>NZ_CM174432.1:0-4692500 GCF_057835675.1 Stenotrophomonas sp. GL_101 | reverse complement strand
GCGTTGGCACTGAGCTGAACGGACATTGGGTCTGTAGCTCAGGTGGTTAGAGCGCACCCCTGATAAGGGTGAGGTCGGTAGTTCGAGTCTACCCAGACCCACCACTCTGAATGATTAGCGCATACAAAGAATTTATTACGCATCGGCATTGTGGCCGGTACGTGTTCTTTTAAAACTTGTGACGTAGCGAGCGTTTTGAGATTCTATCTTGACGTGTCGTGAGGCTAAGGCGGAAGACTTAAATGTCTTCTTATTAATTGAGTCGTTATATTTCGTACCTGGGCTTTGTACCCCCAGGTCATATATGTAACCCAAGGCAACTTGCGGTTATATGGTCAAGCGAATAAGCGCACACGGTGGATGCCTTGGCGGTCAGAGGCGATGAAGGACGTGGCAGCCTGCGAAAAGTATCGGGGAGCTGGCAACAAGCTTTGATCCGGTAATGTCCGAATGGGGAAACCCACCCGCTTGCGGGTATCCTGCAGTGAATACATAGCTGCTGGAAGCGAACCTGGTGAACTGAAATATCTAAGTAACCAGAGGAAAAGAAATCAACCGAGATTCCCTGAGTAGCGACGAGCGAACGGGGACTAGCCCTTAAGCTGGAATGGTTCTAGAAAAACAGCCTGGAACGGCTGGCCATAGAAGGTGATAGCCCTGTATTTAAAAGGGCCACTCCAGTGAAGACGAGTAGGGCGGGGCACGTGAAACCCTGTCTGAACATGGGGGGACCATCCTCCAAGGCTAAATACTACTGACCGACCGATAGTGAACCAGTACCGTGAGGGAAAGGCGAAAAGAACCCCGGAGAGGGGAGTGAAATAGATCCTGAAACCGTGTGCGTACAAGCAGTAGGAGCCTCGCAAGGGGTGACTGCGTACCTTTTGTATAATGGGTCAGCGACTTACTGTTCGTGGCAAGCTTAACCGTATAGGGGAGGCGAAGGGAAACCGAGTCTGATAAGGGCGCATAGTCGCGGGCAGTAGACCCGAAACCGGGTGATCTAGTCATGGCCAGGGTGAAGGTGCCGTAACAGGTACTGGAGGCCCGAACCCACGTCTGTTGCAAAAGACGGGGATGAGCTGTGATTAGGAGTGAAAAGCTAATCGAACCCGGAGATAGCTGGTTCTCCTCGAAAGCTATTTAGGTAGCGCCTCATATGTATCCTCTTGGGGGTAGAGCACTGTTATGGCTAGGGGGTCATCGCGACTTACCAAACCATTGCAAACTCCGAATACCAAGACGGACTGTATGGGAGACACACGGCGGGTGCTAACGTCCGTCGTGAAAAGGGAAACAACCCAGACCCACAGCTAAGGTCCCAAATTCACTGCTAAGTGGAAAACCATGTGGAAAGGCACAGACAGCCAGGAGGTTGGCTTAGAAGCAGCCACCCTTTAAAGAAAGCGTAATAGCTCACTGGTCGAGTCGGTCTGCGGGGAAGATTTAACGGGGCTAAGCAGTGAACCGAAGCTTGGGGTGTGCATATTTATATGTACGCGGTAGAGGAGCGTTCCGTAAGCCGTTGAAGGTGGATTGAGAAGTCTGCTGGAGGTATCGGAAGTGCGAATGCTGACATGAGTAACGATAATGCGGGTGAAAAACCCGCACGCCGAAAGCCCAAGGTTTCCTTGCGCAACGTTAATCGGCGCAGGGTGAGTCGGCCCCTAAGGCGAGGACGAAAGTCGTAGTCGATGGGAAGCAGGTTAATATTCCTGCACCTCGCGTAAGTGCGATGGAGGGACGGAGAAGGTTAGGCGTACCGGGCGTTGGTTGTCCCGGGGAAAGGCGGTAGGTTTGGATCTTTGGCAAATCCGGGATCCTTTAAGACCGAGCACCGAGACGAGCCTTTAAGGCGAAGTCGCTGATACCACGCTTCCAGGAAAAGCTCCTAAGCTTCAGCTTACGCAGACCGTACCGTAAACCGACACAGGTGGGTAGGATGAGAATTCTCAGGCGCTTGAGAGAACTCGGGTGAAGGAACTAGGCAACATGGCACCGTAACTTCGGGAGAAGGTGCGCCCTTTTTGGTGGCTCATGCGAGCTATAGCTGAAGAGGGCCGCAGAAACCAGGCCGCTGCGACTGTTTATCAAAAACACAGCACTCTGCAAACACGAAAGTGGACGTATAGGGTGTGACGCCTGCCCGGTGCTGGAAGGTTAATTGATGGGGTCAGCCGCAAGGCGAAGCTCTTGATCGAAGCCCCAGTAAACGGCGGCCGTAACTATAACGGTCCTAAGGTAGCGAAATTCCTTGTCGGGTAAGTTCCGACCTGCACGAATGGCGTAACGACAGCGGCGCTGTCTCCACCCGAGACTCAGTGAAATTGAAATCGCTGTGAAGATGCAGCGTTCCCGTGGCAAGACGGAAAGACCCCGTGAACCTTTACTATAGCTTTACACTGAACGTTGAGTTCGTCTGTGTAGGATAGGTGGGAGGCTATGAAACTGTGGCGCTAGCTGCAGTGGAGCCATCCTTGAAATACCACCCTGTCGTGCTTGACGTTCTAACCTGGGTCCATTATCTGGATCGGGGACCGTGTATGGTGGGTAGTTTGACTGGGGCGGTCTCCTCCTAAAGAGTAACGGAGGAGCTCGAAGGTACGCTCAGCGCGGTCGGACATCGCGCACTGTGTGCAAAGGCATAAGCGTGCTTGACTGCAAGATCGACGGATCAAGCAGGTAGGAAACTAGGACTTAGTGATCCGGTGGTTCTGTATGGAAGGGCCATCGCTCAACGGATAAAAGGTACTCCGGGGATAACAGGCTGATACCGCCCAAGAGTTCATATCGACGGCGGTGTTTGGCACCTCGATGTCGGCTCATCACATCCTGGGGCTGTAGTCGGTCCCAAGGGTATGGCTGTTCGCCATTTAAAGTGGTACGCGAGCTGGGTTCAGAACGTCGTGAGACAGTTCGGTCCCTATCTGCCATGGGCGTTGGAGATTTGAGAGGGGCTGCTCCTAGTACGAGAGGACCGGAGTGGACGAACCTCTGGTGTTCCGGTTGTCACGCCAGTGGCATTGCCGGGTAGCTATGTTCGGAAGCGATAACCGCTGAAAGCATCTAAGCGGGAAGCGCGCCTCAAGATGAGATCTCCCGGGGCACAAGCCCCCTGAAGGAACCATATAGACTATGTGGTTGATAGGTCAGGTGTGTAAGTACAGCAATGTATTGAGCTAACTGATACTAATGATCCGTGAGGCTTGACCATATAACCTCAAGTTGCCTTGGCCGACATGACATGTCGATAGATCCCAAGTGCACGCTACGTCACAAGACCAAACGAGAGGCAGGCGCTGTAGGCGCGTCTCTTTGTAAAGCAGGCACCAACATGCCTGCTCCCTGCAAAGACACGGCTCCCACGGCGACACTCCAAAAGCCTCCCTGGTGAAATTAGCGCTGTGGAACCACCCGATCCCATCCCGAACTCGGAAGTGAAACGCAGCTGCGCCGATGGTAGTGTGGCTCAAGCCATGCGAGAGTAGGTCATCGCCAGGGTTTATACCCCGAAAACCCCGTTGCTCACGCAACGGGGTTTTTTTGTGCGTTCGTCCAGCGGCATGATTTCGCCCAGGATCACGATGGCGCCCGGCCGTTGGTCGCGCAGCGACGCATGGCAACGGGTTTCCCCGCACCCGGATGGGGCCGTGCCGACCAACGGTCGGCACCTACCGGGGTCCGTCGGGTCCACACCCGGTGGCGCCCGACCGTTGGTCGGGCGACGGCGCATCGCGCCGGGTATTCCCGCACACGGATGTGGCCGTGCCGACCAACGGTCGGCACCTACCGGGGTCCGTCGGGTCCACACCTGGTAGCGTCCGACCGCTGGTCGGGCGACGGCGCATGGCACCGGGTTTCCCCGCACACGGATGGAGCTGTGCCGACCAACGGTCGGCACCTACCAGGGTCCGTCGGGCCCACACCCGGGTGCGCCCGGCCGTTGGTCGCGCAGCGACGCATGGCAACGGGTTTCCCCGCACCCGGATGGGGCCGTGCCGACCAACGGTCGGCACCTACCGGGGTCCGTCGGGTCCACACCCGGTGGCGCCCGACCGTTGGTCGGGCGACGGCGCATCGCGCCGGGTATTCCCGCACACGGATGTGGCAGTGCCGACCAACGGTCGGCACCTACCGGGGTCCGTCGGGTCCACACCCGGTAGCGCCCAACCGTTGGTCGGGCGACGGCGCATCGCGCCGGGTATTTCCGTACACGGATGTGGCCGTGCCGACCAACGGTCGGCACCTGCCGGCGACAGGCTGGCTCAGGCCGCTGCGATGGCGGCGCGTCGAGCCGGGGTGGCCACCGCTACCGCTTGCCCATGCCGGAATACCGCGACCGCTTCGCTCAGCTCGGCTGCCTGCTCCTCCAGCATGCTGGCGGCAGCACTGGCTTCTTCCACCAAGGCCGCATTCTGCTGGGTAGCCTCGTCCATCTGTGCAACGGTCTGGTTGACCTGGTCGATGCCGGCCGCCTGCTCCTGCGAGGCGGAGGAGATCTCCGCCATGATCGCGTTGACGCCGGCGACGCTGCTGACCACGTCGCTCATGGTCCTGCCCGCGTCCTGGACCCGATGCATGCCCTCGGCAACCTGCTGCACCGAGTCTTCGATCAGCCCCTTGATTTCCTTGGCGGCGTCGGCCGAGCGCTGCGCAAGCGTGCGTACCTCGCTGGCCACCACCGCAAAGCCACGGCCCTGCTCGCCGGCGCGGGCTGCCTCGACCGCAGCGTTCAGGGCCAGGATGTTGGTCTGGAAGGCGATGCCGTCGATGACCCGGGTAATGTCGCCGATCCGGGTGGATGCCTGCTGGATGGAGGTCATGGTCTCCACTACGCGACCGACCACGTCGCTGCCGCGGCTGGCCATGCCGTGCGCACCCTGGGCCAGCGCACTGGCCTGGCGCGCATGTCCGGCGTTCTGTCGCACGGTGGAGGTCAGTTCCTCCAGGGTGGCGGCGGTTTCCTCCAGGTGGGCGGCCTGGCGTTCGGTGCGCCCGGAAAGATCGCTGTTGCCGCTGGCGATTTCCCCGGCTGCCTGCGAGATCGATGCACTGCACTGCTTGATGCGCCCGGCCATCGCGGTGAGCTGTTCGGCGGTGGCGTTGGCGTCGCGCTGCATGGCGGCGAATGAGCCGTCGAACGCCCCCTGCATACGCTGATCCAGGTCGCCCTCGGCCAACGCGGACAACACGCGGCGCACTTCGCCGACGGTGCCGCCGACGCTGTCCAGCAACTGGTTGATGCCGCCGGTGAGTCCGTCCATGAAGCTCGCGCCGGCAGTGCCGGTGGGCAATCGATGATCGAGGTCGCCCCGGGTGGCCGCCGCCACGATCCCGGCGACGGCCGTTTCGAGCTGCAGCTCCTCGGTGCGGTCATGCCATTCGACCGCGAAGCCAAGGCGTTGGCCCTCCTCATCGAACACCGGGGTCACCACCTGGGCGAAGTGCACCGGGCCGATCCGCACGCGGCCGTGATGGACCTGCTGCAGGGTGTTGAGGATGGCGCGGATGCGGTCCGGGGCGACATGGAAGCGGTGGATGCTGCTGCCGACCAGCTGCCCGGCATCGAAATCCGGAAATGCGTCGCGCAGGCTGGCCTGCTGGTTGCGCAGCAGCGACACCACCGCGTGGTTGACGTAGCGGATCACGTGGTCGTTGTCGGCGATCATCATGGCCGTCCGCGATACATCCAGCGCCCGGCGGATCTGTGCGTTCTCGCGATGGCCGGCCGCGTCGTGCGCATGCTGCCGGGCGAGGTCGGCGGCGACGGTGGCGGCGCGTGCGCACTGCTGGCGCGAGGCGAGTCCAGCACGGTGCATGCGTACGCCCAGGACGGCCAGCAGCGTCGAGGCCAGCGCCATCGGCAGCAGCGTCCACCACAACGACCACGGCGACCGCCAGCAGAAGCAGGGCCGACAGCAGGCCGATGCGATGGGCGGTTGACGCTGAAAGAAACGCGCTGGATGCGGCGTCAGGCGGACGCGACGGAATGAGGGGAAGGGCAGACATGGAAACTCCAGGGTCAAGGACAGGCAAAGGGGCGCCAGTCACCGTCAATGCGGTGGGCGCTGCGTGGTAGGCAAGTAGGACGGACGAAGGGGAGAGCGGCGCGCGCCGGCCGCGATGGCCGGGTGGCGCACCGCCGGCATGGCCCGATCCGGTGGGCGATGGCACGGCCAAAGCGGCATTGCGACGACGTTCCCTCGAGGCCTCGGGTGATGCGCGGCTTCGCAACGGCGGAGCAAGCGACGACATGGGCCGGACAGTTCGGCCTGCCCTATCGGTATCGGTCAGCGGCTGCAGAAATTGAGTGCGTCCGGATGTCGCAGGACGCGGGGAAACGCGCTATCGGGCGAAGAAATTCCCGATCACCTCACCCACCACCTGCGGATGCTCCATATGCAGGTGGTGCGTCCCCGGGAACACCGCCAGACGACCATCGCGCAGCAGGCCGATGCGCTGGCTGCGCAGGGGCTCGGGATAGTAGGACTGCGCGGGCGTGGCATAGATGACCTGGGTAGGGCATTCGATGGCGGCCAGCAGGTCGTCGATCTGTGCTTCGCTCAGGCGCATCGCGGTGGGCAGCATCAGGCGCGGGTCGCTGCACCAGCTGTAGCCGCCCTCCACCGGCTTGACGCCGCGTTCGACCAGCAGCCGCGCGCAGGGTTCGCTGAGCTGGTTGGCCATCATCCGCGCGCGGATCGGCGCGGACAGGTCGGCGAACACGCGCAGGTTGCGGCCCGGCAGTGCACGCGCGGCGCGGACGTGTTCGCGCAGTCGCTGGGCGGTTTCAGTTTCGGGGCCACGCAGGCCGCCAAGCGCTTCGATCGCGACCAGACGTTCAATGCGTTCCGGTGCGGCCGCGGCGGTCAGGCTGGCGATGCCCGCGCCCATCGAGTGGCCGAGCAGGCTGAAGCGATCCCAGCCCAACGCATCGGCAACATCGAGCACGTGGCAGATCGCGCCGGGGGTGTTGTACTGGGTGCCGGGCGGCAGATGGGCGCTGTGGCCATGGCCGGGCAGGTCGATGGCGACCAGGTCCAGTGCGGGCAGCTGCGTGGCCAGCGGCAGGAAGCTGGCCGCGTTGTCGAGCCAGCCATGCAGTGCCAGAACCCGCCTGCCGGCATGCGGTGCAGAACGCAGGCCGGCCACGTGGCTGCCGGCCACCGTCAGCGAGAACGGCTGCAGGCTCATGCCAGTGCGGCGATGCTCAACCGCGACAATGCCAGCGCATGGTCGGGAGCATCGTTGAGGCAGGGGATGTAGCGCATCGTCGCGCCGCGCGCGGCGACGGTTTCGGTGAAGCCGATGGCTACTTCCTCCAGCGTTTCCAGGCAGTCGGTGGCAAAGCCCGGGCAGATCACGTCGATCGTGCGGACGCCGGCCTCGGCCATCGCCCACAGGGTCGGCTCGGCATAAGGCTGCAGCCACTTCTCGCGGCCGAAGCGCGACTGGTAGGTCAGCTGCCAGGCGTCGTCGGCCAGGCCCAGTGCCTCGGCGATCGCGCGGGCACTGGCGTGGCAGCGCTGCGGATACGGATCGCCGGCATCGGCCAGCCGCTGCGGAATGCCGTGGAAGGAAAACACCAGTTTCTCGCCGCGCCCGTGGGCCTTCCACCACTGGCGGACCGAGCCGGCCACCGCCGATACCCAGTCCGGGTCGACCGCGTAGTCGCGCACCAGGGTGACGGTGACGGTGGGATGGCGGGGTTGCCAGTGGCGCACCTGGTCTTCGATCGAGGCGGTGGTGGTGGTCGAGTACTGCGGATACAGCGGCAGCACCACGATCCGGCGCAGGCCTTCAGCGGCCAGCCGGTCCAGCTCGGCGGTCAGCGCCGGGGCCCCGTAACGCATTGCATGGCGGACCCGCAGGTTGGGCATCAGGGCCTGCATGGCCTCGGCAAGGCGGCGGGTATGCACCATCAACGGCGAGCCCTCCGGCAGCCACACCTGGGCGTACTTGGCGGCCGAGCGGCCACTGCGCAATGGCAGGATCAGCCCGTACAGCAAGGGCTTCCACAGCACGGCCGGGATCGCGACCACGCGCGGATCGGTGAGGAATTCAGCCAAATAGCGACGCACCGCCGGGGCGGTTGGCGTCTCGGGCGTGCCTAGATTGACCGCCAGCACGGCGGTGTCGGGTGCGTCGAGCATGGGAGCCATTCTCGCAGGTCTGCGCGATTGGCGGGATGGAATCAGCTGATAAGCGGCATATGCTGGGTATATCGATAGAGGGCTTCACTCATTGCGGATTCATCGCAAGCCCACTAATTTCAACAAGTTGCTTTATCTTCGTCTGAATCGACTTCTGGAGCCCGCCATGCGCCGCCTGAGCCTTGTACTGCTGATCTCCGCCAGCCTGTTGCTGTCCACCCAGGCGGTGGCCGGGCCACAGGAAGACCAGCGCGCCCGCAACGCGGTGCGCGTGCTGAATGAAATCCAGCAGATGCCCGAGCAGGGCATTCCCGATAAATTGCTGGATGAAGGCCGCGCGATCGTGGTCATTCCCGACACGATCAAGGCCGGACTGGTGATTGGTGGGCGTCGGGGCCATGGCCTGATGTCGGTGAAGAATGCCGACGGCAGCTGGTCCAACCCGGTGTTCGTCAAGCTCACCGGCGGCAGCATCGGCTTCCAGGCCGGTGTGCAGTCCTCCGACGTGGTGCTGGTGTTCCGCAATGACCGCAGCCTGGACAATCTGGTCAATGGCAAATTCACCCTGGGCGCTGATGCCGGTGTGGCGGCCGGCCCGGTGGGTCGCAATGCGGCGGCGGCCACCGATGGCCAGCTGAAGGCCGAGATCTGGTCGTGGTCGCGCGCGCGCGGCCTGTTTGCCGGTGTCGCACTGGACGGTGCGATTTTGCAGATCGACGATGCCGCCAACCTGGATGCCTACGGCAGCAACACGACCCCGCGCATGGTGTTCGAGGGGCGCGTGGGTGAACCGCCGTCGATCGACGTGGTGGCCTTCCGCGATCGCCTGGAAGAAGCCACCTATAGCGCCCGCGAAAAGCGCGGCACCGCCGGCAGCGCCCCGGCCCCGGCAGCCCGCCAGGCCGCGCCGGCCGTTGCCCCGGTGACTGAACAGGCACCGGCCGCAGGCGCGACCACCGCGCCGCTGCAGGCCGTACCGGCCCAGCCGGCGCCGCAGCAGGGCTTCCAGCCGGTGGGCGAAGGTGAAGTGCGAACTGAATCGCTGGACGGCAACTGACTTTCGACACGCGCGCCGGCTTACAGCCGGTGCGCTATGCTCAACCGTCTGATCACTACGTAACGCGAGCAGCTCATGGGCAGTTTCAGCATCTGGCATTGGTTGGTCGTGCTGGTCATCGTTCTGCTGGTGTTCGGCACCAAGAAGTTGACCAGCGGCGCCAAGGACCTTGGCAGCGCCGTCAAGGAATTCAAGAAGGGCATGCACGACGAGGACAAGCCGAACGCACAGCTCGGCGACGGTTCGCGTCCGCAGGACTCGACGACAGCGTCGAAGACCGAGCACGACCGCGATCCGCGTTGATCGGGAACGCACGGCGTGTTCGATATCGGTTTCAGTGAGCTGCTGCTGATCGCAGTAGTGGCCCTGGTGGTTCTTGGCCCCGAGCGCCTGCCCAAGGCGGCGCGCTTCGCCGGTCTGTGGGTGCGCCGCGCGCGCAACCAGTGGGATTCGGTGAAGCAGGAGCTCGAGCGCGAGCTGCACGCCGACGAGATCAAGCGCCAGTTCCGCGATGTGCAGGCATCGGTGCAGGACACCGAAGCGCAGCTGCGCGCCAGTGGCGAAGCCGTACGTCGCGAGGCAGAGCAGATGCGCCAGGACGTGGCACGGCAGGGCGATGAGGTGGCCGCCGGCGCCAGCGAAGCACCGTTGATGACCGGCCCCGTGCCCGGTTCGCCGGCCAGCGTGGCCCAGCATGTGGTGGCCGCTGATACCGAGGAGGCGGCCAGCGCCGCGCCGCGCGATGCGATGGCACCGCCGGGCATCGATGGCAGCGCGCCGCGTACGGCGCAGGCGGATGTGACACCGGCCGATGCGCGGTTGCCGGTGAACGACCGCGTGGACGATGCGCCCGTTCCGCCACACGGGGAGGAGGCGCGATGAGCGAGAAGGACTATCCCGAAAGCTCCCTGGTGGAACACCTGATCGAACTGCGCGCCCGCCTGGTGCGCGCCATCATCGGCCTGCTGGCGGTGCTGCTGCTGTTGCTGCCGTTCTCGCGCACGATCTATACCTGGCTGGCCGAGCCACTGATCTCGCAGCTGCCCAACGGGCAGACCATGATTGCGACCAATCCGGCAGGCGCCTTTTTCGCGCCGTTGAAGCTCACGTTCTTCGTGGCGCTGTTCGTGGCGGTGCCGTGGTTGCTGTACCAGTTGTGGGCATTCGTGGCACCGGGCCTGTACGCGCGCGAAAAGCGCCTGGCGGTGCCGCTGCTGGCGTCTTCGGTGCTGCTGTTCTACCTGGGCTGCGCGTTCGCCTACTTCCTGGTGTTGCCGGCGGTGTTCCACTTCCTGACCACGTTCCGGCCGGAGGTGATTGCGATCACTCCGGATGCGAATGCCTACCTGGACTTCGTGCTGGCGATCTTCTTCGCGTTCGGCACCAGTTTCGAGTTGCCGGTGGCGATGGTGATCCTGGTGCTGATGGGCTGGGTGACGCCGCAGCAGTTCAAGGAAAGCCGGGGTTATGCGGTGGTCGGCATCTTCATCGTGGCCGCGGTGTTGACCCCGCCGGACGTGGTCTCGCAGCTGCTGCTGGCCATTCCGATGTGCCTGCTCTACGAGCTGGGGATACACGCGGCGCGATGGCTGGTGCCATCGTCGGTGGTGAAGTCCACCGGTTGATCGGTGCCGGTGAAGGCAGCCGACCAACGGTCGGCTTTACGCGGATGTAGTCAGGCGACGAACACGTTGTCCGGCTGGGGCACCACCGGCGGCCCGCCCTTGCGGGTGCGGTGCGCGAACATCTGCTTCCACGCGGCATACACCGCGCCGACGTACAGCGGCATGATCACCGTGGTCATGGTCAGCTGCATGACGAATGCCGCCGCGCCCATGCCGCCGAGCAGCATGGCGACCTGCATCAGGATCAGCATCAGGATGTACAGGCACACCGCGGCAATCAGGCCCAGCACCATGAACACCGCCATCGCGCTGAAGTTCTCGATGCAGCCCTGCAGGCTCATGCGCAGCGCATGCATGCCGCTCTGGCGATCGAACATCACCAGCGCCGGCTGGGCGAACATGGCCATGCTCAACGCGACGAACGTGGCGAAGGCGATCAGGACCCACAGCATGATCCGCTTGACCGGCACATCGGCCATCAGCGCCAGCGCTTCGTCATTGCCAAGCTGACGGCCGGACTGCTGCAGCTCCTGCGCCTTGTGCAGCAATCCGCTGAAGGAGCTGAAGCCCTCACTGCCGATCAGCGCAAACAGCAGCGTACCCAGCGCGATGACCGCAATCAGCTGGATCGCCAGCGGCACCAGCAGGTGGCTCACGCGGTGGTCGCGGATGGGTTGCAGCAGGTGGGTCGGCAAGCCGCGCCGCCCCTGGTCGATCTCGCTGACCGCCCACAGCATGCCGCCGAAGATCAACGGGCCCACCGCCAGCGACAGCAGCTGCACCAGCAGCCCCAACCAACCCGGCAGCATCTGCGCCAGCACCAGGATCAGCGAGCTGACCAGCATGCCGACCACGCCCAGCACGGCCAACTGCATCGGCGCGCGGGCGTACAGGGAAAACGCATCCAGCAACCATTGGGCGCCAGCCGAGGCGGGCAGCTTGCGAATATCGCTCATACCATTCCGGAACAGGGGGAAGGGGCATGCTTGCCCCGAATCGGATCGATTATCCCTGTTTTCCGCGCCCGTCACCTGAAGGCCGCAACGCAGGGGCGGGACGCTCCGTCGCAGCGGCGGGCCGCTGGCTCAGGCGTTGCGCGCCTGGCGTACGAAACGGCGCAGCAGCTGGCGCGCCAGCGGCGCGGCGCTGACCCCGCGGGCGACGCTGCGCGCGCAGCCGCCATGGCTGCGGATGCACTCGGCGCGGGCGCGCACGTAGCCGCGCATGTGGTGGGTGGCGAACTCGGGATGGAACTGCACGCCCCACGCCTGCCGGCCCCAGCGGAAGGCATGGCAGTTGTCCTGGGCCGACCGCGCCAGGATGGCCGCACCCTCGGGCGCGCGCAGCACCGTCTGCAGGTGGGTGGCATGGGCCGGGAAGCGCTCGGGCAGGCCAGCAAACAGCGGATCGCTGCTGGCCGACGGATCCAGCGACAACTCGATGGTGCCCGACTCGCGGCCGGCCGGGTTGTAGGCCACTTCGCCGCCCAGCGCATGCGCGAGCAGCTGGTGGCCGTAGCAGATGCCGAACACCGGGCGACCGTCGTGGGCGGCCTCGCGCAGCCAGCGCGCGCTGCGCTCGCTCCAGTCGGCGTGGTCGGTGACGTAGGCCGCCGAGCCGGTGACGATCACCCCGGCGAAGTTGCGTGGGTCGGGCAGGTGGCCGCCGTGTTCGACATCGACCACCACCGTTTCGTCGGCATCCAGCCCGGCGGCCACCCGGATCCAGTGCGGGAAGCGCCCGTAGCGTCGCAGCGAGGCGACGGGTTGGCCGGTTTCAAGAATCAGGAACGGGGTGGAATTCATCCGGGGGCGGCAGCACTGACAGAACTTCCTCGATTGTAGTCAGCCCTGCGGCTACCTTTTCAAGTCCCGCGCGCCGCAGGGTACGCAGTCCTTCAGCACGCGCGGCACGGCTGAAACCGGCCAGATCCATGTCCGCGCGGATCAGGCTGCGCAGCCGCGAGCCCAATGGCAGCAACTCATACAGGCCTACCCGGCCCCTGTAACCGGTGCGCCGGCAATCCAGGCAACCGGCCGGTGCATATGGCGTGGGCGACTCAGGTAATGCTTCATCGGCATCAGCCAGCACCGCCCATTGGGCCGCGCTGAGCGGTCGCGGCACCTTGCACAGCGGGCACAGGGTGCGCACCAGGCGCTGGGCCAGGATGCCATTGAGGGTGGAGGCGAGCAGGTAGTGCGGCACGCCGAGGTCGAGCAGGCGGGTGATCGCCGAGGGCGCGTCGTTGGTGTGCAGGGTGGACAGCACCAGGTGCCCGGTGAGCGAGGCCTGGACCGCCATCTGCGCGGTTTCCAGGTCGCGGATTTCGCCGATCATGATGATGTCCGGGTCCTGCCGCAGCAGGGTGCGCACGCCGCTGGCGAAATCCAGGTCGATGTTGGTCTGCACCTGCATCTGGTTGAATTCCGGCGCGATCATTTCGATCGGGTCTTCCACCGTGCACACGTTCACCTCCGGCGTGGCCAGGCGTTTGAGCGTGGAATACAGCGTGGTGGTCTTGCCCGAGCCGGTGGGCCCGGTGACCAGCACGATGCCGTGCGGGCGCTCGACCAGAGCGGTCCAGCCGGCTGCTTCCTGGGGACTGAAACCGAGCTGGTCGATGCTCTTGAAGGCCGCATCCGGGTCGAAGATGCGCATCACGCACTTCTCGCCGAACGCGGTGGGCATGGTCGACAGGCGCATTTCCACTTCACGCCCGCCCGGCGAGCGGGTCTTGATGCGGCCGTCCTGCGGCCGTCGGCGCTCGGCCAGGTCCATGCGCCCGAGCACCTTGATGCGGCTGACCACGGCGGTCATCACCGCCGGCGGCACCTCGAACACCTTGTGCAGCACGCCGTCGATGCGGAAGCGCATGCGGCCCATGTCGCGGCGCGGTTCCAGGTGGATGTCCGACGCACGCTGTTCATAGGCGTACTGCAGCAGCCAATCGACGATGTGCACGATGTGCTGGTCATCGGCGTTGACGTCACCGGCGCGGCCCAGCTCGACCAGTTGTTCAAAGCTGGGCAGGGTGCTGTTGGTCTCGCCGCGCACGTCGCCGCGCGCGCCGCGCACCGAACGGGTCACCCCGAAGAACTCCATCGTGTAGCGGTGCAGGTCCAGCGGATTGACCACGGCCAGCTCGATCCGGCGCCGGGTCAGGTGCTGCAGGTCGCGCAGCCATTCCTGGGCCAGTGGCTCGCTGGTGGCCACCAGCAGCCGCTCGCTGTCCACTGCCAGCGGCAGGAAGCGGTGGCGGCGTGCATAGGCATGGGAAACCAGGGCCGTCACCGAGGCCACATCGACCCGGGTGGGGTCGATCCGCAGGTAGCGGGTGCCGGTGCGCGTGGCCAGCCATTCGGTCAACCGCTCCAGGCCCAGCTCGCCGCCTCCGCTGGCGGCCAGCTTGAGATTGGCCAGCAGCACCAGCGGGTGCACTTCGCTGGCGTTGCGCGCGCCCTGGGCAGAGAAGCGGATGCGCTCCAGGTCCGACTCGGCCACCAGGCCGTCGGCGACCAGGGCCGCCACCACCTGCTCGAAGCCGAGCCGGCCCGCGGGCAATGCGGCCACGGCCTGGGAGGGGAGGGGTGCCACGGGGCGCTGATCCATCCGCGAAGATCCTCAGGGCGTGCCGGGCACGCAGAAATGGAAGGGGTGGCCGGATTCCCCCCGGACCGGTCGCTGGACATCTCAACGGCGTGCGCGGCGGTGGCCGGACGCATGCGGGGAGGTTCATCACCGCAGCGCACTCAGGCCGCGGGGGCGCCTCGCTATACTAGCGCACCCCTCCTGCAGGCAAGAATCCGCCGCATGTCCGTCACCAAGAGCGTTCCGATCACTTTCCAGGGCCTGATCCAGACCCTCAACCAGTATTGGGCGCAGCAGGGCTGCGTGCTGATCCAGCCGTTGGACCTGGAGGTGGGCGCCGGCACTTTCCACCCGGCCACGTTCCTGCGTTCGATCGGACCGGAAAGCTGGAATGCCGCGTATGTGCAACCGTCGCGCCGTCCCACCGATGGCCGCTACGGCGAGAACCCCAACCGCCTGCAGCGCTATTACCAGTACCAGGTGGCGATGAAGCCGAGCCCGGACAACATCCAGCAGCTGTACCTGGATTCGCTCAAGGCGCTGGGCATCGACCCGCTGGTGCATGACCTGCGCTTCGTCGAGGACAACTGGGAGTCGCCGACGCTGGGCGCCTGGGGCCTGGGCTGGGAAGTGTGGCTCAACGGCATGGAAGTGACCCAGTTCACCTACTTCCAGCAGGCCGGTGGCCTGGAGTGCAGGCCGGTGCTGGGCGAGATCACCTATGGTCTCGAGCGCCTGTGCATGTACCTGCAGAACTGCGACAACGTCTACGACCTGGTCTGGACCTACGGGCCGGACGGCACGCCGGTGACCTACGGCGATGTGTACCTGCAGAACGAGATCGAGCAGAGCACCTACAACTTTGAATACGCCGACGTGGACGAAATGTTCCATCGCTTCGATGCGTGCGAAAAGGAAGCGCAGAAGCTGGTCGATGTCGGCCTGCCGCTGCCGGCCTACGAGCAGGTATGCAAGGCCAGCCATGCCTTCAACCTGCTCGATGCGCGCCGCGCGATCAGCGTGACCGAGCGCCAGCGCTACATCCTGCGCGTGCGCGCGCTGGCCCAGGCGGTGGCGAAGCTTTACCAGGCCAAGCGCATCGAAGCGATTGCCGCCAAGGAGGTGCAGGCATGAGCACGATGCTGCCGCTGTTGATTGAACTGGGGACCGAAGAACTGCCGGTCAAGGCGCTGCCGGGCCTGGCCCAGGCGTTCTTCGATGGCGTGGTCGACGGGCTGGCCAAGCGTGGCGTGACCGTCGAGCTGGGCGATGCCAAGCCGCTGTCGACCCCGCGCCGGCTGGCGGTGCTGCTGCCCGGCGTGGCGGTGGAACAGCCCGAGCAGCATTCCGAAGTGCTGGGCCCGTACCTGAACATCGCGCTGGATGCCGACGGCCAGCCGACCAAGGCGCTGCAGGGCTTCGCGGCCAAGGCCGGGCTCGACTGGAGCGCACTGGAGCGCACCACCGATGCCAAGGGCGAGCGCTTCGTGCACCGCGCCACTACTCCGGGCGCGCGTACCGCCACGTTGCTGCCGGAGATCCTGCGCGAGGCGATCGCGGCGATGCCGATCCCCAAGCCGATGCGCTGGGGCAGCCACGCCTATGGGTTCGCCCGGCCGGTGCATTGGCTGGTGCTGCTGCACGGCGGCGACATCGTCGAGGCCGAACTGCTGGGCCTGACCGCCGACCGCATGAGCCGCGGCCATCGCTTCATGCACGACAAGACGGTGTGGCTGACCACCCCGGATGACTACATCGCGTCGCTGCAGGCCGCCTATGTGCTGGTGGATGCCGACGTGCGCCGGGCGCGCATCGTCGAGGCGGTCACTGCCGCGGCCACCCAGGCCGGTGGCCAGGCACGGATCACTCCCGACAACCTGGAGCAGGTGGTCAACCTGGTCGAATGGCCGGCCGCGGTGCTGTGCAGTTTCGAGCGTGAGTTCCTGGCGGTACCGCAGGAAGCGCTGATCGAGACGATGGAGATCAACCAGAAGTTCTTCCCGGTGCTGGATGCTGGCGGCAAGCTGACCGAGAAGTTCATCGGTATCGCCAACATCGAGTCCAGGGATGTGGCCGAAGTGGCCAAGGGCTACGAGCGGGTGATCCGCCCGCGCTTCTCCGATGCCAAGTTCTTCTTCGACGAAGACCTCAAGCAGGGCCTGGAATCGATGGGAGACGGTCTCAGGACCGTCACCTACCAGGCCAAGCTGGGCAGCGTGGCCGACAAGGTGCAGCGCGTGGTCGCACTCGCCGAGGCGATCGCGCCGCAGGTGGGCGCCGACCCGGTGCTGGCCAGGCGCGCCGCGCTGCTGGCCAAGAACGACCTGCAGTCGCGCATGGTCAACGAATTCCCGGAACTGCAGGGCATCGCCGGCCGCCACTACGCGCTGACCGGTGGCGAATCGCCCGAGGTGGCGCTGGCCATCGACGAGGCCTACCAGCCGCGCTTCGGTGGCGATGACATCGCGCTGTCGGCATTGGGCAAGGTGCTGGCCATCGCCGAGCGGCTGGACACCCTGGCAGGCGGGTTTGCCGCAGGGTTGAAGCCGACCGGCAACAAGGACCCGTTCGCGCTGCGCCGCAATGCGCTGGGGCTGGCGCGGACGATCATCGAATCGGGTATCGACATCGACCTGCGCGCGCTGATCGCCACGGCGATTGCCGCACTGCCGGCGGGCGTGCAGCCCAGCGTGGAGCGCAAGACCGAGGCGCTGCCGCAGGATCTTTACGACTTCATCCTCGATCGCCTGCGCGGTTACTACGCCGACAAGGGCGTGCCGGCCACGCATTTCAATGCGGTAGCCGAGTTGAAGCCGGCCTCGCTGTACGACCTTGACCGCCGCATCGATGCGATCGGCACCTTCGCCGCGCTGCCCGAAGCGGAGGCGCTGGCCGCGGCCAACAAGCGCATCCGTAACATCCTGCGCAAGGCCGAGGGCGAGATCCCGGGCATGGTCGACCCGGCGCTGCTGGCCGAGCCGGCCGAAAGCGAGCTGGCCGAAGCGGTGGAAGCGGCCATCAACGACAGCAACGCCAGCCTGCACCACAAGGACTACATCAGCGTGCTCAACCGCCTGGCGCGGCTGCGTCCGCAGGTGGATGCGTTCTTCGATGCGGTGATGGTCAATGCCGAAGACCCGGCCTTGCGGGCCAACCGCCTGGCCCTGCTCAAGCGCCTGGGCGATCGCCTGGGCAGCGTGGCGGCGATCGAGCACCTGTCCAGCTGATGGGGGGCACCCCGCCGTAGAGCCGACCGTTGGTCGGCTGCCGTTGTCGTCCGATGTCGACCGGGGTGACGCAGCCGACCAACGGTCGGCTCTACGGCGGGGCGTGTCGTGTACGCGGATAGATGGACGAAGGTGGCTGAATTTAACAGCGTCTTCACCTCATTCATGAAACGCCCCCGCCGATTTCGCATGGTCACGATGGCCCGTTATGCTGTGCCCATGCAGCCAAAGAATTACGCCCTTCCACTGATGTTCCTGTCGCTGGCCACCGTCTCGGTGGCACACGCCCGCGGCACCATCGAGAAAGTGGACATCAACGGACTGGACAAGGGCGACGACGCCGAGATGATCGAGAACATCGAGGTCTCGCTGTCGCTTTACGACACCATCGGCAAACCGCAGGGCGAGTCGCGGCTGGAGTACCTGCTGTCCCAGGCCGAACGCCAGACCCGTGGCGCACTGGAGCCATTTGGCTACTACAACCCGGTGATCACGGTCGAAAGCCCCCGCGAAGGCGAGAACCTGCGCGTGGTGATCCATGTCGACAAAGGCGTGCCGACCCTGGTCCGGCGCGAGCACATCGACATTACCGGCCCGGCGCAGAACGACCAGTACCTGCAGGACGACCTGGAAAAGTTCAAGCCGCGCAAAGGCCAGCGCTTCGAGCACACCCAGTACGAAGCCAGCAAGATCACCGTCACCCGGCGCCTGGCCGAACGCGGTTACTTCGATGCCGATTACACCCAGCGCCAGGTGCAGATTACCCGCGCGGAGAACGCCGCGGACATCGACCTGACCTGGGACAGCGGCCGCCGCTACAACATAGGTGACATCCGCTTCCACCAGGATTACTTCGTCGACAGGCTGTTCGATCCGCTGGTTTACTGGGACAAGGGCAGCTATTTCCACGAAGGCAAGCTGGACCGGTTGCGGGAGTCGCTGACCAAGCTGGACTACTTCAGCGTGATCGACATCCAGCCGCGCCCGGACCAGGCCGATGAACATGGCGATGTGCCGGTGGACGTCAACCTGACCCGGGCCAAGCGCACCATCTACACCGCCGGCCTGAGCTACGGCAGCGAGAGTGGGGCCGGTGTGCGCGGTGGCCTGGAGCGGCGGTTCCTGAACAACCGCGGCCACAAGATGAACACCCAGCTGGACTATGCGCAGAAGCGCAAGAGCCTGGTCACCAGCTACCGCATTCCGGCGTTCAAGTGGCTGGATGGCTGGTATGCGTTCACCGCCAGCGCCTACGACGAGCAGACCGACTACATCGACCTGCGCAACTTCAAGCTGAGCGCCAGCCGCAGCGGTGAGATCAACGAGAACTGGACCGCGATCGCCTCGGTCAACGCGCTGCGCGAGCGCTGGCGCTATGCCTCGGGCACCGAATTCACCAATGCGGTCTACAACACCTCCACGCTGGTCTACCCGCAGCTGGTGGCCGATTACGTCAACGTCGACGACCGGCTGTTCCCGCGCAAGGGCATCAGCGGCAGCGCGACCCTGCGCACCGGCGTGGAAGGGGTCGGTTCGGACACCAGCTTCGTGCAGGCCAACATGGTGCTGCGCTGGTACGTGCCGATCGGCGACACCGACCGCCTGATCCTGCGCGGCGAAGGCGGTACCACCTGGACCAGCGACCTGGTGGCGATGCCGCCCAGCCTGCGCTTCTTCGCCGGTGGCGACCGCAGCATCCGCGGCTACGCGTACCGCGAAGTCGGCCCGCGCACCCCCGAGCCGGATAAATTCGCGCTGGGCGCCAAGAACCTGGTGGTCGGGTCGGCCGAGTACGAGCACTACTTCAAGGGCGGTCCGTGGGGCGCGGCGGTGTTCGTCGATACCGGCAGCGCGTTCGACAACACCATCGACCTGCATACCGGTGTGGGCTTCGGCGTGCGCTGGAAATCGCCGGTGGGCCCGGTGCGCGTGGATATCGCGCACGGCCTGAACGACCCCGACTCGCAGTTCCAGCTGTACCTGAACATCGGAGCGGACCTGTGAGCACGCCGACGCCTTCCGCTTCTGCCGCACCGCCGCCGCCGCGCCGCCGCTTCTATCGCAGGCGCCGCTTCTGGGCATGGTCCGGCCTGACCGTGCTGGGCCTGGTGCTGCTGGCCCTGCTGCTGGTGTACTGGCTGCTGCAGACCGTGGCCGGCCGCGACGTGCTGCTGGCCCAGGTGGTGGCGCGGTTGCCGGTGGGCGCCAGCCTGACCTGGAGCAAGGTCGATGGCCCGGTCGCCGGCCCGCTGGTGCTGCACGACCTGGATTTCCGTTACGACGATATCCACTTCACCGCCGAGCGCGCCTACCTGGATCCGGACATCCGCCCGCTGCTGGGCCGCAAGCTGCGGCTCGATGCGCTGCAGCTGAAGAACGCCACGCTCAACCTGGCCAAGAGCGAGGAACCGTTCGAGCTGCCGTCGTGGCCCGATTCGCTGCCGCAGATCGAGATGCCGCTGGCGATCCAGGCCGACACCATCATCATCGATGGGTTCCGTATCACCCAGGCGCAGCAGCCGCTGATCGACATCGCCAAGCTGCGCGGCGGGGTGGAAATCGCCAATGGCGAATTCCGCGCCACCCAGCTCAAGATCGACAGCGACATGGGCGACTTCCGCGTGGACGGACGCTACCTGCCGCGCAGCAATTACGACACCGACATCACCCTCGGCGCACTGCTGCCGGCCCCGCGCGGGCGTACCCCGGCGCGGCTGGGCCTGGTCGCACGTGGCGACCTGGGGCATATGGAAGTGGCGGTGGCCGGTAACGCGCCAGCGCCGCTGCAGGCCAGCCTGGTGTTCGATGGCCGCACCGATCCGGTGTGGAAGGCCAGCGCACGCAGCAAGCAACTGGACCTGGCGCTGCTGGTGCCCGGGATGGATGCCGGCGCGAGCACCCCGATGGCACTGGATTTCCAGGCCGATGGCAAAGGAGGCCAGGCCAACCTGCAGGGCCGCTTCAAACAGGGCGACATCGCGGTGGAACTGGCCCCGTCCAAGATTGGCCTGGCCGACCAGGTGCTGACTGTGGCGCCGTTGCAGGTCAAGGCCTTCGGCGGCCAGGCGCGGTTGCAGGGCAAGGCCGATTTCACCGACAAGGAAAACGCCAGCCTGCGCTTCTCCATCGTCGCCAACGACCTGACCTTCGTGCCCGCCGCCGACACCACCACCCCGGGTGCGGCCGCGCCGGTGCCGGTGACGCTGAAGGAAGCGCGCCTGGGCCTGGCCGGTACGTTGAAAGCATGGGCGGCCGTGGGCAAGGCCTCGGTGGAACGCGAAAAGCAGGTCGCCGACCTGCAGTTCGACGTACGTGGCAACGATCAGAACGCACAGATCAAGCAGCTGCAGGCCAGTACGCCGGGCGGCTCGCTGGATGTCACCGGGCAGGTGGCGTGGGCACCGCAGCTGGACTGGGACGTTGCCGCCAAGCTGGCCGGTTTCGATCCGGGTTACTTCGCCCCGGGTTGGGACGGCAAGCTGTCCGGCGCGTTGGCTTCCAAGGGGCGGCAGTTGCCGCCGCCGGCCGGCAGCCCGGTTGGTACCGCCGGGTCCTATGAAGCCACCGTCGACGTGCCGGGCATCAAGGGCACGCTGCGCAAGCGCGCGCTGGATGCGCAGGGCAAGTTCGCCCTGCGTGGCGAGCAGGGCGAGGGCAACCTGACGTTGGCGCTGGGCAACAGCCGCCTGAGCGCCA
Source organism: Stenotrophomonas sp. GL_101 (assembly GCF_057835675.1). Lineage (NCBI taxonomy): Bacteria > Pseudomonadati > Pseudomonadota > Gammaproteobacteria > Lysobacterales > Lysobacteraceae > Stenotrophomonas > Stenotrophomonas sp. GL_101. The sequence goes on along the minus strand of NZ_CM174432.1, from coordinate 4,671,154 downwards.
AGGGCTCGGTCGGCGACCGGCTCGACATCGACGCGCAGCTGGAGCCGGTGCAGCTGGACGACCTGCTGCCTGGCAGCACCGGCAGCCTGCGCGGCCATGTGCAGGTGAAGGGGCCGCGTGCGGCGCCGGACATCACCGCCGACCTGGTCGGCAGCGGCCTGCGCTGGGAGGACTGGAGCGCCGAGGCGATCAGCATCAAGGGCCGCCTGCCATGGCAGGGCGACACCGGCACGCTGGCCGTGCAGGGCAGCAAGGTGCAGGTCGGCATGCTGTTGGATACGCTCAACGTGGATGCCCGCGGCAGCGTCTCCAACCTGCGCCTGGAGGCACAGACCAAAAACGAACTCGGCGCGATCGCACTGCAGGGGGCCGTACGCCAGCAGGGCCAGGCGTGGCGCGGCGACCTCGGCGCGCTGCGCATCGCACCGGTCAAGGGCGATGCGTGGAGCCTGCGGGCGCCGGCCACCTTCAGCGTACAGGGCAGCAATTTCACCCTCAGCGATACCTGCCTGGGGGCGGCCACCGGTGGCGCGCTGTGCGCCAGCGCCAACTGGCCGCGCGAAGGCCTGCTGGTGCGCGGCGATGCCTTGCCGCTGTCGCTGGTGCAGCCGTGGCTGCCGCCGCAATCGGGGCGGCGCATGTACCTGCGCGGTGAGCTGACCCTGGACGGGCGTATCCGCCCACGTGGCAACACCTTCGAGGGCACGGTCAAGATCGCATCGCCCGAAGGCGGCATCCGCCTAGGCGACAACGCCCGTGGCGAACTGGTGCGCTACGACCAGTTCTCGGCCACGCTGGACATGACCCCGGCGCAGATCAACGCCAAGCTCGGCGTCGGTTTCAAGGGCGACGGCTTCGTCGATGCCAAGGTGCAGACCGGTTGGGATGCCAATGCGCCGCTCAACGGCGAGCTGTACATGAACATCGCGCGGCTGTACTGGCTGGAGTTGTTCTCGCCGGACATCGTGCGTCCCACCGGTCTGATCGAAGGCCACGTCAGCTTGCGCGGCACCCGCGGCACGCCGACGCTGGGCGGCGAAGCAACGCTGAGCAAGTTCAATGGCGAGTTCCCGGCGCTGGGCCTGACCTTCGCTGAAGGCAAAGGCAGCTTCATCGCGCAGCCGGACGGCTCGGCCAAGATCAGCGCGCAGGCCAACTCCGGCAAGGGCACGCTGTACGTGGATGGCGGGCTGTCGTGGTTCGGCGATGCGCAACCGTTGCAACTGCACATCCATGGCGAGAACGTGCTGCTGGCCAACACCAGCGAACTGCGCGTGGTTGCCAATCCCAACCTGGAGTTCACCCTGGCCGGTACCGCGATGCAACTGCGCGGCACCGTGCACGTGCCCGAGGCCGACCTGGACCTGGAACGCCTGGACCGGGGCACATCGGTGTCCGAGGACGTGGTGGTGCTGGATCCGGTCGATCCGGAGGCAACGCCGACCTCGCCGCTGGACATGGACCTGACCGTGAGCCTCGGCGACAAGGTCAAGATGAGCGGATTCGGTCTGAAGGGTGCGCTGGGCGGCAAGATGCAGGTGTGGTCGCGACCGGGCCGCGAAATGACCGCCAACGGCGGGCTGGAAGTGAGCGGGCGTTACAAGGCGTATGGCCAGGACCTGACCATCACCCGCGGCAACCTCAGCTGGAACTACAACGCGGTGGCCGACCCGCGCATCAACATCCGCGCCGAGCGCCGGATCGGCGATGTCACCGCCGGGATCGATGTCACCGGGCGCGCGCAGTCACCACGCGTGGATGTGTGGTCGGACCCGGCGATGTCGCAGTCCGAAGCACTGGCCTACCTGGTGCTGGGCCGCAGCCTGACCGGTGCCAGCAGCGACCAGGCCCAGCAGGTCAACGCGGCCTCGGCGGCGATCTCGGCCGGCAGCGGCCTGCTCGCCTCGCAGCTGGGGGCCAAGCTCGGCCTGGACGATGCCGGGGTGAGCCAGTCGCGCGCGCTGGGCGGGTCGGTGATCGGCGTGGGCAAGTACATCTCGCCCAAGCTGTATGTGGGGTATGGCGTATCGCTGGTGGGCAGCGGCTCGGTGCTGACGTTGAAGTACCTGCTGCGCCGTGGGTTTGACCTGGAAGTAGAGTCGAGCACGGTGGAAAACCGCGGTTCGTTGAACTGGCGAAGAGAAAAGTAGATCACGACCGTTGGTCGTGATGCTGCTGGCTACCCAACCATCGGCCGTTGCCCCTGCGGGGCGCAGCGGCTATGGTCCCGGGCTGTTCTGACGTACCGGAAGTGCCCATGTCGCCACGCAAACCTCTCGCCACCGCCCTGGCCCTCGGCCTGACCCTTGCCGCCGGCGCCCACGCCGATGAAGGCATGTGGATGCCGACCCAGCTGCCGGCGCTGGCCAAGTCGCTGAAAGCGGCAGGCTTCAAGGGTGACCCGGCCGACCTGGCCAACGTCACCGCGCCCCCGTTGAGTGCCGTCGTACGTGCCGGCGGTGGCACCGGTTCGTTCGTGTCCGCCGATGGCCTGCTGCTCACCAACCACCACGTGGCGATGGGCGTGATCCAGTACAACAGCTCGCCCGAGCACAACCTGATCGACGATGGCTTCATCGCCCAGGGCCGCGGCGACGAGCGCGCGGCCAACCCGGATTTCCGCGTGCTGGTCACCACCGGTTTCGACAAGGTCACCGACGAGGTGCTGCGCGATGCGCGCGGCCAGACCGGCCGGGCCTACTTCGATGCGGTGGACCGCGCCAGCAAGCAGCTGGTGGCCGACTGCGAAAAAGAAGGCAACGTGCGCTGCAGCGTGGCCGACATGTACTACGGCACCGATTTCTACCGCATCCGCCAGCTCGAACTGAGCGATGTGCGGCTGGTATACGCGCCGCCGCGCGCGATCGGCAACTACGGCGATGAGATCGACAACTTCATGTGGCCGCGCCACACCGGCGATTTCACCTTGCTGCGTGCCTACGTGGGCAAGGACGGCAAGCCGGCCCCGTACAGCGTGGACAACGTGCCCTACCAGCCGCCGGCGCACCTGAAGATGGCCATCGATGGCCCCAAAACCGGCGACTACGCGATGCTGGCCGGCTACCCGGGCATCACCTACCGCCACCGCACCGCGGCCGAGTTCGCCGGCCAGGTCGATGCGGTGCTGCCGCGCCGGGTGGCGGTGTTCCAGCAGATGATCGACACCATCGAGGCGGCCACCGCCAAGGATGCGCAGGCGCGTACCCGCTACGCCTCGCAGCTGCAGTCGCTGAAGAACAACCGCAAGCGTGCCGCTGGCGAGCTGGAAGGCCTGCTGCGCAGCGATGCCAAGACCCAGCGCGCCAGCGACGAAGGCGCGATGCTGAAGGCTACCGACGCCCAATTCCAGGGCGACATCCAGGCGCTGCTGGGCTCGCTGTCGCAGGGCGCGTCGGTGGGTGAACGCGACCTGCTGCTGGACCTGCTGTCGGCGCAGAGCCAGCTGCTGCGTTCGGCGCTGACCCTGGAACGCCTGCGCATTGAATCGGCCAAGCCCGATGCCGAGCGCGAAAGCGGCTACCAGCAGCGCGACCTGGCGCTGATCGAAGGCACCTTGAAGCAGGTGCAGCGTCGCTATTCGCCCGAGGTGGAAAAGGCGCTGCTGACCACGCTGCTGACCCGCTACCAGCAGCTGCCCGAGGCACAACGCGTGCCCGAGTTCGACGCGGCCTTCGGGCGCACCCCGGCAGCGCTGGCCAAGGCGCTGGACGGGCTGTACGCCAGCACCACGCTGGGCGATGAAGCGCAGCGCCTGTCACGCTTCGCCGCCGCCCGCGACGGCAAGCCGCTGGCGCGTGACCCGCTGATCGACCTGGCTGGCCCGCTGGTGGCCGCGCAGCTGCGCCTGGACGACCAGAGCAAGGCGCGCGCGGGCGAGCAGCTGCGCCTGCGCCCGGCCTACATGCGGGCACTGTTTGCATGGCGGGCCAAACAGGGCCGCGCGGTGTATCCCGATGCCAACCGCACCCTGCGCATCAGCTACGGCAAGGTGGAGGCGCTGTCGCCGCGCGATGCGGTGCATGTCGATCCGGTGACTACCGTGGCCGGGATCGTCGAAAAGAATACCAACGCCTATCCGTTCGACGCGCCCAAGCCGCTGCTGGCGGCGATCGCCAAGGGCGATTTCGGTTCCACCGCCGACCCGGTGCTGAAGATCCAGACGGTCAACTTCCTGACCAACCTGGACACCACCGGCGGCAACTCCGGCTCACCGGTGCTCAATGCCAAGGGCGAGCTGATCGGGCTGAACTTCGACAGCAACTGGGAGTCGGTGAGTGCCAGCTGGTGGTTCGACCCGCGCTACAAGCGCGCCGTGCACGTGGACATGCGCTACCTGCGCTGGCTGCTGGCCAAGGTCTACCCGGCGCCGGCGCTGCTGAAGGAAATGGGCGTCCCGGCCGAATGATCCGCTGCGGTCACGACCAACGGTCGTGACCTGCCGGGTGGGTGCCATCAAGACCAATGGTGGTGATCTACCGGGCGACTGTGGTTTCATCACGACCACCGGTCGTGATCTACGGCCCCTGCCCTGACGGAATCACCCCGTGGTCTCCAGTTGGATCCTGCTGTTGGTATCGGTGGTCTATGCCGCGCTGCTGTTCGGCGTGGCGTGGTGGGGCGACCGACGGCCGATGTATCCGGACCGGCCGTGGCTGCGCCCGGTGGTCTACAGCCTGGCGCTGGCGGTGTACTGCTCGTCGTGGACTTTTTATGGCGCGGTCGGCACGGCGGTACGCCACGGCATCGGTTATCTGCCGATCTACCTGGGGCCGCTGCTGCTGTGGCTGTTCGGCTGGCGCATCATCGAACGCCTGGCGCTGATCGCACGTAGCCAGAACGTGGTGTCCATCGCCGACTTCATCTCCTCGCGGTTCGGGCGCTCACGCCGGCTGGCGGCGCTGGTGGCGGTAATCGCGCTGATCGGCATCGTGCCGTACCTGGCGCTGCAGTACAAAGCGGTGGCGATGAGCCTGCAGGTGCTCACCGGCAACGTCGGCCCCACCGGTTTCTTCACCGATCCGGCGTTGTACGTGGCGCTGCTGATGGCCTTGTTCGCCACCTTGTTCGGTACCCGTCAGGTGGATGCTACCGAGCACCACCACGGCATGATGCTGGCCATCGCGCTGGAGTCGATGGTCAAGCTGATCGCGATGGTGGCGCTGGGGCTGTTCGCCTACCTGTGGTTGAGCGACCGTACCGATGCGGTGCTGCGGTCGGCGCACACCCTGTTCAGTGGGTTGCCGCCGGTGGGGTTCATTTCGCAGACGCTGCTCAGTTTCCTTGCGATCATCTGCCTGCCACGCCAGTTCCACGTGGCCGTGGTGGAGTGTGGCGACGTGCGCGATATCCGCCGCGCGCGCTGGATGTTCGGCGCCTACCTGGTGATCATTTCGGCGATGGTGATTCCGATCGCCACCGCCGGGGTCACCCTGTTCGGTACCGGTGGCAGCGTGGCTGACGACAGCATGGTGCTGGCCCTGCCGCTGGCCGAAGGGCGCAAGTTCCTGGCCCTGGTCGCCTACGTGGGCGGTTTCTCGGCCGCTACCGGCATGGTCATCGTGGCCTCCATCGCGCTGGCCACCATGGTCAGCAACGACCTGGTGATGCCGGTGCTGCTGCGCCGCAGTGGCGACCACCAGGAAGCGGCCGATGTCGCCTCGCGGGTGCTGTGGATCCGGCGCACGGCGATCCTGCTGCTGGCGCTGGCGGCCTACAGCTACTACCGCGGCAGCAGCAACGACAGCACGCTGGCCTCGTACGGGCTGATGGCCTTCGCGGCAGTGGCGCAGTTCGCGCCGGGGCTGATCGGCGGGTTGTACTGGCGCGGTGCCAGCCGCAAGGGCGTGGAGGTCGGCATGCTGCTCGGCTTCGGCACCTGGGCCTACACGCTGCTGCTGCCGGCGCTGACCCATGCCGGCTGGATGGATGCGGCGTGGTTGGTGCAGGGCCCGTTCGGCATCGAGTGGCTGCAGCCGCAACACCTGTTCGGCATGCGCGGCTGGGACCCGCTCACCCACGGTACGTTCTGGTCGCTGCTGGTCAACGTGGCCGCGATGGTGCTGGTGTCGGTGCGCTGGCGGCCGGGCGTGGACGAGCGCCTGCGTGCCGCCCCGTTCCTGGACCCTTACGCGCAGCGGCCTTCGGTGGCCGGTGCGTGGCCGGGCAACGTACATGTCGGCGACCTGCTGGCACTGGCCTCGCGCGTGGTGGGTGATCGCCACGCGCGGCGATCGTTCTTCGAGCAGGCGCAGTCGATGAGCCGCGAACTGCAGGCGTCCGCGCCGGCCGACCGCGCCTGGGTGCAGTTCACCGAGCGCCTGCTGGCGGCCTCGATCGGTGCGGCGTCGGCGCGCCTGCTGCTGACCAGCCTGCTGCGCGGCTCGGGCATGGACCTGGGCGAGGTGGTGGCGGTACTGGATGAAGCGGGGCAGGAGCTGCGCTTCAACCGCGAGATCCTGTCGACCACGCTGGAGAACATCAGCGCCGGGGTCAGCGTGGTCGATCCGGACATGCGCCTGACCGCCTGGAACCGCCGCTACCAGCAGATGTTCGGGTACCCCGACGGCATGCTCTATGTCGGCCGGCCGGTGGCCGACCTGATCCGCTACAACGCCGAGCGCGGCGAGTTGGGCGAGGGCGATATCGACATACAGATCAACCGCCGCATCGGCTATATGCGCGCCGGCTCGCCGCATATCTTCGAGCGCACCCGCAGCGATGGCAAAGTAATCGAAATGCGCGGCCAGGCGCTGCCGGGTGGCGGCTATGTCACCAGTTACAACGACATCACCGATTACAAGCATGCCGAAAGGGCATTGCTGGAGGCCAACGAAACCCTGGAGCAGCGCGTGGCCGAGCGCTCGCACGTGGCCGAGATGGCACAGCAATCCAAGACGCGCTTCCTGGCGGCGATCAGCCATGACGTGCTGCAACCGCTGAACGCAGCGCGGTTGTTCGCCTCGGCGCTGCGCGAGACCCACCACAACAACGAAGAACAGCGCCACCTGGCCGAGCGCGTGGATGCCTCGCTGCGTGCCGCCGAGGAACTGCTGGATGGGCTGCTGGATGTGTCGCGGCTGGATGCCGGCGGCCTGCACCCGGTGATTGGCGATTTCGATGTGGGCCTGTTGATGCGCGAGCTGGCCGCGCAGTACTCGCCGGTCGCCGCCGGCCGCGGCCTGCGCATGGATCTTTCAGCGCGGCCGGCCTGGGTGCGCAGCGATCGCCGTCTGCTGCGCCGGGTGCTGCAGAACTTCCTCGCCAATGCACTGCGCTACACCCGCCAGGGCCGCATCGTGCTGGCGGTGCGCCACCGTGGCGACGAAGTGGAACTGCAGGTGTGGGATACCGGCCCCGGCATTCCCGAGCACCACATGCAGCAGATCTTCGATGAGTTCCACCGTTACCAGCAGCCCTTCGACTGGGGCGAGCAGGGACTGGGACTGGGCCTGTCGATCTGCCAGCGCATCTCGCGCCTGCTCGACCACCGGTTGAATGCGCGCAGCCGGGTGGGCACCGGCAGCATGTTTTCGATCCTGCTACCCAAGGTGGACGCGCCGGCATTGCCGATCGCCGCCCCGGCAACGTCGCCGCCGCTGCAGGCCCGCCCCGATTCGCTGGCGGGCATGCGCGTGCTGTGCGTGGACAACGACCAGGAAATCCTGGATGGCATGCGCGCGCTGCTGGGACGCTGGCAGGTGCAGGTGATCACCGCGAGCACGGTGGACCAGGCGTTGCAGAAGGTGGAAGAACAGCCGGACGTGATGCTGGTGGATTACCACCTGCATGACCGCCTGGACGGGCTGGATACGCTGGTGGCGCTGCGCGAAAAGGCCGGACGGGCGATCCCGGGCGCGCTGCTCACCGCCGACGGCCGCGATGAGTTGAAACGGATGGCGCGCGAGCGCGGTTACCGGTTGTTGACCAAGCCGATCAAGCCAGCGTCGCTGCGCGCGTTCCTGGCGGCCTTCCACGCTCCGCGCGGCGACCTGTAGCCGCGCGCAGGGAGAGGCCGGGTGTTCAGGCCGTCGCAGCGCTGAGGTGCTCGTACAGGATGGTGCTGCCGATGATGATCAGGATCACCCCGCCGATGATCTCCGCGCGCTTGCCGACCATGGTGCCGAGCACGCGGCCAAGCATGATGCCGGCGGTGACCATGGCGAAGGTGCACAGCCCGATGACCAGTGCCATCACGCCGATGTGGACATCGAGGAAGGCCAGGCCGATGCCGACCGCCATCGCGTCGATGCTGGTGGCAAAACCGGTGATGGCCAGCCGCCAGAAGCCGTGGTGCTTGTCGGGGTCTTCGTCGTCGCCGCCGTCATCGGGGCGGATGCCGTTGACGATCATGTGCACGCCGAGCGCACCGAGCAGGCCGAAGGCGATCCAGTGGTCGAACGCCTCGACATACTGCAGCGCGGCGCGGCCGAGCAGCCAGCCGATGATCGGGGTGATGCCCTCGATCACGCCAAAGATGAGGCCGGCGCGCAGGGCATCGGGGAAGCGCGGTTTGCGCATGGCGGCGCCTTTGCCAACCGCTGCGGCGAAGGCATCGGTGGACATGGCAAAGCCGATCAGCAGGATCGAGAGAGGGGACATGGACGGGCACGGCAGGTTGGGCGGTTGCAGGCAACGGACCGCGTTCGCGCCCAACCTGTCGTTGCGCACGCGGACCGCTGGTCTCGCCAACCATCATGGCTACCCGCACCACGGCGCACTGGCCGAGTATGTTGATACGGGCGTTTCCCAATTGCAGGAAACAGGCTACTCCCCAAGGGGACGCGAAGCTTAGCACCGGGTGCGGGAATTCGAGCGTTTCGCGCGCATTGCGCAGGTAATACTGGCTTTCATAGCGCCGGCTATAACCCGGGCACACGTAGAGCCGACCGTGGGTCGGCTGCTGTTGACGCCGCCGTGGCTTGGCTTTTGCACAAGGATCTGCCGGCTGCGAAGGGGCTCGGGTTGCGGATGGCAACAGCGTCACCACCAACGGTGGTGACCTACTCTTCTTCGGGGGGCAACACGATCTGTTCGTCATCAATGGCCAGCTTGCCGGCCATCAGCACCGCCTGGGTGCGGTTGGTGACGCCCAGCTTGCGCAGGATCGCGGTGACGTGGGCCTTGATGGTGGCCTCGGAGACGTTGAGGTCGTAGGCGATCTGCTTGTTGAGGCGGCCAACACCGAGCATCTGCAGCACGCGGAACTGCTGCGGGGTGAGTTCGCGCAGGCGTTGGCCGATCTCGCGTTCCTCGCGCCCGGTCTGGGGTACGTTGTGTGCTTCGGGCGGGGCCCAGGTTTCGCCGTCGAGGATGGTGCCCAACGCGTGGCCGATGGTGTCCGAGTCGGCGGATTTGGGAATGAAGCCGAAGGCGCCGTGGTCCAGCGCACGCCGCATCACGGTGGGCTCTTCACGCGCGGACACCACCACCACCGGCAGCTGCGGGTGCAGCGCACGCATGTGCACCAGTGCGTTGAAGCCCTGCGCACCGGGCATGTTGAGGTCCATCAGGACCAGGTCGGCGTCGGTGTGCTGGTCGGCCAGCTGGTACAGCGCTTCCACGCTGTCGGCTTCATACAGCTGCACGCCGGGAATCACGCGCTGCACCGCGCCACGAAGGGCTTCGCGGAACAGCGGGTGGTCATCGGCAATCAGGAGGGTTGTCATGGGGGATAGCTAATCAGATGGAGCCGTGAGGCACCGTGACCGCGTGCAGAAATACGGTCCAATGATGACCCGCGCCCCTCCGCGCGGGTCACCATCGGTCACTTCCTGCGCCGTCCCGGTGAAGGGTTACGTCATTTGACTTTGCGTTCTTCCACCAGCGAGGCCACCACCGACGGATCGGCCAGGGTGGAGGTATCGCCCAACTGGTCCGGTGCGTTCTCGGCGATCTTGCGCAGGATGCGGCGCATGATCTTGCCCGAACGCGTCTTGGGCAGGCCCGGCGCCCACTGCAGGTGGTCGGGTGCGGCGATCGGCCCGATCTCCTTGCGCACCCAGGCAATCAGTTCCTTGTGCAGTGCGTCGCTGGGCGTTTCGTCGGCAATCAGGGTGACATAGGCATAGATGCCCTGGCCCTTGATGTCGTGCGGGAAGCCGACCACGGCCGCTTCGGCCACCTTCGGATGCGACACCAGCGCGCTCTCTACTTCGGCGGTGCCGATGCGGTGGCCGGACACATTGATCACATCATCGACGCGGCCGGTGATCCAGTAGTAGCCATCCTCGTCGCGACGGCAGCCGTCACCGGTGAAGTAGCTGCCCGGGTAGGTGCGGAAGTAGGTATCGATGAAGCGCTGGTGGTCGCCGTAGACGCTGCGCATCTGGCCCGGCCAGGAGTCGCGGATGATCAGGTTGCCCTCGGTGGGGCCGTCCTTGATCTCGCCATCGGCGTTGACCAGCGCCGGCACCACGCCGAAGAAGGGCAGGGTGGCCGAACCGGGCTTGAGATCGACTGCACCGGGCAGCGGCGAGATCAGGATGCCGCCGGTTTCGGTCTGCCACCAGGTGTCCACGATCGGGCAGCGGCTGTCGCCGACCACCTCGTAGTACCAACGCCACGCCTCGGGATTGATCGGCTCGCCGACGCTGCCCAGCAGGCGCAGCGAGGCCCGCGAGGTGCGCTTGACCGGCGCCTCGCCCTCGCGCATCAACGCGCGGATCGCGGTGGGGGCGGTGTAGAAGATGGTCACCTGGTGCTTGTCGATCACCTCCCAGAACCGCGAAGTGTTCGGGTAGTTCGGCACGCCTTCGAACATCAGCGAGGTGGCACCGTTGGCCAGCGGGCCGTACACGATGTAGCTGTGGCCGGTGACCCAGCCCACATCGGCGGTGCACCAGTAGATGTCGTCCTCGCGCAGGTCGAACACCGCCTCATGGGTGTAGGCCGCGTACAGCAGGTAGCCGGCGGTGGTGTGCAGTACGCCCTTGGGCTTGCCGGTGGAGCCGGAGGTGTACAGGATGAACAACGGGTCTTCGGCGTTCATGCGCTCGGGCTCGCACTGCGCCGGCTGCGGGTCCACCACGTCGTGGAACCAGCGGTCGCGCGGGGCCTGCATGTCCACCGCGCCGCCGGTATGGCGCACCACCAGCACGGTTTCCACCGTGGTGGTGCCGGGCAGCTTCAGCGCGGCGTCCACATTGGCTTTCAGCGGAATCTTCTTGCCACCGCGCAGACCTTCGTCGGCGGTGATGATCAGCTTGCTGGCGCAGTCGATCACCCGGTCGGCGATCGAGTTCGGCGCAAAGCCACCGAACACCACCGAGTGCACCGCACCGATGCGCGCGCAGGCAAGCATGGCCACGGCCGCATCGACGATCATCGGCAGGTAGATGGTGACCCGATCGCCCTTCTGTACGCCCAGGCTGCGCAGCGCGTTGCCGAGCCGGCACACGCGCTCATACAGCTCGCGATAGGTGACCCCCTGCGCGGCCGCATCGGGGCTGTCCGGTTCAAACAGCAGCGCCACCTTGTCGCCTCGCTGCTCGAGCTGGCGGTCCAGGCAGTTGACGCTGGCGTTGAGCTCGCCGTCTTCGAACCACTTGATGCGGAAATCGTCGAGGTTGTAGCTGACGTTCTTGATCGTGGTCGGCTTCTTGAACCACTGCAGGCGCTGCGCGGCCTTGCCCCAGAAGGCATCGGGGTTCTCGATCGATTCGCGGTAAAGCGTTTCGTAGGTGTTCTTGTCAATGCGCGCCTTGGCGGAGAAATCCGCCTTGACGGGGTAAAGATCGGCCATGGCACCCTCACTTGCAACTGGATTTGGGTTGTGCGGTCGCAACATAAGATGCGACATCTCCCCCTCAGTTTGCCGCATCCACCCCCCTTCGCGCTGCCGGGGTGATTAGACCTTGGTCGAAGCCGGGACGATGCGGTGGCTCACGGTGGGTACCTGCGTGGGTGCTTTGGGCCGGGGCGCTCGCGGCCGTTGGCCCGGTAGCTCACGACCGTTGGTCGGGTAGCTCACGACCGTTGGTCGTGAGACAGACCCAACGGCGTACCGACCAACGGTCGGTACCTACGTGGTGCTTTGCCCGGGTAGCTCACGACCGTTGGCGTGAGGCAGGCCAACGGCGTACCGACCAACGGTCGGTACCTACGCGGTGCCGGTGGCACCTGGCGGCCGCCGGTGGCGTCCGCGTCGTACTCGCCCCGGCGGGGCGAGTACGACTAATGGCCAATAGCCGTTGCGGGCACGGCGGCCGCACTGTCGGCTCGACCGTGCCCATGCGCGGCGTTCGCCTTGCCACCCGGGAGAGAGGGCAACATGAGCCACCGTATTCTGAAGACGACACGCCGGCCGTTGGCCGCCTGTCTGTTCGTTGCATTGATCGCGCCAGGCATGGCGTTTGCCGACACCGCCAAAGAAAAGGCGCTGGAGGCCCGCATCGCCGAACTGGAGCGTCAGGTGCAGCTGCTGGTATCCACCAGCCAGCAGCAACAGACCCAGATCAGCCAGGCCCAGACCGACGTCAGCGCGGTGAAGACCGTGCAGGCGCAGCAGCCGTTGTCCGCGCAGGTCCCGGCGGGCAAGCAGCCGATCCAGGTCACCACCATCACCCCGGGCGCCGCGCCGGGCACCACGGTCAAGATCGGCGGCTTCATCAAGGCCGATTTCCTGGCTACCCAGACCAGTGATGGCCAGCTGGCCGACGACGCCACCGGCCGCGCGCTGTACCTGCCGGGCCAGACCCCGGTGGCCGGTGCCGGCGGCAGCGGCAAGCGCTCGGACGTGGATTACAACGCCCACGCCAAGTTCTCGCGCTTCAACCTGGGCATCGACAACGTCAGCGAAGGCGGCAACAAGGCCGGCGCGTTCTTCGAGATGGACTTCTTCGGCAACTCGCTGGGCAACCAGACCGCCACCAATACCTATGGCGTAACCCTGCGGCATGCGTACATGTACTGGAACAACTGGCTGGCCGGCCAGACCTGGTCGAACTTCATGGACGCAGCTTCGTTGCCGGAAGCGGCTGATTTCGTCGGGCCTACCGACGGCGTCCTGTTCGTGCGCCAGGCGCAGATCCGCTACACCCAGGGCGGCTTCAGCGTCGCGCTGGAAAATCCGGAAACCACCCTGCTCACCGGCACCCGCAATCCGATCACCGGGGCGTGGACCAACGTATCGAGCAACTCCGATCGCGGCGGGCTGCCCGACCTGACCCTGCGTTATGGCTGGAAGGGCGACTGGGGCACCTTCGGCGTGGGTGGCGTGGTGCGCCAGCTGCAGATCGACAATCAGACCACCGGTGCCAAGGCCGACAAGATCGGCGGCGGCCTGACCCTGGGCGGCAAATGGGTCATGGGCGGCAGCGACACCCTGCATTACCAGGTCAGCGGCGGCGAAGGCATCGCCCGTTACGTGGGCCTGGGCGTGACCGCCGATACCGCCTATGACGTGGCACGCGACGAGCTCAACCCGACCGGCGTGCTGGCCGGTTACGTGGGCTGGCGCCACGCCTTCACCCCGAAGCTGCGCACCAACCTGATCTACGCACGCAGCGACTACGACAACGACGGCAGCCTTGGCCCGCTGGTGACCAAGAGCGTGCAGAGCATCCGCGGCAACATCTTCTACACGCCGATGCCCAAGGTCGATATCGGTGCGGAATACATGTACGGCGTGCGCGAGATCGAGGACGGACGCAAGGGCGACATCAACCGCCTGCAGTTCACCACCAAATACAGTTTTTAAGAAAGAACATTGCCGACCAACGGTCGGCACTACCTAGGGGAACGTCCCATGTCCACGACACCTGCACCAACAAAAGCCCAACTTACCCAGGGACACAAGAAGGTCATCTTCGCGTCCAGCTTGGGGACTGTCTTCGAGTGGTACGACTTCTTCCTGTACGGCTCGCTGGCGGCGATCATCGCCAAGCAGTTCTTCAGTGGCGTCAATGAAACCACGGGCATGATCTTCGCCCTGCTGGCGTTCGCGGCCGGCTTCTTCGTGCGTCCGTTCGGCGCGGCGTTCTTCGGTAGCCTGGGCGACCGCATCGGGCGCAAATACACCTTCCTGGTCACCATCCTGATCATGGGCATCTCGACCTTCCTGGTCGGCGTGCTGCCCAACTACGCCTCGATCGGCTTTGCCGCCCCGGTGATCCTGATCATCCTGCGCCTGGCCCAGGGCCTGGCGATGGGCGGCGAGTACGGTGGCGCAGCCACTTATGTTGCCGAGCATGCCCCGGCCGACAAGCGTGGCCTGTACACCAGCTTCATCCAGTGCACGGCCACGCTCGGCCTGTTCATGTCGTTGCTGATCATCCTGGGCTGCCGCTACTTCCTGGGCAACGAAGCGTTTGAAGCCTGGGGCTGGCGCATTCCGTTCCTGGTGTCGATCGTGCTGCTGGGCATCTCGGTGTGGATCCGCCTGCAGTTGAGCGAGTCGCCGCTGTTCCAGCAGATGAAGGCCGAAGGCAAGGGCTCCAAGACGCCGTTCCGTGACAGCCTCAAGGACGGCAACCTCAAGCTGATGCTGCTGGTGCTGCTGGGTGCGGCCGCCGGCCAGGCCGTGGTGTGGTACGGCGGCCAGTTCTACGCGCTGTTCTTCCTGAGCAGCATGCTCAAGGTGGACGCCACCACCTCCTACCTGTTGATCGCCGCCGCGCTGGCGCTGGGCGTGCCGTTCTTCATCTTCTTCGGCTGGCTGTCCGATCGCATCGGCCGCAAGAAGATCATCCTCGTCGGTTGCCTGTTGGCCGCCATCACCTACATCCCGATCTTCAAGGGCCTGACCCACTTCGCCAACCCGGCCATCGAGGAAGCGCGTACCAACTCGCCGGCCCTGGTGGTCGCCGATCCGAACACCTGCTCGTTCCAGTTCGATCCGGTCGGCCTGCGCAAGTTCACCAGTTCCTGCGACGTGGCCACGGCTGCGCTGACCAAGGCCGGCGTGCCGTATGACGTCAAGCCGGCACCGGCCGGTTCGCTGGCGGTGGTCAACGTGGGCAGCGCGGCCGTTACCTCTTACGAGGCGGCAGGGTTGACCAAGGAAGACGGCAAGGCCAAGGGGGATGCGTTCGGCGCCGAACTGAAGGGCGCGCTGGCTACCGCCGGCTACCCGGCCAAGGCCGACAACGCGCGCATCAACATCCCCGGCACGATCTTCATGCTGTGGCTGCTGGTGCTGTACGTGACCATGGTCTACGGCCCGATCGCCGCCTACCTGGTCGAACTGTTCCCGACCCGCATCCGCTACACCTCGATGTCGCTGCCGTACCACATCGGCAACGGCTGGTTCGGTGGCTTCCTGCCGGCGATTTCCTTCGCACTGGTGGCCGGTACCGGCAACCTCTACTACGGCCTGTGGTACCCGATCATCATCGCGTTGATGACAGTGGTGGTGGGTGGCTTGTTCCTGCATGAAACCAAGGGTGTGGACATCACCAAGTAACGGTGAAGCACACGGTATGAAGAGGGGCCGCGATGCGAATCGCGGCCCCTTTTCCTTTCCCGGTAGTGCCGGCCGCTGGCCGGCAACCACGCACACCCGTCCGGAGGCTCATGCGGTTGCCGGCCAGCGGCCGGCACTACCATTCCTCACGCGGCTGGCCGCTATAGTCGCGGCATGAGTGATGCCCACACCGATCCCACCGAACTCCCGGCGATCCTGCACACCCTGCGCAGCGCCTGGCAGGCCAACCGTCCATCGCTGGCGCAACGCCGCGACGACCTGCAGCGCTTGCGCGTCGCGCTGAAAGCGCGGCTGCCGCAGATGACCGAGGCGATCTCGGCCGACTTTGGCCATCGCTCCGCGCATGAATCGCTGATCGCCGACGGCATGACCGTGCTGGGCGAGATCGACCACCTGCTCAAGCACCTGCAGCGCTGGGCGCGCCCGCGCCGGGTGAGCGTGGGCTGGCGATTCTGGCCGGCGCGCGCGCAGACCCGTGCCGTGCCGCTGGGCGTGGTCGGGGTGATTTCGCCGTGGAATTATCCGGTCAACCTGGCGTTGATTCCGCTGGCCACCGCCATTGCCGCCGGCAACCACGTCATCCTCAAGCCGTCCGAACACACCCCCCGCACCAGTGCGTTCCTGCAGGCGCTGCTGGCCGAGGTGTTTCCGCCGGACCGGGTAGCGGTGGTGCAGGGCGATGGCGCGCTGGCTGGCGCACTGGCCGGCTCGCCGCTGGACCACTTGGTATTTACCGGCTCCACCGCCATCGGCCGCAAGGTGATGGCGGCCGCTGCCGAACACCTGACCCCGCTCACGCTGGAGCTGGGCGGCAAGTCGCCGGCCATTGTGTGCAGCGACTACCCGCTGGACAAGGCCGCCGCACGGCTGGCTACTGGCAAGTGGTTCAACGCCGGCCAGACCTGCATCGCCCCGGATTACGTGCTGATCGACGGCCGCCGCCAGCGCGAACTGGTGCAGCAGCTGCAGACCCAGGTACAGGCGCGCTACGGCGATTTCAGCGATGCCTCCGACTACACCCGGATCATCCACGAGGGCCAGTACCAGCGACTGCGCGGCTATCTGGACCAGGCGCGGGCACGCGGCGTGCCGGTGATCGAGCTGGCCCACATCGACCGTGACCGCGCCGACCGCGAGCGTCTGATCGCGCCGACCATCGTGCTGGACCCGCCCGATGACCTGGACCTGATGCAGGAGGAGATCTTCGGCCCGATCCTGCCGGTCTGCGCCTATCCGGACCTGGACGCGGCGCTGGCGCAGGTGCAACGCTGCGACCGGCCGCTGGCGCTGTACGTCTTCAGCCAGCAGCGCGACACGGTGGAGCGCGTGCTTGGCCAGGTGGTGGCCGGCGGCGTCACCGTCAACGACACCCTGCTGCATTTTGCGATCAACGACCTGCCGTTTGGCGGGGTAGGGCCCAGCGGCATGGGCGCCTACCATTCCCGCGCTGGATTTGATGGGCTGAGCAAGCAGCTGCCGATCCTGTGGCAGTCGCGCTGGGCCGCCAGCGACCTGTTGAAGCCGCCGTATTCGAAGATTGCCGGGATGTTGAGGGCGCTGGTGCGGTGAGGGCGCCCACCGACCAACGGTCGGTGGCTACCGGGCGGGCGGTGATGGCAACGGCATGGCGCCACCTTCAGGCAGGTCAACGGCGTAACGGGTGCTGCGCCCGCCTGCTGGCAGAAGACGTAACAGACCCTTTTCCAGCAGGTCTGACAGATGGCGGGTGGCGGTGGCCTTGGAGACCTTGGCAACCGACTGATACTGGCTGGCGCTGATACCGTGTTCGAACCCCCGTTCGCCTCCATCCAGAAGGCGGTTGAGTACCTTGATCTGCTCGGCCAGGAGGGGTTGATCACGATGCAGTTGCCAGAAGCGTGCCTTGGCCAGCACCCGGTCGATGCGGTGCAGCGCTTGTAGGAGGCTGTCATGCAGCGTGCGCAGAAACCACTGCAGCCAGCCGCTGATGACAAGGCCGCCTTTCTGGCTGGCCTCAAGACAATCGTAGTAGCCGCTACGATCGGCAAGGATGCTGGCCGATAGTGCATGGAAGCGGACTGCCTGCGGTTGTGCCTGGGCAAGTGCGAGGTCGGTGAGTGCCCGGGTCAGGCGCCCATTGCCGTCATCGAAGGGGTGCAGCGTAATGAACCAGAAGTGCGCGATGCCAGCACGCAGCAGTGGGTCCAGTCCGGTATCGGTTCGCGAGCTGTCAAACCAGGCGAGGAACTTAGCCACCTGGTCTTCAAGCCCTTCGCGAGGAGGCGCCTCGAAGTGGATGGTGGGGCGATCAATGCGACCAGACACGACCTGCATGGGAGCAGGGCCTCGAAGCGTGCCGACATGGATTCGCAGCGCGTGCAGGTCGTCCGGAGCGGCGAACAACCAGCGGTGCCATTGCAGCAGACGTGGCAGGTCTACCGGTGCATCGGCACAAACGATGGCGTCGAGCATCAGCTCAGCCAGACCTTCAGCACGCACGTTGGTGCGACGGGGCGCCGTGTCGTGCATGCCCAGATGGCGCGCCAAGGACGAGCGAACCGAACCTACGTCCAGGTTTTCGCCTTCGATGGCCGATGAGGTGACGATGTTGGAGAGCAGCGTATCGAGCGCTTCTTCTGCGCGCGCGTCACCGGCCACCGCGCCCGCCATTCCCTGCAACTGGCCGTATGCGTGATGGCAATCGCGCAACAGCGGCGCAATCGCGCTTCCATCCCAGCTGAAATGCGGCCAGTCCGGGTACTGCCAAATCCAGCGGGGAGTGGCCATAAGGACGTCCTCAACAGATTGAGAGCCGAATAACAGACCTATTCGGCTCACTTGATGAGCCGAATATAGCCCCTATTCGGCTCATGTGCCAGCGCCAACCGCCCCCGCCGAGGGATCGAGGCGGCCCCTGTTGCTACTCAAGCGTGCACCGTCCCGCAGCGCTCCAAAGCGTCGGCCAGTGCACCGGCGCAGGTAGAATGCCCGCATGAAAATCGCCTCCTGGAACGTCAACTCGCTCAACGTGCGCCTGCCGCACCTGGAACAATGGCTGCAGGCCTTCGGCCCGGATGTGGTGGGTATCCAGGAAACCAAGATGGAGGACCACAAGTTCCCCGACGCGGTGCTGGCCGGGCTGGGTTACCGCAGCGTGTTTGCCGGGCAGAAGACCTACAACGGCGTGGCGCTGCTCTCGCGCGAGCCGGCGCAGGACGTGCAGATCGGCATCCCCGGTTTCGAGGACGAGCAGAAGCGCGCGATCGCCGGCACCGTCAATGGCGTGCGCATCATCAATCTATACGTGGTCAACGGCCAGGACGTGGGCACCGACAAGTACGCCTACAAGCTGCGCTGGCTCGAAGCGGTACACGCCTGGGTAGCGGCCGAACTGGAGAAACACCCGCAACTGGTGGTGATGGGCGATTTCAACATCGCCCCGGACGCGCGCGATGTGAACGACCCGCTGGTGTGGAATGAAAACCACATCCTCACCTCCACCGCCGAGCGCGGCGCACTCAACAAGCTGCTGGGACTGGGCCTGCACGACGCGTTCCGCCTGCACAGCGAAGAAGCAGGCGTGTTCAGCTGGTGGGATTACCGTGCGGCCGGCTTCCGCCGCAACCTGGGCCTGCGCATCGACCTGACCCTGGTCTCCGATGCGCTCAAGGCACGCGCGGTGGCCTCGGGCATTGATCGCGAGCCACGAACCTGGGACCGCCCCAGCGACCATGCGCCAGCCTGGGTACAACTGGGCCAATGAGCCGGAAACAACAAGGCCCGGCATTGCCGGGCCTTGTCACGCCGAACGCGGATGGATCAGCGTACGCTTTTGCGGGTAAACAGGTTCACGATCGCCAGCAGGATCACCGCACCGATCAGCGAGAACAGGAAGGTACGGATGGTGATCGCTTCATTGATGCCACCGCCGAACAGCCAGCCGGCCAACAGTGCGCCGACAATGCCGACCACGATGTTGAGGATGATGCCCTGCTGCGCGTCCCGCTTCATGATGATGCTGGCCAGCCAGCCCACGATGCCGCCGACGATCAGCCAGATGATGATGCCCATAGCCTTGACTCCTGGTTTGCGTGTACGACCGGGCCAGTTGACGGCAAGCCCCGTGAAATCGCCGTGCAGCCCCGCTCACCGGGGCCGGGCATGAGCGTGCCCGCCCCGCTGGGAGGGCCCTGGCAGCTAGGTCCGGTCACGGTCTGGTGCCTGCCGCACGTCAATGGCACCCGCGGCGAACCGCAGGCCCGCGTATTGCTGGCCGAGCAGCTCGGTGGCGAGCCCGATGCCCTGCCGCTGCAGCGCGATGCGCGCGGCCGCCCCGAGCTTCATGGCCCGCTGGCGCACATGGGCACCGGTTGGAGCCACAGCCACGGCCGGCTGCTGGTGGCGCTGGGTGAGGGCGTGCGGCTGGGCGTGGACCTGGAGCCTCTGCGCCCGCGCCCGCGCATGGCCGAAATCATCGAACGCTTCTTCCACCCGGCCGAGATTGCCTGGCTGCTGGGCATGGACGAAGCCACCCGCGCCCCGTGGTTCTTCCGGGTCTGGTGCGCCAAGGAGGCCATCCTCAAGGCGCAGGGGCAGGGCATCTCCTTTGGCCTGCACCGCCTGCAGCTGGCGCCCGGCACGGACGACGGCTTGCACCTGGCCTGGTGCGACCCCGAGCTCGGCCCGGCCGAGCGCTGGCATCTGCATGAGTGGCAGGCGGCCGCTGATTTCCGCGCGGCGTTGGCTTTCCACGCGCTTTGACCCGGCCCGCCCTGCGATAATCGCGGCATGACTGAACACACCCTGCCGGCCGGCGTGGCCGAAGCACTCGAGCGTGGCCTGGCCGCGATGGACCTGGACGCCGCCCTGGCGCCGCCGTTGCTGACCTACCTGACCCTGCTGGATCGCTGGAACCGCACCTACAACCTCACCGCCATCCGCGACCCGCTGGAGATGGTCACCCGCCACCTGCTCGATTCGCTGGCGATGCAGCCGTACCTGGAAAGCGGCACCTTGGCCGACCTCGGTACCGGCCCCGGGCTGCCCGGCATTCCGCTGGCGATCGCCCGCCCGCAGCTGCAGGTGACCCTGGTGGAAAGCAACGGCAAGAAGGCCCGCTTCATGCGCGAAGCCGTGCGCCAGCTCGGCCTGGGCAATGCACGGGTGGCCGAGTCGCGCGCCGAGGCCCTGGCCGAGCCGGGTGCCTACGACCATCTGACCGCCCGTGCGATGGACACGCTGGCCGGGATCATCCAGGTGGGCGGCCACCTGCTGCGTCCCGGTGGCCGCCTGCTGGCGATGAAAGGCATGTACCCGCATGACGAGATCGCGCAGCTGCCGGCCGGCTGGCAGGTCGAACAGGTGCTGCCGTTGCACGTGCCCGGGCTGACCGGTGAGCGCCATCTGGTGGTGGTAGCCGGTCCTTGACCGTCACCGCGCGCGTGCCGTCGTGGCGACACGCGCGTGCCCCGATATCGGTGGCAGCGCCTGTCGCAGCTGCCGCTGCACTGTCCACCGGGTGCACCATGGGCGGCCATGCGGGGTCGCGGGCGCGCCCCGGTGCGCATCTCACAGTGCATGACACGCCCCATATACGCATAATGACCAGTCCCACTCCCTGCCGATGAGGCTCACCCGCATGGCCCGCATCATCGCCATCGCCAACCAGAAAGGTGGCGTCGGCAAGACCACGACCGCCGTCAATCTGGCCGCCTCCCTGGCTGCTGCACCCAAGCGCGTGCTGCTTGTCGACCTGGATTCGCAGGGCAACGCCACCATGGGCAGCGGGGTGGACAAGCGTGAAGTCGCCGCGTCCACCTGCGACCTGCTGCTGGGCGAAGCCACCGCGGTCGAGGTCCGGGTGACCACCCCGGAAGGATTCGACCTGCTGCCGGGCAACATCGACCTGACTGCCGCCGAGATCCAGCTGATGGACCAGGGCGAGCGCGAACAGCGCCTCAAGCGCGCGCTGGCCCCGATCCGCGACGAGTACGACTACATCCTGATCGACTGCCCGCCGGCACTGTCGCTGCTGACCCTCAACGCGCTGGCCGCTGCCGATTCGGTGATCGTGCCGATGCAGTGCGAGTACTACGCGCTGGAAGGGCTGAGCGCGCTGGTGGAAACCATCGAAGCGCTGCGTGCCAACCTCAATCCCGCTCTTGAGATCGAGGGCGTGCTGCGCACCATGTTCGACGTCCGCAACAACCTGGCCAATGCGGTGTCGGCCGAGTTGACCGACCATTTCGGCGACCGTGTGTTCCGCACCATCGTGCCGCGCAACGTGCGCCTGGCCGAAGCGCCGAGCCACGGCCAGAGCATCGTCGGCTACGACCGCGCCTCGCGGGGGGGCGTTGCCTATCTCGGCCTGGCCGGCGAAATCATCCGCCGCCACCAACAACGTAATAAGGCCGACAAGGCCCTGGAGACCGCCTGATGAGCACCAAGCCCGCCCTCGGCAAAAAACGCGGCCTCGGCCGTGGCCTCGATGCGCTGCTGGGGCCCAAGGGCGCGGTGACACAGGTGCAGGCCGCCGCGGTGGTCGAACCGATGCCCGGTGAAGTGCTGCGCAAGCTGCCGGTGGGTCACCTGCAGCCGGGCAAGTACCAGCCGCGCCGCGACATGGACGAAACCAAGCTCGCCGAGCTGGCCGAGTCGATCAAGGCACAGGGCGTGATCCAGCCGATCCTGGTGCGCCAGCTCGGCGCGGACAGCTTCGAGATCGTCGCCGGCGAACGCCGCTGGCGCGCCTCGCAGCTGGCCGGGCTGGACGAAGTACCGGTGGTGGTGCGCGAGCTGGAAGACCGCACCGTCATCGCGATGGCGCTGATCGAGAACATCCAGCGCGAAGACCTCAACCCGCTTGAAGAAGCCGAAGCGCTGCAGCGCCTGATCGGCGAATTCGCGCTGACCCATGCCGAGGCAGCCCAGGCCGTCGGCCGTTCGCGTGCCTCGGTGTCCAATTTGCTGCGCCTGCTGGAACTGCCGATCGCCATCCGGCTGCTGCTGGAAACCCGCCGGTTGGAAATGGGCCATGCCCGCGCGCTGCTGACGCTGGTGCCCGAACTGGCCAGCAAGCTGGCCCAGGAAGCGGCCGAGCAGGGCTGGTCGGTGCGTGAAGTGGAGCACCGTGCGCAGCAGTTCGCCGCCGGCAAGGTGCCCGGCGCGCTGCGCAAGAAGCCCAGTGCCGCTGCCCCGCAGGCCGATATCGCCTCGCTGGAAACCGAACTGTCCGAGTCGCTGGGCGCACGCGTGGCGATCAACCACGGCCGCGGCGGCAAGGGCAAGTTGATCATCCATTACACCGACCTGGACACGCTGGATGGCGTGCTCGAACGACTTCGCGCACAGAAGGGCTGAGCCCGCTCCGCGCTTGAGGATTCCCCCCCAGCAATGAACCCAGCCAAGGTCGACCGCAACCATCTGTTGCGTCTGACCGACCTGCCAAATGTCGGGCCGGCCTGTGAGAAAGATCTGCGTCTGATCGGCATCCGCGTGCCCGCGCACCTGCGCGGCCGCGACGCCTATGACATGTATGCGCAGCTGTGCCTGCGCACCGGGGTGATGCATGACCCGTGCGTGATCGACGTGTTCCTGTCGATCGAGCGCTTCATGCAGGGCGACGCACCGCGCCCGTGGTGGGATTTCAGCAAGGAACGCAAGGCCACGCTGGCCAGGGAAACGCCGCTCACGCTGAGGTGACGGCGGCCAGTACGCGCCACGGTTCGCACCGGGCGTTGCCTGCATTGGTATCCTGCCGTATGCAATTTCCAGGACCCCTGTCATGACCCTCCTCGTTACCGGCGCCGCAGGCTTCATCGGTGCCAACACCGTGCGTGCCCTGCTCGATGCGGGGGAGCGCGTGGTTGGCCTGGACAACTACAACGATTACTACGACCCGCAGATCAAGCGCGACCGGGTGGCCGCGTTGTGCCCGCACGCCGATATCCGCGTGCTGGACCTGACCGACCGCGACGGCCTGGCCGCGCTGTTCGACGAGGTCAACCCGACCGGGGTAATCCACCTGGCCGCGCAGGCCGGGGTGCGCTATTCGCTGGAAAACCCGCACGCCTACGTGGACAGCAACCTGGTCGGCTTCGTCAACATCCTCGAGCTGTGCCGCCATCGCGGCGTGGCGCACCTGGTGTATGCCTCCAGCAGTTCGGTGTACGGCGATTCGGCCACCCCGCCATTTTCCGAAGACCAGCGCATCGACAAACCGCGCTCGCTGTATGCCGCTACCAAGGCCGCCAACGAGTTGATGGCCTATACCTACGCCCAGTTGTACGGCCTGCGCGCCACCGGCCTGCGCTTCTTCACCGTGTACGGGCCGTGGGGCCGGCCGGACATGGCACCGCTGCTGTTCTCGCGCGCGGTCCTGGCCGGGC
The DNA here is from genome assembly GCF_057835675.1 of Stenotrophomonas sp. GL_101. Lineage (NCBI taxonomy): Bacteria > Pseudomonadati > Pseudomonadota > Gammaproteobacteria > Lysobacterales > Lysobacteraceae > Stenotrophomonas > Stenotrophomonas sp. GL_101. The sequence goes on along the minus strand of NZ_CM174432.1, from coordinate 4,647,367 downwards.
GCGCCATCGAGGTGTTCAACGAAGGGAAGATGCAGCGCGACTTCACACATGTCTCTGACATCGTCGCCGGTATTCTCGGCGCGCTGGCGCACCCGTCCGGCGAGGACGTACCGCACCGTGTATTCAACCTGGGCAACCACACCCCGATCGAGCTGGAGCAGTTCATCGGGATCATCGAAGCCGCCGCCGGACGCCCGGCGCAGAAGATCTACAAGCCGATGCAGCCCGGCGACATGGTCCGCACCATGGCCGATACCACGCGCGCGCGTGACGCCTTCGGCTTTGATCCGGCCACGCCCATCGAGCGCGGCCTGCCGCCGGTGGTGGCCTGGTGCCGCGATTATTTCGGCGATCACGCCTGAAACACATGTACTGATTCATCTTCGGATAATCTCGGCTGCGGACAATGCGCGCTCTTTTCCATGCCCGGCCCCCTGCAGAGCCCGAACATGAGCCAACTCCAGCTGTCGGTTGTCGTCCCGGTCTTCAACGAACGCGACAACGTCACACCCCTGATCGATGAGATCACCGCGGCCCTGCGTGGGCAGGTCGACTTCGAGATCGTCTACATCGACGACCAGTCGCGCGACGACACCCTGGCCGTGCTGCAGGGGCTCAAGGCGGCCAACCCCGAGCTGCGCGTGCTGCACCATGTCAGCCAGAGCGGGCAGAGCACTGCGGTACGCAACGGCGTCAAGCACGCGCGGGCAGCGTGGATCGCCACCCTCGACGGTGATGGCCAGAACGACCCGGCCGATATCCCCAAGCTGATCGCCGCGCGAGCCGCGGCCACGCCACAGGTCAAGTTGTTTGCCGGCTGGCGGGTCAACCGCCAGGATTCGGGCAGCAAGCGCTGGGCCAGCCGGTGGGCCAACGCGATCCGCGCGCGCATGCTGCGCGATGACACCCCCGATACCGGTTGCGGCATCAAACTCTTCGAGCGCGCCGCGTTCCTGGACCTGCCCTACTTCGACCACATGCACCGCTACCTGCCGGCGTTGATGCAGCGCGCCGGCTGGAAAACCGTGAGCGTGCCGGTCAACCACCGCCACCGTACCGCCGGGGTCTCCAAGTACACCAACCTGGGCCGCGCACTGGTCGGCATACGCGACCTGCGCGGCGTGGCCTGGTTGATCACGCGCAGCAGGCGCACCGCCGTGGAAGAGCGCTGATGGAACTGCACTGGCTCGACCAGCCGCTGACCTGGCTGTACTGGACCGGCCTGCACGTGACCGGCTGGAAGCTGATCGGCTACACCGGCGCACTGATGTTCGGCGGCCGTTGGCTGGTGCAGTTCGTGGCCTCCCGGCGCGCCGGCAAACCGGTGATCCCGCGCGTGTTCTGGTACATGAGCGTGATCGGCAGCCTGATGACGCTGAGCTACTTCCTGTTCTCGGCCAAGCAGGATTCGGTGGGCGTGCTGCAGAACCTGTTCCCGGCGTTCACCGCGTTGTACAGCTTGAAGCTGGATATCCAGCATCGCGGGTGGAAGCGGGACAAGGCGGCGCATTGAGGCTGCGCGTCCACCGACCAACGGTCGGTGGCTACCACGCGCCTGCGGCGCTGGGGTCCCGGCCGGTGGCCGGTCCCCAGGTCCTGCCTGCGTCGCGGCAGGACCTTTGATCCATGCGAACCTGATTGACCGGTGCCATGATCGGGGATTGCCGTCCACCGGGAACCGCTGATCGTGAAATCGTCCCTTGTCACCGCGCTGCTGCTCGCCCTGGCCCTTCCTGCCCACGCCGCGCTGGCCGCGCCGCCCATCGCACCGCCTGCCGCGCCTGCCAGCCTGGCCACCGAAAGCGCTGTCGATGCGCAGTTCAAGGCTATTTACGAAACCGAGTGGAAATGGCGCCAGGCCGGTGGCGGTGAAGCCAGTGAGGATGGCGACGGTCCGGCCAAGGCGACCCGCATGCCCGATATCGGCGCTGCCGCCCAGCAGGACCGGCTGAAGGTCTGGGACGAGGTGCTGGCCAAGCTCGATAGGCTCGACCCCAAGGCGCTTTCGGCCGACAACCAGATCAACTACGCGATCTACCGCGACCAGGTGTTCAACCTGGCCGCCGACATCCGCATGCGCGGCTACGAAATGCCGTTCAACGCCGATTCCTCGTTCTGGTCCAACCTGTCCTTCATGGCCCGGCGCGAGATGAAGACCGCGCAGGACTACCGCAACTACATCGCGCGCCTCAACGATGTGCCGCGCTACTTCGACCAGCAGACCGAGAACATGCGCGCCGGCCTCAAGCGCGGTTTCAGCGTGCCGCGTGCGGTGCTCGATGGCCGTGAGGTTTCCATCGCCACGGTGTCCGAGCTGAAGGATCCCACCGCGTCGCCGCTGTATGCGCCGTTCAAGAAGCTGCCGGCGAGCATCCCCGCTGCCGAGCAGGCCGACCTGCAGGCGCAGGCGCGCCAGGCCATTGGTGGCTCGGTGGTACCGGCATTCGCCAAGCTGCGTACGTTCTTCGTCAACGAGTACGTGCCGCAGGCGCGCACCACCCTGGCTGCCGAAGCCATGCCCGATGGCAAGGCGTACTACAAGCAGCAGATCCACCAATACACCACGCTGGACCTCACCCCGCAGCAGATCCACGAGATCGGGCTGAAGGAAGTGGCGCGCATCCAGACCGAAATGAACGGCATCATCGAGCAGGTGCAGTTCAAGGGCAGCTTCGCCGAGTTCCTCACCTTCCTGCGCACCGACCCGCAGTTCTACGCCAAGACCCCCGACGAGCTGCTGCACCGCGCCGCGTGGATCTCCAAGCGCGTGGACGGGGTGATCGGCAAGTACATGACCCTGCCGCGCGCGCGCTTCACCATCGTGCCGGTGCCGCCGGACATCGCCCCGTTCTGGACCGCCGGCCGGGGCGGCATGGGTACCTACTGGCTCAATACCTACAACCTGCCCGCGCGGCCGCTGTACAACCTGCCGGCATTGACCCTGCACGAGTCCGACCCGGGCCATGCGCTGCAGGGCGCGCTGGCCGCCGAGCAGGGCGAGCAGCCCGAGTTCCGCCGCACCGCCTACATCTCCGCCTACGGAGAGGGCTGGGGCCTGTACTGCGAGAAGCTCGGGGTGGAAATGGGCATCTATGAAACCCCCTACGAAGACTTCGGCCGCCTGACCTATGAAATGTGGCGCGCCGCGCGCCTGGTCATCGATACCGGCGTGCACCACAAGGGCTGGACCCGTGCGCAGGCCATCGCCTACCTGCGCGACCACACCGCGTTGAGCGAGCATGAAGTCACCACCGAGGTCGACCGCTATATCTCCTGGCCCGGCCAGGCCTTGAGCTACAAGCTGGGCGAGATCGCCATCGTGCGCCTGCGCGCGCAGGCCGAGCAGGAACTGGGCGACCGCTTCGACGTGAAGTCCTTCCACGATGCCGTGCTCAAGCAGGGCTCGGTGCCGTTGCCGGTGCTGGAGCAGCAGATCCAGGCCTACATCGCCCAGCGCAAGGCGGCTCCCTGAGCCGGTCGGGATCGGTCGCGCTGCGGCCGATCCCGACAATGTGAACGGCGCCGTGCCGCTGCGATTGTGTAACGCGCAAGCGGCCCGCTACCCTGCGCCCATGTTCCGCCGTGCCCGCCCGCGTCCGTCCCTGTTGCTGCGCCTGCTGATGCTGGTGGCGGTCGGCCTGGGTGTGTTCGGCACGGCCACGGCCTCGGCGCTGGCCGACATCCATATCAGCCTGCATACCGATGCGGTCCCTGCCGACATGGCGGCGCCGGCAACCAGCGAGCCGGACCCGGCCGACGGCGACCTGCTGCATGCCTTGGTCCACTGCGGCCACTGCCACGGCCACGGCGGCGTCCTGCCGATGGCCTCGCTGCCGTGGGTACTGCCTGCCGCACCCGCACACAGCGTGCCGCCCGGGCTGACCACGCAGTTGCGCACGCAGTCGCCCGAGAGCCTGTTGCGCCCCCCGAAAGCGTCCTGATGCCACGCGGCCACGTGCCGCCGTTGTCCATCTGAAACGCTATCTGGAGATTCCCCCATGTGGATGCGCCTGGCAGCCTTGGCTGCCTTTGCGTTCGTGCCGTGCGTGTATGCGCAGGGCAGCACGCCCGCTGTTGCTTCACCCCCGGCTGCACTGACCCTCGACGACGCCATCGCGCGCGTCGCCCAATACCATCCCGACCTGCGCCTGGCCGACGCGCAGCGCCCGATCTGGGAGGCACGCCGCGACGCCGCTGCCCTGCGGCCACCGCTCAGCGTGGGGGTGGATCTTGAAAACGCACTGGGCACTGGCGATGCCAGTGGCTTCCGCGCTGCCGAACTGACCGTCACCCTGGCCGGCGTGCTCGAACGCAGCGGCAAGCTGGATGCGCGCCGTGCGGTGGCCCAGGCCAACCTGGACAGCCTGGCCCCGCAGCGCGAAACCACCCGTCTGGACCTGATGGCCGAAGTAGCGCGCCGCTACCTGGCCGTGACCGAAGCCCGCCAGCAGCTGGCCATCGCGTTGACCGACATCGAGCAGCGCAAGCGTGCGGTCGCCGCCGCGCGGCTGCGCCTGCAGGCCGGTGCCTCGCCCGAATCGGTGCTGATGACCGCGCAGGCGATGCTGGCCCAGGCCGAACTGGACCGCGACCGCGCCCGCCAGGCTGACCAGTCCGCCCGCGCAGCCTTGTCGGCGTTGTGGCGACAACGTGATCCCGGCTTCGACGTGGTCACCGGCGACCCCATGCAACTGCCGGCATTGCAGGATTTCGCGCTGCTCGCCGAAGAACTGCAGCGCACCCCGGAACTGGCCGTATTGGCCAGCGAGCGCCGCGTGCGCGAAGCGCAGGTGCAACTGGCTCGCACCGCGGCACGGCCGGATTTCAACTGGCAGGTGGGCGTGCGCAACAGCCGCGACAGCCGCGACACCTCGCTGGTGGCCGGCTTCAGCGTGCCGCTGGGCAGCGTCAGCCGCGCCGCGCCGGAGATCCGCGCCGCCGAGGCCGAGCTGGCCCTCAACAGTGTCGAGCGCGATGCGCGCGCGCTGCAGCTGTACGCCACGCTTGCCGAAGCGCACGGCCGCTACCTGACCTCGCGGCTGGAAGTCACGCGGATGTCGCGCGACGTGCTGCCGCAACTCAAGCGCGCCGAAAACGCGGCCGAGAAAGCCTGGCGTGCCGGTGCCATCAGCTACATGGAATGGGCGCAGCTGCAGGCCATGCGTATCGATGCGCGCCAGCGCCAGCTCGATGCGGCCATCGCCGCACAGACTGCCCTGATCGAAATCCAGCGTCTCACTGGCCAGAGCATGGTCGCCACTACTGACACCGTGTCCACGGAGAACCGCCCATGACCCTTTCTGCGCACCGCACCGTGCTGGCTGCCGGGCTCCTGCTGGCCCTGTTGGCGCTGACCGGCTGTGGCAAGGACACGCCCGCCTCCGCACCGGCCGACACCGCCGCCGACCCGGGCCACGGCGAAGCCGGCCATGAGGACAACGAAGACGACCACGCTGCCGCGGAAAGCACCACCATCGCCGCCGCCATGGCCGAACAGGCCGGCATCCGTGTCGCCCCGGTGGCCGCCGGCACCATCGCCGATGAACACGACGTACAGGGCTTGTTGACCCCGGTCGATGGCCGCGTCGCCCAGGTGATGGCACGCTTCCCCGGCCCGATCCGTTCGCTGCGCGCCAACGTCGGCGACACGGTCCGCGCCGGGCAGGTGCTGGCCAGCATCGAAAGCAATCTCAGCCTGACCACCTATACCGTCAGCGCGCCGATTGCCGGCGTGGTGCTGGCGCGGCAGGCGCAGGTCGGCGGCGTGGCGGGAGAGGGCACGCCGTTGTTCGAGATCGGCGACCTGTCCACGCTGTGGGTGGACCTGCATATCTTCGGCAAGGACACCCAGCACATCACCGCCGGCGTACCGGTCACCGTCTCGCGCATGACCGACGGCGTCAGCCAGACCACCACGCTCGAACGCGTGCTGCCCGGCACCGCCACCGCCAGTCAGAGCACCGTGGCCCGCGCCACGCTGCGCAACGAGGACGGCCTGTGGCGGCCAGGTGCGGCGGTCAAGGCGCGCATCGTGGTGGCCACCCAAGCGGCCGCGCAGGTGGTGCCGTTGAGCGCACTGCAGAACATGGACGGCAAGGACGTGGTGTTCGTCCGCAGTGGTGAGACCTACACCGCCCGCCCGGTCACGCTGGGCGCGCGCGATGCGGGCCAGGTGGAAGTGCTGTCCGGGCTGACCCTCGGCGAAGACGTGGTGGTGGAGCAGAGCTACGTGGTGAAGGCCGATATCGGCAAGGCGGGGGCATCGCATGAGCATTGACCGCACCGTGCCGCCTGTTGCGCGTGGAGGGTGCCGGCATGCTTGAGCGCATCATTGGCGCGTCCATCGCCCATCGCTGGTTGATGATGACCCTGACCCTGGCGCTGATCGCCGTGGGCATCTGGAGCTTCACCAAGCTGCCCATCGACGCCACCCCGGACATCACCAACGTCCAGGTGCAGATCAACACCGCCGCCCCCGGCTACTCGCCGCTGGAGACCGAGCAACGCATCACCTATCCCGTTGAAACCGTGATGGCCGGGTTGCCGCGCATGGAGCAGGCGCGTTCGCTGTCGCGCTACGGGCTCTCGCAGGTGACGGTGGTGTTCGAAGACGGCACCGACATCTACTTCGCGCGCCAGCAGGTGGCCGAACGCCTGCAGCAGGTGAAATCGCAGATTCCCGACGGACTGGACCCGCAGCTGGGCCCGATCTCCACCGGCCTCGGCGAAATCTTCATGTACACCATCGACGCCGACCCCAAGGCACGCAAACCCGATGGCAGCGCCTACACCGCCACCGACCTGCGCACGCTGCAGGACTGGGTGATCCGGCCGCAGCTGCGCAACGTGCCCGGCGTGACCGAGGTCAACACCATCGGTGGCTTCCAGCGCCAGGTGCACATCACCCCAGACCCGGCGCGCCTGCGTGCGCTCGGCTTCACCCTGGAAGACGTGGCCGCGGCGGTGGAAGCCAACAACCAGAATGTCGGTGCGGGCTATATCGAACGCAACGGCCAGCAGTTCCTGGTGCGCATTCCCGGGCAGGTGGCCAACCTGGAGGAGATCGGCAACATCGTGCTGGCCCGCCGCGAAGGCGTGCCGATCCATGTGCACGACGTGGCCGAGGTCAAGGACGGGCCGGAACTGCGCAGCGGTGCGGCCACCCAGAATGGCCACGAAGTGGTGATGGGCACGGTGGTGATGCTGATCGGCGCCAACAGCCGCGATGTCGCCCAGGCCGCGGCCGCGCGCCTGGAGCAGGCGCAGGCCAGCCTGCCGCAGGGCGTCACCGTCACCGCCAGCTACGACCGCACCGCGCTGGTGGACCGCACCATCCAGACAGTGGCCAAGAACCTGGTCGAGGGCGCGCTGCTGGTGGTGGTGGTGCTGTTCCTGCTGCTGGGCAACTTCCGCGCCGCGCTGATTACCGCCGCGGTGATCCCGCTGGCGATGCTGTTCACCCTCACCGGCATGGCCCGCGGGGGGGTATCGGCCAACCTGATGAGCCTGGGCGCGCTGGACTTCGGGCTGATCGTCGATGGCGCGGTGATCATCATCGAAAACTGCCTGCGCCGCTTTGGCGAGCGCCAGCACGCACTCGGCCGCGACATGACCCGGGATGAGCGCTTCAAGGAAACCGCCAGCGCCACCGCTGAAGTGATCCGTCCCAGTTTGTTCGGGCTGGGCATCATCACCGCGGTGTATCTGCCGATCTTCGCGCTGTCCGGCGTGGAAGGAAAAATGTTCCACCCGATGGCGATCACCGTCGTGCTCGCCTTGAGTGGCGCGATGGTGCTGGCGTTGACCTTCGTCCCGGCGGCGATCGCGCTGTTCCTCGGTGGCCGCGTGCAGGAAAAAGAAAACCGCCTGATGGCGTGGGTACGCCGGCGCTATGAGCCGGCGCTGGCGTTCTCGCTACGGCGGGGGCGCTGGATGGTGGCCGGCGCGCTGGTGCTGGCCGTTGGCTGCGGTCTGCTTGCCACCCGCCTGGGCAGCGAGTTCGTGCCCAACCTGGACGAGGGCGACGTGGCCATGCACGCCATGCGTATCCCCGGCACCAGCCTGACCCAGTCGATCGAGATGCAGAAGCAGATCGAAAACCGCCTGGTGCAGTTCGCCGAAGTGGACAAGGTGTTTTCCAAGATCGGTACCCCCGAGGTGGCGTCCGACCCGATGCCGCCGTCGGTGGCCGACACCTTCATCATGATGAAACCCCGCAAGCAGTGGCCGGACCCGCGCAAGTCGCGCGCCGCGCTGCTGGGAGAACTGGAACAGGCCGTGGAGCAGCTGCCGGGCAACAACTACGAGTTCACCCAGCCGATCCAGATGCGCACCAACGAGTTGATTTCCGGGGTGCGTGCCGACGTGGCGGTGATGCTGTTCGGCGATGACCTGGACACGCTGTTGTCGGTGGGCAAGCAGATTGCCGCGGTGGCCGGCAAGGTGCCGGGCGCGGCCGATGTGCGGGTGGAGGAAACCAGTGGCCTGCCGCTGCTGACCGTTACCCCCAACCGCACCGCGCTGGCCGGTTACGGGCTCAATCCCGGCCAGGTGCAATCGACCGTGGCCACCGCGGTGGGGGGCCAGGTGGCCGGGCAGTTGTTCGAAGGCGACCGCCGCTTCGACATCGTGGTGCGCCTGCCTGAAGCACTGCGCCAGGACCCGGCCGCGCTGGCCGACCTGCCGGTGTCGCTGGCACCGGCGCTGGCCGGCGACGATGCCGACGAATCCAGCCGCACCAGCAACGGGGCCAGCGGCAGTGCGCGTACCGTGCCGCTGCGCGAGCTGGCCACGCTGGCCAACAGTGAAGGGCCGAACCAGATCAACCGCGAAAACGGCAAGCGCCGCATCGTGGTCACCGCCAACGTGCGCGACCGTGACCTGGGCAGTTTCGTCGGTGACCTGCAGCAGGCGATCGGACGCGATGTGCAGGTGCCCAATGGCTACTGGATCGAGTACGGCGGCAGTTTCGAGCAGCTGATCTCGGCCAGCCAGCGGCTGGCGATCGTGGTCCCGCTGACCCTGATCATCATCTTCGCGCTGCTGTTCTGGGCGTTCGGGTCGGTCAAGGACGCGGCGATCGTGTTCAGCGGCGTGCCGCTGGCACTGACCGGTGGCGTGCTGGCCCTCGCCGCACGTGGCATTCCACTGTCGATCTCCGCCGGCGTCGGTTTCATCGCGCTGTCCGGCGTGGCGGTGCTCAATGGCCTGGTGATGATCAGTTTCGTGCGCAGCCTGCGCGAGGGCGGGTTGCCCTTGGCCGACGCCGTGCGTGAGGGCGCGCTGGGCCGTCTGCGCCCGGTGCTGATGACCGCACTGGTGGCCTCGCTGGGCTTTGTGCCGATGGCGTTCAACGTCGGTGCCGGCTCGGAAGTGCAGCGGCCGTTGGCCACGGTGGTGATCGGCGGCATCGTGTCATCCACCTTGCTGACGCTGCTGGTGCTGCCGGTGCTGTACCGGTGGCTGCATCGGAAAGAATAGTGGTAGTACCCGACCGTGGGTCGGGTGAGGGCTTTGCACGGCAGGCACGCAACGTTGTGCCTGCCGTGCATGACGTGCATGACATCGCGTGTGCGCTTTCAGCGGGATGCTCCACGATGGGGTATCGGTCGCACTTGTTGGGCAAGTTGCGCCGCTATCATCAACGGCTGTCCGGGAAGAACGGTGCATGGAGAGCGACAGGTGTCTTATGGACAGTTCAAGATCGGCGCGCAGCTATATGACCTCACCCATCTCGATCCCTTTACGCTTTCGATCGTGGTGCTCGGCACGAACGTCGAAGTGGACGTGATGTTCAGCTTCCATCTGTTCACCGATCAGAAGGGCAGGGGCCGTTGTTTCCACACCACACTGAAGAACGTTACTTCTGCCTGGATCGCTACCGGTTGAGCCACGACGTGGCGCATTTCATGCGGGGTCCGTTCTTCGACGCATCCGTGCGTCGAAATGTGCGCCAGGTTCGGGGTGAGGCGCGCGAGCAGTACTTCTGCACGGACATGGGCCAGGGCGACATCATCTGGACCCGTATTACGCGGCGCGCAGAACGCAACCGCGCCCACATCTGGGTTGCCAGTGCCTACAACCGCGACTGGCAGGGGCAGGTGCTGCCGAATGGACACGGTTTGTTTCGCGTTTCGAAGGTTCTGGCCGCCAAGTTGGGCATCCCCAGGGCCTGAGCAAAAAAAAGGTTCATCGCGGAATACCGGGGAACGCTGCACGGATTTTCAGGAAGAAGTACTCCTGATCCCGATAGCCGTAGGCCCGGCGTTTGATGACCTTGATGGTGTTGTTGATGCCTTCGACGATGCTGGTATTGAGGCGGTGTCGGCAACGCGACACGATCCCATGCAGATAGGCTTTGAGCCGTTGTGCAAACAGCGCCAAGGCGGCGATTCCGCTGCGCTGGGCCTGCTCCAGCCACTGGTTCCAAGCCTTCCTGGCCCATCCGGGATGGCGGTAAAACCACAGTCGCTTGAGCTCATCACGCATCAGATAGGTGGTGAGGAGCGGTTGATTTGCTTCCAGCAGCTCATCCAGCCGCACCGTCTGATGCCGGTCCAGGTTGCTGCGATTGCGCAGTAGCAGCCATCGGCTGGATTTGATGACACGGCGCGCAGGCTTGTCGTGCCGGAGCTTGTTGGCCTGGTCCACGCGAACCCGGTCGATCACTTCGCGACCGTACTTGGCCACCACATGGAACAAGTCGAAGACGATCTCGGCATTGGGACAGTTGGCCCGGATCTCCACTTCATAGGCCGTCGTCATGTCGATCGCCACGGCGCGCAATTGCTCGGAAACGCCCGGGGGAAGCTGCTCAAAAAAGGCACGCGCCGTATCGCGGGAGCGCCCGTTGCCCAGCCAAAGTACCTGGCGACTGATCGGATCCACCACGACCGTTGCATAGCGGTGACCCTTGTGCAGCGCAAATTCGTCCATCGCCAGGTAGTGGATCTGGCTCCAGTCCGGGGCTTGGACAGACTCACGCAACAAGGCTTTATCCAGTGCCTTGACCGTATGCCAGCCCAACTGGAAAAAGCGTGCCACGGCCAGGATATTGCTGGATACCAGCAACTGGCTGACCGCTTCGGCCAGCCGGTCAGTGACCCGCTGGTAGCGGCCAAGCCAGCTCAACTTCTCCAGGCGCGGCCCAGCGCACTGGGGGCACCAGACGCGCCGTCGCGGCACCACCAGCGCAACGCGCAATGCCATCAGGGGCAGATCGCGTACCCGGCGCACCGTCGTCTCGTGCACTTGCCGGCATCGGCTCCCGCAGTGCTCGCAATGCATCGTGCGGGCCGTGGGTTTGAGGTAGATAGTGACGGTCCGGCTGTCGCCTTCCGGCCAGGCGATCCGCTCCACCCGGTAGCCTTCCCAGCCACCCAGCCTCTCAATCGTCTTCCGATCCAGCATGACCTGACCCCTGAGGCCCTGATTTCAGGCTTCAAGGGTAACGGGAGCCGGCAAAAGCTCCACGCTAATCCGCGATGAACCAAAAAAAAGCGCCCCATCGCTGGGGCGCTTTCAAATGTCATTCTCGGTGCTTGTGCATCGCGTCGGCTTGCGCCTATCCCGCCAAAGGCTGAGGAAAGCACGGGACATGCCCGTCTTCGCAGCACTACTTTCCTGTTGCCAGGTCCCGATCAGCAGTGCCTGAGGGGATGATGCCATGCGGCCAATGTCATGTAAAACCGTCCCCCGGCGTTCGTTAATGTGCCTACGGCAGCAGCTCGTGGAGACCTGTGGGCCTTGGCCTGCATGGGTTCAGCCATTGCTCGAGCCGTGCGACGGCCTCTGCGACCCCATCGTCGCTGGCCATCGACCGTCCCAAGGCATCCGCCCGCGTCCGGGTAGCGGTGTCCTCGGCAAACGCCACCGCCCGCGCAAGGCTTGCAGCATCCAACCGCCGGGGCGACAACGCCGCCGGGGCGACGCCAAGGTGCTGCAGCTGTGCGGCCCAGAAGAACTGATCGGCCGCGAACGGCATCACCAGCGAAGGCACGCCGGCGCGGCAGGCTGAATGCGTGGTGCCGCTGCCGCCGTGGTGGATCACCAGCGCGCAGCGCGGGAACAATGCCTCGTGCGGCGTGGCGCCGATGACGAACACGTTGGCCGGCAACGGTGCCGCGGGCAGCCCGGCCCAGCCTGGAAACAGCAGTACCCGTCGCGGTGCCAGTGCCTGCAGCAGCGCCGGCAGCACGCGCTCGTGATCGAACCCGGTCATGCTGCCAAAGCCCAGGTAGACCGGTGGCGGCCCGGCCTCCAGGAAGGCCTGCAGGTCTGGCGGCGGCTGCCAGTCCGGGTCGGGCGCGCGCCATTGGCCGCACAGGCGATGGGTGTCTGGCCAGTCGGCGGGGGCCGGCAGCAGGCTGGGCGAAATGCCGTACAGCATCGGCAGATCGCGCCAGAGCGTGCGCCGGGCCGGCATCCCCAGTGCCTGCCGCGCCTGGTTGATCGGTGCGCGGAAGGTCCGCCAGACCGCCTGGTTGACCAGGCCATAGCTGAGCCGGTTGAGCACGCCCGGCAGCCGTAGCCGGGGCAGGAACGGCGACAGGAAGGCCCGCGTCGGGGTCAGTGGGATCATCCCGATGCCGATTGCCGGAAGGCCATGGCGCTCGGCCACGCTCATGCCCACGAAGGCGGCCAGGCCGCCGGTCAGCACGCCATCGCAACCGGCCGCGGCGGCATCGGCCTCCCGCATCCACGCGGGCACATGCTGGCGCGCCATCCGGACCAGCCCGCGCGAGGCAGCCAGGGTGTTGTTGCCCCCCGCTACCAGCGCCACCACCTCCTGGTGGATATCGCCCTCCAGCGCGGCATGCGGTACGCCCATGGCACGCGCGCTGCCCAGGGTGCCGCCCTCGGCCAGCAGCATCACCTCGTGGCCGGCGCGGCGCAGGCCATGGCACAGCATGGCCAGGGGCCGGGTGTCGCCTTCGGTTCCGTAGGTGAGGGCCAGCAGCTTCATCGGCGCATCCGGTCAGGGGCTGCCAGTATCGTCGGCGACCAGGGGAGCCGGTGCGAACGGGCCGACCGGCCGCGGCGGCGCGCCCTGGACTGGCCTGTGGACAACTTGCGCTGCTGCGGTCACTACGGCATAATGCGCGGCTCGCTGTGTCCAGAATTTTTTGGATCGGCGGCCGGGAACACGTCATCCGGCCCGCCCTCGACAGCGTAACCCTTTGATTCTCATGACGTGTGGCGGGAAACCGTCGAGGCCGCCGTCGCCCGGGCCATGGGCTGACAACTACTTAAATCGAGGTGCGCAATGTCCCGCGTATGCCAAGTTTCCGGCAAGCGAGTGCAGACGGGTAACAACGTCTCGCACGCCAACAACAAGACCCGTCGTCGTTTCCTGCCCAACCTGCACGAGCGTCGCTTCTGGGTTGCCAGCGAGAACCGCTGGGTCAAGCTTCGTGTTTCCGCGCACGCCCTGCGCACCATCGACAAGAACGGCATTGATTCCGTTCTGGCTGAGCTGCGTTCGCGCGGCGAAAAGGTCTGAGGAGTAAACGATCATGGCAGGCAAGCGCGACAAGATCCGTCTGATTTCGACGGCCGGTACCGGCCACTTCTACACGACGGACAAGAACAAGAAGAACACCCCCGGGAAGATGGAATTCCTGAAGTACGATCCGGTCATGCGCAAGCATGTCCTGTACAAGGAAGGCAAGATCAAGTAATCCGCAAGGATTGCTGATCCTCCCGACGAAAAACCCGCCCTCGTGGCGGGTTTTTTGTTTTTCGCCGAACAACGGCGGAAGCGCAGGGGCGGCGCGTTGCCTGCTGCGCTTGATTCTGGGCCTTGGCCACCCACCCCGGCCCAGTCCGAGCAGCCGGCGGAAGCCGCTTTTGCCTTTTTCACGGGCAAGCGGCCAGCTACGGGCAAGGACCGCGAACGGCCACCCAGCGACCAGCACCACCGGCTGCAGACACCACCCATGGCAGAATGCGCCGACACCTCCAACGGGCGATGCGATGCTCTTCGAGTGGCTGCTGGGCTCATGGCTGTTGATGCTGGATTGGCTGATCCGGCTGGCTGCGCTGTTCTGGATTCCCACCCGCACCACGCCCGGTGCCGCGCGCAGCTGGCTGCTGCTGGTCGGCTTCGTCCCGCTGCTTGGGCTGCCCCTGTATCTATTGTTCGGCCACCCCTGGCTGTCGCGCCAGCGCGTACAGCGCCAGGCCGAAGCCTCGCAGGTGATCCGTGAGGAGCAGGCGCTGCAACCGCCGCTGCGCTGGACACCGGTACCGGACACCGCCACCGCCGAGATCGTGCCGTTGATCGAACGGCAGGGCGATTTCATGCCCATCCATGGCAACGCGGTCGAACTGCTCGGCGATTACGATGCCTCGTTGCAGGCGCTGATCGCCGATATCGACCAGGCCCGCGACCGCGTGCACCTGTTGTACTACCTGATGCTCGACGATGCCGTGGGCGAGGCCATCGTGCAGGCCCTGCAGCGCGCCGCCGCGCGCGGCGTGCAGTGCCGGCTGCTGCTGGATGCGGTTGGCGCCAAGCGCGGGCTGCGCCACTACCGGCGCCGCCTGCAGGCGCTGGGCGTGGACGTCCGTGCAATGCTCCCAGGCGGCCTGCGCTGGCGCCGCAGCGGGCGCATGGATCTGCGCAACCACCGCAAGATTGCGGTGATCGACAACCGGGTCGGCTATATCGGCTCGCAGAACCTGGCCCAGCCGGAATTCGTGCCGGGCTTTCCCAACAAGGAGCTGGTCGCGCGCGTGCGCGGCCCCGGCGTTGCCCACCTGGAGGCGGTGTTCGCCAGCGACTGGTACATGGAAACCGGCCAGCGCCTGGACGTGCTGACCGCGGTGCCGGTGTGCTCGGCCGACGTGGCCACCCAACTGCTGCCGAGCGGCCCGGCGTATCCCTTCAGCAATGCGCGCGATGCGGTCAACGCGCTGATCCACCTGGCACGCCGGCGGATCGTACTGGTCACGCCGTACTTCGTCCCCGATGAAGCCACCCTCAGCGCGCTGCGCATCGCCGCGCTGTCCGGCGTGCAGGTGCAGCTGATCCTGTCGGCCAGCAGCAACCAGCGGCTGACCGCCTGGGCGCAGGAGGCCTATTACGACGAACTGCTGCGCAGCGGTGTGCGCATCGCGCTGTACGAGCCGCAGTTCCTGCACGCCAAGCACCTCAGCGTGGACGAGGATATCGCCCTGGTGGGCTCGATCAACCTGGACATCCGTTCGTTCGCGCTCAACGCCGAGATCGGCATGCTCTGCTATGACACCGGCATCGTCGCCCAGCTGCTGCAGATCGAAGACGACTACCTGCGGCAATCGCGCCAGCTCGCGCTGGACACCTGGCGCCAGCGCCCCACCTGGCGGCGCAGCCGTGAGGGTATCGCGCGGTTGGCCGATGCACTGATGTAGCACCGCAGCGTGGCCTGATGCCGGGCACGGCCAGGCATCGCCTACAATTGCGGCATGACTGCCATCGAACTCCACCGTCCGTGCGACCTGGCCATCATCGGCGGCGGTGCCGCCGGCGTGCTGGTCGCGCTCAATGCCCTGCGCGACGCCACCGCGCCGCTGCGCGTCGTCCTGCTCGAGCCGGCATCGGCCCTGGCCGAAGGAATCGCCTACGCAACGCCGTGGCCCGAGCACCTGCTCAACGTGCCGGTCGGCAGAATGAGCGCGCTGCCCGATGCGCCCGACGATTTCCTCGATTATCTGCTGCAGGACCCCGCCTTCACCGGCACTGCCCGTGACGTGCTTGCCCCCCGGCACGTGCCGCGTCGCTGCTACGCGCCCTATCTGCGTGAACGGTTGGCACAGGCCGAGGCCACCAGCGCCGCCGTGCTGGAGGTGATCGCGCAGCCGGTAGCAGCGCTGCAGCCGGGCACCGATGGCGTGCAACTGCAGCTGTTCGATGGCAGCCGCCTCGCGGCACGCCAGGTAGTACTGGCCTGCGGCAACAGCATGCGCCCGCTGCCGGTCAGCGGTGCCGAGGCGCTGCCGCCGGGCAACGTGGTCGACGCCTGGGACTACGACGGCGTACGCCTGCTGGCCGGCGACGATGACCTGGCCATCATCGGCTCGGGCCTGAGCATGGCTGACAGCGTGGTGACGTTGGCCAATGCCGGTCACCGCGGCCGCATCCACGTGCTGTCGCGCCACGCATTGCTGCCGCTGCCGCACGCGCATGGCGGCGCGGCCACGTTCGATCCGCAGCCGTTGCTGGCGATGCCGTTACGGCAGCGGCTGCGTACGCTGCGTGCGCATGCCCGCGATGCCACTGCGGCGGGGCTGCCGTGGCAGGCGGTGATGGATCGCATCCGTCCCCTCGGGCAGGCGCTGTGGTTGAGCCTGGCCGCTGCCGACCAGCGCCGCTTCCTGCGCCATGTGGTGCGCTACTGGGACGTGCACCGCCACCGTATCGCCGCGTCGGTCCAGGCGCAGCTGACCGCGCTGGAGCAGAGCGGCCAGCTGCAGCGGCACCGCGCACGCCTGGATACGGTACTGGTGCTAGATGGCACCCTGCAGATCCACGCACGCGCGCCGCGCGGCGGCTGGACACCGCTGCGCGTGGGCACGCTGATCAACGCCACCGGGGTGGAAACCCGGGCCCTGGCGATGCGCAACCCGCTGCTGCAACAACTGCTTGTCGATGGCCATGCCCGCCCCGGGCCGCATGGCCTGGGCCTGGACACCTCGCTGGAACAGGGCCAGCTGCTCGACGCCAGCGGCCAGCCGCAGGCGGCCATCCACGTGGTCGGCAGCCTGCGCATCGGCACGCTGTGGGAAAGCCTGGCCATTCCCGAGCTGCGCGTGCAGGCCCAGCAGGCCGCGCGTGCTGCCTTGGCCTGAGCGGTCGGGCTGAACAGTTGCACGCGGTTCCTGACCGATCCGGCGATAGGGCGTAAAATGGGTGCATGGATGTCTCCCACTTGCTCGACGGGCTCAACCCCGCCCAGCGCGAAGCTGTGTCCGCCCCGCCCGGCCACCATCTGGTGCTTGCCGGTGCCGGTTCCGGCAAGACCCGCGTACTGATCCACCGCATCGCCTGGCTCAATGAAGTCTGCGGCGTGCCTACCCATGGCATTTTTGCGGTCACCTTCACCAACAAGGCCGCTGGCGAGATGCGCCACCGCATCGACCTGCAGCTGCCACAGGGCAGCCGCGGCGCGTGGATTGGCACGTTCCACGGGCTGGCCCATCGTTTGTTGCGCCTGCATTACCAGGACGCCAAGCTGCCTGACAGCTTCCAGGTGCTCGATTCGGATGACCAGCTGCGCCTGGTCAAACGCGTGGTGCAGCAGCTGGAGATTGACGACAGCAAGCATCCGCCCAAGCAGATCGCCTGGTGGATCAACGAGCAGAAGGACGAGGGCCGTCGTCCGCAGCACATCCAGCCCGAGCCGCACGATGCGTGGCTGGAAACCATGCGCCAGGCCTATGCCGCCTACCAGGAACGCTGCGACCGTGCCGGCCTGGTCGACTTTGCCGAACTGCTGCTGCGCGCGCATGAACTGCTGCGCGACAACCCGGCGTTGCTGGCGCATTACCGTTCGCGCTTCCGCGAAATCCTGGTGGACGAATTCCAGGACACCAACGCCATCCAGTACGCCTTCGTGCGCGTGCTGGCCGGCGACAGCGGCCACGTGTTCGTGGTCGGCGACGATGACCAGGCCATCTATGGCTGGCGCGGTGCGAAAGTCGAGAACGTGCAGCGCTTTCTGAAGGATTTTCCCGGCGCGCAGACCGTGCGGCTGGAACAGAACTACCGCTCCACCGCCAACATCCTCGGCGCGGCCAACGCGGTGATCGCGCACAACCCGGACCGCATCGGCAAGGAGTTGTGGACCGACAGCGGCGATGGTGAAGCCATCGATCTGTACGCGGCGTACAACGAGATGGACGAAGCGCGTTACGTGGTCGAGCGTGCGCGCCAGTGGGTACGCGACGGTGGCAGCTACGGCGATGCCGCCGTGCTCTATCGCAGCAACGCGCAGTCGCGTGCGTTTGAAGAAGCGCTGATCTCCGAGCAGGTGCCGTACCGCGTGTATGGCGGCGTGCGCTTCTTCGAGCGCGCCGAAATCAAGGACGCGCTGGCGTACCTGCGGCTGATGACCAACCGCAATGATGACGCCGCGTTCGAGCGCGCGGTCAACACACCCACCCGTGGCATCGGCGACCGCACCCTGGACGAAGTGCGCCGGTTGGCACGCAACCAGGCCATCTCGCTGTGGGAGGCCGCCATGCTGACCACCCAGGGCGATGCACTGGCCGCGCGCGCCCGCAATGCGCTGGCGGGGTTCCTGACCCTGGTCAACCAGTTGCATGCCGAAGCCGGCGAGATGACCCTGGCCGAGCGCATCGACCACGTGCTGGTGCGTTCGGGCCTGCGTGAGCATTGGTCCAAGGAAAGCCGCAACGCGCTGGATTCCGAATCGCGCGCGGACAACCTCGACGAACTGATCTCGGTGGCGTCGCGTTTCGTCCGCCGCGAAGATGACATCGAAGAAACCGGCGAGACCATGAGCGAACTGGTCGCGTTCCTGTCCTATGCCTCGCTGGAGGCCGGCGAAGGCCAGGCCCAGGCCGGCGAAGAAGGCGTGCAGCTGATGACCCTGCACTCGGCCAAGGGCCTGGAGTTCCCGCTGGTGTTCCTGGCCGGCATGGAAGACGGGCTGTTCCCGAGTGCACGTTCGCTGGAGGAAAGCGGGCGGCTCGAAGAGGAGCGCCGGCTGGCCTACGTGGGCATCACCCGAGCGCGGCAGAAGCTGGTGCTCAGCTATGCCGAATCGCGGCGCATCCACGGCCAGGAAAACTACAACGTGCCCTCGCGCTTCCTGCGCGAGATTCCGCGTGAGCTGTTGAACGAAGTGCGGCCCAAGGTGCAGGTATCGCGCACCGCTTCGCTCGGCGCCAACCGGGTGATGGGCCACGCCGCGCTGGAAGCACCGCCGCTGAAACTCGGTGCGATGGTCACCCACGCGCGCTTCGGCGAAGGCATGGTCACCGACTACGAAGGCAGTGGCGCGCACGCGCGCGTGCAGGTGGAGTTCGCCGACGCCGGCAGCAAGTGGCTGGTGATGGCCTACGCCAACCTGACCGTGATCTGAGGGCATGGCCGGGCAGAGCCCGGCTCTACAATGAGCGTCATCCTTTGCTGTGGATTGCGCCCATGACCGAGTCGCCGTTGAACATCACCGTCAAATTGAACGCACGGTTGCAGCCTGAGCACCGGCATGAGCTGTTCGAGGATCCGCTCGACGCGCTGCTGGAAAGCGCAGCACTGGGCCAGCTCACCGGCGGTGGTACTGCGCTGGCTGACGACGGCGAAGTGGAGTACGGCGACATCGAGATCGCCTTGAACGATGCCGGCTCGCTGCCCGGCGTGGTTGAACTGCTGGAACAGCTGGGCGCGCCGAAGGGCTCGGTGATCCAGCGTGAGGGTGCGCCGGACCAGCCGTTTGGCGTCACCGAAGGCCTGGCCCTGTACTTGAACGGGTCGGACCTGCCCGATGAGGTGTACGAGCAGTGCGATTCGAACTATGTGTTCGAACAGATCGTCGAACGCATCGAAGGCGTGGGCGAAATCTGCAGCTGGTGGCAGGGGCCGACCGAGACCGCGCTGTACCTGTATGGCGTGTCGTTCGAGACCCTGAGAGAGCGCATCGCCGACCTGGTGGCCAGCTACCCGCTGTGCCAGGGCGCGCGCGTGGTGAAGATCGCCTGATAACCGTGTAACGGTGCCGGGTTTGCGAGCAGCCGACCAACGGTCGGCTCTACCGAGCCCCAGACCCGCGTAGAGCCGACCGTTGGTCGGCTGCTCGCAACGCCTGAGCGAGAAATTCCTGCCGGTCGAGTTCGACTGGCAGGCGCATGAGGGCGGGTGGCGGGTGACGGTCAGCCATTGACCACGCGCGCCGCTTACCTGCGCGGCCATCGCCACGCCACCACCACGGTGGCCAGCGACAGCGCAATCTCGATCACCCCCAGGGTGAGGTAGAACCACCATGCACCGGGCATCGTCAGCAACATGATGACGGTGTAGGCCAGGCCGAAGCCGATGTTGAGCCAGCGCGCCAGCGACGCCGGTGCGGCCAGCGACAGCAGCACCATCAGCGCCGGAATGGCCAGCATGACGGCCGTGCCCACCAACGTGCCTTCGCTGACCGGCCCGACCGGCCCGGTGCCGTTGATCATGCCCTGCAGCTTGCCCGGCACGTACAGGCCGAAGTAGTCGCCGTAGATGTAACAGAACATCAGCGCGGTCCACAGCGCCGACAACTTGAAACGCACGTGGATCGGTATGTCGTGCAATGCGGGCGTGCTCATGGCGGTTCTCGTCAGGAAAGGTCGGCGGCGTGCCGGGGCGGGGCGAGGCTGCTGGCGCGTGCGCCGAACAGCACCAGCCACAGGCCACTGCCGATCTCACCGAGCGAGGCGGGCAGCGTGGCGTAGTTCGACAGTGCCGTGGCGGCGTAGCCGGGGATCAGCAGCTCGCCGAACACGTTGAGCGCATAGCCCACGCCGCCGAGCATCAGCAGCCCACCGAGCACGCGCGGAATGGCCCGCGTGCGCCACACCAGCCAGCCGAACGGCAGCAGCCACAGGCCCCAGAACAGGCTGGCCAGGAAGATGTGGCTGCTCCAGCTTTTCAGGGCCGCCATCGCCAGCGCCTGCAGCTGCGCCGATGGGAGCGCAAGCGCCAGGGCTGGATCGGTCAGCAGGTTGACCGCGTCCACGCGTTGGGCGAGGGCGACCAGCGCGATCGGCACTGCGCTGACCGCCAGCGCCACCATCAGCGTGGCGGCGGTGCGGTGCAACGGCGCGAACAGCCGATACAACAGCAGCGGCAGCAGCAGGAAGGCCACCTGCTCCAGCGCGAAGGCCGCGATGCCGGCACGGAACAACCCGGCGTGCGCGGCCACATTGGCCAGCGTCGCTGCCGGGTCGCCGCCGCTGATCCGGGAAGGCACATAGGCCAGGCTGAAGATGCCGGTGGCGATCACTACCAGGTACACCCCACCGGCCAGGCGGCCGATGCGCTGCTGCGTTGTCATTGCGCCGCTCCCGGGTACCGGTGCGGATCGACCGGTCGTGGCCACCGTACGGGGCCACCGCGCGCGCCGTGACTGCCGGAAGTCACGCGCCGACGGACGGTAGGGCGTGCGCAGGGCGGGCCATGGCACCGTTCGTCGACCGCAACTCGTCCGCCCCGGCCCCGCACTCATCCCGGATATCACCGGCTTCGTCGCCTGCCGCTTGTGACGCCCGGCGACCACGCCCAGAGTCTGGCGCTGTCCGCTGGGAGCGCGCATATGAACAAGGGAATCCCGTATCTGCTTGCTGTCCTGGTCGCGCTGACGCTGTCGGCAGGCTGGGCGGCGCCGGTGCTGGCCCTGTTCGACCATGCCTACGCCTGCCTGCAGGCGGGTGGCGGCCTGGACCTGGTGCGGCTGCGCTGCGAAGCCCGCCCCAATGACCTGTATGCGCTGCTGGAATCGTGGCCGTTCTGGACCACCGCCGGAATGGTTGCGGTCACCGCCATCGCCGCTACGCGCCTGCCCCGCGGCACCGTGGTCGGCAATCCCGCCCGGATCGTGCACCGGCCCGATTGATCCGGCTCAAGGCATCGTCTCCACACCGGGTGTGCAATGGTGTTCTACCCATTGCCCCTGTGGACGGAGCCCTGCCATGTACAAGCGAATCCTGATTGCCACCGACGGTTCGGAGCTGTCCGAAAAGGGGCTGCGCAAAGGCCTGGAGCTGGCCAAGGACCTGGATGCCGAGGTCGATATCGTGACCGTGTCCGAGCCGTGGGCGGTGGGCATGTATGACGCGATGGGCTGGAGCGTGGGTTACATGAACAGCCCCGAGTACAAGGCCGACCGCGAAGAGAGCGCGCAGAAGGTGCTGGCCCCGGCCCAGGCCACCGCCGAAGCGCAGGGCCTGCGGGCCAACGTGGTGCATGTGCTGGACCGTTACGCCGCCGACGGCATCATCGATACCGCCATCGAGCGCAACAGCGACCTGATCGTGATGACCTCGCACGGCCGTCGTGGCGTCACCCGTGTGCTGCTGGGCAGCCAGACCGCCGAAGTCCTGGCCCGCAGCACCGTGCCGGTACTGGTGATCCGCTAGCCGCGCCCACCTAGCGCCCGGCGCTACGGGCGCAGTGTCAAGGTCTGCGATTCATCCAGGCTGCCATCGGGCTGCAGCACCACGTAGCGCTCGCCGCTACGGTCGAACAGCACCGGGATCGGGTCGCGGAACAGCGGGCGGCGTACGAAGCGCAGCTGCCAGCCGAAATGCTCCAGCGTTTCCACGGCCTGCCGTTGCTCGGCGGTGAGCCCGGCCCGCAGAGCGGCAGGGTCGGGCGGTTGGCGGCGTTCGGGCGTCGTCATCGGGTGCTACAAAGCGGTAGGTGGAACGGTTGCCCCTGCAAGCCGCGTTCCATCACCAGCTGTAGAGCTTCCAGTACACCGGCGAGACGCCGTCCTTGTCGCTGTCCATGCGGCCATCGCCGTTGCGGTCATACATGTAATACGGCGCGCCACGGGCCGGGGTCACCTTGACCATGCGCAGCTGGCCGCTGACCCGGTATTCCTCGATGGTGTCGCCGTTGTCCTGGGTGCGCTTGATGACATCGGCGCCACTCACATCGACCGGGGCGGAGCCGGCACCACCGGTGGTGGCACATCCGGCCAGCGCGAGCAGGCCAGCCAGCAACAGAATCTTCATGGGCCGAGGGTCCTAGGGCGGGGAGCCTTGATTATGCCCCAAGCGTGGTGAGGCCGGTGCCGGGAACCCGCGCGGCCGGGCGCGTAGAATCGTCGCATGAGCCGATTAGTCCTGATTGACGGGTCCAGTTACCTGTACCGCGCGTTCCACGCGCTTCCGCCGTTGACCAATGCCCACGGTGAACCCACCGGCGCGCTGTTCGGCGTGGTCAACATGCTGCGCGCCACGCTGAAGGAGCGCCCCGAGTACGTCGCCTTCGTGGTCGATGCGCCGGGCAAGACCTTCCGCGATGACCTGTATGCCGAGTACAAGGCCAACCGCCCGCCGATGCCCGATGACCTGCGCCCGCAGGTGGAGCCGATGTGCCGCATCGTCGAAGCGCTCGGCCTGAGCATCCTGCGCATTCCCGGCGTGGAAGCGGACGATGTGATCGGTACGCTGGCCCTGCAGGGCCAGCGCGATGGCCTGCACGTCACCATCTCCACCGGCGACAAGGACTTTGCCCAGCTGGTGCGCCCGGGTATCGAACTGGTCAACACCATGACCGGCAGCCGCATGGATTCGGACGCGGCGGTGATGGAGAAGTTCGGCGTGCGCGCCGACCAGATCGTCGACCTGTTGGCGCTGATGGGCGACACCGTGGACAACGTGCCCGGCGTGGACAAATGCGGCCCCAAGACCGCGGCCAAGTGGCTGGCCGAGTACCAGCACCTGGACGGGGTGATGGCCGCAGCGGCGACCATGAAGGGCAAGATCGGCGAGAACCTGCGCGCGGCACTGGAGCGCCTGCCGCTCAACCGCGAGCTGGTCACCATCCGCACCACCGTGGCGCTGGATGCCAGCCCGCGCACGCTGGCCCTGCGTGACCCGGACGTGCCGACACTGAGCGAGCTGTACCTGCGCTACGGCTTCACCCAGGCGTTGAAGGAGCTCGGCGGGCCGATACCGGCCCCGGCCGCCGCCAGCGATGCCCCGGTGAGCCTGCGTGGCACGGCCGCCGGGTTTGCCCGCAGCACGCCGGACGACGCGGCGGCACCGGTTGATCCGGCGCTGTCGGCACCGGGAGAGTACGAAACGGTGCTGACCACCGAACAGCTCGATGCCTGGGTGCAGCGTGCCGAGGCGGCCGAGTTGATCGCCTTCGATACCGAAACCGATGCGCTGGACGCGATGCGCGCCAACCTGGTCGGCATCAGTCTGGCGGTCGAACCGGGCCGTGCCGCCTACATCCCGGTCGGCCACGACTACCCGGGTGCCCCGGCCCAGCTGCCGCGCGAGCAGGTGCTCGCCGCGCTGCGCCCGGTGCTGGAAAACCCCGGCAAGAAGAAGCTGGGCCAGCACGGCAAGTACGACCTGCACGTGCTGCGCCGGCATGGCATCAACGTGCAGGGGTACCACGACGACACGATGCTGGAGAGCTTCGTGCTCAATTCCACCGCCACCCGCCACGACATGGATTCGCTGGCGATGCGCTACCTCGGCTACAGCACCATCAAGTTCGAGGACGTGGCCGGCA
The DNA here is from genome assembly GCF_057835675.1 of Stenotrophomonas sp. GL_101. Classification (NCBI taxonomy): domain Bacteria; kingdom Pseudomonadati; phylum Pseudomonadota; class Gammaproteobacteria; order Lysobacterales; family Lysobacteraceae; genus Stenotrophomonas; species Stenotrophomonas sp. GL_101. The sequence goes on along the minus strand of NZ_CM174432.1, from coordinate 4,623,135 downwards.
AGGGCGCCAAGCAGATTTCCTTCTCGCAGGTGGGCCTGGACGAGGCCGGGCGCTATGCCGCCGAAGACGCCGACATCACCCTGCGCCTGCACCACGCGCTGCAGCCGCAGCTGCAGGCGGTCCCGGCGCTGGACCACGTGTACCGCGACATCGAGATGCCGCTGGTGCCGGTGCTGGCGCGGATCGAGGCCAACGGCGTGCACATCGACATGGCCGAGCTGCGCCGCCAGAGCCAGGACCTGAGCGTACGCATGCTGGCCGCCCAGCAGCAGGCCACCGAACTGGCCGGGCACACCTTCAACCTGGATTCGCCCAAGCAGTTGCAGGCGGTGTTGTTCGACGAACTGAAGCTGCCGGCGCTGGTGAAGACCCCCAAGGGCCAGCCCAGCACCAATGAAGAGGCGCTGGAGGCCATTGCCGGGCAGCACGAGCTGCCGCGGGTGATCCTGGAATACCGCGGGCTGGCCAAGCTGCGCAGCACCTACACCGACAAGCTGCCGGAGATGGTCAACCCGGACACCGGCCGGGTGCACACCAGCTACCACCAGTCCGGCGCCGCCACCGGGCGATTGTCCTCGTCGGACCCGAACCTGCAGAACATCCCGATCCGCACCGAGGATGGCCGCCGCATCCGCCGCGCCTTCGTCGCCCCGCCGGGCCGCAAGATCCTGGCCTGCGACTACTCGCAGATCGAGCTGCGGATCATGGCCCACCTGTCCGAGGACCCGGGCCTGGTGCGCGCGTTTGAACAGGGCGTGGACGTGCATCGTGCCACCGCCGCGGAGGTGTTCGGGCGTGCGCTGGAGGACGTCACCACCAACGAGCGCCGCGCCGCCAAGGCGATCAACTTCGGGCTGATGTACGGCATGAGCGCGTTCGGGCTGGCCCGCAACCTGGGCATCGACCGTGGCCAGGCCCAGGATTACGTGGCGCTGTACTTCAGCCGTTACCCGGGCGTGCGCGATTTCATGGAACGCATGCGCCAGCAGGCCCGCGACCAGGGCTATGTGGAAACCCTGGAAGGCCGCCGGCTGTACCTGAACGACATTCACGCCCGCAACCAGGGCCTGCGCGCGGGCGCCGAGCGGGCGGCGATCAACGCCCCGATGCAGGGCACCGCGGCGGACATCATCAAACGCGCGATGGTGCGGGTCGACGAGTGGCTGCAGGCCCAGGATGGGCAGGCGCGGATGATCCTGCAGGTGCACGATGAACTGGTGTTTGAAACCGAAAGCGAGTTTCTCGACACCTTGCGTTTGAAGGTGGTGGAGCTGATGTCGTCTTCAGCCCAGTTGCGTGTGCCGCTGGTGGTGGATGCAGGCGTGGGTGATAACTGGGATGAAGCGCACTGAGACGGCAATCACAGGCAAACAGTGAATGCGTTGAATTCAGTCTTAAAAACTGACTCTTGCATGAATGTTTCACCGACAGTCGTTTCATTAATTGGGCCCCTTCACGAACTATCAATGTTCGGAATGCTTTTATAGACCTCGACAGGCGCAACGCCTGTTGTGGATCTCTCCCATCCCCTGGAGCAGATCTCGGAACGGGGGCTACTCCCCAAGCGCCCGTTCCCCGGCCCCGCTGACCTCCCCCTGGTCGGCGGGGCTTTTTATTTGGTTCTTCTCCCATCTGAGGGGAGCGTCTTGTTGCAAGGGCCGTCGCAGAGTGAGCACGACGCTACGCCGCTGGCCAGGTGTGCAGGCGCCATTTGGATTGACTGGCGTCTCCGATCGGGCCGGGCGCGAGCGTGAGGGCCCCGTAGCAGCCGGTAGGCCCCTGGCGCAAATGTCCCCCGGCCGCGGGCGGCCTTCTCCTTGATTTTGCCCAGGGGCCTACCGGCTGCTACGGGGCTCGGCTTGCGGGCCCGGCGCCCGACCCACCGACGACTGCGCCTGGTAAGCGTCAAGGCACGGTTCTGTTTGCCTCGCAGATGGGCGAAGAACCTTTTATTTGTGGCGCCCCCATCGGCTGTCACGCGCCCGTGCCAACGCAGTTGATTACGATTGAAACCATCGGCCCGCATTGCCGATGACAACGATTGCAGCCCATGCTGGCAGCCACGACCGGGGGAGAAGGTGAATGAGCGACCTGTTTGCATTGGCCATGCCGTGGTGGGAATTCATCCTGCGCGCGGTGATCGTCTACGTGGTGGTGCTGGGCATGGTGCGGTTGTCGGGCAAGCGCGCGCTGGGCCAGATCACCCCCTTCGACGTGTTGCTGATCGTGCTGCTGGGCAATGCCGTGCAGAACGCGCTGCTGGGCCAGGACACCTCGCTGGGCGGGGGCCTGCTGCTGGCGGCCACGCTGATCCTGCTCAACTACGGCGTGGGCTGGTTGAGCACGCGCAGCCGCCGGATTGAAACGCTGGTGGAAGGCGAACCGGTGCTGATCGCACGCGATGGCAAGCTGCTGGCCTCGGTGTTGAAGCGGGAAATGGTGACCCCGTCCGATTTCGACGCCGCGCTACGCCAGCAAGGCTGCCTGGATGTGAGCGAGGTGGAACTGGCGCTGCTGGAGATCAACGGCCACATCACCATCGTGCCAAAGAAGTAGAGCCGACCGTTGGTCGGCTGCGGGCCGAGGCGAATATCAACGGCAGCCGATCAACGGCAGCCGACCAACGGCAGCCGACCAACGGCAGCCGACCAACGGTCGGCTCTACGGTGGATGGTTGTCCCGGCGGCGCCGTTGCGCAGGCCGGTGCATCGTTGCCCGGCGTGCCGCCTGCCGGGTCACACCCAGTCGCGGGGCACCAGGTAGTCGGCCAGGCGCGCTTCATCGCTGCTGGGCTCGGGCTGGAAGCCATACTCCCAGCGCACGCGCGGCGGCAGGCTCATCAGGATGCTCTCGCTGCGCCCGCCACTCTGCAGGCCGAACAACGTGCCACGGTCGTAGACCAGGTTGAACTCCACATAGCGACCGCGCCGGTACAGCTGGAACTCGCGCTCGCGCTCACCGTAGGGCATGTCCTTGCGGCGCTGCACGATGGGCAGGTAGGCGTCCAGGAAACCATCGCCCACCGCACGCAGGTAGGCAAAGTCGCGCTCGAAATCGCCGTGCAGGTCATCGAAGAACAACCCGCCCACGCCGCGCGTTTCGTTGCGGTGGCGCAGGAAGAAGTACTCGTCGCACCAGCGTTTGTGCGCGGCGTAGCGTTCCTCGCCGAACGCTGCGCACAGGTCGCGCGCCACGCCGTGCCAGTGCTGCACATCCTCGTCGAAGGGATAGAACGGGGTCAGGTCGAAGCCGCCGCCGAACCAGGAGGCCACTTCCACGCCATCGCGCTCGGCGCGGAAATAGCGCACGTTGGCATGCGTGGTGGGCAGGTAGGGGTTGGCCGGATGGAACACCAGCGACACCCCGGTGGCGCGCCATGACGCGCCGGCCAGCTCGGGCCGGTTGGCCGATGCCGACGGTGGCAGGCGGGTGCCGGCCACGTCGGAAAAGCCGATCCCGGCCTGCTCGAACACCGCCCCATCGCGCAGGATGCGGGTACGCCCGCCGCCGCCCTCGGCGCGCTGCCAGAGATCTTCGGCAAACCGGGCCTGGCCGTCGGCGGCCTCGATGGCCGCACAGATGCGGTCCTGCAGGTCGGTCAGGTAGCTGCGTACGCGCTCGAACTCGTTCATGCCGCGTACTTTACCGCAGGCTTCAGTGTCCCTTCCGGTTCCCATGCGCCGGTGGGGTTGCCGGTGCATCCTGCAGTGCGTCGGCATCGGCATCGGAACGCGCCGATTGCAGCTGCTCTTCCGCCTCCAGTTCGGCGGTGAGGCGCTCGGCCATACCGTCCAGGTCGGCGCCCAGCTTGAGCATCGCCCAGTTGCTGGTCGCATCGACGTCGCAGGCCACGTGGGTGCCCTTGCCATCGCGTTCGCACAGCTGCTGGATCGATGCCGGAATGCTGTCCTCGCCCGTGCGCGCGTAGACCGTGGCCAGGTTCTGGCAACCCTCGCGCACGCCGGCGCTGCACAGTTTCAGGTAATACGGCGCGGCATCGGCCCAGCGCTCGCCCAGGGCCAGGTAATGGCCGGCGGCGTTGCACCCCTGCAGTTTGCCGGCGGTGCAGCAGGCGCGTGCGGCCGCTGCGCTGCCCGCGGCCGGGCAGTCCTGCGGCAGCGGTGTTTCCACGAACACCACCGGCGCCTTGCACTGCGCCGACGCGCCGCTGCGGCGGTAGAGGCTGTACTGGTTCCAGCGGTCCATGCCGGCCAGGTCGCCGCTTGCCAGCGGCTGGAACACGAAGTCGCCGCCCTTGTCATGGCGGACCCGCACCTGTCCGTTTTCCAGGCGTGCACGCAGGTGGCCGCCCAGGCCGGTGTCGACCAACCCGGCGTCACCGAAGACCAGCTGGTCGAGCAGACCCTGCTCGGCCGCATAGCCCCCACAGGGCAGGACGGTGGCCGACGCCCGCTGCAATCCACGCGCCTCCAGCGCGGCCAGCGGCGCGGCCTGCTCGCAGGCGCGGGGATCCTTGCCGCGGCTGCAGGCCAGCTGCAGGGCGTCGCGGGCATCGGCCAGACGTCCGGCCTCCCACAGCGCGGCGGCGGCCTTGGCGCAGAACGTACCGAAGGTCTGGTTGCGGCACAGGCGGGTGATCTCATCCAGCTGCGTGGCCGGCAACGGCGCGGGATCGGTGTCGCCCAGCACGCCCATCAGTGCCTTGGCCATCGCCTTGGCCATGGCCTCGCCCGCGGCCTTCTGGCAGGCCGCTTCGTCGTAGTGGCCGGATGCCGGCTTGCAGACCTCCGGTTCGACCAGGTCCGGATCCTCCTCGGCGCGCGCCACCTCACCGCGCGCCTCATGCGCCTGGGACTGGTAGTTGCCGAGCAGACGGCTGCACGCGGCCGGTACGTCCTCGCTGCACCATTGGCGCAGGTGTTCGTTGCTGGCGAAGGTCATGTCGTGCATGCAGCTGGCGATGTCGGCGCGGCAGGTGTCCGCGGCGAACACCGCGGCCGGCGCGCAGCGGGCCGGGGCAACCAACCGGTACTGGTTGACCCCGTCGCTGAGGTGACGGCCGCCCTCGCTGAGGGTCAGCGCGCTGACGCCGCCGGCGTCCAGGTCGGCCAGTTTCAGTTCGTCGCCGAGCCGGTTGACCAGATAAGGCTCCGGAGCCAGCCCGGGAATCTGACGCAGGCCCTGGTTGGGGCTTTCCAAGGTGATCGTCGTGCCGGTGTCGTCGGCCTTGAAGGTGCCGCACAGCATCGGCTGTGCCGCCGCCACGGGCAGGCTGACGCAGGCCAGCAGGGTGAACAGGGCCGCGCGCCAACCGGCACTGCGGCGGGGCAGGAAAACAGCAGGGGTCACGACGACGTCCTTGTGCAAGAGGGTCGAAAACGCCGCGTCAGCGGCGGAAATACGCGCGCACATCGGCGCGCAGCAGGCGCACCAGCAACCAGCCGTGCAGGCCGGCAAACCCCACGGCGGTCATCCCGGTCATGCCGGTGAAGACGATGCGTTGCAGGTGCACGTCGGTGCGCAACTGGACCAGGTCCGGGCTGTCGCCCAGCGTGAGCAGATGGCGGTACACGTGCGCGAAGGCGTCATCGAGCACCCAGGCGCCGACGAAGTTGAGCGCGGCGGTGACCACCAGCAGCACCAGGAACAGCCACAGCGCCCACGGCTGCCGGCGCAGCATGCCCACGCTGGCGACGGCGCCGAGCAGGCAGATCACCAACAACGCCCCATTGGTGGCCACGGCATGCCGCCCCAGCCAGCGTATCGGCGGCGACAGCCAGTCCAGCGACGGCCCGTGCAGCAGGTCCTGCACCCAGCCGGCGCTGGACAGTGGCACGGCAATCAACGCCATCACCGCCCAGCACAGCGCCGAGACCAGACAGACCAGCAGCACCGATTTGGCCATCGGTGACAGGAACGCCGGGGGTGCCAATGGATCGACCGGTGGCGTGGCAGTGGGCAATCGAGGGGGCAGGGACGATGACATCCGGTGTCCTGGTAGGGCGGGCGGAAACCTCTAGGTTGCCGCCACCGCGCGTGCGGCCGCGGGCAGGATATGGCCTGCACTCAACGGTGCCAAGCGACAGCCATGTGGCGGGTGCACGGGAACCCACGCCAGCTCGGCGATTTCCGCCTGCGCGCACGGGGTACCGGTGACCTCCACCCGCCAGGCCTGCGCGCGAACGCGCTGGCCCTGTTCATGCACGGCCCAGTCTTCAAACCCGCCCAGCGCACACGCGCTGGAAGGGTCCATGACCACGCCCAGCTCTTCATGCAGCTCGCGGGCGAGGGCGGCCAATGGCGGCTCGCCCGGTTCGGGTTTGCCACCGGGCTGGATGAAGGTATCGGTGCCGTGCTTGCGCACCACCAGCACCCGGCCGGTGGTGTCGTAAATGACCGCGACGACGATCTCGATCGGCGCCGCGGCGTGGCTCACTTCAGGGTCTCGTTGAACAGCTTGAGGATGCGCTTGTACTGGTCCAGCCACGAATCGGGGCGGACGTAGCCGTGGCGTTCCAGCGGGTAGGGCGCGATGCTCCAGTTGTCCTTGTGCAGCTCGATCAGCTTCTGGGTCAGGTTGACCGAGTCCTGGAAGAACACGTTGTCATCCATCATCCCGTGCGCGATCAGCAGGTGGTCCTGCAGGCCCTCGGCGTACTCGATCGGCGAGGAGTTGCGGTACGCCTCCGGGTCGATGTCCGGCGTGTTGAGGATGTTGGCGGTGTAGCCGTGGTTGTACTGGTGCCAGTCGACCACCGGGCGCAGCGCGGCGCCGGCCTTGAACGTGCCCGGTGAACGGAACAACGCCATGAAGGTCATGAAGCCGCCGTAGGAACCGCCGTAGATGCCGGCGTGGTCGCGATCACCCTGCTTGCTGTCCACCAGCCAGTCCAGGCCGTCCTTGTAGTCTTCCAGTTCCGGGTGGCCCATGTTGCGGTAGATCGCGGTGCGCCAGTTGCGGCCGTAGCCCTCGCTGCCGCGGTAATCCATGTCCAGCACGATGTAGCCCTGCTGCACCAGCAGGTTGTGGAACATCTGCTCGCGGAAGTAGGCCGGGTAGCGCTGGTGCACGTTCTGCAGGTAGCCGGCGCCGTGCACGAACATGGCGATCGGGTACTGCTTGCCTGGTTCCGGGTTCTCCGGGCCGTAGTACTTGGCCCAGACCATACCGGCGCCATGCTTGGACGGCACCTGCACCAGCTTGGGCTGCACCCACTCGCGGGCCTTGAAGGCGGCGCTGCGGGTGTCGGTCAGCACGCGGGCCTGGCCACCACTGGTGGGCACCACCGCCAGCTGTGCCGGCAGGTAGGCGCCGGAGTAACGCACCAGCAGCTGCTGGCCGTCCGGGGACAGCGAGAAATCTTCCACGCCGTTGAGCGCGGTCAGTTCACGCACCTGCTTGCCGGCCGTATCGACCGCGCACACTTCGTAGTCGCCCGGCGACTGCTGGTTGCACAGGAAGTAGAACCCCCGGCCATCGGCGCTGGGCACCGGCATCGAGGTTTCCCACTTGCCCCCGGTCAGCGCCACCGGCTTGGCGGTGCCCTGCTGGGTGTACAGGTGCGAGTAACCCGATTCTTCGGACAGCAGCCACAGGGTGCGGTTGTCGTTGGACCAGCCGAAATCGTTGAAGCTCCAGTTGATCCAGGCACCGTCGGTGAGGCGGTGGCGGTTGTCCAGCGTGCCGCTGGCCGCAGAGACGCTGACGATCCAGCGGTCCTTGTTGTCGTTGGAGCGCAGCATGATGGCCGCCTGCTGGCCATCGGCGCTCCAGCGGATGCCGGGGCTGCCGGGGCCACCCAGCACCTCAACCGGGCGGTTGCCCTTCAGCGCGTCCTTGCCGGCGGCCTTGCGCAGCGCGGCCAGCGGGTCGCTGCCGATGCCCGGCAGGCGGTCCAGCGACAGCGGCTTGACCGTGCCGGTCACCGCATCGACCAGCCACAGGCTGTGCGGCTCGGGATCGTTGCGGCCCACGCGGGTACGGGTGTCTTCGGTTTCTTCGTAACCCGACTCGGTCACGTACCGGGGCATCTTGCCGCCGCGGCCTTCATCAAAGCCCTTGGGCTTGGTGACCACGATCAGGCTGCGCGCGTCCGGCGACAGCACGCTGTCGAGGATCTCGACATCGGCGCCCAGATACACCGGGCCCGGGGCACGGGTGCTGTCGCTGCGGCGCCAGCTGGCGTCCTGCTGCTTGAGCGCGTCACGCTGGGCGCGGTCGTTGCGCAGCGTGGCCAGGGTGCGCATCTGCTGGTCGCGCAGGACGTCGGCCTTGGGCGCATCGTCGGGGTTCTTCTCGGCCTTCAGGCTGGCGACCTGCTGCACGCCGGCGGCGGCGGTCCAGTGGAACCAGTTCTGCCCGGTCTGCCAGATCACCCCGCCATCGCGGGCGAAATTGACCGCGCCGGACTTCTCGGTGCTGCGGGTCAGCTGGGTCAGCGCGCCGCTGCGCAGGTCGCGCAGGAACACATCGCCGTTGCGCACGAACACCGCACGCTGGCGCGCGCTGTCGTACACCGGGCTGTCCACATCCAGGCTGCCGCGCTGGTCATCGGCCACCTGCGCGGCCGCGCCGCCACTGAGCGGTTGGCGGAAGGTGTCGCGCACGGGGCTGCCGGTGCGCTTGAGCTGGTACTCGACCTGCTGGCTGTTCCAGGACCACCAGGCGCTTTCGACCGGTGGACCGATCCAGTCCGGGTCGGCCATGGCCTGCTCGATGGTGATCGGCGTCGGCGCCGCGTGGGCGGTGCCGCCGAGGGCGGCAAGCAACAGCAGGGACAAGGGCAGCGTTCTGGGCATTGCGGGCAGCACCGTAGTAGAAAACCCGGCAAGCGTAGCAGCCGTAAGGGCCGCAGGAAGGGGCCACAGGTCATGGGCGTGCGCTCCTGCGGAAGGCAAGCGGTGGCCGGTGGGCCGGGCGCTGGGCCCCATACCCTTGGAGGCGAATGTCCCCCGGCGTCGGCCTGCGGCCGCCACCTCCTCCTTTATTTCGCCTCCAAGGGTATGGGGCCCAGCGCCCGACCCACCGACAGGGCCCTCACGCTCGCGGTAGCCCCTGCGACAAAGTGAAGCAGCGCGTCACCGGGTCGCATGTGCCTTTCACGGATACCGGCCCAGACTGGTGCGGATTTCAGAAACCAGTCGGAGGCGTCACGTGGACGCGTTGTTGTTGTCGCGGATCCAGTTCGGGTTCGTCATCAGTTTCCATGTGCTGTTTCCCGCCTTTACCATCGGCACCGCCAGTTGGCTGGCATTCGTGGAGTCGCGCTGGCTGCGCACCGGCAACCCGGTCTGGCGCGAGCTGTACTTCTTCTGGCAGAAGATCTTCGCGGTGTCCTTCGGCATGGGCGTGGTCAGCGGCATCGTGATGGCCTTCCAGTTCGGCACCAACTGGCCACGGCTGAGCGAGGTGGCCGGCAGCGTGATCGGGCCGTTGCTCACCTACGAGGTGCTCACTGCGTTCTTCCTGGAAGCCAGCTTCCTGGGGGTGATGATGTTCGGCTGGGGCCGCGTTTCGCCGCGCCTGCACTTCTTTTCCACCTGCATGGTGGCATTGGGCACGCTGTTCTCCACCTTCTGGATTCTGTCGTCCAACAGCTGGCTGCATACCCCGGCCGGCTACGCAATGATCGATGGCATCGTGCATCCGCAGGACTGGTGGCAGGTGGTGTTCAACCCCTCCTTCCCGTACCGCCTGGCGCACATGGCGCTGGGGTCGTTCATCACCACCTGTTTCGTGATCGGTGGGGTGGGGGCCTGGTACCTGCGCAAAGGGGTCCACATCGAGGCCGGCCGCACCATGCTGCTGGCGGCCGTGGCGTTCGCCGCGCTGACCGTACCGGTGCAGATCTTCGTCGGCGACATGCACGGTTTGAATACACTCAAGCACCAGCCGATGAAGATCGCCGCGATGGAAGCCCACTGGCATTCGGCCGGCGAGGGCGAAGGCGTGCCGCTGGTGGTGTTCGCGCTGCCCAACGAGAAGGCCGAACGCAACGACTATGAAATCGCCATTCCGCGCCTGGGCAGCCTGATCCTCACCCACTCGCTGGACGGCACCTTCGATCCGCTTACCACGGTTCCCGCCAGTGACCGACCGCCGGTGGTGCCGGTGTTCTTCGCGTTCCGCATCATGGTCGGGCTGGGCACGTTGATGCTGCTGCTGGCCTGGGTGTCGGCATTCCAGTGGTGGCGCGGCAAGCTGCTGCAGTCGCGCGGGTTGATCCGCAGCTGGAACTGGATGCTGCCCAGCGGCTTCATCGCGCTGCTGTCGGGCTGGTTCGTGACTGAAATGGGGCGCCAGCCCTGGGTGGTCTACGGCGTGCTGCGCACCGCCGACGCGGTGGGCCCGCAGAGCGCGTGGATGACCGCTCTGTCGCTGGGCGTCTACATCGTCGGCTATGCCTTCGTGTTCGGCTGGGGGATCTGGTACCTGGTCAAGATCATCCGCACCGGGCCCAGCCCACACGGCCCGGCACCGGCGCTGGAGGCCGGCAGTCATACGCCGGCGCGGCCGCTGTCCGGGGCCGACGAACCGCTGGAGGAGCGCTGAGATGGAGATGACGACCTGGCTGCCGGTGGCATGGTTTGCGGTGATTGGTTTTGGCGTGCTGATGTACGTGGTGCTGGACGGTTTCGTGCTCGGCATCGGCATCCTGGCGCCGATGGCCGAGGATGAAGAACAGCTGGACATCATGATGAACACCGCCGCGCCGATCTGGGACGGCAACGAGACCTGGCTGGTGCTGGGTGGGGCGGGCCTGATGGCCGCGTTCCCCAAGGCCTATGCCGCGCTGTTGTCCGCGTTGTACCTGCCGGTGCTGCTGCTGGTGGTGGCGCTGGTGTTCCGCGGGGTGGCATTTGAGTTCCGCTTCAAGGCGCACCGCTCGCGGCGGCTCTGGAGCGTGGCGTTCGGGCTGGGCTCGCTGCTGGCTGCGTTCGCCCAGGGCGTGATCCTCGGCGCGCTGGTGGAAGGCCTGCAGATCGTGGACGGCCGCTACGTCGGCGGTGCGTTCAGCTGGTTCAGTCCGTTCTCGATGCTGACCGGCGCCGCGGTGGTGTTCGGCTATGCGCTGCTGGGCAGTACGTGGCTGATTTTGAAGACCGAAGGCCGCGAACAGGCCTTCGCCCGCACCCTGACCCGTCCGCTGGTGGTGGCGGTGATCGTGTTCATGGGCCTGGTCAGCACGTGGCTGCCGTTCCTGGATTCGCGCCTGATGGCGCGCTGGTTCAGCGATGGCAATTTCTGGTGGCTGTCGCCGGTCCCGCTGTTGACCCTGGCCGTGGCGGTAGCGCTGTGGCGCAGCGCGATGCACCCCCGCCGCGACCTGCCCCCGTTCCTATTGACCCTGGCGTTGTTCGTGCTGGGCTTCATCGGGCTGGTGCTGGGCATGTGGCCCTACCTGCTGCCGCCGAGCATGACGTTGTGGCAGGCAGCGGCACCGGCATCGTCGCTGGGTTTCAGCCTGGTCGGGCTGGTGGTACTACTGCCGGTGATCCTGGGTTACACCGCCTGGTCCTACCGGGTATTCCGCGGCAAGGTCCGCGCGGACACGGGGTATCACTGAGGGGGCGGGTTGATTGGGTTGATTGCGGACCAGTCATTTTTACGGGTGGGCGAGGGCGGTTACCCCCTGCCGGGACACGTCGTGAACCCATCCATGGGGACTCGTAAGCGGCATCCATGCCGCTCACGGTCCCGACAGGGGGTAACCGCCCTCGCCCCGCAACCTTGTGCGTCGCCGGTGGGTGGGATCAACCGCGAAAGAAGGGGCAAGAGCAGCCGAGCAACGCTCGGCTCTACAAGAGCGAAAAGCGCAGAGCGAAAAGCCGAAGCCGATGCAGACGCCCCAAACCCAAAATCCCAAACCCAAACTTTCCAAACGTCGAAGTCAAAAACGGACCGTCTTAAGCGCAACGCATCAAGAGCAGCACCTGCGCTTGGCGTTTGACTGTATCCATGGCGACCGCCCCAACCCCGCGAGCCCGCAGCCAAATTTGCCGTTGAAGTTGACGTTGCAGTTGCAGTTGCATCTACAAAAAAATAAAACCCCTCACCCATGCAACCCCTCAATCTCAACCAGCAACTCCGCCCGACAAACCTCCGCATGCAGCACCACGAACGCCGGCGCACCCGGCAGCGCCGCCATCTGCGCGGCCACCGCAGGCAGATCCTCCGCACGCCGCACATACACCTTCAACACCGAACCGGCCCCCAGCACCGCTGACAACGACGGCCGCTGCCGCCGTGCCGCGTCCACCAGACTCTGCAGATTCGTCAACGTCTCGCGCAACTGCCCGTCCACCGCCCCGGTGTGCTGCGACACATGCCCCACGATTGCCGCCGTCCCCGACTGCAGCAACGGCAACCCCGTCGCCACCGGCGCCAGCAGCGCACGCGAAAAACTCGGCGACTGCGGCCCGTACTGACGCGGGTACCGGAACGCACTCACCTGGCGCGGATTCTCCAACGGCATCCCCGCCTCCCGGCCCGCCAACCAGTACACCTGCAGACGCCGATCGCCGTCGTAACGACCAATGCAGGTCGCCGCCGGCAACGCCGCCTCGTCCAACTCCCGCAGGCCACGTACCCGGCCCACGCAGAAACGCCGATAGCGCTCCGCGTCGCCCTCGCCCTCGGTCACCGCATCCAGATAGTTCCAGGTCCGCAGCAGATGCGGGAAACCACACTGGGCCAGGAAGCCACTCATCCGCGCATAGGCATCGGCCGATGCCGACTCGATATCGCCGTCGACCTCCTCGATTTCCAGTACCCCGAACAGCACCGCTTCGTTGTGCGACCAGCGAACCCCCGCCGTGACCCCGCGCAGCACCGGCGTCAGTCCCCGCCAGACCTCGATCCGGGCCGGCCCGTGCTCGGCCAGTGGCACCTGCAACCAGCGCGGATCGTCGATGTGCTCCCCGCGCGTGCCGAAACCGAACACCGCCAGCACGCAGGGATCGGCCAGCGCCGCATCGCGTTCGGATGCCGGTGCATAGGCCGCGCTGAACAACGCCGCGCCGGGCGGGGGAAGAGCGACCCCCTGGGTCGCTGCGTCGTGGATCGTGCTACTCATTTCAGATTGTGAATACCGCCATTGCCGAGGGTGTCATGATAGCGTGCGCTCCTTTCACGGCGGCGGGCCGGGCACTCCCGGCGCACTACCTTCCAGCACTTCGTTCCGGGTGCCTTTCAACATGTTGGCGTGAATGATCGAGTTTTCAGTTGTGGATTGGTCGGCCTGGGCGCCGGGCCTGACCTCCAAGGCAGAATGGCAGGCCTGGGCGCTGGCCCCCTCGTTGCCGCAAGGCGATGACACCCCCACGCTGAGCGAAGTGCCCGCCATGCAGCGCCGTCGCATCGAGCGGCTGGGACGCATGGCCATCCAGGCCGCCTGCTGGTGTGAACAGCCCGACGATGCCCGCCAGGTGCCGCTGGTGTTCGCCTCCCGTCACGGCGACGTTGCCCGTTCGATGGAACTGCTGGACAGCCTGGGCACCGGCAACGGCATGTCACCGACCGCCTTTGGCCTGTCCGTGCACAACGCGGTGGCCGCCCTGTACTCGATCGCCCGCGGCCATCGCGGCAACTACCTCGCCCTTGCCGCCGGTCGCGCCACGGTCGAAGCGGCGTGCGTGGAAGCCTACGGACTACTGGCCGATGGCGCCCCGGAAGTGCGTGTGATCGTCTATGAATCGCCGCTGCCGCCGGTCTACGCCGACTTCGCCGATGAGCCGGACCCGTATTACGCCTGGTGCTGGCGGTTGGCCCGCGCCGACCCTCCCGCCGGTACCCGGCTATCGCTGGGCTGGGGCGCCGCCGCGGCCGACAGCGCGCCCGCTGCGCTGCCGCACGGGCTGGATGCGATGCGTTTCCTGTTGAGTGGCGACGCCACCCTTGGCCTGGCCGTGGCCGGCCAGCAATGGACCTGGCAGCGCCATGGCTGAGCGCTGGCGGGCCCGCCTCGACCGCGTCTGGCGGGTGTTCGGCACCGGCCTGAGCTTTGCCGTGTTCGGCATCGGCGGGCTGCTGTTGGGCGGGCTGTTGTTCCCGTTGCTGTTGCTGGTCGGCAACCCGGACCGGCGGCGCGCGCTGGCCCGGCGCCTGGTGCAGTTCAGTTTCGCCAGCCATGTGGGCCTGATGCACCGGCTGGGCGTGATGACCTATGAAATCCGCGGGGGCGAACGCCTGCAGCGCAATGGCCTGCTGATCCTGGCCAACCATCCCACCCTGATCGACGTGGTGTTGCTGGTCGCCCAACTGCCCAACGCCGACTGCGTGGTCAAGCAGGCCGTGGCCCGCAACCCGTTCATGCGCGGTCCGGTGCGCGCGGCCGGCTATGTCTCCAATGACGATGGTGCCGGGCTGATCGACGACTGCATCGCCGCCGTTCAGGCCGGCGGCAACCTGGTGATCTTCCCCGAAGGCACCCGCACCGTGCCCGGCCAGCCGCTGCGCCTGCAGCGCGGGGCCGCCAACATCGCCGTCCGCGGACGGCTGGACATCACCCCGGTGCGGATCACCTGCACCCCCCTTACCCTGACCAAGGGTCAGAAATGGTATCGTGTGCCCTCACGGCGTTTTCACGTTCAGCTGGAAGTCGGGGAAGATCTCCCGATCGCTCCCTTCCTGGTGGGCGCCGGCGACATGCCCAGGGGGGATGCCTTGGCGGCCCGGCGTGTGACCGATCATCTTGCCCATTACTTTGACTACGCTGGAGAACCGACCCGTGCAGGCACTTGAGCACGAGATCAAGCAATTGATCATTTCATCGCTTTCACTGGAAGACATCACTCCAGACGACATCGATTCCGCAGCGCCGTTGTTCGTCGAAGGCCTGGGTCTGGATTCGATTGACGCGCTTGAACTTGGATTGGCCCTGCAGAAAAAGTACGGTGTCAGCCTGTCCGCGGACTCGGAAGAGACCCGTCGCCATTTTTCCAGCGTGCGTGCCCTGGGCGAGTTTGTCGCCGCACGCCAGACGTCATAACGGCGCGTCAGGATTTGTCATGACCAAGAACGAACTTTTCGAGCGTATCGTCAAGATCCTCAAGGAGAGCTTTGAGATCGAGCCGGCCCGCATCACCCCCCAGGCGCGCCTGTACGACGACCTGGACATCGACAGCATCGATGCGGTCGACCTGATCGTGCAGCTCAAGCCGCTGCTCGGCCGTAACCTGCAGCCGGAAGCATTCAAGTCGGTGCGTACCGTGCAGGACATCGTCGATGTGGTGCACGGGCTGCTGCCCGGTCAAGCAGCCGCCTGACGGCTGGCGCAGGACACTGACCATGGTCCGGGTGCGCGTTGCGGCGTTTGCGTTGCTGTCGCTGGCGTACCCGCTGGTGGTGTACCTGTCGCTGGGACGCTTCGAGCCGCGCTGGCTGTCGTTGCTGCTGTTCAGCCTGGCGGCGCTGCGCGCGCTGACTACCCGCCAAGCGGTTTGGTGGGTGGCGGCACTGGGCACCGGGCTGCTGGCGCTGGTGGCCACCGCGTTCAACCAGGCCCTGCCGTTGAAGCTGTATCCGGCACTGGTCAATGCGGTGATGCTGGTGATCTTCGCCACCAGCCTGCGCTTCCCGCCCAGCGCGGTGGAACGCCTGGCACGGTTGAGCGAGCCGGACCTGCCGCCCTTCGCCGTGGCTTATACCCGCCGTGTCACCTGGGTGTGGTGCGGCTTTTTTGTCTTCAACGGGGGCCTGGCCCTGATCACGGCGCTGTGGGCGTCCAACCAGGTCTGGGCGCTGTACAACGGAGTGGTGGCCTACGTGATGATGGGGGCGCTGTTTGGAGGCGAGTGGCTGGTGCGGCGACGGGTCAAGGCGGCGCACGCGCATGGCTGACTGGGTCGCGCTGAAGCAGCTGGCCGTGCTGCCCCGGCCCGGTCGGGTGGTCGGTGAGGGTGCGCACGGCACGCTGGACCATCCGCAGTTCCGTCGCCAGGTACTGGCGTGGCAGCAGGCGTTCGCGCGGGCGCCGGGCAGTGACTGGGCGCTCTACTTCGATGATGCCCTGGCCTTTGCCGCCGCGCTGTTCGGGGCGTGGCACGCGGGCAAGCGGGTGTTTCTCGGCGGCGACAACCTGCCGGCCACCCTGGATGGACTGACGCCCCGCGTGGCCGGGTTTGCCGGTGATGTGCCGGCGCACTACGCGCCGCTACGGGCCGATCCCGATGCTGCCGATGTGGCCTTGCAGCCGCTGGATGAGGACGCGCGGGAACTGGTGGTGTTCACCTCCGGCAGCACCGGCGCGCCGAGCGCGATCGTCAAGCGCATGCGCCAGTTGACCTGCGAGGTGGATACGCTGCAGGCCGCGTTCGGCCAACAGCTGGAAGGTACACAGGTGCATGGCACGGTGTCGCACCAGCACATCTACGGGCTGTTGTTCCGCGTGCTGTGGCCGCTGGCGGCCGGCCGGGCGATCCAGCCCCGGCGGTTCTTCCACGAAGACCTGGTCAGCGCGCTGGCGCAGCAACCCTCGGTGCTGGTGGCGACCCCGGCGCACCTCAAGCGGCTGCCCGAGCAGTTGCAGTGGTCGGCGCTGCAGGGGCGCCTGCGTGCGGTGTTCTCCTCGGGTGGCCCGCTGCCGGAAGAGGCCGCCGTGCAGGCGCGCGCCGTGCTTGGCGTAGCGCCCACCGAGGTGTTCGGCAGCAGCGAGACCGGCGGCATCGCCTGGCGCCGCTGGAGTGCCGGACACCCGCAGTGGCATCCGCTGCCCGGGGTTGCCTGGCGGATCCAGCAGGGCTGCCTGGCCGTGTCCTCCCCGCACCTGGAAAACAGCGATTGGTGGCAGACCCAGGACCGCGCGGAGGCCGACGCCGGGCACAGTTTCCGCCTGCTCGGGCGCGCCGATCGCATCGTCAAGATCGAAGAACGACGGGTGTCGCTGGACGCGCTGGAGCAGCAGCTGCGCGCCCACCCGATGGTGCAGGACGTGCGCGTGCTGGTGCTGCCTGGACCGCGCGAACACCTTGCCGCGGTGGTCGTGCCGCAGCAGGCCGATGTCGCGCAATGGGATGACGCGCAACGCCGCCGCCAGGCGCAGGCGTTGGCGGTGCACCTGGCCAGCAGCCATGATGCGGTTACCCGCCCGCGGCGCTGGCGCTTCGTCGATGCCTTGCCGTACAACGCGCAGGGCAAGCTCAGCGCCGCCGCGCTGGCCGCGCTGTTTCGGCCCCTGTTGCCGCTGGCGCAGTGGCAACAGCGCGGCGCCGATGCCGCATTGCTGCTGCTGCCGTTGGACGCAGACCTGATGGCCTTCGATGGCCATTTCCCGCAGGCCCGGATCCTGCCTGGCGTGGTCCAGCTGGACTGGGCGATCCACTACGCACGCGAGGTGTTCGCGATGCCGCCGCACTTCGAGCGCATGGACGCGGTGAAGTTCCAGCATGTCGCGCGCCCGGGCGATTGCCTGCAGCTCACCCTGGGCTGGGACGCGGCCAAGTCGGTGCTGAGCTTCCGCTACGTCTCCGACCACGGCGTGCATGCCAGTGGCCGGGTGGTATTCGGTGATGCATGACACCGCCCAGCGCCCCTTGCCGGCCGCTTCGTTCGCGCCGTTGGTGGTGATTCCGGTCTACGACCACGAACACGCCATCGGCGCGGTGGTGGGTGGCGTGCTGGCAAGCGGACTGCCCTGCCTGCTGGTCGATGACGGCTCGCGCGCATCCTGCGCGGCGGTGCTGGACGCATTGGTGGCCGCGCATGCGCCGCAGCTCGCCCTGCTGCGGCTGCCGGTCAACCAGGGCAAGGGCGGTGCGATGCTGGCCGGGTTTGCCGAGGCGCTACGCGGCGGTTACAGCCACGTCCTGCAGATCGATGCCGACGGCCAGCACGACACTGGCGATATCCCGCGGTTCGTCGCGTTGGCGAAGCAGCATCCGGACGCGGTGATCTGCGGCATCCCGGCCTACGACGAGAGCGTGCCCAAGGCGCGCCTGTATGGACGCTATGCCACGCATATCTGGGTGTGGATCAATACGCTGTCGCTGCGGATCCGCGATTCGATGTGCGGTTTCCGGCTGTATCCGCTGGCGCCGGTGACGCCGCTGGTGGGCGAGGAAACCATCGGCCGGCGCATGGATTTCGACAGCGAGATCCTGGTGCGGCTGTTCTGGCGCGACGTGCCGGTGATCAGTGTGTCCACCAAGGTCACCTATCCCAGCGATGGGGTCTCGCACTTCGATGTGTGGCATGACAATGTGCGCATCAGCGGCATGCATGCCCGCCTGTTCTTCGGCATGCTCCGGCGCGCACCGCGGCTGTTGTGGCGGCGGGTGCGCGAGGCAGGGCAGGCGTGAGCGCCCCCACCCCCACCGATGCACCGCATTGGGCTGACCTGGGCGAGAGCACCTCGGTAGCCGGCGTGCTGTTCCTGTGCGGGGTGCATCGCTGGTTCGGGCGCTGGCCATTCCGTGCGTGCGTGTACCCGGTGGTGCTGTGCCATTGGCTGGGCAACCGCGTGGCGCGGCAGTCCTCGTTGCAGTACCTGCAGCGGCTGCAGGCGCACACCGGCGTGTTTCGGCGCGCGCCGGGGCGCTGGGCCAGCCTGAAACACTTCGCCACCTTTGCCGACACCCTGCTGGACAAACTGCTGGGCCTGGGCGGGCGCTATCCCCCCGAGCAGATCCACCTGCAGCGCGACCTGATGCTGGAAAAGATCGCACGCCAGGAAGGCGGGCTGATCCTCACCGCACACATCGGTTGCCTGGAACTGTGCCAGGTGCTGGCCGAACAGGTGCCCGGCTTCCGCGTCACCATACTGGTGCATACCGCGCATGCGCAGCGCTTCAACCGGTTGATGCAGCGCCTGGATCCGCTGGCCCAGGTGGAGCTGATGCAGGTCACCGACATGGGCCCGGCAACCGCGGTCGAGCTGCAGCGCCGGGTCAACGCGGGCGGCTTTGTGGCCATCGTCGGCGACCGGGTGCCGCTGCGCGGTGGGCGCACCGTGCCGGCCCCTTTCCTGGGGCATACCGCGCAGTTCCCGATTGGCGCCTATGTCCTGGCTTCCGCACTGGCCTGCCCGGTCTATACCATGGCCTGCCTGCACGAAGGCAACGGCTACCGCGTGCGCTTCGAGCATTTCAGCGACCGGATCGTATTGCCGCGCGGATCGCGCGACGCCGCGCTGACCGCCCAGGCTGAACAATTCGCCCGGTGGCTGGAAGTTCAGGTCACCCAGGCACCCTTGGACTGGTTCAATTTCTTCCCCTTCTGGGATCAGGCATCTCATGGCAAGTAACGCCCGCCCCACTGCGGCATCCCCCACGGTTCGCTTCGGCGACGCGCCGCTGACCATCGAAGACGTGGTGGCGCTGTCGCAGCGCCAGGCGCAGGCGGTGGTCAGCGATGATCCGGCGTTCACCGCACGCATCCAGCGCGGCGCGGATTTCCTGGACCGCCTGCTGCGCGAAGACGGGGTCATCTACGGGGTGACCACCGGCTATGGCGACTCGTGCACGGTGAACATCCCGCCGGCGCTGGTGGCCGAGCTGCCGCACCACCTGTACACCTACCATGGCTGCGGGTTGGGGCGTTTCCTGGAGGAGACCGAGACGCGTGCGGTGATCGTCGCGCGGCTGGCATCGCTGGTACGCGGCATGTCCGGGGTGAGCCACCCGCTGCTGCAGGGACTGGCCACGCTGCTGCGCCATGACGTGCTGCCGCTGATCCCGGCCGAAGGCTCGGTGGGTGCCAGTGGCGACCTCACCCCGCTGTCCTACGTGGCGGCGGTGCTGTGTGGCGAGCGCGAGGTGATGTACCAGGGCGTGCGCCGCCCGGCCGCCGACGTGCTGGCCGAGATCGGCATGGCGCCGCTGCGGCTGCGGCCCAAGGAAGGCCTGGCGATCATGAACGGCACCGCGGTGATGACCGCGCTGGCCTGCCTAGCTTATGACCGCGCCGACTACCTGACCAAGCTGGCCACCCGCCTGACCGCGTTCAACGTGCTGGCCAGCGACGGCAACGCGCATCATTTCGATGAAATGCTGTTCGCCGCCAAACCGCACCCGGGCCAGATGCAGATCGCCGCGCGCCTGCGCCAGGACCTGCACAGTGACCGCCCGCCGCGCAATGAACAGCGCCTGCAGGACCGCTACTCGCTGCGCTGCGCCCCGCACGTGATCGGCGTGGTGCAGGACGCATTGCCGTTCATGCGCCAACTGATCGAAACCGAGCTCAACAGCGCCAACGACAACCCGCTGATCGATGTCGAGGGCGAGCGCATCCTGCATGGCGGCCATTTCTACGGGGGCCACATCGCCTTCGCGATGGACGCGCTGAAGAACACCATCGCCAACCTGGCCGACCTGCTCGACCGGCAGATGGCGCTGGTGGTGGACGCGCGCTACAACCATGGCCTGCCGGCCAATCTGTCGGCCGCCAGCGGCGAGCGCGCAGCGATCAACCACGGCCTCAAGGCACTGCAGATCAGCGTGTCGGCGTGGACCGCCGAAGCGCTCAAGCAGACCATGCCGGCGTCGGTGTTCTCGCGCTCCACCGAATGCCACAACCAGGACAAGGTGAGCATGGGCACCATCGCCGCGCGCGACTGCCTGCGCGTGATCGAACTGACCGAACAGGTCGTGGCCGCGCTGCTGATCACCGCCCGCCAGGGCGTGGCGCTGCGCCAGCGGGTGGGCATGAAGGCGACGTTGCACGGCGCGTTGTCGAGCATGTACGACGATCTGTGCGCGCGGATTGCGCTGGTCGAGGAAGACCGTGCGCTGGATGGCGAACTGCGGGGCCTGCTCACCGATATCCGCGCGCAGCGCTGGGAGCTGTATGACCAGCCCTGACCTGAGCCTGGAAGTGGCGCTATCGCCTACCTTCCACGATTGCGATCCCATGCACGTGGTGTGGCACGGCAACTACTTCAAGTACTTCGAGATCGCGCGCTGCGCATTGCTGCAGCGCCACGACTACGACTACCCGCAGATGCGCGATTCCGGCTACCTGTGGCCGGTGGTCGATGCCCGCGTGAAGTACATCCGCCCACTGCTGTACGGGCAGGCACTGCGGGTACGCGCCACCATCACCGAGTGGGAGAACCGCTTGAAGATCGCCTACGACATCACCGACGCCGACAGCGGCACGGTGCTGACCCGCGCCCACACCATCCAGGTGGCGGTCGATGCGGCAACCAATGAAATGCTGTACCTGTGCCCGCGTGTGCTGTGGGACCGGCTGGGAGTGGAAGTGCCATGAATCGTCTGTCGAGTGCCTGCCTGTTGCTGTTGCTGCTGTGCGTGGTGGCCCCGGTCCGTGCGCAACCGGCCGCCGACCTGGATCTGGTCAAGCAGCGCGTGGCCCAGGTCGAGGTGCTGCGCGGTGAGTTCACCCAGGAAAAGCAGGTCGCCGGCTTCAAGAACCCGCTGCGGTCGCAGGGCGGGTTCGTGCTGGCCAAGGACCATGGGGTGATCTGGTCCACGCTCAAGCCGTTCCCGTCGCAGGTGGTGGTTACCCGCGACCGCATCCTCAGCCGCCAGCGCGATGGCAGCAGCCGGGT
Source organism: Stenotrophomonas sp. GL_101 (assembly GCF_057835675.1). Lineage (NCBI taxonomy): Bacteria > Pseudomonadati > Pseudomonadota > Gammaproteobacteria > Lysobacterales > Lysobacteraceae > Stenotrophomonas > Stenotrophomonas sp. GL_101. Next base: position 4,601,668 of record NZ_CM174432.1, on the reverse strand, counting down.
TGAACTGGACGGCCGCCAGCAGCCGGCGATGCGCTCGGTCAACGCGATCATGTTCGCACTGATCAGTGGCGACGCGCAGGCGCTGTCGGCGCAGTTCACGGTGACGCTGCAAATGCTGCCCAACAACGGCTGGACGATGCAGCTCAGCCCGCGTTCGGCAATGCTGGCCAAGGTCTTCACCGGGTTGTCGCTGAGCGGCGACCGCTATGTGCGCGAGGTGCAGATCACCGAAGCCAACCAGGATGTCACCCGTATCCATTTCAGCAGCCTCAGCGCGCTGCATCCGCAACTGACGGCCGAAGAGGGCGCGGCGTTTGAATGATCCGATGCGAACGTCGGCGGATGCGTCGATGAATCCCCATGGCCGCCTGCAGCGCATCTGGCGCTGGTTGGCCGTGCTCTGGCTGCTGGTGCTGGTAGGCCTGGGGGTGCAGCAGTGGCAGCTGTGGAAGGGCGCCTCGCGGATCGATACCGACATCCTGGCGCTGCTCCCGCAGGATGCGCACGACCGCCTGTTGTCTGATGTGACCCGGCGCATTGCCGATGCCAACGCGCGTCAGATCGTGGTGCTGCTGGGCAGTAGCGACGCGGCGCAGACCCAGGCGGCTGAAGCGGCGTTCCGCGAAACAGTGCATGTAGCGCAGGGTGCTGCCCTCAAGGCAGCGGGGCAGAGCCCCGCGCTACGGGAGAGTGGTTCGATCGAAGGCTGGTTCGAGCAGGCGCGCGCGTTCTACGCGCCGTACCGCGACCGCCTGCTGACCGCCGAGCAACGCCAGCGCCTGCAAAGTGAACCGGTCGATGGGCTGGCCGATGCTGCCCTGGCCGCGCTGTATGGGCCGATGGGCGCACCGCGCCTGACCGAATGGCGGCAGGACCCGCTGTCGTTGTGGCCGCAGTGGTGGCAACAGCGCGCACTGGGCTCGGGCCTGCAGGTGGGCGATGACGGCCTGCTGGAAGCCGACGGCAAGCATTGGTCGGTGGTGCAGTACGACACGGTGGGCTCGGCGTTCCAGCTCGACGGCGAACGCCATATCGATGTGTTGCTGGACGCGGCCACCGCCGCGGCGAGCAAGCAGGCGCCGGGGCTGGAAGTGCTGCGCGCCGGGGTGCCGTTGCATGCCGAAGCAGCGGCGGTGCAGGCCAACCGGGAGATCAACACGATCGGCTGGGGCTCGCTGGCCGCGGTGCTGCTGCTGGTGTGGCTGGCGTTCCGTTCGCTGCGCCCGATCCTGCTGGTGGCCGCCTCGCTGCTGGTCGGCTGCGGCGTGGCACTGGCGGTGACGGTGCTGGTGTTCGGCAAGGTGCACGTGCTCACCCTGGTGTTTGGCGCGTCGCTGGTGGGTGTAGCCGAGGATTACGGCATCCACTGGTTCGCCTCGCGCCAGGCCGAGCCGGCCGACCGCCGCTGGCGTCTGCTCAGGCATCTGCTGCCCGGACTGTGGCTGGCGCTGCTGACCAGTGCACTGGCCTACCTGGCGCTGGGCCTGGCACCGTTCCCCGGGTTGCGGCAGATGGCGCTGTTCTCGGTGGTCGGGCTGACCGCGGCTTTCCTGACGGTGATTTTCTGGTTCCCGTGGCTGGATGGCGGCGATATCCGCACCACCGGCTTCTCGCGTTGGCTGGGCGGCACGCTGGAGCGCTGGCCGCGCCTGCATGGACGCAAGGCGGCGATCTTCCTGGTCGTGGCCGCCCTGTTCGCGGCGGTCGGGATCTCCCGGCTGGACAGCAACGATGACCTGCGCAGCCTGCAGTCCTCGCCCAAATCGCTGATCGACCAGCAGATCCGCATCAGTCAGATGCTGGGCATGCCCAGCCCGGCGCAGTTCTATCTGGTGCAGGGCGACAGCGCCGAGCAGGTGCTGCAGCGCGAAGAAGCGCTGATCGAGCGCCTGCGCGGGCTGGCCGCCGGCAAGCAGATCGGCGGCTACCGCGCGATCAGCGAGTGGCTGCCCTCGGTGCAGCGCCAGCACGCCGATGCCGCACTGACCGCCCGGCTCGAACCGCAGGTGCTGGACAGGGTAGGGCAGACGGTTGGCGAAGCACTGCAGCGGCCTGTGTTTGCCGCGCAGGACCTGCAGGCCGATGCCTTCCTGGCCTCGCCGGCAGCGCTGCCGTTCCGCCATCTCTGGCTGGGCAAGGTAGGCGGGGGACTGGCCTCGGTGGTGATGGTTGACGACCTCTCGCGCGCCGACGCGCTGCCGCTGCTCCAGGCACAGGCCAAGGGCATCGATGGCGTGCGCTGGGTCGACCGCACCGCTGATTTTTCCGCGCTGCTCAAGCACTACCGCAAGCTGATGAGCGGGCTGCTGCTGGTGGGTATCGCGCTGGTGTTCGCGGTGCTGTATTGGCGCTACCGCGCGCAGGCCTGGCGCGTGTTCGCCCCGACCCTGGTGGCCGGGGCGCTGACCCTGGCATTGCTCGGCCTGTTCGGCCAGCCGTTGCAGTTGTTCAATATCCTGGCGCTGATGCTGCTGCTGGGCATGGGCATCGATTACGGCATCTTCCTGATCGAGCACCGCGGCGATGCCAGCGCGTGGCTGGCGGTATGCGTGGGCGCAGCCAGCACCTGGTTGTCCTTCGGCCTGCTCGGCTTGTCGGCAACCCCGGCATTGCGCGCGTTCGGGCTCACCCTGCTGTTCGGCATCGGCCTGGTCTGGCTGATCTCGCCCCTGTTCCTTCCACCGCCGCACGACGCACCGCACTGAGCGACGTGGCTGTTTGCCCTCTCACTTCTTGATCAAGGATGCATCGATGAACCCGCAACTGGAAACGACCGATATCCTGATCATCGGCGCCGGCCCCGCCGGCTCGGTGGCCGCCGCGATGCTGCGCCAGCAGGGTCGCCAGGTCCTGATGCTGGAGCGCCAGCAGTTCCCGCGGTTCTCCATCGGTGAGAGCCTGCTGCCGCAGAGCATGGAATACATCGAAGCGGCCGGACTGCTGCAGGACGTGGTCGAAGCGGGATTCCAGTACAAGAACGGCGCGGCCTTCGTGCGCGGTGAGGCGACCACCGAGTTCGACTTCCGCGACAAGTTCTCGCCCGGTTGGGGTACCACCTACCAGGTACAGCGCGCAGATTTCGACAACGTGCTGGCGCGCGGTGCCGAGCGCATGGGCACCACGCTGCGCTTCGGCGATGAAGTGCTGTCGGTGGAACCGGGCCGCCCGGCACGGGTGCAGGTACGCCGCCCCGATGGCAGCGAGTACACCCTCGAGGCCGGATTCATCCTCGATGCCAGCGGCTTCGCCCGGCTGCTGCCGCGCCTGCTCAAGCTCGAATCACCCTCGAACTTCCCAGTGCGCGGGGCGATCTTCTGCCACGTGCGCGACCACATCCCGGCCGACGCCGGCTTCGACCGCAACAAGATCCTGATCACCACCCATCCCGAACACGTGGACGTGTGGTACTGGACCATCCCGTTCTCCAACGGCTGCTGCTCGCTGGGCGTGGTGGCCGAGCCGAGCTTCTTCGAGAAGTACCCGGGCAGCGACGAAGACAGGCTGCGCGCCATCGTCGGTGAAGATCCCAACCTGACGCGCCTGCTCGTCAACGCCGAATGGGCGGTGCTGCCGGTGCGCACCATCACCGGCTACTCGGCCAATGTCAGCACGTTGTGGGGCGAGGGCTACGCGCTGCTGGGCAATGCCGGCGAGTTCCTCGACCCGGTGTTTTCCTCCGGCGTGACCATCGCCTTCAAATCCGCGCAGCTGGCCAGCCAGTGCCTGGCGCGCGAGCAGGCCGGTGAGACGGTGGACTGGGAGCAGCAGTTCTCCGTGCCGCTGCGTGCCGGGGTGAAGACCTTCCGCCGCTTCGTCGAAGCCTGGTATGCCGGTGGCTTCCAGAAAATCATCTACCATCCCGACTCGCAGCCGGACGTGCGCCGCATGATCTCCTCGATCCTGGCCGGCTATGCGTGGGATACCCACAACCCGTACGTGGACGACGACAGTGGTCGCCGCCTGCGGGTATTGGAGGAATTGTGCAGCGCCTGATCGCTACCCTGCTGCTGTGCGTGCTGCTGGCCGCCTGCGCCAGCACCCGCCTGCCCGCGCCCCTGGTGCAGCTGCCAACCCTGCAGCTGCCCCCGTCGGCGTTGCCCGCGCCGTTGCAGCTGCAGCAGCGCCTGGTATTCCGCTTCGGCAGCCACGAGCGCGAACTGGATGCGCTGCTTGAGGCCGATGCCCAACAGGTGCGGCTGGCGGTGCAGGCCATGGGCCAGACCGGCGTGCGCATGGTCTGGGACGGCACCACGCTGCAACAGACCCGCGCGCCGTGGCTGCCACCGCAGGTGCGCGGCGAACGTGTGCTCGATGACCTGCAGTTCGCGCTGTGGCCTGCCGATGCGATCCGCGCGGCCTTGCCGCCGGGCTGGCAGCTGGTCGACGCGGCCGGCACGCGGCGCCTGGAGCAGGGCGGCAAGGCCTGGCTGACGCTGGACACCGATGCCCAGGGCCGCCAGCACCTGCGCAACCTGGCCGAAGGCTATGCGCTGATGATTGAATCCACGGACATCGAGCAGGCCCAACCGTGAGCGAGCGCCGTGCGATCTACCTGAATGAACTGGGCGTGGTGTGCGCGCTCGGCAGCGGCCGCGCGCAGGTGCGCGACGGAGTCTTTGCCGACTCCCCGGGGGGGCTGCGCGACAACGACCAGCTGATTGCCGGGCGCACCCTCGCGCTAGGCGAAGTGACCACGCCACTGCCGGACCTGTCGGCGTTGCCGGTCGCCCTGCACGGGCGCAACAACGCCCTGCTCGACGCGGCCCTGGAACAGATCCGCCCGGCAGTCGACGCGGCGATCGCCCGCTACGGTGCCGACCGCGTGGCGGTGATCATCGGCACCAGCACCTCGGGCATCGGCGAATCGGAGAACGCACTGCGCCAGCATCGGGAAGACGGTAGCTGGCCGGCGGGTTTCGATTACGCGCAACAGGAAATGGGCACCGCGGCGCGCTTCGTGCGCGAACGCATTGGCAGCACCGGCCCGGCGTGGACGCTTTCCACCGCCTGCTCGTCCAGCGCCAAGGCGTTGATGTCGGCCGCACGGCTGCTGCGCGCCGGGCTGGTGGACGCGGTCGTGGCCGGCGGTGCCGACGCGATGTGCCGCTTCACCGTGGCCGGTTTCAGCGCGCTGGAGTCGGTGTCGGCGGCGCGGTGCAACCCGTTTTCGGCCAATCGCAACGGCATCAACATCGGGGAAGGCGCCGCCCTGTTCCTGATGACCGGCGAACCGGGTCCGGTGTGCCTGTCCGGTTGGGGCGAGTCCTCCGACGCGCACCACATGTCGGCACCGGACCCGCAGGCACGCGGTGCGATCGATGCGATGCAGCAGGCCCTCGGCCGTGCCGGGCTGCGTCCGGACCAGGTGGACTACGTGAACCTGCATGGCACCGCCACCGGCCACAACGACGCCATGGAAAGCCAGGCCGTGGCCGCCGTGCTTGGCACCGCGGTACCGGCCAGTTCCACCAAGCCGTTGACCGGGCACACCCTGGGCGCGTCCGGCGCGATTGAAGCGGCCCTGTGCTGGATCGTACTGGCCGACAACCCGGCCGGGCAGCTGCCCACCCACTGGTGGGACGGGCAGGCCGATGCCGCGCTGCCGGCGCTGGCCCTGGTCGCACCCGGCACCCATGCGGCCCGGCCGCTGCAGCACGTGCTCAGCCATTCCTTCGCCTTTGGCGGCAGCAATGCCGTGCTGGCACTGGCCAAGGCATGAGCATCCCGCTGCTGCCACACATCGATGAGGTGCTGCCGCACCGCGACAGCATGCGCCTGATCGACCGGCTGCTGGACTGGCAGCCCGAGTCGATCGTGGTCGAAGTGGACGTGCCTGCGCACGGCCTGTTCACCACCGCCCAGGGCGTCCCGGCCTGGGTGGGCGTGGAATACATGGCCCAGGCGATCGCCGCCTGGGCCGGCTGCAAGGCGCGCCAGGCCGGGCGAGAGCCCTCGATCGGGTTCCTGCTCGGTACCCGGCGTTATACCGCCCACCAACCCTATTTCGCCGCCGGCAGCTGCCTGCGGGTAGAGGCGCAGTGCGAGCTGATGGGCGAAAATGGGCTGGGCATGTTTGCCTGCCGGATCCTGGCAGGGGTTACCGAATTGGCGGTCGCCAACGTATCGGTGTTCGAACCCCGCGATGCGATGGCTTATCTGGAGAGTGGACAGGCATGACAGGGAATCTGACGGTGCTGGTGACCGGTGCAAGCCGGGGCATCGGCCGCGCCGTGGCGCTGCGGATCGCGCGCGACGGCTTCGACGTGGTGGTGCATTGCCGCAGCCGCATCGACGAAGCGCAGGCGGTGGTGGCGCAGGTCCAGGCATTGGGCCGGCAGGCTCGCGTGCTGATGTTCGACGTGTCCGATCGCGACGCCGCGCGGACCGCGCTGGAGGCCGACGTGGAGGCGCATGGTGCCTACTACGGCGTGGTCTGCAACGCGGGCATCGCCCGTGATGGCGCGTTCCCGGCGATGCCGGCCGAGGACTGGGACGCGGTGGTGCACACCAACCTGGACAGCTTCTACAACGTGTTGCACCCGCTGGTGATGCCGATGGTGCGCCGGCGCAAGCCCGGCCGCATCGTCACCTTGTCCTCGGTGTCCGGACTGGTCGGCAACCGTGGGCAGACCAACTACAGTGCGGCCAAGGCCGGGATCATCGGGGCCACCAAGGCGTTGGCGCTGGAACTGGCCAGCCGTGCGATCACCGTCAACTGCGTGGCCCCGGGCCTGATCGACACCGAGATGGTCAACCCTGAGGTGCTCGAGCACGCGCTGAAGCTCATTCCCGCCGGGCGCATGGGCCAGCCGGACGAGGTCGCCCATGCGGTCTCCTTCCTGCTGTCCGAAGCGGCCGGCTACATCACCCGCCAGGTGATCTCGGTCAACGGAGGCATGGTCTGATGAGCCGCACCGAACATCGCGTCGTGGTCACCGGCGCCGCCGCGTTGAGCCCGCTGGGGCATGACTGGCCCAGCATCCGCGAGCGCCTGCACGCGCGGGTCAATGCCGTGCGCTACATCCCCGAGTGGGAAATATTCGACGGCCTCAACACGCGCCTGGCCGCGCCGGTGCAGGACTACAGCCTGCCGGCCCACTACAACCGCAAGACCACCCGCAGCATGGGCAAGGTGGCGGTGATGTCGGTACGCGCCACCGAACTGGCACTGGAAGCGGCGGGCCTGCTAGGCCACCCGGTACTGCGCAGTGGCCTGGCCGGGGTAGCCTATGGCTCGTCCTCGGGCAGCCACGAGGCCACCGCCGAATTCGGCCGGATGCTCCACGAGCACACCACCGAAGGCATCAGCGCCACCACCTACCTGAAGATGATGAGCCACACCTCGCCGGTCAACATCGGCGTGTTCTTCGGTTTGTCCGGCCGCGTCTACACCACCTCCAGCGCCTGCACCTCGGGCAGCCAGGGAGTGGGCGCGGGCTACGAGGCGATCCGCAGCGGCAAGCAGCGGGTGATGGTCACCGGCGGTGCCGAGCAGCTCGATGCCACGGCCGCGGCGGTGTTCGATACGTTGTTCGCCACCAGCGTGCGCAACGATGCGCCGCAGACCACCCCCAGCCCGTTCGATGCCCGTCGCGATGGCCTGGTGCTGGGCGAGGGTGCCGGCACGTTGATCCTGGAAGACCTGGCGCATGCCCAGGCGCGTGGCGCCACCATCCTGGCCGAAGTGGTGGGCTATGGCACCAACAGCGATGGCCAGCACGTGACCCAGCCCAGCGCCGATACCATGGCCCAGGCGATGCGGCTGGCGTTGGACGACGCGGGCCTGCAGGCCGCGCAGATCGGCTACGTCAACGCGCACGGCACCGCCACCGACCACGGCGACATCGCCGAAACCCAGGCTACCGCGCAGGTGTTCGGGCCCGGCATGCCGATCAGTTCCCTGAAGAGTTACGTCGGCCACATGCTTGGTGCGTGTGGCGCGTTCGAGGCCTGGATGACCATCGAAATGATGCGCGAAGGCTGGTTCGCCCCCACTCTGAACCTGCATGAGGTGGACCCGCGCTGCGGCGCGCTGGATTACATCCAGGGCGAAGGCCGCGCGCTGCAGCCCGAGTACGTCATGAGCAACAACTTCGCCTTCGGCGGCATCAACACCTCGTTGATCTTCCGCCGCTGGCAGGACTGATCCACCCGACCCGGCCCGGTTTTCCCTGCACTACCCCGCGACCTACCAACAAGGAGAAGTTTGAATGCGTCGTTTTGCCCTGATGGCCGCCACTGCCCTGCTCGCTGTCGCCAGCACCGCCCAGGCCCGTGACACCCGCGTTGAACAATCGCTGCGCGAGCTGGTCAGCTCGCAGGCTGCCCGTGATGCCGGCATCGACGGCAGCGTGCGCTTCTACCTGGCCGGCGAGAAGGTCAACGTCCAGCAGCGCCTGGGCGAGGATGTGACCAACAAGAAGACCAACGCGGCCAACAAGAGCGACCAAGACGCCTGCCGCTGGGTCGCGCTGTCGGCGCTGCTCGCGCTGCAGGACGGCGCCAGATCGCGCGGGGCCAATGCGGTGGTGGATATCGTCAGCTATTACAAGAAGAACGAGTTCAAGAGCGCGACCCACTATGAGTGCCATGCCGGCGCGATCATGGCCGGTGTTGCCTTGAAGGGCACCTACGCCAAGGTCAAGTAACGGCCGCTGACGGCCACCGTTCCGCTGGGGCGGTGGCTGCTTGCTGATAACAGCAGCGCGAAAGCAACAGCAACGCAAGGCAACAGCGGGTCGGCACCTGCCTCTTGGCACTTTCTCGGTGCGCATGCAAAGGCACCAGCTGGACCAAGGGCGCTGCACCTGCGGATGCTCGCGATGCATCTACACCCGCAATCCGCTCGGTAGTGCCGAGCTGTGCTCGGCACCTCCCACACCTTACAGAAGGCCGATGCTCCTGCTCCGGCTCTTGTCTTTGCCTGCCTTCCAAAAAGGCACCAGCCAATGGTGAAAGCGCTGGGGTGGGTGGAGAGGCGGGGCCCTGAGCCGCATGGATGCGGCGACGGAGCTTACAAGGACGTACTTGCGGCGTGCCCCGTCTCTCCACCCACCCCAGCGCTCCCCGCAGAACGACAGTGCCGCTCTACGGCTCCAAAAAATCGGCCCAAACCCAAAAACCCACCTGAACGACCCCGCGACATTGATGAACCTGAATCTGCCGCGCGCCGTAAAACCGGCGGACAGCGCCGACAACAGCTTTCCCCCTTGCGTGGTTTCCGACACAATCATCGTCATTACTCCCAGAGCAAAGCCCCGCGGGCAATGCAAGCCTACGTCTACAAAAGCCAACGCAAGCAGGACACTTTCGTCTACCTCGCCGTCCGCGATGACTTCAACGCCGTCCCCGACGCGCTGAAAGCCACGCTGGCGCCGTTCGCATTCGTGCTCGAAGTGGCCCTCACCCCCGACCGTCGCCTCGCCCTGGCCGACGCCGCGCAAGTGCGCGCCAACCTGGCCGAGCGCGGCTTCCACCTGCAGATGCCACCACCACCGGTCGCCCCCGTGCGGGTGCCGCGTCGCGATGACTGAATCCCTGCGCAGCCGCGCCACCGCCATCGCACTCGCCTCCGGCACACTGCTTGCCCTGGCCGCCGTGCTTGGCGGCGTCCCCGCCGCCCTCGGCGCTGCCCTGGCCCAACCGGCGTTCGCCCTCGGCATCTCCTGGTGGCGCCGCACGCGCCCGGTGCAGGTCCCCGCACAGCTGCTGCGGCAGGACCTGCCCGCCCTGCTGGTGCCGTGGCTGGCCGGCCCCCTGCTGTTGGCCGCCCTCGTCGCCTGGCCGCTGGGGGCCCTGCATGACAGCGGCAGCCTGGCCGCCGTGCTCGGCCTCAGCGTGGCCGTCAGCGCCGCGCTGCTCGGCGTCTGGCGCACCTGGCCGCTGTGGAATGAAATCGAACGCAGCGACGGCAGCCTCAGCGCCCACTGGCAAGCCCTGTCCGGCCGCGACCTGAGCGCCTGGCGTGGCCTCGCCGTCGCCGCCATCGTGGTGGCCGTCTGCGCGCTGGTGGTGCTGCCGGCCTGGCCTGGCCTGGTGCCCGACCCCCTGCGCTGGCCGCTGGCGGCCGCCGTCGTGGTGCTGTCCCCGCTTGCCCATCTGCTGCTGCAGACCATCGCCCCGGCCGCCACGCTTGCCCCGCGCAGCCTGTTCCAGGCCAGCGACGACGACAGCGACCCCTTCGCCATTGCTGCCGCCGAACCGCAGGCGCTGGAACCGCTCGGCCAGCACGAACGCCTTCCCGCGCTGTATGAGGCCGCACGCAGTGGCCGCGTCGACCGAGCCCTGCAACTGCTCACCGCCGGTGCCGACCCCTTTGGCCTGCCCGACCCGGCCTGGCGCGACCAGCGCAGCCTGCCGGTGCTGGCCGCCGTGCTGCCCGACCTGCGCCTGCTGCGCGAACTGATCGCCCGCGGCGTCAACGTCAACGCCCCCCATCGCGGCATGACCCCCCTGCTGGCGGCCACCCGCGACAGCTGGCACGGCCGTCCCGAAGCGGTGATGACCCTGCTCGCCAATGGCGCCGACTCGCGCGCCGTCGACAGCGAAGGCAACACCCCCCTGCATCACGCCGCACGCAGCTCCGACCCGGGCGTGGCCGCACTGCTGCGCGATGCCGCCGCCGAAGTGGACGCACTCAACCAGGAAGGCTGGTCGCCGCTGGCGGTGGCCTGCCAGGTCGGCAACTGGCGCTTGGCGCGTTTCCTGCTGGAACGCGGTGCCAAGACCGAGCCTGCCGAAGGCACCCCCGTGTTGCTGGCGGCCGCCGGCACCGAAGAAGACGACCCCGCCGGCGTGCAGTTGCTGCTCAAGCACAAGGCCCGCGCCGATGCGCGCGACCGCCAGCGCCGCAGCGCCCTGCACGAGGCCGCGCTGGCCGGCCATGTCGAGATCATCGACGTGCTGCTGGCCGCCGGTGCCAACCTGGAATCGCGCGATGCACTCTCGCGCACACCCTGGCTGGAGGCGGCCCGGGGCGGCCGCGCGGCGGTGATTGAACACCTGCTGCCGCACAAACCCGACCTCAACGCCGTCGACGGCGAAGGACGCAACGCGGTGCTGCTGGCCTGCCTGGCCGACAGCGTCTCCCCGCTGCTGGTGCGCCGCCTGCTGGAACTGGGCATCGCCGCCGACGTTCCCGATCCGCAGGGCCGCCGCGCGGTGGACATCGCCGCCAGCGCCGGGCGCTGGACCATCGTCTCGCTGCTGGACCGCAGCTACCCGCTGCCGGCCTCGGTCACCGATGGCCTGGTGTCGACCGACGCCGATCCGGCCACGCCAACGCTGCCCGACCGTCCGCCGCTGGACCTGCTGCGCGAAGCGCTCGGCTTTGGCAACTTCGACGGCATGGCCGGGCTGGCGCGGCTGTGCGCACCGGAAGAACTGGGCGGCCTGCTGCACGACGCCGGCCTGGCGCTGGATCCCCAGGCGGTGGATTGGCTGCTCGCGCAGGGCGCGGCACCGGACGTCCTCGACGCCTGCGGCGACACCCCCATGTTCGCGCTGTTGGCGCGCGGCATCGATGCCGTGCCGGCATTGCAGGCCCTGTTGCGGCGTGGCCTGTCCCCGGCCGGTCGCGGTGGCCTGGCGCGCCTGCTCAGTGCCTGTGCCCAGCATGACCACGCCTCGCGCGGGCTGGAACAGCTGGCGCTGGAACTGCTCGAACGCGGTGCCGATCCGTTCGCACCGTCGCCGGCCGGTGATCCGCCGCTGTCGCTGGCGGTGCGGCTGGGTTGGCTGCGCCTGCAACAGGCACTGCTCAGCCTCGGCGTGGATCGCGAAGCGCGCGACAGCCACGGCATGACCGCCCTGCACCTGGCCACCGCGTTGGCCCGCGAAGGCTCGCTGAAGCTGCTGGTGCAGCAGGGCGCCTCGCCGGAAGCGCGCGCCGCCGATGGCCAGACTCCGCTCGGCGTGGCGCTGTCGATCGGCCGCCGTGACCTGGCCGACTGGCTCGACTGGCGGGTATGGCCGTTACCGCGCCGCGCGCTGCGCGACGGCGACCTGCCGGCGGCCGCGATGTCCGGCGATGCCGACGCGGTGCGCCGCCTGATCGACCTGGGCTTTGCCGTCGACGTGGTCGACGCCCAGGGCTGCACGGCGCTGCTGCGCGCCGCCGGTGGTGGCCACCTTGCCGTGGTCGACCTGCTGCTGGCGCGTGGCGCCAACCCGCAGCACGCCGCCGCCAGTGGTGCCACGCCGTTGTCGGCGGCGGTCAGCATGCGCCAGATCGACATCGTCTCGGCGCTGCTCGATGCCGGTGCCGAACTCGAATACCGCCTGCCCGGTGGGGTCACCGTGCTGATGCTGGCCTCTGCGCTGGGCCTGCCCGACATCGTCGCGCGCCTGCTCACCGCCGGCGCCAACGTGCACGCCGGCGACGCGCAGCAGCTGGGTCCGCTGCACTGCGCCGCGCTGTACGGCTTCAGTGCCCGCGACCGTTCGCGCCTGCTGGCCCTGCTGGACACCCTGTTGCTGGCCGGTGCCGAACCCGACCTGGCCGCGGCCGGCTCGGTGACCCCGTTGCTGCTGCTGCTGGGGGCCCGCGCCGAGCCCGGCACCGCCTGCGACGAACAAGTGGTGCTGGCGGCGGTCGAACGCCTGCTGGATGAAGAAGTGTCGCTGGAGGTGCGCGACCCGCGCGGCTTCGGCCCGTTGCACCTGGCCGCCCTGCATGGCCTGCCGCTGCTGGTGCAGCGCCTGCTGCGTGCCGGTGCCGACCTGGACGTGCGCGACGCGCTCAACCGCAGTCCGCGCGAGATCGCGGTGATGCGCGGTTTCATCGACGTCGCCGGTGAGTTCGAACCGCGCGTCCCCGGCGTGTCTTCGATGGCCCGGTTCCTGCGCGACAACGGTTGACGAACATCGCCGGGCAAAGACCCGGCGCTACTCGCGACGCTCCTCCGGTTTACCCTCGCTGTCCGCATCGGCTTCGAACAGGTGCATCAGGTCCGCACGGGCGTCGCGCGAGGTCTGGATCACCGCCGCTTCATCGTCATACACCAGGTACTGGTCGCGCAGCAGCTTTTCGTCGTGGTCGCGGAAGCGCTGCACATGGCTGCGCGCGGTCTGCGCGGACATGCCCAACGCGATCAGCATGCGTTCGCTCAGTTCCAGGCTGGTGCCGAACACCTCGCGGAACGGCTCGGCCGACATGTCCATCAGCCGCCACGCGTGCTGGCGGTTGCGCGCGCGCACCAGCACGACCGCATCGGGGTACATGCGCCGGATCAGGCGGGTGGCGCGCATGTTGGCATCGGGGTCATCCAGGGTCACCACGTACACGCGGATCTGCTCGCCGCCGGCGGCGCGCAGCATCTCCGGCCGGGTCGGGTCGCCGTAGAACAGCTTGTTGCCGAACCGGCGCAGGTCCGACACCGTGTCCGGATTGGATTCCAGTGCCACGAACGGAATCTTCTGCGCGGTCAGCAGCCGCGCCACCACCTGCCCGAAGCGCCCCATGCCGGCAATCATCACCTGCGGCTGGGTGCCCCCGGTATCCACTTTGTCGGCCGGTGGCGCGGCCTTCCTGGCAACGTCATCGCGGCCCAGCAGGCGCAGCAGCGCGATCATCAGCAGCGGGGTGATCGCCATCGACAGACCGACGATCGCCACCAGCCGGTCGTGGTTGGCATTGCCCAGCAACTGCGCGCGCTGCGCTTCGTTGAACACCACGAACGCAAACTCGCCCCCCAGCCACAGCACGCTGCCCAGCATGACCGCATGGCGCGTGCTCAGCTTGGCCAGCTTGCCGATCCCGAACAACAGCCCGAACTTCACCACCAGCAGGATCGCCACGCCTGCGGCGATCATCGCCGGCTCAGCCACCACGCGGTCCAGGTCGATGCCCATGCCCACTGCGATGAAGAACAACCCCAGCAGCAGGCCCTTGAACGGCTCGATCTGCGATTCCAGCTCGTGCCGGAATTCCGAATCGGACAACAGCACCCCGGCCAGGAACGCGCCCAGGCTGGGGCTCAGCCCGGCCTCCTGCATGAACCACGCCGTGCCCAGCACCACCAGCAGCGCCATGGCGGTGAATACCTCCGGGCTGCGCGTGCGCGCGATGATGTTGAACAACCGGCGCAGCACCGGCCGCCCGCACAGGATCACCACCGCCAGCGCGCCCAGCGCCACCGCCACGTCGTCCCATTGCAGGGTTTCGTTGCGGGCCCCGCCCAGCAGCGGAATCGCCGCCAGCAGCGGAATGGCGATCAGGTCCTGGAACAGCAGGATGGCAAACCCCAGCCGCCCGTAGTCGCTGTTGATCGCCTTGTGTTCGGACAACAGCTGCAGGCCCACTGCCGTGGACGACAACGCCAGCGCAATGCCCACGATCAGCGCACTCTTCCACTGGAAATGATCGAGCAGCAACAGGCTGCCCAGCACCAGCGCGCTCAGCGCCACCTGCAGCGCACCGGCACCAAACACCGAGCGCCGCATCACCTTCAGGCGCGCCGGCGACAATTCCAGCCCGATCACGAACAGCAGCATCACCACGCCGATCTCGGCGGCGCTGAGGATGCGGTCGGCATCCTGCACGAAACCCAGCCCGTCCGGCCCCAGCACCACGCCAGCGGCCAGGTAGCCCAGCACCGCACCCAGCCCCAGCTTCTTGAACACCGGCACCGCGATCACCGCCGCCAACAGCAGCACCAGGGCCAGCTCGAGCGCGCCGCTATGCATGGGAGGAACCGCTCATGGAATCGTCGCCGGAAGACAGGGGAGGGCGCTGCGACCGTTGGCCGCTGCCACAGTATGCGACTGCCACGGCCAGCCAAGGCGAACGCCGGCCCAATGCGGCAGGACGGCCCGGGTTGACCCGCCCGGCGCCCGGGTCCAGACTGCCCGCCGCTGCCGGCGCGCCCGGCAGTACACCTTTGCGGAGTCCTCACCCCCCATGTCCAGCGACAGTAGAAGTCGACCTTGCTCGACGCCAGTGATGGCCACCGCCTGACGAGGGACGGTTTGCCAATGCTGGCGTCGCGCATGGCGATCCCCACAGGCGAACCCGATGAACCAGAAAGACCTGCTGCGCCCGGTGGCCGATGCCGCCGCCCTGAGCGCACCCCTGGAAAACTACAACACCGCCGACGCGGTGGAATACCTCAACACCCTGGAGCTGTCGCGCGCCGCCGACACCTTGGCCGCGCTGCCGTTGCCGCGCGCGGTGAAGATGCTCGAGCAGCCCGAACTCAACCGCAGTGGCGCACTGGTGGCCACGCTCCCGGGCGTTCGCGCTGCCGCGTTGCTCGGGCTGATGGCCGACGACCGCGCCACCGACATCGTCCACCAGCTCGACCAGGCCGAGCGTGCCCGCCTGATTCCGCTGCTGGCTCCCGAAGCGCGCCAGTCGATCCAGCAGCTGCTCAGCTACCCCGCCCATACCGCCGGCGCGCTGATGACCACCGAGTTCGTCAGCGTCCCCGCCGACTGGACCGTGGGCCGCACCCTGCAGCACATCCGTGAAGTCGAACGCACCCGCGAAACCGTCTACGCCATTTACGTGCTCGACCCGGCCAGCAGCGTGCTGGTGCAGGTGGTGACCATGCGCCGCCTGATCACCGGCCTGCCCGACGAACCCATCCTCGACGTCGCCCAGGTCAACCCCCCGGTCACCGTCGATGCGATGCTCGACCAGGAAGAAGTCGCCCAGCTGATCCGTCGCCACGACCTGCTCGCCATCCCCGTGGTGGACCCGGCGCAGCACGTGCTCGGGATCGTCACCGTGGATGACATCCTCGATGCCCTCATCGAAGAATCCACCGAAGACGCGCACAAGTTCGGCGGCATGGAAGCGCTCGAAAAGCCCTATATGCAGATCGGCTTCTTTGAAATGATCCGCAAGCGTGCCGGCTGGCTCAGCGTGTTGTTCCTCGGCGAAATGCTCACCGCCAGCGCCATGCAGCATTACGAGGACGAGCTGGCCCGCGCCGTCGTGCTCACCCTGTTCATCCCGCTGATCATGAGCTCCGGCGGCAACTCCGGCTCCCAGGCCACCTCGCTGCTGATCCGCAGCCTGGCCCTGCGCGAACTGCGCCTGCGCGACTGGTGGAGGGTGGCACTGCGCGAAGTCCCCACCGGCCTCACCCTCGGCACCATCCTGGGCGTGCTCGCCATCCTCCGCATCGTCTCCTGGCAGCTGCTGGGCCTGCACGACTACGGCACCCACTGGCAGCTGCTCGCCCTCACCATCGGCGCTGCCCTGGTCGGCATCGTCACCTTCGGCTCGCTGTCCGGCTCGATGCTGCCCTTCATCCTCAAGCGCCTCGGCTTCGATCCGGCCAGCGCCTCGGCCCCGTTCGTGGCCACCCTGGTGGACGTCACCGGCCTGGTCATCTACTTCAGCATCGCCGCGATGATCCTGCGCGGCACATTGCTGTAACCGGCCTCGCCAGATCCCACCACGCTTGGCGTGGCACTACCAGGCTGCCCCACCAGGCTGCCCCGCGTTGAATCCGGCCGATCACCCGGACTCAACGGGGGCAAGGGTGGGTATGCCCTGCCGGGACCGTCCACAACATGGATGTTGTGGACGAGCCCCCATGGATGGGTTCACGGCGTGTCCCGGCAGGGCATACCCACCCTTGCCACGCGCCACGCCCGAACAGCCGACGCCGTTGACGTTGAAGTTGACGTTGACGTTGACGTTGACGTTGTTCCTGCGCCAGATCATGCCCACCCCGGCCCCACCCGTGTACCGTAGCCCCACGTGTCCCGGCGACTGTTCGACCCCATGAGCACCTACCACCTGCAATCGGTCTTCCGTCCGCAATCGGTCGCCGTCATCGGCGGCAGCCCCAGAGAACGCTCCGCCGGCCGCGCCGTAATGCGCAACCTGCGCACCACCGGCTTCCCCGGCAAAGTCGCCTGGATCAACCCCCGTTACAGCGACATCGACGGCATCCGCACCGTCAAACGACTCAAAGACCTCGACTGGGTCCCTGAACTGGTCATCATCACCGCCCCCGCCAGCATCGTCCCCCAGGTAGTGGCCACCGCCGCCGAACGCGGCGTCGCCGCCGCCATCATCCTCACCGCCAACCTCGGCCACGGCCCCGGCTCGCTGGCCGACCAGGTCCAAACCGCCGCCCGCGCCAAAGGCCTGCGCATCCTAGGCCCGCACTGCCTGGGCGTCATCGCCCCGCATGCCCGCCTCAACGCCAGCATCGCCGCGCACTTCCCGCAGGCCGGCGACCTCGCGCTGATCTCCGAATCCAGCGCGATTGCCGCCGCCCTGGTCGAATGGGGCGTGGCGCGCTCGGTCGGCTTCTCCGCCGTCGTTTCGCTGGGCGACACCCTCGACGTCGACTTCGGCGACCTGCTCGATTATTTCGCCACCGACTACCGCACCCGCGCCATCCTGCTCTACGTCGAACACATCGGCGATGCGCGCAAGTTCATGTCGGCCGCCCGCGCGGCCGCCCGTGCCAAACCGGTGGTGGTGGTCAAATCCGGTCGCCACCTCCGCATCGATCCGGAGGGCGACACCCACGTACAGGCCCTGGCCAGCAGCGATGCCGTGTACGGCGCCGCCTTCAATCGCGCCGGCCTGTTGCGGGTGGGCGCGCTGGACGAACTGTTCACCGCCGCCGAAACCCTCGGCCGGCTCGGCACCTTCCCCGGCCGCCGCCTGGCCATCCTCAGCAACGGCGGCGGCGTCGGCCGCCTGGCCGTCGACCAGCTGCTGGCCCTGCGCGGCAGCCTCGCCGAGCTTTCGCCGGCCACCGTCGCCCAGCTCGACAGCGTGCTGCCCGAAGGCTGGTCGCGCAGCAACCCGGTCGACATCGTGGTCGACGCCGACGGTGAGCGCTACGCCGCCGCCATCGATGCGCTCATGTCCGACAGCGAGAACGACGCCGTGCTGGTGGTCAACGTCCCCACCGCGTTCACCTCCTCGGCCGATGCCGCCCAAGCGCTCACCCGCACCCTCGGCCTGCGTCCGCGCCACCACCGCGACAAGCCCGTATTCGCGGTCTGGCTGGGCAACGACGACCGTGCCACCGCCACCCTCAACGCCGCGCGCGTGCCCACCTATCCGACCGAAGCGGAGGCCGTGCGCGGCTTCCAGCACCTGGTGCGCTACCGCGACGCGCAGGCCGCGTTGATGGAAACCCCACCCAGCCTGCCCGAAGATTTCGTCGTCGACACCGCCGCCGCACGCGCCCTGGTCGAGACCGCACTTGCCGCCGGGCAGCAGTGGCTGGACCCGATCGCCACCCACCAGCTGCTTACCGCGTACGGCATTCCGTCGGCCCCGGTGATGCAGGCACGTGATGCGCATGAAGCAATGGAGCTGGCCCAGCCACTGCTCGAACAGGGCGCCACCGTCGCGGTGAAAGTGTTCTCCGCCGACATCCCGCACAAGTCCGATGTCGACGGCGTGCGCCTCAACCTGGGCAGCCTGCAATCGGTGCATGCCGCCGCCACCTCGATCATCGCCCGGGCCCACGACAAGCGCCCCGATGCGCGCATCGACGGCGTACTCGTGCAGCCCACCATCGTCCGCCCCAAGGCGCGCGAACTGATCGCCGGTATCGCCGATGACCCCACCTTCGGCCCGGTCATCGTGTTCGGCCGCGGCGGCACGGCGGTGGAAGTGATCGACGACAAGGCGCTCGCGTTGCCACCCCTGGACCTGCGCCTGTCGCACGAGCTGATCGGCCGCACCCGCGTCTCGCGCATCCTCAAGGCGTACCGCGACGTACCCGCCGCCGATGAGCGCGCCGTTGCACTGGTGTTGGTCAAGCTGGCCCAGCTGGCCGCCGACATCCCGGAAATCCGCTCGCTGGACATCAACCCGCTGCTGGCCGACCGCGACGGCGTCATCGCCCTGGACGCGCGCGTGGCCATCGCTCCTTCGCGCAAGCTGCACAAAGGCCGTGGCCACCCGCGCTTCGCGGTGTTCCCGTATCCCAAGGAATGGGAGCGCACCATCACCCTGTCCGACGGCGCGCCCGCGTTCGTACGCCCGGTGCGCCCGGAAGACGACGCGCTGTTCCGCGCGTTCTTCGCCCGTGTCACCGATGACGACCTGCGCCTGCGCTTCTTCCAGTCGGTCAAGCACTTCAGCCACGAGTTCATCGCGCGCCTGACCCAGCTCGACTACGCCCGCTCCATCGCGCTGGTGGCCATCGACCCGCGCACGGGCGACATGCTCGGCGCGGTGCGCCTGCACGCCGATGCCGACTACGACCGGGGCGAGTACGGCATCCTGATCCGCTCGGACCTCAAGGGCCACGGCATCGGCTGGAAGCTGATGGCGATCATGATCGAGTACGCGCAGTGGCTGGGCCTGAACATCGTGGAAGGCCAGGTGCTGCGCGAGAACAGCACCATGCTGGCGATGTGCCAGAGCCTGGGCTTCAAGACCCGGCTGGACCCGGACGACTCCACGGTGATGGTGGTGACCCTGCCGGTGCAGAACGTGACCGTGCCGCAGGCACCGGATACTGCAACGCACTGAGCCGCGCGGGAGACGGTGCCTGCACGTCCAGCGCGCGACAATGGCGCATGACCGACCGTATCCCCCTGCTGCTGCTCCCCGGCCTGCTCAACGACGCCGAACTCTGGCGTGCGCAGGTTGCCGACCTGTCCGACATCGCCGACTGCAGCGTCGGCGACCAGACCCGTGGCGAGACCCTGCAGGCGGTGGTCGATGACGTGCTGGCCCAGGCCCCCGAGCGCTTTGCGCTGGCCGGATTCTCGCTCGGTGGCTTCGTGGCCCAGCAGATCCTGCGCAGCGCGCCGGAGCGGGTACTGCAGCTGGCGCTGATCGATACCTCGATCCATGCCGACTCGCCCGAACGTGCGGCCCAACGCCACGCGCAACGCGCCAACGTGCGACTGCCCGGCACCTTCCACGGGTTCGGCGACACGCTGATACGCAGTTACATCGACGCCTCGCGGCTGGACGACTACACCCTGGTGCAGCGCGTGCGCGACATGACCACGCGGCTGGGCGCGGCGGTGTTCCTGCGCCAGAGTGCACTGGACCGCGTGGACGGCCATGATGTGCTGGCCGGGTATCGCGATCCGCTGCTGATTGTCTGCGGTGAAAACGACCGCATCACCCCGCTGCCGATCAGCGAGGCGATGCATGCGTTGGTGCCCGGCTCAACGCTGGTGATCCTGCCCGACTGCGGGCACCTGGCGCCGATGGAGAAGCCCGACGAAGTCAGTGCCGCGATGCGGCGATGGTTGCAGCAACGGTAGGTGCCGACCGTGGGCCGGCACCGTTGCGTTCAGTGCGCGGCGACGGCAATGCCTTCAGCGCGGTCTTCCACGCCATCACGCCGATCCAGGCGCCCACTCAGCGCGGTCAGCCCCAGTGCGCCCAGCACCACCAGCGCCCCCAGCCACGGGGTGTGCATCAGGCCCAGGTGGTCTACCACCAGCCCGCCCAGCGAGGCACCGAAGGCGATGCCGACGTTGAACGCGGCGATGTTCAGGCCCGAGGCGACATCGGTGGCCTGCGGCGCGAAACGCTGCGCCTGCTTGACCACGTACACCTGCAGGCCCGGCACGTTGCCGAAGGCCACCGCCCCCAGCGCCAGTACCGTGAGCAGCACCAGCCAGCTGTTGTAGGCGGTGAAGGTGAGCACCAACAGCACCAGCGCGAGCAGGCCGAAGATCAGCTTCAACGCCGGGATCGGGCCGCGACGGTCGGCCAGGCGGCCACCCCACAGATTGCCGATCGCCACCGACACGCCATACACCAGCAGCACGCCGCTGACCGCGTTGGCCGAGAAGCCGCTGACGTCCTGCAGGATCGAGGCCAGGTAGGTGAACGACAGGAAGGTGCCGCCGTAGCCCAGTGCGGTGATGGCATACACCAGCAGCAGCCGTGGCTGCGCCAGTACCGACAGCTGCTGGCCGAAGGTGGCCGGTTCACTGCGCTGCAGGTTGCGCGGCACGAACAGCAGGCTGCCGATCAATGCGATCACACCCAGCGCGGCCACCGCCAGGAAGGTCGCGCGCCAGCCCAGGTGCTGGCCGATGAAGGTGCCCAGCGGCACGCCGGTGACCAGGGCAACGGTCAAGCCGGTGAACATGATCGCGATCGCGCTGGCCGCCTTCTCCTTGGGCACCACCGAAGTGGCGATGATCGAGCCGATCGAGAAGAACACGCCGTGCGCCAGGCCGGTCAGCACGCGCGCCACGATCAGCGAGCCATAGCCCGGCGCCATCCACGCGATCACGTTGCCCAGGGTGAACAGCACCATCAGCGCGACCAGCAGGGTCTTGCGCGGCACCCGGCCGGTGAGCGCGGTCAGCACCGGCGCGCCGACCGCCACGCCCAGCGCGTACAGCGACACCAGCAGGCCGGCCGAGGGCAGGGAGACGCCGAGGTCGGCGGCGATGGTCGGGATCAACCCGACGATGACGAATTCGGTGGTGCCGATGGCGTACGCACCAAGGGTGAGCGCCAGCAGGGCCAGGGGGATGCCACGGGACATGGGGATTTACCGGTGGGAAGCGAGGCTGCGCAGTCTGCGCGCCGCACTGTTGCGGAAAAACCGGTCTTCACGCCAATCACTCTTGCCTGATGGTCAATAATGACCCCGACCCCCCGCCAGGCCTGGCCATGAAAACCACCCTCGACGAAATGCAGGCTTTCATCGCCGTGATCGACAGCGGCTCGATCACCGCTGCCGCCGAGACGCTGGGCCAGACCACCTCCGGGGTCAGCCGCGCGCTGGGGCGGCTGGAGGAGAAGCTGGGCACCACCCTGTTGACCCGCACCACCCGGCGCCTGCAGCTCACCGAAGAGGGCCAGGCGTTCCTGCAGCAGGCGCGGGCGATCGTGGCTTCGGTGGAGGATGCCGAGGAGCAGATCGCCGCGCGCCGCCAACGCCCGGCCGGGCGCCTGCGGGTGGATGCGGCGATGCCGTTCGTGCTGCATGTGATCGCCCCGCTGGTGGCCAGCTACCGTGCACGCTACCCGGACGTGGCGCTGGAGCTCAACAGCAGCGAGCGCTACATCGACCTGCTCGAACGGCGTACCGACGTGGCGATCCGGATCGGCCCGCTGGCCGATTCCACCCTGCATGCACGCCCGCTGGCACACAGCCGGCTGCGGGTGCTGGCCAGCCCGGCCTACCTGCAGCAGTACGGCACCCCGGCCAGCGTCGCCGACCTGCGCACCCACGCGCTGCTCGGCTTCAACGAGCCGGATTCGCTCAACCACTGGCCGCTGCCCGGCGACACCGATGCACTGCTGCACGTACGCCCCGCGCTGGCGGTATCCAGCGGCGAAACCCTGCGCCGGCTGGCACTGGAGGGGGCCGGCATCGTCTGCCTGTCCGACTTCATGACCCAGCGCGACCGCGAGGCCGGCGCGCTGGTGCAGCTGCTGCCCGATCTCACCGTCGAGGTACGCCAGCCGATCCATGCCGTGTACTACCGCAACACCGCCGTCTCGGCCCGGATCAGCTCGTTCCTGGACCACCTGGCCGAGGCGATGGTCGGCGACCCCTACGCTCGCCCTGCAACGAAGGATGGACACGCAGTCGATTTGTAACTATTGTTGTTACATGAAATCCAGCAACCAGTTCTCCGATGCCCTGCACGTGATGGCCCACCTGGTGGGCCAGGACGGCCCCCGCACCTCCGAGCAGCTGGCCACCTGCCTGCCCACGCACCCGGTGGTGATCCGCCGCCTGCTCGCGGCCCTGCACAAGGGTGGGCTGGTGCATTCGGTACGCGGCCACGGCGGCGGCAGCCAGTTGGCCCGCGATCCGGCCACGATCACCCTGCACGACGTCTACCTGGCGATCGGCGCACCGCCGCTGCTGCATACCGGTGCGCGCGAAACCGGGCGCGGTTGCCCGGTGCAGCAGGTGGTCAATGCCGCCCTGGATGACAGCTATCGCCAGGCCCAGGCGCTGCTCGAACAGCGCCTGCGCGCCACCACCCTGGCCACGCTCGGCGCGGACTTCGCCCGCCACCTGGCCCACCACGCTGCAGGAGTTCCCCATGACCTTTGATGCCGTGATCGTCGGCGGCAGTTTCGCCGGCCTGTCCGCTGCCCTGATCCTCGCGCGTGCGCGCCGCCAGGTGCTGGTGATCGACAGCGGCCTGCCGCGCAACCGTTTCTCCGCGCACTCACACGGGGTCCTCGGCATGGATGGCATCGCCGGCAGCGAGCTGCTCCGGCAGGCCAAGGCGCAGCTGCTGGATTACCCCAGCGTGCGCTGGATCAGCGATGTCGCCACCGACGCGCAGGCCACCGTCGATGGGTTCGCCGTGCGCACGGCGGGCGGAGAGACCTGGGCCACCCGCAAGCTGCTGCTGGCCACCGGCATCGGTGATGCACTACCGGAGCTGCCGGGCCTGGCCGAGCGGTGGGGCCACAGCGTGCTGCACTGCCCGTACTGCCATGGCTACGAAGTCGGCGGGGGTTCCATCGGCCTGCTCGGCGGCCACGCGCTGTCTGCGAAGATGGCCGGGCTGCTGGCCGACTGGGGCCAGGTCACGCTGTTCACGCAGGGCGTGCCGCCGGACGATGACGCGCTGGCGATGCTGCAGCATCGAGGCGTCCGCATCGAAACGACACAGGTGGTGGGACTGGAAGGCGAGGCGCCGCAGCTCAGCGGCGCACGGCTTGCCGATGGCCGCCACGTCGACCTGCGCGCGTTGTTCGTGACCGCGCGCCAGCACATGGGCTCGGCGCTGGTGGAACAGCTCGGCTGCGCCTTGGACGAGAGCCCGATCGGCGTGCTGGTGCAGGTGGACGCGCAGAAACAGACCAGTGTGCCCGGTGTCTACGCTGCCGGCGATGCCAGCGTGGTCGGCAACATCACCCTGGCCAGTGCCGAAGGCGTGCGTGCCGGCATCAGCCTGCATCACGCGCTGGTGGCCGAAGACAGCGTGGCGGCCTGAATCGACAACGGCCCCGGCGGGGCCGTGTCGCAACCGCCGCGCGGCCGCGGCACCCGGCAACGTTCAGCTTTGTTCGGCGCTGGCCCCATCCAGCTGGCGCACGTCATCGGCAGTCAATACCACCTGCGCCGCCGCCACTACCTCCTGAAGCTGCTCCACGCTGGTCGCGCTGACGATCGGCGCGGTGATGCCCGGGCGCGCGATCAACCAGGCCAGTGCGACCTGCGATGCACTGGCGCCGTGCGTGCTGGCGATGTCATCCAGAGCGGTGAGGATGCGCAGGCCGCGCGGATTGAGGTAGGTGTCCACCACCTTCTGGCCGCGCGCGCTGCTCCTGGCCGCGTCTTCCCGGCGGCGGTACTTGCCGCTGAGGAAGCCGCTGGCCAGCGAGTAATAGCTGATCACGCCGATCTCCTGCTCGCGCACCAGCGGTTCCAGTTCGGCTTCGTAGCCGGCACGGTCGTACAGGTTGTACTCCGGCTGCAGGGTTTCATAACGCGGCAGCGAGTAATCGGCCGAGACCTTGAGTGCATCACGCAGCCGGCTGGCGCTGTAGTTGGACGCCCCGATGGCACGCACCTTGCCTTGTTCGATCAATCGACCGAACGCGGCCAGCGTGGTTTCCAGCGGCGTGGATTCGTCGTCTTCGTGCGCCTGGTACAGGTCGATCACATCGGTCTGCAGGCGGCGCAGCGAGTATTCCACGGCCGCGGCGATGTTGTCGGCCGACAGCCCCGGGTGCTCGGCCCACTTGCCCACCTTGGTCGCCAGCACCACCTTGTCGCGCTTGCCGCTGCGCTGGAACCAACGGCCCAGGATCGTCTCCGATTCGCCGCCGGCATTGCCGGGGACCCAGGCCGAATACGCATCGGCGGTATCGACCAGGTTGAAACCGGCATCGACGAAGGCATCCAGCAGCGCAAAGGAGGTCTTCTCATCGGCGCTCCAGCCGAACACATTGCCGCCGAACGCGATGGGGTGCACTTTCAGGCCGGAACGGCCAAGTTCTCGCGATGCAGTCATGGGCGGGATGCTCCTGTTGAAATCCAATGTTCCAGCATAGTTCGGTGGCCATGACAGCGTTGCGGCCGTCGCCACAAAACAGTGTTCCGTTGTGCTGCAACGCACTAACGTTTTGTGAACACCTTGACCCTCGCGGCTGCTAGTCTCGCCGCAACCTGCCCTTGGAGATCGCCGATGAAATCCCGTTCGCTGACCACTGCCTGCCTGTTCACGTTGTCCACGCTGCTGCTGTCCGCGCCGGCCATGGCGGTCAAGCCCGCCGGCCCCAATGCACAGGTGACCATTACGCCGGCCGTGCAGGCGGCGGTGCAGGGCCAGTGGCGCGATCCGGCCAACACCAAGCGCGATGTCTGGCGCCACCCGGCGCAGACGCTGTCGTTCTTCGGCGTGCAGCCGGGCCAGACCGTGGTCGAGATCACCCCCGGTGGCGGCTGGTACTCGGAGATCCTCGCGCCGCTGCTGCGCGACAAGGGAGAGTACGTGGCAGCGGTGGTCGATCCGGCCGCCGTACCCGAAGGCCGTGGCCGCGATTACCAGCAGCGCAGCCGCGACAGCCTGGAGACGTTCTACGCCGCCAAACCCGCGCTGTACGGCAAGACCCGCGTGGTGGCCTACACCCCGACCGCACCGGAGTTCGGGGCGGCCAACTCGGCCGACGTGGTGCTGACCTTCCGCAACGTGCACAACTGGCGCAGCGCCAACCAGGCCGACGGCATGTTCAAGGGCTTCTACAACGTGCTCAAGCCCGGTGGCGTGCTCGGCGTGGTTGAACACCGTGCCAGTACCGATGTGCCGGCCGACGACAAGAGCGGGTATGTCGGCCAGAAGCAGGTGATCGCGATGGCCGAGGCGGCTGGGTTCCAACTGGCCGGCAGCAGCGAGATCAACGCCAACCCGCGCGATACCAAGGACCACCCCAACGGCGTGTGGACCCTGCCGCCGTCCAACAGCCACGACGCAGCCGATGATGCCAAGTACCAGGCCATCGGCGAGAGCGACCGCATGACCCTGCGCTTCGTGAAGCCGGCGAAGTAAGCCCCCGCGGCCGGTGCGCGTCCCCGACGCACACCACGACCGTGGTTTCGGCGTAGACCGGATGACGGCATGGGGTGGGACAATGCACCGTCCCCTGTCGTCGTCTCCTCCCATGCTGATCGCCTTCAACAAACCGTTCAACGTGCTGTGCCAGTTCACCGACCGCAGCCAGCCACCGCGCGCCACGCTGGCCGGGTTCGGTCTGCCCCCGGCGGTGTATGCGGCCGGGCGGCTGGACTACGACAGCGAAGGCCTGCTGCTGCTCACCGATGACGGCGGGCTGGCCCACCAGCTGACCGATCCGCGCCACAAGGCCGACAAGCTCTACTGGGTGCAGGTGGAAGGCACGGTCAGCGACGACCAGCTGCAGGCGCTGCGCAGCGGCGTGGTGCTCAATGACGGACCGACATTGCCGGCCAGGATCGAGCAACTCGATCCAGCGCCCGCGTTATGGGCGCGCGAACCGCCGGTACGCTTCCGCAAGACCGTGCCCGACAGCTGGCTGGCGGTCACGCTCCGCGAAGGCCGCAACCGCCAGGTGCGGCGCATGACCGCCGCCGTAGGCCTGCCCACGCTGCGCCTGGTACGGGTGGCGATGGGTGCCCATGCGTTGGATGGCCTGCAACCCGGCCACTGGCGCCAGGTCGGCTGAGGCCCTGCCGGCCTGCGGCAATCAACGTCACCACCAACGGTGGTGACCTACCCACGGCAAACCCGTAGATCCACGCCATGCGTGGATACCGCGCGGCAGGCAGCGGGGTGCCTTACGTACCGCAAGCCGAGCCCCTTTGCGGCCGGCAGGCCCTTGGCAAAATAAAGGAGGAGGCCGTCGCCGCAGGCGTCGGCCGGGGGACATTTGCACAAGGGCCTGCCGGCCGCAAAGGGGCCCCAACGCGCGCGCCACGCACAGCCCTGCTTGCCTTCAGACCGACACTCGCACCCAGGCAAAGAACCAAAAAAAACCGCCGGGCATGCCGGCGGTCTGGATCCTGCAACAGCATCAAGCCCTGATCAGGCGTCGCTGCCGATGTCGCTGTGTTCGTCCACCACGGTGCTGGTGCGGCGGTTGCGCGCATTGATGCGCTTGGCCTGGCCGTTGACCACCTCGCCGTTGGCGAGTTTTTTCTTCTGCTGCTTGCGGTACAGCGCATACCCCAGCAGGCCCACGCCCACCGCTGCCGCGGCGATGGTCACCGCCGGATTGCGGCGCACGACCTTGGCGGCAACCTTGCCACCGGTCTTCACCGCACCCAGCGCGGCGCCGGTCTTGATCCATTCGGAGGCCTGCGGGCCGAAGTGGCGCAGGTTGCTGCCAGCGTGCTTGAGGCCATCGCCGGCGCTGCTTGCCAGATCCAGGGCACGCTCAAGGGCGCGGTCGGTAATCACGGTCAGTCTGCTCATGGGGGGTCCTTTGCCTCGGTTCTTGTCCAGTGTCGCGCGTGGGCCGTGTAGGGCGTGTTATCCGCCGGCAACGACCGAATGACGACTGTAGCGGCTTGCAGTGCGCGCTGCAGTGGGACCCGATGACGCGGTCAGCCGGCAGCCATGAATGCGACAGCCGCGTCACGTACCGCGTGGCTTGGCCCGGTGCGTGGCGGTTGCCGTCCACGGATCGTCCGGCCACGGATGCCGGGGGTAGCGGCCCTTCATTTCCTTTTTGACGTCGGCATAGGTACTGGCCCAGAAGCTGCGCAGGTCCTGGGTGACCTGCAACGGGCGCCCCCCGGGCGAGAGCAGGTGCAGCGTGAGCGGGATGCGGCCGTCGGCGACACGCGGGGTGTCGGCCAGGCCGAACAGTTCCTGCAGCTTCACCGCCAACACCGGTCCCTGCGGGGTGAGCCCATCGGCGTCCACCGCGTAGTGGATCGGTCGCTCCATGCCCGAAGGCACCGCCATGCGCACCGGGGCATGGCGATCGATCAGCTGGCGCTGTGCCCACGGCAGCGGCGACTTCAGCGCTTCGCCCAGGCTGGCTTCATCCAACGCATCCAGCCGGGTCTTGCCGTTGAAGGCCGGAGTGAGCCACGTGGACAGGCTGGCCATCAGGGCCGCGTCAGATACATCCGGCAACGCCAGTTCCGGCATCCACGCGCGCAGCGACAGCATGCGTGCCTGCCACTGGCGCAGGCCGTCGGTCCACGGCAACGCGACGATGCCCAGCTCGGCCACCGCCTCGGTCAACGCCTGTGCGGCGTGCGCCGGATCTACCCGCCCGGCCGAGCGGCTGTCGAGCACGATGCGGTCGAAACGGGTTTCGCGCCGTGCCACCAGGGCGCGCTTGTCCGCATCCCAACGCACCACGTCTTCCTGACGGAAACGCGCGGGAAAATCGCGGCGCAGGCGGTCCTCATCGACCGGTGCGGCGCGCAACAGCAGCGCATCACGGGCTTCGTAACGCAGCTCCACCGCCACCAGCCACGGTTCGCCGCGCAGGTCGCTGGGGTCGAACAGGCGGGCACTACGCCCGTTGGCCAGCAGGTAGCGCAGCGGATCGGTGGGATGGCGCGCGGCGATCCGGTCGGGGAACGCATGGGCAAGCAGGTCGCCCAGCCGATGCGCTTCCACCGAGGTTGGTGGCAGTGCGTCGCAGCGCAGGCGGCGTCGCCATTGCTTGCTGGCGGCATCGATGGTGGCCAGGCCGCCGCGATTGGCGTCGTGCGGCGTGCGCCCCTGGCGGAACGCGGCCAGGGCCCGCCAGCGTGCGGCCAGCGCGTCGCCGCCGTGGCGCAGCGGGTCACGCGCTTCCACCAGTGCGGCCAGGTCGCAGGCCAGTGCCTGTTCGCTACCACCGGCCGCGGCCAGCAGCATCGCCGCCAGCCGCGGATGCGTGCCCAGCCCGAGCATGCGCCGGCCCAGTGCGGTGAGCGCGCCGCTATCGCTGATCGCACCCAGCCGCTGCAGCAGTTCGCGCGCGGCCGCCATGGCGCCCACCGGCGGCGGGTCGACGAAGCGCAGGTCAGCGCTGCCCCACGCGGCAAGCTCCAGCGCCAGCGCGGCCAGTTCCACCTGCGCGATCTCCGGCCGGCGCTGCGCTTCCAACCGCTGCGACTGCGGCCACAGCCGCCATGCCCAGCCCTCGGCAACACGCCCGGCACGGCCGGCGCGCTGGTCGGCCGAGGCCTGCGCGATGCTCACCACATCCAACCGCGCAAAGCCGCTGTTGGGGTCGTAGCGTGGCTCGCGCGCCAGTCCGGCATCGATCACCACGCGCACGCCCGGCAGGGTCACCGAGGATTCGGCCACGTTGGTGGCCAGCACCACCCGGCGCTGGCCGTTCGGGTCCGGTTGCAGCACGCGCGACTGCTGCTCCACCGGCAGCTCGCCATGTAGCGGCAGCACCTGCACGGCGGTGGGCAGTACCTGCTCCAATGCGGCCTGGGTACGCGCGATCTCGCGTTGGCCGGGCAGGAACACCAGCACATCGCCGGGATGCCCGGCCAGCGCCTGCTCCACCGCCCGCCGCGCCTGCGCCTCCAGCGCCTCATCGCGCCGCGCCGGGAAATGGCTGATCGCCACCGGGTAGCTGCGGCCTTCGCTGCTCAGCCGCGGCGCGTCCAGGAACTGTGCCAGACGCTCGCCGTCCAGCGTGGCCGACATCACCACGATGCGCAGGTCCTCGCGCAGCTGCGACTGCACGTCCAGGGCCAGCGCCAGCCCCAGATCGGCGGCCAGGTGGCGTTCGTGGAACTCATCGAACAGCAGCGCGCCGATACCTTCCAGCATCGGGTCGTCCTGCAGCATCCGGGTCAGGATGCCTTCGGTTACCACTTCCACGCGGGTGCGCGCGGAGACCTTGTTCTCGAAGCGGATGCGGTAACCCACGGTGCCGCCCACGTCTTCGCCCAGCTGACGGGACATGAACTGCGCGGCGCTGCGTGCGGCCACCCGGCGCGGCTCCAACATCAGGATCTTGCGACCTTCCAGCCACGGCGCGTCCAGCAGCGCCAGCGGCACCTGGGTGGTCTTGCCGGCACCGGGTGGCGCTTCCAGCACCAGGCGCGGGTGGCGCACCAGTGCGTTCAGGATCTGCGGCAGCAGCGTGGAGATGGGGAAAATCGGCGGATTCATCGCACAAGGATACGGTGTCGGGGCAGCGAGCCGATTGCCAGTGGCCAGCGCCCATGCTTCCCTGTGCCGCCCCGTGGTACCTGGACGTGTACATGTCGCATATTGCCCGCGTGTTGTTGTTGGCCCTGTGTTGCTGGACCGTGTCGGTTGAGGCTGCAACGCCGGCCGCCGCCACTGAGGAGATGCCCGCCGAGGGGCTGCACATGCCCTATGACGGGCACCCGATGGCGATGCTGCTGCGCCCCACGCTGGATGCCCGCTATCTGCCGGCCGGGCTGGGCAACGCGCAGGCCATCCGCGCCGCTGTGGCCGAGGGCTGCCTGCGCGAGCCGGTCTATCCCAGCCTACAGTTGGCCGACGACCGCGCCTTCGTGTGGCTGTCGCAGTTCTCGCGCAGCACGTTGGGGCCCGTCAGCAACACGCTGGTGCGTTGTGAAACCGGCGATGGCTTCCGCCTGCTGCTGGATACCGATGACTGCGGCGTGGCCGAGGCGCCCAGCCTGCATTTCCAGCGCCAGAACGGCGCCGACCTGCGCTGCGGGGCGTGTGCGGCGCTGGGACTTCCCGAACGATGGCAGCTCCAGGCGCCCGGTGCGCAGTGCACATTGCCCGCGTGGAACCTGGACAGCGCACGGCGGCAGTACGCTGCCTGGCTGACACGGTTCGACCGCGATATCCAGCCGTTCCTGCAGGGGCCGAGCGAGGCGTACTGGCGGGCCAATGGGGTGTCCCTGCAGTTCAGCGTAGTGCCGCGGTCGCGGGCCACTGCCACGTTGTTCAGCATGAGTGTCGCGGCGGACGGGTTCGGTGCGTCGGTCGGTGTGGACGATGTGCCGCAACGTACCGACCTGCTGCCGGCCCTGCTGGCGCTGCTGCACACGGCCGAGGTCAGCGCGCGTGGTGGTCTGTATCCCGAGCCCGAAGCGGATTTCTCCGCCCTGTGCGCGGAAGTCTGGTACCTGCGCCTGCCCGGCCACCGGGCGCCGGAAGGCACGCCAGCGCCCGCCGACACCCTGGTGCGCGACGGCACACTCTTCATCACCGTCATGCGCGAGGGCGACCGGGTGGTGCTGGCAGGCATCTCGCGCGAACTGGCGCGGGCACTGCTCGATCCCCCCGGCGAAGACTGAGCCTGTCCGGGGCCCGCTACAATGACCGGGTTTCCCGTCCTGCAGCAGCCCCATGCAATTGATCGATATCGGCGCCAACCTCACCCACGATTCCTTTGACCGCGACCGCGACGCCGTGCTCGCACGCGCGCGCGACGCGGGCGTGGTGCAGATGGTGATCACCGGCGCCAGCCGCGAGCACTCGCCGATGGCACTGGCGCTGGCCCGCCAGCATCCGGGATTTCTGTATGCCACCGCCGGCGTGCACCCGCACCATGCGGTGGAATACACCGACGAGTGCGATGCGGACATGCGCGCCCTGCATGCGCACGCCGAGGTGGTGGCGGTGGGCGAGTGCGGGTTGGACTACTTCCGTGATTTCGCCCCGCGCCCGGCCCAGCACCGCGCCTTCGAGCGCCAACTGCAACTGGCCAGCGACGTGCGTGCCGCCGATGGGGCGCACAAGCCGCTGTTCCTGCACCAGCGCGATGCACATGCTGATTTCATGGCGCAGATGAAGAATTTCGAGGGCCAGCTGGGCGCAGCGGTAGTGCATTGCTTTACCGGCGAGCGCCAGGAACTGTTCGATTACCTGGACCAGGACTGGTACATCGGCATCACCGGCTGGCTCTGCGACGAACGTCGTGGCGGCCACCTGCGCGAGCTGGTCAGGCACATCCCGGCCAACCGCCTGATGATCGAGACCGACGCACCGTACCTGCTGCCGCGCTCGCTCAAGCCGATGCCGAAAGACCGTCGCAACGAGCCGATGTTCCTGTCGCACATCGTCGAGGAGCTGGCACGCGATCGCGGCGAAGCGGTGGACACCACGGCGGCCAACGCGACTGCGGCCACGCGCGCCTTCTTCCGATTGCCTGACGCAGCCTGATCCGGTAGGTACCGACCGTTGGTCGGTACGTGGCCGCCATGAACGTTGCAGGTGCGCGCCCCCACGACCAACGGTCGTGGGCTACCGGCGGCCGTCGCCGTGTGCCCACGCGTCGGCCAGGCCTTCGCGGTACGTGGCGAAGCGGGGCTGCCACTGCAATGCCTTGCGCGTGCCGGTGCTGTCGATGCGCTTGTTGCTGCTGTAGAAGCGTCGCAACGAGGCAGGCACGGCCGGATCGTCCCACGCCTGCGCGGCCGGCAGCGGCAGTGCACTCAACATCGCCGCGTGCGCCAGCACATCCTGCGGCGGCGCCGGTTCGTCATCGGTGGGCAGGTACAGCGCGTTGCGCTGTGGGCGCTGCATCGCGGCCAGCACGGCAGCAGCCAGATCCTGCACATGCAGCCGATTGAACAGCAGCCCCGGCCGCACCACATGCCGCGCCTTGCCCTGCGCCAGTTGCACCAGCGCGTTGCGCCCACGCCCGTACAGCCCGGGCAGGCGGAAAACCGCCGATGCGATCCCGCGCGCCTGTGCCAGCGCCTGCCATTGCTGTTCGGCGCGCCGCCGCTTCAATGCGGTGTCATCGTCTGCATCGGCCGCAGCGTGTTCATCGATCCAGCCGCCATCACGGTCGGCGTACACCGCCGTCGACGACAGATAACCCACCCAGCGCAGGGCAGGGGACGCCTGCAGCGCATCGCCCAGCAGGCGCAGCGCGGGGTCGCCGTCGGCATCGGGCGGCACGCAGCACACGATTGCCTCGGCGGTGTCGATCGCGGTGCGCAGCCCTGGGTCGATCGGCGCGCCGTCGACCAGCCGGTGCCGCCGCACGCCGTCCCCGGGCACGGCGGCCAGATCGCGCACCGTGCCGCTGCAGGCGATGCCACGCGCCTGCAGCAGCGCAGCCACGTGCCGGCCGCTGTAGCCCAGGCCCAGCACCACCACCTGGGCCGGTGGCGCAAGCAGCAGCATGCTCAGCCGCCGCGTTGGCGTTGGTAGGCCTGCAGGTGGCTGTAAGCCACCGCCAGCAGCGGTGCGGCCTGACCGGCGGCGCGTGCGCGCGCCAGCATGTCGCCGACAATCTGTTCGGCCTCCACCTGTTGGCCGGCTTCCAGGTCGCGCAGCATCGAGGCTTTCAGTGCCGAACCGGCCTGGGTGGTCGCGGCCAGCGCGGTGTCGCGCGCCTTGTCCGGGATCGGCTCGCCGGCTGCGTCGGCCACGGCCAGGCATTCGTCATACAGTCCGCGCACGATCGCCGCGCCGTCATCGGTGGCCACGATCGTGCCCACATCGGCGCGCAGCAGGCAGGTGGACGCGGCCAGCGTGGTCAGGAAGGTGTACTTGATCCACTGCTCCTGGCCGATCGCATCGCTGGCCACATGGTCCACGTTGGCCTGCACGCAGGCCGCTGCCAGCGCCAGCACGCGCGCGCTGTTGCCGGTGCCGTCGCGTTCGCCGAAGGTCAATTTGGCGGCAGGCGCCAAGTGCAGCACCGCGCCGTCGGCAGCCTTGGTCGCGCTGATGAAGCACAGCCCGCCCAGTAACGCGTCACGGCCGAAGCGCGCATCCAGTGCGGTGTAATGGTGCAGCCCGTTGAGGATCGGCAGCACCGTGGTACGCGGCGACATCGCCGGGGCGATCGCCTCGATGGCGCTGTCCAGGTCGTAGGCCTTGCAGCTCAGGATCACCAGGTCGAACGGCTGGGCGGCGGCCAGCGCGGGCAGGTCCTCAGCGGTGACATGCGCCACCGGGAAGGTGGCATCGCCGAGCGGGCTGCGCAGTACCAGGCCTTCATGGTCGAGCTGCCCGGCACGCGCCGGGCGCACCAGGAAGGTCACGTCCACGCCGGCCTGGGCCAGGCGTCCGCCGAAGTAACCGCCGGTTCCGCCGGCGCCGAGGATCAGGATACGCATCAGCTCCGCATCCCCACGCCCCGCTTCAACAGCCACAGCGCCAGCGCGGTGAGTGCCACCACGAAGCCGATCATCAGCGCGTAGGCCACCCACAGCGGCACGTCGCTGCTGCCCAGCAGGCCGTAGCGGAACGCGTTGACCATGTAGAAGATCGGGTTGGCGTGGGTAGCCGCTTCGGCCCAGGTCGGCAGCAGCTTCACCGAGTAGAACACGCCGCCCAGGTAGGTCAACGGGGTTAGGATGAAGGTCGGCACGATCGCCACGTCATCGAACTTCTTGGCGTACACCGCATTGATGAAGCCGGCCAACGAGAAGATCGTCGCGCCCAGCAGCACCGTGGTCAGCGTCACCAGTGGGTGCGGAATGCTCACCGGGGTGAAGAACATGGCGATGATCAGCACGATCACGCCCACCATCACCCCGCGCAACACCGCGCCGGCGACGTAACCCCACAGGATCACCCAGTTGGGCATCGGGCTGACCAGCAGCTCCTCCACGTGGCGGCCGAACTTGGCGCCGAAGAACGAGGAACTGATGTTGCCGTAGCTGTTCTGGATCACGCTCATCATCACCAGGCCCGGCACGATGAACTCCATGTAGCTGTAGCCGCCCATGTTGCCCACGCGCGAGCCGATCAGGCCGCCGAAGATCAGGAAGTACAGGGTCATGGTGATTGCCGGCGGCACCAGGGTCTGGCCCCAGATGCGCAGGATGCGTGCCACTTCGCGGCGCACGATGGTCATCAGGGCGATGCGGTTGCGCTGGCCGTCGGTCAGGACCGGGGTGGGGGTGGTGCTCATGCCGCATTCTCCTGGTTGCCGGTGAGTCGTACGAACAGCTCCTCCAGGCGGTTGCTCTTGGTGCGCATCGAGCGCACCCGGATGCCGGCGGCGTTCAAGGCGTCGAAGACCCGGTTGAGGTCCATCGCGCGCGGCATGTCCACGTCCAGCGTGTGGCCGTCGGTGGCGATCAGGGTGGCGCCTTCGATGACCGGGAGCGGGCTCGGCAGTTCACCGTCGATGTCGAACAGGAAGCCTTCCACGTCCAGCTTGGCCAGCAGCTCGCGCATCGGACCCTGGGTGACGATCTGGCCGTGGTTGATGATGGCCAGGTTGCGGCACAGGTGCTCGGCTTCTTCCAGGTAGTGGGTGGTCAGGATGATCGTGGTGCCGGCGGCATTGATCTCCTTGAGCACGCGCCACATGTCGCGGCGGATCTCGATGTCCACCCCGGCGGTGGGCTCGTCGAGGATCAGCAGGCGCGGGCGGGTCATCATCGCGCGGGCGATCATCAGCCGGCGCTTCATGCCGCCGGACAGGGTGCGGCTCATCACCTGCGCCTTCTCCCACAGGTGGGCACGCTTGAGCTCCATCTCGGCCATCTGCTCGGCCTCGGCGCGGGCCACGCCATAGAAGCCGGCATAGTTGACCAGGATGTCGAAAGGCTTCTCGAACAGGTTGAAGTTGACTTCCTGCGGCACCAGGCCGATCAGCCGCATGGTCGCGCTGCGCGCACGCACCAGGTCGCTGCCGAACACCTCCACCCGGCCTTCGCTGAGGTTCACCAGCGAGCTGATGATCCCGATCAGGGTCGATTTGCCGGCACCGTTGGGGCCAAGCAGGGCGAAGAAATCGCCCGGGGCGACATCCAGCGACACGCCCTTGAGCGCCTCGGTGCCGTTGTCGTAGGTCTTGCGCAGGTCATGCACCCGCAGGGCGGGGGCAGCGGTGAGCGCGGGAGTAGTATGGGAAGCCAAGCTCTTGCCTTCGCGCCCGTGGGCTGGCGCTGGATGGGGGCGGGGAGCGGCTATTATAGAAGACCCCGAGGGCCTGCCCCGGCTACACACTGTTTCCCAAAATCGTGCCTGTTCAATTCCCCCTCAAACTGGTTGACCGGCGCATGCTGGCCCCCACCGTCGGCCACTACCAGTTCCTGCGTGATGACGGCCAGCCGCTGGATTTCCAGCCCGGCCAGTTCATCCAGGTCCATTTCGAGTACGCCGACGGCACCGCCACCAAGCGCAGCTACTCGCTTGCCACCGTCCATGACCATGCCTTCGGCCCGGGCGAGGCGGTCGATATCGCGGTCAGTTTCGTCCCCGGCGGCGCGGCCACG
The DNA here is from genome assembly GCF_057835675.1 of Stenotrophomonas sp. GL_101. NCBI lineage: Bacteria > Pseudomonadati > Pseudomonadota > Gammaproteobacteria > Lysobacterales > Lysobacteraceae > Stenotrophomonas > Stenotrophomonas sp. GL_101. The sequence goes on along the minus strand of NZ_CM174432.1, from coordinate 4,565,633 downwards.
GCCCTGTTCGAAGGCCTGGACATCGGCGGCCATGTCACCGCCAGCGGCCCATTCGGCCGGTTTTGCCTGCAGCCGGGCGACCACAACGCCCGTTACCTGCTGATTGCCACCGGCACCGGGGTCACCCCGTACCGCTCGATGCTGCCGCTGCTGGCCAGCGCCATGGCCGGGCGCGGGGTGGAAGTGGTACTGCTGCAGGGCGCCCGCACCCCCGCCGAGCTGCTCTACAGCGATGATTTCAGCGCCTTCGCCGAGGCCCACCCGGGCTTCCGCTACGTGCCGTGCCTGTCGCGCGAGCTGCCCGACAATCCTCATCCGGACGTGCGCCACGGCTACGTGCAGCAGCATCTGGCCGAGTTCGCGCCGAACCCGGCCACCGATATCGCCTACCTGTGCGGCAACCCGGACATGGTCGATGCCACTTTCGAGGTGCTGAAAGAGGCCGGATTGCCGACCGTGCAGGTGCGGCGCGAGAAGTACGTAAGCTCAACCTAGCCGCAATGCTAGTTGACATCGGTAGGTTTTGGGGTCACATGCCTTAGCATTGGGGTGTCTGACTTCAAAGCTACCTTATGCGCTGGGTCCTGCCCCCTGCTGGCTTCTTCCTCGATGCCAATGTTCCAAAGTTGCAGTTCATTCCGATCCTTCTCGAGGAGGACGGCAACTACCCCGCCGAAGCTAACCGCTATCTGATCGAGCGATCATGCGGAGAGTGGTCTCCCGCCACGGCACAGGATGCCCAGCCCATTGTTCTGACGCTCAGTTCACGGAAGAACATGGCGCAGCGCATGGTCGCCTTCTTGCGATGGTGTCGAAACTGCAGTGTCGACTGGAGACAGCTGGATTACATCGACGAAATCCGAGGCGGTTACCAGCTGGATCTTCTTGCTGGTAGGAAGAGCGGTGCCACCAAGCCCTTGGCTCGCAGTACCGTCAATCAATATATCGACGAGGCATGCGCCTTCCTTAGGTGGGCGCATGAGCGTGGATACCGCGGACCTATTTCTATTCCTGCTCGAAGCCTGTCCGTCCGGTACAGCAAGGGGACGCATAGCCGTGGTCATCTCTCGCGAGCGGTGGCCGTTCGTCGCGACAAACTTAGCCTGCCCGAGGCATCACTGGACTGGCTTCCCAATGCGGATTCTGTCCGCAATTGGCTCGCTGCCATTGCCGCGAGGCATCCGGTAAAAGCACTCGTATTTGAGCTCATCGTATCTACAGGGTGTCGCGTAGACGAGGCTCATCAGCTAAGGGTGACCTGCTTTCCCAGAAAGTCGGAATGGACCGAGAGCGTGCATCGGGAGGCCGAATGCCGGTCCAGCTCCAATACGGAGTTAAGGGACCAAAGGTTCTGCCTCACGAGAAGTTGAGCGTTCGTACTAGGCGAATTTACGTCCCGATTGACCTCGCTGAGCGCATCGAGAACTACCTCACGTTCACTAGGCCTACCCTCATGGCCCGCTTCCGTCGCAGTCACGGGCGAGCACCCGCGACCGACCGACTCTGGCTTGGCGAGCACAAGGGTCTTCCCGTCAGCTATCAAATGCTCTGGAAGACCTGGACCACCTCACCACTGTGTCCCGCGGGCTGGCACCCTGGTAATCCCCCCGCTTTTGGCGGTCGCCAAAAGTGGAACTACGCTGCCAGTGCAAGCTTCTGCATTGGCGTGATGCCGCCGAGCGCCATGTTCGGGCGCTCGTGGTTGTAAGTCCATAGCCAACGGGTGGCGATGTCCTGGACCTGCTGGATGTCATTGAACAGATTGCTGGCAAGCCAAGCGTAACGCACGGTCCGGTTGTAGCGTTCGATGTAGGCGTTCTGCTGAGGATTGCCTGGCTGGATGTAGAGCAGCGCAATGCCTTGCTGCTCGGCCCATGCTTGCAGCGCTCCGCTGATGTACTCGGGCCCGTTGTCGCAGCGTATGGCGCGAGGCTTTCCGCGCCATTGAATGATCTGTTCCAAGCTGCGGATAACGCGCGCCGCAGGCAAGGAGATGTCGACCTCCATCGCCAGACCCTGCCGGTTGAAATCATCCAGTACGTTGAGCATCCGGAAGCTGCGTCCATCAGCCAGTTGGTCGTGCATGAAATCCATCGACCAAGTGTGGTTCGCCGCCTTCGGAACCGCTAGCGGCGCCGGCACTTCTCGGACGATGCGCTTACGCGGCTTGATGCGCAGGTTCAGCTCCAAATCGCGATAGATCCGATACACGCGCTTGTGGTTCCAAGCGAAGCCCTTCACGTTGCGCAGGTGCAGGAAGCACAGCCCAAAGCCCCAATCGCGGTAGGCGCTGGTCAGCCTGAGCAACCAGTCAGCGATGATCGCATTTTCTTGGCAGGCCTTGGCCTGATAGCGGTAGCAGGTCTGACTCACCTCGAACGTCCTGCACGCATGAACGATGCTGGTGATGCCTGCCTGGACCGCCAGTCTGGCCATCTCGCGACGCTGAGATGGCCTCACCATTTTTTTGAGAGCGCTTCCTTCAGCAGCTCGGCACTGAGCTGGGCATCGGCGTACATCTTCTTCAGCCGCCGGTTCTCGTCCTGCAGTTCTTTTAGCTGGGACACCATGGACGCATCCATGCCGCCGAACTTGCTGCGCCACTTGTAGAACGTCGCTGAGCTGATGCCATGCTGTCGGCAAAGGTCCGGGACAGGCGTGCCGGCCTCGGCCTGCTTGAGTACGGCGATGATCTGGCTGTCGGTGAATCGTGATTTCTTCATGGGATCTCCTCGGGTTAGGTTACGAGAAAATTCCACTTCTGGCTGCTACTAACCTGCGGGGGGATTACCGACAGTCTGGCTATTAAACCACCCGTGTTGGATCCACGTTAGACAACGAGATTCTGGCTGCGGCGCATTTACTAAAAGCTGGGGGACTACTACCAGCTGAATCCTGCGCCCGCGGATACCGTGCGCTCATCGCCCGAAAATCCCGCGGAAAGTGACACGCTGGTTTGCGAGTTGACCAAGCGTTGATAACCCACCGCCACGGCCGATTGGCCGCTCTGCGAGCCCACGCCGACGCCGATGCGGTTGGCGCCGGATAAACCCGCGGTGTTCATCGCCGCGGCCGACATCGCGCCGCTCATCGCACCGACGCGATCGAGGCGGCGGTCGAATTCGCCGATTCTCTCGTCGACTTCGCGGCGCATCGCGCCGAAATCGTCACTTAGCTGATTGAAGCGGCCATCGGTGTAGGCGTTGGCCGACTGCACGGTGGCAGCGCTGCGAGTATCGAGCTGTCGCTTATTGATGGCATCGGTAGCGGCGATCGCGTCGGCGACGTTGGCGACCCGGGTGCCGTTGCCGCCTTCGAGCGTCAGCGTATCTTTGGCGGCGGTGTCGTATCCGGCCGCCAGCGGATTGCCCGTACCGCCAGGCCCCGCCGGGCCTTGCGGTCCTGTCGGACCCTGCGGCCCGGGCATTCCCGTCTGCTGGCCGAGCAAGGTCAGCCGATTGTCCACCGCAGCGAACGCGGCACCGACGTCGCCATAGCTGCTGCCTTGTATGCTGTAGCTCGGCGCCACATTCGTTCCTCCGGCAAAACTCGCGCCGCCGCCGAGCGCACTGGCGAACCCATGTAACTGACCAATGGCCACTGCGTCGCTATCGGCGACGCCATCGGCAAGATGAGTCATGCGCCGTTTCAGCTCGCTGCCGAATACGGTGCCACGATAGTCCTGATCGCTCGCGGCGTGACCGAGCGACACCGTGTCGGCCTCGTTCGCCACCGATTGGGCGCCGAGCGCCAGCGCGCGGTCTGCGCCCGCCAGTGTGCTACTGCCGCTGCCAAAGCTCACGCTTTCGATCGCGTCGGCATGTGCCGCCGAACCGAACGCGCTGGAGCCAAACCCCGTGGCCCGAGTGGCCTGAGTCGCCGGCGTCTGATTTTCGCCCGGGCCTACGCGTAGGCTGCCGTAGGCCGCGCTGAAGTCGCCACTGGCGCGCGCATGGTTGCCGGCGCTGACCGACGAGGCACCATTGGCCTGCGCGCTGCTTCCCAGCGCGGTCGAATAGTAGTTCGTGGTCGTCGCACCCGAACCGATGGCGGTCGAGCGAAACTGGCCTCCCGCATTGGCGTTATGGCCCATCGCGGTATTGAAGCTGCCGGATGCAACAGCGCGGTAGCCCATGGCCACTCCGCCCGTAATTGCACTGGACTGTGTCCCGAATATGGTGCCTTGCGCGCCTGCCGCTTGTGCGTTCCGGCCGCAGGCAACTGAATCGTCGCTGCCGCTACCGTTGTCGGGGCCGCCATCCGCCCCACCACTTCCGATCACGTTGCCGTTGCCGTCGAGTAACTGACAGGTTGTACCTGCGATGGCGGGCGCGATGGCGGCCCCAGCAAGAACGAGCGCCACGGCGGCAGTCAATGCCAGACGCACGATGGGAGTCGGACGGGCGAAAGAATGAGAAACGGACATGGCAAGCTCCCAATGGGCGGTCGAGTCGTGGGTTGAACGGCATCGACAGCTCGAGCGCTCCCCCCCGGAACAACCCGCAGCGTGCTCGGCCCGGACCCGCGGCGCATCCCCGAAAACAGGTAGCCGGTACGCACCCCGTTCCGCGTTATGCACTCGCTACCTTTGCGAAACCGATGGGGATCAGCTGACGAACGGGAAGTCGAAGCGCAGGCGGGTGCCGCCGGGACCGGTGTCGAGCCTGAGTTCGCTACCGAGCCGCTTGGCACGCAGCCGCATGCTCGCCATGCCCGCTCCACCCGCGCCCCCTTGCGCGACGAACCCCTGGCCGTCGTCGTGAATATCGACGTGAACGCAACCTTCGATGCGTTCGACCCGCACCTCCACGCGTCGCGCCCTGCTGTGCTTGAACACGTTGGTCAAGGCCTCCTGCAGCAGTCGCAGGACGTCCAGGCTGCGCGCCGCGCCAAGTTCAACGCCATCGACGCCTTTGACCTCCCAGTGCGTTTCGATCTCGGCTGTCTCTAGCAGACGAGTGAGCCGGTACCGCAGGGGCGCCAGTTGCTCGGCCAGATCGGCATGCTCACGCGCGGTACTGTCGATAACCAGACGAAGATCGTCGCGCATCTCTTTCAGAACGCCGATAACCGTGGCCTGCGGAGTGGCGTGATGGACCCGCTCGAGTTCGGCGATCGTGCCGACCAAGGTGCCGCCAAAGCCGTCGTGCAGATCCCGCACCAACTGTAGGCGCTCGGCGGCGCGGCTGTGCGCCAGCTCCAGCGCGTGTTGCCGCGACAGCGTACCGGCCAGCTCATGGGTGGCGGCATCGACCTCGCGCTTGAGTTCGACATTGAAGCTTTCCACCCTGCGCATCGCGGTCACGAATCGGTACGCCACCACGAAGCTGATACCGATCAAGGTCAGTACAGAGGTCAGGCTCATCAGATACGTGTCGCCGCGGACCCAGCCGAGGAACAAGGCAAAATCGTAGAAAGAGGCCAGTACCGGCGCGATCACGCACACCGCCATCACCAACTGGTCCGGCCGTCGCTCGCGCCAAGCCTGCATCAGGAAGTATCCGATGCTGACATAAAAGAACAAGCTGCCCGCGAACACCCACGGTGTTCTCAGCGGCCCCATCCATCCCGGCGCGAGCAGCGCCGATGCCAACGCCAAGGCGCAGATTATCGCGATGGCGCGCTCGATCCGTGGATAGCGACGACCGCAATAACGCAGCAGGAAGAGCGCGTAGCTGGCGCCCGCTATCACGTACATCGCGGCGATGAACGCCTGCCAGGCATCGGTGCTGGCGAACGGCCACGGGCTGGAGGCGATGAAGTTGACGCCATATAAGGAACCGGTCAGCTCGGATATAGCGAACCAGCCGTAGACGGTGTCCTGACGACGCAGCAGCCAGATCAGCAAGAACACGCAGCCCAGCACCGCGCTCATCGCCAAGTTCACCAGCTTGATGTCGTAGCGGCGGAAATGCTCTTTCCGGTATTGCGCATATACCTGGGAAGGATCGCCCACGCTGACGGTTCCAAACCCTGGCTGATAGGCCGACAAGCCTGAAACCCGCACCAACAACGTGTTTTCGCCGGCGCGCAAGAGCGGCGATGAAACCAGAAAATACTGCGGCTTGATCCAGCCTCGGGACAGAGGCTCCACCAAGGTCGGATCGCGCGCTACCAGACTGCCATTGACGTAGATCGCACCGGTCATGCTCATGTAGCGCATGAGCAATCCGATCGGTTGAGTCGGATCGTCTTGTTGCCAGTGCAGCCGGTACCAGACCACGCCGTCGTGGTCGGGCCAGCGCGAATCCCAGTAGTCGATCAGCGTCACCGGCGTCCAGCCCGCGGCCGGAGGCTCTGTCGCATTCCAGTCCGAACGCACGGCCTCGGCGGAGACCAATGTTTGCGTGATGGGATCGGCCGGCTTGTTGTTCGCCGCAGTGGCGTCCGCCAAAACGCAGCCCCACAACGCCATCGACAAGGTTAAGGTGCTTAGCCACCTCATCATGGCGTGCTCAATCCATGAGCCCCATCGCGCGCGCCTCGAACACCGCCGCGGTGCGCGAGTGGACGGCAAGCTTCCGATAGATATTTTTGGTGTGGCACTCGACCGTCAGCGGCGACAGGTTCACCAGGCCGGCGATCTCCCGGTTGCTGAAGCCTTGCGCGACCATGCGCAGGATTTCGAGTTCGCGTTCGGACAATTGAGCGCCTGAAACCGCCTGCGGCGGCTTGGTCGCGGGTGGCAACAGCTCGAGGATGCGGCGCGCGATCATGGGGTCAATCGGTGCGCCGCCGCGTTGCAGGCTCCGCAGCGAGATGCGAAGTTCATCGTCGTCGCTGCTCTTGAGCAAGTAGCCGATCGCGCCGCTGCACAGGGCGGCGAGAATTGTCTCCTCTTCGGCCCACGCCGATACGATGACGCTCTGCACGTTCGGCACATGCCGCGTCATCCAGGCGACCAAGTCAATGCCGCTGCCGTCGGGCAACTGAACGTCGACCAGCGCCAACGCGAACGACTGCGCGCTCAGTCGTGCGCGCGCGGTCTGCAGATCGGCGACACACTCGATGCGGGCGTCCGGTTCCGCCGCTGCTCGTACCAGGCCGGTCAAGCGTGCTCGCGATCCTGGATCGTCTTCGACGATCAGTACAGAGAGTAGTTTGATCAGCTGAGGCTGCATTAATCTCCCTGTTCGTGAGCACGGTCCTGTAATAGTTTACGGCATTGCTATTATTCGGTATCGCACGAATTGCAATACTGTTGCGTATTGTAATGAGTTCTGCTGATCGGGCTTACGTGCGCCGTTTCGTGCTCAGGCGGATCCAGAGCCAACCCTAACAATTTGTGCAGGCCCAAGCCCAATCTGGGTCGGATGCCGGGAGTGTTTGAATCGCCCAGGGTTCCGTAGACACCTCGCAGCCTGAACTGCGGCGAAGGATCGCTCAGCTAGCTATTCGTCAGTGTTTGCCAGGCAATCTCGCCCTTGCATATCACTATGGTTGAGCTTCTCTACGTCAGCAGCAAGTAGGCGACTGCCCGATATCCACCACCGGAACCTGGCACTGCCCGGTCCCGGTGGTGCGGGTTGCTCAGTACGGAATCCAGGCATCGCGCCAGGCCGAGCCGACCCCGGGCACGTAGGCCGGGGCCTTGATGTTGCACCAGCCCCCTTCCGGGAACGGCCGGCAGGCATACAGCTTGCCGTCGCTGGATTTCACCACGGTCTGGCCGGGGACGTAGGTACCGATCCCGGCCGGGTACACGAAGTCGAAATCACCGCCCGGCGGGTCCACCTCGGGCAGGCGGGTGTCGATCTGGTGGGTCAGCCCGTGCAGAAGGTACACCCGGTTGGCCGTGGCCGAAGCGATGGGCGTGATCACGCCATCGCGCATCACTCCGATGCGTGCCTGCCGTGCCGTCGCGTTGACCTGGCGTGCCAGCTGCAGGGGCCACTGCGCGGCCGAGGTCTGGCCGGCGGCCAACGTGGTGGAGATACGCTCGGCATCGCCGCCCCCGGCGTTGAACACCCGCAGGGTGACTTCGGTGGCTACTGGCAGGTCGGTGCGGGCGGTCAGCGCACCGGCATCCTGCCATGCGGGCGGTGTTCCGCCGCCGTTGCCGTCGAATTTCACGTCCATGCAGGTGTAGAACGCCTCGGTGGAGTCCGAGCGCTGCCAGGTGTTGTAGATCACGTGGGGGCCGGTGCGCTTGGGCAACGGGCAGTCCAGCTTGTAAGTGCCGTCGGGCGAGAGGGCGGTATTGCCCAGCGTGCAGAACTTTTCCATGTCCGCCCAGCGCAGCGGCGTGCCCGGCTGCCAACCCTCCGGGGTGACGAAGAACTGCCAATCGCGGGTGGCATGCGGTGCCGGTGCCTTGAACTCGAACAGATACCGGCCGTTGGCGTTGGCCTGGATCGGGGTGCTGACCCAGTCGCTGCGGTTCAGATCCAGGCCGCGGAAGGTGGGATTGTTGCCGCTGCACAGCTTGCCGTCCGGAACCACCGCCTGATGATTGCCATTGGCGCTGGCCTGGTTGATGCCCATCCAGTCGTAGAACGCCTGCGAACCGCCTTCGGCCTTGGCCGCCGCACAGGCCGGGTTGGTCGGGTTTTCAGGGTTGCCCTGGAAACAGGCATAGACGCGGCTGACCGGCTTGGTCATGGTGCCGTGGGCGTGGACGGCACCGGCGCTGGCAAGGCCGCCAAGGGCCAGCAACAGGATGAGCGGGTGCGAAGGTGGGCGATCGAACATGGAAGCCTCCGGGAAGTGGGTGGTCGCTGCCTGGCCGGTGGATCGGGCGTCGCGCAGGACCCTGCGCCACCAGTGCGACGCAGCGAGTATCACCACGGGTAGGGAAGTTCTGATTGGGACGGGGCGCAGATGTGCCAGCTTGGGATGGCGATCAAGTGCGGTGTGCGGCGGCGATCCCAGAAGCGAGGGCCAACGCCCGCGCCCGCGCATGCGGTACCCGGCGCCGTGCGCGCTAAACTGCGCCCGCCGCCCTGGCGCGAGGCCGCGATGTCCCTGGATTTTCCTACCGTTGCGGTGCTCGGTTACCTGCTGTGCCTGGGGGTCGCGCTGGGCTTTTCGCTGCTGCTGCTGGTCCTGCGTGGGCAACCGGTATTGCGTCTGTGGACGGCCAGCCTGTGGTTGCTGGCCCTCAGCGTGACCTTGCTGGCGTTGCGCGACCAGCTGCCGCAGGTACCGGCGATCGTGCTCGGCAATGCGGCCATCGCCGCCTCGGGCGTGCTGATGCTGATCGGCGTGACCCGCCACCTCGGCGTGCACCTGCCCCTGTGGCAACCGCTGGCGTTGGCCGCCGCGTTCCTGGCCGGCATTGTGGTGTTCCTGGTGCCGTATCCGAGCCTGGCGATCCGGCTGGACGTGTTCAGCGTGTTCGCGGTGCTGATCAATGGCTGGATGGCATGGCTGCTGCTGCGCCATGCACCGGCTGCCCAGCACATCAGTTGCCGCCTGGCCGCCGTGATCTTCGCCGCCGAGGCGCTGCTGTACCTGGTGCGGATCTGGCTGCCGGTGCATCCCGATGCCGGCCAGGACATCATGCGCACCGGCACGCCGATGTTCGCCACCTACCTGGGCGGGGTCGTACTGGAACTGGCGCGCTGTTTCGCGCTGGTGCTGCTGCTGGTCGAACGGATGCTGGTGGACCTTCGCCGCGCGGCACGTATCGATGGCTTGACCGGCCTGCTCAACCGCAGCGCGGTACTGGCCGATGGCGAACACTGCCTGCAGCTGTGCCGCCGCCAGCAGCAACCGCTGGCGTTGCTGCTGCTGGATGTGGATCACTTCAAACAGATCAACGACCGCTGGGGACACCTCACCGGCGATAGCGTGCTGCAGCATTTCGCCACGGTGCTGGCACGCAACGTGGCCACCCAGGCGCACCTGCTTGGCCGTTATGGCGGTGAGGAATTCGTGCTGCTGCTGCCCGGCGCCGATATGCCGGCCGCGCGCCGCATCGCCGAATCCCTGCGCGCGGCACTGCGGCAGACGCCGGCGCGGCCGGGTGGCGTCCCGGTGCCGGTCACCACCAGCATCGGCCTGGCCGTGGATGCGGGGCAGGCCGATCTGTCGGCGCTGTTGGCTGCCGCCGACACCGCGCTGTACCAGGCCAAGGCCGATGGCCGCGACCGCACCGTGGGGGCGGCGGCGGTCCTGCTGCCCTGAGCGGACACCACGCCTGCCCGCGCAAAACCGCGCGCAGGTCGCCTGCGGCCACCGCACTGCAGCATCGGTCACATCCGGATTCGCCGCGCGTCATGGCATGCTGAGACCCTTCACTCCAGGATGCGATCGACCATGCGATTTTCCTGCCGTCCCCTGGCGACCGGGGCAGCCGTGCTGCTGCTGGCTGCCTGCCAGGCCACCCCGGATGCCGCACCGCAGAGTGCGCAACGCCAGTTCGGGCAACTGACCTTCAAGCCGTGCACGTTGACCAGCACCCAGGCCAGCGACAACCTCGAAGCGCAGTGCACCACCCTGCAGGTGGCCGAAAACCCCGCTGCACCCAACGGCCGCCAGATCGGCTTGAACATCGCCTGGCTGGAAACCAGCAACGAAGGCCAGGGCAAGGGCGACCCGGTGTTCTTCCTGGCGGGCGGGCCGGGCCAGGCCGCTACCGAAGTCGCTGCGGTGATCAACCTGGCGCTGCGCGAAGTGCGCAAGCAGCGCGACATCATCCTGGTCGACCAGCGCGGTACCGGCAAATCCAATCCGCTCAGTTGCCTGGGCGCGGACGGCAAGGAGATGGTGCTCGATGACACCGCCACCCCGTCCACCCAGCTGATCACCGATTTCGCCGCGCAATGCGCCAGGTCGCTGGCCAGCCGCGCCGATACGCGCTTCTACACCACCACCCAGGCCATCGCCGATATCGACACGGTGCGTGCGGCCCTCGGCGTGGACACGATCAACCTGATCGGCGGTTCCTACGGCACCCGCGTGGCCCAGCAATACGCCGCGCACTACCCGCAGCACACCCGCGCGGTGGTGATCGACGGCGTGGCCCCCAACGATGTGGTGGTCGGTGGCGATTTCGCCAATACCTTCGAAGCGGCCATCGACCTGCAGGCGGCGCAGTGCAGCAAGGACCCGGTCTGTGCCAAGCGCTTCCCGGTGGATACCCGCACCCAGCTGAAGAACGTGATGACCGCGCTGGCCAAGGCCCCGGTCGAGGTGGAGTACCGCGACCCCGGCACCGCCGAAACCAAGCGTGACACGCTCACCGCCGACTCGGTGACCGGGCTGGCCTTCATGTTCTCCTACATGCCCGAGTTGTCCTCGCTGCTGCCGGTGGTGCTCGACGAAGCCGCCCAGGGGCGCTACGCCTCGCTGATGTCGCTGAGCAAGATGGCCGGGCGCTCGCTGGGCGTGCAGATGAACCGGGGCATGCAATGGTCGGTGATCTGCGCCGAAGATGCCGACCGGTACCAGGAACCGGCTGCCAGCGACCGCCTGCTTGGTCCGGAAGTGGCGCGCATGTTCTTCGCCGCATGCCCGGGCTGGAAGGTCGGCACCCGGCCGAAGGATTTCACCGCGCCGCTGAAAAGCGACCTGCCGGTGCTGCTGCTGTCTGGCCAGTTCGACCCGGTCACCCCGCCGCGCTATGCCGAACAGGTCCTCAAGACCCTGCCCAACGGCCGCCACATCGTCGCCAAGGGCCAGGGCCACGGCACCCTCAACGCCGGCTGCATGCCGCGCCTGCTGGGCCAGTTCATGGACAGCGCCGATGCCAGATCGCTCGATGCCCGCTGCCTGGACTCGCTGAGCCCGGTGCCGGCCTTCACCTCGTTCAACGGATGGGCACCATGATCCTCGCTGAGAACCTGCACAAGGCCTTCAAGACCAAGACCGGGCTGATCAAGGCGGTCGAGAACGTCGGCTTCCACGCCGAGGATGGCCAGATCACCGGCCTGCTTGGTCCCAACGGTGCCGGCAAGACCACCACCATGCGCATGCTGTACACGCTGATGACCCCCGACCAGGGCCGGGTGATGGTCGACGGCATCGACGCCTCGCTCGACGCGGTGGCGGTACGTCGCCGGCTCGGCGTGCTGCCCGATGCGCGCGGCGTCTACAAGCGGCTGACCGCCCGCGAGAACATCGCCTACTTCGGCCAGCTGCACGGCATGAGCGCCGCGCAGATCCGCGACCGTACCCAGGTGCTTTCCCAGGCGCTGGACATGGAAGACATCCTGGACCGCCAGGCCGACGGTTTCTCGCAGGGCCAGCGCACCAAGACCGCCATCGCCCGCGCGCTGGTGCACGACCCGCGCAACGTGATCCTCGACGAGCCCACCAACGGCCTGGACGTGATGACCACGCGCGCGCTGCGTGGCTTCCTGCGTGGCCTGCGCGAAGAAGGTCGCTGCGTGATCTTCTCCAGCCACATCATGCAGGAGGTGGCGGCGCTGTGCGATCGCATCGTGATCATCGCCCATGGCACGGTGATGGCCGCCGGCAGCGCCGATGAGCTGCGCGCACAGACCGGGGAAGACAACCTGGAAGATGCCTTCGTCAAGGTGATCGGTTCGGAAGAAGGATTGCACGCATGAGTTCGTTCGCTACGTTGCTTACCGTCCTGCGCAAGGAACTGCGCGACCTGTCGCGCGATCGCCGCACGCTGGCGCTGACCCTGCTGCTGGGCCCGCTGCTGTACCCGATCCTGATCCTGGGCATGGGCAAGCTGGCCGAAAGCCGGGTCAAGACCCAGATCGACAATCCACTGGACATCGCCACCATCGGCCGCGAGAACGCACCCAACCTGGTGCGCTTCCTGGCCGCGCAGGGGCTCAACGCGGTGGACGCGCCCACCGACCTCACCGCTGCCATCCGCGACCAGCAGATCGACGTCGCGTTGCGGATCAGCCCGGACTTCGGCAAGGACTGGGCCGACGGTCGTCCGGCGCTGGTGGAGATCGTGCAGGACAGCACCCGGCGTGCCGCCGACATTCCCACCCTGCGCCTGAAGACCGCGCTGGGCGCTTACAACCAGCAGGTCGGCGCGCTTCGCCTGCTGGCCCGTGGCGTGGATGCCCAGGTCGCACGGCCGCTGGACCTGGCGACCCAGGACCTGGCCACCGCCGAGGCAAAACGGGGCGTGATGTTGTCGGTGTTGCTGCCGGTGCTGCTGACCATCACCTCGTTCCTCGGCGGCGCCTACCTGGTGATGGACACCACCGCCGGTGAGCGCGAGCGGCAGTCGCTGGAGCCGTTGCTGGCCACCCCGGCACCGCGCAGCGCGATCGTCAGTGGCAAGATCGCCGCCGCCTGCGTGGTCGGCATGGGTTCGCTGCTGCTGACGTTACTGGCGTTCAAACTCAGTGCGCAGCTCTCCAGCAGCGGCGCGGCGCGGCAACTCAACATGGGTTTCCTGCCGATGCTGCAGATGCTGCTGATCATGCTGCCGATGCTGTTCATCGGCACCTCGCTGCTGACCTTCCTGTCGGCCGCGGCCAAGAGCATGAAGGAAGCCCAGAGCCACATGACCTGGCTGATGCTGCTGCCGATGCTGCCCGGTTACGCGCTGATGGTGTACCCGCTGAAGAGCGAGCTGTGGCAGTTCGCGGTGCCGTTCCTGGCGCAGAACCAGATGCTGCTGAAGATCATCCGCCACGAGCACATCAGCGCGCAGATGTGGGGCGTGTACCTGGTGGCCGGGTTCGGGTTGGCGGCGGTGCTGTGGTATGCGGCGGTGCGTCGTTATCATCAGGAGCGGTTGGCGATTTCCGGCTGAAGCGGAAGGCGCGGTGGTAACCAAGCCGTCGCGCCCCCTGCGTAGATCCACGCCATGCATGGATAGCGCCATGCCAGAAAGCAGTGCTCGTAATAGCGAGTTTCAATTGAAGTTGGAAGACGGCTCCATAAATTGCAATTGACGAAGTGTGATTCATGCCGCGCGATGTCGGTTTTGCCTCTTCATCGTCGTGTGGTGTCGCTCGTAGCCTTACGTGACTACACCCCGCAGACATCCAATGGACCTGGATTCGCCCGTCACCGCGCCCATCGACATGGGCCACCGCACGTTCCTCGCGCAGACCCACGCAATCATCGACCCGACCCAGGTGGCAGCTGCGGAATTCGCCGACCTGCCCACCCAGGTGCTCGACCCCACCGAGCTGAAGGGGTGCCTGCGCCAGCCGCCCTTGCTGTTGCCACTGGAGGCATTGTCGTGGGAGCAGCGCCTGGCGTTGCTGGACCGCGCCGACGCCCACCTGCGCGAGCGCGGGCGCCCTCTGTTCTGCACCTTGCTGGCCTGCGAGGATGCGCCGCGCCTACGCGGGCACCTGCGGCATGCGATGGGGCTGTGGCGACCAGGCAAGGGCCGCGTGTTGTTCCGCATGCACGACCCGCGGGTGTTCCGCCACCTGCGCTGGCTGTTGAGCCCGGCGCAGATGGCGCATGTGATGGGGCCGGTGCAGGCATGGACCTGGCATGAGCCGCTGGGCGGCACCTGGCGTACCCATCTTCGGCCAACCGGGAGGGCGCCTTTCGGTCTGATGCTGCAGCCCGGCCAGTGGCAGGAACTGTCGCAGCTTGGCGTGCTCAACGGGTGCCTGCGCGAGCTGGCCCATGCCCGCCAGAACGTCGGCCCCGGTCACGTGCGCAGCTTGGTAGACGGCGTGCTGGAAGCGCGCAGCGCCGGCATCGCTGACGTCAAGGATCTGTCCCTGTACGCGCGCCAGCGCCTTGTCCATGGTGACCGGTTTTGCCACCGGCCCGAGGTGGTGGCGCGCTTGAACCTGTTGCAGCGCGATGGGATGACCTATGCGATGGCCTGCAGGCTGGCGCCGGCCGCGGTCCGGGCGGCGGTAGCGGCATGAACGCGCCCGTCTCCGGCGAGGCCGCCGCCGATGACGCCTATTGCCCCCACTGCATCCAGTTCGGGTTTCCGCTTCTGCTGGCGCGCTACGCCGTGTGCCGCAGTGATGAGGACGTGGCGCGGCCGGCGCCCGTGCTGCAGGCGCCGTTTGGGGCAGGGGTTGAGGACATCGCTCTGCCTGCCGCACAGGCGCACTACACCCTGCGACTGCTGCGCGGTGGTTACGTGTATGCGTTCAATGAGGCTCGTGACGAGTGGCTGGCGTGGCAGGTCAACGACCACGGTGACCTCAGCCCCTTCGACATCCGCGACGCGACACCACCGCCACAGAACGACAACGTACCGGCCAGCTGCTCGCGACACGATCGTGCGATGCTTTCAAAATGCATCATCGTGCCGGATGCGAAATGGGCAACCACCCTGTGGTTGACCTACAGCGCGGTACCGTGGACGGTCAAGGTATGGGAACGTCACCAGGAGGACGACTTCCGCAGGCGCAACATGCGCCGTATCGACGTGGCCGCCTGGCGGGCGAGCGGCAGGCCGCAGCCGCACATGGCCAGCGTGTACGACGCCTTGGACCAGGTTGCTGAATTCCACTTGGCCGACGGCTACGCGATCAGGGCCGGGACGCCGGGCATCAGCGACCTGCCTCGGGTCAACGTCACACCGCTGCACACGTTCGAGCACAGCCTGGCTGCCCCCAGCGGCTTTGCGCAGCCGCAGGTGGATCTGCTGCGGGCCCAGGTGCGACTGGCCGCGCACCAGCAACGCCCGGGTCATCCGCTGGCGGTGGGCCCGGCGCTGGTGGCGTTGAATGATCCCATCGGCATCATTTCCGACCTCAACCAGTTGGCGGTGGCGCGTCTGCTGGAATGGGAAAACGAGCCGGAACGGGCTGAGAAGCGGCAATCGGCGGCGGCCATTACCGCACTGAAGCAAGCCATCCAGCACGGGGCGCTGGAAGACGAGAAGTACCGGCGGCTCAATAATGCAATGGTGGGGCGCGCCGTGGTTGCCACGCTGGGCGGGAGGGGCGCGGCAAAGACGATGAGCCGCTCGCTGCCGCTGTGGGGCGACGACGTCTTTGCGGTGGAGGACGAGGACGAAGTGCTCCGGCTCGGTAAGGAGTCGTGGAAGAAATACCGCGAGCACCTGCGCGACGGTGATGCCTATGCACGCTGGCTCAAGGAGACGTATGTCGCCGAGCAGGGTGCTTTCTACCGCAACCATGTGGCCGAACTGGACGATGCCTACATCGCGTGGCTGTCTGCGGCCGCGTTCAAACAGCACATGGTCTGCAATTTCGACAGTACCAGCACCACCCTTGGCGTGCTGTACCAGGAAACAGTGACTGCGCTGCTGCAGGATGCCACCTCGCGCGGCACGGTCTTTCAGTACGTATTGGAGCGTCTGGAGAACGATGACCCGCTGGATCCCGAAGCGATCCTGCTGCGGGCGCAGGTGTGGAACCAGGACGCGCTGATCACGCTGTGGAAGGAGACGTTGGCGCAGACGTCCTCGGGACCAGAAGCGCGTGACTGGATGGTCGCGGCCAACGGGCTGTCCAGCGCGTTCAAGGGAATGCTGGACAGCCCGGATGCGGGCCGCCTCGGCGGCATGTTCCAGGGCAGCGCACGCCTGCTGGAACAGTTGTCCGGGCCGGTAACCCGGATGGTGGGCAATGAAGTGGGCCGAATGGTCGCCGCCCAAAGCGGCCGCCTGCCGGCACGCTGGCAGGTGGGTCTGCTGACCGCCATCGCGCAGTCGGCTTCGCCAGGCAGCCAATTGGTGGACCTGACCGGGTACACCACCCCCAAACGTGCGCGAAAGGCACTGGCAATGACGCTGGCCGCGCGCGCCGGATTGAACAGCGCGCATCAGGTCAGTGCCGCCGCATCGGGGGCGATTTCTTCCTCCGGCGTGACGATGGAAGGCGGTCGATTCAAGTTCGGCATGGTGGCCTTGGTGGACGACGACCAACTGAAGCTGTTCAAGGCGCTCAACGCCAAGGCAGTGAGTACCGGGGCTGCACGCCAAGCGCATCTACAGCGCACGCTGAGCGCACTGGGCCTGCATGATGCCATGCGAACCAATGTGTCCGGCCTGCACCGAAGTTCTTACGGCTACGGAATTGCCGGGCTGGTGCTGATGTCGGCCAGCCTGGGCGAGCTAAACAAGCAGATCATGAAGGCGCCGGTGGAAGGGCGTGGCCTGCTGAAGGCCAACTTCGCGGCAGGCGTGGCGGCGCTTGTAGGGGACTCAGCAATGCTACTTGGCGAGGTTGGCGCGAAGCTGCCGTGGCTATCGAAGACACTGGCCGAACCGATGGGGCGGTGGATGTACAAAGCGGCTACCAGGGCTGCAGTGCTGCGGGCAGGAGGACAACTCCTCAGTGGCGCGGCCGGAATCGTGGTTGGCGGACTTACGGTGCTTGAGGGATTCAATGATTTACCCTTGGGCAAAGTCTATGGTGGCTTCATGATTGCTGCTGGACTCGCAACTGCATTCTCCGCTTTCATTATGCTCATGGGATGGGCCGTACCCGTGGCCATAGTGCTGATGCTTATTGCGGCGGCGGTGACCATAGTCGTGGCTTGGTTCAAGCCAGATGAAATTGAGCGCTGGCTCGACAAGGTCGTGCACTTTGGCTCGAACAAAAGTGGGTCCTTTCCAAGCATGGATGTTCAGACATCTGAGCTCAATAAGATCAGGGTGCACTGATGCTCACTGGCTGGTACCCAGCGTTCGATCTGGGAAGAGGTCTGGAGGTGGACGAGCTAAGTGCACATTTGGAAGTGGGGAGCTGCCGCGATAGCATGGCTGACGATGGTTTTGGAATGAACAAGTTCAACTCGACGTATGTTGAATTTGTCGAAAGAACATTCAAAATCAAGGGAATGGCTGTCACTGCTCTGTCAGTGTCGTTTGGGGTATCTGCGCTGTTCGTTGGGTTTTTTGCGATGGCAGTGTTAATTGAGTTTATTTCGGGTGATGTTTCAGAAACAATCATGCTGATTATTATGCTTGTCGTTTGCTCCGGTGGGTCATGCGCATTTCTTTGGGTCATCCACTTGCGCAAGGATCTATTTGAGTACACCCACTATCCCGTACGCTTCAATCGCATCACCCGCAAGATTTACTTCTTCCGTCACAACCGAACCGGTGGCGTCGTCACCGTGCCATGGGGATCACCCTATGCATTCTTCCACATCGGTCGCGGCAGCAAAGACCCCAACCTGCGTGATCTCCGCTGCCATCTGCTCGACCGCAATCGTCAGGTACAGCAGACCTTTACCATCGGTCACTTCTGGGACCACGATGACGACATCCGCGAGGAATGGGCCTTGATCTGCCGCTACATGCAGGATGGGCCGGAGCATTGTTTCGACGATCCATTGGATTGTGTCATCACGTTGTCCACGCGTCCCACCTTCCGAAATCACTGGATGCTGGTGTGCCTGATGATGGGCACGGCACTGTTTCCGTTGCGGCACAATCTGCTGTTCCCGGTCTATGGCGCACTGACCCTGAGCCGCTGGCTCACCTTCAGAACCTGCCGTAGGCCGGTGTTCCCACCCGACATCGAAGCGGAGTGCGCCGTAGCGCCCGACGATCCCTATGTACTTCCCGAGCCACGGTTCATGGCTGAATTCGCCAGCGATCCGGCGATCCACGAGCGCGCCAGGCAGCGGCATTTCGACCGGCAGATGTGGCGGTAAGTAAAAGACCCTCTACTTACGCGATCAGTCACTGCAACACCGGGTACACCACCCCAAACGTGCGCGAAGGGCACTGGCAATGACGCTGGCCGCGCGCGCCGGGTTGAACAGCGCGCATCAGGTCAGTGCCGCCGCATCGGGGGTGATTTATTCCTCCGGCGTGGCGATGGAGGGCGGTCGATTCAAGTTCGGCATGGTAGCTCTGGTGGACAGCGATCAGCTGAAGCTGTTCAAGGCCCTCAACGCCAAGGCCGTGATCACCGGCTCGGCGCGACAGATGCATCTGCAAGGGACATTGACGGCGCTCGACCTGCATGACGCAATGCGTACCACGGTGTCCCGGTTGAACAGAAGTTCCTACGGGTATGGCATTGCCGGGCTGGTGTTGATGGCCGCCAGCCTCGGGGAGTTGAACAGGCAGGTTATGACGGCACCGGTGGAAGGGCGTGGGTTGCTGAAGGCAAATTTTGCGGCAGGTGTAATTGCGCTGGTGGGCGACATGGCGATGATTGTCGGTGAGATGGGCATGAACCTGCCCTGGTTGTCGCAAAAGCTGGCGGAGCCGATGGGGAGGTGGATGTTTCGTGCCAGTACCCGATCTGCTGTCGTTCACTCGACCGGGCGCCTATTGAGTGGAGTGGCGGGGATGTTCGTCGGTGCGTTGGCGATCTACGAGGGTTCCGTGAACTACTCGTTGAGCAAAACATATGGTTCATCGCGGAATAGCGTGGAGCTTTTGCCGGCTCCCGTTACCCTTGAAGCCTGAAATCAGGGCCTCAGGGGTCAGGTCATGCTGGATCGGAAGACGATTGAGAGGCTGGGTGGCTGGGAAGGCTACCGGGTGGAGCGGATCGCCTGGCCGGAAGGCGACAGCCGGACCGTCACTATCTACCTCAAACCCACGGCCCGCACGATGCATTGCGAGCACTGCGGGAGCCGATGCCGGCAAGTGCACGAGACGACGGTGCGCCGGGTACGCGATCTGCCCCTGATGGCATTGCGCGTTGCGCTGGTGGTGCCGCGACGGCGCGTCTGGTGCCCCCAGTGCGCTGGGCCGCGCCTGGAGAAGTTGAGCTGGCTTGGCCGCTACCAGCGGGTCACTGACCGGCTGGCCGAAGCGGTCAGCCAGTTGCTGGTATCCAGCAATATCCTGGCCGTGGCACGCTTTTTCCAGTTGGGCTGGCATACGGTCAAGGCACTGGATAAAGCCTTGTTGCGTGAGTCTGTCCAAGCCCCGGACTGGAGCCAGATCCACTACCTGGCGATGGACGAATTTGCGCTGCACAAGGGTCACCGCTATGCAACGGTCGTGGTGGATCCGATCAGTCGCCAGGTACTTTGGCTGGGCAACGGGCGCTCCCGCGATACGGCGCGTGCCTTTTTTGAGCAGCTTCCCCCGGGCGTTTCCGAGCAATTGCGCGCCGTGGCGATCGACATGACGACGGCCTATGAAGTGGAGATCCGGGCCAACTGTCCCAATGCCGAGATCGTCTTCGACTTGTTCCATGTGGTGGCCAAGTACGGTCGCGAAGTGATCGACCGGGTTCGCGTGGACCAGGCCAACAAGCTCCGGCACGACAAGCCTGCGCGCCGTGTCATCAAATCCAGCCGATGGCTGCTACTGCGCAATCGCAGCAACCTGGACCGGCATCAGACGGTGCGGCTGGATGAGCTGCTGGAAGCAAATCAACCGCTCCTCACCACCTATCTGATGCGTGATGAGCTCAAGCGACTGTGGTTTTACCGCCATCCCGGATGGGCCAGGAAGGCTTGGAACCAGTGGCTGGAGCAGGCCCAGCGCAGCGGAATCGCCGCCTTGGCGCTGTTTGCACAACGGCTCAAAGCCTATCTGCATGGGATCGTGTCGCGTTGCCGACACCGCCTCAATACCAGCATCGTCGAAGGCATCAACAACACCATCAAGGTCATCAAACGCCGGGCCTACGGCTATCGGGATCAGGAGTACTTCTTCCTGAAAATCCGTGCAGCGTTCCCCGGTATTCCGCGATGAACCAAACATATGGTGTTGTAATGGTTGTGAGTGGCGCTCTCGCATTCGCTTCAAGCATCATGATCATGATGGCGTGGGCTGTGCCCGCCGCAATAGTCATGCTACTTATCTCAATCGTGGTTACTGTTGCGGTGGCCTGGCTGAAGCCAAGTGAAGTTCAAAAATGGTTGGATAAATCCATGTACTTCGGAAAAAACGAACGCGGGGTTTTTGAAGGGATGGATATTCAAGTCCGACAACTTAAGCTGCTGAGGGCGGTCTGATGTTGACGGGGTGGTACCCGCGTTTCATTTACAAAAGAGCTCTGAATCAACTTGAAAATGAGGCTGAGCTCCTGCGGAGCGACGCGATGAAGTGCATCCCGTCTGACGCTTTTGGGATGGTTGCATTTAACTCACACTACATGGAATTCACTGATCGAACCTTCAAGGTGAAGGGTATGCTTGCCACGTTTCTTTCCTTTTGCACCGCACTGGAATTTAGCTCAATTTTTACTTATTTCGCCATCGATCTGATTTTTGATGATGAAGTTGGCGTGCTGGAGGCGGTCATGCTTCTTTCTCCACTTGCGCTGGTCATGCTTGGAAGTTCTATATTTTTTTGTATGATCCATCTGCGTTTCGATCTATTTGCAGTTACCCACTATCCCGTACGCTTCAACCGCATCACCCGTAAGATCTACTTCTTCCGGCACAACGGCCCAGGCGGAACAGTTGTCGTGCCGTGGGGCTCGCCCATGGCCTTCTTCCACATCGGCCGTGGTGGCCAGGACCCCAGCCTGCGCGATCTCCGCTGCCATCTGCTCGATCGCAATCGTCAGGTACAGCAGACCTTTACCATCGGTCACTTCTGGGACCACGATGACGACATCCGCGAGGAATGGGCCTTGATCTGCCGCTACATGCAGGATGGGCCGGAGCATTGTTTCGACGATCCATTGGACCGCGTCATCACGTTGTCCACGCGTCCCACCTTCCGAAATCACTGGATGCTGGTGTGCCTGATGATGGGCACGGCACTGTTTCCGTTGCGTCACAATCTGCTGTTCCCGGTCTATGGCGCACTGACCCTGAGCCGCTGGCTCACCTTCAGAACCTGCCGTAGGCCGGTGTTCCCACCCGACATCGAAGCGGAGTGCGCCGTAGCGCCCGACGATCCCTATGTACTTCCCGAGCCACGGTTCATGGCTGAATTCGCCAGCGATCCGGCGATCCACGAGCGCGCCAGGCAGCGGCATTTCGACCGGCAGATGTGGCGTTAGCCCGCAGCCTGTACGGCATGTTGCGGAGCGAATGAGTGCCTCATCGCCTTGTCCGATAGGGCAGTTCAATTAATGCGATGAGATCGCGGGTGAATTGCAGCTGCTGCCCGGCCTGCATGCCCTCGGACTGGTCGACGTACTGGTTCCGCGCGATCCGGTGCTGAAGACCTTGATTGAAAGCGCGCATGGGTTCCTGTATCGGGTCGAGCGCCAGGCACCGATGCCCTTGCGTGCGATGCCCCGGCGCCGACCAGCGTCACCACCAACGGTGGTGACCTACCTCATGGGCATCGATACCCGCGTGTCGGGAGCCATGGCGGCCCACGGCAAACACCGGAGTGCGCCTGTACGTACCGCAAGCCGAGCCCGTTGGCGGCCGTCAGGCCCTTGGCAAAATAAAGGAGGAGGCCGTCGCCGCAGGCGTCGGCCGGGGGACATTTGCACAAGGGCCTGACGGCCGCCAACGGGCCCCGGACGCTAGCGTCATCGCCAGGCGAAGACCCCCGCTAGCTCTGTCGCCCTTGGGCTGAACCTCTCTTCTCACATTCCCTCACCTGGGACAAGAACCAAAAAAGCCCGGATCGCTCCGGGCTTTTCCAGTCACACCATCACCCACCCATCAACCGCCCGGCGCGAACGCCAGCGTACGACGGGTGGTAACCGGTGCACCCACCGGCTCGAACTTCCAGCGCTTGACCGCATTGAGTGCTTCGCGATCGAACACGCGCGACGGCGTGGCGCGCAGCACGCGGGCGTTGGTGACCGACCCGTCGGTGCCGACGGTGATCTCCACCAGTACCTCGCCCGACGTGCCCGAACGCAGGGCCTCGGGGGGGTAGCGCGGGGCCGGGGTGCTGACCGCGCGCAGGCTCGGCGCAGCGGCGGCCGGCGCTGCGGCCTGGCGGGCGGCGGCGGCCTGCTGGGCGGCCGCCTGCTGTTGGCGCTGCTCGGCCTCGCGGCGGGCCGCGGCCTGGCGCTCGGCATCCTGTGTTTCGCTGCTGCGGCGCACGGCATCCTGCTGGGCGGCGATCTGCTTGGCCGCTTCGGCTTCGGTGGCCTGCTGCTGGGCCAGGCGCTGCTGATCGGCCAACTGCTTGGTCCGGTTCTCGGCGTCCTTCTTGACCTTGTCGGTCTCTTCCTGGGTGCGCTTGAGCGCGGTCTGCATGCCGCCGCTGATGCCCTGCTTCAGGCGCGGCAGCGCCGGTGCGGTGGTGTCCACCTTCTCGATCAGCGCCACCAGGCGCTGCGATTCGGTGAAGTCCTCGCGGCCCAGGCTCTGTTCGGCGGCAATCAGGGTGTAGGGCAGCAGGTCGGTGAGCGCGCTCTTGACCGAGGCGTCATCGGGGGTCTTGTCGCGCAGCGCCAGGTAGTACTCGATGGCGTTGTCGCCGGCCGGCGCGTACATGCGGTTCTCGCGCAGCGCCTGGCTGGCCAGGTCGCGCAGCTGTTCGGTGCCCATCGACTGCACCTTGGCCGACACCGCCGGTGCGACCGGTGCCGCCGGGGTTGCGGTGGCGGCTGCCGGCGCGGCGGGCGCCGGTTCGTCCTTGCCCGAGCAGGCGGCCAGGGCCACCAGCAGGGTCAGCGGCGCAAACAGGCGCGCCTTGGCGATCGTGTTGACGTGCGACATCCAACTCCCCTTTGAATACGACGGTACGTAAGGCCCGATGCGGTCAGGCCGGCCGAGGCCCATGGACGTTTCCCGGCGTCCACGGCGGTACTGCAGGTGTGCAATCTAGCATCACCCCGGCCAGCCAGGGGCCGGACGGCGTGGGCAGCGCCGGCATCGTGACCGATGCCGGGCAAGTATCAGTGCGACAGCGCTTTGCTGGGCGTGCCGTTCATCAGCTTGTCGGTGTAGGCGATGCCGATCGCCGACAGGATGAACGCGCAATGGATGATGGTCTGCCACATCACCCCGGTGGAGGTCATCGTGGCGCACTTGAAGGCGGCCTCGGCGCTCGGGCCGATGGTGGCGATGGCCGTCTGCACGGCCAGGATGTAGTCCGGGCTGTTGCACGAGGGCAGCCCATCCAGATTGCCGGAGCCGATGAAGGTCTTGAGCAGGTGGATCGAGGAGATGCCGATGATCGACAGTGCCAGCTTGACCTTGAGCACGCTGGCATTGACGTGGCTCAGCCACTCCGGTTGGTCGGGATGGTTCTCCAGGCGCAGCCGCGAGACGAAGGTTTCATAGCCACCCACGATCACCATGACCAGCAGGTTGGAGATCATCACGACGTCGATCAGGCCCAGCACCAGCAGCATGATCTCCTGCTCGCCCATGGTGTTGGCCTTGTGCACCAGGTGCCACAACTCCTTGCCGAACAGGAACACGTAGACGCACTGCGCCAGGATCAGGCCCAGGTACAGCGGCAGCTGCAGCCAGCGCGAGGCGAAGATCAGGGACGACAGGGGGCTGATGCGCGGGGGAGTGGGACTCATGCTGGAATGCTGCGTTGCGGGAGAAGCCGCAGGTTACCGGTCCGCCCTGACCCTGCCAACCCAACTGACGCACTAGACTCGGGCTTCCTCTCTGCGAGCCTGCCGCCATGATCGATCTGTACTACTGGCCCACCCCCAATGGCCACAAAGTCACGCTGTTGCTGGAAGAGCTGGGCCTGCCGTACCAGATCCAGGCGGTCAACATCGGTGCCGGCGACCAGTTCAAGCCGGCTTTCCTGGCGATCTCACCGAACAACAAGATGCCGGCCCTGGTCGACCACCAGCCCCGCGATGGCGGCGACCCGCAGAGCGTGTTCGAGTCCGGCGCTATCCTGCTGTACCTGGCCGAGAAGACCGGTCGTTTCCTGCCTGCCGACCCGCGTGGGCGCGTGGCGGTGCTGGAATGGCTGTTCTGGCAGATGGCCGGGCTGGGCCCGATGAGCGGGCAGATGGGGCACTTCAACGTCTACGCGCCCGAGCAGATTCCCTATGCCATCGAGCGGTACGGCAACGAGGTGCGCCGCCTGCACGGGGTGATGGACAAGCGGCTGGCCGACAACGCCTTCCTGGGCGGTGCCGAGTACAGCATCGCCGACATGGCCAGCTACCCGTGGATCGGGGCCTACGACAAGCTGCCGGTCGATTTCAGCGTCTTCCCGCACCTCAAGCGCTGGCATGACGCGATCGCGGCACGTCCGGCCACCCAGCGCGCCTATGCGCTGCGCCAGCAGGTCAACCCCGATGCCGGCAAACCGCTCAGCGAGGAAGAGCGCAAGCACCTGTTCGGCCAGCGTTGAAGCAAGGGGTATCGTCGCGCCTGTAGCGCCGGGCGTTGCCCGGCTGCTCTTACCGCAGCGCCTGTGCCCACGGCAGCGGAGCAGGCCCCCGCGCTACGGAACTGGGTAAAAGGTCATGCTGCCTTCCCGCACCAGCTTGGTTAGGATGGGGGTGACCGCCCCGTGCCACGCCCGGTGGCGGCCCCGTCGTTTGCCGGAATCCTTCATGCGCCACCTGCTTGCCTCGCTCACCCTCATGCTTGCTTCGACCACGCTCGCCCACGCTGAAAAACTGACCCTGGAAGCCATCACCGGTCCGCTGCCGTTGTCCGGCCCGACCCTGATGAAACCCAAGGTGGCCCCGGACGGCTCGCAGGTGGGTTTCCTGCGCGGCAAGCAGGAAGACCGCAACCAGCTGGACCTGTGGACCTTCGATATCGCCAGCGGCCAGACCCGCCTGCTGGTGGATTCCAAGGTGGTGCTGCCCGGTACTGAAACCCTGAGCGATGAGGAAAAGGCACGCCGCGAGCGCCAGCGCATCGCCGCGATGACCGGCATCGTCGATTACCAGTGGTCGCCCGACGCGCACACCCTGCTGTTCCCGCTGGGCGGCGAGCTGTACCTGTACGACCTGTCCCGGCAGGGCAACGCGGCGGTACGCCAGCTCACCCACGGTGAAGGCTTTGCCACCGATGCCAAGCTGTCGCCGAAGGGCGGTTTCGTCAGCTTCGTGCGCGCCCGCAACCTGTGGGTGATCGACCTGGCCAGCGGCAAGCAGATCCAGCTGACGACCGACGGCAGCGACACCATCGGCAATGGCGTGGCCGAATTCGTCGCCGATGAAGAGATGGACCGCCACACCGGTTACTGGTGGGCACCGGACGATTCGGCGATCGCCTTCGCGCGCATCGATGAAAGCCCGGTGCCGGTGCAGAAGCGCTACGAAATGTATGCCGACCGCACCGAGATGATCGAACAGCGCTACCCGGCCGCCGGCGACCACAACGTCACCGTGAAGCTGGCGGTGATCGCGCCGCAGGCCGACGCCGCACCACGCTGGGTCGACCTTGGCCGCAACCCGGACATCTACCTGGCGCGCGTGGACTGGCGCGACCCGCAACGCCTGACGTTCCAGCGCCAGTCGCGCGACCAGAAGACCCTGGAACTGATCCAGGCCGACCTGGCCGATGGCAGGCAGCGCACGCTGATGACCGAAACCTCGCGCACCTGGGTGCCGCTGCACAACAGCCTGCGCTTCCTCAAGCAGGGCGGCTTTGTGTGGTCATCCGAACGCAGCGGCTTTGAGCACCTGTACCGTGTTTCCGAGGACGGCAAACAGGTCACTGCACTGACCACCGGTGCATGGCCGGTGGACGAGCTGCTGGCCGTGGACGAAGACGCCGGCAAAGTTTACTTCCGGGCCGGCGTCACCTCTCCGCGCGAGAGCCAGATCTACGCCGTGCCGTTGCAGGGTGGCACGCTGCAGCGCCTGTCGCAGGCGCCGGGCATGCACACGGCCAGTTTCGCGCGCAATGCCAGCGTGTACGTGGACAGCTGGTCCAACACCACCACGCCACCACAGATCGCCCTGCACCGCGCCAACGGTGAAAAGATCGCCACGCTGGTGGAAAACAACCTGGCCGACCCGCAGCATCCCTATGCGCGCTACCTGGAGGCGCAGCGCCCGGTCGAGTTCGGCACGCTTACCGCCGCCGATGGCCGCACCGAACTGAACTACAGCCTGATCAAACCGGCGGATTTCGATCCGGCCAGGCGCTACCCGGTGGTGGTGTATGTGTATGGCGGCCCGGCCAGCCAGACCGTCACCGACAGCTGGCCCGGCCGTGGCGACCACCTGTTCAACCAGTACCTGGCCCAGCGCGGTTACGTGGTGTTCTCGCTGGACAACCGCGGCACGCCACGACGCGGCCGCGACTTCGGCGGTGCGCTGTACGGCGTGCAGGGCACGGTGGAAGTGGCCGACCAGCTGCGCGGCGTGGCCTGGCTCAAGCAGCAGAAGTGGGTCGATCCGGCGCGCATCGGCGTGCAGGGCTGGTCCAACGGCGGCTACATGACCCTGATGCTGCTGGCCAAGGCGTCGGATACCTACGCCTGTGGTGTGGCCGGCGCGCCGGTCACCGATTGGGGCCTGTATGACAGCCACTACACCGAGCGCTACATGAACCTGCCGGGCAACAACCCGAAGGGCTATGAAGAAGCGCGAGTGCTGGCGCACATCGACGGCCTGCGTTCGCGCCTGCTGCTGATCCACGGTATGGCCGACGACAACGTGCTGTTCACCAATTCCACCGCGCTGATGAGTGCGCTGCAGAAGCGTGGGCAGCCGTTCGACCTGATGACCTATCCCGGGGCCAAGCACGGCCTGTCGGGCAGCAACGCGCTGCACCGCTACCGCCTGGCCGAGGATTTCCTGGGGCGTTGCCTGGCACCGTAACGTAACCACCGCCCGCACACCGCACCACCGGCTCGACAAGGAGGACGCCGATGAACCAACCACCCCCGCTACCCGGGGTCTGCCGCGCCCGCTCAGGATGGTGGCGCCGGCATTGGCGCTGGGCGATGCCGTTGGCGGTGTTGCTGACCACCGCTGCGGCCGTTGGCGCGGTCTGGCTGGCGGTGGCGCAGTGGTCGCACTGGAGCCGCAGCAGCGACCCGTACCAGGAGGCCATGCGCCGCGCGCGCTGCAGCGTGGAACTGGTTGCTGAGCTGGGCGAGCCGATCCAGGACGGCTACCTGCCGGCCGGCAGCATGCAGTCCAACCTCAATGGCACCGGCTACAGCCAGTTCATCGTCCAGCTCAGCGGGCCGCGCGGCAAAGGACGGCTGTTCCTGCAGGCCACGCGCAGCCAGAGCGAGTGGGACTACCCGATGCTCTACGTGCTGACCGAGGCGGCCGACACCATCGACCTGAGTGCGCTGGATGACGCTGAAGCGGCACAGCAGTGCGAACTGCGCGAGTGTCGCCAGAGGGGCGACTGCCCGGTGGTTCCCGGGCTGGAGGTGTGAGCGGCCGCGCATGACCTCCGGCCGATTGCTCCCCGTGCGTGGAATGCGTAGGGTCAGCGCATCGAATACCGGGAGTCCTGCATGAAGCCGCTTGTCCTTGCCATCGCGTTGGTCCTTTCCGTTCCCGTCGCGCTGAGCGCACCGCCGGCGTTCGCCGCGGCTCCTGCCGCCAGCAAGACCCCCGCCAGCCCGGCCTGGGTCACCCGCAGCAACCAGCTGGCGCAGATCCTGCTGGACGCGCAGGGCCCGTTCCAGCCCGAAGAGACCGGCTTCTTCGGCGTGCCGGGCTACGACGACAAAGTGGCCGATTTCGGCCCGGACAACGGCGCCCGCTACCGTGCCGCGATGGCCAAGGCGCGCAGCGACCTGCAGGCCAGGCTGGCCACCGAGCGCGATGCCAACGTGCGCCAGGACCTGGCGATCATGATCGCCGCCGCCAACCAGAACATCGAAGGCAGCGAGCTCAACGAAAAGTACCTGCTGCCGTGGAATGACACCCCGCAGACCGTGTTCAGCGGCCTCAACCTGCTGCTGTCCGACCAGGTCCCCGCCGAACGCCGGGCCAAGGCCCTGGACCGCCTGAAGGCCTATGCCGGCCTGGCGCCGGGCAGCCAGCCGGCCACCACGCTGTCGCGCCAGCGCTATGAAGAGCGCCTGGGCGACAAGAGCCTGCTGCAGCCGACCAGGATCGAAGTCGAGCAGTCGCTGGCCAACGTGGACACCTACATCACCGGCATCGAACAGCTGTTTGGCAAGTACAAGGTGGCCGGCGCCGACGAGGCGCTGAAAACCATCGCCACCCAGCTGCGCGAGTACCGCGACTGGACCCGCAAGGACGTGCTGCCCAAGGCACGCACCGATGCGCGCCTGCCCGCGCCGCTGTATGCCTACCAGCTCAAGCGCGTCGGCATCGATATCGCCCCGGCCGTGCTGATGCAGCGGGCCCAGCTGGAATTCATGGAAACCCGCTCGGCCATGCGCCAGCTGTCGCCATTGGTGGTGCAGGCCAAGGGCCTCACTGTGACCGATCCGACCGATCCGGTGGCGGTGGTGCGCGCGCTGAAGGGCGACAAGATCGCCGACGACCAGCTTGAGCACCACTACCGGGGCGTGATCGATGCGATCGACCCGATCATCCGTCGCGAGAAGATCGTCGATGTACCGCAGCGCCCGATGCAGATGCGGCTGGGCTCGGCGGCCGAAAGCGCGGCCTCGCCGGCCCCGCATTTCCTGCCCGCGCCGCTGGTCGGCAACACCGGCCAGCAGGGCACCTTCGTGCTGCCGCTGGGTAATCCGGCCGCCGGCGACAAGGCCGCGCAGTACGACGATTTCAACTTCGGTTCGGCCGCCTGGACGCTGAGCGCGCATGAAGGCCGCCCCGGCCATGAGCTGCAGTTCACCGCGATGGTTGAACGCGGCATCTCGCTGGCGCGCACCATGTTCGCGTTCAACTCGGTCAACGTCGAAGGCTGGGCGCTGTATGCCGAAGCGGAGATGGTGCCCTACGAGCCGCTGGACGGGCAGCTGATCGCGCTGCAGTTCCGCCTGCTGCGCGCGGCCCGGGCGATGCTCGACCCGATGCTCAACCTGGGCCTGATCGACCGCGCCAACGCCGAGCGCGTGCTGATCGACGAGGTCGGCCTGTCCAAGGCGATGGCCACCCAGGAACTGGACCGTTACATGGTGCGCATGCCCGGCCAGGCCGGCAGCTACTTCTACGGATACACCCGCATCCTGGAACTGCGCATGCAGACCGAGCTGGCGCTGGGCAAGCGTTTCGACCGGCTGGCCTTCAACAACTTCCTGCTCGACCAGGGCCTGTTGCCGCCGGACCAGTTGGCCCAGGCGGTCAACGAAGTGTTCGTGCCGAAGCACAAAGCGGGGGGCACGTCATCGCATTCGCGCTGACGCCCCGCGATTTGCGGGGTTCATCGTGGGGCATTACCGGGTCGGCGTGATCGTCTGCGTCGGCAGGCGCGCCGGTGCCGTGGGTGCTGCCGGGTTGGGTACCCAGATCGCCACGCCGGCGGCGCGCTTCTGGGTGGTCGGAATGCCGATGCCCAGCCCGCCGCCCACGTGTGAGCCATAGCTGCCGGCGCCCACCGACATGCCCACCGGCGAACCGCTGGAGCCCACGCCCATCAGGATCACGCCGTTGGCGCCCAGCGCTGCTGCTTCACGCTTGAGCCGCATCACCGCTGCATCGGTCTGGCCCTGGGTGCCGAAACCGACCGCACTGGACGATTCCAGCTGGGCGATCTCGACCGAGCCGGCCGGTGGGGTCGAATAGATCTGGACACTGGCCGGGTCCACCGGCGGGCGCTGCTGGCCCAGCATCACCTTGGACGTGCTGGCGCAGCCGGCCACGGCCAGCAGTACGCCCAACACGGCAATCGATCGGATGTTCATGCATCACCCCTGTTCGGTAGGGACCCTTGGTCCGTGGCGCGATCATCGGTGCCGGCGGCTGAATCGATGCCAACACCCTGGGCGCAACGCTAGCACTGTCCGGGTGAGCGGCGCGCCGTGGCCCGGACCACCGGTGCTGCCGGCCGATGAACGCGTCAGCGACCGGCGGCGGGACCGCGATCTAGGCTAAGGTGGCCGCATCATCATCGAAGGAGCCGGGCATGGGTCTCATCAGTCTGTTGTGGGGCATCCTGGCGTTGCTGTGGATGATCCTGGCCCTGATCCCGCTGCTCGGCTGGGGCAACTGGTTCCTGATCCCCTTCGCGGCCGTCGGTGCGGTGATCGCCGCGATCGGCATCCTGTTCACCCATCCCAGCAAGCGTGGCCGTGCGTGGGCCGGGCTGGTGCTGAACGCCATCGTGGTGGTGGTGGGCATCGTCCGCCTGGGGCTGGGCGGCGGCATCGTCTGAGCCGGCCGCCGCTGCGACCATCGGCCGCAGCGACCGGGCCTGGCCGTGACTGGGCGTACAATCAGCGGCTGCCGCAGCCCTGCTGCCGGCCCACGCCCACCCGGGCGCCATTCCCGCACCGATGATCATTCGCCCTCGTCCCCACGGCTGGCAACTGCTGTACATCCTGCGCGGCTCCATCGTCCCGGCGGTGGCGCCCAAGGTGCTGGCCATCCTGCTGCTGGCCATTGCCGTGGCCGCCTTCGCCGAACTGTGGCACCCGCCCGGCATCGAGCGGGTCTCGGTGGCGCCGTTCACCCTGCTGGGCCTGGTCCTGTCGATCTTCCTGAGCTTCCGCAACAACGCCTGTTTCGAGCGCTGGTGGGAGGGCCGCAAGCTATGGGGGCAGCTGGTCTACGAATCGCGCAGCCTGGCGCGGCTGTGCACCGCGCTGCTGGCCGATGATGCCGCGCGTCGTGCGCGTCTGTGCCGGCTGGCGATCGGCTTCGCGCATGCACTGGCGGCCAGGCTGCGGGGACGCGATGCGGCCCTGGCGGCGATGCCGTGGGTGGAGGACGCGCACCACGCGCATTTGGGCCAACGCCTGAACGCGCCCGACCAGCTGCTGGCGATGATCGCTGCCGACCTGGCCGAGCCGCTGCGCGCTGGCCGCCTGGATCCGATCCTGTACAGCCAGTTTGAAACCCGCCTGCACGCGATGTCGAGCATCCAGGCCGGTTGCGAGCGGATCCTGTCCACCCCGCTGCCGTTCGCCTACACCCTCCTGCTGCACCGCTGCGCGTGGATGTTCTGTGTGCTGCTGCCATTCGGCCTGGCCAGTTCACTGGGCTGGGCCACCCCGGTGGTGTCGGCGGTGCTGGCCTACGCCTTCTTCGGCCTGGACCAGCTGGGCGAGGAAATGGAAGAGCCGTTCGGGCTGGAACCCAACGACCTGCCACTGGATGCGCTGGTGCGCACCATCGAGATCGACCTGCTCGACAGCCTCGGCGTGGACCCGTTGCCGGCCCCGCTGCAACCGTATCGTTACCTGCTGCAGTAACCCTGCCGCGCCCACCGCCTTCCGTTCCGGAGCAACCCATGGCCCATCCCGATTACCGCCCGCGCCGCATGCGCCACGACGAATTCTCGCGCCGCCTGATGCGCGAAAACACGCTGACCACCGACGACCTGATCTACCCGGTATTCGTGCATGAACTGGCCGGGCGCGCGCCGGTGGCCTCGATGCCGGGCGTGGAGCGGCTGTCGATCGATGCGCTGCTGGAGGTGGCCGAGGAAGCGCTGGAGCTGGGCATCCCGGTGATCGACCTGTTCCCGGTGATCGACCCGGCCGGCAAGTCGCTCGACGCGGCCGCGGCTTGGGACGACAACGGCCTGGCGCAGCGGGCGATCCGCGCGCTGAAGTCGCGCTTCCCCGAACTGGGGGTGATGACCGACGTGGCACTGGACCCCTACACCACCCACGGCCAGGACGGCATCATCGACGACAAGGGCTACGTGCTCAACGACATCACCGTGGAGGCGCTGGTCAAGCAGTCGCTGTCGCATGCCGCAGCCGGTGTGGACATCGTCTCGCCCTCGGACATGATGGATGGCCGGATCGGTGCGATCCGCCGTGCGCTGGACGCCGACAACCATCTCAACGTGCGCATCATGGCCTACTCGGCCAAATATGCCTCGGCCTTCTACGGCCCGTTCCGCGACGCGGTGGGCAGCTCGGCCAGCCTCGGCAAGGCCGACAAGAAGACCTACCAGATGGACCCGGCCAACGGCGACGAAGCCATGCGCGAAATCGCACTGGACCTGGAAGAGGGCGCGGACATGGTGATGGTCAAGCCGGGCATGCCCTACCTGGACCTGGTGCGGCGGGTGAAGCAGCAGTTCGGCGTGCCCACCTTCGCCTACCAGGTCAGTGGCGAGTACGCGATGATGAAAGCGGCCTTCGCCAACGGCTGGCTGGACGAACGCGCCTGCGTGATGGAGTCGCTGATGGGCTTCAAGCGTGCCGGCGCCGATGGCGTGCTGACCTATTTTGCCCCGCAGGTGGCGCGTTGGCTGCGCGAACGCTGACAATACCCGCCCACACGGCAACAGGACGACGACGATGCAGACGATGGGATGGGTGCAATGGCTGACCTGGGGCACCGGGGTGGTGGTGTTCGCGGTGGTGATCGGGCTGGTCATCCGCGGCGTGCTGCGTGCCGCCAAGCGCCCGCCGGAACAGCCGTCGGCGGCCGCACGGGTGGCGCGTGAGGCGCAGTTGACCCCGGCACTGCAGGCGCAGCTGGCCGCGTTGAACCAGCGCAAGGACCAGGGCGACATCAGCGAAACCGAGTACGAACAACAGCGTGCCGCGCTGCTGCGCACGGTCTGACCCGGTAGGCATCGACCGTTGGTCGATGCGCATTTTGCGTGATGCGGCCCCCCGTACCGACCAACGGTCGGTACCTACCCGGAGCCGGTACGAGTACCGGGGCCGGTACCCGCCGGTCAGTGGCAGGCAGCCGCTGGCGTCTTCATCCGGTACAGGTCCAGCCCGCCGGCACGCGGCGCGCGGGCCACGCCGGCCAGCACCAGCTCGGACGGCTTGGACGCGTCCACCACCGGCGCGCCGGTCTGCCCCTCGGCGGTGTTGAACGACAGCGCCAGCGGTGTCGCCGGCTGGGTGTCGTCGCAGCCCAGTTGCCACACCTGCGAGGTGCTGCCGGTGGCCCGGGTGATGAGCAGCGCGCCGTTGTTGCCCAGCCACTCGCCCGCCACCGCGTCGGCACGGCTGTCGAGCGGCGCCGGCAGCGCCGCCACCGTGCCAAACCCGTTGCCCTGCACGCGGGCCTGGAACAGGTTGAAACCACCCTGGGTGCCCTGTCCATTGCGTGCGAACAGCAGCACCTGGCCATCCGGGCGCAGCGCCGGGTGGCGCTCGTCGGCGGCGGTGTTGAGGGTGACCGGCATGGCCATCACCGGCCCCAAGCGGCCATCGTCGCCAACCGCCACGCGGTACAGATCGAATCCACCGCGCCCACCGGGCCGGTTGGAGGCGAAGTACAGCCAATGCCCATCGTGGCTGAAGTACGGGTCGGTCTCATCGCTGGCGGTATTCACTGCCAGCGGGGCCGGATCCTGCCAGCGCCCGTCCCGCAGCACCGCCTGCCACAGGTCCCAGCCACCGGCACCCCCGGCGCGGTCGCTGGCCCAGGCGATGCGCTGCCCGTCCGGGGCGATCGTGGCCTGGGCTTCGTTGGCCTTGGTCGATACCACCCCCATGCCCTCGATGCCGAATTCGGAAAGCGCCATCGCCTGCGGCGTGGAGAGTAAACTGATGCTCAGCGCGAGCAGTGACAATGGAGTGCGCATAGCCGCGTCCGTTGGGGGTTTGCGTTCCATTCTAGGCCCGGAGCAGACACACCCATGACCGCCGACCGTTACGCCGTATTCGGCCACCCCATCGCGCATTCGCAGTCGCCGCGCATCCACGCTGCGTTCGCCGCGCAGGAAGGCATTGCCCTGGATTACCGCGCCATCGACGCGGCGCCGGCCGATTTCAGCGCCGCGCTGGAAGACTTTGTCGCGCAGGGCGGCCGCGGTGCCAACATCACCGCCCCGCTCAAGGAAGCGGCGTTTGCGCTGTGCAAAACCTTTACCTCACGCGCCAAGCTGGCCGGCTCGGTCAACACGCTGCTGCGCAAGGGCGATTACTGGCACGGCGACACCACCGATGGCGTCGGCCTGGTCCGCGACCTCACCGAGCGCAACAGCCTGGACCTGCGCGGCCGCCGGGTGCTGCTGCTGGGTGCCGGTGGCTCGGCGCGCAGCGTCGCCCCGGCCCTGCTCGATGCGGGCATCCTGGAGATGGTGGTGGTCAACCGCAGCCCCGAACGTGCCGACGCGCTGATCGATGCGATCGGCGAGCCCGGCCGTGCACGCACCCGCTACTGGGAAGACCTGCGCGAGCTGGGCGATTTCGAACTGATCGTCAACGCCACCTCGGCCGGCCGTGACCGCGACGCCGAGTTCAAGTTGCCGCTGTCGCTGGTCAACAGCATGACCACGGCGGTGGACCTGAACTACGGCGAGGCGTCCATCGCCTTCCTGGCCTGGGCGCGCGCGGCCCGTTGCCGCAACGTCGTCGATGGCTTGGGAATGCTGGTGGAACAGGCCGCAGCGAGCTTCCAGCAGTGGCACGAAGTGCGCCCGCAGACCGATGCGGTGTACGCCGACCTGCGCGGCGAGCATGCGCTGGCCGGGGAGGACTGAGCCATGAACATGGACCTGCTGGTCACCATGCTGACCATGGTGGCGGTGCGCCTGCCGATCCTGATCGCGCTGGCGGTGTCGGTGGTGTGGGTGATCGATACCCCGCGCGGGGCCGAGCGCAGCGTCGCACTGTGGGCGTTGCTGCTGTTGGCGGTGACCACGCTGGCCGGGCTGCTGCTGAACCTGGTGCCGGTGTGGCTGGTGCAGCAGGGCAACTACGATTCGGTCCAGGGCATCGCCTCGTGGCTGGGCGGGGCGCATTTCGTGCTGGGCCTGTTCGACGCGCTGGCGGTGGTGCTGCTGGTGTGGGCGATGACCCGTGCGCTGCGGGGCCGCCGGCTGGCCGCTGCCGGCTGAACACCGGACCTGTGTCCCGGATCTGAACCGGCGCGGAAATCCGCGCCGGTTCCCAGCCGCCGCTCGTGAGAAAATACCCGCCGTGATCCAGGCAGGTAGCTCCCGGCGTGACCGAAAAAGTTGAAGCCCCGCGCGCGCTGAACGACGAGCTCAAGGCCGTCATCCGCGATGCCTATACCAAGCTGCAGGCCAACACGCCCGGTTTCATGACCCGGCGTTCGCAGAGCCAGATGATCGGCGTGGTGTCGCGTGCGTTGTCGCACAGCGGCGGCGTGGGCGTGGTCGAGGCGCCCACCGGCGTCGGCAAGTCGCTGGGCTACCTCACCGCCGGCGTCCCCATCGCCCTGGCCACGAAGAAGAAGCTGGTGATCAGCACCGGCACGGTGGCGTTGCAGTCGCAGCTGGTCGAGCGCGACATCCCCAACTTCCTCAAGGCCACCGGCATCGAGGCCACCGTGGCGCTGGCCAAGGGCCGCACCCGTTACCTGTGCACGCGCAATGCCGCCGAAGCGCACGGCGATGGCGCGCAGGAGGGCATGTTCGACGACGAGCAGCCGCTGTTCGACCGGCCGCTGGCGCCGATCGAGATGGACCTGGCGCAGAAGCTGAGCAAGGATTTTCTCGATGGGCGCTGGAATGGCGACCTCGACAATGCCCCGGACACCATCAGCAATACGCTGCGTTCGCGCATCACCACGCCGGCCTCCGGCTGTGCCGGGCGCAAGTGCGCCTACTCGGCGCAGTGCGCGGTGCTGCGCTCGCGCAACACCGTGCGCGAGGCGCAGATCGTGGTCACCAACCACGCCCTGCTGCTGTCGGCGCTGTCCATCGGCGAGAGCGACAGCGGCCAGCCGCTGATCGCACCGCCTTCGGACATGCTGCTGGTGCTCGACGAAGGCCACCACATCGGCAGCGTCGCCATCGACCAGGGGGCCGCCAGCCTGGCCCTGGACGAAATGGCCAAGCGCACCGGCCGCCTGCAGGTGCTGATCGCCGCGTCCTACCGTGCGGTGGACAAGGACAAGCTGGGCAACCTGTTGCCCAACGAAGCCATCGAGGCGGCCGCCAAGGTCAGCAAGCAGCTCAAGGCGTTCCGCGATGTGATCGATCGCAGCTGGCAGCCGGACCCCTCCGCGCAGGAACCGATGTGGCGCGCCACCAACGGGCGCCTGCCGGAGACCTGGATGGCCGATATCGAGGCCATCGCCGATGACACCCGCAGCCTGTTCAACTGGGCCCACGCCGCGCTGGCGCAGGTCGCCAAGGGCAAGCCGGAAGACGCCGCGCGCGAACGCCTGCAGCGCAACCTGGGCATGGCGCTGGAGATGATCGAGCAGCAACACAATCTATGGACGGCCTGGCGCCGCGAAGACAAGGAAGGCCAGCCGCCGATGGCGCGCTGGATCACCCTGTCGCGCGATGGCGACCTGATCCTGCATGGCTCGCCGGTCTCGGCCGCGCACGTGCTGCGCAAGCTGCTGTGGGACGAAGTGGATTCGGTGGTGATGACCTCGGCCACGCTCACCGGCGGCGGTGATTTCCAGGCGCTGGCGATCGACAACGGCATTCCCGCCGAGGCGGAACTGGTCTCGCTGTCATCACCGTTCGACCTGCCCAACCAGGCCCAGCTGATCGTGCCACCGTTCCCGGTCACCCCGGACGACCGCGAGCGCCATCCGAAGGAAATCGCCAAGTACCTGGTCAAGGAACTGGACTGGGGCAAGGGCAGCATGGTGCTGTTCACCTCGCGCTGGAAGATGGAAAAAGTGGCCGAGCTGATGCCGGTCGCGCAGCGCAAGCAGGTGCTGGTGCAGGGCGAAGGCCCCAAGCAGAAGATGATCGACGAGCACCTGCGGCGCACCTCGGCCGGCGAAGGCTCGGTGCTGTTCGGGCTGAACTCGTTCGGCGAAGGCCTGGATCTTCCCGGTGAGGCCTGCACCACGGTGGTGATCACCCAGGTACCGTTCGCGGTGCCCACCGACCCGCAGACCTCCACCCTGAGCGAGTGGTTTGAAAGCCGCGGCTTGAACGCCTTCAACCTGATCGCGATCCCGCACGCACTGCGCACGCTCACCCAGTTCTCCGGCCGCCTGATCCGCACCTCCACCGATACCGGCCGGGTGATCATCCTCGACTCGCGCCTGCTCAGCCGCCGCTACGGCAAGCGCATCATCGACGCGCTGCCGCCGTTCAAGCGGGTGATCGGGTAGGAAACGCAGCCAGTCCTTTCACGGACGGGTGTCCGATCCGGTAGAGCCACGCCATGCGTGGCTGCACGGCATGACCCAGGCGCACCCCCGGCGTTACCCACCCGAGGTGCGGCAGGCCATCCCGTAGGCATCGCGGTAGGGCTTGCCGAAGCAGCGGACAAAGGCATCCACCACGTCGAGGTTGGGCGGCCAGGCCACCTTCATCGTTTCGCCGCTGGGCAGGGTGAACGAAAAGAACCCGTCCTTGACGTTCGCCTCCGGGGGCGCCGGCACGGCTGCCAGCGCAGCGCGGGCCGAAACCAGCGCAGGCTTGTTCTTCTCGATCAGCGCGATGCTGGCGTCCACGTAGGGATTCCAGCCCCCGGCATCGGGGGCTGGCTTGTAGGTCTGGCGCATCAGCGCCACGGCCTGCGCATCCTGCCCGGCCTCCGCGCGCAACTGCGCTTCGTGCCAGATCAACGTGGTGTTGCCGGCGGCCTTGGGCTGCGCACGGTAGGCGGCAATCAGGTCCGCAGCGGGCAGTTGGCATGCTGGCGTCTCCGCCATCGGTCGCCAGCCGCCGGTCAGGTTCTGGTCGAACGCCTCCGGCGACAACGCCAGCAGCGCGGCACGATCGACCACGCAGTCGTCGGCAAGGGCGGGAAGTGCAACGGCCGAAACGGCCAGTGCAAGCAGACAGTGAACAGCACGCATCGTCACCTCCTTGTGCAGAACCATCACCGGAGTGTTTGCCAGCAGCGCGTACCGGGTCAAGCCGTTACTCACTCCGACGCGGCCGGATACTCCTCATATGCCAACGCATACGACTGGTACATGCACCGCACCAACGCATCCACCACCGGCAGGCGCGGCGGCCAGGGCACCTGCTCGGCCTCCAGCTGCACCTTTCCATTGCGGACCACGCGGCCCGGTGGCGGCGGCAGCGCGGCCAACCGCGCCCGCGCCTGCTTCAACGCGGGCAGGTCGTCGTCCAGGAAGGCAATGGTGGCGTCCACATACGCATTCCAGCCGCCCACATCGGCGTGCGCCGGTTTGTAGGTGGTGCGCATCAGCGCGCTGGCCGGGTCGCGTTGCCCGCCCAGTGCGCGCAGCTGCGCCTCGCGCCAGATCAAGGGCAGGTCGCCGGCCGCCTTGGGCTGCTGGCGACGGTAGTCGGCGATGAGGTCGGCGGTCTCCAGCGAACAGCCCGGCCGGTCGGCCAGCGGCCGCCAGCCGGCATCGGGATCTCCATCGAACACCTGCAGGGGCAGGGCCAGCACCGCGTCGCGGTTGGCCACGCTGCATTCGGCCGCCAGCAGCGGAGCGGAAGCGCAGGACAGCGCAAGAAACACCAGGCATCGAGTCAGCCGCATCGTCACGTCCATGTGTGAAGGACGCCAAGTATGAAGGCTGCGTGCCGTTCCCGCATGGGCAACGGTCACCGTTGGCTATGCCGGTATCGGTAGTGCCGGCCGCTGGCCGGCTCCCCCTCAACGTTGATCCCCGGCGTTGAAGCCAGGCAAAAGCGCTGCCGGGCAGAGCCCGGCACTACGAGGGATGCGCGATAGATGCCGACCCGACGGCGTTACAGCTTGGACAGATCGCGCACCGCGCCCTTGTCGGCGCTGGTGGCCAGCAGTGCGTAGGCTTTCAGCGCGCCGGTGACCTTGCGCGGGCGTGGCTCGCGCGGTGCCCAGCCCAGGGTGTCCTGTTCGGCACGACGTGCGGCCAGTGTGGTGTCGTCCACCAGCAGATCGATCCGGCGCGCCGGGATGTCGATGCGGATGCGGTCGCCATCGCGTACCAGGCCAATGGTGCCGCCGGCCGCCGCTTCCGGTGAGGCATGGCCGATCGACAGGCCGGAGGTGCCCCCGGAAAAACGCCCGTCGGTGAGCAGCGCGCATTGCTTGCCCAGGCCCCTGGATTTCAGGTAGCTGGTGGGGTACAGCATTTCCTGCATGCCCGGGCCGCCCTTGGGGCCCTCGTAGCGGATCACCACCACGTCGCCGGCCACCACCTGATCGGCGAGGATCCCGGCCACGGCGGCGTCCTGGCTTTCAAACACCCGCGCGTTGCCTTCGAAGACGTGGATGGATTCATCCACGCCGGCCGTTTTCACCACGCAGCCATCCAGCGCGAGGTTGCCGCGCAGTACGGCCAACCCGCCTTCTGCCGAATACGCATGCGCCACCGAGCGGATGCAGCCTTCCGCGCGGTCCACGTCCAGCGTCGGCCAGCGCGTTGCCTGGCTGAAAGCCACCTGGGTGGGGATGCCTGCGGGACCGGCGCGGAAGAAATCCTGCACGGCCGCATCGCCACTCACCGCCACGTCCCAGCGGGCGATCGCCTCGGCCAGGGTGCGGCTGTGCACGGTGGGCACGTCGGTATGCAACAGCCCCCCGCGCGCCAGCTCGCCGAGGATGCCGTACACGCCACCGGCGCGGTGCACGTCTTCCATGTGGTACTTGGGCGTGTTCGGCGCCACCTTGCACAGCTGCGGCACGCGTCGCGACAGCGCATCGATGGCATGCAGGTCGAAGTCCACCTCCGCTTCCTGCGCGGCGGCCAGCAGGTGCAGGATGGTGTTGGTGGAGCCGCCCATGGCGATATCCAGGGTCATCGCATTCTCGAAGGCCGCGCGCGTGGCGATGCCGCGTGGCAGCGCGCTGGGATCTTCGCCGCCATACCAGCGGTGGCACAGTTCCACGACCAGGTGCCCGGCGCGGCGGAACAGCTGCTCGCGATCGGCATGCGTGGCCAGGGTGGAGCCGTTGCCGGGCAGGGACAGCCCCAGCGCTTCGGTCAGGCAGTTCATCGAGTTGGCGGTGAACATGCCCGAGCACGACCCGCAGGTGGGGCAGGCGTTGCGCTCGTACTCGGCGACCTTCTCGTCGCTGGCGCTTTCGTCGGCGGCGATCACCATCGCATCCACCAGGTCCAGCTTGTGCTCGGACAGCGCGGTCTTGCCCGCCTCCATCGGCCCACCGGACACGAACACCACCGGGATATCCAGGCGCAATGCGGCCATCAGCATGCCGGGGGTGATCTTGTCGCAGTTGGAGATGCACACCAGCGCGTCGGCGCAGTGCGCATTGACCATGTACTCCACCGAGTCGGCGATGATCTCGCGGCTGGGCAGCGAATACAGCATGCCGTCATGGCCCATGGCGATGCCGTCATCCACCGCGATGGTGTTGAACTCCTTGGCCACCCCACCGACCTGCTCGATCTCGCGCGCCACCAGCTGGCCAAGATCCTTGAGGTGCACATGGCCGGGCACGAACTGGGTGAACGAGTTGGCGATGGCGATGATCGGCTTGTGGAAGTCGCCATCGGTCATGCCGGTGGCGCGCCACAGGGCGCGGGCGCCGGCCATGTTGCGGCCGGCGGTGGAGGTGCGGGAGCGGTATTCAGGCATGGGGCTGGCAGGATCTGGCGGGCGGTGGGGGCGCGTTGCTACTCGATTCTGCCTAAAAATCTCGGTTGCGTTTGCAACCAAGCCTGCGTCGACGATGGCACCGCAGGCGGCGCAATGCTGAAACGGTGTTCATGTTTCCGGGTTTGCCGGTTTTGGTTGTTCGCCGCGATCAGGCATGATTGGGCAGATAACCGTATTAGGGGGCATGACGCCATGAAACGTTCCAGGACCACTGCGCTGCTGCTGATGAGCGCCGCGCCGCTGCTGTTCACCGCCTGCCAGAAGGACGCCGCCGTCCAGACCCAGGAAGGGCTGTACACCTCGGTGGAGGCCTGTACCGAAGCCACCGGCGATCCCTCCAGCTGCCGCACCGCCTTTGCCGACGCGCAGAAGCAGTCCGCCGATGCCGCCCCGAAGTACGCCAACCGTGCTGCCTGCGAAGCCGACTACAGCGCCGAACAGTGCACCGAGCAGAAGACCTCCACCGGCCATTCGTTCGTGGGCCCGATGATGATGGGCTTCTTCATGTCGCAGATGCTCAGCAACCGCGGCGGTGCCGGCCTGGCGCAGTCGCCGGCGGCCAGCCCGGCTTACCAGGACAAGGCCAAGGGCTGGGCACGCCCGGCCCCGGGTGGCAGTGGTGGCATGAATACCGGCAGCGGTATCGGTGCCGGCAAGGCCGGCCTGGCCCCGGTCACCAGCACCCCCAACCGCGCCGTGACCGCCAGCCGTGGCGGCTTCGGCAACACCAGCAGCAGTCGCAGCAGCGTCGGCGGTTGATCGATGCAA
Organism: Stenotrophomonas sp. GL_101; assembly: GCF_057835675.1. Lineage (NCBI taxonomy): Bacteria > Pseudomonadati > Pseudomonadota > Gammaproteobacteria > Lysobacterales > Lysobacteraceae > Stenotrophomonas > Stenotrophomonas sp. GL_101. The sequence continues at coordinate 4,523,726 of NZ_CM174432.1, read as the reverse complement.
CGCGTGCGTATCGCCGAGCGCAGCCAATGGCGCGCTCGGGCTGAAGAATCCGGTTTCCGCTTCCACACCATCGATGGGCTGCCGTACTGGGATGAAACCGCGTATTACGCGTTCACCCTGCGCCAGATCGAACAGGACATCGAAGACCCCAGCGCGCAGCTGCATGCGATGGCGATGGACCTGGTCGATGAGGTGGTGCGCAGCGAGCAGTTGATGGACCAGCTGGCGATCCCGCCGGCGTTCCGCGACTGGATCGCCGAGAGCTGGCGCCGCCGCGAGCCGCACCTGTACGGGCGGCTGGATTTCGCCTATGACGGTACCGGCCCGGCCAAGCTGTACGAGTTGAATTACGACACCCCGACCTCGTTGTTCGAGGCCTCGTTCTTCCAGTGGCAATGGCTGGAAGACCAGCGCAACCAGAACCGCCTGCCGGCACACGCCGATCAGTTCAACGCGATCCACGAGGCGCTGGTGGAACGTTTTGGCGAGCTGGCCGCGCAGTTGCCGCCGCCGCTGTACTTCAGCGCGGTGGGTGCCTCCGAAGAAGACCAGGGCACGGTGGCCTACCTGCGTGACTGCGCCGCCCAGGCTGGGCTGCGGGGCGAGGCGATCGCCATTGAAGATATCGGGCTGTCCGAAGACGGCCGCTTCACCGCGATGGATGACACCATCATCGGCAGCCTGTTCAAGCTGTACCCGCTGGAAGACCTGATGACCGAGTCGTTCGGCCAGGCGCTGCCGGCCTCGGGCGTGCAGCTGCTGGAACCGGCGTGGAAGGCGATCCTCAGCAACAAGGGCGTGCTGCCGTTGTTGTGGGAGCGCCATCGTGGCCATCCCAACCTGTTGGCCGCCGAGTTCGACGACGGCAGCGCGCTGCCGCGCGGGTGGGTGCGCAAGCCGCTGTTCTCGCGCGAAGGCGCCAACGTGGCCATGCACCTGGCCGACGGCAGCTGGCAGGAAAGCGAAGGCCCCTACACCGGCCCGGCAATCCGCCAGGCCGCGCACCCGTTGACCAGTTTCGACGGCGGCTATCCGTTGATCGGCAGCTGGATGGTGGGCGACCAGGCTTGTGGCATGGGCATCCGCGAAGACAACAGCCGCATCACCCGCGACAGCGCGCGGTTTGTACCGCACGCGATCATCGACGAAGCGCCGACGCGTATCTACGTCTGACCGATGCCCGTCCGGTAGGTACCGACCGTTGGTCGGTACATGCATGCGCGCCGACGCACCGTGCACCACGACCAACGGTCGTGGCCTACAGCAACCCGTCGCGCTTCACCGCCAGGTAGCGTTCCACCAACGCGCCGGGCAGCGCATCGGCGGTGACATCCAGCACCATCACCCGATGGCTGCGCAGGGCGTCGTGCGCGTCGTTGCGTTGCTGCAGGTAACGCGCGATGGCGCCCGCCTGGGTTGCATCCTGCAAGGTCTCCACCGGCTGGCCGAGCGCGTCGTCCAGCGCGCGCTCGCGCAGGCTGGCCACGCACACCAGGTGCTGGCGCTGCAGCAGGCGCACCGCGGCGAGCAGGTCTTCGATATCTTCATCGCGCACGTTGGTGACCAGCATCACCAGCGAACGCCGACGCTGGCGCAGCGATAGTTCGGTGGCCGCAGCCAGGTAGTCGGTGGCCACCGGGCGCGCCTGCAGGTCGTAGCTGGCGCGCAGCAGGCCATCGATCGCGCCCATGCCGCGTTGCGGCGCCACCCAGCGGCTGTCGCCACCGCTGGCGAACAGGCCCACGCCGTCGCCCTGGCGCAGCGCCAGGTAGGACACCACCAGCGACGCGTTGAGCACATGGTCGAAGTGCGACAGGCCCCCTTCGCTGGCCATCATCCGTCGCCCGGTATCGATCATCAGCATCAGCTGCTGGTTCTTTTCATCCTGGTACTCGCGCGAGATCAGCTTGCGCGCGCGCGAGGTCGCCTTCCAGTCGATCTGGCGCAGACTGTCGCCGATGCGGTACTCGCGCATCTGGTGGAAATCGGTGCCTTCGCCACGGCGGCGCTTGAGGTGCGCGCCGACCAGCCGCGAGGCCTGTTCGGCACTGAACAGCGCAAAGCGGGTCAACGGGGCGAAGTTGGGATACACCCGCACCGTCAGTGCCGGAGGCAGGGTGCGGCGTTGCCGCCACAGGCGCCAAGGCGCATCCACGCGCAGGTGAACGCCCTCGAACGCGAAGCGGCCACGAGCAGTGGGGGTGAGCGTGTACTGGAAACTGCTGGCCACCATCGGCTTGAGCGACAGCCGCCGCGGCAGGCCCTGCAACGCCCATTCGCCGGGCACCAGGTCGAAGACCTCCACGCGCTGGCGCAGGCTCGACTCCAGCCGCAGCGTCACCGCGCGTTCGACATTCAACGCGAGCGCTTCGGGCAGGGCGCGATGCACGCTGGGCGAAGGCTGCCGCCACAGCCGCAGCAGGTCGACCAGCGCCAGCAGCGCGACGGCCGCGCCGGTGGCATACCAGCCCACTGGCCGCCACAGCCCGAACACCACGGGCAGGCCGAGCAGGCCCCAGGCCAGCAGCAAGACCAGCAGCAGCGGCGCTGGCCTCATCGGCACGGGCCCCTGCGATCAGCAGCACGGCATCGATTCATTTGCGCGGCGCGTCCACCTTGGCCAGCAGTGCATCCAGCGCGTCGTCGGCGCTCTGGCCTTCGATCTGCAGTTCCGGGGCCAGTGCGATGCGGTGGCGCAGTGCGGGCTTGGCGATGTCACGCACATCGTCGGGGGTGACGAAGTCGCGCCCGGCCAGCACCGCCTGCGCGCGCGCGGCGCGTACCAGCGCGATGCTGCCGCGTGGGCCGGCGCCCAACGCGATGCCCGGCCACTGCCGGGTGGCCGCGACGATCCGCACCGCGTAATCGATCACCTCCGGGTCGACCACGATCGCCGCGGTGGCCTGTTGCAGCGCCACCACCTGCGCGGCGGTCAGCACGCGCGGCACCTGCGACAGGTCGAAGTCCGACGCGCTGCGGCCGGTGGTGATCGCATCCACCATGCGCTTCTCGTCTTCCAGCGCGGGGTAGTCGATCACTACCTTGAGCAGGAAGCGGTCCAGCTGTGCTTCGGGCAGCGGGTAGGTGCCTTCCTGCTCGACCGGGTTCTGCGTGGCCATGGCCAGGAACGGCGGGCTCAGCGCGAACGATTTGCCCTCGATGGTGACCTGGCCCTCCTGCATCACTTCCAGCAGGGCGGACTGGGTCTTGGCCGGGGCGCGGTTGATCTCGTCGGCGAGCAGCAGGTTGGTGAACACCGGGCCCCGACGGATCTTGAAGCTCTCCGATTTCGGATCGTATACCGCATGCCCACTGACATCGCTGGGCATCAGGTCGGGGGTGAACTGCACCCGCCCGTAGTCCAGCTCCAGGGCTTGGGCCAGGGCGCGCACCAGCAGCGTCTTGCCCAGCCCGGGCACCCCTTCGATCAGTACGTGGCCGCCGGCCAGCAGGGCGATCAGGATCTGGTCGAGGACCTCGGCCTGGCCGATGAAGGCACGGCCGACGGCCTCGCGCACGGCGTCCACGCGCTCGATCAGGCTGGGATCGGACAACGGCGGCGGCGACGGCGCGGGAGAAGACAGCAGCGGCGGAACGGTCGGCTCGGTCATAGCAGGTTTCTCATCTGGATCAGCAGGCGGATGCGGTCGCGCAGCCCGGCCAGGTCTTTCGACGCCGGCGCGTGCAGGGCGGTGTGGACGCGGGCGTGCGGCCATTGCAGCAAGGTGGCGATGGCCTGCACCTGGGCTTCGCCGGTAAGCGCGGCGGCCGTGGGTGCGCGGCGTCGCAGGCGGCCGAGGAAGGCGCGCCGCACCGCGTCGTACAGCAGGGGAGCCTTGCCATGGCGCAGCAGGTGTTCGCCGCTGGCGCGCACATGTTCCAGCAGCGAGCGGCGCTCGATCGCCGGCGAGGGCAGCAGGCTGCCCATGCGTTGCGCGCGCTGCCACAGCCAGCCCAGCAGGGCCAGCAGCAGCGGTGCCCACACCGGCCAGCCCTGGTAGAACAGGCGGTGCCACAGCGACGGTGGGCGTGAGGCATACACCAGCCACATCGTGCCCTGGCCATAACGCGGCGCCAGCAGGTAACGGGTCAGGTCGCGGTGCGACTTGTCGTGCAGGCCATCGATGTAGTCGGTACGCGGCCCGGCGGCCTTGTCCTGGTCACGCGGGCGGCCCTGGCCCTTCATGAAGTCCAGGTCGGCCAGCACGTCCACGCTGCCCTGGCCGTGGCGCAGGCGCGCGAACACCAGCCCGTCCTCGTCGTTGTCGCCCCAGCTGTGCTCCACGCGCATGCCCGCCGGTGGGTCCAGCGCGAAGCGGCGGCCATTGCAGAACTCCAGGTGCTGCGGGTCGTCGCGGACGTGCCACGGCTGGCAGCCGCTGTCGTAGTCGATGCTGTCCACGCCCAGCGCCTCCAGCAGCGGGCCGTTGCCCTGAAGGTCATCGGCCGCCGTCGGCGGCGTGCGGACGATCAGATGAGCGCCACGCGCCACCCAGTCCAGCAGCGCCCGCACCGTGGGCGGCGGCAGGCTGGCGCTGTCCTGCAGCAGCACCATCGTGTCGTGCGGTTGCAGCGACATCGTGGTGATGTCCACGCGCGGCTGCGCGCGGACCGCGATGCCATCGGCGCGCAGTGCCTGGCCCAGCACGTACAGCGGGTTGTAGCTGGCCTCGCCCTGTGGCGGCAGGTACTGGGTTTCGGTCACCCGCTGGTGGGTGCGCAGGAACAGGATCGCCAACGGAATGCCCACGGCGCAAACGCCGAGCATCACCAGCAGCCAGCGCAGCCGCACGCTCATCCCTGCCACCGGAACTGTTGCCGCAGGGTGCTGGCGAGGCTGTCGAAGGCCTCCTCGTCCGGCAGCCGGCCAGCATAGGCGGCGTACTGCCAGACCTGCACGACGCGCGCGAACAAGCTGCGGTCGGCCGCGTCGGGCATGCGCCGCGACACTCGCAGGCAGTGCGCTTCGGTGGCGCCGGGCGGCAGTGCGATCTGCGCCCGTTCGCTCATCGATTCCACGCTGGCGCGGTACAGCAGCGCCAGTGCCTGGCGCGGGCGCCCCTGTTGCCACAGCGCCCGTGCACGCGCGGCCGCATCCGGCGGCACGGTATCGGGCACCCGGATGTCGTCCTCGACCACCGCCGGGGCGACCGTCCTGCGCGTGCCACCCCCGCCGCGCAACCAGCGCAGCCAGCGCGGTGCGGTGGCGGCCAGGATCAGCAGCAGAATGCCGACCAGGGCCCATAGCAGCCACTCGGCGATCTGCGCCGGCAGCAACGGTCCCTTGGAGCGCTTGTTCGCGCTGTCGCTGTCCTTGCGGTCGGGCTTTTTCTTGTCCTTGCTGTCGGCGTCTGTTGCCGTCGACTTCCAGCGGCTCACCTGCCGCGTCGGGTTCTGCAGGGGATCTTCATAGGCACGCTGCACCGCCTGGCGGAAGCCGGCGGTATCCACCTCGGTGTTGCCGAAGATGGTCGCCGGTCGGTTGTCCGGATCGTTGTCGTAGGTGAGCGGCGCTTCGTGTGCTGCTTCGGCATCGGCATCGGCCGCCTGCGCATGCACCGCGCCACCCGGCCAGGCCAGCACCAAGGCAAGCATCAGCAGCGGTGCGGCCTGCTGCAGGCGATCACGCAGGCGCCGGAAGGCGATCTCCACGTCCCAGGCCTCCATCTCGGTGCGGCGGTTGAGGTACAGCCCGAAGCCGGCGCCCACGTAGAACGGGCCGATCAGGCTGGCTGACAGCCAGCACAGCAGGTTGAAACCCAACCGCGCCCAGGCGGGGGTATCTTCGCGCACCATCGCCCACGCCGCCCGCCACGAGTCGGACAACAGCTCGTAAGGGACGAACATGAACACCGTGGCGATGCCGCCGGCGACCAGGATCAGCTCGAAGGCCATGCAGGTGAGGGTCAGCAGCAGCGCATGCCCGAACGCACCGCCGGCAATGGCGCGGCGGCGCGCGCCGCGGTGTTCGGCCGGGTTGCCTTCCAGCAGGTTGACCGGCATCAGCAACGCGCGCAGCGGGCTGAAGCGACGCCAGCCAAGGTAGCCCCAGAAGCCCGTCCAGCCCCAGTGCCGCTGCGCGCGCAGGGTCTGCAGGGTGCCGGGTACATCGCCGAACACCCCGCGCGAGACCACGTACAGGGCCACGCGGTCGAACAGCGGCTTGAGCCACCACATCAGCAGCCACGCCACCCCGAACGCATCGGCCCACCACGCCAGTGCGTTGAGTACCGCGAACAGCGGCAGGCCCACCAGCAACACCGGCGACCAGATCGCGCGTGCGTGCCGACGCACCAGCGCGGTACCCAGTTCCACTGCTTCCCAGCCACTGCGTGCGCGCAGCACCACGTCCAGCTGGTCAATGCGCATGCGTGCTCCCGCGACCACCGCGCCACAGCCAGACCAGCACCACGCTCCACAGCACCGCAGCGACGGCGTACTTGCCCCAGGCCGGTACGGCGGCGATGGACGACCAGAACGCCTCGATGAAGGCGGCCACCAGCAGCATCGCCGCCACGCCCAGGCACAGCCGCGCACCGATCACCCCGCCTTCGACCAGCGCATCGATGCGCCGCCGCCGCCCGGGTGCCAGCAGTTTCATGCCCAGCTGCAGGCCCGCGCCGCCGGCGATCACGATCGCGGTCAGTTCAAATGCGCCATGCCCGACCACGAAGCGCCAGAACGGATCGCCATGGCCGATGTGCTGCAGGTGGCCGGCCACTGCGCCGATGATCAGCCCGTTGAACAGCAGCACCAGCACCGTGCCAACGCCTGCCAGCAGGCCACTGGCGAAGGTACGCAGGCCGATGCTGATGTTGTTCATGATGTAGTGGCCGAACATCATCCAGTCGGTGCCGCTGTCGCGGCCCAGGTGCGGGGCGGCCGGGTCGTACATGCGCTCCATCGCGGCGATCTCGGTGTTGTCCATCACCAGGTGGATGAACTCCGGATACCACTGCAGCAGGGCGAAACTGCCCACCAGCGGCACCACGAACAAGGCGGTGGCCACCCACATGCTGCGCGCCTGGCTGCGCACCAGCTGTGGGAAATCGGCGAACAGGAACTCCAGTGCCCGCCGCCACCGCGGTGGCGGGGTGCGGTAGAGCAGGCTGTGGCCCTGCTGCATCAGCAACTGCAGGCGCGCCACCAGCTGCGGGCTGTAGCCGCGCTTGCGGGCCAGCGCCAACTGCTGGCACAGACGGCGATACCGCTGTGGAACATCTTCGTCGTTGAGCACCGCGTCGGCGGCCGGGCGAGCGGCCGGGCTGCTGGCCTGGCCGTGTACGGCCAGCCAGTGTTCCAGCGCCTGCCATTCGTGCTGGTAGCGGGTGACGAACTGTTCCTGTCTCATCGCCGTCCCAACAACCAGTTGGCCATCGCATACAGGCGCAGCACGCCGACCTGCCCACCGCCGCCACTGAGCGGGGCGACGATGGCGGCCAGTTCCTGCTGGCGCGGCGCGGACAGCCGTGGCGCACGTTCGGCGAAGGCCACCACGGCGGCCTGCTCGGCCGGCTGCAGCGGTTGCGGCGGGGCCAGCACGGTGTCGATGGCGACGCTGCCGGGCAGTGGGCGCGCGCTGTCGTGGATGACCACGGTGCCGGCGACCAGGTCGCCCAGGCGGCGCCCATGCGCATCGAACAGGCTCGACAGCAGGCCCACCGCGTAGGCAACTGGCAGCATGTCCACGGTGCGCAGCAGGTTGCGGGTGATGGCGGCCATCCAGCCGATCGGCGCACCGTCGCGTGCGACGACGCGCAGGCCGAGCACGCGCTTGCCCACGGTGCGGCCCCAGCAGGCTTCCTGGACGATGGTGTAGGCCCACATCAGCAGGAACATCAGCGCCAGGTGGATGCCCTGGCCCAGCTCGCCGAGGAAGGCCAGCGGAATGGCCAGCAGCCCCAGTGCGCCGACCCGGATCATGAAATCGATCAGCCACGCCAGCGCACGCGGCACCGGGCCGGCCGCTGGCAGGTGCAACGGCACGCCTTCGGGCGTGATCACTTCACGGTAGGTATCGAGCATCGTCGCGCTCATGCGCGCGTACGACGGGAAAGGGGGCGCCGGAATCCACTCCGGCCGGCTGCCAGCGGGGGCATGCGGTTCTCGACTGCGTCCTGGTCGGCTGTGGACTTTACCGTGCGGCCGTGCCGATGCCCAGCGCCGATCATCGCGGCAGGACCGAAGCGACCCCTCCGGCCGCGATCAGCCCAGGTACTGGTCCTTGAGCCGCACGTAGTGGTCGGCCGAGTAGTGCAGCGATTCGATCTCCTTGTCGCTGAGTCTGCGCGTCGGCCGGGCCGGGTTGCCCACCCACAGTTCGCCTTCGCCCACTACTTTGCCCGGGCCCACCACCGCACCGGCACCGACGAACCCGTGCGTCTCCACCCGCGCACCGTCGAGGATGCACGCGCCCATGCCGATCAGGCAGTAATCGCCGATCGTGCAGGCGTGGATGATGGTGCCGTGGCCGACGGTCACGCCTTCGCCGATCAGGGTCGGGTGGCCGGCCTTGTTGAACGGACTGTGGTGGCTGACATGGATGATGGTGCCGTCCTGGATATTGCTGCGCGCACCGATCCGCACTCCATTGACGTCGCCGCGGATCACCGTGCCCGGCCAGACCGAGACGTCATCGCCCAGCTCCACCTCGCCGATGATCGTGCAGGCCGGATCGATGTAGCAGCGCTCACCGAGCACCGGCAGTTTGTCGAGGAAGGGGCGGATCGGGGACATGCGGTACTCCGGGAAGAGGGGGGTGTCAGTGTCGCCATGGGCGTGGCGGCAGCTGCCGACCGTGGGTCGGCGCGCCGCAGGTCAGGCTACCCGCGCGCGGCGTGCGCGTTCCAGGTGCACCAGCAGCAGCGAAATCGCCGCCGGGGTCATGCCGGGAATGCGCTGGGCCTGGCCGATGGTCTGCGGGCGCACGCGCTCGAGCTTCTGCTGCACTTCGGCCGACAGCCCGCGCACGCCGGCGTAATCGAAGTCGCTGCCGATGGCGGTGTTCTCGTGGCGCTGCTGGCGCTCGATCTCGTCGCGTTGACGGTCCAGGTAACCGGCGTACTTCACCCCGATCTCGACCTGCTCGGCCACCTTCGGATCGGCCACGGCCGGGCCCAGCGAGGGCACCCGCATCAGTGCTGCGTAGTCCAGTTCGGGGCGCTTGATCAGGTCCAGCACGTTGGTTTCGCGGCTGACCGCCACGCCGAGCGTGGCGCCCACCTCGCGGCCGAGTGCGTTGCCCGGGGTTGCCCAGATCCCGCGCAGGCGGGCCGACTCGGCAGCCACCGCGTCCTGTTTGGTCTGGAACGCGCGCCAGCGGTGCTCGTCGACCAGGCCCATGTCGCGCCCCAAGGCGGTCAGGCGCGCGTCGGCATTGTCTTCGCGCAGCTGCAGCCGGTATTCGGCGCGGCTGGTGAACATGCGGTAGGGCTCGGTGGTGCCGTGGGTGATCAGGTCATCCACCAGCACGCCCAGGTAGGCCTGGTCGCGACGCGGGCACCAGCCGGCCTGTTCGCGTACGTGACGCGCGGCGTTGAGCCCGGCCAGCAGGCCCTGCGCGGCGGCTTCCTCGTAACCGGTGGTGCCATTGATCTGGCCGGCGAAGAACAACCCGGACACGCTCTTGGTCTGCAGCGTGTTGTCCAGCCCGCGCGGATCGAAGAAGTCGTATTCAATCGCATAGCCGGGGCGGGTGATGTGCGCGTTTTCCATGCCGGCGATGCTGCGTACCAGGGCCAGCTGCACATCGAACGGCAGCGAGGTGGAGATGCCGTTGGGGTAGATCTCCACCACGTCCAGGCCCTCGGGCTCGACGAAGATCTGGTGGCTGGCCTTCTCGGCGAACCGCACCACCTTGTCTTCGATCGAGGGGCAGTACCGCGGGCCGATGCCTTCGATCTGGCCGCTGTACAGCGGTGAGCGATGCAGCGCGTTGCGGATGATCTCGTGGGTGCGTTCGCTGGTGTGGGTGATCCAGCAGCTGACCTGGGCCGGGTGCCCGGCCACATCGCCGAGGAAGGACATCACCGGGCGCGGGCTGTCGCCGGGCTGCTCGTCCATCACGCTGTAATCCAGCGAGCGGCCGTCGATGCGCGGCGGGGTGCCGGTCTTCAGGCGGTCGACCACGAACGGGCGCTCGCGCAGGCGCGCGGCCAGCGTGGTGGCCGGCGGGTCGCCCATGCGGCCGGCGGCATACTGGGTCTGACCGACGTGGATCTTGCCGGCCAGGAAGGTGCCGGCAGTGAGCACGACGGCCGGCGCATCGAACTGCAGCCCGGTCTGGGTGATCGCGCCGCGCACGCGGTCGCCCTCGATCACCAGGTCATCCACCGCCGCCTGGAACACGGTGAGGTTGGGCTGGGTCTCGACGATCTGGCGGATCGCCATGCGGTACAGGTTGCGGTCGGCCTGGCAGCGGGTGGCACGCACGGCCGGGCCCTTGGAGGCGTTGAGGGTGCGCCATTGGATGCCGGCACGGTCGGCGGCATGCGCCATGGCTCCGCCGAGGGCGTCGATTTCCTTGACCAGGTGGCCTTTGCCGATGCCACCGATGGCCGGGTTGCAGCTCATCGCGCCGATGGTTTCCACGTTGTGGGTGAGCAGCAGGGTGCGCGCGCCGCTGCGCGCGGACGCCAGGGCAGCCTCGGTGCCGGCGTGGCCGCCGCCGATGACGATGACGTCGTAGCGATAGAAGGAGTCGGTCATGGGTGGGGCTCGGACGGGGCCTGCGCGGCCCGGATCAGCCCTGGGAACAGGGCACGGGTGGCGATTTTAGCGCCAATCGTCGGAAACGATGAAAACAACCCTCAAGTTGGCACGTTTTCTGCAGATAACTCCTTAGCACCCAGGATGGCAGGCGCCTTGGCGTCACGGACCGGAATTGGAACAGGGGCTGGTCCAAGCGCATCCCGGGGAAGCAGAAGGGCCGGTAGTCGGGGGACTGCCGGCCCTGATTTTTTAAACAAAAGGCCCCGCCATGGCGGGGCCTTTTGCTTGATAGGTGCCGACATCCGACAGGGCCGGAACAGGGGGGATCCAGATGTTCCTGGCGGATATCGACATAGAGCTGAATGTGACGTCTTGTGTCGCTTTTGTCACTTTTCGACCGAGGCCGTCACTGCGCGCCTAGAGTGAACCTTGCCGCACGTGAAAATCAAGATGGTCAGGGCTCAACTGTGCCCTGCGTCATTCTGTTCATGTTTCGCGAGGGGGAACCGTTCATCCGCTGGGCCGGACGCGGGGCCTGGGCCGGGCGTGCCTGCTGCGGCGGGCGCTGCTGCTGTTGCTGCTGCGGACGCGAGCGCGGGCCCACCGAGTCCATGTTCCGCCACGGCGAACCGCCGTTGTAGGACGGGCGCGGGCGATCCGGCGGACGCACCGGCGGAGTGCCGCCATTGCCCGGGCGTGGCGGCGGGCGATGATTGTGCGGCGGGCGATGGTTCGGATACGGCCGGTAGGACGGGTAACCGTAGCCGCCACCGTAATAGCCACCGCCGTAGTAGCCGCTGCCATAGCCACCGGGGTAGCCATAACCACCCGGGTAGCCATAGGGATAGCGGTACTCCACTGACGGGGCACCGTGGTAATAACCATTGCCACCGCCGCCGCCGACATAGTCGTAGCTGGCGCAACCGGACAGGGCCAACAGCAGGCCACCGGCGAAGATCAGGCGCATTTTCATGATGGGTCCCCCCAGAGGGTATGGGCCCAGCTTCGGCCCGGTGCATTGAATCGGCCCTTAATCCGGGGCCGATCCGCTGAATGATTGCCATGGTGTCACGGCAGGACGGGGCAGTGCGAACCGGGGCCATACGTTAATCTTGCGTCATGAGCGATTCACCCTTGCCCTGTGTCGACGACGTGCTGGCCGCCGCGGCGCGCATAGCCCCACATGCCAGCATCACCCCGGTGCTGCAGTCGCGGGTGCTGGACGGCATGGCGTCGGCATCGGTGTCGTTCAAGGCCGAGCACCTGCAGCGCGGTGGCGCGTTCAAGTTCCGTGGCGCGTGCAACGCGGTGTGGTCGTTGGCCGCGGCCCAGGCCGCCTGCGGGGTGGTCACCCATTCGTCGGGCAATCATGGCGCCGCATTGGCGCTGGCCGCGCGTACCCGGGGCATTGCCTGCAACGTGGTGGTGCCCGAGGGCGCGGTCGCGGCCAAGCTGGCCAACGTCGCCCGCCACGGTGCCACCATCTGGCGCTGCGAGGCCAGCATCGAGGCGCGCGAAGCGATGTGCGCGCAGGTGCAGGCGCAGACCGGGGCCAGCCTGGTGCATCCCTACGCCAACCCCCGGGTAATCGCCGGGCAGGGCACGGCGGCGCTGGAGCTGGTGCACAGCCACGGCCCGTTCGATGCACTGGTTGTGCCGGTGGGCGGTGGTGGGCTGGCGGCGGGAACGCGGCTGGCGCTGCAGGCGGTGTCGCCGCAGACCCGCTTGATCCTTGCCGAACCGGCGGGCGCGGCCGACACCGCGCGGTCGCTGGCGGCGGGCGAGCGCCAGGTCGACTTCACCCCCGACACGGTCTGCGACGGCCTGCGCACCACGCTGGGCGTGCCCAACTTCGCCCTGCTGCATGGCGCCGCCGAAGTGATCACGGTGGACGATGCAGCCACCGTGGCCGCCATGCGCCTGCTCTGGCAGGTGCTCAAGCAGGTGGTCGAGCCGTCCTCGGCCATTGCCCTGGCGGCGATCCTGTCGGCGCCGGCGCGGTTTGCCGGGCAGCGGGTCGGGGTGGTGTTGTCCGGCGGCAATGTCGACCTGGACGCGTTGCCCTGGGCGCGCGCATGAGCCGGCGCACACGGGTCGGCGTGCTGGGCTGGGTGTGGCGGCTGTGCCTGGTGCTGGTGGCCTGGTTGTTGTGCGTGACCGCATGGATCGTATGGGTGGGCGAACACGACCAGGCGGCCAAGGCCGACGCGATCATCGTGCTGGGCGCAGCGGCCTACGATGCCAAGCCGTCGCCGGTCTTTGAAGAACGCATCCGGCATGGGCTGGACCTCTACCAGCAGGGCTATGCACCTCTGCTGATCTTCACCGGTGGCTATGGCGGCACCGCCGCGCGCTTTTCCGAATCGCAGGTGGCACGCCGCTATGCGCTCAAGCAGGGCGTGCCGGACGAGGCGATCCTGATCGAAACGGCATCGCGGACGACTCGGCAGAACCTGATCGAAGCACGGCGGCTGATGGACCAGCGCAAGCTGCACCGGGTGATCATCGTCAGTGACCCGCTGCACATGGCGCGCGCGCTGCGCCTGGCCCGCGAACTGGGCATCGACGCGTTGGCCTCGTCAACGCCGAGCACGCGCTTCCGCAGCTTCCATACCAGCTGGAAATTCCTGGTGCAGGAGATCTACTTCTTCCACCGCGACCTGTTCCCCGCCTGACGCGGAGATGCGGGTCACCGCCCCGCTGCTTCGGGACCACCGGTACGGCGCGGCGCAACGTAGAGCGGGGCTCTGCCCCGCTGCGTTTTTTGGTTTTTCTCTCCGTAGCAGCGAGTGTGTGCGTCTTCGCTTGGGTGTATCGCGAGCTTTCGGTGCCGCTTGGCGGCCGGCAGGCCCTTTCGCAAATGTCCCCCGGCCGACGCCTGCGGCGACGGCCTCCTCCTTTATTTTGGTTCATCGCGGAATACCGGGGAACGCTGCACGGATTTTCAGGAAGAAGTACTCCTGATCCCGATAGCCGTAGGCCCGGCGTTTGATGACCTTGATGGTGTTGTTGATGCCTTCGACGATGCTGGTATTGAGGCGGTGTCGGCAACGCGACACGATCCCATGCAGATAGGCTTTGAGCCGTTGTGCAAACAGCGCCAAGGCGGCGATTCCGCTGCGCTGGGCCTGCTCCAGCCACTGGTTCCAAGCCTTCCTGGCCCATCCGGGATGGCGGTAAAACCACAGTCGCTTGAGCTCATCGCGCATCAGATAGGTGGTGAGGAGCGGTTGATTTGCTTCCAGCAGCTCATCCAGCCGCACCGTCTGATGCCGGTCCAGGTTGCTGCGATTGCGCAGTAGCAGCCATCGGCTGGATTTGATGACACGGCGCGCAGGCTTGTCGTGCCGGAGCTTGTTGGCCTGGTCCACGCGAACCCGGTCGATCACTTCGCGACCGTACTTGGCCACCACATGGAACAAGTCGAAGACGATCTCGGCATTGGGACAGTTGGCCCGGATCTCCACTTCATAGGCCGTCGTCATGTCGATCGCCACGGCGCGCAATTGCTCGGAAACGCCCGGGGGAAGCTGCTCAAAAAAGGCACGCGCCGTATCGCGGGAGCGCCCGTTGCCCAGCCAAAGTACCTGGCGACTGATCGGATCCACCACGACCGTTGCATAGCGGTGACCCTTGTGCAGCGCAAATTCGTCCATCGCCAGGTAGTGGATCTGGCTCCAGTCCGGGGCTTGGACAGACTCACGCAACAAGGCTTTATCCAGTGCCTTGACCGTATGCCAGCCCAACTGGAAAAAGCGTGCCACGGCCAGGATATTGCTGGATACCAGCAACTGGCTGACCGCTTCGGCCAGCCGGTCAGTGACCCGCTGGTAGCGGCCAAGCCAGCTCAACTTCTCCAGGCGCGGCCCAGCGCACTGGGGGCACCAGACGCGCCGTCGCGGCACCACCAGCGCAACGCGCAATGCCATCAGGGGCAGATCGCGTACCCGGCGCACCGTCGTCTCGTGCACTTGCCGGCATCGGCTCCCGCAGTGCTCGCAATGCATCGTGCGGGCCGTGGGTTTGAGGTAGATAGTGACGGTCCGGCTGTCGCCTTCCGGCCAGGCGATCCGCTCCACCCGGTAGCCTTCCCAGCCACCCAGCCTCTCAATCGTCTTCCGATCCAGCATGACCTGACCCCTGAGGCCCTGATTTCAGGCTTCAAGGGTAACGGGAGCCGGCAAAAGCTCCACGCTAATCCGCGATGAACCTTTATTTTGCCAAGGACCTGCCGGCCGCCAAGCGGCTCGGCTTGCGGTGCGCAACGGCGCACGCCGAGGGTTGGCGTGGGCGCTGCGGTTTTCCGCGCGCGGGCACCGAAAGGTAGGTCACCACCGTTGGTGGTGACGTTGATCGCAGCCCCCAATGCCTGGCCAGATACCGGAGGCGGTATGCCCGAACGAGGCTGTGGCCGCTTAAGTGAACAGCATGACGGCGTTATCGGATTCTGCGCCGGATCGGGATCGCCGACACCGGCACGCTGGCCACGTCGTGGCCGTGCTCGCGGATCGGGGCACCCGCTTCGGGGGCCCAGGCGTGGGCGTAGATCACTTCCCAGCTGCTGGGCAGCTTGCCGTCGTCGCGGCGTAGCGGCTCGTAGGCGGCACGTGCGGCGGCGAAACGGCCGCGGCCGGTGAGCGTGTGGCGACGGTCATGGCGCGCGTTGGTGGCCCCGATCGCCTGCAGTTCGCGCATCAGCGCGCTCATGTCGTCGTAGGTCAGCGTGAACAGGTCGCGGTCCAGCACCGGATCGCGGAAGCCGGCCATCATCAAGGCATCGCCGAACTGCGCGATGGGCGCAAAACGGCTGACGTGCGGTACCGCGTCCACCTCGGCGAATGCGTCACGCAGTTCCACCAGCGTCTCCGGCCCGAAGGTCGAGCACAGCAGCAGGCCGCCCGGTTTGAGCGCACGGCGGAAGCCGGCGAACACCGCAGGCAGGTCTTCCACCCACTGCAGGCACAGGTTGCTGTAAATCACATCCACGCTCTGGTCCAGCAACGGCAGCGCCTGCGCATCGCCGCACACCCGTGCGAATGGCTTCCACCAGCCGGCCTGCTTCTTCGACTCGCGCAGCATCGGTGCGGCCAGGTCCAGCGCGATCACCTGGGCCTTCGGCCAACGCTTTTTGATCGCCGCGCTGGCGTGGCCGGTGCCGCTGCCGACGTCCAGCACCACCGCCGGTTGGCGGTTTTCCAGGTAGTCCAGCGATTCGAGCAGGCGCTTGTCCACCTCGCGTTGCAGCGCGGCGGCGGCATCGTAGCTGTGGGCAGCACGCGAGAAGGCGCGGCGGACATGGCGGGGATCGAAGCTGGACGTCATGGAGGGCTCACTACGGAAACGGTGATACAGGAAAGATCAGAACGTGCCCGGGTAGGCGCCGCCATCGATCAGCAGGTTCTGCCCGGTGATGTAGCTGGCCTGCGCGCTGCACAGGAACGCACAGGCCGCGCCGAATTCATCGGCGGTGCCAAAGCGCCCGGCCGGGATGTGGGTGCGTTTGCGCTCGGCGATCTGGCCGGCATCGATGCCCTGCTGCTGGGCAAGGTAGGCGAAGTTGCCGCGCAGCCGGTCGGTGTCGAACTGGCCCGGCAACAGGTTGTTGAGGGTGACGTTGTGGGCCACGGTCCTGCGCGCGAGACCGGCCACGAAACCGGTCAGGCCCGAGCGTGCGCCATTGGACAGGGCAAGGGTGTCGATGGGTGCCTTCACCGACGACGAGGTGATGTTGACCACGCGCCCGAAGCCGCGCTCGATCATGCCGTCCACGGTGGCGCGGATCAGCGCGATCGGTGCCAGCATGTTGGCATCCAGCGCGGCGATCCAGTCCTCGCGGCTGAACTGGCGGAAGTCGCCTGCCGGTGGACCGCCGGCATTGTTGACCAGGATGTCGACCTGCGGGCAGGCCGCCAGCGCGGCGTCGCGGCCCGGCTCGTTGGTGATGTCGGCTACCACGCCCAGCACGTTGCGCGCACCGGGCACGGCCTGCAGTTCCAGCACGGCGCGGTCCAGGGCGTCTTCCCCGCGCGCGGCGATGACCACGTTGACGCCTTCGCGGACCAGGGCGCGCGCGCAGCCCAGCCCGAGCCCCTTGCTGGCGGCGCAGACCAGGGCCCAGCGGCCGGCGATTCCAAGATCCATGGGTCAATCCTGTGCTGAAAGGCGGGCGTACATGATCGGTGATATGCGCGAGGGATGGGTCAAGGCAGGGCGGCAACGAACTGTTGCAGCTGCGCGGCGACCGTATCGGTGTGGCCCAGGAACGGCGCATGCCCGCCCTGGGCGACCACGTGTGCCAGCGCGCCCGGGGCCAGGGCGGCGGCCGCCTGCATCGCGCGCGCCGACACCAGCCGGTCGCGTTGGCCGGCCAGCCACAGGCTGGGTTTGCCCAGGCCGGGCAGGGCGCCGCGCAGGTCGGTGTGCTCAAGCAGGTGCAGGCCCTCGCGCAGCGCGCGCGGGGCCGGTTCGCCGCGCGCGACCAGCATCTCGCGCAGGGTGCGCAGTTCCTGCCGGGCGTGCTCGGAGCCCATCGCGTCCAGCGCCAGGAAACGTTCCAGCGTGCCGCGGTAGTCCTGCGCCAGGTCTTGGCCGAACTGCTCGAACACCGCCGGCTCGACCGCGTGCGGCCAGTCATCGCCGCGCACGAAGCGCGGCGTGGCGGCGATCATCACCAGTGCACGTACCTGCGGCAGGGTGGCTGCCGCGTGCAGTGCGAACAACCCGCCCAGCGACCAGCCGCACCACACCGCCGGCGGCGTGGCGGCGGCAATCGCGTTGACCACGTGCGGCAGGCGCAGCGGGGTGGGGTCGGCATGGCTGTGGCCGTGCCCGGGCAGGTCGACCAGATGCAGCGTGTACCGCGCCGACAGGCGTTCCACCAACGGTGCGAACACACCGCCGTGCAACGCCCAGCCGTGGATGAGGACCAACGCCGGCCCGTGCCCGAGCACCTCGATATGCAGGCTCACCGCCACCCACTCACGCGCTCAGTGCATCCAGCGATTGCTGGCGCAGCACGCTGTCGCGCGCGTGGCCGATCGCTTCGGTCAACGCACGCACCTGCGCCGGGGTATGCAGCGCGGACAAGGTGACCCGCAGCCGTGCCTTGCCCTCCGGTACGGTCGGCGGGCGAATCGCACTGACCAGGAATCCCGAGGCTTCCAGCGCGGCCGACAGCGCCATCACGGTGGCTTCGGACCCGCACAGCAGCGGCTGGATCGGGGTATCGGAAGGCATCAGCTCCAGCCCGTGCTGGCGGGCGCCGGCGCGGAACACGCCGATCAGTTCGGCCAGCTTTTCGCGGCGCCAGTCATCGCGGCGCGCCAGCTTCACCGCCGCCAGCGATGCGGCCGCCTGCGCCGGCGAAACCGCGGTGGTGTAGATGTAGGGGCGGGCGGTTTCGGCCAGGTGCTGGATCAGCGCGTCATCGCCGAGCACCACCGCACCACTGCCGCCCAATGCCTTGCCCAGGGTGGCCAGCTGCAGCGGCACATCGTTGGCGCCCAGCCCGGCGTCGGCCACGCAGCCGCGGCCGTGTTCGCCCACCACGCCGATGCCGTGCGCATCGTCCACGTACAGCAGCGCTTCCTGCATGCGCGCCACCAGCGACAGCGAGCGCAGCGGGGCGATGTCGCCGTCCATGCTGAAGACTCCGTCGGTGGCCAGCATCGCCGCGCCCTCGGGCGCATGCTTGAGCTGGCGCAACGCGCCTTCGGTATCCAGGTGCGGGTAGCGCCGCAGCCGGCAGCCGGCCAGGCGCGTCGCATCCAGCAGGCTGGCGTGGTTGAGCCGGTCCTGCACGCACACATCGTCTTCTTCGCTCAGCAACGCCTGCTGCACCGCCAGGTTGGCGGCAAAGCCACTGCCAAACAGCAGCGCGCGCGGGTAACCGAGCCAATCGGCCATCTCCCGCTCCAGCGCTTCATGCAGGGCATGGTGGCCGCAGATCAGGTGCGAGGCGGTGGCGCCGGCCCCTTCGCGCGCGGCGGCATCCTGCAGCGCGCTGACCACGCCGAACTGTTGCGACAGCCCCAGGTAGTCATTGCTGCAGAAGCCGGTCAACCACTGGCCATCGACCTCCAGCTGTACGCCATCGCGACGGGTCACCGTGCGGCGCACGCGGACGCGGCCCTGCGCGTCGCGAAGCTTGCGCTGGGCCTGGATGCGGTCGTGCAGGTCGGGGCGGGCCATGGTCGTTCGCTGGCATGGATGGGCAGGTAGCGTACCCGGTTGGCGGGCGCTGCGCTCGGGCCTCAGGCGGCCTGCCCGCAGCGGCCGCCACAGGTGATGTCGGCATGGACGGTGCCGGGGTGGTCGTGCCCGGGCGCGTCCACGCTGATGGCCATCGGGCGCAGGCCCAGCCGGTCGAACAGGGCCAGGTCGCGGGCGGTGTCCGGGTTGCCGGTGGTCAGCAGTTTTTCGCCATGGAAGATCGAGTTGGCCCCGGCCAGGAAGCACAGCGCCTGCAGCTCATCGCCCATCGCTTCGCGCCCGGCCGACAGCCGCACCATTGAACGCGGCATGGCGATCCGCGCCACCGCGATCATCCGCACGAACTCGAACGGGTCCAGTTCGGCGGTGCCATGCAGGGGCGTACCGGCCACCTGCACCAGCCGGTTGATCGGCACCGAATCGGGGTGCGCGGGCAGGTTGGCCAGCGCCAGCAGCAGCCCGGCGCGATGCGCGCGGGTTTCCCCCATGCCCACGATGCCACCGCAGCAGGTCTTCAGCCCGGCGTCGCGGACGTGTTCCAGGGTGTCCAGGCGGTCCTGATACTGGCGGGTATGGATGATGGAATCGTAGTAGTCCGGCGCGGTGTCCAGATTGTGGTTGTAGTAGTCCAGGCCGGCCTCGCGCAGCGCCACGGCCTGCTCGCCGCTGAGCATGCCCAGGGTGGCGCAGGTTTCCAGGCCCAGCGCCTTCACCTCGCGGATCATCGCGGCGACCTTGGGGATGTCGCGCGCCTTGGGCGAGCGCCAGGCCGCGCCCATGCAGAACCGCGAGGCCCCGGCCGCCTTGGCCTGGCGGGCCTTGGCGACCACCTCGTCGGTAGCCATCAGCTTCTGCGCATCCACCCCGGTGCTGTAGCGCTGCGCCTGCGGGCAATACGCGCAATCCTCCGGGCAGCCGCCGGTCTTGACCGACAGCAGGGTGGAGATCTGCACTTCCGCCGGATCGAAATGCTCGCGGTGCACGCTGGCGGCGCGGTGCAGCAGCTCGGGGAGCGGCAGTGCGAACAGGGCGAGCAGCTCGGCGTGCTGCCAGTCGTGGCGGATGACAGAGGCCATGGGGAAGTCCTGACAGAGTGTGGAACGAAAGGGCGGCAGTCTGGTGAGTACGGCGCCCTGTTGTCAACTTGTCGAGAGATTTGATGGTTTACATGATCTGGCTGCCGCGCAGGTCCTGTTGATGTTGCATAAATTCATCACTCCAGGCCTGAATGTTGGATTTATCAATCATATGCAATGCATCCAACCTTGATGTTCGACAAAATGTAAGATAAAAATGCCACTCCATCGGGAAGTGATGATTTAATCCAGCATGGCCAAGCGAACGCCGCCGGTAAGACCAGGGGACGCCAAGCGCATCGTGGCGCTCGGCGAACGGCTGCGCACGGCACGGCTGGCACGCCGCATGAGCCAGGCCAACCTTGCCGAGCGGGTGGGGGTGGACCGGACCACTATCGGCAAGTTGGAAGCCGGCGATGCCGGGACCAGCCTGTCCACTGTGCTGCGCGTGCTCTCCGCGTTGGGACTGGAGCAGGACATCGAGCTGATCGCCGCGGACGATGCGCTGGGCGCACAGTTGGCAGCAAGCAGCTTGAAGCGACCGCCACCGCGGCGTATGCCGGCGACTACCGGAGGGGCATCGCGCCCGCCCGCCGCGCCGCAGGTCCGAAAGCCAGGCGTTGCTGAAACGCCGCCCACCGTTTCGATCGATCCGGCCGGGCGATCGCAGGACCCAACCGGCGACCGATACACGTTGATTGCAGGCGTATTACCAGCTGACGCCGGCCGACGCCGCGGCCATTGAAGCGCAGGTGCGGCGCGCGGTACGCAAGTGGCAGGGGGTTGCCAAGGCACAAGGTGCCAAACGTGCCGAGATGGAGTTGATGGCGTCGGTGATCGACGCCGATCGATAACGCGACGGCAAGGTGAGCGGCCGACGCGCCGAAACGGCAGGCGCTGACAGACATTCGCTGAGCGAGACGGCAGCCTGTTCCTACCCCAGCGCCTTGCGGTGACACGTTGCCTTTCCATTGGTTCGACTCCTTGTCCTGGCTGGCCCGGCAGGCCCTGCCGCTGCGCTGCCTGGTCTGTGATGAAGCCGGGGCTGACGGGCGCGACCTATGCCGGGCCTGTCATGCGGCCCTGCCATGGAACGACCACGCCTGTCCGTTGTGTGCGCTGCCACTGCCCGCCGACGAACCCGCCGAGCGCTGCGGCGCCTGTCTGCGCGATCCCCCTGTGCAGGCCGCGGCATCGGCGGTGTTCGTCTACGCCGCGCCGGTGGACCAGCTGCTGCGTCGTTTCAAGTTCCACCAAGACCTGGCCGCGGGACTGCTGTTGTCGGAGTTGATGCTGGAGCGGGTTCCGGCCTTCATCGATGCGCCGCTGGTGCCAGTACCACTGCATCGACAGCGGCTGCGCTCGCGCGGCTATGACCAGGCGCTGGAGTTGACCAAGCCACTGGCGCGCGCGCTGCAGCAGCCGATCTGGCCTGGACTACGGCGCGAACGACTGACCGCACCGCAGTCGGATCTGGATGCACAGGCGCGGCGGCGCAACCTGCGCAACGCATTCGCGACGACTACTCCGCCTCCACCGCGCGTGATCGTGGTCGATGATGTGATGACCACCGGCGCCACGCTGGATGCCGCGGTGCGTGCGCTGCAGCGCAGCGGCCCCGTGGATGCGCTGCTGTGGGTCTGCGCGCGGGTGCCATGAGCGGTAGGCAACTGCCCTGCGCCTCGCATTGGCCGTGAGTAGTGCTTTCATCGCCCGGCGCTAACATGCCGGCAAACCCTTGGAGCGCGCCGCCGATGAACGCACCTGTGTCCTCGATGTTGACGTTGATTGGCCGCAGCTGGTGGGTAGTGCTGCTGTATGGCCTGGTGGCAGTGGTGTTTGGTGTGATCGCCATTGCCCAGCCGCTGTCTGCTGCCGCTGCACTGGCCTGGGCGATCGGCGTGATGGCGCTGGTGGAAGGCCTGATCAGCCTGTTTGCGCTGGTCGCTGGCACCGGTGGCGTCTCACGCGGTTGGCTGTTGGCGTACGCCGTGGCGTCGGGGGCCTTCGGCGTGCTGGCGATCATCAATCCGCTGGCCACCGCCAGCGTGCTGATTCTGCTGTTGGCAGCGTGGCTGATCGTCGCCGGCATCTACCGCATCGTGTTCGCCGTGCGCGTGCGCAAGCAGATCCAGGGCGAGTGGTTGCTGATTGTCAGCGGGCTGCTGGCGATCGTGCTGGGTGGCTTGATGGTGGCCAACCCGCTTGCCGGGCTGGCGGTGACCACCTTGTGGATCGGTATCGGCAGCCTCATCTATGGCGTGCTGCAGGTCGTGGTGGCGTTCCGTCTTCGCCGCCTTCGCTGATCGGTGCCGGGCCATGCCCGCACCCCCCAACAAGGAGAAGGGCGTATGCGCAGGTATCTTCTTGCCGTCATGTTGCTGGCCAGCAGCGTTGGCCTGGCCGGTTGCCAGCAGGTCCAACAGCTGCTCAATCCACCCTCCACGGCGGCACCGCTGCCGCAGGTCCGCATCCTGATGCGTGAGGTGGACGAGCATGCCAGCGCCGCTGCAACCCTGTTGAAAGACGAGAACGGGCGGCCGCTGGCGGTGCTGGAACCGGCGTTCATCACCACGGCCGATATCGCATCGGTTGCGCTGGTCAGTGATGCACAGCGCGGCGTGCCGCTCCTCAACCTGACCATGACCGATGCCGCCGCCCCGCGCATCCAGGCGGCCACCGAGGCCCGCATTGGCCGCCGCGTGGCCTTCAGCATTGGCGACCAGGTGCTGTCGGTGGCTACCATCCAGGGGCCGTTCGGCAAGGCCATGCAGGTGTCCGGCCTGGGCGATGCCGCCCAGGCGCAGCGCATGTATACCGAGATCACCGGCAAGGCACCCTGAGCCGGCGTCCTGCGAGCACCGCGGGGGGACGGTTGCGTCCACCCGCACCATGCGGCGCTCAGCGGAAATTGGCCTCGATCTGCTCCAGCGACTTGCCCTTGGTTTCCGGCAGCCAGAACGCGGCAATCAGGAAATACAGCAACGTACAGCCGGCCCAGAAGAAGAACATGCTGGCATAGCCGTGGTGGCCGACGGTGGGCAGGAAGATCGCCGCGATCACGGTGGACACGAACTGGTTGATCAACAGCGCGATGCTCATGCCGTTGGAGCGGATCCGGGTAGGCATCAGCTCGGACAGCGCCAGCCACACGCACACGCCCGGGCCGACCGCGAAGAACGCCACGAACACCAGGATGCAACTGGCCACCAGCCAGCCATGGGTGGTGGACGGCACCTCGCCGATCATCGCGCGCTCGATCACCAGGGGTGCCTGCGCGGCGTGCGCCGGGTCCGGGAACGGGTTGAGGTGCAGGGTGCGGAAGAACGCGCCGATCACGCTGTCGGCCGATACTGCATCTTCGCGGCGGATCTGCAGCGTGGCGTCGATCGGGTTGTCGCTGCGCAGCGCGCGCACGTTGCTGAAACCGCCGTAGGCGTAGGACACGGTGAGCTGCTGCGGGGCGGCGCCGGCGGTGGGGTCCAGGCGTTGCCATTGCGCCGCATCCAGCGGCAGCGACAGCGTGCTGCCGGTCACCTGCTGCTGCAGCTGCGCGTGTACGTCCAGGCGGCCATGCTCGCTCTTGACGAACAACAGCGCCGCGGCCAGCAGGGCCACGGTGATGCCGCCGCTGCCCAGCATCAGCAGGAATTTGCGGCCCTTGCGATCCACCAGGACCAGCGCCACCACGGTCATCACCGCGTTGAGCAGCTTGATCGCCACGTCGGCGCCGTTGGCGACCGAGCCGGGCAGCCCGGCCTGGTTGAGGATGTTGACCGCATAAGCCAGTACCGAGTTGATGCCGGTGGCCTGGGTGAAGGCCAGCACCAGGCAGGCCAGCACGAACGGCCACACATAGCGGCGGCTCAACAACGGGTCGCGCTTGCCGGTGCGGCCGGCCTGCACTTGGTCGGGTGCCTGCATGCGCTGCAGGGTCGGCTCGACCTCGTCGGCGGCCACGGTACGCTGCAGGGCGGTGCGTGCCTTGGCGATGCGGCCGCGCCGTACCAGCCAGCGTGGCGACTCGCTGATCAACAGCACCCCGCCGGTGAACACCAACCCCGGCAGCAGGCAGCTCCAGAAGATGGTGCGCCAGGCATGGTCCTTGACCTGGAACAGCAGGTGCTGCTGCTCGGCGGCGGGCAGCAGGCGCACCGCGTGGGTGGCGGCATCCACCGCATGGGCGTGGTACAGCCCGATCAACGCGGCCAGCACCAGGCCGATGGTCAGCAGCAACTGGAACATCGCCGCGCCCCGGCCACGCCGTTCCGGGCTGAGTACTTCGGCCAGGTACAACGGCACCACCACCCCGATCAGGCCGCCACTGATGCCCTGCAACAGGCGGCCCATCAGCAGCGCGGAGTAGCCGTCCGACAGCGCCATCACCGGGATGCTGGCGGTGAACAACAGGCCGGCCAGCAACATCGCCCCGCGCCGCCCGATCAGGTCGGCGATCATTCCGGCGAACAGCGAGGACAGCACGCTGCCCAGCAGCACCGCGGCCACCACGAAGCCCAGCTGCTGGCTGGTCAGGTGCCAGCTGGCGGTGGCGGTGGCCTCCAGGTAGGGCAGGGCGCCGGCGATGATGCCGATGTCGATGCCGTAGAGCAGGCCGCCCATGCCGCCGATGAACAACAGATAGCGGACCGGCCAGCGCGGGGTGTCGGCGCGGGCCTGCAGGGGCGTCGCTGCGGAAATAGGAGTCATCGTGCCGTCCTGTCTACAACTGCATGCGCCGGTTCGGCGCGGGAGTCAGCGCTCAGCCGAGCGCGATGTCATCGCCTTCCACCACCACCCCACGCACCTGCAGGTCGCCGTCGAGCACCACCAGGTCGGCCCAGGCACCGATCGCGATGCGGCCGCGGTCCTCGATGCCCAGGTAATCGGCCGGGAACCGCGACAACCGGTTGGAAGCATCGTCCAGCGCCAGCCCCAGCGACACCAGGTTGCGCAGCGCCTGGTCCATGGTCAGCGCGCTGCCGGCCAGCGAACCGGTGGACAGCCGCACGCAGCCCAGGCACTTGTGCACGCGCTGCACGCCCAGCGCGTACTCGCCATCGGGCATGCCGGTGGCGGCGGTGGCGTCGGTCACGCAGTACAGCTTGGGGATCGCGCGCAGTGCGGTGCGGATCGCGCCGGGATGTACGTGCTGCAGGTCGGGAATCAGTTCGGCGTACTGGCCATGCGCCAATGCGGCGGTGGCGATGCCGGGGTGGTAGTGGTCCACGCCGGTCATACCGTTGAACAGGTGGGTGAAACCGGCCGCACCGGCCTGCAGCGCGGCCACGCCATCCTCGTAGCTGCCGGCGCTATGGCCCAGCTGCACGCGGATGCCGAGCGCGCTCAGCGCGGGAATCAGCGCCTGGTGCTGGCCGATTTCCGGGGCCAGGGTCAGCACCTTGATCGCGGCGATGGCATGCAGGCGCCGCACCTCGTCCAGGGTGGCCTCCACCACCAGCGGGGGCTGCGCACCGAGCCGTTCCAGGCTGATGAACGGGCCTTCCAGGTGCACGCCCAGGACCCGCGCCATGCCCGCGGTGCGCTCGCCGATGGCGCCGGCCAGGCCTTGCAGCGCCCGCACGATGTCGTCGTCGTGCGCGGTCATGGTGGTGCCCAGCAGCGCGGTGGTGCCGTAGCGCGCGTGGGTGCGGGCGACGGTCTGCGCCGCATCGCCGCCCTGCATGATGTCCACGCCGGCGCCGCCGTGCACGTGCAGGTCGATGAAGCCGGGCAGGATCAGCGGCACCGCATCGTCACTGCGCCGATCATCGTGCGCGGTATCGATCGCGGTGATGCGCTGGTCGAAATGGAGGTCGCCACGCACCCAACCCGATTCGGTCAGGAGGCGGCCATGCAGGGAGCGGGCTGGGGTCACGGTGGCGACTCGGCGATGATCACTTCGATGCCCAGCTTCTGCAGCCCTTCCAGGTACTCGCTGTCGATGCTGGCGTCGGTGATGATGGTATGGACCTGGTCCAGGCGGGCGATGCGATGCAGGCTGACCCGGCCGAACTTGGAGGCATCGGTGAGCACCACGATGCGGCGCGCGCGCTCGACCATGCGGTGGTTGAGGCTGGCTTCGGCCTCGTGGTGGGTGGTCAGGCCGAACTGCAGGTCCAGCCCGTCCACGCCCAGGAACAGGGTGTCGAAGCTGTAGGTGTTGAGGCTGGCCTCGGCCTGGCTGCCCTGCAGCGACAGCGACTGCTTGCGCAGCAGGCCACCGGTGAGCAGCAGCTCCACGCCCGGTGCGTTGGCCAGCTCCCAGGCGATGTTCAGCCCGTTGGTCATCACCGTCACATCGCGGTGGCCGCGCAGGTGGCGGGCCAGGGTCATGGTGGTGGAGCCCGAATCGATGATGATGTTGTCGCCGGCCTTGACCAGGTTGGCCGCCAGCGTGCCGATGCTGTCCTTCAGCGGCAGGTTCAGGGCGTCCTTTTCGTGGATGTCCTGTTCCTGCGGCGGCGTGCGCACCAGCGTGGCGCCCCCGTGGGTACGCGTGGCCAGGCCCTGCGACTCGATGTGGGTCAGGTCGGCGCGGATGGTCACCGCCGACACGCCGAAGCGGTCGACCAGCTCGCTGACCTGCACGTTGCCGTGGTCCACCAGCAACTGCAGGATCTGTTGGCGGCGCTGCCGTGTATTGCGCATGGGGGCGATTCCGTTCAGAAGGAAAGCCGAAGCTTACCGTTCCGAAAGCTCCGGGGCCGGAAAGGTTTCGTTATCGACCGCCGAAAGGTTGCGATTGCAGGCCCGGGCGTACTCGGCCAGGCGCTCGCCCACCTTGTGCTGGATCAGCGCCAGCGGCGCGGCCTGCAGCTGGCCGGCCTCGATCGCGCGCTGCTGGTTCGGCAGGAACTGGCTGAGCAGCATCTGCGGCGGCACCGTGGCGGTCAGGTTGGCCACCAGCGTGGCCAGCGCGGCGCGCACCTCCGGCTCACCCCAGTAGTAGCGGCTGCGATCGCTGAGCGAATAGGCGCGAAGCAGGCGCAGTGCGTGCGCGTCGCCCTGGTAGTAGCTGCGCCAGCTGGCCGGCTTGTCGACCATGCAGCGGTCAAGCACCTCGATCAGGTTCGAGCACTGCGCGGCGGGCAGCAGTTCGCGCTCGATCATCGCCAGGGCGAACACCGCTTCGCGGAACGCATATGTCGCCGCCGGGCCCACCTTGAGGATCGCGAAATGGTCGCCGACCAGCGCATGCAGGCCCGCTTCGGTCTGGTAGTCGGTGGAGTGCGCTTCAAACACGATGCGCGGCTGCTGCTCCACGAAAGCGGACAGCGCCGCCGCAGCGGCCGGGTCGTAGTAGTGCACGCTGCTGTGGTCGAAATCCACGCCCGGCTGCACCACCATCGCAATCACCCGCTCCCAGGCCGGCAGCAGGTCCGGGGCGTAAAACGCCTCGCGATGGATCGCCAGCGTGGTGGCCGCGGCCGCCGGCGTGGTCACCTGCAGGCCACCGGCCAGCGAGGCCTCGCCGCCGGGAATCGGCACCTCGGTGCCGATCACATACACCGGTGGCGGCAGGCCATGCGCGGCGGCGGTGCGCTCGGCGATGCGCGCCAGCTCGGCCGAGCGTGCCGCCACGGTCGCATCCGGCAGCGGGGTGGGATCGTCCGCGCAGGACATGCTGCAATCCAGGTGGATCTTGTGGAAACCGGCAGCGACATACGCTTCGATCAGCGTGCGCGCATTGGCCATCGCGACCGCTGCCGGCCCTTTCTGCCAGGCGTTCGGGCCGAGGTGGTCGCCGCCCAGCACCAACCGCGCGGCCGGGAAGCCGGCATCGCGCGCCAGCTGCAGCACGTAGTCGCGGTACTGCGGCGGGGTCATGCCGGTGTAGCCGCCGAACTGGTCGACCTGGTTGGACGTCGCTTCGATCAGCAGCAGGGTGTCGTAGCGCTGCGCCACCTGCATGGCGGCCAGCAGCACCTGCTCGTTGCTGCAGCACACGCTGTACAGCCCGACGGGGTGGCCCTGGCGGTGGGCGGCGATCAGCGATTGGATGGCAGACATGGCAACTCCAGGCACAGCGGGATTCAGGGGGAAGGGTGTTGCTGGCGGGCCAGCAGCGCCGCGCCGCGTGCACCGCCGGCATCGCCGAAGGCCGGCGGCAGGATCGGTGGCACGCGCACGCCGTTGAACAGATACGGGGCGATCGCCGCCGGCAGGTCGCGGTACAGCTGTTCCAGTTTGGACAGCCCGCCGCCGAGCACGATCACGTGCGGGTCGATGGCCAGGATCAGGTTGGCAAAGCTGTAACCGAGCAGGTCGCGGTGGATCGCCAGCGCCTGTGCGGCGATGCCATCGCCGGCCTGCGCGCGCGCCACCACCTCGGTGGCCTCGACGGGATCACCACCACGGCGTTCGTGGATCAGCGCCAGGCCACTGCCGGACACATAACGCTCCAGGCAGCCGCGCAGGCCGCAGCCGCAGTCCAGCAGGGGCAGGTCGTGGCGCAGCAGCAGCGTGGCCGGCACGCTCCAGTGGCCCCATTCGCCGGCAATCCCGTTGTTGCCAACCACCAGTTGCCCGCCCAGGCAGTAACCGCCGCCCGCGCCGGTGCCCAGGATCACCCCGAACATGCTGGGATAGCCGGCAGCGGCGCCGTCGTGCGCTTCGGACAGGGCAAAGCACTGCAGGTCATTGCCGAGCGCCAGCGGGCGTTGCAAACGCTCCTGCAGGTCCGCGCCGACGTTGTGGCCGGTCAGGCTGGGCACGTTGGCGCTGAGCTGGCGGCCGCTGTCGCGGTCACGCACGCCGGGCAGGCCGATCCCGATGGCCTGGCAGCCCGGCCCGAGTGCGGCATCGGCGGCCTGCACCAGGTCGGTGACGACCTGCAGGAACGCCGGGTAATCCTGGCCGGGCGTGGTCACGCGTTGACGGTGCAGCACCGCCAGCTGCGCGTCGCACGCAACCAGTTCGATCTTGGTGCCGCCGATGTCGATGCCGTACCAGGTCTGCATGCGCGCTCAGCCGTGGGGATGGATGGTCACGCCCTGCACGACCCGGTTCACCGTGCCATCGGGGAACGGATTGTCCGGGGTCATGCCCAGCGCGGCCGAGCGCTGCAGGGCGTAGCACTGCGGCACCAGCAGCCAGAGGGGGGCCAGCCATGCATCGGCCAGCGGCGGTGCGGCGAGGACGAAGTCGCCCTCGACGCGGTCATCGCCGTCGGCACCCACCGAGATCACCCGCGCGGCAATGCCGTCAGCGCGCAGTTCGTTGAGCAGGTCCTGTTCGTAGCGGCGCGGCAGCGGCTGTGCGCTGCGCAGCATCACCACCAGTGTTTCATTGTTGAGGGTGGACTTGGGCCCATGGCGGAACCCCAACGGAGTATTGGCCAAGGCCAGCACGCGGCCGCCGGTGAGTTCGAGCACCTTCAGCGCGGCCTCGCGGGCCAGTGCTTCCAGCGGGCCGCTGCCCAGGTAGATCACCCGCGAGTAGGCCCCCAGCGCCAGTGCGGCCACGCCGGCGTCCCAGCCCTGCAAGGCCTGCTGGCCGTGCGTGGCCAGCGTGCGCAGGCGCTCCAGCCGCTGCGGCCACGGCGCGTTGTCGAACACGCTCAGCGCCGCCAGCAGCATGCTGCTCAGGCTGCTGGTCATGGCGAAGGCGCGGTCGCAGCTGGCCGGCGGCATCAGCAGCGACAAGGTATCGCTGCGGCCCTGGCCGCGCGTGGCCAGCGCGCCCTCGGCGTTGCAGGTGATGTCCAGGAAACGCGCGTTATCCACCTGGTCGCGGACCAGGTCCACCACGGCCACGCTTTCCGGGCTGGACCCGCTGCGGCCGAAGGACACCAGCAGGGTCGGGCGGTCGCCGCGCAGGTACAGCGCCGGGTGGGTCAGCAGGCTGGTGGTGTGGATCGCGCGGACTTCGGCCGGCCATTGCGCGTTGATCTGGTCGGCCACCATCTCGGCGATGAAGCCGGAGCTGCCGGCGCCGGTGAAGATCACCAACTGGCCGGGCTCGCGCAGGGCCGGGCCGAGGAACGCATCGATGCGTGCCTGCGCGTCCTGGAGCACGTCGGCCAGCGCGGTCCACATGCGCGGCTGCTGGGCGATTTCTTCAGCGGT
This sequence comes from Stenotrophomonas sp. GL_101, assembly GCF_057835675.1. Lineage (NCBI taxonomy): Bacteria > Pseudomonadati > Pseudomonadota > Gammaproteobacteria > Lysobacterales > Lysobacteraceae > Stenotrophomonas > Stenotrophomonas sp. GL_101. The sequence continues at coordinate 4,493,662 of NZ_CM174432.1, read as the reverse complement.
GTGGGCGCCGCCAAGGCGCTGCCACGTGGGCGTATCAGTGAGTAGAGACAGGTCCATTCGCATTTCCTGTTGGGCGACCGAACCTTCTGCGTTTTCTTTCGAAATGTCAAATATCGAAAGATAAAGAAAAGATAGTTCGGTCACAGATTCGAGCCTCCGCCACCGACAACGGATTCACGAGATCGCACGATGAGCTAGTTTCATGCGGTACAAAACCGCGTATTCAGCCGTCGTATAGAAAGTGCTGCTTTGCGTCATCTTTCGTTTGTGAGAAAATAACCTTCTTTTTTCTTTGCAATTTGTTGACATCTTTCGAGACCCTGCCCTAGAGTCGGCCGCACTGGTTTCAGATTCCCGCCAACCGCGGGCTTGGGGGCAAGGTGGAATCCCGGATACGACACAGTGGTTTGACGGTGGCCCTGCTTTCCGCGCTGGCGTTGGCGGCGGCACCGGCGATGGCCGAGCCGCTGGGCAACCTGCGCGGCATCACCACCGCGCCCGGCAAGGACGGCAGCCCCGGCTGGTCCATCACCACCGACAACGGTGCCGTGGTGCGCGTGGACCTGCTGCGCGACGACGTGCTGCGGGTGCAGGCCGGGCGCAAGGGCACGCTGACCGGCGCCGGCGACAAGGCCGCCCCGATCGTGGTGCCGCAGGCGGCGGCCAAGGTGGCCTTCGTGCTGGAAGAAGACGGCAACGAAGTCCGCATCCGCACCGATGCACTGGTACTGCACATCCAGCGCCAACCGCTGCGGCTGGCGCTGGACCGCCGCCAGGACGGCCGCGATGTCGCGCTGTGGCGTGAGCTGCAGCCGCTGGACCTGGACAAGGACCAGAGCGTGCAGGTGCTGTCCAGCGCTGCCGACGAACACTTCTACGGGGGCGGCCAGCAGAACGGCCGTTTTGAATTCAAGGGCCGCGAGCTGGAGGTGTCCTACTCCGGCGGCTGGGAAGAGGGCGACCGCCCCAATCCGGCGCCGATGCTGCTCAGCTCGCGCGGCTGGGGCATGTTGCGCAACACCTGGAGCGATGGCAGCTACGACCTGCGCCAGGCCGACCAGGCCACCCTGCTGCATCGCGAAGACCGCTTCGACGCCTACTACTTCGTCGGCCCCAGCCTGCATACGCTGCTGGACCGCTACACCGCGCTGACCGGACGCGCCGGGCTGCTGCCGCGCTGGGCGTTCTCCTACGGGGATGCGGACTGTTACAACGACGGCGACAACATCAAGAAGCCCGGCAGCGTGCCCGACGGCTGGAGCGACGGCCCCACCGGCACCACCCCGGACGTGGTCGACAGCGTGGCCAGGCAGTACCGCGACCACGACATGCCCGGCGGCTGGATCCTGCCCAACGACGGCTACGGCTGCGGTTACAAGAAGCTGCCCGAGACGGTGCAGGGCCTGGCCAAGTACGGCTTCAAGACCGGCCTGTGGACCGAAAACGGCGTGGACAAGATCGCCTGGGAAGTGGGCACCGCCGGCAGCCGCGTGCAGAAGCTGGACGTGGCCTGGACCGGCAAGGGCTATCAGTTCGCGATGGATGCCAACCAGTCCGCGTTCAACGGCATCCTGCACAACTCCGATTCGCGCCCGTTCCTGTGGACGGTGATGGGCTGGGGCGGCATCCAGCGTTATGCGGTGGCCTGGACCGGCGACCAGAGCAGCAGCTGGGACTACATCCGCTGGCACATTCCCACCCTGATCGGCTCGGGCTTGTCAGGCATGGCCTATGCCAGCGGCGACGTCGATGCGATCTTCGGCGGCAGCGCCGAAACCTTTACCCGCGACCTGCAGTGGAAGAGCTTTACTCCCGTGCTGATGGGCATGTCCGGCTGGTCGGGCAACGCGCGCAAGCACCCGTGGTGGTTCGCCGAACCCTACCGCAGCGTCAACCGCGATTACCTGAAACTGAAGATGCGTATGACCCCGTACATGTACGGGCTGGCGCACGATGCGGCCACCACCGGCGCACCGCTGCTGCGCGCGCTGATGTGGGACTACCCCAACGATCCGCAGGCCTACACCGAGGCGCACAAGTACCAGTTCCTGCTCGGTCGCGAGATGCTGATCGCCCCGGTCTACCGCAGCCAGGCCGCCAGCCGTGGCTGGCGCCGCGACATCCACCTGCCGCAGGGCCGCTGGATCGATTACTGGGACGGCCGCCAGCTGCAGGCCGGTGCGGACGGACGTTCGCTGGACCGTCCGGTCGACCTGGCCACGATCCCGGTGTTCGTGCGTGCCGGTGCGATCATTCCGATGTACCCGGCGATGCTCTACGACGGCGAGAAGCCGCTGGATGAAGTCACCTTCGACCTGTATCCGCAGGGCGATGCGCAGTACACCCTGTACGAAGACGATGGCGCCACCCGCCGCTACGAAACGGGCGAGTCCAGCACCCAGCAGATCCATGTGCAGGCGCCGGCGCAGGGCAGTGGCCCGGTGCAGGTGCGCATCGATGCGGTACAGGGCCACTACGCCGGCCAGCTGCCGCAGCGTCGCTATGCGCTGCGCGTACTCAGCCGGCAGCGCCCGAGTGCGGTGCTGCTGGGCACGCGGGAGCTGCCGATGCTGGCCGACAAGGCCGCCTGGCAGGCCGCCAACGAAGGCTGGTACTTCGACGCCGGGGAACGCCGCGGCACGCTGCACGTGCGTACCGCGCCCACCGAGATCGGCCAGGCCGTGGCGTTGCAGTTGGCGCTGCCGGTGGCGGCCGCGCCGGCCGATGACGCCTATCCCGCCGCGCCCGAACTGGGCCGTGCGCTGCCGCCGGACAGCCTGCTGGTGGTCAACCGCCCGGCCGAAGAGCAGGGCTATGAAATGGAAAAGGCCTTCGACGACGACCCGGCCACCTGGTTCCGCACGGTGCGCAACCAGGCGGTCAAGACCGGAGCCCACGAATGGGTGATCGGCTTCGGCGAACGCAAGCTGGTGGACGGCATCGCACTGGCCCCGCGCAATGACCAGCACTGGAAGAGTGGCCAGATCCGCGATTACGAAATCTACCTGGGCGACAGCAACGGTGAGTGGGGCGCGCCGGTCAAGCGTGGCCGCCTGACCCTGCAGCAGGGCACGCAGCAGATCGATTTCCCCGCCCATGCCGCCCGCCTGCTGCGCTTCCGCGTGCTCAGCACGCAGAACCCCGACGGCGACGGCGCCAGCGCTGCCGACCCGATGGTCAGCGCCGCCCAGGGCAGCGTGGCGCGTGCGGTGGATGCGCTGCAGCCGCGTGATGTCGGCCCGATCGTGCTGTCCACCTTCCATATCCTCGAGCACCAGCAGCCCGAGCGCCCGGCCCAGCAGTTGTACCTGTCCACGCTGACGTTGCCGGCCGGCGTCGCCACCGACCATGCCTTCGGCGGGCAGGCCGACATGCGCATGAACGGCCTGCATTTCCGCCGCGGCCTGGGCGTCAACGCCAGCAGCCGCATCGACCTGCAGCTGGGCGGTGGCTGGCGCCTGCTGCGCGCCGACCTCGGCATCGACGACAGCTGCCGTGCTGCCGGTGGCATGCAGTTCCAGGTCTGGGGCGATGACCGCCTGCTGTACGACAGCGGGCTGGTCAAGGCACCGGGCGTGGTCAAACCGGAGTTGGACGTGCGCGGCCTGCAACGGCTGAGCCTGCGCACGCTCGGGGCGCAGGGCAGCACGCCTGCGCAGGTCTGCGGCAACTGGGCCAATGCCGCGTTGATCGGACAGGAGGGCGATACCGCCAGCATCGTGTCGCCGTAACCCCGCAACCGCGCTTTCAGCCACTGCTCTCTCCGTTTCCCCGACTGCGGCCGCCTGGCCGCGGAACGGGGGACGTTTGCCCGAAAAAACTACCCAATGGCAGCCCCACGCTGCGGATAGAACAAGGAGCCAAAGATGTTGACCGAACGCCATCGCCATCGCTGCATCCCCGCCACCCCCTTGTCCATCGCGCTGGGCCTGGCCCTTGCCGTGGTCGGCAATGCCAGCGCGCAGGACACCCCGCCCGACCCGAAGGCCACCGAGCTGTCGCGGGTTGAAGTCACCGGCTCCAACATCCGCCGCACCGACGTGGAAACCGCCTCGCCGGTGCAGGTGATCAGCAAGCAGGACATCGAGAACATGGGCGCGCGCACGCTGTTGCAGGTGCTCGACAACCTGCCGGCCGCGCGGCCGGCGCAGCAGGATTCGCGCTCGCTGTTCACCGGCTCCGATGGTGCCTCCCAGGCCAACCTGCGTGGCCTCGGCGCGCAGGGCACGCTGGTCCTGTTGAACGGGCGCCGCCTGTCGTTCTACGGTGCACCGGCCGGCTTCCAGACCCAGTTCGTCAATATCGATGCCATCCCGGCCGCGGCCATCGAACGCATGGAAGTGCTGACCGACGGCGCCTCGGCCGTGTACGGCACCGATGCGGTGGCCGGTGTGATCAACGTGATCACCAAGCGTTCCTACCAGGGCGCGGAGATCAACCTGACCACCGACAAGTCCTCGCGGATCAGTTCCTACGGCGAGCACCAGGGCAGCATCACCGCCGGCTTCGGCGACCTCGATGAAGACCGCTACAACGTCTACGCCTCGGTCAACCTGTACCGGCGTGACGCGATCCCGCTGAGCGATTTCTACAACAAACGCCCCAGCCAGTACTACGTCAACAATCCCAACTACATCCCCAACCTGCGCCTGGACAGCGGCAGCAAGCCGGGCGAATTCAACCCCGGCAGCTACTTCGCCTTCGACCCGGTCACCGGCCGCCGCGTGCAGGAAGCCGCGCCGGGCTGCAACAACGTGCTCACCAGCGAAGCGGCCGGCCCGCGCTGCATCTGGCAGACCTGGATGAACAACGAGATCGACGCCGGCGCCAAGTCCGAACGCAACACCGCCTACGTCAACGCGCACTTCCTGATCGGCGACAACATCGAGGCGTTCGCCGAGGCGACCTATACCGACATCGACCTGACCGCCAACGGTGGCACCCCGCGTGCCTATGGCACCACCACCGGCAACCCTACCAGCTGGTTCTCGCGCAACACCGGCACCACGGTCAACCAGTTCCTGTATCCGTTCCTGGGCCCCAACAACGAGTACAACCACGCCAGCCCCGAGCTGAAAGCGCTGATGGGCGGCGTAGTCGGCCTGCAGTACCTGCTGCAGGACGTGGGTGCCAACCACTTCGGCCAGCGCAACACCGACCAGAGCTATCGCGTGGTCACCGGGCTGCGCGGCGATGTCGGCGACTGGAACTGGGAAACCGCCTTCGCCACCGCCGGCTCGCATTCGGTCACCTACCAGACCACCAACGTCAACCTGGCCGGCTTCGAGAAGGCGTTCGGCCCGTACAGCATCGACCCGGGCACCGGGCGGGTGATCATCTCCGACCATCCGGCCTACCGCTTCGGCGAGATCAGTGAAGCCAACGCCGCGCTGATCCGCGAGGCCTTCCCCACCTTCGACATCCAGTCCTGGACCCGCCTGCATACCCTGGACGGCAAGATCGAAGGCCCGTTGTTCAACCTGCCTGCCGGTGAAGTACGCGCGGCGTTCGGCTTCAACGCCTCGCGTGAAACCTTCTACACCCCCGGTAACCCGGACGCGGCCAACGGCCTGATCACCCAGCAGGGCGGTTCGTGGTTCGACGGGGCGCGCAATACCTATGCGCTGTTTGCCGAGACCGTGGCCCCGCTTACCGAGAAGCTGGAACTGGACGCGGCGCTGCGCGTGGACAAGTACCCCGACTTCAGCGCCAACCTGGCCCCGAAGATCGGCCTGAAGTACCAGGCCTTCGACAAGCTGATGCTGCGCGGCACCTATTCCACCGGCTTCCGCGCGCCCAGCCTGGCCGAGTCCGGCAACGGTGGCGTGTTCGCCCAGCTCGGCGGCTACCGCGACGAGCTGCGCTGCAACGAGACCAACGCGATTGCCAACCTGTTGCTGCAGTCCCAGCGCGGGGGTGACGTGGATCTGGGCAAGACCCTGCTCAACAGCGACTGCAGCCGCACCGTGGCGCGCATGACCCAGCCCAACCCGGAGCTGAAGCCGGAGAAGGCCAAGATCACCACGCTGGGCTTCGTCTACGAGCCTACCCAGTGGCTGTCGGTGTCGGCCGATTACTGGTTCATCTACCGCACCAACGAAATCGTCGCGCCCGACTACACCCGCGACGAAGACATCATCTCCTCCACGCGCTCGCCGATCACCGAAGCCGACCGTGCCAACCAGGCCGCGCTGGCGGCCATGTGCGCCGACCCGGCCAGTGGGGTCAGCTGCCCCGGCACGCTGCCCGGCTACAGCACCGGCAACGTGGCCAGCGTGGTGGGCCAGTACAAGAACCGCGGCAAGACGCTCATCGACGGCTTCGACATCGACGCGCGCAGCCGCTTCGGGCTGGGCGAGTGGGGCACCCTGAACATCGGCGTGGCCGCCACCATCGCCAACCGCAACCGTTCCTACCTGGACGATGAGAGCGGCTGGTACTACGGCGACCTGGTCGGCTATTACAACAACCCGCGCCTGCGCGCCACGCTCAATGCCGACTGGAACTACAAGCAGGTCACCACCAGCATGTTCATCAACTACGTGGGTGGCACCAAGTGGGCGCTGCAGCAGATCGATGAAGAAGACAACAATCCGCAGACCTGCACCGCCGGCTACCTGCCGGTGCAGCAGAGCAAGTGCGACGGCGCACCGTCGTGGTGGACGGCCAACCTGAGCGTGGCCTGGCGCCCGGATGCGCACTGGAACGTGGGCATCACGGTCAAGAACCTGTTCGACCGGCTGCCGTTCTACGACCCCAACAGCTTCCTGGGCGACTCCAGCGATTACGCCACCATCTTCGGCCGCGGTTACAGTCTGACGGTCGGCTACAAGTTCTAAGGGTTCCATCGCGTCGGCCGTGGCCGGCGCGATGCCAATAAGAGGAAATGTTTGCCATGAAACGTAGGGAATTCATCCAGGCCAGCGCCGCCTTGGCCGCCACCAGCCTGCTCACCCAGACCCCCGCCTGGGCCCGCAACCGCAAGGTGCGGCTGGGCGTGATCGGCACCGGCATGCGCGGCCTGGTACTGCTGAAGGAACTGGTCCGCCGCGATGACGTGGAGGTGGTGGCGCTGTGCGACATCGAACCGATCATGCTCAAGCGCGGCATGGAGATGGTGGCCAAGGCCGGCAAGCCGGCCCCGACCGCCTATGGCCAGGACGGTGACATCAACGCCTGGAAGCGCCTGATCGAACAGCGCGGCCTTGATGGGGTGATCATCGCCACGCCGTGGGAGTACCACGCGCCGATGGCGATCGCCGCGATGCAGGCCAAAGTCGCGGTCGGCTGTGAAGTGGTGGCCGGCATCACCCTGCAGGACCACTGGGACGTGCTCAAGACCCAGCTGGGCACCGGCACCCCGTACATGCTGCTGGAAAACGTCTGCTACCGCCGTGACGTGATGGCCGCGCTGCAGATGGTGCGGCAGGGCCTGTTCGGTGAACTGGTGCACCTGCAGGGCGGCTACCAGCATGACCTGCGCGGGGTGAAGTTCAACTCCGGCGATCCCGCCCAGCCGTACGACAGCGGCGTGGAGTTCGGCGCCAAGGGCTGGAGTGAGGCGCGCTGGCGCACCGAGCATTCGGTGCAGCGCAACGGCGAGCTGTACCCCAGCCACGGTATCGGCCCGTGCGCGATGTACACCGGCATCAACCGCGGCAACCGCTTCACCCACATCAATGCTTTTGCCAGCAAGGCGCGCGGCCTGCATGAGTACACCGTGGCCAAGAGCGGTGGCACCACCCACCCCAGCACCAAGGTCACCTTCAAGCTGGGCGACATCGTCACCACCACCCTGGCCTGTGCCAACGGTGAAACCATCCTGCTGCAGCACGACACCTCGTTGCCGCGCCCGTACTCGATGGGCTTCCGCGTGCAGGGCACCAAGGGCCTGTGGATGGATGTGAACCAATCGATCCACATCGAAGGCCGCAGCCCGCCGCACAAGTGGGAAGACTTCAAGACCTACCAGGACCAGTTCGAGCACCCGCTGTGGAAGCAGAACGCCGACACCGCCGCCAGCGCCGGCCACGGTGGCATGGACTGGTTCGTGATCCATGCCTTCGTCGAAGCGCTCAAGGCCAAGGCACCGATGCCGATCGACATCTACGACGCGGTCACCTGGAGCGCGATCACCCCGCTGTCCGAGCAGTCGATCGCCAACAGCTTCCAGACCCTGGAGTTCCCGGACTTCACTGCCGGGCTGTGGGAGAAGCGCAAGCCGATCTTCGCCTTCGACGGGAAGTACTGACGGCTACCGTCATCGCCATCGCACTGTCACGCGGCGCGCGCACAGTACCTGCCCACCAGGCCAGCGGCCGGCCCGTGCAACCGGCGGCACCGCGTGGCCCTGGTTCCTGACACGACGGAGCAGTGGCGATGGGCATGTGGCAATGGCGCGGCTGGGCGCGCATGCGGGGCTGGCTGTTGCTGGGTGGACTGGCCGCAGCCAGCACCGGCAGCACGGCCGAACCGCCGGTACCGGGCACCTGGCTGGCCTATGCCGCCACCGCCAGCAACGCACTGGCCCAACGCCTAGCCCGTAGCGATGACGAGCGCGTGGCGCGCCTGCAGTCTTTCCTGCAGCAGCGCCCCGATGCGGTGCGCGCGGATACCCTCGCGGTGAGCCTGTGGATCGACGCGGGTGGCAACGTCACCGGCAGCCATTTCGCCTCACTGGGTGACGCGCAGGCCGACGCCGACCTACGTGCCCTGCTGGAGCACGCGCCCCTGCCCGCAGCGCCACCACCGGACATGCGCCAACCCCTGCGCCTGGGGCTGGCCCTGCAAGTAGTTGATCCGGCCACGCGCTGAGCCGCTCACGGACGCACCGGTGGCGGAGGCGGGGCAGGCCGCTGCGGTTGGGTGGATACCCCGAAGCTGGTGCCCATCCGTTGCTGGGTAGCGGCCCGGTTGGCCAGCCCCAAAGCACTGGGGGATTGCTGCATCAGGCGTTCCGAACCGAGCACCACGGCCGCGCGCGGTGCCGGCGCAACCGGTGCCAGCAGGCGGCTGATGCAGGCGTAATCGGGGATGCGCTGGCCATTGACCTCCAGCTCGATGCAGCTCGCGGCCGGCGCCACCGCGTCGGCCCACGCAACCGGCGCAGACACGCCCAGCCAGAGCCCGGCGCAGGCCAGCACAGCGTAACCACCGCTTGAACCTCGACCCATCATGACTGTCACCGTGTTGCAATGAAGCCGCCCTAACGTGACCGGCTTGGCGTTCTGATGCTGGCGTGTCTTGCATGCAGTTTGATGACACCGGGGCGCAGGGTCGATCGCGACCGCTGCGGCTGAAGCCGATGGCCCGCTGCCCATCGGCTTGAACGGCATCGGCATTCTTCTGGCCGCCAGCCATCCCTACCTCGGTTCCACAGTCGCTAGTGGGCACCCTGGCGCACGGGGGGCGGCCCAGAAGAGCGCGCGGTCGCGCAGTCCGATATCACGGACGTCATCACGCCCTTCCCGGCGACATCCACCACATGGAAGCAGCTGCCGAACACGCGCTTCTGTGCTTCACCCTGGTTGCCCGGCGTATATCCCGAAATAACCACTTCATAGCGCGTCCCCGCGCGTAACGCAGGGGCGGACGTGCCACCGTGGCCATAAGCCAGGCACTGGCTGGGGGGCAGCGCAGGTTCGGCAGTTCCCGAACGCAGGAAGATGTACTCCCACACGGGGGTACCTCCCGCGCCGCTTTCTTTCACCGACACCCTTGCGATGATCGGCGCGTGGGTGCGTGTTTCCCGTGTGTCAGGCACCCCAAAACACGGTACGCCATCGCGGTCCTGGATCGTCGCCGGCTGGTAGCGCCCAGGTGGCGATGCACAGCTGGCCATCATCGGCAGGAGAAGGCTCAGCAGGGCCAATGGCAGTTGTACTCGCATCATCGGGTCGTCCTCGTTGTCCACCGCCAGGCAGGTGGGAAGACCTCGCCCTGGCCCCCGGCAGTCTGTCCGCTACTCGACCTGATTGCTGTAGCGCCGGGCTCTCCCCCGGCCTCGTTTCACCCACCCTCGCCACGGCCGTCAACGTACCGGTTTGATGGGAATCAACCTTCCCCGCGATGCGCGCAGGTGCGGCACCCTGAACATGCCACCTGGCTGGGTGAGTTGGGCCAACTGCATCATCTTCGGCCACCATTCCAGCAGCCGGGCCGCGCAGTCGTAGTGGTTCAACGTGCTCCAGCCCTTGGCCAGAACGAACACCGTCAGGCCCAGCCGTGCAATTGCCTCGCGTTCGACTGGACGTCGATGGTGATGGTCCTGGGTAACGTGGACCTGGATGCCCTGTTGGATCGCCAGTTCAAACAGCGCCACATCCCTGGTGCCGCTGCCGACAAAATCACGCACGTGCACCACCTCGTGGTCATCCACGCGCGCAATCGGATCGATCGCCCTTGCCAGGGCAGGCGGCAGGTTCTCGTCGATCTGCGCCTTCAAGGCGCGACCCGTTGTTCGAAGCTGACTGCCTTGCGCACATCGGCTGCAGAGATGCCATACAGCCGGGCGACCCGTTGTGCATCGCCACTCTCCACCTGCAGCGCTTCGGCGATGGCCACCGTGGGTACGCCGGAGCCGGCAAGGATGGGCTGCCCAAAGCTGCGCTGCGGGTCGAATACCACCGCGCGGGATCCTTTGAGCGGGTACCAGCGCGTGGCTTCGTCGTCGATGTTCAGCTCGATCCCATCGCGCAACGATGGTGCAATCACCTTCCGGATCACGTCCTGGCGCTTGACCACATCCACAAGTGCCGCATCACCACTGGCATCCAGCAGCTCCATGAAGATCCGGCGCCCGTCGGTCTTGAAGCTGGTGCTGGTAAAGGGGTAGTTCCTGCCCAGCTGCTCGTGGACCTCATCGATAGTGCGGCGGATCAGGTTCAGTGGCACGCCACCGGCAACGAACGTACGGACGAAGCGCAGCTCGATCAGGTCGCGGAAGCCAATGCCTTCAATGCCCGTGCCGGTCCACTGCGGCGACCACAACGGGGCGTGGTCGATGTGCCGTTCACCACGGTGGGTGCTGTAGCCCTTCAACCAGCGGCGCAGTTCGCTCGGCTTGCCGCCAATGAAGCGCGCGGCGTCCGCATACGAATACAGGCCGAAGCCGAAGGTGTCCTGCGCTGGCAAGGCAATGCCCATGTGGACGAGTCTACGCAAACCGGATCGGGGTGGACCACCGCACGACGCATCCTGGGCTGCAGGTATCGCAATGGGTGCGACGCAGGGCAGGATTCTGGTCGTTCAGAGGGCGTGGCGATGGGCCACAAGGCAAGGATGGTGCGCCCGGAGGGATTCGAACCCCCGACCAATGGCTTCGGAAGCCACTACTCTATCCGGCTGAGCTACGAGCGCGTTTGATCCTGCATTCCCCGGGCGCCTGCGCAGGCCGCCATTCGCCTTGGCGGCGCGGGGAGGGCCATTCTAGCGGTAAATGCGGCGCAGGTCTGCCCCTGTCTGAATTGCGCAGCGGGACAGCGCCGGTTGCCGACCACAGCGGTATCCTTCGCGCATGGCTTATGAACGTTTTGACGCCCCGGCCGGTCCCGCACCGTCGCGCTGGGGCCAGTACTGGAAACTGATGCGCGCCGATCGCCCGATCGGCACCCTGCTGCTGCTGTGGCCCACCTGGTGGGCGTTATGGCTGGCTACCGGCGGCCTGCCGTCGTTGTGGATCCTGTTCGTGTTCAGCGCGGGCGTGTGGTTGACCCGCTCGGCCGGCTGCGTCATCAACGACTACGCCGACCGCTGGCTGGACCCGCACGTCAAGCGCACCAAGGACCGCCCGCTGGCCAGCGGGCGCGTGTCCGGGCGCGAGGCGCTGCTGTTGTTCGCCGGCTTGATGCTGGTCGCCTTCGCCCTGGTGCTCACCCTCAACGCGCTCACCATCGGCCTGAGCTTCATCGGCATCTTCCTGGCCGCCAGCTACCCCTACCTCAAGCGCTACACCCACCTGCCGCAGGTCTACCTGGGCATGTCGTTCGGCTGGGGCATCCCGATGGCATTTGCCGCCGTCCAGGGCGAAGTCCCGGTGATCGGCTGGCTGCTGTATGGCGCCAACATCCTGTGGTCCACCGCCTATGACACCTGGTATGCCATGGTCGACCGCGACGATGACCTGAGGATGGGCTCGCACTCCACCGCCATCCTGTTTGGCGACCTGGACCTGGTCATCCAGGGCATTCTGTACGCCCTGTTCCTGGGCGCCATGGCGCTGGTCGGTGTGCGCGCCGGACTGGGGTCGGCGTATTGGATATCGATAGGCGTGGCCGCACTGCTGATCGCCTACGAGTTCCTGCTGTGCCGCAAGCGCGAGCGCGACCCCTGCTTCAAGGCCTTCCTGCACAACAACTGGGTCGGTGCCACCTTGTTTGCCGGTATCGCTGCCGCGCTGGCGTTCCATTAGGGCCCTCCCCCGACCAACGGTCGGGGGCTACCGATTGCGGCGATGTCCGATTGGCCCGGGATCGACGCCCCGTGCCTGGTAGTGCCGGCCGCTGGCCGGCTCCCGACCATTCTGGGGAGCCGGCCAGCGGCCGGCACTACCCCCTACGACCAATAGGCGACTGACAGCCCGCCACCCAACCAGCACACTCCCCGCATTGAATGACCTGGGAGGAGCAAGCCGATGGCGACGTCGACAGCAGCACGAGACGGTTTCATGGCCCGCGCGGCACTGCGCTCGGCCGCCTGGGCGGAAAAATGGTTCCCCGATACCTACGTCTTCGCCGTCCTCGGCGTGGTCATCGTGGCCGCCGCGGCAATGGGGTTCGGCGCCACCCCGCAGGCCACCGCCAGCGCCTTTGGCGAAGGCTTCTGGAGCTTGATTCCGTTCACCATGCAGATGGCCTTCGTGGTCATCGGCGGCTATGCGCTGGCCACCGCCCCGATCGTGGCGCGTTTCATCGACCAGCTGGCCAAAGTGCCGCGCACCGGGCGCGGCGCGGTGGTCTACGTGGGCCTGGTCAGCATGCTGGCCTCGCTGCTCAGCTGGGGCTTCTCGCTGGTGTTCGGCGGCCTGCTGGTGCGCGCGCTGGCCCGCCGCGAAGACCTCAACATGGACTACCGCGCCGCCGGCGCCTCGGCCTACCTGGGCTTGGGCGCGGTCTGGGCGATGGGCCTGAGCTCGTCGGCCGCCCAGCTGCAGGCCAACCCGGCCAGCATGCCGCCCGGCCTGGTGGAGATCACTGGCGTGCTGCCCTTCACCGAAACCATCTTCCTGTGGCAGTCCATCGCCCTGACCACTGCATTGATCCTGGTCTCGCTGTTGATCGCCTGGCTCACCGCCCCGGGCCCGGCCACCGCTCGCACCGCGCGCGACTTCGAGGGTGCCGCCCAGGCCGAGCCGCAGCCGCTGCAGCCCCGCACCCGTCCCGGCGAATGGCTGGAATACAGCCCGCTGCTGACCGTGCTGCTCTCGCTGCTGGCGTTTGGCTGGTTGTTTGGCGAGTTCGCCAACAAGCCGCTGGTGAGCGCCATTGCCAACCTCAACACCTACAACTTCCTGTTCATTTCGCTGGGCCTGCTGCTGCACTGGCGCCCGCGCAGCTTCCTCAACGCGGTGGCCAAGGCCGTGCCCAGCACCACCGGCGTGCTGATCCAGTTCCCGCTGTATGGCGGCATCGCCATGATCCTCACCCACGCGGTGGGCAGTGGCGATGAAACCCTGGCGCACCGCTTGTCCAGCCTGTTCGTGCACATCGCCACCGCCGACACCTTTGCCCTGGTCATGGGCGTGTACTCGGCGGTGCTGGGCTTCTTCGTGCCCTCCGGCGGTGGCAAGTGGATCATCGAAGCGCCGTATGTGATGCAGGCTGCCAATGAACTCAAGGCGCACCTGGGCTGGGCCGTGCAGGTGTACAACGCGGCCGAAGCGCTGCCCAACCTGATCAACCCGTTCTGGATGCTGCCGTTGCTGGGCGTGCTGGGGTTGAAGGCGCGCGACATCGTGGGCTTCACCTTCATCCAGTTGCTGGTGCACATCCCGCTGGTGCTGGGCCTGTTGTGGCTGCTGGGCATGACGCTCACCTACGTGCCGCCGGTGATGCCGTAACGCAGACGTGCCGACACCGATCCACGTAGCGCCGGGCTCTGCCCGGCTGCTGTTGGCGCGGATGCAAGGCAGCGGGGCGGAGCCCCGCTCTACGGGTGGGGCAGGGGGGTGCTGGTGTCGGCCAGCAACGCCGGCAGCTCGGCCAACAGCGCCGCGCAGTGGGAAGGCGGCAGCACCGCCGCCAGCGCCGGGGCCAACCGTCGTTGCAGGTCGGCCACTACCAGGTGCGGCGCACGCGGCTGTGCCGCATGTACCGCACCGATGGCGCTGGCCAACTGATCGGCCAGCGCGTGATGCAACTGCCGTTGCGCTGTGTTCTTCGGTGTGCCCAAGGTACGTAACAGCACGCCACGGCAGGCCTGTTGCAGCCGCGATGCGCCGCCTGTGCGGGGAAGCTCCAGTGCGCGGCCCCGCAGTACCTGCAGTGCCTGCAGCGCCTGCAACTGGCGCAGGCGTTCGGCAGGCGTACCCGGTGTGGTCAGCAGTGCCTGCAACTGCCGTTGCAGTTGCAGGCGCGCCGCGCGCCCGGCGGTGCTGGTCTGCAGCGCGTGGCGCAGCTGGCTGTGCAGCGCATCGGCGTCGTGGCGCGGGTTGGCCGGCGGCATTGCGGCCGGGCCAGGATAGTCCCAGCCCACATCGCGTACTTCCGGTGCGCGCTCACGCGCCCAATGCCGGATGCGCACGTCTTCGGCCCCGCTCAGATGCTGTTCGCAGGCTTCCTGGCTTACGGCGTCACGCAGCAGCGAGCAGAAATGCAGGTCGTAGCGGTAGCGCTGTTGCGGGGTATCCGCCTCGGTGCCGGCACCCTCGGCCGGCAGCGCCAGCATGGCTGCCTGCAAACGCTGGCCAAACCCGGTCACGCGCTGGTGCAGGCCGCGCCGGCGCAGGCGGTGCAGGTCACGCTGCTGGCCGCGCGCGTCCACGCACCAGTAAGGCCCCAGATGGTCGCGGCAGGCATGGAAATCCACGCTGGCGGTGGGCGGCAACAGCGCGCGCAGGCGGCGGTGCTGGCGCGGCAAGCCGGCCTGCAGCTGCTGCAGCGACAGCGGCGCCCACGCACCTGCCGCCTCCTCCCGCCATGCCGCCGGCACGCCCGGCAGGTGGATCAACCACGCGCAGTGCTTGTGTGGGTGCGGGCGATTGACCAGCGCCAACGCGCACGCCAAGGTCGGTCCATCCACCGCCACGTCCAGGTAGACCAGCGCCAGTCGTGCATCCAGGTGGCGCAGCGCATGCGGATCGGTGGCGATCAGCAGTTGCGCCTGCTGCTGCGCCGCATTCGCACGCCCCGCCGCCGGGCCCACCATCGCGCTGTGCACCGCACCGTCTTTGAGGAAGGCGCGCTGATACCCGCGCATCGCCTCGGCATCGGCCACCAGCAACAGCGCACGCAGGTCGCGCTCGGTGTGCTGCAGGGTGTCGCGCAGGTGCTGGGCAAGGGTGGCCGCCCAACGCCCGCCGCACGCGGTGTCTGCTTCGGGATCGGTACTGAAACCCGGTTTCGCCTGCTTGCGGCGTGGCCGGATAGGCGCCAGCGCATGCCGATACACCGGCACCAGCAGCCCATCGGCGATGGCTTCGGCATCGGAGCAGGCAAACAGCAGTGGATCGGCTGCCATCTCCGGCGTGTCCGCCGGCAGCGGGCCGGTGCCCAGCCACAACCAACCCGCGCGCGGCAGCTGCTGGCGTGCGCGGTCCAGCCAGGCCGGCGGCCCGGCCTGCAGGTGCGCGTCCATCAGCACGATCAGGTCATCGCCGTCATGCCCGGCATCGCGGCGCCGCAACCATGCCTGCAACGTGCCCGGCGTGGTCTGCAGGGTACTGCCGCGCCCGTCGGCCATGAACGCGGCCAGCCGCCGCCCGGGCGACAGTGCCGTGCCGTCCTGATCGTCGCGCAGCGGGTCGCCGGCAGAGCGCTGCTGCACCAACAACACCCGGCAATGGCGCAGCCACGGATCGCGCCGCAGGTGCTGCAGCAGCCAGTGGCGGGTGAGCGCCATTCCCACGCCAGCGGCCAGCTGCAACCGCCCGCGCCCACGGCAGCCCTGCACGTCGATGCGACGCAACTGTGCCAGCCCGGCCTGCACCGCAAAGAACTGCGCGGCCCGCGCAATGCGCGGGCGGCCGTCGTCACCGCTGTGCGTAAAGCCGTGCAGCAGCGCCAGCAATCGTGCTGGCGCCGCCACCCCGGGCAGCAAGGGCGCGTGCACCGCCCGTAGCTGGCGGCCGTTGGCATCGGGCGTACCAATCTTTGCGGTGGGCACGGCATGCCGGATCTGCTGCGTGGCATCGGTGGCCCAGCCGTGCTCGCGCCAGCGCACCCAGCCGGTGGTCGCGGCGTTGCTGCTGGCGTAGCGCCCGCCGCGCCGGTCCAGGGCCAGCAGCAACGGTGCACAGCACCCACTGCCCCCGGCGCGTATCTGCGCCTGGTGCAAGGCAATTGCTGTGGTGTCCTGCCCCCAGCGCCCCTGGCCATCGCGCTCCACACACAGCAGGCGCACCAGCGGCAGGCCATTGACGTAGCCCACCAGCATTTCAACGCGCGGCACGGCATCCAGCGCCGGCTGGCCCGCGTCACGCACGCTGGCAATATCCCACTGGTTGTTCGAGGGCGTGGCCCAGTCGATCAATGGCACCGTGGCTTGCACGGCGCGCCCGTCCGGCAGCCGCTGTTCAATCTGTACGCCGTCACGCAGCAACGCCAGCAAGGCCTCATCGCCCGCGTGGGTGCCGCGCCGCAGCGAACCTTGCGCCACTGCGGCCAGCACCTGCGCAACGCCGTCCGCATCCAGCGCGCGCTGTTGGCCATCTGCCTCGTACCGCACCGCCTGCAGGCGCTGGCGCAAACGCTCCTCCAGCACCGTAGCGTCGGGGGTGCCACGCAGTGCGCTGCGACGGTTGGGGGCCAGGTACTGCCAACCCAATCGGCGCAACCAACCCAGCGCCGAGCCGGTCACCACGCCACGCGCCGGTACGCGGCTCATGACCAAGTGCCCTGCCAGGCGCAATCGCACGGTGGCGACAACGGCGGAATGAATAGCGGCGGAGTGAAGTGAAGTGTGCAATACGGCATGCCTGCAGTCTGGCGCAGCAGCGGCAGGCCCCGCCGTGTGCACCATTCCGTTTCCTGCACATCCACTGCACCGCGCAGTGAACAGTTTCAATGCCCAAGTGCGTACAGATAGCGTGCACCAATCAATGCCACCTGCGCCGCACCACGACGGGCGCTCAACCTGCTTTCGCGGGCCGCTCCTCAAACGCGGCCAGATCGCCTTCCAGTGCTTGTTCCAACGCGCCCAACCGCGAGCGCAGCTGGGCGCGTTCCCCGCGCAGCGCTTCCAATGTGGGCGCCTGCGCGTGATCGTCGCGCTGCACGTAGCGCGCAATGCTCAGGTTGCCGCCCTGCGCGGCCAGCATCTGCGGCGTGGCCAGGCAGGCAACGCCAGCAACAGTATGGCGGCGCTCGCACAATGCCAGCACCTGCTCGGCGGCGGCCTGGTCCAACCGGGGCCCGCGCTTGGTAGCCGGCAGCAGCTGGCGCGCATCCACAAACAACACCGTTTCCTCCGTGCGCACGGCGCGCAGCACCAGCAACGCAGTAGCCACCGGGCTGCCCGCAAACAGCCGGTCGGGCAGGCCGATCACCGCCTCAATCAGGTTGGCCTCCAGCAGGCTGCGGCGGATCAGCGCTTCCTCGCCATCGCGGAACAGCACCCCGTGCGGCACCACCATCGCAATGCGCCCGGTGCGCGGGTCCATCGCCTTGAGCATGTGCTGCAGCAACGCAAGATGGCCCCACTGGCGCGGCGGCAGGCCGTGCACATAGCGCTGGTGTGTATCGCGCAGGCCGCGCTCGGGCGACCATGCCAACGCAAACGGCGGGTGGGTGAGCTGCACCTGGAAGCGGCGCAACTGCCCGCTGGCATCCACCAGGGTGTCGTGCAGCAGCGGCGTGCCTGCATGCACCGCGTGGTTGTCTTCGCCATGCAGCAGCAGGCGCAGGCGTGCGCACGCCCAGGCGGTGTCGTCTTCCTCTTGCCCCAGCAGTTGATGCCGGCGCGCACCGTGCGTGCTGCGCGCCCACTGGCTGGCCGCCAGCAGCAGGCTGCCATTGCAACAGGCAACATCGCAGATGCTCTCGTCTTCGCACGGGTCCATCAGCGCGGCCATCAGCCAGCCCAGCGGGTCGGGCACGTGGGCCAGGGGCAGGGGGCTGCGGCGTGGCTGGCTGCGCTCCAGCAGGCGGTCCACCGCTTGCCCGATATCGGCGCGGTAGGTGCCACGCAGGGCGCGGAAGTCCAGCGCCGGCACCGCCAGCCGGCCCAGCAGCCGCGACAGCGCCACATCGCGCCGCTCGGCATCGCGTGGCCAGCCATCGTGCAGGCGCAACACATCGAACACCTCGGCCAGGGTGGCGCGGTTGGCCTGGCTGAGTTGCTGCAGCGCGGTGATGATGCGGCGCTCGTTACCCGGGCTGAAACGCTGCCGGTACAGCAGCTCAAAGCGCGCCTCGGCCGGCACCACCAATAACTGCGCGCCGGGCGCGGTGGGCGGCCAGTCCAGCGGCGCGCCATAGGCGCCATCGGGGTCTTGTGCGGCCGCATCGGTGTCGCTGGCAATCTTGAGCAGCAGCAGTGCCAACAGCAGGTAGGTGGCCGCGCCACCATCGGCGGCATCGTTGAGGGTTTCGCGCGCGGCATTCAGCGCGGCCTGGGTGGCATGCGCACCCGGCAAGGCAGCCATCACGTTCATCGCGCACACCCCTGCAATACCTGCTCGGCCACCACGGCGATTTCCTGTTGTCGAATGTGGATCAATGCTTCCAGGCAGCGCTGTTCGGCCTGTGCCGCGCTGGCCATGCCCACGATGCGCCGTTGCTGCACCAGCGGCGGCACCTGCACCGGCAGCTGCGCCACCGCTGTTTTACGCAGGCTCTGCTGGCGTGACCCTGCTGCCTGCTGTCGCAGGTACGCCTGCGCGGCGCGTTGGTTCAACTGCCATGCCAGGAAGGCCGGCAGCAGGTCGGGCGTGGTTACCCGCACCACGTACAGGTGCGGGCTGCACACAGTGGAGTCTGGCGGGTTGTGCAGCAGCATCGCCAGCGGGTGATTGCCGCGCGCTGCAATAAGAACATCCTGATCCTGCACCCAGTCGGGCGGCTTGCGTGTGCGCAGCGCGGTGCGCAGCAGGTGCTCGCGTTCGTGCAGGCCATCGGCGGCAAGGTTCTTCAACTGGATGACCTGCACCGGGCCCGTCGGCACGGCGCTGATGGCACCACGGAAGGGATGGCCCTGGCGGATGCTGGCCACCTCGCCCAGCAGGGCGATGCGCGTGAGTGTGTTCATGCGTGCACCATGCGTGCGGGTACGCAGAGGGTCAACCGAACAGGTGGGCAGCATTTGCGATGATGCGAAGTGGAGTGCGCTGGATGTGTGGAAGTGGGATGGCGCTCGCAGGGGGTCTCAGGTGGTGCGACTGATGGGGTGAATTGGAGTTGTGAGTTTGGAGAGATGGGGGTGATGGTGCGCAAGCTGACGCTGTGTGGGGCAAACATCGACACGAGATTTTCTGGTGCCACACATGCAGCGGAGGCAATGGACCGCCGCCGAAGGTCTATGCGACCAATAGCTGTACAAGGTGCACTCAGCGGGGGATCGGCTCGCGAGATGCGCCGGCCGCACAGGAATCGCTTCTTGCATGGCTTGTAGAGGTCCGAAATCAGTACGTCCATCCCGTCTCTCCGCTTTGGAAGAGTCTGTAGAATATCGTATGTTCCGATATATGGAAGTGCGATATAGCTTTGGAAGCCGCTCTTCCCATATACGCGGCCATGCCAAAGACCATCTATCGTCCGGAGTACGCAGTTCTAGTCGAATTGGTCCGGGAAATGCGTTTGGAGGCAGGCCTCACCCAGACCGACGTATCGACTCAGCTGGGCGTCACCCAGTCCCACTTGAGTGACGTGGAGAGAGGCACCCGCCGACTCGACCTGATCGAGTTAAGAGACCTGGCCGGGGTCTGCGGTGTTTCGCTCGCAGACGTCGTGTCGGAGTTTGAGGCTCGGTTGAAGAAGAAGCGAGTCAGCCCCAAGCGCTAGCGCCGAGCCAAGCTTGCTTGGCCGGCGAGCTCTGGCTTCAGCAAAGCCATCTGGCGCTCTACTGTCGGGGGCTGCCTAGATTTATTGTAGCTTCGAGCTCTGCGCCAAGGTCTGCTGCTGGCCGGAAGCGGACGCCGCTCTCCGGAAAGCAAGGAGCGAGATAAGGGGTGCTTATCAGGGATAGATGAGGGAAGCGCCAGGCCGTAAGGTGCTATCCGACCCAAAACATGAGTTCTGCGGCAGCCGAGCTGCTTTTAGTTGCAGGATAGCATTTCTACATCGAAACTCTTATTTCCCACGGCTATAATGTAATGCCATGGCTAGTTGGTAATTTTACAAAATGAAGTATCCGATCAAAAGTGCCCACGGCGATGCGGGGGAGTTTTTCTTTGCTTATCAAATTTCCAGCGTCCTGGCATGGCCGTGTAGATTGCTTGACATCGACATTGGAATTGATGCTCAAGTAGAGGTTATCAGCGACGACAGATCTAGCACGGGTCGATTTGTTGCCTTTCAGATCAAGGCGACCAGCGAGGAAGAGAAGAGCTTTAGGTATGTTAGCGAGAGGCAGCTTGCTTACTGGCGTGAGCTTGATCTGCCCGTGTTTGTGGTTCTTGTGGATCTTTCGATAAAAGAAATGTTTCTGCATCGCGTGGATGTCAGTAAGGATTATCGGGCGACCCCAAAAGGGAATGTTAGAATCGATTTCGATCTAAAGAATGATCGTTTCTGCCGGCGCAGCGCCAGTGTAATAGCTGAAGCCGCGAATGAAGCGGCTTTTTCGCGAGTGCAGAAGTGCCTCGCGGTCGTCGTTGAGCGCGCTAGCGAGATCCGAAGGACCATCTCGGAACAAGATGACTACTCAGACCCTAATGCACTCATCGACCTGATGAACGAACGTTACACCTTCAGGGAAGAGCTTGCTCAAGCTGGCGCTGTAGCGGATGCACTCCGTGTGGGGGCGGCTGAATACAAAGAAGCAAAGCAAGCTCTCGATGACTCTTTGCAGGAATTGCGTCACTACATGAGGAAATGGGGCATGAATATGACTTGGGATGATCATGGCGACATCGCGCGCTTCATTGATGAAGGCCGATAAGTTGGTTTTCTAGTGGGGAGCCTCGGTCGACCTTCTCGTAAGTGTCCGTGAAAACCGGGTGTCAAGCCTTTGGGCAAAACACGCCGAACGAGCAGGCGTTGAGGCCGCAGAAGAGGCTTTGAAGTGGTGAAGAGGCGAATGGCCCGGTCACGGTGAGACCGGACTAGCGTTGTAGGCCTTCTTCGCATGTCAGGTGTCACATTGTTACCTGGGGACTAGTCGGACCTTAATTTCATGCGGCCTATTCTTCGTCAAGTGGGGAAAGAAATGAACTGTCTTGTTTGCGGCGCGAGTCCTACGATCAAGTCGCACCTTATTCCGCGCGTGATGGCCGTAGAAGTCCAAGTTGGGAGCGCGCATGCCGTCCTCTCATCATCTACTCAGCGCTATCGCGAGAGCCAGTCAGGTTTTGTGGACCTGAGCATCCTCTGCGCCCCCTGTGATGCGTTGATCGGCCGTTTCGAAGGGAGTACTGCAAGAGCGTTCGAATCTTTACGGAACGCTGGCATAGGTGCACGGGATGGGGCGGTGGTCAGTGCTCAGCAGATGCCTGACGTTACGTTGCGGTTCTACGCAGCGTTGCTCTGGAAATACGCAGTTACCCGCCCCAACCTTGGCAGGATCGACCTCGGACCGTACAAATCGGAGCTACAGAAGGTTGCCTTTGAGGGTGCTCCGATTCCCGGCTTCTTTGATGCCGCGCTTATGCGTCTTCGGCTCAATGCCGACGATGTCAGCGTCTTCGCTTATCGAGCTCCAAAATTGGATCGCAAGAACGGACTCAACATGTATCGGATAATGGTTGGCGGGGTGCTGGCCTTCGTCAAAGTTGACCGGCGTCCCTGGGGCAGCACATCGTTGAAGGACATCGCGCTTGGTAGCTCGACCAACACGAGCGCATGGGTGATGGCCGCTCAAGAGTTCGAGGAATTCCAGATGCCGCAACATTCTGCGCATAACGACAGCCGTTTGTCGGCGTTTCTGGGCAGGCAGGATGCCCGCGCTGCTCAGAGAATCTGACTTCGTGCGGAGGCAGCCCCTGTCGCTCACTTGCCAGTGACTGCGCGCTGACTCTGCCGTTCAACAAGCGGATCTTATAGCAGTACCGCCAGCCCTGCGAATCCACCAGGGCCTCTGCCGCCGGAACCAGGTAAGCCGGCCATTCAAGTGTTTTCCCTCTTGGCGATGCTCTTCCCCACGGCGTGGTGGTTCTTTTGCGGCTCGGCGTGAATGGCAGCTGGATTATTTCATTGGCGATTCTTGTCATAGCTGGGGCCGAACATGACGTGTGGTGCATGCTCATGATTCGTCGCGACTATTGGCCGGAAGCGGACCCCGGTCAGATGGTAATCCCCCCGCAGGTTAGTAGCAGCCAGAAGTGGAATTTTCTCGTAACCTAACCCGAGGAGATCCCATGAAGAAATCACGATTCACCGACAGCCAGATCATCGCCGTACTCAAGCAGGCCGAGGCCGGCACGCCTGTCCCGGACCTTTGCCGACAGCATGGCATCAGCTCAGCGACGTTCTACAAGTGGCGCAGCAAGTTCGGCGGCATGGATGCGTCCATGGTGTCCCAGCTAAAAGAACTGCAGGACGAGAACCGGCGGCTGAAGAAGATGTACGCCGATGCCCAGCTCAGTGCCGAGCTGCTGAAGGAAGCGCTCTCAAAAAAATGGTGAGGCCATCTCAGCGTCGCGAGATGGCCAGACTGGCGGTCCAGGCAGGCATCACCAGCATCGTTCATGCGTGCAGGACGTTCGAGGTGAGTCAGACCTGCTACCGCTATCAGGCCAAGGCCTGCCAAGAAAATGCGATCATCGCTGACTGGTTGCTCAGGCTGACCAGCGCCTACCGCGATTGGGGCTTTGGGCTGTGCTTCCTGCACCTGCGCAACGTGAAGGGCTTCGCTTGGAACCACAAGCGCGTGTATCGGATCTATCGCGATTTGGAGCTGAACCTGCGCATCAAGCCGCGTAAGCGCATCGTCCGAGAAGTGCCGGCGCCGCTAGCGGTTCCGAAGGCGGCGAACCACACTTGGTCGATGGATTTCATGCACGACCAACTGGCTGATGGACGCAGCTTCCGGATGCTCAACGTACTGGATGATTTCAACCGGCAGGGTCTGGCGATGGAGGTCGACATCTCCTTGCCTGCGGCGCGCGTTATCCGCAGCTTGGAACAGATCATTCAATGGCGCGGAAAGCCTCGCGCCATACGCTGCGACAATGGGCCCGAGTACATCAGCGGAGCGCTGCAAGCGTAAGCTCCCCCGGCAGCCAGACACCCGATAAGTAGAGCTTTCTGGCATCTTTAACCAGCCAGGAGGTTGCATGCGCACATCAAGATTCACCGAGACGCAGATCATCACGATCCTCAAGCAGGGCGATGCCGGGCTTGCGGTGAAGGATCTATGTCGCCAGGCCGGCATCAGCACGGCGACGTATTACCAGTGGAAGAGCAAGTACGGCGGGCTTGAGGCGTCCGAGCTTCGTCGAGTCAAGGACCTCGAAGCTGAGAACGCCAAGCTCAAACGCATGTATGCGGAAATGGCGCTGGACAACGCGGCGCTGAAGGACCTGATCGCAAAAAAACTGTAGGGCCGGGTCAGAAGCGTGAGGCAGTGCGTTTCCTCACCGAGGTGCACGCGCGCCCCCTGAGCCGGTCCTGCGGTTATGTGGGTTTGTCTCGTGCGGCCTGGTATGCGCCGCCACTGGACTGGACCGTGCGCGATGCGGAGTTGATCTCGGCATTGGCCAAGCTGGTCGAGGAGCGGCCCAGTCGAGGTTTCTGGAAGTGCAGCGATCAACTACGCAAGAAGCGACGGGACTGGAATCCGAAGCGGATCTATCGGGTATACAAGGCGATGAAGCTCAACCTGAGAAGAGCGGCCAAGCGCCGTCTGCCAAAGCGCGAGCGGGTGCCGCTGTATGTTCCCAGGCAGCCAGATACCGTCTGGTCCATGGACTTCATGAGTGACGCGTTGGCCTGTGGCAAACGATTCCGAACGTTCAATGTGGTCGACGACTTCAACCGCGAGGTGCTGCATATCGAGGTGGATACATCACTCAACTCTGGTCGCTTGGTGCGCGTGTTCGAGCAGCTCAAACGTGATCACGGATTACCGCAGGTTCTACGGTCGGACAATGGCCCTGAGTTCCTGGGCGAAGCATTTACCCAGTGGGCCAAACTCGGCGGCGTGGCGCTGCGATACATCCAACCTGGAAAGCCCAACCAGAACGCCTTCATCGAACGCTTCAACCGCACGTTCCGTGAGGAAGTGCTGGACCAGCACCTCTTCGCACGCCTTGAGGACGTACGTGAGGCAGCGCATTGGTGGATGATCGATTACAACGAGATTCGTCCACATGACTCGCTCAGCGGCATGAGCCCCGTCGAGTACCGTACCGCTCACACCAGAAGCTCTACTTTAGAAATGTCTGCTTGACGGGGGAGCTTACGCAAGCATGGGCCGAGCAGCAAGGCATTGCGCTGCTCTACATCCAGCCAGGCAATCCTCAGCAGAACGCCTACATCGAACGCTACAACCGGACCGTGCGTTACGCTTGGCTTGCCAGCAATCTGTTCAATGACATCCAGCAGGTCCAGGACATCGCCACCCGTTGGCTATGGACTTACAACCACGAGCGCCCGAACATGGCGCTCGGCGGCATCACGCCAATGCAGAAGCTTGCACTGGCAGCGTAGTTCCACTTTTGGCGACCGCTAAAAGCGGGGGGATTACCAGATGTCCCGCACCACTGTCCGGCACCGACGGTGACGTAGTTAATGTTGGCTTGCTTCATGTTCTCACTTTAGTTGTCGACGAAACGGTCGGTACCCTCCACCCTTTAAAGTTGTGGTAGGTCGACTTGACTTTGCTCGGCCTGTATCGGTTTAACACTGTCAGCGCCGTGCAGGCAGCCGGCGCTTTCAGCGTCACGCACAATGAGTCGGCCGAGGGTGTGGTCAGCAGTCACTTGGCGACATGCAACGTGGGAGAACTCCGGATTTTCAGCTAGCCGCTGACGAATCTTGGCTCTGAATTCTTCGGTTGATTTCGCGCCGAATACAACGCTCTTGACCGCATCAGCCGGGAATTCGAATAGTTCTTCGGAGATGCTGGATTCCTGCGTGAGCGAAGGCAGGGGGACGAGCATGCGCCACTCTTTTTCCTGCGCGTACTGCGATGACTTGGTGCAGAAAACCTTGGTCCCGTCTAGCTCGCCTAGGCTGTTGTATTTCGGAAGTTGATCGTAGTAGGTGACCTCCCGCAGATATAGGAATTCGTCCTTCCCAGTTCTTCTTCTGTCGAAGTATGGATGAGTTTCATCGAATTCCACGACGTAGCCCGAATGCGCCGCAGCATAATGCGTCCACATGTATATGCTGTCGGGCTCCGTTGTGAGACTGAGAATGCCAATCCGCTCAAGGTGTTCATTAAGCTCGTCTGAAGCCCTGCTCATGTTTAGGGAGCTCTTGGAAAAACGAATCGAGGACACATTGAATAGTTCCCTCGAACTCCTCCTTGTTGTCCGAAATCGCATCATGCGCGAACTGGACAAAACCGGCTTTGCTCAACCGAGATTTCACTTCAAACGGCAGGTCTTCGTATCCTTGCTCTAGTGCAGCTACGATGTTGAATCGTTCGTTGAACCTATCCGCTATCTCTTGTTCGCTAACGATATGCTTGAAATGGGGCCTCAGCTCGAAAGGGTCGTTTAGGCCGCTGGGACGTGTGAACCTAAGTTTCAGGTTGCCGATAACGATGTTCGGATCCGGCGGAAGGTACTTGTATAGGGCCATTTTGAGCTCCAATGAGATGGTGCGACTCTGCCGTCCCATACAGTCGCTGCTTACATTCGCGCGCTTGGCACAATGCACTGGCAGCAGTGGATTGCACCCTGGGGACCTGCAAATATCGCGGAGGCGTGAGCGCAATCATAAGGAAGCCATTTTTATCGACTGTAGGCCACTACCGCTTGAATCACCCAGGGTATAGTAGGCTGTGGTCAGCCACAGCAAGCGCCCGCTTCTGGCCCAGAGCAGACGTCGCTCCATATCTGAAGCGCCGGCGTCGCGAATCGGCGTGCATGGTGGTTTCAACGACTCGGCCCAAGCGGCATATCGGCGCCGGGCCAGATTCTTGAAGTACCTGCAAGGCGTGCTCAGATTCGCACGCCGAGGGCATCCAGCGTCGCGGTCGTCATCGTACCCGTAGCTCGAATTCCATAGGCAATTTGGAACATCCGGAGAGCAGACTGGGTCTCGGGGGTCATCGTGCCATCGATTGCACCCGGGTCGTAGCCCTTGGAATACAGCGCCGCCTGAACACGCATGATGAGCATCTTGAGCGCGTCAGCGTCCCGGCCTTCTGAAATTGGCTTGGCATTGTAGCTGGGCTGCAGGGTCAGGTTGTTGGTTGCCGGCGAGGTTGCTCGAGGCGCAGGCTGAAGATTCTGACCTTGATAACCCGTGGTGCTGCCGCCGCTGCTCCCACTAGTGCCACTGGTCCGTGGAGTGGCAGGCGCGGTGTAGCTGCTCGGCGGAGGCGTGTAGGTGGCCGGTGGCGGGGAATAGGACCGATAGGAGCTTCCGGATCCAGACGAGTGGGATCGGTGGGAGCTGTGCGACCGGTGCGAGCTGTGGCTCCGGTGCCCGGCGTACAGGTTGTGGCGTCCGGCATTGAGCGACGTGCTCAAGACAGTTGCGTACTTGCCGTCCATTTCTGAAAGCCTGGACAGATCGGACTGACCCTTGGGGGGCTCTGTGCTCAGAGCTCCTAGCGTGGCGGCGCCGACAATCATCAGTGCGTTGGACATGATTAGGCTTCCAGAACGGGAGAGACGGCACGGCTGGTCCACGCCGGGGTAATCCACGAGAAAAATCCGCCGCAGCGCTGCCGAACAGAGCAGGCGTCACAGGCAGGCAAATAGTCGTTCTTCCAAGGAGAGATGCTCTGCACCGCGTAGGGCCACAGGGATCGATCCAGCGTGCAGAGTGGAAGGTTGTAAAGCGAAACAGGAATTCCGCCCTCCGCGAGAATGCTGACGGCCTCGGCAAGATCTTCCGCGTAGTCGGCCGGGTCGGCCCAGAGTTCGCGCTGGTGAGCCTTGGCAAAGCCAATCGGCTCGATGCCCATCAAGGCGACATGCTCCACGAAGGGTAGGTTTCGCCAGATGTAGCGGGACAGCTGCACCAAGCGTTCGAAGGTCGGTCGTACCAGGACGACCCGGATTTCAATACGCTGCTTGGCAGCATCCAGGGCATATAGTCCGCGCAGGGTCTGGGCGAATGCACCTTCACTCTGTACGACATAGTCGTGCAGTGCATAGTGGTCCCCATACAAAGGGACGCCCCAGCTCAAATTTGGGTGAAGACCGGCGAATTTCTCATGCAAGCCTGGGTCGCGCAATCGGCCGTTGGAAAGGATGTGGATGTGCGTGTTGGGCAGGGCGTCCGCGCACTTGCGGACGACGTTGACCAAGCCGTCGCCCAGCAGCGTCGGCTCACCGCCGCTGATCGCCAGCGAGGATTCATCGAGGTCGATCAAGTCGATCAGATCGAGCAGGTGCCTGACTCTCCAGTTATCTTCTATGTCTCTAGGTGGCTGGGAGCACATTAGGCAGTAGCTGTTGCAGCGCTCGGTAGCGAACAGGACATTGCCCGTGTCACCACGTCGGTATCGAATCGCAACCTTGCGCTGGATGGGGTTGAGCTCGACGACATCACCGGATTTGCAAAGGCCGGGCGGCCCCTCGAGGCGAACAAGCGGCAGCTCTCCCAGCAATGCTGCACCTGTAGGTGGAATCACGGCGCCCCAAGGAAGCTGTAGCAGGGATTCGCTCAGCTGCTGGGGAGCAATGCCGCGAAGATCCAGCGCCAAGCGTTCAAAGGGCAGGGTTGCCTGGGCGAAATCGGTTAGATCTACCACCTTGAGGAGCGATGCCTTGGTCAGGGGCGACAGCTCCGCCTTGGCCTCAAGCGGCAGCATCGGCCATCTCCTCCATGGGCGCCTTCGGGATCGCCCAAGAACGCATCAAGCGCCGGGTCAACGGATCTGCGGTCTCGTAGCGTTCCAGGAAAAAGTCGAACAGCCCCATGTTGCGTCTGCAGAAATCGCTGCTTGGCCGGTGCCCCACCGTATCGCCTTGGCGGGCGTAGTGCTCAATTGGGTCAGCCCCGCACATCGACACGTATGCACAATCAGAACAGGTTGGTAGGGCCTCTGCGACACCTGCTTCCAACAGGCGTGCCATGGCAGGCGAGGAGACCCACTTGGCTATCGGCTCGGACACAGTGCCCAGCGAAAAGCTGTCATCACCCATGGCGGCGAGCATTCGCGCTTCGTCGGATGGGTAGACGCGCCCGTCATGGTCGTAAATTACTGCACCAAGCCCCGCGCCAGATGGTGAACGGAGATCGACGTATCCGTGCCCGAACGATGTGAAGAGCTGGGAAAGCAGCAGGGACGCATAGGATTCTTCCATGGCATATCCGGAACGATTGATCGCGACCAGATGCTCGAATGCGCGCTTATAGAAGCTGAGGTAGTCGTCTGTCGAATAGCCGGTGCGTCGCGCCGTTCGGGAAGCGAACCCATAAGGGCTCAAGGGCCGAAGCGAGATGCTGTGGAACCCGAGCTTCTGGTATTCGTCGATGATGGCCTCTGGAACTTCAAGGCTGCGCCGGGTCAGGGTGGTCAGTGCGGATACGCCGTCCTCGCCTAGCCATCGCCGCCCCATCTCGATACCGTCAAGGGTGCGGCGGTAGCTGTCTCGACCGGGACGTGGACGATTGGCATTGTGAAGCCACTCGGGGCCGTCAAGCGACGTGGACAACTTGAAGCGGTGCTCGGCCAGGAAGTCCAATTGCGCTTCGGTGAGATCGTGCAACGTGGAGGCCAAGACAAACCGCAACGAGCGCCGAGCGGAGCGGTTGCGCTTGACGATGCGCCGGGTGATGGCTTTCACCTGGTCAAAATTGAGCAGGGGCTCGCCGCCTTGGAACTCGATAGTCAGCTCTTGGCTTGGCCACTCGAACAGGCGCTCTACCGCCTGCTCGGCATGCGATTCGGCCAGGTCGAAAGTGGTGGCGCTGGTCTCTTGGCGCGAAACCTGGCAGTAGCTGCAAGTGTGGTGACAGCGAAGCGAGACCACGAAAATATGGAGCGCAGGGCCACCCAATATGTATGACTTTCTGCTGCGGATCTGGCTAAGCAGGGGAGCCAAGCTGCTCCGGCTTGTGTCGGCTACGGCCAGGTGGCGGGCCTCCACGTCGGCAAAAGCGGGTGATCCCGTCGGCAGTTCATGGGAAACAAGCCGTTGGAGATCCTCTATGCCCATCACGAGCCAATCGCCGGCCATCGAGGACACAAACGCCCGGTCCGGGTCCCAAGGAAGGCGCCGGAATCGGAACGGTAGCAGTTGGTAGGTTTGCGAGGCGGCAAAGGCCTGCGGAGGCCTAAACTTTGACATCAACGATCACCGACGGCTCTGCCTGCAGCAAGGCAGCCTTAATCAGTTTCTGCTGCAGGCCGGCTGTCTCCGTGCGGACAGCGGCCCTTAGCCGTTCGTCCAGCAAATCGCGAGAAAACTTTACGGAAAGATCGCTTGGAAGCGGGTCACTACCCAATGCCGAAAACACGACGGACAGACCATCGCTTTGGCTACGTAGCTCTACACCAAACTGCCCCGTGTAGCGATGTGCAGCTCGCGCCACTATGTCGTCTGAATACAGACATCGATCAACGATATATTGCGAGCGTTCCATTGCCCATCCCCCTGTGGATATGCAGACTTTGCTCCTTACGGGCAACGGATGCAACCCAGGGCAGCAGTGGGCTCCCTTCCCAGTTACCACTTGATCAAGAAGTCTGCGAGTATTTTCCTGCGTAGCAAGCTTGTTCCGTACTAGCTTGGGTCATTCCTGCGATGGTAGAGGCAATGGCGCTCAGAGAAGAGGCTGTGAGTTGCCTCCCCTGGTGATGTCCGTGCTAAGCCAGGACCACTGCGCGGTGAATTCCCTAGATTCATGAAGAGCACTTCTGGCCGAAATCGGGATCGAGCAGAAGTCTGTCTCAGGTCCTCAACGCACACCCAATCGGCCTCCCATCGACACCGGATTGCCCGTCATTCTGTATTCTCGGGTGTGCCTATGTTCCCGGTCTCATAGCGCTGTCTAACAACACCCCCGTTGCGGGTCCAGATCAGGATCTGCTTGTCTCCAAACGTCACGCTCTCCACTGCGGAGTTCAGGGGAACCAGGTATTCGAAGCGTCCGGATTGTCCCTTCCTCGCGTTGACAAGCCCGACCCTCACCTGGATCGTTCGATCCCCATACACGCTTTCGATCTGACTCACCGATTGGCCACTATGAACTATTAGTCCCAGTATTCGAAGTTGTCCCGGTTGGGTCTGCTGGACATTGAGAAAATGGACATCGTCAAGGTCGAGAGTTCGTGGCTCATCGTGCTCACTGCATGCCACCATCAACGCGCCGACAACAACTGAGCATATCCAGTGCCTCCACTTTCGTAACAGTGGGCGTGCAGATACCTTGTCGCCGCGCATAAGCCGCCCCTCCGTGTGCACTGATGGTGCACCGGTATAGCATGCCGACGCGAAGTGGATCGGCTGGGACGACGGGAATCGGCGCCAAACCATGTTGTTGACACAGACCTCACCGGGTTAAAGCGGGCCGCAGATGGCAGTACTGCTCAGCGAACTGGCACCTACGTATTTGCTGAGTAGCGTCAGATCTGGCGCCTGCACTCTCTGGAGGATGGGTGGCCTGAACATTGGTTTGGATCGCTTCCAAAATGGCCGCGAGGTGCACGTGAGCGCCAATGAGCCCAGGCGGGCGCTACTCAACGAACTCAACGGAAGCGCCTGGATTCATTGTCTTTCCTGTACCGGAAGCCATCTGTGGCCCTGCCGTGACGTTGAATTTCCAGTGCCGGCCCAACAATCAATCAGGCTTCGCTAACCCGCCGATCCGCAGCCCGCCGCACCAACCGCTCCCGCACCTTGTCATACACCAGGTTGTACACATAGGTATAAGGCAAAAAGAACGCGATCAACCCCATCTCCAACAGGAACGCATCCCAGTAGGAGATCGACAGCCACCACGCCGCCAGCAGCACCACCACAATCACCAGCCCGCCCTCAAACCCCACCGCATGCCCGATGCGCACCGGCACGGTGCGCTTGAACCCGAACTTCTTCTCCACCCGCTCGAACATCGCGTTGTAGATCATGTTCCACAGCATCGCGCACGTCGCCAAGGCGATGGTCAGCACGCCGGTTTCAAACAGCGACTTGCCCAGCACCAGGGACATCACCGGCGCACAAAGCAGCAGGGCGATGCTCTCAAACAGCACAGCGTGGACAACACGGTCCCAGAGGGTCTTTTCGGTTTTCATGGTGCAGCACCTGATGTTCACCGCCGGCAGCGCCAAGCGGGGGGGGAGAGCGGAT
The DNA here is from genome assembly GCF_057835675.1 of Stenotrophomonas sp. GL_101. Taxonomy (NCBI): domain Bacteria; kingdom Pseudomonadati; phylum Pseudomonadota; class Gammaproteobacteria; order Lysobacterales; family Lysobacteraceae; genus Stenotrophomonas; species Stenotrophomonas sp. GL_101. Next base: position 4,461,933 of record NZ_CM174432.1, on the reverse strand, counting down.
CGAAGGAGGGGGAGGCGGGGCGGCGATCGACGCTCGTAGCGCGCCCGGCAGCCATGGTATAAGTTTCAAAAATGGCAGAAAACCCCCAATACTGCAGGCGTCCGTTTCAAATATGAAACACTTTCCCTGGGACAACCTGATGGTGCTGCTGGCCGTAGTGCGCGGCGGCACCCTGCGCGAGGCGGCCAAGGCCGCGCGGATGAGCACGGCCACGCTGTCGCGCCGGTTGGATGCGCTGGAAGAGCGGCTGGGCGGCAAGGTGGTGGAGCGCACCTCCACCGGCTGCATCCCCACCGAGCTGGGGCAGCGGGTGTTCGCGCTGGCCGAGCAGATGGAAGAGGCCGCTGATGAGATCGCCCGCGAGGCCGATACGCCCAAGGAGCTGGTGGGCACGGTGCGCATCAATGCCGACGAGTGGGCCAGCTTCCTGCTGATTACCCTGCTGCCCGGGTTGAACCGCCAGCACCCCGGGCTGGGCGTGGAGGTGCTCACCTCGCGCGAGCCCTACAACCTGGCGCGGCGCGAGGCCGACGCGCTGCTGCGTTACGGGCCGCCGGACACCGCCGACCTGCGCGGTGACCGCGTGGGGCGGGTGGAATATGCGCTGTACGCCAACCAGGCCTACGCCGCGCGGCGGCAGGCGGCGATTGCCAGCCAGGCATGGCATGAACTGGAATTTGTGGGGCTGGACGAGCCGCGCGTGGAGTTTGAGGTGGAGCGCTGGCTGCGCTCGCTGCCCGGTGCGAATCGCCCGTGGTTGCGCTGCAACTATTCGGTGGGGGTGCTCGATGGGGTCACCGCCGGCGGCGGGCTGGGTGTTGTGGAATGCACGGTGGCCCAGCATGTGGGTGGGTTGGTGCGCGTGCGTGATGCACCGGCGTTGAGCAAGGATGTGTGGCTGTGGACGCATCGGTCGCTGTATGAAACGCCGCGTTTCCAGGCCGTGCGCGATTTCCTCAAGCACACCTGGCTCAACGCGATGGCCGGGCGCGGGCAACCGGCGGGGTAGGGCGCGTTACCCGCCGCGCTTGCTCGACGACGCATCCACCAACGGGTAGCCGCTGAAGGGTTTCACCTCGTCCATCAGGAACTGCGACACGATCTTTTCCACGCCGAAGTCGCCGCCGAGCAGCTGCCGGGCGATGTCCTTCCAGTGGTGGACGTCGTTGACGATCACCCGCAGCAGATAGTCCGAGGCGCCGGAGATGCGACACGCCTCGACCACCTCGGGCATGGCCAGGATGCGCCGGTCGAACGCGGTGAACTCTTCCAGCACATGCTGTTTGAAGGTCACCAGCGCCAGCACCACGGTGACCGAGCGGATCCGGTCCACCGCCACATGCGCGCGATAGCCGCGGATCAGTCCCTTGGTCTCCAACGTGCGCACACGGGCCAGGCAGGCGCTGGGCGAAAGCGCGACGCGCTCGGCCAGCGCCTGGTTGGTGATGCGCGCGTCCTGCTGCAGCACGTCGAGGATCTTCAGGTCGGTGCGATCAAGCGCCTTGGCAGTCATGACACTCCGGGGCGGCATGCACCGCAGGTTGTTCGCTATTTGATGGCCGGTGCCGCAGATTCTGCGTAATTCACCGGTGATATCGGCCACATCTTCGGCTTTTGTCGAGATAACCATAATGCAATCAATGCGTTGGCGCCAGTGAGTGCCCCGTCATTTCTGCTGGACAGCGATAGCCGTTTTCACTTTCACTCGACCTCAGCCGTGATCGCCGCCGCGCAGAAAAATCCGCCGGCAGCGTCATCCATCGCCACTTGGGGGACCGTGCCAATGTCGTCGCATTTCCACGTACGCAAGCTGACCCGCGCCATCCACCTGTCCTGTTGCCTGGGCCTGATCGCCAGCGCGCCCAGCTGGGCACAGGACGCCGCGCCGGCCCCCGGGGCGGGGGATGCGGCCAAGACCCTGGAGACCATCGTGGTCACCGCCGGCAAGCTGAAGGAGTCGGTGCGCGAGATCGCCGGCTCGGTCTCGGCGGTCACCGACCAGCAACTGCAGGACATCGGCGCGCAATCGCTGGCCGATTACATCCAGCGCACGCCGGGCGTGGTGTTCAACAACTACCAGCCGGGCGTGTCGCATGTGGTGATGCGCGGCATCGCCACCAGTGCGGGCAATGTGCAGGGCCAGCCGACCACCGGTTACTTCCTCAACGAGGTGCCGCTGACCGAGCCGGGCTGGACCATCGCCATTCCCGATATCGATGCGTTCGACCTCAACCGCGTGGAGGTGCTGCGCGGCCCGCAAGGTACGTTGTTCGGCTCGGCGTCGATGGGCGGCGCGATCAACTACGTGGCCAACGTGGCCGACAGCAGTGGCTTCGACGCTGCCGCCGAAGTGACGGTGAGCCAGACCAGGAATGCCGACGTGGGCTATTCGGCCAAGGCGATGGTGAACCTGCCGATCAAGGAGGACCTGCTGGCGGTGCGCGCGGTGGCGCAGTATCGCGACGCGCCCGGCTTCCTGGACAACATCGGCACCGGCAAGAACGGCGCCAACAGCAGCACGGTGGATGGCGGCCGCCTGTCGGTGGTGCTGACCCCCAGCGAAGCCACCACGCTGACCTGGTTGAGCCTACTGCAGAACACCGACAGCGACGACAACAGCTACCGCATCGTGGGCCTGGGCGAGCTGGAGCGTAAGACCGCGCTGCCGGAGTTCACCAACACCAAGGTGGCCGTGCACAGCCTGCGGCTGGACCAGGACCTGGGTTTTGCCGACCTCACCGCGCTGCTGTCCTACCAGAAGAAACAGCAGGACTGGCGCTTCGACTACACCCCGGTGCGCGCCGCCTACAACGCCGACCTGGGCCTGGACCTGACCGCGCCGTTGTACATCGCCTCCGGCGGCGAGAGCCGCGGCAAGAGCATCGAACTGCGGCTGTCGTCCAAGCCAGGTGGTCGCATCGACTGGCTGGTGGGCGGCATGTATTTCGATTCGGACAAGAGCCTGTACGAAACACTGGGCGCGCAGGGTGCGGCCGGCGCCTTCGACCGCTCGCGGTTGTATGGCCCAGGCAGTGGTGCGGTGATCGCGCCGAACGGAGAGATCTTCAACGGCTTCGGCACGCAGTTGAGTGGCTCGGAGGCGGCGCTGTTCGGTGAAGCCAGCCTGCACCTCAATGAGGCGTGGAAGCTGACCGTGGGCGGCCGCCTGTTCCGCAACAAGGTGCGCACGACCACCACGCAGGAGGGTTTCTCGACCTATCCCGGCGCGCCGATCGTGTCCACCCAGCAGACCGAGGAAGACGGTTTCAATCCGAAGGTGTCGCTGACCTGGCAGGCGAGCGACGATGTGATGGTGTACGGCCTGGTGTCCGAGGGCTTCCGCTTCGGCGAGCCCAACACCGCTGGCCTGAGCATCTACCCGGTGCCGTCGGGGTCCAAGAGCGACAGCCTGATCAACTACGAGCTGGGCACGCGCACCACCTGGGCCGGTGGGCGCCTGCTGCTGGATGCCACGCTGTTCTACGTGGACTGGAAGGACATCCAGCTGCGGCTGCAGACGCCGGACTTCTTCAACTACGCCAGCAATGGCGGCAAGGCCTACAGCCGTGGCGTGGAATTCTCCGCAACCTGGCGCCCGCTGGATGCATTTGAATGGCAGGCGTCGGCCACCTGGCAGCACGCGCGGCTGGATGAAGACCTGCTGATTCTTTACTACGGCACCGCGCCGGCCGGTGCGCAGCTGCCGGGCTCGGCCGACTGGACGGTGAGCAACCTGCTCACCTACCACTTCGACGCGCGCTTCGACCCCACCATGTCGCTCTCGCACCAGTACGTGGGCGGCGGTATCAGCGATCTGAACTCGGCGGTGCCCGGGGTTACGCCCAACCGGCAGGGCAACTACAACCTGTTCGACCTGCGCTACCGGATGACCTTCGGCACCACCGACGTCAGCCTGTTTGGCAGCAACCTCACCGACAAGCGTGGCATCACCCGCAGCGTGACCGAAACCAACGGCGTGGGTGAAGGCCTGGTGCGGCCGCGTACCGTTGGTGTCACCGTGCACTGGCGTTACTGAGGCCATGGACGGCAGGGTTGGGGTGCAACACCGTTCGATCGGGCGCTGGCAGCTGGCCGGCCGCCGCAAGACGCTGGAGTCGGTGGTGGCCGATGGCGAGCGCGCCGGCCTGCACCGTCGGCTGGGCGCGGGCAGCCTGCTGGTGTTGGGGATAGCCAACATCCTGGGCGCGGGCATCTACGTGGTCACCGGCACCGCTGCGGCCAGCTTCGCCGGGCCGGCGGTGCTGCTGGCGTTCGTGCTGGCGGCGCTGGCCTGCGGGTTCACCGGGCTGTGCTATGCCGAGCTGGCCTCGGTGATCCCGGTGTCCGGCTCGGCGTATTCGTACTGCTACGTCACCCTGGGCGAAGGCGCGGCGTGGGCGCTGGCCTGGATGGTGATCCTGGAATACCTGCTGGCCGCCGCCGCGGTGGCGGCCGGATTCTCCGGCTATCTCACCAGTCTGCTTGGCGATCTACAGGTGCAGGTGCCGATGGCGCTGGCTACCTCCAGCGTTGTTGCCAGCCAGCTGGGCGGGCACACGCAGCTGTCGTTCAGTGGTGGCGCCAACGTGGTTGCCGCGTTGGCGGTGCTGGCCGCCGCGGCGGTGCAGATCGCCGGGGTGGGCCGCTCGGCGCTGGCCAACCTGGTGCTGGTGCTGATCAAGATCGCGGTGCTGCTGGCGTTTATCGGGGTCGGTTCGCAGTTCATCGACAGCGCCAACTGGCAGCCGTTCCTGCCGGCCAATGAAGGCGGGTTCGCGTATGGCTGGCCCGGGGTGATGCGCGCGGCGGCGATGCTGTTCTTCGCCTATCTCGGCTTTGAGACCGTGTCGATGGCGGCGGCCGAAGCGCGCAACCCGCGCCGCGATGTACCGGTGGGCATCCTCGGCTCGCTGGTGGTGTGCACGCTGCTGTATATCGCCGCCGGTGCGGTGCTGACCGGGCTGGTGCCGTTCCGCGAGCTGGGCGTGCCCGATCCGGTGGCACTGGCGGTGGACCGCATCGGCTGGCCCGGCTTTGCAGTGCTGATCAAGGTGGGCGCGTTAACCGGGCTGGGCTCGGTGCTGCTGGCCAATGCGTATGGTGCCTCGCGAATCAGCCTGAGCATCGCCCGCGATGGGCTGCTGCCGGCGTTCTTCACCCGCGTGCATCCCCGCCTGGGCACGCCTTGGCTGGCCAGCGCGGTGTTCGGCACGGCCAGTGCGCTGCTCGCCGCGTTGCTGCCGATCAGCATCCTGGGCGACCTGATCTGCCTGGGCATCGCCTCGGCGTTCATCGTGGTGTGCATCGCGGTGATGTGGCTGCGCTCGACCCGCCCGGACCTGCGCGGTGGCTTCCGCGTGCCGCTGGGCGGGATCTGGATCGGCCGCACCTGGATCGGCGTGGTGCCGGTGCTGGGCATCGTGATGTGCCTGGCGATGATGGCCCCGGTGCTGGGCGACATGGTGGCGCAGGTGCGTCGCGGCGACACCCTGCCGGCCACCATTTTGCTGGTCTATGTGCTGATCGGCGCCTTCCTTTATCTCGTTTATGGCCAGCGCCGCGCGCGCCGGCTTGTGCAGGACGCCAACGCATGATGCTTGATGATTTTCCCCTGGCCCACGCGCTGCAGCTGGGTCGGCTGGACGCGCACGACCAACACGCGCTGGTGCGCCGTGGCGAACTGTCGCCGGCCGAACTCACTGCCGCTGGGATCGTGCGCGCCCGCCATCTGGACCCCGCGCTGGGGGCGCTCAGCCACACCGATTTCGATGCCGCGCTGCTGCGTGCCGCGCAGGTGGACCGCACCGCGCCGATGGCCGGCGTGCCGTGGTTGCCGAAGGATTCGCTGCGCTACCCGGGCATGCCCACGCGCGGCGGCTCGCGTTCGCGCAGTGGCGTGGCCGCCATCGATGCGTCGCCCTTCGTGCAGCGCTTCGATGCGGCTGGGCTGGTGGCAATCGGCAAGAGCTGCATGCCCGAGTTCGGGTTGATGGGCTCCACCGAGCCGCTGCTGGGGCCGGTCACGCGCAATCCGTGGGCGCCGGCGCACTCGCCGGGCGGCTCCAGTGGCGGTGCCGGCGCGGCGTTGGCCGCGGGCATCGTGGCGCTGGCGCATGGCAGTGATGGCGCCGGTTCGATCCGGATTCCCGCTTCGGCCTGCGGGGTGGTGGGGTTGAAGCCCGGCCGTGGCAGCACCGTGGCGGTGCGCGGCCGGCACGCAATCGAAGACCTGATCGTGGCCGACAGCCTGATGTCGCGCAGCGTGCGCGATACCGCGTGGGCGTTCGCGATGGCGCACCCGCATGCCGGGCTGGACCTGGACGCATTGGCGCGACCGCCAGCCCGACTGCGGATCGGCGTGGTAAGCGATGCGCTGCCCGGGGTGGCGCCCGATCCGGCGGTGGCCGCGGTGCTGGCCGAGGTGGTGGGCCTGTGCACGGCGCTGGGCCACGAGGTGCAGGCCACCGCCTATCCGTTGCCGGGCAGCGAGGTCTGGCAGGCGCTGTACACGCTGTGGTCGCGGCTTGGGCTGGATGCGGTGGAATTGGCTGCGGCGCAGGGCGGCGAGGACTTCGCTGCGCGGGCGCTGGAGCCGTGGACGCATGGGCTGGCGCGGTATCACCGGATGCACTGCGACGTGGATGCGCTGGAGCAGGCCTACGCGGTACTGGCGGGCTTGCCGGGCGTGTTCAATCGCTTCCATCAGCGCTTCGATGTGCTGCTGACGCCCACGCTGCGCACACCGCCGCCGTTGCTGGGCGAGTTGGCGCCGGACCGTGATTTCGACGCGCTGATGCCGGCGATGTTCGACTGGATCAGCTACACCCCGTTGCAGAACCTGGCCGGCACCCCGGCGATCTCGCTGCCACTGGGCCAGGCCGGCGCTTTGCCGGTGGGCGTGCAGTTTGCCGCCGACCGCGGACAGGAGCCGCTGCTGCTGCAGCTGGCGGCCGAACTTGAACAGGCCGCGCCGTGGCGCGACCGCTGGCCAACGGTTTCGGTGGCCGCCGCATTGAAGGAGATGCACTGATGGGACACGCCCGCGACAGCCGCTATGCCGCGCGCAGCCAGGACGACGTACTGCGCCTGCTTGCCGCCCAACCCTTCGCCTGGCTGGTGTCGGCCGGTGGCGAGGATGCCGCGTTCACCCCCCTGCCGCTGCGCGCCGAATGCGATGCGCAGGGGCAGCTGGTGGCACTGCGCGGCCACCTGGCGCGGCGCAACCCGCATGTGGCGCGGCTGCACCGCGACGGTCGCGCGCAGGCACTGGTGATGGGGCCGCACGCCTATGTGTCGCCGAGCTGGCTGGACGACCGTACCCAGGCGCCCAGCTGGAACTACGCCGCCGCCGTGTTCGATCTGGACGTGGCGGTCAGCGAGGAGGAAGCGGACATCCGCGCCGAGCTGGATGCGCTGATCACCCAGATGGAGGCCGGCCGCACCCGCGCCTGGGCGCTGGAAGAAATGGGCGAGCGCTATGCGCGGCTGGCCACCGGAGTGAGTGCGCTGCGGGGGGCGGTGCGTGAGGTACGCGCCACCTTCAAGCTGGGCCAGGACGAAGCGCGGTTCGATTTCGCGCAGTTGCTGCTGGGCCTGCAGGCCGATGGCGAGCAGGCGCTGGTGGACTGGATGCGGGATTTCGCCGGGGAGCGCGCATGAGCCGCAGCCTGGACGCGCTGGACCCGCAGATTCGTGGCTTCATCGAGAGCGTCTGCCGCGAAGGTGCACGGCTGGGCGGCGGGCGTGCGCTGGGCTGGCCCGAACGCCGGGTGATTGCCGCGCAGGCACGCGCACCCTGGTGCGCGGGCGGGCCGCAGATGCGCGAGATCGTCGATGTCCGCCTTGCCTCTGCGCAGGGTCCGTTCGGCGTGCGCGTGTTGTACCCGCACGCGGTAGCGGCTACGCCGTCGCCCGCGCTGGTGTATCTGCACGGCGGCGGCTGGTGTCTGTTTGGGCTGGATACGCACGATCGGCTGTTGCGCGAGTACGCTGCTGCCGCGCAGATGCCGATGGTGGCCATCGACTACAGCCTGGCACCTGAGCACCCGTACCCGGCGGCGCTGGACCAGGTGCTGATCGCGCTGGACTGGTTGCGCAGCCACGGCGCGGGCATCGGTATCGATGCCGACCGGCTGGCGCTGGGCGGTGATTCGGCCGGCGCCAATCTCGCTGTGGCCACCACCCTGCGCCTGCGCGAGGCCGGTGAGCAGCACCGGGTGCAGGCGCTGGTGCTCAACTACGGCGCCTGGACGCCCGCCTTGTCCGATACCGCGCGGCAGACGCTGGGCGGGCCGGAGGACATGCTCAGCGGCGCGGAGATGGACGAGTTCTGGGCCGCCTACCTGGGGCCGGACGCCGCGCACGCGGCGGGGCCGTTGATGGCGCCCCTGCACGCGCGATTGCACGCGCTGCCGCCGGCGCTGCTGCTGTGGGGGGACCGCGATGTGCTGGCCGAGCAGAACCTCGCGATGGCGCAGCGGTTGGCCGATGCCGGGGTGCAGACCCGCACGCAGGTCTACCCGGGCGCGCCGCACAGCTTCATCGAAGCGATGGCTGTATCGGACACCGCGCGCGATGCCATCGCCCGCGGCGCAGAATGGGCGCGCCAGCATCTGCTGCAATCCACCCCGCAAGGACACTCCGCATGACCCCGATGCCGCACCGGATGCTCGCCGCCTGCCTGTGCATCGCCGCGTGGCTGCCGGCCCTGGCGGCCGCGAAGGCGCCGCCGGTGGTGCCAACCCCTGCGCAGATCATGGCGCTGCACACCGTCGCCGATCCGCAGATCGACCGCGACGGTGCGTGGATCGCCTATACCGTGGGTACGCCGCAGGCAGCGGGCAAGCCGCCCCGCAGCCGGATCTGGTGGGTTGCGGCCAGCGGCACGACGCCCGCGCATGAACTGGCCGCGCCGGAGACGGCCAGCGAGGCGCATCCGCGCTGGAGTGCCGACGGCCAGCACCTGGACTTTCTCTCGAACCGGCCGCTGCCGGCCACCGAGGCCACCGCCGGCCTGGCCGACATGCAGGTGTGGCGCATCGATGCACGCGGCGACAGCGCCACGCCGATCACCCGCGCCAGCGGCGCGGTGAGCGCCTTTGAGGTATCGCCTGACGGCACGCGCGTGGCCTACCTGGCCGCGGATGCGCCAGATGCCGCGCTCACTGCCGCACACGCTGCCAAGGACGATGCGGTGGTGGTCGAGCAGCCTGCCGCGTTCACGCGCGTATGGCTGCGTGACCTGCGCAGTGGCGACACCCGCGCGCTGACCGCGCCGACCCTGCAGGTGCACGACCTGGCCTGGTCGCCGGACGGGCGCACGCTCGCGCTGCGCGTCTCCGATGGCACCACCCTCAATGACTACTGGTACCGCTCGCGCGTGGTGCTGCTCGATGCCGCCAGCGGCACGCTGGGGCAGGTGCTGGAAGCGCGCGCCTCGGCCCATCCGCTGCAATGGTCGCCCGATGGCCGCCGGCTGCTTTACGGGCACCTGGGTGAGCACGGCATGGTCGCCGACATCACCGTGCATGACCTCGCCACGGGCCGGCGCGTGGTGCTTGGCGCGGACTGGAACGGCACGCTGTGGCTGGCGCGCTGGCAGGACAACCACCGCCTGGTCGGCCTGGGCCAACGCGGCGTGCGCGGTGCATTCCTGCAGCTGGACGCCAGCACCGGCCGCTGGCGGGAAATGGCGCGCCCGCAGATTCCGTACGCCGGGTTCACCACCACCGCCAGCGGCCGCAGCGCCTACATCGGCATCGGCGATGCGCAGCCGGCGGAAGTGTGGGTGCGCAACGGCGGCACGCTGGCCGTACGCACCGAGCACCATCAGGAGGTGGCGGGCTGGGCCCACGGAGAGGTGCGCGAGCTGGCATGGACTTCCTCGCGCGATGGCTTGCCCATCACCGGCCTGCTGGTGACCCCGCCGGGCTGGACGCGCGGCACGCCACTGCCCACCCTGGTGCAGGGCCATGGCGGCCCGGCGTGGGCGTGGTGGTCGGGCTGGCTGGGCTCGTGGCATGACTGGGCGCAGCTGCTGGCCACGCACGGCTATGCGGTGTTCCTGCCCAACCCGCGCGGCTCCGAAGGCGCCGGCCATGCGTTCACCGAGATGGCGCGCAATGACTGGGGCGGCGCGGATTTCCAGGACATCCTGGATGGCGTGGACATGCTGGAAAGCGAAGGCGTGGTCGACCCCCAGCGGTTGGCAATCGGGGGCTGGAGCTACGGCGGTTACATGGCGGCGTGGGCGGTGACTCACAGCGACCGCTTCAAGACCGCGATTGTTGGTGCCGGCGTGATCGACATCGGCGCGATGGCGCTGACCACCGACACCCCCGACTACCTGCCCGGTTACTTCGGCGACCCGGTACGCAACCGCGCCGTCTACGACGCGCACTCGCCGATCCGTTACGCGGACCGGATCAAGGTGCCGGTGCTGATCCTGCATGGCGAACAGGACCAGCGCGTGCCGCTGTCGCAGGGGCAGATGTTGTATCGCGCACTGCGCTTCAACGGCACGCCGGTGGACATGGTGACCTACCCGCGCGGGCCGCACTGGTTCTTTGAATCCGCGCATGGGCGCGATGTGCAGCAGCGCGTGCTGGAGTGGCTGGACACACAGTTGGGTGCGGAGCGGCCCCGATGACGGCGGTGGCCGACATTGCCTTCATCGGCGGCGGGCACATGGCACGCTGTTTGATCGAAGGGTTGCTTGCGCAGGGCAGGGCGGGCGTGCGGATTGCGGTGGCCGATCCCGCGCCGGGCATTCGTCAATCGTTGGCCGATGACCTGGGCGTGCGTGTCTTCGAACACAGCGCCGAGGCTGCCGCGGTCGCGCCGGTATGGGTGTTGGCGGTGAAACCGCAGGTGGCACCTGCGGTCTGCGCAGCGCTGGCGGGCGTGGCTGCAGACGTGCGCCCGCTGGTGATCTCGATCATGGCCGGCGTCCCCCAGGCGCAGTTGCAGCAGTGGCTGGGCATCGACACGCTGGTGCGCAGCATGCCCAACCAGCCCGCAGCGATCGGCGCGGGCATCACCGGCCTGCATGCCGCCGCAGGCCTGAGTGCCGGGCAGCGTGGCTGCGCCGAAGCGGTGTTCAGCGGCGCAGGGCAGACCGTGTGGCTGGAGCACGAGGCGCAGCTGGATACCGTTACCGCCGTTGCCGGTAGCGGCCCGGCGTATGTGTATCTGCTGGCCGAGGCGCTGGAGCAGGCCGCGTGCGTGCGTGGCCTGCCGCCGGCGCTGGCCCGGCAGCTGGTGGTGCAGACCGTGCTGGGTGCCGCACGGATGCTGGCGGTGTCGGCCGACGGACCGGTCGCGCTGCGCACGCGGGTAACCTCGCCGGGTGGCACGACGCAGGCGGCGGTAGCCGTGCTTGAGGGCGGCGGTTGGGAAGCTCTGATCGATCAGGCGGTGGAGGCGGCCAGCGCGCGCGCGCGGACGCTGGCCGCGCAGTGTGGCTGACACCGGGTGATTGGGCGGACGCAGGCAATGGCATGACGCGGGTGCCCGCCCTGACGCCGCTGTATTTCGCTTAGCATGCGCCCACACACCTAACCGGACGCAGCGATGGCGCGCAGGATGATGCAGTGGGGGCGATGGATATGGCTGCTGTGCCTGCTGCCGCTCATGGCGCTGGCCGCGCCCACGCCGATCCCCGACCTGCACGACCCGGTCGTGGACACGGTGCAGGCGCTGTCGGCCACGCAGGCCGACCAGCTGCGGACGCAGGCGCTGGACCTGCAGGCCCGGCGCGGTGCGCAGCTGCAGGTGCTGGTGGTGGACAGCACCGGCGAGGACGGCATCGAGGCCTACGCGCAGCGGGTGTTCGACCAGTGGCAGATTGGCCGCAAGGGCGTGGATGACGGCGTATTGCTGGTACTGGCCATGCACGACCGGCGCGTGCGCATCCAGGTGGGCTATGGGCTGGAAGGCGCCATTCCCGATGCGTACGCCCGGCGCATCATCGATGAGGCGATCCTCCCGCGCCTGCGCGAAGGCGACCCCGGGCAAGGGCTGCTCGACGGCAGCGCGCTGCTGGTAGGCCTGGTGGACGGCGAGGCACTGCCGCCACCGAGCGAGGTGGCCGACAACAATCCCAACCACGTGAAGCTCCCAGAGGAGTGGCGGCGCGGCGACAGCATCGTTGCGCTGGTCCTGGCAGCGGGCTTTGCCATCGGCGTTTGGCCAGCGCCTCGCCCGCATGGCCCAAAGCGCGGCGGCAAGCACCCGTGGTGGCTGCGACCGCTGCTGGGGGTGGGCGCGGTGCTGCTGGGCGCACTGGCCTGCGCGCTGATCACGCCGGGCGATACGCTGGCGTTGGCATTGGTGATGGCATTCCTGGTGCCGGGCACCGTGTTGCTGGGCTGGCTGTGGCCGCGCAGCCGCGGCCTGCGCTGGGTGCTGTGCGCGCTGCTGGGCGCCAGCGCGTTGGCCAGCCTGGCGTGCGTGGCTGACGGCCGCCCGGTGCCCAGCCTGGCGTTGAACATCACCTTCATGGTGGCGCTGGGCATTGTGGGCATGCTGGTGGCCTTCCAGGTGCTTGCGTTGCGGGCGCGCTGGCAGGCCGGCCGCACCGGCTTCTGCGTGCGTCTGCTGCTGCTTTCCGCCGTGACGGCGGCGTTTGCGTGGGGGGTGAACACGCTCTTTGCGAACGCCGGCACTGCCGAAGGCTATGCGGCGTTGGGCGTGGGCAGCTTCGTGCTGTACTTCATCTGGGTGTTCACCATGAACGTGATGGAACGGAGCAGCCGGGGTGGGTCCAGCGGCGGCCGCGGTTCCAGCGCCAGCAGCGCATCGGACAGTTCATCCAGTTCGTCCAGCAGTTCGTCCAGTGACTGGTCCGGCAGCGGTGGGCGCAGCGGTGGCGGTGGCGCATCGGGCAGCTGGTAGGGCTGTGCTAGTCGGCGTATGCACGCCAGCCCTGCGCGGCATCGGCGAGCGAGGCACCGGCAGTTACGCCGCTCAGGCGCACCTGCAACCCCTGCGCATTGGGCAGCACGCGCTGCTCGGGGAACCAGCGGCGGGTGGCATCCACCACGATCAGCAGGCCCTCGTCGTCGCCCAACGGCGCGAAGTACGGCGTGGGCGAGGACAGTGGCTGCATGCCGAAGGCGGCGTCAAGCTGCGCATGCGCGGCAGCCACGGCAGCCACGGGCAGGCCGACCTCGCTGATGCAGGTCATCTCGCTGCCGTGGAACGGGCCCTGCCGGGATGACGCAGGCAGCCGGCGACGGGCGATCAGCTCCAGAATCAGGCCATCCGGCCCGGTGAAGTAAATCGACTCCGAATCCCAGCGGCCTTCAAAGCTGAAGTGCTCCTGGCCCTCGGCGTTGCGCTGGCGCGTGGCGCGCGCGTCGAGCCAGCGGGTGGCTTCGGTGAAGCGGTTGTGCGGCACGTTGAAGGCGAGGTGGACGCCACCGACGGGGCGGCTGCCGGCCGGTTCCAGCTGCAGCCGGCTCCAGCCAAGAGTCACCTGTGCATCCCGCACAGGAAGCTGGAGCACGTCCTGGAAGTAGGCGGCGGTGACGGCGACATCGGCGGTGGGAAGCGTGAGCTGTTCAATGCGCATGCATGACAGGGTGCAGCAGTGGGCCGCGTGCGTCCAGCCGGCACACGGTGTCGCGACCACGTCAGGCCCAGCACGGCAAGCCGTACCCGGATTCAGTCAAGCAGGGCGGCGATTACCCGCCGGGCCGACTGATCGGTAGTTTCAACTGCGGTGTCCAGCACCAGTTCGGGCGAGGCCGGCACTTCGTAGGGCGAATCGATGCCGGTGAAGTTGGGCAGTTCACCGCGCCGTGCCTTGGCATACAGGCCTTTGACATCACGGCGCTCGGCCTCTTCCAGCGCGGTATCGACAAAGACCTCCACGAATTCCCCCTCGCCGAACAACGCACGCGCGGCAGCGCGCTCGGCGCGGAACGGGGAAATCAGGCTGACCAGAACGATCAGCCCGGCGTCGGTCATGAGCTTGGCCACCTCGGCCACCCGCCGCAGGTTCTCCACGCGGTCGGCATCGGTGAAGCCCAGGTCGCGGTTCAGGCCGTGGCGCACGTTGTCGCCGTCGAGCAGGTAGGTATGCACGCCGCGTGCCAGCAGGCTGCGCTCCACCTGGTTGGCAATCGTCGATTTGCCCGCGCCCGACAGGCCGGTGAACCACACGCAGCGGGGCCGCTGGCCTTTCAGTGTGGCGCGCGCCGTGCGATCCACATCCAGCGCCTGCCAGTGCACGTTGTCGGCGCGGCGCAGGCTGTGCCGGATCATGCCCGCCCCCACGGTGGCCCGGGTCAGCGGGTCAACCAGGATGAAGCCGCCGAGCGCGCGGTCTTCGTCGAACGGGGCGAAGGCGACCGGCGCATCCAGCGACAGGGCGATGCCGCCGATCTCGTTGAATGCCAGCCGCTTGGCGGCCAGCGGCTGCAGGCTCTCCGGATCGAGCTGGTGCTTGAGCTCGCTGATCCGTGCACCCACGGTGCGCGTGGCCAGCTTGAACTGATAGCGGCGGCCGGGGATCAGCGGCTGTTCGTCGAACCACAGCACATCGGCGACGAACTGGTCGCTGCTCTGCAGCGGCGCGTGGGCCAGGGTGAGCACATCACCGCGCCCGGCATCGACATCCTCGCGCAGGCGCACCGCCACCGCGTCGCCGCCGTAGGCCGCCTCGCGCGGCTGGCCGGCCACATGGATCGCCGCGACGGTGGCGGCGACGCCGGCCGGTTCCACGCGAACGCTATCGCCCGGTTCCAGCCCGGCTGCCGCCAGCGTGCCGGTCAGCCAGCGCGCGCCCTGGGCATCGCGCAGCACCGACTGCACCGGCAGCCGCGTGGCATCCCCCTCACGCGAGGGAATGCGCACCGTTTCCAGGTGCTCCAGCACGCTGGGGCCGTCGTACCAGTGGATGGCCGTGGAGCGGGTGGTGACGTTGTCGCCGACCGCGGCGGCTACCGGAATCGCGGTGACGTTGTCGATGCCCAAGCGTGCGGCGTGGCTGCGGTACTGCGCGGCGATCTGCTCGAAGGTGTCGCGCTGGTAGCCGATGCGGTCCATCTTGTTGACGGCGAGAAGCACATGCTTCACGCCGAACAGCGCAGCAATGGCGGTGTGGCGGAAGGTCTGCGGCAGCAGGCCCTTGCCGGCATCGACGAGCACGATGACGATATCGGCCATCGACGCACCGGTGGCCATGTTGCGGGTGTACTGCACATGGCCCGGGCAATCGGCGACCAGGAAGCGTCGTTGCGCGGTCTGCAGATGCCGCCAGGCAACATCGATGGTGATGCCCTGTTCGCGCTCGGCGTCCAGCCCGTCCAGCAGCAGCGCATAGTCGATGTCGTCACCGCGCGTGCCGTGGCTGGCGCTGGCGCGTGCCAGTGCCGCGCGTTCGTCATCCGGTACGCGGCCGGCCTCGTGCAGCAGGCGCCCGATCAGGGTGCTCTTGCCGTCATCGACGCTGCCGCAGGCCACCACGCGCAGGAAATCCAATGCCGCTGTTTGCCTCATGACACGTTTCTTCCCAGGTTGTAGGGCGCGCGGTGCATCAGAAGTACCCCTCGCGCTTTTTCTTTTCCATGGAGTCGCCGTCGGCATGGTCGATCAGCCGCCCGGCACGTTCGGACTCCCGCCCGGCCAGCATCTCGGCGATGATCGCCTCCAGGTCTTCGGCGTCCGATTCCACTGCGCCGGTCAGCGGGTAGCAGCCCAGCGTGCGGAAGCGCACCCGGCGTGACTGCACCACTTCGCCTTCGCGCAGCACGAAGCGTGCGTCATCGACCATCAGCAGCGCGCCATCGCGTTCGACCACCGGGCGCTCGGCGGCGAAGTACAGCGGAACCACCGGAATCTGCTCGCGCTGCACATAGCGCCACACATCCAGTTCGGTCCAGTTCGACAGCGGAAACACGCGAACACTTTCGCCCTTGCTGACGCGTGCGTTGTACAGATTCCAAAGCTCCGGGCGCTGCTGGCGCGGGTCCCAGCGGTGCTGGCCATCGCGGAACGAGAACACGCGTTCTTTCGCACGCGACTTCTCTTCGTCGCGGCGCGCCCCGCCGATGGCGGCATCGTAGCCACCGGCCGCCAGTGCTTGTTTGAGCGCCAGCGTCTTCATCACTTCGGTATGCACGCTGGCACCGTGCGACTGCGGGCCTACACCGTCGCGAACGCCGTCGGGGTTGATGTGCACGTGCAGGTCCACGCCGGTCTCAGTTGCGCGTCGGTCGCGGAAGGTGATCATTTCCTGGAACTTCCAGGTGGTGTCCACATGCAGCAGCGGAATCGACGGGCGCGCCGGTGCAAAGGCCTTCAACAACAGGTGCAGCAGCACCGAGCTGTCCTTGCCGATGGAGTACAGCAGCACCGGGTTGCGGCACTCGGCGGCGACCTCGCGCAGGATGTGGATGCTTTCGGCTTCAAGCCGGTCGAGATCACTGGCGGTGGAGGTGAGGCTCATGTGCGGTGGTAGGCCAAGGCGGTCGGTTGGGACTGGCCGCATTCTAGGCAGCGCCCCCACCCGCTCCGTAAATCACCGCGCGGCATAAGGCGATAACCGTCGGTTGCTTCTCCGCGTAACGCTGCTGACCTAGCCTTGGGGTCGACTCCGAACCTGCGGCCCGACGGTCGCCCTGCCCATGTCGCCTCCCAACGCCCTGCAGCCCACCCCCTTCTCCGAGGAGACGGCAGCGGCGCTTGGCCGTATCGTCGAAGGCCTCGATGCAACGGGGCTGTGGTGGCTCTCGGGCTACGCCGCAGGCTTGGCGACGCGGGGGGCGCCGCCCGCCCACACCGCTCCGGGGCTGCGTGCAGCCGCCGTGGAGGCCGGGCAGCTGACCATCGTCTACGCCAGCCAGACTGGCAACGCCCGGCGGGTGGCCGAACAGCTGGCCGAGGACGCCAGGGCGGGCGGTATCGACGTGCGGCTGCTGCGGGCCGATGCGTATTCATCGCGGGAACTGAAGACCGAGCGACACCTGGTGCTGGTGGTCAGCACCCAGGGTGAAGGCGAGCCCTCCGACGACGCGCGTGAGCTGCATGCCTTCGTGCTCGGCAAGCGTGCACCGCGGCTGGAGCAGTTGCAGTTCGCCGTGCTCGGCCTCGGCGATACCAGCTACCCGCAGTTCTGCGCCGTCGCTCGGCAGCTGGATGCGCGGCTGGCCGAGCTTGGTGGGCAGCGCCTGCTGGAGCTGGGTGAGGCGGACCTGGATATCGAGACGGTTGCGGTGCCGTGGCGCGGTCGTGCGATCACCGCCGCCAAGGACGTGCTCAAGCCGATTGCCACGGTGACGCCGCTGCGTCCGCATGCCGCTGCGGCAACCTCCGCCTTTTCCCGCGAAGTACCTTTCGCCGCCGACCTGCTGGTCAACCAGCGCATCACCACGCGCGGCAGCGACAAGGACGTGCGCCATATCGAGCTGTCATTGGAAGGCGCCGGCTTGAGCTATCAGCCCGGTGACGCGCTGGGCCTGTGGCCGCGCAACGCCGACGCGCTGGTGGATGCGGTGCTGGCCGCCAGCCGGCTGGACGGGGACGCGCCGGTCAGCCACGGCGGGGCGGAACTGCCGCTGCGCGAGTGGCTTTCAAGCAAGCGCGAGCTGACACGGTTGGCACGGCCGTTGGTGGCGGCGCATGCCGAACGCGCGAATGACGAGGTGCTGCGTAACGCGTTGTCACCGGACAACGCCGCAGGGTTGGCCGCGTGGCTGTCCGAACGCCAGGTCATCGACCTGCTGCACGATGCGCCCGGGCAGTGGGATGCCGCTGCACTGGTGGCGGCACTGCGCCCGCTGACGCCGCGCCTGTACTCGATCGCCTCCAGCCAGAAGGTGGTGGGCAACGAGGCACACCTCACCGTCGCCCACGTTGCCTATACGCGGGCAGGGCAGCCGCGCTGGGGCGTCGCCTCGCACCTGTTGGCCGATACCGGTGAAGAGCAGCAGCTGCCGATCTACATCGAGCCGAACGAGCGCTTCCGGCTGCCGGCCGATCCGTCCCGCGACGTCATCATGATCGGGCCCGGTACGGGCGTGGCACCGTTCCGCGCCTTCCTGCAGGAACGCACCGCCATCGGCGCCAGCGGCCGCAACTGGCTGCTGTTCGGCAACCCGCGCTTCCGCAGCGATTTCCTCTACCAGCTGGAGTGGCAACGGGCGCTCAAGGCCGGCACCCTGGACCGCATTGACCTGGCGTTCTCGCGCGACGGCGCCAACAAGGTGTATGTACAGCACCGCCTGCGCGAGCAGGGCAGGGCGCTGGTGGACTGGCTGGAAGGTGGCGCGCACCTGTATGTGTGCGGCGCGCTGGCCATGGGCCGCGATGTCCATCAGGCGCTGCTGGACATCTTCGCCGAGCACCTGGGCAGCCACGAGGCGGCGGCCGAACGTGTTTCCGCCCTGCAGTCGCAGGGCCGCTACGCCCGGGAGGTGTACTGATGTCCGCGCATTCGGTTGAAGAGATCAAATCGCGCAGCCACCGCCTGCGCGGCTCGTTGCTGGAAAGCCTGGCCGACCCGGTCACCGGCAGCCTGCGCGAAGACGACCAGACCCTGATCAAGTATCACGGCAGCTACCAGCAGGATGATCGCGATATCCGCGAAGAGCGCCGGCAGGCCAAGGTCGAGCCGGCCTACAGCTTCATGATCCGCACCCGCACCCCCGGCGGCGTGGTGACCCCGGCACAGTGGCTGAAGCTCGATGCCATCGCCACCACCTACGCCGAGCGTGGCCTGCGCATCACTACCCGGCAGGCGTTCCAGTTCCACGGCGTCATCAAGACCGAGCTGAAGGCCACGATGCAGGCGATCAACGCCACGTTGATCGATACGCTGGCGGCCTGCGGCGATGTGAACCGCAATGTCGCGGTCTCGGCCAACCCGCAGCTGTCGGCGGTGCATGCGCGGATCCATGCCGATGCGGCGGCGCTGTCCGAACACCTGCTGCCCAACACGCGTGCGTACCACGAGATCTGGCTGGATGAAGTGCTGGTGGTGGGGAGCGGGGTGGAGGAGGAGCCGATCTACGGCACGCGCTACCTGCCGCGCAAGTTCAAGGTCGGCTTCGCGGTGGCCCCGTACAACGATGTGGATGTGTTCGCGCAGGACCTGGGCTTCATCGCGATCCTGGATGACGATGTCGGCACGCTGCTGGGCTACAACGTCAGCGTGGGCGGCGGCATGGGGGCCACCCATGGCGATGCCGAGACCTACCCGCGGCTGGGCAATGTCATCGGCTTTGTCACGCCCGCGCAGGTCATTGCGGTGGGTGAGGCGGTGGTCACCGCGCAGCGCGACCATGGCAACCGCGAGGTGCGCAAGCGCGCGCGGCTCAAGTACACCATCGACGACCACGGGCTGGACTGGTTCAAGGCCGAGGTCGAGCGCCGCACTGGCTTTGCATTCCAGCCGCCGCGCGGGTTCGCCTTCGTCCACAACGGGGATCGATTCGGCTGGATGGAAGGTGACAACGGCGAGGCGCACCTGACCCTGCGCATTCCGGCCGGTCGCATCGTCGATGGTGCACTCGATGGCCTGGGTGCAGCGGTCACGCACCTCACCGGCTTGCGCGACATCGCGCGTCTGCTGGATGCCAGCGCCGGCCATGGCGCACGCTTCCGCATGACCGCGAACCAGAACCTGGTGATCGCCGGCATTCCCGCTGCCCTGCGCGAAGAGGTGGATGCGCTGGTCACCGCGCATGGGCTGGATGGCTGGCGTACCGCCAGCGCGCTGCGGCGCAATGCACTGGCCTGCGTGTCGCTGCCCACCTGCGGCCTGGCGATGGCCGAAGCCGAGCGCTACCTGCCCGATTTTGTCGGCAAGGTGGAAGCGCTGCTCGATCAGCACGGCATCGGCGATGCCTCGATCCACCTGCGCATCAGCGGCTGCCCCAACGGGTGCTCGCGCCCGTACCTGGGCGAGATCGCGCTCGTGGGCAAGGCACCGGGGCGTTACAACCTGATGCTGGGCGCGGACCATCGCGGGCAACGCCTGAACACGCTCTACCGCGAGAACATCACCGAGGCACAGATTCTCAGTGCGCTGGATCCGCTGTTCGCCACGTACGCGCAGGCACGGGAAGCCGACGAAGGCTTCGGTGATTTCCTGCTGCGCCAGCAGCTGATCGCGATCGATCCACGCGATGACCGCAATAACGTCTTACCGCTCCGGCTGCTGGCCTGAGCGGGCTTGGCCCACACGCTGTCTTTTTCCCACCCTCAGGAAATCCGCACAGGTTCCCACATGACACCGCCCGATCCGAGCACCGCCGCCCAATCCTCCGTCGCCCTTGCCGACCTCAACCAGTGGCTTGGCACCCGCACCGCCGAGCAGCGCATTGAATGGGCCCTGGCCAACACGCCCGGTACGCATGCGCTGTCCTCCAGTTTCGGCGCGCAGGCGGCGGTGTCGCTGCACCTGGTCACCCAGCAGCAGCCGAACGTGCCGGTGATCGTCGTCGATACCGGCTATCTGTTCGCCGAGACCTACTGCTTCATCGATGCGATGACCGAGCGTCTGGGCCTGAACCTGAAGGTGTACCGGCCGCAGATCGGCATCGCCTGGATGGAGGCGCGGCTGGGGCGGGTATGGGAGGACGGGGTGGACGGCATCACCCGCTACAACCGCCTGCGCAAGGTCGAACCGATGCAGCGTGCGCTGCGCGAGCTGGAGGTGGGCACCTGGTTTGCCGGGCTGCGCCGCAGCCAGGCCAAGACACGGGCCGGTATCGAGTTCCTGGAACGCCGCGACGGCCGCTGGAAGCTGCACCCGCTGGCCGACTGGAGCGATGCGGACGTGCGGGCCTACCTGGAGCAGCACGCGCTGCCCTTCCACCCCTTGTGGCACGAAGGGTACGTCTCCATCGGCGACCGGCATACCTCGCGCAAGCTGGAGCCTGGCATGCGCGAGGAAGACACGCGCTTCTTCGGCCTGAAACGTGAATGCGGCCTGCATTTCGACGATGGCCCCGAGTTGGCGGTCTAGTCCGCCGCTGCGCCTGCCCCGTTCCGGATCCGGCACTTATGCCCGGATCGCATGATGGCAGGCGCGTGCGCTATTTCCGCGCCTGCGGCCCGACCGCTAGCGTCAACCTCTCCCTCGCCACGAAGCCGACGCATGTCCCTGGATGATGCCCGCCTCTATCCGCTGTTCGCCGACCTGCGCGGCCGCGTCGTGCTGGTGGTCGGCGGCGGTGCGGTGGCCCGGCGCAAGGTCGAGTCGCTGCTCGACACCGGTGCGCAGGTGCACGTCGGTGCACCCTGGCTGGAGCCGGCCCTGGCCGCGTGGGCCGCATCGGGAAAGATTCGCCATCTCGATGGCAGCTTCGAGGCCAGCTGGCTGGACACGGCCTGGCTGGTGATCGCCGCCACCGACGACGCAACGGTCAACGCACAGGTCGCAGAGGCCGCCACCGCCCGCCGGATCTGGGCCAACGTGGTGGATGACACCGCGCTGTCGCGCTTCCACGTGCCGGCACGGGTCGAGCGCGGCCCGCTGCAGATTGCCATCTCCAGCGGCGGCGGTGCGCCGATGCTGGCGCGGCTGGTGCGCGAACGGCTGGAAATCCAGTTCGATGCCTCCTTCGGTGCCCTGGCCGAACTGCTGGCGCAGCATCGCGACCGGATCCGTGCCCGTTGGCCGGACATCGGTGCGCGCCGCCGCGCGTTCGAGCGCCTGTTGGCCGGCCCTTTGCAGTCGCTGCTGCGCCGCCGCCGGCATATCGATGCCGCGCGCGCCTTCGATGCCGTGCTGGCCGCGCAGGACGACACCGCCAGCGCGGACGCGCCGACCCTCGGCTCGGTTGCCTTGGTGGGTGCCGGTCCGGGCGATGCGGGCCTGCTCACGCTGCGTGCCCTGCGCGTGCTCAACGAGGCCGATGTGATCCTGCACGACCGCCTGGTCAGCGATGACGTGCTGCACCTGGCGCGCCGCGATGCCGAGCGCATCGAGGTGGGCAAGCAGGCCGGCCATCACGCCACCACCCAGGACGAGATCAACGCGCTGCTGGTCGAACATGCGCAGGCCGGCCGGCGCGTGGTGCGGCTCAAGGGCGGCGACCCGTTCGTGTTCGGGCGTGGCGGTGAGGAACTTGAAGTGCTGCGCGCGCACGGCATCGCCTACGAAGTGGTGCCCGGCATCACCGCGGCGGTCGCCTGCGCCGCCTATGCCGGTATTCCGCTGACCCACCGCGGGCATGCGCAGTCGGTGCGCCTGCTCACCGCACACTGCGCCCGCACCGAGGACAGCCTGGACTGGGCCGCACTCGCGCAGCCGCGGCAGACGCTGGCCATCTACATGGGCGTTGCCCGGCTGGCCGCGTTCCGCGATCAGCTCATCGCGCACGGTCGTGCGGCCGATACCCCGTTCGCGCTGATCGAAAACGGCACCCGCCACGACCAACGCGTGGTGACCGGATCGTTGGCCGAGCTGGCCGAACGCGCCACCGCGCACCACGTGCGTTCGCCGGCGCTGCTGGTCATCGGCGAAGTGGCCGCACTGGCCGCGTCGCTGCACTGGTTCGGTGCACCGCCGCTGGACGCTGTTCCCGCTACCGCACTCGCACACGCCGCCTGATTCCCCACCTTGCCCGGACCGCCCACGATGAAGCTTCTCCTCAAGACCGCGCTGCTGGCGCTCGCCCTGGTGTCTTCGGCGGCAAGTGCCAAGGAGGTCGAGCTGCTCAATGTTTCCTTCGACCCCACCCGTGAGTTCTACACCGAGTTCAATGCCGCCTTCGTTGCGCAATGGCGCGGCGAGGCAGGCGATACCCTCAAAATCCGCCAATCGCACGGCGGATCCGGAAAACAGGCACGCTCGGTGATCGACGGCCTGGAAGCCGACGTGGTGACCCTGGCACTGTCGGGCGATATCGACGCCATCGCCCGCAACGGCCAACTGCTGCCGGCCAACTGGCAGACGCGTCTGCCGCACAACAGCGTGCCGTTCACCTCGACCATCGTGTTCCTGGTGCGCAAGGGCAACCCCAAGCGCATCGCCGACTGGGGCGACCTGGCAAAGCCGGGCATCGGCGTGATCACCCCGAATCCGAAGACCTCCGGCGGCGCACGCTGGAACTACCTGGCGGCCTGGGCCTGGGCCTCGCGCACCTATCGCGATGGCGACAAGGTGCTGGACTACCTCGGCAAGGTGTTCCGCAATGTGCCGGTGCTCGATACCGGCGCACGCGGCTCCACCACCACCTTTGTCGAGCGTGGCATTGGTGATGTGCTGCTGGCCTGGGAGAGCGAGGCATTGCTGACCCTGGCCGACCCGGCGATCAGCCGCAACTTCGAGATCGTCTATCCGAGCCTGAGCATCAAGGCCGAACCGCCGGTTGCGGTGGTCGACCGCAACGCCACCCGCCACGGCAACCAGGCGCTGGCCGAGGCCTATCTGCGCTACCTGTACTCGCCCACCGGGCAGCGGTTGGCCGCAGCGCATTACTACCGTCCGGTCGTGCCGGGCAGTGTGCCTGCCGCGTCGCTGGCACGGTTCCACCCGATTGCGCAGGTGACCATCGACGAGGCCTTCGGCGGCTGGGCCAAGGCGCATGCCACGCACTTTGCCGACGGCGGCTTCTTCGACCGGATCTACCAGCCGAAATGAGGCCTTTCTTCGCCCCGACGCTACGCCTGCGGTCCCGGGCATGAGCGCCATCGCCTTGCCCGGCCGGCGCTGGCGGCAGCCGCTTCCAGGGTTCGGGCTGGGCCTGGGGCTGGGCATGACCTGGCTGAGCCTGGTCGTGCTGCTGCCCCTGACCGCACTGGCCGTGCATGCCGCCGGCCTGGGCAGCAGCGGTTGGCTGCGCGCGCTGCAGGACCCGCGCATGCACGCCGCGCTGAAGGTCAGCTTCATCACCGCGCTGGTCGCGGCCGTGTTGGCCCTGCTGGCTGGCGCGCTGCTGGCCTGGGTACTGGTGCGCTACCGGTTTCCGGGCCGGCGCCTGCTCGATGCGCTCGTTGACCTGCCGTTCGCGCTGCCAACCGCAGTAGCGGGCATCGCGCTGACCGCGATCTATGCGCCCAACGGCTGGGTCGGCCGCTGGCTGGCCCCGCTGGGGCTCCAGCTGGCCTATACCACCACCGGCATCGTCATCGCGCTGGTCTTCATCGGCCTGCCGTTCGCGGTGCGCACGGTGCAGCCGATCCTGCAGACGCTGGGGCGCGAGCAGGAAGAAGCGGCCGCCTCGCTGGGTGCCTCGCGGCTGACCACGCTGCGCCGGGTGCTGTTGCCCGAACTGATGCCGGCACTGCTCACCGGGTTCTCGCTGGCGTTCGCGCGCGGGTTGGGGGAGTACGGGTCGGTGATCTTCATCGCCGGCAACCGGCCGTTCCAGACCGAAATCGCCCCGCTGCTGATCGTGATCCGGCTGGAGGAGTACGACTACAACGGCGCCATCGCCATTGCCGCAGTGCTGCTGGTGGCCTCGTTCCTGTGCCTGCTGGTCATCAATGCGATTCCACTGCTGTTCGCACATGCAAGGCGGCGGCCGCATGCACACTGAGCCACAGGTAGCCCACCAGCATCCGCTGGACGAACCGGCCTGGGTACGCTGGAGCCTGATCGGGCTGGCCGCGCTGGTCATGGCGCTGTTGGTGATCCTGCCCTTGGTGATGGTGCTGGCCGCCGGGTTCGCCAAGGGCGCGGGCAGCTGGTTTGCCGCGCTGACCGACCCGGACGCGGTCTCGGCACTGCAGTTGACCCTGTTCACCGCCGCCATCGTGATCCCGGTCAATGCCGTGTTCGGGCTGGCCACCGCCTGGGCGATCACCCGGTTTCATTTCCCGGGCAAACGGGCGCTGATGGCGTTGATCGACCTGCCATTTGCGGTATCGCCGGTCGTGGCCGGTCTGTGCCTGGTACTGCTGTTCGGCGCCAACGGCTGGTTTGCGACAGCGCTGGCGCATTGGGATATCCGCATCCTGTTCGCGCGGCCCGGCATCGTGCTGGCCACGCTGTTCATCACCTTCCCGTTCGTGGTGCGCGAGCTGGTGCCGCTGATGGAGCAGCAGGGCACCGAGGAAGAAGTGGCGGCGCGTTCGCTGGGGGCCGGCGCATGGACGATGTTCTTCCGGGTGACACTGCCGAACATCAAGTGGGGGCTGTTGTACGGCGTGCTGCTGTGCGGCGCGCGCGCGATGGGTGAGTTCGGTGCGGTCTCGGTGGTGTCCGGCCACATCCGTGGCCTGACCAATACGCTGCCGCTGCATATCGAGATCCTCTACAACGAGTTCCAGGCCACGGCGGCGTTCGCGGTGGCCTCATTGCTGGCGGCGCTGGCGCTGATCACGTTGGTGGCCAAGTACTGGCTGGAAGCGCGCCACGGCGATGCATTGGCCGCCGCGCACCGGCGCCAGTGATGACGCCGACGTGCCTGATCCATCACCCTCTTTCCAGGATTCCGCTATGAGCCCGCACAAGGTCGCCGCGTCGTTCGCGCGCATCGGCAGTTGCCCCGAGATCGAGCACGACGCCGCCGCACCCGGCCATCGCAGCATCGCGCCGCGCGAGCTGCAGACGCAGGCAATTGCCGGCCGGCGCTCGCACGCACAGGGCACCGACCTGCGTATCGAAGGGGTGTCCAAGCGCTATGCAGGGCAACCCGCGCTCGATGGCATCGACCTGCAGATCGAGGCGGGCGAGCTGGTTGCCTTGCTGGGGCCGTCTGGTTCCGGCAAAACCACGCTGCTGCGGGTCATCGCCGGGCTGCTGCCGGCCGACAATGGCCGCGTCCTGTTCGGCGATACCGATGCGACGCGGCTGAGCCTGCGCGAGCGCAACGTGGGTTTCGTGTTCCAGCACTACGCGCTGTTCCGCCACATGACCGTGGCCGAGAACATCGCCTTCGGCCTGCGCAGCCGCCCCCGCCACCGGCGCCCGGACAACGCGAGCATCCTGCGCCGCGTCGACGAGCTGCTGGCGCTGATCCAGCTGCCCGGCCTGGGCGGGCGCTACCCCGAGCAGCTGTCCGGTGGGCAGAAACAACGCGTGGCATTGGCGCGTGCCCTGGCCATCGAACCCACCGTGTTGCTGCTGGACGAGCCCTTCGGCGCGCTCGACGCGAAAGTGCGCGTCGAGCTGCGTCGCTGGCTGCGGCGGCTGCACGAACAGACCGGGCAGACCACGTTGTTCGTCACCCATGACCAGGACGAGGCGCTGGAACTGGCCGACCGCATCGTGGTGATGCGCGAAGGCGGCATCGACCAGGTCGGCTCGCCGGAGGAGATCTACAACGCCCCGGCATCACGCGCGGTGTTCGGCTTCATCGGCCGTGCCAACACGCTCGCCGGTACGCGCGACGGCAGCCGCTTTCTCATCGACGGGCAAACCGCGCCGCTGGCCTGCCACAGCATCGGGCACGGCCGCGCAACCTTGCATGTGCGGCCGCACGACATCGCGCTGACCACGGCCGACGACGGGTTGCAGGCGCGCGTGCTGGCGACCCGCACCCTGGCCGACCGCGCCACCATCGCACTGGCACTGCCGGGGCAGGCCGGCACCGTGGACGTTGAGCTGGCCGCCACACCGGCCCTGCCGCTGCCCGTGCTGGGCGACGTGGTTGGGCTGCGGCTGCTGCGCTACCGGATCTATGCCGACGCGACCTGAGCATGCCCTTCTGGGCTGCGCGGGAACCATCGGCGGCTGGCATCAGCCACGGTCAGCAATCAGGCGGCCCTGCGTCGTTACGCCAGCCCCGGCAACGGCGCTTCGACGGCTACCAGCCCCTGCGCCCGCAGCGCCTGCCAGAACGCTGGTGGAATCACCGCCGCGGCCAACGCCAGGTTCTCGGCGATGCGACCAGGCTGGCTGGCACCGGGGATCACGGCGGCCACCGCCGGATGCGCCAGCGCAAACTGCAGTGCGGCGGCGCGGATATCCACGCCGAACGTGGCACACAGCGTGCGCAATGCAGCGACGCGGGCCAGGATCTCCGGCGTGGCCTGCTGGTATTCGTAGTGCGTGCCACCGGCCAGGATGCCGGAGTTGTACGGCCCGCCCACCACGATGCCGAGGCCACGCGCGATGCTGGCCGGCATCAAGGCCCGCAGCGCATCGGCGTGGTCCAGCAACGTGTAGCGGCCTGCGATCAGGAAGCCATCCGGGTCGGACTGGTTCAAGGCCATCTCGCACGGCTCCACCCGGTTCACGCCCAGGCCCCAGCCCTTGATCACCCCTTCCTCGCGCAGGCGGGTGAGCGCCTTGGCGGCACCGTTCATCGCGGTGTCGAACACCTCGCGCCAGGCCTCGCCGTGGAAGTCCTTGGCCGGGTCATGAATCCACACGATGTCCAGGCGGTCGGTCTTCAGTCGCTTGAGGCTGGCCTCAATGGCGCGCAGGGTGCCCTCGGCGCTGTAGTCGTAGACGATCCTGTTGGGCAGGCCATGCTCGAACAGCCCTCCCTTCTCGCCGAGGTCGCGGGTGGCGGTGTCTTCCACCTCGTCCAGGATCAGTCGACCCACCTTGGTGCTGAGCACGTAGGCGTCGCGTGGATGGTGCTGCAGCGCCTCGCCCAGGCGCAGTTCGGCCAGCCCGGCGCCGTACATGGGGGCGGCGTCGAAGTAACGGATGCCCTGCTGCCAGGCCGCTTCGACGGTGGCCAGCGCCTCCTGCTGGGGGATGTTGCGGTACATGTTGCCCAGGGGGGCGGTGCCGAAGCCCATGCGGGTGGGGACGGAAATGCGCATTGTGTTCTCCTTGCTGTCTTGCGCGCTCAGCGGATCGCGACCGGATTGATGTTGACCTGGGTGGATCCGGTGTACAGCGGCTGGCCGAGCACGAACAGGAATTCCCAGGCCTGGTCGCGCACCAGTGCACGGCTGTCGATCAGTTCCAGGTTGTAGATGCCGCGCTTGGCCAGCATGTACTGGTTGACCGGGAATTCGTCGGCGCCGTGCGGGTTGGGATACACCTCCGAGGCCCAGGTGTCGCCACCGAAAGCGACGATGCCCTGGTCGGCCAACCACCTGGCCGCGTCCATGCCGATGCCCGGTTCGATCTCCAGGAACTGCGCGTTGTCCTTGCCGATCAGTTCCAGCCAGCCGGTGTTGAACAGCACCACATCGCCCTTGCGCAGGGTGAGCTGCTGGCGCTTCAGCACGGCCTGGATGTCGGCCACGCTGAACTCGGTGCCGCCGGGCACGATGGCCTTGCCGTAGTGCGCGGTCATGTCGAGCACGACGCCACGGGTGACGATCGGTGGCACTTTCTCCACGCCCAGTTTGTTGACGCCGTCGACAGTGACGAAGTCGGCGGCACGGTTGCCGTTGTAGTACACGTTGTCGATGCCGATGTGGCCGATGCCGTTGAGCTGGGTGCCCACGCCGGTCCAGCCGTTGACCAGCTCATCGTTGAAGGTGAACTTGTTGGGGCCCAGCGATTTGCCCGCCTGCTGGCCGACCTGCACGTTGTACAGGTGGAAACTGCGGTGGCGGAAGGCCGGCAGGTGCTTGTCCACGGGCACTGCCAGCGGGTAGGTTTTGCCGGTCTTGACCAGGCTGACCGCCTGCCTGACCCCCTCGGCGGTGAGCAGGTTGGCCGCGCCGATCTCATCATCGGCACCGTAGGCGGAGGGGTACCAGTCGGCTGCGCCAGCGGCAGCGGCGAACAGGGCCAGAGGCAGGCTGGCGGCGAGGGCGAGGGAAGTCAGACGTTTCATCATGCCTCTGTGCAGGAAGGTGGGGAGGGGGCGGGCACGTCGGTGCGGGCCGGTGCCGGGTGGAAGTGCGGCAGCACGTAGTCGGCGATCTCGTGGAAGGTGTCGTCCAGCGGGCGCGGGTTGCGGCGCACGTGCAGGCCGATGTGGTTCACGCCGGCCGCGCGCATTGCCTGCAGCTCATGGATGAGCGCATTGCGGCCGCCACTGAAGCCGAAGCGCCAGCGTTTCATCGGTGCATCCGGATGCGCATCCAACGCCAGGTGGATGAAACTGGCATAGGGTTTGTCGCCGGCCACCGCGCGCCACGCGGCCACACGGTGTGCGTGTTCCTCCGGGGTGCCCGGGAAGGCGAGGCTGGCATCCATGTGCTGGCCGATCCAGGCCGGGGTCTGCTGCGCCAGCCCGGCCACCAGCAGGGGCAGTGGGGTGGACGGCCGGGGCAGCAGGTCGAGTGCTTCGGGAAGGCGGGTACGGGCGTGGTCACGCAGCAGGGCCACCTGCTCGCGGAAGCGGGCACCGCGGTTGGCGAAATCGCGGCCGAACAACGGGTACTCCACCGGCCGGTCGCCACTGGCCACGCCCAGCAGCAGGCGGTTGCCGCTGAGCTGCTGCACGCTGGCAGCAGCCTTGAGCGTGAGCAGCGGCTCGCGCAGCGGCAGCACCACCGCTGCCGTACCAAGCAGGATGTCGTGGGTGATGCCGGCCAGGTAGCCCAGGTAGGTGAACACCTCCAACACCTGCGCGGCATCGCTGAAGGACGGGTCGTACACGGGTACGTCGCGTACCCATAACGCACGGAAACCGAGCCGGTCGACCAGCTGCGCCAGTGCCGCATGGCGCTGCATGTCCGGCTCGCCGGGCAGGCGACCACTGTTGCGCCGCGCCAGTTCACCGCCGGGTGTCCAGTCGTTGTCGAGGGGGGCCTCCACGCCGATGCTGAAGCCACCGGCGGTGAGGCGGGCGAGCGCAGGGGTCATGGCCGCGCGCCGCTCAATCCCACACCGGGGCCAGGCCGGGCGGATTCACTTCGCGGCCGTTGCGTTCCAGCGTGGCGATCAGCGCCATGTCATCCGCGTCCAGCTGCAGGTCGCGGGCGAGCAGGTTGCTGGCCAGGTTCTCCGGCTTGGTCGAGGAAGGAATCACCGCGTAGCCCAGCTGCAGCGCCCAGGCCAACGCCACCTGCGCCACCGTGGCCTGGTGCTTGCCGGCAATGCGCACCAGCACCGGGTCCTGCAGCACCTTGCCGTAGGCCAGGGTCATGTACGAGGTGACCGCGATGCCTTCGGCAGTGAGGAAGTCAGTGAGCGCGTGGCCCTGCAGGTATGGGCTGAGCTCGATCTGGTTGGTGGCGATTTCACCTTGGCCCACCACCGCGATGGCTTGCCGGGTCAGGGCGATGTTGAAGTTGGAGACGCCGATTTCCCGGGTAAGGCCGAGCTGCTTGGCCTCTGCCAGGGCAGTCATGTACTCGGCCAGTTCAACGGCGCCGTCCGGGGCCGGCCAATGGATCAGGGTGAGGTCGACGTAGTCGGTGCGCAGCTTGGCCAGGCTCTCGCGCAGGCTGGGCAACAGCGTGTCTGCGGCGTGGTTGTCCACCCAGATCTTGGTGGTGATGAACAGCGACTCGCGCGGCACGCCGCTGTCGGCGATGGCCTGGCCGACCTCGGCCTCGTTGCCGTAGATCTGCGCGGTATCGATGGCGCGGTAACCCAATGCCAGTGCGTTGCGGACCGAATCGATGACGGTCTGGCCGGTCAGCCGGAAGGTGCCGACGCCAAAAGAAGGAATGCTCAAGGAATGACTCCAGTCGGGGGGGACGTAGCGGACGCCGGTCTAGCGGCTGGCCGGTAGTCTGTTGCCTGGAGGGTTGCGGAGTAAGTTGCCTGCGGGGAAAGTTCTTTTGCGTGGGGATCAACAATGCCGGTGCGGGCCGGGCGGCATCGCCTCAGGCACTTCCACCCCGGTCCAATTGCCGATAGCCGATCGCCTCGGCCAGATGCGCGGTCGCGATGTCCGCTGCCCCGTGCAGATCGGCAATGGTGCGCGCCACGCGCAGGATCCGGTGCATCGACCGCGCCGACAGCTGCAGCCGCTCCACCGCGTCTTCCAGCAACTGCTGGTCATCCCCGGACAAGCGACAGTGCCGGCCCAGTTCGGCGGGCACCAACTGTGCGTTGGGCTTGCCGCTGCGCGTGAGCTGCATCGCCCTGGCGGTCACCACCCGCGCCCGCACCACGGCACTGTCTTCGCCCTGCGGCGCGTCATCGCGCAGCGCATGGGGTTCCAGTCGCGGCACCTCCACATGCAGGTCGATCCGGTCCAGTAACGGGCCGGAGACGCGTCCGCGATAACGCTGGATGCTGTCGGCCGCGCAACGACAGCGCCCGCTTCGGTCACCGGCCCAGCCGCAGGGGCAGGGGTTCATCGCGGCGACCAGCTGGAACCGTGCTGGAAACGCATCGCTACGCGAGGCGCGCGATACCACCACGTGGCCCGATTCCAGCGGCTCGC
The DNA here is from genome assembly GCF_057835675.1 of Stenotrophomonas sp. GL_101. Lineage (NCBI taxonomy): Bacteria > Pseudomonadati > Pseudomonadota > Gammaproteobacteria > Lysobacterales > Lysobacteraceae > Stenotrophomonas > Stenotrophomonas sp. GL_101. The sequence goes on along the minus strand of NZ_CM174432.1, from coordinate 4,430,776 downwards.
GCAGCACTTCCAGTGCGTGCCGGCTCCACTCGGGCAGTTCGTCCAGGAACAGCACCCCGTTGTGCGCGAGGGAGATCTCGCCCGGACGTGGAAGCGCGCCGCCGCCCACCAGCGACACCGCGCTGGCGGTGTGGTGCGGTGACCGGTAAGGCCGCTGCCGCCAGCGTGCCGTGTCGATACCACTGCCGCTGCAGGACGCCACCGTGGCGGTCTCCAGGGCTTCGGTGTCGCTGGCGTCGGGCAGGATGCCGGGCAGCCGCGATGCCAGCAGGGTCTTTCCACATCCCGGGGTACCGATCAACAGCAGATGGTGGCCTCCGGCGGCGGCGACTTCCAACGCGCGCCGTGCCTGTGGCTGGCCGCGGATGTCGCGCAGGTCGGGCATCGGCAGGTGCACCACGTCAGCGGGCATGGCCCGGGGCAGGGTGCGCTCGGCGAACCCGGCGCACACCTCCAGCAACGTCCGCGCCACGCGTACATCGGCATGCCGGGCCAGGCCGGCTTCGGCGCCGTTTTCCGGCGGCACGATGAGGGTGCGCTCAAGCCGGGCCGCGGCCAGCGCGGCGGGCAACACGCCGTTCACGCCGCGCAGTTCCCCGGTGAGCGCCAGCTCCCCCAGGAATTCATAGCGCGACAGTACCTGCGGGTCGATCTGCCCGCTGGCGGCCAGGATGCCCAGCGCGATGGCCAGGTCGAAGCGTCCGTCTACCTGCAACATCATTGGTATGGACATTCGAAAGAAGGCAACAAACAGGCGGCACAGTCACCACTGGAGTGTCCATGGCCAGCAATCGATCTCATGGACATGTCAATCCGCACCGGCACTATCGGAGGCCGTTTGATTTGGGTACGAAAGGCAAGCTAGTTCAGGAGTGGACCCGACTCAAGCGGTTTCGACGCCGAGCTGCCTCTGATCGCTTGCAAGCTGGCTGACGGTCCCGATCATCGACGGGATCCAATACCGCCGGCCCTTCAACGTTGCCGGCCTGGTGCTTTACGACGACAAGGGCAGCAAGCGGGGCGGCTTCGGCACCGCCGATGTGGCCGAGGGGATGGCGGTTCTGGCACTGGACCACCCGGCCATGGACGCAATCGGCTGAGCGTGCCCGACGCCAAGCGGCTCAAGGACCTGGAGGCGAAGAGCACACGCCTGAAGAAACTACTGGCAGAGCAGGTTCTCGAGAACGACGTCATCAAGGACGCGTTGCGAAAAAAGTAATGACCGCACCGGGGCGCAGGCTGCTGGCGCGGAGCATGGTCGAGAAGGGGTTGAGCGAGCGGCGAGCGCTGACGGTCGCGCGAATGAGTGCGAGCGCGTTGCGCTATGAGCCTCGGCCCGACCAGCCCGGACCAGATCGTTACGCTGGCGCACCGGCACCGGCACCGGCATCAGCGCAAAGCAAGTGCATGATCCATCTGAAACTGCGGCAGAAAGGGCTGGGTGGCGCTGGCGCGCACTGAATGTCACCCCGCCCCTGCCAGGGCTTTACCCGGCAGGGGCGTGACCGACTACGGCCGCTTCAATCGGGACAGCTCGAGCAGCAGCGAGCGGTCGTATGCCAACTGCTCGCGGACCGCATCGACCACGTTCTGGTACCGGCGTCGCTGCAGCCAATAGCCCAGGAACAGAATGGGCAGAATCAGGAGCATCACTGCCGTTGCCGGCCTCACCGCGATCATGGCGCCCATCAGCAGTAGGAGGCCCCAGGTGAACCAGTTGGCCAAGCCCATGACACGGACTTCACGTTGGTCGGCATCGATCACGATCAGGCCATGCATCGCTGGGTAGTAGCGGCGCAGGGTAAGTCCGTAGCTCTCGCGGAACGCGATGTTGCCATCGGGAAGCTGGCGGAAGGCCAGCACCAGCGCGCCCTCTTCGGCCACGTCATGTTCGAGGCCAGCTGCCACCAGCCGCGCGCGCGCGGCCGCCGGTGCCGGAATGCGCACGCTGAACAGTGGGATGCCCGAACGGTAGTACAGCGGCAGCCAGGTCACCTGGAGGATCAGCTCGATGACGAGCAGGGCAAGCAGTACGTAATACGCAGTGAACATGTGTCATCCCTGGCCAGGCGGGCGCGCTGCAGACCTTCGCGCTGATTCTAGTGGGCCGCATCGTCTGCACCTTCACGATGATCCGCTTCGGCGGTGCCGGTTGACGCCGTGCCAGCGTCCGAACGGCGCTGTTTCAGCATGAAGAACACGACCGCGCTCAGAACACCGAGCAACCCCGCGGCAGACAAAAGCACGAGGCTGTGGGAGGCACTGAACGCCTGCCGCCCTGCCGCCGCCAGTGCGGCGGCCCCTGCCCTGTCCAGCGTCTGTGCCACGCCCAGGGCCTCGCCGATGGTTGGCCGCCATGCCGGCCGGCAGGTTCGCGGATTGATCCAATCCCATACCGTCTGGCTAAGGTATACCTGATAGCTCGAGCGGGTCAGTTGCACCACGAAAATCCTATCGTTGCTATCCGGCCAGCCCATAGTGAACGGGGTCGGCGTCGCGGAACTCACCGAAATCAAGGTAGTTCGTTTGGGCTATTGATCGCCGGCGGCACCAACCGAGCCCGGCCTTCACAGCTACCACGGCACCTCCAATGCAACTATGCAGGACGCGATCTGCCTCCTCGGTAACCTATGCCCCATCTTCGTCGTCTTTTTGGCCGTTGGCTGCGCCTGCGTCGTCTCGTGCGTTGGCGCTGGCGTGAGCGGCAAGCCTCGGTCCCGACCATCGAAGCCACCGAGGTCCCACTGCGTGCCGCGCTGTACAGCGTTGAACAGATGGAGGTGTACGGCCGCGCGCTTGCGCGCCAGCATCGCGTACGGACGCGGCCCAGCGCGGAGCGCCTGCTTGATCGCCTGCAAGCGAACGAGCGTGTCCTGGAAGACGCCAACACGCTGCTCAGCAGCGTGGTGCGCGAACAGCGGCCGGTAACGCCGGCTGGGGAATGGCTGCTCGACAACTACTACCTGATTGAAGAACAGATCCAGACCGCGCGACGCCACCTGCCGCGCGGCTACAGCCGGCAGTTGCCGTCGCTGGCCGCCGGCCCATCGGCCGGGTTGCCGCGCGTGTATGAGCTGTCGATGCAGGCCATCGCGCATGGTGATGGCCGCATTGACGCCGATACGCTTGGCCGTTTCATCGCCTCGTACCAGTCGCTCGCGCCCCTGAGCCTGGGCGAGCTGTGGGCCGTGCCCATCATGCTGCGCCTGGCATTGCTGGAGAATCTGCGGCGGATGGCGGCGCGGGTGATGCGCGATGGGACTGACCGTCGCTTGGCTGCGCAATGGGCTGACAACCTCAATCGCGCGGCGTCCGAGACCCCGACCGATGTGGTCCTGGTGGTGGCCGACATGGCGCGGTCCACGCCGCCCTTGACCGGCGCCTTCATCGCCGAGCTGACCCGCTCGCTGCAGGGCCGCGGCGGTGCGTGGGCCATGCCCATCGCCTGGCTGGAACAATGGGCGGCAGCGGCTGGGCAGCGCATCGACGAGCTGGTCGCCGCCGAGGGGCAACAGCAAGCGGCCGATCAGGTCTCCATCGGCAACAGCATCGGCAGCCTGCGCTTTCTCTCCACCATGGATTGGCGCACCTTTGTCGAAGACATGAGTGTGGTCGAGCGGCGGCTGCGGGAAGACCCGATGGCCGTCTATCCGCAGATGGATTTCGGCACCCGCGACGCCTATCGCCACGTAGTAGAGAAGATCGCGCGCGGTAGCCGCGTCGCGGAAGAACGCGTTGCGACCATCGCGCTGGACCTGGCACGGGCGGCTGCGCCGCTCGATGGGCCGCGTACGCACGTGGGCTACTGGCTCGTCGGCGAAGGCGTGAACGCCACCGTTGAAGCGGTGGCCGAGGCAGCGCCGCGCCACCGCAAGGCACGGTGGCTGGCGCATCGCGTGCCGCTCGCGTTGTACCTGCTGCCGATCGCCCTGCTGGCGGTGCTCGCCATCACTGGCCTGCTGGCGTCGGGCAGGGGCGCGGTGCCCATCTGGCTGGCCGCGCTACTCGGGCTGCTGGTGTTCAGCGAGCTGGGCATCGTCCTGGTGAACTGGACCGCGACGGTACTGGTCACCCCCAGGCCGCTTCCCAAGCTCGATTTCAGCGAAGGTATCCCTGCCGCCTGTTCCACCGTGGTCGCGGTCCCGTCGATGCTGTCCAGCATCGAGGGCATCGGTGTCCTGACCGAAGCGCTGGAGGTCCGCTTCCTGGCCAACCGCGATCCTCAGCTGCGCTTCGTGCTGCTGACGGATTTTCTCGACGCCGCGGCAGCCACCGAGCCGATGGACGACACCCTGCTTGCGCACGCCGTGGAGCGGATCGAGGGATTGAACAGTCGCTACGCGTCCGAGCGCGGCGATCGCTTCTACCTGCTGCACCGCCCCCGGCAATGGAATCCAGGCGAAGGTGTGTGGATGGGGCACGAGCGCAAGCGCGGCAAGCTGGCAGCGCTCAATGCCCTGCTCCGTCAAGGCGATGTGGCCGCGTTCATGCGGATCGTCGGTGACGCGGCTGCCCTGGTCGGCGTCCGCTACGTCATCACCCTGGATGCGGACACGCAACTTCCGCGAGATGCCGCACGCGCATTCGTCGCCACCTTGGCGCACCCGCTCAACCGCCCGCGCTTTGATCCGAAACTGCAACGCGTGGTTGAGGGCTACGGCATCCTGCAGCCCAGCGTCGGCACCAGCCTGGGCACGCGCCGCACCTCGCGGTTTGCCAGGATGTTCGGTAGCGAGCCCGGCATCGATCCGTACTCGCGCATGGTCTCGGACGTCTACCAGGATCTGTTCGACGAAGGCTCGTTCGTGGGCAAGGGCATCTATGACGTCGAGGCCTTCGAGCATGCGCTGGAGGGCCGCCTGCCCGAGAACCGCATCCTCAGCCACGACCTGCTGGAAGGCTGCTATGCCCGCGCTGGTCTGGTCAGCGACGTGCGCCTGTACGAGGACTATCCCGGACGTTACGCCGCCGACGCCAAGCGCCGTGCGCGCTGGATCCGCGGCGACTGGCAACTGTTGCCCTGGTTGTTGCCGTGGACACCGCGGCCAAGATCCGGATGGGAACGCAACCGGCTCAGCCTGCTGTCGCGCGGCAAGTTGCTGGACAACCTGCGCCGGAGCCTGGTGCCGATCGCTGCCTTGGCCTTGTTGATGGCGGGCTGGCTGTCTGCCGAAAACCCGGCGGCATGGACGGCGTGGGTGCTGGCACTGTGGTTCGCGCCGCCGCTGATAGGAATGCTGCGCGATGCGCTGAGCGTTCCGGACGACACGCCGCTGGAGGCACACTACATCATGGTCGGGCGCGGCACGCTGCAGTCGTTGCTGCGCGCGGCCACCCAGGTCGCCTGTCTGCCCTACGAAGCGTTGTTGGCCAGTGGCGCGGTGCTGCGCACGCTCTGGCGCATGGCCGTCACCCGCCGCCACCTGCTGCAATGGAATCCCTCCAGCGAAGTCGAGCGCCGCCTCGGCGGCGACCGCGGCGCGGAGTGGCGGGTGATGGCGCCGGCGTCGTTGCTGGCGGTTGCGCTGGCGGCTGTCGTGGCCAGCCTGCGTCCGCAGGCGCTGCCGCTAGCCCTGCCCTTGCTGCTGGCATGGGCCTTCGCGCCCGCGTTGATGGCGTGGCTGGGCCGGCCGCCGGCGGCGAGCGTGGCCGAACTGTCCGTGACCCAGCGGGCGTTCCTGGGCCGGCTGGCGCGGCGCACCTGGTCGTTCTTCCAGGCCTGGGTGCGCGAGCGGGATCATTGGTTGCCGCCAGACAACATCCAGGAGCACCCGACGCTGGTGGTGGCGCGGCGCACCTCGCCGACCAACATCGGCCTGTCCCTGCTGGCCAATCTATCTGCGTGGGATTTCGGCTATCTCCAGCAGGGCGCGGTCGCTGAACGTACCGCCCTCACCTTCGATACGCTGGACCAGTTGCCGCGCCATCGCGGCCACTTCCTGAACTGGTACGACACCCAGACCCTGGCGCCGCTGCCGCCGCGCTACGTCTCCACCGTGGACAGCGGCAATCTTGCCGGCCACCTGCTGACGCTGCGCCAAGGCCTGCTCGCACTGGTGGACGCGCCGGTGTTGGCGCCGCACACCTTCGACGGCCTGGCCGATACGCTCGGCGTGCTGGAAGAGGAACGGCAGCGCCATCGCCCCGGTGACGCACAACTGGGCGAGGCGCTCAACCACCTGCGCCAGCGCCTGGCGTCAACGCGTACCGACCGCCCCCGCGGCACGGCGCAGCTGCTCGCCCGGTTGCAGGAGCTGGTCGGTCTGGCCGATGCCGTGCTGGTGCAGTGGCCGGCACCGCCATCGGCGGAGGAAGGTGAGCTGCACTGGCCGGCCCTGTTCGCTGCCGAATGCCATGCCGCGCAGGCGTCACTCGTCGACCTCCCTGTCGATGCCAGCGCAGACGTGGAGGCGCCGGTGCCAAGCCTGCGCCAGCTGGCAACCCTGCCCGGTTCCGTCGGTGCGGACGCGCGCGCGCGCATCGAGCAACTGCAGGACCTGGCGCACCGCGCCGGGCAGTTCTCGCTGATGGAATACAGGTTCCTGTTCTACCGTACCCGCAACCTGCTCTCGATCGGGTACAACGTCGACGACCACCGCCTCGATAACAGTTTCTACGATCTGCTGGCTTCCGAGGCGCGGCTGTGCGCCTTCGTCGCCATCGCCCAGGGCCAGTTGGCGCAGGAGAGCTGGTTTGCACTCGGCCGGATGCTCACCGAGGTCAACGGTACGCCGACGCTGTTGTCATGGAGTGGCTCGATGTTCGAGTACCTCATGCCGCAGTTGGTGATGCCCAGCTATCCGGACACGCTGCTCGACCAGACCGCGCGGCACGCGGTCGAGGCGCAGATCGTCTACGGCCGTACTTTGAACCTGCCGTGGGGCGTGTCCGAGTCCGGCTATAACGCCGTCGATGCCCGCCTGAACTACCAGTACCGCGCGTTCGGCGTGCCGGGATTGGGTCTCAAGCGCGGCCTCGGCCAGGATCGGGTCATCGCGCCTTACGCCAGCATGATGGCGCTGATGGTGGCGCCGGAGGCGGCGTGCCAGAATCTCCAAGCGCTGGAAGGATTGGGGTTCTCCGGGCGCTTTGGCATGTACGAAGCGATCGACTACACCCCTGCCCGGGTGCCGCCGGGGCAGGATCACGTTCTGTTGCGTTCGTTCATGGCCCACCACCAAGGCATGGGCCTGCTGTCGCTGGATTACCTGTTGCGCGACCAGCCGATGCAGCGCCGCTTCGTTGCCGATACCGAGTTCCAGGCCACCTTGCTGCTGCTGCAGGAACGCATCCCGCGCATCGGCGTCTTCCATCCCCATGAGGTCGAAGCCCTGGGCGAGCACTCCGCCATGGCCGAGCACGAGACCTCCCTGCGCGTCCTGCGCGACCCGGGTGGCCCGCGCCCGGAAGTGCAGCTGCTCTCCAACGGACGCTACCACGGCATGCTGACCCATGCCGGCGGCGGCTACAGCCGCCACGGCGACCTGTCGCTCACCCGCTGGCGCGAAGACGGCACCACCGATGCCTGGGGTACGTTCTGCTACCTGCGCGACGTGGACAGCGGCGAGTTCTGGTCTGCCGCGTACCAGCCCACCTGCGTGGCGATGGACCATTACGAGGCGATCTTCTCTGACGCCAAGGCAGAGTTCCGTGGTGCCCGCCGCGGCTGCGAGAGCCACCTGCAGGTCGCCATCTCCGCAGAGGACGACATCGAGCTCAGGCGCTTGCGCCTGACCAACCGCAGCCGTCGCCAGCGCACAGTGGAGATCACTACCTATGCCGAAGTGGTGCTGGCACCCGCAGCGTCCGACGATGCACATCCGGCCTTCAGCAACCTCTTCGTGCAGAGCGAGATTCTGGCAGACAAGCAGGCCGTGCTATGCACGCGGCGGCCACGTTCGCACGACGAGGTGCCACCGTGGATGTTCCATCTGGTCGCGGTGCATGACGCGGAGGTGGTGGCGATCTCCTACGAAACCGACCGTGCGCGCTTCCTGGGTCGTGGCAACACGCCGCGGACGCCGCAGGCGTTGACCACTGATACCGACCTCTCCGGCACGGACGGCTCGGTGCTCGACCCGATCGTGGCCATCCGCGTCCGGGTGGTGCTGGAGCCCGAGCAGACCGTGCAACTGGACATGGTGTACGGCATCGGTACCGACCGCCCCGGTTGCGACGCACTCGTAGATAAATACCGTGATCGCCGCCTGGCCGACCGTGTCTTCGACCTGTCCTGGACACACAGCCAAGTGGTGCGCCGGCAGATCAATGCAAGCCAAGCCGAGGCGTCGCTGTACGAGCGCCTGGCCAGCCACGTGTTGTATACCAATCCGCTGCTGCGCGCGGGCGATGGCGTCCTGCAGCAGAACCAGCGAGGACAGTCCGGGCTGTGGGGCCATGCCATCTCGGGCGACCTGCCCATCGTCCTGCTCAAAGTCACCGATGCGGAGAACGTGGAACTGGTCAGGCAACTGGTGCAGGCGCATGCGTATTGGCGCCAGAAGGGACTCAACACCGACCTGGTCATCTGGAACGACAGCAAGGCCGGCTATCGGCAGGAACTACAGGACCAGATTCTGGGGATGGTGGCCGCCAGTTCGGAGACGGGCCTGCTCGATCGCCCTGGCGGCATTTTCGTGCGGCCGGTGCAGAACATGACCCACGAGGACCGCATTCTGTTGCAGGCGGTGGCACGGGTGGTGATCAGCGACGAGGACGGTACGCTGGCCGCGCAGGTGGGGCGCCAGCCCCTGCCCGCGCGACGGATCCCGCCCCTGGTGCCGCAGGCCGTGCAGGAGGAAATGGCACTGTCGATGGAGGCGACGCCCGGGCTGCCCGTCGTCGCCGAACCGGCACCCGAACCCGGAATGCCCCCGGGCGCCGAGCACGACGAAGAGGTGGACGACCCGTGGCCTTTTGTCCCCTACCGCGGCGCCGGCCGATTCGACAACGGTACCGGTAGCTTCAGCGAGGACGGCCGCGAATACGTCGTGGTGGTGCGCGAAGGTGTCCCGACGCCCGCGCCTTGGGCCAACGTGATCGCGAACGCCCGCCTGGGCACGGTCGTCAGCGAGAGTGCACCGGGCTACACGTGGTTCGAGAATGCGCACGAATTCCGCTTGACGCCCTGGATCAACGATCCGGTCTCCGACACGGGCGGCGAGGCCTTCTACGTGCGCGACGAGGACACCGGCCGTGTCTGGTCGCCGATGCCGCTGCCGTGCAGGGGCACCGGGGCGTACCGTACGCGCCATGGATTTGGCTACACGGTCTACGAGCATATCGAAGACGGCATCGCCAGCGAGTTGTGGGTATTCGTCAACGTCGCCGCGCCGCTGAAGTTCTCGGTCCTGCGGTTGCACAACCTGTCGGGCAGGCCACGGCGGCTGTCGGCCATCGGCTACGTTGAATGGGTCATGGGTGACCTGCGCACGAAGTCGCGCATGCACGTGGTCACCGAGTGCGACCCGCAGACCGGGGCGCTGCTGGCGCGCAACAGTTACAGCACCGAGTTCGGCGGCCGGATGGCCTTCTTCGACACCGATGCCGAGGGCTTCGGCTGGACCTGTGATCGCCTGGAGTTCATCGGCCGCAACGGCGGTCTGCACGCACCGGCGGCGCTACGTCGCGAACGTCTGGATGCACGAGCGGGTGCGGGCCTGGATCCCTGCGCGGCGATCCAGGTGCCGCTGGAGCTGGCGCCGGGCGACCGCAGTGAAACCACGTTCCGCCTTGGCGCGGGGCGCGACCGCGAGGAAACGCTCGCGTTGGCACGAAGCCGCCAGGGCACTCATGAGGCAATCGATGCGCTGGACGCAGTGCGCATCCACTGGCGCAATGTGCTGGCCACGGTGCAGGTGCGCACGCCGGACCCGGCGTTGGATGCACTGGCCAATGGCTGGCTGGTCTACCAGACCCTGGGCTGCCGCTACCTGGCGCGCAGTGGATACTATCAGTCAGGTGGAGCGTTCGGCTTCCGCGACCAGCTGCAGGACGCGCTCGCCCTCGTACACGCTCGCCCGGACCTGACCCGCGAACACCTGCTGCTATGCGCTGCACACCAGTTCGCCGAAGGCGATGTGATGCACTGGTGGCACCCTCCGCAGGGTCGCGGCGTGCGCACCCGCTGCTCGGACGATTATCTTTGGTTGCCTCAGGGCGCATGCCGTTACCTGGAGGTTACCGGCGACGCCAGCGTGCTGGACGAAGTGGTCGGCTTCATCGAGGGGCGCGCGGTGACACCGGAAGAGGAAGGGTATTACGACATGCCCACACCTTCGGCACAGCGCGGCACCCTGTATGCGCACTGCGTCCTCGCGCTCGAACGCGGTTGCCGGTTGCTCGGCGAGCGCGGTCTTCCGTTGATGGGTAGCGGCGATTGGAACGACGGCATGAACCGCGTCGGCGACCAGCAGCGCGGTGAAAGTGTGTGGCTCGGCTTCTTCCTGCATGACACGCTTCGCCGCTTCATCGTGCTGGCCAACGCGCGGGGTGATGTTGCCCGTGGGCAGTGGTGCCAACAGCAGGCCGACAGCCTGCGTCAGAACCTGGAACACCATGCCTGGGACGGGGAATGGTATCGCCGCGCCTGGTTCGACAACGGCGCCCCGTTGGGCTCGTCACAGAATCAGGAATGCCGCATCGATTCGATTTCCCAGAGCTGGTCGGTGCTGTCAGGCGTTGCCGCGCCTGAGCGTGCCCGGCAAGCACTGGATTCGCTCTACACGCACCTGGTGCGAAAAGACGCCAAGCTTATCCAGCTGCTCGATCCGCCCTTCGACCAGACTACCGAGGACCCCGGTTACATTCGTGGTTACGTACCGGGCGTGCGCGAGAATGGCGGCCAGTACACCCACGCGGCAGTGTGGGCGGCCATGGCCTTCGCACAGCAGGGAGATGCGGTGCGTGCCTGGGAGCTGGCCGGCATGATCAACCCCCTCAATCACACACAGGATCCGGAGGCGGTACAGACCTACCGCGTCGAACCGTATGTGTTGGCAGCCGATGTATACGCCGTGTCTCCGCACGTCGGGCGAGGCGGCTGGACGTGGTACACCGGTTCGGCCGGTTGGATGTATCGCCTGCTGGTCGAATCCCTGCTCGGCATACGTCGCCAGGGCGATCGTCTATCGCTTGCACCTTGCTTGCCCGATCACTGGCCGTCATTCGAATTGAGCTACCGCTTCGGCCGCAGCCGCTATGAGTTCGTGGTGACCCGAAATGCGCGGGGTCAGTCTACGCTGCATGTGGATGGCCTGTTGCAGCCGGACCTTACCGTGCTGCTCCGCGACGACGGTCATCATTACCGTGTCGCGCTTGACCTGGCTGCGCCCCCGAGATGAACGTTCGCCCCGAAATACAGGTACAGCTTGATGCGCTGGCCCAGATGCTGGCCCACTGGTTGGCGCAGGTGCGCCATCCGGCGCAGTTCTGGCCGCAGTTTGAAATGCTGGCTGCAGAGATTCTGGACCAATGTGCGCACACGGAGAGGGGCCAGGCGCGCGCGCGCATCCATGCCATGCTCAAACGCCACGCGCTGGATCTCCCGCCCTGGCACGAACGTGACGACCGTCTGCCGCCGAGGAAGCCAGGAGCGTGATGGCCTATACTATCGGAGGTGGCCAGGTGAATAGCTCCGTCGTTTTGTCTATCGGGAACCAATGTCGTCTAGCTCCCGTGATCGACCAATGCATCGTGAAAGTCGAGCTCGTGGACGATTACAACCCGTGATCCTGCTTTACGCAGCTCAATGGCCTACTCGACCTTGCGTCCGTAGCACGCAAACGCCCAACACGGATTGCCTTCCGCGCCCACCGCACCGGCACAGACCCCCGCTCAGCGCACTGCATGGACAACGTCCAGTGGATCGACGTCAGCGGAGCAGTCGCTTGTTCGGGTCGTTTGTTGCAGTCCCCTCCAGCTGGAGCAATCGTTGCGCGAGCTCAAGCACGTGGGCATCGGCCAGAACCAGCGCTGACATCGCAGCGTCGCGCTGCAGTGTAAGCTGAAGAAGTTGATCTCTGAGGCTGGCGCACCTCGGACACACTTGCACACTTTGCTGGGGACTTGGAACCGCCGGCCCTCCAACAGCATCCTCGTGCTTTGATGCGAACGCCTGGATCTCTGCCACTAAAGTGGGAAAGCGGGCTTTCTTCAGGGCACTCGGATCGCAACCCGCCTCGCGGGCAACATTGTTCTGCGTGACCCTGCTACCTGGCTCAAGCAACCGAGGGCATCCATCGCGTAAACGATGGAATGCATCTCGAAAGCGACTCTCAGCAGTGGCTGCCATACCTACGGATTGCTTAGGCACCATCGATCAACTCCAGCGAAAGTTCCAGGCTGCGAACCTGTGAGGCAATCTGTCTGCGTCGCCCTTCACTGGCCCCGCAGTTTGAATACTCTGAGCGCTTGTGGTCGAGCAGTCGCTCTAAGACCTGTCGGCGCTCGCGATCCACCATCGCATCTGGACAACCCTTCGATCGATCCCCACCCATGCAGGGCCCGATGTCGTCGTATCCACCTGAGGGGCACGAGCCGGCCTTGACACAAACACCAAGCAGCGTGCGGCGGAAGACCGGCGTTTGCTTGCGGTTTCCGCTTAGATGCTTGGTGGCCCCGGAGAGGGTGCGGAACTTGTGCTCCTGCCCGTAAGGCGAGACAAACCGGTCCTCGAACAGCTCGTCGGAGGCCCGCACCATCGACTCGAGCGCCTCCTTGAGATACTCCGCCTGCATGTCACGGCTGATCGCCTTGGACGAATAGCCCCGGCCGTAATAGATGGACATTGACCGACTCAGATGCTTCAACTGGTACTGGAGGCTGGCATCGCTGACGATTCCGGAAGCCGACATGTTCACCGCCGTGGTACGGCGGATTTGGTGCCACGCCAAGGGCCAAAGCGCGCCGACGGAGTAGCGCCTGGCGTCCAGTGAGGGCGTAACGCGACGCGCGTCATCCAAGTCGCTCGGTCGAATCTTCAGCTCCTCAGGATCAAACAGCTGTGGAAACTGGAGTTGCCAGCTTGCGTAGGCATGGATGGGCGCCCGGATGTCGTCGTTCTCGGGCCGCCGGCCCTTGACCGCCGCCCAAGGCTCGGCACACCAAGTGAAAAGCAGTCGATTGTCCTCCTTCCCATCAGAGGGGTGCGGCGACGGGCTGTTCCGCATCGTGTGGACAACATCGAGCGCCTCCAGCGCTTTCTGGACGTCCCGACAGGTGATCCAGAAGGCTTCATCTTCATTGATAGTTTTGGTCGTCTTGCCCCTGATAAAGTAAATCGTTCCCAGGATGTCGTCGGCTTCGGCGATGAAGCAATTCTGCCGGAGGGAGAACACCTCCCCGATGCGCATGCCAGTCAAGTTCGCAATAAAGGCACTCGCGGCGAAACTGGCCAGCGAAAACATCGAACCGAATGATGGTAGCTTCAGGCCTTCTTTCGGGCCGCGCCACGTCTCCATGAACTCGATTAGCCCATGGTCAGCAAGGAAATCGGCCATTGAACCGAGGTACTTTGCGCCAGGATATCTGGTACAGCCGCGAAGAAAGGGCGAGAAGAAAGTCTTATCCAAATTGCTGCTGGCCAACGCGAAAGCCTGGTTGGCCAAGTATACCTCGCATGCTTGTCGGTACGCCGCAGTGAGCTTGCCTTTGTGGTGGAGATAGTCAGTCAGGTATTGGTTTAAGCGGGCGAGCTGGTAAGCCCATATGCGGGGCGGTATGTACGCGGTCTGACGTCGCACATGATCGGGCAAGCTCTGCGAAAAGAGGCTCATCGCCTTCTTGTCGAAGACGAGAAAGCCGATCTGATCGGAGAAGGTGAGAAGAGATTGAAGCTCGATCAGCAGCGTGTCGGCATGCGATCCCGGCAGTTGTGTCGCGAACTGTCGAACCTCGCCGGGTAACTCACTGAACCTCTTCAGATCGATCCCCTTTCGTGTGGCGAATCGGACCAGAAGGTTGAAGCGGGCGTGATACGTGTGCAGCGACGAGGGCTTGATAACACGTCGCTCGCCAAAGAGCCACCACGCGACGATCTCTTTAAACGTCTGGAGGTTCTTCCGGCCGATGCCGGGGTGCTCCGTAGACACGGGTTCAAAATAGAGCCGGCAGCTTTTGCCGGCCGCAGCCGAGAAGTCCCAGGTCTGGTCTTCGAAACGACTGACCACATTCCCCAAGGCATCGAATGACATCGCCGTACTGGGTGCCGGCGGCCATGAGGGCAGGGCGACCGGCGGACTTCGGCCGTTGGAATGAAGCAGTAGCTTATAGGTCAGTCTTGTCATGGTAAGGCTCTGCTGCATTAATGATGGCGGACCAGCGTGGGTGGAAGTCACCTTCCATGACTCGATCCTCCGCCTCCTGAACGAGCTTCGCCCCGTGCCCATTCTGTAGGCACATCTGCTTGAGCTTCTCGGACAGGGCGGTGATCACGATCTCGGGTGTGGTGGGCTCGGGCGACGTTCGCCGAGTAGGAGGATAGGCGGCGAGTTCAAGCGACTTGAGGTAGCGGTAGCTGACCAAGGACCAAGCGTAGTCGAGTGACATCTCGTCCCGATGGTCAAGGCAAAACAGGCAGCCCGCCGCCGATCGGCAGTCAGGGACAGGCTGTCCCGCGCGTGCGGGCATGGGCTGGGGGGACCCACTGCAGGTGCCGCTCCCAGCCGCTAGCGTCGACGAAGCCACATCGATCCAGAAGCCCGTAATCTCGGTGGCTGCTCGCTGGTGATGGGGCCGTTGGTAGCCCATCAGCACACCAACTGAGTGCTGCGCCACGGCTGCGGTGAGCACGAGGTCGTCGCTACGGCGCAAGAAATAGTTAACGCGAGTGCAGCGCAATTCGCGTGCGCCGATGTACCCGATCCCGGCTTGGTGGCAAAGGCGCCGCAGGCCATTGGAATGGTGCTCCTGGCGATGTGGATCACCAGGCCGGGTGGCAAACGGGAACAGGCGCGGATCGTCTGCCTCCGTGACCACGTCGCGCCACTTGAGGTATTGCTCGAAGTGCCGTCGGTAGGCCTTGAATATCTCGAAGGCAACCTCACCTCCTCTTCGGTCTTTGTAGATTCCTTTAACTAGGTAGCCTCCCTCGCGGGTTCGGTATCGGAATCGTCCAATGCTTAGCGTGAACGCCTGCGACAGGTTCATTCCCGTTTGCGCAATAAAAATGGCCAGCTCTGTCTCGACCCTGAGATTGACGAGCGTCCTCCGCGAGACCGGTGACCCCGCAGCAAGCGTTTGAATACGGTGCTTGTCAGGCGTCCATTCATGTTCTGGGTGCCCCTTCGCGGCGTGTACGGCGCGCAAGGCATCGTCCGAAGCGATGCCGGCCCAAAGCTCCAGCGTTTTTTCGCCAAAGCTGAACTTGAGCGGCAAGGGCCCCATAATGGTCTCCGTCGAAAGAAGAGTGGAAACAACGGATACAAGTTCGCCAAAACGAAAGGTCTTCTCTAGGTCCTGAGCGTCGACCCGCCCCCTATTCTCCCGCGCTAGTGGCTTGACCAGCCTGGCGGGAATCCTAAAGCGATCACCACTGATGTCGGCAGCCTCCGAGAGCATTCTCACAAGGCGCGTTGCACTCGAGTAGTGATACATCGGTTGCTTGCTACTGCGACGGTCCTCTGTCCAGGCAATGAAAATGTCAACGACATTATTTGCCGTAGGATCCAATTCGTGCTCGTCGCAGTAGACATAAAAGCCCCTTAGGATCTGATAATTGCTCACGAAGGTGCGATGAGAGGGGCTTTCGTCGAACTGCGCCTTAGCGTGGTCCCTGAGTGCCAGTACCAAGGACAGACGCGTCGCTCGAAAGCCGCGGACCTGGGCAGGGTTCTTCAGCATCTTGTCTGCAGTTTGCTTGCGCACCTTGCTCATGCCGTGACACAGGAACACCCGGTAGTCCCAGACGGTGCTGCCAATGCGGTCCGTCTTGACAGAAAGCGCAGGGAGATCAGCAAGCCTAGTCATTTTTTTGGGGCATCACGGCTTCCTTCAAGAACGCGCGAGAGAAATCGTTCCCAATCTCTGCTTTTACCTTCTCGTCTTCGACGAACCGGATGTAACGCAGCGAGGTAGCCTCGTGAGCGTGCAACAGCAGGTCCTTGACGATTGAGATCGCGTTCAGACGGAGGTTTGAGCGCAACGCCGTCTCGGCTACCTCGGTGGCAAAGGTGGCGCGGGTCTGGTGGAAATGGAAGCCGCCGAGATCTATGCCGACGTTCGCGGCGTCGCGTCGCAGCCGTGACATGAGCACACTTACCGTAGCTCCGTGGCCAGGCGACTTGGCCGCGTATGTTCTCCCTGCACTGGTCAGGAACACCCGGTTGTGATCGCTCGGCGCGGCGCGACTAACGCGTTTGAGGCGCCTCGGCGATTCGACATAACCCAGAAGTTCATCGAACAGCGTTGCTGGCATGATCACCTGGCCAGTGACGCCGAACTTCGTGTGGACCTGTGGCGTAGCCGCAGGTCCGATCGTGAGGTACACAAAGCCGTTCAACTTCGAGTCGCGCGCAGCGTTGGTGAGCGTGCCAACCCGAAGATCGCAGATAGATCCGATCCGCATGCCAGTGAAGAAGCCGCAAGCGAGCATCAAGAACAGCTCAAGCGGAGCGTACGCGCGAGCCCCCTCCAGTATCTGAGTACGCAAGGTGGCGCTTATCGGGAGCACCCCTCCTTCAAGGCGGTATCCCGGATGGCGCTTGTTTTTGATCGCAAGCGAACTCGTCGTCACATTGATCGAGCGCTGCAGGCCAAAGTCGGTCGTGATCCGCACACCGAATGTTCGGTCTTCCCAAAGTGGCCACTTGGTGGAGATCAACTGCTCGTCCACGAGCCATCTGTACAGCGAGATTACTGCTCTCATTCGATGGGTTGCGGTGCTCGCCGCGAGCTCGCCCGCGGTTCTCAGATGGAGAAGGTGCTGTCGGTACCGATTGAGAACGCGCTCCTCCTTGCGTAACGGAAAGTGGTGCCACGAAAGGCTGGCCTCCTCTACCCACTTGGCATAGGCCCCCACAAGTTGGGCATCCTTCCTTAGCGTTTCCGCCTCGAGGCCGGCGTTCCGACGAGAGAGAAGCCACACGTTGGCTTCCCGCCATGGCGCTCCATTGCCCCAGACGAGCTGCGGAAGCCCAACGGGCAGCCTGTGGGTGCCTGACACGACGTCTGAACCTAGGTCTTCGGGAGGATCAAGTGAGATCGCTACAACTTGTGCCAGCTGGGTTCTTATCTGATATCTGGACACATTGTCCGTCCATGCTAGGTGTAATGGATTGCGTCCATCCTATAATGTTGCAGGTAGCCGCCTTCCTTGGGCAGGTCGGCCGGGGCCAGGTTGATGGTGATGCGCCGCTGCGGAAACTCGAACTGCGAGCAGACGATGGCCGCGCGGACCCGGTCGCGTGATTCGCGCACGGCGGTTTCCGGCAGGCCCACCATCTGGGTGTGCGGCAGCCCACCGGAGAGCAGGACTTCAATGCGTACCGCGGGCGCGTTGACGCCCGCACGGGCACGGCTGTGCACCAGCGCCAGACTCATGCAGGATTCCGGGGTTGCCTTCAATGCCAGCGATGATGGGTGTTGCCCCGCCCCGCGTATGTAGGTGCAGTCCGTTGACTGGCGTGGGCGTTCTGCTGCCACCGCATGGGGTCGCGCACCGCGCAATGTGGCGGCACAGGCCTTCCGCTGTTGGCAGGTCACAGGCTGCGGCTAGACTGGGTGTCCCGCACGTACCGCAGCCTGTTGAACATGGATATGCCGCACCACCACGCCCCGGTCAAACTGATTGCCATCGACATGGACGGGACCTTGCTCACCCCGGCACACAAGCTCACGCCCCGGGTGAAGCAGGCCATCGCCGCTGCCCGTGCGCAGGGTGTGCAGGTGGTGCTGGCCAGCGGCCGGCCGGTGTCGGGGCTGGCACCGTTCCTGGACGAGCTGGGCATCGACGGCGACCAGGAGTACTGCATCGCCTGCAACGGCGCGCTGGTGCAGAACCTCGGCACGGGCCAGCGCGTGGTGGAGTACCCGCTCAGCTTCGAGGATTTCCTGTTCTGCGAGCAGGTGGCGCGCGCGCTGGGCATTCATTTCCAGGCGCTGGACGGCCAGCGCATGTACACGCCCAACCAGGACATCAGCATCTACACGGTGGCCGATTCGCACCTGTCGCATGTGCCGCTGTCGTACCGCCGGGTCGAGGACATGGACCCGGCGATGCAGTTCATCAAGCTGATGATGATCGACGAGCCGGACGTGCTGGACGCGGCCATCCAGCGCCTGCCTGCCGCGCTCACCGATCGCTTTGCGGTGCTGAAGAGCGCGCCGTTTTTCCTGGAGGTGTTCGATCACCGGGCAGGCAAGGGGCCGAGCCTGCAGAAGCTGGCCGAGCACCTGGGCGTGGAGCGGGCCAATGTAATGGCGCTGGGCGACCAGGAGAACGACCTGACCATGCTGCAGTTCGCCGGTACCGGCGTGGCGATGGGCAATGCGATTGAGGCAGTGAAGCAGACGGCGCGGTTTGTGACCGCGACCAACGCCGAGGATGGCGTGGCATTGGCGATCGAGCGGTTCGTGCTGCAGGAACGATAAGGCGCGGGCGTTGGCCTACTCGGCCGGCGTCCCATTACCGCGCGCTTCCAGCTCGGCCACGGTCTTCTCCAGCGCCTCCAGCTTCTCGCGGGTCTTGAGCAGCACCGCGCGCTGCACATCGAATTCCTCGCGGGTCACCAGGTCCAGCTTGCCCAGCCCGGCCTGCAGGGCGCTCTTGAAGGTGGCCTGCAGTTCTTCGCGCGATTGGCGCAGGCCCGGCGGGACCATGTCGCTCAGGCGGCGGGCGAGGTCATCCAGGTGGTTGAGGTCGATCATGCTCTGCTCCGCGGCACGGTGGGCCCGGTCGACAGGACCGGCGCAACCCGTGCATTGATGGGTGTATCCGCCAAGGATAGTCCGCCGCGCCGGTGCCAGCACGCCCTGCATGCATCGCGTTCACCGGGCGACAGGCGTTATCCTCGCTGCCAGATACAAGGAGCCAAGCAGATGAAGATGGTCATGGCGGTGCTCAAGCCGTTCAAGCTCGACGACGTGCGCGAAGCACTGGCCGAGCGCGGCGTCACCGGGATCACGGTCACCGAGGTCAAGGGCTTCGGGCGGCAGAAGGGGCACACCGAGTTGTACCGCGGCGCGGAATACGTGGTCGATTTCCTGCCCAAGGTGAAGATCGAAGTGGCCGTCACCGATGGCCAGGTCGAGGAGGTGGTGGAGGCCATCGTCAAGGCGGCCGGCACCGGCAAGATCGGCGACGGCAAGGTGTTTGTGTACGACCTGGGCACGGTGGTGCGCATCCGTACCGGTGAACTGGACGCCGACGCGCTGTAACCGGATGGGTCGGCAACCAAGCCGTTCGTGGCGCCGGGCTCTGCCCGGCTGCTGTTGCCGCGCAGCGCGCGGTTGCCGGGCAGAGCCCGGCACTACGGTGGCGCGACCGCGCGGTTACGCGTGGCCTTTGAACCACCGGTAGAAACGCTTCCAGCCCACGCGCAGGCTGGCCACCCAGCGCGGGTCGGCCACCAGCGCGGCCTGGGTGGGGGTGGGCTTGAGGCCGGTCAGGCGCTGGCGCATCTTCAGCAGGTTCTTCATGTCGCTGCGCCGCAGCTGGTGCGAGACCGGGTGCACCGGCAGCCAGCGCGGGCTGCGCCAGGCCGAGGTGAAGTCCACCAGCACCGGTACCCCGCCACTGACCATCACATTGGTGCCGTGCAGGTCGTTGTGGGTGATGCCGGCGGCATGCAGGCGGCTGAGCGCGAACTGCAGCTGCTCGAACACCTCCACGCCCACCGACTGGGCCGCGCTC
The DNA here is from genome assembly GCF_057835675.1 of Stenotrophomonas sp. GL_101. NCBI lineage: Bacteria > Pseudomonadati > Pseudomonadota > Gammaproteobacteria > Lysobacterales > Lysobacteraceae > Stenotrophomonas > Stenotrophomonas sp. GL_101. The sequence continues at coordinate 4,410,927 of NZ_CM174432.1, read as the reverse complement.
AGGGTCTGGCCGGGAATGAACTCCATGCCCAGCGCCAGCCCACCGATGGTACCCAGCAGCGCCGGGGCATGCTTCCAGCCGCTCAGGCGCTGCAGGATGCGCGCCTCGCGGCGCACCAGCAGGCGCGCCACCGGCGACAGCGGCGTGCCACGGTAACGGGTGTAATCCTTGACCACCGCCTGCTGGCCGTTGAGGCAGGTGCGGTAGACATCGGGTTCGAGCAGGCGTTCGCCGCGCTTGAGCAGCTGGGCGGGGACGGCGTCGGCGACGCACGGGGAGATGGGTAGGTTCATGACGCTCTTTGGGCGACCCGGTGGTCGGCGCAAAGCGTCAGGCGTACCGGTGTTGCGGCTGGACAGGGGGAAGTACTAAGATTTCGTTAATTTTAATACTCACCAGTACACGAATCCAGATAATGTCGGAGAAATGTCGTAATCGGCGCTGGAACAGTTCGTCGCACTATTCGGACAATGTCGTCTCACTATCCCTTGAAAGATAGGTAAATCAATAAGATGCAGTGACCGTGGTGGGAGAGGTGCGTGATCGGTACGGCAGGCGTGCGTCCAAAGCTGGGGCTGAACGAGACTCACTTCGCGCTTGACCCCGACGCGGCCGCTGCCGACCATACGCTGTTGATTGCGACAGCAGCGGCCGCCCCCACCGGCACGTCCCCGCTTCCTGTCGCGCTACCGGTGCCGGCCCCCGTGCATCGCCCCCACCGTTTCGGGTCCGGCTTGGCCGGAGGAATATTCGATGATCAAGATCGTGCTGGCAGTGCTGTTCATCGCCTGCGTGCTGTACATCCATTACCGCGGCAAGGTGCGTGCGCGCTGGTCGCGCCAGCTGCTGGACCACTCCAGCTTCATGGCGCCCATCAACGTGATCATGTACCTGTTCTCCAAGGTGCCGACCACGCCGTTCCTGGACCCGGCCAAGGAGTTTGCGCAGCTGGAGCCGCTGCGCCAGAACTGGCAGATGATCCGCGACGAGGCGCTGGCGCTGCGCGATGCCGACAAGATCGCCGCGTCCAGCACGTTCAACGATGCCGGTTTCAATTCGTTCTTCCGGCGTGGCTGGAAGCGCTTCTACCTGAAGTGGTATGGCCCCTCGCACCCGTCGGCCAAGGCGTTGTGCCCGAAGACCACCGCGCTGCTGGAGTCGCTGCCGGACGTGCGCGCGGCGATGTTCGCCCAGTTGCCCTCGGGCAGCGAACTGCGCCCGCACCGCGACCCGTTCGCCGGCTCGCTGCGCCTGCACCTGGGGCTGGCCACGCCCAATGACGATGCGTGCTACATCGTGGTGGACGGGGTGAAGAAGAGCTGGCGCGATGGCGAGTGGATGATGTTCGATGAAACCTACATCCACCACGCGCATAACGAAACCGACCACGACCGGGTGATCCTGTTCTGCGATATCGCCCGCCCGCTGCACTTCGGCCTGCCGGGGCTGTTCAACCGCGCGGTGGCCGCCACGCTGCTGGCCGGCGGTGCCTCGCCGAACCTGCCGGGCGATCCCACCGGGGGCGTCAACAAGGCGTTCGGCAGCGTCTACAAGGTGCGGCTGAAGGCCAAGGCGCTGCGCGAGCGCAGCGTGGTGGCCTATCAGGTGATCAAGTGGGGCCTGGTGCTGGCGGTGATCGCCGGAATCTGGGCGATCTGAGCCGGAGAGGTCAACGTCGCATCGACCAACGGTCGATGCCTACCTTGTCGCGCCATCCCCGGTAGGTGCCGACCGTTGGTCGGCACGCAGGCAACGAAAACCCGCGCTGTTGCCAGCGCGGGTTTTTTGTTGGGGATCGTGTTGCCTCGGCCAACGGCGCATCGACCAACGGTCGATGCCTACCGGGTGGTGGATCCGCATCGCGTAACGGTCGATGCCCGCTGGGTGGTGGATCCGCGCTGGCCCGGTGGGTACCCGGATGCGTGGATTCCCGGTGGATTGGGCCGCGTCCGGTAGGTGCCGACCGTTGGTCGGCACGCTCCCGCTTCAGCCCTTCAGGGCTGAAGCCACGAACGGCGGGGTCACCAGCACGCCGGTATGCAGCGCGGCGGTGTAGTACAGCGTGTCGAAGGTCTTGGCGGCCGAATCGGCCTGGCGGAAATCGAAGCTGCTTTCGCCCTTGCGCGCCAGGGTCACGCTCCACCAGCCGGTGGGGTAGCACGGCTGCGGGAACGGCAGGGTCTTGAACGAACCGAAGCCGGCCTTGCCCATCTCGGTGCGCATTTCGTTGATCAGGTCCAGCTGCATCAGCGGCGACTCGGACTGCTGCACCAGGATGCCGTCGTCCTTGAGCGCCTTGAAGCAGCTGGCGTAGAACGCCTTGTTGAACAGGCCTTCGCCCGGGCCGACCGGGTCGGTGGAATCCACGATCACCACGTCCACGCTGCCTTCCGGGCAGTTGGCCATGTAGGCCACGCCGTCATCGAACATCAGCTCGGCGCGCGCATCGCCGTTGGACGCGCACAGTTCCGGGAAGTGCTTCTCGGCCATGCGGGTGACCTGCTCGTCGATGTCGCACTGGGTGACGCTCTCCACGCCGGCGTGCTTGAGCACTTCGCGCAGGGTGCCGCAGTCGCCGCCGCCGATGATCACCACGCGCTTGGGCGCGGCGTGGGTGAACAGCACCGGGTGGCTGATCATCTCGTGATAGAAGAAATTGTCCTTGCTGGTCAACATGATGGCGCCATCGATGGTCATCAGGTTGCCCCAGTCGGTGGTTGCGAAGATCTCGATCTTCTGGAACGGCGACTGCACTTCATCAAGCTTTTCACCCGGCTTGCCCTTCAGGCGGTAGCCGATGGCCGAGCCGGTGCGCTCGAAGTGCTCGATGTACCAGTTGTTGTTGTCAGTCATGGGGTAACGATCCTGTGCGGGAAGGGAAAAGCCGGGCGGGCGGCCGAGGTGCGGCCGGTTCCGGACGGCGGCCCGTTCAGGCTCGGGGGAGCGGGAACAGGCGCGGGCGCGGATTGTAACGGACCCTTGGCGACACAGGCGTTATCATGCACGCCCTTTTTCCTGTTCAGGCCTACTGAAATGACCGATTGGTCCCTCGACCAAGCCCGCAAGACCTACTCGATTCCGCATTGGGCGGATGGTTACTTCGACGTGGATCAGGCAGGACACATGGTGGTGAGACCGACTGGCCAGGACGGCCCGGTGGTGTCCTTGCCGAAGATCGTCGATGCCGCGCGCGAGGCCGGTGCCAAGCTGCCGCTGCTGGTGCGCTTCCCGGACATCCTGGGCCAGCGCCTGGGCAAGCTGCAGGCCGCCTTCGCGCAGGCCCAGGCCGATTGGGAGTACCCGGGCGGCTACACCGCCGTGTACCCGATCAAGGTCAACCAGCACCGTGGCGTGGCCGGCACCCTGGCCAGCCACCACGGCGAGGGCTTCGGCCTGGAAGCGGGCAGCAAGCCGGAACTGATGGCGGTGCTGGCACTGTCGCGCCCGGGCGGGTTGATTGTCTGCAACGGCTACAAGGACCGCGAGTACATCCGCCTGGCCCTGATCGGGCGCAAGCTGGGCCTGCAGACCTACATCGTGATCGAGAAGCCGTCCGAGCTGAAGCTGGTGCTGGAGGAATCCAGGGCACTGGACGTCAAGCCGGGCCTGGGCGTGCGCATGCGGCTGGCCTCGCTGGGCGCGGGCAAGTGGCAGAACAGCGGTGGCGACAAGGCCAAGTTCGGCCTGTCCCCGCGCCAGCTGCTGGACCTGTGGAAGTCGCTGCGCGATACCGAGTACGCCGACTGCCTGAGCCTGCTGCATTTCCACATGGGCTCGCAGATCTCCAACGTGCGCGACATCGCCAACGGCATGCGCGAGGCCACCCGTTACTTCGTGGAGCTGTCGCGCCTGGGCGCCAAGATCACCCACGTGGACGTGGGCGGTGGGCTGGGCGTGGATTACGAAGGCACCCGTTCGCGCAGCTTCTGCTCGATCAACTACGGGCTGAACTCCTACGCCAGCAACATCGTGCAGCCGCTGGCCAACGCCTGCGAAGAACACGGCCTGACCCCGCCGCGCATCGTCACCGAGTGTGGCCGCGCGATGACCGCGCACCATGCGGTACTGATCGCCAACGTGTCTGAAGTGGAACAGGCCCAGGAAGGCCGCGTGCCGGACCAGCACGACGACGAGCCGGCGGCGATCCGCCACCTGCGCGAGATCCACGACGAGCTGGATGTGCGCCCGGCGGTGGAGCTGTTCCAGGAAGCGCAGCATTTCCATGCCGAAGGCCTGTCCAGCTACGCGCTGGGCCAGATCGACCTGCCGCAGCGGGCGCGCATCGACGACCTGTTCTACGCCATCGCCCATGCGGTGCGTGCGCGCCTGAGCTATGACGAGAAGAGCCATCGCCCGGCGCTGGACGAATTGAACGAGCGCCTGGTGGACAAGTATTTCGTCAACTTCAGCGTGTTCGAATCGATCCCCGATGCGTGGGCGATCGACCAGGTGTTCCCGATCGTGCCAATCGAACGCCTGGACGAGCGGCCGCAGCGCCGCGGCATCATCGCCGACATGACCTGTGATTCGGACGGCATGGTCAAGACCTATGTCGGTAACGAGAGCCTGGACAGCTCGCTGCCGCTGCATGCATTGAAGTCCGGCGAAAGTTACCGGATCGGCTTCTTCATGGTGGGCGCCTACCAGGAAATCCTCGGCGACATCCACAACCTGTTCGGCGATACCGACGCGGTGGAAGTGCTGGCCGACGCCGATGGCTATGCGATCACCCAGCAGCGCCGCGGTGACACCACCGATGTGATGCTGGATTATGTGGGTTACCGCCTGGCCGACCTGCGTGCCAGTTACGCCGAGCGCGTGGCGGCCGCCGATCTCACCCCGGAACGCGCGCGGGAGCTGTCCGACGCGCTGGAAGCGGGTCTGACCGGGTACACCTACCTGTCCGACGAACCGCTGGCATGAGCGTAGCGCCGGGCTGTGCCCGGCGTTGCCCGGCGGCACCCCACGCATGAGCGCCCGCGCGATCTTCCACCTGTTCCTCCACGCCGCGGTGCCTGCACTGTTGGCGTGGATGTTCTGGCGCAAGCGCTTCGCTTCGGCATGGGTGCTGTTGCTGCTGGGCTGGATCATCGACCTGGACCACCTGCTGGCCGATCCGATCTACGCACCCAACCGCTGCAGCATCGGTTTCCATCCGCTGCACACCGCGCCGGCGATTGCGGTGTATGCCGGGCTGTGCGTACCGAAGAAGACGCGGTTGTTCGGGATCGGCTTGATGCTGCATATCGTGCTGGATGCGATCGACTGCTGGTGGATGCACCACGCCCGGTAGAGCCGACCGTTGGTCGGCTGGCCCCCAACGCGTGCGATCGGTTTCCGCGCCGAAGGCAGCCGACCAACGGTCGGCGCTACCCGGCCGGCAGGGTCACGGTGGCGCGCAGGCCCGGCGCGGCATTGGCCAGCACCAGCGTGCCGCCGTAGCTTTCGGCGATATCGGCCACGATCGCCAGGCCCAATCCGCTGCCCGATGCGCGCTGGTCCAGCCGCACGCCGCGCTCCAGCACGCGGTGGAGGTCCTGGTCGGGCAGGCCCGGGCCGTCGTCTTCGACGGTGATCTGCAGTGTGTTGCCCACCGGGCGCAGGGTGACCCCCACCTGGTGCGCAGCCCATTTGCCGGCGTTGTCGAGCAGGTTGCCGAGCATTTCCTCCAGATCTTCGCGTGCGCCGGCGAAGATGCCCTGGGCGTTGGCATCGTGCTGGAACGCCAGCCCGCGTTCGTTATGCACGCGCTGCATCAACGTGCACAGCGCATGGATCACCGGGGCGGCCACGGTGCGTTGCTGGCTGTCGGCGCCGATGCCGGCGGCGAGATAACGGTCGATGCTGGCCTGCATGCGCGTGGTTTCGCTGCGCAGGGTCTGGCGCCAGTCGCTGCCATCGCCGTGGGCCTCGGTGGCCAGCACCGTCAGCGGGGTTTTCAGGGCGTGCGCGAGGTCTTCGGCACTGCGCCGGGCACGCACCACCATGCGCTGGTGATGGTCGAGCAGGTCGTTGAGCTGTGCGGCCAGCGGCGCGACTTCCTTGACCAGTCCGCGCTGCGGGAAACGCACGTTCTCGCCCTGGCGGACCTGTCCGGCAATGCGCCCCAGGTCGGCCAGTGGGCGCAGCCCGTAATGCACCTGGGTGACCAGCACCGCGAACCACAGGGCCACCAGTACCGCCAGGGCGAGGGCGGTGCGCTGGCGGAAGGCGCTGACCTGCGCATCCAGCTCGCTGCGGTCGGTGGCCACCACCACGCGCAGCGGCGTGGGCACGCGCGGCAGGGTGACCTGCTGGGCCAGCGCGCGTAGCGGCGTGTGCAGCGGGCCGGTGCTGTCATAGGCCTGCGCCGGGCCGGTTTGCAGGGTGGGCGGTACCGCCAGCGTTTCGTCCCACAGCGAGCGTGATTGCCCCAGCGGCTGGCCATTGGCGTCCTGTATCTGCCAGTAGGTACCGGAGAACACGCGCTGGTAGCGTTCGTCGAACAGCGCGCGGCGCATCTGCAGGCGCCCCTGCGCATCGCTTTCAGCCAGCGCCAGCACCGCGATCAGTTCATTGCCCAGCCGCTGGTCCATCGCCGCGCGCGCGGAACGCTCGAACATCGCGCCCAACCACCACGTCGCCACTGCCGAGACCAGCACCAGGCCCAGGCCGCCGGCGAGCAGCAGGCGGGTGCGCAGCGAGCCGGTGTTCATGGCGTTGCCGACAGGCGGAAGCCCTGCCCGCGATGGGTATGGATCAGCGTGCTGCCGAGCTTGCGGCGGATCCGCCCGATCAGCACGTCCAGCGTGTTGGAGTCGGGATCGAATCCGGCGTCATACACATGCTCGCCCAGCCGCGAACGGCTGATCACGATGTCCGGGTGGTGCAGGAAGTAGCTGAGGATGCGCTGCTCCTGCGGGCTCAGGTGCAGCAGTTCACCGTCCAGTTCGAAGCGGCCGGCATTGACGTCCAGCAGCAAGGGCCCGCAGTGCAGCCGCGGGCTGGCGTGGCCGGCGCTGCGGCGAATCAGTGCACGCAGGCGCAGCAGCAGCTCTTCGGGCTGGAACGGTTTGGTCAGGTAGTCGTCGGCGCCGGCATCGAAGCCGGCCAGTTTGTCGTGCCAGCGTGCGCGCGCGGTCAGTACCAGCACCGGGAAGCCGCGCCCGGCCTGGCGCCAGCGCTCGATGATGCTCAGCCCGTCCAGGCCTGGCAGGCCCAGGTCGACCACGGCGGCGGCGATGTCCTCGATCTGCCCGAGTTCTTCGGCGGCCCGGCCCTCGGTGCTGTGCAGCACCACGTAGCCGGCCTCTTCCAGCAACGCCTGCAGGCGCGTGGCCAGCGGCACATCGTCTTCGGCCAGCAGGATCCGCATCAGTCTTCCTCCATCTTCAGCAGGCGCCCGGTGGCAGCATCGTAATCGAGCTCCATGACCATCCCGTTGGCGCCGAGGATCTCGATCTCGTACTTGCCGTCGTCCAGCTCCACTTCCACCAGTTTGCCGGGGTAACGTCGCAGCGCATCGGCCACCACCTGCTGCAGCGGCACCCACCGGCCCTGGCGCACCGCATCGCGTACGGCCTGCTGCTGGCTGCCGCCACCGTCGAGCACCCGCAAGGGGTCCTGCGGGGCAAGCGCCAGAAGCAGCGGCAGCAACAAGGCGGGGGCAACGGACATGCGCGAAAGCTCCAGGGGATGCGAACGGTATACGCCGCGCGCTTAAACGTTGTCTAACACCCCAGCTCATGGTCCGCTTAAGTGCGCTTGCCAGACTGGCGGTGCCGGGACAGACCGGCCACTACTGGAGCCCCTCATGAACAAGCTGATCCTCACCGCTGCCCTGGCCACCGCGCTGGTGTCCACCCCGGCCTTCGCCGCGGACCTGTCCGCCGCCGACGTGCAGGCCAAGCTGCGTGCCGCCGGCTATACCCAGGTGCTCGAACTGGAGCGCGATGATGGCCTGTGGGAAGCGGATGTCACCCGTGCCGATGGCAGTTTCGAGGAAGTGATCGTCGACCCGGCCAACGGTGAAATCTTCGACCCGCGCAGTGGCCGCGCGCTGCTCGATGCCGGGCAGATCCTGGAGCGCGCCGGCAAGGCCGGATTCGGCCAGATCGAGTCGTTCGAGCGCGATGGCGCGACCTGGAAGCTGGAGGCCCGCAACGCCCGCAACCAGCGCGTGGAAGTACGCATGAGCGGCCATGACGGGCGCGTGCTGTCGAGCAAGCGCGAGGCCTGGTGGGACTGACGGCCGGCGCTGTTCCCCAGCCAGACGCGGAAACGGCCGGTTGCCCGGCCGTTTCGATGCAGCTGCCACGGGCCGGCTTACCAGCCCGACGGTGGGTAATCCCAGTAACCGGGCCCCGGGCCGTAACCACCGTAGCGGCCATAGCCACCATACGGGCCGAAGAAGCCGGGGCCCTTGCCCTCGCTGACCCGGATGTTGAGGTTGACGTTGTGGGTCTTGCCTTCGTCGGTGGTGTAGTTCTTGCTCAGGTTCACTTCGGCGGCGTTGTAATGGCTGTTGCCGAAATTACTGGAATAGCCGATGCCGGTGGTCAGGCTGCCGTTGACCCGCAGCTTGTCGTCGGTGACGTTGGCGATGCCGTTGGCCGCGCCCGGGTCGCCCAGGCGGCGGCCGCTCTTGTCGCCATAGAAGGTGCCGGGCGGATCCCCGCGCAGCGAGCCGTCGCCCAGGTACTGCATCGGCGCCTGCGGGAGGGCCAGGTTGAGGTCGGTGGCCGACTGCGGGCCGGTGGCACCTGCGGCGGACTGGGCCAGGGCGACACCGGGGGCAAGCAGGCACAGCAGCAGGGACAGCGTGCGGATCATGGGTGGCTCCGGGGCGGGCGGGCAGCAGGCAGGCCGCTGACAGCGCTGACGCTATCACCGGCTGCTTGAACGATGCCTGTCATGGCACCGGCTACCCGGGAACTTTACTCCAGCCGCTCGAAGCCGAACAGCGCGGCCAACCGATGCCGGCGGCGCTCGATCCGGGCGCGCAGCAGGTGGGCGCCGATCATCGAATAGGTAATGCCGTTGCCACCGTAGGCCATGGCGAACAGCACCCGCGGCCCCCATTGCCGGTGCGGGCCGAAGAACGGCAGCCCGTCGGCGGTTTCGGCGAAGGTACCGGCCCAGGAGAACGCGGGCTGCAGGGGCAGATGCGGGAACAACGTGGTGGCCTTCCTGAGCAGCTTGGCGGCCTTGGCTTCAACCCGGCGATCGCGCCGGGCCGGGATATCCATCGCATCGTCTTCGCCGCCGATCAGCAGGCGGCCGTCGCCGGTGCTGCGCAGATACAGGTAGGGGCGGGCCGATTCCCAGACCAGGGTGTCGGTGAGCGGGCCCAGCAGGTCCGGGGCGATCGGGTCGGTGATCAGCGCATAACTGCTGCGGTTGCGCGCCACCGAGGGCTTGAGCCAATGCTGGTTGGCATAGCCGGCGGCCATCACCACGTGCCGGCAGCGGATCTGCACGCCCGTCGTGGTGAGGGCAGTGACCCCGCGTGGGGTAGGGGCGAGCGACTGCAGGACAGTGCGGTCGTAGACCCCGCAGCCCTGCCGCTCCAGCCGCATCAACAGCCGGTAGGCCAGCCGGTAGGGGTCCACCCGCGCGGCCAGGGCGCTGAGGATCGCCCCGGGTGCATCGATGCCGAACTGCGCCTGCACCTGGTCGGCCTCCAGCCAGCGCACGTCGAACCCATGCCGCTGGCGCAGCGCGTATTCCTGCTGCAGCACGGCACGGTGGCCGCGCTTGCTGGCGTAATACAGGCTCTGCATGCGCTGGCAGTCCACCCCGGAAAACGCACCGGCCACGGCACGCAGGGCCGGGATCGCCTCGGCGCAGGCCTGGTAGGCCAGTACCGCATTGGCCTCGCCATACTGCCGGGCCAGGTCGATCATGTGGGTGTCGATCTCGTACTGCAGCAACGCGGTACTGGCAGCGGTGCTGCCCCAGCCGATGTCGCGCTGCTCGATCACCCCGACCTGGTGGCCATGGGCACTGAGCTCATTGGCAATCAACGCCCCGGTAATGCCCCCGCCCACCACCAGCACCTCGCAGTGCAGGTCCTGTTGCAGGGGCGGAAACGCATGCATCAGTCCGTTGCGGACCGCCCAGAACGGGTAGCCACTCTTCAGGTCCATGGGGGTCAGGCCGTGGGCCGGCCGGTGTGCGGCGTCTGGATCAGGCGGGAGAGGTCGAAGCCCTGCTGGCGCGCCTGGGCCAGGTAGTGTTCCTGCACGGCAAGGTCCAGCGTGGGGGTGCGCGACAGCAGCCACAGGTAGTTGCGGTCCGGGCTGCCGACCAGCGCCACGCTGTAGTCCGGAGCGACCTGGATCACCCAGTAGTCGCCCTTGGTGAAGGGAATCCAGCGCAGGCCCTTGGGCAGGAAACTCACTTCCAGCCGCGCGCTGTCGTTGTCCACCGCGCAGGCCTCGCCTTCGGCTTGCTCGATCTGCTCGCCCATGCGGCAGCGGTTGAGCACCGCCACATGGCCGGAGTCCTTGAGGCTGTAATGCGCGGACACATCCGTGCAGTCGTCCGGTTCGTGCTTCATCGGCAGGCGGGCGATTTCATACCAGGTGCCCAGGTAGCGCGGCAGTTTGAGATCGGGGACGGTTTTCAGGGGGGCGTGTGTGTTCATCGCAGGCGGGCAGTGGAGGTCACCACCACGATGCCGGGCGGGCTGCCATAAATGGGTGAAGCCGAGGCGAGCGTGGTGTCGAGAACGCTGCGTTGCCGCGGTGTGGCGGTGGTGTCGCGCCGGTGCCCGTGCCGCAGCGCTATGCTTGCAACACCGGCATCCACGCCGGTGTTTACTTGTCATGGGAGCTGCAGATGTACCAGGTGATCCTGCTCAAGAGCGACAGCGGTTATTCGCGCGAACGCTGGGAGACGGTCGAGGACGTGGTCGACCACGAGGGCGTGACCTATTCACTGCGGGCCGGTCCGCGCCAGCCCCTGCCCACCGCCCACGCCTGGGACGAGGTGGCGGTGTATGCACCGGACGAGATCAGCGAAGAAGAGTTCCAGGACTGGTACGGGCGCCTGCAGCCGCAGGTGGAAGAGCTGCGCCTGAAGTATTGAGCGCCGCACACCCGGTGTGAACGGGGGGCGGTTTATAGTTCGCGCAGGCGCGGTGGTCCGCGCGATCCTGTGCGGTGTACCGGCTTGTCTTCCCGTCTTCCTTCTCGTTACTCGCGGCCGCTGGCCTGGTTGATGGTGTGTGCCTGGCTGGCGCTGGCGCCGGTGGCCCTGGCCCAGGGCGATGCGGACGCCGAGGCGGACCCGATCGCGCAGCTGGCGCAGGCCGACAAGGACTACAAGCAGATCCAGGCCTCGCTGGACGAGGCCGACAGCCGCGAGACGCTTAAAACCCTGTCCGACAGCGCGCTGGCCGTGCAGCGCGACGCCGACGCTGCGCGCAATGCGCTGCAGCCGCAGCTGGACCAGCTGGACGCACGCCTTGCCCAGCTGGGCGAGGTGGCCGAAGGCACCGTGGAGGCGCGCGACATCGCCCAGCAGCGCAAAGCGCTGAACCAGCAACGCAGCGACATCACCTCGGCCATCGCCCGCGCCAACCTGCTGGCCGGGGACGCCCGGCAGCTGGGTGCCGATATCGAAAAAATGCGCGTCACCCAGTTCAGCGAAGAACTGGCGCGCAAGGTCAATTCGCCCTTGTCGCCGTCGCTGTGGCGCACCTTCGCCACCGATGTGCCGACCGACTACCGGGGTCTGGCCGGGCTGTACCACCAGGGCGAGCGCACCGCCCGCAAGGCCATCGCCGAGCATGGCTGGAGCGCACCGTTGACCGGGGTGGTGCTGGCGCTGCTGATGTTCTTCCCGCTGCGGCTGTGGCTGCGTTCGCTGGGCCGCCGTTACGCCGCCTCCGAGCGGGCGCCGGACGGCCGCCTGCGCCGGTCAGGGCTGGCGGTGTGGCTGCTGGTGGTGGGCACGCTGCTGCCCGGTTTGGCGGCCATGGTGCTGGTGGCCTCGCTGGATTCCATCGGCGCCATTCCACCGCGACTGGAAAAGCTGGCCCTGCACTTCCAGGTGGCGACCTTCGTGGCCGCGTTCATCACCGCGCTCAGCGCCTGCCTGCTGGTGCCCAAGCGGCCGTCGTGGCGGTTGTTGAACCTGGACGACATGGCCGCCTGGCGGTTGCGCAAGTACGCCTGGGGCGCCGCCGGGCTGACCTGGATCAGCATCCTGCTGGTGGAGATCAACCGTGCCTCGCGCACCAGTGAGATCACCACGGTGGCGGTGGATGGGCTGATCGCCATCACCTACATGGCGTTGATCATCGCCATCCTGGTCTCGCTGGCGCGGCTGCACCGGCGCCAGGCCGCCGAAGCGGAGGCCAAGCTGGAGGCGCAGGCCGAATCGGGTGCCAAGGGCAAGCAGAAGGGCCCGGTGCGCCGGAGCGGCTGGATCGTGGTGGCGCGGCTGGCCGGGCATGTGGTGGTGGCCGCGGCGGTGATCGCCACCCTGCTGGGGTACCTCAACTTCGCGCTGTTCGTGGCCCAGCAGCTGGTCTGGGGCGCGGTGGTGCTGTTGGCGGCCTCGCTGCTGCTCAAGTTCGCCGACGACCTGGCGACCTGGCTGCTGTCCTCCACCAGTCGCGCCGGGCAGACCATCGTGCTCACCACCGGGCTGAGCGAGTCGCGCGTGGAGCAGGCCGGGGTGCTGCTGTCGGCGGTGCTGCGGGTCGGGGTGATCGTGCTGGCGATGCTGGCGCTGGCCGCGCCGCTGGGCAACCTCAACGCGTTCTATGGAAGCCTGGATTCACTGTCGGCGGGGTACACCTTCGGCAAGACCACGCTCAAGCCGAGCAGCGTGGTGTATGCACTGCTGGTGTTCGTGCTGGTGTTCGTGCTGGTGTGGGCGGTGATGCAGGCGTTCCAGCGCTGGCTGACCGAAACCTACCTGCCCAAGACCGAGCTGGACGCCGGTGCGCGCAATTCCATCAGTACCGTCACCCGCTACCTGGGCATCATCGCCGCGGTGCTGTGGGGCCTGACGACCTTGGGCATTCCCTTCGAGAAGCTGGCGCTGGTGGTCAGTGCGTTGTCGGTGGGTATCGGTTTCGGCCTGCAGGCCATCACCCAGAACTTCGTTTCAGGGTTGATCCTGCTGGCCGAGCGCCCGGTCAAGATCGGCGACTGGGTCAAGCTGGGCGACCAGGAAGGCGACATCAAGCGGATCAGCGTGCGCTCCACCGAGATCCAGGTGGGCGACAAGTCCACGTTGATCGTGCCGAACTCCGAACTGATCACCAAGACCATCCGCAACATGACGATGGGCAATGCGCAGGGGCGCATCCAGATCCAGTTCTCGGTGCCGCTGAGCACCGACGTGGCGGCGGTGCGGCAGATCCTGCTGGATTGCTACGCCGGGCACGTGGCGGTGCTGGCCGACCCGGCACCCTCGGTGTTCATCGACTCGATCGCCAACGGGCAGATCGCGATCAACAGCTTCGCCTACGTGTCCGGTCCGCGCGCGGTGTACGGCGTGCGCAGCGATCTGTACTTCACGATGCTGCAGACCTTTGCCGAGGCGGATATCGCGTTGTCGTCGCCGACCGATATCCATCTGGTCCGCGACCCGGCAGCACCGCCCGAGACCCGGTAGGTCACGACCGTTGGTCGTGACACGCGCGATCCCGCCGTCCTGGCGTGCGGCGATCAGCCGCGGTTGCCGCGCCGCGACGGTACCAGTGCGAAATTGTCCACGGCCAGCTTCTCGGCGTGGTTCAACCAGGCGCGGATTTCCAGATCGTCCACTTCGTGGTCCAGCCCGAACGGCACGCTGATGCGCCCCTGTGCATCGGGCTGCACCCACTGCTGGGCGACCACCACCTTGCGTTGCGAGGACACCGCTTCAATCCAGAAGCCCCGGTCTGGCGACTGCTTGGCCACGAACTGCAGCATGTACTGGCCGGCGCGGGTGCGGCGGCCCTTCTGGGTGATCATGTGGGCCTGGCGGATGCTCGGGCGCGGGCCGTTGAACGGCTCCAGCGGGCCATCCACGGCAAAGCCCTGGCGCAGCGCGTCGTCGCGGTACAGCTTGATACCCTTGTCCTGGTTGACCAGCATCGCGCACCAGTCACCATCGGCCGAGCCATCTTCAAAGGCGGTGCAGCGGTCCACGTAGGCCAGGGTGTTGGCCGGGTCGGCCAGGTCGAACTGTTTGGAGGTGTTCTCCAGGTACACCGATTTGAGGTCCCACTGCTTGTCGTATTCCAGCAGCACCGGCGGCTGCACGTGCTGCAGGCCGATCACCACCTGGTTGTCCTCGTCGATGCGCAGCTGGCGGGTCTTGTCGCCCAGCCACAGTGAGCGCGAGAACGCCAGGTAACGCGGGTAGTCCTTGCCGTTGTCGCGGAACGCCGCCGCGCTGGCGCTGTCGGCGCGCTTGGGGTCCAGCAGCGAGCGGCCAAAGCCGATCGCGTTGATCTGCGGTTCGATCAGGCTCAGCAGTGTCGCCCCCGAATCCAGGGTGGACCCGGCGGTGGCGGCCAGCTGGCGCGGGGCGATGTCCTTGCCCAGGAACAGCAGCATGTTCTCGCGCGTCTGCTTGGCCAGCAGGTGGCTGAGATCATTGGGCATGGCCAGGTGGTCCGAGGCGATCACGATCAGCGTGTCTTCGCCGTACGGGCTGGCCCGGATGCGGTCGACCAGCCTGGAGATCAGGCCATCGGTGCACTTGAGCGCGTTGAGCAGGCCGATGTTGCCGTAGTCGCTCTTGTAGCGGGTGCGTTTGCACGCCACCGGCAGGTGCCCAGCCGGGTGGTGGGTGTCCATGGTCAGCGTGGTCAGCATGAACGGCTGGCCGGCCTTGGACAACTGCATGAAACGGTCGTAGGCCTTGTCCAGCAGCACGTCGTCGTGCACGCCCCAGGTGGAGAAGTGCGAGCGGGCGATCTTCTGCTGCTTGAACCAGGCCAGGTCGTCGACGGTATCGAAGCCGTGCGTGGCCAGGAACTGGCCCTTGCCGGCGAACTGCCCGTTGGCGCCGCCCAGGTAGTGGTTGGTGTAGCCCTGCTGCTTGAGGTAGTCGCCCAGGCAGACCGCTTCGGGCAGGAAGCTGCCCATCCGGCCCATGCTGTTCTCGTCTTCCTTGGCGGTGGTCAGCGGCACGCCGCACATCGAGGACACCAGCCCGGCGATGGTCCAGCCACCGCCTTCGGCCGAGACCAGCCCGCGCACGTCCAGTGCCTGACCGGCGAGGCGGTTGAGATTGGGCATCAGGTCGGGGAAGGCGGCTTCATTCAGGTAGGTGCGTTCCAGACTTTCGCCGTAGATCCACACGATGTTGCGCGGCTTGGCCAGCGGCTGCTGCGGGATGCGGTACTCCGGCGCGATGACCGCATAATCCACCGGGCGCATCTGCTGGTACAGGCGCTGGCCATCGCTGTACAACGGGCTGACCAGGATCGCCAGCAGCCACAGTGCCGCAAAGCTGCCGAACACCACCTTGCCGTGTTCGATGCGGCGCCAGCGATGCACGCGTGCCATCGCCAGCGGCGACAGAGATACCAGAAGCAGCGCGATGTAGCCGGCGATGTAACCCTTGAAGTCGCCGATCCCGGCACCTTCCATGTCTGCACCGAGGTGGTACAGCGTGGCCGCGTTCAATCCATCTCCGGACAGCTTGTTGATCAACCACCAGGTACTCAGCAGCACCAGCAGCAGCGACATCAAACCGGCTTTCCACCACACCCACTTGCTCGAAGCGAGCAACAGCCAGGTGAGCAGCAACAGGGACAGCAGCAGGATCCAGAGCATGGGCAATATCGGCAGCGGAGACAGTTGGTGATGGACGCCATGACAGCGTGTTTTCCCATCCGACCGGCTGTCCCAACCACACCTGCATGACAAGCCGATGACTCGATCATGCCTACACTAACCTGACTGAAATGTTTGTTCGCCGCCTGCGCCACGGTGCTACAACGCATTGATATCCATGGTGTAAAGCATGCGTGAAGAAGCGCGCTGAACACGCGTCGACACGCACCATCATCGACGTTACGCCGTGCTGCCGCGCTTCAACGGTGCCCGCGTTCTTCCTTGGAGCGCGCGCGCCTGTCGAAGATCAACGCACTGAGGATGATGCCCAGGCCCAGCACTACACCGATGAGCATCAGCGACATGGCGATGGCCGGGTAGCCGAACAGATGCCAGCCGGTGTCGACCTTCATCATCATCGCCGCGGCGAGAATCAACGCCGCGGTGACGATGCCGGCAGACACGCGGTTGGCGATCTTCTGCAGGTTCTCCATCAGGCGCGACTCTTCCAGCCCGGTCACCTTCATCTGCAGGCGGTTCTCGGCGAGCAGGGCGAGGATGTCCGACAGCTTGCGCGGGCCTTCGCGCAGCAGCTGCTGCACTTCCATCGCCTCGCTGGCGAGGTTGGCGGCCGACAGCGATTTTTTCAGCCGCGCGCGCATCACATGCTGCAGCTGGCGCTCGACGATGCGGCGCGTATCCAGTTCCGGCGACAGCAGCCGGCACACCGTTTCCAGGTTGAGCAGGGCCTTGCCGAGCAGGCTCAACTCGGGCGGGGTACGGAGTCCGCTGGCGGTGGCGATGCGAACCAGGTCCAGCACGACGCGGCCTTCGGAGAAGCTGCTGTTGGCCGCGTAGCGGGCGATCATCTGCCCGGTCTCGCGCAGGTAGCGCTCCTCATCGAATGACTCCAGCCGCGTGCTGATGCCGATGATCTCGTCGGCCACTTCTTCACCGCGGCCATCCACGGCGGCGAACAGCAGCTTGAGCAGGCGCTCGCGCAGGCGCGGTGGCATGTGCGCGACCATGCCCAGGTCGAAGATCGCCAGGCGGTGGTCCGGGGTGACGCGCAGGTTGCCTGGATGCGGATCGGCGTGGATTTCACCATGCACGAAGATCTGGTCGATGTAGCCCCGGATCAGCGCGGCGGCCAACGGCTGCATCGGCTGCTCGGTGCGGCGGATGTCGGGGATCATGTCCACACGCACGCCATTGGCCATTTCCATGGTCAGCACGCGGTGGCTGCAGTAGTCCCAGATCGGCTGCGGCACCCACAACAGCTTGAACGGCCGCAGGTGCTGGCCAAAGCGCTGCAGGTTCTCCGCTTCGGCCTGGTAGTCCAGCTCCTGCATCAAGGTCTTGGCGAACTCGTTGAGCCAGTCGCGCAGGCGGACCCGGCGACCGACCTGGGTGAGGTGGTCAGCGGCGAGCGCGAAACTGCGCAGCACCTCCAGGTCCGAGCGCAGCTGCGCGGCCACTTCCGGTTTCTGTACCTTGACGGCGACCTCGCGGCCATCGTGGAGCACGGCGTGATGCACCTGCGCGATCGAGGCGCAGCCCAGCGGCACCGGGTCGAAACTGGCGAACAGTTTGCCCACCGGGGCGCCCAGTTCCTGTTCGATGATGTTCTGGATGCGCTCGACCGGGATGGGGGCAACGCTCTCCTGCATCCGCTCCAGCGCGGTGGCGAACTCCACCGGCACCATGTCCGGGCGGGTGGAGAGCATCTGCCCGAGTTTGACGAAAGTGGGCCCCAGCGACTCCAGGTCGGTGACGAACTGCTCCGGGTTGCCCTCCGGGGGCACCTCGTGGACCGCGCGTGCATCCAGGTTCATCCCCGAGAACACCCCGGAATTGCGGTAGCGCAGCAGCAGGCGCAGGATCTGGCTGCGGCGGTTCATGCCCTTGACCAGCGAGGGAGAACCGGGAGAGGCAGGCGTGGTGTTCAAGCAGGGCTCCTGGACGTCATCGCCACCAGTGTGGCCGGGGCCGGGTGGTGGAGCGGTGAATCATCGGGGGCGCTACCGCGAACCGGCCCGGATCGGTCAGAATCCAGACTTCCCCTTGATTCACTTGGATCGCCATGGCCGGTGCCAGCCTGTTTGCCCTACTCGACGATATCGCCGCGCTGCTGGACGACGTGTCGGTCTTGACCAAGGTCGCCGCGAAGAAAACCGCCGGCGTGCTGGGCGACGATCTGGCGCTGAACGCGCAGCAGGTGACCGGGGTCAACGCCAACCGTGAACTGCCGGTGGTGTGGGCGGTGGCCAAGGGCTCGCTGGTCAACAAGGCGATCCTGGTGCCGGCCGCGCTGGCGATCAGCGCGCTGGAAGCGTGGCTGCGCAGCAAGGGTTACCCGGTGCCGATCGTGGTGCCGTTGATGATGATCGGCGGTGCGTTCCTGTGTTTTGAAGGCGTGGAAAAGCTGGCGCATGGCTTCCTGCATTCCAGGGACGAGGACGAGCAGCACAAGGCCGAACGCATCAAGGCGCTGGCCGATGAAAAAGTGGACATGGTCGCCTGGGAAAACGACAAGGTGAAAGGCGCGGTGCGCACCGACTTCATCCTGTCCGCTGAAATCATCGTGCTGTCGCTGGGCGTGGTCTCGGCTGCACCGTTCCTCAACCAGGTCACTGCGCTGGTGGTGATCGCGCTGGCGATGACGGTATTCGTGTACGGCCTGGTGGCCGGTATCGTGAAACTCGATGACGTCGGCCTGTACCTGTCGCGCAAGGGTGCGGCGCTGGCGGCGATCGGCCGTGGCCTGCTGGTTGCCGCGCCGTGGTTGATGAAGTTCCTGTCGGTGGCCGGCACCGCGGCGATGTTCCTGGTCGGTGGCGGCATCCTGGTGCACAACGTACCGGTGCTGCACCACCTGGTGATCGCGCTGGGGGCCAAGGCCGGCGGTGTGTCATGGCTGGTGGAAGCATTGGCCAATGCGGTGGTGGGCGTGATTGCCGGGGCGATCGTGCTGGCGGCGGTGACCGCATTCCAGAAGCTGCGCGGCAACAACACCGCGCACTAAGCGCTCCACCGCGCGTGTTGCGGCATCCTCGTGGGGGCTGCACCCCGCACGGCAGCGGCCTTGTCAGCGGGTGTTCCACTCACGCAGCGCGTCCAGTTCGGCGCGCGCGCGCGCCAGCCGGCGTCCGGACAAGGCATCGATCGCCCGCTGCAGGCCGGGCGCGTGCGGATCGCGCTGCTGCCAGCGCCTTGCCAGCACGAGCAGGGCCGTCATCAGGGCGATACCGGCCACCAGTGAGATCAGCAGCCAGCGTGCGGCGAACATCGACAGGTCGATGCCCCAGACCTGCCATGCCAGCAGCACCGGCGGCGCCAGCCACAACCAGCACCACGGCAGCCCGAGCAGCAGTTCGCCGACGGCGGTCTGGGTGCGCAGCGCGGCCAATCGCTGCGATTGCTGCAGCACCGGCTGGTCCGGCTGCAGCTGCCGGCGCAGGTGCAGCCGTGCCACGCTGGCGATGATCACCGCCACGCTGTAGGCATGCAGGGCCAGCGCGCTGAGCATCACCGCCAACGGCGGCTGTGCCCACCAGATGCTGCCGCAGTAGATCGCCAGCCCCAGCCAGAACAGCAGTTGCACCCCCTGCACCGCGCCGAACGCCGACAACTGGCGGTGCGCCGCATGCTGCCGGCGGCGGCGCCACCCGTCCATGGCGGTAGCTTCTTCGCTGCCGTTGCTGTCGCTGGCCTGGTTCCACAACTGCTTGAGTGGGTCGGTGTGCATGGCGATGGCCTCAGGGAAGGGGGTTGAAGCGTGCCCGCAGCTGCTGGCGCAGCCGATGCAGGCGGGTGGAGACGTTGGCGCTGCTGATCCCGAGGATGTCGGCGATCTGGCGATGGTCGTGGTCGTCCAGGTGCAGCAGCATCAGCGCCCGGTCCAGCGGGGGCAGCGTGCGGATGGCCATCTCCAGCTGCTGCAGGGCATGCTGCTGTTCGGCCGGCGCCGCGGCGTCGACCGGCAGGGCGTCCTCGTCCAGCGCGGCATGGTGGCGTTGGCGCAGCTGCTGCCGCCGCAGCTGGGAGATCGCGACGTTCAAGGCAATCCGGTACAGCCAGGTGGAAAAGCGGGCACGGGCCGGATCGAATCCCTCGAACGCATCCCAGGCCTGCACGCAGATTTCCTGGATCAGGTCGAGCCGGTCTTGCTGGTGGGCGCAGTAGCCCCGCGCGATCTTCAGCACGATGCCCCGGTGCTGCTCCAGCAGGCTGGAGAAGCGGGTGCGTGGGTCGGGGGAAGTCGCGTTCATGTGCATACCCGGGTGATTCGCACCGACGCGGCAGATATCACAGTGGCGCCACGATCATGCGGGGGCGTCGGCTACCTGGACGCGGTTCTTGCCTACCCGCTTGGCCGCATACAGCGCCCCGTCGGCGCGCCGCAGCAGGGCGTCGGCATTTTCACCCGGCCGCCATTGCGCCACCCCGGCGCTGAAGTGCACCGGCACCCGTTGCTGGTCCAGCTGCAGCGGGCGCTGGGCCAGCGAGCGCTGCAGGCGCAACAGGGTGGACATGCTGTCGGCGCCCGGGGTTTCGGGCAGCAGCAGGACGAATTCGTCACCGCCCAGGCGGGCGATCGCGTCGGTGTTGCGCATCAGCAGCTGGCACACCGTCACCAGATGGCGCAGCACCGCATCGCCGCCGGCATGCCCGTGCTGCTCGTTGGTCTGGTGGAAGTCATCCAGGTCGATCAAGGCCAGGGCCAGTGGATGCCCATGGCGGCCGGCGCGGGCCAGCTCACGCTCCAGCAGTTCATCCAGGCCGCGGCGGTTGAGCGCCCCGGTCAGCGGGTCGGTACGCACCAGCCCGGAGACATCACGCAGCGCCTGCTCCAGTTCGGCGATGCGCGCTTCGGCCTGTTCCACTTCGCGGCGCGCGTTGCCCAGGTGGTCGCGCGCCTGCAATGCCTGTTGCTGTACCCGGCTGGTGTCCTGCAGCACGTCCTGCAGCAGCTGGTTGAGGTCGGCGATGCTGCGCGCTTCCTTCAAGGCCAGGGCATAGCTGCTGATCCGGTCGTGGTATTCGCCGGTGCTGGCCGCCATGCCGTCGAGGCTGTCGATGAAGCCGCCCATCAGGTGCTTCATCGCCGTCTTGGATTCGCTGATGCCCTGCTTGAGCAGGCCCTGCTTGTAGATCACCTCGCGCAGGTTGGCGCGTGCCTGCTCGACCGAGTCGCGGTCCAACGGCCCGCCGATCAGGTTGCGCACGGCGTGCACCTGGCCGTGCAGCCAGCTGCTGTCGTCGAGCAGCTCGCCGATGTTGTCCAGCAGCAGGTCGAACAAGCTCAGCAACAACTCCTGCTGCTCCTGCCAGCCGTCGCTGCGCACCCCGATCTGGTGCGACAGCTCGCGCAGGCGCACTTCCAGTGGCTGCAATGGCTGGCCGGGGTGCCACTGGCGCAGCTCGCTGGCAATGGCGGCCGGCGCGTCCTTCAGGTCCGGCATGTTCTGCAGCAGGCTGGCCACGGTCACCCCCAGGGTGTGCCGCAGCAGCTCGCGCAGGCGCAGGCTGTCGGGTTGGCCGTCGGGGCTCTCCTGTTCGATGGTACGGATGTACTTGTCGATCAGCTGGCGCATGGCGCGGCCATAGCTGAACCAGTCGGCGCTGCGCTGCGCCGACTGCAGGCGCAGGCCCATGTCGCCCAGTTCGCCGGGCAGGGTGGACATGCCGTTGGCGAAGGCGGCGAGCAGCGGCTCGGGGCTGTCGATGCCGGCAAACAGGCGCTGCAGCATCGCGCTGCCGCCGCCCTTGGGGCCCGGCGCGGTGCTGCTGGCCTCGTCGATCACCACGCTGCTTGCCTGCCGCCGCGCCAGCAACCGGCCCATGGCGGTGCCGGCGCTGGGAGGAGCATCGTGCGAATCGGTCATGCGGCATCCTTGGCGGTGACCGGCGAGGCTGCCGGGGCGGGTGAGGTTGGAACAGTATCGGCGCGGACCGGGCCGGCTTGAACCGGCCGGGCCATGGCACGATGGTAGTCAGGTTGAGGGCAGGAGCGTGCGATGAAAGTGATGCTGATAGGGGCGACCGGATTGGTCGGCGGCCATGTGCTGCACCAATTGCTGGACGACCCCCGCTGCGATGCGGTGGTTGCCCCGGCCCGGCGGCCGCTGGCGCTGGCCGATCCGGCCCTGCTCAACCCGGTGGTGGACTTCGACCGGCTGCCGGTGGACGCTGGCTGGTGGGCAGTGGACGCGGTGATCTGCGCGCTCGGCAGCACCCTCAAGCAGGCCGGCAGCCGTGAGAATTTCGCACGGATCGACCACGACTACCCGTTGCAGGTGGCTACCCTGGCCCAGGCCCACGGCGCGCACGCTTTCGTGTTGAATTCGGCGATGGGCGCCGATGCGGACTCGCGGATCTTCTACAACCAGGTCAAGGGCCGGCTGGAGCAGGACCTGCGCGGCCTTGGGTATCCCTCGCTGACGCTGGTCCGCCCGGGGCTGATCGGCGGCGAGCGCAGCGAACGGCGTACCGGCGAACACCTGGGCAGCCTGGTGCTGGGCGCGTTGGGGCCGGTGTTGCCCAAGGCCTGGCGGATCAACCCGGCGCAGAACATCGCCGCGGCGATGGTGGACGCGGCATTGGCACCAAGGCCGGGCGTCCACATCGTGGGCGCGGCGCAGCTGACGGCGTAGAGCCGACCGTTGGTCGGCTGCACGGCATCCGGAGGAGCCGGCCAGCGGCCGGCACTACCGGATCAGCTGGCCAATGCCAGGTCATCCATCATCGCGCGCAGGAAACGCGCCGCCTCACCGCCCGTCGCGGCGCGGTGGTCGAAGGTCACCGACAGCGGGACCACCTTGTGCGCTTCCACGCCGCCCATCACCGGGGTCATCTGGTGGCGGGCACGGCCGGCACCGACGATGGCCACGCACGGTGGCACCACCACCGGGGTCGCGTAGCGGCCGGCGAACATGCCGAAGTTGGACAGCGAGATGGTGTAACCACTCAGCTCGGAGGCGGCGATCGCGCGCGATTCCACCTGTTCGCGCAGGCGGTTGACGCCTTCACGGATGCCGCGTGCATCGAGCATGTCGGCATTGCGCAGCGCAGGCACGAACAGACCGTCGTCGGTGTCCACGGCGATGCCGATGTCCACCTGCGCGTGCAGCGTGCGGGTCAATGCATCGCCGTCGAACCAGGCATTGAGCGCCGGCACCTTCTGGCAGGCGACAACGATCGAGCGCACCAGGCGCGCGGTGACATCATTGCCCGGTGCCCAGGCGTGGATGTCGGCATCGTCGTTCAGCGTGGTCGGCACGACCTTGCTGTGCGCGTCGGCCATCACCCGCGCCATGTTGCGGCGCACGCCCTTGAGCGGTTCCGGCTGGCCCTTGGCGACCACGCCCGGCGGCTGGGTACGCATCGGGCGGCCAGCGGCCGACACCGCGGTGCGCGCGTCGTCCTGGCGTATCGGTGCGGCAGCGGCCACCGCAGCGGGTGCGGCGACGGCGGCGCGGACCGGGGCGGGGGCCGCACCGAGCCTGGCGCTGCCATCGGCGGCGGCCTGCTTGACGTCGGCCATGGTCACCGCGCCATCGGTGCCGGTGGCACGTACGCGGGTAAGGTCCACGCCCAGCTTGCGCGCGGTGGCACGCACCGCCGGTACCGCCTTGACGCCCCCGACGGCGACGGCCTGTTCGGCATGCACGGTGTTGGAGCTCTGCATCGCGCCGACCACGGTGCCGGCGTCATCGCGTTCGGCGGGCGGCCGGGTTTCTTCGGCGGCAACCGGCGCAGCCGCGGCCGGGATCGGCGCGGGCGCACTGGCGGCGGCCGGGGCGGCATGCCCGTGGCTGTGGCCGGTGTCCTGGCCATCGGCACGCTGCGGCAGGCTCGGGTCCAGTGCGAACTGGGCCAGCACGCTGCCGGTGGGGATGATGTCACCTTCGCCGCCGGCCAGTTTCAGCACCGTGCCGGAGAACGGCGAGGGTACTTCCACCACGGCCTTGGCGGTCTCCATGGAGACCAGTGGTTCGTCCAGCTTGATCACGTCGCCTTCCTTGACGAACCACGCCACGATGGTGGCGTCGGGCAGGCCTTCGCCAAGATCGGGGAGGTGGAAACTCTTGTTCTCACTCATGTGCAGTTCTCTTCCAGCAGTTCGAGATCGCGGGCCGGCAGCCAGCCCGTCGCGCCGTTCGCGCGCTCGGACCACCACCACCCCCCGTGTTCATGATGCAGTTTGACCAGTTCACCGCTGTCCACATCCAGTTCGCGGGCGTCATAGTCGCGCAGGGCCTCTGCGCGTCCATCGTCCAGCAGCTGCATCCACGCCACCGGTGCCCAGCCGGCACGCCCGTCATCGGTGCGTACCCAGGCAAACGCCGGCCATTCCTCGTCACGAACACCCAGTTCGACGATCTGGCCGGCGCGGAACCGGAGCGGGTTGCGATACTGGCTGCGGTAAGCGCCTAGCAGGCGGGCCCGCACGTCAACCTGCCGCCATGGCGCGTTTGGCCGCGCCGACGATCCGGTCCACGCTGGGCAGGTACTTCATTTCCAGGCGGAACAGCGGAATGTGGGTGTCATAGCCGGCGACGCGCTCGACCGGTGCCAGCAGGTCGTACAGCGATTCCTCGGCCAGGCGCGCGGCGATCTCCGCACCGAAGCCCGCGGTCTTGGGGGCCTCCTGCACGATCACGCAGCGCCCGGTTTTGGCCACCGATTCGGCGATGGTGGCAAAGTCCAACGGGCGCAGCGTGGCCACGTCGATGACCTCGGCACTGATGCCTTCGCCGGCCAGCTTGTCGGCCGCTTCCAGCGCTTCCTTCACCTGCGCGCCCCAGGTCACCAGGGTGACGTCGGTACCGTCGCGCAGCACGAAGCACACATCCAGCGGCAAGGCTTCGCCGTCATCGACGACCACTTCCTTGTACTGGCGGTAGATGCGCTTGGGCTCCATGTAGATCACCGGATCCGGTTCGCGGATCGCGGCCAGCAGCAGGCCGTAGGCGCGCTGCGGCGAGGACGGCAACACCACGCGCAGGCCCGGCACGTTGGTGAAGATGGCTTCGTTGGCTTCGCTGTGGTGTTCGGGCGCACGGATGCCACCGCCCCACGGTACGCGCAGCACCATCGGGCAGTGCAGGCGGCCACGGGTGCGATAACGCAGGCGCGCGGCGTGGCAGATGATGTGGTCCACCATCGGGTACATGAAGCCGTCGAACTGGGCTTCGGCGACCGGCTTCATGCCCTGTGCGGCCAGGCCGATGGTCAGGCCGGCGATGGTGGTTTCATCCAGGGGTGTGTCCAGGATGCGGTCGGCGCCGAAGCGCTGCTGCAGGCCGGCGGTGGCGCGGAACACGCCGCCGTTGACGCCCACGTCTTCGCCCAGCACCAGCACCGATGCGTCGTGCTCCAGCTCCCAGGCCAGCGCCTGGGTGATGGCTTCGATGAGGGTGATCGGGGTGGTGGCCATGGTCTGTTCTCCGCGCGCGAGGGCGGCACTGTCGGCGGCGCTGGTCTGCGCGCTTGAAGCGTCGTGCTTGATCTCATCCATGGCGCTGCTCCAGAGCAATGGCCTGTGCGCGCTGGGCCAGCAGGTCCGGCGGCGGATCGGCGTAGAGGAAGTCGAACATCGCTTCCACCGGCTGCACCGGGGTATTGAGGTACAGGTTGACCTCTTCGTCCACGCGCTTGCCGCACTCGGCCGTCCACGCCGCTTCCTCTTCCTCGCTCCACACACCGGCGTTGGTGAGGTACTTGCGCAGGCGCAGCATCGGCTCGCGCAGCCACGCATCCTTCACTTCGGCGTCGTCGCGGTAGCGGCGCGCGTCATCGGCGGTGGTGTGGTCGGACAGCCGGTAGGTCATCAGTTCCAGCACGGTGCCACCGTCGCCGGCCAGTGCCCGCTCACGGGCCTGGTGCATGGCGGTCATCACCGCGAGCAGGTCGTTGCCGTCCACCTGCAGGCAGAACAGCCCACCGGCCAGGCCCTTCTGCGCCAGCGTTTCGGCACCGGTCTGGGCCGACCGCGGGACCGAGATGGCCCAGCCGTTGTTGACGATGCACAGGATCAGCGGCAGCGTGTAAGCGCCGGCCGAGTTGAGCGCAGCGTAGAAATCGGTCTTGGAGCTGCCGCCGTCGCCGCACACGGCCACCGCGACCTGCTTTTCGTTGTTGAGCTTGAACTTCAGCGCCGCACCGGCCGCATGCAGGCACTGGGTGGAAATCGGCACGCAGAACGGAAAATCCTTGGCCGCATTGCCGCCGTAGTCGTTGCCGCGCTCGTCGCCGCCCCAGTACATCAACACGTCGCGCGGGCGTACGCCGCGCATGAACATCGCGCCATACTCGCGGTAGGACGGGGCGAACACATCGTCCTTCTGCATGGACGCGCCGATGCCCACGTGCGCGGCTTCGTGGCCCAGGCAGGCCGCGTAGGTACCCAGCTTGCCGGTGCGCTGCAGCGCGATCGACTTGCCGTCGAACACGCGCACGAACAGCATCTGCTTGAACATCGGCAGCAGCGCGCGCGGGTCGCGCAGGGCCTCGGGCAGGTCATCGCGGACGAGGGTGCCGTCCGTGTCCAGGTACTGCAGATAGTGGATCTTGAACTCAGCGGCAACCGTCATTGCGTACTGCACCTTCGACAGGAAGTTACAAATGATATGAATTGCCATGGTAAGGAGGCCGTGCAGAAAAGCCGTCCTGCGGCGCAGCAAGTGTCCCGGTGGACATCGGCCCTGTTTTCCCTCCAAGGGGGGTGCAATGCCGATGACTCCAACGTATTCAGTTGTCGCAACCGGGCATGAGCGACGTATGCGCAAGCCGCTGGCCTTCGACCGCCGCCGGCCGCGCCGCGCAGGAATCAGCCCCGCCCGCTGCAACGGACGCCGGCGCATGGCAGCACCCGCGCGGGAGCGCATGCTCTGCGCTACCCTTTGACCCCCTCATTTGGCCCACGCCATGTCCGTCGAGAAGAACCAACGCGATCTTGAAGCCGGTATCCACACCGAGCTGGAAGGGCGCCTGACCTACGCGGGCTACCTGCGGCTGGACCAGCTGCTGTCGGCCCAGCAGCCGCTGTCCAACCCGCCGCACCATGACGAAATGCTGTTCATCATCCAGCACCAGACCTCCGAGCTGTGGCTGAAGCTGCTGGCCCACGAGCTGCGCGCGGCGATCGGCTTCCTGCAGCGCGACGAGGTCTGGCAGTGCCGCAAGGTGCTGGCGCGCAGCAAGCAGGTGCTGCGCCAGCTCACCGAGCAGTGGTCGGTGCTGGAGACGCTGACCCCGTCCGAATACATGGGCTTCCGCGACGTGCTGGGCCCCTCCTCGGGCTTCCAGTCGCTGCAGTACCGCTCCATCGAGTTCATGCTGGGCAACAAGAACGCGCAGATGCTGCAGGTGTTCTCGCACGACCCGGCCGGCCAGGCGCAGCTGCAGCAGGTGCTGGACGCGCCCAGCCTGTATGAAGAGTTCCTGCGCTATCTGTCCCGTTTCGGCCACCCGGTGCCGGCCACCTACACCGCACGCGACTGGCAGCAGCCGCACGTGGCCGACGATGCGCTGCACCCGGTGTTCGAGCGGATCTACCAGAACACCGACCGCTTCTGGCGCGAGTACTCACTGTGCGAAGACCTGGTGGACCTGGAGACGGCGTTCCAGTTGTGGCGCTTCCGGCACATGCGCACGGTGATGCGGGTGATCGGCTTCAAGCGTGGCACCGGCGGCTCCAGCGGGGTGGGATTCCTGCGCCAGGCGTTGGAGCTGACCTTCTTCCCGGAGCTGTTCCAGGTGCGCACCACGATCCGCAACGACGACCCGATGCCGCCGGACGCCTGAGCGGCACGAGGGGCCGATTCCCCCATTCATGATGACGCCCGGATGACCGCCGGGCTGGCCGCAGCCCCCGCCGTTGCTGCACTGGCGGGGCCGAGGCGTCAGTTTCAGATGCAAGTTCGGCGAGCACGCCGCCAGCGGTAGGGATCGGCGTGTATTTGACGTGAACGCCGTTGGTCTGGGATTCTCCCGCGCTGTCTCGCACATCGGACGTGCATGTCTTCCACCGAACCCAGGAATCCCGCATGAGCGTAGACGCCGCCGCGAAATCCATTCCCGATCCGGCGTTGCCGGAGTTCAAGACCACCCTGGGCCATCCACGCCCCTTGTGGATGCTGTTCATGACCGAATTCTGGGAGCGCTTCGCGTTCTACGGCATTCGCTGGGCACTGGTGCTGTACATCGTGTCGCAGTTCTTCGAGGGCGACTCGGCCGGCCAGGCTGCAGCCAGCCGTACCTACGGTGCCTACCTGGCGCTTGTGTATGCCGCGGCGATCTTCGGTGGCTACGTCGCCGACCGGGTGCTGGGGTACCAGCGGTCGATCCTGACCGGTGCGGTGATCATGGCCGCCGGTCTGTTCATGGTCGCCATGCCGAACAAGGAAGTGTTCGAGCTGGGCCTGGCCACGATCATCATCGGCAATGGCCTGTTCAAGCCCAACATCTCGACCATGGTCGGCAAGCTGTACGGGTTGAAGGACGAGCGCCGCGATTCGGGCTTCACCATCTTCTACATGGGCATCAACATCGGCGCGATGATCGCCCCGGTGCTCACCCAGTGGCTTGCCGAGCAGGTGTTCGGCACCCAGGCCATGCCGTCCTACAAGATGGTGTTCATCGCCTCGGGCATCGGCATGTTGATCAGCCTGGCGTGGTTCTATGTCGGTCGCGCCGGGCTGAAGGGCATCGGCGCTCCGCCGGCCGGTGCCGAAGGCTTCGGCCGCGTGGTGATGGTGTTCATTGGTGCGATCGTCGCCATCCCGGTGGCCTTCTTCCTGCTGTCCACCGGCGCCACCGCGCTGGCCTGGATTCTGGGCCTGTTGTTCATCGCGCTGGGCGCGTTGCTGCTGGTGGAAGGTATCCGCGAAGGCAAGGTCCAGCGTGACCGTGTGATCGCGATGCTGATCATCTTCGTGTTCAACGTGATGTTCTGGATGTTCTTCGAACAGGCCGGCAGCTCGTTCACCTTCCTGGCCGACAACATCGTCAACCGCAACCTGGGCGGTTGGACCTTCCCGACCGCCTGGTTCCAGTCGGTCAACTCGGTGGCGATCATCACCCTGGCCCCGATCATCGCCTGGATCTGGATCAAGCTGGGTCGCGCCAACCCGTCGATCCCGCGCAAGTTCGGCCTGGGCCTGCTGTTCAACGGCGCGGCCTTCGCGCTGCTGATGGTGGCGCTGTCGAGCATGGTGGTGGATGGCAAGATCCCGTTCTGGACGCTGTTCATGGTCTACGTGATCCAGTCGGTCGGTGAGCTGTGCCTGTCGCCGATCGGTCTGTCGATGGTGACCAAGCTGGCCCCGGTGCGCCTGGTGGGCTTCGGCATGGGCGGCTGGTTCCTGTCCACCGGCATCGGCAACAACCTGTCGGGCATCTTTGCCGGTGCGGTCAGCGGCGAAGGCGGCATGACCGTCGAGTCGGCACTGAAGGGCTACACCTTCGGCTTCTGGGCGTTGATCATCTCCGGCGTGGTGCTGTTCCTGATCGCGCCGTTGATCAACAAGCTGATGCACGGCGTCAAGTGAGGTCGGCGATGCGCATGAAAACCGGTTGTGTGTCGATGATGGTGGCCGGCCTGCTGGCCGCGTGCTCACCGTCGTCGGCGCCCACCACCGCCCCTGCGCAGCCGTTGGACACCACCGAGCAGAAGCGGCCGGTCGCTGATCCCAGCGTACCGGTGGCCTCGGGCAACACCCCGGCCGCGGCGGATATCGCCGCGATCGCCGCGCTCAACGCGCAGTTCGATCCGGGCCGCGACCCGGTCGCCGACCTGGCCACGGCCAAGGTCGAGGCCCAGCGCGGTGGCAAGCGGATCGTGCTGGACGTGGGCGGCGAGTGGTGCTAGTGGTGCCACCTGATGGATGCCTTCATCGAGGGCGATGCGCAGATCCGCAGCTTCCGCGATGCCAACTACGTGTGGATGAAGGTCAACTACAGCGAAGACAACGAGAACGCGGCGTTCCTGGCGCAGTTCCCGGCGATCAAGGGCTACCCGCACCTGTTCGTGCTCGACGCCGACGGCACGTTGCTGCATTCGCAGTTCACCGGCGAGCTGGAGGCCGACAAGGGCCAGCCGAAGGGCTACGACCGCACGCGGTTCTTCGCCTTCATGAAGGACTGGGCGCCCGCCACGGCGCCGTGAACGAGAAGGCGCGGATTCCGCGGCTTTTTTTTGGTTCATGACCCGTCCTGAATTGAGTTGACACCTTTTCCCACAGGAAGAGGAATGTTCAATGAATTCAACAATCAGGCGCAGCCAGCGGGATTACTCGCTGGCCTTCAAGTTGTCGGTGGTGGACCAGGTCGAGCGTGGGGAGCTGACCTACAAGCAGGCCCAGGAGCGCTACGGAATCCAAGGACGGAGCACCGTGCTGTCGTGGCTTCGGCGACATGGTCGGCAAGACTGGTCAGGTGGGGCATCATCTGCCCCCATGACCACAGCTCCCAAGTCCGGAACGGCCAAGCCGCTGACACCGGAACAACAGATCAAAGTCCTGCAGGTTCAGCTGCGGGAGGCGACCGAGAAGGCGCAGCTTTTCGAGGCCATCGTGGATGTGCTCAAGGAAGACTACGGGGTGCGCATCGTAAAAAAGCCTTCCGGCAAGTCCTCACGCAAAGGCGCCTCCAAGGCGTAAGCGTGGCAAGGGCTTGCCGGCATTTTGGTATCAGTCGCCAAGCGTACTATCAGGCAGGCCATCGTCAGCAGCGGCAATTGGCCGACGGTGCTCGGGCGCTCGCGCTGGTAGGTGGCTATCGAGCGCGCCAGCCGCGCATCGGCACGCGCAAGCTGCATCATCTGATTGGACCGACGCTTCAAGCATCGGGAGTGGCAATGGGGCGCGACCGTCTGTTTGGCGTCCTTCGTGATGCCCGGCTGCTGGTCCCCATGCGGCGGGCGTACCACAAGACGACCGACAGCCATCACCGCTTCCGGCGGCACCCCAATCTTCTCAAGCCCGGCGAAGGGCGCGTGGTACCGACCGGCAGTGAGCAGGTCTGGGTAGCCGACATTACCTACCTGCCCACGCAGGGGAAATTTGTATACCTGAGCCTGATTACCGATGTGTGGTCGCGCAGGATCGTGGGCTGGAGCGTGCACGACACCCTGCAGACCGAACAGGTCGCCCAAGCACTGCAGATGGCGCTGAAGGAACGAAAAACGCGGCAGCAGCTGATCCATCACTCCGACCGGGGTATCCAGTACTGCTCGGACTACTACCAGAAGATCCACGCCAGGCATGGGGTGACCTGCTCGATGACCGATGGCTACGACTGCTACCAGAATGCGCTGGCCGAACGGGTCAATGGAATTTTGAAGGGCGAGTTCCTGCTGCACCGGCCTCGGGACCTGCTGCAGGCACGCCAGATGGTCGCCGAGTCGGTGGGGATCTATAACGCCGAGCGGCCGCACCTGTCGCTTAAAATGCAAACGCCCGATGCGGTGCATCGGGCGTCTCTGGCCGCCTGACGGCGGCCAGATCATCCGCCACAGGTGTCAACCTATGGCAGGACGGGTCATTCATCGCGGAATAGCGTGGAGCTTTTGCCGGCTCCCGTTACCCTTGAAGCCTGAAATCAGGGCCTCAGGGGTCAGGTCATGCTGGATCGGAAGACGATTGAGAGGCTGGGTGGCTGGGAAGGCTACCGGGTGGAGCGGATCGCCTGGCCGGAAGGCGACAGCCGGACCGTCACTATCTACCTCAAACCCACGGCCCGCACGATGCATTGCGAGCACTGCGGGAGCCGATGCCGGCAAGTGCACGAGACGACGGTGCGCCGGGTACGCGATCTGCCCCTGATGGCATTGCGCGTTGCGCTGGTGGTGCCGCGACGGCGCGTCTGGTGCCCCCAGTGCGCTGGGCCGCGCCTGGAGAAGTTGAGCTGGCTTGGCCGCTACCAGCGGGTCACTGACCGGCTGGCCGAAGCGGTCAGCCAGTTGCTGGTATCCAGCAATATCCTGGCCGTGGCACGCTTTTTCCAGTTGGGCTGGCATACGGTCAAGGCACTGGATAAAGCCTTGTTGCGTGAGTCTGTCCAAGCCCCGGACTGGAGCCAGATCCACTACCTGGCGATGGACGAATTTGCGCTGCACAAGGGTCACCGCTATGCAACGGTCGTGGTGGATCCGATCAGTCGCCAGGTACTTTGGCTGGGCAACGGGCGCTCCCGCGATACGGCGCGTGCCTTTTTTGAGCAGCTTCCCCCGGGCGTTTCCGAGCAATTGCGCGCCGTGGCGATCGACATGACGACGGCCTATGAAGTGGAGATCCGGGCCAACTGTCCCAATGCCGAGATCGTCTTCGACTTGTTCCATGTGGTGGCCAAGTACGGTCGCGAAGTGATCGACCGGGTTCGCGTGGACCAGGCCAACAAGCTCCGGCACGACAAGCCTGCGCGCCGTGTCATCAAATCCAGCCGATGGCTGCTACTGCGCAATCGCAGCAACCTGGACCGGCATCAGACGGTGCGGCTGGATGAGCTGCTGGAAGCAAATCAACCGCTCCTCACCACCTATCTGATGCGTGATGAGCTCAAGCGACTGTGGTTTTACCGCCATCCCGGATGGGCCAGGAAGGCTTGGAACCAGTGGCTGGAGCAGGCCCAGCGCAGCGGAATCGCCGCCTTGGCGCTGTTTGCACAACGGCTCAAAGCCTATCTGCATGGGATCGTGTCGCGTTGCCGACACCGCCTCAATACCAGCATCGTCGAAGGCATCAACAACACCATCAAGGTCATCAAACGCCGGGCCTACGGCTATCGGGATCAGGAGTACTTCTTCCTGAAAATCCGTGCAGCGTTCCCCGGTATTCCGCGATGAACCTTTTTTTTGCTTTTCGGGCGAGGGCGTCTCTTCGTCGGGGCATGCCGCGCGCGTCGGGGGCCGCTTGGCGGCCGGCAGGCCCTTGTGCAAATGTCCCCCGGCGCCGGCCTGCGGCCGTCACCTCCTCCTTTATTTTGCCAAGGACCTGCCGGCCGCCAAGCGGCTCGGCTTACGGCCGGCGGAGGTCACCACCGTGGGTGGTGACGTGGATCGCCGCACGGCATTTCATGCGTCCCCCGCAGATGGGAGAAGAACCTTCATCTCATCTGCGCCCCGCCGCCTCATTCACCCGCACCAGCACTCAACTTCCGTCCAGCACTCAACTTCCGTCCAGCACTCAACTTCCGCGCCGCCCTGCCGTTACCTGCAAGGACCTCATGCCGCGCTGTTCGTGGCGCACAACCGACGGATCGATACGCATGCAGCCGGGCACACATGACAGCACCTCCGATACCACCCTGGATGCACCGGCCGGTGTGAGCCTGCCGCCGGTGGAAACCCTGCTCGACGATCAGGGCGCGCTGGACCGGGACGACCCGGATGCCGAGACGCCCGCCCCCGGCGCCATCCACTACCGCCTGCCGCTGGTGGCGGTGCCCGACAACGTGCTGCTGAAGGCGGCCGTGCAGAAACTGGTCGAACAGAAGGCGCAGCTGGACGTCCTGGCACGCAACCCGGCCGTGGCCGGCCTGCTGCCGGTGGAGTGGAAAGGCAGTGGCCTGCGCGCGGTGGACCTGCAGGCGTTCGTGCTGTCGGTGCTACCGTTCCTGCAGAACGCAGCCAAGGCCGAAACCGCTCCGGCGCGGCTGCCGCTCAAGCACGTCCTCGGCGATGCCGGGCGCTGGGACCGCGACGACGTGGACGAGCCCAAGTCGCTGGCGTTCTTCCTGGCCAGCGACGACCGCGCCAGCGCCGGGGTCAAGGACCCGGCCGAAGCCTACCTGGTGGGCGCGCTGGGCCTGGCCTGGACCCATGAGGGCCGCACCCGGCCCGGGTTCCTGCGCCAGATGGGCTACGACAGCATGGCCGCGCGGGTAAGCATGCTGCCGTACCCCGACCCCGGCCAGCTGGCCTTGTACGCGGTGGTGGCCAACGGCATCAGCCAGCTCTGGTGCGTGCTGGAGCGGCGCAAAGTGCGGCCGCTGCTGGCGCCGTGGATCAGCGTGCCGGTGTTGACCGCCTATGGGGTCGGTGCTCCGGCGACCTGGCCGACCTCGTTCCCACCGGTGGACGAGGTGGCGCAGCTGCTGGCCACCGCGCGCACCGGCAAGGGCCCGGTGGAGGTGGATCTGACCCAGGTGGCGGCCAAGGTCAAACAGGACGCCGCGGGCGAAACCTGGATGCCGGTAAGCCTGCTGCAGGTGGGCACCTGGGCGCCACGATGGGGCTACTTCATGGCCACCTTCATCGGCCTGCCATCAGCGTTGCTGGTGCTGGCCGCGTTGGCCCTGCCCAATGCCATCGAAGCGGCCGTCGTGGCCGCTTCGCTCGCCTTCGCCGGCGGTGCCATCGGTGCCCTGGCCGCGCCGTGGGTGCATGCGCGGCGCAAGCATCTGAGCTGAAACGCCCCACGGTCGTTTGCTACCGGTCGTTCGGTACCCACCGTTGGTGGGTGCGCTTTCCGCGCCCCTGAAACGACCAACGGTCGTTTCCTACCGATCTGGGCCGCGGTGCCGGTAGGTACCCACCGTTGGTGGGTACGCTTTCGGTCAACCCGCGTCCATCTTCTGCAGGCCTTCGCCGGCCAGGCGCAGGATCAGCTTCTCCAGCATCAGCTCCTCCTCCTCGCTCAGCACCGACATCAGTTTGCGGGTGATCTCGATCACCAGCGGGGCGATGGTTTCGTACACCTCGAAGCCGGCCGCCGACAGCGCCAGCACCGAGCGGCGGCGGTCGTCGCCGTGGGTTTCACGCTTGATGAAGCCGCGCTCGAGCAGTCTGGCCACGGCACGGCTGACGGCCACCTTGTCCATCGCAGTGCGGTCTGAGACCTCACTGGCCGACGAGCCCGGGTACAACGCCAGGATCGTGATGACCCGCCATTCCGGAATCGCCAGGCCGTAACGGTCCCCGTAGAGCTTGGCGATGTTGCCGCTGACCCGGTTGGACAGAACGCTCAGCCGATACGGCAGGAACTGCTCCAGGTCGAGCAGGGCGTGCGATGCGCGGATGCTGTGGCTGCTGGGATCGGGCGGGCTCATGCTGCGGTGCACCTTGATGGTGGTTTCATGTGAAACTATAACCTTCTTTCCGGATTCCGCATTCTCGCGGGTCTGCCCGCCTCCCGCACCTGGTTTTTTCCGATGCGGACTTGCTTTGGAGCCACCGCATGAACAGCCAACCGAGCACCGTGTCCCACGCCCCCGATCCGGGCATGCAGGTCACCACCTTCGAAAACCCCATGGGCATCGACGGTTTCGAGTTCGTCGAATTCGCCGCGCCGGCCGGCCGCGGCGCCGAACTGCACGACTATTTCCGCAAGATGGGCTTCACCGCGGTGCTGCGCCACAAGCGGCGCGCGATCACCGTCTACCGCCAGGGTGGCGTCAACTTCCTGGTCAACGAAGAGCCCGATTCGTTCGCCTCGGACTTCGCCGAAAAGCACGGCCCGTGCGCCTGCGGTTTTGCGATCCGCTTCAAGAAGCCCGGTGAGGAAGTGCTGCAGATGGCGCTGGGCAACGGCGCCGAAGTGATCGACTTCAAGCAGGACACCAAGGCCGTGCCGGCTCCGGTGATCAAGGGCATCGGCGACTGCATGCTGTACCTGGTGGATCGCTATGGTGCCAACGGCAGCATGTTCGACACCGACTACGCACCGATCGAAGGCGTCAACCAGCACCCGACCGGGTTCGGCCTGACCTTCATCGACCACCTCACCCACAACCTGTATTTCGGCAACATGCAGCAGTGGTCGGACTACTACGAGCGCCTGTTCAACTTCCGCGAGATCCGCTACTTCGACATCAAGGGCCTCAAGACCGGCCTGGTGTCCAAGGCGATGACCGCCCCGGACGGCATCGTGCGCATCCCGCTCAACGAGTCGTCCGATCCGAAGAGCCAGATCAACGAGTACCTGGACGCCTACAAGGGCGAGGGCATCCAGCACATCGCCTGCTTCACCGAGAACATCTACGACACCGT
This sequence comes from Stenotrophomonas sp. GL_101, assembly GCF_057835675.1. Lineage (NCBI taxonomy): Bacteria > Pseudomonadati > Pseudomonadota > Gammaproteobacteria > Lysobacterales > Lysobacteraceae > Stenotrophomonas > Stenotrophomonas sp. GL_101. The sequence continues at coordinate 4,375,164 of NZ_CM174432.1, read as the reverse complement.
GGAAGCGATGCGCGCACAGGGCGTGGAGTTCCTGGATACGCCGGAGACCTACTTCGACGTGATCGACATGCGCGTGCCCAACCATGGTGAAGACGTGGCGCGGTTGGCCAAAAACAAGATCCTGATCGACGCCGACCCGGAAACCCACCAGCGCAAGCTGCTGCAGATCTTCACCACCAACTGCATCGGCCCGATCTTCTTCGAGATCATCCAGCGCAAGGGCAACGAAGGCTTTGGTGAAGGCAACTTCACCGCGCTGTTTGAAAGCATCGAGCGCGACCAGATCCGGCGCGGCGTGCTGTAAGGCGGCATGCTGTAAGGCAGCATGCTGCAACAAGGCATGCTGCAACAAGGCATGCTGCAACAAAGCGTGCTGTAACGTGGCAAGGGCGGCTCCGGCCGCCCGCAACACCGGGCCCGGCCCGGTCGCGCTTCCGTAGCGCCGGGCCCTGCCCGGCGGTTCATCCCCGGCCCCGCCAGGACATCCAACGATGACCACCTCCACCACCGCCCGCGGCTACCAGACTGGATTCGGCAACGAGTTCGCTACCGAGGCCGTGCCGGGCGCGCTGCCGATAGGCCGCAACTCGCCGCAGCGGGTGGCCCATGGCCTGTATGCCGAGCAGCTCTCGGGCACGGCATTCACCGCTCCGCGCGGCAGCAACCGGCGCAGCTGGTTGTATCGGATCCGTCCGGCGGTGTCGCACGGCGAATTCAGCGCGTATGCGCAACCGCAACCGCACCTGCACGGCGATTTCGCGCAGGGTACGGTTTCGCCGAACCAGTTGCGCTGGGACCCGTTGCCATTACCTGACGCGCCCACCGATTTCGTCGATGGCCTGTACACCATGGGCGGCAACGGCGCGCCCGATGCGCACCATGGCGTGGGCATCCATCTGTATGCGGCCAATGCCGACATGCAGGGCCGCTATTTCTACAACGCCGATGGTGAGCTGCTGATCGTGCCGCAGTTGGGCCGCCTGCGGTTGCTGACCGAGTTGGGCGTGATCGACATCGAGCCGCAGCAGATCGCGGTGGTGCCACGCGGCGTGCGCTTCCGTGTCGAACTGCCCGACGGGCAGGCGCGTGGCTATATCTGTGAAAACTTCGGCGCGCTGCTGAAGCTGCCCGACCTGGGCCCGATCGGGTCCAATGGCCTGGCCAATCCGCGTGATTTTGAAACGCCTGAAGCCGCTTACGAGAACCTCGACGGCGACTTCGAGCTGATCGCAAAATTCGGTGGCCAGTTGTGGCGTGCGTCCCTGGATCATTCGCCGCTGGACGTAGTCGCATGGCATGGCAACTACGCGCCATACCGCTACGACCTGCGCCGCTTCAACACCCTCGGCTCGATCAGCCACGACCATCCGGACCCGTCGATCTTCCTGGTGCTGCATTCGCCCAGCGACACACCTGGCACCAGCAACATGGATTTCGCGATCTTCCCGCCACGCTGGCTGGTAGCGCAGAACACCTTCCGTCCGCCGTGGTTCCACCGCAACATCGCCAGCGAGTTCATGGGCCTGATCCACGGCGCGTACGATGCCAAGGCCGAAGGCTTCGTGCCGGGTGGGTCCTCGCTGCACAACTGCATGAGCGGCCACGGCCCGGATGCGGTCACATTCGAAAAGGCCTCGGCGGCCGACCTGAGCAAGCCCGATGTGATCAAGGACACCATGGCCTTCATGTTTGAAACCCGCGGGGTGATCCGGCCCACCGCGCAGGCGATGGATGCCACGCACCGGCAGCGTGGGTACCAGCAGTGCTGGGCGGGGTTGAAGAAGCACTTCACGGGATGATCGGAATGCGGTGTCTGCATTGGCCGATACCGCGCTGGTGTCACGCGGCCTGGTAGTGGAAGCGAAGCGAGGCAGTCAGCACCACGCCCGCTTCGACGCGGTAGACCGCACGATGCTCCTGGTCGATGCGCCGCGACCACCATCCTGGCTGGTCGAACCGAAGCCGTTGCGGCTTGCCTATACCTTCGTAGGGGGTGCGGACAATGGCTTTCAGCAGGGTATTGATGCGTGCGACCTTGCGCTTGTCCGCGTGCTGCCAGTGTAGATAGTCCTCCCACGCCGCATCGGAGAACGGCAGCCTCACTCGATGAGCTCGCGCGCGGTGCCTCCGCCTGCGTCGAGCTGCTCAATCGCGGTCGCCAAGCGGGCCGCGTTGGCCGGTGAGCGCAACAGATACACGGTTTCTTCGATGGAGCGGTAATCCTCCAGCGACATCATCACCACGGCCTTCTGTCCGCTGCGGGTGATGGTGACCGGTTCGTGATCATTGATGACGCGATCCATTGTTTCAGCCAAAGCGGCACGCGCCGCGCTGTAGGTCAGGAGCTGCATGGTCGATGCCTCCGCCGGGCTTGTACAGAAAATCGTACGCATCGATCTGGCGAGGTCAATTGACCTTGTGGGAGGTGGTCGCTCGACGGAGAATTGCGATAGTCGCAATCAATCAAAACCACGGCATCCAGAGAGTATCAAGCTGACGCAGTGGATGCCGTGGCCAGCTGCGGCGCATGTTCGATAGGCAACACCTCCAGCATCCGCTGCCGCACGCGCTCGGCATATCCAGTAGAAGTCAGTGTCGGCAGCGCATCCAGGGCGGTGCACAGTGCAGCGAGCACGGTGTCGTCGCTGCGTGCCTGCTGCAACGCGTGCAGCAGTGCGGCCGCGTGCGGGTGCCGCTGCAGTTCGAGGATGTCGAGTAGGTAGATCCGCGCAGCGACCAGCGAGCGGCGGCGTTCGGTGACCGGTGCGGCGGCAACGGTTGCCATGGTTGCGGCATTGGCAGGGCGCGCGGCGGGCGCGGGTTCGGCCGGCGCGGTCGATTGCAGGTACCCGGCCTGGATCAGCTGGATCACCATCGCGGACGCTTCCGGCCCGATCATGGCGGTGAGCTGCGGCAGGTCGCGTTGGCCGTCGCACAGGATCAGCAGGCGGCGCTGGCGCATGTCCAGGGGCGCGCGGTGGGCCTGCAGGGCGGTACGGGCGAGGTCGGTCTTGCGCGGTTGCATGGGCGGGGGTCGTTGCGGTGCAGGCCGAGCCTGAACGCGGCAGGTGAAACTGCGATGACAGCCACGCCAGTGCATGCAGCCAGTGCACGGTGATCGCGCTAGGCTGCCCTGCATCGACCGGAGGACTGCACATGAAACAGCTGGGAAGCGTTCTGGCACTGGGTATCGTCTTGGCGTTGGGCGGCTGCGACCGCACTCCTGAAACCCCGTCCAGGGATGCCGAGGCCGCGGTGCCGACGCCGGCCGAGGCGCCCGCGGCCGCGCCCGCTGCAACGCAGGACCCGGCTGCCACCGGCCCGGCCCGGCTGGATGGCTACGGCCCGCTTGCACTGGGCAGCACGGTGCAAGCGGTGCGCGCGGCCTGGAAGCAGCCGCTACGCGGCGAGGTGCCTGACGACTACTGCCACGCACTGCGGCCCGAGGGTGCACAGGCCGATGACGTGATCCTGATGATCGAAGGCAAGCGCCTGGTCCGCTACGACGTGCGCAACGACCGCATTACCGCACCCGGTGGCGGTAAGGTCGGCATGTCGCTGGGGCAACTGCAGACGCTGTACCCCGATCGGGGTGATATCACCGCGCACAAGTACGACGAGAAGGGCCATAACCTGCGCGTGCGTCCGGCCAGCGAGGGTGGGGCGATCGTCAACTTCGAGATCAACGGCGACGATACCGTCACCGCCTGGCGCGTGGGCCAGCCCCCGCAGGTGGATTACGTCGAGGGCTGTTCCTGAGGCCCTCTCACCCCACGCACCCCGACTGGCCCTAGAATCGGCTCACGCCTGACTGCCGGACCTTCCCGATGATCGCTGCCACCGCTTGGTTCCTGCTGGGTCTGCTGCTGCTGGCATTGGGCGGGGATTCGATCGTCAAGGCAGCCTCCGGCCTGGCCCAGCGGCTGGGTGCCTCGCCGTTCGTGGCAGGCCTGCTGCTGGTGGCCTTCGGCACCTCGTTGCCGGAACTGGTGGTCAACGCACGCGCCTTCGTGGTGGGAGCCGAAGAACTGGCATTGGGCAACGCGGTGGGCAGCAACATCGTCAACGTCGGCCTGACCCTGGGCCTGGCCGCACTGGCGGCACCGCTGCTGGTCCGCGCGCGGCTGTTGTCGCCGATGCTGGTGCTGCTGGCGGTGGCCAGCCTGGCGCTGATCGTGTTCGGCCTGGACGGGGTGGTCACGCGCTGGGAAGGCGGCCTGCTGCTGCTGGGCTTCGTTGCCATGATGGTGTTCGTGCTGCGCCGCGCACGGGGGGAGTCCGAGCCGGTGCGCGAGGCCATTGCCGGCTATGCGATGACCCGCACCGGGGTGTTCCTCAATATCCTCCGGCTGTTGTTCGCCGGGCTGTGCCTGTACTACGGCGCGCGCTGGATCGTGCAGGCGGCGCCGGTGTTCGGCGCGGGCCTGGGCTGGTCGCCGCTGCTGGTGGGCCTGTTGCCGGTGGCCATCGGCACCGCATTGCCGGAAGTGGCCGCGGCCATCGCCGCGGCGCGGCGCGGGCAGGGTGACATGGTGCTGGGCCACGTGATCGGCTCGAGCCTGTTCAACCTGCTGGTGGTGGTGGGCGGCATGGCGGCCTTGCGGCCGCTGGCCCTGCCCGAGTCGTTCGTGAAGCTGGAACTGCCGGCCGCGATCGCCTTCGTGCTGGTGCTGTACCCGATGCTGCGCGGCGACCTCACCATCAGTCGCCGCGAAGGCGCGGTGTTGCTGGTGGCATTCCTGGGCTGGGTGGCGCTGGAGCTGGCACTGGTCTGGGGCGGCTGAGAGGCAGTGTCGGCGACCGTCGCGCCCCGGCGGTAGAGCCGACCGTTGGTCGGCTGCACCAATCCACGCCCGGTAGAGCCGACCGTTGGTCGGCTGCGCGCATCGTGCCGAAGAGCAGCCGACCAACGGTCGGCTCTACCGGGTCTGTTCGCCTTCCGGGCGCGGGGGCGGCAGCTGTTCTTCCTTGGCGGTTTCATGGCCGGGCAGGCTGGGGCGTTTTCCCATCATCAGCGACAGCGCCGCCTTGGCCATCATGTGTGCGCTGATGGGTGCGGTGATGAACAGGAACACGGTGATCAGCAGCTCGCGCGGCTGCGGATCTTCGCCCAGGAAGATGTGGTAACACACCGATCCCACCAGCACGCAGCCCACGCCCAGCGTGCTGGCCTTGGTGGGTGCATGCAGGCGCTTGAAGAACGTGGACAGCTTCACCAGCCCCAGCGCGCCGACCAGGATGAAGAAGCAGCCGAACAGCAGCAGGATCGACAGCACGATCTGGATGAAGGTGATCATTCGACGATGTCCCGGCGCAGCACGAACTTGCTCAGCACCACGGTGCTGCCGAAGCCGAGCATGGCGATGATCAGCGCGGCCTCGAAATATACCGCCGAGTTGAGGTACATGCCGAACAGCATCAGCTCGGCGATGGCGGTCACCGACAGCGTGTCCAGGGCCAGGATGCGGTCGGGCACGGTCGGGCCGCGCAGCAGGCGCCAGGTGGCCAGCAGCATGGCCAGGCCAACCACGTGCATGCACACCACCATGGTGGTCTGGATGAAGGTGAAACCAGTCATGGGAAGATCTCCATCAATGGCGCTTCGTAGCGCGTCTTGATCTGCCGGATCAGTTCGTCCGGATCGTCCAGGTGCAGCACGTGCACCAATAGGTGCCGGCGGTCATCGGACAGCGCCGCCGACACCGTGCCCGGGGTCAGCGTGATCATGCTGGTCAGCGCGGCGATGCCATGGATGTTTGCGATGTCCAGCGGCAACCAGATGAAGCCGGGATGGATGCGCCGTTCCGGGCCGAGCACCTGGATGGCCACGCGGATGTTGGACACCAGGATGTCCCACAAGGTCACGCAGATCAGCTTGGGCAGTGGCTTGAGCGAACCGATGCGGGCGAACTCGCGGTCCAGCCGGGCGGCGAACAGCGGCACCACCACGCCCAGTACCAGGCCAAGCACGAACTGGCCGAGGGTGAAGCTGTCGGACATCAACAGCCAGAACGCCACCACCATCACGCTCAACGATGGCGAGGGAATCAGCCGCTTGAACAGCGAGGGTCTGCGCGTCATGGCTGGCGGATCTCCGGCGTGGTGGCGCGCAGTTCACCCACATACCCGGCCGGCTGCAGCAACTGCCGGGCCATCGCATCGGTGTGCTGCATCAGCGGATTGGCGAACACGCTCATGCCGATGCCATAGACCAGCAGCAGCGCGGCGGCGAACAGTTCCACCGTGCGGGTGGGCGCCTTGCGCGGCGGCGGTACACCTGCTTCCTGCGCGGGCACGCGCCAGAACAGGCGGATGCCGGCGCGGGTGATGCCGATGATGACCATCAGACTGCTGCCCAGCACTGCCGTCCAGACCACGCCGGTGTACTGCGCCGGCATCCCGGCCAGCAGCGCGGCCTTGGCCAGGAACCCGGACAACGGCGGCAACCCGGCCACGGCGACCGCACCAATCAGGAACAGCACCGCCGGGGTCTGTTTGCCCGGCATCGGCGCGATGATCTCTTTCCTGTCGCTGGCACCGCCACGGCGGCGACGGATCAGGTCGGCGACCAGGAACAGCGCGGCAGCCACGAAGGTGCTGTGCGGCAGGTAGTACAGGCCGGCCGACAACACGGCAGGCGTGCGGATCGCAAAGGCGATGAACAGCGTGGCGGCCGACACCACCACCAGGTAGGAAATCATCACCCGCAGGCGCGCGGCGGCCAGCACACCCAGCCCGCCCAACACCAGCGTGGCCACGCCGGCCCACAGCAGCCAGTCGCTGCCGTAACCGGCCATCGGACCGGCGTCTTCACCGAACCACAGCGTGCTGACCCGCAGCACCGCATACAGGCCTACCTTGGTCATGATCGCAAACAGCGCGGCCACCGCCGCCGGGGCGCGCGCATAGGCCTCGGGCAGCCACAGGTACAGCGGCATCAGCGCGGCCTTGCTGCAGAACACCAGCAGCAGCAACCCCATGGTCGCCTTGACCAGCACCAGGTGCGAGGGCGGTACCTCGGCGATGCGCTGCGACAGCTCGGCCATGTTGAGCGACCCCAGCGAGGCGTACAGCAGGCCGAGTGCGATCAGGAACAGGGTCGAGGCGGTGACGTTGAACACCACGTAGTGCAGGCCGATGCGCATGCGCAGGCCGCGCCCGCCGCTGAGCAGCAGGCCGTAGGAGGCGATCAGCATCACCTCGAAGAACACGAACAGGTTGAAGATGTCGCCGGTGAGGAACGCACCGTTCAGGCCCACCAGCTGGAACTGGAACAGGGCGTGGAAGTGCGGCGCACGCCGGTCCCAGCCCGAGCACGCATGCAGCAGGCAGGGAATGGCCAGCAGCAGCGTGGTGACCAGCATCCAGGCCGACAGCCGGTCGGCGACCAGCGCGATCCCCAGCCGCGAGGGCCAGTCGCCGAGCAGGTACACCGCGATGCTGCCGTCGGCGGTCTGCGCAAACAGCAGCGCCACCGCCGCGGCCAGCGCGGCCAGCGTGGTCCATGCCACCGCGCGCTGCACCCGGGGCCCATAGCGGCGGTGCTCGACGAACAGCGAGCAGGCCGCGCCGAACAGCGGGATCAGGATCGGCAGGATCACCGCATGGTTCATGCGCCGCCCTCCCGGCCCGGGGCCGTATCGGCAGGCGCCGGATCGGGCGCTTCCTCGTGCGCGTCGACGTGGTCGCTGTGGTTGTCGCTACGGCTGCGCATGGCCAGCACGATGCTCACCGCGGTCATCGCAAAGGCGATCACGATCGCGGTCAGCACCAGCGCCTGCGGCAACGGGTCGGTGTAGTTGCCCAGATTGCTGTCGATCCCTTCGCGCAGCACCGGTGCCTTGCCCGACACCACCCGGCCACCGGCGAAGATCAGCAGGTTGGTCGCGTAGGACAGGAAGGTCATCCCGAGGATCACATCGAAGGTGCGCGCACGCAGCAGCAGGTAGATGCCGATCGCACTCAATACGCCGATCGCGCTTGCCAGGGCCAGTTCCATCAGTGCATCTCCCCGGTCTTGGCCGAACGTCGGTTGGGATCGATCTCGCCCTTGCGGGCATTGCGGGTGCGCGAGGGCTTGATCGTGCCCATCATCGACAGCATCAGCATCGCCCCGCCGAACACCACCAGGTACACGCCGGTATCGAACCCGATCGCGCTGGCCAGCGGTACCTCGCCGATCAGCGGAATGTGCAGGTCCAGGTGGCCGCTGGTCAGGAACGGCACGCCGAACAGCATCGATGCGCTGCCACTGACGATGGCGATCAACAGGCCGGCGCCGATGCAGCGGATGTAGTCGAAGCCGAACCGCGATTCCACCGAGGTGGTGCCCTGGATGACGTACTGGATCAGCAGCGGCACCGCCAGCACCAGACCGGCGATGAAGCCACCACCGGGCGCGTTGTGGCCGCGCAGGAACAGGAAGATCGATACGGTCAGGGTGAGCGGGAACATGATCTGGGCCAGATCGGCCGGCACCGGCAGCTTGATCGGCGGGCCCGGCATGATCTGCTCCGGTGCCATCCGCGAGCGTCGCAGCATCGCGTGCACCACCAGGGCGGCGATACCGAACACGGTGATCTCGCCGAACGTATCGAAGCCGCGGAAGTCCACCAGGATCACGTTGACCACGTTCTGCCCGTAAGCCTCGGGCAGCGCACGCGCGACCAGCTCGCCGGCCATCGTGTTGGGCGGCAGGGTCATCGCGGTATAGGCCAGCGCGGCCAGGCCACCGCCACCGATCATCGCGATCACCGCATCGCGGCGCTTGCGCCAGCGCGAGTGTTCCGGGGGCGACTGCGCAGGCAGGTAGTTCATGCCCAGCAGCATCAGCACCAGGGTGACCATTTCCACCAGCAGCTGGGTCAGCGCCAGGTCCGGTGCGGACAGGAACACGAAGGTCAGCGACACCATCAGCCCGACCCCGCCCAGCACCAGCACCGCCAGCAGGCGTTGCCGGTAGACGAACAACGCGCTCACCGCGCAGCCCATCATCACCAGCCACAGGGCCCAGCCCAGCAGCGGAATCGGCTGCGGCGAGGGCCAGTTCGGCGAACCGGGGTCGGCCAGGAACGGCGCGGCCGCAACGATGATCGCCACCACCACCAGCGCCATCAGCATGCGCTGCAGGCTGCCGTTGGCCACTGCCTGGGTCAGCCGGTGGGCGAAGCCGAACACCAGGTCCAGCTGCTTGTGGAACAGGTTGCGGCCGAGGGTGCGGGTCACTACCGCGTGCAGGTTGATCAGGCGGCGCAGGCCGAAGTACAGCGCGATGCCGCCGATCACCCCGGCGATGCTCATCATCAGCGGCGTGTTGAAGCCGTGCCACACCGACAGGCTGTAGGCGGGCATCGCCGGGCCCAGGATCGACGATGCGGCCGCGTGCAGCACCGGGGCGATGGTGATCGCCGGGGCCACGCCCACGGCCACGCAGACCACCACCAGGATTTCCACCGGCACCTTCATGAAGCGCGGTGGCTCATGCGGCACGCGGTCCAGATCGTGCGGGCCCTTGCCGAAGAAGGTGTCGTGCACGAAACGCAGGCTGTAGGCCACGCCGAACACGCCGGCCAGCAGCGCGGCGATCGACATCGCGATGCGCATGGTCTCCGGGCCGCCGGCGCTGAGCGCCTCGGCGAACAGCATTTCCTTGGACAGGAAGCCGTTGAGCAGCGGAATGCCGGCCATCGCCAGCGAGGCGATGATCGCCAGCGCACTGGTGAAGGGCATCAACCGGCGCAGCCCGCCGAGCTTGCGCATGTCGCGGGTGCCGGTTTCGTGGTCGATGATGCCCGCGGCCATGAACAACGACGCCTTGAAGGTGGCGTGGTTGAGGATGTGGAACACCCCGGCCACCACCGCCATCGGCGTGGACAGCCCGAACAGCATCGTGATCAGGCCCAGGTGCGAGATGGTCGAGTAGGCCAGCAGGCCTTTCAGGTCATGCTGGAAGATCGCATTCCAGGCGCCGATCAGCAGGGTGATCGCACCGATGCCGCTGACCGTATAGAAGAACAGGTCGGTACCGGCCAGCGCCGGATGCAGCCGCGCCAGCAGGAACACGCCGGCTTTGACCATCGTGGCCGAGTGCAGGTAGGCCGACACCGGGGTGGGCGCGGCCATCGCGTGCGGCAGCCAGAAGTGGAACGGGAACTGCGCGCTCTTGGTGAAGATGCCCGCCAGCACCAGGAACAGGGCATAGGGATAGAGCGCGCTGGCGCGGATCAGATCACCGCTGGCCAGCACCACGTCCAGTTCGAAGCTGCCCACGATGCGCCCGATCAGCAGCACGCCGCCGAGCAGGGCCAGGCCACCGCCACCGGTGACCACCAGCGCCATCCGCGCACCTTCGCGCGCATCCTGGCGGTGTGACCAGAAGCCGATCAGCAGGAACGAGCTGATGCTGGTCATTTCCCAGAACACCATCAGCAGCAGCAGGTTGCCCGACAGCACCATGCCCAGCATGGCGCCCATGAACAGCAGCAGGTAGCAGTAGAAGCGGTGGGCACTGTCGCGCGCGCTGAGGTAGTAGTGCGCATACATCACCACCAGCGCGCCGATGGCCAGCACCATCCCGGCGAACATCCAGGCCAGCCCGTCCAGGCGCAGCGAGAAGGCCAGCCCGATCTGCGGCAACCACTGGCCGACACTGCGCACGACCCCGCCATCGAGGATGTCAGGGGTCATCGTGGCCAGCAGCACCAGCCCGCCCAAGGGAGCGGCCGCGGCCAACCAGGCGGCCGTGGAGCGGGAGGTGTGGCGGAATGAGGCGACCGCCACGGCCATCAGGAAGGGCAGGGCGAGCAGCAGGAGCAGGCTTGGATTCATGCAGGGAATGCGGGATTCACGAGCAGGTCGTTTAGTCTAACAGGCAGGCAATTGTTGCCGATACACCCGAATAAGCCACCAATTGCATGTAACGTGCGTGATTCATTTTTTCAGGCCTCGTATCGTCCCCATTCGAGACTGTTCAAGCCCGTATGGATCGGTGCCGCCCACTTTGCCGTTTCTGGTCCCTCGTGAAGGTTCCGGCCCAGCAATGGCAGGGGCTGCGCGGGGTCGGCCGATGACGCGCACATGAACAGATTGCCGGTTCCACATGCCGCCCATGACGATGCTGGACGCCTCGCCGTGGCGCGCCCGTGAGCATCCCTCTCGTTCAGAAAAAGCGTCGGCCGCCCCCAACCCGCCTCACCGGGTCAATAGCGCCAGCCCAGCGCCCGGTAGCCTTTGGCCATCACCCAGGCCGGGCCGATCAGCAGGTAGGTCAGGTCGGTCAGGAAGCTGGGCTTGCGGCCTTCCAGCTTGTGGCCGACGAACTGCGCGATCCAGGCCACCACGAACACCGCGATGGCGGTCTTCAGCAGCCCGCCCAGGCCGAGTTCCGCTTCCAGCAGGCGGCACAGGCAGCCGCACACGAAAAACAGCACCAGCATGCCGATGCCCAGCGGGCGTGACATCCGGTTGTACCAGCACCACGCCGCGAACATCCCCATCGCTGCCCAGATCCCGTTCTGGAACCAGGTGATCAGCGGCGGCAGGCACCACAGCAGCGCCACCACCGACCACAGGATCGCCGGCACGGCCACCACGTGGATGCGCTGGTTCAGCGCGTTGCGGTGGTCGTCGGAATAGCTGGCGAAGTAGCGGTCGATCGGGCGCGCGACGGTGGTGGTGGCCATGTTCCCTCCCAGGAATCGGCACAGCATACCGCCCCCAACCCGTAGAGCCGACCGTTGGTCGGCTGCCCTGTATCGGCGCCCGGCATCGACAACGGCGTTCCCCGGCTGGCGGCCGGGGAACGCCGTGGCGGTCAGTCGACCGAGATCCCCGCCAGGCGCTGCAGCGCTTCGGCGTACTTGGCGCGGGTGCGCTCGATGATCGCGGCCGGGATGCTCGGACCCGGGGCGGTCTTGCCCCAGTCCAGCGTTTCCAGGTAATCGCGCACGAACTGCTTGTCGTAGCTCGGCGGGCTGGTGCCCACCTCGTACTCGTCAGCCGGCCAGTAACGCGACGAATCCGGGGTCAGCATCTCGTCCATGATGTACAGGCGACCATCGGCATCGGTACCAAATTCGAACTTGGTATCGGCCAGGATGATGCCGCGCTCACGGGCGTAATCGGCGGCGAACTTGTAGATGCGCAGGGTGGCATCGCGCACGCGCTCGGCCAGGTCCACACCCACGGCCTTCACCATCGCATCGAAATCGATGTTCTCGTCATGGTCGCCGACGGCGGCCTTGGTCGAGGGAGTGAAGATCGGTTCGGGCAGCTGTTCGGCCTGGCGCAGGCCATCGGGCAGGTCGATGCCGCTGACCTTGCCGGTGCGCTGGTAATCCTTCCAGCCGCTGCCGATCAGGTAGCCGCGGGCAATCGCCTCGACCGGTACCGGCTTGAGCTTGCGGGTGACCACCGCGCGGTTGGCGTACAGCGCCGGGTCGACGCCGTCGGGCAGCACGCTGGCCACGTCGATGCCGGTCAGGTGGTTGGGCATCAGGTGCGCGGTCTTGGCGAACCAGAAGTTGGAAACCTGGCAGAGCATTTCGCCCTTGCCCGGAATCGGATCGGGAAGCACCACGTCGAAGGCCGACAGACGGTCGGTAGCGACCATCAGCAGGTAGTCCCCCGGCGGAGTGCCGGCGGGGAGCCGGTCGCGCGGAATGTCGAAAACATCACGCACCTTGCCGCGATGGCGCAAGGGCAGGCCGGGGAGATCGGATTGCAACAACGTGGTCGGCACGGGCACTCCTGAGGCTTCGTCATGACAGCTGTCCAGGGGGACCCGAGGGCCCGCACAGACAGCGGGCGGCCTAGTGTAAAGCCGGTTGGGCCCGCTGTGACGTAAAATGAGGATCCTTTATTGCCACGGCCGCCCTGACGACCATGCGCTGGTACGGAAAACTGCTCGGATTCATCGCCGGGGCCCTGTTGTTCAGGCCCAACCCGCTGTTTGGCGCCGTGGTCGGCCTGCTGATCGGCCATGCCTTCGACGCCGACTGGTTCCGCCTGAACAAGGAGAACCCCTATCGCGAGCTGGGGCTGACCTCCGAGGCCACCGATGCGGAGGTCGACCTGGCCTACCGCCGGCTGATGTCCCAGTACCACCCCGACAAGGTCATCGGCGCCGCCCCCGAGCTGCGCCAGCAGGCCGAGCGCAAATCGCGCCAGCTCAATGCCGCCTACGACCGCATCAAGACCCTGCGCAAGCGCTGATCGCGCGCGGCGCCCCCTCTCCACGTACTGAAGGCCCCGGCCATGTCCAACTGCATCATCGCCCCCTCAATCCTGTCCGCCAATTTCGCCCGCCTCGGCGAGGAAGTGGACAACGTGCTCGCCGCCGGTGCCGACTGGGTGCACTTTGATGTGATGGACAACCACTACGTGCCCAACCTGACCATCGGCCCGATGGTGTGCCAGGCACTGCGCAAGCACGGGGTGACCGCGCCGATCGACGTGCACCTGATGGTGGAGCCGGTGGACCGCATCATTCCGGACTTCGCCGAGGCCGGTGCCACCTACATCAGCTTCCACCCCGAGGCCAGCCGCCACGTGCACCGCACCATCCAGTTGATCCGCTCGCTGGGCTGCAAGCCGGGCCTGGTGCTCAACCCGGCCACCCCGGTGGACATCCTGGACTGGGTGCTGGACGATCTGGACCTGGTGCTGGTGATGTCGGTCAACCCGGGCTTTGGCGGCCAGGCGTTCATTCCCTCGGCACTCGACAAGCTGCGGGTGATCCGCAAGAAGATCGATGCCAGCGGCCGCGACGTGCGCCTGGAGATCGATGGCGGAGTGAAGGCCGACAATATCGGCGCCATTGCCGCTGCCGGTGCTGACGCCTTCGTGGCGGGCTCGGCGATCTTCAACGCCAACACCAGCTACCAGGACACGATTGCGCAGATGCGCGCCAATATTGCTGCGGCGCGGGGCTGAGCCATGGCGAAGACGACGGTGACCATCCGCAAGGCCATCGCCGACGATGCCGCGCTGATCCTGCGCTTCATCGTCGAGCTGGCCATCTACGAAAAGGCGGAATCGTCGGTGCAGACCGACGAGGCGGGCACCCGCGCCAGCCTGTTCGGCCCGGACGCAAAGGCGCATGCGCTGGTATGCGAAGTGGATGGCAACCCCATCGGCTACGCCGTGTACTTCTACAACTATTCCACCTGGCTGGGCCGCAACGGCATCTACCTGGAAGACCTGTATGTCAGCCCGGAAAGCCGCGGCAGTGGCGCGGGCAAGGCGCTGCTGCAGCACATTGCCCGCATCGCGGTAGCCGAGGGCTGCGGGCGGTTCGAGTGGTCGGTGCTGGACTGGAACGAGCCAGCCATCAACTTCTACGAAGCCGCCGGCGCCAAGCCACAGAGCGAGTGGACGGTGTACCGGATGGAAGGCGAGGCGCTGCAGGCGTTTGCGGCTGGCTGACATGCGCCATTGATGTATGTACGCCATTGGCGTATATATGCGTCATGGTCTTCATTGAAACGCCCACGTTCACGCGCCTGATCAAGGTGCTGATGGCCGACGAGGATTACGCCAGGTTCCAGCTTGAGCTTGCTTCAGCTCCCGAGAGTGGCGATCTGATTGAAGGCACCGGAGGCCTTCGCAAGATCCGGGTTGGTTTGGCGGGGCGAGGAAAGCGGGGTGGCGCGCGCGTCATCTACTACCATTTTTCTTCGGCATCGCAGATCGTCATGCTGTTGGCATATCCAAAGAACGTTCTGGACACCCTGAGCGCCTCGCAGCAAAAGGCACTTCGCACGATCATCGAGAACTGGACATGAGCATGGACAAGAATCTTTTTGCTGAGCTGATGGGAAGCGTGGCCGAAGCGGATGAAATTCTGAACGGTGAACGCAGCCCATCGAGGGAGCTTCATATCAGTCCCGTGGAAGTACGCGCGATCCGAAAGGCCACCGGCCTGTCGCAGCAGAAGTTCGCAAGCATCATCCATGTCGAGGTCGGGACACTGCGCAATTGGGAGCAGGGCCGGCGCGATCCTACCGGACCGGCCCGCGCGCTGCTTCATGTCATCAAGATGAACCCGAAAGAGACCTTGCGCGCTCTGGCCGAGGTCGGCTGAAAGGCTGCATCTTGGGCGCTGCGGTTGTTGGAAGCGGTGCACTCCTCATTGGCCTGCTGCGCAGCTTTTCTGCCAGCGGATCTCTTCGGCAATCACGTCCGAAAATGTCGCCATTTCTTCCACGCCCATACGGTCATATTGGTAGGCGGTGTACGGCCAGTCAGCGGTTGGTGGCATCGGCTCAATCAACAGGTAGTCGCTGGTCCACAGCCCGGTAGATGAAACCCGGACCAATGACTTCAAGCGGCTCTCCGCGGTGATTTCAGGGTAATCGGCATCCGCCCACAGTGCGCATATCCACGCGTTCGTTTCGCCAAAAAACTCAACCTCCGACACCGGCAGCAAGGGGCCGTTGAAGCTTCCCGGAATGATGAACCCGTTGGATACCTTCAGAAACTCGCGGTAGCTTTCAGGAAACGTCACGCCGAGTTGAGTCTCGCGCGCGGATATTTCCTGTTCGGATGCGCCGGGAAAGCCGAACCAGTGGCGCTTACCGCTCAGCGCTTCCTCGGTCGCGGTGACGACACGTTGAAATCGCTCCTGTTCTTCGGCTGGTCCATTGATACGGTCTCTGAGCACATCCGGCGCGCTGTTCTTCAGGTTGTCCAGAATCGCCTGGTTCAGCGCATCCAAGGTCGTCCGCCAGTCCATCAAGGTGCTCCGTGTGTATCGAGAAGGGCATGGCGCGAAACGCGCCGCGGCGCGCATGCGTATTTCTACTCAAGACGTTAGCGGACGACCGCACGTTGATGCCACAAGGCAACGTGCGATCTGGGACGCGTACGCGGACCAGGTCAAAAGACTGTGACGGGATCGGATGATCGGCCGCCACCAACATCGCATTCCCGCACGGGCCCGGCCCGGCCCGACAAAAAAAGGCCGCACCCTCGCGGGCACGGCCTTGGGAATAGCGGGAGGCTGATCCTGCCTCCATCCATCTTCCTTGCTATGGACTCTTATTCTCCGCGGCATCGGTGACCGTTTGATGACGTTCACCGGCGCGGGTGCACCGCACTGCTAGCCTGCGCTTCCCCCACCCTTGGAAGTGCTGCATGAGCCGTCCCCGCTGGCGTCTGATCCTCAATGGCAAGTCCACTGGCAACACGGATCTGCGCGAGGCGGTGCATGCGCTGCGCGAGCGCGGGATAACGCTGGAAGTGCGGGTGACCTGGGAAGACGGCGATGCCGAGCGCTACGTGGCCGAAGCGATCGAACACGGCGTGGACACCATCATCGCCGCCGGCGGCGACGGCACCCTGAGCGAAGTCGCCGAGACCCTGGCGCATCGCCCGGAGTCGGCCGATACGCTGCCCTCGCTGGGCCTGGTGCCGCTGGGCACCGCCAACGATTTCGCCACGGCCGCGGGCATTCCCGATGTGCCGCTGGAGGCGCTGGCCCTGATCGAAGACAACGCCGCCCGGGCGGTCGACCTGCTCAACATCGATGCCGACGGAAAGCGGTGGTGGTGCGCCAACGTGGCCAGCGGCGGCTTCGGTACCGAGGTCACGGTGGAAACCGACGAGGGGCTGAAGAAGGTGCTGGGCGGGCTGGCCTACCTGGTCACCGGCATTTCGCGGCTGGGCCGGATCGACCCGATCCGCGCGCGCCTGCGCACGCCGGATTTCGAGTGGGAAGGCGGCTTCATCGCGTTGGGCATCGGCAACGGACGGCAGGCCGGCGGTGGCCAGGTGCTGTGCCCGGAAGCGCTGATCGATGATGGCCTGCTCGATGTCACGGTCATCCCCGAGCTGAGCGGCGAGGTCGGTTCGACCTTTGCCGCGCTGGTCAAAGGCGGCAAGGCCGGCGCACTGGAGCAGGTGGCCGAACGCACCCGCGCCGCCTGGGTAGAGATCGACGCCGAACAGCCGATGACCCTGAATCTGGACGGGGAGCCGGTAAAGGCGCAGCATTTCCGTATCGAATGCGTGGCGGCACGGGTGCGGATGCACCTGCATCCCGGGAGTGCGTTGCTGGGGCCCGGCAGCGCGCAGGAGTAGAGCCGACTGTTAGTCGGCTGCTCCTGGCGCGGCACCTGACGCCCCACCTGGCGCTCCCACCCTTCCGGGCACCTCGGGCATTTCGGGCATTTCGCGCTTCGCGCGATAGCCGACTAACAGTCGGCTCTACGCGTCGGCTCTACGCATCGGCTCTACCGCGTCGCTCCAGCGTGCGGCCCCACCCGGCCCAACCGCCGGGGTTTCCTCGCGCCGGTCAGTGCGATACAGTCACCGGGTGTCCATTTTGACGACCCCGCATACCCTTTCTTCCGCTCGCCGTTGGTGGCGATGGTGGCCTGTTGCCGTCGTCCGTCGCACCATCGCCGCATCCCGGAAGGAAAGTCGTCTTGATCACGTTCGAGCAGTTCCAGCAGCAGGCTGCTGAAGGCCACACCCGCATCCCCGTCGTCCGCGAAGTGCTGTCGGACCTGGACACCCCGCTTTCTGTCTATCTGAAGCTTGCCGACGGCCCGCATACCTATCTGTTTGAATCGGTCGAAGGCGGCGAACGCTTCGGGCGCTATTCCATCATTGGCCTGCCGGCGCGCCGGGTGTATGCCTTCAATGGCCACACCCTGACCGTTACCGAGGCCGGCCAGGTGGTCGAAACCCGCGAGGTGGCCGATCCCTTCGCCGAGGTCGAGGCGCTGCGCTGCGCCCACTCGGTGCCCAAGCTGGCCGGCCTGCCGGGTTTCACCGGCGGCCTGGTCGGCTGGTTCGGCTTTGAGTGCATTGGTTACATCGAACCGCGCCTGGCCCCGCCGCGTGGCCGCGACGAGCTGGGCACGCCGGACATCCTGCTGCTGCACTCCGAAGAACTGGCGGTGTTCGACAACCTCAAGGGCCGCCTGTACCTGATCGTGCACGCCGACCCGGGCCAGCCCGGCGCGTGGGATGAAGCGCAGGCCAAGCTCGATGCGCTGGTGGCCAAGCTGCGTGCACCGGGCGCGGGATACCCTGCGCCGATCACCAGCGACGTGCTGGACGAGAACGATTTTGTATCCGGCTTCACCCGCGAGGGCTTTATTGCCGCGGTGGAAAAATCCAAGGAATACATCCGTGCCGGCGACATCTTCCAGGTGGTGCTCAGCCAGCGCCTGAGCGTGCCGTTCAAGGCGCGCCCGGTGGATGTGTACCGCGCGCTGCGCGCGCTGAATCCCTCGCCGTACATGTACTTCCTGGACACCGGTGATGTGCAGGTGGTGGGCTCCTCGCCGGAGATCCTGGTGCGTCTGCAGGACGGCAACGTCACCGTGCGCCCGATCGCCGGCACCCGCCCGCGCGGGGCCACGGTGGAAGAAGACAATGCGCTGGAAGCCGAGCTGTTGGCCGATCCCAAGGAGCGCGCCGAGCACCTGATGCTGATCGATCTGGGTCGCAATGATGCCGGTCGCGTCTCGCAGGCGGGCACGGTGGAAGTGGGCGAACAGTTCGTGATCGAACGCTACAGCCACGTCATGCATATCGTCAGCGAAGTCACCGGCAAGCTGCAGCCGGGCCTGAGCTACGCAGACGTGCTGCGTGCGACCTTCCCGGCCGGCACCGTCAGCGGCGCACCGAAGATCCGCGCGCTGGAAGTGATCCGCGAGCTGGAACCGATCAAGCGCAACGTCTACGCCGGCAGCATCGGCTACATCGGCTGGCATGGCGATGCCGATACCGCGATCGCGATCCGCACTGCGGTGATCAAGGACGGCCGCCTGCATGTGCAGGCCGGCGCCGGGATTGTGTACGACTCCGATCCCGGCAAGGAATGGGACGAGACGATGAACAAGGGGCGTGCGCTGTTCCGCGCGGTGGCCCAGGCGGCCAAGGGGCTGTGAGTGGTGGGCGCCCTGCGGCGCTCACCGATGGCCTTCGGCTGCCTTGGTTCCCAGGATTCGAAGCGGTACGTTTCCGATAAGACGGAAGTCTGCGGAGCCGTCCAAGGGAGCGCCGAGCGTCGCTATGGCGGTGACATCTGCCTCTGCGCCACCTGATTGCTCCAAATAGAAGGGGTCAATGGACCCCGCTACTGAGACCGATTGGCCTGGCGCCAGCACGGTAATACTGGTCAAAAGGGTGTCATCCAGCATGTGTGACGGAAGCGTCAGGTCGCTGTGCTTTCGGTTGTCGTGAAGAACAATCGAAGGGCCTCCGTAACGGATGAACTCCAAGGGTAGATGAATCGGAGTATCCCTGATGTTCGTCACGCTGATCTCAAAATCGATCCTGCGGCCATTGAAAATGCATGGCGCTTGGCCGTTGCAGGTGGCAGTGACTTCGAAATCTGGATTGCCGCCCATAGGGCGATCTCCCGCATTGAGTAGGCTGCTGAATCCCATTGCCATGCAAAGCGCTATCTGACGCATGTCCGCAGCCGTAAATCAGCGGCCTTCATCGACCTCTTTACCGACGATGCGGAGCGTGGTTTCACCAATCAGGCGGAACTTGAAGGTTCCGTCCAGTGGAGCAGATATCTTTATCTTTGCCGTAAGATCCACGGACGAGCCCCCCCACTCCTCAAGCTGGGCGGCACTGATGGATCCCGGTACCGAGACAGATTGACCTGCCTGGAGAAGGGTAAAGTTACTCAGCAATTTCTCATCCCGCATGCCTGTTGGGACGGATTCTGAGTAATCGCGCCTGTTGTCATGTAGAACGATGTACGGGCCGCCGTGTCGAATGAATTCCAGTGGGAACTTGATCGCCGCGTTGCTGACATTTCTTACGGTGACAATGAAATCAACATTGTCATGATCAAAAATGCAGTGGGAATTCCCTGCGCAGGCAGCACTCACCTCAAAATCGGGGTTTGCATTCACGGATTGGATCTCTGCGCTTGTGCCGCTGCTCAAGAGGATAGCGGCATGAATGATCAACTGACGGTACATGTTATTGCCCTCCCTATCGCGACGCTGAGCGAAGTCTGTGCTTCCAGGGCGATCGGCCAGGCATGCCGCAACGCTGTTGTGGCGGTGCCTGAAGTAGACATGATCGTGGCCGTTGGGTCAGATTCGGGTTTGACCGCAGGAAGCTGGATGACTGCTTCGTCCTGCACGCCGTCGCTTGCATAGTAACGTAGTGTCCAGTCTTCATCGGCGTAGGCGTACTCGTCAGCAATCCCAACACAATGCGCGTACTCGTGGGCAAGTATCCAGGTGGTGGTGTCCTTCCAGACGTTCATCTCCAGGCTCGCAACATTCTCGTGCACCGCAGTCGCAGCAACTTTCATCGTGTAGTCGTGCCCGCCGGTTACCCATTCCACCTTGTACCGTATGGGAAAGGTCAGCTCACCACACATAGGATCTGTCACTACCAGTCTGAATTTATCGTTCCAGAACTCCTCAATACCTGTCTCCATGCGTGCTTTCAGCACAGCGATGTCAGCCTCCGTGACACTGGGTGGCTGGATGCTTTCCATGGGCGCAATCTTGAGCTTCACGATGACTTCAACATCGCCAGTGCTACGCAGCGGAATGGCGATCCTGAATCGACGCTCAAAGCTGAAGGTCCGAGCTGCTCCTCCGGGACCATAGACTTGATAGTAACGACCATGTGCATTCGCGGAGACCCTGATGCTGTGGTCATTGGCCCAGCAAGCGGATCCCGCCGGTTGGCGCCGGCCAAACCCGGAAGGTGTTGTGGAGGCGGGTGGCGCTGGTTGAGTCGCGGCGTCTGGTTGGTGTGGTGTTTCGCGTCGTGGCGTGGGCGCTGTTACGACTGGAGATGCACCCTCATCCACAAACACCAGATTCTGCCGCCCCGCAATCAACTGGCACCCGCAACTCACCCAGTCCCCATGCCTGGCGGCGGCGTTGCCATCCACAATCAGCGTGCCATCGCCGGTGATGATCGTGCCGGGGCCGTGCGCCGGACAGAGGGTGCGGTCGCCCACGCGGGCCATGGGACGCCCGTCAATGTCGGTGAACGGCGAGCCGGTGACCACGTTGCCGCCGCTGCTGAGCCCGTCGCCTACAACAATGAACAATCGCGCCATCCTGGCGCTCCTACGCTGCTGAAAGTGCGGGGAAGGGTGGTGTGCACGGGGTGGTTCCCTCAACCACAGAGGTCGGCAACTGCAAGGCCAGTCACAGAGGGCCAGGTGGCAATCTGCAGAACTGCGACGCTGCCCCACCAGTACCATGGCAATTGCGTCATCCTTCCGGCTGCCCCTGCATCCAAAGCGCTGATCCGGACCTGCCCCTATCCCCCGCGCCCCGGCATCGGGGATCTGATACGCTTAGCCGCACACACCGCATCGGTCCCCACAGGCCGATGCACCCGGTAGAAACCCAGAGTTGCCCGATGACCCGCACCCTGCTGAACAACGTAGCCAAGTGGTGGCGCTTCCAATAGGAAGCGGCAGGTCGTCGCGGTCGTGGACCGCACCTTGCCGCCGTATCGGCGGGCAAGATCCAGTTCAACGCTCCCCGGCACGGCGGCTCCCCCCAAGAGGAGCTGGTTGAGTGTTGCCCCAAGGCGTATCCCCACAGAATGCCCCCCTCTCGCCCGCTGCGCCGCGTTGTCGCCGCCGATCGTGGCGTGTGCGGTCGTGGGCCGACCCGCCTGTGTATTCCCGCTGTGGTCGGCCTCGGCCACGGTTCCCGCTGCACCGCCCAGACAAGGAATACCGCATGAAGCTGCTGAGCGCATTGTTGTTGTCGTCGACGTTGGCCGCGGCGGCCGGGCCCGCATGGGCGCAGGCCAGTACCATCCCCTCGCAACCGCACCTGCTGGTCAAGGGCAGCGCCACCCGCACGGTGATGCCGGACCGCTTCACGGTGAAGGTGGCGCTGGAATCGATCGACATGCAGACCGACACCGCCCGCGCCCGGGTACAGGCCAACGCCGAGCGGGTGCTGCAGCTGTTTACCCAGCATGGCGCCATCGACGATAGCGTGCGCGCCGCCAACCTGAGCATCGCGCCCTCTACGCGCTATCGCAACGATGAGGAGGTGTTCAACGGCACCGCCGCCCGGCGCGACCTGGAGGCCGAATTCCCGGACGCGCTGGCGCTGAAAGGCTTCCTGGGCGAACTGAAGGCCAGTCGCGAGGTCCAGGTCAGCACCGCTGAACCCACGTATTCGGGCGAACGCCGCCTGCGTGGCGAACTGAAGGCCGAAGCCGCCGCGCAAACGCGCGAATCGGCCAAGGGTCTGGCCGGCGCGTATGGCACGAAGATCACCGGTCTGTACAGCATTTCCGACGTCGCGCCGAACTTCGCTTATGGCGTGCAGGCCGGCACCTGGGGCACGCCCGGCCGGGATGGCTTCGGCTACGGCGGAGAAAGCACATCCCTGGACAAGGTGAGCGTGACCGGATCGCGCTATCGCGCGCAGTCGGGCGGCGAACTGCTCACCGCCTCGCCCATCACGTACACCGAAAACGTCTACGCCATTTTCCTCATTACCGACGGATCCTGATCATGCTGTTGATGCTCGACAACTACGACAGCTTCACCTACAACCTCGTGCAGTACCTGCAGACGCTGGGCGCCGAGGTGAAGGTGGTGCGCAACGATGCAATGAGCGTCGATGAGATCGCCGCGCTCGCCCCCGAGCGCATCGTGATCTCGCCCGGTCCGTGCACGCCCAACGAAGCGGGCGTATCGCTGGAGCTTATCCGCCGGCTCGGCCCGACCACGCCGATCCTCGGCGTGTGCCTGGGCCACCAGGGCATCGGCCAGGTCTACGGCGGCGATGTGATCCGCGCCGGCACCATCATGCACGGCAAGACCTCGTCGATCCGGCATGAAGGAAAGGGCGTGTTCGCCGGCCTGCCGGACCGCTACCAGGCCACGCGCTATCACTCGCTGGTGGTGGACAAGACCACCCTGCCGGCGTGCCTGGAAGTGACCGCCTGGACCGAGAACGACGACGGCTCGATGGAGGAAATCATGGGCCTGCGCCACCGCGAACATCCGGTCGAAGGCGTGCAGTTCCACCCCGAATCGATCCTCACCGAGCATGGCCACGCCCTGCTGAAGAATTTCCTGCAGCGCTGAACGGCGTCGCACCTGCATCGCAAAGGACCCCGCATGACCTTCTCCCCCCAGGAAGCGCTGCAACGCACGATCGAGCACCGCGAGATCTTCTTCGACGAAATGGTCGATCTGATGCGCCAGGTGATGCGCGGCGACGTATCGCCGGTGATGACCGCCGCGATCCTTACCGGGCTGCGGGTGAAGAAGGAAACCGTCGGCGAGATCGCCGGTGCGGCCTCGGTGATGCGTGAGCTGGCGCTGGCGGTACCGGTGCAGGACAAGACCCACCTGGTGGATATCGTCGGCACCGGTGGCGACGGCTCGCACACCTTCAACATCTCCACCTGCGCGATGTTCGTGGTCGCTGCCGCCGGCGCCAAGGTGGCCAAGCATGGCAACCGCAGCGTATCGTCCAAGTCCGGCAGCGCCGATGCGGTCGAGGCACTGGGCGCGATCATCGACCTGCGCCCGGAGGAGGTCGCGCGCGCGATCACCGAAACCGGGATCGGCTTCATGTTCGCGCCGATGCATCACCCGGCGATGAAGGTGGTGGCGCCGGTCCGCCGCGAAATGGGCGTGCGCACGATCTTCAACATCCTCGGCCCGCTGACCAACCCGGTGGGTGCCACCAACGTGCTGATGGGCGTGTTCCATCCGGACCTGGTCGGCATCCAGGCGCGCGTGCTGCGCGAGTTGGGTGCCGAGCGCGCGCTGGTGGTGTGGGGCCGCGACAACATGGATGAGATCTCGCTCGGCGCCGGCACCCTGGTGGGCGAGCTGCGCGATGGCAAGGTGCGCGAGTACGAAATCCATCCGGAGGATTTCGGCATCGCGATGTCGGCCAGCCGCAACCTCAAGGTAGCCAACCCGGAAGAATCGATCGCGATGCTGCGGGCCGTGCTGGACAACCAGCCCGGCCCGGCACTGGACATCGTCGCGCTCAACGCCGGTGCGGCGCTGTACGTGGCCGGTGTGGCCGACAGCATCGCCGATGGCCTGGCGCGTGCCCGCGCGTCCATCGCCGACGGCAGCGCCCGGTCGCGGATGGAGCAGTACGTCGCCGCCACCCTGCGCATCCGCGCCGAGGCGTGAGCCCCGGTTGCCGTATTGGTTTCACGCATTGCCTGCGCCTGGTCGATAATGGCCGGCCTGAAGGACCCTGACCCCCATGAGCGACATCCTCGACACCATCCTGGCCCGCAAGGCCGAAGAAGTTGCCGCCCGGCGCGCCGAGGTGCCGTTGGCGGCGCTGCAGGCCCGCGTCGAGCAGGCGCCCCCGGTACGCGGTTTTGCCGATGCGCTGCGCGCCTCGATCGCCGCCGGCAACCCGGCCGTGATCGCCGAGATCAAGAAGGCCAGCCCCTCGAAAGGAGTGATCCGCCCGGATTTCCGCCCGGCCGACATCGCCGTCAGCTACGAGTTCGGCGGGGCCAGCTGCCTGTCGGTGCTCACCGACGTGGACTTCTTCCAGGGCAGCGATGCCTACCTGCAGCAGGCCCGCGAGGCCTGCACGTTGCCGGTGTTGCGCAAAGACTTCGTCATCGATCCCTACCAGGTGTATGAGGCGCGCGTGCTGGGCGCCGACTGCATTCTGTTGATCGTGGCCGCGCTCGACGACCGCCAACTGGCTGAGCTATCCGACCTGGCCATGCAGCTGGGCATGGACGTGCTGGTGGAAGTGCATGACATCGACGAGCTTGAGCGCGCGCTGCAGGTTCCGGTGCCGCTGGTGGGCATCAACAACCGCAACCTGCGCACCTTCGAGGTGTCCCTGCAGACCACCCTGGACATGCGCCAGGCCGTGCCGCGCGATCGCCTGCTGGTGACCGAGAGCGGCATCCTCGGCGCCGATGACGTCAGCCTGATGCGCAACGCCGGGGTCAACGCATTCCTGGTCGGTGAGGCCTTCATGCGCGTCGAAGAGCCCGGCGAGGGCCTGCGTCAGCTATTCTTCAGCGCATGACTGCGATCTACCCAACGCCGCGCGACGACGCCCCGCTGGTGGTCTTCGATTTCGATCACACCCTCTACGACGGCGATTCGGGCAGCCACCTGTTTGCCTGGTTGATCAAGCGCAATCCGTTGCGGCTGCTGGCCGCGCTGTTGGCCACCCCGCTGCTGGGACCGCTGGTGGCGTTCCTGCCCACCCGTCGCCGGGGCATTTCCGGCTATGTCTGGATTGCCACCTTCGGCCTGCACCGGGCGCGCGACCTCAACAAGGCCATCGACCGCTACGTGCTCAAGCACGAGGCGGATATCCGTCGGCGGCTGCTGCCGGTGGCGCTGGAGGTGTTCGATGGCCATCGCGCCGCGGGCGAGCGTGTGGTGGTGGCCACCGGCGCGCCGCCGGAGCTGGCCCGCGCGATCCTGGCATTCGTCGCCCACCAGGGCGTGCCGGTGATCGGCACCGAAGTGGGGCCGTTCCTGGGCGCGGTGATCGCCACCCGCCACTGCCACAACGAAGAGAAGATGCGCATGCTGCGCGAGCGTGGCTACGGCGACATCGCCATCGCCTACTCCGACAGCAGCGCCGACCTGCCGCTGTTGCTGGCCGCGACCGCGCCGGTGGTGGTCAATCCGAAGGCCTCGCGGGTAGCGTATTTCCGCCAGGTGCTGCCGCCGGGCACCCCGGTGCTCAACTGGGGTTGCGTGGATCGGGCCGGCGATCCGGTCTGAGCGGGCACGTCAGGGGATGATCGGACGCGCGCGATCCGGCACGACGTCCCCCGGTGGGGTGTCGCGTCCGGCTCAGGCTGCGCGCCACTGGATGAGCGCATGGCCGATCTGGAACAGGCTGATCGCCAACACCAGCACGCCGACGGCAACCAGCACCCAGCGCTCCTTGACCCGTTTCACCAGCAGCGCCGCTACCGGTGCGGCCATCATGCCGCCGATCAGCAGGCCGGCGACGATGTTCAGGTACTGCAGGCCCATGGTCAGCAGGAAAGTGATCGACACCGCCAGGGTGACCACGAACTCGGCGGCGTTGACCGTGCCGATCGTGGTCCGCGCCTGGCCGCCGCGGGCCAGCAGGGTGGAGGTTGCCACCGGACCCCAGCCGCCGCCGCCACTGGCGTCCAGCAGGCCGGCCACGAAGCCCAGCACCGGCACCCGCTTGACCTCCTGGGCCGGCATCAGCCGGCCGGCCGCGCGCAACAGGATGAAGATCGCCAGCACCAGCAGGTAGCAGTAGATGAAGGGACGGATGTACTCCCCTGGCAGCTGGGTCAGCACATAGGCCCCGATCACGCCGCCTACCGCCCCGGGAATGGCCAGGCGCAGGAACAGCCGGCGGTCGACATTGCCGGCCACCAGGTGTGAGACCCCGGAGGCCCCGGTAGTGAAGACTTCGGCGGTATGGATGCTGGCACTGACCGCCGCGGGCGGCAGCCCCATGCTCAACAGCACCGAGGAGGACACCAGCCCGAAGGCCATGCCCAGCGCGCCGTCGACCAGCTGCGCGCCCAGGCCGATCAGGATGAACCAATAGAATTCACTGCCAAGCTCCATGACCGCAGCCTAGCTGTTGAGGGTGAAGGTCGCGGCACGGCATGCCGACCAACGGTCGGCACCTACCCGCGACGCGGCATCTGGTAGCGTCCGACCGTTGGTCGGACGACGGTGCGCAGCGCCGTGCTTACCGCGTGCCGTACAGCACCACGGTCTTGCCGCGGGCATGCAACTGGCCGTCGGTCTGCAGCTTCTTCAGCACGCGGCCGGCCATTTCACGCGAGCAACCCACCAACCGGGCCAGTTCCTGGCGCGACACGCGCAGCTGGGTGCCCTGGGGGTGGCTCATGGCCTCCGGCTCGACCGCCAGGTCGTGCAGGGTGCGGACGATACGGTCGGTGACGTCCAGGAAGGCCAGGCGGCTGGCCTTGCGGCTGGTATCGAGCAAGCGCTTGGAGATCTGCTGGCCCAGCGCATACAGCAGGCGCGGGGCATCGGCCGAAAGCGGCCCCAGGAACAGCTGGTGCAGGCGTTCATAGCTGATTTCAGCCAGCTCACAGGGGGTGCGGGTGCGCAGGATGACCTCGCGACGGTCCGATTCGACGAACAGCCCCATCTCGCCGACGAACTCCCCGGAACCGAAGTAGCCCAGGACCAGCTCTCGATCATCCTCTTCCTCGGCCATTATGGAAACCGAGCCGCTGATCACGTAGTAAAGGGTGCCAGCCGGGTCTCCAGGGCGGAATACATCGGTACGGGCGGGATAGCGGCGACGATGGCTGTGGGCCAGAAACCTGTCGATGGTGGCGATATCCAGGGCCAGTGGACTTGTGGCAAGGCGCACAGTTGACACGTTTGAGGCGCTCCCTTTGCTCATGAACAATTCACGGCTATGTGCCGCGAGCTTAACGATCCGGTTTGTTAAGGGCAAACAGAGCACAGCTACTCGTTTCGATGCAAGTTTCGCCCTCGATCACTTTGCCCCATACTTGCGCCTTTCCCACCACACACAGGATCGACCGCCGTGGTCAAGCCGTTGCCTCGCCTCAGGTTGCAGGGTTTCAACAACCTCACCAAGGCGCTGAGCTTCAACATCTATGACGTCTGTTACGCCCGCACCGAAGAGGAGCGCCAGCGTTACATCGAATACATTGATGAAGAGTACAACGCCGATAGGCTGACTCAGATCCTGACCGACGTCGCCGAGATCATCGGTGCCAACATCCTGAACGTGGCCCGCCAGGACTACGACCCCCAGGGTGCCTCGGTGACGATCCTGATCTCCGAAGAGCCGGTGATCGACAAGAAGCTGGCGGGCAAGGAGTTGATCTCCGATGCCGTGGTCGCGCACATGGACAAGTCGCACATCACCGTGCACACCTATCCGGAAACGCATCCGCAGGAAGGTATCGCCACCTTCCGCGCCGACATCGACGTGGCTACCTGCGGCGTGATTTCGCCGCTGAAGGCGCTGAACTACCTGATCGAGAGTCTGGAATCGGACATCGTGATCATGGACTACCGCGTGCGTGGCTTCACCCGTGACGTGAAGGGCAAGAAGCACTACATCGATCACAAGATCAACTCGATCCAGAACTTCCTGGCCAAGAACATCAAGTCGCGTTACGAGATGTTCGACGTCAATGTCTACCAGGAAAACATCTTCCACACGAAGATGCACCTGCAGGACTTCGACCTGGACCAGTACCTGTTCGAAGAGAAGGCCAAGAACCTGTCCTTCAAGGAACGCATGAAGATCGAAGCGCTGCTCAAGCGCGAGATCGAAGAGCTGTTCCACGGGCGCAACCTGTCCGAGTAAGCCCCTGGCGAAGGCTGTCCGGCGCCGATCCGGAGGTCTCGCGGAGGCGGAGCGGGTCGCCCGGTGGGCCGGGATCTGCGCAGATCCCGGCTTGCCTGGAAGCCAATCGAGGACGGTCCGGTGTGAAAACGCCGGGCCGTTTTTCTGTTCAGCCCTGGGGCCGTCGACGGTTGGCGGGCCTGCTGGACGTCGGCGTCACGCCCGGCCCTAGAGCCGATAGGCGATGTTCTTCATCACTTTGGATGCCAGCGCCATCACCGACGGAATCGGGAAGGGCAGCTTGCGGGCGCCGGCGTGTTCGGCATGCTCGGCATGGCGCGCCTCGTCGATCTTCATCACCTTGAGGATCTCGCGGCTGCGCAGGTCGGCCGGGGGCAGGGTGTCCAGGTGTTCCTCCAGGTGGGCTTCGACCTGGCGCTCGGTTTCCACCACGAAGCCCAGGTTCCAGCCATCGCCGCGCAGGCCGGCCAGGGTGCCGATGGTGTAGCTGCCGGCGTACCAGATCGGATTGAACAGGCTGGGGCGGCTGTCCAGCTCGTGCAGGCGCTGGGCGCACCAGGCCAGGTGGTCGGTCTCTTCCTGCGCCGCTTCCAGCAGGTGGGCACGGGTCTGGGGTTCGCGGGCGACCGCAGCCTGGCCGAAGTACAGGCCTTGGGCGCAGACTTCGCCGACGTGGTTGATCCGCATCAGCCCGGCGGCGTGGCGGCGCGCGGCGCTGTCCATCTGCACGTCCGGGGTGGCATCGGCAGGGTAGGGGCGGCTGGCCGGCGGGTTGCCGAACACCGTGTCCAGGGCGCGCTGGGCTTCGGTCAGCAGGTGATCGAGCGGGGTGATCTGGCGGGTCGAGGTCATGCGCGGGGGCTGCAACGGCGGAGAATGAGGGGATTCTCGCCTCCCAGGGTCAGCCTGCCAACCCGGCCGAAGACGCCGATGCTGCTGGCAGGGCCTCCTGAGTCAGCGGGCGGCCGCGGAGCGGCGGGGGTCTGATGGTTTGACGTGGCCCGCACGGGCCAGTACAATCCCGCCTCTTCACAACGCGTGGCAGAGTTCCGGCCGTTCAGCGCCGTAATGAGCCCGACCTACTTGAGTTCTTTCATGAGCACTTTCACTGCAAAGTCCGAGACCGTCCAGCGCGACTGGTATCTCGTCGACGCTTCCGGCAAGACGCTGGGCCGTCTGTCCACCGAGCTGGCCCGCCGTCTGCGCGGCAAGCACAAGCCGGTTTACACCCCGCACGTTGATACCGGTGATTACCTGGTTGTCATCAATGCAGAAAAGATTGTCGTCACCGGCAACAAGCTGCAGGACAAGCTGTATCACCGCTTCACTGGCTACATCGGCAACCTGAAGACCGAAACTCTGGCCCAGGCGCTTGAGCGCCACCCGGAGCGTGTCATCGAGACCGCCGTCAAGGGCATGCTGCCGAAGGGCCCGCTGGGCCGCGCCATGTACCGCAAGCTCAAGGTGTACTCGGGTTCCGAGCACCCGCACGCCGCTCAGCAGCCTCAGGTTCTGGATATCTAATCATGGCTATCACTCAAAACTACGGCACCGGCCGCCGCAAGTCCTCCACCGCCCGCGTGTTCCTGCGCAAGGGCGCCGGCAACATCACCGTCAATGGCCGTCCGCTGGACGAGTTCTTTGGCCGTGAGACTGCACGCATGATCGTGCGTCAGCCGCTGGAACTGACCAAGAACACCGAAAGCTTCGACATCATGGTCACCGCTGCTGGCGGTGGTACCACCGGTCAGGCCGGTGCGATCCGTCTGGGCATCGCCCGTGCGCTGGTCGAGTACGACGAAACCCTGAAGTCCGAGCTGCGCAAGGCGGGCTTCATGACCCGTGACGCCCGTGAAGTCGAGCGTAAGAAGGTCGGCCTGCACAAGGCACGTCGCGCCACTCAGTTCTCCAAGCGCTGATCCATCGCGCCTGGCGTGGGATCCTTCGGGATCCCGCTGGGGGGACAGCAAAAGCCCGGCCTCGGCCGGGCTTTTGTCGTTTGTGGGGTGGGAGGTGTTGGTGTTGGTCCAAAGCCAAGGCGCCTACTCTGCACACTCGCCTTGCTGGGTCGGCGCGGGTGGGCTGGCGGGGCACGCTGCAAGTCCCCCTCCGGGGCCCGGCCACGCCGCATGGCGGCGCGGCGCTCAGTCGTGCGCGAGGCAGTGCCTCGCAAACGCACGCCTTCACCCCTGTAAGCTCCGCCACCGCATCCATGCGGTGGAGGGCCCCGCCAACCCACCCGCGCCGACCCTCGACAGTTGGCTGGTGTGCATGGGAGTGGCAAGGTCAGAGCTGCAGCCACGGGCCTGCTGCCAGCGGTGGCTGCAGGGCCATTCGTGCATCGGGTGTGTACGTGTTCTGCGGCGGCATTGCATCGGCGCCTCGACGCGGGCGAATGCCATGCATGCACCCCGCTGCCAGCGCGCAGCGCCTGGTAACCCATCGGATGAAGTAGCCCCCTTGAGTCAAGGGGGCGCGCCGACAGGCGCGGGGATCTGGAAGCAAAGAAGGCTGCCCCCAACCTTGCCGCGCAAGGTTGGGGGTACTGGGCGCCGCGCGCCCAGTCAGCCGCACCAAATAAAACAAAAGGCCTGATCTTTCGATCAGGCCTTTTGTTTTATTTGGCTGCCCCGGATGGATTCGAACCACCGATGCCTGAGTCAGAGTCAGGTGCCTTACCGCTTGGCGACGGGGCAATATCTGCGTGCAAGTATCGCACTTTTTCCCTACAAAACCAAGCTGAACTTGGTGGCTATGGGTGGACTCGAACCACCGACCCCAGCATTATGAGTGCTGTGCTCTAACCGGCTGAGCTACATAGCCTAGGGAGCCGGTAATTCTGGAGACGTAGACGGATTCTGTCAACACTTTTTCATCGCGCTTGTGAGTGGGCAGCCGGCATGGCACAGTCCCAACCAGTAGATTTTTCTAGGAGTCCGCATCGTGATCGATCCGGACGGCTATCGACCGAACGTCGGTATTGTGCTGATGCGGCAGGACGGGCAGGTATTCTGGGCACGACGCGTGCGCCGGGATGGCTGGCAGTTCCCGCAGGGCGGCATGAACACCGACGAGACGCCTGTCGAAGCCATGTATCGCGAGTTGCACGAGGAAACCGGGCTGTTGCCCGAGCATGTCGAAGTACTCGGCGCCACGCCGGGTTGGCTTCGCTATCGGCTGCCGGCACGGGCCATCCGCCGCAATGAGAAGCAGGTCTGTATCGGGCAGAAGCAGGTGTGGTTCCTGCTGCGCCTGTCCGGCGACGAATCCCATGTGACGCTGGACCATACCGACAGCCCGGAATTCGACCAGTGGCGCTGGGTCGATTTCTGGTACCCGGTCGAGCACGTGGTGATGTTCAAGCGTGGGGTCTATGCACGCGCGCTGCGCCATTTGGCACCGCTGGCGCGTGGGATCGCCGGGACCGGGGTGGAGTCGATGCCCAAGTCGGCCCAGGAGGCCTGGATGCCGGGCAATACGGCCGGGCATGACCGGCCGCGCAAACGGCCCATCAGCCGCGGTTACTGGCCCAAGAAGGTCGGCAAGATCGAGCCCGGCACGCCCTGACCGGCACGGCGCGGGGTGCGGCGGCCTGAACCGTATCGAGAATGATTCAGCTTCGAAATTGACAACCATTCTCGTTTCGATTTGAATACGGACAGGCCGTTCCTGGCCTGTCCGCCGAGTCCGCACGTGTACGTCTGCATCTGCAACGGGGTTACCGACCACCAGATCCGCGAAGCCGCGCACAGCGGTGTCGTGAGCGTGTCCGAGCTGACCATGCGCACCGGTTGCGGTGCCACCTGCGGTTCCTGCCTGGATATGGCCGCCGACCTGCTGGCCAAGGCCCGTGCCACCCACGGCCTGCCGTTGCCCATCCTCGGGCTTGCCCAGGTCGCCTGAGTACCTTCCCGGCGTAGCCCTGGCGCGCACAGCACGCGCAACTGAGCTTGATTCGCGTTCCTTCATGCCGTGGCCAAAGTCGCTACAGTGCCCGCGTTAACCGCATGCAGGAGCACACCATGAAAGGCGACGCCAAAGTCATCCAGTACCTCAACAAGGTGCTCTTCAACGAGTTGACTGCGATCAACCAGTATTTCCTGCATGCCAAGATGTACAAGAACTGGGGCATCAAGGAACTGGCCGAGCACGAGTACAAGGAATCGATCGAGGAGATGAAGCATGCCGACATGCTCGCCGATCGCATCCTGTTCCTCGAAGGCCTGCCGAACTTCCAGGCGCTGGGCAAGCTGCGCATCGGTGAGAACCCCGTCGAGATGCTGCGGTGCGACCTGGCGTTGGAGCGCGAGGCGGTGGAGGTGCTGCGCGAAGCGGTGGCCTATGCCGATTCGATCGCCGACTACGTCAGCCGCCAGCTGTTCGTGAAGATCCTGGACGCCGAAGAAGAGCACATCGACTGGCTGGAAACCCAGCTGGAGCTGATCGAACGGATCAGCGAGCCGAACTACCTGCTGACCAAGCTGGAAGACTGAGTCAGCCCTGCAGCGGGGCGCGCAGGCCGTTCTGGTAGCCGGCCAGCGCGATCCGCGCGCGTGCGAACTCAGCGATCAACAGCGCCACCGCCACGGCGGGGCGTTCCAGCGTGCCGGCGCGCGCGTCGTGCTCGATCCGACGTGCGGCCACCGACAGCGCAATTGCCCCGACATTGGCACTGGCCGATTTCAAACTGTGCGCGAGCGCGCGCAGCTGATCCAGGTCGGCGGCCACCGAGGCTTCCTGCAAACGCGCGATCAGCGCAGGGGTGTCATCGAGGAACACACCGATGATGTGCGCGGTCTGTGCACCGATCACCTCCAGCAGTTCGTCCAGCACGCTGGAGTCGAGTACCGGCAGCGGGTTGTCGGCAACCTCGTTGAAGTCGCGGCCATCGGCCACGCCCCCCTCCCCGAGGGCGCAGCTGCCCTGCCAGCGCTGCAGGCAGGCTTGCAGCGATGCACGGTTGACCGGCTTGGACAGGTAATCGTCCATGCCCGCCTGCAGGCAGCGTTCGCGGTCGCCGGCCATGGCGTTGGCGGTCATGGCCACGATCGGCAGCCGCGCCGCGCCGGTCTCGGCCTCGCGGGCCCGCCAGCGGCCGGTGGCCCGGTAGCCGTCCAGTACCGGCATCTGGCAATCCATCAACACCAGGTCGACGCGCTGCGTGGCCAGGCTGTGCAGGGCCTGCTCGCCGTCGGTGGCGGTGACCACGGTGCAGCCCAGCACCTGCAGCAGGCGCTGGGCGACCAGCAGGTTGACGCTGTTGTCTTCCACCAGCAGCACCCGCAGGCCCAACTGTGGTGATGCCTCGGGGCTGCCTGCAGTGGCATCCACCTCGGCCAGCAGGGGGGCCGGCCGTGCGGAGGCGGCGGCCGGGCGCAGCAACGCATGCAGCTCGCTGTCGGCGGCATCGCGGGGCAGCTGCAGCGTATCGCCCAGCAGCAGTGGCGCCAGGGCGTCGCTGCCCTGCAGCCACAGCAGTTTCGGCGGCGGACCCGGCAGGTCATGCAGCACCGCACGATGCAGCGCGGTGGCGCCGTGACGCAGGGCATCGGTATCGGCGATCACCCAGGCCAGCGGGGGCTCGATGCCGGGGCGCAGGGGCGCGCGCAGGATGTCCAGTGCGGTCGAGGCGCTGTCTGCCACGTGCAGGCGCACGTCGTAGTGCTGCAGCACGCGCTCCAGGCGCTGGGCCAGCAGCGTATCGGTGCTGACCAGCAGGGCACGGGTGACGCTGCTGCCCAGTGCGGGCAGGTCGCCGATCACCTTCAGCAGCGGAATTTCGAACCAGAACGTGGCGCCTTGGCCGGGGGTCGAGCTGACCCCGATGTGCCCATGCATCAGGTCGATGATGCGTTTGCAGATGGCCAGGCCCAGGCCGGTGCCGCCGTAGATGCGGGTTGTGGACGCATCGGCCTGGCTGAACGACTGGAACAGCCGTGATTGCAGGGTCGCATCGATGCCGATGCCGCTGTCCACCACTTCAACGCGCAGCTGGTGCTGTGCGTTTGTCTCGCCCAGGCGCTGCACGCGCAGGCGGATGTGCCCGCGCTCGGTGAACTTGATGGCATTGACCAGCAGGTTGCCCAGCACCTGGCGCAGCCGCACCGGGTCGCCGCGCACCGACAGGCGCACTGCCGGGTCCAGCTCCAGCGACAGCTTCAGGCCCTTCGGGTCTGCGGTGCGCTGCATCAACTGGACCAGGCCCTCAAGCAGTTCGCGCAGGTTGAAGGTGGTGATCTCCAGGTCCAGGCCTTTGGCCTCGAGCCGGGAGTAATCGAGGATGTCATCGACGATGCGCAGCAGTTGCTGTGAGCTGATCGTGGCGGTCTGCAGCATCTGCCGCTGGTCGCTGCCCAGCTGGCCGCGGGCGATCAGGTCCAGCATCGGCAGGATGCCGTTGAGAGGGGTGCGGATTTCGTGGCTCATCGTGGCCAGGAACTCGCCCTTGGCCAGCGTGGCCGCCTCGGCGGCCTGCTTGGCCTGCAGCAGCTCCTGTTCAAGCGCGTCCTGTTGCTGCACGGCGTGCAGCAGCTGGTCGCGCTCGGTGGCCAGGGTGTCGCCCCGGCGCTGCAGCTGCTGCAGGTGTTGTTGGGCATCGCGCCAGCGCTGCACGCAGGCCAGGCTGGCAATAACGGCGAGCAGGGCGGCGCCGCTGGCGATCGCCGGCCATGGGCCACGGCTGCCGAGTGCAGCCATCAAGGCCGCCGTGGCCGCCACGGCGGCGGCCATCGCCGCCAGCCAGAGTGCGCGTGGAACCCGTCCCTGGGCGGTCATGGTCACAACACCGCGTTGTGGAAGTCGAAGTTCAGTTCACTGCCGGCCGACTGCACCATGTTGCCCTGGATGAAGTCGACCCCGCCCATCCACATCGCGGCCGCCGCCTGCGGGTCTTCGATCTGCTGGCCGATGATCTGCAACCCGGCGCGATGCGCGGTTTCAATGGCCGCGCGCAGTTCGTCGCGGGTGCGCTGGTTGGCGTGGCTGCTGGAAAAGCGTGCGGCCATGCGCACGAATGCCAGCGGCAGCTGGGTGAGCAGCGCGTTGGCTTCGCTGCCCGGTTCGAACTGGCTCAGGCAGAAGCGCACGCCGGCCGCGCTCATGCGGCTGCAGAACTGCTGCAGGGTGACGGTGTGGATGAGTGCGTCGGGCAGGCGCACATCGATGATCAACGCCTCGCCGGCCACCTGGCGGCGTGCCAGCGATTCCAGCAGCCAGTCGGCGAACGCATCGCGCGCCAGCGTGCGCAGCGACTGCGACACGAACAGGCTCAACGGCTGGGTGGCGTGCTGATACAGGTCCAACAGGCCCAATGCGTGGTCCATCACCTGCTGGTCCAGATCGGCGATGCGCCCGGCCGCCTCGGCCGCCGGAATCACCTGGCCGGCGGCCAGCACGCTGCCATCGGCCTGGCGCAACCGCAGCAGCACCTGGTACTGCGCGGTGTTGCCTCCGGCCACGGCCACGATCGGCTGGTAGGCCAGTTCCAGCTGGCCCTCGAGCAGGGCCAGGTGTTCCTGTGCGGCGACATCCTCCCGGCGCACGTGCGCGGCAACGCCGGCACTGAGCAGGCGTGCCTGCAGGGTGGTGCGCTCGACCGCCTCCAGTGCACTGCCGGCGTCGCTGAAACCGAGCGAGAGCTGTGCATGGCCAACCACGCCACGCAGGTGCACCGACTCGTCGTCGCGGATCACGAAGGCGCGCGCGGACAGCTGCTCGCGCAGGTTCTGCGCCACCGCATCCAGGCCGTCCTCGTCGACGCCGCGGGCCAGCACCAGGAAGCTGTTGTCGTTCAAGCGCGCCAGCAGGTGCGGCTGCGCGGTATCGGCCAGGCGCTGCGCGGCCTGCACCATCAGGCGTTCAAAGGCGGCATAGCCATAGCGCTCGCGCAGACCCAGCGCACTGGCTACTTCGATGAAGAACAGGCCGCCCTGGTCGCGGTGGGCCAGCGAAGCGGCCAGCTGCTGCATCACGTAGTGCCGGGTGGGCAGGCCGGTCTCGGGGTTGTGCATCGCCGGGGCACCATGCGCACCTGGCTGCGCGGCCGCCTGCGCCCGCGCGCGGCGGATGCGGTTGGAGACCGCGGCGATCAAGTGGCGTGGACGGATCGGCTTGCTGAGGAAATCGTCGGCGCCGCTGTCGAGCACTTCGAACTGGCGCTCCGGGTCCGGGTCGCCGCTGAGGAACACGATCGGCAGCAACTGCTGGCCGGGCTGCTGGCGGATCAGGGCGGTCAGGCGCATGCCATCCAGGCCGGGCAGGTGCAGGTCCATCAGGATCAGGTCGGGGCGGTTCTCGGCGATGGCCTGCTGTACGCCCTCGGCATCGCTGTGCACGACCGCTTCCATGCCCGCGCCATGCAGCACGCTCTGCGCGAACAGCGCCTGCGAGCGGTCGTCTTCGACGATCAGCACGCGGTAGGGGGCGTCCAGCCCGACCGGGGCGGGCGCGTCCTCATTGGCCAGCGAGGACGCCGGCGGCAGCGCCGGTGGGGCCGGCATGGCCGCGATGGCCGCGGTCAGCGGCACCACGTTGCTGGGCGCCGTGACGGGCGTGGCCGTACCGGCCCAGCGCTGCCAGTGATCAGCCGGCGGGGTCTCGGCGCGCAGGGCGCGGCCAGGGGCAGGAACGTTTTCGGTGACGGCCATCAGTACTCCAGGTCTGCGGCGCAATTATGCCGTGCGGGCGATTGATTACGGTGGCAGCACGTCGCGGTTCGGCAGCGGAACGGCGCGCTCGGGGGTTTGCCCGAGCAGCCAGCGCATGCCCTTCCACAGCGTGCGCCAGACCAGCCATACCACCAGCGCACCGATCAGGCTGCACGCCACCACGCCGATCAACGCCAGCCACGGGTGCGCCAGCGCGAGCGCCAGCCCGCCGACGACGATGGTGTCCTCGGCGGCCGAGGCAACCCAGTTGCTGGCCGGTTCGGGCGAGGTGTTGAGCAGGGCGCGGGTGCCGGATTTGAGCCCATGGCTGGCCAGCGCCACCCCGGCCCCGGCGACCAGCGCGGTACCGCTCAGTTCACCGCTGGGCGAAAGCGTGGCGGCGGCCAGGAACGCGCCGGCCGGCACCCGCGCCAGGGTCTGCACCAGGTCCCAGACCGAATCCACGCCGGGGATCTTGTCGGCGAAGAATTCGGCAACGGCCAACGTGGCCGAGGTGCCCAGCACCCACCACGATTGGGTGGCCTGCAGCGCCGGGGGCAGGTCCACCCAGCCGAGCAGCCCGGCCAGGCCGACGCCGAACACGGTCAGGTACACGCGGATACCGGCCAGCCAGGCCAGCAGGATGCCGATTACAAACAGATGGGCTTCGGTCATGGCACGCGCTCCGGCTGCAAAGTGTGCACAGGCCCACACTATCGGGGATGACGTGCATGAACGCTACCGCCGGCCACCGGTACCGGTGCGTGAAATGCCCCCACCCTGATTTACACTAGCCAGTCGATCGTTCCAACAGGGGCCATGCCGGTATCGCCCAAGGCGCTGCCGCGGATAACCGCCATGAACAACCCGACTCCACCCCGCATCCAGATCCGCCGGCCGGGGGCACCGCCGGTGCAGGATCGCCGCCGCCTGGCCATCGTGGCCGGCATCTGGCTGGTCACCCTGATCGTGGCCGTGCTGCTGGGCCGCTGGCTGGCAGGCCCGGGCGGCGACGCCGGCAGCCAGCTGGGTGCCGCTGAAAAGCGCGCCGAGACCCTGCAGAAGCAGGTGGTGGAAATGCAGCAGCGCCAAGCCACGCTGCAGGCCTCGGACCGCATCAGCCGCGCGGCCAACAACGAGGTGCAGGCCTCGCTGGGCGAGCGCGATGAAGAGATTGCCGGGTTGCGCGCCGACGTGGCGTTCTACGAGCGCCTGGTCGGGGCCACCAGCCAGCGCAAAGGCCTCAATACCCATTCCATCGAATTCTCGCCGGAAACCGGCGGCACCTGGCAGTACGCCGTGGTGCTCACCCAGAATCTGAACCGTGGCGCGATCAGCCAGGGCCAGATGCGCTTCACCGTGGAGGGCGTCAAAGGCGGCAAGCTGACCTCGGTCAGCTGGGACGAGCTGCACCAGCGCACCAGGGTGCCGGGGCAGGACTATTCCTTCCGGTACTTCCAGCAGCTCACCGGCAGCGTCATCCTGCCAAAAGACTTCACCCCGCAACGTGTGCGGGTCACGCTGGGAACGGGCGCGGGGGGCGCCACCCAGGTTTTTGATTGGAAGCAGGCCGGCGCACCGGCTGCACCATCGGCAAAAGAAGGGGAGTAAGCCCATGTTTGGCAGCAACAAGTCCAACCGCGACGGACATCTGGTCGTGGATGCGCTGATCGGCGCGCAGGTGGTGATCCGCGGTGATGTCGAGTTCAGTGGTGGCCTGTACGTGGAAGGCACCATCCTGGGCAAGGTGATCGCCGCCGACGGGGCCACCAACGCCACCCTCACCCTGGCCGAACAGGGCGCCATCGAGGGCGAGATCCGCGCCCAGGTGGTGGTGATCAGCGGGCGTCTGGACGGGGATGTCCATTCCACCGAGAAGGTCGAACTGACTCCCACCGCCCGGGTCAACGGCAACATCCACTACCAGGTGGTGGAGATGAACGCCGGTGCCCAGCTGACCGGCCGCCTGATCCACGGCAGCGGGCAGATGGCCGCGCTGCCGCCGCCGGCCGAGGAGGCCGACGAGCCGGGCAAGGGCAAGGACAGCAGCGCCCGCAGGAAGCTTGCCGAAGCCATGGCCTGAACGGTCGGTCGCTTGAAAGCGTGCCCATGCGCCCCCATGCTGGGGGCATGAGCACGCTTGTTTCCCTGCCCGGCGCCCCTGTCGCCGCGCCGAACTACCAATCGCTGGACCGTCCACTGAACTTCACCGAGGCCGCTGCGGCCAAGGTCAAGGAACTGATCCAGGACGAGGCCAGTACCGCGCTTGCGCTGCGCGTCTATATCCAGGGCGGCGGTTGCTCGGGCTTCCAGTACGGCTTCGAGTTCGATGAGAACCGCGCCGAGGATGACCTGGCCGTGGACACCAACGGGGTGACCCTGCTGGTCGATCCGCTGAGCCTGCAGTACCTGATGGGGGCCGAGGTGGACTACACCGAAAGCCTGACCGGTGCGCAGTTCGTGATCCGCAATCCGAACGCCAAGACCACCTGCGGTTGCGGCAGCAGTTTCAGCATGTGATGCACGCGCGCTGGCGACCGGATAGGTCGTCCGGCGCTTGCCACTGTCGGCGAATGTGGGCAGGCTTGCCGCATGTCCAGATTTTCAACGGCGCTGTCCGGTTTCGCCTTCACCACTGAACCCCTCGAACGTGCCGATACGCTGCGTGATGACGCCGATGCGTTGGCGCGGCTGTGGCCCGATGCGCATGTGCTGGTCATCGACCAGGACGGCCGCGCGCTGGCCGGCGACGATGGCCAGCCGCTGCCGCTGACCGGTGCCCAGGTGGGCGGTGGGCCCGGCACGGCGATCTTCCTCGGCCTGCGCGGCGCGCGCGGGTGGTTCTCGCTGGAGGCGTCTGCGGTGGATGTCACCGCACCACAACGGGTAGACCTGCGCGAATCGGCCACGACCTGGTCGGCCGCCGATGCCAGCGCGTTCTGCTATGCGCGCGGGATGTCGTACTGGCAGTCACGCACCCGCTTCTGCGGCGTCTGCGGTGGCGGCATCACGTTCTCGCGCAGTGGCTTCATCGGGCGCTGCGGGCAGTGCGCCACCGAGCATTACCCGCGGGTGGACCCGGCGGTGATCGTCGCGGTGGAAAACAACGGCCGGTTGCTGCTCGGGCGCCAGTCCAACTGGGCGCCGCGGCGCTATTCGGTGCTGGCCGGTTTCGTCGAGCCGGGCGAATCGCTGGAGCAGACCGTGGTTCGTGAAGTCTTCGAGGAAAGCCGGGTGCGGGTGCGTGAGTGCCGCTACCTGGGCACCCAGCCGTGGCCGTTCCCGGGCGCGCTGATGCTCGGTTTTGCCGCGACCGCCGAAGACGACGTGCCCACCGTCAATGGTGAGCTGGAAGACGCGCGCTGGTTCAGTGCCGAGGAAGTGGGCGCGGCGTTGGCCCGGGATGTCGAAGACGACGGCCAGGGCATCCGCCTGTCGCCGCCGATTTCGATCTCGCGCAGCCTGATCGAGCACTGGTACCGCCAGCAGGTGGGCTGAGCACGACGGCGGCGTTGCCGCCGGCTGAACGCGGCGCAGCGTACATTACCAACGGCCCGGGGAATTGCCGGGTCGCAAGGCATAGTAGCGGCCAGAAACCGAGCCGGAGGCTTACATGTTCACCACCCTCGTCGCCGTGCTGGTTGCCCTGGCGCTGGGCCATGTCGCGCCTGCCGCGGCGGTGGCATTGCGCCGGTTCGGGCTCTACCGGCGTTGGCTGCAGTGGCTGGACGCCCACGCTGCCCCCACCGGCTTCTGGCGCAGCCGGCATGGCTGGGTGCTGGCGCTGCTGCCGTGGGTGGTGGTGCTGCTGCTGGTGCAATGGGCGCTGCAGGGGCGGCTGTTCGGCCTGCCCTCGCTATTGCTGGGCGTCGCCACGCTGGTGATCTGCTGGGGCCCGCGCGACCTGGACCGCGATATCGAGGCGGTGATCGACGCCGATGACGCCTCCACCCGTCACGTGGCGATCACCCAGTTGCAGGCGGCCGGTGGCAGCCTGCATGAGGATGTGTCCTCGCTGGTCGAGGCGACCGTGCTCAACGCGTTGCGCCGCTGGTTTGCCGTGTTGTTCTGGTTCCTGCTGCTGGGGCCGGTGGGCGCGCTGGCGTATCGCCTGCTGGCATTGCTGGCGGTGGGGCCGACGCGTTCGCTGGCCACCGCCGAGTGCGTGGCCGGTGCCCGCCAGGTGCTGGGGTGGCTGGAATGGCCGGTGGCGCAGCTGATGTCGCTGTCGATGGCATTGGTGGGCAATTTCGATACGGCCTACAAGGCCTGGCGACAGGCGCATGGCAACCAGTGGGCCGCTTCCACGGTGTTCCTGGGTGCGGTGGCACGCGCCAGCGTGAGCGCGGAGCTGCGTGAAGAGGCGCACGATTACAGCGACGCGGGCATGGTGCCGGTATGGCGACGCCTGCCGGAGCTGCGCGATGCGATGAGCCTGGTGTGGCGCATGCTGCTGCTGTGGATGGCGGCGTTGGCGCTGCTGGTGATGGCCGGCTGGGTAACCTGATCGCGGCAATCAATCAGCGCGTAGCGCCAAGAGCAGCTTGGTGCTGGCGTTGCGTGCTTACCCGGGCGCCAGCCAGGTAAACGGCACCCAGGGCAGGTTGCGGGCGACCCAGTACAGCGGCAGCAGGGTGAGCCAGAAGGCGGGTTTGAGCAGCAGCGTGATCAGCGGCTGCATCCAGCGTGGGCGCCAGCCCAGCACCCAGCCGACCACCAACGGTGCGATGGCCAGCATCAGCATCGCCAGTGGATTCATCGAGATGGCCGTGAGTACATCGCCGTGGGCCAGCGCGTGCAGCGCACGGGTAAGCCCGCAGCCGATGCAGTAGTAGCCGGTAACGGCGAAGAAACTGCAGGGCGGAAACGGGCTGTCGGCGCTGTTGGGATCGAAATGCCGCAGCGTCCAGAAACCTGCCCCGGCGACCATCGCCGCCGGGGGGATCGCGGCCAGCAACCAACGCTTGCCGCGCAGCAAGGGCATCAGCGGCTGCTTTCGATCTGCTGCTGGAACTGCTGGATCTGTTCCATGTAGCCATCCACGCCCACCGTGGCCAGCCAGATCAGCGAGAACAGGGTGGCGGCGATCAGGATGCCGGTGGTGACCCAGGCCCAGATCTTGGCGTTCTTGGACGCCTGGCGCGCGGCGACCAGGTCGCCCTGGTTGAGCAGCGTGTTGACCTTGTTGGCGAACACGATGGCCACGATGCCGGTGGCGATGGCCGGGAAGCTCAGGCACGACACGCAGCACATGAAGAAGG
This sequence comes from Stenotrophomonas sp. GL_101, assembly GCF_057835675.1. Lineage (NCBI taxonomy): Bacteria > Pseudomonadati > Pseudomonadota > Gammaproteobacteria > Lysobacterales > Lysobacteraceae > Stenotrophomonas > Stenotrophomonas sp. GL_101. The sequence goes on along the minus strand of NZ_CM174432.1, from coordinate 4,332,945 downwards.
CCAGGATGGTGACGATGATCGACCAGATCAGGTAGTTGGGGACGGTACCGGAGGCGGGCGGCAGCGGGGCAGTGGCATTCATTGGCGAAGCTCCATTTTCCTGGGTGGGAGGCGTTGCAGCGGGTGGATCGATCGTGTTGGCGGTAATCTACCCGAAGTGATCGCTACGATGTATACGGTTACATCCCCGTCGCGCCGGGCTCAGGCGTTTTCGCCGCGAAGCTGGCGCACCTGCTGCTCCAGCGACGGCGCGGTGGCGGTCTCGCCGGCCACCGCGGGCGCGGCGGCCACCTCGATGTTCGCGCGGAAGCGGCGCGGTACCCGCATCCGCCCCAGCCGCGTATCGCGACGGCTCCACATGCTGGACCACATGCCGCGCAGCGCCATCGGCACCACCGGTACCGTACGCCGTTCCAGGATTTTCTCGACGCCGGATTTGAAGGCGGCCATGTCGCCATCCTTGGTCAATGCGCCTTCGGGGAAAATGCACACCAGCTCGCCGTCGGCCAGCGCCTTGTCCACTTCGTCGAAGGCGGCCTGCATCAGTGCCGGGTTTTCGCGTGCACCGGCGATCGGGATGGCTTTGGCGGTGCGGAAGATCCAGCGCATCACCGGGATGTTGAAGATTTTGTAATACATCACAAAGCGTACCGGGCGCGGGATCGTCGCCGACAGGATCAGCGCGTCCATGTAGCTGACGTGGTTGCACACGAGCAAGGCGGGGTCGTCGTCGGGCACGTTGGCTTCGATGCCGTGCACGCGCAGCCGGTACAGGGTGCGCACCATCACCCAGCTGAGGAAGCGCATCAGGAATTCGGGGACGATGGTGAAGATGTAGATCGACACCACCGCATTGGCGATGGCCAAGGCCAGGAACAGCTGCGGGATGGTCCAGTGCAGGAACTTCTGCGTGGCCAGGGCGATCATCGCCGCACCGACGATGAAGCCGGAATTCTGGATGTTCAGCGCGGCGAACACGCGCGACATCTCCGACTTCGGCGTGCGGCTCTGGATCAGCGCAAACAAGGGCACCACGAAGAAGCCGGTGAACAGGCCGATGCCGATCAGGTCGATGATGATGCGCACGCTGCCCGGCGCGGCCACGAACGCAGACACACTCAGCCCAGCCGCGGTGGCGGTGCCGGCGCGGGCGAAATACAGGTCGAGCATGAAGGCGGTCATGCCGAACGCGCCCAGCGGCACCAGGCCGATTTCCACGGTGCGCCCGGACAGCTTTTCGCACAGCAGCGAACCGACCCCGGTGCCGACCGAGAACAGCGCCAGCGCGAATATATAGAGGGTGGGCTCGCCGCCCAGGTTGACCACCGCATAGGTGGGCAGCTGCGAGGTGAGCATGGTGCCGACGAACCAGAACCAGGACACCCCAAGGATGGCGTTGCGCACCGCCTTCTGCTTCTTGGCCAGGCGCAGCACCGCCAGCGATTCGGGAATGGGGTTCCAGTTGATCTTCAGGTCCGGCGCGCCGGCATCGACCTTGGGGATCATGCGCGCAGTGACGTTGCCGAAGATGGCCAGCGCGATCACCGCGGTGGCCGCCACGATCGGACCGAAGCTGCCGGCCAGGGTGAAGATGATGCCGCCGCAGATCATGCCGGTGAGGATCGACATCGAGGTGCCCATCTCGACCAGGCCATTGCCGCCGGTGAGCTCCTCCGGTTTCAGCACCGAGGGCAGCACCGAGTACTTGACCGGGCCGAACAGGGTGGACTGCAGCCCGGTGCAGAACAGCGCCACCAGCAACACCGGCATGCTCTGGGTGAGGAAGCCGACTGCGGCCAGCGACATGATCGCGATCTCCATGGTGGTGGTGATCACGATCAGGCGCGATTTTTCCAGCTTCTCGGCGATCTGCCCGGCCAGGGCCGAGAACAGGAAGTAGGGCAGGATGAAGATGGCCGGCGCCAGCGTGGTGTACAGCGACTGCTCGGCCTGGCTGACGCCCAGGTAGAACAGCAGCCCGATGATGGCCTGCCGGTACACGTTGTCGTTGAACGCGCCCAGCGACTGGACGATGAAGAACGGCAGGAAACGGCGCTGCTTGAGCAGGGCGAACTGGCTGTGGCCGGACATGGAAACTCCTTGCGAACCGGCGCAGCCTAGCATTGTCGCCGTTGCCCGGGCATGGCAGCACCGCCGGGGCGGTGCTGCCGGCGCGGTTCAGACGATGTCGTCGACCACGCCGCCGTCCACGCGCAGGGCCGCCCCGGACGTGGCCGAGGCCTGCGCCGACGCCAGGTACACGACCATGTTGGCCACTTCCTCCACGCTGGCGGCGCGCTGGATCACTGAGCTGGGCCGGTGGGCCATGACGAATTCGCGGCCGATCTGTTCCAGTGACTTGCCGGTACGCGCGCGTTCTTCTTCCATCATTGCCGCAAAGCCGTCGGACAGGGTCGGGCCGGGCAGCACCGCGTTGACGGTGACGCCGCTGCCGGCGACGCGTTTGGCCAGCCCGCGCGACAGGCCGAGCAGGGCGGTCTTGGTGACCCCGTAGTGGATCATGTCGGCGGGAATGTTGCGTGCCGATTCCGAAGACAGGAACAGCACCCGGCCCCAGCCACGTTCGACCATGCCCGGCAGCAGCGCCCGCGACAGGCGTACGCCGGACATCACGTTGGTCTGCCAGTACTGCTCCCAGGTGGCATCGTCGGTGTCAAAGAAGTCCTGTGGGCCGAAGATGCCGGCGTTGTTGACCAGGATGTCCACTGTCGGCAGCGCGGCCAGCAGGGTGTCGGCGCCGGCTGCATCGGACAGGTCGGCTGCAGCGCCGAGCAGGCGGGCAGCGGGGAGGGCGTCGCGCAGTGTCGCCAGCGCCTTGTCCACCGAGGCCTGGCTGCGGCCGTTGACGATCACCTGCGCACCGGCCGCGGCCAGCCCGTGGGCGATGCCATGGCCGATACCGGCGGTGGAGGCGGTGACCAGGGCGGTCCGGCCGGAAAGATCCAGTTGCATGGGGGACTCCTTGAGCGGGGGGCGCGATCATTCTGCGCGCCCGGCCGTCATGGCCGCGCATCGGTTGCCGCAACGCAGCGGTGCGTTGTGTGGGGTAGCGCATGACCGTTGGTCGTGCGTATCGACCAACGGTCGATACCTACCGTAAGGTGCGCGCGGCCTCATTGGCCGCCCCGCGCAGCTTGGGCAGCAGCCGCAGCATCAGCCCCATCTGGGTGCGGATCAGCTGCAGCTTGGGCGGCATGTCGTCGTTGATCTGCTCCAGCTGCTCGGCGAGGGCACGGTCGTCGTCGTTGTCGGCTTCGTCCACCGGCTCGCGCTTCTCCAGCGCGGCGGCCACCTGCTGCATGGCCTGTTCAACGCGCTCGCCACCGGCCAGTGCCTGTGGGTCCTGCGCGTAGCTGTCCAGCTGGGCGCGATGCGCGCCGAGTGCGGAAAGGTGCCCCAGCAGCGTGTTGGACAACGCCAGGAAGCGGAACCCGGCATCCAGGTTGCGACGTACATGGCCCGGCTCGCGCAGCATGTTCGACAACGCGGTGGACAGCGCGGCATCGGCGTTGTGCATGTCGCGGCGGGCGACGCGGTAAGCCAGGTCATCCTGCATGCCGCTGCGATACTGGCCGAGCACCGCATCCAGGTAGCGCGCACAGTTGCCCAGCACGCGCGCCATCACCAGGTTCAGGCGCCGGCCCTGCCAGTCGGGCAGGATCAGGAACGCGGCGGCGGCCGCAATCGCGCAGCCCAGCAGGGTGTCCACCAGCCGCGGCCAGATCAGCAGGAAACCGTCGCCGATCAGGTTGAAGCAGGTCAGTGCCATCACCGTGATCGCCGCCGACGCCACCAGGTAACGGTCGCTGCGGGTGAAGAAGAACAACAGCGCCGACAGCAGCGCGATCAGCAGTTCGATGCGCAGGTCCTGGAACAGCTGCATCAACGCCCAGGTCAGCACCAGCCCGATCAGGGTGCCGGTAATGCGCTGGGCCAGCCGCTGGCGGGTGGCACCAAAGTGGGGGCGGCAGACGAACACGATGGTGAGCAGCACCCACGAGCCGTTCTGCGCGTTGAACAGGCGGATGGCGGCAAAACCGACCATCAGCGCCAGCGCCATGCGCAGGCCGTGGCGGAACAGCACCGAACCGGGGGTGAGCTGCTGGCCGATGCGCACGGCCATTTCGCGCAGGGTGTGCGGGTTGGTGTCGCGCAGGCGGGTGTCCACGTTGTCCAGGGTGGCGTCTGATTTCTCTGCTTCGGACAGGCGCCGCTCGATGCTCTGCAGGTTGTTGCCGAGCAGCTCCAGCGAGGACAGCAGGCGCTGCCATTGTGGGTTCTGCTGGGCGCGCAGCCAGGTGAGCGAATTGGTGAGATCGGCGGTGGCCTGTTTGCTGCGCTCGCCGTACTGGAACGGGCGACGCAGGCGGATGGCCAGGCCCAGGTTGGCGCAGGCTTCGCCCTGCAGGGCGAGCAGGCGCTGGCAGCGGTACAGCACGTCGCTGTGGAAGAACGCGTCGGTGAGCGCGCCATAGGGGTAGTGCGAGGAGCTGGCACGTTCGTGGAAGTCCTGGGCCATGTAGTACAGGCGCAGGTACAGGCCGGACTGCACGCCGGGCCGGCCGGAGCGGCCGAAGCGGGCGAGGATGGCGGTCTTGGCGATGTTGAGGGCGTCGACGACGCGGCGGTTCTGTTCGGCCAGGGCGAGCTGGCGCTTCTGTACGTCGGCGTCGCGCACCGGTTCAAACAGGTCGGCCTTGAGCTGCAGGTAGCGGCCGAGTTCGAGGTACAGGCGGGCGAGGCGTTCGCGCACCGGGCGGTTGGCGAACAGGGCGGTCCACAGGATCGACAGCAGGCCGTACCAGAGCGCGCCGGCAAGCAGGTGGCTGACCGCCGTGATGGCCTGGGCGCGGTCGGCGGCGCCGTGCTGCTCAAGCCCGATCATGGTGTAGATGGCCAGGGTGACGGTGGCCTGGGCGATGGAGGCATAGCGTTCGCCCAACGCGCCGAGCAGGGTCAGGCCGAAAGTGGACACCGCCAGGGCGGCGATGAACAGCCACGGCCAGGCGAACAGTTCGACCACCGCGGCGGCGGCGGCCACGAAACACAGCAGCGACAGGGCAACCGATTTGGTCCGGCCCCACCAGTTGTCGTCGGTTTCGGCGATGGCGCTGGCGATGATGCCCAGGAATACGCCGGGCAGGGCGGGTAGCTGGTCCAGGTGCCAGCACACGCCCATGGCCACCGACAGCGCGATGAACACCCGCAGGCCATAGCTGGCCTTTTCATGCGCCCACAGGCGGCTCAGGCGGGATTCTCGGGCGGACATGCGGGCTCGGGGTGCGGGGTGGCCCATTATTGCCGGTGGGGGGTGAAGGGGACAGCGCAAATCAAACGCGCGGATGCCGGTTGCCCCGGTTTGGCTCGGTGTGGGTGGGTTGGCGGGACACGCCGTAAATCCCGCTCCGCGGCCCGGCCCAGCCGCTGGCGGCTGTGCGTTCAGTCGCATGCGAGGCAGTGCCTCGCAAGCAATGCGCCTTCCCCCCTGTAGGCTCGCTTGCGCCATCCATGGCGCAAGACGGTCCCGCCAACCCACCCACACCGAGCCCCGATAGTGGGTCGGTGCGCAACGGAGAAGCGGGTAGTGCCGCGCCATGCGCCGGACCACCGGAACGGTTAGAGGTCGAACCGCACGCTCACCGCGAATGTGCGCGGCAGGCCGACGCCGGCGTTGGACCAGTATTTCTTGTTGGTCAGGTTTTCCACGCTGGCGCGCCAGGTGAGCGGATGGCCGTCGAGCTGCATGCGGTAGCCGATGCCGGCGTTGACCAGGGTGTAGTCGGGCAGCGTGAGGGTGTTTTCAGCGTCGTAGAACACGTCACCGTAGTAGCGGGCCAACGCGTAGAGGCTCAGGCCTTCGATCTGCGGGATGCTGTAGTCGGCATGCACGACGCCCTGCCAGCGCGCGGCGCCAGCGGTGCGGTTGCCCTGGTTGGCGATGTTGTCGGGGGAGAGTTTGTCGTAGCTGGGGTCCAGCCAGGTGACGCCGCCACCGAGGGTGAAGCCATCGGTGAGACGCACCTCGCCACTGACTTCGACGCCTTCGTACAGGGTGATGCCATCCTGCACGAGCAGCTTGCCGGCGTCGGTGAGGCGGTCGATGTTGGCGCCGCGTTCGAGGCGGAAGGCGGCAGCATTGGCGTTCCAGCGGGGGGTTTCAAGCTTGGCGCCGATCTCGTACTGCTTGCTGATGGTGGGGTCCAGCACGGTGCCGGCGTTGAGGTAGTCGCTGCCGACGCGGCTGCCTGCTTCCAGCGATTCCACGTAGCTGGCGTACAGGGTGACGGCCTCGGCCGGCTTGTACATCAGCGCGTAAGTAGGGGTGACCGGGTAGGTGTGGTAAGCGCCCTTGTTTTCGAAATCGTTGTAGCGCGCGCCGGCCAGCAGCGACCAGCCGGGGGCGAAGCCGATGGTGTCGCTGACGAACACGGCCTGCTGTACCGTTTCGCTGCCGCGGGTCATTGCCCGCGAGCCCACCGCATCGTGGCGCAGGGTGGGGCGCTGGTAGAGGTTGCCGCGGCCGATGGTGGTCCATTCGTTCGGGCGGTCCCAGCCCAGGCCGGTCTGGTGCGAGACGCCGGCGACCACCTGGTGCGACAGCGGGCCGGTGTCGAAGCGACCCTGGAGGATGGCCTGGGCCAGCTTCCATTCGCTCTTGCCACCGAGCTCGTAGGTGTTGACGTTGTAGTCGCCGTTGGGGTCGTCGATGTAGGCGAAGATCTTGTTGACATCGTTCCACGAGGTGGTGACGCCGTAGCTGAAGCTGGCCTTCCAGTCGCTGCTGATCTGCCAGTTCAGGGCAGTGGAGAGCAGGCTGGAGCGGGTGTCGTAGTAGCTGCCATCGATGCTGTTGTCGATATCGCCTGCCAGCGGGCGCGGCAGGTGGGTGAGGCCGATGAAGTAGTACTGCGGCGATTCATTGCTGAGCTCGCGCGACTGGAATACGCCATCGAAGGTCCAGGTCAGACGGTCGCTCAGGCGCGCATCCAGCGACAGCGCGCCGACCTTGCGATTAACCTCGCCGCCGTTGAAGGTTTCACCCTGCTCCTGGTAGGCATTGAAGCGATAGCCGAACATGTCTTCGTTGCCGAAGCGGCCGCCGGCATCGACCTGGCCGCTGACGATGCCCTGCTCACGCCAGCCAACCTGTGCGGAGAACGTCGGCACGTCGGTGGGCTTTCTGGTGACGTAATTGACGATGCCGCCGGGCTGTCCGAAGCCATACATGAAGCCGCCGGGGCCCTTGAGCAGTTCCACCTGCTCCATCACTTCCAGCGGCCACTCGGTACCCCAGGAAGACACCTGCAGGCCGTTGACGCGGTAGCTGTCGTAGCTGAGGTCGATGCCGCGGTTGCGGATCGGCGAACTCCAGCCGCTGGCATAGGCGCTGACCTGGGTGACCACCGACGGGTCGGTGGCGAAGGCCTCGCCGAGCGAGACCACCTGGCGCTTTTCGATGTCTTCGCGGCCAACCACGGCCATGGCGAACGGGGTATCGCGCACGGCGCGGTCACCGAGCGCGCCGGTGTCGGTGTGGGTGCGTTCGGCGGTGACTTTGACCGCGTCCAGATCAGTGGCCGAGCGTGCGCGCACGGCGCCGTCCGGGGCGGACTGGGCATGGGCGGCGCAGGTCAGCGACAGCGCAACGGCCAACGTGGCCAGGCGGGGCAGGGGGGAGGACAGCATCGATGGGTTCCTTGGCGGACAGCACAACGCCGTCCGCGATCTACAGATGGCGGGGGAGGGGTCGATGGCTGGATCGCGCAGGCTGGCCGGGAACCGGCAGCGGGGGCATCGCAGAAGGCGATGCTGGACCGTGGCTGGATGAGAATTGTTGTCGTTTTGCTACGTGGCGTCAAACCGAGGCGTACCGACCAACGGTCGGTACCTACCGGGAGGCGACGCGGTCAGGCATCCGCGTGCGGGCGGAGGCGATGCGGCATTGGTAGGTGACGACCGTTGGTCGTCACGCCGTAACGCGGTCAGGCACCAATGCAGGTACCGACCAACGGTCGGTACCTACCGGGCGATGGCGCTGCGCTTCAATGCGCGCCGCTCACGCCGGCGCGCGCGGCGGTTGACCCAGCGCTCGCGCAGGCACGAGAAGATCACATACAGCGCCGGGGTGCTGAGCAGGGTCAGGCTCTGCGAGAACAGCAGCCCGCCGATCATCGCGATGCCCAGCGGGCGACGCAGTTCGGAGCCTTCGCCCAGGCCGATCGCCAGCGGCACCGCCGCCAGGATCGCCACCATGGTGGTCATCATGATCGGGCGGAAGCGCACGATGCTGGCTTCGCGCACCGCATCACGCGGGCTCTTGCCATGCTCGCGCTGGGCGACCACGGCGAAGTCGATCATCATGATCGCGTTCTTTTTCACGATGCCGATCAGCAGTACCAGCGCGATCATCGAGATCACCGACAGCTCGGTGTTGGTCACGAACAGCGCCAACAGCGCACCTACGCCGGCCGCAGGCAACGTGGACAGAATGGTGACCGGGTGCACCAGGCTTTCGTACAACATGCCCAGCACCAGGTACACGGTGATGATCGCGGCGAACACCAGAATCAGCATCGAGTTCGGGTTGAGCTGCACGTTGAAGCCGCCACCATCGCTGATGCGGATGTCGCCGGGCAGGCGCATGCCGTCCACCGTGGCCTTGACGATGGCATCGCCTTCGCCGGTGCTCACCCCGGGCGCCAGGTTGTAGCTCAGGTCCATCGTGGTGTATTGGTTCTCGTGGGTGATCTGCGGCGGCGCCAGCCCGGGTACCTGGTGGGCCACGGCGGTGAGCGGGACCATCTCGCCATTGCCGGCGCGGACGTGGATTTCATCCAGCGCACGTGGGGTGGCGGTTTGTTCGGGCAATGCGTTGACCACCACCGAATACTGGTTGATGTCCGAATAGATGGTGGAGATCTGGCGCTGGCCGAACGCACCGTACAGCGCGCCGTCGATCGCCCCTACCGACACGCCCAGGCGCGCGGCCTTGGCGCGGTCGATGACCACGTTCTGGCGCAGCCCGGCGGTGTCCACGTCGGTGCCCACGTCACGCAGCTTGGGGTTCTTCTTCAGCGCGGCCTGTACCTTGGGCAGCCACTCCTGCAGCTGGGCAAGATCATTGCCCTGCAGCGACACGCGGTACTGCGCGCCCTGGCTGTTGCCGCCGCCACCGTCGCTGGGCAGGTCCTGGATGGCGCGCAGCCGCAGCTGCAGGTCGGGGTAGCGGTCAGCCTTGGCACTCAGGCGTGCCAGCGCGAGTGCGGTGGTTTCGTTGCGGCCTTCCTTGCGCGTTTTCAGCTGGATGTTGAACTGCGCGCTGGAGCCCTGGCGGCCACTGCCCAGGCGCACACCCACGGTTTTCACCGCCGGGTCGGCCATCAGCATGTCGGTGATGCGGCGCTGGCGGTTGACCATGTCCTCGAAGGACACCGTGGCACTGGAGTTGGCGCGGCCCCAGATCAAACCGGTGTCCTGGGCGGGGAACGAGCCCTTCTTGACCGCACCGCCGAGCATCACCGTGGCCACGATCAGCAGGATCGGGGTCAGCGACAGCAGCAGCGCATGGCGCAGCGAGAAATCCAGGCACACGGTGTAGGTGCGCAGCATGCGGTCGTGCATGCCGTCGAGGAAACGGCCGATGCGCGAGGGCTTTTCCGGCTCGGTGTGCGCGCTGAGGAAGCGGCTGCACAGCGCCGGCGTGAGCGTCAACGAGACGATCATCGACACCACGATCGCCGCCACCAGGGTGACGGTGAACTCGCGGAAGAACGCCCCGACCATGCCGCTGGCGAACAACAGCGGAATGAACACCGCCACCAGTGAGGCGGTGATCGAGACGATGGTGAAGCCGATCTCGTGCGCACCCTTCAGTGCCGCCTGCATGCGCGGCATGCCCTCATCGAGGTGGCGCATGACGTTTTCGATCACCACGATCGCATCGTCGACCACGAAGCCAATGGCGATCACCAGCGCCAACAGGCTCAGGTTGTTCAAGGTGAAGCCGAACACGTACATCACCAGCGCCGCACCGGCCAGCGACAACGGCACGGTGATCGCCGCGATCAGCGTGGGCGCCAGCCGGCGCAGGAACAGCGCCATGGTCAGGATCACCATCGCCAGGCTGATCAACAGGGTGATCTGCACTTCATGCAATGACGAGCGGATGGTCGGGGTGCGGTCGAAGTACGGGGTCATCACCGTACCCGGCTGCAGGTAGTCGCGCAGCATCGGGATCTGCGCCTTGACCCGGTCCACGGTCTCCACGATGTTGGCCCCGGCGCGGGTGAACACGTACATCACCACGGCCGGTTTGTGGTCGAACCACGCGGCCTGGTAGGCATCCTGCTGGCCGTCGTAGACGTTGGCCACGTCCTTGAGGCGGATCACCCGGCCATCGGCCTGGGTCTTGATGACCAGGTTGGCGAAGTCGGCCGCGCGGGCGACCGAGTCGTTGGCGATGATCGCGGTGGTGGTGTTGCCGTCGGTCAGAAAGCCGGTGGGCGAGGTGACGTTGGCCGCGCGCACTGCATTGCGCAGGTCGTCGGGGGTGAGGTTGAGCGCGTTGAGCAGGCGCAGGTTGACGTCCACCCGCACCGCGGGCGTGGACGCACCGGCGATGTCGACCGAGGACACTCCGCTGATCTGGCGGATGCGCTGGGCCAGCAGCGAATCGGCGACGTTGTACAGTTCGTCGGCCGACTGGGTCTGGGAGGTCAGCGCGATGGCGATGACCGGGTCGTCGTTGGGGTTGGCCTTCTGGAACATCGGCGAACCGAGCCCGGAGGGCAGGTCGGCCTGGGCCGAATTGATCGCGGTCTGTACGTCCAGCGCGGCCGAATCGATATCAACTCCGCTCTGGAAGATCATGAAGACCAGCGAACTGCCTTCGGAGCTGGACGAGCGCATCTGGTCCACGCCGGGCAGCTGGCCCAGGTGGCGTTCCAGCGGTGCGGTAACCGTGGAGGCCATGGTGGTGGCGTCCGCGCCGGACTGGCTGGCGTGCACGAAGATCACCGGAATCTGGATGTTCGGCAGCGCCGACACGCCCAGCTTCAGGTAGCAGAACAGCCCCACCACGAACAGGCCGATAGCGAGCAGCGCGGTGCCGATCGGGCGGCGGATGAACGGTCCAGAGATGTTCATGCGTGCAGGGCCCTGGCGGCAGCCAGCATGCGCGACGTCAGCCGAGTCATGCGCGGTCCTGCGCGGCAGCGTGGCGCAGCGCACGCTGTTCGCGGCGCGCGCGCAGCCGCTCGGAGAAGCGTTCCATGTACAGGTAGATCACCGGCGTGGTGTACAGGGTAACCAGCTGGGACAGCAGCAGGCCGCCGACGATGGCGATACCCAGCGGGCGGCGCAGCTCCGAACCGATGCCGGTGCCCAGCGCCAGCGGCAGCGCGCCGAGCATGGCCGCGGCGGTGGTCATCATGATCGGGCGGAAGCGCAGCAGGCAGGCGCGGCGGATCGCGTCGTGTGCGTTGGCACCGGAACGACGCGCCTCGATGGCGAAGTCGACCATCATGATGCCGTTCTTCTTGACGATGCCGATCAGCAGCACGATGCCGACAATGCCGTCCACCGACAGCGGCAGCCCGCACACCATCAGCGCCAACAGCGCACCGACGCCGGCGGGGGGTAGGGTGGAGATGATCGTAAAGGGGTGGATGTAGCTTTCATACAACACGCCCAGCACGATGTAGATCAGCACCAGCGAGGCCAGCAGCAGCCACACCACGTCGGTCTGGCTGCCGGTGAATTCGGCGGCCTTGCCGATGAACTGCGCATGCACCTGCGAGGGCATGTCCAGCCCGTCCTTGGTGTCTTCGATGGCCTTGACCGCATCGGACAACGAGTAGCCCGGGGCGATGTTGAACGACACGGTGACCGCCGGCAGCTGCTGCTGGTGGCTGACCACCAGCGGGGTGCTGGTGATCCGGCCTTCGGCCAGCGCGGCGAGTGGAATGATGTTGCCCGCGCCGACCGGAATGCCGGTGTTCTGCGCGCCGATGCCGGTGGCGGTGGACGAGTTGGACGAGGTGACCTGGCCGAAGTTGGTGGCATTGCTGCCGGTCAGCGCACCGGCGCCGTTGGAGGCCACGGCCAGCTGGTTCATCAGCGCGGTGCTGGTACGGAACTCCGGCGCTACTTCCAACACCACCCGGTACTGGTTGAGCTCGGTGAAGATGGTCGAGATCTGGCGTTGGCCGAACGCGTCGTACAACGTGTCGTCGATGGTCTGCATCGGCACGCCGAGCACGCTGGCCTTGTCGCGGTCGATGGTCAGCTCCAGCGCCCGCCCCTGGTTGGACAGGTTGTTGTCCACGTCGGCCAGTTCCGGGCGCTGGCGCAGCGCTTCGGTCAGGCGGGTGGCCTGCAGCGCAACCTGCGCGCTGTCCACGTCCGACAGCGAATACTGGTACTCGGTGGCGGCCACGCGGGTGTCCAGGGTCACGTCCTGCACCGGTTTGAGGTACAGCGCCACGCCGGGAATGCCGGCCACCGCCTGTTGCAGGCGCGGCAGGACCTCATCCAGGCCGTCGCGTTCACCGCGCTCCTTCAATACGATCGACAGCTGGCCCTGGTTGAGCGTGGGGTTCATGCTGCCGGCGCCGATGAAGGCCGACACTCCCGTCACGTCCGGATCCTTGCGCAGCGCTTCGGCCACCGCCTTGGTGCGCTGCTCCATCTGCGGGAAGGCGATGTTCTGGTCGGCCTGGACCACGCCGGTGATCAGGCCGGTGTCCTGCTCGGGCAGCAGGCCCTTGGGAATCACGATGTACAGCACCACCGTCAGCACCAACGCGCCGGCGGCCACGGCCAGGGTCAACGGCTGGTGTTCCAGCACCCAGTCCAGGCTGCGCTCGTAGGCGCCCACGGTACGCGTCCACAGGTTCTGCTTGCCGGCGGCCGCGGCCTTCTCGTGCGCGTCTTCGCCTTCGGGCAGCGCGTCGGGCTTGAGCAGGTAGGCGCACATCATCGGGGTGAGCGTCAGCGAGATCAGCATCGACAGCGTGACGGCGATGGTCAGCACCCAGGCGAACTCGTGGAACAGCCGGCCGGTGACGCCGGGCATCAGCAGCAGCGGCAGGAACACCGCCACCAGCGAGATGGTCAGCGAAAGCACGGTGAAGCCGATCTGGCGCGCGCCGATCTCGGCCGCTTCCGGGCCGCTCTTGCCCTGCTCGATGTAGCGCACGATGTTCTCGATCATCACGATCGCATCGTCGACCACGAAGCCGGTGGCCACCACCAGCGCCATCAACGACAGGTTGTCCAGCGACATCCCGGCGAAGGCCATCACCCCGAAGGTGCCGGCCAGCGACAGCGGTACCGCCACCGAGGGAATGATGGTGGCCCACAGGCGGCGCAGGAACACGAAGATCACCGCCACCACCAGCCCGATGGTCAGGATCAGGGTGAACTGCACTTCATGCACCGAGGCGCGGATGGTCTCGGTGCGGTCGTTGAAGATCTCCAGGTGCACATCGGCGGGCAGCACGTTCTGCAGCTGCGGCAGCAACGCACGGATGCGCTCGACGGTCTGCACGATGTTCGCGCCGGGCTGGCGGCGCACTTCCAGCAGGACCGCCGGCTTGCCATCGGCCCAGGCGGCGAGCTGGTCGTTCTCCACCCCATCGAGCACCTGCGCCACGTCCGACAGCCGCACCGGGCGGCTGTTCTTGTAGCTGATGATGGTGTCGCGGTATTCGGCGGCGCTGGTCAGCTGGTCGTTGGTGCCGATGCTGTAGGACTGGGTCTTGCCGTTGAGCGAGCCCTTGGGCGCATTGACGTTGGCCTGGGTCAGCGCGCTGCGCAGTTCTTCCAGGGTCAGGCCCATGTTGGACAGCTGGGCCGGGTTGACCTGGATGCGCACGGCCGGGCGCACGTTGCCGGCGATGGACACCAGGCCCACGCCCTGCACCTGCGACAGGCGCTGGGCCAGGATGGAATCGGCGTAATTGTTGACATCGCGCAGCGGGCGCGTGTCGGAGGTGAGCTTGAGCGTGACGATGGCCGCGTCGGCCGGGTTCACCCGGTTGTAGACCGGCTGGTAGGGCAGCGAGGACGGCAGGGTGGCCTGGCGGATCGCGGCCTGCACGTCCTGCGCGGCGAGGTCGATGTTACGGTCCATCGCAAACTGCAGGATGATCGTGGACAGGCCCGCCGAGGAGTCGGAGGTCATGATCTCCAGCCCGGAGATCTGCCCGAACTGCCGCTCCAGCGGGGTGGTCACCAGCGCGGCCATGGTGGTGGCGTTGGCACCGGGGTACTGGGTGGTCACCACCAGGCTGGGCGCGTCGATCTCCGGCAGCGCCGACACCGGCAACTGGCGGTAGCCGAGGATGCCGAGCAGCAGCAGGCCTGCCATCAACAGCGAGGTGGCGATCGGGCGGCGGATGAAGATCGTCGAAAAGCCCACGGGCGGATCCTTGCTGTTACGTCATGCGGCGTTGGAGCGGGCAGATGCCGGCAGTGCGGCCGGCATCGGGAACGTCAGGCGGGCGCGATCAGCGCGGACCGCCACCGCGGCGACCGCCGCCCTTTTCCTGCTGGGCAGCGGCCTTGAGCTCGGCCTCGGTCGGCGCGGCCGGGGTTTCGCCCGGCTTCAGCGCGGTGACCTTGCTGCCCGGCTTGAGCCGGAACTGGCCTTCGCTGACCACGCGCTCGCCGCCCTTGAGGCCTTCGGTGATCTGCACGTTGCTGTCGCCCACTTCCACGCCGCTCTTGATGGTCTGCATGGCCACGGTGCTGTCGGGCTTGACGATATAGACGTACTCGCCATCCGGGCCGCGCATCACCGCCTGGGTGGGAATGACCACGCCGCCGGCGATCATGCGCAGCTGCATGCGCACATTGACGAACTGGCCCGGCCACAGGCTGTTGTCCTGGTTGTTGAACAGCGCGCGGGCGCGGAAGGTGCCGCTGTCGCTGCTGATCTGGTTGTCGACCACGTCCAGCGTGCCGCCGTCGGTGAGCACGTGCGAATCGTTGCGGTCCAGCGCGGCGATGGTCACCGGACCGGCCTGCTGGGCCTTGCG
The DNA here is from genome assembly GCF_057835675.1 of Stenotrophomonas sp. GL_101. Taxonomy (NCBI): domain Bacteria; kingdom Pseudomonadati; phylum Pseudomonadota; class Gammaproteobacteria; order Lysobacterales; family Lysobacteraceae; genus Stenotrophomonas; species Stenotrophomonas sp. GL_101. The sequence continues at coordinate 4,317,883 of NZ_CM174432.1, read as the reverse complement.
CACCTCTGGCAGCTGGCGCTCGGGCAGGTTGAACACCACGTGGATCGGGTGGATCTGGGTCAGGGTGACCAGTGCGGTGCCGGCGCTGACGATGTTGCCGGCGTCCACCGCGCGGATGCCGGCGATGCCGGAGATCGGCGCGGTGACCTTGGTGTACTGCAGCTGCACCTGGGCGGCACGCATGCTGGCTTCGTTGGCGGCCACGGCGCTCTCGAACTGCGCCACCTGGTTACGCTGGGTGTCCAGGTCGGTCTTGGCCACGTACTGGCGGTATTCGGGCGAATTGGAGCGTTGGTAGTTGGAGCGCGCGGTGGCCAGCTGCGCCTGGTTCTGGCGCTTGGCAGCGGCGGCTTCGTCATAACTGGCCTGCAGGCTGCGCGGGTCGATCTGCGCCAGCACGTCGCCCTGCTTCACTTCCTGGCCTTCCTTGAAGTTCAGGCTGACCAGCTGGCCGCCGACCTGCGGGCTGACGGTGACGGTGTTCATGGCCGCCACCGTGCCCAGCGCACTGGCGTAGACCGGCACGTCCTGGCGCGCCGCATCGACCACGGTCACCGGGACCGGCCCGGCGTTGCGTTCGTCGCCGCCCTGGCTGGCGCTGGCCGCCGCTGCATCGCCCTTGGGCTTGCCGCCGCCGAGCATGCGCATGCCAATGAAGCCCACCACCAGCACTGCGACCACCAGCAGCACGATCTTCCAGAAACGCGACATTCAAAACTCCTGAGGCTGGCGGAGGGCAAGGCCCGATTGGCTAGGCGCAAAGCATACCTGCGGTGCGCTGCCTTTCATGTATGTCCGATGGGACGGGCGATCAGACCGGATGTGACCGGCCAGGTTCCATGGAACAACGCCCGTCGAGGCAGAAAGTTACAGCGGCAAGCGTGCTGATGCCCTACATTCAGGTTGGCCCGTCCTTGTCGCCCTTGGAGATTGTCGATGCCCCGTCTGTCGCTGCTGTTGTCCGCCCTGCTGCTTGCCTGCCCCGCGCTGGCCGTGGCCGCCCCTGTGCAACGCCCGGAAGTGACCGCTGCGGCAACCCGGTTGCAGGCCAAAGTGATCGACTGGCGGCGCGATTTCCACCAGCACCCGGAGCTGTCCAACCGTGAGGAGCGCACCGCCGCCAAGGTCGCCGAACAACTGCGTGCGATGGGCCTCAAGCCCAAGACCGGGATCGCCCACCACGGCGTGGTCGCCATCATCAAGGGTGGCAAGCCGGGCCCGCGGATCGCCTTGCGCGCGGATATGGACGCGCTGCCGGTGACCGAACAGACCGGGCTGCCGTTTGCCTCCAAGGCCACCAGCACCTACCGCGGCGAGCCGGTCGGGGTGATGCACGCCTGCGGCCACGACGCGCACACCGCCACGCTGCTGGGGGTGGCCGATGCGCTGGTGAAGATGCAGGCCACCCTGCCCGGTGAAGTGATGCTGATCTTCCAGCCCTCCGAGGAAGGCGCACCGTCGCCGGAAGAGGGCGGTGCCGCGCTGATGTTGAAGGAAGGCCTGTTCGCCGATTTCAAGCCGGAGGCGGTGTTCGGCCTGCACGTGTTCTCCAGCGTGCAGGCGGGCCAGATCGCAGTGCGCGGTGGCCCGCTGATGGCCGCCTCGGACCGCTTCGGGATCAAGGTGATCGGCCGCCAGACCCATGGTTCGGCGCCGTGGAACGGGGTCGACCCGATCGTGGCCACCGCCGACCTGGTGGGTACCGCGCAGACCATCGTCAGCCGCCGCGCCAACCTGTCCAAGCAGCCGGCAGTGTTGACGTTCGGGGCGATCAAGGGTGGCATCCGCTACAACATCATTCCCGACGAGGTGGAGATGGTAGGCACCATCCGCACCTTCGACGAGGGTATGCGCCAGCAGATCTTCGCCGATCTGCGCAATGTGGCCGAGCATACGGCCGCCGCGCACGGCGCCAAGGCGGTGACGGACATCTATGAGTCCGAAGGCAACCCGGCCACGGTGAACGACCCGGCGCTGACCGCGCGGATGCTGCCGAGCCTGCAGGCGGTGGTGGGCAAGGACAATGTCTACGAACCGCCGCTGCAGATGGGCGCCGAGGATTTCTCGCTGTATGCCAAGGAGGTACCCGGCCTGTTCTTCTTCGTCGGCGCCACCAGCGAAGGCATCGACCCGGCCACGGCCCCGGCCAACCACTCGCCCAAGTTCCTGCTCGATGAAAAGGCGCTGGACGTGGGCCTGCGCGCGCTGCTGCAGGTGAGCCTGGATTATCTCAATGGTGCGCCGGCTGCGCCGGCTGCGGCGGGCTGAGGCAACCGCAACGGCGGCCTGGTCGGCGCTGGGCTGCCGCGTGTGGAGCGGCCCGGAGTTGGGGGGAATCCCGGTAGGTCCCGACCGTTGGTCGGGGCGAAAACCGGCACGGGCGCCATGGCTTCGGCGGGGCCAGCCGATCGGTTGCGCCGGTTTGGCACCAGGACGTTGTGCCCTGGTTGTCGAACGTGCGGGTTACAGCGGCGTAAAATGGCCCGATGAATACCCCCCAGGACTCCAGCCTCGGTCGCGAGGTTGCTTACCCGTCGCAGTACGATTCCGGCCTGCTGTTCCCCATTCCGCGCCGTGGCGCCCGCGAACAGATCGGCCTGGACGAGGCGGCGCTGCCCTTCGTGGGCCATGACCGCTGGCAGGCTTACGAGCTGAGCTGGCTGGACCGGCGTGGCAAGCCACGGGTGGCGGTGGCCACGGTCAGCGTGCCGTGCACCTCGCCGAACCTGATCGAGTCCAAGTCGTTCAAGCTGTATCTCAATTCGCTCAACAGCACGCGCTTCGACGACGACGAGGCCGCCCGCCTGCAGATCACCACGGACCTGTCCGCCTGCGCCGGGGCGGTGGTCACGGTGCGTTTCGGGGTGCCGCTGCTGGTCGAAGAGGCCGAGGGTGAGTCGCTGGACGAGCTGGACGTGGCGATCGAACGCTATGGCCCGCCGGCACCGGAGTACCTGTCCGCCGATGCGGGGCAGATCGTGACCGAGACGTTGAGCTCGGCGCTGCTCAAGTCCAACTGCCCGGTCACCGGCCAGCCGGACTGGGCCAGCGTGAGCATCCGCTACCGGGGCCCGCAGCTGGATCGCGAAGGCCTGCTCAGGTACCTCATCAGTTACCGCGAGCATGCCGAGTTCCACGAGCAGTGCGTGGAGCGGATTTTCAGCGAGATCAGCCAGCGCTGCGCGCCGCAGTGGCTGGAAGTGGAAGCGCGGTATACCCGCCGCGGCGGCCTGGACATCAACCCGTGGCGGGCCAGCCCGGGCATCGAGCATCCCGCTCGTACCGTGCGCGACCTGCGCCAGTAGCCATCGACCGTGGGACGATGAACCTGACGCCGGGCGCTGCCCGGCAGCTGGGGCCATGCCTTGCGTGGCGGCGTCCCCCGGGCCCGCGTTCCGTACGTCTTCACATCTGCGCCATGCCCTATTAACAAGCGCTGTGACACCGTGCCTCCCATGTCGTCAATGAAGACGGGAGTGTGTGGATGAGTACCGATAAGAAGGCTGATTTCTCCGGTGTCACCTCCAGCGTGGACAGCACTGCGCAGAAGGTGGAAAAGGCCGATTTTTCCGGCGTGACCGCTTCGGTGGATAGCACTGCCGAGAAGGTGGGAGGCTCTTACACCGTGCAGAAGGGCGACTCGTTGTCGAAGATCGCCAAACAGGAACTGGGCGACGCCAACGCCTGGAAGAAGATCTTCGAGGCCAACCGCGATGTGCTGGACGACCCGGACAAGATTTTCCCGGGCCAGACCCTTAAGTTGCCGCCCAAAGACTGAGTCGCTCCGTTGTAGTCCACTAGATTCCCAGGGAGGAATTCCATGAAGAAGACGTCCATCAGTACTGCCGTACTCGCTGCCTTGCTGGCCACCGTGGCGTTGGTCGGCTGCAAGAAGAAAGAAGACACTGCCGACAACAACGCCCAGCCGGCTGCAATGACCCCGGCCGAGCCGGCACCGATGACCCCGGCTGCGCCTGAACCGATGGCTGCTGCGGCGGCGGTGAGTGTTTCCAGCGTGACCGTTGGCAAGACCGCGGCGGCCGACAAGAGCGTGGCCACCACGGCGCTGTTCACCCCGAAGGACGACATCATCGTCTCGGTTCGCACCGACGGTGCGGCCAGCAACGCCAACGTGGGTGCCAAACTGACCTTCCAGGATGGCCAGGTGGCCGGTGAGCAGACCCAGGCGCTGAACACCACCGGTGCCGAAACCACCAATGTCAGCTTCAAGAATGCCAAGGGCTGGCCGGCGGGCAAGTACCGCGCGGAAGTCACGGTAGATGGCAAGGCGGCTGGAATGCCGCAGGAGTTCGAGGTCAAGTAAGCCCACGCCGACTCTCTCCCGGCAACAGGCTCACGATGGACGCAGCCGCGAGGCTGCGTCCTTTTTTTTATGCGTGGCTCTCTCATTGGAGGGGAGAGGCGCCTAGGCGTGTCGCGAGCGTTTGGGCCCCTTGGCGACCGGCAGGCCCTTGTGCAAATGTCCCCCGGCGCCGGCCTGTGGCCGTCACCTCCTCCTTTATTTTGGTTCATCGCGGAATACCGGGGAACGCTGCACGGATTTTCAGGAAGAAGTACTCCTGATCCCGATAGCCGTAGGCCCGGCGTTTGATGACCTTGATGGTGTTGTTGATGCCTTCGACGATGCTGGTATTGAGGCGGTGTCGGCAACGCGACACGATCCCATGCAGATAGGCTTTGAGCCGTTGTGCAAACAGCGCCAAGGCGGCGATTCCGCTGCGCTGGGCCTGCTCCAGCCACTGGTTCCAAGCCTTCCTGGCCCATCCGGGATGGCGGTAAAACCACAGTCGCTTGAGCTCATCACGCATCAGATAGGTGGTGAGGAGCGGTTGATTTGCTTCCAGCAGCTCATCCAGCCGCACCGTCTGATGCCGGTCCAGGTTGCTGCGATTGCGCAGTAGCAGCCATCGGCTGGATTTGATGACACGGCGCGCAGGCTTGTCGTGCCGGAGCTTGTTGGCCTGGTCCACGCGAACCCGGTCGATCACTTCGCGACCGTACTTGGCCACCACATGGAACAAGTCGAAGACGATCTCGGCATTGGGACAGTTGGCCCGGATCTCCACTTCATAGGCCGTCGTCATGTCGATCGCCACGGCGCGCAATTGCTCGGAAACGCCCGGGGGAAGCTGCTCAAAAAAGGCACGCGCCGTATCGCGGGAGCGCCCGTTGCCCAGCCAAAGTACCTGGCGACTGATCGGATCCACCACGACCGTTGCATAGCGGTGACCCTTGTGCAGCGCAAATTCGTCCATCGCCAGGTAGTGGATCTGGCTCCAGTCCGGGGCTTGGACAGACTCACGCAACAAGGCTTTATCCAGTGCCTTGACCGTATGCCAGCCCAACTGGAAAAAGCGTGCCACGGCCAGGATATTGCTGGATACCAGCAACTGGCTGACCGCTTCGGCCAGCCGGTCAGTGACCCGCTGGTAGCGGCCAAGCCAGCTCAACTTCTCCAGGCGCGGCCCAGCGCACTGGGGGCACCAGACGCGCCGTCGCGGCACCACCAGCGCAACGCGCAATGCCATCAGGGGCAGATCGCGTACCCGGCGCACCGTCGTCTCGTGCACTTGCCGGCATCGGCTCCCGCAGTGCTCGCAATGCATCGTGCGGGCCGTGGGTTTGAGGTAGATAGTGACGGTCCGGCTGTCGCCTTCCGGCCAGGCGATCCGCTCCACCCGGTAGCCTTCCCAGCCACCCAGCCTCTCAATCGTCTTCCGATCCAGCATGACCTGACCCCTGAGGCCCTGATTTCAGGCTTCAAGGGTAACGGGAGCCGGCAAAAGCTCCACGCTATTCCGCGATGAACCTTTATTTTGCCAAGGACCTGACGGCCGCCAAGGGGCTCGGCTTGCGGGACGCACATGCGTAATCCGATATTTGCCATGCACGACCAGAGTTTCCGGCACGCGGTTACCGATGCCCCCGGTGGCAGGCAGGTCCTTGGCAAAATAAAGGGGGAGGCCGTCGCCGCAAGGCGTCGGCCGGAGGACATTTGCACAAGGGCCTGCCTGCCACCGGGGGCATCGGTAACCGGCGCCCGACCCACCTGCGGCGCGAGGGCTGCCCCCCAATTGCCTGGCCAGCGCCAGGAAACCCAATGGCGCTTTCTGCTCGCCCCGCAGACGGCAGAAGAACCCGTTTCATGCGCGGGTTTCACCCGATACCCACCCACCACGCACCACAGCGTTCCAATACGTTCGCGTATGGCCGGGCTTTGCCCCGGCGCGCCGAACACGCGACAATGACGGGGTTCCGCAGCGCGCGCCCACCGGCGCGGTGTCACTCATCAGATCCGCAAGAGAGCCTCAGTCCCCCATGTCCAGCACGCCCAAGATTCTCTACACGCTCACCGATGAAGCCCCGTTCCTGGCCACCCAGTCGCTGCTGCCGATCGTCGAGGCGTACACCGCCACCGCCGGCATCGCCGTTGAAACCCGCGACATCTCGCTGTCCGGCCGCATCCTGGCGCTGTTCCCGGATTACCTGAAGGACGACCAGAAGGAAGTGGACCACCTGGCCGAACTGGGCCAGCTGGCGACCACCCCGGATGCCAACATCATCAAACTGCCCAACATCAGCGCCTCGGTGCCGCAGTTGAAGGCCGCCATCAAGGAACTGCAGGACCAGGGCTTCGCCCTGCCGAACTACCCGGACGTGCCCACCGACGACGTCTCGCGCGACATCAAGGCGCGCTACGACAAGGTCAAGGGCAGCGCGGTCAACCCGGTGCTGCGCGAAGGCAACTCCGACCGCCGTGCCCCGCTGTCGGTCAAGAACTATGCCCGCAAGCACCCGCACCGCATGGGCAAGTGGTCCACCGAATGCAAATCGCACGTGGCCCACATGGACGGCGGCGACTTCTACGGCAGTGAAAAGTCGGCCACGCTGGCCACCGCCGGCAGCCTGAAGATCGAACTGCGCAAGGCCGATGGCAGCAGCGTCGTGCTCAAGGACAAGACTGCGGTCAAGGCCGGTGAGATCGTCGATGCGGCGGTGATGAGCCGCAACGCACTGGCCAGCTTCGTACAGGCCCAGATCGCCGACGCCAAGGCCCGTGGCGTGCTGTTCTCGCTGCACCTGAAAGCGACCATGATGAAGGTCTCCGACCCGATCATGTTCGGCGTGGTGGTCGAAGAGTTCTACAAGGACGTGCTGGCCAAGCACGCCGACGTGCTCAAGCAGGCCGGTTTCGATCCCAACAACGGCATCGGCGACCTGTACGCGCGCCTGCCGCAGCTGCCCGAGGCGCTGCAGGAAACCATCAAGGCCGACCTGGCCGCCGAGTACGGCAAGCGCCCGGGCCTGGCCATGGTCAATTCCGACAAGGGCATCACCAACCTGCACGTGCCCAGCGACGTGATCGTCGATGCGTCGATGCCGGCGATGATCCGCGATTCGGGTGGCATGTGGAACGCCGACGGCAAGCTGCAGGACACCAAGGCGGTCATTCCGGACCGTTGCTATGCCGGTGTGTACCAGGCGGTGATCGATGACTGCCGCACCCACGGCGCGTTCGACCCGGCCACCATGGGCTCGGTGCCCAACGTCGGCCTGATGGCGCAGAAGGCCGAAGAGTACGGCTCGCACGACAAGACCTTCCAGATCCCGGCCGACGGTACCGTGCGCGTCACCGACGAGACCGGCAACGTGGTGTTCGAGCACGCCGTGCAGACCGGTGACATCTGGCGCATGTGCCAGACCAAGGACGCCCCGATCCAGGACTGGGTCAAGCTGGCCGTCAACCGCGCCCGCCTGAGCAGCACCCCGGCCGTGTTCTGGCTGGACGCCGCGCGCGCGCACGATGCGCAGGTGATCGCAAAGGTCGAGACCTACCTGAAGGACCACGACACCACCGGCCTGGACATCCGCATCCTGGCCCCGATCGAGGCCACCGCGTTCTCGCTGGACCGCATCCGCAAGGGTGAGGACACCATCTCGGTCACCGGCAACGTGCTGCGCGATTACCTCACCGACCTGTTCCCGATCATGGAACTGGGCACCAGTGCCAAGATGCTGTCGATCGTGCCGCTGATGGCCGGTGGTGGCCTGTTCGAGACCGGCGCGGGCGGTTCGGCGCCGAAGCATGTGCAGCAGTTCGTCGAAGAGGACTACCTGCGCTGGGATTCGCTGGGTGAGTTCCTGGCCCTGGCCGCCTCGCTGGAGCACCTCGGCAACCGTTACGACAATGCCGGTGCCAGCGTGCTGGCCAAGACCCTGGACCAGGCCAACGGCCAGTTCCTGGACAACGACAAGTCGCCGTCGCGCAAGCTCGGTGGCATCGACAACCGCGGCAGCCACTTCTACATCGCGCTGTACTGGGCCCAGGCCCTGGCCGCGCAGGACGACGATGCCGCACTGAAGGCACGCTTCGCCCCGCTGGCCAAGGCACTGGCCGACAACGAGCAGGCCATCATCGCCGAGCTGGTGGCGGTGCAGGGCAAGCCGGTGGACATCGGCGGTTACTACCGCCCGGACGTGGCCAAGGCCGCGGCGGCTATGCGCCCGAGTGCCACCTTCAACGGTGCACTGGCGGCTCTGTAAGCGATCATTCCGCCTGCCGTGTGATCGATAAAGACCCGCGCTTCGGCGCGGGTTTTTTATGCTTCCTCTCCCCTCCGTGGGAAAAGCACAACGCACGTTTGGGTGTGGGTCGGGCATCGGTACCCGCGTGTCGAGAACTCTGGCCGCCCACGGCAAACACCGGAGTGCGCCTGCGCGTTCCGCAAGCCGAGCCCCTTGGCGGTCGGCAGGCCCTTGGCAAAATAAAGGAGGAGGCCGTCGCCGCAGGCGTCGGCCGGGGGACATTTGCACAAGGACCTGCCGGCCGCCAAGGGGCACGCGGACGCTCACGCCATAGCCAAGCGAAACCCCCGCGCAAGCGGCTGTCGCCTTGTGAGTGAACCTCTCCCCTCACACCGGAGAAGACCTTTTTCTCAGCGCAGCAAAAGAAACTGTGACCTTCGTCGATCCCGATCTGCGCCGCACACGCGCGGGTGACCAACGTAAAGACGGCATGAAACTTGCTTGCCGCAAGGCGCGGCATCCCTTGCACCTACGCCGGGTTTCGTCCGTTCAATCTGTGCGATCCATCACTTCTGCCGCGTGAGCGTTGACATAGCCTATCGACGATCTTTACTGCAGTAAGTGTGATCTCTCACAACGCAGGGGAAGGCGATGGCCAGGGTGCTGGTGGTCGGATCGGATATCCAGGAGGAGAACGCCTTGCTGCAACGTCTGCGCGTCGCCGCCGCGTTGCCGGGCGATACCGTACGCAGCTGCCGCGACCTTGATGATTGCGACCTGCTGGTGATCAAGGACACTCCGGCCCTGCGCAACGCCGCCCTGCGGATGGTGCGCGAGCGACCGCGTATCCAGTTCTGGATCGAAGACCAGCAGGGACAGTTGCGCCACGGCCAGGGCGATGAGCACGCCGTGCTGGACGACCATGCCATCGAACACGCCTTGCGCCGCATGCCTGCCGGCCCGGCGCCGATCGAAGAGCCCTGTGCCGCCCGCGGCGCCAAAGCGATCACCCGTGCGCTGCGCGAGAGCCTGCAGTCCCGTCATGGGCATGGGCTGCTGGCAGTGGACGGCGAGCCGGTGCTGCTGCTCGACTTTGAACAGGACCAGTGGGTAGCGCCCGACGGCACGCCCGTTGGCGAACAGGCGATGATGCTGTCCGATACGTTCGAGCAGCTGGCCTTGCATGGCATTGCCGCCAAACGTTACCAACAACTGGCCGGTGAACAGCCGCGGCAGTCGCTGCGGCCGCTGTTGTGGCAGTGGGGTCAGCACCCGGCGCACTGGCGCGATCTGGACGCACGCCTCAAGCAGCACGCACGGGTGCGTCTGTTGCGCTGGCCGGATTTCCGCGTGCTCGGCCACCAGCACGACAGCTTCCGGCTGTGCTCGCTGCTGCTCAAGCGCGCCTGCAGCGTGGACGAGTGCGCATCGTTGCTGGAGATGCCCGCCGAGGCCGTGCGTGCCTTCGTGCACCCGGCCTACCTGTGCGGCTATGCCGCCATCGACGCGCCGGCCACGGCGGGTGGCGGGATACGGCCCGGTGCAGAGGGCGGCGGCCTGCTTGCCCGGATGTGGCGCAGCGTGCGCCAACGCGGCGGGGGCTGAGCGTGCGCGAATACAAGATCGTGGTGCTGGGCAGCATGGGCTGCGGCAAGTCGACCCTGGTCCGCGCGATCGCCGCTGGCGCGGTGATCAATACCGACGTCCACAACAGCGACCGCGCAGGCGCGGACAAGGCCTCGACCACGGTAGCGATGGATTACGCCGATATCGACCTGCCCAACGGCGACCGGCTGCGTCTTTATGGCACGCCGGGGCAGCAGCGTTTTGATTTCCTGTGGCCGATCCTGCTGCAGGGCGCCAGTGGCGTGGTGCTGCTGCTGGACGCCACGCGCGAGGCAGTGGCCGATGAACTGGGCACCTACCTGGCGGTGCTGCGGCAGCATGCCGCGCAGGTACCGGCGGTGATCGGTATCTCGCGGCTCGACCTCGCCCCGCAGTTCGACCTGGATGCCTGCGCGCGGCAGGCCGGGCACGAAGGGCGTTGGTTGCCGGTGGTGCCGGTCGATGCACGGGATCGCGAACAGGGACTGTGCCTGATGGACGTGCTGATGGGTGAAATGGAAGCCGGTGCATTGGTGGCCGCACATGGCTGATGGACACGATGCGCGTCATCTGGCCCCCGCATTGCGCGAGCGGCTTGGCTGGCACCTGCAGGCATTTGCCGATGACATCAACGGCGTGCGCAGCGTGGTGCTGGCCAGCGTCGATGGCTTTGCCCTGGTTCCGGCTGCCGGTACCCATGGCAATGGCGAACGGCTCGCGGCGATGACCAGCGCGATGCTGGCGTTGGCCGCGGCGGTGGGGCGAGAGCTGTCGCTGGGCGAACTGGAAGTACTGATGCTCGAAGCCGGCGAGGGCAAAGTGCTGATGCTGGCACTGCCTGCGGTGCCGCTGCCGCTGCTGTTGATGACCGCCTGCGATGCGCGCTGCGTGATCGGCAAGGTGCTGTGGAGTGCGAAGGAATGTGGCCGCAACATCATGGCCGAACTCAGCGGATCACGAGCCGATCCGCAGGGAATACCAGGGCTCGATAACCAACGGGGTGCAACATGGCAGGACTGGACGATACCTTGAACGCGCTGATGAGCATCGATGGTGCCCAGGCAGTGGCATTGGTCGATTACGAGAGCGGGATGCTGCTGGGGGAGGCGGGATCGGGGATGGACATGGAGGTCGCGGCCGCCGGCAACACCGAGGTGATCCGCGCGAAGATGAAGACGGCCGCCTCGCTCAACCTCAACGACACGATCGAGGACATCCTGATTTCGCTGGGCAAGGCGTACCACATCCTGCGTCCGGTCGCGCGCAAGAAGGGGCTGTTCCTGTACCTGGTGCTGGATCGCAACAAGTCCAACCTGGCCATGGCCCGGCGCAAGGTGCAGGACGTGGAAGCCGAGCTGGCGCTGTAAGCTTCCGCTCTGCCGCCGGTTGCCCGAGGAGGGCGACCGGCGGTGGCTTGTCCCATCATGCGTTGAAGGCCACCAACGGCTGCCGTATGGTGAAGGCAGGTCTTCCGGGTGTGTCCGCATGCGCGTTACCCAGTGTCGATACCGCTACGGCGGCGTGCTGCGATGAGCACGCTCGCAGCCGTGCTTGCGGCCCGCATCGGCGAGGGGTTCGAGGCTTACCTTGCGCGTTTTGCGGCGGTCACGCGGCGAGCGCGGGTGCGCTTTGAAACCCGCGACTGGGCCGGTGCCCGGCAGGACGCGGTGGAGCGTATCGGCCTGTACGACCTGTGCATCGCCGACACCGTGGATGCGCTGCGGCGTGCCGCCGGCGATGAGGTGGGCACCCGCGTGCTGTGGCAACAGGTACGCCAGGCCTATGCGGGGCGGCTCGAGGGCCTGCTGGACGCCGAGTTGTACAAGACCTTCTACAACACCCTGGCGCGGCGGCTGTTCGCTACCGAGGGCGTGGATGCGGCGGTAGAGTTCATGGCGATGGACGTGGAGCCCTCCGACGCGATTACCCATCCGGTGGCGCGGCACAGTTACACGCTGTCGGCGGCGCGTCCGGCCGAGGCGCTGCTGCGGGTGCTGGGCGATTACCGCTTCGAGGTGCCCTATGCGCACCAGCTGCGCTGCGCGGCGGCCATCGCGGTGCGGCTGCAGGATGACCTGGCCCACTGGGGCGATTATCCGGTGCGCAGCATCGAACTGCTCGACACGGTGTTCTACCGTGAGCGCCGCGCCTACCTGGTGGGCCGGGTGTTCGGGGAGCATCGCTTCTCGCCCTGCATCATTGCGCTGGTCAACGATGAGAACGGACTGCGGGCCGAAGCCGTGCTGACCCGGCGTCGCGATGTAGCGCACCTGTTTGGCGTGTCGCGCAGCTATTTCCAGGCCGACCTGGCCACGGTCGGCGATGCGGTGGTGTTCCTGCGCAGCCTGCTGCCGGCCAAGCCCATCGATGAGATCTACACCGTGCTGGGCCGGGCCAAGCAGGGCAAGACCGAGCGCTACCGGACCTTCTTCCGGCATTTCCAGGACCATCCGGGCGAGCAGCTGGTGCATGCCGACGGCACCCCGGGCATGGTCATGGCGGTGTTTACCCTGCCCAGCTATCCGCTGGTGTTCAAGCTGATCCGCGACCGCTTTGCGTGGCCCAAGACCCTGACCCGGCACCAGGTGGAAGAGAAGTACGCGCTGGTCTTCAACCTGGATCGCGTGGGCCGGTTGCTGGATGCGCAGCCTTACCGCGCGCTGCGTTTTCCAAGGGCGCGCTTCGCCCCCGCGCTGCGCGAGGAACTGCTCGCCCACTGCAGCAGCAGTGTCCGCGAAGAAGGCGATGAGCTGGTGATCGCGCTGTGCTACGTGCAGCGCCGCTTCCGCCCGCTCAACCTGTACCTGCGCGAGCAGAGTGCCGAGGCCCGGCGCAACGCGGCGCTGGACTACGCCCAGGCGATCACTGACATGGCGCGCAACAATATCTTTCCCGGCGACATGCTGCCCAAGAACTTCGGTGTGTCCCGGCACGGGCGGGCGGTGTTCTACGACTACGACGAACTGTGCCTGGTGGCTGACTGCAACTTCCGCGCCTGGCCGGCGCCGCGCAACGAGCAGGAAGCCCTGGCCGACGAACCCTGGTTCCAGATCGGCCCGCGGGATGTGTTTCCCGAACGCTTCTGGATGTTCATGGGCCTGCCGGCCGCCGAGCTGGCCGTCGTGCGCGAGCATTTCCGGCACCTGTTCGATCCCGGCTGGTGGCAGGGGTTGCAGGCGCGCTTCGCGGCGGGCGACTTCCCCGACACCCCTCCCTATGCCGCCAGCCATCGGCTGGCCTGATTGGCAGTGAAGGCCGGCCTGCGCTACGCTCGCTGACATCCACAAGGAGCGAGTGCGATGCGAACGATCCCAATTCTTGCGCTGGCGCTGGCCTTCAGCGGCGTCGGCATGACCGTCATCCCGGAGGCCGCCGCACAGAGTGCGCGTGCTGTGCGCGCGCAGGCCGAGGCCAGCATGGTGCTCACCGGCGTCATCGACATCGGTCCGGAAGGGCAGGTGGAATCCTTCCAGATGGACCACCGCGAAAAGGTCAACGATGCGCTGGTGGCATTCGTCGAGCGCGCGGTGCAGGGCTGGCGGTTCGAGCCGGTGATCGTCGAGGGCCGCGTGGTACGCGCACGCGCGCCGGTCAGCATCCGCCTGGGCGGCAAGAATCTCAACGACGAGACGATGGAGGTCACGCTGCTGGCCGCCAACTTCGACCGCTACGACCCCACGGCCACCGACAGCGTCACCCGGGTGAAGATAACGCCGCCGTCCTACCCCAAGAGTGTCTATTCAGTGGGCGGAAAAGGCCTGGTGCTGCTGCAGGTGCAGGTGGGGCGCGATGGCAGGGTGATCGACGTGGCCGCCGAGCAGGTCAACCTGAAAGTGATCGCCAACGAAGTGGAAATGCGCCGGATGCGTGATGCCCTGGCACGTACTTCGATCACGGCCGCGCGCAAGTGGACCTTCCGCATCCCGACCACGGGCAAGGACAAGGATGAAAGCAGCTGGACCGTGCGCATGCCGGTGAGCTTTGAGTTGCACGGCGAGGATATCCGCTACGGCATGTGGGATGCCTATATTCCCGGCCCACGCCAGCAGGCGCCGTGGCGTGCGGACAAGGCCCTGGCCGATGATGCCGCCGACCTGCTGCCGGCAGGTGGGGTGTACATGGCCGATGCCCAGTCCGGGCCGCGCCTGTTGACCCCGCTGGGCGGTTGAAGCGGCGAGCCATCGCGATGGCGGGGCGTGGCCCGGCCATCGGCGATGCGCGCCCCGGCCGGTGCCGCGATCAGCCCGGCTCGCGCCGCTCCGGTTCAGGATGCACCACGGTGCGGTCGCGGCCTTGTTCCTTGGCCATGTACAACGCTTTGTCGGCCAGCCGCAGCGCCTGCTGCGGGTCCTGGTGATAGCTGGGGTAGTGCGCCACGCCCAGCGAGACGGTCACCGAGCCGACCTCCTCGAACACTTCCGCGGCCACCTGCCGGCGCAGCCGTTCGGCGATCCGTGCAGCGCCGGCGGTATCGATGCCGGGCAGCAGGATCAGGAACTCTTCGCCGCCATTGCGGCACAGCAGGTCGGTATCGCGCGAGTCGTCGCGCATCAGCTGCGCGATACGCAGGATCACCGCATCGCCCACGGCATGCCCAAAGCGGTCGTTGATGGCCTTGAAGCGGTCGATGTCCAGCGCAATGATGCCGAACGGCTGCCCACGCGCCTGCCAGTCCTCCAGCCCCTGCTGCAGCCCGCGGCGGTTCTGCAGGCTGGTCAGCGGGTCGGTCATGGTGGCGCGGTTGAGTTTGCCGATGCGGTCCTGCAGCAGGTTGAAGCTGTACAGCAGCGCCTGTTTGAGATGGGCCACCTCGTAATACCAGGCGCGGATGCCGGTGACATGGCCGATGGCCAGGCCGGTGTCGCGGTTCTGTACGTTGCGGGCCAACTGCCACAGCGGCAGCGAGATGCGCCGGGCAAACCACCAGGTGACCAGCAGCGACAGCACGCCCAGCGGAATCGCATTCCAGATCACCGAGGACATCAGACGTGACAATGCGGCCAGCGTGGCGGTGGTCGGCCGCTGTGCGACCACGCCCCAGCCCACGATCGGAACCGGTGCATAGCCGGCGAGCATCATCACCCCGCGGCTGTTGCGCACCTGCTGGGCCCCCGAGTGGCCCTTGCTGACGGCCTGCACCGCCGGATTCTCCATCGCGAACTGGCCTACCCGGCTCGGCTCGAGGTGGTACAGGATGCGGCCGTGGCGGTCGACCACGTACAGGTAGGACCCATCGCGGTAATAGTGCCTGCCCAGCAGGGTCTGCAGGATGCTGCGTTCGCGCAGGTAGATGGTGCCGCTGACATAACCCTTGTACTGGCCCTGCGCGCTGAACACCGGGTGCGAGATGGCCACCAGCAGGCGGCCGGTCGCGGACTGGTAGGGGTCGCTGATGAACGGTACGCGGCGCGCCAGCGCTTCGGTGTTGCCGCGGCTGTTGAGCACCAGCCCCTGCAACGCCAGGCTCTGCGGTGAGGTGGCCAGCACGGTGCCGGCCGGATCGACGATCAGCACCGAGTTGAAGCTGTTGGTCTGCAGTTGCAGGCGGGCCGCTTCTGCTTCCAGTTCGGTGCGGTCATAGGCGCGCTGGCCCAGTGCAGTGGCACTGTAGGCCAGCTGCTGCTGCGCGGACTGGATGAAGTTCTGGGTGGTTTCGGCCAGCTTGCTGGCATAGACCCGGTTGGCTTCCAGTGTCGTGCTGATCAACTGCTCGCGCTGCACCCGGTAACTGGCGTGCAGCGTATTGGCGAGCGCGATGAGCGCGCTGAGCAGGGCCAGGCCAAGGATCAGCTTGCCCAGGTTGAGGCGGGTGGAAAACGGGCGCATGCGGTCGTCTTGACGGGCGGGTGCAGCGCCATCCGGGAGGCGGATGGAACGGCAACGGTGAAGCAATCAGGAGCGCACTGCGTGGTGTGGCGGCGGTGCAGCGGGGCTGCACCGGTTCGTCGACATCCCGCCCCCGGGCGAACTGCGGATCACGGCGGATTATCGCGGTTTCCAGGGTTCGGTGGGTGAACTGGCCCGATCCGGGTCGGTCAACGCTCCAACCGCTTTCGCAGCACCGCGCGTATCTGCGCCGCGCTGGCGCTGTCCAGCGGGCCCAGCACGCCGCGGGCGCCCACCGGGATATGCGCGGCGGTGTGCGCGTCGGCGTTGAACACGTAGTGGTCGAAGATCGAACGCCAGTGCGCGCGCTGTTCCGGGGGCAGGTCGCGCAGCGCCAGCACCGACAGCATCAGTGCGTTCATCGGTGCGTCCATCCACGCCGGTACCGGCCGCCACCAGTAGTTGACCAGCACGTTGAATGCCGCCAGCCCTTCCATGTGGTGCCACCACAGCGACGGGATGAATACCGCATCGCCGGGGCCAAGTTCAGCGACCTGCGCATGCGCGAGTGCCTCGGCGAAGCGCGGGAAGCGGTCCAGGTCGGGCGCGGCGAAATCCACCAGGCTCACCGCCTGCCCGGCCGGGGTGAAGTCCAGCGGCCCGATGTACAGGTTGTTGATCTGGTCCGGTGGGAACAGCGTGACGCGCCGTCGCCCCGCCGCCACGCAGGCCAGGTTGTCCGGTACGTCCTGGTGGGCGGCGATGCGGGAGCGGTTGCCGATCCAGATGCTGGCCAGGGGATCGTCCACCCCCAGTGCCAGCCCATTGGCCGTGCCGAACCCGGGCAGGAAGCTGTCCAGCGTGGTGGAGGCCACGTAGATGGTTGGCGGTGCCGCCTCGGCCTGGTACTTCAGCAATGTATCGAGTACCACCTTAAGCGCGATCTGCTCACGGCGGAAGTTGAAGCCGGTCAGGTCCGCGTTGTAGAAGATCCGCCCCTGTGCCTGCGGGGCGGCGGTGGTGGCGGTGACCGGCAGCTGGCCGTGGTCGAACTGCTTGAGGTGGGCAACGGCCGCCTCGGCCGACCCGCGTGCGGCGGCCACCATCGGCCAGTGCGCCACCAGCCCGCGGACCACCTTGGGCGTGGTCCAGCCGGGCAGCTGCGTGTGCAGCTGCGCCGGGTCCAGCCCATGTACTTCGTCGAGCTGGACGGCCATTGCGCCGATGCCCCTGCGGTCAGAACTTGTAGCGTACCCCGAACATGTAGCGCGGGCCGGTCTGGGTGGCGTAGCGCAGCATGTTGGTGTGGCGCGCATAGGTGCGCATGGTTTCGTCGGTCAGGTTGATCGCCTCCACGCTCACCGACAGCTGCTCGGTGAGCGCGTAGCTGATGTTGAGATCGAGCTGGCCGTAGGCGGCGGTGTAGTTCGGGTTGGGGCCCTGGCCACCGATGCCGTTGAGGAACTTGTCGCGCCAGTTGTAGGCCGCGCGCACCTGCCAGTTGTACTTCTCGTAGAACAGCACCAGGTTGGCCGAATCGCTCAGCCCGATCATCGGGTACTGGTCGCCCAGGCTGAGGTTGTCGAAGGTCAGCCCCGATTTCACCTTGGTGTAGTTGGCGGCCAAGCCGAAGCCGGTCTGGCCGAACAGCTGCTGCACGCTCAGTTCCCAGCCATCCAGATGGTCCGAGCGCTGGTTGGCGGGAAGCGTGATGTCGAACCCGGCAATGGGATCGCCCGGTTGGCCGACGATGCTGCCGGTCTGCTGCCCGGCCGAGTTGACCCCGGTCGAGGTGACGCCGGGATCGCCGGCGTGGTTGATGAGGATGTAATCGCGGATGCAGGGCATGTCGGTGCCAGCGCAGCCCGACGCCAGCGCCTGGTTCCAGTAGGCGCCACCGACGGGCGTATGCAGCGCGCCGGCGTCTTCGCGGACGATGGTGTTGCTGATGAAGTTCTTGATGTTCTTGCGGAAGAAGCCGACCGAGGCATAGCTGGACTCGTCGTAGTACCACTCCAGCGACAGGTCGAAGTTGTCCGACAGCAGCGGTTCCAGGGCCGGGTTGCCGCGCGAGCCGGTACCGCCCTGGGTACGCACGATGTTGTCCAGGTGCTGGCCACTGTCGATCTGGGTCCAGCCCGGGCGGCCGAGGCTGCGGCTGTAGCTGCCCCGCAGTGCCAGGGTCTCGCTCAGGTCCAGCTTGAGGTCGACGTTGGGCAGCACGTAATCGTACTTGCCCTTGCCGCCCACGAACGTGCCTTGGCTGGCATAGCCGATGTTGAACTCGTTGGCCGAATTCCAGCTGATGGCCGTGGGTACCTTGACCAGCGCCTGCGACTCCACCTCGGTCTGCTCGTAACGCACGCCGGCGGCGACGTGCAGCGGCATCGACCAGTCGAACGTGGTGCGGTACTGCAGGTAGGCGCTCTTGGAGGTTTCGGTGGTGCGGATGTCCTCGGTGTACTCGGTGGGCGCCAGGTAGCAGGTCGGGCAGGCCGGCTCGGTACCGTTGGGGACCTGGCCGGCACGTTCGCGCAGCCGATCGAAATCGAATACCAGGAACTGGCCGGTCAGGCGCGGATCGCTGTGCCCGGAGAACGATTTGAAGTACTTGGCCATGTCGTCGGCATACCAGATGCCGTCGTCATAGTCGGCCGGGCTGCCCACGCCCCCCCAGCTGTCGCGCTGCATGATCGCCGACGCCGAGCGGTTTTCCACCTTGGTGTGCCCCACGCCGAAATCCAGCGCCGAATAGTCGGCGAATTTGAACGTGCCGCGCCCCTGGTACTGCGCCACCTTGGACTTGTTGTAGCTGTTCTGGAACACCGAGCCGGTGACCAGCGCATCGGACGCCTGCACGCCACCGGGCGGCAGTGCGATGTTGATGATCGGCAGGTCGCCGCTGTAGTCCACGGTGGTCTTGCCGCGCACATAGGCAGCCACGCCCAGCACGCCGGCCGACCCGTACGGGCCGTCCGGCTTGGACTCGGCGGTGGAGTTGTGCGCGTCGAAGGACAGGCTGAGCGCGTCGTTGACTTCCCAGTCGACGTTGAAGCCCAACGAATCCATCGCATTCTTGGTGGCCAGCTTCATGCCGCCCATCGCCACGTCCGAGTTGACCATGTCCTCGCTGTAGATGATCGGCGCGGCCACCGGCCCATTGGTCCATATGCTGTCGCCGGGGCCGTAGTTGAACCACACCGACAGCTCGCTGCGCTGCTGCTGCACCTTGTTCTCGATGCGGGTGTAGTCCAGCGTGGTGGTGATGTTGTCGGCCGGCTTCCACTGCAGGGTGACCTGGCCGTTGGTGCGCTGGCGCTGCACGCCGTTGACGTTGTAGGCGGTGTTCTGCGGACGGGCGTAGATGTCCTCCGGGCCGGGGCGGTTCTGGATGCGGTCCGCATAGCCCTGGCCGGGCTGTGGCAGCACGCGCCAGTCATCGGTCTTGTTGCCCTGGAAGGTGGCCCAGCCTTCGGCCACGGTGGCCTGGTTGAAGCCCGAATCGCGCTCCTGGTGACTGGCGCTTAGCGCCACGCCGAAGCGGCCGTCGGCATAGGTCTGGCTGAAAATGCCCGACAGTTCGCCGGTGACGTTGGCGCCCTGCAGCGTGCGCGGCAGGTTGTCGTTGGAGCTGTCGTTGACCGCCTTCACCCCCAGGCTGATCACCGGCGCCGATTCCAGCGGGCGCAGCGTCTTGATGTTGATGGTGGCGCCGATGCCGCCGGTGGGATTGTCGGCGCGGGTGGTCTTGTACACCTCCACCGCCGAGATCGACTCGGAGGCGATGTTGGCGAAATCGAACGAACGCGAGCCCGACAGCCCACCGCCACCGTTGCCCAGGTTGGACGCCGGCATCTGGCGGCCGTTGAGCAGTACCAGGTTGAAGTCCGGGCCGATGCCGCGCACGGTCACCTTGGAGCCTTCACCGCTGGAGGTGCGGTCGATCGACACGCCGCTGATGCGCTGCAGCGATTCGGCCAGGTTGGTGTCGGGGAATTTGCCGATGTCCTCGGCCACGATCCCATCCACCACGCCCTGGCTGTCGCGCTTGAGGTTCATCGACGAGGTGAGGCTGCCGCGGATGCCGGTGACCTGCACCGCATCCAGCGTGGTGGGATCGGGGCTGTCGGTGCCGGCCGCAGCACCGGTGGATTCCTGCGCCCACGCCGGACCTGCCAGGGCAGCGAGCAGCGCGGTAGTCAGCATCGCCTTGCGGGGTACGACCTTGTACGTCTTCATGGAAGCTCCCTCCCCAGGGAATTTTGAAATGGCGGTTCGTCGTCGTTTGGGATCGTTCAACTGCACACGTGGGCGGATTGGGGGCCATGGTTGACAGCGTTGTCAACAAACGCTGCTCCACGGCCCCATCCGCTGCCCGCATACGCTGCACCGCAGCTGCCTCCAAACCGGTAGCCGGTGTGTCTGAAAGCACTGCAATGCAGGCACTACCGTGCAATTCATGCGGGACGTGATGGCTCTGTCCTGGCCGTCTCCATACGTTGTGCAGTGCAGAACGGAACTGCGCGAAACCTCGCCAAACAGCGTTTGCAGGGGATGACCGCTGCAATGACCGATTGTCTGACAGCGCTGGACAATCGAGGACGAAGCGGGTTCCATGTGTGGCCGCCGCGTGGCCGGCATTCCCAACATCAAGGACATGCAATGGACAACCCGGCCGCGGATCGCGGGCAACACGTACAAAGCAATCGCGTGGCGCTGGCGGTGGTGACCGCCATCTTCTTCATGTGGGGCTTCCTTACCTGCCTCAACGACATCCTGATTCCGCACCTGAAGGCCGCGTTCGCGTTGACCTGGGTGCAGGCGATGCTGGTGCAGTTCACCTTCTTCGGTGCGTACTTCCTGATGTCGCTGCCCGCCGGCCGGCTGGTGGCCGCGGTAGGCTACAAGCGTGGCATCGTCGCCGGGCTGGCCATCGCCGGGGTCGGCGCGCTGTTGTTCTGGCCGGCCGCGCAGCTGCATGTGTATGGGTTGTTCCTCGGCGCGTTGTTCGTGCTGGCCACCGGCATCACCGTGCTGCAGGTGGCGGCCAATCCGTACGTGGCGCTGCTGGGTCCAGAGCAGACCAGTTCCAGCCGGCTGACCCTGGCGCAGTCGATGAACGCACTCGGCACCACGCTGGCGCCGCTGTTTGGCGGCCTGCTGATCCTGTCGGCCGAGCCGAAGACGCCCGAGGCGCTGGCCCTGCTGCCGCAGGCCGAGGCGCTGGCCTACCGCGCTGCCGAGGCGCAGTCGGTACAGCTGCCGTACTTCGGCCTGGCGCTGGCCCTGTTCGCGCTGGCGGTGGCGTTCTGGATGTTCCGCCTGCCCACCATCGCCGGGGTCGAAGAAGGCGCCCGCGGGGGCCGGCTGCGCGACGCGCTGCGCCATCGCCACCTGTTCTACGGCGTGCTGGCGATCTTCTTCTACGTGGGGGCCGAGGTTTCCATCGGCAGCGTGCTGGTCAACTTCCTGTCGATGCCGGGCATTGGCGAAGGGCTGAGTGAGCAGGAAGCCACCCGCTATGTCTCCCTGTACTGGGGCGGCGCGCTGGTGGGCCGGCTGATCGGCACGGTGCTGCTGGCGCGGGTGGAACCGCGCCGGGTGCTGGGGGTGTTCGCGGTGATGGTGATGGCGCTGCTGGTGGTGACCATGCTGGGCAGCGGGTCGCTGGCCAAGTGGGCGGTGGTCAGCATCGGGCTGTTCAATTCGATCATGTTTCCGACCATCTTTGCGCTGGCGATCGCACGCCTGGGCAACCTGACCGGGCAGGGCTCCAGCCTGCTGGTGATGGCCATCGTGGGCGGTGCGGTGATTCCGCTGGCGATGGGCTGGCTGGCCGACCATCATGGCCTGCAGCTGTCGTTCCTGCTGCCGATGCTGTGCTACCTGTACATCGTCTTCTACGCTTGGCGCGGGTCGCGCCACGCCGCGTAAACGGTGCGCTCAGCGCCGACGAGGCGCCTGGGTGGATTCGCGCACCAGCACCGCATGGTCCACGGTGACCATGCGGCCGGCCCCGGGTGCGCGGATATGGTCGATCAGCTGTTCGGTGGCCAGCCGCCCCATTTCCGATGTCGGCTGGCGCACGGTGGTCAGCGCCGGGTAGATGTGCCCGGCGATCGGCGTGTCATCGAAGCCGCACACCGACAGGTCGCGCGGAATGCGCAGACCACGCTGGCCGGCCACGCGGAACACCGCGGCGGCCATGTCGTCGTTGGCCGCGAAGATCGCCGTGGGCGGCTCGGGGAGATCGAGCAGCGCATTGGCCGCTTCGATGCCCGATTCAAACGAGAACTGCCCGTTCACCACCAGTGCCGGGTCGTAGGCAATGCCGGCCTGCTTCAACGCCCGGCGGTAGCCGGCGTGGCGCCACTGGCACGCACCGTGCGCGCGCGGCCCCTTGATGTGGGCGATGCGGCGGTGTCCCTGCGCGACCAGGTGGTCGATCAGTTCGACCACGGCGGTGGTCTCGTCCATGCGCACGCCGATGCGACCTTCCGGATGCCGCGGGGCGATGCTGGCAAACGGGATGTCCTGCTCTTCCAGCCAGGACAGCACCACGGCATCGTCGGTGAGGGGCGGGATCAGCACCACGCCATCGGGCCGCGAATTCTCGAACAGCGCGGACAGATCCGGCAGCGTGCGCCGGCCGATGCCCACCGGCCCCAGGATCAGGTTGTAGTGGGTGGCGTGGCAGGCCTCCAGCATCCCGTTCTGGATTTCCATCAGGTAGTTGCGCGAGGGGTTGTTGTAGACCAGCGCCAGTGCGTAGGAGCGCTGCCCGGCCAGGCTGCGCGCGGACAGGTTGGGCTTGTAGCCCAGCCGCGCCACCGCCGCCCGCACGCGCTCGCGCGTTTCGGCGCGCACGTTGGGCTCGTTGTTGAGCACGCGGGAGACGGT
Organism: Stenotrophomonas sp. GL_101; assembly: GCF_057835675.1. Taxonomy (NCBI): domain Bacteria; kingdom Pseudomonadati; phylum Pseudomonadota; class Gammaproteobacteria; order Lysobacterales; family Lysobacteraceae; genus Stenotrophomonas; species Stenotrophomonas sp. GL_101. Next base: position 4,295,005 of record NZ_CM174432.1, on the reverse strand, counting down.
CTTGATCGAAACGCCGGCCAGCGTAGCCACATCCTCGATTCGACTACGCATGGTGCGGTGGATCCTCTGGGTGGGCAGGGCGGCAGATGCCGATGGTAGTGCGGGGATGTCATGACGAGGTTGCCGATGCAGGCGGATGTTGCCATGCCAGGACCACCCGTGGCGCGTCCGTGTTTTTCGTGCGGCATTGCAACACCCGCAGCGTTGATCGTGCGCAGCGGTGGGGGGCAACGCCAGTGTCGGCGGGACCGGCGTCGCCCCGTGTGCCCTGATCGGTTGACACCGCTGCCGTGGCTTTGTATGACAGCGCTGTCAGACAGGGGTGCTGAAACGATCCAAACGGTGTCTCTTCCACACGGCCGCGCGCTGCGCATGCCGCTGGGCACCTGCAGCGCCCATCCCGATCGCGCGTCCTTCCGGAGGTAGATGTCAGTGAACCGCCCCACCATGACCCTGTTGGGCAGCTGCCTGCTGCTGGCCCTCGCCGCCCCGCTTGCCGCCGCCCCGGCCACCACCGCGCCGCTGAAGGACTGGCCGCGGGTGACCAGCGCGATCGGGCGCGATGCCGCCCTCGAAGCGCGCATCCAGCAGATCCTGGCGCAGATGACCCTCGCGCAGAAGGTCGGGCAGATGACCCAGCCGGAGATCAAGATGATCACCCCGGCGCAGGTGCGCCAGTACTACATCGGCTCGGTGCTCAACGGCGGTGGCTCATGGCCCGGCATGAACAAGCACGCCCGTGTGGCCGACTGGTTGGCGCTGGCCGATGCCTACCGGGCTGCCTCGCTGGCCACCGATGCGGCCACGCCGATCCCGGTGATCTGGGGCACCGATGCGGTGCACGGGCACAACAACGTCCACGGCGCCACGCTGTTCCCGCACAACATCGGGCTGGGGGCGGCCGGCGACGCCGAGCTGATCGAACGCATTGGCGAGGCCACCGCGCGCGCTACCCGCGCCACCGGCATCGACTGGGTGTTCGCGCCTACCCTGGCGGTGGCGCATGACCCGCGCTGGGGCCGCACCTACGAGAGTTTTTCCTCGGACCCTGCGTTGGTACGCGCGTATGCGAGCGCCTACGTGAAAGGCGCGCAAGGCCGGTTTGCCGACGACGGCAACGTGGTGGTCACCGCCAAGCACTACATCGGCGACGGGGCCACCGACAACGGCCGCGACCAGGGCGAGGCGCTGGTGGACCGCGCGCGCATGATCAACGTGCATGGCCAGGGCTACTACGGCGCCTTCGAGCAGGGCGCGCAGACCGTGATGGCCTCGTTCAACAGCTGGAACGACCGTGCCGGCAAGGTCGACTACGGCAAGATGCACGGCAGCAAGGCACTGCTCACCGACGCGCTGAAAGACAAGATGGGCTTTGACGGTTTCGTCGTTTCCGACTGGAACGGCATCGCCCAGGTGCCCGGCTGCCGCAATGACAGCTGCGCGCAGGCGATCAACGCCGGCATCGACATGGTGATGGTGCCCGATGACTGGAAGGCGTTCATCGCCAACACCATGGCGCAGGTGGACAGTGGCGAGATTCCGCTGGCGCGCATCGACGACGCGGTGACGCGCATCCTGCGGGTGAAGCTGCGTGCCGGCCTGTTCGCGCACAAGCCATCGGACAGCCGTTACGCCGGCGACGACACGGCCGTGCAGCACCGTGAACTGGCCCGCCGCGCAGTGAGCGAATCGCTGGTGCTGCTGAAGAACGATGCCCAGGCGTTGCCCCTGCGGCGCGATGCACGGGTGATGGTGGTCGGCGGCAGTGCCGACAACCTGTCCAACCAGGCCGGTGGCTGGTCGCTGACCTGGCAGGGCACCGACAACACCAACGCCGACTTCCCCAACGCCGATTCGGTGCTGGGGGCATTGCGCGCCGAACTGGGTCCGCAGCAGGTGGCCTACAGCGCCGACGCCGCCGCACTGGATGGCGCGCAGTTCGACGTGGTAGTGGCGGTGATCGGCGAGACCCCGTATGCCGAAACCAACGGCGACATCCTGCATTCGGACAGCGTCAGCCACAGCCGTACCGACCCGCAGGACCTGGCGGTGCTGCGCGCTGCCCACGCCACCGGCAAGCCGGTGGTGACCGTGTATTTCTCCGGCCGCCCGATGTACACCAACGACCTGCTCAACCTGTCGCAGGCGTTCGTGGCGGCGTGGTTGCCGGGTACCGAGGGCAAGGGCATCAGCGACGTGCTGGTGGCGGGCAAGGACGGCAAACCCGCGCGCGACTTCCGCGGGCGGCTGAGCTTCCCCTGGCCGGGCGTACCGTGCCCGGCGCCGCTCGACCAGCCCGATCCGAAACGGCCGGCGCTGTTCAAGCTCGGCTATGGGTTGGGCTATGCGGCTCCGGCCACCGTCGCGCGGTTACCCGAGGCCAATCCGGACAACTGCGGCGAAGTGACCACGCTGCCGATCTTCAACCGCGCCGACGTCGCCCCATTCGGGTTGCACGTCGCCGCCGGTGGTGCCACCCAACCGCTGGGCAACGACCTCAACGCTACGCTGCGCTGGCCGGCGGCGGCACCGGTGGTGCAGGTGCGTACCGTGCAGGTGAACACCCAGCAGGATGCCAAGCAGGTGACCTGGCTGGCCCCGGCGCAGCTGATCGCGCGCAGCAGTTCACGGCGCAACCTGGGCGCGCTGGCGCGCAACCACGGCGCGTTGCAGTTCGATGTGCAACTGGTGCATGCGCCGGCATCGCCGGTGATGGTAACCATGCAGTGCGGCACCGGCTGCGAGGGCGGGGTGGATATCGCGCCGCTGCTGGCCACGCTGGCGCCGGGGCAGAAGCAGACCCTGACGGTGCCGCTGGCGTGTTTTGCCAAACACGGCGTGGACCTGGGCGCGGTGGAAGCTCCGTTCGTGGTGAGTGCCGATAAACCATTCGCAGCAGCTTTCACCCAGGTGCGCGTGGCCGTGAACAGTGACACGGCCGAGGGCGCAGTGCGCTGCCCATAACCCCGCGTCCCGGTAGGTGCCGACCGTTGGTCGGCACGCTGTTGGCGGTCAACCTGCATCGTGAGCATCGGCACCGTGCGGACCAACGGTCCGCACCTACCCAGAACGCAGAAGGCCCCGCAGTGCGGGGCCTTCTGTTGTTCACCTGAACCGCTGGGATCAGCGCTTCATCGAACCGAAGAACTCGTCGTTGGACTTGGTGTTCTTCATCTTGTCGAGCAGGAATTCCATCGCGGCCATTTCATCCATCGGATGCAGCAGCTTGCGCAGGATCCAGATCTTCTGCAGCAGTTCCGGTTCGATCAGCAGGTCTTCGCGGCGGGTGCCGGAACGGTTGATGTCGATGGCCGGGAACACGCGCTTTTCAGAGATGCGGCGGCTCAGGTGCACTTCGCTGTTGCCGGTGCCCTTGAACTCTTCGTAGATCACCTCGTCCATCTTGCTGCCGGTGTCGACCAGCGCGGTGGCGATGATGGTCAGGCTGCCGCCTTCCTCCACGTTGCGCGCCGCGCCGAAGAAGCGCTTCGGGCGGTGCAGGGCGTTGGCGTCCACACCACCGGTGAGTACCTTGCCGGAGCTGGGCACCACGTTGTTGTAGGCGCGCGCCAGGCGGGTGATCGAGTCGAGCAGGATCACCACGTCCTTCTTGTGTTCGACCAGGCGCTTGGCCCGCTCGATCACCATTTCAGCGACCTGCACGTGGCGGGCGGCCGGTTCGTCGAAGGTGGAGCTGATGACTTCGCCGCGCACGGTGCGCTGCATTTCAGTCACTTCTTCCGGGCGCTCGTCGATCAGCAGCACGATCAGGTGCACGTCCGGATGGTTGGTGGTGATCGCCGTGGCCACCTGCTGCATCATCATCGTCTTGCCGGCCTTGGGCTGGGACACGATCAGCGAACGCTGACCCTTGCCCTGCGGTGCCATCAGGTCGAGGATGCGGCCGGTGATGTCTTCGGACGACCCGTTGCCGCGTTCCAGGGTGAAGCGCTTGCGCGGGAACAACGGGGTCAGGTTCTCGAACAGCACCTTGTTCTTGGACGCTTCCAGCGGCTCACCGTTGATGGTGTCCACGATCGACAGCGCGAAGTAGCGCTCGCCGTCCTTCGGGAAGCGGATGCGGCCGGACAGGTGGTCGCCGGTACGCAGGTTGAAGCGGCGGATCTGGCTGGGCGAAATGTAGGTATCGTCCGGGCCGGCCAGGTAGCTGGCTTCGGCCGCGCGCAGGAAACCAAAGCCGTCCGGCAGGATTTCCAGCACGCCGTCGGCGGCTACGCCGTCGCCATGGCGGGTCAGCACCTTGAGCAGGGCGAAGATCACGTCCTGCTTGCGGGCGCGGGCCACGCCTTCGGAGATCTGCAGCTGGTCGGCAATGTCGAGCAGCTTCTGCGCCGGCATGCGCTTGAGGTCGCTCAGCGAATAGACCGGGAAGCCCTCGGGCACGTTGGCCTGCTGGCTGCGCACGAACGGCTGCTGTTCGCCATTGTCCTGCGGCATGCCGTCATCGGGATAGCGTTCGCCGCCCCGCGGACGGTCGCGACGATTACGGAAACGGTCGCGGCGGTTGCCCTGGCCCTGGCCTTGATTCTGGCCTTGGTTCTGGCCCTGGCCCTGCTGGTACGGGTTCTGCCCGCCCTTGGCCGGGTTGTTGCCGTTGTTGTTCTGGCGCTGGCCACCGTCGCCGGTGTCCTGCTGCGCGCCGCCCTGGGCGGACGAGGCATCGCCGGCCGGCGCGGACGGTGCCTGCTGCTGCGGTGCCGATGAAGCGGCAACCGGCGCCGGCGCGGCAGGCGCGGCAGCCAGAGGCAGGGCGGGTTGGGAGGGAGGAGAACCTGCGTCGGCAGCGGTGTTGGCGGCGGCCTTGGCAACGCGCGGCTTGCGCACGCGCTTCTCGGCGGGCGCGTCGGCGCTCCCGGGTTCGGAAGTAGTGATATCGGACAAGTGCTGGATTCCTCGCTAGAAGGTGCGAGCGCCCGGCAGGGCAGCGAACGTTGGGAAAGGATTCTGGAAAGAACGTCGTCCAGAAGATGCGGCGCGCGAATGCGGCCGGATGTTGCCGACACTACCACCGGCTCGCGGCGGCGCGCAAGCCGGGTGGGGCAGGGTCATTCATGCGGGCGAAGGCCCGCGGGGCAGCCGACCCAGGCCGGCTGCCTGCTGGAATCAGGCCAGGGCCTTGTCCAGCATGCCGGCCAGCTGTGCCTTGCCGACCGCGCCGATCTGCTGCGCCTGGACTTCGCCGTCCTTGAACACCAGCAGCATCGGGATCGAGCGCACGTGGTACTTGGCGGCCAGCGCGCGGTTCTGATCCACGTTGACCTTGGCGATCTTGGCGCGGCCGTTGTAGGCGTCGGCCAGTTCGTCCAGGGCCGGGGCGATCATCTTGCAGGGACCACACCATTCGGCCCAGAAATCAACCAGGACCGGTTCCTTGGAATTCAGCACGGTGCTATCGAAGTCGGCATCGCCGACATGTACAACCTTGTCGCTCATCTTGGTCTCTCATCTGGAAATGCACCCGGCAGGGCCGGAGGGAGGTTGAAGTTGGGCGCCACCCACCGGTGCCGTCCGCGTCTGCTGCCTCGTGGCCGCGAAGGCGGCCAGCGGTGCGCCAGGTTGGATGCCTGGTCGCTCACGGCGGGCAGTGTACCCCTATCGTCGTGGGCGGACAGAGGCAGGCTGGAAAGAAGCCTCCTGTCGTTGGCATCCCCTGTTGCACGGGCCGCTGGTCATGAGATGTGGGGTCCGCGCGGCTGTATCCAGCCCTGCCGGGGTGGCTGTTCAACTGCCGGCAGGCGCGGTGAACGCGGTGAAAACGCGCCCTCGGGCCGCGGCGGCGAGGGTCCGGCTGGGGCCAGGGGTTGGTGTCTCGTGGGTGTTTGAGACCGTTGCCGCCGGTTTGGCGCCGACATTGCGCTAAACTGGGGCATTGTGCGGCGCCCGATGACCCGATGGGTCCGGCCTCGCCGATCCCGGCGCAGGGCCCGCAATGGCGACGGTGCCCCCAAGATTGCAAGCCTCCCGTGCAGCGTTGCCGGGCCGGCCTTACCAAGACGGACTCATGAGCGACAAACCGCTGACCGATTTGACCTTCTCCTCCTTCGAGCTGCATCCGTCCCTGCAGGCGGGCCTTGAAGGCGCTGGTTTCACCCGTTGCACGCCGATCCAGGCGCTGACCCTGCCGGTGGCATTGCCCGGCGGCGATGTCGCTGGCCAGGCCCAGACCGGCACCGGCAAAACGCTGGCGTTCCTGGTCGCGGTGGTGAACCGCCTGCTGACCCGCCCGGCGCTGGCCGACCGCAAGCCGGAGGATCCGCGCGCGCTGATCCTGGCCCCGACCCGCGAGCTGGCCATCCAGATCCACAAGGATGCGGTCAAGTTCGGTTCGGACCTGGGCCTGCGCTTCGCGCTGGTCTACGGCGGGGTGGATTACGACAAGCAGCGCGAGATCCTGCAGCAGGGCGTGGACGTGATCATCGCCACCCCGGGCCGCCTGATCGACTACGTCAAGCAGCACAAGGTGGTCTCGCTGCACGCCTGCGAAATCTGCGTGCTCGACGAAGCCGACCGCATGTTCGACCTGGGCTTCATCAAGGACATCCGCTTCCTGCTGCGGCGCATGCCCGAGCGCACCGCGCGCCAGACCCTGCTGTTCAGCGCCACGCTCAGCCACCGCGTGCTGGAGCTGGCCTACGAGCACATGAACGAGCCGCAGAAGCTGGTGGTGGAGAGCGAGTCGATCACCGCCGCCCGCGTGCGCCAGCGCATCTACTTCCCCGCCGACGAAGAGAAGATTCCGCTGCTGCTGGGCCTGCTGTCGCGCAGCGAAGGCGCGCGCACCATGGTGTTCGTCAACACCAAGGTATTCGTCGAGCGCGTGGCGCGTTCGCTGGAACGGGCTGGTTACCGCGTGGGCGTGTTGTCCGGCGACGTACCGCAGAAGAAGCGCGAGAGCCTGCTCAACCGCTTCCAGAAGGGCCAGCTGGAAATCCTGGTGGCCACCGACGTGGCCGCGCGCGGCCTGCACATCGACGGCATCAAGTACGTCTACAACTACGACCTGCCCTTCGATGCGGAAGACTACGTGCACCGCATCGGCCGTACCGCCCGGCTGGGCGAGGAAGGCGATGCGATCAGCTTCGCCTGCGAGCGCTACGCGATGGGCCTGCCGGATATCGAGGCCTACATCGAGCAGAAGATCCCGGTGGAAGCGGTCACCAGCGAAATCCTGACCTCGCTGCCGCGCGCCGAGCGCGCACCGCCGGCCGAAGGCGAAGAGGTCGACGAAGACCAGAACGAAAGCGTCGGCCAGATTTTCCGCGAGGCGCGCGAAGCGCGTGCCGCCGAGGAAGAGCGCCGTGGTGGTGGCAGTGGTCGCGGCGGCAAGCCGTCGTCCGGTGGCCGTGGCGAACGCCGCGGTCCGGGCGAGCGCAGTGGCGCCACCGGTGCCGATGGCAAGCCGCGTCGTGAGCGCAAGCCGCGCGTGGAAGGCGAGGCAGCGGTCGCCGCGCTGGCCGAGGGCGGCGAAGCCGCGCCGGCCACTCCGGTGGCCCAGCCGCCGCGTGCCGAAGGCGCGCCGGATACCGCCGTGGAAGGCGAGCGCGCCCCGCGCAAGCGCCGTCGTCGTCGCCACGGCCGTCCGGTCGAGGGTGCCGAAGGCGCCGCGCAGCCGGTGACCCCGGTGCAGGTCACCGCCAAGCCGATGCGCAGCACGGCGCCGGCCGCCGACCCGAGCGCGTCGTTCCTGACCCGCATTGGTCGCAAGATCCGCCGGATGCTGTCAGGCAGCTGATCGGGTACCCCGATCAGCGGGTAGCACCCGACCGTTGGTCGGGTGGCTCCACCGACGTGCCGACCCACGGTCGGCACCTGCCGTGGCATCGCCGATCAGACCGGTGCATCGCCGATCAACCGGTAGCACCCGACCGTTGGTCGGGTGGCTCCACCGACGTGCCAACCCACGGACGGCACCTGCCACCTGCACGCCGCCGCACTCGTCCTGCATAATCAGGTTATGAGCGTCCTGCGTTTTGACAATGTCAGCAAACAATATGCCGGCGGCCACCAGGCACTGGTGGACGTCAGCTTCGATGTCGCGCCCGGCGAAATGCTGTTCGTCACCGGCCATTCCGGTGCGGGCAAGAGCACGCTGCTCAAGTTGATCCACCTCGACGAGCGGCCCAGCCGCGGCGCGGTGATCTTCAACGAGCGCAACCTGCTCAAGGTGCGTGGCGGCAACATTCCACGGCATCGTCGCCAGGTCGGTGCGGTCTATCAGGACCATCGCCTGCTGATGGACCGCAGCATCGCCGAGAACGTCGCACTGCCGCTGATCCTGCGCGGCACCCGCCGGGCAGATATCGGCAAGCGGGTGCGCTCGGTGCTGGAACGCATGGGCCTTGGCCACCGCGAGAAGGCGCTGCCTTCGCAGCTCTCGGCCGGTGAGCAGCAGCGCGTCGGCATTGCCCGGGCGATCGTCAGCGAACCCACGCTGCTGGTCGCCGATGAACCCACCGGCAATCTCGATCCCACCCTGGCTGCCGAGATCATGGCGCTGTTCGCCGAACTGCCCGACCGCGGCACCAGCGTGCTGGTGGTCAGCCATGACCTGGCGTTGCTGCGGCACATGCGCAAGCGCGTACTGATCCTCGACCACGGCAAGCTGATCGACGATATCTCGCCGCAGGACCTGGCCGAATGAACACCGCCGCTTCCAAGCCCGCCTCCAAGCCTGCCACCAACAAGGACGCTGCCGCCCCGTCGCGCCTGGGCGTGTGGCTGCACCACCACGGCCACAGCGTGGTGTTCAGCCTGGGCCGCGCGTGGCGCAAGCCGTGGGCCACCTTGCTGACCATCATGGTGATGGCGCTGGCCCTGGCGTTGCCGCTGGGCCTGTCGATCGCGCTGGACAACCTGAAGCATTTCGCCGGCAGCGTGCAGCAGTCGCGTGACATCAACCTGTTCCTCAAGACCGACGTGGATGCCGCCGCGGCCGGGCAGGTGGCCGAGTCGCTGCGCGGCCGTGCCGATGTGGCCCAGGTCATCGTGCAGACACCGGAGCAGGGCCTGGCCGAACTGCGCGAGGGTGCCGGCCTGGGCGAGGCGATCGACGCGCTGCACGACAACCCGCTGCCCACCCTGCTGATCGTGACTCCCGCCGAGGGCAGCAACGATGCGCGCCTGGCGCAGTCGCTGGAAGGCCTGCCGCAGGCCGACCTGGTCCAGCATGACGCGCTCTGGCGCAAGCGCCTGGATGCGTGGCTGGGCTTTGGTGCGCGGCTGGTGCAGGTGCTGACGGTGCTGCTCGGCCTGGGCGCTGCGCTGGTGGTGGGCAATACCGTACGGCTGGACATCCAGGCCCGCCGCGACGAGATCGGCGTGCTGCAGCTGTTGGGCGCCAGCGATGGCTTCATCCGCCGCCCGTTCCTGTATCTGGGCGCGTGGTACGGCCTGGGCGCAGGCGCGCTGGCACTGGCGTTGATCGGCGCTGCCGGCCTGGCCTTGCGTCCGCCCCTGGCGGCGCTCTCGGAAAGTTATGCCAGCCCGTTCGTCCTGAAGGGGCTGGACCTGCTGCATTCATCGTTCGTGCTGGTCGGCACCGTGGTGCTGGGCTGGCTGGGCGCGTGGCTGGTGACAGGGCATTTCCTGCGCCAGACCCGACCGACCGAAACCTGAGGCCCGCATGCGCCCGCAAGCCCTGAAGCACCTGGCCGACGATGCACCGCGCGTGATGGTGGTCGACGGTTCCCGGCTGGTCCGCAAGTTGATTGCCGATGTGCTGCAACGCGAACTGCCGGCGGTGGACGTGGTGGGCTGCGCCAGCATCGAGGAGGCGCGTGAGGCATTGGCGGCCGGGCCGGTAAGCCTGGTGACCACGTCACTGACGCTCAGCGACGGCGATGGGCTGGCATTGGCGCGGCTGGTGCGCGAAACCGCGGGGCAGGCCTACGTGCCGGTGATCGTGGTGTCCGGTGATGCCCAGCAGCACCTGGAGGAGCGCCGTTTCACCGAGTACGTCACCGACTACTTCGACAAGGCGCTGGGCCATGAAGCGCTGGCCACCTTCATCCGGGGCTATGTGCAGCCGGAAACCATTCCCGGCGCGACCCTCCTGTATGTCGAGGACAGCCGGGTGGTGGCCGAGGCCACCAAGCGCATGCTCGAGCGCCAGGGCCTGAACGTACTGCACGTGATGACCGCTGAAGAAGCGTTCGCGCTGCTGACTGCCGAGTCGCTGGGCCGCAGCAGCCATCGCATCGACCTGGTGCTCACCGATGTCACCCTCAAGGGCGAACTCAGCGGCCTGGACGTGGTGGAACGCATCCGCGTGGACTTCGGCTACGGCAAGCGCCGCCTGCCGGTGCTGGTGATGACCGGCGATGGCAACCCCCTCAACCAGTCGGGCCTGCTGCAGGCCGGCGCCAATGACCTGGTGCAGAAGCCGATCGAAGAACGGCTGCTGGTGACCAAGGTGCTGTTCCAGCTGCGCCTGGCCCGACTCAACGACAGACCCGTGGTGCGATGAACGAGGCGACGCAACCGAGCATCCAGCTGGAACCCAGCTGGAAGGCACGTATTGGCGAGTGGCTGCTGCGACCGGACATGCGTGAGCTGTCCAGCTTCCTGCGCCAGCGCAAAGCCGCCGGCGCGCATGTGTTCCCGCCCGGCCCACAGATGTTCGCCGCCTTCGACGCCACGCCGTTCGAGCAGGTCAAGGTGGTGATCCTTGGCCAGGACCCTTACCACGGCGCCGGCCAGGCGCATGGCCTGAGCTTCTCGGTGATGCCCGGTGTGCCGGTGCCGCCGTCCCTGCTGAACATGTACAAGGAACTGGGCGCCGACCTGGGCATTGCGCGCCCGGACCACGGCTGCCTGTTGCCCTGGGCGCGGCAGGGCGTGCTGCTGCTGAACGCGGTGCTGACGGTGGAAGAGGGCAAGCCCGGCTCGCACCAGAAGCGCGGCTGGGAAGGCTTTACCGACCACGTGGTGGATACCCTCAACCGCGAACGCGAGGGCCTGGTGTTCCTGTTGTGGGGCAGCTACGCCCAGCAGAAGGGCAAGGTCATCGACACCGGTCGCCACCGCGTGCTCAAGGCGCCGCATCCCTCGCCGTTGTCGGCGCATCGCGGGTTCCTGGGCTGCCGGCATTTTTCCATGGCCAACGAGTATCTGGGCCGCCGCGGCCTGGGCCGGATCGACTGGTCGCTGCCGCCGCGGGCGGCGCTGGACGTCACCGGTTGAGCGGTCTGGCGGCATTGGGCTGAATGTCTGGCAACGCTCTCCGCCTGAATAGGGCTCGCGGCGTGGGATTATCCAGCCCAAAACCACGAGGTGGGGTTGATTTTTCGCCTATCCAATTGAATTTCAAGCGATTTGTGAGGCAAGGGGGTGCCCTCGCCATTGTCATCATTTCGCGGTAGGTTAGCAGGGTAATCAGCGCCAGCATCTCAATAGTAGAACGCTGGAACTTTTTTCCCCTTTAGCACTCCAATAACCGGACTGCTAAGATGAGACCCATGAGCCAGAACACCTCTACTGCCCTTGTGGCAAACAATCTCCCGATTCCCAGTGCGCTCGGTTCGCTGGACGCCTACATCGGTGCCGTGCACCAGATCCCGGTGCTGTCGGTCGATGACGAGCAGGATCTGGCCCGCCGCTTCCGCGACGAGCTCGATCTGGATGCCGCGCGCGAACTGGTCCATTCCCACCTGCGCTTCGTGGTGCACGTGGCCCGTGGCTACAACGGCTACGGGCTTGCCTTGGGCGACCTGATCCAGGAAGGCAACATCGGCCTGATGAAGGCGGTGAAGCGTTTCGACCCGGACATGGGCGTGCGCCTGGTGTCGTTCGCAGTGCATTGGATCCGTGCCGAAATGCACGAGTTCATCCTGAAGAACTGGCGCATCGTCAAGGTCGCCACCACCAAGGCGCAGCGCAAGCTGTTCTTCAACCTGCGCAAGTCCAAGACCCGCCTGGGCTGGATGAACGCGGCCGAAGTGCGCGCGGTGGCCAAGGACCTCAACGTGTCCGAGCGCGAAGTGCTGGAAATGGAGTCGCGCCTGTCCGGTCGCGATATCGGTTTCGATGCGCCCAGCGACGAGGACAACGAGAATGCGCCGCCGTCACCGGCTGCCTACCTGATGGCCGACGCCGAAGATCCGTCGATGGCCTACGAGCGCGAAGACAGCGAAGACAATCAGCTGCAGCTGCTGCGCGAAGGCATGGCCGAACTGGATGCGCGGTCGCGCGACATCATTGCCCGCCGCTGGCTGGATGCCGACAGCAAGGTGACGCTGCAGGAGCTGGCCGACGAGTACGGCGTGTCGGCCGAACGCATCCGCCAGGTCGAAGCCAACGCGCTGAAGAAGATGAAGGCGCTGTTTACCGCGTGATGCGGTGCGGCGTTGAAGGGATGACAAGGCCCGGCACTGCCGGGCCTTTTCTTTGGTTCATCGCGGAATACCGGGGAACGCTGCACGGATTTTCAGGAAGAAGTACTCCTGATCCCGATAGCCGTAGGCCCGGCGTTTGATGACCTTGATGGTGTTGTTGATGCCTTCGACGATGCTGGTATTGAGGCGGTGTCGGCAACGCGACACGATCCCATGCAGATAGGCTTTGAGCCGTTGTGCAAACAGCGCCAAGGCGGCGATTCCGCTGCGCTGGGCCTGCTCCAGCCACTGGTTCCAAGCCTTCCTGGCCCATCCGGGATGGCGGTAAAACCACAGTCGCTTGAGCTCATCACGCATCAGATAGGTGGTGAGGAGCGGTTGATTTGCTTCCAGCAGCTCATCCAGCCGCACCGTCTGATGCCGGTCCAGGTTGCTGCGATTGCGCAGTAGCAGCCATCGGCTGGATTTGATGACACGGCGCGCAGGCTTGTCGTGCCGGAGCTTGTTGGCCTGGTCCACGCGAACCCGGTCGATCACTTCGCGACCGTACTTGGCCACCACATGGAACAAGTCGAAGACGATCTCGGCATTGGGACAGTTGGCCCGGATCTCCACTTCATAGGCCGTCGTCATGTCGATCGCCACGGCGCGCAATTGCTCGGAAACGCCCGGGGGAAGCTGCTCAAAAAAGGCACGCGCCGTATCGCGGGAGCGCCCGTTGCCCAGCCAAAGTACCTGGCGACTGATCGGATCCACCACGACCGTTGCATAGCGGTGACCCTTGTGCAGCGCAAATTCGTCCATCGCCAGGTAGTGGATCTGGCTCCAGTCCGGGGCTTGGACAGACTCACGCAACAAGGCTTTATCCAGTGCCTTGACCGTATGCCAGCCCAACTGGAAAAAGCGTGCCACGGCCAGGATATTGCTGGATACCAGCAACTGGCTGACCGCTTCGGCCAGCCGGTCAGTGACCCGCTGGTAGCGGCCAAGCCAGCTCAACTTCTCCAGGCGCGGCCCAGCGCACTGGGGGCACCAGACGCGCCGTCGCGGCACCACCAGCGCAACGCGCAATGCCATCAGGGGCAGATCGCGTACCCGGCGCACCGTCGTCTCGTGCACTTGCCGGCATCGGCTCCCGCAGTGCTCGCAATGCATCGTGCGGGCCGTGGGTTTGAGGTAGATAGTGACGGTCCGGCTGTCGCCTTCCGGCCAGGCGATCCGCTCCACCCGGTAGCCTTCCCAGCCACCCAGCCTCTCAATCGTCTTCCGATCCAGCATGACCTGACCCCTGAGGCCCTGATTTCAGGCTTCAAGGGTAACGGGAGCCGGCAAAAGCTCCACGCTATTCCGCGATGAACCTTTTCTTTTCCGGTAGATCCACACCAGTGCCTCGCCGCTGATCTTTCCGACAGGAAGACGCGCTCTATGCTGATGTTCACGCCGTACCACTTAGTGGGACGGTATGATCATGCAACGTGTCTTCCGCACCCGGAGCTTCAACCGCAGCCTGCGAAGGTCCGCGCTGACCGACCTGGCGTTGTGCCGCGCGGTGGAAGAGATGCGCCGGGGCTTGGTGGATGCGGACCTGGGCGGTGGTATTTTCAAGAAGCGGGTGGCGTTGCCGGATCGTGGAAAGCGCGGCAGTGTCCGAACCATCGTGGCGACCCGGCGCGGGACACACTGGTTCTTCCTTTTTGGCTATGAGAAGAATGAGCGCGTGACGATCAACCGTACGGAACGGGATGCGCTCCAGCTGTATGCCGCGGAATTTCTGGGAATGAACTCGACACAGTTGGATCGCGCCGTGGAATGCGAGGATCTGCAGGAGATCTGTCATGACAAAGGCATCTGAACCCAGGCGCGCGAAGAGCAGGCTTCTGAAGGAGGTGCATGATGCTGCCGTGCGCCTGCATGCACATGGGGTCATCGATAAGCGCCGGTTGAGCTGCTACGAAGCGCTTTGCCTGGAGCCGGTACCCGCGTACAGCAGCGCCCAGATCCGTGCACTTCGCACGTCGCTGCAGCTCAGCCAGCCAGTGTTCGCAGGCGTTCTCAACACCAGCGTTTCCACCGTCCGCAGCTGGGAGCAGGGTGACAAGAAGCCCAGTGGACCATCGCTGAAGTTGTTGAACCTCATCGATCGAAAGGGCCTCGACGCCGTCCTGACCCGTCCTGCCATAGGTTGACACCTGTGGCGGATGATCTGGCCGCCGTCAGGCGGCCAGAGACGCCCGATGCACCGCATCGGGCGTTTGCATTTTAAGCGACAGGTGCGGCCGCTCGGCGTTATAGATCCCCACCGACTCGGCGACCATCTGGCGTGCCTGCAGCAGGTCCCGAGGCCGGTGCAGCAGGAACTCGCCCTTCAAAATTCCATTGACCCGTTCGGCCAGCGCATTCTGGTAGCAGTCGTAGCCATCGGTCATCGAGCAGGTCACCCCATGCCTGGCGTGGATCTTCTGGTAGTAGTCCGAGCAGTACTGGATACCCCGGTCGGAGTGATGGATCAGCTGCTGCCGCGTTTTTCGTTCCTTCAGCGCCATCTGCAGTGCTTGGGCGACCTGTTCGGTCTGCAGGGTGTCGTGCACGCTCCAGCCCACGATCCTGCGCGACCACACATCGGTAATCAGGCTCAGGTATACAAATTTCCCCTGCGTGGGCAGGTAGGTAATGTCGGCTACCCAGACCTGCTCACTGCCGGTCGGTACCACGCGCCCTTCGCCGGGCTTGAGAAGATTGGGGTGCCGCCGGAAGCGGTGATGGCTGTCGGTCGTCTTGTGGTACGCCCGCCGCATGGGGACCAGCAGCCGGGCATCACGAAGGACGCCAAACAGACGGTCGCGCCCCATTGCCACTCCCGATGCTTGAAGCGTCGGTCCAATCAGATGATGCAGCTTGCGCGTGCCGATGCGCGGCTGGCGCGCTCGATAGCCACCTACCAGCGCGAGCGCCCGAGCACCGTCGGCCAATTGCCGCTGCTGACGATGGCCTGCCTGATAGTACGCTTGGCGACTGATACCAAAATGCCGGCAAGCCCTTGCCACGCTTACGCCTTGGAGGCGCCTTTGCGTGAGGACTTGCCGGAAGGCTTTTTTACGATGCGCACCCCGTAGTCTTCCTTGAGCACATCCACGATGGCCTCGAAAAGCTGCGCCTTCTCGGTCGCCTCCCGCAGCTGAACCTGCAGGACTTTGATCTGTTGTTCCGGTGTCAGCGGCTTGGCCGTTCCGGACTTGGGAGCTGTGGTCATGGGGGCAGATGATGCCCCACCTGACCAGTCTTGCCGACCATGTCGCCGAAGCCACGACAGCACGGTGCTCCGTCCTTGGATTCCGTAGCGCTCCTGGGCCTGCTTGTAGGTCAGCTCCCCACGCTCGACCTGGTCCACCACCGACAACTTGAAGGCCAGCGAGTAATCCCGCTGGCTGCGCCTGATTGTTGAATTCATTGAACATTCCTCTTCCTGTGGGAAAAGGTGTCAACTCAATTCAGGACGGGTCACCTCTAGAAAAAAGGCCCGGCAATGCCGGGCCTTTCGCATTGCGTGGCAGCCAGTTGCTACCGGGACGCAAGCAGCCTCAGCTGCGCTCGCGCGCAATCGCGCGCCAGCCGATGTCGTTGCGGTGGAATTCGTGCTCCCACGAAATCGCTGCCACACCCGCATACGCATGGGCCTGCGCATCGCTCACGCTGTCGCCCAGCGCCGCTACGCACAGCACGCGGCCGCCCGCGCTGAGCACCTGGCCCTGCGCACCCAGGGTGGTGCCGGCATGGAACACCTTGGCCGTGGCCGGCACCGCGTCCAGGCCGTGGATCACCTCGCCGGTGATGGGCGTCTCCGGATACGGCGAGGCGGCCAGCACCACACCCAGCGACGGACGCGGGTCCCACTGCGCCTGTACGTCGTGCAGGCGCTCGTCAATGGCAGCATCGATCAGGTCCACCAGGTCCGACTGCAACCGCAGCATCACCGGCTGCGTTTCCGGATCGCCGAAACGCACGTTGAACTCGATCACCTTCGGCGCGCCGTCGGCATCGATCATCAGGCCCGCGTAGAGGAAACCGGTGAACGGAATGCCGTCGGCGATCATGCCCTGCACGGTCGGGTTGACCACCTCGCGCATCACCCGCGCATGCACCTCCTCGGTGACCACCGGCGCGGGCGAGTACGCGCCCATGCCGCCGGTGTTCGGGCCGGTATCGCCATCGCCCACGCGCTTGTGGTCCTGCGAAGTGGCCATTGGGAGTGCGGTGGTGCCGTCCACCATCGAGATGAAGCTGGCTTCCTCGCCGTCGAGGAATTCCTCGACCACCACGCGCGCGCCGGCATCACCGAACGCATTGCCCGAGAGCATGTCGCGTACCGCGTCCTCGGCCTCGGCCAACGTCATCGCCACGATCACGCCCTTGCCGGCGGCAAGGCCATCGGCCTTGACCACGATCGGCGCGCCTTTCCCGCGGATATAGGCCAGTGCCGGCTCTACTTCGGTATGCACCGCATAGAATGCGGTGGGGATGTTGTGGCGGGCCAGGAAATCCTTGGCGTAGGCCTTGCTGCCCTCCAACTGCGCAGCGGCGGCGGTGGGCCCGAAGATGCGGTGCCCGGCAGCGCGGAAGCGGTCGACCACCCCGGCCACCAGCGGTACTTCCGGGCCGACCACGGTGAGGCCGATGTCTTCGGCGGCCACCAGCGCCAGCAGCCCGTCCAGGTCGGTGACCTTGACCGCCACGTTGCGGCACTTGGGTTCGGTCGCGGTGCCGGCGTTGCCGGGCGCCACCAGTACCTCGCTTACTTTCGCGGACTGGGCCAGCTTCCAGGCCAGGGCGTGTTCGCGGCCGCCAGCGCCGATGACCAGGATCTTCAATGCAGTTCTCGCAAAAGGGAAGGCAAGCCGCGGATTTTACGCGGTGCGGGCGGTGGCTGCATTCGGCGCCCGGGGGTGAATGCGTCGCCTCTGCTCAGGGCGTGCCGCAGTCCTCACGCTGCAGGGCCTCCGGTACCGGGTAGGCACGCTGGTCCGGATCGAAGATCAACTGGTAGTACTCGGAGGCAGGCCCGGTGCAGTCCTGCCCGGTGCCGCGGACCACGATCGGCCTGTAGCCGTCGACCTCGTCGCTGCCACCTGGCGTGGTGGTGAAATCAATGTTGAATACGCTGTCTTCGCACTCGGCGGGGTCCGCATCGCAGTCGTAACGGGCCAGGTTGTCGATGTGTTCGCGGTAGCTGGCCACCTCACGCAGGCGGTTGTCCTGCAGGGCCACATAGGTGCGCGTGAGCAGCGAAAAGCCTTGCCCATACCAGCCATCCACAACGCGGAACGCGGGCCGCTGCGGGCCCAGCTGGTCCACTGTCACCGTGCCTGGCTGGCCACGGCTGCCCGAGTTCACCTGCAGGCGCTGGGCAATCAGCAGCAACGGCCGCGGTGTCGCGACCTCGCCGGTGGCCGGGACCACCGCCCCATCGCGCAGCACGAACAGATCGATACGGCCCGGTTCAACGCTCGCGGCCTGCTCGATGGTCTGGCAGACCGCCAGCAGGTAGTGCGGCTGGCCGGCCACCTCCACGGTCTGCCGGGCGCAGAGGCGGCGCTCGACGGGGCGTTCTGCTTCCACCTCGCGATCGTCCCAGCGGTCCTTCCACGCCGTTTCCAGCGTTGCCTTGGGCCCGTAGCGGTCATGCAGGAAGGCCAGCAGGCGCTGGTCCGGGGTGCCCGGCGGATGCAGCGTCTGCTCGATCGGTGCACTGCTGTCGAGCTGACGCCGGGGCTTGCCGGCGTCGATCGGGGCGGCCCCGTCGCAGCCGGCCAGCAGGGCCACCAGCGCCACCAGCGCAAGCACCGCGCCAACCGGGAGTGGGCGCAGGCGGCCGTCGACGTTCCTTGTCGTGGTCATCGCAGCCTCAGTGGCGGAAATGCCGCACGCCGGTGAATACCATCGCCAGGCCGTGTTCGTCGGCGGCGGCGATCACTTCGCTGTCGCGCATCGAACCGCCCGGCTGGATCACCGCCTTGATACCGGCGGCCGCTGCGGCATCGATACCATCGCGGAACGGGAAGAAGGCATCGGAAGCCATCACCGAACCCTCCACCACCAGGTGGGCGTCGGCCGCCTTGATGCCGGCGATGCGTGCCGAATAGACGCGGCTCATCTGCCCGGCCCCGACGCCGATGGTGCGGTTGTCCTTGGCATAGACAATCGCGTTGGACTTCACGAACTTGGCCACCTTCCAGGCAAACAGCAGGTCGGTGAACTGTTTGTCGGTCGGTGCCAGCTTGCTCACCACCGTCAGTTCGTCCCGGCTCATGCCGCGGTTGTCGGAGGACTGCAGCAGCAGGCCTGAACCCACCCGCTTGGTGTCGTAGTTGTTGCGACCTTGCCCGTGCGGAATGCGCAGCACGCGCACGTTGGCCTTCTTCTGCGCGTACTCCAGTACGGCCGGTTCGTAGTCCGGGGCGATCAGCACTTCCACGAACTGACGGTCCAGGATCACCTGGGCGGTGGCCAGGTCCAGCGGCATGTTGAAGGCGATGATGCCGCCGAACGCGCTGGTCGGGTCGGTAGCGTAGGCCAGCTCATAGGCATCGCCGTTGCCGGCGCCCACGGCCACGCCGCAGGGGTTGGCATGCTTGACGATCACGCAGGCCGGCGCCTCGAACTGGCGCACGCATTCCCAGGCGGCATCGGCATCGGCCAGGTTGTTGTAGCTCAGTTCCTTGCCCTGCAGCTGCTGGAATGTCGCCAGCGTGCCCGGCACCGGGTACAGGTCGCGGTAGAACGCGCCGGCCTGGTGCGGGTTTTCGCCGTAGCGCAGGTCCATCACCTTGACGAAGCTGGAATTCATCTGCGCCGGGAACTCGCTGCGCAGCGGCACGGCCGCGTCGGTGGCGGTCACCGCCGACAGGTAGTTGCTGATCGCCGCGTCGTACTGGGCCACGCGGTTGAACGCGGCCACCGAGAACGCAAAGCGCCTGGCCGCCGACAGCTGGCCGTCGTTGGCATCCAGCTCGGCCAGCAATTCGGCGTACTGCGACGGGTCGGTGGCCACGGCAACGCGGGCGAAGTTCTTGGCCGCCGAGCGCAGCATTGCCGGGCCGCCGATGTCGATGTTCTCCACGGCGTCTTCCAGCGTGCAGTCGGCCTTGGCGGTGACCGACTCGAACGGGTACAGGTTCAGCACCAGCAGGTCGATCGCCTCGATGCCGTGGTCGGCCATCACCGCCTCATCCAGGCCGGCACGGCCGAGCAGGCCGCCGTGGACCGTCGGGTGCAGGGTCTTGACCCGGCCGTCCATCATTTCCGGGAAGCCGGTGACATCGGCCACGTCCTTGACCGCCAGGCCGGCCTCGCGGATCGCCTTGGCGGTGCCGCCGGTGGACAGCAGCTCCACGTTGCGGGCGGCCAGGGCACGGGCCAGGTCGATCAGGCCGGTTTTATCGGAAACAGACAGCAGGGCCCGGCGCACGGGCAGCAGATCGGAACTCATGGGGGCAGGAGGTCGTAGCGGAGCGGGTGCATATTGTAGGCTGACCGGCATCTGCCATGGACCTGCAGGATCCGGATCGTGTCGATCTATGCGTTGAAAGGGAAATTCCAGGCGCTGTTGCGCCCGGCGGTGGGCGCACTGTTCCGCGCCGGGGTGAGCGCCAATGCAGTGACCCTGGCGGCGGCCGGGGTGTCGCTGGCGGTCGCCGCCGCCGTGTATGCGTGGGGCCCGGCGCAGCCACTGTGGTACCTGGCGCTGCCGGTGTGGATGCTGCTGCGGATGGCACTCAACGCCGTGGACGGCATGCTGGCGCGCGAGTTCGGCCAGCAATCGCGGCTGGGCGCTTATCTCAATGAGCTTTGCGACGTTATCGCCGACGCCGCCCTCTACCTGGGCCTGCTCAGCCTGCCCGGCCTCCAGGCGACCGCCGTGTGGGTGCTGGCGTGGCTGGCCGCGGTTTGCGAGTACGCTGGCGTTCTGGGCCTGATGGTGGGGGCCAGCCGCCGTTACGACGGGCCGATGGGCAAAAGCGACCGTGCCTTGGTGGTCGGGGTGATCGGGCTGTTGCTGGCGCTGGGCTGGATCGATGCAACGGTGGTGGGATGGATTGCCTGGGCGGCAGCGGCACTGTGCCTGCTGACCACCTGGCGGCGGGTTCGACAAGGATTGGCGGAGGCCGGCTGAACCAGCCGGCCCGTCGGATGCACAACGGAGTGATGCATGCGCGTACAGGAACACCTTCAGTTCCACAGCTTTGACGGACAGCCGCTGTTCTACCGGTATTGGCCGGCCAGCGCGGCCCCCGCGCCACGCCGGGCGGTGGTGCTGCTGCACCGCGGCCACGAGCATTCCGGCCGCGTGGCGCACCTGGCCGACGAGCTGGACCTGCCCGATACGGAGGTGTTCGCTTGGGACGCGCGCGGCAACGGCCAGTCGCCCGGCGAGCGCGGTGACGCGCCCGGCTTCGAGGCGCTGGTGCGCGACCTGGACAGCTTCATCGCGCACATCGGCCAGCAGCATGGCATCGCTGTGCAGGACATCGCCATCGTCGCCCAGAGCGTGGGCGCGGTGGTCGCCGCCGCCTGGGTGCACGACTACGCGCCGCCCCTGCGCGCGCTGGTACTGGCCTCGCCGGCCTTCAAGGTGAAGCTGTACGTGCCGCTGGCGGTGCCCGGCTTGAAGCTGATGCAGAAGCTGCGCGGCAACTTCTTCGTCAACAGCTACGTCAAGCCGCAATGGCTTACCCATGATCCGGCGCGGGTGGCCAGTTATCGCGACGACCCGCTGATCACCCGGCCGATCTCCGTGCGGGTGCTGCTGGGCCTGTACGAGGCCGCCGAGCGCGTGGTCGGCGATGCGCAGGCGATCACCGTGCCGACCCAGCTGCTGGTGTCCGGGTCGGACTTGGTGGTGCACCGCGCGCCGCAGGACCGCTTCTACCAGCGGCTGTCCTCGCCGATCAAGGAGCGCCACCTGCTGCCGGGTTTCTTCCACGACACCCTGGGCGAACGCGATCGCGCCCCGGCCATCGCCGCGATCCGCCGCTTTGTCAGCGAACGCTTCGCCCAACCGCTGCTGCGCCCGAGTCTGCGCGATGCGCATCGCACCGGCCCGACCTTCGACGAGGCGGAAATCCTGTCCTGGCCGCCGCAACGCAACAGCCTGAAAGACGCGTACTGGCGCTTCACCCGGGCCGGGTTGCGGGTGGGTGGCGCATTGTCCGAGGGCATCGCGCTGGGGCTGGAGAGCGGCTTCGATTCGGGCAGCACGCTGGACTACATCTACCGTGACCAAGCGCGTGGTCGGGGGCCGCTGGGGCGCATGATCGACCGCAATTACCTGGATGCGATCGGTTGGCGTGGCATCCGCATCCGCCGTACCCATGTGCGCGAACTACTGCAGCTGGCCGCCCTGCACCTGCATGGCGAAGGCCGTCCGGTAAGGGTGCTGGACGTGGCCGCCGGGCATGGCCGCTACGTGCTCGACGCGCTGGCGCAGGGGGAACTGCGCGCCGATGCGATCACCCTGCGTGATTTCAGCGAACGCAACGTCATCGACGGGCGCAAGCTGATCACCGCGTTCGCTGCCGGGGACATCGCCACCTTCGAGCAGGGCGATGCGTTCGACGCAGCCGCGCTGGCCGCGCTGCCGCTGGCGCCCACGCTGTCCACGGTATCGGGCCTGTACGAACTGTTCGCCGACAACGACGCGGTACTGCGCTCGCTGCAGGGGATTGCCGCATCGATGCGCGAGGGTGGCTACCTGGTCTATACCGGGCAGCCGTGGCACCCACAGCTGGAGTTCATCGCACGCGCGCTGACCAGCCATCGCGAAGGCGCCGCCTGGGTGATGCGCCGCCGGACCCAGCAGGAGATGGACGAGCTGGTGCGCCTGGCCGGGTTCGAGAAGGTCACCCAGCGCATCGACCGCTTCGGCATTTTCACCGTGTCGCTGGCGCGCCGGGTCGGCCATGACTGAGGGCGCGCGGCCGTGGCGGCGTGCACTGCTCTGGCTGGCCCTGCTGGGTCCGTTCTTCTTCCTCAGCTACGGCCTGGCCAACGCGATGGCCGGGCAGCTGCCGTATGTGCCCTCGATCGTGTTCGGCTGGGAAGCGAAGATCCCGTTCCAGGCCTGGACCATCGTGCCGTACTGGTCCATCGACCTGTTCTACGTGGCCTCGTTCTTCATCTGCACCCAGCGCGCCGAGCTGGACATGCACGCGCGGCGGTTGTTCACCGCCCAGGTGGTGTCGGTAGCGTGCTTCCTGCTGTGGCCGCTGCGCTTCAGCCTGGAGCGACCGGAAACCGGCGGCGTGTTCGGCTGGTTGTTCGATGTGCTGCTGGGCTTCGACAAGCCGTTCAACCAGGCGCCGTCGCTGCATATCGTGCTGCTGGTGGTGCTGTGGGTGCGCTTTGAACAGCACCTGCGCGGCGCGTGGCGCACCGCGCTGCACGTGTGGTTCGCACTGATCGGCCTGTCGGTGCTGACCACCTGGCAACATCATTTTGTCGATGTGCCCACCGGTGTGGCGGTGGGCTGGCTATGCGTCTGGCTGTGGCCGCTGCACGGCCGCTCACCGCTGGCGCAGGGGCGATGGGCGCGGGACCCGGCACGCTGGCGCCTGGCCGGGCTGTATGCACTGGGCAGCGCGCTGTGCGCCTCGTTGGCGGTGACCTTCAGCGGATGGATGCTGTGGCTGGCCTGGCCGGCATTGTCGCTGCTGCTGGTCGCGCTCGGCTATGCGGTACTGGGCAGCGCGGTGTTCCAGAAGCAGGAGAACGGACGCCTCGGCATGGCCGCCAGCTGGCTGCTGGCGCCGTACCTGCTGGCGGCATGGGTGAACTCGCGCTGGTGGACCCGACGCGCGCCGCAGCCGCAGTTGGTGATCGACGGCGTGTGGCTGGGGCGGATGCCCGATGCAGGGGCATCGCTGGCGATGCCGACCGTGGTGGATGTATGTGCCGAGCTGCCCTTCCGCAGCAAGGTGCGCCACTACCGCAGCGTGCCGATGCTGGACCTGGCCACGCCGTCAGCGGACGCGCTGCGCCGCGCCGCCGAGGCCATCGCGCATGGGCACCGCAGAGGGGATGTGCTGGTGTGCTGCGCGCTGGGTTACTCGCGCAGTGCCGCGGCCATTGCGACCTGGCTGTGCCGCAGCGGGCACGCCGACAGCGCCGATGCTGCGATCAAGCTGCTCCAGCTGGACTGCCCGTCGATCGTGCTGCATGAGCGCCATCGCGCGGCAATCGAACAGGCCGTGCAGGATCCGGCGGCAGTCAATGGAACCCCACAGGTGAATGCATGAGCATGCTGTTTCAGTTGCGGGTAATGACCGCCGTGCTGCGCCAGGCGCGTACGGCAGCGGTGATATCGGGCCTGCTGGCCGCCGCCGCGCTGGTGCTGTTGTGCCTGGCCACGCCAGCGCGGGACGTGGCCGCGCTGGCGTTTGTATCGTTGTTGGCGGCCGCCGGGCAGGCTTACTACGGTGCGCGGGCAAGTTTCGACGCGGCGTTGCTGGAAGCGATGCAGGCCAGCCACCCCGACGCCGCGCCGGGGGTGATCGACGACGTGCTGCAGAAACTGGGCTTGCGCGAGGCGGCGGCCAGTACGCGCGGCTGGCACGCGCGCTGGCAGGGCATGCGCCGGCTGCTGCGCGGGCAGTTGCTGTGCGTGGCGGGGCAGGCGCTGGCCCTGCTGGCCGCGTTGCTGCTGAAGACGGTGGTGTGATGACGGCGCACATAGCCCCTGCAGGGAGCCCGGCCCATGTTCGCTGACCTCATCGCGCGTGGCTGCAGCGGTGCGATCCGCGCGCTGACCGGTGCACGTGCGTTGTGGCAGGGCTGTGCGCCCTCCAGCGAGCACCGGGTGTACTACGGCAACCATGCCAGCCACGGCGACTTCGTGCTGATCTGGTCGGCACTGCCGATCACCCTGCGGCGCCAGGTGCGTCCGGTCGCGGCGGCCGACTACTGGCAGCGCGACCGCTTGCGCCGTTACCTGATCCATGCGGTGTTCAATGGCGTGTTGATCGAGCGCGACCCGGGCAAGCGCCACGAGGACCCGATCGCCTGCCTGTGCCAAGCCGTGGACGAGGGAAATTCGCTGATCCTGTTCCCGGAAGGCACGCGCAATACCGACGAAGGCGTGCTGCCCTTCAAGAGTGGCATCTACCACCTGGCGCGGCAGCGCCCCGAGCTGGAGTTCGTGCCGGTGTGGATCGACAACCTCAAGCGGGTAATGCCCAAGGGCCGCTGGTTGCCGTTGCCGCTGTTGTGCACCACCACCTTCGGTGAACCCCTGCGGCTGAAGGCCGACGAGGACAAGGAACGGTTCCTTGAGCGTGCCCGCATGGCGCTGCTGGCACTGGACCCGCAACCGCGCCGGGGCCGCGCATGATGGCGGCCGCGGGCGTGCTGTTGTTCTCCAGCCTGGCCGGTGACGTGGCGCGGTTGTCCACCCACGCGCAGACCCGGTTGCTGTTCGTCGGCATCGCCGTGGTGTTGGTGGTGGCCACGGTGATTGCCGAGACCCTGCGCTGGCGCTCACGGCATGCGCCCAGCACGGTGCTGGCCAACCTGGTATCGCGGATCCGTGCGTGGTGGGTGATGGCGGCGGTGGTGGCGCTGGCGTTCTTCTTCGGCCGTACCGGCGTGGTGATCCTGTTTGCGCTGGTGTCGCTGTTCGCGCTGCGCGAGTTCATCACCCTCACCCCCACCCGCGCTGGCGATTACTACGCGCTGCTGGTGGCGTTCTACGTGGTGCTGCCCTGGCAGTACTGGCTGGTGTGGACCGACTGGTACGGCATGTACACGCTGCTGATCCCGGTGTACGCGTTCCTGTTCCTGCCGATCCTGTCCACGATCGGCGGCGATACCACCGATTACCTGGAGCGTACCTCCAAGGTGCAGTGGGGCCTGATGATCTGCGTGTTCTGCATCTCACACGTGCCGGCCCTGCTGAACCTTCGCCTGGCCGGGGTGGAGCCGGCGCGCAACCTGCTGCTGTTCGCCTTCCTGGTGATCGTGGTGCAGTCCTCGGACGTGCTGCAGTACATCTGGGGCAAGTTGATCGGCAGGCGCCTGATCGCGCCGAAGCTGTCGCCCTCCAAGACGGTGGAAGGCTTCATCGGCGGCGTGCTGTCGGCCAGCGCGCTGGGCGCGGCGTTGTGGTGGCTGACCCCGTTCACGCCGTGGCAGGCGTTCGGGATGTCGCTGGTGGTCAACCTGATGGGATTCTGGGGTGGCCTGGTGATGTCGGCGATCAAGCGCGATCGCGGCATCAAGGACTGGGGCCACATGATCGAGGGCCATGGCGGCATGCTCGACCGGTTGGATTCGGTGTGTTTCGCCGCACCGGTATTTTTCCACCTGGTGCGGTATTTCTGGAGCGGTTGAGGCGTTGTACGGGCGTCATCGCTCAGGTGGCGATGCCGTATTCCTTCAACTTCTTGCGCAGCGTGGCGCGATGGATGCCCAGCATTGCCGCCGCGCGGCTCTGGTTGCCTTCGCAGTGGTTGAGCACTTCCACGAACAGCGGGATTTCCATTTCGCGCAGGACGATCTCGTACACATCGTCGGCATCGCAGCCATCCAGGTCCCGCAGGTAGCGCCTGACCGATTGGGCCACGTGTTCGCGCAGCGGTGGCTTCGGCGCGCCACGACTATTGTCAGGACGAGAAAGGACAGCGTTCAAGAAGTATCCCGGTGCAGATGCCGGGGTAGACAGCAGCCCCTGGCGGAGAAATGTAGGGGGCCAGTCTAGCGCGTGCGTGGGCAGGCTGCCACGCTCACCCCTGGAATGCCCGGTTACAGGAACTCGAAGGTGAATGCGACGGTGGACGCGGCCGGTTCGCGCACGCGGAATGCAATCTGTGCGCTTTGTCCCGGTTCCAATCCGCTGTGGGTGTCCAGCGCAGGGTCCAGGTAATCGCGGGGTGCGAACACGCCGGTGCCGATGACGCGGCCGTCGGCATCGGACAGCGACAACCGCAGCGATGGCCAGGCCTGGGCCCAGCGTGCATCGTTACGGAAGCTGGCCTGCACCTGCAGGGCACCGGGCTGGCCGGTGACCGGTCGCACATCGCGGCTGAGCATGCTGATCGCCGCAGGCTCCTGCCAGGCCGGCAGGCGACAGCGCAACACGCTGCATAGCCCGGCGATCCACGGCCGGGTGCCGGCATCGGCAGCGAGGCGGGCGCGATCGGCCACCGCGATCTGCACGGTCAACAGCACGATCAGGCCGGCCAGCACTGCCCACTGCCAGCGTGGCGTGTGCAGGCGCTGGGGCGGCACGTGCATGAAACGTGGCGCGATGCCGCCACGCGCGTCAGCGGGTGTGGCGCGGTGGTCGGCATCGTCAGTGCCGGCCGCCGTCGCCGTCGCCGTCGGCGCGATGTCAGCCGCTGCCGCAGGCGCGGCGTGGGCCGTGTCCTGGCTGGGTTCGATGACGGGCTGCGGTTGTTCGCCATCGCCATCGCGCTCGCCGGGCGGTGGATCGAACACCGAGACCGGCGGCGATTCCCGTTCCTCCGCACGGACCTCCGGCGCCGGCAACGGTGCATCGTCCGCGGCGGCCGGGTCGGGACGTGACGCATCGTCCTGGCGGGTGCGCAGGAACGTTGCCAGGGGTCGGCGGGGCGGCGGCGTAGGCTCGGTCATCGGGTCGGGGCCGGGCAGCAGGGTCGCGCCCATTCAAGCACGTTCAAGCCGCCTCACGCGCGGCGGATGCCGGTGATGCGCATCCAGTCGTCGTCCTGTGCCACCTCCAGCTGCTCGAACCACGGTGCGTAACGCACCAGCAGCTCCGCTTCCTGTCCATGCAGGATGCCCGACAGCGCAATGCGACCGCCGGTGGCGACGCGCGCGGCCAGCACCTCGGCCAAGGCATCCAGTGCCGAGGCCAGGATGTTGGCCACCACCACCGGGTAGGTAGCCTGCGGTTCGTCATGGGGCAGGTACACCTGCACCCGGTCCTGCAGGCCGTTGCGCTCGGCGTTGTCGCCGGTGGCGATCACCGCCTGCGGGTCGTTGTCCACGCCCACGGCCTGCGCGGCACCGAGCTTCAGCGCGGCCAGCGCGAGGATGCCCGAGCCACAGCCGAAGTCGAGCACGCTACGGCCCTCCAGCAGGCCTTGCGCTGCCAGCCCATCAAGCCAGCGCAGGCACAGCGCGGTGGTCGGGTGGGTACCCGAGCCGAACGCCAGGCCCGGGTCGAGCCGGATCACCGCCGCGTCATCGGCCTGCGCGGCGTCGGGCAGTTCGTGGTTCCACGGCACGATCCAGGTGCGCTCGCCGAAGGCCATCGGATGGAACTGGTCCAGCCAGGCGCGTTCCCAGTCTTCATCCTGGACGGCGCGGAAGCTGGCCTGCGACCAGTCCAGGCCGGGATCGAAGGCTTCCAGCGCGGCCAACAGCGCCAGTGCGTTGGTCTCGGCGGCGAACAGCGCCGTCAGCACCAGGTCGTTCCACAGCGGGGTCTCACCCACGCCCGGTTCCAGGATCGCACGCTCGTTGCTGGTATCGGCATCGGCGTCGAGCAGGGTGACCGCCAGCGCGCCGACGTCGTCCAGCGCGTTTTCGTAGCGGGGCTGGGTGGCTTCGCTGCAGCGTAGGGAGAGTTCGAGGAACGGCATGGGGGCAAAGACCTGCGGAAAACCGTGAATGCTAGACCATTGTGGGCGGTCGCGGCCCGTGCATCGTCATTGTTGTGTCTCGCACGGCGGCGAGAATGCGACCGATAGGCGGTTCAGACAGCTCCACGGAGGCTTGCTAAACTTGGCGTTCTTCTGCCTATCGGTATCCCCGCTCCCGCGCATGGCGATCGTGCCCACCCTCAAAACCTGGTTGCTGGTCGTACCGGCCCTGGCGTTGCTGGGGGTGGTGGGCTACCGCGCCGGTGGTCACGTGCGCCACGACGATGCGGCGCCCTCGGCGATCAACGAGGCACCGGGGACGATGGATGCGGCAATGCCGGTGCAGGCGCAGCAACTGGCGCGCCAGTTGCTGTCGGTGGAGCGGGGCAACGCGATCCCCTCGGGCCTGCCGCTGGACATCCGCGCCGATATCGAAGGCGACACCGATCTGTATGCCTATGCCCAGCGCCTGCAGCTGCAGGCCAGCAACGGCAATGCCGAAGCCGGCTGGATGGTCAGCCGGGTGTATGACTATTGCGCGATCTACGCGATGGACCCGGGCGGCTACCAGCTGGACAACGCCTTGCTGTCGGGCATGGGCATGACCGCCTCGCCGGCGATGGTGCAGGCGCGCGAGCGGGTGGCGCGGCGCTGCGCCGGGTTCGTGGCCAGCGACCATCTCGGCCGCCAGCTGATCCTGGCCCAGCGCGTGCAGGCGGCCAAGGCCGGCAATCTGGCCGCCGAAGCCTCGCTGTTCGCCGAGGGTGAGCCGCTGCAGAACAGCCCGGAGTATCGCCGCGGGTTGGTGGAGCGGGTGATGGATTCGCGCGACCCGGAAGCCTACATGGCGCTGTCCACCGGCATGGGCGTGCGTGCCAGCGGCGACCGCGCGATGGAGGGAATGGTGGCCGGCGATCAGTTCAGCGAACTGGCCTGGCGGTTGGCGGCGTGTGAGCTGGGCATGGCCTGCGGGCCGGACAGCGTGCTGATGAACAATTTCTGCGCGAACGGAGGGATCTGTTCGCAGGACGGCGGCCAGGATTTTGGCGCCTTCGTATATGACGCCGCGGTTTCGCGGCAAGGTGCGGGGAAAATGAAAACGTTGGTTGAATTGCTGGTCAAGCAGAGGAAAGGGCGATGAATTACCGTCGAATCCTGCACGGTGCCAAGTTCTGGTTCTGGGTAGTACTGTTCGTGGCGTACTCGGCCGGTGCGGTGGGCCTGGTGATGATCGATACCTACGAGGATCGTTATCGCAGCCTGTCCAAGGTCAAGCTGACCTCGGTCAAGGCCAATGAAGACGTGCGCCGCGCCGGTGCCAGCCAGGTGGCTGCGGTGTATCGCGCGCAGAGCGGCATGCCGTTCGCCTCGTTGCCGGCCGGCAGCACCTTCCAGGTGGTCTGGCCCGATGGCTCCACCGAGACCATGGTGATTGTCGACCCGACCTCGTCGCAGGGCGTGGCGCCGGTCCGCAACACCCAGGTGACGTCGGCCGACGCCTCGCGTTGAGCCCGGACAGGGCGGCGGGCGCCGACGTTGCGCGCCCGTTGCGGTGGGTGCTGTTGCCGGGTCTGGTATGCGCTGCACGGCCTGCAGTCGTTGCTGTACCCGGCGCCGGTACGTGCGCTGCCGATGCCGGCACTCATGCCGCGCACGGTAGGTACCGACCGTTGGTCGGTACGATCCACCCGATCGGAAGCAAACAAAAAGGCGGGGTAATCCCCGCCTTTCTGCTGTAACGCATGGTGCCGTCGATCAGGTCAACGCGATCGACTTGGTCTTGCGTTCGGCCAGGCGCTTTTCCAGGTAGTGGATGTTCTGCCCACCGGCCTGGAAGCCCTTGTCGCGCATGATCCGCTGCTGCAGCGCGACGTTGGTCTTGATCCCGTCCACCACCATCTCGCTCAGTGCCACGCGCATGCGCGCGATCGCGGTTTCGCGATCCGGGCCGTGCACGATCAGCTTGCCGATCATCGAGTCGTAGTTCGGCGGTACGCGGTAGCCGGCGTAGATGTGGGTATCCACGCGCACGCCAGGGCCGCCGGGCGGGTGGAACGCGGTGATCTGGCCCGGGCTCGGCACGAAGGTTTCGGCATCTTCGGCGTTGATGCGGCATTCGATCGCGTGGCCGGTCAGCACGATGTCGCTCTGCTTGAGCGACAACTTCTGGCCGGCGGCGATCTTCAGCTGCTCCACCACCAGATCGATGCCGGTCACCATTTCGGTCACCGGATGCTCCACCTGGATACGGGTGTTCATTTCGATGAAGTAGAAGCGGCCGTCTTCGTACAGGAACTCGAAGGTGCCCGCGCCGCGATAGCCGATGCGGATGCAGGCTTCCACGCAGACCTTGCCGATCTGCTCGCGGTCTTCGGCGCTGATGCCCGGTGCCGGTGCTTCTTCCACCACCTTCTGGTGGCGGCGCTGCATCGAGCAGTCGCGCTCACCCAGGTGGATTGCGTTGCCCTGGCCGTCGGCGAGTACCTGGATCTCCACGTGGCGCGGATTTTCCAGGAACTTCTCCATGTACACCTCACCATTGCCGAACGCGGCCTTGGCCTCGCTCTTGGTGGTCTCGATGGAGGTCTTCAACGACGCTTCGGCATGCACCACGCGCATGCCACGACCGCCACCGCCGCCAGAGGCCTTGATGATGACCGGGTAACCGATCTCACGGGCGATCTTGGTGTTGGCCACGATGTCCTCGCCCAGCGGGCCGCCCGAGCCGGGCACGCACGGCACGCCGGCGGCCTTCATC
Organism: Stenotrophomonas sp. GL_101; assembly: GCF_057835675.1. Lineage (NCBI taxonomy): Bacteria > Pseudomonadati > Pseudomonadota > Gammaproteobacteria > Lysobacterales > Lysobacteraceae > Stenotrophomonas > Stenotrophomonas sp. GL_101. The sequence goes on along the minus strand of NZ_CM174432.1, from coordinate 4,264,280 downwards.
GCGCGGATCGCTTCCACCTTGTCGCCCATCAGGCGGATGGTGTCGGCCTTGGGGCCGATGAAGATGAAACCGGACTCTTCCACGCGCTCGGCGAAGTTGGCGTTCTCCGACAGGAAGCCATAGCCGGGGTGGATCGCCTGCGCGTCAGTTACTTCGGCCGCGGCGATCAATGCCGGGATGTTGAGGTAGCTGTCGGCCGAGGCCGCCGGACCGATGCAGACCGATTCATCGGCCATGGCCACGTGCTTGAGGTTGCGGTCGACCGTGGAATGCACGGCCACCGTGCGGATGCCCAGGGTGTGGCACGCGCGCAGGATGCGCAGCGCGATCTCACCCCGGTTGGCAATGACGATTTTGTCGAGCATGGTCTGCCCCTCAGCCGATCACGAACAGCGGCTGGTCGAATTCCACCGGCTGGCCGTTCTCACCCAGGATGGCCACGATGGTGCCCGACGCATCGGCTTCGATCGGGTTGAACATCTTCATCGCCTCGATGATGGCCAGGGTCTCGCCTTCCTTGACCTGCTGGCCAATGCTGACGAAGGCCGGCTTTTCCGGCGAAGACGACGAATAGAACGTGCCGACCATCGGCGAGCGCAGCACGTGGCCGTCGGGCAGGGCATTGCCCGGCTTGGCGGTGCCGCCGGTGGACGCTTCGGTGGGCGACTGCATCGGCATGGCCGGGGCAGCAGCGGCCGGCGCGGCATACACCGGCGCGGGCTGGGCAGCCATCTGCGCGAAGGTGCCGACCGGGGCGCGCGACAGGCGCACGGATTCTTCGCCTTCCTTGATTTCGATTTCGGCGAGGTTCGACTCTTCCAGCAGGTCGATCAGCTTCTTGATTTTGCGGAGATCCATGGTGGCCTCTTGGCTTGTGATGTGGTGTGGTGATTGGGGTGGAAAGCGCGGTGCGCTCGGGTCAAAGCAATTCGTAGAAGTCGCGCAGTTGGCGCATGCGGTCGCGCGCATGGGTGATCAGGCAGCGCATCTGCGCGCCATTGCGCGCGGTGCCATCTGAGTTGAGTGCGTATACCGCGTCGCAGTCGTGGTCGCGCAGCTGCATCCAGGCGCGCTGGGCCTGCACCAGCTGCTGTTCGGCGTTGCCGCAGTAACTGCAGCTGCCGCCGTTGGCCGGTGTGCGCAGTTGCCTGCGCGCCTGCGCATAGACGGTATTGAGTTCGACGTCGGCGGCGGCCGCCACGTCCGAGGCGCACAGGTCGCTCTCCATCGTGGTGGTCGGATGCGCGCAGTCGATACCCTCGTCCTCGCGGTCGGACGCCACGGCACCGGCACACAGGCCAGCCGACAGCATCACGCAGGCAAGGGCGCGCAGCAGGTTCATCAGGCGCCAGTAGCCTGCAGGCGGGTCAGTGCCGCATCCATCGCATAGCGATAGCTGTCCGCACCGAAGCCACAGATCACCCCCACCGCCTTGTCGCTGAAATAGCTGTGCTGGCGGAACGGCTCGCGTGCATGCGGGTTGGACAGGTGGATTTCGATGAACGGCACGTCCACCGCGGCCAGCGCATCGCGCAGGGCCACCGAGGTATGGGTGAACGCGGCCGGGTTGATCAGGATGAAGGCGGTGCCGTCTTCACGCGCGGCCTGCACCCGGTCCACCAGGCTGTGCTCGGCGTTGGACTGCAGGTGCTCCAGCGCGTGCCCGGCGGCCTGCGCCTGGGCGGCAAGGGCCTGGTCGATCTGCGCCAGCGTGGTGTGCCCATACACGCCCGGCTCGCGGGTGCCGAGCAGGTTGAGGTTGGGGCCATGCAGGACCAGCAGTTTCGCCATGGGTGCCACGAAGCGGGAAAGGGCGAAGTCTGGCGGAAGCGGTGGATGGTGTCCAGTTCGGCGAAGTTAGGGGTGTTTCAAGCAGGTGTTTTAATTTTGACGAAGGGCGCTGTGCCAGCGTGATGTTGGCACGTTGTGCCCCCTGTACTGGCTTATCATCCTCGCTCCCCACTCCCGCACCGGCATCATGGAACGAGCCCGTACGTATCGCGCAGGGCGGCTGCATCTGCTGGCGCTGGCCACCATCGTCATGTTGCTGTGGTGCACCGCCACCGCGACGGCACAGACTGCTCGCAAGCCCTCGCCCTACGAGTACCGCCCAGGCACCGATGACGCCCCCGCACAGGTGGCGGGGCCGGACTATCTGTCGCGCATCGACAGCCGCGCGCAGTTCATGCAGCTGGCCCGCGTCTACAACGCCGGCACCGCGCTGGAGATGCCGCACCTGATCTTCGTAATCGACCGCAAGAATGCGGGGCGCATCTATTACATCAACACGCCCCGGCATCCACTGCACGAGCAGTTCGTGCGCCGCCAGCGGCTGCTGCCCGGCTTGGACAAGGCCACACTCAATGCGCAGTACCGCGACCCACAGCGCCGGTTCCTGTTTGGCACCGCGAGTTGGCAACGCGATCTGCCGGGTTACACCTACGAGTTCTGGGAAGGCGACCAGCTCACCGCACCCCTGCTGCGCCAGACCGACCAGGTGGTCCGCGCTTCATTCGGCGAGGCCATCCGTTTCAAGAGCAACTCCACCCGCCAGGAGCAGCTGGCCAGCGAAATGGGCCTGGCCTTCGTCACCCAGGAAGCGCTGCTGCGCGAGCAGCGTTTCCTGCCACTGAACACCGGCCGTGCCGAGGGACGGCTGCGGATCGTACGGACCGAGGCGCAGTTGCGCGCGCTGTCGCCGCGCGACATCCCGGTGCTGGATGAGGTGCCCATTGCGCTGGCGCCGGTCGCCGGTCTGGTGACGCAGCGCCCGTCCACCCTGCTGTCGCACGTCAACCTGCTGGCCAAGGGGTGGGGCATTCCCAACGTGTATCTGCGCGATGCACGCAATGCCCTGCGCCAGTACGACGGGCGCTGGGTGCAGCTGGAGGTCACCCACAACGACTACAAGGTGACGCCACTGACGCGTCCGGCACGGACCCCGTCGGCCACCGCGGCCAGCCCGGGGGCACGCAACCTGCCGCGTCCGGACCTGACGGTGACCGCGCTCAAGCCCTTGGCGGTCCTGCGTGCGCGCGACAGCAGCCACTGTGGCGTCAAGGCCGCCAACCTCGGCACGCTGAAAGCGGCGCTGCCCCCTGCCGCGCGCGTACCGGATGGTTTCTGCATCCCGTTCTCGCACCATCAGGCGATGATGCAGCGCCTGCAGATTCCGGCGCGCCTGGCCGAACTGCAACGTCGCCCGGGCTTCAGTACCGACCCCAACGTGCGTCGTGAGGCACTGGCAGCGCTGCGGGCGGAGATCACCCGCGCCGCACCCGACGCGGCCTTCATTCGCGCGCTGGACGCGCAATGGCAGGGTCAACTGCAGGGCGCCGGCGTGTTCGTACGCAGCTCGTCCAATTCCGAAGACCTGCCCGGCTTCAGTGGTGCCGGTCTGTACACCACGGTTCCCAATGTGACCCGCAGCGATGCGGTGGCCAACGCAGTGCAGACGGTGTGGGCGTCGGTCTACAACTTCGAGGCCTACGAGGCGCGCACGGCGGCCGGACTGGGGCAGGATGCGGTGGCGATGGCCGTGCTGGTGCAGCGTGCCGCGCCCTCGGACAGTTCGGGAGTGATGATTACCCGGGATCCATTCGATGCCGCCCGCCGCCACATCACCTATATCTCGGCCAAGCGTGGGCTGGGTATTCGGGTGGTGGAGGGCAAGCGCCAGGCCGAACAAGTGATGTACTCGACCTGGTCCAAGGCGGTGCAGGTGTTGAGCCGGTCCGCTGAAGAGACACAGCTGGTGGCCAAGGCAGGGGGCGGCGTCCGCGAAGTACCCATCACCGGCACACGCCAGGTGCTGACCGATGCACTCATCGTGCGCCTGGCAACGATAGCGGGCACTACCCGGCAGGCGCTGGGCGGCGTGGACCAGGACATTGAATGGGCCGTGGTCGGCGATGAGGTACTGATCCTGCAGTCGCGGCCGTATGTGGACCGCAGCACGCAATAGCCGGCTGCTGCCGGCGTAAAAAAGGTTCTTTTCCCCTCTGTGGGAAAGCACCACGCGCGTTGCAAGGGTGGGTGAGTTCAGGCGGCAGGGGGGGGGCGAGCGCCGGACACCGATGCCCTTGCGTGTGACGCCTCCGGCGCCGACCTGCGGCGAACAGCGTCACCACCCACGGTGGTGACCTACCAGCGCAAGGGCATCGGTGCCAATCGATGTGGAGACAAGCGTGGCGAAGCCCCGGGATTCAGCTCGGCCGCGCGCCTATCAGGAACGAGCGGAAATCGGACGCCTCGGACGCGACGCAAACCTCGACCGCCATCCCCATCTTCGGCAGGTTTCGTTGCCAGAACGCGTACGCACCGTGGTCGTTGCGATAGGTGGCCAACAGCCACTGGCCGCTGCCCGGCGTGACCAGGGCTGCGACAACGGCAGCGGCGATGCCTTTGCCACGATGGGTAGGCAGCACGAACAGGTCTGCCAGTTCGGGGAGGCGGCGGCCTTGGAAATCGATGTCGTCCACCAGCACGAATCCGCACAGGACGCCGTTGAACCACAGCAGCCGCGCCCAGTGCGGCTGCTCCCGAAGCGTCGCCTCAACATCGGCGCGTGCGCAGTCGTACAGGCCGTCGGGACGGATTTCCTCGCCGCTCCACGAGGATGCCTCGAAGTAATACAGCTGCATCAGCCGGAACAATACCTCGGTGTCGGCCACCTCGGCGGTGACCAGGCTCAAGCCTTCCATGATCCAACTCCCGGTGTGGGCTGAGTCCCAGCATCGCCCATGGTAGAGCGCACACGCGGTGTTGCACAGGATGGGGCAGGGGAAGGATCTGTGCCGCACCGCCGCCCGGCGAACCTGTCGTGGACGTCAGTGCAGAGGCGCAGGGCCCTTTGTATCAAGGGCGGTGAAGTGCCAGGTCCTGGATGGCGCAGCCTGATCTTCCAGGCAGACCATGACCGCGCCACCGCACAGGCGGATCGATACCCTTGAACCGCCTCGCGCAACTGTATCGGCCACCGTGCGCCTAGCCTCCTGATGGGTGAAAACCAGGCCCAACGCGAAGATCGCGATCTTGCGAGCAACCTCTTCGGCGTAGTCATCCCCTGTCATGGCAACGCGGGACGTAGCACTGCCCTGTCCATCCACCTGGGCTTGGACGAACGCCAGCAGCCGTGACGGTGCCTCTGTATCGTCGGCAAGCACGTTGGCCAGGCGGAGCACCAGCTCCGCCTCGGACACCGCGATGCTTGTACGCAACGCAACGCGCTCGCCCTCAATATGAAGTTCACAACGGTCTGCTGCGAGGTCGCCAACGTCCTGCAAGGGCGGCTCAGCGCCGGGAGGCATCATGGAAAACCGCCTCGATGTTGTGGCCGTCCGGATCGAGCACGAACGCTGCGTAGTAACCGCTGGCCGGCAGCGCGCCAGCGACGGTGGCCGTGGCCGGCGCATAGGGGGAGGGCGTGTCACGCGCGAGGTTCTGCGTTGCGAACGAAGCGACCAGAAGTACCAGGCCCAAGGCAGCGGGGAATGCGTCCTTGGGCTTGCCAACCCCCAGGTGCGCCAGCCCCGACAGCAGCAGGTGGTAGAGAATTCCCGCGTAGGCAAGGTCGCTGAGCCCGACGTTGATGCGTGACAGGATCACCAGCGGCGCCAGCAGCTTTATCACCACCATGAAGGGCACCAGGTAGCTGGCAGAGAAACCAAGCTCGGCCTGCGCGCTGCGCACGTAGGCGCCTTTGATTGCATAAAGCAGTGCTGAAGAAACATAGAGCAGCGACAGCAGTGCTGTGCTGATCCAGTAGATGTAGCTGGCGGCCATGAGGTTATCCCGTGCTTGTCGGCGTTTTCGACGTGCCGGGAGAATGTCGACTAAGATGAAACGCCGCAAGTAGGATGAAATAACAGGGCTTAGTATGGAAAAGAATACTAATGAGGGCAGCGAACTGAACATGCATGAGGAAATGCGTCGCGCGTTCGCCCTGCTCTCGGGAAAGTGGAAGCTGGAAATCATGTGGCTGCTGAATCAACGCATCTACAGGTTCGGGGAGTTGCGCAAGGCAATTCCGGGGATCACCCAACACATGTTGACCGCTCAGCTCCGAGAGCTGGAAGAGGACGGACTGGTCTCAAGAACCGTTTTCGCGGAGGTGCCGCCGAGGGTTGAATATGAGATCACCGCCAAGGCGTTGGGTCTTGGGCCGATGATGGAAGCACTGGCGGCATGGTGGCAGCAGTATGGGAGTGGACTTCCCCCGCGGCCTGCCTCGCGCGGTCGCGGTGCCAAGCGTGGATGATGCGCTCCTTGAAACCCCGATGAGGTGGGAAGAGCGATACGGCGCCCTCTGGGGCGTCCCGCTGGGCCAGGGCGAGAGCGTCCTTGTCGAGCATTACTTGCCGGATTCGGATCGGGTCAGCCTCGTTGTCCAGCGCCCGGATGGGAACCTGTCCGTCTGCGTGCTCAGCAAATGTCGCGACCCACAATGGCGGTTGCCGTTCTGGCGCGACGAACAGGGCCCGGTCCTTGTTGCTACACGCGCCGATGCTGAGCGCTACCTGGAGGCGCGGCTTCAGGGCCAGCAGTAACCGCACCGACACTGCCCGAAACGGCTATTCCAGCGCTTGGGTGCCAACTGCCTGGCTGCGCGAGCGCGCCGCGAAGTAGCGGGTTGGCGATAGCCCCAATGCCTTCTTGAACATCGTGATGAAGGCAGTGGCCGACTGGTACCCCAGGCGTTCGGATACCCGCTGGACCGGGGCGCCCGCTGCAAGCTCACGGACTGCGATGCGCAGCTGCAGTCGTTGCCGCCCCCTGCCGAAGGACAGTCCGGTTTCCCCGGCGATCAGGCGGTCAGCTCAATGGGCCTGCACGGTGAGGGTCATCGCGGCGCACCCTGGGCACTGATGGCGGCCAGGTCCTGGCGGGCGCGGATGGCGCGGCGATGATTGATCCACCACACCAGCGCGGGCACCCCGTACAACACGGCGCCGAGCAGCAGAAAGATCTTCAATGCGATAGTCATGGTGGGGCCTTCGATAGCAGCCTGCTGACGATGCAGCGGAGGGAAGGGTGAACGACATTTCCCCGGCGACAGCGGCAGTTCAGCAGATTCGCCGTGAAGCCACCGTCCATCTTTGCGGTCACTGTGGTGTGGACGCCACTTCATGCCCAGCGCACAGACGCTGCCTACCCTTGGGGATGCCCGTCCACCTGGATCCCGCATGACCGCCGCCGTACCGCCCAACCGGCCGCTGCACCCGCAACGGCCCGACCCAGCCCCGTCCCGTGCGCGGCGCCTGCGCCGCGGATGGGTACGCCTGTTGGTGCTCGCCGCCAGCGCGCTGGCCCTGGCCAGCCTGTGGAACAGCCCCTGGGCGCAGGCACCGCGTGCGCTGTGGACGTTGGTGAGGATGCCGCCGCCCAGCGCGCTACCGGTACCGGTGGAAGGGGTGGCGGCCCGGCGCATCGCCGCTACCTTCGGCGCGCCGCGCGGGCGTGACCGTACCCATGCGGGGATCGACATCTTCGCCAAACGCGGCACTGCCGTCCGCAGTGCCAGCGACGGCATCGTGGTGGACGTGCGCGAGGGCGGGCTCGGTGGTCGCCAGGTATGGGTGCTGGGGCCGGCACGCGAACGCTACTACTACGCCCACCTGGACCGGTGGCGCGAGGGCTTGGCGCGCGGTGAGGTGGTCAGCGCGGGCACCGTGCTGGGATACGTCGGCGACAGTGGCAATGCCAAGGGCACGCCGCCCCACCTGCACTGGGGCATCTACGGGCGCGACGGGGCGTATGACCCGTTGCCGCTGCTGCGTGCTTACCGGCCGGCGTCGGCGGCCACGCCACCGAGTGCCGGTCCGCTGCCCTGGAAGGTGCGCCGGTAGGCCCCCGGCGATACGCCGTAGGCACTGCTGAAATGGCTGCGCAGCGACACCGTCGAACCGAACCCGGCCTGTTCGGCAACCCTGTCCATCGCCGTATCGCTGGTCTCCAGCAGGCGCTGCGCGCGGGCCAGGCGCTGGTCCAGCAGCCACTGGTTGAAGGTGGTGCCGGTCGTCGCGCGGAAATGCCGGGTGAAGGTGCGTCGGCTCATACGCGCGCGTTCGGCCAGGCTGTCGATGCCGATCGGCTCGTGCAGGTGGAACAGCGCCCACTCCAGTACCGAGGCCAGGCGGTCATCGCCAAACCGGGTCGGCAGGGGCTGCTCGATGTACTGCGCCTGCCCGCCCTGGCGGTGTGGGGCAACCACCATGCGCCGTGCGACCCGGCTGGCCACTTCGGCCCCGTGGTCCTGGCGGACCATGTGCAGGCAGCAGTCGATTGCCGCGGCGGTGCCGGCGGAGGTCAGCAGGGTGTCGTCCTGCACGTACAGCACGTCGCGCTGCAGCTGCACGCGGGGATGCAGGGCGGCCACGTCATCCATGAACACCCAGTGGGTGGACGCACGACGCCCATCGAGCAGGCCCGCCTGCGCCAGCACCACCGCGCCCAGGCACAGCCCCACCAGCCGCGCGCCACGCGCGTGCGCGGCGCGCAAGGCGGCCAGCAGCGCCGGCGGTGCCGGTTCGGCCGGATCGCGCCAGGCCGGCACCACGATGGTGTCGGCGGCGGCCAGTACGTCCAGCCCGTGTTCCACGCCGATGCTGAAACCGGCCGGGGTCTGCAGCGGTCCCGGCTCGGCGGTGCAGACGGTCAGCGCGTAGCGCGGCGCGCCCAGCCGGGCCAGGTCCTCGCCGAACACCATGCACGGCACGGCCAGGTGGAAGGGGCTGATGTGCTGGTAGGCAACCACGGCAACGCGGTGCAGGGGAGGTGGGGTCGGCATGGCCCGATCCTAGCAACAAATGGCATCCGGGCCACTATTGCCGGCGTTGCGATTGCCCAACACTGCCTGCAGCCGGTGGCAGCGCCCTGCCGCCGCCGCGCCCACCCCATTGCCCCTGCAGGAGTTGTCCCCATGAAAGGCCTCATTCTTCCCCTTGTCGCCGGCATGAGCCTGGCCGTCGCCACGGCCACGGCCGCCACCCCCGTCGACGCACCGACCCTGCGCACCCTCGGGGGTGCCAGCGCGCCGCAGCAGCTGGAGGCCGCCAGCACCGCGCTGCTGGTGATCGATTTCCAGAACGAGTACTACACCGGCAAGCTGCACATTCCCGACGGCGCCACCGCCCTGGCCAACAGCCAGCAACTGGTACGCATGGCCGACGCCAACGGCATCGCGGTGTTCCATGTGCAGCATGTCAATCCGGCCGGCGCGCCGGTGTTCGCCGACGGCAGCGATGGGGTGGCCCTGGTGGCGGGCATGCAGCCGGCGCCCCATCACGCGCTGTTGAAGAAGAACACGGTCAGCGTGTTCGCCAGCACCGACCTGGATGCGCAGTTGAAGGCCAAAGGCATCAAGACGGTGATCGTCAGCGGGCTGATGACCCATGCCTGCGTCGCCGCCGCCGCGCGCGATGCCGCTCCGCTGGGCTATGAGGTGATCGTGCCATCCGATGCGGTGGCCACGCGCAGCATTGCCGCCCATGACGGCAACGGTGTGGTCTCGGCCGCGGAACTGCACCGGGCCGCGCTGACCGGAATCTCCGATGCCTTCGGTGCGGTCATGCCCACCGCCGCGGTGCTGGCGTTGCCGGTCACGCGCTGACCTCATGCGTGGCGCGGCCGCTCATGCCGCGCCACGCAGCCATGCCGCGATCGCATCGTGCAGGCGCGGGTGCACCGGTACGGTGATGCCGAAGTCATCCCGCAACACGCGCAGCACATCGGCTGCATCGACCAGTGCGCGACGCTCGCTGGGCTGCCCGGTACGGTGAATGGTGTAGGCCCCGGCACCGATCGTGCGCCGCCAGCCGGGGCCGGCCAGGGCCACCCGCAGCTGGCCGGGGAAGGAGGAATCGGGGTGCGTGCACACATACCAGTTGCCCACCACATGGTCGATCGGTGCCTGTGGCTGCAGGTCGAAGCGATACAGCGGCCGCCACTCACCGGCAACCTCGGCCTGTAGCAGGTACTGGTCGTGCTGCAGGTCCAGCCGGTAGTGCTGGTGCGGGGTTGGCTGGGCGAAGCGATGGTCCAGCCGCAGCGGGCCGGTGGGCGTGTTGCCGCCAAAGCCGACGTCCACGATGTAGTCCACTGCCTCCAGGTGCACCAGCACCAGCATGTGCGTGCGTGCGGCCAGCGGGCCATCGGGAGCGTCCATGACCACCCGCGCGGCGATCGCGCGCGCATCGAACCCCAGCTGCTGCAGCAGGGCCAGGAACATCCCGTTGAGCTCGAAGCAGTAACCGCCGCGACCTTCATGCAGCAGCTTGTGCTGCACGCTGGGCAGGTCGATGGCGACGGCATCGCGCAGCAGCGTGGTGAGCGTTTCAAACGGGAACGTGGCGTTGTGCTGCTCCTGCAGCCGCGCCAGGGTGGCCAGCGTAGGGGCTGGCGGTGTGTCCCAGCCCAGGCGCTGCAGGTAGTCGGTGAGGTGCTGGGTATCCATGGCAGGGAGGGTATCGAAAGGAGGAGGCCACGGTGCCGCCTCAACCACGGTTGAGGTCAAGGCGGGGGAGGGCAGGCGTGGTGGAACGCTGTGTCGCGGTCCGGCACGGCGCGCGATTGGTCATCTTGCCGTCGCCTGCAGCGGCTACAACGGGCACAGGCCAGCAGTGCTGCAGGGTGGATGCGGGCGTGGCCTAAAGTCATGGTGGGTGCGGCCGATATAGAGGCGTCCTTACGCCTGGAGTACGTGATGTCGGCCCTCCCCCGCCGCCTGTTTCCGTTGCATCTGTTCACCCTGCCGCTGCACGCCCTGCGCCGGCTCAGTGTCGCACGCAAGTTGAAGGCCGCGCTGCTGGTCTGCGGCTGCGGCCTGCTGGTGGTGGCCCTGGTCTATGCGTGGACCCGTTACAACAGCGAGCGGGCCGCCGATACGTTCGCCATCCACCAGCACGATGCCGCCCTTGCCGGTGCGCTGGCGACCCAGGTGGCTGAAGCGCGCCTGCTGCAGACCCGCTATGCCATCGGCTTCGACGCCGCCGATCGCGACGCGCTGCGGCAGGCCCAACACCAGCTGCAGCAATCGCTGGCGCAGCTGCAGCACCACCGGCGCGATGCCGGTACCACCGCCGCACTGCATACGCTGGCCACGCGCGTGCGGGAATTCGCCGAGGGTATCGACACCCTGAACGCGCGCGCGGACGAGATGGGGCGGGGCGATGCCGGCCTGCGCGCCCAGCTGGAGGGCAGTGCCGAGGCCTTGGCCGGCCTGCTCGACGGCGACGCGCTGGCGCCGCTGGCCGGGCAATGGCAGGCCATGCGCCGTGAAGAAGCGTTGTTGCTGCTCACCGGCGATTCGGTGCATACCGATCGCGCCAGCGATGCCAAGCTTCCGTTCGACCTGGCGCTGTCGGCGCTGCCCCTGCCCGCCGCCGCGCAGCAAGCGCTGCGTACCGCCATGGATACTTACCAGGCCGGGTTGCTGGCCTATACCGCCGCGCGGATAGGACTCGATGTGGAGGCGGCATCGCTGGCCGATACCGCCGCGCAGATCACCCCGGCCCTGCAGCAGTTGCAGCACGCACAGGCCACCGCGCTGGACCGTGCCCGTAGCCGCCAGCAGGCCCAGGCCCGGGCGATGACGCTGCTGTTCGGGTTGACCCTGGGTGCAGTGGCGCTGGTGCTGATCGCCAGCCTGGTGCTGGTGCTGCGCGCGGTACGCCGGCCGATCGCCGATACCCTGCGCTTTGCCGAGGATATCGCCGAGGATCGGCTGCACACGGTGCTGGCCGTGCACAATCCGCATGATGAAATCGGCCAGCTGGCGCAGCGCCTGGTGCACATGCAGCAGCGCCTGCGCGACCGTATCGATGCCGAGCGCGCAGCCGCCCGCGACAACGCCCGCGCCCGCCAGGCGCTGGACAGCGCGCAGACCGGGTTGATGGTGCTGGAGCCGGACGGCCGCATCGGTTTTCTCAACCGCGCGCTGTTGGCCGAGCTGTCGCTCGACGAGGCCAGCTGGCGTGGCCAGCCCGCACAGGCCCTGCATCCGGCGTTTGCCGGGCTCGCCGCGACGCTGGCGACGGCAGGGGCCACGCAGCAGGAAATCGAACACGCCGGCACCCGCTACCACCTGGTGGTCAACCCGATCCTCGACGACGGCCAGTTGCTGGGCGCGGCGGTGGAATGGCGCAGCCGCGCGCTGGAAACCACCGTGGAAACCGAAGTGGCCGCGCTGGTCGATGCCGCTGCGCACGGCCAGCTGCACGGGCGCATCGAGACGGCGAACAAGCAGGGCTTCGTGCGGACCCTGGCGGTCAGCATCAACGGCCTGCTGGACACTTTCCAGGGCAATCTGTCCGCCCTGCAGGCGCTGCTGTCGGCGCTGGCGCAAGGCGACCTGCGCGTACGCATGCAGGGGGATTTCCAGGGCGTCTTCGCGCACATGCGTGATGATGCCAATGCCACCGTGCAGCAGCTCACCGACATCGTCGCGCGCATCCAGCAGGCGTCGCTGGCGATCAACGGCGCGGCCGGCGAGATCGTCGCCGGCAACCTGGAGCTGGCCGGGCGCACCGAGCGCCAGGCCGCGCACCTGGAGGAAACCGCCTCGTCGATGGAAGCGCTGACCGCCACCGTGCGGCAGAACGCCGATGCGGCGCAGCAGGCCAACCGGTTGGCGATCGACGCGGCCGGCATCGCCCAGCAGGGCGGGACATCGGTGGCGCAGGTGGTGGCCAGCATGCGCGACATCGCGCTGTCCTCGCGTCGCATCGGTGACATCACCGCAGTCATCGACGGCATTGCCTTCCAGACCAACATCCTGGCCCTGAACGCGGCGGTCGAAGCGGCGCGCGCCGGCGAGCAGGGCCGCAGCTTCGCGGTGGTGGCCAGTGAAGTGCGGCTGCTGGCCCAGCGCAGCGCGGACGCGGCACGACAGATCAAGGCGCTGATCGAGGCCTCGGTGGGGACCGTCGAGGCGGGCACCCGCCAGGTCGACCAGGCCGGCGCGACCATCACCCGCATCGTCGGCAGCGTGCAGCAGGTCACCGCGATCATGGCCGGCATTTCGACGGCCTCGCAGCAGCAGAGCCTGGGCATCGAGCAGGTCGGGCAGACGCTGCTGCAGATGGACGGCAGTACCCAGCAGAATGCCGCGCTGGTGGAGGAGGCATCGGCGTCGGCGCAGGCGATGGAACGCCAGGCGGGGCTGTTGTCCGATGCGGTGGCCGCGTTCGTGGTGGAACGTCCGGCGGCCCGCCGTGCCGCGCGGTTGGCGGCGGTGTAGCGCCGGACACCCCATCACGCTCACTTGTCTTCACTGGCCGCTTGCGCACGCGCTCACTATCCTGCGTGCATGAGCAGCCCACGCAAGCCCCGCACCGCCCCCGCCACCGATGCCTTCGTACGCGTCCGTGGCGCCCGCGAACACAACCTCAAGGATGTCGACGTGGACATCCCGCGCGATGCGCTGGTGGTGTTCTCGGGGATCTCCGGCTCCGGCAAGTCGTCGTTGGCGTTCGGCACGCTGTATGCCGAAGCGCAGCGGCGCTACCTGGAGTCGCTGTCGCCCTATGCGCGGCGCCTGATCGACCAGGTTGGCGTGCCCGATGTGGATGCCATCGAGGGCCTGCCGCCAGCGGTGGCGTTGCAGCAGCAGCGCGGCACCGCCAGCGTGCGCTCCAGCGTGGGCAGCGTGACCACGCTGTCCAGCCTGTTGCGCATGCTGTATTCGCGGGCGGGGACCTACCCGGCCAGGCAACCGATGCTGTACGCCGAGGACTTCTCGCCGAACACCCCGCAAGGCGCCTGCCCGAACTGCCATGGGCTCGGGCATGTCTACGAAGTGACCGAACAATCGATGGTGCCGGACCCGTCGCTGAGCATCCGCGAGCGCGCCATCGCCGCGTGGCCGCCGGCCTGGCACGGGCAGAACCAGCGCGACATCCTGGTCACCCTTGGCTACGACGTGGATATCCCGTGGCGCGACCTGCCCAAAAAGCAGCGCGACTGGATCCTGTTCACCGAAGAACAACCGGTGGCGCCGGTGTATGCCGGCTTCACCCCGGCCGAAACCCGCGCTGCAGTACGCCGCAAGACCGAGCCCAGCTACATGGGCACCTTCAGCGGGGCGCGCCGCTACGTGCTGCATACCTTCGCCAGCACGCAGAGCGCGATGATGAAGAAACGCGTCGCGCGCTACATGGTCGGTACCGCGTGCCCGGTCTGCGATGGCAAGCGGCTCAAGCGGGAAGCGCTGTCGGTGACCTTCGCCGGGCTGGACATCGGTGCGCTGTCGCAGCACTCGCTCAGTGCCATGGCCGAGGTGCTGCGGCCGGCTGCCGAGGGGCGCTTCGACACACCGGCCAGCGGGACCACGCGCAGCCGTGCGGCAGGACGCAAGGCGCAGCAGGCACGTGCCGCCGGCGGCGGACCGTCGCATGTCGGCAGTAGCGATGTGCGCCGTACCCCGGACCTGTCCGAGGAGAAACGCATCGCCGCCCAGCGCATCGCGCACGACCTGGTCGAACGCATCGCTACCCTGCAGGACCTCGGCCTGGGCTACCTGTCGATGGATCGCACCACCCCGACGCTGTCGCCGGGGGAGCTGCAGCGGCTGCGCCTGGCCACGCAGATCCGCTCCAGCCTGTTCGGCGTGGTGTATGTGCTGGACGAGCCCACCGCCGGCCTGCATCCTGCCGATGGCGAGGCGCTGCACCGCGCGCTGGACCAGCTCAAGGCGGGCGGCAACACCTTGTTCGTGGTGGAACACAATCTGGAGATGCTGCGCCGTGCCGATTGGCTGGTGGATGTTGGCCCCGGCGCCGGCCAGCACGGCGGCCAGGTGCTGTACAGCGGGCCGCCGGAGGGGCTGCGCAAGGTCAAGGCATCGGCTACCGCGGCGTACCTGTTCGACACCGGCAAGGGCGCGCGCCGTACCCCGCGCGCGACCTCGGCATGGCTGGACGTGCGTGGCATCCACCGCAACAACCTGCATGGGCTGGACGCGCGTTTCCCGCTGGGCGCGTTCACGGCCGTCACCGGCGTGTCCGGCTCGGGCAAGTCCAGCCTGGTCAGCCAGGCGCTGGTGGAACTGGTCGGTGCGCATCTCGGCCACGAACCGGCCGTGGAAGAATCCGACAACGAACTGCCGGTCCCGAGCGGCGTCGAACCTACCCGTGGCCGCCTGCACGCCGGGGCCGGTGCGATCAAGCGCCTGGTCAATGTGGACCAGAAGCCGATCGGGCGCACGCCGCGCTCCAACCTGGCCACCTACACCGGCCTGTTCGACCACGTGCGCAAACTGTTTGCCGCCACGCCCATGGCCAGGTCACGCCGCTACGGCGCGGGCCGGTTCTCGTTCAACGTCGCGCAGGGGCGCTGCGATACCTGCGAAGGCGAGGGCTTCGTGCACGTGGAACTGTTGTTCATGCCCAGCGTGTATGCCCCGTGCCCGACCTGCCATGGCCAGCGCTACAACGCCAAGACCCTGGAGGTGGAATGGAACGGGCGCACCATCGCCCAGGTGCTGGCGATGACCGTTGAAGAAGCCTTGCGGTTCTTTGCCGATGAACTACCGGTGCAGCGCCCGCTGCACCTGCTGCGCGAGATCGGCCTGGGTTACCTGCGCTTGGGCCAGCCGGCCACGGAGCTGTCCGGTGGCGAAGCCCAGCGGATCAAACTGGCCACCGAACTGCAGCGCAGCCAGCACGGTAAATCGCTGTATGTGCTGGACGAACCGACCACCGGCCTGCACCCGGCCGACGTGGACAAGCTGATGGCGCAGCTGCACGGGTTGGTGGATGCCGGCAATACCGTGGTGGTGGTCGAACACGACCTGCGCGTGGTCGCCGACGCCGACTGGGTGATCGATGTCGGCCCGGGCGCGGGCGAGGAGGGCGGAAAGATTGTCGCGGCCGGGACGCCGGTGCAGGTCAGCGCCACCACTGGCGGCGCTACTGCGGGCTATCTGCGGCGTTGGTTGGGCTGAGGCCGGAGCGGCATCCGGCGCCTACCCGGCCACCGCCACCGGCGGACGCTCGCTTATCTGGCCGTCGAGCATGTAAACCTCGCGCTGCGCGCGGGCCGAATAGCGAGGGTCATGGGTCACCATGCAGATGGTGGCTCCGCCCGCATGCAGTTCCTCCAACAGTTGCATGACCGCCTCTCCATTGTGCGAATCGAGGTTTCCGGTAGGCTCGTCGGCCAGCAGGATCGAGGGCCGTCCCACCAACGCACGCGCTACCGCCACCCGCTGCTGCTGGCCGCCGGACAGCTGTGCCGGGAAATGCGCGCTGCGATGGTCCATTCCCACGCGCTCAAGCGCGGCTATCGCCATGCTGCGCCGTTGTGCCTTGGGGATGTCCTCGCGGTAGGTGAGCGGTACTTCGACGTTCTCGACGATGCTCAGGTCGCCGATCAGATTGAAGGCCTGGAAGATGAACCCGATCTGGAGACTGCGAACGCGCGCGCGCTCGATCTCATCCAGGGAATCCACTTCCATGCCGTTCAGCAGATACCGTCCCGATGTGGGGGTATCCAGCGTGCCCAGGATGGACATCAACGTGGATTTTCCACACCCGGACGGCCCGGTGATGCTGACGAATTCACCGCGGTCCACATGGAAATCGATATTGGACAGTGCGTTGGTCTGAACCTCATCGGTCAAAAATACCCGGCAGATCCCGTGCAGCTGCAGGAGTGGAGGGTTATCCAGTACGGCAGCAGGATCGGGCGTTGCGTTCAATTGATCGAGACCTCATTGGATTCCGAGAATTCGCTCATGTCCGAGAGGACGATGCGATCCCCTTGCTTGAGCCCGTCAAGGATCTGCACCTCATTGACCGAGTCCTTGCCGAAGCGTACCTCGACCCGCGTCGCTGTACTGTCTCCGCTCAGGCGGTAAATCGGACTGGTGCTTGCGGGGTGAACGTTGACCGGCCGAGTGACGAACAGCGTATCTGCGATGCGGTCGGTAGTGATCACGCCGTCCACCGATTGCTCTGCACGGGTACCGGGGGGCAATGCCGAAGACAGATCGACTTCCACCAGGATCGCGCCCTTTTCCACCGAGGGATTCACCCGGCGGACTTTGCCAGGAACTTTCATGCGGCCAACCTCCAGCACGGCGGGCTGCCCGGCGGAGAGGTCGGCCGCCTGGGATTCGGGAATGCGCAGCTCGGCAATCAGTTCGCCCGGGCGCGCGATGCGCGCAATGCTCACGCCAGCAGCGACGCGCTGACCTTCCTCGACGCTGATCTGCTGCACCACCCCTGCCATGCCGGCCTTCACCCGTAATCCGTCGGCGTCGGCCTGGCGTAGCTGCAATGTGCTTGCAAGCTGATCCAGCCGGGCCTTGCTGGCATCGAGCTGGGACTGAATGCTGGATGCCGATTGTGCCACCCGTTGCCGGGCGATCCCAACTGCCTGCTCATACTGGCGCAGCTTGATTGCAATCTTCTTGTACTCCACCTCGGCCAACACACCCTTGTCCAAGGCGCGTCGTGCGGCCTCTTCCTCGACCTGCAGTGAGTCGCGTTCGCCCTCGGTACGCGACAGGTCGGACTTCAACTGCAGCAGGTCGCCCTGCAACCGTGCCTGGAGGGCCGCATGGTCACCCTGGGTGGCGGCGTGCTCGGCGCTGGCTGCCAGCAGCCTGTCCAGGACCTCGGGATTGGCCATCTCGATGATGTCGGTATCAGCACTTACCTCGGCGCCCGGGCGTACCAGAAGCCGCTCGATGCTGGCATCGGTCTTGGCAACCACCCACCGCATCTGGCTGGAGACCAGTTTCCCCGGGCCGCGCACCGAGCGCACAAATTCACCCTGACGGACGGTATCCAATGCCACGTCGGAACGACGCACCGATGGACTTGCCGCGTTGAGCGCGATGACCGCGCCTACGACGACAACCGCCGAGAGGGCACATCCAATCACCACGATTCGCTTGCGTTGACGCTTCCGCTGCTTCAGTTCGGGACGTGCAATATCCATCTGCGCGACTACACCAGCCAAGTGAACATGCATTTAGTCTTGACAGTTGGAAGAACGCATGTCAAGTATGAAAAGGCACCTGCAACCGGATGGTCGCAGGTGCATGCAGTTCTTACCGACATGAGTTGTGACGCAGCGAACGTTCTGGCACGCCAGGCAATCGCGCTCACATGAACCAGGGATGGAATGCGTTGTGAATGGAATCCACATGAACCCGATGGCGCGCCGCGTCATTGCCCAGCGGGTGCAACGGTTCACCTCGACCGTCGCCGGACAACCTCCAGATGCATGACGATCTCTCGGTCGCGCTGCGCAGGATCGTCCGCAGTCCGGGCTCCAGCGCGCTGATCGCCAGTCTGTTGGCCATGGTGATCTTCATCACCGCGTGCATGTTCACCGTGGCCTACGGCATGCTGTGGAAGCCGTTGCCGTTCCCCGCGCAGTCCAGCCTTGTGCAGCTGACGTCCTACTCCAGCAGGATGGGCATGGACCTCGGCTGGTCCATCCCCTTCCTGGATACCATCGCCAGCCGGAGCCGCCAGCTCTCCACGGTTGCCGGTTATCAGAACAAGGAAGTGAGCATCGCCGACAGCGCCGGTGCCATCACGGGCACGTTGGACGCGACGATGGCTGAGCCTGCGTTGTTTGGCCTGCTCGGTGCCCACCCGGCTGCAGGAAGATTGTTTACCGCTGAGGACGCATTGCCCGGTGCCGAGCCCGTCGCCCTGGTGTCCTCGGCGTTCTGGCATGCGCACTTCGATGGCAACTTGAACACCAGTGCGCACAAGTTGCATCTGGATGGCATGGCCTACCGTGTCGTCGGCGTCCTGCCCGACGCCTTTGCGTTCCCGAGCCGCAGCAACCGGGTGTGGTTGCCCCTTGCCTTCAGTGAAGAAGAAACCGCGCTTGGCAATGCCGGATCGTTCGGCAATCTCAGGGCAGTCGCCCGGCTGGCGCGCGAGGACGGCGAAAAAGCCGCGGCGTCGGAGATGATGGGGCTCGTGTATGGGGTCCCCGGCCTGGCCGGCATCGGCGACCAGATCGGGCTGAAGGTAGCCGCCGAGCCGCTGCGCAACCTGTGGTTGGATGGCCGCCACGGCTCGCTCATTTCGATGCTGGTGGCGGCATTGCTGGTGTTCGCCGTCACCGCTGCCAACGTTTACAACCTGTTCGTGCTGCGGCTGATGCGCCGGCGGCAGGAAATGGCGCTGCTTGAAGCGGTGGGTGCCACCAGGCAGCGGCGGTTCCGGCAGATCCTGATTGAATCGACCCTGTTGGCCACCGCGGCAACGCTGCTGGCGGTGGTGTTGATGCCCGCGGGGATCTCCCTGCTGCGGCACTTCGACGTTCTTCCCAGGGATGCACCGCAGGTGATCGGTCCCGACCTGGCCACCCTGCTGGCGATCCTGGTGATGTGGGTGGCCGTGCTGCTGATCCTCCTTTCAGCGGGCCTGGCATTCAAGGGCCAAAGCGTGTTCGAGGTGCTGCGCCAGACCGGCAATGGCCAGACCGCCAGTGCGTCGGTCCATCGCCTGCGTCGGATGCTGGTGATGCTGCAGATCGCGGCAACCTTCGTACTGCTGTTCTGTACGGCGCTGCTGCTGCGAAGCTCCAATGCACTGCTCTCCCAGGATATCGGCTTCAATCGCGCCGGGCAGTTGGTGGGCACGCTGCAGTTGGCCGGCACGACCGAAGGCGTGGATCCCGATGCCGTGCGTACCCGCGTGCGCGACTGGGCCGAACGGGTGGAGGCAATGCCCGGCGTCCGCGCGGTAGGCCTGACGTCATCGGCACCCTTGAGTCGCAACGTGACCCTGGAGGCCTTCTCGGGACCGGTATCGGCCGGGAGTGCGCAGGCCACGCTCCCCAAGGCCTATATCGCCCATACCAACGCGCAGTATCCGCTGGCGCTGGGGCTGCGGGTACTGCGCGGACGAACATTCAGCGCTGTCGAGGCGCAGGACGGCGCGGCGGTTGCATTGATCGACAGTGCGCTGGCCGAGCGCCATTTCCCGGGGCAGGATCCGCAGGGGCGCAGTCTGCGCGTTGCCGGCGGTGATGGCGGGCATCTGCAGGATAGGGTGGTGGTGGGCGTCGTTGAGCGGGCACGCCAGCGCAGCCTTGATCAGCAGGATGAGTACCCCACCGTCTATCTTCCCGATGCAACCCCATTGCTGCGACCGGAGACGCCGCTCTCATCAGCCGAGTTCGTGGTCCGTGCCGCCCATCCGGCAAGAATCCAGAAGGCCATCGAACAGCAGGCGCGGCAGGGTGGGCTGGTGCTGACCCAGGTGATGAGCATGGAACAACGGGTTGAAGAGACGATCATTGACCAGCTTCGACTCAACGCGTTGCTCAGAATTCTCAGCGGCGTCACTCTGCTGGTGGCCTCGGTAGGGCTGTACGCGCAGCTGGCACAATCGGTTGCCATGCGTCAGCGCGAGTTCGGCGTACGCCAGGCTTTGGGTGCCAATCGAAACGACATCCTGCGCAGCGTGCTGCGGCAGGGCGCATCCATGGTGGGATATGCGGTGCTCGCCGCGGTGCCGGTGGCCTTGCTGCTGGGCGCACTGTTGAAGCCCCGGTTGCATGGCATCTCGGCATTCGACCCGGTATCGCTTCTGGTGGTGAGTTTGATTCTGTCACTGATTTCGTTGATGGCCAATGCACTCCCGGCGTATCGAGCCGCGCAGGTCAATCCCATGCTTGCGCTTCGCACGGAGTAGATGGTCGGTCGCTTCTTCAAGGAGGAAGGAATGGACGTTGTTGATCCGGTTCGTTCATACATCCAGTCGCGGCTCGATGCCGGCATGACGACGTCGGCGCTCGTTGCCGAGCTGGTCGGCATGGGCTGGCATCCGGGCAGCATTGATCGCGCCCTGCAGGGTCATCGCGATGGACGTCCACATACCGCAGCGGTGGTGCGGCGCCCGTGCCTGCGCGGGGAGGGACATTCCGCGAACCTGCAGGTGGATGCTCGCACCATCCGGGTCCAGGCCCGGTGGCATCGACCCGAAGCCTGCCTGATGTCCAATGTGCTTGATACGGAGGAATGCGCCCACATCATCGCGCTGGCTACGCCGCTGCTGCAGCGATCCCAGGTAAGCATCGGCGACGGGCGCGTCGCGGCCAGCCACGTGACTGCCTACGCGCGAACCAGTGAACAAGCCTGGATCAGGCCTGGGTGCTCGAGCGTGGTTGACGGCATCCGGCGGCGCGTCGCCGAGCTGACCCAGTGGCCGCACGACTGGATGGAGGACCTGCAGGTCGTTCGATACGGCGTTGGCGCGGACTTTTCACCGCACCACGATTTCTTCCCACAGGCACGTGTGGCCTGTCGGCAGGGACAGCGTGTTGCCACGGTCATCATGTACCTCAACACGCCGTCGCAGGGCGGCGCGACCAGCTTTCCCGATGTCGAGATGGAGATCTGCCCACAACAGGGCAACGCGCTCTACTTTGCCTATCCCTGTGCATCGGCGGAAAGCCTGACGCTACACGCGGGTGTGCCACTGGCGGCAGGTGAGAAATGGATTGCCACCTTCTTCCTGCGCGATGGCGCGGCCGCGCAGGGATGAGCAGGTGACGACGATGGATCTGGTCAACCAGCTCACCGCACCATGCTTGGACGGCCCTGCTGGGGATGCGTCTGCCAGGATCGCAGCGGGCTATGTGCAGCAGTTGAAGCGGCAGCTGCAGGCGGCGCTTGTCGACGACGATGGCGCGCTTTCTGCTGGCAACGCCGTGGCGCTGGATATACCCGTAGCGCCTCAATGGCGCCCGGAACTGGGGGTGGTCGCACGCAACAGCCGCGCGCATCCTCGGCTGGCTGCGCTGCAGCTGCGGTTGCTGGGCCATGGCGAGCCCGGGCGGATGGCGGTGGACGTCGGTCCCCCCGGCCATGTCTATCTGGATGGCCAATGCATGGCGGTTGCAGGGCGGGTAGAGGTCCATATCGAGGCATCGGAGATGATGCTGGCATCCGCATTGGGCCGCTGGCGGCTGGAACCCGATGGCGTGCTGCACTCGGTGCGGTCATTCCCCACCGGCGGGGCACCGTACGCGGTTCGCAGCGGCAACGGCACGGGCCCTCGCTACCTCGTTGATGGCGGTGTGGGCACCCCGCCCGGTGTGTTCCCCGCCCCCGTGCCGATGCCATTCGATGCGCCCGGTACCACCGCCCAGGAGTTCCTTGCCGGTACCGGCGACGTAGTCGAGGCGATCAAGATGATCGCGGCGGCGTCGCCGGTCTACGCCGCCTGGATCAACGCAGTCGTGGACGGCGTGGTGGTTACCCGCGACGAACTGGATTGCGGCTTGAGCAGCGGCGATTACCCAGGCCTGCTGGCTGTCCGCGATGGACGCGCTCCACTGGATTACGTTGAGTTGATCGTGGCCGGGGCTTGCCAGCAGAAGCTGTTCCAGCTGGCGATGGTTGCCGCGTTGAGTGAACCGGGCAGCGAGCAACTTCACTACATGCCGCACCGTCGCTGGTACACCACTCCCCGCCGGGCACTGGCGTCGGCGCACGAACATCACAATGTGATCGGCGTGCTCTCGGCTATCGCCGCGCACCTGGGGGACGATGCCAACCTGCGCTCACGGATTGCCCGACGCCAATTGATGCTGTCCCTGGATGGGGAGCACGTCCTGCAGCACGGTTACGCACTCAGTGCCGCAGGATCCCGGGTCTGGGAGGTGCTGCGAGGACAGCACGAAGCACCTCGCTGTTGAAGATACGCCGCGGCGGCGCACTGCGCGCCCGGCAGAAATCTGCGTAAGCGCAGATGCCCGTTGCCGGTTTTGGCAACATCACATGGAGAATGCAGATGAGCAATCAAACCAATGCGAACGATCTGGCCAAGGCCGCCTCTGAGCTGGTGCTGCGCGAGCTTGACGAGATGGAAGCTCGTGACATTTTTGGCGGTGATGGTGGCTGGGTAAAGGTCGGGCCGGTTGAGCCGGCTGTGAATCAGGTGAGCTGATTCCACTGGCACGAACCCTGCGGCGGTGGCGGCCCCTGGGCCGTCATCGCCACGTTCCGCACGATCCGTTGCTGGAGTCCGATCATGCGCATCAATGCTCTGTACGTCATCATCAAACTGGTCGAGCGCTGCAACCTGAACTGCTCGTACTGCTACTACTACACCGACGAGAATGCGGAGGTATTCGAGCGGGCAACTTTGATGTCCGATGGCCTGCTGGAAGACCTGGTGGGATACATCCAGGCCGCGCTGGTGGATGCGCCGGTACAACGGGTGGTATTCGGCCTCCACGGCGGCGAACCGACCTTGGCCAAGGCCGCACGCGTCAGGGCGTTCTGTACGCTGGCCCGGCGTGAGCTTGAAAGCCAGGTCGAGGTGGGCTTTGCACTGCAGACCAATGGCGTCCATCTGTCCAAGGACTGGCTGGCGCTGGTGGTGGAGCAACGCATGGGCATCGGTATCAGCATCGATGGCGACCGCCAACTGCACGATCGGTACCGGATCGATCATTCTGGGAAAGGATCCTATGACCGGGTCCTGCGCACGCTGGGTACCTTGCTGCCGCTCGAGGAAGCCGGTCATGTCCGCTTGACGGCACTGACCGTGATGGGGGAAGCGTTCGACGGTGTACTGCAGTACCGGCACATGGTCGACGTGCTTGGGCTGAGGAACATCAAGCTGCTGTTCGTGGATCGTACGGCGGACACACCGGTCGACCCGGCAGTGCTGGACAAACTGGCCACGGATCTATGTGACATGTTCGACCACTGGTTGCTCAACGACCGCGAGCGCGTCGATGTTTCGTTGTTCACCAGTACCGTGCGCGGTCTGCTGGCATCGCAGCATGGTCTGCGTGGATCGCGTGATCGCATCACCATGGGGTTTGCCCTGCTCAGCGATGGTCGGGTCCGGATCCAGGATGACTTCATGATTGCGTCGGATTGGTTCTGGAGCCAGCAGGATCTCAATGTGACCAGTTCAGACTTCAGCGCGTATGTCCGACAGCCGCACCTGCAGCAGCTGGTTCATGAATTGATCAACATACCCAGGGCTTGCCAGGACTGCACCTTCTCCGATACCTGTGCCGGCGGTGAGCCCGCGCACCGCTACAGCCGCACGCGGGGGTTCGACAACCGCTCGGTCTATTGCGACGCGCTGATGCGGTTCCATACGCACGTCCAGGCCCGCCTCGCGGCCGGGACGCAGGCGCTGCCCCACGCTGCGTACCCGGCGCGGGTGGCAGGCGCCGCGTGAGCAATCAGCTCAGTCCAGCAGATTCACCGCCTTCGCCCTTGCTGCGTCCCCAGGTGTTTGGCAGCCCCGGAGCGGCCGATTGGCTGCGGGTCGCCTCTGCTGGCCTACCCTCCGGTGCGTGGCTGCTGGTGCCCAGCGCGCTTGCCATGGTTACGCTGATGCTGCTATTGGCACGTATCCAACACGTGCAGTTGCGCTGGTCTACCGCTGCGGTTCCTGCCGATGCGACGGTCACCGCAAGCGCGATGCGCCGCATACCGGACGTTTGGATCGACATCGGGCCCGCCGCGACGCCGGCATGGGTAATGCTGGAGGTTCCTGCTGCCGGTGGCAGCATGC
The DNA here is from genome assembly GCF_057835675.1 of Stenotrophomonas sp. GL_101. Taxonomy (NCBI): domain Bacteria; kingdom Pseudomonadati; phylum Pseudomonadota; class Gammaproteobacteria; order Lysobacterales; family Lysobacteraceae; genus Stenotrophomonas; species Stenotrophomonas sp. GL_101. The sequence continues at coordinate 4,239,759 of NZ_CM174432.1, read as the reverse complement.
GTCAGTACCGGCTGCAGGTCATGCAGCGGTCCGCGCCGATAGATGCACGGCCGGCCCGGGTACGCGTGGCGTGGCCGGCCGACGTACCCCTTCCTTCGCGGACGGTGCGGATTGCCATTCCCCAACAGCACTCGCTGCTTGGCTGGATGCTGCCGGCATGGCGCCGCATCGAAGGCGGCGGAGCATGAGCCGGGCCTGGTCGGTGCGTTCTTGGCGATACGGCCGCCGCCGGGTGCCGGTGGTGCTGCAGGCGGAAATGCTCGAGTGCGCGCATGCGTGCCTGGCGATGCTCATGCAGCACCACCGGCAGCCCTGGTCGTTGGAGCGGATGCGTTCGCGTTTCGTGCCATCGTCCCGGGGTACAAGCGTCAGCCAGATCGTGCGCATGGCGCAGTCGCTTGGTCTGGACGCGCGGATCTTCCGCGCTGAGCCGGACCACCTTGGCCAACTGAAGATGCCCTGCATCCTGCATTGGGACGTGGTGCATTTCGTAGTACTCGAAGCGGTCGACAAGGATGGTTTTCATCTCGTGGATCCTGCCGTGGGACGCATGGTGGTGGGCGTACGCGAGTTCGATCGGCGCTTCACCGGTATTGTCGTGGAGGCCACGACGGGCCTGGATTTCGGTCGAGCAGTCCCTGGCACCGAGCGCAGTGCGCTGGTCCTGTTGCGCGAAGGGCTGGAGCAGCGTCGCGGTGCGATCGCGGCGGTGGTCGGCATGGCCGTCGTGTTGGAGCTGTTGGCGCTGGTGTCGCCGCTGTTCATCCAGGTGGCGACCGACTCGATCATCCCCGCCGCCGATGGCAGGCTGCTATGGATGCTCGGAGCAGCATTCATGCTGGCGGCCGTGTTGCAGACCGCCGTGGCACTCGCGCGCTCCTGGACGCTGCTGCGACTGGGCCAAGAACTGACGGTGGCGTGGAACTCAGCCGTCTGCAGCCGGCTGCTGCGCTTGCCCTATATATTCTTCATGCGGCGATCGATCAGCGACGTACACGCGCGCTTCGCATCGATCGACGAGATCCAACGGGTGGTGACCAACAAGTTCGTCGAGGGCGTGCTTGACGGCGTCACCGCGCTGTTGAGCCTTGTCATCATCATCACCTATTCGCCTACGCTGGCATTGCTGACCTTCTGCTTCTGCCTGGCCTATGGCGTGCTGCGCAGCGCGACGCTATCGCGCCTGCTGCAGGATACCGAGCGGGCCATCCGTGCGCGCGCTTCCCAGCAGGGCCAGTTGCTGGAGATTCTGCACGGTGTCCATTCGATCAAAGCCAATGGCCATGAGGATCAGCAGCTTGCCAGGTACAACCGCAAGACCCGCGATGCTGCCCAGGCAACCGCTTCCATGCAGCGCTGGGGTGGGTTGGTGGATGAGATGGGGCAGTCAATCCTTCGACTTCACTGGATCGCCGCGGTAGGCCTGGGCGCGTGGCTGGCCGTCCATGGCAGCATCACCCCGGGCATGCTGGTGGCCTACATAACCTATGCGGGCCAGTTCTCGCTCAGGTCGGTCCGCATGCTGGACCTGGTGGCTCAATGGCGTACCTTGCGGCTGCACAGCGTGCGCTTGTCCGACATCGTGTCCGGCCCGTCACAACCGGCAGGCGGAGACGAAGTGCTGGCCCCGGACCGCAGCGATTTTTCCGTACAGGGATTGCAGTTCCGCTACAACGCCGACGGACCGGGCGTACTTGTGGATGTGAGCTTTGCGGTGGGCAGCGGCGAATGCATCGCCATCACCGGCGCATCGGGCAGTGGCAAGTCGACCCTGGCCAAAGTGCTGGTCGGGCTGCTGGAACCGGACCAGGGATGCATCCAGCTGGGCGGAATTCCGTTGCAGCGGCTACGCCGCGAGCAGCTGCGCGACCAGATTGCCTGCGTCCTGCAGGATGACCAGCTGTTCAATGGCACCATCGCCGAGAACATCTCGTTCTTTGAACCGGGCTTCTCGCGCGAGCGCGTGAGCAGGGCCGCGATGCTTGCGCAGATACATGCAGAGGTCATGGCCATGCCGCTGCGCTATGACACGCGCGTGATCGACCTCGGCGCTTCATTGTCCGGCGGGCAGCGCCAGCGCTTGATCCTTGCGCGTGCGCTGTATCGCGAGCCGGCCATCCTGATTCTGGATGAAGCCAGCAGCCACCTGGACCTGGAGAACGAACGGCTGATCAACGAGGCGATCCAGGCCCTGAGCATCACCCGGATCATCATTGCGCACCGGCCGCAGACCATCGCCATCGCCGATCGTGTGTTGGAGATGCGCCAGGGATGCCTGCACGCCTCCCGGTCGGCAGATCACGATGCGGTACCAGCTTGAGCGCAGGGTCCGCCAGGAGGGCGGCCAGGCCAACCGGGACAGGACCATAACGAAGAGGAGTGGTAGCAATGTCGACAGTTCAGCTCGATCGCGCCGATGCGTTGCAGGCGATGCCCGCTTACGGCGAGGTGAGGGTGGTCGAAGAGGCGGTGCCGCTGGATCTGCGACGGGATATTCTCCGTCTGGTCCGCCGTCCGATCTGGGCGTACGGATGGAAGTCGGTCAAGGACCATGATCGCTATGGGTTCTGGCACGCGCATTTCGCCGGCGGTGGGGAAGACGAGCAGACCAGCTGCGAACAGGCCCTGGCCGCCAATGCACAGGCGCAGCCCATCCATCGCCTGTGGTGCCTGTTGGCCACGACGGTGCTGGCCGGCCACGTCCCGTTGCGCGTCTATGCCAATGGACACACCTATGGGGTAGAGGGGTACATCCATACCGACAGCGAAGACGAAGATGCGTTCACCACGATCTACTACGCGCATGGCGCGTGGGATGCGAACTGGGCGGGTGAAACCGTGTTCTTCCCGCCTGGCGGTGGCCCCGGCCAGGCCGTGCTTCCCGAGCCGGGTAGAGTCATCGTGTTTCGCGGTGCCACACCGCATGTAGCGCGTTCGGCCAGCCGCGAGTGCCCCGAGTTGAGGGTGTCGGTGGTGCTGAAAACACGGCTGGCGCGCGCCGATGAGCGTTGACATGGATGCCAATGCGTCAGCGCGGATGGACCTGGAGGTGCTGCTGGGTGCGCTGGATCGGCTGGGGGCGGGTGATATCGCCCATAGCGGCAGGAGTCTGCGCGATCATCTGGCGGGAACGGCAGCGTTGCTTGCGCGCTGGGGGTGTCCTGAGCATGTCGTCGCCGCGGGGATGTATCACAGCGTCTATGGGACCAACGCATTCGCCATCTCCTGCCAGCAGCCGCAGGCACGCGAGGGCATTGTCGCTACGATCGGGGCGCGGGCCGAACGATTGGTCTATCTGTTTGCGGTGGGCGATAGACCTGCTGCGTGGCTGAAGGCATTTGAGACCGGACGGGTGGCCAGCCGTCTGGACGGTTGCCCGCACCCGGTGACCCACAGCGAGCTACGCGAACTGATCGCCATCGAATGCGCCAACCTGGTCGAGCAGGGGGCAGTGGAGGGGTTCGTCGCAGCATTGTTGCGATTGCCGACGCCACAACGAGAGGCATTGATCGATGCCGATGTGCATGAGGGAATCGTTACGTTCATCAAGGAGAGGATGCAATGATGGAACCTGCAGTGGCTACCGACATACACACCGCTGAAACCGCGTTCGCGCAACGGGGGTACGAGGTACTTCCCGCGCTGATGCCACGGGAGGTGCTGGACCTCGCCTTCCGCTACTACCTTTCATTCATCGGTTGCCCCGGCTATTACACGGTCAAGCCGGAGACGCAGGCGCTCGATCGCTATGCCGATGCGCTTGGCGAGGCGATGCTGCCCACGGTCCAGGCACGGTTGGAGCAGTTGACGGGAGTGAAGCTGCTGGCCACCTACTCGTTCGCCCGGATCTACACCACGGCATCGAGGTTACGCAAACATGTCGACCGGGGTGCCTGTGAGGTCAGTGCGACGATGACGGTGGGCTTCCGCAATGTCGAGGGCGTGTGGCCGATCTTTGTCGAGTCCGACGGTGTTGACGTGCCGGTCCCGCTGGACGTGGGCGATGCCTTGGTCTATCGGGGGATGCAGGTGCCGCATTGGCGCGAACCCCTGCCCACCGGCATCTGGTGCCAGCTGTTCTTCCACTTCGTGGAGGCAGGGGGCGCGATGCGCGAGCAGGCCATGGATGGTCGCGGTCGGCTGGGCCCGTGGATCGAAGCGCAGATGCAACCGGTCCGATAGCCAGGCCTGCCCACGGCGCAATGGAGCTGCTCAGTCCACCGTGAACCACGCCGCTCAGTACACGTCGCGGCGGTAGCGGCCGTCAGCCAGCAGGGCGTCGACCTGTTCCTCGCCCAACACCTCGCGCAGCGCCGCATCCACGCCGTCGGCCATGCCGTGCAGCGAACCGCACACGTAAATGCTGCCGCCCATCGCGACCCAGGCCTGCAGCGCCTGGGGGGCTGCTAGCAGCCGATGCTGCACGTAGCCGCCGCCGTCGACATCGCGCGAGAACGCCAGGTCGACGCGTGCCAGGTGGGCGTCCTGCTGCCACGCCTGGATCTCCTCGCGATACAGGTGATCGGCGGCCCGGGTACGTTCACCGAACACCAGCCAGTGGCCACGGTCGCCCTGCAGCGCGGCCTCACGCAGCAGGCTGCGCAGCCCGGCGATGCCGGTGCCGTTGCCGATCAGCAACATCGGCGCATGTTCCGGAAAACGGTGGAAGCCGGCATTGCGGCGCACCCGTGCCTGGATCGGCGCGCCCGGCGCGGCATGCACGCACAGCCAGCCCGAGCCGAGGCCGTGGCGGCCATCGGTCTGGGCGGTCAGGCGGATCACCAGCTGCAGGCGATCATCGTGGGTCACCGAGGCGATGGAATACTCGCGATGCGGCAGCGCGGGCAGTCGGGCCAGCCACTGCACTGCGTCGGCCACCGCTGGCGGCGCCGCATCCTCGGGTAACACACGGCCCGCAGCGGCGTGCCCCAGCGTGTCGGCATGCCCGTCGATGCGGACCGGCATGGCCGGGTCCAGCCCGTGTCGGGCCAGCACCACTTGCACCCAGGCAGAGGCATGGCGTGGCGCCACCTCCAGGATGTCGCCGGCCTGCCAGGTGGCGTGCGCCGGTGGCAGCAGGTCCACCTGCCAGATCGCACCGGCCGCACTGCCCGGATTGAGCGGCGTGCGGTCCAGCAGGTGCCACGACTGCAGCGCGGCCTGCACCGGCAAGGGCACAGGGTCCTCGATGCCGCTGATCGCGGCCACGTGCTGCTGCCAGCGCGCCCGCGCAGCGGTGTCGTCGCGGTCCACCTCCACCGTATCGAACAGACGGCGGGCACCCTGCGCGGCCAGCCACGCATCGACGGCGCGCGAGAAGCCGCAGAAGCGTGCGTAGTGGGCATCGCCGAGGCCGAGCATCGCGTAGTCCAGGGTTGCCAGCGGCAGTGGCTGCGCCAACTGCCGTCGCTCGAACACGCGCGCGGCATCGGGTGCTTCACCGTCGCCGAAGGTGCTGATCACGAACAATGCCTTGCCGGTCCGTTGCAGGCAGGCCGCGTCCACCTGCCCGAGCGGGCGTACCTGCACGGCCATGCCTGCCGCCTGCAGCTGCGCGGCGGCCCGCCAGGCCAGCTGCTCGGCAATGCCGCTCTGGCTGGCGAAGGCAACCAGCCACGGTGTCGGCGCGTCGGCGCCGGCGCCGAGCATCGGCAGGCGCGAGGCGCGCACCTCGCGCTGCTTCCTGCGGCGGTCCAGGTACAACATCCAGCCGGTGATGAAAAACAGCAGCATTGCCAGGCTGGACAGCATCACCACGATGCGTCCGGGCAGGCCGAAGAAGCTGCCCGAATGCAGCGCGAACACGCTGACCAGCACTTTGCCCGGGGCCCCCTTGGCGGCATACGGCTCGTACTTGAGCAGTGCACCGCTGGCTGGATCGATCTGCAGAATGTCCTGGGCGCGGTCGTGCGCGGCCTGCCCGCCCTGCACGCGGCCGGTCAACGGCTTGCCGGGTGCGGCCGGCAAGCGCAGGTCCATGTAGCCCTGGCGCACGCCGTCCAGCGCGTACAGCGTGGCCTGCACCCGGGCCAGGTCAAGTGCGCCCGGCCCGGCCTTGGCGGTGTTCTGTGCACTGGGCGTGCCACCGAGCAGGCTGGTCATGCCATTGCGGTACCAGTCGAAGGACCACCACAGCCCGGTGAGCGCGACCAGCAGGTACACCAGCAACACCCAGGTGCCCACCACCGAATGCAGGCTCCACAGGAAGCTGCGCCCGCTGCGCGACCACTCCACCGCCAGCCAGGTCCGCCAGTGCCACCAGCGCCGCGGCCAGCGCAGGTACAGCCCGGACAGGCAGAAGAACACCAGCACCATCGCGCAGCTGCCCGTCACCACGCTGCCACGTTCGCCGCTGGCCAGGTGCCGGTGCAGGTCCTGCACGAACACGAAGAAGTCCAGCCCGCGCAGGGTGTCGAAGGGCTTGCCGGTGTAGGGGTCGAAGTAACGCCAGTACTGCTGCCCGCCCTCGAAGCGCGCCTCGGACAGGCGTTGCCCGGTGGCATCCACGCGCAGCCGTTGCAGCGGCCGTGGCTGGCCGTGCTGCAGCATCGGGACCAGCACGGTCAGTGCCAATGGCTGCGCACCGGCCTGGTGCTGCTGCGCTACCTGCGCGAACGCCGGGTTGGCTGCGCGCATGATCTCGTCTTCGAAGGCGAGCGTGGCACCGGTCAGGCCCATCACCGCCAACACGGTGCCGGCGGTGATGCCCAGCAGCCAATGCAGCTGGAACAGGAGGGACTTGAGCATGCGCGGTTCCGGCGGTCCGGCCCGACCAGCACGCTGTCCAAGCCAATGAGAATTGATCTCGTTATTGTTGGGTGCGCCATCCCGGCGGTCAAGCACCGCGCCGTCGCTGGGGTCAGTGCGCCACCCAGGCGGGAATGTCGTCCGGTTGGAATGGCCCCAGTTTCTGTTTCACGATGCGGCCCCGTGCATCCACCAGCACCGTGTAGGGCAGCAGGCCCTGGGCGTTGCCCAGCCGCACGCTGGCATCGGCCGGGCCGGGCGTGTCCAGCACGATCGGGTAATCCACCGGTACCTTCGCCAGGAAATCGCGCACGCCGTCGGGCGTGTCCAGCGCCAGTCCAACAACCTGCACGCCATCGGCGGGCTGCGCGGCGGCGAAGGCGGCCAGTGCCGGCATTTCCTCCACGCAGGGTGCGCACCAGCTGGCCCATACGTTGATCAGCAGCGGGCGGCCACGGAAGCGGGAGAGATCCACCGCGCGGCCGTCAGGGTCGGGCAGGGTGATCGCCGGCATCGCATCGCCGATGCCCGCGCCGGCCACCGCCACCCGCAGCGGTGGCACGGCGGTGCCGCCGGGTAGGGAACGGTTGAAGAACCACGCGCCGGCGGCGATGCCCAGCACCGCCGCGATCACGGCCACCACCACCGTCTGGCGGGGTGGCCACGGCATCATCGCGCGGTGCGCAGCAGCGCTTCTTCGGCGATCGCCTGGGTCAGCACGGTCGGCAGCACGGTCGGCGGCGCGCCGGGGCCATACACCACGTACAGCGGCACGCCCACGGCCTTGTGCTCATCGAGGAAGGCGGTGATTTCCGGGTCCACATTGGTGTAATCGCCGCGCATGTACACCGCGTTGGTCCGCCGCAGGGTGTTCTGGAAGGCAGTGGAACTGAGCACCGTGCGCTCATTGGCCTTGCAGGTGACACACCAGTCGGCGGTCATGTTGACGAACACCACGCGGTTGTCCTGGCGCAGCCGGTCGAGCATCTGCGGCGAATACACCACCACGTTGTCCGCCGCGGCGGCCGCGGCCTTGGCCGGCGGCACCATCCGGGTGACGCCCCACACCGGCACCAGCGCGGCCAGCAGCAGCACGACGGCCAGCAGCTCGCCCACGCGCTGGCTGCGCCAGCGGCTGCGCTCGAACCACCACAGCGCCAGGGCCAGCAGCACCAGCCCGCCCAGCACCAGGGTCATCGCATCCACGCCGCGCTGCTTGCCCAGCACCCACAGCAGCCAGATGGCGGTGGCATACATCGGGAACGCCAGCACGTGCTTGAGCGTTTCCATCCAGGCCCCGGGGCGCGGCAGGCGCCTGGCCAGCGACGGGATGAAGCCGATCAACAGGAACGGCAGCGCCAGGCCCAGGCCCAGTGCCAGGAATACCAGCATCGCCAGCGGCCCCGGGGCGGCGAAGGCGTACGCCAAGGCCGGGCCCATGAACGGTGCCACGCACGGGCTGGCGACCACGCAGGCCAGCACGCCAGTGAAGAAATCGCCGACCGGGCCACTGCGGGCGGCCAGCGACTGGCCCACACCACCGAAGCTGCCGCCCAGCGTGAACACGCCGGACAGGCTCAGGCCCACCGCGAACATCAGGTACACCAGCGCAGCGATGAACCACGGGTGCTGCAGCTGGAAGCCCCAGCCCGCGGCCTGGCCGGCCGCACGCAACGCCAGCACCAGCGCGCCGATCACCGCGAAGGCCACCAGCACGCCGGCGGTGTACCAGAGGGCATGGCTGCGCGCGCGCTGGCGGCTTTCACCACTCTGCGCAACGCCCAGCACCTTCAGCGACAGGATCGGCAGCACGCACGGCATCAGGTTGAGGATCAGGCCACCGGCCACTGCGAACAGCAGCAGCATCAGCAGGTTGCCCGCCGCCGGGGCGGTCGCGGCGGGCGGCGGCGTGCGCCTTGCGTTTTCAGCGCTGGCATCCGGGCTGCTGCTGGCCCCGCCGGTGGCGTTGGCATCCGGCACGTTCGGGCGGATCAGCATCGGCTGGGCGGCGATGCCGGCGTTGTCGCGCTCACGCACCTGGGCGCGCTCGTCGCGGTTGGGCAGCGGTGCGATCACCTCGCTCTTGGCCACGGCTTCATCGGCACTGGCATTGACCTTGCCGGCCGGCAACGCCAGCGTCACCCGGCGGGTCATCGGCGGGTAGCAGATGCCGTCGGTCTGGCAGCCCTGGAAGGTGATCACCAGGGTGGCATCGTCGGCCTCGGCACGGCTGCGACGCAATGGCAGCTTCACATCGACCTGGTCGAAGTACACCGCCACATCGCCGAAGTGCTCGTCGCGATGCGATTTGGCTGCCGGCCACTGCAGCTTGTCGGCGTGGATGCCGCTGGCACCTTCCAGCTTCAGTGAGGTGCGGTCGCGATACAGGTAGTAGCCCGGTGCCGGGCTGAAACGCAGCAGCACGGTGTTGCCGTCATCGACGATCGCATCGAAGCCGAACGCGCGCTCGGAAGGCAACGGCAGCGCCTGGGTGTTGCCGTTGCCCGGCAGGCGCAGGCCACCGCCGGTGTTGCCGGCCAACGGATTGTTGAAGGGTGAGGCGGTGGTGGCAGCAGCAGGCGCTGCCGCAGCCAACGGGGGTGTGGCCGTGGCGGTCGCCGCCGGCAGTTTGACCGTGATGCTGCGCTTCTGTGGTGGATAGCACACGCCTGCATCTGCACAGCCCTGGTAGCGCACTTCCAGCGTCACCGTATCGGTCGCCGCACCGGCCTTGCCCGGCAGTACGGCCGCCAGGCGTTCGCGGTAGGTCTCTACTTCGCCGAAGAAGTCGTCGTGGTGTTTTTTGCCCGCCGGCATCTGCAGCGCTTCGGCGGCAAAACCGTCGTCGGCCTTGACCGTGGTGCGATGCCGATACAGGTAATAACCCGGCGCGATCTTCCAGCGGATCTCGATGCGGTCGCGGTCACGCGCCTGGGCGCTCAGGCCGAACGCTTCGTCCACCGGCAGCAGGTCTTTCTCGCTGACGGCCAACGCCGGCAGGGATACCACGAACAACGCGCACAGCGCGGCAATACGACGAAACAGCGTCATCAATCACTTTCCTCACGGGTCTGTGCCCGAATCCAGTCCAGGTACGCCGGCAGGCCGGCGCGGGTTTCGACCGCGATGCACTCCGGGAGTTCATACGGATGCAGCGCGTGCACGCGCGCGATGGCCGCGTCCAGGCGGCTGCCGGTGGTCTTGATCAGCAGCTGGACCTCGTGGTCCTCGTTGATCTCGCCCTGCCAGCGGTAAATGGAATGCGCCCCGTCCAGGCGGGTCACGCAGGCCGCCAGCCGTTCGTCCACCAGCGCATGCGCCAGCCGCGTGGCGATCGCCGCATCGGGGCAGGTGGTGAACAGGATGAAGACGGGATCGGCGGTCGACATGACCGCCGAGTATAGGACCGTGGAACCGGATTGGTCCGGCCGGCGCCACAGGGGCGCCGGCCGGCGGGGCTCAGTTGGCCAGTTGGCAGCTGCTCGGCTTGGCCGAGGTGAACAGGCCGGGGGTGGCCCATTCGGGGTGGTCGATGAACGGGTTGCGGTTGCCCTGGAAGCTGTAGATCACTTCATTGCGGGCGCGTTCGGCGGCGTCCGGCGGGTCGGACAGGTGCCAGTCGATCAGCGTCGAAAGCAGGCCCATGTAGGCCGGCGAGGAGGACGTTTTGACGATTTTGGCCCGGTCATCGGTCAGCTCCAGGTCGGGTTCGGACTGGCCGGTCTTGGCGTCTTTGCCCCCTTCATAGCGGATCGCCATGTACATCACGGCCCGCGCCATGTCGCCCTTGCGGTGGCCCCAGACCTCGAAGGTGCCGCCATTGCCGTCCGGCGTCCGCACCCAGTTGGAATTGCCCGGATAGGCCCCGCTGCCACCGCCAAAGCCATTGTTGGATTCGGTGGCGCGCTCGCCGCAGTTGCTGTCGCATTTGGCAAATGGCTTGTTGCCGCGGTCGGCATTCCACTGGGCGTCGGTCAGGTACAGCATGTGCGTATCGGTGTACGGCGCATACGGCAGGCCCTTGTCGCCGGTGGTGCTGGCAAAGCCCAGCGAGTTGGGCCAGGTGTGCTCGCGGTTGTAGGTCAGGCCGCTGCCGGTGCCCGCACGACTGCTGACTTTGGTGTAGCTGCGGTTGCGGTAGGCATCGAGGATCTTGCCGCTGTTGTTGGGGTCCTCGTCGGCGATCTCCAGGATGGTCCAGGTGCTGGTGCCCGAGCCGCTGTACGGGTAGGCGGTGTGGCCCTTGATGGTTTCATGCAGCGAGCAGCGCAGCTGGCTGGGGTTGGTGGTATTGACCCGCGAGTAGTACTCGCCGGGGTTGCCCGGATTGCCCGGGTCCGGGTTGCTGGTGGTGGCCACGGTGAAGGCGATGCGGGTATCGGCCGCCGGGTGGGCGCCCTGGGCATCGCTGACGCGCGTGGCACGGACGTCGAAACGGCAGGCCTCGCCGGCCACCAGGGCGGTGTTGGTGGCCAGGGTGAAGCGGCTGCCGCTGCTGGCGTGGGTCAGCGGCACGCTGCCGGACTGGCCGCAGCTGAGCACGAACGCGCCGCTGGCCAGGGTGACCGTTTCGCTGAAGTTGACGGTCAGGTCGGCGGCGGCCGGGAACGTGCTGGCGCCCTGCTCGGGGGTGGTGGCGCTGACCGACGGCGGGGTGTTGGGGCCGGTGCCGCCACCGCCGCTGAAGGTCTGGCCGTTGTTGCACGCGCCGAAGGTCTGGGCGGCGGAGGCGGCCCAGCTGAAGTGGGCGTACTGGCTGCCGCTGCCGGTGAGCTGCAGGGAGGTGCCCGGGGCGGTGCTGTTGCTCTCGCTGACCGGGATGTTCTGGCTGGTCAGGCCGGCGGCGGGGCCGCCGCTGGCGGTGATGGTGCCTTCGTAGCTGATGAACTGGACCACCTTGCCGCTGGCGTCGACCAGGGCGATGCCGTCGTTGGAGCCGTTCTGCAGGCCGTTGGTGGGGTAGGTGACGGTGGCGAGGGTGGCTTTGCCGCACCCGGCGGCCGCGCCGGCCGGGACCGGGTTGTTGGCGTAGACGGTGGCTGCCGACGGGGTGCTGCCGTTGTAAAGGTAGAGCCGGTAGCTGCTGAGGTCCTCGCCACCGGTGGCCACCACTTCGATGGCTTCGCCGACGTCGCCGGCCGGCGTGCTGTCGTCGTAATGCAGTTCATTGATGAATACATCGGCCTGGGCAGGGCTGGCAGCCAATGCCAGCAGGCACCCCAGGGACAGCGGTGTGAGCAACCTCATCTACGTCTCCTTGTGATTGGGTATTGCCGGCCGAATCTAATCAATCCAGATGACACATCTATCGATATGTCGGATTTGGCCTTCCGCAATGGGACGTGCGTCAAGGAATTGGTGGGGGTTGTCTTTTTTTTAGAAGCTGAAGAGCCACGTCCACGTCCACGTCCACAGCCACGTCCACAGCCCTGCATGGCTGCTCCGCCAAGCTGGGCGGGGGTGTGAGGGTTCACGGGACCCGCCACCGCATCCATGCGGTGGAGGGTCCCGTGAACCCTCACACCCCCACCCCAGACAGTTGGCTGGTGGCCTTGGCAAGAGCAGATGCAACGTCACCGGCCAGGCCATGAGTAGCTGCGACTGTAGGTTTGGTTTGGTTTGGTTTGGTTTGGTTTGGCTTTGCCGCGCTTTGCTCTGCTATGAGGACCTTGGAACTGTCGGGGCTGGTGTGGGTAGGGTTGCGGGACCCTGAGCCGCATGGATGCGGCGACGGAGCTTACAAGGACGTACTTGCAGCGTGTCCCGTAACCCTACCCACACCAGCCCAGCCCGGTTTACCCAGCCCTCGCGGCGTACTAGCCGTTGCCTTGCACCTGGACCTGGCTCCGGCTTTGGCTTTGGCCTTTGCCCTTCGGCAGGCCGCAGGCCAGAAAAATTTCCCCTCGCCCCTTGAAAGGGACCTGCCCAGCCTCATCTCTGCTCTGTACCCGCACTGCCGGGTTTTTTCGTGAGCGTGGCTGGCAGTCGCCTTGTGCGAGTGCTAACATCGCCAGACTTTTCCTGACCAATCAATAACTTAAAAGGGTCTCACATGAGCATCAAGCCGCTTCATGACCGCGTCGTAGTCAAGCCGATCGAAGCCGACGAAATCTCGTCCGGTGGCATCGTGATTCCGGATTCCGCCAAGGAAAAGTCCACCAAGGGTGAAGTCGTCGCCGTCGGCCCGGGCAAGCCCCTGGACAACGGCAGCGTCCGCGCGCCGTCGCTGAAGGTCGGTGACAAGGTCATCTACGGCCAGTACGCCGGCAGCAGCTACAAGGCTGAAGGCATCGAGTACAAGGTCCTGCGCGAAGACGACGTCCTCGCCATCGTTGGCTGAGTGATACCGCCGGGCGCGTCCCGGTGCTTCTGCTTCCCACATTCAAGCCGCCGGGCATGGCCCGGCGCTACATAAAAAGGTAATCGCAATGGCTGCCAAAGATATTCGTTTCGGTGAAGACGCCCGTTCGCGCATGGTGCGCGGCGTCAATATTCTCGCCAATGCCGTCAAGGCAACCCTGGGCCCGAAGGGCCGCAACGTCGTGCTCGAAAAGAGCTTCGGCGCACCGACCATCACCAAGGATGGCGTGTCCGTTGCCAAGGAAATCGAACTGGCTGACAAGTTCGAGAACATGGGCGCGCAGATGGTGAAGGAAGTTGCCTCGCGTACCAATGATGACGCAGGCGACGGCACCACCACCGCCACCGTGCTGGCCCAGGCCCTGATCCGCGAAGGCGCCAAGGCGGTTGCTGCCGGCATGAACCCGATGGACCTCAAGCGCGGTATCGACCAGGCCGTCAAGGCCGCCGTCGCCGAGCTGAAGAACATCTCCAAGCCGACCACCGACGACAAGGCGATTGCCCAGGTCGGCACGATCTCGGCCAACTCCGACGAATCGATCGGCAACATCATCGCCGAAGCGATGCGCCGCGTGACCAAGGAAGGCGTCATCACCGTTGAAGAAGGCTCCGGCCTGGAAAACGAGCTGGACGTCGTCGAAGGCATGCAGTTCGACCGTGGCTACCTGTCCCCGTACTTCATCAACAACCAGCAGTCGCAGACCGCTGACCTGGACGATCCGTACGTGCTGCTGCACGACAAGAAGATCTCCAACGTGCGCGACCTGCTGCCCGTGCTGGAAGGCGTCGCCAAGTCCGGCAAGCCGCTGCTGATCATCGCTGAAGATATCGAAGGCGAAGCGCTGGCTACCCTGGTGGTCAACACCATCCGTGGCATCGTCAAGGTCGTGGCCGTCAAGGCACCGGGCTTCGGCGACCGTCGCAAGGCGATGCTGGAAGACATGGCCGTGCTGACCGGCGGCACCGTGATCTCCGAGGAAATTGGTCTGTCGCTTGAAAAGGCCACGATCAAGGACCTGGGCCGCGCCAAGAAGGTGCAGGTCTCCAAGGAAAACACCACGATCATCGATGGCGCTGGCGAGAAGGCCAACATCGAATCGCGCGTGACCCAGATCAAGACCCAGATCGAAGACACCTCGTCCGATTACGACCGTGAAAAGCTGCAGGAACGCGTGGCCAAGCTGGCCGGCGGTGTTGCCGTGATCAAGGTCGGCGCGTCGACCGAAATCGAAATGAAGGAAAAGAAGGATCGCGTCGACGACGCCCTGCACGCTACCCGTGCAGCCGTTGAAGAAGGCGTGGTCCCGGGCGGCGGCGTTGCACTGGTCCGTGCGGTCACCGCGCTGGCCGGCCTGAAGGGCGCCAACGAAGACCAGAACCACGGCATCCAGATCGCCCTGCGCGCGATGGAAGCCCCGCTGCGCGAAATCGTCGCCAACGCCGGCGAAGAGCCGTCGGTCATCGTCAACCGCGTCAAGGAAGGAACCGGCAGCTTCGGCTACAACGCGGCCAACGGCGAATTCGGCGACATGCTGGAATTCGGCATCCTGGACCCGACCAAGGTGACCCGTTCGGCGCTGCAGAATGCCGCCTCGATCGCCGGCCTGATGATCACCACCGAAGCCATGGTGGCCGACGCGCCGAAGAAGGACGACGGCGCTGGCGCAGCGGGCGGCGGCATGGGCGGTATGGGTGGCATGGGCGGCATGGACTTCTGATGCCGCTGCCGGCCTCCGGCCGGCACGCATTGGAACGGCAGGTACCGACCATGGGTCGGTACCTGCTCGCCAACGTATGAAGAAAACCCCGCCGAGAGGCGGGGTTTTTTGTTGCCCCCCTCCCTGGCGGCCCGCAGGCCCTTGGCAAAATACAATCACGTGGCCCAGCGCGCCCTTGTGCAGTTCCGCCGTCGCAGCCGCCCGCAGCTTGCCGTCGTCGGCATGCGCCGCTAGGCTCGCGGGTATGCCTACTTCCATGATCGTCGTCGACGACTTCCTCGCTCCCGTCGATGCGCATGGCCTGCGCGACGCGGCATTGCAGCTGACCTACCCCGAACAGGACGGTGCTTTCCCCGGCCGCAATTCGGTCGAACGGCTGGAGATCGACGGGCTGGCCCAGGTGGCGTCGCGCCTGGTCAACGAACCGCTGCGCGCCGTATCGCCGCTGCAGTCGCACGGCAAGTTCCGCATCACCCTGGCCAACGATATCGCCCGCGCCAAGGTGCACGTGGATCGCTCGCACTGGTCGGGCATTCTCTATCTCAGCGCGCCCGAGCACTGCCAGGGCGGCACCGAGTTCTTCCGTCATCGCCGTACCGGTTCGGAGCGACTGGCCCTGGATGATGCCGAGCTCGCCCGTTACGGCTATGCCGATCGCGCGGCCATGCACCACGACATCATCGAACGCGACAGCGCCGACGATGCGCAGTGGGAAATGATCATGCGCGTGCCGATGCGCTTCAACCGCCTGGTGCTGCTGCGGCCGTGGTTGTGGCATACCGCCGGGCCGGCATTCGGCGACCGCATGGAGAACGGGCGACTGGTCTACCTGATGTTCTTCGAAGCCGCCTGATCCTGCGGGAGGAGCGGCGCCGGCAGCGCGCCCCGGAGCGTGCTCGTCGGCGCATCCGCTTCCTCCTGCAACCACTGCAGGAAGGCCTGGATGGCGGGTGTGCCATCAGTCTGCGGCAAGGTCACCGCGTAATACGCAAACTGCGTGGGCCACGGCTGGTCGAGCGCAACGGCCAGGCGCCCACTGGCAATCTCGGCCTGCACGTACACAGCGCTCGGCATCCAGTTTTCACAGCGGCCGGCTGCCGAGGTGCTGCAGGAACTGGCCGAGTACGTGCTGCCATTGTTCCCCTCGCATGAGGGTCCAGCACCGGCCAGCGTGCGCTGGTAATCCGAGGCGTCGCGCGGCGGTCAGCGGCATGCGCTGGACCGGGTGAAAGCATTTCTCTGGTGCGGCGAAAGGGGATATAGTTAGCCGCCGTATTACATGAACCCCCGCGCATGCTGGAAACCAAACACCAGGCCTTCCTGACCGAGCTGGCGCGTCGTGGCCAACCCGACGCGGGTGAGTTGGCGTTGTGTTTCCAGCTGCTGTCGCTGGCCAGTGCGATCGACCAGGACTGCGCCAGCCGGCTGGCGCCGCAGGGTCTCAGCGAAGGGCGTTTCGTGCTGCTGTTCCTGTTGCGTGGTGCCGATACCGCGTTGTCGCCGCACCAGTTGGCCGAGCGCGCCGGGGTCACCCGCGCCACCGTGACCGGCCTGCTCGACGGCCTGGAGCGCGAGCACCTGGTGAGCCGCACCAGCGATCCCGATGACAAACGACGCATCCAGGTACGGCTGACCCGGGCGGGGCAGACGTTGTCGGCGCGCCTGTTCGATCAGCAGACGCAGTGGATCGCCACCCTGTTTGCCGACATCAGCGCCACCGAGCGGCGGATGCTCGGCACGCTGTTGCAGCGTGTATGGTCGCGCACCGATGCCGGGCGCGTGTCATGAAGCAGCCCATCACCCGCGAACGACGCGGCCAGCTGGATCGGGGCGAGGCCGAAGCCAGCCATCTGGCCGAAGTACTGGTGGTCGATTTTGCCCGGCTGATGGCCCATGTCGCCCCGGGCTTGCCGGCCTCGGCGCTCACGCCGATGCGCAACGCCGCCAAGCGCGGCATCACCCTGCGCATGCAGGGCGCGGCAACGCTGCTGCGCGCCCACGGCCACGGTGATCACGGCCATTGGTCACGGCACGCCAGCGACACCGTGCGTGGTTGGGCCTGCTACCTGATCGGCAGCGACCCCGCGCTGGCGCTGGAGCACAAGCTCGATGCCCTGCGCGTGCTGGCCGATGACGCCCACTTCGGCGTGCGCGAATGGGCCTGGCTGGGCGTGCGCCCGCATATCGCCGCCGAGCCGCTGCGGGTGCTGTCACACCTGCAGGCGTGGACCGCAGATCCATCGGCGAACGTACGCCGTTTCGCCTGCGAGGCACTGCGCCCACGCGGGGTATGGGCCGCGCATATCATTTTGTTCAAGCAGGAACCGCAGCACGCGCAGGTGTTGCTGGACGCGCTGTGCTGCGATGCGTCGCGCTACGTGCAGGACTCGGTGGGCAACTGGTTGAACGATGCCGGCAAGAGCCAGCCCGAGTGGGTGCGCGCGCTGTGCGAAGCGTGGCAGCTGCAGCACGCCGATCACCCCGCCAACACTTACATCCGCAAGCGCGCCCTGCGCTCGCTCTGACCCGGGAAACACCATGTCGTACATGTTGATCGAACTGTATACCGCCACCCCCGCGTGGACCGCACTGGACGCGCTGTCGCGCGCGGCCTTGTTCGCCCGCATCGGTGCAGGCATGCAGCACGTCGATCCGGCCCGGATCAAGCCATTGGCGATGGGGCCGATCGACGCGGACGTGCCGCGCAGCAGCGCCGAGCAGTTCTACGCGGTGTGGCAGTGCAGCGACCGTACCGACGCCGACGCGCTGCTGGCCGCGATCGACGCCACCGGTTGGCACCGCTACTTCACCACCACCCACATCGCCGGTGCGACCGGTGGGCTGCAGCAGCATCTGGCCGAACTGGCCGCGCTGCCAAAGGGGTAAGCGAGCGGTGGCGGCGGCCGACTACTGCGGCCCAGTTGCGAATGAAACATTTTGCGCCGCACAAAAGCTGTGCTATCAATACTCCCCAATGAACGCACGCCCCGCCAATTCCTACTTTTGGTATTACTTTCCGAAGCCACCGGCGGAGGAAGGCATGCGTTCACCCTGAAGAAAGCTTCAGACGCATTCCCGAAAGCCGCCAGCGCACCTGGCGGCTTTTTTGTTGCCGCCGCGCTGGGGACCCCACTTCCAAGGAGATTCCCCCAATGCCCCCGCACACCGATGACCTGCGTATCCGCAAGATCGAACCGTTGACCCCCCCGGCCCAGCTGCTGGCCATGCTGCCCTGCGACGACGAAGCCTCCGATACGGTCAGTGCCTCGCGCGCGGCCCTGCACGAGATCCTGCACGGCCGCGATGACCGCCTGGCGGTAGTGATCGGCCCGTGCTCGATCCACGACCCGGTGGCGGCCATCGCCTATGCCCAGCGCCTCAAGCCACTGCGCGACGCCTTTGCTGGCGAACTGGAAATCGTCATGCGGGTGTACTTCGAAAAGCCGCGCACCACGGTGGGCTGGAAGGGCCTGATCAACGATCCGGACCTGGACGGCAGCTTCAACATCAACAAGGGCCTGCGCGTGGCGCGTGGCCTGCTGCGCGACATCAACAAGCTGGGCCTGCCGGCCGGGGTGGAATTCCTGGACGTGATCTCGCCGCAGTACATCGCCGACCTGGTCGCCTGGGGCGCGATCGGTGCGCGCACCACTGAAAGCCAGGTACATCGCGAGCTTGCCTCGGGCCTGTCGTGCCCGGTCGGCTTCAAGAACGGGACCGACGGCAACATCAAGATCGCCGCCGATGCGATCGGGGCCGCCTCCAATCCGCACCATTTCCTCTCGGTCACCAAGGAAGGCGGCACCGCCATCGTGGCTACCGCCGGCAATCCGGATTGCCATGTGATCCTGCGCGGCGGCAAGACCCCCAACTACGACGCCAGCCACGTGGAAGCGACCAGCCAGACCCTGGCCAAGTCACACCTGGCCGCGCGCATCATGATCGATGCCAGCCACGCCAACAGCAGCAAGAACCCGGAAAACCAGCCCAAGGTCATCGCCGACATCAACGCGCAGCTGGCGCATGGCGAAGAGCGCATTGTCGGGGTGATGGTGGAAAGCCACCTGGTCGCCGGGCGCCAGGATCTGGTCGAGGGCCAGCCACTGGTCTACGGCCAGAGCATCACCGATGGCTGCATCGGCTGGGACAGCTCGGTGGCCGTGCTGGAAAGCCTGGCCGAAGCGGTACGCGCACGGCGCGCCGCACGGGTCAGCAAAGCGGCGTGAAGTCTGGCGTGTCCTGCCTTGCGTTGGGCACGCCTGCCTACCCGCGCCGTCGCAATCAGTGGCGTGAGCCGCACGCCGGCACCCTGGGAGCACTGAGGGGTGCAAGCGGCGGCGCCGTGCGCGCTCGCCAGCGGGCATCGGTTGGATGACTTTCGGTGCAGCGCGCCGGCGTTGACCCGGTGGCTGGTGGAGCGGGCGTATCAGAACCAGGCCTCGGGAGCATCGCGCTGCAGGTGTGCGGGCAGATCGGCGCGCGCGCCCTGTTGTGCCACGCCATCGATGACACCGCGAAGGCGTTCTACCTCACGCATGGATTCATCATGAACGCCGGACAGAGCCCGGCGCTACCTGCGCAACCGCGCCAGCGCCAGATAGATCGCCGGCGTGGTGTACAGCGTCAGCCACTGGCTGACCAGCAGCCCGCCGACGATCGCAATGCCCAACGGCTGGCGCATCTCCCAGCCTTCGCCGGTGGCCAGCATCAGCGGCAACGTGCCCAGCAGCGCGGCCACGCTGGTCATCAGGATCGGGCGGAAGCGCAGCCGCGCCGCTTCGCAGATCGCGTCATGCGGGGACAAGCCGCGCTCGCGCTCGGCCGACAAGGCGAAGTCGATCATCAGGATGGTGTTCTTCATCACCACCCCCACCAGCAGGAACAGGCCCAGCAACGAGATCAGGTTCAACTCGTTGCCGAATGTCATCAGTGCCAGCAGCGCGCCGACGCCGGCCGAGGGCAGGGTGGACAGGATCGCCAGCGGCTGCACGAAGCTTTCATACAGCACGCCCAGGACCAGGTACACGGCCAGCATCGCGCCAACGATCAGCCACAGCTGGCGTTCGCGCAGTTTCTCGAACCCGCCGGCCTCGCCGCTCAGTTTTGCCTGCACATGGGTGGGCAGCAGGATGCCGGCCATCGCGCGGTCCACCGCTTTCACCGCCTGGTCCAGGGTGACGCCCGGGGCCAGCGCGAACTCGATCCAGACCGAGGCGAACTGCTGGCTGTGATAGATCCGGTCCGGCGCCATGCCGTATTTCCAGCTCGCAATCGAGGACAGCGGCAGGCGCTGGCCCTCCTTGCCGATCACATGGATCTGGTCGAGCGTGGTGGGGTCCTGCGTGTAACGCGGGTCCAGTTCCATCACCACCCGGTACTGGTTGAGCGTGTCGTACAGGGTGGCCACCTGGCGCTGGCTGAAGGCATTGTTGAGCACCGAGGCGACCATGCGCATGTCCACGCCCAGCCGCGCCGCGGCATCGCGGTCGATGTGCAGCACCACCTGGCGCATGCCTTCGTCGCCCTTGGATTCCACATCCACCAGTTCGGGCAGTTTGCGCAACGCATCGCCGACCCTGGGCGCCCATTCGCGCAGCGGTTCCAGATCGCCGGACAGCAGCTGGAATTCGTACTGGCCACTGTCGCCGCTGCCCTCCAGCTTGATGTCCTGGTCCACCCACAGGAACAGCCCGCCGCCGGGAATCTTCGGCATGGTGCTGCGCAGGCGGTCGATCACCTGCTGGCTGGAGACCTTGCGCTCGGCCAGGGGCTTCATCTTGATCATGATGAAGGCGTTGTTGACCCCGCTGCGGCCACCGATGAAGCCGATGATGTCGCTGATCGCCGGATCGGCCAGCAGCAGTTTGCGGTAGGCATCAATCTTGGGCTGCATCACCTGGAACGACAGCCCGTCGTCGCCGCGTGCGAAGCCGCGCAGCTGCGCGGTGTCCTGCTTGGGCACGATGCCCTTGGGCACCTGCTGGAACAGCCAGACGTTCAGGCCGATCACGCCGGCAAACAGCAGCAACGGCACGGCCAGCCAGCGCAGCATTTTCTGCAGGCTGTGTACGTAGCCGCTGCGCAGGCGCTCGAACAGGGCGTTGCCGCCCCGCTGCAGCGCGTTGCCCGGGCCCGGCCGCGCGCGCCCGAGCAGACGTGCGCACAACATCGGGGTGAGGCTCAGCGAGACCAGCAGCGACACGCCCATCGCCGCCACCAGGGTCAGCGAGAACTCGCGGAACAGGCGTTCGACGAAATCATCCAGGAACAGGATCGAGACGAACACCACGGCCAGCGCGATGTTCATCGACAGCAGCGTGGCCCCCACTTCGCCGGCACCGCGCAGGGCCGCGTCCATCGGCGATGCGCCTTCTTCGCGATGGCGGGCGATGTTCTCCAGCACCACGATGGCATCGTCCACGACCAGTACCGCGGCCACGATCAGCGCCATCAGCGACAACGTGTTGAGCGAGAACCCGAGCAGCGCGATGATCGCCAACGCACCCAGCAGCGAAACCGGAATGGCCAGCGTCGGCACCAGTGCAGCGCGCCAGTGGCCGAGGAAGGCCAGCACCACCAGCACCACCAGCGCGATCGCCAGCAACAGGGTCAGCTCGGCCTCGCGCAGCGTGGCGCGGATCACCGGTGAGCGGTCCATCACCACCTGCATTTCGATGCTGGCCGGCAGCAGCGCCTGCAAGGTGTCCATCTGCGCATGGATCGCATCGACGGTTTCGATGATGTTGGCGTCCGGCTGCCGGCTCACGATCAGCAGCACCGCCGGGCGCTCGTTGTGGAAGCCGCTGGCGTAGCGATCCTCCACGCCCTCGCTGACCCGGGCCACGTCCTGCAGGTGCACCGGGCGTCCCTCGCGCATGGCGATGATCAACGCGCGGTACTCCGCGGCACTGCGCAGCTGCAGGCTGGATTCCAGCTGCCACTGCTGGCTCTGGCTGGACACGTTGCCCAACGGCTTGAGCGCGTTGGCGTTGCGGATCGCCGCGGCCACCTCGTCCAGGGCCACGCGGTACTGGTTCAGCGCATTGGGATCGAGCGACACGCGCACCGCCGGCAGCGAACTGCCACCGGCCTGCACTTCGCCAACGCCGGGAATCTGCGCCAGCTTCTGCGCGATCACGGTGGAGGCCACATCGAAGATCTGCCCCGGCGAGAGGCTGTCCGAACTCAGCGCCAGCGCCAGGATCGGCGCCTGCGACGGGTTGACCTTGTTGTACTGGGGCATGCCCGGCATGCCGCTGGGCAGCTGCGCGCGTGCGGCGTTGATCGCCGCCTGCACGTCGCGGGCGGCGCTGTCCACATCCCGGCCGAGTTCGAACTGCAGCTCGACCTGGGTCGACCCCTGGGTACTGGCCGAATCGATTCGGCTCAACCCGGGAATGGTGCCCAGCGCACGCTCCAGCGGCGTGGCCACGTTGGCCGCCATCGATTCGGGGCTGGCGCCGGGCAGGCTGGCGCTGACGTTGATGGCCGGGTAGTCCACCTGCGGCAGTGGCGCGACCGGCAGCAGCCGCAGCCCGAGCAGGCCGGCCAGCACCACCGCCACCGACAACAGCAACGTGGCGACCGGGTGCTGCACGAACCAGCCGATCGCCCGTGACAACGGACTCATGCGTGGGCCTCGGCCACTGCGTCGGCGCGCGGCTGCGGGCGCGTGCGGAAGCGATCGAAGAACAGGTAGATCACCGGCGTGGTGAACAGGGTCAGCACCTGGCTGACGATCAGCCCACCCACCATCACCACGCCCAGCGGCTGGCGCAGCTCCGCGCCGGAACCGCTGGCGAACATCAGTGGGATCGCACCGAACAGTGCGGCCAGGGTGGTCATCAGGATCGGCCGGAAGCGCAGCAGCGCGGCCTGGTGGATCGCCTGGCGTGGCGTCATGCCGGTTTCGCGCTCGGCCTCCAGCGCGAAGTCGATCATCATGATCGCGTTCTTCTTCACCAGCCCGATCAGCAGCACGATGCCGATCACCGCGATCAGGTCCAGGCTGCGCCCGCTCAGCAGCAACGCGAGCAACGCACCGACGGTGGCCGAGGGCAGGGTGGAGAGGATGGTGATGGGGTGGATGAAACTCTCATACAGCACGCCCAGCACCAGGTACATCACCACCACAGCGGCCAGCACCAGCCACAACGTGCTCGACAGCGAGGCACGGAACGCATCGGCCGCGCCCTGCAGGCGCAGTTCCACGCTGGCGGGCAGGCCGATCGCCGCGCGCGCTGCTTCGATGCTGGCCACCGCCTCGCCCAACGACGCGCCCTGCGCCAGGTTGAACGAGAACATCACCGCCGGGAACTGCCCCACATGGTTGATCAGCAGGTGCGCCGGACGTTGTTCGATGCGCGCGATGCCGCCCAGCGGCACCTGCTTTCCGTCCGGCCCGGTCACGTGCAGGCGCGCGATTGCGTCCGGCCCGAAGGCCGCATCCGGGCGCGCCTCCAGCACCACGCGGTATTGGTTGGCCTGGGTGAAGATGGTCGAAATCTGGCGCTGGCCGAACGCATCGTAGAGCGCATCGGCCACCGCATCGACGCTGATTCCCAGCCGCGCCGCCGCCACCCGGTCGATCAGCACATGCGCCTGCAGGCCCTGGTCCTGCAGGTCGCTGGCCACGTCGGCCAGGGCCGGCGACTGTTGCAGATGGGCCAGCAGCGTCGGTGTCCACTGCGCGAGCTGGTCGCTGTCCGGGCTGGTCAGGGTGAACTGATACTGGGTCCGGCTGATCCGGTCTTCGATACCCAACTCCTGCACCGGTTGCAGGTACAGCGTGATGCCCGGCACATGCGCGACGCGTTGCTGCAGGCGCGCGATGATCGCCTGCGCATCGGCGTTGCGCTGCGCATGCGGCTTCAGTTCGATCAGCAACCGCCCGCTGTTGAGCGTGGCGTTGTTGCCGTCCACGCCGATGAACGAAGACAGGCTCGCCACGTCCTCATCCTGCAGCAGCGCCGCAGCCAGTGTCTGCTGGCGCTGCGCCATGGCCTGGAACGAGATCGCCTGCGGCGCTTCGCTGATGCCCTGGATCAAGCCGGCATCCTGCACCGGGAAGAAGCCCTTGGGCACCCACACATACAGCGCGGCGGTCAGCACCAGGGTGGCGACGGTGGCGGCCAGCATCAGCGGCTGGCGCTGCAGCACCCAGCGCAGCTGGCGGTCGTACAGCGCCACCACGCGGTCGAACCGGTCGCCCTGCTGCGCCGATTCCCGGCCGTCGGCATCGCGGCCGGTGGCGTGGCCGGCCTTGAGCAGGCGTGCGCACATCATCGGGGTCAGGGTGAGCGAGACCAGCAGCGACAGGCCGATCGCCACCGCCAGGGTGATCGCAAACTCGTGGAACAGCTTGCCCACCACGTCGGCCATGAACAGCAGCGGGATCAGTACGGCGATCAACGACAGGGTCAGCGAAATCAAGGTGAAGCCGATCTGGCGCGCGCCCTTCAGCGCGGCCTGCATCGGCGTGGCACCGCGTTCGATATGCCGGGCGATGTTCTCCAGCATCACGATCGCATCGTCCACCACGAAGCCGGTCGCAATGGTCAGCGCCATCAGGGTCAGGTTGTTGAGCGAGAAGCCGGCCAGCAGCATCACCCCGAACGTACCCACCAGCGACAGCGGCACCGCGATGGACGGAATGATCGTGGCCGGGAGGTTGCGCAGGAACACGAAGGTGACCATCACCACCAGCGCGATGGCGATCAGCAACTCGTGCTGCACGCCGCGGATGGAGGCACGGATCGATTCGGTGCGGTCGCTCAGCACCGCCACGTCCACGCCCTTGGGCAGCGAGGCCTGCAGCTGCGGCAGCAGCGCACGCACCTTGTCCACTACCTCGATGACGTTGGCACCGGGCTGGCGCTGGATGTTGATCAGCACCGCCGGGGTGGTGCCCGACCATGCCGCCAGCTGGCGGTTCTCGGCGCCGTCCTCGATGGTCGCCACATCGCCCAGCCGCAGCGGCGCGCCGTCCTTCCAGGTCAGGATCAACGCGCGGTACTCGGCCACCGAGCGCATCTGGTCGTTGGCATCGAGCATGATCGCGCGGGTCGGGCCATCGAAACTGCCCTTGGGCAGGTTGACGTTGGCCGTGCCGATCGCGGTGCGGATATGCGCCATGCTCAGCCCGTTGGCGGCCAGCGCGGACGGGTTCACCTGGATGCGCACGGCCGGACGCTGGCCGCCGGCCAGGCTGACCAGGCCCACCCCGGGCAACTGCGACAGGCGCTGCGCCATGCGCGTATCCACCAGATCGTGCACCTGCGGCAGCGACAGCCCCTGCGAGGTCACCGCCAGGGTCAGGATCGGGGTATCGGCGGGATTGACCTTGCGGTACACCGGCGGCACTGGCAGGTCGTCGGGCAGGAAGCTGTCGGCGGCATTGATGGCCGCCTGCACTTCCTGCTCGGCCACGCCCAGCGCCACCTCCAGGGTGAACTGCAGGGTGATCACCGACGCCCCGCCCGAGCTGGTCGAGGACATCTGCTTGAGCCCGGGAATCTGCCCGAGCTGGCGCTCCAGCGGCGCGGTCAGCGCACTGGTGGTCACCCCCGGGCTGGCCCCGGGATACAGCGTGGTGACCTGGATGATCGGGTAATCCACCTGCGGCAGCGCGGCCACCGGCAGCAGCCGGTACGCCATGATCCCCGACAGCAGCAACGCCACCATCAGCAGCGTGGTGGCGACCGGGCGCTCGATGAAGGGGCGCGAGAGGTTCATGCGCCGGTCTGCGGCAGCGCCTGGGTCACCACCTCCACCTTGGCGCCTTCGCGCAGACCGTCGATGCCTTCCACCACCACCCGCTCGCCGGCCTTGAGGCCGTCGCGCACCGAAATGCGCTCGCCATCGGCCGGGCCCAGCACCACCGTGCGCAGGTGCGAGGTGTTGTCCGCGGCGATCACGTACACGTAGGTGCCCTTGCTGCCGAACTGCACCGCCGCATTGGGGATCACCAGCGCATCGCTGCTGCCCACCTGCAGGCGGATGTTGACGAACTGGTTGGGAAACAGCGCTTCATCGGCATTGGCGAACTGCGCGCGCAACTTCAGCGTGCCGGTGGCGGTATCGATGCGGTTGTCCAGGCTCGACAGCGCGCCGGTGCCCAGCGGCTGGCGTTCTTCGCGGTCCCAGGCTTCCACGGTCAGCTGCGGGTTGACGCGTGCGGCGCCGACCACTGCGGGCAGGTCCGGCTCGGGCACGGTGAACAGCACGCTGATCGGCGTGGTCTGGGTGATGGTGGCCAGCGGGTCGGTATCGCTGCTGCGCACCAGGTTGCCCACGTCCACGTTGCGCAGGCCCATGCGCCCGGCCACCGGTGCGGTGATGCGGGTGTACTGCAGCTGCAGGCGTGCTTCGTCGACAGCGGCCTGGTCGGTCTGGCGACGGCCCTGCAGCTGGCGCACCTTGCTCTGCTGGTCACTGAGGTCCTGCGCCGACACGAAGTGCTTGGCCTGCAGTTCGCTGTAGCGCTTGAGCTGGGTCCGCGCGTTGTCCAGTTCGGCCAGGTTCTGCTGCTGGGTGCCCAGCGCGCGTGCCAGCTGCACCTGGTAGGCGCGCGGATCGATCTCGGCGATCAGGTCGCCGGCACTGACGTGTTCGCCCTCGCGGAATGCCAGCCGCAGCAGTTCGCCGTCCACGCGGCTGCGCAGGCTTACCGTATGCAGCGGGGTCACCGTGCCGAGTGCCTTGAGCCTCACCACCAGGTCTTCGCGCACGACCGCGGCCACGCGCACGGGCGTGGCCGTACTGGCCGATGCCAGCTCGGCGGCCGGCGCCGGCGACAACAGCCGCCAGGCGGTGACGGCAGCGGCCAGCACGGCCACGATCAGCAACGGTTTGAACAGACGGCGGGTACGCGACGGCGGGGGCAGCGGGGCAGACATGGGGCATCCTGCGCACCTGCCCAACGGCCGGCGCGTCCATGAGTAACCGGCCCGTGGGGGCAGGCAAGGCGAAGTGGGGTTGTCTGGCGGGGCCGGCGGTTCAATGCCGCAGCGTGGCTGGATGCCGTCGGCGAGGACGGGCCGCCATGGTACCCCGCGAGGATGCGGACGCTCGCATGCCCTTGGTCATGGCTGTGTGTGCCGACCAACGGTCGGCACCTACCGTGATTGGGCGGCCTCCCCCCTGGTAGGTATCGACCGTTGGTCGATACGGTGCTGCGCCTTCAATGCACCTCGTCGCGATACACGAACTTCGGCATTTCCCATTTGAAATGGATGGCCAGCAACCGCAGCAGGAAACCACCGCCCAGGCACCACAGCGTGGCCGCATTGAGCGACACGCCCAGTTCCAGCAGCCCCAGGTACGCCGCGCCGGTCAGCAGGGTGATCACGGCATACAACTCCTTCTGGAAGATCAGCGGCACCTCGTTGCACAGCACATCGCGCAGCACCCCGCCGAAGGCGCCGGTCAACATGCCCGAGATCAGCACGATCGGCACCGTATGCCCGGCGTCGCGCGCGACCGCGCAGCCGATCAGGGTGAAGGCGATCAACCCCAGGCCATCCAGCACCAGGAAGGTGCGGCGGAAGTGGTGCATCCAGCGCGCCACCCAGGTGGCGATCAACGCCGCGCAGATGGTGAAGCCCAGGTACTCGGGGTGCTTCACCCAGCCCAGCGGGTAATGCCCGAGCACGATGTCGCGCAGCGAGCCACCCCCGAGCGCGGTGACGCAGGCGATGATGATCACCCCGAACAGGTCCATGCGCCGTCGCCCGGCGGACAGTGCACCGGTCATGGCTTCAGCGGAAATGGCGATGAGATAGATAAGGGAGAGCAGCATGGGGAGGCTCCGGACACGGCAAGGCGGGGACGGAAACACGCGCCTCGCACGCCAGCGCGGTGCACTGTCGTGAGGGTGGGATTCCCGCTGCCGCTCCCGCTGTCCTTTTGCCTGAGAGTTCAGTGGCCAGGCCACGTGCCCCTTCGGCGGGTCATTGAAGACCTCTCTCCAGATCGGCGTGTCGGATGCATGGTTGATGGCGTATCGAGCCACCGGCCTGAGCGATTATGGGAGCCTGCGCCTTCGGCGGGCGCCAGCGCGGCGCCTCTCTCCTGCATCCGGGGCGGATTCTAGCAGCCGCCGGGCCCGGTCCGGTGGATAATCCCGGTATGCCCGCTGAACCTGTCCTCTGGTACCTGTACCTGCTCGAATGCCGCAACGGCAGCTATTACGCCGGCATCAGCAATGACGTGGAGGCGCGGTTCCAGGCGCATCTGGCCGGCAAGGGCGCCAGGTACACCCGTGCCAATCCGCCACTGAAGGTGCTGGCGATGCGCGCCTACCCGGACCGGGCGGCCGCCTCGAAGGCCGAGTGGCAGCTCAAGCGCCAGCCGCGCGGGCGCAAGCTGGCGTGGTTGCAGGCCGCTGGCGCCTCGTAGGGCCGGGCGCTGCCCGGCTGGGCAAGGTGGCAGCGTCGGTCTCGACGGCGACGCAGCGCGCGTGGCGCGTTCGCTGCATCCAGACCTGGTCAAGCGCGCGATCCTGGGCGACACGCCCGACGAGCCGATGGGGCCTGCGCCGGACGGAGCCGCCGCTGCAAGGTGCTCGATGTCACCGGTAACGCCGCTTCGGTGCGCCTGGAGACGCCGTGGTTCGTGGACTATTTCCACATGGGCAGGTTTGGTGAGCGGTGGATCATCATCAATGCGCCGTGGTACGCCAAGCCGAAAGGGCAAGTGTAGATCCACGCTGATCGTTGCGTCCTCCGGCCGTGTGCGAAAACCCCGGAGGCGCGGATTGCGCTGCCGTTGTCGCAGCTGGAATAGTGGGCTGCGTCGCAACGTGCGGTTTTCCTATCGGTTTCGTTCTGATCTGATAACACGCCGCCTGCCCTTGCGAGCGCTGGGTTTGATGCATCTGCGTCACCAGCGTTGACGCAAATGCCTCTGTAAATCCCGGCGCTGGTCAGCGCACCATCCGCCCGTACGTTAGGGAGAGGACGGATGCAGGGGCGGGCAGGAGCCATCGACCACGATCATGCGGGGAGTGCCACGTGGCGGGCGCATCGCGCAGGTAGCGCCGCCATTGCGCAGGCGGTTGCGGCGCCTGCACTGGCAGGTATGCGCAATGGGCCAGCGCGATGATCGCCGCACTCATGGCGGCCTTGCGTGCGGGCGATGCCCACCGCTTCCTGCTCCTGCACACAGCGTTGGGTACGGGCGTATTGGTTGCCGAGACGCTGCAGGGCGTTGAGCAGATCGATGGCGCGGGGTTTGTGTGGTCGATCACCGCACTGTCGCTGGACGCCGCGCTCGCGCTTGAGCCCTTGATTGGCCAGCCCGCGTTGCTGCAGATGGAACTGGCCGATGGCTGCCTGCGGCCGTTCCATGGGCGCATCACCGCAGCGGAGCGGATTGGCAGCAACGGCGGCCTTGCCCGCTACCGATTGCGCCTGCAGCCATGGATGGCCTTCCTTGGCCAGCGCGTGGACAGCTATGTTTTTCACGACGCCAGCGTGGTGGACATCGTCGAGAACGTCTTCACTGATTACGCCGGGTTGCTGCCTGCATGGCGCTGGGATCTCGATCAACCCAGTCTGTACCTCAAACGCAGTCTGACCACACAGTACCAGGAGACCGACCTGGCCTTCGTGCAGCGCCTGTTGGCGGAGGAGGGTATCTATTACTGGTTCGAGCACAGCGGTGAGCCCGATAGTCGTTCCTTCGGCGAGCACACGCTGGTGCTGGCCGATCACCACCACGGCGCACGCAATTTGGGACCGGTACGCTTCCATCGGGCCGATGCCTCCGAGCGCACCGACAGCGTTCAGCACTGGTCGCTGTGCCATCGCTGGTGCATCTCGCGGGTGACCCGCACCACCTGGGATTCGCGCACCCTGCAGTTGCGCCAGGCCAGCGCCGAAGCCCTGACCTCCCATCCGGCGCTGGGCGAAGACATCGATACCTGTGGGCCCGACGGCTGGCCCGATCACGCCAGCGGCCAGCGCCGCGCGCAGCAGCATCTGGATGCGCTGCGCGTGCGCGCTCACACCGTTGACGGGCAGGGCAGGTGGCGGCAGCTTGCAGCCGGCGCGCAGTTCCAGCTGGGGCAGCATCCTGCAGCGGATCCGGCCGCCGCCTGGCTATGCCTGTCGGTGCAACACCACGCCCGCAACAATTTCGAGGCCGAGGTGTTCGATGCACTGGAGCAGCAGCTGGGGTCCGCCGCGCAGGCCCCATTGAGCCTGCCGGGGGCATTGAGCGGGTTGTCGGTGCCAAGCGCATTCCCTGACCTCACCTCCCCGTTCTACGGCAACTGCTTCGTGGCCATTCCGGCCGACGTGGTCTATCGTCCGCAGACCGACGACGGCGATGGCACACGGCTGCATCCACGCCCGTCCATCTCCGGCACCCTGAGCGCGATCGTGGTCAGCGACGGCGAGCCGCTGCTGTCTGACCGCGACCATCGCATCAAGGTGCAGTTCACGTGGCAACGCGGGGCAAATTCCAGCACCGGCCTTGCTCATCCCAGTGGCGATGACAACGCGCCGGCCAACAGCGGCGCCTGGACCTGGGTGCGGGTGATGACCCCGTGGGGCGGCGACAACTGGGGCGGGGTACTGGTGCCTCGGCGTGGGCAGGAAGTGCTGGTGGCGTTCTTCGAGGGCGACATCGATAGCCCGGTGGTGGTGGGTGCGGTCTACAACGGGCGCGGCCAGGCCGATGCGGCGCACAGTCTGGTCGCCAATGGCGGGGCCCATACCACTGGCAATACGCCGGCGTGGTTTGAGGGAAATCAGCACGCAGCGGTGTTTACCGGCTTCAAGAGCCAGGCGCTGGCCGAGAGCCAGGACGGGCAGGGCGGCTATCAGCAGTTGCGGCTGGATGACACGCCGGGGCAGGGTCGTGCGCAGGTATCTACCACCCAGCACGCCACCACGTTGACCTTGGGGCATTTGAAGGGCGGTCAGGACAACGTGCGTGGGGCGGACCGTGGGTTTGGGGTGGAGCTGTCTACGCAGGCGTTTGGGGCATTGCGCGCGGGGAAGGGGTTGTTGCTGAGCACCGAGCCGGGCGAGCCGCAGTTGGCGGCCAATCAAGCGTTGGCGCAGTTGGAGGCGAGTGCTGAACTACTGCAGACGCTCAACGAGTCTGCAGCAATTCAGCAGGCGCAGCTGCCTGACGAATGCGCTCAACCGCCTGCCGAGCGCAGTCTTGAGCGGCTGCAGGAACACCTGCGGGCCACCCAGAGTGGCAGCGTGGCCGGCAGCATCAGCGGCGGTGATGGTGAAGCGCCGGGCTGGGACCGCCCCATCCTGATGGGCAGCGGCGTGGCTGGTGTCATGAGCCTGACCCCGGCCGACCAGGTGTGGGTGAGTGGTACGCATACCACGCTGGTCGCCGAAGTGGCCTTGAACTGGCTCAGCGAAGGGACGCTGACGCTAGCGGTCAGGCAAGGGTTGGTGCTGTACACCGCAGGCAACGCGCCCAAGCCGGGCAGTCCCAATCTGGAGCAGGGCATCGCGCTCCATGCCGCGCAGGGCAAGGTTAGTGTGCGCGCGCACCAGAACCAGGCGATTCTCGCCGCACAGACCAACGTCAAGATCGCCAGTACCGAAGCGGATGTGGTGCTGTCGGCACCGAACAAGCATCTGTTGATGACTGCCGCCGGGGCTTACATCCGCATTGAAGGCGACAACATCGAACTGGGCGCACCGGGAAAGCTGGAGTTCAAAGGCACCCAACGGGAATGGACAGACCCGGACACCAGTTCAAGTGACGTCGAGCAGCCGCAAGGTGAGCTCAAAGCGTGCCCCACCAAGAATGACGCAGCGGTAGCAGGCGGCACCGGAGTACTGACATGAGCGCAGACCAACAGCGCGCTGTCGAGCGCGTACATCGCCAGCTAGCCGAACGCGCGGCCGAGCAAACCTCACACCTTTGGGTGTTGATTGATCGTCTGCACCCGTCTGCCATCGATCATCAGCAGCTGTCAGTCCGCTGTCGGCCGATGACTGAAATCAACCTCACTCACCCCACCTATACCCGACCCGGCTGCCGTCCGATCCTGGCGCACCTTGCGGCCCAGGATGCCGACCTGATCCAGCATACGGTCCAGGTAGCGTTCGATGAGCAGCGCGACCCCGATCAAGAAGCGCTATCGGGCTTCGCGGTCGGCGGCTGGATCTTCACCAACCAACCAGGTCAGGCGCTGGCCAAACAGATTGCATGGCGGATGCAGCGAGCCGGACTGCGCCAAGATGGCCGGCTGGTGCGCTGGCATGATCGTCGCGTGCTCGAGTGGGGATATCGGCATCTGGATGAGACACAGCAGCGCTATTTTCTCTCGGGCATTGATGTATGGGCAACGCTGAGCCGCTGCGGTGAGCTGATCGAGCACGTCGCAGCACCGCTGAACGAGTCCGGGATCCCCCGAATGGGGCTAAGCATGACCAACCCGCAGTGGGACACACTCAATCAGTGCGGATTGATCCAGGACATCCTGCGCAGCTGGTGCAGGATCAACCCCGCGCTGCCGACGGACTATCTGAGCAATGCCGCACATGCCGCTGCCGATGGGTTGGTGCTGGGACTTGTCGATCGCAGTGATCTGGTGCTCCTGGCGGCCTACATCCATCAACTCCATCCGCGCTTGGCGCGGCACCCGGACGTCTGCCGCCGTGTCCAAGGAGCGATAACAACGGGAGCACCGTTGGCCATTGAACTGGGTCGTATCGAAGACCCTGCTGGCTGGGATCGGATCAGACATGACCTACTCAGCGGTTCGCCTCTCCCTGCGGCGCACCAGGTCCAACGCATGAAGATGAGCTGATGTCCGGTAGCGAAGAACCCACCTCCTACGGCAGCGTAGCCACCCAGGCTGCCAGTACCACACCGGCGTGTGCCACGGGCGGATGCCCATCCTGCAACAAGCAGGGGCTCCCGCTGCTCCTCACCCGTGTCGGGCTTGCAAGCAAGGCGCATGGTGCCAGCATTGGCAATGTGAAGCTGTTCGCCGACGCCGTCGCTGCACCGCCGCTCAGCTACCTCGGCTACACCTTGCGCGTGCTTCGCGAGGGCTATCTGTATGCCTACTACGAAACCGCGCCGACGCCCGAGATTGCATCCCAGGCTGGCTGGCACCTCTGCCTGGTGGACGAGGGTGGCTATCTGACTCCGTCGCCCATCAATCAGTTGCGCATTGTGTGCACCGACGACGTACCACAGTTCTCCTGTCAACGGCGGGATGGCTATGCGGCGGCCATGCTCTACGCAGTCCCCAACCCCGATAAGGTGGAGAAAGTCTGGCTCGCTTTCTCCGACGGCCCCTGGAGCGAGGAGACGCTCAAGCGCTACGCGGGAGACGCAGGGAAGCGAGCCGCGCGGATGACGGCGGTTGATCTCAGGCGCGGCAACAACCAGGGAACCGCGCCGCTCACCGAGTCGGCGATGGCCGAACTGGTATATGACTATTCAGCGAGCCCCTCGGCAGATGTCCTGAAAGGCAACCCTTTCCCTCGCCGCCCGGCGCGCTACCATGCCGACGGCAAGGTGCCGCCCGCCCGCAGAAACGACACGCCCCCGCAGGTGATCGTGCACCCGGAAGATCCCGTCGACGTACTGATCGAGGCGCGAAAAATCGCCGTAACGCGTTGCGGCTCCAAAGCTGACCCGAAGGGCCTGATCGTCGCCCTTGCTGACGCGATTGCGGCCACGCACGAAGGTGCCGTGCTGCGTTCGACGCACTTCGACAAGGTACGTGCGTATTGCCTGGATCAAGCCGACGGAGACGCTGCGGAGGCCGACTGGATGTTCAAGTCGGCACTCAACATCCAGGCACTGCTGTTGGCCGTCAAGCAGTATGGCCCGCAGAAGATCAAAGAATACGAAGACGCAGGCTACTACGCGTATCAGAACTTCAAGGCGAGTGATACTGGCTATCAGTCCCTGCGCGAGGACGGAAAAATACCGGCCGATGCGCGCTTCGTGCCCGGGCAGCTGGCCACGGCAAATGCGCAGGACCACCAGCACGGAACCATCGTTGTTCCGGATGCCAGCGAGATAACCGGCGAGATTGAGGCGGCATCCGCAGGGCTCAGAAAAAAGTTGAAGCAGGGCGGTGCCAAGCATGGCTGGCAGGAGTATGTCGCGCAGATTCACTCAAACATGCAGGTGGATCAACGCGGGCTTCTGGCCATGGAGGGGGACTACCTGGCATGGATGAACTCGGCCGCGCTCAAACTGGTGATGGAAAACGACTTCGACGAAGGGTGCGCGTGGCAGGGCGTCTTCTACATGAAGGCCGTGGCACTGGTATGCCATGGTGGCCACATGACCGGCACGATGGAGGCGCCGGCATCCTCCAGCGATGGCGATGGCGATGGCGCCCCTTCGTCTGCAAGCCTGGACACGCATGGTCTGGGCATCGCTTGGTACGCGAAGTACCTCACTGACGATCCCAGCGATCGCGGGAACATACTCCTGCGCGCACTGCTTGGTAATCAGCGCACCCTGTTCGACGAGTGGCTGGAGAATAAAAAAACAAAGTTCAGCATGATCGGGAGTGTTTTCAAGGCCTTGGAGGACGAGGCGTCGCGCGGGAGTTCTTCAAGGTTGATACGTGTTGGAAACCGGTCCCTGCCGATTCTGAAAGTGCTTGCCAGCGGCTACGTTGAAGCCCTGCTGCCCGTCATCGGAGGTGCCACCGTCCTGCTGTACCACGGCGGCCGGCTTAGCCTCAACGCGCTCAACGCAACGATGGGGCTCACCGTCGCAGTGAGTGCGGCGGCTGGACGCGCGGCCAATGTCTCACTGATCCGGTTTGAAGTGCCGCTGTCGGGCGCTGCCAAACTGTGGGAGAACATGATGCATCGCACCCGCGACGCGCTCATTCACTACCGCAAGCACGGGTCGTATACCGCGACGGCAGGTTCGGCGACGACCGGATCTGTCAGCATCGGCTCGTTGCTGCAGGTGGCCAACAAGACTGGTGCTGGCCAGAAGCTGGTTGACGTGTACATGTGGGTCGACAACAAGGCGCTGCAATCCCAGGCATGGGCAGAAGCGCAGGCGCTACGGTCTGAAAAGGTCGGGCCCGGCTACTCGGCGAGGGTGAGGACCTACGACTATCAGATTCTATCCACCTCCATCCAGGGCTGGACGGGGCAGATGGCAGGAAGGATCTCGTCCAGTCGGCTGACCACCTTTTCGAGGGACGTGGCGCGCATAGCGTTCAACAGCGGAACGTTGCTTTCGTCTGCTGGGGGCGTGCTTGCCATTCTTTCGATAGTCAAGAACATGGAGCAGTTCCGGAACGGCACGGCTCAGGAGCGGGCAGAGGCGTCTGCGGGGATGCTGACGGGGGCGCTGGCGTTGGGGGGAGCGTTGCTGGGTGTCGGGGCGGTGGTGGCTAACAACGCCGGGCTGATCTCGCGTCGAAACGCTCTCAAGCTAGTTGCCGGGAAAGCGATCGCGGCAGCATCGTTCGTTGACGCATCAATTGCGTTCTCCAAAGCCATCTCTCATAAAAGAAGAGATGACTGGTATGGAGCGTCCGCACTCCTTGCTCAGTCCGTAACGCTCGTTGGAGCTGGCTTCGCGACGATACTCGTCGCATCAGGGTCATCAATGACAGTCCTTGGACTAAGCATGACGGGATGGGGACTAATACTGGTGTTGATCGGCGTGGGACTTACCTTCCTCTACTACTCAATCAAGGACACTCCCTTGCAGGAGTGGGTTGCACGCAGCCGCTGGGGGCGCGCAGATGATGCCTTTAAAAGCTTGGAGGCAGAGCAGGTCAAACTCGATATGATCCGTGCCGGCGTGCAGATCGAGTTCGCCCATCGGTGGGGATCGCTTTCAAATCTTCCTGGTGGTGGATCAGTCATAACGCTCATGCCCCTTGGATATCTGTGGCAAACGGTCAAGGACTGGCTGGACGGTTCGTCGGAATGGCGCGGAGGCAACAGGGACATCTGGTTCAGGGTGCGCGCGCCGGCCGATCTGATGGAAAGAATGTCCATCTATATAGCTGTGTTGGCGAAGGATGAAGATCGAAAGGCCGTGGTCATCGGCGAATACTCCACCGCAGGTGCCCGTGGTGCATTCAGTCGCATCTATCCAAACGCAGTTGTGAGGTCGAGTGAGGTCGTGACGGAAGGCAAGACTGCAGTACAGAACGGAGTCTTTGAGGCCGATCAAGTATCTTTTGCCAAGCGGGAACAGTTCGATGCTCCCTGGCTCTTGGTGTGCATCAATGACAGATCGAATGAACATGATTTCGAGGGCGATGCGGTCGAGTTTGAGGTGACCGTAAATGACTAGTTCGATGCCGCTGGAAGAGCTGCGATTAAGTGAGGTCCTTCTAAAAGTCAACGCGCACGCAAAACGTCATGGTTACAGAGGCCTGCCCAACGCTGGCGGATTCTCAAGTGGTCGGAAGGGTCGAGCTTTTAATTCAGTTCTCAAATGCCATGTGGATGCGATTGAGATAGGTAGTCCCCGCGGCGACTTCGTGTCTGGAAGAGGAAATGCATCCTTCTGGCTAACGTTGATAGCATTGATGTGTTTATTCTCATTTGGTCAGTTTGCTTACCTAATATTCTTGGGTGGTTTCTGGTTCTCGGTTCCGTATCTGGCATGCACCTACGTCTTGTTCTGTCTGTTCATGGTCCAGCGCCGCGCATTCTACAAGCAGCCAGTCGACGACCCGGTCCTGTTTGATCGAAAAAGACGCATCGTGGTCTACCGCCCTCTGATACGCGGAGGCTTCTTCCGCTTCTGGCGCCAGGCCAGCCATGGCGATGCCAGAGAGTTTTCATGGGACAGCCAGGTGCATGCCAGGGTGTATCGATTCGCGCATGCGCTAGGCGCGGATCTGGCTACAGTCAGCTGTGTACTGACGCTCCTGTTCATCGACGACAACGAGCCGGATCTCGTCGTGGACATCGTCGAGATAGGCACGCACTCCATCGGCATCGACGTATCTCAGGTGGCACTGTGGGAGCACATCTGTTGCTACATGGATCGAGGCGGCCCTGCGATCGAAAGCCCCATCGACATGAGGAATACCGATCTCAATAGAGTTTCGGTGTTTCCAGGCTATGAGTAGGAGGCTGGAATGCCCACGAGCGCGGAGCTTCGCGAATCGCCCTCAGTCCGATGATCGCCGCCGCTCAAACTTGCCATGCCTGCGTATCACCAAGTGGCGCAGTGATTTGGACCGCGAAGACGCGGCGAACAATTTCGCTCAAGGTAGATATCAATGACTGGTGCGAGCAGTCCTGCGGAACTTAGATTCAGTGAAGCACTGCTCAAGGTCAATGCGCACGCTAGACGCAGGTCCTTCATGGATCTGCCCAAAGTTGGTGGGTTTTCAAGTGATCGGAAGCAACGAGCTTTCAATTCGGTGCTGAGATGCCATGAAAATGCGTTCGAGTTGGGAAGTCCGCGAGGAGAATTCGTTTCCGGGAAAGGAAATGCATCTTTCTGGCTTATCTCGATTGGAGTGATTGGAATGACATTCTTGATTGCGTCTGTGGATTTTGCTATTTCGGGGGGGGGGCTGGCTGGCGATGCTATCCATGGCTTGGGCTTACATATTGTTCTGCTTTTTCATGGTCCAGAAGCGTTCGTTCTACAAGCAGTCAGCCGACGACCCGGTCTTGTTTGACCGAAAAAGACGCGTAGTGATCTACCGTCCTCTGATACGTGGAGGCTTCTTCCGCTTCTGGCGCGAAGCCACCCATGGCGATGCCAGAGAGTTCTCGTGGGACAACCAGGTACACGCCAGAGTGTATAAATTCGCGCACGCAATGGGCGCGGACATCGCTACAGTCAGCTGTGTACTGACGCTCCTGTTCATTGACGACAATGAGCCGGATCTGGTCGTGGATATCGTCGAGATAGGCACGCACTGCATTGGGATCGACATATCGCAAGTGGCGCTGTGGGAGCACATCTGTTGCTACATGGATCGAGGCGGCCCAGCCATTGAAAGCTCCATCGACATGAGAAACACCGATCTCAATAGAGTTCCGGAGTTTCCGGGCTATGCCAAGGAGCCCGCGTGATCTGTTCGCAAGCACTCCGGCTTGCAAACAAAGATCACCTCAGTAGGCGCCGGTGAGCGGGATCCGCATGCGGCAATGCGCTTCACCCCGGCGCAGCGCCCGCTACGGCTCCCGGGGCGGCTCCACCACCACCTTCGCCCGCCGATCTTCCTGGTCATCGCCAAAAATAATCCGCGCACTGCGCTGGTAGCTCCAGTACGCCACCGCCCAGTTCAGCAGCACCACCATGCGGTTGCGGAAGCCGATCAGGAAGAACACGTGCGCGGCCAGCCAGAACCACCAGGCCAGCACGCCGGACAGCTGCAGCCGGCCCAGGTGCACGATCGCGGCCATGCGCCCGATCGTGGCCAGGTTGCCGAAGTCCTGGTACTTGAACGGGCCCGGCGCGGGTTTGTTGTCCAGCCGCGCACGGATGATCGCGGCCACCTGCTTGCCCATCTGTTTGGCCGCCGGCGCCACGCCGGGGACCGGCTTGCCGTCGGCCTGCTGCAGCGATGCCAGGTCGCCGGCCACGAAGATCTCCGGGTGGCCCTCCACGGTGAGGTCCGGCTGCACCGGCACGCGCCCGGCGCGATCCAGCGGCACGTCCAACGTGCGCGCCAGCGGTGAGGCGGCGACACCGGCAGCCCAGACAACGGTGCGTGCGGGCACGAACTGGTCGCCCAGTTGGAAACCGTCGCCGTTGATGTTGCTGACCGGGGTGCCGGTGAGCACTTCCACACCCAGTTTTTCCAGCTGGCGGCGCGCTTTCAGCGACAGCACCTCGGGGAAGGTCGACAACACGCGCGGGCCGGCTTCCACCAGCCGCACCTTGGCGCTGGCCGGGTCGATATGGCGGAACTCATTGCGCAGCGTGTGCCGCGCGATCTCGGCCAGCGTGCCGGCCAGCTCGACGCCGGTCGGGCCGCCGCCAACCACCGCGAAACTCAGCCACGCCGCCTTGCGCGCCGGGTCCGGTTCGGCCTCGGCGCGCTCGAAGGCGAGCAGCAGCTTGCGGCGCAGTGCAATGGCATCGTCCAGGGTCTTCAGACCGGGCGCATCGGCAGCCCATTGGTCGTTGCCGAAGTAGGCGTGGGTGGCACCGGTGCACAGCATCAGCGTGTCGTAGCCCAGCGCGCTGCCGTCGGCAAAGGTGATCTGGCTGGCGTCCTTGTCGATGGCGATCACTTCGCCAAGCCGCACCTCCACATTGCGCTGGTCGCCCAGGATGTGGCGCAGCGGCGCGGCGATGTCCGGCGCGGACAGGCCGGCGGTGGCCACCTGGTACAGCAGCGGCTGGAACAGGTGGTGGTTGCGGCGGTCCACCAGGGTGATGCGGAGACGTGCGCGGGCCAGCGCACGGGTGGCCCAGAGGCCGGCGAAACCACCACCGATGATGACCAGGTGGGGCAGGGGATCGCGGGTCATGCAGGGGCTCCTTGGCGGGGACCGGCCTTCCGGTCCCAGGGGATAGGGTCGACGCGTCACATCGTCGCACGTGAAGCCGGATATTCACGGGGATGACAGATACTGGGTTCAGGGGCCGTCGCGCTTGCCGGCGGCCGAGCCGATCCCGAGCAGGAGACTGACATGACCGAACCGGAAAAGCGCATCGCCCTGTTGATCGATGCCGACAACGCGCCGTCCTCCAAGATCGATGCGGTGCTGGCCGAAGTGGCACGCTACGGCGTGGCCAACGTGCGCCGTGCCTACGGCAACTGGAAAAGCCCGCGGCTGAAAGGCTGGGAGTCGGTGCTGCACGAGTACGCGATCCGCCCGATCCAGCAGTTCGCCTACAGCCGCGGCAAGAACGCCTCGGACATGGCGATGGTGATCGATGCGATGGACATGCTGTACGCGCGCAACCTGGATGGTTTCGCGATCGTATCCAGCGATGCCGATTTCACCCCACTGGTGATGCGCCTGCTCACCGATGGGGTGAAGGTGTATGGCTTTGGCGAGAAGAAAACGCCCGAACCCTTCGTCAACGCGTGCTCGAAGTTCACCTATATCGAAGCGCTGGGCCAGGTACA
This sequence comes from Stenotrophomonas sp. GL_101, assembly GCF_057835675.1. Taxonomy (NCBI): domain Bacteria; kingdom Pseudomonadati; phylum Pseudomonadota; class Gammaproteobacteria; order Lysobacterales; family Lysobacteraceae; genus Stenotrophomonas; species Stenotrophomonas sp. GL_101. Next base: position 4,199,889 of record NZ_CM174432.1, on the reverse strand, counting down.
TGCGGCCGACCAGGAAGTGGAACAGGACAACGAGGAAACCCGCCCGCGCAAGAACGGGCCGGAGCTGCGCAACGACACCCGGCTGGTGCAGATGCTGCGCCGTGCGGTGGCGTCGGCCGAGGCCGAAGATGGCTGGTCGCACCTGGGCCCGGTGGGCAGCCAGATCGGCAACCAGGCCTCGTTCGATTCGCGCAACTACGGCTACAACAAGCTCAGTGAGCTGCTCGCTGCCACCGGGTTGTTCGAGATGAAAAAGGAAGGCAAGTCGACCTATGTGCGCGCGCTGCCGAAGAAGGGCGTTGCCAAGCCCACCAAAGCAACGCCGTCGGGCTCACAGGGTGCGGGCTGAGCTGCCGCGCCAGCCAGCCATGACGCCCTGCGAGAAGTCTTCCACGGCACCGGTGAGCAGCAGGCACAGTGCGGCGACCAGCATCAGGTTGCGCCGGTTGCGGCGATACCCCAGCACAAGCAGGCCCAGGCCGGCACCTAGCAGCACGATATTGAGTACGTAGAAGGACATTCCTTTTCCTCGCAGCAGGGACCGCGACGCGGTCTATCGGCGTATCGTAGCGGCATCGTGCGGCGCCGTGCCGCCACTACCTACCGCAAAGGGAGCATCCACCATGCTGAAGATCTGGGGCCGACACAATTCCAGCAACGTGCGCAAGGTGCTGTGGTGTGCCGAAGAACTCGGTGGGCCCTATGAGTCGATCCAGGTCGGCGGCGCGTTCGGCGGCACCCAGTCGGCCGAGTACCGCGCAATGAATCCCAACGGCCTGGTGCCGGTCATTGAAGACCATGGCCTGCCGCTGTGGGAATCCAACACCATCGTGCGCTACCTGTCCGCGCGCTATGCGCTGGGCACGCTGTATCCGGAAGACGTGGTGGCGCGCGCGCAGTCGGAGAAGTGGATGGACTGGACCACGGCGAGTTTTTCGCCTGCGTTCCGCGACCTGTTCTGGGGCACGCTGCGGACCGCGCCGGCCGATCGCGATGAAGCGCGCATCGCTGCCGCACTGGTGCGCTCGGGCGAATTGCTGGGCATGGCCGAACAGATCCTGGCAACGCAACCGTACCTGTCCGGCGAGCAGTTCGCGATGGGGGATATTCCGCTTGGCGCGTTCATCTATGCCTGGTTCGAGATGCCGATCCAGCGGCCGGCACTGCCGCACGTGGCCGCGTGGTACGAGCGCCTGAAACAGCGCCCGGCGTACCAGCGCGGTGTGATGACTGCATTGACCTGAAACACCGTGCCGACCAACGGTCGGCACCTACCGGTGGTTGCCGCGTGCACGGTCGGCACGCACCGAGGGTTGCCGCGTGCACGGTCGGCACGCACCGAGGGTTGCCGCGTGCACGGTCGGCACCCACCGAGGGTTGCCGCGTGCACGGTCGGCACGCACCGAGGATTGCCGGGTGCACGGTCGACACCCACCGAGGGTTGCCGGGTGCACGGTCGGCACGCACCCATCGTTCGTGGCGGTGTAGGTGCGGACCGTTGGTCCGCACAGGGCCGGGCGCCTCAGTAGAGATCGGTCGGGTCCACATCCAGCGACCAGCGCACCTTGCGCGCCTGCGGCAACCCATGGATCTGCGGGGTGATCAGGTCCAGCACCGCATGCAGCGGGCGACGCGCCGGCGCGGATAGCAGCAGCTGGGTGCGCTGGTAGCCGGCACGGCGCGGCATCGGTGCCGGCATCGGGCCGTAACGTTCCACCGGGGCATCGTCGGGGATCAGCCCGCGTACCGCGCTGAGCATCGCATTGGCGTGTTCCACCTGTTGCGCCTCGGCGCGCAGCAGCGCCAGGTGCGCGAACGGTGGAAAGCCGGCAGCCTCGCGCTGCTGCAGTTCGGCGTCGGCGAAGGCGTGGTAACCGCCGTTGACCAGCGTCTCCAGCAACGGATGGCCCGGGTGGTGGGTCTGCAGACAGACCTCGCCGGGGTCGGTTGCGCGGCCGGCGCGGCCAGCGACCTGGATCAGCTGCTGGGCCAGTTTCTCGCTGGCGCGGAAGTCGGCCGAGAACAGTCCTTCGTCGATGCCCACCACCACCACCAGGGTCAGCTTGGGCAGGTCGTGGCCCTTGGCCAGGATCTGCGTGCCGACCAGGATGCCGGCGCGGTCGCCCAGCGCGGCCAATTGGGTTTCAAGCGCATCGCGGCGGTTGGTGGTGCCGCGGTCGATGCGGATCACCGGAAAATCGGCAAACGCCTCGACCAGGTGTTCTTCCAGCCGCTCGGTGCCGATGCCCTGCGGCTGCAGCGCCAGGCTGCCGCAATCGGGGCAGGCCAGCGGCGCGGACTGGCGCGCGCCGCAGTGGTGGCACTGCAGCCGGCGGCCGCCGGCATGCACGGTCATCGGCGCATCGCAGCGCTGGCACGGTGCGGTCCAGCCGCAGTCGTGGCACAGCAGCACCGGCGCGTACCCGCGGCGGTTCTTGAACACCAGCACCTGGTGGCCGGCCTGCAGGTGCTCGGCAATCCCCTGCAGCACCTCGGGCGACAGCCCGTCGCGCAGGGGGCGTTTGCGCACGTCCAGCACGCGCACGCGCGGTGGCCGTGCATCGCCGGCGCGTTGTTTCAGGCGCAGGTGGGTGTAGCGCCCGGCGTGTGCGTTGTGCAGCGATTCCAGCGACGGCGTGGCGCTGCCCAGTACCACCGGCACGTCCAGCGCCTTGGCCCGCACCAGGGCGAAATCGCGCGCGTGGTAGCGGATGCCATCCTGCTGCTTGTAGCTGCCATCGTGTTCTTCATCGACCACGATCAGCCCGGCATTGGGCAACGGGGTGAACACCGCCGAGCGTGTGCCGACGATCACCTGCGCTTCGCCGCGTGCGGCCGCGGCCCATACCCGCGCGCGTTCGTTGTCGTTCAAACCCGAGTGCAGCACGTGCACCGGAATGCCCAACCGGGTACGGAAGCGCGACAGGGTCTGCGGGGTCAGGCCGATTTCCGGCACCAGCACCAGCGCCTGGCGGCCGCGGGCCAGGCAGGCGACGATCGCCTGCAGGTACACCTCGGTCTTGCCACTGCCGGTGACCCCATCCAGCAGCAACGCCGCAAAGCCGCTGTGGGCGGTGATCGCCTCGATCGCGGCGGCCTGCTCGGGGTTGGGCGGTGGGCCGGCGCTGGCCCGCGCTACCGGCACCTGGTGCTGCAGCGCGATGCGTTCGACCAGGCCGCGCTTGGCCAGCGCGCGCGCCGCGCTGCGCCAGTCGTCCATCTGCGCATCCAGCACGTCTTCGTCGATCGCGCCGTCGGCCAGCAGCGCGGCCAGCCGCTGCGGACGGGTACCGGCGCGCAGGCGCGCGCGCTGGGCCTGGCTCTCGGCGGTCAACTGCCAGCCCGACCGGTGGGTATCGGGCACGGCCTCGCCTTTGCGCAGCGGCGCCGGCAGCGCGGTGCTGATCACTTCACCCAGCGGCGCGTGGGTGTAGCGCGCCAGCCACTGCAGTGACGACCACAGTTCACCGCCGAGCAGCGGCGTGGTGTCGACCCATTCCTGCGCGGTGCGCAGGCTGCCGCCATCGGCGACCTCGCCGATCGCCGCGACCACGCCGACCAGCTCGCGCGAGCCGAACGGCACCCGAAGCCGGCGTCCGACCATGTCCGGGTGCGGGGGCTGGCCCGGGGGCGGGGCGTAATCAAACCAGTGCGGCAGGGGCAGGGGCAGCGCAACCTGCACGGTTGGCGCATTCAGCAGGGGGGCAGGGCCACCGTCGAGGGACAGGATCGGGGCCGGATCGGAACTGGGCATGGCAGCAGTGTAGCGGCCCGTTCCATACCCCGGGACGACGGCTGGCACGGTCCCGGCGTAGCGTGCTGCAACCTAAATAGCGGCTAAATATCTGTCCTGTCGAGAGATTCAGGCTTATCCACATCTTCTGTGGATAAGTCTGTGCGCCACTCTCTTTTCCGGGGCGATGGGTCAGGAAGTTCCGACCTCCCGGTTAACTTGGTCAAAAAATAGCCACATAACAATAGTCAATAAAAACAACAAGATGGCTGTGAAACAAAGCTGAAACATGGAGGGGATGGTGTCGATACCCCCTTCCAGCCCGGTTTCAATTGATGCTGTGCACAACCTGCGCGGCGACCTGCGGCGGATTTGCCGCAATCTCTTCACACGTGGCCCACATCGGCACGCCCGATTGCCGGCGCAATCGCTATCATTTCGGCAAATGATGGAGTTGCTATGACGGCTGCGACGGCCCCCCTTTCTTCTACCGCAGCCGGTGCGCTGTCGGCGTTCCTGCGTGGCGTTGAGCGCCGCGCCCTGGTCGTGGCTGAGCTGCAGTGTGGCGATCCGGCCGTAGCCGAGCAGGCCCTGGTGGCGGTGATGCGCGCCTTCGCCGGGATCGCCAGCGATGTGCCGATGGCGCAATGGCCGGACCGCTTCTGGATCCTGCTGGCCCACCGCAACCCGATCCGCCTGCCCGCCGCCGGGGGCCACTGGGTGCCGGAACTGGCGCATCTGTCGGCGCTGGCCCCGCCCGCACGGCTGGCCCTGCTGCTGCGGATTGGCGGTGGGTTGGACGAAGCGGCCGCCGCGCAGATCCTTGACCTGCCCGTGGCCGACTACCAACAGGCGCTGGCCGAGGCCTGTCCCCGTGATGCGCAGGGCCAGCCCGATGCCGGTGCCTGGCGGGCGTTGGCCGAAACGGTGCAGCAGCGCTTGCGTGAGCTGCCGGTCGGCCGCCTGCAGCGGCTGCAGCAGCCCGTCGCGCCGCCCGCCTCGGCGCCCGACGCCGCCTCGTCCTGGCGTACCCCGGCCAGGACCGATGCCCGCGCCGGCCGCCCCCGGGCGCGTCGGCACGGCCCGCGCGTGCCCTGGAAAGGCCTGCTGATCGTGGCGATTACCGCAGGCGTGCTGTTGGGTGGCGCGGCCTGGTGGAAGCACGCGCGCACCGTGACCGGGTTGACCACCAGCACGCCCGACGGTGCCGTGGCCGAGACCGGCCCGGTGCAGGTGGAGCCGTTGCCCGCCGAGGAACTTCCGCTCACCGCCCCGGCCGATCCGGCGCACGCCGCCAGCGATGCGGCGATGCTGGCCGACCCGGCGCTGCCGCTGGCCCGCGATGCCGATCTGTATGCCTGGTTCGCCGCGGGCGGCCCGGTGCCGGTGGACGAATCGCAACCGCAGCCCAGCCGCCCCGAACCGGCAACCGCTGGCCTGGAGACCACCGCCGATGAGTAAGCGACTGTTGAGCAGGGCGCTTGGCCTGGGCCTGGGCCTCGGCCTGGCCGGGCTTGCCCATGCCGCCCCCGAATCCCTCGCGCTGCCGTTGCCAGCCTCTACCAGCACGGTACCCATGCCCACCACCAGCCCGGCCATCCCGGCCACGTCGGCGGCGCTGGACCCGGCCCAGCTGCGCGAACTGCGCAGCCGTTACGCGGCCTGGCAGGCCCTGCCCGAACCCGAGCGCGCCCGCATCCGTGAGGCGGCGCATCGCGTGGCGGCGTTGCCTGCCGCGCAGCAGCAGGCGCTGCGCCAGCGGTTTGCCGAACAGGACCAGCGCTTCCGCGATGGCTGGCTGCTGGGCCCTCAGCTGGGCCAGTCCTTCCCCAAGCTGCAGGGCTTGTTCGGCTACCTGCCGGCCGAGCAGCGCGAGCCGGTCCTGGCGATCCTGCACCAGCTCAGCGTGGACCAGCTGGCCCAGCTGAGCCTGGTGGCACAGCGCACCCCACCGCAGGAACGTGAGCAGGTCCGTGCGCAGTTCCTCGCCCTCGCCCCGACCGCCCGGGATGCCTGGTTGAAGCAGAACGTCGGGCACTGACGCATTTGTCCGCGTCGCAATCGGCACATTCACCGGCCATCGTGGGTTTTGTCATGCCGCGCGCGTAAGATGGCGCGCTGCAACCCGGTGCCTGTGCCCTCCGCGCGCGACCGTAGTTGCCGTCTGTGATCCCCATGTCCATCGCAACTACAACCCCGCGCCTTTCCCAGGAAGTGCGCGCCACCGGCCTGCTCGCGCTGCCGCTGGTCCTGGGCCATGTCTCCACCGGCCTGATTTCCTTCGTCGACAACGTCATTGCCGGCCACCACGGCACCCAGACGCTGGCGGCGGTCACCATCGGCACCGCGTTGCTGTGGCTGCCGATGCTGATTCCGATCGGCACCCTGATCTCGCTCACCGCCTCGGTGTCGCAGTTGCATGGCGCCGGCCGCGAGCGCGAGATCGGCCCGTTGTTCCGCCAGGCGCTGTGGCTGGCGCTGGGCCTGGGCCTGATCATGTTCACCTTCCTCACCGTGGTGCCGCCGCTGCTGCCGGCCTTCGGCATCGCCCCGGACATCGTGCCCGGTGCCACCGCGTTCCTGCATGCGGTGCGCTGGGGCGGCCCGGCACTCACCCTGTATTTCTGCATGCGCTACCTCAGCGAGGGCATGCACTGGACGCTGCCGACCATGATCCTGGGCTTCGGCGGCCTGCTGGTGCTGGCGCCGCTGGGTTATGTCCTCTGCTACGGCAAGTTCGGCTTCCCGGAAATGGGCGCCGAAGGCCTGGGCATGGCCTCGGCGATCATGATGTGGATCCAGGCGCTGTGCTTTGCCGGCTACCTGTGGAGGACCAAGCGCTTCGCCCACCTGCAGCTGTTCTCGCATTTCGAGCCGCCGCGCTGGGCGGCGATCTGGGACCTGCTGCGGACCGGCCTGCCGATCGGCATCACCGTGCTGATGGAAGGCGGGCTGTTTATCGTCACCGCGCTGCTGATCGGGCGCCTGGGCGCTACCGAAGCGGCCTCGCACCAGATCGCCATCAACGTGGCCCAGCTGTGCTTCATGATCCCGATGGGCGTGGCCGAAGCCACCACCGTGCGCGTGGGCCATGCGGTCGGCAGCGGCAACGGGCTGGGCGTGCGCCGCGCGGCGATCGCCGGGCTGGTGATCATCCTCGGCACCCAGACGATGTCCGCGCTGGTGCTGTTGTTGGGCCACGACGCCATCGTCGGGGTCTACACCGCCGACATGGGCGTGGCCGCGCTGGCCTCCACGCTGCTGCTGTATGCGGCCGCGTTCCAGTTCCCCGACGGTGTCCAGGTGCTCTCGGCCGGTGCACTGCGCGGGCTCAAGGACACCCGCGTGCCGATGTTCATCGCCATGTTCTCCTACTGGGGCCTGGGCATGCCGCTCGGCGCCGGGCTGGGGCTGGGGCTGGGCATGGGCCCGCAGGGCATGTGGCTGGGGCTGATCCTGGGCCTGACCGCCGCCGCCATCCTGATGGCCTGGCGCCTGCGCGTAAGCAGCCGCCGGGTCGGTATCGCGTTGCCCCCGGCAGGCTGATCCCTGCCGGATGACCCCTGACTTGTGTCCGATGCCGGCCCGACCGGTAGCGGCTATGCTGGCCCCACGGCAAGATGCCAATTGGAGTTTTCCCCATGAACCAACCCGTGCGTCGCAACCCCGTCGCCAGCTTCTTCATCGGGCTGTGGGATGTGATGAACTTTACCCGCAGGCTGATCCTCAACCTGATGTTCTTCGGCCTGTTGTTGCTGGTGCTGATCCTGTTCGTCTTTGCGATGGGCAAGAGCGCCAGTGCGAGCAAATCGCTGCAGGACCGCACCACGCTGGTGATCGCGCCGGAAGGTCGCCTGGTCGAGCAGTTCAGCGCCGATCCGGTCAGCCGCGCGCTGGCCAAGGCAATCGGTGACAACGGTGCCGAGGAAATCCAGCTGCGTGACCTGATCCGCGCCATCGAAGCGGCACGCGATGACAAGAAGATCGAGCGCGTGGTGCTGCAGCTGGACAAGCTGCAGCCGAGCGGGTTTGCCTCCATGCGTGAAGTGGCGTCCGCGCTGCAGGCGCTGCGCGCGTCCGGCAAGCAGGTGGTGGCCTTCAGCGAAAACATGAGCCAGTCGCAGTACCTGCTGGCCGCGCAGGCCAACGAGATCTACCTGGACCCGATGGGCGGCGTGGTGCTGGAAGGCCTCGGCCGTTATCGCCAGTACTTCCGTGCCGGCCTGCAGGACAAGCTGGGCGTGGACGTGCACCTGTTCAAGGTGGGCGAGTACAAGTCCGCCGCCGAGCCGTACGTGCTCGATGCCGCCTCGCCGCAGGCCAAGGAAGCCGACCTGTTCTGGATGAACGATGTGTGGCAGCGCTATCTGGGTGACATCGCCAAGGCGCGCAAGGTGGATCCCGCGCAGCTGGCCGCCGGCATCGACACGATGCCCGAAGGCATCGCCGCCGCCGGTGGCGACCTGGCCAAGTTCGCCCTGCAGCAGAAGCTGGTGGACGGGCTGAAGACCCGCGAAGAAGTGGACGACCTGCTGGCCGATCGCGGCGTGGCCGATGAAGATGCCGACGGTGGTTTCCGCAGCGTGAATCTGGACGGCTACCTGTCGGTGCTGGACACGCGTCGTTCGCCGGTGGATTCGCGTCCGCAGGTGGCGGTGATCGTGGCGGCCGGCGAAATCGCCGGTGGCGACCTGCCGGCCGGTCGCGTCGGTGGGGTGTCGACCTCGGCACTGCTGCGCGAAGCGCGCGACGACAAGGACGTGAAGGCCGTGGTGCTGCGGGTGGATTCGCCCGGCGGTGAAGTGTTCGCCTCCGAGCAGATCCGCCGCGAAGTGGTCGCGCTCAAGGCCGCCGGCAAGCCGGTGGTGGTGTCGATGGGGGATCTGGCTGCATCCGGTGGTTACTGGATCAGCATGAATGCCGACCGCATCTATGCCGACGAGTCGACCATCACCGGGTCGATCGGCATCTTCGGCATGATTCCGAACGTGGCCCGTTCGCTGGACAAGATCGGCGTGCATACCGATGGCGTGGGCACCACCCGCTTCGCCGGTGCGTTCGACATCACCCGGCCGATGGACCCGGCCGTGGGCCAGGTGATCCAGTCGGTGATCAACAAGGGCTACGCTGATTTCACCGGCAAGGTGGCGCAGGCACGCAACAAGCCGGTGGACGCGGTCGATGAAGTGGCCCGCGGCCGTGTCTGGAGCGGTGCGCAGGCCAAGGAACGCGGTCTGGTCGATGAGTTCGGTGGCCTCAAGGCCGCCGTCGCCGATGCGGCCAGCCGTGCCAAGCTGGGTGGCGTGGACAAGATCCGCGTGCGCTACATCGAGAAGGGCGCTACGCCGTTCGCGCAGTTCATGAGCGGATTCGCCGGCAGCCATGCCGGTGCGTGGATGCTGGGCGAGTCGGGCATGGCGCGCTTGATGCTGGCCCGTTCGATGCCCGAGCTGGACACCCAGCTGCGCTTCGTCGAAGACGCCGCACGCGACCCGCGCAGCAGCGCCCCGGTCAAGGCGCTGGCGTATTGCTTCTGCGGCTTTTGATGCGGTAGGCCACGACCGTCGGTCGTGGCCGCTCCCGGATCGACATGAAAAACCCGGCGAACGCCGGGTTTTTTTTGGGTTTTTCTTTCCGTTGAGTGGTAGGTCACCACCGTTGGTGGTGACGCTGATCGCGGCATCGTTCGGCATCGTTCGGCATCGTTCGGCATCACGCGAGCGTCCGGGCCCCTTGGCGGCCGGCAGGCCCTTGTGCAAATGTCCCCCGGCGCCGGCCTGCGGCCGTCACCTCCTCCTTTATTTTGCCAAGGACCTGCCGGCCGCCAAGGGGCTTCGCTTGCGGCCGAACGCGGGTGTTGAGGTAGGTCACCACCGTGGGTGGTGACGCTGACGTTGAGGTAGGTCACCACCGTTGGTGGTGACGCTGTTCTTCAGAGCGACAGCAACGCGCAACGCTGGGCTGTTGCACCTGGCTTGACCCTGGCCCCGCCTGGGAACAAGAGGCAAACACCGCGTGCACCTACCCCTTGGGGGGCTCTATCGGTCGGTGTCATCGGCGGCCCGGGTATCGGGTGCCTTCTCCAGTGTTGCACGCGCGGCCTTGGCCTTGTCGATGGGTTGCTGGATGGCATCGCGCATTGCGGTGGCCTGCGGTTCCGGTGGCTTGTCCGGCGGCGGTGGCACCGGGCGATTGCAGCCGGCCAGGCACAGCAGCGCGGCCAGGGGAAGGACAGCTCGGAGGGTCATGGCACGCGCCTCGATGGACCGGGAAGCGCAGTGTCGCACCGGCGCGCCAGCCGGTGTGTGATGGCAGTCCGTGCGGCCCCCGTGCAGAGGCTGCGCTATCCTGAGCGCAGCGGGCGGCACGGTGCGGCACGCAGGTATCACCGGGCGCCGGCCCGGGCGCAGGAGAAGCATGTGAGCGGGCAACGTTGGCGATTGGATGGGCAGACCGCATTGATCACCGGCGCCAGTGCCGGCATCGGCCTGGCCATTGCCCGGGAGCTGTTGGGGTTCGGTGCCGATGTGTTGATCGTCGGGCGCGATGCCGATGCACTGGAAATGGCCCGCGACGAACTGATCGATGCCTTTCCCGATCGCAGCATCCATGGGCTGGCCGCCGACGTGTCCGATGACGAGGACCGCCGCGAGATCCTCGACTGGGTCGAAGACCACAGCGATGGCCTGCACCTGCTGGTCAACAACGCCGGTGGCAATATCAGCAAGGCGGCCACCGAGTACACCGAAGACGAATGGCGCGGGATCTTCGAGACCAACCTGTTCTCGGCGTTCGAGCTGTCGCGCTACGCCCATCCGCTGCTGGCGCGGCATGCGGCCTCGGCGATCGTCAACGTCGGCAGCGTGTCCGGCTTGACCCATGTGCGCAGCGGCGCGGTGTACGGCATGACCAAGGCGGCGATGCACCAGATGACCCGCAACCTGGCGGTGGAATGGGCCGAGGACGGCATCCGCGTCAACGCGGTGGCACCGTGGTACATCCGCACGCGGCGGACGTCCGGCCCGTTGTCGGACCCGGACTACTACGAGGAAGTCATCGACCGCACCCCGATGCGTCGCATCGGCGAGCCGGAGGAAGTGGCCGCGGCGGTGGGCTTCCTGTGCCTGCCGGCGTCGAGCTATGTCACCGGCGAGTGCATCGCGGTGGATGGCGGATTCCTGCGCAACGGGTTCTAGGCAACGGTCCTTATGGAACCGGGCAGTCGCTGTCGGTCAGCAGCGCCTGCAGGCGCTCGCGTTCGGCGACGGCAGCGGGCAGGTTCTGCGGTGCGGCGAAACGCTCGCTGCCGCGAGCATCGCGGAAGCGCTGCTGCCAGCTGCTGCAGCGTTGCGGCTCGGCAATGGCATCGCACTGGTCGCGGATGACTTCGCAGCCGGCGGCATTGACCGGAGTGACGCCTCCCATGCCGGTGACGGTCATCAGCTCGCAGTGCGGGGGCGCCGGTTCGCGCTCGTGCAGGTACCGGCTGCCGTCTTCGCGTTGGCACTGATAGATCTCCGGCAGGGCCGGTTTGGCGGTCGCTTCGGCGGCCGCCTGCTGTTGCGCCTGACGGCGCAGGACATCGCTGTCGAGGATGTCGTCCCCACCGGCGTCCACCGCGACCGTGGTCTGCACGCCGCCGTGCTGCAGCACCGGCAGTGGTGTGTGCTGCAGCACGGCGGTGCCATCCGCCGGTGGTGCCGCCGGCAACGGCGCCGCTGCCGGCAGGCTGGCCGGCGGCGCGGCAAAACGCTGGATGCGCTGCGTGGTTCCGGCCGGGCAAGGCGCGTTCTGCACGGTCAGGCTGCCGTCGGCACTGGTGCAGCGGTACAGCAGCACGTCCTCGGCCCATGCCGTGTCCACCACGCCGGGCAGCAGAGCGCCCAGTACCAGCGCGCCGGCCAGGCCGAGGCGATGAATCCTGCGAAGTGCGCCGGCGGTGGGGTTGTAAGAGGAGGGCATCGGTTGGATTCGGGCAGAGGGCCAGCGGCGCAGCGCGGGATCACCCATTGGAACATGCTCGTTACCCCCGCGCTTGGCTACTCGCAGTCGCGTGCCCGACGCACACCTCAGTGGCAGTCGCGCTGCAGCCGCGCATCGATGCCACGCTGCTCACGGCTGAGCGCATCGCGCTCGCCCTGCAGCGCGCTGTTGTACTGGCGCACCAGTTCCCAACGGCGATCCTGCAGGCGGGAACAGACTTCCTGTTGGGGAAGCGCATTGCACTGGTCGCGGACCAGTACGTTGCCGGCCGGGATCACCGTGTCGGTATAGGTGCCGGGATAGGCCTGGCGGCTGCCTTCCCACTGCGAACTGCCGCCGCCGATGACGACGCTGCCGCCGACCCGCGGGCCGCCGCCGGATACCGACAGCGTGCCGCCACTGGAGCGTACCGACCCTGCCCCCATCGGTGCAATCGGCGGCAGTGGATGCGGGTGGCCGCCATGCGGGGGGCGGGGACCTGGGCCGTAAGGCAGATACACGCTGGTCCAGATCGGCACCCAGCGCGGATTGCCTTCGCCGCTGTCGCTGGTGTAGCGGCTGCCGTCCTCGCGGGTGCATTCGTACAGCGGTTGTGGCGGTTGCACGTAAACGTGGCGTACCTCGCGCTGCGGTGCCGCCGGTACGGGGGCTTGCGTCGGGTCGCGGTCGCTGCGCACCACGCGCGGCGCGGGGTCGCGCGGGCGTTGCATGTCGCGCACCTGCTGGTGGCCATCGCGGCAAGGTGCATCCTGCAGCGACACCGTGCCGGTGCTGCCGACGCAGCGGTAGACGCGTAGGCTGCCGGTGTCCTGCGCGGCACTGGGCAGGCTGGCGCACGACAGCAGCAGGAACAGGCTCAGGGCGGTGGCGTTGCGCATGCTCACAGTGTGCCGCGTTGCCGGCACCCGCGCAAAAGCCGGGTTCAGCTGCGCAGGACGTTGCCGCTGAGCGCATCGCGGATCGGGGTGGGCTGGGCCAGGCCACCGGTTTCACCGTCGATCAGCCCATCCAGCAACGGCAACAGGGCCGGGTCCAGCTCGGTGCGGGTGCGTGCCGGCGGCTTGCCGGCCAGGTTGGCGCTGGTGGACACCAGTGGCCCGCCCCAGGCCTTGCACAGCGCCGCTACCAGCGGGTGCGCACTGATCCGCACGGCGATGCCGCTGTGTTCGCCGGTGATCCAGCGCGGTGCGCGCGGGCCGGCGGGCAGGATCCAGGTGTTGGCCCCGGGCCAGCTGGCCAGCACGTCGGCCTGGCGGTCTGCGGGCAGCGCCTGCAGGCGCACCCACCCTTCCAGCTGCGACAACTCGGCCGCCACCAGGATCATGCCTTTCTCGATCGGGCGCTGCTTGAGCCGCAGCAGCTTGCGCACCGCGCCTTCATGGCCGGGATCGCAGCCCAGGCCCCACACCGCTTCGGTGGGGTAGGCGATTACCCCGCCGGTGCGCAGCACGGGCAGGGCAGTGTCCAGGGTGAGTTCTTTCATGGCGATGGCACCGGCAGGGGCCTGCATTATCCTCCCGATCACCCCCTGCCGCTGCGCGCCACCGCTGTCCATGGCCGGGCGCTCCTGCGCGCGTCAGGCCTTCTTGGCGACCGTCTTTTTGGCTACGGTCTTTTTGGCCACGGCTTTCTTGGCGACCGTCTTTTTGGCTACGGTCTTTTTGGTCGCGGTCTTCTTGGTGGCCGCCTTCTTGGCGGGTGCCTTCTTTACCGCAGCTTTCTTCGGCGCGGCTTCCTTCTTCACCGCGGCCTTCTTGACCACCTTCTTGGCCGCCTTCTTGCCGAAGCCCTTGCGTACCGGCTTGCCGGTTTCTTCCATCAGCTGCTGCACTTCGGCCAGGGTCAACGAGGCCGGTTCACGATCCTTGGGGATCTTGCCGTTCATCTTGCCATCGCTGAGGTACGGGCCGAAGCGACCGTTCAGCACCTGGATCTCGCTGCCGTCGAATTCCTTGATGATCCGGTTGCGCGCGATCTCTTCCTTCTCTTCGATCAGGAACACGGCGCGGGCCAGGTCGATGGTGTAGGGGTCGTCTTCCTTCTTCAGCGAGGCATAGGTGCTGCCGCGCTTGGCGAACGGACCAAACCGACCGATGCCGACGCTGACGTCCTCATCCTTGTCCTGGCCGAGCGCGCGCGGCATCAGGAAAAGCTCCAGCGCGTCTTCCAGGGAAATGGTGTGCATCGACTGGCCCGGGCGCAGCGAGGCGAACTTGGGCTTGTCCTCGGCGTCTTCGGCGGTGCTGCCGATCGCCGCATATGGCCCGAAGCGGCCCAGCCGCACGCTGACCGGCTTGCCGGTCTTGGGGTCGGTGCCGAGCTCGCGCGCGCCACTGGCCTCGGCGCGGTCGACCGACTCGTTCTTCTCTTCGACCAGCTTGGTGAACGGGCCCCAGAAGCGCGCCATCAGCGGGATCCAGTCTTCTTCGCCACGCGAGACGGCATCGAGCTCGTCTTCAAGTTTGGCGGTGAAGTCGTAATCCACGTACTGGGTGAAGTGGCTGGACAGGAACTTGGACACCGCACGGCCGACGTCGGACGGACGGAAGCTGCGGCCTTCCATTTCCACGTACTTGCGGAACAGCAGGGTCTGGATGATCGAGGCGTAGGTCGACGGACGGCCGATGCCATATTCTTCGAGCGTCTTGACCAGCGCAGCTTCGGTGAAGCGCGGCGGCGGCTGGGTGAAGTGCTGGTCGGCGTTGATGCGCTCCAGCGGCACGCGGTCGCCGGGCTTCATCGCCGGCAGCTTGCGGCCTTCGTCGTCGTCCTCGGCGCTCTTGGTGTCCTTGCCTTCCTCGTACACGGCCAGGAAGCCGGCCACCACCACGGTGGTGCCGCTGGCGCGGAACACGTGTTCGCTGCCGGCTGAGAGGTCCACGCTGACGGTGTTGAGCGTGGCCGGGATCATCTGGCAGGCGACGGCGCGCTTCCAGATCAGCTCGTACAGCTTGCGCTCGTCATCGGTCAGGAAGCGGGCCACCTGCGCCGGGGTGCGCAACGCCGAGGTCGGCCGCACGGCTTCGTGGGCTTCCTGGGCGTTCTTGGATTTGGTCTGGTAGGTGTTGGGCTGGTCGGGCAGCGAGCCGATGCCGTAATCGCGGGCGATCACGTCGCGGATTTCGGCCAGCGCATCCTGGGACAGGTTGACCGAGTCGGTACGCATGTACGAAATCAGGCCAACGGTGCCTTCTTCGCCGCCGATGTCCATGCCTTCATACAGCTTCTGCGCCACCTGCATGGTCTTGCGGGTGGTGAAGCCGAGCTTGCGCGAGGCTTCCTGCTGCAGCGTGGAGGTGGTGAACGGCGGGGCCGGGCGGCGCTTGCGTTCCTTGCTGGCCACGTCGGTGACGTGCAGCGCACCCTGTGCGGCCTGCTGGATACGCAGGCGGGCCGCTTCGGCGGTGTCGCCATCGGTCACGGTGAACTGTTCGAACTTCTTGCCGTCCAGCTTGATCAGGCGCGCATTGAAGGGCTGGGAGGGATGCGCACAGGCGGCATCGATGCTCCAGTACTCGCGGGCGATGAAGGCTTCGATCTCTTCCTCGCGCTCGACGATCATGCGCAGCGCCGGGCTCTGCACGCGGCCGGCGGACAGGCCGCGCTGGACCTTGCGCCACAGCACCGGGGACAGGTTGAAGCCGACCAGGTAATCCAGCGCGCGGCGCGCCTGCTGCGCATCGACCAGGTCGCCGGCGATCTCGCGCGGCTGGTTCATGGCTTCCTTGATGGCGCGCGGGGTGATCTCGGTGAAGACCACGCGCTGCATCGGCTTGTCCTTGACCAGCCCGCGCTCTTTCAGGATTTCGGCGATGTGCCAGCTGATCGCTTCACCCTCGCGATCCGGATCGGTGGCCAGGAAGATGTCGTCGGCGCTCTTGGCCGCCTTGACGATGGCATCGACGTGCTTTTCGTTCTTCTCGATCAGGTCGTACCGCATCGCGAAGTTGTTGTCCGGGTCGACCGCGCCTTCCTTCGGCACCAGGTCGCGCACATGCCCATACGAGGCCAGGACGGTGAAGTCCTTGCCGAGGTATTTGTTGATCGTCTTGGCCTTGGCGGGCGATTCGACGATGAGCAGGTGCTTGGGCATGTCAGTTATTTCTGTGGGCAGCAGCCCGGGGGAGGGCGCTAGGGTGGAGCAAATGGCCGCATTAGTGAAGGGCAGCGGGCGATTTCCATAAACCGAACGCCCGGGTATGCGCCGGGCGTTCAGCTTTCCTCGTCAGAGAAATCACGTCCGGGCCGCCTCTGTCAAGCGGCCCGGTGTGAGGGCAGGCTCAGGACATCGTGCTGGCGATGACGCCGATCATGGCCAGCATCACGCCGAGCAGGGCCACCATCATCAGGCCGGAAATCACCAGGATCACCAGGGTCACGGTGCCCAGGCCGGGCTGCTGCAGGGACGGGGTTTCGGTGAAAGCCCATTTGTCGACCACGACCGTGTCGCAGATCATGTCGTGCAGGGCCTGCTTGCGATCGGTGAAGGCGGCCATGATGAAACCGATCATCAGGGTCAGGCTGGAGAGGATGAAACCAAAGTAGCGGCCGATGCCGCGGGCCAGGGTGATGCGCTCGCCGTTGCCGCGTACCACCTTGATGCCCACCGCCATCTTGCCCAGCGTGGCACCGCCGGCGGAGGCGTGGAACCCGGCGTAGTAGGCAACGCCTACCACCAGGCTGGCCAGCATCGCCAGCAGGCTCATCACCACGGCCATGGTTTCGCTGCCCGACATCGCGCCGACGCCATTGAACATCAGGCTGATCGGGATGTTGACCACGCCGACCACCAGCGAGTCGATGAAGTAGCTGGCAAAGCGCTTCCAGAAGCCGGCATAGACCACTTCGCCGCCGCTGACCACGGCCTGGCCGGCATAGCCGGCGGTGGCTGGCGCGGTATAAGGGGAATGGGTGCCGCCGCCGGTACCGGGCAGCGGCGCGGTGCCGTTGTCGATGGCGGTGTAGTCGCCACGCAGGTCGATGCCGCTGCCCAGGCTGTCGGCGGCGCTGGCCAGGTTCTGCAGCTGCAGTTCGTCGACGGCCTCGGACAGCGGCTTCCACTGCGGGAAGCCCTCGCGCCACACCAGCGTGGCCAGGTTGATCTGCGCACGCTGGAAACGCAGGCGCATGTCGTCAGCCGTCAACGGGCCTTGGCGTTCCTGGCCATCGGCGAAATACCACTCAGTCATTGCTACGATCCCCTTTGGGTTCATCCATGGACATGCGTCCGTTGTCAGCCGCGACAATCCTGCGGCAGATACTTGTCATCCGGCTCGGCGGTGCATTTCCACTGCTGCAGGTCTGGATCGAAATCCAGCCAGATCAGCTTGCCGTCCAGCGTTTCGGTGCCCGGCACGGCCAGTTCGGCTTCGATGCCGCAGTGGCTGTTCTCGAAGCGACCGATGTGCACCGCCGCCAGGTTGCCGTCCGCATAGTTCCCGGCCGCCTGGAAGCCATCGTCGTCGTTGACCGGGCAGCGGCCGTTGCTGGCGACGTATTCGGCAACCTGCCGTTTGACCGGGTCCAGGTTGGCCACGGCCTGGGCCGCTTTGGCGCGCAGCGTGTACTCCTGGTAGGCCGGCACGGCGATCGCGGCGATGATGCCGAGCAGGCCAAGCAGCACCACTGCGGCAACGCCGGCCACGATGGCCGCGATCGCGCAGCCGGACAGCCCGGTGCGCGGCGGTACCGGCACGGCGGCCATCGGCGTGGCCGGCGGCACCGGCCCGGGTGGGATCGCAGCGGCAGCGGGTATCTGCGGCGGCAGCGTCGCGATGTTTTCGCCCGCGCGGTCGAGCGCCAGCTCAGGGGTCGATTCTGGATCGGGGGTGGGCGGCGCGGTCAGCACCAGGCCGATGTCGCCGGCCACCTCGCGCAGCGGTTGCCACTGCGCCATGCCGTCGCGCCATACCAGCGTATCGGCCGCGATGCGGCTGGACTGGTAAAGCGAAATCAGCTCTTCAGACGCCAGCGGCCCGCGCTGCTGGCGATTTCCCTCTGCATAGAACCACTGGCCCACGGCACGCTCCTGAATGCGCAATGCGCCCAGTGTACGGTCAGTGAAGCGGTTCCGGTTCGTCGACGAACATCTGGGTTTCCATCCAGGCGTATGCCGCCTCGGAGCCGGGCTGGTTGAACAGCACCATCAATACCACCCACTTGAGGTCGTCCAGGTCCAGTTCGTCCTGGTCCAGGGCCATCGCCCGGTCCAGCACCAGCTCGCGCTGGTTGGCGTCAAGGATGCCGTGCTGCTCCAGGAACATCACGAAGCCGCGGCCTTCCACGTCGATCTTGTCCAGTTCCGGGCCATGGTAGATACGCACCGGGCCATCGACACGGGCCAGGGTCACGGCGGGGCGCTGTTCGGACAGGGCATCGAGCCAGTCGAACGCCTTGTTGATCTCTGCGGGGCTGAAGCCGGCCTGTATCAGACTGTTCTGGAGGGTGTCGCGATCACGGACGAGGTCCGGGTCTTCGCTGAAGTAATGTTCAAACAGGTACAGCAGGACGTCCAGAATGCTCTCTTTCATTGCCCCTCGGCCTGCGTCAACGACGCTGTGGAGGTGAAGAAACTAGGGTTTTCGACAGTAGCGGCCATGCACGGCAACCACCTTTCCATCCAGTTCCATGATCAGCAGCATGGCCGACAGCTGGGCCGTCGTCAATCCGCTGCGCAGGATCAATGAATCCATACCCGTTGGGTTGTCATCCAGTGCCTGCCACAAGCGCTGGTAGTGGGGGTCGGAAAAGGCGGGGGCGCGTCCGGGCGCCGGTCGTGCCTGTTCAGTGGGGGCGTCCAGGCGGCTTCGCAAGGCCTGGCCGAGGCTGCCGGCCAGCGCGGTCAGCCCGGCGATCACTTCGTCGGGGTGCTCCACCAGCACCGCGCCCTCGCGGATCAACCGGTGGCAGCCGCGGGCCCGGGGGTTGCGTACCGAACCGGGCAGGGCGAACACCTCGCGGCCGGCCTCGGCGGCCAGCCGCGCGGTGATCAGCGCCCCGGAGCGGGCCGCCGCCTCGATCACCACCGTGCCCAGGGCGAGGGCGGCAATCAACCGGTTGCGGGCCGGGAACTGCCCGGCCCTGGGGCCGGTGCCGGGCGGGTACTCGCTGACCACCGCCGCGCGTCCGGCGATCCGCGCCTGCAATGCAGCGTGGCGGGGCGGGTAGGTCTGGTCCAGCCCGGTGGCCACTACCGCCACGGTGCGCCCGCCGGGCACCTGCAGCGCGGCATCGTGGGCGCGGCCGTCGACCCCGGCGGCCAGACCGCTCACCACCGACAACCCGCTGCGGGCGAAGGCGCGGGCAAATTCCGCGGCCAGTTCGGCTCCGCTGGGCGACGGCGTACGGCTGCCCACCACCGCCACGCCGGGGTGCCACAACGCGGCAGGGTCGCCCTGCACGAACAGCCCCGGGGGCGCCTGCGGCTGATGCCGCAGCAGCGCGGGGTAATCCTCGCTGGTGATCGCCAGCAGGTGGTGGCCCGGCTGGGCCAGCCAGTGCCGGCCGCGGGCCAGCGCGGCGGGGTCGGGGTGGGCCAGCCGGGCGCATTGTTCGCGGCTGCAGCCGGCGGCGCGCCAGGCACCGGGACCGGCCCGCACGGCCTGGGCGGCACTGCCCTGCTGGTCCAGCAGCCGCCGGCGCGCGGGCACGCTGCCGCCGGCCAGGACTACCCGTAGCAGCGCGTCGTCGTCATCATCGAGGGAAGTGCACATCCCCTCAGGCTAGGTCGCATAGGCCGACGGCGCCCTGGGGCGCCGTCGGTGTGTTGCGTAGGGTTTTACCGTGTACCGACCGGCGGCCGGTACCTACTGCGCGTCAGGGTGCTTGGCCGCGTAGCCCACCAGTACCGGCTTGACCCCCTGCATCACCAGCGCATAGCTGACCTTGTCGTAGGTGCGGAACACCATCGCATGGGCAGCATATTCGTCGGGCAGCGAGAATCGACCGGCGCCGTCGGTGAGCGAATCGTCCATCCGTGACGAACCGGGGTACTTCATCTTGTTGGCCACATGCCGGCCCTGGCGCCACAGCGACACCACGGTGCCGTTGTCGATGCCGTCGGCGCTGCCGGCGGAAATGGCGATCACATCGCGCGGGCCACCGGACAGGAACATGTCGCTGATGGCCAGCACGCGGATGTCCAGGCCTTCGGTCTGGGCCGCTGGAACATGCGGGAAGAACTGCAGGTCATACGGATTGGCCTGCACCGGTACCAGGCGGTCGCCATTGCGCACTTCCACCCCACCCACCCCGGTCTGCAGGGCGATGGTGGTCACATCCACGTCGCCGGCGGCCACCTTGGTGACCGTGCCAACGTTGATCTGGGCCAGCTCGTAGCCCAGCGTCTGGTTGCGCTTGCTGGGAACAACGTAGTTCTTCCAGAGGTTGCCGCTACCAGGGGTGACATCCCCGCTGGCGGTGAGATCCTCGGTCGGCTTGGGCAGGCCATAGCGCACGGTCGGGCGGACCACGGCCCAGCGCTGGCCCACTTCGGCGCTGTCCAATCCGCGCACGTAGGCGATCTGGCCACTGGTGGCGCGCAGACGGTTGTCTTCCAGACCGACCACGTACGGCAAGGATTTGACCTCGTCGACCACGCTCAGCTTTTTCAGGAAGGGTTCAACCTGATCCAGCGGAATGCCGGTGATCGGCGCCTCCTGGCGCGGGCCGGGCTGGGCCACGACGCGGTCCAGGTAGGCCAGGCTCAGTACATCGCCCGGATAGATCAGGTGCGGATTGCTGACCTGCGGATTGGCCTGCCAGATCTCCGGCCACAACCACGGCTTTTCAAGGAAGCGCGCGGAAATGTCCCACAAGGTATCGCCCTTGCGGACGACATAGGTATCCGGGTGCCCGCCATTCACTTCAACGGCGGTAGCATAGGTGGCGACGGTCAGCATCGCCACGGCGACGACCGTACGAGTTCGTTCAAACATAAGTGTGGTGCCTGATTCCCCAACAGGTTCCCGCACTATAGTCCAGAAACCGGGGCGCAGGGCAAGCGTTGGCGATAGAATTGCGACGTACGCCGCTTTGACCGGCGCCCCCTACCGGTATTTGCCATGGCTCTCCTGCCTATTCTCGAGTTTCCCGATCCGCGCCTGCGCACCAAGGCCGCGTCGATCGAACCGGCCGAAGTGACTACTCCGGCCTTCCAGCAGCTGGTCGACGACATGTTCGAGACCATGTACGAAGCGCCGGGCATCGGCCTGGCCGCCAGCCAGGTGGACGTGCACCAGCGCTTCATGGTCATCGACGTGAGTGAAGAAAAAAACACCCCGCTGGTGTTCATCAACCCGGAAATCGTCGCCCATGACGGTGGCCGCGTGCACCAGGAAGGCTGCCTGTCGGTGCCGGGCATCTTCGCCGACGTGACCCGCGCCGATACCATCACCGTGCGTTACCTGGATCGTCAGGGCCAGGCCCTGGAAATGGCCGCCGACGATCTGCTGGCCACCTGCATCCAGCACGAGATGGACCACCTGGACGGCAAGCTGTTCATCGATTACCTCTCCCCGCTCAAGCGCGAGATGGTGCGCAAGAAGCTGGCCAAGGCACGTAAGCACGTTGCCTGAGATGCCGGCGGGCCAGGCGCTGCGGACTGATCGCAGGCCGGGCCGGGTTGTTCGGCGCCGGCCACCGGCGCCGTTTTTCTTTCTGCAAGTGGGGTCGCCATGAAGATTGTCTTTGCCGGTACGCCGGCGTTCGCCGTGTCCTCGCTGCGTGCCGCAGCCCGTCACCACGAGGTGGTGGCCGTGTACACGCAGCCGGACCGCCCGGCCGGGCGCGGTCGCGGGCTGATGCCTTCGCCGGTGAAGCTGGAGGCGATCGCACGCGGCATCCCGGTGTTCCAGCCGGAATCGCTGAAGACCGCCGAGGCCCAGCAGCAGCTGCGCGACCTGCAGCCGGACCTGATGGTGGTGGTGGCCTACGGGCTGATCCTGCCCAAGGCCGTGCTGACCATCCCCACCCACGGTTGCTGGAACGTGCATGCCTCGCTGCTGCCGCGCTGGCGCGGTGCCGCGCCGATCCAGCGCGCGATCCAGGCCGGCGATACCGAATCGGGCGTGTGCCTGATGCAGATGGAGGCCGGGCTGGATACCGGCCCGGTGCTGCTCACCCAGCACGTGGCGATCGGCGCCAACGACACCGGTGGGCAACTGCATGACCGCCTGGCCGACCTGGGCGCACAGGTGCTGTCCGACGGCTTGGGCCTGCTGCGCGCGGGCATCAAGCCGATCGCCCAGCCGCAGCCGGAGGCCGGGGTGACCTACGCGCACAAGCTGGACAAGGCCGAAGCGCGGCTGGACTGGTCGCAGGACGCCGCCGTGCTGGAGCGTACCGTGCGTGCCTTCAATCCCTGGCCGATCGCCGAGGCCTCGCTGGCCGGCGAGCGCGTGCGCATCCATGGCGCGGTGGCGCTGCCGGACAACCAGGGCAAGGCCCCGGGCACCCTGCTGGCGGCCGCCCGCGAAGGCATCGACATTGCCTGTGGCCACGGCGCGCTGCGCCTGCGCGTACTGCAGCGTGAGGGCGGCAAGGCGATCACCGCCGCCGATTACCTCAATGCGCGCCGCGACCTGAGCGTGGGCGCCTGAGATGACCTCCACACCGCAGAACACACCGGCCCCACCGCGGGCGGCGACCGCGCCGGGCGTCCCCACCCGCGTGCTCGCGGCCAAGGTGCTGGCCCAGGTGATCGGCCGCGGCCGGTCGCTCAAGGCCGAACTGGCCAAGGCGTTGCCCAGCCTGGACGACAGCCGCGACCGCGCGCTGCTGGAAGCACTGTGCTTTGCCGTGCTCCGCCGGCGCGGGGCGTACGATGCCGCGCTGGCGCAGTGGATGCAGCGCCCGCTGGGGGTGCGCGAGGACGAACTGCGCGCCCTGCTGCTGGTCGGCTTTGCGCAGCTGGATGCGCTTGAGCTGCCTGCACATGCGGCGCTCTCGGCCACGGTCGACGCGGCCCGCGCAATGGGCCGCGACCGCCAGGCCGGCATGGTCAACGCGTTGCTGCGCCGCGCCCAGCGCGAAGGCATTCCCGCGCAGCCGCCCCGCGCGGCGTTCCCGGATTGGCTGGCCGCGAAAATCGAGATGGACTGGCCGGACGAGGCCGAGGCGGTGTTCGCCGCCAGCCTGCAACCGGCGCCGTTGTGGCTGCGGGTCAACCGCCAGCACGGCAGCCGCGAGACGATGCTGGGCCGGTTGGAAGCGGCCGGTATCGCCGCCGAGGCCAGCGCGCTGGCTTCCGATGCGATCTGCCTGCCGGTTCCGGTGGCGGTGTCGGCGTTGCCGGGGTTCGCCGACGGTGCGCTGTCGGTGCAGGACCTGTCGGCACAGCAGGTGGCCGATGCGCTGGCCCCGCGTACCGGCGCACGGGTACTGGATGCCTGTGCGGCCCCGGGCGGCAAGTCCGCGCACCTGCTTGAGCGCGATCCCACCCTGCAGCTGGTCGCGCTGGATATCGATCCGCGCCGGCTCAAGCGCATCAGCGAGACCTTCGCCCGCACCGGCGTCGGCGCCCACGCGCAGGTGGTGGCCGGCGATGCCACCGATCCGCAGCGCTGGTGGGACGGCGTGCCGTTCGACACCATCCTGCTGGACGCGCCGTGCTCGGCGACCGGCATCATCCGCCGCCAGCCCGATGTGCTGGTGCACCGCCGGCCGACCGATATCGACGCGTTGATGGCCCTGCAGGCCCGGCTGCTGGATGCGTGCTTTGCGATGCTCGCGCCCGGCGGAACGTTGCTGTATGCGACATGCTCGATCCTGCGTGAAGAGAACCAGTTCCAGGTCGAAGCGTTCCTGCAGCGTACCCGGGGTGCAGGCTTCCTGCCATTGGGCGACAGCTTCGGACACGACTCGTGGGCCGGCCGCCAGCGCCTGCCCGGTGAAGACGGTGCAGACGGTTTCTTCTACGCACGTCTGCTAAAAAAGGGCTGATGCCCTTTCGTTGGAACCGCACCACATGCTGAAAACCCGCGCATCGCGAGAGTTCTGGTTGCTTGCGGCGATGGCCCTGCTGGTGCTTGGCACCGGCTTGGGCCTGCGCGATCCCTGGCCCTCGGACGAACCGCGCTTCGCACTGGTGGCCACGCAGATGGTGCACAGCGGCGACTGGCTGTTCCCGCACCGCGGCACCGAGCTGTACTCGGACAAGCCGCCGATGCTGATGTGGATGCAGGCCGCGTTCTACAGCCTGTTTGGCAACTGGCGGGTGGCCTTCCTGCTGCCTTCGCTGCTGGCCGCGCTGGGGACGCTGGCCTGCGTCTACGACCTGGGCCGCCGGCTGTGGACGCGCCGGGTGGGCGTGTATGCCGCCTGGGCGCTGCTGTTTGCGGTGCATTTCACCTTCCAGGCCAAGAAGGCGCAGATCGATCCATTGGTGATGTTCTTCATCACCCTGGCCAACTACGGCCTGCTGCGGCACCTGCTGTGCGGGCCGGCGTGGCGCTGGTGGTGGCTGGGCTGGTTCGCCGCCGGGCTGGGGGTGATCACCAAGGGCGTGGGCGTGCTGGCGTTGTTGCTGCTGGTGCCGGCGGCCATCGGCGTGTGGCGGGGCTGGCCGCGGATCCGGCTGCATGCGCGCGATTGGCGCTTCTGGCTGGCACCGCTGGCGTTCGCGGTGGCCGTGGCGCTGTGGCTGGTGCCGATGGTGGTCACCGCGCTGTCCAGCGGCTCGCCCGAGTACCGGCTTTACATGGACGACATCCTGTTCCGGCAGACCGCCAAGCGCTACGCGCAGTCGTGGGACCACCACCAACCGTGGTGGTATTTCCTGGCGACGATGCCGTCGATGTGGATCCCGGCCTTCCTGCTGCTGCCCTGGGCGATCCCGGCATGGTGGCGACGGCTGCGCCGACGCGATCCGCGCTACCTGCTGCTGATCGGCTGGTGGCTGCTGATCGTGCTGTTCTTCTCGATCCCGCACGGCAAGCGCGACGTCTACATCCTGCCGGCACTGCCGATGTTCTGCCTGGCGCTGGCGCCGCTGCTGCCCGGGCTGCTGCGGCGGCGCGACGTACAACGGCTGCTGGGCGCGTTCACGCTGCTGCTGGTGGTGGCGCTGCTCGGCGCCGGCATCGCGATGCTGGCCGGGCAACCGGGCTTTGAGTCCAAGCTGATCCTCGAGCGCGGCATCGACACCGCGGTGACCGCGGCGCTGGGCTGGATCGGCGTGGCGCTGGGGGCATGGGGGCTGGTCAGCCTGTGCTTCAGCGGGCCGCGGCGCCGGCACATGGCGCTGGTCTCGACCCTGGCGATGGCGTGGGTGGCCTATGGCCTGGTCGGCTACCCGCTGTTCAACGATTCCAGCTCCGCGCGCGGGTTGATGCAGCAGGTGGCGCAGCGCATCGGCCCGGACGCCGAGCTGGGCCTGGTGGGCTGGAAGGAGCAGAACCTGCTGATGGCCGACCGCCCGGCGGCCACCTTCGGCTTCAAACGCCGTTGGTACCGTCAGTTGCAGGATGCAGCGGCCTGGCAGGCGCAGGCGCCCGGGCGGCGCTGGCTGCTGGTGCAGGAGGCGGCCTTGCTGGAGTGCATCGACCGCAGCGGCGCGGAGCGGGTGGGCGTGGCCAATCGCCGGGGCTGGTGGCTGGTGCCGGCGCAGGCGTTGCTGGGCCCCTGCCGCCCCAGTGCGGAGGATCTGGCCCGGATCACCCGCGAGCAGGGCAAGGAAGAAGAGGCGGACCGATGAGTGGCCGCTCATGGATCATTGCTCAACGGTCGGCGACAATGCCGCGCGCTCGGCCCGTCCGGGGACGGCTTCAACGGCTTGCCGCCATGCAGGCATGGCCGGTTACCCCTTTCCTTCACCTTCGTCCGGCCGCATCGTTCCCAACGTGACCCAACTTTCTCTCCGTTCTGCCCGCATCCACCTGCTCCTGTCCTGGGTCTTCACGATCGCCCTGGGGCTGTCGCCGGTGTTGCTGATGTCGACCATGGACGGCGGCAGCGCGGGTTACTACCTGCTGGTGCTGTTGAGCATCATCGTGCTGGTGGTGGTGCGCGCACCTGCGCCGGGCGATACCTGGTGCGCCGACCGGCGCGCGTACGTGTGGATGGGCGTGGGCGTGGCGGTCATGCTGGTGGGGGTGCTGGCCAGCCTGCTGTTCCATGGCATCTGGAAGGGCTCGGAAGTGGAGAAGGCGTGCCGCTTCCTGACCCTGGTGCTGATCCTGGCGGCGGCCTTGCGGATCCCGCACAAGGTGCTGGCACATGCGCTGTTCGGGCTGCTGCTGGGCATCTGGTATGCGGTGATCAACATTGGCTGGCTGGTGTTGAGCACCGGCGAACGCCCGGCCACCCGCCAGTTCAACGCGGTCACCTACGGCGATCTCACCCTGTTGTTCTCGATGCTGGCCTTGCTGTTGCTGGGCTACCGCATCACCCGCTTCCGCCGGACCGAATTCGCGCTGAAGCTGATCACCGGTATCGCCGGCTTGGGCGGCTTCCTGGCCACCCAGACCCGTGGCGGGCTGCTGGCCATTCCGGTGCTGGTGTTCATCGCGCTGCTGGTGCAGGGGCGCCGGTTGAACCGCTACAAGGCGGTGGCCGGCGCGCTGCTGCTGGGCGTGCTCGGCCTGATCGTGCTCAGCGATGGCTCGATGCGCGAGCGCATCCACCTGGGCGTGAGTGAGTTCGAGGATTGCCAGGTGGCGCATCTGGCCGATACCTCGGTGTGCATCCGCCTGCAGCTGTGGAGCGCGGCCGGGCACATGATCCAGAGCGAACCGGTGTTCGGCATCGGCGGCGGCGACCGTTTCCGCGAGGAACTGCGCAGCCTGGCCGAAGCCAGCCAGGTATCGCCCACCGTTGCCCGTGATTACGGTGAAACCCACAACGACCTGCTGTACTTCCTGGCCACCTATGGTGTGCTGGGCGGCCTGGGGCTGGTGCTGCTGTACGTAGCGCCCGGCTGGCTGCTGCTGCGGCGGCTGTGGCACGACAACGACGGCCTGCGCCTGTTTGCCGGTGCCGGCCTGATGATCTGTGCCGGGTTCCTGGTATTTGGCATCACCGAAATGATGTTCCGCGACATGCGGACCGCCTCGTTCTACGCCACCTGGGTGGCGGTATTCCTGGCGCTGTCCGACCCGGCGCGGTTGCGCCGGTCGGACCCGGCCGCCTGAGCGGCCGACTCAGCGGCCCTGCAGGGCCGCGGCGTAGCTGGCTTCGGTCAGCCCGGTGAACGTTTCCAGGCCGAACTCGCGCAGCGCACGCTGGCGGGCGGCCTCGCCGATGCGTGCCAGGTCGTGGCGTTGCGTGTACAGCTGCGCCACCTGCGCGGCAATCGCGGCCACGTTGCGCACCGGCACGATCCAGCCATCGCGCCCCGGGTCGATGTTCTCCGGCAGGCCGGCGTAATCGCTGACCAGGACCGGCTTGGCCATCGCCATCATCTCGCGGCAGGCGAAGGAGATTGTTTCCACGTCGTAGGACAGCACGAAGCCGGCGTCGCCACTGGCGATGAACGGCCGGATGTCCTCCAGCAGCCCGGGGAAATGCACCTGTGCATCGAGCGCCAGTGCGGCGACACGGGCCACCAGCTGCGGGTCCGGATCGCGCCCGGCGATGGCGACGTGGATCTTGGTGCGGATGGCATCGGGCAGGGTGGCGATCGCCTCGACCAGGTCGATCCAGCCCTTGTGGCCATCGGTACCGGCATTGCTGACCAGTACCAGTGCGTCGGGGTCGGTGGTCCAGCGCGCGCGCAACGCAGCGCCCGCGGTGGGATCGGCCGGGGCGAAGCGGACCAGGTCCACGCCGTTGCGCACCACGTCGATCGGGCAGCGCCGGTAGGGGCTGTCCAGCAGCATCTGGCGGGTGTGCGCGGACACCGCGATGACCCGGTCGGTGCCCCAGCGTGCGCGCAGGGTGTTGCCGACGGTGTTGCTGGGCTTGCTGTTGTGCTTGGTGAACACCAGCTTGGGCCGGTGCTGCAGCCCGGCCACCGCTTCCATCACCACGCGGTGGTCGCGTGCGCCGTTGGCATGCACGATGTCGATGCGCTGCTGCTCCACCAGCCGGCGCAGGCGGCGCATGTCCGCCCATTGCCGGGCCAGCGTCGGCAGGCCGCTGCTGAAGCCGATGTCCAGCGGCGCGGCAATGCCTTCTTCGCGGACCACGCGCAGCACGCGGCTGTCATCGGGGGCGGCCATGAACAGCTGGTGGCGCGCCGACAGCGCGCGCGCCAGCGACGCCAGGTAGGTGGTGTGGCCGCCGCCGTCGCCGGAATGGAAGTTGGTGTACAGGATCTTCATGGGGGATTTCGCTTGTTCAGGGGGAGTCGCGCCGGGGCGGATCGCTGACCGGCTGACCGTGCTGCAGCATCCACAGCATGATGGTCTTCTGGCGCACGTAATTGGCCCGCACGTAGGCATACACCAGCCCGTGCCAGCCATCGCGGAAACCGCCCCGGAACAGCAACCCGCGCCAGAACCGCCACGCCGGGGCCAGCACCAGCTTGGCCAGGGTGGCGCGTTTGCCGCGTGAGAATTCGTGCTCGGCCATCATCCGTGCGTAGCGTTGGGTCTTGGACAACTGTTGTTCCAACGAGCGGTACGGGTAGTGGATCAGATCCCCGCGCAGCCCGCCGACGCTGCCATCCACGCTGGCCGCCTCGTGGATCTCGCGCGTGCCGCGCCAGCCACCGTGACGGCGGTCGAACAGCCGCAGCACGCGGTCCGGATAGGCATTGCCGTGGCGCAGGAACTTGCCGAAGTACTCGGACAGGCGGGCGAAGCGGTAGCCGTGGTGGCCGGCAAAGCCGCTGGCCTGGGCGGCCTGGATCGCCGCGCGCAGGTCCTCGCTGATGCGTTCATCGGCATCCAGGCACAGCACCCAGTCGTGGCAGGCCTGTTCGACGCAGAAGGCCTTCTGGCTGCGGAAGCCATCGAACGGCCGCTGCAGCACGCGGGCCCCGGCAGCGCTGGCGATCGCCACCGTGGCATCGGTGGAATGGGAGTCCACGACGATGATTTCGTCGCAGAAGGCCAGCGAGGCCAGGCAGTCGCCGATGCGGTCGGCTTCATTGAACGCGATAATGCAGGCCGAGAGGCGAGGCCGTTCAGTGGGAGCGGTCGAGGAGGACATGATGGCCGAGTACCTGCTGTTTGCGACGGAGCGCTATGCGCTGCCTATTCTCGCCCCACTGGCACAGGCGTTGCACGCGTCGGGGCAATCGGTGTCGGCCTGGTTCACCGACGGCGCGGCCGGATCGCGCTTGCCCGGGGTGCCCGAGGTAGGCCTCGCCGAGGCCCTGGCGCTGCGCCCGCGCGCTGTGTTCAGCGCCGCCAACTGGGTGCCGCCGTTCATCGCCGGGGCCAAGGTACAGGTCTTCCACGGCTTCAACGTGCAGAAGCGCGACAGCGCGCGCGGCCACTTCCGGGTGCGTGGGTTGTTCGACCTGTACTGCACGCAGGGGCCGGCGACGACCATGCCGTTCCGCGACCTGGCGGCGCGGGTGGGGCACTTCGCGGTAGCCGAAACCGGCTGGCCGAAGCTGGACCCGCTGTTCTGCGATGACGGCGGCGCCAGCGCCGCGCTGCGGTTGCCGGCGGCCGGTCGCCCGGTGATCCTGTTCGGCTCGACCTTCACCGAGCGCCTGAGCGCGGCCCCGCACCTGTACGAGCAGATCGCCGCCGATATCGCCCGCGGTGAGCACTACTGGCTGCTGACCCTGCACCCCAAGTGCAGCGACACGTTGTTCGCGCAGTACCGCGCGCTGGCCGGCGACAATGCGGCGTTCATCGAACCGGAGCAGGTGATGGCCGCGCAGCGCGCCGCCGACGTGCTGGTGTCGGACACCTCATCGATCGTGTCCGAGTTTGTCGTGCAGCACAAACCGGTGGTGACCTTCCGCAACCGCGTGCCGCAGCCGCACATGATCGACTTCGACGTGGCCGCCGAGCTGCCGGCGATGCTGGCCCGCGCGCTGCACCCCACGCCGGCGTTGCTGGCCGAGATCCAGCGCTACGCCGCCAGCATCCATCCGTTCCGCGACGGCCGCTCCAGCGAGCGGGTGATTGCCGCTACCGAGGATTTCCTGGCCGGCGAGCTGGGCACGTTGAAGCGCAAGCCGTTCGGCGCGTGGACCCGCGGCCTGCAGATCCGCAGGGAGCTGGGGTATTGGGGACCGGCCAGGCGGTAACCGGGTACCGACCGACGGTCGGCAGGGCGTACCGACCAGCAAGGCGTACCGACCAACGGTCGGTACCTACCAGTGGAGTCGGCGTTTCGCCAAGGCCTCGCTCAATCGCGCGTGCACCGCGCGCGCCTCTGTTTCGGGCAGGTAGTGCAGGCACAGGGGGATGCTGCCGCTGGCGCCGGCGGTATCCAGCCAGAGGCTGGCGGTGCCCAGCCAGCGGTCCAGCGGTGAACGGCTCAGGTGCAGGGTCTGCAGCTTGTCCAGTTCGGCAAAACGCCACCAGCGTTGCCACCAGCCACCACGCACGGCCACGTACTGGTCATCGAGGTGGTAGCCCATGCGCGCCATCTGCCGGTGCGCGCGGAAGGCCGACCACGGCAGCCACACCAGCACCAGCGCGGCCCACGGATACCCCTGGTATACCGCCGCCGCGGCCAGCGCCGGCAACCACAGCAGCGCGCCCAGGCACAGCCGCCACCAGCCGCGCTGCTGTACCGGCTGCCAGCGCGCGGGCGGCCAGTGCAGCTGCGGCAGCACATGCTGCACCAGTGCGTCGCAGGCCTGTGGCGTGGCCAGCGGGGCCAGCTCGCGCAGGTCGCGGCGTTCGTTCTCCACCGCCGCGCCCGCGGCGATGTCGATGCGCAGGTGGCGGCGCCCCGACCAACGCTGCAAGGTGTTCTCACGTAGTGTCCAGGCCTGGATGCGCCGCCGCGCGACGCTGCTGCGCAGGCGTGTCAGCAGACCGCTGACCACCGTCAGCCGGCGCTCGTGTTCGCTCAACTGGAAGCCGTGGTAGCGCAACAGCGCCAGTACCACCGAAAACATCCGCAGCAGCACCCAGAAGCCGAGCACCGCCGCGACCGCGGCCAGCGCCCAGATCCAGGTGGCCGGATGCAGGCCGCTGGCGTAGCCGAAAGCCTCCCGCCCGCCCTGCTCGATCGCGTCGGACACGGTGCCGCGTGGGAACAGCTGGAAGGACGTGCCGACCGCTGCCAGCACCACCACCCAGCCGCGATTGGAGAGCAGCCCGATGCGGATCACATCGACCGTGCTCAACCGCAGCAGCACGCCGCTATCGTCGGCCGGCAGCGCATCGGTGGCAGCATCCGGGAGGGCACTCGGGGAGGCACTGATGTCCTGCCCGCGCTGGCGGACCAGCTGTTCCACGGCCAGCGCCTGGCTCAGCTTGAGCACGCGCATTTCCGCTTCGGGGCGATGCCCGCCGGCCGATTCCAGGCGCAGCTCGGCCACCCCGAACAGGCGGTGCAGCGGATTCTGGTGCACCACCACGTTGTGGATGCGCGCGAACGGAATCTCGCGGCGGTTGCGCGCGATCACCCCGCTGCGCACGCTGATGCCGTCGCGGCCGATCCGGTAGCGGTAGGTCAGGTACTGCAGGATGGAACTGCCGACCAGCACCACGATCACCACTGCCGCGGCGAGGTAGGACCACATCTCGTCGCGGTCGCCACGGTTGCCGAACACCAGCAGCGCCACCAGTGGCAGCAGGAACTGGCGCAGCTGCATCAGCATCACGAACAACCACGACCATCGGTGCAGCCGCTGCTCCAACGGGGCATCGGCTGGCGTCGCCTCGAGCGGGGGCGGGTGGCTCACAGCGCGTCGTCGTCCCGGTCCAACTGGTGGGCGAGGGTATCGCGCAGGCGTTCGGCATCCTCGCCATCCAGCCCACTCAGGGTCACCGCGCTGAAGCGGCTGCCGGCGGTATGCACCACCAGCGTGGCCAGCCGTGCGCTGCGCTCGATCGGCCCGCGGCGCAGGTCCAGGTGCTGCACGCGCGAGAGCGGCACGCGGGTTTCCAGCTGCCACATCAGGTCGCGGCGTACGCCCAGGCCCTGTTCGTCCAGGCGCCAGGAGGTACGCCGCTGGCGACGGAAGCCCACCGCCGCACCCAGCAGCGCGCCCAGTGCCAGCAGGCCCGCCGCGCCCACCCAGCGCATCGGCAGGTCAAGCGCCACCCAGCCGCCACCGAGCAGGCCGCCCAGCAGCGCACCGCTGATGGCGCCGCCCACCGCGGCGATTGTTGCCGCCCGCAACGGCAGCGGCTGCCACTCGGGCAGGGCCGGCAAGGGCAACGGGGGCGGGGTCGGATGGGGTGGGGCGTCGAGGATGTCGGGCAAGGCGGGGCGCTCGGCAGGGGGACTCATGCCGGGCGACGTGCGCCCGTCGCGCAGACGGTAGCAGGTTGCCGCGTTATTGCGCGGCCTGGATCAGCGCATCCACGTCGAGCAGGT
Organism: Stenotrophomonas sp. GL_101; assembly: GCF_057835675.1. Classification (NCBI taxonomy): domain Bacteria; kingdom Pseudomonadati; phylum Pseudomonadota; class Gammaproteobacteria; order Lysobacterales; family Lysobacteraceae; genus Stenotrophomonas; species Stenotrophomonas sp. GL_101. The sequence goes on along the minus strand of NZ_CM174432.1, from coordinate 4,167,773 downwards.
GCCCGGCGCGTTCGGCCTTGGTGCGCAGGTAGTGTTCGTTCTCGGCGGTGATGTCGCCGGTGACCGGCACGCAGTCGACCACCTCGATACCGGCATTGCGCAACCGCTGCGCCTTGGTCGGGTTGTTGCTGAGCAGCTGCACGCGGTGCACGCCCAGCCCCTGCAGCATCGCCGCGGCACTGCCGTAGCGGCGTTCGTCCGCACCGAAGCCCAGCTGTGCATCGGCGTCGATGGTATCCAGGCCGTCGTGCTGGTAACCGTAGGCGCGCATCTTGGCGGCAATGCCGGTGCCACGCCCTTCCTGGTCCAGGTACAGCAGCACGCCGCCGCCCAGTTCCTTGAGCTTGTGCAGCCCGCGCCGCAACTGGTCGCCGCAATCGCACTTGAGCGATCCGAACAGGTCGCCGGTGAGGCAGGACGAATGCACGCGTACCGGCACCACCGCCGACAGGTCCGGCGTGCCGACGATGATCGCGACCTGGTCACGCTGGGCGACGCCGCCGCGGAACACCGCAAATTCGGTCATGCCGATGTCGCGCAACGGCACCGGCGAGCGCGCGACCAGTTCATAGGCATGGGCGGCCTGTTCGGCGCCCTGGTGCAGGTCGCACAGCGAAACGCGTTCGCAGCTGTCAAAGCGGGTGTCATCGCCGGTGAGCAGTACCCCGACCATCGCCGGCAGCAGCAGGCCCAGCCGGGCCACTTCCACCGCGCCCTGGTCCAGCGCCTGGCCGGCACTCCAGCCCGACGGCATCGGTTGCGGTTCGCGCAGGTAGCTCAGCGAGGGCAGGGCATCGAAATCGATCCCGGCCAGCGGCACCCGTGCACCGTGCTCGGCGTTGACCCCCAGCACCCGCGCGCGGGTGGCGGTGAGGAACAGGTAATGCTGGTCGGCCGCCGCTTGGGCAAAGGCGCTGAAGCTGCTGCGCGTGCTGCTGTCCAGCGCGATGAAGGCCAGGCGCTGGCCGTGGCTGTCGTCGATCACGACCGGGCGGCCAGCGCGCAGTTCGGCCACCGCGCGCTCGCAGCGGATCGCGGCCGGGTCGCCGAACAGGGAAGAAGCATCAGACATGGCAGGGGCCGTGGGGGACATCGTGGCTTCCACAGTGGGGACGGATGGCGCCGATTCAATCGCGCATGGGGCGCGACCCAGCGTCGCATTCAGTGCGGGTGTTCCTCGGTGGCGTACGGATCCACTTCACCACTTTCCGGCGGGCGCAGCGTGTAGCGCTTGTAGGTCCACTGATACTGGGCCGGATCGCGGCGGGCGATGCGCTCCAGGCCGGCATTGAGGGCACTGGCAGCCACGCGCGGGTCCGGGTCGGCCACCGCCGGTGCGGACGGTTCGATGTGCAGGGCGAACTGCATGTCCGGCCCGACCCGTTCGCACCAGCCATACAGTACGGTGGCGCCGGTGCGTTCGGCCAGCCGGTTGACCAGGGTCATGGTCAGCGCCTCGATGCCGAAGAACGGGGCGAACACGCCGTCGCCGGCCTTGGGCTGCTGGTCGGGCAGGATCCCGGTGCCGCCGCCGTCTTTGAGCACCTTGAACAGCTGGCGCACGGCCGGGCCCTCGGCACGCACCTGGCGCACGTTGTCGCCACCGCGGACCAGTTGCAGGAACGCATCGCCAACCGCTTCCTCGGGTGCCTTGTAGACGATGGCGATCGGGCCGCGCGAGGCCAGCCACTGGTTCAGCAGTTCCCAGTTGCCATGGTGCGGGGCGGCCACGATCACGCCCTTGCCCGAGGCCAGCGCCGCGTCGTACAGCGCCTCGCCATGGCGCTCGACCAGACAGGCCAGGTTCTGCTCGCGCGGCGAGGTCCACAGGCGCAGGGTCTCTATCGCCTGCAGCGCGGTGGAGCGCAGCACATCGCGATGCAGCACCGCGCGCTGGGCCGGGCTGAGGTCGGGGAAGGCCAGGTCCAGGTTGCGCCGGGTCACCCGGCTCTCGCGGGCGTTGAGACGGATCCACAGCCATGCCAGGGCGGCGGCAATGCCCCGCAGCCAGGACCAGGGCAGGCGGGTGAACAGGGCAGCGGCGCGATAGGCCAGGCGGGCGGTGGTGTGCGGTTTCATCACGAGGAAGTCTAGCCGCTGGCAGCCATTCCGGTGCCGGCCGGGCGCGTTAAGGTAGGCGGCCCCCGTTTCGGAAGCCGCTCCATGCGCGTGTTGATCCAGCGTGTCACCCAGGCCAGTGTCCACGTCGAGGACCGGCTGATCGGCCGTATCGGCCCGGGATTGCTGGCGCTGGTGGGGATGGAGCCGGACGACGGCGAGGCGGCGATCGCCCGGATGGCCGATCGGATGCTTGGTTACCGTGTGTTTGCCGATGAGGGCGGCAGGATGAACCGGTCGCTGGCCGATACCGGCGGCGGGCTGCTGCTGGTCAGCCAGTTCACCCTGGCCGCCGATACGTCCAGCGGGATGCGGCCGGGCTTCAGTACCGCCGCCGCGCCGGACGAGGCTGAACGAGGATTCAACCGATTGGTGGAGATCTGTCGTCAAAAACACGTCCCAGGGGTGGAAACCGGGCAGTTTGGTGCCCATATGGTTGTCAGCCTGGTCAACGATGGACCAGTCACCTTCCTGCTCCGCCCCTAGCCCCGGGACCACCGCCCGGCCAGGCAGGGGGCCGGGCTGGTATAATGCTAGGTTCTATTCCCTCTCCCAGCCGGTGGCGCGAGCACTACATGGCCAACGAACGTCCTGCCCAGCAAAACGACATCAAGCTTCTGATCAGCAAGGGCCTGGAACAGGGCTACCTGACCTACGCTGAAGTCAATGACCACCTGCCCGACGACATTGTCGACCCGGAGCAGATCGAAGACATCATCGGCATGATCAACGGCATGGGCATTGATGTCCATGAAGTAGCGCCCGATGCCGAAACCCTCCTGCTCAACGACGGTAACACCGGCAACCGCGAGGTTGACGACACCGCCGCCGAAGAAGCTGCCGCGGCACTGACCGCGCTCGACACCGAAGGTGGCCGCACCACCGACCCGGTGCGCATGTACATGCGCGAAATGGGGACCGTCGAGCTGCTGACCCGCGAGGGCGAAATCGCCATCGCCAAGCGCATCGAAGAAGGTCTGGGCCAGGTCCAGGCCGCACTTGGCACCTTCCCGGTGTCGGTGGAGTCGCTGCTGACCGATTACGAAACCCACAAGGAAGGCAAGAAGCGCCTGGCCGAAGTGATCGTCGGTTTCAACGACCTGGCCGAAGAAGTCCCGGCCCCGGCCGTGGCCGAAGACACCAGCGATGACGACGACGACGCCGACGAGGAAGAAGACGACGGCGACGACGTGGAAGAAGAGGCCGGCCCGACCGGTCCGGACCCGGAAGAAGTCGCGCGCCGCATGCAAGCGCTGGCCGATGCCTACGCCGCCTTCAAGAAGGCCGCCGCCAAGGGCGACCGCAAGCCGCTGGGCAAGCTGCGCGACGACATGGCGGCAGTGTTTGTCACCTTGAAGCTGCCGTTGCCGCTGACCGACGTACTGGTCAAGCAGCTGCGCGACGTGATGTCGTCGATCAAGTCCCACGAGCGCCGCGTGCTGAACCTGGCCACCGTGACCGCGCGCATGCCGCGCAAGGACTTCATCCGTTCCTGGGAAGGCAACCAGACCAACCTGGAATGGGTGGAAGACGCCCTCAAGCGCAAGCAGAAGTGGTCCTCGGCCCTGCGTGACGTCAAGGACCAGATCATTTCCGAACAGCAGGCCACGCTCGACATCGAGAAGACCACCTGGCTGGAACTGGAAGAGCTGAAGGAAATCAGCCGGGCCATGGCCTACGGCGAAGCCAAGGCGCGCAAGGCCAAGAAGGAAATGGTCGAAGCCAACCTGCGCCTGGTGATCTCCATTGCCAAGAAGTACACCAACCGCGGCCTGCAGTTCCTCGACCTCATCCAGGAAGGCAACATCGGCCTGATGAAGGCCGTGGACAAGTTCGAGTACCGCCGTGGTTACAAGTTCTCCACGTATGCGACCTGGTGGATCCGCCAGGCCATCACCCGTTCGATCGCCGATCAGGCGCGCACCATCCGTATTCCGGTGCACATGATCGAAACGATCAACAAGTTGAACCGCATTTCCCGCCAGATGCTCCAGCAGTACGGCCGCGAGGCCACGCCGGAGGAGCTGGCCAAGGAAATGGACATGCCGGAAGACAAGATCCGCAAGGTGATGAAGATCGCCAAGGAGCCGATCTCGATGGAAACCCCGATCGGCGACGACGAGGATTCCCATCTGGGCGACTTCATCGAGGACACCAATGTGGAGTCCCCGATCGAGAACACCACCAACATCAACTTGTCTGAAACCGTGCGCGACGTGCTGGCCGGCCTCACCCCGCGTGAAGCCAAGGTGCTGCGCATGCGCTTCGGCATCGACATGAACACCGACCACACCCTTGAGGAAGTGGGCAAGCAGTTCGACGTCACCCGCGAGCGCATCCGCCAGATCGAAGCGAAGGCGCTGCGCAAGCTGCGTCACCCGAGCCGGTCCGAGCAGCTGCGCAGCTTCCTGGATATCGATTGATTCCAGGGTGGTTGTGATGCGTTGAAAAAACCCCGCTTCGGCGGGGTTTTTTTATGCTTCGGCGCCTGGGGCGGGGCTGAGCCAGGTGCTTCGCGCCGCGCGCCCGCTGGAGGCCCATGCCCCCGAGCGCAGTGGGCAACCGGCCCGCCTGCAATGGGCCGCGCCGTTGGCATCGGAGAATGCACGGCGGGTGCACGCGACGGGGCAGCGCTTTGGCTGATTGTCGCGCCGATGGGGTGTCGGCGAAGTTCGTAGTGGAAAGCAGCCGTTGGCCTCCACTACACTGTGTGGCCGCAAGGGCCTATAGCTCAATGGTTAGAGCAGAGGACTCATAATCCTTTGGTTCCAGGTTCGAGTCCTGGTGGGCCCACCACATCGACGTCCATCGACGTCCAGGAGTGTTCCTACCACCATAAGTTGGCCGTTTCGGACAACTTATGATGGTAAAGAAGGCAAAAGATGTCCGTACGGCGCAGCAGGAGTGGCCAGACCTTATGCTCGGCCAGCAGAGCATCGGCTGCCAGAGAAGGTGGAAGGCTGTTCCGCTAGTCATCTCGGGCCGCGGTCAGAAGTTCGCGGGCAGGTGCCCGAAAAGCCATTACCCGCAACCAGCCAAGGCTTCGTGGCTTTGGTGCTTACCCGTCGTCCGGCCACAGCGCCTTGCGGAATTCAGGCCTACTGAAAAGGAAGCCGAAGGGGGGGTAATCCCCCCGCAGGTTAGTAGCAGCCAGAAGTGGAATTTTCTCGTAACCTAACCCGAGGAGATCCCATGAAGAAATCACGATTCACCGACAGCCAGATCATCGCCGTACTCAAGCAGGCCGAGGCCGGCACGCCTGTCCCGGACCTTTGCCGACAGCATGGCATCAGCTCAGCGACGTTCTACAAGTGGCGCAGCAAGTTCGGCGGCATGGATGCGTCCATGGTGTCCCAGCTAAAAGAACTGCAGGACGAGAACCGGCGGCTGAAGAAGATGTACGCCGATGCCCAGCTCAGTGCCGAGCTGCTGAAGGAAGCGCTCTCAAAAAAATGGTGAGGCCATCTCAGCGTCGCGAGATGGCCAGACTGGCGGTCCAGGCAGGCATCACCAGCATCGTTCATGCGTGCAGGACGTTCGAGGTGAGTCAGACCTGCTACCGCTATCAGGCCAAGGCCTGCCAAGAAAATGCGATCATCGCTGACTGGTTGCTCAGGCTGACCAGCGCCTACCGCGATTGGGGCTTTGGGCTGTGCTTCCTGCACCTGCGCAACGTGAAGGGCTTCGCTTGGAACCACAAGCGCGTGTATCGGATCTATCGCGATTTGGAGCTGAACCTGCGCATCAAGCCGCGTAAGCGCATCGTCCGAGAAGTGCCGGCGCCGCTAGCGGTTCCGAAGGCGGCGAACCACACTTGGTCGATGGATTTCATGCACGACCAACTGGCTGATGGACGCAGCTTCCGGATGCTCAACGTACTGGATGATTTCAACCGGCAGGGTCTGGCGATGGAGGTCGACATCTCCTTGCCTGCGGCGCGCGTTATCCGCAGCTTGGAACAGATCATTCAATGGCGCGGAAAGCCTCGCGCCATACGCTGCGACAATGGGCCCGAGTACATCAGCGGAGCGCTGCAAGCATGGGCCGAGCAGCAAGGCATTGCGCTGCTCTACATCCAGCCAGGCAATCCTCAGCAGAACGCCTACATCGAACGCTACAACCGGACCGTGCGTTACGCTTGGCTTGCCAGCAATCTGTTCAATGACATCCAGCAGGTCCAGGACATCGCCACCCGTTGGCTATGGACTTACAACCACGAGCGCCCGAACATGGCGCTCGGCGGCATCACGCCAATGCAGAAGCTTGCACTGGCAGCGTAGTTCCACTTTTGGCGACCGCTAAAAGCGGGGGGATTACCACTCTGCGGCTTGGGCAGTTGCACCGCCCAAACCCACGGCAATGGCTGCGCAGATCAACGTCTTGATGAGAATCGTCTTCACTTGATTGCCTCTCTGTAGCGTTCGCGATCTGCCTGCCCGTCAGGTTCGGCACGCCTTCAACCTAGCCTGCGAGCGCAGGCCAGTCGGTATAGCCCTTGTCGCCATTTCCGTAGTAGGTGTCACGCGGCGCTACCGCGAGCTCGGCACCTTCTTTCAAGCGACGCACCAGATCTGGATTCGCAATGAACGGACGGCCAAATGCCACTGCGTCGATCTTGCCTTCTGCCCGACGCCGCACTGCCAACGCAAGGTCGTAGTTGTTGTTGCCGATATAGGGGCCCCTGAAAAGGGCACGCAATGAGTCCAGATCAACGTCTTCCGGCACTATCCGCGAGGTCGCCGTGGCGCCCTCGACAAAGTGCATGTACGCCAGTTCGAAACGATTGAGGTGCTCGATCAGGTAGCCATAGGTCTTCATTACCTGGCTGTCCAACGGCGTGTTTCCTGCATCAGGCGTCACCGGCGAAATCCGGATGCCAACCCGGTCGTGACCCCAGACGTCGACCACCGCAGCAGTGACCTCCAGCGTCAGCCGGCTGCGATTCTCGATGGCACCACCGTACTGGTCGTCACGCTGATTGGTCGAATCGCGCAGGAACTGATCCAGCAGGTAGCTGTTTGCGGAATGGACTTCCACGCCATCGAAGCCGGCGCGTTTTGCACATTCGGCTGCGTGCCGATACTGCTCGATGATGCCCGGAATCTCGGACGTTTCCAGTGCCCGGGGCTGCGAGACATCCAGCATTCCATGTGCGGTGTAAGTTTGCCCTTCTGCCCGAATCGCTGAAGGTGCGACCGGTGGGGCTCCGTCCGGCTGCAGGTCGACGTGCGAGAAACGCCCCACATGCCACAGTTGGCATACGATCAGGCCACCAGCGGCATGTACTGCGTCAGTCACTACTTTCCAACCAGCTACCTGTTCATCCGTCCAGATGCCTGGCGTCAGGTCGTAGCCCCGGCCTTGTGCGGAAATGTTGGTGGCTTCACTGATGATCAAGCCAGCGGTGGCCCGCTGTGCGTAGTACCGGGCATGCATCGCGTTCGGTACGCCATCGGGCCCCATGCGGCTGCGCGTCAACGGCGCCATTACAATGCGGTTCGCTAGCGTCAGTGCACCAAACGTTACGGGTGAGAAGAGATCGCTGGGAGAGCTCCTGAGCATCATCGCTGTTCCTTTCGGCAACCAGGTTGCGCGCTGAATTCATTTGATTTCAGAAGTATGGAAGCGTGCGATAATGACGTAAATAGACACAATCATACATACGGAATGAACAAAAAGTTCACAATCCAGGCGGTAGTGCACGGCGAAAAGGCAGCGAAAAGCCTCTCTGCTCCCCCTGTGTATCTCCAGGGACTTCTGACGTTCGAGTCAGTGGCCCGACATCTGAACTTTTCCAAGGCAGCAAGCGAGTTGGGCGTTACGCCGACTGCGGTCTCGCGCACGATCAAGACAGTCGAAGCTCAATTGAACGTTAGGCTCTTCAACCGGACCACGCGCAGCGTCAGCCTGACTGAAGCGGGGGCATCACTCAGTTCCACGTTGTCGCCCGCGCTTGCGCTGATCAGAAATTCCTTGTCAGAGACGCTGCTGGCGACCGATCAGCCATCTGGCACCGTGCGGGTAAATTCTTCCTACGTGGCATACCGCACCTTGGTCGAGCCTCATCTTCCCGATTTCCTGGGTAGATTTCCGTTGATCCATGTCGAGATATCACTGGACAACGTGCTTGGCGACATCGTCAATAGCGGATATGACATCGGCATCCGCATGGGAAAAAGAGTTCAGAACGATATGGTCGCCAAGCAGCTTGGCGCGGCGCAGAAACGAATCGTGGTGGCTGCGCCGGACTATTTTCACGGGCGAACGGAGCCAAGAACGATCGATGATCTGCTGAAGCATGACTGCATTCGACAGCGCTACTCCGGGGGAGGGCGATGGTTTGAATGGAAGTTCGATGCCAATGGGCAGGCCGTTCAGATCGAGGTGCAGGGACGCCTCCTCTTTGACGAAATGAAATCTGTCGTGGATGCGGCAGTCCAAGGCCAAGGTATTGGTTTCGTCTTCGAGGACTTTGCGAAGCAGGAGCTGGCTGCTGGTCAACTGCGGCAGATCCTGAAGCAGTACAGTGGAATGGATGACGCGTTTCATCTTTACTATCCACATCGCACGCATATGCCAGGCAAGCTGCGTGCATTCATTGATTTCATGATGGACGCAAATTCAGCGTGACGAGCGGCACGCCTGCGGGCACCACCAGATGACCCGATGCGATCCTGCCTTTGGTGTTGGATCATCGTCCGCGTCCGTTGCGTCTGTTTGAGTACATCCGCCTTGGCGGACACGCCGTCCTCCATCTCGGGGTAGCCCTGCTCGGGCGCGGCTATTGGGACGTCATGAGCCGATCCCGGCTGGCGGGTGCCAGCCGTGGATCCCAGCTGGTAGGTGGCCGGCAGACGGAGGTGTTTGTGGGGACCAAGCTTGTCGCAGGTCTCCCCAGTCAGCTCGTGATGGTGACTACCACCTTGCCTACCTGCTGGTTGGCCTCCAGGTAGCGATGCGCCTGTTGGATATCGTCCAAGGGGTAGACCTTGGCAATGATCGGCGAGAGCGAGCCGCTGGCCAGGCCGTCAAGAATGAAAGCCTTGGCCCGCTCCAGGGCTTCAGCATCTGCGACGATTTCTGCATATAGATAGCCCTTCAAGGTCAGGCTCTTCCCAAGCACATCCATGAGTGGGAAGGGCGTCGGCTCGGGACTCAGCGCACCGTATTCAATCAGGATTCCGCCGCGCGCCATCGCCTTTGTAAGTTCATTGAAGATCGGGCCTCCGATTGGATCAAGAACAACCCGGGCGCCTGCGCCTTGTGTGATTTCCAGCACGATCGAGGCAATGTCATCCTCTTCGCTGGCAATAACATGATCAGCACCCGCATCCAGCAGCTGCTGCTTTTTGGTGGAAGTGCGGGTAACGGCGATCGATAAGGCACCCACTGACTTGGCGATCTGAATCGCCGCCAGGCCAACACTGCTGGATGCAGCGGTGATGATCACATACTCGCCGCTGGTGAGTTTTGCCTGTTCAATAAGCGCGCCCCATGCAGTCACATACTGCATCCAGACTGCGGCCGCCTGCTCGAAGGAAAGAGTTTCAGGATGCTTGACTGTAAGGTGCGCAGGAATGTTGGCCACCTCGCCATAGGTTCCCCACTTGGCGATGTCCAGTGGTGGAATCAGACTGACGCTGTCGCCCACGTTGAAATCTTTGACTCCGCTGCCCACCGAGCACACGACGCCGGAGGCTTCATAGCCCAGCCGACTGGGGAACGTAGCTTCCTGCAGGTAGGCATGACTGCGAAACATGGATTCAGCGCGGTTCAACCCAAATGCCTTCACTTGGATCTGCACTTCATCGGCAGCTGGCGCTGGCACTGCGACTTCTTCAAGCTTGAGGACTTCAGGACCACCGTAGGTGTGGAACCGGACAATTCGTGCCATGGGAGATTTCCTGCTGCAGGGAGGGGCATGCCGGGCCTGGCTCGGCCCGGCATGGAGCATCGCCAGAGTGATGCGAGGTGAGGATCAGTCTGCGAGACGCGGGTGATCGATGACAAAGCGCCAAGAGCCATCTGCCTGGCGGCGAACGAGTTCTACGTTCTTGCCGGAAATCCTGGTCGGCGTTCCGTCTGGTCCCTTGGCGGTGGCAGTCCAGCTGCCGCGGACCAGCGCCAGGTCGCCATCTGCATTGACGAACGACACCAGCTCAGTCGTGAACTCCGGGTCTTCCAGCTCCATCCATCCGCTCAGGACGTTGCGGATTGCATCGGTGCCAACGACAGCACCATCGTCGGTAATGAAGGTGGCATCGGGCTCATAGAGAGCGACTGCCCGCTCCAGGTCCTTGGTTCTGATGGACTCGAAAATATGGAGATCGCAGTCTTCGGGCTTGTTGGGGGGCATGGGTAGGATTCCGATCAATGGTGGTGCGACGACGGGGATGCCCGCCGGTACGTGGCGGCGCGGAGACCCTCACGTTAGTGGGCTGGCTGCCGCAGAAAAACGTCAGGATTGCCGGTTCAATGGAAACTATTCTTTTCCAATCCTTTCTGGGCACCACCGAATGCGACGTCCTCGTCTGACACTTGGTCAGGCAGCCCTGCTTTCGAACCGAGCGCGCAGAGTTCGGCCAACAGCGTGTTGACCAGCGCATCTTCAAAGCCTTCCGTCGCAAGGCTGGCGGCGAGACGCTCCACGTACTCTGTATTGGTGCCAAAGGGGCCCGCCGTCTGGGCAATGACGGGGGCAATGGCGGCGGGGTCGGAACCGGGCCGCCAGTGTTCGGCGTCCGTGTTGGCGGTGAAGGCAAGCGCTGGCACAATGCGTCCATCCTCCAGTTCGGTCGGAATCCATTTCGGGACGTAAGCACCGGTCACCATTTCCCTCAACCAGAGGGTGGCGAGTTCGTCCTCGAAAGCCTCGGGAAGCTTGTAGGCCACGCCCTGCAGCTTTCCGCCCGGTTCCAGTGACAGCATGCGTCCCGGCCGGTCAAACGTGGCACGCCCGGCCACCAGATGCATACAGAAGCTTCGCTTCCAGTCGTGGACCGTGGCCCTTGCCCGCTGGGTGGAGAGCATCGTTGGATTCCACATCAATGACCCGTAAGCGAGCACCCAGATCCCTGATTCCAAACTCGGGTGAGCCGCCAAGGCCGCGTTGAGTGACACCCGGAGCGCCTCTGCCCCAAGTATCTTCTCTGGGGGCAGACCTTCAAACTGCTTGAGATAGCGGCCCGAATCGAGGGCGCAACGTGTCACGGTCATCTGGTTTGGCCACACTGGCAGCATCCTCTGAACATGGGCTAGGCGGCGCTCCTGACAGGAGCTTCCCGATAGAGAGGTTGCAACGTTGGCAGCTGCACGACGTTCGATAAAGGCGTAGCCTGACGCCACATTGCCAACTATTTATTTCTAATGGACCTCGTGAGCCCGATGCGCACGTTCGTCAAGACGGTGGAGACTGGCTCGTTTGCAGCAGCAGCCGTAGCGTTGGATCTGTCCCCCCAATTGGTGGGAAAACAGGTTCAAGGACTGGAGAAGCATCTAGGGGTCCGACTGCTCAACCGCAGTACGCGGCGACAGAGCCTCACCGAGTTCGGCGAGGCCTTTCTCGAGCGGGCCCGCGCCATCCTTGACGAGATCGAGGACGCCGAGCGTTTGGCAGAGGCGGCGCGTGGAGAGCCCGTCGGGCGACTGAGGGTCAATGCTCCGGTGACCTTCGGGACGCGCGTTCTGGCTCCAGCGCTGCCACGGTACATGCGTGCCTTCCCAAAGGTGACGGTGGACCTGCACCTATCGAACAACCTGGTCAATGTTGTTGAGGATGGATACGATCTCGTCTTCCGCGTAGGAGAGCTGGAGGACAGCAGCCTGATCGGAAGGTGCTTGGGTCCTTACCCATTGATCCTGTGCGCCTCCCCGGGCTACCTGTCATCAGGCTCCGAAATTCACCATCCCGCTGACTTGGCCAAGCACGAATGCCTGGGCTTCGCCCATTCTGACCTGCGCACGCGTTGGACGTTCACAGACCAGGATGGCCAGGTATTGACGGTGCCGATCGCCAGTCGGTTGATGGTGAATCAAAGTGAGCCGCTGTTGAGCGCTGCACTGGCTGGACTTGGCCTGATCCTGCAGCCGCTGGAGCTGGTGCGCGATGCGCTGAATGCTGGAACCCTCATCGAGGTACTTCCATCCTATCCTTCGCCGGCACCACCCCTTAGCGCCCTCTACGCGCGAGATCGGCGGATGACTCCAAAGCTGCAGAGCTTCATAGATTTCTGCGCAACTGAGTTCAATGAAGCGAGCTTGACATGGCGTAACCGGAGCTGAGCGTTCTTCCACTCAACATTGCACCATGGCGCGTTCCGCAAATCTGGGCGTCGGATTTCACAGTAGAGAGCCATATGCAAACAGCCATATGCTTGCTGCAGGATCCCGACGAGCTTCCAGGAGCGTGCGCCTGGATGAAGCAAGTGCGTCACCGCTCCAGAGGGCGTTCCGCGGCAGCGCCTTGAAATGATCAAGGTAGCCACCTGATTCGAGATCGGCAGGTCTCAACAGTTACCTACGTCCACCGCGACTTGGGGCCGTGGAGCAGATGCATACACATCATTCTTGCCCAAGAGGCCCTGGGCGGCCGGGAAGCAGGCGTACCGCCAATGCGCCAATCCGCCGCATCTCGGCAACAGACAAGCCATCCCGAGCCTGGATCGACATCCCTTCCAGCATGGTGTTGAGCCCACCTGCCAGCGCCTTTGTGTCCGTTTTGGCAGGTAACTGACCTTCCTTCACCGCACGCTTGAGTCGCTTGGCGAACTCCAGCTTGCCTTCCAGGCGCAGCGCATCGATCGCCGAACGGACTTCTACGGAGTCGTCGGATACGTTGATCGCTGCTAGCGCAACCAGGCATCCGCAAGGCGCCTTGGGCGACAGCAGGATGCGGGAAGTTTCGTCAAAGAACTCGGCGATCCCGCGATGTACGTCTTCGCAGGCTTCGAGCCGCTGCCACGTCGCGTCCCAGTAGCGCAGTTCATAGAAGTCGACCGCCTCAAGGAAGAGCGTGGCTTTGTTGCCGAACGCGGAGTACAGACTGGGCGGATTGATGCCCATCGCGGAACACAGTTCGGCTACGGAGGCCAACTCATAGCCTCGGCGCCAGAAGACATCCAGTGCCTGGTTCAACGCCTGATCTTTATCGAAGGCGCGCGGGCGGCCCTTCGCACGGGATGGGGGGGCAAGGGTGTTATCACCGTTCATAGCGTTCTTCACCTAGCGGTCAGCGACCTGCTTGACATCATATGTAGTGCCCACTATACAATATGTACATTATGTAGTGATCGCTATGTGGCAGGAGCGATGCTTCTGGCGCCGAGTCGTTCAGGACGCCTCTCATGGCCGCCCCTTCCATGCAAACAGCAGCTTCACCATCCTCAGGAGAAAACAATGAGCAAGCCCACTTACGTGCAGGAATATCAGGCCATCGTCGACGTGCTGAACAAGTACAACGAAGGTGGCAAGCAGGCCAAGAGCAGCATCATGAAGCCTGCCTTCAGCGATCAGGCGACGATCTTCGGTGTCGATGGCGACAGCAAGCTGGTTGGTGGTCAGATCCAGGGGTTGTTCGACACCATCGATACCGTTTTCCGTCCTTCACCTGAAGCGCAGGGCGTGATCGTGAAGATCGACATCGTCGGCACTGCCGCCAGCGCGCGTATCGATACCAACGATATCTCTGGCTTCTGCTTCACCGACTTCTTCAACCTGCTGAAGGTTGAAGGAGAGTGGACCGTTGTCAGCAAGATTTACCACACGCACGTGGCGCCGTAAGGCATCCGGTACGCCGCATCGAAGGATGCGGCGTATACCGGTTCGGGGCGCCTGATACGCAACGTTGATTCAGGTGCAGGGCGCAGCATCGGTCTTTCCAGGAGAAGCATCTCATGACTCAGGTATTCATCATCGGTGGCGCAGGCAAGGTTGCCCGCCGCCTTTCTCAGCGACTGAGCGAGCGTGATCATCGGACCCTTGGCCTGATCCGAAAGCCGGAGCAGGTTGAAGAGATCCAGAGTCTTGGCGCTGTTCCGGTTCCTGGCAGCCTTCTCGACCTCGATGCCGCAGGTCTGGCCGGGCTGATGGCAGGAAGCGATGTCGTAGTTTTTTCCGCAGGTGCCGGCGGAAAGGGGGGTATGGAAATGACCAATGCCATTGATGGGCGCGGTCTCGAGCTCGCCGTTGCATCCGCCACGCAAGCGGGGATCCGTCGTTTCATTCTTGTCTCGGCATTTCCGGAGTCATTCCGCGGTGGGAAGGTCTCAGAGAGCTTCGAAAACTACATGGCGGTCAAGAAGCTGGCGGACGTCCATCTGTCGGAAAGCGATCTGGACTGGGTGATTCTGCGGCCAGGGACGCTGGTGGATACACCGGGCACGGGCAAGGTTCGCACCGGTCTGGCCATTCCGTACGGTGAGGTTGCCCGTGATGACGTCGCTGCCACATTGCTGGAAATCATCGAACGTCCGAAGGTCAGTCGCGTGATCATCGAGCTGACCCAGGGTGACACGCCGGTTGATGAGTCCGTGCGACGCTTCGAGCGTCGTTGAACTGGGATGAAGCGCGTAGAGGGTGGCCAATGAATCCGAACATACGGCCGGTACCACTTGATAAGGCGTACCGCCTGATCAACCACGGGCCCACCGTGCTGGGGGGACGTCGGATGGCGCTGGCGAGCCATTCATCCATCCGGTTGTCCGAGCCATCGTGTTGCACTTCCAGATGGCGTATGACCACCCGTTTGTAGACGGCAATTTTAAACGCCCTGCGTCGATCGACCGACGCAGGGACGTTGTTGGCATGGCGGCAACCACCATGGCCGGATCATTCAACGGCACCGCTCACTGCGGCGCAGCAGCCGCCTGCGCATCCGGGGTTACCCGCCAGATGGTATTGCCCAGGTCGTCGGCCACGATCAGCGCACCACGCGGGTCGACGCTGACGCCCACCGGGCGGCCACGGGTCTTGCCATCCTCGCCATGGAAGCCGGAGACCACGTCGATCGGGTCGCCGGCCGGTTTGCCATCGCGGAACGGAACGAAGACCACCTTGTAGCCTACCGGCGGGTTGCGGTTCCAGCTGCCGTGTTCGCCGACGAACACGCCATCGGCAAACGACGTGCCCATCGCCGCCGAGGAGAACGCAACGCCGAGTGCGGCCACGTGCGAGCCCAGGGCGTAGTCGGGAACGATCGCCGAGGCGACTTTCTCCGGGTTCTGTGGCATTACCCGGCGGTCCACGTTCTTGCCCCAGTAGCTGTAGGGCCAGCCGTAGAAGCCGCCTTCGCGCACCGAGGTGAGGTAATCGGGCACCAGGTTCGGGCCGATCTCATCGCGTTCATTGACCACCGCCCACAGCGTACCGCTGCCCGGCTGGATGGCCAGCGCGGTGGGATTACGCAGGCCGGTGGCGTACACCTTGTGTGCGCCGGTGGTGGCATCCACCTGCCACACCTGCGCACGGTCGATTTCCACCGCCATGCCGCGTTCGGTGATGTTGCTGTTGGAACCGATCGCCACGTACAGGTACCTGCCATCTGCGCTGGCGGTGAGTGCCTTGGTCCAGTGGTGGTTGATGGCGGCGGGCAGGTCGGTGAGTTTGGTCGGCGCGCCGCTGGCCTTGGTCTGGCCCGGGCGGTAGTCAAAGCGCACCACCGCGTCCTGGTTGGCCACATACAGTGCGTTGCCGATCAGCGCCAGCCCATAGGGCGCATTGAGGTTGTCGGCGAATACGGTCTTCAACTCGTAGGTGCCGTCACCATCGGCGTCGCGCAGCAGGGTCAGGCGGTTGCCGCTCTTTACCGCAGTGTTGCCCTTGGCCTTGATCTTGCCGGCAATGACGTCCTTGGGCTTGAGGTTGGGTGCGCTGCCGCCCCGGCCTTCGGCCACCAGGATGTCGCCATTGGGAAGCACCAGGGTCTGGCGCGGAATGGCCAGGTCGGTGGCGATGGCGGCAATGCGGTAACCCTTGGGCACGGTCGGCAGGCGCTCGCCCCAGGCGGCCGGCTTGGCGATGGTCATGTCCGGCATCAACCCGCGGTTGGGCGAGGGCATCTCCGGATCGGCGCCGTACTGGTGCATCTCCGGTGCCTGGCCCTGGCTGCAGGCGGCCAGCGCCGTGGCGAGCACGGAAACCGCAACGATCCTGATCGTGTGACGCTTCATCGTGCACCCCCGGCGCGCAGGCTGGAAAACCCCATCCAGGTAGCCAGCAGGGCCAGCACCGTACAGATCACCGAGAACATCAATGCCGCCGGCATGATCGCCCACGCGTCGCGCGCATGGTGCAGCGCATTGAGGAAGCCCACGATCCAGGTGACGACCAGTACCAGCACGTAGAACAGGCTGCGGTTGCCCCGGACCATGCCGATGATTGCGCACAGCAGGGCGATGCTGGTCATCACCATGGCGCCAATCAACAGCCAGGCGGCGAAGTTGCTCCACTGGATCTCGTAGCTGCTCCAGTACGCGTAGTCGGCAAGCAATGCGCCGAGGAACAGCGGCAGCACGCCGCCGAGCATGGCCGCGTGGAACGGGTGGATGGCCCATGGCCGGGGCAGGATGGCAGTACGGGAATCCATGGCAGTCTCCTGGTGGACGGGTGTCCGGACAACGACCAATGCTGCCACCGCCATGTGATGCGCGGTGTGATGCCCGCGGCGAGCCTGCGGGTGGGGGAGTGCGCAGCGGCGGCCGGGCCACGACCGCTCACGTGGGAGCGGCGGGCGCCTTGCCGGCTGCGGGCGTCGATCAGGTCGGCGCGAAACCGCGGGTGGTCTTCTTTTCGTTCTTCTCTGCCTTCTTCTCTTTTGCTGTCTTGGCAGGTTTCTTTTTCTGCTCTTTCTGCCTGTCCATACTCTTGGCCATTGCAGTGTTCTCCGTGGTGGTTGCGCGGAGCATGGCACATCTGGCGGTGCTTACGGCACTTGAAGTGGGGGTCGGTGCATGTCGATAGTGGGGCCGGCTGCGGACCATGCCCGGATCGGGCCACTGAACAGGGGAAATCCATGTCCAATCAAGCGCTCACCGGTCTGTTGCTGTTTCTGGTTTCCGGCCTGGCGCCTGCCGCCCCCGGCCCCGCCGAGCTGGCGGTGGACCCGCTGACGGCGACCATCGCGGCCCTGGACACAGAGGTTTTCGATGCCTACAACCGCTGCGACCTGGACACCTTCAGCCGCTTCTTCTCCCCCACTGTCGAGTTCTACCATGACAGCGGCGGCGCCACGTTCGATCGCGAGACGGTCATCGACAATACGCGCAAGTACATCTGCAACAAGGTCCGCCGGGAACGGGTCCCCGGAACGCTCAAGGTGTATCCGATCAAGGACTTCGGGGCGATCGAGGAAGGCGAGCATCGCTTCTGCGACCTGGCCGGGGGCCAGTGCGAGGGCAGTGCCAGGTTCGTGATGGTGTGGCGGCTGCAGGAGGGCCAGTGGCAGATGACGCGCGTGCTGAGTTACGGGCACCGCGCGCTGACCGACGCCGAGAAGGCGGCATTGGCGCACCCGCAGGCCAAGTGAACGCATGCGCCATACCGCGCTTGGCGCTGGCGGGGTGCAAGGGCCGACAGTGCCTTCAGGCCGGGGGCTGCAGTTCCGACGCCGCCGCTGGAACGGCCGGGAGGTTGTCGGTGCGCGGTGCAATCAGCCCGCTCCGCGCCCGCCGCAGGTAGTCGGCGAAGCGGGCACCGGAAACAGCCTGCCGGTTGCTGCAATGGAGGCAGGTGAGCACGGCACCCCCGTGCGCCACGTTGACCAGGCCGGGCACTCCCGATGCACTGAGGATGGTATGGCAGAGCAGGCATTCGGCGCGGATGAAGGCCAGTCTGGAAAGCGCGTATGGATCCTCTGGTTCGGCGTCGCCTTTGACGTCGAGCAGGTAGAACAGTCCTGTATTGGGCATCACCGTGGTTCCTTGACGCTGCACCTTGAGCGTACCGCTGCGCTTGATCAAGGACCGGTGAATTCCTGATGGCGATGCAGCATGCCGCTGCATTGCGTGGCGCACTCGGTGGTGTGCGTTGCGGGCGCCGGAATCACCCGGCGTCCGCAACGCACGCCACGGCAGGGCTCAGTAACGGTACTGCCAGGCCAGTTTGAGCACGCGGCCGCGCCCGGCGAAGTAGTTGGCGTTGGACGGGGTGGTCTGGGCGTAGTAGCTGATGTACTGGGTGTTGGCCAGGTTCTGTACGCCCAGGGTGAAGACGTGGTTGTCCAGGGCGTAGCGCGTGACCAGGTCGACGGTGGTATAGCCGCGGAAGTCGGCGATCGCCTTGCCCTGCGTGGCGAAGTCGCGGTCAAAGGCATGGCTGGCCTGCAGGCGGGTGCTGAGCGCGGGCGTCCAACGCTGTTCCCAGAATGCGGTCATGCGGTTGGGCGCGATGTTGACGCCGGCCAGGTCGCTGTCCAGGCGACCGTCCAGGTCGGCGTCGAAGCGGCCGTTGGCGCGCGCATAGCCCACCCCGAAACGGCTGTTGCCCAGGGTGAGGGCCAGGTTGCTTTCGACCCCTTCGACCCTGGTGGCCTGGCGCTGCACGTTGTAGGCATCGATGCCGGCGTCGTAGACCAGCAATGAGCCCAGTTTGGATTCGGAGATGTAGTAGGCGATGTCGCCGCTGAAGCGGCCATCGTCGTACTCCAGGCCGATTTCGCGGTTGTCCGATACCACGGGCGACAGGTCGACCAGCTTGTCCACGGCCTGGCCATCGATGCTGATCGCGCGCAGCACGCGGCCGACGTCGGCCACGGTATAGCCTTCCGAATAGGAGGCGTAGGCAGTGAGGCGGTCGTTGATGTACCAGACCGCCCCAAGGTTGGGCAGGGTCTCGCGCATCGTCGGCTTGCCGCCAGCCACCTTGCGGCTGCCATAGCGCGGCAGGGTGACATAGTCGGCCACCTCCAGCTCGCCCTTTTCCTGCCGCACGCCGGCCGACAGCATCACCTGCGAGAGGGGCCACCAGTGCGCCTGCAGCAGCGGCGACAGGCTCTGGTAGGTGGTCTGTGGCACCCAGTTCAGTCCGCTGGCAAGCAGCACCTGGTGGGTCTGGTCGCGCAGGCCGTCCAGGCCCAGGGTGATGTCCAGCGTGCTGTCGCCGATACGCCGCCAGGACTGGGTGAGCTTGAAACCGCGCTTGTCCGATTCATTCTGGGTCTGGTCCCAGGCCGCATTGGCACCGGTAGTGCCCCACGGGTCCCATTGGCTGGCCCCGTAGCGGCCTTCGAAGTCGACCGCGAAGGCCTGGGCCTGGAAATCACCGCCGAGCAGGCCCGGTGCGGAGTAGTCCAGGGTCAGCGAGCGCGAGCGGTTCATCGGCGGGTCCAGCGGGGTGTCGCCGGGCACGGCAATGGTGGGGCGTCCGCTGCGGAAGTCGCCGTTGACCGCCATGTAGTTGTCCAGCCCGCGCAGCTCGAAGCGGTTGCCGCCCACCTGCAGGCGGTGGCCGTTGTCGAAGGTCCAGCCGACCTTGGCGAACACGTTGGACGAGGTGGAATCCATCAGCTCGCCCTGCGCGGTGGTGCCGATCGACCGGCCTTCGCCGTCGTAATACAGGCCTTGGCGTTCGTAGGCGATGCCGGCCACCAGGTCCAGCTGCGCACCGCGCGTGCCGATGATCGCCGAGGCGCGCTGGCCGTCGTCGTCGTGGCGGCCAGGTGCGGCCATCGACAGCGACAGGTTGCTTTCAAACATCACCGCGCCCGCTTCGGCCGGTGCCGACTTGGTGATGATGTTGACGATGCCGCCGGTGCCGCCGATGCCCTGCAGGGCATTGGCCCCATGGATGATCTCGATGCGCTCGATCATCGCCGCGTCGATGGTGTGCGAATCGCGCGAGCCATCGCGCAGCGGCGTGGACTGCGGTACGCCGTCGACCATGTACAGGATGCCGCGCCCACGCATGCTCTCCCCGTAGTTGGACATCTTCTCGCGCGCCGGGGCGAAGGCGGGAATCTGGGCCGACAGGACGCGCGAGATATCCGACCCCAGCGCCAGCTGCTGCTCGATGTCTTCGCGGGTGAGCACGGTGATGGTGTTGGGCATCGCGGTCTCGCCCTTGGGCAGGCGCGCGGTGGAGGCAGAGACGGTGACGCGGCCGAGCGCGGTGGGAGCCGGTGCCGATGGCGCGGACGCGGGCGGCGAAGCGGCGCGGCGCGGGGCCGGGGCGCTGCGGATCACGACGATGCCGGGGCTGCGTTCTTCCATGGCCAGGCCTTGGCCGGCAAGCAGGAGCTGCAGTGCCTGCTGCGGGCGATAGCGGCCATCGACGGCCGGGGCCTGGCGGCCGGCGGTGACGTCGGCGGCAAACAGCAGTTGCAGGCCGGTCTGCCGGGCCAGGCTGTTGAGGGCCTGGTCGAGCGGGCCGGCCGCCAGATGCAGTTCGACCGGTGCGGTGGGCGCCTGCGCCCAGGCCGGGCTGGCGGCACACAGGGCGATTGCCAGCAACGTGCGTGGAAGGTGGCGCAGGGCAGTGCGCGGGGCGGGACGGGACATGCGGATTCCTTCAGGGGGTTCCAGCAGCTGCCGTGCGAGGCGGGCGCCACCCCACCCTCCGCGGGCTGTCGCTGGTGCAGGAGGTGGCCGCGATCACGGGCGGCGCGCGGCAATCCGGACGCTGCCATCGTCCTGCGCCTGCACCTGGACCGGCAGGATGTCGGGCAGCAGCGCCAGCACGCTGGCGGCGCGATCACTGTCGAAGCTGCCCGATACCTGCAGGTTGGCCAGGCCGGGATCGACCAGGACGATGCGGCCGCGGTGATAGCGCTGCAGTTCGCCCACGACCTCGCCGAGCGGGGTGCCGACGAAGGCCAGCCGCCCCTGCGTCCATCCGGCCCGCGCGGCCTCGGCGGGCTGCGGTTCGGCCATGCCGTGGGCGCTGGCCAGCAGCTGTTGCCCGGGCCGCAGCCTGCGCTCGCCTTCGATGCCGTTGACCGATACCCCTACCTGGCCCTTCCATAGCGTGATTTTGCTGCCATCGCCCTGGCGGGCCACGTCGAACACGGTGCCGTAGTTGCGGATGCGCACCGCACCGGTATCCACCTGGAAGGTGCGCCAGGCCGAGTGGACCACCTCGAAACGGGCACGCCCGGCCAGTAGTTCCACCCGGCGCGAGCGCAGGTGCTGGCGCACGCGCACCCGGCTGGACGCATCCAGCAGCAGTTGGCTGTCGTCGGCGAGCGCGATGCGGCGGCGGCCGTCGGTGCCGGTTTGATACTCGCTGGCCGGCCCGCCCGGGTCCCACGCGGACAGGCCGCCAGCGCCGAGCATGGCCAGCAGCAGGGCCACGGCAGTGCGACGCAGCGGCGGGGTGCGGTGCAACGCGTGGGCAGCAGGCAGCGGGAACCGCTGCTTGAGCGCGTCGCGATGCCGGTCCAGTGCCGGCTCGGCCGGGGCTGGCGGCGGTGCGTGGGGGAGATCGGCGTTCATCGCGCTGCACACCGCGCCAGCGCACCCCGGCAGGCCCGCATGGCCAGGCGCAGGTGGCGCTCCACGGCCTTCAGGCCGATGCCCATGCGCCGGGCCACGTCCGCTTGCGGCAGCTCATGGATCTTGTGCAGCACGAACACCTGCTGGCGGCGGCGCGGCATCGCCTCGATCACGGCCACCAGCCGGGCCAGTTCCTGCTCGCCGTCCAGCCGCTGCTCGTGGGTGGGCGTGGTGCAGGCGGGGTCGGGCAGCACGGCATGGGAGTCCACCCAGTGGCGCCGCAGCGACTCGGCGCGGTAACGGTCTACTGCCGCATCGTGGGCGATCCGGTGCAGCATCGCCAGTGGCTGGCGCACGTCGCTGGCGACCGGCCGTTCGAGCAGGCGCACGCAGACGT
Source organism: Stenotrophomonas sp. GL_101 (assembly GCF_057835675.1). Classification (NCBI taxonomy): domain Bacteria; kingdom Pseudomonadati; phylum Pseudomonadota; class Gammaproteobacteria; order Lysobacterales; family Lysobacteraceae; genus Stenotrophomonas; species Stenotrophomonas sp. GL_101. Next base: position 4,145,837 of record NZ_CM174432.1, on the reverse strand, counting down.
CATGGACGACCTCACGGGCCATCCCGGGCGCAGTGAAGCGGCGGCGCACGTAGTCCACCAGTTCCTCGTAATGCTGGATCAGCGAGGACAGCAGCGACACAGGGGGCTGCGGGGAGGGTGGGGGCGGGGTCATCCGGGCGGACGGCAGCAGGCGTAAGTGCGCGATTGTAAATGATTATTGTTTGCAAAACGGAGCCCCGGGCCTTTGGTCACATGCGGGCCCGCGCCGGGGTTTGCTACAACAGCGCCACATCACCGGAGGACAGGCATGAAGCAGCAATGGATGGCCGCGGCGCTGTGCGTGGGGCTGGCGGTGCCGGCCGCCGCGCAACCGGCGATCGACCTGACCGGTCTGGATGCGGGCATGGTCGGCCCGCGCACCGAGGTACTGGTACTGGGCAGCATCCACCTGTCCCAGCACAAGGATTTCCGGCCGGAGACGCTGGAGCCGCTGCTGGCGCGGCTGGCGGCGTTCAAGCCGGGCTACATCACCACCGAGGACATCAGTGGCGAGCAGTGCGACCTGGCGGTGCGGCATGCCACGGTCTACGGTGACGATTACTGCGCCAGCACCGCCCAGGCCCGGGCCGCCACCGGGCTGTCGATCCCCGAGGCGATCGTGCAGGTGGACGCGCTGCTGGCCGGTTGGCCGAGCCAGCCGCAGCCGGCCGACCGGCGCCGGCTGGCGGCACTGTTCCTGGCCGCCGGCGAGCGCGCGTCGGCGTATGTGCAATGGCTGCGCCTGGCACCGGCGCAACGGCAGGCCGGTGACGGGCTGGATGCGGCCCTGGTGCAGGTGCTGCAGACGCTGGAGCGGCGCAGCAACGAGAGCTACCAGATTGCTGCCGTGCTGGCCGCGCGGCTCGGGCTTGAGCGTGTGTATGCGGTGGATGACCACACCGGCGATGCGCATCGCATCGGCGACCGCAAGGCATTCGGCACGGCGGTCGAGCAGGCATGGAAGGCCGATCGCCGTGTGGTGGCAGCGCTGGAGGCGGAGACCGCGCAGTTGATCCGGGGCCAGGACATGCTGCCGCTGTACCGGGTGATCAATCGCCCCGAGCGCCTGGCCCAGCTGGCCGCTGCCAATGTTCAGCCTGCACTGGCGGCGCGCTCGCCCGAGCACTACCCGCAGATCTGGGTCAACGGTTGGGAGCTGCGCAACCTGCGCATGGTCGGCAACATCCTGCAGGTAGTGCGCGACCATCCCGGCGCGCGCGTGCTGTCCATCGCGGGGGCATCGCATAAACCGTGGTTCGATGCCTGGCTGGGGCAGATGTCCGGAGTGGACGTGGTGGATGCCGAAGCGGTGTTGAAGTAGCGCATCGGTGCGTGGTTTCTAGAACCGGTAGCCCAGCTCGGCACCGACGATCCGCGGGCGGTCCACCGGCCCGTAGACATTGCCGTCGCGACCGAATGCCAGGTTGTCGAAGATCAGGCCGTTGATGCGGCGCTTGTTGGTGAGGTTGTCCACGTAGACGCGGGTGGTCCATGGCCCCTGTTCGTAGCCCAGCTGCACGCCGATGACCGCCACCGCCGGCTGGAAGGCACGGTTGCGTTCGTCCAGCGCCATGCGCCCGTTGAACGAAGACTCCACCCGCGCGAACACGCCGGAGCGGTGCTGGTAACGCGCCGCCAGATACGCGGTGTAGGTCGGTGTCAGCTTGACCTTGTTGCCGGCCAGGCTCTGGTTGTCGCCCACCAGCAGGGTGCGGTACTGCGCGTCCACATAGCCGGCGTTGGCGGTCAGGGTAAGGCCGGGCAGGACCTGCAGCGCGCCTTCCAGTTCCACCCCGCGTGAGCGGATGGAGGCGTCCGAGCCGACGTAGTCCGAGGAGATTGGGCGGCCGTTGGCATCGGTGGCCAGCTGGATTTCCTGCCAGTTGTCCGAGTCGATCTGGAACACGGCACCACCGACATGGCCACGACCGTCCAGGACGTTCATCTTGAAGCCGGCTTCGTGGCTCCACATCATTTCCGAGGCGTAGCGCAGCACCTTGTCGTTGACCACGTCACTTTGTGCAGCGGCCAGGTTGAAGCCACCGGGGATGTAGCCTTTGGCGGACGCGGCGTAGAAGGACAGCGTGTCGGAGGCGTCGTAGCGCAGCGACAGGCGCGGCAGCGTGGCGGTGAAGGTGTGCGACAGCGCGGCGTCGCGGTAGTAGACGATGCCGCCGGGTCCCAGGTCGAGCAGCCCGGCCTGCTGGCGGGTGGAGCGGCGGGCCTGTTCGTAGCGCAGGCCCAGGCTGCCGGTCAGTCTGGGCAGCGCGGGCGGGGTATAGCTGAGCGTACCGAACACGCTGTAGTCCTGGCCGTCGGCGCCCTGCCGCGGCGCCAGCACATAGCTTTCCAGCCCGCGTGGTGGCGGGCCGACCAGCGTGCCCAGCATCGAGTCCTTGTGGACGCGGTAGGTGGAGACACCGCCGATCCAGGTCAGCGGCTGGTCGTTGGGCGAGGTGAAGCGCAGTTCGCCATTCCAGTTGCGTTGTTTGTCATGGATGCGTCCGGCCAGCGCGGGCGTGGCGGTCATGTCGAAGTCGTAACCGCCGGAGGTGTCCTGTTGTTCGCGGTAGGACACCGCCGCATCCATCGTGCCCCGCGCCAGCTGCCATTGCGCGCTGGCACCGGCGACGTTCTCGGTCTTGCTGGTGCGCTTGGGCGCATCGTTGATGTAGGTGTAATCGCCGGCGTGGCGGCCACCGTTGTAGCGGTCGGCGTAAGTGCGGTTGTACAGGCCCACGTCCAGTGGCAGGTATTCGTACTCGAACATGCCCGGCGCGCGCGTGCCCAGGTGATAGGCGATGGCGTTGATGGCCAGGTAGTCGGTGGGTTCCCAGCGCAGCTTGCCCTGCAGGTAGGTTTCCTTGACCTTGCCCTGGATGCCCGCGAACGGCGTGAGGTTCCGCAGATGGCTGTCTTCATCGGAGGCCATGAACGCCAGCGAGCCGAACAGCCGGCTGCTGTTGCCCAGTGCGCCGCCGAGGAAGCCATCCACGCTGCTGCCATGGCCGTTGCCGAAGTGCGTGGCGCGCAGGTTGAGCTCGCCCTCGGGGGTGGCCGAGGGCGAGCGGGTGCGCACCAGTACCAGGCCCGATTCACTGTTGGCGCCGTACAGGGTGCCTTGTGGGCCGCGCAGGATCTCCACCGAATCGACATGGTTGAGCACCGCGTTGCTGAGCTCGCGGAACGGAATGCCATCGATGTACACCGAGGCACGGTTGACCAGGAACGGATTGGACTCGATGCCGCGGATGGAGATGAACATGTCGCTGAGCTGGCCCATCACATTGAACTTGACGTTGGGGGCGAGCTTGTCCAAGTCGCGGAACTCGCTGACGTTGGCCTGTTGCAGGGCCTCGCGGTCGAGCACGGTGACCGAGATGTCGCTGCGCAGGTAGGGCGTATCGCGTTTGCTGCCGGTCACCACGATGCCGTCCAGGTCGGTGGCCTTGCTGGCGGTGGGCGCGCGCTGCGCGGAGGCAGGGCGGGCCTGCAGGAACGGGAACGCTGCGACAAGCGCGACAGCGAGTACGGCGTGCTTCACACGGAACCCCTTTGGCGGTGGCGCAGGCGCCACGGTATTGAGAATGATTCCCGCATGTTATTGTGTAACAATTGAGAGGCGCCGCTCCATTCCTGCGCGGATCGCTCCAAAGCAGGAGACGCGATGACCCGTTCCACGCTGGATCCGGCCGACAGGGCGGCCGCGCGCCTGGCCGCCGAAAGCGGTGGCGCGCTGGATGCCTGTGTCGGCACGGCAGACGGTGCGGTGTTGTTGGCCCGGCACCGTTTCGGCGCTGCCGCCGGCGGCATGGGCAGCGGTGCGGGCGTTCGAATCGGGCTGCTCGACGCCGGTGGCGGCCCGCTATACCAGCGCACTGCATTGGGCCGGATCGAACGGCCGTGGCGGCCCGGCGTGATCAACGTGGCACTGCCGGGGTGCCATGGCGAGTACCGCAGCCCGCCGCTGGACCTGCTCGGCCTGGTGATCGACCCGGCGCGGCTGTCCGGGGCCGGTGTGTCGATGGAGGGCCTGCACGCGGCGGCGGCCGATCTGCATGACGACCCCGTGGTGGCATCGGTGTTGTGGGCGCTCTGGCACTGTGCACAGGCACATGCGGCGTCGACCGCGTTTTTCGACCACGGCGTGGACATCGTGCTGCAGCGGCTCAGCCGCATCGGCGGCCGCGAGCCGCTGCGGACCTCCCCGGTCCGTGCGCTGTCGCCGGCGCGGGTACGTCGCGTGCACGACTTCATCGAGCATGGCCTCGGCGAGGATCTCAGCGTGGCCGGCATGGCCGGCGCAGCCGGGCTGGACAGCAGCAGCTTCAGCCGCCGGTTCCGCCAGGCCACCGGGATGACGCCCTATGCCTACCTCACCTGGCGGCGGATGGAGGCGGCCAAGACGCTGCTGCTGGCCGGTCGCGCCGTTACCGAGGTGGCGCTGGCGGTCGGCTACGCCAATCCGGGCAAGTTCGCGGCCGCCTTCCGGCGTGTCGTCGGCCACACGCCGAGTGCCTGGCGTCGTTGACTGGTTGTCCCTGCGCCGGCATCGATCGTGGCTGGTTTGAGCCATCGACTGCGCTGGGGTATCCTGCGCGCCGCTGTCGCCCCTTCCGGCCGGATCCCATTGTGATGACCCCACCCTGATACCGCGTTGACCACGCGCCCGCGCCAACGCCGGGTCCAGGGAGTGTTTTGTCCTCATCACACAACGTGTCGCGCGCAGTGCCGACACGTGGAGATTTCAATGTCTGTTTCCTATCCGCTGCGCCAGCAATGGCTCGGCAATATCCGCGGTGACCTGCTGTCCGGCGCGGTGGTCGCGCTGGCGCTGATTCCCGAAGCCATCGCCTTCTCGATCATCGCCGGGGTCGACCCCAAGGTCGGCCTGTACGCCTCGTTCTGCATCGCGGTGGTGACCGCCATCGCTGGCGGCCGCCCGGGCATGATCTCGGCCGCCACCGGTGCAATGGCGCTGGTGATGGTGGACCTGGTGCGTGACCACGGCCTGCAGTACCTGCTGGCCGCCACGATCCTGGCCGGCGTGCTGCAGCTGGTTGCCGGGGTGCTGAAACTGGGCGTGTTGATGCGCTTTGTCTCGCGCTCGGTGATCACCGGTTTCGTCAACGCGTTGGCGATCCTGATCTTCCTGGCGCAGATGCCCGAACTGATCGGGCGCTCGTGGCACGTATGGGCAGTGTGCGCGGCCGGCCTGGCGATCATCTACCTGCTGCCACGCCTTACCCGCGCGGTGCCCTCGGCACTGGTGGCGATCGTGGTGCTTACCGCGCTGTCGATCGGCCTGCATTGGGATATCCGCACCGTGGGCGACATGGGTGCGCTGCCCGACAGCCTGCCGGTGTTCCTGTTCCCCGACGTGCCGCTGAGCTGGGAGACCCTGCGCGTGCTGCTGCCGGTATCGGCGACGCTGGCGGTGGTGGGCCTGCTGGAATCGATGATGACCGCGCAGATCGTGGAGGACATGACCGACACGCCCAGCCAGCGCAACCGCGAGTGCGCAGGACAAGGCCTGGCCAACATCACCGCCGGGCTGTTTGGCGGCATGGGCGGCTGCGCGATGATCGGGCAGTCGGTGATCAACGTGACGTCCGGCGGGCGCGGGCGGTTGTCGTGCCTGGTGGCCGGCGTGCTGCTGCTGTTGCTGGTGGTCTACGGTGCCGAGTGGGTCCGGCAGATCCCGATGGCCGCCCTGGTGGCAGTGATGATCATGGTCAGCATCGGCACCTTCCACTGGCGTTCGTTCGCCGAACTGCGCCTGCATCCGAAGAGCTCTTCGCTGGTCATGGTGGCGACGGTGGCGGTTACCGTGGCCACCCACGACCTGGCCAAGGGCGTGCTGACCGGGGTGCTGCTGTCGGCCCTGTTCTTCGCGCGCAAGGTGGGGCGGATGCTGCAGGTAGCCGACAGCACCGACGCCGACGGCACCCGCACCTACACGGTACGCGGCCAGGTGTTCTTTGCCTCGGCCGGGCAGTTCGCGGCCAGTATCGACCTGCACCAGGTGCCGGCACGGGTGGTCATCGACCTGACCCACGCGCATTTCTGGGACCTCAGTGCGGTGGCCGCGCTGGAACGGGTGGTGGGCAAGCTGCAGGCGCAGGGCGCGCAGGTGGAGGTACTGGGGCTCAACGTGGCCAGCCAGACCCTGATCGAGCGGCTGGGCAAACAGCCGGCGAAGACCGCGGTTCCGCCAGGCGGACACTGAATCCAGTCAGGAAGCCAGGCTCAATCTCTGCGCAGGGAGGCCGTTATCCAGCCTGATGCCCCGGCGCGTGCCACCGGGGTGGATGCCGCACCGTTTCCCCTGCTGGCTCGCGCGTGCGTTGCACCGCGCCGACCCGGACCGCAAAGGACTGCGTGAAGTCGTAGTGGCGCTTGCCGGCGTCTGCTGATCTGTACTCCTTTCCGGAACCGCCCCCATGTCCCGTTCCTCCGCTACCAAGCGCCCCGGCAGCATCGCCAACCGGCTGATGCTGGGTACTGCGTTGATTGCCATGCTCTGCTTTGGCGTTACCGCTGCCATCAGCTACCGCGAGGCCAGCCAGGCGCTGATCGATTCCTCGCGGCAGACCATGCAGAGCGAGGCCAATGCCGAAGCGCGCCGGGTGGGTGCCGAACTGGGCGTGGCGTTTTCCACCAGCCAGGCGCTGGCCGACAGCTTGGTGGTGCAGCACAGCGCCGGCAGCCTGTCGCGCGCCACCGTCGCGCAGGTGCTGCAGCAGCAGCTGCGCTCCCACCCCGAGTGGGTGGGCCTGGGCACGTTGTGGGAGCTGCAGGCCTTCGACGCCAAGGACAGCGACTTTGTCGGTGCCCCGGCACACGATGCCACCGGTCGCTTCATGAGCTACTGGTCCTGGCAGGACGGCACCCCGGTGCAGGATGCGTTGAAGGGCTACGACGTGCCCGGCGACGGCGACTGGTACCTGCGCCCGCGCGAGCTCAAGCGGCCGTTGGTGACCGAGCCCTACAACTACGAAATCGCCGGCAAGCAGGTGCTGATGACCACGCTGGCCACGCCAGTGCTGGACAACGGCACGTTCCTGGGAGCGGTCACAGTCGACGTCGGCCTGGGCGCACTGCAGGAGCGGCTGGCCGCGTTGCGTCCAATGGGCGAGGGTCATGTCGAACTGATCTCGCCGGGCGGCATCATGCTGGCGGCGGACGATCCGCGCGACATCGGCACGCGTCGCGACGACGCTGGCACGCGCCAGGTCCTGGCGGCAATCGGCGCCGACAAACCGTTCGAGAATTTCCAGGTGGATGCCGACGGCAACGTAAAGACTTACGTGCCGCTGCGCATCGGCAACAGCCAGGAGCGCTTCGCACTGGGCGTGGTGGTGCCGTATGCGTTGATCACCGCGCAGGCACGTGCGCTGCTGTGGATCATCCTGGCCGTTGGGCTGGGTGCGGCGCTGGTGCTCAGTGCCAGCGTGTACCTGCTGCTGCGCCGCCAGGCGATCCGCCCGCTGGCCGATGCGGTACGCCTGTCAGCCGAGGTTGCCGAAGGCCGCCTGGATACCGCATTGCCGCCGCCGCGCAATGATGAAGTGGGGCGCCTGCTTGAATCGATGCAGCGCATGCGCAGCCAGGTGCGGGCGGTAATGGCCGCACAGGCTGAAATGGCGCAACGCCACCAGTCCGGTGAGCTGAGCTACCGGATGGATGCGCAGGCCTTCCCGGGCGAGTACGGCACGATGGTGGATGGCAGCAACCAGCTGGTGGGCGCCAACATCGCTGTTACCCGGCGCCTGGTCGAGGTGATGCAGCGCTATGCAGTGGGCGACCTGTCCCAGGACATGGATCGCCTGCCGGGCGAGCAGGCGCGCTTCACCGACGCGATGGATACCACCAAGGCCAACCTGCGCGCGATCAATACCCAGATCCGCGACCTGGCGGGTGCGGCCGCGCTGGGCGATTTCACCCGGCGCGGCGACGTGGTGCGTTTCGACCACGATTTCCGCGGCATGGTCGAGAACCTCAACACCATGATGCAGGTCAGCGACGACAACCTGCAGCAGATCTCCGCACTGTTGCGCGCGATCGCCGCTGGTGACCTCACCGCGCGCATGCATGGGGAATTCCATGGCGTGTTTGCACGCATGCGCGACGATGCCGACACCACCGTGACCCAGCTGACCGACATCGTCGGCCGCATCCAGCAGGCCACCGACAGCATCAACCTGGCCGCTGGTGAAATCGCCTCGGGCAACAGCGACCTGTCGCGCCGTACCGAACAGCAGGCCGCCAGCCTGGAAGAAACCGCCGCATCGATGGAGGAACTCACCTCCACCGTGCGCCAGAACGCCGATCACGCCGTGCAGGCCAATATGCTGGCTGCCAACGCCGCGCAGGTGGCTTCGCAGGGCGGTGAGGTGGTGGGCCAGGTAGTCACCACCATGGCCGGCATCGAGGCCTCGTCCAAGCGCATTGCCGAGATCATTTCGGTGATCGACGGCATTGCCTTCCAGACCAACATCCTGGCCTTGAATGCGGCCGTGGAAGCGGCGCGTGCGGGTGAGCAGGGCCGCGGCTTCGCCGTGGTCGCCACCGAAGTGCGCGCGCTGGCGCAGCGCTCGGCCGGTGCCGCCAAGGAGATCAAGATCCTCATCGACGACTCGGTTGACCAGGTGACCCAAGGGTCGGCGCTGGTGCGCACCGCCGGCGACACCATGCAGGAGATCGTCAGTGGCGTGCGCCGGGTCAACGACATCATGGCCGAAATCTCGGCCGCCTCGAAGGAACAGTCGGCCGGCATCGAGCAGGTCAACCAGACCATCACCCAGATGGACGAGACCACCCAGCAGAACGCCGCGCTGGTGGAGGAGGCCACTGCCGCCGCACGCGCGATGGAAGAGCAGGCCCAGCAGTTGGGTACGGCCGTGGCGATCTTCCGTACCCGGGCCAGTGAAATGGCAACGCCGGCCAGCAGCCGAGCACCAAGGCTGGCCAGACTGATTGCCGAAGTTCCCCGTAACAACACCCGCGCGTCTGCCAAAGCATTGGCTGGCGGTGACGGGCAGACGTTCTGAGCCAACCGTTGCGCCGGCCTATCAGGCCCCGGCACGATGGCTCATCGGCCGTCGGTTCCAGTGGATACCATATTGCGCCGCGCGTTGATGGCGGCCAGTACGCGGTGCCCGGCGCGGATGCCGGGTACTTCGATCAGGCGGTACCCCAGGTGCGCCAGCGGCAGTGCAATGGCCAACGTCAGCACCGCGCAGGCCAGATATGCCAGTTCAGGCGATGCCACCGCCGCCTGGATGCGACGGAACACCGGAACCAGGATCGCGACCACGATCGGGTGTGCCAGATACAACGAGTAGCTCACCTGGCCCAGGTAGGTTGTCGCGCGATTGACCACAAGCCGCAGCGGGAGTTTTGACATTCCAAGCAGCACGACCGAATAGGCCGCACCGGAAACCACCCAGACCATACCGGGGCTGATTGCCGCGTACGCGATGCCCATGATCAGGCCGAGCAGCACTACGCCACCGCCGACCAGCGCCGCCTGGCATCGACGGCGCGCTGCGGCTTCGGGCACCCGTGGTAGCGCAGCGAACAGGTGATAGGCCAGTATCCCGTACAGGAACACCGGCAGGTGGCGCAGCAGGCCGTAGCTGCTCACTGCATCCACGCCACCGGCACCGAACAGACCCATACTGGCCAGGACGCTGGCGGCCGTGACCACGCATGCGGCGATCCAGGCGCGCTGCGGCCGGTCGATGATCCAGTACAGCAACGGGAATACCGCATAGAACAGCATCTCTACGCCGATCGCCCAGCTGGCCCAGACGATGCCGGTTTCCCAGCCGGTGAAAAGATTGAAACTGAAGGTGACATTGGCCAGGATCTCGGCGGCCGAATGGCCGGCGTGGCTGCCCCGACCGTCGCGCCAGATCGAGAACACCAGCAACAGGAAAAACAGCGGCGCAATGCGGAACAGGCGGTGCAGGTAGAAGCTGAGCAGTGGACTGGGCGTTTTTTCGTGGCGTGGCATGGTGTAGGCCAGCGAGAACGCACTGATGACGAAGAACAGCGCCACGCCCGTATCGCCCATCGCCAGCACTGCGCCCAGCACCGGGCCCGTGGCCACGGCCGGCGACGGTATCGCCATCACATGGAACAGCACCACATAGACCGCGGCCAGGCCACGCAGGGCATCCAGGAAAGCGAGTCGGTTCGACGGGGGCATGGCGGTCGTTGTCCAGGCGCTTGGCAGACGCCTTGCGCACGCGGGTGGAGGTCGCACCTGAGGGCACGATCTTAGTGGCGCATGCTATCACCGCGGCATGCTCGTCCATTCGCGGTCGTCAGCGATTGCGATCGGGCCGGGATACTGCGCAGTAAACCCCCAGGGTCAGACCGGACTGGTGCTGCTCCGATGATGGGCATGTCATGGCGCAGATCGACCAAGGTCAACGCGGTAGCGCAAGCGGGGCACGGCGGTGGTCCAGGCATGCATCCCCGCTCAGCCGCGCTCGTCAGGGGCGGCATTGCCGCGTGCCACCAGCGTGCTCAACAGATCGATCTGGCGCTGTTGCTGCTGCAGGATCTGCAGGAGGGTTTCATGGGTCACGGCATCGACCTTGTCGTGCAGCGACATGATTTCCATTTCCGCCTTGAGGTTCACCTCGTAGTCGTAGCTGGCCATCTGCCGGTCCTTCATGGCCTGCCGGTTCTGGCTCATCATGATCACCGGTGCCTGGATCGCCGCGAGCATCGACAGCATCAGGTTGAGGAAGATGTACGGGTAGGGGTCGAACGCGGTGCTGCCGAGGATTTCACTGTTCAGTACCACCCAGACCAGCAGTGCCGCGCCGAACAGCAGGATGAAGCGCCAGGACCCGCCGAAGCGGGCGACCTGGTCGGCGAGCCGTTCGCCGAACGTGGACTGCTCTGCGAGCCGTCGGTTGGGATCATCGATCACGGCCTGGCGGCCGATCACCCGGCGCGCAACGGCGTCCAGGTCATGGGTCTGTCGCCCGAGCCAGCGGGCAGCGCGTTCGAGGCGGTCGTTGGTGGGCGTGGTGGACATGCTCGGCTCCTGGGGACGGTCGTCGGCAGGGTGAGCGGTCGCGGTGGAAAGAGGGGTGAGGATGCGGCAGGTGGGTCGAGCGCCTGGCACCGATGCCCTTGCGTGCGAATGTCCCCCGGCGCCGTCCTGCGGCCGTCACCTCCTCCTTTATTTCGCACGCAAGGGCATCGGTACCCGCGTGTCGAGAATGCCGGCGGCCCACGGGAAATATCGAAGTACGCTCGCGTCATGCCGAACGATGCCGCGATCAGCGTCACCACCAACGGTGGTGACCTACCACTGGGTGAAGAACCAAAAAAAAGCCCGGTCATCAGACCGGGCCCTGTAGCAACCTGCGGCGTCAGCGCTTACCAGCGCATGCCCGCAAAGGGGTTCCAACCGGTGTCGCCTTTCACCTTCTCCAGGTAATAGGCGTAGTTGGCGGTCAGTGCGATCAGCAGCGACCAGGCAAAGCCGATGCCGTTGCCGACCACGCGGGGCATGAACGAGGCCAGGATCATCACCACGATGGTCAGGCCCAGAATGGTCAGTGCCTTGCGCCACATGCCCAGGATGAAGAAGTAGATCCAGCTGAAGAACAGCGCGAAGAAGTTGACGTTGACCTTCAGCTTCTCAGCAAACGGCAGCGCCTTGAGCGCGGCCTTGAAGCCCGGCGAGTTCGGTGCGCCGTGCTGGTTGAAGAAGTTGAAGCGGAACTGCCACTTCGGGCTGAGCGGTGCGGAAGAAGAGGTATTGGAGTCCATGTCCGTATCGTAGGTGTAAACGCTTCCATCATAGCGGGGGACAAATCGGCCCGCCAGTATTCTGGCGCCCTGTAGTCAACAGTGCCGACCCCGTCACACAACCGTAGGCATTTTGATATAGGGTGCGCATTCCGCGCGGCAGGGGCCGTGTGGCGTACCTGGAATGCATCGAGAAACCAGACCATGTCGAGTGTTGTGACACCGCCGGACCTCGCCCAGGCCGGTCCCTGCATCGTGCCGTGCCCCATTGCCACCCAGGCCCAGCATCAGTTGGCGCACCTGCAGTTTTCGCACGCCGGTTCGCGCGCGTTGTCGCGCCCGCCGCTGGCCGCCGACGTAGTGGTCGACGCCCTGCCAGCCTGACCGGCAGGCGCGCGGAGTCATCCGCGCGCCGCCGCGCCGCGCTTAGAAGCGCGCGGTCATCCCCAGGAAGTAGCTGCGTCCGGCCACGAAGTAATCGGTAGCGCCTTCGGCATACAGTTTCTTGTCGGCCAGGTTGCTGATCCCCGCGCGCACCGTTAGGGTCGAATTGACGTGCCAGGCGCCGGTCAGGTCATACAGCGTGTAGGCCTTGATGAAGCTGCTGGCCACCCCGGCCTGTTTGCCGGTGTATTGCGCCGATACCGTTGCCGAGAACGCATCCACCGGCGTCCAGTCCACCGACGAATAGCCGGAGAACTCCGGCGTGTCGATCAGGTTCTCGCCGGTGGTCAGGTTCTTGGCTTCCTTCATCCAGGTGGCCGCAGTCCGCCAGCGCCAGTGCTCGCCGAAGGTGAGGTTGAGGTTGCCTTCCATGCCGCTGGTGCGCGCGCGCTCGACGTTCTCCATACGCGTCCACCAGTAGTCGTTGAACTTGCCCAGGGGTTCGTACTCGATCTTGTTTTTGAAGTCGGTATGGAAGTACGTCAACCCGGTATCGACGGTGCCGTTGTCGAAGTTGAAGCCGATTTCGCGGTTGCTGCTGGTTTCCGGATCCAGGTCCGGGTTGCCGGCCATGTAACAGCCGCCGGTGATGTAACCCAGCGGACGCAGCGAGCCGCAGCCGCGACCGCCGGACTGGGTAGCCGCCGAGGCCGCGTTCTCGGTCAGGCTGGGGGCGCGGAAGCCCTTGGAAATACCGCCGCGCAGGGTCCAGTGTTCGGCGGGGTGGTAGACCAGGTAGGCGCGCGGGCTGACATGGCTGCCGAACTGCTCATGGTGGTCCAGGCGCGCACCCACGGTGAGCGCCAGCTTCTCGTGCAGCTTCAGTTCGTCCTCGACGAAGATCGCCCAGGTGTCCACTTCCAGCGACGACCCATCGACCGGGTTGCCGGCGTAATCCACCGGCGCCTGGCCGATGGTGTCGGTGTTGGTCAACTGCTGGCGCTTCCATTGCCCGCCCACGCTGAACTGGTGGTCCACCCACAGCGTGAAGGGCGTGCTGAGGCTGCCTTCCACGATCATGTCCTTGGCCTGCGAGCGCCCGGTCGGGCCGATGTCGTTCTTGAACTCGGTCCAGTACCCGGTCACCTTGGACGTACCGAAGGACCAGTTGCCGTTGTGGCTCAACGACAGGCTGGTGCGCTTGAGCTCGCTTGCCCCCCACGCACCGTCGCCTTCGTCTTCCAGCGTGGTGCTGGCAAAGGCCTGCTGCACGCCGTAGCCGGCTTCCAGCTGCAGGCTTTGCGCCTCGCTCAGTGTCCAGTCCAGCAGGGCATCGAAATTGCGGTCCTTCTCGCCGCCATACGCATTGCCGTAGACGCCGCCATTGCTGCGGTCCGAGTCGCGGTGGGTGTAGTTGGCGCCCACGCGCATGCCGATGCGGTCGGTAAGCGGGCCGGAGAAGGTGGTGCCGATCTGTTGTGTATCGCCGCGCTTGCTGTCCTGCGGCGAGGTGTAGTTGTGGGTGGCACTGCCGCCCCAGGTATCGCCGATGCGCCGGGTGATGATGTTGATCACCCCGCCCATCGCATCCGACCCGTACAGCGAGGACATCGGCCCGCGCACCACTTCAATGCGCTCGATCTGGTCCGGCGAAATCCAGTTGAGGTCCTGGCGGCCCAGGTCGGGCCGGTAGTTGGTGGAGGCCGAGCTGCCCACGCGCTTGCCGTCCACCAGGATCAGCGTGTAGTTGGACGGCATGCCGCGCAGCTTGATCTTGGATTGTTCGCCGGCCGCGCTGAGCCCGCCGGTGACGCCGGGAATGCGGCTGAGCAGGGTGCCCAGGTCGTGCACCGGCTGGCGCTCGATGTCTTCGCGGGTGATCACGCTGATGCTGGCCGGCGCATCCTTGATCCACTGCTGGTTGCCCGAGGCGGTGACCACCACCGTATCGAGATCCTTGGCCGCCGGGGCAGCGGCGTCGGCAAGCGCGATGCCGGGGCTGGCCAGCAGCAGGCAGACGGCGGCGGCGAGCGGCGCGCGCGCCAGCCGCACGGGAGAGCGGAGGGGGGAGGGGTTGAAAGCAGACATGACGGTCTTCCATGGAGGGAAATTGGATCCCCGACCGGGAAGCGGCTCGCGATGTCAGTACGACGCAGCAGGCAACCCGACCGGTGGGACTGCGCACGGCGGGGGCCGGCGCGTCTGGGTGGGTAGTGCGCTATCGCATGCCTGCCTGGTTAACGGAATGATAACCGTTTACAAAATGAATGGGGAGAGGCCCGTGGCGCTAGGGCTGCGGCGATATGTCGCAGCAGGATCCCGGCGGTGATGGCTGGAATTTACTGAATGGGGAGAAATCGCGAAAGGAACTTTCGCGCCCGGCTTACATTTGCCGCCCTATGCTGGGCCGCATTTTTCGTCTCAGATCCGTTGGAGAGTTCGTGGGTTCCGGTAGTGACAGACAACAGCTGCGTGCCGCCCACGGCCTCGCGCAGGCAGGACACAGGCACGCCGCTGGGCGTGCCGGGATCTGGATGACCCCCTCCGCACCGGGCCAGCCCGGCATGGCACCACTGACCCGGGGCAACCACCCATGAGCGTGCAGTCCGCCAATGCCGTGCTCGACGCCGGCCACGCCATCCTGCCGGCCGAAGTGCCGATGGGGATGCCCGAGCAATCCTTCCGCGAAGGTCGCCTGCAGGTGCCGCGCCAGCGCACCGCACCGCGGCTGATGGCGCTGCGCCGCTTCTACATCCTGGGCGGCACTGCAGCGATGACCATCGCCGCCACCGTGATGATGTGGAAGGTGCTGGCGGTCAATGGCATCAGCGTGCTGGAGGCCTGCCTGCTGGTGTTGTTCGTGGCGTTGTTCGCCTGGATCGCGCTGTCCTTCGCCGGCGCGGTAGCGGGGTTCCTCACCGCCGTGTTCGACCGCGGCTACAAGCTGGGCATCGACCCGGACCAGCCGCTGCCGGTGGTGCATACCCGCACCGCACTGCTGATGCCGACCTACAACGAAGACCCGCGCCGCCTGCTGGCCGGCCTGCAGGCCATCTACGAATCGGTGGCCGAGACCGGGCAACTGGCGCAGTTCGACTTCTTCGTGCTCAGCGATACCCGTCGCGAGGACATCGGTGCTGCCGAAGAGGCCGCCTTCGCCGCATTGTGCGATGCGGTGGGCGGCCACGAACGGCTGTTCTACCGCCGCCGTGGCGACAACAGCGGGCGCAAGGCCGGCAACATCGCCGACTGGGTGCGCCGTTTCGGCGGCGGCTACCCGCAGATGCTGATTCTCGATGCCGACAGCCTGATGACCGGCGACACCATCGTGCGCCTGGTCGCCGGCATGGAACACAACCCCGACGTCGGCCTGATCCAGACCCTGCCGGCGGTGATCGGCGGGCGCACCCTGTTTGCCCGCATGCAGCAGTTCGGTGGCCGCGTGTACGGACCGGTGATCGGCCGGGGCGTGGCCTGGTGGCACGGTGCGGAAAGCAACTACTGGGGCCACAACGCCATCATCCGCACCGAAGCATTCGCCGAGAACGCCGGCCTGCCGCCGTTGCCGGGCCGCGAGCCGTTCGGCGGCCATGTGCTCAGCCACGATTTCGTCGAAGCGGCGCTGATGCGTCGCGGTGGCTGGGCCACGCACATGGTGCCCTACCTCAAGGGCAGCTACGAAGAAGGCCCGCCCACCCTGACCGACATGCTGGTACGCGACCGCCGCTGGTGCCAGGGCAACCTGCAACACGCCAAGGTAGTGGGCTCCAAGGGCCTGCATTGGGTCAGCCGCATGCACATGATGATCGGCATCGGCCATTACTTCACCGCGCCGATGTGGGGCATGTTGATGCTGGTCGGCATCGCCATTCCGCTGTTCCAGGGCGGTATCGATCTCAATGAAGTGCTGCACCTCTCGCCCGGCGTGTACTGGCGCCACCAGGACGAAGAGAAGGTCATCCGCATGTTCGCCATCACCATGGTGGTACTGCTGGCGCCGAAGGTGCTGGGCTACCTGGCCATGCTTCTGGACCGGGTGGAGCGACGTGGCTGCGGCGGTACCCTCCGCGCGTTGCTGTCGATGCTGCTGGAAACCCTGCTGGCGGCACTGATGGCGCCGGTGGTGATGTATGTGCAGTCGCGCGGCGTGGCCGAAGTGCTGGCCGGCAAGGATTCCGGCTGGGATGCGCAGCAGCGCGACGACGGTGGCATCTCCTGGCCGGCATTGATCCGCGGCTACGGTGGGTTGAGCGTGTTCGGGCTGTTCATGGGCGTGCTGGCCTACGCGGTATCGCCCTCGCTGGCGGCGTGGATGGCCCCGGTGGTGATCGGCATGGTGCTGGCCATCCCGGTGGTGGCCCTGACCTCTTCGCGCAGTGCCGGCACCTGGATGCATCGGCTTGGGTTGATGGAGATCCCCGAGGAAAGCGCACCGCCCAAGGTACTGGTCCGCGCGGCGCAGCTGCGCCAGGCGGCGGCCGAACACAAGACGTCGGCCTGAGACCCCCGTCACAGGCACTTCGCGCAGCGGCACCCATCGGTGCAGCTGCGCGGCATAATGCGGCTTGAACGTCCTGGAGCCGCACCATGCTGGAAACCGTCCTCAATGAAACCGGCACCGACCCGCAATGGGCGGTGCTGTGGCTGCACGGCCTGGGTGCCGACGGGCACGACTTCGCCCCGATCGTGCCCGAGCTGCTGCGTCCGCATTGGCCGGCGATCCGCTTCGTGTTCCCGCATGCACCGGTGCAGCCGATCACCATCAACAATGGCGTGCCGATGCGCGCCTGGTACGACATCGTCAGCATGGACTTCCGCTCGCGCGCCGATGCGGCCGGCGTCGAGGCTTCCGTGCAGGCACTGGATGCGCTGATCGAACAGCAGGTTGCCGACGGCATTCCCGCCGAGCGCATTGTGCTGGCCGGCTTCTCCCAGGGCGGCGCGGTGATCCTGAGCGCGGCATTGCGACGTACCCGTCCGCTGGCCGGGCTGATCGCGTTGTCCACCTACCTGCCCGATCCTGAGAACGCCGCCGCCCAGCGCGCCCCCGAGGGCATCCGCCCACCGGTGTTCATGGCCCATGGCGTGCAGGATCCGGTGATTCCGCAGGCGATTGCCGCGCACACCGCGCAGACCCTCAAGGATCTCGGCTTCCCGCTGGAATGGCATTCCTATCCGATGGCCCACCAGGTCTGCGCTGACGAACTGCAGGCGCTGGGCGACTGGCTGGACGCGCGTTTCCAGGCCGCCTGAGCCATGAACGACCCCCGCCAGCAAGCGTGGCTGCCCGAGCTGTGCCGCCTGCCGCGGCTGGCGGCGATGCTGGGGCTGGCCGAGCTGGTGGTGGTGGTGGTCGCGCTGGCGCCTGACGGCAGCCGGCACTGGAGCCTGTCCGATTTCCTGTCCGCCAGCGCGTTTGCGCTGTGGTTGGCGCTGGCGGTGACGGTCTGCCTGTGCGCGGCGCGCGTGGCGTTGTCACGCCTGCCCGAGGCGGCCGGTGCGGCGCTGGCGGTGGCGATGACCGCATTGATTGCCGTGGTCTGCGCCGGGGTGGTGCACGGCCTGTATGGCGTACTTGGCAGCACGGGGGTTGTCCAGCAGGTGGGGTTCTGGCGCTTCACCCTGGGCAGCGCCACCATGACCGCGTTGATCGTGGCGCTGGCGTTGCGCTACTTCTACGTCAGCGATCGCTGGAGCGCGCAGACCGTGGCCAACGCGCGCGCGCAGGCCGATGCCCTGCAGGCGCGGATCCGCCCGCACTTCCTGTTCAACAGCATGAACCTGATTGCCAGCCTGGTGCGCCGCGATCCGGTCGTGGCCGAACGCGCCGTGCTGGACTTGTCCGACCTGTTCCGCGCCGCGTTGGGCGCCGGCGAGGGCAATTCCACGCTGCAGGACGAATGCGAACTGGCCGAGCGCTACCTGTCGATCGAAACGCTGCGCCTGGGCGAGCGCCTGCAGGTGCAGTGGCAACGCAACGAGCCGCTGCCGTGGGCGTTGCCGATGCCGCGGCTGGTGCTGCAGCCGCTGGTTGAGAACGCGGTGCTGCATGGCATCTCGCGGTTGCCCGGCGGCGGCACCATCGTCATTGCGTTGACCTGCGAAGGCAGCCAGCTGCACATCCGGGTGCACAACCCGGCCCCGGACCCGCAGGCGCGCGCGCTGTCGCTGCCGCTGGCACAGGGCGCCGGCCATGCACAGCGCAGCATCGCCCATCGCCTGGCCTGGCGCTTCGGCCCGGCGGCGCGGATGACGGGGGCATGGAGCGACGGCTACTATGCATGCGACATCACCGTCCCGGTGCAATGAGGAAACAGCCTTGAAGGTGGTCATTGCCGACGACGAGCCGCTGGCCCGCGAGCGCCTGCGCAGCCTGCTGGCCGAACAACCCGGCGTGGAGGTGGTGGCCGAGGCCGAGAACGGCGAGCAGGCCCTGCACGCCTGTGCCGAGCTGCAGCCGGACCTGGTCCTGCTCGACATCGCCATGCCCGGCTTGGACGGGCTGGAAGCGGCGCGCCACCTGGCCACCTTCGACCCGCGCCCGGCGGTGGTGTTCTGCACCGCCTACGATGCGCACGCGCTGTCGGCATTCGAAGCGGCCGCGATCGATTACCTGATGAAGCCCGTGCGCCCGGAACGCCTGGCGGCCGCCCTGGAGCGTGCACGCACCTTCCTGGCCGGCCGCAGTGGCCAGCCCAGCACGCCCAGCCAACAGGCGCGCACGCTGCTGTGCGCGCGCCTGCGCGGCAGCCTGCGGCTGATTCCGATCGAAGACATCCATTACCTGCAGGCCGAGGAAAAGTACGTGGTGGTCCACCACGCACGCGGCGAAGACCTGATCGAGGAATCGCTGAAGTCGCTGGAGGAGGAATTCGCCAACCGCTTCGTGCGCATCCACCGCAATTGCCTGGTCGCCCGCCATGAACTGGTCGAGCTGCGACGAAATGGCGCAGGCCAGGTCCAGGCCGTGCTGCGGCATGGCAAGGCGCCGCTGGAAGTCAGCCGGCGGTGCGTGGCCAGCATCAAGCAGGACCTCAAGCACCTGTAACCGGGCACCGCGTGCCACGACCCACGGTCGTGCCCCACCACGGCCCGGTAGGTATCGACCGTTGGTCGATACACCCCTGCAGCGTGGCAAATGCGGCCCGTGCGCGGATAATGTCCACATGAAAACCCTGCGCATCGCCACCCGAAAGAGCCCGCTTGCCCTGTGGCAGAGCGAACACGTCGCCGACCGCCTGCGCCAGGCACACCCCGGGCTGGACGTGGTGCTGGTGCCGATGAGCACGCGCGGTGACGAGGTGCTGGACCGCTCGCTGGCCGCGATCGGCGGCAAGGGCCTGTTCCTGAAGGAACTGGAGCTGGCGATGCTGCGCGGCGATGCCGACTGCGCGGTGCACTCCCTCAAGGACGTGCCGATGGAGCTGGACGCCCCGTTCGCGCTGCCGGCCATGCTGACCCGGCACGACCCGGCCGATGGTTTCATTTCCAACCTGTACGCCTCGCTGGACGCGCTGCCGATCGGCGCGCGCGTCGGCACCTCCTCGCTGCGCCGCCAGGCCCAGCTGCGCGCGCTGCGCCCGGACCTGGAACTGCTGGACCTGCGCGGCAACGTCAACACGCGCCTGGCCAAGCTGGACAACGGCGGCTACGACGCGATCGTGCTTGCGGTGGCCGGGCTGGAACGGCTGGGCCTGGGCAATCGCATCGTCGCCAGGCTCGCCGCACCTGACTGGCTGCCGGCGCCGGCGCAGGGCGCGGTCACCGTGGAATGCAATGGCGAGGACGCGCCGGTGATGGCGCTGTTCGCTGCGCTGGACGATGCACGCACCCGCGCTTGCGTGGAGGCCGAGCGCGCCATGAACCGTGCACTGCACGGCAGCTGCCACGTGCCGGTGGCCGGCTATGCGCAGTGGCAAGGCGAGGATCTGTTCCTGCAGGGCCTGGTGGGCGGCGTTGCCGATGGCCGCATCGTGCGTGCCGAGGCGCGTGGCCCGGGCAGCGACCCGGATGCGTTGGGCCGGTGGGTGGCAAGCGGGTTGCTGGAAGGCGGTGCGGGCGAACTGCTCGCGTAGTGCCGGCCATCGGGCGGCACTACGTTGCCTTATGCGCTTTTAGTGGGGTGTGCGTGGTTGCCGGGCAGAGCCCGGCATTACGCGTCGGGGTGGGCGCGGATGCGCCCACGACCCTTATTTGAACTTGTAGACCACGTTCATCGTGGTCAGCGTATCGGTCTTGCGCTTGTCCACGGCCACGTCGCTGTTGTAACGCGCCTGCCAGCCGGCCTTCAGCGCCAGGTGCTCGTTCATGCTCACCGACACACCGAAATCATTCTGGCCGAAGGTGTTGTACGAGCCCGACTCGACCAGCAGCGTATTGACCAGATCGGTGTTGGGGGTCAGCGAGTACTTCACGTCGAACAGGCCGCGGCCGATCAGGCCGGTGCGGGTTTCATCGTCTTCGGTGTTGTGGGTGCGGCGCACACCGGGACCGATCTGCGCATCCATGTAGAAGCGGTCGCCTTCCATCAGCCGGGTGCCGTAACCCAGGCCGAACGAACTCTGGCGGTCGTAGGTGGCAAAATCATCGCGCTCGTAACGCACCGTGGCGGTCAGCTGGCGGTGCTCGCCCAGCTGCAGCGCGCTGCCGGCGCTGCCGGTGTAACGGTTGGCGGTGGTGTTGGTGCGCTTGGTCACGGTGCCGTCGTCGGCGGTTTCCACATATTCCGACCGCGAGCGCAGGCCGAACAGATCCATGCTGTGCACCCAGTCATCATCGGTGTAGCGCAGGCGCAGGCGACCGTTGGCGCTTTCGGTATTGCTGTTGCCGCGTGCCGAGGCGAAGCCGAACTCACCGCCGCTGCCGCTCCATGGCGAGGTCATCGCGGCCGGGTCGAGGGTGTCCTGTGCGAAGGCCGCCGGGGCGCACAGCAGCAAGGGAACGAGCAGCGAGACGCGCAGGAACATCAACGGTTCTCCATGATCTGGGGGGAGGGAAATAGAAGCCGTCAATGATACTTGATGCGATTCGGGCCGGATTTCCCCGCCGCCCCGCGCTTTAGCGAGGGTTTGGTCTGAGTGCCTGTTCAGGGAAGTTCGATGCGCAGCGCCGGATCATTGAAGCGCGAGTAGCGCAGCGTGATCCGGAACGATTGGCCATGGGTCTGGCCCTGGCGCTCGATCTGCACCGGCAGCCCCTGCGCATTGATCCAATACACCATCCCGTCCGGACCGGCGCTGGCATGGTGCACGCGATACTTGCGGGCCGGCTGGCCGCCGACCGCCTCGCTGCCCAGGTCCTGGACCTGCAACTGGGCCGGGGCCAGGTCGGCCGGCAACGGGTTCCGCCACTGCGCCAGCAGGCCCGGCGGCACCGGGACCTGGCGTACTTGGCCGGCACGCTGCAGGAAGAAGGTGTCGCCGATGATCAGCTGCGGGCCGTCATCGGTCTGCAGGCGATAGCGATCCGGGGCGACGAACTCCATCGACGTCTCCACCGTGCGCGGGCCCTGCATGCGCAGGCTGGCATGGAAGCTGCGCAGCTGGCCGAAGCGCTGGCTGGCGGCCAGGACCGCCTGCACCGGATCGACCGCGACCGGCACGGTGCCCGCTGCCGGGCCGGGCGTGCTGGTGGCCGGATCCGGCGCGCGCCCACAGCCGGACAGCAGCAGGGACAGGGTAAGGACGGCAGGCAACAGGCGCATGACAGGCGGCAACGGACGCAATCGGGCCCTCACGATAGCCCAAGACGCGGTCGAAGCCGCCACAACGACGGCGACTCGGACATAATCGGGTCATGGACCGATATGAACGCATCAACGCCCTGCATCGCCTGCTGAAGTCCGCGCGCTATCCGGTGACGGTGGCGACCCTGCAGGAAAAACTGGAGTGTTCCCGCGCCACCGTCTACCGCGACCTGGCCTTCCTGCGCGACGCGCTGATGGCCCCGGTGGAGGGTGACGGCGAGGCCGGATTTCGCTACCAGGACAACGAGAGCGACCGTTTCGAGCTGCCCGGGTTGTGGCTCAGCTCGGAGGAGCTGTACGCGCTGCTGGCCTCCCAGCATCTGCTGGCGCGGACCGGCGGCGGTGTGCTGTCCTCGGTGCTGGCCCCGCTGCAACAGCGCATCGAAGGCCTGCTCGCAGCGCAGGCCGGGGTGTCCACCTGGCCGGTGGACCGGGTCCGGGTCATCCCGCACCGCGGCCGCAAGTTCGACGAAGCCAGTTTCCGTGCCGTGGCCTCGGCCGTGCTGGAGCGCAAGCAGCTGGCGTTCGAGTACCGTGCCCGTTCCACCGACGAGGCGACCAAGCGCATCGTCTCGCCGCAACGCATGACCCACTACCGCGACAACTGGTACCTGGACGCCTGGGACCACGGCCGCGAAGGCCTGCGCAGTTTCGCGGTGGACCGCATCTACAAGGCGCGGGTGGTGGATACCACCGCGCGCGATGTCGAGGAAAACGAGCTGGACGAGCAGCTGGGCGCCAGCTACGGCATCTTCTCCGGTGCGCCCAAGGGCTGGGCCACCATCGTGTTCAGTGCCAAGGCCGCGCGCTGGGTGGCCGATGAGCACTGGCATTCCAAGCAGCAGGGCCGCTTCCTGGCCGATGGCCGTTACGAGCTCAAGGTGCCTTACAGCGTCTCGCGCGAGCTGCTGATGGACGTGCTGCACTACGGCTCGGATGCGGAGATCATCGAGCCGGCCATGCTGCGCGAGCAGGCCAAGGCGCTGCTGGAACTGGCCCTGACCAACTACGCATAGCGCGGCGCGCTGCCCCGCTGCCGTGCTGCCCGGCCCTCATGCCGGCCGGTCATATGCCCCGATACCGCAAGGGCCGGGGCGTGCGGTATGGTTGGCCGCTATCGCTGCCCCCGGATACCCCCCATGAAGAAGTACCTGTTGCTCCCGCTGCTCGCCGCCACGCTGGCCCTGGCCGCCTGCGGCAAGCGCGCCGACGACTCCCAGAAACTGGTGGTGGCCGCCACCGCGGTGCCGCACGCCGAGATCCTGGCCGTGGTCAAGCCGTTGCTGCAGAAGGAAGGCCTGACCCTGGACGTGCGCGTGTTCAACGACTACGTGCAGCCCAACGACCAGCTGGTGCAGAAGCAGGTGGACGTCAACTACTTCCAGACCGAGCCCTACCTGGATGCCTACAACCGCGACCGCAAGACCGACCTGGTCAAGGTGGTCGGTGTGCACATCGAACCGTTCGGTGCCTACTCGCGCCGCTTCAAGTCGCTCGATGAGGTGCCCGTCGGCGCCGACGTGGTGATCCCCAACGACCCGAGCAACAACAGCCGCGCGCTGATCCTGCTGCACAAGGCCGGCCTGATCACCCTCAAGGATCCGACCAACGCCCTGGCCACCCAGCGCGACATCACCGCCAACCCGAAGCAGCTGAAGTTCCGCGAGCTGGATTCGGCGATGCTGCCGCGCGTGCTCGACCAGGTCGACCTGGCCCTGATCAACACCAACTACGCGCTGGATGCCGGGCTCAACCCGACCCAGGACGCATTGGCGATCGAAAGCAAGGATTCGCCGTACGTGAACTTCCTGGTGGCACGCCCGGACAACAAGGACGATGCCCGCGTACAGAAGCTGGCCAAGGCCCTGACCAGCCCGGAAGTGAAGGCCTTCATCGCCGAAAAATACAAGGGCGCGGTGTTGCCGGCGTTCTGATGGATCCGCGCCGACCAACGGTCGGCGCCTACCGGTATACAGGTTGATCGGCCCGTAGCGACGACCGGCGGATACGGTTGATCGGCATGTGCCCATGCCGGTGGGCACGGTTGATCGGCACGTGCCCATGACCGGTGGACACGGTTGATCGGCCCGTGCCGATGACCGGTAGGTACCGATGACCGGTAGGTACCGACCGTTGGTCGGTACGCCCCTCAGCCGACGCGGAACCCCATCGTGGCTTCCACCGCCTGCTGCCAGCCGGCATACAGCGCTTCGCGCCGGTCCACCGCCATCTGCGGTACGAAGCGGCGGTCCACCGCCCATTGCGCGGCAATCTCGGCGCGGCTGGACCAGAATCCAGTGGCCAGCCCGGCCAGGTACGCCGCCCCCAGCGCGGTGGTTTCGGCCACCTGCGGGCGCAGCACCGGCACGCCCAGGATGTCGCTCTGGAACTGGGCCATGAAGTCGTTGCCGATGGCACCCCCGTCGGCGCGCAGTTCCTTCAGTTCGATCCCGGCATCGGCCTGCATCGCCGCCAGCACGTCGCGGGTCTGGTAGGCCATCGATTCCACCGCGGCGCGGATGAAGTGCTCCTTGCGCGTGCCGCGGGTGATGCCGAACATCGCCCCGCGCACGTCGCTGCGCCAGTACGGTGCGCCCAACCCGACGAAGGCCGGCACCAGGTACACCCCGCCGGTGTCGGGCACGCGCTCGGCATAGGCCTGGCAGTCGCTGGACTTGCCAAACATGCGCAGCCCGTCGCGCAGCCACTGCACCACCGAGCCGGCCACGAATATCGACCCTTCCAGGGCATATTCGACCTTGCCGTCGATGCCCCAGGCCAGCGTGGTCAGCAAGCCGTTGCGCGATGCCACCGCCTTGTCGCCAGTGTTCATCAGCATGAAACAGCCGGTGCCATAGGTGTTCTTGGCCATGCCCGGCTCGAAGCAGGCCTGCCCGAACAAGGCGGCCTGCTGGTCGCCGGCGATCCCGGCGATGGGAATCTGCTGGTCGAAGAAGAACTGCGCCTGGGTACTGGCATACACCTCGCTGGAGCTGCGCACCTGCGGCAGCATCGCGCGCGGGATGTCCAGCAGGGCCAGCAACTGGTCATCCCAGTCCAGGGTGTGGATGTTGAACAACAGCGTGCGCGCGGCATTGCTGTAATCGGTGACGTGGACCGCGCCGCCGCTGAGGTTCCACACCAGCCAGCTGTCGATGGTGCCAAACAGCAACTCGCCGCGCTCGGCGCGCGCCTGCGCACCGTGCACGTGGTCCAGGATCCAGCGGATCTTGGTCGCCGAAAAGTACGCGTCGATCAGCAGCCCGGTGCGCTCGCGTACCAGTGCGTCGTGGCCGTCGGCCTTGAGCCGCTCGCAGATCGCCTGGCTCTGCCGCGACTGCCAGACGATCGCATTGTGGATCGGCTGGCCGGTGGCCTTGTCCCAGACCACCGTGGTTTCGCGCTGGTTGGTGATGCCGATGCCGGCAATCCGGCGCGGATCGACCTGCTCGCGGTTGAGCAGTTCGGTGAGGGTGGTATAGACGCTGGTGAGGATCTCTCGCGGATCGTGTTCGACCCAGCCGGGTTCGGGAAACAGCTGGGCGAACTCGCGCTGTGCGCTGCCCACGATGCGTCCGCCCCGGTCGAACAGGATCGCGCGGGAACTGGTGGTGCCCTGGTCGATGGCGAGCACGTACTGCTTGTCCATGCCTTGCTCCCTGCAGCGAATCGGAAATGACGGCACGGGCGCCGCCCACGCCACAGCCTACGCGATCGCGGCCAGGCGCTGCTGCAGGTAGTGCGCCAGCACCTCGCGCTGCGCTGCATCCAGCAGCAGCCCGGCGCGGGTGCGCCGCCACAGCAGGTCATCCAGGGTGCGCACCCATTCGTGCACCACCAGGTAATCGACCTCGCACTGGTACAACCCGGCACCGAAATCGATGCCCAGCTGCGCCAGCGTGGTGGCGGTGCCCAGCAGCAGGCCGGCACGGGTTCCGTAGCGACGTGCAAGGCCGGCCAGCAACGTTGGCGGCAGCTGCCGATAGCGCGCCTGCAGGCGCGACTGCACCTGCTGCGCATCGCCGCCATCGCCCCCGGGCAGCACGGCGCCGTCGGCGGTCCAGCCCGGTTCACTGCGGCCGAGCAGCGGGCCCAGCAGGTCCACCGCCTCTTCGGCCAGCGTGCGGTAGGTGGTGAGCTTGCCGCCGAGCACGCTCAGCAACGGTGCCTGGGCGCTGTCCACCTGCAGGCGATAGTCGCGGGTGACCTTGGCGGCGTCGTGGTGATGGTCGGCCAGCAGCGGACGCACGCCGCTGAACTGCCAGACCACGTCGGCCGGCTGCACCGGTGTGCGCAGCCAGCGGTTGACCGCCTCGCACAGGTAGGCCACCTCGCTGTCGGCGGCCCGCACGTTGGCCGGGTCGCCGTGGTAGTCCACGTCGGTGGTGCCGATCAGGGTGAACTCCTGTTCGAAGGGCACCACGAACACGATGCGCTGGTCCGGCTGCTGCAGCAGGTAGGCGCTGTCGTGCGCGTACAGGCATGGCACCACGATATGGCTGCCCTGGACCAGGCGCAGGCCGGCCGGCGCCGCCATCCCGGCGCGCTGGGGCAGGGTGCCGGCCCACGGCCCGGTGGCGTTGACCACGGTGCGGGCGCGTAGCTGGCGTACGCCGCCATCGGTGCCGTGCAGCACCGCTTCCCAGTGATCGGCATGGCGGGTGAGGTGGTCGCAGCGCGTACGCACCAGGACCTGCGCACCCCGCTCGTGGGCATCCAGTGCGTTGAGCAGCACCAGCCGCGCATCATCCACGCGCGCGTCGGAATAGCTGAAGCCACTGCGGAAGCCGGGCTGCAGTACCGCCCCGCGCGGGTCACGGCGCAGGTCCAGTCGCTGCGAACGTGGGAACGCGGTCCCGGCGTGGCCCAGGTGGTCGTACAACCACAGCCCGGCATGCAGCATCCAGCCGGGCCGCAGGTGCGCGGCGTGCGGCAGCACGAACTGGGTGGGAATGACCAGGTGGGGCGCGAGCCGGTGCAGCACGCTGCGCTCGCGCAGCGCCTTGCGGACCAGCCCGAACTCGCCGTACTGCAGGTAGCGCAGGCCACCGTGGATGAGTTTGGTGCTGGCGCTGGAGGTATGCGCGGCCAGGTCATCCTGCTCGCACAGGCACACCGACCAGCCACGCCCGGCGGCATCGCGCGCAATGCCGGCACCATTGATGCCCCCGCCGACCACCAGCACGTCAACCACATCGGTATCGGCCATTCGCGTCCCCCGTATCGCGTCGCAGCCAGTATGCCGACGGCGGGGCAAAACGGAATGAAAGGTTTCTACACAAGGGCTTTGGAGCACGCGCATGCAGGGCATCCCGTTGCCAGAGCAGAAGCATCGGCATCGCATGCGTGGGTCCTGCTTTCCGGTGGCTACCAGCCAGCTGTCTGGGGTGGGGGCGTGTGGGTTCACGGGACCCTCGGCGCCATGGATGGCGCCGCGGAGCTTACAGGGATGTACTTGCAGCGTGTCCCGTGAACCCACACGCCCCCGCCCACCCCGGAGTAGAGAGGCACTGGCAGCTGTTCGCCTTTTCGCAGCTGAGCCCAGACCACCCGAAATAGTTGGCGCGGGAAACAACAACGGGCCCGCGAGGGGCCCGTTGCTTTACTGCGTGTTGCTCGGCAGGTGCTTAGAAGCGCGCACCGATACCTACGCCGACGGTCCACGGGTCCAGCTTGGCCTTGTCGCCGGTGCTGTCGCCGTTGATGGTCAGTTCCGGGCGCGAATGCATGTAACGGGCATCGGCACGGGCGAACCAGGTGCTGTTGATGTTCATGTCCACGCCGACGGTGCCGATGGCGCCCTTGGCGGTCTTCAGGCCCACATGCCCGACATCGCTTGCCAGGTCTTCGTTGCTGAAGTTGGACTCGTAATAGCCCACGCCCACGAACGGACGGAACACGTTGTCGGCCTGGCCGAAGTGGTACTGGCCGCTCAGCGCGATCGGCTGCTGCTCGACGGTACCCAGGCGTGCACCATCGGTGCCGCGCACGCGGTGGTCGAACTTGTCGGCAGCGCCCCACAGTTCCACGGCCCAGTTGTCATTGATGTAGTAGCTGAAGCTCACGGTCGGGGCCGGGCCGCCATCCACCTTGCGCACGCCGTCGATCGGATCGCCCTTGGGCTGCAGCAGCGTGACGCCGCCGACCACGGCAAAATGCTTGCCCGAGGCGGTGTCGGTGGTGGAGTCCTGTGCGAAGGCTGCCGGTGCGAAAGCAAGGGCGGTCAGGGTAGCCAGAGTCAGAGTACGGATGGAGCGCATGGGGGATTCTCCTCAGAATTTTTTTGTTCTTGGCCCCTTGTTTCCGGGGCGAGGCAAACGTAATCCTCTGAACATGAATCGCATCCGACGCGCGTTAAAATTTGGTTTGTTCCGTTCAGCGATCAGTGGAAAAGCCCTGTAATTCCGGGCAATCACGCGGTCGCCGATATTCATGCACCTGTTGGAGAT
The DNA here is from genome assembly GCF_057835675.1 of Stenotrophomonas sp. GL_101. Classification (NCBI taxonomy): domain Bacteria; kingdom Pseudomonadati; phylum Pseudomonadota; class Gammaproteobacteria; order Lysobacterales; family Lysobacteraceae; genus Stenotrophomonas; species Stenotrophomonas sp. GL_101. The sequence continues at coordinate 4,117,478 of NZ_CM174432.1, read as the reverse complement.
GTGATGAAACAAACACACTGCATCGGTTTTCCCGCGCAGGTTCGGCGCGATTGCCGCGTGCTGGTGCTCGGCTCGATGCCGGGTATCGCATCGCTGCAGGCCGCGCAGTATTACGCGCACCCCCGCAATCGTTTCTGGCCGTTGATGCAGGAACTGTGCGGCGTGGATGCCGTGCAGCCGTACCCCGGGCGCATGGCCGCATTGAACGAGGCCGGCGTCGGTGTGTGGGATGTCATCGGGCGCTGCCAGCGTCGCGGCAGCCTGGACACCTCGATCGTGCGCGGCAGTGAAGTGCCCAATGCGTTGGCGACCCTGATCGCCACGCTGCCCCGGCTGCGCGCGGTGGCCTGCAATGGGGGTGCTGCCCACCGGGCCTTCCAGCGTTTCATCGTGCCATCGCTGGCAGCCCAGGCCCGGGTGCCGCCGATCTGGGCGCTGCCCTCCACCAGCCCGGCCAACGCAGCCTGGCCGTTGCCACGGTTGCAGGTGGCCTGGCAGCCCGTGGCCGACGCCCTGCGCGACTGAGCAGGCGTCGCCGGGCCGACAGTACGGTGCCGACTGGAAAATTCTGCTTTGCACTGGCGCAAGCACAATCCAGCCAAGGCAGGCCGCTGCAACAGCCTGTCCCGGGACAGGTGCAGTGAAAATTCCGCGAACCGGTTGGCGCTGACGCCTCCTGCCCCCACAATAGGCGATTCCCTACACCAGATTGCCGGAGTTATCCCCATGGCCGAAATCAAGGAAGCACTTGTCCCCGATATCGGTGACTACAGCGATATCCCGGTAATCGAGGTGCTGGTCGCCGTTGGAGACACCGTCAAGAAGGACCAGGGCCTGGTCACGCTGGAGTCGGACAAGGCCACGATGGAAGTCCCGTCTTCGGTGGCCGGCGTGGTCAAGGAGATCAAGGTCAAGATTGGCGACAACCTGTCCGAGGGCAAGGTCGTGGCGCTGATCGAAGTCAGCGAAGGCGAGGCCAAGCCCGCCGCCGCTGCCGCTCCGGCTGCCGCGGCCAAGACCGAAGCGGCTGAAACCGCGACCAAGGTCGAACCGGTTGCCGCCCCGGCGGAGCCGGACAAGCTGGCCGCCCGCGAGATCGAGCAGGCCGCCGCCAGGCCGACCCAGCCGGCACCGGCCGCTGCCGCCCCGTCGGCCGGTTCGCCGAGCAGCCCGCCGGTGCAGTTCAATGCCGACAGCGTGCTGCCGCAGAAGGTCCCGTACGCATCGCCGGCAGTGCGCGTGTTCGCCCGCGAACTGGGCGTGGACCTGAACCAGCTGAGCGGCACCGAGAAGGGTGGCCGCATCACCAAGGGCGACGTGCAGAAGTTCGTCAAGTCGGCCCTGACCGGTGGCGTTTCTGCCGGCGGTGGCGCCGTGGCTGCCGGTGGTGGCCTGAACCTGCTGCCGTGGCCGAAGGTCGATTTCAGCAAGTTCGGCGAGACCGAAGTGCAGCCGCTGTCGCGGATCAAGAAGATTTCCGGTGCGAACCTGGCCCGTAACTGGGCGATGATTCCGCACGTCACCCAGTTCGAGCAGGCCGACATCACCGAGCTGGAAGCCCTGCGCGTGGCGCTGAACAAGGAGAACGAGAAGGCCGGCATCAAGCTGACCATGCTCGCCTTCCTGGTCAAGGCCAGCGCGGCGGCGCTGAAGAAGTTCCCCGAGTTCAACGCCTCGCTGGATGCCAGCGGCGAGAACCTGACCCTGAAGAAGTACTTCAACATCGGCTTCGCTGCCGACACCCCGAACGGCCTGGTCGTTCCGGTGATCCGCGATGTCGACAAGAAGGGCGTGGTACAGATCGCGCAGGAATCGGGCGAACTGGCCAAGAAGGCGCGCGACGGCAAGATGGGCCCGGCCGACATGAGTGGCGGCTGCTTCTCGATCAGCTCGCTGGGCGGCATCGGCGGCACCGCGTTCACTCCGATCGTCAATGCTCCCGAAGTGGCCATCCTGGGCGTGTCCAAGTCGTCGATCCAGCCGGTCTGGAACGGCAAGGAATTCGCGCCGAAGCTGATGCTGCCGCTGTCGCTGAGCTACGACCACCGCGTCATCGACGGTGCGCTGGCCGCACGCTTCACCACCTACCTGTCCCAGGTGCTGGCCGACATGCGGCGCGTGCTGCTGTGAGGCATGGCCTGGCAGTGGCCGTGATGCTGGCGGTACTGCCGGCGTCGCAGGCGGGCGCGGCGGAATGCGCGTCCGGCCTGGGACGTGGCTGGCCGCCGGCGGTGGGCAACTATGGCCAGGCGGTGGAAACCCTGTTCGACGGCAAGGCGCAGCCGGCGCTGTCGCTGGTGACCCTGCCCAAGAGCGGGGTCGAGACCGGCGTTGCGTTGCTGCCCGGCACCCGGGAACAGGAATGGACGCTGCGCTACAGCCGCGCCGACAAGCGGGTCTACAACTGGAACAACAGCGCCCGCCAGGGCGGGTTGGAGCTGCGCGTGGACCAGCAGCCGGACCAGTACCAGGTGAACATCCCGGCCGCACTGGCGCAGCGCCTGCTGCGCGGTTGGCAGGCCGCGCTGGACACGGCCGTGCCGGCCGATCGCAAGGCTGCGGTGCTGGACGGTGAGGTGCTGTCGTTCCAGGTGGACGGGCAGCGCTTCAGCGGCCCGCGCCCGGAGTGCGGCAGCGGCAGGCTGATGATGAAACAGGTGGCGCTGCTGATTGAAGCCAGCGACACCAAGGAAAAGAAGCTCGACCGTCGCTGGAAGGATCTGGACGAGTCGCTCGACGAACTGCAGCAACTGCTCGCCGGCAAGGCCGGCTGAGTACCAGGAGAACAACAATGGCCGCAATTGAAATCAAGGTTCCCGACATCGGCGATTACAGCGGTGTCCCGGTGATCGAAGTGCTGGTTGCCGTGGGTGACACGGTGAAGAAGGACCAGGGCCTGGTCACGCTGGAATCGGACAAGGCCACGCTGGAAGTGCCGTCGTCGGCGGCCGGTGTGATCAAGGAAATCAAGGTCAAGCTCGGCGATAACCTGTCCGAAGGCGACGTGGTGCTGGTGCTGGACGCCGAGGGCGAGGGCGCCGCACCGGCCGCACCGGCCAAGGCCGAGGCACCGAAAGCCGAGACGCCGGCCAGCAAGCCGCCGGTGACCCCGTCGCACCGCGCCCCGGCCGAACCGGCCGCACCGCAGCCGGCGCTGTCCTCGGGCAAGCCGGCCGATATCGAATGCAAGATGGTGGTGTTGGGCGCCGGTCCGGGCGGTTACACCGCCGCGTTCCGCTCGGCCGACCTGGGCGTGGACACGGTGCTGGTCGAGCGTTACGCCAGCCTCGGCGGCGTTTGCCTCAACGTGGGCTGCATTCCGTCCAAGGCACTGCTGCATGCCGCGGCGGTGATCGACGAAGTCGCCCATGCCGGTGACTTCGGCGTGGAGTTCGGCAAGCCGACGATCACCCTGGACAAGCTGCGTGGTTACAAGGAAAAAGTGGTCACCCAGTTGACCAAGGGCCTGGCCGGCATGGCCAAGCAGCGCAAGGTGCGCACGGTGCAGGGCCTGGCGAAGTTCGTCTCGGCCAATGAGCTGGAAATCGTCGGCGACGACGGCAAGACCCAGCTGCTGCGTTTCGAGCAGTGCATCATCGCCGCCGGTTCGCAGGCGGTGAAGCTGCCGAACTTCCCGTGGGACGACAAGCGCATCATGGATTCCACCGATGCGCTGGAACTGGCCGACGTGCCGGGCACGCTGCTGGTGGTCGGTGGCGGCATCATCGGGCTGGAAATGGCGACGGTGTACGCGGCGCTGGGCAGCAAGGTGACGGTGGTGGAATTCATGGACCAGCTGATGCCGGGCGCCGACAAGGACCTGGTCAAGCCGCTGGCCGACCGCTTGAAGAAGCAGGGCGTCGAGGTTCACCTGAAGACCAAGGCGGCCGGTGTAAGCGCCGACGCCAAGGGGGTGACGGTGACCTTCGAAGCCGCCGCTGAAGGCGAGAAGCCGGCGCTGGAGCAGGGCAGCTTCGACCGGGTGCTGGTGGCCGTGGGCCGCTCGCCGAACGGCAGGAAGATCGATGCCGAGAAGGCAGGCGTGCAGGTCACCGAGCGTGGCTTCATTCCGGCCGACCGGCAGATGCGTACCAACGTGCCGCACATCTTTGCCATCGGCGACATCGTCGGCAACCCGATGCTGGCGCACAAGGCCACGCACGAGGGCAAGCTGGCCGCGGAAGTGGCCTCGGGCGAAAAGAAGGAGTGGGTGGCGCGGGTGATTCCGTCGGTGGCCTACACCAACCCGGAAATCGCCTGGGTAGGCGTGACCGAGACCGAAGCGAAGGCGCAGGGCCTGAAGGTGGGCGTGGCGAAGTTCCCGTGGGCGGCCAGTGGCCGTGCGATCGGCATCGGTCGCACCGAGGGCTTCACCAAGCTGATCTTCGATGAAGAGACCCACCGCATCATCGGTGGCGCGATCGTGGGCGTGCACGCCGGCGACCTGCTGGCCGAGATCGGCCTGGCGATCGAGATGGGTGCAGAGGCCGAGGACATCGGCCACACCATCCATGCGCATCCCACGCTGAGCGAATCGGTGGCGATGGCCGCGGAAATCTACGACGGCACGATCACCGATCTGTACATGCCGAAGAAGCGGTAAATCGCCCTGCGGACACACAAAAGCTCCGGCCCTGCGCCGGGGTTTTTGTTTTTTCGCAACGGCGTGTCTTCGTTCGGGCCTCGCGCGCGCGTCCGGGGGCCTCGGCTTGCGGTAGGCGAGGGGCAGCGTCACAAGCAACAGCAACAGCGTCACCACCAACGGTGGTGACCTACCAGAGGGGAGGCGATGCTCACTCTAGCTCCGCAGCAAGGAGCGGGTTGCCGTTACCGTCCGCAAGCCGAGCCGCTTGGCGGCCGGCAGGTCCTTGGCAAAATAAAGGAGGAGGTGACGGCCGCAGGCCGGCGCCGGGGGACATTTGCGAAAGGGCCTGCCGGCCGCCAAGCGGCCCCCAATGCGCGCGCAAGACTTGGACCAAGCGCCACCGTCCGGCTGCCGTCGCTGCTGGATTGAAGCTCTCCCCTCAACCGAGAAAAGAACAAAAAAAACAGCCCCGACAATGCCGGGGCTGTTTTGTACGCTTGCCTTGGAAGCGTGGTGACGCTCAGGCAGTGACGCTTGGACTGACGCTTAGAAGGTAACGCTGATACCCGCCACCGGACCCTTGAATTCCTGCTTCAGGCCGATCGTGCCATCGCTGCCACTCTTGTCCACGTCCAGCTTGAACCAATCGTAGCCGGCGAACACGCCGAAGTTGTCGGTGAAGCGGTAATCCACGATCGCATTGGCGCGGGTCAGGTCGCCATCGTAATCGTCGAAGTTGCCCCACTTGGTATTCAGGTACTGGCCCTGGAAGGTGATCATCCACTTTTCCGCCGGCGTGAAGCTCATCCGTGCGCCGACCACCGGTGCGACACCGTCGGCCTTCTCGTCCACGAACTGCCCCTGGTACAGATCGCCCACGTCGGCATAGGCCTTCGTGCTCAGCTTCGCGTACTCCGCACCCAGCTGCAGGCCGAGGTCGAACTTGTCGGTGTCCACCACCGAATAGTCGTATACCAGGCTGGCCACCTGGTACTTCAGCTCACCCTTCACGAAACTGCCGGCCGGCACCGTCACATCGCCGAAGGACACACCTTCACCGAGCGTCTCGCGGCGGTCCTTGTCGTATTTGAAGTAGTTGAACAGCAGGCGCTGGCGGTTGCTGATGCGGAACATGCCGTCGATACGCGGTTCCCATTCCTTGCCGCCCAGCTTGAAGTCTTCGGAGAAGCCCACGTCCTGCCCGGCCACGGTGCTGTTGCCGCGGATCGTATTGTCCGAATCGATGTTCATCGCCCCCAGGCGCAGCGCGAAACGATCATCGCCCTCCGCGGCGCTGGCGGTGTTGGCGTGGGTCAGCGCGGCCATGGCCAGCGGCAGGGCGAGCAGGGGAAGCATCAGGCGCATCGGTAGGTGTCCTTGCAGTGATTCAATGATGTGGAATCACTCTGCCGACGTCGTCGTCCACCATTCGTGAACGTATGGTGGACGGGGCGTGTACCGTTCATGCGGCGAGCCGGGCCGCCGGTCGTGTCCGCTGTCCGCCCGCAGCGACCGATCGCGTTGCGGCGCAGAGCGGGCCGGGTGCGTCGCCGGTTGATGGCGCGCGGACGCCGAAGCCGGATAAAAAAGTGGCCCCGGAGAGAGTTCGGGGCCACTTCGGAGCGCAGACCTGCTTCAGGGGCGCCGACGAGGATCGAATCGGCAGGTCGCTGGATCAGACCGCGCGCTGCGACCAAAGTTCAATATGTTGCGTCGCAACAGGCGGAAAGCCTGACAGGCCGGGATTGGACCACCGGCGGAACGTCGCCTCTGTGGCAACGCAGCAACCTGCGCACATCCGGGATGAACAGGGGGCGGTTGTCTCGCAAATTGTCCCGTTGCTATACTTTGGCGGCTCGACGAGGCGTGTGACTGCGGCCTCGGCCTTTTCTACTCAAGACCATGCAGGACATACGTGTGCTGAACTCCGTTGACGCGGGTCGGCGACTGATGCTGCGGGCAGCGGTTTACCCGCTTGCCGCAGTGGCTGTCCTGGCCCTGGGCTTCCTGCTGCTGGTGGGCCCGAAGTACGCCCTGGGTGCACTGGCATCGGGTGTGGCGATATCGGCCGGCGGTTGGGTTGCGGCGCGGATGGCGCTGAGTGGCGGGGTGCAGGCGGCCGGTTCGGCGATGGCACGCCTGATCCTGGCGGTAGTGGCAAAGTGGGTGCTCGTATTCGGCGTCCTGATGGTGGGTTTCCTGGTCTTCAAGCTGCCTGCATTGGCGCTGCTGGCCGGGATCGCCGTCGGGTTGATGTTCCAGGTCCTGGCTTTGGCCAGGCGCTGATCCAATTTATTTAACTCAAGGTTCCGGACACATGGCAGGCGAGGCGCTGACACCCACCTCCTACATCCAACATCACCTGCACAACCTGACGTTCCACATGCAGGAAGGTGGTTTCTGGGCAATTCACGTCGACACCATTGTGACTTCGGTCCTGATGGGTTTGTTGATGGTGTTTGGCTTCTGGATGGCGACCCGCAAGGCGACCGCCGGCGTGCCGGGCAAGTGGCAGGCGTTCGTCGAGATCTGCCTGGAGTTCGTTGACCGCCAGGCCAAGGACACCTACCACGGCACCAGCAAGCTGGTGACCCCGATCGCGATCACGATCTTCTTCTGGATCCTGTTGATGAACCTCATCAAGATGATCCCGGCCGATTTCATCGCCATTCCGCTGGAAGCCCTGGGCGTGCCGTATTGGAAGCCGGTGCCCACCGCCGACGTCAATGCCACCCTGGGCATGTCGATCAGCGTGTTCTTCCTGATGCTGTTCTTCGCGTTGCGCGCCAAGGGCCTGGGTGGTTTCACCAAGGAATTCCTGACCGCACCGTTCGGCAAGTGGATGCTGCCGTTCAACCTGATCCTCAACATCGTCGAGTGGCTCAGCAAGCCGATCTCGCTGGCGATGCGACTGTTCGGCAACATGTTCGGCGGCGAAATCGTCTTCCTGCTGATCTGGGTGCTGGGCAGCGCAGGCATTGCCGGCGCCATCGCAGGCGGTGCATTCGGCCTGGGCTGGATGCTGTTCCACCTGCTGGTGATTCCGCTGCAGGCGTTCATCTTCATGATGCTGTCCATCGTGTATCTGAGCCTGTCGGAAGACGCTCACTGAGTTTTCGCTTCACCCTTCATCCGTTTCATTACCCTTAGCAACTTAAGTTCCTGGAGATAACCATGTACTTCGCCGTCCTGACCAACCTCGCCCAAGTCCAGAGCTCCACCGTCCTCGCCGTCGGCATCATGATCGGCCTGGCCGCGCTGGGTGCCGGTCTCGGTCTGGCCATCATGTCCGGTAAGTTCCTGGAATCGGCCGCGCGCCAGCCGGAACTGATTCCGGTCCTGCAGGTCCGCATGTTCATCACCGCCGGCCTGATCGATGCCGCGTTCATCATCTCGGTCGCCGTCGGCCTGCTGCTGGCCTTCGCCAACCCGACCATCGGCGAGTTCGTTGCACGTCTGCCGGCCGTTGCAGGCTGATCCAGCGAAAGCGAAACGATCAGGCGCCGTGTGCGCCTGATCGCGGATGAAGGATCGGATGCGCCGCCACGGCGGCCCATCCACCCCATCACCCCAGATTGAGCGAACCCCATGGATATCGGTTTTACCCTCGTTGCCCAGGCGCTGGCTTTTGCCGGTCTGATCTGGATCATCGCGACCAAGATCTGGCCGCCGTTGATGAATGCCATCGAAGAGCGCCAGCAGAAAATCGCCGAAGGCCTCGCCGCTGCCGACCGCAGCCAGAAGGATCTGGCCCAGGCGCAGGACAAGGTCAACGAAGCACTGAAGGAAGCACGCGGCAAGGCCAACGAGATCATCGATCAGGCCCACGCACGTGCCAACCAGATCGTTGAAGCGGCCAAGAACGAAGCCATCGTCGAAGCCAACCGCCAGAAAGACCTGGCCCACGCTGAAATCGATGCGGCCGCCAACCGTGCCCGTGAAGATCTGCGCAAGCAGGTGTCCGCGCTGGCCGTGAGCGGTGCCGAAAAGCTGCTCAAGCGTGAAATCGACGCCAACGCCCACAAGGCGCTGCTCGACGATCTGGCATCGGAGATCTGATCGATGAGCCAGGCCCTCACGCTTGCACGCCCGTATGCCCGCGCCGCGTTCGCGACCGCGCGCGACGAAGGCACGTTCGCGCCGTGGTCGGACGCGCTTGCGTTCTCCGCCCACGTAGCTGCCGACCCGCGCGTGGCGGCCTTGCTGTCGAACCCGGAACTGGACCGCGGCGATGCCGTCGCGTTGCTGGCCCCGGAATCGCCCAGCGAGACCTTCGGTCGCTTCCTGGCCGTGCTGGCCGATGCGCACCGTCTGCCGCTGCTGCCGGAAATTGCCGGCATGTACGACCAGCTGCGCGCGGAAGCCGAACACGTGGTCAAGGCCACGGTGACCTCGGCCACCGAACTGTCCGGTGCGGAACTGGACGCCATCAAGGCCGCGCTGCGCAAGCGCTTCGGCCGTGAAGTGGACCTCGCCACTGCTGTCGATGCGTCGTTGATCGGCGGTGCCGTCATCGATGCCGGCGACGTGGTCATCGATGGCTCGCTCAAGGGCAAGCTGTCGCGCCTGCAGACCGCGCTCGCTAACTGAATTCATTTAACGTCCGGCGTAACCGCCGGCACTAGGACTTGACGATGGCAACCACGCTCAACCCCTCCGAAATCAGCGAACTGATCAAGAACCGCATCGAGAAGGTCAAGCTGGCCGCGGAATCGCGCAACGAAGGCTCCGTGACCAGCGTGTCCGACGGCATCGTGCGCATCTTCGGCCTGGCCGATGTGATGCAGGGCGAAATGATCGAGCTGCCGCTCGCTCCGAACGGCTTGCCCACCTTCGCCCTGGCCCTGAACCTGGAGCGCGACTCGGTCGGCGCCGTGGTCCTGGGTGATTATCAGCACCTGCGCGAAGGCGACGTCGCCAAGACCACCGGGCGCATCCTGGAAGTGCCGGTCGGCCCGGAAATGCTCGGCCGCGTGGTCAACGCACTGGGCGAGCCGATCGACGGCAAGGGTCCGATCGCCGCCAAGGCCACCGCGCCGGTCGAGCGCGTTGCCCCGGGCGTGATCTGGCGCAAGTCGGTCGACCAGCCGGTGCAGACCGGCTACAAGTCGGTCGACGCCATGATCCCGATCGGCCGCGGCCAGCGCGAGCTGCTCATCGGTGACCGCCAGACCGGCAAGACCGCCCTGGCCATCGATGCGGTGATCAACCAGAAGACCACCGGCATCAAGTGCGTGTACGTCGCGATCGGCCAGAAGGCCTCGACCGTGGCCAACATCGTGCGCAAGCTGGAAGAGAACGGCGCCATGGCCCACACCGTGGTCGTGGCCGCCACCGCGTCCGAATCGGCCGCCATGCAGTACATCAGCGCCTACTCGGGCTGCACCATGGGTGAGTACTTCATGGACCGCGGCGAAGACGCGCTGATCGTGTACGACGATCTGTCCAAGCAGGCTGTCGCCTACCGCCAGATCTCGCTGCTGCTGAAGCGCCCGCCGGGCCGTGAAGCCTACCCGGGCGACGTGTTCTATCTGCACTCGCGCCTGCTCGAGCGCGCTGCGCGCGTGTCCGAAGCGTACGTGGAGAAGTTCACCAACGGTGCCGTCACCGGCAAGACCGGCTCGCTCACCGCGCTGCCGATCATCGAAACCCAGGCCGGCGACGTGTCCGCGTTCGTGCCGACCAACGTGATCTCGATCACCGATGGCCAGATCTTCCTGGAAACCGATCTGTTCAACTCGGGCATCCGCCCGGCCGTGAACGCCGGTATCTCGGTGTCGCGCGTCGGTGGTGCGGCCCAGACCAAGATCATCAAGAAGCTGTCCGGCGGCATCCGTATCTCGCTGGCCCAGTACCGCGAGCTGGCTGCGTTCGCGCAGTTCGCCTCGGACCTGGACGAAGCCACCCGCAAGCAGCTCGAGCGCGGTCAGCGCGTCACCGAGCTGATGAAGCAGAAGCAGTACGCGCCGATGTCGATCGCCAACCAGGCGCTGACCATCTACGCCGTCAACGAGGGTTATCTCGACGACGTGCCGGTCAACAAGCTGCTGGCGCTGGAAGAGGGCCTGCATGCCCACTTCGCCAACACCCAGGGCGAGCTGATCAGCAAGGTCAACGCCACCGGCGGTTGGGACAACGACATCGAAGCGGCCTTCAAGAAGGGCATCGCCGAGTTCAAGACCACCGGCAGCTGGTAAGCCGCATGTGGGGCGGGGCCATGGCCCCGCCACACCGTTGAATGCAGCGGGGCAGCGCCCCGCTCTACGGGAATAAGAGATGGCTAGCGGACGCGAAATCAAAACCAAGATCAAGAGCGTGCAGAACACCCGCAAGGTGACGCGCGCGCTCGAAATGGTCTCGGCCTCCAAGATCCGCAAGGCGCAGGAGCGGATGAAGACGTCGCGTCCGTATGCGCAGGCGATGAAGCAGGTGATCGGCCACCTGGCCCAGGCCAGCACCGATTACCAGCATCCGTTCCTGGTCCAGCGCGACGAGGTCAAGCGGGTCGGCTACATCGTGATCTCCTCCGACCGCGGCCTGGCCGGCGGCCTGAACAACAACCTGTTCCGCAAGATGCTCGGTGACATGCGCCAGTTCCAGGAGCAGGGTGCCGAGATCGACGTGGTGACCATCGGCCAGAAGGCGTCCACCTTCTTCCGCCGGGTCAAGGTCAACATGGTCGGCAGTGTCACCCACATGGGCGACGTGCCGCACCTGGAACAGCTGATCGGCGTGATCAAGGTGATGCTCGATGCGTTCACCGACGGCAAGGTCGACCGCGTGTTCCTGGTCTACAACCGCTTCATCAACACGATGACGCAGAAGGCCAGCTTCGACCAGTTGCTGCCGTTGCCGGCCGCTGAGAAGCAGGTCGCGCATCACGACTGGGACTACCTGTACGAACCCGACGCCGCGACCGTGCTCGAGCATGTGATGACGCGTTACGTCGAGTCGCTGGTGTACCAGGCGGTGCTGGAAAACGTCGCGTCCGAGCATGCAGCCCGCATGGTCGCGATGAAGTCGGCCAGTGACAACGCGAACAAGCTGATCGGAACCCTGCAGCTGGTCTACAACAAGGCCCGGCAGGCAGCGATCACCCAGGAAATCTCCGAAATCGTCGGCGGCGCGGCAGCAGTCTGACGCGCACAGTCAAAGCACACATTAGAGGATTGCAGCAATGAGTCAGGGCAAGATCGTTCAGATCATCGGCGCCGTCGTCGACGTAGAGTTCCCCCGCGAGTCGGTGCCGAGGGTGTACCACGCGCTGAAGGTGGAAAACACCGAAATCACGCTGGAAGTGCAGCAGCAGCTCGGTGACGGCGTGGTCCGTTGCATCGCGCTGGGCTCCACCGACGGCCTGAAGCGCAACCTGGTGGCCACCAACACCGAACGCGCCATCTCGGTGCCGGTCGGTGCAGGCACGCTGGGCCGCATCATGGACGTGCTGGGCCGTCCGATCGACGAAGCCGGTCCGGTGACCGCCAGCGACAGCTGGGAAATCCACCGCGAAGCCCCGTCGTACGAAGACCAGTCCCCGGCCACCGAGCTGCTGGAAACCGGCATCAAGGTCATCGACCTGATGTGCCCGTTCGCCAAGGGCGGCAAGGTCGGCCTGTTCGGCGGCGCCGGCGTCGGCAAGACCGTCAACATGATGGAACTGATCAACAACATCGCCAAGGCGCACAGCGGCCTGTCGGTGTTCGCCGGCGTGGGTGAGCGTACCCGTGAGGGCAACGACTTCTACCACGAGATGAAGGACTCCAACGTCCTGGACAAGGTCGCGATGGTGTACGGCCAGATGAACGAGCCGCCGGGCAACCGTCTGCGCGTCGCGCTGACCGGCCTGACCATGGCCGAGTACTTCCGCGACGAGAAGGACGAGAACGGCAAGGGCAAGGACGTGCTGTTGTTCGTGGACAACATCTACCGCTACACCCTGGCCGGTACCGAAGTGTCCGCGCTGCTGGGCCGCATGCCGTCGGCCGTGGGCTACCAGCCGACCCTGGCCGAGGAAATGGGCGTCCTGCAGGAGCGCATCACCTCGACCAAGAATGGCTCGATCACCTCGATCCAGGCCGTCTACGTGCCCGCCGATGACTTGACCGATCCGTCGCCGGCCACCACGTTCGCCCATCTGGATTCGACCGTGACCCTGTCGCGTTCGATCGCCTCGCTGGGTATCTACCCGGCCGTGGATCCGCTGGATTCCACCAGCCGCCAGATGGACCCGCTGGTCATCGGCCACGAGCATTACGACACCGCCCAGCGCGTCCAGCAGACCTTGCAGAAGTACAAGGAACTGAAGGACATCATCGCCATCCTGGGCATGGACGAACTGTCCGAAGAAGACAAGCAGGCCGTGACCCGCGCCCGCAAGATCGAGCGCTTCTTCAGCCAGCCGTTCCACGTGGCCGAAGTGTTCACCGGTTCGCCGGGCAAGTACGTGTCGCTGAAGGACACCATCCGGGGCTTCAAGGCCATCGTCGATGGCGAGTACGACCACCTGCCCGAGCAGGCGTTCTACATGGTCGGCAGCATCGAAGAAGCGGTTGAGAAAGCCAAGAAGATGGCCGAGAAGGCCTGATGCGGCAGGGGCGGGCATGGCCCGTCCCGACCGTGACACGGGGTGGGCGCATGCCCACCGCTGCGGAATCCCTGCGGTGGGTAACACCCGCCCCCTAGCGAAGAGAGTTACATGAGCACCATTCGTTGCGACATCGTCAGCGCCGAGCAGGAAATCTTCCGGGGTGAAGCAACCCTGGTCGTGGCCACCGGTGAGCTGGGCGAGCTGGGCATCGCGCCCAAGCACGCGCCGCTGATCACCCGCCTGAAGCCGGGCAAGGTGGTGGTGACCACGCCGAGTGGCGAGCAGCTGGATTTCGCCATCTCCGGCGGCATCCTCGAGGTGCAGCCGCAGGTGGTGACCGTGCTGGCCGACACCGCGATCCGCGCCCAGGACATCGACGAAGCGTCGGTGCGCAAAGCCAAGGAAGAAGCCGAGCGCATGCTGGCCAACCGTGGTGAGGCGATGGACATCGCGCAGGCGCAGCAGAAGCTGGCCGAAGCGGTGGTCCAGCTGCAGGCGCTGGAGCGCCTGCGCAAGACGCTCAAGCACTGAGTACCACGCATCTGTTTTTCGACCGCGCCGGCCTTGTGCCGGCGTTGTCGTATCTGGGCCAACCTGGGTGGCAATGGCCGGGAGTGTGATCGATCCGGCAACGGCGCGCGGGTGTGGCGGGCAGAATCGACGGCACCCCTTGCTCGAGTGCTGATGATGAACCCTGCACGCACCACCACGGCCCTCGCGATGGCCTGCAGCCTGCTGGTGTCGGCCAGCGTTTCGGCGCGCGCGCCGCGCGACAGCCTGGACGACTGGGTCGACCTGGTGGCGGCGCGCAATGCCATCGCCCACGACGTGGCGGCCTACAAGTTTCCCGCCGGACGTCCGATCGAAGACCCGCAGCGTGAGGCCGCCGTACTGGAGGACAAGCGCGAGCGCGCCGTACGGATGGGGCTGGACCCGGACAGGGTGGTCGATACCTACCGCCAGCTGATCGAAGCCAACAAGCTGCTGCAGCATGTGGACGTGCACCACTTCCTGCTGGGCGCGCCACCCCCGCCGGCGCCGTCGCTGGAGGCTATCCGGCAACGCATCGATGTCCTCGATGAGCATCTGCTTTCGCACTGGGCACCGCTGGGCGATGTGCGTGCCGCGCCGACCTGCCCGCACCGGCTCGCACAGGCCATCGCCCGGCGGTCAGCGCCGGAGGCGACGAGGGAGGAGGCCAGTCGTATCGCGCTGGTGCGGGCCACGGTGGGTTTCTGCACGAGCGACGCGCCTGCCCGGCCCCGGGCCCCGGATGACTCTGCCGGGCAATGATGCTAGAACTGCAACCGCCCGACATGCCCCCGGCTGGAGACTGTCATGCAGGCATCTGAAATCCCTGACCGTTCAATCAAGGAATGACCATGTTCAAGAAGGTATTGATTCTCTCGGTGGTCCTCACCGGCCTGGTGGCGTGCGGCAAGAAGGAAGACGCTGCCGCTCCCGCAACTCCCGCCCCGGCGGCCGCTACCGCGCCGGTCGCCGATGCCGGCGTGGGCTCGGGCCTGCCGCAGGCCTGCGAGGCCTACCTGACCCGCGCCAAGACCTGCTTTGACAAGTCCAACGCGCAGACGGCCGCGGCCTTCCAGCAGGGCGTGGACCAGGCCAAGGCCCAGTGGGGCGCCATGCAGGACAAGACCGCGCTGGAGGCCGGCTGCAAGGCGGCCAACGACCAGTTTGCCCAAGTGGCCAGCGCGCTGAAGTGCGAATAAGCTGATAGCGGCCGGGCACCGTGCAGGTGCCCGGTTGTCGCGCCGGCCGCTCAACGGTAGACGAAGCGCCGCATCAACAGGAATGACACGACCGCCAAGCCGCCCTCCACCAGAGGCTTGGCCAGCCAGGCGTCGCGCAGCCCCAACCGGTGGGCCGCAACGCTCACCAGCAACGTGCTGATCGCGGTGAGCAGCAGCCACAACACCCCGAAGCGCACGAAGCGCCTCCAGCCCAGCCGCGCCTGCCCGGCAACGGCGAACGTATGCCGGCCGTTGAGCCAGAACCCCAGCAGCATGCCGCATACCCGTCCCAGCAGATTGGCCGGTGCCACCGGCATGCCCAGTGCGGTGGCGGCCACGAACACGCCCCAGTCCAGGGCCAGCTGCACCCCACCGATGATCAGAAAGCTGCTGCCTTGGCGGATCAGGCTCACGGGAAGACGATGCCGATGCGGAAACGCAGCATGTTAACTGTCCGCGTTCTAGAATCGCAGCGACTACCGCCTACACACCGCCGCCCCATGACCCAACCCCTGCACGTCATCATCCTCGCCGCCGGCGCCGGCAAGCGCATGAAGTCCCTGCTGCCCAAGGTGCTGCAGCCCATCGCCGGCCAACCGATGCTGGCCCACGTGATCGACGCCGCACGCACCCTGCAGCCCGATGCGATCCATATCGTCTACGGGCACGGTGGCGAGGCGGTGCGCGAGGCCTTCGCCGACCAGCCCGACCTGCGCTGGGCCGAACAGCGCGAGCAGCTGGGCACCGGCCATGCCGTGCAGCAGGCGATGCCGCAGGTACCGGACGCCGCGACGGTGCTGGTGCTGTACGGCGACGTGCCGTTGATCCGCGCCGACACACTGCGCCATCTGCTCGCCCAGCCAGGTCGGCTGGCGGTATTGGTGGCCGAGGTCGCCAATCCGACCGGCTATGGCCGCATCGTGCGCAATGCCGAGGGCCGGGTCGCGGCGATCATCGAGCAGAAGGACGCCAACGAGGAGCAGCTGGCCCTCCGTACCATCAACACCGGCATCCTCAGCGCCGAATCGACCGCGCTGCGGGGCTGGCTGTCGCAACTGTCCAACCACAACGCGCAGGGCGAGTATTACCTCACCGATGTGTTCGCGGCTGCGGCACGCGACTACACCCCGGCGGACATGGCCTTTGTCGAGGATGCCCAGGAAGCGGAAGGTGCCAACGACCCGTGGCAGCTGGCGCAGCTGGAGCGCGCCTGGCAGCTGCGCCAGGCGCGCATGCTGTGCATGCAGGGCGCACGCGTGCTGGATCCGGCACGCCTGGACATCCGCGGCACGGTCACCGTGGGGCGTGATGTGCAGATCGACGTCAACGTGATCCTGGAAGGCACGGTGGAACTCGGCGACGGCGTCAGCATCGGTGCGTTCACCCGGCTCAAGGACGTCAGGCTGGCCGCCGGCACGGTGGTCAAGCCGCATTGCGACCTGGACGGCGTGGTCAGCGATGGCGCAGCCGAGATCGGCCCGTTCGCGCGGTTGCGCCCGGGCACGGTGCTGGGCGAGGGCGCGCACGTGGGCAACTTCGTGGAGACCAAGAAAGTCACCCTGGGCCCGGGCAGCAAGGCCAACCACCTGACCTACCTGGGCGATGCGGTGATCGGTGCCAAGGTCAACATCGGTGCCGGCACGATCACCTGCAACTACGACGGGGTGAACAAGTCGCAGACCACCATCGGCGACAACGCCTTCATCGGTTCCAACAGCGCCCTGGTGGCCCCGCTGGTGATCGGTGCAGGCGCCACGATCGCCGCCGGTTCGGTGATCACCCGCACCGCGCCGGAGGGCAAGCTGACCCTGGCGCGCGCACGCCAGGAAACCATCGATGGCTGGAAGCGCCCGGTAAAGAAATAACCCGCAACCCCAGGTAGGTGCCCACCGTTGGTGGGCACGCCGACACGCGCCCGGTGGGTGCCCACCGTTGGTGGGCACGCTAATACGGAGGGAGCGCGCGACGACCAACGGTCGTCGCCTACCCGGCGTTGCCCAACCCCCCGATCCCGACGCATGTGGTGTGCCGATATCGTCGGGCTGCCGGGTCGACCATCATCGTGGCATGAACAGCCCACGGCTTCGTCTTGGTCGCACGTCCATGGCCCACCATGCATACCTGCTCACAATGGTCTGCGCGCACCGGTACCCCTGGTTCACCCGCCAGGATGCTGCTCGCGTCATCACCGAGCTGTTCCCACAGATTGATGCACAAGGCCTGACGATATCGCTGGCCTGGGTGGTCATGCCCGATCACGTCCATTGGTTTTTCCAGCTGGGCCACACCCCGCTTTCCCATGTTGCACAGCGCTTCAAATCACGCAGTGCCTTGTTCATCCACCGCTTGCACAATCGCACGGGACAAGTATGGCAGAAAGGATTTCATGATCACTGCCTGCGCTCATGCGACGAAGATGGGCCGCTGCGCCGCCACGCCCTCTACGTCGTGGAGAATCCGGTCAGGGCCGGGTTGGTGGAGCGGATTGGCGATTACCCGTTTTCCTGGTGCCGGTGGCCGGTAGACGCCACCAACCGGTAGGTACTCACCAACACCCGGTAGGTACCGCCCAACACGCGGTAGGTACCGACCGTTGGTCGGTACACGCTGTCAGCGTTCCCATTGATCACCGCGCGACGACCAACGGTCGTCGCCTACCGTCGGCGCGCACCCCCGCAACGCCGGGTAGGTGCCCACCGTCGGCGCGCACCCCCGCAACCCCGGGTAGGTGCCCACCGTCGGCGCGCACCCCCGCAACCCCGGGGAGGTGCCCACCGTCGGCGCGCACCCCGCAACGCCGGGTAGGTGCCCACCGTCGGTGCGCACCCCCGCAACCCGGGGGAGGTGCCCACCGTCGGCGCGCCCCCCCGCAACCCCGGGTAGGTGCCCACCGTTGGTGGGCACGCCGGCTACGCCGGCAGGAAGATGGCCACGCACAGGCCGCCTTCGCGGCGGTTCTGCAGCGAGACGCGCCCGCCGTGCGCTTCCACGATCTCACGGGTCAGTGCCAATCCCAGCCCGGTGCCGTTGCGCTTGGTGGAGTAGAACGGCATCAGTGCATTCTGCAGGACGGCCTCGTTCATGCCCTTGCCGCGGTCCAGCACTTCCAGCCGCAACCACTGCGGCAGCCGGGTCAGGCGCACCTCGACATCGTCGTTGGGCGGATCGGCTTCACTGCACGATTCGTGTGCGTTCTTGAGCAGGTTCAGCAGCGCCTGGCCGAGCTGGGCGATGTCGATCCGGCTCTGCAGCTCATCGGACACCGGTGCCATGCGGAACGGAATCTGGAGCTGCAGGCTGGTCAGGAACTGAAGCCATTGCACGTTCTGCAGCTGCGGCTGCGGCAGCTTGGCAAAGCGTGCGTAGCCGCGGATGAAGCCTTCCAGGTGGCGCGCGCGGTCTTCGATGGTGGCAAACACCTCTTCCAGGCGCTCGGTCTTGCCACGCCGCACCAGTTCGCCGCCGGAATGCGCCAGCGAGGCGATCGGGGCCAGCGAATTGTTCAGTTCATGGCTGATTACCCGGATCACCTTCTTCCAGGTCTGCACTTCCTGGCGGCGCAGTTCGGCGGTGAGCAGGCGGATCAGCAGCAGGTCGTGCGGGCGGCCATTGAGATGGAAGTTGCGCCGCGACAGGTGGTAGACCTGCTCGCCCTCATCGTCGTCCTCCTCGCTGCCTTCCTCGCGCACCGCAAACAGGCTGTCGCCCCCGCGGGTGATCGCATCGCGCAGTTCCACCGGCATGGTTTCCAGCACGTCGGCCATGCGCTGGCCCTCCAGCTTCCAGCCGTTGTGCAGCAGTTTGCGTGCGGCCAGGTTGGAGAACATCACGCGCTGGATGCCGTCGCCGCCATTGGCCAGCAGCAGCATCGATACCGGCGTGTTCTGCACCATGGTGTCCAGCAGCAGTTCGCGCTGGACCAGGCCCTGGCGCTGCTCGCGCAGCACATCGCCCAGTTCGCGGTGGGCCTGTACCAGGTCGCCCAGCTCGTCATTGCCGGGCCAATGCACGCCGAAGTTGTATTCCCCATCGCGGTAGCTGCTGGTGGTGCCCGACAGGGCACGCAGCAGCGAGCGCACCGGGGCGGTGGCCCGCCGCAGGCTCCACCACATCAATGCCAGCAGCAGCACCACCGAGACCAGCGCAATCACCCAGCCATGGTCCAGCCAGAAGGCCAGCGCCCAGGGGAACGCCGCAGCCAGCGCCAGCACCGGCAGCAGGCGCAGGAACAGGCGGAAGGTGAAGGAGCTGCGCTTCATTCGCGCGGGATGCCGTAGCGGTCCATGCGCCGGTACAGTGCCTGCCGGCTGAGGCCGAGTTCGGCAGCGGTCTGGGCGATGATGTGGTGGTTGCGCGCCAGCGCCGATTCGATGTGGCTGCGGTCCGGGTCGATTGCCGGGCTGGCCGGGCGCGGTGCACTGGCGGTACGCGGCAGGTTGAGGTCGGTCACCTCGATGCGTGCGCCCTGCGCCAGCAGTTCGGCGCGCTGGATCACGTTGCGCAGCTCGCGCACGTTGCCCGGCCACCCATGCCGCTGCAGGGCACTGGCGGCCGCACTGGACAGCGGCTTGTCGCCTGTGAGGAAGCGCTCGGCCAGCGGCAGGATGTCACCGGTGCGCTCGGCCAGCGGCGGCAGCGCCAGCTCGACGGTATTGAGGCGATAGTAGAGGTCTTCGCGGAAGCTGCCGTCGCGGATCATCGCGGCCAGATCGGCGTTGGTCGCACTGACCACGCGTACCTTGACCTGGCGTTCGCGGTTGGACCCCAACCGTTCAAAGCGTCCGGTTTCCAGTACGCGCAGCAGCTTCATCTGGCCACCGGGCGACAGGTTGCCGATCTCATCCAGGAACAGCGTGCCCCCATCGGCGGCCTCGAACTTGCCCTCACGCGCCTTGTTGGCACCGGTGTAGGCACCGGCCTCGCTGCCGAACAGCTCGGCCTCGATCAGCTCGGCGGGAATGGCGCCGCAGTTGAGTGCGATGAACGGACCCTTGGCCACCAGCGAGTTGGCCTGGATGATCTCGGCGATCTTCTCCTTGCCCGCCCCGTTGGGGCCGGTGATCAGCACCGGCAGCGACGAGCGTGCCACCTGGCAGGCCAGGTTCACCACCCGTTCGCTGGCCGGGTCGGCCACCACCGCGCCCCGCAGGTCGTAGCGGGCCTCCAGCGCGCTGCGGTCACGCTGTTCGCGTTCGCGGCGGCGGTCCAGCTCATGGCGGGTTTCAGACAGCTCCAGCAGGTTGTTCACCGTGAGCAGCAGCTTGCGGTCGTCCCAGGGCTTGGCCACGTAGTCGGCGGCGCCGGCGCGGACCAGGTCCACCGCGCTGCTCAGGTGGGTCCAGGCGGTCAGCAGGATCACCGGCAGGTCGGGATGGCGCGCGCGGATCTGCTGGAACAGCGCTTCGCCTTCCTCGCCGGAGGTGGTGTCCTCGGTGAAGTTCATGTCCTGGATCACCAGGTCCACCGGTTGTTGTTCCAGCAGCGCCAGCCCGGCCTCGGGCGACACGGCATGCAACGCCTCGATGTCGTGCAGCGAGAACAGCACTTCCAGCGCGGTACCGACGCTGGTGTTGTCGTCGATTATCAGGATTGAAGGCATGCGGCAACGAAAGGCGGAAGGATGGGTTGAAGAGTACCGGAGCGCCGGGCCCACCGGCAGGGTGGCCCGGCGGGCATCATCGTCAATGGCCCGGGGAGGGCGGCGGCGGCGGCGGTGCCGGCGGGGCTGGTGGCAGTACGCCACGCCAGGCCGTGGTGGATACCGCCACCACCTGCTCACGGCCATCGCGCAGCAGGGTGACCGGCACCTGGGCGCGGGTACTGCGGGCCAGCCCTGCGGTCAGGTCGTCGACGCGGCGTACCGGCTGGCCATCGACCTTGAGGATCTGGTCGCCGGTGCGCACGCCGAAGTGCCCGGCCGGCACCGCGTTGCGCACCCGCATCACGCCCTGGCTGGCCTCGATGGCCAGGTGCAGGCCGTCCTCGCGCCAGTCCAGGCGCGAGGATTCGGTGCGGGTGGTGGCCGCGCCCGCCGGGGCGGCCAGCAGCAATGAAAACAGTATCGAGGTGGCCGTGAGCATGCGCATGTCAGGCACTCCGGGTGGCTACGGCCGGCGGCACCGCGGCGGCACGATGGGCCGGCCCGAACACCGCGATCTGGCCCAGCAGCCACAGCAGTACCGCGCCGATGGGCAGGTAGCTGATGGGCATGCGCGGCAGCTCATAGGTGTTCATCAGCCACAGGTTGATGGTGTAGGCCATCAGCATGCCCAGCACGATGCCGATCGTGGCCAGCAGGAAGTTCTCGGTCTGGAAATAACGCAGGATCTGCCCGCGGGTAGCGCCCAGCGCACGGCGGATGCCGATCTGCTTGGTACGCTGCTGCACCCAGAAGCTGGCCAGGCCGATGATGCCCAGTGCGGTGACCACCAGCAGTGCCACGCACACGGTGATGAGCAGGCCGACCATGGCACGGTCGTTCTGGAAGAACTTGTTGCGCTGATTTTCATAGGTGAGCTTGGCCCGCACCAACCGGCTGGGATCGACCCGCTCCAGCGCTGCCACCGATGCCTTGAGCACCTCGTCACGACGTGCCGGGTCGGTGACCCGGATGAGGTAGAAGCCTTCAACATAGGTGACCCGCAGTGGCAGCACCATCGAGTAGCGGGAGTCGCCCTCCATCGTTGACGGGCGCGCCAGTTCCTTGACCACGCCGATCACCCGCAGCGGCATGGAACCGCTGTAGACGGTCTTGCCCACGGCCTCGGCACCGGGGAACATCTTGTCGGCGGCGGCCTTGGACAGGATCACCGTGGCGCCTTTTTCCGCCATCGAGCTGTCGGCGATCACCGAGGTGAGATCGCGGAACTCGTCACTCTGGAAGTCACGCCCGCCGATCAGTTCCAGGCCCATGGTGTCCAGGGTGCCTTCGCTGCCGAAGTACTGCGACGCGTTCAGCGTCGGGCGCTCCTGCTCGGGCGTCAGCGACAGGCTGCTGTTCCATGAGTTGCGGCGGAACGGCAACTGGTTGATCGGCACCACGCTCTTGACCCCGGGCACGCTGCGCAGCGCCGCGAGGTCTTCACGGGTACGGGCTTCGGCATTGACCTGCTTGCCGATGCCGCCCAGGCGAACTTCCAGCAGTTCGGTTTCGGCAATGCCGCTGGGCTGGTTGATTTTCTCGATGCGCTGACTGATCAGGAACAGGGCATTGCAGACGATCGCGCAGGTCAGCGCGATCTCCAGCACGATCAGTGCGGCCGCGGTCTTGTGCCGGCGCAGCGTGGTGAGGATGGGACGGATATCCATGATGTGCTCCGGATCCTTACTGCGATTTGAGTTGGATGGCGGGGGTGACCTGCATCGCGCGCAGCGCGGGCAGGAAGCCTGCCAGCAGGCTGGCGCCCAGGGTCAGGCCGAGCGTGAGCAGCAGCATCTGTCCATCCAGCGTGGCCAGCTTGGCGTACTCCACCGGCTGCTGGCGTACCGCGAACAGGCCCAGCGCCGCCAGGCACAGGCCCAGTGCGCCACCGGCCAGGCCGACGGTGCCCGCTTCGACCAGCGACTGCAGGAAGATCTGCCCGCGACTGGCGCCGAGTGCACGACGCACGCCGATCTCACCACTGCGACGCAGGAACTTGGCCAGCAACAGGCCGACGGTATTGATCAGGCAGACCAGCAGGAACCCCATCGCCAGCCACAGCTGCAGGCGCACGTCACCGGGCACCACCTGCTTGTAGTCCAGCCATTCCATCACGTTGCGCAGGCGCACGTTGCTGGGCCGCTCGAAGCGACCGGCGGCACGCTGCTGCGCCGAGTAGTTTTCCAGGTAGGCGCGGTAGTCGGCGGCCTGCGATGGCGTCTCCAGCTCCACCCAATACTGCAGCCAGGTGCAGGCGGCGGTCAGCGAGGTTTCGTCGTTTTCACCCTTGCGGCCGAAGCAGTTCATGTTGCCGTTGCGGTCGAACTTCAATTCGATCGTGGTGGAGAAGGGCACGAACACATCTTCGCTGTCGCCGTACTTGCCGGTTTCCAGGTCATAGAAATGCGGGTTCGGGTTCCAGTCATCGAGCACGCCGACCACGGTGAAGGTATGCGCATCCATGCGCAGCTGCTTGCCGACGCTGTTGCTGCCATCGAACAGTTTCTTGTTGAGCGTGTTGGAGATCACCGCCACCCGGCCGTGGCCTTCGTCATCGCTGCTCTTCCAGCCCTGCCCATACAGGAACGGCGTATCGAACATCGGGAAGAAGTCGCTGGAGGTGTAACGCGCATCGGTAGTGAACGGGCGCAGCGCGCTGCCCTCCGGTTCGATGGTGACGCCGCCCCCGGTCATCATCGCCTGGTGCTTGGCATGCTTCTCGCGAAGCAGGGCTTCGGAGTCGAAGCGGGTCATCTGTTCTTCGGGCTCTTCGCCGGGCTGGAAGCCGATCATCGGCCGCGGGTCGACCTGCACGTTGAAGATGCGGTTGCTCTTCTGCGGGATCGGGTCGCCGGACAGCACGTGGAACACGGTCAGGGTGGTCATCGAGGCGCCGATGCCCAGGCCGATGGCGATCACCATCAGCGCGGTCAGCACCTTGTTGCGCCGGAAGCTGCGCAGGGCCAGTCGGAAGTAG
Source organism: Stenotrophomonas sp. GL_101 (assembly GCF_057835675.1). Taxonomy (NCBI): domain Bacteria; kingdom Pseudomonadati; phylum Pseudomonadota; class Gammaproteobacteria; order Lysobacterales; family Lysobacteraceae; genus Stenotrophomonas; species Stenotrophomonas sp. GL_101. The sequence goes on along the minus strand of NZ_CM174432.1, from coordinate 4,093,937 downwards.
TAGGCGAGCATGGTGGCGGGCCTCAGTCGTTGAGCGTGGCAACAGCGGGACGCGGCGTGGCCAGCACCGGCTCGCGCACCAGGTCGGTGGCCTGGCCATCGACGATGTGCACGTTGCGCTGCGCGCGTGCGGCCAGTTCCGGATCATGGGTCACCATGACGATGGTGGTGCCGGCGGCGTTGATTTCTTCCAGCAGCTCCATCACCCCGCGGGCCATCTGGCTGTCCAGGTTGCCGGTCGGTTCATCGGCCAGCAGCAGGCGCGGGCTACCTGCCAGTGCACGTGCGATGGCCGCGCGCTGCTGCTGGCCGCCGGACAGCTCGGAGGGATAGTGCTTCATGCGCGAGCCCAGGCCGACCTGGCCCAGCGCCTTCTCGATGCGCTGCCTGCGCTCGGCCGCCGGCATGCCGCGGTAGCGCAGCGGCACGTCGACGTTGTCGAACAGGTTGAGGTCCGAAATCAGGTTGAAGCCCTGGAAGATGAAACCGATCTTCTGGTTGCGCAGGCGGCTGCGGGCGTCATCGCCGAGCTTGCTGACATCCTGGCCATCGAGCAGGTAGGTGCCGCTGGTGAAGGTCTCCAGCAGGCCGGCGATGTTGAGGAAAGTGGTCTTGCCCGAGCCGGACGGACCGGTCACGGCCACGAACTCGCCTTCGCGGACATGCAGGTCCAGCGACCGCAGGGCATGGGTTTCCACCTGTTCGGTGCGGAATACTTTGGCGACCGAGCGCATCTCGAGCATGGCTGTTTTCCTTTGCAGTTCGTTGTGAGGGCAGTTGAGTTGAGAGGGGTTCGTTGGGGCGTATCAGTTGATCGACACGTGCTCGGCATCGCCGAACAGGTCGCTGCCGGAGACCACGACGCGATCGCCGGGTTGCAGGCCGGAAAGCACTTCCACTTCGCCCAGGCTGCTCACCCCGAGCTTGACCGGGCGGCGCACCGCGGTGCTGCCGTCCATCACGTAGGCCTGGCCGTTGCCCTGTTCGACAAACGCGCCGCGTTCGACCTTGATCACGTTGCGGCGGGTATCGAGCACCACCCGGGCCTGCATGCGCTGGCTCTGGCGCAGGCCTTGCGGCTGCTTGTCGGAGAAGCGGATGCGGGCATTCACTTCGCCGGCCACCACTTCCGGGGATACCGCGCTGATCTCGCCCGGGAACGGCTGGCCGTTGCCGCTGGTGAGCTGGGCGGGGATGCCGATCGCCAGGTCGCGGGCGAAGCTTTCCGGCACCTTGATCTCGATCTCGAAGCGCGACAGGTCGACCACGCCGAGGATCGGCGCATTGGCGATCACATTGGTGTGCTGGATCGCCTGCACCTGGCCGACCTGGCCATCGAAGGGGGCCAGCAGGGTCAGCGCATCCACCTGGCGCTGCACCTCGGCCACCACCGCCTTCTGGCGGTCGGCCAGCAGGCGCTTGTTGCGGGCATCCAGGTCTGCGCCCTGGCCTTGCAGGCGGGCATCGGTCTGGGCGTTGGCCAGCTGGATGTCGGCCTTTTTCAGGCTGTCGTTGGCTTTGGCCAGGTCGATCTGCGGCACCGCGCCGCCATCGAAACCGCGCTGGAAGCGCTGCAGGTCGCGCTCGGCGGCCTGGCGGTCGATGCTGGCCTGGTCGGTTTCCTTGCGTGCCTTGGCCCGGGCCAGGGTGGCATCCAGGGTGGCCCGGCTGGCCTCCGCTTCCAAACCGGCCAGGGTGGCCTGTTCCTGGGCCAGCTTGCTGCGCAGCTCGGGGCTGTCGATCACCGCCAGCTCCTGGCCCTTCTTGACCACGTCACCGGCGACCACCTTCAGGTCCACGGTGCCGGCCGAGATGGCATACAGGATCGGGCTGTTGGCCGCGATCACCCGGCCGTCGGCGGCGATGTCGCGGACCAGGTCGCCCCGGCCGACCTCGGCGATGCGCACCCGCGCCCCGTCGAAGGAGCGGCTGGCGCCAAGCCAGGCACGGGCGGCGAAACCGATGGCCAGCAGCACCACCAGCGCGGCGAGGCCCGGCCACAGCCAGCGCTTCCACGGGGCGGCCGTGCTGGCAGCGGAGAGAGACTGGTCCTGGGCAGAAGTGTCGCGGATCATCGGGCTCGTTCGCGGTTGGGTTACCGGGTATGAAGCAGACTCCGTGCCAACTTTCGCGCTCGTAAAATCAATGGCTTGCGTGAGCACTGCCGCTGTCCGTGTGTCCGCGGACAGCCCGGCGGACACATTCGTTAAGCGGACAGCGGCCTGGCAGGGAGGGGCGCCACGCTAGAATGCAGGCTTCAACGGCAGGGATCAGAACTATGTGCGGCATTGTGGGAGCGATCGCCAATCGCGACGTGGTACCGGTACTCATCGAAGGACTGAAGCGGCTGGAATACCGCGGCTACGACTCCTCTGGCATTGCCGTCATCGACCGCTCCATGCCGCAGGCCGAGGTGCGCCGCGTGCGCCGCACCGGTCGCGTGGCCGAGATGGAGAAGGCCGCCGCCGCCGAAGGCTTCGATTCACTGCTGGGTATCGGCCACACCCGCTGGGCGACCCACGGTGGGGTGACCGAGGCCAATGCGCACCCGCACATCAGCCACGGCGTTGCCCTGGTCCACAACGGCATCATCGAGAACCACGAAGAACAGCGCGAGAAGCTGCGCGCGCTGGGCTACGTGTTCGAGTCGCAGACCGATACCGAAGTCATCGCGCACCTGATGCACCACCACCTCAAGGGGGGCGACAGCCTGCTGGTCGCGCTGCAGCGCACGGTCAAGGAACTCACCGGTGCCTACGCACTGGCGGTGATGAGCCGCGCCGAGCCGGACCACTTTGTGTGCGCCCGCATGGGCTGCCCGCTGCTGGTCGGCCTGGGCGAGGGCGAGAACTTCGTCGCCTCCGATGTCTCGGCCATCGTCTCCTCGACCCGTCGGGTGATTTTCCTGGAAGAGGGCGACACCGCCGACCTGCGCCGTGACGGCGTGCAGGTGTATGACGAGCACAACCAGCCGGTGGAGCGGGGCGTGCACCTGTCCGACGTCTCGCTGGCCTCGCTGGAACTGGGCCCGTACCGCCACTTCATGCAGAAGGAAATCCACGAGCAGCCGCGCGCGCTGGGCGACACCATCGAGGCGGCCATCGACGCCGGTGGCTTCCCCGCCGCGCTGTTTGGCAAGCATGCCGAAGCGGTGCTGGCCGGTATCGAAGGCGTGCAGATCCTGGCCTGCGGCACCAGCTACTACGCCGGCCTGACCGCGCGCTACTGGATCGAATCGATCTCCGGGCTGCCGTGCAGCGTGGAGATCGCCAGCGAGTACCGCTACCGCGCCGCCCATGCCAACCCGAAGCACCTGATCGTCACCATCTCCCAGTCCGGCGAAACCCTGGACACGATGGAGGCGCTGAAGTACGCCAAATCGCTGGGCCACCTGCACACGCTGTCGATCTGCAACGTGCCCGAAAGCGCGATCCCGCGTGCCAGCGAACTGGTCTGCTACACCCGTGCCGGTGCCGAGATCGGCGTGGCCTCGACCAAGGCCTTCACCACCCAGCTGGCCGCGCTGTTCCAGCTGACCGTGGTGCTGGGCAAACTGCACGGCCGCATCGATGCCGCGCAGGAAGCGGACTACCTGGAGCAGCTGCGCTTCCTGCCGGGCAGCGTGCAGCATGCGTTGAACATGGAGCCGCAGATCGCCGCGTGGGCCGAGCGCTTCGCGCGCAAGAGCAGCGCACTGTTCCTCGGCCGTGGCCTGCACTACCCGATCGCGCTGGAAGGCGCGCTCAAACTGAAGGAAATCACCTACATCCACGCCGAAGCCTACCCGGCCGGCGAGCTCAAGCATGGCCCGCTGGCACTGGTGGATGAGGACATGCCGGTGGTGGTGATCGCGCCCAACGACCGCCTGCTGGAAAAGGTCAAATCCAACATGCAGGAAGTGCGCGCGCGCGGCGGCGAGCTGTTCGTGTTTGCCGACCAGGACAGCAACTTCGTCGAATCCGAAGGCGTGCACGTGATCCGCACGCCGCGCCACGCCGGGCTGCTGAGCCCGATCGTGCACACCATCCCGGTGCAGCTGCTGGCCTACCACACCGCGTTGGCGCGGGGGACAGACGTGGACAAGCCGCGCAACCTGGCCAAGAGCGTAACGGTCGAGTAGCGCCGGGCGCTGCCCGGCCGCTCTCCCCGACAGCACTCCCAAAGGGCGACCCGGCCAGCCATGGCCGGGTCGCCCTTTGCCGTTTCAGGCGGCTTGGTACTTGCCGGCCAAACTTTAGCCCCGCCACCGGGAGGCATTCAGCGTCGGTTTCAGCCACGGTGCGATGCTCGGAGTCGTCAACCGGTTCCACGACGAACCGTCCCAAAAATGCCGACGTCGGGCATCCGGGCGCAGTCGTAGAATCGACTTGATCGAGGCCAGGGGTGATCCATTGCAACCGACCTCGTTGGCGATCAGGCACCTCGCCGGCCGATGCAGAGCCACGGTCGGCGAGATGCAGCATCTTTCGACTTCAGTAGCCTGTAACAGGAAACAAGAATGAACGTCCGCGAACTCCTGCAATCCAAGAAAGACGCCATCGTTACCATCGATGTGGACGACACGATCGGTGCAGCTGCGCACAAGATGAGCGCGCACAAGATCGCCGCCCTGGTGGTAATGAAGGACGATGCACCGGTACGGATCATCTCCGAGAAAGACATCGTCCGCAGCCTGGCCGACGACGGCCCGCAGGCCGGCCGCCGGGTCATCGCCAGCTTGCCATCGGCCGCCCTGGAAGGCATTGCGCCCGAAGCGACCCTCAAGCAGGCCATGGCGCTGATGACCTACTCGCGCCACCGCCACCTGATGGTCACCGAAGGCGCCACCCTGGTCGGCATCCTGAGCCTGGGCGATATCGTCAAGAACCTGCTGAGCGAGCTGGAGCTGGAGAAGGCGGTGCTGCAGGACATCTACCTCGCCGCGCACTGACGCCGCGGCTTGATCGTGCGGCATCCCGGGGATGACAGCACCACACCTGTCGGGCGAGGGTCCGGCAGGCGTTGGCCGTTGACAGCAGTGGCCCTGTTCAACCTGGTGCTGTTGCCGGTCGCCCAGGCCACCACCCAATGTCCGCCCGAAGCCGGCCACAAGCCGGAATGGATCGGCTGGTTGGGTTTGCTGTTGCTGGGGGGCGGGCTGATTGCGGGGCCGTTGTTGGCGTGGTGGGTGTTCTCCCGCAGCAAGGGGGCGTTGCTGCGCTGGCGGCTGCTGTCCGCGCTGGCGGGCCTGCTGCTGATGCTGGGTGTGTGGATGGGAGGCATCTCGATCGCCGGCTACCTCATCATGCAGTGCTGAGGAAAACGCGCCACGCGCGGCCCTGAGGATGCAGGGGCATTCCAGCCTGCCGCCATGAACGGAATGCGACGGTCCGGCTAGAAGGTGACCTTCACCGAGTCGGCGCTGTAGGTGGCCGGCCCGTGGAACACGACCTCGATGTTGTTGCCGTCCGGATCGATCACGAACGCGGCGTAGTAACCGGGATGGTAGGTACGTTCGCCGGGCGCGCCGTTGTCGGTGCCGCCGCTGGCCAGTGCCGCCGTGTGGAAGGCCTCGACGGTGGCGCGGTCGCGGGCCTGGAAGGCCAGATGGTGGCGGCCAGTGAGCTTGCCCAGTGCGGCATCGCTGCCGGCGGTGGAGACGAACAGTTCATCGGCCCAGAAGTAATCCTCGCCTTCACCGGCGATCGGAATGCCGATCGTGTCAAACACGGCCTGGTAGAAGCGGCGGCTGGCAGCGAGGTCCTTCACCACCAGCTGCAGGTGGTCGATCAGGCGGCCGCGATGCAGTTCCATGGTTTCCATGCGCACTCCGTTGGGTTGGCAGGTGCGCAGGTATACCACCGTGCAGGCGCGTCCGCCGCTTGGATCAGGTGATGCGCGTATTCAGGCGATGGGCGTATTGGAGATGATCTCCACCCAGTACCCGTCCGGATCCTTGATGAAGGCCAGATGCTTCATGCGGCCCTCTTCCAGCCGCTTCTGGTAGGGCACCTGCAATGCGTCGAAGCGCTGGCAGGCGGCCTGGATGTCCGGCACCGACACGCAGATGTGGCCGAAGCCGCGCGGATCGCTGTTGCCGTCGTGGTAGACCGCGCCGTCCTGGGTTTCGGTGCCGTGGTTATGGGTCAGCTCAAGCACGCCGGGAATGCCGGCCATCCACACGCGGCGGGCGTCATCGTCTTCCGGGATCGGCGTGCCGGCCGGCAGCAGGGCCAGGAAGTACAGGCTGAATCGGGCCTCGGCAAAATCGCGCTGGTCGATCAGGCGGAAGCCGAGCACGCCGGTGTAGAAGTCCAGCGAGGCGGCGCTGGACTTGACCCGCAGCATGGTGTGGTTGAACACGAAACCGGTCGTTTCGGCCGGCACCTGCGCGGCAACGCCGGGCTGGGACTGCAGGGAGGCAAGGCTCATGGGGAATCCTGTGGCGGAGCCGCGGGAATCACGGCCGTTGGGTCCATTTTAGCGGGCGCACGGCAAGGCGACGTAGAATGCTGCATCTCCTTGCACAGTCCTGGCCATGTCGCAGCGTGAATGGGTGGCCGCTGCCATCCGCAAGATCGAAGCCGATTTCAACCGTTCGGCCGATACCCACCTGATCCCGATGGATCTGCCCGGGCATGCCGGCATCGACCTGTACTTCAAGGACGAATCCAGCCATCCCACCGGCAGCCTCAAGCATCGCCTGGCACGCTCGCTGTTCCTGTACGCGCTGACCAACGGTTGGTTGCGCGAAGGGCGCCCGGTGATCGAGGCGTCCAGCGGCTCCACCGCCGTATCCGAGGCCTATTTCGCGCGGCTGCTGGGGCTGCCGTTCATCGCGGTGATGCCGGCCACCACCTCGCCGGAAAAGATCGCCGCGATCGAGTTCCATGGCGGCCGCTGCCACCTGGTCGAGCGCGCCTGCGACCTGAACTGCGACTCCGAAGCGCTGGCCCGTGAAACCGGCGGCCACTTCATGGATCAGTTCACCTATGCCGAGCGCGCCACCGACTGGCGCGCCAACAACAACATCGCCGAATCCATCTTCAAGCAGATGGCCGAAGAGCCGCACCCGATTCCCGAGTGGATCGTGTGCAGCCCCGGTACCGGTGGCACCGCGGCCACCCTGGGACGCTACGTCAGCTACCGCCGCCACGACACCCGCATCCTGTGTGCGGACCCGGAAGTGTCAGTGTTCTACGACGGCTACTGCGCCGCGTTGGCCGGGCAGCCGTGGCGCGAGCTCACCTGCAGCGGCGGTTCGCGGGTGGAAGGCATCGGCCGGCCGCGGGTGGAATCCAGTTTCATCCCGACCTGCGTGGATGCGATGGTCAAAGTGCCCGATGCGTTGAGCCTGGCCGCGATGCGGCACGTCAGCGCCCAGCTCGGGCGTCGTGTGGGCGGCTCCACCGGGACCAACTTCATCGGCGTGCTGCAGGCGGCCGAGTTGATGCGCCAGGCCGGCCGCAGCGGCTCGATCGTGACCATCCTGTGCGACAGCGGCGAGCGCTATGCGCACAGCTACTACAACCCGGACTGGTACCCGCGGCAGGGCATCGAGGTGGAACAGGCCGATGCGGTGATCGCTGCGGCGGTGGCGGGGCAGGGGTTGCCGCGGTTGCCTTGTACCTCGCTGGAAGCGTTGTACTGAGTGGCGCAGCCGGCCAACGGTCGGCTCTACCAATATGGGGTAGCGGGCCGCACCGGTCCGGGGCGATCAGGCCGCCAGTGCCTGGTAGGCGTCCAGCACGGTATCGCGCAGCACCGGTGGCAGGGTTTCGTAGGTCGCGGCCAGGTCGTCGAACTGCAGGGCCAGGTCCGGGCCCAGACGTTGCCCGGCGTGAACGGCCAGGATCACCAGCAGCGTACACAGTACGAACTCGCGCTCGTGCCCGGGTGCAAGCCGGCCCGCACCCCGCTCGATCACCTCATAGGGGTACCAGAGCTGGTCGTCCTGCAGCCGCCCGCGCTGCACGCCCACCAGTTGCTGCAGTGCACTGCGATGGCGCGGCTGTTCTTCGGGCGGCCCGAGTGCGGCGATCCAGTCCAGCTCGGCAGCGCTGGCGGTGCCGATCAGGGCGAATGCCGGCAGCGGGTAGGGGACCTCATCCATGAGCGCTCCGGATACGGCCTAGGGAGTGCCCAGCGTCCGTGGCGACCCGTCAGCCGCGCGTGAACATTGCCCCGGCTGCGATCGGCCGGCCTGCCCAGCCCTTGTGCCAGGGCCAGGCCAATGCCATATCGTTGGGGATGCCGCTGCGGCGGCCCTGCTGTCTGGAGATGCCTGTGACCCCCACCAACCCCCTGCTCGATTTTTCCGGCCTGCCGCGCTTTGATGACATCCAGCCCGAGCACATCGCCCCGGCCATCGATGCCTTGTTGGCCGAGGCCGAGGCCGCGGTGAAGGCAGCCGAGACGGTTTCCCCGGTCAGCTGGGCCGGTTTCGTGGTGCCGCTGGATGATGCCACCGAGCGGCTCTGGCGCGCGTGGGGCCAGGTTGGCCACCTGCAGGGCGTGGTCAACACCCCGGCGCTGCGCGAGGCCTACAACGCCACGCTGCCCAAGGTGACCCGTTTCGGCAGTGCGCTGGGCCAGAACCTGGCGCTGTTCGAGCAGTATCGCGCGCTGGCCGCCACGCCTGAAGCGGCGGGCTTCGATCCGGCCCAGCGCAAGGTGCTGGACAACGCACTGCGCGATTTCCGCCTCGGCGGGGCCGAGCTGGACGACGCCGGAAAGGCCCGTTTCAGTGCGATCAAGGAGGAACTGTCGGCGCTGTCGGCGAGGTTCTCACAGAACGTGCTCGACGCTACCGATGCGTGGTCGTTGCAGGTGGAAGACCGCGCCGAGCTGGCCGGCGTGCCCGATGAGGTGCTCGCCGCCGCGCGTGCGGCCGCCGCGAAGGATGGCCTGCCGGGCTGGAAGCTGACCTTGCAGATGCCGTGCTACCTGCCGGTGCAGACCTATGCCGTGCATCGCCCGCTGCGCGAGGCGCTGTACCGCGCCAACGCCCTGCGTGCGTCCGAATTCGGCGATGCGGCGCTGGACAACAGCGGCAACATCGATCGCGTGCTGGCATTGCGCGCCGAACTGGCCGCGCTGCTGGGCTTTGCCCACTATGCCGAGTATTCCATCGCCACCAAGATGGCCGACGATGCTGCGCAGGTGGTCGGGTTCCTGCGCGACCTGGCGGCGAAGGCCAGGCCGCATGCGCAGCGCGATCGTGCCGAGCTGGAGGTGTTTGCCCGCGACGAACTTGGGCTGCCCGCGCTGGAGGCCTGGGACCTGGCCTTCGCCGCGGAAAAACTCAAGCAGGCGCGCTACAGCTACGCCGAGCAGGACGTGAAGCAGTACTTCACCGAACCCAAGGTGCTGGAAGGCTTGTTCAGTGTGATCGACAGCCTGTACGGCCTGCAGGTGCAACCGGACAGCGCGCCGGTGTGGCACCCGGACGTGCGCTTTTTCCGCCTCGTCGATGCGCAGGGTGCGCTGGTGGGCCAGTTCTACCTGGACCTGTACGCACGCGAAGGCAAGCGTGGCGGTGCGTGGATGGACGACTGCCGCAACCGCCGCGACCGCGCCGCCGGCGTGCAGACGCCACTGGTCTACCTGGTATGCAACTTCGGCCAGGGCGCCGACGGCGCGCCGGCCACCTTCAGCCACAATGAAGTCACCACGCTGTTCCATGAAATGGGCCACGGCCTGCACCAATTGCTGACCCGCATCGGTGAACTCGGCGTGGCCGGGATCAACGGCGTGGAGTGGGACGCGGTGGAACTGCCGAGCCAGTTCATGGAGAACTTCTGCTGGGAGTGGGACCGCGTGCAGGCGATGACCGCGCACGTAGGCAGTGGCCAGCCGCTGCCGCGCGCCTTGTTCGATCGCATGCTGGCCGCGCGCAATTTCCAGAGCGGCATGTTCACCGTGCGCCAGCTGGAATTCGCCCTGTTCGACATGCAGCTGCACAGCAGCTTCGATCCGCTGCAGGACACCGTGCTGGCGCTGCTGGAACGCGTGCGCGACGAAGTGGCGGTCAACCGGCCGCCGCAGTGGAACCGCTTCCCGCACCAGTTCAGCCACATCTTCGCCGGCGGTTACGCGGCCGGCTACTACAGCTACAAGTGGGCTGAAGTGCTCAGCGCCGATGCGTACGCCGCATTTGAGGAAGCGCCCGGGAATGTGGCCGAGACCGGCCGGCGCTTCCGCGATGAAGTGCTGTCGCGCGGTGGCAGCCGCAGTGCGGCGGAAAACTTCGCTGCGTTCCGTGGGCGTGCGCCGAACGTGGACGCGTTGTTGCGGCATAGCGGCATGGTGGGCTGAGACGGGTGTGTGCGTACCGACCAACGGTCGGTACCTACACCGCGTAGATCATCTTCCGGCTCATGCCGCCATCGGCCACATGGTCCTGGCCGGTGATGAAGCCGGACAACTCCGACAGCAGGAACACCGCCAACGCGCCGATGTCGTCGGGCTGGCCCACGCGGCCGACCGGGTGCTGGGCGTGGTCGCGGCGCGAGAGCTTGGGCGCGCGCCGCCGCGAGGGCGCCTGCCAGGCGTCGGTGGTGATCCAGCCCGGGCTGATGCTGTTGACCCGGACCTGCGGCCCTTCGCTGATCGCCAATGCGTGGGTGAACGCCACCAGCCCGCCCTTGGCGGCGGCGTAAGCCTCACTGTCGGCCTCCGATTGCCACGCGCGGGTGGAGGCGATGTTGATGATGGCCGCGCTGCGTCGGTCCGTGGCGGATGCACGCAGCGCAGGCAACGCATGCTTGCTGCACAGGAACGCGCCGTGCAGGCTGGACAGCCGCCGTTGCCATTCGGCCAGTGTCATCGCCGCCAACGGCGTGCCATGCGCACTGGCGATGCCGGCGTTGTTGACCAGTCCATCGATGCACCCGAAGCGCTTCACGGTCGCCTTCACCAGCGCCTGCACGCTGCGCTCGCTGGCCACGTCCGTGCGCTGGAAGGCGGCGCGCTCGGGCAAGGCCCATTCCTTCAGGCAGGCCTTGCCGGCATCGGCGTCGAGGTCGGCGATCATTACGCTGCCACCGGCACCGAGCACCGCCTGGGCGATGCCACGCCCCACGCCCTGCGCGCCACCGGTGACCACCACCACGCGGTCGCGCAATGGCTGGCTGGCCCAGTCGGCGACGGCCGGGGTCAGTGGCACCTGGGCGTGTCCTTGCGCCCCAGCAGGCGGGTCCAGCCCTCGATGCCGAGCTTGTCCAGGGTCTCGATGTTGCGCTCCACGATCACATCCGGGTCCGGGAAGGCGGCCACCGCGCGTTCGACGCTGTCTTCGCGCAGCAGGTGCAGGGTCGGGTAGGGCGCACGGTTGGTGTAATTGCTGACGTCATCGGCGGCAACGCCGGCAAACTGGTACTGCGGGTGGAAGCTGGCCACCTGCAGGATGCCCTGCAGGTCCAGCGCCTCGATCGCCGCATCGGCGTTGTCGAGAAAATCGTTGTATTCCAGGAAGTCGCCCAGCACATGCGGATGCACGATCAGCGTGGTGTCGATCTGCTCGGCCGGGGTGTCGCGCAGCAGCACCAGCTCTTCTGCCAGCTCCTCTACCAGTGCCTCCGGGGTGGTCGCATCGCTGAGCACGAAACGGACCTGGTCCTTGACGTAGACCGCCTTGGCGAACGGGCACAGGTTCAGGCCGATCACGATCTGCTCCAGCCACATGCGGGTTTCGGCCAGGAAATCGGTGCCGTCCGGGGCGGTGTCGTCGGCAAAAGTGGCGTCATTCATGGCGGGCGGCATCGCTGGCTGGGCAGGCGATTGTACGGCCCCTGCCGGTTGCCGCGCGTGCAGCCGCAGTCAGCACTGTCCATTAACTGGACAACGGGCAGGGTGGAAAGGCCTTTTCCGGCAATGGCTTGCGGGTTTGCTGCCGGCGGCCAATAGGCAGCCGGCAGGCGCCGGTATTCAATGCAGGCACAAACAGGCGACCGTGGGCCGTCTTTCGTCCAAAGGAGTCAACAATGAGTGCAACACCGGCATTCCTGCCGACCGGGCTGTGGTCGGGCAAGCAGTTCGATGGCCAGTGGCAGTCCGGCACTGTCGTGCAGGAGGTGGTCGAGCCGGCCACCGGCAACACCCTGGGCCAGATCGCCATGACCGATCCGGCCGGGATCGCTGCCGCTGCCAAGACTGCCGCCGCCGCACAGCGGGAGTGGGCCAGCGCCCCGTACGAGACGCGCGCGCAGGTGCTGCGTCGTGCCGCGCAGCTGGCCGAGCAGTACCACGATGACATCGTGGAATGGCTGGTCCGTGAGAGCGGCTCCACCCGGCTCAAGGCCGGCTTCGAAGCCAGCGTGAACACCAAGGCGCTGCATGAAGCGGCGGCATTGCCCTCGCGCAGCATTGGCGAGGTGCTGCCCTCCGAACCGGGCCGGTTGAACCTGGCGCGGCGCCGTCCGCTGGGCGTGGTCGGGGTGATCGCGCCGTTCAATTTCCCGCTGTACCTGGCCATGCGCGCGGTGGCTCCGGCGCTGGCACTGGGCAATGCGGTGGTGCTCAAGCCCGATCCGCGCACCGCGGTGTGCGGGGGCTTCGTGATCGCACGGTTGTTTGAACTGGCCGGGCTGCCGGCGGGGCTGCTGCATGTCCTGCCCGGTGATGGCGCGGCCGGGGCGGCGCTGACCTGCGACCCCAACATCGCCATGATCCAGTTCACCGGCTCCACCGGTGCCGGGCGCAAGGTCGGCGAAGCCGCCGGCAAGCACCTGAAAAAGGTCTCGCTGGAACTGGGCGGCAAAAACTCGCTGATCATCCTGGAGGACGCCGACCTCGACCTGGCCGTGGCCAACACCGCGTGGGGCGTGTACCTGCACCAGGGCCAGATCTGCATGGCCACCGGCCGCGTGCTGGTCCAGCGCAGCATCCACGCGCGCTTCCTGGAAAAACTGGTGGCCAAGGCGCGGTCGCTCAAGGTGGGCGACCCGGCCCAGGCCGACGTGGCGATCGGCCCGCTGATCAATGCACAGCAGCGCGATCATGCCGCGCGCATCGTGGCCCAGGCGCAGGCCGCCGGCGCTACCCTCGCCACCGGCGGCAGCTACCGGGACCTGTTCTTTGAACCGACCGTGCTCAGCGACGTCGGCCGCGACAACCCGGCCTTCCACGAAGAGATCTTCGCGCCGGTTGCGGTGGTGGTGCCATTCGACAGCGATGACGAGGCGGTGGAGCTGGCCAACGACAGCGAGTACGGCCTGTCCATGGCAATCGTGTCGAGCAATGTCGGGCGCGCGCTCAAGCTCGGCGAGCGGTTGCGTACCGGCCTGCTGCACATCAACGACCAGACCGTGAACGATGAGGTGATCAATCCGTTTGGTGGCGTCGGTGCTTCGGGCAACGGCACCAGCATCGGCGGTCCGTCCAACATCGACGAGTTCACCCAGTGGCAGTGGCTGACCGTCAAGGGCGAAGCGCCCGCCTACCCGATCTGAACGAGGATACCGAGATGACCGCAACTGCAGAACTGCATGACATCACCGTGGCGGTGGTGCGTGAAAAAGAACAGCCCTTCACCATCGAGAAGGCCCGCATCCGTGGTCCGCAGGACGATGAAGTGCTGGTGCGGGTGATTGCCACCGGCCTGTGCCATACCGATCTGATCGTGCGCGACCAGTACTACCCGGTACCGCTGCCAGCGGTGCTGGGCCACGAAGGCGCGGGCGTGATCGAAGCCGTCGGCCCGGGGGTGAAGGATCTCAAGGTCGGCGACCACGTGGTGCTCACCTACGGCGCGTGCGGCCACTGCAATCCCTGCAGTGGCGGCCACGGGGCGTACTGCAGGGATTTCTTCGGGCTCAATTTCGGCGGCGGTGCGCTGGATGGCTCCACCGCCATCCAGGACCTCGACGGCAATCCGCTGCACGACCACTTTTTCGCACAGTCCTCCTTCGCCACGTACGCGCTGAGCCGCGAGAACAACGCAATCAAGGTGCCCGACGACGCGCCGATCGAGCTGCTTGGCCCGCTCGGCTGCGGCATCCAGACCGGCGCCGGGGCGGTGATCAATTCGCTCAAGGTGACCGCCGGCAGCAGCTTCGCCAGCTTCGGGGCCGGCGCCGTCGGCCTCAGTGCAGTGATGGCCGCGCGCGTGGCCGGTGCCACCACCATCATCGCCATCGACGTGGTTCCCTCACGCCTGCAGCTGGCCAGTGAGCTGGGCGCCACCCACACCCTCAACAGCCGCGACGTGGACGTGGTGGAGGCCGTGCGCGCGATCACCGGCGGCGGAGCCAGCTTCGCGCTCGAATCCACTGGCCGTCCCGAGGTGCTGGCGCAGGGAATCGAAGCGCTGGGTGGGCGTGGTGTGATGGGCGTGGTGGGGGCGCCAAAACTGGGCACCAAGGCCGAGTTCGACGTCAACAACCTGCTGCTCGGCGGCCGCAGCATCCGCGGTATCGTCGAGGGCGACAGCGTCCCCAAGGTGTTCATTCCGCAGTTGGTGCAGCTGTACCAGCAGGGCCGGTTCCCGTTCGACAAGCTGGTGAAGTTCTATCCGCTGGAGCAGATCAACCAGGCCGCCGAAGACAGCACCCGCGGGGTGACCCTCAGGCCGATCCTGACCTTGGGCCACTGAAACGGATTGTCGCGGGCGTGACCGCCTGCGACTGCCTGGTCAGTCAGGTTGCCGGGTGTACGCTGTGGACCACTGATGGAGGTGGTCAATGGCGGCGATGCAGCGGGAACAGCAGCAGATACTGGCCGCTGCACGGCAGCGCTTCGCCGACGGCGGCGCACTGGCGGCGTCGCTGCTGGCACCGGCGGTGCAGCGCTCGTGGGAGCGCTCGCGGCTGGCCGGCGTGCAACCGTGGCAGGCGCCGCAGTACCCGCCACTGACCCGTACGTCCGCGCGGCTTGAAGACCCTGCCGACCGCCGCCTGGCGCGCTGCGCACGTGAGGACCTGGACCACCTGTGGGCCGCATTCGGTGGCCGCCACTGGACCCTGTTCTGCGTCAATGCCGACGGCCTGATCGTGGCCCAGCGCGAACATGGCCTGGCCGACGTGCCGGTGCTGCGACCACTGCAGGTGGGCCGACACGTGCGTGAGAGCGACATCGGCACCACCGCTCCGGCGTGCAGCCTGGCCGACGACGCGCCGGCGCTGGTGCGTGGCAACGAACATTACCTGGACCGCTTCGCATCGGTGTTCTGCCTGAGCGTGCCGTTGCATGGCCTGGACGGCGAAGTGCTCGGCGCGCTGGATATCACCGGTACCGGCGAGGCCGATGCCGAACTGCTGCATGGCTACTTCCGCCAGGCTGCGCTGTCCACCGAAAACCGCCTGATGCTGGAGCAGCGACACTGCCACCTGCTGGCCGTGCAGCACGACGTGCGCTGGCTGCAATCGCCGTTGCAGGGGCTGTTGGCCATCGCCGAAGACGGCCACGTGCGCGCGGCCAATCGCGTCGCCCGCCGCCTGCTTGGCCTGCCGCGACGGGGCCCGCTGCCGCTGTTGAGCCTGGACGGTCTGTTTGCCGGTGCGAGCGCGCACCAGCGCCGCCGCCTGCTGGCCGCCGGGCCTGCGCACCGGGTACGCCTGGGCGAAGACAGTGCGGTGCACGTGCAGTATCTGCGCGGGCCGTTGGCCACGCGGAGCGGGGCAGGCATCGATGCGCAAGCCAACCGTGCAGGGCAACCGTCGCTGCGTGCGCAGGGGCTGCAGCACGTGCGCGATGCGGTGGCCGCGCACGCGGGCAACATAGCCGCCGCGGCCCGGCAGCTGGGCATCTCGCGCACCACCCTGTACAAACACCTGCGCGGTTGACCGCTGCGTAACGCCGGGCGCTGCCCGGCGGGGCCGCTCGAGATCCATGGGTTGCCGGGCAGAGCCCGGCACTACGCGTTCGAGGTTGCCGGGCAGAGCCCGGCACTACGGGGCGGGTGTTCAGTCAATCGCGGAAATTGTCGAACTGCAGCGGCACCTCGAAGGTTTCCTTGCGCAGCATCGCCATGGCGTCCTGCAGGTCGTCGCGCTTCTTGCCGTTGACGCGCAGCTTGTCGCCGTTGATCTGGCTGTCGACCTTGAGCTTGGCTTCTTTCAGCTTGGCCGCAATCTGCTTGGCCACCTTCTGCTCGATGCCCTGTTTGACCGTGATCTTCTGCCGCGCACCGGCCAGGTTGGTTTCAATGTCACCGAACTCCAGGCAGCGCACATCGATGCTGCGTGCGATCAGCCGGGCACGCAGGATGTCGGTCATCTGCTGCAGCTGGAAGTCGCTCGGTGCGGACTGGCTGATCACGTTGTCGTCCAGCACGAACTTCGCCTCCACGCCCTTGAAGTCGAAGCGGGTGGACAGCTCGCGGTTGGCCTGGTCGACCGCGTTGGTCAGCTCGTGGGTATCAACTTCGGATACGACGTCAAAAGAAGGCATGGGGGATCTCCAGCGGGTGAATGGCCCATTCTAACCAACCCGGCATGCACGGCCGGGCCACGGCGGCGATAATGCAGCGATGAACATGCAACGCTCCCCCTCCCGTGCCGTCGCCTGGATGCTCATGGCCGTGGCCTGCTTCTCGCTGATGGACGCCGGCATGAAGCAGCTCGCGTCCAGCTATCCCACCCTGCAGGTCACGTTCCTGCGCGGCGCCGCCTCGCTGCCGTTCGTGCTGGTCTGGGTGCTGGCCACCGCCGGCCCCCGCTCGCTGATCCCGGTGCGCTGGGGCCTGCACCTGCTGCGCGGGGTGCTGGGCATGACGATGATCGGCTGCTTCGTGTTCGCGCTGCGCACCTTGCCACTGTCCACCGCCTACACCATCTATTTCGTCGCCCCGCTGCTGATCGCCGCCCTGTCGGTGCCGCTGCTGGGCGAGCACGTCGGCCCGCGCCGCTGGATCGCCATCGGCATCGGCCTGGTCGGGGTGCTGGTGGTGCTGCGTCCGGGGGTGGGCGGCTTCATCTCCATTCCCGGCCTGATGGTGCTGTTGGCGGCCACCGCCTATGCGGTGGCGGCCATCACGGTCAGCATGCTTACCCGTACCGACACGCCGCAATCGATGGTGGTCTGGTTCCTGGTGCTGCTGGCCCTCGGCGCCGGCCTGCTGGCGATTCCGGATTGGCAACCGCTGCAGGCCCGCCACGCCTGGCTGATCGCAGGCATGGGCCTGGCCGGGGCCGGCGGGCAGGTGGCCCTGACCCGTGCCTTCCAGCTGGGCGAGGCCTCGATGATCGCCCCGCTGGAGTACACCGGGCTGGTCTGGGTGATCGGCTGGGACCTGCTGTTCTGGGGCGCGCTGCCCGACCGGTTCACCTGGCTGGGTGCGGCGATCATTGTCGCCTCCGGCCTGTACCTGCTGCATCGCGAGCGGGTCCGCCAGGTCCAGCCGCCGGCGCCGCTGGACCATCCCTGAGCCCTGGCCGGGCACTTCCCGGCTCCGATCACGCCTGCTTAGAACCAAACGGAATATCATTCGGCCCAGCTGCGTGGGCGAGGGCCGCCCCACGCTGGTAGGCTGCACGCCCCCTCCCGTCGATGCCCTGGTTGACCGCGAAGTGATCGAGTTCCAGCGCCTGCACAAATCCTATGCCGTCGGCGGCCACGCGATCGCCGCGCTGCAGCCGCTGGACCTGACCATCGAGGCCGGCGAGGTATTCGGCATCATCGGCCATTCCGGCGCGGGCAAATCCACCCTGATCCGGCTGATCAACCGCCTTGAAGAGCCTACCGGCGGGCGCCTGCTGATCAACGGTGACGACGTTACCGCGCTCGATGCCGATGGCCTGCGCGCGCTGCGCAGGCGCATCGGCATGATCTTCCAGCACTTCAACCTGCTGTCGTCGCGCACGGTGGCGGCCAATGTCGCCTTCCCGTTGGAACTGACCGGCACCCCGCGCGCGGAGATCGACGCGCGCGTGGACGAACTGCTGCACACCGTCGGGCTGGAGGCGCACGCCGGCAAGTATCCCGCGCAGCTGTCCGGTGGCCAGAAGCAGCGCGTCGGCATCGCCCGCGCCCTGGCCACCCGCCCGCAGATCCTGCTCTGCGACGAGGCCACCAGCGCGCTGGACCCGCAGACCACCGCCTCGGTGCTCAAGCTGCTGGGCAAGATCAACCGCGAACTGGGCCTGACCATCGTGCTGATCACCCACGAGATGGACGTGATCCGCCGGGTCTGCGACCGCGTCGCGGTACTCGATGCCGGCCACCTGGTCGAAACCGGGCCGGTCACCGAGGTGTTCCTGCATCCGCGGCACCCCACCACGCGCCGTTTCGTCAGCGAATCGGAGCAGGTCGACGAAGGCGAACTGCACCGGGAT
Organism: Stenotrophomonas sp. GL_101; assembly: GCF_057835675.1. Lineage (NCBI taxonomy): Bacteria > Pseudomonadati > Pseudomonadota > Gammaproteobacteria > Lysobacterales > Lysobacteraceae > Stenotrophomonas > Stenotrophomonas sp. GL_101. The sequence continues at coordinate 4,075,687 of NZ_CM174432.1, read as the reverse complement.
TTCCAGGCCGTGGCCGGACGCATCGTGCGCCTGACCTTCCTCGGCGCGGACACCTACGAGCCGCTGCTGGGGCGCATCGCGCGCGAAACCGGCGTGGATTACAACATCCTGTCCGGTCGCATCGACCGGATCAAGGACACCCCGTATGGCCAGCTGACCGTGTCGCTGGTGGGCGGCGATGTGCAGGCCGCGCAGGCCGGGTTCGTGGCCGCCGGTGTCCATCTTGAGGAGCTGCGTCGATGATCCTGGCTGCTGCCGGCGGGTTCTTCCGTCACCTGGATGCGGGCAAGTGGGCCGACATCGGCCAGGCTACCCTGGACACCCTGCTGATGCTCGGCGGCTCGCTACCGCTCACGTTGCTCATCGGCCTGCCGCTGGGCGTGCTGCTGTTCCTGACCGGCTCGCCGCAGCTGCGGCGCCGCCCGGCGTTGTATGGCGCACTGGCGCTGCTGGTCAACCTGCTGCGCTCGGTTCCCTTCATCATCCTGATGATCGTGCTGATCCCGGTCACGCTGTGGATGATGGGTACCTCGCTGGGCGTGCGTGGGGCGATCGTGCCGCTGGTCATCGGCGCGGCACCGTTCTATGCGCGGCTGGTGGAAACCGCGTTGCGTGAAGTGGACCGGGGCGTGATCGAAGCCACCCAGGCGATGGGCGCCACCACCTGGCAGCTGGTCACTCGTGTGCTGCTGCCCGAAGCGCGCCCCGGCCTGATCGCCGGGGCCACGGTCACGGTGATCGCCTTGATCGGCTTCACCGCGATGGGCGGTGCCATCGGCTCGGGCGGCCTGGGCGACCTGGCCTTCCGTGATGGCTACCAGCGCTCGCACACCGACGTGGCCCTGGTCACCGTGGTGGCGCTGCTGGTGCTGGTGCAGATCCTGCAGATGCTCGGCGACCGCCTGGTCGCGCACTACAGCCGGAAGTAACCGGTAGGTACCGACCGTTGGTCGGTACGCCTGCCTCATCCCGCATCAACGCACTGGCCCGCGAGTACGACCTCAAGACGCTGCCGACCCGGCAGGAGATCGACTGCAACGTGCAGCCGCGCAAGGCGGCGTGATCATCCGGGCAACCACGGCGTACCCGGCCGGCCCCGGCGATGGATCGATTGCCTGCCCGTCAACGCCCGGTGTCTACCGGACGTTGGGCACCTCATAGCCCAGCCGATCAACCTGCTCGGGGTGCTGCGGCACGCGCTTGAGCTTGTCGGTGTTGACCCCGTAGTCGTCGCGCAGGCGCGCGGCCAGTTCCTTGTACAGGTCCTTGTCCATGTCCGGCTTGCGCGCGAAAATCCAGGCCATCTCGCGGCCCGGGTAACCCAGCATCGCCCACGAGTAGTCCGGGGCCACTTCCAGCACGCGGGTGTGGGTCGGCACGATCTTGTAGAACCAGGTGCGCCAGTTGTGGTTGCCGCTTTCTTCGTCCACCGAGGCGCGCACGGTCAGCTGCTGAAGCGGTTCGGAGAACCCGTTGCGGTACCGATAGGTGATGGATACCTTCTGGTCGCCGCGCAGGCTGAACTCGTTGACGCTGGCCACGTGGCCACGCTCGATCGGGTTGGGCACCCGGCCGATCACATACCAGGTGCCCATGAACCGCTGCAGGTCGATCGGTGCTGCGGCGGTATCGGCGGCCACGGGCGCCGGGGTCGGCCGGGCTTCATGGCGGAAGGCGCAGGCAGACAGCAGCGATAGCGTCGACAGCAACAGGACAGCGCGAAGCGGGCGGTTCAGAGACATGCGGCAGAAGGCTCCAGTGGCTGGCACGGGCATGGTGGGTGGGACGACGGAGAACGTCAATGGTGCCGTTCATCCTTGCCGTGCGCACTGCGGCGACAGGTCGCAGCCAGTGAGATGGTGGCACGGCAAGGTGACACATCACTTTCGCACGGAGTCGTGTCATGCCCTTGTCGTCTTCGCGTCGTTCCCCGCCTTCACACGCCCCCCTGCGCAGCGTCGGTGCGCCCGATCCGCAGGTGCTGCGCTGGGTGCGCCAGGTCGCCCTGGCCGGCATGGCCCTGGTGCTGGTGTGGCCGGCCGCACGCGGCAGCAGCGTGTGGGTGGGGTGGTTGCCCCTGTGGCTGGTGGGCATGCCCTGCCTGGCGTGGTGGAGCCTGTACCGCTTCCGCCTGCCATCGGTGCTGCCGGTCCGGCGCAGCGGGCGGCGGCGCGGCCCGCAGGCCAAACGTCGCGCCCGGGCCCAGCCGCGGAGCGCACGCCCTGACCTTCGACACGGGAGCGCCGGCCAACCCGTGTGATAGCGTCCGGGGCTTATGACTGCCTGGAGCTGTAATGTCCAACATCGCTTCTGCCTGCCTGATGGCCGGCTTGATCACCACCGGTGCGGTGGGTACCGCCATGGCCGCTGACGCTCCCGCTGATCCGTACGCCTGGCTGGAAGAGGTGACCGGCGACAGGTCGCTGGACTGGGTCAAGCAGCAGAACGCCAAGTCCGAGGGCCGCCTGGCCCAGACCCCGGCGTTCCAGAAGATGGAAGCCAGCATCCGCGAAGTGCTCGATTCGGATGCCAAGATTCCCGGCGTGCAGAAGATCGGTGAGTACTACTACAACTTCTGGAAGGACAAGCAGCACGAGCGCGGCCTGTGGCGGCGCACCACGCTGGCCGAGTACCGCAAGGCCACGCCGCGCTGGGAAACCGTGCTCGACCTGGACGCGCTGAACAAGGCCGAAGGCGAGAACTGGGTCTGGCACGGCGCCGACTGCTTGCGCCCGGAGTATTCGCGCTGCCTGATCGCGCTGTCGCGCGGCGGTGCCGATGCCGATGTCACCCGCGAGTTCGACCTGGCCAACAAGGCCTGGATCAAGGACGGCTTCTTCCGCCCCGAATCCAAGGGTGGGCTGAACTGGATCGACCGCGACAATGTGTTCGTCTATACCGATTTCGGTGCAGGCACGATGACCACCTCCGGCTATCCGCGGGTGGCCAAGCTGTGGAAGCGCGGCACCCCGATGGCCTCGGCCAGCGTGGTGTACGAAGGCAAGCCCGATGACATGTACATCGCGGCGATGCATGACGACACCCCCGGCTTTGAGCGCAACCTGGTCAGCCGCACGCTGGCCTTCTACAACAACGAGCTGTACCTGCGCAGCGACGACGGTACGCTGGTCAAGATCGATGCGCCCAATTCGGCCGAAAAAGGCCTGCGCAAGCAGTGGCTGACCCTGGAGCTGCGCGATCCGTGGACCGTGGGTGGCAAGACCTACACCGCCGGGTCGCTGCTGGTGACCAAGCTGGACGACTACCTGGCCGGCAAGCGCGAGTTCGAGGTGCTGTTCACCCCGACCGCGACGACCTCGCTGGCCGGGTCGAGCTGGACCCGCAACCACCTGGTGCTCAACGTGCTCGATGACGTCAAGAGCCGCCTGAGCGTGCTGACCCCGACCGACAAGGGCTGGCAGAAGAGCGCCTTCACCGGTGCGCCGTCCTTTGGCACGGTGGCCGTGGGCGCGGTGGATGCCGATGACAGCGACGCGGTGTGGATGACCGTCACCGACTACCTGACCCCGACCACGCTGGCGCTGGCCGAGATCGGCAAGTCGCCGGAAGTGCTCAAGACCATGCCGGCGTTCTTCAATGCCGAGGGCAAGGTGATCGAGCAGCACTTCGCCACCAGCAAGGATGGCACCCGCGTGCCGTACTTCGTGGTGCATGCCAAGGACATGAAGCTGGACGGCAGCAACCCGACCCTGCTTTACGGCTACGGTGGCTTCGAGATCTCGCTGACCCCGTCGTATTCCGGTGGCATGGGCCGCGCCTGGCTGGAGAAGGGCGGGGTGTACGTGGTGGCCAACATCCGCGGCGGTGGCGAGTACGGCCCGCGCTGGCACCAGGCGGCGCTGAAGCAGAACCGCCACAAGGCGTACGAGGACATGGCGGCGGTCGCGCGCGACCTGGTCAGCCGCAAGATCACCTCGGCCCCGCACCTGGGCGTGCAGGGCGGCAGCAACGGCGGCCTGCTGACCGGCAACATGCTCACCCAGTACCCGGAGCTGTTCGGGGCGGTGGTGGTGCAGGTGCCGCTGCTGGACATGAAGCGCTACAGCCATCTGTTGGCGGGCGCATCGTGGATGGCCGAGTACGGCAATCCGGATACGGCTGATTGGGAGTACATCAAGACGTTCTCGCCGTACCACCTGTTCGACGCGAAGAAGACCTATCCGCCGGTGCTGTTCACCACCTCCACCCGCGATGACCGCGTGCATCCGGGCCACGCCCGCAAGATGGCGGCCAAAATGATCGATGCCGGCAAGGATGTGACCTACTACGAGAACATCGAAGGGGGCCACGGCGGGGCCGCCAACAACGCGCAGGCCGCGCACATGTCGGCTCTGGCCTACAGCTTCCTGTGGGAGCAGCTGGCCAAGTAAGGAAATCCGTTGCTCGACTGCCCTGGCGGTCGAGCAACGTGATATGGATAAGGGACGACCGCAGGCAACACCTCCGGATCCGCCTCCGGGTGGTGGGGCGTCACGTTGGCCCCACCCCATTTTCGACGCCGCGCAGAGATGCGCGGCGTTTTTTTGGTTCTTCGCCCGTGTGAGGGGAGCGGTTCACGCACAGGGCGACCGCAGCTTGCGGGGTGCTATGTCGCGAGCGTCCGGGGCCCCTTGGCGACCGGCAGGCCCTTGTGCAAATGTCCCCCGGCCGACGCCTGCGGCGACGGCCTCCTCCTTTATTTTGCCAAGGGCCTGCCGGCCGCCAAGGGGCTCGGCTTGCGGGACGCACAGGTACACTCCGGTGATTGCCGTGGGCGGCCAGGGCTCTCTTCACGCGGGCACCGATGCCCGTGGGGAGGTAGGTCACCACCGTTGGTGGTGACGCTCTCGATGACCCAGTGCCGACACGCAAGCTCCACCGCCTAGGAAACCCAGCGCTCCAACCCGCGCTTGATCCGCGCCACCGCTTCCTCCAGCCGTGGCACCTCCTGCGTGTAGGCCAGCCGCACATGCTCGTGGGCGCGGTGATGCCCGAAATCCAGGCCGGGCGTAAACGCCACGTGCTCGGTTTCCAGGAAATGCGCGCAGAACGCCTGCGCGTCATCGGTAAACGCGCTCACGTCGGCATACAGGTAGAACGCCCCTTCCGGCTCCACTTCGATGCGGAAACCCAGTGCGCGCAATGCAGGCAGCAGATAATCGCGACGTTCGCGGAAGGCCGCGCGGCGCTGCTCGAAAATGTCCAGCGTGTCCGGCTCGAAACAGGCCAGCGCGGCGTGCTGGGCGATGCTGGAGGCGCTGATATAGAGGTTCTGCGCCAGCTTCTCCAGCTCGGGCACCGCCTGCGGGGGTGCCACCAGCCAACCCAGCCGCCAGCCGGTCATGCCGTAGTACTTGGAGAAACTGTTGAGCACGAACGCCTCGTCGTCCACCTGCAGCACGCTGGCCGCGTCCATGCCGTAAGTCAGGCCGTGGTAGATCTCATCCAACACCAGGTGCCCGCCGCGCGCCTTCAGCGACTGCGACAGCCCCGCCAGCTGCGCGGCCGACAGCACCGTGCCGGTCGGATTGGCCGGCGAAGCCACCAGCGCCCCCACGCTGTCGGCGTTCCAGCGTTGTGCGATCAGCTCCGGGGTGAGCTGGTATGCGGTTTCCGGCCCGACCGCCACCAGCTGCGCGGCGCCTTCCACCAGGCGCAGGAAATGGCGGTTGCAGGGATACCCCGGGTCGGCCAGCAGCCAGTGCCTGCCCGGGTCCACCAACAGGCTGCTGGCCAGCAGCAGCGCGCCGGAGCCGCCGGGAGTGACCAGGATCCGGTCCGGATCGATCTGCAGCTGGTAACGCGTGTGGTAGAACCCGGCGATCGCCTCGCGCAGTGCCGGCAGGCCACGCGCGGCGGTGTAGCGGGTGTGGCCGGCGGCCAGCGCGGCCTGGCCGGCACGCACGATCGGCGCGGCGGTGGTGAAGTCCGGCTCGCCGATCTCCAGGTGGATGACATCATGGCCGGCCTGTTCCAGCGCCTGCGCGCGGGCCAGCAGCGACATCACGTGGAAGGGTTCGATTTCCTGGCTGCGGCGGCTGTAGGCGGCCGTGGGGGGAGGAGTGGTCATGCTGCCGATGATAGGCGCTGTGACGATCGGCAGGCTTGCCGCTGCCGCAACGCCCGCCCAGACTGGGGCGACCAAGGACGCCATTGCATTCCCCCGTAAGGAGCCTTATCTCGTGAAACCCGCCCTCTGTTTATTGGTTGCCAGCCTGATGACTTCCTCCGTGCATGCCACCCCCGCGCTGACCCCACCTGACGCCGAGAAGCATCCGCACACGGTCAAGGCACCGTTTGGCGCCACCCGCAGCGACCCCTATTACTGGTTGCGCGACGACAAGCGCGAAGACACGAAGATCCTGGCCTACCTGAATGCGGAAAACGCCTACACCGACCAGGTGATGGCCCCGCTCAAGCCGCTCGAGGACACCCTGTACAAGGAGATCGTCGCGCGCATCAAGCAGGACGATGCCAGTGTGCCGGCGCGTGATCGCGGCTACTGGTATTACACCCGCTTCGAGACCGGCAAGGACTATCCCATCCAGGCGCGCCGCAAGGGCAGCATGGAAGCGCCGGAAGAGATTCTGCTGGACGTCAACCAGATGGCCGAGGGCAAGAATTACTTCGATGTCGGCGATGCCGATGTCAGCCAGGACAACCACCTGCTGGCCTGGGCCGAAGATGATGTCGGCCGCCGCCAGTACGTGATCCGCTTCAAGGACCTGCGCACCGGTCAGGTGCTGCCCGACCGTATCGAGAACGTGTCGGCGAACGTGGTCTGGGCCGACGACAACCGCACCCTGTTCTATGTCGAGAATGATCTGGACACCCTGCTCACCGTGCGGGTCAAGAAGCACGTGCTGGGGACCCCGGCCAGCAGCGACGTGCTGGTGTACGAAGAGAAGGACGACAGCTTCTACATGGGCGTGGGCCGCACCCGCGATGACAAGTTCCTGACCATCGAGCTGCACAGCACGGTCAGCTCGGAGACCCGCTATGCGCCGGCCGCCGATCCGCAGGCGTTCACCCTGCTGGCCAAGCGTGCGCGCGACGTGGAATACGACGCCGACCATTTCAATGGCCGCTGGGTGATCCGCACCAATGATGCCGGTGCGAAGAACTTCAAGATCGTCACTGCTCCTACCGATGCCACTTCGCGCAAGCAGTGGACCGATTGGGTGGCGCACGACGAGGCGGTGCTGGTCGAGGGGTTCGAGCTGTTCGACGGCTTCAGTGCCATCGCCGAGCGCTCCAATGGCCTGGAGCGGATCCGCCTGCTGTACCCGGAGGGTCGCCAGGATTACGTCAAGGCCGACGAGCCGGCCTACTCGATGGGCCTGGCCGCCAACCCCGAGCCGGACAGCCCGTGGCTGCGCTACGCCTACAACTCGATGACCACGCCCACCACCACCTTCGAGCTGAACACCGTCACCGGTGAGCGTCGCCAGCTCAAGCAGCAGCCGGTGATCGGTTACGACCCTTCGCAGTACACCACCGAGCGGGTCTGGGTGACCGCGCGTGACGGCGCCAGGGTGCCGGTGTCGCTGGTCTATCGCAATGGCTTCAAGAAGGACGGTACCGGCGCGCTGTACCAGTACGCCTACGGCAGCTACGGCATGTCGATGGACCCGGGGTTCAACCAGACCGTGGTCAGCCTGCTCGACCGTGGCGTGGTGTATGCCATCGCGCATATCCGCGGCGGCGAGGAAATGGGCCGCGCCTGGTACGAGGACGGCAAGCTGCTGAAGAAGCAGAACACCTTCAATGACTTCGTCAACGTCACCGGCGAACTGGTCCGCCAGGGCTATGCGGCCAAGGACCGCGTCGCCGCCTCTGGTGGCAGCGCCGGTGGCCTGCTGATGGGCGCGGTGGCCAACCAGGCGCCGCAGGATTACCGGGTGATGGTCGCGCAGGTACCGTTCGTCGATGTGGTCACCACCATGCTCGATGCCAGCATCCCGCTGACCACCAACGAATACGACGAGTGGGGCAACCCCGAGCAGCGTGAGTACTACGACTACATGCTGACGTACTCGCCGTACGACAACGTGGCCCGCCAGGCCTACCCGGCGCTGTTCATCGGCACCGGCCTGTGGGATTCGCAGGTGCAGTACTGGGAGCCGGCCAAGTGGGTGGCCAAGCTGCGCGATGACAACACCGGTACCCATCCGATCGTGTTCCGCACGAACATGGATGCCGGCCACGGCGGCAAGTCCGGGCGCTTCCAGCGGTATCACGAGCTGGCCGAATCGTATGCGTTCGTGCTCGACCAGCTGGGCGTGACCTCAACCCCGTAGTGCCCGGCGCTGCCCGGCAATCGACGCGCCCGGCCAACATGCCGCCAGGCGCAGGCCATCGCGGTCTGCGCCCGGCGTCGCTATGCTGCCTGCATGACGCTGCCTGATCGCCCACGGCTTTCCGATGCACCGGCCCCGCGGCCGCAGGTGCGTTTCCGCTGGGCCTGGTGGCTGTTGGCCTACGCCAGCCTGGGCACCGGCATCGTCGGCATTTTCGTGCCGGGCCTGCCCACCACCGTGTTCATCCTGATCTCGGCCTGGGCCGCCTCGCGCGGCTCCGAGCGCCTGCACAACTGGCTGCTGCAGCACCCGCGCTTCGGCCCGGCGATCGTCAACTGGCAGGCGCACGGGGCGGTCAGCCGCTACGCCAAATGGATGGCCACCCTGACCATGGCGGTCTGCGCCGGCATCATGCTCTGGTGCGTGCCGATCGCCTGGGTGAAATGGCTGTCGATCGGCAGCATGGCCATCGTCGCGATCTGGCTGTGGAGCCGCCCGCTGCCGCCGCAGGAAACTCCCTGAATGGTGGGGCAAAGAGCCCCCTGAGTCAGGGGCGGCCGCGCGCATGCCTTGACGCGCCCCCCGGCTATACTCGGGGCATGAGCATCCCCCATCGCAATCGAATCCTCATTCCGTTGGCAGCGCTCTCGCTGCTTCTCCTTGCCGCCTGCGGCAACAAGGGCCCGCTGGTGCTGCCGCAGAAGCCGGTGCCGGTCGAAGAAGTGGTCGAGCCCGCCGCCGATGCCGTCCCGGCCGATACCGATGCCACCGACGATCCGCCGGTGGTCCCCGATCCGGTCGACGCGCCGCTGAAGTCCGAAGACGGGAATGGATAAGGCCGCTTCCACGGCGCTGCGCTTCAGCAAGATGCACGGTGCCGGCAATGACTTCGTGGTACTGGACCTGCGTAACGGTGCCGCCGCGCCCACCCCGGCCCTGGCCGCGCGCCTGGCCGACCGCCACACCGGCGTCGGCTGCGACCAGATCCTGACCATCGAACCGCCGCGCGCGGAAGGCTCGGTGGCGTCCTATCGGATCTGGAACGCCGACGGCTCGCAGTCCGAGCAGTGTGGCAACGGTGCACGCTGCGTGGCTGCCTGGCTGGTGCGCGACGGCGCGGCGGACGGCAGCGGGTTCAGCATCGACAGCCCGCTGGCAACCCATGCCATCGAACGCCTGGACGATGACCAGTACTCGGTCGCCATGGGCGTGCCGCGCTTCGAGCCAGACCAGGTGCCGCTGCTCGGCTTTGCGCGTGCCCGCGACGAGTACCTGTTGCCGCTGCAGGGCGATACGGTGCGCTTCGGCGCGGTGTCGATGGGCAACCCGCATGCGGTGATCGAAGTCGGCCTGATCGATGCCGCCCCGGTCGAACGCCTCGGCGCACTGCTGCAGCAGCACGCTACCTTCCCGCAGTCGGTCAACGTGGGCTTCGTGCAGGTCATCGATCCGCGGCATGCGCGGCTGCGGGTGTTCGAGCGCGGTGTCGGCGAAACCCTGGCGTGCGGCAGCGGTGCCTGTGCCGCCGCGGTGGTGATGATGCAGCGCGGCCGGCTCGAGCGCGATGCCACGCTTTCCCTGCCAGGTGGCACGCTGCGCCTGCAGTGGCCGGCCAGTGGCGCCCAGGTGGTGATGTCCGGCCCGGCAGCCTTTGTCTTTGAAGGGGAGTGGAACGCATGAACGAGACCGTCGAAAAGATCGGTGCGCATGAAGTTGCCGCATGGCTGCGGCGGCACCCCGGGTTCCTCAAGCAGTTCCCGGACCTGGCCCTCACCCTGGTGGTGCCACGCGACGACGGCCCGACCGCCTCGCTGGCCAGCTACCAGCTGGAGGTCCTGCGCGACAAGAACCGTGAACTGTCGCGGCGGCACGTCGAGCTGGCCGCCAATGCCCAGGCCAACGAACGCCTGGCCGTGCGTACCCACCAGCTGACCCTGGCGCTGATGAAACAGGGCACCGCGGCCGATACGCTGCGGGCGATGGCGGCCTCGCTGGAAGAGGATTTCGCTGGCGACCTGGTCCGCCTGGTCGTGCTGCACCCGGTCCCGGGCCTGGAACAGGCGCCCTGGCTGCAAGTGGTCGAAGAAGCCAGCCCGCTGCTGGGTGCATTCCGCGATTGCCTCAAGGATGGCGAGCCGATCTGCGGCCGCCTGCAGGCCGAAAAGAACACCGTGCTGTACGCCGCGCGCGCCGAGGAAGTGCAGTCCAGTGCCTTGCTGCCGCTGCCCGGCGTGGGCCTGATCGCGGTCGGCAGCCACGATGCCAATCGTTTCTATCCCGGCATGGGCACGCTGTTCCTGCGCATGATGGGCGAAGCGTTGGCCGTGGCGCTGAGTCGTTACAAGCGCGACTGAGCCGGGCAGGGGTGTACCCATGAATGCCGCGGCCGAGTTCCTGTCGCACCTGCAGGTGGAGCGCCGTATGTCCGCGCACACTCTGGATGCCTATCGGCGCGATCTCGACGCGTTGACGGCCTGGGCCCAGGGCGCTGACATCGTCGCGCTCGACGGCGAGCAGTTGCGCCAGTTCATCGCCGCCGAACATCGCCGCGGCCTGGCACCGAAATCGCTGCAGCGCCGCCTGTCGGCCTGCCGCAGCTTCTATGCGTGGCTGCTCAAGCACCGCCGCATCGAGGCCAGCCCTGCCGCTGGCCTGAAGGCGCCCAAGGCGCCGCGCAAACTGCCGCAGGTTCTCGATGCCGACGAAGCAGTGCAACTGGTCGAATTGCCCACCGACGTGCCGCTGGGCCTGCGCGACCGCGCGCTGCTGGAGCTGTTCTATTCGTCCGGGCTGCGGCTGAGCGAGTTGTGCGGGTTGATCTGGCGCGACCTGGATTTCGCCACCGGCCTGGTGAATGTGCTGGGCAAGGGCAATCGCCAGCGCCGGGTGCCGTTTGGCTCGCACGCGCGCACGGCGCTGGAGGGGTGGCGCGGCGAAAGCGGCGGCGGCGATGCGCAGCCGGTGTTCCCGGGGCGCAAGGGAGGGCCGATCACCCAGCGCGCCGTGCAGATCCGCATCCGCCAGCTGGCCCAGCGCCAAGGGCTGTTCAAGCACGTCCATCCGCACATGCTGCGGCACAGTTTCGCCAGCCACATCCTGGAATCGTCCGGCGACCTGCGCGGCGTGCAGGAGCTGCTTGGCCACGCAGATATCGCCACCACGCAGATCTACACCCACCTGGATTTCCAGCACCTGGCCAAGGTGTACGACGCCGCGCACCCCCGTGCAAAACGACGCAAGGGCAGTGGCGACAGCACACCGACGGCGGCCTGAACAGACCACTGCGCAAGCATGCGTGCTTGATCTTGATCTTGATCTTGATCAGGGCGGTGGCGGCGTGCGCGGCGCATAGTGGCGTGGTCAGGAGGCGATCTGCATGGCCAAGCCGTTCCCGCTCCACCCCAAGCATCCCGAACGCCTCTGCTGGGGCTGTGACCGCTACTGCGCGGCCGAATCGCTGATGTGCGGCAACGGCTCCGGGCGCACCCAGCATCCGCTCGAAAGCCAGGGCGAGGACTGGTATGAGGCCTGGGGCATCGAGCCGGAGCCGACACGCCCGGCGCACGCCAAGCGCTGAACGGCAGCCACACCGTCAGGGTTGATGCCGCCCGCTGGCGGCCCCATGTCCCTTCAACAGCTACCCGGAGGCACCATGGACCCCAGTCAGAATCCCAACGTATTCCACGCCACCACGATCATCTCGGTGCGCCGCAACGGGCATGTCGCCGTTGCCGGTGACGGCCAGGTCACCCTGGGCCACACGGTGATGAAGGGCAACGCCCGCAAGGTGCGCCGGTTGGGGCGCGACGGGCAGGTGCTGGCCGGTTTCGCCGGTGCTGCCGCCGATGCGTTCACCTTGTTCGAGCTGTTTGAAGCCAAGCTGGAAAAACACGGCCAGTTGCAGCGTGCCGCCGTGGAACTGGCCAAGGATTGGCGCACCGAGCGCCGCCTGGGCAAGCTGGAAGCGTTGCTGGCCGTGGCCGACAAGGACACCTCGCTGATCATCAGCGGCACCGGCGATGTGATCGAACCCGAAGACGGCATCATCGCGATCGGCTCCGGCGGTTCCTACGCGTTGTCGGCCGCGCGTGCGCTGCTGGCGCACACCGAACTGGATGCGAAGACGATTGCCACCGAGTCGATCAACATCGCCGGCGACATCTGCATCTACACCAATCGCAACGTGGTGGTCGAAGAGCTGTAACGCGAAGCGTTACAGCGGTAGTGCCGACTGTTAGTCGGCAACTTCCTGAACGTTGACATGTGTGCGTGGTTGCCGATGTTCAGTTGCCGACTAACAGTCGGCACTACCACGCTCTCCACCCGATACATGGCGTAGTGCCGGCCGCTGGCCGGCAACCTCGACAAACTACATTCATTCGTGAGCACACCCATGCCGCACAAGATTGAACTCTCTTCGGCCACCATGACCCCGCGCGAAATCGTGCAGGAACTGGACCGCCACATCGTCGGCCAACACGACGCCAAGCGTGCGGTGGCCATCGCGCTGCGCAACCGCTGGCGGCGCATGCAGCTGCCCGCCGAGCTGCGCAACGAGGTGATGCCCAAGAACATCCTGATGATCGGCCCGACCGGTGTCGGCAAGACCGAGATCGCGCGCCGCCTGGCCACGCTGGCCAACGCGCCGTTCGTGAAGGTTGAAGCTACCCGTTTCACCGAGGTCGGCTACGTTGGCAAGGACGTGGAGCAGATCATCCGCGACCTGGCCGACACGGCAGTCAAGCTGTACCGCGAGCAGGCCAAGGTGCGCGTGCGCAACCAGGCCGAGGAACGTGCCGAAGACCGCATCCTCGATGCGTTGTTGCCACGGCGCAGTGCCGGCATCGGCTTCGATGCCGAAGCGGCGCGCAACGAGCCGTCCTCGCAGGACAATGAAACCCGCATCAAGTTCCGCCGCATGCTGCGCAACGGCGAGCTGGATGACCGCGAGATCGAGCTGGACCTGACGGCCAATGTCAGCATGGACATCATGACGCCGCCGGGCATGGAGGAAATGGGCCAGCAGCTGAAGTCGATGTTCGCCAACCTCGGCGGCGGCGCCAAGGCGCACAAGCGCACGCTGACCATCAAGGCCGCACGTCCATTGCTGGTGGAGGAAGAGGCCGGCAAGCTGGTCAACGAGGACGATATCCGCAGCGCGGCGATCGAGGCCTGCGAACAGCATGGCATCGTGTTCATCGATGAGATCGACAAGGTGGCCAAGCGTGGTGAAGCGGGGTCCTCCGGCGGCGATGTATCGCGCGAAGGCGTGCAGCGCGACCTGCTGCCGCTGGTGGAAGGGTCGAACGTGTCGACCAAGTACGGCACGATCAAGACCGACCACATCCTGTTCATCGCCTCCGGTGCGTTCCACCTGGCCAAGCCCAGCGATCTGATTCCGGAGCTGCAGGGCCGCTTCCCGATCCGGGTCGAGCTGGGCGCGCTGAGCAAGGACGATTTCGTGCGCATCCTGACCGAGCCGAAGGCGGCGCTGACCAAGCAGTACGAAGCGCTGCTGCAGACCGAAGGGGTGTCGATGACGTTCACCGCCGATGCGGTGGATCGTCTGGCCGAGATCGCCTTCCAGGTCAACGAGCGCCAGGAAAACATCGGGGCGCGCCGCCTGCATACCGTGCTGGAGCGCCTGCTGGATTCGCTGAGCTACGAAGCGCCGGACCGCGATGGCGACACCATCAGCATCGACAAGGCTTACGTGGACGCACACCTGGGCGAGCTGGTGCAGGACCCGGACCTGAGCCGCTACATCCTGTAAAAGCCGGCTTACCGGCCGGTAGAGCCGACCGTTGGTCGGCTGCTTGTCGTCTGCGGGCAGGTCATACCGTGCCCGACCGGTGATGCCCCTGCCCGGTAGGGCATGCCCCTGCCCGGTAGGTCACCACCGTTGGTGGTGACGCTCTGCGCGAGCGTCGGTGCCGCTTGGCGACCGGCAGGCCCCTGTGCAAATGTCCCCCGGCCGACGCCTGCGGCGCCGGCCTCCTCCTTATATTTTGGTTCATCGCGGAATACCGGGGAACGCTGCACGGATTTTCAGGAAGAAGTACTCCTGATCCCGATAGCCGTAGGCCCGGCGTTTGATGACCTTGATGGTGTTGTTGATGCCTTCGACGATGCTGGTATTGAGGCGGTGTCGGCAACGCGACACGATCCCATGCAGATAGGCTTTGAGCCGTTGTGCAAACAGCGCCAAGGCGGCGATTCCGCTGCGCTGGGCCTGCTCCAGCCACTGGTTCCAAGCCTTCCTGGCCCATCCGGGATGGCGGTAAAACCACAGTCGCTTGAGCTCATCACGCATCAGATAGGTGGTGAGGAGCGGTTGATTTGCTTCCAGCAGCTCATCCAGCCGCACCGTCTGATGCCGGTCCAGGTTGCTGCGATTGCGCAGTAGCAGCCATCGGCTGGATTTGATGACACGGCGCGCAGGCTTGTCGTGCCGGAGCTTGTTGGCCTGGTCCACGCGAACCCGGTCGATCACTTCGCGACCGTACTTGGCCACCACATGGAACAAGTCGAAGACGATCTCGGCATTGGGACAGTTGGCCCGGATCTCCACTTCATAGGCCGTCGTCATGTCGATCGCCACGGCGCGCAATTGCTCGGAAACGCCCGGGGGAAGCTGCTCAAAAAAGGCACGCGCCGTATCGCGGGAGCGCCCGTTGCCCAGCCAAAGTACCTGGCGACTGATCGGATCCACCACGACCGTTGCATAGCGGTGACCCTTGTGCAGCGCAAATTCGTCCATCGCCAGGTAGTGGATCTGGCTCCAGTCCGGGGCTTGGACAGACTCACGCAACAAGGCTTTATCCAGTGCCTTGACCGTATGCCAGCCCAACTGGAAAAAGCGTGCCACGGCCAGGATATTGCTGGATACCAGCAACTGGCTGACCGCTTCGGCCAGCCGGTCAGTGACCCGCTGGTAGCGGCCAAGCCAGCTCAACTTCTCCAGGCGCGGCCCAGCGCACTGGGGGCACCAGACGCGCCGTCGCGGCACCACCAGCGCAACGCGCAATGCCATCAGGGGCAGATCGCGTACCCGGCGCACCGTCGTCTCGTGCACTTGCCGGCATCGGCTCCCGCAGTGCTCGCAATGCATCGTGCGGGCCGTGGGTTTGAGGTAGATAGTGACGGTCCGGCTGTCGCCTTCCGGCCAGGCGATCCGCTCCACCCGGTAGCCTTCCCAGCCACCCAGCCTCTCAATCGTCTTCCGATCCAGCATGACCTGACCCCTGAGGCCCTGATTTCAGGCTTCAAGGGTAACGGGAGCCGGCAAAAGCTCCACGCTATTCCGCGATGAACCTATATTTTGCCAAGGACCTGCCGGCCGCCAAGCGGCTCGGCTTGCGGTGTGCCAAGAGCGGTATACACGCATGGCGGGGGTCTACGGGTTTGCGGTGGTTCTCAACGCGTGGGCACAGATGCCCTTGCCCCGGACCGATGCCAATACCACGGCGAGATCCCCCTACCACGGTAGGTCACCACCGTTGGTGGTGACGCTGTTCCCAACCGCAAGCCGAGCCCCTTCGCGGCTGGCACGTCCTTGGGCAAAATCAAGGAGGAGGCCGCTGCAGGCGGCCGGGGGACATTTGCGCCAAGGGCGTGCCGGCCGTGAAGGGGCCCCAACGCCAGCGCGGTGCCCGACCGAAATCGCAACAGCGACAGCAAAAGCAAAAGCAGCCGACCAACGGTCGGTTCTACCGGTCGTAGCGGATCGGGAAAACCAGTGTGCGTTGCCTTACGCTTCGTCGTCCGTCGGCAATGCCGTCGGCGGCGCACCCGGGGTGAATACACCCGGCTTCACGAATGCGCTGAAGATCGCATCCAGCGTCTCGGTGCCATCGCGCTGGAGATCGAACAGCTCCGGCTCCAGCATCGCGCTGTACAGCACGCCGGTCAGACTGGTGCTGACGATCCGCGACACCGTGTCCACGTCCACGCCATCGCGCAGCTGACCCAGCTCGCGTGCACGTTCGAAGGCGGCGGCGAAAATGCCCAGCTCTTCGCGCGACGCATCCAGCTGCAACTGCTTCATCGCCTGGCTTTCCACCGACAGATCGTTGCGCAGCATGATTTCCATCATGTTGCGCAGGCGCTCGTCCTCGGCCAGCTCGCCGAAGGACACCAGCAGCGCCGAGCGCAGGTCCAGCACCGGGTTGGTGCGCTTGGCCGAGGTCGTGCGGCGCAGCCGCTCGATGAACGGAATGCGGTCGCGGTCGATCATCGCCGTCAGCACTTCGGTCTTGTTCTTGAAGTGCCAGTACACCGCCCCGCGGGTATAGCCCGCGCGCGCGCCGATCATCGCCAGGCTGGTGCCGGCAACGCCGTATTCATGGAAGCAGGCCTGGGCCGCGTCGAGGATGCCCGCACGGGTGGCCAAGGCCTCTTCTTTGGTCTTTCTGGCCATGCGCTCTGCAGTTGCTGGATGAAACCAACCTGAATTGTACCGCTTTACAAACAAACATGCATGTATGTATATTTGCGTCCCACTGATCCTGGGTATGGACCGCGCCTGTGCGTTTTCCGGGCCATAGGCAGGATTTGCCGATATTTGTCGTCCTTTTAACTGTATTTCGTCGCTTTTCAGCGGGGGAGTGCGTTTGGGGGCGCCCCTTTTTGTTTACCTCGAGCCCCCACCATGTCCCGATCCCCGTACCGTCTCCTCGCGCTGTCCCTCGCGATTGCCTTGACCGTGTCCGCCTGTGGCGGTGGTGAGCAGGAGGGTCCGCAAGGCGGCCCCGGCCAGGTCACTGTTGCCACCCTGAAGGCCGAACAGGTCGGTCTGACCCGCGAACTGCCGGGCCGCACCAATGCGTTCCTGGTCGCCGAAGTCCGCCCGCAGGTCAGCGGCATCGTCGCCAAGCGCCTGTTCACCGAAGGCGGGCTGGTCAGCGCCGGGCAGGCCCTGTACCAGCTCGACGACGCCAGCTACCGCGCCCAGGCCAACAGCGCCCGTGCCCAGCTGGCCCGTGCCGAAGCCACCGCCAATGCGGCCCGGCTGAGCGCGCGGCGCATCGCCGAACTGGCCAAGGTCGAGGCGGTGAGTACCCAGGACAACGAAAACGCGATCGCCACACTCAAGCAGGCCGAAGCCGATGTCGGCGCCGCCCGCGCCTCGCTCGATGCCGCCAACGTCACCCTCGGCTATGCCCGCATCACTGCCCCGATCAGCGGCCGCATCGGCAAGTCGTCGGTCACCCAGGGCGCGCTGGTCAGTGCCGGCCAGGCCGATGCGCTGGCCACCGTGCAGCAGCTGGACCCGATCTATGTCGACCTGACCCAGTCGGCCAGCGAACTGCTGCAGATGCGCCGCGAGCTGGCCGCCGGCCGCCTGCAGGACAACCAGACCCTGCCGGTGACCATCCTGCTCGATGACGGCACCGAGTTCGGCCACAAGGGCACGCTGGAGTTCTCCGAAGTCAGCGTCGACCCGACCACCGGCAGCTATGCGCTGCGGGTCAAGGTGGACAACCCCGACCAGATCCTGATGCCCGGCATGTACGTGCGCGCCCAGGTCGGCAGCGGCGTGCGCGAGAACGGCATCCTGGTGCCGATGCAGGGCATCGCCCGCGATCCCAAGGGCGATACCAGCGCCATGGTGGTCGGCAAGGACAACAAGGTCGAAGTGCGGCCGGTCAAGGTCAGCCGCGCGGTTGGCAGCAAGTGGCTGGTCGAGGATGGCCTGAACGCAGGCGACAAGGTCATCGTCGAAGGCCTGCAGAAGATCCAGCCGGGCATGCCCGTGCAGGCCACCGAGATGGGCGCCGCGCCGGCCAAGCCGGCCGCAGCACCGGCGGCAGCGCCGGCCCCGGCCGACAAGCAGTAAGCGGAGAATCCAATGGCTCGTTACTTTATTGATCGCCCCATCTTTGCGTGGGTGATCGCGATCATCATCATGCTTGCCGGTGCGCTGGCCGTGGTGAAGCTGCCGGTCTCGATGTACCCCGAAGTGGCCCCGCCCGCGGTCGAAATCAGCGCCACCTATCCGGGTGCATCGGCCAAGGTGGTCGAAGACTCGGTGACCCAGATCATCGAGCAGAACATGAAGGGCATCGATGGCCTGATCTACTTTTCCTCCAACAGCTCGGCCAATGGCCAGGCCACCATCACCCTCACCTTCGAGTCCGGCACCAACCCGGACATCGCCCAGGTGCAGGTGCAGAACAAGCTGCAGCTGGCCACTCCGCTGCTGCCGCAGGAAGTGCAGCGGCAGGGCATCAACGTGGCCAAGTCGAGCAGCGGCTTCCTGCAGGTGATCGGCTTTGTCTCCAACGACAACAGCATGGATGCCAACGACATCTCCGATTTCGTCGGTTCCAATGTCGTCGATACCCTCAGCCGCGTACCGGGCGTGGGCAACATCCAGGTGTTCGGCGGCAAGTACGCCATGCGCATCTGGCTGGACCCCAACAAGCTGCACACCTACAAGCTGTCGGTGGATGAAGTGACCGCGGCGGTGACCGCGCAGAACGCGCAGGTCGCCATCGGCCAGCTCGGCGGTGCGCCGTCGATCAAGGGCCAGCAGCTCAACGCCACCATCAACGCGCAGAGCCGCCTGCAGACCCCCGAGCAGTTCCGCAACATCCTGGTCCGCGGTGGCACCGACGGCAGTGAGCTGCGCCTGGGCGATGTGGCCCGGGTTGAACTGGGCGCGGAAAGCTACGACTTCGTCACCCGCTACAACGGCAAGCCGTCCACCGGTATCGCCATCACCCTGGCCACCGGCGCCAACGCGCTGGCTACCGCCAACGGCGTGCGCGCGGCATTGGAAGAACTGAAGCCGAACTTCCCGGCCGGGCTGGAATCGGTGGTGCCCTATGACACCACCCCGTTCGTGCAGGTCTCGATCAAGGGCGTGATCAAGACCCTGCTCGAAGCGATCGTGCTGGTGTTCGTGGTGATGTACCTGTTCCTGCAGAACTTCCGCGCCACCCTGATCCCCACCATCGCCGTGCCGGTGGTGCTGCTGGGCACGTTCGGCATCCTGGCCGCGCTGGGTTTCTCGATCAACATGCTGACCATGTTCGCCATGGTACTGGCGATCGGCCTGCTGGTGGATGACGCCATCGTGGTGGTGGAGAACGTCGAACGGATCATGTCCGAAGAGGGCTTGTCGCCGCTGGAAGCCACGCGCAAGTCGATGGGCCAGATCACCGGCGCGCTGGTCGGCATCGGCCTGGTACTGTCGGCGGTGTTCGTGCCGATGGCCTTCATGAGCGGCTCCACCGGGGTGATCTACCGGCAGTTCTCGGCGACGATCGTGTCGGCGATGGCGCTCTCGGTGCTGGTGGCCATCGTGCTGACCCCGGCGCTGTGCGCCACCATGCTCAAGCCGCTGAAGAAGGGCGAGCACCACGTCGCGCACAAGGGCTGGTCGGGTCGTTTCTTCGGTGGCTTCAACCGCGGTTTCGACCGCTCCAGCGACACCTACCAGCGCGGGGTCAAGGGCATCCTGGCGCGGCCGTGGCGGTTCATGTCGATCTTCGCCGTGCTGGCGCTGGTGATGGGCCTGCTGTTCATGCGCCTGCCCAGTTCGTTCCTGCCCAATGAAGACCAGGGCATCCTGATGGCGCTGGTGCAGACCCCGGTCGGCGCCACCCAGGAGCGCACGCTGGAAGCGATGGGCAAGCTGGAAGATCACTTCCTCAACAACGAAACCAAGGCCGTTGAATCGGTGTTCGCGGTGCAGGGCTTCAGCTTCGCCGGCATGGGCCAGAACGCCGGCATGGCCTTCATCAAGCTCAAGGATTGGAAGGATCGCGATGCCGACCAGGGCGTTGGCCCGATCACCGGTCGCGCAATGGCCTCGCTGGGCCAGATCAAGGATGCCTTCATCTTCGCCTTCCCGCCGCCGGCGATGCCGGAGCTGGGTATCGGTTCGGGCTTCACCTTCTTCCTGAAGGACAACAGCGGCCAGGGCCACCAGGCGCTGCTGGATGCACGCAACCAGCTGCTCGGCGGTGCCGGCGGCAGCAAGCTGCTGGCCAACGTGCGCCCGAATGGCCAGGAAGATACCCCGCAGCTGCGTATCGACGTGGACGTGGAAAAGGCCAATGCGCTCGGCTTGTCGGTCGCCTCGATCAACACCACCCTGGCCACTGCCTGGGGCAGCAGCTACATCGATGACTTCATCGACCGTGGCCGGGTCAAGCGCGTCTATGTGCAGTCCGACGCGGACTTCCGCATGAACCCGGACGACTTCAACGTCTGGTCGGTGAAGAACGCGCAGGGTGAGATGGTGCCGTTCAGTGCCTTCGCGTCCAAGCGCTGGGACTACGGTTCGCCGCGCCTGGAACGCTACAACGGTGTGTCGGCGATGGAGATCCAGGGTGAGCCGGCCAGCGGCGTGGCCTCCGGCGATGCGATGAACGAAATCGAACGCCTGGCCAAGGACCTGCCGCCGGGCTTCGAGATCGAATGGACCGCGTTGTCCTACCAGGAACGCCAGGCCGGTTCGCAGACGCCGCTGCTGTACACGCTGTCGCTGCTGATCGTGTTCCTGTGCCTGGCCGCCCTGTATGAAAGCTGGAGCGTGCCGACCTCGGTGTTGCTGGTGGCGCCGCTGGGCATTCTCGGCGCGGTGCTGGCCAACACCATGCGTGGCATGGAGCGCGACATCTACTTCCAGGTGGCGATGCTGACCACGGTGGGCCTGACCAGCAAGAACGCGATCCTGATCGTGGAGTTCGCCAAGGAAAACCTCGAGAAGGGCGTTGGCCTGATCGAGGCGACGATGCATGCCGTGCGTGACCGCCTGCGCCCGATCATCATGACCTCGCTGGCCTTCGGCCTGGGCGTGCTGCCGCTGGCGATCGCCTCCGGTGCAGGTTCCGGCGCGCAGCGCGCGATCGGTACCGGCGTGCTCGGCGGCATGGTGGTAGGCACCGTGCTGGGCCTGTTCTTCATCCCGCTGTTCTTTGTCGTGGTGCAGCGCCTGTTCAACCGCAAACTGCGCCAGGACGGCACCCAGGCGACGACCACGACGCAACACAACGGCGACACGCCGGAAGGTGGCACCCATGAATAAGGCTTCTTCCCTGCTCGCCGTGGCCGTGGCGATCGCACTGGCCGGTTGCGCCACCCTGGTACCGGCCAGCACCGAGGTCGCCCCGGCGATCCCGGCGCAGTGGCCGGCCACGGTCGCCGGCAGCACGGTGGCTACCGTGGAGGTGGCCGATATCGGGTGGCGCGAGTTCTTCGTCGACCCGCGCCTGCAGTCGCTGATCACCCAGTCGCTGGACAACAACCGCGACCTGCGCGTGGCCGTGCTCAACGTGGAAAGGGCGCGGGCGCAGTACCGCGTGCAGCGCGCCGACCGCGTGCCGGCGCTCGGCGTGCAGGGGCAGATGACCCGCAGCGGTGGCGATGTCCCGGTCAGCGAGCAGTTCAGCGCCAACCTGGGCGTGGTCGAATTCGAACTGGACCTGTTCGGTCGCGTTCGCAACCTGAGCCAGGCTGCGCTGCAGCAGTACTTCGCGCAGGCCGCCAATCGGCGCAGCGCACAGCTGAGCCTGGTCGCCGAAGTGGCCAACGCCTGGCTGACCTTCGGCGCGGACCAGGAGCAGTTGCGGATTGCGCAGGCCACCCTGGCCACGTATGAGGATTCACTGCGCCTGACCGAGGCGCGTCGCCAGCTGGGCGGTGCCTCGCAGCTGGAGTTGAGCCAGACCCGTACCCTGGTGGAAACCGCGCGCACCGACGTGGCGCGGTTTGCCGGGCAGGTCGCGCAGGATCGCAACGCGCTGGTGCTGTTGGCCGGTGGCCCAGTGAGCGAGGACCTGCTGCCGATGGCCGAAGTGACCGACGTCGCCGCGCTGCAGCCGCTGCCCTCCGGGGTGCCCGGCGACGTGCTGCTGCGACGCCCGGACGTGATGGCCGCCGAGCACACGCTGCTGTCGGCCAACGCGAACATCGGGGCGGCCCGCGCGGCGTTCTTCCCCTCGATCAGCCTGACCGGCAGCATCGGTTCGGCATCCTCGGAGTTGTCCAACCTGTTCGACAGCGGCACCGGCGTGTGGAGCTTCATGCCCAAGCTCACCCTGCCTATCTTCCAGGGCGGCAAGCTGCGCGCCAACCTGGGCATGGCCACCGCGGATCGCGACATCGCGTTGGCGCAGTACGAGAAGGCGATCCAGTCCAGCTTCCGCGAGACGGCCGATGCGCTGGCGCTCAACGACAGCCTGGATGCGCAGTTGGCCTCGCAGCAGGCGTTGGTGGCTGCTGCCAACCAGGCCCAGCAGTTGTCGCAGGCCCGTTACGACGCCGGCCTGGACAGCTTCCTGACCCTGCTCGATGCGCGTCGTACGGCCTACACCGCGCGCAAGTCGCTGGTCAGTACCCAGTTGGCGCAGCAGTCCAACCAGGTCGCGCTGTACAAGGTACTGGGCGGCGGTTGGCACGAGCGCGGATGAGACGGGAGGTTGCCGGTCGATGGCCGGCAACCCCCGGCACCCGGTCAGTGCGATGGCGGTGACGTTTCCCGTCGGTCGCGGTGGCAGGCGCGGACCTTCTCCAGCGCATCGCCGGCCTCGCGGGCCATCTGTTCGTACTCGCGACGAATCTCTTCAAGCCGCGTTTCATCCAGCTCTTCCAGGTCCAACAATTCGTTGTTGGCCTCGGCGGTGGCGCGGATCAACTCGTCCAGTTTGATCTGCACGGCGGCCGCGTCCGCGTTCTGGCTGTGCTGGATCAGGAACACCATCAGGAAGGTGATGATGGTGGTGCCGGTGTTGATCACCAGCTGCCAGGTGTCGTTGAACTTGAACACGGGGCCGCTGACGCCCCACACCACCACGATCGCCAGCGCGGCCAGGAACGTCCACGGCGTGCCGGCGGCGTAGGACGCCTTCTTGGCGACCAGGTTGAATACACTTCGCATGTTCATGGGGCAGGGCAATCATGACCGGGGTGACCGGCATCATTGGCGGCCTGCCGTGTACGCGCCGTGCAGCGCGTGGCCATGCACTCAGACGTGCGCGACCAGCCGCGGGCGCGTGGCCTGGTCCTGGTGGCCGCTGAGGTACACATGTTCCCAGCACTGGTCGACGAAGCTGCGGGCCTGCGCTTCGCTCAGCCGCGGCATGATCTGCAGCGCATAGTGGGTCTGGAACATCTCATCACGCTGTTCGTCGCTGGCGCGCGGCTGGGTGATCAGCGAATCGCAGGCGAACTTGATCCACGGCACGTAGTGGCCGAACGAGCCGGACCCGAGCTGACCGTCGGCGTGTCGCTGGCGCCAGTAGGCGACTTCGGCGTCGACGTCGATCACGGCGGGGATGGAAATCTGGGAAGGCATGGTTGTATCGATATGCAAGGAGGGAGTCCAGCAAGAGTGCGTAATGCGCGGTGCAGGCGATGTCATGGCGATGTCGAGCCGGTGTGGCGAACAGCGCGGTGGACGTGCGGCCGGACCGTGTGCAGCAACTGCGCGTGGTCGACCACGCCCAGCCGTTCGGCCAGCGTGGCCAGCTGGTTGCAGACATCGATCCGGTGGTGCGGGTGGGCAAGCGTCAGTTCGTCCTGGATGGCCTGGTAGGCACTCCAGAACGGGGCGGCGTTGTGATGGGTGGCGTAGTGCACCTGCAGCTGCTCCCAGGCATCGATCATGGCGGGGCCAACAACAGCGGCAGTGCGGCGTCTTCGGGCATTCATGGCGTCTCCTCGACGATGCTGCCCCCTGTCGACCCACCATAGGCCCCTGTTGCCGCCGGATTGTTATCGCGGCGTGTTCAGTGGGTGGGGGTGTAGTGCGTGCCGCGTCACAACATGCGCCGGAGACGTAGCAGGCGCAGCGTGTTCAACATCCTGTCTGCAACTGAAGCGTTCACAACGCCGCATGCGGCAGGCATGCCATCGATGACCGATGGCGTGCCATGGCGCAACATTGCGCCCGGTATCGGCATGGCTTACTCGCCGATGTCTTCGTTCCACACCTCGGGGTGGGCCGAAATGAAGCCGCCCAGCAGGTCGATGCATTCCTGGCTCTGCATGTCGATCACGTTCACCCCGTTCTCGCGCAGCCACGCGATGCCGCCCTGGAAGGTGACCGATTCGCCCACCACCACGGTGCCGATGTTGAACTGGCGCACCAGCCCGCTGCAGTACCAGCACGGGGCCAGTGTGGTGACCATGATGGTGTCCTGGTAACGGCGCTGGCGGCCGGCCTTGCGGAACGCATCGGTCTCGCCGTGCACCGACGGGTCGCCTTCCTGCACGCGGCGGTTGTGGCCACAGCCGAGCAGGCGACCGTCGTTGTGGTACAGCGCCGCGCCGATCGGGATGCCGCCCTCGGCCAGGCCCTGGCGGGCTTCGGCGATGGCGGTTTCAAGCAGGGCGGCGTAGTCGGGGGTGGTGATCATGGGCATTCCGTGGACGTCTGGACGGCCATGATAGTGGCCCCGCCGCCCGTAGGCGGGCATCCCTGCGGCGCCCGGTCGCACTGGCGAGGTGCCGCTGCGGTCCTGGCGGTGCGATAATCGGCCCATGAGCGAATCCCCCTACAAGAGCGGCACCACCCATTTCGGCTTCCGCGATGTCGCTGCCTCGGACAAGCAGAAGCTGGTGGGCGAAGTGTTCACCTCGGTCGCGCGCAGCTACGACCTGATGAACGACCTGATGAGCCTGGGCATCCACCGGGTGTGGAAGCGCTATTACGTGGCCACCGCGCAGGTGAAGCCGGGCGACCGCGTGCTCGACCTGGCCGGCGGCACCGGCGATATCGCCGCGCTGATCAAGGAGCGGGTGGGCGAGGACGGCGACGTGGTGCTGGGCGACATCAACGCCGGCATGCTCTCGGTCGGCCGCGACCGGCTGATGAACCGCGGCCTGGTCAAGGGCCTGGAGTACGTCCAGTGCAACGCCGAGGCGCTGCCGTTCCCGGATGCCAGCTTCGACCTGGTCACCATTGCCTTCGGCCTGCGCAACGTCACCGACAAGGACGCCGGCCTGCGTGAGATGTACCGCGTGCTCAAGGTGGGCGGCCAGGCGCGCGTGCTGGAGTTTTCCGAAGTCACTGCAGATTGGTTCAAGCCGATCTACGACTTCCACTCGTTCAAGATCCTGCCCAAGCTGGGCCAGCTGTTCGCGCGCGACGGCGACAGCTACCAGTACCTGGCCGAGAGCATCCGCAAGCACCCGCCGCAGGAACAGCTCAAGACCATGATGGGCGAGGCGGGCTTCGCGCGCTGCCATTACAAGAACCTGACTGGCGGCATCGTCTCGATTCACTCCGGCTATAAGGTTTGAGACCCAGTTCCGGTTCCGCCTGAGCCCGCTCGGCGACACTGCGGGCAGGCTGTCACGGAGGGCTTGCCATGCGTCTGTACCGCAGGCTGGCACGGGTATTTCCGCGTTCGTTCAGTGCCCGGCTGATGACGGTGGTGTTCGTCGGCGTGCATGTGCCGCTGCTGGTGCTGCTGGTGTGGATGGCCCTCAGCGGCCACTACCAGCGCGAAACGATGTGGACGGTGGTCGCGGTGGTGCTTGGCGCCACCCTGGTCGGCACGGGCATGGCAATGCTGGCGCTGTACCGGCTGATGGCACCGCTGCGGCAGGCCGCCGATGCGCTGGAGGCGTACTACGACGAACAGCGCCTGCCGCACCTGCCCGACCTGGGCCATGACGAGATCGGCCGGCTGCTGCGCAGCATCAACCGCAACCTGCATGGGGTCGACGCCGGCCTGCGCGACCTGCGCCGCAGCGTGTTGCTGGATCCGCTCACCCAGGCACTGAACCGACGCGGCTGCGAACAGGCGCTGGCCGATTCGGCAAGCCGGTCGCAGGAACGGCAGCAGCCCTTGAGCCTGTTCGTGGTGGACCTGGACAACCTCAAGCCGATCAACGACGCGCACGGCCATCTGGTTGGCGACCAGGTGCTGGTGCGGCTGGTGGAGTCGGCGCGGCAATGGCTGCTGCCCGGCGACTGGATCGGTCGCTGGGGCGGTGACGAGTTCGTGCTGGCCGTGCATGCCCACCACGAGGTGGCCTGCGCACGCCTGCGGCGCTGGCTGGTGGCGATGGATGCCGTCGAAGGCGGCGAGATCCCGCTCAAGGCCAGTGCCGGCGGCGCGGCCTATCGCGCCGGTGAAGACCTGCGTGAGGTTTACCGTCGCGCGGACACGGCGATGTACCGGGCCAAGGTCGCCGGTGGGGCGCGGTTGCTGTGCGACGGCGACTGAATAGGCCAAATGCTGCAGTGCCACGGCAGCCGGCGGGGGCTGGGGGTAAACTGGTGGTTTCACCCTGATCGGTCCCGATGTCCATGCGATCTCCGTTCCTGTTGATTCCCCTTGCCGTGGCGCTGGCTGCTGGCTGTTCCAAAGAACCGGCGGCCCCGACCGCCGCGCCCACCGCTTCCGCCCCGGCGAGCACTGCCATGAAAGCCGACAGCCGCACCCACGACGAAAGCTCCTACGCCGAGCCGGACAAGGTGGTGGTCAAGGACCTGGCGCTGGACCTGAAGCTGGACTTCGACGCCCGGCAGATCGGTGGCACCGCCACCTACACCCTGGAGTGGAAGGACAAGGCCGCCAGGCAGCTGGTGCTGGACACCCGCGAACTGAGCGTGCAGAAGGTCGAGGCGATCGACGCCGACGGCAAGGCCTCGCCGCTGCAGTTCGTGCTGGCCCCGGCCGACAAGGTGTTCGGCAGCAAGCTGAGCATCGAAGCACCGCAACAGCCGGGCAAGGTGCAGATCACCTATCACACCGCCCCGACCGCCTCGGGCCTGCAGTGGCTGGAGCCGTCGATGACCGAGGGCAAGAAGCTGCCCTTCATGTTCAGCCAGTCGCAGGCCATCCACGCCCGTTCCTGGGTGCCGCTGCAGGACACCCCGAGCGTGCGCTTCACCTACAGCGCGCACGTGCTTTCGCGCCCGGACGTGATGGTGCTGATGAGCGCCGACAACGATCCCAAGGCCGCGCGTGATGGTGACTACACCTTCAAGATGCCGCAGCCGATTCCGTCCTACCTGCTGGCCATTGCCGCCGGCGACCTGGTGTTCGAGCCGATCTCCGGCCGTTCCGGCGTCTGGGCCGAACCGACCATGGTCGGCAAGGCCGCCAAGGAGTTCGAAGACACCGAGAAGATGATCGGTGCCGCCGAAAAGCTGTACGGCGAGTACCGCTGGGGCCGCTACGACATGCTGGTGCTGCCGCCGTCGTTCCCGTTCGGCGGCATGGAGAACCCGCGCCTGACCTTCGCCACCCCGACGGTGATCGTCGGCGACAAATCGCTGGTCTCGCTGGTTGCCCATGAGCTGGCGCACAGCTGGTCGGGCAACCTGGTGACCAACGCCAGCTGGAAGGACATCTGGCTCAACGAAGGGTTCACCACCTACGTGCAGGGCCGCATCACCGAGGCGCTGTACGGCCAGGAGATGGCCGAGATGGAGCGCGAGATCGACCAGAACGACCTGCTGGCCGAGGTCAAGGAGATGAGCCCGGCCGACCAGGCGCTGGCGCTGCCGCCGCTGACCGAACGTGACCCGGACGAGGCGCTGAGCAATGTGGCCTACGTCAAGGGCTCGTGGTTCCTGCAGTTCCTGGAGCAGCGTTTCGGCCGCGAAACCTTCGACCCGTTCCTGCGGGGCTGGTTCGACGACCACGCGTTCCAGAGCGCCAACACCGACCAGTTCGTGGCGTACCTGAAGAAGAACCTGTTGTCCAAGAAGCCCGGCGCGGTCACCGACGCCGAGCTGAAGGCATGGCTGGACGAGCCGGGCATCCCGGTATTTGCGACCAAGGCCCGTTCGCGCAACTTCTCCATCGTCGATACCGCGCGGATCGCCTGGCAGGGCAGCGACAAGCTGCCCAATGCGCAGATCACCAGCGAGTGGGGCACCCAGGAGTGGGTGCACTTCATCGATGGCCTGGGCAAGACCCTGCCGGTGGAAAAGCTGGCCGCGCTGGACAAGGCCTACCATTTCACCGGTACCGCCAACGGCGAAATCGCGATGCGCTGGTACCCGCTGGCGATCCGCAGTGGGTATGCCGAGGCGAATGAAGCAGCCGGTGCGTTCATCGAGCGCGTGGGCCGTCGCAAGCTGATCCTGCCGATCTACGCCGAACTGGTGAAGACCCCCGACGGCCTGGCCTTCGCCAAGGCCGCCTTCGAGAAGGCCAAGCCGGGCTACCACCCGATCACCACCGGCTCGGTGCAGGACATGCTGGACAAGGCAAGCAAGTAACCGCAGGCGCTGGCCGGTAACCCCGGCCAACCGCCACGCGCCACGCAATGCCTGAAAACGGCGGGGAAACCCGCCGTTTTTTTTTGGTTTGACCCGTCCTGAATTGAGTTGACACCTTTTCCCACAGGAAGAGGAATGTTCAATGAATTCAACAATCAGGCGCAGCCAGCGGGATTACTCGCTGGCCTTCAAGTTGTCGGTGGTGGACCAGGTCGAGCGTGGGGAGCTGACCTACAAGCAGGCCCAGGAGCGCTACGGAATCCAAGGACGGAGCACCGTGCTGTCGTGGCTTCGGCGACATGGTCGGCAAGACTGGTCAGGTGGGGCATCATCTGCCCCCATGACCACAGCTCCCAAGTCCGGAACGGCCAAGCCGCTGACACCGGAACAACAGATCAAAGTCCTGCAGGTTCAGCTGCGGGAGGCGACCGAGAAGGCGCAGCTTTTCGAGGCCATCGTGGATGTGCTCAAGGAAGACTACGGGGTGCGCATCGTAAAAAAGCCTTCCGGCAAGTCCTCACGCAAAGGCGCCTCCAAGGCGTAAGCGTGGCAAGGGCTTGCCGGCATTTTGGTATCAGTCGCCAAGCGTACTATCAGGCAGGCCATCGTCAGCAGCGGCAATTGGCCGACGGTGCTCGGGCGCTCGCGCTGGTAGGTGGCTATCGAGCGCGCCAGCCGCGCATCGGCACGCGCAAGCTGCATCATCTGATTGGACCGACGCTTCAAGCATCGGGAGTGGCAATGGGGCGCGACCGTCTGTTTGGCGTCCTTCGTGATGCCCGGCTGCTGGTCCCCATGCGGCGGGCGTACCACAAGACGACCGACAGCCATCACCGCTTCCGGCGGCACCCCAATCTTCTCAAGCCCGGCGAAGGGCGCGTGGTACCGACCGGCAGTGAGCAGGTCTGGGTAGCCGACATTACCTACCTGCCCACGCAGGGGAAATTTGTATACCTGAGCCTGATTACCGATGTGTGGTCGCGCAGGATCGTGGGCTGGAGCGTGCACGACACCCTGCAGACCGAACAGGTCGCCCAAGCACTGCAGATGGCGCTGAAGGAACGAAAAACGCGGCAGCAGCTGATCCATCACTCCGACCGGGGTATCCAGTACTGCTCGGACTACTACCAGAAGATCCACGCCAGGCATGGGGTGACCTGCTCGATGACCGATGGCTACGACTGCTACCAGAATGCGCTGGCCGAACGGGTCAATGGAATTTTGAAGGGCGAGTTCCTGCTGCACCGGCCTCGGGACCTGCTGCAGGCACGCCAGATGGTCGCCGAGTCGGTGGGGATCTATAACGCCGAGCGGCCGCACCTGTCGCTTAAAATGCAAACGCCCGATGCGGTGCATCGGGCGTCTCTGGCCGCCTGACGGCGGCCAGATCATCCGCCACAGGTGTCAACCTATGGCAGGACGGGTCAGTTGTTCTTCCCTTTTAGGTGGAAGGTTCACTTCAACGGGCGACAACAGCGAGCGGGTACCTCTTCGCTGGGCTCCAACGCGAGCGTCCGGGGCCCCTTGGCGGCCGGCAGACCCTTGTGCAAATGTCCCCCGGCCGACGCCTGCGGCGACGACCTCCTCCTTTATTTTGCCAAGGATCTGCCGGCCGCCAAGGGGCTCGGCTTGCGGTGCGCGTAGGTCACTACCGGTTCCCCTGGGTAGGTCACCATCATGGGTGGTGACGGAGATTCGGCGCCGACACCGCTGGGTAGGTCACCACCGTTGGTGGTGACGCTGATCAGCCACAACGCTCGGGCACGCCCGGACAGGGGGCATCCTGATCGCCTGCACGCGACGCTGCCGCGCCTGCCCGCTAAAGTACGTGGGTGATGCCTGCGGGTGTCCTCGCCACTTACGGAGCCTCTGATGAAACGACTGATCCTCGCCGCCGCCTGTGCCTTCGCGCTGGCCGCCTGCAGCAATCCCGAGGAAGAGCGCAAGGCGCAGGAAGCGGCCGCTGCCGCCGCCAAGGCACGGCAGGAAGAAAAGGCCGAGGGCGTGGCCAAGCAGTACGACATGGCCGTGGCCGCGCAGGATTGGGAGCGCGCGCGCATCCATGGCGGCTCGCTGCTGGACCAGTACAAGGACACCGACGTCGCCGCGCGCATCGCGCCGGGCTATGCCGAGGTCAAGACCAAGGCCGATGCGTCGCGTGAACTGCGCCGCATGCAGGCGCTGTGGCAGTACAACCAGATTCCCGTAGGCAGCAAGGGCACCCAGGTGTCCGCGCAGATCTACAGCAAGGAGCGCGTGGACGTCGACGGCAGTGGCGCCAAACCGGTGCAGCTGGTGTTCCGCGACCATCCCGAGTGGAAGCGGCACGCCTACCTGGTGCTGCAGGCAGGCGATTTCCGCTGCCCGCAGTGCAAGGTGCAGGTCAGCGTGGACGGCGGCAAACCGATCGCGATGGCGGCCTGGCGGCCCAAGACCGACGAGGCGATCGCGATGTTCATCACCGACCAGAAGGCGCTGTGGACGCTGGCGCGCAAGGCCAGCACGATCAGCATCGAATTCCCGGTCAAGGCCGGCGGGACCCGCACGGCGGTGTTCGAGACCGGCGGCGTGGACACCCAGCGCATGCCCAAGTGGTGGGAGTGACGGTGGCCGGCGCACCGGCGGCTGCCTTGCCGCTGTCGGCGATCCGGCACTGGGTGTTCGACATGGATGGCACCCTGACCGTGGCGGCGCATGATTTCGAGCGGATCAAGCGCGAACTGGCGATCCCGGTACACGATGACATCCTCACCCACCTGGCTGGGTTGCCCGCGGTAGAGGCCACCGCCAAGCACGCCTGGCTGCTGGCGCACGAGCGCGAGCTGGCCACGGCCTCCCAGCCTGCGGCGGGCGCGCTGGCGCTGGTGCGCGCGCTGCAGGGCGCTGGCTGCCGGCTGGGCATCCTGACCCGTAACGTGCGCGGCCTGGCGCAGGTCACCCTGCAGGCCATCGGGCTGGGCGAGGTGTTTGCCGAAGCGGACATCATCGGCCGCGACGACGCCGACCCGAAGCCATCCCCCGCCGGGCTGCAGTACTTCGTGCGGCGCTGGCAGGTGGACCCGGCGCAGGTAGTGATGGTGGGCGACTACCGCTTCGATCTGGAATGCGGCCGTGCCGCCGGCACCCGCACGCTGCTGGTCAATGCCCCGGACAACCCGTGGCCGGGGATGGCCTGTTGGCACCTGGCCGATTGCGGGGCGGTGCTGGAGCACTGGCGACGCTAGCGTGGCGTGGCGTGGCGCGGCCGGGCAGGCACGGTGGGGTCAACGTCGGCGGTCATCGCAGTGTATTGTTCGTGACCGGCAGTCTGGACGGTAGTACCCGGATGCCCGGTTGGGGACCCGCAGCCGGTAGCGATCGCGGTCTGATCAAGGCGGTGGCAAGGGTTGCGCGCTGGTGGCGGGGTGTCCGCGGCGGCGGTGGCTGTGACGGGTAATACGTTGTTCGGTGCGACCTGCTGCCAGGGATTGGCGGTGGGTGTCTGTTTTCCCCTTTCTGGATTCCTTCCATGCTCCGAGCTGTATTGGTATCGCTGCACCGGCGTCTGTATCCGATTGCCGCCTTCTTCCTGTTTGGCCTGGTGGCCCTGTCGTTGTCCCGGCTTGGGCTGGCGCTGTGGCACGCCTCACGGGTCAGCGCGGCCGACGGCTGGGCCACGGTGTTCCTGCAGGGGCTGCGGGTGGACGTGGCGACCCTGTGCCTGCTGTACGGCATCCCTGCGGTGCTGGCGCTGCTGTTGCCGGTGGAGGGGCGGTTGGGCCGCGCCTGGCGGCACCTGTTGCGGTGGTGGCTGATCGTGACCAGCGTGCTGGTGGTGTTCATGGAGCTGGCCACCCCGAGTTTCATGGCCGAGTACGGGCTGCGCCCGAACCGTTTGTTCCTGGAATATCTGATCTATCCCGAAGAGGTCGGGATGACGCTGCTGCGGGGGCATCTGCTGGCCGTGGTGATCGAAGTGACTGCGGTGATCGTGCTGTTCTGGGCGCTGCTGCGCGGGTCGCGTCGCTGGGCAGGCAGCAGCCCGGTGGCCGTGAACGAGGCCGGCTGGCTGTGGCGGCTGCCGTTGGCGTTTGTGGTGCTGCTGGTGGCGGCCATGGGCGTGCGGTCCAGCCTGGGGCATCGGCCCTTGAATCCGGCGCTGGTGGCGTTTTCGACCGACCCGACCATCAACGCGTTGCCGCTGAATTCGCTGTTCTCCGTCGGCTACGCCGCGCGCCAATTGGCGACCCGCAGCGAAACCTCGCGCGTGTATGGCGACCTGCCGCTGGCCGAGGTGGTCGCCGAGCTGCGCGCCACCAGTGGCCTGCCGGCTTCGGCATATGTCTCCGAGGCGTTGCCCAGCCTGGCGCTGCGCCCGCCGCTGCATCAGGGCAAGCCGCGCAATCTGGTGATCGTGCTGGAAGAAAGCCTCGGCGCGCAGTTCATCGGCAGTCTCGGCGGGCGGCCGTTGTCGCCCAATTACGACCGCTTGAGCCAACAGGGGTGGGCGTTCGAGCGACTGTATGCGACCGGCACGCGCTCGGTGCGCGGGATCGAGGCGATCCTGACCGGCTTCCCGCCGACCCCGGCCGAATCGGTGGTCAAGCTGCCCCCCACCCGCCAGCGCTTTTTCACTTTGGCCGATGTACTGGGCCGGCATGGCTATGACACCGGCTTCTATTACGGTGGCGAAAGTCACTTCGACAACATGCGCGAGTTTTTCCTCGCCAATGGCTTCACCCGCATCGTGGATCGCAAGGACTACCGCAAGCCGGCGTTTGTCGGTTCCTGGGGGGTGTCCGATGAGGATCTGTTCGGCCGGGCCGACCAGCAGTTCCGCCAGCTGAAGGCGCAGGGCAAGCCGTTCTTCGGCCTGGTGTTCACCTCCAGCAATCATGATCCGTTCGAGTTTCCGGACGGCCGCATCGACCTGTACGAGCAGCCCAAACAGACCCGCGACAATGCCGCCAAGTACGCCGATTACGCGCTGGGCGAGTTCTTCCGCAAGGCAATGGCGTCACCGTACTGGGAGGACACCGTGTTCCTGGTGGTGGCCGACCATGATTCGCGCGTGTTTGGCAAAAACATGGTGCCCATCGGCAATTTCCATATTCCCGGCTTGATCCTCGGCGGCGGCATCCCGGCACGTCGGGACGCCCGCATCGTCAGTCAGATCGATCTGCCGCCGACGCTGTTGTCGCTGCTGGGCATCGCCGATCCCACGCCTCTGGTCGGGCAGGACCTGACCGACCCGGGACGGCTGCAGCCGGGGCGCGCGCTGATGCAGTACGACCGCAATCTGGCATGGATGGAGGGCAATGACGTGGCCATCCTGCAGCCGGACAAGCCCGCGCAGGGCTACCGTTACGATCCGGCCAGCGACCACCTGCAGCCGCAGCCGCTGCGACCGGAGCTGGCCCGGCGCGCCCATGCGCACGCCATGTGGGGCACCCTGGCCTACGAAAAAGAGCTGTACCGGTTGCCGGAGAAGCCCAAGCCCAAGCCCTGAGCAGGGCAGGGCGCCGGCGCATTGCCCGCTTCGAAGCGGCGGGCGTGGTGCGTCTTCGCTTGGGGGTAGCGCGAGCTTGCGGGGCCCCTTGGCGGCCGGCAGACCCTTGTGCAAATGTCCCCCGGCCGACGCCTGCGGCGACGACCTCCTCCTTTATTTTGCCAAGGTTCTGCCGGCCGCCAAGGGGCTCGGCTTGCGGTGCGCGTAGGTCACCGTTGCCCCCGCGTAGGTCACCACCGTTGGTGGTGACGCTCAAAAACATGGGATTGCCTATGCCATCCGCAAGCTGAGCGTCTTCGCGGCCGGCAGGTCCTTGGGCAAAATCAAGGAGGAGGCCGCCGCAGGCGGCCGGGGGACATTTGCACCAAGGGCCTGTCGGCCGCGAAGGCGCCCCAACGCGCGCGGCATTCTCGAACGAAACACCCGCCGCCGCTCAAGTAAGCAGCATTACCAGCAGACGGGCATTGCACCCGCCGCCGCGTGCATCCGCAGATGGCGTTCCAGCCTCTGGCGCCAACGGCGCGGGGATAAGCTGGAATGAAACTGGGGCCCGCGATTCGTCAAGGCGAATCGCGGACAGCGTCTGATCGCTATGCGATCAAACGTTCAACGCGTAACCGAACTGCTGCTTGAACTGCTCGTTGAACTCATCGAAGGTGAAGCGCTGGTTCTGGGTGCCTGGGTGCTCGACCTTCAGCGCGCCCATCAGGTTGCCCATGCGGCCGATGGTGAGCCAGTCGTAACCCTTTTCGATGCCGTAGATCAGGCCGGCGCGGAACGCGTCGCCGCAGCCGGTCGGATCGACCACGCGGCGCTCGTGCGCCGGCGGGATGTCATAGGTCTTTTCCGGGGTGTGGATGACCGCACCCTTCGGCCCGCGGGTGGTGATATAGGCCTTGACCCGGCTCACGATCGCTTTCTCGTCCCAGCCGGTGCGCTCCTGCAGCAGGTTGGATTCGTAGTCGTTGACGACCACGTAGTCGGCCTGCTCGATGAAGGTGCGCAGCTCCGGGCCGTTGAACAGCGGCATGGCCTGGCCCGGGTCGAAGATGAACGGAACGCCGGCTTCAAAGAATTCCTGCGAGTTCTGGATCATGCCTTCGCGCCCGTCTGGGCCGACCAGGCCCAGGGTCACGCCCGGCACGTCCTTCACGTGGTTCTCGTAGGACCGCATCATCGCGCCCGGGTGGAAGGCGGTGATCTGGTTGTTGTCGTGGTCGGTGGTGATGAAGGCCTGTGGCGTGAACAGCTCGTCGATCACCTTGACCCGGCTCAGGTCGATGCCCAGGCCCTGGAAGTACTCGCGGTACGGGCCGAAATCGGTGCCCACCGTACCCATCGGGATCGGCTCGCCGCCCAGCAGGTGCAGGTTGTAGGCGATGTTGCCGGCGCAACCGCCGAATTCACGACGCATGCGCGGCACCAGGAACGACACATTCAGGATGTGCACCTTGTCCGGCAGGATGTGATTCTTGAACTGGTCCGGAAACACCATGATGGTGTCGAAGGCAAGAGAACCACAGATCAAAGCGGACATCGATTAAGCCTATGCGGAAAGGAGTTTGAGGCCCGTCGGGCGGGCAACGAAACGGCGCCCTGGGGCGCCCTGCGGTGCAAAGGTTAACGGGTGCGGCGCCGCAGGGCCAGAACCGGGTCGTCCAGATCCGCCTGAATGGCCGGGAAGGCTGGCTTTCGACCAGATTTGTCCTTGCTCGCGCACAGGGGGATTGCTAGGCTTGTCGGTCTAGAATTCTGCCCATTTTTTCGCCATCCCGCGTTGGGCGCGACACCCCTCAGGATCAACACCCAGATGTTCAAGAAATTGCGCGGCATGTTCTCCAATGACCTGTCCATCGACCTGGGCACGGCCAACACCCTCATCTATGTGCGTGGGCAGGGAATTGTGCTGAACGAGCCGTCCGTGGTGGCCGTGCGCCAGGACCGCGCCATCGGTGGCACCCGTTCGGTGGCTGCCGTCGGCGCCGAGGCCAAGCAGATGCTGGGCCGTACCCCGGGCCATATCACCACCATCCGCCCGATGAAGGACGGCGTCATCGCCGACTTCACCTACACCGAGGCGATGCTCAAGCACTTCATCAAGAAGGTCCACAAGTCGCGCTTCCTGCGCCCGAGCCCGCGCGTGCTGGTCTGCGTGCCGGCCGGCTCGACCCAGGTCGAGCGCCGCGCCATCAAGGAATCGGCCGAGGAGGCCGGCGCGCGTGACGTGTTCCTGATCGAGGAACCGATGGCCGCGGCGATCGGCGCCGGCATGCCGGTGACCGAGGCACGTGGCTCGATGGTCATCGACATCGGCGGCGGCACCACCGAGGTGGCGGTGATCTCGCTGAACGGCATCGTCTATTCGGCCTCGGTCCGCATCGGTGGCGACCGCTTCGACGAGTCGATCACCAACTACGTGCGCCGCAACCACGGCATGCTGATCGGTGAAGCCACCGCCGAGCGGATCAAGGTCGAGCTGGGCTGCGCCTACCCGCAGGCACAGGTGATCGAGATGGAAATCTCCGGGCGCAACCTCGCCGAGGGCGTGCCGAAGATGATCAAGATCAACTCCAACGAGGTGCTCGAAGCCCTGCACGAGCCGCTGTCGGGCATCGTCAGCGCGGTCAAGCTGGCCTTGGAGCAGACCCCGCCGGAGCTGTGCGCCGACGTCGCCGAGCGCGGCATCGTGCTCACCGGTGGTGGCGCCCTGCTGCGTGACATGGACCGCCTGATCTCCGAGGAAACCGGCCTGCACGTGCAGGTGGCCGATGACCCGCTGACCTGCGTGGCCCGCGGCGGTGGTCGTGCATTGGAACTGGTGGACATGCACGGCAACGAGTTCTTTGCGCCGGAGTAAGCCGTACCGGCCCTGTGTCGTGGACGCGCCCCTGCGGCGTGATACCCGTTGCGTGCAAGCCACGCCGGGTATCGCAGCGCCGGGGCGTTGTTGCATCCTCTTTCCGCCTTTCTCCAGACGAAGCCTGTCGTGCCGCCTTACGCCGGTCCTCCCGTAGCCTCCCGCCAGGGCGATGCCGCCAGTCCACTGCGGCTGCTCGCATATCTGGCCCTGGCCATCACCTTGATCGTGCTCGACGACCAGGCCGGCTGGCTGTCGCGCCTGCGCGCGCAGGCCAACGTGCTGGTACAGCCGGTGTGGGCGCTGGCCGGCCTGCCGGGCCGGCTCGGCACCCAGGTCAAGGACAATGCCGCCAGCCATGGCCAGCTGGTCGATGAAAACCGCCTGCTGCGCAACCAGCTGCTGATCGCCAACGCCCGCCTGACCCGCCTGCAGACCGCCGCACTGGACAACGCCCAGCTGCGCGAACTGCTCAACGTGGCCGAACGCAGTGGGCTGGACGTGCAGCTGGCGCCGATCCTGGACATCGACCTGGATCCGGTCCGGCAGCGCCTGGTGCTGGCCGCCGGCAGCCGCGATGGCGTGCACATCGGCCAGGCGGTGATCGACGGCGGTGGCCTGATGGGCCAGGTGATCGCCACCACCGGCAGCAATGCCACCGTGCTGCTGCTGACCGACCCGGACCACGCGGTGCCGGTCACCGTGGCCCGCAACGGCGTGCGCCTGATCGTATACGGGCGTGGCGACACCTTGGAACTGCGCGACATCCCGCTCAGCGCGGGCGTGGAGGTAGGCGATGAGATCGTGACCTCCGGCCTGGGTGGGCGCTTCCCGGCCGGTTTCCCGGTGGGAAAAATCACCGCGCTGCGCCCGGACGACACCCACGCCTTCCTGGTCGGCGAGTTGAATCCGGCCGCGCAGCTGGATCGCGGTCGCGACGTATTGCTGCTGCGCCCGGGTGCGGCAATTACCTTGCCTGCGGCGCGGCAATTGCCTCAGCCAGGTTCGCCTGCGGCGAACCCGGCTGCCGGGGGGACATCCCCCCTTGACCCCGCGCCGTCGGCGGCCGGGGCCAGCGTAGTGCCGGGCTCTGCCCGGCAGCCCGAATCTCCGCCGCCGCAGGAGCCGACCCGATGAGCCGCCTGCGCGACAAAGCCTGGGTGCTGCCGGTCAGCGTGGTGCTGGCGCTGCTGCTGGGCCTGCTGCCCCTGCCGGCCCTGCTGCAGCCGCTGCGGCCGTACTGGCTGGCGCTGGTGCTGGCCTACTGGGTGATCGAAACCCCCGACCGGGTCGGTCTGGGCATCGCCTTTGCCAGCGGCGTGGTCGCCGACCTGTTGTATGGCGGGGTGCTGGGCGAACAGGCCCTGCGGCTGGTGATGCTCACCTTCATCCTGCAACGCTTCCGCGCGCGCATCCGGTTCTTCCCGATGTCCCAGCAGATGCTGGCGATCGGCGGGTTGCTGTTCAACGACCGCATCATCAGCGCGGTGGTGCACATCGTGGTGGGCGAGCCGACTCTGCCGTGGTCGTACTGGTGGGCGCCGCTGCTGGGCATGGGGCTGTGGCCGCTGGTGTTCGTGCTGCTCGATGCGGTGCGGTTCGGGCGTCGCGGGCGCTGACATGCAGATGCGCCGCCAGGCCAAGAACCCCCACGCCGAAGCGGAGCAGTTCCGGCGCCGCGCCGCGCTGGGCTTCCTCGGCGTGCTGGTGTGCCTGGTCGGGCTGGGCGGCTGGTACTTCAAGCTGCAGGTGCTGGACCACGACATCTACGCCACGCGCTCGGAAGCCAACCGCATCAAGCCGCGACCGGTAGTCCCCGGGCGCGGCATGATCTATGACCGCAATGGCCGGCTGCTTGCCGAGAACGTGCCCGCGTTCCGGCTGGACATCACCCCGGACAAGGTCAAGGACATGGACGCCACCCTGGCCGGGTTGGCCAACATCCTGGCGCTCAGCCCCGAGGACATCGAAACCTTCAACAAGTCGCGCAAGGCGCGCCGCAGCTTCCTGCCGGTCACCCTGAAGCTGCGCGTCACCGATGAGGAAATGGCGCGCTTCGCGGTCGACCGCTGGCGCTATCCCGGGGTGGAGTTGGAACCCTACCTGACCCGTCGCTATCCCTATGGCGACCTGTTCGCGCACATCATCGGCTACGTCGGCCGGGTCGATGACAAGGACCTGGAGATCCTTGGCGAGGGCAATGCCGCGCTGACCCACATCGGCAAGTCCGGGCTGGAGCGCTATTACGAGCAGCAGCTGCGCGGCAAGGTCGGCTATGAGCAGGTCGAGACCAACGTGCAGGGCCGTGCGATCCGCACTATCGGCCGGGTCGCGGCGCAGTCGGGCAGCGACCTGCGGCTGTCCATCGATGCCGACCTGCAGCGGGCGATGGTGGCCGCGTTCGGTGAGTTTGAAGGCGCGGCGGTGGCGATGGACCCGCGTACCGGCGAGGTCCTGGCCATGGTCAGCCTGCCGTCGTATGACCCCAATCTGTTCGTCAACGGCATTTCCCATGCCGATTTCAAGGCGCTCAACGACAACCCCTCGCGCCCGCAGTTCAACCGCCTGGTGCTGGGCGGCGTGGCCCCGGGCTCGACGATCAAGCCGTTGATCGGCCTGGCCGGGCTGGACAGCGGCACGCGCAGGCCGGAGGACAAGATCCTCTCCACCGGCATGTTCTACCTGCCGGGAACCTCGCGCGGCTGGGGCGATGCCAACCGCGGCGGACACGGCTGGACCGACCTGCGCAAGTCCATCACCCAGTCGGTCAACACGTACTACTACAAGCTGGCGCTGGACATGGGCATCGAGCGCTTCGACCACTACATGGGCTACTACGGCTTCGGCCAGCCCACCGGGATCGATCTCA
The DNA here is from genome assembly GCF_057835675.1 of Stenotrophomonas sp. GL_101. Lineage (NCBI taxonomy): Bacteria > Pseudomonadati > Pseudomonadota > Gammaproteobacteria > Lysobacterales > Lysobacteraceae > Stenotrophomonas > Stenotrophomonas sp. GL_101. The sequence continues at coordinate 4,035,976 of NZ_CM174432.1, read as the reverse complement.
CCGGCGAAATCGGCGGCATCCTGCCGTCGCCGCAGAACAAGTACAAGGCGCGCAAGGAACGCTGGTATCCCGGCGACACCGTCAACATCAGCATCGGCCAGGGCGACTGGAAGGTCACCCCGTTGCAACTGGTGCACGGCATCGGCGGCATCGCCGACGGCCAGCTGCGCACGCCGCACCTGGTAATGCAGGAGCGGGCCGGTTTCGATGCGGACTGGGTGCCGGTGGCGGCGGGCGAGACCCGGCCGGTCAGCCCCAGCCCGGGCAACCTGCAGGCGGTGCGCGAAGGCATGATGGGGACCATGCGCCCCGGCGGCAGCGGCGCGCGGGCGGCGGCCGGTGCGCCGTATACGATCGCCGGCAAGACCGGTACCGCGCAGGTGATCAGCCGTCGCGGCACGGCCTCGGTGAATCCGCGCAGCCTGCCGATGCACCTGCGCCATCGTTCGCTGTTCGTCGGCTTCGCGCCGGCCGAAAACCCGGTGATCGTGCTGGCGATTGCGGTGGAGGGCGGTGGCTATGGCGGCTCGGCCGCCGCGCCGATCGCGCGCAAACTGTTCGATGCCTGGCTGCTGGGCAAGATGCCCGACGGGCTGGAGCCGCTGGACAGCGAGCGCGGCACGACGGCGATCGGCATCATCGGCGTGGACAGTGGCGATGCCGATGCGCGGGTGGCCGGCGATGCCGCGGCCGCCGTGCTGGAAACGCTGCCGGTGGTGGTGGGGGTGCCGCTGGCACCTGCACCGATACCGGCACCGGGCGCACCGCTGCCGGCTGCCACCGCACCGCCGGCCGCACCGGAGCGCAGCCGATGAAGGAGTTCCTGCGCTGGGCGACCGATATGGTCGTGCGCTTCTGCAGCACGCTGGACTGGGTGCTGTGCCTGGCCTTGGGCGCGCTGATGGTGATCGGCCTGGCGGTGCTCAAAAGCGCCGGTGGCGACGGCCTGGTGGTCGCGCAGGGCGCGCGCTTCGTGGTTGGGCTGGGCGCGATGTGGGTCATTTCACGAGTGTCGATCCTGCGTATCCGCTCGGCCACGCCGCTGATCTATGCGGTGTCGATGATTCCGCTGCTGGCAGTGTTCGTGCTGGGCACGGGCAAGTACGGGCGGCAATGGCTGGATCTGAAACTGTTCTACCTGCAGCCGGCCGAGTTGCTGAAAGTGAGCCTGCCGATGATGGTGGCCTGGTACCTGCACCGCATGCCGCTGCCGCCGCGTTTTTCCACGGTGATGGTCAGCGCGGTGATCATCGGCGTACCCACGGCGTTGGTGATGCTGCAGCCGGACTTTGGTACCGGTGTGCTGATCGCGGCCAGCGGGGCCTTCGTGCTGCTGCTGGCTGGCCTGCCGTGGTGGTGGGTGGGCGTGGCGGTCGGCGGGGTGGCGGCGGCGGCGCCGGTGGCGTGGTTCTGGCTGCTGCGGCCCTACCAGAAGGATCGGATCATGATGTTCCTGGACCCGGAGATGGATGCGCTGGGGGCCGGCTGGAACATCATCCAGTCAAAGATCGCGATCGGTTCGGGCGGGTTCGACGGCAAGGGCTGGGGGCAGGGCTCCCAGTCGCACCTGAACTTCATTCCGGAGCAGACCACGGACTTCGCGTTCTCGGTGCTCAGCGAGGAATTCGGCTGGATCGGCGTGGCGATCGTGCTGGCCTTGTACCTGGTGGTGATCGGGCGCTGCCTGTGGATTGCATCGCAGTCGCGCGATTCGTACTCGCGCCTGTTGGCTGGCGCCACGGGGCTGGCGTTCTTTGTCTATGTGCTGGTCAACGGCGGCATGATTTCCGGGGTGCTGCCGGTGGTGGGCGTGCCGATGCCGCTGATCAGTTACGGCGGTACCTCGGCGGTGTCGTTGCTCGCCGGCTTCGGGTTGGTGATGGCCGCGCGCCGTCATCAGCCGGTGCATGGCGGCTACGGTTGATGGGTAGCGACCCAGGGGCAACGCCGGGCCGGTAGGCGTCGGCTCAGGTGCGCGGCGGTGCTGCGTGTTACGGTCCTGCGCTTGCCCTCCGCCCCATCGTGTCGCCGTCTGCTGTGCGTCGCGTCATCCACAGGAGTCGTCCGCATGGTCGAACTACTGCAGCGCGTACGCGCCGTCCTGCGTTTTTTCCTGCACAGCCTGGACCTGCCACTGCTGGCCGCCCTGGCCACGCTGATGATGGCCAGCCTGGCCGTGCTGCACAGCGTGGACGGGCCGGTGCAGGCGCAGGCATGGCGGTATGGCGCCGGGCTGGGAGCGATGTGGGTGCTGTCGCGGCTGCCGGTGCGGCAGCTGCGGGCATGGTCGCCGTGGATCTACGCGGTGTCGCTGCTGCCGTTGATCGCGGTGTATGTGATCGGCACGGGCAAATACGGGCAGCGCTGGTTGAACCTGGGGGTGTTCTATCTGCAGCCTTCGGAACTGCTGAAACTCAGCCTGCCGATGATGATGGCCTGGTACCTGCACCGGCAGCCGCTACCGCCGCGCCCGCGCGTGGTGCTGGTGGCGGCGCTGCTGATCGGGATGCCGGCCGGATTGATCCTGATGCAACCCAACCTGGGGACCGCCACGCTGGTGACCGCCAGCGGCATGTTCGCGTTGCTGCTGGCCGGCCTGCAGTGGCGCTGGCTGGCGCTGGCGTCGGGGGCCGTGGCGGTGGCGGCGCCGTTGGCGTGGTTCGGTCTCCTGCGGCAATACCAGAAGGATCGGGTGCTGACCTTTCTATACCCGGAGAACGATCCGCTGGGCACGGGCTGGAACATCATCCAGTCGCGCATCGCGATCGGGTCCGGCGGCCTGCAGGGCAAAGGCTGGGGGCAGGGCACCCAGGCAGCGCTGGATTTCCTGCCCGAGTACACCACCGATTTCGCCTTCTCGGTGCTGGCCGAAGAGTTCGGCTGGATCGGCGTGGTCGCGGTGCTGGTGCTGTTCCTGTGCGTCATCGGCCGCTGCCTGTGGATCGCCGCGCAGTCGCACGACAGCTATGCGCGCCTGCTTGCAGGCACCACCGGGCTGGTGTTCTTCGTCTATGTGCTGGTCAACGGCGGCATGATTTCCGGGGTGCTGCCGGTGGTGGGCGTGCCGATGCCGCTGATCAGCTATGGCGGCACCTCGGCGGTGTCGTTGCTGGCCGGGTTCGGACTGGTGATGGCCGCACGCAACCATCAACGGGTGCACGGGGGCCATGGTTGACGCGTGCGATGCTGGCGACCACGTCAGTGCGCTGGCGCCATACGGCGAGAAGTTGCGGCGATTGCGTCAGCTCGCGTCATGTTTGGTGCAGGTAACGTCAACAAAGTGGCGGAAAAGTGGGATGGCGTCCACAGATATGACGCGACTTGATCCTGATCAATGGACATGTCGTAAACGGCCTGCACAATGGCGGCCCGTCAGCAGGTGCATCGAGCCAAGTGATGCGCATGGGGAGCTTGACGGGAGTAGTTGACCTTACTGGTACATGGGCGAGGCGTGCGCTGGGGAGTTAGCGCGCCGCGCTGGTACCGACCTGGTCGGTTTGGCCGGTTGCGTCCATGGGGATGGGGACGCAGCCGGCACGACCTTAGTGCGGCAGCGGCACAAAGCGCCGTGCCCGCGCAGTTCACTTGGGACCGGCGCCGTTGGCGCACCCTCATTGACAGAAAGCGGCCATGCACCCGACGGGTGGGTGGCAGCATGGCTGAATGGGGAGTGTGACCGCAGTCAATGTGGACGCGGTCTTAACGATTGTCCCGTGGTGTGGGCAAATCGTTGTGATTCATGGTCTTAGGGGTTTTAATTCATCCTTGACCTGCTAATCTGCCGCGATGATCCGACGCACCTTGGCCTGCATGCTTACGCTCGGTTTGGTCGCCTGCGCGACCCAGCCGCCTTCTCCGTCTCCATCGCCGCAGGCCTCGGGCGCACCGAACAAACCGGTAACCGGGCAAAAGGGCCCGGCCGAAGCCGCACCGGAGGCTACGGCCGCCACCGCCGCGCCGGTCGACCTGACCCCGGTTCCGTTCGAGGTGGCGCGTGCCACCTTCGTGCGTGATACGGCCAAGCGTTACGGCATTCCCGCGGCACAGATCGAGGCGGTGCTGGCCCAGGCGCAGATCCGCGACCCGATCATCGCCGCGATGTCGCGCCCGGCCGAGCGGGTCAAGCCGTGGAACGAGTACCGGCCGATGTTCATCAGCCAGGCGCGCATCGATGGCGGCAGGAAGTTCCTGGCCCAGCACCGCGACGAGCTGATGCGCGTGCAGCAGCGCACCGGTGTTCCGGCCGAAGTGATCGTGGCGATCATCGGCGTGGAAACCAGTTACGGCGGCAACACCGGCAGCTACCGCGTGCTCGATGCGCTGTACACGCTGGCCTTCAAGTACCCGCGCAGTGGCGATCCGGCCAAGCTCGAGCGCGAAGTGCGCCGCGAGTTGTTCTTCCGCGATGAACTGTCGCGCCTGTTCGCGCTCGCCCGCGACGAGAAGCTGGACATCACCGCGATCAAGGGCAGCTACGCCGGTGCGATGGGCATGGGCCAGTTCATGCCGTCCAGCTACCTCGACTTTGCCGTGGACGGTAATGGCGATGGTCGCCGCGACCTGTTCACCAGCTATGACGACGTGTTTTCTTCGATCGCCAACTACTTCGTCAAGAAGGGCGGCTGGGTGCGCGGCGGTCCGGTGGTGGTGCCCGCCACGCTGGCGGCCGGTCGCGACGAATTCAATCCCACCGAATGGGCCCCGACCTGGACCCTGTCCGAGTTGGCCCAGCGCGGCTACCAGCCAGGCGCTCCGGTGCCGGCCGGGCTGACCGCCACGCCGATCACGCTCGATGGCAGCGGCGGCAAGCAGTACTGGCTGGGCTTCCAGAATTACTACGCGATCACCCGTTACAACCTTTCCAAGATGTACGCGATGGCCGTGTACCAGTTGTCCCAGGCCATCGCCGGACAGGAGTTGCCGCCGGCATGAATGCACTCGCACGCTGCAGATGGCTGATCCCCGGGCTGTTGATCCTGGCGCTGGCCGCCTGCAGCAGTGCGCCCAAAAAGCCGGCCACCGCCGGCGCCAGCGGCAAGCCGGGTGGCACCCTGGTGCAGGGCAAGGGTGGGCGCCCGACGCAATGCCCGGAGGGCTCGCCGTACAAGGCCGCCGCCGAAGACCCGGCGACCCGCGGCAACTATCGCGCCGGTGGGCTGTACAAGCCGGGCGTCAACGACAGCACGCCGACCTATGTTCCCAATGTGGCCTGCATCCCCGAACCGGACGTGGTCGACCTGCCGCGCTCGCCGGTCGGCAACAAATCGCCCTACGTGGTGCTGGGCAAGCAGTACCAGGTGATGGACAAGACCGGCGGCTATGCCGAGAAGGGCACCGCCTCTTACTACGGCGCCAAGTTCCATGGCCGGCTGACCTCCAACCGCGAGGTGTATGACATGTACGCCTTCACCGCGGCGCACAAGACCCTGCCACTGCCGAGCTTTGCGCGGGTCACCAACCTGGACAACGGCGAATCGGTGATCGTGCGGGTCAACGACCGTGGCCCGTTCCATGATGGCCGGGTGGTCGACCTGAGCTATGCCGCCGCCGTGCGCCTGGGCATCACCCAGCGCGGCACCGGCAACGTGGAAGTGCGTGCGCTGAGCCCGGGCGACAGAACCCTGCTGGCCGACAAGCCCACCCGCCGCGAGCGCCGTGCCGCCACGGCGGCGGCCGCCGCGTCGCCGCGCGGCACCAGCGACATGGACACCCTGGTGGGCCGCCTGCCGCCTTCGGCGGTGGCCAGTACCGCGTCTTCGCCGTCCAGCGGGCGTCCGGCCGCTACCCAGGCGGCGCAGTTCAATGACGCGCCGGTCACCGTCAGCGCGCTGCCGGCGGCACCGCTGGCCACCACGCCGGTGGCCCGGCCAGCGCCTGCCTCGGTGGCCAGCGGCACCAGCCTGCCGCAGCAGGTCGGCAACGTACTGCTGCAGGTGGCCAGCTTTGCCAGCCGCGACAATGCCACCCGTGCGCTGGGCCAGTTGTCGTCGGCCGGCATCGTCGGTGCCAGCATCAGCGACATCGTCAGCGGTGGCCGCACCCTGTGGCGGCTGCGGGTGGCCGCTGCCGACCACGCCAGCGCCTCGGAACTTGCCGGCCGCATTACCGGTCTGGGGTTTGGCGCGCCGCAGATCGTGAAGGACTGACCTTCGTGGTTACCCGGGGCGCGCCGCGCCCCCGTTGCATGGGCCTACAATGGCCACACTCCCTCTTTCCCCCCTTGGCGTCCTCCAGGAGCTTGCTGTCCGATGAAATTCCGCTTTGCCGCTGCCGCCATGGCCACGACCCTGCTCGTGGGCGTGGTCTTCGCCCAGACCCCCCAGCCGACGCCGGTACCTGCGCCTGCCGCCGCCCCGATCACCGTCGCCACGCCGCCGGCACCCAAGCCGAGCGTGTCGAAGGCCTGGGTACTGATGGATTACGCCACCGGCCAGGTGCTGGCCGGCGAGAACGAGCATGCCCAGCTGGCCCCGGCCAGCATCACCAAGGTGATGACGTCCTATGTCGTTGCCGCGGAGGTCAAGAACGGCAAGGTCCGTCCCGATGACCAGGTGATGATGAGCGAGCGCGCCTGGCGCGAAGGCGGCGCGGGCACCGATGGCAGCTACAGCGGCTTCCCGGTCAACCAGACCGCGCGTCTGGAAGACATGGAAAAGGGCATGGCGATCCAGTCCGGCAACGATGCCGCCATTGCCCTGGCCGAGCACGTGGCCGGCAGCGAAGAAGCGTTCGCCTCGCTGATGAACAGCTACGCCGCCAAGATCGGCATGAAGGACTCGCACTTCGTCAATGCGCACGGCCTGACCGCGCCGGGCCACCACAGCACCGCCTTCGACCTGGCGCTGTTGGGCCGCGCGATGGTGCGCGACTACCCGGAAACCTATGCCTACAACAAGGTCAAGGAGTTCACGGTCGGCAGCATCAAGCAGCCCAACCGCAACCTGCTGCTGTGGCGCGATGGCAGCGTGGACGGCATCAAGACCGGCCACACCTCCGAAGCCGGCTACTGCCTGATGAGCTCGGCGCAGCGCGGCGACCAGCGCCTGATCGCGGTGGTGCTGGGTGGCAGCTCGGAAAAGCAGCGCGCCGATGACAGCCTGGCGCTGCTCAACTGGGGCTTCCGCTTCTTTGAAACCCACCGCATGTACGAGCCGGGCAAGGCCGTGGCCGAGCACAAGGTATGGAAGGGCAAGGCCGACAACGTGCAGCTGGGCGTAGCCCAGCCGATGCTGGTGAGCGTGCCGCGCGGCCGCTACAACGACCTCAAGCCGACCATCGACGTGCCCAAGACCCTGGAGGCCCCGTTCACCGCCGGCCAGCAGGTGGGCACGTTGAAGGTGACCCTGGATGGCAAGGTGGTCGCGCAGGCCCCGCTGGTGGCCGTGGCCGCGGTGGAAGAAGCCGGCTTCTTCAAGCGCCTGTGGGACAGCTTCTGGATGTGGTGGGAATCGGAGTAATCCCGGTTCGCTGATCCAGACAAAAAGACCGGCCAATGGCCGGTCTTTTTTGCGCCAACCGTAGAGCCGACCGTTGGTCGGCTGCCGCGCACCGCGCGGCGAATGCCTGCGACCCGGGATACCGCGCAGCCGACCAACGGTCGGCTCTACCTCCGGTCGCTTACAGCGACCGGCTGATGGTGAAGCTGCCAAACACCGGCGATTGGCGCTGGCCGTCGAACTCGCGGGTGCTGTGGTAGCGGGCCATGGCGAACTTCCAGCGGCCGCGCATCACCGCCAGGCCGTAGCCGGCCTGGCCGACCACGTGGCGCTTGTCCACGCTGTGGCTGCTGCGGAAGGTGTTGCCGTCCAGGGTGATGTCGCGGATCACCCAGGACGCATCGGTGGTGGCGAACAGGTGCCACGACCAGCCGGCCGGCCGGCCGCCGCGGGTGGGGGCGGTGTTCTCGCCGGCCGGGCGCAGCGGCGTGCTGCCGAAGTCGTCGGGCAGCTTCCAGCCAAAGCGCACTTCGCCACCGGCGTTGAGGTGGGTGGCCAGGTTGCCGACCGCGCCACCGTAGTGGCTGACCGCATCCCAACCCCAGCCGCCGGCATTGAGGCTGGCATCGGCCGGCCAGCGGCGCATGCGCTCGTGGGTCAGCATGAACACCGGTTCGTTGCGCAGCTGGTTGTCCCAGCCCTGGAATTTCTCGTCGCCCAGCGCGTCGTGCACCGCATTCTGGACCTGCTTGCCCTGTGCCCACGGGCCGACTACGCCCAACGTGAGCTGGGTGGTCTGCAGGCGGTCGCCGCGGCGCGCGTTGTAGCCGAAGCTGCCGATCAGTACGCCGGCATAGGGCCGGTCGTCCTCGATCAGGTCTTTGCGGGTGAAGTCGCTCGGGGTGAAAATGCCCTGGGCGATGCTGAAGATCATGTTCTGCTGCTCGAACTCGCCCGGGTGCAGCTTTTCCAGGTGCCCGTTGACCCAGCGCGCCAGCCGCGGCAGGCAGGGATCGTCGGTAAAGTCGACCAGGTTGGGCGAGACGAAGGTGATCTGGGCGCCGTTGGTGTAGCCCTGGTCCTGGTCCTTGCCGCCAAACAGGTCGTTGTCCACGCGGAAATTGACCTGCGGGGGGTGGTCGCGCATCGAGTCCGGGCCACACTGGTTGGCGGCGTATGCCGCTGGGGCGACGATCGCCAGGACGCCGGCAAGTGCGGCCGACAACGCGTAGGGCTTCAACGACATGGGATTCCCGCTCAGGATGTGTTCTGTTTTTAAGCCGAAGCAGGGTAGACGGGGTGTGAGCCTGTGAACAGGCCCGCGCGCGCACTGGTGCGTTTTGCTGATGAAGGCGGGTTTTCACGTCGCGGTGGCTGCAACTGTGGGCACGATCACGCAGCGCTTGGGTTCGGCCGTCGGCGTCCCCATAATCGCGGTCATGGAGATTACGTCTGACAACCCTGACCACGGCTTCCAGTTTCCCGGCCAATTCGAACTCAGCGCCATGGGCGCGGCTGGCACGGAACTGGAACGCGAACTGCCGCGCCTGCTTGAGCTGGCCGGCGTCGAAGTACTGACCGAGCAGGTCAGCTGGAAACACTCGTCCAACGGCAAGTATGTGTCGGTGCGGCTGGTGTTCAAGGCCGACAACCGCGAGCAGTACGATGCGGCCCACGCGGCGCTGCGCGACCATCCGGAAGTGAAGTGGACGGTGTAGGCAGCGGCGAGGCAACCCCGCCGGGCACCCGACCGGCGCAGCCGGCGATCGTGCGCGACCTGGGCCGCCAGCCCTACGCGCCGGTGTGGCATGCGATGCAGCGTTTCACCGATGTGCGCGACGATGCCACCGCCGACGAGCTGTGGGTGGTCGAGCACGATCCGGTGTTCACCCTGGGCCAGGCCGGCAAGCCGGAGCATGTGCTGGCGCCGGGCGACATTCCGGTGCTGCACGTGGACCGCGGCGGCCAGGTGACCTACCACGGGCCCGGCCAGCTGGTGATCTACCCGTTGCTGCAGCTGCGGCGGCTGGGGATCGGGGTGCGCGACTACGTGTGCCGGATCGAGCAGGCGCTGATCGACACGATGGACGACTGGAATATCGGCGCTGAACGGCGCGACGGGGCGCCGGGGGTCTATGTGGGCGGCGCCAAAGTCGCCGCGCTGGGCATCCGGGTCCGCCGTGGCTGCACCTTCCATGGGTTGGCCTTCAACGTGGCCATGGACCTGGAGCCGTTCCACCGCATCAACCCCTGTGGCTACGAAGGGCTGCAGGTAACCTCGGTGGTAGACTTGGGGGGACCGTCCGGCATGGCGGCCGTCAAGCCGGTGCTGCTGGGCCATCTGGCCCGCCAGTTCGGCCTGGACCTCCAGCCTGCCTCCGAATTGCCCGATCTGACAGACGCGGCGTGAACGCCGCCGACCAAGGCCATGACTGAAACCACTGCTCGCCTCATTCCCCTGCAGATCGTGCAGGGCGACACGCCGTCCGCCGCGCCGTTGCAGACGGGGGTAAAACAGCTGGGCGGTGACAAGATCGGCCGCTCACCGGTGCAGTTCGCCGATGTGCCGGTGCTGCGCAAGCCGTCGTGGATCCGGGTCCGGATTCCCTCGGGCAATGCGGTGCAGGCGCTGAAGGCCAAGCTGCGCGAGAACCGCCTGGTGACGGTCTGCGAGGAAGCCAGCTGCCCCAACATCCATGAATGCTTCAGCCACGGCACGGCAACGTTCATGATCCTGGGCGAGGTCTGCACGCGGCGTTGTTCGTTCTGCGATGTGGCCCACGGCCGGCCCAAGCCGCCCGATGCCAACGAGCCGTCCAGCCTGGCGCAGACGGTGGCCGACATGGGCCTGAAGTACGTGGTGGTGACGAGCGTGGATCGTGATGATCTGCGCGACGGTGGCGCGCAGCACTTTGCCGACTGCATCGGGGCGATCCGTGCCAGCTCGCCGAACACGCGGATCGAGGTGCTGACCCCGGATTTCCGTGGCAAGGGGCGCATGGAGCGGGCGCTGGACATCCTGGCGACCAACCCGCCGGATGTGTTCAACCACAACATCGAGACCGTGCCGGACCTGTACCGCAACGTGCGCCCCGGCGCCGATTACCAGTGGTCGTTGACGCTGCTGAAGAACTTCAAGGCGCAGCATCCGTCCATCGCGACCAAGTCCGGGATCATGCTGGGGCTGGGCGAGGAGATGGAGCAGGTGCGGGCGACGATGCGCGATCTGCGCGCCCACGACGTGGACATGATCACGATCGGGCAGTACCTGCAGCCGACGCCGCACCATCATCCGGTGCTGCGTTACTGGACCCCGGAGGACTACAAGGACCTGGAGGTCTACGGCTACGAGCTGGGCTTCAGCCACGTGGCCTCCGGCCCGATGGTGCGCTCGTCCTACCATGCCAACGTCCAGGCCAAGGGCGCGGGGGTGGCGGTCGCGTAAGCGGTCGCTTCAACGCATACGCGCTTTGCTTCCCACGATCCGCCATGCGGATCGTGGGCCCCGCCTTACTGTTCACCCAGACCCCGCGCCTGTCGGCGCGCCCCCTGACTCAGGGGGCTCCTCTTGCGGACAACATTTGGTAGGTACCGACCGTTGGTCGGTACGCGCTTGGCTCAGGGCCCATGGCACCTGCCCAACGACCAACGGTCGGTGGCTACCGGGGATCTTGCCGCACCTCGGCCATTCACAATTTGCTACACGCCGCCGTTTAGGCTGGAAATCCCCGTTGCGCGGGGATGGATGACAAACCCCGCAACTTTCGGCACTGTCGTGTGGTCTGATCCGCACGCAGTCTCCCCCCTGGCAAGGTGCCACGAGCAAGTCGATGAAATTCAAAGCCCCCGCATTCCTGTTGGCCCTGGCGCTGACCGCGCCGCTGGCACTGGCCGCCTATGCCGATTCGCCGGCGCTGCCGTCGGCGGCAACCGCCGACCAGGTCACTACCTCCAAGCTTGTCTACGGGCTGCTGTCGGACAGCCGCTATGCCTACCGGCCCCGCGCGCTCGATGAGGCCACCTCCAAGGACGTGTTCAAGCGTTACCTGGAGTCGCTGGACGGCAGCAAGCAGTTCTTCACCCAGGCCGACATCACCCGCTTCGCGCCGTTCGAGGCCAACATCGCCAAGGCCATCCGGGGCGGTGAGCTGGAGCCGGCGTTCCAGGTGTTCGCGGTGTACAAGCAACGGGTAGGCGAGCGCATCGGCTATGCGCGCAAGCTGCTCAAGCAGGATTTCGAGTTCAGCAGCGATGAGAAGTTCGAGTACGACCGCAAGGACGTGCCGTGGGCGGCCAGCAACGTGGAGCTGGATGACCTGTGGCGCAAGTCGGTCAAGAACGATTGGCTGCGCCTGAAGCTGGCCGGCAAGGCGCCGGCGGAAATCCGCAAGACGCTGGACAAGCGCTATGCGACGCTGGAAAAGTCGGTCAACGAGCTGAAGGGCGAGGACGTGTTCCAGTTCTTCCTCAACGCCTACACCAGCGCGGTGGACCCGCACACCGATTACTTCACCCCACGTACCGCCGAGAACTTCAACCAGGCGATGTCGCTGTCGCTGGAAGGGATCGGTGCGCAGCTGCAGCGCCAGGACGACATGGTGGTGATCCGTGAGGTCATCGCCGGTGGCCCGGCCGCGGTCAACGGCTCGCTGAAGCCGGGCGACCGCATCGTCGGTGTCGGCCAGGGCAAGTCCGGTCCCATCGAGGATGTGATCGGCTGGCGCATCGATGACGTGGTGGCCAAGATCCGCGGCAAGAAGGATACCCAGGTGCGGTTGGAGTTCATTCCGGCCGAAGAGGGCGTGGATGGCAAGCACCACACCCTGGTGCTGACCCGCCAGAAGGTGCGGCTGGCCGAGCAGGCCGCCAAGGGCGAAACGCTGACCATCCCGGCCCGCGACGGTGAGCCGGCACGCAAGGTGGGGGTGATCAAGCTGCCCACGTTCTACCAGGACTTCGAAGGCCGCCGTCGCAATGCGACCGACTATGCCTCGGCAACCCGCGACGTGGCCAAGCTGCTGGTCGGCTTCAAGGCCGACAAGCTCGACGGCGTGGTGCTGGACCTGCGCAACAACGGCGGTGGTTCGCTGGATGAAGCCATTGAACTGACCGGCCTGTTCATCGAGCAGGGCCCGGTCGTGCAGGTGCGTGAATCCGGTGGGCGCGTCACCGTCAACAGCGACCGCAGCGAAGCGGTGGCGTGGGACGGTCCGCTGGCCGTGCTGATCAACCGCGGCTCGGCCTCGGCGTCGGAGATCTTTGCCGGTGCCATCCAGGATTACGGGCGTGGCCTGGTGATCGGCGAGACCACCTTCGGCAAGGGCACCGTGCAGAACATCGTCGACCTGGACCGCTGGCCCAGTGGCGAGGCGCAGCGCTTCGGCCAGGTCAAGCTGACCATCGCGCAGTTCTTCCGGGTCAGCGGCAGCAGCACCCAGCACAAGGGCGTGGTGCCCGACCTGGCCTTCCCGGCCAGCGTGGATGCCAGCGAGTACGGCGAAAGCACCTACGACAATGCGCTGCCGTGGACCCGTATCGCCGCCGTGCCGCATACCCAGTACGGCAACTTCGGCCCGCTGCTGCCCAAGCTGGAAACGCGGCATGCCGCGCGCATCGTCACCGACAAGGAATTCCAGTGGTGGAACGAGGATGTGGAAACCTTCCGCACCGAGGCCGCCAAGAAGTACATCTCGCTCAACGAGGCCCAGCGCCGCACCGAGCGCGACAAACAGGACACCCAGCGCAAGCAGCGCCAGGCGATCCGCAAGGAGCTGGGCCTGGACCTGGATCCGCTGGCCGACGACAGCAACGATGATGGCCTGACCGGCAACGAGCGCGACATCGTCAAGGATGCCGCGCGCGAGAAGGCCGCCGAGAAGCGCCCGGACCCGCTGCTGCGTGAATCGGCCTCGATCCTGGCCGATGCGGTCAACCTGCTGGAAGCCGATCGCCCGCTGTCGGCGCAGGTGTTGCCGCAGTCTACCGGCGTAGGCCGCTGGGCGGACTGACGGCGAAGGCCCTGGGCTTGCCCCGGTGAACCGCGAAACAACGAAAGGCCGGCCATCGTGCCGGCCTTTCGCTTTATCGACCTGCCGCATACGGGCCGGGGGCTATGCTGGCCGGCGTCGTCCTTCGCAGGAGCTGCCCATGCGGCTGTCCCATGCAACTACCGCGGCCGTGCTGGTCGCCACCCTCAGTGCCTGTGGCGGTCGCGCGGCCGACAGCACGCTGCTGCGCGAGTCCTTCGACTCGGGCGATACCTATTCCCGGACCGTGCCCGGCCGCCCGGCCGACGCCTGCGAAGCCGCACGCCGTACCCTGCTCAGCCAGGGCTATGCGATCGCGCGGGCCGATACGGCGGCGGTGGAGGGCAACAAGAACTTCCAGCCCCGCGATGACGAGCACGAGCAACTGGTGCTGCGCATTTCCTGTGCGCCGCGCGGCGACCAGGCGCTGGTGTTCGTCAGCGCCGTGCAGGACCGCTATGCCCTGAAGAAGAGCCCCACCTCGGCCAGCGTTGGCGTGGGCGCGTTGGGCTCGGTATCGCTGCCGTTCGGCAGCAACGACGATTCGCTGGTGAAGGTGGCCAGCAGCACCGTGCAGGATGCCGGTTTCTACCGTCGCTTCTTCGACCGCCTGCAGCAGTACCTGCCTGTGGCCGCCCCCGCGCCTGCAGCCCCGTCATCGCCGCCCCCGCCGGTGAATCCCACACCGCCGCCGGCAGCGGACGCGGTACCCGAACCGGTCTCGGCGCCGGTCGCCGACACCGCGATTCCCGCACGCTCCTGAGCAGGCGGACAGGGAGTGCAGTCCGCCAGGGAGTCGGGTAGATCGACGCAGGTGCGCGGCGTGTTGGCCGCGCCGATGCTGTGGGCCGTCCTGTTGGCGATGCCCCTGCTGAGCGCCCGGGCCGCGCCAGCGAGCGCGGCCTGCACGCAGGCGCTGCTGGAAGAGCTCGGTTGGCGCATCGACACCGCCGCAGTGACCGCGCCGGTCGTGCACGGCGGCCCGGTCTGTACGCGCGCGGACCTGCAGCAGGCGCAACGGGCCGGTGACCTGCGCGCGCAGCTGCCGCGTGACTGGGACGCCCCCCGTCGTGCCGCCTTCATGACAGCGCTGCTGGAGGAGCCGGCAACGGTGTGTGCCTATGCCTTCCGGCTGGGCCAGGCGACCCGGCGCGCGACCACGCAACTGCAGGACAACCCGGGTTACCGTTTCTCGGCACTGCAACTGGGCTGGATCGGCTTCGGTGCACGCGGTGCGCCGGCGCAGGGCTGGCAGCGCTTCCGCAGCTTCGGCCGCGGTTACCAGCCGGTTGGCGCCAACAGTGCCGCGCTGCAGTCCTTTTACGCTGGCACGGTGCGCTCCGAATGCGGCGTCGGCCGCCAGGTCGCGCAGCTGGCCACCCAGCGCGAGCTGTACGGCGATGCGGCGTTCGATACCGAGTTCACCCCGGGCGAGCTGTCGATCGGCACCTTCCTCACCCTGCACGACACCGACAGCATCCTGCTCGGCCAGCACGCCGGCGAGTTCCTCGCCGATGGCAAGGCCGTGCGCACCTCCCGGCGCGGTCGCCAGGCCTTCGTCGGCGTGCCCGGCTTCATTGAACACGTGTTCGACCGTAGCTACCTGGACGACATCAACAACCAGGCCGAGAACTTCGTGGTGGTGGATGTCAGCGACGCCGCAGCGCGCGCGCTGCGCGGGCACGATGGATTCGCTTACTACGATGCACGCAACCGGCGTATCTGGGAGATCGCCCAGCACATGCCCGGGCCCGGTCCGCGCCGCTTCGAGCGGCTGCTGATCGAGCGTGATCCGATCTGGCGCCGCGAGGTGCCGGCCGCGCAGCAGCCGCTGCTGGCTGAACTGGACGCACTGCTGGACGATCCGTTCTACCAGGGGTTCGTGATTTACGTGCATCCTCGCGGTATACGTCCCATCGGATTCCACATCGCGCGCCTGCTCGACCGCAATCGGCGAACACCGTTCGCGATCGAGCTGGGCCTGCACAACCTGCATACCACGCTGTACCGGCGCTGGGTCGACGCACGCCTGGGGCAGTGCGCGACGGCACCGCAGCAATCGCATTCACACGCTGAGCAGAGGTGACACATGGAAATTGCAATGATCGGGCTGGGTCGCATGGGCGCCAACATGGCCGAACGGCTGCATCGCGGCGGCCATCGGGTCATCGGCGTCGACCCGGGCGAAGGCGCGCGCGCGGGGGCGGCCAAGCGTGGCCTGGAGGTCAGCGCGTCGATCGCCGATGCCCTGGGCGCGTTGTCGGTACCGCGCGTGGTGTGGTTGATGGTGCCGGCCGGTGAGGTGGTCGACCAGACCCTGGCGGCCCTGTCGCCGCACCTGTCCGAAGGCGACGTGGTGATCGATGGCGGCAACTCGTACTACAAGGATTCGATGCGCCGCGCCGAACAGATGCAGGCCGAGGAGGTGACCTTCATCGACTGCGGCACCAGCGGCGGCGTGTGGGGGCTGCAGGAGGGCTATAGCCTGATGATCGGTGGCGACGCCGCGGCGGTGGAACGCATCGGTGCGATCTTCCGCACGCTGGCACCGGCGGAAGATCGTGGGTGGGCGCATGTGGGCCCGAGCGGTGCCGGCCACTTCTGCAAGATGGTCCACAACGGCATCGAGTACGGGATGATGCAGGCCTATGCCGAAGGCTTCGCGCTGATGCAGCACAAGACCGATTTCAACCTCGACCTGGCCCAGGTCGCCAAGGCCTGGCAACACGGCAGTGTGGTGCGCTCGTGGCTGCTGGACCTCAGTGCCGATGCGCTGGAGCGCAATCCGCAGCTCGACGGCATCGCGCCGTACGTGGAGGATTCCGGCGAAGGCCGCTGGACCGTCGCCGAGGCGATCGACCTGGACGTGCCGGCCCCGGTAATCACCCTGTCGCTGCTGGAGCGCCTGCGCTCACGCGAGAAGAACTCCTTCAGCGACCGCCTGCTCGCGGCGATGCGCAACGAATTCGGCGGCCACGCGATCAAGACGAAGTAACACCCCGCGTAGCACCCCCGGGCCGGATGCGTGGCGTGCCGTTACCGCGGCACGCCCCACTGCCCGATCCCCCGCTCAATCCAGATCAATGCGCGCCCCCTGGCGTGCACTGCGTTGCCCGGCCTCCAGCAACCGCATCAGCTGCACCGCCTGTTCGGCAGTGACGGGCGGTTCGGCCAGCCCCAGCATGGCATCGCGGAACTGCGCATAGAGCTGCCGGTAGTCGCCCGGCATGTTGTCCACCGTCGTGCGCTGCACGCGGTCGTCGGCCTCCACGCGTACCCACTGGCCATGCTGGGGATCCACGCCCCAGCCCGGTGCCCCCGGCGCGATGCCGGCGCGCAGCTGGTCTTCCTGCACGTCACGACCTTCCTTGAGGTAGCTGCCCAGGCTGCCATGCACGGCAAAGCGTGCGGCCGAGGCGGCCACCAGCGAACCGGCATGCACGATCGCGCGGTGCGTGGGGTAGTGCAGCACCGCATGGAAGTAATCATCGCTGCGCGCCTGCGCGCGCTGCGCGGCCAGGTCGGCGCTGATCGCCTGCGGCCAACCGAATAGTTGCAGCATCTGATCGAGCAGGTGCGGGCCCAGGTCCATCCACAACCCGGCACCGGGCGCCTCGCTCTCGCGCCAGCGATCGCGCACCTGCGGCCGGAACCGGTCGAAGTGCGAATGGCATTCGGCCACCTGGCCGAGCACGCCTTCGGCCAGCAGCCTGCGCAGGGTGAGGAAATCGGCGTCGTGGCGCCGGTTCTGGAACACGCAGACCACCCGCTCGGCCGCGCGTGCGGCGGCCACCACGGCCTCGGCTTCGGCAACGTCCAGGGTGAAGGGTTTGTCCACCAGCACATGCTTGCCTGCCTGCAGTGCGGCCATCGCCAACGGTGCATGCTGGGCGTTCGGGGTGGCGATCACCACCGCATCCACGGCCGGGTCGTCGAACACCTGGGCGGGGTCCTCGCAGAGGCGCACATCGGTGAAGCTGCGCAGCAGGCGGTCGCGCTGCGAACTGACGATGCTGTGCAGCGCCAGGCCGGGCGTGTGCTGGATCAGCGGTGCATGGAAGACGCTGCCGGCCAGTCCATAGCCGATCAATCCAAGCTGAAGCGGTGTCTGCAGGGGCGGCATGGCGTGCTCCACGACGAACAAGGGGCAGCACAGCGTAACGCTGCACCAGCCACATCGAAACATGAACGGTTGTAAATCAAGCTGAGCGGTTCACGGCGGCGTTATCTGCTGCCGACGTACTGCACACGAGCGTTCCCGGAGACTGGCCACACACCCAAGGAGACACCGGACATGACCATTGCTACCCGTAATCTGCTTGCTGCCTCGCTGGCGCTCGGTATGGTGCTGGGCACGACCTCGGTGATGGCCAAGACGCCGCCGAAGACCACCGACCATGCGGCCATGACCCATGCCGATGCGCATGAATCGGCCGAACCGGTCACCGACAGCTGGATCACCACCAAGGTCAAGACCGACCTGCTCACCAGCAAGAACGTACCGGGCACCGAAGTGAAGGTGGAGACCGTGAACGGCGTGGTGACCCTGACCGGTGCCGTGGCCAGCCAGGCCGAGCATGACAAGGCGGTACGCGTGACCCAGGGCATCAAGGGCGTGAAGAGCGTCGATGCCAGTGGCCTGAAGGTGGCGGCAAGCGCGACGCGCTGAACCCGCCCCTCCGCAAGCCCCGGGGCGCGCCTGATGGCGCGCCCTTTTTTAATGATTCAGGAAACACACCCGGCCACGTATTCAGATAAACGCTGGGTTATATTGAGCGCTTCGCCATTTCTGTCATGGCGTTCCTGTCGTCCCGTCCTGCGGGGTGCACCGCCGGCCACGGCAAACGTCTGATCGAAGAGGGACTATGGCGCTGGTTTTCAGTGACGACACGTGGGACCGCTGGCGCTTGCCGGCATTGGCCTTCGCCGCCGTGGCCATCATCGTGGTGCCGTGGCTGACCCTGCGCAAGCTGGCTGACGACAACGTACAGGCGATGAGCTGGGTGGTGCATACCCAGGACGTGGGTGTGGCCGTGTACCAGTTGCAGGCCGACGTGCGCGACGTGGAATCGGCCGCGCTGACCATGTCCAAAGGGATCGATGCGCCTGGCCTGCGTGAGCGCATGGGCCAGGCCAAGGATATTCCGCTGCGCCTGCAACGGCTGGCCGAGCTGACCCGCGACAACCCCGAACAACTGGTCCGGATCGGACGCATCCAGTCGATGGTGGAGCGGCGCATGGAACTGGCCAGGCAACTGGCGCGGTCCTCGCCGGATGTCGACCAGCGCCAGCTGGTACAGGACCTGACCACCCGCTATCCGATCCGCGGCCTGATCGAAGAACTGCAGGCCAGCGAAGACAGGCTGCTGCAGGAGCGCAACGCCACTTTCGCCCAGCAGCAACGCCAGGGCCAGTTCGTGTCCTGGTCGGCGCTGGCGGTGCAGCTGGCACTGCTGGGCCTGGTGCTGTGGCTGCTGTACCGCCAGATCGGGCACCGCGCGCTGGCCGAACGCGCGTCGCTGCGCTCGGCCGCGCGTGCCGCCTCGGTGCTGCATACCGTGCGCGAGCCGATCGTACTGCTCGACCGCGAATTGAAGGTGCAGCTGCACAATCCGGCCTTTGCCGAGCTGTACGGGCTGGACGAGGACAGCAGCGAGATCCGCACGCTGGACAGCATCGGTGACGGTGCCTGGAGCGATGCGGTGGTGCGCCAGCGCCTGATCGACGTGCTGCTGCGCGGCCGCGAGTTGTGGGATTACGAACACGAACAACGCACCGCCGATGACCAGGTGCGCACCATGTTGATCAATGCCCGGCGCATGCCGCTGCCGGACAAGGACGACGAAGTGGTGCTGATGACCGTCAGCGACGTGACCGTGCAGCGGGCCGTGCAGCAGCGCGTGGAAGAACTGAACCGGCAGCTGGAAGGCAAGGTCGAGCAGGTTTCCGAAGTCAACCGCGAGCTGGAGGCGTTCAGCTATTCGGTCTCGCACGATCTGCGTGCGCCGCTGCGTCACGTGGCCGGTTTCTCGGACAAGCTGACCCGCCACCTTGGCGAGGAGGCCGATGAAAAATCACTGCACTACCTGGGCGTGATCTCCAACTCGGCACGCCGCATGGCCGCGTTGATCGATGACCTGCTGGTGTACTCGCGGCTGGGTCGCGCGGCGATGCGCATGCAGGCGGTGGACATGCAGTCGCTGGTGGCCGATACCCGCTCGATGCTCGACGCCAACCTGCAGAGCGAGGCCGAGGAAACCGGTGTCTCGCGGCACGTGGAGTGGAAGATCGCGCCGCTGCCGATCCTGGTCTCCGACGAGAACATGATGCGCCAGGTGTGGCTGAACCTGCTCGGCAATGCGATCAAGTATTCTTCCAACCGCGACCCGGCCAGGATCGAGGTCGATTACCAGCTGCAAGCCGATGGCGGGCACCTGTTCACGGTCCGCGACAACGGTGCAGGCTTCGACATGGCCTACGCCGGCAAGCTGTTCGGTGTGTTCCAGCGCCTGCACAAAGCCAGTGATTACCCGGGAACCGGGATCGGCCTGGCCAGCGTGCGCCGCGTGTTGACCCGGCATGGCGGCCGCATCTGGGCCGAGTCGGTGGTCGACGAGGGCGCCAGCTTCCACTTCCTGCTTCCCCCTGCGCTAGACGCAATCAACAAAGGTACCTCCGCATGACCGCTCTTCGTACCATTCTCCTCGCCGAGGACAGTCCGGCCGACGCCGAGATGGCCGTCGATGCCCTGAAGGAAGCCCGCCTGGCCAACCCAATCGTGCACGTTGAAGACGGCGTGGAAGCGATGGACTACCTGCTGCGCCGCGGTGCCTTCGCCAACCGCGAGGAAGGCCTGCCGGCCGTGCTGCTGCTGGACATCAAGATGCCGCGCATGGACGGGCTGGAAGTGCTGCGCGAAATCCGCAACACCGATGAACTCAAGCGCCTGCCGGTGGTGATCCTGTCGTCCTCGCGCGAAGAGAGCGACCTGGCCCGCAGCTGGGACATGGGCGTGAACGCCTACGTGGTCAAGCCGGTGGACGTGGACCAGTTCTTTGGTGCAGTACAGACCCTGGGCAAGTTCTGGGCCGTGATCAACCAGGCACCGGAGCTCGAGTAAGTCCATGCCGCTGACTGGCCCCTCCCTGGGTATGCTGCGCGTCCTGCTGGTGGAAGATTCCCCCGAGGACGCTGAACTGATGTGCGAGCAGATGCTCGATTCCGGGCTTGAAGCCAGCTTCGAGCGGGTGGAGAGCGCCGACGAGCTGCGCGACGCGCTGACCCGCTTCTCCCCGGACATCGTGCTGTCGGACCTGAGCATGCCCGGCTTCTCGGGCAACCAGGCGCTGCAGATCGTGCGCGACTGGCACCCCGATGTGCCCTTCATCTTCGTGTCCGGCACGATGGGTGAGGAGAACGCGGTGGCTGCGCTGCATCAGGGCGCCAACGATTACATCATCAAGCACCAGCCGGCGCGGCTGCCTTCGGCGGTGGCACGTGCGGTGCGCGAATCGCGCAGCGCGATGGACCGCCAGCGGGTGGAAGCCGAGCTGATGCGTGCGCAGCGGCTGGAAAGCCTGTCGCTGCTCGCCGCCGGGCTCAGCCACGACCTGCGCAACATCCTGCAGCCGCTGCTGATCATGCCGGACCTGCTCAAGGCACGTACCGAAGACCCGCAGCTGCACCACCTGGCCGATGTGATCGCCGAGTGTGGCCGGCGTGGGCATGAGATGGCCGAATCGATGCTGTCCTTCGTGCGCGGCTCACGCAAGCCCAGCGAACAGATCTGCATCGCCCACCTGTTTGAAGCCGTCGAGCTGCTGTTGCGCAGCAACCTGCCGGACAAGGTCACCCTGCACCTGGACGTGGCCGAGGAAGGCCTGGCCGTGGATGCCAATTACACCGAGTTGCAGCAGGTGTTGTTGAACCTGGCGTTGAACGCGATCCAGGCCATGCCCAACGGTGGCCGCCTGACCCTGCGTGCCGCCGCCGATGTCGAAGGGCAGGGCGAGGACTGGTTGCGCATTTCGGTGACCGATGAGGGCACCGGCATGGATGCGGAGACCCTGTCGCACCTGTTCAATCCGTTCTTCACCACCAAGGCCAACGGCACCGGGCTGGGGTTGATTTCGTGCAAGCGCATTGTCGAAGGGGTGCATGGCAGCATCCACGTGGACAGCACTGTTGGCGTGGGCACGCGCTTTGACCTGCTGCTGCCGATGCAGGAAGTGAGCACCGACAGCGATGCGATCGACCCGCCGAGCACCGCCGGCGCCGGGCAGTCGATCCTGGTGGTGGATGGCGAGGCCACCCGCCTGTCGCTGCTGGGCAACGCACTGTCCAGCCAGGGCTACCACCTGCAGCTGGCCTCCGATGGCGCGGCGGCATTGCGCTGGATGCAACAGGAGGCGATGCCGGCGCTGGTGATCGCCGATGCCGGTTCCAAGCTGCTGTCGGCCAGCCACCTGCTGGGCGAGATGGCCTCGCTGGGCTTCCGTGGCCCGGCACTGGTGCTGGAAGAGGCCGATGTCACCGTGCCGCTGGCGGTGTTCCCGTCCACCATCAACGTGCATGTGCTGCGCAAGCCGTTGGAGATGCAGCAGGTGTTTCGTTCGGTCGCCGAGGCGTTGCAGACCGCGTAGACCGGCCTACCCCGGTAGGCCACGACCGTTGGTCGTGGCGCGTGGATCGCGAATGTGATGCGATGTACCGACCAACGGTCGGTACCTACCGGTCTGCCGGCGTTTCCCAGGGGAACGCCGGCAGACTGGCCACGGCCTGTTCCAGCTTGTGCGACCAGCTGCCGTGGATTTCCGCATACAGCGGCGAATCCCCGGCCAGCCGCATGCGCTGGCTGATGCGCAGGTCGCCGGCGCGGATCAACACCAGGTCCACCGGCAGGCCGACCGACAGGTTGGAGCGGATGGTCGAGTCCAGCGACACGATCGCCGTGCGCGCGGCATCTTCCAGCCGCGTCTGCGGGCGCAGGATGCGGTCCAGGATCGGCTTGCCGTACTTGGATTCGCCGATCTGCAGGAACGGGGTTTCCGGTGAGGCGGCAATCGCGTTGCCCAGCGGGTAGATCATGTACAGCCCCGGCTGCTCGCCGCCGACCTGGCCGCCGAGAATCAGCGTGGCCTGGGTATTGACCCCGTCATGGCCATGCTCGGGGGTGCTGGAAATGACCTGGCTGTCCACCAGCACCCGGCCCACGTACTCGGCCACCTCGAACAGGTGGCGGTAGGCGCGCAGGTTCTCCGGCCGCTGTTCCTCCACGTCACGCCGCAGCCGCGAGACCAGCAGCTGGGTGGTGGCCAGGTTGCCGGCGGCCATGATCACGAACGCGGCCTGCCCGGGAAACTCGAATTCGTGCAGTTTCCGGTGCACCCGCACGTCGTCCAGCGACGCATTGGTGCGGGTGTCGGCGGCGAAGACCAGGCCCTCGTCCACCTCGATGCCGACGCAATAGGTCATGTCGGTGTCCTATGATGTGCACCCCGATTCTATGCGGTGGCCCTGTTGGCCCCGTGTGGAGCCGCCCCACGCATGCTGAATACCATGACCACTGTGCTCCTGAGCCTGGGCAGCAACCTGCAGCCGCAACAGCATCTTCACGCCGCGGTGGAGGCCCTGCGTGCGCGCTTCGGCGCGATCGCGGTCTCCCCGGCCTACCGCACCGCCGCGGTCGGCTTCGATGGCCCGGATTTCCTCAACAACGCCGTGGCGATCGACACCGACCTGCCGCTGGATGCGCTGGACGGCTGGCTGCACGCGCTGGAGGATGCCCACGGCCGCGACCGCAGCGGGCCGCGCTTCTCCGACCGGACCCTGGACCTGGACGTGATCTTCTACGGCGACCTGATCGTGGAGGGCCCCGGCCACCTGCGCATTCCGCGCCCGGAGCTGAAGCACGCCTTCGTGCTGAAGCCGCTGGCCGACATCGCCCCGACCTTCATCGACCCGGTCAGCGGGCTGAGCCTGGCCACGCTGTGGCGGGCGCACCGGCAGCACGGCGAGCCATTCGACACGATGGCATTGATCCCCGCGTAGGTACCGACCGTTGGTCGGTACGGTAATCGGGTGATTCGGACGCCCTGTGCGACCACCAACGGTGGCCGCCCACCAGAAAGATGCCACCGCGGTAGGTACCGACCGTTGGTCGGTACAGACCCTCAGGTCAAGCTGCGCCCACCATCCACGCGCAGGGTGTGCCCGGTGATGAACGGGGCATCGGTGACCAGCCAGTACACCGCCTCGGCGATCTCCTCCACGGTGCCGGTGCGCGCCAGCGGCGTGCGCAGCAGCACCGCCTGCTGGGCGAAATCATCCTTGCCCTGTTCCGGCCAGAGGATCGCCCCCGGCGCCACCGCATTCACCCGCACCTTCGGCGCCAGTTCCAGCGCCAGCGACCGGGTCACCATTTCCAGCGCGGCCTTGGCGGCACTGTAGACCGGGTGGTCGCGCATCGGCTGGGTGCCGTGCAGGTCGGTCAGGTTGACGATGCTGCCCTGGTGACGGCGCAGCTGCGGCGCGGCGGCCTGGGCCAACAGCAGGGGCGCGCGCGCGTTGACCGCGAACAGGTCGTCCCAGTGCGCGGCGGTGACCTGGCCGAGCAGGGTGGGGTAGAAGTTGGAGGCGTTGTTGACCAGCGCATCCAGCCGCCCGAACTGGGCCACGGTCTGTTCGACCAGGTCGGGCAGGGCATCGGCGTCGCGCAGGTCGGCCTGCAGCGCCAGCACGCTGCCGGGGCGCAGCATGTCCAGGTCGAAGGCCATCTGCTGCAGTTCGGCGGTGGAGGTATGCGCGTGCAGCACCACCGACCAGCCACAGGCATGGAACTGGCGGGCGATCGCCGCGCCGATCCGGCGCGCGCTGCCAGTAATCAGCACCACGGGGGCGGTGGCGGTCATCGGGGGTTCTCCGTGCTCGGCTATGCTGTGCATTGTCACCGCAATCGCCCGCCCCATGCATTCCCCACTGCCCACCCCCGATTCGGACGCCCTGGCCCACAGCGACCAGCTGGCGGCGGCGCTGCGCGCCGAGATCCTCGCCAATGGCGGCGCCATGCCGTTCGCCCGGTTCATGGAACTGAGCCTGTATGCACCCGGATGGGGCTATTACAGCGCCGGCGCGAGCAAGTTCGGGGCGTCCGGCGATTTCACCACCGCACCGGAACTGGGCCCGCTGTATACCGCCACCCTGGCCAACGCGATCGCCCCGGTGATGCAGCAGTTGGGGCCGCAGGCGCGGTTCCTGGAACTGGGCGGCGGCAGCGGCGCGTTCGCCGAAGTGTTGCTCAAGCGCCTGCTGGAACTGGACGCGCTGCCCGAGCGTTACGCGATCCTCGAGCCCAGCGCGGACCTGCGCGAACGCCAGCGCGAACGCCTGGAAAGTGCCCTGATCCCGCCGTTGTTCGCACTGGTGGAGTGGCTGGACCGCCCGTTCGATGACGACTGGGACGGCATGGTGTTCGCCAACGAGGTGATCGATGCATTGCCGACTCCGCGCTTCCTCGCCCGCGACGGCATGGTTTATGAAGAGACGGTGGAGCTGGATGCCGACGGCGCGTTCGTGCGTGGTGCGCAGCCGGCCGATGCCCTGCTTGGCGCGGCGGTGCGACACGTCGAAAAATACCGCGGGCGGCCCTTCGCCGATGGCTACCGGTCCGAATTGCTGCCGCAGTTGCCGTACTGGATCCAGGCGGTGGCCGGGGGCATGCAGCGCGGTGCGATGCTGTATGTCGATTACGGCTATCCGCGCGGCGAGTTCTACCAGGACGACCGCGACGATGGCACGGTGCGTGCGTTCTACCGCCACCACGTGCACAACGACCTGTATCGCTGGCCGGGCCTGCAGGACCTGACCGCGTCGGTGGATTTCACCGCGTTGGCAGAAGCCGGCACCGGCGCCGGGTTCGAGCTGGCCGGGTACTGCACCCAGGCCAGCTTCCTGCTGGGCAATGGCCTGGATGCGTTGTTGGCCAAGGCCGAGGCGCGTGCCGATGCGGTCGGCACGCTGCGTCTGCGCGACCAGGTCAAGAAACTCACCCTGCCCAGCGAAATGGGCGAGCGTTTCCAGGTGATGGGGTTCCAGCGCGACGTGGATTTCGATGCGGCGTTCCTGCTCGGCGACCTGACCTGGCGCCTCTGAGATGACCGCGACCGGTGTCTTGAAACCACTGCGCTGGCCGCGCGCATGGCTGGCGCTGTGGTGGCTGGCCATTGCCGTCACCATTGCCGTGTGCCTGGTGCGGTTGCCGCCGATGGACCTGCCCGACAACAGCGACAAGGTGGAGCATTTCCTGGCCTACTTCCTGCTGGCGGCCTCGGCGGTGCAGATCTACCGCACCGGCGTGGCGTTGCTGTGGGTGGGGGCAGGGTTGATTGCGATGGGTATCGGCATCGAGTTCGCCCAGGGCGCATTGACCACCACCCGCATGGCCGACCCGAGCGATGTGCTGGCCAACAGCATCGGGGTCGTGGCGGGCATGACGCTGGCCTTTACCCCGCTGCGCGACCTGCTGCTGCGATTGCGCGGGTGAAGGCGTGACGACCAACGGTCGTCACCTACCGTCGATGGCGTGACGACCAACGGTCGTCACCTACCGTTGTGCTGGTAGGCAACGACCGTTGGTTGTTGCGCTCACTCAGCGCGGCTGCATCGTCATCTCATCGAGCACCCACATCGTCGGCCGCGTATCGCCGGTGAAACGCACGCACAGGTCCTGCTTGCCCTTCAGCGAACGCGGCAGTGCCGCTTCCAGGGTGATGAAGCCGTCGGCGCCGGGCTTGGCCGGCAGCGGCACGCTGACCAGCGGCTTGCCATCGCAGTTGCCGTTGAGCACGTCCATCTCGCCATGCGCGCTGCGTGCGGGGCTGAACCTGCGTTGCGGCTCGTCGTGAGCCAGCTGAAAGTAGTACGGAATCTGCCCGGCCCGCACGCGCAGCCGGGTGATGCCGTCCACGTCGGCGGCCTGCCACAGCCAGCACGGGTTGAAGATGTTGACGTTGAAGATCGCGCGCGTGCCCTCGGCCGGGCCGTCGTCCTCCAGGCGCAGCAGCAGCTTGCCTTCGCCCGGGCACATCGCCAGCTGTTCGTCGCTGCGGCTGAGCAGCGAGGCGGCGCTGACATCGAAGCGGCTGGCGGCGCTGGCCAGGGCCTGGCCGTTGAAGAACGTGGCGGCCTGCAGGTGCACCGGCAGCGGTTGCTGCAGCGGCGCGGCGTAACGCGGTGACTGCGCGGTGACCGCACTGCCATCCACGCTGTAGTGGATGTCGTAGCCCAGCGGGCTGCGCAGCGCCAGCGTGGCCGTGCCGGGCTTGCGCGCGTCGTTGCTGTCCAGCTCCACCTGGAACGGGGTCTGCGCGTAGGCAATCCCCATTGCCTGCCAGCGTTGCAGCTGGGTCGGCAGGCGGGCCAGGAAATCGGCGTAGTTGCGGCGCTCCGGCGGCGACCAGCCGGTCTCGGCCACGGCGGCCAGACGCGGGAACAGGTTGTGCTGCAGGCGCGCATAGCTGCGCGTGTGCTCGGTGAACATGTTGGCCTGCAGGCCGAGGATGTGCTGCTGCTTGTCCCTGGCCAGGGTCGCAGGCACCGGCTCGAACCCGTACACGCGCGCCAGCGGCGTGGTCAGCGGGCGGCCCGGCGGTTCGTTGGGCGAGTTGGTCTGCAGGTAGTCCATGTACATATCGGTGACCGGCGACATCACCACGTCGTGGCCCTCGCTGGCCGCCTTGAGGCCACCTTCGGTGCCGCGCCAGGACATCACCGTCGCTTCGGGCGGCAGGCCGCCTTCGAGGATCTCATCCCACCCGATCAGGCGGCGGTCGTGCTGTTCAAGGAACGTTTCCAGGCGCTTGATCAGGTGGCTCTGCATTTCCATCTCATCGGCCGCGCCCACCTCGCGCATGCGCTGCTGCACCCGTGCCGAGGCTTCCCACTGGTCCTTGACCGCCTCATCGCCACCGACGTGCACGTATTTGGCCGGGAACAATGCGATGACTTCTTCCAGCACGTTTTCCAGGAAGGTGAAGGTGCTGTCCTCGGTGTTGAACAGATTGGGGAACACGCCCCATTCGCTCAGGGGCTGCAGCGGGGTGTCCAGCACGCCCAGCTCGGGGTAGGCCGCGATCGCCGCGGTGGCGTGGCCGGGTACGTCGATCTCCGGGATGACCTGGATGTGCAGCGCCGCCGCATAGGCGATCACCTCGCGGATCTGCGCCTGGGTGTAGAAGCCGCAGTACGGGCGCGGCGCACCGGTGACCGGGTCGCGGCCGCCATCGCCGGCCGGGATCCGGCAGCTGCCGACCCCGGTCAGTTTCGGGTAGCGCTTGATCTCCATGCGCCAGCCCTGGTCGTCGGTGAGATGCCAGTGGAAGGTGTTGAGCTTCTGTTCGGCCATCGCATCGAGCACCTGCTTGATTTCATCCAGGCTCTGGAAGTGGCGGGCCGAATCGAGCATCAGGCCGCGCCAGCTGAAACGCGGTGCATCCTCGATGCGCAACGCCGGCAACACGCCGTCGCTGCCGCCGGTGAGCAGCTGGGACAACGTGGCGGCACCGTAGAAGAGGCCGGCTTCGGTCGCGGCCCGGACGGTCACGCCGTCGGCGCTGGAGCGCAGCTGGTAGCCTTCGGCGCCGGTCTTGAGCGCGCGGTCCAGGACGAAGGTGATGCCTGCTGCGCCGCGCGCGGCCTGCATCTGCAATGTGGGGCCGCCGCTGGAGCGCAACAGGCCGGTGAACTGGGTGGCAACGCGGCGAGCGGCCGGGTCATCGGCGCGTACCGGGGTCCGCGCGTCCACCTTGAAGGCGGCGCCGGCGAGGCGTTCGATGGTGGCCGGGGCCGGAATCAGCGGCAAGGTGCCGGGCAGGGCCTGCGGGCCGTCGGGTGCCGGTGCGTCGGCGGCGTGCGCCAGCGGGGCGAGCGAAACAGCCAGTGCGAAGGACAGCAGTGACAGCGAGGTACGACGGGTGCGGGTGTGCATCGGGTCATTCCTTTGTAGCGATCTGGAGTCCACCTGTAAAAACGGGCCCGGAGGTCCGGGCCCGTTGGTCAGGCGATCAGCGTGGTGCGGTGTGGATCAGTACTTGAAGCGGAAGTTCAGGTAGTACTGGCGACCGTTGCTGTAGAACGAGGTCGGCACCGCCGCGCTCTGATAGTACTTGTAGGTCGGGTTGTTGAGGTTGAGCGCATCGAAGCTGACGCTCAGCCAATCGGTGGCCTTGTAGCTCAACGACGCCGACAGCGTGCCGAAATCATCCTGGTAGTACGGGTTGGCACCGGACAGGCCGATCAGGAACGAGGAGCGGTAGGTGTAGCCGACGCGTGCACCGAAGGTTTCGTTCTCGAAGTAGGCACCGACGTTGTAGGTGTTCTTCGAGGTGCCCAGCAGGTTGTTGCTGCCGTCGTCCCAGGTGTGCGAGGTGCTGCCGTCGGCGTAGGTGTAGTTGGCGTTGACGCCGAAGTACTCACCGATCGGCTGCTCGTAGGCCACTTCCAGGCCACGCACCTTGCCGTCGGCGTTCTTCGGCTTGGAGATCTCGTAGGCTTCCAGCTGGTGGGTGAGTTCGCTGAACAGCATCTGCGTTTCAGTGCTGAAGGCCACGTAGTCCTTCAGGTTCATCGTGTACACGCCCAGCGACACCAGGCCGCGCGGCATGAAGTACCACTCCAGGTTGGCATCGAAGTTGGTCGACAGCACCGGCTTGAGGTTCGGATTGCCGCCGCCGCCGAGCTTGTTCAGGTCCGAGCCCCACGAGGAGGTGCCCAGCGCCGAGAAGTCCGGCAGGGTCTGGGTCTGGGAGGCGGCGAAGCGCAGCACCAGGTCTTCGGCCAGGTCGAACTTCAGGTTCGCGCTCGGCAGGACGCGGTTGTGCTTGTTCTCGAAGGCTTCACGCGTCCAGGCACCGAACAGGCTGCTCACATCCGGCACGATCGAGCCGGTTGCCGTGGCGTAGGTATCGATGTCCTGCTTGATGTTGACGTAGCGCAGGCCGGCGTTGCCGCTCCAGCGGTCGCCGCTGAAGTTGGCCTGCACGTAGGCGCCGAAGTTCTTCTCGGCTACCTTCCATTCGGCGCCATAGTTGTGGCGACCGTTGGGACCGTCATCGCCGGCCAGCCAGGTGGAGTTGTTGGTCACCGCGTTCTTCAGCGCACCGGGGGTGTAGTACCAGATGTTGCGCGGGAAGTTGCCGCCGATGTCGCCGGCAAAGCCGTTCGGATAGTTGCCGGTGGCCGACCCCTGCAGCGCGGCCCAGATGTTGCCCGGGGTCGCGCCTTCCGGCGACAGCGCTTCGCGCGTGTGGTCGGCGAAGCGTGCACCGAAGTCGATCGAGTTCAGCACGCCGCCGTTGCTGAAGTACTGGCTGAAGTCCAGGCTGGCCCACTTCTCCTTGTCTTCGGCGGTGACCTGCTGGTTGCCCCAGGTGCCGAAGGTGGTGACGCCGTTCGGGCTGAGGTCGCCGCCGATGTTCCAATCCACCGGCGAGCCATTGCCGTGCGTGGCCCAGCTGGCGCCGCCGCCGCCGCCGAGGGTGACTTCGGCGATGTACTGGCGCGGGGTTTCGCCGGTGCCCTTGGTGTTGCCGGCCTGGAACTTGGCGTTGAGATTGTCGGTGATCTGCCAATCGGCGTCGAAGGTGACGTAGTTGGTCTTGGCCGTGGCTTCACGGTAGATCATGTCGTACACGCCGTAATTGGTGCCGGTCTTGCCGGTATAGGTGGCGTTGGTGAGCACGCCATCCTTGACCGTGTAGCCCGGGTCCGGCGCCTGCGAACGGCCGAAGCCGGCGCCGAACATCATGAAGTTACGGTTGTAGTTGTTGGCTTCCAGCTTGGAGCTGAAGCCTTCCAGGCCCAGGGTCAGGGTGTCGCTGGGCTTGAACTGCAGCGAGACCAGTCCGCCCTTGCGCTCGCGGGTCTGCTCGAACAGGGTGGAGCCGAGAAGGCCGGGAACCTTGACCCCGACCAGGTCCGGATTGCTGATGCCGACCGGATCGGTGGCGGCAATCTCGAAGAAGCCGCCCGGGATTTCCTGCGCTTCGCGGCGCAGCTCGCGCTTCTGGCTGAAGGCCTGCACCATCACGCCGAAGGTGCCTTCGTCGTTCTTGTAATTGAACAGTGCCGACAGCTGCGGATCGGTCGACTTGGCCTGGTCCGAACGCACCGCGCCGACCGAGGCTTCAGCGGTGAACTGCTTGGCGAACTCCAGCGGGCGACGGGTGATGATGTTGACGGTACCGGTGGTGCCGCCGTCCTGCAGCTTGGCCTGCGAGGACTTGTTCACTTCCACCGAGCTGACCAGCTCGGACGGCAGCAGCGAGTAGCTGACGCTGCGGCCGACGTTGTTGCCCTGGCTGAGTACGAACCAGTCGGCCGAGGCCACGCTATGGCCGTTGATCAGGGTCTGGGTCAGGCTCGGGCTGGTGCCGCGCAGACTGACGCGGTCGGCTTCGTCGAAGCCGCCTTCGTCGGAGCTGGAGGAGCTGATGTTCACGCCGGGCAGGCGCTGCAGGGTGTCGGCCACGTTGTGGGCCGGCAGCTTGCCAACGTCTTCGGCGGTGACCACTTCGATGCGCGCGTTGGATTCGCGCTTGGTGTCCAGTGACTTTTCCATCGAACCGCGGATACCGGTGACCTGCACGGTGTCCAGGTCGGTGGCGGTAGCGGCGACGGGGGCCTGCTGCGCGTGGGCGCCGAAGGCGAGGCAGCTGACGATCGCTGCAGAAAGCAGGGTCTTGCGGGTGTTCATGATGTCTCTCCTCATCACTCGGTGGTCGCCGGCTGCGGCGTCTGTTTTCTTGCGTCTGGTACGACTGTGCCGCGCGCCCGTTGCCCGGGTGCGCCTGGGTGCTACGTACTGCGTGGTGCGGTGTCCGTCGCGCCGATGTTGGCGCGGCGGCAGATCAGGTGTCCGAGCGGCCGAGGTACCAGCTGGCGGCGCCAATGACGCCCAGCTGCCCGTGCTCGACCACCTTCACGGGAATGCGTTCCAGCGCCTCGCGCATCGGCCCCTTGTTGAGGTACCGCTCGACGAAGGTGCTGTTCAACAGGAACTCGCGGATCTGCGGCAGGATGCCGCCGGCCAGGTAGACCCCGCCGGTGACGCCGTACTGCAGGGCCATGTCGCCGATGGTGCTGCCCAGCAGGCCGCAGAACACCTCCAGGCTTTGCCGGGCCAGTCCGTCCTGGTTGGCCATGGCAGCGGCGGTGATCGCGTCGGGGGTGGCCAGCGTGGCGGGTTGCTGGTTCAGCGCGCACAGCGCGCGGTACAGATTCATCAGCCCGGGGCCGGACAGGGCGTGCTCCACCGATACGTGCGCGTGTTCGCGCTGCATCTGCCGCACGATCGCCATTTCCAGTTCGGTGGTGGTGGCCAGGGTCGGCTGGCCGGCCTCGGTGGCCAGGACCACCGCGCCGTGCGCGGTCGGGATCCACACCGCCGCGCCCAGCCCGGTGCCGGGGCCGACTACCAGGGTCGGGCCGCGCGGGGCGGTGGCCGGGCCGGTCAGCTGCAGCACGCCGCTGGCATCGACCTGGGCGGCGGCGTAGGCCACCGCTTCAAAATCATTGACGATGTAGACCTGGTCCAGGCCCACGTCGCGCTCGATCTGGCGGGCCGACAGCGGCCACGGCAGGTTGGCGGTGATCACCGTGCCGTCGTCGCGGGCATAGCCGGCGGTGGCGACCACGCAGTGTGCCGGGCGGGCGCCGTCGGCCAGGAACTCGGCCAGGATCGCACTCAGCCCGCTGTAGTCCGCGTTGCGGAACTTGCGGTACTCCAGCAGCTGCACCGGATGGGCCGGGTCGGCGCTGGCCTGCACCCGGCCCACCCTGACATGCGTGCCACCCACGTCGGCGGCCAGGAACGGCGGCACCGCAGTGGGCAGGACATGGGCCGGTACAGAGTGGGCAGCTGCGGTCACACGGACTCCCTTGGTAGGCGCGGCCAGGTCCAGACCCGGCGATTGAGGCGGAGTCTGTAATCGTTCTGACAACGATGTCAACGATAACCGTCGACTTTCGATGTTGCGCTGCAGCGGGCGACTGGGTGTGGAAACGCTTTCACAGTACTGCCGTCATGTTTTCGCAAAGTCCCTGAAAAACATGACTCGATGACCACCTGCCGTGGCATGGCGGGATTTTTGCGCAACTGCAGCATGGGGTTTTCCAAGCCGCGTTGCCAAACCGGTTGTTGACAAAACCGGGCGCGGCGACGAATAAATGTGACAACGTTGTTCCCAGCCACTCTTCCGACGCCGCATCGCGCGCCGTCGATGCAGGAGCTCTCTTG
This sequence comes from Stenotrophomonas sp. GL_101, assembly GCF_057835675.1. NCBI lineage: Bacteria > Pseudomonadati > Pseudomonadota > Gammaproteobacteria > Lysobacterales > Lysobacteraceae > Stenotrophomonas > Stenotrophomonas sp. GL_101. The sequence continues at coordinate 4,003,223 of NZ_CM174432.1, read as the reverse complement.
ATGTCTGCCGTGCCTGCTGCTTCCGCGCGTTCGAGCGTGCTCACCTCGATCTTCATCATCGGCGTGCTGTTCTTCCTGATCGGCTTCTTCACCTGGCTCAACGGTCCGCTGATCACCTTCGTCAAACTGGCCTTCGAGCTGGACGAGGTGGGCGCCTTCCTGGTGCTGATGGTGTTCTACCTGTCCTACTTCTTCCTGGCCCTGCCGGCCTCGTGGATCCTCAAGCGCACCGGCATGAAGAAGGGCTTGAGCCTGAGCCTGCTGGTGATGGCCGCCGGTGCGGTGGTGTTCGCGCACTTCGCCCAGCAGCGCTGGTACCCGGGCGCGCTCAGTGGCCTGTTCATCATCGGCAGCGGGCTGGCCCTGCTGCAGACCGCGGTCAACCCGTACATCAGCATCCTCGGCCCGATCGAGACCGCCGCGCGGCGCATCGCGCTGATGGGCATCTGCAACAAGATCGCCGGCATGCTGGCCCCGGTGCTGATCGGTACGCTGGTGCTGCATGGCATCGGCGACCTCTCCGAGCAGGTCGCCGCGGCCGATCCGGTCACCCGCAACGCGCTGCTGGATACCTTCGCCAACAAGATCCAGATGCCCTACATGGCCATGGCTGGCTTGCTGGTGGTGCTGGCCATCGGCGTGCTGTTCTCGCCGTTGCCGGAGATCAAGGCCGCCGAGGCCAATGCCACCCCGCCGCGCGCGGCCGGCAGCGCCGAGCGCACCAGCATCTTCCAGTTCCCGCACCTGTGGCTGGGCGTGCTGTGCCTGTTTGTGTACGTCGGCGTGGAGGTGATGGCCGGGGATGCGATCGGTACCTACGGGCATGGTTTCGACCTGCCGCTGGACCAGACCAAGATGTTCACCTCGATCACCCTGGGCGCGATGTTGCTGGGCTACCTGGTCGGCCTGGCCCTGATCCCGCACCTGGTCTCGCAGTCGCGCTACCTGAGCATTTCGGCGCTGCTGGGGGTGGTGTTCTGCATCGGCGCGCTGCTCACCCATGGCTATGTGTCGGTGGGCTTCGTGGCCGCGCTGGGCTTTGCCAACGCGATGATGTGGCCGGCGATCTTCCCCCTGGCGATCCGCGGGCTGGGCCGTTTCACCGAAACCGGTTCGGCGCTGCTGGTCATGGCCATTGCCGGTGGCGCGATCATTCCGCAGGCGTTTGCGGTGCTCAAGCAGCACTTCGACTTCCAGCTGGTGTTCGCCGGGCTGATGGTGCCCTGCTACCTGTACATCCTGTTCTACTCGATCCGTGGCCACCGGCTCGGCCTGCCCCGCGACGGGCAGTGATCGGCGATCATGGACGCTCAACCGGTGAGCCAGGACAAGAGCATGCGCAGAGCGACCATCAAGGACGTGGCCGAACGGGCCAAGGTTTCGCTGAAGACCGTGTCGCGCGTCATCAACAATGAGCCGTCGGTCATGCAGGCGACCCGCGCGCGGGTGCTGCGCGCGATCGCCGAGCTGGACTACGAGCCCGATCCGGCTGCGCGCAACCTGCGCACCGGCACCACGCTGGTGGTCGGGCTGGTCTACGACAACCCCAACCCGTACCACATCATCGGCGTGCAGAACGGCGTGTTGGCCGCCTGCCGCGAGACCGGGTTCGGGCTGCAGATCCATCCCTGCGATTCCAGCAGCCCGATGCTGGCCGAGGAACTGGCCGATTGGGTGCAGCGTTCGCGCCTGGCCGGGCTGGTGCTGACCGCACCGATGTCCGAGCGCCGCGACCTGGTCGCCGCCTTGACCGCGCGTGGGATCAAGCTGGTGCGGATCATCGCCGCCACCGCCGACCCGGAAGACGGCGCCTGCGTGTTCGTCGATGACCGCGAGGCCGCCTATGAAATCACCGAGCACCTGATCCAGCTGGGCCACCAGCGCATCGGCTTCCTCTGGGGCGGCAGCTCGCACCGCTCCAGCGGCGAGCGCTACGCCGGCTATGAAGCGGCGCTGCGCGACTACGGCATGAGCATCGACAAGCACCTGGTGGTGCAGGGCGACTACACCTTCGACGATGGCTTCCGCGGTGCGCGCCGGCTGCTGGCGCTGCGCGAACCGCCCACCGCGATCTTCGGCTCCAACGATGAGATCGCCGCCGGCGTGCTGGCAGCGGCCAAATCGGCCGGCATGAACGTGCCGTACGACCTGTCCATCGCCGGCTTCGAGGACAGCCCGTTCTCGCGCCAGTCGTGGCCACCGCTGACCACCGCCAAGCAGGCCACCGAGGACATCGCCCGGCACGCCGCGCGCCTGTTGATCGCGCAGCTGCGCAGCGACGCCTACGATGATGCGCCGCTGCAGCTGCAGAACCAGGGCTTCGTGCCGCAACTGGTTGTCCGCGGCTCGACCGCACCGATGCGCCCGCAGACCGCTCGACCTCCTTCTCCTGAAACCACTTGAGTCCTCGCATGTCCCTGCCTGCTCCCCACGACACCCTGATGTACCGCGAAGCTGCGGAAGCCGCCGACGTGATCGCCGCGCAGTTCACGCGCAACCAGGTCGCCGTGGAAACCCTGGCCGCCAGCCTGCGTGCGGCACCGCCGCCGTTCGTGGTGACCTGCGCGCGCGGCAGCTCGGACCATGCCGCCACCTATGCCAAGTACCTGCTGGAAACCCGGCTGGGCCTGGTCACCGCGTCGGCCTCGCCGTCGGTCGGCTCGGTGTACGAAGCGCCGCTGAAGCTGCGCGGCGCGCTGTACATCGTCATTTCGCAGTCGGGCAAGAGCCCGGACCTGCTGCGCAATGCCGAAGCGGCGCGTGCGGCGGGCGCGCGCGTGGTGGCGCTGGTCAACGTGGAAGACTCGCCGCTGGCACAGCTGGCCGAGACGGTCATCCCGCTGGGTGCCGGCGCCGAGCGCAGCGTGGCGGCGACCAAAAGCTACCTGGCCTCGCTGTCGGCGATCCTGCAGCTGGTGGCGTACTGGAGCCAGGATGCGGCGCTGATCGCCTCGCTGCGCACCCTGCCCGATGCGCTGCGGCAGGCCTGGAACAGCGACTGGTCAGCCCTGACCGACGGCCTGGTGCCGGCGCACAACCTGTTCGTGCTCGGCCGTGGGCTGGGCCTGGGCGCGGCGCAGGAAGCAGCGCTCAAGTTCAAGGAAACCTGCGGCCTGCATGCCGAAGCCTACAGCTCGGCCGAAGTGAAGCATGGCCCGATGGCGCTGGTGGGCCCGGGCTTCCCGGTGCTGGCCTTTGCCCAGCCCGATGAAACCGGCGCCGGCACGCGTGCGGTGCTGCAGGAATTTGCGGCGCGCGACGCGCAGGTGTGGCTGGCCGATGTCGACGGCGACCTGCCGTTGCCGGCCGCGCCGCACCCGGCCTGCGCGCCGCTGCTGGCGGTGCAGGCGTTCTACCGCGCGATCAATGCGCTGGCATTGCGTCGCGGGCACAACCCGGACCTGCCGCCGCATCTGAACAAGGTGACGGAAACCGTCTGATGAAAACCGTTCTGCGCAATGCCCGCATCCTGGCCGGCGATACGTTCCGCGATGACCTGGCCGTGGTCATCGAAGCGGGCCGGATCACCGCACTGGTCGCCGACGCGGCGCCGCAGCTGGGGGCGGCCGACGAACAGGTCGACCTCGGTGGCGGCTGGTTGCTGCCGGGCTTCATCGATGCGCAGGTCAACGGCGGTGGCGGCGTGCTGTTCAACAACACGCCCGACGTGGAAAGCCTGCGCACGTTGGCCGCCGCGCACCGCCGCTTCGGCACCACCGCGCTGCTGCCCACGCTGATCAGCGACGACGTGGAGGTGATGCGCCGCGCGATCGCGGCCACCCGTGCGGCGATCGAACAAGGCGTGCCCGGCGTGCTGGGTATCCATCTGGAAGGCCCCTACATCGCGCCCGCGCGCAAGGGCACCCACGATGCCAACAAATTCCGCGTGCCCGACGCTGCGGAGATCGCACTGGCCGCCTCGCTCGACAACGGCGTGACCCTGCTGACCCTGGCGCCGGAGCGGGTACCGCTGGAGAGCATCCGTGCGCTGGTGGAACGTGGCGTCATCGTCGCGGCCGGGCATACCGCGGCCAGCTATGAACAGGCACGTGCCGGGCTGGAGGCGGGCATCCGCGGCTTCACCCATCTGTACAACGCGATGTCGCCGCTGACCGGCCGCGAGCCGGGGGCCGTGGGCGCGGCACTGGAAGACCGCGACAGCTGGGTAGGCATCATCGCCGACGGCGTGCACGTGCACCCGGCCAGCCTGCGCGTGGCGCTGGCGGCCAAGCCACGTGGCAAGGTCATGCTGGTCACCGACGCGATGCCGCCGGTGGGGGCCGATGACCCCAGCTACATGCTGTATGGCGAAGTGATCACCGCCGTTGACGGGGTGGTACGCAACGCCGCCGGGTCGCTGGCCGGCTCGGCGCTGGACATGGCCACCGCGGTGCGCAACAGCGTGCAGCTGCTCGGCCTGCCGCTTGCCGAAGCGGCGCGCATGGCCTCGCGCTATCCGGCGCAGTTCCTCAACGTGGATGATCGGCTGGGCGAGATCGCCGAAGGCTACCAGGCCGACCTGGTGCTGCTCGATGATGCATTGCAGGTGCAATCGACCTGGATCGCCGGCCAGCGCGAGGACGCATGAGCACGTCCGCATCGTCGCGGATGGGATCGATCGATGCGCTGCGCGGGCTCACCGTGGCGGCGATGCTGCTGGTCAACAATCCCGGCGACTGGGGGCATGTGTACGCACCGCTGCTGCACGCGGACTGGCACGGCTTCACCCCGACCGACCTGATCTTCCCGCTGTTCCTGTTCATCGCCGGGGTCTCGATGGCCTTCAGCCTGGCCCCGCGCGCCAGCGATGCCACGTTGCGTCCGGCGCTGGGCAGGAACCTGCTGCAGCGCGCGCTGCGCATCCTGTTGGCCGGTGCGGCGTTGCACCTGCTGGCGTGGTGGTTGCTGGACCTGCCGGCCTACCGGCTCTGGGGCGTGCTGCAGCGGATCGCGCTGTGCGTGGCGGTGGTCGGCCTGGTGGCGATCCATGCGCGGGCCCGCACCCAGGGAGGGATCCTGCTGGTACTGCTCGGCGGCTATGCGGCGATCCTGCTCACCGCCGACACGCTGCAACCCTGGCTCAATCCGGCCAGCCGGCTGGATACCGCACTGTTCGCCCCGCTGCTGTACAAGATCGATCCGCTGACCGGGCTCGGGCATGATCCCGAGGGCCTGCTCAGCAGCCTTGGGGCCATCGCCACCACCTTGTTGGGGCTGATCGCGGGCGGCTGGCTGCGGGCGGGTCGCTTGCGTGCGCTCGCCGGCCTGGCCGTGGCCTGCCTGCTGGCCGGTGCGCTGGGTGCGCTGTGGTTGCCCTTCAACAAGCAGCTGTGGACCCCCAGTTTCGTCCTGTGGGCCGGGGGCATGTCGGTGGCTGCGTTGCTGCTGGCCCATTGGATGGTGGATCGTTGGGCGATGCCGGCCCTCGGGCGCCGCTTTGGCGTGAACGCCATCGCCGCCTACCTGGGATCGTCGGCCTTGGCCTTGCTGTTGATGGCCAGCGGCGCGTGGCACTGGCTGTTCCAGCAGATGATGGCGGCCATGCCCGAGGCCGCCAAGCTGGCCTCGTTGTTGTGTGCGGCGGCGTATGTCGCGCTGTGGTGGGGCGTGGCCTGGCTGTTGGACAGACGTCACATCTACTTGAAGATCTAGCCCGACGGGCGCGGTCCCGACGCCGGATAGCACATGATCGACGTCTCGCTTTGACCCGTCCGTCACAGGAGGACAGTGAGAGTACCGACGCCGGCCTGCGTCCAAGCACGGGGTCGTTGCCGTACCCCCTCTTGGTCTCACAGGAATGGTGTATGCGCCTCACGACTCTTTCGCCGGCACGATCGCTGCTGGCCGATCACATCGCCCTGTGGATCCGCGTCGGCTGCAAAGGCGCCTTGGGCACCGCCCTGGTGACTGCGATCGCGCCGGCCTGGGCCGGCTGCGATCTACCGGCACCGGGCAACGGACAGACGGTCACCTGTACCGCCGCCGCCCCCAACCCGGACCCGGTGGCCATCACCAGCGCCGCCGGTGCATCCAACATCACCGTCAACGTCCTCACCGGCGCCCAGCTCAGCGTGGCCAGCGGCAATGCCCTCACCCTGCAGAATGGTGGCGGCCACGCGGTGGTCAACGAGGGCAGCATCCTGGCCAGTGCGGGGCGCGCGCTGCAGCTCACCGGCACCACTGCGGTCACCAATCGCGGGGTGATCAGCGGCAGCACCGGTGGCATCGTGTTCGGCAGCGGCAACGACCGCCTGGACATGCTCGGTGGCAGCATCAGTGGCGGGGTGCTGTTCGGCGCGGGCAACGATGCACTGGTGATCGGCGATGGCGTGATCGACAGCATCGACCAGGGCGATGGCGAGGACAGCCTGGAGATCAGTGGTGGCAGCGTCACCGGCACCGTGCAGCAGGGGTCGGGCATCGATACCTTCCTGATGACCGGCGGCACCATTGGCGCGCTGCTGCAGGGCAATGCGCTGGACCGTTTCCGCATGACCGGCGGCCGCATCATCGGCGCCTTCGACGATGGCGACTACGCTGAAATGACTGGCGGCCGCATCGGTCGGGTCAACCTCAAGCTGGACAACAACACCTTCGACATGTCCGGCGGCACCATCGACGGCAACCTGGTGGCCGGGTTCGGCAACGACACCATCATCCTGTCCGACGGCTACATCGGCGGCAACATCAGTGTCAGTGGCGGCGACGATTCGGTGACCATCACCGGCGGCACCGTACGCGGGGAAGTGCGCCTGAGCTTCGGCAACGACCGCATGGACTGGCGTGGCGGCGGCGTGGTGCATGGCGCGGTTGATTTCGGCGAGGGCGATGACAGTGCCCAGTTGAGCAGCCTCAATGTCTCCCACCTGGGGGCGCTGCCGGCGTTCGACGGTGGCCTGGGCAACGATGTGCTTGGCCTGGACAACGTCAAGACCAATGGCGTGGCGCGGTTTGCGAACTGGGAACAGGTCAACCTGCGCGACGACAGCCAGCTCACCTTCGATGGCACCTGGACCCTGGGCGACAGTGGCAGCGGCACGGGTACGCTGGACATCGATGCGAGCAGTGCGGTATTCGGCGGGGGTGCCAACGGACGCATCGCACCCTTCACGGCCGGGCAGCTGGCCACGGTCGGCAATGCCGGGCGCATCGACCTCAGCAATGGCGGCGGCGCGGGCGATACCTTCACCATCGTCGGCAACTATGTCGGCAGGGGCGGTGGGCTGTACCTGCAGACGGTGCTGGGCGATGACAGCTCGCTATCGGACAAGCTGGTGATCGCCAATGGCACCGCCAGTGGCACCACCGGCGTGGGCATCCTCAACGTGGGCGGTGCGGGCGCGGCCACCGTGGTCGACGGCATCCTGGTGGTGCAGGCGATCAACGGTGCGACCACCGCCGCCAATGCGTTCGCGCTGTACAACCCGGTGGCCGCCGGCGCCTACGAGTATTTCCTGTTCAAGGGCGGCGTCAGCGGCGGCACCAGTGAAAACTGGTACCTGCGCTCGACCATCACCGCCAGTGTCACCCCGGCGCCGGGACCCGGACCGGGCGACGGTACGGTTGCACCGCCGCCGCCACCGGAGGTCATCGGCACGCCGCCGCCGCCGCTGCCGCCGCCCCCGTCACCGGACGCGCCGGAGAATCCCGACCCACTGGCAGTCGAACCGCCGCCGCCGCCGGAACCGGCCGACCCGGCCCCGGTCGCGCCGCCGACCATCGATACCCCGCCGGCGGTGCCTGACGACGTCGCCGGCGTGCCCGGGCCGCTGGCCGTCCCGCCCAGCCCCGGGGCCCGCCCGGCGCAGGGCGATGTCATTCCGCTGTACCGGTTGGAGACCGGCCTGTATTCGGTGGTGCCGCCGTTGCTGCGCGAAACCAGCCTGGCCAGCCTCGGCACCTTCCACGAACGCCAGGGCGAGCAACGCCTGTTGGCCGGGCAGGGCGGCGTGCGCGCGGCGTGGGCGCGGCTGGTCGGGCAAAGCCATGAGCAGCACTGGGAAGGCGATGCGCAGCCCGGCTTCGACGGCGACATCCAGGGCATCCAGGCCGGTCTGGACCTGTACGCCAACGCCGAGGACACCCATCGCGACCAGTTCGGCGTGTTCGTGGGCCGCACCCGCGCGCAGGGCAATGTGACCGGGTTTGCGATCGGCTGGGAGAATGTTGCGGTTGGCCGCACCCGCTTGGATGACAAACACGTAGGCGTGTACTGGACCCGCGTGGGCAGCGCCGGTGGCTACCTGGACGCGGTGGTGATGCAGAGCCGCTACGACGGCGATGCAACCTCCGCGCGCGGCCTGGGCACCGACATACGCGGCGATGGCACCACCGCATCGCTGGAAGTGGGCAAGCCGCTGTGGCATATCGGCCAGTCCGCATGGTGGCTGGAGCCGCAGGCGCAGATCATCTGGCAGCGCACCGCGATCGACGACACCGGCGATGCGGTATCGGCACTACGCTTCGACGCCGACAATGCCTGGACCGGCCGTGTCGGGCTGCGCCTGGCTGCCGACTACGACATCGCCGGCAATGGCTGGCAGCCGTATTTCAAGCTCAACTACTGGCAGACCCTGGATGGCGAGGACCGCATCGACTTCGACAGCAACCGCATCACCAACCAGCAGGATTCGCGCGCGCTGGAAGTGGGGGTTGGCGTGGTGGCGCGCTTCAACAGCAACGTGAGCGCGTTTGCCGTGGCCGATTACACGCGGGATCTGGAAAGCAGCCGGCAGAAGGAACGCCGGGTGATCGAAGGCAATATCGGCATGCGGTTCGACTGGTAGCACGACCGGATTCACTGCATGGCCGCGGCATTGCGTGAACCCGTGCCTGCGCGGTGCAGCCGGTGGCGTTAGGCTGCAGCTTCTTCACTACACGGATGTAGCACGATGAAAGCACGTGGATGCAGTTGGCTGGTGGCATCGGCGCTGGCGGCCGTGTGTGGCGGTGCCGCCGCACAGGAGGTGCCAAGCGCCGAGGCACAGGCCCGGATCCTGGACCTGCTGCAGCAGCAGTCGCTGTACCGGGACCGCGTGGATTGGGCCAAGGTCCGCGCCGATCTTGCCGGCGCTACCGCCCCGGCGCAGCAGCGCGCGCTGCTCGACGCGGCGATCCAGCGCAGCAGCGGCGGGCACGGGCGCTGGATATCGGCGCAGCAGTTGCGCAACCGCGCCCAACACGCGCAGGCCACCCAGGCCGCGATGGGGGCAGCGCCAGCGCCGCTCACGGCGAACAATGCCGGCAGGGGGCCGACGCCGCAGCTGGGCTGGATCACCGTGGGCGCCTACCTGAACGACCAGACCCAAACCCCGGAGCAGATCAACCACGCGATCAAGCAGGCTGCGATCGCGCTTCAGACGCGCATCGGCGAACAGGACGATGGCAACCGCTGCGGCTGGATCGTCGACCTGCGCGGCAACAGCGGTGGCAACATGTGGCCGATGCTGCTGGGTCTGGGGCCGTTGTTGGGCGATGCCAATGGCGCCGATCCTGTCGGCATGTTCGTCAGCGGCGGGCAACGCCAACCGTGGGCCTATCGCGACGGCGCGGCCTGGTCGGGCGGCAGGGCGGTGGTGGGGTCGCGTCAGGCGCACTATCAACTGCGCCGCACAGGCGCGCCGGTGGCGGTGCTGTTCGGGTCGCGCACCGCAAGTTCCGGTGAGGCAATCGTGCTGGCGTTCCGCGGTCGCGCGGCATCGCGTAGCTTCGGCCAGCCCAGCGCCGGCTTTTCCACCGCCAATACCACGCCGCGGCTGGCCGATGGCAGCATGCTGCTGTTGACCGGCAGCGTGATGGCCGACCGCAACGGCAACGGCGACGGCAGCCGTTTGCAGCCGGATGTGACGGTGGCAGAAGGCCAGGATGCGGCCGTGGCGGCGCGCGCGTGGCTGCTGTCGCAGCCGGCATGCAGCCCGGAACAGCCTTGAAAGCACGGCAAGACTCCAAGGGATGATGCCCGGCACCGATGCGCTTGCGTGCGACGTCCCACGGCGAACAGCGTCACCACCAACGGTGGTGACCTACCTCAGCAAGGGCATCGGTGCCCACGTGTCGAAAACCCTGGCGGCCCACGACAAACATAGAAGTGCGTCTGTGCGTTCCGCAAGCCGAGCCGCCAAGCGGCCCCGGACGCTCGCGCGAAAGCCAAGCGAAGACCCCGCAAGCTGCAGCCCCCACGCAGCGTGCGCAGGAACGCATGCCGGGGCGACGCAATCAGCGCGCCGCGCCGATCGCCCGGGTGCGCGCCTTGGCCAACTGCTCTCCCACCGCCGGCCCCTTCAAGTGGCTCAGGTCCAGGTCACGCGCCTGCACCGCCAGCGCGGCCTGGTGCAGGCGCTTGAGCGTTGCGCCCTGCGGATAATCGCTGTGCTCAAACCCCAGCCGGCCGCGCTTGTCGGCTTCGCAGCACAGCGCGATCTGGGCGATCCGCTCGGGTCGGCGGAAACCGTCACAGCGGCCCAGCAGCTCCAGCACGGTGGCGTCGCGCAGTTCGTCGATGCGGTGCACGTTGAGGTGGTCGCGGCACACCGCTTCGGCCAGCTGGCGATGGTCCAGCGGCACCTTCAGGCGGTCGCACAACGCGCGCAGCGGAGCCACGCCGCGCTGCTCGTGCATGATGTGGCGCGGCCACTCTTCCGGCGGGGTCAGGCCCTTGCCGAGGTCATGGGTGAGCGCGGCGAAGCCGATCAGGTCATCGCCCGGCGCCAGCTGCGCGGCCATGTCGCTGACCATTTCCTGGTGGATCCCGGTATCCACTTCGGGATGGAACTCGGCGCGTTGCGGCACGCCATACAAAGCGTCCAGTTCGGGCAGGATCGCGCGCAGTGCGTCGGCGTCGTGCAAAGTGCGCAGGAGCGCCGAGGGCTGCGCGCAGGTGAGCGCGCGGCGCAGTTCCTGCCAGACCCGTTCGGGTACCAGTGCATCGAGCTCGCCGCTGGCGGCGATCTGGCGCATCAGCTCCATGGTGTCCGCAGCGACGGTAAAGCCCAACGGTGCGAAGCGGGCCATGAAGCGCGCCGCGCGCAGCACCCGCAGCGGATCTTCGACGAAGGCCGGGCCGACATGGCGCAGCACGCGCTGTTGGATGTCGCGCACGCCGCCATACGGATCCACCAGCGTGCCGGTGGCTTCGTCGCAGGCGATGGCGTTGATGGTGAAATCGCGGCGCAGCAGGTCTTCTTCCAGCGTTACCGACGGATCGGCATCGACCACGAAGCCACGATAGCCGCGCCCGGATTTGCGTTCGGTGCGCGCCAGCGCGTATTCCTCGCCCGTATCCGGATGCAGGAATACCGGGAAATCTCGGCCCACGGCCTTGTAGCCCTGCGCCTCCATCTGCGCCTGGGTGGCACCGACCACCACCCAGTCGCGGTCGCCGGGCGGCTGCTGCAACAAGCGGTCGCGCACGGCGCCGCCCACCAGATAGATATTCATGTCGGGCAACTCAGTCGCCGCCCTTGTCGGCATTGGCCGCACACGCGAGGTTCTTGCGCTTGGCCTGCAGGCGGCCGTTCATGCGATCGGTCACCGGCAGTGCGGTGCCGTTCAAGCGCCAGTCGTAGATGACGCTGAAGGCCAGGATGCGCGCGACGTACTCGCGGGTTTCCTTGTAGCTGATGGTCTCGATCCAGATATCCGGGTCGAAGCCGGGGCGCTGGGTCTGCCACCGCGCGGTCGGGGTCGGGCCAGCGTTGTAGGCGGCGATGGTGATGTAGGGCAGGCCCTCGTACTTGTTCATCAGCTGGCGCAGGTAGGCAGTGCCGATGGCGATGTTGGTGTCCGGGTCATACAGGCTGGCCGCACCGCCATAGTTGGTCAGCCCGATCGACTTGGCCACGCTGGCCCCGGTGGCCGGCAGCACCTGCATCAGGCCCATTGCATTGGCCGGCGAGCGCGCCTTGGGATTGAAGATGCTTTCGGCGCGGATCTCCGCGGCCACCCAGGCCGGATCGATCGCATTGCGTGCCGATTCGCGGCGGATCGCCTCGTCGTGGTGCAGCGGGAAACGCAGCGAATACAGCCGCTGCTCGTCCGGCGTCTTGCCCAGCGAGAACACCGCGCGGTCGAACCAGCCATTGTCGCGCGCCACCTCCACCGCGATCCGGCGCTGGGTGGTGTCGTAGCGGCTGAGCGCGTCGTTCCACTCGGCCACGGCCCAGCCGGCACGTTCGATCTTAAACAGTTCCATCGCACGCACGATCGCCGGATCGCGGGCAACGGCGGCCTGCGCCTGGGCACTGTCGTTGGGTTCCCACGGGCACAGCGTGTAGCTGGACTGGCCGAGCTGGTCGGCGGCCAGGAACCCGTGGAAGGTCGCCGCGCGTGCCGCTTCGCGGTACAGCGGCTGGGCCTCGCTGCGCTTGCCGGTCTTGTCCAGCATGCGTGCTTCAAAATAACGCCAGCGCGAATCGCTGCGCTGGGTGGCGCCCATCTTGCGGATCGCCGTCAGCGCCTGCGGCCAATCGCCACGCGACATCGCTTCGCGCGCACGCCATTCGTGCAGGCGTTCGTCATAGGCCGCGTCCGGTACCGCATTGAGGCGGCGCGCAGAGTCGGGCCCGTAAGAGGCCACCGTCCACAGCGCGATCTGGTACAGCACCTGGGCCTGCTGGTCCGCGCTCAACTGCAACGCGCCGGCGTACTGCGGCAACTGCTGTTCGGTGGCCGCCGGGTCGGCCTTGGCCAGCTTGGCCAGGCCATCGGTGGCGATGCGCCGGCTGCGTTCGTTGCGCGGCCAGTTCAACGCACTGGCGTTGGGCTTGTCGACGAACGCCGCATAGGTGTTGGCCAGGGTCAGGTCGGCGGCCGGCAAGCCGCGCGCGGCGCTGCGCATCACCGCCGGCTGCTGTTCGTCGGCGGCCGCGTCGATGCGCGCCCAGCGTAGTTCGGCACTCAGCCCGCCCTTGGCGTCGAGCACGGCAAACACCGGGTCGCAGGCATCGGGCAGGGATTTGCCGGTGCTGCGCCAGATCGCCTGGGCCTCGCTCACCCACTGCGCATCGGCCTTGCCGGTGGCCTGGCGCGCGTTGAGCTGGGCGCAGCGCAGGCCGATGTTCTCGGTGGGCACCCAGTTGGCGAGCAGGGTCGGCCAGTCCTGGCGGCGTGCCACTGAGGGCAGCCACACGTTGCGGAACGCCGACGCCACGGCCTGGCCGTTGTAGCGCTTGAGGAAATCCTGCGCCTGGGCCGCGCTGACCGTATCGATGTTGCGGCGCAGGGTGGTGTATTCCAGCCAGCCATACAGCGGGTGCCTGCTCAGCGCAGCGGCCTGGGCCGGGTCGTACTGGCCGCGCTCGGCGTTGTCGATGGCCGCCTTGAGCTGCGCGCGCTGGGCATCGAGGTTCTGGGCGTCGGCCACCGGGCTGACCCCGGAACAGGCCAGCAGGGTGGTCGCGCTGAGGAGATACAGGGGGAATCGAGTCATGCGCGAAGCATAGCGGGGTGCGGTGAAAGGCGGTGATGGCAAGCCGACTCGATCATGAACGAACCCCGAGCGGGGCCGCTACGGCGTCGGTGGCGAGCGTAGTCTCGGTAGCGGGGCAACCCGCCCCGGGGAGGGAGCAGCGCATGGCATTCAGTGCAGCAGGGACGTCTGGACCACTCGTCGAGATCAACGTCACCCCGTTGGTCGATGTGATGCTGGTGTTGTTGATCATCTTCATCGTGACCGCGCCGATGGTGTCCATGCCCATCCCGGTCAACCTCCCGCAATCGACCACCGTGGTACTGCCGCCGACCGCGCCACCAGCGCCGATCGAGCTGCGCGTGGATGCCAGCAACCAGGTGCGCTGGAATGGCCAGTCCGTTGCCGTGGCCAGCGTGCAGGCGTTGATGGCCGAGCAGGCGCAGACCCACGCCGGCAACCTGCCGGAACTGCGCATTGCGGCCGACCCGGCGTCGGACTATGAGGTGATGGCCAAGGTGCTGGCCGCTGCCTCCAATGCGCATCTGGACCGGATCGCCTTCGTCCAGTAGCCCGCCGCGGCCATTGCATCGCACCAACGACGCCCCTCGCTGCAGGGGCGTCTTTCGTTGCGGCAGCTGGATGTTGCGTATTCGGATTTGTGCGAATCGCGTGAAAAAGTGTCGCCCATCACGCCGGGAAATTTACCGTTTGTTTACAAAGGAGACGCTGTCGCGCTTCAGGGGGCGCGGCAGTCCCAATGCCCAACATTCCTTTGTGGAGAGAGCGAATGAATGACCTGCACCACCGCCCCTTGGCGGTCGCCGTATCGCTGTGCCTGATGTTGGCTGCGCCCGTGCTGGCCAGCGCACAGGAAACCTCCCGTGCCCCCACCGAGCTGGACCGCGTCGAAGTGACCGGCAGCCGCATCAAGCGCGCCGAAGTGGAAGGCCAGGTGCCGATCCAGACCCTCACCCGCGCCGAGATCGAGCGCACCGGCATGAACTCCATCGGCGAAGTGCTGCAGCAGCTGACCGGGTCCGGCTCGGCGTTGAACGCCAAGTTCAATTCGTCCGGCAACTTCGGCTTCCCGCCCGATGGCAGCGGCGTGGGTGCCGGCTCGGCCCAGGTCGATCTACGCCACCTCGGTGCCAAGCGCGTGCTGGTGCTGGTGGACGGCATCCGCTGGGTCAATGAATCCTCCGCGTCGGGCGTGGGCGCGGCGACCGATCTCAACACCATTCCGCTGGCGATCGTCGAGCGTATCGAAGTGCTCGAGGACGGCGCCTCGTCGCTGTACGGGTCCGATGCGATCGCCGGGGTGGTCAACATCATCACCCGACGCGAATTCGACGGCGCCCAGGTCACGGTCAACTACGGCGAGTACAGCAAGGGCGACGGCACCCAGAAGGGCGTGGACCTGGCCTGGGGCACCAGTGGCGACCGCTACAGCCTGTTCCTCGGCACCAGCTTCACCAAGCAGGACCCGGTGTATGCACGCGACCGCGAGCAGGCGCGCTTCCCGATCCCGGGCACCGGCCTGGCCTTTGGCAGCGGCGGCATTCCGCAGGGTCACTTCAAGTTTGTCGATCCAAATACCGGCGCGGTGCAGGACATCGTGCCCAACACCGGTGCCAGCAATCCGCGCTACGACGGCAGCGCCGGTTGCAACCGCACCGATGACTACCACTGCTTCACCTCGGCCGATCGCTTCAACTTCGCCGAATACAACCTGGTGCTCACCCCGTCCGAGCGGAAGGGCATCTTCGGCCAGTTCCGCTTCGACATCACCGACAACCTGCAGTGGTACATCAAGGCGCTGGGCAACCGCCGCGAATCCACCAACCAGGCCGGTCCCGAGCCGTTGTTCTTCGGCCCCGATGGCGCCACCGGCAATCCGCTGGCCGACAACATCGTGGTGTCCGGGCTGAATCCGTACAACCCGTTCGGCTTCGACCTGGTGGCCTCGGGCAACATGAGCCTGATCGGCCGGCGCCCGGTGGAAGGCGGCGCGCGCATCTTCGAGCAGGAGGTCAACACCCAGTACTTCGCCACCGGCCTGGTCGGCCAGTTCGAGGCGGCCAACCGCAGCTGGTTCTGGGACCTCAACGGTATGTACAGCAAGAACAAGGCCGAGCAGACCAACTACGGCAGCTACGACATCTTCAAGGTCAACATGGCCCTGGGCGATCCGTCGGTATGCGCGGCCACGCCCGGTTGCGTGCCGCTGAACATCTTCGGCGGTGTCGGTTCGATCACCCCGGCGATGCTGGAGTGGATCCAGCCGGTGGTACGCGACCGCAGCCAGAACGAGCTGACCCTGTTCACCGCCAACCTGAGCAGCGAGCTGTTCAACCTGCCGGCCGGGCCGGTCGCCTTCGCCACCGGTCTTGAGCATCGCAAGTATGAAGGTGCCTACCAGCCCGATCCGCTCACCGTGATCGGGCATTACAACGGCGTGCCCTCGCTGCCCACCTCCGGTTCCTATGATGTCAACGAGGCCTACCTGGAGCTGAGCGTGCCGATCTTCGCCAAGAGCGCGATCGGCGAAAAACTCGACCTGAGCCTGGCCGGACGCTACTCGGACTACTCCACCTTCGGTGGCGAGTTCACCCCCAAGTACGGCCTGCGCTGGCAGGTGACCAACGACTTCGTGCTGCGCACCAGCTACGCCGAAGGCTTCCGTGCACCGTCCATCGGCGAGCTGTATGGCTCGGCCGCGCGCGCGGACCTGCAGCTGTTCGATCCGTGCTCGATCGGGCTGGGCGGCACCGCGCCACGCGGTAACCCGGCCAACTGTGCCGCGCTGGGGGTGCCCAACGGGTTCCAGCAGGCCAACTCGCAGATTTCGGTCACCACCGGCGGCAACAGCGAGCTGGATCCGGAACGCTCGCGCAGCTTCAGTGCCGGTTTCGTGTGGAGCCCGTGGTTTGGCAGCAACGCGTCCTGGTCCGAGCGTTTCGACGTGGAAGTGACCTTCTATCGCCACAACATCGAAGGCGCCATCCAGGCGATCAACGCCCAGACCCAGCTGGACCTGTGCGTGGAATCGCTGGACCCGGTGTACTGCGATGGCATCAGCCGTGCGAGCACCGGGGCGGTCAGCAGCTTCAACAACCGGCTCACCAACCTGGGTTCGATCAAGACCGATGGCTGGGACGTGGACCTGTTCTGGACATTGCCGGAAAGCAGCGTCGGCCAGTTCAAGCTGGGGTGGCAGAACACCTTCGTCGGCCGCTATGAAGCGCTCGGCGCGGCCGGCCAGCGGCAGCCGCAGGAGCCGGGCGTGGAAGTGGCCGACAGCTCGATTCCGGAGTGGACCAGCAACGCCACCGTGAGCTGGAGCCTGGACAAGTGGAATGCCTCGTGGACGGTGCGGCACATCTCCGAGTTGACCGAGCAGTGCGGCGATGCGGTGGCCTTCCCGGTGTGCAGCAACCAGACCGACGGCACCAACACGCTCAGCGCCACCACCTTCCATGACATGCAGGTGGGCTACAAGATCGACTGGATGAAGGGCCTGCAGCTGACCGCCGGCTTGAACAACGTGTTCGACAAGGATCCACCGATCTGCCTGTCGTGCTCGCTCAACGGCTATGACGCCTCCACCTACGACATCCCGCGCGGGCGCTACTGGTACCTGCGCGCGGACCTGCGGTTCTGAGGTAACGGCGTTCGACAAGCGGTAGAGCCGACCGTTGGTCGGCTGCTCCTGGCATCCAGCCGACCAACGGTCGGCTCTACGAGGATCGGGCATCATGGTGGCGCCGGGTATCCCCCGGCGCCACCTCCTTCTGAAACGAACGTTGCCATGAACCTGCATACCTGGTGGATCTTCGCCATCACCGTTTTCGTCCTGTGCGGTACGCCGGGCCCGAACATGCTGCACGTGATGACCCGCAGCGTGCGGGTCGGCTTTGCCCGCAGCGTGGCCGCGATGGCCGGCTGCCTCACCGCGCTGGTACTGGCGCTGTCGATCTCCGCGGCCGGGCTGGGCGCGGTGCTCAAGGCCTCGCCGATGGTGTTCGACGTGCTGCGTTACGCCGGCGTGGCGTACCTGGTCTACCTGGGCATCAAGGCCTGGCGCGGCGGCGACGCGCCGCTGGATGTGGGCAGCACCGAGGCGATCGCCCCGGCCCGGCGCCGCATCCTGTTCCGCGATGGCTTCATCATCGGCATCAGCAACCCCAAGCTGCTGTTGTTCGCCTCGGCGTTTTTGCCGCAGTTCGTCGATCTCACCCAGCCGCAGCTGCCGCAGTTCGTGCTGCTGGTGGGCACCTTCGCACTGATGGAAATGTTCTGGTATGGCGTATACGCCGCCGGCGGCCGTGGCCTGGCCGGTTACCTGGCGCGCCCGGGCCTGCGCAAGGTGTTCGACCGCGTGGTGGGCACGATCTTCATCGCGTTCGGGGCGGCGCTGCTGCGCGCGCGGCCGTAGTGCCGGCCGCTGGTCGGCAACCAGGCAAGACCGTCATCGTTCATGAGGTTGCCGGCCGCTGGCCGGCATTACCGGGTCAGCGCCTGCAGATACGCGCAGAACATGTCGGCCATCGCCTCGGCGTATGCATCGATTGCGGGAGGTGACGGTGCCGTGCTGGAGAACTCCTTTCCCACCGTGCTCAGTGTGGTGATGATCAGGTCACCGGCCACGTCACGCGCCGCAGCAGGCGCATCGGGGAGCACCTCGCGCATGAAGGCCTCGAACGCGGCGTCACCGTCGGCACGTGCCTGCCGGGCTTCCGGTGCATCGCGGTAGAGCGG
Organism: Stenotrophomonas sp. GL_101; assembly: GCF_057835675.1. Taxonomy (NCBI): domain Bacteria; kingdom Pseudomonadati; phylum Pseudomonadota; class Gammaproteobacteria; order Lysobacterales; family Lysobacteraceae; genus Stenotrophomonas; species Stenotrophomonas sp. GL_101. Next base: position 3,985,057 of record NZ_CM174432.1, on the reverse strand, counting down.
GGCCGCGTCATTCAATGCCCCGCGCATCTGCGCTTCATCGCATTCGGAGCGGATGAAGACATGCACCAGTGCACGCAGCCGCTGCAGTGGAGGCAGGCTGATGTCCTCCAGCGTCCGCCGCAGCACGTCGGTGGTCTGGGCCCACTCGTCGGCCTGCAGGCGAAACAGGATCGCGGCCTTGTTCGGGAAGTACTGATACAGCGAACCAATGCTGACCCCGGCGCGCTCGGCGACCCGGGCGGTGGTGAAACGGGCCGCGCCGTGCTGGGCCAGAACCTGAGCAGCCGCCTCCAGGATCACCGCCACCAGCTCGCTGGAGCGTGCCTGTCGCGGGCGTTTTCGTGAGGAAATCTGCGGGGTTGCGCGTGTTGTCATGGTCGCCATGGCGTGCCTGGGGAATGCGAATAGTGGGACGGCGGGATCGCACGTATTCTGGAAATGCGACGAATCACTCGCATTTTAGGTCAACCCGACCGCACGCTCCATCCTCCTGCCGAGTCCCCCGATGAACACACTCACCACCCCACCACTGGCGCCGCTGCTGGCAACCCTGTTCAACCAGGCCGAGGCGGCCACCAGCCCGGCCCTGGCCGGCATGACCGCCGCTGACCGCGCGCGCCTGAAGCACAGCCGCACCGACTATCTGGCGTTGTATGCCCAGCTCAAGGACCTGTGGCTGCCGGTCTCCCGCGAGACCGGCACGTTGCTCTACCTGCTGGCGCGCAGCAGCCGCGCGCGCTGCATCGTCGAGTTCGGTACCTCCTTCGGCATCTCCACCCTGCACCTGGCCGCGGCACTGCGCGACAACGGCGGCGGGCGCCTGGTCAGCAGCGAGTTCGAGCCGGGCAAGGTCAAGCAGGCCGGTGTACACCTGCGGGCCGCTGGGCTGGACGACCTGGTCGAGATCCGCGAAGGCGATGCGTTGCTGACCTTGCGCGAGGACCTGCCCGAGCGCATCGACCTGCTGCTGCTCGACGGCGCCAAGGCGCTGTACGGCGACATCCTGGACCTGCTTGAAGCCCGGCTGGGCCCGGGTGCGCTGATCGTGGCCGACAACGCCGATGACGCCCCGGACTACCTCGCGCGCGCGCGCGCAGCCGATAGCGGATACCTGTCCGTTGCCGTGGGCGGGGACGTTGAAGTGTCGATGCGGATCGGCTGATCGTCCCCCACAGAAGGAAACAGAACATGCATGTATTTGTCACCGGCGCGACCGGATGGGTGGGCTCGGCCGTGGTCCACGAACTGCTGGCCGCCGGCCACACCGTGACCGGCCAGGTGCGCAGCCGCGACAAGGCCGTGGCGTTGGCTGCCAGTGGTGCGGCGGTGGTGCGTGCCACCCTGGACGAGGTAGGCGTGCTGCGCCATGCGGCCGCCGCCGCCGATGCGGTGATCCACACGGCGTTCGACCACGACTTCACGCGATTCATTGAAAACTGCGCGCTGGACCGTCGCGTCATCGAGGCGCTGGGCGAAGCGCTGCAGGGCTCATCGCGCCCGCTGCTGGTCACCTCGGGGCTGCTTGGCCTGCGCCGCGGTGCCGATGAAACCGCGCTGCCCGATCCCGCCTCGCCGCGATTGTCCGAGCCCAGCGCGCGTGCGCTGGCCGAGCGTGGCGTGCGCGCGGCGACGGTGCGGCTGGCGCCGTCGGTGCATGGGTTGGGCGATCATGGTTTCGTACCGCTCCTGGTGGATCTGGCACGGCAGACCGGCGTGTCGGCGTATCTGGACGCCGGCGACAACTGCTGGTCCGGCGTGCATCGCCATGATGCGGCCCGGGTCTACCGGTTGGCGCTGGAGGACGGCGCCTCGCAGCCGGTGTACCACGCCGTGGCCGATGAAGCGGTGCCGTTCAAGGCCATCGCCGAGATGATCGGGCGCCACCTGAAGGTTCCGGTGGCTGCACGCGATGCCGCGCATTTCGGCTGGTTCGCGCGCATGGCCGGCGCGGACATGGCCGTATCCAGCGCCGCCACCCGGGAACGGCTTGGCTGGACGCCGGTGGGGCCGGCCCTGCTGGCCGATCTGGATCAGCCCCGCTATTACGTCCGGTAAGCGGTGGCGGCCGTGTGCAGGCGCAGAAGGTCGGGGGACATTTGCACCAAGGGCCTGTCGGTCGCGAAGGGGCTCGGCTTGCAGAAGGCGGGCCAGGCATGCGTGGTTCGGGTCAGCGTCACCACCAACGGTGGTGACCTACCGTTCGGTGCCCGTGCGCGGAAAACCGCAGCGCCCACATCAACCATCGGCGTACGCCGTTGCGCACCGCAAGCCGAGCCGCTTGGCGGCCGGCAGGTCCTTGGCAAAATAAAGGAGGAGGCCGTCGCCGCAGGCGTCGGCCGGGGGACATTTGCGAAAGGACCTGCCGGCCGCCAAGCGGCACCGAACGCTCGCGATACACCCAAGCGAAGACGCACACACTCGCTGCTGCCGCCCGTTGAAGTAAATCTCTCCACTCAACGCAGAGAACAACCAAAAAGCGCCGCGATCCCTGATGGGATCGCGGCGCTTTTCTTAAGTGAACAGTATTAGGGCATTGCCCGGCCTTTGTCCCACTTGATACGGCCTGCAACCGGCTTAGAACGACCAGCTAAAGGTGATCGACCCATTGCGGCCATCGCCGTACGCACCGTAGCCGTTGATCTGCGAGAGGTACTTCTTGTCCAGCAGGTTGTTGAGGTTGGCCTGCACGCTGAACTCCGGCGAGATGCGGTAGCGCACGAAGGCACTGACCAGGGCATACCCATCCTGCTCGAAACGGCCATACGCGGGCACCGCGTAGTAGATGCGGTTCTGCCAGTTGGCGCCACCGCCCACGGTCAGCGCCTGCAGCGACTGCGGGGTGTAGCTGGTGAACAGCTTCAACGTGGTCTGCGGCAGGTTGGTGTTGATGTCCGCATCGTTGATGTCCTTGGCAACGTAACGCGAGGCACCGAAGGTGGCGTTCCAGCCCGTGGCCAGCTCGCCGTTCACCTCGAACTCGACGCCGCGGCTGACGGTGCCGCGTGCGGCGATGTAGGCGGTCTCACCGGCGGTGCCGCCGATCACCGGCTCACCGGTCGACTGCCCCACGTTGTCCTGTTCGATGCGGAACACGGCCAGCGATGCGTTCAGGCGGCTGTCGAACCAGGCGCCCTTGACGCCCACTTCGTAGCTCTTGCCGTCCACCGGATCCAGGTAGCCGCCGGTGCGGTCTTTGAGCATCTGCGGCTGGAAGATCTCCGTGTAGGAGGCATACGTGGCGTAGGTGTCGTTGATGTCCAGCACCAGCCCGGCGTAGGGCGTGGTGACCTTGTGCGAACGGTCGGCGTTTTCGCCTTCGCTCTTCCAGTCGGTGTAGCGCGCGCCGATGATCAGCTTCAGCGGGTCGGCCAGCGACAGGCGCGTGGCCACGTAGCCGGCCTTCTGGGTAATGGTGCCTTCACTGGCGAGCGCCAGCGGGTTCCAGTTCGGCTCGCTGATGTTGCCGGTCCAGTTGAGGTAGCTGTTGAAGGGATCCCACGGCAGGTTGGCGCCGCCCACCTGGTAGTCACCGTAGTTGGCATAGTCGCGCTTGTTGTAGCTCAGGCCGGCCATGAACTGGTGCTCGCGGCCGAACAGCTGGAACGGACCATCCACGTAACCGTCCACGGCGCTGACCTTGCGCTCGGTGTTGTAGAAGCCGGCCGACGGCGAAATGCCCGCGCCCGTGTTCTTGTCGAAGGCCGACGCACCCGTGGTCCAATCGTTGTAGGCCGGGTAGAACAGCTTGTCGTCGGCGTTGGTTTCATCGTGCGTCGCGCCGATCTTGAACTTCCAGCCGTTGGCGAAGCCATGCTGCAGCGTGGCGAACGCGCGCTTGCTGGTGGTGTCCCAGTAGGTCCAGCTCGGGCTGGCGTTGAATGATTCGTCGTAGCCGGTCGAGCTGCCGTCGGAGAACACCATCGGGAAGCCACCCCAGGTGGCCCCGTTGGCGCGCTTCTGCTGGTAGTCATAGCCCACGCTCAGCTGCGTGTCCGGGGTCAGGTCGGCATCGATCACCGCATAGCCCAGCGTCTTGTGCTGGTCGTAACGGTCCATCTGCGCATCGGTGTCCAGGTAGCTGGCGATGACCCGGCCGCGCACGGTGCCGCTGGCATTGAGTGCGCTGCCCACGTCCACGGTGGTGCGGGTGCGGCCATAGCTGCCCACGTTGAGCGAGACGCTGCCGGTCAGCTCGGCACTGTCGGCATGCTTGCGGATCAGGTTGACCGAGGCCGACGGATTGCCGGCGCCGCTGAGCAGGCCGGTGGCGCCACGCACCACTTCCACGCGGTCGTACAGGGCCAGGTCCAGGCCGGAATCGCCGTAGCTCCAGTTCTGCACCATCTGGGTGGGCAGGCCGTCGAACTGGTAGCTGTCGATGTAGAAGCCGCGCGCGTAGAACTCGGTGCGCTCGGTGTCCGACTGGGTGCTGCTGATGCCGGTGGTGTTGGCCAGCACGTCGATGATGTCATCGAGGTTCTGGTCCTCGATGCGCTGGTGGCTGATGATGCTGACCGATTGCGGGATCTCGCGCGGCGCCAGGTCGAAACGGGTGCCGGCCGCGGTCTTGCGCACGGAGTAGCCTTCGGCGCGTTCACCCTTGACCACCACCTTGTCCAGCGTGGTGGCGTCGGCGGCGGCCTGGGCGAATGCGGGGGCCGTCGCCAGCGCGCACAGCGCAACCAGCAGGGCCTGCGACAGGCGGCGGGGGGCCAGCGGGCGGAGCATCACAGCGGTGGAACGGGTCATCGGCATTTCCAGGGCGGCGGCATCCACGTGGCCGGTGTTGTCCTCGGTGGCCAGGCAATGCGCAGGGAGTGGGGGTCGGTGCGCTGCTGGCAGGGCCTTGCAGGTGCAGGCGCGGGCTTGGCGACCGATCACCGCAGCGCCTCCTAGGCGCATGCGGGATCACACCATGTTAATGGGAATCATTACTATCTGCAATCGCATTCATGTGCGGCGGCGCCACCACCGGCCGCGGCCGGCTGCATGCCGCCCGGCCCGGTCGACCGTATCGGCGTCGGCTTAACACCGTCGCCGCTACCGTGGCCGCATGGGGTTTCCGCCTCGGGAGAATCGCGATGCTCAGCAAGAACACCCTGTGTCTCTGGTACGACGGCACCGCCCTGGAGGCGGCCACCTTCTATGCCGCCACCTTCCCCGACAGCGCGGTGGGGGCCGTCCACCATGCCCCGGGGGACTTTCCCTCCGGCAAGCAGGGCGATGTGCTGACCGTCGAGTTCACCGTGGCCGGCATTCCCTGTATCGGCCTCAACGGCGGCCCGGCGTTCAAGCACAGCGAGGCCTTCTCCTTCCAGATCGCCACCGATGACCAGGCCGAGACCGACCGGCTCTGGCACGCCATCGTCGACAACGGCGGCGAGGAAAGCGCCTGCGGCTGGTGCCGCGACAAGTGGGGCCTGTCCTGGCAGATCAGCCCGCGCGTGCTGACCTCGGCGGTCACCAGCAAGGATCCGGCAGTGGCCAAGCGCGCGTTCGAGGCGATGATGACCATGCGCAAGATCGACGTGGCCGCCATCGAGGCGGCGGTGCGGGGCTGACCCTGCCACGTTGCCCCCCCACGGCCCGCGTCGTGCATTCACCCAGCAAGGAGGTTCCATGAAGAGGATGACTGCCATCTGCCTGGTCACGGCCGCGCTGCAGGCCGCGCCCCTGGTGCTGTTTGCCGCCACGCCCACCGCCTCGCCACTGGCCGGGCGCTGGGCGATCGATGTCGCCACGCTGCCGATGCCGGCGGCGGACCGGCCTGAAAGTGTGCAGCTGGAGTTCAAGGATGCCGGCGCGGGCCGCTGGACCACCCGCGCCGAGATCGTCGATCCAAAAGGGGGAAGGATGACCGCCGACAGCACCCTGCTGCTGGACGGCACGCCCGGCCCGATCGTGGGCAACTACGGCGCCGACGTCGCCTCGCTCAGCATGCCCGCGCCGAATGTACTGGTGATGCAGCTGGTGGACCACGGGACGCCCGCGTCGACGCGCATCTATACCGTGGCCGGCGATGGCAACCAGATGACCGAGTCCAAGGCGTTCTTCAGCAAGGAGGGCAAGCCGATCCTGATGACGATCCACTTCACGCGCATGCCCTGAGGGCGCGGGTTGCCGGTGCACCCATCGAGGGCGCGCCGGCTCGCCTACAGTGGCACGTCCAGCCCCCGCTTCAACGTACTCAACGCCACCGCCGTGCGGTAGCGCTCGATGTTGTCATCGTTGTTGAACAGGCGCTCGCTGATCGCCTCGTACTCCTCCATGGAAGCGGCGGTGAGGATCAGCAGGAAGTCGGCGTCGCCGGTGATCGCATAGCACTGCTGCACGGCCGGGTCTTCCTGTACGCGGCGGCGGAACGGGGCCACCCGATGCGGTTGTTCGCTGCTCACGCGTACCTCAACCATGATCGTCAGCGGGCGGCCCAGCCGGCACTGGTCGAGCACGGCGACGTTGGCGCGGATGATGCCGGCCTCCTGCAGGCGCTTGATCCGGCGCTGCACGGCCGGCGCGGACAGGTGCACGGTCTCGGCGATCTCACGCTGGGCGGTGGTGTTGTCACGCTGCAGGATGGCCAGGATGGCGCGGTCGAAATCATCGGGGGCATAGGCGGGACTGGGCATGGCGAGTGGAAGTTGCAGGACGACCCCTGCAATTGAGCGCCTGCTTCGCCGCCGACGCAATATGCTTTGAGCATGTCGACCTCCCCCTCGCGCTTCACCGCGCTCATTCCCGTCCTGGCCGTACTCGGCTCGGTCACCGCCCTGTCGGTGGGCACCTCCTTTGCCAAGCAGCTGTTCCCGCTGATCGGCGCGCAGGGCACCAGCGCGTTGCGCGTGGGGTTCTCGGCGCTGGTGCTGCTGGCGGTGTTCCGGCCATGGCGCTGGAAAACCTCCCGTGCCGATGCCGGTACGATCCTCCGCTACGGCATCACCCTGGGCGTGATGAACCTGCTGTTCTACATGGCGCTGCGCACGATTCCCTTCGGGATCGCGGTGGCCATCGAGTTCTGTGGCCCGCTGGCGGTGGCGATGTGGTCTTCGCGCCGGCCGATCGATTTTGTCTGGGTAGGCTGCGCGGTGGTCGGCTTGCTGCTGCTCTTGCCGCTGGGCCACGGCGCGCCGCTGGATCCGGTCGGGGTGATGTTCGCGCTGGGCGCGGCGGCCTGCTGGGCGATGTACATCATCTTCGGCAAGCGCGCCGGGCACCTGCCCGCCGGGCACACGGTATCGCTGGGGCTGTGTGCGGCCGCCCTGGTGGTGGTGCCGGTGGGGGTGGCGCATGCGGGCATGGCGCTGCTGGACCCGAAGATCCTGCTGTTCGGGCTGGGCGTGGCAATCGTGTCCAGCGCGATCCCTATGTCGCTGGAAATGATGGCGCTCAAGCGGCTGCCGAAGGAGACCTTCGGCATCCTGATCAGCATGGAGCCGGCGGTGGCCGCGGTGCTGGCGATGGGCTTGTTGGCCGAGCACCTGACCGCGCTGCAGTGGACGGCGATCGGCTTCACGGTACTGGCCTCGGTGGGCAGCACGGTGACCGCGCGGCGCGCCATACCGGTCGTGCCCGCAACGCCGTAGAGCCGACCGTTGGTCGGCTGCTGCGCGACCCACCCGAACATCGGGAATGGGTGACCTACCCGAACGTCAAGGGCAGCCGACCAACGGTCGGCTCTACGGGGTCAGCGTCTTACCGGTGCGTCGCCGGCGACGTAGTAGGTGGCGGTGCTGCGCGGCAACGGCGTGCGCCCGCGGATATGGTCGGCGATTTTCTCGGCGATCATGATCGTGGTGGCGTTGAGGTTGCCGGTGATGATGCGCGGCATGATCGAGGCGTCCACCACGCGCAGGCCTTGCATGCCGTGCACGCGGCCCTGGCCGTCCACCACGCTCATCGCCTCGGTGCCCATCGCGCACGAGCACGACGGGTGGTAGGCGGTCTCGGCACGGGCACGCACGAAGGCGTCCAGCTCCGCATCGCTGTTGCACTCCGCACTCGGGCTGATCTCGCGCCCCCGGTAGTCGTCCAGCGCCGGCTGGGCGATGATCTCGCGGGTGATGCGGATGGCATCGCGGAATTCCTGCCAGTCCTGGTCGGTGGACTGGTAATTGAACAGGATCGACGGGTGCTCGCGCGGGTCCAGCGAGCGCGCATGCACGCGGCCGCGGCTGGGCGTGCGCATCGAGCCCACGTGCGCCTGGAAGCCGTGCTCCTTGACCGCATTGGTGCCGTTGTAATTGATCGCCACCGGCAGGAAGTGGTACTGGATGTTGGGCCACTCGAAGGCGTCGCGGGTGCGGATGAAACCACCGGCCTCGAACTGGTTGCTGGCACCGATGCCGGTGCCGTTGAACAGCCATTCCGCGCCGATTGCCGGCTGGTTCCACCACTGCAGCGCCGGGTACAGCGATACCGGCTTCTTGCAGGCGTACTGCATGTACACCTCCAGGTGGTCCTGCAGGTTCTCACCCACCCCGGGCAGGTCATGCACCAGCGGCACGCCGAGCGCGGCCAGCAGCGCCGGGGCGCCTACGCCGGAGCGTTGCAGGATCTGCGGCGAGGCAATCGCGCCGCCGCACAGCAGCACTTCGCGGCGGGCGTGGGCGTCGATCGGTTCAACGCTGTTGCCGGCCAGGTAGCGCACGCCCACTGCGCGCTTGCCGTCGAACAGGATGCGGTCGGTGGTGGCGTGCACCACGATCTCCAGCCCGGCGCGGTCGCGGGCCATGTCCAGGTAACCGCGCGCGGTACTGGAACGGCGGCCGCGCGGGGTCACGGTGCGGTCCATCGGGCCGAAGCCTTCCTGCTGGTAGCCGTTGAGGTCATCGGTGCGGGGATAACCGGCCTGCACGCCAGCCTCGACCATCGCGTGGAACAGCACGTTGTTGTCGTTCTTCGGGGTGGCCACGCTGACCGGGCCATCGCCACCGTGGTAATCGTTGGCGCCGATGTCGCGGGTTTCGGCCTTGCGGAAGTAAGGCAGTACATCGTGGTAGCTCCAGTCCTCCAGGCCGTCCAACCGGGCCCAGTGGTCGAAGTCCAGCGCATTGCCGCGGATGTAGCACATGCCGTTGATCAGCGACGAGCCGCCCAGGCCCTTGCCGCGGCCGCACTCCATGCGCCGGTTGTCCATGTGCGGCTCGGGCTCGGTTTCATAGGCCCAGTTGTAACGGCGGCCCTGCAGCGGGTAGGCCAGCGCGGCCGGCATCTGGGTGCGGAAGTCGAGCCGGTAGTCCGGGCCACCGGCTTCCAGCAGCAGCACGCTGATGCCTTCGTCTTCGGTCAGGCGCGCGGCCAGCGTGTTGCCGGCCGACCCGGCGCCGATGATGATGTAATCGTATTCGCGCTTCATCGTGGTGTGCTCCTGTGGGGCCGGTTCAGAACACCGACGCGTAGCGGTCCAGTTCAATCTGGATGGACTTGGTGCGGGTGTAGGCGCGCAGCGTGGCCAGGCCGTTCTCGCGGCCCACCCCGGACTGCTTGTAGCCGCCCACCGGCATCGTCGCCGGCGATTCGCCCCAGCAGTTGACCCAGGAGATACCGGCCTCCAGCTGATGGATCAGGCGGTGCGCGCGGGTGATATCCGGCGTCACAACGCCGGCAGCCAGGCCATAGTCGGTGTCGTTGGCGCGGCGCACGGCCTCGTCTTCGTCGTCGTAGCCCAACAGGCTCATCACCGGCCCGAAGATCTCCTCGCGCACGATGCGCATGTCGTCGCGGCAGTCGCTGAAGATGGTCGGGGCCACGTAGCAGCCCTTGCCCAGCGCACCCTCGGTGAGGCGCTCGCCGCCGCAGACCAGGCGTGCGCCCTCGGCCTTGCCGCTGGCGATGTGGTCGAGCACGCGGCGCATGTGCGCGGCGCTGACCAGCGGGCCGAACGTGGTGGACCGATCCAGCGGATCGCCGATGCGGATGCGCGCTACGCGCTGCAGCAGCGCCTGCTCGACATCGGCCAGCAGCGCGTTCGGCACGAACACGCGGGTGCCGTTGGTGCAGACCTGGCCGGAACTGTAGAAGTTGGCCATCATCGCCACGTCGGCGGCCAGCTCGATATCGGCGTCGGCGCAGATGATCAATGGCGACTTGCCACCCAGCTCCATGGTCACCTCTTTCAAGGTGGAACTGGACGCGCTGGCCATGACCTTGCGGCCGGTGCTGGTGCCGCCGGTGAAGGAGATCTTCTCGATGCCCGGATGCTCGGTCAGTGCCGAACCGACCCCGGCACCGTCGCCGGGCAGCACGTTGAACACGCCATCGGGCAGCCCGGCTTCGGTGAAGATCTCGGCCAGTTTCAATGCGGTCAACGGGGTGACTTCGCTGGGCTTGAAGATCATCGCGTTGCCCGCCGCCAGCGCCGGCGCGGCCTTCCACAGCGCGATCTGGATCGGGTAGTTCCAGGCGCCGATCGCACCGACCACGCCCAGCGGTTCCTGCCGGGTGTAGAAAAAGCTGCCATCGCGCAGCGGCACCTGGCTGCCTTCCAGCCCGTGCATCACCCCGGCGTAGTACTCCAGCACGTCCGCGCCGGTGACGATGTCCACGCTGCAGGTTTCGCTCAGGGCCTTGCCGGTGTTGAGGGTTTCCAGCTCGGCCAGGGCATCGTTGCGTTCGCGCAGCAGGGCGACCGCCCGCAGCAGGATGCGCGAGCGCTCCACCGTGGTCAGCGCGGCCCAGACCTTCTGGCCGGCCCGCGCGCTCTCCACGGCGGCATCGAGGTCGTCGCTGTTGGCGCTGTGCACGTTGGCCAGTACCTGTCCGGTGGCCGGATTGACCACCTCGAAGGTGCGGCGGCCCTGCGAGGGAACGTAACGGCCGCCGATGTAGAGCAGTTGGTCGGGGAGGGTGGGCATGTCGATGACTCCTTTGCTGCGGGAGACCAGCGCTTCAACGGGTCAGATGCAGGAACTGCAGGTGGCGCTCGTACTGGTCGATGATGTCGTTGATGATCTGCTGGCGGCTGTAGCCGACCAGCTCGTAATCCTGTCCACCTTCGTAGAGGTGCACTTCGGCGCGGTAATAGCGCAGGTTGCGGAAACGCTGCGCGGCGAAGGAGGGCGTGAGGTAGCCGCGCATGATCACCTGGTAGGTGAAGATCTGCTGTTCGCCATGGTCCACCAGCAGCTCCATTTCGCCGGGCTCGAAGCGGGTCTGTACGTCCAGGCCCTGTTCGCGCAGCTGCGCGGCAACGGCTTCGATGGCCGGCTTCACGTCGGTGTCCATGAACCGGTAGACCTCATCGCGCACCGGGAAGTGCACGGCCTGGGTGATGCGCTGGCGCCAGCCACGCTGGTGCCGCGACTGCCCGGCCAACGGGATCGGCGAGTACTGCGAGGCCTTCTTGCGCTGCGATTCCTCGCCCAGCGCGCGGGTCAGCCCCCAGACCATCAGCAGCAGCACCACCGAGAACGGCAGCGAGGCCAGCACCACCGCCGATTTGAGCGCGTCCATGCTGCCGGCCAGCAGCAGCCCGGCGGTGACCAGCGCGGTCATCCCCCCCCAGAACACCCGCAGCCAGCGCGGGCCGTCGTCCTCGGGGGCGCCGCCGTGCGAGGACAACGTGGACAGCACCACCGTGCCCGAATCGGCGGAGGTGACGAAGAAGATGAAACTGACGATCACGGTGACGGCGATCACCGTGCGGCTCCACGGATAGTGCTGCAGCAGCGCGTAGAGCACGGTCGGCGGGTTGTCCACCGCCATCTGCGCCAACTGCACCTGGTCATGGTGCAGGATCTGGTCGAGCGCGCTGTTGCCGAAGATCGACAACCACGCCAGGGTGAAACCCAGCGGGATCAACAGCACGCCCAACACGAACTCACGGATGGTGCGGCCGCGCGAGATGCGCGCGATGAACAGGCCCACGAACGGCGCCCAGCCGATCCACCACGCCCAGTAGAACACCGTCCAGTTGCCCAGCCAGTCCGGGCGCCCGCCGTAGGCATACACATCGAAGCTCTTGCCGACCACGTTGCCCAGGTAGTCGCCCAGGTTCTGCATCAACGTGCTGAGCAGGTACTGGGTGGGGCCGGCGAACAGCATGAACAGCAGCAGCGCGATCGCCAGCAGCATGTTGATGTCGGACATCCAGCGCACGCCTTTTTCCACCCCCGACACCGCCACGGTGATCGCCGCACCCATCATCAGCACGATCAACCCCACCTGCACCCACGCTGCATGCGGCACCGGGAACAGGGTGTTGAGGCCGGCGTTGAGGTGCAGCACGCCAAAGCCCATGTCCGCGCCGAGGCCGAACACGGTGGCCACGATGCCCAGCGCATCCACGGTGTAGCCGATCGGGCCGTTGATGCGTTTGCCGATCAGCGGGTACAGCGCCGAACGCAGCGCCAGCGGCAGGTTGTGGCGGTAGGCGAAATAGGCCAGTGCCATCGCCGCCAGCGCGAACACGCCCCAACCGTGCAGGCCCCAGTGCAGGAACAGCAGCTGCATGGCCTGGCGCGCGCTGGCCTCGCCACCGCCGACGCCGCCCTGCGGTGGCTCCAGGTAATGGGTGAGTGGTTCGGAGACGCAGAAGAAGAACAGGGTGATGCTGATGCCGGCCGCAAACAGCATGCCGGCCCAGGACAGATAGCTGAACTCCGGCTCGTCATGGTCCGCGCCCAGTTTGACGTGGCCGTAGCCGGACAACGCCACGCCGACCACGAACACCAGGTACACCGTCATCGCCAGCAGGTAGTACCAGCCGACATTGCGCGAGGCCCAGGTCTGCGCATCCAGCAGCAGCGCGCCGGACTGGAGCGGGAATGCGGCCACCAGAATGGCGAATGCCGCCACGAGGGTGGCGGCAAGCAGGAACACGGGCCGGAGCGTGCGCACCTCGCTGAGAGGCGTCTCCACGGTACTCATGGGATGGGGGTAACTCCCGCTGCCTGGAAGGCAAGGCGGGTTTTATCGCACAGCGGCTGTCGTTGTTGCGTGTGCGCGACCCGTGATTCCCGCCACGCAAGGGCGGCGGGGTGACGGGATCGACGCGCCCTGGGTTACCGCAGGGCGTTACCGGGCACGTCGATCTCCATGGCCAGGGCCAGGTGATCGGAAAACGCCGCCGGTACCGCTTCGGCGCTGCGTTGCCGCAGGCCGGTGCTGAGCAGGATGTGGTCGATGGCCCGGTCCGGGCGCCAGCTCGGGAAGGTCGGCACCGCGCAGCCCGGTGGCTGCAGGGTGGTCTTCTGGTACAGCACCTGCATTTCCGGGCGCTCGGCCAGGCAGTTGAAATCGCCCATCAGCACCGCGTTCGGGTGGTCGGTGAGCAGGTCGGCGATGAAGGCCAGCTGCGACATCCGCGAGTTGGTGCCCAGCGACAGGTGCGCCACCGCTACGGCCAGTCCTTCGCTGCCATCTCCGAACTTGGCCAGCAGCACGCCGCGCCCGCCGATCCGGCCGGGCAGGGCGTGGTCCTGGACTTCCACCGGCTCCAGCTTGCTGAGCAGGCCATTGGCGCTGGAGGCCACGCCGCCCATGCGCCGGTTGGGCTGGTGGCTCCAGTAATTGAAGCCGGCGCGCTCGGCCAGGTAGTGGGTCTGGTTGGTGAAGCCCGAACGCAGGCTGCCCGGATCGGCTTCCTGCAGCCCGACGATGTCGTGGCCGCGCGCCAGCTGCGCGATCGCATCCAGGCTGGTGCGCTTGCGCCCCGCCGGCAGCGCATGCGACCAGCTGCGGGTCACATAGTCGCTGTAGCGGCGGGTGCTGCTGCCGGCCTGGATGTTGGCCGTCAGCAGGCGCAGGGTTCGCGTATGGGGGGTGTTCACGACAGTTGCAGGCTCGGCGGTGATCAGTTGCCCTTGGCGGCGCGCTCGCGTGCGATCAGGTGATCGGCGATGCGCAGCATGTCGGGGAAGCTCTTGCCCTTGACCAGGTACTTGCCGTTGACGATCACCGATGGCGTGCCGGTGATCTGGCTGCGCTGGGCGAACTGCTTGGCCGCGTTGGTCTTGGCGCCGACCGCGAAGCTGCTCATGGTGCCGGCGAACTGCTTGGCATCCACGCCGTACTTGGCGTAGAAGGCGGCAATGTCTTCGACCGAGTCACGGCCGCGCTCACCCTTCAGGGTCTGCTCGGCATGGATGGCCGAATACAGCGCCTCGTGGGTCTTTTCCTGCAGGCCCAGGCTCTGCGCGGCGTAGAAGGCGCGTGCGTAGTTGTCCCAGGTGCCGCCGAACATGGCCGGCACGTAGACGAAGCTGACATCGCTCGGCAGACCGGCCTTCCACGGCCCGATCAGCGGCTGGAACGCGGCGCAGGCCGGGCACACGTAACCGAAGATCTCGGCCACTTCGATCTTGCCGGTCGCCGGCTGGAACGGCTGGCCGTTCTCGATCAGCACGTAGTCGGTGCCGGCCACCGGGTCCGGGCCGGTCGGACGCGAGGAGGCTGGTGCCGGCGCCGGGGTGGTGGCGTTGGCAGCGGCGGTTTCGGCGGCGGCGGTTTCACCACTGGCGGCCGGTGCGGCGGCATCGGCCGGAGCGGTTTCAGTGGCCGGCGCGCTGCTCGGTGCCGCCGGCTCGGTCGGCGCGGTGGTGTTTGCGGTGCCGTCCTGGGCCTTGCACGCCACCAGGATCGGCAGCACGGCCATGAGCGTAAGAGCGAAACGGGTCTTCATCGAAGCATCTCCAGCGGATGAGCATGTTGGGGCCGGCACCAAGGGCACCGGCCAAGGGGGAATGATGGCATGGGCCACCGCGCCGGCCGCGTGCACGGTGTGTGATGGTTCAGCGAGCCTTGGCTCAGCGCGCGCGCTCGGCGCGGGCCTTGGCGATCACCGCGTCGGCATTGCGCAGCAGGGCGTCGAACGAATCGCCCTTGACCAGGTAGCGGCCGTTGACCACCAGTGCCGGCGTGCCCGGCACCTGCGTGCGCTGGGCGAAGGCGCGTGCCGCCAGCAGCTTCTGCTCGACCGTATCGCCCTTGAGGGTGGTCACGAAGCGCTCCGGTGCGACCCCATAGCCCTTGTAGAACCCGGCCAGCTCGTCCGGCGAGACGTTCTGCATCGGCAGCGAGCGCTGCTCATGCAGGGCGTCGAACATCGCCCGGTGGCTGCGCTTGGCCACGCCCAGCTGGTCGGCGGCGTAGTAGGCACGTGCGAACGAATCCCAGACCCCGCCGAACGCGGCCGGCACCGGGGTGAAGCGCACATCCTTGGGCAGCTTGGCCGCCCAGGCTTCCAGCTGCGGCTCGAAGCGCGCGCAATGCGGGCAGGTATAGCCGAACATCTCCACCACTTCGATCTTGCCGGCCAACGGCGCGTAGGGGCCGGGTTGCTCGATCACGTCATAGTCGGTGCCTTCGACCAGCGGGGCCGGTGTCGCGGCCAGCACGGACAGGGGGCTCAGGGCCAGCAGCAACAGCATCAGGCGGGGCATCAACGTCATCTACATCCATCTCCATCGAAAAAAGCAACGCCGGCCAGGTGCCGGCGTAGCGGTGAACATAACCCGCCGTGAGGGCGGTGCGGCCAACCCGCCGCCGAACGGTTGCTAAGGCGCCTTGGGCGGTGCACCGGCCGCGGCCACGTCATCGGCGCGGTTGTGCAGGCCCTGCAGGTAGCTGCCCAGCGCCTGGATTTCCTGCTCGGTCAACTGCTTGGCAATGGTCGCCATGATCTGGAAGTGGGCCTTGTCGGTGACCTGCGTGGTACCGGCCTGGTACTCCTGCAGCCGGCGCGCGACATAGGCCGAATGCTGGCCACCGATGTGCGGGTAGGCCGGGCCGGGATTGCCGGCGCCGGTGGGGCCATGGCAGGCCATGCAGGCCGGGATGCCGCGTTGCGCATCGCCGCCGCGATACAGCTGCTGGCCGATCTCGTAGAACTTCTTGCCGGCGTAGGCACCTTCGCCCACCAGGCCATCGTCGGCAAGCCCGGCGCTGGCCTTCTGCGTTGCGAAATAGGCACCGATGTCGCGCATGTCCTGCGGGGTGAGGTCCTGCACGAACGGCACCATCGCCGCCGACGCCCCGGAGGTGCGCTGGCCGTTGGCGATCAATGCCATCTGCTGGGCGCTGTAGCGCTCGCTCTGGCCGGCGATGCTGGGATACATCTCCACGGTGGAGTTGCCATCGGCCGAGTGGCAGGCCGCACAGGCGGCCGCCTTGGTCTGGCCGGCCTTGGCATCGCCCCAGGTGGTCTTGCTGAAATCGACCTCCAACGAGGCGGTCTTGATCGGTCCGTTGTCGGGCAACGGGGTGATCGAGGTCTGGGCGACCGCAACGGCAGCCAGCAATGAGACAGCAATAGCGGAAACGGCAAGAACGCGAGCATGGCGCATGCGGAAGCTCCGTGTGGACCGGCCTGGCAGTTGCGGGACCGCAACCACGGGGATCGTCCGATTATCCATGCGCTTTCACGCCACGGTCAACGCAGGGTGCAGCAAAAGCGGGAATGGACAGCGCGGATCCGCCCCGGACATGCGATCCTATGGGTATGTCATTGCTCCTCGAACGTGCCCAATACCTGCTTTCGGCCCACAACACCCGGCAATTGCCCGAGGATGTTGGCGCCGAAGTCGCCTTTGCCGGGCGCTCCAACGCCGGCAAATCCAGTGCCCTCAACGCCCTGACCCGCCAGAACAGCCTGGCCCGGGTCTCCAAGACCCCCGGCCGCACCCAGCAGCTGGTGTTCTTCGAGATCACCCCGGACGCCAAGCTGGTCGATCTGCCCGGCTATGGCTACGCCAAGGTCCCGTTGGACCTGCAGGCGCACTGGCAGGCCTTCATCGACCAGTACTTCCGTACCCGTGAGGCGCTGCGTGGCCTGGTGGTGGTGATGGACATCCGGCACCCGCTGAAGGACTACGACCGCCAGATGCTGGCCTATGCGGTGCAGCGCGGCCTGCCCGCGCACGCGCTGCTGACCAAGGCCGACAAGCTCGGCCGTGGCCAGCAGGGCATCGCCCTGCAGAAGGTACGCAACGAACTGCATTCCTCCTTCGGCGACACGGTCAGCGTGCAGACCTTCTCCGGCCCGGCCCGCCAGGGCGTGGACGAGGCCCGCGGCATCATCGGTGGCTGGTTGGGCCTGAACAAGCCGGCGCCGCAAACCACCTGACGTAGAGCCGACCGTTGGTCGGCTGCACAGTGGGCATCTATCTGCGGGCGATTGTGGCGCGCTGCGCGTGGTATCCACGCATGGCGTAGCGCTACGGTGTCGGCAGCGGCCCGTATTCCCCCGGTACCCACGCAAACGCCTCACCTTCCCGCCGCACATGCCCCAATCCCGGGAAGGGAAGATGTGCGCCGGCGACCCACCAGCCCTGGTCGGCGGCCTGCGCCATCATCGCGCGGCGGCTGGCGATGGCCGCCGTGCGGTCGCTGTCGGCTTCAAACGCCGCGTCCGGCCGGGCGAACTGCACCGCGTGGAAATGCACCAGGTCGCCCCACACCAGTAATGACTGCCCGTCGCCGCCGTCCAGCTTCCACGACACATGGCCGGGGGTATGCCCGTGGCTGTCCAGCGCGGCCACTCCGCTGGGCAACGATTGCCCGGGGCTGAACCGGCGCAGCTTGCCGGCCGCTGCATACGGCGCCACCGCCTTGCGCGCCAGGGCAAAGGCAAAGCGCACGCCCTGCGGCGCGGTGGCTTCACTGGCCGGGTCCAGCCAGTAGGCGGCATCGGCGGCGGACAACCACACCGTGGCAGTGGGGAAGGCCATCTTGCCCTGCGCGTCCAGCAACCCGCACAGGTGGTCCGGGTGGGCGTGGGTCAGCAGCACATCATCCACCTGCGCCGGGTCGTAGCCGGCCGCACGCAGGTTGCCCAGCACCTGGCCCAGGCCGGCGCCGAAGCACTGCGCGGTGCCGGTATCGACCAGGGTCAGGTGGTCGCCTCGCTGCACCAGAAAGGCATTGACCGCGGTCTGCAGGCCCTTGCCGTCTTCAGGCACATAGCGATGATCCAGCAGGCGGGTGACCGCGCCCGGCGCGATCCCGACGATCTCCTGGCGGCCCAGCGCCACCGTGCCGTCAAACAGCGCGGTGACCTGCAACGTGCCGATCTGCTGGTGGTAGACGCCGGGCACCTGCTGCTGTGGCGTGTGCCCGGTGGTGGCTCCTGCTGAGCTGGCGCAGGCGGCCAACAACAGGGCCGCCGCGAGACGACGGATGCGGGAGAGGGACATGGGGTGATCCTTTGCAGGGCGGTCGGTGCCGCAGTGTCCCCATGCTGCGCGGAGTGCGCTGTGCGATCCGCTCAGAATGCGCCGCGTGCCGCTCGCTCAGCTGTTGCCGATCGCCCCCGGCTCCAGCCCGTAGCGCGCAGCGAAGCGTTTGCTGAAGCTGCCCGGCGAGCGGTAACCGACCCGCGCCGCCACCGTCTTCAACGGCAGCTGGGTGGTGTAGAGCAGGTTCATTGCGTGCGCCAGGCGGGCGTCGGTGATCAGGTCGCGCACGCTGGACTGTTCAGCGGCCAGGCGCCGGCGCAGGGTCGCACCGCTCAATCCCAGGTGGTGTTCGAAATCGCGCGACTGCCAGTCGCGTTCGGGCTGGGCGGCGATCAGGTCGCGGATGCGTTCCCCCGTGCTCGGCTCCGGCGGCACCAGCAGGCTGCCATGGCCGCGTCGGCAGAAGGCGAGCACCAGCGAGGTCAGCGCCAGCCGGGCATCGCTGTACCGGCCCAGCTCCAGTGCCTTGCGCCATTGCCGCAGGCTGTCGCCGTGATCGGCCAACGGCAGCCGCGCCAGCGCATCGCCGGCCTCGGGCAGGGGCTCGTTCCAGAGCACGCGTGCGGCCGCCAGCGCATCGGTGCACAACGGCACGATCGCACTCAGGTAGAGCCCACTGTGCGGGTCGGGAATGTTGACCACGTCAATGCGGCAGCGGCGGGTGATCAGCAACAGGTCGCCCGGCACGAACGTCAGCGTCTGCTGCGCGGTGCTGACCTGCTTGCGGCCCTGCAGCAGGATCGCGAACTGCGGCTGTGGGATATCCACCGAGGACGCGCCGTGTTCGGCACGCGCGGTGATGCAGGCATAGCCGGTGGCGTGCTGGCACTGGACCAGGCTGGCCATCTCGGCCAGCAACGGCCGGGAATCGAAAGGGGTCTCCATTACACGCCAGTATCGAACAATTGGCCGATCAGCGCTGCCGCGCCCATCGCCAGTGCACCCCAGAACATCACCCGCAACGCACCGCGCACAGGCGCCGCACCGCCGGCACGCGCGGCCAGGGCGCCGGTCAGGCCGAGCCCGGCCAGGGTGACCCCGGTGGTGATCTGGGCCACCTGCGTGTGCGGGGCCAGCAACGCGGTGAGGACCGGCAAGGCCGCGCCAGTCACGAACGCGCCAGCCGAGGCCATCGCCGCCTGCAGCGGGCGCGCCCGCATCTCCTCGGTGATGCCCAGCTCGTCGCGCGCATGCGCGGCCAGCGCGTCATGGGCGGTCAGCTGCACGGCCACCTGCCGGGCCAGCGCCGGCGCCAGTCCGCGATGGCGGTAGATCGCCGCCAGTTCCTCCAGCTCGCTGTGCGGGTCTTCGTGCAGCTCGCGCTGTTCTACGGCCAGGTCGGCCCGTTCGGTATCGGCCTGTGACTGCACCGACACGTATTCGCCGGCCGCCATCGACATTGCGCCGGCCACGGTGCCGGCGATGCCGGTGGCCAGCACGGTCGATGCGCTGGCCCCGCTCGCGGCGATACCGACCACCAGCCCGGCCACCGAGACGATGCCGTCGTTGGCGCCCAGCACGGCAGCGCGCAGCCAGCCGACGCGGTCGGAGCGATGGACTTCCGGATGTCGGGATCTGCTCATGCGAGCAGTCTAGGGTGGGTCGGCGAGCGACGGTGGAATGACTCGCAGCCGCACTGCCAGTCGCACCGCGTGGACCGCTGGTGCCGTGCCAGCGTCAAGCCGGTACCAGTAGGATGCTGAAAACCGTCACGGTGACACGACGGTGGGGGGCGCCACGATATAGTGCGCCCTTGCGATGCCGGGGTCCCAGCCCCACATCCCCGTCCTGACCAGAATCCTGCGAGCCTCTCCCTTGTCGAGCCCCAGCCACGTCGCGCAGACGCCGATCACCGACCGCAACGAACTGGTCGCCACGTTGGCCTCCGGCGAAAAGCCCAAGGCGCAGTGGCGCATCGGCACCGAGCACGAGAAGTTCGGCTTCCGCCTGGACGACCTGCGTGCGCCCGCCTTCGACGGCGACCGCGGCATTGAAGCCCTGCTCACCGGCCTGACCCGCTTCGGCTGGGCACCGGTGCAGGAAGGCGGCCGCACCATCGCGCTGCTGCGCGACAACGCCTCGGTAACCCTGGAGCCGGCCGGCCAGCTGGAACTGTCCGGCGCGGCGCTGGAAACCATCCACCAGACCTGCGTGGAAACCGGCACCCATCTCAATGAAGTGGCGCAGGTGGCTGGTGAGCTGCAGCTGGGCTTCCTGGGCATGGGCTTCCAGCCCAAGTGGGCGCGCGATGAAATGCCGTGGATGCCCAAGGGCCGCTACAAGATCATGCGCGAGTACATGCCCAAGGTGGGCACGCTGGGCCTGGACATGATGACCCGCACCTGCACGGTGCAGGTCAACCTGGACTACGGCACCGAAGCGGACATGGTGAAGAAGTTCCGGGTGTCGCTGGCGCTGCAGCCGATCGCCACGGCGCTGTTCGCCGATTCGCCGTTCACCGAAGGCACGCCCAACGGCTACCAGAGCTACCGCTCGCACATCTGGACCGACACCGACAACGACCGTACCGGGATGCTCGACTTCGTGTTTGAAGACGGCTTCGGCTACGAGCGTTACGTGGACTATCTGCTGGATGTGCCGATGTATTTCTCCTACCGCAACGGCGTGTACCACGATGCCAGCGGGCAGAGCTTCCGCGACTTCATGCAGGGCAAGCTGCCGGCGTTGCCGGGCCAGTTGCCCACGCAGGCGGACTGGTCCGATCACATGACCACCGCGTTCCCCGAAGTGCGGTTGAAGAAGTACCTGGAAATGCGCGGTGCCGATGCCGGCCCGTGGAGCCGCCTGTGCGCGTTGCCGGCGTTCTGGGTGGGGCTGTTGTACGACGATGCGGCACTGGATGCGGCTTGGGACCTGGTCCGCGATTTCAGCCTGGTCGAGCGCAACGTCCTGCGCGATGGGGTGCCGCGGCATGGGCTGAAGCTGCCGTTCCGCAACGGCACCGTGCTGGATCTGTCGCGCGAAGCCCTGAAGATCGCCGTGGCCGGTCTCAAGCGCCGCGCGGCGCGCAATGCCGATGGCCAGGACGAAAGCAAGTTCCTGGAGGTGCTGCAGGAGATCGTGGATTCGGGGCTGACCCCGGCCGATCGCAAGCTGGCGCTGTTCCATGGCGAATGGAACGGCGACATCGACCCGGTGTTCAAACAGTTCGCGTATTGATCCCGCGGTAACGGTGACGACCAACGGTCGTCACCTGCCCACCCACCGGTAGGTATTCATCGCCCGGTAGGTGTTCATCGCCCGGTAGGTACCGACCGTTGGTCGGTACGCATTGCCTCAATGCGCGCTGCTCTGCGAAAAGAGGTTGATCACCAGCACGCCGGCCACGATCAGGCCCATGCCGATCAGCGCGGGCGCATCCAGTTTCTGCTTGAACACCACCCAGCCGATCACCGAGATCAGTACGATGCCCACGCCGGACCAGATCGCATAGGCGACGCCGGTGGGAATGGTTTTCAGGGTCATCGCCAGGAGATAGAACGCGGCGGCATAGCCGACCACGGTGCCGATCGATGGCCACAACCGGGTGAAGCCTTCGGAGGCTTTGAGCAGGCTGGTGGCGATCACTTCAAACACGATCGCAAGGCCCAACAGCAGATAGACATTCATCGTGTGCGCTCCGTTTGGACGATGCGCGCATTCTACGTTCGCACGCTGGGGTGCCGAAGGTGCGCAGCGGCCCGCGCGCAGATCGCGTTCAGCACGCCTGTGCGCACGCCACCAGCTTGCGCCCGCCGCCGTTGCGGATGTGTGTCTTCGGATGGTTATGGCGCGAGCGTCCGGGCCCCTTGGCGGTCGGCAGGCCCTTGTGCAAATGTCCCCCGGCCGACGCCTGTGGCGACGGCCTCCTCCTTTATTTTGCCAAGGACCTGCCGGCCGCCAAGGGGCTCGGCTTGCGGGACGCACAGGCGCAGGCGCACTCCGATGTTTGCCGTGGGCTGCCATGGTTCCCGACACGCGGGTGCCGATGCCGTTGTCTGCCATGGGCCGCCGGCATTCTCGATACGCGGGCACCGATGCCCTTGCGTAGGTAGGTCACCACCGTTGGTGGTGACGCTGGTCTCGATCAACTTGCCGCGCGAACTCAGCCACCCTTGCCTGGCCAGATACCCGAACCCAAACGCGCGTTGTGCTTTTTCCCATAAAGGGGAGCGGAAGCAACGAAAAACGCCGCGATTCCGAAGGGGATCGCGGCGCTTTTCTTGAGTGAACCGCATTACCGCATGACCGGGGCGTTCTCCGGTCAGCGTCAACGCGGGGATCAGGCCTTGAGCGTGGCCATGTCGATCACGAAGCGGTAGCGCACGTCATTGCGGGCCATGCGCTCCCAGGCTTCATTGATGGTGCTGGCATCGATCACTTCCACGTCGCTGACGATGTTGTGTTCGGCACAGAAGTCCATCATTTCCTGGGTTTCGGCCATGCCGCCGATCGCCGAACCGGTGAGGTGCTTGCGGCCGAAGATCACGCTGGCGCCGGTCAACGGCGGGTCCAGCTCGGTCAGCACGCCGACCAGGCACATGGTCGCTTCGCGCTTGAGCAGGCCCATGTACGGGTTGGTGTCGTGGCCGACCGGAATCGTGTTGAGCAGGAAGTCGAAACTGCCGGCGTGGGCCTTCATCTGCGCAGGATCGCGCGACACCAGCACCTCATCGGCGCCCAGGCGCTTGGCGTCGGCGCCCTTTTCCGGCGTGGTGGTGATCATCACCACGGTGGCGCCCATCGCCTTGGCGAACTTCACGCCCATGTGGCCGAGCCCGCCCAGCCCGATCACACCGACCTTCTGGCCGGGGCCGACCTTCCAGTGACGCAGCGGCGAGTAGGTGGTGATGCCGGCGCACAGCAGCGGCGCGGCGGCCTTCAGGTCGAGCGTCTCGGCCACCTTCACCACGAAGCGCTGTTCGGTCACCACGTGGTCCGAATAGCCGCCGTAGGTGGGGGCGCCGGTGCCGCGTTCGCGGCCGTTGTAGGTCCAGCTTGCGCCCTCGGCGCAGTACTGCTCCAGGTCGTGTTCGCAGGCATCGCAATGGCGGCAGGAATCGACCATGCAGCCCACGCCGGCGTGGTCGCCGACCTTGAAGCGGGTGACATTGGCGCCGACTTCGGTGACCCGGCCGATGATTTCGTGGCCCGGCACCATCGGGAAGATCGCGCCGCCCCAGTCATCCCGCGCCTGGTGCAGGTCGGAGTGGCAGATGCCGCTGTACAGGATCTGGATGCGGACGTCGTCCGGGCCGACTGCGCGGCGCTCGAAGGCGAACGGCACCAGGGGCGCGGTCTGGTCGTGGACGGCATAACCATGGGCGAGGGACATGAGGGATCCTTGGCAGGTTTTGTAGAAAGGCGCTTTACAATACGCCCGGTTCCCGTGCACAGACAGTCAGGATATCGGCATGATTCATCAAGTGAAACGGGATAATCATGGCCACCGATAACCTCACCCACCTGGCCGCGTTCGCCGCGGTGGCCCGCCATCGCAGCTTCCGCCGGGCCGGCGCCGAACTGGCGTTGTCGACCTCGGCGGTGAGCTATGCGATCCGCGCGCTGGAAGAGCGGTTGGGGGTGGGCCTGTTTCACCGCACCACCCGCAGCGTAGCCCTCACCGAAGCCGGCCAGCGCCTGCTGGAGCGTCTGCAACCCGCGCTCGGCCAGGTGCATGACGCGCTGGAGGAAATGAACCACTTCCGCGCCGCGCCGGCCGGCCTGCTGCGGATCAACGCCACCCGCGCCGCCGTGCATACCCAGCTCGGCCCACGCCTGGCGCGCTTCCTGCTGGCCCATCCCGACGTGCGCCTGGAACTGGCGCAGGATGATGGCCTGGTCGACATCGTCGGAGGCGGCTACGACGCCGGCGTGCGCCTGCACGAGTCGGTCCCCGAGGACATGGTGGCGGTTGCACTGGGCCCGCCGTTGCGTGGATTGATCGTCGGCGCACCGGCATATCTGCAGGGGCGCGAGATACCGCTGCATCCGCGCGACCTGATCCGCCACGAATGCGTGCGTTTCCGCTTCGCCAGCGGCCATCTGTACAAGTGGCAGTTCGAACGCGATGGCCAGGCGTTGGAAATCGATGTGCCGGGGCGCCTCACCCTCGGCGACCAGAACACCATCCTGCAAGCCGTGGTCGACGGACTCGGGCTTGCGTATGTATTGGAAGATTCCGCGCGGCCGTACCTCGACGATGGCCGGCTGGTGGCGGTGCTGGAAGACTGGAGCCCGCCGTTCCCAGGTTTCGTGCTGTATTACCCGCGCCAGCGGCAGATGTCCTCGGCGCTGCGGGCGTTCGTGGACATGCTGCGCGAACCGTGTTGAGTGGCAGGCCTGCAGCACTATCGACGCTGAATAATTGTTAGGCTGGGGTGGATTGCGTCATGCAATCTTCCAAGCCAAGGAGCAGTTACTCATGAAGGCGAATGGATTGTCGTGTTTTGTGACCGGTGCACTGGTTTCACTGGGGGTATTGGCCGTACAGCCCGCGGCAGATGCCTGCACCCGATTCGTTTATCACGGTGCCGGCGCGGATGTTTTCACCGGGCGTTCGATGGATTACAAAATCGATACCGGCAGCCATCTGTGGATATTCCCGCGCGGCATGCAGCGCACGGGCGAAGCCGGTCCGGGTTCGCTGACGTGGACCTCGCGCCATGGCAGCGTGATTACCAGCGCGTATGACATCGCCACCACCGATGGCATGAACGAGGCGGGTCTTGTCGCCAACCTGCTGTGGCTGGCCGAATCGGAGTATCCCGAACGCAACAGTGGCAAGCCGGGCCTGAGCATTTCGGCCTGGACGCAGTACATGCTCGACAACTTCGCCAGCGTGGACGAGGCCGTCAAGGCATTGGCCGACGAGCCGTTCACCCTTGTCACCGATGCGCCGCCGGGCGAACAGCGCCTGGCCACGCTGCACCTGTCGCTGTCCGATGCCAGTGGCGACAGCGTCATCATCGAGTACATCAAGGGCAAGCAGGTCATCCACCACAGCCGCAACTACACGGTGATGACCAACTCCCCGGTCTTCGAGGAACAGCTGGCGCTGGAGAGCTACTGGCGGGAGATCGGCGGCACCGTGATGCTGCCGGGTACCAACCGCGCCGCCGACCGTTTCGCGCGCGCGGCGTTCTATGTGGAGGCCATCCCCAAATCCAGCGACCCGGTGGAATCCACGGCCAGCGTGTTCGGGGTGATCCGCAATGTGTCGGTTCCCTATGGCATATCCACGCCCGATCAGCCCAACATCGCTTCCACGCGCTGGCGCACGGTGTCCGACCACGCCCGCAAGCGCTATTACTTTGAATCGGCACTCAGCACCAATGTGTTCTGGGTGGACCTGAAGAAGATCGACTTCAGCGAGCGCACCGGCAAGGTGAAACGGCTGGATCTGGGGCCGCACCAGCGCACCATCTACGCCGGCGAGGCCAACGCACAGTTCAAGGATGCCAAGGCGTTCCGCTTCCTGGGCGTATAACCACCGCGCTGCGCCGCATTGCGATCCCTGCATGCCCGGTTCGCCGGGCATGCTTTACCGGAGGCTGTATGACCGTACTCATCCGACCGGCGCGCATCGCGCTGGCGATGCTGCTGCCTGTATGTTGCACAACGCCATTGGCCTACGCCAACGACACTGCCGCTGCCGACCGCTGGCGATTCCAGGCCACGCCCTATGTGTGGATGAGTGGCATGGAAGGCGAGGTGCGCCCGCATCGGAGCGCACCCCGGGTGGACGTGGACAAGTCCTTCTCCGAGCTGCTGGACACGCTCGACGCTGCCGCCTTCATCACTGGTACCGCGCGCCGTGGCGCGCTGGTGCTGCACACCGATATCAGCCACGCGGCCAGCTCCGATGCGGTGCCATTGCCGGTGGGTGTGGCCGCGAAAGTGACGGTGCGGCAGACCTCGGCCACGCTGCTGGCCGGCTACGCCTGGGCCGCCGACGAGCGCAGCGGCCTGGATCTGATGGCTGGCCTGCGCTACTGGGACATCAACGCGGCGGTGAACGTGCCCGGGTGGGTATCGGCACGCTCGGACACCACCTTCGTGGATCCGATCGCGGCCGTGCGCTGGCGCCAGACCCTCGCGCCGCGCTGGAGCAGCCTGGTGTATGTGGATGTGGGCGGTTTCGGCGTGGGCTCCGATGCCACCTGGCAGGTGCTGGCGCTGGCCAACTACCAGGCCAGCGCCAACATCCATGTGTCGATGGGGTACCGCCATCTGGCGGTGGACTACCGCGCGCAGGGCAAACGCCTGGACCTGGCCTTGTCCGGGCCCATGCTCGGCCTGACCTATCGCTTCGGTGCGGCGCACGCGGCGGGGTTGCCTTGAGTCCAGCGCGCAGGTGTTACGCGCTTGCCGGGTAATCGGTGTATCCCGCCACGCCACCCCCGTAGTAAGTCGCGCGCTCAGGTACCGCCAAGGCCACGTCCTGCTCCAGCCGCGCCACAAGATCGGGGTTGGCAATGAACGGCTGGCCGAACGCGGCCAGGTCGATGATGCCCGCGTCGACCAGTTGCAGTGCGCGCGCACGGGTCAGGCTGCCGGCCAGGATCACCGTGCCGCCGTAGGCGCGCTTGAAGGTCGCCAGGAACGCCTCGGACAGCGCCGACACGCCACGGGCATGGTTGTCGTTGAGGTGCACGTAGGCCAATCCACGCGTGCCCAGTTCCTGCGCCAGGTACAGGTAGGCCGCTTCGTTGCCGGGGTATTCGGGCATGTCGAACTGCACGTTGTTCGGCGCCAGCCGTACACCGATGCGGTGCGCGCCGATCCGCGCGGTCATCGCGTCCACGGTGTCCAGGATCAGGCGGGCGCGGTTCTGCAGCGTGCCGCCGTAGACGTCGCTGCGGTCGTTGGTGACCGGGTTGAGGAACTGCTCGAACAGATAACCATTGGCTGCGTGCAGTTCGATACCGTCGAAACCGGCCGCGATCGCGTTGCTGGCGGCGTTGGCGAAGTCGCCGATGATGCCCGGCACTTCGTCGGTGGCCAACGCGCGTGGCGGGGTCGGGTCGGCATGGCCGCGGCTGCCATCGGCGTGATACACGAACGCGGTGTTCTTCGGATCGCTCGCCACCGCGCGCGCGCCGGCGCTGACCGGCTGGCCGCCGCCGGGCTGCAGCGAGGCGTGCGACATGCGGCCGACGTGCCAGAGCTGGGCGAAGATGGCGCCGCCTTCGGCGTGCACCGCTGCCGTCACCTGCTGCCAGCCCTGCACCTGCTCGGCCGACCACATGCCCGGCACGTCGATGTAGCCCTGGCCCTGCGCCGACACGGGCGTGCCCTCGCTGATGATCAGCCCGGCGCTGGCACGCTGGCGGTAGTACTGCGCGGTGAGCGCGTTGGCCACGTTGCCGGGGTTGCGAGCGCGGGTCATGGGCGCCATCGCGATGCGGTTGCGCAGCGGTGTGCCGGCCAGGTCGTAGGGGCGGAAGAGGGACAGGTCAGTCATCGGGATACTCGTGGGGGCAGGGCGCCAGTGGCGCGACCCGTTCAAGATAGGGTTGACCGGGAAGCACATAAAGCCGTTCAATTTCCCCTCAAGCGGGAACATTTGTCCCCAATGGAGTACGGACATGCTGCCAGTGGAATCCTTGAACGGCCTGGTCACCTTCGTCACCACGGCGCGCTCGGCCACGTTCACCGAGGCGGCCGAGACGCTGGGGCTGTCGCGCTCGGCGGTGGGCAAGGCGATCGCGCGGCTGGAGCAACGCCTGGGGGTGCGCTTGTTCCACCGCACCACCCGGCGCATCACGTTGACCGCCGACGGCCAGGCCTACTTCGCGTCGTGTTCGGCGGCACTGGAGGAAATCGCCTCGGCCGAGGCGTGCCTGGGCTCGGCCTCGCACCTGCCGGCCGGGCGGCTGCGCATCGACATGCCGTCGTCGTTCGGGCGGCATGTCGTGCTGCCGATACTGCTGCGGATCTGCAGCGAACATCCCGAGCTGCAGCTCACCATGACCTTCACCGACCACTTCGTGGATCCGGTCGAGGAAGGCATCGACCTGCTGATCCGCTTCGGTGGCCTGGACCTGGCCCAGCACCTGGTAGCGCGGCGGCTCGGCCGCCAACGCCTGATCACCTGCGCCGCGCCCGGCTACCTGCGGGCGCACGGCACGCCGCGCACGGTCGAGGAACTCGCCGCGCACCGCAGCATCGTCGGCTTTCGCCATGGGCAGCCGGTGGCATGGCGGATCGGCCTGGCGGGCGAGCATGCACCGTTCATTCCCAGTGGCACCCATCAGATGAGCGATGGCGATGCGGTGATCGAAGCGGCCATCGCCGGGCTGGGCATCTGCCAGATGCCCGGCTTTCTGGTCCAGCGCCACCTCGACGCGGGCACCCTGCAACCGGTGTTGGAGCACTGCATGCAGCAGCACGTGGAGATCCATGCGCTGTGGCCGCAGACCCGGCACCTGCGGCCGAAAGTGCGCTATGTGGTGGATGCGCTGTCGCGGTTGGCCGATGCCGGTGCATTCGACTGAGTACCGCACAGGGCGCAACCGATGCCTGCTGCGCTACCGGGAGGCGGTGCCCGGCGGCGTCATAGGCTGCGTTGCATCGCAAACAGGGCAGCATCCACACGATTCGACCCGGGATATGCGCTTGCCGGGTGGCCATGCGCGTGGTGGCCAGGTCGATGGACTCGTTGGTGGTGGTAGGGCGGAACAGCGAAGGCGTGTGTGCAGTCAGGGCGCGGCGTCGCCTGCGCGCTCGGCGATCGGGCGCACCTTCTGCACCAGCATCAGCAGGGTCTTGCCGGGTTCTTCGTTCATGACCTCGTGCGCGGACTGCTCGAACCAGACCAGCTCCTTGCGTGGCGCTTCCACCGTGGCGAACCACTCCGCGGCCAGTGCCGAGGAGACGTTGTGGTCATGCCGGCCCAGGAACAGGAACAATGGGGTGTCCAGCCTGCGGACCGTCGACATGTCCAGCGTCAGTACTTCGGCAAGCAGGTGTTTCGTCGAGAAATCGTTGCCCTTCCAGATGCCGGCCACGTCCTGGTCGGTGTACTCCGGGGACAGCGCGATCGCGGCCGCTTCGGCATCGCCCCCGCGGCGGTTGTGCACCATGCCGCCGTAATGGTTCAACCACCGGCGCTGCTTGAACAGGCTGTCCAGCGCAAGCGGTGCGTTGCCCTGCGCATACGGGGCGAGCGCTTCCAGGTCGGCGATGGCCTGTGCGTTTCCTTCCCGCCGCGCCTGCTGCAGAGTCCATGACCAACCGCGGCGTTCGCTCTCCGGCGCGTTGGTTACCTGCCCCATTCCGATATAGGCATGCAGCCATTGCGGACGGCGCTGGGCCAGCTCAACACCCAGGTAGCTGCCCCACGAGTGGCCCAGTACGAAGATCTTGTCCTTGCCCAGTTCCCTGCGCAGCCAGGCCACCATGGCTTCGGCATCGGCCACCATCTGCTCGCGGGTCATGGTCGGTGCCACGCGCGCCGGATCGTTGGCGACATAGGTCTTGCCTGCGCCGCGCTGGTCCCATTGCACCACGGTGAAATACTCTTCCCAGCCCCGCTGGAAGTACCAGCTGGTCGGCATCGACACCCAGCCCGGCCCGCCATGCAGCATCAGCAGCACCGGATTGCGGCGGTCATTGCCGCGAATGGATATCCATTGGTCGATGCCACCGATGTGCACCTTCTCCAGCCGCTCGATGCCGTTGTCGGCGACCACCCGGCGCATGTCGGCAAGAATGCCGATCGCTTCGCTGCGGTTGTGAGGGGCGGGTGCGGCCACGGCCGTTGCAGACAGCGCAGCAAGGGTGATGGCCAGCAGGCCGGAAACAAGTGACTGCATCAGCATCAGCATCCTTTGCCGGGGAGCCGGTAACGGGAGCCGAGTGTGTCACGCCCCTTGCGGGCCGACCAGTGCATGTTGGACCGGCTTCAAGGCCGCATGTATACTCACCCCCAGTATAGTTCCCTGGTGGTGTTGGCATGCCTCATTCCCCGCAGGAAAAGAAGAAGGTCCTGGCCCGCGTGCGCCGTATCCGTGGCCAGTGCGATGCGCTGGACCGGGCGCTGGAAGCAGGGGCCGACTGCGGCCCGGTGCTGCAGCAGATCGCGGCGATCCGGGGCGCCGTCAACGGGCTGATGTCCGAAGTGATGGAAGCCCACCTGCGCGAAGAATTCGGCCAGCCGGCGCAGTCCGAGGTGCAGCGCGCCGAGCGCGTGCGCGACATGAGCGCGCTGATTCGTTCTTACCTGAAATAAGCGTGCGGGTGACCGCGCGCAGTCCCGTCTTGTTGCTTGCCTTGGAGTATTCCCGATGAAATCCCGTGCCGCTGTTGCTTTCGCCGCTGGCGAACCGTTGAAGATCGTCGAGATCGACGTTGCCCCGCCGCAGAAGGGCGAAGTGCTGGTGCGCATCACCCATACCGGGGTGTGTCATACCGATGCGTTCACCCTGTCCGGGGATGATCCCGAAGGCCTGTTTCCGGCGGTGCTTGGCCATGAAGGCGCGGGCATCGTGGTGGAAGTGGGCGAGGGCGTCACCAGCGTCAAGCCGGGCGACCATGTGATCCCGCTGTACACCGCCGAGTGTGGCGAGTGCCTGTTCTGCACCAGCGGCAAGACCAACCTGTGCGTGGCCGTGCGTGCCACCCAGGGCAAGGGCGTGATGCCCGATGGCACCACCCGCTTCAGCTACAACGGCGAGCCGATCTACCACTACATGGGCTGCTCGACCTTCAGCGAGTACACGGTCGTGGCCGAGGTCTCGCTGGCCAAGATCCATCCGGAAGCGAACCCGGAACACGTGTGCCTGCTCGGCTGCGGCGTGACCACCGGCATCGGCGCGGTGCACAACACCGCCAAGGTGCAGGAGGGCGACAGCGTGGCCGTGTTCGGTCTGGGCGGGATCGGCCTGGCCGTGATCCAGGGCGCGCGCCAGGCCAAGGCGGGGCGCATCTTCGCCATCGATACCAATCCGTCCAAGTTCGACCTGGCCAGGCAGTTCGGCGCCACCGACTGCGTCAACCCGAAGGACCATGACAAGCCGATCCAGCAGGTGATCGTGGAGATGACCACCTGGGGCGTGGACCACACCTTCGAGTGCATCGGCAACGTCAACGTGATGCGTGCGGCGCTGGAATGCGCACACCGTGGCTGGGGTCAGTCGGTGATCATCGGCGTGGCCGGTTCGGGCCAGGAAATCTCCACCCGTCCGTTCCAGCTGGTCACCGGACGTTCGTGGAAGGGCACCGCGTTCGGCGGCGTCAAGGGCCGCAGCCAGCTGCCGGGCATGGTCGAGGATGCGATGAAGGGCGAGATCGAGCTGGCGCCGTTTGTCACCCACACCATGGACCTGGAGCAGATCAACGACGCGTTCGAGCTGATGCACGAAGGCAAGTCGATCCGCTCGGTCGTGCATTACTGAGCCGCACATGGGCCTGACCGACTTCTGGAGGCAACGCAGCGCGCCAGCACCGACGGTACGTGACACGCTGGTCGACCAGATCGAGCAGGCACTGCGCGATCTGGGCTGGTTGCAGGGCCCGGTCGGCGCACCGCGTCATGTCGATTCGCCGTTCGGTATCGACGAGATGCCGTTCGAGCATTGGCTGGTGCAGGTATTCCTGCCGCGCCTGCAGGAGGCGCGCCGCGATGGGCGCTGGCCGCCCCGCAGCGACGTGGCCGTGGCCGCGTGTCGCAACCTGGATGGGCAGGAGGACTGCGCGCCGTTGCTGCACCTGCTCGCGCAGCTGGACCACGACATCAACACCGGCGGCGCGCCTGCGCGCGGCCGCCCCTGAGGGACTCTCCATGGAACGTATTGAACATCGCGCCGCCTGCGGCGGTTGGCAGGACGTGTACCAGCACACTTCGCAGGTACTGAACTGCGTCATGAAGGTGGCCGTGTACCTGCCACCGCAGGCCGCCACGCAGAAACTGCCGGTGCTGTACTGGCTGAGCGGGCTGACCTGCACCGAACAGAACTTCATCACCAAGGCCGGCGCGCAGCGCTATGCCGCCGAGCACGGGGTGATCCTGGTCGCGCCGGACACCAGCCCGCGCGGCGATGATGTCGCCGATTCCGACGGCTACGACCTGGGCAAGGGCGCGGGCTTCTACCTCAACGCCACCGAGCAGCCGTGGGCGGCGCACTACCGCATGTACGACTACCTCGTGGACGAACTGCCGGCGCTGATCGAGGCGCACCTGCCGGCCACCGATGCGCGCAGCATCAGCGGCCATTCGATGGGCGGGCACGGCGCGCTGGTGATCGCGTTGAAGAACCCGGGCCGCTACCGCAGCGTGTCGGCTTTCTCGCCGATCGTCGCGCCGACCCGGGTGCCGTGGGGGCAGAAAGCCTTCAGCGCCTACCTGGGCGAAGACCGCGCGAGCTGGGCGACATGGGATGCCAGCGAACTGGTGGCCGTGGCAACCGAAAAGCTGCCGTTGCTGGTGGACCAGGGCGGCGGCGATGAATTCCTCGACACCCAGCTGCAGCCGCAATGGCTGCAGGCCGCGTGTACCGCTGCCGGCCACCCGCTGCAACTGCGCCTGCAGCCCGGCTACGACCACAGCTACTACTTCATCAGCAGCTTCATCGGCGAGCACATTGCCCACCACGCCAAGGCATTGAACGGCCGGTAACGGTCCGATTCCACACTGGCCGCGGCGGACCGGTTCGGCTACATTGCCGGCCGCCATCCCGTGCACAAGGACGTGTCCCCATGATGTTCATGATCGGCCAGGGCGAACGCATCGTGGTGGTGGGGCCGGTGGAAGACCGGCACTGCCCCCGCTGCGAGGAGGTCACCGCCTTCGAGCCGCAGCTGAAGTACCGTTACGCCGAGTTCGACCTGCTGTTCGGCATGGTCTACGCCAAGCGCTACCAGCTGGCGTGTCCGCAATGCGGGCACGGCTGGTTGCTGGATACGCGGCAGATGGAGCGGCAGCTGGGCGGCGTGCCGATTCCCTTCCGGCTGCGCTTCGGCGTTGCGATCGGACTGGCACTGGCCGCCGGCATCGCCGTGGCGGCGTGGCGGTTCAACCACGGCGGCTGAGCGCCGCCGTGCCGCGAGTCCTCAATCCTCGTCTTCTTCCGCCGCCTCACGCCCCTGCTGGCGGATCAACGCTTCTTCGCGCGCATCGTTGATGGCGTGGCGCACGCTGTCCAGGTCGATGGTGGAAGCGTCATGCACGAAGATGCCGGTCAGTTCGCTGTCCGGCAGCAGGTCGCCGGCCTCGAAGATGGCCCACATCTCCTCGCCGTACCAGGTGTCCAGCAGTTCCGGGGCATAACGGCCCAGGTAGGCGGTGAGGTTGTTGACATCGCGCAGCAGCATGCTGCGTGCGGCGTTGTTGCCGCCGGCGCTGACCACCTGCGGGAAGTCGATCACCACCGGGCCTTCCGGACCGACCAGCACGTTGTACGGCGACAGATCGCCGTGGATCAGCCCGCAGCACAGCATGCGCACCACCTGGCGGACCAGCACCTGGTGGAACTGGCGGGCCTGGTCCGGTTCCAGCTCGACCTCGCCCAGGCGGGCGGCGGAGAAGCCATCGGCATCGGTGACCAGTTCCATCACCAGCACGCCGTGGTAGTAGCCATACGGCTCGGGCACGCGCACGCCGGCATCGCGCAGCTGGTACAGCGCATCGACCTCGGTGTTCTTCCAGGCCGTTTCCTGCTGCTTGCGGCCGTACTTGCTGGCCTTGCCCACCGCACGCGCCTCGCGGCTGCCGCGCACCTTGCGGCCTTCCTGGTACTGCACGCGCTGCTGGAAGCTGCGCTGGGCCATGTCCTTGTAGACCTTGGCGCACCGCACGTCATCGCCGCTGCGTACCACGTACACAGCGGCTTCCTTGCCGCTCTTGAGCGGGCGCAACACTTCATCGATCACGCCGTCGTCGATCAGCGCCTGCAGGCCTTGGGGGGTTTTCACGGAATCTCGCGGATGCGGCCGGCGCCAATGGGCCAACCTGAAAGGGGCCGCGATTTTCGCATCTTCGGGACGGGTCGGCCATCGACGTTTGGCTGAAAGGGTTCAGGCAGGCGGTCAGGGCAGTGGTCGGTCACCGCGCAGGAGCGGGTAAGGATTGAGCGATTGGCCCTTCCACCACTGTTTTTCCGGGCCCAGCCGGTGGATTTCAAAGTGCAGGTGCGGGGCCTCCGGGCTGGCGTTGCCGGTGCTGCCGACGTAGCCGATGACCTGGCCGCGGGTGACGGTCTGCTGCTCGGCCAGGCCGTCGGCATAGCGCTGCAGGTGCGCGTAGTAGTAGCAGTAGCGGCCGCCGGGCTCGAACTGGTAGACGGTGAGGCCGCCGCGCGCGCTGTCGAACAGCTTCTCGATGGTGCCGTCGGCCACTGCCAGCACGGGGGGGCCGGCGCGGGCGAGGATGTCGATGGCATCGTGCACGCGGCCCTCGCTGCGGGCATCGGTGAAGGTGTCCTGCAGCTGCGCGGGGGTAATGCCCTGCACCGGCAGCAGCAGGGCGCTGCCGGGGGGGCTGGCCGCGGTGGCGGGCGGTGCGGTGCCTGCCGGTGCGGCGAGCGCTGGCGCAGGCACCGCCGTGCTGGCGGCAACCGCAGCGGGCGAGGTGGCGCCGGCCGGGGCGGGTGGGCGCGATCCCAGCCAGCCTCCGGCGGCCACCCCGATGGCCAGTCCCAACGCCAACAGCCTGGGCAGCGTCATCGGATCACTCCTGCATCACCACGGGCACCGAGGCATCCACCGCCTCGGCGACCTGCAGCGCATCCCAGTTGGTCATGCGCACGCAGCCGTGCGATTCGGTCTTGCCCACGTGCCCCGGTTCGGGCGTTCCGTGCAGGCCGTAGTGCGGTTTGGACAGGTCGATCCAGATCCGGCCCACCGGGTTGTTCGGCCCCGGCGGCAGGGTCGCCTTGGCATCGCCGGACCGGGCATCCCAGAACAGCCGGGGGTTGTAGTGGAAGGTCGGGTCGCGCGAGACGCCGAGGATCTTCCACTGGCCGATCGGCAGCGGGTCATGCCGGCTGCCCGAGGACACCGGCACCTGCGCGTAGACCTTGCCCTGTGCGTCGTACAGGCGCAGCGTCGACTCGGATTTATCGATTACCAGCCTGGCCGCCTTGGGCAGCGCCGCCGGTGCGATGTTGGGCACCTGGATGGCAGTGCCGGCCTTACCCAGGTCGACGCCGGGGTTGAGCGCGCGCAGCAGCGCAGGCGACGCATGGAAGCGCTCGCCAAGGGCTTCGTCCACGCTGCCGTAGCCGAGCGTGGTGCGTTTGGCCTGGTCGGCGGGCTTTTGGGGGACCGGCTGGAACGGGCCGGCCACGTCTTCGGCGGTCAGCGTGTAGCGCGCCAGCGGCGCGGTGGTATCGGGCTGCAGCGCCTGCCAGGTGGGCGCATCCAGTTCGCCGGTGCCCTTCAACCCGTGCGCGGCCTGGAAGCCGGCCACGGCGCGCCTCTGGTTGGAGCCTGGCAGGCCATCGATCTGCCCGGGCGAAAAGTGCGCGCGGTCCAGCAACACCTGCGCATGCAGGTCCGAGCGGGCGCCGGTGGCGAGGCCGGCGGGGGTCTCGTCGATCGGCTGGGGCAGGCCCGCAGGGGATTGCGCCATCGCTGGCGGGGCGCTGGCCAGGGCAAGGACGATCAGGTGGGCGGTGGCGTGCAGGCGCAGCGGCATCAGGGGCTCCATTCCGGGGTCGCTTTCACCATGCCGCAGCGCCATGCGCAGTGACCGTGAAAAGGCTGACGCGCGGCTGAGCGGCGGGTCGGCCACCGGCGATTGCCACCTGCAGCGGCAACGTCGTGCGTAAGCTGTGAAGCGCATCACATTCGTCTTCGGCGTGCGCGGCGAAAAGCGCTATGGTCTGAATACACCGCATCGTTGCCGGGGGCGTATGGCCATTCGTTGGGCTGCGTTATACGTGCTCTGCCATGGACTGGCCCTGGCACTGCTGCCCGGCCAGGGCGTGGCCGTGTCCTTTTCGTTCCTGATGATCGCCCCGCTGCTGGCGGCGTCGGCCTGCCTGTGGCGCAGTGGGCATAGCCAGGCACGGGCCGGCTGGATCGCCTTTGCCGTGGGCATGGTGCTGTGGGCCGGCGGCATGGCGGTCAACATGTACCAGGAAATCGGCTTGGGCAATGTGGACGCCACGCCCGGCATCAGCATGCTGTTGTACGTGCTGTACGGGGTGCCGCTGACCTTCGCGATGGCGCACCCGCGACATGAGCCGTGGTACCTGGTGGCCATCGATGGCGCGTTGGCGCTGGTGCTGGGGTACCTGTTCTTCGTCTACACGTTTTCTTTCGCCACGCTTACCGATGCCGGCGAGCAGGGGATCGACAGCCTGCGGCGGATGTTCGATATCGAGAACCTGTTCATTGCGGTGTTCGCACTGCTGCGCTTCGTCGCCAGCGAGGATGGTGCGCGGCGGGCGTTCTTCCGCACGCTGGCGCTGTTCGCCTGGCTGTACCTGGCCATGGCCGGCTACATCAACCATCGCGCCGACGATGCCCGATACGGTGGCTGGATCGACCTGATCATCACGGTGCCGTTCCTGGTGGTGGCGGTGCTGGCGCTGCGGCCGGCAACCGAGGCGGCCATGCCACATACGCCACGCCGGCTGGCGTTGGCGGTGCGCGCGGGCAGCCCGTTGATCCTGCCGGCGGCGTTGCTGGTGGTGTCGGGGTTGATGGTGCATGACCATCCCCACCTGGCCGTCGCCGGGTTCGCGCTGGCGACGATCGGCGCCGGCCTGCGCAGCGTGGTGATGCAGGTGCGCTCGCTGGAACGCCAGGACCAGCTGGACGTGCTGGCGCGCATCGACGGCCTGACCGGGCTGGCCAACCGCCGCCAGTTCGACCAGGCATTGCAGGCCGAATGGAGCCGCTCGCGGCGCAATGGCCATGGCCTGGCGCTGCTGATGGTGGACATCGACCACTTCAAGGACTTCAACGACCGCTTCGGCCATCCGCTGGGCGACCTGTGCCTGCAGTCGGTGGCGCGCGCACTGGCCGGCTGCGCCACCCGCGGGACCGATGTGGTGGCGCGTTACGGCGGCGAGGAGTTCGCGGTGGTGGTGCCGTCGTCCTCGCGCGAGGGGGTGATGGCATTGGCTGAAACCATGCGCCATGCGGTCGAAGGCCTGCGGCTGCCGTCCAGCGATCCGTCGACGCCGGCGGTGGTAACGGTCAGCATCGGCATGGCACGGGTGGACGATACCCTGACATCCGACCCGGCCAGCCTGCTGGCCGCTACCGACGCGGCGCTGTATGCGGCCAAGCACCGGGGCCGCAACCAGGTCGTGGAGGGTGTAGCGGAAACCCAGCAGAGCAGGGCGGCACGGGCAACCTCGGCGGGCTGATCAGGCGCTGTCCGGCGGGAGTGTAGCGCCGCCCGATCGGGCGGTAGCGGGCGCAGGTGGGCGAACGAGCGGACAGGGCGCAGGCCTGTGCAGGATCAGGGACCTGCGTCGCGGACCTCGACCAGCACCGGGCAGGGGGCGTGGTCGATGGTCCATTGGCCGACGGAGCGGTCGAACAGCCGCTCCACCCGGGAAAGATGCCGGTGGCCGATGACAATCAGATCGCAACCGTGCTGGCGTGCGTAGTCGCACAGCACGTGGGCCGGGTCGCCGGCCGGGTGGCTGGCCACGCCGTCCAGCCCGCGCTCGCGCAGTGCGTCCAGCGCCTGGTCGAGCAGTTGACGGGCCTGGCGGCGCTGGTCATCGGCGGCCCGGTACTCGGTGTGGTCACTGCGCGGGGCGTCATCGGCCAGGGCATAGGAGGGGTCCAGCACGCATACCAGGTGCAAGCGGGTGTGCGGCGTGCCCAGCGACCCGGCCAGCGCCAGCACCTGGTCATGCTGGGGGCCACCGTCGAGCGCGACGAGGATGTGCTTGAACATGGGCGATCTCGCAGGGGGGAGCAGGATCGTCGCGCAACGCATGGCGCGGGCCCATGCCGTGCGCCGCAGGTATGGAGTGCGTTGAACGCAGCAATGGCAGTGATGGCATGCCGTAAAGTGACTGACACTCCTCCCCATGCTGCCCTTGCCATGCCTGACCTGAATCTGCTGCTTGCCCTGGATGTGCTGATTGAAGAGGGCAGCGTGGTGGGCGCCGCGCGGCGCATGAACCTGAGTGCGCCGGCCATGAGCCGTACCCTGGGGCGGATCCGCGAGGCGGTGGGCGACCCGGTGCTGGTCCGTTCCGGGCGCGGGCTGGCCCCCACCCTGCGCGCGCTGCAGTTGCGCGAGCAGGTCCGCGAGGTGATCGAGCAGGCGCACCTGGTGTTCAACGCCGGGCGCGAGGTCGACATGATGACCCTCGAGCGCACCTTCAGCATCCGCGCCAACGACGTGTTCGTCGGTAGTTTCGGTGGCCGCATGCGCGAGCTGTTCCGGGCGCAGGCACCGCGTGCGGTGCTGCGCTTCGTGCCTGAAGGCGAAGGCGACGACGATGCGATGCAGCAGGGTCGCATCGACCTGCATATCGGTACCGCCGGCAAGCACGGCGCCGATACCAAGGTGCAGAACCTGTTCAGCACCTCCTTCTTCGGCGCCGCGCGGCAGGACCACCCGATCTTCGACGAGGACATCACCGCCGAGCGCTTCGCGTCCTACGACCACATCACGGTCTCGCGCCGCGGGCTGCCGCACGGGCCGATCGACGAAGATCTGGCCGAGCTCGGCCTGCAACGGCGGGTGGCGCAGATCATGCCGACCTTCCACTCGGCGATCTTCGCCGCCGCCGATTCGGACCTGATCCTGCCGATGATGCCGAGCGTGATGCTGGGCCGGCTGGAACGCCTGGGCGTGCCGCTGCGGTTGTTCGAGGTGCCCATCCCGGTGCGCAGCGTGATTGTCGTACAGGCATGGCATCCGCGCCTGGACAGCGATCTGGCGCATCGCTGGCTGCGCCGCAGCATCAAGGCGATGTGCGACGCCGAGTCTGGATTTGCCTGAGCTGCCGGTGTTTAGACCGGCCGTGCGCTGCGTGTCGGGGCGTGCGCCAGGCGCACGCCAGGCGTGGGCGGAAGGCCATTTTTCGCAGCACCGGCGCTGAATAGACTGCCGCTCCCTGTCGTGGAGTGGATTCCATGTCCCTGTTGTTTTCCGTGCACCGTGCCCCCGCCGGCGGTGCACGATGACCGCGCTGGCCGCCCCCGCGCCTGCGCTTGCCAGCCCACCGATGGCAAGCCCGCCGCAGGCGGTGTTCGGCACCCGCCTGGCGGTTGGATTGTGCGGTGTGCTGCTGGCGGTGCTGATCTCGGGCATCAACGAAAACGTCACCAAGGTCGCGCTGGCCGACATCCGCGGGGCGATGGGCATCAGCGTCGACGACGGCAGCTGGATCGTCGCGCTGTACACCGCGATGTCGGTCAGTGCGATGGCCTTCGCGCCGTGGTGTGCGGTGACCTTCTCGCTGCGTCGGTTCGCGATGTGCATGATCGCTGCGTTCATGCTGCTCGGCGTGCTGTGCCCGTTGGCGCCGGATCTGTCTTCGCTGCTGATCCTGCGCGCGCTGCAGGGGCTGGCCGGCGGTGCGCTGCCGCCGCTGCTGATGAGCGTGGCGCTGCGCTTCCTGCCGCCGGGCATCAAGCTGTACGGCTTGGCCGGCTATGCACTCACCGCCACCTTCGGCCCCAGCCTGGGCACGCCGATGGCCGCGGTGTGGGTGGACTACGTGGGGTGGCAGTGGGCGTTCTGGCAGATCGTGCCGTGGTGCCTGGCCGCCATTGCGATGGTGGGCTGGGGCCTGCCGCAGGACCCGTTGCGGCTGGAGCGCTTCGCCCAGTTCAACGGGCTCGGGCTGGCGCTGGGTTTCCCGGCCCTGGTGATGCTGGTGATCGGGTTGGTGCAGGGCCCGCGCCTGGACTGGTTCGCCTCGCCGTTGGTGTGCATGCTGCTGGGCGGCGGTGGCGGGCTGCTGGTGCTGTTCCTCTACAACGAATGGTCGCATCCGCTGCCGTTCTTCAAGCTGCAGTTGTTGGCCAACCGCAACCTCACCTATGCGCTGGTCACCCTCGCCGGGGTGCTGTTCGTGCTGCTGGCGGTGGTGTTGATTCCCTCCAGCTTCCTGGCCAAGGTGCAGGGCTATCGCCCCCTGCAGACCGCGCCGCTGCTGCTGTGGGTGGCCCTTCCGCAGCTGCTGGCGTTGCCGTTGGTGGCCACCCTGCTCAACCAGCGGCGGGTGGATTGCCGCTGGGTCCAGGCCATCGGCCTGGCACTGCTGGCATTGGCCTGCTGGCTCGGCGCGCAGCTCACCACCGAGTGGAACCGCGACAACTTCGTGCTGTTGCAGGTGGTGCAGATCATCGCCCAGCCGATGGCAGTGCTGCCGCTGCTGCTGCTGGCCACCGGCAGTCTGTCCCCGGCCGACGGCCCGTACGCGTCGGCGTGGTTCAACACCGTCAAGGGCTTCTCGGCGGTGCTGGCCGGCGGGCTGCTGGAGGCCGCCACCACCGTGCGCAGCCACTTCCACTCCACCGTGCTGGTCGACCGCCTCGGCAACGCGCCGTGGCTGGATGCCGGCGCCACGCCATCGCTGGGTGCGCGCCTGCATGCGCAGACGGTGGCGCTCACCTCTGCTGATCTCTACCTGTGGGTAGCCGTGGTCGCGATCGCCCTGATCGCGCTGATTCCGTGGCTGCCCGGCCGCATCTTCCCGCCACGCGCCGTGGCCTGAATTACTGGAAACCCCGATGTCCGCATCAAGAAAACATGTCCCCGCGATCATCGCCCTGGGCGTGGTCGTGCTTGCCACCGCTGGCTGGCTGCTGCTGCGCGATGGGCGCCACCAACGCACCAACAATGCCTACGTCACCGCCGATTTCACCGTGGTGGCGCCCAAGGTGCCCGGCTTCGTCAGCGAGGTGCGGGTGGTCGACAACCAAGCGGTCAAGGCCGGCGACGTGCTGGCGCGCATCGATGACCGCGACTACCAGGTGGCGCTGGTAGCGGCACGCGCGGACCTGGCCAGTGCGCACGCGCAGCTGGCCAATGCACAGGCCGCACTGGCGCAGCAGGATTCGCTGATTGACCAGGCCAGGGCGACGCTGGCGGTGAGCCAGTCCGAGCTGACCCTGGCGGCGGCCGACCAGCAGCGCTATCGCGCGCTGGCCCGCGATGGCGCCGGGACCGTACAGAACGCACAACAGGCGCAGTCGCGCCAGGCCGTGGCCAGCGCGCACCTGCAGCAGGGCACCGCGGCACTGCTTACCGCGCGCCAGCGCACCGCCATCCTCAGCGCCGGGGTTCAGGCGGCACAGGCGGCGGTGCAACGAGCGCAGGCCGCACAGGCGCGCGCCGCGCTGGACCTGTCGCATACCGAACTGCGCGCCCCGATCGACGGCCTGGTCGGCCGCCGCGCGATCCGCGTTGGTGCCTACCTC
Source organism: Stenotrophomonas sp. GL_101 (assembly GCF_057835675.1). NCBI lineage: Bacteria > Pseudomonadati > Pseudomonadota > Gammaproteobacteria > Lysobacterales > Lysobacteraceae > Stenotrophomonas > Stenotrophomonas sp. GL_101. The sequence goes on along the minus strand of NZ_CM174432.1, from coordinate 3,943,535 downwards.
ACGCCCGGCACCGCGGTGCTGGCGGTGGTGCCGCTGCAACAGGCGTTCGTGGTGGCCAACTTCCAGGAAACCCAGATGACCCGCATGCAGCCGGGCCAGCAGGTTGAACTGCGGGTCGATGTGTTCCCGGGCCAATCGCTGCACGGTCGCATCGACAGCATCGCCCCGGCCACCGGGGTGACCTTCGCCGCCGTGGCGCCGGAGAACGCCACCGGCAACTTCACCAAGGTGGTGCAGCGCATTCCGGTCAAGATCGTGCTGGACCCGGGCCAGCCGCTGTTTGGCCGGCTGCGCGCCGGGATGTCGGTGGAGGCCAGTGTCGACCTGGACAGCGGGCGCCAGGGCACCGACGGGGAGGGGGCATGATGGCGCGCCTGCCGTGGCGCAGGTGGATGGCCGGCGGGTGTTGCCTGGCACTGTCGGCCTGCACGCTGGGCCCGGATTTCGTGCGTCCTGCCGCGCAGTTGCCGCCGCAGTGGCAGGGCACGGTAGTCAACGCCAGTGCGCTGGACAGCGATGCGCAATGGTGGGCCGGTTTCGCCGACCCGCTGCTCGGCGCGTTGGCCGCGCAGGCCCTGCAGGCCAACCTGGATATCGAGCTGGCCGCCAACCGCGTCCAGCAGAGCCGCATGGCCCGCGCGATCAGCACGGCCGATCGCCTGCCCAGCGTCGGTGCCACCGCCAGCGGCGTGCGTGCCCGCAACAGCGAAACAGGCCTCAACGATCCCTCCGGCAACGCCGGGCGCGACGACTACGGCCTGTTCCAGGCCGGGGTGGGGCTGAGTTGGGAACTGGACCTGTGGGGCCGGGTGCGGCGCCAGGGGGAAGCGGCCGATGCCCGCGTGCAGATGGCCGACGAAGATGCGCACGCGGTGCAGACCGCGGTGCTGGCCGAGACCGCGCGCAGCTACCTGCAGCTGCGCGCGACCCGCCAGTTGCGGGCCCTTACCGAAGACAACCTGCGCATTGCCCGCGACATCCAGCGGCTTACCCTGTCGCGCGAGCGCCAAGGCGTGGCCAGCACGCTGCAGGTGGCCAGCGCGGCCGCCCAGGTCGCCGCGCTGGAGGCGCGGTTGGCGCCGTTGCAGCATCGCGATGCCCAGCTGCGCAACGCGCTGGCGCTGTTGCTGGCGCGCCCCCCGCACGCGCTGGACAGCCGCCTGGACGGCATCGGCCGCGACTGGCCGGCGCTGCCTGCGATGGCCGTCGGCCTGCCCAGCGCGCTGGCCGAACGCCGCCCGGACATCCGCCGCGCCGAAGCCGCACTGCATGCCGCCACGGCCTCGATCGGCGTGGCCCAGGCCAGCTTCCTGCCACGCATCACCCTCAATGGCGATGCCGGGTTCCAGTCGAAACAACTGGACCAACTGGACGGATGGAACGCGCACCGTTTCAGCATCGGCCCGTCGATCAGCCTGCCGATCTTCCAGGGCGGCCGGCTCAAGGCCAACCTCGCGCTGAGCCGCCTGCAGCAGCAACACGCCGCGTTGCAGTTCCAGCGCACGGTGCTGGGCGCCTGGCATGAGGTGGACGATGCGATCGACGGTTACGCCGCCGAACAACAGCGCGGCACCCACCTGCTGGCGGCGGTGGCCGAAAGCGACCGGGCGCTGGGCGCGGCACGGCGCCAGTACCAGGCCGGCGTGGTGGACATGCTGGATGTACTCAGTACCCAGCGCATCGCGCTGGACAACCAGACCGCGCTGGCCGACAGCCAGGCGGCTGCGGCGATCGCGCGGGTGGATCTGTACCGCGCGCTGGGCGGCGGTTGGTAATGGCGAAGCGGGGTGCCGGCCAGCGGCCGGCCTCCCGGCGGGCGCCGCTCAGCGGACGTCGCGCAGTTCCCAGTGGTGGCCGGCGAGCATGCGCAGGCGCTGCTTGAACACGTCGCTGTCGATGCTGGTGGTGACGATCAGGTTGATGCGCAGGTCGTCCTGCGAGCCGGTGACGGTCGCGCCGGGGTCGGTCGCGCCCCACTGCGATTCCACCGCATCGGGGTCGGGTTGCTTGGCGCGCCAGCGCTCGAACAGCGTGGTGGTGCGCAGGGCTTCCTGCAGCTCCTCGGCGAAGCCGGCGGCACCCTGCGAGTGGAAGGAAAGATCGGAATCGCTGCCGCGGGCCCGGGACGGGTCCGGCAGGCTGATGTGGTACTGCGCTGACATGGTGGTCTCCATTGAATGCGGCAAGGCTGGCAGAAACGCAGTGGATTCGGTGTGCAGATCGCGGCGGCCGCCTCAGCCGCTGAAGGTGTGCGGTTCATCGGCGAAGCCGACGGTCACCGCGCCCTTGCCGACATTGACCATGCCGGTCAGGCTCATCACCGACTCAAACAGCTGTACCCCGTGCGCCTCGCAGGTCTGTCGCAGGTTTTCATGGCCGGGCAGCGCCTGCAGGTCGGCCAGTTCACCGCCGTAGCTGACGCACACCGTGGGTGTCATCAGCCCGGCCTTGACCCGTTGGCAGACGAAGTCGAACAGCTTCTGCACCGCGTTGTCGAAGCCCTTGATCTTGGCCACCGGGCCGGTTTCGCCGCGGTACCCGTGCAGCACCGGTTTGATGTCCAGGGCACTGCCCAGCGCCGCGCTGATCAAGCCGACGCTGCGGTCGCCCTTGTGCCGGGCGCGGGCGCGCATGTAGTACAGGTCGCGGGTGACCATGTAGCCGTGCACGTTGTGCGCCAGCAGTTCCAGCCGCTCGCGGATCTGCTGCACGCTGGCCCCGCTGCCACGCAGCCGTACCGCTTCCACTGCGGTCACGCCCTGGGCGGCGAACAGGTTCTGGGTATCCAGCACGCGCAGTGCGAACGGCGAGTTGAAGCCTGCCGCCTGGCGCACCGGTTTGTAGTCGTTGAGGATCGCAAAGCTGGCCTGCATCGCATTGTCGTGGATCGGGCTGCGGGTCTTGGTGATCGTCATGCAGAACACATGGTCGTAATCGATCACCAGCTTGCCCAGGAACAGGTCGCGGATCTGGGTGACGCTGAACGGAATGGTCTCCGCTTCGGCGCCGTGTTCGGCCACGTGGGCGTGCAGGAAACTCAGCGTGGCCTGCTCGTCGCGGTGGTCGGCGAGCACCGCTTCGCCGATGCGTACCGTGATCGGCAGCAGCACGATGTTGTGTTGTTCAATGAAATCCTGCGGCAAGTCGCAGGCAGAGTCGACGACGATTCCGATGCGCATCCTGAGCCCCCCTCAAGGCCGGTTGTAGGTTCGGAAGTGTGAAAGCTATCTCATATTTCAACCGGCTGCCTGACCGGGGGGCGGGAGGTCGGTCAGCGACTGCGTTCCACCGCGACCGGCAGGGCGCCGAGCCGGTCCCATTCGCCACCGCGCACGGTGTCGGGATCGGCCAGCACGGCCTGCATCAGGTCGTGGGCATCGTTGCCCCAATACAGCTCGCCGTCGATGGACAGGGTGGGGACGCCGAACACGCCGGCGGCAATGGCCGCATCGGTATTGCGCCGCAGCTGCTCCTTGACGTCGGCCGCGCCGATGGCGGCGGCCACATCGGCCACGTCCAGCATCGCCCCCGGCAGGGCGAGGGCGGCGGCGCTGTCACCGGCATGGCCGTCGCGCCAGATCCAGTTGAACAGCACGTCCACCGATTGCGCCGAGACCCCGGCAGCCAGGCACAGCCGCAGCGCGGCCAGCGGGTTGAACGGGTGGCCGGGGGGAAAGCGCAGGGTGACGTGGTCGCGCTGGGCCTGCCACAGCAGGTGCCGGTACATCGCCCGGCGCTTGGCCGGGATCTCGGCCGGGCCGAGGTTGCCCAGGTGGTGCAGGACGGCGCCGAAGGCGATCGGTATGGGGGTGATGCGCTCGAACTGCGGCAACGCCTTGAGCTTCTGCCAGTGCAGGTAGGAGAACGGTGAGACGAAATCGAAGTACCAGCGCAGGGCCATCGGGAATCCTTGCAGGCGGACGCGGCGGGTGCAGGCACCCGCCGCAGGGTGGGGCTCAGCGCGAGTATGCGCGCGGTTCGGGCGAGGCAGGCGCCAGGTAGCGGTCACGCAGCTCGGTCTGGCGCGAGCGCATCGGCATCGCGCGGCCGCCCAGCCAGACCTGTTCGGCGTAGTGGCCCACGTCCAGCGGGTCGCCTTCCCACAGCACCAGGTCGGCCAGCTTGCCCGGCTCGATGCTGCCGATCCGGTCGGCCACGCCCAGCGCCTGCGCCGGCACCCGGGTCAGCCCGGCCAGGCCATCGGCCCAGGGCAAGCCGTTGGCCACCGCGTTGCCGGCCAGCTGGCGCATCTTGCGCGCGTTGTGCGAGGCATCCTCGCGCTGGGCAAAACTGACCGGCACCCCGGCGGCGTGCAGGCGCGCGGCGTTTTCCAGGGTGGCGCCAAGCTGGTCGAAGCTGGCCGGCAGGTTGCCCAGCGCATCGACGAACACCGGCACGTTGGCGCGGGCCAGCTCGGGGGCCAACCGCCATGCCTCGGCACCGCCGGCAATGGCGATCCTGACGTTCTCGCGCGCGGCCCAGCGCAACAGCTGGCGGATGTCGGCGGCACGGTCCACCTGTACCACCAGGCGGCCCTGGCCGGCCAGGTAACGGGCCAGCGTGGCGCGCCCGGCGGGCGTGAGCAGCGCATGCGGCGAATCGGCCGGCACGCGTCCGCGCGCTTCACTGACGATCTGCTCCAGCAGCATCCACTGTGCGGCGCGCGAGTTGCCGGTCAGCTCCGCGCCGGCAGCGCCCAGGCGGAGGTACAGCGCCAGCGGCCCGATCGGATCGGCGCTGCCGTCCAGCCGCATCACGCCACCCTGGCCGGCGATGAAGCCGCCGCCGCTGTTGGCGCCCAGCGCGGTGAAGCCGATGCCGTCCAGCCGCGCCACCGGAATCAGTACCGAGGCCGGGTTGTAGGCCAGGCTCACGTCGAACTCCGGCCGCAACGGCTGGTCGGCGAGCTTGAGCGTGCTGTCCACCGTGGCCGATTCGCCGGAGACTTCTTCAATGCCGATATCGGTGATGCCGCCGAACAGCGCCGGGGTCAGCGGCTTGCCCGCCGCGTCCACCACGCTGGCCCCGGCCGGTGCTGACAGGCCTGTCCCCACCGCGCGGATCACGCCGCCCTGGACCAGCACATCGGCATGCGCCAGGCTGCCGCGCGCGCTGACGGTGTGCACGGTGGCGTTGCGGATCAGCAGGTCCTGTGCCTGCACCGGCATTGCTGCCAGCAGCGTGGCCATGGTGGCGCCCAGCCAGGCGCGACGACGCAGCGCGGGGGAGGTCAGGCCGCTCACGGGCGCGCCTCCTGGCCCAGCATGAAGTCCGAGAGCGGTTGCCGCCGCAGGTCCTGCCGGTCGTAGACCTGGTGGCCATCCACGTAGACCTTTTCGGCCAGCGCATACGAGCTGAAGGGGCTGCCGTTCCACACCACCACATCGCCCATCTTGCCCGCCTCCAGGCTGCCGGTCTGTTTGTCCACGCCCAGCGAGCGTGCCGCGTTGAGGGTCAACCACATCATCGCCCGCTCCGGGGCGATCTGCAGGCCGGCGCGGCGCGCGTTGGCGATCGCCTTGGCCGCTTCCTGGTTGAGCCGCTGGATGCCTTCGGGCGAATCGGAATGCACGATCGCGCAGCTGTTGGCCGGGCGGTCGACCAGGGCGATGTTGTCCTGGATGCCGTCGAAGGCTTCCATCTTGAAGCCCCACCAATCGGCCCACAGCGCACCGCAGACGCCTTCGGCGGCGAGCCGGTCGGCCAGCTTGTAGGCTTCCACGGCATGGTGGAAGGCGGCGATCTTGAAGCCGAACTCCTTGGACAGGTCGAGCATCGTGGCCATCTCATCGGCGCGGTAGCAATGGATGTGCACGCGGATGTCGCCCTGGATCGCCCCGGCCAGGGTATCCAGCTTGAGGTCGCGCTTGCCGCCGGTGTCACCGGCGCTGTCGCCCTTGTCGCTGCCGCTGAACCAGCGTTTTTTCTTTGCCGTCGGCTTTGCCGCGTTCTTGCTGATGTACTCGCTGGCATCGATGAAGGCGGCGCGGTAGCCGGCCACGTTGCCCATCCGCGTGCCGGGCGCGACCCCTTTGCCGCTGCCGTAGACGCGCTTGGGGTTTTCACCGCAGGCCATCTTCAGGCCCCACGGTGCCCCGGGGAATTTCATCGCCTGGTAGGTGGTGGCCGGCACGTTCTTCAAGGTCACGCCACGCCCGCCCACCAGGTTGGCCGAGCCGGGCAGCACCTGCATGGTGGTCACCCCACCGGCCATCGCGGCGGCAAACCCGGGATCCTGCGGCCACACCGAGTGTTCGGCCCAGACGTTGGCGGTGACCGGCGCGGTCATCTCGTTGCCATCGCTGTGCGCGCTGACGCCCGGGCTGGGATACACCCCCAGGTGCGAGTGCACATCGATGATGCCCGGGGTCACCCACTTGCCCCGCGCATCCACCTGCACTGCATCGGCAGGCGCGGCCAGCGCACTGCCGACCGCGGCGACGCGGCCGTCACGCAGCAGCACGTCGGCGTTGTCCAGGCGCGTGCCGGTGCCGGTGAGCACCGTCGCGTTGCGGATCAGCACCGGGGCCGAGGCGATCGGCGCATAGGTGCTGGGGTAGGGGTCCTGCACGAACCGGGATGCGGCCGGCGCCGCCGGCGCGGCCAGTGAGAACAGCGCCAGGCCCAGCCCGGCGGTCAATCGTGTGCGCATGTTTTCCCCGATGCGGCGTGAACAGATGCGCCGACGCTAGCGGCTGGGCGGGGGTGTTGCCAAGTGGCTCCCTGCACGGGGAAGCCGTTTTCAAGCGGCCGGCACGGCATTTTCCTTGCTTATTGGGCGGACTCATCGAGAATCAACGCATTGGAACCCCTTGCAGGACGAGACGCGCGCAATGAAGAACAAGCAGGAAATCGTCGAAAACTGGCTGCCGCGTTACACCGGCGTGCCACTGGACCAGTTTGGCCAGCACGTGCTGCTGACCAACTTCGCCGGCTACCTGCAGGTGTTTTCGCAGCGCACCGGCGCGCCGATCCAGGGCCTGGACCGGCCGATGGCCAGCGTCACCAGCGATGACATCACCCTGATCAACTTCGGCATGGGCAGCCCGAACGCGGCCATCGTGATGGACCTGCTGTCGGCGGTGATGCCCAAGGCGGTGCTGTTCCTGGGCAAGTGCGGCGGACTGAAGCGCAAGAACCAGCTCGGCGACCTGATCCTGCCGATCGCGGCCATCCGTGGCGAAGGCACCTCCAGCGACTACCTGCCGCCGGAAGTGCCGGCATTGCCGGCGTTCGCGCTGCAGCGGGCGGTTTCCACCACCATCCGCGACCTGGGCCACGATTACTGGACCGGCACGGTCTACACCACCAACCGGCGGGTCTGGGAGCATGACGAGGCATTCAAGGAAAAGCTGCGGCTGATGCGCTGCATGGCCATCGACATGGAGACGGCCACGCTGTTTGCGGCCGGCTTCGCCAACCACATCCCGATCGGCGCGCTGCTGCTGGTGTCCGACCAGCCGATGATCCCCGATGGGGTCAAAACCGAGGCCTCCGATGCCAAGGTCAGCTCCCAGTTCGTCGAAAACCATATCCAGATCGGTATCGAGGCGCTTAAGCTTATACGGCGCAACGGAAAATCGGTCCGACACCTGCGCTTTGACGAGTGATGGCAATGGAACGGGCGCGCGTCTTGGTGATGTGCCGCCCACAGGGGTAGTGAATGGACGTGGCGGCACAAGTGGTGGAGTTCTGGCGCAACGCCGGACCACAGCAATGGTTCACGCGCGATGACGCGTTCGATGCGCGGTTCCGCCAGGCGTTCCTGGACGAACATGTCGCGGCGGCCCGGCGTGCGCGCGAACATTGGCTGGGCACGGCCGAAGGCGCACTGGCGCTGATGATCCTGCTGGATCAGTTCCCGCGCAACTGCTTCCGTGGCACGGCCCATTCCTACGCCACCGATGGCCTGGCCCGGCACTACGCCACGCGCGCGTTCGAGGAAGGTCTGGACATGCAGCTGGTGCCCAAGCTGCGCGCTTTCATCTACCTGCCGTTCGAGCATTCCGAAGACCCGCAGGACCAGGAGCGTTCGGTGGCGATGTTCGATGCGCTGGGCGACAAGGAATACCTGCAGTACGCCGAGCAGCACCGCGACATCATCCGGCGCTTCGGCCGCTTCCCGCACCGCAACGCCGTGCTCGGAAGGATGCCGACGGCAGAAGAACTGCATTACCTGTCCGAAGGCGGCTTTGCCGGCTGAGGTGCTGCGCACCGACGTATCCGGATCTGTTATCGACCGTCAGCAATTCGTAGCGGTCGACCGTTGGTCGGCCACCGCGCGCAGCGCGGCGCAAAAGCCCGCAGCCGGATTGTTGCGGGCTGCGATGGGCTGATCGCGGTTGATCAACGTCCGAAGCCGTATGTCAGGTGTTCATGAACCTCTGACCGGTGGCTTCGGAAGGAGGTCAGCGCCGGAGACTTGCTCGGCAACGATGTATCTGGATGTTCGATGCTTGTGCCGCGCTTGCGCGCGGTGGCCGACCAACGGTCGGCCGCTACAAATGAAAAACGCCGGCATTGCCGGCGTTTTTCGTTCAATGCGCTACAGCCTGCAATCAGTACTTCGGCACGCTGTTGTCCACGTCGTTGGACCAGGCGTCGATGCCACCGGTGATGTTCTGCACCTTGGTGAACCCCAACGCGCGGAACTGCTCTGCGGCCTGGGCACTGCGGCCGCCGTGGTGGCACAGGAAGGCCAGTGCGGTGTCCTTGGGCAGGGCTTCCAGACGGGCGCGGTTGTCGCCGTCGAACGTCTCGAACGCGGCGTTGATCGCGGCGATCGCGCGCTCGTCGGCCGGGCGCACGTCCACCACGGTCACGTTGCCGGCGCGCAGCAGGTCGTCGGCGTCACGCACGCTGATGTCCTGCACCGGCTTGGGCGCGTTCGGGTTGTCGATCGCCAGGCCCTTGCCGCGGATATCGTCGACCCAGTCGATGGTGATGCCTTCGGCGCGGCGCGCGCTGGCCAGGTCGAACTGCACGCGCAGCCCGTTGGATTCGGCGGCGATCGCGTTGTTGTCGTGCGGGGCCAGCTGGAAGTTCGGCTGGAAGCTGGCATCGATGCCCAACTGCAGCGAGGCACCGGGCGCATCGGCCAGCGCACCGCGCAGCATTTCCACCGCGGCCGGGGTCACGGTGATGGTGGGGGCGGTACGGTCCGGGGCGGCCAGGCCGAGCACGCTGCTCAGCTCACCGCTGCCGGCCATCTGCAGGATGATGTCGCTGCCACCGACCAGCTCGCCGTCGATGTACAGCTGCGGGATGGTCGGCCAGTCGCCGTAGGCCTTGATGCCTTCACGGATATCCGCATCGGCCAGCACGTTGACGTGGTCGAACGCCACGCCCAGGTCCTGCAGCGCACCGACGGCCTTGGCCGAAAAACCACACTGCGGCATGCTCGGCTGGCCCTTCATGAACAGCACGACGCGGTTGGCGTTGAGGATGGATTCGATGCGCGAGCGCAGGGCGGGATCAAGGGACATGACAGTCGGTCCGACGTTTGGAACCGGCCATTCTACGCGGCATGGCATCATGGGGCATGACCGTACCGGAAACGTTGCATCGCATTCCCCGCCGCCCCTGGCGCTGGGTGCCCTGGCTGGTACTTTCGCAGGTAGGCGTGGTCGCCGCATGGGTCGGCCTGGGCTGGCCTGCCGGACTGGCGCTGATGGTGGCCTCGCACGCGCTGTTCATGGGGCCGGTGTTCCTGCCCAACAGCCGTTTCTACGCCCCGGTGCTGAGCCGCCTGCCGGGCAACGCGCCGCGGGTCTGGCTGACCATCGACGATGGCCCCTCGGCCGAAACCCCGGCGGTGCTCGATCTGCTGGACCGCTACCAGGCCAAGGCCACCTTCTTCCTGGTCGGCGAACGCGCCCTGGCCCACCCCGCGCTGGTGCGGCAGATGCTGGCGCGCGGGCACAGCGTGGGCAACCACAGCCATCGCCATCCGCAGACCCGCTTCTGGCGGCTGGGGCGGGCGGCGATGGCCGCTGAAATCGCGCAGTGCCAGCAGGCGCTGACCGCAATCACCGGGCAGCCGCCGCGCTGGTACCGCTCGGTGGTGGGCATGACCAACCCGTTCGTGGCCCCGGCGCTGCAGCAGTGGCAGCTGACCCGGGTGGGCTGGAGCGCGCGCGGTTACGACGGCGTGGACTGCCAGCCGCAGGTGGTGGTGGAGCGCATCGCCGGCCAATTGGGCCCCGGCGCCATCGTGCTGCTGCACGAAGGGGCCGCGCATGGGCACAACCTGGCCATCATCGAAGCGGTGCTGCAGGCGTTGCAGGAGCGGGGGCTGACGGCCGAACTGCCCGACGCGGGGTAGGGCCCGGGCAGCGTGCGCTCAGCTCACCGCGCCCAGCACCATCAGCCCCGCCGTCCCCAGCAGGGTACCGGCGGCGAACACCAGGCCGAGGATCGAGAACACCTTGCGCCGGTCGTGCTGCAGCACCCCACCGATGCCCAGGGCCAATGCCACCACTTCCATCAGCGCGGCGCCGAGGACGGCCAGGCCGATCATCACCGTGGTCGGGCCATCTACATCGAGCCCGCCCGGCGTGGTCATTTCGACATAGCCGGCCAGCACGATGAACAGGAACATCAATACCCCGCCGGCCAGCGAGAGGATGAACGAGGCGATGCCCAAGCCGGAATGACGCTGCTGCATGTGAACTCCTGTAAGTGGATGCGGGCTCATGCCCAAAGGGTGAGACTGCTGGCGCTGCCGGCCAGCGGATGCGAGCGCTGCCATTGCTGGCGCATCCAGCTGGCCAGCGACAACTGCGCCAGCAGCAGGGTGACCGACAGCCCGAGGGCCAGCACCCCGCTGACCCGGCGCCGGCGGTGCTGCAGCATGCTGCCGATGCCCAGCAGCGTGGCCAGCAGGGCCAGGCCGACACTGATGCACAGCACCACCACCAGCACCAACGGCACCTCCTGCATCGCGGCATGCGCCGGGGTGTGGGCGACGTGCGCACTGATCGCGAACATCACCAGCCCGCACAGGCTGACCACCAGCGCGGCGATGCCCAGTGCGGAATGTCGGGGTGGATGCGGGGTCATGCAGGCTCCATGCCGGTGTGGGGCGCGAGTATGCGCGTGCGACGCGCTGGGCGCGACCCTCAGCCGGTCACCGCGCGCTCGGCGCAGACCAGCCAGTTGTTGAAGGGCGTGTTGCCATACAACGGCGTGATCGTCAGGTGCAGCCCGGCCGCTTCCAGTGGCGCGCGCACGCTGGCGGCATGCGGGTAATGGCGTGGGCGCGTGCCCATCCAGCCGACCAGGTGGGCCAGCATGTCGGTGATGCGGGTGGTGTGGTGGCGGCCGCTGTTGTCGGCCAGGGTGGTACGGATCACCAGCCGCCCGCCTGGCGCAACCCGTGCCGCGGCGGCACTCAGCAGCGCGACCTGGGCCTCGGCGCGCAGGTATTGCAGTACATCCAGCAGGGCGACGTTGCCGTGGTGGGCGGGCAGCGTGGCCCGCGCGTCCAGGCACTGGAAGCGTGCATCGGCCAGCCCGGCGCGGGCACCGGCGCGCTGCGCGCGGGCGATTTTGTCGGCATCGATATCCACGCCCAGGTAGGGCTGTTGCTGCCCGGCCTGGCGCAGCACGTGGGCCATCAGGCCCAGCCCGCAGCCGATGTCGAGTAGTGCGCGGGGCGCTGGCGTCAGTGCGGCCAGCACGCCGGGGTACAGCGGATCGCTGCCGAGCTTGCCGCGGCTGTAGTAATAATCGCGTCGGCTGCCCAGGCGCTGTGCCGGCAGGAAGGCATCAGCGATGTGGCGGGCCTGCTCCTTGGCCAGTGGCAGGGCATCCGTGCTCAGCGCGGCACCTCGTCGACCAGTTGCAGGCGCGTGACCGGGTAGGCGCGCCGGGTCCACAGCGTGTACATCGCCGCCGAAGGGTGCAGGCCGTCATCGACCAGCATCGCCGCGTCGCCACCGTGTGCGCGGCTGATGTCGGTGATGTCGACGAAGGCGACGTCGTGCTCGGCACAGATCGCCGCGGCGGCGGCGTTGTAGGCATCCAGCTGCTCGCCGATGGCGACGCGGTCGCGACCGGAATCGTGGCCGTACGGGGTGACCCCCCAGTCGGGAATGGACAGCACCAGCACCCGTGCCGCACGTGCACCGGCAAAGCCGAGCGCACGCTGCAGCAGTGCGGTGAAGCGCGGGCGGTACTCGGCCACGCTGCGGCCGCGGTACTGGTCATTGACCCCGATCAGCAGGCTGACCAGGTCGAACGGCCCCTGCGGGGCGGCGGCATCGATGCCGGCGTCGAGCTCGTCGGTGGTCCAGCCGGTGGTGGCGATGATCTGCGGGCTGTCCACCACGATGCCGGCTTCCTGCAACGCGGTGGCCAGCTGCACCGGCCAGCGCCCGGCAGCCGCCACGCCCTCACCGATGGTGTAGGAGTCGCCCAGTGCCAGGTAGGCCAGCGCCACCGGTCAGGCGACCGCGCTGCGTGGCTTCAACGGCACCACCTTGGTGTTCGCTTCGGCACGGCGCGCCAGGGCGCGGTCGATCCGCGCGAACACATCGCCCATCACCTCCGGCTCGGGCAGCAGGGTGACCCGGAAGTGGTGGCGGTAGGGCACGTTGAAGCTGGAGCCCGGGACCACCAGCACGCCTTCTTCATTCATCAGTTCCAGCGCGAAATCGTGGTCGTCGAAACTGCGCGCGGCCGGGCCGACCACCGCCGGGAAGGCGTACAGCGCACCGGCCGGGGCCACCAGCGACAGGTGCTCGCTGGCGTTGCAGGCCTCGATCACCGCGCGGCGGGTTTCATACAGCCGGCCACCGGGCGCGCACAGCGCGGAGATGGTGTCCGGGCCGTTGACCGCGGCATCGATGGCGTACTGGCCGGGCACGTTGGCGCACAGCCGCAGTGCGCTGAGCAGGTCCATCGCCGCGCGGAACTCGCCCAGGCGCTCGGCCGCACCGGACAGCATCGCCCAACCCACCCGCCAGCCGCAGGCGCGGTGCACCTTGCTCAGGCCGCTGAAGGTGATGCACGGGTGCTCGCCGGCCAACGGCGCGACCGAATGGAACGGCGCATCGTCGTACAGGATCTGGTCGTAGATCTCATCGACCATCAGCAGCAGGTTGTGCTTGGCGGCGATGGCCACGATGCGCTCCAGCAGCGCCTTGGAGTAACTGGCGCCGCTGGGGTTGTTGGGGTTGATCAGCACGATCGCGCGGGTGCGCGAGGAGACCAGCGATTCGATCTCGACCGGGTCCGGCTGGAAGCCGTTCTCCGGCGCGCAGCGGTAGTACACCGGGCGGCCATCGTTGAGGATGGTGGCTGCCGACCACAGCGGGTAGTCCGGCGAGGGCACCAGCACTTCATCGCCCGGGTTGAGCAGGGCGCGCAGCGACAGGTCGATCAGCTCGCTGACGCCGTTGCCGACAAACACCCGGTCCGGATGCGCATCGGGCGCGCCGCGCCGCGCGTAGGCCGCGGCGATCGCTTCACGCGCCTCCGGCAGGCCCTGCTGGTGGGTATAGGGGTCGGTGCGCCCCATGTCATCGGCGATCGCGCGCTGCAGGTGCTCCGGTGCACGGAAGCCGAAGGCGCCGGGGTTGCCGATGTTGAGCTTGATCAGCTTGCGGCCCTGCGATTCCAGCTCCCGCGCTCGTCGCGCCAGTTCGCCCCGGATCTCGTAGCGGACTTCGGACAGGCGCTCGCGGGTGGCGAGCGGCTTCAGCGGGGGCGTGGACATGACGGAGCCGTGGTTCGGGCGTGAATGGGCATGGTAGCGGAAATGTTGCGTTGCAGGGCAAGCCTTTCCGGGCCATTCCCGCCCTGCTGGCGGGCGTTGTGGCCGCCTTCCCGGGCGCTGCCGCGGACCGGGCCGGTGAGGTCTGCGGCGACGCCAGCCGGCCACACCCTCTAGAATGGGCAGGATGAGCGAAACCACCGATTACCGTGCCCTGCAGACCATGGGCTGGCCCTGGGCCGGCGCCCCCGAGCTGCCCAGCTGGCAGGCCCTGTTCGAGCAGTATCCGCAGGCCCGGCCGGGCCGGGTGATCGAACAGCACCGCACCGGCTACATCGTGGCCGACGTGCCGGACGCGGCGATCAAGACCGAATCCCCGCCCGAATGGCAGCGCCCGCGCTTCCCCAGCCACGAACGCGCGGCGGTGGGCGATTGGGTGCTGCTGGAGGGCATCAAGATCGTGGCACTGCTGCCGCGGCGTACCGCGATCAAGCGCGGCGCGGCCGGCGAGCATTACCACCAGCAGGTGATCGCCGCCAACATCGATACGGTGTTCATCGTCTGCGGGCTGGATGCCGATTTCAATCCGCGCCGGATCGAACGCTACCTGCTGCTGGTCGGCGGTGGCGGCGCGCAGCCGGTGGTGGTGCTGACCAAGGCCGACCAGACCGAGTACAGCCAAGACGCGCTGGCGGTGCTGGAAGAACTGGCCGCGCAGGACATCCCGCTGCTGGCGATCAACGGCAAGGACCCCGCCAGCGCCTCGGCGCTGCTGCCGTGGCTGGGCGCGGGCAGCACCGTGGTGCTGGTCGGCTCCTCCGGTGCCGGCAAGTCGACCCTGACCAACACGTTGCTGGGCGAGGAGCGGATGAAGACCGCCGACGTGCGCAGCAACGACTCGCGCGGCCGCCACACCACCACCCACCGCGCGCTGATCCCGTTGCCGGCCGGTGCCTGCCTGATCGACACCCCCGGCATGCGCGAGCTCAAGCCGACCGGTGAAGAGGCACTCAGCGAAGGCGGCTTCTCCGACGTGGAGGCACTGGCCGCGCAATGCCGCTTCCGCGACTGCGCGCACCAGCGCGAGCCCGGCTGCGCGGTGCGTGCGGCGATCGACGACGGCAGCCTGGATGAAGAGCGCCTGCTCAATTACTTCAAGCTCAAGGAAGAAGTGGCCGCCGCCGCCGCCAAGCTGGCGATCCGCCAGGCCCAGCAGGCGATCGAGCGCAAGCACGTGGGCAAGGGCGCGCAGTGGCGCCCGGGCAAGAACAAGCGCTAGCGCCCCCCACCGGCCCGCCACGGCGGCCCGGACCCTGCTACTGTCCGCCCATGAGCACACCGATGACCGTGGATCGTGAGGTGGCCCACCACACCGCGCTCGATGCGCAGCTGGTGGA
Organism: Stenotrophomonas sp. GL_101; assembly: GCF_057835675.1. Taxonomy (NCBI): domain Bacteria; kingdom Pseudomonadati; phylum Pseudomonadota; class Gammaproteobacteria; order Lysobacterales; family Lysobacteraceae; genus Stenotrophomonas; species Stenotrophomonas sp. GL_101. The sequence continues at coordinate 3,928,421 of NZ_CM174432.1, read as the reverse complement.
GGCGGTGGCCGGCATCAAACTGCTCGGCCTGACCAGTTGGCCGGCGGCGCTGCAGGCGCCGTTCCTGGCCAGCGTGGCGCGGGGCAATCCGGTGCTGCCGCAGGTGGAGTATCCCCGGCTGGATTTCGGCGATACCCGGCGCGCCCTTGCCGCGATCAGCGCCCAGTGCGATCCGGCGCATCCCATCGGTCTGTACGTGCAGCGCTCGGCGCACAGCTGGGACCTGGCCGCCGGCCTGCTGGAGTCGCTGGGCACCGCCGAGGTGGACCGCTACTCGGTGGAACTGTTCGGTGCGCCCGAGCACCCGCTGCCCGGCAATGGCCCCAGCACCCGCGACGCGGCCCGCCACTTCATCCAGATCGCGCAGGAACTGGACCACGAACTGCTGGCCCCGGAAGAGCAGGTGCCGGTGTCGGCCACCGCGCTGCAACTGCAGCTGCAGAGCGACCTGGATGCGTTCTTCGAATCGCGCATCATCAGCGTGCAGCTCGACCCCGAGCTGATCTCCAAGGCCGCCGCCGGCCCCACCCGCATCCGTCTGCGCACCAGTGCGCGCTTCAGCGCCTACGATCGCGCGCAGCTGTTCCATCATGAAGCGCTGGTGCATTCGCTGACCGCGCTCAACGGCCGCGAACAACCGCACCTGCCCAGCCTGGCACTGTCCTCGCCGCGGGTCACCGCGACCCAGGAAGGCCTGGCCACGTTTGCCGAGCAGATCACCGGCAGCATCGACATCGAACGCCTCAAGCGCATCAGCCTGCGCACCGAGGCGATTGCGATGGCACGCGAGGGCGCCGATTTCATCCAGGTGTTCCGCTATTTCTGCGAGGCCGGGCAGAACAACGAAGAGAGCTTCGCCTCGGCCCAGCGCGTGTTCCGTGGGGTGCCGCCGACCGGCGGTGCCGCCTTCACCAAGGACACCGTGTACCTGCGCGGGCTGGTCTCGGTGCACACCTTCTTCCGCCACATGCTGGCCGAAGACCGTCTGCAGGTCTGCCGCTGGCTGTTTGCCGGCAAGATGTCGCTGACCGATGCGCTCGCCTTCGCCCCGCTGTTCGAAGAGGGCATCCTGCGCCCGCCGCGCTGGCTGCCGCACTGGGTCAGCCGCGCCAACGGGCTGGCCGGGATGCTGGCGTTCTCGCTGTTCGCCAACCGCATCCGCATGGACCAGCTGGCGCCCGAGTAGCGTCAGCTACACGCTGGTGCGCGCACGCCCACCATGACCTCTCGACGCGTGGGCTGCGATGCACTTCCAGAGGTAGGTCACCACCGTTGGTGGTGACGCTCTGCGCCGACGGCCTCCTCGCTCGGGAATGCCGCGAGCGTCCGGGGCCCCTTGGCGGCCGGCAGGCCCTTGTGCGGTGTCCCCCGGCCGACGCCTGCGGCGCCGGCCTCCTCCTTTAGTTTGCCAAGGACCTGCCGGCCGCCAAGGGGCTCGGCTTGCGGTACGCCAAGAGCGGTATCCATGCATGGCGTGGATTTACGGCCGTCGGCGTTGTCGGCGCGCGGTGCCCGATACCCCCGCGGTAGGTCACCACCGTTGGTGGTGACGTTTGTCGAGGTAGGTCACCACCGTTGGTGGTGACGCTGTTTTTTGCGCTGTGTCTCATTTCATTGCGCACACGCCTGCGCGTAAGAATGCTTTCATCTTCCGCTCGCATGATGGTCACGCACCTGCAGCACGCAGGTTTTCGTCCCCCATGCAACGGATCAACATGCTTACCCGACCCCTGACGATCGCCGTGGCGATCGCGCTGTGCGCCGCCAATGCCCATGCCGCCGACGTAGCTGCCAATGCAGGCGCCGATGTCAGCGCCGCGCTCAGCGCGCAGACCCTGGATACCGTGTCGGTGATCGGCCAGGGTGAGACCCGCCAGGTGCAGCGCATCAGCGCGGTCGACAAGCAGGTGCTGCCGCCGGGTACCAGCGGCCAGAAGATCCTCGACCGCCTGCCGGGCGTGTCGGTGCAGTCCAACGATGCGTTCGGTGCCAACGAGGAATCGCAGAGCATCACCCTGCGCGGCTTCGACAAGAGCCGGCTGGGTTATACGCTCGATGGCATTCCGCTGGGCGACAACAGCTACGGCAACTACAACGGCCTGAGCATCTCCCGGGCGCTGATCGCCGAGAACCTGGCCGGCGCCGAATTGTCGCAGGGCATCGGCTCGCTGGGCGTGGCCTCCACCAGCAACCTGGGCGGCACCATCCAGTACTTCTCGCAGGACCCGTCCACCGAGTTCGGCGGCCGTGCCAGCGTCACCGTGGGCGATGACAACCAGCGCCGCGGCTACCTGCGCGTGGATACCGGCGACATCAACGGCTTCTCGGCGTACGTGTCCGGCGTGCACCAGGATTCGGACATGTGGGCCGCGCCCTATCAGAACCAGACCACGCGCCAGTTCAACGCCAAGGCGATCTGGCAGGTGGGCGACCATCGTTTCGGCGCGTTCGCGGCTACCTCGCGGGTGAGCCAGGCCAACTACGCCTACCTGTCCAAGAGCATGCTGTCGCGTGGGCTGGGCTACGACTGGAACATTTACGCACCGGACTGGGACCGTGCCGTGGCGGCCGCGTACTGCGCGCCAGGCACCTTCAACGCGCAGAAGTGCGCGTTCAGCGGCGGCGTCAACAGCATCGATGATGCGTACTACCAGAGCCGCGCGCTGCGCGACGACAACCTGTACTCGCTGGACGCCGACCTCGCCCTGGGCGAGACCTCGCGCCTGAAGCTGCTGGCCTACCACCACGAAAACCGTGGCCAGGGCCATTGGTGGGCGCCGGGCCAGCCGTCCAACCCGGGCACCGCGCAAGCGTTGCCGATCTCGATCCGCAGCTCCAACTACACCATCAACCGCCAGGGCATCACCGCCGCGCTGAGCTGGCAGTGGGGTATCCACGCACTGGAAGCGGGCCTGTGGTACGAGCGCAATGACCACAACATCGAACGCAATTTCTATTACATCACCGGCCCGTTCCTGGATGACGGCTACCTCAACTACCCCGATCGTCGCCTGTTCGACCAGGACTTCGACATCCGCACGCGCCAGTTCTATGTGCAGGACCGCATGCGCTTCCTCGACGACCGCCTCACCGTGGATGTCGGCATCAAGAGCCCCAACACCCGCATGACCGCCAATGCCAAGCCCGGCACCGAAGCCAGCTATGCCTCGGGCACGCTGACGGCCAAGGAATCGGTACTGCCGCAGGCCGGCATCGGCTTCAAGCTGAGCCCGAACCAGGAGCTGTTCGCCTCGTACTCGGAGAACATCGCCGCCTTTGTCGGCGGCGGCAGCGGCGGCCCGCTGCAGGTGTCGCCGGAATCCTTCGCCGCCAGCGCCGGGCTGGAGCCGGAGAAGTCCAAGACCCTGGAAGCGGGCTTCCGCACCTTCGGTGAGAAGTACCAGGCCTCCATCGCCGCCTACCATGTGATGTTCGATAACCGGCTGCTGTCGCTCAACCCGTGCAGCAGCATCGAAGTAGGCACGCGTCCGGAGTGCATCACCCGCTTCATCAACGTCGGCTCGGTCAAGAGCCGCGGCGCGGAGTTGACCTTCATCCTCAAGCCGGTCGATGGCCTGCAGTGGTACAACGCGCTGTCCTGGAACAAGACCACCTACGAGGACAACTACACCTCCGGCGGCGTGGTCGTGCCGGTGGCCGGCAAGATCACCGTGGATACGCCCGAGCGCATGGCCTCCAGCGAGATCAGCTGGAACCGCGACGGCTTCTTCGCCAGCCTGCGCGCCAAGTACACCGGCAAGCGCTATTACACCTACACCAACGACCAGTCGGTGGCCGGTGTGACCACCTTCGATGCGGGCACCGGTTACGACTTCGGCCCGGGCATGGGCCTGAAGAACGTGAAGGTGTCGCTCAACGTGACCAACCTGACCAACAAGCGCTACGCCGGCCAGCTCAGCGCCTTCGCCCCGACCGATCCGACCGGTACCCGCTACGCGATCCACGCCAGCGCGCCGCGACAGATCTTCATGACCGTCGGCGCGGAGTTCTGAGGCAGGTATCGACCGTTGGTCGATGCGCGGGCGGTGGGGTTGATGGCGTGTCGACCAACGGTCGACACCTGGCAAAAAAAGGCCGCGGTGCTTTTCAGCATCGCGGCCACCTCGTGGGGGAGGTACAGCGCGTCAACACGACGCGCCAAACATCAGAACATGTGCAACCCACCGTTCACCGCGTAATCGGCACCGGTCACATACGCCGCATCATCCGAGGCCAGCCACGCGCACAGGCTGGCCACTTCCTCCGGCTTGCCCAGCCGGCGGATCGGCACCGAGCCGGCCAGGCGGTCCAACACGTCCGGCGGGAAACTGCTGATCGACTGGCTGGCGATGTAGCCCGGCGAAATGGTGTTCACCGTGACCCCGCGCGCGGCCACTTCATTGGCCAGCGCCCGGCTGAACCCGTGCATCGCCGCCTTGGCGGTGGCGAAGTTGACCTGGCCGATCTGGCCTTTATGCGCGCTCACCGAGCCAATGTTGACGATGCGTCCCCAGCCGCGCGAGGTCATGCCGTCGATCACCTGCTTGGTGATGTTGAACAGCGCATGCAGGTTCGAGCCCATCACCGCATTCCAGTCGTCCGGGCCCATCTGCCGGAACAGCACGTCGCGACTTCCGCCGGCGTTGTTGACCAGTACGTCGATCTCGCCCACCTCGGCCTTGACCTTGGCGAATGCGGCCACCGAGGAGGACCAGTCGGCGGCATTGCCCTCCGAAGCGATGAAATCAAAGCCAAGCTCGCGCTGCTCGCGCAGCCAGGCGGCCTTGCGCGGGGAGTTGGGGGCGCAACCGGCCACCACGGTATGGCCATTGCGGGCGAGTTTCTGGCAGATGGCGGTACCCACACTGCCCGTACCACTGGTGACGTAAGCGACGCGAAGGGTCATGACAGGCTCCAGTACAAAGGGGTCAGGCGGCCGAGGAGGCCAGCGGGTACAGCGCGAACAACAGGCTGCCGGCCATCAGCAGCAGCGAAATCAGCACCGCCCACTTCAGGGTGAACTTCTGGTGGTCGGCAAATTCCACCTTGGCCAGGCCCACCAGCAGGTAGGTGGAGGGCACCAGGGGGCTGAGCAGATGCACCGGTTGCCCGGCCAGCGAGGCGCGTGCCATTTCCACCGGGGTGATGCCGTAGTTGCCAGCCGCCTCGGACAGGATCGGCAACACGCCGAAGTAGAAGGCATCGTTGGACATGAAGAAGGTGAACGGCATCGACGCCACGGCGGTGATCACCGCCAGGTACGGGCCCCAGCTGTCGGGAATGATCGCCAGGAAGCTGTGCGACATTGCCTCGACCATGCCGGTGTTGTTGAGGATGCCGGTGAAGATGCCGGCGGCGAAGATCAGTGCCACCACCGACAGCACGCTGCCGGCGTGGCTGACCACGCGGCGGCGCTGCTCGGCCAGGTTCGGATAGTTGATCACCAGCGCGATGGCGAAGCCGATCATGAACAGCACCGGCATCGGCAGCACGCCAATGATCAGCGCGGTCATCAGCGCCACGGTCAATACCAGGTTCACCCACAGCAGCTTGGGGCGCTTGGTGTCTTCGGCGTCTTCCACGGTCGGCAGTGCGTTGCCGTCATCGGACACGCTGCTGTCCATCCAGCTGCCGCCCTGCGGCAGGCTCACCACGCCCAGCCGGCGGCGTTCCTTCATGCCCAGGTACCAGGCCAGCACCAGCACGCCGGCACAGGCGATCACCATCGCTGGAATCAGCGGCACGAACACATCGGCCGGGTCCACGTGCAGCGCGGTGGCTGCGCGTGCGGTCGGGCCGCCCCACGGAGTGAGGTTCATCACCCCGCCGGCAAGGATGGTCACGCAGGTCATGTTCAATGCGTTCATGCCCAGCCGCTGGTACAGCGGCAGCATCGCCGAGACGGTGATCATGTAGGTGGTCGAACCATCGCCATCGAGCGAGATCAGCATCGCCAGCGCGGCGGTGCCGAGCACGATCTTCATCGGATCGCCCTTGACCAGGCGCAGGATGATCCGCACCAGCGGGTCGAACAGCCCCGCATCGATCATCACCCCGAAGTACAGGATGGCGAACATCAGCATCACGCCGGTGGGCGCGATCTTCTTGATGCCTTCCAGCATCATCTCGTCGATGCCGCCGCCGAAGCCGCCGATCAGCGCGAACACGATGGGAATGGTGATCAGCGCGACCAGCGGCGACAGCCGCTTGCTCATGATCAAGTACATGAACGTAATGACCATGCCAAAGCCGAGGATGCTCAGCATCATCTGCAGACTCCTGAAGAGGGGATACGGGAGGGGAAACTCAGAAATCGAACTGCAGGCGGCCGGTGACCGCGCGGGTGCGGTCTACGGTGGCGGCGGCGAGGCGGTCGCGGTTGCGGCTTTCGATCAGGTTGAGCATGAAGCGCAGGTTCGGGCGCAGGTACCAGTTGCCGCCGAGCGTCCAGGCCTCGGTCTGCGCATCGATCAGGTCCGGCTGGCCGAGCAGGTGCTGCTCGCCGCGCATCTGGTCGTAGCGCAGGGCCAGTTCAAACGCACCGGCCTTGTGCTGGATGTCCTTGATCCGCGCGAAGCGCCCGGTCTTGCGGTCGTAGCTGCGCGATTCGCCGGTAAGCAACCAGCTGAGCATGCCGTAGCCGGCCAGCACCTGGCCGCGCTGGCTGCCATCATCGAAACTGGCACCGCTGAACTCGCCCTGCCAGGACACCGGCCCGCGCACCTGCGCGTACTCCAGCGACCACTTGTTGACGTCGGTGTCACGGCCGGCCGAGAAATCGACCAGGGTCAGCCGGCTGTTGTCGGACAGGTGGCCGGCCGGGCGCGGGCGGATCTTCACCCCGGGCACGCCGTTGGCGCCGGGCGTGTCGTAGCGCTCGTGGGCCAGCGACAGGCCCAGGTGCAGCACGTCGCCGGCGGTGGCGCCAGGGGCCCAGGTCACCCGACCACCGGCCGCGCGGCCCTTTACCTGCCAGGCATCGATGCTTTCCAGGCTGTAGGCGCTGGCCGCCCAGGTCATGTCGCCTTTGGCCGCCTGCCACGACGCGCCCAGCCGGTACAGCGGCGCCAGCGTGGTGCCGGCGTTGCCGCGCTCCAGGAAGCTGCCGTAGTTGGACCCGGTGCGGTCATCGAGTGAAAAGTACTGTTTGAACTGGCCGACGGTCAGCTTGCCGCCGCTGAAATCGCGGCTGACGAACACATCCTTGGCCTCGACGCGATCGCCGGAGAAATCCGCTTCCAGCTTGTAGTCCACCACGAAGAACCGGCCGGACACATCGAGCCAGGCGCGGCGGATCTCGGTGTCGTCCTTGTTCGGGGTACCGCGGTGGTCGTTGCTGAAGTCGGCGAAATCCAGGTGCAGGCGGCCACCGATGCTGGCGGTGACCGGGCGCTCGTCGTCGCCGTCGGCGGCGGCCCATAACGGTGCCGACAACAGCAGCAGGGTGCAGGTGGCCGGCATGCGCCAGCGCAATGAGTTCAGTTCCACGGACCCTCCCAGGTACTCGTATCGGATGGTGTCGCCACGGGCGCCGACACGGCTGCGACGCGATGGCGCAGCCTAGTGCGGGGAAGCTGTCATCCACCTGTCAGGCGTTTGTGCAGTGCAGCGAATCCCACCGGAGCGGCCGCTCGCGCTAGGATTCGTGCACCGTTGCCGATACCCACCCGATGCGCCTGTTGTTGGTCGAAGACAATCCGGACCTGGCCGATGCCATCGTCCGCCGCATGCGCCGCAGTGGCCACGCGGTGGATTGGCAGAGTGATGGCCTGGCCGCGGCCAGCGTGCTGCGCTACCAGAGCTTCGACCTGGTGGTGCTGGACATCGGCCTGCCCAAGCTGGACGGACTGCGCGTGCTGGCCGGCATGCGCGAGCGTGGCGACAGCACCCCGGTCCTGATGCTGACCGCCCGGGACGGTATCGAAGACCGCGTGCAGGCGCTGGACGTGGGCGCCGATGATTACCTGGGCAAGCCGTTCGACTTCCGCGAATTCGAGGCGCGCTGCCGCGTGCTGCTGCGGCGTATCCGTGGCCAGGCCAGCGAAGTGGTGCAGATCGGCACGTTCCAGTTCGACAATGCCTCGCACCGGGTAACCCTGGATGGCCAGCCCATCGAGTTGCCCAACCGCGAATACCGCCTGCTGGAAATCCTGATGGGCCGGCTGGGCCATGTGGTGGGCAAGGACGAGATCGGCAACGGGCTGTTCGGTTTCGATGACGAAGCCGGCCCGAATGCAATCGAACTGTATGTCGGCCGCCTGCGCCGCAAGCTGGCCGATGCACCGCTGCGGATCGTCACCGTACGCGGCAGCGGCTACCTGCTGGAGGCGGTCGATGACAACCGCGATGCGGGCACCGATGCCGACTGACCCGCGCACCTCCGGCTCGATCCGGCACACCCTGTGGCTGTACCTGGGCGCGTTCCTGGCGCTGTTCGCGGTGGTGCTGCTGTTCGGCGCACGCGCCTACGGCCAGCGCGCGGCCAACCGTTCCTACGACCACCTGCTGGTGTCCTCGGCGCTGTCGATCATCGATTCGGTGGCGCTGGTGGAGGCGCAGTGGCAGGTGGACCTGCCGTATGCGGCGCTGGACCTGCTGGCGATGGCGCCGGAAGACCGGGTGTTCTACCGGGTCTCCGATGCCCACGACGCGACGGTGACCGGCTACGCCGACCTGCCGGCCCCGCCGCAGGCGTCCAGCGACCGGCCGCAACTGTTCGATGCCAGCTACAGCGGCGAGCAGGTGCGCTTCGTGGTGGTCTCGCGGCGGGTCGCCTCGCCGTCGGCGCAGGGCGAGGTACGCGTGCAGGTCGGCCAGACCCGGCGTGCCCGCGAGGCCCTGGCACAGGACATGGTGACCCGCGCACTGCTGGCCATCGGCGTGCTGTCGCTGTTGTCGCTGGCCCTGGTCGGATGGGGTGTGCACCGTGCGCTGCGCCCGCTGGTGCGGATGGAGCGCGAGCTGGCGCGGCGCGAGCCGTCCGACCTCAAGCCGCTGGACACGCGCGTGCCGCGCGAGATGGACAAGATGGTGGGCGCGCTGAATCACTTCATGGGCCGGCTGTCGAGCAGCAATGAAACCCTGCGCGCGTTCATGGCCGAGGCCGCGCACCAGATGCGCACGCCGCTGGCGGCGCTGCGCGCCCAGGCCCAGCTGGCGCTGGATGAGGAAGAGCCCGAGGAGATGCGGCGCAGCCTGCTGGCGATCGAGCGCAATGCCACCCACATGAGCCGCCTGCTCAACCAGCTGCTCAGCGATGCCAGCGTGATCCACCGCGCCAACCTGCAGCGTTTCGCCCCGGTCGACCTGGCCGAAACCGTGCATCAGGCATTGCATGAAGCGTTGCCGCAGGCCTTGCCCGCCCCGCGCGTGCAGCTGGCGGTGGGCACGCAGTCGGCGTGGGTGCGCGGGGATGCGCTGCTGCTGCGCGAGGCGATCAAGAACCTGATCGACAACGCGCTCAAGTACGGCGGCGACGGCGCCCTGCAGGTAGCGCTCACCGAAGAAGCGCAGCAGTGCGTGCTGACCATCGCCGACCATGGCCCCGGCATCGCCGCCGCCGATGCCGAACGGGTGTTCGAGCGCTTTGCGCGCGGCGACGGCGCCGCCGCGGGCGGGGCCGGGCTGGGACTGGCGATCGTCAAGCGGGTGGTGGACAGCCACGGCGGCCACATCGACCTGAGCAACCGCATCGGGGGTGGGCTGGTGGCCACCATCCGGCTGCCGAGGATGTATCCATGAGGTGCTGCCGATGAAAGTACTGATGCTAGTGGTGGGGTTGCTCGCCGCAGCAGGCGATGCGCTCGCCGCGCCCGGCGACGTGCAGCGCTTTGCCGCTACCGGCACGCCGGTGGCGCAGCTGCGCATCCACGGCTCGACCGACATCGAAGTGTTCGCCACGGTGATCGCCGATTACCAGAAGCTGCATCCGGGTACGGAAATCGTCTACGAAGACGTGATCACCCAGGACATGTATGCACGCTACCTGCATGACCGCAGCGGACCAACCGGGCCGGACATGCTGATCAGCAGCGGCATGGACCTGCAGACCAAGCTGGTCAACGATGGCCATGCGCTGCCCCATCGTTCACCGCAGGCCGACGCGCTGCCGGCCTGGGCACAGTGGCGGCACGAAGCCTTCGGGATCAGCTACGAGCCGGTCGCCATCGTCTACAACACGCGCACGCTGCCGGCCGCGCGGGTGCCACGCACGCGCCGCCAGCTGCTGGAGCTGCTGCGCGCGCCCGATGCACCGCTGCAGGGAAAAGTGGGCACCTACGACGTGGAGCGCAGCAGCGTGGGCTACCTGATGGCGACCCAGGATGGACAGCGCGGCAGCATCGCCGGCGCCTTGCTGGGCGCGTTGGGCGACAACCAGGTGCAGCTGGAGGAGCGCACCGGTGTGTTGCTGGACCGGGTCAGCAGCGGCCAGTTGTCGCTGGTCTACAACGTGCTGGGCTCCTACGCGCAGGCGCGCATCGACGCCGGCGCGCCGCTGGGCATCGTCGAGCCGGAGGATTACACCCTGGTGGTGCTGCGCACCGCGATCATCCCGCGCAGCAGCCGGCATCCGGAAGAAGCGCGACGCTTCCTGGATTACCTGCTGTCGCCACGCGGCCAGCAGGTGCTCTCGCGAGAAGCCAGGTTGATGCCGATCCTGCCCGCGCAGGGCCAGCAGCGCGGCCGCTCCCCCGAGCGCAGCTACCGGCCGATCCAGCTGGGCCCGGGCCTGCTGGTGTATCTGGACGAACTCAAGCGCCGCCAGTTCCTGGAGGCCTGGCGAGGCAGCATGCAGCCCTGAGTACCTGCACTGCGGTGGCGGTAGCTTTCCCGTCTGACCACATGCCACATGCCGCGTAGAGCCGGGCTCTGCCCGGCTGCTCTTCCTTATCGCCGCGCTTCACCAAAAGCTGCCGGGCAGAGACCCGGCGCTACAATGACCGCATGAGCCACATCACCCTGCTGATCGCCGACGACCACCCGCTGCTGCGCGCGGCGGTGGTGCATTCCCTGCGCCAGTCGCTGCCGCAGGCCGAAGTGATCGAAGTGGCCAGCGCCTCCACCCTGGAGGCGGCACTGGACCAGCGCCCGGACGTGGAACTGGTGCTGCTGGACCTGACCATGCCCGGCGCACGTGGTTTCTCCTCGCTGCTGCACGTGCGTGGCGCGCACCCGGATATCCCGGTGGTCATCGTGTCCTCCAACGACCACCCCCGCGTCATCCGCCGCGCGCAGCAGTTCGGCGCGGCCGGCTTCATCCCCAAATCCGCCCCGGCCGAGACCATCGGGCAGGCGGTGGCAGCGGTGCTCGACGGCGGCGTGTGGTTCCCGGCGATGTCCCCCGAGCGCTCCGAATCCGATGCATTGCTGGCCGCGCGCCTGGCCCAGCTCACCCCGCAGCAGTTCCGCGTGCTGCTGTACCTGGCCGATGGACTGCTCAACAAGCAGATCGCCTACGAACTGGGCCTGGCCGAAAACACGGTGAAGGTGCATGTCACCGCCATCCTGAAAAAGCTGGAGTGCGTCAGCCGCACGCAGGCGGCGGTACTGGTGAAGGCGCTGGAGCCGGAAGGCGATGCCGGCGCAGGGCTGGATGGCTGAGACTGGGCGGGTATTGAACCGGCATGCTCAGTAGGCAGCTTGCAATTGCTCCGAGCGTAAGGCGCTTTGAACGATGGACTCCAGCTCATCGTAGCGCGGTGACCAGAGCAGCTCTCTGCGAGCTCTGCCCGAATTTGACACAAGAACTGGCACATCTCCTTTGCGTTGCTCCGCCTCAACGACAGGAATTTTTACCCCTGAAGCGCGTTCAACTGCATGCAGAACCTCGCGGACGGAATATCCCCGGCTGCATCCGCAATTGAGCGTCAATGAACGACCTCCACTGCTTAGGTGATCAATCGCCCGCACATGAGCTACAGCGACATCGTCGACATGAATGTAGTCGCGCACCCCCGTGCCGTCAGCTGTCGCAAGATTCGTTCCGAAGACGGTTACTGCAGCCTGCTTTCCCGTCACGACCTTGCACGCAGCCATGATCAGGTTTTTCGCATTCTCCCCAGGGGTGAAAAACTGACCCGACATGCTGGCGCCAGCCACGTTAAAGCACCTTAGCGAGATGTATCGAAGGTGACTGGCTAGGGACAAATCCAACAGGAGCTGCTCTGCCATCAATTTTGACGCCCCATAGGGGTTCGCTGGTCTTGTTGAATGTCCCTCGTCCACAAGCTCCTCGTCACAGCCGGAGCCATACACGGACGCTGTTGACGTAAAGACGAACTTCGATACTCCAGACTCCTGGCAGCATGAGAGCAAGTCAAGCGTTCCGGAGGTGTTTTCCGAGTAGTAGTCCAATGGATATCGCATTGACCCCGCCACGTCAGTCTTCGCCGCCATGTGAACGACAGTGCCAATGTCGAATTCAGAGATGACGCTCTTCACAAGATGCCGGTCCGAGATGCTGCCGGTGACGAGGTGTGAATTATGGACTCGTTCCGGTTTGCCAGTGCTGAGGTTGTCCAAGACAATAACCTTGGTGTTCCGCTGCAATAGTTGATGTACTAAATGACATCCGATGTATCCTGCGCCACCCGTAACAAGTACTGCGCGCTTCACAGTGTGGTCTCTTCTACAGATATTGAAAGGTGTGCGTCAATCGCACCTTGGTCGCTGCGGGCGTGTACTGCATAGCGCGTAGGCAGGCGGTGCAGTGCTACCCTCAACTCATCGACGTACTGTATGCGACCTTCTGTTGATAGTGATTCCAGTTCCGAGCTGGATAGCTCACGGATGGAGGGAGTGGCATCATTCGCCGAGTGATAGGAGACGAGTACCGAGGTTGGAGATATGCGGCAGCTGCTGGAGAGGGAGATGTTGACTCGTATCGAGCGGAAGTAGATCAGGTTCTGCTCCCACCGCCTTCTGTCAATCCTATCTCGCGACATGCCTGGCTCTTGAGGCATGAGGGATTCACTCTGAACTGCCCGGTGGTGGAAGCTTATTCCGTCGTGTACCTCGTACTGAGAAAGCGTGCGCTGTGACCCCAAGCCAAATTCTCCTGGGACCATGGCATTGGAGTCTGCGGAGAGGCCTAGTAGTCCAAGCGTTTTCTCAAGTGCTGCTTTCGAGCGGAAATTGGCGGGCTGCTCAATGTGGCCGCTTGCTACCGATGAATCTATGTGGTCATCCCATACCTTCGGGGCAAAATTATTGGGTAATCCCCCCGCAGGTTAGTAGCAGCCAGAAGTGGAATTTTCTCGTAACCTAACCCGAGGAGATCCCATGAAGAAATCACGATTCACCGACAGCCAGATCATCGCCGTACTCAAGCAGGCCGAGGCCGGCACGCCTGTCCCGGACCTTTGCCGACAGCATGGCATCAGCTCAGCGACGTTCTACAAGTGGCGCAGCAAGTTCGGCGGCATGGATGCGTCCATGGTGTCCCAGCTAAAAGAACTGCAGGACGAGAACCGGCGGCTGAAGAAGATGTACGCCGATGCCCAGCTCAGTGCCGAGCTGCTGAAGGAAGCGCTCTCAAAAAAATGGTGAGGCCATCTCAGCGTCGCGAGATGGCCAGACTGGCGGTCCAGGCAGGCATCACCAGCATCGTTCATGCGTGCAGGACGTTCGAGGTGAGTCAGACCTGCTACCGCTATCAGGCCAAGGCCTGCCAAGAAAATGCGATCATCGCTGACTGGTTGCTCAGGCTGACCAGCGCCTACCGCGATTGGGGCTTTGGGCTGTGCTTCCTGCACCTGCGCAACGTGAAGGGCTTCGCTTGGAACCACAAGCGCGTGTATCGGATCTATCGCGATTTGGAGCTGAACCTGCGCATCAAGCCGCGTAAGCGCATCGTCCGAGAAGTGCCGGCGCCGCTAGCGGTTCCGAAGGCGGCGAACCACACTTGGTCGATGGATTTCATGCACGACCAACTGGCTGATGGACGCAGCTTCCGGATGCTCAACGTACTGGATGATTTCAACCGGCAGGGTCTGGCGATGGAGGTCGACATCTCCTTGCCTGCGGCGCGCGTTATCCGCAGCTTGGAACAGATCATTCAATGGCGCGGAAAGCCTCGCGCCATACGCTGCGACAATGGGCCCGAGTACATCAGCGGAGCGCTGCAAGCATGGGCCGAGCAGCAAGGCATTGCGCTGCTCTACATCCAGCCAGGCAATCCTCAGCAGAACGCCTACATCGAACGCTACAACCGGACCGTGCGTTACGCTTGGCTTGCCAGCAATCTGTTCAATGACATCCAGCAGGTCCAGGACATCGCCACCCGTTGGCTATGGACTTACAACCACGAGCGCCCGAACATGGCGCTCGGCGGCATCACGCCAATGCAGAAGCTTGCACTGGCAGCGTAGTTCCACTTTTGGCGACCGCTAAAAGCGGGGGGATTACCCATCCTTCGGGCAGAGCAGCGGACAAACGGTCCGCTCTACGGGGTTCTGTGGCGGAGGAGCAGTTGGGTCATCAGCGCGCGCAGCGCCGGTGGGCGCACCGGCTTGGACAGGAAACCCCAGCCGTTCTTCGCGGCCTGCGCGCGCAGTGCGTCATCGCGCTCGGCCGTCACCAGGATCACCGGCGGCCGTGCCTGCCACAGTACGCACAGATGCTCGTACAGATCCGGGCCGTGCCACTGCCCCATGCGCACGTCCAGCAACAGCAACTGCGGCACGTTGAGCGCCGAGGCGATTTCCAACGCCGTCTGCGGCCCATCGGCCAGCTCGACGGCGCATCCCCAGCGTTCCAGCAAGGCGCGGGTAGCCGCGCACACGCGCGCATCGTCATCGATGCTCCATATCCGGCAGTGCCGCAGCGGGCTGTCATCGCCGGGATCCGCCGGTAGGGCAGACATCGGCGCGGGCGCGGGAATGGCCGCCGCATCACCCAGCGGCACGCTCACCGCAAACACGCTGCCGCGTCCCAGCGTGGAGTGCAACGTGATGCGGTGACCGAGCAGTCGCCCGATACGCTCCACGATCGCCAACCCCAGCCCAGCCCCGCGCTCCTGTTCCACCCCATCGTCCAACCGGCGGAACTCCTCGAAGATCTCGCCGTGCAGGCTTTCCGGAATGCCCGGCCCCTGGTCGTGCACTTCGATGCGCAGGTGGCCGGCATGTCGGCGACAACCGATCAATACCCGTCCACGTGGGGTGTAACGCAGCGCGTTGGAGAGGAAGTTCTGCAGGATACGGCGCAACAATGCCTCATCGCTGACCACCACCGCGCGGGTATCCACCCAGCGGAGTTGCAATCCCCGGCTGTCGGCGGCAATGCCGAACTCGCGCGCCAGCGTCTCCAGCAGCGGCGACAGCGCAAACGCCTGCACCTGGGTCTGCAGTGCACCTGATTCGAGCCGCGAAATATCCAGCAGGCTGGTCAGGATCGCATCCTGCGCCGCCAATGCCGCATCCACGTGCTCGCTCAGTTCGCGGGTATCGCCGTGCAATCTGCCACGCAGCACCGACACGAACATGCGCGCGGCATTCAGCGGCTGCAGCAGGTCGTGCACGGCCGAGGCGACGAAGCGCGACTTGTAGCGGTTGGCCTGCTCGGCCTCGCGGCGCGCCTCGTCCAGGTCGCGGGTGCGCTCGGCCACGCGGTGTTCCAGGGCATCGGCCAGCGAGCGCAGTTCGCGCGCGGTGTTCTTGTAGGCGGTGATATCGGCATAGCTGGTGACAAAGCCGCCGTCGGGCAGCGGGTTGCCACGGATCTCCAGCACCGTGCCGTCGTCCTTCTCGCTCTCGCGCATATGCGGGCGACCGCTGCGCAGGTGGTTGAGGCGGCGCTCGATCGCCTCGTCGATCGGCCCCGGGCCCAGCAGGCCACGGCGTGCGTTGAAGCGGAAGATCTCTTCGATCGGGCGCCCCTCCCGGATCAATCCGGCCGGGAATCTGAACAGCTCCAGGTAGCGTGCGTTCCAGGCCACCAGCTTCTGTTCGCTGTCGATTACCACCACGCCCTGCGGCAGGTGCGCCAGGCCGCGGCTGAGGCCGCTGTCGGCCTGCTGGGCGGCCTGCAGCACGCCATCCTGTGCGGTGCGCAGTTCTTCGGCATGTTGTTTGAGCACGCTTTCCAGCTCGCGCCGGCTGCGCTGCCGGTGGGCGGCCAGGCGGCGCCGCTGCTGCACGAACAGCACCAGGAAGCCCAGCGCCAGCCACGCCGCCGCGCCGCCGATGGCCGCGCTGCGCCCGGCGCTGGTCGCCGCCCCGGCATCGTGCAGCAGGTGCAGGTTCCAGCGTTCCTCGGGCAGGGCCAGGCTCTGCCACAGCATCGGCCCCGGCAGCCGCGGGTCGAGCAGGCGCACCATGCGCCCGCCATCGTCCAGTACGTCTTCGGTGCGTACCCGCAGCGGCTGCAGCGAGCGGTCGGCATACTGGCGGGCGTCGAGCATCTCGCGGCGTTCGATCGCGCCCAGCGGGCGCAGCAGGCGATAGCGCCAGGCATCGCGGTTGGCCAGGAACACCACATCGTGCTCGTCGCTGGCCAGCACCACATCCGGGCTGGACAGCCATTCCTGCTCCAGCGCCGACAGTTCGATCTTGATCACCACCACGCCGATGCGCTCGCCGTTCTCCTCCAGTGCCTGCGACATGAAATAGCCCGGCACCCCGGTGGTCATGCCGATCCCGTAGAAGCGGCCGCGGCCGGTGGCCAACGCCTGCCGGTAGTAGGGGCGGTAGCTGTAGTCCTCGCCGACGTTGCTGCTGGCCTGGTCCCAGTTGCTGGCCGCCACGGCCACGCCGTTGCGGCCGACCAGGGTCAGGGTGGAGGCGCGGGTGACCTGGTTGGCCTGCTGCAGCTTGAGATTGAGCCGCTGCCGGCTGGCGGCATCGGGGACCTGCAGCAGCGCGTGGCGCAGGTCCGGATCCAGTGCCAGCACCTGCGGCAGCGTGCCGAAACGGTCGATGCGTTGCTGCAGGCCCTGTGCATACAGCTCCAGCTGGCGTTGCACCTGGCTGCTTTCAGCGCCCAGCGCACGTCGCCACGCATAGTGGCCGGCCGCCGCCGCGCACAGCACCGTGCCGCCGATCATCAGCAGCAGGGTCAACAGCAGGGTGCGGTGGCGGCCGAGCCAATACATGGCGGCAGTCTACGGGCGTGCGGCGGGCGCGTGCACGCCCGCCGCACGCGCGTGGATCAGAAGTGCATCTGCGCGCGCAGTTCGAAGATTTCCGGCTTGCTCTGCACGCCGCGACGGCTGGCGTCGGCCTTCACGTAGTTGGCCTGGAACTTGAAGTGGCTGGTGAGGTACCAGTTCGCGCCCAGGGTCCAGTCGTGCTGGCGACCACCGAACACATCGGCATCGTCCAGGTCCAGGCGGCTGTAGCGGGCCACCAGTTCCACCGCGCCGTAATCGTGGGCCGGCTTGATGTTGGCCACCGCGCCGGCGTTGTACGGGCGCGATTCGCCGGTGATTACCCAGCTGGCCATCGCGTACTGGCCGTTGCCGGTGTAGTCCGGCTTGCCTTCGCGGGTGACGGTGGTCTGCAGCGCTTCGGCCTGCACCGAGAACGGGCCGCGGATCCAGATGCCTTCCAGGCCGGTGCGGCGGATCTGGTCGGCGGTGGCCAGTGCGCCCGAATCGACCAGGCGGATGTCGGTCAGGCCCGCTTCCGGACGTGCCCGCAGGCGCGCGCTGGCGTCATGGTGCACATCGCGGCCATCGCGGTAGCCGCGCGGGTTTTCCAGCGAGTAGGCCAGGCCCAGGTGCAGGACGTCGCCTGCCGCCTTGACCGGCGTCCACACCGCACGCACCGCCTGGGTGGTGCCGGGGTTGTCGCCCTGCAGGTCCTTGCCGCCGTAAGCGCCGGCCTGCAGCAGGTACTGCGGGCGCTCCAGCACCCATTCGGCACCGGTGCGGCGGCCTTCGTAGATGGCCTGCACCGGCAGGGCGGTTTCCAGGAAGCTGCCGGCGCGCGAGGAGGTGCCCGCGTCCAGGCCGACCGGGGTCTTCATGTAGCCGAAGCGGAACCGGCCCACGTCGCGGCCGAAGAACGCCTTGCTCTCAAACCGCACGAACACGTCCAGCCAGGTGTCGGCCTGGAAGTCGTAGTACACCATCGCGTCGTAGACACCCTTCTTTTTCAGGGTGGCGCCGAATTCCTTGCGGCGTACCGCGTCGGCGTCTTCGATGCCGCTGTTGCCGGAAAAATCATTGAGGTCGTAGGCGATGTTGGCGGTGGCGGCCAGTTCGGTGCCATCGCCAAAGGCGTACTTGGTCGGCCAGTTGTCGAAATCGGCGGCCGAAGCCAGGGCGGGGGTAGCAGCCAGGCACAGGGCCAGCAGGGTCGGGGTCGGGCGCATGGAGGTGCAGCTCTCTCTTTGAGACGGGACAGGACAACAACGGCCGCAACGCCGGAAACTGTTGCCAGCCGGGCCGCGCGCGGTCACTTGCCGCCGTGGGGGAGGGCGGTGTGGGGGCAGTGTAGGCACCCAACGCCGCCTGAACCGGGGGGCTAGTACCAATAGGTTATCTGCACAGCGGTGACTCGCGCGTACAAATGCGTCCATCGGTCGCAGCTCCACGCGTCGCCCACTCCGGAGTCGTCATGCACATTCCCACCGCTTCCCTGCCTGCGGCCCCGCCGCTGCCGTTCTACCGCCAGCTGTATTTCCAGGTGGTGGTGGCGATCGTCCTGGGCGCCCTGCTGGGCCACTTCGAGCCGGCCTTCGCCGAATCGCTCAAGCCGCTCGGCGATGCCTTCATCAAGCTGGTGAAGATGATCATCGCCCCGGTCATCTTCCTGACCATCGTCACCGGCATCGCCGGCATGTCCCACCTGCGTACCGTGGGCCGGGTATTCGCCAAGTCGATGGCGTACTTCATGTTCTTCTCCACCCTGGCGCTGGTGGTCGGCATGATCGTGGCGCACGTGGTGCAGCCGGGCGCCGGCATGAACATCAACCCGGCCGACCTGGACCAGGCGGCGGTCCACAGCTACGTGCAGAAATCGCACGAGCTGACCCTGACCGGCTTTGCGATGGACATCATCCCGGCCACCCTGGTCAGTGCCTTCGTCGACGGCAACATCCTGCAGGTGCTGTTCGTGGCGGTGCTGTTCGGTATCGCGCTGGCCATGGTCGGCGAGCGGGGCCGGCCGGTGCTGACCTTCCTGGAAGCGCTGACCGCGCCGGTGTTCCGCCTGGTGCACCTGCTGATGAAGGCCGCCCCGATCGGCGCCTTCGGTGCCATCGCCTTCACCATCGGCAAGTACGGGGTGGGGTCGCTGGTCAACCTGGCCTGGCTGGTCGGCTCGTTCTACCTCACCGCGTTCCTGTTCGTGGCGGTGATCCTGGGGCTGGTCTGCCGCCTGTGCGGGTTCTCGGTGTTCAAGCTGGCCCGCTACCTCAAGGCCGAACTGCTGCTGGTGCTGGGCACCTCGTCGTCCGAATCGGCACTGCCCTCGCTGATGGAGAAGATGGAGCGCGCCGGCTGCAGCAAGTCGGTGGTGGGCCTGGTGGTGCCCACCGGCTATTCGTTCAACCTGGACGGCACCAACATCTACATGACCCTGGCGGCGCTGTTCATCGCCCAGGCCACCAATACCGAGCTGACCCTGGGCCACCAGGTCGCGCTGCTGCTGGTGGCGATGCTCAGCTCCAAGGGCGCTGCGGGCGTGACCGGTGCGGGCTTCATCACCCTGGCCGCCACCCTGGCGGTGGTGCCGGAAGTGCCGGTGGCCGGCATGGCGCTGATCCTGGGCGTGGACCGCTTCATGAGCGAGTGCCGCTCGCTGACCAACTTCATCGGCAATGCCGTGGCCACCGTGGTCGTCTCGCGCTGGGAAGGCGCGCTGGACCGCGACCGCCTCGCGCTGGCGCTGGATGGCCGCGAGGCCGAGCTGCCGGCGCTGGCCACCGATGACCTGCCGCCGCCGCTGCCCGTGCCGGCACGCTGAGACGGCTTCACCCAGGTGTGTGTGTTGCAGGGCCCGGCCACTCCCCCTGGGTGGACGGGCCCTGTTTTTTCAGCAGGCGCGTGGGGCGATGCTGGTTGTCATCCTCCCGCGCCAGCCTGTTGTGTACGGCGCCGAACGGCACCTGATATGTGCGGTTGCAGCATGATCGCGACAGCGTAGCGACAGGTCCATCCACGCCAACGGGGGTATGATCCCCTGTTCCTCTCGCCCATTCATCTGCAGAAAGCGATGTCCAACGAAGATTTCAAACAGGCTGCCCTCGATTACCACCGCATGTCGCCGCCCGGCAAGATCAAGGTGACTGCGACCAAGCCGATGCTGACCCAGCGTGATCTGTCGTTGGCGTACTCGCCCGGCGTCGCGCACGCCTGCGAAGCGATCCTGGCCGACCCGCAGCAGGCCAGCGAACTGACCGCCCGTGGCAACCTGGTCGCGGTGATCTCCAACGGTACCGCCGTGCTGGGCCTGGGCAACATCGGCCCGCTGGCCGGCAAGCCGGTGATGGAAGGCAAGGGCGTGCTGTTCCAGAAGTTCGCCGGTATCGATGTATTCGACATCGAGATCGACGAGAACGACCCGGACAAGCTGGTCGACATCATCGCCTCGCTGGAGCCGACCTTCGGCGGCATCAACCTGGAAGACATCAAGGCCCCGGAATGCTTCATCGTGGAGCGCAAACTGCGCGAGCGGATGAACATCCCGGTGTTCCATGACGACCAGCATGGCACCGCGATCATCGTTGGCGCCGCGGTGCTCAATGCGATGGTGGTCACCGGCAAGAAGATCGACGAGGTCAGGCTGGCCACCACCGGCATGGGCGCGGCGGGTGTTTCCTGCGTCAACATGCTGGTCTCGCTGGGCCTGAAGAAAGAAAACATCCTGGCCTTCGACCGCGATGGCGTGATCCACACCGGGCGCAGCGACCTGGACCCGGAAAAGGCGCGTTACGCACGCGACACCGACAAGCGCACGCTGGCCGAGATCGTCGACGGCGCCGATATCTTCCTGGGTCTGTCGGCCCCGGGCATCCTCACCGCGGACATGGTCAAGACCATGGCCAAGGACCCGGTGATCTTCGCCCTGGCCAACCCGACCCCGGAAATCATGCCGGAAGCAGCCCGTTCGGTGCGCCCGGATGCGATCATCGGCACCGGTCGTTCGGATTATCCGAACCAGATCAACAACGTGCTGTGCTTCCCGTATCTGTTCCGCGGCGCCCTGGACGTTGGCGCCACCGCCATCAACGAAGAAATGAAGATCGCCTGCGTGCACGCGATCGCCGCGATGGCACGCCGCGAAGCCAGCGACCTCGGTTCGGCCTATGGCGATGAAACCCCGAGCTTCGGCCGCGACTACCTGATCCCGCGTCCGTTCGACCGCCGCCTGCTGGTGGAGCTGTCCGCTGCCGTGGCCCAGGCCGCGATGGATTCGGGCGTGGCCACCCGGCCGGTCGCCGACATGGGCGCCTACCGCGAGAAGCTGGCCCAGTTCGTCTATCGCACCAGCCTGATGATGAAGCCGGTGTATGACCGTGCGCGCGCCGACAAGCAGCGCGTGGTGTATGCCGAAGGCGAAGAAGAAGTGGTGCTGCGCGCGGTGCAGAACGTGGTCGACGAGGGCCTGGCGCTGCCGATCCTGATCGGCCGCCCGGACGTGATCGAATCGCGGATCGAGCGCATGGGCCTGCGGATGAAGGCCGACGTGGATTACCAGGTCACCAACATCAACGATGACCCGCGTTTCAACGAGTACTGGCAGTACTACCACAACCTCACCGGACGTCGCGGTGTGACCGTGGCCGCGGCCAAGAACCTGATGCGCTCGCGCCCGACCCTGATCGCGGCGGTGATGGTGGCACGCGGTGAAGCCGATGCCATGCTCACCGGCGTGGTGGGCCGTTTCCACAAGAAGCTGGGCTATGTGCGCAGCGTGCTGCCGCTGGAACCGCGGGTCAGCTCGACCTCGGCGATGACCGGGGTGATCAACCAGCACGGCGTGTTCTTCTTCGTGGACACCCACGTGCAGGAAGATCCTACCGCCGAGCAGATCTGCGAAGCCACGCTGCAGGCGGCCTACCGCATGAAGCTGTTCGGGATCGAGCCGAAGGTGGCGCTGCTGTCGCACTCCAACTTTGGCAGCCACGATTCCAAGGATGCGCTGAAGATGCGCAGCGTCCGCGCCATGCTGCTCAAGCGCAATCCGCGCCTGAACGTGGATGGCGAAATGCAGGGCGACACCGCCTGGGACGAGGCACTGCGCCAGAAACTGCTGCCCAACAGCACGCTGAAGGGCCGTGCCAACCTGTTCGTGCTGCCCAACCTGGAAGCGGCCAACATCGCCTACAACCTGGTGCGCGTGTTCACCGACGGCGTGGCGATCGGCCCGATCCTGATGGGCGTGGCCAAGCCGGTGCACATCCTGACCACCAGCGCGACCTCGCGCCGTGTGCTCAACATGACCGCCATCGCGGCGGTGGATGCGCAGATCCGGAAGCAACTGGAGGCGGAGAAGGCCTGAGGCCTTCTCCACCTCCAGTTGCAGAAAACGCGCCCTTCGGGGCGCGTTTTTGTTTCGCGCAGCGAAACCCGGATCGGGTAGCTACCGACCGTTGGTCGGTAGGCATTGGAGAAAAGCAGCGGCGCAACGCGCCGCTGCTTTTTTGCCCGTGATCTTTCGCGGACTTCCCAACGGCCCGCTGCGCAAGGCATGCGCCGCCGCATCTGCAACAGGCACGCCTCACTCCCGTCACCCCCGTGCAACCTGCGCCGCGCCTAATACGCCCACGCGGCCCGGCCGTGGCGGCTCCCGTCGGGGATGCCGCCACTCCTGGGCCCGACCAGATTCCCCGCCCGGAGCATCGTCATGCGCAATCGAGCACGCAAACGCTATTTCCAGCAGTTGTTCGCGCTGTATGCCGGGTTGGTCGGGGCGCGCTGAAAAGCGTACCGACCAACGGTCGGTACCTACCGGGACGATACGGCGATGCCAGGTGCGGCGTACCGACCAACGGTCGGTACCTACCGGGGCGATATGGCGATGCGAGGTGCGGCGTACCGACCCACGGTCAGTACCTGGCGTGCCCGGATTGTGCGAGCGGTCGTATCAACGCGCCTGCACGTACGCCGTCCACAGCGCAGGCAGCGCCATGCCGGTGCGCTGTTCCCACAACGCGGGCGCATACCGTCCGTCGCGCAACGCCCCATCCAGCGCCTTCACCAGCCCAGGATGCTGCGCCTCGCTCCACTTCAGGAACGCGCCGGTCACCCGGTAGCCGGTATCGAAATTCTGCCCTTGCTTCACCACCGTCGGCAGGGCCCAACCGGCGGCCGCATTGTCCTGCCCGTAGTGGTCGCGCGCGTAGTCGGCGATGCCTTCCACCAGCCAGCCCGGCACGCGTTCATTGGCATATTCGGGATAGCCCTGCACGATGTGCATCGCCTCGTGGGTCACCAGGTCCACATCCTCTGGGTGCTTGTCCAGCCACGCCGGGTTGATGGTGATGGTGGCCGCCTTGTCCTTCTCGCCTACGAAGGCGATGCCGTCGTAGTCAGGGTCGATCACGATCTGCACCTGTGCCGGTGCGGCCGGATGAAAGTCCGCCCGCTCACGCACGTAGGCGGCGAAGAACGTGTCGATGATCCGCGTGCGCAGCGGCGCGGGCAGTGCATCGGCCGCATCGCGGTAGGTCAGCGTCACCCCGCCACGCTGCACACGTTGCTCGACGGCAGCTGCATCGAACAGTGCAAGCATCCCCAACAACAGCAGACATGCCCCGGCACAAAACCGCTTGCTGACTTCCATCATCGCCATCCTCAACGCTCCCCATCCGGTGCCAGCAACTCCACCTCGGCCAGCTGCATCCGGCCCGGCCCGGCAATCCGCAGGCGGTACTCGGCGTAACGGCCGGGGCTGGCGATGCGGAACGGCCGGGTCTGCTTTGCCCAAGCAAAATCCTCGCCCCGGCGCTGGTCCAGTGTGGTCCAGCGGCCGCCGTTGCTGCGTGCTTCCAGGGTCCACTGGCCGCTGCGGATTGCGCTGTCGCCGCTGGTCAGCGTGTACATCGAGGCGCGGCCGTCGCTGGCCCCGGTCAGGGTGATGGTGGCGCCTTTGCCCAGCGGCGTGGTGGTCCCTGCGTCGTCATCGATCAGCGCGGCCAGTGCCGTACCGTCGGCCGCGTGCGCCTGCGCGCCACGGCCGAGCAGGTCATGCAGCAGGGCCGGGCGTTGCCCGCGCGCGGTCAGCGAGCGGGGCGCGGCGTCCGGGCCACTGCCCCATGTCGACGGTTCTGGACCCATCACGAAGTCCAGGGTTGCGCCCTTGGCGATCACCTCGTGCGGCACCCAGGTGTTGCTCCATGGCTTGCCGTTGATCGTCAGCGACTGCACGTACACATTCTCGCGCGAGTTCTGCGGTGCATTGACGGTCAACACCGCGCCGCCCTGCAGGGTCACCTTCGCATGCCGGAACGCGGGCGAGCCGATCGCATATTCCGGCGCGCCCATCCGCAGCGGATACAGGCCCAGCGAGGCCAGCAGGTACCACGCCGAGGTTTCGCCGTTGTCCTCATCGCCGGGGTAGCCTTGGCCGATCTCGCTGCCCACGTACAGTCGCGACAGGATGTCGCGGACGTGCTGCTGGGTCTTCCATGGCTGCCCGGCGTACAGGTACATCCATGGGATGTGGTGCGCCGGCTGGTTGCTGTGCGCGTACATGCCCATGCGCACATCGCGCGCTTCGGTCATCTCGTGGATGGTGCCGCCGTAGGAGCCGGCAAAGGCCGCATCGGCGGTCTCCGGCGTGGCGAAGAACGCATCCAGCTTGGCTGCCAGCTGCTCGCGCCCGCCATACAGCGTGGCCAGGCCTTCGCCATCGTGCGCGGCGGTGAAGGCAAACGTCCAGCCGTTGGATTCGGTGTAGTCAAAGCCCCACACGCGCGGGTCGTAGTCCTTGGCATCCAGGCGCCAGCTGCCATCGGCCTTGCGGCCCTGGAAAAAACCTGCCGCCGGATCGAACAGCGTGGCATAGGTACCGGCGCGATGGCCGAAGTAGTCGGCCTCGGTGGCGTAGCGCTCGCGTGCGGCCGCAGTGCGTGCACGTTTGGACAACGCCTGGGCCATGTTGGCGATGCCGAAATCGTTGAGTGCCCCTTCCATCGTCCACGACATGCCTTCATGCACCTCGGCGCTGGCATAGCCACGGAAGCTGGAACGGTCCATGCCCTTGCGCCCGACATGGCGGTCCGGCGGCACCACGGTGGCGTTCTTCAACGCGGCCTCGTAGGCCTCTTCCGGATCGAAGCCGCCGATCCCCTTCAGCCACGCATCGGCGAAGGCCACATCCGAACTGGTGCCCACCATCAGGTCGGCGTAGCCGGGTGAAGACCAGCGTGCGACCCAGCCACCGGCGCGGTACTGCTCCAGGAAGCCCTGCACCAGTTCGCCGGCATCGGTGGGGGTGAACAGCGCGTAGGCCGGCCAGGTGGTGCGGAAGGTGTCCCAGAAGCCGTTGTTGACGTACACCTTGCCGTCGCGCACCGGGGCGAAGCTGCGCGTGGCGCTGGCATCGGAGCTGTCGTCGGCGGCGCTGGCCTGGCTGGCATAACGCCAGTCCGGCGCGGCGGCGGTGCCGGCGTTCTCGTGGCCGGAGTTGGGGTACAGGTACAGCCGGTACAGGCTGGAATACAGCGTGGTCTTCTGGTCGTCGCTGGCATCGCCGATATCGAACGGCGCCAGGCGCGCATCCCACGCATCCTGCGCGCGGGCGGCGACCCGCTCCAGGGTGTCATCGGCGGCCAGTTCCAAGGCCAGGTTGTGCCGCGCCTGGTCCAGGGAGATCAGCGAGGTGGCGATGCGCATGTTGACCTGGCGGCTGCCCGCGGCGAACTTGATGTAGCCGGTGGGGCGGCCGGTGCTGACCGCTCCGCTGCTGCGCCAAGGCGTGTCGAAGCTGGCCACCACGTACATGCGGGTGGCACCGTTGGACAGGCCGCTGCGGGTGTCGGTGTAGCCGCTCAGGGTCTGGGTGGCTGCATCCAGGGTCAGCCCGCCGCGCGCGTCGACGTTGTCGAACAGCAGGTTGGCATCGCCCTTTTCCGGGAAGTCGAAGCGGAACAGCGCGGCATGGTCGGTCGGGGCGATCGCCGCGCCGATGCCGTTGTCGAACTGCACCTGGTAGCGGTAGGGCTGCGCGCGCTCGTTGTCGCGCGAGAACGACAGGGCCCGCTTGCTGCGGTCGGCCTCGGGCACGCCGCGCGTGGCCGAGGGCATCACCTGGAAGGTCTGGCGGTCGCCCATCCACGGGCTGGGCTGGTGGCTCAACGCCAGTGCCTGCAGCTGCGGGCGGTTGCGCGCGTCGTTCTGTTCGTTCCAGCGGTACAACCAGTTCAGTGCGCCGGCGTCGGTCACCGGGGTCCAGAAGTTGAAGCCGTGCGGTACCGCCGTGGCGGGGAAATTGTTGCCGCGCGAGAAGGTGCCGTTGGCCTGGGTGCCGCGGGTGGTGAGGACCCAGTCGGAGGCGCGCTGCGGCACCACGCGCGGCTGCACGTCCAGGCGCAGGTCGTCGATCCACCCGGCGACCGGCGCCGCATCGGCGCTGGCCACCTCCAGTTCCACCGCCACCACGCGACGCCCGCGCAGCGCGGGGACATCGCCCAGGCGCACGGCCTTGCGCGCCCACTGCTGCGGGTACAGCGTCTTTGAATCGCCCTGCGCGGTGGCACCCATGGCGACCCCATGCTGGTCGCGCGCCGCGCTGGCCGAGACCCGGCTGCCGTCATCCAGCAGCAGGTCCAGTGACACGTAGGTGGAGGCGACGGTATCGCCGCCGACGATCTCCGGCAGCACCAGCCAGCTCAAGGTGGTGTCGGCCTCGATCGGCAGGTCGATGTTGAACAGCGTGCGCCGTTGCGCGCCGCCCTTGGTGCTGTAGCGCAGCGCGCGGATCCCGGTGTAGCCCACGCCGGCCTTGGCCGCGTAAGGCGCACGCGGACCGTCACCCACCTCCACCTGGAGCGCCTGCGCACTGCGCTGCGGGCTCGGTTGGCCACGCTCGAACGAGGTCTGCAGTCCTTGGCCCAACGCAGGCAGGGCAAGGCACGCGCAGGCCACGGCCAGGGCGAGCGGAAGCAGGGCGGGGCGCGCGGGACGCGGGGCGGACAGGGTCATGCAAGGGTCTCCCGGAAAGGGCAGGCGGCAGGCAGGGCCCACATCGGCGACCACGGCGGACAGCATCACCCCGGCCGCCAGGGGCGGACGAGAGGGCGATGCAGGTCCGGCGGGGGGCGGGCCATGCGATCGGGGCAGAGGTTCAATCGGGTTCGATGCTGCAACAGCGGTCATGCTGCTGGCAAGTGCCATTTAGTTCGATCCAAACCCTGAAAATCCGTCATTGGACAGGTGGGTTGACAGTGTCTTTGGATCGATTTAAAAAGAACGGTCCGGTGGCGTGATGCAGGCCGCAGCTGCGGCACCCCGTGGCGTGTCTGCAGCCGCGGCGCGCCGGCCCCGGATGCTAGAATCATCGCCCTCGCAATTCCTTTGTGTGTCCACGCCATGAGCCATACCGCCACCGCGCCCGCCAACGCCGAGAAGCGCTACAGCGTGCACCGCGCCGACCTGCCGCTGAGCTGCCCGACCCCGGAAATGGCCCTGTGGAACTCGCACCCGCGCGTGTACCTGCCGATCGAAGACGAGCCCAATGGCGAGGCCAAGTGCCCGTACTGCGGCGCCGTGTTCGTGCTGGCCGACTGAGCCACGGTTGCCATCGTGCGCCAACTGACCGTGGTGCAGCTGCTGCCGGCGCTGCACTCCGGCGGGGTTGAACGCTCCACCCTTGAAATCGCCTCTGCCCTGGTAGCCGCCGGCCACCGGGCCATCGTCGTGTCCGCCGGTGGGCGGCTGGTCGAACCGCTGCTGGCCAGCGGCGCCGAACACCTCACCCTGGACATCGGCCGCAAGTCGCTGCTGACCCTGCGCCACGTGCGCAGCCTGCGCAACCTGTTCGCCGAAGTGGGCGCGGACATCGTGCACGCGCGCTCGCGGCTGCCGGCCTGGCTGGGCCTGTATGCGGTGCGCAACCTGCCCCCCGCACAGCGCCCGCGCTGGGTGACTACCGTGCACGGGTTGAATTCACCGGGACGCTACAGCGCGGTGATGACCAGCGGCGAACGTGTGATCTGCGTGTCCACTACCGTGCGCGACTTCGTGCAGACCCATTACCCCGGCGTGCACGCCGAGCGCCTGCAGGTGATTCCGCGCGGGGTGGATGTGGCGCAGTTCCCGCCGGTGGCGCGCACCGACCGGCGCGCGCGGCTGGCCGTGGCCCAACAACATCCCGCGCTGGGCACGCAGGCGCCACTGTTGTTGCTGCCCGGCCGCGGCACCCGCCTGAAGGGCCATCAGCATGCACTGGCATTGCTGGCAGGCCTGCATGCCCAAGGGGTGCCGGCCACACTGTGGATGCCCGGCACCCGCGAGCCCGGCCGCGAAGCCTATGTGGCCGAATTGGACGCACAGGCGCGCGCGCTGGGCATTGCCGACCACCTGCTGATGACCGCGCCCACCACCCGCATCGCCCAGGCCTACGCGGCCAGCGACCTGGTGCTGCAGGTATCGGACAAGGCCGAAGCGTTCGGGCGTACCGTGCTCGAGGCGTTGTCGGTGGGCCGGCCTGTACTGGGCTGGAACCACGGTGGCGTCGGCGAACTGCTGGCGCAATTGCAGCCCTCCGGTGCGGTAGCCTTGCACGACAGCGAAGCCCTGCTGGCGCGTGCGCGGCAGTTGTTGCAGCACCCGCCGGCGTTGCCTTCGCGCATTCCTTTCACCTTGCAGGCGATGCAGCGTGACACCCTCCAGCTCTATGCCTCCCTCGCCGGCTGAGATCCCGCTGGCGCCCGGCTCGCCAGGGTCCCGCGCGGGCCGCTGGGCGCCGTGGTGGGTGCTGGCCTTCGTCGCGTTGTGGCCGTTGCCGGGCATTGCCGAGAGCGTCCTGGTGCTGGGCGCGCTGTATGCCGCCGTCCGCATGGTGCAATTGCGCATGCAGGGCAAGCAGCGCCTGTTGAGTGCGCCGGCATGGGCACTGACCAGCATCCTGTTCCTGGGTTATTGGCTGCCGCAGGCCTTTTCCGCATTCGATGCGATCGACCCGGCCACCGCGTGGCGCAAGACCGCCGCCGGGCTGCGCTATCTGCCCTTCATGTGGCTGGTGGCGATCGCCGTGGCAACCCCGCAGCGGCGCCGCCTGACGCTGGGCGGGGTCGCGTTGATCGCCGCGCTGTGGACCCTGGATGCGCTGGCCCAGGCCGCCTTCGGTACCAGTCCGTTGTTCTGGTCGCTGGACCAGATCAAATGGGCGGTGAGCGGGCATGGGCTGTGCAATCCGGTGGAAACAGCCGCCGTGGACCGGCTCAGCGGTGTGCTGGGGCCATGCAATCTCAAGTTCGGCCAGGTGCTGGCCAGCCTGTCGCCGTTCCTGCTGTTCGCCGCGGCGCGGCATGCACGCTGGTGGGGCTGGAGCCTCGCGGCGGCGGCGCTGGGCGTGGTGCTGGTGCTGGCCGGCTCACGCGCGGCCTGGCTCACCTATGCGCTGGTGGTGGTGTATTCGGGGTGGCGCCTGCTGGGCGCCCGCGTGCTGCTGGCCTGCCTGGCCATCGGGCTGGTCGGTGCGGTGGCGATCGGAGTGGGCTCGACCCAGGTCCGTGAGCGCGTGGCGCGCACCGCCATGGCCTGGGAGGGTGACGGCGACGGGGTCAACCAGGCCCTGTCCGGCCGCGCCCAGATCTGGTCCGCCGCCGGCTGCATGATTGCCGCCCATCCGATCAACGGGGTCGGTGCGCGTGGTTTTCGCGATGCCTACGAAGGCTGCAATCCGGCCCCGCAGGCGCAGGAGGTCTGGGGCGAGGGGCCCGCGCTGCACGCACATCAGATCGTGCTGGAGATCCTGGCCGAAACCGGTGTGCTCGGCCTGCTGCTGTGGCTGGCCGCAGTCGCCCAGGCGTGGCGCGCGTGGCGTTTCGCGCCGGCGGCGGCACGCGAGCGCGCCCGCCCGGCCATGCTGGCGCTGGCGGTTACCGTGTTCCCGCTCAACACCCACCTCGCGTTCTATTCCACGTTCTGGGGGGGCCTGACCCTGCTGCTGGCCGCGCTGTACGCCGGCAGCCTGTTGGCCCGGGACGAGACCCAGCCCCCGGCAGGGTGATCGGGCCGGCGCGTACCGACCAACGGTCGGTACCTACCGGGCGCATCCGGCCGGTAGGTATCGGCAACGACCGCGCCGAATGCACCCGGCAACGACCGTGCGGAATGGAACCGGCAACGACCGTGCGGAATGGAATCGGCAACGACCACGCGGAATGCACCCGGCAACGACCGTGCGGAATGGAACCGGCAACGACCGTACGCAATGCAACCGGTAGCTCACGACCGTTGGTCGTGAGGCCGGTGATCCCCGTTGTGCGCATGCCTACTGGTAATAATCGCTGCGGCCGCCCGGCTGGCGCTTGAAGCGGCGGTGGATCCACAGGTACTGGTCCGGCGCTTCGCGCACCATGGCTTCGATGGCCTGGTTGACGCGCGCCGTATCGGCTTCGACATCCTCGCTGGGGAAGTTTTCCAGCGGCGCACCGATCTTCAGGAAGTATCTGCCGCCTTCGCGACGATGGAAGTACGGCACCACCGCGCAGCCGGTCATCCGCGCCAACTGGTGGGTGGCGGTGATGGTGGCGGCGGTATGACCGAAGAACGGCACGAACACCGTGTCCTTGCCGCGCATGTCCTGGTCCGGCGCGTACCACAGGAAGCCGCCCTTCTTGAGGTGGCGGACGGTGGCGCGGATGTCTTCGTTGGCGTACATCGCCTTGGCATAGCGCAACCGGCCGAACTTGACCGCCCACTCGTACACCGGGTTGCGGTGCTTGCGGTACATGCCCGACAGGTCCACGTGGTCGCACAGCAGCCGCCCGCACATCTCCAGGGTCATGAAGTGCCCCGAGACCAGCAGCACGCCGCGGCCGTCGGCCTGCAGGCGCTGCAGGTGCTCGAGGCCTTCGATCTGCACCTGCGGGCGGATGCTGTCGATGCTGCCCCACCAGGCCCGGGCGAATTCAAAAATGCCCACACCCAGGGCGTCGAAGCTGTCGCGCAGCAGGCGCTGGCGCCAAGCCTCGTCCTTCTCGGGGAAACACAGCCGCAGGTTGACCTCGGCCGCACGTCGGCGGCTGCCGGCCAGGCGGTAGGTCACGGTGCCGACCCCACGGCCGAGCGCGCGCTGCAGCATCCATGGCAGGCGGGCCACGCCGAAGGCGGCGAACATGACGGCGAACATCGGCCAGTTGCGCGGATCGCGCAGGGACGGGCGAGTGGCGGTGGAAGGGTTATCTGACATGCGCTCGATTCTAATGGATGCATCCCGGCAGGCCCATCACGGCGGTGCGGGATGCCTTCCCCGCGCGGCTCCCGTATCCTCTGCGCATGCGCAAAAGCCCTGTCGAATGGATCCTGCGCGGCCTGTACTCGGCCGTGCTGTACCTGTTGCTGCCGATCACCGTGTACCACCTGGTCTGGCGCGGTTTCCGGGTGCGCGAGTATTTCCGCCGCTGGGACGAGCGCTATGCTTCCTATCCGCATCCCAGTGGGCAGCCGCGGGTGTGGCTGCATGCGGTGTCGGTGGGCGAGGTCAATGCGGCGGCCCCGCTGGTCAACGCGCTGCGCAGGCTGCGCCCGGATATCCGCTGGGTGATCACCACCATCACCCCGACCGGCTCCGAGCGCGTGCGCGCGCTGTGGGGCGATGCGCTGGACCACGTCTACCTGCCTTACGACGTGCCGGGCAGCGTCGGGCGCTTCCTGGGCCACTTCAAGCCGAGCCTGGCGTTGATCCTGGAAACCGAGCTGTGGCCGAACATGCTGTTCGGCTGCCGCGACCGCGCCATTCCGGTGTACATCCTCAACGCGCGGCTGTCGGCGCGCTCGCTGCGCGGCTACCGGCTGCTGCGGCCACTGATCGGGCGCGCGCTGCGCACCGTCACCTGCGTGGCCGCGCAATCGCAGGACGACGCCGAACGCTTCCTGCAGCTGGGCGCGCTGCCCGGCCAGGTGCAGGCGCTGGGCAACCTCAAGTTCGACATCGCCGCGCCCAACGTGCAGGACTTCGTGGCGCAGTTCCACACACTGGTGCCGGCCGACCGCCCGGTGTGGATCGCCGCCAGCACCCACGAAGGCGAAGAGCAGGCCACCATCGACCTGCACCGGCGTCTGCGCGAAGCGCTGCCCGGGCTGTTGCTGTTGTGGGCACCGCGCCATCCCGAGCGCTTCCCGCGGGTGGAAGCGCTGGCGCGCGAGCAGGGCTGGAAGGTCGCCACGCGCCGCCAGCAGCAGTGGCCGCAGGCCGACACCGACGTGTTCGTCATCGATACGCTGGGCGAGCTGATGTCGTTCTATGGATGCGCGCAGGTGGCCTTCGTCGGCGGCAGCCTGCAGGCCATCGGCGGACACAATCTGCTGGAACCAGCAGCAATGGGCACGGCCGCCGTCACCGGTCCGCACCTGCACAACTTCGCCGAGATTTCCCGGCGCATGCGTGAGGCCGGCGCGGTGGTGATCGCCGAGGATGCACCGGCGGTGGGCGATGCCCTGCTGACCCTGCTGCGCGACCCGCAGGCGCGCGAAGACATGGCGCGTGCGGGCTGCACGCTGGTCAGCAACGGGCGCGGTGCGCTCGACCGCACCGTGGCCCTGATCGCCCCGCACCTGCCACCGCCCCTGGCCTGAGCGCCAGCGGGGCGTGGCCCGGGCCAACTACGTGGCCGAGGCGACCAGCAGGTCGCCCAGGAAGGCGTAGGCGAACCCGAAGTAGATGAACACGCCAAGCAGGTCCATCACCGAGGTGATCAGCGGCGAGGACAGCGTGGCCGGATCGGCGCCGATGCGGCGGGCGGCAAACGGCAGCAGTGCGCCGATCACCCCGCCCAGCGCGGTGCACACCAGCATGCTTGAGCCGACCACCATCAGCACGTCCATGCCCACGCCTTTGCTGAAGTAGGCCAGGATCGCTTCGAGCACGGCGATGGTGACCCCCAGCACGGCCGCCACCGGCAGTTCGCGCTTGACCACGAACCACACATCGCGCCAGCTCAGTTTCAACTCGCCCAGCGCCATGCTGCGGATCACCAGCGTGGCCGACTGGCTGCCGGTATTGCCGCCCATATCCACGATCGGGGCGATGAAGGCGGCCAGCACGATGACCTGCGACAGCAGTGTTTCCTGCGCGGCCACGAAGGTACTGGTGACGATGCCGAAGCAGGTCAGGATCGCCAGCCAGAACACGCGCACGCGGAACATCTGCTTGAGCGGCGTGCTGCGCACGTCCAGGTCGTTGCCATTGGCACCCACGGTGCCGCCAAAACGCGCCAGCTGCGAGGCATCGCTCTCTTTCTCGATGTCCATCGCATCGTCCACGGTCACGATGCCGATCATGCGGCCATCGGCGTGGGTCACCGGCAACGCCAGCAGGTCGTAACGGCGGATCAGTTCGGCGGCCTGCAGCTCTGGCCAGTACGCATCGGCGGTGGTGGGCCGGGGCTGCATGATGCGTTGGATGGCGGCGCTGGCATCGGCCAGCACCAGGTCGCGCAGGGTGACCGTGCCGCACAGCCGCAGTGCGTGGTCGAGGACGAACACGATGTTGACCGTTTCCTTGTCCAGCGCGGTGCTGCGAAGGTGGGCGATGGCCTCGGCCACGGTCATGTCCGGGGCGACGTAGGCGTAGTCGGAGGTGGCAGCGGCGCCCACGGTGCCGTTCGGATAAGACGCCATGCGCAGGATGTCGTCGCGCTCGACCTTGGCCAGCGCCGGCAGCAGCTTCTGCTGCGCGTCCGGGTCAAGGCGGTTGAACAGATCGGCGCGATCATCGGAGGGCATCTGTTCGAACAGCTGCACCACCGCCTCGCGCGGCATCGCCGCCAGCAGGCTGTCCTGCCGGATGTCGTGGAAGTGCGCGAACAGCGCGGCGCGCGCCGACGGCTCAAGCAGCATCAGCAGCCCGGTGCATGCCTCGTCGCCCAGGCTGGACAGCACCTCGGCCAGGTCGGTGGGGTGGGTGATGCTGGCGATGCTGGCAAAGCCGGCGGCATCGTGGGAGTGCGACAGCGTGCGGATCGAGAACAGAAGGTCTTCGCGGTTCATGGGATGCTCCAGAGGGGATGCGGAAACGGGCGTGGGCGCAGGCAGCGCTCAGCGCGGGAAGGCGAGGTTGAAACCGAGCGTGATCCAGCCGCTGTCGGGCTGGTGGTGCACCCGTCCAAGCAGCAGGTCGACGCTGCCGGCCTGGCCGAGATGGCGGCGAATGCCGGCTTGGCTGCTGCGGTGGCGGGCGGGATCGCGTGCGGTTTCGGCCAGCACGGACCAGTGCGGTGTGGCGGCCGCCTCCAGGCCGACACCTTCGGTGCGGCCACTGACGCCATCACGATGTGCCCAGCCCAGGTTGACGTGCAGCCGGACGTGCTCGCCGCTGCCCAGCGCGACGGTCAGCGGTGCGTTGAGATCCCAATCATCCGAGCGCGGCTGATGCGCGTTGCCACCGATGCCGGCGCTCAAGGCAAGCCCCCAGCGACGCTGGTCGATGTCGCGCAGCACGCGCTTGGCACCGGCGGCCCACTGCAGGGTGGGGGTGCCGGGCGCGCGGGTGATCCCGAGCGAATATTCAGTGCCGGCCACGGTGCAGGCCGGCACCGTGGTCCATTCCTGGCCGGCATCGGTGTGGCGCACCCAGCTTTCCAGCTGGCAATGGTGGGCGTCGGTGATACCGGCGTCGTCCACCAGCAGGCTGGCGGCGGCGTGGGAGGTCAACGGAAACACGGCCACGCTCAACAGCAGCGGGACACATGCGCGGGAAGTGTGCATGGGCAATCTCCAGGCAAACGGAAACACCAGCGGCACCCTCGTCGGGGGTCGGGTGGAACTGCGATGCGGATGATGCGAGGCAGGCGAGCAGGCGCTACGCCGTGGGGCCCCGTCCTGGGCGGACGGGACCGACCTGGAGGGTCAGTGGGTCCGTCGGCTCAGGAGCAGCAACGAGATCGACTATGACTGTCCAAGGAGGGGGTCTCTGGGAGAAGGGAAGGTGCGGGGCGGAAGTTAGACAGTGCGCCGGGATCGGTCAAGCGCTTTTCGGGCGGTGATACCACGGTATACATGCCGCATACCGGCGCCTGCCGCAAAACCGTGGCGGCGCGTGTTTGATGGCGAAACAAGGCCGCTGAGCGCGCGCCGCGCGATGACGTGATTGGCTGCCGTGGCGCACGAGGGTGGCGTTGCGCCATGCGTGGCTGGCGTGCGATCCGATCAAAAAAATACTTCTCCCGATGATGGAAAAGGCAGAGGGCAGCTTCTGTCATCTGCTCTCACGCTGGGCAGGGGGAGTTCACGCGGCAAGTGGGTCGAGCGCCGGTCACCGATGCCCTTGCGTGCGAATGTCCCCCGGCGCCGGCCTGCGGCCGTCACCTCCTCCTTTATTTCGCACGCAAGGGCATCGGTGACCGCGTGCAGAGAACTCTGGCCGCCCACGGCAAATACCGGAGTGCGCCTCCGCGAGCCGAGCCGCTTGGCGGCCGGCAGGTCCTTGGCAAAATAAAGGAGGAGGCCGTCGCCGCAGGCGTCGGCCGGGGGACATTTGCGAAAGGGCCTGTCGGCCGCCAAGCGGCCCCGGACGCGCGCGTCATAGCCAAGCGAAGACACACCAGCCTGCTGCTGGCGCCCTTTGGCATATGGGAGAAGAGCAAAAAAAAACCACCCGCATGCGGGTGGTTTCTTCGACAGCGATGTCGCCGGATTCAGTTGACCTTGGTGCTCGGCGTCGCCGCGGCCTGGGTCAGCAGGCGATTGATGTCCTGCAGTTCGGCGATGTCCAGCGTGCCCACGGCCTGGCCCAGCTGCAGGCGGTTCTGCAGGAAGGTGTAGCGCGCGTTGGCGTAGTCCAGCTGCGCCGAGAACAGGATGCGCTGGTTCTGGATCACGTCCAGCACGGTGCGGGTACCCACTTCTAGGCCGACCTGCGATGCGTCGTAGGCGCTCTGTGCCGAAACCACCGCCAGGCGTCGCGCTTCCACTTCGCTGATGCCCGCGACCAGGGTCTGGTAGGCATTGCGGGTGTTGCGGTCCAGCGCGCGCTTCTGCTGCTCGTAGCCGTCCTGGGCGATGTCGCGCGACGCCAATGCCTGGCGCACGCCGGACTGGGTGGCACCGCCGGAGAAGATCGGCACGCTCAGGGTCAGGCCGACGCTGTTGGTACGGCGGTCCGGGCTGAAGCTGCTGCCGCCGTCACCCACCACATCGCCCCAACTGGCCGACTTGCCGGCCGTGGCACCCAGCGACAGGGTCGGGTAATGACCGGCACGCGCGGCGGACACGCCCGATTCGGCGGCGCTGACCTTCAGTTCCTGCGCTTTCAACGCCGGGTTCTGCGCCACCGCTTCGCCAACCAGCTGGTCGATCTGGGCGTACTTGGCCGGCAGTTCCGGGCGGAAATCAGCCGGCAGGGCACGCAGGTCGGCCACCGGCTGCCCGGTCAGCTCGGTCAGCGCCTGGTAGCTGTCGGCCAGGGTGTTCTGCGCCACGATCGTGTTGGCGCGGGCCTGGTCGTACTGGGCGCGCGCTTCATGCACATCGGTAATCGGGGCCAGGCCCACTTCCAGACGCTTGTCGGCGAAGTCGAACTGCTTCTTCGCCGCCGCCTCGTTGGTCTCTGCCGCGGTCAGCGATTCGATCGCCACCAGCACGTTGAAGTACGCCGCCGAGGTCCGCACGATCAGGCTGTCGTTGGCCGAATCCAGGGTGAAGTCGGCCGCCTTGCTCAGATCGCGCTGCGACCGCAGGTTGGCGAACTGGGAGAAGTTGACCAGCGTCTGGCTGCCGTTGATCGTGTAGTTGCGGCTCTTGGTGGCGAACGACGCCGAGCTCACATCGTAGTCCGGCGAGGTGCGGGTACGGTTGAGCGAGGCCTCACCATTGAGCTGCGGCAGCAGCGCGGCACGCGCCTGCACGGCGCCTTCCTTGTCGTACAGGCGGGTCGATTCGGCGGCAGACAGCTGCGGATCGCCATTGCGCGCCATTTCATAGACCTGCAGCAGGTCGGCGGCAGAGGCGGTCATCGGCAGCAGGGCGGCGGCCAGCGCAATTGCGAGGGATCGGCGGATCATTGCGGCTTCCTTGGACTCAGAGTTGGAACTGGGGCGCCGGGGCGGCACCGCGCAGGTAATCGATATCGGTTTCGAACAGCGACTCGGTGCTGCCGTCGGCCTGGACCAGCACCGCTTCCATCACCGGCGAACGGCCGCGGATGGCGAACAGGCGACCACCGGGACGCAGCCACTGGGCGAAACGTGACGGGATGACGTCCACCGCGCCGGTCACGCAGATCGCATCGAAGCGACGTTCGGTATCCCAGCTCAGTGCGTCGGCGGTTTCAATACGGACGTTGTTGCCCAGGCCGGCGGCATCCAGGCGCGCACGCGCACCGGCAGCCAGTTCCGGCTGGATCTCCAGGCTCAGCACGTCGCGGGCCAGTTCACCCATGCAGGCGCTCAGGAAGCCGCTGCCGGTGCCGATTTCCAGCACTTCATCGCCCGGCTGCAGGTCCAGCGCCTGCAGGGTACGGCCCTCGATGACCGGCTTCATCATCTTCTGCCCGAAGCCGAGCGGCAGTTCGATGTCGGCGTAGGCCAGGGCTTTGTGCGATTCAGCGACGAATGCCTCCCGCGGCAGGCGTGCCAGTACATCGAGCACGCGGATTTCCAGCACATCCCAAGGGCGGATCTGCTGTTCGACCATCAGTTCGCGGGCGTGGGAGTAATCGATCGTCATGGGGTTCTATATCCAGCGCAGTGGGCCGGCCATTTTACCGGTGCCGGGAGCCGGCGGCGCGCTGAGAGCATCGCTGCCGTCGCGCCGGGGTCGCAGTGCCGGAAGTCACCGCGACCTCCGGTCCATTCATGTTGTTATCACGCCGGTGGGCGCGGTGCGTAGGCTCTCAGGAAAAAGTCGACGCTCGCGCTCAGGTGGGCGTCGGCATCGCCTTCGACCGGAGCCGGCCGCAGCCCGCACATCATATGCGTATGCAGCTCGCCTTTGATCAAGGTCATGAGCTGCAGGGCGGCGGTGGGGCAGTCGTCGATCTCCAGCTCGCCGCGGCTGACGCGCGCGCGCAGGAACTCGGCCAGCGCATCGGTGGTGCGCTGCGGCCCGGCCAGCCAGAACATCTCGCGCAGCCGGTCGTCGGTTTCCGGGGCCATCATCACCCGCTGCACGGCCACGGCCGCCTGCGAGGTGATCATGTCGAAGAACGCCTGGCCGATGCCCAGCAACTGGTCGCGCAGCGGCGCCTCGGCATCGGCGACGAACAGCGTGTCGGGCAGCATCTGCGAACAGGCGGACTTCACCGCTTCGGCGAACAGGGTCTCTTTGTCGCCGAAATGGCTGTAAACGGTCAGCTTCGACACCCCCGCCTGCGCGGCAATGCTGTCCATGCTGACCCCGTTGTAGCCCTGTTCCACGAACAGCACCTGGGCCGATTCCAGGATGGCCGCACGCTTGCCCAGGTCCTTCGGGCGCCCGGGCCCGGAGGCCTTGGCAGCCGGCTTGGTCAGCGCAGCAGGGGAGGTAGGATCACTCATCCAATCAATACTAGACCAATCGGTTTGATATTTATACTATACCGGCTGGTTCACTATTGGCCGCGCTGGAACAGTATGTTGCCCGCGCGCTTCCCGGATTTCCTTTCAGGTCCTGTACCTCATGAAAAACATGCGTTGGGTGGGCGGTGGTCTGCTGGCAGTGATGCTGGCAGCGTGTGGCAAGCAGGATGCCGAGCCGGTGGCGGCGATCCCGGTACTGGTGGTGCATCCGGGCACCGTGGCCGGGCAGGAAGCGGCCGCCTATCCGGGCGAAGTGCATGCCCGCCAGGAAAGCCCGTTGTCGTTCCGGGTGGGCGGCAACCTGGTCAAGCGGCATGTCGATGCCGGCCAGCGCGTGCGCAAGGGCGACCTGCTGGCCGAGCTGGACGCGGCCGACTATGCCTCGCAGGCCGCCGCATCGCAGGCGCAGTTCGCCGCCGCCGAAGCCGACCTGGTGCGCGCCCGCGATGACCAGAAGCGCTACGCCACGCTGGCCGAAGACCAGCTGGTGAGCCGGTCGGCACTGGACCAGCAGACCGCTGCGTTCAAGGCGGCGCAGGCCCAGGCCAACGCCGCCCGCGCCAACCTGGCGGTGGCCCGCAACCAGGCCGGGTACGCGCAGCTGCGTGCACCGACCGACGGGGTGATCGCCAGCCGCCAGGCCGAGGCCGGGCAGGTGGTCAGTGCCGGCCAGACCGTGTTCACCCTGGCCGCCGACGGCGGCCGCGAGGTGCTGATCGCGCTGCCGGAGAGCAGCATCCGCGATTACCAGGTCGGCCAGCCGGTGCAGGTGGAACTGTGGAACCGCCCGGGCCAGCTGCTGCCCGGCAGCATCCGCGAGATCGCCCCGGCCGCCGATGCGCAGGCGCGCACCTATGCCACCCGGGTCAGCCTGGCACCGGAGGCGCTCAGCGAAGTGGAGCTGGGCCAGAGCGCGCGGGTGTTTGCCGCCGCCGGCCGCAGCGGCACCCTGCAACTGCCGCTGGCCGCCGTGCTGCGCGGTGCCGACGGCACGGCCAGCGTGTGGGTGGTGAACCCGTCCAACGGCGCGCTCAAGGCGACCCCGGTGACCGTCGGTGCCTATGCCGCCGAGTCCGTGCCGGTACTGACCGGTGTGGGTGCCGGCGATTGGGTGGTGGCCGCCGGCGGCCACCTGCTGCGCGACGGCCAGGTGGTGACCCCGGTGGATCGCCAGAACCGCCCGGTGCTGGCACCGGCGGCCGCGCCCGCTGCCGCTGGCAAGGGGCACTGAACCCATGCGCCGTTTCAATCTTTCCGAATGGGCGCTGAGCAATCGCCCGCTGGTACTGTTTGCGATGATCGCCTTTGCGGTGATCGGCGCGTGGTCCTACAAGCACCTGGGCCAGTCCGAAGACCCGCCGTTCACCTTCAAGGCGATGGTGGTGCGCACGATGTGGCCGGGCGCCACCGCCGAGCAGGTCTCGCGGCAGGTCACCGAGCCGATCGAAAAAGCGCTGATGAACACCGGCGAGTACGAGTTCATCCGCTCGTACTCGCGCCCGGGCGAATCGCAGGTGATCTTCATGGCCCGCGACAGCCTGCGCTCCAGGCAGATCCCGGACCTGTGGTACCAGGTGCGCAAGCGCGTGGGCGACATCAAGGCCACGTTGCCGCGCGAGATCGTCGGGCCGTTCTACAACGATGAGTTCGGCGATACCTTCGGCAACATCTACGCACTGACCGGACAGGGCTTCGACTACGCGGTGATGCGCGACTATGCCGACCGCATCCAGCTGGAACTGCAGCGCGTGCCCGACGTGGGCAAGATCGACCTGGTCGGCCTGCAGGACGAGAAGGTCTGGATCGAACTGTCCAACACCAAGCTGGCCACGCTGGGCGTGTCGCTGCAGCAGGTGCAGCAGGCGCTGGCCGACCAGAACGCGGTGGCCGCCACCAGCTTCTTTGAAACCCCGAGCGATCGCGTGCAGCTGCGCGTGACCGGGCAGTTCGACAGCGTCGAGGACATCCGCAAGTTCCCGATCCAGGCCGGTGATCGCACCCTGCACCTGGGCGACATCGCCGAGGTCAAGCGCGGCTTCGCCGACCCGGCCTCGCCGAAGATGCGTTTCATGGGTGCCGATGCGATCGGCCTGGCAGTGGCGATGAAGGACGGCGGCGACATCCTCAAGCTCGGCGCCACCCTGGATGCCGAGTTCGAGCGCCTGCAGAAGACCCTGCCGGCCGGCATGCAACTGCGCAAGGTGTCCGACCAGCCGCATGCGGTGGAAGAGTCGGTGGGCGAGTTCGTGCAGGTGCTGACCGAAGCGGTGGTGATCGTGCTGCTGGTCAGCTTCTTCTCACTCGGCCTGCGTACCGGCCTGGTGGTCGGGGTGACCATTCCGCTGGTGCTGGCGATGACGTTCTTCGTCATGCATTACTTTGGCATCGGCCTGCACAAGATTTCACTCGGCGCGCTGGTGCTGGCGCTGGGCCTGCTGGTGGATGATGCGATCATCGCGGTGGAGATGATGGCCACCAAGATGGAGCAGGGCTACGACCGCCTGCGCGCGGCCAGTTTCGCTTGGGAATCGACGGCATTTCCGATGCTGACCGGCACGCTGATCACCGCCGCCGGCTTCCTGCCGATCGCCACGGCCGCGTCCAGCACCGGCGAGTACACCCGCTCGCTGTTCCAGGTGGTGACCATCGCGCTGGTGGTGTCGTGGATTGCCGCGGTGCTGTTCATTCCCTACCTGGGCGACAAGATGCTGCCGGACCTGTTCAATCGGCAGCTGCCCAAGCCGGACAGCCTGGCCGGGCGTTGGCGGGCCAGGCGCCTGCAGTGGGCCGACCGTCATCCGGCGTTCGCGCGCTGGCTCGCGCCGAAGGAACATGCGCACGACCACGATCCCTACCAGCGGCCGTTCTACACCCGCTTCCGCGCGTTCCTGGATCGCTGCCTGCGCCATCGCTGGTGGGTGATCGCGGCCACCGCGGCGCTGTTCGTGTTCTCGCTGGTGATCTTCCGCTTCGTGCCGCAGCAGTTCTTCCCCGATTCGACCCGGCCCGAACTGATGGTGGACATCGAACTGGCCGAAGGCGCATCGCTGGCGGCCACCCAGGCGCAGGCCACCAAGCTGGAGACGCTGCTGAAGGGGCGTGAGGGCATCAGCAACTACGTGGCCTACGTCGGTACCGGTTCGCCGCGCTTCTACCTGCCGTTGGACCAGCAGCTGCCGGCCACCAATTTCGCCCAGTTCGTGGTGCTCACCGCCGATGCCAAGGCGCGCGAAGCCACCCGTGACTGGATGTTGAAAGAAGTGATCAAGCAGTTCCCGGACGTGCAGATGCGCGTGACCCGGTTGGAGAACGGCCCGCCGGTCGGCTACCCGGTGCAGATGCGGGTGTCCGGCGAGCACATCGCGCAGGTGCAGGCGATCGCCCGCCAGGTCGAGGCCAAGGTGCGCGAGAACCCGCACGTGATCAACGTCAACCTGGACTGGAGTGAACCGAGCAAAGTGGTGCGGCTGGTGATCGACCAGGACCGTGCGCGCGCGCTGGGCGTGAGCAGTGCGCAGGTCAGCCAGTTCCTGAGCAGTTCGCTGTCGGGCATGAGCGTGAGCACCTATCGTGAAGGCAACCGCCAGATCGAGATGCTGCTGCGTGGCCCGGACAACGAGCGCGCGCAGTTGGGCATGATCGGCAGCCTGGCCATTCCCACCGCCAGCGGCACCCCGGTGACGTTGTCGCAGGTGGCCCGCCTGGAGTATGCGTTCGAGGACGGCATCATCTGGCATCGCAACCGCCTGCCGACGGTGACCGTACGCGCCGACATCGGTGACGGCATGCAGCCGCTGGACGTGGTCAAGCAGATCGAACCGACCCTGGACGGCATTCGCGCACAGCTGCCGTCGGGCTACCTGATGGAGACCGGCGGCACGGTCGAGGATTCGGCGCGCGGGCAGAACTCGATCAAGGCCGGCATGCCGCTGTTCCTGATCGTGGTGGCCACGCTGCTGATGCTGCAGCTGCGCAGCTTCTCGCGGGCGGCGATGGTGCTGGTCACCGCGCCGCTGGGCATCATCGGGGCCACGCTGTTCCTGCTGCTGTTCCGTGCACCGTTCGGCTTCGTCGCGCTGCTGGGCACGATTGCCCTGGCCGGCATGATCATGCGCAACTCGGTGATCCTGATCGACCAGATCCAGCAGGACATCGACGCCGGCCATGACCGCTGGCACGCGATCATCGACGCCACCGTGCGCCGCTTCCGCCCGATCGTGTTGACCGCGCTGGCCGCGGTGCTGGCGATGATTCCGTTGTCGCGCAGTGCGTTCTACGGCTCGATGGCGATCTCGATCATGGGTGGCTTGATCGTCGGCACGGTGCTGACCCTGGTGTTCCTGCCGGCGTTGTATGCGGCGTGGTTCCGGGTGAAGCCGGATGAGGGCAGCGCGGGTTGACCGATATCGGCCGACTCCCGATGTCGATGATCCCGTAGAGCCGACCGTTGGTCGGCTGCTCTCCGCGCCGGCACCGCTTACCCGCAAAAGAGCGGCCGCGCGCTGCGCGGCCAGCCGACCAACGGTCGGCTCTACCGGGTATCGGCATTGGGCCGTGGCCGGTCAGCATGAATGCCGACGCAGACACCCGTAGAGCCGACCGTTGGTCGGCTGCTCTCCGCGCCGGCACCGATTACCCGCAAAAGAGCAACCGCGCGCTGCGCGGTCAGCCGACCAATGGTCGGCTCTACCGGGTATCGGCATTGGGCCGTGGCCGGTCAGCATGAATGCCGACGCAGACAACCCGTAGAGCCGACCGTTGGTCGGCTGCTCTCCGCGCCGGCACCGCTACCCGCAAAAGAGCAACCGCGCGCTGCGCGGTCAGCCGACCAATGGTCGGCTCTACCGGGTATCGGCATTGGGCCGTGGCCGGTCAGCATGAATGCCGACGCAGACATCCCGTAGAGCCGACCGTTGGTCGGCTGCTCTCCGCGCCGGCACCGGTTACCCGCAAAAGAGCGGCCACGCGCTGCGCGGCCAGCCGACCAACGGTCGGCTCTACCGGGTATCGGCATTGGGCCGAGGCCGGTCAGCATGAATGCCGACGCAGACACCCCGTAGAGCCGACCGTTGGTCGGCTGCTCTCCGCGCCGGCACCGATTACCCGCAAAAGAGCGGCCGCGCGCTGCGCGGCCAGCCGACCAATGGTCGGCTCTACCGGGTATCGGCATTGGGCCGAGGCCCGTGGCCGGTCAGGCCCGCAGCCGCGCCAGCACCGTGTCGGTGGCCTGGGTGGTGCTTACCGCAGCCCCCTGGGCGGCCAGATCGGCGGTGAACACGCCCGCATCCAACGCCGCATGCACGGCCGCCTCCACCGCCGCCGCTTCGTCCGCCAGCCCCAACGAATGGCGTAGCAGCATCGCCGCGCTGAAGATCGTCGCGTACGGGTTGGCGATGCCCTTGCCGGCAATGTCCGGCGCCGAGCCGTGGATCGGCTCGTAGATGCCGACCGCGCCGGGCTCACCCAGCGAGGCCGACGGCAGCAGGCCCAGCGAGCCGGCCAGCATGGAGGCTTCGTCGGTAAGGATGTCGCCGAACATGTTCTCGGTGACGATCACGTCGTACTCGCGCGGCTTGGCCAGCAGGTGCATGGCCATCGAATCGACCAGCTGGTGCTCCAGTGCGATCTCCGGGAACTCCTCGCGGCCA
The DNA here is from genome assembly GCF_057835675.1 of Stenotrophomonas sp. GL_101. Taxonomy (NCBI): domain Bacteria; kingdom Pseudomonadati; phylum Pseudomonadota; class Gammaproteobacteria; order Lysobacterales; family Lysobacteraceae; genus Stenotrophomonas; species Stenotrophomonas sp. GL_101. The sequence continues at coordinate 3,884,160 of NZ_CM174432.1, read as the reverse complement.
ATCCGCGCGGCCACATCGCGCCACAGGCGCGATGTTTCCAGCACATTGGCCTTGTCCACCGAGGTGACCTTGCCGCGGCGCTGCCGTGCCAGACGGAAGGCAGTGCGCAGCACACGCTCGATTTCGGCCACGCTGTAGCTGCACAGGTCGCTGGCGGTGTCGGCGGTGCGGGTCTTCTCGCCGAAGTAGATGCCGCCGGTCAGCTCGCGCACCACCACGAAGTCCACGCCGCGCAGCAGCTCGGGCTTGATCGGCGAGGCGTTCAGCGCCGCCTCGTGGGTGCGCACCGGGCGCAGGTTGGCGTACAGGCCCAATGCCTTGCGGATAGCCAGCAGGCCCTGCTCGGGGCGCACCTTGGCGTTGGGATCGGACCACTTCGGGCCGCCCACCGCGCCCAGCAGGATCGCCTGCGCGTTGCGGCAGGCATCGAGGGTGGCGGCCGGCAGCGGTTCGCCGTGACGGTCGATGGCGATGCCCCCGATGTCGTGCTCGGTGAATACAAAGGTGTGGCCGAAGCGGGTCGCGACGGCGTCCAGTACCGCCACGGCGGCGGTGGCGACTTCCGGACCAATGCCATCACCGGGCAGTACGACGATCTCAGCGTGCATGTTCACTCTCATAGCGTTCAATTTCAGGGCCGCGGCCCAACAGATACCCCAGCTGGTCCACGCCTTCCAGCAGACAGGTCTGCGAGAAGCCGTCCAGCGGGAAGGTGTAGACCCGGCCATCGGGGGTGCGCAGTTCGCGCGTGGCCACATCGATGGTCAGTGCATCGTCGGGGCGCTGCATCAGGGTCTGCACGTCGGCCTCGTCCAGCACGATCGGCAGCAGGCCGTTCTTCAGCGAATTGCCGCGGAAGATGTCGGCGATCTCGCTGCTGACGATGGCGCGCAGGCCCAGGTCGGTCAATGCCCACGGCGCATGCTCGCGCGAGGAACCGCAGCCGAAGTTGCGCCCGGCCAGCAGGATGCTGCGGCCGGCGTTGTGCGGCTGGTTGAAGGCGAAGTCCGGAGTCGGTGAGCCGTCGGCCTGCCAGCGCCAGTCGTTGAAGGCATGCTTGCCCAGCCCGGCGCGCTCGGTGGTGGACAGGAACCGCGCCGGAATGATCTGGTCGGTATCGATGTTGGTCCCGGCCAGCACCACGCTGGTGGACGTCAGGCTACGGAAGCCGCTCATCAGGCCACCTCCCGGGCGGCGTACAGTTCACGCGGGTCGGCCACGCGGCCGTTCACCGCGGCCCAGGCGGCGGTCATCGGCGAGGCCAGCAACGTGCGCGACCCGGGGCCCTGGCGGCCTTCGAAATTGCGGTTGCTGGTACTCACCGCCAGCTGCCCGGGGGCGACCAGGTCGCCATTCATGGCAATGCACATCGAACACCCCGGCTCGCGCCATTCCGCGCCGGCCGCACGCACGATGGTGTCGATGCCCTCGGCTTCAGCCTGCCGCTTGACGATCTCCGAGCCGGGCACCACCAGCATGCGCACGCCCTCGGCGATGCGACGGCCCTGCAGCACCTGCGCCACTTCGCGCATGTCGCTCAGGCGGCCATTGGTGCACGAGCCGACAAACACCACGTCCACCGGGGTACCCGCCAAGGTCTGCCCGGCGTGGAACTGCATGTAGTCCAGGCCCTTCTGGTCGGCGGCATCGTTGGCCGCCGGAATCGGCTGGTCAACCGCGATGGCGGTGCCCGGATGGGTGCCCCAGGTCAGGGTGGGGCGGATGTCGGCGGCGTCGATATGCACGGCCGCATCGAAGCGCGCGCCGGCATCGCTGCGCAGCTGCGACCAGGCGACCACGGCGGCGTCGAAGTCGGCACCCTTGGGGCCGCGCGGGGTGTTGGCCACCCAGTCGAAGGTGGTCTGGTCCGGGGCGACCATGCCGGCGCGCGCGCCGGCTTCAATGGACATGTTGCACAGGGTCATGCGCTGCTCCATGTCCATCGCCTCGATCGCGCTGCCACGGAACTCCAGCACGTGGCCGGTACCCCCGTTGACGCCGATCACCCCGATGATGTGCAGCACCACGTCCTTGGCGCCCACGCCGACCGGCAGCACGCCGTCGACGGTGATCGCCATGGTCTTCGCTTTGCGTTGCAGCAGGCACTGGGTGGCCAGCACGTGGCCCACTTCACTGGTGCCGATGCCGAAGGCCAAGGCCCCGAATGCACCATGCGTGGAGGTGTGGCTGTCGCCGCAGACAATGGTCATGCCCGGCTGGGTGAAGCCCTGCTCGGGGGCGATCACGTGGACGATGCCGCGGTTGGCCGAGTGCAGGTCGAACAGTTCGATGGCGTGCTCGGCGCAGTTGCGCGCCAGCATCGCCACCTGCGCCTCGGAGGCGGCGCTGGCATAGGGCAGGCTGCCGTCGGCGCGGGCCGGCAGGGTGGGGGTGGAGTGGTCCATCGTGGCCTTGGTCCGGTCCGGACAACGCGGCGACAGGCCGCGTTCGCGCAGCGCGGTGAAGGCCTGCGGCGAGGTCACCTCGTGGATCAGGTGCAGGTCGATATACAGCACGGCGGGCGCGCTGTCCGATTCGGGCACGACCAAGTGGGCGTCCCACAGTTTGTCGTACAGGGTGCGGGGAGCTGGGGTCATGGGATGGCCTTGCTGCGGTTCATGTAAGGGTTGTATCAGACGGTGCGCAGGCGTGCGTCGAAACGCAGCCGCACGTAATCGGCCGTCCACTGGCCGCGCGCGTCGCGCAGGGTTGGTTCGAGCAGGGCCAAGGTGTCATCGATCACCCGCTGCCGCGCCGCGCCTTCCACCCCGGTCAGGAACGGTGAGGCGAAGGTGCGCAGCCAGCCGCGCATGCCGGTGGGCAGGGGCGTGGGGCGGGCGTCGCACGCGATGAAGCGCACCTGGAAGCCATGCGCGCGCAGCCGATCGGCGTACTGGTCGGCACTGGGGAAGTACCACGGGAATGCCGGTGTAGCGTGGCCATTGGCACACAGCGCGGCCTGCAGCGCGCTGGTGATGGCGATGACGTTGCCGTGCCCGCCCATCTCGGCGACGAAGCGGCCGCCGGGCTTCAGCGCACGGCGCACGCTTTCGATCACCCGGTCCGGCTCACGCATCCAGTGCAGGGCGGCGTTGCTGAACACCGCATCGAAGGACTGCTCGAAGCGCATCGCATGGGCATCCATGACGTGCGCCTGGATACCGCGTGCACGGGCGCCGCCCACCAGCTCCGGCGAGGCATCCACACCGGTGATGTGCGCGCCGCCGAGCGCCAGCTCGACGCTCAACACACCGTCGCCGCAGCCCAGGTCGAGGATGCGTTCACCGCGCTGCGGGTCGAGCAGCCGCGCCACCGCGCCGCCGAGCACCGGCACGAAGCCGGCATCGATGGCGTAGTCGTGGGCGTTCCAGCGCTGGCCGGCAACGGGGGCGTCGGCACTGGGGTGGTTGCTGTCGAAGGCGCTCATGCTCGGGTCCTCAGGCGGCGGCGCTGGCCGCGGGTTGCTCGGTGCTGGCACTGCGCTGGCGCAGCAGGCGGTTGGCGACCTCCAACCAGGCCAGTGCGGACGCTTCGATGATGTCGCGGCTGGTGCCGGTGCCTTCGTACTCCACGCCCTCGTGACGCACGCTCAGATTGGCCTCGCCGCGCGCATCGGCACCAATGCCGACGCTGTGCACGTGGTAGCTGTCCAGCATCAGCTGCACGCCGGTAGCCGCCGACAGCGCGCCAAACAGCGCATCCACCGGGCCATCGCCCTGGGAGGTTTCAGCAACGCGGTTGCCGTCCGGGTCGGACAGCTCCACCAGCGCGTTGGCGCGGCTGCCGACATCGCTGATGGTCATCGAGGCCAGGCGGTAGCCGCTCTGGGTGGCACTGCCCTGCATCAGGGTCTGCAGGTCGGCGTCGGTCACCACGCGCTGCTGTTCGCACAATGCCTTGAACTGCTCGAAGACCAGCTTCAATTCGTCTTCGTCCAGCCAGAAGCCCAGCGCCCGCAGGCGCTGTTCCACTGCCGCGCGGCCACTGTGGCGGCCCAGCACCATCTGCGAGGACTCCCAGCCCACATCTTCGGGGCGCATGATTTCGTAAGTGCCGCGGTGGCGCAGCATGCCGTGCTGGTGGATGCCCGATTCGTGCGCGAATGCATTGGCGCCGACCACCGCCTTGTTGCGTTGCACCGGCATGCCCACCAGGCGCTGCAGCAACTGCGAGGTGCCGACGATGCGCGGGGTGTTGATGCGGGTGTCTTCGGCGTAGAAGGCGTTGCGCACCTTCAGCACCATGGCGATCTCTTCCAGCGCGCAGTTGCCGGCGCGCTCGCCGATGCCGTTGATGGTGCATTCCACCTGGCGCGCACCGCCTTCGATGGCGGCCAGCGAATTGGCCACGGCCAGTCCCAGGTCGTTGTGGCAGTGCGCGCTGAAGATGATGCGGTCGCTGTCGGATACGCCGGCGATGACGCGCTGGAACATGCCGCGGATTTCTTCCGGCGTGGTGAACCCTACGGTATCGGGCAGGTTGATGGTGGTGGCACCGGCAGCGACCGCGACGCGGGCCACCTCGATCAGGAAGTCTTCCTCGGTGCGGGTGGCGTCTTCGGCCGAAAATTCCACGTCATCCACATAGCTGCGGGCCAGGCTGACATGCTTGTGCACCGATTCCAGCACCTGCTCGCGGCTCATCCGCAGCTTGTGCTCGCGATGCAGCGGGCTGGTCGACAGGAATACGTGCAGGCGCGCGTTGGCCGCCGCTTCCAGGGCCTTGGCCGAGGTTTCGATGTCGCCGGCCAGGCAGCGCGACAGCACCGCCAGGGTGGGGCGGCGTACTTCGCGGCCGATCATCGCCATTGCTTCGCGGTCGGACTGCGAGCTGGCCGGGAAGCCGGTTTCGATGATGTCCACGCCCAGCTCGTCCAGCGCACGGGCCATCACCAGCTTCTGCTGCGGGCTCATGCTGCAGCCCGGCGATTGCTCGCCGTCGCGCAGGGTGGTGTCGAAAATTCTAATTCGGGGGGAGTTGGGCGTGGTCACCAGGAGGTCTCCTCGACAGCGATGTCGGATGGGGTGGCAAAGGAAGGGGAAGCAACGGGAATCGTGGGTGGGGCGAGCGCGGTGGGCAGCGGTAGTCGCGTTCGTTCACTGGCGCGGCGGCGCGGTTTGCGCGGCGAGCGCGGGCGGATGTCGGCCAGCAGCTGGGCCAGCACCATCGCGTCGATGTTGCCGCCGGACACCACCGCGCATTTGCGCTTGCCGGCCACGCGGCGACCGGCGGCCAGCGCCAGCGCACCGGCGCCTTCGGCAATGATGTGTTCTTCCAGTGCCAGCCGCACCAGGGTTTCGCGCAGCTCCGCTTCGCGCACGATCACCACATCGTCCAGCAGCGCGCTGCACAGCTTGCGGGTCAGCAGGCCGGGGATCTTCACCTTGACGCCGTCGGCCAGGGTGGCGACCGGGGCGATCTCACGGACGTTGCCGCGGATCGCCCGGGCCATCGAATCGACACCTTCGACCTGCGCGCCGACGATGCGCACGCCCTGCGATTTCAGCGCCAGCGCCACGCCGGACGCCAAACCGCCGCCACCGATCGGCACGATCACCACGTCCGGTGCGTGCGGGGCCAGTTCGATGCCCAGCGTGCCCTGGCCGGCGATCACGTCCGGGTCGTCGAAGGCGGACAGGAAGCGGTAGCCATGCTGGTCGGCCAACGCGCGGGCGAAGGCATAGGCCTCGTCGTAGCTGTTGCCGTGCTGGCGTACCGTGGCGCCCCAGTGGGCGACGCCGGCGATCTTGGTCGCCGGTGCGCCGTGCGGCATCACCGTGATCGCCGGGATGTTCAGGCGATAGGCGGCCCAGGCCACGCCCTGGGCATGGTTGCCGGCCGAGGCACAGATCACCGGCCGCTCGTCGCCGCGCTCGCGCCCGGCCAACAGCGCATTCAACGCGCCGCGCACCTTGTAGGAACCGGTGCGCTGCAGGTTCTCCAGCTTCAACCACACGCCGAAGCGCTCGGCGTAATGCAGCGGGGTGGGCGGCAGGAAACGGCGCAGGCGCGCCTGCGCGGCCAGCACGTCAGCGACGCTTACCTCGCCTACGTCCGGGTCCTGCGTGGCGTAGCTAGCGGGCATGCCGGTCCAGACCACGCAGGTTGCCGCAGGCTGCCCGCTGCGGGAACGGCGCGCCTGCGTGCGAGGTCGTGCATCCCTGTGCTTGGAGAAGACACCTCCGTACCGGCACCGGTGTCACGGTGCGGGCGTTCATGCCGAGACTCCGGCAGTGGGTTCCAGCGCGCTGATGCGCACCGAAATGCAGTCGTAGATCTTTTCGATCTGCCGGCACAGCGTTTCCGGCGGACGGTTGCTGTCCACCACCAGCTGCAGATGCCAGCGGCCCGCGTCATCGGCATTGGGGGCGCCGGCGATCGCGCGCGGGGCGAAGCCGCGACGTTCGGCCATGCCGATCACGCGCAGCAGCGCCCCTTCGGCGGGGACCAGCACCAGGTCAAGCCGGTATTGCATTGGGGAACTCCTGGGTCTGGTGAGCGGGGTTGCTGTCCAGCATCGTGCTGTTGGCGTTGTTGGGCGGCACCAGCGGCCACACGTTGGCGCGTGCGTCGATGGCCACGTGCAGCAGGGCCGGGCCCGGCTGGGCCAGCAACGCGGCCAGCCCCCCTTCGACATCGTCGCGGGCATCGATGCGGGTGGCCGGAATGCCGAACACCTGCGCCAGTGCGGCGAAGTCCGGGTTGTCGGACAGGTCGATCTCGCTGTAGCGCTCGGCGAAGAACAGTTCCTGCCACTGGCGAACCATGCCCAGCGAGCTGTTGTCCAGCAGCACGATCTTCACCGGCAGGCGGCAGCGGGCGATGGTCACCAGCTCCTGCACGTTCATCATGAAACTGCCGTCACCGGAGACCAGCACCACGGTGCGGTCCGGGCAGGCGAACTGCGCGCCCATCGCCGCCGGCAGGCCGAAGCCCATGGTGCCGAGCGCGCCACTAGTGAGGTGGTTGCGCGGGTGGTTGAAGCGGCAGTGCTGGGCCACCCACATCTGGTGCTGGCCGACGTCGCAGGCGATGATCGCATCGCTCGGGGCCAGCTCGCTCAGGCGCTTCAGCAACGCCGGGGCGTAGATGTGCTTGCCCGGTGCGTCGTAGCGGGCAGCGAAGCGTTCGCGGTTGCTGTTGCAGCGCTTGCGCCAGGTGTCCTGGCTTGCCGGTGGCGCGGCGGAGGCGGCGGCAGTCAGCGCACGCAGGGCGGTGCCGACGTTGCCGGGCACGGCGATGTCGGCGGTGCGCAGCTTGGAGATTTCATACGCATCGGCGTCGATATGGATGACCCGTGCGAACGGGGCGAATTCATTCAACTTGCCCGTGGCACGGTCATCGAAACGCGCACCGACCACCACCAGCAGGTCGCTCTCCTGCACGGCCATGTTGGCCGCGCGGGTGCCGTGCATGCCCAGCATGCCCAGGTAGTGCGGGTGCTGCGCCGGCAGCGCGCCCAGCCCGCGCAGGGTCAGTACGGTGGGGATCGCACTGGCATCCACGAAGCGGCGGAAGTCCTCCACCGCATCGCCCAACGCCACCCCACCACCGGCATAGATGACCGGCTTCTCGGCCTCGGCGATGGCCACGATGGCCTGTGCCAATGCCGCGTCCTGCGGGGCTGGCGGCGGGCTCACCAATGCCGGCACATGCGCGGGCAGGTGCGCGGCGTCGGCGATCTGCACGTCCTTGGGCAGGTCGATCAGCACCGGCCCGGGGCGCCCTTCCCGGGCGATGCGGAAGGCCTCGGCGACTACCCGCGGCAGGTCATCGACCGAGCGCACCAGCCAGCTGTGCTTGACGATCGGCAGGGTCAGCCCGAACACGTCCAGTTCCTGGAACGCGTCGGTGCCCAGCAGCGGGGTGGCAACCTGGCCGGTGATGCAGACCATCGGCACCGAATCGAGCATCGCATCGGCGATGCCGGTGACCAGGTTGGACGCGCCCGGGCCGGAGGTGGCCACGCACACGCCGACCTGGCCGCTGGCGCGGGCGTAGCCATTGGCGGCCAGCGCCGCGCCTTGTTCATGGCGGACCAGGATGTGCTTCAGCCCGGAATCCACCAGGGCGTCGTAGAACGGCATGATGGTGCCGCCCGGATAGCCGAACAGCGTATGCACGCCCTCGGCTTCCAGGGCCTGCGTCAACCAGCGTGCGCCGTTGCGGGGCGCGCTGCTGTGTGCGGAGGTATTCATGCGGTGACCTTTACGAAAGCGGGTGGGGGAGCCGCGGGTTACGCGGCTTGACTTTGCAACCAGACCATCTTGGCGCGCAGTTCCTTGCCTACCTTCTCGATCGGGTGCTCCAGGTCGGCCTGCTTGAATTTGTTGTAGTTGGGCAGGCCCGCTTCGTACTCGGCCACCCAGTTCTTGGTGAAGGTGCCGTTCTGGATGTCGGTCAACACGTCCTTCATGCGCGCCTTGGTGCCGGCATCGATGACGCGCGGACCACTGACGTAATCGCCGTACTGGGCGGTTTCGGAGATGAATTCCAGCATCCGGGTGATGCCGCCTTCGTAGAACAGGTCCACGATCAGCTTCAGTTCGTGCAGGACCTCGTAATAGGCGATTTCCGGCTGGTAACCGGCTTCCACCAGGGTCTCGAAACCGGCCTGGACCAGCGCCGAGGCCCCGCCGCACAGCACCGCCTGCTCGCCGAACAGGTCGGTCTCGGTCTCTTCCTTGAAGGTGGTCTGGATCAGGTTGGCGCGGGCGCCGCCCAGGCCGGCGGCATAGGCCAGCGCGTACTCGGCCGCCTTGCCGCTGCGGTCCTGGTGGACCGCCCAGATGCACGGCACGCCGCGCCCGATTTCGTACTCGCGACGCACCAGCGCGCCGGGGCCCTTCGGCGCGACCAGTACTACATCCAGATCCTCGCGGGGTTTGATCATGTCGAAATGCACGTTCAAGCCATGCGCGAACAGCAGGCACGCGCCTTGTTTCATGTTCGGCGCGAGCACGTCTTCGTAGAGCTTCTTCTGCACCATGTCCGGGGTCAGCACGGCGACCAGGTCGGCGTCCTTGACCGCCTCGGCGGGGGCCTGGACGGTGAAGCCGTCGGCCTGCGCCTTGACCTCGGTGGGGCCGCCCGGGCGCAGCCCGATGACAACGTCGAAGCCGGATTCACGCAGGTTCAAGGCGTGGGCGCGGCCCTGACTGCCGTAGCCGACAACAGCGATCTTGATCTGGGGCAGGTCGTTGGTGCTCATGGGGAAGATCCTTTGGAGGCAAAAAAAAGAAGGCCGACGGTCAGCGACGCGTCGGCCAATCAGGGGAAGGGGTGGCGCGCGCAGGGCCACGGCCACACGCACACGCCGGTGGGGCGCTGGGCATCGGGGCGGCGGTGGCGGGCTGGCGGGTCATGGGGAAGGGAAACTCGGCGTGGGGAAGGGGAGGGGGAGGAAGAATCGAGGGGCTCTGAAACGAAAAAACCCGCACCTGGGTGGGTGCGGGTTTTGATGGATACCTGGCAGTCTTGCTTACACGCCGGTCCGTCCCGCACCTGTTGGTTGGGTAATAAGTACGAGGACAAGAAGCGAACGGATCGAGGCCGCGCCGGGGTCGGCGTGCTGGATGGATTCGCGGATGGCTGTGCGCTGCAACATGAGATCGAGAAAACCACAGCGCTTTCAGGGCTGTCAACCGTTGCGGCGATATTTGCAACGGTTTCGCCTGCATCCAGCGCAAAGCCCCGCCACGCAAGGATGGTTGCGGCTGAAATCGTTACGGTGAACCCGAATTCACTATTTTGCCGCGGCATTCTGCGCGGAAATGATCTTCCTTTCGGGCACGCCCATGACCATTGTCCGATGCCGTCGCCGGGCAATTACGGCCACTATCAAGCCGCTACCACCCATCAGGAACCACCCCGTGTCCCGACGTCTTGCCCGCGGCCTGCTTGCCGCCGCTGTCCTGTGTGCCCTTCCCATGCTCGCTTCGGCGGCCGACCGCGTCACCGGCCACGCCTTCGCGACCCGCTCGGAAGTCATTGCCCCGCACGCGATGGCGGCCACCTCGCAGCCCTTGGCGACCCAGATCGCACTGGACGTGATGAAGTCCGGTGGTTCGGCAATGGATGCGGCCATCGCCGCCAACGCGGCGTTGGGGCTGATGGAGCCGACCGGCAACGGCATCGGCGGCGACCTGTTCGCCATCGTCTGGGACCCCAAAACGCAGAAGCTGTACGGTTACAACGGCTCCGGGCGTTCCCCGAAGTCGCTGACCCTGGCCGAGTTCCAGCGCCGTGGCCTGAAGGAAATCCCGGCCACCGGCCCGCTGCCGGTGTCGGTGCCGGGCGCGGTGGATGGCTGGTTCGCGCTGCACGAGCGCTTCGGGCGCAAGCCGATGGCCGACAACCTGGCCCCGGCCATCCGCTACGCGCGCGAGGGCCATCCGGTGGCCGAGGTGATCGCTTACTACTGGGACCGCTCGGTGCCCAAGCTGTCGCAGTACCCCGGTTTCAAAGAGCAGTTCACCGTGGATGGCCATGCGCCACGCAAGGGTGAGATGTGGAAGAACCCCAACCTGGCCAACACCCTGGAGCAGATCGCGCAGGGCGGGCGGGATGCGTTCTACAAGGGCGACATCGCGCGCACCATCGGCAGCTACTTCAAGGCCAACGGTGGTTACCTGAGCTACGACGACCTGGCCAGCCACCACGGTGAGTGGGTCGAGCCGGTCAGCAGCAACTATCGCGGTTACGACGTGTGGGAGTTGCCGCCGAACAGCCAGGGCATTGCCGCGCTGCAGATCCTCAATGTGCTCGAGGGCTACGACTTCTCCAAGATCGCCTTCGGCTCTCCCGAGCACGTGCATCTGTTCGTGGAGGCCAAGAAGCTGGCCTTCGCCGACCGCGCGCGCTTCTATGCCGACATGGCGTTCCAGCCGGCGCCGGTGGACAAGCTCATTTCCAAGGGCTACGCGGCCGAGCGGCGCAAACTGATTTCCATGGACAAGGCGCTGCGCGAGGTGCAGCCGGGCACGCCCAAACAGCTGCAGGAAGGCGACACGATCTACATGACCGTAGCCGACGCGGACGGCATGATGGTGTCGCTGATTCAGTCCAACTACCGTGGCATGGGCAGCGGCATGGCGCCGCCGGGGCTGGGCTTCATCCTGCAGGATCGCGGTGAGATGTTCGTGCTGCAGAAGGACCATCCGAACGGCTACGCGCCGGGCAAACGACCGTTCCAGACCATCATTCCCGCGTTCGTGACCAAGGGCGGCAAGCCGTGGATGAGCTTCGGGGTGATGGGCGGGGCGATGCAGCCGCAGGGCCATGCGCAGATCGTGATGAACATGGTCGACTTCGGCATGAACCTGCAGGAAGCCGGCGATGCGCCGCGCATCCAGCATGAAGGCTCGACCGAGCCGACCGGACAGGCCACTGCGATGAGCGACGGTGGCGAGGTCAACCTGGAAACCGGCTTCCCGTATGAAACCGTGCGTGCGCTGATGCGCAAGGGCCATCGGGTGGTATTCGCCGATGGCCCGTACGGTGGCTACCAGGCGATCCTGCGCGACCCGGACACCGGCGTGTATTACGGCGCCTCGGAAAGCCGCAAGGATGGGCAGGCTGCGGGGTACTGAGGTAACGCCAACACAAAGCAGGAGCGATCTTCGATCAGGTGCGCCGCGCGCGTCCGGGGCCCCTTGGCGGCCGGCAGACCCTTGTGCAACTGTCCCCCGGCCGACGCCTGCGGCGCCGGCCTCCTCCTTTATTTTGCCAAGGACCTGCCGGCCGCCAAGGGGCTCGGCTTGCGGGACGTGAAGAGCGGCATCCACGCATGGCATGGATCTACGGCCGCCGGGGAGCTCCGCACGCGGGCACCGATGCCCGGGTGCCGGTAGGTCACCACCGTTGGTGGTGACGCTTTGCGCCGACAGCCTCCTCGTTTGGGCGTGCCGCGAGCGTCGGGGGCCCCTTGGCGGCCAGCAGACCCTTGTGCAAATGTCCCCCGGCCGCCTGCGGCGCCCTCCTCCTTTATTTTGCCAAGGATCTGCTGGCCGCCAAGGGGCTCGGCTTGCGGTGCGCGAAGGGTGCTATCCACGGATGGTGTGGATCTACGGCCGCCGGGGTGCTCCGCACGCGGTCACCGATGCCCGCGTGCCGGTAGGTCACCACCGTTGGTGGTGACGCTCCCCCCACGCCTGCGTGGCCAGAATGCTGGCAGGCCAAAAGAAGCATGTTTTTGCCCTGCCTTCCGCAAGCCTATCGGCTGCGAAGCGGCCCGAACGCGCGCAGCATGCCCGAACGAAGCCGTAAGCCGACCAACGGTCGGCTTCACGGTTGCGCAGGTTACCGGGTGCGCGCCCGCTACGGCGCCCGCGCGGCCTCGTCGCGGGTTTCTTCCTGCGCGGCGATTTCGCGCTCTATCCAGGCGTCCATCATGTGTCGCGCGCGCTGCGCGCGGCGACGCTGCAAGGCATATTCCATGTCCAGCACGCGGTACAGCGACCACATCACCAGCAGCATCAACAGGGCAAACGGTAGTGCGGCAATGGTGATCATGCCCTGCAGTGCATCCAGGCCGCCGGCCAGTAGCAGTGCACCGGCAATCAACGCAATCGCCACCCCCCAGGCCATCTTGCGCGACAGCGGCGGCTCGCCGGCTTCATCGGTGGACATGGTGGCCAGCACCAGCACTGCGGAATCGGCCGAGGTCACAAAGAAGATCACCAGCAGCACCAGCGCCACTACCGACAACACGGTCGGCATCGGCAGGCTGTCGAACATCGTGAACAACACGGTTTCATAGCCGTTGCCCAGCGCCTGGACCAGGTCGACGTGGCCGAAAATCTGCGACCACAGCGCCGTGCCGCCAAACACCGAGAACCACAGGAAGCCGAGCACGCTCGGCGCGATCACCACGCCCAGCACGAACTCGCGGATGCTGCGCCCACGCGAGACCCGCGCGATGAACGAGCCTACGAACGGGGCCCAGGCGATCCACCACGCCCAGTAGAAGATCGTCCAGTCCGCCACCCATGTGCTGCCCGAGAACGGCGACATGCGCAGGCTCATCGTCACCAGCTGGTTGAGGTAGGAACCCAGGGTGGTGGTGAACGTGTCGAAGATGAAGCCGGTCGGCCCCAGCACCAGTATCAGGGCCAGCAGCAGCGCGGCCAACCCCAGGTTGAAGTTGGACAGCCACTTGATGCCGCGGTGCACGCCGCTGGTGGTCGAGGCCATGTAGAGCACGAACGCGACGGCAATGATGGTGAGCTGCACGGCGGGCGAGGAGCGGATGCCGAACACCCGCTCGATGCCGGCGGCAATCTGGATGGTGCCAAAGCCCAGCGTGGTGGCCACGCCGATGGCCGTTGCCACCACGGCGGCCACGTTCACCACCGTGCCGATCCAGCCGCGATGATGGCGGCCGATCAGCGGCTGCAGCAGGTCACTGATCAACCCACGGCCATTGCGGTTGAACTGGAACCACGCCATTGCCAGCCCGATCAGTGCGTAGATGGCCCACGGGTGCAGGCCCCAATGGAAGAAGGCGTAGCGCATCGATGCACGTGCCGCGTCCATGCTCTGCGGCGCCAGCCCTTCGGGCGGCTTGACGAAGTGCGAGATCGGCTCGGCGGCGCCCCAGAACACCAGGCCGATGCCCATGCCCGCAGCGAACAGCATCGACATCCAGCTGGCATTGGAAAAATCCGGCTCGGCATCTTCACCGCCGATGCGCAACGAACCGAAACGGCCGAACGCCAGGTACATCAGGAACGACAACGTGATGAACACCACCAGCAGGTACAGCCAGCCGGTGCTCTTGATGATGGGTGTCAGGCCGCTCTGGATGACGGCATTGAACGGGCCGGGCGCGATCCCGGCCAGCAGCACCAGAACAATGACCAGTGCGATGGAAATACGAAACACCATGCAGGAGTTTCTCCGAACAAATGGGGCGAGCGAATGCTTGCAGTCTCCAGCGGCACAACGGCGACAACTGGGGCGATTCAAGCCGGTCGATGCCGGACTGTGCGGGTGGCCAGAACAGGGGCTCTGGTCGGGCGGTGGGAAGCAACAGGGCGTATACCGCGCCGCAACATTCTAGTCCAGGCAGCGTCAGGGCGTTGTTCACGCGCACGCCGGAGCAAGGCAATCGCCCGCTGTCCGGCGGCTACCGTGGTGTCGTTTGTGGTCTAATTCGCCCCGAAGCGGGGGTACCGCGGCCACATGGCCAAGGTTGAGACAGTCCCTTCGAACCTGATCCGGTTGATACCGGCGTAGGAAGCTTCGCAACTGCAGATGCACTGCGCCGCAGGGCTACCGTGCCCGGTGACCGCCCGCAATCCGTCTGCCGTGCGCCGCCGCTTCGTCCCCGACCTTTTTGGACGATGCCCGATGAACGCACAGCCTTCCGCCCTGCAGCAACAGGCCCAGCAACTCTCCGAGTCGGTGACCCGCCCGATTCCAGGGTCGCGCAAGATCCACGTGCCCGGTTCGCGCAGCGACCTGCAGGTGCCGATGCGCGAGATCGTGCTGACCCGCACGCCCACGCTGTTCGGCGGCGAGGAGAACGCGCCGGTGACCGTCTATGACACCTCCGGGCCCTATACCGACCCGCAGGCGAGCATCGATCTCTCGGTGGGGCTGGCGCCCTTGCGCGCCGGCTGGGTGGCCGAGCGTGGCGACACCGAACTGCTGACCGGCCTGAGCTCGACCTTTGGCCGCTCGCGCGAAACCGATGCGCGCCTGGACGCGGTGCGGTTCCCATCGCGCATTACCCCGCGTCGTGCCATGGCCGGGGCCAATGTCACCCAGATGCACTATGCGCGGCGCGGCATCATCACCCCGGAAATGGAATTCGTGGCGATCCGCGAGAACCAGCGCATCGAAGCGATCCGCGATGCGGCCCTGCTGAAGCAGCACCCCGGGGAGTCGTTTGGCGCCTCCCTGCCGAAGATCATCACCCCGGCGTTCGTGCGCGATGAAATCGCCCGCGGCCGCGCCGTGTTACCCAACAACATCAACCACCCGGAAAGCGAACCGATGATCATCGGGCGCAATTTCCTGACCAAGATCAACGCCAACATCGGCAACAGTGCGGTGTCCTCGGGTATTGCCGAAGAAGTGGAGAAGCTGGTCTGGGCGATCCGCTGGGGTGGCGACACGGTGATGGACCTGTCCACCGGCAAGCACATCCACGAGACGCGTGAGTGGATCATCCGCAATTCGCCGGTCGCCATCGGCACCGTGCCGATCTACCAGGCGTTGGAGAAGGTGGACGGTCGTGCCGAGGCGCTGACCTGGGAGATCTTCCGCGACACCCTCATCGAGCAGGCCGAACAGGGCGTGGACTACTTCACCATCCATGCCGGCGTGCTGCTGCGCTATGTGCCGCTCACCGCACGACGCGTCACCGGCATCGTCTCGCGCGGCGGCAGCATCCTGGCCAAGTGGTGCCTGGCCCACCACAAGGAGAATTTCCTCTACACGCACTTCGAGGACATCTGCGAGATCATGAAGGCCTACGATGTGACCTTCTCGCTCGGCGATGGCCTGCGCCCCGGGTGCATCGCCGATGCCAACGACGCCGCGCAGTTCGGTGAGCTGGAAACGCTTGGCGAACTGACGAAAATCGCATGGAAGCACGACGTGCAGACCATGATCGAAGGGCCCGGCCACGTGCCGATGCAGCTGATCAAGGAAAACATGGACAAGCAGCTGCGCGAGTGCGGCGAAGCGCCGTTCTACACGCTCGGCCCGCTCACCACCGACATCGCACCGGGCTACGACCACATCACCAGTGCGATCGGCGCGGCGATGATCGGCTGGTATGGCACGGCCATGCTCTGCTACGTCACCCCCAAGGAACATCTGGGCCTGCCCAACCGGCAGGACGTGCGCGACGGCATCATGGCCTATCGCATCGCCGCGCATGCCTCGGACCTGGCCAAGGGCCATCCCGGTGCGCAGGTGCGTGACAACGCACTGAGCAAGGCGCGTTTCGAGTTCCGCTGGGAAGACCAGTTCCACCTCGGGCTGGATCCTGAGAAGGCCAAGGAATTCCACGACGAGACGCTGCCCAAGGATGCGCACAAGCTGGCCCACTTCTGTTCGATGTGCGGGCCACACTTCTGCTCGATGAAAATCACCCAGGA
This sequence comes from Stenotrophomonas sp. GL_101, assembly GCF_057835675.1. Taxonomy (NCBI): domain Bacteria; kingdom Pseudomonadati; phylum Pseudomonadota; class Gammaproteobacteria; order Lysobacterales; family Lysobacteraceae; genus Stenotrophomonas; species Stenotrophomonas sp. GL_101. The sequence continues at coordinate 3,868,048 of NZ_CM174432.1, read as the reverse complement.
CGTGCGCGACTACGCGGCCGAGCATGGCCTGACCGACGATGCGGCGCTGACCGAAGGCATGGCCGACAAGTCGGCGCAGTTCCGCGATCTCGGTGCCGAGGTCTATCGCCCGCAATGACGCCCCCTGCCGGGACGGCGTCGCGCGGTCCCGGCAGGCTCATGCGGTATCGCCGGCAACCGCGCTAAGCTCGGCCCGACCGGGGACAGGCAAGGGCATCGGCATGGCGATCGCACGCACCACCAAATGGCTGGCCATCGCCCGCCGGCATCCGTCGGCGTGGTTGCTGGCCGTGCAGCTGCTGGGCGTCCTGCTGTACCCGGCGATGGACGAGGCCGGGGCCGGGCGTGCGTTGTTCGGTGCGTTCGGGATTGCGGTGCTGGGGTTGTCCCTGTGGGTGGTGCGGCGCAGCCCGCTGGGGATGTGGCTGGCCCTGCTGCTGGCCATTCCGTCGGTGGTGTTCTCCATCACCGGTGCGGTGTGGGGCAAGCCCGCACTGACCACCACCGCGCAACTGCTGGAATGCCTGTTGTACTTCTATACCGCCGGCAGCCTCACCGCCTACATGCTGCAGGACCACAAGGTCACCCGCGACGAGCTGTTCGCGGCCGGGGCGACATTCACCTTGTTGGCCTGGGCATTCGCGTTCGCCTTCTCGGTCTGCCAGCAGTGGTATCCGGGCAGTTTCCTGGCCACCAGCGAGAGCGAACTGCGCACCTGGATGGAGCTGCTTTATCTCAGCTTCAGCTTGCTGTCAGGGGTAGGGTTGAGCGATGTCGTGCCGGTGCATCCGCAGGCACGCGCCCTGGTGATGCTGGAGCAGTTTGCGGGCGTGATGTATGTGGCTCTGGTGGTTTCGCGATTGGTCGGGTTGACCATGCTGCAGCGGGGTCGCCGCTGAGGTGTGCTCGAAACTGAATCGCAGATAAAAAATTCGCGCCCGAAGGCGCGAATGCTGAAGCGATTTATGTGAATTCGTCGGCGAGAGAGAGCCTGATGTTGGCCGCACGCACAGGCGCGGTTAACCGGCATAGGCTAGTATTCGCGCGCTTCAGTGTTTTTGCGGTTTGCGCTGATGCCATGTGCGGAATCTGGCGGTTCGTTCGATCGTTTGTCGGTTGATGAAGGCTGCGTTCCTGTTCTTCTGCATTTACTCGTAACACTGGAATGATCAGCCACGTAAGTGAGACACCTTCAGCCGATGTGTTCAGGATCGGCGATTGCACCGTCACGATGTCCTCCCGCGAGGTCATGGTGCCCGGCGCGCGTCGCACCCGTCGGCTCACCCCCAAGGCATTGGGGGTACTGAAGGCGTTGCTGCGCTCGCCCGGTGCGGTGGTGACCCGCGATGAGCTGTTCGCCGAGGTGTGGCCCGATACGCTGCCTACCAACGATGTGCTCACCCAGGCCGTCACCCAGCTGCGCAAGGCATTTGCCAGCGACGATGACGCTGCGGTCTATATCGAAACCATTGCCAAGACCGGCTACCGCCTGCTGGTGCCGGTGAGTAGCGTCGATACGGTCGGCGCGATGGACGCCGGGGCGGTCGATGCCACGGTGGTTGCGCACGCTCCGATCGATCTTTCCGCGCTGCCCACGCCGGCGATGACACCGGCGGTGGCGATCGTGCCTGCCACGGTCTCCGCGCGCAGCCGCTGGCGACGTATCCGCCGTTACGTGCTGCTGGCGGTGGGCATCGGCATGCTGGTCGCGCTGCTGGTGTTGACCGCCCTGCTGCTGCAGCGGCCCACGCCGGTTGCCGCGTCCAGCGGCGTGCTCGAAGACGGCAGCCGCGTGGTCGGCAGCCCCCAGCGGCCGTATCGCCTGATTACCGCCACGGCGGGTTTCGAGACCTATCCAACGTTGTCGCCGGACGGCTCGCAGGTGGCCTACGAAGCCGACAGCAGTGCCCGTGAGGGCAGCGCCATCAAGGTGCAGACCTCCGGCAATGCACCGGCGCGGTCGCTTACCGATACACCGGATGGCTACTCGGACCGTTTCCCGACCTGGTCGCCGAACGGGCGCGATATCGCGTTCGCACGGTTTGGCCCGGGTGCAAGCTGTGAAGTACTGATTGCCAGCGCCACCGGCGGTGCGGTGCGCCATGTGACCCGCTGCGATGGCACCGAACTGCTGAGCTTCGACTGGACACCTGATGGCCACGGGCTGCTGTTCGGGTCGCTGGCAGGGCGCTTCGCCCATCGCGGCATCCGCATCCTGGACATCGCCAGTGGCCGGTGGACGGCAGTGGCCTATGACGTGGCCGCCGACAGTTTCGACTACGCCCCGCGCTATTCGCCGGATGGGCGCTGGATCGTGTTCGTACGCAACCCGCAGATCGGCGACCTGTGGCGCCTGCCTGCCGAGGGCGGCGTGCCCGAGCAGCTGACCGCCGACTCGGCAGAAATCCGTGGCTGGGCATGGCGCAGCGACAGCCGCCACATCGTCTTTGGGCGCCGCGTGGACAGCGAGGCACGGCTGTACGAACTGGACATCCAGACCCGTACCCTGCGCGATGTTGGCATCGACGATGCACAGTCCCCGGCGGTGTCGCGCAACAGCGAGATGCTGGCCTTCGTGCATCGCAAGGCGCAGTTCGGCCTGTTCCGCGTGCCGCTCAAGGACGGTCGCCCGGGCACGCCGGAGCGTCTGTTTGCCTCCAACGGGCGTGATGGCCAACCGATGCTGGCACCGGACGGGCGCCAGCTGGTGTTCACCTCCGATCGCTCCGGCAACTACGGCTTGTGGTGGGCCGACCTCGACCGGCCCGAGTCGCTGCGCCCGGTGGAAGGGCTGCGCCCGGAAACCCGCCAGGCCGCCGATTGGTCGGCTGACAGCAGCCACCTGCTGGTGTCCGGGCGCGACGGGCAGGCCAATCCGGTGATTTATGAGGTCTCCCCGCGCGATGAGCAGGTGGTGGCCTTGCCGGTTCCCGTCGCCCAGCCGTTGCAGGCGTTGTACACCGCCGACCCGGCACAGGTGCTGGTGGTCGATCGTGACGCCCGCGAGCGCATGCGGCTGTTGCTGTTTGATCGCCAGCAGACGCCGTGGGCCCTGCTGGCCAGCCTGGACGGCGTGTCGCAGGCGCGGTTCGATCCTGCCAGCCAGCGCGTCCTGTTCACCCGCCTGTCTGCCGGCGGGCTGTGGTCGGCCGATGCCCGGCTCAGCGCCGACAGCATCCAGCAGATCAGCGACGACCGTCCTACCCGCTGGCGCTATCGGACCTGGGCGGTGGCCCGCAGTGGCAGCGTCGACTATCTGTCCAACCGTACCGATTGCGCCACGCTGTTGTCGCGGATCACCGCCGGCCAGACCGACGTCGAGCACTGCCTGGATGCCGCGCGCCTCAGTGCCGGCAACGGATTCAGTGCGCAGCCCGATGGCAGCGCGTTGTATGTGGCCCTGGCGGTGGCCGATGGCGCCGACATCGGCGTGATGCCCCTGCCGACGACCGCCGCGCCGGTCTTCCCGTCGATTGCCAACGCATTGTTTTTCAAGGCGAAGTAGCCGTCGTGATTCCTTCGTATCGGCCTCGTGCCGAATTCGGATGAATCTCGTTGTTGTTTCCTGACGACACCGGCCTGATTTGGCAAAACGTTTGCCCAGTTACGGCAAACCACGGTGTAGTCATGCGTCAGCTTTCCCTCGCCGATCGCGGCCAATCGCTTTCCCTGGACAAGATCGTCGACGACGGTCCGCTGCCCACCTGCCTGGGCGTGGCCCGGCTCGGCAGCCTGCAGACCGCTGGCGCTACCTTCACCGTGTGGATGCAGCTACGTGGCAGCGCATGGGTGGAATCCAAGGAAGGACGCTTCCGCCTGCGGCAGCGCGAGTGGATCGCCTTCGAGAAGGAATCCAGGCCGATGATCCAGGCCGGGCGCGATGGGTTGTGCATCGGCCTGAGCCTGACTCCGGATGCATTGCGCGCGCTGGGTGAACTGGAAGACTGCAGCCTTTACGCCGGACGCGGCAGCATGAGCCGCGGTGAAGTGCGGGTGGCGCTGCGGTTGTGGCGCGATGTGCTGGCCAGCGGCCAGCCCGCGCAGTCGCTGCGCCCGGTGCTGCTGCACCTGGCCTCGCTGCAGCGCGTGCTCGCCACCGGCGTACAGCGTTGCCCGGGCCGCTCGCGCATCCGCAAGCGCCAGGTGTTCGGGCGCATGCAGCGTGCGCGCCTGTACCTGGAAGGCAACAGCCATCGCGTCGTGCGCATCGGCGAGCTGGCCGAGCTGACCAACTTCTCCAGCTGGTACCTGTCCAAGACCTTCCAGAGCCTGTACGAAGAAAGCCCGCAGTCGTTGTCGGCACGGTTGCGCCTGGAGCGCGCTGCCGACCTTCTGCGCGATACCGACATGATGATCGGCGAAGTGGCCGCCGCCAGTGGATTTGACAACTGTTGCAGCTTTGCGCGGGCGTTTCGCGCACGTTACGGGCAGTCTGCGTCAGGCTTCCGCGAGGCCGTCGGAATGCTCCCGCCAAAGTCGGCAAAGCCTTCGGTTGCTTCCCGCAAATAATAAAGTGCAACGCAATCGTAACTTTCCGAGGCGTTTTAACACGCTACTAACGTACCTTGGAGAGAGCAATGAATTTTCGTACTCCCGCAGTGCGGCTGGGCCTGCTGCCCGCCGGCATCGCGCTGGCGCTCGCGCCGAGCTTCGCCTCGGCGCAGGAAGCTGCCTCTGGCACCACTGACCTGGACCGCATCTCGGTCACCGGCTCGCGCATCCGCGGTGCCAACATGGAGACCCAGCAGCCGATCCTGACGATGACCCGCGAAACCCTGGAAAAGCAGGGTTTCTCGAACGTCGCCGACGTGCTGAACAACCTGACCTCGGCTGGTTCGCCGGCCATCTCGCGTTCGGAGTCGCTGGCATCGGGCGAGAACGTTGGCGGTTACTACGTCGACATCCGCAACCTGGGCGCACAGCGCACCCTGGTGCTGATGAACGGCAAGCGCCTGGGCGCTTCCACCTCGGGCCTGCAGGACCTGAGCCAGATCCCGATGTCGGCCGTTGAGCGCATCGAGATCCTGAAGGACGGCGCGTCCTCGATCTACGGGTCCGACGCCATTGCCGGCGTGGTCAACGTGATCACCCGCAAGAACGTCGACGGCGGCGAAGCCAGCGTCCGTGTTGGCCAGTACGGCAACGGCGACGGTGACGAACAGCAGTACTCGATGACCCTGGGTGCCAAGGGCGAGCGCGGCAGCCTGACCCTGTCGGCTGAATACTCCAAGCAGGATCCGGTGTGGGCCAAGGACCGCTGGTACAGCCGTGATGGCGCACTGGGTCCGAACTCCACCAGCGAAGACTGGAGCCCGATCAGCCAGAACGGCAGCTGGTGCAACCCGACCCTGAACGATTGCACCAAGGGCTCGGCCGTGTGGCAGACCCTGAACCAGGGCGGCAACCCGAAGAACCCGAACGATTACCACGAGCTGACCTCGGGCGAATACGCCAATGCCAACGAGCAGATGACCCTGCTGACCGGCGTGAAGCGCAAGTCCGTCTACATCAACGGCACCTACGACTTCACCGACTCGATCAGCCTGAACACCGACCTGCTCTACAACGAGCGTCAGACGTTCCAGCAGATCGCCGGCTACCCGTACCAGTCCGCAGCGTCCAACATCAACACCCCGCTGTCCGGCTCCAGTGCGTTCAACCCGCTCAACCAGGACATCAGCTTCCGTCGTCGCCTGTGGGAAGTGCCGCGCACCACCGACAGCCAGCTGAAGACCCTGCGCTTCGCCCCGACCATCAGCGGCTTCTTCGAAGTGGCTGACAAGACCTTCGATTGGGACGTGGGCGCCCTGTGGAACCGCAATGAGTCGATCAAGACCCAGCGCGGCGACATGAGCCTGATCGCTTCCCAGCAGGCCCTCGGCCCGTCGTTCATCGACGCCGGTGGCGTGGCTCGTTGCGGCACCGCTGCCAACCCGATCCTGGGCGATTGCCGTCCGTGGAACCCGCTGCTCCCGTACGGCGTCTCGGGCCAGGGTTCGCTGGCCGACCCGGAGTTGCAGGACTTCCTGTTCCCGACCTTCACCACCCGTGGCCTGACCAAGACCACCAGCTTCACCGCCAACCTGGCCGGTTCCATCGTGACCCTGCCGGCCGGTGACCTGGGCTTCGCCATGGGCGTTGAACACCGCAAGGAAGAAGGCAGCTACACGCCGGACGCCTTCGCACAGTCGGGCCGTTCCACCGGCCTGGGCCAGAAGCCGACCCGTGGTGAGTACGATCTGAACGAGGTCTACCTCGAACTGAACGTGCCGATCCTGGCCGACATGGCGTTCGCCAAGGAACTGACCCTGAACGTTGCCAGCCGTTATTCGGACTACAGCAACTTCGGCGGCACCACCAACAGCAAGTTCGGCCTGACCTGGCGTCCGATGGACGAGCTGCTGGTCCGCGGCACCTACGCCGAGGGCTTCCGTGCTCCGACCATCAGCGACCTTTACGGTGGCCTGAGCTCGAGCTTCGAGTCGTACATCGATCCGTGCGGCGCCACCGCACCGGGCAGCGTTGCCGGCAACGGCCCGTGCTCGGCCGCAGGCGTTCCGGCCGACTACGTGCAGATCGGCCAAGGTAACAAGGTCTGCTCGACCCTGCCGTGCCAGTCCGGTGACCAGTTCGTCTCCGGCGCCAACCCGAACCTGAAGCCGGAAACCTCCAAGAGCAAGACCGTCGGTCTGGTCTGGAGCCCGCGTTGGGTGCAGGGCCTGGACGTCTCGCTGGATTGGTACCGTTACGAGATCAACGACATGATCATCGAGGACAGCGTCGACCGCATCCTCCGTGACTGCTACGTGCTCGGCAACTCGGCCCGTTGCAGCGATGTTGTCCGTGGCAGCGATGGCCACGTCAGCGCGCTGACCTACGGCACCGCCAACCTCGGCAAGATGGTCACCGAAGGTTACGACCTGGGCATCAAGTACCGCCTGCCGGAACTGGCCATCGGTCAGTTCAGCATCGACTGGCAGACCAGCTACCTGTCCAAGTATGACGAAGCCGGCCAGAACGGCAACGGCGACGAAATCATGATCGGCAAGGTCGGCCAGTCGGGTGACACCACGCTGTTCCGCGTGCGTTCCAACCTGGGCGTCAACTGGGCGATGGGTGACTTCGGTGTCAACTACACCGCGCGTTACTACTCCGGCCTGAGCGAGTCGTGCATCTCGATCGGCTGCACCGATCCGGACCGTTACGCCAATGGCGAAGCAGCTCCGCTGCGCAAGACCGGCTCCAACACCTTCCATGACCTGCAGGTCAGCTGGAAGGCACCGTGGGATGCCACCGTTGCTGTCGGCGCGAACAACCTGTTCGACCACCGCGGCCCGCTGATGTACAGCGCACCGAACTCGAGCTTTGCCTACTACGGCGGCTTCGACATCGGTCGTGTCCTGTACATGAAGTACACCCAGCGCTTCTGATCCATCGAAGTTCTGTTGCAACACCAGGAGGGCGGACCGCAAGGTCCGCCCTCTTTTCGTTGGGGTCAGGGAAAGAAACTCTCTGCTGTATTCCTTGGCACCCTGGCCGTTGCCGGCAGCGCATCGGCCGGCCTCATCGTCTGCCAGGGCGGCCGCTACTGCGAACAAGTCCGCATCGATTGCGTCAATTCGGGCGAACTGCCCGCGTACTGCGAGCTGTTGTGGCGCAACTGCGTGCTGGACGCCTGTCCGCAACGCTGAAACGACGATGGCGCGCCCTCACGGCGCGCCATCCTGTGTAGTACCGCCTTGGCGCGGGAGCTCAGGCTTCGGCTGCCACCAGCCCCATCAGCCCGTTGGCGTGGTCGCGCCATTGCGGCAACTTGTTGAGCACGCCTGCGCGCTGCAGGTAGTCCTCGTCGACCGGGTTGCCGTTGACCAGCGCCAGCGCCACGTGCACCGCCCCGGTTACCCAGAAGCTGCGCGTGTTGGACCGCTGCGGTTCCAGATGGAAGGCCACCGCTTCGATGATCGGCATCGGCAGGCCCCACAGGCCGAGCAGGTAGGCGCCGGCCTCGGCATGGCCCGGGCGCTCATCGCCGGCATCGGCCGGTTCGGTGCGTTCATTGCGCACGCCGGGCAGCAGCAGGCCGATGTCGGCCAGCAGTGCCGCGGTAGCGCCCAGTTCGGCGCTGGAGTCCGGCAGCAGCTTGGCCGCCAGCCGCGAGGCCATCAACGCACGCTGCTGCAGTGAATTGCGTTCGGCACCGGACAACGGCGATGCCGAGAACACCTCGCTGGCCAGCACCAGGTCGCGCAGCGTCGACAGGCCCAGGCGGGTCACCGCCGTACGCAGGTCGGAAATGATGCGGCCATGGTTGAAGAACGCCGAATTGGACAGCTGCAGCACCTTGGCGGCGATTGCCGGGTCGGCGGCCACCAGCTTGGATACGTCCGCCGTATTGGTATCGTCGTCATGCTCCAGCGCCTGGGTCAGGCTCAGGTACAGGTGGGGCGGCGAGGGCAGTTTTTCGATCCGGCCGATCGCACTGCGCAGCCGCGCGCTGTCCAGCAGTTCGCGCAGTTCTTCCAGGCTGGTCAGCGCTTCCAACAGCACTTCTGGTGCCAGCGGCATCGGCAGGAACCGATGGGCCACGCCGATCAGGCGTGCCGGCGGCGGGCGGTTGCCCTGGTCGGCGTCGACCAGCGCGATGCGGATGGTCTCCGGCCGCAGGGTACGGATCTGGCCGAGCAGCGTGGTCGCATTGAGGTCGGGCAGGGCGGGGCAGACGATGACCGCATCCACCGCGCTGGCCGCCACGATGCTCATGGCCGTCTGGCCATCGGCAGCGGTCAAGGGGTGCCACTCTTCCCCAAGATCGGCAATGAAATCGGTCAGCTCAGCCGACAGGCTGGCTTGGTCCCCAACAAGCAGAATACGCACGACACAGTCCCCTGGCTGACCACGGCGAAACCCACCGTGGACGGTGTGAAGACGCAATGTACCCAATCCGGCACAGATAGTGCTGTGCCACCTTCAAAAAACGTGATGTACATCGCTCCGGCGACCCCCGCCGGAGCGACGTGGCGCCTCCTCAGCCGTTGTTGGCGAGGTAACGCTGGTGCGCTTCGACCAGGATCTGCTTGGCTTCAGCAGCGCCGGCCCAACCGTCCAGCTTGACCCACTTGCCCTTTTCCAGGTCCTTGTAGTGCTCGAAGAAGTGGCCGATGCGCTCCAGCCAGTGGCTGGACACCTGCTCGATGTCTTCCACGTGCGCGTAACCGCTGAACACCTTGGAGATCGGCACGGCCAGGATCTTTTCGTCGCTGCCGGCCTCATCGCTCATCTTGAGCACGCCGACCGGGCGGCAACGCACCACTGAACCTGGGATCAGCGGCAGCGGCAGCACCACCAGCACGTCGGCCGGATCGCCGTCGCCACACAGGGTGCTCGGCACATAGCCATAGTTGCAGGGGTAGCGCATCGGGGTGGACAGGATGCGGTCGACGAAGATCGCGCCGGTTTCCTTGTCCACTTCGTACTTCACCGGCTCGGAATCCTTCGGGATCTCGATGATGACGTTGATTTCTTCCGGCGGGTTCTTGCCGGGCGAGACGAGTTCCAGACCCATGGTGTGCTCCAGGAGGGGGATGTAGGCGGATAGCTCCCCATTTTATGCCTTTGCCCGCCCGCGTGCAGCGCCCCGGCAACCCCACATCGCAATACCGGGTTTTCCCACCTTGGCGCGCGCCCTGAACGGATGGGCGGCGGCGGTGCGGGCGCCGATCCTGAGCGTCCCCGTCCCGGAGCGTGCCGATGCCCCCCCCTTGCCTACCTGCTGCCGCGTGCCCTGGCGCTGCCGCTGCTGCTGGCCGGTGCCACTGCCACCGCCAGCACACCGCCGTTCGTGGACCTGGTGGATTTTCCGGCCAATGAAGCCAACTGGGATCGCTTCTACGCCCTTGAGGATCATCTGGCGCGCCGCTTCGATGCCCTCTGCGCCGACACCCTGTGCGAAGGCGATTACAGCAACCTGCAGGCCTTGCAGCTGCGCTGTTCGGTACGCACCGCCGCGGCCAGCGTGCATGCCTGCACCTGGATCTTCATTGCCAGCCAGCTGGACATCGACCGTGACAGCGGCGCGGTGATCGTCGACAACCGGCAGTGGGTCTGTCCGCTGCCGTTGGGCCGGGGCGTGGCGGTGGCGGTCTTCCACCGGGCCCTGGAGGGCGCAGATGCGCTCAACGTCACCCTCCCGGGGGCGTCGTCGTCGATCGGCGCGGCGGTCGGCCATTGCCTGCAGGAACCTGCCGTCCCCGCTGCCGCGGGGGGACACCCGCATGAATGAGGACATCCTGATGACCGTTCGATCCCGCCCCGGCCGCCCGTTGGCCGCGCTCATCCTGTTCGCCACCGTGGCCAGGGGCTGCACCCTGCAATGGCGGTGGGTCGCAGGCTTCCTGCTGGCAACGCTGTTGGCCCCGACCGGAGCGGCGGCGGGGATCGGTGACACCGTTCGTGGCAGCGACGGTTACGTCGATGCGCGTGATTACCCACGGCCGGGGCAGGGCCATTCGCGTTTCGCCGGGATGGAAGACGCCCTGGTGCGGGGTTTCAACGACATCTGTGGTGATACCTTCTGTGAAGGCGAGTACTACAACCTGCAGGCGATGCGCCTGCGCTGTTCGGTCCAGGCCGCCAGCGGGTGGGTACGCGAGTGCATCTGGACCTTCGCTGGCAGCAATGCGTGGGTGGATGACGGCAGCGGACGCGTGGAGGTGGATGTGCGCAGCTGGGCGTGCCGCCTGCCGCTGGCACCGGACACGCCACTACCGCAGTTGCTGGATGCGCTGCAGGGCAACGATGCGATCGACACCCTGCTGCCCGGCACCCGCACCACCGTGTATGAAGGTCTGACCGACTGCCTGTAAACGGCCCGCCGGGCCCGGTGCATGCGTGGCGCCGGGCGGGTAGCCTGTGTGCATGGACTCGTTGATTGCCGCCGCCGCACGCGCCCTTGCCACCGGAGATGTCCTCGCCGCGCTCAAACATGTGGCCTTGCGCGACGATCCGCCAGCATTGGCGCTGCGCGGGATTGGCATGGCCCAGCTCGGCGAACTGGCCAGCGCGCGTGACCTGTTGCGGCGTGCGCGGCGCGGGTTCGGCGCGCATGAGGTGGTGGCGCGGGCCCGCTGTACCGTTGCCGAGGCCGAGGTCTCCCTGGCGATGCGCGAACTTGGCGGTGCCGTGCAGCCGCTGCTGGCCGCCGCAGCGGTCCTGGAATCGCACGGCGACCCTGCCAATGCGCTGCAGGCCTGGCTGATCGTGGCCCGTCGGCTGTTGCTGCTGGGCCGCCTGCAGGAGGCGGACAGCGCCCTGGCCCGGCTTGCCGGCCGGCAGCTGCCACCTGCGCTGGCAGCGATGGCCGAGCTGACGGCCGCCGCATTGGCGCTGCGCGCGCTGCAGGTCGACCCGGCGCGGCAGGCGCTGGGGCGAGCGCGTGGGGCGGCCGAGCGTGCAGGCATCGCCGCGTTGCGTGGCGAGGTCGACCGGGCGCTTGCCCTGCTCGACCAGCCTGCGGCACGGTGCGTGGAGGCTGGCATCGAACGGCCGCTGCGCATCGACGAGATTCCCGCGTTGCTCGGCTCCGGCACGCTGATCGTGGATGCCTGCCGGCGCGGCGTACGCCAGGGCGGCTGCTGGCAATCGTTGGCGCGACGCCCGGTGTTGTTCGCCCTGGTCCGCGCGCTTGCCGAGGCGTGGCCAGGGGACGTGGAGCGCGATGCATTGATCGTGCGCGCATTCGGTATCGCCCATTGCGATGACACGCTGCGCGCACGCTTGCGGGTGGACATGGGCCGCCTGCGCGCGCTCATCGCCATCCAGGCACGGATTGAGGCAACCGCGCATGGTTTCCGCCTGGTGCCGTGCACCGCCCCTGCGGTCAAGGTGCTGGTACCGCCGATCGAGGGGGATGAGGCGGCGCTGGCCGCGCTGCTCGACGATGGTGCGGCATGGTCCACTTCGGCATTGGCGCTGGCGCTGGGGGCCGGCCAGCGCAGCGTGCAGCGGGCGCTGGTCGCACTGGTGGCGGCGGGGCGGGTGCGTTCAAGCGGACGCGGACGCGCACAGCGCTGGCGGTCCGTGCCGCTGGCCGGATTCACGACGATCTTGTTACTCCCTGCTGCGCTGCCGATTGGCTAGTGTCGTTGGCAGGCACCCCATCCCCGATGTGCCAGGAGACCGCAACCATGAACACTGACATCCATCCCCTCGCCACGGCGGCAAACGTGCATCCAGCTGAAATCGTCCGCGAGTATGGTCCGTTCGCCGGCTCGGACAGCATCAACGGCGTCAGCTTCGACGGGCAACACGTGTGGGCGGCCACTGGCGCGGCCCTGGTGGCATTCGATCCGGCCAGTGGCGAGGCGGTGCGCAGCCTGGCACTGGCCTGCGATTCGGGGACCGCTTTCGACGGCATCCATCTGTATCAGATCGCCGAGGCGCGCATCGACAAGATCGATCCGCACACCGGTCAGGTGGTGGCCTCAATCCCGGCCCCCGGGGCGGGCACCGATTCGGGCATGGCCTGGGCCGAGGGCAGCCTGTGGGTGGGGCAGTACCGTCAGCGCCGCATCCGCCAGATCGATCCGGAAACCGGGGAGATCCTGCGCACCATCGAATCGGACCGCTTCGTCACCGGGGTGACCTGGGTGGATGGCGCGCTTTGGCATGGCACCGATGAAGGGGGGCAGAGCGACATCCGGCATATCGATGCCGATACCGGCGTGGTGCTGGAGCGCCTGCAGATGCCGGCCGGGATGAGCGTCAGTGGGCTGGAAGCCGATGGCGGTGCGCTGTTCTACTGCGGCGCAGGCCACGGCAGGGTGTGTGCGGTGAAGCGTCCGCGCTGAGCGTCCGGCGGCACGGACCGATGGCGGCGGGAACCGGTTGCGGTGATCATGGCGGGCATTCCCGATACGCAGCACGGTCCGACGCTACGCAACCAGAGGATTCTTTCATGCAACCTGTCGCGCCCCGCCCACCGGTCATGCCCGAGTTCACCTGGCGGCATTACCTGCTCGGCGACAACATGATTGCCGGGGTGATCCAGACGTTCGTCGGTATCGGCGTTGCCTGCGTGCTGGCCGCGTTGCTGGTGACCTGGCTCCAGCACCGGGCCTGAGCAACGCGCACCTGCCCGGGCCGTGCAGGCCCGGACAGGTCGTGGTCATTGGTCTGCGCGGCTACAGCAACGGCACCAGCAGCAGCGCCACGATGTTGATGATCTTGATCAGCGGGTTGATCGCCGGGCCGGCGGTGTCCTTGTAGGGATCGCCGACCGTATCACCGGTGATCGCGGCCTTGTGTGCCTCGCTGCCCTTGCCGCCGAAGTGGCCATCCTCGATGTACTTCTTGGCGTTGTCCCAGGCGCCGCCACCGGTGGTCATCGAGATCGCCACGAACAAACCGGTGACGATGGTGCCGATCAGCAGGCCACCGAGCGCGCGTGGCCCCAGCAGCAGGCCGACCACCACCGGTACCGCCACCGGCAGCAGCGAGGGCACGATCATTTCGCGGATCGCCGAGCGGGTCAGCATGTCCACCGCGCGGTCGTACTGCGGCTTGCCGGTGCCCTGCATGATCCCGGGAATCTCGCGGAACTGCCGGCGGACTTCCTCCACCACCGCGCCGGCCGCACGGCCCACCGCTTCCATCGCCATCGCCCCGAACAGATAGGGGATCAACCCGCCGATCAACAGGCCGATGATCACGGTGTGGTCGGACAGGTCGAAGGCGAAGGTTTCGCCCGGATTGGCAGCCTGCAGGTTGTGGGTGTAATCGGCGAACAGCACCAGCGCGGCCAGGGCGGCCGAGCCGATCGCGTAGCCCTTGGTCACCGCCTTGGTGGTGTTGCCGACTGCATCGAGCGGGTCGGTGATCGCACGGATGTCCGCGGGCAGTTCAGCCATCTCGGCGATGCCGCCGGCGTTGTCGGTGATCGGCCCGTAGGCATCCAGCGCGACGATCATGCCGGCCATCGACAGCATCGCCGTGGCCGCGATGGCGATGCCATACAGCCCGCCGAAGTAGTGCGCCAGCCAGATCGCCACGCACACCGCGATCACCGGCAAAGCGGTCGACTTCATCGACACGCCGAGCCCGGCGATGATGTTGGTGCCGTGGCCGGTGGTGGACGCCTGCGCCACGTGCTGCACCGGCTTGTACTGGGTGCCGGTGTAGTACTCGGTGATCCACACGATCAGCCCGGTCAGCACCAGCCCGATCAGCGCGCAGAAATACAGGTTCAACGCCCCGTGGCTGTTGTCGGGCATCAGCTGCAGGGTGATCGGATAGAACGCGATCGCCGCCAGCACGCCGGACACGATCACCCCCTTGTACAGCGCGCCCATGATCGAGCCGCCGGGCTTCACCTTGACGAACAGCGCGCCGATGATCGAGGCGATGATCGATACGCCGCCCAGCACCAGCGGATACAGGATCGCATTGCGCCCGGCCTCGACGATCATCAGGCTGCCCAGCAGCATGGTGGCGATCACCGTTACCGCGTAGGTCTCGAACAGGTCGGCGGCCATGCCGGCGCAGTCGCCGACGTTGTCGCCGACGTTGTCGGCGATCACCGCCGGATTGCGCGGGTCATCTTCAGGAATGCCGGCCTCCACCTTGCCGACCAGGTCAGCACCGACGTCGGCGCCCTTGGTGAAGATGCCACCGCCCAGACGGGCGAAGATCGAGATCAGCGACGAACCGAACGCCAGCCCGACCAGTGCATGCAGCGCCTGTGCGGTATCCAGGCCCAACCGCAGCAGCAGCGCGTAGTAGCCGGCCACGCCGAGCAGGCCCAGCCCGACCACCAGCATGCCGGTGATCGCACCGCCACGGAAGGCCACATCCATCGCCGCACTCAGGCCATTGCGGGCCGCTTCGGCGGTACGCACGTTGGCGCGGACCGAGACGTTCATGCCGATGTAGCCGGCCGCGCCGGACAGCACCGCACCGATTGCAAAGCCGATCGCGGTGTACCAGCTGAGGAAGATCCCGACCAGCACGAACAGGACGACGCCGGCGATGCCGATGGTGAGGTATTGGCGGTTGAGGTAGGCGCGCGCGCCTTCCTGGATGGCGGCGGCGATTTCCTGCATGCGGGCATTGCCGGCCGGTTGCCGGAGAATCCAGCGTGCCGATACGATGCCGTAGAGAATCGCGAGGATGGCGCAGAACAGCGCCAGGGAAAGCCCATAACGTTCCAGCATGTGTCCCCTCCGGTAATGGAATGACATCCAGTGAACGGATGAACGTCTCCACGCGGGGGCACAACGGGCTGCAACCTTGGACCAACCCGTTCAGACCGTGCCCGGTCATCAAGCGTGTGGCGGTGTTCAGCAATCCCTGGTGCCCGCGAGTATGCGGGCATTCGCCCGCATACAGGTAGTGCCGGCCGCTGGCCGGCAACCACGCACATCCCGGCCGACATCCGGCCTTTGCCACGCCGTTCAGCCTCCCACTGGCAGCCTCGCTCCCATCCCCGTCCTGGAGTCTGGCCATGCACACCCGTTACCTGCTCTTGCTGGCGCTGCTCCCCAGTGTGTCAGCACTTGCCGCTGAAACCCCCGAGCTGCAACGCGCTACCGGTGCGGCGCAGGCGGTAGGCGCCGCGCATACGCTGCGGCAGATTCCCGAAGCCTGCGCGCGTCTGGAAGGCGTGTTTACCGGCGAATCGGCACAACCGTACAAGTTCGCGGTGGTGCGTACCAGCGCGCAATGCCAGCCCCGTGCGCGCTTTGTCGACTATGCCAAGGCCCAGCCCAGCCCGGACAAAGGCTGGAAACTCAATGATGTGATCCGCGTCCCCAGCGCGGCGTGCCCGGCGCAGCAGGCCGTGGTGCGCGTCTGGCGCCTGCCGGTCGTGCAGAAACCCGAGCTGGACGGGCAGGGCCAGTCGCGGATCTACCTGGAGGATGCCAAGAAGCAGGCCGCTGCCGGCAAGATCGCGCAGATTCCGATGTTCGCCGCGCAGATGACGGTGGAAGGCAAGGCCTGCCAGTGAGCTGATCGCGCTCCGGCCATCGGTCGTACCGGCCGATGGCCGGCACGACCTTCCGCGGTCACGCCTCGAACGGGGGCAACTTCTTTTTGACCGCCACGTTTTTGAGCGTCACATACTTCGGCAACCCGTCCGGTCCATACGGCAGCGGCGCTTCGCCCTTGATCAACGGCGACAGGTACGCACGCGCCTTGTCGGTGATGCCGAAGCCATCGCGACGGATGAAGCCGGCCGGCATCTTCTTCTCGTGGTTGGCCACCTTGTGCAGTGGCGCCGCTTCGATCTTCCAACGGTAGGGCTTGTCGCTGGTGCGCACGATCACCGGCATCACCGCGTTCTGGCCCTTCAACGCGAACTGCACCGCCGCCTTGCCGACCGCCTGCGCCTGCTCCCAGTCGGTCTTGGAGGCCAGGTGGCGGGCCGAGCGCTGCAGGTAGTCGGGCAGGGTCCAGTGCACCTTGTAGCCCAGCGTGTCCTTGACCCGGGCCGCCAGTTGCGAGGCCACCCCGCCGAGCTGGGTGTGCCCGAAGGAATCCTTGCCACCACCGGCATCGGCAACGAAGCGGCCATCGGCGGTCTGGATGCCTTCGGAGGCCACCACCACGCAGTAGCCCACACGCTTGACTACCTGCTTGACCTTGGCCAGGAACGCGGCTTCGTCGTAGGCGCGCTCGGGCAGCAGGATGATATGCGGGGCGTCGTCGGCGCCTTGCCCGGCCAGGCCGGCAGCGGCGGCCAGCCAGCCGGCGTGACGGCCCATCGCCTCGTACACGAACACCTTGGTGGAGGTCTCGGCCATGGCCGCCACGTCCAGCGCCGCTTCACACACCGATACCGCGGTGTACTTGGCCGCCGAGCCGAACCCCGGGCAGGTATCGGTGACCGCCAGGTCGTTGTCGATCGTCTTGGGCACGCCGATGCAGGTCAGGTCGTAGTCGAAGGCCTGGGCCAGCTGGGAGACCTTCCAGGCAGTGTCGGCCGAGTCGTTGCCGCCGTTGTAGAGGAACCAGCGCACGTCATGGGCGCGCAGCACTTCCAGCAGGCGCTCGTACTTGGCCCGGTCCACGTCCAGCGCCTTGAGCTTGTAGCGGCACGACCCGAACGCCCCGCCGGGGGTATGGGCCAGCGCGGCAATGGCCGCCGCCGACTCTTTGGTGGTGTCGATCAGCTCCTCGCGGAGCGCGCCCAGGATGCCGTTGCGCGCCGCCAAGACCTTGATTCCCTTGGCCCGGGCGGTGCTGATGACCGCCGAGGCGGTCGCGTTGATCACGGCGGTGACGCCGCCTGACTGGGCGTAGAGCAAGGTACCTTTGGACATCATTTCACCAGCGGAGGGGGGAAGGACATTGCAGAGACATTACCGGTATGGGGTAAAGTGCGTGTATTGCGGTGCAGCGTGATTGTGGACAATCCCGGGGCACGCGCCCTTCTTTTTACCAAGTTGGAGTCAGGTTGATGCGATTGGTTCTGTTGGGACCGCCCGGTTCGGGCAAGGGGACGCAGGCGACGCGCCTGAAGGAACATCTGGCGATTGCGCACATTTCCACCGGCGACCTGCTGCGTGCCGAAGTGGCCGCCGGCACCGAGCTGGGCAAGCAGGCCAAGGCGGTGATGGATGCCGGCAACCTGGTGTCCGACGACATCCTGCTGGGCATGCTCGAATCGCGCCTGGGTCAGGCCGACGTGGCCAACGGCTTCATCCTGGATGGTTATCCGCGCAACGTGGCCCAGGCCAATGCGCTCGATACCCTGCTGGCCAAGATCGGCCAGCCGCTGGATGCGGTGGTGCAGCTGGACGTGGCCACCGAGCTGCTGGTCCAGCGCATTGCCGGCCGCGCGCAGGAACAGGGCCGCGCCGACGACAATCCCGAATCGGTGCGCCAGCGCCTGCAGGTCTACAACGAGCAGACCGCACCGGTGGTGGATTTCTATGCCGGCCGCGGCACCCTGGCCCGCGTCGACGGCGTTGGCGAGCTGGATGAAGTGGAAGCGCGCATCCGCGCGGCGATCCACGGCTGAGCCCTGCGGCGCTGCCGGGTGCAGCGCCGGTCTGGCCGGGCCTTCGGGCGCCGGACAGGAACGCACGCCCGGCCCCCGAAGGGGCCCGGCGTGCGGTGTAAGGTGCCAGCGAACGGGCTTGCTCAGGGCCCCGCAGCATGAGCTCCCCTGGGGATGGCCTCTTGGGGAGTAGGACCAATGGGGTACTGCGGCTGGCCGGCTCAATTGTGTCCGTCTTCACAGTACGTCGCTATCGGGGATTCCCCGACACCTCACGCATTTCCCCTACGCACGTTTGAGAAATTGTCCGATGACAATTTCCATGGCCGTGGGGGATCGGTCACAATCCAACGCATGAGCAAGATTCACATCCTTGGAATTGCCGGCACCTTCATGGGCGGCGTGGCCGCGCTGGCGCGGGAACTGGGCCATACGGTCCATGGCAGCGACCAGGCGATCTATCCGCCGATGTCCACCCAGCTGGAACAGCTGGGTATCGCGCTGGATCCCGGCTACCGCGCCGACAGCGTCGGACCCGACTGCGACGAGGTGATCGTCGGCAATGCCCTCTCGCGCGGCAATCCGGCCGTGGAAGCGGTGCTTGATGCGGGGCAACGTTACCTCTCCGGCGCCCAGTGGCTGTCCGAGCAGGTGCTGCCCGGCCGCGACACGCTGGCCGTGGCCGGCACCCACGGCAAGACCACCACCACCACCATCCTGACCTGGCTGCTGCAGGCGGCCGGTCGTGAACCGGGGTTCCTGATCGGCGGCGTGGCCGAGGACTTCGGCGTATCGGCGCGTCTTGGCCAGGGGCGGGAGTTCGTGGTGGAGGCGGACGAGTACGACACCGCGTTCTTCGACAAGCGCAGCAAGTTCGTGCACTACCGGCCACTGGTGGCGATCCTCAACAACCTCGAGTACGACCACGCCGACATTTTCCCCGACGTGGCCGCGATCCAGCGCCAGTTCCATCACCTGATCCGCACCGTACCGGCGCGCGGGCGATTGATCGTCAACGGCGAGGATGCTTATCTGGCCGAGGTACTGGCGATGGGCTGCTGGACGCCGGTGGAGCGTTTTGGTTTCGATCCCTCGCTGGAATGGCATGCCGAGCTGGTCAAGCCCGACGGCAGCGTCTTCGTGGTGCACCATCGCGGCACGCGCGTGGGCCAGGTGCAGTGGCCGCTGCTGGGCCGGCACAACGTGCTCAATGGCCTGGCTGCATTGGCGGCCGCGCATGCGATCGGTGTCGAGCTGGCCACGGTGATCCCGGCGCTGGCCGATTTCCGCAGCGTCAAGCGTCGCCTGGAAGTGATCGGGCAGGCGCATGACATCACCGTCTATGACGATTTCGCGCACCACCCCACCGCCATCCACACCACCCTGCAAGGCCTGCGCGCCAAGGTGGGCGATGCGCGCATCGTGGTGGCGATGGAGCCGCGCAGCAATTCGATGCGGCTGGGCGCCCATGCGCAGGCCCTGGCGCCGTCGCTGGACCTGGCCGATGCGGTGGTGTTCCTGCATCGCCCCGAACTGGCCTGGGATGCGTCGACGGTGCTGGTCGCGGTGCGTGGCCAGGCCCATGCGGTATCCGACAGCGAGGCGTTGCTGGCCGAGCTGGGCGCGATCGTGCAGCCGGGCGACCACGTGGTGTTCATGTCCAACGGCGGCTTCGATGGTGCGCCGCGCCGCTTCCTGGCGCAGCTGCAGCACGGCTGACGCGCGGACCATGACCGACGCTGTTTCGCTGCCGTTGTTTCCGTTGCACGCGGTGCTGCTGCCCGGCGCCGCGCTGGGCCTGCGCGTGTTCGAGCGTCGTTACCTGGACATGCTGCGCGACTGCAGCCGCCAGGAATCCAGCTTCGGCATCTGCCTGATCCTGGAAGGCGACGAGGTTGGCGCACCGGCCGCACCGGCGGCCTACGGGGTGGAAGCGCGGATCGAGGATTTCGACGTCGGTGCCGATGGCGTGCTGGTATTGCGCCTGCGCGGCCAGCGTCGCTTCCATGTGCTGCGTACCCGCGTGCGCGACAACGGCCTGATCATCGCCGACGTGCAGTGGTGCGTGCCCGATCACGATGACGAACTGCTGCCCGAGCATGCGTTGCTCGCCACGGTGCTCGGCCACATCATCGACCAGGCCGGCAGCGCCTATGCGCCGGCCCATCCGGCCTTGCTGGAGCAGGCCGCGTGGGTAGGCTGGCGGTTGGCCGAACTGCTGCCGCTGGAAGACCCGCAGCGGCTGCAACTGCTGCAGCAGGACGACCCGCACGAACGCCTGCAGGACCTGCTCAGCTGGATCCCGTAGCGCGGGGTTCTGCCCCGCTGCCTCTGCGCAACAGCCGGGCAGAGCCCGGCGCTACCGCACACCCGCCGGGTAGAGCCTGGCGCTACGGGGTTCGCACCCGCAACACCGGCATCTGCGTTTCCGGATGCGTGTCCACCTGCTGCGGCAGCCCATCGAGCGCATCGCGCACGGCCTTCAGCGACGGGTCGATGCCGCGCATCGGCCGCCACATCCCGAACAGATGGAAATGCTGCTGGTAATGCAGGGTCTGCGCGCTGCCCAGCCACAACGGCTGGTTGCCCGGCTGTACCCGCGCCGGGGCCGGCCACAGCCGCAGCGCGAAGATCTCGTTGGGCGCATTGCCCGCGCGCAGCATCAGCAGCGATTCGACCTGGGTATCCAGCGTGGCCGGCAACACCGGCACTTCTTCGGGCGTGGCCGACTTGTCCAGCATCAACAACGCCTGCTGCCAGCCGGCCTGCGGCTGCACGCGCCAGCCCTGGCGTTCCAGCCGCTGCTGCAGCGGCGCCAGCGGTCCGGCCACCTGCACATCCAGCGGCCAGCGCTGGTCGTCGTCGAATTCATTGCGACGCGACGGCAGGTTGCGCCACTCCTCCTGCCACCAGGCCTGCACGGCGATGTCGGCCGGCACCGGTTGCGCCGGCTCGAAACGCGCCAGCTTGAGCGGAATGTTGCGCGGGGCATACCACAGCGCCGCGAGGGCAAACACGCCATAGAACAGCCACGCCACCGGCTTGACCCAGAACGACCGGTTGAAGCGGCGGCGGTAGGCGATGCCCAGCACCAGCAGCCAGAAGATACCGAACAGCATCCCGCCGATCACATCGCTCAGCCAATGCGCGCCCAGGTAGATACGGGCAAACCCGATCAGGCTGACCACGATGCCCGACAACAGGTACGGCCACACGCGGGTGCGACCGGGCAGTTCGCGCCCGATCAGCACGGCGAAGAAGCCGAAGGTGATCGTGGCCATGGTCACCGACACCGACGGGAAACCGAACCCGCTGCTGGCATCCAGGGGACGCACCACATCCACGGTGGCGCCCAGCAGCTTGCACAGCGCCAGGCCGAAGGCCAACGCCGCCAGCCAATGCCCGGCCGCCATCCAGCGCCGGCGCCAGACCAGGTAGCCCATGCCCGCTGCGGTGGCCGGCAGCAACACCTGCCAGGCCCCCAGCGAGGCCAGCGCGGCCATCGGGTAGTCGGCCAGCGGATTGCGCAATGCCAGCATGGCCTGGTGCACGGCCAGGTCCAGGCGTAACGGTTCGCCATGGGCGACCACGGCCATCAGCAGCGCGAACCAGCCCCAGCCCAGCACCAGCAGCATCAGCGCCAGCATCGCCAGCGGCACCGACTCGCGGCGCTGCGGGTCGAACACCGCCACCGAGTAACGGCCCAGCGTGGGGTGGCGTTGCGACCAGCGCAGCAGCGCGGCCAGCCAGTTGTCCATGCGCGAGGCCGACCAGCGGTAGCTGTACAGCACGATCGCCCACACCACGCCCATCAACACGGCCACCAGGCCCAGCACCATCACCAGTCGCCCGGCCACCGCGGCCACCGCGTCATAGGCCTCGCCGAGCACCCAACCCGGGGCCAGGAACAACACCGCCCAGGACAGGCTGGCGATGCCGCTGGCCTGTACGTAGCGCAGCGCGGGCATCTTCATCATGCCGGCGATGGCCGGCACGAACGGCCGGATCGCCCCGACATAACGGGCAACCAGGATGCTCTTGAACGCATTGCGGCGGAACATCGTCTCGCCGCGATCAAGCAGCTGCGGGAACTTGCTGAACGGCCAGAACCCGCGCAGGCGATCGCCCCAGCGGCGCCCTACCCAGTAACTGATGCCGTCACCGGCAAAGGCCCCCAGTGCCGCGCAGGCCACCGCATACGGACCGGAGATCTGGCCCAGGCCGATGAATACCCCCACGGCGAACAGCAGCGGCAACGCAGGCACGATCGCGCCCAGCACGATGACCGCATCGCAGAAGGCGATAAGGAAGATGACCGCGCCGGCGAGCACGGGGTGAGCTGCGATCCACGTAAGGGTGGTATCGATCCATGATGAGTCCATCGGGGGATTATAGGGGGGTGAAAGTGACTGACTGCCGGCCATGCGCGGCCAATGTTCACCCACTGCCGTGATCGGATGCGATCGCCCGCCTAGAATGGCGCGATGAACCGCACCCCCGATCCCGCGCCGCATGCCCTCAAGGCCGACAGTTTTGGTTGCATCCTGTTGATCGAGCAGGACGGGCAGCGCTTCGTGCGCCGCGACCTGGGCGCCACCCCGTGGTGGCTGCGGCTACCGGCGTGGTGGCTGGCCCGCCGCGAAGCCCGCGCGCTGGCGCACCTGGATGGCATGGCCGACACCCCGGCGCTGCTGTCCTGGAATGGTCGCTGGCTGGACCGCAGTTTCATGGCCGGCGATGCGATGTACCAGCGCCCACCACGTGGCGACCTGGCCTACTTCCATGCCGCGCGCCGGCTGCTGCAGCGTGTGCACCGGCACGGCATCGCGCACAACGACCTGGCCAAGGAAGCCAACTGGCTGGTGCGCGAGGACGGCTCGCCGGCGTTGATCGATTTCCAGCTGGCGGTGATCGGCCACCCGCGCTCGCGCTGGATGCGCCTGCTGGCACGCGAAGACCTGCGGCATCTGCTCAAGCACAAGCGCATGTACTGCCGCGAGCACCTCACTCCGGTGGAGAAACGCCTGCTCAAGCGCACCTCGTGGGTGCGCGATGTGTGGTTCCGCACCGGCAAGCCGGTGTACCGCTTCGTTACCCGCAGGATCCTGCACTGGGAAGACAACGAGGGGCAGGGGCCGAAGCCTTGAGTTTGCTGGAGGTGGGCATGGCAGCGGCGCATCGGTGGACCATGCTGTGTTGGTTGAGGCGGCAGATGCGCGCCTACGTTTGATTTCTGGCGTTTGATGGGCCCATAGCGTTGCCCGGGATGGCGATGAGGATGCACTGACTACCAATGATGCTTTCATCGCCTATGTAGTCTCGGTCGTTGGGCAACATTGCCAGTCGCAGAGCGCGACACTTGAGCGCAACTCACGCGTGGTGAATCGTGCCATTCACACTCTTTTCACAAAGACGTATCTCGCCTATCATCGAGCGATAGACGATCGCATGGAAGCGATGTTCGCCATGGTGCGCGAACGGGCATGCGAGTCAGGGAGTGTCGTGTGAAGTATGCAGTTGCTTGGCAGTGCCGGTTTGGCATTGCATTGGTGTTGTCAGTGTGTGCAGGGTCCGCGCTGGCGGTTGAACCCTACCAGGAATACCGGAAGCTCATTGAGTCGGCGCAGAATCTTACAGCGTTGAAGGATGATCTCTTCGGCGAAAGCATCAGCCTCTACAACGGCAAAACCGAGTTCAATGTCACCGATGTAAGCCTGCCGGGCAACAATGCGCTGCCGGTGGAGATGCGGCGCCGTTTCAGTGTCGAGATGGATTTGGTCGGCAGCGGAAGCTACAACTCCAACATCGATGGCGTCGGGGGCTGGGAGGTCGACACTCCGTATATTTCCGGCATGTTCCCAGGCATTGCGTCCTGGCGCGACAACCGCTGCAGTGGTCACATGGCGCCGCAAGGTCCGATCACCTTCCGCCTCAACGAAATCTGGCATGGCAACATGATCCATGTGCCCGATGGCGGAGACCGGACGATGCTGGGAGCTTGGCCCAAGTCGCCCGTACCGGCTGATGGCGTGGCCCGCAAGTGGAGCACATCCCAGCGCGATGTGATCGATTGCATTCCCATGAAGTCAGGCTTGGCAGGCGAAGGCTATCGGGTCAGGACTACGTCTGGCGTTTCCTATTTTTTCGATACAGCATTCACCCGCTATGGCGGCACGCTGGAAAGGTCGGGAGGACTTGGCGACCGCACCAAGGTGGCTCGAATGCGCATTTATCTGATGGCGAGCCGTGTCGAAGATCGCTCGGGCAATTGGGTCCAGTACCAGTACAACGACAATGGACATCCGATCAGGATCTGGTCCAGCGACGGGCGTGAGATCACGCTGGCCTACAGCGCAGGCATGTTGGCGTCTGTATCCGCAGCAGGCCGTACCTGGGGGTATGCCTACGGACAGGTCGAAGGTCAGAGCCGATTGACCAGCGTCACCCAGCCTGACGGCAGCACCTGGACGTACAACTACTCCAGTGCGCTTCGTGCATGGGAGAAGGTGTTCTGGGATGGCAACAGCAATGAGTCTTGTCTTGAGCAGCCTCTCCCGCGCAATGGCAAAATGGTCATGACCATCAAGCATCCATCGGGAGCGATGGGTGAGTTCCAGTTCTCCAACGGCCGTCAGTATCGCAGCGGTGTCCACGCAAGCGAGTGCATTCGACGCATTTCGGCATCGCAGTACTACTATGAACTGGGCGTGCCGTACTTTTACGACGTTGTTTCGCTGGACATCAAGAAGACATGGGGGCCGGGCCTGCCCAAGACGCTACAGTGGACCTATGACTATGGGAATGGATTCGAGCGCCTTTGGGGGACACCAAGTGGCGGTGCGATTTATCCTTGTACCACCTGCAACAAAGAATAGCAGGTCACGGTCACCAACCCCGACTGGACTCGTACGGTCTACCGCTATGGTTCCCAGTACGCCTTGAATGAAGGTCGGTTGTTGGGCAGCAGCGTGCTTGATGCTGGTGGCAAGGTGGTCAGGAGCAGTACGACGTTGTATATGACCGAGGATGAGGTGAATACACAGCCCTTCATCCCTCTGTACGGGTTGATCTACAGCGGCGATGAGCCCAGTACCGCCCAGGTTCGTCCCGCGGTGGCTGAAGCGATTGAGCAGGATGGTGTCACCTACCAGACCAGTATGCTCACCTTCGATGATCTGGCGCGCCCGCTGCGGGTCAATCGCTCCAGCCCGCTCGGAAGCCGAACCGATGCCACCCAGTATGCAGACGACCGTGTAAGGTGGATTCTGGGTGCCACAGCGAAGGTCACCAACGAAAACACGGGTGCGGTAGTCGAGCAGGCTGCGTTCGATGGCTTGATGCGGCCGACGGAGGTGCGCTCCTATGGATTGCTGAAGCAGGTGCTGACGTACAACGGCGACGGCACCGTAGCGACCGTCGCCGACGGTCGAGGCAACCGCACCACACTTTCTGGCTGGAAACGGGGCACGCCACAGCAGATTCAGTTCGCTGATGGAGCGGGTCAGTCAGCCATCGTCGATGACAATGGCTGGGTCGGCAGCGTCACCGATGAGAACGGCGCAATCACCCGGTATGGATACGATGTCATGGGCCGTATCGCCAACATCGATTGGCCGGCCGGTGACAGTGTCGGCTGGGCCCGCACCACCCAAGCGTTCAACGCCATCAATGGTGAGGAGTATGGCATCGCCGCGGGGCATTGGCGGCAGACGGTAGCCACCGGCAATGCCCGACGCAATGTCTTCTTCGATGCGTTCTGGCGCCCATTGCTGACCGAGGAGTACGACGAGTCCGCACGCGCCGCAACGCAGCGATTCCAGCGGTTCGCCTATGACGAAGCGGGGCGGCAGGTATTCACCTCTCACCTCGGGGGCTCGGCAGCGCTCAGTGCCGGCACTTGGACGGGCTACGACGCACTGGGGCGGCAGACCTCGGTATCGATCGATGGCGAAGCCGGCCTGCTGACCTCGCTGACCAGCTACCTGGCCGGTGGCAGCCTGAAAGTGGTCGATCCCAAAGGAAATGCCACGGTCTCCCGCTTCCAGGCCTTTGGCGCGCCTTCATTCGATGCGCCGATCTCCATCACCCATCCTGCCGGTGCGATCACCGACATCGTGCGCGACACGTTTGGTAAGCCGCGCTCGATCGCGCGTCGCAACCAGGACGGCAGCACGAAGATCACCCGGAGCTATGTGTATGACGGCAATCAGCAGCTCTGCAAGAGCGTGGAGCCGGAAACTGGCGCGACCCTGATGGGCTACGACGCTGCAGGTAATGTGGCGTGGAGCGCGACCGGCCTGGAACTGCCGAGCACTACTGCGTGCGACACCAGTGCCGGCACCGTCGCAGCTCGCAAGGTGGTACGTGGTTACGATGTGCGCAACCGCTTGTCGACCCTGAGCTTCCCGGACAAGAACGGCAACCAGAGCTGGACCTATACCAAGGACGGCAAGCCGGCCACGGTCACCACCGCCAACGATGCGGGCACCACCCAGGCCATCAATACGTACGCTTACAACAAGCGCAATCTGTTGACTGCCGAAACGTCCAGCGACAGTTCCCTGGGTATCCTGTCCTTGGGCTATGCCTACGACACCAATGGTGCGCTGGCGGGCTTGACGTACCCGAGTGGTCGCTTCGTCGATTACGCGCCGAACGCGCTGGGCCAACCGACCAAGGCGGGCAGCTATGCGAATGGCGTCAGCTACTACCCCAATGGTGGCATGAAGCAGTTCAGCTATGGCAACGGCATTGTCCACACGATGGCGCAGAACCTGCGGCAGTTGCCGACCCGGGTGACTGACGGCAAGGGAGCATTGGACAATACGTACGAGTACGACGCCAACGGCAATGTCGCCCGCATCGTTGATAACCTCGACGCCAAACGTACCCGCACAATGGCCTACGACGGTCTCGATCGACTGGTGCAGGCGACGTCACCCTCCTTCGGTGGGGATGGCATTTATCGATACACCTACGACGCGGTAGACAACCTGCGTTCGGCAAAACTGGCGGGCGTGAAGGATCATGTCTACTGGTACGACGCCCGCAATCGGCTGACCAACGTGCAGAACAGTGGCGGCGCAACGACCTTGGGCCTGAGTTACGACGTCCAGGGAAACGTCTCCAATCGCAGCGGTGTGGGCTACAGCTTCGACTTCGGCAACCGCCTGCGTACGGTGGCCGATGCCGAGCGCTATCGCTACGACGCCCATGGTCGCCGAATACTGTCTACCGGCAACGGTGACAACGCAACGATTCGCTCGCTGTACGGCAATGATGGTGTGCTGCGCCGTCAAGAGAATGCGCGCACAGGTAAGAATACCGAGTACATCCACCTCAATGGCAGCTTGGTCGCACAGGCGATCCACGTGGTGGCACCGACGGTGCCGGTCCTGACGGTCCCAGCGTTCAGCAGCAATGGCAGCTTCCAGCTGGAATGGACGGCCGTGACCTATGCAACCGGTTATGAGCTGCGTGAGCGGGTCGGCGTAGGCGCTTGGGCAACGGTCTACCAAGGCGCCGGTCGCAGCTGGAGCGCTTCGGCAAAGGCCGAAGGCACCTTCGGGTACAGCGTACGGGCCTGCCAGCAGACTGCCTGTAGCGGTTGGTCGGCCACGTCGAACCTGGTCGTGCAGCGACCGCCGGTGGCAAAGGCTGCTCTGACTACGCCTGCGACGGCCTACAACGGCAGCTACACCGTGAGTTGGACCGAGGTGGCGGGCGCGGCAACGTACCGTTTGCAGGAACGGGTGGGTACGGGCGCATGGCAGACGGTGCAGGAAACGGCTGCGCGCGCCCGTGCTTTTTCGGGCAAGACTGCCGGCCCCTATGGTTACCGTGTTTACGGATGTAACCCAGCGGGTTGTGGGCCTGAGTCTGCCATCGTTTCGACGACGGTGGTCTATCCGCCGGCAGCTGCACCTTCGATCAGTGCGCCCGCGCAGAGCCTAAATGGTGGCTACACCATCAGCTGGGGCGTGGTGGGCGGTGCAACGCGCTACTCGCTGGAGGAGAGCATCAACAGTGGCGCGTGGAAGGGTGTTGCGTCGGTCGCTGGTACAAGCCAGGCGTTCAGCGGCAAAGGCACCGGCAGCTATGCCTATCGGGTGCGTGCCGGCAATGACGCTGGCTGGGGTGCTTATTCGGGTACCGGCACCGTCTCGGTAATCCGGCCGCCGGGCGTGCCAGCAATCAGTGCGCCAGCGGGAACGGCGTCGGGCAGCGTCACGGTCAGCTGGACCGGGGTTGCAATGGCAACCACCTATCTCCTTGACCAGAGCATCAATGGAGGCGCGTGGACGGCTGTCCAGAATGACGGTTCAACACAGTCGCAGCGCAACGGCTTGGTGTTTGGCACGTACAGCTATCGCGTGAGGGCATGCAACGTTGCTGGATGCAGCGGGTTCTCCAACACCGTATCGATAGCATCCAATCCGCCGCCGGGAACCCCGCAGTTTATCTCTTCGGTCAAGTCGCAGTGGAAGGAGGGGCGTGCGACCAAGATCGCCTGCGACGTCAAATGGACCGGCATGCCGGGTGCCACGACGTACGAGTTGAAGGCCGACGGTGGTTGGTCGCAGTACACGGGACCGGCGACCGCAGTTAGTGCTCATGGCGCCGCCTACTGCGCCGAGACACAGGTGCTGCGAGCCTGCAATGCCAATGGCTGTTCTGCGTGGTCAAGCCCCTATCCCCAGGGATTCATCGATTTCGGCGATATGACCAATCCGAAGTAATGGAGCCATGAAGATGAAGAAGATCCATGTATGCCTTTTGATGACTGTAGGCCTCCTGTTGGGTGCGCGGAGCGTATCGGCGCAGGAGATCGTTCAGTATGTGCATACCGATGCGTTGGGCTCTCCGGTTGCCCTCTCGGATGCTTCCGGGACGATCATAGAGCGCACTACCCACGAGCCGTATGGCGCTGTTATCGGTGAGGCTAAGGGCGATCGACCGGGGTACACGGGCCATGTCTCCGACTCGGCATCAGGCCTGACGTATATGCAGCAGCGGTACTATGATTCGGAACTGGGCTCGTTTTTGAGTTCAGATCCGGTGATACCGCTGGGTAATCCCCCCGCAGGTTAGTAGCAGCCAGAAGTGGAATTTTCTCGTAACCTAACCCGAGGAGATCCCATGAAGAAATCACGATTCACCGACAGCCAGATCATCGCCGTACTCAAGCAGGCCGAGGCCGGCACGCCTGTCCCGGACCTTTGCCGACAGCATGGCATCAGCTCAGCGACGTTCTACAAGTGGCGCAGCAAGTTCGGCGGCATGGATGCGTCCATGGTGTCCCAGCTAAAAGAACTGCAGGACGAGAACCGGCGGCTGAAGAAGATGTACGCCGATGCCCAGCTCAGTGCCGAGCTGCTGAAGGAAGCGCTCTCAAAAAAATGGTGAGGCCATCTCAGCGTCGCGAGATGGCCAGACTGGCGGTCCAGGCAGGCATCACCAGCATCGTTCATGCGTGCAGGACGTTCGAGGTGAGTCAGACCTGCTACCGCTATCAGGCCAAGGCCTGCCAAGAAAATGCGATCATCGCTGACTGGTTGCTCAGGCTGACCAGCGCCTACCGCGATTGGGGCTTTGGGCTGTGCTTCCTGCACCTGCGCAACGTGAAGGGCTTCGCTTGGAACCACAAGCGCGTGTATCGGATCTATCGCGATTTGGAGCTGAACCTGCGCATCAAGCCGCGTAAGCGCATCGTCCGAGAAGTGCCGGCGCCGCTAGCGGTTCCGAAGGCGGCGAACCACACTTGGTCGATGGATTTCATGCACGACCAACTGGCTGATGGACGCAGCTTCCGGATGCTCAACGTACTGGATGATTTCAACCGGCAGGGTCTGGCGATGGAGGTCGACATCTCCTTGCCTGCGGCGCGCGTTATCCGCAGCTTGGAACAGATCATTCAATGGCGCGGAAAGCCTCGCGCCATACGCTGCGACAATGGGCCCGAGTACATCAGCGGAGCGCTGCAAGCATGGGCCGAGCAGCAAGGCATTGCGCTGCTCTACATCCAGCCAGGCAATCCTCAGCAGAACGCCTACATCGAACGCTACAACCGGACCGTGCGTTACGCTTGGCTTGCCAGCAATCTGTTCAATGACATCCAGCAGGTCCAGGACATCGCCACCCGTTGGCTATGGACTTACAACCACGAGCGCCCGAACATGGCGCTCGGCGGCATCACGCCAATGCAGAAGCTTGCACTGGCAGCGTAGTTCCACTTTTGGCGACCGCTAAAAGCGGGGGGATTACCGCTGAACCAAGGGTTCGGACAGTTCAATCGATATCGCTATGCCAATGGAAATCCGTACACCAACATCGATCCCGATGGCCGCCAGTGCACAGGCAGTCGCATTCGTGCCGTGTGTGAAGCCGGAGGAGTTGCGGGTCTACAGACGAGTGCCCGAGGGGCTGGAGCGGCAAGGCAAGCGAACAGTGCGCTCAGAGTGGCTGACGCATTCAGGCCGTTTGAATCAAAGTCTGATATGTACCAAGTTTGGGCGAAGATGGTAGAGCCGGTATCCGAAAGTTGGGGCTATGAAATCGCATCACTCATCTACAAGGCTGGTGGCGGACGGTATCGCTTCGGCGCCGCGCATAGTGATGGATTACCAACCAGCGTGGGCGGAGTGCTTCCGGCAACGGCCGGCGGAGAGATTGGTCTGATACATACACACCCCAACACTCCCGTCATGAGTGCATCAGATGTCGCCGTATCGAGGGTGAGCGGTAGGATGTATGGCGTGGGGAAGTTCTCCGACTGGGGAGATCTGACTACTGCAGTTTCTCGAGAAATTGACGTTGCCATGGTGCATCATGGGCGTGTTTATGAATTCAGTATTGAACAGTATCAACGTGTCATGGCGACCCCGAGTGGCGAGAAGATGGTGCGGCTTGGCGGACTGGTGAAGGAAGTGAAATGAGAAATATCAAGATATTAGGGTTGATCGTCCTGGCGCTGGCCGGATGCCAAGGAACGAAACCCGTTGCAGTATCCAGCGCCGAAGATGTCTGCGCCTACCGGATGAGTGGTGGGGTTTGCCATGTATCCCCGGTTCAACTGCTGACTTCGCCCGAGAAGCTGGCGGGGAGAGACGTTGTTGTTGTCCTCTACTACCCGGGCTTCGGCGCACGTGTGCTGTTCGCCAGTCATGATGCGGCGCAGAGCAACGATCTGGCGTCCGGATTCGTTTTCCCCAGCGCCCAGCGTGGACGTATGGAGGGAGTAGGGCCAACAATGGATCTGCCCGGCTACTACCGTGTGATCGCTCACTTTGAGCGATCAAAGCCGGTGATTGTCGGCGAGGGGATTACACCGTTGGAAGTTGTTGCAGGTCGATTCGAGCGGATCGTGGAAGCGCAGCGAGTACCATCGCTGGATGAGGTTGTGGAGGAGTGCTATGCACTCGGAAACTGCACAATGAACTACTCACAAGGGTTTCTTCCCCTGCCGACGCTGGATGGTATCGAGAAGAAGTAGTGTGCCGACGGGGGTAAGGAGGAAGCCCGCCAGCGATGCGGACGCAAAGGGAACATCCATCGAGGCGGCCTTGAGCGTGCCAAGGAAGTTGGCGTGAATTCCTATGTTTCAGCGCCGAGAAGTGCAGTCACGGGGTTTGATCTGCGTGGAATGCTTAAGGCGGTCTCGAAAGCAGGTGATTCTTATGTCGCAGCGCAGGATTATTTCTTTGAGGTTCCCCTGATGAAGAAGTCAACGCTTAGGTTGCTTGCTGTCTCGTCAGTTGTACTCCTTGCTGCTGGCTGTCAAGGCCAAGGCATTAGTCAACGAAGCTCCACTGACCGGGCCTTGGGTGAACCTGGAGCATGCAAGATTCGAGGGAATTCGGCCACGACCGTCGTCTGTATGACTTCTTTTTTCAGTATTTTGGCCGATCCAGTTGTATTTGATGGCCGCAGGATTTCAATGATGGCATGGGTTAATCAAGCTGGCGATGTATTGCTTCTCTTTCCGACTAAAGAGGCGCTTGATTCTGGCGATTCTTTCCAGTCCATCGTAATTTACTCCGGCGCGGACGCGCTGAGTATGGTCGAAGCGAAAGGGCGCGCGAAGGGGCCAGAATACTTGCGTATTACTGGCGTTTTTCACGTGATAGGTGGCGGCGATTCAAAAGTAAAATTCCATGCCATCGATGTAGATCGCCTTGGAATGATGGAGAACTGGGAGGCCGGTCGTTGATGGTGCCGCAGCCTTCGCTCGATCATGCTCCGGATGACGGTCCGCTGTCAGCGGAATTTCGTCGTCGTGAGTGGACTTTATGAGGTGAGCTTGGAGTGCGTTGAGCCGAGAGATGCAAGTGGCGGATTGGTGTTCTATCGAGGACGCATGAGTGCAGGCGTCTCGGAGGAGCTCATTGCAGATTTCATGGTCTTTTGCTGGCAGATGACAGACCCGGGTCGAGTCGCTGCGCTTCGATTGGATTCAGATGAGGTCGCGAGCCTTGCAGATCAGCTGTCTGATCTCATGGGGCAGGTAGATCAGAAGTTTGGACGTTGGAGCCCTCCGGCATTCTGGAAGCGCTACATTGAATGGGCGGACCATGGTGCCGACTTCCTTGTTGAAGAGTGCAAGGAGTTCTTGCAGAGAAGGTCTGAGTATCTCGAGCCTTCGTTTTTCGTTTTTTCATCGACAAGTGGTGGTGAGATGCAGCGGGAAGCAATGAGCCTTTTATATGCGTGTTCAGGCTCCGGAACGATGCGCTGTGAGTATATTTCGTCCGTAATTGAGAGTGTTTTTCAGATGAAGGTGGATTGATAGTTGGCCTGATTAACAGCTGAGCGAGAGGAACCGGAATCGCCCAGGCTTGCGTAGATACCTAGAACGAACTGCTGCACCTGTCACCATCGTGACGGGTTTGGACGTTGGAGCCGAGATCGCAAAGGTTGCGCCTGACTGGTTCACGGTTCAGAGCTGCGCGCTCCATTTGGTACATTGCCGGGCGATCCTGGAGAGCCTGGTTTTGAGAGAGTTGTGATGAGTCACTTGAAGAGTGAGTGGAACAAGAGCCCGTTGCATATTCTCGATGAGGTTGGTGGGGTGATACCGTGATGAATCTTCCAAGTGCCCTGCTTGCCCTTGCGGCGATAGGCTTTGGCGTTTGGATGTTCTACCTCCTCCCTGGCTGGGTTGGTATAGTCGCCGGATGTGCCTTGCTGGCATTTGCAATCATTACTACTGTTCTTGTTGTGCTAGGTACTGGAGGGAGGGGTAAGGTCGCTCACGTCTGGCGGGAGTTCTTCGACTTCTTGTACGGTTTGTGACCTCAGCGTGATTCGCGTTGTGATCTTGATTGCGGGGACGTATGCCTACCCAGTCAGGGATGCAATGCGGGAGGTGCCGGCGGGCTAGTTACCCCGCTGATCAACGTTGTCGGCAGTCGTTTGGGAGGCGACCTTGCCCGGATCGTGGCGCTGCTCCGACCGGAGCGCTGCCTTGCTGGGCATAATGCCCATCTACAGTGATCGCAACGAGGACATTCGCATGGCCAGTCTGCAAGGCAAAACCCTCTTCATCACCGGTGGCTCGCGCGGCATCGGGCTGGCCATTGCGCTGCGTGCCGCACGCGACGGCGCCAATATCGCCATCGCGGCCAAGTCGGCGGTGCCCAACCCGAAGCTGCCCGGCACCATCCACAGTGCCGCCGAGGCGGTCACCGCTGCCGGTGGCCAGGCGCTGGCGCTGAAGTGCGATATCCGCGAAGAGGATCAGGTGCGCGCTGCCGTGGCCGCCGCAGTGGATACCTTTGGCGGTATCGACATCCTGGTCAACAACGCCAGCGCGATCTGGCTGCGCGGCACCCTGGATACGCCGATGAAGCGCTTTGACCTGATGCAGCAGGTCAATTCGCGCGGCAGCTTCCTGTGCGCGCAGGCCTGCCTGCCGCACCTGCTGCAGGCCCCCAACCCGCACATCCTCACCTTGGCACCGCCGCCGAGCCTGGACCCGAAATGGTGGGGCCCGCACACCGGTTACACGCTGGCCAAGATGGGCATGAGCTTTGTCACGCTGGGGTTGGCCGCCGAGTTCGGCCCGCAGGGCGTGGCGGTCAATGCGCTGTGGCCGCGCACCATCATCGCCACCGATGCGATCAACATGATTCCCGGGGTCGACGTGGCCGGCTGCCGCACGCCGGAGATCCTGGCCGATGCGGCGCACGCGGTGCTCACCCGTGACGCCGCCGGTTTCAGTGGCCAGTTCCTGCTCGATGACGAGGTGCTGGCGCAGGCGGGCATTACCGACCTGAGCGGCTATGCGGTGGACCCATCGCATCCACTGCTGCCGGACCTGTTCCTGGATTGAGCGGTTGCCGAAAGGCTTACCTGCGCGGCCCGGGTGGGTACACTACGTCTCTGGAATCGTTTACATCACGGAGACGTTTGATGAAACATGCACTTTCCACGGCCGCGCTGGCCGTGTCGATCGCCCTGGTCCTGTCCGCCTGCGGCGGCAAACCCACCGATGCGGGCAAGGAGGCTGCCGATGCGGCCGGCACGGCCGCCGATACCGCCGCCATCGACGCCGAGCAGGCGCTGACCGCCAAGCTCAACGGCTACATCGAGTGCTACAACGATGTGGATTCGGACATTCAACGTGGCATCGGCTATTACACCGGCTGGATGAACGATCCCAAGGCCGGGCCGACCGGTCGCGAAGACCGCCCGATCGGCCCGCCGGACCTGGAGGTCAGTGACCTGGCCAGCTGCGATGCGGCCATTCCCACCGGCATCGCCGCCGCGCCGGCCCTGGCCGAACTGGACAAGGCCGCCAAGGCCTACCTGGACAGCCTGCACACCCTGCAGCCGCTTACCCATGCTGCCTACGACTACTACAAGCGCGAGGACTACCAGGACGATGGCTACGCGCGCGGCAAGCAGATGCATGCGCCGTTGATGGACGCGCTGGTCGCTTTCGCCGAGGCCAGCGACACCTTCAGCACGGCCCTGGATGCCGAGAACGACCGCGCCCAGCAGGCGCAGCTGCAGGCACTGGAAAAGCAGGAAGGCCGCACCCGTACGTACTACCGCCTGGCGATCATGCTGGAGGCCAAGTCGCTGATGGACTTCATGTCTGACGAGGACTTCGACGTGGCCCAGGGCCGCGCCAGACTGGCCGCGTTCAACACCATCGCCGACGAAGCGCATGCCAAGGTGGGCGAGCAGGAACCGGGCAAAATGGACTGGAAGAGTTTTGAAACCGCGGCCGAGCAGTTCCGCCGCGAAGGCCGTGAGCGCATCAAGCGCGTGGTCGACAAGACCCCGTACACCGACTTCGAACAGCGCATGCATGATTCGCCGACGCATGCTGCGCAGGGCTCGGCCGGGCGGCTGTTGAACGAATACAACAAGCTGGTGTTCCAGAGCAACCGGCAGTAACGCGGTCGAGGCCGCTGCCGGCGCCCGCGCGCCGGCAGCGGCGGCCCGCGCCTGCTACTGGTTGAACACCTTGGGCAGTTTCTCGCCGCACTGGCGGCAATGCCGGGCATCGGGCTCGTGTCCTTCCAGCCCGCAATGCGGGCAGCCGCGCGCATCGCGGCGCGCGGCCTGTTCGGCATCGCGCATGGTGCTGGCCAGTTCGGCGGTGTAGATGCCGGTGGGCACGGCGATGATGCTGTAGCCGATCAGGATCAGCACCGAGGTGACAAAGCGGCCCAGCACGGTCTGCGGCACGATGTCGCCAAAGCCTACCGTGGCCATGGTCACCACGGCCCAGTACATGCTGCTGGGGATGCTGGTGAAGCAGTGGTTGGGGCCTTCGATGACGTACATCATGGTGCCGGCGATGATCGTGATGGTCACCACCGTGAACAGGAACAGCAGCACTTTGCGCCGGCTGCGCCACAGCGACTCCATCAGGATGCCGCTTTCTTCGATGTAGCGGGTCAGCTTGAGGATGCGGAACACCCGCAGGATGCGCAGCGCACGCACCACCAGCAGGCTTTGCGCGCCGGGGATGAACAGCGACAGGTAGGTGGGCAGGATCGAGGCGACATCGATGATCCCCCAGATGCTGAACGCGTAGCGCAGCGGCCGTTTGACCACCACCAGGCGCAGCACGTACTCGGCGGTGAACAGTATCGTGAAGCCCCACTCCAGCACGTACAGCCAGTCGGCGTGGGCGGTATGGAAGCGCTGCACGCTGTCCAGCATCACCACCAGCACGCTGGCGATGATGGCGTACACCAGCAGCAGGTCGAAATTGCGCGAGGGCCGGGTGTCGTGGCGGTAGATGATGTCGAACCAACGCCGGCGCCAGCCGGTCTCGGTGGCGGGGTTGAGCTGGGGGGCACTGAGCGGTCGCATGAGGCGCATTGTGCCCCAGCCGGTGGAAGCGCGAGAATGGGGACTTTCCTGAGCCCCTGACTGCCATGACCGCCGCTGCCACCGATCCGCTGTTGTCCCTGTCGCATTACTACCTGCCGGTCTACAAGCCGCGCCAGGTGGTGCTCGAGCGCGGCCAGGGCGCGCGCGTCTGGGATACCCAGGGGCGTGAGTTCATCGACCTGTCCGCCGGCATCGCCGTGTGCGGGCTGGGCCACAACGACCCGGACCTGACCGCCGCGCTGGTCGCACAGGCCGGCAAGCTGTGGCACACCAGCAACGTGTTCTACAGCGAGCCGCCGCTGCGCCTGGCCGAGGAACTGGTCACCGCCTCACGCTTCGCCGAGCGGGTGTTCCTGTGCAATTCCGGCGCCGAAGCCAATGAAGTGGCGATCAAGCTGGTGCGCAAGTGGGCCTCCTCACAGGGCCGCCCGGCCCACCAGCGGGTAATCGTGACGTTCCGCGGCAGCTTCCACGGCCGCACCCTGGCCACGGTGACTGCCACCGCGCAGCCCAAGTACCAGGAAGGCTACGAGCCGCTGCCTGCCGGTTTCCGCTACGTCGATTTCAACGATGAGACCCAGCTGGAAACCGTGATGGCCGCTGGCGACGTGGCCGCGGTGATGCTTGAGCCGATCCAGGGCGAGGGCGGGGTGATGCCGGCCAAGCCGGGCTTCATGCAGCGTATCCGCGACCTGTGCGACCAGCACAATGCGTTGATGGTGCTCGATGAGATCCAGGTCGGCATGGGCCGCACCGGCACTCTGTTCGCGCATTGGCAGGACGGCATTACGCCGGACATCGTGACCCTGGCCAAGGCCCTCGGCGGTGGTTTCCCGATCGGCGCGATGCTGGCCGGGCCCAAGGTGGCCGAGGTGATGCAGTTCGGCGCGCACGGCACCACCTTCGGTGGCAATCCGCTGGCCGCTGCGGTGGCGCGGGTGGCGCTGCGCAAGCTGTCCTCGCCGGAGATCGCCCACAACGTCAGCCGCCAGTCGCAGGCGCTGCGCGATGGACTGGGCAGGATCAATGACGAGTTCAAGGTGTTCAGCCAGGTGCGGGGGCGCGGCCTGATGCTGGGCGCGGTGCTGGACAAGGATTTTGCCGGCCAGGCGGGCGCCATCCTCGACCATGCCGCCGAGCTTGGCCTGCTGACCCTGCAGGCCGGTCCGGACGTGCTGCGCTTCGTGCCGTCGTTGAACATCACCGACGAGGAAATCGCCGAGGGCCTCAAGCGCCTGCGCGCGGCGATTGCCGCGTTTGTCGCTTCGCGATAGATACCGGCATCGGCGCCGGGTCCATCGTGTCGCGCTGAACACCGGCCCGTAGAGCCGACCGTTGGTCGGCTGCTTCTGATCGGCAGGCGACCACCGGCCACCGATCAACGGCCCCTGATCAACGGCAGCCGACCAACGGTCGGCTCTACGGGTGCAGGGTGTACCGCTGCAACACCTTGCCAACGCTGCGGCTGTCGTTGGCCGTCTCCGCATGCAGGCCGGCCGTGCGCGCGCCGCGCACATTGACGAACAGGTCATCGATGAACAGCGTGCGCCCGGCGCACGCGCCCAACCGCGTCATCGCTTGGGTGAATACCGCCGGGTCCGGCTTGCGCGAGCCCAGGGCCCCGCTGCACAGGATGCGCCCGTGCAGGGCATCGGCCAGGGTAGGGAGGAGGCGTGGGATTGTCTGGGCCATGAGCGCGCCATTGTTGGTCAGGATCGCGATCGGCATCCGGCGCGCGATGCGCTCGACGCGTTCGATCACCCCGGTCTGTGGCACGGAGGCAGCAATACGTGCGTCCTGCCACTGATCGATACCGATCGTGGTATGCAGTGCCTCGCCCAGTTGCTGCAGATACGTGGCACTGTCCAGGCCGGCGTCATGCGCCTGCTCCAGCCCGCTGTCGAACAACGCGGCCTGTACCTGCGCAACGCTGCGGCCGGTGCTGGCGGCAAGATGACGCACGCGCAGATGGCGCGCATAGCGCACCAGCACGCCATCCAGGTCCAGCAGCAGGCAGTCCACGGCAACCGGCATCGGCAAGGTTCGTCCAGGTCCAGTGCTGACCGTACCTCACTGCGGGCACGCGCTGCGACATCGCGTCGCAGGTGGGCAGCGGGGTGGCTGTCTAGAATCCTTGGGACTGCCTGATGGAGATCGCCGTGAAACTGCTTGCCCCCGTGTTGCTCGCCGGCCTGATGCTGGCCCCGGCTGCCCATGCCCGCGTGTGCGCGGTCAGCCTCGACAGCACCGACCAGATGAGCTTCACCCAGAAGGAGATCAAGGTTGCCGCCGATTGCAGCCAGGTCAAGCTGACCCTGCGCCACACCGGCAAGCTGGCCGCCACGGCGATGGGCCACAACTGGGTGCTGACCCGCAGCGCGGACTATCAGCCGGTGGCGATGGCGGGCATGCGCATGACCCTGGCCGACAGCTACCTGCCCAAGGGCGATGCGCGCGTGCTGGCACATACGCCGGTGATCGGCGGCGGGCAGACCACCAGCGTGACCTTCTCGACCGCGAAGCTGGCCAAGGGCGGCGATTACACGTTCTTCTGCTCGTTCCCGGGGCATTTTGCGATGATGAAAGGGCGTTTCGTTTTCGGTTGAAGACCGAAAGCGAAACGCCCGGTAGCTACCGACCGTTGGTCGGTAGACGATGTGACGACCAACGGTCGTCACCTACCGCGTTCGATCAGCCCTTGACCACCTTGAACGCCTCGCGCGCGGCGTCAATGGTGGCATCGATCACGCTGTCATCGTGCGCGCTGGACATGAAACCGGCCTCGTAGGCCGACGGCGCCAGGAACACGCCGCGCTCCAGCATCGCGTGGAAGAAGGTGTTGAATGCGGGGATGTCGCAGGCGATGGCCTGGGCGTAGCTGTCGACCTTTTGATCGGTGAAGAACAGGCCGAACATGCCGCCGACCTGGTTGGTGGTCACCGCCACGCCGGCGTCGGCCGCGGCCGCTTCGAGCCCGGCGCACAGGCGCGCGCTGGCCGCGCTCAACCGATCATGGAAACCCGGTTCCTGGATCAGCTCCAGCATTGCCAGGCCGGCGGCCATCGCCACCGGATTGCCGCTGAGCGTGCCGGCCTGGTAGATCGGGCCGGACGGGGCGATCTGCGACAGCAGGTCCGCACGGCCGCCGTAGGCACCCACCGGCATGCCGCCGCCGATGATCTTGCCGAACGTGCTCAGGTCCGGGGTGATGCCGTAATGCGCCTGCGCACCGCCGAGGGCGACGCGGAAGCCGGTCATCACTTCGTCGAAGATCAGCAGCGTGCCGTACTGGGTGCACAGCGCACGCAGGTGCTGCAGGTAACCCTCGCGCGGTAGAATGCAGTTGGCGTTGCCCACCACCGGTTCGATGATCAGCCCGGCAATCTCGCGGCCCTGTTCGGCGAACAGCGCGGTGGCGGCGTCGAAATCGTTGTAGGGCAGGGTGAGGGTGAGTTCGCTCAGGCCGGCCGGCACGCCAGGGGAGGTCGGCACGCCCAGGGTCAGCATGCCGCTGCCGGCCTTGACCAGGAACGAGTCGCCGTGGCCGTGGTAGCACCCTTCAAACTTGACGATGCGGTTGCGCCCGGTGGCACCGCGTGCCAGCCGGATCGCCGACAACGTGGCTTCGGTGCCGGAGTTGACCATGCGCACCATCTCGCACGAGGGAATCAACCGGGTGAGGGTTTCGGCCATCACCACTTCGGCTTCGCACGGTGCACCGAAGGACAGGCCATCGCCGACCGCCTGTTTGACCGCCTGGCGCACGCTGGGGTGGTTGTGGCCGACGATCATCGGGCCCCACGAACCGACGTAGTCGATGTAGCGGTTGCCGTCCACGTCGTACAGGTACGGACCATCGGCGCGCTTGACGAAGAACGGTTCGCCGCCGACCGACTTGAACGCACGCACCGGCGAATTGACCCCGCCGGGCAGCAGCGCCTGGGCGCGGGTGAACAGGGCGTGGGACTGGTCGTGGTTCATGGGCTTTCCTGGGAATTACGCGAACTGGGCGCGGTAGGCGCGCTGGGCGGCAACCGGATCGGCGGCGGCGAAGATACCGCTGACCACGGCCACCAGCTCGGCACCGGCGGCGATGATGGGACCGACATTGTCCGGGGTCAGCCCGCCAATGGCCACCCGCGGCACGCCCAGTGCGGCGCTTTGACGCAGCAGGTCGGGATGGGCGCGGCTGGTGGTGACCTTGGTGGTGGTCGGGAAGAAGGCGCCGAAGGCCACGTAGCTGGCGCCCGCGGCCACGGCGCGTTCGGCATTGGCCAGCTGGTCGTAGCAGGACGCCCCGATGATGGCATCGGCGCCCAGCAGCCCGCGCGCCTGGCCGATGTCGCCATCGGTACCGCCCAGGTGCACGCCGGCCGCGCCCACGGCCTGGGCCAGCAGTGGATCGTCGTTGATGATCAGCGGCACGCCGTGCTGCACGCACAGCGCCTGCAGGGCATGCGCCTGTGCCTGGCGCAGGGCGGTGTCGGCGGTCTTGTTGCGGTATTGCAGCCAGGTGACGCCAGCGGCCAGCAGCGGCGCGGTACGCGCCAGCAGGCGCGCGGTGTCGGCCTCGTCAGGGGTGATCAGGTAAACGCCGCTGGGGCGCAGCGTGGTGGCTGAAGCAGGATTCATCGGTGGCTACCGGTAGCACGACGGGAGTGGGACAATGGCCGTTGCCAGTTCTTGTCCAGCCGTGATTATCCAATGACCGATGCCACCGCCACCACCTTCCGCACCTGGATGTGCGTTGTCTGCGGCTTCCTGTACAAGGAAGAGGAGGGCTTGCCCGAAGAAGGCATCGCTCCCGGCACGCGCTGGGAAGACATTCCCGAGACCTGGACGTGCCCGGATTGCGGCGTGACCAAGGATGATTTCGAGATGGTCGAGATCGATTGACGGCGGTAGGTATCGACCGTTGGTCGCTACCTGCACGCCCCACGGTCGTGCGCTACCGCTTCAATGCAGTCGCGGGGTCCGCCCGCCCATTTCCACCAGCTTCTCGCGCACCCACTGCGCATCGGAGGCCTTTGCATTGCGTTGCAGGTACAGGCCCAGGTCGCTTTGCGCGCCGGCCTGGTACTCCAGCTGCAGGTAGGCCAACCCACGATCGCGCAGCGCGTCGTCCTGTTCGGGGGCCAGCTTGAGCAGGCGATCGGCACTGCGCGCGGCGCGATCCCACTCGCCGCGTTCCACGTACACGCCATGCAGGTTGCGCAACATGCGCATCAGGATCGCGCGGGCCGGGGCGGCATCCAGGATCTGCGCCAGCACGCTGTCGTCGGGGGTTTCACCGCCCAGGTGCGAGCGTGCGCGTTCGCGCAGTTCTTCCACATCCAGCGGGCGGCCGCCATTGAACGGGTCCATCACCAGCATCCCGTCGTCCACCGGCAGCCGCACCAGGAAATGCCCCGGGAAAGACACGCCGTCCAGCGGGATACCCAGCCGGCGGGCCACTTCCATCTGTACCAGGGCCAGCGAGATCGGGTTGCCCAGGCGGCGTTCGAACACCTGGTTGAGGTAGCTGTTGCGCGGGTCGTAATACTCGCCGTGGTCGCCGCCGTAGCCCAGTTCGTCGAACAGGTGGCGGTTGACTGCGGCGATCTTCAGCGGCCAGTGTTCGATGGTGTCCACTTCGGTGCGCAGGTGGTCGGCGTGACTCTGCACCACGGCGTCGTAGACCTTCGGGTCCAGGTCGGGGTATTCGTCGCGGGCGATCAGCAGCGCGGTGGGCAACAGCGGCAGGGCCTCGTCGTCCAGTTCGGCCAGTGACTCCCACGTCGGCAATGTGATCTGCCCCTGCATGGGTACAGACTGGCGGCAATCGCGACCGGTTTCAAGCTGTCCGGTGTGAAAAATGGTGGTGGGCAGCCGACCGACGGTCGGCTCTACCGGTCGGCGATGCCCGGGCCGAAGGTGATTTCGGTGCCGTCCTTCAGTCCGAGCTTTTCCGCCTGGCCGGCATTGAGTTCAAGCACATACCGGGCCGGGCCGCTGCTGGGGTAAGGCGGGCACCGGTCGCCGGCCGAGCACGGCGGTACGTCGCGCTGCTGGCTGACCAGCCGGCGCTGTTCGTCGAAGTACAGGATGTCCAGCGCGATCTTGGTGTTCTTCATCCAGTAGGCCTGCAGCTCTTCACGCTCGTGCAGGAACAGCATGCCGTGGTCGGCGGGCATCTGGTCGCGGAACATCAGCCCGCGTGCGCGGCTGGCGTCGTCGACGGCCAGCTCCACCTTGTAGCGGGCACCGCTCAGTTCCACCCAATGGCGGGCGCCGCTGCTGGCGCAGCCGGTCAAGGTCAACAGGAGCAGCAGCGGCAGCAGGCGGGTCAGCGACATCGGGTCTACCTCGAAAAGAAAGAAGCCGGCCAGTAGGGGCCGGCTGCGGAATCAGAGCACGCGGGGCGGTTCGCCGCCGATGATGACCACGTCGGCCGGGCGTCGCGCGAACAGGCCCACGCTGACCACGCCGGGCAGCTGGTTGAGCTCGCGCTCCAGCTGGACCGGGTCGGTGATCTGCAGGTGGTGGATGTCCAGGATCACGTTGCCGTTGTCGGTGACCACGCCTTCGCGCCAGGCCGGCTGGCCGCCGGTCATGTCCAGGATGCGGCGCGCGATCAGGCTGCGTGCCATCGGGATCACTTCCACCGGCAGCGGGAACCGGCCCAGTACCGGCACCTGCTTGCTCGGGTCGATGATGCACACGAAGCGCTCGCTGGCCTCGGCGATGATCTTCTCGCGGGTCAGCGCGGCGCCGCCGCCCTTGATCAGGCATTTGTTGCCGTCGCACTCGTCGGCGCCATCCACGTACAGCGACAGGTTGCCGGTGTGGTTGAGCTCCATCACCTCGATGCCGTGTTCCCTGAGGCGCGCGGTGCTCTGCTCGGAGCTGGACACGGTGCCCTTGATGCGGTGCTTGATGCGGGCAAGGCCATCGATGAAGTAGGCAACGGTAGACCCGGTGCCGACCCCGACGATCATGCCGTCTTCGACGTATTCCAGGGCTTTTTCTGCAGCCAGGCGCTTGGCTTCGGACATGACGGGAAACTCGTGAGGGAAAGGGTCAGTGCTTTTCCAGCGACAGCAGCAGCTTCCACTGCGCAGCTGTCACCGGCAGGATCGAGAGGCGGTTGCCGCGCGCGGTCAGCGGGAAACCCTCGCCCAGCGCATCGGCATGCAGCTTGATCTGGTCCAGCGAAATGGTGTCGCGCAGCTTGCGCTCGAAGGCCACGTCGACCAGCAGCCAGCGCGGTTCCTCGCGGGTGGCCTTGGGGTCGTGGTAGTCCGATGTCGCATCGAACTGGGTCTCGTCCGGGTAGGCCTCGCTGGCCACCGTGGCCAGCCCGACGATGCCGGGCACCTTGGTATTGGAGTGGTAGAACAGCACGCCGTCGCCGATCTTCATGCCGTCGCGCATGAAATTGCGCGCCTGGTAGTTGCGCACGCCGTTCCAGGGCTCGCGGCCCACGCGTTGCAGATCGTCGATGGAAAAGGCATCCGGTTCGGACTTCATCAGCCAGTAGCGCTTGCGTGCGGTCATGCGTGTCTTTATCGCGGTAGGTACCGATCGTTGGTCGGTACGGAAACAAGGGTTGAGGCTTCTGTACAGATCGCATCCACCGCGACGTCCCACGGCTGAACCGGCAGGTCATCGACCTGCTGGACCGAGAAGCCGACCCCGACCAGCCACGGCGGCGCCGGGCGCTGCTGGCGGAATGCGAAGCTGCGATCATACCAGCCGCCTCCCATGCCC
Organism: Stenotrophomonas sp. GL_101; assembly: GCF_057835675.1. NCBI lineage: Bacteria > Pseudomonadati > Pseudomonadota > Gammaproteobacteria > Lysobacterales > Lysobacteraceae > Stenotrophomonas > Stenotrophomonas sp. GL_101. Next base: position 3,823,953 of record NZ_CM174432.1, on the reverse strand, counting down.
AGCCGCCGGCCGCACGCGTCGAAACCGACCAGTGGCGCGACCACCAGGGCCATCTGTTCGGGCGCCAGAGTGTCGCCAATGGCCAGGTCCGGTTCGGGAATGCCATAGCGGTTGGCGGTCAGCGGCTGGCCTGGCCGCCACGGCGCGAAGCGCAGGGTATCGCCGGCCAGGATCGGCAGGCAGTACTGCAGTCGGTCGGGCAGTTGCATCTGCCAGCGGTGCAGCGCGATCTCGCCATCCATCGCCCAGTACCCGGCAACGAAGCCCTCGGTGGGGGCAAAGGGGAGTTGCAGCAGGGCATCGGCCAGTTGCTCGGCAGCGGCCAGGCGCTGCACGGCGGGAATGTCGCGGCGGCGTTGGCGCAGCTGCTGGCGCAGTGCGGAGCGCGGGTCGGTCATGCCTGGGTCCGGAGCGGGGTACGGGCGCGGATAAAACAAGAGCGACGTCCCGATGGGGCGTCGCTCTTGCAGGAAGACTGCATTCTCCGCGGTGACGATGCGTGCGAAACGACCTTGAACCCGGGGTTCAAGTGGGTACGCTGGGGTTCCTTCGGGCTTCCCGCTACAAGGCGGACCTGCACTCCCGGCGCCGTCGCGCACCCGTGGTCGTAATTAAGGGACAAGGCGAATGTTTGCACACGCCGTCGTTCACAGCAGAGAACGCGTCGCCATTATAGCCAAGCGCACGCCGAGGGGTAGGCCGTTCGTCGGTCGGATTACACCTGAATTCAGATCGATGACCGGCGCGTGTTCATCGCGCCACGGGGAATGACCCCATCGCGCATCAGGTCCCGTCGATCGCCCGGTCCAGACGCCGGTTCAGATCGCCCAGGGTCTGCTGCAGGGCAATGGCCTGGCGCGCATGCTCATCGCGCAGCTGCTGCAGTTCGTGGGCCAGGTTCAGAGCGGCCAGTACCGCCACGCGGTCCACCGCGGCCATGCGGTTGCTGCCGCGGATCTCGCGCATCTTCGCCTCCAGCAGCCTGGCCGCGGCGGTCAGGCTTTCGCGTTCTTCCGGGCCCACGCCCACCGTGTATTCACGGTCCAGGATGCGGACACTGACCGGTTCGGTCTGGCTCATGTGTGCTGCTCCAGGGATTTGAGGCGGGTGATCATCGCTTCCACCCGGGAACGGGCCTGCTCGTTCTTGGCCAGCAGCTGCGAGCGCTCGGTGACCAGGTGTTCCTGCTGGTGACGGAGGCTGCGGTTCTCCTCGGCCAGGCGCTGGTTGCGTTCCAGCAATGCCTCCACCCGGGCGGCGAAGGCCTGCAATTGGGCGATGGCGTCGGAAGGTTCCATGTTCGGCACCATAGGCAAGGGCAGTGGAGGCGGTCAAGCAAATAATGGCCGGGAGGGCGTCGCGGGGCGCCTGGCCGCTGGCGGCAACCGGCGTCGCCTCGATCACGACCCGAAGCGTACGGCCGGATTGCTACACTGTGACGCTGCCAGAGCGCCGCCATGGGTGGCCCCGGGCGCCTTTTCCCGATCGAGCCCCAAGATGACCGAACTTCCCAGTGTTGACGAGGTAAACCAGGCCAGCCAGGCATTGGGCCTGGGCGCCAATGCCGCTGAACTGCACGGCGGCCTGTGTGGCTGGTTGTCCGCCGGCGGTGCGCCGGTGCGCGAATGGCCGGCGCGGGTGCTGGCCGATGACAACCTGCAGACCCCGGCCGAGGGCGACGCGCTGTCGCGCTTGCTGGAGGCCAGCGTGGCACAGCTTGAGGACCGCGATTTCGCCTTTGAACTGCTGCTCAGCGACGCCAGCGACACCGCCGCGCAGGCCGATGCGTTGTTCACCTGGGCACGCGCGTTCCTGGGCGGCTTCGGGCTGGGCTCGGGCAGCACCCGCCCGACCCTGTCCGAAGAGGGTGAAGAAGGGTTGAACGACCTGGCCAAACTGGCCCAGGCCTCCAGCGAAGACTTCGAAAGCGGCAACGAGGACGACGAAGACGCGCTGGCCGAAATCGAAGAGTTCATCCGCGTGGCGGTGCTGCTGCTGCACGGCGACTGCGTGATGGCCGCGCGCCACCGGCAGCGCTTGAACTGAGATGGATATCCGGCAGCTGACCGGCATCTCCGCCGCCGAATACAGCCGTCGCCGCCGCCAGCTGATGGAAATGGCTGGCGACGACGCGATCCTGGTGCTGCCGGCCGCATCCGAGCGGGTGCGCAGCCTGGACACCCACTATCCGTTCCGCCAGGACTCGGATTTCTGGTATCTGGGCGGCTTCCCGGAACCGGATGCGGTGCTGGTGCTGATTCCGGGCCGACGCCACGGCGAGGTGATCCTGTTCTGCCGCGAGCGCGATGCCGACCGCGAAGCCTGGGACGGTGCGCGCGCCGGGCAGGAAGGCGCGGTGTCGCAGTACGGCATGGACGATGCGTACCCGATCGACGACCTGGATGACATCCTGCCCGGGCTGCTGGAAGGCCGCTCGCGGGTGTACTACCACTTCGGCCGCGATGCCGACTTCGACCTCAAGCTGATCGGCTGGGTCAACCAGGTACGCGCGCAGGTGCGCCATGGTGCGCAGCCGCCGCATGAGTTCCTCGAGCTGGGCCACCTGCTGCACGAGCAGCGGTTGTTCAAGTCCAGTGCTGAAATCGCGCTGATGCAGCGCGCCGCCGATATCAGCGTGCAGGCGCACCGGGTGGCGATGCGGGTGGCGCACCCGGGCATCCACGAGTATGCGCTGCAGGCCGACCTGGAGCGTGAGTTCCGCGCCAATGATGCGTGCGCGGCTTACTCCAGCATCGTCGGTGCCGGCGCCAATGGCTGCATCCTGCACTATCGCGACAACAATGCACGTACGCGCGATGGCGAGCTGGTGTTGATCGATGCGGGCGCGGAATACCGCGGCTATGCCAGCGACATCACCCGCACCTTCCCGGTGAACGGCCGCTTCAGTGCCGAGCAGCGCGCGCTGCACGATCTGGTCGGCGCCGCACAGGCTGCTGCCCTTGCGCAGGCGCAGCCCGGCAATGCCTATGAAGCCGGCCATCTGGCGGCGGTGCAGACGCTGACCGAGGGGCTGCTGCAGCTGGGCCTGCTCAAGGGGACGCTGGAAGACAACCTCGCCGAGGGCCATTACCAGCGCTTCTACCGGCATAAGACCGGGCACTGGTTGGGACTGGACGTGCATGACGTGGGCGACTACCGGCTCGCCGGCGACTCGCGCATGCTTGAGCCGGGCATGGTGTTCACCATCGAGCCGGGCCTGTATGTATCAGCGGATGACCGCAGCGTGGAAGCGCGCTGGCGCGGCATCGGCATCCGCACCGAGGATGACGTGCTGATTACCGAAGGCGGCCACCAGGTGTTGACCGCGGCATTGGCGCGCAGCGCCGATGAGATTGAAGCGGAGATGGCCAAGCGCGCATAAGGCGCGCGACAACCACCCGTAGAGCCGACCGTTGGTCGGCTGCCCGGATTGCCGCATGGAGCCGCCGACGAACGGTCGGCGCTACGATGTTTCGGTGCCGCCTGCAGCCGACCAACGGTCGGCTCTACGTGGCTTCGGCGAACGCCGGGCGGGTCAGGTTGCTGGCCTCGCCCTCGGTGCACAGCACCTCGTCTTCGATGCGGATGCCGCCGTAGGGGCGGAAGAAGTCCACGCGGTCCCAGTCGATGCTCGCACCGTTGCCGGCCTGCTTCACTTCCTCCAGCAGCATGTCGATGAAGTACACGCCCGGTTCGATGGTGACCACCATGCCCGGTTCCAGCGCACGGGTCAGGCGCAGGTACGGATGGCCCGGCGGGCGCTCGATGCGACCGCCGCGGTCGCTGGCCGCGAAACCGGCCACGTCATGCACCTGCAGGCCGATCAGGTGGCCCAGCCCATGGGGGAAGAACGCCGCGCTGACGCCGGTGGCCAGCGCCGCTTCGGGCGAGACCTTGAGCACGCCGAAGTCCTTCAGGATGCCCATCAGCGACAAGTGCGCGTCCACGTGCAGCTGCTTGTAATCGACCCCGGCGCGCACCCCGGCCGCCATCTGCTGCTGTGCGGCGTCGACCGCGTCGATCATCGCCTGGAACTCGTCATGGCCGGAGGCCGCATAGGTACGGGTGATGTCGCTGGCATAGCCATGTGCGCTGGCGCCGGCATCGATCAGCAAGCTGCGCAGCGGGCTGGGCGCGGTGCGGCCCAGGTCGGTGTAGTGCAGCACCGCGGCGTGTTCGTTGAGGCCGATGATGTTGCCGTATGGCAGCTCATTGGCATCCTGGCCGACTGCGCTGCAGTACGCCATGTGGATGCTGAATTCGTCGGCGCCGGCGCGGAATGCCGCTTCGGCGGCACGGTGGCCGCGTACGCCCAGGCGCTGCGCTTCACCCATCAGCGCGATTTCATACGGAGTCTTGTAGCCGCGCTGCCAGTCCAGATAGTCCAGCACCGGGGCGGGGTTGTTGGGAATGAACGTACCCAGCGCGCTTTGCGGCTCACCGAGGATCGCGCAGCGGGCGGCGTCCTTGGGCAGCAGCGCCAAGGCCTGCTCGGGCGTGCGGATGATCTGGACGTCAACCTGTTCCACCCACCACCCGTTGGGGGCATCGGGCACCACGTGCCAGTAGTCGAACGGCTGGTGGAAGATCAGTGTCGGGCGCTGTCCGGGGGTGTATACCAGCCAGCTGTTGGGCAGCTTGGTCAGCGGCAGCCAGGCCTTGAAGTTCGGGTTGACCGCATACGGGTAGTCGCGGTCGTCGAACGCCTGGTAATGCGGGGTGCCGCTGGGAATCACCAGGTGGTCGAAACCGCCGCGCGCCAGCGCTTCGTCCGCGCGCCTGCGCAGCACGCTGACGTGGTGGGAGTACAGGGCGCCGAGGTCTGGCTGGTTCATCGCGGAAGACTCGTAGGACAGTGCGGAATGCAGCCCCTGATTCTGCCGCAATCGGCCGCGCGGTGCTGTGCCGGAACCGGCACTCAGGCCGCCGAAGTTTCCTGCGCGATCCAGGCCCGCAGCCGCTCGCGATGCTCGCGGCTGAGGGTGAGGAAACGGAAGCCCACCCAGGCCTGGCCGGGGGCATGGGTCTGCTCGCTCCAGAGCAGGTGCGCGCCCACGTCCAGCGCCAGCGGCTGGCCTTGCGGCCCGGGGATGGAAAACTGCAGCTGGTACAGCGCGTCGTCGTGCATGGGTACCGAGGCCAGCATCAGCATGCCGGTCTCGGACACGTTGCCGAGCCGGCCGACCACGGTTTCGGCCAGCATGTCGCTGACCGGGACCAGTTCGGCCACCTGGCGGCGGGGGGCGCGGCGGGTGTCGGTTTCGGTGCTCATGCGGGGGTCTCTCCGTCAGCGCTGCTGCCGGCCAGCGACCGCAGCGTACGTAGCGTGGCCTGCCAGGCGCGGTCGATCAGGCGGCTTTTGTCCTCGCCGACGATGCGCAGCTGGCCATGCGCCATCAAGCGCGCCAATGCATCCAGTGAATGCTCGCCGACCTTCTGCCCACGCGGATTGACGAACAACGCGTTGTCGGTGAGCAGGCTGTACCAGGACAGGCGCTGGCGGCGCAGGTCGCCCTGCTGGTTGGTGGTGAACTCGAACCAGGTGCCGAACGGCAGCGTGCGCAGCTGGCGGTAGCAGTCTTCCTCGGCCACGCTGCGCGCCAGCGGCGCGACCTTGCGGGACTCGTTGCCCTCGGCCTGCTCACCCAGCCGGGTGCGGGCGCGGATCCGCGCGGTCAGTTCGGTACGTGAACTGCCGTCGTCCTCGCCACCCGGGGTGGACAAGCGCCGGGCGATCGCGGCGGCTTCATCCTGGTGGTAGCCCACCTGCAGCAGTGCCGCCTCCACCTGGCCGCCCAGTTCGGCATCGCCGGGCGCGCTGCCCGGTGCCTGGCAGGTGACCTCTGCAATGCGCACGGTTTCCTGCTGGCGCTGCTGCCATTGTTCGGAGTCCTCGCCACTGCGCAGCAGGGTCAGGGTGAGCACGTCCGACCAGGCCTGCTTGAGCAGCGACTGCACGAAGCGCGGCGGCGCCGCCTGGGCGCATAGGTCTTCGATGCTGGCGCTGGCCTGCTGCTTGGCCGATTCCAGCCGCTCCTTGCCACGCGCGGCATCGACATGGCGGCGCTCGGCCAGTTCGGCCTTGTGCGCAAGCGCACGGAAATGCTGCTGGATGTCTTCGTTGGCGGTCTCGAACACCGCCGCATCGCCCTGGTAGTCGTTGACCACCTGGTCAACCGCGCGGCCCAGCTTCTGCACCAGCTGCGGGTCGATGTCCTCTGCGCCCAGCCAGTTCGCCCCGGCTTCGGCGACCGCGTTGAGCAGCTCGCGCGCAGGGTGCTGGTCGCGCACGAAGAACGCCGGGTCCGACAGCGCGGCGCGCGCCACCGGTACCTGCAGGCGGGCCAGCAGCTCGGCGGCCGCCGCGTCGGGGCGCACTTCGCGCTGGATCTGCCCGTACAGCATGTCGAGCAGGTCGAAGGTGTCGTTGTCCTTGACCGTCAGCGCAGCCTGCGCGCCGTGGTCGGCCCGCATCTGCGCCAGCAGCGCGTTGTGCAGGTCGGACATGCTGCGGCGGGCGCTGCCATGGCCCACGCTCTGCGACTGCAGCTTGGCCAGGGTGGCGTGCACGGTCTCGCTGGCGATGGCGACCGCCGGTGCCATCGGCGCGGGCGCTGGGGTGGATCCGTCGGCGGCGGTCGGCGGGGTGCCGGGCGCTGCGCCGGCCTCCGCGTGTGCAGGGGGCGCAAGGCCACCGGTGCTGGCATGGCGCGCCGCGTCGAGCAACTGGTGCAGGGCCGACATCGCCGGGGCTGCCAGGTCCTGCACCGGGCTGTCGGCAGCTGCCTCCGCACCGGCCGGCGCTGACGGGGCGACCATCGCTGCGGCCCCGGCCCCGGCCGCGCGCAGCGAGGCGGGCAGGTCGGCCATCGCCTCGTTGGTCAGCGCTGCCCAGCCGCTGCTCTGGGCCGAACCGCTCCAACCGGTCAGCGGCCGGACCACCTTGCCGCCTTCGCGCGGGGCGGCCGCGCGCTCGGCGCCGGTGACGATGCGCCGCGTGGTCGCCGAGCGTGCCAGATAGGGGGTGTAGACCAGGCCGGGCAGGATGCCTTCGTGGCCGAGCAGGATGTTGGCGCGTTCCAGCAGTTCGCCCAGCCGGTCGATCACCTGGCGGTCGAACACGCGGTAGAGCGCCAGCTGGGTTTCCATCCCGAGCGCGAACCGCTCGCCCAGTTCGCGCAGGATCCGGCACGCCACATAGGGCCCGAACGGCAGGTCGTCGACCTCGAACTCCGGCCCGGCGGCGAGCACGCCGAAGCGCTGGCCCAGCAGCTGCAGCGCGCTGGCCGAGCGTTGCGATTCGCGGCGGGTGATGTCCACCAGCACGATGTCGCGGTCGATGTCGGTGTCGGCCACCAGGGTCAGCGTATTGGCCGTCATCGAGGCGGCCGCCGTTACCGGCACGTGCTTGATGCGTGGCGCGTGCAGGCTGGCCAACACCTTGCCCAGTTCATCCAGGAAGCACGGGGCGAATTGCGCGTTGACTTCGTGCAGGCGCCGCGTCTGGGCGTAGATGTCGGCCTGGATCTGGCTGTTGCGCGCGCGCTCGGCGTCGCGGAACAGCTCACGCTCCAGCTCGACGATGGTCAGCTTCAACGGGTTGGCCAGGGTCTGCGCGGCGAGGGCGTGCAGGGCGGCCAGCAGGCGTCGCACGCGCGGTGGCGCCGGCACGTCGGCGAAACGGGCCAGGTCGGGTGCGGCTGATGAAGGTGCGGACGCAGACATCCGTTGTGGTTCCGGCTCCCCTGAGAACACGGAATCTAACGGTTTCGCCCTGCCGCCGCCAGAAGGAATACCCCGACACGCATCCCCGGCGTAGAGCCGACCGTTGGTCGGCTGCTTTCCACCAACGTAGCGCCGACCGTTGGTCGGCTGCTCCATGTGGCTATCGGCGTCCGACCAACGGCAGCCGACCAACGGTCGGCTCTACGGCAGGAACAGTTCGACCACGTCGTTGGTGAAGCGCCGGCCCAGCTCGGTCGGTTGGGCGCGCATGCCTTCCAGGGTCATCCAGCCACGCTCGACCGCCGCCTGCAGCGGCGCGGCTATGCGCGCGCGATCCAGCCCGGTGCGTGATTCGAAATCCTTCAGGCTGAAGCCTTCGTGCAGGCGCAGCAGGTTGAGCATGTACTCGAACGGCAGGCGTTGCGCATCGATCACGTCATCGCCGCCGATCGAGGCGGCCGTGCCGGCGCTGTCCATGAAGGTCTGCGGGTGCTTGTGCTTCCAGCGGCGCAGCACGTGCTGCTCGGCGCCACTGCTGATCTTGCCGTGCGCGCCGGCACCGATGCCCAGGTAATCGCCGAAGCGCCAGTAATTGAGGTTGTGCGCGCTCTGCCGGCCCGGTTGGGCGTAGGCGCTGACTTCGTACTGCGCGTAACCGGCGTCAGCCAGCAGGCGCTGGCAATGCTCCTGGATGTCCCACGCCGAATCCTCGTCGGGGATGCCCTGCGGTGGCCGCGCGAAGAACACCGTGTTCGGCTCCAGGGTGAGCTGGTAATGCGACATATGCGTGGGCTGCAGCGCGAAGGCGCGTTCCAGGTCATGTTCGGCCTGGGCCAGGGTCTGCTGCGGCAACGCGTACATCAGGTCGATGTTGAAGTTGTCGTAGCCAGCGTCCTGGGCCAGTTTCACCGCGCGTTCGGCTTCGCCACTGTCGTGGATGCGACCCAGCCGCTTGAGCGCGTCATCGTTGAAGGTCTGGATGCCGAAGCTGATCCGGTTCACCCCGGCGGCGCGGTAACGGTCAAAGCGGCCGTGCTCGGCGGTACCCGGGTTGGTTTCCAGGGTCACTTCCAGGTTCGGCGCAAAGCGCAGGCGCGCCGAGGCGGCCTGCAGGAAGCGGTCGATCGCCTCCGGTGGGAACAGGCTGGGCGTGCCGCCGCCGAAGAACACGCTGCTGACCACCCGGCCCCAGACCAGCGGCAGGTCCTGGTCGAGGTCGGCGATCAACGCATCCACATAGGCATCGAACGGCAGTTCGCCCTTGGCCGCATGCGAGTTGAAATCGCAGTACGGGCATTTGCGCACGCACCACGGCAGGTGCACGTACAGCGCCAGCGGCGGCGGAACCAACCGCGGCGCGTGGTCATCGTCGCAGTGTTCGCCGGGCAGGTGGGAGCAGTGGTCGTGTGTCTGGGCCATGGTATTCATCGGTAGTGCCGGCCGCTGGCCGGCTTCCCTGGGACGATCAGGCGGCACATCACTGCCAACCGGCGAGCTTCTGCTTGAGCAACTGCAGCGCGATGGCGCGGTGGCTGATCGCGTTCTTTTGCGCCGGCTCCATCTCTGCCGCGGTCAGGCCGCGCGTCGGGTCCAGGAATACCGGGTTGTAACCGAAGCCGTTGCTGCCGCGCAGTGCATCCAGGATCACGCCTTCCCAACTACCTTCGCAGATCAGCGGCTGCGGGTCGTTGGCGTGGCGCAGCAGCACGATCACCGCGTAGAAGCGTGCCGTGCGGCGTTGCGCCGGCACCTCGCGCAGCGCATCGAGCAGCTTGGTGTTGTTGGCCGCGTCGTTGGTCGGGCTGCCGGCGTAGCGCGCGCTGTACAGGCCGGGCGCGCCGTCGAGTGCGTCCACGATCAGGCCCGAATCGTCGGCCAGCGCCGGCAGCCCGGTGACGGCGCTGGCATGGCGGGCCTTGATCAAGGCGTTCTCGACGAAGGTCAGGCCGGTTTCGGGTACGTCGCTGACGCCCAGCTCAGCCTGCGCCAGGATCTGCAGCGGCAGGTCAGCCAACATGGCCTGCAGCTCCTTCAGTTTGCCGGCGTTGCCGCTGGCCAGGACCAGTTTCATGGTGTGGGCTCCAGCAGGTCCCAGGTGTTGCCGTACAGGTCCTTGAATACCGCCACGGTCGCGTAGACCTCCTCGCGCGGGGTTTCCAGGAATTCCACGCCGCGCGCGGTCATCGCCGCATGGTCGCGCCAGAAGTCATCGGTGTTGAGGAAGAAGCCGACCCGACCGCCGGTCTGGTTGCCGATCCGGCTGCGCTGTTCGTCGTTGCTGGCGCGTGCCAGCAGCAGCGCCGCTGCGCTGCCGTCAGTGGGCCCCACCACCACCCAGCGCTTGTTGCCCTGGTCGATGTCGTGGATCAGCGTGAAGCCGAGCTTGCCGGTGTACCAGGCAATCGCCTCGTCATAGTCGGCCACCACCAGGGTGGTCAGCGCGATGCGACGGTTCATGCCGACGCCAGTGCCGCCTGCTGCGCGACGAACAGGTCCTTGATGCCCTTCTCGGCCAGCACCAGCAGTGCGTCCAGCTCGTCACGACGGAACGCGTGGCCCTCCGCGGTGCCCTGCAGTTCAATGAAGCCGCCGCCATCGTTCATGACCACGTTCATGTCGGTATCGCAGTCGCTGTCTTCGGCGTAGTCCAGGTCCAGCACCGGGGTGCCGCGGTACACGCCGACCGATACCGCCGCGACCGCGCCGAAGATCGGGTTGCGCTTGATGTCGCCGCGCTTGAGCAGGAAGTTCACCGCATCCACCAGCGCCACGTAAGCGCCGGTGATGGCTGCGGTACGGGTGCCGCCATCGGCCTGCAGCACGTCGCAGTCCAGGGTGATGGTGCGCTCGCCGAGCGCGCCGCGGTCGATGCAGGCGCGCAGGGTGCGGCCGATCAGCCGCTGGATCTCCAGCGTGCGGCCACCCTGCTTGCCACGGGCCGCTTCGCGGTCGTTGCGGGTGTGGGTGGAGCGCGGCAGCATGCCGTACTCGGCGGTGACCCAGCCTTCGCCCTTGCCGCGCAGGAAGCCCGGCACGCGGTTTTCCACGCTGGCGGTGCACAGCACGCGGGTTTCACCGAAGCTGACCAGTACCGAACCCTCGGCATGGCGGGTGAAGGCGCGTTCGATGCGCACTTCGCGCAGCTGGTCGGCCTGGCGGCCGCTGGGACGGGAATCGGACATGCGGTGGGGTTCCGTGAAAGCGGGGGAGAACGCGTCCATGCCCGCACCCCTAGGGGGCAGGCAGGGAGGCTCGAATGAGGTCGCTAGGGTACCATTCCCCCTTTGGGAACATCGGAAAACCCACCATGATTCGAAGCATGACCGCCTACGCCGGCGGTGAGCGCGCCACCGCCTGGGGCACGCTGGGTTGCGAGCTGCGCTCGGTCAACCACCGCTTCCTGGAGGTCGGCACGCGCCTGCCCGAAGAACTGCGCGCGCTGGAACCGCAGCTGCGCGAGCGCATCGCCGCTCGCCTGAGCCGCGGCAAGCTGGACCTGGTGATGCGCCTGCGCGCACCGGAAACCGGCGCCAGCCTGCAGGTCAACGAGGTGCTGCTGGGCCAGCTGGGCGCGCTGGCACACCGGCTGACCTCGGACTTCCCCAGCCTGCAGGTCAGCTTCATCGACCTGCTGCAGTGGCCGGGCGTCACCCAGGGCGAGGCCACCGATGCGGCCGCGCTGCAGGTCGAGGCGTTGGCATTGCTGGACCAGGTGCTGGGCAGCTTCGTGGCCGCGCGCGAGCGCGAGGGCGACCAGCTGGGCAATGCGATCGTCGAGCGCGTGGACGCCATCGAGCGTATCGCCGCCGAGGTCCGCACGCTGATTCCGACCATCCGCGAGGGCCAGCGGACCAAGTTGGCGGCCCGCCTGGCCGACCTGCCGCACCCGGTCGATCCCGGCCGTGCCGAGCAGGAACTGGTGCTGTGGCTGCAGAAGCTGGACGTGGATGAAGAGCTGGACCGGCTGGGCAGCCACATCGTGGAAATCCGCCGCGTGCTCAAGCAGCGTGAGCCGGTCGGCCGACGCCTGGACTTCCTGCTGCAGGAGTTCAACCGCGAAGCCAACACCCTGGGCTCCAAGTCGGTGGACAGCCGTACGTCCAACGCCGCCGTCGAGCTGAAGGTGCTGATCGACCAGATCCGCGAACAGGTGCAGAACATCGAATGAGCCCCCAGCCCACGCCCCCCGGTGCGCCCGCGCGCGGCACCCTGTACATCGTGGCCGCGCCCTCCGGGGCCGGCAAGAGCAGCATCGTCAACGCCACTCTGGCGCGCGACCCGCAGATCGCCCTGTCGATCTCGTTCACCTCGCGCGCCACGCGCCCCGGCGAGGTCAACGGCGAGCACTACCACTTCGTCAGTGCCGAGGAATTCGAACGGATGATCGCCGCCGGCGACTTCTTCGAACATGCCTGGGTGCACGGCGACTGGAAGGGCACCGCGCGCCAGTCGGTGGAGCCGCAGCTGGCCGCCGGCCAGGACGTGCTTCTGGAGATTGACTGGCAGGGCGCCCAGCAGGTCCGCCAACTGGTGCCAGGCACGGTCACCGTGTTCATCCTGCCGCCGTCCCGGCAGGCGCTGCAGGACCGGATGCGCAAGCGTGGCCAGGACAGCGAGGCGGTGATTGCCCAGCGCCTGTCGGCTGCGCGCGAGGAAATGCTCCATTTCAACGATTTCGACTACGTGATCGTCAACGAGGTGTTCGACACCGCCGTGGACGAACTGTGCGCCATCTTCACCGCCAGCCGGCTGCGCCGGGAGGCCCAGAAGGTCCGCCACGCCGGGCTCATCCAGGCCCTGCTGACCCAGGAATCGGCCACAACTGACTGATTCCCAAGGGGCAGCTAACCGGTTGGCTTGATTTTGTCCAGCCCCCACCGGTACAATCCGTCCCCTTTCCCTCATTCGATTGAGCAGCCCGCACCGGCTGCCGGGAGCCCGCATGGCCCGCATCACCGTAGAAGATTGTCTGGAAGTTGTGAACAACCGTTTCGAACTGGTCATGATGGCGTCCAAGCGCGCCCGTCAGCTGGCCAATGGCGTCCAGGCCACCCTGGATAACAGCGAAACCGAAGACAAGCCGACCGTGCTGGCGCTGCGCGAAATTGCCGCCCGCCGGATCGACAACGCCATGATCGACGAAGTCGAGAAGGCCGAGCGCGAGCGTGCCGAGCGTGAAGCACTGGAATGGGCCGCTGCCGAAGTCGTCGCCGACGAAGACATGTCCAAGAACGACGACTGATCGCTTCGGCGAACATACGTTGTTGCCAGAACAGCCCGCCCTTGGCGGGCTGTTCTGCGTCCGGGCCCGGCAAACCAACGCCGCACACCCGGTAGCCGACGACCGTTGGTCGTCGCAACGCACCGGCCGCCCCCAACCGGTAGCCGACGACCGTTGGTCGTCGCATCACGCGCCCAACCCCTGTTCAGACGTTTGCCGTTATCCCGCCGCTGGAATAGTCTTCCAGCATGAACCCAGGCCCCACTGCCAAGGTCGCCTCGCCCCCGGGCGCGGCCGTACCCGACTATGTCCTCCAGCTCGAACGCGCGGCGCATTACCTGCCGCCCGAGCAGCTGCCGTTGCTGCGCCGTGCCTGGGAAGTCGGTGCCGCCGCGCATGCCGGGCAGACCCGCAAGTCCGGTGAGCCCTACATCACCCACCCGGTCGCGGTGGCCCAGGTGCTGGCCGAACTCGGCCTGGATGTGGAGGCGCTGATCGCCGCGATCCTGCACGACACCATCGAAGACACGCCGCTGACCCGCGAGGAGCTGGCCGCCGAGTTCGGCGAAGCGGTGGCCGAGCTGGTCGACGGGGTGACCAAGCTGGACAAGCTGAAGTTCCGCGACCGCCAGGAAGCAGCCGCCGAAAGCTTCCGCAAGATGCTGCTGGCGATGTCGCGCGACCTGCGCGTGATCATGATCAAGCTCGCCGACCGCCTGCACAACATGCGCACGCTCGGCGCGCAGAGCCGCGAAGCGCGCGGCCGCATCGCCCGCGAAACGCTGGAAATCTACGCCCCCATCGCGCAGCGGCTGGGCATGAGCCTGGTCAAGAGCGAACTGCAGAACCTCGGCTTCAAGGCGCTGTACCCGTGGCGCCACGCCATCCTGGAAAAACACATCCGCAGCCAGCCGGTGGTGCGCCGCGAGGCGATGGCGCAGGTGGAAGTGCAGCTCAGCCAGCGGCTGGCCAAGGAAGGGTTGGAGCATCGGCTGGTCAGCCGCATCAAGACCCCGTGGAGCATCTACAACAAGATGCACGACGAGAACAAATCCTTCGACCAGGTGATGGACGTGTTCGGCTTCCGCCTGGTCGTACGCAGCGTGCCCAACGCTTACCACGCGCTCGGTGCGGTGCATGCCACCTTCAAGCCGCTGGACGGGCGTTTCCGCGACTTCATCGCGATCCCCAAGGCCAACGGTTACCAGTCGCTGCACACGGTGTTGTTCGGGCCGTACGGCTCGCCGATCGAAGTGCAGATCCGTACCGAGGAAATGGACCTGATCGCCGAGCGCGGCGTGGCTGCGCACTGGACCTACAAGTTCGGCGGCGATTCGCCCAACAGTGCACAGAGCCGCGCGCATGCGTGGATCGTGGAGCTGATCGATTCGCAGCGGGCGGCCGGTTCCTCGCTGGAATTCCTGGACAACGTCAAGGTCGACCTGTTCCCCGACGAGGTGTACCTGTTCACCCCGAAGGGCAAGATCCTGGCCTTGCCGCGCAATTCCACCGCGCTCGATTTCGCCTATGCGGTGCACACCGACGTGGGCAACATGGCGGTGGCCTCGCGCGTGGACAAAAAGCTGGTACCGCTGCGTACCAAGCTGGTCAGTGGACAGACCGTGGAAGTGATCACCGCGCGCTCGGCCACGCCCAAGCCGCAGTGGCTGGAGTTCGTGGTCAGTTCCAAGGCACGCACCGCCATCCGCCACCAGCTCAAGCAGCTCGAGCACGAAGACGCGGTGCAGTTGGGTCATCGCATGCTCGACCGTGCGCTGGAGGCGATGGACAGTTCACTGGAGCGCCTGCCCAAGGGGCGCCTGGATGCCTTCCTGGCCGAACATCGTTACCCGCGCCTGGAGGCCCTGCTGGCCGAAGTGGCGCTGGGCAACTGGATGCCCAACCAGGCCGCGCAGGCGCTGATGGCCTATGCCGAGCTGCGCGGCGGCGCGCATTCCAAACACTCGCAGGAAAAGATCCTGATCAACGGCAGCGAGCGCGGTGTGGTGAGCTTCGCCAACTGCTGCCAGCCTATCCCTGGCGACGACATCATGGGTTACCACACCGCCGGCAAGGGCATCGTGGTGCATCGCACGGACTGTCCGAACCTGGCCGAGCTGCGTAAATCGCCCGAGCGCTGGGTACCGATCGGCTGGGACACCACCGTCTCCGGCGACTACGACACCTCACTGGTGGTGGAAGTGGAGAACGGCACCGGCGTGCTCGCGCAGCTGGCCGCGGCCATCGCACAAAGCCATTCCAACATCGAACGGGTCGATTACCTGGACCGCGATTTCAACGCGGCGGTACTGGCCTTCAACATCCAGGTGCGCGACCGCAACCACTTGGCCGAAGTGATGCGCCGCCTCCGCCGCCTCTCCGTCGTCCAATCGGTGCGCAGGCAATGATCGGCCCCGGCGCCCCTCGGTCATGCAATCGGCACGCCACCGCGTAGAGTCGACCGTTGGTCGGCTGGCCGCGCAACGCGCGGCAATCATCGGCCCCGGATCGCCAGGGATTGCGGCTTCGGGCCTCGGCTTCGGCGGTACAATGATGGGCCCACTTTTGTTACCTGGAGCTTCCATGTCCCGTCAGATCATCACCAGCGACAAGGCCCCGGCGGCCATCGGCCCGTACTCGCAGGCCGTGCGCGCCGGCAACACCGTGTATTTCTCCGGCCAGATCCCGCTGGACCCGGCCACCGGTGACATCGTCGGTGCCGGCGACATCGAAGCCCAGGCGCGGCGCGCCTTCGACAACCTCAAGGCCGTGGCTGAAGAAGCCGGCGGCACGCTGGACCAGATCGTGCGCCTGGGCCTGTACCTGACCGACCTGGCCGAGTTCGCCAAGGTCAACGCGGTCATGCAGGACTACTTCAAGGCCCCGTTCCCGGCCCGCTCCACCATCGAAGTCTCCGGCCTGCCCAAGGGTGCAAACTTCGAGGTTGACGCGGTGATGGTGCTCGACCAGGCCTGACGTGGCGCGGTCACGGGTTCCTGCACCGGCCCTGGCGGCCGCCGGCGAAGCATCGTTGTCGATGCTTCCCGGGGTCGGCCCGGCGGTGGCCGCCAAACTGGAGGCCCGTGGCCTGCTCACCCTGCAGGATGTGTGGCTGCACCTGCCGCTGCGTTATGAAGACCGTACCCGGCTGAGCACCATCGCCCAACTGCAGCCCGGCATGGCCGCGCAGGTGGAGGGGCGGGTCAGCGCGGTCGAGCGTGGCTTCCGTGGCCGGCCGATGCTCAAGGTCGCCATCGAAGACGACTCCTACGGCACCCTGGTACTTCGCTTTTTCCATTTCCGCGCGCAGCAGGTGGCGCAGTTCGGCGTGGGCGCGCGCGTCCGCTGCTACGGCACCCCCAAGCCTGGCCACCACGGCCTGGAGATCGTCCACCCCAGTTACCGGGTGATGGGGGGCAGCGATGATGAGGACCTGGGCGACAGCCTCGACCCGGTCTACCCCGCGGTGGAAGGCGTGGGCCCGGTCACCCTGCGCCGGTTCATCGGGCTGGCACTGGACCGGCTGCCCGAAGAATCCACACTGGAACTGCTGCCGCCCGATTGGTTGTCCGGGATGGGGCTGCCGTCGCTGCGCAGCGCACTGCTCACCGTGCACCGGCCACCGCCGGACGCCAACCTGGCCGCGCTGGCCAGCGGCACGCATCCGGCGCAACGGCGCCTGGCCATCGAAGAGCTGCTGGCCCACCACCTCAGCCTGCGCCGCCAGCGCATGGCGCTGCAGGCCCATCACGCGCCGTCGCTGCGCGGCCCGGGCAGGCTGGTGAAACAACTGCGCGACAGCCTGCCGTTCCAGCTCACCGGCGCGCAGCAGCGCGTGTTCGAGCAGATCCGCAAGGATCTCGTCAAGGCGCACCCGATGCTGCGCCTGGTGCAGGGCGACGTCGGCTCGGGCAAGACCGTGGTGGCCGCATTGGCGGCGATGCTGGCGGTGGAGCGGGGCAAGCAGGTTGCGCTGGCCGCGCCTACCGAACTGCTTGCCGAACAACATCTCAACAACCTGCGTGCCTGGCTGGAACCGCTGGGCGTGCGCACCGCCTGGCTGGCCGGCAAGGTCACCGGCAAGGCGCGCGCCCGGGTACTGGCCGACGTCGCGTCCGGCGCGGCGCAGGTGGTGGTGGGCACCCATGCGTTGATGCAGGACAGCGTGGTGTTCAATGACCTGGCCCTGGCCATCGTGGATGAGCAGCACCGCTTCGGTGTGCACCAGCGCCTTGCCCTGCGTGACAAGGGCGCCGACGGGCGCAGCGTGCCGCACCAGCTGGTGATGACCGCCACGCCCATACCGCGCACGCTGGCGATGAGCGAGTACGCCGACCTGGACGTCTCGGCCATCGACGAACTGCCGCCCGGGCGCACCCCGGTGCAGACCGTGGCGTTCAACAACGACCGCCGCCCAGAGCTGATCCAGCGCATCGCCGTGGCGTGTGCGGAGGGCCAGCAGGTGTACTGGGTGTGCACGCTGATCGAAGAAAGCGACGAGCTCGATGCCACCCCGGCGCAGGCCACTTACGAATCGCTGCAGGCGCTGCTGCCGGGCGTGCGCGTGGGGCTGGTGCACGGGCGGCTGAAGGGCAGTGAAAAGCTGGCCACGATGGTGGCCTTCAAGGCCGGCCAGCTCGACCTGCTGGTGGCCACCACGGTGATTGAAGTGGGCGTGGACGTGCCCAATGCCTCGCTGATGATCATCGAAAACGCCGAGCGCCTTGGGCTTGCCCAGTTGCACCAGCTGCGTGGGCGGGTAGGGCGCGGTTCGGCAGTGTCGCGTTGCGTGCTGCTGTATCAGGCGCCGCTGTCGAACATGGCGCGCGAGCGGTTGGAAACCATGCGCCAGACCAACGACGGCTTCCTGATCGCCGAAAAGGACCTGGAGCTGCGCGGCCCGGGCGAGCTGCTGGGTACCCGCCAGACCGGCCTGGCCGCGTTCCGCATGGCCGACCTGGCGCGCGATGCCGACCTGCTGCCCGGCGTGCACGCACTGGCCGAGCGGCTGCTGGCCGAAGCGCCGGAGGTGGCCGACAAGGTGGTGCGCCGGTGGATCGGGGCCGCGGTGCGGTATGCGGCGGCGTAAGACGCTGGCGCACGCCCACGCCTGCCGGGGGTAGGTCACGACCGTTGGTCGTGACGGAGCGGGAAAGGGGCTCCGCACGCAGGGCCCCCGGCCCATGGCCGGCGCCTTTCGCACCCGTATTCCCCCGCCTTGTATTTGTCATGACAGGGTGCGAAAGTCCCTTGCCGATTATCAAGACGGCAACGATGACCAAGAAGATTCCGCTGTTGATCGACACCGACCCGGGTGTGGATGACGCCCTGGCCCTGCTGATGGCCTTCGCCGATGACCGCCACGATATCGTCGGGCTGACCATCGCCGCCGGCAATGTCGGCCTGGACCACACCGTGCGCAACGCGCTCAAGCTGTGTGAAGTGGCCGGCCGCGACGACGTGCCGGTGTACGCCGGCAGCGCCGATCCGCTGCTGCACCCCTCGGTGGATGCCGCCCATGTGCACGGCGCCGATGGCTTCGGCGATGTGAACCTGCCGGCCGCCAGGCGCCAGGCCGAAGCCGAACACGCGGCACTGGCCATCCTGCGCCTGTCGCACGAATACGCCGGGGAGCTGTTCCTGGTCGCGCTCGGCCCGCTGACCAACCTGGCCCTGGCCCTGAAGCTGGACCCGACCCTGCCGCAGCGCGTGAAGCGCTTCCTGGTGATGGGCGGGGCTGTGACCTGCCACGGCAACATCACCCCGGCGGCCGAGTTCAACATCGCCTTCGACCCGGAGGCCGCGCACGTTGTATTCACCGGCTTCCCGAACATCGAAGTGGCCGACTGGGAAGCCACCGTCGCCCATGGCCTGCTGCACAAGGACGTCGAACAGTGGCTGGCCGCCGACACCGACAAGGCCCGCTTCTACGAACTGATCTCGCGCCAGACCCGCCTGTGGTCCGAAGACAGCCGTGGTGACCGCTGGTTCGCCGCCGATGCCCTGGCGATGGCGTGGGCGCTGCAGCCCGAAGGCGCGCTGCGGGTCGAATCGCGCCCGCTGAACGTGGAACTTTCCGGCGTCCACAGCCGGGGTGCTACCATTGTCGATTGGAACCGCCAGACCGGGCAGCCGGATAACACCCAGCTGCTGATGGCCTACGACCAAGGGCGCTTTGAAGCCCAGGTCCGGGCCGCGCTCGGCATCCTCTGAGGGGCGCCCCGGCGGCCCATTCGCACGGTTGATGGTCCCGGCTTGCCCTTGGCGGCATCCGGGGCTATAATGCCGCTCTTGACCACCAGCCCTTATTACGGTGCGCGCCCATGAAGGCCGATATTCATCCTGCTTACCGCGACGTGGTTTTCCACGACGTTACCTCTGATTTCAAGATCCTGACCCGTTCGACCATGTCCTCCAAGGACACGGTCAAGTGGGAAGACGGCAACGAGTACCCGCTCGTCAAGGTTGAAATCTCCTCGGCTTCGCATCCGTTCTACACGGGCAAGCACAAGGTGATCGACACCAGCGGCCGTATCGACAAGTTCCAGAAGCGTTTCGGCAAGCCGGCGCCGACCGCAGCCTGATCTGTCGCTGCAGTTGCATGAAAACAACGGTCGCTCTGGCGGCCGTTGTTTTTTGCTGTCTGCCGTTCGCCGCCCTGCGCGCACCCCGCGCTCTTTCCTGAACGCCAGCTGGCGCCGCGTTCCCGCTGCCGCAACGGTGTGTCCGGACATTATTGTCCTACGCGCGTGCAGCCCTTGCCGCGCCTCGCGGCAGCCATACTTCGCCCGGCCTGGCAAGGTTCTACGACTTCCGTCCAAGGGCGGCGAAAATGTTGCTGTGCGATAATGGCGGGATCCACGACAACGATCGTGGACTTCCTTCACGTGCCTGACCCATGCGCTTGGTCGGGCGCCTTCCCCTTGAGGAGCGCACACAGTGTCCGATCTTGATCAGGTCACGCTCAACGCCGGCGACACGTCGGTTGTTCTGCCTGTCATCAAACCTACCCTCGGCAACGATTGCGTCGATATCTCGAAGCTGACCAAGGAAACCGGTCTCTTCACTTACGACTCTGGTTTCACCGCTACCGCCAGCTGCAAGTCGGCCATCACCTACATCGACGGCGACAAGGGCGTGCTGCTGTATCGCGGCTACCCGATTGAACAGCTGTCGGAAAAGTCCAGCTACGTCGAAGTGGCTTACCTGCTCATCAATGGCGAGCGTCCGAGCGCCGAGCAGTTGAAGGCCTTCACCGACGAGCTGGCGGCCGAAGCCAACGTCGATGCATCGATCAACACGCTGATCGCCAGCTTCGCCAAGGACGCCCATCCGATGGCGATCCTGACCGCAGCCATCGCGCAGCTGTCGGGCATCTACCACGCCTCGCTGGACCTGGCCGACGCCGAGCAGCGCCGCCAGGCCGCCGTGCGCCTGATCGCCAAGGTGCCGACCCTGTCGGCGCTGATCTATCGCCATGGCAAGGGCCTGCCGGCCAACACGCCGGACACCTCGCTGGACTACGTCAGCCGCTTCCTGAAGCAGACCTTCGAGTCGGCTGATGGTCAGTACGATCTGAACCCGGACGTGGTCAAGGCGCTGGACCTGCTGTTCATCCTGCATGCCGACCACGAGCAGAACGCCTCCACCTCGACCGTGCGCTTGGTCGGTTCCACCGGTGCCAACCCGTATGCGTCGGTTGCCGCTGGTGTCACCGCGCTGTGGGGTCCGGCCCACGGCGGTGCCAACGAAGCCGTGCTGAAGATGCTGGAAGAGATCGGTTCGGCCGACAACGTCGAGTCCGCCGTGCTCAAGGCCAAGGACAAGACCTCCGGCTTCCGCCTGATGGGCTTTGGCCACCGCGTGTACAAGAACTTCGACCCGCGCGCCAAGGTCATCGGTGAGATGACCGGCAAGGTGCTCAAGCAGCTGGGCGTGCAGGATCCGCTGCTGGACGTGGCCGTCAAGCTGGAACAGGCCGCGCTGCAGGACGACTACTTCGTCGCGCGCAAGCTGTACCCGAACGTCGATTTCTACAGCGGCATCATCTACAAGGCGCTGCAGATCCCGACCGAAATGTTCACCGTCATGTTCGCCCTGGGCCGTACCTCCGGCTGGGTTGCGCATTGGCTGGAACAGCAGGTCGATCCGGAAATGAAGATCGGCCGTCCGCGCCAGGTCTACACCGGCAGCGACGTGCGCGACTACCAAGGCTGATCGCCCCGGTACCGCGTGTTGAAAGGCGCCCCGCATTGCGGGGCGTTTTTTTTGGGTCTTCTCCCATCTGCGGGGCAAGCAGCAACGTGCCATGACGCTTTTCAGGCACAGCCGTCGGCGGGTCGGGCGCTGGGCCCCCATGCCCTTTCCGGCGAATGTCCTCCGGCGTCGGCCTGCGGCCGCCACCTCCCCCTTTATTTCGCCTCCAAGGGCATGGGGGCCCAGCGCCCGACCCACCGGCCACCGCCAAAAACCTTGGCGTCCACCTGCCCACCGCAAGCCGAGCCTCGTAGCAGCCGGTAGGCTCCTGGGCAAAATCAAGGAGGAGGCCGCTCGCGGCCGGGGGACATTTGCGCCAGGGGCCTACCGGCTGCTACGGGGCCCTCACGCTCGCGACCCGCCTGATCGGACACGACAGCCGATCCACACGGTACCGCCCGCGCAGCGTCGTGTTCACTCATCGACGGCCCCTGCAGCAATCACGCTCCCCCCAGATGGGAGAAAAACCTCTTTTCGCGGTGGCTTCGGTTGATGTGGGCACCCTGTGCAGCCACCCATGGGGTGGCTCTACCCGGCGTGCGGATGAACGGGGCCTGCGGGGTGGGGCGGTGCGCTGACGTTTTCGTACTTATTGCATGGGTCTATCGGGCTCTACGGAACAGGCTTGTCACATCAATCAAGCCATGCCGAAAGGAGACCGACCATGAAGCGTTACCTGCTGATTCCGCTGCTTGCCGCTGCATCCACCCTGCACGCCAGCGACGCGCTGGCCGGCTATACCGGACCGGGGGCCACCGCGGTCGCCACCACCGTGGCGCAGGCGCGCCAGCAGCGCGACGACCATGCGGTGCTGCTGCTGGGCCATCTGGTCGCCAAGGTCGGCGATGAACGCTACCGCTTCCGCGACGCCACCGGCGAGATCGAGGTGGAGATCGACGACGAAGACATGCCGCACCTGCCCATCGAAGCGGCCACCACGGTCGAACTGTTGGGCAAGGTGGACACGCACCGCTTCAAGGCCACCGATATCGAGGTGAAACGCGTGCAGGTCCTGCCGCCGCGTTGACCTTCCGCCGGCCCGTTTGCGCAGATTGCCATGTCGGCCTGCCAGGTGACGATGGCACCCGGGTGAGCGCCGTGCGCATGCCCGGCGGTGAACTGGTTCCCGACCTGCGCGAACCCGGCAAGGCGGTACCCGACTGGGTCCAGTGCCCGTTCCACACACCCGTCGAGACGGCATCGCTACCCACGCCGCTGCAGACCCGCTTCCTCTGCTACGAAGCGTTCATGCAGCGCGGCAAGGGCGGCGTTTACCGCGCCGTGGATATCCAGTATTCCCCGGCGCGGCTGTGCGTGGTGAAGGAAGGGCGTCGCCACGGCGAAACCAACTGGCATGGGCTGGACGGCCGCAGCTTCGTCGAGCGCGAGGAAGCGTTCCTGCGCGCGATGGACGGGCTGCCGTTTGCGCCGCCTGCGGTGATCGATGCGTTCTGCATCGGTGAGCACCGCTATCTGGTGATGGAGCACATCGACGGCGAGCCACTGCTGCACGCCTGCGCCGATCCGCAGAAGAAAATTCCGCTGGCCGATGCGCTGGCCTATGCCGCCGGGGTGGCGCAGCTGGTGGCCGACCTGCATGCGGCCGGATGGGTGTGGCGCGACTTGAAGCCGGCCAACCTGCTGGTGGATCGCAGTGGCCGCCTGCGCCCGGTCGACTTCGAAGGCGCGTTGCGTGCCGATGACACCAGCGACACACCGTGGGGCACCCCCAGCTACATGCCACCGGAGGCCAAACGTGGCGCGTTCGCCGGCACCCACCAGCGCGAAGATCTATATGGGCTCGGCGCCACCATCCACCAGCTGTTGACCTCCTGGTTGATGCACCGCGACGAGGCCGATTCGGCGGCGCAGGCCAGCGTGGAGCAGCGGCCTGCATTGGGTCGCCTGCGCAAACAGGTGCCCGTGCACGTGCGCGCGCTGGTCGCGGCATTGATGGATGCAGATCCCGCACGACGTCCGTCGGCGGCCGCCGCGGTTGGCGTGTTGGCGCGTCATGCCCGTGCGGTGTTGCCGGTTCCCGTGCCGGCCACGAGCGACTCGGCGATGGTGCGGCGGGTGCGCGAAAAAATGTGGAAAGACTTGCAGGAAATGCTGCTGGACGAGCCGGTGCTGGGCCAGGCCTAAGCGCTGCACCCGGCGCAGGCCAAGGGTGGCTGCGACCCCCCCTTGCGCCTGGGCAGGGGGGCCATGCGCGCGCGCTGGTGTGCCAGGAAAAGTAGGAATGCGTGCGTTGTTCCGGGACTGCGCGGGGTGTCGCAGAACGGGCCATGCAGCGTCATTTTTAGGACTGGTTGAATGGGGAAATCACGTCTCGCTGACTAATCTGACTGGGCTGCCACACCCCACGCGGTGTTGCGGTGCTTTCGCCGAAAGCTTCCTTTCGATGACACCAAGAGAGAGACCCCATGTCCACCATCTTCAAGAAGGCCGCGCTCGCTGCAGCGCTGGTCGCCGCATCCGTGTCGGCCAACGCCGCCGAATCCCACATCAAGGTCTACACCAATGTGGACACCACCCTGGCGCTGATGAAGGCCGACGGCAGTGCCCTGCCGGACCTGATCACGCTCTCCCACATTCCGGGGCAGGGTTTGAACGCCCACACCGAGCGTGTGCGCATCTATACCAACGATGAAACCAAGGACATCGAAGTCCGCCTGACCACCGATCCGTCGCTGGTGCTGAAGGGCGGCGGCGGCACGCCGATTCCGCTGGCGGTCGACCTCAACAACAAGCGCCTGACAGTCGCCGCCCAGGACTTCCTCGCCTCGGATATCTACGACGGCGCCCTGCAGGGGGCCTCGGTGGTGATGGACCTGCGTATCGGCCAGGTCACCCGCGCACCGGTCGCCGTGGCGGGCGAGTACGAAGGCATCGTCAGCATCGCGATGGTGCAGAAGACCGGCACCCCGTAACACCCTGCGCCGGCCCGGTACCCGGGCCGGCCGCATCAGGCATCAACCTCCATGAACGCTCACGCACCTGCCGGCACCCGGCTGGCGATCGCGCTCGCCCTGTCGTTGGCCACCCCGCTGGCTGCGGCACGGGGCGTACCGGTCGGTTTCGAAGAACTGGCCGAGGGTCAGATCGAACAACTTGATGTGCGCCTGTTCGGCCTCTCGGCCGGGCTGTCGCCGGTGCGCGTGACCCTGGAGCACGTGCAGCTGGAAGACCCGGCGAAGGTGCTGCAGGCATTGGAGCTGTCCACCGAGGCCCAGGCGGCGTTGCTGCCTGCGCTGTCGCAACCGCTGCCGCGCAACAGTCATCGGGCCTGCCGCTATGGCGATGCCAGCGCAGGCTGCGGCTATCTCGATCCACCCGAGGACCCCCACACCGTGCGCGCCCTGTATGACGAAGGCGAGGGCGCGGTGCGCCTGTTCGTCGCCCGCCAATGGATCAGCGCCGAGCCGGCCGCCGACCGCTTCCACCAGATCAGCAGCAACGCCGAGAACGCGTTCCTGCACCAGCAGACCGTCAACCTCAGTGGCGGGCGCGGCTACCAGGCGCTCACCGCCCAGGGCGCCGGTGCGCTTGGCCTGTTCCAGCGCGGCCACCTGGCGGCGGACTGGAACTTCAGCAGCCAGCAGTACCGCAGCGGCCCGCGCCGCCAGCAGTTCCAGGTCGACAATGCCTATTACCGCCACGACCTGGGCCAGCAGCATTACCTGCAGGCCGGGCGCATGGACCGGCGCAACCTGTCCAGCCCGCAGGGCGGCACCTTCAGCTTCAGCATGATGCCGATGGACCGCTTCGCCGGCCTGCGCGTGGGCACCACCCAGGCCTACGTGGACACCGAGTCCGCCGTCCAGGCCACGCCACTGACCGTGCTGCTCGGCCGCGACGCGCGGGTGGATGCGTTCGATGGCGAGCGCCTGCTGCAGACCTTCTACCTGCAGGCCGGCATCAACGACCTGGACACCCGGCGCTTCCCGTTCGGCACCTACACCGTGTCGCTGCGCATCTACGAAGATGGCGTGCTGGTACGCAGCGAAGATGCGCCCTTCGACAAGGGCGGCGACTGGACCAACAGCAGCGTGCAGTGGTTCCTGCAGGGCGGCCGCCGCAACGAGCGCCGCAGTGACCGCTTCGACGGCGAGATGGCCGCCATGGGAGGCGTGCGCGTGCCGTTCGGGCGCGACCTGGCAATGACGGCCGGCGTCGCCGACATCGGCGGTTTCAGCTATGGCGAGCTGCGCGCGGATTTCCGCCGCCTGTTTGCCACCCAGGAATTCCGCGCCTCCTTCAGCGGCCTGCGTGGCAGCGACGGCAGCAGCGGCCAGCAGCATCAGCTGTCCTACCGCCGTCTGGCCTCCTGGAACCTGTACCACCAGCGGCTGCGCGGCAAGGCCTGCCAGTTCGAGGACGACGCGCGCGACCGCCTGGGCTGCGCCGATTCGCTCAGCGCCTCGATGGCGCTGCCGGTGGCCGGCGGCAGTGCCTACGTGGCTTACACCCGCCGCCAGACCTGGAGCCGCGGCGCGCTGCTGCCGGGCGACATCGACGACCCGATGGCCGGGCTCGACCCGCTGCTGCCACCGTGGGAGCAGCGCTACACGCGTGAACCGCAGCTCAGCCGCACCTGGCAGGCCAGCTACAGCCGCGTGCAGCGCTGGCAGGAGTTCAGTGTGTCCACCCGCATCGGCCTGTGGCAGCAGACCACGCGCAGCAGCCTGCGCGATGGCCGTGACCGCGGCCTCTATCTCAACCTGAGCCTGACCCGCCTGCAACGCGGCGACCGCGGCACCTCGCAGCGCCGCTATGGCCTGGACTATCGGCAGCCCCGGCACGCCCGCCCGGAGCTCAACTACAGCGCCGGCCAGACCGTGCGCCAAGAGGTGGAGACGCAGTACCGCGAAGCCTCGCTGGACCTGCGCGGCAACAACAGCGACCGCTACAGCGCCGCGCTCAGCGCGCAACTGCAGAACAGCGTCGGGCACACCGGTGTGACCCTGGCCCACTACCAGCAGCACGGCAGCGATGAGCTGGCCTACAGCGCCACCCACAGTTCCGGGCTGGCGCTGGGACGCCGCGGCTTCTACTGGGGCGGTGGCCTGGGCGCGGACGCCGGGCTGGCCGTGCAGGTGGACGACACCGACGACCTGGAACTGACCGGCGTGGCCGCCGAGCTGCAGGTGGGGGGGCAGCGCCGGCAGCGCCTGGCACTGGGCGAACGTCGCCTGCTGCCGCTGCCGGCGTACCAGTCGCACCGTGCCGAAGTGCAGGACGCCAGCGCCCTGACCAGCGATGCCGCCATCCGCGTGACCGGGGTGGGCGGTGCACGGCCGCTGTTCCTGTCGCCGGGCCGCCTCGTGCAGCTGCCGGTGCCGATCGAGGTGACCTACACCTTCATCGGCAACGCGCGCGACATCGCCGGCGTGCCGCTGCGCGGTGCGCGCATCCTCAACGCGCCGGTGCCCGGCACCGGCGCCAACGGCGGCTTTGTGGCCGATTTTCCACGCCGCGAACGCACCCTCTACCTGTTGCAGGACGACCGCCTGCTGCAGTGTCCGCTGCAGGTTCGCGAGCGCCGCAACGTGGTGATGCTGGTCGGCCAGGTGCAGTGCGCACCGTTGAACGTGGCGCAGCTGCCCGCCGACATCCGCCAGCAGGCGCGGGTAACCCGCCTGCTGCAGGAACAGGCGCTGATCGCGGTCGTGCCGCAGACCGCTGCGGCCGGAGGGACGCCATGAACCGGCGTGGCGTATGGGCGGTGTTGCTGGTGATGGCATTGCTGATGGTGATGCCGAAGGCGTGGGGGCAGAGGCCGCCGCAGACGGAACCCCCGAGAGGGGTCGTCGCCTTGGATACCGTGATGTCGTGGGATAAGTCCGCGATGCCCGGCGACATCGAGCTGATGGCGCCCAAGACAGTCCTCGCCTACGACAGGTTTGACTATGGAAAGCTCTACGGAAGGCTATTCCTCACATGCAGTAGCGCGAGCTTCCCAACCTTGGGGCGCTGCCCGATAGAAGACAGCGGCGAAATATCCTCGAACGTATCCAAGGTCGGACTTGTGCTGACTGAAGAGCGCACAGGCACCGTGACGGAGGTTGTGGTGCACGGGCAGCTGCTACGGGCTGATGGCACTTTTGCATGTTCTAGCGACTCGTGGAAAGCGTACCCGCAGCCGCTGCACACCTCTTACGCAGACTACTGCACCTTCAATCCCCCGGCTGGAACCAGCATGCACTTGTGGCTGCCAAATTCGGAGCTTGAGCGGCTTGTGGCGGGAAAGTGGAAAGGTGCGCTCGAACTCAACTTGCGCTCTCCGGTGGAAGACGCATTAGGCGTCTACCGCTTCACGTTCGACTTTACCATCACCGATCGCGATGCTGTCTCCATCTACTTCCCCGCCTTCGAACACGTCTCCCCGCTGGTCCAGCTCAACGCCGCCTATGACCCCATCGGTCATACAGTGGGCGGGCGCACGGTGCTCGACATGTGCCTGTACGACGGACTCGGATCCCAGTCGCAGTACCTGGGCGTGACCGTGCGGGATATCGCCGGGCACCCACCCGGACCGAGCGGCTATTCGCTCTGGCATGACGATGGCGGCGCCGACGACACGCGGCGCCTGGACTACGCCGTCAGCCTTGCCCACAACGGCGCAACAGTGCCCCTGCCCAGTGGCGTGGAGCAGCAGCTGCACGGCATCGACACCGCCCGGCTACGGCTGGTGCTGCTTCCCGGCATGAACCAACCGGTGTTCTGCGTGCCCACGCCGCTCACCTTCGATATTCCCCGTGTACCCATTTCCACCCAGCAGCCCGGTGTCTATTTCGGCGAGGTGCAAGTGGAGCTGCGTGTCCCCACCACCACGCCGTGACCCCGCCAGGAGTACCCATGAAACGCGTCATTGCTTGCCTGATTCCCCTGACCCTGATGCTGGCCGTGCCAGCCCAGGCCAACCTCACCGTGCACCCCATGCGCGCCTCCGTGGATGCCAAGCGCAGCACGCAGATCCGCATCTATTCGCAGTCCACGCAGCCGCAGTACATCCAGGCCTCGCTGCGCCGCATCGTGGATCCCGCCGGCGCGCAGGAGCATGAGGTGGAGGTCGAACCCGGCGAGGCCGCCATTGCCATCACCCCGGGGAAATTTGCCCTGGCCGGCGGCGGCAACCGCTTGATCCGGGTCATTCCCCTGCAGCCGGTGGAGGCCGAAACCGCGTACCGGGTGTACTTCGAAGGCGTGCGCGGGCCGGACGACACCCCTGTCGGCGGCGTTGACGGCGCGCAGGCCAGCGTCGGCGTGAACCTGGTGTGGGGCGCGCTGGTGAACGTGCTGCCCGCAGAGGGCAGCGTAGGCCCCCGCGTAACGGGCGATGCACTGCGCAACGACGGCACGCTGCGCCTGGGCATTACCAGCATCGCCGATTGCGACGGCAGCCGCTGCACCGCACATGAGGTGTCGCGCAGCCTGTATCCGGGCAGCGCGCTGCCGCTGCCGTTTACGGTCACGCCAGGCCACACCGTGCAACTGCGCTATCGGCTCACGCGCGATGGCAACCGCGAACACGTGACCACCCTTACCCCCTGATTACCTGTCCCACTGGGCGTCGTGCCCGGCGGGAGCAAGTTGGAAACTCTGCCAAGGAGAGTTCAATGAACAAGATCTACCGACGTCTATGGTCCACCGCGCGTCAGTGCTGGGTGGTGGCGAGTGAGCTGACATGTGCGCGAGGCAAGCGCGCTCAGACCGTACAGTGTGGCGCGGCCGTAGCCGTGCTGCTGGCGATGCCACTGATGGCCGGCGCTGCAGACAGGACGTCACATGAAGACGAACTCGAGTGGTGGCAACGCCAGGCGCTGACCGCCCTCCAGCCCAGGCAGGCTGCCTCAGCGCCGATCGGCGTCAACGCCGTTCATCGGATGGACGTTTACAACAACACGACGGCGTCGGCCTGGAGCCTGATCACGGCGGCGGAAACGATGGCGGTGGGTGCCGAAGCGCAGGCGGGCGGGCTGGAGAGCATCGCGGTGGGTATCCGTTCCAAAGCAGCGGAGGCCTACAGCGTGGCACTCGGCAACCGCGCGGAGACCTATGGCACGCACGCGGTTGCCATCGGCTTCGGTAGCCGCGCGCACTCCACCGGATCGATGGCTATCGGCAACGACTCGCGTGCAGAAGGGCACAACTCGCTCGCGTTCGGTAGCGGTGCCCGAGCGGTTGGCAGCGGCACCATCGCGTTGGGAGGCGACACAAAGGCGCGCGCGGAGGGATCCATTGTCATCGGCGACTTCGGCGAGGTGGCCAATACGGGTTCCCGTCATTCGATCGTCATCGGCAATCACGCGTCGGCCGGGGGGTATGCCAACAGCATTGCCATTGGGCGTGCCGCGCGAGCGGACGGCGCGGGCAACGCCATGGCACTCGGTGCGGATTCCCGCGCGAGCCACGGCAACTCGGTTGCATTGGGTGCAAATTCCCAAACCAATAGAGAGAATCAGATTTCAGTGGGAAACAGTACGCTGAAGCGCAGCATCGTCAACGTGGCAGACGGTACGCTGAATGCGTCCAGCACTGATGCGGTCAATGGCAGGCAGCTGCATGGCACCAACCTGCGCGTGGCGGCCGCCACGGCCCGGCTGGACGCAGACGCGGTTGCCATTGGCCGGGAGGCAACGGCGCGAGGCACCACTGCCGTTGCTGCCGGGCGCAGCGCCGCGGCCAACGGCGCGAATGCCGTCGCCATCGGTGCGTACGCCAGTGCAGCGGGCGAAAGTGCCATAGCGCTCGGGTTGCGCGCCAATGCTGCAGGGAAGGAGTCGTTGGCCATTGGCAATAATTCCACGGCCGACGCCTTCTCGTCGTTTGCCATTGGTGCCGGAGCCCACTCCATGGCCGAAGGCGGCATCGCGATGGGCTACCAGGCCAAAGTGGTGAGCCCCAACGCAAAGCTGGCGGTGGCCATCGGTGAAAAGGCCACGGCCGGCGATGCAGGCTCGGTGGCACTGGGGGCGCATTCGACCACGAGCGGGACCAACCAGGTCTCGGTTGGCAACGCCACCACCAAGCGCAAGATCGTCAACGTGGGCCAGGGCACCTTGAGCAGCAGCAGTGACGAGGCCGTGACGGGCCGCCAGCTGTTTGCCACCAACCAGACGGTGGCCACCGTCAAAACCACGGCCGACAGCGCGCTGGCCAAAGCGACCCAGGCGAACGATCTGATCAGCCAGACCGCCGCCAATGGCCAGGTACGTCTAGGTGCCAACAATACCGGCACCGTCATCGACGTGAAGAACAAAAATGGGGCGAAACGGCGGATCCAGAATCTGGACAACGGTGTGCTCAGTACCAGCAGTACCGATGCGGTCACCGGGCAGCAGCTGCATGCCACCAACCAGGCCGTCACCACCGCAACGGCAACCGCCAACACTGCGCGCACCGCCGCCGAGGCGGCGACTGCGCGCTTGAACGCACCGGCACCGGCAGTAGGCCAGGGAGCCTCCGCAGAAGGTGCGGGCGCGACTGCCGGCGCTGCGCTGGGGTACGGCGCAAAATCCTACAACGCGAACGGGCTGGCACTGGGTGCGGATGCCCGGGCCGGGGTGAAGGCCGATGGCAGCAAGGATGCGTCCACCGGCGCAGTGGCGCTGGGTGCAGGGACGCGCAGCGGCAATGGCGCGGTGGCTGCCGGCCTGCGCGCTGCGGCAGTGGGGGACCGGGCCGTGGCATTGGGTAATGATGCCGGTGCCTCGGGCATCCATGCGGTGGCGCTGGGCTACAAGGCGTCAGCCACGGCCAACCAGGCCACGGCCTTGGGCCGTGAGGCGCGGGCCACGGGGACCTACGCGAGCGCACTGGGCAACCTTGCTGCAGCGACCGCGGAAAGCAGTGTCGCGCTGGGCGAGCGCTCCACGGCGAGCCACACTGGCAGCGTAGCGCTTGGTAGTGGTGCCCAGACCACTGGCGCCGACCAGGTGTCCGTAGGCAGTGCCACCAAGCGACGGAAGATCGTGAACGTTGCCGACGGCACGCTCAACGCCACCAGCACCGAAGCGGTCACCGGTAAGCAGCTCAATGCAACGAACGTGGAGGTCGCAGCGGTGCGCACGGCTGCAACCGCCGCAAAAGCCACCGCCGACAGTGCGCTGGCGAAAACCAATGAACTGGGCGGGTTGATCAGCCAGGCGTCGGCTACCGGCGCTGTGCGCGTGGGCGGCGAGAACACCGGCACTGTGATGGACGTACGCAACAAGTCCAACGCCAATCGCACGCTGAGCGGCGTGGCCGATGCCACGCTCAACGCCACCAGCACCGAAGCGGTAACCGGCAAGCAGCTCAATGCAACGAACGTCGAGGTCGCGGCGGTGCGCACCGCTGCCACAGCCGCGAAGACCGCCGCCGATAGTGCGCTGGCCCGGGCCCGCGCCACCGGCAACGTGCTGTCGACAGCGGCTGACGTGAGCGATGCAGACAAGGCCACCGCCACCGGCGACTACGCCATGGCCATGGGCGGCAAAGCCCGGGCAAACGGCCTGGCCACCCTGGCCCTGGGCAACAATGCCAATGCGGTGGGTACCAACGCGATCGCCATCGGCAGCGCCACCTCCGCGACGGCGAAATACGCTGTTGCCCTGGGCGGGAATGCGAAAGCCACGCACGAGAACGCGGTGGCGTTGGGCGAAGGGTCCGTCACCGGCGGAACGGCCCAGGTTTCCGTGGGTAACGCCACGTTGCAGCGCAAGCTGGTGAACGTGGCCGATGGCACCCTGAGCAGCACCAGCACCGATGCAGTGACGGGCAAGCAGGTGCACGCCACCAACCAGAAGGTGGCGGCCAACGAAACCCTGCTGGGCAACCATGCCACGCAGCTGACCAGTCAAGGGACGCGCATCGCCGATAACCGGCGCGACCTCGATGCACTGCGAACCGATTTCGACAACTTCGATCCAGAGCTGGAGGGTGTGGTCCGCTTTGAAGCGGACGGCTCGGTCGATATGGACGGCGGCAAGGTGCGCGGGGTTGCGGCGGGTGATATCAGTTCGGCTGCCAGTACTGACGCTGTGAATGGTGGGCAGTTGTTTGCAACGAACCGTCGCGTAGATGCGTTGAGTGAAAGCGCCAAGTACCTGGCCTTTGGACAGTTCCTTGATCAAGAGGCAGCAGAAGCAGGACGGCTTGCAATCGCATTGGGCGATTCTGCACAGGCGTCGACTACTGGTGGCTCCGAGGGTGCAGTTGCACTGGGTGCCTACGCGGTCGCGGAAGGCACAAACTCAGTCGCTTTGGGACGTGCGTCCCATGTGCATGAGGGCGCGGCCAGAGGTTTTGCGCTTGGAGCAGAATCCCAAGTCGCCGATGCAGGCGGTGTGGCGCTTGGACCTGCGAGTGTCGTGTTGAAAGGGGCAATGGGGTCTGTGGCGATTGGAGCTCAGTCTGTAGCGAAAGACACCAACACGGTCTCATTTGGTAACGACGGATTGCAGCGGCGTCTGGTAAACGTTGGTCGAGGACTGGGTGACCACGATTCGGCGACGGTAGCTCAGTTAGCGGAAGCTATTGCGACTCTTGGTGGCGCCGCGGGACTGGATGCACGGGGCAGCGTTGTTGCCCCCAGTTACAGCGTGCAAGGCGAAATATTCAATACAGTAGGTGACGCACTTTCGAGTTTGGATGGCGCGGTGACCGCCGGCGGCTCGCGAGTCGATGACTTGGAAGGAAAGCTGCGCGCGACATTTCAAGACGTTCCGTCAATGCGACCCGATGGCAGCAGGCAGTTGGCGTTGGCTGGTGTAGGGGGTGCGGTGCTCACCAACCTGGTCGACGGTAGCGTCAGCGCTGGTAGCCGTGATGCAGTGACAGGCAATCAGCTGTTTGAGGCGAAGCGAGAGATAGCGCGGAATCGCAGTGAGCTGAATGAACTGCAGAAAGATCGGAATGATCTGAAATTTACCGATACGGCGGTAGCGATGACTGCAGCTGGTGACGTCGATTTTGGAGGTAGCCGACTAACCGGGATTTCCAATGGAAGGATATCCGATGGCAGCTCCGACGCGATGACGGGGGCGCAGCTTTTTCAGACCAACGAACGTGTTTCGGATCTGGAGTTGACGAGCAAGGTGATTGCAATAAGCTCTAAGAATGACAGCAATTCGCCTGCGAAGGCTGGTGACCGCTCAGTAGCCATTGGCGAGTATGCATCCGCTAGCGTTGATAGTGAGGGCGGCACAGCAGTCGGTAACTATGCGCGGGCGAGCGCAAGAAACTCTGTGGCGATCGGTCAATCCTCTTCGGTGAGTGGTTTCAACGAGGGGGGGCTGGCAATCGGCTCAAGCGCACGTGCAGACGCTCGTGGAAGCATGGCCATCGGTGACCGCGCCTGGGTCTTCGGCGGTGCGGAGAACTCGGTGGCTATTGGTGCGGGCTCTGAGGCGATGCGTTCCAATGAAGTTTCGATCGGAACCCATTCAAATCGACGCAGGCTGACGAGCGTTGCAAACGGAATTGCCTCATACGATGCTGCGACTGCTGGGCAGCTTCGAGACGCTTTGTCGTCACTTGGTGGAGGAGCTACATTGGATCGTCAGGGCAACATTGTCTCTCCGTCGTACAAGATTCAGGGTGGTCAACAGAACACCGTCAACGGCGCCCTAACCGCCCTCGACACTGCCGTGACCACCACCGGTACCCGCGTCGATAAAGTGGAGAACCAGTTGCGCTCGGTCTTCCAGGACGGCCCGGGTACCCGCAGCGATGGCCTGGGCCAGCTCAACCTGGCCGGCGCCAACGGCATGGTGCTGGGCAATGTGGCCAACGGCCTGATCGCGCCGGGCAGCCGTGATGCGGTCAACGGTGGCCAGTTGCATGCCATCGAGCAGCGCCTGGATGGTCGCATCGATGGGTTGGAACAACGCACCGGTGCCGCGCCGGAGGGCAGGGCGCTGGCAGCGTCCAACGCACCCGCGCCGCCAGCGGCACCGGAAGGCGACGGCCAGGCCGGGGCGTCCGGTGACGCGGCCGGCGCCGCCGCAGACCGTGCCGGCGGCAGCATCGCCAGCGCTGACGGCGGTGGCACGCCTGCTCCGGCCGACGCGCCGGCGCCCACGCCGGCACCCACCCCGCAGGTCGACACGGCCGACCTGGAAAAGATGCTGGCCCGCGCCAACGAGTACACCGATGGCGCCATCAAGGGCGTCGAACAGCGCCTGGACAAGATGGACAAGCGCTTCAACCGCATGGCCGCGATGAGCAGTGCGCAGACGGCCATGGCCATGAACACCGCTGGCCTGTCCACCTACAACCGTCTCGGTGCGGGCGTGGGCTATGCCGAAGGCGAGTCGGCCATGGCCGTGGGGTACCAGCGCGTGCTCAACGACAAGGGCTCGGCCACCTTCAGCCTCAACGGTGCGTTCACCAACAGCGGTGAGCAGAGCGTGGGCCTGGGCGTGGGTATCGGCTGGTGACCCACCGGGCAGGGCCTGCACCAGGCCCTGCCCTTCAAGGAGCGAGTGCAATGGATACCATTACCAACCAGATCGCCCTGCGCCTGGGCTATCTGAACATCGTGCAGGGCGTGATCAACCGGCTGGCCAACAGCGCCTCGGCCATGAAGGGCGCCAGCGTGGCCGTGATGGCCGCGATGCTGGCCTGCGCGTTGGGCCAGGGGGCCGCGCTGCACTGGGCGGTGCTGCTGCCGCCGGGGTTGCTGTTCATGGGCTTCCACGCCTACTTCCTGCAGTACGAACGCGCCTTCATTGCGCTGTACAACGATGCAGCGGACCGCGCATTGGACGACGTGGTGCCACTGCGCATCGATCTGCGCCGCCTGCGTGCCCTGCGCGATCCGCTGCTGGCGGTGCTGTTCCGGCCCACCGTGCTGGGATTTCACCTGCTGCTGGTTGGCGGCTGCGTCGGCGCATTGCTGCTGGCCCAGGGGGCGCGCTGATGCTGCTGAAGCTCAACGAGGGCCAGGTTGCCCTCCACGACCTCGCCGTGAAAACGGCCGAGGTGGACGCCTACGAGCAGCGCTGGAGCGAGACCTTGCAGCGCGTATCGGCCTACCTGGGTGACAGCAGCAGCGTGTTGGAGCCCGATGCACTGCAGCCGCTGTCAACGCTGCCCGCTGTTGATGTTTACCTGTCCCATGCCGTGGGCAACCCGGCACGGGTCGTGCAGCTGGCGGTCGCGCTGGAGGCGACTGGTCTGAGCGTATTCGTCGGCTCCAGCCTGTGGCAACGTGCCGAGGCGCTGTCGCGCGACATGCAGCGCCCGTCGGGTGAACACGCCGACCTGCTGGATACGCCGTATGCCAGGCAGGGCCGCACCACCCGCGCGTCGACCAGCATCTGCACCGTGGTCGCTGCCGTGCAGCAGCGGCTCATCGAGAGCTGTGAACTGTTCATCCATCTCGAGCACGCGCCGGTGCGGCTTGCCGACGTGGTGCACAACAGCCGCTGCGGTGGCTCGACGTGGGCGCTGTCCGAGCGCCTCTACGCCCGTCATGCCACGCGACGTGGCCGACCGCCACTGCGTCTGGAAGCAATGAAAGACCAGGGCGAAGCGACGTCTAGGCCCTTGCTGGCGGCCCAACAGGCGCACGTCATGGAGTGGGAACGCCTGCTGCGCGCGATTGTGGATACGACGGGATTGCCGTCACCGCCGGGCTGGCGTGACAACCCGGTATTTCTGGATCACCTGTACGGGAAGCTGCCGTTGAGCGCACCGGAGAGGGCGCTGCTCGGGTGGTGATGCCGATGATGAAGATCGAGACCGGAATCAAGGAGCACGAAACATGCTGTTGGATGTAAAGATCACCGGGTTTGATGCGCTCTCCCTGACCGAAGACCCGGCCGCCATTGCCGAACTCAAAGGGCGCAATACATCGAAGTTGGACGATATCGCCACCTTCATGGCGGGCAAGGACAGCCTGCTCGATGCGCAGAGCATCGCGGCGCAACTCTTTCCGGTGGGCAAGGCCGACGTCTTCCTGTCGCACGCCCATGCCAACCAGGATGCCGTGGTCAGTCTCGCGTTGGCGCTGGAAGCGGCGGGCCTGAGTGTCTTCGTTGATTCCTGCGTGTGGGGCAACGTGTACGACCTGCTGCTGCGGGTGGACACTGCGCGCTCGCGCATCGAGGGCAAGGAGCACCTGTTCCACTACCGGCATGCCACGCGCACGGCGGCCAATATGTACATGATCCTCAACGTGGCCCTGCACCGGATGATCGACAACGCCGAGCTGATGCTGTTTCTGGACACCGATGCCGTCCGTGTGGAGCAGTATCTGGAGGACAAGGCGTTCATCGGCTCGCCGTGGATCTTCTCGGAGCTGATGTTTGCCACGATGGTCGGTCGACGCGCCCGGCCCGCAAAGAACGTGGGCCTGGAGACCTTCACTGAGGCGCTGGCCAAGACCTTCGACAGCGCGTTGCCGCCGCTGGTGCGCTATGAACTTCCGCCCAGTTCGCACACGATGGAGGCGTCCGTGCTGATGCAGCTGGTGCAAGACGCGCAGCGCCAGGCGAGGCTGTTCAAGTCGACGGGGCAGCAACCGGAACCGGACGTCTTCCTCGAGCCGTTTTACACACAACTCCCTGTCACTGCGATGGAACGAAGGCTCCTGGGTTGGCCGCCGCTGGCGGTGGCTCAGTCGGCCAGATAGCCCTCGATCTCCGCCTCGGCCAGCATCTGGCGGACCTGCGCCACCGACGCCCGCCGCATCGGCTTCTCGTCGATCGCCGACAAGGGGGGCTGGCGCAGCGCGTCGTAGGGCAGCACCGCGATGTCGAAGGTCAGGTCTTCGGCGCTGAACACCCATACCGGCACGTCCAGTACCCGCTCGCGGTCCAGCTGCAGGCGGCGCGTGCGCAGTTCGGCGGGGATGCCGTGTTCGTCGAAGTAGCGTTGCACCGCATCGGCATCGTCGCTGTGCACCTGCAGCTGCACCGGGCTGTTGGCGTCGGCGGTGCCTTCCAGTACCGGCCCGCACAGGCGCGGCGCGAACCGCTCCAGGAACTCCATCGCGCGCAGGGCCGCCTCGCGGCGCTGACGCAGGTGCGTACCGTGATCGGCGCCGGCGAACAGACGCTGGTACTCGCGCAGCGCGTCCTCGATCTCGGCGTTGCGGGGCAGGGAGGCGTCGTCGTGGATATCCAGCCGGGCCGCCGCCTTGAGCTTGGCCTGGTGGTAGTCGCGGATGCCGCCCTCGGCCATCAGCCGGGCCGCTTCGTGGGCGAGCCGATGCCGGCGCTCGCGGGTCTGGCTGGCTGCATGCTGGCGGGCTCGATGCATGACCGGAATTCCTGTGCGACCTGCATCGCAATGTACACCGTGAGCGTGACAAGCACGTAGCGCCTGCACCGTCACCACCAACGGTGGTGACCTACCTCAAGCGCATCGGTACCCGCGCATCGGGAATGCGGGCGAGCGATGGCAGACCCGTAGATCCACGCCATGGAGGACACCGCGCAGCCCGCAGCCCGCGGCGGAGTGTCTTTACGTACCGTAAGCCGCGCCCCTTGGCGGCGGGCAGGTCCTTGGCAAAATAAAGGAGGAGGTGACGGCCGCAGGCCGGCGCCGGGGGACATTTGCGAAAGGGCCTGCCCGCCGCCAAGGGGCTCCGGACCCTCGCGGCGGGCCGGAACGAAGAGACGCCCTCGCGCCCTGCGCCGAGCCTCTCCCCTCAAACGGGCGAAGAATCAAAAAAAGGCCGGGCAATGCCCGGCCTTCTGGTGCGTCCTGCGGGCTCTGCCGATCAGAAGATATCGAACGCGGCATCGTCAGCTTGCGGCGTATGGGCCTCGAAGCTGTATTCCTCGATCTTGTCCATGTCCTCCACCTTGACCCACTCCGTGGCGCCGTTGAGGGTGGCCTGGACCATGCCCGACGGCGGCTCGTTCTGGGCGATCGGGACATCCTTCAACGCCACGCGCATGTAGTCGATCCAGATCGGCAAGGCTGCCTTGCCGCCGTACTCGCGGTAGCCGAGCGAGCGGAAGTCGTCGCGGCCCACCCATACGGTGGTGGCGTAAGGGCCGCCGAAACCGGAGAACCAGGCGTCGCGGTGGTCGTTGGTGGAGCCGGTCTTGCCGCCCACGTCTTCGCGTCCCAGCACCTTGGCCGCGGTGCCGGTGCCGCGCTGGACCACGTCGCGCATCATCGAGACCAACTGGTAGGCGGTGCGTGCATCGATCGCGCGCGGGGCCACCTTGGCATCGGGGTTGACCGGCTTGGGCGCTTCAGCGACCGGCTGCTGCGGCTTGGCCGGACCGGTCGGCGCTGGCGCGGCAGCCCAGCCGAAGTTGAAGCCGTCCACGACCTGGCTGACCGGAGCGCCGCCACTGGTGCCGGCGCAATCGCGGCAGGCCATCGCCGGGTTTTCCTTGAACACCAGGTTGCCGTCGCGGTCGGTGACCTGGTCGATCAACCAGGTGTCCACGCGCGAGCCGCCGTTGGCGAACACCGCATAGCCGCGGGCCACCGACAGCGGGGTCAGCGAGGCGGTACCCAGCGACATCGACAGGTTCGGCGGCAGCTCGGCCTCGGCAAAACCAAACTCGCTGATGTACTTGCGCGCGTAATCCACGCCCATGCCGTCCAGCAGGCGCACCGAGACCAGGTTGCGCGACTGCACCAGCGCTTCGCGCAGGCGCATCGGGCCGCGGAAGCCGCCGCCATCGTTCTGCGGCGACCAGGTCTTGCCACGGCGGTCGCGGAACACCACCGGCGCGTCGAGCACGATCGAGGCCGGGTTGAAGCCCTTGTCGAACGCGGCCGCATAGATGAACGGCTTGAAGCTCGAGCCGGGCTGGCGACGGGCCTGGGTAGCGCGGTTGAACTTGTTGCCGGAAAAGCTGAAACCGCCCACCAGCGCCTTCAGCGCGCCGCTCTCGGCATCCACCGAGACCAGCGCGGACTGGCCGCGCGGGATCTGGTCGAGCAGCCACTCGCCCTCCTTGGCACCGGTGCGTACGCGCACGATGTCGCCCCGTTGGACCAGCTTGGCGGGGGTCTTGTTGGTCCATTTGGCCGCCGAGGCGGGCAGTACGACCTCGCTGCGGTTGGCCAGTACCACCGTGGCGCTGCCGTCGGCGCCCGTGCTGGCGACGATCGCCGGCAGCAGCCCGGCCTGCGAGACGATCCCGCGCAGGTGGTCGGCCAGCGCCGCGGCATCGTCAGCCGGGCCGGTCTGGATCTGCTTTTCCACGCCGTGCCAGCCATGCCGATGGTCGTAGGCCAGCAGGCCGTCACGCACGGCGATGTTGGCACCGGCCTGCAGTTCGGCGTTGATGGTGGTGGTGACGTGGTAACCCTTGTTGACCACGTCGCCGCCGAAGCGGGCGATCATTTCCTGGCGGACCAGTTCGGCCACGTAGGGGGCTTCGACCTGCACCGGCGGCTCGTGCGCGCTGGCGTGCATCGGCACGGCCTTGGCCGCGTCGGCTTCGGCCTGGCTGACGAAGCCCAGGCTGGCCATACGCTGCAGCACGTAATAGTCGCGGCGCTCGCGGGCACGCTCGGGGTTGCTGATCGGGTTGCCCGAGGAGGGGAACTTGGGGATGCCGGCCAACGAGGCCATCTCGTCCAGGTCCAGCTCGCCGAGCTTCTTGCCGTAATAGAACTCGGCCGCGGCGGCCACGCCGTAGGCGCGGTTGCCGAAGAAACTCTTGTTCAGGTACAGCTCGAAGATCTCGTCCTTGCTCAGCTCGGACTCGATCTTGCGCGCCAGCAGGATCTCGGCCAGCTTGCGGGTGTAGCTGTACTCGGAGCTCAGGAAGAACTGGCGGGCGACCTGCTGGGTGATGGTCGAACCCCCGGGGACGCGCTTGTCGTTGGTGGTGGCCAGCAGCCACACCGCGCGGCCGATGCCCTTGTAGTCCACCCCGCCGTGCTCATAGAAGCGGGCGTCCTCGGTGGCCAGGAAGGCCTGCTTGAGCCGCTCCGGGACCTCCTTCATGGTGATCGGGACGCGCCGCGACTCGCCGAATACGGCCATCAGCTTGCCATCGCTGGCATACACGTACATGGGCTCCTGCATCTCGATGTTGCGCAGCGACTGCACGTCCGGGAGCTTGGAGGAAACGGCGTAGTAGAGGCCACCTGCGACGGCGGCGCCGATCAGCGCCAGGACCAGGAAGGCGACCAGCAACCAGCGCAGCCAGCGGCGAAAGCGTGTCATCAGGGACAGATTCCGATTGCGAATTTCGTGGCCGCAGAGTATAGATTACGCAAGGGAGCGGCTGGGGCCGTTCCTGGGGAGCGCAACTCGATCAACGTCTGGGGACGCGTGAAACGTGCCGTAGTGCCCGTTTTGCGGCGTGACAGTTGCGGTTTGCAAAAAAAACGTTATTAATGCGCGGGCGCAGGTTATGCGTCCAAGTGCCCGTCGGCAGGGGAGAAACCGTGGGGCTCATCCCAAAAAGCCAGTCGCCGCTTATTGGCGTCGACATCAGCTCGACTGCAGTAAAGCTCTTGCAGCTTTCTCGCAGTGGCAATCGTTTCCGCGTGGAACATTACGCTGTGGAACCGTTGCCGCCGAATGCTGTGGTTGAAAAGAACATCGTCGAAGTTGAAGCCGTAGGTGAGGCTATCCGACGCGCCGTGAACCGTTCCGGTACCAAGGCCAAGCATGCGGCCGCCGCCGTGGCCGGGTCGGCCGTGATCACCAAGTTGATCCCGATGCCGGCCGACCTGGACGAGAACGACATGGAAGCCCAGGTCGAGCTCGAAGCGGTCAACTACATCCCGTACCCGATCGAGGAAGTGAACCTCGATTTCGAAGTGCTGGGCGCCATTCCCAACAACCCGGAAATGGTCCAGGTGCTGTTGGCGGCCTCGCGCTCGGAGAACGTGGAGCTGCGCCAGTCGGCGCTGGAGCTGGGCGGGCTGACCGCCAGGGTGATGGACGTGGAGGCCTTCGCGGTCGAAAACGCCTTTGCCCTGGTAGCCAGTGAGCTGCCGATCGCCAGCGATGGCGTGGTCGCGCTGGTGGACATCGGCGCCACCATGACCACCCTGAACGTCCTGCGCGGTGGGCGCAGCCTGTACAGCCGCGAACAGGTGTTCGGCGGCAAGCAGCTTACCGACGAGGTCATGCGCCGTTATGGGTTGACCTACGAAGAGGCGGGCCTGGCCAAGCGCCAGGGCGGGTTGCCGGAAACCTACGCAATGGAGGTGCTGGAGCCGTTCAAGGAAGCCACGGTCCAGCAGATCAGTCGTCTCCTGCAGTTCTTCTATGCCGGTAGTGAATTCAACCGGGTCGACCACATCGTGCTGGCCGGCGGTTGTGCGGCCTTGGCCGGCCTGCCGGAGATGGTGGAAGAGCAGCTGGGCGTGGCCACCGTGGTGGCCAATCCGCTGGCGCAGATGACGCTGGGCCCGAAGGTCCAGGCGCATGCCCTGGCCCAGGATGCCCCGGCGCTGATGATCGCCACCGGTCTGGCGCTGAGGAGCTTCGACTGATGGCGAGAATCAACCTATTGCCTTGGCGCGCCGAACGGCGCAAGCAACGCCAGCGCGATTTCTACGGCATGCTCGGTTTCGCCGCCATTGGCGGGGTGCTGCTGTCATTGATGATCTGGTTCTACTACGACCGTCAGGTCAGCGGGCAGGGCGAGCGCAACAGCTTCCTGCAGGCCGAGATCGAGAAGGTCAAGGAGCAGAACAAGGAGATCGACCGCCTGGATCGCCAGAAGGAGCGCCTGCTGGCGCGCAAGAAGGTGATCGAGGAGCTGCAGGCCAAGCGCTCGCAGATGGTGCACCTGTTCGATGCACTGGTGCGCACCATCCCCGACGGGGTGGTGTTGACCGCGCTCAAGCAGGAAGGCGACATCCTGACCCTGGAAGGCCGCACCCAGTCCAATGCACGGGTCAGCGCGTACATGCGCAACCTGGAAAATTCGGGCTGGATGAGCAAGCCGGAACTGTCGGTGATCGAGGCCAAGAAGCCCGACGACGGCAAGACCGCGCCGGGACCGGTGACCGACATCAGCGCACTGCCGTACATGTTCGTGGTGAAGGTCACCCTGCCTGCGCAGAGTGAGCCGATCAACGGCATCAACACCGATGGCAGCGTCGCGGCTCCGACCGATGCGCCCGTCACGGCACCGGCCACGCCGGCCGTCGCGCCGTTGTCGCCGGCGCCGGCAGCGGCCGATCCGGCTGCGGCCCCGACCGCAGCGCCGGCACCGGCGACCGATCCGGCCAAGCCGGCCGGCAGCCGTATCGGCCCGCCCGCCGCACCGGCACAACCGGCGGCAGCCAGTACGCCGCAGAAGGGGGCCGCATGAGCCAGAAGATCAATCTCAAAGAGCTGGATTTCAACAACATCGGTAACTGGCCGCAGCAGGCCAAGGTGGTGTTCTGCGCACTGCTGGCGGTGTTGATCGTGTTCCTGGCGTGGTTTGCCCTGATCAGCGGCAAGCGTGATGAACTGGCTTCGCTGGAGCAGACCGAAACCGGGCTGCGTACCGAGTTCGAGAAGCAGCAGGGGCGGGCGGTCAACCTGGAGCCACTCAAGCAGCAGCTGACCCAGATGGAGCAGGTGCTGCAGCAGATGTTGCGCCAGTTGCCCAGCAAGACCGAAATGCCGGACCTGATCATCGACATTTCCCAGACCGCGCTGTCCAGCGGCCTGGTCAATGAACTGTTCCAGCCCGGTGCCGAGCAGCCCAAGGAGTTCTACGCCGAAAAGCCGATCGCCCTGCGCATGGTGGGCAGCTACCACCAGTTCGGCGCGTTCGTCAGTGGCGTGGCCTCGTTGCCGCGCGTGGTGATCCTGACCATGCACGATATCAACCTGAAGCCCAAGGATCCCAAGACCGGCATCACCGCACGCAGCGGCGCGCTGGAGCTGTCCGGTACGGTCAAGACTTACCGTTATCTGGACGAGCTGGAAATGGAAGCGCAGGAAAAGACTGCCGCCGCCAATGACAAGTCCGCCAAGTCCGGAGGCAGGAAATGAGCCTGGGGATGACCGCACGGATAGGTGGGCTGTTGTTGCTGGCATTGCTGGCCGGTTGCGCGCGCGGGGTGAGCAGTACCCCGGGCGATGCGCCGAACCTGGCCAAGTGGGTGGACGACGTGCGCGCGCGCCCGGCACCGCCGCTGGAGCCTCTGCCGGTGATGCAGCAGTTTGAGACGTTTGAATACTCCGCGCAGGGGATGCGCGATCCGTTCACCGATGCCTGGACCAATCCGCAGGGAGGCTCGGGACTGCGTCCGGATCCGAACCGCCGCAAGGAGCCGCTGGAAGCCTTCCCGCTGGATGCCTTGGACATGGTCGGTTCGATCGGCAACGGGGGCGGGCTGGTCGCGCTGGTGATGGCGCCGGACAAGGTCACCTATCGGGTGCGTCCGGGCGTCTACATGGGGCAGAGCGATGGCCGGGTGACCGGGGTCTTCGAAGACCGGATCGAACTGATTGAACTGGTGCCGGATGGCGCGGGCGGCTGGCTGGAACGGCCTGCATCGCTTGCGCTTGAAGATCAATGAATGATTATGGGGATAGCACGATGACCTTTTTCAATGCCATGCGGCAGCGCCCCCAGCGGCGCCCGAAGCTGATCCACCTGTGCGCGCTGGGAGTCGCGCTCATGGTGGCCAATGGCACGCTGCAGGCGGCGACGCCCGGGGCAACGCCCGCGGCGGCACCGCTGCCGGCCGGCGCTGCCGCTGCCGCTGCCGCCACGGCACCGGCGTCGCTGTCGGTGACCAAGATCGACTTCAAGCGCAGTGAAGACGGCGCCGGCCGGTTGATCCTGCAGTTCGACGGCAAGGGCGC
This sequence comes from Stenotrophomonas sp. GL_101, assembly GCF_057835675.1. Lineage (NCBI taxonomy): Bacteria > Pseudomonadati > Pseudomonadota > Gammaproteobacteria > Lysobacterales > Lysobacteraceae > Stenotrophomonas > Stenotrophomonas sp. GL_101. The sequence goes on along the minus strand of NZ_CM174432.1, from coordinate 3,780,007 downwards.
CAACCCGGACCTGCGCACCCAGGGCAACAACGTGGTGATCGACGTGGGCAACGTCCGCCTGCCGGAGAACCTGCAGAAGTCGATCAACGTCACCGACTTTGCCACTCCGGTCCAGCGCATCGATCCCAAGCCTTATGGCGGCGGCACCCAGCTGGTGCTCAACACCAACACCGCGTTCGAGTCGCTGGCCTACCAGACCGCCAACGAGTACGTGGTGGAGATCAGCCCGCGCAAGCAGGCTCCGGCCACCGGTGCGATCAATGCCACCACGGTGACCCAGGCCGCCGTCGCCGTCGCCCAGCGCGGTTACAGCGGCAAGCCGGTGACCTTCAACTTCCAGGACGTGCCGGTGCGCACCGTGCTGCAGTTGATCGCCGAGGAATCCAACCTCAACGTGGTGGCCTCCGACAGCGTCGAAGGCAACGTCACCCTGCGCCTGGTCAACGTGCCGTGGGACCAGGCGCTGGACATCGTGCTGCGTGCCAAGGGCCTGGACAAACGTCGCGACGGCGGCGTGGTGTGGGTGGCCCCGCAGCCGGAGCTGGCCAAGTTCGAGCAGGACAAGGAAGACGCGCGTATCGCGATTGAAAACCGCGAAGACCTGGTCACCGATTACATCCAGATCAACTACCACAACGCCGTGCAGATCTTCAAAGCACTGACCGAGGCCAAGGGCATCGGCGGTGGTGGTGGCAGTGGCGGCGGCGGAGGCGGGGGCAGCTCGCAGGAAGACAGCGGGTTCCTGTCCTCGCGGGGCCGCATCGTCGCCGACGAGCGCACCAACACGTTGATGATCAGTGACATCCCGAAGAAGCTGGTGCACATGCGCGAGCTGATCAAGGTCATCGACCGTCCGGTCGACCAGGTGCTGATCGAAAGCCGCATCGTGATTGCTACCGATACGTTTGCGCGTGAGCTGGGTGCCAAGTTCGGCATCACCGGCAGCCGTGACAATGTGTTCTTCGGTGGCAGCACCGAGGGCAATGCCAAGAACATCAACGACCAGTCGAAGGTCAACAACGACTACGCCAAGGCGCTCGCCGATTGGGATGCCGGTGGTCGTACAGGTGCAATCCCGATCCGCGCGCCGTACACGATCAACACGGAACGGTTGAACTGGAACCTGCCGGTCGCCGCGGCCAGTAATCCGGGCTCGCTGGCGCTGTCGATTCTCAACGCCGGTTACCTGCTGGACGTCGAACTGTCGGCCATGCAGCAGGAATCGCGCGGCGAAGTGATCTCCAATCCGCGCGTGGTCACCACCAACCAGCGCGAAGCGATCATCAAGCAGGGTAAGGAAATCGGCTATGTCACCATCAGTGGTGGCGGTTCGGCCGGTGGCGCTGCCACGCCCAACGTACAGTTCAAGGAGGTGGTGCTGGAGCTGAAGGTCACCCCGACCATCACCAACGACAACCGCGTGTTCCTGAACATGGCGGTCAAAAAGGATGAAGTGGAAGGCTACATCCGCCTGGCCGGTTACGGCGAAGTGCCCACCATCAACCGCCGCGAAGTCAACACCGCCGTGCTGGTGGAAGACGGGCAGACCGTGGTGATCGGTGGCGTGTACGAGTTCACCGACCGCAACAGCGTCAACAAGGTGCCGTTCCTGGGCGACGTGCCGTTCCTGGGCAACCTGTTCAAGAAGCGCAGCCGCAACAAGGACAAGGCCGAACTGCTGGTCTTTGTCACCCCGAAGGTGCTGCGCGTGGCCAGGACCAACTGAGGTCGAACCACGCAACTGTGGGTAAGAACGGGCCGCCATGTGCGGCCCGTTCCCGTTTTAGCCACCGGATCGACTCCGATGAACCACGGCTGGGGGCGCTGCGCAGATCGTTCAAGCGGCTATGTCAACACTCTCCGGCCTCTCTGGTTGGTCATAGTTGAAGAAGGGGGGCAAGCGTTGAGGTACGCGGCCTACCTGCCCTAGCCGCTGGTCGGCCCTGTCAATACCGCTTCATGCTGCGTTATGCGACAGCAGCCAAAGCGGCGTTAATGTGCACGCCGGTTCGTCGCAAATGCAGGAGATCTCCCATGTCAGCAGCCCACTGCTCAAGATGTGACGCGCGGTGTTGCACGCTGACGGTGGTGCTCGGCGAGTCAGAGCCCATCCCGGCCGAGCTGACCGCTGAGCTGCCAAGCGGCGTGCGGGTGATGAGCAAGGGTGAAGACGGATGGTGCATCGCCCTGAACAGAGAGCGGATGAACTGCGGCATCTATGAAAGCCGGCCATTGGCCTGTCGACGCTTCACGATGGCAGGTGCCTACTGCAACGCCATCTTCCCGGGTAATGACGCCGCAACGCCACCCCGCGCGCGGTAGCTGCACGCCAGCGCGGCGCCGTCGCCGCGTTCAGGCAATCTTGATGCCGATCCCCGGCCCGCCTGCCATCATGTAAGCGGAACCTTCGCACGCCGCGCAGGTCACACGGACGCCATGAACCTGCCGCCTCCAATGCCCGACACTCCCCTCGATACCCCTGCTGCCACCGAACTGGCCCACGACCGCCTGCACGACAGCTTCCGCGCGCTGCGCGACGCCTTGTCAGCCGAGATCGTCGGCCAGGCGGCGCTGGTCGAGCGGCTGCTGACGGCCTTGCTGGCCGACGGCCACCTGCTGGTGGAGGGTGCCCCCGGACTGGCCAAGACCACCGCGATCCGCGCGCTGGCCGCGCGCCTGGAGGCGGACTTCTCGCGCGTGCAGTTCACCCCGGACCTGCTGCCGGCCGACCTGACCGGTACCGAGATCTGGCGCCCGCAGGAAGGCCGGTTCGAGTTCGTGCCCGGCCCGATCTTCCACCCGATCCTGCTCGCCGATGAAATCAACCGGGCCCCGGCCAAGGTGCAGTCGGCGCTGCTGGAGGCGATGGGGGAACGCCAGGTCACCGTTGGCCGGCACACCTATGCCTTGCCGGCGTTGTTCCTGGTGATGGCCACGCAGAACCCGATCGAGCAGGAGGGCACCTTCCCGCTGCCCGAGGCGCAGTTGGACCGCTTCCTGATGCATGTGCGCATCGGCTACCCCGATTCGGATGCCGAAACGGAAATCCTGCGGCTGGCCCGAGAGCGCGCCCGCGATGCGCTGGGCACGCCGCCGCCGGCCCCGGCGCGGATGCCGCTGCAGGATGTGTTCGACGCGCGCAAGGCGGTGCTGTCGCTGCACATGGCGCCGGCGCTGGAGCGCTACCTGATTGAAATCGTGCTGGCCTCGCGCGACGCCAGTCGCTACGACCCGGCCCTGGCCAGGCGTATCGCCTGGGGGGCAAGCCCACGCGGCTCGATCGCATTGGAGCGCTGCGCCCGCGCCCGCGCCTGGCTTGGCGGCCGCGACTTCGTCACGCCCGACGATGTGCGCAGTGTCGCCCCGGATGTACTGCGCCATCGCGTGCTGCCCAGCTACGAAGCCACTGCCGAAGGCTGGGACGGCGACCGCCTGGTAGCCGAGCTGCTGGCGCGCGTACCGGCACCCTGAGCCGTGCGACCGCACGTGGATACCCCGACGAACAGCGCAGACGGCGATGGCGTGACCCCGCGCCTGGACGAACTGGTGGCCCTGCGCCGCAATGCGCATCGATTGGCACCGGCCCGCCGTGGCCGGCTCGGCCATGCCGGCAGCGCGCCGGCACCGATGCGCGGGCGTGGCATGGAGTACGCCGAATCACGCGAGTACGTGGCCGGTGACGATGCCCGCCACATCGATTGGCGGGTGACCGCACGCACCGGGCGTGCGCATACCAAATTGTTCCAAGCCGAGCGCGAGCGCTTGACGCTGCTGGTGGCCGACACCGACCCGGTGCTGTACTTCGGCACCCGGGTTCGCTTCAAATCGGTGCAGGCCGCACGTGTAGGCGCCATCGTCGCCTGGCTGGCGCAGCGCCAGGGCGACCGGCTGGCTGCCCTGCGCGGCAGCGCCATCGAGGCACCGCTGCCACCGGCCGGGGGCACCCGTGGTGTGCTGCGCGTGCTGGACGCGTTGACCCGCTGGTATGCGCAGCCGCCCACCGAAAACGCAGGCCTGGACCGCGCCCTTGAGCACGCCACGCGCCTGCTGCGCCCCGGCGCACGCGTGGTGGTGCTGGCCGATCCCGGCCAGGCCGCCAGCATCAGCGTGTCGCGCTGGACCGCGCTGGCCATGCACCACGAAGTGCAGGTGATGCTGCTGGTGGACCCGCTGGAACTGGCGCCGCCGTCGGCGCCCCTGGCGTTCCTGTCGCAGGGCCGCCGGGTGCTGCTCGACCTGGACCGCGCGGCCGTACGCGAACACTGGCGCGAGCGCTTCGTGGCCCCATTGGAGGACCTGCAGCGCACGCTGTCATCGCGCCGCATCCACGTGCACGTGGTGGCCTCAGACGATGCCAGCGACTGTTGGCTGACCCCGATGCCATCGGCGGTAGTGGCATGAGCGCGGCCGCCTCGTTGCCACTGCGCGACGTGCACCTGCCACCGTCGCCCCCGTGGTGGCCGCCCGCGCCGGGCTGGTGGCTGCTGGCGGCCGCCCTGCTCGCGCTGGTCGGCGTGCTGTGGTGGTGGCAACGCCGCCGGCGGCGCCAGCAGCAGCGCTGGAGGCGTCTGTTCGACCAGGCCGCCATCGAGGCGGCGACGCCGACCGACGAGGTTGCCGCCATCGCCGCACTGCTGCGGCGTGCCGCACGCCTGCGCCAGCCTGGCGCGGAGCTGTTGCAGGGCCAGGCGTGGCTGGAATTCCTGGATGCCCCTGGCAGCAAGGCGTTCTCCGACGGTGATGGCCGTTTGCTGCTGGACGGTGCCTATCGCGCGCAGGTCGATCCGGAGGCGGTGCTGCGCCTGCGGGTCCTGTCGCGCGCGCGCTTCCTCGACCTGCTGTCGAGGCGTCGCCGATGATCGCCATGACCTTGCCCGACTGGATACCCGGATGGCTGTCCTGGCTGGATACCCTGGCCTGGCCGTGGCTGCTGGCGGCGCTGCCGTTGCCGGTGCTGATGCATGCGTGGCCAAGGCGCACCGCCGACGCAGCCGCGTTGCGGGTGCCCTATGCGGCTGCGCAGCTGCAGGCGCTGGGCATGGCCGCCGGGGTGCGCTCGCTCGGCATCGGGCGGGTGCTGCTGTGGTTGGCCTGGACCAGCCTGTGCGTGGCCGCCGCCCGTCCGCAACACCTCGGTGAGGCCATCACGCCACCGCATCAGGGTCGACAGATGATGCTGGCCGTGGACGTGTCCGGCAGCATGAGCGAAGCGGACATGACGCTTGGCAACCAGGTCGTGGACCGGCTCACTGCGGCCAAGGCGGTTCTCGCCGATTTCCTTGACCGTCGTGCCGGCGACAGCGTGGGCCTGCTGATCTTCGGTGAGCGTGCCTACACCTTGACCCCGCTGACCAGCGACCTGGCCAGCGTGCGCCTGCAGCTGGGTGACAGCGTGGTGGGCCTGGCCGGGCGTGAGACCGCGATCGGGGATGCCATCGCGCTGGCGGTCAAGCGCCTGCGCGAACAACCGCAGGGCCAGCGCGTGCTGATCCTGCTCACCGACGGGGTCAGCAATGCCGGTGTGCTGGAGCCGCTGCGTGCCGCCGAGCTGGCCAAGGCCGAAGGCGTACGCGTGTACACCGTGGCCTTCGGCGGCGACGGCGGCTTCAGCCTGTTCGGGGTGCAGATCGCCCCCGGGCAGGACCCGGTCGACGAGGCTACGCTGCAGCGCATTGCGGAGATGACCGGTGGTCGCGCCTTCCGCGCGCGCAACACCGATGAGCTGGCCGGTATCTACGCCGAACTGCAGCGTCTGGAGCCGGTGGCATCGGCCGGCCCTGCCGTGCGCCCGCGCATCGAGCGCTACGCCTGGCCGCTCGCACTGGCCTTGTTGCTGGGTGCAGTGGCCTGGCTGTTGCCGAGGCGCTGGGCATGACCATCGACTGGACTGCACTGCATCTGATCCGCCCGCAGGCGCTGTGGGCGCTGCTGGCCCTGCCGTTGATCGTGCTGTTCTGGGCCTGGCGGCAACGCCGCGGCAGTGCGTGGCAGGCCGCCGTTGATGCCCACCTGCTGCGCCACCTGCTGGTCGCCGGTGGTCGCCGCGCCTGGGGCGGATTGGCGCTGTTGCTGCTGGGCTGGACACTGGCGGTGCTGGCGCTGGCAGGGCCAAGCTGGCGGCAGGTGGCGCAGCCGTTGTGGCAATCGCCCACGCCACTGGTGGTGGCACTGGACCTGTCCACGCGGGTGGCCGCCAGCGACCTGCCGCCCTCGCGCCTGCTGCAGGCCCGCGCCAAACTGGCCACGCTGCTGCGCGAACGCCAGGGCGGGCAGGTGGCCCTGCTGGTCTACGCCGACGATGCCTACACGGTCGCGCCGTTGACTGCCGATACCGCCAACGTGGCGCTGTACCTGGACGCGCTGGGCCCGGACGTGATGCCGCGCGATGGCCAGCGCGCCGAACGTGCGCTGGAGGCGGCGGTACTGCTGCTGCAGCAATCCGGCGCACGCAGCGGCGACATCCTGCTGCTGACCGACCGCGCCGACGCGGCCGCCGCCCGCGCGGCTGCCACCGCGCGCGGACAGGGCTTCACCGTTTCGGTGCTGGGGCTGGGTACGCCAGCCGGTGCCGCCTATCGCGCCGGCGACGGACAGATCGAACAGGCGCGGCTGGAAGAAACGCCGTTGCGCGCGCTCGCCGGCAACGGCGGCGGGCGGTATGTGCGTATCGCCAATGACGATGCCGACCTGAAGGCCTTGGGCGTGTTGACGCCCAGGGCCAGCGCCGACGACCGTCGCGACGGTGCGGGCATGGCCTGGCGCGATGAAGGTTTCTGGCTGTTGTTGCCGCTGATGTTGATCTCGCTGTGGGCCTTCCGTCGGCGCGGTCTTGCCATGCTGCTGGTGGCCGGGGCGGTCCTGCCGCTGGCCTTGCCGGCACCGGCGCATGCCGCGGAAGGGAGCTGGTGGCAGCGTGCCGACCAGATCGAGCAACAGCGATTGAGCGCAGGGGTGGATGCCTACCGGCGTGGCGACTTCAAGGCCGCCCAGCAGCAGTTCGAGGGTATCCACAGCGGTGCCGGCCAGTACAACCTGGGCAATGCACTGGCCCGTCAGGGCCAGTACGACGCGGCCATCGACGCGTACGACCAGGCACTGCGGCGCAGTCCGGGCATGCCCGATGCGGTGGCCAACCGGGCGGCGGTGGAGGTCGCGCGCAAGCGCACCCCGCCATCCGCCCCGCCCAAGGGCAGCGATGGCAAGCAGCCGCCGAACACACCACTGCCGCAGGGACAGGGGCAGGCAAAGCCGGGGCAGCAGGGGCAACCGCCCAGGCAGCCCGGCCAGCAGGATCCGGGCAACGCCCCGCCCACGCCGGGGCAGAACCCGGGCACGCCGAAGCAGGGCGAAGCGCAGCACGACCCGGGCAACCCCGACCCTGCCGCGCAGGCGCAGGCCGATGCTGCCCAGCGCCAACAGATGCAGCAGGCGTTGCAACAGCAGCAAGGCAAGGATGGCAAGGACACCCCGGCCCAGCGTGCCGCCGCCGAAAGCCCGCAGCAGCGTGAGCAGCGGCAGGCGGTGGAAGCGTGGATGCGGCGCGTTCCGGATGATCCAGGCAGCCTGTTGCGGGCCAAGTTCCAGCTGGAAAACGAACGCAGGAAACGGGAAGGACGATGAGCAGTGATTCCACCATGCGGCGATGGGTGCGTGCCTGCAGCTGGTTGCTGCTGGGCGTCAGTACCCTGGCGCAGGCGCAGACCCGCGCCTGGCTGGACCGTGCGCAGATCAGCGACACCGAGACGGTGACCCTCACCATCGAGAGCGAGGGCAGCGGCATGCCGGATTACGCTCCGCTGCGCACCGATTTCGACCTCAGCGCGCAGACCAGCAGCCGCCAGGTGCAGCTGAGCAATGGCAGCATGAGCACGCGCAACCTGTATGGCGTGGCGCTCTCGCCGCGGCGCAGTGGCACCTTGCAGATTCCTGCGCTGCAGGTGGGCAACGGCCGTACCGAGCCATTGCAGTTGCAGGTGAGTGCCGGTGCCAGCCCGTCTGCCGCGGTGCCCGGCAACGCGGCGGTGTTCATGGAAACCGAGGTCGATGACAGCACGCCGTACGTGCAGCAGAGCGTCGGGGTGGTGGTGCGGTTGTACTACGCCTCGCAGCTGGTCTCCGGCGAGCTGGTACTGGATACCCCGGCTGGCGCCTCGCTGCAGCGCGTGGGCGAAGACCGCAGCCTGGTGCGCGAGGTCAATGGGCGTCGCTACAACCTGGTGGAGCGGCGCTTCCTGTTGATCCCCGAGCGCAGCGGGCCGCTGCAGTTGCCTGCTGCGCAGTTCAATGGGCGCGCGGCCGGTGGCTTCTTCGACGACATGTTCGGCGGCGACGGGCGGCTGCGCGCCAGCGCGCCGGCACGCACGCTGCAGGTACAGGAGCAACCGGCCAGCGCACCGCAGCCGTGGTTGCCGCTGCATGACCTGCGCCTGCGCTACACCGCAGCGCCCAGTAGCGGGCGAGCCGGCGAAGCGGCCACGGTCGTGGTCGAGGCGATCGCGCAGGGTGCCACCCGTGCCCAGTTCCCTGAATTGCCCACGCTGGACGTCGGCCCGGAAGCACAGGTCTTTGCCGAGCCACCGCAGTACGACGAAACCTTCAATGGCAGCACGCCGCAGCTGAAGCTGACCCGCCGCTACTCGATCGTGCCGCGCCGTGCCGGAAACCTGCAGGTGCCGGGTCCGCGCATGGCCTGGTGGGACGTGAAGACCGGCCAGGCGCGGACCGCGACCTTGCCTGACTTGTCGCTCACCGTGGCTGCCGGGGTTGCCGGGTCCACCGCCCCGAGCCTGCCGGTGGACACGACTTCGGCGCTGCCCGATACGCCGGCAACGCCCTCCAATGCCCTGCCACTGGCCGATTCCGCTGCTACGCCGCGGCCATGGGGCTGGATCGCGGCCAGCGCCGGCCTGGTCCTGCTGTGGCTGCTCACGCTGTGGTGGGGCTGGCGTCGCACCGGCGTGCGGGCTCCGGCCCCTGTGCCGTCGTCGGGCGCCGCGCGCGCGGCGGCGGCTCCGGTCGCCCAGGCAGACCTGCGCCGCGCGCTGGAAAGCCAGGGCCTGGACGAGATCATCGGCCTGTTGGCCGCGATGGGCGGGGTGCAGGGCCTGGACGCCCTGCTGGCGCGGCTGGCCGATCCGGCCCAGCGCGAGGCGCTGCTGGCCATGCAGCGGGTACGCTGGGCCGGCCAGGGCGGCGATGTGGCTGTCGCCCGCCAGGTGCTGCGCCGCGCCTTCCATGACCGACCGCACTGGAAGCAGGACGAGGTGGCGGAAAACAATGGCCTGGCGCCTCTATATCCTTCGGGATCTTGATCCGCTGCCGGGCCTGCGGGGCCGGCTTTGCTAAGCTGATTTCACTTCTTTACAGGAAAGCCGCTACATGACTCAGGCCGCAACGACCCGCAAGAAACTGCCCTTGCACTGGAAAATGGGCATTGGCTTCGTGCTGGGCCTGGTGCTTGGCCTGATCGTCCACGCCGCCGGCCCGGGCGTTCCCGGGCTGCCCGAGGTCGCCAAGGGCGTGATGGCCTGGGTGACCACGCCGCTGTCGAGCCTGTTCCTCAACCTGATCTTCATGCTGATCGTGCCGCTGATCTTCTCGGCGCTGATCATGGGCGTGTCGGAGATGGGCGACATCCGCGCGCTGGGACGCATCGGCTGGAAGACCCTGGCCTACACGGTGCTGCTGTCGGGTATCGCGGTGGGTATCGGGCTGGTGCTGGTCAATGTGCTCAAGCCCGGTGCCGGGGTAGACCCGCAGGTGGCCGCGCAGATGCTCGCCGAGAATGCCGAGCGCAGCCAGCAGATCGTGGCCGGCATCCATGGCACGCCCAAGGGCATGGACATGCTGTTGTCGATCGTGCCCAGCAACGTGCTGCAGGCGGCCTCGGACAATGGCGCGATCCTGTCGCTGATGTTCTTCGCGCTGATGTTCGGCATCGGCATGGTGCTCAGCGACGAAGAAAAGGTCGCCCCGCTGCGGCGCGCGGTGGAAGGCGTGTTCGAAGTGTCGATGACCCTGATCAACCTGGTCATCCGCCTGGCCCCGTACGCGGTGGCCTGCTTCATGTTCAACCTGGCCGCGCTGTTCGGCTTCGACCTGATCATCCGCCTGGGCGCCTACGTGGGCGTGGTGGTGCTGGCACTGGGCCTGCACATGGTGGTGACCTATGGCGTGGCGGTGTGGTTGTCCGGGCGTTCGCCGCTGGCCTTCTTCCGCGACACCCAGGAAGCCACGGTGATGGCGTTCTCCACCGCCTCCAGCAACGCCACCCTGCCCACCGCACTGCGCGTGGCCGACCAGATGGGCCTGCCGCAGAAGGTGTCGCGCTTCGTGCTGACGGTGGGCGCTACCGCCAACCAGAACGGCACCGCGCTGTTCGAGGGCGTGACAGTGATCTTCCTGGCCCAGTTCTTCGGCGTGGACCTGAGCATCGGCCAGCAGATCATGGTGATGGCGGTCTGCATCCTCGGCGGCATCGGCACGGCCGGCGTGCCGTCCGGCTCGCTGCCTGTGGTGGCGATGATCTGCGCCATGGTCGGGGTGAACCCGCTGGGCATCGGCCTGATCCTGGGCGTGAACCACTTCCTGGACATGTGTCGTACCGCGCTGAACGTCACCGGCGACCTGGCCCTGACCACCCTGGTGGCCAAGGGCGAAACCGAAGACAGCCCGGTCCCGCTGCAGGTCAAGCGCGACTGACGCACGGCGTCGGCCTGCGGCGATCAGCGTCACCACCAACGGTGGTGACCTACGCCAAGCGAGGCCATCGGTGCCCGCGCAGCGGAGACACCGCAACACCCGTCAGGAATCCCGCGCAGCGCCGAGTTCCCTTGTTTTCCGGTGCAGTGCCGGACGATGCGGGGATCCGCGTCACCACCAACGGTGGTGACCTACCCGCAAGGGCATCGGTGCCCGCCCACCCCAGCCCAACCTGGGAGCCGATGGCGAACGCTTTTATTCAGAAAGCCGACGCCCGACCTGACCCCGCCGGACGTCTGTGGGACAATTAGCGGCCCGCAGCTCCGCGGGAGCCTCCCGACTCCGATACAACCATGACGCAGCCTACCCGCCGCCAGTTGGCCAACGCCATCCGCTTCCTTGCCGCCGATGCGGTCGAAACCGCCAAGTCCGGGCATCCCGGCATGCCGATGGGCATGGCCGATATCGCCGAGGTCCTCTGGAACGACTATCTCCGTCACAACCCCAACAACCCCAAGTGGTTCAACCGCGACCGCTTCGTGCTGTCCAACGGCCACGGCTCGATGCTGCAGTACGCGCTGCTGCACCTGAGCGGCTATGACCTGCCGATCGAGCAGCTCAAGCAGTTCCGCCAGCTCGGCAGCAAGACCGCCGGCCACCCCGAACACCATGAAACCCCCGGCGTTGAGACCACCACCGGCCCGCTCGGCCAGGGCCTGGCCAACGCCGTCGGCTTCGCGCTGGCAGAAAAGCTCCTCGCCCAGCGCTACAACCGCCCCGAGCACGAGATCGTCGACCACCGCACCTGGGTGTTCCTCGGCGACGGCTGCCTGATGGAAGGCATCTCGCATGAAGTCGCCTCGCTGGCCGGCACCTGGGGCCTGGGCAAGCTGGTCTGCTTCTGGGATGACAACCACATCTCCATCGACGGTAACACCGCCGGCTGGTTCACCGACAACACCCCCGAGCGTTTCGAAGCCTATGGCTGGAACGTGGTGCGCGGCGTCGATGGCCATGACCCGGACAGCATCAAGGCGGCCATCGACAGCGCGCTGGCGCAGTTCGACAAGCCCACCCTGATCTGCTGCCGCACCACGATCGGGTTCGGTTCGCCGGGCAAGGCCGGCAAGGAATCCAGCCACGGCGCCCCGCTGGGCAAGGACGAACTGGAGGCCACCCGCAAGCAGCTGGGCTGGCCGTACGGTCCGTTCGAAATTCCCGAGGAGATCTACGCCGGCTGGCGTGCCGGTGGCACCGGAACCCTGCGCCAGGCCGAGTGGGAACTGGCCTTCGACAAGTACGCCAAGCAGTTCCCGGCCGAGGCCGACGAACTGACCCGCCGTTCGCATGGCGAGCTGCCGGCCGACTTCATCGCCAAGGCCGATGCCTACATCGCCCAGGTCCAGGCCGACGGCCAGACCATTGCCTCGCGCAAGGCCTCGCAGATGGCGATCGAAGCATTCGCCCCGCTGCTGCCGGAGCTGGTCGGCGGCTCGGCCGATCTGGCCCACTCCAACCTGACGTTGTGGAAGGCCAGCAAGTCGGTGGCCACCGATGACCCCAACGCCAACTACGTCTATTACGGCGTGCGCGAGTTCGGCATGACCGCGATCGCCAACGGTCTGGCCCTGCATGGTGGTTTCATTCCGTTCGATGCCACCTTCCTGGTGTTCAGCGATTACGCCCGCAACGGCGTGCGCATGAGCGCGCTGATCCCGGCGCATGCGATCCACGTCTACACCCATGACTCGATCGGCCTGGGCGAAGACGGCCCGACCCACCAGCCGGTGGAACACCTGGCCTCGCTGCGCTACATCCCCAACAACGATGTGTGGCGCCCGTGCGACGCGGTGGAATCGGCGGTCAGCTGGAAGTCGGCGATCACCCGCACCGACGGCCCGAGCTGCCTGGTGTTCAGCCGCCAGAACCTGCCGCACCAGCCGCGCAGCACCGCCCAGGTCGCGCAGATCGCGCGCGGGGGTTACGTGCTGGCCGATGCCGACGGTGGCGTGCCCGACGTGATCCTGATCGGCACCGGTTCGGAAGTGGGCCTGGCCGTGGCCGCCAAGGCGGAACTGGATGCTGCTGGCATCAAGACCCGCGTGGTGTCCATCCCGTCCACCGATGTGTTCGAGCGCCAGGACGCGGCTTACCGCGAGTCGGTGCTGCCCAACGCCGTGCGCAACCGCGTGGCCGTCGAAGCCGGCGTCACCGGCTTCTGGCGCCAGTACGTGGGCCTGGACGGTGCGGTGATCGGTATCGACACCTTCGGTGCCTCCGCCCCGGCCGAAGCACTGTACAAGCACTTTGGCATCACCACCGAAGCGGTGGTGGCCGCGGCCAAGGCGCAGCTGGCGAACTGATCGCCCTGCCCACGGTGCCGGGCATCCTGGCGCCGTGGCAGCGCCGGGTTCTGCCCGGCGGCTGCAAAAACGAAGGCCGGCGAAAGCCGGCCTTCTTCATTGTCGCGGGCGTCCAGCCGAGCATGGCCCGGCGCCGGATTCATCCGGCGGTACGGGCCAACCCCAACCGCAGCAACCGCGCCTCGATCCGCTCAGCCGTGTCCTTGGGCGCCTCCAGCCCCATCCGCTGCAGGTAGGCCGCATCGCCGTCGCCGGCCGGCTGCATCACCGCCGCCAGCACGGTGCGCAGCTTGGCGCCGCGCGTCTGCGTGTTCTGCTTCAGCCAGCCCAGCGCCTTGACCAGGTGCTGCTCGACGTCGGTGAAGTCACTGCCCAGCGGATAGTCCGGCAACAGGCCCGATTGCCGGAACGGTGCCAGCACGGCACTGACTGCCGTGGCGGTGTTGCGTTGCGGCCAATCGGCCGGTGCAGCGAAAGCGGCATCCAGCTTCTTCGATGCTTTCGCGGTCTGCAGCAGCTCGGCCTGGAACGCGGCATCGGTGATGCCGGCCATCCCGATCACGCAGTCTTCGTCGGTGAGGTTGCGCAGGTCGGCGATGCCGTACTCGTTGATGTAGATGTCGCGCAGGTGGCGCGGGATGGTGGTGTGGCCGTAATTCCAGCGCACGTTGGACTGCAAGCGGCCCTTGTCCTCGCGCACCGCGCGGAACAGCAGCGCGCTGCGCGCTTCGGGCAAGGCATGGGCCATCGCCACGAAGTTGTATTGGCCACCCACGCCGGACACCACCCGCCCATCCTCCAGTGCATCGGAAACCGCCGCACCCAGTGCGGTGGCCATCATGCACGAGTTGAAGAAGCGCGCATGACGACGCTGCAGCCGTTCCAGGGTTTCATTGCCCCCGTAGAGCTGGTTGATCTCGCTGATCCGGCGCATGCCGATGGCACCGCGTTCGTCCTCGGGCAGCTCGCGCAGCCACTGGTAGAACTCTGGCGAGCCCAGGTAGAACGCGCCATGCAGGTACTCGCCTTCGGCCTCCAGGGTGGCGTGGTCGATGGTGAGGGTGCTGCCGCTCTCGATGCGCTCCATCAGCGCCAGGTCGTCATGCACCTTGCGCCGGATCACCCCGGTCTGGACCAGCCGGCGGAAGCCTTCGTTGAGCATCTCGCTGCAGCCGTAGAGGCCGATCTCGAACGGCTCCAGGCCGCCGCATTCGAGCACGGTGGGGTGCGTGGCCAGGCGTGGATCGAGCGCGTGCAGGATCTGCCGGTAGCGCGCGTTGTCGGTGTGCCGCAGCACCAGTGCATGGCTGATCGCATCGGCGAGCGTGCCGATGCCGATCTGCAACGTGCCGCCATCGCGGACCAGCGCGCTGGCATACAGGCCGATCGCGTAATCGGCATCGCTGACCGGCTGGCGCGGCAGCCCGAACAGCTGCGGGTACGGGCCGGGCGGGGTGATCACCAGGTCGAAGAACGACACATCCACCGTCGCAGTGCCGCCCAGGTAGGGCAACCGCGGGTCGATCTCGGCGATCATCAAGGGGCGCGGCAGGCCACGCGCGGCCATCGCATCGAGCGTGTCCTGGGTGATGTCGTTGTTGCACGACAACGACAAGCGCCGGTCATCCGGGCGCATCGCCACTTTCTGCACGATGGCGTGCGGCGCGCGCTGCGCCACCGCGTCGGCGGCATGGGTGTAGTTGAGGCTGGTGTAGCCGCGCTGGGCCTGCGCCGAGCCCAGCAACGCACCGGACTGCATGTAGAACTCTTCCACCTGCACGTGGGCCGGAAGCGCATCGCGGACCATCGCGTCGGCATAGGCCAGGCGCGGGAAATCGGCACCGAAATGGCGCTCGGCGAACGGCGCCATGAAGCGCGCTTCCAGCCCGGCGGCGGGCCTGGGCGGGTTCAATGACAACGCGGTATACACCTGCAGCGGTCGCGAAGAATCGTTCTCGACCCGTGCATACAGGGCATTGAGCAGCCGGTGCGGCTTGCCCAGCGCCAGCGGCGCGCCGATGCGCAAGGGGCCATCGACCCGCTGCAGCAGCCAGTCGATCGCAGCGTCGAGGTCGGTGAGGTGTTCGGTCATCCAGCGCCATCCTTCAAAGTCATGCGGACCATTACAGCATTCCGGGTTTGAACGGACGTCGACGCGGGCCTCCATCGCATCCAGCATCTGCACGGGATGGCCTGATCCTCGCAGCGTCGCCATGAATCGGCTGTGCAAGCCAACGGGTCGGCGGCAGGGGGTTGACTTCAATGGTGATTACGTGCGTAATCAGTCCATCGATTACGGATGTAAATGATGAGCCAGATCAGTGAAGCCGAGGCGGTGGTAATGGATGTGCTGTGGCAGCGGCATCCCCTGGTTGCCGACGACGTGGTGGCCGCACTGGCCGGGCGCGACTGGGCCGAGCCGACCATCAAGACCCTGCTCAACCGGTTGCTGACCAAGGGCGCGATCAGCGCCAGCCGCGACGGCCGTCGCTACCTGTATTCGCCGGTACTGCAACGCCAGGCCTGGGTGGCCGAGCAGAGCAGTGGGCTGCTGGACAAGCTGTTCGACGGCCGGGTGGCGCCGCTGGTGGCGCATTTCAGCCAGCGCGGGGAGCTCAGCGCGCAGGACCTCGCCGAACTGAAGCAGCTGATCCAGGACCTGGACCATGACTGAGCTGCTCAACGGACTGATGCAGGCCAGCGTCTGGCTGGCCATCGCGGTGCTGCTGCTGGCAGCGCTGCGGCCCCTGCTGCTGCGGCTGGGCGGGGCGGCGCTGGCCTACCGCAGCTGGTGGCTGTTGCCGCTGGTGCTGGTGGCCTTGTGCCTGCCCTTGCCCAGCCTGCCGCTGGCCGATGCCGCCCCAATGCGGGTGATCGGCGCCGCCCTGCGCGCGCCGGTGTTGCCGGCGGAGATGTCGCTGTGGCCGGTGCTGCTGTTGGCCGTATGGATGGCCGGGGCGATGGCTTTGGCGGTCTCCAGCTGGCAGGCGCAGCGCCGCTTCGAGCGCGCGCTGGGCTGCTTGCAACCGCGTGCCGATGGCAGCTGGCAGGCCAGCGCCGATCCGGGCCTGCCGGCGCTGGTTGGCTTGTGGCGGCCGCGCATCGTGGTGGGCCCGGGCTTTGAAGATGATTTCAGTCCGGCCGAGCAGGACCTGATCCTGCAGCACGAACGCAGTCATCGCCACCACGGCGACCCGTGGGCGAACGCCACGCTGGCCGCGCTGCGCTGCGTGTTCTGGTTCCATCCACTGCTGCCGTGGGCGGCGCGTCGGTTCCTGCGTGACCAGGAGCTGGCCTGTGATGCGCGCACGGTTGATCCCCATCCGGCCTTGCGCCGGCTCTACGCCAACGCGCTGCTGAAGGCGCAGTTGGTCTACCCGGCTGCCCCGATGGCCTGCCACTGGCGCAGCCAACCGATGCTGAAGGAGCGAATTGCCATGTTGAAGGAACACAAGCCAAAGGCGTTGCCCTGGTTGAGCGGGCAGATGCTGGTGGTGGGCGTGTGCGTGGGTCTGGGCACGGTGGCCTGGGCCAGCCAGGGCGGCGCAACGGCCCCGCGGGCGGTCACCACCGAGACAGTCGAACGGGTGCAGACCGACGCTGCCAGCATCGACGGGGAGCGACCGGTGACGCCGAACAAAATGAACCCACCCAGCTATCCCACGCGGGCCTTCGAGCAGGGCCTGTCTGGCAAGGTGGTGCTACGGGTGGATGTGGACGCGCAGGGCGCGGTGACCGACGTACGCGTGCTGAGCGCCGCCCCTCAGGGCGTGTTTGAAGCAAGTGCGATCGCCGCGGCACGCACCTGGACCTATGCGCCAGCCCTGAGGAACGGCAAGCCGGTGGCCGCAGCCGTACGTATTCCGGTGACCTATGAGATGAACGAACCGGCGCCCGCGCAGTGAGGCGCATCGGGCCGGCCCTGCTGGCGTTGGCCGTGGTCGGCTGCGCCGGCCATGACCAGATCAGCACGGTGGATACGCGCGCGGAGAACGTCGATCACCAGCGTTTGAAGACCGCTGGCGCGGGCGCGGAAGGCCAGGTGCAGCCGTACCAGCTCAGTCCGAGCGAGGGCTACCGGATGCCGCAGCTGTATGCGGCGCCGGACCCGGTGGTCGGCACGCGCGACCCGCGCCGCGAATTGGCACCCACCGTGGTCTGCCTGCAGGTGGTTGTGGATGCCGAAGGCACTGTGGAACGCAGCGTGGCGTTGACCGACAGGCCTGAATGCAGCGCGGGGACTACGGTGGACAACGCGCCGCTGCTGCAGGCAGCCCAGGAGGCGGTGGCACAGTGGCGGTACTCGCCCGCGGCGCTGTGTCACTACGCTGCGGGACAGGTCCCCGATGACCGCGGGGATTGCAGCGGGGCCGCGCGCATCGAGCCGGTGCCGGTGAGCCTGTTGTATGCCTTCACCTTCGAAATCGTGAAGGGCAAGCAGACCGTGCACCGCCAAGGCAGGTAGAGCCGCCCATGGGTGGCTGCGCGGGGCCGGACACGCGCAACGGGGCCGGGCCCATGCAGCGGGGCAGAGACAATGCAGCGGGGCAGAGCCCCGCTCTACGGGGTTGGGCCGCCCTGGATGTTGGCTTTCACCGACGGATGCATCAGCTTCGGCTCGGCCAGCGTCGCGTCGCGGGCCTGACGGGTGGCGATGAAATCGGCTTCGCTGACGCCGTCGCGAAGGTGGATGTTGTGCGCGCGCTGTTCGCCGATGGTGGTCTGGTTGGCAACCTCGCGCCCACCGGGGCCGTAGTCGTGGCAGATGAACACGTGGGTGGCGTCGGGCAATGCCAGCAGGCGCTGGATCGAGTGGTACAGCTGCGCCGCATCGCCGCCGGGGAAATCACAGCGGGCGGTGCCGCCGTCGGGCATGAACAGCGAATCCCCAGTGAACAGCGCATCGCCGATACGGTAGGCCACGCTGTCGCTGGTGTGGCCGGGCACCGCGATCACCTCTACATCGATGCCGCCCAGTGCGAAATGCTCGCCATCGGCAAACAAATGGTCGAACTGCGAACCGTCGGTCGGCACCTCCAGCGCGTACCGCGGCGCGAAGGTGCGTTGCACCTGCACGATGCCATCGCCCATGGCCAGGCGCGCGTCCGGCCACGGCTGCTTGAGCCAGCGGCCGGCGCTGATGTGGTCGGCATGCGCGTGCGTTTCCAGCAGCCAGCGGACCTGTAGGCCGTTGTCGCGCACGTGCGCAAGCAACGGCTGCAGGGGGCCGGCACCGAGCGCGTCGGTATCCGGGTCGTAGTCGAGCACGGGATCGATCACCGCGGCCTGCAACGTCGCCGGGTCATGCACCACGTAACTGAAGGTGTGGCTGTCGGGGTGGAAAAAACTGGCGACGTGCGGTGTCATGGTGGTGGCCTCAGCGGTTGCCCAGCGTCGCGTTGAGCAGCAGCGCCAGGCGTTCGCCGGCCACGCGCAGCGCTCTTTCCGCGATCGGGCGGTAGGTCGCGGTGTACTCGGCCGACAGCGTACGCCCGGCCGGGTAAACGCCAGGTGCAATGGCGATGCGGCAGCTGGCTTCGGCCCATTGCACCGCGTCGGTGTTGATGCTGGAGCGCTTGCCGAGCTTGGGCGCAGGCAGCGCCATCAGGCGTTTGAGGTACTGGTCGTCGTCAAGCTTGAGCTCGTTGAGCATGCCGCTGTCCCAGAGCGAGTGCAGGTTGGTACCGCGATTGTTGAACTGCACCTGGAAATCGTTGCCGCCCTTGTCGTTGCCATAGCCAGCGTGCATGGGCTGGTGGATGTCACCGGCAAAATGCACGACGAACTTCAGCGCCTGCGCACGTTCGGCGTCGGACTTGCTGCGGTCGCCGAGGACGGCGGTCTGCGCCTTCAGCGCTTCGACGATGCAGTTGCCCCCGGGGCAGTGTTTCGGCGCCTGGTAGTGGCAGTCATCCTCGCCGATGTTGACGTAGTGCCAGCGCGCCGAGCGCTTGCCCAGCCCGGGGTCCTTGGCGCGCAGCTGGTCGGCCCAGGGCGCGATGGCGTGCAGGGTGGGGTCGGGCTCGCTGGCCAGCAGGCGGTCCACTTCGGCCTGGGTCTGCGGCGTCAGCCGGGTTTCGGCGACGCGGGCGACCAGCCGGTGGCCTTGGGCGCCCCAGGCCAGGGCATCGGTGGAGACGAGGGTGAGGGCCAGTGCGAGGGCGGTGGCCGGCATCAAGGAGACGATCTTCATCGGCTGCATTCTAGCGGCCCGTCCGCAGGGCGACTTGCCCGGATCTGGCTGGCGGCCGACGGCAGGGGTAGGCTGGCTGCTCGGATGGGAACGGGAGTGGCGGCGGTGCAGAAGGTTCTGGGGTTGATCGGCGGGATGAGCTGGGAGAGTTCGGCGCATTACTACCGGATGATCAACGAGCAGGTGCGCGATGCGCTGGGTGGGATGCATTCGGCGCGGGTGCTGTTGTGGTCGTTCGATTTTGCCGACATCGAGGCATTGCAGCGGGCGGGCGACTGGGAGGCGGCGACGCAGGCGATGGTCGAGGTGGCACGGCGCCTTGAGGCGGGCGGTGCGACGGCGATCGTGATCTGCACCAATACGATGCATCTGATGGCCGATGCGGTGCAGGCGGCCATTGGCGTGCCGCTGCTGCATATCGCCGACCCGGTCGGGGAGCTGGTCAAGGCCTCGGGCCTGACCCGGGTCGGGCTGCTGGGTACGGCGTTCACCATGGAACAGGACTTCTACCGGGTGCGTCTGGCGCAGCGGCACGGGCTGGAGGTGCGGGTGCCCGAGGCGGACGATCGCGCGGCGGTGCACCGGATCATCTACGAAGAACTGGTGCAGGGACGGGTGCTGGCGGACTCGCGCGAGGTCTATCGCGGGGTGATGCAGTGGCTGGTGGACCGGGGCGCGCAGGGCATCATCCTGGGCTGCACCGAAATCATGCTGCTGGTCGGCGCGGACGATGCATCGGTGCCGTTGTTCGATACCGCCGCCTTGCATGCACAGGCCGCCGCGCAGCATCTCCTGCACGGGCCGTAGAGCCGACCGTTGGTCGGCTGCTCCAAATGGCATAACAGGAAGAAGTTTTTTGCCCATGCGGGCCGTAAGCCGAGCCGCTTGGCGGCCGGTAGGCCCTTGTGCAAATGTCCCCCGGCCGACGCCTGCGGCGACGGCCTCCTCCTTTATTTTGCCAAGGGCCTACCGGCCGCCAAGCGGCCCGGACGCTCGCGCCATAGCCAAGCAAAGACACCCCAGCAAGCTGCTGTCGCCCTATGGGTGAACCTCTCCCCTCACAGGAGAGAAGAACCAAAAAAAAATCCCCGGCCGAAGCCGGGGAAAACGCTTTGCTGCGAGGGGTGTTGCTCTATTGAGTCCTGATCGTCCGATCAGAACTTGAACACGTACGACACGCCGTAAGCGAGCGGGTCGATGTTGACGGTACCGATCTTCTCGCCATTGAGCTTGACCTTGCTGTCGATGTCGATCCAGCGCACATCAACGCGCAGGGAACCCTTGTCGTTGATCGCGAAGTCCAGGCCTGCATGCGCGGCCAGGCCCCAGGAATCGGCCATCTTCAGTTTGCTGCCGGCCAGCGCGCCACCGGTCTCTTCGCTGAAGAACGTGGTGTAGTTGATGCCTGCGCCAACGAACGGGGAGACCTTGCCCTTGCTGTTGAAGTGGTACTGCAGCGACACCACCGGCGGCAGGTGCTTGGTGCTGCCCACGCGGCCCAGGCCGTCGATGTTGATGTCGTGCTTGAAGGGCAGTGCCGCGAGGATCTCGATGCCCAGGTTGTCGGCGATGAAGTACTCACCGGTGATGGTCGGCTTGATGTCGTTGTCGACATCCACCTTCAGCGTGCCGCCGGACAGCGAACCGTTGTTGGATTTCGGGGCCACCTGGTGCACACCGGCACCGACGGTCCAGTCGCCCTTGGACTGGGCCATGGCCGGGGCCGCGGTGAGGGCCAGGGCAGCGGCCAGGCTGGACAGCAGGAGGGGGGCGGTCTTGCGCATGAGGGATTCTCGTTGCGGGGTGGAATGGCGCCAGTTTTCCCTGCCATGCCTGTTCGCGCCTTGATCCGGATCAATCCACCCAATCCGGTCTGGAACCGTTTACCCATGCCCCGGCGCGGACCGGGGCCGGTCCACCCCTGCTAGAATGAGCGCCCCTTTCCATCGGCGCCGCACCGTCGCGGCTGCAGGAGCTTGTGAACATGGCAATCAAGGTTGGCATCAACGGTTTCGGTCGCATCGGTCGCAATGTCCTGCGCTCGGCCGTGCTGAATTTCGGCAATGACATCGAAATCGTCGCCATCAACGATCTGCTCGAGCCCGATTACCTGGCCTACATGCTGAAGTACGACTCCGTGCACGGTCGCTTCAAGGCCGATGTCGAGGTGTCCGGCAGCGACCTGCTGGTCAACAGCAAGAAGATCCGCCTGACCCAGGAACGCGACCCGGCCAACCTCAAGTGGGACGAAGTGGGCGTGGACGTGGTGATCGAGTCGACCGGCCTGTTCCTGACCAAGGACACCGCGCAGAAGCATATCGACGCCGGTGCCAAGAAGGTGATCCTGTCGGCCCCGTCCAAGGACGACACCCCGATGTTCGTGTTCGGCGTGAATGACAAGACCTACGCCGGCCAGGCGATCGTCTCCAACGCCTCGTGCACCACCAACTGCCTGGCCCCGCTGGCCAAGGTGATCAATGACAAGTGGGGCATCAAGCGCGGCCTGATGACCACCGTGCATGCGGCCACCGCCACCCAGAAGACCGTCGATGGCCCGTCCAACAAGGACTGGCGCGGCGGCCGCGGCATCCTGGAAAACATCATTCCGTCCTCCACTGGCGCTGCCAAGGCCGTGGGCGTAGTGATTCCGGAACTGAACAAGAAGCTGACCGGCATGAGCTTCCGCGTGCCGACCTCGGACGTGTCGGTGGTCGACCTGACCGTCGAGCTGGAAAAGGAAGCCACCTACGCCGAGATCTGCGCCGAAGTGAAGGCACAGAGCGAAGGCGCGCTGAAGGGCATCCTGGGCTACACCGAAGACAAGGTGGTGGCCACCGATTTCCGCGGTGAAACCCACACCTCGGTGTTCGACGCCGACGCCGGTATCGCGCTGGACAGCACCTTCGTCAAGCTGGTGTCCTGGTACGACAACGAGTGGGGCTATTCCAACAAGTGCCTGGAAATGGTCAAGGTAGTCGCCGCCAAGTAAGCGCGCACGCACCCTGCGCTACCCCGCGAACCCCGGCCCCGTGCCGGGGTTCGTCGTTTCCGGTACCCCGCCACCGCCGCCGATCCATTAGCATGGCCGCGTGCCACCGGCATGGCCTGGGCAGAAGGCCGCCGGGGCTCCCCCTTGAGGATGGCGTGGAATGGAAGCTCTGATTGCCTTGGTCGTGGTGGTGCTGTTGCTGGTCCCGGTGCTGCTGATCGTGGCGCTGGTCATGATCGCCGGGCTGCGCCGACGCGTGGCGGCACTGGAACTGCAGCGATACGAAGCGGCGGCACCCGGGGCGGCGGACACGACGCAGGCCCCGGCGCCCGCGGCGCGGTCCATGCACTGGGCTGACGCGCCCTACCAGGCTCCCGTTGCGGCCGCTGCCACCGCTGCCGACCCCGGCGCGGCTGCCCCGGTGCCTGCCAGGGTTGCCGCCGCGGTGCCGGCGGCCAGCCAGACCCAGCTGCCACCGCCACTGCCGCCCGCACCGCCACCGCCCCCCTCGGGCCCGGGCCCGGGCGAGCGCCTGGTCGGTGCGATCAAACATTGGTTCACCGATGGCAACGTGCCGGTCAAGATCGGCATGCTGGTATTGCTGGCCGGTGTGGCGGCGCTGCTCAAGTACGCCAGCGACCAGGGCTGGTTGAACGCACCGATCGAACTGCGGCTGGCCGCCATTGCCGCGGGCGCGTTGGCCGGGCTGGTGTTCGGCTGGGTGCAGCGCGATCGCCGCCGGATGTTCGCCCTGGCGCTGCAGGGTGGCGCGATCGGCATCCTGTTGTTGACCGTCTTCGCCGCGTTCAAGCGCTACGATCTGATCGACGCGCTGCCGGCATTTGCCATCAGCGTGCTGCTGATCGCCGGCATGGGCGTGCTGGCGGTGGTGCAGAACTCGCGCACGCTGGCGGTGCTGGGCATCCTGGCCGGGTTCATGGCGCCGCTCTGGCTGTCCACCGGCAGCGGCAACCATGTCGCCTTGTTCTCGTATTACGCCGTGCTCAATGCGGCCATTCTCGCCATCGCCTGGTGGCGCCCGTGGCGCGCGCTCAACCTGTTGGGCTTTGCCTTCACCTTCGGCATCGGTACCGCCTGGGGCGTGCTGCAGTACAACGCCGACAAGTTCAGCAGCACCGAGCCGTTCCTGCTGCTGTTCTTCGCCTTCTACCTGTTGATCCCGATCCTGTACGCGCGCCGCCAGCCGGCGGAGAAGCGTGACCTGGTCGATGGCAGCCTGGTGTTCGGCACGCCGCTGATCGCCTTCTCGTTGCAGGCCGGCATGCTGCATGACGACCGGCTGCTGCTGGCGCTGTGCGCGGTGGCGCTGGCGGCGGTGTATGCGCTGCTGGGTTGGGCGCTGATCCGTCGCGAGCGTTATGCCGCGCTGGGCCAGTCCCACGCGGTGCTGGCGGTCGGTTTTGCCACCCTGGCGGTACCGTTGGCGCTGTCGGCCCGTGCCACCGCCAGCGTGTTCGCGCTGGAGGGGGCCGCGCTGGCGTGGCTGGGCCTGCGCCAGAAGCGCTGGCTGCCGCAGGTCGCCGGCGCGCTGCTGCAGCTGGGGGCGGCCTTCGGCTTCGTGGTAGGCGCCGATTACTGGCACCAGGATGCCACCGCCATTGCCAATCCGACGTTCATGAGCGGGCTGTTGCTGGCCGTGGCCGGGTTCGCCTCGGCGTACAGCTATCGCCGTGCGCGCCAGGATGCACCGGCCATCGTTTATTACCTGTGGGGCCTGCTGTGGTGGCTGGGGGGCATGGCCCATGAGGTCAGCCGCTTCATCGCGCGCGACAGCCGCCCCGACGCACTGCTGATCGGCGTGGCCGTCACTGCCTGGATGGCAGCCGAAGTGCATCGCCGTGCGCCGGCCCGCGCGCTGGGGCTGACCACGCTGGCGATGCTGTTGGCCGCGTTCCCGCTGGCACTGTGGCAGGCCGACGTGCACCAGCAGCCGTTCGCCGGCTACGGCGCGCTGGCCTGGGCGGTGTTCGCCGCGCTGGGCGTGCGCAGCCTGTGGTGCCTGCGCGGTGGCCAGGGCAAGGCGGCGCTGGCGGCGCAGTTCAGCTGGTGGCTGCTGTGGCCCACCGTGGTGTCGCTGGCCTGCATGTGGCTGGCCGACCGTTTCGCCCTTGCCCAGGGCTGGGCGGTGGCGCTGGCGTTGCTGCCATGGTTGCTGGTCACCGCGACCGCGTTGTTGCGCTGGTCGTGGCTGACCCTGCCGTTGGGCGCGCGTTTCGATGGGCTGCGCACGGCCCTGACCGCCACCGTGTTCGCGGTGCTCGGGATCAGCGCGCTGTGCCTGCTGGTGCAGCCCGGTTCGGCCACGCCGCTGCCGTGGCTGCCGCTGCTCAATCCGATGGAGCTGGCCCAGTTGGCGGTGATGGCATTGCTGGCGCGCTGGCTGTGGTCGGCACAGGCGCCCGATGGCCCGCGCGGCCTGCGGGTGCCGCTGCTGGCCGTTGCCGGCTTCCTGCTGTTGACCAGTACGACGCTGCATACCGTGCACCACTGGGGCGGGATACCGTGGAATGGCGCGCTGTGGTCCTCGACCCTGGCCCAGACCAGCCTGACCGTGGTCTGGAGCGTGCTCGGGGTGATCAGCTGGGTGTGGGGCTCGCGTCGCGGCCAACGCACCTTGTGGCTGGTGGGCGCGGTGCTGATGGGTGTGGTGCTGGCCAAGCTGGTGCTGATCGACCGCCAGCACCTGGGCAATCTGCTGGGCATTTCTTCCTTCATCGCCTACGGCCTGCTGTGCACGGTCGTGGGCTACCTGGCGCCGGCACCGCCGCGCGCGCCGGACACCACCGTGGAGCAACCCTCGTGAACACCCTGCCTACCTTGATCGTGGCGCTGTCGCTGGTCGCGTTGCCTTCGCTTGCCGCCGCTGCCGATGCGCGCCAGGACTATCGCCAGCAATGGCCGCTGCAGGTGTCGCAGGACAACGCAGGCGCCTACCGGGTGATGCTCGACGAGGCGGTCTACCGCAGCGCGGTGTCGCCGCGTCTGGCCGATGTGCAGGTGTTCAATGCGCAGGGCCAGGCATTGCCGGCCACCCTGCTGGCGGCGGATCAGCCGCTTGCGCGCGCCGCGCACTGGCAGGACCTGGCCTGGTTCCCGCTGCCGGCGCTGGCCGGTGCGGCAGCCGATGACCTGCAACTGCTGACCGAACGCAATACCGACGGCAGCGTGCGCCGGGTCGAGGCACGCTTGGGACGCAGCGGCGCTGCGACCCCGCAGGCGGCGGGCTGGCTGGTGGATGCCAGCGCGCTGAAGGTGGGCGTGCTGGCGCTGCGGCTGGACTGGCAGACCCAATCGGCGCTGCAGGCGCGGGTGCGCGTGGAGGCCAGTGACGACCTGCGCCAGTGGCAGCGCATCGCCGACGACGTGCCGCTGGTGGACCTGCAGCACGACGGGCGGCGGTTGCAGCAGCGGCGTATCGACATCGGGCGCCAGGCCCGCTATTTCCGCATCCTGCCGGTGGGCGAGGATGCGTTGCCGGTCCTGTCGGGCGTGCAGGCCGAGCTGGTGCCGGCAGCGCAGTCGATCGACTGGCCGTGGCAGTCGCTGGGGGGGCATGCGGGCAAGCCGGGCGAATTCGAGTACGCGCTGGAAGGGCGCTTCCCGATTGCCCAGGCCGACATCACCACCACCGACAACAGCGTGGTGCAGTGGACCCTGCTCAGTCGCGACGACGCCGGCCAGCCGTGGCAGGTCCGCGCCGGGCCGTGGGTGGCCTATCAGCTGCAGGATGCCGCGCAGAGCCGTCGCTCGCAGACACAGGCGTTGCCGGTGCCCACCCGCGACCGCTACTGGAAGCTGGTGGCCGCGCAGGCACAGCCCAGCGTGGCACCGACCTTGAAGCTGGGGTACCAGCCGGAGGCCCTGGTGTTCCTGAGCCAGGGCGAGCCTCCTTACAGCGTCGCTGCGGGCAGCGTGCGGGCCGCACGTACCGATGCGCCGGTGGGCACGGTGATCGCGCAGCTGCGCGAGCAGCAGGGCGCGCAATGGCAGCCCGCGCTGGCCACGCTGCAGGGCCCGGCGCAGGTGCTGGGCGGCGACGCGGCAGTGGCCGCCCAACGCGACTGGAAGCGCTGGCTGTTGTGGGGGCTGCTGGTGCTGGGCGTGCTGATCGTGGGTGGGTTTGCGCTGAGCGTGCTGCGGCAGAAGCCTGGGGATGCGGGTGGTTGATCGTTGTTTGGTCGCTGAAGGCAAGAGCAGCGCCTAGCGGGCCACCTGCGGACGGTTCATCGCGTTGGCGGTGGGGAGAAGGGCTGCCGGGCAGAGCCCGGCATTACGCATGTGCTTTGCCATGCGGACCGACCCACTGTCGAGTGTGGGGGCCTGTGGGTTCACGGGACCCTGAGCCGCATGGATGCGGCGACGGAGCTTACATGGACGTACTTGCAGCGTGTCCCGTGAACCCACAGGCCCCCGCACAGCGCAGGAGCATCGGCCGTAGAGCTTTGGCTCCCGCTTTGGCATTTGCCCGCGCATTTGCGATGCACCCGCGCAGCCGGGACAATGGGTGTCTGCGCCATGCGTGGCGCCCTTTCCTTTTTCAGCCAAAGAGTTGCCCATGTCCATCGTTCGCATGACCGACCTCGATCTCTCCGGCAAGCGCGTGCTGATCCGCCAGGACCTCAACGTGCCGATCGAGAATGGCCGCATCACCTCCGAGCAGCGCATCAGCGCATCGCTGCCGACGCTGAAGCTGGCCTTGGAGAAGGGCGCGGCGGTCATGGTCACCTCGCACCTGGGCCGTCCCACCGAAGGCGTCTGGAGCGAGGCCGAATCGCTGGCACCGGTCGCGCTGCGCCTGTCGCAGCTGCTGGGTGTCGAGGTGCCGCTGGTGCGCGACTGGGTCGACGGTGTCGAGGTGGCCCCGGGGTCGATCGTCCTGCTGGAAAACTGCCGCATGAACATCGGTGAAGGCAAGGACGACCAAACCCTGTCGAAGAAATATGCCGCGCTGTGCGATGTCTTCGTCATGGACGCCTTCGGCACCGCGCATCGCGCCCAGGCCTCCACCCACGGCGTGATCCGCTTTGCCCCGGTCGCCGCTGGCGGCCCGCTGCTGATGGCCGAACTGGATGCGCTGGCCAAGGCGCTGCTGGCACCGGCGCCGCCGCTGCTGGCGATCGTGGCCGGCAGCAAGGTCAGCACCAAGCTGGAACTGCTGTCCAGCCTGGTCGGCAAGGTCGACCAGCTGATCGTCGGCGGTGGCATCGCCAACACCTTCATCGCCGCCGCCGGGTACCCGGTCGGCAAGTCGCTGTGCGAACCGGACCTGCTGGATACCGCCAGGAAGATCGTCGCTGACGCCAAGGCGCGGGGTGCCGACATCCCGCTGCCAACCGACGTGGTGGTGGCCAAACAGTTCCTCCCCGATGCCGAAGCGACCGTCAAAGCGCTCGCCGAGGTGGCCGACGATGACCTGATCCTGGACATCGGCCCGGACACCGCGCAGCACTACGCCGGGCTGATCGCCAAGGCCGGCACCGTGGTCTGGAACGGCCCGGTCGGCGTCTTCGAGTTCGAGGCCTTCAGCCACGGCACCCAGGCACTGGCCCAGGCCATCGCCCGCTCGCCGGCGTTCTCCATCGCCGGGGGCGGCGATACGCTGGCGGCCGTGGACAAGTACGACATCGCCGACCAGGTCAGCTACATCTCCACCGGCGGCGGCGCGTTCCTGGAATTCCTGGAAGGCAAGACCCTGCCGGCAGTCGCCGCACTCGAGGCGCGCGGCGCGTGATGGGCCGCGCACGGATCTGCGGAGACGCCAGGTGACGAGCATGCCCCTGGAGCCGCGCGACACGCTGTTCTTCGACCTCGACGGCACGCTGATCGATTCGGCGGTGGGCATCACCCAGTGTGTGGCGCACGCGTTTACCCGGATGGGCCAGCCGGTGCCGCCGCAGGAGGTACTGCGGCGCTGGATCGGCCCCTCGCTGCGCAGCAGTTTTGCGCCGTTGTTTGACGACCCGGCGCAGGTGGAGCAGGCGGTGGCCTACTACCGCGAGCGCTTCGATGTGGTCGGCTGGCGCGAGCACGAGGTGTATCCCCGCATCGGCCAGGTGGTGCAGGCGCTGCACGCGCGCGGCCATCGCCTGGCGATCGTCACCGCCAAGAACGAGCCGCATGCGCGCCGCATCATCGATCACCTGCCGTTTGGCGCGTGCTTCGAGGACGTGATTGGCGCGACCCTCGACGGCAGCCGCAGCGACAAGCCGCAGCTGGTGGCCGAGGCATTACGGCGGTTGTCGCAGCTGCCCACGCAGTGCTGGATGATTGGGGACCGACGCATGGATATCGAAGGCGCGCGCCACCATGGCCTGCGCAATATCGGCGTGTTGTGGGGTTTTGGGGGCGCCGAAGAGCTGCAGGCAGCCGGTGCGCAGCACCTGGCCGCCTCCCCGGATGCGCTGTTGTCGCTGATCGATTGACGGCCGGCGGCGGGGTTCCGTACCCCGCCGCATGTCCAGCGCAGAGTCAATGGGGCCAAGCATTACCGGCAAACCGGCGTGAGCCACTGTCCGTCCGGTCATCGCACGCTGTCTGCAGGACATCGCGCAGAGGCAGCTGCCCCAAGGCTGTAAACGTATTCATGGGAAGTGACGGGTGTGCTAATTTTGCTCCTTTAACGGGAGCCCATTCACCATGATCGAGCGTCAGCGTCGCACCAAGATCCTTGCCACCCTCGGACCGGCAACCGACCCGCCGGGCGTGCTGGAGGATCTGTTCCGCGCCGGCGTGAACGTGGTCCGCCTCAACTTCAGCCACGGCGATCCGTCCGGGCAGGCCAAGCGTGCCGCCGACGTACGTGCCGCCGCGCAGCGGGTGGGCGTGGAAGTGGGCATCCTGGCCGACCTGCCTGGCCCGAAGATCCGCATCGAGCGTTTCACCGAAGGCAAGATCAAGCTCAAGGCCGGTGACCGCTTCGACCTGGTGGCCTCGGCCAACCCGCCGCCGGGCGACACCACCCAGGTCGGTGTGAGCTACCTGGGCCTGCCGCAGGACGTGGTGGCCGGTGACGTGCTGCTGCTCGACGATGGCCTGATGCAGTTGCAGGTCATTGAAGTGGCTGGCGAGCGCATCATCAACACCGTGCTCAACGACGGCGTGCTGTCCGACCGCAAGGGCTTGAACAAGCAGGGCGGTGGCCTCTCGCTGGGCGCGCTGACCGAGCGCGACAAAGAGCTGATCGGCATCGTGGCCAAGATCGGCGTGGACTTCATCGCCGTCTCGTTCTGCCGCAACGCGCAGGACATGAACGACGCCCGCGCGATCGCCGAATCGCACGGCTGCTATGCCGCGCTGGTGTCCAAGATCGAGCGCACCGAAGCCATCGAGAACCTGGAAGAAATCGTCGACGCCAGCGACGTGGTGATGGTGGCGCGCGGCGACCTCGGCGTGGAAATCGGCGATGCCGAGCTGCCGGGCCTGCAGAAGAAAATCATCAAGGCCTCGCTGGCGCAGAACAAGGTGGTGATCACCGCCACCCAGATGCTGCAGTCGATGGTCGAAAGCCCGATCCCGACCCGCGCCGAAGTGCTGGACGTGGCCAACTCGGTCATCGACGGTACCGATGCGGTGATGCTGTCGGCCGAAACCGCGGCCGGCATGTACCCGGTCAAGGCGGTCGAAGCGATGGCGCGCATCTGCCTGGGGGCCGAGCGCCAGTTCCAGACCGAAACCGATTTCGGCGCCTCGCCGCGCAACCTGGAACGTGCCGACCAGGCCATCGCGATGGCTACCATGTTCCTGTCCCAGCATGTGGGCGTGCGCGCGATCGTGGCGATGACCGAATCCGGCGGCACCGCGCGCTACCTGTCGCGTTTCCGTGCCTCCGCGCCGGTGTTCGCGGTGACCCGCCATGACGGCGCGCGCCGGCAGATGGCGCTGATGCGCGATGTGTTCCCGATCAACTTCGACAGCCGCGGTTTCACCCCGCGTGAAGCCGCACGCGGCAGCATCCGCCTGCTGGTCGAAGCCAACCAGCTGCAGGCCGGCGACCGCGTGGTGTTCACCAGCGGCGAGCACATGGAAACCCATGGCGCCACCAACACCCTGCGCCTGCTGGAAGTGGGTGACGATGGCCGCGCCAGCGGCTTGGGCGAGCTGTAAGGGCACGCGTCATCGCATACGCGCTGTCGCCCCACGGTTTGCGCTGCAAACCGTGGGGCCCTTCTTACCAGCGCCCAGACCCCCGCCGCTTCGCGGCTGCCCCCTGACTCAGGGGGCTTCTCGCCAGACACATCCGGTCGCGTGGCCGGTTTGTGGTTGGAATCGTTTCCAGATCGCGTGTACAGCCAGTTCACGGGGGCGGCCCGCTATAATTGCGTTTTTCCCGCACCCGCCACAGGAAATACATGAGCATCGAACAGCTGGCTGAAACCGCCCAGGCCATGGTCGCCCCGGGCAAGGGCATCATCGCGATCGACGAATCCACCGGCACCATCGGCAAGCGCTTCGCCAGCGTCGGCCTGGAGAATACCGAGGAGAACCGTCGCGCCTACCGCGAGATGCTGCTCACCACGCCGAAGCTGAACGAGCATATCTCCGGCGCGATCCTGTACGACGAAACCATCCGTCAGTCGACCAAGGACGGCGTGCCGTTCGCCAAGTACCTGGCCGCCCAGGGCATCATTCCGGGCATCAAGGTCGACAAGGGCGCCCATGCGCTGGCCGGCTGCCCGGGCGAGATGGTCACCGAAGGTCTCGATGGCCTGCGTGAACGCCTGCAGGAGTACTACAAGCTGGGTGCGCGCTTTGCCAAGTGGCGTGCGGTGATCAACATCGGCGAAAGCATCCCGTCGGGCACCTGCATCGAGTCCAACGCGCATGCGCTGGCCCGTTACGCCGCGCTGTGCCAGGAATGCGGCCTGGTGCCGATGGTCGAGCCGGAAGTGATCATGGACGGCGACCACGACATCGAGACCTGCTACGAAGTCACCGAAGCCACCCTGCGTTCGCTGTTCGACGCGCTGTACCAGCAGAACGTGCTGCTGGAAGGCACCATCCTGAAGGCCTCGATGGTCATCTCCGGCAAGGGCTGCGAAGAGCAGGCCAACGTCGAGGAAGTGGCTGAATCGACCGTCATGTGCCTCAAGAGCACCGTGCCGGCGATCCTGCCGGGCATCGTGTTCCTGTCCGGTGGCCAGAGCGACGAACAGTCCACCGCGCACCTGGACGCGATGAACCAGATGGGTCACCTGCCGTGGCCGCTGAGCTTCTCCTACGGCCGCGCCATGCAGCAGGCCGCACTGAAGCTGTGGGCCAAGGACATCAAGGCCAACGTGGCCAAGGCGCAGCAGACCGTGTACGACCGCGCCAAGGAAAACGGCCTGGCCGCACAGGGCAAGTGGAACGGCTGATACCTGCCTGACCACGCACCAGGAAAAACGCCGGCCCAGTGCCGGCGTTTTCTTTTTTCACTCCCTTACTTTTTTTCTTCCCACTGCACCAGGTCCGGCTCGGCCGCACGAATCCCGGCGGTCGACAACAGCGACGTGGTCGCATCCAGCGCCGCATTCACCGACGGGTACTCCACGGTGGCCCGGCCGGACGCCTTGGACAGCGTCACCACGGTGCCGCCGGTCGCCTTTGCCGCGCGTTGTGCGGCGGCCGCATCGGTGAAGAACACCGTCACCCGTGAAGTGGCCACCACCGGCGCACCATCGGTGGAGACCGCCGCGGCGAACTTGGCGGCCCCGGCATCGGCTCCGCCGGCGCTGCCATCCACCGAACGCTTGCTGCGCGCGCCCGGGGCCGCGGTCGTGGTCGTTGCCGCCGGCGCGATCCGGAACTGACCGCCGCCTACGGCCTGCACGCTGGCCGACGGCGCCAGCTGGAAGCGCGTGCCACCCACATCGAACGCACGGCCGGTGGCCGCCTGCTTGAGTTGCTGCGCATCCACGGTCGACAGGCTCCGGGCGGGGGGCGTCTGGCCGGCGCTCTGCGCCCCGACGGGGAAGGAAATCGCCGCGAAGGCGAGGGTGCTCAACAGAATGGTCGTCTTCATTATCAATGTCCCAGGACGCGGAGGGTGAAGGATTCAAGGCTGCCGCGCGATGCGGCGCTGGCTGCTTGTCCCATGTCGGTCACTTCCAGGGTCCAGGTGCCGGTACCAGCCTCATCCAGGAAGGCATTGCTGGACAGCAGGTCCCAGCTGGTGAAGTTGTTCTGGATGGCAACCGAGGCGGCGTTCAGGCCCGAACCGATGGCGGTGAAGGCAGGTTGCACCACGCTGCGCGTGCCCGCCGGTGAGACCAGCACGAACTGCAGCTGGCGGGTGTTGCTGTGGTTCACCCGCAGGCCCAGCTGTACCGACTCGATGGCACCGGCACCGCCGGCCACCTGGACGGTCAGGCGTGCCGCCGCCGCTGCGGTGTTGCCGATCGCCACCCGGCGCGTGGTGGTGCGCCGGCCGCTGTCCAGCAGCGGGCCCAGCGGCTGGAAGGTCTCGGCCACCTGCACCGCGCGCGCCGCGTTCACCACGCCGAAGCCATACCAGTTGCTGTAGGCGCGGCCGGCGGCAT
Source organism: Stenotrophomonas sp. GL_101 (assembly GCF_057835675.1). Taxonomy (NCBI): domain Bacteria; kingdom Pseudomonadati; phylum Pseudomonadota; class Gammaproteobacteria; order Lysobacterales; family Lysobacteraceae; genus Stenotrophomonas; species Stenotrophomonas sp. GL_101. The sequence continues at coordinate 3,747,223 of NZ_CM174432.1, read as the reverse complement.
TCACCGTCCAGCCCGGCACCAGCGTGCGCCCGTCGGCCAGCGTCACCGCCGGCTGGTTGGGATGGTTGCGGGTGGCGGTGGTGGCCAGGATGTACTTCACGTCGCGGAAGCCCAGGCGCGGGTTGGCTTCCAGCACCAGCGCGGCGACGCCGGACACCATCGGCGCCGAGGCCGACGTGCCGTTCATCTTTGCGGTGTAGTTGCAGGTGCTGTCGATGATGGACAGGTTGCTGTCCAGCGTGTTCTGCCGGTTGGTGTTTTTGTTGCTGCCCTGCGCGCAGCCGGTGACATCGGTGGTGACGATGGCTGGATCGTAGGCGCGGGCCACCAGGCCCGGCGCGTACTGTTGTTGCAGGCCGTATTCGCCACCGAACGCCGATACCCACAGGGCCGAACCGGTGGAGGAGTATGACGAGCGCACGCCATCGGCACGGACGGCGCCCACGGTGATCACATTGAACAGGTTGTTGCGCGGGTCGCGTCCGGCCGGCACGCAGCCGGTGTTGCGGTTCTTGGTATCGGCGCTGCAGATGTCCCGGTTCGGGCCGATCGTGCCGTTGTTGAAGTTGTTGCCTGCCGACTTCACATAGATGCCGCCACGCCCACCACGCGTGCCGGACATCGCCTGCTCGTACGCGGTGACGGTGTTCTGGCTGAAGGCCAGCGGCAGGTTCGGATTGCCCGGGCCTGCGCCCCAGCTGTTGTTGAAGACCTGCACGTCGGCCGATTCAGCGCCGTCCCACCACGAGTACTCGATGTTGCTCTGCTGGTTGCCCTGCGCATCGGAGGCAAGCACGTTGAAGCCCTTCAACGTGGCCGCCGGGGCCACGCCGCGCACGCCGAGATTGTTCGCCCCCACCGCACCGGCAATGCCGCCCACCATCGTGCCGTGGTTGTCCGCATCCGGATTGGACGGGGAGGGGTTGTTGGACTGGTTGGCGAAGTTCCTGCCCGCGATCGCCGCCACGTTGGCGGCCAGGTCAGGGTGGGCAATCTGCAGGCCATCGTCGACGATGCCGATGATCACGCCCTGGCCCCGGATACCGTTGCGGAACAGCCCATCCACGTTGAGATCGTTGCCGGCCACCGGCAGCGTATCGGCCGGCACTGCCTGCCCGGTGTTGAGCAGGTGCCACTGCCGGCCTGCCAGCGGATCGGTCTGCTGGGCGTGGGCCGTGGCTGCCAGGCTGCCCAGGACCAGGGCAGTGGCCAGGACCCGGCGCACGGGGCGGAGGGGCGCGCGGTGATGCATGTGTCGCTTCATACATAATCCCTTTGTTGTGAATCGGCAGGTGCAGGACGGCGGACGGAGTGCCCCGCCGTAATGAGCCAAACGCGGCACAACGCGGAACCCCCTACCTCCCGATGAGGCCGTGATGCAGAACTGCGGAGTACGTCACAAACAGTCATGCTTAGCGGCTATAACGACGCCGTTTTGCGATCCAAGGCGCCGGCTCCGAAACGCGAGCAGGCAGTGCCCGTGCTCGCTGATGCTGCTGCCACTACTGCTGCTGTCGAGCGCGTCACTGGCGCAGGCGGCATCGCCGCGCGGCATTGATGTGCTGCACTACGCGGTGGCGCTGGAACCGGATATCGGCGCAAAACACCTGCGCGGGCAGCAGACGATCACATTCAAGGCCACGCAACCGGCGGTGTCGTCCATTGCCCTGGACACCGGAGCGCTGGAAGTGTCATCGGTAGTGCAGGGGAGACGCGCGCTGCCGTTCGAGCAGCGCGAGGGTCAGTTGCATATCCGCCTGCCGCGACCGATGCGCGAAGGCAGCCGCGGCACATTGCAGATCGCCTACCAGGGCTCACCCGCGTTCGGCCTGGAATTCGCGCCGGCGCGCGAGGAGGTCTACACCGTCTTCTCGACCCGCCAGTGGATGCCATCGGTGGATGCCCCGGATGAGCGCGCGACGCTGGACCTTGCGGTGACCTTGCCGGCGGGGCTGCACGCCGCCGGCACCGGTCGCGCGCTGCCGTTGCAGACCCTGGCTGATGGACGGGTACGGCACCGCTGGCGGCTGGAAACGCCGATGCCCGGTTACCTCTATGGATTCGCGACAGGGCGATACCAGCAGGCCACCGCCCGGCACGGTTCCATCCGCTTGCGCTTCCTGTCGGTGGAGCGCTCCCCCGATGCACTGCGCCGCCTGTTTGCCACCACCGGCGACATGCTCGACTTCTTCGCCGCGCGCGCCGGGTTGCCCTATCGCGGCGACTACCAGCAGGTACTGGTCGCGCGCACCATCGGCCAGGAACTTGCCGGCGTGTCGCTGCTGTCCGAGGACTACGGCCGGGAGGTACTGGAGGATCCCAGCCAGACCGCATTGATGGCGCACGAAGCGGCGCACCAGTGGTGGGGTAACCGGGTGACCTGCACCAGCTGGGAGCACTTCTGGCTCAACGAAGGCATGGCCAACTTCATGACCGCCGCCTACCTGCAGCAGGCCCAGGGCGAAGCCGCCTACCAGGCGCAGGTGCAGGGCTGGCGCACGCGCCTGGACGCATTGCGCGCCAAGGGCGCCGATCATGCGTTGGTCTATGCGGACTGGAATTCCCCCACGGCCGATGACCGGGCCGTGGTCTACCGCAAGGGTGCCTACGTGCTGCACCTGTTGCGCGGCGAGCTGGGTGAGGAGGTGTTCTGGCGGGGCCTGCGCGATTACACCCGGGCCCATGACGGCCGCTCGGTGGTCACCGCCGATTTCCAGCATGCGATGGAAGCGGCCGCAGGACGCTCGCTGCAACCGTTCTTCCAGGAATGGGTTTACAGCGCAGGACCTGGCTAGGGGCACCTCATGGGGGCTGCACGTTGTCAGCGCAGCCCCATCAACGTCACGGCAGCGCCGGGCCCTGGATGTCATTGATGCTGGCATCGGACGAAAAGATGAAGCGGTGCTCGATACCACCGTTCTTTCCGGCAATCGTCACATCGATCATCGAATAGGCGGGGGTAGCCCCGGTTGGCGACAACGTCCGCCGCCATTGCGCGAACTGCGCTTCGTCGGCGCGGTCGTCGGTGGAGATCGAGCCTGCACACAGGCTCAGCCCGCAACTGAAATGCTGCAACGACAGCGCGGTGTTTCCCTGCAACGCAGTCTCCAGCTTGCGGGTATACAGCTCGGTCAGTTCTGCCGCGTCCGGATCACGGATCGATTGCCGTGCGATCAGGCTCACGTAGTGATCAAAATCCTCGCCCTTCAGCGCGAGCATGGCCTGCTCGAAGGAGAGCGCCGAACCCTGCACCATGGCAGATTCGACATCCAGGTAGGGCGAGGCGATGGCAGGGCCGCGCATCGACGGCGACGCATTCCATGCTGCCGTCGCGGCATCATCGGCGCCGTCGTGCGATTTCAACGATGCTGCGGGGGCATCTCTTCCCGAGAGGGTCGTCGCCGTTACGCTGTCCGAGCGCGGGGCCACATTGCCGAAAAGCGCCTGCGGCCATCCGAACCAGGCGCCGGTGGCTGCCAGTGCTGCCAAGGTGCCAACCAACAGCGTGCGTCCCTTGCCCATGCCATTCCCCGTGTTGGCGCTTGCGCATCCACGCCGGATGTTGTGGTTCAACCGAAACAATATAAGGACCGCACAGATTGAAGTAGAACGCAGTTCTCGTTTTGGTTTGCGCGATGCGCAGTAGGCTTCGCCGAGGCGCGTGTCTGGAGCGTTTTCCAGTAGCGGCAAGCGCGCTCACCCACGGCCGTGGGCGCTGTAGGCAAGTGGGCGTGATGCGTCCACGTGAGGCCCGGAATGCCGGCCGTCTTTGTCTCATCTGAAGGGAATTTTTCACCACAGGAGTAGTAAATGATGAAGCGTCAACGGTTTTCCGGTGTTGTTGCCCTGCTTGTTTGCGGATGTCTGTTTGCGGGGGCGGCGTGCGCTGCCACGCAGACCATCACGGCGAGCGCGCGCAACGGTGGCTCCACCTCGGGCAATGCGATTGCCCCCTCGGCTTCGCGGATCACCTGTACGCAGGCATCCGGGGGCACGGCCGGGACTACCCCGCGCTGCAATGTGCAGGCTCCAGGCTGGAACGGCGTCGTTGAAGTGGGTAAATCCATTGGCACGACGGGTGCTGGCAACGTGGTGCTCAACTGCAGCGGCAGTTACCCCGCCACCGGCGGCTTGAGCTGCACGGCGGAGATTGACGATACGGTGTGCACGGCCGTGCAGACTATTTCCGGATCGGCGAGTAACGGCAGCTCGTTCCGGGGATTGGCCGCAGTCAAGGCCAATGCCACCATCCAATGCGTCTCGGCATCGGGTGGCACTACCGGCACAACCTGTGGCATCCAGTCCCCGGGCGCCAATGCGTCGATGACCCCAGGCCAGATCATCGCGTCAACCGGCCCCGGCACGGTCTCGCTTTCCTGCGGCGGTCAGTATCCCGCTGCGGGCGGCGGCTTGAGCTGTACCGCCAAGGTCACCCAAGTCTGCCCCTGATCGACGCCGGATGAAAAATGCCGGCGTAATGCCGGCATTTTGCATGCATCACGCCCCTCCGCATCAATGCGCAGCGGCCCACCCTGCATCGTCCAGTGGCGGTGCCGTTGGCGCACGTGTGTCCTCGGCGCTCTGTCCTGCCGCTGTCAGCGCCTGCAGGTAGGCCTTGGCCGTGGCCGTGTTGAATGCCACCAGCACGATCCGCTTGGGTTGCGCGTGGCTGCGCTGCCAGGCCAGTGTCTCGGTCACGGCCACCTGCGCGGCCTGGTACAGCGGATAGCCGTAAACGCCACAGCTGATCGCGGGGAACGCGATGGACTGCAGGCCCAGTGATTCGGCCAGCTGCAGCGATTTCCAGTAGCAGTTGGCCAGCAGCGCCGGCTCGTCGCGCTGGCCGTCCTGCCAGACCGGGCCGACGGTATGGAATACATGGCGCGCGGGGAGGTTGTAGGCGCCGGTGGCGCGTACCTCGCCGGTGGTGCAGCGGACCCCCGGGCGGATCTCCGGCAGGGCCTGGCATTCGGCCAGCAGGCGCGGTCCGCCCGCGCGATGGATCGCGGCATCCACACCGCCCCCGCCCAGCAGGGATTCGTTGGCCGCATTGACGATCGCATCCACCGCCAGGGTTGTGATGTCGCCCTGCCACACTTCGATCTTCATGCGTACCGCTCCTTCTGATTCCGGGTCCATGCAACGGAATGACACTGTCGTCCTGCACGATAACCGGCAGGACATCCACGCTACGTCATCGTCGTCTCAGGCCGTGCGACCCGGTATGCACCGACCTGCGCTGACACGATGCGGGGCGGCGGCTTCACCGTAGATGAAGCGGATGGCGGTACCTGAATACGAAGACGCCCACCATGGGGTGGGCGTCGACCGCATGCAGGAGATAACGGGCGGATCAGGGCAGACCGGCCAGCCAGTCGTCGTCGGAGCCTTCGTTGATGTCGGCAAACAGCGGGGTGGAGAAGTAGCGTTCGCCGGTGTCGGGCAGCATCGCCAGGATCACGCTGCCTTTCTCGGCGCGTGCGGCGATGTCCAGCGCACTGGCCACCGTGGCGCCGGCCGAGATGCCGACGAAAATGCCTTCCTCGGCGGCCAGCCGACGCGAGGTCTCGATCGCACGGGCATCGTCGATGCTCAGCAGTTCATCGTAGACGCCGCGGTTGAGTACTTCCGGCACGAAGTCGGGGGTCCAGCCCTGGATCTTGTGCGGCTTCCAGTCATCACCTTTGAGCAGGGCGGCGCCGGCCGGCTCGGTGGCCACGATGCGGGTGTCCGGGCGCGCCACCTTGAGTACCTCGCCGACCCCGGTCAGGGTGCCGCCGGTGCCCCAGCCGGTCACGAAGTAGTCCAGCCGCCGGCCGGCGAAGTCGCGCAGGATCTCCGGCGCGGTGGTGTTGCGGTGGTAGGCCGGGTTGGCCGGGTTGGCGAACTGGCTGGCCAGGAACCAGCCGTGTTCGTCGGCCAGCTCCTTGGCCCGGCGGACCATGCCCGAGCCGCGCTCGGCGGCCGGGGTCAGGATGACCTTGGCGCCGTAGGCGCGCATCAGCTTGCGGCGCTCGATGGAGAAGGTCTCCACCATGGTCGCCACGAAGTTGTAGCCCCGCGCTGCGGCCACCATGGCCAGCGCCACCCCGGTATTGCCGGACGTGGCTTCCACGATCGTGTCGCCGGGCTTGAGTACGCCGCGGGCCTCGGCATCCAGGATGATCGCCAGCGCCAGCCGGTCCTTGACCGAGCCGCCGGGGTTGAACGATTCGACCTTGGCGTAGACGGTGACATGGTCGGGGGCGATGCGGTTCAGGCGCACGACCGGGGTGTTGCCGATGGTGTCCAGGATCGAGTTGTACAGGGCCATGGGATGCTCCAGGGAAGGCAGTTTTCCGCGCCCGGCGCGGCTCCGGCAGAACGTAGCCCCGGTATATGCCCCCGGGAAATGACCTGATACCCTTCTTAAACAACATTTGGTTATAAGCTGGTGACGGCAATTGCCCTACAGTCGGGTTGCCCTCCCTTCGCCTGCCGTGCCGCACGCCCATGACGCTGACCCAACTCCGTTATCTGGTGGCCATCGCCGACGCCGAGCTCAACATCACGCTGGCCGCCTCGCGCGTGCATGCCACCCAACCCGGGCTGTCCAAGCAGCTCAAGCAGCTCGAAGACGAGCTGGGTTTCCTGCTGTTCGTGCGCAAGGGGCGCAGCCTGGAAGCCGTCACCCCGGCCGGTGTCGAAGTGATCGGCCGCGCCCGCGCGGTGCTGGGCGAAGCCAACAACATCCGCACCTATGCCGCCAACCAGCGCCGCGAAAGCCAGGGCCAGCTGATCCTCACCACCACCCATACCCAGGCGCGCTTCGTACTGCCGCCGGCCGTGGCCCGGATCAAGCAGGCCTACCCGCAGGTCAGCGTGCACCTGCAGCAGGCCGCTGAAAGCGATGCGCTGGACCTGCTCAGCCAGGGCGATGCGGACATCGCCATCATCTCCACGGCTGGCGCCGAGCCGAGTGCCGGCCTGGCCATTCCGCTATACCGCTGGCGCCGGCTGGTGCTGGTGCCACGCGGGCATGTGCTGGACCGGCCCGGTCCGGCGCCGGACCTGCAGGCGCTGTCGACCCAGCCGCTGATCAGCTACGAGTCTTCCACCCGTGGCACCTCGTCGCTGCAGCGCGCCTTCGCCAGCGCCGGGCTGACCCCGGACATCGCGCTGACCGCGTTGGACGCGGACCTGATCAAGACCTATGTGCGCACCGGCCTGGGCGTGGGGCTGCTGGCGGAAATGGCGGTCAACGCCAGCGACGAGGACCTGCGTGCCTGGCCGGCCCCGGCCCCGATCGACGAGTGCATCGCCTGGGCCGTGCTGCCGCGTGACCGGGTGCTGCGCGACTACGCGCTGGAACTGGTGCACGTGTTGGCCCCGCAGATCGACACACGCGACCTGCGCCGGGTGATCGATGGCAACCAGGAAGCCAACTGGCCGCTGCCGCCCACCTGGGAATCGTTGACGCAGACCATCACCGTGTAGGTGCCGACCGTTGGTCGGTACCTGCACGGCGATGGTTCGCGCATTCCACCTCTACCCCGCGCCTTCGGCGCGCCCCCTTCAACAGAAGGGGGCTTTCCTTCTGATGGGGTGAGGGCACGATTACCCGGTAGGTGCCGACCGTTGGTCGGCACGCGTCGCCTGCGACGGTTCGTCGCAGGGCTGAAACGCCGACGGAGCAACGGTCGGTCGCTACACTGGCGCGGTGAACCGTCGTTGCCGCCCGTATGCCGTCCTGCTGCAGCTTGCCTTCGTGGCGACGCTGCTGATGGCGCTGGCGCCGCTGGTCAGTCGCTGGCAGCAGGCACATACCGAGGCGCCGCTGATGCTGATGCCGTCGGGCATGGCCCATGCGGTGCCGAGTGTCGTCCTCTCCGCCGACCCGCACGCCGGGCACGGCCTGCCTGCCTCGCATCGGCATCACGCGATGCCGATGGAGGACATGCCGATGCACGCCGCCGCGCCGTCGCCAACCGCGCACGCGCCGTTGACGGACGAACACGCCGGCCACGGCGAGGCCTGCGAGTACTGCATGATGGCCTCGCGGCTGATGCCGTGGCTGGCGGTAGTGCTCCTGCTGCTGCCGGCGCTGCCGGTGATCGCCCCGGCCGTGCTGCGCGCCGTTGCCACCCCGCGCAGCCTGCGCTGGTCTGCGCATCCCGCGCGCGGCCCGCCACTGAACGCCTGAAACCGCCGACGTCCTTTCCTGCCGCGTGACGCCGAGATGGCGGCGCGCGCCTGTGCGTTTTCTGGAGTTCCACCATGAACCTGACTCCCCGCAGCGCGGGCGCAATGACGCGCCTGTCTGTTTCCCTGTCCCTGGCCCTCGCCGCATTGCCCTTGTTGGCTGCCGAACGCGACGCGGCGCAGACCCTCGATACCCTGGTCGTCACCGCCAGCGCGCCGTCCTCGCCCCTGCACTGGGTGACCGACCCGCGCCTGCCACGCCAGCCGGTGCCGGCCAGCGACGGTGCCGATTACCTCAAGACCGTCCCCGGTTTCTCGGCCATCCGCAACGGCGGCACCAACGGCGACCCGGTGCTGCGCGGCATGTTCGGCTCACGCCTGAACATCGTCAGCAACGAGGGCAACCTGATCGGTGCGTGCCCGTCGCGCATGGACAACCCGCTGTCCTACATCGCCCCGGAAACCTTCGACCGCCTGACCATCATCAAGGGCCCGCAGAGCGTGCGCTGGGGCGCCGGTGCCTCTGCCGGCACGGTGCGTTTCGAGCGTGATACCCCGCACTTCGACACTCCGGGCATCGACATCAACGCCAGCGCGCTGGTTGGCTCGCGCAACCGCAACGACCAGGTGCTCGACCTCACTGCCGGCGCTTCGCAAGGCTATGTACGGCTCAACGGCAACCGCTCCGAAGCGGACGACTACCAGGATGGCAACGGCGACGTGGTGCCCTCCAGGTGGCGCAAGTGGAACAGCGACGTCGCCGTCGGCTGGACCCCCGACGCGGACACCGTGCTGGAACTCTCTGCCGGCACCGGCGACGCCATCGCCCGCTACGCCGGCCGCGGCATGGACGGTGCCGCCTTCAAACGCACCAGCTACGCCGCGCGCTTTGAAAAGGACAACCTGCCCGGCGCCTGGGACACGCTGCAGGCCAACGTGTATTACAACGACGCCGACCACGTCATGGACAACTACACCCTGCGCGATCCCAACCCGGCCAGCAGCATGCCCATGCCGATGGCGTCCAATGTCGACCGCCGCACCACCGGCGGCCGCATCGCCTCGGAATGGCGCTGGCAGGGCATCGCCATCGTGGCCGGCATCGACGCCCAGGACAGCCGTCATCGCAGCCGCAATGGCATGGGCCGCAACACTTACCGGCAACAGCCGTGGCGCACCGATGCGCGCTTCAGCAATCTCGGTGCCTTCAGCGAGATCACCCTCGGCCAGGACACTGCCCAGCGCTGGATCGGCGGCCTGCGCATCGACCGCGCCGAGGTCACCGACCAGCGCACCAGCACCGGCATGATGGCCATGCCCAACCCGACCGCCGGCCAGACCCGCCGGGAAAACCTCGGCAGCGGTTTCCTGCGCATCGAACGCGACATCGCGCCCGCGCTGACCTGGTACACCGGCATCGGCCACAGCCAGCGCATGCCCGATTACTGGGAACTGTTCTCCCCGAACATGGGCCCGGTCGGCAGCCGCAACGCCTTCGCCGCGCTCCAGCCGGAAAAAACCACCCAACTCGACCTCGGCCTGCAGTACCGCACCGACCGCCTCAATGCCTGGGTATCGGCCTACGCCGGTCGCCTGGAGGACTACATCCTGTTCACCTACCGCGACGGCGGCATGATGGGCAGCATGACCCAGGCCAGCAACGTCGATGCCCGCATTGCCGGCGCCGAGGCCGGTGCCGACCTCACCCTGGGCGCGCACTGGAGACTGGGCGGCAGCCTGGCCTATGCCTGGGGCGAAAACCGCAGCACCGGCCAGCCGCTCCCGCAGATGCCACCGCTCGAAGCGCGGCTCAGCGCCAACTGGGAAGGCCAGCGCTGGACGCTCGGTGCGCTGGCCCGCGCGGTCACCCACCAGCACCGCGTTGCCGACGGCCAAGGCAACGTCGTCGCCCGCGACCTCGGCCCCAGCGCCGGCTTCGCCACCCTGGCCCTCAACGCCCGCTACCGCATCAGCGATGCCCTGCAGCTCAGCGCCGGCATCGACAACCTGTTCGACCGCGCCTACAGCGAACACCTCAACCTGGCCGGCAGCGCCGATTTCGGCTTCCCCGCCGATCCGGTGCGGATCAACGAGCCGGGCAGAACGGCGTGGATGAAGGTGAACTACACGTACTGAGGTAGCCACGGCCGGGGTGGGGGCGTTGCAAGGCGCAGACACCTCCCCTCCGGCCCCACCCGGCGACGCATGCCGACATCCGTCGATACATGCCGATACAACCCCGGCAATGCCCATCATGAAAGCCATTGCGCCTGCCACCGGGCCTTGTGAAGACCGTGGTAAACGCTTGGCACATATGCCCGGCAGCACCCGACCGATACACTCGGCGGTCATGTAAATCCAAGGGGCTTTTCCTTCATGTTCGGACGCACCACCGCGCGCATCGCCGCCGCCCTCATGCTGGTCGCACTGGCCGGCTGTGGCAGCAAGAACGACGCCGCGCGCCGCCAGGCCGAACAAGTGCCCGTCACCACCCAGATCGTGCAGCCCACCGCGTGGAGCGACACCCTCCAGGCGCTGGGCACGGCCAAAGCCCGCGAATCGGTGACCATCACCGCCAAAGTCAGCGAAATCATCGAGACCGTCCACTTCGAGAGCGGACAGCAGGTCAGCGCCGGCACGCCCCTGGTCACCCTCCGTGGCCAAGCCCAGGAGGCCGCCCTGCTGCAGGCCCAGGCGACCTTCGCCGAAGCCGACCAACTCTACAAACGCCAGCGCGAACTAGCTGCCCAGCAGCTCGTCGCCAGCGCCACCCTGGACACCCAACGCGCCATCCGCGATGCCGCCGACGCCCGCGTGCGCGAAATGCAGTCGGACATCGGCGACCGCCGCGTCCGCGCGCCCTTCGCCGGCGTGCTTGGCATCCGCCAGGTCAGTGCCGGCTCGCTGGTCACGCCCAGCACCACCATTGCCACGCTCGACGACATCGAGCGCATGCACGTCGACTTCCAGGTACCCGAAGCCGAACTGGCCAGCCTGGGCAACGGCGACAAAGTCACCGCTACCAGCGTGGCCTATCCCGGGCGGAGTTTTGAAGGGGTCGTGGCCACCATCGACACCCGTGTCGACCCGGGCACCCGCGCCGTCACCGTCCGCGCTGACTTCATCAACGCCGACCACGCCCTGCGCCCGGGCATGCTGCTGGACATCCGCATGTTCCGCCCCGAGCGGCAGGCGCTGGTCATTCCGGAAATCGCCGTCGTCCAGGTCGGCCGCGACTCCTTCGTGTACCGCGTCAAAGCCGACCACACCGTCGAGCGCGTCGACGTCAGCAGCGGCGCCCGCCGTGCCGGCGTGGTCGAAATCCTCAGCGGTCTCGCCGCCGGTGAGCGCATCGTGGTCGATGGCACCGGCAAGCTGCGCCCCGGCCTGAAGGTCGATGACCGGCCCGATCCCGCCCCGGCGTCCGATGCACCGCCGAAGGCCACCGCCCCGGGCGCGGCCGGATGAAGCTCTCCGACGTTTCCATCCAGCGCCCGGTGTTTGCCGTGGTGATGAGCCTGCTGCTGGTCGTGCTTGGCATCATGTCCTTCACCCGCCTTACCCTGCGTGAGCTGCCCGCCATCGACCCGCCGATCGTCTCGGTCTCGGTCGATTACACCGGTGCCTCGGCCGCGGTCATCGAAAGCCGTGTCACCCAGGTGCTTGAAGATGCCCTGGCCGGCATCGAAGGCATCGATACCATCAACGCGCGCAGCTCCAACGGCCGCGCCCAGGTCAGCATCGAGTTCAGTTCCAACCGCGATATCGAAGCGGCCGCCAACGATGTCCGCGATGCGGTCAGCCGCGTTGCCGACCGCATGCCCGAAGAAGCACGGCCGCCGGAAATCGCCAAGGTCGAATCCGATGCCGACCCGATCATCTGGTTCAACATGGCGTCCTCCAGCATGGACACCCTGGAGTTGAGCGACTACGCCGACCGCTACGTGGTCGACCGCTTCTCCAGCCTCGACGGCGTTGCCCAAGTGCGCATCGGTGGCCGCCAGCGCTACGCCATGCGCATCTGGCTGGACCGCGACCAGCTCGCTGCGCGTGGCCTGACCGTTGGCGATGTCGAAACCGCGCTGCGCAATGAAAACGTGGAACTGCCGGCCGGCCGGATCGAATCGACCGACCGCGATTTCACCCTGCGCGTGGAGCGCAACTACGTCAAACCCGAGGACTTCGCCACCATCCCGCTCGGCAAGGGCAACGATGGTTACGTGGTGCGCATGGGCGATGTGGCCAAGATCGAACTGGCCTCCTCGGAACGTCGCGCCTACTACCGCAGCAACGGCGAGCCGGGCATCGGCCTGGGCATCGTCAAGACCTCCACCGCCAACTCGCTGGACGTGGCCCGCACCGCCCGTGCCGAAGCCGAGCGGGTGGCCTTGACCCTGCCCGAAGGCACCCGCATTTTCGTCGCCTTCGACAACACCACCTTCATCGAAGCGGCGGTGGATCGCGTCTACGCCACCCTGGTGGAAGCCATGCTGCTGGTGCTGGCAGTGATCTGGCTGTTCCTCGGCAGCTTCCGCGCGGCCTTGATTCCGGCGGTGACCGTGCCGGTCTGCCTGGTCGCCGCGTTCATCGCGTTGTACGCCTTCGGCTTCTCCATCAACCTGCTCACCCTGCTGGCGCTGGTGCTGTGTATCGGCCTGGTGGTGGATGACGCCATCGTCGTGGTCGAAAACGTGCAGCGACGCATCGACCTGGGTGAGCCGCCGCTGGTCGCTTCCAAGCGCGGTACCGCGCAGGTGGCGTTCGCGGTCATCGCCACCACCGCCGTGCTGGTGGCGGTGTTCCTGCCGGTCGGCTTCCTGGAAGGCAACACCGGCCGCCTGTTCCGCGAACTGGCCGTTGCGCTGGCTGCGGCCGTCGCGCTGTCGGCGTTCGTCTCGCTGACCCTCACCCCGATGATGGCCTCCAAGCTGCTCAAGCCGCACAACGGCCGTGCGCCGCGTGGCCTGCACGGCATCATCGACCGCAGCCTGTCGCGCGTGTCCAGCGCCTATGGTCGGGTGCTGGAGCGGCATGTGGGCCGCACCTGGATCTACATCGTGGTGATGCTGCTGTCGCTGCTGGCCAGCGCGCTGCTGCTCAAGGTGCTGCCCTCCGAACTGGCCCCGGCCGAAGACCGCGGCTCGTTCCAGATCATGATCGACGGCCCCGAGGGCGCCGGCTACGACTACACCGTCGGCCAGGTCCAGCAGGTGGAAAAGATCGTCGCCGGCTTCGTCGGCGGCGACAATCCCATCGTGCGCGCCAACCCGCGCGTGCCCGGCGGCTTCGGCGCCAGTGAGGAAATGCACACCGGCCGCATCAGCGTGTTCCTGCAGCCGTGGAAGCAGCGCGCCATCGCCACGCCCGATGTTGCCGCCGACCTGCAGAAGCATCTCGATGGCCTGCGCGGCGTGCGCGTGCGCACCCAGGTGGGCGGCGGCCTGGTGCGCAGCCAGGGGCAACCGTTCCAGATCGTGCTGGGCGGGCCGGAATATGCCGAGATCGCGCAATGGCGTGACCGCCTGCTGCTGCGCATGGCCGACAACCCCGGCCTGGTCGGCGCCGACTCGGACTACAAGGAAACGCGGCCGCAGATGCGCGTCAACATCAACCGCCAACGTGCCGCCGACCTCGGTGTGTCGGTCACGGCCATTGGCAGCGCGCTGGAAACCATGATGGGGTCGCGCCGGGTCACCACCTTCGTCGACAACGGCGAGGAGTACGACGTGCTGGTCCAGGCCGGTCGCCAGGGTCGTGCCTCACCGGCCGATCTTGCCGCGATCCGGGTCCGCGCCAGCGGCGGCGAACTGGTGCCGCTGTCCAACCTGGTCACCCTCAGTGAAGTGGCCGAGGCCGGCAACCTCAACCGTTTCAACCGGCTGCGCTCGATCACCATCAGTGCCGGGCTGGCCCCGGGCTATCCGTTGGGCGACGCCATCGCCTGGGCCCGGCAGGTGGCCAGTGAAGAGCTGCCGCAACATGCGCAGCTGGACTGGAAGGGCGAATCGCGCGAGTACCAGAATGCCGGCAGCGCGGTGCTGCTGACCTTCGCCATGGCCCTGCTGGTGGTCTACCTGGTACTGGCCGCGCAGTTCGAGAGCTTCATCCATCCGTTGGTCATCATGTTGACCGTGCCGTTGGGCGTGCTCGGCGCGCTGCTCGGGCTGTATGTCAGCGGCGGCACCATCAACCTGTTCAGCCAGATCGGCATCGTCATGCTGGTCGGCCTGGCGGCCAAGAACGGCATCCTGATCGTGGAGTTCGCCAACCAGCTGCGCGATGAAGGGCGCGACGTGCACCGTGCCATCGTCGAATCGTCGATGGTGCGCCTGCGCCCCATCCTGATGACCTCCATTGCCACGATCGTCGGCGCGATCCCGCTGGTGGTCGCCGGTGGACCCGGCTCGGCCAGTCGCGGCACCATCGGCATCGTGGTGATCTTCGGTGTTGCCGTGTCCACGTTCCTGTCGCTGTTTGTGGTGCCGGCGTTCTATTCGCTGCTGGCGCCGTATACGCGCTCGCCTGAAACGGTGGCGCGCGAGCTGGAGAAGCAGGAGGCGCAAACGCCCTCGGTGGGCGGTCATGCCTGATCCCACACCGCCGCTGCAGGGCGACGGTTTCGTCCTGCGCCCCTGGCGCCAGGACGATCTGGACGCGTTGCTCGTCCATGCCAATGACGCGCTTGTCTCGCGCGGCCTGGCCGACCGTTTCCCGTATCCGTACACCCGCGCCGACGGCGAGGCTTTCCTGGGCGGCCACGTGTTGCCCCCGGGCACGCTCAACCTGGCCATCGAGATCGACGGTGCCGCCTGCGGCAGCATCGGCGTGCGTCCCGGGGCGGGCGAGCGCGTGCACAGCGCCGAACTGGGCTACTGGCTGGGCCGGCGCTACTGGGGGCAGGGTTGGATGACCGGCGTGGTCGGCCGGTTCGCGCCTTGGGCGATGCAGCACCTGCGCCTGTACCGGCTGCAGGCCGAGGTGCTGGATTTCAACGAAGGCTCGGCGCGGGTCCTGCTCGGCAACGGGTTCATCGAGGAAGGCCGCGCGCGCCACGCCGTGTTCAAGCGCGGCGAGCTGCACGACCTGCGCCGCTTCGCGCGGACCCGCAGCACCCTCGATTGAGTCACATGGGGCAAAAGCCGCCCATTCATCGAAATTGACACTACGCAGCCCGGCGCGGATCGTGGAGAATCGACCGGGTCCCAGCCGACGGGGACGTTCCTTTTGTTTCCGCCGACTGGAGAGAGCGCGTGGAAGAAGTAGTCAATATCATCAACGGGATCATCTGGAGCAAATTCCTGATCTTCCTGTGCCTGGCCGCTGGCCTGTATTTCAGCGCCCGCACCCGTTTCATGCAGATCCGGGGTTTCTTCGAGATGTGCCGGTTGACCGTACAGGGCGAGAAGTCCGACGCGGGCGTGTCCTCGTTCCAGGCCCTGGCCATGTCGATGGCCGGGCGCATGGGCATCGGCAACATCGCCGGTGTCGCCACCGCGATCGCCTTCGGCGGCCCCG
This sequence comes from Stenotrophomonas sp. GL_101, assembly GCF_057835675.1. Classification (NCBI taxonomy): domain Bacteria; kingdom Pseudomonadati; phylum Pseudomonadota; class Gammaproteobacteria; order Lysobacterales; family Lysobacteraceae; genus Stenotrophomonas; species Stenotrophomonas sp. GL_101. Next base: position 3,731,527 of record NZ_CM174432.1, on the reverse strand, counting down.
GTGCGATCTTCTGGATGTGGGTGATGGGCTTCCTCGGCGCATCCACCTCGTATGTCGAATGCACCCTGGCGCAGATCTACAAGACCAAGGACGCCGAAGGCCGCTACCGCGGTGGCCCGGCTTACTACATCGAAAAAGCCATGGGCCTGAAGTGGTATGCGCTGGCCTTTGCCATGGCCACCATCGCCGCCGCCGGCTTCCTGATGCCGGGCGTACAGGCCAATGCCATCGCCGACAGCATCATCAATGCCTGCCGCGGTGGCGCGCTGTGCGGCCCGCTGGACGGCCAGTTCATGGGCATGGAATCGGTGCAGGCGCTCAAGCTGGGCATCGGCCTGGTGGTGGCGCTGCTGCTGGGCGTGGTCATCTTCGGCGGGGTCAAGCGCATCGCCAACTTCGCCGAAGTGGTGGTGCCGTTCATGGCCGCTGCCTTCATCCTGATGGCCATCGTGATCATGATGCTCAACGCCGACCGCGTGCCGGACATGTTCCGCACGGTCTTCAGCAGCGCCTTCGGAACGCATGCCGCGTTCGGCGCGATGATGGGATTGGCGGTGGAGTGGGGGGTCAAGCGCGGCATCTACGCCAATGAAGCCGGCCAGGGTACCGGCCCGCACGCGGCCGCCGCCTCGGAAGTCTCGCATCCGGCCAAGCAGGGTTACGTGCAGGCCTTCGCGATCTATTTCGACACCATGATGGTGTGTACGGCCACGGCGTTCCTGATTCTGGCCGCGGGCACCTACAACGTGTACTCGCCGGTAGCCGGTGCCGAGCCGGTCTTCGCCGGCCTGGCCGGTGTCGCCGAAGGGGCCGGCTATGCCCAGGCGGCGGTGGAAACCGTGCTGCCGGGGTGGGGGTCGGGCTTCGTGGCGATCGCGATCTTCTTCTTCGCCTTCACCACGATCATGGCCTATTACTACATGGCCGAGACCAACCTGGCCTACATCAACCACAACCGCAAACGCCCGCTCACCGTGCTGCTGCTGCGCCTGGGCATCCTCGGCATGGTGGTGTTCGGCGCCTTCCACAACGCCAAGATGGCCTGGGCGCTGGGCGACATCGGCGTGGGCCTGATGGCCTGGTTGAACATCATCGCCATCCTGATCGTGCAGAAGCCGGCGATGCTGGCGCTGCGCGATTACGAACGACAGAAGAAGCTCGGCCTGGATCCGACCTTCGACCCCGATGCATTGGGCATCAAGAACGCCGATTTCTGGCGTCAACGCAAGCTGGAGCAGTCCCGTAGTGAATGATCCCTGGAAAAACGCCCGTCGCCCCTCGGCGCGCCCACCGCGTGCCACGCCGCTGCCGCCGCGCGAAGGCACTCCGCCGCCGCCGGGGCGCGGCAACGACGAACTGCGCCTGTACGGCTGGAACGCCGTGCAGGCACTGTTTGAAAAGCGTCCGCAGGCGCTGCGCAAGCTGTACCTGGTGGAGTCGCTGATCCCGCGCATGCAGCCGGTGTTGAAGTGGTGCGTGGCCAACCGCGTTGGCTACCGGGTGGTGGAAGAGGGCGACCTCAACAAGCTGGCCGCCACTACCCATCACGAAGGCCTGGTGGCCGACGTGCTGCGTGCGCCGATGCTTGCGCTGGGCGAGTGGCTGGAAGGCCTCCCGACCGGCAAGCCGGTGCTGGCGCTGTGGCTGGATGGCGTGGGCAACCCGCACAACTTCGGCGCGATCCTGCGTTCGGCGGCACACTTCGGTGTGTCCGGGTTGCTGCTGCCTCCCGGCGCGAGCCTGGCCGTGTCCGGGGCCGCTGCCCGGGTTGCCGAAGGCGGCGCCGAGTCGGTGCCGCTGGTGCGCCTGCCCGAGGAAACCGAGGCAATGGCGCAGCTGCGTGCGGCCGGTTTCGGCCTGGCGGCAACGCTGGTCGACGGCGGCCAGAACCTGTTCGCCAGTACATTGCCGGCGCGCCTGGTCTATGTGATGGGCGCAGAAGGCGAAGGCATGGACCGCGAACTGGCACAGGACTGCGACCTGCAGGTCTCCATTCCCGGTTCCGGCGCAGTGGAAAGCCTCAACGTGGCATCGGCGACAGCAGTGTTGCTGGCGCACTGGTATGGACACCAGGCGCATTGATTCATGGTTTTCGGGTAGCGCGCTTGCGCGCGTGCCCTATGCGGTGTGATCCAGATCACCGTTAGCGTTGTGACTACAGTCGATTCAGATTTTTCGCATAGTGACCAGCCCTTGCGCTGCGTCACAGTGCAAAGCGGTACTGTGCTGGGTGGATGAGGAGAGACACCCACCCAGCGCGGCGCCGTTGTCCGGACCGCAGGTAGTTTGTGGCGCTCACCGCGTGGGGTGTGCTCAATCCCGGTAGCCCGGTCGCATTGCGACCGGGCTTTTTTATGGTCCTTCTCCCCGCTGGGGGAACAGCACAACGCGCGTTTGGGTGTTTGTATCTGGCCAGGCAGGAGGGACACGGCAAATACCGGAGTGCGCCTGTGCATTCCGCAAGCGAGCCCCTTGGCGGCCGGCAGGCCCTTGGCAAAATAAAGGGTTCATCGCGGATTAGCGTGGAGCTTTTGCCGGCTCCCGTTACCCTTGAAGCCTGAAATCAGGGCCTCAGGGGTCAGGTCATGCTGGATCGGAAGACGATTGAGAGGCTGGGTGGCTGGGAAGGCTACCGGGTGGAGCGGATCGCCTGGCCGGAAGGCGACAGCCGGACCGTCACTATCTACCTCAAACCCACGGCCCGCACGATGCATTGCGAGCACTGCGGGAGCCGATGCCGGCAAGTGCACGAGACGACGGTGCGCCGGGTACGCGATCTGCCCCTGATGGCATTGCGCGTTGCGCTGGTGGTGCCGCGACGGCGCGTCTGGTGCCCCCAGTGCGCTGGGCCGCGCCTGGAGAAGTTGAGCTGGCTTGGCCGCTACCAGCGGGTCACTGACCGGCTGGCCGAAGCGGTCAGCCAGTTGCTGGTATCCAGCAATATCCTGGCCGTGGCACGCTTTTTCCAGTTGGGCTGGCATACGGTCAAGGCACTGGATAAAGCCTTGTTGCGTGAGTCTGTCCAAGCCCCGGACTGGAGCCAGATCCACTACCTGGCGATGGACGAATTTGCGCTGCACAAGGGTCACCGCTATGCAACGGTCGTGGTGGATCCGATCAGTCGCCAGGTACTTTGGCTGGGCAACGGGCGCTCCCGCGATACGGCGCGTGCCTTTTTTGAGCAGCTTCCCCCGGGCGTTTCCGAGCAATTGCGCGCCGTGGCGATCGACATGACGACGGCCTATGAAGTGGAGATCCGGGCCAACTGTCCCAATGCCGAGATCGTCTTCGACTTGTTCCATGTGGTGGCCAAGTACGGTCGCGAAGTGATCGACCGGGTTCGCGTGGACCAGGCCAACAAGCTCCGGCACGACAAGCCTGCGCGCCGTGTCATCAAATCCAGCCGATGGCTGCTACTGCGCAATCGCAGCAACCTGGACCGGCATCAGACGGTGCGGCTGGATGAGCTGCTGGAAGCAAATCAACCGCTCCTCACCACCTATCTGATGCGCGATGAGCTCAAGCGACTGTGGTTTTACCGCCATCCCGGATGGGCCAGGAAGGCTTGGAACCAGTGGCTGGAGCAGGCCCAGCGCAGCGGAATCGCCGCCTTGGCGCTGTTTGCACAACGGCTCAAAGCCTATCTGCATGGGATCGTGTCGCGTTGCCGACACCGCCTCAATACCAGCATCGTCGAAGGCATCAACAACACCATCAAGGTCATCAAACGCCGGGCCTACGGCTATCGGGATCAGGAGTACTTCTTCCTGAAAATCCGTGCAGCGTTCCCCGGTATTCCGCGATGAACCAAATAAAGGAGGAGGCCGTCGCCGCAGGCGTCGGCCGGGGGACATTTGCACAAGGACCTGCCGGCCGCCAAGGGGCCCCGGACGCTCGCGGCATAGCCAGCGAAGCCCCCGCTCGCTGCTGTCGCCCTGTGAGTGGACCTCTCCCCTCCCAGGGGAGAAGAACCTTTTTTATTATTCGCAACAATGGAAATCCCGATTGCAATAAGACGCCTGCAGCACTTCGCGACACCATTGCGAGTCGTGTAGAGCGCTGTACGTGCGGTGCCGCACAGATCCGCACAAATGCGTGTTTCTTACGTTGTTGCCGCTGTTCCCGATGTGCAGATTGGCCCGACGGTGCAGTCACGCACCGCATCCTTGCCAGTCCCTCGGGAGTTGTTGCAGGACCCTGCCTGCCTTGTCCGTTCCCCGTGTTGCCGCGATCGCGTTGGCAACTGTTGTTGGCCTTGCTGTCTCGATACCGCTTGCTGCGCAGGAACGCAGCCTCGACGGCGTCAACTTCACCGGGCCGCTGATCACCGCCAATCCTGCCGGCGTTCCGCGCGGGCACTGGTACATCGAACCGTACCTGGTCCGCGTCGACAGCGACGCCCACTACGACAGCAGTGGACGTCGTCGCGGCAGTCCCGCCGACAGCGGTGCCTGGCTGACCGTGGTACCCATTGCCTACGGCATGGGCGAGCGCGTCACCGCGCAGGTCAACCTCAGCGCCGCCCGCGCCGAGGCCAGCGGTTCCCGCAGTGGTTCGTTCCGTGCCGGCGATACCACCGCACGCCTGCAGTACCTGCTGCAGGCACCGAATGCGGACGGCAGCCGCCCGGCGATTTCCGTAGCGCTGCTGCAGCGTTTTGCCACCGGAAGCTACGACCGCATCGGTGGCAACCCGCTCAACGCACAGGGCGATGGCGTGCAGCGGACAACGCTGGCCCTCGGGATCCAGCAGGTGCTGTGGATGCCCAACGGTCGACCGCTGCGTTGGCGTGGCCAGCTCAGCGCCAGCCCTGCACCCGCACGCGTGGCGCTGCACGACAGCAGCGTCTACGGCACCGATCCGGGTTTCCGCGGCAGCATCGCGCGCGGGTCGCTGCTGGGTCTGTCGGTGGGTGCCGAATACAGCTTCAATAGTCGCTGGGTGGGCGTGTTTGAGGTCTCGGCCAGCCGCGAAACCGACCAGCGCCTCACCGGCTACGTGCCCGGCCAGGAAGGCCTGAAGGAGATCAACGAGCGCCGACCGGCCAGCCGCAATGTCAGCATCGCGCCGGCCGTGGAGTATCACTTCAGTCCCTCGGTCGGCCTGATCGCCGGCGTGGAGTTCAGCGTGGGCGGGCGCAACAGCGGTGCGTTCGTCAGCCCGCAGGTCGCACTGGGGATGTTCTTCTGATGGCCGCCGTGTTGATTGCCCTGCACGCCGTTGCCCACCTGCCCGGTGGGAGCCGCCCATGAACGTGGAAACCGTCGTCGCCCAACTGCTCGGCCTGGTCTGGAGCCCGGCGCTGGTCGGCCTGTGCCTGCTTGCCGGTCTGTACTTCTCCATCCGCACCCGCTTCATCCAGCTGCGTGCATTGCCCGACATGCTGCGCCTGTTGTTCAAGACCAACAGCTCCGCCTCCGGTGTGTCTTCCTTCCAGGCCTTGAGCCTGTCGCTGTCCAGCAGGGTCGGGGTGGGCAACATCGCCGGCGTGGCCATGGCGATCGCCTACGGCGGCCCGGGTGCCATTTTATGGATGTGGTGCGTGGCCTTCCTGGGCGCCGCCAGCGCCTTCATGGAATCCACCCTGGCGCAGATCTACAAGGAGCGCGATGCCAACGGCCAGTATCGCGGTGGGCCGGCGTATTACATCGAGCGTGCGCTGGGCCAGCGCTGGTATGCGGTGCTGTTTGCCTGGAGCGCGGTGATCGGCTGCGGGCTGCTGTTGCCTGGCACGCAGTCCAATGCGATTGCCAGCGCACTGGATGGTGCATGGGGCATCCCGGCCGGGTACTCCGCGCTGGGCATGGTGCTGATCGTCGGGGTGGTGATCTTCGGCGGCGTGCGCCGCATCGCGCGGGTGACCGAGGTGGTGGTGCCGTTCATGGCATTGGGTTACCTGATCGTGGCGGGCACGGTCATGGCGCTCAACCATGAGGCACTGCCCGGCATGTTCCGGTTGATCCTCGACAGCGCCTTCGGGAAAGACGCCGCGTTCGGCGCCATGATCGGCACCGCCATCCAGTGGGGCGTACGACGCGGGGTGATGTCCAACGAGGCGGGCATGGGCAGCGGTGCACACCCGGCCGCGGCGGCCGAGGTTTCGCACCCGGTCAAGCAGGGCCTGGTGCAGGCATTCTCGGTTTACATCGACACCATGGTGGTGTGCAGCGCGACCGCCTTCCTGATCCTTTCCACCGGTGCCTTCAATGTCTATGACCCGGCGGCAGTGGCCAGTGGCGGCATGCTGGTGGCGCAGGTGCCGGGGCTGGAGGCCGGCCCGCATTACGTGCAGCACGCGGTGGAATCGGCACTGCCCGGCTTCGGCACCGGCTTCATCGCGCTGGCCATCCTGCCGTTCGCGTTCAGCACCATCCTGGCGTTGTACTACAACGCCGAAACCAACGTGGTGTTCCTTCGCTGCAACCGTGATTCGCCCTGGACCATCGCGCTGTTCCGGCTAGCGTTCCTGGGGGTTGCGACCTGGTCGGCGGTCAACAGCGCCACGGTGGCCTGGTCGCTCGGCGATATCGGGGTGGGGCTGATGTCGTGGTTCAACATCATCGCGCTCCTGCTGTTGCAGAAGCCGGCGCTGGCTGCGTTGCGCGACTATGAAAAAAGCCGCAAGGCCGGTGTAGATCCGGTGTTCGACCCGCGTGCGGCAGGCGTGGCCAAGGCCGAGTTGTGGCACGAGATCGTCGCCCGCACCAACAACGGCAAGTAGGCAAGGGCAGGGGCCACGGCGATGTGCCGTGGCCCCTGCGCGATATCACTCGTTCGGGGGCGTGGTCGGCTTGGCTTCACTGCCGAAGCTGCCGTCGGCCTCGGCCGCCAGATAGGCGAATACCGTATAGGCGGCCACGTTCTGCGCCAACGCTGCCGGGTCGATCTTGTCCAGCGTGTCATCGGCGGTGTGGTGCAGGTGGAAGTAGTCGCTGCCGTCCTGTGCCAGCCATGCCCACGCACCGCCCTTGGCGGCCAGCGGGCCCACGTCCGGGCCCGGGCCACCCTTGTCGGCGGTGTAGGCGATGCCGAGCGGCTTGAGTACTTCGGCGATCTGGGCGGTGGCCTCGCGTGACCCTTCCGGGTTCGGCGAGCCGGTGTTGAATGCGTAGATGCGGCCGGCACCGAAATCGCTCTCGGCGGCCAGCTGGTGCAGCGCCACATCCTTGGCATGTGCCTCGGCGTAGGCCTTGCCGCCGTAAAGGCCCTGTTCCTCGTTGGCGAAGGCGACCACGCGGATGGTCCGCTTCGGCGCCTGCTTGAGCTGGCCGATCAGGTGGCCGGCGGCCATGGTGATGCCCACGCCTGCGCCATCATCCACCGCACCGGTGCCCAGGTCCCAGGAATCCAGGTGACCACCGATGACGACGACTTCCTTGGGCAGGCTGCGGCCGGTGATTTCGCCGATCACGTTGTACGAGGTGGCCTTGCCATCCCAACCGCAATCCAGGCTCAGCTTCAGCGTGGTGCTGCCGAGCGCGACCAGGCGCGCCAGCTGGTTGGCATCGGGTACCGACAACGCCGCAGACGGCACCGGGGTCAGGCCGTCGTCGAAGCGGGTGATGCCGGTATGCGGTACACGGTGTGAATCGGTGCCGGCCGAGCGCATCACAAAGCCGACCGCGCCTTTGCGGATCGCTTCAGAAGGACCCTTGCTGCGCACCGCGCCGCCATTGCCGTAGTCGCGGCCATCGCGATAGGCGGTCATCTGGTAATCGACGAAGGCGATCTTGCCCTTGAGCGCGCCTTCCGGCGCCGCCTGCAGTGCGGCCAGGTCGGCAAACCGCACCACCTCGGCCTCGACCGTGCCGCCGGGGCTGCCGCCGAGCGCGGTGATGGCCAGCGGCTGGGCATGCTTGCCGGTCACCGCGGCCTGTTCACTGCGGCGCTCCCACTTGGGGAAGGTGACCGGCTCGGTCCAGACCTTGTCAAAGCCCAGCGACTTGAACTTGGCGACCGCCCAGGCCACTGCCCGGGCATCGGCCTCGCCACCGGCGATGCGCGGGCCGATTTCGGTGGTCAGCGATTCGACCACCTTCCAGCCGGTATCGTCCTTGAGGGCCTGCTCGCGCAGCTCGGCGGCAGTGGCCAGCGACTTCGGCGGCAGCGTGGTGGTACCGGTCGCCGCGAACGCCGGGGCGGCCAGCAGGGCGAGGGAGGATGCGATGGCAAGGACGCGGCGACGCATGGACAACTCCGGGAAACGGGGCGGAAGCGTCCGAGCTTAGCAGTCTGCCGCAGCCGCACATGGGCGGGAGGTCATGGTGGGGCGGATGCTGATTTCCAAATGCGAAAGCCCCGCAGGCGCGGGGCTTTCGGATCGATCGGCTGGCAGCACCGCGAGCGACGACCAACGGTCGCCGCCTACCCCGGGTAGGTACCGACGCCCCCACCCCCGGTAGGTACCGACCGTTGGTCGGTACGCAGGCCTCAACGCTTCAAATTATCGCGGATCTCGCGCAGCAGCAGCACTTCTTCCGCCGGGGCGGCCGGGGCGGCGTCCTTCTTGCGGGCCAGGCGGTTGATCACCTTGACCACCAGGAAGATCGCAAACGCCACGATCAAAAACTGCACCAGCGTGTTGAGGAAGTCACCGTAGCCGATCACCACCGCCGGTATTTCCTTGCCGTCCTCGCCCAGCCGTGCCGGTGACAGCGTCCAGGCCAGCTGCGAGAAGTCCACCCGGCCGATCGCCCAGCCCAGCGGCGGCATGATGATCTTGTCCACCAGCGCGGTGACGATCTTGCCGAAGGCCGCACCGATGACGACACCGACCGCCAGGTCGATGACGTTGCCACGCATGGCGAATTCCTTGAACTCAGTGAACATTCCCATCGGGTTTCTCCAGTCGCGGGGTAATCAAAGGACGGCGCAGCGTAACCCAGCCGTTGTCATCCGGCGATGATGCCGTGGCGTTCGGCGACGTTCTCCAGGCGCGCGCTGAAACGGTCGCCCGGCTTCAATGCGGCCACCCCGGCGGGGGTACCCATGAAGACCAGGTCGCCGGCCTTCAGTGCCCACAGCTTGGACAGCTCATGCAGGATCTCCGGCACGGTCCAGATCATCTGGTCCAGCAGCGACTGCTGGCGCACTTCACCGTTGATTTCCAGCGACAGATTCAACGCGGCCAGGTCGCCGACTTCACCGGCCGGCACCAGTTCGCTGATGGGCGCGGAATGATCGAAGCCCTTGGCCGGATCCCACGGATGGCCCTTTGCCTTGGCGGCGGCCTGGAGGTCGCGGCGGGTCAGGTCCAGCCCCACGCCATAGCCGAACACCAGCGCGTCGGCCTGGTCGACGGGCAGTTCGCCGGCCGGCGCATCGCGACCGATCGCCACCACCAGCTCCACCTCATGGTGCAGGTCCGACGTGGCGGGCGGGTAGGGGATCACATCGTCATGCCCGACCACGATGGCATCGGCTGGTTTGCTGAAGAACATGGGGCGGCCGCGGTCGTCTGCGGCCGGCACCGCCGCGCCCATCTCGCGCGCATGGTCGGCGAAGTTGCGGCCGACACAGTAGATGCGGCGCACCGGGAAGGTGCCGCCGCCGGCGACCGGAATGCGCGGTTGCTCGGGCGTGGGGATTACATCGGTCATGCGCGTGTCCTGTCACCAAGGGTTCTCGGCAGTCTAGAACGAGCGCGCGCAGCACGCCACGCCAGCGCGCAGCATCCGGTGGTGGCAGAACTATCAGACAGCGCCGCGCGGCCGCGCGCGGCGAACCCTCAGCGCGACAGCGGCAACGCCGGCTTGCGCACCACGCGGTACTCGGCCTCGACCACCTGCGCATCGCCCGCGCGCGCGTTCTGCTTGCGCTGGGCCAGCAGCTTCCAGGCCAGGCCGGCGATGATCATCGCCGCACCCACGAACACCCCGACAAACACCAGCGCTGCCAGGATCGCCAGGCCCAGCAGTCCCACCGCAACGCGCACCAACGGATGGCGCGGCTTGCGTGGCGCGAACAGGGTGCGGAACGAGTTGAACTGGACGAAGCGGCTATACATGGCGTTTCTTTGGCTGAAGTCAGCGAAACATGAGTATCCAAGGTGACTCCTGTCATTGAGTGAAAAACTCGTTAAACGAGAACTCCGTTCATTTGAAATCAATGACTTGTGTTCATCGTGGAGCCAGTCATATGACGACGTGAGAGAATGCGGCCCCGCCGTGATCGATCTCCCACATGTCTGCGTCCGATACCACTGCTGCGCCGTTGATCACCCTGCAGGCCATTGCCGATGAAGGCTTTGCCGAGGTCGATGCCACCTTGGACGGCGATAGTGAATCGGTGGTGCTGTACCGGCAGGGCGATGCGGTGCAGGGCTGGCTGAACATCTGTCCGCACGCCGGGCGCCGGCTGGACTGGGCGCCGGGGCAGTTCCTCAAGAGCCGCGAAGGCCATCTGGTGTGTGCCGCGCACGGGGCCTCGTTTTCACTGGACGACGGCATCTGCGTGGCGGGCCCGTGCAAGGGCGACCGCCTGCGCGCCGTGCCGCTGCAGGTTCGCGACGGCCAGGTGTTTCTGCGGTAGGCAGCAGCGCCGTGGGTCGCGATGCGGTCACCGTGTACCGAGCAACGGTCGGTACTACCCGCCACCGGGTCAGAACATCAGGTTGATCATCACCACCACCACGGCGGTGTAGATCAGCGACAACGGCGCGCCCACCCGCCACAACTCGCGTGGGGTGTAATTGGCCGGGCCGGTGATCATCGAAATCACCGGATTGGATGCCGTCATCAGGTTGTTGGACGCCGACAACGCCACGATCAATGCGAACGCGGTGGGGTTGCCGCCCGCCGCCAGCGCCAGGTTCACCGCGATCGGCACCATCACGATGGTCGCCCCGACATGGCTGATCACCAGTGAAAACACCGTGGTCAACAGCGCCAATGCAATTTCCAGCACCCAGACCGGGATGCCGGTGGGCAGGCGGTCGATGGTGTGCCCGGCCACCCACGCCGCCGCGCCACTGCTGTCCATCGCCCATCCCAGCGGAATCAGCCCGGCCATCATGAAGATGGTCTTCCAGTTGATCGAGGCGTAGGCCTCGTCCATGCGCAGCACGCCGGTGAGCAGCATGCCGGCCACGCCGGTCATCAGGGTCAGCGCCACCGGCAGCTTGGAGGTCAGCGCGATCAGGATGGTGATCGCGAAGATGGTCATGGCGATCTTGAACTTGTGCGGGCGCTGCTCGCCCTTGGGATAGTCGGTGACCACCACGAAGTCGCGGCTCTTGGCGGCCTGGGCCAGGTCGGTCCAGATGCTGTGGAACACCAGCATGTCGCCGGCGCGCAGGGCCACGTTGCGCACGTCTTCGCGGATCACCTGCTTGTCGCGGTTGATCGCCAGCAGGCTGATGCCGCGCTGCTTGCGCAGGCGCAGCTCGGAGGCGGTCTTGCCGATCACATCCGAGGTGGGCGGCACCACCGCCTCGGAGATGCCGGCGCGGCTGGGGTTGAACAGGTCGCCCAGGTGCTTCAAGCGCGAGGACATGCGCAGGAACTGGTTCTGCGCGAAGTCGTTGACCTGCTGGCGCGCGCCCATCACCCCAAGCACGCTGCCCACCCAGATGCGCATTTCCGCCGGCGGTGCCAAGCGGGTGTCGTTGCCGGTCTTGAGCGCCAGCAGCAGTGGCGCGTCGTGCAGGTTTTCCGCTTCGCCCAGGGTCATCCCGACCAGCGGGCTTTCGGCGCTGACCACCAGTTCGAACACATCGCCTTCGATCCCGTAGGTCTTGGCGAAGTAGCTTTCGGTGCGCGCCGGGGTCACCCCGTCGTTGACCAGGCTTTCCTCTTCGACCAGCTTGCGGTTGCCGAAATAGCGGAAGTACAGCAGCGAGGCGATCAGCAGCGCCACGCCGATCGGCAGCGGCGCGAACATGCGCAGCGGTTCGATGGTGGCCAGGCCCGAGGGCAGGTTGTTGTTGGCCGAGGCCAGCAGATCGTTGAGCAGGATCAGCGGCGAGTTGCCGACCATGGTCAGCGCCCCGCCCATCACGATCGCCGCGGCGATCGGCAGCAGCAGCCGCTGCATGGTCAGCCCGGTGCGCGCGGCAAGGCGCGAGGCCACCGGCAGGTACAGCGCCATCACCGAGGGGTTCTGCATGAATGACGAGTTCAACCCGGCGATCGCGGTGGTCATCATCAGCAGGCGCTGTTCAACGCCATGTCCGCGCCGCAGCAGCCATGCCGCCAACCGGTTCAGCGCCCCGGTGCGGTCCAGGCCCGCGCCCAGGATGGTGGTGGCGATGATGCTCATCACCGCGTTGCCGGAGAAACCGCCGAAGATTTCCTCCGGCGCGATCAGGCCGGTAACGCCCAGCACCACCAGCACCACCAGCGCCACCACGTCGGCGCGGATACGCTCGAACAGGAACATCGCCATCGTGAATCCCACCAGCCCGAGCACGAGCTTCATATCGGTGGTCAGCGTCAGCGCGGTATCCATGAGGTGGCGCGGTTCCTTGGGGTGGGATCAGGTGCGGTCGTACAACAGGTCCCACACGCCGTGGCCGAGCTTCTGGCCCCGGGTCTCGAAGTGGGTCTGTGGGCGCCAGTCGGGGCGTTCCACCTGGCCACGCGGTCCGGCCCGGTTGACCAGGCCGGCGGTGGCGTCAAGCACGTCCCACATCTGCTCGGCGTAATCTTCCCAGTCGGTCGCGCAGTGCAGGCGGCCACCGGCGCGCAGCTTGCGCACCAGCAGGTCGGCGAAGGCCGGCTGCAGCAGGCGGCGCTTGTTGTGGCGCTTCTTGTGCCACGGATCGGGGAAATAGATGCGCACTTCATCCAGCGCACCATCGGCGATTTCCTTCTCCAGCACCTCCACCGCATCGTGGTGGTACAGGCGCACGTGGTCGGCGTTGTCATCGGCCAGCGCGTTGAGCAGCCGGCCCACGCCGGGGGCGTGCACTTCGATGCCGATGTAATCGCGGCCCGGGTCCTGCTGCGCGGCAAAGCGCAGCGCGGTGCCGTTGCCGAAGCCGATTTCCAGCACCTTGTGCGCGTCGCGCCCGAAGGTGGCGGCCAGGTCGCGAGGCGCCCCAGTGAAATCCAGCCCGAAGCGCGGCCAGCGGTCATCGAACGCGCGCTGCTGGGCCGGGGTGAAACGCCCCTGGCGCAGCACGAAACTGCGCACCTCGCGGCGGCCTTCGGTGATGGTGAAGGGCTTGGGCGGCGCCTTGGCGCCGGTGCTCGAGAACGGGTCGGTCATCAGCCGATCACTCCTTCCACCGGCGAGGACGCGCTGGCATAGCGCTTGCGCGGAATGCGCCCGGCCAGGAAGGCCTCGCGGCCGGCTTCGACCGCCTTGCGCATCGCGCTGGCCATCAGCACCGGGTTGCGGGCGCCGGCAATGGCGGTGTTCATCAATACGCCGTCGCAGCCCAGCTCCATCGCAATGGCCGCATCGGAGGCGGTCCCGACGCCGGCATCGACGATGATCGGCACCTTGGCGTCTTCGATGATCTGCAGCAGGTTGTACTTGTTCTGGATGCCCAGGCCCGAGCCGATCGGCGCGGCCAGCGGCATCACCGCGGCGCAGCCGATTTCCTCCAGGCGCTTGGCCAGGATCGGGTCATCGGAGGTGTAGACCATCACCTCGAAGCCATCCTTGACCAGCTGTTCGGCGGCTTTGAGGGTCTGCACCACGTCCGGGTACAACGTTTTCTGGTCGCCCAGCACTTCCAGCTTGGTCAGGTTGTGGCCGTCGAGCAGTTCGCGCGCCAGGCGGCAGGTGCGCACGGCGTCTTCGGCGGTGTAGCAGCCGGCGGTGTTGGGCAGGATGGTGTAGCGGTGCGGCGGCAGTACGTCGAGCAGGTTCGGCTCGCCCGGGTTCTGCCCGACATCCTGGTTGAAGAACGGGGTGCGGCGGATCGCCACGGTCACGATCTGGGCGCCGGCCGCCTCGGTGGCGATGCGGGTTTCTTCCAGGTCCTTGAACTTGCCGGTCCCGGTCAGCAGCCGGGATCCGTAGGTCTTGCCGGCAATCACCAGCGAATCAGTGGGGGCGTGTGCATTCATGCGTGGAATTATCGCCTATCGCGCGTCATATGGGCGCGACCGTGCACAGAGCCGGGCAGGGGCGGTCGCGGTGGGGGCCTGCCGGCTCAACCGCCGCCCAACGCATGCACGATTTCGACCACGTCGCCGTCCTGCAGCGCGTGGCTGGCATGGCGGCTGCGGGTGATGATCTCGCCATTGACCTCGACGGCAACGCGGCGTTCGAGCAGGTCTTCGGCCTGCAGCAGGTCCACCACGGAGGACCCTTGCGGAAGCGGGCGGGTAGCGCCATTGAGCACGATGTTCATGTCGGCATTGTCCCTCAACCGGCCTGTTCTGCGTACCCGTGCCGACCGGTCGCAACGGCCGTGGAGGCCGTTGCGACGGGGTGTGCGTGGTTTCCGCAGCCATCCATGCCGCAGCGCAGCGTGAATCAGTCGAGGTGCAGTGAAACCATGGCACCGTGCGCCGGCGTACGTCGGTCGTTCTCCCCACTTCAAGGAGTTTTTACATGCTGCTCAGCAAGCGCCCCCTGCGTTCCCTGATGGCCGTCGCCATCGCCCTGGCTGCCGTGCCGGCAATGGCCCAGTCGCCGTACACCAGCACCGTGTTCTTCGGCGACAGCCTGACCGATGCCGGCTACTTCCGCCCGCTGCTGCCGGCCGGCGTGCAGGCGGTCACCGGCCAGTTCACCACCAACCCGGGCTGGACCTACGCGCAGTACATCTCCCATTACTACGGCACCAACGGTGCTGCCCACGGCAATGGCCAGACCGGTGACAACTACGCAATCGGCGGTGCCCGGGTCGGCGTGGACACCAGCCAGGTGCTGGCCGCCGGCACGCCGGCGGTGCCGGTGTACTCGCTCAAGACCCAGATGAACCAGTACCTGGCCGCCAACGGTGGCAAGGCTGACGCCAACGCGCTGTACACGGTGTGGGGCGGCGCCAACGACCTGTTCGCCATCCAGAATGGCGCGCCGGTAGCGGCCACACTTGGCGCGGCGGTGGCCGACCAGGTCGGCATCGTGGCGACCCTCAAGGGGGCCGGCGCGCAGTACATCGTGGTCCCGACCCTTCCGGACATCGGCCTGACCCCGGGCTCGCGCGCCGGTGGCCCGACCGCCATGGCCGCCGGCACCGCGCTGGCCAAGGCGTACAACGACGCGCTGTTTGGTGGCCTGAAAGCGGCCGGCCTGCAGGTGATTCCGGTGGATACCTTCCACATCCTGCAGGAAATCGTCGCCGACCCGGGCACCTACGGTTTCCGCAATGTCTCCGGCACCGCCTGCACCACGGCCTCCTCGCTGACCTGCAACCCGACCAGCTACGCCGCCCCGGATGCCGCCAGCAGCTACGTCTTCGCCGATGGCGTGCACCCCACCAGCGCCACCCACGAAATGCTGGGCCAGTACACCCTGTCGATCCTGGAGGCACCGCGCCTGCAGCAGGTATTGACCCACTCGGCGCAGACCGTGGGCCGTTCGCGCGCCGACCAGGTCAGCTGGCACCTTGACGGCCGTCCGGCCGATGGCCTGAGCTGGTGGGGCAACCTGCGCGGTGACATGCAGCGCTACGCCCACGCCGACCTGTACGACGGCATGGCGCCGGCCGGCCTGTTTGGTGTGGATTGGGCCAAGGACGGGCTGGTGGTCGGTGGTTTCGCCGGCTATGGCCGCATGGATGCCGACTTCGGCAACAGCAAGGGCGACTTCACCCAGTCCGACACCTCGCTGGGCCTGTTCGCCGGCTGGTATGGCGAGCGCGCCTGGGTCAACGGCCAGGTCAGCTACAGCTGGCTGGACTATGACGTGACCCGCAAGGTCCAGCTCGGCCCGGCCACCCGCGAGCACACCGGGTCGCCGGAAGGCAGCAACCTGACCGCCGCGTTGAATGCCGGTTACGAGTTCGGCGCCGAAGGCGGCTTCCGCCACGGCCCGGTGGCGGCGGTGATCTGGCAGAAGGTCAAGCTGGACGGTTACACCGAAAGCAACCTCAGCGCCACCGCGTTGGGCTATGCCGACCAGAAGATGGATTCGACCGTCGGTCGCCTTGGCTGGCAGGCACGCTTCGATGGCGGCAGCGTCAAGCCGTACGTCCAGGTCACCTACGACCACGAGTTCGAAGACGGCAAGCAGGCCAGCGCGTGGCTGCAGACCATGCCCGACGCGGGCATGTACAAGGTGCCGGGCCTGGAGTTCGACAAGGACTACGCCACCGCCGTGCTGGGTGCGCGCATGACCCTGTTCGGCCTGCAGAGCAACGTCGGCCTGAGCACCACCACGCTGCAGAAGCGTGCGCGCGACGCCACGGTGTTTGCCAGCTTCAGCGGCAGCTTCTGACCGCCCCCGCGCAGCGTCCCGGTCGGGGCGCTGCGCGCGGCCGGTGAAAGCCAGAAGCAACGGGCGGCCCAGTGCCGCCCGTTGCCTTTTTACCGCTCCGCCGCATAGACTTGTCCGGCACCGCGCGGGTGTAGCTCAATGGTAGAGCTGTAGCTTCCCAAGCTACTGACGAGGGTTCGATTCCCTTCACCCGCTCCATATCCTGCGGCTTCCGGGGATTTCGGGCCGCTCCGCAGTATCCAGACCGCCCCGCAATTCACCTCGTGGGCAAAGTTCTGGCCCTTCTCCGCTCTCGAACGCAGCTCCCGGTCGTCGTGACCGATGAGTGCCCAGCGGGGCCCGCGCCTTTCCTATGTCCTTGGCCGAATCGGCCTTGTCCGCACCTGCCTTCGCGCGCAGTTCGCGGAACTGAAACTCTCCCTTGCTACGATATGAAGACCTTCAGTTACAAGCACACCCAAAGGCCGAAGTACCTTCAGGGTTGCTTCTATTGGAAAGGGCGTGGATATCACTACTCAGATTCCGCGCCAGCAGAAGTGCTGTCGCCGGGCGAGTTGTCGATTGAGGACCCCTGGATTGAACTGGCGTCCGTCCTGGAACATGCAAAGCGTGGGGACTACCGCCACGTATCCAAGCTGAGACGGTGGATACTGGACAAGCACAATGCTCCGACGCTGGTATCGGCTTGCCTGGGTCTGACGGCGGATGCGGGACTGGATACCGACCTGGAGTTCCTTGCCGAGCTCATGCTCGAAGGACCGGATTATTTACGCATCGAGGCCAGTCTGGCAGCCCAGTGGTCCGGCGTTCTTTGGTTGGTCCCCTTCATGCTTGAGGCCTGGCGTGCGCTTGGCCGTAGAGCCGATCGGGAATCGGTAGAGACGAACATAGTGAACCTCCTCGATCCCATCGAGGGTGAGCCGCAGTTCTACGCCAGCGGTCTGACTGAGGTCGCCTACCTCAAGGCTGTCGATGCCCGGCTGGCCCAGTTCAAGGACGCCTTTGGCGGCGACCGGGTGTCGATCTCAGGCGGAAGGCCTGTCGATATGAACCAACAAATCTGGCTCATGAGGAAGTCGCTCGTACCCAAGGGCGGCGACGAGTGGATCGACTGGGGAAACTTTCTGATCTGGAGACGGAAATTCGAGGTGTATTCCGGAGTCGATTGCTCGAGTTTCTATGGGGAAAAAGGCTTGTTTCAACCCCGGGAAGCGTCAGCTGTCCTGGACCGGTATCTGGCGTCTCCGCTGCGCTTTGAAGTAGGCAGGCGGTACTTCTTCGGTCATCTGGTGGTGTAGCCAGCGGAGCCGACCTGCGTGAGCCAGCGGCGATCCTCGAGATGCGATGTCTCCAGCCAGGGGTTTCCCAGCTCGGCCCGGTCGGGCACTTGCCCGTATCAGTCACGTGCCTGGATGCCTGCATGGCCGGCAGGATCCAGCAGCCATCTTTCCAGGTCCGTCACCGCGATGCCTTCGCGGACATTGAAGCTGTCCTGTTTCGGCCAGGCGACGCCGTGCGGCCGCGCGAACGCCAGGCGATACTTGCGCATGGCATCGTCAGGCTGCGCGGCAGCGTCGGCTGCCAGCTGCGACGGGGTCCACAGCGCACGCGCGAATGGCCTGCCAAGCACGCGCTCCAGGGTATCGGCAAGCTGGCGGTAGCTGAAGGTGTCGCCGGCAACCTTGATGACCTGGTTGTCGACCGCCGGTCGCGCGGTTGCGATCCGCGCGGTCAGGTGGCCGATGTCCTGCGGCGTGGTGACCGTGAGCTGGAAATCCCAATCGCCCAGCGCACGCACGCGGTCGTGGACCAGGTCGACCAGGCCGAAGGCGGGCAGGAACACGAAGCTGGTGAACATGCCGGTCGACACGATCGTCCAGCGCACCTTGTGCTGGCGGCGCAGCAGGTCGCGTACGTCGAGCTGCTCGTCCCAGACTTCCTGGCCGCTGCCCCGGCCGATCGCGTCGTAGTCCACCCCGAACTGCCAGGGAATGTAGTGCGCCACGCCCGCGTCCAGCACGGCGGCGGTAATCCGGCGCTGGGTGCCGGTGCCGCCGACGAAACCGGTGCAGCAGATGACCTGCTCGAATGCAGAAAACAGGTGGGACAGTTCACTGACCGAGGCCGTGGCCAGGTCCGCTTCGATGGGCTGGATACCACGATCGTGCAACTGATGACGATGCGCGCTGTCGGCGGCCGATGGCGGTGCCGCCGCGGGCCGCAGCAGCACCGAGATCGCCCCGGCCTGCCCGCGGTCGCGCAGCAGGGCCAGCTCATGCAGGACGCACCGGCCGAGTTCGCCGGCACCCAGCACCAGGACGGACGCGGGGAATGGGGTTGCGATGGACATTTTCGACTCCTGTAAAGTCGAAAATGGTAGTGACAGTCCCCCTCCGCGAGAAGAAGGCACACCGGTGATACCGCATATTCCCCCCTCCTTCGATGATCTGGTGCAGCAGTCGCAGGAAGCCTGCGATGCGTTGAGCAGCGATGACGATGGCCTGAAGCGCGCCATCCTGGCCCATGCCGGCAATCGGTGGTCGCTTGGGGTGGTGCACGCGCTCGGCGTGGCCGGCACGCTGCGCCACGCCGACATCGCCCGTCGCCTGGACGGCGTCACCCAGCGCATGCTGACCCGGACGCTGCGGCAGTTGGAACGTGACGGGTTGATTACCCGTTGCGACCACGGCGAAGTGCCGCCGCGCGTGGACTATGCGCTGACCGAACTGGGGCGGGGGCTGTTGCTGGCCATGCTGCCGATCTGGCGCTGGGTCATCGACCATGCCGAGGGCTTCCGCGCTGCCCGGCGCCGGTACGATGCAACCCACCCCGGCGACGGCCCGGGGGACTAGCCGGGGGCGACGGTGCTGGTTACCGGCGACGCCCGACCCCACGCGCAATCCCGCCGCACACGCGACGAAATGACCATCATCGCCGCGTCTCCGTCGCGCGCTATGCTGCGCGCTTTCCCCCTGCGCGCGCCGCGATGAAACTGGCCATCCTTTCCCGCAACAGCAAGCTGTACTCCACGCGCCGCCTGGTCGAGGCCGCGCGTACGCGTGGACATACCGTGCGGGTGCTCGATCCACTGCGTTGCTACATGCGGATCGCCGCCGATGGTTTCACCATGCATTACAAGGGCCGCCCGATCACCGGCGTGGACGCGGTCATTCCGCGCATCGGTGCCTCGGTCACCCGCTACGGCACCGCGGTGCTGCGCCAGTTCGAGATGATGGGGGCGCGCACGCCCAATCCGTCCGATGCCATCCTGCGCGCGCGCGACAAGCTGCGCGCGCATCAGATCCTGGCCTCCAAGGGCATCGACATGCCGGTGACGGTGTTTGGCGACAACCCGGACGACACCGTGGACCTGCTGTCGATGCTGGGGCCGCCGCCGCATGTGGTGAAGCTCAACGAAGGCACCCAGGGCCGTGGGGTGATCCTGACCGAGAAGGCCAGCGCGTCGCGCGGCATCGTTGAGGCGCTGCGCGGGCTCTACGCCAATTTCCTGATGCAGGAATTCATCGGTGAGGCCCAGGGCGCGGACCTGCGCTGCCTGGTGGTGGGCGACCAGGTGGTGGGGGCGATGCAACGGCAGGCCCCGGAGGGCGATTTCCGCTCCAACCTGCATGCCGGCGGCAGCGCCCGCGCCGCCAAGGCCAGCCGCGCCGAGCAGCAGGTGGCGGTGCGCTCGGCCAAGGCGCTGGGTCTGAGCGTGGCCGGAGTCGATCTGATCCGCTCCAGCCGTGGCCCACTGGTGCTCGAGGTCAATTCCACCCCCGGCCTGGAGGGCATCGAGGCGATCTGCAGGGAGGACCTGGCCGGGCGCATCATCGATCACGTGGCTGGAATGAAAAAGCCTTCCATTTCAAAGGCCTGAGCGGATTTTCGGAAAGTTTCCATGCTCTTAACAAGGCTTTAATCGGGGGCGGCGTAGGCTTCAACGAACCGCAGCTCTGCCCTCCTCAGCAGGATTCGGTAATCGGGAACACACTTCAGGCCCAGGCGGTTTCCGCCTGGGCCTTTTTACCGGCCAAACCCTGCCATCAGTCCCTTGTTCCAGCACCGGCAGGCTCGTACAGTTGCGATTCGTTCAGGGAAGGATGGGAGTTGTGAAGATGCGTCGAATCACCGTGTTGATGCTCGCTCTGCTGGTGGCGGGCACCGCCCAGGCCAAGCGTGACGAGGCCCCCGTAAAAATGACCGCCGATGAGCCGGTGGCGATCCAGATCAGTCGTGTGGAGACCGCGCTGGGCAGCGAGGCCTATAGTGAGTTGAGCGTGGAGGACAAATCCACGGTGCAGGGTGCGTTGGGCCGGATCAAAGTGAAAATGGACGGGCATACCTTGGCAAGTGAACTCAACCCGGCGGCACGCACCGCCGTGTTCAACGACCAGGAAGTGGTCAATACGCTGATGTCCCGGGCCAAGGAAGACAGTCGCATGATCTGCCGCCGCGAGCGCACCACCGGCAGCAACATGCCGCAGAGCGTCTGCCTGACCGTGGCCCAGCGCCGCCGCGCCACGGAAAGTGGCCGTGCGCTGCTCAATGACCACCAGCGCTTCAACAATTTGGTTCCCGGCAGGTGATTTGACGCGGGCGTGGCATCGTTCGGTGTCTACTATTAAGAATCGAGCCTGTATCGTTCAGCAGGCAGCGCAAGGCAATCGGTGCTGCGGTTACCGCCGCAGCATCGGTTTTCAGGCCAACCCCTCACGAAACAGAGGTCACAGTGCGAATTCTTGTAATTGAAGACAACAGCGACATCGCCGCCAACCTGGGCGACTACCTTGAAGACCGCGGCCACACCGTGGACTTTGCCGCCGATGGCGTGACCGGCCTGCACCTGGCCGTGGTGCACGAGTTCGATGCGATCGTGCTGGACCTCAACCTGCCCGGCATGGACGGCATTGAAGTCTGCCGCAAGCTGCGCAATGAAGCGCGCAAGCAGACCCCGGTGTTGATGCTCACCGCGCGTGATTCGCTGGACAACAAGCTGGCCGGTTTCGATTCCGGTGCCGACGACTACCTGATCAAGCCGTTCGCGCTGCAGGAAGTGGAAGTGCGGTTGAACGCCCTGTCGCGTCGCGGCAAGGGCGTACAGACCCGCGTGCTGGAAACCGGCGACCTGGAATACAACCTGGACACGCTGGAAGTGCGCCGCCAGGGCAAGCTGCTGCAGCTCAACCCGACCGCGCTGAAGATCCTGCAGGCGCTGATGGAAGCCGCACCGGCCGTGGTAACCCGCCAGGAGCTGGAAACCCGCGTATGGGGCGAAGAACTGCCCGATTCGGACTCGCTGCGCGTGCATATCCATGGTCTGCGCGCCGTGGTCGACAAGCCTTTCGAGGTGCCGCTGATCCAGACCCGTCATGGCATCGGATACCGCATCGCCGCGCCCGAAGCCTGATCCGGTGACGGGCAAGGGGGAGCGACGCCGGGCGCCTTACCGGCGCCGGCTGCGCAGCCGCATCATCGTCTCGTTCGCGCTGTTGGGCTTCTGCCTGACGGCGCTGTTCGCGTTTGCCACTACCTGGACCCGCGCCCGCGTGGAAAACCAGTTGGTGGAAGACGTGTTGAACCGCAACATCGACGAGTACGCCAAGCGCTACGCTGCCAACCCCTCGCGCAACCCCGATCTGCCGGTGCAGCAGATGTATGCGCGCCTGGTCAAGCCAGACAAATTTCAAGCGCTGCGGCAGGAAGAGCCGGACTGGTATGAGCTGAATGATGGTATCCACGGCGTCAGCGGCGTGGATGAGAAGGGCAAGGCGTTCTCCTACAAGCTTGCAGTGCGCAAGACGCCGGATGCATGGTTCTTCCTGGCTTATGACATGACCGAAAGCATTCGCGGTGAGTCCCAGCTCAATCGCGCGCTGCTGGTGTCTGTCCTGGTATTCAGCGTGCTGTCGCTGGTACTGGGCTGGTGGTCGGCCTCCAAAGTCATGAAGCCGGTCTCGGACCTGGCCGCACGGCTGCGTGCCTATCGCGGCGGCACCAGCGAGCCGGAGCCACTGGCGCCGCGCTTCCCGGACGATGAAGTGGGCCAGCTGGCCCAGGCCCTCGATGACTATTCCTCGCGGTTGACCGAAGTGGTGCAGCGCGACCGTGAATTCAACGCCGATGTCAGCCACGAGCTGCGTACCCCGCTGGCGGTGATCCGGGGGGCCACCGAGCTGCTGCTCGCCCGCCCCGGCCTGGATGAAAAGGTGCTGCAACGCCTGCAACGCATCCAGCGCGCAGAACAGCAGTGCACCGACCTGATCGGCTCGCTGTTGCTGTTGTCGCGCAATGAACGCGGGCAGGGCATCAGCAATGTGGCGCGGGTGGCCGAGCAACTGCTGGATGCGCACCGCGCGCAGCTGGGCGGCAAGCCGCTGGAACTGCTGCTGGAAGGCGAGCGCGACCTGGTCATCGACGCCCCCGAATCGGCGCTGTCGGTGGCCTTGGGCAACCTGATCGGCAACGCGGTGAAGTACTCGCAGGAAGGCTCGGTGCGGGTATGCGTGAGCAGCAACGGCGTCGATGTGGTCGACAGCGGCCCGGGACTGAGTGCCGAAGACGCGGCCAAGCTGTTCCAGCGCGGCTATCGCGGCACCCATGCCGGGCATTCGCAAGGCGGCGGCATCGGCCTGTCGATCGTCAGTCGCCTGTGCGACCTGTATGGCTGGCAGGTCAGCGTGCGGCCCGGCGTGGATCGCGGCGTGATTGCCACGTTGACCTTCGCGCCCGCGCTGTAACCGGCCTTCTATCAGATGCGCTACCTGGGGTCGGCGGTGGCCAGCGTCCGGTACAGGCGGTCCAGCTGTTCGACCTGGGCCTGCAGGTGTTCCGGCGGCCCGTCATTGACCACCACATCATCGGCCAGCGCCAGGCGCGCCTCGCGGCTGGCCTGGGCGGCGATCATGCGGTCGGCCAGTTCGCTGGTGATGCCGTCGCGCTGCATCAGCCGCGCATGCTGTACGGCCACCGGCACATCCACCACCAGGACCCGGTTCAACCACGGGTAGTGCTGGCGCCCGCCGGCTTCGGTCAACAGCGGGATCGCGGCGATCGCGTAGGGGCCTTCGGCCTGCTCGCAGGTCTGCCGCAGCCGTTCGCGGATCGCCGGATGGGTAATGGCTTCCAGTGCCTGGCGCTCCTGCACTGAAGCAAAGATGCGCTCGCGCAAGGCGGCGCGGTCAAGCTGGCCGTCGGCCAGCAGGATGTCCGTACCAAAATGCGCAACGATCCGGGCCAGCCCCTCACTGCCGGGCGCGACTACCGCGCGGGCGGCCACGTCGGCATCGGCCACGGTGATGCCCAGTGCTTCGAAGCGGCTGCTCAGCGCGCTCTTGCCGGCGGCGACGCCGCCGGTGAGCCCGATGGTGTAACGACTCATCGGCCGGCCCTCAGCGTAGGCCGGCGTAGCCCAGGTAGGCGTTGATCAGCTGCTCGCCCCACATGAACACGATCCAGCCGGCAATCGCCAAATAAGGACCGAACGGGATCGGCGTGGCGCGATCGCGGCCGCGCGAGTACAGCCAGACCGAGCCGATGATCGCCCCGACCACCGACGACAGCAGGATGATCGGCAGGATGCCCTTCAACCCACACCAGGCGCCCAGTGCCGCCAGCAGCTTGAAATCGCCATGGCCCATGCCTTCCTTGCCGGTGACCTGCTTGAACAGCCACCACACCGACCACAGCGACAGATACCCGGCCAGCGCCCCGAGCAACGCCGGCTTGGCCGGCATATAGAGGTTGTCACTGGCGGCGATCAGGCCCAGCCACATCAAGGGCAGGGTCAACTGGTCGGGCAGCAGCTGGGTGCGCAGGTCGATGCCCGACAGCGCCACCAGGAAGCAGCTCAGCACGATGGCGCCGAAGCCCTGCCAGCCAAACCCGAACTGCCACACGCTGGCCAGCACCAGCAGGGCGGTCACCAGCTCCACCAGCGGGTACTGGATGGAGATGGGGGCGTGGCAATGGCGGCACTTGCCACGCAGTACCAGCCAGCTGAACAGCGGGATGTTCTCGTACCAGGACAGCTTGTGCTTGCAGTGCGGGCAGTGCGAGGGCTCCACCACGATCCCCGGCGGTGGCGGCTCGTAGATGTCTGGTTCTTCCAGGACTTCGCGGGCGTCGCGCTTCCACTGCCACTCCAGCCGCTTGGGCAGGCGCAGGATGACTACGTTGAGGAAGCTGCCCAGCAGCAGCCCCAGGCCGGCCGCGGCGGGGTAGCCGAGACCGACGTGCTGGTCGAGAAATGCCATTGCTTAGTTATCCAACTACCGAGGCGAGCTTGAAGATGGGCAGGTACATGCCGATCACCATGCCGCCGACGATGGTACCAATAACCACCATCACAATCGGTTCCAGCAGGCTGGCCAGTGCGTCCACGGCATTGTTGACTTCCTGCTCATAGTACTCCGCCACCTTGAACAGCATGGCATCCAGGGCGCCGGCCTCTTCGCCGATGCCGGTCATCTGGATCACCATGTGCGGGAACAGATTGGTCTGCTTCATGGCCATGTTGACCGGGTAACCGACCGACACGTCATCGCGCATGCGCAGCACGGCTTCTTCGTAGACCTTGTTGCCCGTGGCGCCGGCCACGATGCTCAGGGCCTCCACCAGCGGCACGCCGGCCTTGAAGGTCACGGCGGTGGTGCGGGCAAACCGGGCGATGGCACTGTTGTGCATCAGTTGGCCGATGACCGGGAACTTCAGGATCAGGCGGTCCATCGTGTGCTGCATTTTGGGAGAGCGTTTGTAGGCGGCGATGAAGCCGACCACAGCGCCAATTGTCACGATCAGAATTAACCACCACCAAGCCACCATGAAACGCGACATGTTCACGATCATCTGGGTAAACGCCGGCAGATCTGCGCCGAAGCCCTTGAACACTTCTTCGAACTGTGGGACCACCCACACCAGCAGGATGCCGCTCACCAGCATGGCAACAGCAAACACCATGATCGGATAGAACAGGGCTTTCTTGATCTTGCCCTTCAGCGCTTCGATATTTTCTTTGTAGTTGGCCACCGTCTCCAGCACGGTCTCCAGTACACCGGCACCTTCGCCGGCCTTGACCAAGTTGCGGTACAACTCGTCGAACTGGACCGGATGGCGACTGATCGCTTCGTTGAGCGACGAGCCTCCCTCGATATCAGTGCGGATGGTGTCCACCATCTTCTTCATGCGCGGGTTCTTGTGTCCGCTGCCAATGATGTCCAGCGCCCCCACGATGGGCACGCCGGATTTCATCATGGTCGCCATCTGGCGACTGAAGAAGGCGATGTCCTTGGAGCTGATTGAGCTGCCCGCCGCACCGAACAAAGGCTTGGGCTTGGGCTTGACCACCGTGGGCGTAATGCCCTGGCGGCGCAGCTCGGCGCGCAGCAGGTTCATGTTCTTGGCGGGCTGTTCACCCTTCATCTTGATGCCCCGCTTGTCGGTCCCCTCCCAGACAAACGGCTGCAATTCCATGGTGCTACGCGCCACGGGCTCTTTCTTGACGGCACTACGGCTGACAGACATACAGGCTCCCCAGCCACGCCATCCCCAGGCGGGCTATCTGCGCGGCATGTTAGCCGGTTCCTGGCGTCTGTGGCATCCCCTGGCCACGGCGGTCCGTGACCTGCGTCATAGACCCGCTGGGTCACAAGGTGACGCAACACGTCACACTGCCGGTTTGGTCGCAAATTACCGTGAGGGGGGTTCCAATCCTGCATATTGCTGCCATGATTGCGCCGGGGAATGCTGGGGAGCATTGCTACGAAGTTGGCACGCAACCTGCTTTGATCCACCCGCACGGGCGCCAGCCTTGCTCACCGGTCCGCCGGCACAGGCTTCGACCC
The DNA here is from genome assembly GCF_057835675.1 of Stenotrophomonas sp. GL_101. Lineage (NCBI taxonomy): Bacteria > Pseudomonadati > Pseudomonadota > Gammaproteobacteria > Lysobacterales > Lysobacteraceae > Stenotrophomonas > Stenotrophomonas sp. GL_101. The sequence goes on along the minus strand of NZ_CM174432.1, from coordinate 3,705,347 downwards.
AGTGTTCATTTTTTCCTACCTCTAGGGGATGTATTCATGAAGAAGCAGCAGGGCTTTACCCTGATCGAACTGATGATCGTTGTTGCGATCATCGCCATTCTGGCCGCGATTGCGCTGCCGCAGTACCAGAACTATGTGGCCAAGTCGCAGTTCACTGCGGGCATGGCTGAAGCCGGTGCCGGCAAGACGTCGTATGAAACCAAGGTCAATGACGGCGTCGAGACTGCCACCGAGTACACCACCGTCACGAATCTTGGCCTGAAGGCTGATAGCGACCGTTGCGAGATGACCGCCACCGCACCGGCTGCCGGCGTGGGCACCATTGTCTGTGAGCTGAAGGGCAATCCTAAGGTTGCTGGCAAAAACATCACCTGGTCGCGCGATGCTGACGGCACCTGGGCTTGCACTTCCGATCTGGCTGCTGCTGACAAGACCAAGTACGCTCCGGCGACCTGCCAGGGTTAATTGGTTGCGTTGGTGCTGTTAAGGGAGGCCCCGCATCGTCGGGGCCTTTCTTTTGCTAATTGTTCGTTGTGAAGAGACTGATTCTCAAGGGGAGAGAATATGCCTCACAAGCCTTCCGGATTTACCCTGATCGAGCTGATGATTGTTGTGGCAATCATCGCCATTCTTGCCGCAATTGCTGTGCCTGCTTACCAGATTTACGTCGCAAGGGCTCAAGTCACCGCCGCATTGGCAGAGATTCGTCCCGGCAAAACTACTGTTGAGTCAGTTGCACAAGACAGCAGGAATGCGGCGCTGGTTGACGCAGCTTACGTAGGGCTTGCCGTCACTGACCGTTGTACAGCGGTTTCCGCGGCGTTGTCCGACTTGGGCGTGAGCACCATCTCCTGCACCGTCGCCGGCGGCCCCGCGGTTAATGGCCTTGAGCTTGTGCTTCGGCGTAACACTGATGGTGTCTGGACCTGTGACGCCACCGCATTTGGCGAGCCGTATCGTCCTGCGGGGTGCTAGTACCCATGGCGCTTGCTGGCCATAATGCAGTCAAGTACTGAAGGATCTGCCCAATGAATGCCGCAATCACCGCCAATCTCGTCGGGATCACCGGCATCGCCCGCCGCCTGGTCCAGGACGGCGCGCTGGACGAGGTCACCGCGCGCGACGCCATGGCCAAGGCCGGCGCGGCCAAACAGCCATTGCCCCAGTGGTTTGCCGAAAAGAAGCTGGTCACCGCCGCTCAACTGGCCGCCGCCAACGCGCTGGAGTTCGGCATGCCCTTGCTGGACGTGTCGGTGTTCGACGGCAGCCACAACGCCATCAGCCTGGTCAGCGAGGAGCTGCTGCGCAAGCACCGGGTGCTGCCGCTGTTCAAGCGCGGCGGCAAGCTGTTCATCGGCACCAGCGACCCCACCCATTCCCTGGATGAGATCAAGTTCCACACCAACCTGGTGGTGGAGCCGATCCTGGTGGATGAGGAGCAGATCAAGCGCACCCTGGAACAGTGGCAATCCAAGCACGACACCCTGGCCGGTAACCTCGGCGGTGACGATGAGGGCATGGGCGACCTGGACGTGTCCGGGGGTGACGAAGAAGGCGGCTCCACCGACACCGGCGTGGACGCCAAGGGCGACGACACCCCGGTGGTGAAGTTCGTCAACAAGGTGTTGGTCGATGCGATCCGCAAGGGCGCGTCGGACATCCATTTTGAACCGTATGAAGACGACTACCGGGTGCGTTTCCGCATCGATGGCCTGCTCAAGAACGTGGCCAAGGCCCCGGTCAAGCTCAGCCAGCGCATCGCCGCGCGCCTGAAGGTGATGTCGCAGCTGGACATCGCCGAGAAGCGCGTGCCGCAGGATGGGCGGATCAAGCTCAACCTGTCCAAGACCCGCCAGATCGATTTCCGCGTGAGCACGCTGCCCACGCTGTTCGGCGAGAAGATCGTGCTGCGTATCCTCGATGGCAGCGCGGCCAAGCTGGGCATCGACAAACTGGGTTACGAGCCGGAACAGCAGCGCCTGTTCCTGGAGGCCATCCACAAGCCGTACGGCATGGTGCTGGTGACCGGCCCGACTGGGTCGGGCAAGACGGTGTCGCTGTATACCGCGCTGGGCATCCTCAACGATGAAACCCGCAACATCTCCACCGCCGAAGATCCGGTTGAAATCCGCCTGCCCGGGGTCAACCAGGTGCAGCAGAACAACAAGCGCGGCATGACCTTCGCGGTGGCCTTGCGTTCGTTCCTGCGGCAGGACCCGGACATCATCATGGTCGGCGAAATCCGTGACCTGGAAACCGCCGAGATCGCGATCAAGGCCGCGCAGACCGGCCACATGGTGCTGTCCACGCTGCACACCAACGATGCGCCGCAGACCATCGCGCGCCTGATGAACATGGGCATCGCACCGTTCAATATCACCAGTTCGGTGACGCTGGTGATTGCCCAGCGCCTGGCGCGGCGCCTGTGCAGCAACTGCAAGCGGCCGATCGAGCTGCCGGCGCATGCGCTGCTGGCCGAAGGATTCAGCCAGGACCAGATCGATGCGGGCATCAAGTTGTATGAGCCGGTCGGCTGCGAAGAATGCACCGAGGGCTACAAGGGCCGTACCGGTATCTACCAGGTGATGCCGATGAGCGAGGAGATTTCGGTGATCGTGCTGGCCGGTGGCAATGCGATCCAGATTGCCGAGGCGGCGCAGCGCGCGGGGGTGAATGACCTGCGCCAGAGCGCGCTGGTCAAGGCGGCGGCGGGGACGACCAGCCTGGCTGAGATCAATCGGGTGACCAAGGATTGATCGGCCGGCGTGCCGGCCGGTGGCCGGCACGTAACGGTGATGCATCGTGCCGACCAACGGTCGGCACCTACCGGATATGCCCGGTGGGCAACTAATCCATGCCGAGCTTTTTCAACTTGTAGCGCAGCGCGCGGAAGGTGATGCCCAGCTGCGCGGCGGTGCGGGTCTTGTTCCAGCGGTTCTCTTCCAGCGCGCGCTGGATTGCGGTGCGCTCCATCTGCTCGATGTAGGAGGGCAGCGCACCGTTGCCGGCCGGCAGGTCGACCACGGCTTCTTCGTGTACCGCCGCGCTACCGCTGGCATGGCGCGCGCTGCCGTGCTGCGGCAGGCGCAGGTCGGGGGCGCCGATGCTGTCGGCTTCGGCCAGCGCCAGCGCGCGTTCCAGGATGTTCTCCAGTTCGCGCACGTTGCCGGGGAAGTGGTACTGGGCCAGTGCCTCCAGTGCCGACGGGGCCAGCAGCGGAGTGGGGCGCTCGTGGGTGCGTGCCAGGCGTGCCAGGATCGCGGCGGCCAGCTTGGGCAGGTCGCTGCGGCGCTCGCGTAGGGGCGGCACGCGCAGTTCGATCACGTTGATGCGGTAGTAGAGATCGTGGCGGAAGCGCCCGTCCTCGACCAGCTCGCCCAGGTCTTTATGGGTGGCCGAGAGGATGCGCACATCGACCGGAACTTCGGTGGCCGAACCCACCGGACGGATGGATTTCTCCTGGATCGCGCGCAGCAGCTTGACCTGCATCTGCAGCGGCAGCTCGGCCACTTCGTCCAGGAACAGGGTGCCGCCATGCGCGGCCTGGAACAGGCCGGGCTTGTCGGCATGGGCGCCGCTGAAGCTGCCCTTCTTGTGGCCGAAGAACTCGCTTTCCATCAGTTCGGACGGGATGGCGCCACAGTTGACCGGGACGAAGGTGCCAATCGCGCGCGCGCTCTGCGCGTGGATGGTGCGTGCCACCAGTTCCTTGCCCACGCCGGATTCGCCGAGGATGTAGACCGGAGCCTGGCTGCGCGCGACCTTGGCGATGGTGGTGCGCAGCACGTCCATCACCGGCGACTCGCCGAGCAGGCGCGCGGCCTGTTCGGAGGGCGGCGGCGGTGGCGCGGCACGTTCGCTGTTGTTGAGTTCCAGCGCGTGCTTGACCAGGCCGCGCAGCACCGAGATGTCCACCGGCTTGCTGACGAAGTCGAAGGCGCCGGCCTTCAGCGCTTCCACTGCCAGGTCCATGCTGCCGAACGCGGTGATCATCGCCACGGGAGTGCGTGGGTAATGCTGGGCGATCTCGGTGACCAGTTCGATGCCGTTGCCGTCGGGCAGGCGCATGTCGGTGATGCAAAGGTCGTAGGGATTGCTGGCCAGCAGTTCGCGGGCTTCGGCGAGATTGGCCGCGGTGCTGATCCGCAGGCCCATGCGGCCCAGGGTCAGTACCAGCAGTTCGCGGATGTCACGTTCGTCGTCGACGACGAGGGCGCTGCGGTTTTCGTTCATATGCGGGGAAGATAGCCGAGGGCGGTTGTATCCGACAAATGTTTGACGCGTGCGCCCCATCGCAGGGTCGGTGCCTGCGCGGGTCGGGTCATTGCGGGAGCATCGTGTGTGGACCGGCCAGTACCAGCCGGAAGCACGCACCGCCGGCCGGCACCGACACATACTCCAGGTTGGCCTGGTTGGCCTTGCACAGCTCGCGGGCGATATACAGGCCCAGCCCGGTGCCGTGTTCGGAGGTGGTGAAGAACGGGCGGAACAGCTGGTTGGCCACCGTCTCGGGGATGCCGGGGCCGCGGTCCATGACGTTCGATGACGGCGGCGCGCTCCTGGCGCGCCACCCGCAGCCGCACCCGCGCCGGCTCCTGGGCGATACGGCCGTACTTGAGTGCGTTGTGCACCAGCACGGTGAGGATCTGGTGCAGGTGGCGCGGGTCGACCAGGGCGTGTACCGAGGTCTCGGTGATGATCGGTTCGATGCTGTCGGTTTCCAGGGTGATGCCCTGTTTGTACTCCAGCACGAAGCGGCGCACGAACGCGGCCAGGTCCAGGTTTTCAGGATTGGCGCGCTCGCGCCGGGCCAGCCCGAGCACGCTTTCGACGATGCCGTTGGTGCGCTGGCACTGCTGGTGGATGATCTGCAGCAGGCGGCGGTCGGTATCGCCGATGGCGGTGGATTCTTCCAGCAGCTGGGCGGCGTAGTTGATCGCGGCCAGCGGGTTGCGGATCTCGTGGGCCAGGCTGGCCGAGAAGCGTCCCATCGCCGACAGGGTCAGCGATTCCGCACGGCGGGAGACCACGCTGGAGTCATCCAGGAACACCAGGGTCAGGTCGCTGCCGGCCAGCAGGCGGGCAAAGCGTGGCTGCACCTCGGGTTGGTCCGGGGACAACTGCAGCGGCGTTTCCTCGTTGGTCCAGCCATTGCGCCAGCGCTGCAGACGACGGCTCAGGTCCGGTGCGGCGCTGCCCAGCTCCAGCCGGCCGCTGCCGCCATTGCCGTCGGCATCGCCGATCAGGGTGGAGGCCGCTTCGTTGGCCAGGGTGATGCGGTTGGCCGCGTCCACCACCAGTACGCCGGTGCGCATGCGGCGGATGATCAGCTCGTTGATCTCAAACAGGTTGGCGACCTCGTCGCCGCGCTGGTTGGCCAGTTGCTGGTTGCGGCGGGCGCGGTTGCCCACCTGGTAGCTGACGAAGGCCAGGGCCAGGTAGCTGGTAATGAACATTGCCAGTTCGGCCAGGGTGCGGGTGGGATCGCCGCCTTCGACCAGCTTCCAGACGTATTCACCGGCGGTGGCCGCGCTGGCGGTCAGCGCGATGCCCATGCCCAGGCTCAGCGGCAGCAGGGTGGCGGCGGCGGCGACGTTGAACAGCAGCGACATCGAGATGCCGGCACTGGCGCCGGGCAGGGCGTGGGCCAGCAGGGTGGCCGCGACGATGTCCACCGCCACGCTACCCACCACGATCGGGCGCAGCCAGCGCTCGTTGCGGCCCACCACCAGGATCAGCAGCGACAGCAGCAGGTAGGCGCCACTGACCCAGGTAGCCAGCTGCGGATGGTCGGACGGGCCCACCATCGAGTTGAGCGGGCTGAACAGCAGCGCGGCGATCACCGCGGCCATCAGCAGCCGGTACAGGGCGAAAAAGTACAGCTCGCGCCGCGGTATCGATTCGATGCGGTCGATCAATGAAGCACTGGGTGACACGCCGGAACTCCCCTTCTGGCTGCCCTGGTCAAGCCGAGCGCTGCTCGGCTGCGTTTCAACGGCCCGGGCCGGTCCGTTGAGCGGTCAGTATAGGCACCCAGCCCCTCCAAGGGGCTGGCCAATCGCACCCCTGCCGCGCATTTCGAGCGCCGCCGGCCTGGTGGTGGGCCGGTGGCGGCGTCGCAACTGCCTGAATGAAGGTGGAAAACTGCCCCGGCTCCGGGGCCGCCACGCGTGTCTTTGCGCCTGCGCGCCGGCTCGTCCACAATAGTGGGCCCGCCGCGGTCCGTGCCGGTGCCCCGTGAGGGAGCCTTGGAGATGCGTGCGGTCGTTCCTATTCCCACGGTGACGCATGAATTTCCACGAATACCAGTCAAAACAACTGCTTGCCGAGTACGGCATCCCGGTCCCGGCCGGCAAGGTCGCCGCTACCGCGGACGAAGCCGTTGCCGCTGCCCAGTCGCTGGGCCAGGGCCCCTGGATGGTCAAGGCGCAGATCCATGCTGGCGGTCGCGGCAAGGCGGGCGGCGTCAAGTTCTGCAAGACCACCGACGATGTGAAGGCCGCTGCGGCCAAGATGCTCGGCACCAAGATGGCCACCTACCAGACCGCTGGCGTCGAGCTGCCGGTCAACCTGGTGCTGGTGACCACCGCCGGTGAGATCGTCAAGGAACTGTACCTGTCGGTGCTGGTTGACCGTGGCACCAAGACCATCACCTACATCGCTTCTTCGGAAGGCGGCGTGGAGATCGAGCAGGTTGCCGCTGAAACCCCGGAGCTGATCCACTCGCTCAACGTTGATTTCGTTGAAGGCGTGCAGGGTTACCACGGCCGCGATTTCGGCTTCAAGCTGGGCCTGACTGCCAAGCAGGCCGGCCAGTTCGCCAACATCATGGTGAACCTGTACCGCCTCTTCAACGAAAAGGACCTGGCGCTGGTTGAAATCAACCCGCTGGCCATCCTGGACGACGGCAACCTGTACGCGCTGGACGGCAAGTTCGACAGCGACGACAACGCCGCGTTCCGTCAGAAGGCCCTGGTCGCCATGCGCGACAAGACCCAGGAAGACCCGACCGAAGTGATCGCTTCGGAGATGGACATCAATTACGTCACCATGGACGGCAACATCGGCTGCATGGTCAACGGCGCCGGCCTGGCCATGGCCACCATGGACGTCATCAAGCTCAACGGCGGCGAGCCGGCGAACTTCCTGGACGTGGGCGGCGGTGCCAACAAGCAGCGCGTCATCGAAGCCTTCAAGCTGATCCTGTCCTCGGACAAGGTCGAAGGCATCTTCGTCAACATCTTCGGCGGCATCGTCCGCTGCGACATGATTGCCGAAGGCATCATCGCCGCCGTGAAGGAAGTGGGCGTCAAGGTTCCGGTCGTGGTGCGCCTGGAAGGCACCAATGTGGAAGAAGGCAAGCAGCTGCTGCGTGACAGCGGCATGGCCATCATCCCGGCAGACAACATCAACGACGGTGCCAAGAAGGTCGTCGCTGCTGTCAAAGCCGCCGCCTGATCCGACACCAAGGAATATAAATGTCTGTCTTGATTAACAAAAACACCAAGGTGATCGTGCAGGGCTTCACCGGCCAGCAGGGTACCTTCCACGCCACTCAGATGATCGAGTACGGCACCCAGGTTGTTGGCGGCGTGACCCCCGGCAAGGGCGGCACCACCCACATCGACCTGCCGGTCTTCAACACCGTGGCCGAGGCCGTGGAAAGCACCCACGCCGACGCGTCGGTGATCTACGTGCCGCCGCCGTACGCGGCCGATGCGATCCTGGAAGCGGCGGCTGCCGGCATCAAGGTCATCGTCTGCATCACCGAAGGCATCCCGGTGCTGGACATGCTGCGCGTCAAGAACGTGCTGACCCGCTCGCATCCGGACACCGTGCTGGTCGGTCCGAACTGCCCGGGCGTCATCACCCCCGGCGAGTGCAAGATCGGCATCATGCCGGGCCACATCCACATGCCGGGCAAGATCGGCATCGTGTCGCGCTCGGGCACCCTGACCTATGAAGCGGTCAAGCAGACCACCGAAGTCGGCCTGGGCCAGTCCACCTGCATCGGTATCGGTGGCGACCCGATCAACGGCCTGAACTTCGTCGACTGCCTGAAGCTGTTCAACGAAGATCCGCAGACCCTGGGCATCATCATGGTCGGCGAAATCGGCGGCGATGCTGAAGAAGCCGGTGCCGAGTACATCAAGCAGTTCGTGAAGAAGCCGGTCGTCGGTTTCATCGCTGGCGCGTCGGCCCCGGCCGGCAAGCGCATGGGCCACGCCGGTGCGATCGCATCGGGTGGCAAGGGCACCGCGGAAGGCAAGTTTGCCGCCATGGAAGCCGCTGGCGTCGTCACCGTGCGTTCGCCGGGCGACCTGGGCGCGGCGATTGCCAAGCTGGTGAAGTAAGACTGCCGGCCGCACACGCGGCCGACGTGTCGTAGAGCCGACCGTTGGTCGGCTAAGAAAGGCCGCCTCCGGGCGGCCTTTCTGCGTTCTGCGGCACCCGTGTCGCACCGCCGCCCGACCAACGGTCGGGCGCTACCCTCCGGCGCCACCACGCCGCCGCCCGACCAACGGTCGGGCGCTACCGAGCGGTGTCACCATCCTGCCGACCGCTGGACCGGCTCTACCCTTCCGGTAGGTATCGACCGTTGGTCGATACGCGATTCCGCCGGGCACTGCGTGGTTGCCGGGCAGAGCCCGGCACTACAATGGGTGCATTGCAACCACAGGCTGGACCTTCATGGCTTCGATCCGCATCGCGATGGCGCAGTTTGATTTCCCGGTGGGTGCGGTGGCGCGCAATACCGACACCATCATCGCGATGATCGCCGAGGCGCGCGATGAGTACGGTGCCGAACTGGTGGTGTTCCCGGAACTGGCCATCAGCGGGTATCCGCCGGAAGACCTGCTGCTGCGCCCGGGGTTCCTGTACGACTGCCAGCAGGCGCTGGAGCGCATCGCGGCGGCCGCCACCGGCATCACCGCGGTGGTGGGCTGGCCACAGGCCGCCGGGGCGGTGGTCTACAACGCGGCCAGCGTGCTGCGCGATGGCGCCGTGCTGCACACCTATCGCAAGCGCGAGCTGCCCAATTACGCGGTGTTCGATGAGCGCCGCTACTTCGATGTGGACCCGGATGGCGGCAGCTGCGTGTTCGAGTTGAACGGCGTGCCGGTGGGCGTACTGGTCTGCGAAGACCTGTGGTTTGCCGAGCCGCTGGCCGATACCGTGCGCCAGGGCGCGCAGCTGGTGATCGTGCCCAATGCCTCGCCGTACGAGCGCGGCAAGCATGCCCAGCGCGATGCACTGCTGGCCGAGCGCACCCGTGAGAGCGGCGCGGCGATTGCCTACCTCAACGTGGTGGGCGGCCAGGATTCACTGGTGTTCGATGGCGCTTCGGTGGTGGCCGATGGCGATGGCACGGTGCATCCGGCAGCGGCGGCGTTCACCGACCAGTGGCTGGTGGTGGATTACGAGGCCAGCACGCGGCGCTTCCTGCCGCGCGAGTGGATCGACGACGGCGACGAGAGCATGGACGCGCTGGCCTGGCGCGCGGTCACCCGTGGCATCCAGGATTACTGCCGCAAGAACGGCTTCAAGAAGGTCTGGCTGGGCCTGTCCGGCGGCATCGATTCGGCGCTGGTGCTTGCGATGGCGGTGGATGCGCTGGGCGCGGACAACGTCACCGCGGTGCGCTTGCCATCGCGCTACACCGCCGGCATGTCCAACGACCTGGCCGCCGAGCAGTGCCGCGCGCTGGGGGTGACGCTTGAGGCGGTGTCGATCGAGCCGGTATTCGAGGGGCTGATGGCCGCGCTGGGCCCGATGTTTGAAGGCCAGGCCGCCGATGTGACCGAAGAGAACCTGCAGTCGCGCAGCCGTGGGGTGATCCTGATGGCGCTGTCCAACAAGTTTGGCGGGCTGCTGCTGACCACCGGCAACAAGAGCGAGTACGCGGTGGGCTACGCGACCATCTACGGCGACATGTGCGGTGGCTATGCCCCGCTCAAGGACCTGTACAAGACCGAGGTGTTCGGCTTGTCCAAATGGCGCAACACGGTGGGCGGCGCACCGGTGATCCCGCCGGCGGTGATCAGCCGGCCGCCGTCGGCCGAACTGCGCGACAACCAGACCGACCAGGATTCGCTGCCGGCCTACGACGTGCTGGACGGCATCCTGTACCGCTTCGTGGACCAGGAACAGTCGCGCGAGGAGATCGTCGCCGCCGGTTACGCTGCCGAGGTGGTGGACCGCGTGCTGCGCCTGGTACGCACCAGCGAGTGGAAGCGTCACCAGGCCGCCCCCGGCCCGAAGGTCTCGCGCCGCGCGTTTGGCCGCGAGCGCCGTTACCCGATCAGCAACGGCTACCAGGGGTGAGGGATGCGCGGCCGGTCGCCTGTGGCGGCCGGTCTCAGCGCAGCACCTCTTCGGGCAGGTCATCGATGCCGTCCGTGGCGGCGGCGATGTCGGCAGCGCTGACGTTCCAGCCCGGCGCGCGATGGGCCGGGGTCGTGCCAAAGCGCGCGTCGACGAACGCCAGCGCATCGGCACTGGCCGCCTGCATGGTCTGCGCATGGGTGACCGGATAGCTGCGGAAGGCGACCGGCTGCCGATGGATGGCCAGTACCAGTGCATACAGCAGCGTGCCGACATAGCTGACATCGGTATCGCGTGAGCCGTGCGCGAGCAGGAGCGGCTGGTCGAATCCGCGCAGCGGCATGCCCAGGTAGTCGTCCAGGGTCTGGCCGATGCCGGGGATGGCGCTCAGCGGGGTGTGGAAGTACTCGGCGAGGGTGGCGCCGTCCAGTTCCCGGGTGAGGTCGGCCAGGCACAGCTGCCGGGCCATCGCCAGGCGCTGCCGGCCCAGGTCGGTGAGCAGGCCGTCGATGCGCGGCTCGGCCTGGAGCAGGCCGTTGATCAGGTAGCTCATGTAGGCGTTGACCCCCGCACCCAGCTGCTGGGTGGAGCCCGGGCCGAGTCCACGGGTGGTCAGGTTGACCCAGGCGGGCGTGCCGGTGCCCACCGCGCCACGGAAGTCCAGCGCCGGCCCGCCCAGCGCCGAGGCCACGCTCGCGGCATAGACCGCCGCGCCGGCGCCCTGCGAATGCCCCACCGACACCCAGCGCGGGGAGAGCTGCTGGGTGGCGGGCAGGCGCGCGTTGAGCTGCTGCCCGGCGCTGACCAGGTCCACGATGTTGTGGGCCACGCTGGGGCCGTGCAGGTAGGCGTGCTCGCCGGGGGAGCCCATGCCCTGGAAGTCCGAGGCGACGATGGCGTAGCCGTGCTGCAGGTACTGGCCCAGGTAGGCCGCATCACGGGCCGGCTGGAACGGGCCGGACACCGAGGGTGCGCAGTGGTCGGCGATGCCCTGGGTGCCGTGGGCCCAGGACACCACGGGCCAGCCACCGGCCGGGGCCGGGCCAGCAGGCAGGAACACCAGGCCGGTGCTCAGCGCCGGTTGCTGGTGCAGGTTGCGGGTGCCATAGCTGACCTTGTAGACCTGGGCGGCCTCGACGGGCAGCCAGTCGGCATGAAAGGGCTGGGCCGACACCAGCTGGCCGGACTGCTGGGCCAGGGCCGGAAGGGCGCACAGCGACAGGCTGAGGGCGAGCAGGGTAGGGCTGCGACGACGCGGGGAGGGCAGTGGCATGAGGGCACCTGTGCAGGCCGGAGGGACCTGCTTCGTGCGCCGAAGTCTGTATGCAGGCTGCCGTGAAAGGCCGCGATGGCGGTCACAGCAGGGGCGGTTTCGGCCGATTCCTATGCCCGCCGGGAAGTGGGCGAGTGACCCGTCCTGCCATAGGTTGACACCTGTGGCGGATGATCTGGCCGCCGTCAGGCGGCCAGAGACGCCCGATGCACCGCATCGGGCGTTTGCATTTTAAGCGACAGGTGCGGCCGCTCGGCGTTATAGATCCCCACCGACTCGGCGACCATCTGGCGTGCCTGCAGCAGGTCCCGAGGCCGGTGCAGCAGGAACTCGCCCTTCAAAATTCCATTGACCCGTTCGGCCAGCGCATTCTGGTAGCAGTCGTAGCCATCGGTCATCGAGCAGGTCACCCCATGCCTGGCGTGGATCTTCTGGTAGTAGTCCGAGCAGTACTGGATACCCCGGTCGGAGTGATGGATCAGCTGCTGCCGCGTTTTTCGTTCCTTCAGCGCCATCTGCAGTGCTTGGGCGACCTGTTCGGTCTGCAGGGTGTCGTGCACGCTCCAGCCCACGATCCTGCGCGACCACACATCGGTAATCAGGCTCAGGTATACAAATTTCCCCTGCGTGGGCAGGTAGGTAATGTCGGCTACCCAGACCTGCTCACTGCCGGTCGGTACCACGCGCCCTTCGCCGGGCTTGAGAAGATTGGGGTGCCGCCGGAAGCGGTGATGGCTGTCGGTCGTCTTGTGGTACGCCCGCCGCATGGGGACCAGCAGCCGGGCATCACGAAGGACGCCAAACAGACGGTCGCGCCCCATTGCCACTCCCGATGCTTGAAGCGTCGGTCCAATCAGATGATGCAGCTTGCGCGTGCCGATGCGCGGCTGGCGCGCTCGATAGCCACCTACCAGCGCGAGCGCCCGAGCACCGTCGGCCAATTGCCGCTGCTGACGATGGCCTGCCTGATAGTACGCTTGGCGACTGATACCAAAATGCCGGCAAGCCCTTGCCACGCTTACGCCTTGGAGGCGCCTTTGCGTGAGGACTTGCCGGAAGGCTTTTTTACGGTTCATCGCGGATTAGCGTGGAGCTTTTGCCGGCTCCCGTTACCCTTGAAGCCTGAAATCAGGGCCTCAGGGGTCAGGTCATGCTGGATCGGAAGACGATTGAGAGGCTGGGTGGCTGGGAAGGCTACCGGGTGGAGCGGATCGCCTGGCCGGAAGGCGACAGCCGGACCGTCACTATCTACCTCAAACCCACGGCCCGCACGATGCATTGCGAGCACTGCGGGAGCCGATGCCGGCAAGTGCACGAGACGACGGTGCGCCGGGTACGCGATCTGCCCCTGATGGCATTGCGCGTTGCGCTGGTGGTGCCGCGACGGCGCGTCTGGTGCCCCCAGTGCGCTGGGCCGCGCCTGGAGAAGTTGAGCTGGCTTGGCCGCTACCAGCGGGTCACTGACCGGCTGGCCGAAGCGGTCAGCCAGTTGCTGGTATCCAGCAATATCCTGGCCGTGGCACGCTTTTTCCAGTTGGGCTGGCATACGGTCAAGGCACTGGATAAAGCCTTGTTGCGTGAGTCTGTCCAAGCCCCGGACTGGAGCCAGATCCACTACCTGGCGATGGACGAATTTGCGCTGCACAAGGGTCACCGCTATGCAACGGTCGTGGTGGATCCGATCAGTCGCCAGGTACTTTGGCTGGGCAACGGGCGCTCCCGCGATACGGCGCGTGCCTTTTTTGAGCAGCTTCCCCCGGGCGTTTCCGAGCAATTGCGCGCCGTGGCGATCGACATGACGACGGCCTATGAAGTGGAGATCCGGGCCAACTGTCCCAATGCCGAGATCGTCTTCGACTTGTTCCATGTGGTGGCCAAGTACGGTCGCGAAGTGATCGACCGGGTTCGCGTGGACCAGGCCAACAAGCTCCGGCACGACAAGCCTGCGCGCCGTGTCATCAAATCCAGCCGATGGCTGCTACTGCGCAATCGCAGCAACCTGGACCGGCATCAGACGGTGCGGCTGGATGAGCTGCTGGAAGCAAATCAACCGCTCCTCACCACCTATCTGATGCGCGATGAGCTCAAGCGACTGTGGTTTTACCGCCATCCCGGATGGGCCAGGAAGGCTTGGAACCAGTGGCTGGAGCAGGCCCAGCGCAGCGGAATCGCCGCCTTGGCGCTGTTTGCACAACGGCTCAAAGCCTATCTGCATGGGATCGTGTCGCGTTGCCGACACCGCCTCAATACCAGCATCGTCGAAGGCATCAACAACACCATCAAGGTCATCAAACGCCGGGCCTACGGCTATCGGGATCAGGAGTACTTCTTCCTGAAAATCCGTGCAGCGTTCCCCGGTATTCCGCGATGAACCTTTTTTACGATGCGCACCCCGTAGTCTTCCTTGAGCACATCCACGATGGCCTCGAAAAGCTGCGCCTTCTCGGTCGCCTCCCGCAGCTGAACCTGCAGGACTTTGATCTGTTGTTCCGGTGTCAGCGGCTTGGCCGTTCCGGACTTGGGAGCTGTGGTCATGGGGGCAGATGATGCCCCACCTGACCAGTCTTGCCGACCATGTCGCCGAAGCCACGACAGCACGGTGCTCCGTCCTTGGATTCCGTAGCGCTCCTGGGCCTGCTTGTAGGTCAGCTCCCCACGCTCGACCTGGTCCACCACCGACAACTTGAAGGCCAGCGAGTAATCCCGCTGGCTGCGCCTGATTGTTGAATTCATTGAACATTCCTCTTCCTGTGGGAAAAGGTGTCAACTCAATTCAGGACGGGTCAGAGGCATGAAAAAGGCCCCGTGTGGGGCCCTTGGGGTGACCGGCGTATCGGCCAGTACCCTGCAATGAAAAGGCCCCTTGCGGGGCCTGTTCATTACTTGCGTTCCAGCTTCGCGTTGCGCTGGCCGGTGCTGGCGGACTTCTCGCCGGCGAACGGGTTCAGCTTGCGCACCATCCACGGGTACTTCGGCCACTTGCCCTGCAGCCACGGGTGCTCGGGCTGGTTGAGCTCAAGCACGCGGCGGGCATCGTCGGCCAGGGTTTTGTTGCCCAGGTGGGTGTAGGCCTCGCCCAGGGTGGCCACGGCGTCGTACTGGAAGGCGCTCTGCGGGTAGGTTTCCAGCAGGAAGTTGGCGCGGCCGGCAGCGGACACCCAGGCCTGGCGGCGCAGGTAGTACAGGGCATTGTCCAGCTCGTGCTGGGCGAATACGTCGCGCAGTTCCAGCATGCGCTGGCGCGCATCGGCGGCGTAACGGCTGTTGGGGTAGCGATCGACGACGATGTTGAAGTCGGCGTAGGCCTGGTGCGGGGTGGACAGGTCGCGGCGGCTCGGGTCCAGCGACCACACCCGGCGCAGGAACACCGTGTTGCGGTTGCCGTTGGACAGGCCACGCAGGTAGTACAGGTAGGCGATGTTGCGGTGGGTCGGGTAGGTACGGATGAAGCGGTCGATGCTGGACACCGCGTCATCGTGCTTGCCGGCCTTGTACTGGGCGTAGGCGGTTTCGATCATCGCCTGCTCGGTGTAGGGGCCATACGGGTACTGGGCGATCAGGCGGCGGAAGCTGCCTTCGGCACCGCTCCAGTTGCCCCCCTCCATCAGGCCGTGGCTTTTCTCGTAGAGCTTTTCAACCGGCTGGCCTTCGTCCGGGTTGTCACCCTTGGCGCCGCGGTGGCAGCCGGTGGCGACGAGGGCCAGAACCAGCATCAGGACGGCGGTGCGAACGGGCGCGGACAGCAAAGAAGAGCGTCGGATCATGGGGTCAGGGCGGGACGCGGCTGGAATACGAGGGGTCGATGATAGCCTAGTGGCCTGTCCCGCGACTGAAACTGGTCGACCGGACCCCAAATTTGTCTCCTTGCGGTGCTTTTGCCATGTCTGATAACGCTTCTGAATCCGAATCCCCCCGCCAGGCCATCGTGCCCGATACCGCCGCTGGCCGGCGCTTCGACGCCGTGCTGGCCGAGCTGTTCCCTGAATTTTCACGTTCCCGGCTGACCGAGTGGATCAAGTCCGGGGACGTCCTGCTGGACGGCCAGACGGTGCGCGGGCGCGACCCGGTGCGCGGTGGCGAGGTGGCCAGCCTGCATGTCGTGCTCGACACCCAGACCCACGCCGAGCCGGAGGACATCCCGCTGGAGGTGCTGTACGAGGACGAGCATGTGTTCGTCATCAACAAGCCGGTCGGGCTGGTGGTCCACCCCGGTGCGGGCAATCCGACCGGTACCCTGGTCAATGCGCTGCTGTTCCGCGACCCGTCGCTGTCGGTGCTGCCGCGCGCGGGCATCGTGCACCGGCTGGACAAGGACACCAGTGGCGTCATGGTGATCGCCCGCACGATCCAGGCGCAGACCGCGCTGGTGGAGCAGCTGTCGGCACGGGAAGTGCACCGCCAGTACCTGGCGATCGTGGTGGGGGCGCTGGTATCGGGCGGCACCGCCGATGCGGCGATCGACCGCCATCCGCGCGACCGCGTGCGCATGGCCGTGCGCGAAGACGGCAAGGATGCGATCACCCATTACCGGCTGCGCGAGCGCTTCCGTGCGCACACCGCGCTGGAGTGCCGGCTGGAAACCGGGCGCACTCACCAGATCCGCGTGCACATGGCGCACCTGCGCCACGCGATCATCGGCGACCAGCTGTACGGCGGTGCGTTGAAGTTGCCCAAGGGCGCCACCGACGAACTGGTCGCGCAGCTGCGTGGCTTCAAGCGCCAGGCCCTGCACGCTGAAACGCTGGAATTCGTGCATCCGATCACCGGTGAAACGATCAGCAACAGCGCCCCGCCGCCGGCGGACATGCTGGCCCTGCTGCAGGCGCTGCGCGAAGACAGCAAACGCTTTGCCGAGCTGGAGCGCGGTCGCCGCTGATGGCCGCGTCCGTACCGGTGCTGGATGCGGAGTGGCCGGCCCCGGCGCGGGTGCATGCGCTCACCACCCTGCGCTTCGGCGCCGGTGGTTCGGCGCCGCCGTTCGACCAGTTCAACATGGGCAACCGCTACGCCGCCGACGGCGACGACCCGGTGCAGGTGCAGCACAACCGCGACCTGCTCCAGGCCGGGCTGGCGCTGCCCTCGGCACCGCATTGGCTGCGCCAGGTGCACGGCACCACCGTGTTGCGCATGCACGCTCCCCCGGCGGCGGTGGGCGTGGAGGTGGAACCGACCGCCGATGCGGCGGTGACCTCGGTACCGGGCGTGGTACTGGCGATCCTCACCGCCGACTGCCTGCCGGTGGTGTTTGCCGCGCGCGACGGCAGTGAAGTGGCGGCCGCGCACGCGGGCTGGCGCGGCTTGGCCGATGGCATGCTGGAGGCGACCGTCGCGGCAATGCACACCCCGGCCGGACAGCTGCAGGCGTGGCTGGGCCCGGCCGCCGGGCCGGCCCATTACGAGGTGGGCGAAGACGTGTTCGCCGCGTTCGTCGATCGTGACGCCGCGGCCGAGGCGGCCTTCGTGGCGACCCGCGCCGGCCACTGGACGGTGGATCTGTATGCGCTGGCACGCCGCCGCCTGCACAGTGTCGGGGTGGAGCCGGCACAGGTGAGCGGGGGCCGCTGGTGCAGCATCGCCGAGCCGCAGCGCTTCTATTCGCACCGGCGCGACCGCCGCAGCGGCCGCATGGCGACGCTGGCCTGGATCGCGCCCTGAACGCATGCACCGCGCCAACGCCCGCACCGATGCCACCCCCGATTCGGGCCCCGATGCGCCGGTGATCGTGTTCGATGGCGTGTGCGCGCTGTGCAATCAGTGGGTGCGCTTCCTGCTGCGTTTCGACCATCGAATCGGCTATCGGTTCGCGGCGATGCAGGGCAGCCACGGTCGCGCGCTGCTGGCGCAGCATGGCTTGAATCCGGATGACCCATCCTCGTTCCTGTTGATCCAGGACGGCCGGGCCTGGACCGATACCGATGCGATCCTGCGCGTGCTGCAGGGACTGGGCGGCGGCTGGCGCGCGCTGGGCGTGCTGCGGGTGATTCCGGCCGGGCTGCGCGACCGTGCGTACCTGGCGCTGGCCCGCAACCGCTACCGCTGGTTCGGGCGCCATGACCAGTGTTACCTGCCCGATCCGGCGCAGGCCGCCCGCTTCCTGGACTGAGCCGCCCCGCTCAGCGCCGCTGGCCCAGCGCCAGGGCCTCTGGCCGGCGCTGCGGGGCCAGCGGGGGTGCCACGCTGTAGACGATGCGCCGATTGCGCGCGCGACCGGCATCGCTGCGGTTGTCGGCTACCGGTTGCTCCTGGCCATGGCCGACCGGCTTCAGCATCGTTGCCGCCACGCCGTGGGCCTGGAGCGCGTCGCGGACGGCCTCGGCGCGTTGCTGGCTCAGCGCCAGGTTGGTGGCTGCCGTGCCGACGCTGTCGGTGTGCGTACCGACCTCCAGCACCAGGCCCTGAGGCGCGGCCTGCAGCGCCGCGGCGATCGCGAGGAGGGTGTCGGCCGAGTCGTTGCGGAGGCCGGCCGAGCCGGGGGCGAATGTCAGGGTGGTCTGGTTGAGCGCGTCGACCAGTTGCACGGCGTCGGCGTGGTCGGGAAGCTGGGCCAGCGCGGCCAGGCCCGGTCCCCACAGGCCGGTGGTGTGCAGGTCGGCGAAATCCCGGCGCAACAGGCGCGACACCGCCAGCCGCTGCGACGCTTCCATGGCGGTGGTATCGACCTGCAGGCGGTTGCCCTCCAGGGCCAGCACCAGGCCGTCGCCCTGCAGCTGCGGCAGCCGGGTGGCCAGGCGGTCAAGCCAGCGTGGCGGCCGCGTACCGTGCTGCAGCCGGATGTCGTCACGCACGTGGGCATGGCCGTACACGCTGGCCAGCGCGTTCCAGATCCTGCGGCGATCCGATTCGGTGGGCAACTGCCCTTCCACCACCACCCGCGTACCGTACTGGCGTAGGGTCAGCCGTGCATCGCTCTGTTCAATCAGCGTAGGGGCCACCCACAGCGGGGTGCGCATCTTCACGTGCAGCCAGGCCCCCAGCGTGAGCAGCGCCATGCCTCCCAGCAACCACAGCATGCTGCGCAGGGCCAGCCCGTGCATGGCCCGCGAGGGCACCGCCCCGGTCATGCGCAGCCGCTGCAGGCGAGCGTTGCGCCGGGTAGGGGCGAGCAGGCCCTGTGCGGCCAGCGTGCCCGGTGGCGTCATCAGGCCGATCAGTCCGGGTAGCAGGCTGCAGGCCATCACGCGGAACGTGCCGGGTGGCAGCACCGCCTTGCGCGCCAGCGCGGTAAGCGCGTGGGTACCGATGGCGCGCTCCAGCTCGCTGGCGATGATCGGCAGGGGTGGCGCGGCCGGTCGCTGCCAGGAGCGGAAGCGGGTGCCCAGCCCGGCCTGCTCGAACTGCTGCTCCAGGCCGTCCAGCCCCAGCGGATGCGATGCGATCCAGCTCACCAGTACCCCGACCACGCTGCGTGCGCGAAACCCCAGCTCCAGCCGTACGGCGGCATCTTCGATGAAACGGTCGAACGCTGACATGCCATCAATCCCCTTGGAAAGGTCGTGCACCGCGCGGTGCAGCAACCGGCCCGTGCGATATGCATGGGCTGCTGGGGGCGTCACTTTGGTAAGTCAGCGTCAATGCGAAATGAAATATCGCAGGGAGGTCGCGTTTGTTTCAGGTCCTCAACGTAGGCATTTACGTCGTCTATCGACGTAACGACTTGAGGCAGCGCGGATTCTCGTCTGCAGCGAGCAGATTGCGACAGCTGAAGCCGCGTCGGGGGTGGTGTCGCAGGATCGTTTCATCCGTCACTGATTCGTGCCGAATGCGACGTCGGGTGCGCGTGCCGTGGCGCGATCCGCTGCGCTGCGCCGTTTCAGCCTTCCAGGGCCTGCAGGTAAGTCTGCCGCCAGTGGTTGATGTCGTGCGTGCGCAGGTGTTCCATCATCGCCTGCCAGCGCTCGATGCGTTTGCGCAGCGGCATGGTCGCGGCGGTGGCGATGGCGTCGGCGACACCGTCCAGGTCGTGCGGATTGACCAGCAGTGCTTGCTTGAGTTCGTCGGCGGCGCCGGCCAGCAGCGACAGCACCAGCACGCCGGGATTGTCCGGATCCTGCGAGGCCACGTACTCCTTGGCGACCAGGTTCATGCCGTCGCGCAGCGGCGTCACCAGGCCCACGGCGGCGGCACGATAGAAACCGGTCAGGGTGGCATGGGTGAAGTTCTGGTTGACGTAACGCAGCGGGGTCCAGTCCGGTGCGGCGTGGCCGCCGTTGATGTGGCCGGCGATCTGTTCCAGCTGGCTGCGCAGCTGCCGGTACTCGGTGACGTCGCCGCGCGAGACCGGCGCGATCTGCAGGTAGGTGAGGCTGCCGCGCTGGTCGGGATGGCGCTCCAGGTAACGTTCGAAGCCCTGGAAGCGTTCGGGCAGGCCCTTGGAGTAGTCCAGCCGGTCCACCCCGATCGCTAGTTGCCGGTCGCGCAGGCTGTTGCGCAGGTCGCGCACGGCCGGCTTGTTGGCGCCGGCCTTGGCCTGGCGTTCGATGTGCCCGGTATCGATGCCGATCGGGAAGGCGGCCGCGCGGAACTGGCGCCCGCCGGGCGCTTCAAGCATGCCATCGGCCAGCACCCGGCCGCCGCCGAACAGGCGTACGTAGGATTGGAAGCGGTCGGCATCGCGCTGGGTCTGGAACCCCACCAGGTCGTAGGCATACAGGCTGGAGAACAGGCGCAGGTGGTCGGGCATGGCCTGCAGCAGGTCGGCCGAGGGCATCGGGACATGCAGGAAGAAACCGATCCGGCAGCCGATGCCGCGCTCGCGCAGCAGCGAGGCCAGCGGGATCAGGTGGTAATCGTGGATCCACACGATGTCGTCTTCGCGCAGCAGCGGGGCCAGCTTCTCGGCAAACAGCGCATTGACCCGGCGATAGGTTTCGCGGGTGGCGCGGTCGTAGTCCACCAGGTCCAGGCGGAAGTGCAGCAGCGGCCACAGCGTGCGGTTGGCAAAGCCGTTGTAGTAGCCGTCGACGTCGCGCTTGGCCAGGTCCATGGTGACGTAGCGGATGTCGCCTTCGGTCTGCTCGTGCAGCGTGCCGCTGGAATCGCGCACGGATTTGCCGCTCCAGCCGAACCACATGCCGCCGCGTTCCTTGAGCGCGGCCAGCAGCCCCACCGCCAGCCCGCCGGCGTGGGATTCGCCCGGCACGGCGACGCGGTTGGAGACAACCACGAGGCGGCTCATGAGGCTTCCTGCCAGCTGCGCGACAGGCGCATCGCCGCGGTGATCAGGCCCACATGCGAGTACGTCTGCGGGAAGTTGCCCCAGGCCTCGCCATTGTCGAAGGCGAGGTCTTCGGACAACAGCCCGAGCGGGTTGCGGCGTTCGAGCAGCATCTCGAACATCTCGCGGGCTTCGTCCATGCGGCCGATCGCGGCGAGCGCATCGATGTACCAGAAGGTGCAGATGGTGAAGCTGGTTTCCGGCTCGCCGAAGTCATCCGGCGCCACGTAGCGGTACAGCGCATTGCCATGCTTGAGATCGCGCCCGATCGCCTCGACGGTGGCCACGAAGCGCGCGTCGGTCGCCTCGATGAAGCCGATGTCGGCCAGCAGCAGCAACGAGGCATCCAGCCGGTGGCCGCCGAAGGTATCGGTGAAGTGGCCGAGATCGCCGCTCCACGCCTGCTCGAGGATGCGGCCATGGATGGTGTCGGCACGCTCGCGCCAGTAGGTGGCGCGGTCGTCGAGCCGCAGCCGCACGGCGATCTTGCATAGGCGGTCGCAGGCGGCCCAGCACATCGCGCTGGTGTAGGTGTGCACCTCGGTGCGGCCGCGGAATTCCCACAACCCGGCATCGGGCACGTCATGCAGGGCGAAGGCCTGCTCGCCGAGCGGTTCCAGCCGCGCGAACGTGTGCGCGTCGCCGGGGTCCTGCAGGCGCTGGTCGAAGAACAGCTGGGTGGAGGCCAGCACCACGCTGCCGTACACATCGTGCTGGCGCTGTACCCAGGCCAGGTTGCCCCGGCGCACCGGGCCCATGCCCCGGTAGCCGGACAGCGAGGCCACTTCGGTTTCTTCCAGCCGGGTCTCGAAGCCGATGCCATACAGCGGCTGCAGCACACCGTCGGTGGTGGCCAGGTTGAAGATGTAGCCGAGGAACTGCTCCATGCTGCGGGTGGCGCCGAGCCGGTTGAGCGTGCGCACCACGAACGCGGCATCGCGCAGCCAGCAGTAGCGGTAATCCCAGTTGCGGATGCTGCCGGGGGCCTCGGGGATGGAGGTGGTCATCGCGGCGATGATCGCGCCGCTGTCCTCGTACTGGCACAGCTTCAGGGTGATCGCGCTGCGGATCACCGCCGCCTGCCATTCCAGCGGAATGGACAGGTAGCGCACCCATTCGCGCCAGTAGTCGCCGGTGCGCTGGAAAGCTTCCTGTACGTAGCCGCTGAGCGTGCGGTTCAGCGATTCATCCACGCCCAGTACCAGGTGCACCGGGTGGCTGAGGACGAACGGCAGGCCATCGCGGACCATGCGCAGCGGCACGTCGGTAGTCAGGCGCAGCACGTGGTTGGGCAGCACCCAGCGGATGTGGTTGCTGCCCCAGGTGGCATCGGGTACGCGCGCGCCCCAGTCGGCCAATGGACGCGCACGCACGATGATGCGCGGGTTGCCGGTCAATGGCCGCACCTGGCGGATCAGGCTGACCGGGCGGTAGAAGCGATCGTTCTGGCGCCAGCGCGGCGCGAAGTCGATGATCTCCAGCGCGCCGCCGTGCTTGTCGTGCAGCACCGTGCGGAGGATGGCGGTGTTGGTGAGGTAGCTCTGCTCGCTGCGCTCCAGGTCTTCCAGTTCGATGGCGAAATCGCCGCCTTCCTGCTGGTTGGGGCTGAGCAGTGCACAGAAGGTGGGGTCGCCGTCGAAGGTGGGCAGGCAACTCCAGACGACGCGGGCATTCTGGTCGATCAAGGCGCCGAAGCTGCCGTTGCCGACCACGCCAAGATTCAGATCGCTTTCTTTCATGGGTCTGCTACATCTCGTTCGGGCCGCGCGGCTGCCGACAGGGCAGGGTGCGGCATCGGTGGGGAGCGCGATGGCAGGCACGCGACAGACGTGGCGTGTTGCCGTCGATGACAATGCTCAGTAGGCGTTTTCCTGCAGCCAGGCATGCACGCTGCGGATGTCCGGCAGGGCGAACACGGCGCTGCTGGGGCTGCGCGTGCCGACCAGCACGCTCCAGCCATGCAGTGCATCGGCGGCGTGGAAGCCGAATTCGTCGGTCAGGTCGTCGCCCAGGAATACCGGCAGGCGCCCGCGGAAGGGCGGGTGCTGCATGAGGTGCTGCAATGCGCGGCCCTTGTCGCTGCCCTCGGGCACGAACTCGACCACATGGTCGCCCGGTTGCAGGCGGTAGCCGGCGTTGCCGCGGATGTGCCGGTCGGCGAATGCGCGGACCTCGGTGGCGGCATGCGGTGCGCCGCGCCAGTGCAGTGCCAGGCTGCGCCCCTTGTCTTCCACCAGCACGCCGGGGTGGCCGTGCGCGAAGCGCATCGCCTGCTGGTGCACGGCATGCAGCCACGCGCCGGTATCGGCACTGTCGACGGGGTTGTCGAGGTGGCCGTCGGCACGGCGCAGCTCATGTCCATGCAGGCCTGCGGCAGGCAGGTGCAGGGGAGCGAACAGGGCATCGAGCTGGGCGAGCGGGCGGCCACTGATCAGCGCGACGGCGCCTTCCAGTCGATCGCTGATGCGGCCGATCGCCTCGCGCACTTCCGGCAGCAGGGTGACCGCATCGGGGTCGCGTTCGAATTCGATGAGGGTGCCGTCCACGTCGAGGAACAACGCGCAGGCATCGTCCAGCAACGGCGGCGGCGGACGTGGGGGGAGGTCGTTGGCCATGCCCACCAACATGCCAGCGATGGTGTGATCGTCAGGTCATGGGGCCGGTAACGGGTACCCGTAGAGCCGACCGTTGGTCGGCTGCTGTTCGGTTTGGTCGGCCGCTGTTCGGTGCAGCCGACCAACGGTCGGCTCTACGGCGTCAATCAGAACGTAACGGCGTCAATCAGAACGTATAGCGTACGCGCCCGTAGTAATACGCCCCGTTGCTGCCGATCGGCGACAGCACGTCATAGGGCAGGTTGCCGAAGTAATGGATGTCTTCGTTGGAAGGATCGGAATAGTTGTCGGTCAGGTTCTGCCCGCCTATGGCCACCGCCCATTGCGGGGTGATCTTGAACTCCACTTCGGCATCCAGCTGCCATTCGGCGCCATAGGTCTGGCGCGGAATGTAGCCGTCACCGAAATTGAACACGCGGGTGACGCTGCCGTAGCGGTTGACCCGGCTGCTCAGCGACCAGTGGTCGTTGTTCCAGCTCGCCGCCAGCGAACCACGCGTGCGTGGGGTGGCGTCGGTGAGGGTGTTGGTTTCCTCCACGCCGAACAGAACATAGTCCGGGTCCAGCGCGAGCAACCCGGGCGGGGTGGCCAGTACGTTCTTCAGCGTGGTCTTGGTATAGGCGTAGGTGCCGGTCAACAGCAGTTCGCCATTGCCCAGCGATTGCCGCCAGTTGGTCACCAGCTCGGCACCGCGGGTGCGGGTGTCGGCGGCATTGACGAAGAAGCTGGCGCTCTGCAGGCCGGCCACGCCGAACTGCTGCTGCACATAGTCGGTGAGCGCATCGCCGGTGATGCTTTCCGACAACGCGATGCGGTCGTCGATGTCGATCTGGAAGAAGTCCAGCGACAGATCGAAGTGCGAGCCGATGCGGCTGGTGAAGCCCAGGCTGGTGTTGAGCGACTTTTCCGGCTTCAGCTCGGCGGCGCCCAGCCCGCGTGCGATGGGATTGTTCACCGACAACACGCGCCCCTGCACCAGCTGGCCGGCGGCGTTGTAGCCGGTGGAGGTGGATTCGTACCCAATCTGGGCCAGCGACGGCGCGCGGAAGTTGTTGGAGATCGCGCCGCGCAGCGCGAACGCCGGGGTGAATTCGTAGCGCAGGCCGAGCTTGCCGGTGAGCTCGCCACCGAAATCATCGCTGTGCTCGTAGCGCGCGGCCAGATCGCTGGAGAAGTGCTCGCCGAACTGGCTGGACAGGCTGGCGTACGCGCTGGCGACATCGCGCGACAGCGAGGTGGCATCCTGCGGAGTCAGGCCGCCGCCGGCCTGCGAGCCGGTCGGGCGATCGGTGAACGGGCCGGCAGCGTAGCTGCTTGGGTCGCCCGGGCGGGTCTGGTAGTGGTCGCGGCGCGCTTCCAGGCCCAGGCCGAGGCTGTGGGTGGTGTTCTCGCCCTGGGTGAACACGCGGCCCAGGTCAAGGTTGGCCACGGTCAGTTCGTTCTGATAATCGCCGGTCTTGAAGCGGGTCGGGCTGGTCGGGCCGAGCGAGGCGTTGAGCGAGTCGCGCAGGCGGTAGGTGAACGAGTTGGTGCCGTAATCCAGGCTGGCATCGTAGTTCCACTCGCCCCACTGGCCCTTGGCGCCGGCCACGGCCTGCACGTCGCGGTTCTCACCTTCGGAAATGGGACGGTAACCGTTGGGATACACCTGCGCCCAGTTGGCATCGCTGTCGGGGTAGCGGAAGTAGTTGGCGCCTTCGCTGTCGCGCTGGTTGAAGGTGCTGAAGAAATAGAACTTGGAGGTTTCGCCGAACGGCAGCTCGCTGTTGATCCAGGCGTTCAGATCGCGGGTCTTGCCGTCGCCCAGCACGTAGTTGCGCTGGCCCTGCAGCGCCAGGTTGGTGTCGCTCTGGTCCCACGGCGGAATCTGGTCGAAGCCGGCGCGGTTGGTGCCTTCGTGGTTTTTCAGCTCCAGGCCCACGCGCAGGAAGCCGCCGTCCTCGCCCAGCCGCGTGCCGACCTTGGCGCTGGCATAGCTGGTCTGGCCGTCGGTGAGGGTGCGGTCGATCGGCTTGAGGTTGGTATGGTTGGCACCGAAGCTGGCTTCAAACGCGCCGCCTTCCGGGGCGTCATCCAGGATCACGTTGATCACGCCCGCCACCGCGTCCGAGCCGTACAGCGCGCCGGCGCCGTCGCGCAGCACTTCGATGCGCTTGATCGCGCTGACCGGAATCGCGTTGAAGTCGACCGGGGTGGTGCCCTTGCCGATCTTGCTGTCGGTGTTGACCAGCGCGCTGCTGTGGCGGCGCTTGCCGTTCACCAGCACCAGCACCTGGTCCGGCGACAGTCCGCGCAGCTGTGCGGCGCGGATGTGGTCGGCGCCGCCGGAGTTGGACTGGCGCGGGAAGTTGAACGAGGGCAACAGCGCCTGCAGCGCGCTGCCCAGTTCACCATTGACCACGCCGGCCTTGCGGATGTCCTCGGCGGTGAGCACATCCACCGGCGAGGTCGACTCCAGCACGGTGCGGTCCACCGCGCGGGTGCCGGTGACGATCACGGTGTCCAGCGTGGTGGCCGAGCCGGGCGCGTCCTGCGCAGAGGCATCCTGGGTGAGCAGGGGGGAAGCGAGGACCAGCGCGATGGCAAGGCCAAGGCGCGACGCGGACGGACGGGACATGCGGACTCCAGCAGGACGACGGGGGGGGGCAGAACGGGGGAGGAGGGATAGTTTCAGTTACATCTATCCGGATGAAGCGATATATTATCTTGGCGTGATGGCTGTTGTGATGCAAGTCCCATCGCGAGCTGGCATCAGCAGATAACCGCTGGTCATCAGCGCGGGAACCGGATGTCCTGCACGCTTCTCACCCCTTGATCCACCCGTTTTCCGGAGTCTGTCGATGAAGTCCTACGCCGTTCTGATCGCCCTGGTGCTGGCCGCCAGCGGTTGTGCCACTGCCGCCCCTGCAGCCAGGTCGCCCCCGCCGGCCACGGCCACCGCGACCCTGCAGGGCGATGCTGCGCGCCCGGATGCCGCCGCCGGCTGGGTGCGCAGCGAGCTGTACTTCGGCGTGGGCGAGGAAAGCGGCGCCTCCGAGCGCAAGCAGACCGATGCGATCAGCGAAGAACAATGGCGCGCGTTCCTGGACAAGCAGGTCACCCCGCGTTTCCCGGACGGCCTGACCGTGTTCGACGCCTACGGACAGTGGCTGTTCCGCGGCGCGGCCGAGCCCAACCGCCTGCGCACCAAGGTGCTGGTGGTGCTGCACGAAAACACCCCGCAGCGCCGTGCCGACATCGAAGCGATCCGGCTGGCGTGGAAGCAGGCCACCGGCCACCAGTCGGTGCTGTGGGCGCAGCAGGCGGTGGAAGTCTCGTTCTGAGTGGCCGCTGACGCGCGGATCCGGTGATCACGGGATTCGCACATCGGTGTCACCTGCGCATGGCTAGGCTGGAGCTTCCCCCGTTCTGGAAGGTCCGTCATGAGCAAGCGCGTTGCCGAGATCGTGGTTGAAACCCTGCAGGCTGCTGGCGTCCGTCATTGTTACGGCATCGTCGGCGACACCCTCAACTACGTCACCGATGCCATCCACCACAGCGAGATCGAGTGGGTGCACATGCGCCATGAGGAAGTGGCCGCGTTCGCTGCTGGCGCCGAATCGCTGATCAGCGGGCGGCTGACCGCCTGCGCCGGTTCGTGCGGGCCGGGTGGGCTGCACTTCATCAACGGGGTGTTCGAGACCAACCGCAACCGCGCGCCGATGGTGCTGATCGCCAGCCAGGTGGTGACCGCCGAGCTGGGCATGGAGTTTCCGCAGGAGGTGGATTTCAAAGCGGTATACGCCAGCTGCAGCGTGTTCTGCGAGCAGGTGCACAGCCCCGAGCAGGCGCGCCGGGTGGTGGCGTTGGCCTGCCAGGCGGCGATCAGCCGGCGCGGGGTGGCGGTGGTGATCCTGCCGGCGGACATCAGCGAGGCCGAGGTCAAGCACGATGTGCCGTTTTCAGTGCACTACACCCAGCCGGTGCTGCGCCCCAGCGATGACGAACTGCAGCGCATCGCCGCGTTGATCGGGCAGGGCAAGCGCATCGGCATCTACGCCGGGGCCGGCTGCGAGCACGCGCACGATGCACTGGTGGCGCTGGGCGCGCGGCTGCAGGCGCCGATCGCGCATACCTCGCGGGCCAAGGATTTCGTCGAGCACGACAACCCGTACAACATGGGCATGACCGGCATCTTCGGGATCGAGTCCGGGTACCACACGCTGATGGCCTGCGACACCTTGCTGCTGCTCGGCGCCGATTTTGCCTGGGGCCAGTACTACCCGGACAAGGCCACGATCATCCAGGTGGACCACGATGGCAGCCACCTGGGCCGTCGCCATCCGGTCGACCTGGGCGTGGTCGGCGACATCGGCCCGACGTTGCAGGCGTTGCTGCCGCTGTTGCCCGAGCGCGACGACCGCAGCTTCCTGGACGAATGCATCGGCCACCGCGACAAGGCACTGGCCAGGCGTGCCGAGGAAGAGAAGCCGGGCGAGGGCACGTTGATCCACCCGCAGCACCTGACCGCGCTGATCGACCGCCATGCCAGCGATGATGCGCTGTTCACGGCCGACGGCGGCTCGCCGATGGTGTGGATCCTGCGGCATATCCGCAGCAACGGCCGCCGCCGCACCCTGACCAGCCTGCTGCACGGCACGATGGCCAACGCGATGCCGCAGGCGCTGGGCCTGCAGAAGGCGTATCCGGGGCGGCAGGTGATCTCGCTGTCCGGGGATGGGGGCATCGCCATGCTGCTGGGCGACCTGTTGACCGCGATCCAGGAGGATCTGCCGATCAAGGTGGTGGTCTACAACAACAGCTCGCTGAACTTCGTCGAGCTGGAGCAGAAGGTCGAAGGCCTGCTGGACAACTACACCGACCTGAAGAACCCCGATTTCGGCCGCCTGGCTGAGGTGATCGGGTTCTACGGCCGTACCGTCACCCGCTCCGAGGACCTGGAGCAGGCGGTCAAGGATTTCCTGGGCCACCCCGGCCCAGCGCTGTTGGATGTGCACACCAGCCCGACCGAGCTGGTGATGCCCCCGCAGGTGGAGGCCAAGCAGGTGGCGGGCACCGCGCTGTATGCGGCCAAGGCGTTGCTGAGCGGGCGGGTGGGGGATGTGCGCGACCTGCTGGCGAACAATTTCCTCAACAAGCCCTGAGGCGTCACCACCAACGGTGGCGACCTACCGGAGATCATCCCCGTCCGGTAGGTGCCGACCGTTGGTCGGTACGCCGTTTGCGCCCCGTCGTTCCATTCGCATGCCTGTTACTGGGAGCGCTCTGGCCCTACCATCGGCTACCCCCACCCCATGGCAGTGCCCGCGCATGTCCGCCTCCGCTCCTGTCCCGTCCGGACGCCCCCGCTGGTTCGTCGCCGGCGATTTCAACGGCTTCTTCGGCCTGGTGGTCGACAACCTGTCGATCCTCGGCTTCATCGCGATGGCGCTGGTCGGCATCTTCCAGTTCCCGGCCGACATGGTGTTCGGGCGGATGTTCCCGGGCACCGCCTTCGGCGTGCTGGTCGGCAACGTGCTCTACACCTGGATGGCGCGGCGGCTGGCCGCGCGCACCGGCCGCGATGACGTTACCGCGATGCCGCTCGGCCTGGATGCGCCGACCAGCATCGGCATGGCGCTGCTGGTGCTCGGCCCGGCCTTCCTGGCCTTCAAGGCGCAGGGGCTGGCCCCGCACGATGCGGCCATTGCCACCTGGCAGCTGGGCATGGCCTCGCTGGTGATCATGGGCGTGCTCAAGATCATCCTGTCGTTCTTCGGCGAAGCGGTCACCCGCGCGCTGCCGCGTGCGTCGCTGCTGGGCTCCATCGCCGGCATCGCGATCGTGCTGATGGGCTTCCTGCCGCTGCTGGAAACCCTGCGCTCGCCGATCGTCGGCTTCGTTACCCTGGGCCTGCTGCTGTACGTGCTGATCGCCAAGCGCAAGCTGCCGATCCGTGCGCCGGGGGTGCTGGTGGCGTTCGTGTTCGGCACCGCCCTGTATTACGGGCTGGGCCTGGCCGGGCTGGGCGCGCCGGGCTTCCACGTGCCGGTATGGACGCCGCCGCAGGTGGTGCTGCCGTGGCCGACGCTGGGCTTCATCGAGGGCTTGCCGACGGCGATCACCTACCTGCCGTTGCTGCTGCCGTTCGGCCTGCTGATGGTGGTGGGCGGGATCAACGTCTCCGAGAGCGCGCGCGCGGCCGGTGACGACTACCGCACCCGTGACATCCTGCTGGTGGAAGCGGTGGCCACGCTGGTGGCCGGGCTGTGCGGCGGCGTCGCGCAGACCACGCCGTACATCGGCCAACCCGCCTACAAGCACATGGGCGCGCGCAGCGGCTACACGCTGCTGACCGGCCTGTTCGTGGGCATCGGCGGCATGCTCGGGGTGATCTCCGGGCTGGTGCAGTGGCTGCCGTTGGCGGTGCTGGCGCCGATCATCGTGTACGTGGCCATCGACATCACCACCCAGGCCTTCCAGGCCACTCCGCGCGAGCATGCCGGGGCGATGGTGCTGGGCTTCCTGCCGTCGGTGGCCTACCTGCTGGCGATCAAGGCACCGGGCTGGATCGCCCCGGAGCAGCTGGCGGCGATGACCACTACGCTCGACGGCCATGGCCTGCCGGAGCTTGCGGTGATCTTCACCTTGGGCAACGGCTTCATCATCACCTCGATGCTGTGGATTGCCGCGGTGGTGGCGATGATCGACGGCAAGCTGCTGCGTGCCTCTGGTGTGTTGCTGGTGGCGGCGGCGCTGACCCTGTTCGGGCTGATCCATTCGGTGGACCCGCGCGGCGGCATCTACCTGCCGTGGGACCTGCAGGGCCTGCCGAAGATCATCATGTGGCAGTTTGCCGGTGCGTATGTGGCGTTGGCCGGGTTGCTGGCGCTGCTCTCTTTGCAGAAGCAGGGCCGCGTGGATCACGACCAACGGTCGTGATCTACCGGACGCCGTCCAGTTCCGGGTAGTGGCGGAAGATGCCGTTGGTGTTGAAGGCCAAACGGCGGTCGGAGGCCAGGTAGGCGGCGATGTTCGGCCGCCGCTCCACCCGGTCCTTGAGCGCGCGCAGCAGCGGCAGCTTCGGCCACAACGCCTGCATCCGCCGTGGGAACATGTAGTCCAACCCGCTCACTACCTGGAACAGCGAGAGATCCACGTAGGAATGCTCGCGCAGCGGATGGCGCTCGCCGTTGGCCTTGAGTACGTCTTCGAAGTAGCCGAGAAATTTCGGCAGCCGCTCGGCGCGCATCGCGTCGGCCCGTGCCTTCGCTTCCCGTTTCTGGTCTTCGTAATACTGCGAGGCCGCAATGGGGTGGTGGGTGTCGTGTACCTCCGCGACCAGGTCGGCGAGGGTCAGCTGCAGCTGCAGCGCCTGATGCCTGCGTGAGGCGGCACCGGGCACCAGCCCGAGTTCCGGGCCGAGGTGGTCCAGGATCGCACCGACCTGCGCGATCACCTGCCGGCCGACTTTCAGGAAGGGGGGCGCGAAAGGGCGCAGGCCGTCGGCCTTGCCGTCCAGAAACGGCTGCATCACCGCATCGCCGTGCACGCGTGCCATATCGGTGTAGTTCGCGCCGGCATCTTCCAGGGCCAGGCGGATGAACTCGCCACGGCCCTGGATACCGGTCCAGTAGTAAAGCTCATAGTGCATCGCGGTGCTCCGGCAGGCCAAGGCACAGCATCGGCGTGCAGATGCAAAGCGGATGTGATCGGATCGTGTTCATCGTGCAGGAATCCCGCAAAGGGAGCAGCGGTTCATCGCGCATGCGGAATGATGTGGTGTCAGCACGCACCACGCTTTACCGAAGGTGCGTAGGGAACCCCGGGCAGATGCGCGGGTCACACGTTGTCCATGCAGGTGAAAAGCGAGGTACCGCAACATGCAGAACAGTGGAAAGGCGATCTGGCCTTGGGTGCTCGGCGTGGTGGTGATCGGCAGTGCGGGGGCGTGGTTGTTCAGCGACACCCTGCGCGGTCTTGTCGATGACATACAGGTGCCCGTGCAGGCGCCAGCGGCGCAGGGTGCGGGCACGAAGATACGGCCCGTTCCTGCATCCCCTGCGGCTCATGCGCCGCCTTCCATCCAGCACCCGGTCGATCCCCGTGATGCGGCCGATCCAGCACTGCCCACGCTGGCCGACAGCGATGGGGCGGTGTTCGACGCACTGGCGGCGCTGTTCAACGGCGACGGTGCACTGGCACTGCTGCTGCGCGACCATCTGGTCCAGCGCGTGGTGACCCACATCGACAATCTCGACAAGCCCAGCGTGCCAACGCCTGCGATGGCGGTGCGTGCGCTGCCCGGCAGCCTGCAGGTCGACACCGTGGAGGGCACGACGCACATCGCCGCGGCCAACGCCGCGCGCTACGCCCCCTACGTGACGGCGTTCACCGCGTTGGACGCGGCTGCAGCGGGCAAGGCCTATGTGCGCGTCTACCCTTTGCTCCAGCAGGCGTATGCGGAACTGGGACAGCCCGACGCGTACTTCAATGATCGGCTGGTGGGGGTGATCGACCACCTGCTGCAGACACCGGAGCCGTCCCGTCCGGTGGCGGTGGATCGCGATGAGCGCGGTCGCTATCGCTTTGTCGATCCTGCGTTGCAGTCGCGCTCGGTGGGGCAGAAGCTGCTGCTGCGCATGGATGCCGAGCAGGCGCGGGCGGTGAAAAAGCAGCTGCGCGCGATACGTGCGGTGCTCACCCGCGGCTGACCACGGGCGCGCTACAACGCCTGCAGGAAGGTTTCCAGATCCTGCAGGTCCTGGCGGCCGAGTCCGCGTGGGCGCAGCAGCGGGTCCGGTTGCGAAAAGGGGGCGTGAGCGTCGTGCACGGCCGGGACCGCGCCCGTCACTGGATAATAATGAGAAGGATTCGCAAGTAGTGCAGTATGTGGCCTGTACCGCCAGTGCCGGTTTGTCTTGAATCACTGCACGGCAACCGCATATCGATTACATCTGCCAGCCACGCTGGCCACTACACGAAAGAGGAATTCCCCATGCGGATGGACAAGCTCACCTCGCGCTTCCAACAGGCGCTGGCCGACGCGCAGTCGCTGGCGGTGGGTCGCGACCACAACATCATCGAACCGGTGCACGTGTTCAGCGCGCTGCTCGACCAGCAGGGTGGCAGCACGCGGCCGCTGCTGGCCCAGGCCGGCGTCAACGTGCCGGTGCTGCGCGAGCGCCTCAATGAAGCCCTCGAAGCACTGCCCAAGGTGTCCGGGCAGGAAGGCAACCTGTCGATCGGCAACGATCTGAACCGGCTGCTCAACAACACCGACAAGCTGGCCCAGCAGCATGGCGATGCCTTCATCGCCAGCGAGTGGTTCGTGCTGGCCGCGCTGGATGACAGTGGCACGCTGGGCATGGCGCTGCGCGCCGCCGGTGCCGACAAGAGCAAGATCGACGCGGCCATCGGCAAGATCCGCGGCGGCGAGAGCGTGCAGTCGGAAAATGCCGAAGACCAGCGCCAGGCGCTGGAGAAATACACCATCGACCTCACCGCGCGCGCCGAGAGCGGCAAGCTGGACCCGGTGATCGGCCGCGATGAGGAAATCCGCCGCACCATCCAGGTGCTGCAGCGCCGGACCAAGAACAACCCGGTGCTGATCGGCGAGCCCGGCGTGGGCAAGACCGCTATTGTCGAGGGCCTGGCCCAGCGCATCATCAACGACGAAGTGCCCGAAGGCCTGCGCGGCAAGCGTGTGCTGTCGCTGGACATGGGCGCGTTGATCGCTGGCGCCAAGTTCCGCGGCGAGTTCGAAGAGCGCCTCAAGGGCGTGCTCAACGACCTGTCCAAGAGCGAAGGCCAGGTGATCCTGTTCATTGACGAACTGCACACCATGGTCGGCGCGGGCAAGGCCGATGGCGCGATGGATGCCGGCAACATGCTCAAGCCTGCGCTGGCCCGTGGCGAGCTGCACTGCGTGGGTGCCACCACGCTGGATGAGTACCGCAAGTACATCGAGAAGGATGCCGCGCTGGAGCGCCGCTTCCAGAAGGTGCTGGTGGGCGAGCCGAGCGTGGAAGACACCATCGCGATCCTGCGCGGGTTGAAGGAAAAGTATGCCGTGCACCACGGCGTGGAGATCACCGACCCGGCCATTGTCGCGGCGGCCACGCTGTCGCACCGCTATATCGCCGACCGCCAGTTGCCCGACAAGGCCATCGATCTGATGGACGAGGCGGCTTCGCGCATCCGCATGGAGATCGACTCCAAGCCCGAAGAACTGGACCGCCTGGAACGCCGGTTGATCCAGCTCAAGATCCAGCGCGAAATGCTCAAGAAGGAAAAGGACGAGGCCTCCCGGCAGCGTCTGGCCGACCTGGAAACCGACATCGACGGGCTGGAACGCGAGTTCTCCGACCTCAACGAAATCTGGAAGTCGGAGAAGGCCACGCTGCAGGGCGCGACCCGGATCAAGGAACAGATCGAGCAGGCCAGGCTGGAACTGGAGTCGGCGCAGCGCCGGCAGGATTTCGGCCGCATGAGCGAAATCCAGTATGGCCAGCTGCCGCAGCTGGAAAAGCAGTTGGCTGCTGCGCAGGAAGTGGAAACCACCGAGTTCAAGCTGGTCCAGGACCGGGTCACCGCCGAGGAAATCGCCGAGGTGGTGTCGCGCTGGACCGGTATCCCGGTCAACCGCATGCTGGAAGGCGAACGCGACAAGCTGTTGCGCATGGAAGAGATGCTGCATGCACGCGTGGTCGGCCAGGAGGAGGCGATCAAAGTGGTGTCCGACGCGGTGCGGCGTTCGCGCGCCGGGCTGTCCGATCCGGATCGCCCGAGTGGTTCGTTCCTGTTCCTGGGCCCGACCGGGGTAGGCAAGACCGAGCTGTGCAAGGCCCTGGCCGAATTCCTGTTCGACAGCAGCGACGCGATGATCCGCATCGACATGAGCGAGTTCATGGAGAAGCACAGCGTCGCGCGCCTGATCGGGGCGCCGCCTGGCTATGTCGGCTACGAAGAAGGTGGCTACCTGACCGAGGCGGTGCGCCGTCGCCCGTATTCGCTGATCCTGCTCGATGAGGTGGAGAAGGCGCACCCGGATGTGTTCAACATCCTGCTGCAGGTGCTCGACGATGGCCGCCTCACCGATGGCCAGGGCCGCACGGTGGACTTCCGCAACACCGTCATCGTGATGACCTCCAACCTCGGCTCGCACCAGATCCAGGACATGAGCGGCGACGACACGCCGGAGGCCTACACGCAGATGAAGGCCGCGGTGATGGGCGTGGTGCAGGCGCATTTCCGCCCGGAGTTCATCAACCGGCTGGACGACATCGTGGTGTTCCATCCGCTGGACAAGGTGCAGATCAAGCAGATCGCCCGCATCCAGATGCAGGGACTGGAGAAGCGCCTGGCCGAGCGCGGCCTGCGCATCGAGGTCAGCGATGCGGCGTTCGAGCTGCTGGGCAATGTCGGCTTCGATCCGATCTATGGCGCGCGCCCGCTCAAGCGTGCGATCCAGGCCCAGCTGGAGAACCCGTTGGCGCAGAAGATCCTGTCCGGCGAGTTCAGCAATGGCGATGTGATCCAGGTCGACGCCGCCGACCACCGGCTGGCCTTCATCAAGGGGTGATCCTGCAACGCGCGGAACGCGAACGCCCGGTGGCTGCTGCCACCGGGCGTTTTCATTGCGCGTGACGGACGCTTACCAGCGGTACTGGTAGCCGCTCATCGCACCCAGCTGCGTCTGCTTCTGCACGATCGGGCTGTCGGCCGCGTCGCCGAGCAGGCGGCTGCCTTCCACGCCGATGAACAGGCTGCTGCTGGCGCTCATCGGGCGCACCCATTTCAGACCGACGCCGGCACTGGTCAGCCCGGCCGACGGCGCATAGGCCTTGAAGCCGCTGCGCGCGGCCTGGGCGCGGCTCACCCCGTACCAGGTCTGCACGTAGCCGGCATCGCCGTACTCGGTGGATACACTGGCGCTGAGCGTGCCGCCGCCCAGGTCGAACAACGGCACCTCCAGCGACAGCAGCACGTGGCCGGTGGCCAGCCCGTTGTCGCCACGGTCCTTGTCCTTGGGCGCATGCTGCACGCTGGCGCTCAACACCGTCGGCCCGATCGAGACACTGCCATCCACGCCCACCAGTAACCGCGTGCGGATGTCGCCCATGCCGCGAAGATGGTCCGAGCCGCCGAGCAGCGTGTCCTTGTCGCGGCGGCTGCCGCTGCCGCCGACGTAACCGCGCAGGCTGCCGCGCTCACCGAAGGTGGTGCCCCAGCCCAGCCCACTGCTACCGAGAAACCAACCGCCCGGTGCACGCACCTCAAAGGCCAGTTGCGGCACGGCGGTGTAGTCTTCGCTGCCGCTGTAGCGCGGCGCCACGCCACCACCCACCATCACATCGAAACCCCAGCGGTCCTCGGCGGGGGAGGCCGCTTCGGCATTGGCCACCGGCAGCAGGGTCAGCGGGGCAAGGGCGAGCAGCAGGCAGATCGAATTCATGCAGATTCTCTACAGGGGAAAGGATGCGGGCATCTTGGCGATGACGGCGCAGCGGTTCTTTCCACATTTGTAGGAGAGTTGTAAGCAGATGTAGCCGGGGACGGCGGCGGTTCAGCTGCGCGCGACCGACCACTGGATGTCAAAGCGCGCGCCTCCCAATGCGGCGCGCGTGGCACTGGCGTGGCCGCCATGGCGTTCGGCGATGCGGCGCACGATCGCCAGGCCCAGGCCGACGCCGCCGGTGTCGCGGCTGCGGCTGTCATCGAGCCGGGTAAAGGGCGCGAACACCCGCTGCCGGTCGGCAGCGGCGATGCCCGGGCCGTCGTCGTCCACGCGCAGGCGCCAGTGGCCAGGTGCGGTCTCCCACAGGCTCACCTGCACCTGCGTCCGTGCATGGCGCAGCGCATTGCAGGCCAGGTTGCTCAACGCCAGCTGCATCAGCCGTGGGTCCAGTTGCACGCGTTGCGGCGTGCTGCCCACCACCGCCAGGCCGATACCCGTCGCGGCGGCTTCGCGCTGCGGGTCGGCCAGGGCCTGCTGCAGCCAGGTCACCGCGTCGATCTCGGGCCGCGTCTGGTCGGCCTCGCGATGCTCCAGGCGCTCGTAAGCGAGCAGTTCGTTGACCAGCCGGTTGAGTTCGGCCAGGTCGCTGCGCATGCCTGCCAGCAGCGGCGCGCGGCGTTCCTCGCTGGCGTTCTCGACCAGGTCCAATCCGAACGCCAGCCGCGCCACCGGCGTACGCAGCTCGTGCGACAGTGCATGGGTGAGGTCGCGTTGGCCCTGCACCAGGTCGGCCACGCGCGCGGCCATGCGGTTGGAATGTTCGACGATGACCCGCAGCTGCGAGTGTGGCGATACCTGCGCGCGCGCGTGCAGCTCGCCCGCGCCGATCCGGTCGGCATGCCCGCGCAGCACTTCCAGGTCGCGCCAGAACAGGCGCACCCACAGGTAGATGCTGATCCCGAGCAGGACCAGGATGCCCAGATAGGCCAGCACGGTCATGTGCAGGGTCAGGGTGACTTCACCGGGCAGGTGCAGGCTGAGCCAGCGGCCGTCATCGGCGTCGATGGGCAACAGCACCCATTGGAAGTCGTCGCGGACCACGAAGCGGTGGTCCTGCAGCGCGGCCTTCTCGTTGGCGTCCAGTACCGGTGGCGCGTCCAGCAGGGTCAGGCCGATCCCGTAGTGTGGCTGCCAGCGTTCCAGCTGCTGCCGCTGCGCATCGAGGTCGCGCCCGGCCAGACCCTCGCGCAGTGCATACACCTGTCCGCGGATCTGCTGGATGTACACCGCATCCAGTTTCGGGCTGAAAAAGCGGTCCAGCACCAGGTTCAAGCTCAGCACCGACAGCACGAAGCAGGCCCCGGTGATCAGCCACAGGCGCAGGAACAGACGGATCATGGGTTACCAGCCGGCCGGGTTGAACTGGTAGCCACGGCCCCAGATGGTCTTGATCCGGCGCGGCTCGCGTGGGTCGTCGCCGAGTTTGCGGCGCAGCTTGCCGATGCACACGTCCACGCTGCGGTCCAACCCGTCGAAACCGATCCCGCGCACGGCCAGCAGGATCTGGTCGCGCGACAGGATCTGCCCGGGCTGGCTGGCCAGCACCCACAGGATTTCAAATTCGGTGGTGCTCAGTTCCACCCGCTGCTGTTCATGGCTGACCTCGCGCTCGGCCCGATCGATGCGCAGGCTGCCGAAACGGGCATTGCTGCGGTTCCAGCCGACGGGCTGCTGGCGGCGCAGCAAGGCGCGCAGGCGAGCCAGCAGCAGGCGCGGTTCGATCGGCTTGAGTACGTAGTCGTCGGCGCCCGATTCCAGGCCGAGCACCTGCTCCACGTCGTCTTCGCAGGCGGTCAGGATCAGGATCGGCACGTCGGAGAACGCGCGGATCTGGCGGCATACGTCAATACCGCCGATGCCGGGCAGCATCAGGTCCAGCACCACCACCTGCGGCGACAGCCGTCGGCAGGCCTCGACGGCGTGGTCGCCGCGATGCACCGGTTCAACCGCAAAGCCGTGCTCGCCCAGGTAGTGCTGCACCAGTTCGCCAAGGCGGCGGTCGTCTTCTACCAGCAATACCCGTGGCAATGCGATCGGCAGGCTGTCGGGCATCCATTGCGCTGCACACATGGTCCGAGGCTCCTTGCCGGTGGTGGGCGGTTTTTACCCGGGTGGCGGCGAAGACTAGCAGTGGCATTGGGCGAAAACGCTGAACCCCCACCAACAGCCACCATGCGCCGGCGTGCGGTGCGGCATCGGCGCAGATCACCGCCGTGCCTATCGCCATGCGCAATTGGCATGAGCCGTGGTGTGCACCGCGGCGTGGCTTGGGTATCGTCGCGGTTCAACTGGAGGAAGCGCGATGTCAGAGCACGGCAGTCCCGAACACGCCACGCTGGCGCGGCAATGGAAAGCGGAAACCATCGCCGTCCACGGCGGTTACCGGCCCGATCCGACCACCCGCGCGGTGGCGGTGCCGATCTACCAGACCGTGGCCTACGCCTTCGATGACACCCAGCACGGGGCGGATCTGTTCGACCTCAAGGTGCCGGGCAACATCTACACGCGCATCATGAACCCGACCACCGATGTGCTGGAGCAGCGCATTGCCGCGCTCGAAGGCGGCATCGGCGCCTTGGCGCTGGCGTCGGGCCAGGCCGCGATCACCTATGCGATCCAGACCATCGCCGAGGCCGGCGACAACATCGTCTCCTCCAGCGCGCTGTACGGCGGCACCTACAATCTGTTCGCCCACACCCTGCCGCAGTTCGGCATCCAGACCCGGTTCGCCGATTACAACGATCCGCAGGCCTTTGCCGCGCTGATCGACGCGCGCACCAAGGCGGTGTTCGTCGAGTCGATCGGCAACCCGCGCGGCAACATCACCGACATCGAGGCCGTGGCCAGGATCGCGCATGCGCACGGCGTGCCGCTGATCGTGGACAACACCGTGGCCACGCCGTACCTGCAGCGTTCATTCGATTTCGGCGCGGACATCGTGGTGCACTCCCTGACCAAGTACCTCGGTGGCCATGGCACCAGCCTGGGTGGGGCGATCGTCGATTCCGGCCGTTTTCCCTGGGCCGAGCACAAACAGCGCTTCCCGCGCTTGAACGAACCCGATGTCAGCTACCACGGCGTGGTCTACACCGAGGCGCTGGGGCCGGCAGCCTACATCGGGCGCGCGCGGGTGGTGCCGCTGCGCAACACCGGCGCGGCGATTTCGCCGTTCAATTCCTTCCTGATCCTGCAGGGCATCGAGACGTTGGCGCTGCGCCTGGACCGGATCAACGCCAATACCCTGGCCGTGGCCAGCTTCCTGCGCGACCACGCCAAGGTCGACTGGGTGAACTATGCCGCGTTGCCCGACCATCCCGAGCACGCGTTGGTGCAGAAATACCTGCGCGGGCACGGCTCGGGCGTGCTGACCTTCGGCCTGCCCGGTGGCCGCGCCGCGGGTGCGCGTTTCCTGGATGCCCTGCAGTTGTTCACCCGGCTGGTGAACCTGGGCGATGCCAAGTCGCTGGCCACCCATCCCGCGTCCACCACGCATCGCCAGCTGGATGCGGCCGAGCTGGACAGGGCGGGCGTGAGCGAGGACACCGTGCGGCTGTCGGTGGGCATCGAGCACATTGATGACCTGCTGGCCGATCTGCAGCAGGCGTTGGCAACGGCCTAGCGGTGCGGCCCACTGCGGTCGGTGCGGCCAGGCATGGCGTAGCGCCAGCGGGGGACGCTAGGATCAGCCGGCGGCTCCCGGCAGTTGCGCAAGATCGGCCACGCGCCGTGCCGGGGACCGACGCATGCTGCGCGTCAACCCGACAAGGAGCCCACCATGAGCCGTATCGCCCAGGTCCGCCAGCACCATGGCATCGACCGCGTCATCGCTTACCTGCAGCAGTGCCTGCGCGAGGGGCGGCCCTTGCCCGACCTGGAGCAGCTGGCCGCCGTTGCCCACCAGTCGCCGTTCCACTTCCATCGCCTGTACCGCGCGCTGACCGGTGAAACGCCCGGGCGTACCGTGGCCCGGCTGCGCCTGCTGCACGCACTGCAGCTGCTGGCGCAGGCCGACAGCCGGGTGACCGCGGTGGCCCTGGACGTCGGCTACGAGAGTCCACAGGCGTTTGCGCGGGCCTGCCGGCAGGCGTTGGATACCACGCCGAGCGCGCTGCGGGACGATGCGGGGCTGCGTGCACGGTGGCAGCAGCGGCTGTCGTTGCCGGCCGGTGATGGCACCGATGACAGCATCCCGCTGCAGGTACAGGTCACCGCGCTGGAACCGTTCGACGTGGTGGTACTGCGCACGCGCGGGGCCTTCGACGACCTCGACCAGGCGTTCGGCCAGATCTATGCATGGGCGGCCGAACAGGGCCTGGCCGAGGCGCTGCAGGCACTGGTGGGGATCGCGCTGAACGACCACCGGGACGTACCCGCCGATGCATGCGAGTTCGACTGCGGGATGGGCTTTGGCCGCGCGTTCACCGACCTGCCGGCAGCGCTGCGCGGGTTGACCCTGGGCGGTGGCGAGTACGCGGTGCTGCGGCATGTGGGCAGCTACGCCGGGCTGGAAGCGGCCACCGATGCACTGCTGCGCCAGTGGCTGCCCGACAGCGGGCGCGCGCTGCGCGACGCGCCGCTGCATTACCACTACCTGGACGACCCCGAGGAAACGCCCGAGGCGATCCTGCGCGCGGACATCTGCGTGCCGCTGCAGTAGTGGATACGCCCCGTCCGCAGTGCCCCGTTGTCGCTCAGACCACCGGAATGGTGTGCTTGCCCAGGCTGCGGTACGGCGGGGTGGACATCACCATCTCGGCCAGCGAATAGGCCAGCTCGCGTTCGGCCATCACCGTGCCATCGGCGCCGTGCGCAAGCAGGTGCTTGACCTCGGCATCGCTATGGGCGCGTGCCAGCAGGGTCAGGGTCGGGTTGAGCGCGCGCAGCTTGGCCAGCGTTTCGCCGGCTTCCAGCGGTTGCGGAATGGCCAGCACGGCGATCTTGGCGCGGTCGGGATGGGCCTCGGCCAGGACCTTGTCCGACGCCGCGCTGCCGCGGATGCCGGGCAGCCCGGCGGCGTGCGCCTCGGCCACGTGTTCCTTGTTGTCATCGATGATCAGCACCGGCACGCCGCGATCGCGCAGGACTTGCGCCAGCGCGCTGCCGACCCGGCCGTAGCCGATCACGATGGCGTGGTCGTGCAGGTCCAGCGACGGGCCCGGCGGCAGTTCGATCTCAACCGCGGCCGGGGCGGTCTCCTGGTGCTTGAGCAGCCAGCGGTCGAGCAGGCCGAACACCAGCGGGTTGAGCATGATTGAAATCAGCGCACCGGCCAGCACCAGCGCCTGCCCGGTGGGCGGCAGGATCTTCAGGGTCACGCCGAGGCCGGCGATGATGAAGGCGAACTCGCCGATCTGCGCCAGGCTGGCGGAAATGGTCAGTGCGGTGCCGGTGGGATGGCCGAACGCGCGCACGATCACGAACGCGGCGGCCGACTTGCCGAACATGATGATCCCCGCCGTGGCCAGCACCTGCCACGGGTGCTCGATCAGGATGCTGGGGTTGAACAGCATGCCCACCGAGACGAAGAACAGCACCGCGAAGGCATCGCGCAGCGGCAGCGAATCGTTGGCGGCCTTGTGGCTGAGCTCGGATTCATTGAGCAGCATGCCGGCGAAGAAGGCGCCGAGGGCGAAGGACACTCCGAACAGCATCGCCGAGCCGAACGCCACGCCCAGCGCGATCGCCAGCACTGCCAGGGTGAACAGCTCGCGCGAACCGGTGCCGGCGATGCGTTCGAGGATCCAGGGGATCACCCGGCGCCCGACCACCAGCATCACCGCCACGAACAGGCCCAGCTGCACGAAGGTCCAGCCGATGCTGGCCAGCACGCTGCCGACGGTGTGGGTTTCATTGGCCGCGTCCGGGCCGAACACACCGGCCAGCACCGGCATCATCACCAGGGCCAGCACGCAGGCCAGGTCTTCGACGATCAGCCAGCCGATGGCGATCTTGCCGCGCTGGGTTTCCAGCAGGCGGCGCTCTTCCATCGCGCGCAGCAGCACCACGGTGCTGGCGGTGGCCAGCGAGAAGCCGAACACCACGCCGTAGATCACCGGCCAGCCCATCAACGCGGCCAGGCCCCAGCCGAGCAGGGTGGCGACCAGGATCTGGCCGATCGCACCGGGAATGGCGATCGCCTTGACCGCCATCAGGTCTTTCAGCGAAAAGTGCAGGCCGACACCGAACATCAGCAGCATCACGCCGATTTCGGCCAACTGGTTGGCCAGCGCCTGGTCGGCGACGAAGCCGGGCGTGAACGGTCCAACGCAGATGCCTGCCACCAGATAACCGACCAGGGGGGACAAACGCAGCTTGTTGGCCAGCGCGCCAAAGATGAAGGCGAGCCCGAGGCCAACGGCAACGATGTTGATCAGGTCGGTGTCATGGTGCATCGGGGCTCGCAGAAATAGGGGATGTCCCGATTTTCACCGATGCGGTGGTATCGAGCAAACATCGGCGGCCGCAATGCTGCTAGGTCCCCGTGGTCAGGTGATGTGCTGTCCGGGACATCCGGGGGCAGCAGCGATGAATGCGCGAAACCCGCATTGGCACGCCGAAAACGAATCTGCCCCGGCGGACCGGGGCAGGTGGGGTATCGGTAGTGCCGGCCGCTGGCCGGCAACCACGCGATGCCCGGGGTTTCATGGGGTTGCCGGCCGGCGGCCGGCACTACCTCATTACCACTTGTAGGTGACCCGCCCGTACACATACGCACCATTGAAGCCATACGGCGAGTAGTTGCTGTACGGCAGCATGCCCCAGGTGGAGTTCTGCAGGTCCACGGTGCGGTCGGGGTACTCGTCCAGCAGGTTGTCCGCGCCCAGGGTGAGCGCCCAGTTGTCGCTGGGCTTGTAGCTCACCGAGGCGTCCAGTACCCACGAGGCATCGTAGCTCTGGTCGCGCAGCGCGGTGGCCGAGTTGCGCACGGTGAAGCTGCCATAGCGGGTCGCGGCCAGGTTCAGGTCCCAATGGTCGCTGCGCCAGGTGCCGCTGAGGATGGTCTTGTCGCGTGGGTAGCTGTCCTCGATGCGGCCGATCTCGTCGCGGCCGATCAGCGACTGGGTGATGCCCAGCGTGCCGAACACCGGCGGCGAGGCGATGAACTGCTTCACTTCGGTCTCGTTGTAGCTGTAGGCGGCGGTCAGCTCCAGCGAGCTGGCGGCGAACGGGATGCTGTAGCTGGACACCGCATCGATACCGCGGGTGCGGGTATCCACGCCGTTGGT
The DNA here is from genome assembly GCF_057835675.1 of Stenotrophomonas sp. GL_101. Taxonomy (NCBI): domain Bacteria; kingdom Pseudomonadati; phylum Pseudomonadota; class Gammaproteobacteria; order Lysobacterales; family Lysobacteraceae; genus Stenotrophomonas; species Stenotrophomonas sp. GL_101. The sequence continues at coordinate 3,662,194 of NZ_CM174432.1, read as the reverse complement.
GAAGTAGGAGAACGCGGTGACGTTGGGCAGCCCCAACCCGGTCAGCAGCGAGGTGGCCGCGGCATTGGTGGTGATGTTGGTGGACAGCACGATGCGATCGTCGATGTCGATCTGGTACGCATCCACGGTCAGGTACAGCCGATCCACCGGCTGCAGCACCAGGCCCACGCTGTAGGAGGTGGAGCTTTCGGCCTTCAGCGGGCTGGCACCCAGTGCCTGGGCGGCCGCGCTGGTGGTGGGGAAGGTGCCACGGTCGACGAACACGCCGTTGATGATGGTGCTGGTGACGGCCTGGTAGCTCTGCTGGGCCAGCGACGGCGCACGGAAACCACTGGAGGCGGTGGCGCGCAGCGCGATCTTGTCGGTGAACGCATAGCGCGCCGACAGCTTGCCGGAGAACTTGTCGCCGAAGTCCGAATAGTCTTCATAGCGGCCGGTGACGCCGGCGGAGAACTTGTCGGTGAGGTCGGCTTCCAGGCCGGCATACACCGCGTAGTTGTTGCGGTCCGCGTCCACCGCATTGAGCGGGGTGAAGCCACCGAAGCCCTGCGCGCCGCTGCCGGTATAGGAATTCAGTTCACCGGCCGACTGCTCCCACTTTTCCTTGCGGTACTCGCCGCCGAAGGACAGCGTGACCGGGTAGGCCAGGCCCCAGTCCAGGGTCTTGGTGACATCGGCGTTGAAGATGTCCTGGGTGTACTTCAGCGCGCCGTCGTAGAACGAGCGCGGGCTGTCCACGCCGAGGCTGTAGTTGATGCTGTTGCGGGTGTGGAAGTCGATCTTGTTCTCGCCGTGGTTGGCGCTGACGTCCCAGTTCCAGCCGCTGTCGGTGCCGCCCTTGACCCCGGCCACCAGCGAGCGGTCCTTGGAGTACTGGTTGATCTCCGGCACGAAGCCATCGGGGTAGGTCTGCGCCAGCAATGCACCCTGGCTGCTGTTGTTGCGCGAGCGGTAGAACGCAAACGAGGTGATGTCGCGGTTGCTGGCCATCGCCGTGGCGTAAGCGGAGACGTGGTCGCTGAACTGGAAGCTGGCGTTGGCCGACGCGGCGGTGGCATCCACCTGCGGATCGCCGACCACGAAGGTGGTCTGGCCGATGTTGGGGAAGTTGCCGGTGTTGGGCGTGGTGCCCTGGTAGGGACCGGCGCGGTTGCTTTCGTCCTGCTGGAGGATCTGGCCGGCCACATGCAGGCTGCCCCGGCCGTCGGCGAAGCCGATCCCGGTGTCACCGGAGAGCTGGTACTTGTTGCCGTCGCCGGCGGAATACTGGCCTGCATCCAGCGCCAGGCTGCCGCCGGCCGAAGAGCCCTTCAGCACGATGTTGACCACCCCGGCGATGGCGTCCGAGCCGTACTGCGCCGAGGCGCCATCGCGCAGTACTTCGACCCGCTCGATCGCCGCGATCGGGATCGCATTGATGTCCACCGCCGATGAGCCACGACCGATGCTGCCGTTGACGTTGATCTGCGCCGAGGTATGCCGGCGCTTGCCATTGACCAGTACCAGCACCTGGTCCGGCGACAGCCCGCGCAGCTGCGCCGGGCGGATGCCGCTGGTGCCGTCGGTCAGCGCCGGGCGCGGGAAGTTCAGCGAGGGCAGGGCCCGGGCCAGCGCGGTGGCCAGTTCGGTGGTGCCGGTGGACTGCAGGGCTTCGGGGGTGATGATGTCGATCGGCGACTGCGATTCGGCCACGGTGCGGTCGGCGACCCGGGTACCGGTAACGATGATGGTGTCCAGGGTGTTGGCGGCGGTGCGCGCGGGCGCGTCCTGTGCCGATGCCGACAGGCTGGAGATACCGAGCGCAACAGCTACGGCGGCGGCGAGCGTACTGGTCTTGCGGTTCATCAGGATGTGGCTCCGGTAGGGACGGTGCGGCACCGTGGCGACATCACGACTGCGGGGAGCGGGTCTGCGAAGGCGGTTGTTGCGGTGCGCAATAGACGGATTAACGGAATATTCATCAGCTGTCAAATCCCGGTCATATCGGCAAAAAACGTTGCAGCAGCAACTATTTACGCCAATCGAGGGGTTCGACGGGAGGGTCCCGGGGACGCGCAGGCAGGGTCGTGGGAGAGAGAGACGAGGCCTGCCGCGCATCCCGGGGCGCGTCAAGTATTCGTTAACGTTAGAATTACGTCGCAGGAAGGGTGCTCATCAGCACATTCCAAACCGTTCTCTGGAAACCCCCATGATTTCTCTTCGTAATTTCGCCTTGCGCCGTGGCGAACGGCTGCTGTTGTCCAACGTCGACCTGACCCTGCATGCGGGGTACCGCGTCGGCGTGGTCGGCCGCAACGGGGCCGGCAAGTCCAGCCTGTTCGCGGCCGTGAAGGGCGAACTGGAGGCCGACAAGGGTGACGTCGACCTGCCCGGCAAGGTCCGCATCGCCAGCGTGGCCCAGGAAACCCCGTCGCTGCCCGACCCGGCGCTGCAGTTCGTGCTGGAGGGCGACACCGAGGTGGCCGCGGTCATGCGCGAAGAGGCTGACGCGGCCGCGCGTGAAGACTGGGAGGCGGTAGCCACCGCGCACCAGAAGATGGCCGAGATCGGCGCCTACGACGCCGAAGCGCGGGCCGGCAAGCTGCTGCACGGCCTGGGCTTCCCGGCCGAGACCCACTCGCGGGCGGTGTCTTCGTTCTCCGGCGGCTGGCGCGTGCGGCTGAACCTGGCCCGCGCGCTGATGATGCCCAGCGACCTGCTGCTGCTGGACGAACCGACCAACCACCTGGATCTGGACGCGGTGTTCTGGCTGGAACAGTGGCTGCTCAAGTACCCGGGTACGCTGCTGCTGATCTCGCACGACCGCGAGTTCCTCGACAACGTCGCCACCCACACCCTGCACCTGCACGGCGGCGGTGCCAAGCTGTACCCCGGCGGCTACACCGACTTCGAGCGCCAGCGCGCCGAGCAGCTGCGCCAGCAGCAGTTGGCGCACGACAAGGAACAGACCGAGCGCGCCCACCTGCAGAGCTTCATCGACCGCTTCAAGGCCCAGGCCAGCAAGGCCGCCCAGGCGCAGAGCCGGATGAAGCGGCTGGCCAAGCTGGCCGGCACCGAAGCGGTGCGCGCCGAGCGCGAGTTCCGCATCGAATTCTCGCCGCCGGCCAAACTGCCGTTCTCGCTGATCCGGCTCAACCACGTCGAGGCCGGTTACGGCGCCGATTCGGTGATCCTGCACAACGTGGGCTTCGGCCTGGAAGCCGGCCAGCGCATCGGCCTGCTGGGTCCCAACGGCGCGGGCAAGACCACGCTGGTGAAGACCCTGGTCGGCGAACTGGCGCCCATCGCCGGTGAGCGTGCCGCGCACCCGGACCTGCGCATCGGCTATTTCGCCCAGCACACGGTGGAGTCGCTGCACGAAGGGCAGTCGCCGATGGAGCATTTCCGCGACCTGGCCCCGGATGCACCGAACCAGGGATTCCGCGATTTCCTCGGCAAGTGGAACTTCGCCGGTGATCGCGCCTTCGAGCCGGTGGATGGTTTCTCCGGTGGCGAACGTGCGCGTCTGGCCTTGGCGCTGATCGCCTACCAGCAGCCCAACGTGCTGCTGCTCGACGAACCGACCAACCACTTGGACCTGGAAATGCGCGAAGCGCTGGCCGAAGCACTGGCCGATTTCGAGGGCGCGATCGTGATGGTCTCCCATGACCGCCATCTGATCGGCCTGGTCTGCGATACGTTCTGGCGCGTTGCCGACGGCGTGGTCGAGCCGTTCGATGGCGACCTGGATGCCTACGCGGCGTGGTTGCGTTCGCGTCCGGCGGCGCAGGGCACCAAGCAGAAAATGGCCGTGGCCGCCCCCGACCCGATGCCGCCGACGCCGCCGATGCCGGCAAGGAAACCGGCCAACCCGCACAAGCTGGCCGCCGCCGAAGCCAAGGTGGGCGAGCTGGAAGCACTGCTGGCCGAGCTTGATCGCCAGCTGGCCGATCCCGGCAACTATGCCGATGCCACCCGCATGGCCGTGCTGGGGCGTGACCGCGAAGCCACCGCGACCCTGCTCGGCAAGGCCGAGCAGACCTGGATGGAATTGCTGGAGGGCTGAGCGGCCCTCCGTGCCGACCCACGGTCGACACCTGGTAGGTACCGACCGTGGGTCGGTACGATCGGTCGGGATGCACGGACCCCGCGCGCCACGACCAACGGTCGTGGCCTACCGAGGTAGGTACCGACCGTTGGTCGGTACGGGCGTCGGCGCCGGTATTGCCACCGGCGCGGCATGCCGACCCACGGTCGGTACGTCGCCCGGGGTTTCCAGCCATTCCCGGAACCTGCGCGCCGCATCGCTTTCCGCACGCGAGCGCAGCCGCGTCAACCAGTAACGGCCCAGGTCCAGGGTCTGCGCGAAGGGCTGGATCAGCCGCCCCTGCGCCAGGTCCTGCTCGAACATCTTCAGCGGCAACAACGCCACCCCGGCCCCGGCCGCCGCCGCGCCGGCCAGGGTCAGCGACGAGTCGAACACCGGCCCACGCGCCTCCAGCTCGGCCACGCCGGCGGCCTGCAGCCAGCGTGGCCATTCGTCGCTGCGGTAGGAGCGCAGCAGGGTCACGTTGGCCAGATCGCGCGAGTGCCGCAATGTGCGCGCCAGCGCCGGGGCGCACAGCGGCGCGAACGGTGCCTCCAGCACCGGTGTGCTCAACTGCCCCTGCCAATCGCCATCGCCGAAGCGGATCGCCAGGTCCAGGCCTTCGCCGGCCAGGTCGATACGGTTGTTGTGGGTCTGCAGGCGCAGCTCGATATCGGGATGCCGCGCGGAAAAATCCGCCAGTCGCGGCAGCAGCCAGCCGGTCGCGAAGGTGCCCACCACGCCCACGCTGAGCACCTCGCGGAAGTGCCCGCCGACGAACCGGTCCAGGCTCACCGCGATGCGGTCGAAGGCCTCGTTGAGCACCGGATACAGGCGCGCCCCCTCATCGGTCAGCGCTACCCCGCGCGGCAGGCGATTGAACAGCGATACCCCCAGCCGGTCCTCCAGCGCACGGATCTGGTGGCTCAGCGCGGCCTGGCTGACGCACAGTTCCAGCGCGGCGCGGGTGAAGTTCTGGTGGCGCGCAGCAGCCTCGAAAGCGCGCAGCGCATTGAGCGGTAATTGGGGGCGAAGCATGGTCAAAGCCGTGAGCGGGGTTGATGGATGATCGCATTGATTCCGTCTTCCGGCGGCGCCAGCCATGGGCCGGGATCACTGATTGCCTCGCTGAAATGCCGCGTGGCAGGTCGCATCCGCCAGGGGCGTCGCCCTCAAGGCATGAATGCATCTAATGCCTCACCCTGAATCTACTCGTTGGTGCCCGCCCAGCCAGGCGTGAATACTCCTGTCTCCAACAAGGAGAACCTGCATGCTCGCTCGACGACAGTTCCTGCAATGGACCGGTGCCGCTGCCGCCTCGGCACTGGCCGCCACGGCCTTGGCCAAGGTGCCGGTGGCTGCCCCCACGCCGGCCACCATCGCCGCGGCCAAGGACTTCGCCGCGCTGGAAGCGGCCAGCGGCGGCCGCCTCGGCGTGACCCTGTTGAACACCGCGACCGGGAAGCGGGTCGGCAACCGCCAGGACGAGCGCTTCCCGATGTGCAGCACCTTCAAGTTTGTCCTGTGTTCGGCCGTGCTGCACCTGGCCGACGCCGGCCAGCTCGACCTCGACCGGCGCGTGCCGGTGCGCCAGCAGGACATGCTCTCGCACGCGCCCACGACCGCCCGCCACGTCGGCAAGGACATGACCGTGCGCGACCTGTGCCGCACCACCATGGTCACCAGTGACAACCCGGCTGCCAACCTGCTGCTGGGGGTCGTCGGCGGACCGCCTGCGGTGACTCGCTTCCTGCGCGACAACGGCGATGCGGTGACCCGTAATGATCGTTTTGAGCCGGAGATGAACCGCTTCACGCCCGGCGACCCGCGCGACACCACCAGCCCGGCGGCGATGGCCGCCAGCCTGCAGCGCTTCGTGCTGGGCAACGTGCTCAAGCCGGCGTCACGCCAGCAGCTGGCCGATTGGCTGATCGACAACGAAACCGGTGATGCGCGCTTGCGCGCCGGGCTGTCCAAGGCGTGGCGGGTGGGCGACAAGACCGGCAGCAACGGCGAGGACACCACCAACGACATCGCCCTCCTGTGGCCGCTGGCCGGCGGTGCGCCGTGGGTGCTGACCAGCTACCTGCAGGGCGCCACGGTGGACGACGCCGGGCGCAACGACGTGCTGCGCCAGGTCGCGGTGATCGCCGAACGACACCTGCAGGCGCCGTAGAGCCGACCGTTGGTCGGCTACGCCGGTACGTTCAATTATCGTAGAGCCGACCGTTGGTGGGCTATGCCGGTGCGTTCGATTGCAGCGCCGTGATGCAGCCGACCAACGGTCGGCTCTACGTGACGCTGCCGTCGCCGCGCACCGCTTCGAGAAACTCCCGGCCCCAGCGGTCCACGTCGTAGTACTCCACGCTGCCGAACAACTGGCGCATGCGCCCGGTGGCTTCGTCTTCGGGCATCGACAGCGCCTGCAGCAAGCCAGCGGTGAGGTCGGCTGGATCGTGCGGGTTGGTCAGTACCGCGCCTTTCAGTTCGGCCGCCGCCCCGGCGAACTCGCTCAACACCAGCACGCCGCTGCTGCCCTCGATGCCATGGGTGGCCACGAATTCCTTGGCCACCAGGTTCAACCCGTCGCGCAGCGGGGTGATCCACATCACCTGCGCGGCGGCGTAATGGGCCACCACCTCGTGAAACGGCAACGCCTGCGCGAAGAACCGCACGGGGGTCCAGTCCAGCCGCGAAAAACGCCCGTTGATGCGGCCCACCGCTTGCTCGATCTGGTTCTGCAGGGTGCGGTAGACGGTCATTTCGCGGGCTGCCGGCACGCAGACCATCAGCAGGGTGACCTTGCCCTGGCGTTCGGGGTGCTGCTCCAGCAGGCGCTCGAACGCCTCCAGCTTGGCCAGCGTGCCCTTGGTGTAATCCAGCCGTTCCACCGACAGCACCAGCTTGCGTGCGCCGATTTCGCGGCGCAGCTTGAAGATGTCGTTGCGCACGTCGCTGCGCGCCAGCACGGTGTGGATGCGGCGCAGGTCGGTGCCGACCGGGTGGGCGCCCAACGCCACCTCGCGGTCGCCCACGCGCAGCCGCGTGGTCATCGTGTCCAGGCCCACTGCACAGCCGTAGGTGAGGAAGCGCGGCGCGCAGCTTTCCCAGGCCAGCCGCTCGGCCGGCATCGCCCCGCGGACCACGTCGACGAAGTTCTCCACCTGGCGCGGAATATGAAAACCGATGTAGTCGCAGCTCAACAGGCTGCCGATGATTTCGCGCCGCCACGGCACCACGTTGAACACGTCGGCCGACGGGAAATAGGTGTGGTGGAAGAACGCGATCTTCAGGTCCGGGCGCAGTTCGCGCAGCGTGGCCGGCACCATCCACAGGTTGTAATCGTGGAGCCACACCGTGGCCCCGTGCGCGGCCTCGGCAGCGGTGGCCTGGGCGAACTTGCGGTTGACCTTCAGGAACACCTGCCAGTCGTCCTCGCGGAACTTGGCGCGCTCCCAGAACACATGCAGCATCGGCCAGAACGCTTCCTTGGAGAAGCGCTTGTAGAAGATGTCCACTTCCTGCCGGCTCAGCGGCACGCGCGCGGCGGTGAGGGTCGGGTAGCGCTCGGCATCGATCGCCATGTGGGTCTGGAACGGGCCGCGCTTGGGATCGTCGATGCCCCAGGCCACCCAGGAGCCCTTCTGGCCGCCTTCAAAGAAACTCAGCAGCGAGGGAATGATGCCGTTCGGCGAGCGCGGTGGACGCTGTACCAGCACGCCGTCCTCCATCACTTCATCGAAGGGCAGGCGGTGATAGACCATCACCAGGTCGGCGCCGGCGGCACGTGCCTGCACGGGGGCATACAGGAAGGGATCGTCGTCGGCGAGCAGGCCGAAGTGTTCGATCGCTTCGAGGATGCCACCGCAGCCCGGTGCGACGGCGTGGAACGTATGGGGCAGCGCAGTGGTTGCCGCCGTCAGTGCCGGCTCGGAATCGCCCACGCATACGCCGCGGAAGCCGGCGGTATACATCGACAGGTCGTTGAGGGTGTCGCCGGCCACCAGGATGCGATCGCGTGGCAGGTCCAGCAGGCGCGCAAGCGCGGCCAGGGTGCGGCCCTTGTCGGTGTCCGGCGGCAGGATGTCCAGATAGCGGTCGGCCGAATACAGCACATCGCAGCCCAGCGCCTGTGCGGCGGCCTGGATCTGCGCGCGCAGCGGCGCCAGCGTGTCGGGATCGCAGAAGTACGAGCAGCGGCGTTCCTGCGGAACGTCCTGGCGCTGCAGCGCGGTGAAGGGACGCATCGCCGCGGCCACCACGTGTTCGCCGGGCCAGTGGGCATCGATCATCGATTGCAGGGGCTGCAGGGGCTGCAACGTGTGGCCGTCCACCACCGTGGCGCCGACGTCGCAGACCACGTAGTCCGGGCGCGGAATGGCCGGGTCGGAGAGCAGCGGCATCACCGCTTCCAGGCCGCGGCCGGTGATGAAGATCAGGCTGATATCGGGATGCTGGTCGACCAGCCGGTACAGCCGGTGTCGCGCGGCGGCATCGCCAGCGAGAAAGGTGCCATCCAGATCGGTGGCCAGGATGAGGTGCGGGGCCGGCGGTGCCGACGGTGTACGGGGCGGAGTGAGGGTCGTGGGAATCGAAACAGTCAATGCACTTCCTTATCGGAGTCGAAGGGATGGGGAGCGGTGGGTGAGGGTTCGGAGGGCGCATCGGCCGCGACGCTGTCGGTCTCCGGCATCAGTTCCAGTGCCGATGGCGTGGTGCGCAGCATCAGCCGGAAGCCGACCGGATGGGTGCGCAGCCGCGCAAAGCTCAGCAGGCGCGCGGTGGTGAACACCGCCAGCAGGGTCAGCACCACCGCGAAGTACAGGGGCAGCGCGGCCGGGCCGAACTGCTGCATGGCTGCACCGGCGATCGCCGGGCCCACGGCTGCCCCTACGCCGTGCACCAGCAGCAGGCTGGAGCAGCCGGAGAGCAGGTCCTCGCGCGGCAGGTAGTCGAGCATGTGCGCCACCGCGAACGGATACAGCGAAAACGCCAGTCCACCGTAGAAAAAGAACAGGCCGAACAGCAGGTGCGTCTGCTGCTGGATCATCGGCAGCGAGGCCACCACGGCGATCGCGGCGGCCACCACGCTCAGTGCGACCAGCCCATTGCGACGGTCATGACCATCGCTGATATGCCCCAGCGGCCACTGCAGCAGCGCACCGCCGGCAATGGCGGTGAGCATGAACAGCGCCACGCCATTGCCACTCAGTCCGACATCGCCGGCATACACCGGCAGCAGGCCCCAGAACGCGCCCATCGCCAGCCCGGACAGGCCGGCGGCCACGGTGGCCGCCGGCGCCATGGCGTACAGCCGCGACAGGGTGAGGCGGCTTACCACCGGCACGTCGGGCTGGCGCAACTGGGTCGCGGTGACCGGCAGTACCGCCGCGCAGACCAGGATCGCGGTGAGCATGAACATGCCGGTGGCGCTGGCATCACCGAGCATCAGCAGGACCTGGCCCAGTGCCAGCGCCGACAGGTTCACCACCATGTAGAGCGAGAACGCGCGGCTGCGCAGGCGCGGATCGGGCTCGGCGTTGAGCCAGCTTTCAATCACCGTGTACAGCCCGACCAGGGCGATACCGGTGACGATGCGCAGCACCCCCCAGCCCACCGGCGTGATCCACAGCGGATGCAGCAGCACCGCGATGGCGGCGAGCGCGGCGAAGAAGGCGAATGCGCGGATATGCCCGATGCGGCCGATCAGCGAGGGCGCGAAAAACGTGCCGATGAAGAACCCGGCGAAATACCCGGACATCACCAGCCCCAGCGTGCCGGCACCGAAGCCGGCCTGCCCGCCGCGCACCGCCAGCAGGGTACCCAGAAGCCCGCTGCCGGTGAGGAGCAGCGCGACGCCGACAAGCAGAGCGGTCAGGCGCAGCATGCGCGCGGACCCGGTGGAAGAGGTAATGCCAACACCTGTCCTACCCTAGCACACCGTTCAATGTCGTCCCGGTCGCTGCGGTTTGCCCCGGCGCGCCGAGGCCGTTAGGGTAGAGCCATGAATGTCTCTGCCCTTGCCCCTGCTGTTCTGTTGCTGGCCCTGGCCGGCTGTGCCCGCCAACCCGATGCGGTGCCCCATGATGTCGCCAACGCGCCGGCCGATGCGTTCCTGGCTGCCGTTGCCGCGCATTGCGGCAAGGCATTTGAAGGTCGCGTCATCGCCAATGCGCCGCGCAGCGATGCGCCCGATCCGTTCGACGGCAAGCGCCTGGTGATGCACGTGCGCGGTTGCGACGATCCTGCGCACCAGCTGCGCATCCCGTTCCACGTGGGCGACGACCATTCACGCACCTGGGTGCTCAGCCGTACCGATAACGGCCTGCGCCTGAAGCATGACCACCGCCACCGCGACGGCAGCCCCGATGCCATCACCCTGTATGGCGGCGACAGCAAGCCGCCGGGCACCTCACAGCGGCAGGAGTTCCCGGTGGATGCCGATTCGGTGGCGATGTTCCGCAAGGCCGACATGCTGCCCTCGGTGCAGAACACCTGGGCCATGGAGATCGAAACGGACCAGCGCTTCATCTATGAGCTGACCCGTCCGGGCGGTCGCCGCTTCCAGGTCGAGTTCGACCTGAGCAAGCCGGTCGCGCTGCCGCCCGCGCCGTGGGGCGACACCGCCACCGCGACGGCCACCGCCGCGGACGGTTCCAGCTTCTGGTCGGCGGCGCTGGATGCCATCGACTGAGCGGCCGGCAACCGTTCAGCGCACCCCGAAGCGCGCCCGGCAGCCGTTGCTGACCCACAGCGCGTTGTTGCTGTAGCCCCAGCTGCGGCCTTCCGCGCAGGCGCTGCCGGACAGCTGCTGGACCAGCACCGGGCGCCCTTGGCGGGCGTCCCAGGCACAGGTCTGCTGGCGGTTGCTGTTGCTGCTGCAGGTCACGCTGTAATTGCTGTTGCCCCCGCCCCCGCCACCGCCCCCGCGTGCTTCGGCGAATTCGCCGCGGCAGCCGCGGTTGACCCAGATCGAGCCGTTGCGTACGCCCCAGGTCTGGCCTTCCACGCAGGCCGTGCCGGAGATCTGCCGGACCAGGGTGGCGTTGCGCCAACCGGTGTTGCAGCTGCGCTCCCGGTTGTCCTGGCTTTCGCAGCGGATGGTGCCGCCGCTGCCGCCACCACCGCCCCAGTTGCCGCCGTTGCCGCGGCCTTCGACGAACTCGGCCCGGCAACCGCCGGTCACCCACACCGTGCCATTGCGCGAGCCCCAGGTGCGCCCTTCCTGACAGGCGCTGCCGGAAATCTGCCGGGACAACCGCGCGCTGCGCCAGCCGGTGTTGCAGACCCGTTCGCGGTTGTTCTGGCTTTCGCAGCGGATCGTGCCGTTGTTGCCGCCTCCACCGCCTCCACCGCCCCCGCCACCCATCGAGCTGGCGATATCCTGCTTGATCCGTGAAAAGCCCCAGCCCGAGTTGACCTGGGCCAGGTAGAAGCGCAGTTGGTCGTCGGGAATGCGGCGGCCATTGGACTGGTCGGCGTATTCCTGGGTGATGACCCGGGTGCGGTCGGGGGAGGACAGCTGGGACAGGTTTTCCGGCGCGTAGGCGCGCGTGTTCATCTGGGCCTGCGCGACCGGGGCGGTACAGCCCAGCGCGAGGGCCAGGCAGGCAACGGTGAGGCGACGGTTCATGGCGACATCCCCTTGCGGTCGTTGGTGCGCGGACTATAGGGAGGGGGCCGGTACAAAGCGCGTGATGCCCGGCCGAACCGCGTCAGGGGCCCCGCTCAGGGCAGGGGGGCGGCCGCATCCATTTGCCCCCGGGCAGTCAACCCCGCAGAATAAAGGGCTGTCCGGTGCAACCTGGTGCCGGCATTCTCCTGCGGAGCGTTACCCCCCATGCGTACCCACTTCTGTGGCCTGGTCGATGAGACCCTGATTGGCCAAACCGTTACCCTCGCCGGCTGGACCGACGTTGCCCGCAACCAGGGGGGCGTCTGCTTCATCGATCTCCGTGATCATGAAGGCATCGTGCAGGTGACGGTGGAGGTCGACAACGCAGAAGTGTTCGCCGTCGCCGCCTCGCTGGGCTATGAGGACGTGCTGCAGGTGGAAGGGGTGGTGCGCGCGCGTCACGCAGCCAACGACAAGCTCCGCACCGGCAAGGTGGAGGTGATTGCCACGGCCATCACCATCCTCAACAAGGCCGAGCCGCTGCCGTTCCACGCGCACGAGAACCCGGGCGAGGAAACCCGCCTGAAGTACCGCTACCTGGACCTGCGCCGCCCGGAGATGCAGCGCATGCAGCGCACCCGCATCAAGCTGGTGCAGGCGCTGCGCCGTCACCTGGACGCCACCGGCTTCCAGGACATCGAAACCCCGATCCTGACCAAGGCCACCCCGGAAGGCGCGCGTGACTTCCTGGTGCCCGCGCGCATGCACCCGGGCGAGTTCTACGCCCTGCCGCAGAGCCCGCAGCTGTTCAAGCAGATCCTGATGGTGGCCGGCTTCGACCGTTACTACCAGATCGCCCGCTGCTTCCGCGATGAAGCCCTGCGCGCCGATCGCCAGCTCGAATTCACCCAGCTGGACATGGAATTCGCCTTCGTCGCCGAAGCCGACGTGCAGAACTTCGTCGAAGACATGATCCGCGCCATCTTCAAGGAAGTGGTGGACGTAGACCTGGCGGCGAGCTTCCCACGGTTGACCTGGGCCGAGGCGATGCGTCGCTTCGGGTCGGACAAGCCGGACCTGCGCATCGCGCTGGAGCTGGTGGACGTGGCCGAGCTGGTCAAGACCAGCGAGTTCCCGGTGTTCACCGCCGCCGCCAACGATGCCGACGGCCGTGTGGCCGCGCTGCGCATTCCGGGCGGCGCCACGCTGAGCCGCAAGCAGATCGACGACTACGCCGCGCACGCCGCCAAGTACGGTGCCAAGGGCCTGGCCTACATCAAGATCGCCGATACCGGTGAAATCAGCTCGCCGATCGCCAAGTTCTTCAGCGAAGACGCGTTCGCCGCCCTGGTCGCGCACGTCGGTGCCGGCAACGGCGACATCGTGTTCTTCGGCGCTGGTGGCTACAACAAGGTGTCCGACTTCATGGGCGCGCTGCGCCTGAAAGCCGGCAAGGACTTCGGCCTGGTGGCTGCGGGCTGGGCACCGCTGTGGGTCACCGACTTCCCGATGTTCGAATACGACGACGAAGCCCAGCGCTACGTCGCCCTGCATCACCCCTTCACCGCCCCGGCGGTGGACGACATTGCCGACCTGCGTGCCAATGCCAGGACCGCCGTGTCGCGCGGCTACGACATGGTGCTCAACGGCAACGAGATCGGCGGTGGGTCGATCCGTATCCACCGCTCGGACCTGCAGAGCGCGGTGTTTGAACTGCTCGGCATCGGCGCTGAAGAGGCCGAAGGCAAGTTCGGCTTCCTGCTGGACGCGCTGCGTTTCGGCGCGCCGCCGCACGGTGGCATCGCCTTCGGCATCGACCGCATCGCCGCGCTGATGGCCGGTACCGAGTCGATCCGCGATGTCATCCCGTTCCCCAAGACCACCGGCGCCCAGTGCCTGATGACCGGCGCACCGTCGCCGATCCCCGACGCGCAGCTGGCCGAGGTGCACGTCCAGGTCCGCCCGCGCAAAGCCTGATCCAACGTAGAGCCGGGCTCTGCCCGGCTGTTATCGTAGGCCCCTGCCCAGCCGGCATCCCCCAATCAGCCCAGGAGATCCCTCAATGACCGAGTTTGCGTTTTCGCTGGAGTGGGAAAAGCTGGGCAATGAAGGCGCCGATGCGGCCCTGGTGACCGAACGCGCCCGCGTGTTCGGTGGCTGGCTGGTGCGCGTGGGTACCAATCCGGCCGCGATGGCGCTGACCTTCGTCACCGACGGCGAAGGCCGTTGGGATGGCGAGGACTTCGGCGTGGAAGATTACGAAGACGACGAAGAAGACGAGCTCGACGAAGACGAGGAAGAAGGCGAGGAAAGCGAAGAGGACGACGAGGAAGAAGAGTACGAGGAAGAGGAAGAGGACGACGAGGACGGCGAAGAAGACCCCGCCGATGCCGACGGAGCGCGGGCCTGACGCCCGCCCGGACCCTTCCCATGTACGCCATCCGTCGTGCCACCGTCGCCGACGCACCGACCCTGTCGGTGCTGGCCGCGCGTACCTTCGTGGAGACCTTCGGCCCCCTGTATCCGGCACAGGACCTGCAGGACTTCCTGGACGAAAGCTACACCGTGGAGCGGCAGCAGGTCATCCTGGCCCACCCGGACTATGCGGTCTGGTTGCTTGAGCGTGACGGGGTGGCCGTCGGCCATGCCGCCGCCGGCCCCTGTGGCCTGCCGCACGGGGAGGTGCAGCAGGGCGATGGTGAACTCAAACGCCTGTACCTGATCAAGGACGAACAGAGTTGTGGCTGGGGCAGCCGGCTGCTGGAAACGGTGCTGGAGTGGCTCGAACGCGACGGCCCGCGCACGTTGTGGCTGGGCGTGTGGTCGGAAAATTTCGGCGCGCAGCGCTTCTATGCGCGTTATGGCTTCCAGCAGGTGGGAACCTACGAGTTCCCGGTCGGCAAGGTGCGCGACCTGGAGTTCATCCTGCGACGCCCCTTGGCAGCCGCGCGCTGAGCGTGCCGCAGAGTGCCCGCTCCCCCTGTGCCGCAACGGCTTCACCTGCCGTTGTCGTGCCCTGGTCAGCCGAGGCGACATACTGGTGCACGCGTCGCCACGCGCCCTTGGAATCGGCGACCGATTGCGGGGCTGTCCGATGTGTGAGGGGCAGCCTCGGCCTTCACTCCACGCTGCGTGACACCCTTTAGGCTCGTTAGATGAATCCCCCTGTTTTACTGCTGCACGGCATCTGGAATGCGCGCGCCTGGGTTGGCCCGTTGGCCTGGCGGCTGCGCGCCCGCGGCTTTTCGGTGGATACCTTCGGCTACTCCAGCGTGTTCGGCGGCCCGGACGTGGCCGTCCCGCAGTTGCTGGAGCGGCTCAAGGACAGCGGGCCGGTCTCGCTGGTCGGGCACAGCCTGGGGGGCCTGGTCGCGCTGGAAGCACTGCGCCAGCAGCCCGACCTGCCGGTATCGCGGGTGGTCTGCCTGGGCTCGCCGCTGCGGGGCAGTGGCACCGCCCGGTCGCTGGCCGAGCACGGCTGGTCGCTGGCGCTGGGCCGCAGCAGCGACCTGCTGCTGGACGGCCTGCCGGCCTGGGAAGGCCGCGCGCAGGTGGGGCTGGTCGCCGGTTCCGTGCCGCACGGGCTGGGCAGCCTGCTCGGCGCCATCGGCGAGGCCTCCGACGGCACCGTGGGGCTGGATGAGACCCAGTTGCCGGGCCTGGCCGACCATTGCGTGGTCCCGGCCAGCCATAGCGGGCTGGTGTTTTCCCCGGATGCCGCGCGGCAGACCGCCGCTTTCCTGCGCGATGGCCGCTTTCGCCACGACCAGGCCGCCCACGCGGCCTGACCCGGGACCGGTGCTAACACGGGGCGGGGGGCCGATCAGGTAGAATCCGCGCCCTGTTCCTGACCATAAGCACGGAAACACCCATGGGTAGAGGTCCCTCGATCGAAAACCGCAAAAACGCGTCTGACGCGAAGCGCGGCAAGATTTTCACCAAGATCATCCGCGAGATCGGCGTCGCCGCGCGCGGCGGTGGAGGCGACCCCAACAACAACCCGCGGCTGCGCGTGGCAATGGACAAGGGCCTGTCCTCGAACATGTCCAAGGACGTGATCGAGCGCGCCATCAAGAAGGCCACCGGCGAGCTGGAAGGCGTTGAATACGAAGAGATCCGCTACGAGGGCTATGCCCCCGGTGGCGTGGCCGTGATCGTGGACTGCCTGACCGACAACCGCGTACGCACCGTGGCCGATGTGCGCCACGCGTTCAGCAAGTGCGGCGGCAACATGGGCACCGAAGGCTCGGTGGGCTTCATGTTCAAGCGCGTGGGCGTGCTCCACTTCGCCCCGGGCGCGGACGAAGAGACCATCACCGAGGCGGCCATCGAGGCCGGCGCGGACGATATCGTGGTCTACCCGGAGGACGGCGCGATCGATGTGCTCACCGCCGCCGACAGTTTCCATGCCGTCCGCGATGCGATGGAACGCGCGGGTCTGAAGGCCGACCATGCCGAGCTGACCTTCCGCGCCGACAACGACATCAAGGTCGAAGGCGACACCGCCTTGCAGGTCAAGAAGATGCTGGACATGCTCGAAGACCTGGACGACGTGCAGGACGTGTATTCCAACGCCGAGCTCGGCGCGGACGCCTACGCCTGACCGGACGCACTACCGGTCGCCTTTGGCGGCCGGTGGGCGGACAATGCCGACCATGATGACCTTTGCCGTTTCCTGCCATCGCCGTCGCACTGCGCCGCCCCGGGTCCTGCCCGGCCGTGTGCGTGCCGCATGACCCGCATCCTCGGCATCGACCCCGGGTCGCAGCGCACCGGGGTGGGCATCATTGATGTGGACGCCACCGGCAAGGTGGTGCACGTCCACCACCTGCCGCTGGTGCTGCTGGGCGCCGACGATTTCCCGCAGCGGATGAAACTGCTGGTGCTGGGCCTGAACGCCCTGGTCGAGGAGTATCGCCCCGACGAAGTGGCGATCGAGAAGGTGTTCATGGCCCGCAACCCCGATTCGGCCCTGAAGCTGGGCCAGGCGCGCGGCGCGGCGATCTCCGCGGTGGTCATGCGTGACCT
The DNA here is from genome assembly GCF_057835675.1 of Stenotrophomonas sp. GL_101. Classification (NCBI taxonomy): domain Bacteria; kingdom Pseudomonadati; phylum Pseudomonadota; class Gammaproteobacteria; order Lysobacterales; family Lysobacteraceae; genus Stenotrophomonas; species Stenotrophomonas sp. GL_101. The sequence goes on along the minus strand of NZ_CM174432.1, from coordinate 3,645,485 downwards.
GCCGGTCAGCGAGTACGCGGCCACTGAAATCAAGCTGGCGGTGGTCGGCCGTGGTGGCGCGGAAAAGCAACAGGTCCAACACATGGTCGCGCTTATGCTCAACCTGAAAACCAAGCTGCAGGCCGACGCCGCCGATGCGTTGGCCGTGGCCATCACCCACGCCCACGTACGGGCCACGGCACAGCGCCTGGGCGTCAGCGCCCGCCAGGCCTGGAGCCGGAAATGAGGAAAACTGCATGATTGGTCGTCTGCGCGGGATCGTGGCCTACAAGGCGCCGCCGTGGTTGCTGATCGACGTCAATGGCGTCGGCTATGAGCTGGAGGCGCCGATGAGCACCTTCTACGACCTGCCCGAGCTGGGCCGTGAAGTCACCCTGTTCACCCACTACGCGCAGAAGGAAGACAGCGTGTCGCTGTACGGCTTCCTGCGCGAGGGCGAGCGCCGTTTGTTCCGCGACGTGCAGAAGGTCAGCGGGATCGGCGCGAAGATCGCGCTGGCGGTGCTGTCCGGGGTGAGCGTGGACGAGTTCGCGCGGATGCTGCAGGCCGGTGACATCACCGCGCTGACCCGCATCCCCGGCATCGGCAAGAAGACCGCCGAGCGCATGGTGCTGGAACTGCGCGACCGTGCGGCCAACTTTGGTGGCGGCGGGGCGCCGATCGCCGGTGCCGCACCGGCCACCGACCCGGTGTCCGAAGCGACCGTGGCGCTGCAGCAGCTGGGCTACAAGCCCGCCGAGGCGGCGCGCATGGCCCGCGACGCCAACGCCGACGGCGATGATGTCGCCATCGTGATCCGCAAAGCCCTGCAGGCCGCGCTGCGCTGATCCGCGCGCCGGCCCATTCCTGATACCGACCGCGTCCCGCCCGGAGCCCCATGTCCACCTCTCCCACCCAGCACGACAACGGCCATGCCGCGCACGGCCACGGCCCCGCGGCCGGCGGCATGGCGTTGATGATCGGCGCCATCGGCGTGGTGTTCGGCGACATCGGTACCAGCCCGCTGTACACGCTGAAGGAAGCGTTCTCGCCGCACTACGGCCTGACCAGCGACCATGACACCGTGTTGGGCGTGTTGTCGCTGGCGTTCTGGGCGTTGAACATCGTGGTGACGCTGAAGTACGTCACCATCATCATGCGTGCCGACAACGAGGGCGAGGGCGGCATCATGGCGCTGATGGCGCTGACCCAGCGCACCCTGCGCAACGGCTCGCGCTCGGCCTACGTGGTCGGCATCCTGGGCATCTTCGGGGCCTCGCTGTTCTTCGGCGACGGGGTGATCACCCCGGCGATCTCGGTGCTCGGTGCGGTCGAAGGCCTGGAGGTCGCCGCGCCGGGCCTGCACAACTTCATCGTGCCCATTACCGTGGTCGTGCTGCTGGCGGTGTTTGCCGTGCAGCGTTTCGGCACCGAGAAGATCGGCAAGCTGTTCGGGCCGATCACCTCGATCTGGTTCATCTCGCTGGCCGCGATCGGCATCTGGAACATCATCGATGCCCCCGAAGTGCTCAAGGCCTTCAACCCGATGTGGGCGCTGCGCTTCTTCATGGAGCATGGCTGGCACGGCATCTTCATCCTCGGCGCGGTGGTGCTGGCGGTGACCGGTGGCGAGGCGCTGTACGCCGACATGGGCCACTTCGGGGCCAAGCCGATCCGCCATGCCTGGTATTTCTTCGTGCTGCCGTGCCTGGTGCTGAACTACCTGGGGCAGGGCGCGCTGGTGCTCAACAACCCCGAAGCGGTCAAGAACCCGTTCTTCGAGGCGGTGCCGGAGTGGGCGCTGTACCCGATGATCGTGCTGGCCACGATGGCCGCGGTGATCGCCTCGCAGTCGGTCATCACCGGCGCCTTCTCGGTCTCGCGCCAGGCCATGCAGCTGGGTTACATCCCGCGGATGCGGATCACCCACACCTCGCACGACACCATCGGCCAGATCTACATCCCGGGCATCAACTGGGGTATCGCGGTGATGGTGATCGGGCTGGTGCTGGCGTTCCGCAGCTCGTCCAACCTGGCGGTGGCCTACGGCATCTCGGTGTCGGCGACCATGCTCATCGATACGCTGCTGCTGGCGCTGGTGGCCCGCGCGCTGTGGCCAAAATCGCGCTACTGGATCATTCCGCTGTGCGTGATCTTCTTCATCATCGACCTCGGCTTTGTGATCGCCAACGGCGCCAAGCTGCTGCAGGGCGCGTGGTTCCCGGTGGTGCTGGGCATCGTGCTGTTCACCATGATGCGGACCTGGCGCCGTGGCAGGGAGCTGCTGCGCGATGAGATCCGCAAGGACGGCATCCGCATCGACACCTTCCTGCCGGGGCTGATGCTGGCCCCGCCGGTGCGCGTTCCGGGCACGGCGGTGTTCCTCACCGCCGACCCATCGGTGGCGCCGCATGCGCTGATGCACAACCTCAAGCACAACAAGGTGCTGCACGAGCGCAACGTGTTCCTGCACGTGGTGACGCTGCCGGTGCCGTATGCACCGGAGGGCCAGCGGCTGAAGATCGAATCGGTGGGCGATGAGTTCTATCGCATCTATGTGCGCTTCGGCTTCATGGAGACCCCGGACGTGCCGCTGGCGCTGATGCGTTCGTGCGACCACGGCGGGATCTACTTCGACCCGATGGACACCACCTTCTTCGCCAGCCGCGAGACCATCGTGGCCACGGCCAACCGTGGCATGCCGATCTGGCGCGACAAGCTGTTCGCGCTGATGCACCGCAATGCGGCCCCGGCCACCGGATTCTTCCGGATTCCGGGCAACCGGTTGGTCGAGCTGGGTGCCCAGGTAGAGATCTGACTGCGTCAGATCGCTACCTGCGGCCCAAGGTTTGCTGCGCAAACCTCGGGGCCCGGGGGCATTCCACCTTATCCCTGCACCTTCGGTGCGCCCCCTTGAAACGCAGTCGCCATTGGCGCCAGCGTTCCGCGCATTCCACCTTATCCCTGCACCTTCGGTGCGCCCCCTTGAACAACAAGGGGGCTCTCCTCCAGACAGTCGGCGGGCACTGCTGGGCTGAAAGCGGTCTTGGCGCTGCATGCCTGGCAGCGCCCGGGGTGCTGGCGAAGGCGGGGTGGGTCCGGTTGCGGGGGCGTGAGCCGCATGGATGCGGCGACCGAGCTTACATGGGTGAGGGCGCATTGCTTGCGAGGCACTGCCTCGCATGCGACCGAACGCACAGCCGCTAGCGGCTGGGCCGGGCCGCGGAGCGGGACTTGCAGCGTCCCCTGCAACCGGACCCACCCCGCCTCCCCTCAGCACACCGGCTGTATGCCTTGGCCTTGGCTGTTGCCGGGCAGAGCCCGGCACTACGCGGTGCCGGGCGCAGCCCGGTCGAACCTCACGCTTTTGCCGCATAATTGCGGCATGACCGACGACCGCATCATCGCTGCCGGTGCCACCCGCGAAGACGAGGGCACCGACGCCAGCATCCGCCCCAAGCGCATGGCCGATTACCTGGGCCAGGCGCCGGTGCGCGAACAGCTGTCGATCTATATCGAGGCCACCAAGGCCCGTGGCGACGCGCTCGACCACGTGCTGATCTTCGGCCCGCCCGGGCTGGGCAAGACCACCCTGAGCCATGTGATCGCCAATGAGCTGGGCGTGGCGCTGCGGGTCACCTCCGGTCCGGTGATCGAAAAGGCCGGTGACCTGGCCGCGCTGCTGACCAACCTGCAGCCGCACGATGTGCTGTTCATCGATGAAATCCACCGCCTGTCGCCGGTGGTGGAAGAAGTGCTGTACCCGGCGATGGAAGATTTCCAGATCGACATCATGATCGGCGAGGGCCCTGCGGCGCGCTCGATCAAGATCGACCTGCCGCCGTTCACCTTGATCGGTGCCACCACCCGCGCCGGGCTGCTGACCGCGCCGCTGCGCGACCGCTTCGGCATCGTGCACCGGCTGGAGTTCTACACCCCGGAAGAATTGACGAAGATCGTGCGCCGCTCGGCCGCCATCCTCAACATCGACTGCACCGCCGAAGGCGCGGCTGAAATCGCGCGGCGCTCGCGCGGCACCCCGCGCATCGCCAACCGGCTGCTGCGGCGCGTGCGCGATTACGCCCAGGTCAAGGCCGCCGGGCATATCGACCAGGACGTGGCCCAGGCCGCCATGCAGATGCTGAAAGTGGACCCGGAAGGCTTCGACGAGCTGGATCGGCGTCTGCTGCGGACCATGGTCGACTACTTCGACGGCGGCCCGGTCGGGGTTGAATCGCTGGCCGCGGCGCTGTCCGAAGAGCGCGGCACGCTGGAAGACGTGGTCGAACCGTACCTGATCCAGCAGGGTTTCCTGATCCGCACCGCACGTGGCCGCATGTGCACGCACAAGGCCTACCGGCACCTGGGCCTGAAGCCCAAGAACCCGCCGGCGGACCTGTTCGCGGAGGCCATTGATGGCGGTTGACGCCCGGTTCAGTTGGCCGACACGCATATATTGGGAAGATACCGACGCGGGCGGGGTGGTCTACCACGCGCGCTACGTTGCCTTCATGGAACGGGCACGGACCGAATGGATGCGGGCGCTGGGCTTTGGCCAGGAGCGCACGCGCACCGAGCACGGCCTGGTGTTCGCGGTCCGGGCGATGAGCATGGACTTCCTCAAGCCGGCGCGGCTGGACGATGCGCTGGAGGTAACCGCCACGCTGGTGCAGTGCAAGCGCGCCAGCATGGTGTTCGACCAGACGGTGTGTCGCGGCGATCAAACGCTGCTGACCGCCCAGGTCCGGATCGCGGCATTGGATGCCTCCACCTTCAAACCGCGCGGCATGGACGATGCACTCCTTGCCGCGTTGAAACCCTACGAACTTCAAGTATCCGCACAGTGAGGAACACCGGATGATCGCAATGCTCCTGGCCCTGCAGGCCACGGTGACCGAGGCGCTGCCGCAGGAAGTGACCAGCGCTGCGGCGCAGACGGTCGCGCAGGCCGCCCATGGCGGTGGCATCAACTACCTGGACCTGATGATAAAGGCCAGCCTGCCGGTGAAGATCATCGTGCTGCTGCTGTTGGCCGGCTCGTTCATCAGCTGGGTGATCATCTTCCGCAAGGCGCGCGTGTTCAACGCGGCCAACCGCGAAGCGGACGAGTTTGAAAGCCGCTTCTGGTCCGGCGCCGACCTGGGCAAGCTGTACAGTTCGGCCACCGACCGCAACCGCAAGGTGGGCGGCCTGGAGGCGATCTTCGAAGCCGGCTTCCGCGAGTTCACGCGTCTGCGCGACAAGCGCGGTTTCGATGGCCGTGCCCAGCTCGAAGGCGCCCAGCGCGCCATGCGTACCACCTACACCCGTGAAGTGGACCAGATGGAACGCAGCCTGGAGCTGCTGGCCAACATCGGTTCCACCGCGCCGTACGTGGGCCTGGTGGGCACCGTGTTCGGCATCATGGTGACCATGCACGACATGATCAACAGCGGTGAGCAGGCCGGTATCGCCTCGGTCGCCCCGGGCATCTCCGAAGCCCTGTTCGCCACCGCCATCGGCCTGTTCGTGGCGATCCCGGCGGTGTGGGCCTACAACCGCTTCACCACCCGCGTGGAGCGCATGTCGGTCCGTTTTGAAACCTTCGCAGAAGAGTTCAGCTCGATCCTGCAGCGCCAGACCGCGGGCGACGAGTAAGCGCCCAGCACAAGGACCCTGCCATGACTGCTGCCATCGGCCGCCGCAAGCGCCGCAAGCTCAAATCCGAAATCAACGTCGTGCCCTATATCGACGTCATGCTGGTGCTGCTGATCATCTTCATGGTCACCGCGCCGCTGCTCACGCTGAGCTTTGATGTCGACCTGCCCAACTCCCAGGCCAAGGCGCTGGAAAGCAAGCAGGACCCGGTCATCGTCTCGGTCCGCCTGGACGGCCAGCTCAGCCTCAAGCTGCCCGACGCCAAGGAGCCGGCGCTGATGGACGCCGGCCAGCTGCAGGCGCAGCTGGGCGCCCTGGCCGCGCAGGACAAGAACGTGCGCGTGATCGTGGCCGCCGACAAGGCCGTGGCCTACGAGAAGGTGATCGCGGCGATGGACGTGATCAAGCGCGCCAACGTGGAAAAGGTGGGCTTGGCGACCGATGCACGCTGAAGCCCTGCCACCGCAGCGCCAGTCTGAAGAGAAGTGGGGTCTGCCGATCGCGCTGGCGATCGGCGTGCACCTGCTGCTTGCGCTGGTGTTCATCGGCGCCTGGCTGTGGTCGCCGCAGCGCACCACCGAGGCCGCCGCTGGCGATCCGGCCATCGAGGCCAGCCTGCAGTTGTCCGCGTCCGAAGCCGGCGCCGCCCGCCAGGCGCTGCGCGCCTCGGAAAAACTGCCGGACCTGCCCGAGCCGGTCGTCCCGCCCGAGCCGATCCCCGAAGACACCGTGCCGCCGCCGCAGCCCATTGAAGAGCCGCGCCCGCAGGACGCCCCTACGCCGCAGCAGCAACAGGCGCAGGAGCGCGTCGCGCAGCCCGATACGGTCGACCAGGACGCGGTGAGCGCGCTGTCCATCGCCGCCGAGAAAGCCCGGCAGGAACAAGAAGCCAAGCGTCGCCAGGAACAGATCGACCTGACCGAGCGCCAGCGCCAGGAACAGGCCGAGCAGAAGCTGCGCCTGGCCAAGCAGCAGGAAGCGGCCGACAAGAAGAAGCTGGCCGAGCAGGAACAGCAGGCCAATGACGCCAAGGCCGACGCCGAACGCGACAAGAAGCTGGCCGAGATCCGTCGCAAGCGCGCGCAGGCGGAGAACGAGGCCAAGCTGGCCGAGCAGAAGCTGCGCCAGGTGTCGGCCGCGCGTGCGGCCAGTGCCTCGGCCGCCACGTCCGGGGCCACCGGCGCGGCGCAACCGGCCGCCGGTGCAGGCGGGACCAGCGACGATCTCAGCGCCAAGTACGCCGCAGCGATCCAGCAGAAGGTGTCGGCGCAGTGGACCCGTCCCGATTCGGTGCCGCTGGGGCAGCGCTGCCAGGTCTCCATCACCCAGATCCCCGGTGGCCAGGTCATCCAGGCCAAGGTCAGTGGCAGCTGCCCGTTCGACGAGGCGGGCCGTCGCTCGATCGAGGCGGCCGTGCTCAATGCGCAACCGCTGCCGTACCGCGGGTTTGAGTCCGTGTTCGCGCGGACCATCAATTTCACGTTCACCGCGCAGGATCGCTGATCCGGGGTGGGGCAGGGATGCCAGCTGATCAATATCGTTAACGGCGCGTGAGTTTTGTGTCTGCAGTGACTCGGATTTCACACGGCCTTGGTTCATGATTGCGAAACTGTTCACCGCCGTCCTGTTATCCCTCGTTCCGGTTTTCCCCCTATTGAGCGATCCATGAAGAAGATGCCTCGCTGGCTTGCCGTTGTTGCGGCGCTGTTGTTGCCCTTTGCTGCCCTCGCGCAGCAGAAGGGGCTGGATATCGACATCATTGGCGGCAATGCGTCCGCTACGCCGATCACCGTGGTGCCGATGCCCTACCAAGGCAGCGCCGGTGCCCCGCAGACCGATGTGGCCGCCGTGGTGCGCGCCGACCTGGAGCGTTCCGGCCAGTTCCGCACGCTGCCCGAAGCGCAGATCGTCGAAAAGCCCACCCGTGGCAGCGAGATCCAGTTCGCCACCTGGCGCGCGCTGAAGCAGAACTACATCGTGGTCGGCCGGGTCATGGATGCCGGCGCCGGCGCCTACCGCGTCGAATACGAACTGTATGACGTGCCCAAGGGCGAGCGCCTGCTTGGCCTGGCGATGACCGCCCGTGGCAATGCCATGCGCGATGTCGCCCACCAGATGGCCGATGCCATCTACGAAAAGATCACCGGGGTGCGCGGCGCATTCTGGACCCGTATCGCCTACGTGACCGCCAGCGGCAAGGGCGATGCGATGCGCTTTGCGCTGATGGTGGCCGATTCGGATGGCTTCAACCCGCAGACCATCGTGCGTTCGGCCGAGCCGCTGCTGTCGCCGTCGTGGAGCCCGGATGGCAACCGCCTGGCTTACGTCAGCTTCGAGCGTGGCAATTCGGCGATCTACATCCAGAACATCTCCACCGGTGCCCGTGAACTGGTCACCAGCTTCCGCGGCATCAACAGCGCCCCGGCGTTCTCGCCGGACGGCCGCCGCCTGGCCCTGTCGCTGTCGCGCAGCGGCAACCCGGAAATCTACGTGATGGACCTGGGCAGCAAGCAGCTCACCCAGCTGACCAACCACTTCGCCATCGACACCGAGCCGACCTGGAGTGCCGACGGCGCCAGCATCTACTTCACCTCCGACCGGGGCGGCCGCCCGCAGATCTACCAGGTGGCTTCCAGCGGCGGCAGTGCCTCGCGCGTGACCTTCCAGGGCAACTACAACGCCACGCCCAGCCTGTCCTTCGACGGCAAGAAGCTGGTGGTGGCCCAGGGCAGTGGCAATACCTACAAGATCGCCATGATGGACAGCAGCCTGGGGTCGGCACGCTGGAGCACGCTGTCGCCGGGGTCGCTGGATGAATCGCCGAGCTTTGCGCCCAACGCAAGCATGGTGTTGTACGCCGCCCGCGAGGGTGGCCGTGGAGTGTTGTATGCCGTCTCGGCCGATGCGCGCGTGCGCCAGCGGCTGGTATTGGCAGACGGTGACGTTCGTGAGCCTTCTTGGTCGCCTTACCGTACAAAGCGCTAACAGAGTGTTAAGATTTCCACCGTATTCATCCCTCATCCGGCTTTAGGAGCCTCAAAGGTATCGCCATGAACAAGACCACCCGCGTTCTGCTTGTCTCCCTGCTGTCCGTGGCCGCCCTGGCCGGTTGCTCCAAGAAGGTGAAGGAAACTCCGGTTGCCCCGGTTGATTCCGGCTCCTCGACCACCACCCCGACCGGCCCGTCGACCTCCGGCCTGTACGGCCCGGGCGATCTGGATACCGATTCCTGCCTGCGCCAGCGCGTTGTTTACTTCGACCTGGACAAGGAAGAAGTGAAGCCGGAATTCCAGGCCATCATGGCGTGCCACGCCAAGTACCTGCGTGACCGTCCGTCCTCGCGCATCACCCTGCAGGGCCACACCGACGAGCGCGGTTCGCGCGCGTACAACCAGGCCCTGGGCGAGCGTCGTGGCAACGGCGTCAACTCGGCACTGCAGGCCAACGGTGGCTCGGCTTCGCAGCTGACCGTCGTTTCCTACGGTGAAGAGCGTCCGGTCTGCACCGAGTCGGGCGAGTCCTGCTGGTCGCAGAACCGTCGCGTCGAGATCGTGTACACGGCTCAGTAATAGATGCGCTTTCGATTTCTATCGATGATCGTTGCGGCAGCCCTCGTGGCTGCCGCACCGGCCAATGCGCAGCGCCAGAGCCTGGCCGACCGCGTTGGCGCGCTGGAGCAGCAGGCGCAGAACAACCAGTCCAACATGGACATGCTCAACCAGCTCAACCAGCTTCGCACCCAGGTGCAGGCCCTGCAGTCGCAGGTGGAGCAGTTGCAGCATGACAGCGAACAGCTCAAGCAGACCGGCAAGGACCAGTACCTGGACCTCGACGGCCGCCTGAACCGACTGGAAGGCGGCGCCCCCGTGCTTCCCGCTGTACCCGCCGCGAGCGCGCCCAAGCCGGCCGCCGCCGCACCGCAACCGGCAACGGCCGCTTCCGAGCGGCCGCCATCGGTGCATGGAGACGCTGGCAGTCTTGCCGCCAGTGGCGATGAGCGCACTGCCTACAACGTCGCCTTCAATTCGCTGAAAGCCGGCAAGTACGACGATTCGGCCCAGTTGTTCCTGAGTTTCCTGGAGTTGTACCCCAACGGGGTGTACACCCCCAACGCGCTGTACTGGCTGGGCGAAAGCTACTACGCCACCCGGAATTTCCCGCTGGCTGAGACGCAGTTCCGCGATCTCATCTCGCGCTACCCGACCCACGACAAGGCGTCCGGTGGCCTGCTCAAGATCGGCCTGTCGCAGTATGGCGAAGGCAAGGTCGACCAGGCCCAGGCCACGCTGGAGCAGGTCGTTGGCACCTATCCCGGCTCCGACGCCGCGCGCACCGCGCAGGACCGCCTGCAGGCCATCCGCTTGGGCCAGCAGATCCGCTGAACCGCCGCCGGGCTGTCGTATCGGCCCGCCGGGCTATACTGGGCGCTGCACACCGTAATGCCGGGCGCTGACGCGCCATCCGACCCCCAGGCGCCGATCCGATGAACGCATCGCCCTGCGCCCATCGCTTGCCGCGCAGGCGGTCGCTTTTACACATCGTGCCGGGCCATGCCCGGCTGCTGTCGTTTCCGAAACCGTGACCCAAGAAGCACCCGCCATGATTCCGACCCCGTCCGCCGCCGCCGCGCTCCCCAGCGAGATCGTGCAGTCGCCGCTGCCCCGCCTGAAGATCACCGAGATCTTCACCTCGCTGCAGGGCGAAGCCGATACCGCCGGCTGGCCGACCGTGTTCGTGCGCCTGACCGGTTGCCCGCTGCGCTGCACCTACTGCGACACTGCCTATGCGTTTCATGGCGGTACCTGGTGGGACATCGACGACATCCTCGCCGAAGTGCTGGCCCAGGGCGTGCGCCACGTCTGCGTGACCGGCGGCGAGCCACTGGCGCAGAAGCGCTGCCTGCTGCTGCTGGAGAAGCTGTGCGAGGCCGGCATGGAGGTCTCGCTGGAAACCTCCGGCGCGCTGGACGTCAGCGCCGTCGATCCGCGCGTCTCGCGGGTGGTCGACCTGAAGACCCCCGATTCCGGCGAAATGGCCCGCAACCGGCTGGACAACCTGCCGCTGCTGACCGCGCGCGACCAGCTCAAGTTCGTGCTGTGCAGCCGTGCCGATTACGAGTGGGCACGCGGCATGGTGGCCGAGCACGACCTGCCCGCACGCTGCACGGTGTTCTTCTCGCCCAGCAAGGGCCAGATCAGCCCGCGCCAGCTGGCCGACTGGATCGTTGAAGACCGCCTGCCGGTGCGCTTCCAGATGCAGTTGCACAAGATCCTCTGGGACGACGAACCTGGGCGATGACCGCCTATCGAGCGACCGCCAGGCGGGCGCGGCCGGTGCTCGGAATCCTCATGTACGCCTTGTACACTCCGGTTCCTGCGCGCCGTCCACACCCGCCTGACGGCCGCTCGCTACGCCTCTGCTACTGATTTTTCCCGGCGCGGGACAGCGTGCTGGCTCCCGCAACCTACCGGAACTCCCCCTCATGAAAAACGCAGTTGTCCTCCTGTCCGGCGGCATGGATTCGGCCGCCGTCATCGCCATGGCCCAGGAACAGGGCTTCGCCGTCCATGCCCTGAGCGTGCGCTACGGCCAGCGCCACACCTCCGAGCTCGACGCGGCGGCCATCGTGGCCAAGGCGCTGGGCGTGGTCGCCCACAAGACCGTCAACGTCGACCTGCGCAGCATCGGTGGCTCGGCCCTCACCGATGACATCGACGTGCCCGAGGCCGGCGGCGAGGGCATCCCGGTCACCTACGTGCCAGCCCGCAACACCATCATGCTGTCGCTCGCGCTGGGCTGGGCCGAAGTGCTGGGCGCCAGCGACATCTTCTGCGGCGTCAACGCGGTCGACTATTCCGGCTATCCGGACTGCCGCCCCGAGTTCATCGCCGCCTTCCAGGCCCTGGCCAACCTGGCCACCAAGGCCGGCGTGGAAGGCGCGGGGATCACCGTGCACGCCCCCCTGCAGTTCCTGAGCAAGGCCGACATCGTGCGTGAAGGCGTGCGCCTGGGCGTGGACTTCGGCCTGACCGTGTCCTGCTACAACGCCGACGACAGCGGCGCGGCCTGCGGCCACTGCGATGCCTGCCGCCTGCGCGCGCAGGGCTTCACCGAGGCCGGCGTCGCCGATCCCACCCGGTACGCCTGATCGCCGGGCGGGTACGCTTGAGCGCAAAGATGCGTTAGAATGCGCACCCCCGGCGCAATGCTTGGGGCATGCAATGGGCCGTTAGCTCAGTCGGTAGAGCAGAAGACTTTTAATCTTTTGGTCGATGGTTCGAATCCATCACGGCCCACCATTGCATCAAGGCTTTCAGCCTTCACCCCTCGCTCCGCAATATTCCGCCCGCTCCGCAACTCACTTCGTTGGAGTGGTCAGCGCGCCGGTGATGGGCAGCTGGATGGGGGGTACCTATCTTCGCCCGGCGGAAGCTCAGCACCCCGTTTACCGGTCTCCAGGCCTGCCATCGCAACGTTACGCGATCGCTCGGTTATCCGTTCGCACGAAAGCCGGTTGTTCCACCACTACACCCTGGAAGCCCAGGGCGAGGTGCGGGCGGGCGTTTTCCTGGTCACCTTCCGTGCATCCCAGTCACGCTTGAACAATGAGCGTTATCGTACGGTGCCCGCTATCAGCGCCCAGTTCGAGCGCACCCGCCAGCCTTTTCTTGCTGACCGCAGCGACAAGAACACCCTGCCAAGGACCATGCGATGAGACGCCTGTACTTTTCCATGGTGGTGATGGGGATGCTGGTGCCTGGCCTGGCCAGCGGCGCTTCGCCCGCCGGCCGCTATCAACAGGCGGTGGTCCAGGCGCAGGACGGCGTCGCCTGTTTCGGCGTACCGCAGACAGGCGACGGGGGCGTGCAGGCGCCGAAGATCGCCGGTGTTTCGGTGATGGAGGTCGGTTCCAGTGGTGTGTCGATCTGGGAGCGCGATTTCCTGCGCGAGGGTCAGGCCGAACCCATGTTGCCCCCCGGCCAATGCGTGCGTTACGGCGATGGCGGTACGTCGCCGGCACCGCGCCTGCAGCCGGGCAAGCGTTACCAGGTGGAAATATGGGGAAGTGCACCGGCGGCACGGGGGCCGTCGCAGTCGCGCTGGTTCAACGGCTACTTCTGCGTGGTCGAGGTGGCCGGTGCGCTGCAGGTCACCGCGGTGGTGCAGGGCAAGGAGGGCGCGCTGGGCTGGGATGCTTGCGCTGCCTATCGGCCGCCGGCAGGCCGCGCTGTCGGCTGAGCAACCGCCAGCATGCAATGCTTCGGCCGCCGCGCCGGGCAGAATGCGACGTGTCGCATGGCAATCGCGAATGAGGCCGCGCATGATCCCCAGCTTCTGTCGCAGTCTCCCTGTACCCGGTAACGCATCGGCCGCACCGCGGCGGTGGCCCACAGGGCCCGCCGCTTCTGCGCTGCGCTTGTTCAATCAGAGCGGAGTCATTCCTCGCATGAGTCCCATCCTCCTGTTGTCCCTGGTATTGCAGGTCTGCTGCTGCGTGCACGTGGTCCGCAGTGGCCGGCCGCTGTACTGGATCGCGGTGCTGTTGATGTTCTCCTACCTGGCCGTGCTGGTGTATGTGATCGTTGCAGTGATTCCGGATCTGCGTGATCGCCGTTCCGGTGCCCGCATCGTGCACAAGGTGCGGGCCCGCCTCGACCCGGAACGCGGTGCACGCGCCGCCACCCAGCAACTGGACGTCGCCGACACGCCCGAAAACCGCCGTCGCCTGGCCATCGAATGCCTGCGCACGGGAAACTTCAGCGGCGCCGAGCAGGCCTATCGAAGCGCATGGAAGGGGATCTACGCCGACGACCCGGACCTGATGCTCGGGTTGGCCCAGGCCCAGCATGGCCTTGACCGGCCGACCGAGGCGCTGCAGACCCTGACCGCGTTGGCACGTGCAAACCCGGGCTACCGTTCGCATGACGCCGATCTGCTGCGGGCCTGCCTGCTGGCCGCCACCGGCGGCACGGAGGAGGCGCTGCAGCGTTTTGAAGCGCTGGCGCGCAGCTATCCCGGCGAGGAGGCACGCGTGCGCTTCGGGCTATTGCTGCGCCAGGCCGGCCACCCCGGGCGCGCGGCGGAGCAGTTCCGCGACAGCATTGCCCGTGCGCAGGCCGCGCCGCGCTACTACCGGAGCGAACAGCAGTCGTGGCTGGACATCGCCAGGCGCGAACTCGCCACGCTCACCGATTGAGCAAACGCGGGCAGTGGCCGGCGCGCGTGGCCCGGCGCGCCCGTGCCTCGCTGCAGATCGCGCGGCTCAGCCTAGATACGTGCGGAACCACGCCAATGTCCGCTCCCACGCCAGGTCCGCCGCCGCCTTGTCATAACGCGGGGTGGAATCGTTGTGGAAGCCATGGCTGGTGCCGGCATACACATGCGCCTGGTAATGGGTGCGCGCCTGCTTCAGCGCCGCTTCGTAAGCCGGCCAGGTGGCATTGACGTTGTCGTCCTGCTCGGCGAAATGCAGCAGCAACGGCGCCTTGATCTTCGGCACGTCCTTGGGGTCGGCCTGGCGCCCGTAGAACGGCACCGCGGCGTCCAGTTCCGGGTAGGCCACCGCCGCGGCGTTGCTGACCCCGCCGCCATAGCAGAAGCCGGTGATGCCCACCTTGCCATTGACCTGCGCGGAGGCGCGCAGGTATTCGATGGCCGCGAAGAAATCGTTCATGAGCTTCTGCGGGTCTACCTGCTTCTGCAGCTCGCGTCCCTGGTCATCGTTGCCCGGATAGCCACCCACCGAGCTGAGTCCGTCCGGCGCCAGTGCGATGAAACCGGCCTTGGCCACGCGCCGTGTCACGTCTTCGATGTAAGGATTCAAGCCGCGGTTTTCGTGCACCACCACCACTGCCGGCAAGCGCGCAGCGGGCTTGGCCGGGCGGACGAAGTAACCGCGTACCTGGCCATGCCCATTCGGCGACGGGTAGTGGAGGTATTCGGCATGGATGTCCGGGTCGGTGAACGCCACCTGCTGGGCCAGCGCGTAATCCGGCGCGAGCGCGGCCAGCAGGGTACCGGCCGTGACCCCGGCCACGGCGAAGGCCGCCGCGCGGTCGAGGAAGTCGCGCCGGCTCATCCGGCCGTGCACGTAGCCGTCGTACAGTTCCAGTAGTTGGGCAGGGAAGTCCTTGGCGGTCAGTCGGTTCATGCGGCTGCACTCGGGAGATGTGGAATCGACTCTATCAGCTGCGTTGCGGGCAGGGCGCGGTCCTGCCGGCGAAGGCATCGGACACGGACGAAAACCGCACGTGGCGATGGGTGATTGCCCTCGCGCTGGTCGCGCGGCCTGGAACTCTGGCTACAATCCAAGCATCCCGGTAGCTCCCGGGCGCTGACCAAGTGCAACACAGTGAAGATTCTCCTGACAGGAAGTTCAGGCCGTGTGGGACGCGCGATCTTTGGCGCGCTCGCGGCACGGCACGACGTGGTCGGGATCGACCGCAACCCCTTCAATACCACCCGCCACGTCGCCGATTTCACCGATGTAGGGGTGCTGCGCGACGCATTGGTCGGGGTGGATGCGGTGATCCACGCCGCCGCGTTGCATGCGCCGCACGTGGGGTTGATGCCGGATGCCGAATTCCAGCGGATCAATGTCGACGGGACACGCACGTTGGCGAGGCTGGCGCGCGAGGCGGGCGCGACGCGCCTGGTGTTCACCAGCACCACCGCGCTGTACGGGCATGCGATCGTGCCGGGGCACTGCACCTGGATCGACGAGCGTACGCCGCCGCAGCCGCGCACGGTCTACCACCGCTCCAAGCTGGCCGCCGAGCAGTGGCTGGAGCAGGCGGCGGGACCGGGGTTCGACGTGCGGGTGATCCGCATGTCGCGCTGCTTCCCCGAGACGCCCGATCGCCTGCTGCTGCACCGCCTGCATCGCGGTATCGACGTGCGTGATGTTGCCGATGCGCACGTGGCCGCGCTGGGCAATGCCGGGGCGCTGTTCCAGCGTTACATCGCCAGTGGATGGACGCCGTTCCGGCCGGAAGACTGCGAAGGACTGGTACGCGACCCGCGCAGCGTACTGACGCAGCGCTGCCCGCAGTGGCTGGCCGAGTACGACCGGCGCGGCTGGACGTTGCCGCTGGTGGACCGCATCCACGACCCGCGCGCGGCGCTCGCCGGACTGGGTTGGCGCAGCCAGCACGGCCCGGAAGCGGTGCTGGCGCAACTGCAGGAACGTTCCCTGGAGGTGCTGCCGGAGGCCCATCGCATGCAGGACTGCACGGTGGAGTGAGGCGCCGCGGTCAGTGCCGCGCCAGGTCCTGGCCCACGGTGTCCAGGACGCGTTGGGCACGCGCGCGCGTGGATTCTCCCGCCCGCGCGGTGATGGGTAGATCCGGCGTGATGCCGGCCACCTCGTCGCTGCCGTCGGCGCGCAGCCGCACGCAGTTGGGGACACGCAGCCGCAGCTGCGAATGGGGTAGCGTGCGCATCGGCGGGGGCGTCATGAAGCCACACCCGTCGCCACCGGTGCGTGCGCCGATGACGCGGGCGATGTGGTTGTCCTGCATGCGTGCGGCAAACATCTCTGCCGACGAGAACGACTTGGCATCGGTCAGCACGTACGCCGGCCCGTGCCACGCCCCCCAGTGCGCGCGCAGGTCCTGGGCCCAGTCGAGGCGGTGGGCCACCAGGAAATCCTGCAGCGCATCCACCGCAGGGCTGGCCAAGGGGCCGCCGGAACTGCCGGCGGGAACCAGCCGGCGACAGTCCAGTGCTGGCCAGTCGCCCGTGCGTTGCCACACCCACGACAGGTCACACGCGGGCGCCTGCGCGGCCTGCAGCGAGGTGCTGAACCGTGCGCGTTGCTGCAGCAGCAACGGGCGCGCACGCGCATCGGGATGGTGGTGGCGCAGGGTGTCCTGCAGGCGTTCCCATTGCTCCTGCAGATAGGGCACGCCCGCCGCGGATTGGCTCACCAGCAGCTCGGCTGATTGCACGGGTTGGTCGCTGAACAGGCGGGCAAGGCTGTCGCCGCTGTCGTCGCCGCCGGGATTGGTGCCCACGTCGACCAGCACCGCATCCACGCCCTGTTGGCCAAAGCGACGCAGCGTGCCGGCAATCTCGGCCACCCATGCGTTGGCCAGCAGGCTTCGCATCTCGTCGGTGGACCCGGCATGGCGCAGTTGCGGCCACAGCTGGTGGCACAGGCCGGGATAGCGCATCGCGTCGAACTCGTGCAGGCGCAGCAGGCCGATGTGGCGGCCATCGGCAAGGGTGACCACGCCGCTGCGCAGGGCCGGGTCGGCGAGGCTGGCCGAGGGCGTGTAGCCCGGCAGCGTCTGCAGCGGCAGGCTGAAATCGTGGCGACCTTCATCGACCACGCCCAGTACCGCGCAGCCGGTATTGGCATCGAGCGTGCGTGGATCCACCGCTGCGGGCGCGGGGACCGTGGCTGAAGACGCTGCAGGCAGCGGTTCGAGCAGGGCCAGGTGACCGTCATGGAAGCCGGCGAGGAAATTGCGCAGTGCCTGTGCGGCCTGTGCATCGGTACCGGCATCGTCCAGCGCATGTTGCGCGGTGCGTTCCAGCGCCGGCAGGTCCACGCCACTCTGCGCCGAGGCTACCCAGGCCAGGTGCGCGTAGTCCTGCTGCAGGGCGAGCTTCAACGCGGCATGGTCGGCGCGCCAGGCCTGGCGATCCATGCCGCTGTCGGCGTGGACGCCGCTGCTGGCCAGCAGGCCCAGCCAGGCCAATGTCAGTGCGCTGCGCATGCCGATGACCATCGCGTCCCTGCTCCCTGTCGTTGTGGCGCCCTGCGTCGCATCGGCAGGCGGATCCGGCGGTGCCGGTGGAATCTGCCGATCCTAGCCAATGTCCGGCCCGATCGGAAGCGGGCGACGGCGCAGCAGCAGCCGGGCGTGCACATCGCATGTGCGCGGGATGGCGCACACTGCTGCGTCTGTTCGTTGATCGATGTTGGAGGTGGCATGAACCGTTTCGTCCTGCTCGGGCTGGGGGCGCTTGCGCTCGCCGGCTGTTCCAAACCCGAGCCCACCGAGCCGGCCGCTCCGGCACCCGTGGCCGAGACACCCGCACCGGCCACTGCCAACCCGACCGCACCGACAGTACCGCCGCCGTCCTTCGATTGCGCCACGGCGCGGTCGGAGGCGGAAAAAATGGTCTGCAGCGATGCGCGTTTGTCCGCACTGGACCGTCAACTGGCCGCGCTCTACAAGCGCGCGCAGACCAGCCCGGACGAGCTGGACATCGCCGTCGAGCAGCGCGGCTGGATCAAGGGGCGTGATGCCTGCTGGCAGGCGGTGGATGCCACCCGCTGCCTGACCGAGTCTTACCAGACCCGGATCGTTGAATTGAACATTGGCAACGGTACCGTGCCGGTGCCCCCACCGGTGCGCTACACCTGCGAGGACAATGCCAAGCCGGTATCGGTGGTGTTCTACAACGCACTGGACCCGCCGGCTGCCCTCATCCATTGGGGCAACGACCAGGCGATCGTGTTCCCGGCCGAAGCGGCCAGCGGGGCGCGTTACACCCGTGAAGGCGTGGAGTTGTGGGAGCACCAGGGCGAGGCCACGCTCAACTTCTACGGCACCGCGTTGCGCTGCAAGGCCGAGGGCTGATCGTCACGCCGACGGCGCGCAGATGCACCGGTCAGGCTGCCTGGTCGGTTTCCGCTGCTTCGAAGCACTGGCGGATGGCGTCCAGCAGTTCGCTCATCGAGTAGGGCTTGGGCAGGAAGTGAATCCCGTCGCGCAGCTGCGCGGTTACCCGGGCCGGCTCCATCCCCGAGGTGACCAGCACCGGCAGGCCGGGCTGATAGCACTTGATCCGCTCGGCCGCCTCGATGCCGCTCAATCCACCCAGGCAGACATCGGTGAATACCAGGTCGAAGCGCTCGCCGGCCTGCAGCAGCCCGAGGGCGGCTTCGGCCGAGCTGACCGCGGCGACGTCACAGGCTTGGCTTTCCAGTGCCATGCGACTGAGCTCGCGGGTGTCTTCGGTGTCTTCGATCAACAGCACGCGCGGTGCAACATGGCGTTTGGACAGCAACATGACGCGGTATTTCCCGGGGGGACGGCCAGAAACGGCGCGCAAGTATGGACGGGGCGGAGGTGAGGGCGCCGTGCAGGCCGGTGCGCACGGCGGCAGCGCTTCAGGTTGAGGGATGGCGGCGGTTAAGTGCGCGGCGTCGATGCAGCGCATACAGGCCCAGCACGGCCATCGCCGCGGCGGACAGGCGCAGCGTGTTGCCCTGCCATCCCATCGCGGTGGCATCGCTGATCTGCATGACGTTCCAGGCCAGGTTCAACGACACATGCAGCATCACCGCACTCCACAGCGTGTTCTTGTCCAGGCGGCACAGCAGGGCGAACACCACGCCGCCGATGGTGGTCATCGCAAAGACCTGCAGTGCCATGCTGCCGTCACCGCCGAAGGACCATCCATGGATACCGCCGAAGATCAGCGCCTGTACCAGCGCGGCCGGCCACCACGGCCAACCCAGTTGACCGGTCACGAACAGCAGGCCGACGCCGCGGAAGATGATCTCCTCGGCCAGCGGAAACAACAGCGCCAGCATCAGCAGTGAGGTGGGGGTCCAGTCGGTGCTCCACCCGCCCAGCCACCACAGCCCCAACCAGCACGGGGTGGTGGCCAGCAGCACGATGGCCGGGCCCTGCCAGCCGTTGCTGGCCAGGCCCACCTGACGAAGCAGCGGCTGCCCGGGGCGCAGCAACCCTGCCGCCACGCCCAGTGCCAGCAGCACGCCCAGGCCGTTGTCGAGGATGGCGCCGCCGAACGGCATCGGCAGCGCGGGGATCGGCAGTCCGGCCCATGCACTGAGGTCGCGCAGGTTGATCGACAGCAGCAGGGTCAGCACGATCAGGCTGCTGGTCAGCGCCGCGCGACGGGGACGGTGGGACATGGCCGGAATCCTTGGCGTGTGAGCGGCCATTCTCGGGGCCGCAGGTCGGCGCGGACATGGGGCATCGGTCAGGGGGCCATCGGTCATGCCGGTGTTGCGCGGCGGTCAGGCAGCGCAAGGTACAGTCGAGGTTTGAACCATGGAGCTGCGACGATGCAATGCCCCGTATGCAAGACCCAGGCGCTGGTGATGTCCGAGCGCCAGGGCATCGAGATCGACTACTGCCCGCAGTGCCGTGGCGTGTGGCTGGATCGCGGCGAGCTGGACAAGATCATCGAACGCTCGACCGGCGCCGCTGAGCCGGCCCGTGCCGCTGCCCCGCCATCGCCATCGCCGTCGCATCCGCAACCGTCGGTGCAGCACCGCGACACCCGCCACCTGGGCCAGCAGCAGTACGGTGACCAGCAGGGCTATCGCAAGAAGAAGAAAGAGAGCTTCCTGTCGGATCTGTTCGACTTCTGATCCACCGCGCAGGCGTGCGCCGGCCACGCGTCACGGCCGGCGCAGGATGAACTCGAGGTCGCCGCTGTCGCCGACCACGAACGTGTAGCAGCCGACCGGAGTGCAGCCGTAGCGGGCATAGAAGCGCTGTGCACCGAGATTCTCCGACCACACCCCGACCCACAGCGTGCGCCGCTGCGGGGTGTCCAGCCACGGCAGGAATGCCGCCATCAGGCGCGCACCGTGCCCGCCGCCCTGATGCCGGGCCATCACGTACAGGCGCTTGAGTTCGATATCGCCCTCAATGGCCTCCGCATGCGGCAGCCCGTTGGGACCGGCGGCCAGATACCCCACCGCACGGCCGGCCTCTTCCAGCACCCAGACCGCGTTGCGCGGGTCGTCCAGCTCGCGGCGTTGCGGCGCCGGGCTGTAATGGTCATGCAGGAACCGTTGCAGGTCCTGCGGCGGATACGAGTCGCCGAAAGTCTCGGTATAGGTGGCAATGGCAATGGCCGACAGGGCCTCGGCATCGGCCACGGTGGCGCGACGGATCTGCAGTGACATGCGGGCGGCGGCGTGAACGGGTGGGGCGGCAGCGTACGCCAACCCGGGCGCCCGGATCAAAATCGCCGGGAGATGGCGGAACCCGCACCCGGGCGCATCACATCATTACCCGGGATCGCCACTGAGCACGACACCCGGGTGTCGGACAGGCCACGACCGCGCTACGCGGTGCCTGTGACGCCCCGGCTGGGCCCGTCGGATCCGGCATGCACGACCCCTGTTGTCCCGGGCGCTTCCCGCGCCCGGGATCTTTTTCGGATCGCCGCTTAGAACCAGACGCGCACGCCGGCCACCCAGCGGGTGTCGCGTGCGCGTTCGCCAGCGGCCTGGTGGTAGTCGGCGGTATCGCCGAACAGACGTTCGTGGCTGATGCCGATGTACGGGGCGAAACGGCGATTGAACTCGTAGCGCAGGCGCAGTCCGGCTTCCACCTTGTTCAAGCCGCTGCCATTGCCGTAGTCCGGTTCGTCTTTGGCCGAGAACGTTGCTTCTACCAGCGGCTGCAGGATCAGCCGGTTGGTCAGCAGCAGCTCGTACTCCACTTCAACCGTGGCGGCGACCTGGCCGCCTTCGCCGACATACGCAGTGGCCGAGGTTTCAAACTTGTACGGGGCCAGGCCCTGGATACCGAACGCGGCCCAGGTGCGCGAATCGGCCGGGCGGAAGTCCTGTTTCACCCCCACCAGCACGTCCCACCATGGTGAAACGCTGCGCCCATACATCACTTCCAGGTCGGCCGATTCGGTACGACCGTCGCTGCGTTCGCCTTCGCTGCGCAACCACAGGCGGTTGATGTTGCCGCCGATCCAGCCGCTGGCTTCCCAGGCCTGGCCGTTACCGTGCTGTCCATCCCACTGCTCCAGCCGGTTGACCAGCAGCATGCTGTGGATCTCCGGCGGGTGCTCCATCGCGCCGTGTTCGATCGGCGGGAACGCGGCGAGGCGGTCGGCGTCGGTCACGGCCGGAATGGGCTCCCGGGGTTCGACGGGCGCCGCTGGCTTCGGCGCAGCGTGGCCCATCGTCGAATGGTCCATCTGGCTGTGGTCCATGCTGCCGTGGTCCATCGTTGAATGGTCCATCTGGCCGTGGTCCATGCTGCCATGGTCCATCTTCAACGGGGCCTGCTCCGTCGTCGTCCTGGCCGCAGCGGGGCTGGCCGGCGTGGCCGCTGGCGTGTCGCCATGTGCGTGCGATTGCGCCCAGGCCGGCGCCGCCAACGCGATCAACAATGCACTGGCCAGCAGGCGCGGGGTAGAGGCAGTGGGCGTGCTCATTCTTCGATCCTCACTTCGCGCATCATCCCCGCTTCCATGTGGTACAGCAGGTGGCAGTGGTAAGCCCAGCGGCCAAGCGCGTCGGCGCGTACGCGGTAGGTGCGGCGCGTGCCGGGTGGCATGTCGATGGTGTGCTTGCGCAGCTGGAAGTCGCCGTCGGCGTTTTCCAGGTCGCTCCATACCCCGTGCAGGTGGATGGGGTGCTGCATCATGGTGTCGTTGACCAGCACGATGCGCATGCGCTCGCCGTAGTTCAGCCGCAGCGGCTCGGCGCTGGCGAACGGAATGCCGTCGAAGGACCAGCTGAATTTTTCCATGTGGCCGGTCAGGTGCAGCTCAACCTCGTGGCCGGGCTCGCGGCCATCGGGGTCGTCGAACAGGCTGTGCATCGCGCCATAGGTGAGCACCTGGCGGCCGTTGTCGCGCAGGCCGATGCCGGGATCGTCGAGCTTGGGCTCGGTGGCCATGCTCTGCATGTCGATCAGCGGGTTGCCTTTTTCGCTGGCCGGGTGACGCGGGGTCTTGTCGTTGCCGCCATGCGCACCGTGGCCCATGCTGGCGCCGCAACCACCTTCCATGCCCTTCATCGCGGCCATGTCATGCCCGGCGCCGCCCATGTCGTGGCCCATGTCGCTCATCGTCAGCAGCGGGCGCGGGTCGCGCGCGGGAATCGGTGCCTGCAGGCCATGGCGGACCGCCAGGGTGCCGGCGGCGTAGCCGGTGCGGCCCATGTCCTGGCAGAAGATGGTGAAAGCATCCTGGCCGGTGGGTTCGACGATCACATCGAAGGTCTCGGCCGGCGCGATGCGGAATTCGTCGATGCTGACCGGGTGGATGTACTGGCCATCGGCGGCCACCACGGTCATCTTCAGGCCCGGGATGCGCACGTCGAAGTAGGTCATCGAGCCACCATTGATGAAGCGCAGCAGGACCTTTTCGCCGCTGCGGAACAGCCCGGTCCAATTGCCGGCCGGGGCCGTGCCGTTGAGCAGGTAGGTGTAGGTGTGCGCGTTGATGTCGGAGATGTCGGTCGGGGTCATCCGCATCCGTCCCCACATGCCGCGGTCGGCGCTGGCTGCGGCCCAGCCATCCTTGCGCACATCGCGCAGGAAGTCGGGCAGGGTGCGCTTGTAGTAATTGTCGAATTCGGCCAGCTTTTTCATGCGCCGGAACAACGCGCCCGGGTCCATGTCGGTCCAGTCCGACAGCATGATCACGTGCTCGCGGTCGTAGCGGTACGGTGCCGGCTGCAGCGGGTCGATGATCAGGGCGCCGTACAGGCCGGCCTGCTCCTGGAACATGGAGTGGCTGTGGTACCAGTAGGTACCCGATTGCTTGAGGGTGAAACGGTACTGGTAGGCCTCGCCGGGGGCGATGCCGTTGTAGCTCAGGCCGGGTACGCCATCCATGTTGGCCGGCAGCAGGATGCCGTGCCAGTGGATCGAAGTGGGATGGCCCTGCAGTGCATTGGCCACCCGCACGCTGACCGTGTCGCCTTCGCGCCAGCGCAGGATGGGGGCGGGCAGGCTGCCGTTGACGGTGATCGCCGGGCGCGTGCGGCCGGTGAAGTTGGCCAGCGATTCGCCGATGCTCAACTGGAAATCATGGCCGCTGAGGACCTGCGGGGCGGCGGCTACGGACGCGCCCGCGGCGGCAAAGGCACGTGCGGGCAGGCCGCTGGTGACCAGGCCGGCGACGACACCGCCAGCGGCGGCACCCTGCACGAACAGGCGGCGTGACGGCATGGGCGGGGTGCCCGTACCGGGTTTGGTTGGGAAGGACATTGCAGCTCCGAATCAGATCCGAGTGGCACCGGCAGGTGCCGTCAAGACGCGTGCGCGCAGGGGCGCACGGCGTCGCATCAGACAAGCGCCCGGGAAGAGCGCCGGCTCAGGCGATCGGAGGGCGGGTGATACGGTCCAGCGGCAGCGCCGGCAGTGCCGGGCGCACCCCGTCGAGCGGGGCCAGCGACAACGGCGGCGGGCTGGCGATCCAGGCGATCGCCACGGTCAGGCTGGGTTGCTGCGCGCAGCTGCGCAGGCATTCCTTGATCTTGCAGTGGTCGCCGTCATGCGGGGCCTGGGCACCGGCGTCGTCTGCGGCGGTGGCGTGATGTGGGTGCGCGGGCGCAACGGACGGTCCGTCATGGCAGGGCGATGCCACTGCGCCGGCCGGCGCGTGGTGGGACATCGCCAACACCATGGGGCCGGCCATGGCCGCGTTCAGCCCGTTGAGCAACAGGCTGAGCATCAACAGCATTCGCAGGAGCAGGCCACCGGCAGACATGGGCTTCACCATACTGCCAAATCCGCGCAGTCGCACCTGCGGCTGAACAGGGTGTTCAACCTTGGAGCCCGGTCCGACAGGGGACGGCGGGCATCAGCCTTCCTCGCGGACGATGTCGACCAGGCGTTCGCCATAGCGCGACAGTTTGGTGCCGCCGATCCCGCCCACCCGGCCAAGCGCGTCGATGCTGGTGGGGCGCTGCTCGGCAATGTTGCGCAGGGTGCTGTCGTGGAAGATGACGAAGGCGGGAACGTTCTGCTCCTTGGCCAGTTCGGCGCGCAGGCTGCGCAGCGCGTTGAACAGCGCCAGGTCCTGTGGCAGCACCGACAGGCCGGTGCGCTGGCCGCTGCGGTCGCGTTCGCGGGCCTTGGGGCTTTCGCGGCGCATCATCACCTTGCGTTGGCCCTTGAGGACCTCGCGGCTGCCATCGGTCAGGCGCAGGCCGCCGTAGGCTCCGCTGTCCACTTCCAGCAGGCTGGCGGCGACCAGCTGGCGGAACACGCTGCGCCAGGTGCGGGCGTCGAGGTCTTTGCCGATCGCGTAGGTGCTCAGCTGGGCATGGCCGAACTGGCGGATCTTGTCGCTCTCGCCGCCGCGCAGGATGTCGATCAGGTGGCCCACGCCAAAGCGCTGGCCGCTGCGGTAGACGCAGCTGAGTGCTTTCTGGGCGGCAACGCTGGCATCCCAGGCATCGGGCGGCTGCAGGCAGTTGTCGCAGTTGCCGCAGGGCTGGGGATAGGTTTCGCCGAAGCCGGCCAGCAGTACCTGGCGGCGGCATTGCATGGATTCGCAGTAGCCGAGCAGATGATCGAGCTTGGAGCGTTCCAGTGTTTTGCGCTCTTCGCCGGCCTCGGACTGCTCGATCATCTGCTTGAGCAGCACCACATCGCCCAGGCCGTAGCAGAGCCAGGCCTCGGCAGGCTCACCGTCGCGGCCGGCGCGGCCGGTTTCCTGGTAGTAGCCTTCCATGGACTTGGGCAGGTCGGTATGCGCGACAAAACGCACGTCGGGTTTGTCGATGCCCATGCCGAAGGCGATGGTGGCGCACATGACGATGCCGTCTTCGCGCAGGAAGCGGCGCTGGTTGGCCGCGCGTACCTCGGCGGGCAGGCCGGCGTGGTAGGGAAGGGCGTTCATGCCCTCCTTGCACAGGAAGTCGGCGGTTTCCTCGACCTTGCGCCGCGACATGCAGTAGACGATGCCGGCGGCACCGCGATGGACCTTGAGGAAATCGAGCAACTGGCGCTTGGCGTTGTCCTTCTGGACCACGGTGTAGCGGATGTTGGGGCGGTCGAAGGAGCTGACGAAGTGCTGGGCGCCGGTGAGGTCCAGGCGTTCGGCGATTTCGCGCTGGGTCGGCGGGTCGGCGGTGGCGGTCAGCGCGATGCGCGGGACGTCGGGCCAACGCTCGTGGAGGACGGTGAGCTGGCGGTATTCCGGACGGAAGTCATGGCCCCACTGGGAGACGCAGTGGGCTTCGTCGATGGCGAACAGGGCGATGCGGCTGCGGCTGAGCAGGGACAGGAAGCGGCCGGTGAGCAGGCGCTCGGGGGCGACGTAGAGCATGTCCAGCTCGCCGGCAACCAGTTCCCGTTCGACCCGTGCGGCGGTGTCGGCATCGAGGGTGGAGTTGAGGAATTCGGCGCGCACGCCCAGCTGGCGCAGGGCTTCGACCTGGTCCTGCATGAGCGCGATGAGCGGGGAGATGACGATGCCGGTACCGTCGCGCAACAGCGAGGGCACCTGGTAGCACAGCGACTTGCCGCCGCCGGTGGGCATCAATACGAGCGCGTCATTGCCGGCGGCGACATGTTCGACGATCGCCTGCTGCGGACCGCGGAAATCGTCGTAACCAAAGATGCGGCTGAGCAGGTCGTGCGCGGGGCGGGAAGACATCGCGGTAGTTTACCCCGGCGAGCGGGTTGGCCGGGTCCTCCAACTGCGTATTGGGCCGTAAGCCAAAGCCGATAGGCCGCCTGTCGCTGGTTTGGCGCGGGGTGGGCAGGTCAACCCCTGTAACAGCTGCTGACGCCATGGTGATGCCCAGGGATCATTGCCTGGCGGGGAAACAGGACCGCAAACCGTTCTCCAGCGCGGTATCAAACCGCCAGCCATTAAAAAGTAGACGTAAAAACGCAGAACAGGCGCCACCGGGCGCCTGTTCTGCATGCTTTTTCTCCCTCCGCCCGGCGCCAGACACTCTCTGGGCGAGGGTTTCACCCCCTTGCCGGGACCGTTGAGCGCCATGGATGGCGCTCACGAGCCTCCAGGGAAGGATTTACGGCGTGTCCCGGCAAGGGGGTGAAACCCTCGCCGCGCGTAGAGAATCAAAGCGCCAAAAATCCAATTACTGCAGCAACGACCGCAACATCCAGGCGTACTTTTCGTGGGTCTGCAGGCGCTGGGTCATCAGATCCTCGGTCGGCGCGTCGTCGGCGTCGTCGGCCACGTCCAGCACCTTGCGCGCGGTCCGGCACACGGCCTCGTTGGCGGTCACCAACTGGCGTACCATTTCACGCCAGTCCGCACTGTTGGTCAGGCCCGGCTCCTCGGCGATCGAGGTCAGGGCGGCGAACTCGCGGTAGGAGCCGGGGGCATTGAAGCCCAGTGCGCGGATGCGTTCAGCAACGTCGTCCAGGGCGGCCCACTGCTCGGTGTACTGGGTTTCAAACATGGTGTGCAGCGAGTTGAACATCGACCCGGTGACGTTCCAATGGAAATTGTGGGTCTTCAGGTAGAGCGTGAACGCATCGGCCTGGAAGGCCGACAGTCCATCGGCAATCTTCTTGCGATCGCCTTCCTTGATCCCGATATCGATGTTCGGGGCCGATGGGGCCGCCGCACCAAGCTTCTGCTTGACGGTCTTGGTCTTGACCGGTGACTTGGTCTTGATCGGCGTCTTGGTCTTCGCCATGGGAGAACTCCTTCTGGGTGGAATGGATCGGATGGCCTTCACAATAGATCAGACTACTCTTTCAGTAGTAAACAAAAGTTCTAAACGAATCGATTGATGAGCACTATCGAAAAACCACATACAGCACGTCTGGCCCAGCAGCAGGCCGCGATCAATGGCGGCATGAGCCGTGATCGCGGGCGCTTGCTGGGGATGCTCTCGCGTTGCCGCGCCAAACCGGCGGACGCGGGCCTGGCGACCGCCTTCGAGCAGGCCTTGCTTGCCTCGGTACAGCGCCGCGAGGCGCGGGCGCGGAATCTGCCGACCATCAGTCTGGACGACCAGCTGCCGATCGCGCGTGAAGCCGAGGCCATCACCGCGCTGATCCGCGAGCATCAGGTCGTGGTGATCGCCGGCGAAACCGGCTCCGGTAAAA
Organism: Stenotrophomonas sp. GL_101; assembly: GCF_057835675.1. Taxonomy (NCBI): domain Bacteria; kingdom Pseudomonadati; phylum Pseudomonadota; class Gammaproteobacteria; order Lysobacterales; family Lysobacteraceae; genus Stenotrophomonas; species Stenotrophomonas sp. GL_101. The sequence goes on along the minus strand of NZ_CM174432.1, from coordinate 3,618,078 downwards.
CCACCCAGCTGCCCAAACTGTGCCTGGCCGCCGGTCGCGGCGTGGCCGGGATGATCGGCTGCACCCAGCCGCGGCGGATTGCCGCACGTGCCGTGGCCACCCGCGTGGCCCAGGAGCTGAAGTCCGAGCTGGGCACCACCGTGGGGTACCAGGTGCGCTTCACCGACCGTGTCGGCGATGACACCCGCATCAAGTTCATGACCGACGGCATCCTGCTGGCGGAAATCAGCAGCGACCGCTGGCTGTCCAGCTACGACACCCTCATTATCGATGAAGCGCACGAGCGCAGCCTCAACATCGATTTCCTGCTCGGTTACCTGAAGCAGCTGCTGGCCAAGCGCCCGGACCTGAAGCTGATCGTCACCTCGGCGACCATCGACACGTCGCGTTTCGCCGAACACTTCAATGACGCCCCGGTGATCAGCGTGGAAGGGCGCACCTTCCCGGTGGAAGTGCGCTATCGCCCGCTGGAAGGCGAGGGCGGCGGCGAGGAGGATGGCGGTCGTGACGGCGAACGCACCGTCAACGATGCCGTGGTGGCCGCCGTGGATGAAATCACCCGGCTCGATCCGCGCGGCGACATCCTGCTGTTCTTCCCGGGTGAGCGCGAGATCCGCGATGCGCACCAGGCGCTGGAACGGCGCAAGTATCGCCAGACCGAGGTGCTGCCGCTGTATGCGCGGCTGTCGGTGAAAGACCAGGACGACGTGTTCAACCCCGGCAGCAGTCGCCGCATCGTGCTGGCCACCAACGTGGCCGAAACCTCGCTGACCGTGCCGCGCATCCGCTATGTGATCGATCCGGGCCTGGCCCGGATCAAGCGCTACAGCCCGCGCCAGAAACTGGACCGCCTGCATATCGAGGCGGTGTCCCAGGCCAGCGCCAACCAGCGCAAGGGCCGCTGCGGCCGCGTGTCCGAAGGCATCTGCTACCGGCTGTACTCGGAGGCGGATTTCCAGTCGCGCGCCGAATTCACCGATCCGGAAATCCGCCGCTCCAGCCTGTCCGGGGTGATCCTGCGCATGTTGCAGCTGGGCCTGGGGCAGATCGAGGATTTCCCGTTCCTGGAAGCCCCGGACGAACGCGCCATCGCCGATGGCTGGCAGCAGCTGGGGGAACTGGGTGCGGTCGATGAACAGCGCCGCCTGACCCCGGTGGGCCGGCAGATGGCGCGCTTGCCGGTGGACGTCAAACTGGCCCGTATGCTGGTGGCCGCGCAGGCCCAGGGCTGCCTGCGGCCGATGCTGGTGATTGCCTCGTTCCTGGGCATCCAGGACCCGCGCGAGCGGCCCCCGGAGGCGCGCGGCGCCGCCGACAACGCGCATGCGCTGTTCGCCGACGGGCGCTCGGAATTCGTCGGCGTGCTGCGTCTGTGGGACGGCTATCGCCAGGCCCACGAAGACCTGACCCAATCCAAGCTGCGTGGCTGGTGCGAGCGCCATTTCCTGGGCTTCCTGCGCATGCGCGAATGGCGCGAGCTGCACCGCCAGCTGCGCGTGCTGTGCGAGGAGCTGGGCTGGAGCGAAGAAAGCGCCGACACCGCCATGGCGCCGCTGCTGGTGGGCTCCTCCGCCCCGGCCCCGGCGCGCGATGATGAGGCCAAGGTCAAGGCCACGCGCGGCCAGCAGCATCGCGCCGCGCGCCTGGCCCGCGAAGGCAAGGCCGAACCAACGGCAGTGGCCCCGCCGGAAACGCCCGCGCGCCAGGACACCGGCGACACCTTCAGCGAGCGTGTGCGTGCAGCTGCATATCAAACCCTGCACAAGGCGCTGATTGCCGGCCTGCCCACCCAGATCGGTCATCGCAGCGAGAAGAACGACTTCCTCGCCCCGCGCCAGCGCCGCTTTCTGCCCTTCCCCGGCTCCACCCTGGCCAAGCGGCCGCCGCCGTGGCTGCTCACCGCCACGCTGCTGGACACGCAGAAGATATGGGGCCTGACCAATGCGGCGATCGAGCCGGACTGGGTCATCGCCGAACTGCCGCACCTGCTGCTGCGCAAGCACTTCGACCCGCACTGGTCGCGTGCCCAGGGCCAGGTGCTGGCGTCGGAGCAGATCAGCCTGTTCGGCCTGGTGCTGGCACCGAAGAAGCCGGTGCACTACGGGCGCATCGCCCCGGGCGAGGCGCATGACATCTTCGTGCGCCAGGGCCTGGTGACCGGCGAGATCAACACGCGCGCCAGCGTCATCGCCGACAACCTCAAGGTGCTCGAACAGGCCAGCGAAGAAGAAGCCAAGCTGCGCCGCGCCGGCATCGTGGCCGACGAAAGCTGGCAGGCGCGCTGGTACCTGGACCGGGTGCCGCCGGAGATCCATTCGGCCACGGCCTTGGATACCTGGTGGAAGGGACTGACCCCGGACAAGCGCCACGGCCTGGCCTGGTCGCTGGCCGACCTGCTGCCGGGCGAGGGCAGCGATGCCGAGCGCTATCCCAAATACCTGCCGCTGGGCGATGCACGCCTGGCGCTGCACTACCGGTTCGAGCCGGGCAACGATAACGACGGGGTCAGCCTGGACGTGCCGCTGCATCTGCTCAATGCGCTCGATGCCGCACGCTTGTCATGGTTGGCCCCGGGGTTTGTTGCCGACAAGGCCTCGGCGTTGATCCGCAGCCTGCCCAAGGCGATGCGCCGCAATTACGTGCCGGCACCGGATTTCGGCCGCGCCTTCGCCGAAGCGTTCGCCGACCCAAGCGCCGACGACATCCGCGGCGAGTTGGCGCGGTTCCTGTCGCGGGCCACCGGTGCCCCGGTGGCGGCCACCGATTTCGACCTGACCGCGCTGGACACCCACCTGCACATGAACCTGCGCCTGTTCGATGCGGACGGCAAACTGCTGGCCAGCGCGCGCGATCTGGATGCGCTGCGTGCGCGGTTCGGCGGCGAGGCCGGCGATGCGTTCGCCGCGCGCGCCGGTCGCGCGCTGGCCGCGCAGGGCCTGCGGGATTTCCCGGCCACGCCGATTCCGCTGCAGGTGCCGGGCGAAGCCGGTGTGCCGGCCTATCCGGCCTTGGTGGACGATGGCGAAACGGCCGCACTGCGGATCTTCGCCGACCGCAACGAGGCCGCCGAGCAGCACCCGCTGGGCGTGCGCCGCTTGCTGGAGATTGCACTGGCCGACAAAGCCAAGCAGGCGCGCAAGCAGTTGCCGGTGCCGCCCAAGACCGGCCTGCTGTACGCGGCGATCGAATCGCAGGAACGCCTGCGCGGCGACCTGGTCGATGCGGCGATCAACGCGGTGCTGGCCGATGGGTTGGGCGACATCCGCGATCCGGCGGTGTTCGCGCAACGCCGTGATGTGGCCGGCAAGGCGCTGTTCGGCGAAGCGATGGCGCGGCTGACGCTGGCCGAGGCCATCCTGGCCCACGTCGCCGAGCTCAAACCGCTGCTGGCGTCGCCACTGATGGGCTGGGCGCGCGGTAATCTCGACGACCTGGAGCAGCAGCTGGCTGCGCTGGTGCGACCGGGGTTCCTGCGGGACACCCCGGCCGACGCGCTAGCCCAGTACCCGCGCTACCTGCGCGCGATGATCCTGCGCAGCGAACGTGCCAAACGCGATCCGCCGCGTGACCAGGCGCGCATGCTGGAGCTGCGTCCGTTCATCGATGCGCTGGCCCAGGCCGATGCACGCGGCCTGCGCCAACGTCCGCAATGGCAGGCATTGCGTTGGGACCTGGAAGAACTGCGGGTGTCGCTGTTCGCCCAGGAGCTGGGCGCGAAGACCGGTATCTCGGCCAAGAAGCTGGCCCAGCGCGTGGCCGCGCTGCTCCAGGGGTGATGCACCCGCGCCCCGTGCCGGAGTGGCACGGGGCGCGGCGGTTTACTTGATCCGGCGCACTTTGGCGCGGGTGTTGACGCCTTCCACGCGCAGGTACCAGACCCCCATGACGCCGGGGGTGATGGACACTGCCGGGTTGGCCTTGCGTACGCCGGACAGTGCGGTGTCGTCGCTCTGTTCCCATTCCTGGGCGTTGGCAAGCACGAACCGGCGCGCCTTGCCGAAGCCGCGGAACTCGCCCTGCAGGGTGCTGGTGATGGGCTCGCTGCTGCCGAAATCGAAGAAGCCGCGGGTCTTGACGATGACTTCCTGGCGACCTTCCTCGCGGGCCTGTTCGCGCACCTGCTGGTTGACCTCCTCGCGCACATCGGCGGCCACCGCGGCCACCTTGCCCTGCAGCCAGCCGTTGAGTGCCGCCAGCTCGGCCGGGTTGAGCTTGTCCAGGCCGGCGGCCTTGAACTCGGCCGACGACATCTGCTGCTGCAGGTTGCCCTCGACCACGCGCTGCGCCAGTGCCGGGTTGGCCAGGCTCAGCAGGACGGCCGCAGCGGCCAACAAGCGTAGACGGGAAAAGCGCATGGCAGTCTCCTCAGGATTTGCCGCAGTGTAGGGCCAGCAGTGGCGCTGCGGGAACGTGCTGCGCGCCAGGCATGAAGTCATGCAGGCCGATGTGGCCGGTTTTGATTGTCCGCGACCGGTCGCAGCGCTAGTGTAGGCACCTCTGTCTTGTCTGCATGATGCTGTGAACCGCGCTTCTGTCCCCGGCCTGGATGCCTTGTTGAACCGTCCCTCGGCAGCCTCGTTGCCGCCCGCCCTGCGTGAGGCGCTGCTGCAGCGCTGGCAGCTGCCCGAGGCCACCCCGCAGATGCACTCGAGCTGGTCGGTGCTGGCCGACACGCTGGACGCGCTTGCGTTGTTGTCGGCCGACGAGAGCGCACTGCTGGCCGCGTTGCTGTTCGACCTGCCGTGGTTGCGCGAGGGCATCGACGGCCTGCCGCTGGGCACGCTGCAGCCGGCCGTGGCCGGCCTGCTGGAAGGCCAGGATGCCGCCGACCAGGTCTGGGCGCTGCATGCCGGGCGCGAGGCCGGGCGCAACAGCGAAGGCCTGCGCCGGCTGCTGCTGTCGATCATCCAGGACCTGCGGGTGGTGCCGATCCTGCTGGCCCGCCAGCTGGCCCGCATGCGCGGTGCCGACCGCCTGCCCGAGGAAGAGCGCCGCGCACTGGCCCAGCTCACCCGTGACATCCACGCACCGCTGGCCAACCGGCTGGGCATCTGGCAGCTCAAGTGGGAGCTGGAGGACCTGGCCTTCCGCCACCTGGAGCCGGACACCTACCGCCGCATCGCGCGTGAAGTGGACGAAACCCGCCTGGCACGCGAGCGTTATGTTGAATCGGTCAAGAAGGTGTTGTCGCGCGAACTGCTGGCGCAGGGCATCACGGCCGAGGTCAGTGGGCGCCCTAAACACATCTACAGCATCTGGCGGAAGATGCAGAAGAAGAAGCTGGCCTTCGAGCAGCTCTACGACATCCGCGCGGTGCGCGTGATGGTGCCGGACGTGGCGGCCTGCTACGCCGCGCTCGGCGTGGTGCATTCGCTGTGGGCACCGGTGCCCAGCGAGTTCGACGACTACATCGCCCGGCCCAAGGCCAACGACTACCGCTCGCTGCATACCGCGGTGATCGGTCCGGAAGGGCGCACCATCGAAGTGCAGATCCGCAGCCATGACATGCATGCCCAGGCCGAGCTCGGGGTGGCCGCGCACTGGCGCTACAAGGAAGGCAGCAAGGGCGCGGAGAAGGCCTTCGACCGCAAGATCACCTGGATGCGCCAGTTGCTGGAGCATTCCCAGGATGGACAGGCAGGGGAGCTGGCCGGCGCGCTGGAGGCCGAACTGACCGAAGACCGGGTCTATGCGCTCAGTCCCAAGGGCGAGGTGATGGACCTGCCGCAGGGCGCCACCCCGCTGGACTTCGCCTACCACGTGCACACCATGGTCGGGCACCGTTGCCGCGGCGCCAAGGTCAACGGGCGCATCGTGCCGCTGACCTACCGCCTGCGCAGCGGCGACCGGGTGGAGATCCTCACCTCCAAGGAAGCCGATCCGCGCCGCGACTGGCTGCTGGTATCCAACGGATTCCTGGCCAGCAACCGCTCGCGCGAAAAAGTGCGCGGCTGGTTCCACAAACTTGATCGGGCGCGCAACGTACAGGCCGGGCGCGACCTGCTCGACCGTGAGCTGAAGCGGCTTGGCCTGCAGCACGCAGATCTCAGCCTGGCGGCGAAGAAATTCCACGCCGACAGCGTCGACGACCTGTACATCCAGGTGGCCCTCGGCGACACCGGGCCCAACCAGGTCAGCCGTGCCTTGCTGGAGGCCGAGCGTGCCGCCAGCCAGCCGGTGGCCCCGGCACTGCCGCGCCCCACCGCGCGCCGCGACAGCCTGGGCACCTCCAAGTTCACCGTGCAGGGCGTGGGCAACCTGCTGGTGCAGCTGGCACGCTGCTGCCAGCCGGTGGCCGGCGAACCGATCGTCGGCTACCTCACCCGCGGCCGCGGCGTCACCGTGCACCGCGCCGATTGTGCCGCGCTGGCGCGGTTGTCGGCGGCCAGTCCGCAGCGGATCCTGCCGGTGGAGTGGGGCCAGGCCGGCGGTGGCTACGAAGTGGACGTGGTGGTCGAGGCGGTCGACCGGCGCTGGCTGCTCAAGGACATCACCAACCTGATCGCGCAGGAAGATGCCTACGTGCTGGACATCCACAGCGACAACGTACGCAACAGCGGCCGCGCGCACCTGCGGCTGCGGCTGAAGGTGAGTGATTACGGCCAGCTGTCCACGCTGCTGGGCAAGCTGGACGCGTTGCCCGGGGTCGGCCACGCGCGCCGTCTGGGCTGACCTCACATGCACCCGGTTAGGCTCAACGGATGAGCCCGCACTCCGACCGCGAGGATGCTGCGCACAGCGCATTGCGTCGTGTCCGCCGCGAAGGACGCTGGTGGTGGCTGCAGGCGTGGCACGCGCGGCGCGTGTGGCGCTGGGCGCTACTGGTGGCGGTACTGCTGTTCCTGGCGCTGGTACTGCTGCGCCGGCCCTTGGCCAACTGGTTCTGGAATGAACCACAGATCGAACAACTGCTCGACCAGGGCGACCGCGCGCTTGCCGCCGGCCGCCTGAGCACGGCCGACGGCAGCGGTGCGCGCGAGCGCTACCAGGCCGCGCTTGCGCTGGATGGCGACCGCAGCCAGGCCCGGGCCGGGCTGGCCGCCACGGCCCGGGCGGCGCTGCAACAGGCACGCGACGCGCTCGATGCCGGCGACCTGGACGCCGCGCGACGCGGCCTGGCGTTGGCGCGTGAACTGCAGGTACCGCAGCGCGATGCCGAACAGGTGGCCGGGCAGCTGCGGCAACGCGGCAACGCCCATGCCGGTATCGCGGTGTTGTTGGGGCGTGCCGAAGCGGCGCTGCAGGCGCAACGCCTGGACGAGGGCCAGGACAGTGCGCTGCCGCTGTTCCAGCAGGTACTGGCGGTGGCGCCCAACCAGCTACGTGCGTTGGAAGGGCGCGAAGATGCCTTGTCCGACCTGCTCCAGCAGGCGCGCCAGGCCTGCCAGGCCGGTGACCTTGCGCGCGCAGCCACGCTGCTGGACAGCGCACGCCGCTACGACCCCGGACATGTCGACCTGCCGCAGAGCGAGGCGCAGTTCAACGCCGCGCTCGAACAGGCGTTGGCCGATGCGGATCAGGCCCTGGCGCGCGGGCGCAATGACGCCGCCTTGACCGGCTACCGGCACGTGATCGCCGCAGCCCCCGGGCAGTCGCGCGCGCTGGAAGGCCTGCGCCAGTTGGCCGATCGCCAGGCCCGGCAAGCCACCCGCCTGGCCGGCGATTTCCGCTTCCCACAGGCCCGCCAGGCATTGCAGAAAGCGGCCTCGATCGACCCACACGCGCCCTCGGTGAGTGCCGCGCGCACCGCACTCGAACAGGCCCGGCATGCGCAGCAGGCCTTGCGCAGTCCGCGCGCCCAGCAGCGCCAGGCCGAGCTGCCGCTGCTGCTGGAGCGCTTCAACCAGGCCCAGGCGCGGGGCGACTGGCTGCTGCCGCCCGGGCGCAGTGCCTACGACGCACTGCGCGCCGCGCAGGCGTTGGCACCCGACGATCCGGCGGTGCAGGCGGCCGCGCACGAACTGGTGCCCACCTTGGTGAGGTGTTTCGACGACGCGCTGCGCCGCAACCGGGTGCGCGCAGCGGGCGACTGCCTGCAGGCCTGGCAGTCGGTGGCCGCCCACGACAGTGCACTGGGGGAGGCACGCCGTCGGCTGGGACGGCGCTGGTTGGCGCTGGGCAGCGAGCGGCTGGGGGCAGGCGATGCGGCCTACGCACGCGAGGCGCTGCAGCAGGCGCGCCAGCTCGACGTTCCGGCATCGGAGTACGAGCCGCTGCAGGCGCGGCTGCAGGATGCGGCCACGCTGGAGCGCTGAACGCGCGCCGCCACGCCCATCGCCGGTCGGCTATAGTGCGGGCGCTGCGATCGCCTGCGACCTTGTGCCGTTGCGCCGCTCACCCTGATGAATGCAATGGATTTCATGGATTCTCCCGACCTGCGCATCGCCGCCGCCGACATCTGCGCGGTGATCGTCACCTACTCCCCGGCGCCGGACCTGCTGCAGCGGGTGGTCGCCAGCGTGCTGCCCCAGGTGGGGCATGTGCTGGTGTTCGACAACGGCAGCCCCGGCATCGACGTGGCCGCGGCGCTGCGCGGGCACGGTGCAGTGAGTGTGGTCGCGTCGGCGCACAACGTCGGCTTGGGCGCGGCATTGAATCGCGCGATCGAGCAGGCGCGCGCGCTGGGCGTCGGCCATGTGCTGCTGATGGACCAGGACAGCGTGCTCGACGCCGGCATGGTCGGCACGCTCGGCGATGCCCTGGCCAGCCTGCGCCAGCAGCACCCGGTGGCGGCGGTGGGCCCGCAGTTCCTCGATGCGCGCAGCGGGCAGCCCGCGCCGTTCGTGCGCCTAGGGTTCCCGCTCAACCACAAGCAGTATGGCGGGCCGGGGCAGCAGGTGTCCTGCGACTTCCTGATCACCTCTGGATCGCTGATTCCGATGGCGGTGCTGGACCAGGTGGGTGGTATGGATGAATCGCTGTTCATCGACAACATCGACATGGACTGGTGCTTCCGGGCCAAGGCCGCTGGGCTGGCGCTGTACGGCATCTGCGATGCGCAGATGCGCCACAGCATCGGCGAGCAGCTGCGTCCGTCGCGGGTCAAGCGCGATGGGGTGATCGTGCACAAGCCGTTCCGCCTCTACTACATCATGCGTAATCGGGTGCTGTTGTACGGTCGGGCGCATACCCCGCGGGTGTGGGTGGCGCAGGATCTGCCGCGGCTGCTGCTCAAGCTGGTGGGCAACGGCCTGTTCATTGCGCCACGCTGGATTCGCCTGCGGTTCATGTGCCGCGGCCTGTGGGATGGCCTGCGCGGCCGCAGCGGGCCGATTCCGCCGCGATAGCGCTTGCTGTAGTGCGCCGGAACGACGGTGACGGCGATGCCGTCGCTGCCGGTGGGCTGCGTTAGACTGCGCCGAGCCCACTGTTGCCCGATGCCCGTGCCCCGACGCTACGATTCCGACGACACCGACGAGTTCGACAACGACACCGAAAGCGGCGGCCCGCTGTGGCGGCGCCGGCTGATCACCTGGGGCATGGCCGCGTTCGCGCTGGCGCTCGGGTTCCTGATTCCCTATACGGTGTACCTGAACAAGCAGGTCACCCAGCGCTTCGGCGAGCTGCGCTGGCAGATTCCCACGCGGGTCTACGCGCGTCCGCTGGCGCTGGCGCCGGGCGTGGCAATGGACGCGGCCACGCTCAAGACCGAGCTGGCCGCCGCCGCCTACCGTGACGATGGCGTCGGCAGTGCTGCGGCCACCTACAGCCAGGAAGGCGGGCGCTTCGTGATTGCCAGCCGTGGCTACAACGACGTTGACGGCCGGGTCGCCCCACGCCGGGTCGAATTGAGCCTGTCCGGTGGGCAGGTCGCCTCGCTGCGTGACGCCGACAGCCGCAAGGGGCTCAAGGCCGCGCGCCTGGATCCGGCCCGGATCGCCACGCTGTATGGCCAGAAGCAGGAAGAACGGCGGCTGGTGCGCATCGAGGAAAGCCCCGAACTGCTGGTCACCGGCCTGCAGGCCGTGGAAGACAAGGATTTCAACCGCCATCACGGCATCGACCTGAGTGGCATCGCCCGCGCGATCTGGGTCACCGTGCGGTCCGGTGGCCAGAGCCGCCAGGGCGCCTCCACGTTGACCCAGCAGCTGGCGCGCAGCGGCCTGCTCGGGATCGGCAAGGAACAGACCGTCACCCGCAAGTTCAACGAGGTGCTGTACGCGCTGATCATGGAAGCGCGGTACGACAAGCGCACCATCCTGGAGGCCTACCTCAACCAGGTCTACCTGGGCCAGCGCGGCAGCCAGGCCATCCACGGCATGTCCTCGGGCGCTGAATTCTGGTTCGGCCGCGACCTGGCCTCGCTCAACACCGAGCACATCGCGCTGCTGATCGGCCTGGTCAAGGGCCCGTCCTATTACGATCCGCGCCGCAATCCCGAGCGCGCGCTGGACCGCCGCAACTTCGTGCTGGGCAAGCTGCACGAAAGCCAGCTGATCGACGATGCCGAATACCAGCGTGCGCTCAAGGCGCCGCTGGGCGTGCCCAAGGTGCCGGGCCTGATCGCCGCCAACCGCTTCCCGGCGTATGTCGACCTGGTCCGCCGCCAGCTCGGCCACGACTATCCCGAGTCGGTACTACAGGGCGCCGGCCTGAGCGTGATGACCGGCATGGCGCCCTCGGCCCAGGCGTATGCCGAAGGCTCGGTCACCAAGACCATCACCTCGCTGGAAAGCAAGCGCCGCCCCGCGCTGCAGGCCGGCCTGGTACTGACCGACGTACACAATGGCGACGTGCTGGCCGTGGTCGGCAGCCGCGAGGTCGCCGAGCCGGGCTTCAATCGCGCCATCGAGGCGCAACGGCCGGTCGGGTCGCTGCTCAAGCCGTTCGTCTACCTGCTGGCACTGGCACAGCCGGACCGCTATTCGCTGGCCAGCTGGGTGGACGATTCGCCGGTGACCGTGCAGCTCAGCCGTGGCAGAACGTGGTCGCCCGGCAATGCCGACAACCGCAGCCACGGCACGGTGCGGCTGATCGATGCGCTGGCCCGCTCGTACAACCAGGCCACGGTGCGGGTGGGCATGCAGGTCGGCCCGGAGCGGGTGACCCAGCTGATCCACGTGCTGGCCGGGCTCAAGGCCGAGCCCAATCCGGCGGTGATCCTGGGTTCGACCGACCAGAGCCCGTACGCGATGGCCCAGCTGTACCAGTTCCTGGCCTCCGGTGGCGAAATCCAGCCGCTGCATGCGGTGCGTGGCGTGCTCGACCCGCAGGGCAAGCTGATGAAGCGCTACGACAAAACCCCCGCGCCGGCCCAGGAGGGCGACTCGATCGCCGCCAACCTGATCAGCATCGGCCTGCAGCAGGTGGTGGCCAGCGGCACGGCCCAGCGGCTCAACGCCGACGGTCTCGGCCGCCTGCAGCCGGCCGGCAAGACCGGCACCACCAACGACGGCCGCGACAGCTGGTATGCCGGTTACACCGGCGACCACCTGGCGGTGATCTGGATGGGCAACGACCAGAACGAACAGGCCGGGCTGTATGGCGCCACCGGTTCGATGCGGGTCTGGTCGGGCATTTTCCAGCGCCTGCCCAGCGCGCCGTTGAAGGTCAGCAGCAAGGGACTGGACTGGCAGTACGTGGACGCCAGCGGCATGACCAGCACCGACGAAGGCTGCCCCGGGGCACGTCGTTTCCCGTTCGTGGTGGGCTATGCACCGGCCTATGCCCCCTGCGCGCCGCCCGCGGCGCTGCCGGAAGGCGAGGGCGCTGAAGGAAGCAGCGAAGGTGGCGGCTGGCGCAGCTGGCTGGGCCTGGACAAGAAGCCCGACCCGGCCGCAGAGCCAGCGCCGGCGGCAGCATCCCCTTCCCCAGCACGCTGATTCCGTAACGAGGCCGGCCCGCATGACCCACCGCACCCCGATTCGCACCGCATTCCTGCTTTCGCTGAGCCTGGCGTTGACCGCCTGTGTCACCCCGGCACCGCCGACCAAGGCGCCGGTGGCCACCACCAGCGCGGCCCAGCGCATGGCCGCAGTGGATGCGGCCGCCGGCAATGACGACAAGGAACTGGCGGTGCAGCCGCTGCGTGATGCGGCGATCGAAGACCTCCGCACCACCGCGTTGGCGCGACGCCAGGCCAACGACCTGGCCGGTGCTGCCGAAGCGCTGAACCAGGCGCTGCTGATTTCCGAAGGCGATCCTTCGATCCTCCAGGAGCGTGCCGAAATCGCGCTGCTGCAGGGCGATTGGGCACGCGCGGAAACGCTGGCGCGCAAGGCGGTGGACCTTGGCTCGAAGACCGGCCCGCTGTGCCGTCGCCACTGGGCCACCATCGAGCAGTCGCGACTGGCCCGCGACCAGAAGGAAAACGCGGTGTCCGCACATGCGCAGCTGGAAGGCTGCACAGTGCCGGGGATCAAGCGGTATTGACGTAGTGCCGGCCGCTGGCCGGCGCTGCACGGCACCGACCACACCGAGGAGCCGGCCTGCGGCCGGCACTACACCTTCATGTCCCGACTCGCCCATGCCAGCAGCGAAGCCCTCAGCGAGGGCGGCACGCTTGCCAGCCAGCTGGATGCCTTTGTTGCGCGTCCGGCGCAGCTGCGCCTGACCGCGGCGATCGCCGAGGCGTTCGAGCAGCGCGACGTTCTGTTGGCCGAAGCCGGCACCGGCACCGGCAAGACCTACGCCTACCTGGTGCCGGCGCTGCTGTCCGGGCTGAAGACCATCATCTCCACCGGTACCCGCGCGCTGCAGGACCAGCTTTACCATCGCGACCTGCCGCGCGTGCGCGCCGCGCTCGGGGTCGGCCACAGCAGCGCGCTGCTCAAGGGCCGCGCCAATTATCTGTGCCGCTACCGCCTGCAGCAGGCGCGCGGCGAGCCACGCCTGGTGTCCACCGAACAGGTGGCGCAGTTCCAGCGCATCCTGGCCTGGTCCGGACGCACCCGGTTTGGCGACATGGCCGAGCTGGAGGCGCTGCCGGAAGACTCGCCGTTGTATCCGCAGGTCACCTCCACCGTCGACAACTGCCTGGGCACCGACTGCCCGTTCTGGGACGACTGCTTCGTGGTGCAGGCGCGGCAACGCGCACAGGCGGCCGACGTCGTGGTGGTCAACCACCATCTGCTGCTGGCCGACCTGGCGCTCAAGCAGGAAGGGTTCGGCGAGATCCTGCCGGGCGCGCAGGCCTTCGTGATCGACGAAGCGCACCAGTTGCCCGAGCTGGCGGCGAATTTCTTTGGCGAAGGGTTTGGCATGCGCCCGTGGCAGGAGCTGGCGCGCGACTGCCTGGCCGAGAGCCGCAGCGTGGCCGGCGCGCAGGCGGTGCTGCAGGCACCGGCGTCGGCGCTGGACGATGTACTGCGCGACCTGCGCACCGCGATGGAGGGCCTGCCGCCGCGCGGCACCCAATGGCGCGCGCTGGCGGTACCGCAGGTGCGCGATGGCTTCGACGCGGCGATGAGCACGTTGGTCACCCTGCGCGATGCGCTGGAGGGGGTGCGCGAGGCATCGCCGGGGCTGGATGCCTGCCATGCGCGTGCGCAGGAGGCGGTGTCGCGGCTGGTGCGCTGGCTGGGCGAGGACGCGCCGATGCTGGATTTCGACACCGACCCGGACCAGGCCCCGCCCGCCGCCGAGGTGCTGTGGTACGAACTGACCCCGCGCGGGTTCCGTTGCCAGCGCACCCCGATGGATGTGTCCGGGCCGCTGCGTGAGCACCGCCAGCGCTCGATGGCGGCCTGGGTGTTCACCTCGGCCACCTTGACCGTTGATGGCCACTTCGACCATATCGCCCAGCGGCTGGGCCTGGATGATCCGGTCACCCTGCTGCAGCCCAGTCCGTTCGATTGGGCGCGGCAGGCCTTGTGCTACCTGCCCGGTGATCTGCCCGATCCGGCCGCGCGGGGCTTCGGCACCGCCCTGATCCGTGCGCTGACCCCGGTGCTGGAGGCGTCGCAGGGGCGCGCATTCCTGCTGTTCGCCTCGCACCGTGCATTGCGTGAAGCGGCCGAAGCGCTGCGCGATGCGCCGTGGCCGCTGTTCGTGCAGGGCGAGGCCCCGCGCGCGACACTGCTGCAACGTTTCCGCGAATCGGGCAATGGCGTGCTGCTCGGCTCGGCCAGTTTCCGCGAAGGCGTGGACGTGGTCGGCGATGCGCTCAGCGTGGTGGTGATCGACAAACTGCCTTTTGCCGCGCCGGACGATCCGGTGTTCGAGGCACGCCTGGATGCGATCCGCCGCGACGGGGGCAATCCGTTCCGCGACGAGCAGTTGCCGCAGGCGGTGATCGCGCTCAAACAGGGGGTGGGCCGGCTGATCCGTAGCGAGACCGACCGTGGCGTGCTGGTGCTGTGCGACCCGCGCCTGCTCAGCCGCGGCTACGGGCGGATCTTCCTGGATTCGCTGCCGCCGTTCCGGCGGACCCGTTCGCTGCAGGATGTACGTGGCTTCTTTGCGCCACAATGGGCCGTTCCCGTTGCCAGCGATGGGGCGGCCGCGTCCGCCGCGCCGGCGCCGATGGCCAGTCCCCCGGCCGACGATGCAACTCCCTTTCCCACTTCCCTGTTCTGACCGCCATGAAACTGCTCGCCTTTGAAACCGCCACCGAAGCCTGCTCCGTCGCCCTGTACGTGGATGGGCAGGTACAGGAGCGTTTCGAGATAGCGCCGCGCCGCCACGCCGAGTTGAGCCTGCCTTGGGCCGAGGCGTTGTTGGCCGAGGCCGGTGTGGCCCGTTCGCAGCTCGATGCGATCGCGCTGAGCCGGGGCCCGGGCGCGTTCACCGGGGTGCGGCTGGCGATCGCCATCGCCCAGGGCATCGCGCTGGCACTGGACCGGCCGTTGATTCCGGTGTCCACGCTGCAGGTGCTGGCGCTGCGCGCGCCAGCCGGGGCCGATCACGTGCTGAGCAGCATCGATGCGCGCATGGGCGAGGTGTATGTGGCCCGGCAGGTGCGCGTGGAGGGGCAGTGGCAGCTGCAGGGCGAGGAAACGGTGTGCGCACCGGATGCGGTGGTGCTGCCCGATGGCACGCGCTGGTTTGGCGTGGGCACCGGGTTTGGTGCCGCCGACGGACGCCTGGCCGCACGCCTGGGCGCGCAGTTGGACGGCGTGGACGCGCAGGCACTGCCGCGCGCCGCGGACGTGCTCGCGCTGGCAGTGCCGGCGTTCGAGCGCGGCCAGTTCATGGCCCCCGAGCGGGTCGAGCCGGCCTACCTGCGCAACAACGTGGCCTTGACCCTGGTCGAACAGCAGGCGGCACGCGCGGCCCGGTAGCGCCGACGGTTGGTCGGCGGCCCCATCAGCGGTCGTCGCGCAGCTCGCCACCGGGCAGGAACACCCAGGTACGGGTGACCTGCAGGATATCGATCGCATCCTCGGTCTTGGGCAGCGGCGGGAACGGCTGGGCCAGGCGGATCACCCGCAAGGCGGTTTCGTCCAGCAACGGGCTGCCGCTGCTGCGCAGGATCCGGCTGCTTTCCACGCTGCCGTCGCGGCGCACGCCCACGGTGATCACCACCTGGCCGCCCAGGCGACGCTGGCGCGCTTCATCGGGGTAGTTGAGGTTGCCCACGCGCTCGGCACGGTCCACCCAGGCGCGCAGATAGTTGGCGTAGGCGTACTCGCGGGTGCTGGCCGAGACGAACTTGCGGTTCGGGCGCTTGGCGTACTGCGCCGAGCGCAGGTGCACTTCGGCGGCCAGTCGCGCCATTTCCGCGTCGCGCTGCTCGCGCGCGTTCATCGGCGCATCCGGCAGCGGGCGCTCGGGCAGCGGTTGTGGCTGCGCGCTGGCGATCTGCTCGGTGCTGTTGCGGCTGGACACCACCCGCGCCTGTGGCGGGGGCGGGCTGGCTGCGTCCTGGCGCTGCTGTGGCACCGGCGACACCCCGGCCTGCGGCTGCGGCACGATCCCGGCCTGGTTGTCGCGCGGGCGCTGTGCCTTGTCGTGGTCGCCACCGCCCTGCTGGTTGGCCTGGGCCAGGAAATCGGCCTGTTTGGGCGTCAACGCGGTCTGGGTCTGGCTGAAGATCACCTCCAGGGTCGGCACCAGCGCGGCCTTGTCGCTGACCGCAAAGCCCACCCCCAGGATCACCAGCGCATGCACCAGCAGCGACAGCGTCAGGGTTGCGCCCAGGCGCTGTGACTCGCGTCCCTGCAGGGGCAGCAGCGGCTCGGCCGTCGCAGTCATCGCGGCAGGCCGGCCTCGATCGCGTCGAACAGGGTGCCGGCGATGTTCAGCCCGAACTGCGCATCCAGCTCGCGCACGCAGGTGGGGCTGGTCACGTTGACCTCGGTGAGGTAATCGCCGATCACGTCCAGACCGACGAAGCGCATGCCGCGGCGCTTCATCTCCGGCCCGACCTGGGCGGCGATCCAGCGGTCGCGCTCGCTCAGCGGGCGGCCTTCGCCGCGGCCACCGGCGGCCAGGTTGCCGCGGAATTCGTCACCCTGCGGAATCCGCGCCAGGCAGTAGTCCACCGGCTCGCCATCGACCAGCAGGATGCGCTTGTCGCCGGCGGTGATGTCCGGGATGAACTTCTGCGCCAGGGCCAGGGTGCGCTCGCCGTTGGTCAGGGTTTCCAGGATCACGTTGAGGTTGGGATCGCCGGTGCCGGAACGGAAGATCGAGCGCCCGCCCATGCCATCCAGCGGCTTGAGCACGGCCTGGCCGTGTTCCAGCACGAAGGCCTTGAGGTCGGCCGTGCGGCGGCTGACCAGGGTCGGCGGGCAGCACTGCCGGAACAGCAGCGCGGCCAGCTTCTCGTTGAAGTCGCGCAGCCCCTGCGGGTCGTTGACCACCAGCGCGCCGGCCTGCTGGGCCACGCTGAGCACATGGGTGTCGTAGATGAATTCGGCATCCACCGGCGGGTCCTTGCGCATCAGCACGACCTGGCCGGGGCCGAACACGGTCTGGCTGAATTCGCCCAGGGTGAACCAGCTGTCCTTGTCCTCGCGCACCTGCAGCGGGGCGGTGCGGGCCACCGCCTGGCCGTCGCGCAGGGCCAGCCCGCCGGGGCTGACGTAGTGCAGGGCGTGGCCGCGGCGCTGGGCCTCCAGCAGCATCGCGAAGGTGGTGTCCTTGGCAATCTTGATGTGGGCGATGGGGTCCATCACCACGATGACGTTCAACGGCATGGGCGCACCTGTCAGGCAAGGCGCTGATGGTAGCCGCATCCGCCCCTGGCTGCCTGCCCCCGGCCGGTGCAACGCAGCGTCCGGGGGGGGGGCCGGGTTTGCGCAAAAAGTGTGCCCGGCGTCACCGCCGACCCGCTGGCGCCTCGGCTGAAGTGGCGGTGCTTGAAGCCTGCGCCGGAAGTGCGATATAGATACGCTTTCGCAGCGGCGCCGGACCAAGCAGAAGCGTCGCGCGCTCGGGGAAAGGTAATGACTGAAAACATGACTGCGGGTGGGGAACTCGCAGGGCTGAGGGTCATGGTCATCGATGATTCGAAGACCATCCGCAGGACCGCCGAAACACTGCTCAAGCGCGAAGGCTGCGAGGTGGTGACCGCGACCGATGGTTTCGAGGCGTTGGCCAAGATTGCCGACCAACAGCCGCAGATCATCTTCGTGGACATCATGATGCCGCGCCTGGACGGGTACCAGACGTGCGCCTTGATCAAGGGCAACCAGCTGTTCAAGTCCACGCCGGTGATCATGCTGTCCTCCAAGGACGGCCTGTTCGACAAGGCGCGCGGGCGCATCGTCGGCTCGGAGCAGTACCTGACCAAGCCTTTCACGCGTGAAGAACTGCTGGGTGCCATCCGCACATACGTCAACGCCTGACCAGGGGGAAAGGCACAATGGCTCGAATCGTTCTGATCGAGGATTCACCGACCGACCGTGCGGTGTTTACGCAGTGGTTGACCAAGGCCGGGCACGAAGTACTGGAAGCGGACAATGCCGAGGACGGGCTGGTGCTCGTGCGCGAGCAGTCGCCGCAGCTGGTGCTGATGGATGTCGTGCTGCCGGGCATGAGTGGCTTCCAGGCCACCCGTGCGATGGCGCGTGACGCGGCGACCAAACATATCCCGGTAGTCATCGTCAGCACCAAGGCGATGGAAACCGACAAGGCGTGGGGGCTGCGCCAGGGGGCGGCCGACTACATCGTCAAGCCGCCGCGCGAGGAGGAACTGATCGCGCGGATCAACCAGTTGGTGGTCTGATGCGCTCTCCTTTCGACATCCTCGAGGTCTACGAACAGCGCAGCCTGGCCCATGCCGTGCAGCTGCCCGAGCGGCAGTTCGCGCAGGACCTGTGGCGTGGCGTCGGCTACCGCGTGGGCAAACGCCACCTGGTGTCGGACTTCCGCGAAGTGGTGGAAATCGTGCCGATGCCGCCGATCACCCCGGTGCCCGGCGCGCAGCCGTGGCTGCTGGGCGTGGGCAACCTGCGCGGCAATCTGTTCCCGGTGGTGGACCTGAAGTACTTCATGGAAGGCGAGCGCACCGTGCAGCAGGAAGGCCAGCGCGTGCTGATCATGCGCCAGGCCGGCGGCGACGTCGCGCTGACCATCGATGAACTGTTCGGCCAGCGCAGCTTCGAGCAGGACCAGGACATCGTCGCCGGCGACCTGGCCAGCGGCCGCTACGCCCACTTCGTCGATCGCGCCTTCCACGGCGACGGTCATGACTGGGGCGTGTTCTCGCTGTCGCTGTTGTCGCGTACCCCCGAATTCAGGCAGGCCGCGGCCTGAGCGCTGCTGTCTGTCTCACCGCATTGAAGATCGAGGTTGAACGATGAGTACTCCTTCGGAAACCGCCAAGGCCGGCAAGCTGGGCTCGGTGGGAACCAATTTCTGGCTGGGTCTGCTGGCCCTGTCGATGATCGTGTTCGGCGTGAACACCGGCGTGGCCACCTGGCAGGGCAGTCGCCTGGCCGGTGCCAGTACCGGTGCGGCCGACCTGCAGGTGCTGTCCCAGCAGCTGGCCAACCAGGGCCGTGAAGCGGTGTCGGGCAACGCCCAGGCGTTCACCGCCTTCAAGGACACCAAGACCCGCATCGAAGGCACCGTGAGCAGCCTGCAGGGCCGCTACGGTGCTGAGGCCAACGTGTCCGGCCCGCTCACCCAGCTCAGCCAGACCTGGGAGCCGCTCGGCAAGAGCGCCGCCCAGCTGGTGGCCAGCGAGCCGGCGGTGCTGGCGCTGGCCGGCAACGCCAACAACTTCGTCAACGGCGTGCCCGCACTGCAGGCACAGTTGAATGAAGTGGTGCGCGCGATGTCGGCCGGTGGCGCGCCCGCCTCGCAGGTCTACAACGCCCTGCAGCAGGTGGTGGTGGTCGGCTCGATGGCCCGCCGGGTCACTGAAATGCGCGCCGGTGGCGCCAATGCCGCCGCCGCTGGCGACGCCCTGGCCCGCGACTCGGTGGTGTTCACCCAGGTGCTCGAAGCACTGCGCAATGGCAACGAGGAACTGGGCATCACGGCGGTCCGCAATGCCGGTGCGCTGACCGCGCTGGAGCAGTCGCAGAAGCAGTGGGAGACCATGAAGAAGGACGCCGACGCGATCCTGGCCAGCTCGCGCCAGCTGTTCTCGGCGCAGTCATCGGCCGCCGCGCTGACCAGTGGGTCCAACAAGATGCTCGAGGACAGCAAGAAGCTGTTCGAAGCCTTCTCTTCGTTCGGGTCGGTGCGCGATACGCGCCTGTTCCCCAACTTCTGGCTGGGCGTGATCTCCGGCGCGCTGTCGTTGATCGCCATCATCGGTTTCGTCAGCAGCACCGTGCGCAGCCGCTCGCGCGAACAGGACCTGCGCTACCAGACCCAGGTGGAATTCAACAGCCGCAACCAGCAGGCGATCATGCGGCTGCTGGACGAAATCAGCTCGCTGGGTGAAGGCGACCTGACGGTGAAGGCCTCGGTGACCGAGGACATGACCGGCGCGATCGCCGACGCCATCAATTACGCGGTGGATGAGCTGCGCCACCTGGTGACCACCATCAACGACACCTCGGCCAAGGTCGCGCTGTCCACCCAGGAAACCCAGGCCACCGCCATGCAGCTGGCCGAAGCGGCCGGCCACCAGGCCAACCAGATCACCTCGGCCTCGGACCGGATCGGCGAAATCGCTTCGAGCATCGAGCAGGTGTCGCGCAACTCGGCCGAATCGGCCGACGTGGCGCAGCGCTCGGTGGTGATCGCCGCCGAAGGCGCCGGCGTGGTCCGCGAAACCATCCAGGGCATGGACCAGATCCGCGACCAGATCCAGGAAACCTCCAAGCGCATCAAGCGGCTGGGTGAGTCCTCGCAGGAAATCGGCTCGATCGTGGAACTGATCAACGACATTTCCGAACAGACCAACATCCTGGCGTTGAATGCTGCCGTGCAGGCGGCCTCGGCCGGTGAAGCCGGTCGCGGGTTCGCGGTGGTGGCCGATGAAGTGCAGCGCCTGGCAGAACGTACCTCCGGTGCCACCCGACGCATTGAAAGCCTGGTCCAGGCCATTCAGGCCGATACCAACGAAGCGGTCAGTTCGATGGAGCAGACCACCGCCGAAGTGGTGTCCGGTGCGCGCCTGGCCGAAGACGCCGGTACCGCCCTGACCGAAATCGAACGCGTGTCCAACGCGCTCAACAACCTCATCAAGAACATCTCGATCGCCGCCCAGCAGCAGTCGTCGGCCGCGTCGGACATCACCCGCACCATGGGCGTGATCCGGCAGATTACCGGCCAGACCTCGCAGGGCGCGGGACAGACCGCCGAGTCGATCGGTCATTTGGCACAGCTGGCGGCCGACCTGCGCCGCTCGGTTGCCGACTTCAAGCTGCCGGCGTGAGCCGCGGGCAGGGCGGAGAGGGAAGGAATCAGCAGATGATGCATCGCCAGACGCAACAGCACGACACGCGCGCCCCGCTGCCGGGAGTATCGGCATGAGCACGCTGCGCGATGCCATGAGCCACGCAGCACTGGGCTGGGTCAAGCCGGAGCTGGACGAGACCCTGCGCCAGGTGCGCAACGAGGTCGAGTACTACGCCGAAGACCCGGCCGACGGCAGCCGCATGCGCTTCTGCGCCGGCTACCTGCACCAGGTGCAGGGCACCTTGCGCATGGTCGAGTTGTACGCCCCGGCGATGGTGGCCGAGGAACTGGAGCAGCTGGCCAACGCCATCGGCGCCGGCGAAGTGCCCGACCGCGACGAAGCCTGCGCCACCCTGATGCGCGGCAGCGTGCTGCTGCCCGATTACCTGGAGCGCCTGCAGAACGGCCATCGCGATATTCCGATCGTGCTGCTGCCGCTGCTCAATGACATCCGTTCGGCGCGCGCTGCGCCGGGCATCAATGAAAGCGTGCTGTTCGCCTTCGCCCCGGACAGCGCCAGCGCCACCGAGGCCGAACTGGACCACGCGCGCGGCAGCCTCAGCGGCCGCAACCGCGAGCTGCTTGATACCGTGGGCAACGCGGTCAAGGAAGAACTGCTGCGGGTCAAGGACGCGCTGGACCTGCACCTGCGTACTGCCGGTGATCCGGTGCAGCTGCAGACCCAGGTCAATGAACTGGGCGCAGTGGCCGACACCCTGGGCATGATGGGCCTGGGCGTGGCCCGCGGCGTGGTCGTGCAGCAGCGCGATGCGTTGCGTGGCGTGGTCGATGGCCAGCAGCAGATCGACGAAAGCCTGCTGCTGGATATCGCCGGCGCCCTGCTGTACGTGGATGCCTCGCTGGACGACCAGGTCGCCCACCTGGGTGCCGGCGGCAGCGGCGAGGATGACCCCAGCGCAATGGAAAACCGGCGCACGGTCGAAGTCCTGGCGCATGAAGCCATCGCCAATTTCTCCGCCGCCCGCGAACATTTCGTCGCCTTCATCGAGACCAACTGGAACCACCAGCAGCTGGCCGAGGTACCGCGCCTGCTCGGCGAGGTGGCCGGTGCGCTGCGCATGCTCGACCTGTCCACCCCGGCCGACTACCTGCAGGGCGTGCGCCAGTACATCGCGGTGGAACTGATCGGCCGCCAGCGCGTGCCGAGCGGTCGCCAGCTGGACACCCTGGCCGATGCCATGGCCAGCCTGGAGTACTACCTCGAAGCGCTGCGCGAGCGTCGCCCGGGGCGCGAGGACATCCTCGACATCACCCGTACCAGCCTGGAAACCCTGCGCTATTGGCCGTTGCCGGACGCCAATGCGGTGGCCGCCGATGCCAGCGCCGAAGCACTGCCGGTGGCGCCGGAACCGATCGAGCTGGCGCCCTGGGAAGCGCCGGCCCCCGAACGCATCGATACCCCGGTGACGAGGTCTGCGCCGGCACCGGGCAGCGTGCCGCCGGCATTGCCGGATGTGACCTTCGATCCGCTGCCCAGCCATGTTGCGGCAGCCACCCTCGATACCGGCGCTGCGCTGGCCGAGGTGCCGGTTGAAGCGCGCGAGGAGGTGCCCGCCGACGTGCTCGTGGCGGCAACCATCGAAGCACCGCTGGTCTTCGCCGCCTCCACCGCAGCCGCACCGCAGGACACGCAGTGGACGCTGTCCACCGCGACCGAGGCCAGCGACATCGCGCCGAGCTTCGGCCATTTCGATCCGGTGATCGCCGAAGACAGCCACGCAACCCGCTGGGAGGCGCTGCCACCGATGCATGTTGCGCTGGAGGCGCTGGATGGCGCCCCGGTCGAGCCTGCGGCACCGGTCACCGACGCATGGACGGCTCCATCGACGGCCAACACCGGTTTCGATCCGGTCACCGCCGAGCACGACCTGCTGGAGATCAGCGACGAGCCCATCGAATTCACCTTCGACGCGCCGCTGCACAATGCCGGCGACGTGCTGTCGCTGGAGATCGACGATGCGCCGCTTGCCCACGGGCAGGAGGATGCGGTGGATGCGGCACCGGAGCTGGACGTGCAGCGCCTGCCCTCGTTCCTGCAGCCGCCGCTACCCGCAGACGAAGTCTTGGATGCTGCCGCCGACGCCGATGACGGCTTCGAGGCGCTGGATGCCTTCGATGCAACCGATATCGCCGATACCGATGTTGGAGACACCACCGACCACTCGACCCAGGATCCGTCGCCGGTCGTGACCCACAGCAGCACCGGCGTGCACGCCGCGGTGATCGGCAAGATCGAGCTGGACGAGGAGTCGACCCGCTTCCTGGCGGAGCTGGACGCGGCTGCAGCCCAGTTCAACACCCAGCCGCCGGCCTTGCCGGGTGCAGGGTCGATCCTTGGCGACGGGGCCGCCGACGCCCTTGCCGACAGCATCGATGCCGGTTTTGAAGACAGCGGCGAGAACATCGACCAGGACATCCGCGAAGTCTTCATCGAAGAGTTCGACGAGGAACTGGTCAACCTTGGCAACCTGTTGCCGGTCTGGCGCGCCGCGCCCGACAACCTGGACCGCCTGCGTCCGATCCGTCGCGTCTTCCACACCCTCAAGGGCAGTGGCCGGCTGGTCGGCGCACGCACCCTGGGCGAGTTCAGCTGGAAGGTCGAGGGCATGCTCAACCGCGTGCTCGAGGGCAGTCGCCCGGCATCGCCGGCGGTAGTGGCCATGGTCACCCAGGCCTATGAGGTCCTGCCGCAGCTCAATGCGGCACTGCGCGATGGCAGCCGCGTCAGCGCGGACCTGCAGGCCATGCAGGCGACCGCCGACCGCGTGGCGGCCGGTGAGGAAACCTTCCATGTGCCGCTGCAGCGGGCGGTCCCGGTCGTCGCCGTCGAGGCACCGGTCCCGGCAGAGGATGCCGAAGGCACCCCGGCCAACATCGACGAGGTACTGCGCGAGATCCTCGAAGCCGAGGTCGACACCCACCAGGCCACGCTGCAGGCGTGGCTGCGCGAGGCCAGCCAGGCCCCGCAGCCGGTGACCGACATGCTGTTGCGTGCGGTGCACACCATGAATGGTGCGTTCGCGATGACCAACGTCCCGGAGATCACCGCGGTCACCGGGGGCGCGGAGAGCTTCATCAAACGCTCGCTGGCCGCCGATGCCACCCCCGATGCCGACGGCGTGGACGCGCTGTCGGCCACCGCCGAGGCGATCACCGCGACCATGGCGGCGTTGCAGGCCGAGGCCCCGCGCATTCCAGTGCAGACCGTGCTGGCCGCGCGCCTGCAGGCCCTGGCCGATACGTTGCCCGAAGCGCGCTGGCCGGCGATGGTGATGGACGACGAGGACGAGGACGAGGACGAGCTGGATGTCGAACTGACCTCGTTCGAGCATGAACCGCTGGTCGAGGAGGCCGCGCCGGCACCGGCAGAAGAGGAGGGCGGTTACGCCCACTTCGATGACCGCACCGATGGCTCCCTGCAGCAGGCCGAGATCGACGCCGATGGGCTGTCGGTGGTGGGCACTGATGCGCTGGAGGATGCGGAGCAGCTGGACGATCAGGCGCTGGTGGTCGGTGAATTGACCGGCAGTGACGATCTGTCTGCCTATTTCAATGCCGATCTGCCGGTGACCCCGGCGCCGGTTGTCGCCGACCCGACGCTGTCGCATGCCGCGGCCGTCGATACCGGCCCGGCGGCCGAAGCGCTCGCCTACGCGGGCCTGGAGGCGGTCGAGCTGACCGGCGCCGAAGACCTCTCACGCTACTTCGACGCCGAGCTGCACCCGGCAGCCGCAACGACGCCGGATGCCGCCGTCGAGCGTGCTGACGCGGAAGGCCTGGACGAGGCTGAGGACAACGACAGCGACCGCGACCGCGAGGCACTGGCCGACGCGTTGCCGCCGACCCCCGCCTTCGGCGAACAGGTGGATGTGCAGCAGGCGCTGGATGACGGCCTGACCGTGATCGATGCCGCGCCCGACCAGGACGACGACAACGACAACGACAACGACAACGACAACGACAACGTGCTCGGCCTGGATGCCCGCCACGATCCGTTGGAGCACCGCGACGAAGCCGACGCGTTTGCCGAAGGCGATGTTGACGCCTACGCGGACGTTGAAGCCGATGCCGATGCCGCCGCCGCCGTGGAAGCGGCCGCTCCCATTCCCACACCGTTCTTCGAACTGGAAGACGCACCGCTGTCGGCTCCGACCGAGACGGCCGTGTCTGCTGGCGACAGCGCGCTGACCCTGCCGGGTGAGGCGGTGACCGATGCGGTCCAGGCCGATGCCCTGCAGCCCGATGCCAGCGAACCGGTTGCATCCGATGTCGCCGCCGAGGATGACAGCGCCGACGCGCTGGATTTCAGCGTGCTCGACCAGGAGCTGGTCGACATCTTCGTCGAGGAAGGCAAGGACCTGCTGGACCATTGCGATGGTCTGATCAGCGAGCTGCGTGCCGCGCCGAACGACCGCGATGTGATCGCCGGCCTGCAGCGTGACCTGCACACCCTGAAGGGTGGCGCACGCATGGCCGGCATCAATCCGATCGGCGATCTGGGCCACGGCATCGAATCGTTGCTGGAGGCGGTGGCCGCCAACCGCACCGATATCGACCGCAGCGACGTGCAGTTGCTGGAGCGTGGCTTCGACCGCCTGCATCAGCTGCTGACCCGCACCGGCCAGCACCGCACCGTGGCGATGCCCGATGACCTGATCCAGGCCTTTGAACAGCGCACCCTGGGCCGGGTGGAGCCGGTCGCGGCAGACAACGCCGACCAAGCGCAGCAGGACCTCGCGCCGGTAATGATCGACGCCGCCGTGGCCGCTGCGCCGCTGTCGGCGCCGGTGCCGGTGGAAGCCAGCAACGACGATGACAGCCTGGCGCGTCCGCAGCAGGAACAGGTGCGGGTACGCGCCGATCTGCTCGACCGCCTGGTCAACCACGCCGGTGAAGTGGCGATCTACCGCTCGCGCCTGGAACAGCAGCTGGGTGCCTTCCGCGGCGCCATGGGTGAACTGGACCGCACCAACGCGCGTCTGCGCGACCAGCTGCGCCGCCTCGACCTGGAAACCGAGGCGCAGATCGTCGCCCGCTACCAGCGCGAGCAGGAGCAGGTGGACCACACGTTCGATCCGCTGGAGCTGGACCGCTTCTCCACGCTGCAGCAGTTGAGCCGCGCGCTGAACGAATCGGCAGCCGATCTCGGCGGCCTGCAGGGCGTGCTCGATGATCTGTCGCGTCAGTACGACGTGCTGCTGCAACAACAGTCGCGGGTCAGCTCGGAACTGCAGGACGGCCTGATGCGGGCGCGCATGGTGCCCTTCGATGGTCTGGTGCCGCGCCTGCGCCGGGTGGTCCGCCAGGCGGGCCAGGACACCGGCAAGGAGGTCCACGTGATCCTGGAAGGGACCCACGGCGAACTGGACCGCAACGTGCTCGACCGCATGGTCGCGCCGCTGGAACACATGCTGCGCAACTCGGTGGCTCACGGCCTGGAAACCCCGGAGCAGCGTCGCGCGGCGGGCAAGCCCGAAGAGGGCGAGATCGCCATCCGCCTGCGTCGCGAAGGCTCGGAAATCGTGCTGGAAGTGGCCGATGACGGTGCCGGGCTGGACCGCGAGGCGATCCGTCGCCGCGCCGAACAGCGTGGCCTGATCGAGGCCGGAGCAGCGCTGGCCGAGGCCGAACTGGACGCGATGATCTTCGCTTCCGGTTTCAGCACCGCCGACCAGGTCAGCCAGCTGGCCGGCCGTGGCGTGGGCATGGACGTGGTCTTCAACGAAGTACGCCAGCTCGGCGGCACGGTGGACATCCACTCCGTGCGCGGCCAGGGCGTCACCTTCACCCTGCGCCTGCCGCAGACCCTGGCGGTCACCCAGGCGGTGTTCGTGCAGATCGGTGAGACCACCTACGCGGTGCCGGTGGCCTCGGTGAGCGGTATTGGCCGGATCGCGCGCGAGCGCTTCGAGGCGGCCAACGGGGGTTACCACTACGGCGGCGAAGAGTTCGCGCTGCATGACCTGGGCACGCTGGTCGGCCAGGGCCAGGCCCGTGCCGAAGGGCAGGCCCAGGTGCCTTTGCTGCTGGTGCGTGCCGGCGAACTGCGCGCGGCCGTGGCGATCGACCAGGTGCTGGGCAACCGCGAAATCGTGGTCAAGCCGGTGGGCCTGCAGATCGCCTCGGTGCCGGGCATCTACGGCGCCACCATTACCGGCGACGGCCGCGTCGTGGTCATCCTCGATGTTGCACCGCTGGTACGCCGCTTCCAGGCCAATCCGCACAAGCCGATTGCCGCCGCCACCCAGGTCAGCGACCGCGAGGTGCCGCTGGTGATGGTGGTCGACGATTCGTTGACCATGCGCAAGGTCACCGGGCGCATCCTGGAACGCCACAACTTCGACGTGGTGGTGGCCCGCGATGGCGTGGAAGCACTGGAACGGCTGGAAGAGCGTGTCCCGGACCTGATGCTGTTGGACATCGAAATGCCGCGCATGGATGGCTATGAACTGGCCACCGCGATGCGCGCCGACCCGCGTTACAAGGATGTGCCGATTGTGATGATCACCTCGCGCAGTGGTGACAAGCACCGTCAGCGCGCCTTTGAAATTGGCGTCCAGCGGTACCTGGGCAAGCCTTACCAGGAGCTGGACCTGATGCGGAATGTGTACGACCTGCTGGGGATCGCCCGTGTCCGCCAATGACCTGCCTTCGCTGTTGTCGGTAGCGCTGCTGGCGCGGCCCGGCCAGGCCCGTGACCGCTTGCGCGAGGCGCTTGGCCAGGCCGGCGCCACGCTGGTGCTGGAAGAGGATCCCACCACGCTCGCGCTGGAGGTCCTGCGCGAGGCGGCGCCGGGCGCGGTGCTGATCGCGCTGGAACCGGCCATCGAAGATGCGCTGGAACGGCTCGATCCGGTGCTGGGCTCGCCCTCGCTCACCCTGATTTTCGACGAAGCCGACCTGGCCGCGCGCCGCGAAGGGTGGGAAGCCCAGCGCTGGGCGCGGCATCTGGTGGCCAAGCTGCACGGCCACCAGAACGTGCTGCCGCCGGGCTCGGAGCAGGACGGCCTGCTGCAGCCCGAACCGGGCCTGCCGACCACCCCCGCGCAGCTGCATGCCGACGCGCCGCTGGACTTCCATGTGCGCGAAGCCTTCGATGCCGCGGCCGACGTGCCGGCCGATGGTCTGTACCAAGCCCCGGACACGCTGAGTGAGCCGATCTCGCTGGAGGAGGCGCTGGCCGCGCTGCAGCCGGCGCCATCGACCGCACCGATCGAGCCGCCGGCGATACCGGCCGCCGCCCCGCCTGCGGTACCTGCGTCGATGGCGCTGGGTGACCACAGCAGCTGGTCGCTGGTTGACGATGACGGTGCTGCGGCTGCCGCCGCTGCATCGGGGTTCGCCCCGGCCAGCGCGTCGCCGCTGTCGTCCGAATTCGATACCGAACGCCTGTCGCTGGTCGCACTGGAGACGGCAGGCCCGGCCGATGGCGCCGCGCCGGGCGCGGTGCTGGTGCTGGCCGGCATCGGTGGCCCCGATGCCCTGCGCCGGCTGCTGGCCAGCCTGCCGGCCGGGCTGGCCACGCCGGTGCTGGTGCACATGCGCCTGGATGGCGGTCGCTACGGCAATCTGGTCAAGCAGATGGCGCGGGTCTCGGCGTTGCCGGTGCTGCTGGCCGAAGCCGACCAGCCGGTGCAGGACGGTAATGCGTACATCCTGCCCGACGATGTCGGCCTGGCGCCGCGCAACGGTGGCTTGTATTTCCATGCCGATGCACAGGGCGTGCAGATTGCCACGCTGCCGCCAGCGCACAGCGCGGTGGTGCTGCTCAGTGGTGCCGACGCCGCGCAGGTCGACGACGTGCTGGCCCTGGCCGCCGCCGGGGCCTGGGTGGCCGGGCAGGTCGGGGAAGGCTGCTACGACCCCACCGCGGCCAACGCCGTGGTCGCCGCCGGCATGCCTGCCGGCGAGCCGCCGCAATTGGCCCAGAGCATCGTCGAACGTTGGGGTGTGAGCGAGTAATCGCCGCGCCACACCTCTTCCAGGAATCACGACATGAGTTACGCCAGCAACGACGAAATCCGCGGGGTATTGATCCAGGCCGGGCACGAGCGTGTGCTGCTGCCCAATGCCACCGTGGCCGAAATGATGTCCAAGGTCGCCGTACAGGGCATCCCCGACGTACCGACCTGGCTGGTCGGGCAGATCGCCTGGCACGGTTGGGACGTGCCACTGCTGTCGTTCGCGCGCCTGTCCGGGCTGGGCGACGAGCTGGTGACCAGCAACAACAAGGTGGTGGTACTGAAGGCGCTGGGTGGCAACGCCAAGCGTCCGTACTTCGCCCTGCTCACCCAGACCTTCCCGCAGCTGATTTCGGTGCCGCGCGACGGCCTGCTGGCCGACGCCTCCGAGGAAATGCTGCCACAGGGCGTGCACATGCGCGTGCTGCTCGGCGAGCAGAGCGCGCTGCTGCCGGACCTGGACGTGCTGGAAGCGGCGCTGGATGAGGCCTACCCGGTAGCCGGGTAGGTGCCGACCGTTGGTCGGCACATGCTTTGCGCACCGACCAACGGTGGCTGCCTACCGGTGCGTGACCGATGGTACCGGTGCGTGACCGGTGGTATGCGTGACCGATGGTAGGTGCCGACCGTTGGTCGGCACATGCATGGCACCGACCGGGAGGGGGTAACGACCAACGGTCGCTACCCGCCGGAATGTGGTCGGTCAGCCCAGATCGCCCAGCCGCGCCTGCACGGCCGCGATGGCGGCCAACCCGGCGGTTTCAGTGCGCAGGATGCGTGGACCCAGTTGCAGCCCCTGGAAGCCCGATTCAGCCAACGCCTGGCGATCGCGCGGTGACCAGCCGCCTTCCGGTCCGATCGCGATCACCACCCCACCCGGTGCGGGCTGCAGGGTGGACAGGCGATGGTCGCCGAGCGGGTCCAGGGTCAGCTTGAGTGCGTCGGCGGGCATCGCCCGCGCCGCATCCAGCAACGCCTGCGGCGCGGCCACGCTGGGCACCCGCGCGCGGCCGGATTGGCCACAGGCCGAAACCACCACGCTGTTCCAGTGCGCCAGCCGCTTTTCCGCGCGCGCCGCATCGAGCTTCACTTCGGTACGCTCGGCGTTGACCGGCACGATCGCATCGACCCCCAGTTCGGTGGCCTTCTGCAGGATCAGGTCCATCTTCTCGCCGCGTGCGATGCCCTGCAGCAGGGTGATGTGCAGCGGCGATTCGTTGTCCGGTGCGGTCAGCGCATCGATCCGCACCTGGGCGTCACGTTTGCCCACCACGACCAGCGTGGCGTGGTAATCGTGGCCGTCGCCATTGAACAGCACGCAACCATCGCCTTCGCGCAGCCGCATGACCCGCACCAGGTGGTTGGCGGCCTCCTCCGGCAGGGACAGGATCTGGCCCACCGCGAGCGGGCGGTCGAGGTGGCAACGGGTCACGCGCATGCAACCGCCTCTTCGATGGCCGCCAGGGTGGTCTGGGCCAGCAGGTCCAGGTGCTCGTCTTCCACGCAGTAGGGCGGCATCCAGTACAGCACGTTGCCCAGCGGGCGCAGCACCACGCCACGCTTGAGTGCGGCGGTGTAGGCATGCAGCCCGACCTTCGCCGCGGCGGGGAAGGGGGTGCGCTTGTCGCCGTTGCGGGTCAGTTCGAAGGCCACCACCATGCCGGCCTGGCGCACGTCGGCCATGTGCGGATGGTCGTTGAAGGGCGCCGCCAGCGTGCGCATCACTTCGGCGGTGCTGCGGTTGCGCGCGATCACGTCCTCGCCGGCGAAGATATCCAGCGTGGCCAGTGCCGCCGCGCAGGCCAGCGGATTGCCGGTGTAGCTGTGCGAGTGCAGGAAGGCGCGCTCGCGCGAGTCGTCCAGGAACGCGTCGTACAGCGCCTGGGTAGCCAGCACGGCCGACAGAGGCAGGAAGCCGCCGGTCAGGCCCTTGGACAGGCACAGCAGGTCGGGCATCACCCCGGCCTGTTCGCAGGCGAACATCGTGCCGGTACGGCCGAAGCCGGTGGCGATCTCGTCGGCGATCAGGAACGCGCCGTTGGCATCGCACAGTTCACGCGCGCGCTGCAGGTACACCGGGTCGTGCATGCGCATGCCGCCGGCGCACTGCAGCCGCGGCTCCAGGATCACCGCGCAGATTTCGCCGGGGTGCTGGTCAAACAGCGTGGCCAGTGCATCGGCGGCCTGGTGGGCGCGCTGTGCCGCGCTCTGCCCGGGCTCGGCCAGGTAGGCATCCGGCGACGGCGCGAACAGCGCCTCGGTCAGCAGCGGTGCGTAGACCCGGCGGTACAGCGGGATATCGCCGACCGACAGCGCCCCGAGGGTTTCGCCGTGGTAGCCGTTCTCCAGCGCGACGAAGCGGGTGCGGTGGTGCTCGCCGCGGTTGCGGAAGTAGTGGAACGCCATCTTCAGCGCGACCTCGACCCCGGCCGAGCCGTTGTCGGCGTAGAACACCTTGGCCAGTGGATCGCGCCCGGCCTGGCGCGGGGCGATCGCCAGCAGGCGCTCGGCCAGTTGCACGGCCGGTTGGTGGCTGAAGCCGGCCAGCATCACCTGCTCCAGCTGGGTGGCCTGGTGGGCGATGGCCGCGCCGATGCGCGGTTCGGCATGGCCGAACAGATTGGTCCACCAGCTGCTCACCGCATCCAGGTAGCGTTTGCCGTCATGGTCGATCAGCCAGGGCCCCTGGCCACGGGCGATCGGCACCAGCGGCAGGGTGTCGGGGTGCTCGCGCATCTGCGTGCACGGGTGCCAAAGCACGGCCAGGTCGCGTCGGCGCCACTGGTCGGCCAGCGTGAAGGGGGCTGGGTCTGCTAGCATTTCGGGCTCATGAAGACGTTTTCACCAGTTCCCATTCTAGAGATGCTCGCATGAGTCGTCGCCTGCCCATCATCCACAAGATCACGGACGAGCAGAGCGGGCCGTTCCAGCGCCAGCATCTTGACCTGGAATTCTCCAACGGCGAGCGCCGCCGCTTCGAGCGCCTGGTCAGCCAAGGCCATGGCGCGGTGGTGGTGGTGCCGATGCTGGACGCACAGACCGTGCTGCTGGTACGTGAATACGCCGCTGGCATGCACCGCTACGAGCTGGGCCTGGTCAAGGGCCGCATCGATGCCGGCGAAACCCCCGAGCAGGCCGCCGACCGCGAACTCAAGGAAGAGGCCGGTTACGGCGCGCGGCGCGTGGACGTGCTGCGCGCGATGACCCTGGCCCCCACCTACATGAGCCACCAGTCGTGGCTGGTGGTGGCGCGCGACCTGTACCCCGAACGGCTGGCCGGCGATGAGCCCGAAGAGCTGGAAGTGGTGCCGTGGAAGCTGGCCGACCTGGACCAGTTGATGCTGCGCGAGGACTTCTCCGAGGGCCGTTCGCTGGCCGCGCTGTTCATCGCCCGCCAGTGGCTGGCCGACCAGGCATGATCAAACTCACCACCGATCTGCGCGAAACGGTGATCGCCATCGCCCAGGACGCGGCGGCCGCGATCATGGCCGTGTATGCCACCCCGTTCGACGTGGCGATCAAGTCCGACCACAGCCCGGTGACCGCCGCCGACCTGGCCGGGAACCAGGTGATCGAGCGCGGCCTGCAGCAGCTCACCCCGGACCTGCCGATTCTGTCGGAGGAGTCGGCGCAGGTGCCGTGGGAGGTGCGCCAGCACTGGGGCGCCTACTGGCTGGTCGACCCGCTCGATGGCACGCGCGAGTTCGTCAAGCGCAACGACGAATTCAGCGTCAACATCGCCTTGATCTACCAGGGCGCGCCGGCATTCGGGGTGGTGCTGGCGCCGGTCACCGGCATCGCCTGGCACGCCATGCGCGGGGAACTGGCATACCGCCGCGAGGGCATGCACGACTCGGTGCTGCGCACGCGCACGCCGGCCACGCCGCCACTCCAGGTGGCGGCAAGCCGCTCCCACCGCAGCGAACAGACCCAGGCGCTGCTGGCGCGGATGGGCGAGATCGAGGTGGTCGCACAGGGCTCGTCGCTGAAGTTCTGCCGGCTTGCCGAGGGCACGCTGGATGTCTATCCGCGGCTGGGCCCCACCTCTGAATGGGATACCGCTGCCGGCCAATGCGTGCTGCACGCCGCAGGGGGCGCGGTGCTGTCGGCCACCACCGGCAAGCCGTTCCGCTACAACCGCCGCGAGACCCTGTTGAACGGCGACTTCATCGCCCTGGGCGACACCCGCCTGCCGTGGCGTGAGTGGCTGCCTGCCTGACCTGCCCGCAAGGAGTACTGGATGTCTGCCACCGTTGAACTGGACCGCCTGCTGGGCATCATGGCGCGGTTGCGCGATCCGCAGGACGGCTGCCCGTGGGACCTGCAGCAGGACTTTGCCAGCATCGCCCCCTACACGATCGAAGAAGCCTACGAAGTGGCCGATGCGATCGATCGGGGCGACCTGGAGGACCTGCAGGACGAACTGGGCGACCTGTTGCTGCAGGTGGTGTTCCACGCGCAGATGGCCAGCGAGCAGGGTGCGTTCGCCTTTGCCGAGGTGGCCCGGTCGATCAGCGACAAGATGCAGCGCCGGCATCCGCATGTCTTCGCGCAGGTGCAGGTGGACGGTGCCGATGCGGTCGCCGGCAACTGGGAGGCGATCAAACATGCCGAGCGCGCGGCCAAGGGCCACACCGATACCTCCGCGCTGGCCGGCATCGCGCGCGGCCTGCCCGAGTGGCAGCGGGCGGTGAAGCTGCAGGCACGTGCGGCGCGGGTCGGCTTCGACTGGCCCGGTCCGGGCCCGGTGATCGACAAGGTGCGCGAGGAGCTGGACGAGGTCGCCGCCGAGTTCGCCCGTGGCCCGGTCGCAGACAACCATGCGCGGTTGCAGGACGAACTGGGCGACCTGTTGTTCGTCTGCGCCAACCTGGCCCGCCATGCCAGGGTCGATGTCGGTGCGGCGCTGCGCCAGGCCAACCACAAGTTCGAGCGCCGCTTCCGCGCCATGGAAGCGCAGGCCGAGGCGGCCGGGCAGGCGATGGCCGCGCTGGACCTGGAGGCGCAGGAACAGCTCTGGCAGCAGGCCAAGGCCGAAGAAGCCAAGTCGTGAAGACGCTGCTGCTGTTCGTGCTGACAGCGGTGGCCGAGATCGTCGGCTGTTACCTGCCGTGGCTGTGGCTGCGCAAGGACGGCAGCGCCTGGCTGCTGCTGCCGGCGGCGGCCAGCCTGGCATTGTTTGCCTGGCTGCTGACCCTGTACCCGGCCGCCAGTGGCCGCGTCTATGCGGGCTATGGCGGGGTCTACATCGGCACCGCGCTGATGTGGCTGTGGCTGGTGGACGGGATCCGTCCCAGCCGCTGGGACCTGCTCGGCGTAGGCCTGTGCCTGGCCGGCATGGCCGTCATCATGTTCGCCCCGCGCAGCGCGTAGGGCCGGCCGCGCGACTACGCGGACGCGTCCCGCGCTATGCTGCGTGCATCCGGTCCGGAGAGCGCGCCATGTCCCGCTTCGCCAGTTTCCGCGAGTTCTATCCGTTCTACCTGGGCGAGCATCGCCATGTTGTTTCGCGGCGGCTGCATTTTTCCGGCAGTTGCGGGGTGCTGCTGCTGGTCGCCGTTGCGATCGTGCGTGGGCAGCCGGCCTGGTTGTGGGCGGCACTGGCCTGCGGCTACGGGTTTGCCTGGGTCGGGCACTACTTCTTCGAGAAAAACCGCCCGGCAACGTTCCGGCATCCGTTGTATTCCTTCGCCGGCGACTGGAGGATGTTCTGGGACATCCTCCGTGGCCGGGTCCGGCTGTAGCCTTCCCGTGGCCCTGCCCGGGTCAGCCACCCGGGGTAAAGGAGAAATCTGATGTTCCCGACCCTGCTGTTCTCGCTGGTGCTGGCCTTCGTGGCCGTGGTGATCCTGTTCAAGGCGGTGCGGATGGTGCCGCAGGGCTATGAATGGACGGTCGAGCGCTTCGGCCGCTACACCCACACGATGTCGCCGGGCCTGCATTTCCTGATCCCCATCGTGTACGGGGTGGGGCGCAAGGTGAACATGATGGAGCAGGTGCTGGACGTGCCCGGCCAGGAAGTGATCACCAAGGACAACGCCGCGGTACGCGTGGACGGGGTGGTGTTCTTCCAGGTGCTGGATGCGTCCAAGGCCGCCTATGAGGTAGCCAACCTGGAAGTGGCGATGATCGCCCTGGTGCAGACCAACATCCGCACGGTGATCGGTTCGATGGACCTGGATGAATCGCTGAGCCAGCGCGAGGTGATCAACGCCAAGTTGCTTGGCGTGGTGGACCACGCGACCAACCCGTGGGGCGTCAAGGTCAACCGCATCGAGATCCGCGACATCCAGCCCCCGCGTGACCTGCTGGACGCGATGGCGCGGCAGATGAAGGCCGAGCGCGAGAAGCGTGCGCAGATCCTGGAGGCCGAAGGCTCGCGCCAGTCCGAGATACTGCGCGCCGAGGGCGAGAAGCAGGCCACGGTGCTGGAAGCGGAAGGACGCAAGGAGGCCGCGTTCCGCGACGCGGAGGCGCGCGAGCGCCAGGCCGAGGCCGAAGCCAAGGCGACGCAGATGGTGTCCGAGGCGATCGCGCAGGGCGATGTGCAGGCGATCAACTACTTCATCGCGCAGAAGTACGTGGAGGCGTTCAAGGAGCTGGCCACCTCGCCCAACCAGAAGCTGGTACTGATGCCGATGGAGGCCAGTGGGGTGATCGGCTCGATCGCCGGCGTGGCCGAGCTGGCCAGGGAGGCGTTCGCCAAACAGGAAGAGAAGAAAGCCACGCGCGCGGTCCCTCCGCGCATAGGGGGTTGAGATGCGTTGGGAAGTGGTCGGCTGGGGGGCGTTGGCGTTGGTGCTGTTCGCGGCTGAAGCGCTGGCGCCGGGCGCGTTCATGTTGTGGATCGGGATCGGGGCGGCGGCGGTGTTCGTGATGGTGGCGGTGTTCGCCGATATCCCGCTGCTGTGGCAGGTGGTGGCGTACGTGCTGTTGTCGGTGGTGTCGATCCAGTGCTACCGGCGCTGGGGGCGCACGCATGCGCGGCAGAGCGACGCGCCGCTGCTGAACCGGCGCGCCGAGCAGTTGGTCGGGCGGGTGGTGGTGGTCGACCAGGCCATCGTGGCCGGCAAGGGCCGCGCCAAGATCGATGATGCATTCTGGGTGGTGGCCGGACCGGACCTGCCCGCCGGCAGCCAGGTGCGGGTGGTCGCGGTGGAGGGCATGACGCTGAAGGTGCAGGCGCTCTGAGCGGCACTTGGTAGGTCACGCGGCATTACCGCAGCGCGGCGGGCGTTGCGTGGCGTCAGACCTATAATGGGGATCTTGCTTTCATTCCCCCGGAAACCGGTCATGACCCAGAAGACGCTTCTCAACGACACCCACCGCGCACTCGGCGCCAAGATGGTTGATTTCGGTGGCTGGGACATGCCCATCCATTACGGCTCGCAGCTGGACGAGCACCATCTGGTGCGTGCCGATGCCGGCATGTTCAACGTCAGCCACATGACCGTGGTCGATCTGCGCGGTGCGCAGGTCAAGCCGTTCCTGCGCACCCTGCTGGCCAACTCGGTGGACAAGCTCAAGGTCACCGGCAAGGCGCTTTACTCGTGCATGCTCAATGCGCGCGGCGGGGTCATCGATGACCTGATCGTGTATTACCTGGCCGACGACTGCTTCCGCATGGTGGTCAATGCGTCGACCCGCGAGAAGGACCTGGCCTGGATCCGTGAGCAGGCGGCCGCCTTCGAGGTGCAGGTGACCGAACGCGAAGACCTGGCGATCGTCGCCGTGCAGGGCCCGACCGCACGTGAGCGGGTGATCGGCCTGGTCGGCGAGGGCGACCGCGCCGCGCTGGAGAAGCTGGGCCGTTTCGCTGCCCTGGAAGCCACCGCCGCCAGCGGCACGCCGCTGTTCGTGGCGCGCACCGGCTACACCGGTGAAGACGGTTTTGAAATCCTGCTGCCGCAGGCCGAGGTGGTGGCCTTCTGGAATGCCCTGGCCGCCGCCGGGGTACGTCCGGCCGGCCTGGGCGCGCGCGACACGCTGCGCCTGGAGGCGGGCATGAACCTGTACGGCCAGGACATGGATGAAGCGATCACCCCGTATGAGGCCGCGCTGGCCTGGACGGTGGCGCTGGACGAGGGCCGCGACTTCATCGGCCGCGATGTGCTGGAAGCGCAGAAGGCCGCCGGCGACGCGCGCCAGATGATCGGCCTGGTGATGGACGAGAAGGGCGTGCTGCGCCACGGCCAGGCGGTGCTGACCGCCAGCGGCCAGGGCGAAATCCTGTCGGGCACCTTCTCGCCGACGCTGGGCAAGGGCATCGCCTTCGCACGGGTGCCGGCCGGTGACCTGGGCCAGGTGCACGTGGACATCCGCGGCAAGCAGGTGCCGGTGCGCGTGGTGAAGTTCCCGTTCGTGCGCGAAGGCCAGGCCCAGCCGGGCGTACTGGCCGACGCCTGATTTTTTTTGACCGGGCCGACCTGTTGGAGGTCGGCCCCGATGGTTACACTACCCCCGTTTCTTGACCCCCCTGTTATTCCTCGGAGCAGTCCCATGAGCGAGATCCCCGGCGACCTTAAATTCCTCAAGTCCCACGAATGGGCACGTGTGGAAGGCAATGGCCGCGTCACCGTCGGCATTTCCGACCACGCCCAGGGCCTGCTTGGCGACCTGGTCTATGTCGAGCTGCCGACCGTGGGCGATGAAGTAAAGGCCGGCCAGCAGGCCGCCGTGGTCGAGTCGGTCAAGGCCGCCTCGGACGTGTACAGCCCGATCACCGGCAAGGTGGTCGAGGTGAACGAAGCACTGTCGGACAAGCCGGAAACCATCAACGAAGATGCCTACGGCGAAGGCTGGATCTACGTGGTCGAGTTCTCGGCCAACGAAGAGTTGAACGATCTGCTGGGCCCGGACGAGTACGCCGAGCTGCTGGAAAACGACGAGCACTGAGCGTGCTCTGATCGAGAAGAACGGCCGCCCTGTGCGGCCGTTTTTTTTGGATTTGACCCGTCCTGAATTGAGTTGACACCTTTTCCCACAGGAAGAGGAATGTTCAATGAATTCAACAATCAGGCGCAGCCAGCGGGATTACTCGCTGGCCTTCAAGTTGTCGGTGGTGGACCAGGTCGAGCGTGGGGAGCTGACCTACAAGCAGGCCCAGGAGCGCTACGGAATCCAAGGACGGAGCACCGTGCTGTCGTGGCTTCGGCGACATGGTCGGCAAGACTGGTCAGGTGGGGCATCATCTGCCCCCATGACCACAGCTCCCAAGTCCGGAACGGCCAAGCCGCTGACACCGGAACAACAGATCAAAGTCCTGCAGGTTCAGCTGCGGGAGGCGACCGAGAAGGCGCAGCTTTTCGAGGCCATCGTGGATGTGCTCAAGGAAGACTACGGGGTGCGCATCGTAAAAAAGCCTTCCGGCAAGTCCTCACGCAAAGGCGCCTCCAAGGCGTAAGCGTGGCAAGGGCTTGCCGGCATTTTGGTATCAGTCGCCAAGCGTACTATCAGGCAGGCCATCGTCAGCAGCGGCAATTGGCCGACGGTGCTCGGGCGCTCGCGCTGGTAGGTGGCTATCGAGCGCGCCAGCCGCGCATCGGCACGCGCAAGCTGCATCATCTGATTGGACCGACGCTTCAAGCATCGGGAGTGGCAATGGGGCGCGACCGTCTGTTTGGCGTCCTTCGTGATGCCCGGCTGCTGGTCCCCATGCGGCGGGCGTACCACAAGACGACCGACAGCCATCACCGCTTCCGGCGGCACCCCAATCTTCTCAAGCCCGGCGAAGGGCGCGTGGTACCGACCGGCAGTGAGCAGGTCTGGGTAGCCGACATTACCTACCTGCCCACGCAGGGGAAATTTGTATACCTGAGCCTGATTACCGATGTGTGGTCGCGCAGGATCGTGGGCTGGAGCGTGCACGACACCCTGCAGACCGAACAGGTCGCCCAAGCACTGCAGATGGCGCTGAAGGAACGAAAAACGCGGCAGCAGCTGATCCATCACTCCGACCGGGGTATCCAGTACTGCTCGGACTACTACCAGAAGATCCACGCCAGGCATGGGGTGACCTGCTCGATGACCGATGGCTACGACTGCTACCAGAATGCGCTGGCCGAACGGGTCAATGGAATTTTGAAGGGCGAGTTCCTGCTGCACCGGCCTCGGGACCTGCTGCAGGCACGCCAGATGGTCGCCGAGTCGGTGGGGATCTATAACGCCGAGCGGCCGCACCTGTCGCTTAAAATGCAAACGCCCGATGCGGTGCATCGGGCGTCTCTGGCCGCCTGACGGCGGCCAGATCATCCGCCACAGGTGTCAACCTATGGCAGGACGGGTCAATTCTTCGCCCCATTGCGGGGATTGCCCAAGTCAACGTTCCCGCCAGCGCAGGCGCGGCGGGTGCGGACCTGGACTGGTTTGGGCCGGCTGCGGAGCGGGACCTGCAGCGTGTCCCGGGAACCTATCCACCCCGGCCCAGGCTGGTGCAGGTGGCCGACGCTGCTGCTGTCTTTCCCGCTGCTTGGCGAAGAACTTTTTTCGCCCGCAGGCCGGTGCAGCGACGCTGCCGTTATCCGTACGTGACGAAAACCAACGGCGGTCGCTGCCGGTCGTCGCCGGTCGGGTCGCTCATGCGCAACCGTTGGGTCGGTGTCCGCGTTGGTCATGAGGGTGCGTTCGGGCATCGGTGCGCGCATGTCCGGGTGCATCCGGTTGGCCATGCGGGGCGCGCGCGGTGCATCCGGTGAGCCCGAACCGAGCGGTCGAAACGGTCAGGAAGTTTGCGCATTTGCGCAAATTCGGTGGCAAAAAGCGATCGAGGATGTGAAAAGTTTTCGTACCCGTTTGGGTGCCGTGTGGGTAGGCGTTGGCACGTTGATGGACGCGCGTGCCGGAACCGGGCAGCTCGCCGGGTGCGCGCAAGTTGAAAACACCAAAGTGCTTCTTTTAAGCACTTTTCTTTTGTCGTGATGCGTGTCGTGCGTGGCGTGGGGGTGCGTGTGCGACGGCGTTGCATGCCGTTGGCGGTGTTTGCGGAGGGGCTGAAGTTGCCGTCGCGGGGTGCGTCCATGTGAAAATTTTTCGCCGGGGTTGTTGACAGTGAAAAAAACCGTGATTAGGTTTCGCCACAGCAGACCTTGCTGCGAACAGAGTGAGCAGAATCGACATCCAGTCGCGAAGCACAACCTGGACATCCACCTCGCGTCCGAAGACGGTGGAGAAGGATTCGCTTCCCCCGGCGAACCTCAAGACCCTTTCCCTTTCGATACCTGTTCGGCCACCTGCGGCAGGTATCTCCGTATCCGTCACGACGCGCTTGACGCGACGGCGGTCCCCGCGATGCCGCACTGCGGGTTTGCTTTACCTGGGCGTTTCCACTCCATAGATCACTGACGAGGAGCCATCCCATGGCAACCAAGAAAGCTGCGAAGAAAAAGCCGGCCGCCAAAAAGGCCGTCAAGAAGGTAGCCAAGAAAGCTGCCGCCAAGAAGACCGTGAAGAAGGTCGCCAAGAAGGCGGCGGCCAAGAAGACGGTGAAGAAGGCTGCAAAGAAGGCGACCGCCCGCAAGGCAGTGAAGAAGACGGCGAAGAAGGCAGTCCGCAAGGTCGCCAAGAAGGCCGCCGCGAAGAAGGCAGTGAAGAAGACGGCGAAGAAGGCGACCCGCAAGGTAGCCAAGAAGTCCGCCGCCAAGAAGACTGCGAAGAAAGCCGTCCGCAAGGTAGCCAAGAAGGCCACGGCCAAGAAGGCAACCAAGAAGACGGCAAAGAAGGCCACCAAGAAGACCGCCAAGAAGGCTGTCCGCAAGGTAGCCAAGAAGGCCACTGCAAAGAAGGCAACCGCGCGCAAGGCTCCGGCCAAGAAGGCTGCGGCCAAGAAAGCGGTGAAGAAGGTCGCAAAGCGCAAGCCGGCCGTTCGCAAGAAGAAGGCCGCCCCGGTCGCCCTGCCGGCAACCCCGGCACCGCTGATCTAAGTCGTTCCCGATAGCCGCACACTGAAACTCCTTCCCCGGCAGCCCAGCGGGGAGGGAGTTTTTTTATGTGCGCCTCTGCGGCAGGATCGCATTCGCCCGGCAGGGCAAGGGGCGAGTTCCGCGTCACCACCAACGGTGGTGACCTACCTCCGCAAGGGCATCGGTACCGGCGTGTCGAGAATGCCGGCGGCCCACGTCAAACATCGGCGTGCGCCTGTGCGTTCCGTAAGCCAAGCGGCCCCGGACGCTCGCGCCATAGGCGAAGCCCCTCGCTAGCTACTGGGGAAAAGAACTACAAAAAAAGCGACCCACCGGTCGCTTCTTTCGATGCTGCCACCTGCACCGCAATCAACGCGGCGAGGCCACCGCACGGTTGGACGACACGCCCTTGCGCTTGCCCTGCTGCGGGGCGGCGTCTTCGGCCATCAGACTGTCGCTGCCGAAGTCGGTGTCCACGTCCAGCCAGCGCTGGGTGGGCAGGCCCATGGCCTGGTCGAGCACGGTCGGCAACAGGCCGCTGGGCAGGCTGCTCTCGCCGTTCCACAGGATGGCGATGCCCAGGTCGCGTTCGGGTACCAGCGCCACCAGGCCGCGATAGCCCTGCACCGCGCCGGCGTGGAAGATCACTTCATGACCGGCATAGTCGAAATTGCGCCAGCCGAGCGCGTAACCGGCCGAGTGCAGGCGCTCACGACGCCAGCCCGAGCGCATTTCGCCCGGGGTGTTGATCAGGGTCGAGTGCAGCGTGGCCAGCAGTGGCGCGGGCAGCACGTCGGGGCGGTGACCGGTGTGAGCCAGCAACCATTGCGCCATGTCGCTGGCACTGGCGTTGACGCCGGCTGCGGGGGCGAGACGGTAGTAGGTGGGCTTGGGGTTGAGCGACACCCAGCCATTGCGGCTGCGCACGTGCGGGCGCGCCCAGCGCGAACTGGCCTGGATGCCGGCCAGGCCGAGGCTGGCATCGTCCATGCCCAGCGGCTTGAACAGGCGGCGTTCGACCGACTGCTCGTAGAAACTGCCCGAGGCGGCGTAGACCACGTCGCCGATCAGGCTGAAGGCCACGTTCTGGTAAGCGTAGCAATCGCCCGGCAGGCACTTGAGCGAAGTGGCCGCCAGCTTGTGAGTGAGCGTGTAGTACTCGGCGTTGGCTTCCACGTCGCGGTCATAGGCGTTGTAGGGCAGGCCGACGCGGTGGCTGAGCAGGTCGGCCACGGTAAGGCGTTCGGTGGCTTCCGGCGAACTCAGCTGGAAGCCGGGCACATAATCGGTGACCTTGCTGTCCCAGCGCAGGGTGCCATCGTTGACCAGCAGCCCGGCCATGGTGCCGGCGAAGGCCTTGGAC
The DNA here is from genome assembly GCF_057835675.1 of Stenotrophomonas sp. GL_101. Lineage (NCBI taxonomy): Bacteria > Pseudomonadati > Pseudomonadota > Gammaproteobacteria > Lysobacterales > Lysobacteraceae > Stenotrophomonas > Stenotrophomonas sp. GL_101. The sequence goes on along the minus strand of NZ_CM174432.1, from coordinate 3,576,091 downwards.
AGCGACGCCAGCCGGAACACGGTGTGCGCATCGACCATCTGCGGGTTGTTGACGTCGGTGACACCGTAGCCGCGCGCGCTGAGCACGCGCCCGCCCTGGACGATGGCCACGGCCATGCCGGGGACGCGCTCGCCGTAGGTCAGCTGTTGGGCCATCGATTCGATCGCGGCCACGTTGAAGCTCGCCGCCGGTGGCAGCACCTGCGGGTTGGCCGGCGTGGCGCGGTAAGCGGCGGGCTGGGTATGCGCGACTGCCTGGGCGTTTTCGATGTTGACCGGGAACGCCGCAGGCGCGGCGCTGGAGGTCTGCGCCGTAGAGGACATTGCAATGGGCATCAATAGGCCCAGCAACCCGGTTGCCGCCGAGCGGATCGGACGACGCCTGCTGTTCTGATTCATCGTGTAGGGCCTGTGCGCAACTGCTGTAAGCGATTCTAGCGCCGCTTTTCCCGATTGCACAAACGAAGCGAAGATGAATGCGTATCTGGTTGAAAAGGCGCGGTTTTTGCATCCCTTTGCCGGCGTTGCCCCCCACCCCATGGCGCAGCCCTGTTCAGGGGGCTGCGGCATCCTGCAGGATCCAGTGCGCGGCACGCTCGGCCAGCATGATCGTGGCGGCATTGGTGTTGCCGCTGACCAGGCGCGGCATCACCGAGGCATCCACCACGCGCAGGCGGCGCACGCCACGCACGCGCAGCTGCGGGTCGACCACCGCCTCGGCGTGGGTGCCCATCGCGCAGGTGCCCACCGGGTGGTAGATGGTTTCGGCCTTGGCACGGATGAAGGCGGTCAGCGCGGCGTCGTCCAGGTCGTCCCGCGGCGGGAAGATCGGGGCGCCACGCCAGCGGTCGAACGCCGCCTGCCGCAGGATCTGCGCGGACATGCCCACGCAGTGCTTCATCATCGCCAGATCGACGCCCTCCGCGTCGCTCAGGTAGTTCGCTTCGATTCGTGGCGGCGAGGCCGGGTCGGCGTCGCGCAGCTGGATGCGGCCGCGGCTGCGCGGATGCAGGGCACAGGCATGCAGGGTGTAGCCATCGCCGGGCAGGCGGTGGCGGCCGTGGTTGTCCAGCATCGCCGGCACGAAGTGGAACTGCACATCGGCGCGTGCATCGTCGGCCAGGGGAGAGCGGGCGAAACCACCGGCCTCGGCGATGTTGCTGCTGCCGGCACCACGATGGCCGCGCAGGAAATAGTCGAAGGCGATGCGCGCCTGGTTGCTGCGGTCGTAGCTGACCCCGGGCCCGGTGTGGACCAGGCTGCAGATGTCCAGGTGGTCCTGCAGGTTGCCGCCCACGCCGGCCAGGTCCGCGCGCGGGCTGATGCCGTGTCCACGCAGGTAGCGGGCCTGACCGATCCCGGACAGCATCAGCAGTTGCGGCGAATGGATGGCGCCGCCGCAGAGGATCACCTCGCTGTGGGCTGTCGCATGCCGGTGGTGGCCGCGGTGGTTGAAGAACACGCCGCTGGCGGCATCCCCGCTGAAGCTCAGTGTTGTGGCGCGTGCACCGGTGAGGACGGTCAGGTTGCGCCGTTCCCGCGCCGGGCGCAGGTAGGCGGTGGCGCTGGAGCAGCGCGCGCCGTCGCGCTGGGTGACCTGGTAGAAGCCCACCCCGAGCTGCTGCGCACCGTTGAAATCGTCGTTGCGCGCATGGCCGGCCTGGGCGGCGGCATCGATGAACGCCGCCGACAACCGGTTGCGGTGGCGCAGGTCGGACACCGACAGCGGCCCTGCCGCACCGTGCAGCGCGCTGCCGCCCCGGCTGTTGGTTTCGCTGTGCACGAACCAGGGCAGCACCTGTGCCCATTCCCAGCCGCTGGCACCGGCAGCGGCCCAGCCATCGTAGTCGGCAGCGACGCCGCGCACGTAGCACATCGCATTGATCGCGCTGGAACCGCCCAGCACCTTGCCACGCGGCCACCACAGCCGACGGCCATCCAGCGCCGGCTCGGGCTCGGTTTCCAGGTTCCAGTTGATGCGCCGGTTGTTGACCAGCCGGGCCAGTCCGGCCGGCATGTGGATGAACGGGTTGCGGTCGCGTGGCCCGGCTTCCAGCAGCAGGACCTGGCACCGCGGGTCTGCGCTGAGCCGGTTGGCCAGGACGCAACCGGCGGATCCCGCACCAATGATGATGTAGTCGTACATGCGCCTCCCGGGTACGGCACCGTCCCCACGGCCTGCCTGCGAGCATAGGCGACGGCGGCCTGCAGCGGGGCACCCGTCGCCGCCACGCACTGTTGCAGCGTGGCGGAGGGGCGGAGACTGGCGATGTTGCGGTGCATCGTTTAACGTGCGCGCTTTGCCGCCTGGAGTTCCCACGATGCTGCCGTTGCAACGCCGCCTGAGCATGGAGCGCGTGCGATGAGTGCTGCGGGCCAGCCGGCACCGGCACGCCAGGGGCTGGGCACCGCGCTGCGGCAATCGCCGCCGTTGCTGTGGGCATCGGTGTATTTCTTCTGCCTGCTGACCGGCTACTACGTGCTGCGCCCGGTACGTGAGGCCATGGCCGCCTCGTCGGACCTGCACGCGGTGTTTCCGTCGGTGTTGATCGACTGGTTTTCCGGGCAGGGCATCGCGTTGCAGGACTATGTGCTGCAGTTCCTGTTCAGCTGTGTCTTCGTGATCATGCTGGTGTTGCAGCCGCTGTACGGTGCGCTGGTCAGCCGCTACCCACGCCGGGTGTTCCTGCCGGTGGTGTACGGGTTCTTCATTGCCACCCTGCTGGGCTTCTACGTGTTGTTCGACAGCGGCATGCCCGGGCGCGGCATGCTGTTCTTCTTCTGGATCACCGTGTTCAACCTGTTCGCGGTGGCGGTGTTCTGGAGCTTCATGGCCGACGTGTTCTCCAACGTCCAGGCCAAGGCGTTCTACGGCTACCTGGGCGCGGTCGGCACGGTCGGCGCGCTGGTGGGGCCGTTGCTGACGTCCACGCTGGTGACGTGGATCGGCATCGCCAACCTGATGCTGGTTTCGGCCGGCTTCCTGTCGGTATGCCTGCTGTGCATCTTTCGCCTGCGGCACTGGGCGGTGCTCCGCGAGCAGGAACAGCAGCTGGTGTCCGGTGAGACGCCGATGGGCGGCGGCGTGCTGGACGGGCTGAAGCTGATCGTGCGGGAGCCGCTGCTGCGCTGGCTGGCGGTGATGGTGGTGTTCGGGGTGGGCGTGGGCACGCTGCTGTACAACGAGCAGAACGCGATCGTGCGCAGCCTGTATGCCGACGTCGCCTCGCGCACGGCGTTCTTCTCGCGGGTGGACCTGGCCGTGAACGCGCTGGCGCTGGTCCTGCAGCTGGGGGTGACCCGCTGGTTGCTGTCGCGCTTCGGCATCGCCCCGGCGTTGTTGATCCCGGGGGTGGCGATCATCATCGGCTTCTCGGTGCTGGCCGCCTCACCGCTGCCGCTGATGGTGGCGATGGTGCAGGTGATGACGCGGGCGAGCGAGTTCTCGCTGGGCAAGCCGGCGCGCGAGACGATCTACACCCGTGTGGACCGCCAGTGGCGCTACAAGGCCGGCGCGGCGATTGACACGGTGGTGTACCGCGGCGCCGACCTGACCTTCGCCTGGGTGCACAAGGCGCTGTCGCTGCTGGGGTCCCATGCGGTGTTCCTCGGCGGTGCCGTGGCGGCGGCGATCATGACGTGGGCGGCGCTGGGCGTGCTGCGTGAAGAAAAGAAGCTGCCGGCCGAGCGTGCGGAGTAAGCTTCACCGATCATCCCCAAGGCCTGCCCATGTACTGGATCGCGCTGTCACTGACCCTGCTGGTCGCACTGCTGCACGTGTACTTCCTGGTGCTGGAAATGTTCCTGTGGACCCGGCCGCTGGGCTTGAAGACTTTCCGCAACACGCCTGAGAAGGCCGAGGCCACCCGGGTGCTGGCAGCCAACCAGGGCCTGTACAACGGCTTCCTGGCGGCGGGACTGTTCTGGGGACTGTTCGACCATCTGCCGATGCTGGTGAACTTCATGCTGGGCTGCGTGATCGTGGCCGGCTGCTACGGCGCCTGGAGCGTCAACAAGCGGATCTTCTTCATCCAGGCCGTGCCGGCGATCCTGGCGGTGGCCGCATGGTGGATGGTGCCGGCCTGAGGCGCTGCCACCACGCAGGCAGCCCGACGGTTGCGCTTGCGCAGGTAGGTCACCACCGTTGGTGGTGACGCTCTGTGCCGACCGCCTCCTCGCTCGGGCATGCCGCGAGCGTCGGGGCCGCCAAGGGGCTTGGCTTGCGGGACGCGGATGCGCGCTTCGATGTTTGCTGTGGGCTGCGAGCGTTTGCTGCCCGTGGGTGCCGGTTCCCCTGCGGAGGTAGGTCACCACCGTTGGTGGTGACGCTGATCGCCGCAGGCCATTCGTACGCAGGGGTATCGGTGGCTGCCGGCGGCCGCAGATCCACGCCATGCGTGGATACCGCTTTTCGCTTACCGCAAGCCAAGCGGCCCCGGACGCGCGCGCAAATGCACAAAAAAGACGGGTCCGCTCACAGCTTCCGTCCTCGCATCGTGCCCCTCTCCACATAAGGGAGAAGAACTCAAAAAAAACGGCGGACCGAAGTCCGCCGTTGTCGTTTACGTGGCTGCCACTATCACGCCGCTTCGGACTGGGCGTCCTTGTGCTGGCGCTTGTAGTAACCGGCCGAGCGCAGCTCTTCGGTGTCGAAGTCGTCCACGGTGATGGTTTCCAGGGTCAGCGTGCGCAGCTCTTCCAACAAGGTGCGCTCGTCCTGGGTGATCACTCCTTCGGCCACGGCTTCGTCCAGCTGGGTGGTGAAGTCCAGCGCTTCGATGCCCTTGGTCTTGACCGCCTTGATGAACTTGCGCTCGACCGGCTCGGCCATGATCGCCTTGGACAGGTAGCTGTTGATGCGGCCGCCCGGGTTGTTCTCGCACGGGGTCAGGAACACGCCACTGGCGAGGCGGTCGCGGGCTTCGTTGGGCGCCATCAGCAGCGCGGCAACGCGGTGGCCCAGGCGGTCGCCGGGGGCTTCGGCGCGACGGCCGAACGGGAAGATCAGCAGCCACATCAGCCAGCCGATCGGACGCACCGGGAAGTTGCGCAGCGCCGCCGACAGCGACTCTTCGATCTTATGCACGCTGTCATGGAAGGCCCACGCCAGCAGCGGCTGGTCGGCCACCGGTGCGCCTTCGTCGTGGTAACGCTTGAGCATGGCGCTGGTCATGTAGACATGGCTCAGCACATCGCCGAGGCGACCGGACAGCGATTCCTTGAACTTCAACTTACCGCCGAGGGTCATCATCGAGATGTCGGCCATCAGCGCCAGGTTGGCCGAGTAGCGGTCCAGCTTGCGGAAGTAGCGGCGGGTGTAGGCATCGCCCGGGGCGGCACCCACGCGCGCGCCGGTCAGGCCGAACCAGAACGAGCGCACGGCGTTGGAGATGCCAAAGCGGATGTGCCCGAACAGGCTGCGGTCGAACGCCTGCAGGCCGGCCTTGGTGTCCGGATCCTGCGCGGCCTTCATTTCCTGCAGCACCCACGGGTGGCACAGGATTGCGCCCTGGCCGAAGATCAGCAGGCTGCGGGTCATGATGTTGGCGCCTTCCACCGTGATGGCGATCGGCGCGGCCTGCCAGCTGCGGCCGGCGAAGTTGCGCGGCCCCAGGATGATGCCCTTGCCGCCGATCACATCCATCATGTCCGAGATCACTTCACGGCTCATGGTGGTGCAGTGGTACTTGGCAATCGCCGAGGGTACCGACGGCACGTCGCCGCGATCCACCGCCGCGGCGGTGGCCTGGCACAGCGCACTGATCGCATAGGCCTTGCCGCCGATGCGCGCCAAGGCCTCTTCCACGCCTTCGAAGCGGCCGACCGACAGGCCGAACTGCTTGCGGATGCGCGCGTAGGCACCGGTGACCACCGCGCCGGCCTTGGCACCGCCGCTGGCGGTGGAGGGCAGGGTGATCGAGCGGCCCACGGCCAGGCACTCGTTGAGCATGTTCCAGCCCTTGCCGGCCTTCTCGGCGCCGCCGATCAGCTGGGTCAGCGGGATGAACACGTCCTTGCCGCGGATCGGGCCGTTCTGGAAGGTCGAGTTGAGCGGGAAATGGCGACGGCCGATTTCCACGCCGGCGGTGTCACGCGGCAGCAGTGCCAGGGTGATGCCGATATCGCGGGTGCTGCCGATCAGCGCGTCCGGGTCGTACATGCGGAACGCCAGGCCGATCAGCGTGGCCACCGGGGCCAGGGTGATGTAGCGCTTGTCGAAGGTGAGCTTGACGCCGAGCACCTGCTCGCCGTTCCACTCGCCCTTGCAGACGATGCCGTAATCGGGAATCGAGGTGGCATCGGAACCGGCGAACGGCCCGGTCAGGCCGAAACACGGCACTTCACGGCCATCGGCCAGACGCGGCAGGTACTGGTCCTTCTGTGCCTGGGTGCCGTAATGGTTGAGCAGTTCGCCCGGGCCCAGCGAGTTGGGCACGCCCACGGTAGAGCTGACCACGCTCGACACCGAGGCCAGCTTCTGGATCACCTTGTGGTGGGCCAGCGCGCTGAAACCAAGACCGCCATATTCCTTGGGAATGATCATGCCGAAGAAGCGGTTCTTCTTGATGAAGGCCCACAGTTCCGGCGGCAGGTCAGCGTAGACGTGGGTGATTTCCCAGTCGTTGACCATCTTGCACAGCTCTTCGACCGGGCCATCCAGGAAGGCCTGTTCCTCGGCGGTGAGCTGCGGCTTGGGGTAGTTCAGCAGGATGTTCCAGTCCGGGTCGCCGGTGAACAGCTGGCCTTCAAACCCGACCGAGCCGGTTTCCAGTGCGATGCGTTCGGTCTGCGACAGCGGCGGCAGCACCTTGCGGAACACCTTCATCATCGGCGCGGTCAGCAGCGGCTTGCGGATGAAGGGCAGCAGCAGCGGCACGGCGATGACCGCGACCAGGGCGGCGGCGACAATCGTGGCGGTCTGGTTGACGTAGGGAATGAACCAGCAGGCGGCCAGCAGCGCAACGCTGATGATCGTCCAGGTGATCAGCCGGGCCCGGTGGTAGGCGACGATGGCGCCCGCCAGCAGGATGGCCAGGAAGGGAACGACAATGCTCATGAGCGTGCTCCGGTGACGTGCTCGGTAGTGGCGGACTGTGCCACGGCGGAGGCCGAGGGCAACACGTCCAGATAGTCCAACACAGTAGCGGTAAAGGCGTTGTTGTCATCGCCGGCGACCATATGCGTGGCCTCCGGCAGCTGCACATGCCGCGTATGCGGCACCAACGCGAGGAATTCGGCCACCGTCTGTGGGGTGACCAGCGTGCTGCGCCCGCCGCTGACCAGCAGCACCGGGCATTTCACCTGGCGTGCGGCCTCGGCCAGGGCGTCCTGGTGCTGTTCGCTGTCGCGGGCCAGTTCGGCCACCAGGCGCGGGTCCCAATGCCAGCGCCAGCGTCCGTGGCCGTCTTCGCGCAGCAGCGCGCGCAGCGCGTCCTCGGATTTGCGCGGGCGATGTGGCATGTAGGCTGAAATCACGTCGGCGGCCTGCGACAGCGAGGCGAAGCCGTCGGGGTGGGCGGTCATGAACATGAGGATGCGTTCAACCCCGGCGGTATCCCAACGCGGGGTGATATCCACCAGCACCATCGCCGAGAACAGGCCCGGCCAGCGCGATTCGGCGAGCAGGCCGAACAGCCCGCCCATCGAGGCGGCGACCAGGATCGGCGGCTGCGGTTGTTCGCCGGCCAGCACGATCAGGTCATCGGCGAATTGTTCGCCGTGGTAGGCCAGATCGGCGTGGTTCCAGTCCGAATCGCCGTGGCCGCGCGCGTCGTAGGCCAGGGTCTGGTAGCCGGCGGCGGCCAGGGTCTGGGCGGTGGCGGTCCAGGCGTGCCGGGTCTGGCCGAAGCCATGCGCGAACAACACCGTACCGCGGCGGCCTGGCGTGGAACGGGTAGCGGCCAGCACGGCGTCGTGCGCGCCGGTCAGTCGCTCATCGTCAAAGCGGGGCAGGGTAGAAGAAGGGATGACCATACTCGTTAGTATGGACCTGCGTGGGGGCATGTCAATACTTTGGGGTATGGAGCCGGGGGGTGGCGCGGGCAGAAGCGCGCGCGCCGCAGCAACGCCGCGGGCAGTAGCGCAGGGTCTGGCGAGCCCCGTGGCGGACACGGACCCCGGCGTATGGTTAAATCAACAGCATGAATGAACCTGAAGCTTCCGCCGGCGAGCCACGTGCCGGCCGCAACAGCCGCCTGAGCGCGGAAGACTGGGCCCAGGCCGCCCTGGACCTGATTGCCGAACAAGGTGTAGGGGCCGTCGCGGTGGAGCCGCTGGCACGCCGCCTGGGCGTGACCAAGGGCAGTTTCTACTGGCATTTCCCCTCTCGCGATGCGTTGCTGCAGGCCGCGTTGGAGCGCTGGGAACTGTTCGAGCAGGAACAGGTCTTCGGCAGCCTGGAAGATGTCCCGGACCCGCGCGTGCGCCTGCGCCAGCTGTTCCAGGTGGTGGCCCATGAAGTGCAGCCGCACATCATCTACAGCGAACTGCTCAAGGCGCTGGACCACCCGATGGTACGGCCGGTCATCGACCGCGTATCGCATCGCCGGCTGGAGTACCTGGTGGCCTCGTTCCGCCAGGCCGGGCTGAGCCGCACCGATGCCCAGCACCGTGCGCGGCTGGCCTATGCGGCCTATGTCGGTTTCCTGCAGCTGTCGTTGCAGCTGCAGCAGCCCAAGCAGGCCCGCGAGGACTTCGAGGCCTATGTGGAGCATGTGATCGAGACGTTGATTCCGCTCGGTTGAGTGGGGGCGACGTAGAACAGCGAAAGGCCGCGGAGACGCGGCCTTTTTCGTGGGCGCGTACCGTACGTACGCCCCCCGCACAAAAAACAACGGCCCCTTGCGGGGCCGTTGTTGCATCAGATATTGATCAATGGATCGATCAGAACTTCTGCTTGTACTGCATGTAGATGTAACGACCGATGTCGTAGCCGCCGTAGTAGGCGAACTGCGAGTTCGGGTTGGAGTACATCTGCGGACCGTAGTGGTTGAACACGTTGCGTGCACCGATGCCGACGGTGGCATTCCACGGGGCGTTCCAGGAGAACTGGACGTCGTGGAAGGTGGTGGCGCCGCGCTTGTTCATCGCAAAGTCGCGGTTCGGGTCAGACGAGCCGAAATCAGGGTAGGTGCACTCGGTCTCAAGGTAGACGCAACGTTCCTTGACGCTGGAGTAGTAGCGCGTGCCCCACGTGATGCCGAAGTCACCCAGTTCCCAGCCGACGGTCAGGTTCGAGCGCAGGCGGAAATAGGAACCGGTGCTGTCCGCGAACCCATTGTCGATAGCTTCGATTTCGTCGGCAGCGTTGGTGGACTTGTTGACGTTCTCGGTGACGTAGGTGTTCTGCAGGTTGAAGTTGAACGAACCCCAAGTGTCGGTTTCGTAACGGTAGGAAACGTCGAAATCGTAACCTTCCGTCTTCAGGTAGCCTGCATTACGACCGCCATACAGCATGTTGTTGACGTAGCCCAGCGTCGGGTCACGGGTGAAGCTGTTGCAGCGCTCGGCCACGCCCTGGACGTAGCAATCGTTCAGCTGGGCATCCGGTGTATCGGCGACGATCGTGTTCTCGATCTTGATGCTCCACCAGTCCAGGCTCACGTTCAGGCCCTGGGCGAACGTCGGGCTCCATACCAGACCGACCGTCTTGGACGTTGAGGTTTCCGGAGTCAGGGTCGGAGTCGAGCCGGAGGTGAACGGCACCGGGCTCTGCTCATCCGGACCTTCCGTCGGCACGAAGCCCTGGCGCAGCTGGCGGAAGGTCGCGGCATTGGCGATATCCCCGGCGCAGCGAGCGGCCGTACCGGCATTCGTCGCCGCCGAACCGTACACGGTATCGCAGGGATCGGTGAAGTACTCGAACGACTGCGAGCTGCCGCCGTAGAGATCGGCGATGGTCGGGGCGCGGAAGCCCTCGGCCCAGGTGGCACGCACCAGCAGCTGATCGATCGGCTTCCACTTCAGGCCGAACTTGCTGTTGGTGGTGTTGCCGAAGGTGCTGTAGTCCGAGTAACGGGTAGCCGCGCTCAGGCTCAGTTCCTTGGCGCCCGGCAGATCGGCCAGGATCGGCACGTTCAATTCCAGGTAGAACTCGTTGACGTCAAACTTGCCCGAAGTCGGACCGGCCGCCAAGTCAGTGGAATAGCCCGACTGCGAGAGAGCATCGGGATTGAAGCTGCCCTGCTCTTCGCGGTACTCGTAACCCACTGCAAAGCCCAGATCGCCGGCCGGCAGAGTGAACAGGCTACCCGCGAGGTTCGCGTAGTAGCTCTTCATGGTGGTCTCGCCACTGTTGTGCGTGGTCGGGAACAGGAACTGCTGAAGGTCCGAGTTGCCGGTCAGGCCACCATCACCGGTGCGGCCATACGGAATCGCCGGGTTCCACGGCACGCAGCCGCCCGGACCCGGGCCGTAGCTCGGATTGGTGCCATCAACGAGGCCGGCAGCCGAGCCGCATTCCACGCGACCGGTAGCGTCGTTGTAGAACGATGCGCCGGTGGCCTGGTTGGCAGCCAGCACGTTGTAATTACCCGTCTGCTTCTGCAGGTTCTCGGAGTTCTGGTAGAGGTAACCCACTTCCCAGTCGAAGAACTTGTCATTGAACTGGAACGAGCCCTGCAGGCCACCGCTGAAGCGGAAGGTGGTCAGCTGGTTGGTCGACAGTCGCGGCACTTCCCAGCCACGGCGGACATAGGACATGTCCTCACCGAAGGGGTTGTAATGGCTGTCTGCCGACAACAGCGAGCCGAGGCCTGCAAACGCAGCGGACTGCAGCGGATAACCTGCGACCTGGGCCTGCGACTCACGACGCGTGTACAGCAAGTCGCCAGTGAAACGGACCTTGTCAGTCAGGTCGTACTGGATGTTGGTGAAGACACTGCGACGCTCGGTCGGGGTGAGCAACTGCATCTGCTCGTTCGAGTTGCTCACGTCACCGGTGATCGGGGTCGCGTCGGTGACGTGGTAGTCATTCGCGTCGTACGGGTTGCCGCCACGGTTGAGGGACAGCGACGGACCGCCGGACAGACGGCGCACCGAGCCCCATTGGCTGACGGTCGTCCAGTTCGAAGCGGTTTCCGGATGGCGATCGGTACGAGCGTATTTGCTGAACCAACGATCCTTTGCCCAGATTCCCTTTTCTTCGGAGTACTCGGAACCGATGGTGATCGAGCCGCGGTCACCGGTGAAGCCGGCCACGAAATCGTAGCTGGTCTTCTCGCCGTCGCCTTCACCGTACTGGCCGGTGTAAACGTTGGCTTCCAGGCCTTCGAAGTTCTTGCGGGTGATGATGTTCACCACGCCGGCCATTGCGTCCGAACCGTAGACCGAGGATGCGCCGTCCTTCAGCACGTCGATGCGTTCGACGATCACCGAGGGGATCTGGGATACGTCCTGGTAGCCGCTGACGCTGGCGCCGAGGCGCTTGCCATCGACCAGGATCAGGGTGCGCTGGGTACCGATGTTGCGCAGGTCGATGTAGAAGCCACCGACCATTTCACCGGACGACAGCGGTTCGGAGCGGCTGATGGCCGGGCTGCCGGCTGCGGAGATGTTCTGCAGGACGTCGGCGACGGTCTTGAAGCCACTCTTTTCGATCGAGGCGCGGCTGATGCTGAGCACCGGCTGGGCGGTTTCGGTATCGACCTGGCGGATACGCGAACCGGTGACTTCGATACGATCCAGGTTGGTCGGCGAGGCCGATTCCTGGGCTTGCGCGGTTGCGGTAGCGGCCGTCGCAACCAGTGCGAGGACAACCGCATCACGCAGCTTGTTGGAATTGAAGTTCATTGCTCTCTCTCTCCAAGGGAATCTTGGGTATTCACTGGGGTGTGTGCCCGCGGCGGTGCCAAAGACGGCACCAAGGACCACAAGGCTGACTCGATAGTAACTGCCGTTTGGAGAGAATTAAAGTAGCGTTAATGTTTGGTGTGATTTGGGTGAAATTCGGCAAAGTCGTTAGAAATAAACGGCTTACAGCGCCGATTCGACCTGGCTGTCCCGTTGGTTAAGCCCGAGTGAAGAAAATAGTTGCAATTGATTTGTCACGTTTTGTATCAAAGGGTGTCCTGCGCGTGTCCTGCGCGGCCGCCGGGACTTGACGCAATATGCTGGATTGTGAGAAGCGTTGCCTCTGGATGCGCCCGCGATGGCGTCCCGGCCCCGGCTGCCGAGCGTTACAAAGGGCCACAAACGAAAAAGGCGCACCTGCCGGCGCGCCTTTCAGTCATTGCCCATCGCGCCAGGCGGCGCAGACCGGGTCAGAGATCCTGTTCGTAACGGACGTAAGGCACGGTGCCTTCGTCGGTGCTCTCGTTGCGCGGGGCAAACGGGTTCTTGCCACGGGTGACCACGTTTTCAGCGCCAACGGTGAGCTGGCCGCTCCAGGGGGTGCGCCAGGTCAGGCCGACGCCGAGGCCCTCCCACTTGCCGGGCTGGCCGGGCACATCGACCACGCGGCCGATGATGTTGCCGCTGAAATTGCCGTAGCCGGCCCCAATGGTGAGGCTCTTGCTGTCCCAGCGGTCGACGATGGCCGGGGAGGCATCGGTCAGCGGTACCAGCCGGGCCCTGGCGTAGGTGCCGCCGATCGATACGAAGCCTTCGCGGCCGATGTTCTTCTGGCCGAACACGGTCAGGTCATTCTGTTCGGCACGCAGCGCCGGTGATTTGTTCGGGCCGGCCAGCCACGCCGGCAGGGTGTCGCGGCCGGTGCCGGCAGTGATGCCCAGGCGCCCGCCGGGACGATTGAATGCGGCGGTGCCGGTGACCCGGCGACTGAGCGCGGTGTCGTCGTCATCGCCCAGGCTGGCCAGCATGCAATGACTGGCCAGGCCGCTGATGCTGGTGCCGCGGCTGCTGTTGCAGAGCAGGCCCAGCGAATCACCGGAGGACAGCCCGAAGGCCGCGTCCAGTGAGCTGCGGCCAAAGTGCCAGCGGGCACCGACGGCCTGTTCGCCGGTCGGTTCCAGATACAACAGCGCTTCGACCTTGCCGCTACCCTTGTTCCACACCGGCAGCACGGTGCTGTCCTGGCGCGGCTTGGACTGCGCATGCGCGCCCGTGATCGCGGCGAGGGCGATCACAAGGGCCAGCGGTAGACGCAGAAGGGAACGCATGGGAACTCTCAGACAGCGGTGATGAGCGCAAGTTCCCGCCGAAGCGGGACATTGATCCTAGGGTGTTTATGAATTCTTAACAAGTCTTCGTTCTCCCCAGAACAAAACTCGCGCGACGATTACTGAAGTCGTTCAGGTGCCGGTGAGGAAAGCGCGGCGTCCCTGAACAGTATGGTCAGTTCCGTCAAGGGAAAGTGATACTCCTGTCCGCAGAATTCGCAACGGACTTCCACCGCCCCGGTCGGCTCGGCCGCGGCGGCGGCTTCGTCCTCGCCCAGCGACTCCAGCATCCCCTGCACCCGCTCGCGCGAGCAGGAGCAGGCAAAGCGCAGCGGACGTTCGCCGAGCAGGGCCGGTTTTTCTTCATGGAACAGACGGTGCAGCAGTTCGTTGCCGGCCACCGCCAGCAGTTCCTGCTTGCCGAGCGTCTCAAACAGCGCACTGGCGCGTGACCAGCCGTCATCGTCGCCCTCGTCGCCGGGCAGCTTCTGCAGCAACAGGCCGGCGGCACGCGTGCCATCGGCGGCCAGCAGCAGGCGCGTGGGCAGCTGTTCGGATTGGCGGAAATAGTCTTCGAAGGCTTCATCCAGGCCCGCGGCGGTCAGCTCGACCAGGCTCTGGTAGCGCTGCGGTTCGCGCGGGTCCAGGCCGGGGTTCTCGATGGTGATGGCCAGCAAGGCGTCCTCGCCCAGTGCGGTCAGCTCACGCGGCGCGTCGCCACCGCCATCGGCCAGCTGCACGATGCCACGCAAGGTACCGGCAGCAGTGCATTCGGCGAACAGCGTGCGCATCGCGGTGTTGCTGCGCAGTTGGATCGACAGGCGCCCGTCGACCTTGGTGTGGCCGGTGAACAGCGCCGAGGCCACGCTGGCCTCGCCGAGCAGTTCGGCAGCGGCGGGTGGGTAGACGGCGTGCGAAAGGATCTCCTGCCAGGTCTCATCGAGGTGCACATGCACGCCGCGGACGCCGGCATCGGGAAGCAGAAAACGGACAAGGGTGTCGGATTGGGCGGTCATCGGGTCGGTGGCTGCGCTTAAAGAGGGGCTGTTGCCGGATAATGCGCCGACAACCGTGCAAGCAAAGGATGCACCACTAATGGGGGCAGAGCGCAGCAACCTCAAGGCCGAGCCGGGCTTGGAACCACCGCGCCGGCAGCGCTGGCGCTGGAAACGCCTGTTGTGGCTGCCGGTGGTGTTCGTGGGGGTCAGCGTGCTGCAGGTGGGCGTGCTGCGCTTCGTCGACCCGCCGATCTCCACGGTGATGCTGTGGCGCTATGGCGAGGCGCTGGGCCAGGGGGAGTGGGACTACCGGCTGCACTACCACTGGCGCGACCTGGACCAGATGGCGCCAAGCCTGCCGATTTCGCTGGTGGCCGCCGAAGACCAGCGGTTTCCGCAGCACAATGGCTTCGACCTGCAGGCGATCGAGAAGGCGCGTGACCACAATGCTCGCGGCGGGCGCCTGCGCGGGGCCAGCACGATCAGCCAGCAGGTCGCCAAGAACCTGTTCCTGTGGCAGGGCCGCAGCTGGGTCCGCAAGGGCCTGGAGGTCTGGTACACGGTGCTGATCGAGGCGATGTGGCCAAAATCCAGGATCCTGGAGATGTACGCCAACATCGCCGAGTTCGGCGACGGGATCTACGGCGCGCAGGCGGCCGCCCGCCAGTACTGGGGCAAGGACGCGGCGCGGCTGGCACCGGCCGAAAGCGCGCGGCTGGCCGCGGTATTGCCGGCGCCGCGCCGCTACAACGCGGCCAGGCCGGGGCCGTACGTGCAGCGCCGGGCGGCATGGATCCAGCGCCAGGCGCGGCAGTTGGGTGGCAACGCCTACCTGGGAGAAGACTGATGACTGCCGAACGCCTGACCCTGGTCATCTCGGCACACAATGAAGCCTTGGCGCTGCCCCTGCTGCATCCGCGGCTGGGGGCGGTACTGGACGGGATGCAGGATATCGATGGGCGGGTGCTGTATGTCGATGACGGCAGCACCGATGCGACCTGGGCGGTGATGCAGGCGCTGGCCGACGCCGACCCCCGCGTGGGGCTGCTGCGGCTGTCGCGCAATTTCGGCAAGGAGGCGGCGCTGACGGCGGGCCTGGACTTCGTCGAGGACGGGGCGGTGATGATCCTCGATGCCGATGGCCAGGATCCGCCGGAGCTGATTCCCGAGTTCGTCGCGCTGTGGCGGCAGGGGTACGACAACGTGTACGGCACGCGCCGGGTACGGGATGGCGAAAGCTGGCTCAAGCGCAGCACGGCGGCGGCGTTCTACCGGGTGATCGGGCGCTTGTCCAAGACCCCGATTCCGGCCGACACGGGTGACTTCCGCCTGTTGTCGCCGCGTGCGCTGGTGGCGTTGGGGCAGCTGCGCGAACGCCATCGATTCATGAAGGGGCTGTTTGGCTGGGTGGGGTTCCGTCGCAAGGCGCTGCCCTACCACCGTCACGCGCGGATGGCGGGGGGCAGCAACTTCGGGCTGTGGAAGCTGTGGAACTTCGCGCTGGAGGGGGTGACCGGTTTTTCGACCGCGCCGCTGCGGGCGGCCACCTACCTGGGGCTGGCGACGGCAAGTTTCGCCTTCGTGTTTGCGGTGTGGGTGGTGGGCAAGGCGGCGGTGTACGGGGACCAGGTGGCGGGCTGGCCGACGATGATGGCGGTGATCCTGTTCCTGGGCGGCGTGCAGCTGATCGCGCTGGGCCTGATCGGCGAATACCTGGGCCGGCTGTACGAGGAGTCCAAGCAGCGGCCGCTGTACCTGGTTGACACGTGGCATGCGCCGTTCGTGGCAGACTCAAGCCTGCATCCCATCGGTGGAGAGCAACGAGATGACCACGGTACGGCAGCTGTTGGAAGGCAAGTCCCCTGAGGTTTTCGCGGTAACGCCAGACGCGGCGGTGATCGACGCGATCCGGCTGATGGCCGAGAAGGGCATCGGCGCGGTGTTGGTGATGGAGGGCCGGCAACTGGTCGGGATCCTCTCCGAACGTGACTACGCGCGCAAAATCGTCTTGCACGAGCGTTCCTCGCGGACCACGCGGGTCAGCGACATCATGACGGCGAAGGTAGTGACGGTGGCACCGGGCGAACAGGTCGAACACTGCCTGCAGCTGGTGACCGATTTCCGCATCCGGCATCTGCCGGTAGTCGACGCCGGCAGCGTGATCGGGGTGATCTCGATCGGCGATCTGGTGAAATCGGTGATCGACGAGCAGGCGCAGAAACTGGATCAGCTGCAGCAGTACATCGTGGCGGGCTAGGCGGCGTGTCGACCGTTGGTCGGTACGCTCACCTGGCGTAGCGACCGCCGCAATCGGTGTCCTTGCCCGGGCCGGTCTCGATGGTGGCCAGCAGCGCGGCCGGCGGAGCGATGCTGCCCAAGGTCAGCGCGATCGCGCCGCGGATGCCGAGTGCCTTGAAGTCCGGGCGGAACGAGGGGTCCTTGAACGTACCACCGATGCGCAGCGGCGAGCGCAGGGCGAGGATGCTGATGTCCTTGGGGCGCGGGCGCAGCAGCAGGTCCAGCTGTTCCTGTTTGAGGTCGACGGTACCTTCACCGATGATCAGGGTATCGGTGGTGTCGAAGGCCAGCGCGCGTGAGGTCATCACGCCGTTGTCGACACCGAAGTCACCGAAAGCGCAGCGCAACGGGATCTGCTTGTCGCCGGTGAACAGGAATTTCAGCGATTCGGCCACATCCAGTCCGGCCAGTTCCATGACCAGGTTGCCGACATGGCCGCGGCCGATGCCGACGGCGACATTGCCGTCGGAACTGCCCAGCATGGCCGCGATGGAGTTGCCGCTGCCGGTCAGGGTGACGTCGCCGCTGATGCCGCCAGAGGCCTGTTCGGCCAGCTTGGAATCGGGCATCAACCTGCCCAGCTGGACCTTGCGGATGCTGGCCTGCAGGTGGGTGGCGATGGTGTCCTTGCGGGCGTCCATGCGCACGGTGCTGCGGATGTCGCCGCCGGCGACGCCGAAGTTGAGCGGCTCCAGCCGCAGCACGCCAGCATCCAGTTTGAGGTGCGCGTCCATGTCGTCCAGCGGCAACGTGGGCGAGTTGATGCGGTGTGCTTTCCAGCGTACGTCGGCGTCCATCGCGCGCAGCTTGCCGAGGTTGTACGGGGTATCGGGAAGGACCTTGGCACGCGCGGCCAGAGTGGCGGCAAGGGCCTTCTGTTCCGGGTTGGCCGATTCGCCGGCACCGGTTGCCGGCGGGGCGCCGATGAAGCCGGCAAGGTCGTCGAAATCCAGGCGCCGGGAGACCAGGTCGGCCTTGAGGAAGGGGCGTTGCCCGCCGACGTCGATCTGCGCGGTGCCGCCGAGATCGCTGTCGCCGGCGCTGCCGGTGAAATTCTCGTAGCGCCAGGTAGCGTTGTCGCGCTTGAGCCGGCCCTTCAGCCGATACGGCGGGGTGGAGGGCATGGCCACGCCGATCAGCGGGAAGAGATCTTCCATGTCCTGGCCGCTGAGCATCAATTCAAGGTTGAACACCCGCAGCGCGAAGGGATTGGTCAGGGTGCCGCTGGCGATGGCGTGGGTGTTGCCGGCACGCCCGTCCAGGTGGATGCGGAAGGGATGATCGCTGTTGGTGAGTTCCAGGGGCGACTCGGTGTTGCCGTCCAGCGTGAACGGGTTGCCTTTCCAGCGGCCCTTGCCCGTGACCAGCAGCGGCGGGGCACTGTCGTCGGTGCGCGGCTTGCCGCTGTTGAGCGTTACCCGGACGTCGGTGCGGCCGGCGGCGTCGAGGAACTGCAGGCGGCCATCGTCGATGAGCAGGCGCTGCAGCTGCGGTGGGTTGCCGGTGGACGGGCCAAGGAAGTCCCAGTTGCCGGGGGTATCTTTGCCGGGGCCGGTTTCCAGCAGGAGGTCGGGGCGGGTGAGGCGCACTTCGGGGAGGTGGACCTGGCCATGCAGGAGTGGCCAGACGCGGACGGCGATTTCGGCGCGGTCGGCGCTGGCCATCTGCGGGGTGGTGGCCCAGTCGGCGTTGGCGAAGGTGAGACGGTCTGCCCGCACGGTGGTGGTGCGGCCCAGGTCGACATCAAGGTCGCCGTTGATATGGAATTGGCGGCCGGTCTTTGCCTGCACGGCGCGTTCGACGGGGCCTTTGAACCAGTTCCAGTCCCACAGCGCGATGAGCAGCAGGATGGCGGCGAACACGAACACCAGGATCGCAAGCCAGCGCTGTCCGCGCTTGCCGGGACGAGGCCACTGCCAGCGGCGCGGGGCAGGGGAGGAAGTCGGGGAATCGACGGTATTCACGTACTCCATCCTTGCCTGTACATCGTGCAGGCTGCGCGAAGCATTGGTAAGGATGGTGTCAGGGTGGGGGTGTTTTTCTTTTTCTAGAAGCTTTGGATCAAGATCAAGATCAAGATCAAGGCAACCGCAACCGCAACCGCAACCGCAACCGCAACGGCTCTTTAGGCTGCGGGTGCGCTGGTTGGCGCGGCGCGGGTGGGTTCCCGGGACACGCTGCAAGTCCCCCTCCGGGGCCCGGCCACGCCGCATGGCGGCGCGGCGTTCAGTCGTGCGCGAGGCAGTGCCTCGCAAGCGCACGCCTTCACCCATGTAAGCTCGTGAGCGCCATCCATGGCGCCCAACGGTCCCGTGAACCCACCCGCGCCACGCCCCGACAGATTCCCGGTGCGCCAGCAAAATGCAGCGTAGAGCCGAGCCATGCGTGGCTGATGCTGATCTTGTGCCGGGATTCGGGATTCGGAAGTTGGGTGTTGGGTATCGGGCGAGGCGCGCTTTGGTCCTTGGCTCTCGCTTGGTGCCGACCTCCGGTCGGCATCCTCCTTCCCAAAAAACGGCCGAGGCCTGCTCTACCGACTTGCCGCGCTACCGCTTTTAGCCTGAGCGCCGCAGATTTGTCAGGGGTCGGTGTGGGTGGGTAGGCGGGACCGTTGGGCCGCATGGATGCGGACCACGAGCCCCCAAGGATGGGTTTACGGCGTGTCCCGCCTACCCACCCACACCGACCCAGTCAGCCACATCCCGGCATCCGGCCGTTGATGTTGAACTTGACGTTGACGTCAGCCGTTAAAGAATCTGCGCTGTTACCGCGACGAAATGGCAGACGCTGCCGCCGATCACGAACAGGTGCCAGATCGCGTGCGAGTACGGGATCGATTCGCGGTGGTAAAAGTAGGTGCCCAGCGTGTAGGACAGCCCGCCGGCCAGCAGCCAGCCCAGCGTCCAGCCGTCGATGGAGGCCCACATGGGCTTGATCGCCACCATCACCATCCAGCCCATCGCGATGTAGATGATCGTCGACAGCAGCTTGAAACGGCCGGTGAAGAACAACTTGAAGATCACCCCCGCCAACGCCAGCGCCCAGATCGCGGTGAACATGCCCCAGCCCCACGGGCCGCCGCGCAGACCGATCAGCGTGAACGGCGTATAGGTGCCGGCGATCAGCACGTAGATCGCGCAGTGGTCGAACACTTTCAGCCGGCCCTTGGCGACCGGGTGCTGGATCGCGTGGTACAGCGTCGAGGCGGTGTACAGCAGCAACAAGGCCACGCCGAACACGATCGCACTGGCCAGTTGCCAGGCGTCGCCGTAGATCGCGGCGAGGGTGATCAGGACCGCGCTGGCTGCCAATGCAGCGACCGCGCCGAGACCGTGAGTCAGGGCGCTGGCGATTTCTTCTCGTACGGAAGCGACAGTAGTCATGGGCGATGAGGGGACGCGGGGAGGGGGAGCCCGCTCCCCCCTATCATCGCCGCGATGGCGCACGCATGCACGCGTGCCTGTTCAGCCGGTGGCTCAGGACACCGAAATGCTGTGTGCCGCTTCGCGCGTGGCGGCAAAGCGCACGTCCGGTGCACGCTCCTGCGCCAACTGCAGGTTGACCCGGGTGGGTGCCAGGTACACCAGGTGGCCCGCCGCATCGATGCTGAGATTGCCCGCGTTCTTTTCGCGGAACTCCTCCATCTTCTTCTCATTGCTGCAGCTTACCCAGCGCGCCGTGGTCACGCTGACCGGCTCGAACGTGGCTTCCACGCCGTACTCGTCCTTCAGCCGGTAGGCGGCCACGTCGAACTGCAGCACACCCACCGCCCCCAGGATCAGGTCGTTGCTCATCAGCGGGCGGAAGAACTGCGTGGCGCCTTCCTCGGACAGCTGGGCCAGGCCCTTCTGCAGCTGCTTGAGCTTGAGCGGATCACGCAGGCGCGCGCGGCGGAACAGTTCCGGGGCGAAGTTCGGGATCCCGGTGAAGCTCACCGCCTCGCCTTCGGTGAACGTGTCACCGATGGAAATCGTGCCGTGGTTGTGGATGCCGATCACATCGCCCGGCCAGGCCTCGGCGGCGATCTCGCGGTCGCTGGCCATGAAGGTCAGCGCGTTGGCCAGCTTCATCTCCTTGCCGGTACGCACGTGGAAGGTCTTCATGCCCGCGGCGAAACGGCCCGAACACACCCGCATGAACGCCACGCGGTCGCGGTGCTGCGGGTCCATGTTGGCCTGGATCTTGAACACGAAGCCGGTCAGCTTGTTTTCCTGCGGCGCGATCACCCGCCCCGTCGTGGCCCGTGCCTGCGGCGACGGCGCGTGTTCGATGAAGAAGTCCAGCAGCGGCTGCACGCCGAAGTTGTTCACGCCCGAGCCGAAGAATACCGGGGTCTGCTTGCCGGCCAGGTAGGCCTCCACATCGAACCGATGGCTGGCGCCCTGCACCAGTTCCAGTTCGTCGCGCAGGTCGGCCAGCATGCGCTCGCCGATCTTCTCGGCCAGTCCCGGCGCATTGATCGACGGGAAGATGGTCGAATCCTGGCGGGTGAAGTTGCGCCCCTGCTCGTACAGGTGCACTTCGCCGCTGATCAGGTGGACCACGCCCTTCAGGCGCTGGCCCATGCCGATCGGCCAGGTCACCGGGGCGCACTGGATGCCGAGCACGCTTTCCACCTCGTCCAGCAGGTCGATCGGCTCCTTGCCTTCGCGGTCGAGCTTGTTGATGAAGGTCATGATCGGGGTGTCGCGCAGGCGGCACACTTCCATCAGCTTGATGGTGCGCTCTTCCACGCCCTTGGCCACGTCGATCACCATCAGCGCCGAGTCCACCGCGGTCAGCACGCGGTAGGTGTCCTCGCCGAAGTCGGCGTGGCCGGGGGTGTCGAGCAGGTTGACGATCTTGCCTTCGTAGGGGAACTGCATCACCGAGGAGGTGACCGAGATGCCGCGTTCCTTTTCCAGCGCCATCCAGTCGGAGGTGGCGTGGCGGGCCGCCTTGCGGCCCTTGACCGAGCCGGCCATCTGGATCGCACCACCGAACAGCAACAGCTTTTCGGTCAGCGTGGTCTTGCCGGCGTCAGGATGGGAAATGATGGCGAAGGTACGGCGGCGCGCAGCTTCGGTAGCGACTTCGGACATGGCAGGACGCGCCCGCCCGGGGCGCTTTTCGAAAGAGATGAGCCGTCCAGTATAGCGGGCGACGGCTCAGGGCGTGGCTGCCGTGCCCTGAGCGCTGCCCTCGCGGGCAAAGTGCAGCTGGCCCTGCGGGGTGACGATCCGGACCGGGATCGAGCGCAACTGCATGCCGGCATTGGCCTGCACCACGAAGTGCAGGTGCGGGGCGGTGCTGAAGCCGGTGTTGCCTGACAGGCCGATACGCTGGCCGGCCTCCACCCGCTGGCCGCGGCGGACCTGCACGCCGTTGCCCTGCAGATGTGCATAGACCGCCATGCTGCCGTCGTCGTGCAGGATCCGGATAAAGTTGGCGCGGTCGCGGTCGCGGTCGCGCAGCGGGTCGTGGCCATTGCCCTGGAAACGCTGCTGGAACTGCATCACCCGGCCGGCGCGGGCGGCGACGACGGGGGTACCTTCGGGCAGGGTGAAGTCGATCGCGTCGCGGTTTTCGGCGTCGGTGTGGCTGAAATGCCCCTGTGGTGCCTGGCTGACGTGCACCTGGCCACCATCGAACGGCAGCTGGTAGGCCACGTCCTGCGGGCGCGCGTCCGGATCACCGGGCACCGCATCCAGCAATACATCCAGGCGCGGGGTATCGGCCGGCAGCTGCAACCGGGTCACCACCACGCTGGCCGCGCCCGACAGCACGGTCTGCAGCGGCAGTCCCGGCACTGCAACCGCGCCGGGGGGCTGGCGCAGCGTGATCTGCACCGGCCCGGCCAGGTGGTTGTCCACCCGTGCCTGCCAGCGGTGGTCGACCCCCTCCAGGTGGATCGAGGCGATGCCCGCGGCGCTGTCGTCCTCGGCCAGGCCGCCCTGCCGGGCCGGGGCTTCCTGTGGCACCAGGCCCCAGCCGGCGCGCCACGCCGCCGTGCTGGCGGGCGGGCCGGCAGAAACCGCCAGCGGGGGCAGCAGCAGGGTCAACAGCAGCAGACGGCGCATGGCAGGCATCCGGTGACGATGGCGACGACTGTACGCAAGCGGGTCGGTTCAGGAAAGCAAACCCACCTGATGAGAAAAAACTATATCGCTTCATCCCGATGAAAGGATTGACATGCGCCGAAAGGGCTGGCATCGTGGCTCCACCATCGAGACCGGCAGAGGGACAGGCCCTTTGAAGCCGGGGCAGCCCGCAGGCGCGCAAGCGACCTGCGTAGGTGCCAAATCCTGCGGAGACCGTGGCGTCTTCCGAAAGATGGTTCGAACCGTGCACCGTGCGTGCACTTCGAACGCGAGCTCCGCGAAAGCTCGATGGCCGTTTTCCTACTTCTGGATACCGCCATGGGTTTCGCCACCGCCACTGCTGTTGCCATCGACTCCTTTGCACCGATCAGCGTCCCCGTCGACGCCGGGCTGACCGCCGTGCGCGGCGAAATCGCCGCGGTGCTGTCGATGCGCCACAACGGCCCGCGGCCAGTGCGGTTGCGCTACGAACTGGTTGGGCGTGGCGATGCGCCGGTGGTGGTGTTGGCCGGCGGCATTTCCGCGCACCGGCACGTGGCGTCCAGTGCTGAGTTCAGCGAAAAGGGCTGGGCCGAAGGGCTGGTCGCCCCCGGACGCACGTTGGATCCGGCCGCACTGCGGATACTGGCGTTCGATTTCATCGGCGCCGACGGCGCGCTCGACCTGCCCATCGACACCGCCGACCAGGCCGACGCGCTGGCGCTGCTGCTCGATCACCTCGGTATCGCCCAGCTGCAGAGCTTTGTCGGCTATTCCTACGGCGCACTGGTGGGCCAGCAGTTCGCCATCCGCCATCGCCCGCGCCTGCGCACGCTGGTGGCGGTGAGCGGTGCGCATCGCCCGCATCCCTATGCCGCCGCCTGGCGCGCACTGCAGCGCCGCGCCGTTGCGCTGGGCCAGTTGCAGTGCGCTGAAAGCCACGGTTTGTCGCTGGCCCGCCAGTTCGCGATGCTCAGCTACCGCACCCCGGAGGAGTTCGGCGAGCGCTTCGATGCCGCCCCGGAAGTGGTCAATGGCCGCGTGCGTGTAGCTGCAGAGGATTATCTCGATGCCGCCGGTGCGCAGTACGTGGCGCGCACGCCGGTGGATGCCTACCTGCGCCTGTCTGAATCGATCGACCTGCATCGCGTCGACCCGGCCGCCATCGAGGTGCCGACCGTGGTGGTCGCCGTCGAGGGTGACCGCCTGGTGCCGCTGGCCGATTGCGTTGCTCTGGTCGAAGGACTGGGCCCACGCGGCAGCCTGCGCGTGCTGCGCTCGCCCTATGGGCACGACGCTTTCCTGAAAGAAACCGATCGCATCGACGCGATCCTCGCCAACGCCATCCGTATCCCGGGAGAAACCGCATGAGCCTGTCCGCTGGAAATCCGCCGTCCTGTAGTCGCGTCACCGCCGCCGTGCGCGCCGGTATCGACCGCGACACCGCCCACGGCGCGGTGACTCCCCCGATCGTGCTGTCGTCGAATTTCAGCTTCGATGGCTTCGGCAACAAGCGCCAGTACGACTACACGCGCAGCGGCAACCCGACCCGCGACCTGCTCGGGGAGGCATTGGCCGAACTGGAAGGCGGCGCAGGCGGTGTGATCACCTCCACCGGCATGGGCGCGATCAACCTGGTGCTCAATGCGCTGCTGCAGCCTGGCGATACGCTGGTGGTACCGCATGACGCCTACGGCGGCAGCTGGCGCCTGTTCAATGCGCTGGCAAAAAAAGGCCATTTCGGCCTGATCACCGCCGACCTGACCGACCCGCGTTCGCTGGCCGATGCCCTGGCCCGGTCGCCGACCCTAGTGTTGATCGAAACCCCGTCCAATCCGCTCCTGCGCATCACCGACCTGCGCTTTGTCATCGACGCCGCGCACAAGGCCGGGGCCAAGGTGGTGGTGGACAACACCTTCCTGTCGCCAGCACTGCAGCAGCCGATCCGTTTCGGTGCCGACGTGGTGCTGCATTCGACCACCAAGTACATCAACGGCCACAGCGACGTGGTGGGTGGCGCGGTGATTGCCCGCGATGCGGCCGTGCATGAGCAACTGGCGTGGTGGGCCAACGCGCTGGGCCTGACCGGCTCGCCGTTCGATGCCTTCCTGACCCTGCGCGGTCTGCGCACGCTGGGCGCGCGGCTGCGCGCGCACCAGGAAAACACCGCCGAGGTGGTCAACCTGCTGGTGGCCAGCGATGCGGTCGCCAACGTCTATTACCCCGGTCTGGCCGACCATCCGGGCCACGCCATCGCCGCGCGCCAGCAGGACGGTTTCGGCGCGATGCTGTCCTTTGAACTGGCCTCCTGCCCGGGCGATGACCCGCATGCGGCGGTGCGCGCGTTCGTTGACGGCCTGCGTTGCTTCACTCTGGCCGAGTCGCTGGGCGGGGTGGAAAGCCTGGTCGCGCATCCGGCGACCATGACCCATGCCGCCATGACACCCGAAGCGCGCGCGCATGCCGGAATCAGCGAAGGGCTGCTGCGCTTGTCGGTGGGCATCGAATCGCCGGAAGACCTGGTGGCCGACCTGCAGGACGGGCTGGCGCGGGCGCAGGCGGTGATCGATCGGCAGGCCGACGCGGCGCGGCGCAAACAGGTGGATGCATGAACGCGGTAGTGAAACCGGTGGCTGCCCTGTCGGCGCAGCGCAAACTGGCGTTGCTTGGCACCGGAACGGTCGGTACGGCCTTCGTGCAGCGTTACCAGACCCTGCAGGCACGCGGCGTGCAGCTGCCGGTTTTTTCGTGGCTGGCCAATTCGCGCACGGCGCGTGCCTGTGTGCTGGCGCCCGAACAGGAACTGCAGCACGCCAACCGCGCCCAGCGTGGTGCGCCGGCCCTGCAGCCGTGGGCGGAGGCAGAGGGCCTGCAGCGCGGTGATGTGGTTGTCGACGCCACCGCCAGCGATGACGTGGCCAACTGGCATGAACAATGGCTGGCGCGTGGCGTGCACGTGGTGACGGCGAACAAGCTGGGGCGCGGTGCGCAGCTGGCACGGGCACAGGCCATCATCGACAGTCACCGGGACGGCGATGCGCAGTATGGTGACAGCGCCACCGTCGGCGCCGGCCTGCCGCTGTTGAGCAGTCTGCGTGCGCTGGTCGCCGGTGGCGACCGCATCCATCGTGTCGAAGGCGTGCTGTCGGGCTCGTTGGCCTGGCTGTTCCACCACTACGATGGCCAGCGCGCGTTTTCCGACTGGGTGCGCGAGGCCGCCGCCGCCGGCTATACCGAGCCGGACCCGCGCGTGGACCTGTCCGGTGAGGACGTGCGCCGCAAGCTGCTGATCCTGGCCCGCGCCAGCGGCATCGCGCTGCGCGCCGAGCAGGTCGACGTGGCCTCGCTGGTGCCTGGCGCATTGGCTGCGCTTCCCGCCGACGCGGCGCTCGCGCAGCTGTCGCTACTGGATGCGCCGCTGCTGCGGCACTGGCAGCGGGCGCGCGAACAGAGCGGCTGCCTGCGCTTCGTCGGTGGGTTCGACCACGCGGGTGCTTCGGTGGGGCTGCGGGTGTTGCCCGTGGGCCATCCGCTGGCCGGCGGCGCACAGACCGACAATCGCGTGGCGATCCACAGCGACCGTTACCCGAGCCAGCCGCTGCTGATCCAGGGGCCGGGCGCCGGTGCAGAGGTCACGGCGGCGGCGTTGCTCGACGACGTGCTGGCCATCGCCCGCCGGTAGAGCCGACCGTTGGTCGGCTGCGCGCGGGCGCGGTCAATGTGGCAGCCGACCAACGGTCGGCTCTACCGGGGGGCGGTGGCCGGTTACAGCGGGGCTGCCAGCGCCTTCAACAGCGCCGCGTTGAACCGCTTCGGGTCCTGCACCTGCGGCGAATGCCCCAGGTCCTCGAACGTCACCAGGGTCGCCCCGGGAATCGCCGCGGCCGCCGCCTTGCCCAGTGCCGGATAGTTGCCCAGCGTGGCCTTCAACGCCGGCGGCGCGAGGTCGCGGCCGATCGCGGTACGGTCGGTCTGGCCAATGAACAACGTGGTGGGCACGCGAAGGCGCGGCAGTTCGTACACCACCGGTTGGTTGAACACCATGTCCGAGGTCAGCGCCTGGCTCCAGGCGACGGCCTGTTTGCCCGGCCCGGCATACATTCCGGCCTGCATCCGCGCCCAGCGGTCGAACGCGGGCTGCCAATCACCGTTGTAGTACACCTCCCGCTGATACTTCTTGATGCTCTCCAGGTTGGTCTTCAGCTCGTTGGCATACCAGGCATCCACGCTGCGCCACGGCACGCCTTTTGCCTTCCAGTCTTCCAGCCCGATCGGGTTGACCAGCGCCAGGCTGCCCAGGTGCTGCGGGTACATCAGCGCGTAGCGCACCGCGAGCATGCCGCCCATCGAATGGCCAACCAGATCGACCTTGGCTGCGTCCAGGCCGAGGTGGGCGAGCAGGGCATGGGTATTGGCAGCCAGTTGGCCGAACGAATACTGGTAGCGTTCGGGCTTGCTGGATTTGCAGAAGCCGATCTGGTCCGGTGCGATCACCCGGTAGCCGGCCGCGCTGAGCGCGCTGATGGTGTCTTCCCAGGTGGCCGCGCAGAAGTTCTTGCCATGCAGCAGCACCACCGTGCCGGCGAACGCCTTGCCGGCCGGCGCCACGTCCAGGTAGGCCATCTGCAGCGGCTGGCGCTGCGACTCAAGGTCGAAGGTCTTGACCGGCCACGGGTAGTCGAAGCCTTCCAGGCGTGGCCCGTATGTATCGGCGGCAAGGGTGGTCAGCGGCAGGCAGGCGAGCAGGGCGGCAGCCAGGATGCGCATGGCGGTCTCCGTAGGGGGAGCGCTAAGCGTAACCCGGCAGCGATCAGCACTCGATGACGTTGACCGCCAGCCCGCCGCGGCTGGTTTCCTTGTACTTGTCCTGCATGTCACGACCGGTATCGCGCATGGTCTTGATGACCTTGTCCAGCGATACCTTGTGCTTGCCATCGCCCCGCATCGCCATGCGCGAGGCATTGATGGCCTTGACCGCGCCCATCGCATTGCGTTCGATGCAGGGAATCTGCACCAGCCCGCCGATCGGATCGCAGGTCAGGCCCAGGTTGTGTTCCATGCCGATCTCGGCGGCGTTCTCGATCTGGCTCGGGTTGCCGCCAAGGGCGGCGACCAGCCCACCGGCGGCCATCGAGCAGGCCACGCCGACTTCGCCCTGGCAGCCGACTTCGGCACCGGAAATCGAGGCGTTTTCCTTGTACAGGATGCCGATCGCCGCCGAGGTCAACAGGAAGTCGAACACGCGTTGTTCGTTGGCGCCGGGACAGAACCGGTCGAAGTAGTGCAGCACCGAGGGCAGCACGCCGGCCGCACCGTTGGTGGGGGCGGTGACCACGCGGCCACCGGCCGCGTTCTCCTCGTTGACGGCCAGCGCGTACAGGTTGACCCAGTCCAGCGTGGTCAACGGATCGCGCATCGCCGCTTCCGGCTTGGAGGACAATTCACGGTAGAGCGCCGGCGCGCGGCGCGACACATGCAAACCGCCGGGCAGCGTGCCCTCCTGGCGGATGCCGCGCTCCACGCAGCTCTGCATCGCGCTCCAGATTTCACGCAGCTGTTCGCGGATCTCGTCTTCGCTGCGCCAGCATTTTTCGTTCTCGAACATCATCTGGGCAATGCTCAGGCCGCTGCGCGCGGTCTGTGCCAGCAGTTCGTCGCCGCTCTTGAACGGGTAGGGCAACGGGGTTTCATCGGGCACGATGCGGTCATCGGCGGCGTCATCCTGGTTGACCACGAAGCCGCCGCCCACCGAGTAGTAATCGCGGGTGGCGATCACCTGCTCGTCGGCGTCATAGGCGGTGAAGCGCATGCCGTTGGTGTGGTAGGGCAGCTTCTGGCGTTTGTTCAGGCCCAGGTCGCGCTTCTCGTCGAAGGCGATCTCATGGGTGCCCATCAGCCGGATCCGCTTGCTGCTGCGGATGCGTTCGAGGGTCTCGGGAATGATGTCCGGGTCGATCAGGTTCGGGCGCTGGCCTTCCAGCCCCAGCAGCACGGCCTTGTCGGTGCCATGGCCGCGCCCGGTCAGGGCCAGCGAGCCATAGACGTCCGCGCGGATCCGCACCACGTCCTGCAGGCGGCCCGGGTCGAGCAGCCAGCGGTGCACGAAGCGTTCGGCGGCCTTCATCGGTCCCACGGTGTGCGAAGAGCTCGGGCCAATGCCGATCTTGAAAACGTCGAACGTGCTGACAGCCATGATTGCCAAACTGCGGGTATCGGATGGAGCACTATTCTATGCTGTCGCGGGCGCCTGCCATGGCTGCGGCGCAACATTTCCGAAGGAAGGTGGGCCGGTGTTTACCTTGTTCCAGCGTGACGACTGCCATCTGTGCGACCAGGCCCTGGCGGTACTGGCACACGCCCGCGTGCCCGGGTTGGACAGCGTGTTCATCGATGACGACCCGGTGCTGGAAGCCCGCTACGGCCTGCGCGTGCCGGTGCTGCGCGACGCGCAGGGGCGGGAACTGGACTGGCCGTTCAACGAGGCCGCCGTAGCGGCCTGGCTGGCGTAGAGCGGGGTTCTACCCCGCTGCGGGATCCTGCCCCGCCGGGCAGAGCCCGGCGCTACGCCAGCGCCAGCCAGAAGGTCGTGCATGTCTGCCCTTGACCTCCTTTGCGCACCGGCCAATTGTCGAGGGCCGGGGTGGGCGGGTATGCGGGACCCTGAGCCGCATGGATGCGGCGCCGGAGCTTACATGGATGTACTTGCAGCGTGTCCCGCATACCCGCCCACCCCGGCCCGGCCTGGGACACCTGCACATTTCGCGTTGCCCTGGAAGAGCAGCCGGGCAGAGCCCGGCGCTACTTCGCCTTCAACACCACCTTGGTGCTGATCGCGGTCTCGTTGGGGATGGTCTTGGTGTCGGCCCAGTCGCCGCCGCCCACGCCGAAGTCCAGGCGCTTGATCGTGGCCTTGCCGCTGAGCACCGGCTGCGCGCCCGGGGTCCAGGTGAAGGTCAGGGTGACCGGCTTGCTGATGCCGCGCAGCTCCAGGGTGCCGTCGGCGGCGTACTGGTTGTTGCCCAGCGCGCGGAACGTGCTGGCGCTGTACTTGGCCTGGGCGAACTTGCCGACGTTGAAGAAGTCGGCGCCCTGCAGGGTCGAATCACGGTCGCTGTTGCCACTCTTGGCGCCGGCCAACGGGATGGTGACCTCCAGTTTGGAGCCCTCCAGTTTGGCCGGGTCGAAGCTGAGCTTGGTGTCGAAGCCGGGGAAGCTGCCGGTGAACACTTCACCGTCGTACTTGGTGGCAAACACCAGTATCGAGCCGGGCGCCTGCACGTAGTCGGCGGCGAAGGCCGGGGCAGTCGCCATCATCCCGGCCAGGGCGGCGGCGACGGCGGCGGGGGAGGTCAGTTTGATGTTCATCTTCAATCCTTCTGGGGGGAGGCGAGCCAACGCTGCGGCAGCATGCGCGCCAGGGTCGCATCGCGTTGGTAAAAATGGTGGTAGAGCGCGGCGCCGGCATGGGCCAGCACCACCGCGATCAGCAGCCAGAAGCCCCATTCGTGGATGGCATGGGACACCTGGGTAACGCGTTCGTCCGGGCCGCTGAGCTTGGGCACCTCGACCAACCCGAACCACCGGAACGGCCGCAGGCCACTGGCCGAGTCATACAGCCAGCCCGACAGCGGAATGGCGAACATCAGTCCATACAGCAGCCAATGCGTGGCCGAGGCAATGCGTTCCTGCCAGCTGGGGGTGCCGGGCACCGGCTCGGGTGCACCGGCGTACAGCCGCCAGCCCAGTCGCGCCACGACCAGCGCCAACACGGTGATGCCGATCGACTTGTGCATCGTGTAGATCCAGAAGTACTTCGGCGTCTTCGGAAATTCGCCCATGGTCAGCCCGACGATGCCCAGGGCGAGGATCAGCAGGGCGATCAACCAGTGCAGGGTCTGGCTGACACCTCCCCAGCGGGTCGCGGTGTTCTTGGCGGTCATGGCGTGGTCTCCTGGACCGGCTGTGGGGGTGGTGACTGGGAGTCGTCAGGGGTGTCGGGAGTTCCCGCGTCATCGACGGACGGTGTGTCCTGCGGATCGGTGGCGCTGCGGTCGCGGACCGCCTCGGCTTCGATCCGCAGCTGCACTTCATCGCCGATCATCGACGGCCAGGCGGCCACGCCGAATGCGCTGCGGCTGAGCGTGGTGGTGGCCGAGAACCCGGCCGTGCGGCGGAAGGGGGGCAACGGATGGCGTTTGAGCGCATTGAGGGTGACCGCCAGGGTGACCTCGCGGGTGACCTCGCGCAGGGTCAGCTGGCCGCTGACATTGGCGTGGGTGGCATCAACGGGTTCGACCCGGGTCGAAACGAAACGTGCGTCGGGAAAGCGCCCGGTATCGAGCAGGTTGCGGGCCCGCGTGGCCTTGTTCCAGCTGTCATCGCCCAGGTCCAGGCGTTGCATGGGCACGCGCACGCTCAACGTGGCGCTGCGCCAATCGTCCGGGTCGAAGGCAAGTACCCCCTCGCTGCCGGAAACGGTGCCCAGTGCGTGCGAGAAGCCGGCATGCTCCACCGCGAACATCACCCGGGTATGGACCGGATCGAGCCGATAGGTGTCCGGCGCTGCCTGCGCCGCCAGCGCGGCGCTGCACAGCAGCAGGGCAAGAATCAGGCGCTGGGTCATTTGCCGGGCTCAAGGGTAGGTCGGCACCGATCATACCCATAGCCCCGTTACGGCCGGCAATGCCATGGCTGCAACAGACCGTGGTGCCCCCGTGCGGCGCGATCCATGCTTGCACGGGCACGGGGGAGGCAGCCGCGCGTTCGGGCGGGGCATGCCACCGGGCAACGCACGCGCAGTCGCGGGCGCTGTGGGACAATTGCCCGCTATAGGGAGAGCTGGATGGCGACAGGGGCGCGAGGGTGGTGCGCGGGCATCGTGTTGTTGGCACTGGCGTTGTATGCGCTGCCAGCAGTGGCGGCAGCGGCCAGGACATCGGCAGGGACAGCGGCGGAAACGCCACGCATGCGTCGGCTCGGTGCGGCCGAAGGCATGCCGTCGCGCATGGTGCTGGCGCTGGCCCAGGATCGCCAGGGCTATGTCTGGGCGGCCACCGATGATGGCCTGGCGCGGGTGGATGGCGTCGGGCTGCGGGTCTGGCAGCACAACCCGGCCGACCCCGATTCCATCCCCGGCAACGAGATCGAAACCCTGCTGGTGGACCCGCTGGACCGGGTCTGGGTGGGGGTCAACGGCGTCGGTCTGAGCATGCTGGGCCCCGCCCGTGAGCGCTTTGAACATTTCCCGGAGCTCAACGAGCGCTGCACCGGCCAGTTCTGGGCACTGGCCTACGCGGGTAAATCGCTGTGGATCGGTACCAACCGGCATGGTCTGTGCCGGCGGGATGAAAGCGGCGCGTTGGTACGTTACCAGGCCGACCCCGACGATCCGTCCAGCCTGCCCGACAACACCATCTACAGCCTGCTGGCCGACCCGCAGGGCCGGGTATGGGTAGGCACCGACGGTGGCCTGGCGCGCTGGGACGGGCAGGGCTTTACCCGCATCGCCCCCGAACTGCTGGGGGACAAGAGCGTGTTCCGCCTGACCCGCGACACCGATGGCACGGTATGGGCCGGCACCGAAGGCGGGTTGTTCCGGATCGATCCGGACGGCAGCGTGCGCAAGGCGCCGTGGACGCTGAGCGCGGACGTGCGTGCGGCCACGGTGGTGCATGACCGCAACGGCGGCTACTGGCTGGGGACCGCCGATGGCCTGTACCGCGGCGACGATACCGGCGTGCGCGTCCTCGCCGGCGATGCCGGCAGCGGTTTCCTCACCTCCCGCAGTGGCGTGCTGGACATGCTGCAGGACCATGAAGGCGGGCTGTGGGTGGCCATGCTCACCCAGGGCCTGGCCTACCTGCCGCCGGATTGGAAACGCTTCTCCACCTGGTACCAGCTGGATGGCAAGCCGCTGGACAGCGTGTACCTGCTCAGCGCGGCGGCGGCCGGCAATGACTTTTACATCGCCGGTGCGCATGGCATCTACCAGCTCGATGCCGGCGGCACCCTGCGCCAGATTGCCGATGACAAGCAGTTGGGCGTGGGCGCGAACTGGTCGCTGCTGCCGCGCGCGGACGGTGCGTTGTGGATCGGCCGCGCCGGGCGATTGGCGCTTTACCAGCCGCGTACCGGCGCGCTGCGCCACTGGCAGATCGGAGGCGGCTCGGACGTGCGCCAGCGCATCGACCTGATCCGCCAGGCACCCAATGGCGAGCTGTGGTTGTCGGTGATGAGTTTCGGTATCCAGCGTCGCGCCGCCGACGGCACCGTGCTGGACACCATCCGTAACGACGAAGGGCGGGGCCTCACTGAAAATCCGGTCGAACAGATGCTGTTCGACCCGCGCGGGCAACTCTGGGTGATGGGCGACATGGGCCTGCTGCGCTGGAACCAGGACCGCTTCGAGCAGGTGCCCGGGGTCTCGCGCGGCTCCATCTACGACATTACCTGGGTGGGCGAGGACGAACTGTGGCTGGCCCGCAACGGCGCGTTGGAGCGCTATCGCTGGGACGGCTTGAGCATGACCCTGCGCGAGCGCGTGGGGGCCGCGCAGGGACTGCCGGCAGTGTCGATGGGCGGGGTGGTGGTCGGTAGCGAGGGCAAGGTTTGGGCGACCACGCCGCGTGGCCTGGTGTGCTGGCATACGAAGGAACGGCGCCTGCGGATCTATGGCGAACGCGATGGATTGCCCGACGTGGAGTTCAGTGGCCGGCCGCCGGTGCGCGCGGCCAATGGGCGGGTGCTGGCGGTGACCGCCACCGGCCTGGTCGGCTTCGATCCCGATGCCGCCGACCTGCCCCTGCCGCCCTCGCAGCTGGTGATCGACAGCGTGCAGGTACGCCGCGACGATGCGGAAGGCCAGCAGTCGTTGCCGGTCAACGCGCCGATCGTACTCGGCCCGCTGGACCGCGACCTGATCGTCACCGCGCGCCTGCTGTCGTTTGCCAACCCGCAGGGCAACCGCTACCGCTACCGCGTCGCCGGCTATGACCAGAACTGGGTGATGCAGGCGGCCGATGGCGAACGGTTGTTGTCGCGGCTGCCGTCCGGGCACTACGCCATCGATGTGCAGGCGGCGACGCCGCAAGGCCAGTGGACGCCGTCGCGCACGCTAAGCGTGGAAGTGCTGCCGCCGTGGTGGCGCAGTGGCTGGGCGATCCTGGTTTACCTGTTGCTGTGGCTGCTGCTGGTGGCGGGGCTGGCCTACGTGGCGCGCGCGCGGTTGCGTCGCCGGCAGCAGTGGCAGTTGACTGTGCACAAGCAGCAGATCGCCGAGCAGGCGTCGCAGGCCAAGAGCCAGTTCCTGGCCACGCTTGGGCACGAGGTGCGTACGCCGATGACCGGGGTGCTGGGCATGAGCGAACTGCTGCTGGCCACGCCGCTGGATGAACTGCAGCGTGGCTATGCCGCTTCCATCCAGCATGCAGGCACCCACCTGTTGCGCCTGGTCAACGACGCGCTCGACCTGGCCCGGATCGAAGCGGGGCGGCTGGAGCTGGACATCCGCCCCTTCGACCTGATGTCGATGCTGGCCCAGATGCAGGCGCTGATGGAGCCGATGGCGCACCACCGCGGGCTGGCCTTCGAGCGCAGTTTCAACCTCGCCGGCCCGGTCCAGGTCAGTGGCGATGAAATGCGCGTGCGGCAGATCCTGATGAACCTGCTCGGCAACGCGATCAAGTTCACCGAACGCGGCCATGTCGGCCTGGGCGTGACGCTGCTGGACGATGGCCTGGGCATCGCCTTCGAGGTGACCGACACTGGTCCGGGCATCAATGCCGACCAGCAGCAGCGCCTGTTCCATCGCTTCGAACAGGCCGACGGTCCGCGCACGGCATCGCGCTACGGAGGCAGTGGGCTGGGCCTGGCGATCTGCCAGGAGCTGGCCGTGGCGATGGGCGGGAGCATCGGCATCGACAGCCGTCCCGGCCACGGCGCGCGCTTCTCGGTCGAGCTGCCCCTGCCATGGACGCTGCAGCATGGTGGCGTGCCGCGCGACGCGCAGGACGTTGCCCGCATCCAGCTGCCGCCGTTGCGGATGCTGCTGGTGGAGGACGATCCAACCGTGGCCAAGGTCATCGCCGGCCTGTTGCGCGCGCGTGGCCACGAGGTGACCCATGTGCTGCATGGTCTGGCCGCGCTGTCCGAAGTGGCCGCCGATCGCTTCGACGTGGGCCTGCTCGATCTGGACCTGCCGGCATTGGACGGCATCGCCATTGCCGGGCAGCTGCGTGCCATGGGCTACGAACTGCCGTTGATCGCCGTCACCGCGCGGTCGGATGCTTACGCCGAACAGCAGGTGCTGGAGAGTGGTTTCGACGGTTTCCTGCGCAAGCCGGTCACTGGCGATCTGTTGATCGATGCCATTGCCCGCGCGCGTTCGCGGCGACAACCGGACAGTGGATCGGGCGGCCCAGTCGTTTTGGATTGATGGGAAGTGTTGATCTGCAGTTGTTGATGCAAAATTTGATTCGTCAAGCTGTGAACCTGGGCCTGTTCGCGGCGTGTAACCGGGCGTCGGGCTGTCTATCGTTGTCGTGATGAATCAGATGCGGTTCGAATGACGCGTGGTGCGGGGCAGGAGATATCGACGGACGGGCGTGCGGGTACGCGCCATGGCGATGCTGGTGGCCCTGTTGTGGCACGGCATTGCCGTTGCCGACGTGCTCGATCTGCCCTGGCCGCGCCAACTGGGGGTCATCGATGGGCTGCCGACCACCGGCATCCATGCCATCGCCGAGGATGCCACCGGGTATCTGTGGATGGCCGGCAATGATGGCCTGCTGCGCTTTGATGGGCGCCACTCACGAACGTGGCAACGCGAAGACGGTCTGATCGACCCCACGTTGCGCGCGCTGCACATCGATGCCACCGACCGGCTGTGGCTGGGCACCGCATCGCAGGGCGTGCTGATGATGCCGGCCGACCGCAGCGGCTTCGAGCCGCCCGAGGCCCGCGCGCCGCTGGCGGTGCGCAGCGGCAGTATTGCGGCCATCACCAGCGGCGGCGACGGTCGCGTCTGGGTGATGGGTGCGGACCATCGGCTGTATGTCCTGCCTGCGACCGGCGGCGGCTGGCACCGCATGGATTCCGGGGCCGCCACGGTCCACGTCACCGCGCTGGCGCGGGATCACCAGGGGATCGTCTGGGTAGGCACCCTGCAGGGATTGCATCGCGTGCACGGTGACCGGCTCGAACCGGTCGCCCTGCCAGCAGCAGCGTCCGATCACCGGATCCGGGACCTGTGGGCCGATCCGCGCGGCGGCATTCGCGCCCGTACCGCGCGCCACAGCTGGACATTCGCTGGCGACGCCACCCTCGCCGCTGCGGCCGCGCCCGCGCGGTCCTTGCTGCGCAGTGAAGACGGTGCGTTGTGGCAGCAGCACACCTCCGGCCTGTACCTGCATCGCGGCGCGCACAGCCAGCGCGTTGCCCTGCAGCCGTTGCACGGTTCACCGGCGCGACCGGTGGTGATGCACCAGGCGTTGCAGGACCGACGCGGCGACCTCTGGTTCGTCAGCCGCGCGCACGGACTGTGGCGGTTGTCCGCACGCTGGCGCGAGTTCACCGCATTGCCTGCCGCCGCCGACGGCCTGCCGGGAATCCGCAGCCACTACGCACTGGCCCTTGCCGCCGCCGCCGATGGACGGCTATGGGTGGCAGGCGGGCAGGGCCGGCTGCAGCGGCTGGACCTGCGCACCGGTGCCAGCAGCGATCATCTCCAGTACCCCCATGCCGGGCTCACCTCGGCCGCGGTTGGCATGGCCGAGGATGCGCGGCAGCGGCTGTGGATCGCCAGCGCCGGGTACCTGCTGCGCTACGACCCGGCGCGGGCCCAGGTACGGC
Organism: Stenotrophomonas sp. GL_101; assembly: GCF_057835675.1. Classification (NCBI taxonomy): domain Bacteria; kingdom Pseudomonadati; phylum Pseudomonadota; class Gammaproteobacteria; order Lysobacterales; family Lysobacteraceae; genus Stenotrophomonas; species Stenotrophomonas sp. GL_101. The sequence goes on along the minus strand of NZ_CM174432.1, from coordinate 3,539,771 downwards.
GCTGGTCGCTGGAACTGCTCCCGGGGACGGGCCCGATGAACCTGCAGGCGTGTGCGGACGGCAGCGTGTGGGTGGCCCATGCGCGGCAGATCCAGCAGTGGTCGGGAACGGGGGTGCGGCTGCGCGCCGAATCGCCGCAGGCACTGGGGTTGATGCCGGGCATCGTGGCGCGACAACTGCTGTGCGCGCGCGACGGGAGGTTATGGGCCACCGACGGCGATGGACTCCGCTACTGGGACCCGATGCAGGCGCGTTTTGTTGCCACCGATGTCGGGCCTGGAGCGGTGGCGGCCATCGCCGAAGCACCGGATGGCAGCCTCTGGCTCAGCCGTCAGGATGCGCTTGAACAGCACCGCTGGGAGGGTCGTGCGTTGCGGCAGGTGCGCCGTTTCGGCAGCGCGCAGGGCTATCCCATGGTGCGTGCGGACGCGCTGGCCGTGGATGCCGACGGCGTCGCGTGGGCCGGTGCGGCGCGCGGCCTGATCCGGGTGGACCCGGTGCGGGGGCGTGTACGCGTCCTGGGCAGTGCCGACGGGCTGCCCGTGCAGGAGATCCTGGGCCGGCGGCTGGTCCGGTTGGACAGCGGCGCGTTTGCCGCCGCCGTACGCGAAGGTGGGCTGCTGCTGCTCGAACCGGGCGCCGTGCAGGAGCGTCGCCCGGTGCCCACCCTGGTGGTCAATGCGGTCGGCATGCAACGCAACGGTGCGTCGCTGTCGCTGCGTCCTGGCGCCGGCCCGGTGCCACTGTCCAGCGCCGACCGCGACATCCGGATCGTGGTCAATCTGCTGGGCCCCGGGGATCCCGATCGCATCCAGTACCGCTTCCGACTGGCTGGCCGGGACCGGGACTGGGTAGCGACCGGCCCGGTCGCCCAGCGCATGTTCGCCGCACTGCCGGTAGGCGACCGCCGGGTGGTCGTGCAGGCGCGCCATGGGGATGGCCCGTGGTCACTGCCCGTGTCGGTGATGCTCCAGGTGGCGCCCAGCTGGTGGCAGACCTCCGTGGGGAAAGGCGGGCTCGCCTTGGCCGGCCTGCTCAGCACATTGGCCCTGTGCCGCAGCGTAGCGGGCGTATTACGGCAGCGTCGGCACTTGCTGGATGCAGGCGCCCAGCGTCGCCTGGCCGAGCAGGCGTCGGCCGAGCGCACGCGGTTCCTGGAGAACCTCGGGCGGCGTATCCGCCTTCCGATGACGGTGATATCCGGCTGGAGCGAACTGCTGTTGCAGGGACCGCTGAGCGGGCGCCAGCGAACCCAGGCCGACAGCCTGCAACAGGCCGGTCAGCACCTGGTGCAACTGGTGGACGATGCGCTGGACCTGGCCAGTATCGAGGCCGGCCACCTGCAGCTGACCATGGAGGCATTCTCGCCCACCCTGCTGCTGCACGAGGTGCGTGCGCTGTTGTTGCCGGTGGCGGAGGCCAAGCAACTGGCGCTGGACTGGAACAGCACGCTGGACCCCGAGCGCGCGCTGCTGGGCGATGCACGGCGGCTGCGCCAGATCCTGTTGAACCTGGTGGGCAATGCGCTGAAGTTCACCGCGCAGGGACGGGTCGGCTTGTCGGCGCAGGCCGGCGCAGGCGGCGACGGTCTGCTGCTGGCGGTGGAGGACACCGGGCCCGGCATGACGCCCGAACAGATACAGCGCCTGTTCCAACGCTTCGAACAGGCCGACGGTGCCGATACCCTGGCTTGTCATGGGGGTAGCGGATTGGGGTTGGCGATCAGCCGCGAACTGGCCCAGGCGATGGGGGGCGATATCCGGGTGCAAAGCCAACCCGGCCGCGGCACCCGGTTCCAGGTATGGCTGCCGCTGCGCACCGCGACGGTGCAGGCAGGGACGGAAACGGAAACGGAAACGGTGGTGGCGCCGATGACCGGTGGGTCCGCCATGGCCGGACGTCGCGTGCTGGTGGTGGTTTCGCAGCGGGAGGTGGCCGAGGTCGTTGCTGCATTGCTGCGCGCGCAGGGGCTGCAGGTCAGCTGTCACTGCGTGGGAGAGCAGCCGTTGGCGCGATGGACGCCGATGTCCTGGGACCTGCTGGCCGGTGATCCCGACCTGCGCATCGACGCCGAAAGCCTGGGTGCGGTGTTGGCACGGCGTTGGCCAGGCGTGCCACGGCTGGCGTTGACCGCACGCGCCGATGCGCGCGCGGCGCGCGATGCATCGGCGGCAGGATTCACGGCGTTCCTGCGCCTGCCGGCCGGACCCGACGCTCTGCGGGCGGCACTGGTGCACTGTGGGTTGAAGCGATGACTGCCCGCGCGCGCATCGGCCACCGAGGATGGCTGTTGCGGATGGTGCTGCTGGTTGCGGGTATGCCGGGCAGCGCGTCGGCGATGGGGGCGCTGGCCACGCACTTCACTACCGCCGATGGTCTGCCCTCCAACGCGGTCTACCAGGTGCTGGAGGATCGACACGGTTACCTCTGGTTTGCCACCGACGATGGCCTGGCGCGTTTCGACGGGCGTCGATTCCGCATCTGGCGCAGGGAGCAGGGGCTGGCCGATAACGTGCTGAGCAGTCTCGCCCTGGATACCCAGGACCGGTTGTGGATCGGGACCCACCAGGGCGAGCTGATGCGCATGTCGGCCGATCGCAGCCGCATCGACCGTTTCGGCGCTAGCCACCATCCGGCCCTGGCCGGTGCAACGATCAGCGCGCTGTTGCCCGATGCCGAGGGCGGCGTCTGGATCGGGACGCGCGGTGCCGGCCTGTTCCATCTGCAGCCGCCGCACCGGCTCCATCACTACCTGCCAACGCTGCGAGCCGACGGTGTGCCGGAAGGCGACATCGAACACCTGCAACGCGATGCTCGGGGCAATCTGTGGGTGGGCACGACACAGGGGTTGGCGCGCTGGCGCGCAGGGCGTTTCCATCGACCCGAAGACACGCGGCTGGCAGGCGCGGCCGTCACTGGAATGCAGGTGGATGCCGCCGGCGCGGTATGGGTCAGCAGCGCGGCCGGGCGCTGGCGAGGGCGCGGTGGGGACGCGTTGGAGCGCGTTTCCGCACATCCGCAGGCGCACCTGCTTGGCCTGGGGCGTGACGACGCACCGTGGCTGGCCGAAGGCGCGCGGGTCTGGCGGCAATCCTCGGCAACCGCGGTACCGGTGGTGCTGGCGGCACCCGGGCGTGCCGGTGCGCCCCGCCTGCGGGTGGCGTTTGAAGACCGTTACGGCGGCGCATGGCTGCTCGGCCGGCATCTGGGGGTCTGGCGCCTGATGCCGCTCTGGCAGCATTTTCAGTGGCAATCCGCACCGCTGCAGCGCGTCGGCCTGGACGGATTCGTCGCCGGCAGTGGGCGGACCAGCGTGGAGCTTGCGTGTGCGAGCGGCCAGTACTGGCGGCTCCACGACACCGCGCTGGAACGACGTGGCGCCGACCGTCGGCGGCCGGTGCGCTGGTCGTTGGCCCGCCTGGGGATCGCGGCCGCACAAGGCCCGCTGTCGCTGCACTGTGCGCGGGACGGCAGCGTCTGGCTGGCCGGCGAGCACGGCCTGCTGCGCTGGAATGGATCGGGCGTGCCCACGGCAATGAAGGTGCCCACCGGCATTACGGCGATGCATGCCGCTGCCGATGGGGGGCTGTGGCTGGCCACGGCCGGCACGCTGCAGCGCTATCGATGGCAGGCCGGCACCCTGCAGCACAGCGTGCTGCTGGGCGCCGGCGATGGCGTGCCGTCCTTTGCGTTGCACGCGATGGCCGAAGACGCGGACGGCGTGGTGTGGGCCACATCGAGCCATGGCCTGCTGCGTATCGCACCGGCCCGGCGCGAGGTTCGCGTGTATGCGCGCGACGATGGCATCCCCGAGGCACTGTTGCAGGGGAGCCTGCAGGTTGACGGCAACACGATGCTGGCCATCGACGATGAAGGCGGTGCCCTTGGCTTTGATGTGCGGCGGCTGGGTGCTCCGCGTGCGCCGTCCGCGCTGGCGATCGAGCGCGTGCAGCTGCGCCGTGGTGGCCGCCTGATCACCTTGCCGACACTGGCGCCGTTGCAGCTGCATGCCGGCGACCGGGAGATCCAGATCACCGCACAGGTGCTGTCCGCGCAGCTGGACCGGCACCAGCAGTACCGCTTCCGGCTGCCAGGGGACGGGCAGGGCTGGCGGCGCACGCGTCATCGCGGCACGGTGGTCTTTGCGCAGCTGGCGCCGGGCGAGCACGTGCTGCAGTACCAGGAACGTGGCAGCGACGGTCGCTGGTCGGCACTGCAGGCGCTGCCATTGCACGTTCAACCGCGTCGCTGGCAGCAGCCGGGACTACCGGCATGGCCGCTGGCCGTGGCGGGGGTGTTGGCGGGCGTGTCTGGCTGGACGGTCTGGCGCGTGCTGTGGCGCCGGCGCGAGCGGCGCAGCGCCGCGCAACGCCAGCAGTGGGCACGGCAGTCCGGGCAGGCCAAGGCGCGCTACCTGGCGACGCTGGGCCATGAAATCCGTACGCCGCTGACGGGGGTGCTGGGCATGAGCGAGCTGTTGCTTGCATCGCCCCTGGCGGCGCAGCAGCGCAGCCCGCTGCTGCGGATCGACATCGCGGGCCGGCAGTTGCTGGAGATCGTCAACGAGGCATTGGATGACGCCCGCATGGAAGCGGGCCGATTGCCGCTGCAGGCCTGCACGTTCGACCTGGCAACGCTGCTGCGGCGATGGCAGTACCGGTTGCAGCTGGACCTGTGCGCGCGCGGAAACACCCTGGTGCTGTGCATCCACCTGCCCGGCGATGGGCGCGTGTGCGCCGACCCGCGGCGATTGCGGCAGCTGTTGCAGGCCGCGGTCGACGCGCTGCTGGAGGTCAGCCCGGCGTCTCCGGTGGCGGCGAAGGTGGAATGGCTGCCGGGGCGCAGCGGCATGCTGCTGGACCTCCAGACGATGCCGAACAGGGCCGCCCCCACGCCGAACGAGGCGGCATTGCGCGACGCGTTGCGTCGCGTGCGGGTGTGCGCCAAAGCGCTGGGGGCCGTGCTGCTGGCCGTGCCGGCCGGCGCCTGTGGGCGGCGGCTGCTGCTCAGCGTGCCGTTGTCCGGGGCAGCGGAGGCAAGGGCATCGGGCGGGGCGGCCCCGGGCCGGTCATGCCGCGGCCGGCGAGTGCTGCTGGTGGAGGATGACCCGCTGGTAGCCGAGGTCCACTGCGGGTTGCTGGGCGCGCGCGGGATGCAGGTGGTCATTGCCGCACACGCGTTGGCGGCGCTGGGCGAACTGGCCACCGGCCACGTCGACGTGGTGCTGCTGGACCTGGACCTGCCCGGCGTGGATGGCTGGCAGCTGCTGCAGATGCTCGATGCCCAGCACTGCCGGGTGCCGGTGGTGGTGCTGACCGCGCGGCGTGACCCTAGCCTGGCCGAGCGCGCCCGTTGCGCCGGCGCGGCCGGGCTGCTGCACAAGCCGGCCGACGCCGACCAGCTGCAGGCGGCAGTGGGCGCAGCGCTGCCGGCCTGAGTGGATCGTCGCAGCGCAGCGAACGGTTTACCATGCGGAACCTGGCCCAGCACCGGCGCGCCGCAGGGTGACCGGTCGTTGCGGCCTGACGTGCATCCATGGACCGAATCGGGAGACCCCACTGGTGGTGCCTTTGCGTTGGCTGCTGCTGATCGGAATTGCGTGGTGGTGGCCGACGCTCGCCGCCGCCCAGCCGGTGCCACCGACGCCGCGCCAGCTGACCGTGTTCGATGGCCTGCCGTCCAACACGGTCAACCGCATGGCCGAGGACGGTTACGGCTACCTGTGGATCGCCACCAATGATGGACTGGCCCGCTACGACGGGCGCAACTATCGGGTCTGGCGGGCCGAGGACGGGTTGCGCGACAACCACGTCTGGAGCGTGCACGTCGATGCCCGCAACCAGTTGTGGATCGGCACCGAAAACGCCGGGCTGGCGATGATGTCGGCCGACCGCCGCGAACTGCGCTTCTTCGACCGTGCCAGCCATCCGGTGATCGGCAGCAACACGATCTGGAGCATCACCTCCACCGCCGATGGCACCGTGTGGTTTGGTACCTTCGAAGGCGGCCTGCACCGGCTGGACCGCGACGGCAAGGTCACCCGTTTCATGCCCGAGCTCGGCAACCCGCGCAGCCTGCCATCCTCATCGGTCACCCAGCTGGCGACCACCCGTGACGGTAGCCTGTGGGTAGGAACCAAGGCCGGGCTGGCACGCTGGACCGGCAGTGATTTCGAGCGCGTGCCCAGCCGCATCCTGCCCGAGCAGACCGTCAACGGGCTGACCGCCGAGATCGACGGCAGCCTGTGGATCGGTACCAATGCCGGGGTGGTGGTGCGGCGCCCCGACGGGCATTTCGAGCCGGCGCCGTGGAAAGTCAATCCGGGAGACCAGATCCTGGGCATGATGCTGCGCGACGAGCAGGGCGGGTACTGGCTGGATACCCGCTCGGGATTGGGCCGGGCGTATGAAAACCAGTTCCAGCCGGTGCCGTTGTACAGCGCGGTGGCGCGGGGCCAGGTGCGGCCTAACTGGACCGGCGCTTACGAGGACCGCGAAGGCGGCATCTGGTTGGCCAGCACCAACGGCGGGTTGTGGCATCTGTTGCCGCGCTGGTGGCAGTTCTCGGTGTTGTCGCGGCTGGAGGACGACCCCTCCTCACTGCGCAATGCCTATGTACTGGGCATGGCAGCGGCCGCCGACGGGGGGGTATGGACAGTGGGCACGCACGGCGCACTGGACAAGTTCGATCCGGTCACCGGTGCGGTGTCCCAGCACCGCACCTGGGTGGATGGTACGCAGTGGCTGCAGTCGGTCCAGGAGGACCCCAACGGACGGGTCTGGATCGGCTCGTTCGATGCGCTGCTGCGCTACGACCCGCAGGATGCCTCGCTACGCCGCTGGGGGCGCGATGCCGCGGTGGATGCGGCCATGGAAGGCCAGGTCGAATCGCTGGCACTGTGTGATGGCGGGCGGCTGTGGAGTGCCGCTTCCAGCGGCCTGCAGCAACGTGACCTGGATGGGCATGTGCTGCACCGGGTGGCGACCGGGCATGCCGGCCTGGCACCGGGCCAGATCACCCTGGACCTGATGTGCGGCGGCCAGGACCACCTGTGGGTGGCCACCAACCAGGGGCTGTTGCAGTGGGTGCCGGCGCGCTCGCGGTTCGAGCCGGTGCCCGGTGCGCCACCGGCGGCCATCCACGCGCTGACCCGTGCCGACGACGGCAGTGTGTGGCTGTCCGAGGAAGGTCGGCTGAGCCAGTACCGATGGCAGGAGGGCCGGCTGTTGCTGCAGGCGGTGATCGGCGGCGGCGCAGGTTATCCGGAGGTATCGGCGACCGGCCTGGTGGTGGATGCGCAGGGTGTGGTGTGGGCGGCCAGTTCGCGCGGCCTGATCCGGGCCGACCCGCAGATGGGCAGCGTGCGCCTGTATGGCGTGCATGACGGCCTGCCGAGCCAGGAATTCCGCCGCAGCACGCTGACCCGCACCGGCACCGGCCGCATCGTGGGCGGCACGCCGGCCGGGGTGGTGGTGTTCGATCCGCGCCAGGTGCGGCCCTCCAATCGGCGGGCGCCGTTGGTGATCGAGCGGGTGGAAGTGCGCCGCGGCGACCGTGTCGCCGATCTCACCCACCTGACGCCGCTGGAAATCGCCGACGCCGACCGCGACCTGCGCATCGTGGCGCGGCTGTTGTCCTTCGCCGATTCGTCCTCCAACAGTTACCGGTATCGATTGGCCGGGTACGACCCGGATTGGGTGGATGTGGGGCCTGCGGGCGAGCGCGTGTTCTCGCGCCTGCCGCCCGGTCGTTACCGGTTGGAAGTGCAGGCGCGTTCGGCCGACCAGGTGTGGTCAAGGGTGCAGTCGCTGGAATTCCGGGTGCAGCCACCGTGGTGGCGCAGCCTGTCCGGGCTGCTGGTGCTGACCTCGATGACGTTGTTGCTGATGAGCCTGTTCGCCTGGCTGTACCGGCGCCGGCTGCAGCGTCGGCATGCCTACCAGCTGGCCCTGCAGAAGCAGGAACTGGCCGAGCAGGCCTCGGCGGCGAAGACGCGCTTCCTGGCCAACCTGGGGCATGAGGTACGCACGCCCATGACCGGGGTGCTGGGCATGAGCGAGCTGTTGCTGGGATCGTCGCTGGACCCGCAGCAGCGCAGCTGGACCGCCTCGATCCGGCATGCCGGCGAGCACCTGCTGCACCTGGTCAACGATGCGCTGGACCTGGCGCGGATCGAGTCGGGGCGGCTACAGTTGCAGGCACAACCGTTCCAGGTGCACAACCTGGTGGAGGATGTGTGCACGCTGATGGCGGCGCTGGCCGAGCAGAAACAGCTGCGTTTCGCGGTGGACAACCAGTTGCCGCCCGGGTTGTGTGGCGTCGGCGATGCGGTGCGGGTGCGGCAGATTCTGCTCAACCTGCTGGGCAACGCGGTGAAGTTCACCTCGCACGGCGAAGTGCGTTTGAAGGTCAGTACGTTGTCGGCCGAGCGCGGGCTGTACTTCGAGGTGTCCGACACCGGTCCGGGCATCAGCAGCGACCAGCAGCAGCGACTGTTCCGACGCTTCGAGCAGGCCGACGGCGCGCGCACCGCCGCGCAGTACGGTGGCAGCGGGCTGGGCCTGGCGATCTGCCGGGAACTGGCGCTGGCGATGCACGGCCAGATCGGGGTGGAGAGCCAGCTCGGCGTGGGCACGCGCTTCAGCGTGACGTTGCCGCTGCCGCTGGAAATCGCCCCGCTGGCGGCCGGGACCGACGGTGCCGAGGAAGTACCGGCGTTGCCATCCCTGCGCATCCTGCTGGTCGAGGACGACCTGACCGTGGCCAGCGTGATTACCGGGCTGCTGGGCGCACGTGGGCACCAGATGGTGCATGCCGAGCATGCGCTCGCCGCGCTGCGCGAGGTCAGCGGCATGTCCTTTGACGTGGTGTTGCTGGACCTGGACCTGCCGGGGCTGGGCGGGATCGAACTGGCCGGGCACCTGCACAACCAGGGCTATGACATGCCGATGATCGCGGTGACCGCGCGCACCGACCCGGGCATCGAAGAGCAGGTCATGACAGCGGGCTTCGCCGGTTTCCTGCGCAAGCCGGTGACCGGGGACCTGCTGGTTGAGTCGATCGCACGGGCGTTGCGCGCCCCCCGCAGGTAGAGCGCACCGTGGGTGCGCTGGAGGTCATCGGAGCAACGGTCCGCTGCTACAGAAGAGGTCGCCTACTCGGTGTAATGCTGTTTACTTAAGAAAAGCGCCGCGATCCCACCAGGGGTCGCGGCGCTTTTTGGTTGTTCTCTGCGTTGAGTGGAGAGATTCACTTCAACGGGCGGCAACGAGCGTGTGCGTCTTCGCTCGGGTGTATCGCGAGCTTTCGGTGCTGCTTGGCGGCCGGCAGGCCCTTTCGCAAATGTCCCCCGGCCGACGCCTGCGGCGACGGCCTCCTCCTTTGTTTCGCCCAAGGACCTGCCGGCCGCCAAGTGGGTTGGCTTGCGCCGTTTCGGTTTTCCGCGCGCGGGCACCGAAAGGTAGGTCACCACCGTTGGTGGTGACGCTGACCCGAACCACGCATGCCTGGCCAGATACGGGAGACCGAAAAGTTCGGCAGGCGGAAAAAACGCTGGGCAGAACGCAGGCGGCCTCCCGGAAGCATGGAATTGCCCTGCCTTCCGCAAGCCGAGCCCCTTCGCGGCCGGCAGGTCCTTGGGCAAAATCAAGGAGGAGGCTGCCGCAGGCGGCCGGGGGACATTTGCACCAAGGGCCTGCCGGCCGCGAAGGGGCTCGGCTTGCGGTATGCCCGAACGACGCTGCGGCCGCTTAAGTGAACAGCATTCACCTACTCGGCGACCTCTTCTACATCGCGCGGGGAGGGGCGGGTGTCGGGCAGTTGCCAGAAGATCAGGGTGGAGGTGAGGGTGATGGCGCCGACACAGACGAAGGTGGCGTGCAGGGCGGCGGTGGCCCCGTGCAGCGCGTCCAGATGGTCGAAGGCGGCCAACAGGCTGCCGGCCGCCGCTGCGCCGAAGCCGGTGGCCAGCATCATCACCATCGACAGCAGGCTGTTGCCGGCACTGGCGAAGTCGCGGTCGAGATCGCGCAGGGTGACCGTGTTCATGACGGTGAACTGCAGCGAGTTGACCGCGCCGAATACCGCCAGCTGGATGACGCGCACCCAGATCGGCTGGCCGGGGGTCATGAAGATGAAACTGGCCATGGCCACGCCGACCAGCACGGTGTTGACCATCAGCACGCGGCGGTAGCCGAAGCGTTCGACCAGTTTGACCGCATAGCGTTTGGAGAGCATGCCGGCCGCGGCAACGGGGATCATCAACAGGCCGGCATTCATCGGGCTCATGCCCATGCCGACCTGCAGCAGCAGGGGAATCAACAGCGGCATGGCGCTGCTGCCGATCCGCGAGAACAGGTTGCCGAGGATGCCGATGCGGTAACTGGGCACGTGGAACAGGGCAAGCGAAAACAACGGTGCGGTGGAGTTGGCGGCGTGCAGCCAGTAGCCAACCAGGGCGGCGAGGCCGGCCACGGTCATCAGCATCACCAGGGCATGCGGGGTGGCCATGCCGGAGATGCCGTCCAGGGCAAGGGAGAGCACGACCATGCCGAAGGCGAGCATGAGGTAGCCGGCCAGGTCGAAGCGGGTGCGGTGTTCGGCGTAGTGGTCGGGCATGATTTTCATGGCCGCGATGTAGCCGATGATGCCGATCGGGAGGTTGATCAGGAACACCCAGTGCCAGGAGGCGACTTCGACCAGCCAGCCACCGAGAGTGGGGCCGATGAGGGGGCCGATGAGGGCGGGGATGGCGATGAAGCTCATGGCGCGCAGGAATTCTTCGCGGGAAACCGAGCGCATGACGGCGAGGCGGCCGACCGGGAGCAGCATCGCGCCGCCGATGCCTTGCAGGACGCGGGCGGCCACGAGCTGGTGCAGGGTCTGGGCCAGGGCGCAGGCGAGCGAGCCGAGGGTGAACAGGATGATGGCGACGAGGAAGGTACGGCGGGTGCCGAAGCGGTCGGCGATCCAGCCGGAGGCGGGGATGAAGGTGGCCACGGCGAGGGCGTAGCTGAAGACCACCGACTGCATCTGCAGGGGGCTTTCGCCGAGGCTGCGGGCCATGGCGGGGAGGGCGGTGTTGACGATGGTGGAATCCAGCATCTGCATGAAGATCGCCAGCGACACCAGCCATAGCAGGGGCCGGATCGAAGCGTAGCTGCTGGTGGTCATCGTGGGTGCCTTCATCAACGAGGCGCACATGATCGCCGATGCGGGGTCAGGGTGTGGTCAAGATGCGGTAGCGCCGACCGTGGGTCGGCTGCGCTTCGCGTCGCCGGTGGCGCCGCCCCTGGTCGTCATGCTGTTTACCGAAGTGAGGCGCGTCTTCGGCTGGCTGCAACGCGAGCTTGCGGAGCCCCTTGGCGGCCGGTACGCCCTTGTGCAAATGTCCCCCGGCGCCAGCCTGCGGCTGTCACCTCCTCCTTGATTTTGCCAAGGACCTACCGGCCGCCAAGGGGCTCCGCAAGCTCGCGGCATGCCCCAACGAAGCCGCGGCCTCTTGAATGAACCGAATGACGGCCGCTTATCGGCGGCGCTTCGAGCAGATCGCTCAGCGCCTGCTCAACCGATGCACCGCTTCCACCAGTACGCCCACATGCTCGGGATTCATGTCCGGCGACATGCCATGGCCCAGGTTGAACACATGCCCCTCGCGCGAACCGCCATTGCCTTGGGCGTAGCTGTCCAGCACGCGGCCGGCCGCGCGTTCGATCGCCTCGGGATTGCCATACAAGGTGGCCGGGTCGAGGTTGCCCTGCAGGGCAACGCGACCACCGGTGCGGGTGACGGCATCGGCGAGGTCCAGGGTCCAGTCGACGCCGAGGGCGTCGGCACCGGTGTCGGCCAGGTCGGCCAGGTGCAGGCCGGTGCCTTTGCCGAACAGGATCAGCGGGGTGCGCTGGTCGCCCTGGCCGCGTTCGAGTTCCCGGGCGATGCGGGTCAGGTAGCGCAGGGAGAATTCGCGGTACATGCCGGGGCTGAGCACGCCGCCCCAGGTGTCGAATATCTGCAGCACCTGGGCGCCGGCGGCGCGCTGGGCGGACAGGTAGGCGATGACCGCATCGGTGACCACCGAGAGCAGCTGGTGCAGGGCGGCCGGTTCGTTCAGGGCCATGGCCTTGATGCGGGCGAAGTCCTTGCTGCCGCCGCCTTCGACCATGTAGCAGGCCAACGTCCAGGGGCTGCCGGAGAAGCCGATCAGCGGGACCTTGCCATCCAGCTCGCGGCGGATCACCCGCACCGCGTCCATGACGTAGCGCAGTTCGGTTTCCATGTCCGGCACGGCCAGCTTGGCGATGGCGGCCACGTCGCGTACCGGGTGGCGGAACTTGGGGCCTTCGCCGTCGACGAAATACAGCTCCAGGCCCATCGCGTCGGGGATGGTGAGGATGTCCGAGAACAGGATGGCCGCATCCAGGTCGAAACGGCGCAGTGGCTGCAGGGTGACTTCGCAGGCGATGTCCGGATTCTTGGCCATGGCCAGGAAGCTGCCGGCCTTGGCGCGGGTGGCGCGGTACTCGGGCAGGTAGCGGCCGGCCTGGCGCATCAGCCAGACGGGGGTGCAGTCCACCGGTTCACGGCGCAGGGCGCGCAGCAGGCGGTCATGGCGGGAGGGGCTGGTCACGGGACGCTTCCTTGGAATCGGGTGGCGCAGGGCCGAAGGGATGAAAACACGGTGGCCTGCGCTCAGCGCGGCGTTTCGCCGCGGGTAGGGATGATCTGGTAGCCGCGCTGAAGCTGGCTGTCGCGCGCCTTGTCGAACGCGCGGCGGGCTTCATCGGCCTGCAGGAACAGCTCGCGCCGCAACTGCGCGCGTCCCCCGATCGAACCGGATTCGCGCAACAGCTCCCAGCCGCCGAACAGGTCCGGTTGCAGGGTCAGCTGGAGATAGCGGGCCGGCTCGGTGCCGCTGGGCGGTTGCTGCAGGAAGACGCGCATGGCTGCGATTGTAGCCGCGAACACCGGCGCGGACGGTGTCGGCCCGCGCCGCCTGCGGCGAACGGTCGCAGCTCAGTCGGGCTGCAGCACGCGCAGTACATCGGCTTCATCGACGTCGGCCACCACCTCGGCGCGGCCGATGCCGCGCCACAGCACCAGGCGCAGGCGCCCGGCCACGTTCTTCTTGTCCAGCCGCATGCGCGCCAGCAGGGCCTCGGCGCCCAGGCCGGCGGGAATGGCGACGGGCAGCTCGTAGCGCACCAGCAGCTCCCGCAGCTGCACGGTGTCGGCGGTGCTGCTCATGCCCAGCTGGGCGGACAGGCGCGCGGCCAGCACCATGCCGACCGCGACCGCTTCGCCATGGTTGAGGTTGTCGTTGCCCGGGGCGCCATAGCCTTGCTCGGTTTCAATGGCGTGGCCGAAGGTATGGCCGAGGTTGAGCAGGGCGCGTTCGCCTTTTTCAAGCGGGTCGCGCGCGACGATCTCGGCCTTGTGTTCGCAGCTGCGGGCGATGGCCTGGGCCAGGGCGGCATCATCACCGGCCAGCAGGGCGCGGTGTTCGGCCTGCAGCCATTGGAAGAACAGCGGATCGCCAATCGCACCGTACTTGATCACCTCGGCCAGCCCGGCGCGCAGTTCGCGCGGCGGCAGGGTGCGCAGGGCGGCGGTATCGGCGATCACCGCGCGCGGCGGATGGAACGCGCCGACCAGGTTCTTGCCCTCCGGGATGTCCACCGCCGTCTTGCCGCCCACCGAAGAATCGACCATCGCCAGCAGCGAGGTCGGCAGTTGCACGCAGTCCACGCCGCGCATCCAGCAGGCGGCGGCGAACCCGGCCAGGTCGCCGACCACGCCGCCACCGAGGGCCAGCACGCAGGCGTCGCGGGTGGCGCCCAGGGCGGCCAGCGCGGTGATCGCCGCGCCGAAGTTGGCCAGGGTCTTGGAGGCTTCGCCGGCCGGCAGTACCAGTTCGCCAACCTGCAGGTCGGGGCGCGCGGCAAGCAGGGCTTCCTTCACCCCGGCCAGGTACAGCGGGGCGACCGACGAATCACTGAGCAGCAGCACGTGGCGGCCGCGCACATGCTCGGCCAGGCGTTCGCCCTGGCCCAGCAGGCCCGGGCCGATGTGGATGGTGTAGGGGGTGTCGCCGGCAACGGCAACGGTGCGGGGGGGAGGGGTCATGCGGGGGAGTCCTGTCGCTGCCAGTGCGCGGCCAGGCGCAGCACCAGCTGTGCGGTGGCGTCGGCGGGGGTAAAGAGGTCGGTATCCAGGGTGAGGTCGGCCAACTGCTGGTACAGCGGGTCGCGCAGGACCGCCATCGCGTGCAGTACCTGCTCGCGGTCCGGGCGCTGCAGCAGTGGGCGGGTGCGGTCGCGCGCCAGCCGTTCCAGCTGCCCGGCCACGCTGACCCGCAGGTACACCACGAAACCGCGCCGGGCGATGGTCGCCCGGTTGTCGGCATCCAGCACCGCGCCACCGCCGGTGGAGACCAGTTGGTTGCGACCGGCCAACAGCGCCTGCAGCACGTCGTGCTCGTACTGGCGGAAGCCGGCTTCCCCGGAATGCTCGAAGATGGCCGCAATGGTGGCCCCGGCCGCCTCCTCGATGGCGTGATCGGCATCGACGAAGTCCAGCGTGAAGCGTTCGGCGAGGCGGCGCCCGATGCAGGTTTTGCCGGCGCCCATCGGGCCAATCAGGATGAGGTTCGGAGCGGGATTCATTACCGTTGATGCTAACACCTCCGTGTCGCCGCCTTTACGCGCCGGCCCCCACGATAGGCTGGCGCGGAATGTCCCGCGCGCCGTCGGAGCGACCCATGTCAGTGGCCAAAATCATCGAGATCAACGCATCTTCCAAGACCAGCGTGGAGGACGCGGTGCGCAGTGGCCTCAAGAAGGTGTCCGAAACGGTCAAGGGCATCCAGGGCGCCTGGATCAATGAAACCAAAGTGGTCACCGACGGCGAGGGCAACATCACCGAGTGGCGGGTCAACCTGCGCATCACCTTCCTGGTGAGCTGAGGCGGCTACGCGCCGGGCGTTGTGCCACCGGCCATGACCTGGCGCTGCTCGTCCAGCGCGATCACCCTGTCGGCCAATGCCGGCAGGGTGCGCAGTGCCTGCCGGCTGACCCGCTCGTAGTACTGCACGAACCGCTCCAGCTGGGCGCGGCTCATGCTGCTGCGCTGGGGGTGGGCGGCCTGCAGGTTCTGTTCCTGCTGCCAGCGCCAGCGCGGCACCACGGTGAAATCCGGTGGCTGCAGGAACCACAGCCGGTCGCAACGCTGCCACAGCGCGGGGTAGTGTTCGGCCAGCTGCTGGTTGCACCAGTGCCGCCAGCGACCGTCAGGGTCGGCGTCGCGCTCCAGTGCGTTCAACGGGGTGGCCAGCGCGGCGGCGTCCTGCGCCGGGGTGCCGAGGAACCAACCCTCGAACACCAGCAGGTCGAGCGCGTCCTCCACGCGCGGCCAATCGGCGGTGGGCAGGCGTTCGTCGGCGAGCTTGTCAAAGCGCGGCAAGACCACCGGCTGGCGTGCGGCGATGGCATCCAAGGTGGCGTGCGCCAACGGCAGGTCGTGGGTGCCGGGCGGGCCGCGGGTGAGCAGCAGCGGGTGTACCTGGCGTGCCAGGCGTTGGCGCTGGGCCCGGGTCAGGTAGAAATCGTCGATGGACAACGCTGCCGCGCGCAGCCCGCGTTGCGTGGCCAACGCCACCACCTGCGCGGCCAGCGTCGATTTGCCGCTGCCCTGCAGGCCGCTGATCGCCAATACTGGGACCTTGCCTGCCGTCGCCAGTGCATCCTCCAGCGCCTCCGCTACCAGTGCGTCGGGAAAACCTCTGTTGCGGGGCATGTACGGGGTGGCAAGCATGCAGCGACAATAAACCCAAATCGAATGGCACGAAACCCACCATGAGCGATCTGTATACCGAGGCGTTGAACACCTTCGCCCAGCTGTTTGAAGAAGCCAAGGGCAGCGCGGAAGTCGAACCCAACGCGATGACCGTGGCCACCGCCGACAGCCGCGGCCAGCCGTCGGCGCGCACCGTGCTGCTGAAGGCCTTCGATGCCCGCGGCTTCGTGTTCTACACCCATCTGGACAGCCACAAGGGCCGCGAACTGCACGCCAATCCGCGCGCGGCATTGTTGTTCCTGTGGCGCAGCCTGCGCGACGCCGGCATCCAGGTGCGTATCGAGGGCCGGGTGGAGCAGGTGGCCGATGCCGAGGCCGATGCGTACTTCGCCTCGCGGCCGCGCATGAGCCAGATCGGCGCGTGGGCCTCGCTGCAATCGCAGACGCTGGCCTCGCGCGAGGAATTCGATACGCGCGTGGCCGCCATCGAAGCGCGCTTCGCCGACCGTGACGTACCGCGTCCGGAGGGCTGGAGCGGCCTGCGCGTGGTGCCCGAGCGGATCGAATTCTGGTACGGCGCGCAGTTCCGGTTGCATGAGCGCTGGTGCTATGAGGTGGACGCCGACGGGCAATGGAGCAAGCGGTTGTTGTTCCCCTGACCGCCGGCGGATCTGACGCATCTACCCTGGTTCCGGCCGGTTTCATCCTGCGGCAGGGAAGGGTGCGGCAGACTCGGGCGGAGTACCCATTGTGGAGATTCAATGATGTCATGGCGTTCCCTGTTTGCCGTGCCACGGGCGCGGCGTGGCGCGGAGGCAGCGGTGCTGCTGCTTGCGCGCGTGGTGGCCGGGGTGATGTTCAGCGTGTCCGGCTGGAACAAGGTGTTCACCGACGCCGGCCGCGAACGCATGGTGCACACGCTGGTGGACGCCGGTATTCCCTGGCCGCACCTCAGCGCGCCGGTGCTGGGCGGGATTGAATGGATCGCCGGTGCGTTGCTGGTAATCGGCCTGTTGAGCCGACCGGCAGCGCTGTTGTTGGCGGCGATCTGCCTGGTCGCCGCGCTCACCGATGGCCTCGCTCGGATTCCCGATGGGCTGGGCATGCTGGATTGGCTGAGCTGGTTCTTCTACCTGTCCGAGGTGCCCATGGGGGTGCTGTTGCTGTGGATCGCGGTGGTGGGCAGCGGCGTTGCCGCCCTCGAAGCGCGCTGGGCGGCGACCACGCACGGGCGACGCTGAGCATTCAGCCCGGCATACCGGCAGCATCGGCGCGAAGCCAGCGCCACAGGGTGGTGCGTGATACGCCGAGCACGTCGGCGGCACGCTCGCGGTTGCCCGCGCAGTCCTCAAGCACCTGCCGCACCGCCTCGGCAGACAGGCGCGAACGCTGCGCCTGCGCGCCCCCGGTGCGTTCGCCGGTGGCCGCCGGCGCACTGCCTGGGGGCGATCGATGCAGCTCCGGCAGCCATTCCAGCATCTGCGCAAGCGACAACGTCCCTTGCCCGTGCTGCCAGTGGATGCGCAGCCGGTCGACCATGTTGCGCAGTTCACGCACGTTGCCGGGCCAAGCGTAGTCGCACAGGCGCTGCAGGGCCTCGGCTGACAGCGGCGAGTCGATGGCGGCAAGCTGCTGGAAAAAGTGCGCCACCAGCAGCGGCACGTCCTCGCTGCGCTGCTGCAGGGTGGGCAGCGCGATCGGCAGGGCGGCGAGCCGGTAATACAGGTCGCCGCGGAAGCGCCGGGCCTCCACCAGTGATTCCAGCGTCTGCAAGGTGGCGGCCACCACGCGTACATCGACCGGCGTCGGTTCGGTCGCGCCCACGCGCAGCACTTCGCGTTCCTCCAGGACGCGCAGCAGGCGCGTCTGCAGCGGCAGCGGCAGTTCGCCGATTTCATCCAGGAACAGGGTGCCAGCGTCGGCCGCTTCGACCAGGCCCACGCGGCCGCCGCGCCGTGCGCCGGTGAAGGCACCTTCGGTGTAGCCGAACAGTTCGGCTTCCAGCAGCGATTCACTGATGGCGCCGCAGTTGAGTGCGACCAGGCGCCCGCGCCGGCCGCTGCCGGCATGCAGTTGCCGCGCCGCCAGTTCCTTGCCGGTGCCGGTGGCGCCGGTGACCAGTACGGTGCTGTCGTGTGGGGCATACAGCGCGATGCGCTCGCGTACCCGCTGCATCGGCGGGCTGTCGCCAAGCAGCGCATGGGCGGGATCGCGGCGCTTGGCCGCCGGGCGCCGGCGCAGCGAGGGCGCGCCGGAGCGGGCCAGGGTCTGGGTCAGTTCCAGCGCGTGCTCGAAGGCCTGGCGCACCGAATCGGCCGAGTACAGCAGCACCCCGGGCAGGCCGACCTGCTCGGCATGGTCGATCGCCATGCCGGTGCCGACGATCACCTCGATGCCATTGGCGCGCATGTCGGCGATACAGTCACGCGCGTCCTCACGGGTGACGAAGCGGCGATGTTCGATGTCCAGCCCGAAGCTGTGCTGGAAGCTGCCGAAGCTGGGCACGTCGGTGGCGTGGGTGACCAGCCCGATCCGCGGTGCGATGCGACGGGCGCGGGCCAGCGCTTCCATCAGGTCGAAGCCGTTGGCCTGGATCGGTACCAGCGGCACCTCCAGCCGGCTGCGCAGGTACGCCGCGTTGGAGCCGCCGGCAATGACCACGTCGCAATGCTCGCGGCGCAGCCGCTGGCCGATCACGTCCACCGCTTCCTCGAAGCCCAGGTTGATCGGCACGATGCGCGCGCGGCGGTCGAATTCGGGAATCACATCGCCCAGCAGGCCGG
This sequence comes from Stenotrophomonas sp. GL_101, assembly GCF_057835675.1. Classification (NCBI taxonomy): domain Bacteria; kingdom Pseudomonadati; phylum Pseudomonadota; class Gammaproteobacteria; order Lysobacterales; family Lysobacteraceae; genus Stenotrophomonas; species Stenotrophomonas sp. GL_101. Next base: position 3,521,199 of record NZ_CM174432.1, on the reverse strand, counting down.
TCAGGCGTGACACGCTCACCGTCCAGATCACCGGCAGGCTGCCGGGGTCCGGATCGAGCGGGCGGGAGCGGTGGCGGGGCAGGCTGATCGACATGGGCGTGTTTCAATGTTTCAGTTCCAGTCATGTTACAGCTGTTTCAATGTTTCAGGATGAAACGTGCGTGCCGCCGCGCTGTCTCAATCAAATCAGACACTTGCCAGTTGGCACGACCCTTGCGCCCTTATTCGGGTCACTCACGATGGAATGCCGCATGAGCACCTCTGTTTCTTCCGCGGGCGCCCGTTTTCGCGCCGCCCTGGCCGCCGAATCGCCGTTGCAGGTGATCGGTGCGATCAACGCCAACCACGCGCTGCTGGCCCAGCGCGCCGGCTACCGCGCCATCTACCTGTCCGGCGGCGGCGTCGCCGCAGGCTCGCTGGGCCTGCCGGACCTGGGCATCAACACCCTGGAAGATGTGCTGATCGACGTGCGTCGCATCACCGATGTGTGCGACCTGCCGCTGATGGTGGACATCGATACCGGCTTCGGCCCCAGCGCGTTCAACATCGCGCGCACCGTGAAGTCGCTGATCAAGGCCGGTGCGGCCGCCTGCCATATCGAAGACCAGGTGGGCGCCAAGCGCTGCGGCCATCGGCCGGGCAAGGAAATCGTCACCCAGGGCGAGATGGTCGACCGCGTGAAGGCCGCCGCCGATGCCAAGACCGATCCGGAGTTCTTCCTGATCGCGCGCACCGATGCCATCCAGGTGGACGGCGTGGACGCGGCGATCGAGCGCGCCATCGCCTGCGTCGAGGCCGGTGCCGACGGCATCTTCGCCGAGGCCGCCTACGACCTGGCCACTTACCGTCGCTTCGTCGACGCGGTGAAGGTGCCGGTGCTGGCCAACATCACCGAATTCGGCAAGACCCCGCTGTTCACGCGTGACGAACTGGCCTCGGCCGGCGTCGCCATCCAGCTGTTCCCGCTGTCTGCGTTCCGCGCCGCCAACAAGGCCGCCGAGAACGTGTATGAGACCATCCGTCGCGAAGGCCACCAGCGTAATGTGGTGGATGCGATGCAGACGCGCGAGGAACTGTACGACCGTATCGGCTACCACGCCTTCGAGCAGCAGCTCGACGCGCTGTTTGCCGCCAAGAAGTAACGTTGCACCACTGTTTTCTGGAGGGATCATGAGCGAAGCAACCACTGCCCCCGGCTTCAAGCCGAAAAAATCCGTCGCCCTGTCCGGCACCGCTGCAGGCAACACCGCGCTGTGCACGGTGGGCCGTAGCGGCAACGACCTGCACTACCGTGGCTACGACATCCTGGACCTGGCCAATACCAGCGAGTTCGAGGAAATCGCCCACCTGCTGGTACACGGCAAGCTGCCTACCCGCGCCGAACTGGTGGCCTACAAGACCAAGTTGAAGTCGCTGCGCGGCATTCCGGCCGCGGTCAAGGCGGCGCTGGAAGAACTGCCGCCGTCTGCACACCCGATGGACGTGATGCGTACTGGCGTGTCGGTGCTGGGCTGCGTGTCGCCGGAGAAGGACGACCACAACCATCCGGGCGCGCGCGACATCGCCGACAAGCTGATGGCCTGCCTGGGCTCGATGCTGCTGTACTGGTACCACTGGAGCCATAACGGCCGCGCGATTGACGTGGAAACCGACGATGACTCCATCGGTGGCCATTTCCTGCACCTGCTGCACGATGAAAAGCCGCAGGATTCGTGGGTGAAGGCGATGCACACCTCGCTGATCCTGTATGCCGAGCACGAGTTCAACGCGTCCACCTTTGCCTGCCGGGTCATTGCCGGCACCGGCAGCGACATGCACAGCTGCATCACCGGTGGCATCGGCGCGCTGCGCGGTCCCAAGCACGGTGGCGCCAACGAGGTGGCCTTTGAAGTGCAGAAGCGCTACGAAAGCCCCGACGATGCCGAGGCCGACATCAAGGCGCGCGTGGAGCGCAAGGAAGTGGTGATCGGCTTCGGCCACCCGGTGTATACCGTCAGCGATCCGCGCAACGACGTGATCAAGGAAGTGGCGCGCGAGCTGTCGGCAGAGCAGCAGAACGTGAAGATGTTCGACATCGCCGAGCGCCTGGAAACGGTGATGTGGGACATCAAGAAGATGTTCCCGAACCTGGACTGGTTCAGTGCGGTCAGCTACCACATGATGGGCGTGCCGACGGCGATGTTCACCCCGCTGTTCGTCATCGCACGGACCTCCGGGTGGAGCGCGCACATCATCGAACAGCGCATCGACGGCAAGATCATCCGCCCGAGCGCCAACTACACCGGGCCGGAAGACCAGGCCTTCGTGCCGATCGACCAGCGCAAGTGATGCAGACGTACCGCACCCGGTAACGGGTGCGTTGCGGAGCGGGCCGGTCATGCCGGCCCTGTTCCGTTGCGGCGTCGCAGCTCCCTTTCGCCGGTGTCACGACGCCCCGGCCCGCCAACCAAGCAGTCAACGCCAGCCATGATGAACAGCCAACACCGCAAGCCCCTTCCCGGCACCTCGCTGGACTATTTCGATACCCGCGCGGCCGTTGATGCGATCGCGCCGGGGGCCTATGCCACGCTGCCGTATACCTCGCGCGTGCTGGCCGAAAACCTGGTGCGCCGCTGCGACCCGGCCACGCTGGAGGCGTCGCTGCGCCAGCTGATCGAGCGCCGCCAGGAGCTGGATTTCCCGTGGTTTCCCGCGCGCGTGGTGTGCCACGACATTCTCGGCCAGACCGCGCTGGTGGACCTGGCCGGGTTGCGCGATGCGATCGCCGATGCCGGTGGCGACCCGGCCCAGATCAACCCGGTGGTGCCGACCCAGCTGATCGTCGATCACTCGCTGGCGGTGGAATTCCCCGGTTTCGACAAGGCCGCGTTCGAGAAGAACCGTGCTGTTGAAGACCGTCGCAATGAAGATCGCTTCCACTTCATCAACTGGACCAAGAAGGCGTTCAAGAACGTCGATGTGATTCCGCCGGGCAACGGGATCATGCACCAGATCAACCTGGAGAAAATGTCCCCGGTGATCCAGGTGCGCGATGGCGTTGCCTTCCCCGATACCTGCGTGGGCACCGACAGCCACACCCCGCACGTGGATGCGCTGGGCGTGATCGCCATTGGCGTGGGCGGCCTGGAAGCGGAGAGCGTGATGCTTGGCCGCGCTTCGTGGATGCGCCTGCCCGACACCATCGGCGTGGAACTCACCGGGCGCCCGCAGCCGGGCATCACCTGCACCGACATCGTGCTGGCGCTGACCGAGTACCTGCGCAGCCAGCGCGTGGTGGGGGCGTGGATCGAGTTCTACGGCGAAGGCGCCAGCGCGCTGACCATCGGCGACCGCGCCACCATTTCCAACATGACCCCGGAGTTCGGCGCCACCGCGGCGATGTTCTCCATCGATAACCAGACCCTGGACTACCTGCGCCTGACCGGCCGCGAAGAGGCCCAGGTACAGCTGGTGGAAACCTATGCCAAGGCCGCTGGCCTGTGGTCGGACGACCTGGCCGGCGTGCAGTACCCGCGCGTGCTGCAGTTCGACCTGTCCAGCGTGGTGCGCAACATGGCCGGCCCGTCCAATCCGCACAAGCGCGTGGCCACCAGCGAACTGGCCGCACGTGGCATTGCCGACGAAGCCAAGCTTGAGAGTGGTCGGGCGGAACAGGCGCAGGGGCTGATGCCGGACGGCGCGGTGATCATCGCCGCCATCACCAGCTGCACCAACACCAGCAACCCGCGCAACGTGATCGCCGCCGCGCTGCTGGCGCGCAACGCCAACCGCGCCGGGCTGGCGCGCAAGCCGTGGGTGAAGAGCTCGCTGGCACCCGGTTCCAAGGCGGTGCAGCTGTACCTGGAAGAGGCCAACCTGCTCGGCGACCTGGAGCAGATGGGCTTTGGCATCGTCGGCTTCGCCTGCACCACCTGCAACGGCATGAGCGGCGCGCTGGACCCGAAAATCCAGCAGGAAGTGATCGACCGCGACCTGTATGCCACCGCGGTGCTGTCGGGCAACCGCAACTTCGATGGCCGCATCCACCCGTATGCCAAGCAGGCGTTCCTGGCCTCGCCGCCGCTGGTGGTGGCCTACGCCATCGCCGGCACGGTGCGCTTTGACATCGAGAAGGATGCGCTCGGCCACACCGCCGATGGCAACCCGATCACGCTCAAGGACCTGTGGCCCAGTGATGCCGAGATCGATGCGGTGGTCAAGGCCAGCGTCAAGCCGGAGCAGTTCCGCCAGGTCTACGAGCCGATGTTCACCTTCAAGGTCGAACACGGCGCGCCGATCAGCCCGCTGTATGCGTGGCGCGAACAGAGCACCTACATCCGCCGTCCGCCGTATTGGGAAGGCGCATTGGCCGGTGCACGCTCGCTCAGTGGCATGCGTCCGCTGGCGGTGCTGGGCGACAACATCACCACCGACCATCTGTCCCCGTCCAACGCGATCCTGGCCAGCAGCGCGGCCGGCGAGTACCTGGCGAAAATGGGACTGCCCGAGGAGGACTTCAACTCCTACGCCACCCACCGCGGCGACCACCTGACCGCGCAGCGCGCCACCTTCGCCAACCCGAAACTGATCAATGAAATGGTCGTGGTCGATGGCCAGGTCAAGCAGGGTTCGCTGGCGCGGGTGGAGCCTGAGGGCACCGTCACCCGGATGTGGGAAGCCATTGAAACCTACATGGCGCGCAAGCAGCCGCTGATCATCATCGCCGGCGCCGATTACGGCCAAGGCAGCTCGCGCGACTGGGCCGCCAAGGGCGTGCGCCTGGCCGGCGTGGAGGCGATCGCTGCTGAGGGCTTCGAGCGTATCCACCGCACCAACCTGATCGGCATGGGCGTGCTGCCGCTGGAGTTCAAGCCCGGCGTCACCCGCACCACGCTGGGCATCGACGGCACCGAAACCTTCGATGTCCTCGGCGAGCGCGTGCCGCGCGCCGAGCTCACCCTGGTCATCCACCGCCGCAGCGGTGAACAGCTGCGGGTGCCGATGACCTGCCGTCTGGATACCGCCGAGGAAGTGTCGATCTACGAGGCCGGCGGGGTGCTGCAGCGTTTTGCGCAGGACTTCCTGGAATCCGTGCAGGCGGTGTGAAAGGCTGTGGATGACCTCCACCAGAAGGATGAATGGGGTGCGTTTGCGGCGTGTAGACCGCAGGCGCACACTTCAGTGGCAAAAATTGCCAAAGGAGTCGCCCATGGCCACCATGAACATCTCGCTCAGTGATCCACTCAAGCAATTCGTCGACGAGGAAGTCAGTGAGGGCGGCTATTCCAGTACCTCCGACTACGTGCGTGACCTGATCCGTCAGCGGCAGCGGTCCAAGGCGGCTGAGCTGCTGGGGCAGCTGCTGGCTGAAGGACTTGCATCGGGGCCGGCGGTGCCGCTCGCGGCGGATCATTTTGATCGCATGCGTGAAAGAGCGCGCCAACGCGGCGTCAAATGAAACCGTCGCGCTGGAATCCGCTGGCAGTCGTCGATGCTGATCAAGCAGCAGACTGGTACGCCGAGCGAGGCGGGGTCGCGTTGGAGTTGGCGTTCATCGACGCACTGCAGGCGACGCTGGAACTCATCGAGAACCATCCAGGCGCGGGCTCAAGCCGCCACGCCGACCTGCTGCCGGCATTGGGTTGCGCGCCGCGATTCCATCCTGTCCGCCACTTCGATGATTACCTTGTTTACTACACCGAGTTCGCGAACCACGTCCAGGTGATCCGCATCTGGCACGCAAAACGTGGACTGGACGCGCTTTTTCAACCTTTGTCGGATTCCACGCCATGACCGCTCTCCCCCAGCTCCGCATTCCCGCCACCTACCTGCGTGGTGGCACCAGCAAGGGCGTGTTCTTCCGCCATGCCGACCTGCCCGCCGCCGCGCAGCAGCCGGGCCCGGCACGCGATGCCTTGCTGATGCGGGTGATCGGCTCACCCGACCCGTATGCCAAGCACACCGATGGCATGGGCGGGGCCACCTCCAGCACCAGCAAGTGCGTGATCATCTCCGCGCCGTCGGTGCCTGACCACGACGTGGATTACCTGTACGGCCAGGTCGCCATCGACACCGCGTTCGTGGACTGGAGCGGCAACTGCGGCAACCTCAGTACCGCGGTCGGTCCGTTTGCGATCAGCAACGGCTTCATCGACCCCGCGCGCATTCCGCATAACGGCACCTGCACGGTGCGGATCTGGCAGGCCAACATCGGCAAGACCATCCTGGCGCACGTGCCGATCGTGGACGGCCAGGTCCAGGAAACCGGTGACTTCGAGCTGGACGGGGTGACCTTCCCCGCCGCCGAGATCCAGCTGGAATTCCTCGATCCGTCCGATGACGGCGAGGGCGGGGCGATGTTCCCCACCGGCAATCTGGTCGACACCCTGGACGTACCCGGCGTTGGCAGCTTCCAGGTGACGATGATCACCGCCGGCATCCCCACCATCTTCCTCAATGCTGCCGACCTGGGCTACACCGGCACCGAACTGCAGCCGGCGATCAACGAGGACAAGGCCGCGCTGGCCCGCTTCGAGGCGATCCGCGCGCACGGCGCGGTGCGCATGGGCCTGATCGACAGCATCGAGCAGGCCGCCACCCGCCAGCACACCCCCAAGGTCGCCTTCGTGGCCCCGGCGCAGGATTACGTGTCCTCCAGCGGCAAGCAGATCGCCGCCCGGCAGATCGACCTGCATGCGCGCGCATTGTCGATGGGCAAGCTGCACCACGCGATGATGGGCACCGCCGCGGTGGCCATCGGTACCGCCGCGGCGATCCCGGGCACGCTGGTCAACCTCGCCGCCGGTGGCGGTGAGCGCGAGGCGGTCACCTTCGGCCATCCGTCCGGCACGCTGCGGGTCGGCGCCCAAGCGCGCTTCGTTGACGGTCAGTGGACAGTCACCAAGGCCATCATGAGCCGCAGCGCGCGCGTGCTGATGGAAGGCGCGGTACGGGTGCCTGCCGACACTTTGTAACCCTGGAGAACGCGATGTCCGGTCACGACCCCAACAGCAACCAACGGCCGCCATGGGATGCGGTCATGGCCGACATCGTCGATTACGTGCGCGACTACAAGGTCACCTCGCCGCTGGCCTACACCACCGCGCGCCATTGCCTGGTCGACACACTTGGCTGTGGCCTGGCCGCATTGGCGTTCCCGGCCTGCAGCAAGCTGCTGGGGCCGTTGGTGCCCGGCACCCGGGTGGTCAACGGCGCGCGCGTGCCCGGCACCCGCTTCGAGCTGGACCCGGTGCAGGGCGCCTTCAACATCGGCGCGATGGTGCGCTGGCTGGACTTCAACGACACCTGGCTGGCCGCCGAGTGGGGCCATCCCTCCGACAATCTCGGTGGCATCCTGGCCACGGCGGACTGGCTCAGTCGCAATGCCGAGGCACTGCGCCGCGCCCCGTTGACCATGCGCGACGTGCTCGCCGCGATGGTCAAGGCGCATGAGATCCAGGGTTGCCTGGCCCTGGAGAATGCCTTCAACCGGGTCGGCCTGGACCATGTGGTCCTGGTCAAGGTCGCCTCCACCGCGGTGGTCTCGCACCTGCTCGGGCTGGACCGCGAGCGCATGCTCAACGCCGTCTCGCTGGCCTGGGTGGATGGGCAATCGCTGCGCACCTATCGGCACGCGCCCAATACCGGCTCGCGCAAGAGCTGGGCGGCCGGCGACGCCACCAGCCGCGCGGTACGGCTGTCGCTGATGGCCGCGGCCGGCGAGATGGGCTACCCCAGTGCGCTGACCGCGCCCACCTGGGGTTTCTACGAGGTCAGTTTCGGCGGCCAACCGTTCCGCTTCCAGCGCCCGTATGGCAGCTATGTGATGGAAAACGTGCTGTTCAAGATCAGCTACCCGGCCGAATTCCACGGGCAGACCGCAGTGGAAGCGGCGATGCAGCTGCAGGCGCGGATGCGCGCGGCCGGCCAGCGCAGCGAGGACATCGCGCAGATCACCCTGCGCACCCAGCAGGCCTGCCTGCGCATCATCGACAAGCCCGGCCCGCTGCATAACCCGGCCGACCGCGATCACTGCGTGCAGTACATGGTGGCCATCGCGCTGATCTTCGGCCGGCTGGTGGCTGAAGATTACGAGGATGACGTTGCTGCCGATCCGCGCATCGACCCATTGCGCGCGAAGATCACCTGCGTGGAGGAGCCGCGCTACACCGTCGACTACCTGGACCCGGACAAGCGCAGCATCGCCAATGCGCTGCACGTGGTGTTCAGCGATGGCACCGTGATGGAGGAAGCCGTCGAGTACCCGCTCGGCCACGCCCGCCGCCGTGCCGAAGGCATCCCGCTGCTGGAAGACAAGTTCCGCGCGAACCTGGCCGCCACCTTCCCGACCCGGCAGCAGCGCCGCATCCTGGATGCCTCGCTGGACCCGGTGAAGCTGGAGGCCATGCCGGTGCATGAGTATGTAGGCCTGTACGTAGCCGAATGATCCGGGGTAGAGCCGACCGTTGGTCGGCTGCGCATGGCCCGGCCCGCCCACCCAACGGCCGGCAGCTACCGGACGGTGCCTATAATGGCCGCCTTGATCAAGGAGTGACGTCATGGCTATCCGCAGTCGGGTCGGGCAGTGGAGCTGGAAGGGAATCGCAGGCCTGGCGCTGGTCGCCGGCCTGGCCATCGGAATCGGAGGGTGCAAGCGCAACGAGAGTGGCCAGTTGCCCACCGCGTCCGGTGCACCGATCACCGCCAAGGCCGAGACGGTCACCGAATTCACCCTGGTGCGGGCCTATCCGGACCAGAAGGGCGACGGCGTCTCGCTGGCGCTGGAGTTCTCGCGCCCGCTGGTCGGCACCCAGGACTTCGACAAACTGGTCCGCTTCGCCGAGAAGGTCGGCACCGAGGACAGCAGCTGGACGCTCTCCGATGACGGCCTGACCCTGCGCTATCCGTTCGTGGAAGCGGCCAAGGAGTACAGCCTGATCGTCTCGCCCGACCTGCTTGCCGCCGATGGCAGCCGGATCGGCAAGGAACTGCGCCAGAAGGTGTTCAGCGGCGAGCTCAAGCCGGTGGCCGGGTTCGCCTCGCAGGGCAGCGTGCTGCCGGCCAAGGACAGCCGTGGCCTGCCGGTGGTCTCGGTGAACGTGCAGGAAGTGGACGTGGAGTTCCTGCGCGTGCGCGAAAAGGAACTGCCGAACTTCTTCAGCCAGTACCAGCGCGGCGGCCGTCGCGGCAGCTGGGAGCTGGACAGCGAGTACGGCGACAAGACCCCGATGTCCACGCTGGCCGAGCCGGTCTACGTCAACCGCTTCGTGCTGGGCGGCAAGCAGAACGAACGCGTGCTGACCTACCTGCCCACCCAGGACATCAAGGAACTGCAGGAGCCGGGCCTGTATTTCGCGGTGATGAAGCGCAGCGGCTCGTTCGACAGCGAGTTCGATACCGCCTTCTTCACCGTCAGCGACATCGGCCTGCACACCCGCGCCTACAAGGACAAGTTGTTCGTGCACACCGCCTCGCTGCAGAGCGGTGCGTCGTTGAAGAAGATCGACCTGCGCATCCTCGATGGCAAGGGTGAAGTGGTGCTCAAGGGCAGCACCGATGGCAACGGCAATGCGCTGCTCAACTACACCCTGGATGCCGGCCATGTGCTGATTGCCAGCAGCGGTGGCGATACCTCGCTGCTGCCGTTCAACCAGCCGGCGCTGGACCTGAGCGAGTTCGCGGTGGCCGGTCGGGACAACGCCTGGTTCGACGTCTTCGCCTGGTCCGGCCGCGATCTGTACCGCCCGGGTGAAACCGTGCGCATTTCCGCGCTGCTGCGCGACAACGATGGCAAGCCGACCAAGCCGCAGCCGGTGTTCCTGCGCCTCAAGCAGCCCGACGGCAAGACCTTCCGCGAGACCCGCCTGCAGCCGGGCGAGCAGGGCTACCTGAGCTTTGAACAGCTGATTCCGGTGGAAGCGCCGACCGGGCGCTGGCAGGTCGAGTTCCGTACCGATCCGGCCAGCAAGGAAGCCATCCAGGGCATGACCCTGCGCATCGAGGAATTCCTGCCCGAGCGCATGAAGCTGGACCTGGACAGCGCCCAGAAGACCCTCAAGCCGGGCCAGCCGCTCACGCTGCAGGCCGATGCCGCCTACCTGTATGGCGCGCCGGCCGACGGCAACCGCTTCACCGCACGCCTGGCCGTGGCCGCCGAGCAATCCCCGGTGGAGTCGCTGCCGGGCTATTTCTTCGGCGACCCCACCACCGCCCTGCCGCGCGAGGCGCGCGACATCATCGATACCCAGTTCCCGGCCGACGGCAAATTGCGCCAGGACGTAGCCCTGCCCGACGAGGTCAAGCCCACCGCGCCGATCGCGGTGGTGATCTCCGGCAGCGTTTACGAAACCGGTGGCCGCACCGTCACCCGTACCTTAAAGCGGGTGATGTGGCCGGCCCCGGTACTGGTGGGCGTGCGCCCGCTGTTCAACCCCGATGACGGCGCCGATGCCAACAGCAACGCGCGTTTTGAGCTGATGCGGGTGGATGCGGCTGGCAAGCCGCAGCCGGCCAAAGGCCTGAAGATCACCCTGGTGCGCGAACTCCGCGACTACCACTGGACCTTCAACGACAACCGCTGGGATTACGACTTCACCCGTCGTTTCGAGAACAAGGAAACGCGCACCGTCGATGCCGGCGCTGTGGCCACCGCCATCGATTTCCCGGTGGAGTGGGGCGAGTACCGCCTGGAAGTGTTCGACCCGGGCACCGGGCTGACCAGCCGGTATCCGTTCCGTGCCGGCTGGAGCTGGGGCGATGACAACCGCGGCCTGGATGCCCGCCCGGACAAGGTCAAGCTGGCGCTGGACAAGACCGGCTACAAGGCCGGCGACAAGCTGCGCGTCACCGTCACCCCGCCGCATGCCGGCAAGGGCGTGCTGATGGTGGAGAGCGACAAGATGCTGTACGTGCAGGAGATCGACGCCAAGCCGGGCAGCACCTTCGATATCCCGGTGACCGCCGAGTGGGAGCGCCACGATGTCTACATCACCGCGCTGGTGTTCCGGGGTGGCAGCGCGCCCAGCAAGATCACCCCGGCCCGCGCGGTCGGCGTGGTCCACGTGCCGATGGATCGCAAGGCGCGCCAGATTGCCGTGGGCCTGTCCGCCCCGAAGCAGATGCGTCCCGAGCAGACCCTGCCGGTGACCGTGAGCGCCCCGCAGCTGGCCGGCAAGGTCGCGCATGTGACCGTGTCGGCGGTGGACGTGGGCATCCTCAACATCACCCGCTTCCCGGTGCCCGATGCGGGCGGCCACTTCTTCGCGCAGCGCCGCCTGGGTGTGGATGCCTACGACATCTACAGCCGCGTGATCGAAAGCTTCGATGGCAGCAGCGGCAAGCTCAAGTTCGGTGGCGACATGGCGCTGGCGGCGTTGCCGCAGGCCAAGCGCCCCACCGCGCGCGTGCAGACCGTGGACCTGTTCTCCGGCCCGGTGAAGCTCGATGCCAAGGGCATCGCGCGGATCGCGCTGAAGGTGCCGGACTTCAATGGCACGTTGCGTGTCTCGGCGCTGGTCTATTCCGATGACCAGTACGGCAAGCGCGACGTGGAGACGGTGGTGCGCGCGCCGATCCTGGCCGAAGCGAGCATGCCGCGGGTACTGGCCCCCGGCGACCGCAGCACGGTCACCCTGGACGTGCAGAACTTCACCGGCACGCCGGGCGAGTTCAAGGTGCAGGTCGATGGCATCGGCCCGCTGACGCTCGGTGAACCCACGCGCACGCTGCAGCTCAAGGCCGACGCCAAGAGCACGTTGAGTTTCCCGCTGACCGCGCGCGAAGGCTACACCGTGGCCAAGGTGCGGGTACGGGTGGACGGCAACGGCTTCAAGGTGGATCGCCGTTACGACCTGCCGGTGCGCGCGGCGTGGCCGCAGGTACTGCGTGCACAGACCCGCACGCTGGATCCGCTGGCCGACGTCAGCATGGACACCGGCCTGGCCGATGGCCTGATGAACGACTCGGTGACCGCGCGCATGCTGGTCAGTGCGTTGCCGCCGATCCCGTTCGCCAGCGCCCTCAATGGCGCCTTGAAATATCCCTATGGCTGCGCCGAGCAGACCACCAGCAAGGGCTATGCGGCGTTGATGCTGGACGAGGCGACCTCGGCCATGCTCGGCGCCGACGGCCTGGATGCCAAGACCCGCCGCGAGCGCATGGAAGGCGCATTCGGGCGACTGGCCTCGATGCAGGTGGCCAACGGCAACTTCTCCATGTGGGGCGATGACGGCTACGTCAATCCGTGGCTGACCCCGTACATCACCGAATTCCTGCTCGATGCCAAGGACGGCGGTTTCGCGGTGCCCGACAACGTGCTGCAGAAGGCGCTCAATCGCCTCAGTGAAGACCTGTTGTCCGGTGGCAACCAGTTCTACGGCGAGGACCGCCGCGAGAATCTCAAGTTTGCCAACCAGGCGTACTCCGGCTATGTGCTGGCACGGGTCAACCGCGCGCCGCTGGGCACGCTGCGCGCGCTGTACGACAACGAACGCAGCAAGTCGCTGACGGGCCTGTCGATGGTCCACCTGGGCATCGCGCTGTCGCTGCAGGGCGACCACAAGCGCGGGGAGGCGGCCATTGCCGCCGGCTTCGCCAAACCCAGCAGCGAGCGTCCGCAGTACTTTGGCGACTACGGCAGTGCGGTGCGCGATGACGCGCTGATGATCGCGCTGCTGCACGAGCGCAAGCTGTCCAAGCCGGCCTATGACGCCCGTGCGGTCGACCTGGGGCGCGCGCTGGATGCCCGCCGCAACAGCGGCTGGATGTGGCTGAGCACGCAGGAGCAGGTGGCCATCGCGCGCCTGGGCAAGGCGCTGTCGGCCAACCAGACCAAGCTGGTGTCCGGGCAGCTGGCCATCGGCGATGCCACCGAAAGCATCGCCGCGCGGCGCATGTTCGGGCGCAGCTTCGACTATGCCGCGCTGGCCAAGGGCGTGCGTTTCAGTCCGCAGGGGGAGCCGCCGATGTTTGCCAGCCTGGAAGTGGCCGGTATCCCGCGGACCGCGCCGGAGCCGGACAGCCGCCACCTCGGCGTGGAGCGCACCTGGTACACCACCGATGGCAAGCCGTGGACCCCGCGCGCGCTGAAGGAGGGCGAGGCGTTGATCGTCCGCGTCAGCATCACCCCGAACCTGGACATGCCCGATGCCCTGCTGACCGACCTGTTGCCGGCCGGCCTGGAGATCGAGAATTTCAACCTGGGCGATGCCAAGCAGTGGGCCGACGTGGTCGTGGACGGATTGAAGGTCAATGATCGTGGCGATGCGGCCACGCTGCGCCACGAAGAGTTCCGCGACGACCGCTACGTGGCCGCGCTGAAGCTCTCGCGGGGCAGCACCGCCAAGGTGTTCTACCTGGTGCGCGCGGTCACCCCGGGCACCTACACGGTGCCGCCGCCGCTGGTGGAGGACATGTACCGCCCGGACCTGCGCGGGGTCGGCCGCAGCAATCCCACCACGTTGACCGTGGTCCAGCCCTGACCGTCGCGCGGGCCCTCGTCGCCACGAGGGCCCGCGCACTCCTGCCGTCGAGCCGATGAAGTCTTTTCCTGCCAAGCGCCTGTTGTGGACAACGGCGCGGCGCTGGCTGTTGCCGACGCTGCGTTGGGGCACCGCTGCGCTGTTGACCGTGCTGCTGGTGCTGGACCTGGCCTTCCCGCCACCGTTGCCCAGGCAGCGCGACACCAGCACCCTGGTGGTGGCGCGAGACGGTACCCCGCTGCGCGCGTTCGCCGATGCCGACGGCGTGTGGCGCTACCCGGCCGCGGTCGACAACGTATCGCCGTTGTACCTGCAGGCCCTGCTCACCTACGAAGACCGTTGGTTCTGGCAGCATCCGGGCATCAATCCGTGGGGGCTGCTGCGTGCCGGCAAGCAATGGCTGCTGCAGGGGCGCATCGTCTCCGGCGGCTCCACCTTGACCATGCAGGTGGCGCGCATCCTTGACCCGCATTCGCGCACGCCGTGGGGCAAGGCCAAGCAGATGCTGCGCGCGGTGCAGCTGGAAGTGCACCTGAGCAAGCCGCAGATCCTGGCGCTGTACCTGGAGCGCGCGCCGTACGGCGGCACCATCGAAGGCGTCGAGGCGGCCAGCTGGGCCTATCTGGGCAAACCGGCCGCGCGCCTGTCGCAGGCCGAAGCGGCATTGCTGGCGGTATTGCCCCAGGCGCCCAGCCGGCTGCGTCCGGACCGTCACCCCGAAGCGGCGCAGCGTGCGCGCGACAAAGTGCTCGAACGCATGGCCGCACTGGGCGTGTGGTCACGCGAGGAGGTGGACGATGCGCGTATCGAGCCGGTGGTCACCCGCGCGCTGCAGCCGCCGCTGCACGCCGCCTTGCTGGCGCAACGCCTGCGCTCGGCGCAACCGCGCGCGGCGCGGATCGAAAGCACGCTGGACATCGGCCTGCAGCGCACCCTGGAGGAACGGGTGTCGTCGTACTTCTCGCAGCTGCCCGAGCGCACCTCGGCCGCGCTGCTGGTGGTCGACAACCGCACCCTGGAGGCCCGTGCCTACGTCGGCTCGGTGGCGTTCGGCGACAAGCAGCGGCTGGGCCACGTGGACATGGTGCAGGCGTGGCGCTCGCCCGGCTCCACGCTCAAGCCGTTCCTGTACGGCATGGCGCTGGATGATGGCCTGATCCATTCGGAAAGCCTGATGGTGGATGCGCCGCAGGGATTTGGCCGGTATCGGCCGGGCAATTTCGATGCCGCGTTCAACGGGCCGGTCAGTTCGGCCACCGCTTTGCGGCTGTCGCTCAACGTGCCGGCGGTGGACCTGCTGGACCGGGTCGGCTCGGCGCGGTTCGCTGCACGCCTGGCGCATGCCGGCATCAACCTGCGCTTTCCGCATGGCAGCGCGCCCAACCTGTCGCTGATCCTCGGCGGCACCGGCGCCCGCCTGGAGGACCTGGTGGGCGCGTTTGCCGCGTTCAACCGCAACGGCATTGCCGGGCGCGTGCGCTATACCGCCGAGGATGCGGTGATCGAACGGCGCCTGATGTCCCCCGGCGCTGCATGGATCACCCGTGAGGTGCTCGAATCCAACGCACGCCCCGGGTACGGTGGCGACACCTTCGACGTTACCGGCCGCCCGCGGGTGGCCTGGAAGACCGGCACCAGTTACGGCTACCGCGATGCATGGGCGATCGGCAGCACCCGCCACTACACCGTAGGGGTATGGGTCGGGCGACCGGATGGCACGCCGCTGCCGGGGCAATACGGTGCGGTCACCGCGCTGCCGTTGATGTTTGAAGTGGTCGACAGCCTGCCGCGCCAGGCCGGCGATGCCAGTGCCGCGCCGATGCCGCCCAGCGTGACTGCCGAGGAGATCTGCTGGCCCACCGGCGAGCTTGCCGGCAGCACGCCGGAGGGGCTGTGCCAGCGCCGGATGCAGGCGTTCGTGCTGGACGGCGTGGTGCCGCCGACCTTCGCCGAACGCGATGCACGGTTGTGGCGGACCGGTCGCCAACGCTTCGAGGTGGACGCGCGCAGTGGCCTGCGGCTGTCACCGGACTGCACGCTGCCGCATACGGCCGAAACGCGCGAGATCGCCCGTTGGCCGGCGCTGCTGTCGCCCTGGTTGACGCTGGCGCAACGGCGCGCGTCGCAGTTGCCGGCGCTGTCAGCGGACTGCCGCGATGATGGCCGCGACAATGGCGGCAACCTGCACATCGAAGGCCTCAACGACCGCGCCACCCTGGCCCGCGCGCCCAATGCAGAACACGGCGTGCGCCTGCAGCTGCGCGCGATCGGCACCGATCAGTCGATCGACTGGCTGCTGGATGGCCGCTGGATCGCCCGCACCGAAGGCGCGCGGCTGTTCCAGCGTGATTTCGAGGAGACCGGTGAGCACACGCTCACCGCATTGGCCGCAGATGGGGCCTGGACGCAGGTGCGATTCCGCATCCTGCGCTGATGTCACGCCACCGACCAACGGTCGGTGGCGACCGATCCTGCCGGTGGCTGCCGGTCCGGTCGGGCTATTCCCCGATCCACCCCTCCAGCAGGTCGGCAAACTCGTCGGCGTGCTCTTCCTCCTGCGCGAGGATCTCTTCGAGGATGCGCTTGGTGGTGGTGTCTTTGTCGCCGACGAAATTGATCATCTCGCGATAGCTGTCGATGGCGATGCGCTCGGCGATCAGGTTCTCGCGGACCATGTCACGCAGGTCCTTGCCTTCCTTGTACTCGGCGTGCGAGCGCGCGGTCAGCGTGGCGGGATCGAGGTCGGGCTCGCCGCCCAGCTGCACGATGCGTTCGGCCAGCTTGCCGGCATGCGCCTGTTCCTGCTGGGCATGCTCAAGGAACTCGGCCTTGATCGGCTCGGCCAGCATGCCCTTGGCCATGAAGTAATGGCGGTAGTAGCGCAGCACGCAGACGTACTCGGTGGCCAGTGCATCGTTGAGCAGCTTGATCACTGCCTTGCGGTCAGCGCTGTAGCTGTCGGTGATGGCACCGTCCTCGATGCCCTTGCGGGCCTTGGCGCGCAATGTGGCGGTATCGCTGATGCCGGCAGGGCGGGCGTTGCCGGGAGTGGGGCGGGTCTTCTTGGCTGGCGTTGACATGGCTGGCCGGTTTCCTCTGTTGCAGGTTGTGATGCGCGAAGGTCGCCGCACTAGTGCGGGATGTTCTCCAGCACGTGCTCTGCGGAAGACACCTCGAACTTGCCGGGGGCTTCGATGAAGGCCTGGCGGACCACTCCGTCTTCGACATACAACGCGAAGCGGCGCGAACGCAGGCCCATGCCCGAGCTGCTGGCATCCATCTCCAGGCCGAGCGCGCGGGTGAACTCGCCGTTGCCGTCGGACAGCATCTGCAGGCCATCGGGCACGTGCTGGCTTTCTGCCCAGGCCTTCATCACGAACGGGTCGTTGACGGCCATGCAGAACACATCGATGCCGCGATGGCGGAACGCGCCGAAGTGCTCGACGTAGCCGGGCAGGTGGCGTGCCGAACAGGTAGGGGTGAATGCGCCGGGGACGGCGAACAGCACCGCCCGTCGGCCATCGAACAGGGCATGGGTATCGATGGTTTCCATGCCCTCGCGGATGCGCTTGAGGGTGACTTCGGGAATGCGGTCGCCAACGTGGATGGTCATGTGGGCTCCTTGGACTCAGGCAGGGTAGTGGGGGGTGTGGGATGGCCGTGTCAACACGTTGAAATCCAGACCGGTACACCCCATCCAACGGCAGTGCGACGCTGCCGGGGCCAGCGTACGCCCCGGCCTGTTGCCGCCGCATTGCGCAGGATCAAGCGGCCAGGCTCACGGCAGCGCCTTTCGCCAGCCGTTAGAATTATGTGGACGGTGTCCGCCGGCGCGCGGGCGACCGAACTTACTGAGGTGTATCGATGGAATTCAAGGATTACTACGCCACGCTTGGGGTGGAACCCAGCGCGGGCGATGCCGAAATCAAGACCGCCTACCGCCGGCTGGCGCGCAAGTACCACCCCGACGTGAGCAAGGAGGCTGGCGCGGAGGACAAGTTCAAGGCGCTCAACGAGGCCTATGAAGCGCTGCGCGATCCGCAGAAGCGCGCTGCCTATGACCAGCTCAAGGCCCAGGGCTACCGGCCGGGCGAAGAATTCCATGCGCCGCCGAACTACGGCGGTGGCCCGGGCGGCTTCGATTTCGAGGAAACCTTCGGCGGCGGTGCCGGCGGCGGTTTCAGCGACTTCTTCGAAAGCCTGTTTGCGCGCCAGCGTGGGGGTGCGGGGGCGGGGGCAGGCCGGGCCAGTGGCTTTGGCGGTGCCGGGCAGGGCCCGCAGCCCACCCGCGACACCCGCGCCAAACTGTCGGTGCCGCTGGAAGCGGCCTACCAGGGCGACAGCCTGCGCATCACCGTCAACGGCAAGCAGCTGGACGTACGGGTTCCCAAGGGCATCCGGCCGGGCCAGGTGATCCGCCTGACCGGGCAGGGCACCGGCGGCGGCAACCTGCTGCTGGAAGTGGAATACGCCGAACACCCGCAGTTCGAGGTCGATGGCCGCAACATCCTGTACACGCTGCAGGTGACCCCGTGGCAGGCCGCGCTGGGCACCAGCATCAGCGTGCCGACCCTGGGCGGAGCGGTGGAATTGAAGGTGCCGGCCGAATCCGATGCCGGCCGCAAGCTGCGCCTGCGCGGTCGTGGCCTGCCGGGCAACCCGGACGGGGACCAGATCGTCGAACTGGAAATCATCGCCCCGGCGCCCACCGAAGAGGCGCAGAAGAAGGCCTATCGGGCGCTGGCCAAGGCGTTCGGCGAAACGATGTGAATCCGCGCGTGTACCGGCCCAGGGTCGGTACACGCGCCGGGTCGATGGGTCACACGGTAGTTCGGCGCGTAGAGCCGACCGTTGGTCGGCTGGCCGCGCAACGCGCGGCAACGGACGAAAAACGTAGCGATCACGCCGTCGGCGGTTCCTGGTTGCTGAAGACCCGCTCCAGTACTTCGGACAATTCGTCTTCGGAGAACGGCTTGGTGATGTAGGCCTTGGCCCCCTGGCGCATGCCCCACATGCGGTCGGTGTCCTGGTCCTTGGTGGTCACCAGGATCACCGGGATGTGCTTGGTGGTCGCATCGCGGGCCAGCGTGCGGGTAGCCTGGAAGCCGTTGAGGTTGGGCATCACCACATCCATCAGCACCAGGTCGGGCAGCTCTGCCTTGGCCGCTTCCACCCCGGCGGCGCCGTCGGTGGCGGTCAGGATTTCGTGCCCGAGCTTCTCGACGATGCGCTGTATCCCCAGCAGCTGCGACGGTGAATCGTCGACAATCAGAATGCGTGCCATGTTGTTCCCCATGTGATGCCCGCAGTGTAGTGCTGCGCCCGCATGGCCGGGAAGCGCCCGGCCTGCCGTCCGTCGCCTGCCTGCGACGCTCAGTCGATCCGCACGACAGTGCGGCCCAGCGCGCCGCCGGCCAGCATCGCGTCGAACACCCCGGTCAACCCGTCCAGGCCGGTTTCGCGCGTGCAGATGGCCGCCAGGTGGCGTGGCTTCCAGTCGCCGGCCAGCCGCTCCCACACCTGCTCGCGCAGTGCACGCGGTGCCGCCGCCGAGGACACGCCCAGCAGCGACACGCCGCGCAGGATGAACGGCATCACCGTCATGTCCAGCGCCGGGCTGGCCGCAAGCCCGGCACTGACCACGCTGCCATAGGGCACCGTCTGGGCCAGCAGGCTGGCCAGCATCGGCCCACCGGCATTGTCCAGGCCGCCGCCGAAGCGCGCCGATTCCATCGGCCTGGTGGTGGCCAGCGCCTCGCGCGGCAGCACCTCGCGGGCACCCAGGCCGCGCAGGAAGCCGGCCTGGTCGGCCTTGCCGCTTACCGCGTGCACCTCGAAGCCGGCCCGGCTGAAGATATCCACCGCCAGCGAGCCCACCCCGCCAGTGGCGCCGGTCACCACCAGCGGGCCGTGTGCGGGGGTGAGCCGGTTGTCGGTCATGCGCAGCAGCGCCAGTGCGGCGGTGAAGCCGGCCGTGCCGATCACCATTGCCTCGCGCGGGGTGAGCCCGCCGGGCTGGGCGATCACCGCGCTCGAGGCCAGCCGCACGTACTGGCTGTAGCCGCCATCGCGGTCCTCACTGAGCCCGCAGCCGGTGGCCAGCACCGCGTCGCCCTCCCGCCAGGCCGAGTCGGTGGAGGCCACCACCACCCCGGCCACGTCGATTCCGCCCACCAGCGGGAAACGGCGCAGGATGCGGCCCTTGCCGGTCCCGGCCAGCGCGTCCTTGTAGTTCACCGAGGACCACTGCGCGCGGATCACCACCTCGCCCGGGTTGAGCTGGTCCAGCCCGATCGATTCGATGCCGCTGCGATGGCCGCCGTCGTCCTGGTGGATGCGGAAGGCGTTGAAACGATCGGGGATTGCCATGAAGATGCCTGACAGGGGGGAAGCGACACCTTACCCGCTGCTGTCCCGGGGCCGGTGGTTTGGGCGCGCGCGGGGGATGAATCGCTCCCGGCTATCACATGGCCCTTCCAATCCTGTGAAAGCGCCCCATCTTGTAGAATCGAGCAGGATTCATGGTTGACGGTGCGGAATGACCCGCAGGCAACCTTTCACTGATGGAGCGTGCATGGCCTGGAATACACCCGGCGGCAACAAGGGCGGACAAGGCCCCGACGAGAATCGACGGGGGCCGTTTGGACCCCGCGGTAGCGGCAATGGCGGCGGTTGGGGTGGTTTTCCCGGCCCTCTGAAGGACATGTTCGATGGCAACATCCTGCGTTGGGTGGCAGCCGCGGTGGTCCTGCTGCTGCTGTTCTCCAGCTTCCAGCTGATCGGCGAACAGCAACGCGGCGTGGTACTTCGCTTCGGCGAGTACTCGCGGGTCCTGCTGCCCGGCCCCAACTTCAAGCTGCCGTGGCCGATCGAGTCGGTGACCAAGGTCAACGCCACCCAGATCAAGACCTTCAGCAGCCAGGTGCCGGTGCTGACCCGTGACGAGAA
The DNA here is from genome assembly GCF_057835675.1 of Stenotrophomonas sp. GL_101. Taxonomy (NCBI): domain Bacteria; kingdom Pseudomonadati; phylum Pseudomonadota; class Gammaproteobacteria; order Lysobacterales; family Lysobacteraceae; genus Stenotrophomonas; species Stenotrophomonas sp. GL_101. The sequence goes on along the minus strand of NZ_CM174432.1, from coordinate 3,500,794 downwards.
CATCGTCAACGTCTCGGTCAACGTGCAGTACCGCATCGACGATCCGCGCCTGTACCTGTTCGGCTCGGTCTCCGCCGACCAGGTGCTGGAGCAGTCCGCGCAGAGCGCCGTGCGCGAGCAGGTCGGTCGTGCCGACCTCAATGCCGTGCTCAACAACCGTGGCCCGCTGGCCCTGGTCGCCCAGGAACGCCTGCAGGCCGCGCTGAAGGCCTACCGTACCGGCCTGGCCGTGACCGGCCTGACCCTGCCTGACGCGCGCCCGCCGGAAGAGGTGAAGCCCGCGTTCGACGAGGTCAACGGTGCCCAGCAGGTCAAGGAACGGCTGATCAACGAAGCCCAGGCCTATGCGGCCAAGGTGGTGCCCGAAGCGCGTGGCCAGGCCTCGCGGGCCCGTACCACCGCCGAAGGTTACAAGCTGGCTGCCGTCTCCAAGGCCGAGGGTGATGCACAGCGCTTCACCCTGCTGCAGACCCAGTACAAGGACGCCCCGGAGGTCACCCGCAAGCGCCTGTGGCTGGAAACCGTGGAACAGGTGCTGTCGGAGAACCGCAAGATCATCGGTGGCGATGGCCGCCAGCTGATCTACGTGCCGATGCCCGGCGACAACCGCAGCAGCGCCGCCCCGGCGGTCACTCCGGAAGTGATGCTGCCCTCGCTGCCCGCCAGTACCCCGGTGGATGGCGGGCGCAACACCGAACGCCCGACCACCCGCCCGACCGGTCGTGAAGGAGCCAGCCGATGAAAAATTCCCTTTGGATCGGGTTGGCCGTGGCCGCCCTGCTGGGCCTGCTGGGGTCGGTCTACGTGGTCCGCGAGGACCAGACCGCGATGGTACTCAACCTGGGCAAGGTGGTCCGTGCGGACATCAAGCCGGGCCTGCACTTCAAGGTGCCGCTGGTGGAAACGGTGCGGGTGTTCGACCGTCGCTTCCAGGTCCTTGCCACTGCCCCGGCCCGCTACTTCACGGCCGAGCAGAAGGACGTCAGCGTCGACTTCTTCGCCATTGGCTACATCTCCAACGTGCGCGATTACTACCGTGCCACCGGCGGCGACGCCACCGTGGCCGATGCGCGCCTGGCGCCGATCGTCACCGATTCGCTGCGCAACCAGATCAACTCGCGCTCGCTGCAGCAGCTGGTGTCCGGTGACCGCAGCGAACTGATCGCCGGCCAGTTGACCGGGATCAACGAAGCGGTGAAGGAGCTGGGCATGCAGATCATCGACCTGCGCATCAAGCAGATCGACCTGCCCACCGACAGCCAGGTGATCAACGATGTGTACGAGCGCATGCGCGCCCAGCGCAAGCAGGAGGCCGCCAAGCTGCGCGCCGAGGGTGAGGAGCAGTCGCTGACCATCCGTGCCCAGGCCGACCGCGACAGCACGGTGATCGTGGCCGAAGCCGAGCGTGACGCCCAGCAGCTGCGCGGTGCCGGCGATGCCGAAGCCGCACGGATCTACGGCAGGGCTGGTTCGGCCGACCCGTCGTTCTACGCCTTCTACCGCAGCCTGGAGGCCTACCGTACCTCCATGACCGACGGCAACGGCGTGATCGTGCTGGACAAGAACGACCCGTTCCTGCAGTACCTCAAGAGCGATCGCTGAGGCCGCAGACGGCAGCAACCCACGGGGACCCGGTGCAGACCGGGTCCCCGTTTCATTTCTGGAGCTGCAATGAAAGAACTGTTCTCCGCGCTGTGCCTGGTGGCCGTCCTCGAAGGCCTGTTCCTGTTCGTCGCGCCGCTGGCCTGGAAGCGCATGGCCGAACAGCTGTTGATGCTGCGCAGCACCGCCCTGCGCACCTGGGGCGGGGTGATCCTGCTGGCCGGGCTGACCACCCTGTGGTGGCTGAAGCACTAGGTAGTGCCGGCCGCTGGCCGGCTCCCGATCCTGGCTGAGGAGCCGGCCAGCGGCCGGCACGACAACGCCGCATGAAGCCGCCGCTGGCCGGGGTGGCGGGCGCCACCGGAAACCCGGATAATGCACAAAAGCCGGTCGGGCACTCTGTCATGGAGCCTCTCGTCCGGCTTTTTCCGTGTCTGGGTACCCCAGCGTCGGCCCGCTCCCCGCTGGAGCGCGCCATCCCGCGCTGACCGGCCGCCCCGTCACGGTCCCAAACCCGCGGCCCCGATGGCCGCACAAAACCAGGAGTTACCCGTCATGGGTCAGTCAGTTGTCGTGTTGGGTGCCCAATGGGGCGATGAAGGCAAGGGCAAGATCGTCGATCTGCTCACCGAGGAAATCGGCGCCGTCGTGCGCTTCCAGGGCGGCCACAATGCCGGCCACACGCTTGTCATCAACGGCAAGAAGACCGTGCTGCACCTGATCCCGTCGGGCATCCTGCGTGCCGACGCGCTGTGCCTGATCGGCAACGGCGTGGTGATCTCCCCGGCCGCGCTGCAGAAGGAAATCGCCGAGCTGGAAACCTCCGGCGTGGAAGTGCGTTCGCGCCTGAAGATCTCCCCGGCCGCGCCGCTGATCATGCCCTACCATATCGCCCTGGACCAGGCGCGCGAACGCGCTGCCGGCGGCAAGGCGATCGGCACCACCGGCCGTGGCATCGGCCCGGCGTATGAAGACAAGGTGGCGCGTCGCGGCATCCGCATCGCCGACCTGCATTACCCGGCCCAGCTGGAAGAACTCCTGCGCACCGCGCTGGATTACCACAACTTCGTGCTGACCAATTACCTCAAGACCGACGCCGTCGACTTCCAGAAGACCTACGACGAAGCACTGGCCTTCGGCGAGTACGTCGAGCCGATGAAGTCCGACGTGGCCGGCATCCTGCACGACCTGCGCAAGCAGGGTAAGCGCGTGCTGTTCGAAGGCGCGCAGGGGGCGCTGCTGGACATCGACCACGGCACCTACCCCTACGTCACCAGTTCCAACACCACCGTCGGTGGCGCGTTGGCCGGTGCCGGCGTGGGCGCGGACGCGATCGACTACGTGCTGGGCATCGCCAAGGCCTACGCGACCCGCGTCGGCGGCGGCCCGTTCCCGACCGAGCTGGACGACGAAGTCGGCCAGGGCATCCGTGACCGCGGCGCCGAATACGGCGCTTCCACCGGTCGCCCGCGTCGCTGCGGCTGGATGGACATCGTCGCGCTCAAGCGCGCCGTGGCCATCAACGGCATCAGCGGCCTGTGCATCACCAAGCTGGACGTGCTGGACGGCATGGAAAAACTGAAGGTCTGCATCGCCTACGAATACCGCGGCAAGCGCACCGAGTACGCGCCGCTGGACGCGCAGGGCTGGGAAGAGTGCACGCCGGTGTACCTGGAGTTCCCGGGCTGGACCGAGAACACCCACGGCATCACCAACTGGGACGACCTGCCGCCGGCCGCCCGCGCTTACCTGCGCGCGCTGGAAGAGCTGGCCGGTTGCACGGTCAGCATCGTCTCCACCGGCCCGGACCGCGACCACACCATGGTCCTGCAGGACCCGTTCGCCTGAGGGCCATGTAGCGCCGGGCTCTGCCCGGCCGCATGGGCTGTGCCGCGTTGATGTGTAACGAAAAAGCCCCGCGAAAGCGGGGCTTTTTCATGGGGTCTGGCGCTACCGACACGTACGGCCGGCTTGCAAATACCCAATATGGGTATTAACATACCCATTATGGGTACGAAAACGAATCCTTCCATGCGCAATCCACGCCGGGGCGTTGGCTTGGCCGATGCACTGTTCACCCAGACCCAGCAACGCGTGCTGGGCCTGCTGTTCGGGCAACCCCATCGCGAATGCGGCGTGGCCGAACTGATTTCGGCACTCGGTGCGGGCTCTGGGGCGGTACAGCGGGAGCTGGCCAAGCTGGAGGGCGCAGGCTTGATCACCCTCAGGCGTTCGGGCAACCAGAAGCGCTACCAAGCCAACCACTCGGCACCGGTTTACAACGAGCTGGTGTCGATCGTGCAGAAGACCGTCGGACTGGCTGGGCCCTTGCGTGAGGCGCTTGCACCGTTGCAGGAACGCATCAAGGCTGCCTTCGTCTACGGCTCCATCGCCAAACGCAGCGACACTGCGCGCAGCGATATCGATCTGTTGATCGTGTCGGACACCTTGGGCTACGCCGACGTGATGCTTGCCTTGGATGGGGTTGAGGCGCGGCTGGGCCGGCCGGTGAATCCCACGCTGTATTCAAGCCATGAATTCGCCAAGCGCGTTCACGATGAAAATGCCTTCTTGATGCGCGTGATGGCACAGCCCAAAATCTGGGTCATCGGAGGAGAGGATGAACTCAGCGCTGCACAATCTGGCCGGGGCGGGTAAGCCGCTGGCAATCGAGCCCCCGGATGCACGGGAGCTTGAAGGTCTGCGGCGTTCGGGCATGGCGCGTCTGCATGACGCCCGTAACCCCTCCTTGTCTCTGGAAAGCCGGTTTGACCTGGCCTATAACGCGGCCCATGCCCTCTGATTGGCTGCATTGAGGCGGCAGGGCTTTCGTCCAGCGCATCGCTACATCGTTTTTCAGACACTGCCGCATACACTCCGGTTGGGGCCGGAAGTGTGGCGCGTGCTGGACAAGTGCCATCAACAGCGCAATGTCGCCGAGTATGAGGGCGATATGGACGTAAGCGAGCGGTTGGTACTGGATCTGATCGGCGCGTGCGACGCGGTCTGCACAGCCCTGGGCCTGGTTCTGGCCCCGCATCGGTAATCCATTCTTCCCGATGGCATCGAGCGATCCGTAGGCCTCTCGAAAGCAGGGAAACCCCCGTATGGAAGAAGGATGCCGCTGGCTGGCACGGTGGCCATCAAGGTGAACCGCGCCCCAGTCGTCAAGGGGCGGCGATCAAGAACGCGGCGGGGTGGGCCGATAACCCGGCACCCCCCACGTTTTGGATTGTCGTCATGGATTTTTTGAGGAACGTCAGAGTCGTCTGGCGTCTAGGTATGGGCTTTGGCCTGTTGTTGCTGCTGGTCGCGGCCGTGGTTGCTACCGGTGCCACCGGCAGTGCCGTACAGAAGCACGCGATGCAGCAGGTGGTCGAGATCGGCGTGGCCAAGGTACGGCTGCTGTCGGAGATGCTCGATGCCAACAACCAGATGATGGTCGTGCGCCGCGAGATGCTGATCCGCCAGGGCCAGGAGCGCGAAGCCGATGAAGCCCGCATCGCTGCACTGGTCAAGCGCTACGAGGCCAGCTGGAGCGCCTATCAGGCGCTGCCGACCGATACCGATGGCAAGATGATCGGTGAGCAGATCGCCGCCCGGCGCGCGCAGGCCCGTCCGCTGAACAAGCAGACCAGCGATCTGATGGCGCAGGACGATTTCCCCGGCGCCGTTGCGCTCACCCTGGGCCCGGTGCAGGAGGCCGCCAATGGCTGGAACAAGGCGCTGGCCGATGGCGTGGCCTATGAGGAAAAGGAAAGCCGCGAGGCCGCCGCCGAGGCGATACGCCTGGGCGAGCGGACCCTGCTGCAGCTGCTGGTGCTCGGTGGCACCGCGCTGCTGGTCGGCATCGCCGCCTCGATCCTGATTGGCCGCAGCCTGACCGGGCCCCTGGCCCGTGCGGTCGGCCTGGCCGAGCGCATGGCCCGCGGCGAGCTGGACCAGGATTTCCGGCTGGGCGGCCGCGACGAGCTGACCCTGCTCGGCAACGCCATGGCCAGCGTGCGCGAGAACGTGCAGGCGGCCATCACCGCCCAGCTGCGGATGGCCCAGCAGCACGAGGCCGGCGCGATCAGCTACCGCATGGATGCCGCCGCGCTGCCCGGCGACTACGGCCGCATGCTGCGCGCCACCAACGAACTGGTCGGCTCGCATGTGGCGGTGCAGACCCACATGGTCGAGGTGATGCAGGACTACGCGATCGGCGACCTGCGCCGCGACCTGGACAGCTATCCTGGTGAGAAAGCCCTGCTGACCCGCACCATGGCCACGGTCAAGGCCAGTCTGGTGGCGATCAACCAGCAGATCGATACGCTGGCCAACGCCGCACGTGCCGGTGACTTCTCGGTGCGTGGCGACGAGCCCGCGTTCCAGTTCCAGTTCCGCGCGATGGTGGCCAACCTCAACGGCATGATGGCCAGCTCGCAGTCGAGCATCGCCGACCTGTCGATCGTGCTGCGCGCGATCTCCACCGGTGATCTCACCTCGCGCATGGAAGGGCATTACCAAGGGGTGTTCGCGCAGATGCGCGACGACGCCAACCTCACCGCCGCGCAGCTGACCGGCATCGTGCAGCAGATCCAGGGCGCCGCCGGCAGCATCAATGACGCCGCGCAGGAACTGGCGGCCGGCCACAATGACCTGTCGCGTCGCACCGAGCAGCAGGCAGCGAACCTGGAAGAAGCGGCTGCTTCGATGGAAGAACTGACCTCCACCGTGCGCCAGAATGCCGAGCTGGCCAGCCAGGCCGATCAGGAAGCGCATGCGTCGGCTATTGCCGTGCGCGCCACCGAGCAGGCGATCGCGCAGATGGCGGCGGTGATGGGCGAGATCGACAGGTCCTCCGCGCGCATCGCCGAGATCTCCTCGGTGATCGACGGCATCGCCTTCCAGACCAACATCCTGGCCCTGAACGCTGCCGTCGAAGCGGCCCGCGCAGGCGATAACGGCCGTGGTTTTGCCGTGGTCGCCAGCGAGGTGCGCACGCTTGCCCAGCGTGCCGGCACCGCAGCCAAGGAAATCAAGGACCTCATTGACGAGTCCAGCGAGAAGGTCAAGACCGGGCTGAGCGTCACCGTGGAATCGGAAGCGGCGATCGCGCGGCTGACCCAGGCCAGCGCGCGGACCAACCAGTTGATGAGCGACATCGCCGCAGCCACCAAGGAACAGGCGGCCGGTATCGAGCAGGTCAACCAGGTGGTGGTGCAGATGGACCAGGTGACCCAGCAGAATGCGGCCCTGGTGGAAGAAGCCACCGCGGCCAGCCGTTCGCTGGAGGAACAGGCGCACGCGCTGACCGAATCGGTGGCGGTGTTCACGCTGGAACAAGGCCACGCCCGCGCAACGGCGGCACGCCGCGCGGCGTGATGGGCGAGCGTTGAAATCGTGGTTGCCGGTCTGCTCGGACCGGTAACCACCCCGCGCAGGATGTCATCGGCGACTGCGCAGCGTCTTCCTTGCCGTCACGTTTTCGGCGATGCTCTGCCCAGATTCCAGGGGGCTGCATGGAAAACAGGGAACAGAGCGATATTCATGGCGACGTGCCGGCCATCGCGCACCTCGGCAGCGGCCAGGCAGCAGCACAGGAGGGCAACCCGGCGACCGATTGGTCGGTGTTGCCAGTGGCGCATGGCAATGAAGATTCCGTGGTGATGATGTTGTGGCGACAGCTGCGCCAGGAACCGGCGTTGATCGTCAGCGCTGGCTACGTATTCCTGTCGGTGCTCGGACTGTGGTCGAGCTATTTCTTCTACCTGCGCTTTCAGCTGTCGATCCTGGACTACCTGCAGATCAGCGACTTTCTTGTCGCCGGGCTGCGTGATCCTGCGTACGTGACCATTCTGGGCGGCGGCATCGTGCTGGCCATCATCGCCGGCTGGCCGGATACCCTGCGCCGGCGTAATCCGGCCAAAGTGGATGCGTTGCGCGCGCGGCACTGGGGCTGGCGTGTGCTGTTCTCGCGCTCGCCGTTGACCAGTTGGGAGGTCTACGGACTGCGGCCGTTGACCGGGTTGTGCATCGCGGTGGTCTGTTTCATGGCGCTGGGCGCGGCGATCTACTCGCTGGACAAGGCCGAGAGCATCCGTGACGGCGGGCAGGGAACCGCGGTCACGGTGCATCTGGCTGGCGACAGCGCGCCGCTGCCCGGCGAGGCGCGCCTGCTCGGCAGCAGCAGCGCGTTCGTGTTCCTGTGGTGGCCATGGCAACACCGCGCTGAAGCAGTACCGATCTCGTCCATCAAGCGCGTCCAGGCGGTCGTGGTGCCGGTCAAGGCACCGGCAGTGCCCAAGCCCGCGCGCGCGTCACCATGAGCGGGGGCGCCATCCCACGTCCCCCACGTTTGTGGGGTTGGCTGGAAGGTCTGGGCAAGCTGCTGGTGATCGTGGTTCCGGGGGCGTACCTGCTGGGGCGGACCTACGAGCAGGCATACTGGAGCGGCTTGGGATTGGGCAGCGGCTTGATCGATCACGACGCCCAATCAGTGGTCTATCGAGGGTTCGAGGTGGTCTGGTACACGCTCGCGCGCGGCTTGCAGTGGCTGCCACGGTTGGGCATCCCGGTCCCATTGGCGGCGCTTGCGGGATTACTGATCGGTGGCGCTGGCGTCGGGGGGCTGATTATCTTCGTGCGCCTTTTTCGGCGACGCTGGGTACGTCGAACCCGCGCTCGGCTGCGCCTGTTTCGGCTCGGGCTGAGAACACGCCTTCGCAGTGGGGCATGGCTCAAGCGCAGCGAGGTCACCCGGTTGGATCGTATCGCCACCCAATGGGAAAAAGGGGCCACGGGGTTGCTGTTGCTGTTGGTCGGGCTGGTCGTGATGGTGTTCGCTCCGTTGTGGGGTACCCACGTGGGCCAAGACATGGCCGCACGCACCGATCAGCGCTACCGCCTATGGAGTGCACCGGAGCATCAACAGCGTGCGTTTACCCTGGTTCATCTAACCAACCACCCGGCCGCACAGACAGGCTTGTTGCTCGACTGCGGCAGCCGCTGGTGCGTGTACTTCGATGGGATCGATTTCATCGCGGTGGATCCGGCGCGGATCGAGCGTCTGCAAGGATGCCTGCGCATCGAGGCGCTCAACGCCGGCGGCCTGGCCTGCAATAACAAGGCGCTGGCAGGCAGCAACCACTGACACGGGTGCGGCATGCGCAGCACCCGCACAGGGTCGTTGTGTTCGCCTCGCCGACGGTGCACGCAGTGGTGTGCTTCGTTGCCGCTACTTCGCCGTCTTGCCGGTGGCCCCGCCCTTCTTGCCACCGCCATCCTGCTTGTTCACTGTGGCCCACGCGATGCGCTCGGCCGCTTCATCGCTGCGACCCTGCTCCTTCTCGCTTTCCTCGATGTGTTCGGCCTGGCGCTTCTGTTTGTCGGTGTAACTGGATTTATCGCCACGGGGCATGACAGGTCTCCTGTGCCGGAAAAAAGGATCAGGCCAGCGTGCGTACCTTCGGTTCACGGGCCCACTGGCGGGTGGCGGCAGCGGCCAGAAAGCCCTTGGCATCTTCGGCTTCCACCACGCCCGCATCCTTGCCCACACGCGCGGTCTTCAACAGCGCCTGCGCACCTTCATCGGCGGCAATCGCCTTGAGGTGCGCCCAGGCATCGGCAACGAAATTGACCGCAGCCGACTCCTTGGCCAAGCGCTTGGCCGCGTCGTTGCCGAGCACCACCGCCACCGCATCGAACAGCACCGATGGGGTACCGGCCAGTTGCCCGTCGGCGACCAGCACCTTGCCATCACTGAGCTTGCCGCCCCCCAGCCTGGGGGCCACCAGCGTGATGCGGGCACCGGCCTTGTCGGCGGCCTTGCGCAGGCTGTTGATCAACCCCGCATCTGAGCCCTCGTCGAACAGGATGCCGATGCAGCGGCCCTTGAGCAGGTTTTTACCGCGGCCAATGACACGTACTTCCGGTGCCTGGGGAAAGTCCCGGGCCGGCGTGGCCGTTGCTGCGGGGGCAGGCAGTGTGGGCATCGCAAGGCCTGCCGCCACCCGCTTGGCCAGCGCTTCATCGATGTTGCGCAGATGGCCGACCGTACGCTCGCGCACCTTGGCAGTCCCGACCTTGGACAGTTCGAACACGATCGCTGACGCCAGGTGCGCCTGCTCCGGCGCGTCCAGGCTGCGGAAGAACATCCGCGCCTGGCTGTAATGGTCGGCAAAGCTCTCGGCGCGCACCCGGCCCTTGCGCCCGTCATCGGGCGGGGTGGCGTGGCTGGGGAAGCCGTCCGCGCTTTCGCGGGGACTGTCGTCCTGCAGCGAACTGGGGTCGTAGGCCACCCGGCCCTTGGGCACGCCCATCTGCATGTGGCCGTCGCGCTGGTGGTTGGCGAACGGGCATTTAGGCGTGTTGATCGGGATCTGGTGGAAGTTCGGGCCGCCGAGTCGGCTCAGCTGCGTATCCAGGTAGGAGAACAACCGGCCCTGCAGCAGCGGATCGTTGCTGAAGTCGATCCCCGGTGGCACGTTGGCCGGGCAGTAGGCGACCTGCTCGGTCTCGGCGAAGAAGTTGTCCGGCCAGCGGTCCAGCACCATGCGCCCGACCACGGTCAGGGGCACCAGCGATTCGGGGATGATCTTGGTCGAGTCAAGATGGTCGAACGGGAACGCGTCGGCCTCTTCTTCGGTGAACAACTGCACCGCCAGCTCCCACTCGGGGAAGTCGCCGGCGGTGATCGCTTCAAACAGGTCACGGCGATGGAAGTCGTTGTCGGCGCCCTGCAGCTTCACCGCTTCATCCCACACCGTGGACTGCACGCCCAACGTGGGCCGCCAGTGGAACTTGACGAAGGTCGACTCGCCCGCATCGTTGAGCAGGCGGAAACTGTGGATGCCGAAACCCTCGATCATGCGCAGCGAACGCGGGATGGCGCGGTCGCTCATCGCCCACATCACCATGTGCAGCGATTCGGGCATCAGCGAGATGAAGTCCCAGAAGGTGTCGTGGGCGCTGGCCGCCTGCGGGAAGCCGCGGTCCGGTTCCATCTTCACCGCGTGGATCAGGTCTGGGAATTTGATCGCATCCTGGATGAAGAACACCGGGATGTTGTTGCCGACCAGGTCCCAGTTGCCTTCGCGAGTGTAGAACTTGACCGCGAAGCCGCGCACGTCGCGCGGGGTATCCACCGAACCGGCGCCGCCGGCGACGGTGGAGAAACGGGTGAACACGGGGGTGCGCACGCCCACCTCGCTGAGCACCCGCGCGCGGGTGTAGTCGGACAACGAACGGGTCAGTTCAAAGTAACCATGCGCCGCCGTCCCGCGGGCGTGCACGATGCGCTCGGGAATACGCTCGTGGTCGAAGTGGGTGATCTTCTCGCGCAGGATGAAGTCTTCCAGCAGGGTCGGCCCGCGCGGGGTGGCACGCAGCGAATTCTGGTTGTCATCGACCGGGATGCCCTGGTTGCTGGTCAGTACCCGATGGCTGCCGCCGGCACGCTGGTGGAGTTCGTCGCCGCTGCCGCGGGCATCGGCGGGCGGGTTGGCGGTGGCTTTGCTGCGGGGCTTGCTGGCGGCCATGAGGCGGCTCCGGGCTGGCGTGGGTTCAAGTTGCAACACTGGCGTGCGCGGCGTTAATCGACGGTGCGAAATCGCGACCGTGCATCCACCCGCGCTTCACATGCCGCCGCCCGGCGCTGGGTGGGGCGCGGCGGGGCGGGTATCCTTGCTGCCGTGCCCACCTGCGTCCCGCCGCCCCATGCGCGTTGAACCTGCCGACATCGAAGCCCTGTTTGATGCGATCCCCGACGTGCTGTTCTTCATGAAGGACCGCGACGGGCGCTATACGCACATCAACCAGACCATGCTGCGCCGGCTGGGGCTGAAATCGCGCAAGGACGTGATCGGCCGCACTGCGGCGGAGATCTACCCGACCGGACTGGGCGCCGATTACGCCACCCAGGACGAGCAGGTGCTGGCCGGCAAGGTCATCGAAAACCTGATGGAGCTGCACCTGTTCGCCAATCGCGAGCCTGGCTGGTGCCTCACCTGCAAGCGGCCGCTGCTGGTGGAGGGGGAGATCAAGGGGCTGATCGGCATCTCGCGCGACCTTGGCCAGAAGGACAGCCTGGGCACCCAGTACGAGCAGCTGCGGCTGGCGCTGGCGCATCTGAACGCGCATTACGCCGAGAACGTGCGCATGCAGACCCTGCTGGACATCACCGGGTTCTCGTTGTCCAAGCTGGAGCGCACCTTCCGCAAGGTGTTCCAGATGACCCCGCAGCAGGTGCTGACGCGCCTGCGCATCCAGATGGCGGTGCACCTGCTGCACGGCCCCGATTCCATCGCCAGCATCGGCCAGGCCTGCGGGTTCACCGACCAGAGCGCGTTCACGCGTAAATTCAAGGCCGAAGTCGGGGTGTCCCCGCGTGGCTACCGCGCGCAGATCGGCGAGCGCAGCGACGCCTGATCCCGGCCGGGGCTTCCGGCCCATGCCGTCCGCTGGCCGGACAGGGTATCGTGTCGCACCTGTTGCCCGCCAAGCGATTCCGATGCCCGCATCCCAGACTCCGACGCCTGCCGCCACCCGCCTGGGCCACGCGCTCAAGCCTCGCCAGCTGATCATGATGGGCCTGGGCAGCGCGATCGGCGCCGGCCTGTTCCTCGGCTCCGGGGTCGGCGTGCAGGCCGCCGGGCCGGCCGTGCTGCTGTCCTATCTGGTGGCCGGTGCGCTGGTGATCATCGTGATGAACGCGCTGGGCGAGATGGCCGCGGCCAAGCCGACCAGTGGTGCCTTCTCGGTCTATGCCGCCGATGCCATGGGCGCTACCGCCGGGGCCACCGTGGGCTGGCTGTGGTGGGTGCAGCTGGTGATCGTGATCGCCGCCGAAGCGGTGGGTGCGGCCGGGCTGCTGGCCACGGTGTGGCCGGTGGTGCCGGTGCCGATGGCCGCGTTGGCCTTCATGCTGTTCTTCACTGCGATCAACCTGCTCGGGGTGAAGAACTTCGGTGAGTTCGAGTTCTGGTTCGCCATCCTCAAGGTGGTCGCGATCATTGCCTTCATCCTGATCGGCGTGGCGCTGTTGATGGGTTGGCTGCCGGACGTGGCCTCGCCGGGCCTGTCCAACTTCACCGACCACGGCGGCTTCGCGCCCAAGGGGTTGGCCGGGGTGGGTGCGGCCTTGCTGGTGGTGATCTTCGCCTTCGGCGGTACTGAAATCGTGGCAGTGGCCGCGGCCGAAACCGAAGACCCCGAGCGCAGCATCGCGCGGGCGATCCGTACCGTGGCTTGGCGCATCCTGGTGTTCTATATCGGCTCGCTGAGCGTGATCATCGCGGTGGTGCCGTGGAACAGCGAATCGTTGAAGTCGCCGTTCGCCGCGGTGCTGCAGGTGGCCAACATTCCCGGCGCGGCCACGGCGATCACCCTGATTGCGGTGATCGCGCTGCTGTCGGCGCTCAATGCCAACCTCTACGGCGCCTCGCGCATGATGTATTCGCTGGCTCAGCGCAACGAAGCACCTGCCGTGCTGGGCTGGACCGACCCGCGCCAGGTGCCGATCATCGCGGTGCTGGCCAGCGTGTTGTTTGGTTTTGCGGCCACGGTGATGGAGCTGCTGTTCCCGGACAAAGTGCTGCCGGTGCTGCTCAACATCGTCGGCTCGACCTGTCTGCTGGTGTGGACGATCTCGCTGCTGTCGCAGTTGATCCTGCGCCACCGCGCCGACCGCGATGGCACCCGCCTGCCGTTCCGCATGGCCGGTTACCCGTACCTCACCGTGATTGGTCTGGCGGTACTGGCGCTGATCTTCGGCCTGCTGCTGTCCGAGAGCCACACCCGCCTGCAGTTCCTGTCGATGGCCGCGCTGACGGCGGTGATTGCGATCAGCAGCGAAGTGGCGCGCCGATTCCGGTAGGTGCCGACCGTTGGTCGGCGCACGCAGCCAACGTGGCACCACCCCGGTAGGTGCCGACCGTTGGTCGGCACATCGCTGGCAGATCGAGGGAGGCCCATAAAAATGTGTTCGCCCGGATGGGGACGGGCTCACCCGCAGGGCGCGACAGCAACAACGGGGTACTGCGCTGTTCGGCCAGGGCGCGCGCGTCCGGGGCCCACTGGCGGCCGGCAGGCCCTTGTGCAAATGTCCCCCGGCCGCCGCCTGCGGCGACGGCCTCCTCCTTTATTTTGCCAAGGACCTGCCGGCCGCCAGCGGGCTCGGACGCGCCCGGGTAGGTGCCGACCGTTGGTCGGCACATCGCTGGCAGCTCGAGGGGTGCCCGGAAACGTGGTCTTCGCCTATGTGGGGGAGGTTCACCCGCAGGGCGCGACCGCAACAGCGGGGTATCGCACTGTTCGGCCAGGGCGCACGCGTCCGAGCCCACTGGCGGCCGGCAGGCCCTTGTGCAAATGTCCCCCGGCCGCCGCCTGCGGCGACGGCCTCCTCCTTTATTTTGCCAAGGACCTGCCGGCCGCCAGCGGGCTCGGACGCGCCCGGGTAGGTGCCGACCGTTGGTCGGCACATCGCCGGCAGCTCGAGGGGTGCCCGGAAACGTGGTCTTCGCTCATGTGGGGGAGGCTCACCCGCAGGACGCGTGCCCCATGGGCGTGCCCATCCCCGCCCAGGCAGGAGAACTGCAGGCATGCGCGCGAAGAACTGACCCGTCCTGCCATAGGTTGACACCTGTGGCGGATGATCTGGCCGCCGTCAGGCGGCCAGAGACGCCCGATGCACCGCATCGGGCGTTTGCATTTTAAGCGACAGGTGCGGCCGCTCGGCGTTATAGATCCCCACCGACTCGGCGACCATCTGGCGTGCCTGCAGCAGGTCCCGGGGCCGGTGCAGCAGGAACTCGCCCTTCAATATCCCATTTACCCGTTCGGCCAGCGCATTCTGGTAGCAGTCGTAGCCATCGGTCATCGAGCAGGTCACCCCATGCCTGGCGTGGATCTTCTGGTAGTAGTCCGAGCAGTACTGGATGCCCCGGTCGGAGTGATGGATCAGCTGCTGCCGCGTTTTTCGTTCCTTCAGCGCCATCTGCAGTGCTTGGGCGACCTGTTCGGTCTGCAGGGTGTCGTGCACGCTCCAGCCCACGATCCTGCGCGACCACACATCGGTAATCAGGCTCAGGTATACAAATTTCCCCTGCGTGGGCAGGTAGGTAATGTCGGCTACCCAGACCTGCTCACTGCCGGTCGGTACCACGCGCCCTTCGCCGGGCTTGAGAAGATTGGGGTGCCGCCGGAAGCGGTGATGGCTGTCGGTCGTCTTGTGGTACGCCCGCCGCATGGGGACCAGCAGCCGGGCATCACGAAGGACGCCAAACAGACGGTCGCGCCCCATTGCCACTCCCGATGCTTGAAGCGTCGGTCCAATCAGATGATGCAGCTTGCGCGTGCCGATGCGCGGCTGGCGCGCTCGATAGCCACCTACCAGCGCGAGCGCCCGAGCACCGTCGGCCAATTGCCGCTGCTGACGATGGCCTGCCTGATAGTACGCTTGGCGACTGATACCAAAATGCCGGCAAGCCCTTGCCACGCTTACGCCTTGGAGGCGCCTTTGCGTGAGGACTTGCCGGAAGGCTTTTTTACGATGCGCACCCCGTAGTCTTCCTTGAGCACATCCACGATGGCCTCGAAAAGCTGCGCCTTCTCGGTCGCCTCCCGCAGCTGAACCTGCAGGACTTTGATCTGTTGTTCCGGTGTCAGCGGCTTGGCCGTTCCGGACTTGGGAGCTGTGGTCATGGGGGCAGATGATGCCCCACCTGACCAGTCTTGCCGACCATGTCGCCGAAGCCACGACAGCACGGTGCTCCGTCCTTGGATTCCGTAGCGCTCCTGGGCCTGCTTGTAGGTCAGCTCCCCACGCTCGACCTGGTCCACCACCGACAACTTGAAGGCCAGCGAGTAATCCCGCTGGCTGCGCCTGATTGTTGAATTCATTGAACATTCCTCTTCCTGTGGGAAAAGGTGTCAACTCAATTCAGGACGGGTCAAACCCACGAAAACGGCCCGCTTGCGCGGGCCGTTTTCGTTGTGTGCCGACCAACGGTCGGCACCTACCGGGCAGGAAGGCTTAGACCTCCACGCCTTCATCTTCCTTGTACGCATCCACCGGGATGCACGCACACATCACGTTCTTGTCGCCGTACACGTTGTCCACGCGCGCCACCGGCGGCCAGTACTTCTGCTGGCGCAGGCTGGCCAGCGGGAAGGCGGCCAGTTCGCGTGGGTAGGCATGGGGCCACTCGCTGGCCGACACTGCGGTGGCGGTGTGCGGGGCGTGCTTGAGCGGGTTGTCTTCGCGGTCCAGGCGGCCGTCTTCGATCGCGGCGATTTCCTCGCGGATCTGGATCATCGCGTTGATGAAGCGATCCAGTTCGTGCAGCGATTCGCTTTCGGTGGGTTCCACCATCAGCGTGCCGGCCACCGGGAAGCTCAGGGTCGGGGCGTGGAAGCCGAAGTCGATCAGGCGCTTGGCCACGTCCTCGGCGGCGATGCCGGAGGTCTTCTCCAGCGGGCGCACGTCCAGAATGCACTCATGCGCGACCAGCCCGTTGCGGCCGGTGTACAGGGTCTTGAAGTGCGGGGCCAGGCGTTTGGCGATGTAGTTGGCGTTGAGCAGGGCCACCTGGGTGGCCTTGCGCAGGCCGGCGGTGCCCATCAGGGTGATGTACATCCAGCTGATCGGCAGGATCGAGGCGCTGCCGAAGCTGGCCGCGCTGACCATGCCCACGTCACCTTCGCCACCCAGTACCTTGGGCAGGAACGGCGCCAGGTGCGACTTGACCGCGCACGGGCCGACGCCCGGGCCGCCGCCGCCGTGCGGAATGCAGAAGGTCTTGTGCAGGTTCAGGTGCGACACGTCCGAGCCCCACTTGCCGGGCTTGGCCACGCCAACCAGGGCGTTCATGTTGGCGCCGTCGGTGTACACCTGGCCGCCGTACTGGTGGATGATCTCGCAGATCTCCACCACCTCTTCCTCGAACACGCCGTGCGTGGACGGGTAGGTGATCATCAGCGCGGCCAGGCGGTCGCCGTACTTCTCGGCGTTGACGCGGATGTCTTCGACATCGACGTTGCCGTTGGCATCGGTCTTGGTCACCACGACCTTCATGCCGCACATCTGCGCCGAAGCCGGGTTGGTGCCGTGCGCCGAGTCGGGGATCAGGCAGACATCGCGATGGCCTTCGCCGCGCGAGCGGTGGTAGGCGCGGATCGCCAGCAGGCCGGCGTATTCGCCCTGCGCGCCGGAGTTGGGCTGCAGGCTGACCGCGTCGTAGCCGGTGCATTCCACCAGCATCGCTTCCAGCCCGTCGATCAGTTCCTTGTAGCCGGTGGCCTGGTCGGCCGGGGCCAGCGGATGGATGTTGGCGAACTCCGGCCAGGTCACCGGGATCATCTCGGCGGTGGCGTTGAGCTTCATGGTGCAGCTGCCCAGCGGGATCATGGTGCGATCCATGGCCAGGTCCTTGTCCGCCAGCGAACGCAGGTAACGCAGCAGTTCGTGTTCGCTGTGGTGGGTGTTGAACACCGGGTGGGTCAGGAACGCGCTGGTGCGCACCAGGCCGGCCGGCAGTGCATCGGTGGTGGCCGCGTCGAGCGCGTCCACGTCGACGGTGGCGCCGAACAGCTGGCCGAGCGCGACGATGTCAGCGCGGGTAGCGGTCTCATCCAGGCTGATGCTGACTGCTTCGCTGTCGATCGCGCGCAGGTTGATGCGCGCCGCGGCGGCCTTGGCATGGATCGCCTTGGCGTCGATGTCCTTGACATGCAGGGTATCGAAGAAGTGCTCGCCGACATTCACCCCGGCGCTGCGCAGGCCGGCGGCCAGGATCGCGGCCAGGCGGTGGGTGCGGCGCGCGATGCGGGTCAGGCCGTCCGGGCCGTGGTACACCGCATACATCGAGGCCATCACCGCCAACAGCACCTGTGCGGTGCAGATGTTGGAGGTGGCCTTCTCGCGGCGGATGTGCTGCTCGCGGGTCTGCAGGGTGAGGCGGTAGGCGGCGTTGCCCTGTGCATCGACCGAGACGCCGATCAGGCGGCCCGGCATCGAACGCTTGTAGGCGTCGCGGCAGGCCATGAAGGCCGCGTGCGGGCCACCGAAACCGAACGGCACGCCGAAGCGCTGCGAGTTGCCCACCACGATGTCCGCGCCCCATTCGCCGGGAGCGGCGATCAGGGTCAGCGCGAGCAGGTCGGTGGCCACGGCCACCAGGCCGCCGCGTGCGTGCACGGCATCGGCCAGCGCCTTGTAGTCACCGATATGACCGAAGGTGTCCGGGTACTGCAGCAGCACGCCGTAGCTGTCCGCTTCCAGCGCTTCGGCCGGGGTGCCCACGCGCAGCACGATACCCATCGGCTCGGCGCGGGTGCGCAGCAGTTCCAGCGTCTGCGGGTGCACCGCGTCATGCACGAAGAAGGTGTCGGACTTGCTCTTGGCCGAACGCTTGGCCAGGGTCATCGCTTCGGCCGCGGCGGTGGCTTCGTCCAGCAGCGAGGCGTTGGCGATCTCCATGCCGGTGAGGTCGGCGCACAGGGTCTGGAAGTTGATCAGCGCTTCCATGCGGCCCTGCGAGATCTCGGCCTGGTAGGGCGTGTAGGCGGTGTACCACGCCGGGTTTTCCAGCACGTTACGCAGGATCACGTTCGGGGTGAGCGTGCCGTAGTAGCCTTGGCCGATGAAGGTGCGGAACACCTGGTTCTTGTCGGCGATGGCGCGGATCTTGGCCAGTGCCTGCACTTCGGTCAGCGAGTCGGGCAGCGCCAGCGGGGCCGGCGACTTGATCCCGGCCGGGACGATCGCATCGGTCAGCGCGTCCAGCGAGGCGTGGCCGACCACGTCGAGCATCTGCGCGATCTCGGCGTCGTTGGGGCCGATGTGGCGTTCGACGAACGCGTGGCTGTGTTCAAGCTCGCGCAGGGAGGGGGCGCGCTGGGCGGAGGTAGTCGGGGACATGGCTGGCATCTCGAAGAGTGGGCACGCACGTTCGGAAGTCTGCACGGACCGGGGCGCGTCGCAGGCGCGCGCCAACCACCGGACCTTGCGGTCTTCCTGGGTGCCCCTCTGTCCTTTTGCCTGAGAGTTTAAAAGCGCGCATCTGCGTGCTTCGTGCCCCTTCGGCGCCGGCAGTGGCCGGTCTCTCCAGAGTTTTGATGCGGGTGGTATCGGGCCTGAGCGATTACGGGCGTTGCGCCTTCGGCAGCGGGGGCTTCAAAACAACGCTCCGCTTCTCCCACCATGTAGCCCGGCGATTATAGCCCAGTGGCCTCGCCGGCTGCGGCCCTACCACGCATGAATGGGCGCACCCGCCCACGCCGGAACGGGGCGGTAGGCATGGTGCGGTGCCCGGCAAAGGCCTATGATGGCCGGATCCTCGTATTCATCTGGCGTCGCCCGTTCCGGGCTGGCGCCCGCCGTGCGTTTCGCGCATAGCCCAGACGGAAGCCCGCATGACGCCCGCCTCGCCCTCGACCCGCCGTCTGGCCCTGCTGCTCGCAGGCCTGGCGATGTTCGGCCCGTTCTCCATCGACACCATCTTCCCGGCCTTCCTGTTGCTGGGTGACCGCATGCAGGTCGACCAGGTCGCGGTCCAGCAGACCATCAGTGTCTACCTGCTGTTCTACGGCCTGATGAGCCTGGCGCACGGGCCGTTGTCCGACGCGTTCGGGCGCAAGCGGGTGATCATCGGCGGGCTGGTGCTGTTCATCGGTGCCTCGATCGGCTGCGCACTGTCGCGCGACATGCCCACCTTGCTGGTGTTCCGCGCGCTGCAGGGCGTGACCGCTGGCGTCGGGGTGATCGTGGGCCGCGCGGTGATCCGCGACCTGTACCACGGCGCGGACGCGCAGCGCCTGATGAGCCAGGTGTCGATGATCTTCGGCGTGGCCCCGGCGATCGCACCGATCATCGGCGGCTGGATCCTGCTCGGCGGCGGTGACTGGCCGTTGATCTTCTGGTTCCTGGTGTTGTTCGGCGTGGTGCTGCTGCTGGCGACCGGCAAGTGGCTGCCGGAAACGCATCCGGTGCAGGCACGCACCCCGCTGTCGATGCGCGAACTGCTGCGCAGCTACCTGCGCATGGGCTCCAATGCGCGGCTGCTGCGCCTGGCCGCGGCGGGTGCGTTCAATTTCTCCGGCATTTTCCTCTACATCGCCTCGGCGCCGGTAGTGGTGATGCAGCACCTCAAGCTGGGCGAGGGCGGTTTTGCCTGGCTGTTCATTCCCACCATCGGCGGCATGACCATGGGCTCGTTCCTGTCCGGGCGCATGGCCGGCCGGGTGGTGGCTGAGCGGCAGATCGCGATCGGTTTCAGCCTGTGCGCGGTGTCGGCGCTGCTCAATGTCGGCTACGTGCTGGCGGTGCCGCAGATCGCGCTGCCGTGGGCGGTGATGCCGATCTTCCTGGGCGGGGTGGGGATGGCGCTGATCTTCCCGATCCTGGCGCTGGCGGTGCTGGACATGTACCCGCACCAGCGCGGCCTGGCCTCGTCGATGCAGATGTTCATCCAGTTGATGATCAATACGCTGGTGGCGGGCGTGGTCTCACCGATGCTCAGCAGCCGGCCAATACACCTGGCGTTGGGCTATGCCGGGTTCTTCGCCATCGGTGCCAGTTTCTGGTACTGGGAACGCCACTGCGAGCGTCGCCGCGCGGCGGCGGCCCTCCCCGGCTAGCATTCGGCGCAGGCCAGGCGTGCCTACAAAGCACGCCTGGCGTCGCAGGCATTGCCAGCGGTGACCGGCGGCGTATCCTGTGCGTTCGCCAGCCAGTTCGTGCTCCACGACAGCCATTACGCCGCCTGCGGAATCCACTTCCGCCACGCTCCAGGGTGATCGCATGGCTGCCCAGCAGACCTACCGCCTGTTCGATGTCGCGCTCAAGCAGCGCACCACGCTGTCTCCTTCGCTGACCCGCATGGTCTTCGCCGCGCCCGACGTGGCCAACATGAAGACCGAAGGACCGGACCAGCGCATCAAGGTGTTCTTCCCGTTGCCCGGCCAGGACTCGCCCGACGTGCCCCAGGGCGAGGACTGGTACCCGCGCTACCGCGCACTTCCCGACCACCAGCGCGCACCGATGCGCACCTACACCATCCGTGCGCTGCGCCCGGAAGCGGGCGAGGTCGATGTCGACTTCGTGCTGCACGGCGAGACCGGGCCGGCCTCGCGCTGGGCCACCCACGCCCGCATCGGCGACCGGGTAAGCCTGCTGGCACCGGATGCGCAGGTGGAGGCCAGCAGCGAAGGCTACGAGTGGAAGCCGCCGCTGCAGGCCCGGCGGGTACTGCTGGTGGCAGACGACACCGCGCTGCCGGCCGTCGCCGGCATCCTCGAAGCGCTGGCGCAGTGGCCGCATCCGCCCCAGGTGCAGGCCTTCCTGGAGGTCGAGCACGATGCCGACGTGTTGCCGCTGCAGGCGCCGGTGGGCGCACAGTTGTTCTGGCTTGCACGTGAAGGTGCGCCGCACGGGGCCCTGCTGCAGGAGGCCGTGCGTACGCGGGTGGGGCTGCTCGGCACCCGCGCCACCGAGCAGGAGCTGGCCGATATCGATATCGACCAGGACATCCTCTGGGAACAGGCCAGCGCCGATGGCAGTGCCCTGTATGCCTGGGTCGCCGGTGAGGCCGGCGCGGTGATGGCGATCCGCCGGCACCTGGTCAAGGACTGCGGCATCGACAAGCGCGCGATCACCTTCATGGGCTATTGGCGGCACGGCCGGGTGATCGACTGACCGGCTCCGCGGCCCGCCCACGCAGGCCCCCAGGGCGCGTGCGGTATCCTTGGCGCTTTGCTGCAGTCCGGAACTCCCCCGATGTCGACCACCTCCAAACTGCGCCGCGACATCCGTCGGCGCCGTGAAACCCAGGCCGCCAACCGTGAGCAGGCCCATGCCTCGCCGGTGGAACCGCACGCCGAACTGCGCGACCAGCAGCGCACGCTGCTGGCCGGCATCGTGCGCCGTGATGGTGAGTGGGTACTGGGCATGGACGGTCGCATCGCCGGCCAGACCGAAAGCGCCGCGCGCGTGCTGTGCCTGATCATGCAGGCGGCCGAACTGCACGAGCGGCAGGGTACGCCGGTGCGCCTGGTGTATTCGGACGCGTTGAAGGAGGCCGCGCACACCGAGGCGCAGGCCGATGGCAAGGATTTCGAGCAGTTCAAACTGGAATTCGGGGCAAGCCTGAAGCCGAACGCGTAAATCCCCTCATCGGCGCGAGCAGATCATTGCGCGGAGGTAGAAAAACCGGCCTTTCGGCCGGTTTTTCTTTGGTTCTTCTCCGGCGACCAGAGTCACCACCAACGGTGGTGACCTACCGCGTACCGCAAGCCGAGCCGCCAAGCGGCCCCGGACGCTAGCGTAAGAACCAAGCGAAGACACCCCGCAAGCTGCCATCGCCCGTGGGGTGAACCTCTCCCCTCACCGGGGAGAAGCCCGTTTTTTCTGCACTCGATGGAGCCGGGCAGGGCCCGGCCCCATCGGTCAGGGTGCTGCGGGCGCGGGCGCGGCCGGTGCCGCCGCTGCGGTGGGCGCCTTCCAGCCACACATCTGGCCCTGGTTCTGCTGCTTGAGCCATTCATTGACCGGCGTGAAATACTCGATCATCGGGCCGGCATCCAGCTTGTCGCCGCCGGTGATTTCACGCAGCGTGGCCTGCCACGGCTGGCTGGCACCCTTGCTCAGCATCGCCCAGAACTTCTGCCCCGCTTCCTTGTTGCCGTAGAAGCTGCACTGGTGCAACGGACCCTTGTAGCCGGACGCATCGCACAGGCCCTTGTAGAACTGGAACTGCAGGATGCGCGCCAGGAAGTAGCGCGTGTACGGGGTATTGCCCGGCACGTGGTACTTCGCGCCCGGATCGAAGAACTCCTCGCCACGCGCGCTGGCCGGGGCCACGCCCTGGTACTTCGCCTTCAGCTCCCACCACGCCTGGTTGTAATGGTCCGGGGTGATCGAGCCATCGAACACGCCCCAGCGCCAGCGGTCGATCATCAGCCCGAACGGCAGGAACGACACACCGCTCAGTGCCATGCGCATCTGCGCATTGATGGTGGCCTCGCGGCTTTCCTGCGGCTTGTCGACCAGGCCGATCGAGTTGAGGTACTGCGGGGTCATGGCCAGCACGATGGTGTCGCCGATCGCTTCATGGAAGCCATCGTTGGCACCGCCCTGGAACAACGGCGGCAGCGGGTTGTAGGCCAGGTCGTAATAGATGTGGCCGAGCTCGTGGTAGATCGTGGTGAAGTTTTCTTCGGTGGGCTTGATGCACATTTTGGTGCGCACGTCGCCGTCCATGTTCATGTCCCACGCGCTGGCGTGGCAGACCACGTCGCGGTCCAGCGGCTTGATGAACTGGGTCTTGTCCCAGTACGACTTCGGCAGCGCGGGCATGCCGAGGGAGACGTAGAAGTCCTGCGCGCGTTCGGTCATCTGCTTGGCGGTCCGCAGCTCGGCCTCACGCTGCGCCTTGTACAGCGCTTCGACGTTGGCATTGCTGCCACCGGCCTTGGCCAGCGCGCCGCTCAGGTTGGTCTGGTACTGCTTTTCCAGCGCGGCGGTGATGTCCAGGCTGCCAGCGCCGGGGTAGGGCTCCAGCTGGTCCCACAGGTTGGACCAGTCCTGCTGCCACATGTTGCCCAGCAGGTGGGCGGCGATCAGGCCACCGTCGGTTTCGGCCTTGTCCTTGCCGTAGGTGTCGTCCAGCTTGGTACGCGCATAGCAGTGCAGCTGCTCGTACATCGGCTTGACCTGTTCCCACAGGCGGTCGGTTTCCGGGCCGATCTGTTCAGGCGGCATGTCATAGCCGCTGCGCCACATCTGGCCGGCATCGGTGAAGCCCATTTCCTTGGCGCCTTCGTTGACCAGGCCGACGAAGCGCTGGTAATCGGCGCGCATCGGCTTGGTGGTGCCATGCCAGCCCTGCCAGGCATCCAGCTGCTTGTCGTAATCGCGGCTGCTGGCCAGGACCTGTTCCAGGTCGCCCAGCTGGCGGCAGCTCTGCGGGTTGGCCTCGTCGGTGCAGTATTTGCCCGAGCCGTAGGCGCCTTCCATGCGGCTGGCGATGCGGGTCAGTTCGGACAGTTTGGCCGGGTCGCGCGGGGCCGGCATGGAGGTCATGAGCTTGAGCAGGTGGATCTGGCGTTTGGTGTCTTCGCTCATCGGCTGGCCGTCGTACTTGCCGGCCTGGGTGATCCAGGTGTTGAGCACGGTCAACCAGCGCTCGTTGGCCTTGGCCGCCACGCGCTCGGAATCCTCGTTGATGTAGGTCGAGGACAGCCACTGGGCGGAGGTCATTTCCGGGTACATGGCCTTGTACTCGGCGTTGACGCGGGCAATGAACTGGTCCGCGGTCTCGGCCGGCGCGGCAGTGCTGGCGGCGGGCGCGTCGGCCGGGGAGGGTTCCTTCTGGCAGGCCGCCAGCGTCAGTGCAGCAGCACTCACAGCCAGGGCCAGCAGGAGCGGGCGATGGTTCACGGGGACATCCTTGGGTGGTGACAGACCGGCGAAGGCTAGTGGGGCGCCGGTTCTACCGCAAGGGGCAGGGCAGCACGATCCTCTCTACGTCCATGTCCACGGCCACGGCCACGGCGCAGGGCATCACTGCTGCGGTGTCTTCGCTTGGGCATGCCGCGAGCGTGTGGGGCCCCTTGGCGGCCGGCAGGCCCTTGTGCAAATGTCCCCCGGCCGACGCCTGCGGCGACGGCCTCCTCCTTTATTTTGCCAAGGGCCTGCCGGCCGCCAAGGGGCTCGGCTTGCGGAACACACGGGCACACGTCGATCTTTGCCACGGGCTGCCAATGTTCCAGATATGCGGGCACCCATGCCTTTGCCTAGGTAGGTCACCACCGTTGGTGGTGACGCTGGCCCATCAGCGTTCGGGACCGCAGTGCAAAACCAAGATCCTCAACGCTGCGCCAGGACTCGGCTTGCGGTGCGCACAGGGGCATTTGGAACCATCCGCCAACTCAGCCCTCGCACGCCGCGAACAGATCCCGGTCGCGCTCATACACCGATGTCTTCACCTGCATCAGCCCCAACACCGACGGGAACAGGTTGTCGTGGTCGGTGTACTGCGTTGCGCGTTGGCGCACACAGGCCAGGTTGAGCCCGCGGTTTGCAGCGAAGGAGGGCGAGAACCACATCGTCATCGGTACCCGCGTCTGTTCCTGCGGGGCGATCGCATACGGTACGCCGTGCAGGAACAGGCCCTTTTCGCCCAGCGATTCGCCATGGTCGGACAGGTAGATCATCGCCGTGTCGTAGTCGTCCATGCCCTGCAGCGTGCCGATCGTGCGGCTGAGCATATGGTCGGTGTACAGCAGCGCGTTGTCGTAGCTGTTGGTGATCTGTTCGCGGCTGCACTTGCCCAGGTCGGGCGTGTCGCAGGTGGGGGTGAAGCGGCGGAACCGCGCCGGATAGCGCTCGAAGTAGCTCGGCCCGTGGTTGCCCAGCTGGTGCAGCACCACTACCCGGTCGCCGGGCCTGGCCCGCACCTGCGTGGCCAGGTTGTCGATCAGGATCTCGTCCATGCAACGGCCGTTCGCACACAGTTCCGGGTTCTTCGCATCATCCAGTGGCTGCATTTCCAGACCTTCGCACACGCCCTTGCAACCGGACTGGTTGTCGCGCCACAAGGTCTTGATGCCGGCATGCTCGAGCACGTGCAGCAGCGACTGGTGCGCACGGATTTTCTTTTCATCGTAGTCGTGCCGGCCATACGGCGAGAACAGGCAGGGCAGCGATACTTCGGTGCTGGTACCGCACGAATGCATGTCCGGGAAGTTGATCACGCTGGTCTGGGCCAGTTCCGGCGTGGTCTGCTTGGCATAGCCGTTGAGGCCCCAGTTCTGCGCGCGCGCGGTTTCGCCCATGACGATCACCAGCAGCCGTGGACGACTACCGACTGCGCGCGGGGTCGCCATGGCGTCGGTGCCCAGTGGCAGTTTCGGCGCGCGCTGCATCGGGTTGT
This sequence comes from Stenotrophomonas sp. GL_101, assembly GCF_057835675.1. NCBI lineage: Bacteria > Pseudomonadati > Pseudomonadota > Gammaproteobacteria > Lysobacterales > Lysobacteraceae > Stenotrophomonas > Stenotrophomonas sp. GL_101. Next base: position 3,475,280 of record NZ_CM174432.1, on the reverse strand, counting down.
CGCCGCGCAACGCCTTGGGCAGCCCCAGCAGGAAGTTGCCGGGGGTGGCCAGGTAGCGCACTTCGCGCTGGTTGCGCATCAGCGCCGACATTTCCTGGAACGACAGCATCGCACCGCCGAGCGTGACCAACGCCGACAGCAGCAGGAAGCCACCCCGCCACAGCAACGCCTTGCCCCAGCCGCGCTTGACCAGCTGCACGCGCCACAGCACCAGCATCGGCAGCAGTGCCAACAGCAGCAGCGGCGCGATCAGCGCCGGGGTCATCAACTCGCGGCTCTCCTTGTGGTCGGTGGCCAGCACGTTGCGCAGCATGTCCGCATCCAGGTAGATGTGGTAACTGCTCATGTAGTGCGCAGCCATCGCCGTGCCGAGCAGCAGCACCCCGATCACGACCTTGGCATTCCAGCGCCACACCAGCAGCCCCATCAGCAGGCAGTGCGCACCGACCAGAAACAGCAACAGCGAGGTCGCAAAGCGCAGGCTGCCTGGATGCGTGGCCATCGCGCTGTGCCAGAACAGCCCGTTGCAGGCCAGCGCGAAGAACACGCTGGTCAGCACGATCAGACGTTCGGTGGACAGCTGCGGGCGCCAGGCCAATGCAGCCGCCAGGGTCGGAAAGCGCGCGGTGCGCGGCAGGGTGGCGCTCATGCGGCGTCTTCCGGGGTGCGCAAGGTGCGCACTGCCAATGGGCCGGCATCGATACGCTGCACCAGCAGGTACAGGCCCAGCGACACCGCCCAGCAGGTCGCCAGCGTCCACAGGTCATGCGAAAGGAAATGCGCGCCGCGCAGCTGCTGCGACAGCCCGAACACCGCCCCGGCCAGCAGGCCCACCGCCAGCCCACGCCAGCGCCAGGCCGGGCGCACCATCACGGCGAAGAAGTACAGGCTGACCCAGGCGAAGCCGGCACTGGAATGCCCGGCCGGGAAGCACACCCCGCGCGGCATCCCGGGGGCACGGCTGGCGAACAGACCGACGTAGTCGCGCAGGCCGCCATAGCGGGCCAGGTCCCAGGGGCAATCCATGTTGGTGACCGATTTGAGCAGCGACACCGCTCCCGTTCCCAGCGCCACCGCCAGCACCAGGTACAGCAGCGGCCAGCGCCAGCGGGCCGCCGATTCGCTGCGCCATGCGTGGAAGCACAACAGGATGGCCACCAGTGCGGCGAAGCTGCTCGCCCACTTGCCCACCTTGTGCACCAGATGGCTGGTGACCCAGGCGTTCTGCAGGGCCCAGTGATGGCCTTCCAGCCGGTAGAACTGATCGGCCAGCCATTGGTCGCCGCCGGCGCCCATCAACGCGGCGCTGGCCAACAAGGTGGCCAGCAAGGGTACCCACAGGTGCCCGCGCAGGAACTGCGGGGACAGGGCCGACGCCAGGGGCGGGGCAGGCAGGGACACGGTGGACGGGTAGGACATCAACGGAGGGCCGGATCGGGAAACCGGCGCCATGGTCGTCAGTGGCCTGTCGGAGCGCGGTCGGAGCCGTGTTCGGCGCGGGTTAAACCGACGTTGCAGACGCTATCGGTTCAGTCCGGTTCAGTCCGCTTCGTCGGGCGAGGCCGCATCGTCGGACAGGTGCGCCCGGCAGTCCTGCCGCCACGCGCTACCGGGCACCAGCTGCCAGCGGTTGCGGTTGCTGCTGCCGATGTCGATCACCTGGGCCGGATCCACGCACGGGCTCATCGCCTGGTCCAGCACCAGCATCCAGCGCGTCGCCGGCGACTGCGCCAGCCACGGCCCGGCCTGCTGCCACTGCGCTTCCCAGGGCCGTTTGAACCCGAATTCGGTGACCGGGCGATCGGCCTGCAACAGGTTCTGTTCCCGCCAGGCCAGCAGCCCGAGCTCGGCATCGGGCCCGATCCGCTCGCCCACCCGCTGCATCAGCGCGGAGGCCGAACTGTAAGGATCCAGCGCCGGCATCAGGCCCCAGCCGTACAGGTTCCAGAGCAGGCCGGCGGTGAGCACCACCAGCAGCGCGGCCCGCCGCTGGCGCAGCCAGGCCACCAGCACGGCCAGCACGATGCCAGCCCCCAGCATCCAGCCGCCCAGCAGCGGCAACAGGCTGTCGGGCATGCCGCGCCGGCCCAGTTGCGCGTGGGCCCACGCACTGCCGCCCAGCAGCTGGCTGCCAACGTAGAGCGCGGCGGCCGCCAGCACGCCGACGTAGGCCAGCAGCAGCCAGCGCGGTCCGGCGCGTCGCAGCAGGCCCGGCAGCAAGGGCGCGGCGGCCACGCACAGCAGCGGCAGCATCGGGAACAGGTAGACCTCGCGCTTGCCCGGGCTGGCGCTGAAGAACAGCAGCACCAGCAGCGCCCACCCCAGCAGCAGCCACCAGCGCCCGTCCCGCCGCTTCAGCCGTCGCCACCACGCTGGCAACAGGGCAGGCAGCAGCAGGCTGCCGGGCAGCCACAGGGTGGCCATCACCTGCAGGTAGTACCAGGCCGGCTTCACGTGGTGCCACGCGTTGGTGTAACGGGTGCCGGTCTGTTTGAGCAACAGCTCGCCGGCGTACGCCCGCAGGCTGGGGTCCGAACCGTGCAGCAGTGCGATGCCCAGCGGCGCCAGCCATACCAGGGTGCCCAGCACGAACGCCGGCAACAGCCACCACAATGCCGTGCCGCGGCCGCCGTGGCCATCCTCACTGCCCCGCATGCGCCAGCGCCACAGCGCCCACGGCAGCAGCACCAGCAGTGGCAGGAAGCCCACGCCCTTGGTGACCGTCCCCAGCCCGGCGGCAAACCCGGCAATCCACAACGCGCGGCGGTTGGGGGCTTCCAGCAGGTGGCGCAGCAGGCCCCACATGGCCAGCGTGGTGAGCCCCACCAGTACCATGTCGATCTGGGCTCGCTTGGCCATCAGGCCGAACTGCAGGCAGCTGAACAACCCCAACATCGCCCACCACGCGATCCGCCGGTTCCACAGGCGGCCGGTGAGGTCCCAGCTCAGCCACAGGGTCAGCAGCGCGGCCAGCAGCGAAGGCAGCAGAAATGCCACCGGCCAGTGCCCCAGCACCTGGTAGCTGGCCGCCTGCATCCACATGAACACCGGCGGTTTTTCCGCGTACAGCTCGCTGCCACGGTGCGGCAGCAGCCACTGGCCACTGTCGATCATCGCCCGCGCCGCCAGCACGAAACGCGGCTCGTCAGGGGGCGACGGCTGGCGCAGGCCGATACCGGCCGCCAGGGCCAGCACGATCAACACGCAGGCAAGAATCTGCCAACGGTGGCGCAGCAGCAGCGAGTCGGACACGGAGGAACCCTTCGGCAAAACAGCCACTGTCGCCCTGACAGCGTAGGAAAAGCGTCGAAACCGCCGCATTGCGACCGGATTCCGACACGGATCCGGCTACCATGCGCCGATCCGCTTTCGAGAGTCTGCCATGCGGCTCCTGGTCATTGAAGACAACCGCCAACTGGTCGCCAACCTGTTCGACTATTTCGAGTCGCGCGGGCATGTGCTCGACGTGGCCCCCGATGGTGTCACCGGCCTGCACCTGGCGGCGACCCATCCGTATGACGCGCTGATCCTGGATTGGATGCTGCCGCGCATGGAAGGGCCCGAAGTGCTGCGTCGGCTGCGTGCCGAGCACGCTTCGGAGGTGCCGGTGATCATGCTCACCGCCCGCGACGAGCTGCCGGACAAGATCGCCGGCTTCCGCGCCGGGGCCGACGACTACCTGACCAAACCCTTTGCGCTGCCCGAGCTGGAAGTGCGGCTGGAGGCGCTGATGGTGCGCGCCAAGGGCCGCAACCCGCGCAAGGTGCTGGAGGTGGCCGATCTCAAACTGGACCTGGCGACCCTGGAGGCACACCGCAACGGCCAGGTACTGCACCTGTATCCGGCCTGCCGCAAGCTGCTGGAACTGCTGATGCGTGCCAGCCCGGGCGCGGTCACCCGCCAGCAGCTGGAGTTCGCGCTGTGGGGCGATGAACCGCCCGATGGCGACCTGCTGCGTTCGCACGTGTACGAACTGCGCCGCAGCGTTGATGGCCCGTTCCAGCAGAAGTTGATCCATACCCTGCCGCGGGTCGGCTACCGGCTGGGCCTGGTGGCGACGGAAAGTGACGATGCGCAAGCGTAAGCCCGTGCCGCTGCACCGGCGCCTGGTCTGGTGGTTGCTGGCGTACCTGGCGGTGATTTCGGTGGCGGTGTTCAGCGTGGGCAACTACGTTCATGAACATGCCGAGCATTCGGCCTGGCGCGCGCTGCTCAACTCCGAACTGGACAGCATCGTCAACCATATCCAGCACGAGCCGCATTACCGCTGGCAGGATTCGGACACGCTGCGCCTGTTCACCCTCAACGGCGCCGATACAGTGCCGGCGAGCCTGCGCACCTTGCATCCCGGCCTGCACGATGGCGTGCTGGTCAGTGGCCGCTCCAGCGCGGTGATGGTGCGCGACACCGAAGCACTGGGCCGGCTGGCGCTGGTGCTGGACATCAACGATTTCCACGAGCTGGAAGAATTCGCCACGCGGTGGGTGATGTTGGCCGGCGTGGTGATGATCGTGGTCACCGTGCTGATGGCCTCGCTGGGCGTCAGCCGGCTGGTGCGCCCCTTGCGGTCGCTCGCCCAGCACATCCATGGGCTCAGGCCGGGCATGCCCGGGCAACGGGTCGAGGTGGATCCACGCGGGAGTTCGGAGCTGTACGTGATCGCCGATGCGCTCAATGACTACCTGGCCCGCAACGAACAATTCGTCGAGCGCGAACGGGTGTTCGTCAGTACCGCCAGCCACGAGCTGCGCACGCCGATCGCGGTGATCACCGGTGCTGCCGAACTGGCGCTGGAACAGCCCGCCTTGCCCGAGCGTGCGCGCCAGCAGATGCAGCGCGTGCACCGCACCGCCCAGGGCGTGGAGCAGTTGATCCAGCTGTTGCTGGTGCTGGCCCGCGAACCGGCACGGCTGGCCGCGCTGGGCGAACGCATCGCGCTGGATGAACTGCTGCCGGACATCATCGAGGACCATCGCCACCTGATGGGCGACAAGGACCTGCGGATCGAACTGGACGGCCTGGCCCGGGTCGATATCGTGGCGCCGCCGGCCGTGGTGCAGGCGGCCATTGGCAACCTGCTGCGCAATGCGATCGAGAACAGCGGGCGCGGCACCATCCACGTTCAGGTGTCCGGGCGGGCCGTGGTGACCCTGCAGGACCCAGGCCATGGCATGAGCCCGGAAGAGATCGCGGCCGTCTACGCGCGGCTGGCGCGCGGCGACCGCACCGGCCAGAGCGGCATCGGCCTGGAGCTGATCGCCAAGCTGTGCGAGCACCTGGGCTGGGCGCTGCAGATCGAGCCCTGCCTGCCGCGCGGGACCCGCGTGATCCTCGACCTCGGCGCGTCGCTGCCACCGCGCGGGCCCGGCACGGTGACGTCGTCGGCCTGAGGTGGCGCTGCGGTGCGCCATGCGCACCGTGAAGACAATGTTAAGCTGATGAAAGCGCCGCTCTATAGCGGCGTTTTCTTTTTCCCCCTTCGATCGACAGAGGATGGCTGCATGCCGACCGAACCCAGTACTGCCCTCATCACCAGTGACATCGTCGGCCTCGGCCTGATCGCCGCTACCCTGGCGCTGATTTTCTGGGCCGCCAGTGGCCCAACCCCGTTGCTGAAGAAGATCTTCGCCTGGGTGCCGGCGCTGCTGCTGTGCTACTTCATCCCGGCCATCTACAACACCGCCGGTGTCATCGACGGCCACAACACATCGCTGTACAACCCGGTCGCCCGCGACGTACTGCTGCCGGCCGCCTTGGTGCTGCTGACCCTGTCGATCGACCTCAAGGGCATCCTCAAGCTCGGCCCGAAGCTGCTGGTGATGTTCTGCGCCGGTACGCTGGGGATCATCCTCGGTGCGATCGTGTCGTTCCAGGCGATGTCGTGGATCCACCCGGCCACCGTCGCCGGCGATACCTGGAAGGGCATGGCTGCACTGGCCGGCAGCTGGATCGGTGGCGGCGCCAACATGGTGGCGATGCGCGAGGTGTTCGGCACCGATGCCACCACCTTCGGCCAGTTCGCGGTGGTCGACGTGGCCTGCGCCAGCCTGTGGATGGCGGTGCTGTTGTTCCTGGCCAACCGCGCCAAGCAGATCGATACGCGCAGCGGTGCCGACACCCGCGCCATCGACGAAATGAAGGAACGCATTTCGGCCTATGAGGCACAGAACGCACGCATTCCCAGCCTTACCGACCTGATGGTGATCGTGGGCGTGGCGCTGGGCGGGGTGGGTCTGGCGCATGCCATTGCCGCGCCATTGAGCGGTTGGTTCAAGGCCAACGTGAGCTGGGCCAGCCAGTTCAGCCTGGACAGCGCGTTCGTCTGGGTGGTGTTGCTGTCCACCGCGCTCGGCCTCGGCCTGAGCTTCACCCGCGCGCGCCGGCTGGAATCGGCCGGGGCATCGCGCTTGGGCACGTTGTTCCTGTATTTCCTGATTGCCTGCATCGGCATGCAGATGGACCTGCTGTCGCTGCTGGACCGTCCGTGGCTGTTCGCGCTGGGGGCGATCTGGATGCTGACCCACATCCTGGTGCTGTGGATTGCCGCCAAGCTGCTGCGCGCGCCGCTGTTCTTCTTTGCGATCGGTTCGCAGGGCAACATCGGCGCGGCCGCCTCGGCGCCGGTGGTTGCTGCCGCGTTCCACCCGAGCCTGGCCCCGGTCGGCGTGCTGCTGGGTACCGTCGGCTACGCCACCGGCACCGGCCTGGCCTACGTCACCGGGCTGATCCTGAAATGGATGGCCGGGGCCTGACCGGGTAGGGAGTCGCACGTCCCTGGCAACGGAGCTGATCATTCCGGGTAGTGCCGGCCGCTGGCCGGCTCCAGGTGAAACCTTGGGTTCATGAGGAGCCGGCCAGCGGCCGGCACTACCGGGTGAGGTTCACGGGTACCGGGCGAACCGGGTGTGGTTCATGGTTACCGGACGACAACCTGGCCCGGCCATGAAAAACGGCGGCGCTTTCGCGCCGCCGTTGCCGTATTCAACCGGTGTCGCCGCTCAGCAGCAGCGGCCACCATTCTTTCCCCCGTACCGCGCCTCCTGGCGCTCACGGAAGAAGGTCTTGTAGTCCATCGGTTCGCGGTCCGGATGGTTTTCCCGCACGTGCCGCACGTAGTTGTCGTAATCGGGAATGCCGCAGCACAGCCGGGCCGTCTGCACCAGGCGCCGCCACAGCCGGCGGTGCGCCTGGTACTGCCCCACAGGAACCAGTTCGGTACTCATTACAGGTCCGCCATCTGGTGGGGCTGCAGGGCCACGTACGGGGTTTCCTTGTCACTGCGCTGCGGGTTGCGACGCGCGGTGGCAATCGTCTTGATCGCATAGAACAGGATCGAGGCCACCACGAACAGGAACAGCACGGTCAGGCCGGTGTTGACGTAGGCGTTGACCACGATCTGCTGCATCTGCTCCAGGCTCTTGGCCGGCGCGGTGATGGTGCCGGTGGCGATCGCGTCCTGGTACTTGTGCGCCTGCGCCAGGAAGCCCTGGGCGGGGTTCTTGTCGAAGATCTTGATCAGGCCCGCATAGGTGGTGCAGATCAGCAGCCATACCGCCGGCACGCCGGTTACCCACGCAAAGCGGTCGCGCTTCATCTTGAACAGCACCACGGTGCCCAGCATCAGCGCGATCCCGGCCAGCATCTGGTTGGAGATGCCAAACAGCGGCCACAAGGTCTGGATGCCACCGAAGGGATCGACCACGCCGGTGTACAGCAGGTAGCCCCACAAGGCCACGCAGCCGGCAGTGGCGATGATGTTGGCCGTCCACGATTCGGTCTTCTTCAGGGCCGGGATGAAGTTGCCCAGCAGGTCCTGCAGCATGAAGCGACCGGCACGGGTACCGGCATCCACCGCGGTGAGGATGAACAGCGCCTCGAACAGGATCGCGAAGTGGTACCAGAACGCCATCATCGCGTTGCTGCCGCTGGGAATGGCTTCATGCAGGATCTGCGCGATGCCCACCGCCAGGGTGGGGGCACCCCCGGCGCGATGCAGGATGGTCGGCTCGCCGATCGCCAATGCGGTGGCTTCCAGCTGCTCGGGGGTGATCGCAAAGCCCCACGTGGTGCTGATGTAATGCGCCGCCGATACCGCGTCCGGGCCGATGACCGCCGCCGGGCTGTTCATGGCGAAGTAGATGCCCGGCTCGATGATCGAGGCGGCCACCAGCGCCATCACTGCGACGAACGATTCCATCAGCATGCCGCCGTAGCCGATGTAGCGCATGTGGCGCTCATTGGCGAGCAGCTTGGGCGTGGTGCCCGAGGCGATCAGCGCGTGGAAACCGGAGACCGCGCCGCAGGCGATGGTGATGAACAGGAACGGGAACATTCCGCCCTTCCACACCGGGCCGTCGCCACTGGCCGCGAACTGGGTCAGCGCGGGCATTTTCAGTTCCGGCATGACGATCAGGATGCCGATCGCCAGCGCCACGATGGTGCCGATCTTCAGGAACGTGGACAGGTAATCGCGTGGGGCCAGCAGCAGCCATACCGGCAGCACCGAGGCCACGAAGCCGTAACCGATCAGCATCCAGGTGATCTGGATGCCGGTGAAGGTGAAGGCCGGGCCCCAGACCGGGTCGGCCGCGATCCGCCCGCCGTACCAGATCGCCAGCAGCAGCAGGATCAGGCCGATGATGGAAATCTCCCCGATCTTGCCGGGGCGGATGTAGCGCATGTACAGGCCCATGAGGATCGCGATGGGCATCGTGGCGATCACCGTGAACATGCCCCACGGGCTTTCCGCCAGCGCCTTCACCACCACCATGGCCAGCACCGCCAGGATGATGATCATGATCAGGAACGCGCCGAACAGGGCGATGGTGCCGGGCACCGGGCCCATTTCCTCGCGCACCAGGTCACCCAGCGAGCGACCGTTGCGGCGGCTGGAGATGAACAGGATCATGAAGTCCTGCACCGCACCGGCCAGCACCACGCCGACCACCAGCCACAGCAGGCCGGGCAGGTAGCCCATCTGTGCGGCCAGCACCGGCCCCACCAGCGGCCCGGCGCCGGCAATCGCGGCGAAGTGGTGGCCAAACAGCACGTGCTTGTTGGTGGGGACGTAGTCGAGCCCGTCGTTGTTGAGAATGGCCGGGGTGGCCCGGGTAGGGTCGAGCTGCATCACCTTGTCGGCGATGAACAGGCTGTAGAAGCGGTAGGCGATCAGATAGATCGAGACCGCGGCGACCACGATCCACAACGCGTTGATGGATTCGCCCCGGCGCAGTGCGACCACGCCCAGACAGAATGCGCCGAGCAGCGCGAGCGCGGCCCAGCCCAGCTTGGAAAAACCTTTCATGAGATTGCGTCTCCCTGGAGATCGTCGTAAGAGTCCCCCTTGCCACCGGCACGGTCAATGCACAGGCAGGGGCTTGCCGCTAGTACTTTGGTCGTAGGTCGCAACGCGGGTGGAGTGAAAAGGCGGACAGTGGCCGTGCGCGTCCACGCGCCCTGCACAGGCGGCGGACACCATCGCTGGAACAATTGGTTGCGGACATGACGGTTGGCCACCTGGCATGGCGCGCCCATCTTGTCGGTACCATCCTTTCGTCGGAGTCGACATGAGCAGCCCAACCCCGGTGCGCGTGCAGCGCACCATCCGTGGCATGGCCACCTCCGATGGGGCCGGCGTGCGCCTGACCCGGGTGATCGGCGGGCCGTCGCTGCCCGACCTGGACCCGTTCCTGTTGCTGGATGAATTTGGCACCGACCGCGCCGAGGATTATCTCGCCGGCTTCCCCAGCCACCCCCACCGCGGCTTCGAGACCGTCACCTACATGCTCGATGGGCGCATGCGGCACAAGGACAACCACGGCAACGAAGGCCTGCTGACGCCCGGTAGCGTGCAGTGGATGACCGCCGGGCGGGGCCTGGTGCATTCGGAGATGCCCGAGCAGGAGTCCGGGCAGATGCGCGGCTTCCAGCTGTGGGTGAACCTGCCGGCGCGCGACAAAATGACCGAGCCGAAGTACCAGGAGTTCGCGCCCGAGCGCATTCCGGTGGCCACCCCGGCGGCCGGCGTGCAGGTCAAGGTGATCGCCGGGCAGGTCGGCGACACGGTCGGCCCGATCGTGCAGCCGGCCACCGACCCGCTCTACCTGGACATCACGCTCGCCGCGCAGACGCAGTGGAGCTACCCGTTGCCGGAAGGGCACAACGCCTTCGCGTACGTGTTTGAAGGCGATCTGTCGATCGGCGAAGGCGAGGATGCGCGTCCGGTCGCGCGGCAGGAGCTGGCCGTGCTGGGCGGCGGTGAACAGCTCCAGCTGCAGGCCGGCGCCGACGGCGCGCGGCTGATCCTGGTGGCCGGGCGGCCGCTGCGTGAGCCGGTGATGCGCCACGGCCCGTTCGTGATGAACACCAAACAGGAGCTGATGCAGGCGTTCGTGGACTTCCAGGAAGGCCGCTTCTAAGGCCGGCCCCGCTGCAGTGCCGGTGCGGGGATGCGTGCGTTTCAGCATCCCCGTCATCTTCAGCGCCCGGCGGCCACGGCCGACGGCGTCAGGTTCATGCCCTGGGCGAGGGATTGCAGCGCCCCCAGTTCCTGCGCGTCGCCGGGATACAGCGCGATCTGCGCGTAGCGGTTCTTGTCGAACTTCACCACGGTGATCCGCCGCGTTTGATAGCCCGGTGGCTGCTGGCCACCGAGGTCGGGCTGGTACCAGTACAACGATTCCCCGGCGAACAGGCCCTTTTCCTGGCGCAGCGCGCGGGTCAGCGGCAGGTTCGGGTCGCGCGCGCTGAGCATCAGGCTGAGGACTTCACGTCCGTCGGCGGTGCTGGCCTTGCACACGATGAAATCTGCTTGTGCCAGTTGCTGCCATTGCAGGCCGCTGTCGGCAGGCAGCGAGGGACATTCTTTCAGCGACTGGGCCGACACGGCCCCAGCAGACAGCAACAGGCTCAGGCACACGGCAGCGCGCAGGATGTTCATGGCTTCCCCAAGGTCGGAATGGCCGCGTCTACCTGGCAGGAGGGTCGGTGGCCGCAGACAACCCCGGCCGACAGTGCGCATATCCCCATGCGCGTCCCGAACGCCTCGCCGATCAGATGACGACGTGGTGATTTTGACCTTAACGGAATGTGACTGGATCTACAAATAATGGTGTCAGATGAATCTTTCCATGTGCGCTGGCCAGGCCGGGACCCGTGGCGGATCCCGGCCTGTGCCGGTCAGCGCGGCGTGGCGCCGATCCACTTGTAGGCGATGCCGCCGATCAGGCCACCCAGCAGGGGGGCCAGCCAGAACAGCCACAGCTGGCCGAGCGCGCCGCTGCCGGCAAACACCGCCACGGCAGTGGAGCGGGCCGGGTTCACCGACGTATTGGTGACCGGAATGCTGATCAGGTGGATCAGGGTCAGGGCCAGGCCGATCGCGATCGGGGCGAAGCCGGCCGGCGCCTTGCCATGGGTGGCGCCCATGATCACGATCAGGAACATCGCGGTGAGCACCACTTCACACAGGAAGGCGGCGGCGATGCTGTAGCCGCCCGGTGACAGCGCGCCATAGCCGTTGCTGGCGAACGCACCGGCCTGGCTGCCATCGATGGCGAAGCCGGGGGCGCCGGAGGCGATCTGCAGCAGGATGAAGCCGGCCAGCAGGCCGCCCAGCACCTGGGCGACGATGTAGGGCAGCAGGTCGCGCGCGGGGAAGCGGCCGCCGGCCCACAGGCCGATGCTGACCGCCGGATTGAAGTGCGCACCGGAGATATGGCCGAAGGCGTACGCGCCGGTCAGTACGGTAAGGCCGAAGGCCAGCGCGACACCGACGAAGCCGATCCCCAGCGGGTTGCCATCACCGCCGAACTTGGCGGCCAGCACGGCACTGCCGCAGCCACCCAGCACCAACCAGAACGTGCCGAGAAACTCGGCGGACAAACGTCTTCCCATACTCATCACGGTGCTCCCTGTCTAGGCCCAGATTGGGCGACTAATGTGAACAGTTTCGCATTTCAGTGAAATCGACGTGATGTTGATGTCAACGCGGTGCGCGTGTTCAGTGCTCGGGCAGCGGAATGAACTCTTTGTCGTCGCCGGGAATGGTGCCGAAGTGTCCGGATTCCCAGTCGTGCTTGGCCTGTTCGATGCGCTCTTTGGAACTGGACACGAAGTTCCACCACAGGTGCCGGGGGGCATCGAGCGGCTCGCCGCCCATCAGCATCGCCTTGAGCGGGGTCTTGGCCCGCAGGCGGCCGCGCGCGTTGTGCTCGGGGATGATCAGATGCTGTGCCGGGATATCCACGCCATCCAGCTGCGCTTCGCCTTCCAGTACGTACAGGGAGCGTTCGACGTGGCCGGTATCGAGGTCGATCTCGGCGCCGGCATCCAGGTCGATGGCGACATTGAGCGTATCGGCAAACACCTTCACCGGGGACTCTTCGCCATAGGCACGGCCGGCAATCACGCGCAGCCAGGCGCCGTTGCGACGCTGCTGGGGCAGGGTGGCGGCCGCATGGTGATAGAACGCCGGATCGGTTTCTTCGTGGTTTTTCGGCAACGCCAGCCAGGTCTGCATGCCATGCAGCGGGTGGTCGTGTTCGCGTTCCGGCGGCGGGGTACGTTCGGAGTGGGCGATGCCGCGGCCGGCGGTCATCCAGTTGACGTCGCCGGGGCGGATCACCTGGTCCGAGCCCAGCGTATCGCGGTGGCCGATGGCACCAGACCAGAGGAAGGTCACGGTAGCCAGGCCGATATGCGGATGCGGGCGCACATCGATGCCGGTACCCGGAGCGAGCACCGCCGGACCCATCTGGTCGACGAATACGAACGGGCCCACGCTGCGCGCCTGCAGGGTAGGGACGGCGCGGCGCACCTGCAGGCCACCGATGTCATGGATGCGCGGAGCAATGATGGTGGTCATGCGGGCTTTCTCGCTGGCGGGGACAGGCGTGCAGGATGGCATGCGGGTGTGGAGAGGGGATGACCTGTTTGGGCAACAGGTTGTTTCAGGGCGTGGCGCGTGAGCCGGCGTCTTGTTCGGGTCGCGCTGGTGGCGGGCGGATGCAAACGCGAAACGACAACGCCACCTTGCGGTGGCGTCGTTCGATTGCGTCAGAGCACTCAGATCACCGGTTCGCGCAGCACCGCATCGTCCCATCCTGGCCGCGGCGCGAATCGATCGCCGTGGCGCTGCTGCAGCACCTTCAGCCGCTCCATCAGGGCATCGGCGCCGGTGGCGCGGATGTACTGGATCGGGCCGCCACGGAAGGGTGCGAAACCGGTGCCGAAGATCACCCCGGCATCGAGCAGGTCGGCATCGGTCACCACCCCTTCGTGCAGGCAGGCGACTGCTTCATTGAGCAGCGGCAGGATCAGGCGGTCTTCCAGGTCGGCGGGCACCGCGTAGTTGGCCGGGACGTCCGGCTTCTGCGCGCGCCCGTTCTCCCACTTGTAGATACCCTGGCCATCTTTCTTGCCGCGCTTGCCCTGCTCGACGGTCTGCAAGGCGGCAGGAATCTGCAGGCCCAGGAACGGCGCCAGTTCCTTGCCGACGCCGGCGGCGACGTCCAGGCCGACGGTATCGAGCAGTTCGATCGGCCCCATCGGCATGCCGAACTTCACCGCGGCCTTGTCGATCACCGGGCCTGGAATGCCTTCGGCGTACGCCGTCGCTGCTTCGAGCATGTACGGGAACAGCACGCGGTTGACCAGGAACCCGGGGGTGCCGGCCACCGGTACCGGGAACTTGCCCAGCGCCTTGCAGAACGCGGCCAGGCGACGCTCGGTTTCCGGGGCCATGCCGTCGTGGTGGATGATTTCCACCAGCGGCATCTGCGCCACCGGGTTGAAGTAGTGCAGGCCGGCGAACTGCGCCGGGTGCTCGATGTGGTCGCGCAGTTCGATCAGCGGAATCGAGGAGGTGTTGGTGGTCAACAGCGCGCCGGCCTTCATCTTCGGTTCCAGCGTCTGGTACAACCCGCGCTTGGCGTCGGCGTCTTCGATGATCGCCTCGATCACCAGGTCGGCCAGCGCCACGCCCTCGCCAGCCAGGTCGGCCTTCAGCCGCGCGGCCACCGCCGGGCGCTTGTTCTGGTCTTTCACCTTCTTGGAAAACAGCGCCTGCGCGCGTTCCATCGCCGGGTCGATGAAGCGTTGTTCGCGATCCTGCAGGGTCACGTTGAAGCCCTTGTAGGCCGCCCACGCCGCAATATCACCGCCCATCACGCCGGCGCCGACCACGTGCACGTGGCTGATGCCATGGTCCTTGCCGCCCAGCGCCTTGAGGCGTTCGGTCAGGAAGAAGATGCGGATCAGGTTGCGCGCGGTCGGGGTGCCGGCCAGCTTGACCACCGCACGGCGCTCGGCGTCCAGGCGGGTCTGGATGGGGCTGCCGCCGGTACGCGCCCAGGTGTTGATCAGCGCGTACGGTGCCGGGTAGTGCTCTTTTCTGGCCTTGCGCGCGACCTGCTTGGTCATCTGCGGTGCCAGCAGCTTGCGCGCCAGCCAGGTGTTGCTGGCCCAGGCGGTGGCGCGCTGCTTGAACGGGCGGGTGGTGCCGGTCAACCCGAGCGCCACGGCGGTATCGAGCAGCACGGCCGGCGCCACGACCTTGTCGACCAGGCCGATGCTGCGCGCCGCCGACGCAGACAGCGTGCGGCCGGTCAGCATCATGTCCATCGCCGCCGGTGCGCCCACCAGCTGCGGCAGGCGCGAACTGCCGCCCCAGCCGGGGAAGATGCCCAGCTGGGTTTCCGGCAGGCCGATCCGGGTGCTGGCGTCATTGGACGCCACGCGGTAGCGGCAGGCCAGCGCCAGCTCGGTACCGCCGCCCAGGCAATGGCCATGGATGGCCGCCACCGTGGGGCAGGGCAGCTCGGCCAGCTTCTGGTAGGTGGTCTGGCCGCGGCGGATGGCGTCGTTGACGGTGCCGCGACGATCGAATTCCTGGAACTCCTTCAGGTCCGCACCGGCAATGAACCCGGCCGACTTGATCGACTGGATCACCACCGCCTTGGGCGGGTCCATCGCGATCCGTTCGATCAGGTCGCCCAGTTCCAGCAGCACGTCCTGGGACATCGCGTTGACGCTGCTGTCCTGGCGGTCGAGGCTGAGCACCACGACACCATCATCACGGATCTGCGGGTGCCAATGTGCAAAGCGCAGCCCATCGAAGCCTGAAAGCATGGACGTTCCATCCGGTTGTGTATGGAGAAGGGGGCTATGATCCAGAGGTTGTTTCCTCCCCGTCAAATCCCAATAGCTGGGGGATGGGGCGCCCGGTTCATTGCCGTGAGCAGGAACCTTAACGGAACGGTGGTTAAAAGCTGGTGCGGCGTCGTGTGATCGTTCGCTGAACTTTTCCCGGGATTGGCAGTCTCATTGCTCGACGTTGGTCGGGCTGACAGGAGTGCGGCCCCACATGGCCGAGGTTGAAACACCACAGGAGCTGGACCTGGAGCTGGTCCGGCGTGTGCAGCGCGGCGAAAGTGCGGCATTCGATGTCCTGGTGCGCAAGTACCAGCATCGGATCGTGGCACTGATCGGGCGCTACATCGCCGACTGGAGTGAATGTCAGGACGTCGCCCAGGACACTTTCGTCCGCGCCTATCGCGCGATCGGGAGTTTCCGCGGGGATGCCCAGTTCTATACCTGGCTGCACAGGATCGCCGTGAATACCGCCAAAAACCAGCTTGCCGCCCACAACCGCCGCCCGCCCACCGATGACATCGACATCGGGGACGCCGAGCAGTACGACAGCGGCACCCGTCTGCGCGACACCGACACGCCCGAGCGTGAATTGATGCGCCAGGAGCTTGAGCAGACGGTGATGAAGGCCGTCTCGGCGTTGCCCGAAGAACTGCGATCGGCAATCACCCTGCGCGAGGTGGATGGGCTGAGCTACGACGACATCGCGCAGAAGATGGGGTGCCCGATCGGCACCGTGCGGTCGCGGATCTTCCGTGCCCGCGAGGCGATCGACACTGAACTTCGGCCGCTGCTGGATATCGGCAGCGCAACCCGCGAGAAGAGCCGCATATGAACCACACCCTGAATACGCCCGGATCGACCGGCGCGTCGCCGGACAAACTCGATGCGCACAACCGGCAGCAGTTGTCCTCGCTGATCGACGGCGAGCTGTCTGCCGACGAGGCGCGCTTCATGCTGCGCCGGCTGGAACACGATGAGGCGTTGTCGAGCTGCAACGAACGCTGGCAGATGCTGGGCGATGTGCTGCGCGGGAAGGCCTGTGCACCGGCCCCGCTGGACTTTGCCGGGCGCGTGCGCAACGCGGTGGCCCTCGAACCGGGCCCGCAGGCGTCAACCGCGCCGCCCGCCACGGCTGAACAGCGCCGTGAGCGCCGCGCCGGCTGGCGCCGCTGGGGCGGTGGCGCCGCGCTGGCGGCCTCGGTCGCCGCGGTGGCCATGTTCATGACCGGCGAGCAGCTGCCCAGCGAGACGCCGCTGGACCGGCCCACCACCATCATTGCCAGCCAGGCGCAGTTGCCGCCGGCGCCGCCGGCCCGCACCGCCGCATCGGTCGACGCGGCGGTGGCGGTGGCTGCGGTTCCCGCGGTCGCCGTCGCTGCGGCCGGCCGCCGCCAGGAGGTGGCCGCCGCACGCCGTGCCAGTGCGACCCGCAACCAACAGGCCGCGCGCAGCGCCGCCGAGCGCAGTGCCGAGCCGCAGCGCGCCGTCGCCAGCCAGGCACCGCTGGCGCCGGCGCTGCCGTCCGCGTCGGTCCGCCAGTTGCCCTTCGGGGATGTTGGCAGCCTGCAGGCCAAGCCGTGGCCGCGCTCCAGCTTGGCCCCGGTGGCCGGCGGTGCGCTCAATGCCAACTTCTCCGCGCAGGAGCCGCAGGCCGCGTTCTATCCGTTCGAGCCGCGCCTGCAGGAGGCCGAACCGGCCGAGCAGGCCGAGCAGGCGCCACGCAGGCACCGCGACTGAAACGCGCTGCGGTCGGCCCTGCCGCTGTCCACCGCATCCGGCTCCCGGCCGGATCGCGATCCCTTTCCCTTTTCCCCTGACCCGGAGGTTCGAGTCCGATGACCCCCCGCATGCGTACACAGGCCATGACCCTGCTGGCCCTGACCCTGCCGTTGATGGCCTGCGCCCAGGCGCCGGCACCCACCCCGCCTGCCACTGCCGCCCCGGCCGCCGCGCCACGCGCACCGGCACCGCAACTGGTCAGTGGCCTGCCCGACTTCACCAACCTCGTCGAACAGGTGGGCCCCGGCGTGGTCAACGTCGAAACCACCATCGTGCGCAGCAACCGCCAGGCCCGCAGCATGGGCCCGGGCGATGACGAGATGCCCGAGTTCTTCCGCCGCTTCTTCGGCCCGGACTTCCAGATCCCCGGGCAGGGCCAGGGGCAGGGCGGGCAGGATGACGCGCCCCGTATCCAGGGCCGCGGCATGGGCTCGGGTTTCATCATCTCCGCCGATGGCTACGTGCTCACCAACTACCACGTGGTGGCCGATGCCAGCGAGGTGAAGGTCAAGCTGGGTGATCGTCGTGAGTTCACCGCCAAGGTGGTCGGCAGCGACCAGCAGTACGACGTGGCCCTGCTCAAGATCGAGGCCAACAACCTGCCGACCGTCCGCGTCGGCGACTCCAACACGCTCAAGCCAGGCCAGTGGGTGGTGGCGATCGGCTCACCGTTCGGCCTGGACCATTCGGTCACCGCCGGGGTGGTCAGCGCCATCGGCCGCAGCACCGGCGGCCCCGATCAGCGCTACGTCCCGTTCATCCAGACCGACGTGGCGATCAACCAGGGCAATTCGGGCGGTCCGCTGCTCAATACCCGCGGGGAGGTGGTCGGCATCAACTCGCAGATCTTCTCCGCCTCCGGTGGCTACATGGGCATCAGCTTCGCCATCCCGATCGACCTGGCGATGGGGGCAGTCGAGCAGATCAAGAAGTCCGGCCGGGTCACCCGCGGCCAGCTGGGTGCGGCGGTTGGTCCGATCGACGGGCTCAAGGCGCAGGGCCTGGGGTTGTCCGACAGCCGCGGCGCACTGGTCAATGAAGTGGTGCCAGGCAGTGCCGCGCTGAAGGCCGGGGTGGAGCCGGGGGATGTGATCCGCTCGGTCAACGGCAGCCCGATCAATACCTTCAGCGATCTGCCGCCGATGATCGGTGCCCTGGCGCCGGGCAGCAAGGTCCGCCTGGGCGTGATCCGGGACGGCAAGGAGCGCGAGATCACGGCGACCTTGACCGAACTGGCCGACGACGCCGAGCGCGGTACGACACGCCCAGCCGCCGCCGCGGCCGCGCCGCAGACCGGCTCGAACGCCCTGCTGGGGCTGGAAATGGCCGATTTGACCGCGCCGCAGCGCCAGCAGTTGGGGCTGGCGTCGGGCGAGGGCGTGCGGGTCACCCGCGTCAATGGTGCGTCCGCGCGCGACGCCGGCCTGTCCCCGGGCATGGTGGTGCTCCAGGTCGGGCGCACCGCCGTCGGCAGCGTGGCCGCGCTGGACAAGGCGCTGGCCGGGTACAAGAAGGGCGATGTGGTCATGCTGCTGGTCCGTGCCAACGGCAACAGCGCCTTCGTGGCGGTCAAGGCCGGGCAGTAAAGCCCGCCCTGTCTACGTTTCCGGGCCCGCTTCGGCGGGCCCGGTTGTTTCCGGGGGCGATCGGCTCAATCGCAGGGCCGGCCACGCGGGACCGGGCCGGCCATGCGATAATGTGCAGTCATCCTGACGACGCGACGCGCCGCCGCCACCTATGTCCTCTGATTCGATGCGGTTCATCCGCAATTTCTCCATCATCGCCCACGTCGACCACGGCAAGTCCACGCTGGCCGATCGCATCATCCAGCTTTGCGGCGGCCTCCAGGCCCGCGAAATGGAGGCGCAGGTGCTCGACTCGAACCCGATCGAGCGCGAGCGCGGCATCACCATCAAGGCCCAGTCGGTGTCGCTGCCGTACGTGGCCAAAGACGGCCAGACCTACCACCTGAACTTCATCGACACCCCCGGGCATGTCGACTTCTCCTATGAAGTCAGCCGCTCGCTGGCCGCCTGTGAAGGTGCGCTGCTGGTGGTCGATGCGGCCCAGGGCGTGGAAGCGCAATCGGTGGCCAACTGCTACACCGCCGTGGAGCAGGGGCTGGAAGTGGTGCCGGTGATCAACAAGATCGACCTGCCCACCGCCGACATCGATCGCGCCAAGGCCGAAATCGAAACGGTGATCGGCATCGATGCCACCGACGCGGTGGCGGTCAGTGCCAAGACCGGCCTGAACGTGGTGGACGTGCTGGAAGCAATCGTGCATCGCATTCCGCCGCCGGTGCCGCGCGATACCGACAAGCTGCAGGCGCTGATCATCGACTCGTGGTTCGACAACTACCTGGGCGTGGTCTCGCTGGTGCGGGTGATGCAGGGCCAGATCAAGGCCGGTGACAAGCTGCAGGTGATGACCACCGGGCGCAACCACCAGGTCGACAACGTCGGCGTGTTCACCCCCAAGCGCAAAGTGCTGCCGGTGCTGCGCGCCGGCGAAGTGGGCTGGGTGACGGCCAGCATCAAGGATGTGCACGGTGCGCCGGTGGGCGACACCCTGACCCAGGCGTCCGACCCGGCGCCGCACGCGCTGCCCGGTTTCCAGGAGATGCAGCCGCGCGTGTTCGCCGGCCTGTTCCCGGTCGATGCCGAGGATTACCCGGACCTGCGCGAAGCGCTGGACAAGCTGCGCCTGAACGACGCCGCGCTGCGTTTCGAGCCGGAAAGCTCCGAGGCGATGGGCTTCGGCTTCCGCTGCGGCTTCCTGGGCATGCTGCACATGGAAATCGTGCAGGAGCGCCTGGAGCGCGAGTACAACCTGGACCTGATCAGCACCGCGCCGACCGTGGTCTATGAAGTGCTCAAGAACGACGGCACGGTCATCGACATGGACAACCCGGCCAAGTTGCCGCCGTTGAACCTGGTCCAGGAAATCCGCGAGCCGATCATCCGCGCCAACGTGCTCACCCCCGAGGAGTACATCGGCAGCATCATCAAGCTCTGCGAAGAAAAGCGCGGCAGCCAGATCGGCATCAACTACCTGGGCAGCCAGGTGCAGATCAGCTACGAGCTGCCGATGGCCGAAGTGGTGCTGGACTTCTTCGACAAGCTCAAGTCGGTCAGCCGCGGCTACGCTTCGCTGGACTACCACTTCGTGCGTTTCGAGGCCGGTCCGTTCGTACGCGTGGACGTGCTGATCAACGGTGACAAGGTCGACGCCCTGTCGCTGATCGTGCACCGCAGCCATGCCGATCGCCGCGGTCGCGAGCTGTGCGAGAAGATGCGCGAACTGATCCCCCGGCAGATGTTCGACGTGGCCATCCAGGCCGCCGTCGGCTCGCAGATCATCTCCCGCAGCACGGTCAAGGCGATGCGCAAGAACGTGCTGGCCAAGTGCTATGGTGGCGACGTTTCGCGCAAGAAGAAGTTGCTGGAGAAGCAGAAGGAAGGCAAGAAGCGCATGAAGCAGGTGGGCCGCGTGGAAATCCCGCAGGAAGCCTTCCTGGCCGTGCTGCAGATGGACAAGTAATGCCGGACGGTCGTACCCGGCACCGCGCGGCTCCCCCGGGGGCCGCCGTACCCGTACCCGCACCGCTGCACCCGTTCCCAAGGACACCGCATGAAATTGTTTGAGATCCTCCTGGTCGTACTGACGCTGGGCTCGGGCCTGGTCCTGCTCGCCGACAGGCTGTATTTCGCCAAGCGCCGCGCCGCGCGTGCCGGGCTGCTGGATTCCGAGCCGGTCCTGGTGGACTACGCGCGGGCGTTCTTCCCGGTGCTGGCCATCGTGCTGGTGGTGCGCAGCTTCATCGCCGAGCCGTACAAGATCCCGTCCAGCTCGATGATGCCCAACCTGCTGATCGGCGATTTCATCCTGGTCAACAAGTTCGCCTATGGCCTGCGTCTGCCGCTGAACAACGCCAAGATCGTGCCGCTGGGGGAACCCAAGCGCGGCGACGTGGTGGTGTTCCATTTCCCGGGCCATTCGGACACCGATCCGGCCAAGGGCGAGAATTTCATCAAGCGCGTGATCGGCATCCCGGGCGACCAGATCGTGTTCCAGGGCAACGGCCTGACCCTCAACGGCACGCCGCTGACCTACGACAACAAGGGCCTGTACGCCGGCCACCGTGGCCAGGGCGAGGGCAGCTCGCTGCTGGTGGAGCACCTGCCGGGCCGCACCCATACCGTGCTGGAGACCGATTACCCGCGTGGCGAAGGCCAGTGGACCGTGCCGGCCGGCAAGTACCTGGTGATGGGCGATAATCGCGACAACAGTGACGACGGCCGCTTCTGGGGCCTGCTGCCGGAGGAAAACCTGCGCGGCAAGGCTTTCCTGATCTGGCTGAACTGTTCGGGCTGGTTCTGCAAGGACGGTTTCGAGCCGTCGCGGATCGGCTCGGGCATCCATTGATCCATGGCAACGGCGTATCTGGGGAGAACGCAATGAAGACGATGAACACGCAGCGTGGCATGACCTTGACCTCGTTCCTGGCGGTATTGATCGTGGTCGCCTTCGGCCTGTATATCGGCATGAAGCTGTTCCCGATGTACCAGGAGTCCTATGCGGTGCGCTCGGCGCTCAAGAGCCTGGCCAAGGAGCCCGGCGTGGGCAACATGGAGCCGGGCCGGGTGCAGGACCTGTTCTTCAAGCGGTTGTACATCAGCTACTCGGAAAACGTGAAGCCGGCCGATGTGAAGTTCGAGCGCATCGACGGCGGCTGGAACATGAAGGTCAACTATGAGGTGCGCCGCGAATTGATCGGCAACCTGGACGTGGTGGGCAAATTTGACATGAACCAGGAACTGACTCTCGCCGGTGTCGACTAAGACTTTTCAACGCGGTGACCGCATCGGTCACACTTTCCAGGATCCGGACCTGCTTCAGCAGGCCCTGACGCATCGCAGTGCCGGCACGCCCAATAACGAGCGGCTGGAGTTCCTCGGTGACAGCATCGTCAACATGATGGTGGCCCAGGCGCTGTACCAGCGCTGGCCCAAGGCCGATGAAGGCGCACTCACCCGTGGCCGCGCCGAACTGGTGCGCGAAGGTGCGCTGGCGGTGATCGGGCGCACCCTGGAGCTGGGCGACCGCCTGACCCTGGGCCCGGGCGAGATGAAGACCGGCGGCCACCGCCGCGACTCGATCCTGGCCGACGCGCTTGAAGCGGTGGTCGCCGCGATCTACCTGGATGCCGGTTTCGAAGCATGCCGGGAGGTGGTCCTGCCCTGGTTCAGCGCCTCCATGGACGCCTTGCCGGCCACCGGCAAGCCCGAGAAAGACCCCAAGACCCGCCTGCAGGAATGGCTGCAGGCCCGGCAGAAGACCCTGCCGAACTACGAACTGGTGTCAGAATCGGGTGACGATCACGCCAAGACCTTCCGGGTACGCTGCTGCGTAGCCGATCCCGCCGTCAGCACCGAAGGCGAAGGTGCCTCGCGACGGCTGGCCGAACAACAGGCCGCTGCGGCCGCCCTCGAGCAACTGGATTCCAAGTGAGCGATACCATTTCCCATCATTGCGGCAGCGTGGCCGTCATCGGCCGCCCCAACGTCGGCAAATCCACCCTGACCAACGCCCTGGTGGGCGCCAAGGTCAGCATCGTATCCAACCGCCCGCAGACCACGCGGCACCGGCTGCTGGGCATTGCCAGCTATCCCGAAGGCCAGCTGGTGCTGGTGGATACCCCTGGCCTGCACCGGGCGCAGAAGCGGGCCATGAACCGGGTCATGAACCGGGCCGCGCGCGGCTCGCTGGAAGGCGTGGACGCGGGCATGCTGGTGATCGAGGCCGGTCGCTGGGATGAGGAGGACACGCTGGCCTTCAACGTGCTCAGCGACTCCGGGGTTCCGGTGGTGCTGGTGGTCAACAAGGTCGACCGGATGAAGGAAAAGGCGGCGCTGCTGCCGTTCCTGCAGCAGGTCACTGAGGGCCGTACGTTCGCCGCCGTGCACCCGATCTCGGCGCAGAAGCGCAATGGCCTGGAAGCGCTGGTGCGCGACCTGCTCAAGCTGATGCCGGTCGCCCCGCCGATGTTCGGCGAAGATGAAATCACCGACCGCAGCCAGCGTTTCCTCGCCGGCGAACTGGTCCGCGAGCAGCTGATGCGCCAGTTGGGCGAAGAGCTGCCGTATGCCACCACGGTGGAGATCGAGCGTTTCGTCGAAGACGGCAACCTGCTGCGTATCGGCGCGGTGATCTGGGTCGAGCGCGAAGGCCAGAAGGCGATCGTGATCGGCAAGGGCGGCGTGCGCCTGAAGGACATCGGCGCCAAGTCGCGCCTGCAGATGGAGCGGCTGTTCGGCGCCAAGGTGTTCCTGGAAACCTGGGTGCGCGTGCGTGAAGGCTGGTCCGACGACGAGGCCGCGCTGAAGGCCTTCGGTTACGAGTAACTTCTCCGCCGCCACGGGCTGTTGAGCAATGCGCATCGACGACGAACCGGCGTTCGTGCTGCATGCCCGCCCCTGGCGGGAGACCAGCCTGCTGGTGGACGTGCTGACCGAGCAGTACGGGCGCATCGGGCTGCTGGCGCGGGGGGTGAGCAGCCCGCGCAGCCAGGCGCTGCGCGCGGCGCTGCAACCCTTGCAGTGGATTCGCATCAGCGCCGTACAGCGTGGTGAACTGGCCCAGCTTCGCAGCGCCGAGGCCCTCGATGCCGCCCCCCGACTGGGCGGTGAGACGATGTTGGCCGGGTTCTACATCAATGAATTGCTGATGCGGCTGGCGCCACGCGATGACCCGATGCCCGAGCTGTACGCGTACTACGGCCGGGTCCGGCAGCGCCTGCGTGACGCCGAGCCGTTGGCGTGGACCCTGCGGCGCTTCGAGCGCGATCTGCTGGAAACGCTGGGGGTCGGTTTCGACCTGGCCCATGACAGCGAGGGCCAGCCGATCGATCCGGCCGCGCGCTATGAACTGGATCCCCAGCAAGGGCCGCGCCGCCTGCTCAGTGAGCGCGGCGCGGATGCACGGCGGGGGACGGCCACTGGCACTGCGCTGTTGGCGCTGGCCGATGATCGCGCCCCGGGTGCCGATGACCTGGCCAGCCTGCGCCGGGGCATGCGTGCGGTGTTGCTGCACCATCTGGCCGGACGCGGGCTGAAGTCCTGGGAGATGCTCGAAGACCTCGCCCGCCGCCGGTAGGCGCCCGGTGCCCGGCGCCATGCGGTTACCGGCGCCTCAATGCAGCAGCGATTCCACCGCCGCCCGGAACTGGGTATGGGCACCACTGGAATCGGGCATTTGATGCAGTTGCCGTACCGCCCGTGCCAGCCGCGCCGCACCCACGAAGCCGCAACTGGCCTGCAGCCGGTGCAACTGCCCCTGCAGCGCGCGCAGGTCCTGTTGCAGCAATGCCTGGGCAACCGCATCGCGGACCACGGGAAGTTCGGCCAGGAACAGCTCGCGCAGGGCGATGAGGTGATGGCGCTGGCCGTTCAAGGCGGCCAGTGCGGTGATTTCATCCCAGTCTTCGCGCTCGGCGTCCGCACTCGCGCCCTGCGCGGCTGGCGCGCTGCCGGGGCTGTTGACCAGCGCGCGGCGGACGGCCTTGAGCAGTTGTTCGCCGGTGAGCGGTTTGACCAGGGTTTCGCTGAAGCCGGCATCGCGCAGCCGCGCGTGGATGCTGGTGTCGCCATCGGCGGTGTGCGCCAGCGCCGGGGTGTCCGGGCGCGAGCGGCGCAGCTGCTGCAGCAGTTGGGTGCCGTTGCCATCGGGCAGGTTGACGTCGATCAGCCACAGGTCATGACGGCCACTGCAGCCGCGGTCCACGGCGGTGGCCAGAGAGTCGGCGGTGTCCACCTGCGCGGGCAGGGATTCCAGCGCGGCCTTGAAGAAGCCGCGACTGATGGTGTCGTCCTCGACGAGCAGGAATCGGGGCATGGGTTCCCGAGGGGTCATCTGCATGGGGGCTGCCTCCTTGTCAGCTGCTGCCATATTAAACATGCCGACGCCCGCTGCAAGCGTTTCCAGCCCATCAGGTTCAGGCAACGGCAGGTGGAGCTGCGTATCTGCGACAATACGCACCCTTTTTGCCCGCAGCCTGTTGCCACGTGGCCCGAACCCGCTCCCGCTCCCGCCTCGACCGTACGCCGTTCCAGACCGGCATCCTCGATCTCAGCCACGACGGCCGTGGCGTTGCCCGCCGCGAAGGCGAGGGCGGCAAGGTCACCTTCATCACCGGGGCGCTGCCCGGCGAAGTGGTCAGCGCCGAGCCGACCGCCCGCAACCGCCATTTCGACGAGGCCCGCACCCTGGAGGTGCTGCAGCCGTCGCCGCAGCGGGTGACTCCGCGCTGCCCGCATTTCGGCGTCTGCGCCGGCTGCGTGCTGCAGCACCTGGACGAGTCGCAGCAGATCGTGGCCAAGCAGCGCGTGCTGACGGACAACCTGACCCGGATCGGCCACGTCAGCCCGGAAACGGTGCTGCCGCCGCTGGTCGGCGAGAGTTGGGGCTACCGGCGCAAGGGCCGCTTCTCGGTGCGCCGGGTCGAGAAGAAGGACAAGACCCTGGTCGGCTTCCGCGAGCAGGACCCGCGTTTTGTCGCCGATCTATCGCAATGCCTGACGGTGATTCCGGAGATCGGCAGCAAGGTCGGGGTGATGGCCGAGTTCATCGAAACGCTGGATGGCAAGCGCGATATCCCGCAGATCGAGTTCATCGCCGGCGATGACGCGGTGATGCTGACCATCCGTCACATGCAGCCGCTGAGCGAGGCCGACCGCGCTGCCTGGACCGCCTTCGGGCAGGCGCATGGCTTTGCCATTTCGTTGCAGCCCGGCGGCGTGGAGTCGGTGCATCCGCTGTGGCCGGCGCAGGTGCCGCTGTCGTTCAGGCTGGCACCGTGGGATGTCGAGCTGGCGTTCCGCCCGCTGGACTTCATTCAGGTCAATGCCACGCTCAACGTCAAGATGATCGCGTTGGCGCTGGACCTGCTCGACGCCGGTCCGGACGAGCGTGTGCTGGACCTGTTCTGCGGCCTGGGCAACTTCACCCTGCCGCTGGCGCGTACCGTGCGCGAAGTGGTCGGCGTGGAAGGCGAGGCGGGCCTGGTGGCACGTGCGAAGGAAAACGCCGAGCGCAATGGCTTGGTCAATGCACAGTTCTACGCCGCCGACCTCACCCAGGACCAGCGGCAGACGCCGTGGATGCGCCAGGGCTTCGACAAGCTGCTGCTGGACCCGCCGCGGTCGGGTGCGATCGAAGTGCTGCAGCAGCTGCCGCTGAAGCAGTTCAAGCGCATCGTCTACGTCAGCTGCCATCCCGGTTCGCTGGCGCGAGATGCCGGTTATCTGGTCAACGAACAGGGCTTCACCCTGGTCAGCGCCGGTGCGATGGACATGTTCCCGCATACCGCACACGTGGAAAGCATCGCGGTGTTCGAGAAGCGTTGATTGCCCAGGGCCGGGGCGCGTGCGCACGCCCCGGCCGATGCGGCCCTGCGTGGCGTGGCGCTAGCGGTCTTCGTCGGCGCTGGCGGCCACCGCGTTCTGCCATTGGCCCTGCGCGTCGAACACATAGGTCTGCATGCGGGTGCCGCGATCCTGATCGTCGCCCAGGGTGACCTCGCAGCTGATTTCCGCGGCCCGGCTGCGGCGCAGCTCGCAGTCTGCGACCGCCAGCACCTGGAAGCGCGACTGGAACGTGCGCAGCGCCTCGCGATGCGTCGCATCGGCGGTGGCGGCGATCTCGGCCTGGAACTGCTCGACGGCCAGCGCCCGCACCCGCTCGGGCGAGGGTACCGGGGCATCGACGTCGGCCTTCTGCAGCGTCCAGTCGGTGCCCTGCGGCAGGAAGCGCAGCATCCGGTAGCGGGTCTTGAGCCCGATCTCCAGCCCGACCAGGCACTCATAAGCGCCGGCCGTCGTAGTGCTGGCAAAGCACGGTCCGTGCTCGAAACCACGCGGGGTGAACATCGTCTGCAGCACCCGCTGCTGATCGGTCGGCTCAGCGGGCGTCTCGGTCGCCACCAAGGCCATCACCGCCGCCTCGATCTGCGCGTGGCTCGGTGCCGGGGCGGCGCAGGCCAGCATCGGCAGCGCCGACAGCGGCAACAGCAGCAGCGCGCGGCACAGCGTAGCGGGGGGAGGCATCGTCATCGAACGTCCTTGCAGGGCAGCCGCACAGTATAGAAGCTGTCCCACATGGCCGGACGCATGCGCGCACCGCATACTGTGCGCATGGGCATTGAAATCGAACGCAAATACCGGGTCACCGGCGATGGCTGGCGCGCGGCTGCGCACGCGGTGATCCCGATGGCGCAGGGCTATCTCAACGACAGCGCATCGCTGGACAGTGGCGCGCAGAAGGCCTCGGTGCGCGTGCGCATCCAGGGCGGGCAGGCCTTCCTCAACCTGAAGTCGCGCGAGATCGGGCACACCCGCCAGGAGTTCGATTACCCCATTCCCGTTGACGAGGCGCGTGCGCTGCTGGCGCTGTGCGTGGGCGGGCTGATCGACAAGCGCCGGCACCTGGTGCGGCATGCCGGGCTGGTCTGGGAAGTGGACGAATTCCTGGGCGACAACGCCGGGCTGGTGGTGGCCGAGGTCGAGCTGGAGCACGCCGATCAGCCCATCGACCTGCCGGACTGGGCCGGGACCGAGGTGACCGACGAGGTCCGCTACTACAACCTCGCCCTGGCCGCGCGGCCGTGGTCGCAGTGGTCGGCGGCCGAGCGACAGCACGCCGGCGGCTGAGCGAGCGGCGCGCGACGGTTGTTTTCCCGCGGCACCGCCCATACCGATAGCGGATGAAAATCGATATCTGGTCTGACGTGGTCTGCCCCTGGTGCTGGATCGGCAAGCATCGCTTCGAGCAGGGCCTGGCCCTGCTGGGCGAGGATGCGCCGGCGGTCGAGGTGCACTGGCATCCGTTCCTGCTCGACCCCGATGCCGGATCCACGCCGGTGCCGCTGCGCGAGGCCTACGTGGCCAAGTTCGGCAGCGTCGAGCGCACCGAGCAGATCCTGTCCCAGACCCAGGCTACCGCGCGCGCCGAGGGCCTGCCGATGGACTTCGAGCAGGGCCAGGTGCGGGTCACCACGCTGCCGGCACACCGGTTGATCTGGCTGGCCGGGCGTGAAGGCGTGCAGGCGGCGGTAGGTGAGGCGCTGTTCCGCGCCCACTTCGTTGACGGCCGCAACCTGGCCGACCCGCAGACCCTGATCGATGCCGCTGCCGCCGGTGGGATCGGTGCCGATCGGGTGACCGCACTGCTGGCCGGCGAGGAGGGGCTGGAGGAGATCCAGGCCCAGCTGGCCCAGGCCCAGGCGCTGGGCATTCAGTCGGTACCCACCTTTGTGATCAACGACCGCTACGCCCTCCAGGGCGCCCAGCCGCCGGAGGCGTTCGCCCAGGCATTGCGCCAGATTGCCGCGGAAATGCCCGATTCGCCCGCCGCGGCGCCAGAACAGGGACAGGCCTGCGGCCCGCAGGGCTGCGCGTAGGCAGTAGCGGCCACGACCCACGGTCGTGGCCCAGCGTGCGCGGGTTCTGCGACAATGCGGCGGTGCGCCATGCGGCGCCCCGTATTGGAGATCGACCATGCTCGTGATCGGCGTTGCCGGGACCGAACTCACCGCCCAGGAACGCGATTGGCTGCAGCACGACGCCGTGGCCGGGGTGATCCTGTTCAAGCGCAATTTCGCCTCGCGCCAGCAGGTGGCCGAGCTGTCGGCGGCGATCCACGCCGCCGCGCCGCGCCCGCAGTTGATCTGCGTGGACCAGGAAGGCGGCCGCGTGCAGCGATTCCGCGACGGCTACAGCGCGTTGCCGCCGCTGCAGGGTTTTGATGCCCTGTATGCCACCGACCGCGACGCCGCGCTGGCACTGGCCCAGCAGCACGCCTGGCTGATGGCCAGTGAAGTGCGCGCCAGCGGCGTGGACCTGAGCTTTGCCCCGGTGGTCGATCTGGGCCGCGGCAACCTGGCCATCGGCGACCGTGCCTTCAGCGCCGATCCGCAGGTGGTGGCCGCCTTCACCGCCGCCTACGTGGGGGGCATGCACAGCGTCGGCATGGCCGCCACGCTCAAGCATTTCCCCGGCCACGGCACGGTGCTGGAAGACACCCATGTCAGTGATGCCAGCGATCCGCGCTCGCTGGACGAACTGCGTGCGCTGGATCTGATCCCGTTCGCTGCCGGCATCGATGCCGGTGCCGACGCGGTGATGATGGCGCACGTGGTCTACCCGCAGGTCGCGCCGGAACCGGCCGGCTACTCGCCGCGCTGGATCCAGCAGATCCTGCGTGGCGAGATGGGCTTCCGCGGCGTGGTGTTCTCCGATGACATCGGCATGGCCGCCTCGTTCAGTGCCGGTGGGATCAAGGCGCGCGTCGATGCGCACCTGGACGCCGGCTGCGACGTGGTGCTGGTCTGCCATCCCGAGCTGGTCGATGAATCGCTGCGCGCCGTGCAGGGCCGCTCCTTGAATACCGCTGCGCTGCTCGGCCTGATCGGCCGCGGCGCGCTTGGCTGGGACGGCCTGCTGGCCGATAGCCGCCATGCCGATACCCAATCCCGTTTGCTTGACACCCTTGGAAGAACCGTCTGATGCCCAACCTCACCATTTCCCAGGCCCTGGCCCAGGCCGACCTGCTGGTCGACCGTCCCACCATCGACACCGCCATCGCCGGCATCGCCGACGCCATCGCGCGCGATTACAAGGGCGAAGTGCCGCTGTTCCTGTCGATCATGCACGGCGCGCTGCCGTTCGCCGGCCAGCTCGCGCTGGAACTGGGCGCACGCGGCCAGGATGTGCAGTTCGATTACCTGCACGCCACCCGCTACCGCGGTGAAACCACCGGTGGCGAACTGGTCTGGAAGCACAAGCCGGCCACCGCGCTGTTCGGCCGCCGCGTGCTGCTGGTCGATGACATCCTCGACGAAGGCTTCACCCTGCAGGGCGTGCGCACCTGGTGCCTGGAACAGGGCGCCACCGATGTGCGCATCGCTGCGTTGACGGTCAAGCAGCACGACCGCGCACTGCCGGACGTCAAGGCCGATTACGCCGGTATCGACCTGCCCGACCGCTACGTGTTCGGTTTCGGCATGGACGTCAACGAGACGCTGCGCTGCGTGCCGGCCATCTACGCGATGAAGGAATGATGGAACACATCGCACTGGCCGTCATCGGCGGCACCGGCGTCTACAAGCTGGCCCAGCTCGACGATGTCAGCAGCCACCAGGTCGACACCCGCTACGGCACGCCGTCCGGCCCGATCCGGGTGGGCACGCTGCTCGGCCAGCGGGTGGCGTTCCTGGCCCGGCACGGCGAAGGCCATTCGCTGCCGCCGCACAAGATCAACTACCGCGCCAATCTTGCCGCGCTGCAGCAGATTGGTGCCACGCGCGTGCTGGCACTCAACACCGTCGGCGGCATCACCGAACACTTCGGCCCGCGCGTACTGGCTTGCCCGGACCAGCTGATCGACTACACCTGGGGCCGGATCTCCACGTTGAGCGAAGAGCCTGGCAGTGACGTGCTGCACGTTGACTTCGGTCATCCCTATACGCCGCTGCTGCGCAGCAAGGTGCTGGCGGCCGCCAAGGTCACCGGCGTGCGCCTGCAGGACGGGGGCTGCTATGGCGCCACGCAGGGGCCGCGACTGGAGACCAACGCGGAAATTGCGCGGATGCGCCGTGACGGCTGCGATCTGGTCGGCATGACCGGCATGCCCGAAGCTGGCCTGGCGCGTGAGCTCGGGCTGGACTATGCGTGCCTGGCAATTGTGGCCAACTGGGCCGCCGGCTGTGGCGATGGCGATGAAATCACGATGGCCGAGGTGCTGGCCAACGTCGATGCGGCGTCGGCCGGTTTGCCGGAATTGATTGGCGAAATGGCGCGGGGGTGATTGTCATTGCGGAGCAAGCTTTGCATACTCCGCCAGTGCGCTGGTTGAGCGTACACCACCCATTCATTGAAGAAGGTCTCGCATCACCATGCCGAACGGTACCGTCAAGTGGTTCAACGACGCCAAGGGATTTGGCTTTATTTCGCCGGAGGACGGCAGCGCCGACGTCTTCGCGCACTTCTCCGCGATCGACTCCAAGGGCTTCCGCAGTCTGCAGGAAGGCCAGAAGGTCACCTACACCGTGACCGAGGGCCCGAAGGGCGCCCAAGCTTCCAACATCGTGCCGGCTGAGTAATTACGGTGGCTGCGCATTGAAAACCCCGCTTCGGCGGGGTTTTTTTTAACGGGCGGCTGGCGTTTCGTGTGACGCGAATCACGTTATAGGACATCCATGTCGCAACCTCGGACCATCGCCATCGTCGGCTACGGCACCGCCGGGCAAAGCCTGGCCGTGCTGCTTTCACGTGACCATCACCAGGTCCACGTCTTCGAGCGCGCGGCCGAGCCCGGGCCGGTCGGGGCCGGGTTCCTGCTCCAGCCCAGTGGACTGGACGTGCTGTGGCAGATGGGGCTGTTGCCGCAGGTGCTGCAGCACGGTGCAGCCGTGCGTCGTCTCTACGGTGATACGCCGTGCGGGCGGACGGTGATGGAGATGGGCTACGCCGACCTGGATGCGCGCCTGCACGGTGTCGGCATGCAGCGTGGCGCGCTGTTCTCGTTGCTGGCGCAGGCGTGGACGCAGCCGCAGAACCTGCAGGCGGACACGACCATCGTCGAGGTCGATGCTACGCAGGGGCGGCTGCGCGACGCGCGTGGCCGATGGCATGGCCCCTACGATCTGGTGATCGCCGCCGATGGCGCAGCCTCTTCGCTGCGCACACAGGTGCAGGCCACGCAGTTGGACCGCGAGTACCCGTGGGGCGCGTTGTGGTGCCTGTTGCCGCGTGGCGACTGGGCGTATCCCGATGAACTGCGCCAGCGTTACGTGGCCGCACGCAAAATGATCGGGTTGTTGCCGGTGGGTACGCGGCCGGGGGATGAGGTGGCGCGGCTGAGCTTCTTCTGGAGCCTGCCACGTGATCAGTTCGCGCAGTGGGAGCGCGATGGCATGCAGCGCTGGCGGGATGAAATCGCGGCACTCTGGCCGCAGGCGCATGCCCGCCTGGAGGGCGTCGTTGACGGTGCACAACTGGCCCGCGCCGGTTACCGCGATGCGGTGATGTCGCGCTGGAGCCGCGAGCGCCTGGTGCTGGCCGGCGATGCCGCGCATGCCATGAGCCCGCAGTTGGGCCAGGGGGTGAACATGGCCCTGATGGATGCACTGGCGCTGCGCGATGCGCTGCGCGCGCATCCCGGGCGTGATGCGGCGTTGCACGCGTATGCGGCAACGCGCCGCGCGCACGTGCGGGTCTACCACTTCTGGAGCCGCTGGCTGACCCCGCTGTTCCAGTCCGAGCGCGATGCCGTGGCGCGTGCCCGCGATGTGCTGTTCAAGCCGATGGGACAGCTGCCGGGCGGACGCGGGCATATGCTGCGCGTGCTCAGCGGCACCCAGCGTGGCTGGCTGGGCCGGCTGGCGCTGTCGCCGGGTTTCATCGAGGCCATGGCCGCGCCGCGCGAAGCCGAAGGAATCAGTTCATAGCCGCCGGTAGGGGAAATATCGGCGCAGGTGAAGGCGCATTTAACAACTATTGACGACAAACTCACCGACAACCTGCGACAACAGGTAGGCAGACGCAGCACGCGTGTGCTCCACCCACCGTCGCTGCTTACCTCGCACTACCGTGGACAAACGACGTCCTGACCGGATGCCCTGGAGCTCGCCTTGCCGCCGCTGGGTGGCCTGCTGCGCTGCGCCCCGGCCCCTGATGGGCCGATCGCAACTCTCCAAGGAGAAAGACATGCTGTTCGCGGCCGAAGTCCTGGATGCTGAAATCTGCAAGCTTCGCGGTCTACTGCAGATGCTGCACGAGGATCAGCCTGATGTGATGGACGATGTGTTCGAGTTCCATGTCACCAGCCTCATTACCCATGCTGCACCGGAGCAGCACCCGCGCATCCGCGCGGCGGCCCGCGAGATGATGGCCGAGATCCTGCGCCAACCGGTGCGGCCCCAGCCGCAGCTGCCGGACATCCGCTTGATGCCGGACGTGCTGGTGCCTGCGGCCTGAGATGCATGTACCGACCAACGGTCGGTACCTACCGGGTGGGCAATGCTATTGCCTGATCCTCCACGCAGGCCACCAGCTGCTCACCGGGCGCAAGTACCGGCGCGATGCCGGCGGTGAAGCGCGACCAGGCCGGCAGTACCGTCAAGCGTTCGCGCAGCCAGAATGCCGGCCAGCGTCGCTGCATGCCCGGCAGTCGCGCCAGCGGATGCAGGTGGCCGCACAGCACGTGCAGCGAAGGATGGGGCACTGGATCATGGCGCAGCAGGAACGGTCCTTCCTGCAGGCGTTCGCCCAGTAGTTCGATCCCGAGGTCGGCCTTGGGCAGCGCACGGTCGTGATTGCCGGCCAACGCGCCGATGCGCACCGCCGCATGCCGTTCGCGCCAGCCTTGCCACTGTCGATACCACGCGCTGCGATGCACGCTGCCATGCAGGACATCGCCGAGGATCCACAGCGTGCGCACGTCGTGCTGCTGGAACAGCGTGGACAGCCGCTGCAGGTCATCGTCGGTACCGCCGCTGGGCAGGCCGATGCCCGCACGCCGGAACACGTCGGCCTTGCCCAGGTGCAGGTCGGCGATCAACAACGCCTGGCGGGCCGGCCAGTACAACGCGCGGGCACCGAGCAGCTGCATCGGTTCGCCGGCGATCATCATCGGCAGCTCAGGGGCCATGGCGTGTCTCCAGTTGTCGTGCAGCGCGCTGCACGCGGGTTTTCCAGTCTTCGTTGCTGAGTTGCCCACGCACGCGCTCGGCCCACAGCGGGAATGACAGCGGGCCGAGGCTGCGCGGTGCCTGCAGGTTCAGCGTACGCGCCTGGCAGCGCCGCAACGTCGCGGTCAGCCCGTCCAGGTCGAGCTGCGCGTCCAGCACTTCGCGCTCGGCCTGTTCCAGCAGGATATGCCCCGGATCGTGCTGGCGCAGTACGTCGTACAGCAGCCCGCTGGAGGCCTGCAGCTGGCGCAGGCTGCGCGGCGTGCGCCCGGGCAGCGCCGGCACCAGCATGCCCGAGACCCGGGCGATATCGCGGAACTGGCGGCGCGCCAGTTCGCCCAGGTTGAGGCTGGCGCGCAGATCCTCGACCAGTCCTTCCGGCCGCAGCAACGCATGTAGCTGCACCGCATCCAGCTCGATCGGTCGCGCCGGTGCCAATACCAGGCCGTAGTCGTTGGCGGCGTAGGCAAATGTATTGGCCTGCAACCGGGCCAGGCGCATGGCCATCAACGCGGCGACGCCTTCGTTGCGCTGGCGGCCGGCAAATGGATAGACGAACACGAACTGGCCGTCGCGCCGACGCACGCATTCCACCAGCAGCGTGGCCGGCGAGGGCAGCGCGGATAGCTGTGACTGCAGCGCCAGCAGCGGCGCCAGCCAGTGCATTTCCGGCGACTGCGGTGGCGCGGCGAACACCGTTTCCATTTCCCGCCCGAGCGCTCCGGACAGCGGCAGGCGGCCGCCTTGCCAGCGCGGTACCACGCCATCGCCGCCCTTGGCCAGGCGCACGTAGGCAGTGAGATTTTCCAGCCGCACCAGTTCCAGCAGACGGCCGGCGAACTGGAAACGATCGCCGGGGCGCAGCCGGCCCAGGAACTGTTCTTCGACCGCACCCAGCCGGCCCCCGCGCAGGAACTGCACCCCGACGCTGCCGTCGCTGGTGATGGTGCCGATCGACAGCCGGTGGCGCAGCGCGACGCGGCGGTCGTGCACGCGATGGATGCCATCGTCGTCGCGCACCACTTTGTGGAAGTCCGGGTACTGCGACAACGCGCGGCCACCCTGCACGATGAAGTCGAGCACGCCCTGCCACTGCGCGGGGCTCAGTGCCGCGAACGCGTGGGTACGACGCACCTGCGCGAACAACGCATCGGCCTGGAAGCCAC
This sequence comes from Stenotrophomonas sp. GL_101, assembly GCF_057835675.1. Classification (NCBI taxonomy): domain Bacteria; kingdom Pseudomonadati; phylum Pseudomonadota; class Gammaproteobacteria; order Lysobacterales; family Lysobacteraceae; genus Stenotrophomonas; species Stenotrophomonas sp. GL_101. The sequence continues at coordinate 3,440,435 of NZ_CM174432.1, read as the reverse complement.
CGCCCAGCGCGCAACTCACGCAGTGCTGGGCCAGCACGTCCAGCGACAGCCGCAGGGGGCGGCGCGCTTCGATCACGCCGGCTGCCAGCGCCTGTCGTGCCGCGGCGTACTCGACCATCTCCAGCGCGTGCGAGGGCACGCAGACCACATGCCCGGACTGCCCCGGGCGGTGGCGCGCGCGGCCGGCGCGTTGCAGCAGGCGGGCGATGCCCTTGGGACTGCCGATCTGCAGCACCTGGTCGACCGCCGGGAAGTCCACGCCCAGGTCCAGGCTGGAGGTGGCCACCACGCAGCGCAGCCGGCCCTCGCGCAGGCCCTGTTCGGCCTCCCGGCGCAGTGCCGGGTCCAGCGAGCCGTGGTGCAGGGCCAGCAAGGCTGGATCCAGCGGCCACACCGCCGACAACGCCTGGTGCCACAACTCGGCCTGCGCGCGGGTATTGGTGAACAACAGGCTGGTGCCGACCGACAGCAGTTTCTCCAGTACCCGCTGCAGCTGCGACAAGCCAAGGTGGCCGGCCCACGGGAAGCGCTCGCCATGCGCAGGCAGCAGGGTTTCCAGGCTGACCGGGCGCGGTCGCGCGCCAGCCACCAGCGGCGCATCGGGCAGGTCGGGCAGCAGCACCTCACGCGCTTGCTGCAGGTTGCCCAGGGTTGCCGATAGTCCCCACACCTGCAGTGCCGGGATGGCGTCGCGCAGGCGGCGCAGGGTCAACTGCAGCAGCACCCCGCGCTTGTTGCCCAGCAGTTCGTGCCACTCATCGACCACCACGCAGCGCAGCTGGCCCATCCTGGCCATGCCATCGGGGTAGCTCAACAGCAGCGCCAGCGATTCGGGCGTGGTCACCAGCACATCGACACGGCCTTCGCGGGCCAGCCGCTTGTCGCGTGCACTGGCGTCGCCGGTGCGCAGCCCCACCTGCCAGTCCAGGCCCAGCGCAGCCAGCGGTTCGCGCAGGGCGCGTGCGGTGTCGTTGGCCAATGCGCGCAGCGGGGTGATCCACAGCACCTGTACGACCGGCACCGGTTTGCGCGCGCGGCCGCTGAGCGTGGGTGGCAAGGGGTCGGCCAGGGCCTGCAGCAGCGGCCCGCCGAACATCGCCATCGTCTTGCCGCTGCCGGTGGGCGTGTGCAGCAGCCCGGAGGCACCGGACAGATAGTGCCGCCACATCGCCTTCTGGAATGGCAACGGCGCCCAGCCACGGCTGGCGAACCATGCGCCCAGCCGCGCCATCGCCTCGCGCCGGGTCACCGCGCCAAGGCCTGCAGGTGGGCCAGGGTATCGGCCTCGGCAGCGGGCTTGTCGTGCCGCCAGCGCAGGATGCGTGGGAAACGCACCGCGATCCCGGACTTGTGCCGGCTGCTGCGGTTGACCGCTTCAAAGCCCAGCTCGAACACCTGTTCGCCGCGCACGCTGCGCACCGGGCCGAAGCGCTCGACGGTATTGGCGCGGATCCAACGGTCCAGCGCCAGGATCTCCTTGTCGTCCAGCCCCGAGTACGCCTTGGCCACCGGTACCAGCGTGTCGCCGTCCCACACGCCGAAGGTGTAGTCGGTATACAGCGTGCTGCGCCGACCGTGCCCGGCCTGGGCATAGATCATCACCGCGTCGACAGTGAGCGGGTCGATCTTCCACTTCCACCAGTCGCCGCGGCGGCGCCCGCTCTGGTATGTCGATTCGGCCCGCTTGAGCATCAACCCTTCCACGCCGTGTTCGCGCGCCGAAGCGCGCAGCAGGGCGGCGGCCGCCCAGTCCGTGGGCGCCAGCGTGGGCGAGAGCACGATGCGCGGATCGTCCAGTGCTTCCAGCACGGTGGCCAGGCGCGCGCGGCGCTGGTGCAGCGGCAACCCGCGCAGGTCGTCACCGTGCTGTTCCAGCAGGTCGTAGGCGAGCACCCGCACCGGCGTGTCGCGCAGGGTCTTGGGGCCCGGCTTGCGGCGCTGGATGCGCGTCTGCAACGCGGTGAACGGCAACGGGTGCGGTTGCCCGTCGGCCCACGCCACCAGTTCGCCATCGATCACGCAGCCGTCGGGCATTGCCATCGCGGCGGCCTCGATCTCCGGGAACCGGCCATCCAGCCGCTCTTCGCCGCGCGACCACAATGCCACTTCGCCCTTGCGACGCAGCAGCTGCAGGCGGATGCCATCCCACTTCCATTCCAGTACCCACTGCGCGATCGGCCCCAGGCGCCCGGCCTCGGCTTCCAGTGGCGAGGCCAGGAAGAACGGATAGGGCTGCTGCCGATCCAGCGGCAGTTCCCCGGGCGACAGCAGCATCCCCAGCAGGCTGGGCGAGGGCACCCACTCACCGAGCATGCGCTGGGCGATGCGCGCGATATCGATCCCGGACAACTCGGCCAGCGCCTGCTGCACCACCCGCTGCGACACACCCACCCGCAGCGCGCCGGTCAGCAGCTTGTTGAACACCAGGCGCTGGTCGGCCGGCAATTGCCGCCAGCCCTCCAGCACGGCCGCCCGGCGGACCGGCTCGGGCTGGTTGGCCACGCCCAGCAGATGGATTTCGATCCATTCGGCCAGCGGTCGGTCCGGGCCGTGCAGCGGGGGATCATCGAGCAGCAGGGTCAGGGTTTCGGCCAGGTCGCCGACCTGCGCGTAGCTGTCCTCCACCAGCCAGGCCGGCAGCCCCGACTCGGCCGCCACCCAGGCGCGCAGTTCGCCACTGGCGGCGATCTTGCGGCGTGCACCGCCCACCTTGCCGCCGCTCAGCAGGTATAGCGCCCACGCCGCATCGTGTGGCCGTGCCGTGCCGAAATACGCGACCAGTGCCGCGCGCTTGTCCAAGGTCGCCGTGCTGCGATCCAGGCGCTGGTACAGGGCGGCGAAGGCCCTCATTGCCCGTCTCCGAAACCGGTCTCGAACGCTTCGGCGGCGACACCGCGTTCGCGCAGGAAGGGAATCAGCGCATCGGTGTTGCCGTGGGTGGCGATCACCCGGCGTGCGCCGGTCTGTTCGATGGTCTGCAGCAGCGCGGGCCAGTCGGCATGGTCGGACACCACGAAGCCGCGATCGTAGTTGCGTCGACGGCGGTTGCCGCGCAGCCGCATCCAGCCCGAGGCAAAGCCCAGTTGATGCTTGCCGAAGCGGCGCAGCCACGGCGTGCCCGCTGCCGACGGCGGCGCCAGGATCAGTTTGCCGGCCGCCTCCGGCTGGCGGCCCTGTTCGGCCACGGCATGGGTTTCCAGCATCGCAATGCCGGCCTGACGGTACACCGCCACCCCATTGGCGATGGCACCGTGCAGCCATGCGGGCTGGTCGTCCAGCGGCAGCAGTTCGGCCAGCACCCGTTGCGCCTTGCCCAGCGCATAGCACAGCAGGATGGCCGCTTCGCCGCGCGCGCCGCATTCGCGCCGCCACGCCACGATGTCCGCGGCCACCTCGGCGGTGTCCTGCCAGCGATAGATGGGCAGCGCGAAGGTGGCCTCGGTAATGAACACATCGCAGGGCACCACCTCGAACGGTGCGCAGGTGGGATCGGGCTGGCGCTTGTAGTCGCCCGAGGCCACCCAGACCTGCTCACCGTCGTCGATGCGCACCTGCGCTGAACCGAGCACGTGGCCAGCCGAATGCAGCGAGACCTCCACATTGCCGAGCCGGAATGGACGGCCATAGTCGTGCGGCTGCAGCGGCACATCACCCAGCCGCCAGCGCAGGATCGGCACGCTGGCGGTACTGCAGTGGTAGAAGCCCATGCCGACGCGCGCGTGGTCGCCGTGGCCGTGGGTGATCACCGCGCGCGGCACCGGCCGCCAGGGGTCGATGTGGAAGTCGCCGGCCGGGCAGTACAGCCCCTCCGGGCGCAGTACCACCAGGTCGTTGTTTGCGCGGCTCGGGCTCATGTCGCCACTGTGCCGCCGCGTTCGTGCAGGAGGTGAGAATCCGCCTGAACGGCGGCCTGCAGGAGGATGGCGCAGAATCGGACGCATCCAGTAACAGGAGGCCAGCGTGATGACGTCAGCAGTGCCCGCGTTCGAAACCCATGCGGTGTTCAACCAACCGCCGCCGTTTGCTGGCCGCAACCTGTGGGCGGACGACATCGCCCTGGTGGAGGCGGTGCAGCGCGAAGGTGGTGCGGCATTCAACACGCACCTGGCCCACTACGGTGAGCTGGCAGGGGATCTGCTCTACCGGCTCGGCATGGATGCCAACCGCGACCGCCCGCGGCTGCGCACGCATGACGCGCAAGGGCACCGCATCGACACGGTGGAGTTCCATCCGGCCTACCACCAGCTCATGGACGTGGCCAAGGCGCAGGGCGTGGCCGGGTTGTCCTGGCACGATGGCAGCATCGGCGCGCACGTCGCACGCGCGGCGTTGAGTTTCCTGCACCACCAGGCCGAGGCGGGCACCAGCTGCCCGCTGACCATGACCCATGCGGCGGTGGCGGTACTGCGCCAGGATCCGGCCCTGGCTGAGTGGGCCGACAAGGCCGCCGCGCCGCACTATGACCCGCGCGATGTGCCGATTGCCGATAAAGCCGGCATCACCGTGGGCATGGGCATGACCGAGAAGCAGGGGGGCTCGGATGTACGCAGCAACACCACGCTTGCCGAGCCGCAGGTCGATGGCAGCTATCGCCTGGTGGGGCATAAATGGTTCTTCTCCGCGCCGATGTCCGATGGGTTCCTGGTGCTGGCGCAGGCGCCGGGTGGGCTGAGCTGCTTCCTGATGCCGCGGCGGCTGGCCGATGGCAACCGCAATGCATTCCGCTTGATGCGCCTGAAGGACAAACTGGGTGACTGGTCCAACGCCTCCAGCGAAGTGGAGCTGTGCGGTGCCTGGGCGCGCCGGGTAGGCGAGGAGGGCCGTGGTGTGGCGACCATCATCGGCATGGTGATGATGACCCGGCTGGACTGCATGCTGGGCTCGGCGGCGGAAATGCGCATGGCGCTGGTCCAGGCGCTGCACCACACCCGCCATCGCAGCACGTTTGGCAGCCGGCTGTGCGAGCACCCGCTGATGGCCAACGTGCTGGCCGACCTGGCGATCGAGTCCGAAGCGGCCACGGTGTTTGCGATGCGCGTGGCACACGCGGTGGACCAGGCCGCGCACGATCCGCAGCAGGCGGCGTTTGCGCGTATTGCAACGGCCATCGGCAAGTATTGGGTGTGCAAACGCGCGGCGGTGTTCGTCAACGAAGCGCAGGAATGCCTGGGCGGTGCCGGCTACGTGGAGGAATCGATGTTGCCGCGACTGTATCGGCAGGCGCCGTTGAACTCGATCTGGGAAGGCAGCGGCAATGTCCAGTGCCTGGACGTGCTGCGTGCGCTGGCACGCGAACCGGCGGTGCTGCCGGCGCTGGAGGCCGAGCTGGCCACGGTGGCGGGCCAGCACGCGATCTACGATACGGCCTGCCAGGCATTGCGCGTGCAGCTGGCGGCAACGCCCGGCGAAGCCCAGGCACGCCAGGTTACCGAACAGCTGGCGTTGCTGCTGCAGGCGGCGATGCTGTTGCGCGCGGGCAGCCCGGTTGCCGGTGCCTTTCTGCGCTCGCGACTGGGCGGCGAGCATGGCGCCGCGTTCGGCACGTTGCCGGCCGACCTCGACTTCGGTGCGGTGCTGGCACGGGCGCTGCCTTGATTGGCCCCTCCGCTACGGAGGACACGCAGAAAAAACGGTTCTTCGCCCATCTGCGGGGCAAACAGAAACGTGCCTTGGCGCTTACCAGGCGCAGCCGTCGTTGGGTCGGGCGCTGGGCCCCCATGCCCTTTCCGGCGAATGTCCTCCGGCGTCGGCCTGCGGCCGCCCCCTCCCCCTTTATTTGGTTCATCGCGGAATAGCGTGGAGCTTTTGCCGGCTCCCGTTACCCTTGAAGCCTGAAATCAGGGCCTCAGGGGTCAGGTCATGCTGGATCGGAAGACGATTGAGAGGCTGGGTGGCTGGGAAGGCTACCGGGTGGAGCGGATCGCCTGGCCGGAAGGCGACAGCCGGACCGTCACTATCTACCTCAAACCCACGGCCCGCACGATGCATTGCGAGCACTGCGGGAGCCGATGCCGGCAAGTGCACGAGACGACGGTGCGCCGGGTACGCGATCTGCCCCTGATGGCATTGCGCGTTGCGCTGGTGGTGCCGCGACGGCGCGTCTGGTGCCCCCAGTGCGCTGGGCCGCGCCTGGAGAAGTTGAGCTGGCTTGGCCGCTACCAGCGGGTCACTGACCGGCTGGCCGAAGCGGTCAGCCAGTTGCTGGTATCCAGCAATATCCTGGCCGTGGCACGCTTTTTCCAGTTGGGCTGGCATACGGTCAAGGCACTGGATAAAGCCTTGTTGCGTGAGTCTGTCCAAGCCCCGGACTGGAGCCAGATCCACTACCTGGCGATGGACGAATTTGCGCTGCACAAGGGTCACCGCTATGCAACGGTCGTGGTGGATCCGATCAGTCGCCAGGTACTTTGGCTGGGCAACGGGCGCTCCCGCGATACGGCGCGTGCCTTTTTTGAGCAGCTTCCCCCGGGCGTTTCCGAGCAATTGCGCGCCGTGGCGATCGACATGACGACGGCCTATGAAGTGGAGATCCGGGCCAACTGTCCCAATGCCGAGATCGTCTTCGACTTGTTCCATGTGGTGGCCAAGTACGGTCGCGAAGTGATCGACCGGGTTCGCGTGGACCAGGCCAACAAGCTCCGGCACGACAAGCCTGCGCGCCGTGTCATCAAATCCAGCCGATGGCTGCTACTGCGCAATCGCAGCAACCTGGACCGGCATCAGACGGTGCGGCTGGATGAGCTGCTGGAAGCAAATCAACCGCTCCTCACCACCTATCTGATGCGTGATGAGCTCAAGCGACTGTGGTTTTACCGCCATCCCGGATGGGCCAGGAAGGCTTGGAACCAGTGGCTGGAGCAGGCCCAGCGCAGCGGAATCGCCGCCTTGGCGCTGTTTGCACAACGGCTCAAAGCCTATCTGCATGGGATCGTGTCGCGTTGCCGACACCGCCTCAATACCAGCATCGTCGAAGGCATCAACAACACCATCAAGGTCATCAAACGCCGGGCCTACGGCTATCGGGATCAGGAGTACTTCTTCCTGAAAATCCGTGCAGCGTTCCCCGGTATTCCGCGATGAACCCTTTATTTCGCCTCCAAGGGCATGGGGGCCCAGCGCCCGACCCAACGACCACCGTCAAAAAAGCGTGGCGTCCACTTGCCCACCGCAAGCCGAGCCCCGTAGCAGCCGGTAGGCCCCTGGGCAAAATCAAGGAGGAGGCCGCCCGCGGCCGGGGGACATTTGCGCCAGGGGCCTACCGGCTGCTACGGGGCCCTCACGCTCGCGCCCGGCCCGATCGGAGACGCCAGTCAATCCAAATGGCGCCTGCACACCTGGCCAGCGGCGTAGCGTCGTGCTCACTCTGTGACGGCCCTTGCAACAAGACGCTCCCCTCAGATGGGAGAAGAACCGAAAAAACGCCCCTTCCGGGGAAGGGGCGCGGGGCGTGCTTACGCCTGGCTCAGTGCTTGGCGTCGTCCGCGTTCTTCTTGGCATCGGCGGCGACGTCATGCGCCTTGTCGGCCACCTTCTGCGCTGCATCGGCGGTAGCGCCGCTGGCATGCGCGGCGGCATCCTTGGCGGCGACCTTCGCATCGCCTGCCGCATCGGAGGTGGCCGCGGCGGCGCGGTCCAGGGCCTGCTGGGTATCGGCCGCAGCGCGCTCGGAGGCCGCGGCGGCGTCATCGGCGGCGTTGCGGGTGGCGTCAGCGGCCTTGTCCACCGCGTCGCGCGCGGCGGCATTGGCGCTATCGGCAGCCTGCGCCGCATCCTGGCGGGCCTGTTCGGCTTCCGGGCCCTTGCACGCGGCCAGGCCGAGCAGCAGGGAGGCAGCCAGCAGGGAGGTGGTCAGCGGACGAATGTTCATGGCGGTCTCCAACACGGTGATCGTGGCAGGCCAGCCTATTCATGCCCCCGTGAAGGCCAGGTAGGTACCGACCGTTGGTCGGTACGCCCGCGCAAAGAAAAAGCCGCTGGCGAACCAGCGGCTTCTTCAGAACTTGCTTGAAGAAAGAAGTTATTACTTCTTGGCTTCTTCAGCAGCGTCCTTGGCCTGGTCGGCGGTGGCTTCACCGGCCTTGGCAGCGTCGGCAGCAGCGCCGGCAGCAGCGTCGGTGGTAGCAGCGCCAGCCTGGGCAGCAGCGTCAGCCGAAGCGTCAGCAGCGGTGGTGGCGGTGTCGGCGGCAGCCTGGGCAGCGTCGGCGGTCTGGGCGCCAGCAGCAGCGGCCTGGTCGGCAGCGACCTGGGCGTCAGCGGCAGCTTCGTTGGCCGAAGCAGCAGCGTCAGCAGCCTGTTCCTGCTTGGAGCAGGCGGTCAGAGCCAGGCCCAGGGCCATCGCGATCAGCAGCTTGTTGATGCTCATTAGTGTGAATCCTCGTCGTTAGATTAGGCAACGCGCTATTGCGCGCCCGGCAACATGATGACAAGCCACGTTTGGCTGTCAAGCGATCGCGCATTCATTTTTGCGAAATGCGCGTTAAGTCCAATCAAATCAATTCGATGGCGATGGCGGTAGCTTCGCCACCCCCGATGCACAGGGTAGCGATGCCGCGCTTTCCGCCCCGGGTGCGCAATGCGTTCACCAGCGTCACCACCAGGCGTGCGCCCGAAGCGCCGATCGGATGCCCCAGTGCGCAGGCCCCGCCGTTGACGTTGACCTTGTCGTGCGGGATGCCCAGCTCACGGATCGGCGCCATCGCCACCACCGCGAAGGCTTCGTTGATCTCGAACAGGTCGACCTGGTCCAGCGACCAGCCGGTCTTTTCCAGCAGGGTGTGCAGCGCGCCGATCGGGGCGGTGGTGAACCACTCCGGGGCCTGCGAGTGGGTGGCATGGGCCACGATCCGGGCCAGCGGCTGCAGACCACGGGCGAGGGCATCGTCTTCGCTCATCAGCACCACGGCGGCGGCGCCGTCGGAAATGCTCGACGAACTGGCGGCGGTGACCGTGCCGTCCTTCTTGAACGCCGGGCGCAGGGTCGGGATCTTGGCGATGTCCGACCGGCCGGGCTGTTCGTCCTGGCTGAATTCGACCTCGCCCTTGCGGGTGGCAACCTTCACCGCGACGATCTCCGCGTCGAACGCGCCGTTGGCCTGCGCCGCCTGCGCGCGCCGCACCGACTCGATCGCGAACGCATCCTGTTCCTCGCGGGTGACCTGGTACTTGTCCACCGCACACTCGGCGAATTCGCCCATGGCCTTGCCGTCATACGCATTCACCAGGCCATCGTGGGCCATGTGGTCCACCGCCTGGAAATTGCCGAAGCGGTTGCCGGTGCGCGAGTTGGGCAGCATGTGCGGGGCGTTGGACATCGACTCCATGCCGCCGGCGACGACGATGCTGGCCGAACCGGCCTTGATCAGGTCGTGGCCGAGCATGATCGCCTTCATTCCCGAGCCGCACACCTTGTTCAGCGTGGTGGCGCCGGTGGACAGCGGCAGCCCGGCGGCGATCGCGGCCTGGCGGGCCGGCGCCTGGCCGAGGTTGGCCGGCAGCACGCAGCCCATGATCACTTCGGAAACATCCGCAGCCGGTACCCCCGATTGCTGCAGCGCCGCGGCGATGGCAGTGGCACCGAGGGTGGGGGTGGGCACGCCGGTGAACTGGCCCAGGAAGGAGCCGATGGCGGTGCGTTTGGCGGCGACGATGACGATGTTGGACATGGCAATCTCGTTGGTGCGTGAGCGATATACGAAATAGGAACACGGTCATTGGAAGCTGACGCGTTTCCCGGCAGACTGCGTGGGGTGGCCCAGTATGGTCGAGATTGATCGCCGGTGTTCACCGGGAAGGCAGGATGCCGGCAGTGATTCCATTCACGTTGGGGAGCAGGGATGAAGCAGACAGCACATAGCAGGACGGTCCTGGCCGGTGCATTGGCGATGGTATTGAGCGCTTGCGGCGGCGGCGGGGGCGGGGGCAACGTGCGGGTGGATCCGCCGCCGACCACCCCACCGCCACCGCCGGTGACGCCGCCGCCCACCACCACGCCCACGCAGCCGGCCTTCGACGCCCATCTGACCATCACCCAGGCCGCAGCCGCGCGCAGCGCCAACCTGGACGGGACCGGCGTGCGCATCGGCATCGTCGATTCGGGCGTGATGCGCAATCATCCAACGTTGGCCGGGCGGGTGCTGGCCAATTACAGCTACGTCAATCCGGCGGTCAACAACCTCAACGTGGATGATGTGGTCGGCCACGGCACCGCCGTGGCCGAGCTGGCCGCCGGCCAAGCGGTCGGGGCCTGGCCGGGAGGCATCGCGCCCGGCGCGCAGATCGTCTCGGCGCGCATCATCGCCGACAAGTCGCCCACCGATGATGGCAGCGGCAATGGCAACGAAGTGACTGGCGCGCTGGGCATGGCCGACGTGCATCAGGATCTGATCGCGCAGGGCGTGAAGATCATGAACAACTCCTGGGGTGGCCTGTACTGGACCAACACCGGCGCAACGGCGCCGATCGCCCAGGAGTACCGCCCGTTCATCATCAGCAACAATGGCCTGGTGGTGTTCGCCACCGGCAACGAAAGCAAGCCCAATCCCTCCAGCATGGCCGCGCTGCCCAGCCAGCCCGGTGCGGGCGGCAGCCTGCCGGCGGCCGACCTGGAGCGCGGCTGGCTGAGCGTGACCGCCGTGGACTCGAGCGATCCCGGCAAGCTGGCGTCCTATGCCAATGCCTGTGGCGTGGCCGCGCGCTACTGCCTGGCCGCGCCGGGCGCGGCGGTATATGTCGACCCGTCCTACAGCAGCGGTACGCCGGGCTATCTGTGGAACTACGGCACCTCGTTCGCGGCGCCACTGGTCTCCGGCGCCGCGGCCCTGGTGTGGCAGAAGTATCCCTATTTCAGCAATGACCTGGTCCGGCAGACGCTGCTCGGCACCGCCACCGACCTGGGTGCGCCCGGGGTGGACGCCACCTTCGGTTACGGGCTGCTCAACATCGCCAAGGCCATCAACGGCCCGGGTCGGTTCGACTGGGGCATCACCACCGTCAACATCACCCAGACCGGGCTCAACTCGGTCTGGAGCAACGCCATCGCCGGCAGCGGCGGGTTGACCAAGCAAGGGGTGGGCGCGCTTGGATTGTCCGCTGCCAATACCTATACCGGGGACACCCGGATCGAACGCGGCACGCTGGTCCTGCACGACGGGGCATCGATCACCTCCAACGTGGTGGTGGTGCAGCAGGCGGCCAATCCGAACCTGGCCGCGCTGCAGTTCCTGACCGGCACTACGCGGGTCAAGGGCAACGTCGACAACGGCGGCACCGTGATCGTGCGCGATGCCAACATGAGCGCCACCATCGAAGGCAATTACCTGCATCGTGACGGGGCCCAGTTGATGATTGCGCTCGGTGCCACTGCACTGAACGTCACCGGCACGGCAACGCTGCAGGGCGGCACCGTCAACGTCAACAGCGTGATCAGCGGCTATGTGCCGCAGAACGGCCGCACCCAGGGCGTGCTGCATGCCGACGGTGGCATTACCGGCCAGTTCGCCGGGGTGTCCAACAGCCTGCCGACCGGCTCGCTGCTCGAGGCCACGCTGACCCATGCGGCAAATGATGTCACCCTCACCACCGACCGCGTCAACGTGGTCGCGGCCTCGTCGGCGGCCGGGCTGCGGGCCGCGTCGCTGGGCGCGGCGGCACGGGTTGAATCGGCGTTCGAAGTGCTGGATGCAGGTACCGACAACGTACAGGCCGGGTTTGCCGATGCGGCCGGCGATCTGCAGCGCGTACAGGGCGCAGGCGCATTGCAGGCCAGCCTGGACAGCCTGTCGGGCAAGGCCCATGTGCTGGCCTCCAGCATGACCTTCGACAGCATCGACATGCAGCGTCGCGCCTTGTCCTCACGCTTCGATCAGGTGCAGGCCGCACCGCGGCTGCGCGGTGCCTGGCAGAGCCCGCTGGGCGAGGTCGGCCAAGGCAGCTTCGCCGGGAGTGCCGGCGACACCCGTGGCTGGATGATGGGGCAGGACCTCGCGCTGGGCAGCCACGGCATGATGGGCGTGGCCTTCGGTGAAACCCGCAGCAACAGCAGCCGCGCGTGGGGCGGCGAACGTGGACACGACCGCCAGTCGCAGGCGCAGCTGTACGCCGGCTGGAGCCTGGGCCGTGGTTACGCACTGGGCCAGCTCGGTACGGGGCAGTTCACCCGCGAAATCGATCGTCAGCTGCTGCTGGGCGCAGCGCAGTACGGGGTCAACGCCCGCTACGGTGGCAGCTTCAGCACCGCCAGCGTGGAGTCGGGGTATCGCCTGGGCAGCGCTTCGGCATCGCTCACGCCTTACCTGGGCGCCGAGTACGCCCGGGTGGCCAATGACGGCTTCAGCGAACAGGGCGGGATGGGCTTCGGCCTGCGCGTGCGGGACAGCGTGGCAACGCGCAGCCAGGCGCTGGCCGGCGTGCGCGGCGAGCGTCGCTGGGGAAGCTGGTCGCTGCGCGGCTATGCCGAGTGGCAGCAGTTGCTGTCCCGTTCGGGGCTGAGCCCGGACGCCAGTTTCGTCGCGGTCGACAGCTGGGCACCGCTGGCGGGCCTGCAGCCGGCACGCTCGGGCGGGCTGGTCGGGGTGTCGGTGGAGTCGTGGTTGAACGGCACGACGCGGGTGTCGTTCGGCTATGACCAGCGCTTCGGGCCGCGTGGCGACCTGAGCCAGTTCGCGCTGCGTTACGCGGCCGCGTTCTGAGCACGCGGCGGCCGGCCCGGGTGGCCGGCTGAAATGAAGAAGGGCGCGATCCTGTCGCGCCCTTCTTTTTTACTGCCGGGAACGGCGGCGGTCAGTTGCCGCGCAGGGTGCCCAGGCGCGGCGTGGCGCGGCCCAGCGGCATCTTCAACTTGCCGATCGCATGGATGCGTGTTTCGGCGATCTGGTCGGCCGCGCGTTGGGGGGCGACGCCGTCTTTTTCGGACAGCGCGAAGATCCTGCCGAGGTTGTGGTAGATGCTGCGGATCAGGCGCATCGCGCGCTCGCGGTTGTAGCCGTCGATCTCCAGCGATACGTTCATCACGCCGCCTGCGTTGACCGCGTAATCGGGTGCATAGAGGATGCCGCGTGCCTGCAGCTCGTCACCCACCTCCAGGCTGGAGAGCTGGTTGTTGGCGGTGCCACAGACAATTTTGCACTTCAGGCGCGGCAGGGTCTGCGGATTGATCGCGCCTTCCAGCGCGCACGGCGCGAACACGTCGGCGTTGACGTTGTAGATGTCATCGGGCTTGACCGCTTCGGCACCGTACTCGGTGACCGCGCGGTCGACCCGGGTGCTGTCCAGGTCGGTGACGAACAGCTTGGCGCCGCGGTCGCGCAGCAGCTTCACCAGTTCCATGCCGATGTGGCCCAGGCCCTGCACGGCGATGCTGGCCTTGCCCACTTCCTCGTGCCCCAGCTTGTGCTGCATCGAGGCCATCAGCGCCTGCAGCGCGCCATAGGCGGTGAACGGTGCCGGATCGCCCGAGCCGCCATGGACCTGGTGCACGCCGGTGACGTACTCGCTTTCCAGGTAGATGTTTTCCATGTCGTTGACATCGGTGCCCACGTCTTCGGCGGTGATGTAACGGCCGCCCAGCGAATCGACGTAGCGGCCAAACGCGCGGAACAGCACTTCGCTCTTGTCCTGCCTGGGGTCGCCGATGATCACCGCCTTGCCGCCGCCTACGTTCAACCCGGCCAGGGCGTTCTTGTAGGTCATGGTGCGGCTCAGGCGCAGTGCGTCGGCCAGGGCCTCGTCGGTACTGGCGTAGGGGCGCATGCGCACGCCGCCCAGGGCCGGGCCCAGGGTGGTGTTGTGGATGGCGATGATCGCCCTCAGGCCGGCATCGCGGTTGTGGCAGAACACCACTTGTTCGTGACCGGAGGTTTCGAGGGTTTCAAATAACATGGCGACTCCGATGGTGCGAACGGTGGCGAACAGCGGCGAACGAACCAGCAAAAGGTGGGTTGTAAAACAAAAAAAGCGACGTTGTCGGATCGGGTGACGGGTCGCGCGGCGCCATTCTAGTGCATTCCGCCGGAGGGTGTTGTCAGGGTTCTGCCCGATCGCATCGGCCATTCCGGTTGCCGGCGAGGAAGCGGCGGCCATTAAAGTTGCTGAAGATGGCGCCGATGCCGTGGCAACGGTGCGCGGTACCGGCAATGCCAGGACGGACGACGTGGGTGCAGGGGCGACAACACAAGGGCGATGCCGGCCAGGACGGCGGCGCTGATGGCGGTGATCTTGATGGTGGCAGCGGGGCTGCTGGGCGTCGGCGTGGCGGGGCTGGGCATTGCCGCCTGGCGCGGCGGCCGTGCGCCGCCGCCGGATGCCGGCAGGATGCGCCGGCGCGAACCGGCGCTGGCCGCATCGGGGCGCGCCTTGCCGGGCGCAGAGGGCCTGGCCGCCGAGGTGTTGCAGTCTGGCCTGCATGCCGTGGCGCTGGCGTCGAGCGGCGACGGGCGGGACGTGCAGGACCTCGCGCGCGACACCACCCTGCGGGAGGCGGTGGAGGCCGCGCTGGAGCGGCGCGACTGGTCGGCCCGGCACCTGCCGCGCCGGCCGCAGCTGCTGCCGCAGCTGATCCAGACCGTCAATGACAGCGATGCGTCGGCCCGCGCGATGGCCGCCATCATCGGCCAGGACCCGGTGTTGACCGGCAACCTGCTGCGGATCGCCAACAGCCCGGTGTACCGGCTGCAGGCCAAACCCGTGGATACCCTGCAGCGCGCCGTGACGCTGGTGGGGACCGAAGGCATCCGCCAGATCATCAGTGCGGTGCTGGTGCAGCCGGTGATGCAGCTGCACTGCGATGCCTTTCCGCGGTTTGGCACGGTGATCTGGGAGCACGCCCTGCTGGCCTCACGCGCGGCCGCCGACCACGCGCGCCTGGTGACCCAGGAAGACGCATTCGCCGCACAGTGGCTGGGCTTGACCCAGGGCCTGGGCGCGGCGCTGGTGATGCGGCACCTGCTGGATGCCACGGCCGAGCACCCGGGCGCGGTGCCGTCGCGGGCCTTGGCCACCGAGTTGCTGGATGCGTGGACGCTGCCGGTGGCAAGCCGCATTGCGGCGGCATGGGAGTTGCCGCCGCCGGTGCATGAGGCCCTGGCGCGCGGAGGGGAGCACGCCCAGGCCGGGTTGTCGGCGAGCCTGCGCTTTGCGCGGGCTGCCGCGGCCGCCAGTTTGCTGTGCCGGCATGGACGGATCAGCCAGGCCCAGGCGCTGGCCCTGCTGGAACAACAGCACGCTACGCCCGCGCACGCCCTGCAGTGGATCTGGCGGCGCCTGCACGGGCGCGCGGTGGAGACCCTGGACGCCGACGAGCCGGTCGAGGCCTAGTCCGGTCGCCTGCGCTGCCAACGGTGTCCAGGCGGCGCGGTGCTGGGCCGGGTGAACGATGCGGCGCCGGGTTACAGCTGCGATTCCAACGGCAGCCAGCTGATCGCCCGCGCGCTGGCGCGCAGCCAGAACGAGGTGTCTGGTTCGTGGTCGAGCAGGTGCGGGGGCTGCGCGTCGCGGTCCAGCCAGCGCACCTGGCCCTGTGCATCCAGGGTGACCCAGTAACTCTGCGTCGGATCGGCCAGCCGCAGGTACTCTGCGCGCAGCTGCGCGGCCAGCACCGGGTCGTTGAACAGCACGCCCATCTCGGTATTGAGGTAGGCCGAGCGCGGGTCCAGGTTGAATGAGCCGACAAAGCCGCGTGCGTCGTCCAGCACGAACGCCTTGGTATGCAGGCTGGCGCCGCTGCTGCCGAACAGGCCGCCGGCATCGCCCTGGCCACGTGATTTCAGTTCGTACAGGTGGACACCCCCGCGCAGCAGGGGGGCGCGGTAGTGCATGTAGCCGCTGTGCACGGCGGCCACGTCGTTGGCGGCCAGCGAGTTGGTCACCACCGCGACCATCGCGCCGCGCTGGACCAGCGCCACCATGCCCTCGGTGCCTTCGTCGCCGGGCACGAAGTACGGTGAAATCAACAGCGCCTTGTGCCGGGTCGCCTGCAGTTCGGCGACCAGCCGGGTGACCAGCCAGCTGGCCGGGTCGTCGCGGCGGTGCTTCATTGCCGGGTCGGAAACAATCTCGACATCGCCGCTCCAGTGCAGGTCGACCGCCTCACGGTAGTACGCCCCGGCCGACGGCGATTGCTGCACACGCTGCAGGTAGGGCTGTGCCGCATCCCGGGTGGCTTCGTGTTCGGACTCGCGTACCAGCAGGCGCAGCTGCGCGGGCGTGTGGAAAGCCAGTGCCGAAATCGGCACTGCCGTCGGGCTGTTCCAGAAGTCGTCGAAAATGCGGTTGGCCTGGGTCACGGCCTTGCCGGCGACCAGCAGGTCCAGGTCGCGGAAATTCACGTCCGGGCGCGCGCTGAAGTACTCCTCGCCAATGTTGCGCCCGCCGACGATGGCCACCTGTCCGTCGGCGATCCATGCCTTGTTGTGCATGCGGTGGTTGATGCTGAAGAAGCGTTGCACCATCTCCACCAGCCGCCACACCCCGGCCCGGTTGCGGAACGGGTTGTACAGGCGGATCTCGATGTTGGGGTGCTGGTCGAGCGCCATCATCAAGGCATCCTTGTCGTGAGCGTTCATGTCATCGAGCAGGATGCGTACGCGCACGCCACGTTCGGCGGCTTGATTCAGCTCCCGCACCATCAGGTGGCCGATCAGGTCGTCGTGCCAGAGGTAGTACTGCAGGTCCAGGCTGCGCCCGGCATGGCCGGTGATGGCGGTGCGGGCGGCAAAGGCGTCCAGCCCATCGGAGAGGAACGCCACGCCCGATTGGCCGGCGTGTGCGGCCAGCAGCGGGGCCAGCTCGCGGTCGATCACGGTGTGCGCCGGCTGCGGTGGCAGCACGCTGCTGGGAATGCCCAGCGCCTTGGGGGTGAGGTGGTCGGCCAGCAGCAGGCCGCTGAGCACCAGCAGTACCAGTACCGCCACCCCGATCCCAAGCCAGCGCAGCATCCGGCGCCAGAGCGGTTTTTTTGCAGTCATGTGCCGATCCTAAGCGGCACGCCGTTGCAGTGCGAGAACAACGGGGGCGCGCGTTGGCTCAGAAGCGTTCGTCGGGCGCCAGGTAGCGCCAGGTGCCGGGGACCAGCTTGCCCATCGCAACCCGGCCGATGCGCAGGCGGCGGATGCTGACCACCTCCAGCCCGACCTGGGCGCACATGTCGCGCAGCTGGCCGGGCTGCACCGGCTTGATGGCAAAGCGCAGGCGGGTTTCGTTCTGCCAGCTGACCTTGCACGGCGGCAGTGGCCAGTTGCCGAAGCTGAGGCCGTGGGCGAGGCGCTTCATGCCATAGGGCACCAGTTCGCCGCTCACTTCCACCAGGTACTCCTGCTCCAGAGTGGCGCCGCGGTCCTTCAGGTGCGACAAGATGCGGCCGTCCTGGCTGACCACGACCATTCCGCTGTCTTCATCGGCGAGCGGCATGGCCAGCTGCAGGGCCTGGAAGTGGCGCTGCAGGAGGGTGACGCCGGTGCCGTCCAGTTCGCTGCGGGTGTCGGGGGTAACGCGCGCGCACAGTTCGTCGGCGCGCATGCCGGCAGGTTTGTGCAGCAGCATGCTCACGGTTTCGGTGCGGGTCGCTTCGGCGTTGTCGCGCAGGACGATGGTTTCGTCGCTGACCATGGCCTGGGGCTGTTCCACTACGTTGCCATCCACGGTGACCCAGCCGCCTTCGATGTAGCGCTGGGCATCGCCTCGGGAGCAGCCGATCTGGGCGGCCAGGCGTTTGTCGAGTCGGATCGGGTCGGTCATCAGGCGGGCAACGAATAGCGGGATACGGGCGGGGAGTGTACTGGGTGGGGAGGTGGGGGTGTGCTAAAGGCGGAAAGCCAGAGCCAGAGCCAGTTGGCCGCGATGCCCTGGCTTGGCCTGGCGCGGGTGGGCTGGCCGGACACGCCGTAAACCCCGCTCCGCGGTCCGGCCCAGCCGCTGGCGGCTGTGCGTTCGAGCGCATGCGAGGCAGTGCCTCGCAAGCAATCCGCTCTCACCCCTGGGGGCTCGTGGGCGCCATCCATGGCGCCCAACGGTCCGGCCAACCCACCCACGCCAGGCCCCGACAGTTGGCCGGTGGCCGGTGGCCGGTGGAAAGGCAACGGCCACCGGCACCCGCCGGACCTGACGGTCATCGGCTCTTTATGGTGTTGGCTTCGCTGTTGGTTTTGGCTGTGGATCTAATTTGAATGTGGGGATGGGGAGGTTGGGATTGGATCTGGCTCCGCGCATGCCTTTGGTTTTGGCTGTTCCCAGGCCACCTGCCGTTTGTCTGGGGCGGGGGCGTATGGGGTCGCGGGGCCCTCCACCGCATGGATGCGGTGGCGGAGCTTACAGGGATGTACTTGCAGCGTGCCCCGTGACCCCATACGCCCCCGCCCACCCTCAGCAAACCGTTAGGCAGGGTGCAGTTGCACCGGCACTGCCGCGCGTCAGCCGGTGCTGCGTTCCAGGTGGGTCAGGTACAGGCGCAGGTCGAATTCCAGCTGATGGTAGTCGGCCTCCATGTGCGTGCACAGCTGGTAGAAGGCCTTGTTGTGGTCCGATTCCTTCAGGTGGGCCAGTTCGTGCACCACGATCATCTTCAGGAACGGGGCCGGGGCCTCGCGGAATACGCTGGCAATGCGGATTTCGCGGCTGGCCTTGAGCCGGCTGCCCTGCACCCGCGATACCGTGGTGTGCGTGCCCAGCGCATGCTTGAGCACCTGCAGCCTGCTGTCGTAGATCACCTTGGACAATGGCGCGGACTGGCGCAGGTAGCGCTCCTTGAGCCCCTGGGTGTAGTCGTACAGCTGGCGGTCGTTGCGCACGGTGTGCAGGTCCGCATAGCGACGCTGCAGCCATGGCCCAAGACGATCGCCCGCGATCAGCTCGCGGACCTGCTGCTGCAGGGCCTCGGGGTAACCGGCGAGATACTTCAGGGCGGTCATGGGCGACGGTTGGGGCTGGGCGGGTGGACCAGTATGATGGTCTCCGGAATCGGGCAACAACAGATGCAAGCGTATGGCGAAGGCAAATCCCCTGCAGGAACAACTGCTCAAGGCCGGGCTGGTCAAGAAGTCCCAGGTCTCCCAGGCCGCCCGTGAACAGGTCAAGGCCCGTCACGGCAAAGCCCCCGTTGCGCCGAGCGAAAGCCAGCGCGAGGCCGAGCGCGTCCGCGCCGAAAAGGCCGAGCGCGACCGCGTGCTGGAAACCGAGCGCAAGGAAAAGGCCCGTGCGCAGGAGCTGCAGGCCCAGGTGCGGCAGATCATCGACAGCAACAAGGTCAAGCGTGACGGCGAAAGCGAGTACCGCTTCAACGATGGCACCCTGATCCGCACGTTGCTGGTCAACGCGCTCCTGCGCAAACAACTGGCTTCCGGTGCGCTGGTGATCGCCCGGCATGGCGACGGCTTTGAACTGTTGCCGCGTGCCGCCGCCGAGAAGGTGCGCGAGCGCGACGCCAGCGTGATCGTGCTCGACAACGGCCAGCCCGCCGGCGAGCCGAGCACCGGCAACGCCGACGATGACGCCTACTACGCCCAGTTCCAGGTGCCCGACGACCTGGTCTGGTAGCGCTGGCTGAAGGGTTCACGCGTGTGGCAGCGCGTTCAGCCATACGTCGGCCGCGGTGATCTGGCCAGGTTTATGCTGGTGCCCTGACACCGGCAGGAGAGGCAGATCATGGCGACAGGTTGGGCAGGCGACGGCGCCGTCCAGGACCAGATCGACGCGACCGTCGCGGAGGCCATCCAGCGTGCCCGCGCCCAGCTCGGGCAGGGCCCCGGGCTGACCCACTGCGAACATTGCGACGCCCCCATTCCCGAGGCACGGCGCAAGGCCGTGCCGGGCGTGCGCTCGTGCGTGCGCTGCCAGCAGGACGAGGACGCCGCCCAGCACGACGCCGGCAGCTACAACCGACGCGGCAGCAAGGACAGCCAGCTGCGCTGATTGCCGGGCAGATGCCTACCCGTCGCCCTGGATACCGCCGGGGGCCTGTGACGGATCGCGCCAGCGGCGCACGGTGCGCTGGAAGAACATGTTGTTGGGAATCTGCAGCACGGTGCCTTCGTGGTGGCCGTCGGTTTCCTGCAGCGTGGTGTAGATCAGGTTGACGTCGATCACCCGGCCCTTGAGCCCGGGCTTCTCGCCGTTTTCCAGCAGCTCGATGTAATCGTGCAGCCGGAACGGGCGGGTGGTGAAGATCAGCAGCGTGCAGAAGATGTTGGACAGCACGCTCCACGCGGCGAAGAAGGCCACCGCACCGACGGCGGCAAAGCCGGTGAACGCCGTCCACAGCACCGTGGCCGACACCCCGAAGATCTTGAGCACCACCAGCAGCACGGTGAAGTACACCACGAAGGAGAACAACCGGCGCGCGCCCATGATCATTTCCGGGGGCAGCGTGTAGTGCTCGCCGATACGGCGGATCAGGCGCCGTGCGATCAGGCGCAGCAGCCAGGCGACCAGCAGGGTCAGCAGGATCTGCAGGGCGGGTATCCCGTACTCCAGCCACGGATGGGCCCAGGCGGGCAGATGGTCTTTCATGAAGAGGGGGATTCCTTGCAGCGATAGCGCGGTGAACGCCTATCTTAATGCGGCTGCGGCGCGGGATTGGTCGCTGGCGTTCAGAGCAGGTGCCGGGATTCCAGCTGTGCGATCAATGCGGTCAGGCACAGTGGCGTCTGCTCGGCGTACTGCACGCACAGCTCCGGATGCGGCGGGATCGAGACGTGGATGCTCAGCGGGCTCCAGGGGAGGGTGCAGGTGCTGACCAGCGATAACAGCAGAGCGAGGCAACTGGAGGACATGGTCGATTCCTTGGCGATGGCCCGGGGTACGCAGGATTGGATGCAGTGGGCGGCAAAAAGGTTTAGAGGCCTTTTCCGCCGTTCGGCGAAGCACCCGGAAACCGCCTGGGGCGTTTAAACCTTTTCGATGCACCCGGCATCCAAGGGATATGCTCGACGCCACCATGCCCCCCTCCCGCACCCCGACCGAGGCCGACGCCGCCGATGACCACACCCTGGTCCGTGCAGCGGTAGCCGGTGACGTGCGTGCCTACGAGCGCATCTACCGGCGCCATTCGCCGCGGCTGTATGCGGTGCTGTGGCGGTTGTGCGGCGGCCAGGCGGCCCGCGCCGAGGATGCGTTGCAGGAGGCCTTCCTGCAGGCCTGGAAGGCACTGCCGGCATTTCGTTTCGACAGCAGCCTGGGCACCTGGCTGCATCGGCTGGGGGTGAACGCGGCGTTGATGGAGCTGCGCTCCAGCGCTGCCGAAATGGCCCACGACGCAGGCCAGGAGGGCTGGGACAGCGTGGCGATGCTGGCATCGGTGGACCGGTGCGCCGGCACCACGCTGGACCTGGAGCGGGCATTGGAAACCTTGCCGCCACGCGCACGTGCGGTGTTGGTGTTGCACGATATCGAAGGCTGGAAACATCAGGAAATTGCCGAACAGCTGCAGATGGCTGTGGGCAGTTCCAAGGCACAGTTGCATCGTGCGCGCGGTCTGTTGCGCGCACGCCTGGGAGAAACCGCATGACGATTGAAATCGACCACGACCACGACCACGACGACGCCGGCGATGGCTTGCAGGCACGATTGCGCGCGCTGCCGTCGGAACGTTTGCCACCGGCGCGGGTGTGGCAGGGCATTGCGACGCAATTGCCGCCGATGCCGGCAGCGGTGGCGCCTGTGCCCGGGGCGTCGGTGACGGTGCTGCATCGTCGCTGGCCCCTGCGGATCGGACTGGGCCTGGCAGCGGCGTTGGGGCTGCTGATGGTCATGCCCGCGCCGGTACCCCAGAGCTCGCCGCCGTCATGGGTGCAGCGCCAGGCCGATGCGATGGCAAGCGAATACCAGCAGGCGATGGCGACGCTACCGGCCGCGCAGGTCGGCGGCGATTGGCAGCCGGCGCTGCATGAGCTGGATTCCAGTGCGGACCACATCCGTGCGGCCATCGCCGAAAACCCACGCTCGCGCGTTCTGCTCGGGCAGCTGCAGCGTACTTATGCGTTGCGCCTTGAACTCACCCAGCAGGCGGTCATGGCCGCCGCTGGCCTGCCATCCTGAAGGAGATACACCATGCACAATTCATTGCGTCTGATCGCGGCCCTGGGCCTGTTGCTGCCGCTGGCGGGGCACGCGGCCACGCGGGTGGATGAACGCGCCGCGCTGGGCACCGGGGGGCGGGTGGAACTGAGCAATATCGCCGGGCAGGTCACGGTGCGCGGGTGGGACCGCAACGAAGTGGCACTGACCGGTTCGATGGCCGATGGGCTGACGCTCAAGCAGGATCGCAGCGCCAACCGGGTGCGTTGGGAGGTGGTCTATCCGCGCCAGAGCAACAACGGCGGGGCAACGCTGGAGCTGCGGGTGCCGCGTGCGGTGGAGGTGCAGATCGGCACGGTCAGTGCGGACATCGATGTGCGCGAGGTGGACGTGCGGCGGCTGCAGGCCAATGCGGTGAGTGGCGACATCTCCGCGGCCGGGCGCAGCGGCGAGGCGGCATTGACGTCGGTCAGCGGCAGCATTCGTTCGCAGGTACAGACGCCGCGCCTGGAGCTGCGCGCGGTCAGTGGCTCGATCCAGGCCGGCGGCGGCTCGGGAGAGGTGTCGGCTGAGACGGTATCGGGCAGCATCAAGATGGATGCGGGCCGGGTGCAGCGGCTGGGCGCGGAGGCGGTGTCGGGCAGCGTGAATGTCGCCGCGACAGGCCTGGCACCGGGCGGCAAGGTAACGTTGCAGACAGTAAGCGGGTCGATCGGGCTGCAGTTGCCGCGTTCGGTGTCGGCGCAGCTGCGGGTGAAGACCTTCAGCGGTGATATCCAGTCCGATGCGGGAACGGTGGAAAGGCCGCGTTATGGGCCGGGCCGCAGCCTGGATGCGACGCTGGGCGGGGGCGATGGGGACATCGCGATCAATGCGCACTCCGGTACGGTGCGGGTGACGCTGGGCGGCCGCTGAGTGCGGCCACCGCACCGGCGCAAGGCCGGTGCGGACGGCTGCAGGTCAGCTGGCTTTCTTCAGTGCGAGGGTGTTGCCCAGCACTTCGATTTTGCCGCCGCTCTTGCGGAACGCGGCCAGGTCGGCTGCGATGCTGGCACTGCTGAGGGCAGTGCTGGACCCTTGCTTGCGGTCGACGCGAACGGTGTTGCCTGCCTTGGGGGAGGTCTTTGGCGTACGGGCCATGGATGCTCCTGTCATGGTTGGAACGTGGAAAAAGACGTCGACAGGTCGTGCTGTTGTCGACGGTAGTCCTGCCGCACGAGGCGGCAGTCATCGCCACCCATGTCAAACTGGCGGCAGATGGCGGGACGCTGCGAATAGATCGTGCAGCGCAGGTGATAGGGGTCGATGGCGGCGCACCAGCCTTCGTCATTGCGGGCCATGACGGTGCGCCCGTTTTCGGTATCCAGCAGGTGGCGGGGTACCGGATCGGTCGGCATGACGGTCACCGAGAGCCGGCAACAGACGGCGTCACAACGGCGGCAGTCGATGGGGGCGGTCTCGGCAACGGAAGCTGGGGCTGGTACAACCAGGCGCTCGCCCAATCGAATGTCTCTTGGCGGCTCGGGGCACTACGCGCTGTGAACGAGCCGGATCACAGCGTGAAAACAATCCCGGCGCCCGGGACGGATCCATGGGCGGCAGCATCGGAAAGGACGGTGGCCTGTGTCAGGCCCGGGCCAACATGCGCATTGCGCATCCAAGCCCAAAGATGATAGCGCTTTTGTCGTAACGTTTTGTTAATACTGGCCGTTCAGTGGGGCAAAAGCCTTGTGGCGCTTGGTTCTTCGGCTCGCCCAGCTCCCCTTTGATGGGGGTGGAAGGGCGGAAAACCAAGCCCAAGCCCTGGCCCGTGTGCGGCTGGGCGGAGTGCAGCGCGCCCGCCGGCCCCGCCGTTGGTCCCGCGCTACGAAGCCGCCGCCCAGGCCAACCCGTGCACCACCCCGAACGAGGGATTGCCGCGGACCAGCGTCGCGGCCGGAAACGCTGCCGCCACCGCGTCCTGCAGATAGCCCGCACGCGACATCCCGCCGGTCATGAACACCGCCGTCGGCTCATGGCCGATGTCCGCACGGACCTGCTCCAGCAACGCGGTCAGTTCGCCCAAATAGTTGCCCGCCGCCGTTTCCAGCCGGGAGCGATCGACCGCTACGGTGAGGTCGCGTTCGATGAAATCCAGGGGGCTGTCGTGCCGTGCCTGGCTGCTCAGCGCGATCTTGCAGTGTTCCACTTCGCGGTACAGGCGCGC
Source organism: Stenotrophomonas sp. GL_101 (assembly GCF_057835675.1). NCBI lineage: Bacteria > Pseudomonadati > Pseudomonadota > Gammaproteobacteria > Lysobacterales > Lysobacteraceae > Stenotrophomonas > Stenotrophomonas sp. GL_101. The sequence continues at coordinate 3,416,230 of NZ_CM174432.1, read as the reverse complement.
GGTGTTGCCGGTGTCCTGCAGCGCCTGCAGGCGCTTGCCCCAGGGGGCCTCGGCATCGCGATAGTCGTGTTGGCGGAAATCGCGCTGGCGGGTCATGTCCTGCACCATCGCCGCTTCCACGTAATGGTGCGCCGGCACGCGGCTGATGCTGCGGCCGAACAGCGGCATGTAGGCCCCCAGGCTGAGCGCCAGGTCGATGTCGGTACCGCCGCGCGGGACGCCCCAGGCGCGGTGGATCTTCGGCGCCTGCGGGCCACCGACGCGTGCGTGGGCGATATCGGTGGTACCGCCCCCGATGTCGACCACGATCGCCTCGTGCTCCTGGCTGCTTTCGGCGTGGTAATGCATGGCCGCCGCCGCCGGTTCTTCGAGGAAATCGACGCTGTCGAAGCCGGCGGCGATCGCCGCGGTATGCAGGATGTCCAGGGCCTGGTCGTTGCCGGCCGCACCGATCGAACTGCGGAACTGCACCGGCCGGCCCAGCGTGGCCGTGCGCACTGCCTGGTCAAGCTGCCGCGAGGCGGTCAGGCGGATGTGCTCCAGAATGTGCGTGGCGATGCCGGTGATGGTCTGGCGCGCGCGCGGATGCAGGTTGTAGCCCAGCATCGATTTCGGGCTCTGCACCAGGTTGCCTTCGTTCTCTTCAAAGTAGGCCTCCAGCGCGTCATCGCCGTAGACCGCGTTCTGCAGCAGCTTGGTGGAGGTGAGCGGGGCGCGCATCTGCTCTTCCATCCACTGCCGCCGCACCACGCGCAGGGCCTCGCGGCGCAGCGCATCGGGGGCGCGGTCCTGGCCGGCGGCACGGGCATCACGGCCGGCCGCATCGATCAATCGCGCCAGTTCGTGCTCCAGCGCCGGGGTCAGTTCGAAGTCGTTGGGGTCGCGCATCACTTCGGGGAAATACACCGTGGTGCGGAACTGCTCGGCCTGGCCGAACTGGATCGGCACCACTTTGCCGTCCACCACCGCGGCGGCGGCGGAGTTGCTGGTGCCAAAGTCGATGCCGATTTTCATGCAGGCCGGGCCGATGGTGAGGGGGCGCGCACTGTGCGGCAAGCGGGCGGGAGGTGCAAGGGCCGAAGGAAGGGGCGGTTACAATGGGCGCTGTTCCGATTCTGAAGGCTTCGCCATGTCCCTCGCCCCCGCCTGCCCACAGTGCACCCTGGAAAACACCTATGCCGACGGCGCGCTGTGGATCTGCGCCGACTGTGGCCATGAGTGGGCGGCCGGCGATACCGGTGGCGCGGCCCTGGTGGTGCGCGACAGCAACGGCAACGTGCTGGTCAGTGGCGACACGGTCACGGTGATCAAGGACCTGAAGGTCAAGGGCTCGTCGATCCCGCTCAAGCAGGGCACGGTGATCCGCAACATCCGCCTGGTCGAAGACGATGCCGAGCACATCGAAGGCAACTCGGACAAGATCAAGGGCCTGGTGCTGAAAACCTGCTTCCTCAAGAAGGCCTGAGCGGGCCTCAGTTCACTGCCGCGGCACGCTGGCGCCAGCGCTGCAGGCTTTCCAGCTTGGCCTGGTACTGCGCCTTGAGCGCATCGGCGTTGTCGCCGGCCAGGTCGCGTGCCTGGGCCATTTCCCGGGACGCCCGGCGGTTGTCGCCGGCCAGGAAGTAGCTGCGCGCCAGCCCGAAGTGGAACTGGTGCGCGGTGGGATACAGGCTGATCGCGCGCCGGTAGTAGTGGATTGCGGTGGCGTAGTCATGGCGTTGCTCGGCCTGGTTGCCCAGCCGGAACTGCACGAACGGATCGCTGCGCTGTACCTGTGCCAGGCGTTTGGCCAGCTGCGCGGCCTGCCGGGTGTCGCCGAGCCGTCGGTACAGCGCACTTGCATTGGTCAGGCCGGCCGCATTGCGCGGCTTGAGCTGCAGCGCGGTACGGTAATCGTGCTCGGCCTGGGCCAGGTTGCCGGTGCGCGCGTCCAGCACGCCGAGGTTGTTCCAGCCGGCGACGAAGGCCGGCTCCAGCGCCAGCGCTGCCATCAGGTAGGACCGTGCCTGCACGACATCGCCATCGGCCATCATCATCGCGCCGCGGTTGTTGTAGAAGTGGGCCAGCGCGCGCGGCTGGTCGATCGGTTGCGGCCCATAGCGGTCATAGAGCACGTTGCGGTCCAGGTCGACCACGGCGATGCGGCCATTGACGTTCACCCCGGCGTTGACGTGGCCCACGCTGTAGATCACCCCCTCCTCTTCGTGCCAGGTCACCACCTGGGCCACTTCCTGCACCCGCGCATCGATGCCCGCCGCACGGGCCAGGGTGACGAACAACAGGGTGAAGGACAGGCAGTTGGCGCGCCGGTTCTGCCAGGTTTCGCTGACGGTCTGGGTGGCGTAGGGATCGTAGGACAGGTGCATGCCGTCCTCGTCGAAGATCAGGTGGACCAGGCGCTGCAGGCGTTGTTCGCGCGAGAAACCCGGTGCGATCACCCGTTGCTGCAGCGCGTCCTGCAGCGCGGGCGGGATGGCCAGGATCTGCTCGGGCGTAGGGACCGGTAGAGCCGGAACCGGATCCGACGCCGGCGCCGGCGCGGCTGCGGCGGCAGCCGGCGCGCTGATCGACTCGGCCGCAGCCGCCGGCAGGGCCCCGAGCAGGGCCCCGAGCAGGGCCAGGACAAGCAGGACTTTCCAGGCGGACATGTCGCTCACCTCACAGGGCACCGTCGTTCGCGACCCCAGTCTAGGCCCGCGCCGGGCAGCTGGCACGCCGTTTGTCGGCTGGATCGTCCATCCACAGCGGGTGTGGACCAGCGCCGGGTAAACCTGTGGATAAGCGCGCCGCCGCGCCGCGTACCAAGCCTGTGCGACGGCTGGTCAAAAAACCGCCAGTGGCGGCCCCTTGCCAGCCGGGCGCGGGGCCGCCACTGTGGGCCCATGTGCTTTGAACCGATCCCCTTGCCCGCGTCGATGCAGGCCGACCTTGAAGCGGCGTATGCGGCACCACCGCGCGCTTACCATAATTTCTCCCACGTCCGGGCCGTGCTGCAGCACTGCCAGGTCGTCGCCGAAGGCCCGGGCTGGCAGCAGCCGCGCGAAGTCCAGCTGGCCGCGCTTTATCACGATGCCATCTACGACGCCGGGCGCAGCGACAACGAAGCGCGTTCGGCGCTGCTGGCGCGCGAGGCGATCACGCGCTGGCTACCCGACGCCGGCATCGACGTGGCAAGGGTGGTGCAGCTGATCGAGTTGACCGCACGACACGGCGCGCTGGCCGCCGCCGACATCGATGCCGAGGCGGCGCTGTTCCTGGATTGCGACATGGCCATCCTTGGCGCACCAGCAGACGTGTTCGACGCGTATGACCGCGGCATCGCGGTGGAGTACGCCGGGCACGTGCCGGGTTTCCTGTTCCGGCTCAACCGGCGGCGCTTCCTGAAACAGCTGCTGCTCAAGCCGCGTATTTTCCTCAGCGACTTCTTCCATCAGCGGCTGGATGAAGCCGCGCGCGCAAACCTGCGCCGACGCACTGGATAATGCAGCAGGATGCCTGTCGCGGCAGCTGTCCGGTTTCCTTTCACGATGTCATCGCCATGTCCGACCTTGTAGCGCTTCCCGATCCCGACCCCCGCCCGCAGCCGCCGGAAGAGCCCGGCCCCAACGAGTGCTGCGGCAGCGGCTGCCCGTTGTGCGTGCTGGACCTGTACAGCGACGAGCTGCAGCGCTACCGCGCCGCGCTGGCGGCGTGGACGCTGCGCCATCCCGACGCGACCGACTGACATGGGAGCCTTTTACCGATGCACGCGGTAACCCTTTCGGGATCATCTTCGCGCCGGCAGGGCGCAATGGCACTCACCGCCGCGTGCGCGCTGCTGGTGTTCATCTGTACTGCGTTGTGGACCCAATGGGCGCGCCAGGACCTGGACTGGGTGCAGGCCACGCTGAGCCTGTACCTGCACGGGCCCTGGGGGCTGGCGCTGCGCACGGCCTATTGCGCGCTGGCGCTGGCGATGATGCTGCTGGCGTGGTCGCTGTATGCGAGCAGCCGCTCGCCCCGCCGCAGCAGCGCGGCCCCTGCGCTGTTCTGCGTGGCCGGGCTGGGCCTGATGGCGGTGGCGGTCGGCGACAGCTGGTTGCCCGAACGCGCGCCGTTGCTGGCGCCGCTGCTGCATGGGATCGCGGCCAACACCGCGTTCCTGTGCGCGAGCGTGGCGATGCTGTTGCAGAGCTGGTACCTGCGCGCCGACCCGCAGTGTGCGCGCTGGGCCGGGCTGGCCTGGGGCTGGGCCTGGCTGTGTTTCGTGCTGCTGTGGCTGCACGTCCTGTGGCGCGGCCCGCCGCGCGGGGCCGGGCAGAAACTGGTGATCGCCGCAGTGGTGTTGTGGTTGCTGGCCGTGGCGCTGCAGCAATGGCGGCAGGCCCGCCGCTGAGCCTGTCGTGCAGGACGCGGCCAGGCAGGGGTGATGCCCGCCGGCGGATGCAGCCAGCCTGTGTACATGCCGTTGGCGGGGGACCGGCGTATCGTGGGCTGGACTATTCAGGGATGCGTGAACATGCGGCGAGCCGGGTGGGGGAGTGTGCTGGGTCTGATGATCGGTGGGTGGGCGTCGATGGCGCTGGCCGGAACCCCGCAGCCGGTCAGCCATGGACGTTTCCAGGAGGTGCCGATGCATCTGCCCGACGGCCGTGCGCAGCGCGTGGTGATCTGGTTCGACGGCGACGGCAAGCGTGGACGCAGCGATCCGCGCATCGATGCACTGCGCGCCGACGGTGCATTGGTGGCGCAGGTCGACGTGGCCCGGTTGCGCAAGGTGCTGGCCAAAGAGGGCGGCGGCAGCTGTGCGTTTGGCGCAGGCGACGTGGAGAACTTCTCGCGCTGGTTCCAGGCCTACCTGCATGTACCGGGCTACCACCTGCCGTTGATCGGCGGTGACGGCGAGGGCGCCGAGCTGGCGTATGCGGTGGCCGCGCAGGCCGACACCCAGGTGTTTGCCGGGCTGCTGACTGCCGGCTTCTGCCCTGACCATGCGCGCGAGCACGAGGTGTGCGGGTCGGGCAGCAGCCATGGGCGGTTGGTACCGGCCGAGTTGAGCTTCCCGTGGTTGAACGCGGCCGGCGATGCGCATTGCACGGCCGGCAATGCGTCGGCGTTCGTGCGCAAGGTTGCGATGGCGCGCGAATTCCAGCGCACCGACGGCGGCGATGACCTGCCGGGCCTGCTGGCGGCGGCCAAGGTGATCGGCGCGCAGAAGGGCATCACGCTTGCGCCGCCCCCGGACGCGCTCAAGGGTTTGCCGGTGGTGGAGGTCCCTTCCAGCACGCCGGGCGATACGTTTGCGATATTCGTGTCCGGCGACGGCGGTTGGGCCGGGCTGGACAAGGAAGTGGCCGGCGCCTTGGCCGAGGCGGGGGTGCCGGTGGTCGGGGTGGATTCGCTGCGCTACTTCTGGACGGCGCGCACCCCGGCCGGTTTCGCCCATGATCTGGAGCGCATCGTCGCCCTTTACAGCCAGCAATGGCAGCGCAAGCGGGTGTTGCTGGTGGGGTTTTCGCAGGGCGCCGATGTGCTGCCGGCGGCGATCAACCAACTGTCGCCGGCCACGCGCGAGCAGGTGGCGATGATCGGGCTGATGTCGGTGGGCAAGAATGCCGATTACGAGTTCCACGTCAGCAACTGGCTGGGCGGTGGCGGTGGCGGGCTGCCGATCGCGCCGGAGATCGCCAAGCTGCCGGTGGGCAAAACCCTGTGCCTGTATGGCGAAGATGACGACGATGCGTTGTGCCCGTCGTTGCCAGCCGGCAATGCGCAGGTGATCGCGCTGCCGGGCGATCACCATTTCAAGGGAGATTACGATCGCCTGGCGCAGACGCTGCTGACCCATCTGCCGGCGCGATGACATGCGCGCGCCCGCGCACGGCGTGTGCTCAATCGTCGCGGCGTGGATCCAGTGAAATCAGGCGGGTGGCATCGAGCAGCGCGGCGGGCAGGTGTACGCCGCCCGGGGCGACCAGGTAGCGGGCGCGCCAGAGCGGGGCGAACTTGGACTTGAAGCGACGCAGGCCGCTGAAGCCGTAGAAGCGTTCGCCATGCCGCGCGACCAGGTTGGCGAAGCGGTTCCAGCGCCCGGCCAACCGGTGCTGGGCCAGTCCGGACAGCGGCGCCATGCCCAGCGAGAAGCGATGGAACCCGTTGGCGCGCCCCCACAGGAACAATTCGATGAACAGGAAATCCATGGTGCCCTTCGGGGCATCGTTGATATGCCGCATCAGGTCCACCGACAGTTCATTGCCGGCCGGGGCCTGCCACAGGTTGGCGAAGGCCACGATGCGACCTTCCGCCTCCACCAGTGCCACCGGGAAGCGTGCCAGGTAGTGGGCATCGAAGCTGCCCAGCGAGAAGCCCTTTTCATCGCCGGCCTTGTCGTCCAGCCATTCCTGCGAGATCGCCGCCAGCAGGGGCAGCAGCGCCGGCACCTCGTGCGGCGCGGCCACGCGAAAGCTCAGGCCGCCCCGCTTGCCGCGGTTCCAGGCCTGGCGCAGGTCGGCACGCTCACGCCCGTCCAGGCCGAAGTCCTGCAGCGGCACCATCGCTTCTTCGCCCAGCTTGACCAGGGTCAGGCCCAGGTCCAGGTAGGTCTGCCAGTACGCTTCGCCGACCTGGTAGAACACCGGCCGCAAGCCAAGGCGGTCGGCTTCTTCGCGGAACCGCCAGATCAGTTCGCGGGCGACCTCGGCGGGGCCGACCGGGTCGCCCATGGCGATCAATGAACCGCCGTAGCGCTGCATCATCACAAAGCCGCGCTGTTCCTTGTCGCGCAGCACCGCCTTGTCGGCGGTCAGCACCAGGCAGGCCTGGGTGTCTTCGGCGGACGCCAGGATCGGCGCCAGTGCCTCCAGCGTGGCGGTATCGGCTGCCGGCAGCGGGCTGCGCGTGCTGTGCAGCAACCGCGCCAGTCCAAAGATGGTCAGTGCGATGGCCACGACCAGCAGCGCACGCAGTGCGCGCGGCGCATTGCCCTGCAGGGCGAACTGCCACCACAGTTCGTTCTGGTATTCGACGTGGCTGTAGACGAAGAACAGCAGCCAGATGACCGCCACCAGCACCAACCCCAGGTTGCGGATCCACGGCCACGACCACGCTTCATCCAGCAGCGCTCCCTGGCGATAGAACTCGCGGCGCGAGGCCCACAGCGCCATCGCCACCAACAGCGCCGACAATGCGATCAGCACCTGGCCGCCGCGCAGCCAGATAGGCAGCGGGGCGATCACGCAGATACCCAGCGCCAACATCCATGCGCCATGGCTGCGCCGTTGCAGGCCCTGGCCGATCAACAGCAGCACCACGCCGGCCAGGCTGCCGAGCAGGTGCGAGGTTTCCAGGATCGGCAACGAGGCGTTGAGCAGGTGCCGGCGTGGGGTGGGCAGGGTGCCGTCGATCACCAGCGCCGCGCCGACGCTGAACACCGCCAGCGCGATGATCTGCGGCAACCACGGCCGCAGCGCGGTCCAGCCGGCGCGGGTGGCACCGGCGCCGACCCGCAGCGGCTTGCGCAGCGCCGGGCCCAGCGCCAGCAGCGTGGCCAGCAGCAGCGGCAGCACGTAGTAGGTGACGCGGTAGATCAACGCGGCGGCCAGTACCGCCGCCGGGGACACCTGCGGCAGCAGCTTGAGCAGGCTCCACTCGAACACGCCCAGCCCGGCCGGCACGCTGGAGATCAACCCGGCCAGCACCGCGACCAGGTACAGGCCGACAAAGCCGGGCAGGCCGGTGGGGGTGTCCATCGGCAGCAGCACGTAGAACGCCGCGCTGGCCAGCACCAGTTCGACCACGCTCAATGCGGTGACCCCGAGCATGGTGCGGCGGTCGGGCAGCCACAGGGCGTGTCCGCGGATCTGGAAACCACGGCCATCGCGGCCGACCAGCAGCAACGTCCCGGCATACCCGAGCAGGCCGATGATGCCGATCGCACGGACCGCCGCCACCGACACGGGCAGTGCCAGCGCGGCCGCGCCCGGCTCCAGCACGAACGCCAGCGCGAGCAGCAGCCACGCGCCGAAGATGAAGCCCAGCGTGCTCATCAGCACCACCTGGCCGATCTCGCCCAGGCTCAGCCCGGCGCCGCCGTAACCGCGCAGGCGCACCGCGCCGCCGGTGAGCGCGGCAAACCCCAGGGTCTGGCCAAGCGTGTGCGCAAGGAAGGCGGTGATGCCCACGCGCGCCGGGTGCAGGCGTTTTCCACTGCGTCGCAGGCCGATCGCATCGAACCCGATCAGGCAGGCGTAGCTGGCCAGGCCGAGTACCACGGTCAGCGCGATCTGGCCGGCGCCGAGATGCCGGAACGCATCGCGGATGGCGCGGTAGCCGTGCTCATCGAATTCGCCGGCCAGGCCGCGCAGGGCCAGCGCCAGGATGGCCAGGCTGAAGGCGACAGTGGCCGCGCGGCGCCAGGCAGCGCGGGCGGGGCGGGGAGCAGGGGTTGTTTCGGTCATCGGTACAGCGTGCTCCGGGTCAGGCGATGAAAGGGTCAAGGCAGTCAATGCGGGGGTGCGGGCGCATCGTGCGCCCGATGCCTGCGCTTGCCAAGGGTGGCGGCTGTGCCCGCCATGGCGGGAGGGACCGCAGGCAAGGACAGGCGCACGCCGCATCGGTGACAATGGGCCATCACCCAGAGGAGCAATCGCCATGTTGGAACGTTTCGACGTTGGTCCGCGCATGTCCGAGATGACCGTGCACAACAAGGTCGCCTACCTGTCCGGGCAGATTCCCGAAGACACCAGCCAGGACATCACCGGGCAGACCCGGCAGGTGCTGGAAGAGATCGACAAGCTGCTGGCGCTGGTGGCCAGCGACAAGCAGCACATCCTGCGCGCGGAAGTTTTCCTCGCCGACATCCAGGATTTCGCCGGCATGAACGCGGCGTGGGATGAGTGGGTGGTGGCGGGCATGACCCCGGCGCGTGCCACGGTGGAAGCCAAGCTGGCCGATCCCAGCTGGAAGGTGGAGATCGTGATTACCGCGGCGTTGCCGTAACGGGCTGCGGTAGAGCCGGGCTCTGCCCGGCTGCCCAGCCGCCCGGCTACTCGTCGGCCATGCAGTTCAACAGCAGCCGGGCAGAGCCCGGCGCTACAAGACGGGTGCTGCGATCAATTCGATGCAATCCACCGGGCACGGTGGAATGCACAGCTCGCAGCCGGTGCACAGGTCGGCGATGACGGTATGCATGTACTTGGCACCGCCGACGATGGCATCCACCGGGCAGGTCTGGATGCACTTGGTGCAGCCGATGCAGTCCGCTTCGACGATCACCGCGACCTGTTCGGCCTTGTGCTCGCCCCGGCGTCGGTCGAACGGCAGGGCGGGCACGCCCAGCACATGCGCCAGGGCGCGTGCGCCGTCATCGCCACCGGGCGGGCAGTGGTCAACGCCGGCATCGCCACGTGCCATCGCTTCGGCATAGGGGCGGCAGCCGTCGTAACCGCATTGACCGCATTGGGTCTGCGGCAGCAGGCGGTCGAGGCGTTCGGTCAGCAGGGGGAAGGCGGTGGGCATGCGTGGCGTCGGCTGCGCGGGAAAGTCATTTCAAGGGTTTGCCGCGATACCAGCGGTCGTGGGCGAGGGCCAGCATCGGCCGGTCTTCGCTGCTGTCGCCGTAAGCGTGGATGCGCTGGTAGCGTGACAGATCGTACTGGCGGCGGATGTGTTCGACCTTGCGCGGGCCGCAGTCACCGTCGGCGTAGCGTCCGGTCAAGCGACCGTCGTGGCTTTCCAGGCGGTTGCAGATCAGGCCCAGGCCAAGCGCATCGCACCACGGCCGCAGGTACAGGTCCAGCGAACCGGACACCACCACGACAGTGTGCTTGTGCTGCAGGTGCCAGCGGATCTGTTCAAGCATCTGCGGGCGCACCACCCCGGGCAGCTCATCGCGGGCGTAGCCGGTGGCCTGGGTGGCGATGTCGTCGGCATGGCGGTTGCTGAAGGTCAGGTCGGTGACGCGTGCGCGGATGCGTTCGGCTGAGATCAGCTTGAGGCGGTACGCCAGCAGCCACGGCCCCACTTTCCACCAGGCCTGGGCAAGCTGCTCGGGGGTGGCGACGCGGCGCAGGAAGCGGCCGTAGGTATCGCAGGTGGTGACCGTGTGGTCGAAGTCGAACAGCGCCAGTTCCAAACCTGTACCTCCGTGCCTGCAGATGGCGCGACCGGACGGCGTTGCTGCCGCCCGGGCAGGGCGCTCAGCGCACCGGCATGCCGGGCTGGGCGCTGCTGTCGGCGTCGAGCAGGGCAAGGTCGCCGCCGTCGAAACCGGCCGACAGGATCATGCCTTCGCTCAGGCCGAAGCGCATCTTGCGCGGCGCCAGGTTGGCGATGAACACCACGCTGCGGCCGACCAGCTTGTCCGGTTCAGCGTAGCTGGCGCGGATGCCGGAGAAAATCTGGCGGGTGCCAAGATCGCCGGCATCCAGTTCAAAGCGCAGCAGCTTGTCCGACCCTTCCACAAACCCACAGGCCAGCACCTTGCCGATGCGCAGGTCGAGTTTGGCGAAGTCGTCGATGCCGATGTAGGCCGGGCCTTCGCCGGGGGCGGCGGCAACCGCCGTCGCCGGCGCTGCCGGAGCCGCGGCGGGCTTGGCGGGCTTTACCGGGGCGGCGGGGGCTGCGGCGGCGAGGGTGTCTTTGGAGGCGTCGGTCATGGCGTCGATCAGTTTCGGGTCGATTCGGGTGAACAGCGGGCTGTACACGGCGATGGTGTGGGCGGTAAGCGGGCGGGCGATGTCGATCCAGTCCTGGACGGGCGCGGCCAGGAAGGTTTCGGCCTGGGCGGCGGTGGCCGGCAGCACCGGCTTGAGCGCGGTGACCAGTACGCGGAACAGGTTGAGACCCTGGGTGCACACGGCCTGCAGCTGGGCGTCGGCGCCCTCCTGCTTGGCGATCACCCAGGGCTTCTGGTCGTCGATGTAGCGGTTGGCTTCATCGGCCAGGGCCATGGTCAGGCGCACGGCAGCGGCCGGATCGTTGCGCTCGTAGGCCTCGCGGATCGGGGCGAGGGCGGCGACGAAGCGGTCGTACTGGGCGGCATCGGGCAGGGCATCGGCGAGGCGGCCGTCGAAGCGCTTGCTGATGAAGCCGGCGCAGCGGCTGGCGAGGTTGACGAACTTGCCGACCAGGTCGGCGTTGACGCGTGCGATGAAGTCGCCCAGGTTGAGGTCGAGGTCTTCGACGCCACCGCCGGATTTGGCCGCAAAGTAGTAGCGCAGGGCTTCGGCTTCAAGGCCGACGTCAAGATAGGTACGGGCCATGATGAAGGTGCCGCGCGACTTGGACATCTTGGCGCCATCGACCATCAGGTAGCCGTTGACGTGCAGGCGGGTCGGCGCGCGGTGGCCGGTACCGTGCAGCACCGCCGGCCAGAACAGGCCGTGGAAATTGACGATGTCCTTGCCGATGAAATGGTGCAGTTCGGTGCTGGTGCCGGCGCGCAGGTGGGCGTCGAAGTCTTCGCCGTTCTCCGCGCACAGGGCCTGGAAGCTGGACAGGTAGCCGATGGGGGCATCGAGCCAGACGTAGAAATACTTGCCGGGCTGGCCGGGGATTTCAAAACCGAAATAGGGCGCGTCGCGGGAGATGTCCCAGGCGCGCAGGCCGCCGTCGGCGTTGAGCCATTCGCCGAGTTTGGCCTTGACGCCGGGCAGGGCGACATCGCCGGCCAGCCACTCGCGCAGGAAGCTTTCAAAGCGGCCGACTTCGAAGAAGAAGTGTTCGGAGTCGCGCATTTCCGGGGTGGCACCGGAGATCACCGAGCGCGGGTCTTTCAGTTCGGTGGGGGTATAGGTGGCGCCGCACACTTCGCAGTTGTCGCCGTACTGGTCCGGGCTGCTGCAGACCGGGCAGATGCCTTTGATGTAGCGGTCGGGCAGGAACATGCCCTTGGCCGGGTCATAGAACTGGGCCACGGAGCGGCGCGCGATGTGGCCTTGCGCCTCCAGCGTGAGGTAGAAGGTTTCGGTCAGGGCCTTGTTGCCGGCCGAGTTGGTGGAATCGTAATGGTCGAAGTGGACGCCAAAGGCAGCGAAGTCGCGCTCGTGGCTGGCCTGGATGTTGGCGATGAAGGCTTCGGGGGTAACGCCGGCCTTTTCAGCAGCGAGCATGATGGGGGTGCCATGGGTGTCATCGGCGCACACGAACCAGGTCTTGCCGCCGCTCATTCGTCGCGCGCGTACCCAGATGTCAGCCTGGATGTAGCCGACCAGGTGGCCCAGGTGGAGCGGGCCGTTGGCGTAGGGCAGGGCGGTGGTGACTAGAGCGGTGCGGGTCATGGTCTGCGTTGTTGCTTTGGGGACCGGGGATTATCGCATGGTGGGGGTGGGCGCCTGCGGCGGGCTTTTTTTTCGAAGCCGGAGCCAAGGCCACAGCCACAGCCACAGCCACAGCCACAGCCACAGCCACAGCAGAGCCGAAGCCTGTAGACCGGTCTGCTGGGGGAGGGCTGGGGTGGGTGAGGCCGCGGGGCACGCTGCAAGTACGTCCTTGTAAGCTCCGTCGCCGCATCCATGCGGCTCAGGGCCCCGCAACCTCACCCACCCCAGCCCTTCGACAGTGGGTCGGTGTGCAGGGGCAAGCTCAGGGCCACAGCCATAGCCATAGCCATAGCGCAGGTGGAGCCGGGTGCTGTCCCGTTGCCTGCCGTGCCAAGGGTTGCCGGAGCTGGCATTAGAGCGGTTTGGTTCGGGGTGTTGGGGGAAGTGGAAATGCAAAAGGCCGAAGCGGCGTAGCCGCTCCGGCCTTCTTCTCTCCCACCCGGCGATGCAAATGCCTGGAGGGCGAGGCGGGTTGAACCCCACCGGGACCGTGTACGGCATGGATGCCGTACACGAGCCCCCATGGGTGAGAGCGCATTGCTTGCGAGGCACTGCCTCGCATGCGCTCGAACGCACAGCCGCCAGCGGCTGGGCCGGACCGCGGAGAGGGGTTCACGGCGTGTCCCGGTGGGGTTCAACCCGCCTCGACCACGCCACGACAATGACTAGCTGAAACAGCGCCGAACCTTACTCCCGGACCCATGTCTGGGCGCGGCAGATGAAGGCGACGCAGCCGGACACGTCCAGCTTGGCACCGCCGGTCTGCAGCTTTGCCTTGGATTTGTAGGTCTTGCCGTTGCCCGGATCCAGGATCGTGCCGCCCGACCAGGCGTTGGTGCCGTCGGCCTTGAGGTTCCACAGGATCGTCATGCCTTTGACCGGCTTGTTCTTGTTGGCACCCTCGCAGCCGTCGCAGACCGGGTTGGGGCCCTTGTCCGAATGCAGGATGTCCACGACCTTGCCGGTCAGCGTGCCGTTGCCGGCCTGGGTGATCTCCACGATCGACTTCACCTTGCCGGTCTTGTCGTCGATGGTCTTCCAGCGGCCAACGGCACCGTCGGCGGCGCTGGCCGACATCGCGGCCATCATCAGCGGCAGCGCCAGCAACAGGGTCTTGAAGGTCTTGCGCATGTTCCCCTCCCAGGGATGTCCGAGAATGCCGGCGCAGTGCCGGTACAGGCCGACTGTATACCCATTCGCTCCGGTACGGAACGCATCGGTCAGCCGGCGTCGGCCGGGATTTCGTACAGCTCCAGCGGCAATCCGTCGGGGTCGGCGAAGAAGGTGAAGCGGCGGCCGGTGTACTCGTCGGTGCGGATCGGCTCGCAGGCCACGCCGGCGGCCGCCAGCCGGGCGATCATCGGCTCCAGCGTGGCGACCCGGAAGGCCAGGTGGCGCAATCCCTGGGCTTCGGGGCGGCTGGGGCGCGGTGGCGCGGCGGGGAAGGAGAACACCTCCAGCTGGCTGCCGTCGGGCAGGGCCAGGTCCAGTTTCCACGAGTCGCGGGCGATACGGTAATTCTCATCCAGCACCCGCAGGCCCAGCAGCACGGTGTAGAAGTGTTTGGAGCGGGCATAGTCCGAGGCGATCAGCGCCACGTGATGGATGCCGAGCAGCGGCGTGGCGTCGGTTGCGTTCATTGCAGGGTGTCCAGCCAGCGCCGGGCGATCTGCAGCGCCAGCGGATAGGGTTCGGGGCCGTCGCGGTTGCTCAGCAGGATGACCGTCAGATGCTGTTGCGGGTACCGCAGGATCACGTTGCGGAAGCCGATGCTCTCGCCGCTGTGCCATTGTGCCAGGCCATTGAGGCGCCAGCCGAAACCGTAAAACGGCACGTCGGGTTCATCGGTGGGCGTGGCCGGCGTGAACGCCTGCTTCAGCGAGGATGCCCTGAGCAGCCGCGCGTCGTACAACGCCGCATCCCATTTGGCCAGGTCGTCCAGGGAGGAGTAGATGCCGCCGTCGCCGAGCACCGCACTGGTCGGGCTCTGGTCGGTGCGCTGCCAACGGTCGTCGATCTGGCTGTAGCCGTAGGCGCGGTGGGCCACCTCGTCCACGCCCTGCTGGTGGGCGACCGTGGCGGCCATGCCGAGCGGCTGGAAGATGCGTGCGTGCAGGAAACCGGCGAAATCCTGGCCGGAGGCCTTGCCTACCACCAGTGCCAGCAGCGCGTAACCACTGTTGCTGTAGCGATAGCGACTACCGGGTGCGAACAGCGTGCGGTCCTGTGTTTCCAGCAGGTGCAGCACGTCGATGTCATGCACCTGCGCGCGCGCATCGGCGGCCATCAGGTCTTCGTAATCGAGCAGGCCACTGGTGTGGCTGAGCAGCTGGCGCAGGGTAATCGCGTCGGCGGCGGCCGGTAGCGTGGGCAGCCAGCGTTTGAGCGGGTCATCCAGCGACAGCGCGCCGTCCTCGGCCAGCAGCAGGATCGCTGCCGCAGTGAACTGCTTGGTCACCGACGCCAGGCGGAAGTTGCTCTGCGCGGTCACCGCCGTGCCGTCTTCGAGCACGGCCAGGCCGTAGCCGCGACGGAACACCGGCTTGCCATCGTGCAGCACCAGCACGGCGGCGCCGGGCACCTGGCCGTCATAGGCGGCCAGCAGCGCATCGATGCCCGGGTCGGGGGGCGACAGCACCGGTGCGGCCAAGGCCGTGCCCAGCCCGAGCAGGCCGCCGCACATCACGGTGATCCATTGCAGTGGACGACGGGCGATGTGCATGGACAGCTCCAGTTTCGATCAGGGCGTGGGGACGGCAGCGGCCGCACCGGTTTCGCTGGCGGTCCAGCGGGTGATCTTGGCGTCCAGGATGTCCAGCGGCATCGAGCCGTCGCGCAGGACTTCCTCGTGGAAACGCCGCAGGTCGAAGCGCGGCCCAAGCACGGCCTTGGCCTTGTCGCGCAGCTCGATCATCTTCAGCTCGCCCAGCGCATTGGGCAGGCTCTGGCCGGGCAGGGCCATGAACCGCTCCACTTCGGCGGCGGCATCGTCGGCGGGCATGTCGGCGGTCTTGACCAGGTAGTCCACCGCCTGGCGCTTGCTCCAGCCCTGCGCATGCACGCCGGTATCGGCCACCATGCGCGCGGTGCGGGTCAGGGCCGCCTGCAGGTAACCGATCTTCTCGTAGGGATCCTGGTAAACGCCGAGCTGATCGCCCAGCGATTCGGCATACAGGCCCCAGCCTTCGATGAACGCAATGTCGCCGCCGAGGCGACGGAAGCGTGGCAGCTTGTCCAGCTCCTGCTGCAGGCCCAGCTGCACGTGATGGCCGGGAATGCCTTCATGCAGGAACTGCACCGGCGCCGACCAGCGACGTCGAGTGGGCAGGTTGGCGGTGTTGACGTAAAGGATGCCCGGGCGCATGCCATCCTGCAGCGGCGGCTGGTAGCTCACCGCGGCGGCACTGGCGGCGCGCTCGGGCTCCACCGCGCGGATCTCCATCGGGGCCTTGGGCACGGTGCCCAGCAACGCCGGCAGGCGGCTGCCCACTTGCGCCTGCAGTTGCTTGTAACGGGTCAGCACCGCCTCGGCGTTGCCGTACTGGAAGCTCCGGTCGGTGCGCATGTTGCGCAGTACCTTTTGCTGCGACCCCCGGATGCGGTTGTCCTTGAGGATGCCGGCGATCTGCGCCTGCAGCGCACCCACCCGTTGCTCGCCCAGGGCATGGATCTGCGCCGGCGACAGGGTCGAGGCGGTGCTCTGCTCGATGTTCTGCGCGTACCACGCCTGGCCGTTGGGCAGCGCCCCGAGGCCATCGCTGCTGCGCGTGGCCGGCAGGTATTCGGTGGCGATGAAACCGCGCAGGGCGCGGTAGGCCGGCATGATCCGGTACTCGATCATGCGCTTGTATTCGGCGCTGATGCGCGCTTTGTCGGCGGCCGGGAAATCCTCCGGCATGTTGCGCACCGGCGCCCAGAAGATGCTTTCCTCGGCGCTTGGCTTGAGCACCGCATCCAGCTGCGGCAGCACTTTTTCCATCAGGTCGCGCGGCTGCACCACGCCGGCGGCCATGCCTTGGCGCATGTTGGCCATGGCCTGGTCGAACAGCGGGCCGATGCCCAGCGAGCGCCTGGACCAGGTGTCGTAATCCTGCACCGTATTGAACGGCTGCGCGCCTGAGCCGGAGCCCAGGATCGCCATGATGCTGCCGAGGTTGTAGTACTGGCTTACTGGCAGCATCCAGCTGGGGTACTGCTCGGCGGCCAGCGACATGCGCGCATCGCGCACGAAGATTTCATAACTCAGCAGGTCTTGCCCGGCCAGGCCGTCGGCACCGATCTTCTCGACCTTGCCCAGCCATTCCACGGTGAAATCGTGCGACTGCTGGCGATAGGCGGCCGAGAGGATGTTGGGCAACTGGTCGTTGTGGCGGGCATCGCCCTGGAAGGTGGCCTGCAGCGGGTTGAGCCGCATCGAGGCATCCCAGTATTCATCGTAGATCCGGTCGAGCTGGGCGGCCTTGGTCTGTTGGCGTACCAAGGGCTGCCGGGTCGGCGCGGCGGCAGGGCGTGCGCGCGGCTTGGCCTTGGGTTTGGCGGCCGGCCGGGTATGCGCGGCGGCCGGCCGGGCGGCCTTTTTCTTGGCGGCTTCGGCCGGTGCGGCGGCGCTGAATACCAGCAGGGCAGCAATGGCAAGCGCCAGGGCGCGGGCGGGATGGGGCATCGGCTGTTTCCGTAAAACCTACACAGACCCGGGAGCTTGCCCGATCCTCGCCTATACGGCCAGCGCCGGAGCGCAGTCAGCGCCGGGCCGTATCGGCCTCAGTCAGCTGCTGCATCGGCCCGCAGCTGGGCGGCGCGTTGTTCACCCAGATAACCGGTGATCGCACGTCGCATCAGGTACAGCAACGGGATCAAGGCGATTGCGAAGCCCATCTTGTAGACGTAGTTGACGCTGCTCACGGCCAGGAACAGCGAGGTGGGCCAGTGTTGTGGCCCCAGCACGAAGGCGATCCAGATCACCACGAAACTGTCGACCAGCTGGGACACGGCGGTGGAGCCGGTCGCGCGCAGCCAGACATGGCGCTCGCCGGTGGCGCGGCGGATGCGGTGGAAGATCGACACGTCGATCAACTGCCCGAGCAGGAAGGCCACCAGTGACCCGGCGATGGTCCACATGCCCTGGCCGAACACCGCGGCAAACGCGGCCTGGTAATCCGGTACGCCGTGCGCGCTCATCGAGGTCACCCACCAGCTGGCCGGGACCAGCGAGATCGCCGCGAACGCGAACAGGAACCCGTAGCTGATCAGCACCACCGCCAGCCACGAGATGAACTTGACCCCGCGCCGGCCGAAGAACTCGTTGATGGTGTCGGTCATGATGAACACCACCGGCCACAGCAGCGTACCGGCGGTGAAGCTGAGTGAGCCGGTCTGGCCGAACAGGTTCCAGTTGAACGGGGCTATGCCCAGGGTGTCTTCCAGCGCGAAGATCTTGACCCCGATCAGTTCGGCCAGCACCGCGTTGGCGCAGAAGAATGCGGCCAGCGCAATGAACAGCAGGACCGCGCGGTCCTGCAGCGGGCGCTGACTCACCTCAGCGCTCGCCGGCGCGGGTGAACGGCATGGTTTCCGGCGCGACCGCGCCACCGGAAATGATGAAGCTCATCGCCTGGTCCACGGTCCAGTCGGTCGGCGTGAGCAGTTCCACCGGGACGATCTCCAGGTAGCCGGAGGTCGGGTTCGGCGTGGTCGGTACGTACACGGCGGCCAGTTCGCGGCCGGTGCCCTGCTCGCGCATCACCCGTGTCACCAGGCCCACCGATTTCATCTCGCGGTGCGGGAAGTCGATCAGCACCACGCGCTGGGTGCTACCCGGCTCGGTCTGCAGCATGTCCAGCAATTTCTTGGCACTTTCATAGATGGTGCTGGCCAGCGGAATGCGTTTGATCACCGCGCCGAACCAGCGCAGCAGGCGTTGGCCGATCACCCGGCGGCTGAGCACGCCTACGCTGAGGATGACCAGCAGGGTGGCGCCCAGGCCGATCAGGTTCTGCATCCACTCGACCTTGACCCAGCCCAGGTAATGCGGGAACGAAGCGGCGATCTGCTCCGACAGTGGCACCACCACCGGGCTGGAAATGCCCGACAACAGCACGAACACGAATTTGACCACCACCCACGTCAGCCAGATTGGCAGCAGGGTCAGCAGGCCGGTCAGGAACAGGCGCTGCAGGGAGGGGCGCGGAACGAGGTGGGGGGCTTCGGGCGACATGCCGCATTGTAGCGGGGCCGTGGCCCGGATTACCCTGCCTGCGGTCGCAGGGAGCGGCCTGCTGGGGGAATGCTGTGTTGAAAGGATTGAAGTGGACGGGACTGAGCCTGCTCGGGCTGGTCGGGGCGGGGCTGGTGGTGCTGTTGGCGTCGTGGTGGCTGCCGGTGCCGGTAGCCGAGAGCCAGGCGCTGGCGGCGATCGAGGCGGGGCCGCCGGATGCTGCACCCGAACGCAATGCGTTCGTTGCGCTGTGGTTGCTGGCATACGACGGTATCGGTCCGGCCCAGCAGCGTGCAGTGACCGCCGAAGACACCCGCCGCTTCGCCCGGGCCAGGCAGCAGAATCCGGAGCAGCCGGCAACCGGGATCAGCGTCGCCGACGGCCGCTTCGACCGGGTGCGCCCGGTCAGCCAGTGGTGCCGGTCCGGCACATCCAGCTGCCTGCAGCAGGTGCGGGCGGCCGCCGACCAGGTGGAAGCGGCGCACCGCGGCCATGACGCACTGCATGCGCGGATCGCCGCGTTGGGCAGCCAGGACCATTACCAGAATCTGTTCATGGCCGATGTCGCCATGCCGTTCCCGTCGTTCCAGCTACCGATGGAACGCCTCTCTCATCATGCCCTGATGCAGATGCGCGGTGACAGCACGCAGGCCTTGCAGGGAATCTGCGAAGACCTGGGGACTGCCCGCATGCTGATGCGCGGCAGCGACAGCCTGCTGGTGGCGATGGTCGGCGGTGCGATGGCCGAGCGCAGCGCCCGGCTGTTCACCGAGATCCTGGTCGAGTTGCCGGCCGATGCGGACGTGCCGGCGATCTGCAGCGCGGCGCTGCTGCCGCCGGATGTCGCCGAGCTGGACCTGTGCCTGCCGTTGCGTGGCGAGTTCGTGTTCCAGCGCGCTGCCCTTGCGCAGGTGGCGCAGGCGCAGGGCGGTTGGTTCTTCGACAAGCACAAGACGCAGGCACGCCATGCCTGGCTGCTCTCGCGCAGTTGCACGACACAGGTGCGTGCGCAGATCGGCCAGGACCGGCCTGTGACGCTGCCCGCATTGCCATCGCGATGGTCGCTGCCGTGCGTGGCCAATGCCGTGGGCTGTGGGCTGGTGGAGATCAGCGGACCGGCCTACGACGACTACCTGCTGCGCGCGCAGGATACCGGCGCACACCTGCGCCTGGCCGCGGCGATGCTGTGGCTGCGTGCGCAGCCGGCAGCCGGCGGC
This sequence comes from Stenotrophomonas sp. GL_101, assembly GCF_057835675.1. Taxonomy (NCBI): domain Bacteria; kingdom Pseudomonadati; phylum Pseudomonadota; class Gammaproteobacteria; order Lysobacterales; family Lysobacteraceae; genus Stenotrophomonas; species Stenotrophomonas sp. GL_101. The sequence continues at coordinate 3,396,500 of NZ_CM174432.1, read as the reverse complement.
GATGCAGTGGCCACCCTGGCGCACCTGCCCAGCGGCCTGCGCAGCACGCAGCGGCCGTTGCAGTGGAGTGCCGACAGGCAGGCGCTGCAGGTGCGGCGGTACGCGGCACCGCGTAACGGCACCGCCGCCACGATCAGCGCGCCTCTGCCGCCGGCGTGGCGACCGCAGTGAACAGCGGCAGGGCTACGGCAGCGGCTCGAATGCCGCGCCGTCGCCGATGCTGTCCAGCGTCCAGCGCTTTTTCGAGGCCAGGGTCTCCCAGCCCACCTGCTCGCCGTCTGCTTCCATGCTGCCGCTTGCACGGCGTACCTTCGCGGTGGAGTAGTTGATGCTCAACGACTCGGTCTGGCCGGAGTTGCGCATCATCGATTCGCTGTCGTAGCCGATCAGCGTGAACGCGTTGTCCTGCCAGCGGAACGTGAAGCGGGTCGAACCGGTGGACCAGCTGCCGGCGTTTGAAAAAAAGTACAGGCTTACCTGCAGCGTGCCGCGCACCAGCGTGACGCCACCGGCGTCATCGTCGAATACATCGGACTGGTTGGGATATTCATGGCGCGGAATCAGCGCGTGGTTCTGCGCGGCCAACGCATAGCGACCGTCCGGCATCGACCAGGCGATCGCCAACAGGCGCGGATTGCTGTCCAGCGGGCTGGGGCCGAAGCCATCGTGTTCGATCACGTTGCGGGGATCGTGCTGGCGCAGTACCAGCACCAGGTCGGCGCGGTGGTCGCCGTTGAGGTCGCCGAGCAGGCGTTGCTCGATGCGCCAGCCGTCGGGAACGAAGCCTTCGGCGGTGCTGGCGGTGGCGGGCAGGGTGGGATAGTCCACCACCGGGACATCCCATGCCCATGCCACGACGGGCAGGCACAGCAGCGGCAGGGCAGCGAGCAGCAGGCGCATGGATCGTCCGTGACAAGACCAGGCGGGCGAGCATAGCAAGTGCGCCCGTCGCGTCGCGTGCGTAGTCAGGGCGTCTGCGCGGCGGGCTTGCGGGCGTCCGGCTTGAGCCGCAGGTAAACCTGCTTGCGGACCCGCGCGATCACCTCGCCCTTCGCATCGACGATGTCGTTGCTGAACCAGTGCAGGTATTTTTCGCCGCTGGCGGTAGCGGCCCGCAGTTGATCGAGCAGGGCATCGTCGAGGTGGAACTCGGCGGCCACGGTGCCGCGCCCGGGTTTGAGGAATTCGATCTCGCCGGCGCGGTCCCACACGTAGTAGTCGCGGCCCAGGTTGTGCATCACGGTGAGCATCCAGAACGGGTCGGTCATGGCGAACAGGCTGCCACCGAAATGCGTGCCCACGTAGTTGCGGTTCCAGGCGCGCATGCGCAGTTCGACGCGGACGTGCCGATAGTCGGCGCTGACCTCGGTGACGTGGATGCCGGTGAACAGGAACGGCGGCCACAGGTTCATGCCGTGGCGGAAGACGCTGGCCTTCATGGGATCCGATCGCGTTGGGAAAGGTTGCCCGAGTCTAACATTCGCAAGCGTATGGTTGGGCGAATGCGCGGTTCAGTGGCCTTCGTCGGCCACGTAGCCATCGCGACCGGCGGCCTTGGCCTGGTACAGCGCCGCATCGGCGCCCTCGAAAAAGTGCCGCGGCTCGCTGCCCGCGGCCGGGACACGGGTATACACGCCCACGGTCAGGCTGATGTGGATGATCTTGCCGTGGCTGGCGGCAATTTCCAGGGTGCGTGCCCGGGCCAGCAGGTCTTCGACCACCAGCACCGCGCCGTCGGCGGTAGTGTCGGGCAGGATCAGGGCGAACTCGTCGCCGCCGAACCGGGCGGCCATGTCGCGCGGGCGGCGCGCATGGGCACCGATCTCGGTGGCGATCTGGCGCAGTACGCTGTCGCCGGCATGGTGGCCATAGACATCGTTGTGATGCTTGAAGTGGTCCACGTCGATCAGCACCAGGGTCAGCGGGCGGCCACTGCGGCGGCCGGCATCATGTTCCTGCTGCAGGACCTGTTCGAAACGCAGGCGGTTGCCCAGCCCGGTGAGTGCATCGCTGTTGGCCTGGCGGCGCCACGCGCTGATCCGCCACAGCACCCAGGCCGCAATCACCGCCAGCATCCCGGTCAGGGTGGCGGCGGGAGCGAACCAGAGGTTGCCGGCACGCAGCAGCACCAGGCTCAGCAGCAGGGTCAGCGGCAGCGCCAGCAGTGCGCTGGACGCGGCCCGCGGCACACTCAGGCCCAGGCAGCACATCGCCACCAGCAGGCCACTGAGCAGGTCCTGCCAGAGTGTCGGGGGCAGGTTGATGACCTTGTCGTCGAGCAGCATCGAGGCCACGTTGGCCTGGTATTCGCTGCCGCTCATCCAGCGCTCGCGCGTGGTGGGGGTCAATATCCGCGGCGCGATGCCGCTGGCGGTCATGCCGACCAGCACCAGCCGGTCGCGCAGCAGCGCCGGATCCACGTCGCCGTTGAGCACATCCACGTAGGACACCTGCGGGAAGCGCTCGGGTGGGCCGGCGTAGCGCACGCGCACGTAGTGGTCGCGCCGCCATTGATAGGGGGAGGATTGCTCTGGTTGGGGGTCGCGCAGGCCCGGCAGCGGCCCGCCCACGTCGGCCAGTGCCAGGCCCAGGGCCGGCCAATGGGGCGATCCGATTCCGGCGGTGAGGTACATCCCGCGGGCCACCCCGTCGGCATCCACTTCGATGTCGCTGTGGCCCAGGGTGGCCGCGTTGGCGGCGATCAGCGGTATCGGCAGCAGCTCTTCGGCCATGCGCGGGCCGCTGGCCGGGGCCGCCAGCACCGGCAGCACCACATGGCCGTTGCGGCGGATCGCAGCGGCCAGTTCGGCATCCTGCGCGTTGTCCTTGCGGTCCGGTTCGGACAGCATCAGGTCCAGTACCACGCGTGTGGTGCCCGCTTCGGTCAGGCGGTCGAGCATGCGCGCGTGCGTGGAACGCGGCCACGGCCACTGGCCGATCTGCTGCAGGCTGTTGTCATCGATGGCCACGATCAACAGGCGCGGATCGGGTTGGTAGTCCCAGGCGCCAACGTAGGCGTCGTATACCGCTTCGTCCTGCTGCCAGAACCACTGCCAGTGGCTGGCCGTCGCCGCCAGTGCGCCGACCACTGCCGACAGCGCGAGGCGCTGCGGCCAGGACAGGTCCAGGGGTTTCACAACAGCAGCCACAGCAGCAGTGCGCCGCCACCGGCGCCGTAACAGCTGCGACACGGCAGCTTGACCTGCTGTGCCGGCGAGAACGGACCGGCATAGCCGTCTTCTTCGATGTACTGCACGCGGACGTGCAGGGTGCCGTGCCACGGACGCTTCAACGTGACCTCGGCCTGATCCACCTCGCGGTCCAGCAGTGGCTGGGCAAAGTCGCCCTTGCGGTCCAACTGCACCCGGTAGCGCTGACCGGGTTCGCCGGCCTGCCAGCGCAGCGTGAGCTGGCCCTTGGCCGCCTGCGGCGGTTGCAGCGCCGGGTCGACCGGCGCGTTGCTGATGGTCAGTGCCACCGGCTGGCCGAAGCGACCGCGGTTGCCGTTGGCATCGCGCGAGGCCACCCGCCAGAAATAGCTGCCCGGGGCCAGGTCCTGGCGCGGGCGCAGATGGGTGCTGCGGCCTTCCTGTTCCAGCACCGGTTCCAGGAAACGTGGATCGCGCGCGATCTGCAGCACGCTCGCGCTGGCACCGCTGACCTGGCTCCATTCAAAGCGAGGTCGCGCGCTGTTGACGGTTTCCTGGTTGACCGGGCGCACCGTCAACGGCGGCACGGGTTGGTCGCGCACCAGGAAGTCCTGTTCGGCATCCAGCCCTTCCACGCCGTCGTCGCTGATCGCGCGCACCAGCACCCGCAGATGGCCGGGGGGCAGGTCGGGCACGGTCAGCGTGGTGGCATCGGTGGTGGCGGCGAACAACAGGATGTCCGGCTGGTCGGCACGCACCACCTCCACCCGGTAGCGTTCGGCCCCGGTCACCGGCAACCACGCCAGCATCGCCGGCAGCGGATCCAGGCGAACCTGCGCGCGGTCCCACGCCGGGGCCGGAAGCAGGGCTTCCAGCGGGCTCGGGCGGTCGTCCAGTGACGGGCTGCGGGTGGCTTGCCCCGGCGTGACCAGGCGCTGCCCGCGGCGGTTGCCGACTTGCACCTTGCCCTGGATCACTTCGGTGGACGCGCTGTGGCCGTCGCTGCCGGCGCTGACCCGGAAGACCGTGCCGCGCACGCTGCTGGTGGCCGTGGGTGCATCGATGATGTAACGCGATGCCGGGCCCCTGGCCGGAGTGACCCGGTTGCTGGCACGGCCCTGTTCCAGCCGCAGCCGGGTGTCGACCATGCCGGTGTGGCCGTAGCGGCTCAACTGATCCAGGCGCAGGCGCGAGTTCTCGCGCAGCTGCAGCCGGGAATCGTCGGCAAAGGCGACGGTGGCGCTGGAATCGGCCCCGGTCACCAGGAACTGGCCGATCGTCAACCGATCGCCTTCGGCTACATCGTGCAGGCCGCTCTGGGAAAGGCTGCCGGCCTGGACCCGGCCGCGGGCGGCCAGCACCCGTGCCGGCGCTGGCTGTACGGCCAGCCAGGCCACCGGGAAGCGCAGCTGGCTGCCCGGCGGCAGGCGATAGGGATCGGCCACGCGGTTGTGCGACTGCAACTGCTCCCACGGAATCGACGGCTTGAGGTAGCGCGCGCCCAGGTCCCACAAGGTATCGCCGGGGCGGACCCGGTAGTTCCAGTCCTGGGCCAGCGACGGCAATGCCACCAGCAGCAGCACCACCAGCATCAGCAGGCGGGTACAGGACTGGAAGAGATATGGTAAACGGCTCGAACTCACGATCATGATGACTCTGCAGGCCGGGGCGCAGCCCTGCGGCCCCCATGGCCCAGACCTCATCCCCCCGAATGGACCGCGGCGTCCAGCGTGCCGCACAGTCATTATCGCCCGGGAGGCGTGCAGGGTTTCTGAACGTGACCCAGGTCACACAGTGGTGGCATGAGATCCGTTAACGCGCGCGGCGGCGGGACGCTGTCCGGCTGCCGCGTCGCGGTGATGATCAGAACAGCAGCGAAGCCATGCGTCGACGGTAGCGTCCGACCAGGTCCTCGTCGTCGATCACCTTGAACGCATCGATCAGCAGTTTGCGCGGCAGGCCGTCCTCGAAGCCACGGTCGCGCCGCAGCATCTCCAGGAACTGCTCCAGCGCCGCCTCGTCCTGCCCGCCCAGCAGCAGCTGCACGCCGCGCAGGCGGCGCGCCTGCAGGTCATCGCCATTGGCGGCGATCCGCGCGTCCAGCGCTTCGGCCGCCGGGGCGTCCTGCAGTGCATTGGCGAAATCCAGCCGCGCGCGTGCCCGCACCGCGCGGTCATCGGTGGCCAGGTTGGCCGGCAGTGCGTCGATCAGCACACCGGCTTCGGCACCGGCCCCGATCTGCAGCAGCGCCACGGCCAGGTCCAGCTTGAGCTCATCCTTGTCCGGCTCGGCGGCGATGGCCGCGCGCAGCACATCGACCTGCGCCTGTGGATCCAGCGGCGCAGGTTCGGCGGGCGTTTCCACGGCCGGCTCGGCCGGGGTGACCCCGTGCTGGGCCAGGAACTCGCGCAGCTGGCCTTCGGGAATGGCGCCGGGGAAGCCGTCGACCAGCTGGCCGTCCTTGACCAGGAACACGGTGGGCACCGAGCGGATCTGGAACGCCGCGGCGATCTGCTGTTCCTGGTCCACGTCCACCTTGGCCAGTTCGAACGCGCCGTGGTATTCGCCGGCCAGCTTCTCCAGCATCGGCCCGAGGGTCTTGCAGGGCTCGCACCAGGGCGCCCAGAAATCAACCAGCACCGGTGTCTGCAGGGACTTCTGCAGGACCTCGGTTTCAAAGGTGGCGGTGGTGGCATCGAAGACGTGTGGCATTTCGCTCATGGTCTGGAATCAACGATAAAGATGTCTCCAGTTTATGGGTGCACCGGTTCCAGGACGCAACCCCGACCCCCGGGAACCGCGCAAAACAGTGACAATGCCGGGGCTCGACCCATCGCCTGGCAGCTTCCCCATGCAGACCCTGCAACGTATCGACCGTGCCATCGGCGCGCTGGCCGCCAGTGTGTTCGTGGCCGCCGTGCTGGGGTTCGGTGCGGCGCTGCCGGGGTATCGCCCGCTGGCCCATCCGGTGGCATTGCTGGGCGCACTCGGCGTGCCGCATGCGCAGGCGTTCAGTTGGCTGGGGTTCGTGCTGCCGGGGCTTTTGGCCGGCTGGGTCGGCGTGCGCCTGCTGCTGCGGGTGCCGCGTACCGCGCCATGGCCGCTGCGGGTGGGCGTGCAGCTGCTGGCACTGGCGGGGCTGGCGTTCGCCGCGATGGGGCTGCTGCCACTGGATGCCAGCGATATCGAAAGCCCGGCCAGCCAGTTCCACGCCAGCGCATGGATGGTGTGGGTGCTGGCCTTCATCCCCGGCACGTTGATGTACGGGATGGGCGCACTGCGGCTGCCGGGCTGGCGCGCGCAGGCGCTGCTGCACCTGGGCTGTGGTGTGGGGATGCTGCTGGCGGCGTTCGTGCTGCAGGCTTGGATGCCGGCGCCGATCGCCCAGCGGCTCGCGTTTGCGTGCTGGGCGGTATGGCTGGTGGCCGCGCTGCCGCTGGCCCACCGCCGCCGTTGAGCCCGGGCGGCACGTCGGGATCGGCGCGTTGCCTGCGATGGCTGCGCCGGACCGCAGGCGGTGATTCGTGGAAAACCCGTGGTGATTCAACGGGATGACGATTCCGGCGGGGCGCGGAGGCCGGCTGGATTGGAGCCCCATGCCGCACTGCGGTACCCTGTTCCGCTTTGCCGCCGCACTAGCGTTTCCATGACCAGCGTCGAACCCAACGTTTACGATCCGCAGCAGGTTGAATCGTCCGCCCAGAAGTTCTGGGACGCCACCCGTGCCTTCGAGGTCGGCGAGTCGTCGGACAAGCCGAAGTACTACTGCCTCTCGATGCTGCCGTACCCGTCCGGCGCGCTGCACATGGGCCACGTGCGCAACTACACGATCGGCGATGTGATCAGCCGCTACAAGCGGATGACCGGCTACAACGTGCTGCAGCCGATGGGCTGGGACGCCTTCGGCCTGCCGGCTGAAAATGCGGCGATCAAGAACAAGACCGCGCCGGCCAAGTGGACCTACGCCAACATCGAGCACATGCGGGGCCAGTTCAAGGCCATGGGCTATGCGATCGACTGGTCGCGCGAGTTCGCCACCTGCACGCCCGAGTACTACGTGCACGAACAGCGCATGTTCACCCGGCTGATGCGCAAGGGCCTGGCCTACCGCCGCAACGCGGTGGTGAACTGGGACCCGGTTGACCAGACCGTGCTGGCCAACGAGCAGGTCATCGACGGCCGCGGCTGGCGTTCCGGCGCACTGGTTGAAAAGCGCGAGATCCCGCAGTGGTTCCTGCGCATCACCGACTACGCCCAGGAACTGCTGGACGGCCTGGACGAACTGCCGGGCTGGCCCGATTCGGTCAAGACCATGCAGCGCAACTGGATCGGTCGCTCCGAAGGGCTGGAAATCCAGTTCGACGTGCGCGATGCCGACGGCAGCGCGCTGGACCCGCTGCGCGTGTTCACCACCCGTCCGGACACCGTGATGGGCGTGACCTTCGTGTCCATCGCCGGCGAACATCCGCTGGCCCAGCACGCGGCGAAGTCGAACCCGGCGTTGGCCGCGCTGCTGGCCGGGATGAAGCAGGGTGGTGTGTCCGAAGCGGAACTGGAAACCCAGGAAAAGCGCGGCATGGATACCGGCCTGCGCGCCGTGCATCCGGTCACCGGTGCCCAGGTGCCGGTGTGGGTGGCCAACTTCGTACTGATGGGCTATGGCACCGGTGCGGTCATGGCCGTGCCCGGCCACGACCAGCGCGACAATGAGTTTGCCAACAAGTACGGCCTGCCGATCCGCCAGGTCATCGCGCTGAAGTCGCCGCGCAAGGAAGAAAGCGCGTACGACGCCACCCGCTGGCAGGACTGGTACGGCGACAAGGCCCGCGAGACCGAGCTGGTCAATTCAGAAGAATTCGACGGCCTGGATTACCAGGGCGCTTTCGAGGCGCTGGCCGAGCGTTTCGAGCGCAAGGCCCAGGGCCAGCGCCGGGTCAATTACCGCCTGCGCGACTGGGGCGTCAGCCGCCAGCGCTACTGGGGCTGCCCGATTCCGGTGATCTACTGCCCCAAGTGCGGTGCATTGCCGGTGCCCGAAGAGCAACTGCCGGTGGTACTGCCGGAAAACGTCAATTTCGTCGGTACCGGTTCGCCGATCAAGGCCGACCCGGAATGGCGCAAGACCACCTGCCCCGATTGCGGCGGTGCGGCCGAACGCGAAACCGATACCTTCGATACCTTCATGGAATCGAGTTGGTACTACGCGCGCTACACCTCGCCCGGTGCCCGCGATGCGGTGGACAAGCGCGGCAATTACTGGCTGCCGGTGGACCAGTACATCGGTGGCATCGAGCACGCGATCCTGCACCTGATGTACTTCCGTTTCTTCCACAAGCTGCTGCGTGATGCGCGCATGGTGGATAGCAACGAACCGGCGCAGAACCTGCTGTGCCAGGGCATGGTGATCGCAGAAACCTATTTCCGTCCCAATCCGGACGGCTCCAAGGACTGGATCAACCCGGCCGACGTGGACGTGCAGCGCGACGAGCGCGGCCGCATCACCGGCGCCACCCTGATCGCCGACGGCCAGCCGGTGGTGATCGGCGGTACCGAGAAAATGTCCAAGTCCAAGAACAACGGCGTGGACCCGCAGGTGATGGTGGGCAAGTACGGCGCCGACACCGTGCGCCTGTTCTCGATGTTCGCCGCGCCGCCGGAACAGTCGCTGGAATGGAACGAAGCCGGCGTCGACGGCATGGCGCGGTTCCTGCGTCGTTTGTGGGCACAGGTGCAGAAGCATGCCGCCGAAGGCCCGGCACCGGCGCTGGACGTGGCCGGGCTGAGCACCGAGCAGAAGGTGCTGCGCCGCAAGACCCACGAGACCATCGGCAAGGTCAGTGACGACTACGGCCGTCGCCACAGCTTCAACACCGCCATCGCCGCGGTGATGGAACTGATGAACGCGCTGGCCAAGTTCGACGATGTCAGTGCGCAGGGCCGCGCGGTCCGCCAGGAGGCGCTGCAGGCCACCGTGCTGCTGCTCAACCCGATCACCCCGCACGCCAGCCACGCGCTGTGGCAGGTGCTGGGCAACGGCGAGACGCTGCTGGAAGACCAGGTGTTCCCGCAGGCCGATGCCAGCGCCCTGGTCCGCGATGCGGTAACGCTGGCGGTACAGGTCAACGGCAAGCTGCGTGGCACCATCGAGGTGGCCGCCGATGCGGCGCGCGAGCAGATTGAAGCGCTGGGCCTGGCCGAACCGAACGCGGCCAAGTTCCTGGAGGGCCTGGCGGTGCGCAAGATCATCATCGTGCCAGGCAAGATCGTGAACATCGTGGCCGCCTGAGCGTAGCGCCGGGCTCTGCCCGGCTGCCTTCAAGCGGGGCAGAGCCCCGCTCTACGTGCTACGTTCACGCGGCATCGGGCATCGTCTCTGCCTGTTGCCGCGCCCGCCCGGCTCCCCCAGACTGTGCCCATGACCCGATTCCTGCTTGCCCTCGTCCTGACCGCGTCCCTTGCCGGCTGCGGCTTTCATCTGCGCAACAAATTGATGTTGCCGGCCGATACCGCCGCGGTGAAGGTGGTCTCCACTGCGCCGTACAGTGAACTGGCCAAGCTGCTGCGTCGCGGGCTGCAGGCATCGGGCGCGCAGATCGCCGACTCGGACGTCACCGGCAAGGCCGCGCAGCTGCAGGTACTGTCCGAACGCTGGGGCGACCTGCCGATCGCCATTGATGCACAGGGCCGCGCGCAGGAATACAGCCTGCGTTATGCGGTGATCTTCAAGTTCCTGCGTGAGGATGGCAGCGAGCTGGTGCCGCAGCAGGTGATCGAGCTGTCGCGCGACTACGTGTCCCCGCCCACCGACGCGACCGGTACCACCACCGAGCGCGAAATCCTCGCCGACGAACTGCGCCGTGAAATGTCGGCCTCGATCATGCGTCGCATCGACAGCGTGGTGCGGGCCGAGATGGAAGGCCGCGTGCCGGCCAGGCCGGCCGCCCCACCCAGCGTGCCGGCCGAGCCGATCGAGCCGCCGGTGCAGCCGGCCGTTCCCGCCGTCCAGGGTCACTGACCGGTCCGCCTGCGGACCGGCCCTCCGGATGGAACTGCGCCCCGAACAACTTGCCACCCAGCCAGCCAGCCAGGCGCTGTCCCCGGTCTACCTGATTGCCGGCCCGGAAACCCTGCGCGTGCTGGAAGCGGCCGATGCGGTGCGTGCCCGTGCCCGCGCCGATGGCATCGACGAGCGCGAAGTATTCGATGCCGATGGCCGTGATTTCGACTGGAACCAGGTCCAGGCCAGTTTCAACGCGCCCAGCCTGTTCAGCCCACGCCGGTTGATGGAGCTGCGCCTGCCCAGCGGCAAGCCGGGCAAGGACGGTGCGGAGGTCATCAGCCAGTTCTGCGCTGCGCCGGCGCCGGATGTGATCCTGCTGATCACCTGCAATGAATGGAGCAAGGCCCACCAGACCAAGTGGACCGACGCGGTCAACCGCGTCGGCGTGCTGTCGGTGGCCTGGGCGATCAAACCGCACGAACTGTCGGACTGGATCGAACGGCGCCTGCGCGGCAAGGGCCTGCGGGCCGAGCCGGCGGCGGTGCAGCGCCTGGCCGAGCGGGTCGAAGGCAACCTGCTGGCGGCCGCGCAGGAAATCGACAAACTGGCGCTGCTCGCGGCAGGCCAGACCCTGGATGTGGACACCATGGAGTCGCTGGTGGCCGACGCCGCCCGCTATGACGTGTTCCGCCTGCTTGAAGCGACGTTCTCCGGGCAGCCGGCAGCCGTGCTGCGCATGCTCGCCGGGCTGCGCGGGGAGGGCGAGGCTGTCGCTGCCCTGATGCCGATGGTCATCCGTGAAATGCTCTCCACCGCCGGCCTGGCCCGGGTGCAGGCGCGCGGCGGCAACCTGGCGGCGGAAATGAAGAGCCGCGGCATCTGGGAATCACGCCAGGCACCGTTCAAGCGCGCGCTGCAGCGGCATGCCGAACCCAAGCGCTGGGACCGGTTCGTGGCCGAGGCCGGGCGGGTCGACCGCATGGCCAAGGGGCGCGCCGATGGCGACCCGTGGCTGGGCCTGGAGCGGCTGCTGCTCGCGGTGTCCGAGGCCCGCGCGGTGCGTCTGCTGGCCCGCGCCTGAGCCGCATGGGCCTGCGCATTCATTACGGCGGCACCTTCGATCCGGTGCACCTGGGACATCTGGCGATCGCGCGCGCGGCGCGCGACCAGATGCAGGTGGCGGTGCGGTTGGTGCCGGCCGCCGATCCGCCGCACCGCGCTCCGCCCGGCGCCGATGCCGAGCAGCGTGCGCGGATGCTGGCGCTGGCCATCGGTGACGAGCCGGGGCTGCTGCTGGACCGCCGTGAACTGGAGCGCGCCACGCGCCAGCCGGGGGTGCCGTCCTATACCGTGGATACCCTGCGTGAGCTGCGTGCCGAGCTCGGTCCGCACCAGCCGCTGGCCTGGCTGGTCGGGGCGGACAGCCTGCTGGGGTTGCCCAGCTGGCACGCCTGGGAAGCGCTGTTCGGGCTGGCCCATTTCATCGTGGCCGATCGTCCCGGCAGCCCGTTGGAGCAGGACCTGCCGGCCGCCCTGGCGGTCGCGCTGGAGGGCCGCTGGGCCGGGCACGAGCGCGAGCTGTTCAGTGCGCCCGCCGGGCGGATCCTGCGCCTGCAGGCGCCGCTGCGCGAGGAATCGGCCAGTGCGGTTCGCCAGCGGATTGCTGCCGGCGGTGACTGGCAGGCCCTGTTGCCGGCGGCGGTGGCCGGCTTTATCACCGATCACCGCCTGTACGGGGCCGTAGCGGCGTGAACACGCGCAGGGCCCCGGAGCCGTATAATCGGCCCCACATTTATCGAGTTCACCCGCTTTGAGCAACCAAGCCCAGCCCCAGACCATCAAGGTCCAGATACCGAACCCGGCCCCCTCCGTGCAGCAGCTGCTGGAGTGCGTGCGCAAGGCCACCGAAGAACTGAAGGCCAAGGATCTCGTCGAAATCGATGTGATCGGCAAGTCCAGCGTCGCCGATTACATGGTGATCGCCTCGGGCACCTCCAGCCGCCATGTGAAGTCGATCGCCGATGAAGTGGTGAAGTTCGCCAAGGCCCTGGGCATGATGCCGCTGGGCGTTGAAGGCGAGCGCGAAGCGGAATGGGTGCTGGTCGACCTGGGTGACGTGGTGGTGCATGTGATGCTGCCGCGCGTGCGCGAGTTCTATGCGCTGGAACGCCTGTGGACCGTCGGCGACCAGCCGCCGGGCCTGGACGAGGTGGGCGCTGACGACAGCGACGACGACTACCGCGCGCGCTGACCCCGCCTGCGGGGTGCCGGACGGCCGAAGGGCCGGTCCTGGGTGCTGCGAGGGAAGCACGCTGTAGCACGCGTGTGGTCTACAACGGCGCCCGATGGCGCCGTTGCCGTTTGTGGGCATCGGTGCCGATGCCGGAAAGGAGCACGACATGAAAGCCAGGTTGATCGCCACCGGTGAGCGCGCCCCGTCGTGGGTGGCGCAGGGGTTTGCCGAGTACCAGAAACGGCTCTCGCACTGGTTGCCGTTCGAGCTGGTGGAGATCGAGCCGGGACTGCGTGGCAAGGGCCGCGATGCGCGGCGCGCGACCGATGACGAGGGCAAGCGGGTAATCGCCGCACTGCCCAAGAATGCGTACGTGGTGGCACTGGACGTACCGGGCCGGCAGCTCAGCTCGGCGCAGTTGGCGCAGCGGCTGGAGCACTGGCGTGGGCAGGGCAGGGACCTGGCCTTCCTGATTGGTGGGCCCGAAGGTCATTCGGAAGACGTGTCGGCGCTGGCCGACGAGAAGTGGTCGATCGGTCCGTTGACGTTGCCGCACATGCTGGTACGCCTGGTGGTGGCCGAGCAGCTGTACCGGGCGGCCGCGATGCTGGCCAACCATCCGTACCATCGCGCCTGAAATTGTTGCGGGGAAACGGGTTACATCGCGCAAAAAACGGGCTACAATGCGCACCCCGCCCGAATAGCTCAGCCGGTTAGAGCACTTGACTGTTAATCAGGGGGTCGTTGGTTCGAGTCCAACTTCGGGCGCCAAGTTTTAGAAGCCTCACAGCGATGTGAGGCTTTTTTTTTGGATCTTTTCCCCTGTGAGGGGATTGGTTCACCCACCGGGCGACTGCAGCTTGCGGGGGCTTCGCTTGGCTATGGCGCTAGCGTCCGGGGCCGCCAAGCGGCTCGGCTTGCGGAACGCAATTGCACACTTCGATGTTTGTCGTGGGCCGCCGGCATTCCCGACACGCGGGCACCGATGCCCTTGCGGAGGTAGGTCACCCCCGTTGGTGGTGACGCTGGTCGCCGCCCAGCGCTCGACCCATCTGTCGCGTGTCCCCTGCGTGGCCAGATGCAGGAACCCAAACGCGCCTTGGTGCTTTTCCCACAGAGGGGAGAAGAACCTTTTTTGTCCGTGCGTTGGCGAGCCACCAACAAAAAGCCCGGGCAATGCCCGGGCTCTTCGTTCCCCAAGAGCGTTTACATCAGTTGAAGGTGTACTTGGCCCCCACGGTGAAGTAACGGCCGATCGCGCCGCTGAAGTGCAGCGGGTTGTAGTTCACGCCACCGTAGGTGGTCGGATCCAGCGGGGCGATGCGATCAAACGCGTTCTGCATCGAGGCGTTCAGCTCGAAGGCTTCGGTGATGTTCCAACGGCCGGAGAGGTCGAAGGTGGTGAACGAGGAGATCTTGGTGACGTCGGTACCGTCGGCGTAGGAGAACTGGTACGAGCCATCCGGGCCACGGAAGTCGGTGTTGTCCATCTTGGAGATGTAGTTGGCGACGCCGCTGACACTCCACGAACCCTGCTTCCAGGTGGTGCCGAAGTTGATGCGGTCCTTCGGGGTGCCGATGCAGTTGGTGACGTCGCAGTTGCCGTGGGTACCGGCGTAGTCCACGGTCACGTCAGCATCGGTGCGCTCGAACTTGAGCACATGGCTCCACTGCAGGTCCATCTCCAACTGGCCCGGACCGATATCGAAGGTCTGGCGGATGTCGGTATCGATACCGCGTACCCGCGTCGCGGCTGCGTTGATGTAGGCCGTGTTGACGGCCAGGATGCTGCCGGTGCCGGCGACGCCGTTGATCAGGTCGATGTCACGCAGCACGTTGCCCGCGGCGATCGCGTCGGCGGTAGAGCCCTGGGCGATTTCGTTGGTGCGCTTGATCTGCCACGCATCGACGGTCAGCGAGGTGCTGGAGGTGGGCTGCAGCACGATACCGAACGAGTAGCTCTTGGATTCCTCCGGCTTCAGGTCCTTGTTCGGGCGGGTGATGATCGCCACCGGACGCGACGAGCAGTTGGTGCCGAGATCGGCGGGCGGGCTGGCGGCGCAACGCACCGGATCGCGAGCATTGGAGAAGGCGGCCAGGCCACCGTCGCCGTTTTCGGCCGGGTTCGGGGCGCGGAAGCCTTCGGCGTAGCTGCCTCGGACCGCGATCCAGTCGGCCGGGGTCCACTTCACGCCCAGCTTGGGCGTGGCCTTGCCTTCACCGCTTTCATATTTGTCGTAGCGGACCGCGCCGGACAGTTCCAACTGCTCCAGCACCGGCGCGGACAGCTCGACGTAGCCGGCGTACACGTTCTGGGTGCCGTCGTAGGCCGAATAGCCCAGGCCGATGATGTCGCCCTGGTCGGTGTAGGTCTGCGGGGTCAGGCTGTTGCTGGTCTTGCGCCATTCCGTACCCAGGGCCAGGCCGAGCGGGCCGCCCTTGAGGTCCATCAGGCTGCGCGACACGGTGAAGTCGAACATGTCCAGGCTGGACTTGGCTCGTGCGCTGATGGTCGGGGAGATGTAGTCGTACAGCGCCTGCGAGTTCAGCCCGGCGTTGTCACCGATGCGCCACACACCACCCGCGCAGGCCGGGTCGCCCAGCGCGCATTGCACGGCGCTGTAGCGCAGGAAGCCGGTGCGCTTGTTGATCAGGTCGGTACCCGAATGCAGGTAGGCGGTGTCGTAGCTCCAGTCGCCCCAGTTGCCCTTGACGCCCACCAGGAAGCGATTGAACTCGTTGGTGTTGTTGGTCACGCGCGGGCCGACGTCCCAGGCCGAGTAACGCAGGCGCGAGGCCTGGCCCTGGATCGGATTGTCCGGATGGGTCGGGCTGAGCACCACTGCACCGGGGCCGCTGCTGGCGTTGCGCGGGCCTTCCGGGTAGCCCCAGCTGCCGGACACGCCGGACGGCGTGTTGCTGAAGGTGGTTTCCTTCTTGGAGTAGCCGATTTCGGTGTAGAGCTCGCCGCCTTCGCCAAAGGCGAAGCTGGCCCGGCCGAACACGTTGACGTACTTCTCTTCCGGGGTCAGGTCACGGTACTGCTGGTTCGGGTCCCACAGGCAGCCATTCTGGGCGATCGAAGCATCGGTCTGGCCCGGGATGGAGGTCAGGCCCTGGCAGCCCGGCAGCGGCACCAGGAAGGCGGGGGTGGTGGCCGTTACGGCACGGTCGTCGAATACCGAGCCGTTCGGACCGGCACCGCCGCTGGTACGGCCATTGAGGTAGGCCCCACCAAGGAACTGCGCGTTGTTGCCATAGCCCCACGGGCGGATGTCGCCGGTGCCGATCCACTTGCGGTTCTTGCGGTCGCTGATCTTGATCGCGTCGGTCTTGCCCACGTCCAGGCTGAAGAAGGCATTCCAGCCATCGGTGGCCAGGTCGCCGGTACCGGCAGTCAGGGTGGCCTTCCTGGCGTTGCCGTCACCGTCACCGGAGGTGCCGTAGGAGCCGCGCAGGATGGCGCCGTTGAAGTCGCTGCGCAGGATGATGTTGACCACGCCGGCGATGGCATCGGAACCGTAGATCGCCGAGGCGCCGTCCTTGAGCACTTCGATGCGCTCAACCGCGTCAAGCGGGATGGTGCTCAGGTCGGTGAAGACCTTCTGGCCGTCATCGGCCAGGCCGTAGGTCGCCATGCGGCGGCCGTTCAACAGGACCAGCGTGGAGCCGGCACCCAGGCCGCGCAGCGAGATGCCCGCACCGCCGCCGGCGAAGCCATTGCCGAAGGTCTTGGGGATCGAGCCGGAACCGTCGGCGGTGAGCGTCTGCAGGTACTCGGCCACCGTGGTCTTGCCGGTGCGGTCGATTTCCTGGCGCGTCACTACCTGGACGGGCGAAGGGGTTTCGGTATTGGTACGGGGGATGTTCGACCCGGTGACCGTGATCCGGTCGAGGTTGGTAGCCTGCTCCTGGGCGAATGCAGAAGAGGATGCCAGCGCCCCGGCGAGCAGCAGGGTGCCGCCGGCGAGTACGGTGGAAATGGACTGGGCGAGGCTATTGCGGCTGCTGTTGAGCCGTTGAATCGGGTGTTTCACAGCTTCTCTCCTGACTGGGAAAACCTACAATGACGAAGGGCCGGCACGAAATCGGTGACGACGGCGACAATCTAGGTTTCCAACAGGTGACGAAGTCGTGAAAAATTGCTTAATTCGGGTCGCCGCGGGTCGCCGATGATCGGGCGGGGAGCCGTGGCCGGCTCCCCGGGTCGATTGCGTTGTGGCCGGGCTATTCCGGCAGCGAGAAGCTGACCGGCACCAGCCCGTCGGCCGGGACTACCTGGCCGTCGACCTTGGCCGGCACGAAGCGCCAGTGGCGCAGCACCTGTTGGCGGGCGGCCGCGTCCAGGGTGCGCGAACCGCTGCTGCGTTCGATCACCACGCTGGAGGCTTTACCGTCCGCTTCCACCCGCACCCGCAGCAGGACGGTGCCCTGCTCATGGTTGCGCAGCGCGGCGATGGGGTAGGCCGGCGGCGGCGCGCTGCGGTACTGCAGCTGCACGCCTTCACCGGCGCCTGCCGGGGTGGGAACGGCCACTTCCAGGCCCGGCACCGGGGTGTCGCTGGCCGGCAGCACGGTCGCCGCCAGGGTGTCCTCGGTGGTGGCGGTGGGCAGCGGCAAGGGCGGCGCGACGTGCTGCACAGTGGCGACCGGTCGGGCCGGCTGCACCGGTTTCATCTGCTCGATGGGTCGGGGCGGTTCGGGTGGCTTGGGCGGATCGACTACCCAGCGGGCGGTCATGCGTTCGGCCTTGGCCGGGGCGCCGACATAGGCAGCGGGAATCAGCAGCAGCATCAGTGCCAGGAGGTGCACCGCCAATGCGGTGCTCCAGCCGAGCACGCGGGAAACGTCGAGTTGCAGGGGGACTACCGGATGCGTACGGACCATGCGCCACTCTCCTTGTCAGATGTGCAGGAACATCAACGTGCCAGCGCGGCCGACGGGGTTGCAGGAGGCTGAAAGGCGGGGCCGCGCAATGACAGCAATACCGGAGCGGGGCGCGGCCCGGAAGTCAGGGGCGGCAGGGGTAGTTGGCTGGCGCTCAGAATGGGCGGCCGGACATGACGACGGCGCCCGCAGGCGCCGTCACCACAAATCCGTAGAGCGGACCGTGGGTCCGCTGCCGCCGGGGCGGTTACCGGCCCAGGTCGAACACCACTTCCAGGTTGACCGACACCGAGGACTCGCCCGGCGATACCGGCGTGGAAGCATCGGCGGCCATCCCGGCGGACTTGGCCATCATCATCACCGGACGGAAGTTGCCACCGCCGCTCTCGGAGATGCTGACGATGCGGCGCACGCGCAGGCCCAGCGACTTGGCGTAGGTCTCGGCGCGGGTCTGGGCTTTCTTCAGCGCGGCGATGCGGGCTTCGTCATAGACCGGCTCGGGCTGGTCGATCTCGAACTGCGGCCCGTTGATCTGGTTGGCGCCCTGGGCGGCCAGGGCATCGAGCACCTTGCCCAGCTTGGCGATGTCGCGCACCTTCAGGCTGACCGTGTTGCTGGCCTGGTAGCCGGTGATCTTCGGTGCTTCGTTGTCGGCATAGCGATACTGCGGGCTCAGGTTGACGCCGCTGGTCTGCACGTCACGCTCGGCGATGCCGGCGGCCTTGATCGCGGCCAGTACCTTGACCATCTGCTCGGCGTTCTGGCGCATGGCGGTGTTGCCGTCCACGGCCTGGGTGACCACGCCGGCCGACAAGGTGGCTACGTCGGGCACGCGTTTGGCTTCGGCATTGGCCGAAATGTTGAGCAGGGTGCCGTCGGCCGGTACGGCGATGGCGGGCTGGGACTGGGCATGGGCGGTCATCGAGGTTCCCAGGGCAAGGGACAGGGCGAGCAGCAGCGGGGACAGGGATGGGCGGCGCATGTACATCTCCTTGTGAAGGCGTTGAGGTTGGTGTCGGGGCGATGAACGTCCCGTGAGCTTTTGCGGGGTCGATCACGATTGGATGTGGTTGCTCGCGATTCAGACAGTGGCCGCAGGTTATGCTTCCGCGATGCTTTATCTTGCCTCCCGCTCCCCCCGACGCACTCAATTGCTGACCCGCCTGGATCGACCGTTCCAGGCGCTGGACCTTGAGGTGCCCGAAGTCCGTGCCGCCAACGAAGCCGCCCTGGATTACGTCCAGCGGGTTGCCGCCGACAAGGCGCGGGCCGGGCTGGCGCTGGTCCAGGACGATGCCGGGGCGGTGGTGATCGGCTCGGATACCGAAGTGGTGCTGGACGGCCGGGTGTTCGGCAAACCGGCCGACGCGCAGGATGCCGCTGCGATGTTGCGCGCCCTGTCCGGGCGCACCCACCAGGTGATGACCGCCGTGGCGGTGGCCGCCCGCGGTCGCCAGGCCGGCGTGCTGGTGGTCTCGGAGGTCAGTTTCATCGACATCGACGCGCACGCGATCGCAGCCTACGTGGCCAGCGGCGAGCCGATGGGCAAGGCCGGCGCGTACGCCATCCAGGGCGGTGCCGAACGTTACATCCGCCACCTGGCGGGAAGCTATTCGGGTGTGATGGGTTTGCCCCTGCAACAGACCGAGCAGTTGCTGCGGACGTTTGA
This sequence comes from Stenotrophomonas sp. GL_101, assembly GCF_057835675.1. Taxonomy (NCBI): domain Bacteria; kingdom Pseudomonadati; phylum Pseudomonadota; class Gammaproteobacteria; order Lysobacterales; family Lysobacteraceae; genus Stenotrophomonas; species Stenotrophomonas sp. GL_101. Next base: position 3,377,562 of record NZ_CM174432.1, on the reverse strand, counting down.
ACTGAAGGGAGTCGCCCATGTCTGAAGAAATCCTGGTCAATGTCACCCCGCGCGAAACCCGCGTGGCCGTCATCGAGAACGGCATGCTGCAGGAACTGCACATCGAACGTGGCTGGCGCCGCGGGGTGGTGGGCAACATCTACAAGGGCAAGGTGCAGCGGGTGATGCCGGGCATGCAGGCGGCTTTTGTCGAGGTCGGGCTGGAGCGCGCGGCGTTCCTGCACGCCAACGATGTGATCCGCCCGGCCCCGGTGGCCAGTGCCGATACCGAGGGCACCACGCTGCCGCCCCCCTCCTCGGTGCCGATCGTGGAACTGCTGCGCGACGGCCAGGACATCGTTGTGCAGGTGGTCAAGGACCCGATCGGGACCAAGGGCGCGCGCCTGACCACCCAGATCAGCATTCCCTCGCGCTACATGGTGCTGCTGCCGCAGTCCAAGGTGGTCGGCGTGTCGGCGCGGATCGAGGACGAGACCGAGCGTGCCCGCCTGAAGTCGCTGGTGACCGAACTGTCGGCCCAGCACGGGGGCTACGGTTACATCGTGCGCACCAACGCCGAAGGCCAGCCGGCCGAGGCCATCGCCGAGGACGTGGCCTACCTGTCGCGGGTCTGGAACGTGGTCGAGCGCCGTGGCCGCGATGCCGCCCCGCTCAGCGTGATCTATGAAGACCTGAGCCTGCCGCTGCGCTCGGTGCGCGACCTGATCCGCAAGGACGTGGACAAGGTCAAGGTGGACTCCAAGGAAACCTTCACCCAGTTGCAGGCGTTCGTGGCCAAGTACATGCCGGTGCTGGCCGAAAAAATCGAGCTGTACAGCGGCGACCGCCCGATCTTCGACATGTTCGGGGTCGAGGACGAGATCGGCCGCGCGCTGGAGAAGCAGGTCCCGCTCAAGTCCGGCGGTTACCTGGTGATCGACCAGACCGAGGCGATGACCACCATCGATGTGAACACCGGCTCGTTCCTGGGCCAGCGCAACCTCGAAGAGACGGTGTTCCGCACCAACCTGGAGGCGGCGCAGGCGGTGGCGCGGCAGTTGCGGCTGCGCAACCTGGGCGGGATCATCATCATCGATTTCATCGACATGACCGACGCCGAGCATCGCCGCCAGGTGCTGCGCACGCTGGAAAAGGCGCTGGCGCGCGACCACGCCAAGACCACCGTCTACGATTTCTCGCCGCTGGGGCTGGTTGAAATGACCCGCAAGCGCACCGTGGAAAGCCTGGAACGGCAGCTTTCCGAGCCGTGCCCGGAATGCAGCGGGCGCGGTTCGATCAAGACCGCCGAGACGGTCACCTACGAAATCTTCCGTGAGATCACCCGCGCGGTGCGCCAGTTCGATGCGGCACGCCTGCTGGTGATCGCCTCGTCCAAGGTGGTGGCGCGGATCACCGATGAGGAATCGGCGGCGGTGGCCGAGCTGGAGGAATTCCTGGGCAAGTCGATCCGCTTCCAGGCGGACGAGCAGTACCTGCAGGAGCAGTTCGATGTCGTACTGCTTTGACCTTCGCCCGCTGGCGCGCCAGCGCGCCGGCACCGTCGCGTTGCGATGAGCACGCCACTGCGACTGCGACTGCGAAGGATTCGCCGCCATGTTGTGTATGCCATGGCGATCGTACTGGTCTGTGTGGCGGTGCTGGTGGGCACCGTCAGCCAAGTGTTGCCATTGGTCGAGCGCCATCCTGAGAAGGTGGCCGCCTGGCTGAGCGCGCGTGCCGGGCAGCCGGTGCGCTTCGATCACCTGCAGACCACCTGGACCCGGCGCGGCCCGTTGCTGGAACTGACCGGCCTGCGCATCGGCGAAGGCCAGGGCATCGCCATCGGCGAGGCCGAGGTGCTGGTGTCGATGTATGCCGGCCTGTTGCCCGGGCACTCGCTCACCGAGCTGCGCCTGCGTGGCCTGGCGCTGGTGCTGCAGCGTGCCGATGACGGCCGCTGGTCGGTGCGTGGGCTGCCCCAGGGCGGCGCCGGTGATCCGTTGGAGGCGTTGCGCCGGTTGGGCGAACTGCAGGTGATCGGCGGCCGCTTGCGGGTGGAAGCACCGTCGCTGGGCCTGCACGCCGAGCTGCCGCGCATCGACCTGCGCCTGCGCGTGAACGGTGAGCGCCTGCGCGTGGGCGCGCGGGCGTGGGCCGATGCCGATGGCCTGCCGCTGACGGCGGTACTGGATTTTGATCGCCGGCGCGGTGATGGCCAGGCCTGGTTGTCGGCCGACCCGGCCGACTTCCGCGCCTGGTCCCCGCTGTTGCAGTTCGGCGGGGTATCGCTGCAGCAGGGCACCGGCGAGCTCAATGCGTGGGTGGACCTGCGCGATAACCGTGCGGTCATGGTCACCGCCGACGCCGACCTGCAGGACCTGCAGTTGCGCGGCGCGCCGCTGGCCGCGGGCAAGCGGCCGCAGTTGCAGTTGGATACCCTGCAGCTGCGCGCGCGCTGGCGCTGGATCGAAGGCGGCTGGCGCGCCGATGCGCCGCGCCTGCGCATCGGCATGGCCGGCGACAGCGAGGTGCAGCGCCTGGATGGCCTGCTGCTGGCCGGCGGCCAGCACATGGCTCTGGCCGGCGACAACATCGACGCCACCGCGCTGTTGCGCGGGCTGGCCCTGAGCGACCGGATCGAGCCTGGCCTGCGCGAGTGGTTGCAGCAGGCCGCGCCACGTGCGCGCATGACCCAGGTGCGGATCGCCGCCGAACGCGGCGGCCCGGTGTCCATCGAGGGCGAACTGGCCGAGGTCGGTTTCGCGCCGGCAGGCCATGCGCCGGGCCTGAGCGGCGTGGGGGGGCATGTCAGTGGCGATGCCAACGGCTTCCAGCTGCAGCTGCAACCCACCCGGGTGATGCACTTCGACTGGCCCAGCGGGTTTGGGCAGCGTCATGACGTGCGCCTGGCCGGGCAACTGGTGGGCTGGCGCGACGAAGCCGGTGGCTGGCGTTTCGGCACCCCGGCGCTGCGCGTGCAGGGTACCGACTACGCGGCTGACGTACGCGGCAGCGTCTGGTTCCAGGGCGACGGCAGCCGCCCGTGGCTGCAGCTGGCGGCGGATATCGACGACGTACCGATGACCGCGGCCAAGCGTTTCTGGATCCACTCCAAAATGAGCAAGGGCGCCACCGACTGGCTGGATGCCGCGCTGGTTTCCGGCCAGGTGCGCGGCGGCATCGGCCTGGTCAGTGGTGACCTGGACGACTGGCCGTTCGACCGCAACAACGGCCGCTTCGAGGCCACCGGCCATATCAGCAACGGCACCATCCGCTTCCAGCACGATTGGCCGGCGATGGGCAAGGTGGATGCCGACATCGCCTTCATCGGTCCGGGCTTCGCGCTGCAGGGGCGTGGCGACCTGGCCGGGGTGGCGGTGAACCATTTCGACGCCGGCATCGTCGATTTCGGCCAGACCCCGCTGTACGTGAAGGCCACCACCCGCGCCGAGGCTGGCGCGCTGCTGGCGATGCTCAAGCAGAGCCCCCTGCGCGCGACCTATGCCGACACCCTGGACAATCTCACCGCCAAGGGCCCGACGGCGGTCAGCTTCGACCTGTTGCAGCCAATGCACCCCGACCAGGGCGGCGGCCACCTGCAGGGCACGGTGGACCTGGACGGGGTGGCATTGACGGAGAAACGTTTCGACCTGGCCTTCGACGCCATGCGCGGCCCGGCCCGTTACAGTCGCGACGGATTCGGCGCGGAGGGCCTGGCGGTGCGCCACCTGGGCCAGGACGGGCTGCTCAGCCTGCGCGCGGGCGGGTATGTGCGCGACCCGAGGCAGGGGTTCGAATCGGAACTGAGTGCGGCGCTGGACGCCGGCCAGCTGCTTGACCGCGCGCCTGAACTGAACTGGCTCAAGCCCTACATCCAGGGCACCTCGCGCTGGACGATCGGGGTGACCCTGCCCAAGGTGGCGGCCGGCGCGAAGACCGAAGCGCCGACCCTGCTGACCCTGCACTCGGACCTGGTCGGCACCCGCCTGGACCTGCCCGCGCCGCTGGACAAGGCGGCGGCCGTGCCGCTGGCAACCACGGTCAACGCGCAGCTGCCGATGGGCAGCGGCCGCGTGGACGTGGCCTTCGGCCAACGCCTGGCCCTGGCCGCGCGGACCCACAACAACCAGACCGGCGTGCAGGTGACGCTGGGCAGCGACCGCGTGGACCGCGAACCGCCGGCCAGCGGCCTGGTGGTCAACGGCCGTAGTGGCTCGCTCGATGCACTGGAATGGATCGGCCTGGCGCGTTCGCCCGATGGCGGCGACGACAAGGACCCGATGCCCTTGCGCCAGGTGGACGTGCAGGTGGGCCAGCTGCTGTTGGCCGGCGGCGTGTTCGCGCAGACCCGGTTGCAGCTGCGGCCCGGCCCCACCGCCGTTGACGTGCGCCTGGACGGCCCGTCGCTGGCCGGAACGCTGAGCGTGCCCAACGCCGAGGGCGGCACCATCGTGGGCAAGCTCAGCCGCGTGCATTGGCAGTCGCTGCCGACCCCGGCCAAGGTCCCCGCCGACGGCAGCCTGATCGCCCTGCCCAGCGAGGCCACGCTGCCGGCCCGGGTGCAGGCCAGCGCCACCGATACCAACCCGGCGAAGATCCCACCGCTGGCGCTGGACGTTGACGACCTGCAGTTCGGCAAGGCCAAGCTCGGCCAGGCGACGCTGCGGACGCGCCCGTTCGGCAACGGCCTGAGCGTGGACCAGCTGCAGTTCCGCACGCCCAAGCAGGCCATCGACATCCAGGGCCGCTGGTTGGGCATGGGCGAGGCCGCGCGTACCCAGGTCACGGTCCAGGTGAACAGCGAAGACCTGGGGGGATTGATGCAGAACCTCGACTACGGTGGCCAGCTGCGCGGCGGCCAGGGCCAGTTGCGGCTGGAGGCGGGCTGGCAGGGCGGCCCCTCGGACTTCCAGCTGGGCGCCCTCCAGGGCCAGATGCAGGTGCATGCCCGCAATGGCCAGCTGCTGGAGCTGGAGCCGGGCGCCGGGCGGGTGCTGGGCCTGCTCAGCGTGACCCAGCTGCCGCGACGGCTGATGTTCGACTTCCGCGACTTCTTCTCCAAGGGCTTTGCCTTCAACCAGGTGGAGGGCACGCTGGACTTCGCCAACGGCATGGCCACCACCGACAAGGTGCTGATCGAAGGGCCGGCGGCGAACATCCGTATCCGCGGGCAGACCGACCTGCGCCGGCAGCAGTTCGACCAGACCATCGACGTCAACCCGCGCGCGGGCAACCTGCTGACCGTGGTCGGCGCGGTCGCTGGCGGCCCGGTCGGCGCGGCGGTGGGTGCGGCCGCCAACGCGGTGCTGGGCAAGCCGCTGGGCGAAATCGGCGCCAAGACCTACCGCGTTACCGGGCCGTGGGCCGAACCCAAGGTTGAAGTGATTGACCGTGACGACGCACCGCCCCCGCGCGCGGCACCGGCCACAGTGCCGCCGCCGGTGCGCTGACCCCCTTCCACGCAAGGGTTGCGAACGCAGCCTGCGCCCTCAGATAGATGCCATGACCGATAACGCTCTCCGCCTTGCCAACGAACGCCTGCTCCTGCCCGCCGGATTGGATGCCGGCCGCCTCGAACGTACCTTCGGCACCCTGTTGGGGCCGGGCATCGATTTTGGCGATCTGTATTTCCAGCATGCCCGGCGCGAAAGCTGGAGCGTGGAAGACGGCATCGTCAAGGACGGTGCCCATTCGATCGAGCAGGGCGTGGGTGTCCGCGCGATCGCCGGTGAGAAGACCGGCTTTGCCTACTCCGATGACATCCACAGCGATGCGCTGCTGGCTGCGGCACAGTCGGCCCGTGCGATCTCGCGTGATGGCGGGGCGCAGCAGGCGCGGTCACTGGTCAGTGGCGGCGGGCGCGCGCTGTACCCGGCGCTGGACCCGATCGACAGCATCGGCAACGAAGCCAAGGTCGAGGTGCTCAAGCGCCTGGACCGTTACCTGCGCGTGGCCGACCCGCGCGTGCAGCAGGTGATGGTCAGCCTGTCCGGCGGCGTGGACACGGTGCTGATCGCGCGCAGCGACGGCGTGCTGGCCGCCGACATCCGCCCGCTGGTGCGCTTGAACGTGCAGGTGATCGTCGAGCAGCAGGGGCGCCGCGAGGCCGGTTATGCCGGCGGCGGTGGCCGTTACAGCTATGCCGAACTGTTCGCCGACGATCGCCCCGAGCGCTTCGCCCGCGAAGCGCTGCGCCAGGCGCTGGTCAACCTGGAGGCGATTCCGGCCCCGGCCGGGGTGATGACCGTGGTGCTCGGCCCGGGCTGGCCGGGCGTGTTGCTGCACGAGGCGGTGGGCCACGGCCTGGAAGGCGATTTCAACCGCAAGGGCACCAGCGTCTACGCCGGTCGCGTCGGTGAGCGCGTGGCCGCGCCGGGCGTGACCATCGTCGATGACGGCACCCTGGACGGGCGTCGCGGCTCGCTCAACATCGATGACGAAGGCCACCCGACCCAGTGCACCACGCTGATCGAGGACGGCATCCTGGTCGGCTACATGCAGGATTCGCTCAACGCCCGCCTGATGGGCGTGGCCCCGACCGGCAACGGCCGCCGCGAGTCGTTCGCGCACATGACCATGCCGCGCATGACCAACACCTACATGCGCGCCGGCCAGCACGACCCCGAAGAAATGATCCGGTCGGTGAAGAAGGGCCTGTATGCGGTCAACTTCGGCGGCGGCCAGGTCGACATCACCAGTGGCAAGTACGTGTTCTCGGCCACCGAGGCCTACCTGATCGAAGACGGCAAGGTGACCGCGCCGGTGAAGGGCGCCACCCTGATCGGCAACGGCCCGGAAACCATGCAGAAGGTGCGCATGATCGGCAACGACCTGGCCCTGGATGAGGGCGTGGGCATCTGCGGCAAGGATGGGCAGAGCGTGCCGGTGGGCGTGGGCCAGCCGTCGCTGTTGATCGACGGCATCACCGTGGGCGGCACCCAGGCCTGAGCCCGGCGATGCGCGCGCTTACCGTGTTCGGCGATGTGCGGGCCAGCCACCGGCTGGCACCGCTGCGTGGGCAGCCCCGCTCAGTCCTGGGCGTCGCCGTCGCTGTCGCTGTCCTCGGCCACGTCGCTGTCCGGCTCGGCGTCAGCGCCGTCCAGGCCCAGCGCGCCCGGCAGCATCAGCACGCGCAGCACCTGGTAGATCTCGCGGAAGGCGCGCGGCGGTTTGTTTTTGGCTTTCTCGGCCAGCGCATTGCGAACCAGCGTGCGCAGCTGCTGGCGGTCGGCCTGCGGGTATTCGTCCAGCAGCGTGGCCAGGGCCTTGTCGCCGTCCTTGAGCAGGCGCCCGCGCCAGTCTTCCACCCGGTGCAGCATGGCCACTTCGCGGCGGCCGGTGTCACTGCTGGCATCCAGCGCGTCGCGGATCGCATCCAGGGTGGCGTCGTCTTCGCGGCGCATGTGCTTGGCCAGGAACGCCAGCTGGCGCTTGTGGGCGATATGGGCGGTGATCCGCTTGGCCTCGGCGATATGCGGCAGCAGGTCTTCGGGCACCGGCACCCGGGCCAGCTGCGCGGCGGTCAGTCCCACCAGCTTCTCGCCCAGGGCCAGCACGTCCAGTGCGTCCCGGCGGTTCTGGCTACGGCTGATGTCTAGGAATTCACCGGTATCTTCGTCGCGTCCGCGCATCGTCTTATTTCCACATCCGTAAACTGTGCCCCGCGTTGCGCCAGGCACTCACCTGTACAGGATAAAGCATTGAACGTGATCTCCCCTGAAGTCTCCCCGGCCGACGACAGCCTGCAGCGCCTGGAGCAGCTGGCCGATATTTCCCAACGCCTGCTGGAGCGGGCCCGGGCCATGGGCGCCAGCCAGGCCGAGGTCAGCTGCAGCGACGAGCGCGGGCTGGATGTGAACGTGCGCCTGGGCGAGGTCGAAACGGTGGAATCGACCCGCGACCGTGGCATCGCGGTGACCGTCTACTTCGGCCAGCGCAAGGGCAGCGCCAGCACCGCCGACCTGCAGGACACCAGCCTGGAGTCGACCGTGGCCCAGGCCTGCGCGATCGCCCGGCATACCGAGGACGACGCGGCGGCCGGCCTGGCCGATCCGGACCTGATGGCCCAGCACTTCCCCGACCTGGACGGCTGGCACCCCTGGGCGCTGGGCGCCGACCAGGCGCTGGACCTGGCGCTGGCCTGCGAAGCGGCCGGGCGACAGGCCGATCGGCGGATCAGCAATACCGATGGCGCCTCGGCGGCGACCGCGCAAAGCCTGTCGGTGTATGCCAACTCGCACGGTTTCATCGGCCGCGAGCGCAGCAGCCACCATTCGATCGGCTGTGCACTGATTGCCGGGCAGGGCGATGGCATGCAGCGCGACGGCTGGTACAGCAGCGCGCTGGCCCGTGAAGACCTGGAATCGCCCGAGGCGATCGGCCGCCGCGCCGCCGAGCGCACCGTCGCCCGGCTGCAGCCGCGCTCGATGGCCACCGCGCAGATGCCGGTGCTGTATTCACCGGAAGTGGCGCGCTCGCTGATCGGCAGCCTGCTCGGCGCGGTCTCCGGGGGCGCGTTGTACCGGCGCGCCAGCTTCCTGCTTGACAGTGTCGGCACGCGCCTGTTCCCCGACTGGTTCCAGATCGATGAACTGCCGTTGCTGCGCCGCGGGCTGCGCTCGTCGGCCTTCGATGGCGATGGCGTGGCCACCCGCAATGCCGCGCTGATCACCGATGGCGTGTTGCAGCGCTACATCCTGGGCAGCTACTCGGCGCGCAAGCTGGGCCTGGTCACCACCGGCAATGCCGGCGGCGTGCACAACCTCAAGGTCGCTGCCAACGCCGGCGACCTGGCCTCGATCGCACGCCAGATGGGCGAGGGCCTGCTGGTCACCGAACTGATGGGCCAGGGGGTCAACGGCGTCACCGGCGACTACTCGCGCGGGGCGGGCGGCTTCCGCGTGGAAAACGGCGAAATCAGCTACCCGGTGGACGGCATCACCATCGCCGGCAACCTCAAGGACATGTTCGCCAGCATCGAGGCGGTGGGCAGCGATGTGGACCACCGGTCGCACGTGCAGGTAGGGTCGATCCTGGTCGGCCGGATGACCGTTGCGGGCAACGATTGACGTATTCTATGGGCGCTGCCCTTGGCAGGCGGGGAGCCTGCCGCGCACCACCCACAGATACCTATCGAACAAGGAGTTCCACGTGAGCGATTTCGAGAACGTCACCGCCCCGCCGCCGGCACCGGCAGGCGAAGCCCCGGCCGACCAGCGCACCATGGCGCTGGTGGCGCACCTGCTGGGTATCTTCACCGGCTTCATCGGTGCCCTGATCATCTGGCTGGTGAACAAGGACGACACCAACAAGCCCTTCGTCAACGACCAGGCCAAGGAAGCACTGAACTTCCAGATCACCGTGGCAATCGCCTACATCATCTCGAGCATCCTGGTAGTCGTGCTGATCGGCACGCTGATGCTGGCGGCCGTGTGGGTGGCCAACCTGGTGCTGTGCATCCTGGCCGGCATGAAGGCCAACAACGGCGAAGCCTACCGCTACCCGTTCACCCTGCGCCTGATCAAGTAATCCGCGCAGCGTGTGGCAAACAGAAGCGCCCGGGATTCCCGGGCGTTTTTTTTTGTCCATCGCGCATTTCCGGCAAAGGCAGCAGACAGATCAGCGCCACCACCAACGGTGGTGACCCACGGCCGCAGATCCACGCCATGCGCGGATACAGTCGTTCGCGTCCCGCAAGCCGAGCCCCTTGGCGGCCTGCAGGCCCTTGGCAAAATAAAGGAGGAGGCCGTCGCCGCAGGCGGCGGCCGGGGGACATTTGCGAAAGGGCCTGCAGGTCGCCAAGGGGCCCGGACGCTCGCGCGATGTACGGGCGAAGACACCGCAGCAATCACGCACCAAGATCCCCCGGCGGAGCGCCGAGCTTCTGGTTTGCCGCAACGCCCCGGGTGATGGTGGGATCAGCGTCACCACCAACGGTGGTGACCTACCGGGGTATCGGTCCCGGCGTGTCGAGAATGCCGACGGCCGCAGATCCACGCCATGCGCGGATACCGCCGTTCGCGTACCGCAAGCCGAGCCCCTTGGCGGCCTGCAGGCCCTTGGCAAAATAAAGGAGGAGGCCGTCGCCGCAGGCGGCGGTCGGGGGACATTTGCGAAAGGGCCTGCAGGTCGCCAAGGGGCCCGGACGCTCGCGCGATGTACGGGCGAAGACACCGCAGCAACCACGCACCAAGAACCCCCGGCAGAGCGCCGAGGCTCCTGGTTTGCCGCAACGCCCCGGGTGATGGTGGGATCAGCGTCACCACCAACGGTGGTGACCTACAGCGCAAGGCGTCGGTGCCTGCGTGTCGAGAATGCAGGCGGCCGCAGATCCACCCGCAAGGGCTGCCGACAGGCGCGTCAGTGATTCCGTTCCACCGCCAACCGCCCCAACGCACGCAACGCATCGGCGCGCTCGTCGTAGCCGGCCAGGCTGTCGTGCATGCGCTGGCGGAGCGCGGCCAGTGCTGCCTTGGCGCCGTCCATGCCGAGCAGCGCAGGGAAGGTCGACTTGGCTTGTGCCGCGTCTTTGCCCGCGGTCTTGCCCAGTTGCTCGGAACTTGCTTCGACATCGAGGATGTCATCGCGCACCTGGAACGCCAGGCCCAGCGCATCGGCGAAATCGTCCAGCTGCAGCAGCTCATGCTGCGGCGCCTCCCCGCACAACGCACCCATGCGCACCGCCGCGCGGATCAGCGCGCCGGTCTTCAGCGCATGCATGCGCTGCAGCGATTCAAGCGGTTGCGCATGGCCGGTGGCATCGATGTCCAGCGCCTGGCCACCGCACATGCCGGCTGCGCCCGAGGCCTGGGTCAGCGCCTGCAGGCAATGCACCCGCAGCAGTGCGGGCAGCGCCGCATCGGCCAGCAGGCCGAACGCACGGGTCTGCAGCGCATCGCCGGCAAGGATCGCAGTGGCTTCGTCGAAGGCGATATGGGTGGTGGGCCGGCCGCGACGCAAGGCATCGTCGTCCATCGCCGGCAGGTCGTCGTGCACCAGCGAATAGGCGTGGATCAGTTCCACCGCCATCGCCGGTGCATCCAGAGCGTGCTCATCGGCACCGAACACCTGGCCGCTGGCGTAGACCAGCAGCGGACGCATGCGCTTGCCACCCCCGAGCACCGCATACCGCATCGCCTGGTGCAGACGCTGCGGGGCATGATCGGGGGAGGGCAGGCTGGCGTCGAGCTGGCTTTCGATGCGATCGCGCCACCGCGCGAACGTCACCTCAACCGTCATGGCTGGGCGGGTCGAAGGGTTCGGCAGTGTCGGGGCGGGCCGGGTCGCTGAGCAGGCGCACGCGCAGTTCGGCCTGTTCCAGTGCCTGCTGGCATTGGCGATACAGACCGACGCCGCGCTCGTAGGCACTGAGCGATTGTTCCAGGCTCAGGTCACCGGCTTCCATCTTCTCCACCAGCTGTTCCAGTTCTTCCAGCGACTGCTCGAAGTGGGCGACCGGGGAGGTTTCGTTGGGGGACTTCTTGGGCATGCGGCAAGTGTGATGCGCCAATCCGGCGGGGTCAATTCACGCGATGCCCGGCGTCCAGCGCAGGCGTGCGCCGTGTTCATCCAACCAGTGCTGCAGGGGCGCGGCAATGACCCGGTCGCCGGCCGCCATCAACACCGCGTCATCGAACAGCAATGGCAACTGGCGGCGCTGCCAAGGCGGCAGGTCGCCCTGCTGCAGCAGGTCCTTGAGCGCATGGGAGTGGGTGCGCCCGGGCAACCGGATGCGCTCGCCGCCGCGTCGTGCGCGGATCTGCAGCGGCGTTTGGAAGCGCTGGACGCCCAGCAGTTCCAGCTGGCCGCCATCGGGCAGGGCCAGCGCAGCACGGCCATCCCAATGCACGCTCCAGTGCGGTGGCAACGCCAGGGTGGCCGACAGCAGGTGCAGCTCGCCGCGCCAGCGCCGGATCCGCGCGCCCTGCCAGGCGAACTGCGCATCGGCGTCATGCGCGGCGGGCAGCAGCTCGCGTTCGATCGCCTCCACGCCGGCGGCAGGCAAGGGCGGCAGGCCGCAGTTGCGTACCCATTGGCGCAGCAGCCGCGCACGCCGTTCGGGCGGCTGCCGCAGTACGCGCAGGCTGTCCAGCACGCCTGGCGCCAGCGTGCAGCGCCGCAGCGCGGCTTCATCGCCGCTGTCCAGCAGCACCTGCGCCTGCGCGCACAGCGCGGCACTGCGCGCGAACGCCGCATCGGCATGCGGCCAGCGTTGCTGCAGCAACGGCAACACGTGCAGGCGCAGGAAGTTGCGGTCGGCCGTGTCGCTGGCGTTGCTGGGGTCGTCGATCCAGTGCAGGCCGTGGGCCAGCGCGTAGTCGCGCAAGGTGGCGCGTGGTACCTGCAACAGCGGCCGCCATACGCTGCCGCTGGCGAAACCGGCCTGCGCTTTGATCGCGGCCAGTCCGTCCACCCCGGAGCCGCGCAGCGCACGCAGCAGGAAGGTCTCGGCCTGGTCATCGCGATGGTGGGCCAGCGCCAGCTGTTCCCCCGGCTGCAGGGCGCGGGCAAAGGCATCGCGACGCGCATTGCGGGCCGCCGCTTCCAGGCCCTGGCCGCTGTCGCGGGCGACATCGACATGGATCACCTGCAGCGGGATCCGCCATGCCGCGCAGCGCGCCTGGCAGTGGTCGGCCCAGGCATTGGCATCCTGTTGCAGGCCATGGTGTACGTGAATGGCCCGCAGCCCGGCCGCACGTTGCGCCGCCGACTGCGCCAGCCAGTGCAGCAGCACGGTGGAATCGTGCCCACCACTGAAACCGACCAGGGTCGGTGCGGGCGATGCGGGGACAGCAGGCAGGGAGGTGGACATCGGGGTGGGCAGCTCGGTCAGGCGGGCAGTATCAAGGCTGGCGACGCCGACGGCCATGCGCGCAGGCTCATGGGCCTGCCGGATCGGGCACGCGCTGGCCGCGGCGGTCGATATGGAACCACTCGCCGCCTTGCATGGGCGTGTGCCCGTGGTTGTCGGGCGTGCCACGGTGGCAGCCATTGCAGACCTGGGCGATGCCATCGGAGAACGGCCAGGCAAAATCAAACGTGGCGGGGAACGCGGCGGCCAGATCGGGCGTGAAGTAGCCGACGCGATCGCCGACGCGGCCGCGCAGCAGGCCTTCTTCGAGATAATCCGGACCGTTGTCCCAGGTGATCACCGCCTGGGTGCGGCCCTGGCCGGTGACGTAGTGGAAGCTGTCGCCGACATACAGCGTCGCCAATCCATGCGTGTCGTAGTCCAGGCGCCGCAGCAGCGCAGCGTCCAGTTGCGGCCTGCCATCCACCACGGTGCAGCCGGGCAGTGCCTGCAGGCCGTCTTCCTCGGTCAGCTGCTGGCAGGCCGGGCCGGCGGCCTGTGCACTGGCGGCAGCCACCAGGCCGAAGCACAGGCTGGCCCGCAGCAGCGGCCGGGGCCGCGCACTGCGGCCCCGGTAACCCACGCCCGGGAGCGTGGCAGCCATCAGGGGGTGTCGGCCTTGCGCTCGAACGCGGTCGGCTTGGGCAGGTCGACCGGCACGCCCTTGGCATCGCAGGTACCGGCCTCGCACAGGCGCTGGCGCAGGCGCGGGGTGGCCTGGACGATCATGTGGTAGATCGCGTTCTGCTCCATGGTGCCGCGGATGGCCTTGCTGCCGGGGCCGCTCGCCCAGATGCCGACGTCTTCGCCGCCGTGGGTTTCGCTCTTGGTCGGTACCAAAGCTTCCTGCATGTAATCGGGATGCTCGGTGTCGACGTGGCTCAGGTCGGGGCGGCCGTTGGCGGCCTCGAAACTGCTCGGGTTGTGCGGATAGGTCTTGGGGCCGGCCGGCTGCTGGTTGCTGACGCCGGTGTAGCCGGGGCCGTTGGCGTAGCTGAGGGTGGTGTAGGGCAGGCCGAGGCCGTCGCGGGCCACGTCCAGCGCACCGGCACCGTCTTCGCCGCCCTTGTCCTTGACCTTGCCCAGGATCGGGTTGCCACGCGCCGGGTAGCCGACGAAGTTCAGGGTGTGCGAATGGTCGGCGGTGACGATGATCAGGGTGTCCTGGTCGGACGTTGCCTCCACCGCGGCACGCACGGCATCGGACAGGGCCACGGTATCGCTCAGGGCGCGGTAGGCATTGCCGCTGTGGTTGGCGTGGTCGATGCGGGCGCCCTCGACCATCAGCACGTAACCTTCCTTCTGCCGGGACAGGGTGGTGATGGCCGCCTTGGTCAACTCGGCCAGGCTGGGCTCGCCGGCCGGGTCGTCCTTGCGCTCGATTTCATAGCGCATGTGGTCCGGCTCGAACAGGCCGAGGATGGCCGGGGCGTTGGCGGCCGCCTGCAGCTGCTTGGCGTTCCAGACATAGGCGCCCTGCGGGTGGGCCTGCTGCCATTCGCTGACCAGGCTGCGCCCGTCCAGGCGCTGGCCGACCTTGTCGTCGTATTCGGGGTCGCGTTCTTCGACGGTGGTGAATTCACCACGGCCGCCGCCCAGGGCGACCAGCGGGCCGCGCCCGAAACGGGCGGTGGACAACAGCTGCTGGGCGATGTCCTTGCAGCCGGCCGCCCTGGCTGCTTCGGGCAGGTCGGTGTCGTTTTCCCAGTTGCGCTCGGGCGAGTGCGCGTAGGTGGCGGCCGGGGTGGCGTGGGTGAGGCGGGCGGTGGAGACGATGCCGGTGGCCATGTGGGCGCTGTCGGCCAGCTGCAGCCAGGTCAGCAGGCCCTTGTCGAGGCTGTCGGCACACTCGTTGCGGCTGCCGGCGCTGACCCCGATGGCCCCCATGTGGGTTTTCACGCCGGTGGTGATGGCGGTCATGGTGCCGGCCGAGTCGGGGGTCTGCGAGTCGGTGTTGTAGGTCTTGCTGAATGCGGTGGCCGGGAAACGTTCCCAGGACAACAGGTTCTCTTCGCCGGGGTTGCCGTTGCGCTGGCCTTCGAAGATCCGCGCGGCGGCGACGGTGGTGAGGCTCATGCCGTCACCGAGGAACAGGATCACGTTCTTGGCGGTACCGTCCATGGCGCCACTGCCGGCGGCGCGGGCGGCGCCGCTGCGGTACCACCACTGGGGCGTTTCGCCGGCCGGGTGGGCCACGGGGGGAACGTCGACCGCAACCGCGCCGGGGGCGCTGGAAACCGGGCCGGTGCTGGCGCAGGCGCCGAGCAGCAGGGTGCTGGCGATGGCCGCCATGAGGGACGTGGAACGGGACATGGACGCGCGTATCTCACATGTGAAACGGGCATTCATTATGCAGAATGCCGCAAGGCACGCCGATGACACGCTGATTTTCCGTGTGCGCCTCGTCCCGCGGGCCGGGTTGGGCTAAGGTGGCGAGCTGTCAAATCCTCTCTGGAATGCTCATGAAGCTGGTCTCTGCGTGGTTGCGGATTCCTTTCTGGCAACGCGTACTCGGTGGCTTCGTGCTCGGCGCGCTGGCCGGCTGGCTGCTCGGTCCGGCCGCGGAAACCTGGTTCGGCCCGCTGGGTGACCTGTATGTCACGTTGATCAAGATGATCGCGGTGCCGCTGGTGTTCTTCGCGGTGATCAACGCGATCTCCTCGCTGCATGGGCAGAAGTCGGTGGCCGCGTTGGGCGGGCGGACGTTCCTGTGGTTCATCATCACCGCCGCGCTGGCGGTGTGCGTGGGCTTGGCGGTGGGGACGATCATGCAGCCGGGCACGGGCAACCTGAGCCTGAGCATGGACCACGGCTATACGCCGCGGGAAGTGCCGAGCGTGATCAAGGTGCTGATGGATGTAGTGCCGTCAAACGTGTTCTACGCGCTCACCGGCATCGGCACCAAGCTCAATGCGGCGGGCGAGACGGTGCTGGCGCCGGGGCGTGGCTCGATCCTGCCGGTAATCTTCTTCGCCGGCCTGCTGGGCTTTGCGATGGTGAAGCTGGGCGACAAGGTGGCCGAGGCGCGCAAGCTGACCGGGCAGCTGAGCGACATCATGATCCAGGTGACGCGCTTCGTGCTGGAGATCACGCCGCTGGGCACGTTCGGGCTGATCGCGGGGCTGGTGGGCAGTTACGGTTTCGAGAAGCTGCTGCCGTTGGGCAATTTCGTGCTGGCGCTGTATGTGGCGTGTGCGCTGCACATCGTGTTCGTCTACGGCAGTCTGTTGTTGGTGCACGGGTTGAATCCGTTGAAGTTCTTCCGGGGCGCGGCGCCGGGCATGCAGGTGGCATTCGTGAGTTCGTCGAGCTTTGCGGCGATGCCGGCGGCGATGCGCTCGATCACGCACAACCTGGGCGTGAACAAGGACTATGCGTCGTTCGCGGTGCCGCTGGGGGCGAGCATCAAGATGGACGGGTGCGGGGCGATCTATCCGGCGTTGTGCGCGGTGTTCATTGCGCAGTACACGGGGGTGCCGTTGACGCCGGAGCAGTACATCGTGGTGTTGATCGCCTCGGTGCTGGGCAGTTTCGGGACGGCCGGCGTGCCCGGCACGGCGGTGGTGATGGCCACGGTGGTGTTGAGTGCGGCCAATCTACCGCTGGAGACGATCGGTTATCTATATGCGATCGACCGGATCCTGGACATGATGCGCACGATGACGAACGTGACCGGGCAGATGCTGGTGCCGGTGCTGGTGGCCAAGGAAACCGGGTTGCTGGATCGCGAGGTCTACGACAACCCCTCCACCAATCTGGGGGTGGATGAGGGTGAGGAAAAGGCGCACTGAGTGATTGCGTGCTGCGGCGTTGTTAGGCATAGGCCCGCATCAGCGGGGCTGTCTGCAACGGCGTGGATCTCCCTGCCGTCGCCCGGGTTGCCGGCCTGTAGAGACGATCCGCCGCGCTCTGCTCTGGGCGTACCCGTGCCCACCTGACCACGCACTGTAAACACCGTATCAAGCGGTGTAACAGCGGTGATACACCCGCGCGGGGCCCAGCAACGCCAAGCCCGCAGCCCCGGTGAGGTGCGTGTTCAGCAGGGGTTTTTCCCAACGAATCTGTAACAACCTTGTTGCGGCCGTCCACCGCGTGGCGCGCTAAAGCCCGGAAATCCGGGCCCGCAGACTTGGCACGAATGCTGCGTTACCTCCCCCCATGTTTCCGGGAGGGCGCCATGGACAGCGTTGCCAAGTACCGCACCACCACCACCGGCCTCTGCCTGCTGGCCGTGTCGTTGGCATTGCCGATGGCGGCCGATGCATCCGGTGCACGCCAGGGAGTGAAGGCGCAGCCGGGCGAAATCGTACTGCTGCGCGATGTTTCCGCGCGCGTCGCCTATCGCCCCGCCCCGCCGGGCATGGCGCTGATCGCCGATCCCTCGCCCAAGCGCGAACTTGGCCAGGCCCTGGGCACTTCCACCGGCATGGACGAACTCAGCGACGACGACTATGCCGCGCTCGGCTCCAACACCGGCGCCGGCAACGGCCACATGCCCACCACCATTGAACGCGTCACCGGCACCACAGTGACCAGCACCCTCGGCAAGGCCACCGACAACGGCGCCCTGTCCGGCAACCAGCTCAGTGGTGCCATCGGCGGCCCCATGGGCGCGGTGAGCGGCGCCACGCGTGGCATCGCCGACCAGGTACGCGGTGCGCTCGCACAGTTCCCGCTGGGCCAGCCTGCAGGCGGGCCGGGCAAATGAACCGGGTGGCGGGTGTCCTGCTGATCGCCATCATCGCGGTAGCGCCGCTGCCGCTGCCTGCGCAGCAGGCCGATGACTATGCCGCGATGCTGTCCTACCTCAACCATAGCCGCATCGACGGTCGCGTGCTGTCCGGCGCCGACGGTGCCATCACCGTCAACATGGCCGCCGGCGACCTCAACCAGCAGGCCAACCTGCTGGGCATCGCCAGCGGGCAGAACGCACACATTGCCGTCAATGCGCGACAACGCCAGGCCGATAACCGCGTGCTCGCCGACGGTGCCATGGACGCCAGCGCCAGCATCGGCGGACACGCACTGAATGGCGCCAGCGGCGTCGCCATGATCAATCAGGCCAGCGGCACCGGCAATGCGACGCTCAACGTCGTCACCGCCACGCTGGCGCAACAGGGCATACGCGAGTCGAACGACGAGGCCTTGGCCGCGTCGGGGGCGCTCGCGTCAGCAGGGGGGCAGGGAACCGCCAACAGCGGTAGGCCCGCCGGAACCCGCAGCGTGGCGGTGGAAGACACCGCACTGCAGGGTTTCGACGGCGTCCTGCAACTCAATCAGATCGCGGGATCCGGCAACGCCACCGCAAACCAACTGAGCATCTCGGTGCAGTCCACCCCGTGAGTAGTCACATCCACCCGATTGTCTGTGATGAGAGAGAGGGCACCATGAACACCAACATGAAACGGACCGTACTTGCGCTGGCCATCGCCGCCGCGTCTGCTTCCGCCGGCGCCAACGGCTGGGGCAACGACCGCGACAACCAGAACCACAGTGCCAACATCAACCACGTGCACAACGTGACTGAAACGCGCACCAACACCGATACGGATACCGATACCCGTACCTGGAACCGGACCCACAACAACACCACCAACAACAACAGCACCAGCAATACCACCGTCAACAGCAACATCACCCGCAACCGCAATGTCACGGTGAACGAGCACAGCAACATCCAGGCCGACGAGCGCAAGGAAAAGAACAACCACGGCGTCGATGTGAACCTTGAAAAGGACATGCGCCTGAGTTCGGACGTCAGCTTCTCGGGCGATCCGGAAATCACCGGCTCGATCGACCTGGACTCGGCGGCGATCGCGATCATCGACAATCGCCAGTCGATCACCAACAACAACGCCGCCAACAGCCTGGTGACCAACAGCGCCTCGATCGCCGATGACGTCGGTTCCGATGCGTCCGGCAACCTGGGCTTCAACGTGGCCGCCGGTGACAACAACGCACAGGACAATGCCGCTTCGCTGTCGGCGGCCGATGCGTCCTTCAGCTTCGGCATGGCCGATGCCGAAGTCTTCGTCAACCAGTACGGCGCGGGCAACACCACCCTCAACTCCGGCGTGACCAATGCCGCGGGCCTGGGTGGCAATGCCTTCAGCGGTGCCTCCGGCAACATCGGCGCCAACGTCGCCTCGGGCAACAACAACGAGCAGAAGAACGCGCTCGCCGCCTCGGTGGCCACCAGTGCCTATGCCACCTCGAGCATCAGCTCCAACCAGGTCTCCACCGGCAACACCGTGGCCAACGCCGGCTACCTGCGTTCGATGACCGACACCGTCAACGTGAGCCTGCGTGGTCGCGTCGCCGGCGCTACCCTGGCGGTCGGCGCCGGCACCTACACCGGCAGCGGCAACGCCTACCAGAAAGACAACTACTACCTGGATACCTGGAATGGTGAACTCGACCATCCGAGTGGCAATGCAACCGGCCACATCGACATGGACAACGAGATCCAGAACGCCACGATGAACCCGAACCGCGAGGGCGTGGGCGGTATCGCGTTCGATACCGATGAAAGCGGCACCAGCCGGTTCGTCGAACTGGGCGTGGCCGACCTGTATGCCAGCCTAAGCGGCACCGTCTCCACCACCCGTTGGGTGAACGTGGATGCGACCAACACCGCGGCATTGTCCGGCAGTGCGTTCTCCAGCGCGTCGGGCAACATCGGGGTGAACGTGGCCGCCGGTACCGGCAACCTGCAGGCCAACAGCCTGGCCCTGGCCGTCGCGCAACCGTCCACCGGCGGCGGTGGCGGTGGCACCGGCGAGTAAGGGTGACCGTTTTCGCCAGCAACACGCGTTGAGCGCAACAAACCCGGCCATCCGCCAATGGCCGGGCTTCCCGGGGGCCCCTGTCCCATTCTCCCCCTTTGGGGCAGGGGCTCCTTCCTCAGCCGGAGCCAGGCCAATGTTGATGCGAGCACTGTGTGGGTGGGTGCTGATACTGCTGCTGATGCCCGTGGGTGCGGTACGCGCCGGCGAGGTCGGTTTCAGTGGCGTGCTGCCCAATGGCGCGGTGCTCACCCAGCGCGTGGAGAGCATGCAGGAACGGCGATTCCGCAACGTGGTCCGCCAGCACACCGACTACAGCTGTGGCGCGGCGGCATTGGCGACCATCCTGCGCTATGCCTACCACCTGGATGCCGACGAAGGCACGGTAATCGAAGGGATGATGGGGGTCTCGGACCCGCAACTGGTCCATCAGCGGGGGTTTTCGCTGCTGGACATCAAGCGTTACGTGGAATCGATGGGCATGCGTGGACGTGGCTACCGCGTCAACGAAGAGCGTCTGCGCTCGCTGCGCGTGCCCGGACTGGTGCTGATGGATGTGCGTGGCTTCCGCCATTTCGTGGTCCTCAAGCAGGTCCGCGGTGAGCTGGTGGACGTGGCCGACCCGATCCTGGGCAATCGCAGCATTCCAGTCAGTGAATTTCTCGAGGCGTGGCCGTCGCGTGCCGTGTTTGTCGTGATCGGCAGTGATTTCGATCGCAACACGGTGTTGCTGCTGCCCGGTGAACGGCCGAGTGCGCGTTCGCTGTATGCCCGGCAGGGACCGATCACCGACGCGGAGCTGGTCGATTTCGGTTTCACCCATGCCGATCTGTTCTAGGAGGCAACTGGACATGAACATTGCAATGTGGACGCACGGCGTACTGCTGCTGACCCTGCTCGGGATCGCACCGGTGCACGCCGAGGAAGGACGGCCCGGCAAGGGCCTGAGCGAGATTCCCGATCCCGAGCTGAACCTGATGCGCGGGCGCTATACGGTCAACGGCAACAGCGTGGCGTGGTTCGGCGTGACCATGATCACCCAGTGGAACAGCGGCGGACAGGCGGCCCGCAGCGCGTTGACCCTGGGCATGGATTTCAGCCACGGCAACACGCCGAGGATCAGCTTCACCCCCTCGGTCACGGTGACCGAGGCCGACGCGCCGTTGCCGGCCACGCCCGGCCGCAGCATCGATGCCAGCGGCCTGCAGAACGTGGCGGGTTTGGCGCAGAGCATCCAGGTGGCCGGTGACGGCAACGTGGCCAGCAATACCACCCACCTCAGCGTTCGCGACGGGCAGGCGCCCGATGCCGCCGCGCAGGGCCAGAACCTGGCCAGCGTGCAGCAGGGCGGCGTCAGCGCGGTGGCGCAACTGGACGGCAACAGCGCCAAGGTGCAACTGCAGATCGAGGGCGTCGGCGCGGTGCAGCAGTGGATCCGCAATGGCAGCGTCGGCCAGAGCATCGCCATCGGCAGCGATGGCCAGGCCGCCAGCAACCGCATGCAGATCGATCTTGTCCGGCAGTCCCTGGCCAGCAACGTCCCGCTCAGCCAGAACGTGGCACAGGCGATGACGCTGGTACGCGGTGTCGGCATGGGGCCCGGCCAGTAATCCCGGGCCGGGCAGGGGGAGTGACAACACCAACGTGGGCCAAGGCAATGCACACCTCGATACGAGCTACCCCGCTGGCGCTGGCGGCGCTGGCATTGATGGCCGCCGGCGGCGCGCATGCGCAGGCCGCAGCGGCCACGCCGGCCGATGAGGCCGACGTCAAAGCGCTGATCGCGCAGTTGGAGACACTCAAGGCCAACTACGCCCAGGAAGTGCGTCGCCTGCGCGAGCTGGACATGCAGGTGCAGGCGATGCAGGCGCGGTTGTCGGGCAAGGCTGCGCCACTGGCGGCCGCCGCAGGCACGCCACCGCCACCGATGCCGGCCGGGACCCCGGCTGCACCGCCCAGTGCCGACGGTTATGCCAGCAGCGCCGAAGAAGCGCAGCAGGCCAAGCAGGCCTCGCGGCGCAGCGTGGATGACGTCAAGCAGCAGCAGGCCGCCTTGTTCAGCCGACGCTTCACGGTTGAAAACAGCCTCACCTACTCGCGCTACGACCGCAAACAGATCAGCCTCAATGGGTTCCTGGCGCTGGATGCGATCTTCCTGGGCAACATCGCCATCGAGAACGTCGAGTCGGACACGCTCACCTACAACCTGGCCGCGCGCTGGGGTGTCAGCCCGCGCCTGACCTTGAACATGGACGTGCCTTACCTGGCGCGCAAGACGGTGTACCAGAAGGGCGGTGCGGGCGGTTCGGCCGCCGCGATCGCGCAGGAAGAGACCGATGGCAACGGGATCGGCGATATCGGCCTGAGCGCCAACTACAAACTGTTCGGCGAACATGGGCGCTGGCCGGAAACCGTGCTCACGGTAGGGGCGACCGCGCCGACCGGGCGTGCGCCGTACGGGCTGGACTGGAAGGTGCTCGAGCGCGACGACGATGATTTCATCCGCTTCGCGGTGCCCGAGCAGCAACCCACCGGCAATGGCGTATGGCAGGCCAACGTCGGCCTGTCTGCAGTGAAGACCGCCGACCCGGCGATCCTGTTCGCCAACATCGGCTACATCCATTCGCTCGCGCGTGATTTCGACGACCTCGATTCCAATCCCGACACCCGCAACCCGGGCGAGGTGAAGCTGGGCGGGTCGTACTACTTTGGCGCCGGTGTGGCCTTTGCCTTCAACGAACGCACCAGTTTGAGCATTTCCTTCAGCGACAAGTTGAGCGCGCGTGCGCAGACGCGTTTCAAGGATGGCCAGTGGATGAAGGTGATCGGCAGCGATGCCAACGCCGGTACGCTCAACCTGGGCATCACCTACGCGCTCAACCGCAATACCACGCTGGTCAGCCTGCTCGGCATCGGCCTGACCCCGGACGCGCCGGACTTCACCCTGGCCTTCAAGGTGCCGTACATGCTGTGAGCGCGCAGCGCAGCTACGGCCGCGCAGTGCAGCTGACCCCGGGGTCGGGTCAGCGCAGTTCGGACAGGGCCAGTTGATGCTTGCGGCACAATCGGTACACGGTGACCCGCGAGACCTGCATGTGGCGTGCGCAGGCGGTGATGTTGTATTCGTTCTGGCGCAGGGCGCGCAGCAGGGTGTCGCGCTCGGCCGCTTGGCGCGCGTCCTGCAGCAGCTTCTGCGGCATGTCCAGCGGCAGCGTGACCAGTTCCAGGTCCTCGGTGCCGATCAGTTCGCCCTCGCTGACGATCGCCGCGCGCTGCACCCGGTTGAGCAGTTCGCGCACGTTGCCCGGCCAGCCGAAGCGCTCCAATGCACGGATGGCGTCGCTGCTGAAGCCGCGCGCACGGGTGGCGTGGCGGTCGCGGAAGCTGGCCAGGAAATGGTTGGCCAGCAGCAGGATGTCGCTGCCGCGATCGCGCAGCGGCGGCAGCGGCAGGCGCAGCACGTTCAGACGGTAGAACAGATCGCGGCGGAACTGCCCGCGCTCCACCGCCTGTTCCAGGTCGACGTGGGTGGCGGCGAGCACGCGCACATCCACCGCCAGCGGACGGTTGCTGCCAACCCGTTCGACGGTGCCTTCCTGCAGCACGCGCAGCAGGTTGGTCTGCGCATCCAGCGGCAGGTCGCCGATTTCATCCAGGAACACGGTGCCACCGCTGGCCGTCTCGAACAGGCCCAGGCGACGATTGGCTGCACCGGTGAACGCACCGCGTTCATGGCCGAACAGTTCCGACTGCACCAGTGCAGCCGGGATCGCGCCGCAGTTCACGGCGAGGAAGGGGCGCGCGTGGCGCGGCGACAACGCGTGCAGCGCCTGGGCGGCCAGTTCCTTGCCGGTGCCGGTTTCGCCGGTGATCAGGACCGGGAGATCCACCGGGGCGAATTTGCGGAGGGCGGCGCGCGCAACCTGCAGCACCGCGCTGTCACCGATCAGGTGCTGCGGGCCGTGCGCGACCGGTTGCCCGGCGTCGCCGGCCAGCCGTTGCAGCCGCGCCAGCATCTGCGTCAGGTCCAGTGGCGCGGTGTAGGTTTCCAGGCAGGCGCTGAGCAGGGGGTGCAGGGCGGGCGGCAGCAAGGGCGATCCGGCCGGCAGGATCGCCAGCAGGGTCATGTGGCGATGCTCGTCCAGCAACGCCTGTAGCCGGGCAAGGTTGGCGGGCAGCGCGGTGCGCAGGTCCAGCAGGCCAACCACCTGGTCGCTGCCGCGCATGCCGATGGCGATGCAGTCGTCGGTGGCCACGCCACGGACCTGCCAGCCTGCTGCGGCCAGGGCGATGCGCTCGGCCGGGTGGGGGTGTCCAAACCAGATCACACACCGTGATGGAAATTCGGGGACTGCCGCCATGCGTCACCTTGTCGACTGGGATCACGGGCGGTCTTCGATGCTGGTCCGGTGGCCCTGGACGTGCCGCCCCACGTCCGGGTCCGCGGCCCGCCGGAACATCGGCCGGGCACTGGGTTTGCTGCAATTGCCGAAGCAATACGAGGGATAACGGGAGTTGCTGCTGGCACCGGCCATGGCGGGCAGAAGCAGGGGCAGGCAATAGGCTCCCCCGCCGCATCCATGCGGTGGACGGTCTCGCAAACCTGCTGCGGCTTGCGGCCAAGATGTCGGAGAAGCCCGTGCGCTTGGCGATTGGCTTTGCCCAAGGCCACCACCCACCCCTGCCCAGCCTCGGAACCGATGACAGAAGCGCCCTTCTGCCTTTCCGGTTGGTAGGCGAAGAAAAAAAAACCGCTGCAGGGCAGCGGTTTTTCTGGAAGCGGGCAGCCGGCGTCAGAGGTCGACGCGGCGGGCCTGCATGAACTTGCCACTCCAGTAGCCGGTCATCAGGCTGTCGACGCGAACGTCCTTGCCGGTGCTGGGGGCGTGCAGGAAGCGGCCTTCGCCGACATAGATGCCGACATGGTCGACCCGGCCCTTGCGGCCGAAGAACACCAAGTCACCGGCGGCCAGCGCGGTACGGTCGTTGATCAGCTCGGCATCGCCGTCGTGGGCCATTTCGCGGGAGACGCGCGGCAGTTCGATGCCCAGGGCGGTCTTGAACACGTAGCCGACCAGCCCACTGCAGTCGAAACCGCTGTCCGGCGAGGTACCACCCCAGCGGTACGGCGTGCCCAGCAGGGTCATCGCGCGGCGCAGCAGCGACTGCACCTTGCCGTTGTCGGCCGCGCCACCGACCACCGCGCCATTGGCGCCGGTGCTGGCGTCGTAGTTGGCGAGCAGGCGGCTGAGGTCGCCGGCGAACATCGCCGAGCGGTCCATCAAGGGGATGGTGTCGTTGGCCGCGAGGTGCGGAAGCAGGGCGGCGAGGGTAGCGCTGGCAGCGGCGTCGGCCTTGCTGCGGGCGGGGGCATCAGCCTTGGGCTTTGCCACCGCGGAAGATTCGGGAGTGCTGGCGCCGGCCGGAGCGGCGGCATCGACAGCGGTGGCCGGTGCGGTCTGGGCCCAAGCCGGAAGGCTGGCCAGGCAGAGCGCGAGGGCGAGGAAAACGGGGCGGGTGCTGCGCCGGGGGGCGGCGGTCTGGCCTAGGCAAGTCAGGTCGGCTGTCGTCACGCGGCGGTCACTGAATAAAAACGATGGGTGATCATGCCGTGTAAGTGCCGTGATTAGGTACAAATTTCGTTAATTTTTCGTTTACATGTACGTGATGAGTGTCACAAATTAGACCCTTAGCCCTGTTCACCTTAGTGCAGGACACGTTTCGCGCCGGTGTAATGGTCTTTCCAGTAGGGCCCGCCAAGCGAGTCCAGGCGCACCGTGCCGCCGGTGCTCGGGGCATGCACGAAGCGGCCTTCGCCCACGTAGATGCCCACGTGGGAGACCGTGCCGCGGCTGCCGAAGAACACCAGGTCACCCGGGGCCAGACGCTTGGGTTCGATCTTCGGCCCCTGCACGGCGGCCAGGTCGCGCGAGGTGCGCGGCAGCTTGAGGTCGAGCATTTCGCGGTAGACATAGGCGACCAGGCCGCTGCAGTCGAACCCCGATTCGGGGGTGTTGCCGCCATACCGGTAGGGCGTGCCGACCAGGCCGATGGCGCGCATCAGCACCGCGTTGGCAGCCTGGGGATCGTTCGGGGCGACCGTCGGCCAGACCTGGGTGGAGGAGGCGGGCGGGGCGGCCGGGCGGTGGGTCTTGCCGCCGCCACAGGCGCTCAACAGGGCGATGACCGCCAGCATGGCCAGGCGGGCGAACAGGCGGGTCGAGCGCAGAACTGGCGTCATGTGCATGTTGTCCGGATAATGCGCGGCCTTAGAAGGCCGTCATGATGGCGGCGTATCCGGCGGGCGACAACCCGCCCCACCCGTCTGCCATCGGCAGCGACCAGCCAGAGTTGCGCATGAAGATCGAAAAAGACAGCGTCGTCCGTTTCCACTACACCGTCGCCGAACAGGGCCAGGAGCCGATCGAAAGCTCGAAGGACCGTGATCCGCTGGCGATCCTGATCGGCCACGGCAACATCATCCCGGGCCTGGAAAACGCCATGATGGACAAAGAGGCCGGCGCCACCTTCGAGGTGGACGTCACCGCGGCCGATGCCTACGGCGAGCGCCGCGAAGGCCTCACCCAGCGCGTGCCGAAGAAGCATTTCGGCACCACCAAGCTGGTCCCGGGCCAGCAGGTCGTGCTGCAGACCAACTTCGGTGCGCGCGCGGTCACCGTGCAGAAGGTCGGCATGAGCGTGGTCGATGTCGACCTGAACCATCCGATGGCCGGCAAGGACCTGCACTTCTCGGTGGAGATCATCGACGTGCGCGAAGCGGCCGCAGAAGAGCTTGAGCACGGCCACGTGCACGGCGATGGCGGCCACCAGCACTGAGTGCTGGCCACCCGGCATGACGCAACGGCCCGCTTCGGCGGGCCGTTGCATTTGCGCAACACTGCAACGTCGGCCGCAACGCGCGGCGCGACCGCATAATGGCCGCCATGGTCCACGGAGTGCCTGTGAACGCCGCTTCCCTTTCCCTGCAGCCGGTGGCCACCGGCGACCGCATCGCGGTGCTGGACATCCTGCGCGGGTTCGCGCTGCTGGGCATCCTGTTGATGAACATGGAAGCCTTCGCCGGACCGATGGACCTGGCCTTCACCGGTATCGACCCGCATTGGCAGGGCCTGGACTACTGGGCCGACGGGGCCATCTACGTACTGGTCCAGGGCAAGTTCTTCACCCTTTTCTCGCTGCTGTTCGGGGCGGGCTTTGCGATCATGGCCCAGCGCGCCGATGCCGCGCAGCGCGCGTTCGCCCCGTTCTACCTGCGGCGCACCGCGGCCCTGCTGTTGATCGGCCTGTGCCATGCGCTGCTGGTGTGGTCCGGCGACATCCTGGTGGTGTACGCCCTGGTGGCCCTGCCGTTGCTGGCCTGCCGCGAAGCACCCACGCGCTGGCTGCCGGTGATGGGCGTGTTCTGCTACCTGTGCGCCGGTGTGTTGATGCTGCTCATGGGCGCGCTGATGGGCCTGGCCGCCCATGTGCAGCCGGACAACCCTGCGCTGCGTGATGCGGTCTCCAACGCCCAACAGACCATCGAGCTGCAGCGCCAGGCCTACGGCCATGGCAGCTATGCGCAGGCGGTGGTGCAGCGGCTGCGCGATGTCGGGGCGCAGCTCAGTGCGATCATCGTGGTGGGCCCGGAAGTGCTGGGCATGTTCCTGATCGGCAGCTGGTTCGCGCGCAGTGGCGCGCTGGCCACGCCCGAACGCTTTGAACGCCTGTACCGGCGGCTGCGCTGGGGGGCGTTGCCGCTCGGGTTGGCCTTGATGTTGACCAGCGCGGTGTGGCAGCCCTATCTCGCCCCCGGCACGTTCACCGCGTCCAGTGGCGCGGCCTTCGCGCTGTCATCGGTGGCCTCGCTGTTGATGTGCCTGGGCTACCTGGCCTGGATCGTGCACGTGCGTGTACGCCTGCAGTGGCTCGCGCCGGTGGGGCGGATGGCGTTGAGCCAGTACATCGCGCAGTCGTTGCTGTGCACCTGGGTGTTTTATGGCTACGGCCTGGGCATGTTTGAACAGCTGCCGCGGGCCGGGCAGATTCCCTTCGCGCTGGGCGTGTTCGCGCTGCAGGTGCTGGCCAGCCAGTGGTGGTTGCGTCATTTCCGCTTCGGCCCGCTGGAATGGGTGTGGCGGGCGATGACCTACCTGCAATGGCCTGCATTGCGGCGTGCGCCTGCCGCGCGCAGCTGACCGGCCGATGGCCCGTGCCGTGCGCTTCCCTCACGTCTGGCTCGCGGCCCCGCATGGCATGCTCGGGGCCCGCATGGCGGCGCCGCCTGTCGTCTTTCAATACGTTGAGAAAATTCAATGAGCAAGCACTACGACTATGACCTGATCGTGCTGGGCGGTGGCTCCGGCGGCCTGGCCGCGGCGTTCCGCGCCGCACAGCACGGCCAGCGCGTGGCGATGCTGGAACCGGGCGAACTCGGTGGCACCTGCGTCAACGTCGGCTGCGTGCCGAAGAAGGCCATGTGGCTGGCGGCAGACCTGGCCGGGCGTATCGGCATGGCAGCGACCATGGGCTTCGATGTACCGGTGCGGCCTCGCCTGGACTGGAAGGAACTGGTCGTGCATCGCCAGGCCTACATCGCCAACATCCATGCCAGTTACCTCAAGCGCCTGGATGAGAGCCAAGTGGTGCGGGTGCCGCGCCGCGGTCATCTGGTGGATGCCCATACGGTGGAATGCAGCGACGGGGTGCGCATCAGTGCCGCGCACATCGTGATCGCCACCGGTGCCCATCCGCAGCGTCCGGACATTCCGGGGGCGGCGCTGGGCGCGGTGTCGGACGACTTCTTCAACCTGTGCAGTGCGCCGGAGCGGGTGGCGATCGTCGGCGGTGGCTACATCGCCGTCGAACTGGCCGGCCTTCTGCAGGCGCTGGGCAGCAAGGTGACCCTGCTGGTCCGCGGCGCTCGCCTGCTGGAACGCTTCGATGCGGAACTGACCGCGCAGCTGGCCGACAACCTGCGCCACCAGGGCGTGCGGGTGCACTTCAACTACCGCCTGCGTGAGCTGCGCGGCGAGGGCGGGGCGGTGGTTGCCTACGGTCATGATGGCCCGCATGAGGCGGTGTTCGACCAGTTGTTCTTCGCCACCGGCCGCCGCGGCAACAGTGCTGGATTGGGGCTGGAGGCAATGGGCATCGTGGTGGGCGACAAGGGAGAGGTGGAAGTGGATACGTGGCAGACCACCGCGGTGCCCAGCGTGCACGCGGTCGGTGACATCGCCGGCAAGGTTGGATTGACGCCGGTGGCGATCGCGGCGGCGCGCAAACTGATGGACCGTCTGTTTGGCGACAAGCCCGAGGCGAAGATGGATTACGAAAACGTCGCCAGCGTGGTGTTCTCGCACCCGGCGCTTGGCGCGGTCGGGCTGAGCGAAGAGCAGGCCCGCGAGAAGCACGCTGACGTGCGGGTGTATCGCAGCAACTTCCGGCCGATGCTGCAGGCATTGTCCGATGGCACCCAGCGCAGCCTGTTCAAGCTGGTATGCGTGGGCGAGGACGAACGCGTGGTCGGCGTGCACCTGCTGGGCGAGGCCGCCGATGAGATCCTGCAGGGGTTCGCCGTGGCGGTAAAGATGGGCGTGACCAAAGCGCAGCTCGACGACACCGTGGCGATCCATCCCACCTCCTCGGAGGAAGTCGTGCTGATGCGGTAGGAATGCGCATGCGCGCCCCTTCCGTACCGCCCGCCGCCGTTCTGATGCCGTCCACTGCTTCGTCGCTGCCCACCTCGTCCGCCCGCATTGCCGCGGGGGGCATCGCGCTGGCCGCAGTCGGCGCCATCGCCGCATCCGGCAAGGCGGTGATCGTCAAGCTGGCCTACCGGCACGGCGTGGACGCGACGACGTTGCTGGCATTGCGCATGCTGATGGCGTTCCCGCTGTTTGCGCTGTTGGCGATATGGTCGGCACGCCGCGCCACCGCGTTGTCCTGGGCCGATCGCGGCCGGGTGCTGTGGCTGGGCTTTACCGGGTACTACCTGTCCAGCCTGCTGGACTTCCAGGGCCTGCAGTACATCAGCGTGACCCTGGAGCGGCTGATCCTGTATTTGAACCCCACCCTGGTGCTGCTGATCAGCCTGGTGCTGTTGAAGAAGCGCCCCGGTCGCGGGCAATTGGCGGCGTTGGGCCTGAGCTACCTGGGCGTGCTGTTGGCGTTCGGACATGACCTGCAGCTGGAAGGCGGGCGCATCGTGCTGGGCAGTGCGCTGGTGCTGGCCAGTGCCTTGAGCTATGCGCTGTATCTGTTCGGCAGCGGCCAGGTGGTGGCGCGGATCGGCGCGATCCGGCTGACCGCGTATGCCAGCTGCGTGGCCTGCGTGCTGTGCGTGCTGCACTTCGCGCTGCTGCATCCGCTGGCCGCACTCGGCCAGGCGGCCGTGCCGGTGTACGCGCTGTCGCTGGTCAATGCCACGGTGTGCACGGTACTGCCGGTGATGGCGATCATGCTGGCGGTGAAGCGGATCGGCTCGTCGCTGGCCGCGCAGGTGGGTATGCTCGGTCCGGTATCCACCATCGTGATGAGTCTATGGCTGCTCGACGAACCCATGGGGCCCTGGCAGATCCTGGGGACGGCACTGGTGCTGGTCGGCGTGCTGCTGGTCAGCCGCGTACGCGCGTGAAGGCAACCACGGATGCTCCCGTCGATGCCGCCGCGCAGGCCCGCGAGCGCATTCTGGCGGTGATCCGCGCCATTCCACGCGGGCAGGTGATGGGCTATGGACAGGTGGCGGCCAAGGCCGGATTGCCCGGCAGGGCACGGCTGACCGCGCGCGTGCTTGGCATGAACGAGGATCCGGACCTGCCCTGGCATCGCGTGCTGCGCTCGGATGGGCGCATCGCGATGCCGGAAGGCTCGCACGGCTGGCGCGAACAGAGCCAGCGCCTGCGTGCCGAAGGCGTGGCGATCGAACATGGGCGGGTCAAGCAGATGCCGCGGCGCCCTGCCGATACGCTGGACGAAGCGGTGTGGGGCCCCGGCTGACCGCCACCGGCGTGAACGCGATGGCCGGGCGCTGCCGCCATCGCCGGGCGCTGCGGCTATGATGGGCTCGGTTCCAAAGGATGCCCCCATGTTTCCGCGACTGCCCACCGTCACCAAGGCACTGTTGATCGCCAACATCGTGCTGTTCCTGCTGCAGCAGCCGTTCCTGCTCGGCAACGGCACCTTCGAGCCGTTCATGCTGCAACCGTTGCGCGACGGCTTCGATCCGTTCTCGCCCGGCGGCAACTTCCAACCCTGGCAGCTGCTGACCTACGGGTTCCTGCATGGCGGCTTCGGCCATCTGTTCTTCAACATGCTGGCGCTCTTCATGTTCGGCGCGCCGCTGGAACAGACCTGGGGTGAAAAGCGCTTCCTCACCTACTACCTGGTCTGCATCGTCGGTGCCGGCCTGTGCCAGTTGCTGGTCGGCATGATGATGGCCGATCCGGCGGTGGTGCTGGGTGCTTCCGGCGGTGTGTTCGGGCTGCTGCTGGCCTACGGCATGCTGTTCCCGAACCAGCGGGTGATGCTGCTGTTCCCGCCGATCCCGATGAAGGCACGCACCTTCGTGATCGTGTTCGGTGCGATGGAACTGATGCTCGGCGCCACCGGTTGGCAGCCCGGCGTGGCCCACTTCGCGCATCTGGGCGGGATGCTGTTTGGCTGGCTGCTGATCCGCTACTGGCGCGGGCAACCCCCGTTCAACAAGCGCCCGCCCGGCGGCCCGCGGCCCAACCACCTGCGACGGGTCAAGTAAGACCGGCAGGCCGATCCTGCAGAAGGGCACCGAGGGGTGCCCTTCTGCATGTTCATACCCCTATGATCGATTGAAGCAAGGACGTCTTCCTCGTGAAACTCCTCCTCCTCGGCGGCTACGGCGTGTTCGGTGGCCGGCTTGCCCGGCTGCTGTCGGACCTTGCCGGTATCGAACTGCTCATCGGCGGGCGCAACCTGGCCTCGGCGACGGCCTTCTGCGACAGCTACCTGGGCGCCCCGGCAGTGCGGCCGCTGCGGGTCGAGCGCCAGCGGATCGATAGCGTGCTGCAGCGCGAACAACCGGATTTCCTGGTGGATGCCTCCGGCCCGTTCCAGGAGTACGGCGAGCATCCCTATGGTGTGATCGAGGCCTGCATCGCCGCCCGCGTGGACTATCTCGACTTCGCCGACGCGGCCGATTTCGTGTTCGGCGTGGCGCAGTTCGACGCCCAGGCCAAGGCGGCCGGCGTGTACGTACTGTCCGGGCTCAGCAGCTTTCCGGTACTGACCGCCGCGGTGCTGCGCGCGATGGCCACGCGCATGGACATCGTGACCGTGGAGGGCGGTATCGCACCGTCGCCGTATGCCGGGATCGGGCTCAATGTGATGCGTGCGGTGGTGGGCTATGCGGGCGCGCCGGTGAAGCTGCGCCGCAACGGTATGCCGGGGCACGGGCTGGGACTGGCCGAGAGCCGGCGTTTCACGGTGGCCGTGCCGGGCAGGGTGCCGCTGCGCAACCTGCATTTCTCGCTGGTGGACGTACCCGACCTGCAGGTACTTCCGCCCGAACACCCGACCCTGACCGATATCTGGATCGGCGCCGGCCCGGTGCCGGAAGTGCTGCACCGGGTGCTGAACCTGCTGGCCAAGGCCCGGGCGCGGTTGCTGCTGCCCTCGCTGGAGCCGCTGTCGCCGCTGTTCTACAGCGTGCTCAACCGGATGAAGTTCGGTGAGCATCGCGGCGGCATGTTCGTGCGCGCCACCGGCACCGGCACCGGCGACGGCGACGGCCAGGCACTGGAGCAGAGCTGGCACCTGCTCGCCGAAGGCGACGATGGCCCCTACATTCCATCGATGGCGATCGAGGCGGTGGTGCGCAAGGTAGTGGCCGGGGAAGCGCCTGCCAGCGGTGCGCGCCCTGCTACCCATGCGCTGGAACTGTGCGATTACGAGCGATTGTTCGCGGGGCGTTCGATCCATACCGGGTTTCGCTGCGAAGACCCCGCCGCGCGTCTGTACCCCCAGTTGCTGGGCAGTGCATTCGCCGCGCTGCCAGCGGCGGTGCAGGCATTGCATGGCACTGACAGTGCACGGCGCTGGACCGGTGTGGCCGAGGTCCGCCGGGGGCGGGGGCTGCTGTCGCGCCTGGTGGGCGCAGTCATTGGTTTCCCGCCTGCCGCCGCGCAGGTGCCGGTGACCGTGACGTTCTCGCCAGAGTGTGGCGGTGAGCGCTGGACCCGCGATTTTGCCGGGCGCAGGTTCTCCTCCTGGCAGCGACGCGGTCAGGGGCGCAATGCGTATCTGCTGGTTGAGCGCTTTGGCATCGTCGATGTCGCCCTGGCCCTGGTGGTCCAGGACGATCGCCTGCTGCTGGTTCCGCGGCGCTGGTCGTGCCTGGGGATTCCGCTGCCCAAGGCGCTGCTGCCAGGGGGATGCACGTTCGAGACCGAACGCGACGGTCGGTTTGTCTTCGACGTGGAAATAGGCGCGCCGTTGATCGGCCTGATCGCGGCCTATCGCGGCACCCTGCAACCGGACGCCCGCTAGCGCCGCGCCCTGCGCGGCTGGCGCGGAACCTGCCTGCGGGCGACACAAACGCAACGGGCGCCCTTGGGGCGCCCGTTGCAGACCATCACCGCAGGGAAATCAGCGCCAGACCTTGATCTGCTCGTTGTCCACGCGCTGCATCGGCTGGCCCGGCTTGCAGCTGAAGGTCGCCCCGAAGGCCGGCAGGTTGGACAGCGCGCCGTTGGTGCGCCAGCGGCCCGGGGCCAGGATGTCGGAGGTCAGCCGCTGGGCGGCCTCGTTGGGCGACAGCTGCTGCGCCCAGAGGGTGGCCCAGGCACGGAAGAAGCCCTGCTGCACGGCCGGCTTGGCATTGGGTTCGACGGCCTTGTAGGCCTCCCACGCCAGCTCGAGCCCGGCCAGATCGGCCAGGTTCTCTTCACGGGTCAGCTCGCCGTTGACCTTGGCGCCCTTGATCCCCGGGAAATCGTAGCTGCTGTACTGGGTGGCCACGCGGTTGCCGAACAGGGTCCAGGCGGTCTTGTCGGCCGGGGTCCACCAGCTGCGCAGTTCGCCCTTGGCATCCACCAGCGCGCCTTTGGCATCGATGGCGCGGGTCAGCTCGTGCGCGACCAGCGTGCCATAGCTGCCGAACTTGTCGGCGGTATCGGCCTTGGCGTTGAACACCGGGCCCTGCAGCACGGCGGCGGTAACGATCAGGCGGTTCTGCGCGATGTCATAGGCCAGCGCCGGCTGCTGCGGCAGCACGTCCCAGCGTCGGTCCGCGTTGCCCTTGCCGATCCGCTTCATTTCTTCGCGGTGGCGCCAGGTGGAGGCGATCAGCATGTTGCCGCCGAAGCTGCCACGGCCCATCGGCTGCACGGTGTAGTCCAGGTCGCGTAGCGGGGTGCCGATCTCGATCTTCAGTGCGGCCAGCTTGGCCTGTGCCTCGGTCTTGGCCTCGGCGCTCATCCAGGTGCTGCGCTTGACGGCATCGATCTGGACTTCACGGACCTTGTCGACGATCAGGGCGGCCTGGCGGCGATCATCGGCCGAGAGGTACTTGCTGGCGTACTCGCGGCCGAGCATCGGGCCGGCGCCCACGTTGATCGCGTCCAGGACCTGTTCCCAGCGTGCCGGGGCGATGGTTTCGCCGCGGATCACGCGGCCGCGGAATTCAAATTCGGCGTCGCGATAGGCCTTGGACAGGTACGGGGCCATGGCATCGCCCACGCGCCAGCGCAGGTAGGCCTTCCACTGGTCCGGCTTGATCCGGGTGACCATGCCGTCAAGCTGCTTGAACAGCGCCGGATCGGACAGCGACACCAGGTCGTCGTTGACGCCCTGGGCCTTGAGGAACGCATCCAGCTGCAGGTTGCGGAAGCGGCTGTTGAGGTCCTTGGTGGAGATCGGCGCGTAGTTGTTGAACGGGTTGTTGATGCCCGCCAGCGACTGCGCGTTGCGCGCCAGTTCGGTTTCCAGCGCGATCACCGCCTGCGACTCGGCATCCAGCTTGGCTGCCGGGGTACCGGTCAGGGCCAGGATCTGCTTGACGTAGGCGCGGTAGCGGCCCATCAGCGCGACGGTGTCGGCGTCGGTGCGGGTATAGAAGGCCGGGTCCGGCAGGCCCATGCCGCCCTGCATGAAGTAGCCGATGTGGCGGTCGAGCGCCTTCAGGTCCACGTCCGGGGCGAAGTTGAACGCGACCGGGATCCCGACCTGGTGCAGGGCGGCGATCGAGGCCGGTACATCCTTGGCCTTCTTGATGGCGTTGATGCGGGTCAGCAGCGGGGCGATCGGGGTGGAGCCATCCGCTTCCACCGCCGCTTCGTCCAGGCCGCTGGCCCAGAAATCGCCGAGCAGCTTCTGCACGTTGCCCTGCGGCGTCTTCATCGAGGCGTCCAGCAGTTCGCGCTGCTGCACGCGTGCGCGCTCGGCCAGCTCACCCAGTGCGGTGGTGGCACCGGTCTGCGGCACCGGATGGGCCTTGAACCAGGTCGCGTTGGTGGCTTCGTAGAAGTCGCTGCACTGTGCGCTGACCGCCGGTGCACGCGCGGCTTTCTTCTTCGGCGCAGCGTGCGCATCGTGTGCGATGACCAGGGAGGCCAGGCCAAGGCCCAGAGCGATGGCGAGCGGACGGAGGTTGGACATGTAAAGCGAATCCAGTGTGGATTGGGATCGCGCGAGTGTACCAAGCAACGCGAAAGGAACGTGATGGGAGGGCTGCGGACTAAAGCTGAAGGCCAAAGCAGCGAGTGCCGCTTGCTACCGGACAGGGCGGGGGTGTGTGGATTCACGGGACACGCCGCAAGTACGTCCGTGTAGGCTCCGCCACCGCATCCATGCGGTGGAGGGTCCCGTGAATCCACACACCCCCGCCCTCGATAGTGAGCGGGTGGCCATGGCAGAGCGAAAAGCCTACGCATGCATCCGCAGTCTGGGCCGTTGCCCTTGCGTGTTCCGCAAGCCGAGCCGCTTGGCGGCCGGCAGGCCCTTGGCAAAATAAAGGAGGAGGCCGTCGCCGCAGGCGTCGGCCGGGGGACATTTGCACAAGGGCCTGCCGGCCGCCAAGCGGCCCCGGACGTTCGCGTCATAAGCAGGCGAAGACACACCCGCTCGCAGCTTGGGAGAAGAACCAAAGCAAAGGCCCGGGAAATCCCGGGCCTTTGCCTGCATCCGATCACGCGTTGACGCGATGGCTTACCAGATCACGACCTGCTGGTCGCCGGCACGCACCATCGGCGAGCCAGCCTTGCACTGGAACGCGGCCGCGAAGGTCGGCAGGTTCGACGGCGCGCCCATCGCGCGGAACTGCGCCGGTGCGTGCGGGTCGGTGGCCAGGCGGACCTTGGCGTTTTCCGGGGTGTACTTGGTGCGCCACACGGTGGCCCAGTTGAAGTAGAAGCGCTGATCGCGGGTGAAACCGTCGATCTTCGGATCTTCCTTGCCGACCGAGGCCTTCTGCAGGGCGTCGTAAGCAGTCGCCACGCCACCCAGGTCGGCGATGTTCTCGCCCAGGGTCAGTTTGCCGTTGACGGCCTGGCCATCCACCTTGTAACCATCGAACTGCTTGACCAGCTTGCCGGTCAGGCCGCTGAAGTTCTTGGTGTCCGCCTCGGTCCACCAGTTCTCGAAGTTGCCGGTCGGGCCGAAGCGGCTGCCCTGGTCGTCGTAACCGTGGGTCATTTCATGGCCGATCACCGCACCGATGCCGCCGTAGTTGAGCGCGTCGTCCGCCTTCGGGTCGAAGAACGGCGGCTGCAGAATCGCGGCCGGGAACACGATCTCGTTCTGCAACGGGTTGTAGTAGGCGTTGACGGTCTGCGGGGTCATGCCCCACTCGGTCTTGTCCACCGGCTGGCCGATCTTGGACAGCGCCCACTTGTAGTTGAACTCGTTGGCGGCGCGGACATTGCCCAGGTAGCTGTCGCGGCCGGTGGTGAGGCCGTTCCAGTCACGCCACTTGTCCGGGTAGCCGATCTTCGGGGTGAAGGTTTCCCACTTGGCGATCGCCTTGGCCTTGGTCTCATCGCTCATCCAGGTCAAGCCTTGG
This sequence comes from Stenotrophomonas sp. GL_101, assembly GCF_057835675.1. Lineage (NCBI taxonomy): Bacteria > Pseudomonadati > Pseudomonadota > Gammaproteobacteria > Lysobacterales > Lysobacteraceae > Stenotrophomonas > Stenotrophomonas sp. GL_101. The sequence continues at coordinate 3,340,916 of NZ_CM174432.1, read as the reverse complement.
ATGCGCTCCTTGAGCGCGGCGGCCAGGTTCTTGACCAGTTCTTCCATCTTGGCCTTGGCTTCAGGGGAGAAGGCGACCTTGACGTACAGCTGGCCGAACGCATCACCGGCATCGTTTTCGATGGTGCCCAGCACGCGCTTCCAACGCGGCTTCTGTTCCTTCTGGCCGTTGAGGGTCTTGCCGTAGAAGTTGTAGTTTTCCTGCACGAACGCTTCGGCCAGGTACGGCGAGGCGCTGTCCACGCTGTGGAAGCGCAGGTAGGCACGCCACACCGACGGATCGGTGTCGCCCAGTGCCTTGCTCACTTCCTGGTGGAAGGACGGAATGGCCAGCGAGAACTTCTCCGGTGTGGCGATGCCCTGGGCCTTGAAGAACTCCGACCAGCTGAAGTTCGGGGTCAGCTTGTCGGCGTCGGCCACGGTGACCGGGTTGTAGTACAGCGAGACATCGCGCGACAGCGCTTCGCTGGACTTGGATGCCTTGGCCAGGCGGGTTTCGAACTTGACCACGTCGGCCGCCTGCTTGGCCGCATCGGCGGTGGCAACGCCGGACAGTTCCAGCACCTTGGCCACGTGTGCCTGGTAGGCCTTGAGCTTGTCGGCGTTCTTGGCGTCGGTGTAATAGGTGGTGTCCGGCAGGCCCAGGCCACCCTGGCTGGCGTAGGCCATGTTCATGCTGGAGTTCTTGAAGTCCGCTTCCGGACCAAAGCCGAACAGCAGGTTTTCACCCTTGGCCGCGCTGCTGCGCAGGAAGTCGGCAATGGCGTTCTTGTCCTGCAGGCCGTCGATGGCCGCCAGTTCGGCCTTCAGCGGCTCGATGCCCTGCGCGTTGATCTTGGCTTCGTCCATGCCGGTGGCCCAGAAGTCGCCGACGATCTTCTCGATGCCGGTCGGGTTCTTGACCGCTGCAACCTGCTCGGCGAGCTGGTGCTGCACGGCGACCGAGCGCTCGTCGAGGATGGTGAAGGCGCCCCAGCTGGTGCGGTCGGCGGGGATTTCATTGGCCGCCAGCCACTTGCTGTTGACGTAGTCACCGAACGCACCGCAGGCGTCCATGCTGGTGTTCAGGTCGGACGGGTGGAAGGCGTTGTAGGCCGGCAGCTTGCCTTCATCGAGCTTGTACTCGTTGGCGGCAGCGGGGGCGGCGGCCGGCGTGGCGGTGGAGGCCGCGCTGTCCGTCGCCGGGGTTTCGTTCTTGCCGCAGCCGACCAGCGCGGCCGAAACGGCCAGGGTCAGCAGAACAATCTTGGGAGTGCGAGCGATCACTAGAATGGCCTCCAGGCCGATGGGTCATGCATGGGCGGGCCCCAACGGGGCCGTGGGCCAGACGATACGCCGCTGGCCCGGACTGCAAGGGTGTCGAAGGTCATGGCCGATGGCAAGCCGGACCTGCGTAGCCGGGTCCGCCGGATCCGGCACGGCCGGCCGACCGCTGCGGCAAAGACCTGCGCGGTGCCGCGACAACCCGCGTCGGGCCGGTGTATACAAGGGGCATGGCCAAGACCTCTACGCAGCCGTGGGATGCCCTCATCATCGGCGCCGGCCACAACGGCCTGGTCTGCGCTGCGTACCTGGCCCGCGCCGGCAAGCGCGTGCTGGTGCTGGAGCGGCGCGGCGTGGTCGGCGGCGCGGCGGTCACCGAGGAATTCCATCCCGGGTTTCGCAACTCGGTGGCCTCCTACACGGTCTCGCTGCTGCAGCCCAAGGTGATCGCCGACCTCGACCTGGCCGCGCACGGCCTGCGCGTGGTGCCGCGTCGCATCAATAATTTCCTGCCATTGCCCGAGGGCGGCTACCTGCTGGCGGGCAATGGCATCACCCAGGCCGAAGTGGCGCGCTTCTCGGCGCAGGATGCCGAGCGCCTGCCGCACTACGAGCGGCGGCTGGAGCTGTTTGCCGACGTGCTGCGCGCCGTGGCGTTGCAGCCGCCGCCCAATGTGGGCGAGGGTCACTGGCTGCAGCTGCTGCCCGAGCTGTGGCGGGCCGGAAAACTGGGCCGCCAGCTGTACGCGCTGTCGCCGGCCTTGCGCCAGGAACTGCTGGACCTGTTCACGATATCGGCCGCCGAGTATCTGGAGCGCTGGTTCGACAGCGCGCCGATCAAGGCGCTGTTCGGCTTCGATGGCATCGTCGGCAACTACGCCAGTCCGTATGCGGCAGGCACGGCCTACGTGCTGCTGCACCACGCGTTCGGGCAGAGCAATGGGGTCAAGGGGGCCTGGGGCCATGCGATCGGCGGGATGGGGGCGATCACCCAGGCCATGGCGGCCTCGGCGATGGCCGCCGGGGCGCAGATCCGTACCGATGCCGGCGTGCGCCGGGTCCTGGTCCAGCAGGGTAGGGCGGTCGGCGTGGAGACGCTGCACGGCGAGCACATCCACGCCCGCGCGGTAGTCGCCAACGTCAATCCCAAGCTGCTCTACCAGCAGTTGCTGGGGGCAGACGAGGTGCCGCTGGCGACCCGGGAGCGGATGGCGAACTGGCGGTGCGGCTCGGGGACGTTCCGGATGAACGTGGCGCTGTCGCGGTTGCCGGATTTCCGCTGCCTGCCCGGCCCGGGCGATCACCTGACCGCCGGCATCATCATCGCGCCGTCGCTGGACTACATGGAGCGTGCCTACAACGATGCGCGCCAGTTTGGCTGGTCGCGCGAACCGATCGTGGAGATGCTCATTCCCAGCACGCTGGATGACAGCCTGGCGCCGCCCGGCCAGCACGTGGCCAGCCTGTTCTGCCAGCACGTGGCACCGCAACTGCCGGAGGGGCGCAGCTGGGACGATCATCGCGACGAAGTGGCCGACCTGATGATCGCCACGGTGGAGCGGCAGGCGCCAGGATTTGCGGCCTCGGTGCTGGGCCGGCAGGTGCTCAGTCCGCTCGACCTGGAGCGCACGTTCGGCCTGATCGGTGGCGACATCTTCCACGGCGCGCTGAGTTTGAACCAGCTGTTCAGTGCGCGACCGATGCTGGGCCAGGCCCAGTATCGCGGGGCCTTGCCCGGGTTGTATCTGTGTGGGGCCGGCACCCATCCCGGCGGGGGTGTTACCGGGGCGCCGGGGCATAACGCCGCGCAGGTGATCCTGGCCGACTGAGCGACCCGGTGCGGGCCGGTAGCGTCGGGGTTCCTGGCATCCAGACAAAAAGAGAGGGGCGGCATCGCTGCCGCCCCTCGTCTGTTCACGCGTGTGGTGCGATCAGAAACGGTACTTCAAGCGCACGAACGGGGTGCGGCCGTAGTAGTCGTACTGGGTGGCGAACGGGTGGGTGTTGCCATAGCGGGTCGAAACGGCACCGGTGGAGACCAGCGGCGGCTTCGCATCAAACACGTTCGACACGCCCACCAGAATTTCCCAGTCCGCCTGCTCGTAGCTGATCGAGGCGGTGTGGTAGATACGCGATTCGGCGGTGATGTCGCGGTAGGAATCCGGACGACCCTGATAGGTGAACCTCTCGTTCAGATCCTTGTTCTTGGTCTCGGCGATGTACTGGGCCAGCCAGTTATAGGTCCAGTCGCCGCGGGTCAGGCTCAGGCCGAGGTTGGCAACCAGGTCCGGACGACCGATGAAGCCCAGCTGGTCCGCCGCGGACAACCCGCTGGCTTCAGCGGTGTCGAAGAGCTGCGCGACATCCTCGACGGTGTAAGTGACCTGGGAATCGAGTTCGAACTTGCCGAAACCGAATTCCTTCTCCCAGTTCACCGTCATGTCCCAACCACGCGTGCGCTGCTGGTTGATGTTCAGGTACTGAGCGTAGACCTCGGTGATCATGTTCGCGTCCGGACCGGTGGTCGGGTTGCGCTTCATCAGGTCGCAGTAGCGGTTCGGATAGGTGGTGGAGGAGTAGCAACCACTCACGATGTCATCCGCACCCAGTGCCGTGATCTGACCCATGATCTTGTAGTCGAAGTAATCGATCGCGATGCTCAGGTCCGCGAAGGCCGGCGTGAAGACGATACCGGCGCTCTTGGCACGTGAGGTTTCCGGCTTCAGCTGGCCTGCACCACCGCTGGTGAAGACCGTGGCACTGGAGCCTGCGCCGGTGTAGGTGTCTGGAATCCCGGCGGCACCGCAGTTGGCGCGCAGATTGGTGTTGTCGCTCTCGCCCCAGCGGATGCAGGGATCGATCGCGGTCTGGCCCTGGAAGCCGGTCTGGTTGCCCAGGTACAGCTCGTACAGGCCCGGGGCACGGTAAGAAGTGCCCAAGGTACCGCGCAGGCGCAGCGACGGGATGATCTGCCAGTTCAGGCCGAACTTCCACACCTTGTCGCTGCCGTCCACCGAGTCGTACTTGAAGATACGACCGGACGCGTTGGCGCTCAGCGACTCGATCCCGGTGACGCCCTTGATCAACGGAATATCCAGTTCGACGAAGGCTTCCTTGACCTTGTCGTCGCCCTTGGTGACGTCAGCGGTGGAGGCGCCCCACAGATCCTTGAACGCCTCGCCCGGCTGATCGTTGATCTTGTAATTGCGGTATTCAAAACCGATCGCGGTGCCCAACGCGCCGGCCGGCAGGTCGAACAGCTCGCCGGTGAAGATCGCATTGATCGTCGTCTGGTCGTAGGTGGTCTTGCCGGCGGCGGTGATGCCCAGGATCGACACCAGCTCGTCAACCTTGGAACCGTCCAGGTAGCCCGGGTCGAAGTAGTTCGCTGCCGGCGTATCGCCAGCACCCGGACGTGTCAGGTCACCGGTGATCGAGTTGCGGATGCCCAGGCTGCTGTACTTGCCGCTGGAGCGGCTGTAGTTCGCATTGACTTCCCAGCCCCACGAGTCGGTGCCCTTGAACATGCCATCGAGCTTGTTGGCAAAGTAGAAGTAATCGACTTCGACGCTGGAGCTGGACTTGAACGGCATCACCGGCTGGGCATAGCCATTGGTCGTGCCTGGTGCTTCCACGACCGGGAAGAACTGGCGCCACTGGAAGTTCTCGGTCTTGCGGTTGTTGTACAGCAACTGGGTTTTCCAGTTGAACGAGTCGAACCCGAAATCAGTGCCCAGGTATGCGGACTTGCGCTCCTGGCGGTTGATGATGTGGCCCTTGCCCCAGGCCGCGAAATTCTGCGGCTCCTCGTAGAACGCAACCGGATTGCCATTGGCATAGGTCTGGTTGGCGCGCGGACGATAGCCCGGGAACGGCCCCACGGTGCTGCCGTCGGGCGAAGGCACGTAGCGGATCGGCGAGTCGTACTCGTCGATCACGTTGTAGAGCATGTTGGTGCAGCCGGCCAGCGAGGTCCCGGCGAGAACCGAACGATCCTGACGATCAATACGGTTGCCGTTGGCATCCTTGATCAAATCCTGGCTGCACTTGAAGAAGTCGCGATCGCCACGGGTCAGTTCGTTCTGGCGATACCATTCGACCGCGGCCACGATGCTGCCGCGCTCGAAGTTCCAGCCGTTGGCCAGCGAGCCGGCGAACACTTCACCACCACCCTCGGTGGGGACGCGGCCGGTGACGGTCAGTTCCGGGCGCTCGAAGTTCTTCTTGGTGATCAGGTTGACCACACCGGCAACAGCGTCGGAGCCGTAGATGGAGGACGAGCCGTCCTTCACGATTTCCGCGCGTTGCAGGATGGCGGTCGGCAGCACGTTCAGATCGAAGGCGCCAACGGCACCGCGGGTACCGGCCGGGCCGGGGCGCTGGCCGTCGAGCAGGATCAGGGTGCGGTTGGCACCCAGGCCGCGCAGCGAGAAGGTCTGGACGCCGGTACCGCCGTCCACCACAAAGCCACCGAACTGATTGGTGATCTGGGTTTCGGACGCGCCGATCGCGGAGCGCTGCAGGAATTCGCCGATGTTCACCTGACCCTGCGCAGCGTTGCGCTCGGTGTCGATGGTGAAGACCGGGGAAGCGGTTTCGTAATCGGCGCGGCGGATCAGCGATCCGGTGACAATGACTTTGTCAAGGTCAGTGGCCTTCCGGCTGCTGCTTGAGTCACTTGACGCCGCCGCTTCCTGCTGGGTGGATTCCTGGGCCAGGACCGGTGCTGCCTGCAGACATGCGAGAACTGCAAGGGCGAGCGGAAGACGGCTTGGCGAGATGAGGCGGTTCATGGTGCGCATGCGGTTGGATCCCCGTTTGTTATGCTTCGGTTAACGGAGTCTATGTCCGTAAAAATGTAAATGCAACATGAACATCGCAAAAAATTAACGATTTTCTGTTAGGCGTGAATTCACGTTTCCAGAACGCAAAAACCCCCGCCGGCACAGGGCCGACGGGGGTTCTTGAAGGGACTTGAGAGGCGCTGGCCCGGATTCAGATTCCGCCGGCGCCGCATTCCTTGGCCAGGAAATCGGCCATCAACGGCAGCGTTGCCCGGTAGTGGCTCGGGTACCACGGCATGCTGTGCGGCATGTTCGGAATCAGCTCGAACTTGGCCGGTACCTTGCCCTGGACCGCGTTGTAGAAGCTGCGGGCGTGGGTGGCGGGGGTGCGCACGTCGCGGTCGCCCACGTACAACAGCACCGGGATGCTCGCCTTGGCGGTGTTCTGCATCGGGTCCATGCCCTTGACGGTCTGGCCCTGCAGGATGCGCTGCAGGCGGTTTTCGCTCCAGGACACCCCCAGCCGCGCCAGGTCGGTCACCGGAGCGCCGGCGATGGCGCACTGGAACGGGGACGGGCTGCGAACCGTGGCCGCCGCCGCCGCGAAGCCGCCGTAGGAATAGCCGAAGATCGCAAGACGGTCCTTGGCGGCAATGCCCTGCTGGACCAGCCAGGCGGCCGCATCATCATTGTCGTCCTGCATCGACAGGCCCCACTGCTTGTCGCCGGCGATCCAGTGATCGCGGCCAAAGCCGGTGGAGCCGCGGTATTGCGGGCGGATCACCGCATAGCCACGCGAGGTGAAGAACGGTACCCAGCCGGACATATCCCAGCCGGTGTAATCACGTGCCCACGGGCCGCCATGCGGATGGACCAGCGCTGGCAGGGCGGCGTCGCCGTCCTTCCACCCCGCCGGCAGGTCGAGAATCGCCGGGATCTTGCGGCCGTCGCGCGCGGTGTAGGTAACCCAGCGCTGCTCGCCGATCTGCTTGCCGTCCAGCCATGGACGCTCGCTGCCCAGGGGGGTGACGCTCTTACGGTTGCTCAACACATAGTAAGAGGGCGGGCTGGCGGCACTGTTCGTGGTGAACAGCACGCGCGAGAGGTCGTCGTTGTAGCCGGTGATGGACACATACAGGCCCGGATAGGCCTGTTTGAGCCCGTCATGCAATGCCTTCATCTGCGGGTCAACGTAGACCGCCTCGCGCCGGGGGCCATCCACATAGAAGCCCAGCACCTGGTTGAAGTTGCTCGGGCGGGTGCCGAGGATCAGGCCGCCGATCGGATACTGCGGATGCGCGGCCAACGGCTCGGTGTCGAAGGTCCGGGTGGCCGGATCGTACAGCCGTGCCTGCACCTGCTCGGAGAACTTGTCGGTGAGCACATACAACTTGCCGCTCTGGTCGTCGATGCCGACGATGTCCATCTCATAGCGGTCGGTCAGCTTGGTGGTCAGCGTGTCGTGCTTCTCGAACTGCCCGCTGGACTTGTTCTTGATCAGGATCTGCTGCTCGTACTCGTTCGAACCGGCTGGCTCGATCTGGGTACGGGTCAGTAGTTCGCCGTTGCGCGGGTGGAACAGGCCCGGCGATGAACGCGCATCTCCGCGGAACAGCAGTTCGGTCTGCCCGGTCTTCAGATTGAATCGGTAGTAATTGGCCGACAGCGTGCTCTGGTTGAGCTGGGAGATGATGACCTTGTCCGGGTCCAGTGGCAGCGAGTGCACCAGCGAGGCGGTACCGGCAATCTCCAGGCAGCGCTGGGTCTGTTCACTGATGCCAAGCTTGCGGGTGTTGTCGGCGAAGGCTTCGTCGAACTTCTGCTGGCTGGCGTCGGTCAGGTAGGCCTTGGCCAGGAAGGTCTTGGTCGAGCCCACGCTGTTGCCCTCGCCGCAACCGGCCAGCTGGGCGGTGAGTTCCTGGCGGCCGATGACTAGGTTCCGGCCTGCTTTCAGGGCGCTGGCGGCGATGAACTTCATGCGGTCGCCCGAAGGGGTGATCGCAACAGGACCGGCGGCCAGATTGTCCAGGTTCCAGTTGGCCAGCGCGGTGTCGCCATTGTTGCTGCCGGGGGCGGCGATGATGGCGACCAGTTGCTTGCCGTCCGCGCTCATCGTCACCGACTGGATCGCCGGGATCTTGGCAAAGTCGTCGACCGGCAGCGGGGCAGCCATCAGTGGGCTGCAGCAGAGGGAGGCGAGGGCGACGGCGATCGTGCTGAGTCCGAACCGGTGACGGGTGTGCATTGGGATGAGGTCCTTTACTCGGAATGAAACGAAAGATGACGGGAAGATGAACGAGGGCGGCGGCGGCGTCAACAGTCGGCGGTGCAGCGCGCTGCCTCCCGCCGAGGTCAATAACGCGTTGCAGGCAGGGCCTCCCCCGGTCGCTCAGGGGCGAGGTTGTATAGTGGGCGGTCAATTAGAAGCGTTTCCCCGGAGTTCCCGCCGTGAGTACCAGTCAACCCCGTCGTCCCCATGCCAGCCAGGTACAGAAGGGATTGACCCCGCATCCGCGCATCCGCAACGTGATCGCGGTGGGCTCGGGCAAGGGAGGGGTGGGCAAGTCCACCACGGCGGTGAACCTGGCCGTCGCGCTGGTCAGCCTTGGCGCGCGCGTGGGCCTGCTTGATGCCGACATCTACGGCCCGAGCGTGCCGGCGATGCTCGGCCTGAGTGGCCGCCCGGAAAGCCCGGACAACAAGTCGATCGAGCCGATGCGCGCGTTCGGTGTGGAAACCATGTCGATCGGCTATCTGATCGAGGACGAGACGCCGATGATCTGGCGTGGCCCGATGGCGACCTCGGCGATGACCCAGTTCTTCAATGACACCTTGTGGGACGACCTGGACTACCTGCTGATCGACCTGCCGCCGGGCACCGGCGACATCCAGCTGACCCTGACCCAGAAGATTCCCCTGGCTGGCGCGGTGATCGTCACCACGCCGCAGGACATCGCCACGCTGGATGCAAGGAAGGCGCTGAAGATGTTCGAGAAGGTCGAGGTGCCGGTGCTGGGCATCATCGAGAACATGGCCGTGCATACCTGCGGCAACTGCGGCCAGGTGGAGCATCTGTTCGGCGAAGGCGGTGGCCAGCGCATGGCCGCGCAGTACGGCGTGCCGCTGCTGGGCTCGCTGCCGCTGGAAATCGGTATCCGCGAGCAGGGCGACGCAGGCACGCCGATCACCGCCGCCGCCCCGGCGTCGTTGGCCGCGCAGGCCTACCTGCATGCGGCCGAGCGCCTGGTCGAGGAAATGGGCAAGCGCCCACGCGCCAGCATCCCGATCCTGTCCTCGTTGATCTGACCCGGCCGGCCACTGCCCCCGCACCTGGCCCGGCATTGCCGGGCCTTGTCGCATCAGGGCTGGGCATCCACTGCTGGCCGCCGCGGGGGTGGCTGTTTAGAATCGACGTCCGGGCGCCGTTGGCGGTGCCGTTGTCTTTCCCGCACCCAGGACTCCCCATGAGCATCAAGAGTGACCGCTGGATCCGTCAGATGGCCGAGCAGCACGCCATGATCGAGCCGTTTGAAGCCGGCCAGGTCAAGCAGGCCAATGGCCAGCGCATCGTCAGCTACGGCACCTCCAGCTACGGCTACGACGTGCGTTGCTCGCGCGAGTTCAAGGTGTTCACCAACATCAACTCCACGATTGTCGATCCCAAGCATTTCGACCCGGGCAGCTTCGTGGATATCGTGGGCGATGAGTGCATCATCCCGCCCAACAGCTTCGCGCTGGCGCGCACCGTGGAGTACTTCCGCATCCCGCGTGACACGCTGGTGGTGTGCCTGGGCAAGAGTACCTACGCGCGCTGCGGCATCATCGTCAACGTCACCCCGCTGGAGCCGGAGTGGGAAGGCCATGTGACCCTGGAGTTCAGCAACACCACGCCGTTGCCGGCGCGCATCTATGCCAACGAAGGCGTGGCGCAGATGCTGTTCTTCCAGGCCGACAAGGATGATGTCTGCGAGACCTCCTACAAGGACCGGGGTGGCAAGTACCAGGGCCAGACCGGGGTCACCCTGCCGCGCACCTGAGCGCCGGTAGCGGGCATGAAAAAAGCGCGGAGGGCTCCGCGCTTTTTTTTGTTTCATGCCGGGCCGAGCCCGGCGCTACTTGCGGCCGAACAGCAACCCGATGCCCACCGCCACCAGCACCACCGGCCACCAGGTAAGGATCAACCGACCCAGGTTCATATTGGTCCAGCCCAGGTTGCTGGCCAGCAGGAACAGGCCGACGAGGATCAGGACGACGGCGGCGACAAGGTTGGAACGCATCAGGGCAGGGTCCACTAGGGCTGGGGCGAATATCCTAGCCGTTCCTTCCACAGCGCGACACGTTGTGCCAGTACATCCGGGTCGTATCGGTGCGCCTGGCCCTGGCCCCAGACCGGCCCCGGCCATGCCGGATCGCCCACATGGCGGCCGATCACGTGGAAATGCAGTTGGCGCACGATGTTGCCCAGTGCCCCGATGTTGATCTTCTCGACCCCATCGGTGCCCTTGAGGGCCTTGCAGGCCCGGTTCAACTCGGTGCGCAGTTTGTCCTGCTGATCGCCGTCAAGGTCGATCCATTCGGTGATGTCCGCCAGCCGCGGCACCAGGATCAACCACGGGTAACGTTCGTCGTTCATCAACCGCACTTGCGATAACGGCCCTTCTGCTACCAGTACGCTGTCGGTGGCCAGGCGTGAATCCAGTTCAAACTCGCTCATCCAAGATGCTCCGCAAAGAAGTCCAGGGTGCGTTCCAGCGCCAGGGCGGCGCTGTCTGGATCATACGCATGTCCGACGCTGCGGTTGAAGGCATGATCGGAGGGATACACGAACGTGGCCATCTGCGGCAGCTTGTCGCGATGGGCCTTGATCGCCTCCGGCGGGATGCTCTTGTCCTGTGCGCCGAAGTGGAACATCACCGGCGCCTTGGGCACCTCATCGAGGAACTGCACGTTGCGCGCGCCGTAGTAGCTGGCCGAGGGCAGGCCCAGCCGCAGTGCCGAGAGCAGCGCGATGCTGCCGCCCCAGCAGTAGCCGACCGTGCCAACCTTGCCGGCCGGGGCCAGCCTGGAGGCGGCGGCGCGGACGATCTCCAGGGCCTTCTCCACGCCCAGCGCGTTGACCAGCGCCAGGCCCTGTGCCACCCCGTCGGCGTCGTAAGCCAGTTGCAGCGGATGCGGGCCCGGGCCTTGCTCGGCCAGGTCGAAGAACGACGGCGCCAGCACCGCATACCCCTGCGCGGCATAGCCATCGGCCACCTCGCGGATGTGCGGATTGGCCCCGAAGATCTCCTGGATGACCACCAGCCCGCCACGGGGCTTGCCCTCGGGCAGTACCTGCCAGGCGCGGACTGGACCGTGATGCGTATCGAGCGTGACCCATTCACCCATGATGCGAGACTCCCTTGGTTCAGGCGTTCATTATCGACCGCCGGTGGGTTAGCAGGGTGTCAGCGGCCGTGCCGGATCTGGCGGTCGCCTGGGTGGGCGATTCAGGGCCCGGCGCGCAACGCCGGTATACTTGCCGCCGTTTCCGGCCCCAGGTCCCCACGTCATTCCGGCATGGGCCCAGGCCCCCAGAGTCCTGATCCATGTCCCAGCTGAACCCCAAAGTCGGCTTCGTCAGCCTTGGTTGCCCGAAGGCCCTGGTCGATTCCGAGCGCATCCTCACCCAGCTGCGGTCCGAGGGCTACGACATCGTCCCCTCGTATGACTCGGCCGACGTGGTGGTGGTCAACACCTGCGGCTTCATCGATTCGGCGGTGACCGAGTCGCTGGATGCGATCGGCGAGGCAATGAGTGCCAACGGCAAGGTGATCGTCACCGGCTGCCTGGGCAAGCGCCCCGAGCAGATCCGCGAGGCCTATCCGAACGTGCTGGCGGTATCGGGCCCGCAGGACTACCAGAGCGTGATGGAGGCGGTGCACGCGGCACTGCCGCCCAAGCATGATCCGTTCGTGGACCTGGTGCCCGATTACGGCATCAAGCTGACCCCGCGCCACTATGCCTACCTGAAGATCTCCGAGGGCTGCAATCACACATGCAGCTTCTGCATCATTCCTTCGATGCGCGGCAAGCTGGTCTCGCGCCCGGTGGATGAGGTGCTGCGCGAAGCCGAGCGGCTGGTGCGCGGTGGCGTGAAGGAACTGCTGGTGGTGTCCCAGGACACTTCGGCCTATGGCGTGGACGTCAAGTATGCCGAGCGCATGTGGCGCGACAAGGCTTACCAGACCCGCTTGAAGGCGCTGTGCGAAGGCCTGTCCGAGCTCGATGCGTGGACCCGCATGCATTACGTCTACCCGTATCCGCACGTGGACGAGATCGTGCCGCTGATGGCCGAAAACCGGATCCTGCCCTACCTGGATATTCCGTTCCAGCACGCCAGCCCGCGCATCCTCAAGCTGATGAAGCGACCGGGTGCGGTCGACAAGACCCTTGAGCGCGTGCAGCGCTGGCGCCAGATCTGCCCGGACATCACCGTGCGTTCGACCTTCATCGTCGGCTTCCCGGGTGAAACCGACGCCGAGTTCGAGGAGCTGCTGGCGTTCCTCGACGAAGCGCAGCTGGATCGCGTTGGTGCGTTCGCCTACTCGCCGGTGACCGGTGCCACCGCCAATGCGCTGCCCGGTGCGGTGCCCGAAGAAGTGAAGCAGGAGCGCCTGGCGCGCTTCATGGCACGCCAGGCCGAGATTTCGGCCAATCGGCTGGAGGCCAGGATCGGCACCGTGCAGCAGTGCCTGGTGGATGCGATCGAAGATGGCATCGGCGTGGCCCGTTCCAAGGCCGACGCGCCGGAAATCGACGGGCTGGTGCATATCCAGAACGCCGAGGAAGCGCGCCTGCGGGTGGGCCAGTTCGTCGACGTGGAGATCACCGAAAGCGACGACCACGATCTGTACGGCGATGCGCTCATCGTCGCCCCGGCACGCAAAGCGCTCGACCTGCAGGTGCTGTGACCGCGCCGGCGGCCGATGCCGGTGGCGCGCGTCGCCGCTTCATCGCACCGCTGCGCGAGGAGGTGGACACGGGCTGTTTCCTGCAGCCCCTGTTTGCCGGCGTTTCCCGCTATGCAGGGCTGATGACGGCGGCCGACTGGCCGACCGTCAGCGCGTTGGATGCGCAGCTGGCATTGCCGGGCAAGCATCTGATCGCGCAGGACGATGCCGTGCTGGCCGATGGCCTGCATTACGAACAACGCATTGCGCTGGGCCGCATCGCCACCCGCGAACGCAATTGGCACGACCTGTTCAATGCGTTGGTGTGGGCCCGCCACCCGGCGATCAAACACGCCCTCAATGCCCGCCAGTGCCTGCACATCACCGGCAACGGGCCGCATGCGCGCAATCGCGCGCAGGCCGCGTTGACCCAGTTCGACGAAACCGGCGTGATCGTGCGGGTGCGCGATACGGCGTTGCTGTCGGCGTGGGACCGGCATGACTGGTCGGCGCTGTTTGTGGACGGGGCAGGGCACTGGCGCAACGGTGCCATCGCGGTGGCGGCGGTGATCGGCCACGCCCTGATGGAGCAGGCGCTGCTGCCCGGGCGCCTGCTGGTGGGCAAGTGCGTGGTGGTGCAGGGCGAAGATGACGCCGGTGCGGTAGCGCGGGTGGCGCAGGCCATTGCCGCTGGCGCGCTGCTGGCCGATCCACTGGAGCTGCGGCCGTTGCCGTTGGCGGGTATTCCCGGCTGGCACGCGCGGCAGGATGACCCCTTCTACCGGCAGGCAGGCTACTTCCGACCCTTGCGCGACAGGCGCCGCTACCCGGCGCCGAGGTAACGCAGGCGCAGGTCGAAAAATGCCCGAGCCCCGTAGTGCCGGGCTCTGCCCGTCAGCAAGCGCTACGGGTACTCCACCGTAAGGATCGCAAAACCGTGCCGGCCGCTCGGCAGTTCCACTTCAAACTCGTCATCCACGCGTTTCTTCAACAGCGCGCGCGCCAACGGCGAGTCGATGCTGATCCAGCCGGTGGCCGCGTCGGTCTCATCCGGGCCGACGATGCGATAGCGGCTGGTGTCGCCGCTGTCCACGTTTTCCAGCTCCACCCATGCGCCGAAGAACACCGCCCGTGGATCGGTCGGCGTGGTGTCCACCACGCGCAGTGCTTCCAGCCGCTTGGTCAGGTAACGCACGCGCCGGTCGATCTCGCCCAGCTGTTTCTTGCGGTAGATGTACTCCGCATTTTCCGAGCGGTCACCCTCGGCGGCGGCGGCCGACAGCGCCCTGACCACCTCCGGCCGGCGTACCCGCCACAGGTCATCCAGTTCGGCCTTCAGTCGTGCGTGGCCCTGCGCGGTGATCAGGGCCGTACTCTTTTCCGCAGGGGGACGCCAACGCGACATCGATCGATCTCAGCGCTTGCCGCCGAACAGCCCGCCCAGGATGCCGCGCACGATCTGGTTGCCCAGCTTGCTGCCGACCGTGCGGGTGGTCTGCTTGGCCATGGTTTCGATCATGCCCTGGCGGCGCTTGGTGCCGAAGATGGCGTCCTTGATCGACTGGCCGAAGCCGCCTTCCTGCTGCTCGTCCTGCTCGCGGGTGCGCGCCTTCGGCGTGTCCGCCTGCTCCACCACCTTCTGCGCACGCTGAGCCAGCAGTTCGGCCGCCGACTCGCGGTTGATCGCCGTGTCGTAGCGGCTGCCCACCGGGCTGCCGGCGCGCGCCTGCGCGCGTTCGGCCTCGGTGATGGCGCCCATCCGGCAACGCGGCGGTGCGATCTGGGTCTGCTGCACCGGCGAGGGAATGCCCTTGTCCTGCAGGGTGGACACCAACGCCTCGCCGGTGCCCAGCTTGGCCAGCACCGCGGCCACGTCCAGCTTGGGGTTGGGCACGAAGGTTTCCGCCGCGGTCCTTACCGCCTTCTGGTCGCGCGGGGTGAACGCACGCAGCGCGTGCTGCACGCGGTTGCCGAGCTGGCCGAGGATGTTGGCCGGCACGTCATCGGGGAACTGCGAACAGAAGTACACGCCCACGCCCTTGGAGCGGATCAGCCGTACGACCTGTTCGATGCGCTGGACCAGCGCGGCCGGCGCATCGTTGAACAGCAGGTGCGCCTCGTCGAAGATGAAGACCAGTTTGGGTTTGTCCAGGTCGCCCACTTCGGGCAGCGTCTCAAACAGCTCCGACAGCAGCCACAGCAGGAACGTGGAGTACAGCCGGGGCTTGAGCACCAGCTGGTCGGCGGCGAGGATGCCGATCACGCCGCGGCCATCGTGGTGGGTGCGCATGATGTCGGCCAGTTCCAGCGCCGGCTCGCCGAAGAATGCTTCACCGCCGTCCTGCGACAGCCGCAGCAGCGAGCGCTGGATCGCCGCCACGGTCTGCGCGCTGACCAGGCCGTACTCGGTGGAGATGTCCTTGCGCTCGTCGACCACCAGGCCGAGCAGGGCGCGCAGATCATCCAGGTCGAGCAGCAGCAGGCCGCGGTCGTCGGCCAGCTTGAACACGATGTCCAGCACGCCGGACTGGGTCTCGTTGAGTTCCAGGATGCGCGCCAGCAGGGTCGGGCCCATCTCGCTGACGGTGGTGCGCACCGGGTGGCCGAACTTGCCGTACAGGTCCCAGAAGATCGTCGGGCTGGCGGCGGGGGCGTAGTCGGCCACGCCGATCTCCGCGGCGCGCTGCAGCAATGCCTCGGTGCCCGTGCCGGGCACGGCCAGGCCGGATACGTCACCCTTCACATCGGCCAGGAACACCGGCACGCCGATCCGCGAAAAGCCTTCGGCCAAGGTCATCAGGGTGACCGTCTTGCCGGTCCCGGTGGCACCGGCCACCAGGCCGTGGCGGTTGCCCAGCCGGGGTTGCAGGGTGACGGCGACATCGTCGGTGATGCCTTTGCCGAGCAGGATCGGATCCATGGTCAACTCGCTTGTGGAGGTGGTATGTGAATGGGCAGGAGTCTAAACGTCGGCGCAGGTCGTGCCGCGTTCCGGGTTGCCCCGATGCAAGCGGCGCGGCTACTCTGCCCCATCTCCCGCACACAGTGCCAAAAATGCCCGTTCCTGTCTTGCTTGTCCGTGGTTGGCCGTTGTTGGTGCTGGCTGCAGTGGTATCGTTCGTGCCCGAGGCGCATGCCCAGCGGGTGTCGGCCCGCGACCGGGTCAAGATCGAGGCGTTGGACCAGCGCATGGCCGCGGCCGAGAAGCGCTATCGCGATGCGCTCGTGCTGGTGGCCAATGCCGATCCCAAGGGCAAGAACGAGGGCGATGCCGCGCTGGAGGACATGGAGGACGTGATCAGCGCCTGCGTGGCCCAGAAGGGCTGCCAGGTAAGCAACATGCTGCCGGCCTACAAGCGCCTGCTCAAAGACAATGCCGACAACCGCGACAGCGAGGACGACACCCTGGCCAGTGACGGTGGCCTGCTCGAGGCCGACCCGGATCATATCGGCCCGTTGTCCGCCGACGTGCCCGAGGCCGCGCGGGCGGCGGCGCTGCTCAATGACAAGCGCCATGCCTTCGATAACATGGTCGAGTACAACCCGGCGGTGCAGGCCGGCATCCGCCGCTGGTTGACCGACATGCGCCCGGCGTTGATGACCACCTACGAGAATTACCAGAACCTGCGCGCGGTGATGTGGCCGGAGTGGGAGAAGCGCGGCCTGCCCGAAGCCCTGCTGTTCGGCATCATGGCCAAGGAATCCAATGGCCGCGTGCATGCGTCCTCGCGTGCGGGCGCCGCCGGGCTGATGCAGTTCATGCCGGCCACCGGCCGCCGCTTCGGGCTGGGCCCGGACGGCACCGGGTTCGACACGCGCTTTGATGCCCGCAGCGCGGCCGAGGCCAGTGCCACCTACCTCAATGAGCGCATGCGCGAGCTCAACAACAGCGTGGAGCTGTCGTTGGCCGGCTACAACGGCGGCGAAGGCCGCGCCATCCGCGTGTTCAGGCAGAGCGGTGGTCAGGGCTTCTGGACCGACAGCGTCTACAACCAGTTCCCCGGCGAAACCAAGGACTACGTGCCGATGGTGATCGCCGCGGCGTGGATATTCCTGCACCCGCAGCAGTACGGGGTGGAGTTCCCGAAGATCAGCGCGCAGCCGGCCACGATCCGCTTGGCCAAGTCCACCACCATCTACGAATTGACCATCTGCCTGGGCAGCACCGGGACCCGTGATGGCTACATGCGTGCGCTGCGCAACCTCAACCCGCGCTACGAGGCCGATGGCTGGATCCCGGCCGGTGCCACCCTCAACGCCACCACGCGTATCGCCGGGCTGTACAACCGTTACTGCGTCAACGGCCCGCGCGCAGATCTGGCGCGCACCCTGATCACCGCCGATCTCAATGCGGCCATCGTGCGCCCCAGCGCGGCCAGCTACACCGGCAACGTGGCCGTGGGCAGCGTGGTGCCGGTGGCGGAGGTGCAGGGCAGCGTGGTTGCCGCCACGCCGGTGGCGCCGGTTGCCACGCCGTCGACCAGGCCGAAGGCCAAGGCCAAGCCGGTGCGCAGCCACAAGGTAGGCAAGGGCCAGACCCTGGGCGTGATCGCGGCGAAGTTCCAGTGCGATGTGAGTGTGCTGGCGCGTGCCAACGGCCTCAAGGCACCGGCCTACGCACTCCGGCAGGGCCAGGTGCTCAAGCTGCAGGGCTGCGACAAGTAAGCACAACCGGAAAGGAGTAGGCTGCGCGCATCCTCGCTGCAGCCACGCCGGCGCAGCGGGCATCCACTACCGGCCCAGGCACATGCCTGGGCCCACATGTACAGGCACACGGGAAACAACGATGGATATCACCGCGATCAACGAGATGTTCGCCAACATCCGCGAAAACACCGACTGGGACCTCAACGGCCCGATGCTGTGGGGCTACTTCTTCGTCAACACCACTCCCGAGCCGCTGCACGGGCTGGGTGAGAAGCTGGTCGGCATGGGCTACCACCTGGTCGAAGTGTTCGAGCCGGACCTGGAAGAGGGCGAAGCGCCGTATCACGTGCTGCACGTGGAGCGCGCCGAGGTACATACCGAGGCATCGCTGGACGCCCGCAACCTCGAACTGCAGGCCCTGGCCGAGCAGAACGGGGTGGAAGACTACGACGGCATGGACGTTGGCCCGGTCGAAATCTGATCGCGGCACATCGAGCACAACAAAAAACGCCCCGGGAAACCGGGGCGTTCTTGTGTGTGCCGTGCTTGTGTGCGGTTGCCACGCCCTACGTGGCTGCCTTACCGCAACGTGGCCAGCGCCTGGCCCAGCTGCACGGCATGTTCGGCGTCCAGGTGCGGGGCGAACTCGGCCACGCCCGGCGGCAGCAGGATGATGACCGTGGAGCCGTAGTTGAAGCGCGCCATCTCTTCAAACCGCTGCAAGGTGATGCCCTTGCCGCGGTAGTCCTTGCGGGTGATCGTGTCGCCGTAGGCGGGAATCTCTTCACCGCCCCACACCGTTTCCACGCCCGACACCAGCAGCGCGCCGACCATCACCGACACCATCGGTCCGAAATCGGTATCGAAGTGGCAGACCAGGCGTTCGTTGCGGGCAAACAGGCCGGGCACGGTGTTGACCGCGGCGGGGCCGACGCTGAACAGCCGGCCGGGCACGTGCACGGTTTCGCGCAGGGTGCCCGTCCACGGCATGTGCACGCGGTGGTAATCCTTGGGCGAGAGGTACACGGTGGCGTACAGGCCGTGGTGGAACACCTCGGCATCGGCGGCGTCGCCAAGCAGTTCGGCGGCGGTGAACGACTGGCCCTTGGCCTGGAAGATGCGGCCATCCTCGATCGCGCCAAGCTGGCTGATGCGGCCATCGGCGGGCATCACCAGGTTGCGCGGGTTGGCATCGGCGACGCGGGCGCCGGGCTTGAGGGCGCGGGTGAAGAACTGGTTGAAGGTAGCGTAGCTGCGCGGGTCGGGGTTGGCGGCCTCGGCGAGGTTGACGCCGAACTTCTCGGTGACGGTGTCGATCAGCCAACGCGAAATCCGCGGGTTGCTGGAATACGCCAGCCGGCGCGCCATCGAGGACAGCAGGCGGTGCGGAAGGGCGTAGCTCAGCGTGGTGGTCAGGCTCATGGTGCGGTTTTCTCGGTCAGCATCTGCAGGTCGCGGGCAATGGCCGGCGCAGTGAAGGGGGGGCGGATCAGGCCGGCCAGCCGGCCTTCCGGGTCCAGCACGGCCAGGCTGGCCGAGTGTTCGAGGGTGTAATCCTCGGGATTCTCATCGAAGTGCTTGCCGGGGACCTTCTGGAACACGAAACCCAGCGAGGTGGCGAAGCGCTCCAGCGAGGGCACGTCACCGGTGGCGGCAAGGGTGTCCTTGTGGAAGGCGTGCACGTACTCGCCGAGGCGGGCCGGGGTATCGCGTTCGGGATCCACGGAGATGAACACCAGGCGCGGGCGCAGGCTTTCCGGCTGGGCTTCCCACTGTTTCTGGGCCTGGGCGAGGTCGGCCAGGGTGGTCGGGCAGACGTCGGGGCAGAAGGTGAAGCCGAGGAACACCAGGGTCCAGTGGCCTTTGAGCTCGCCGGGGATCAGGCGGGTGCCGTCGGACTGGCTGAGGTTGAAATCGGGCAGGGGGCGGGGCTGGGGATAGAAGGTGATCGATTCGGTGGCCGGGCGGCCGCTGGCCGGCGTGGGCGCGAACACTTTCTGCGCGGCGACCAGGCCCAGGCCGGCGGCCAGGGCGATGATCAGGATGATGCCTGCGTTGCGATTGAACATGGAAAGCCCGTTCCCGGAAGGGGCCACCATGATAGGGGGTGGGGGCGGCGCTGTTGGGTGTTTTGGGGTTTTTCTGCTTTCGGTTCATTGAAGGCAACGTCAACGTCAAAGGCGCTGGTCTGCAGGCAACTGGGAGGGCGCAGGCACGATTGAGTTCGCGGGGCACGCTGCAAGTACGTCCATGTAAGCTCCGTCGGCGCATCCATGCGCCTCAGGGCCCCGCAAACTCAACCGTACCTGCGCCACCAGAGGTAGCTGGTTTGCCAGTGAAATCAAGTGCTCTGGCGGCGGGGTTCAGTGGCGCGGGAAGTGGTTCAGGCCGCTGGGAGGGTAGGGAGGTGCCGAGCGAGCTCGGCACTACCTCCCCCACCTCCGCCGGGCGCAGGAGGCTGCCCTGGCACTGGAATTTGATCTGCTCTGAATGCGGTGCCGACGTTGTGTCGAGGGTCGGTGGGGGTGGGTTGGCAGGGCCCTGAGCCGCATGGATGCGGCGCCGGAGCTTATATGGACGTACTTGCAGCGTGCCCTGCCAACCCACCCCCACCGACCCAGCCCCGAAGCCAGCAGCGCCGCTCTTGACGTTGAGGTTGACGTAGACGTTGACCTGAAAGGCCTCCAACCCCGCCCACAACCACTTTCGACTGCAACCGATGCCGGGGGGCATGGGGTCGCCTATAATCGGGGGCCACATTGTCTGTTGCCTTGCCATGACCGCCGAAACGGCCGCCGAACTTCATACGATCATCGACCTGATCCGCTACGGCACCAGCCGTTTCAACGCTGCCGGGCTCACCTTCGGGCACAGCTACGACAATGCCCTGGACGAAGCCACCCAGCTGGTCCTGCACAGCCTGCACCTGCCACACGACCTTGGCCCCGCCTACGGCGCCGCCCGTGTCACCACGCCTGAAAAGGCCGCAGTCCTGGCCCTGTTCGAGCGTCGCATCAACGAACGCCTGCCCGCCGCCTACCTCACCGGTGAAGCCTGGTTTGCCGGCCTCAGCTTCAAGAGCGACAGCCGCGCCCTGGTGCCGCGCTCGCCCATCGCCGAACTGATCGAAACCGGTTTCGAGCCCTGGCTGGCCGGCCGCGACGTGCATCGCGCCCTCGACCTGTGCACCGGCTCGGGCTGCATCGCCATCGCCATCGGCCACTATTACCCCAACTGGGAAGTAGACGGCGTGGACCTCAGCGATGATGCCCTGGCCCTGGCCCATGAGAACAAGGAACGCCTGCAGGCCCACAACGTCACCCTGCTCAAGTCCGACCTGTTCAACGGCCTCACCGGCCGGCATTACGACCTGATCGTCACCAACCCGCCCTACGTCACCAACGACGAAACCGATGCCCTGCCGCAGGAATATTCCTATGAGCCGGACATGGGCCTGCGTGCCGGCGACGACGGCCTCGACCTGGTCCTCAAGATCCTGCGCGACGCCCCCCTGCACCTCAGCGAAGATGGCCTGCTGATCTGCGAAGTAGGCGAGTCCGAACAGCATCTGATCAAGCTGCTGCCCGAACTCGACCTTGCCTGGGTTGAATTCAAGGTCGGCCAGATGGGCATTTTCGCAGTCGAATGCCGCGAACTGATCGCCCACAGCGCGCGCATCACCGAGTTGGCCAATGCCCGATAGACCGGCCCCGGCGCCACGCATCCGCTGGGCCGAACTGGCCATGCTGATGCCGATGGCGCTGCTGTTGCCGTTCGCACTGGTCATCACCCTGCTGGCCGTGCAAAGGTGCGGCGGGTGGGGGCGCCCGGTGTTCGTGCTCAGTTTCACCCTGTTGCCGGCCATCGTCGCCGTGCGTCACCTGCCGCGCATGCTGCGCGCCGCCTTCCCCCGTCATGCGGTATCCCATGTCCAGTAATACCTTCGGCAAGCTGCTCTCGGTCACCACCTTCGGCGAATCGCACGGTCCGGCGATCGGCTGCGTGATCGATGGCTGCCCCCCGGGCCTGGAGATCAGCGCCGACGACTTCACCCACGACCTGCAGCGGCGTGCCACCGGCAAGAGCCGGCATACCTCGGCGCGGCGCGAAACCGACGCGGTCGAGATCCTGTCCGGCGTCTATGAGGGCCGTAGCACCGGCACGCCGATCGCGCTGCTGATCCGCAACACCGACCAGCGCAGCAAGGATTACAGCGCCATTGCCCAGCAGTTCCGTCCGGGCCATGCCGACTACAGCTATTGGCAGAAGTACGGCATCCGCGACCCGCGCGGTGGCGGCCGCTCCTCCGCGCGCGAAACCACCATGCGCGTCGCCGCCGGCGTCATCGCCAAGAAGTGGCTGCTGCAGCGTCATGGCGTGACCGTGCGCGGCTACCTCTCCCAGCTCGGCGAGATCACCCCGACCGGGCATGACTGGTCGGCGGTGGAAGACAACCCGTTCTTCTGGCCGGTCGCCGAGCAGGTGCCCGCGCTGGAGAACTACATGGATGCCCTGCGCAAGTCCGGCGATTCGGTCGGCGCGCGCGTCAACGTGGTGGCCGACGGCGTACCGCCGGGGTGGGGCGAACCGATCTACGGCAAGCTCGATGGTGACCTGGCCGCCGCACTGATGAGCATCAATGCGGTCAAGGGCGTGGAGATCGGTGACGGCTTTGCCAGCGCGGCCCAGCTCGGCACCGGCCACCGCGACCTGATCACCCCGCAGGGCTTTGCCAGCAACCATGCCGGGGGCATCCTCGGCGGCATATCCACCGGCCAGCAGGTCACCGCCTCGATCGTGCTCAAGCCGACCTCCAGCCTGCGCCTGCCCGGGGCGACGGTGGACGCCGACGGCAACGCGGTGGACGTCATCACCACCGGCCGCCACGACCCCTGCGTCGGCATCCGCGCCACGCCGATCGCCGAAGCGATGATGGCGTTGGTGCTGATGGACCAGGCGCTGCGGCATCGCGCGCAGTGTGGCGACGTCGGCGACATCACCCCGCGCATCCCTGGATCGATCGATGGCTGATCGGCGGCCCAAGGTCTGGGTCAGCCAGCCGCTGTTCGATGCCGTCATCGAACAGCTCGGGCAGCATGTCGAGCTGCAGGTGACCGCCGACGTCACCCACTACACCCCGCAGATGCTGGCCGAACGCCTGGCCGAGGTCGACGGGGCGCTGATCACCCTCAACGAGCGTATCGGCGCGGCCGAAATCGCACATGCCCCGCGGCTGCGCGCGATCGCCAACGTCGGGGTCGGCTACAACAACCTGGACATCGACGCGCTCAGCGCTGCCGGCATCCTGGCCAGCAACACGCCTGACGTATTGACCGACACCACCGCCGATCTCGGCTTCGCGCTGTTGATGGCCGCCGCCCGCCGCATCACCGAGTCCGAGCGCTGGCTGCGCGATGGCCACTGGGGTCAGTGGTCATTCCAGACCATGCTCGGCGCCGACATCCACGGCAGCACGCTGGGCATCCTCGGCATGGGTCGGATCGGGCAGGGCATCGCCCGGCGCGGTGCGCTCGGCTTTGGCATGCGGGTGCTTTACCACAACCGTTCACGCCTGCCCGATGCCACCGAGGCGGAGGTCGGCGCGCAGTACGTCGATCTCGATACGCTGCTGGCCCAGGCCGACCACCTGGTGCTGGTGCTGCCCTACAACGCGTCCTCGCACCACATCATCGATGCCGCTGCGCTGGCGAAAATGAAGCCGACCGCAACGCTGGTCAACATCGCCCGCGGTGGCATCGTCGATGAGCTGGCGCTGGCCGATGCACTGGCCAATGGCCGCCTTGCCGCCGCTGGCCTGGACGTGTTTGAAGGTGAGCCTGCGGTACGCCCGGAACTGCTCGCGCTGCGCAACATCGTGCTGACCCCGCATATCGGCAGTGCCAGCCAGGCCACGCGCCGGGCCATGGTGCAGCTGGCGGTGGACAACCTGACCGCCGCGCTGGGCCATGGCCCGGATGCCGGCCACCCGCCGAGTGCGCTCAACGCCGAGGCTGTCGCTGCCGTGCTGCGCAGCGGTGCCGGAGCGGGCGCGAAAAAAATCGACGACGCAAAACGATAGGGAACCGCCGCGTTTCTCACGGCGAGGTTCCCCGAACCCAATGCGTGGCAGGCGGCAACTGTTGGTTGGCGCATATTTCATCCCTTACATCCGGTATCGACCGTCGGTCGGTACACCCATACAGAGGTTCCCATGAGCAATGCAGATCGTCGTTTCCACGTCGCCGTCGTCGGTGCCACCGGTGCCGTCGGTGAAGCCATGCTGTCCATCCTGGCCGAACGCGACTTCCCGATCGCCACGCTGAGCCTGCTCGCGTCCTCGCGCTCGGCCGGTGGCGAAGTCGACTACCGCGGCCAGAAGATCAAGATCCAGGACCTGGCCGAGTTCAACCCGGCCGGCGTGGACATCGCGCTGTTCTCCGCCGGTGGCAGCGTGTCCAAGGAGTACGGCCCGATCTTTGCTGCGGCCGGCGCGGTGGTGATCGACAACTCCTCGGCCTTCCGCTACGACGATGACGTGCCGCTGGTGGTGTCCGAAGTGAACCCGGACGCGCTCAAGCACCGTCCGCGCGGCATCATCGCCAACCCGAACTGCTCGACCATGCAGATGCTGGTCGCGCTGGCACCGCTGCACCGCCAGTACGGCATCGTGCGCATCAACGTGGCCACCTACCAGTCGGTCTCCGGTGGCGGTCGTTCGGCGCTGGAAGAACTGGGCAAGCAGACCGGCCAGCTGCTCAGCTTCCAGGAAATCGACCCGCAGCGCTTCCCGGTGCAGATCGCCTTCAACCTGATCCCGCACATCGACGACTTCCTGGACAACGGCTTCACCAAGGAAGAAATGAAGCTGGTCTGGGAAACCCAGAAGATCCTCGGCGACGCCAGCATCCTGGTGAACCCCACCGCCGTGCGCGTGCCGGTGTTCTATGGCCACTCCGAGGCGGTCACCATCGAAACCCGCGACAAGGTCACCGTGGACGCCGCGCGCGAACTGCTGTCGCGCTCGCCGGGCGTGGAGGTGGTCGATAGCCATGAGGCCGGTGGTTACCCGACCCCGGTCACCCATGCCTCCGGCAATGACGCGGTGTTTGTCGGCCGCATCCGCGAGGATCTTTCGCATCCGCGCGGCCTGAACCTGTGGATCGTGTCGGACAACATCCGCAAGGGCGCCGCCCTCAACGCCGTGCAGTTGGCCGAGCTGGTCGCTGCCGAAGGCTGATTGTGCATCGCCGATCACGGGGGGAGCCGCTATATTGGCCGCCATGAACAACCGGGCTCCGGGCGCCTTGCGCCCGCTCAAGTATGTGTCGACGCTGCTGCTGGCCCTGGCCAGCAGCTCCGCCCTGGCCCTGGGCCTGGGCGATATCCGGGTGCTGTCCAAGCCCGGCCAGCCGTTGCTGGCTGAAATCCCGGTGATTTCGGCCGACCCGGCCGAACTGCAGAACCTGCGCGTGGCGCTGGCCTCACCGGACACCTTCGCCCGGGTCGGGCTGGAGCGTCCGGCCGGGCTGGTCGGTGAACTGCAGTTCGAGCTCGCCCGCAATGCGCAGGGCAGGGCGGTGGTGCGGGTGAGTACCCAGGCCCCCGTCACCACCCCGTCGCTGAACTTCCTGATTGAAGCCGACTGGGGCCAAGGGCGCCTGGTCCGTGAATATTCCGCCTTGGTCGACGCGCCCAACAGCGCGCTGGCCGTGGCCGAACCGGAAATCGTCGCCCCGGCCGGGGCGATGTCCAATGCCATCGTGCGCGACCCCGACCCGGTGGTTGCGCCGGCCGCCCCCGCATCGGCCCCTGCCGCAGCGGCCAAACCCGCGCGTCCTGCCGCCGCCGCATCCCGCACGGCACCGGCCGCAGCGCGCGCTGCCGTGCCCAGCATGGCCGCCGATGGCAGCGTGACCGTGCAACGCGGGCAGACCTTGTCGCAGATTGCCGGCGGCCTGGCCCGCGAGCAGGGCATCAACCGCAACCAGGCGATGATCGCGTTGCTGCGTGCCAATCCCGATGCCTTCATCCGTGGCAACGTGAACCTGCTCAAGCAGGGCGCGGTGCTGCGCAGTCCCACCGACGATGCTGCCGCACCGATCGATGCCAGCGAGGCCGCCGCGATCGTGCGCGAGCATGCCGCGCAGTGGCGCCAGTCGCGCGCGGCGATTCCGCAGCCGGCCAGCAGCGGAATCGCCGCCAGCCCCGGCCCGGCCACCGTGCCGGCCGCCGCGCCAGCCGCCGCCCGCGGCGCACGGCTGGAGATCGCCCCGGCGGTCGCTGCCACCGACAACAACGCAGGCACAACTACCGGCACTGCTGCCGGCAGCGAGGGTGACATGCTGGGTAACGAACAACTGCGCCAGGCCAAGGAAGATGTGGCCACCCGCGATGCCGAAATCACCGAACTGCGCGGCCGCGTGGCCGAACTGGAAAAGCTGCAGACGCAGCAACAGTCCCTGATTGCGATGAAGGACAGCGACCTGGCCGCCGCACAGCAGCGGCTGGGGCAGGCACCGGCCGCACGCGAGGCGGGCGGGGGAGGCTGGTACTGGCTGGGGTTGGCGGTGCTGCTGGTGATGGTGGCCGGCTGGGCCATGGCCCGTCGTCGCAAACCTTCGCCCTTGCCGCCGCTGCGCCGTGATGGCCTGGATGCGACCGGCCTGGCTGCGGCCGCACCCGCCACTGATTACGTCGATGAACTGGCCGCCCAGCAGGAAGACCCCGCCGACATACCGGTTGACGACGCGGTGCCGGACTTCAGCAGCCCACCGGAGTACCTCACCCAGCGCCGCGAACCGGTGTTCAACCTCGAACCGGAGCCCGGCCGCGGCGGCATCGTGCCTGCTGCAGAGCACGATGAGGCAGGCGCCGCTGTCGACCAGGGCCGTCCGCACGTCGATGTACCGCCCCCCGACGCCCCTGCCGATGCGCGCGTCGAACCTGTCGACGTGGTGCCTGCCCATGCACGGGAAGCTGCGGCGCAGCCCTCGTACCGGGGCGTGTTCGAGTTCCCTGAGACCGCCGTCGATCCGTCGACGGGTGCCGATGAGAGCATGGGCGACGGTCCGCTGGCCGAAACGGATGCCGCGGACATCCACAGTGCGGACATCCACAAAAACGATATCGACAGCAGCCCGGCAGTGCCCAGCGCAGGTCGCGACCGTCTGGAGCTGGCCATTGCCTACCTGGATCTGGGCGATGCCGAAACCGCACGTACCCTGCTGCAGGAAGTGGCCACTGCGGCCGATCCGCACAGCCAGGCACAGGCGCGCGAACTGCTGGCGCGGCTGCGATGAACACCGCGTCACGCGCCGACCGCGAACGTCGGCTGGACTACGTCGAATGGGCCTCCACCGATCCGGCCGCCAGCCGCCGTTTCTTCGCCGGGGTGTTCGGCTGGTCGTTCCAGGACTACGGCCCGGATTACACCGCCTTTGATGATGGCCGGCTGCAGGGCGGGTTCTTCCGTGGCACGCCGGCCACCGCCAGTGCCGGCGGCGCGTTGCTGGTGATCTACGCCGACGACCTGGCGCCGATGGTCGAGCGCGTGGTTGCCCAAGGCGGGCGCGTGGTCAAACCGGTGTTCGCGTTCCCCGGCGGCAGCCGTTTCCAGTTCATCGAGCCTGGCGGCAATGAACTGGCGGTCTGGTCCGAACGCGATCCGGCCTGAGCCCACGACCGGCTGCCTGCCGGTCTCCCGATGCAAATGAGGTTGAACATGCGTTACGCACTGGGCGTGGAATACGACGGCAGCGAGTACAAGGGATGGCAGGAGCTGGGCGACAGCGGCTGCCCCAGCGTGCAGGCCAGCCTGCAGGAGGCGCTGTCCTCGGTGGCCGACGCCCCGATCAAGGTCACCTGCGCCGGCCGCACCGATACCGGTGTGCACGGCCAATGCCAGGTGGTGCATTTCGATACCGACGCGCTGCGCGACCCGCGCGGCTGGGCCCTGGGGACCACCACCCGGCTGCCGCGCTCGATCGCGGTGCGCTGGTGCGTGCCGGTCGCCGAGGATTTCCATGCGCGGTTCTCCGCGCGTGCGCGGCGCTACCGCTACCGCCTGCTCAACCGCCAGATCCGCCCGGCGCTGTCCCGGCAGACCCTGAGCTGGGAGCGGCGCCCGCTGGACGCCGGGCAGATGCATGCCGCCGCGCAGGCGCTGTTGGGCGAAAACGACTTCAGTGCCTTTCGCAGCACCCAGTGCGAGGCCCGGCATGCCCGCCGCGACCTGCAAAGCATCAGCGTCAGCCGCCAGGACGAGGTGGTGGAGGTCTGCGTTCAGGCCAATGCATTCCTTCATCACATGGTGCGCAATATCGTCGGGTCATTGATCCTGGTCGGCTGCGGGGACAAGCCGGTGTCGTGGATGGCCGAGCTGCTTGCCGGCCAGAACCGCACCGTGGCCGGTCCCACCGCGCCGCCGCAGGGTCTGGTGTTCGTTGGACCCCTGTACCCCGACAACTGGCAACTGCCCGCCGAGGTAACCCTATGAGCCGCTCTTTCTATCGCACCCGTATCAAGTTCTGCGGCATGACCCGCGCCGGCGACGTCCGTCTGGCCGGCGAGCTGGGCGTGGATGCGGTGGGATTCATCTTCGCCCGCGAAAGCAAGCGCCGGGTCGCGCCCGCCGAGGCCCGTGCCATGCGCCAGGCCATCGCGCCGATGGTCGATGTGGTCGCCCTGTTCCGTGACAACAGCAAGGAAGAGGTGCGCGAAGTGCTGCGCACCGTCCGTCCTACCCTGCTGCAGTTCCATGGCGAGGAAGACGAATCATTCTGCCGCAGCTTCAACATGCCCTATCTCAAGGCGGTGGCGATGGGCGGCCGCGAGGAGGTCAACGCGCGCCAGTTGCAGCTGCGCTACCCCAGCGCGGCCGGATTCCTGTTCGACAGCCACGCACCCGGCGGCGGCGGCGGTACCGGCGTCGCCTTCGACTGGACCCGCCTGCCCACCGGCCTGCACCGTCCGTTCCTGCTGGCCGGTGGCATCACCCCGGACAACGTCTTCGACGCGATCGTGGCCACCCTGCCATGGGGCGTGGACGTTTCCAGCGGAATCGAATCCGAACCGGGCATCAAGGATGGCTACAAGATGCGCAAGTTCGTTGAAGAGATCCGCCGCGCCGACTGCCACGAAGCCGACTGAGACAATCGGACCCGGCCGAGCCGGCCAGCCGTTGCCGACATCGCCACCGCGCCGCCGCGCAACGCCCGGCAGCCCTGCTATGGGCGTCACGGTCGATTTCACGTAGCATCGACAGCACATGGCGCGGCCGATACGGCGCGCAGTCGCGGGAAGCCGGAGTGCTTCCCACAGGAGACGGCTGCAACAACGGCGGCCGCCATTGCAGGGAAGACACCGGAATGAACGAGTTCCTCACTGTCGCGCTCACGTTCCCCACGCTGCCCTACAGCATCGTGCTGGCATTTGCCGTGGTGTACTGGCTGCTGGCGGCCCTGGGCGTGGTCGATGACGGCATCGGGCTCGACAGCATGGACCTGCACCTGGGCGATGACGGCCTGCACGGCATTTCCGGCATGTTCTCCCGGCTCGGGCTGGGCGGTGCGCCGGTGATGCTGGTGATCGCGCTGCTGGCCTTCTTCGGCTGGACCTGCACGTATTTCGTCCATCTGTTCCTGCTGCAACCGCTGCCGGCGCCGATGCGCTGGCTCGCTGGCAGTGCCACCGCGCTGCTCGCGCTGGTCCCGGCGGTGCCGCTGAGCGTGATCGTGCTGCGTCCGATCCGACAGCTGCTGCTGCGCCTGCGCCCGGTGCCCCAGGTGTCCGTGCTGGGCCGGATCGGCGTGGTCGCTTCACCGCAGGTCACCGCGACCACCGGCCATGCCAACGTCGATGACGGCGGCGCCGGGCTGATCCTGCAGGTGCGCACCGCCGACGACAGCATCCTGCTGCGCGGCGAGCGCGTGGTGCTGCTGGATTACCTGCCCGAACACAATCATTACCGGGTGGCGCGTGAACACGCCCATCCTGCGCTTTCCATCCAAGACAGCCTGATCCCGGGCGATAAGGAGATCCATCGATGAGTTTTGCGACCTTGGCCCCGTTCGTGATCGGGGTCGGCATCCTGCTGGTCCTCCTGCTTGGCCTGGCCGGCCTGTTCAAGGCGTTCTACCGCAAGGTCGATCAGGGCGTGGCCCTGATCGTCAATGACATGAGCGCCCAGCCCAAAGTGCATTTCACCGGTGCGCTGATCATCCCGGTGCTGTACCGCGCCGAGCTGATGCGGATCAGCCTGATCACCATGCAGATCGACCGCCGCGGCAAGGAAGGCCTGATCTGCCGCGACAACATGCGCGCCGACATCGCCGTGGCCTTCTACCTGCGTGTCAACGAAACCCAGGCCGACGTGCTGCGCGTGGCCAAGGCCATCGGCGCTGATCGCGCCTCGGACAAGCACGCGGTGGATGAACTGTTCAACGCCAAGTTCTCCGAAGCGTTGAAGACGGTCGGCAAGAAGTTCGAGTTCACCGAACTGTTCGAAAAGCGCCAGGAGTTCCGCGACGAGATCATCGCGGTGATCGGCAACGATCTGAACGGCTATGCGCTGGAAGACGTGGCCATCGATTACCTGGAACAGACCCCGAAGTCGCTACTGGACCAGAACAACATCCTCGATGCCCAGGGCATCCGCAAGATCACCGAGCTCACCGCCACCCACAACGTGGTGACCAACGAGCTGGAACAGAACGAAAAACTGGCCATCACCAAAAAGAACGTCGAAGCGCGCGAAGCGCTGCTGGCACTCGAACGCCAGCAGGCCGAGGCCGAAGCCCGGCAGAAGCGCGAGATCGATACCATCCGCGCACGCGAAGAAGCCGAAACCGCCAAGGTCCGGGAAGAACAGCGCCAGCTGTCCGAACAGGCGCGCATCGAAGCCCAGGAAGTGATCGACATCCGCGAGCAGAACCGCATGCGTGAAGTCGAAGTGGCCGAACAGAACCGCCAGCGCGCGGTGGCCATCGAATCCGAACGGGTCGAGCGCGCCCGCCAGCTGGAACAGGTCACCACCCAACGCGAGGTGCAGCTGCAGGGCGTGGAACGCGACAAGGTGGTCGAGTCCGGCAAGATGGACGTGGCCAACATCACCCGTGAACGCATCGCCATCGACAAGACCGTGGCGCAGGAAGAAGAGCGCATCAAGGAAGTGCGGGAAGTCTCCGAGGCGGACCGCCACAAGCAGGTATTGATCCTGGAGGCCGAAGGCAAGGCACAGGAACTGCTGGTGCGCCAGGTCAAGGAGGCGCAGGCCGCCGAAACCGCCGCCAAGCATCGTGCCGTGGAAATCACCACGCTGGCCCAGGCCCAGCACGAAGCGGCCGGCAAGCAGGCCGAAGCCAAGCGCCTGCTCGCCGACGGTACCCGTGCCGAACAGGCCGCGCCGGGCCTGGCCGAAGCGCAGGTGCGCGAGGCCTCCGCACTGGCCATCGAAAAGGTCGGCATCGCCGAGGCGCGGGTGATTGAAGCGATGGCCGAAGCCCACCTCAAGGAGGGCACCAACCAGGCCCGCGTACTCGCCGAGAACCTGCAGGCGCAGGCCCAGGGCGAAGAGCAGATGGGCCGTGCCCGTGCCACCGCCACCGAGTCGGTCGGTGGCGCCGAGGCCGGCGTGGTGCAGAAGAAGCTGTTGGCCGAGGCCGAGGGCCTGGTCCGCAAGTTCGAGGCGATCGGTTCGCTCAGCGATACCGCGCGCGGCCACGAAGAGTTCCGCATGATGCTCGACAACAGCCTCAAGCAGGCCTTGGCCTCGATCGACGCCGGCAAGGAAGTCTCGCGCGAGAACGCCGGCGTCATCGCCAGCGCGCTGCGCAATGCCGACATCGATCTGGTGGGCGGTGACGGTGGCATGTTCGAGAACCTGATCAAGGCCGTCTCGCTGGGCAAGTCGATTGAAGGCCTGGTCGACAAGAGCCCGGTCGTGCAGGAGCTGATGCAGCGTTACCTCGGTGTCGGCCCGCGTGAACCGGCCCCGCGTCAGATCAGCGACGCGCCGCTGGACGTGGTCCCCGCCGTGGCCACCCCGGTGTTCGAAACACGCTGATCCACCCCTCGGCGCTTTCCGCAGGGAAGGCGCCGGGAACAGGCGGTGCCGATCGGCATCGCCGTACCCCCACCGGCCGGCTCGCCCGGCCGGTTGTCCGTGAGCCGGAAGGAAGCCGATGTCCGATACCGCCAATCGTCCCGAGCCGTCCGTGCCGGAAGCCGCTGCCAGCGTCGACCAGGCCGTCGCCCAGGGCGGTGCCTATGAAGTGCTGCGTCGCCGCCTGGACGAGCAGGGCACCCGCCTGCGCAGCGTCGCCGAAGGACTGAACCGGCAGCGCCTGGCCGAATTCGGCGACAGCCGGCTGGAGGTCGCCGGGCGCTTCCGCATCCGTAGCGAAAACAACTGCGTCGGCCGCGACGTGGTCCAGGTCGGGCCGGACCTGCTGCTGTTCGGCTACAACGTATTCATCGGGTTGAAGGTGCAGACCCGGGTCGAAGACGTGTTCGGGCTGTACCGGCTGGTGCAGGCCAGCGAGGGCTACGACGTGGTCCCGGTCGATGCCAAGGGCAGTTTCCTCGCCCAACCGGCCTTCGTGCACGATTTCGGCGAGCTTTACGCCTATTACAAGCATGCCCGGCTGCTGCAGCTGATCGTGATCGGCGACAAGCTGCTGGCCTCGTTCCAGATCGGCGAGCGCAGCAGCGACGTGCGCGTGTTCCGCTGGGCAGTGGCGGCTGACGGCGGCCTCACCTACCTGGACGCCCGCGGCGAGCGCGACATCGCGCTGCCGCCACCGTTCGATTTCGAGTGGACCCGCGCCACCCGCGACATGGCCGTCAGTGGCCGCCATTCGCACCTGAACATCCTTGACACCTTGTTCGTGGAAACCACCGGTGGCGATCTCACCATCAAGGTCGAGAACAACACCGAGAGCGGGCAGGGCATCTACAGCGAACCGGTCGAGGACAGCACCCAATCGCTGGATGACGCGCAGTTCGACTTCGCCAGGGTCGGTTCGCTGATCCTGCTCAAGGTGTTGCCGTATCGCGAAACCATCTGGCGCGGGCTGATCTACAACACGCTTACCGGCAGCATCACCCGCAACGATGCGATCGTGCAGGCCTGCGTGCAGCTGCCCGAAGACCACGGCATCATCTTCCCCGGCGGCTATTACCTGCAGAGTGGCGAGCACAAGGCCTTCGACGCGGGCATGGACGGCATGCAGTTCAAGCGTGCGATCCGCTCGCCCAACGGCGAAGACGTGCTGTACATCTTCTACGAGCGCGAAGGCGGGCGTTCGGCGTTGTTCGTCTACAACACCATCCAGCGCGTACTGCAGAACCCGGTGTTCGGCCATGGCTACGCCTTCCTACACGACGGGCGCATGGTGCTGTTCCATGCCGAAGGCACCGAGCCGACCCGCATCCACCCGATGCAGGTCTGGCAGACTCCCTTCAGCAGCGAGGAGTTCGCCGCCAGCCGCCCGCCCGGCAATACCTTCATGGGCCGCATCGGCAATGCCGAACTGGTCCGCGGCATCTCCAACCTGTTCGACCTGGCCCGCACCATCGAAGGCGACGACGTCTCGGTGCAGCGCTACCAACGCCTGGTGCAGGACACCCGGCGCCTGTTCGATGCCCATCACTGGCTGGGCGACGAACAGTGCGGTGGCGCGGTGGGCCTGTTGCGCGACATCAGCAGCACCGGTGAGTCGGTGCTGGACGAGTACGAGAAGGTCCAGTCCATCCGCGCGCAGTCCGCCCAGGCCATGGCCCAGGCGCAGCTTTCACAGAAGGCGTTGCTGTCGCGCCTGCAGCCGGAAAACTGGACCGAGGTGGCCGCCTTCGTCGAAGCGCTCAACGCGATTTCGACCCAGCGCGGCCACCTGCTGACCGTCCGCGATTACCGCTACATCGACACCGACCTGACCGATGCGATGACCACCGCGCTGCAGCAGGCGCATGACACCATCGGCGCGGCTACCGGTGAGTTCCTCGCCGGCGACGCCGCCCTGGCGCCGCTGGGTGAACGCCTGCAGGGGCTGGATGCGGCGGCCCAGCAGGCCGAAAGTGCACGCGTGCTGGACGAGCAGCTGGCGGGCCTGCGCGCGATGTCGGCCGACCTGGACATGCTCTCCGAGCTGATGGCCGGCCTGAAGGTCGACGATGCCACCGCGCGCACCCGCGTGGTCGAATCGATCTCCGCGCTCTACGCGCGCCTCAACCAGACCCGTGCGCGTGCCGAGCAGCGCCGCCGCACGCTGGGCTCGGCCGAGGCGGTGGCGCAGTTCGCCGCGCAGTTCGCGCTGTTCTCCCAGGCCATCACCAGTGCGCTGGCAATGGCCACCGATCCCGAACGTGCCGACGAGCAGATGTCGCGCCTGCTGGTGCAGCTGGAAGAACTGGAAAGCCAGTTCGGCGAGCACGAACAGTTCCTCGGCGACATCCTGTCCAAGCGCGAAGAACTGATCGACGCCTTCGAGGCGCACAAGCAGGCCTTGCTGGACGAGCGCCAGCGCAAGGCGCGCTCGGTGCTGGACGCGGCCAACCGCATCCTGGACGGCCTGGCCAAGCGCACCGAGCGTTTTGCCAGCGCCGATGAACTCAATGCGTTCTTCGCCGGCGACCCGCTGATCCTCAAGCTGCGCGAACTGGCCGAACGGTTGCGCGGGTTGCGCGATAGCGTCAAGGCCGACGACATCGAGTCGCGCCTGAAGGGCGTGCGCGACCAGGCCGTGCGTGCGCTGCGCGATCGCAGCGACCTGTTCGAGGCCGGTGGCAACATCGTGCGGCTGGGGCCGCGGCACCGCTTCAGCGTCAACACCCAGGCGCTGGACCTGACCATCCTGCCGCGTGGCGACGAGCTGGCCATCCACCTCACCGGCACCGATTTCCTCGAGGCGCTGCACGATCCCGAACTGGCCGAGCTCAAGCCTTACTGGCAGCTCAGCCTGGATTCCGAATCCGAGGCGATGTATCGCGGCGAGTACCTGGCGGGCAGCGTACTGAGCGCGGCGATGGAAGGGCGCGAGGGCCTGGACCTGGCCACCCTGCAGCACAGCGCCGCCGAACCGGACGTGCTGGACCGCAGCGTGCGCGACTTCGCCGCGCCGCGTTACCGCGAAGGTTACGAGCGCGGCATCCACGACCACGATGCCGCCGCGATCCTACGCGCCCTGCTGCCGCTGCGGCAGGCCGCCGGTACGTTGCTGCATGCACCGCGCGCACGTGCCCTGGCGATGCTGTTCTGGGCGGCGCACCAGCGCCGCGAAGACATCGCCCAATGGCCGGCGCGGCAGGCCGGCGCCGATGCGATCGCCCGCCTGTTCGGTTCCGACGAGGGCCAGCAGGCCCTGCGCGTGGAGATGAGCTCGGCACTGCTGGCGTTCACTGAGCAGCACGCGCTGCCGTTCCATGCCGCCGACCTTGCCGCCGCCGCCGCTTACCTGGGCGCGGAACTGGCCAGTGGCGAGCCGGTGTTCGCCAGCAGCCGCTACGCGCTGGCGCTGCTGGACGCACTGGGCCAGCAGCTGCAGGCTGCCGGCCAGCGCGACAGCGTCGAACGTGCGCTGCAGCGCGAACAGGATGGCCTGGCCACGCGCTGGGCACTGGCCGGGCAGTGGCTGCGTGCGCTGTGCCGCACCCCGGGCTTCATCGATCATGCCGGCTATGCCGACGAAGCGGCGGCCTTGTTGCTGGTGCAGCGTGCGCTGCGTACCCGCGCCAGTGACGTCGCGCTGCTGGTCAGCGTGGAGGGGCTGCTCGGTGAGCACCCGCGCATCGTGCAGGGAAAACTGGCGTTGTCGCTGGATGATTTCCTGGCGCGGCTGCAGCAGCACAGCACCGTGTTCGTGCCGGCCTTCCATGCCTACCAGGCGGTGCGCCAGCGCATTGCCACGCGCGAACGCGACACCCTGCGCCTGTCCGAGTTCAAGGCGCGCCCGCTGTCCTCGTTCGTGCGCAACAAGCTGATCAACGACGTCTACCTCGGCGTGATCGGCGACAACCTGGCCAAGCAGATGGGGACGGTCGGCGAGAACAAACGCAGCGACCTGATGGGGCTGCTACTGATGATCTCGCCACCGGGCTACGGCAAAACCACGTTGATGGAATACGTCGCGCACCGGCTGGGCCTGGTCTTCATGAAGATCAACGGCCCGGCGCTCGGCCACGAGGTGCGTTCGCTGGATCCGGCCAACGCGCCCGATGCCACCTCGCGGCAGGAGCTGGAGAAGCTCAACCTGGCCCTGGAGATGGGCAACAACACCATGCTGTACGTGGATGACATCCAGCACACCCATCCTGAGTTCCTGCAGAAATTCATCTCGCTGTGCGATGGCACCCGCCGCATCGAAGGCGTGTGGCGCGGCCGCACCCGCACCTACGACATGCGTGGCAAGAAGTTCTGCGTGGTGATGGCCGGCAACCCATATACCGAGTCCGGCGAGGTGTTCAAGATTCCGGACATGCTGGCCAACCGCGCCGACATCTACAATCTCGGCGACGTGCTCGGCGGCATGGAAGCTGCCTTCACCCTGAGCTATATCGAAAACAGCCTGACCTCCAATCCGGTGCTGGCGCCGCTGGCCACCCGCGACATGGCCGACCTGTACCTGCTGGTGGAACGGGCGATGGGCAAGGAGGTGTCCACCAACGCGCTCAGCCATGCCTACAGCGGTGCGGAAATCAACGAAATCGTCGCCACCTTGCAGCGCATGCTGCGCGTGCGCGATGTGGTGTACCGGGTCAACCAGCAGTACATCGCCAGCGCCGCGCAGGATGACCGCTACCGCACCGAGCCGCCGTTCCGGTTGCAGGGCAGCTACCGCAACATGAACAAACTGTCGGAGAAGATCTCCCCGGTGATGAACGACGCCGAGCTGCAGCAGCTGGTGTCGGACCACTACCAGGGCGAGGCGCAGCTGCTCACCACCGGGGCCGAGGAGAACCTGCTCAAGCTGGCCGAACTGCGCGGGCTGCTGGCCGGTGCCGAACTCGAACGCTGGCAGCAGATCAAGCGCGACTTCCTGCGCAACAAGGCAATGGGCGCCGACGATGCCGACGTGGGCGGCCGCATGGTGGCACAGCTGGCCGACATCGCCAGCGCGCTGCAGCTGCCGGCACCCGCGCCGGTCGTCCCGGCCGCGCCCGCGCCGTGGCCGGCACTGCTGGCTGCATTGGAGCAGCTGTCTGCAGCACGTGCCGATGCGGTGGTCGCACCTGCCGCCGCCGCACCGCCGTTGGCCGAACCGCTCGCCGATGGCCTGCAGGCCGGGTTGGCGCCGTTGCTGCAGCTGCTCGGCGATTCGCACCAGCAACAGGTACGTACCGGTGAAACCCTGGCGCTGTTGGCCGGCTGGGTGCGCCAGCAGATGGAGAACGCACCGGCGCAGCGCGCCGGCGCGCGTCCCAAGCGTGCGGCCACCCCGGAAGAGCGTGCCCTGGACGAGGCGCTGATGCGCCATTTCTACGGCGAACCGTCGCTGCCACCGCGCTGGGAACGCCGAAGCGACGATCCCCCGGCATGAGCGCGCCGTCGTTGCCGCTGCTGCCGGCCCCGCCGGTGGCCCTCGCCGCAGACGTGGCGGTGGTATCGCGCTACGGCGACGCGCTGCTGCAGGCCATGACGCCGCGCGAGGCCGGTGCGGGCGCCATTCCCGTCGACCCGCGGGCCGGCCTGGTCGACGCACTGTCGCGCGTGGCAGTGGCGCTGCAGGCGGGCAACCCGGCACGGCTGCGCCGCCAGACCAGTTGGTGGGGGCGGCTGTTGGGGCGTGACGTGGAGCGGCAGGTCGACGCCGATGCGTTGCAGGCGCAACTGGGCGTGCTGCTGTTCAACGCACAGGAGCACGCCCAGCGGTTGCGCGCGCTCATTGCCGCCAGTACGCACGGCGCCAGCGTCGCTCTGCACGGCGTGCAGGCACTGGACCACTGGGCCGACGCAGGGGGCGCGCTGCTTGCCACGCTGCCCGGTGGTGCGGACGGGCCACTGCAGCACGCCCTGCAGCAGCGCGTTGCACACCTGCGCCTGCTGGCCACGATGAATCGTGTGGCGGCGGCCGAGTCGGCGCTGGTGCAGGCCCAGGACGCGGCACTGCTGGACCATCTGCAACGGATCACCGGCACGCTGCTGCCCGCCTGGCGGCAGGCCATCGCGGTGGGCAACGTTCGCGCCCAGGCGCGCCAGCAGGCCCACGCCGCGCAGCTGCTGGCGCAGATCGGTGACGAAGTCGCCTCGGCGCAGGCTAGACTCCGCTAACTACACTGCCCGCGCCGCCGCCCAGGCCGGCCGCCCTTCAGAATGGAGATTCACCCATGACCCAGGACTCCCAGCCCAACGCGTCGCTTGCCGTGGTTTCCAGTGTGGACGCGCTCGACGATACCGCGCTGCAGGCCCTGGGCCTGGCCCGCGAGGACCTGCCGAAGATCGCGGAGATCGGGCGCGGGCTCGAAGACATCCGGCCCGGCAACCTGCAGGTGTTCGGTCGCGACGCAGCGGCCAAGACGGCGGCCTTCTCCAGCCAGCTGCTCGACCAGGTGCGCAACCGCGACCTGGATGCCAGCGGCGACAAACTGGGCGAGGTCGTGCGCATCGCGCGTACGCTCAAACTCGATGGGCTGGCGCAGCGCTCCAAGGTGCCGGTGATCGGTGGGCTGATCGACAAGCTGCGCTCCTCCAAGGGCGAACTGGTGCAGAAGTTCAGCGACACCAACCGCCAGATCGAGCAGCTGATGGGCGACGTTGGCAGCCAGCAGGCGCTGATGGGCCAGCGTGTCGGCGAGTTCGACCGCATGCACGACATCGTCCGCGACGAGCGTCATGCGCTGGGCCTGCACATTGCCGCCGGCAAGCGCCGCCTGCTCGAACTGCGCGGCGAACAGCAGCGTGGCGTGGGCCTGGACGATCCGCAGCAGCGCATCCGCCAGGGCGAGGTGGACAACGCCATCCGCCTGCTCGATAAGCGCGTCGGTGACCTGGTGGTGATGCAGCATGCGGCCGACCAGTCGCTGCCGATGATCCGCCTGATCCAGGCCAACGCGATCCTGCTGATCGAGAAGTTCAACACCGTCCGCGACATCACCATTCCGTCGTGGAAGCGCCAGTTCGCGATCCAGCTGTCGCTGAGCGAGCAGAAGAATGCGGTCGAACTGTCCAACGCCATCGACGATGCCACCAACGAGATGATGCGCCGCAATGCCGACCTGCTGCGCCAGACCACGGTGGAAACGGCCAAGGCCAACCAGCGCGCGGTGATCGACGTGGCCACCCTGCGCCACGTGCACGAGCAGTTGATCGCGACCGTGGAAGAAGTCCGCAGCATCCATCGCGAAGGCATGCAGCAGCGCCAGCAGGCCGAGGTGGAACTGGCGCGTTTGCGCGACGATGTGCAGCAGCGTTTGGCCGCCCCCACCACCGTCTGACCGACGCGCGGTCAACCGGCGAGCTGCGCCTGCAGCCACCCGGCCAGCACGTCCACCCGTGGATCGGCCGCACCGTCCGGCGTGGCCAGTACCCAGAATCCACCGGTGGCGCCAAACCCCCATGGCGCCAGCAGCCGCCCGGCGGCCAGTTCGTCGGCCACCAGCGGCTCCGGCGCGATCGCCACGCCCAGCCCGGCCACCGCCGCCTCCAGCAGGTAGTACAGGTGTTCAAAGCCGGTGCCCAGTTGCAGCTGGGCCGGCTCCAGCCCGTGCGCGCGCGCCCAGTCCGGCCAGGCCTGCGCGCGCGAGGTGGTGTGCAGCAAGGGTTCGCGCAGCAACGCCGACGGCGGTTGCCGCTGCAGCCGCAGCGCCGCTGGATGCTGCGGGCTGACCACCACGCCGACCCGCTCCGGGGCCAGCGGGTGGATCTGCCAGCCGCGCGGCCACGGCGGTTGGGCCAGCAGCAGCACCGCATCGAGGGCGCGCTGTGCCTCGGTGAAGCTGCCATCCTGCGCCGACCAGTGCAGCGCCAGTTGCGGCAGGTCGGCCTGCAATGCCTGCAATCGCGGGATCATCCAGCGCGCCAGCAGGCTGCCGCTGCAGCCCAGCACCAGTGCCTCCGGGCGCTGCCGGCGCTGCATCGTCGCCACGGCCGCGCGGATCTGGTCGAAGGCCCCGGCGCAGGCCGGCTGCAGGGTTTCACCGGCGGCGGTGAGGCGCAACCCGCGCCCGTCCCGTTCAAACAGCGCCATGCCCAGGTGCTCTTCCAGCAGGCGCAGCTGGCGGCTGATCGCGCCATGGGTGACGTGCAGCGCTTCGGCCGCCCGCCCAACCCCGCCCAGGCGGGCGGTGGCCTCGAAACTGCGCAGGGCGTTCAGCGGGGGCAGGTGCGGCACGTTCATGTGAGTTTTCCTGACGGGTTGTCGCAGATATTATCGATATTACTGTCATGACAGGTGCGTTAAATTGTCAGCCTGTCTCCACCGGCTGTCGCGTCATGTCCGCATCCCCTGACTCCCCCATCGTCGATTTCCACGCCTACCCCGATGCCAACGGCCATTTCGGTCGCTACGGCGGCAGTTTCGTTGCCGAAACCCTGATCGGGCCGTTGCAGGAGCTGGCCGCGGCCTACGACCAGGCGCGCGCCGATCCGTCATTCGTCGCCGCCTATGACAAGGACCTCACCCATTACGTGGGCCGGCCCAGCCCGATCTACCACGCCGAGCGCCTCAGCAAGCAGGTCGGCGGCGCGCAGATCCTGCTCAAGCGCGAAGACCTCAACCACACTGGCGCGCACAAGATCAACAACACCATCGGCCAGGCCCTGCTGGCCGCGCGGATGGGCAAGACCCGCATCATCGCCGAGACCGGCGCCGGCCAGCACGGCGTGGCCAGCGCTACCGTCGCCGCACGGCTGGGCCTGGAATGCGTGGTGTACATGGGCGCCACCGACATCGAGCGGCAGAAGATCAACGTCTACCGCATGAAGCTGCTTGGCGCGACCGTGGTGCCGGTGACCTCCGGCTCGGCCACGCTCAAGGATGCGCTCAACGAAGCCATGCGCGACTGGGTCACCAACGTGCGCGACACCTTCTACATCATCGGCACGGTGGCCGGCCCGGACCCGTACCCGCGCATGGTGCGTGACTTCAACGCCATCGTCGGCCGCGAGGCGCGCGCGCAGATGTTCACCGATTACGGCCGCCTGCCCGATGCGATCACCGCCTGTGTCGGCGGCGGCAGCAATGCCATCGGCCTGTTCCATGCGTTCCTCAATGACCGCAGCGTCCGCATCGTCGGTGCCGAAGCGGCCGGCGAGGGCATCGAAACCGGCCGCCACGCCGCCTCCATCGCCGCGGGCCGCCCCGGCGTCCTGCACGGCAACCGCACCTATGTGATCTGCGATGACGATGGCCAGATCATCGAGACCCATTCGGTCTCGGCCGGCCTGGACTACCCCGGCGTCGGCCCCGAGCACGCGTTCCTGGCCGATGCCGGCCGCGCCGAGTATGTCGGCATCACCGATGACGAAGCCCTGGCCGCGTTCCACCAGCTCGCGCACAGCGAAGGCATTCTCGCCGCGCTCGAATCCAGCCACGCCGTCGCCCAGGCCATCAAGATCGCGCGTGAGCTACCCCGCGACAAGCTGGTGCTGTGCAACCTGTCCGGCCGCGGCGACAAGGACGTGCACACCATCGCCGCGCGCGAGGGTCTGGTGCTGTGAATCCACTGCTGCGCCAGGGAAGTGCGCTGCTGATCGTGGTCGGTTTGACCGCCTGTACCCCGCCGGACCCCCCGCTGTTGCCGGCCGCCCCGGCCGGCCCGGCGGCAATCGCGCCGGCGCAGGGACCGGCAAGCAACGATGACGACCTTTCCAACCGCCCGATCGAGGACGAACCGACGCCTGCGCCGGCCCCCTCGGCCAGCGAGGAACCGGCCCCGGCCGTGGTGTCGGTGGCGCTGGACCATGCCGGCGACATCGTGGTCGGGCAGCGCTTCCCGCTGGCCGATGTCGACGACCAGTGGCATTCGGCCGGCTTGAGCGAGGGCGGGCAGCAGGGCCGCTGCGAGTACTACGAGCGCGGCAGCCTGCCGGAGGGCGTGTCGATGATGGTCGAGGACGAGCACGTGCTGCGCTTCGACCTGACCGTGCTCGACGGGTCCGACGAGACGATCACCCAGCCTGGCCCGTATGGGCTGCGCCTGGGCATGTCGCGCGC
This sequence comes from Stenotrophomonas sp. GL_101, assembly GCF_057835675.1. Classification (NCBI taxonomy): domain Bacteria; kingdom Pseudomonadati; phylum Pseudomonadota; class Gammaproteobacteria; order Lysobacterales; family Lysobacteraceae; genus Stenotrophomonas; species Stenotrophomonas sp. GL_101. The sequence continues at coordinate 3,299,148 of NZ_CM174432.1, read as the reverse complement.
CGACGCGCTCAAGCGCCTGCCGCAGGGGGCCACGACGCAACCGCACGCCCATGACGCGCAGCACGGTGAGTACCTCACCTGGCAGGACCCCGGTTCGGACCTTGCGATCCGGCTGGAGATCTTCGACGGGGTGATATCGACGATGTATTGGGGCGCCAGCGGCGCCGTTGAACTGATTGAAGGATGTGCCTGAAATGTCCGTGGACCGTATCGATGCCTGTTTCGCCCGCCTGCGTGCCGCCAAGCGCAAAGCGTTGATTCCCTTCATCACCGCCGGTGATCCGGGCCTGGACGCCACCGTCCCGGTCATGCACGCGCTGGCCGCCGCCGGTGCCGACGTCATTGAACTGGGCGTGCCGTTCTCCGACCCGATGGCCGACGGTCCCACCATCCAGCGCAGCTCCGAGCGCGCGCTGGCGCGCGGGGCAGGGTTGCGCTACGTACTGGAAACCGTGGCCGCGTTCCGTCGCGACGATGCGACCACCCCGGTGGTCTTGATGGGTTACCTGAACCCGGTCGAGATCCACGGTACCGCCCGCTTCGCCGACGCGGCCATCGCCGCCGGCGTGGACGGCGTGCTGCTGGTCGACCTGCCGCCCGAAGAGGCCGCCGAAACCCGGCAGATCTTCAACGCGGCCGGCCTGGCGCTGATCCTGCTCGCGGCGCCGACCACGGCCGATGCGCGCCTGGACACCCTGTCGGCGATGGCACGCGGTTACCTGTACTACGTCAGCTTCGCCGGGGTCACCGGTGCGTCCGAGCGCCTGGACAGCAGCGCAGCCAGCGCGCGCCTGCGCGACCTGCGCGGTCGCTGCAAGGTGCCGGTGGTGGCCGGGTTCGGCATCAAGGACGCCGCCAGTGCGGCGGCCATGGCGGTCGAGGCCGACGGCGTGGTGGTGGGCAGCGCGCTGGTCGCCGCACTGGGCGAAGCTGCCAGCCCCGATGCCGCCGCCGAGGTGGCCAGCGCGTTCCTGGCGCCCTTGCGGGAGGCGCTGGACGAGGTGGCCTGATCGGCGCGACGCACGACCAACGGTCGTGCGCTACCGGATCTGCGCCACTGACCCGCCGCGGTAGCGACGCACGACCGGCCTGACCTCCGCGGTAGCGCACGACCGGCCTGGCCCGCCGCGGTAGCGCACGACCGTTGGTCGTGCGGCAGGCCTCCGGGAGCTGGCGATGGACCGGTTTTCACGGCCCCTCCACACGCCTCCGTAGGGATCCCGGCTGCCGGATGGTGAGCTAGACTGTCCGCCTTTGCGGCCTTCGGGCCGCCCTGAACGGAAGTAGCATCCCGCATGAGTTGGCTCAGCAAGTTGATGCCGTCGGGCATCCGCACCGACAACGTCCCCAGCAAGAAGCGCAGCGTCCCGGAGGGCCTGTGGGAGAAGTGCAGCAATTGCGGCAGCGCGCTGTACGGTCCTGAGCTGGAAGAGAACCTGGAAGTCTGCCCCAAGTGTGGCCATCACATGGCCATCCGCGCCCGCGCCCGCCTGGCCGCCCTGTTCGATGCGGACAGCACCAGCGAAATCGGCGCGCGCCTGGGACCGACCGACCTGCTCAAGTTCAAGGACCAGAAGAAGTACAGCGAGCGCATCAAGGCCTCGCAGAAAAACACCGGCGAGTACGACGCGCTGATTGCCATGCAGGGCCTGATGAAGGGCCGGCCGCTGGTCGCCTCGGCGTTCGACTTCGCCTTCATGGGCGGGTCGATGGGCTCGGTGGTCGGTGAGCGCTTCGCGTTGGCGGCGGAAAAAGCCGTCGAACTCGGCGCGCCCTACGTGTGCTTCTCCGCCAGCGGCGGTGCACGCATGCAGGAAGGCCTGTTCTCGCTCATGCAGATGGCCAAGACCTCCGCCGCGCTGGGCAAGCTGCGCGCGGCTGGGCTGCCTTACATTTCGGTGTTGACCCACCCCACCACCGGGGGCGTGTCGGCGTCGTTTGCGATGCTCGGCGACATCAACATCGCCGAACCGCAGGCCCTGATCGGCTTTGCCGGCCCGCGCGTGATCGAGCAGACCGTGCGCGAGAAGCTGCCGGAAGGCTTCCAGCGGTCCGAATTCCTGCTGGAGCACGGCGCGATCGACCAGATCTGCGACCGTCGTGAAATGCGCCAGCGCCTGTCCGACCTGCTGGCCATGCTCGGCCGCCAGCCCGCACCGGTCGCGGACGAGGCGGCCTGATGGGGGCGCGCAGGTATTTCGGCACGGACGGTATCCGCGGTCGTGTCGGCCAGGGCGTGATCTCGGCCGACTTCGTGCTGCGCCTGGGCAACGCCATGGGGCGCGTGCTGACCGAACGCAACGCGCACCGCCCTGGGCATCGCCCGGTGGTGGTGATCGGCAAGGACACGCGCATTTCCGGCTATATGTTTGAAGCGGCGCTGGAAGCGGGGCTGGTGGCGGCCGGTGCCGACGTGCAGCTGCTCGGCCCGATGCCGACCCCGGCGGTCGCCTTCCTCACCCGCACCCTGGGTGCGGATGCGGGCATCGTGATCAGTGCCTCGCACAACCCGCACTACGACAATGGCATCAAGTTCTTCTCCGCCGACGGCGAGAAGCTCGACGACGCCACCGAACTGGCGCTGGAAGCGGCGCTGGACAGCGAGTTCACCACGGCCGAGTCCGACCGACTGGGCAAAGCGATGCGCGCGCGCGATGCGGTAGGCCGCTACATCGAGTTCTGCAAGGCCAGCGTGCCACGCAGCTTCGATCTGCGCGGGCTGAAGGTCGTGCTCGACTGCGCGCATGGCGCCACCTACCACATCGCCCCGCTGCTGTTCCGCGAGCTGGGGGCGGAGGTGGTCGCCATCGGCGCCGAACCCAACGGGGTCAACATCAACGATGGCGTCGGTTCGATGCACATCGACAACCTCGCCGCCAAAGTGCGTGAAACCGGCGCCGCTCTTGGCATCGCCTTCGACGGTGACGGCGATCGCGTGTTGATGGCCGATGACCAGGGCAACCCGGTGGATGGCGACGACCTGCTGTTCGTGCTGGCCACGTCCTGGCAGCGCAGCGGCCGCCTGCGCGGCCCGGTGGTCGGTACGTTGATGACCAACTTCGGCCTGGAGCAGGCGCTGGAGCGTATCGGCCTGCCGTTCGTGCGCAGCAATGTCGGCGACCGCTACGTGCACCAGGCACTGGTGGAAGGGGGCGGGGTGCTGGGTGGCGAAGCGTCCGGCCACCTGCTGTGCCTGGATCGCGCCACCACTGGTGATGCCATCGTCAGTGCGCTGCAGGTACTGGAAGTCCTGCGCCACGAAGGCCGCTCACTGCGCGATGCACTGCAGGGCCTGCAGCGGGTGCCGCAGAAGACCGTCAACGTGCGCCTGGGCGATGTCTCGGCCAAGGCGATCGTACAGGCCGCCGGCGTGCAGGCCGCGCTGGCCGCCGCGCAACAGGCGGTACAGGGCCGTGGTCGCGCGTTCCTGCGTCCGTCCGGCACCGAGCCGGTGGTGCGGGTGACGGTGGAAGCCGATACCGCCGACCTGATGCAGGCCACGCTGGACAGCCTGTCCAGTGCGGTGAAGGCCGCCGCCGCGGCCTGAGGTGCGGCAGCCAAGGCAGGAGCAAGAGCGCCCCGGTTTTCCGGGGCATTTTTTTGGTTCTTCGCCCATCTGCGGGGCAAACAGAAACGTGCCTTGACGCTTACCAGGCGCAGCCGTCGTTGGGTCGGGCGCTGGGCCCCCATGCCCTTTCCGGCGAATGTCCTCCGGCGTCGGCCTGCGGCCGCCCCCTCCCCCTTTATTTCGCCTCCAAGGGCATGGGGGCCCAGCGCCCGACCCAACGACCACCGTCAAAAAAGCGTGGCGTCCACTTGTCCATCGCAAGCCGAGCCCCGTAGCAGCCGGTAGGCCCCTGGGCAAAATCAAGGAGGAGGCCGCCCGCGGCCGGGGGACATTTGCGCCAGGGGCTTACCGGCTGCTACGGGGCCCTCACGCTGGCGACCGGCCCGATCGGAGACGCCAGTCAATCCAATGGCGCCTGCACACCTGGCCTGTGGCGTCGCGTCGTGCTCACTCTGCGACGGCGCCTGCAACAAGACGCTCCCCTCAGATGGGAGAAGAACCATTTTTTTGCGTTTCTCCCCAGTAAACCTGCATCGAAGCACAACGCCAGATCAACTGTCGCGAGCGCGTGCCGGCCCTTTGGCAATGTGCCGGCGCGCAACGAAAGCGCGCCGGCAAGTGTGGCGCTCGGCGGTCGACGGCTTCTTGATGGCTACCGGCCATCTATCCCCGCCCGGCCCGGAAACGCGCAAGCCTTGCCTTGACTGGCTGCAGGCGACATGCGAGGCGCTTACGGCCCCGGCACCATCTTCTTCTGCTTCGCCTTGAAGCGGTTGAACAGCGGCGCGATCAGCGGGTGGTAACTCCACGCGATGCGCTTGCGCAGCCAGCTGGCCGGGCGGTTGCGGATCGCGAAGCGGTAAATGTGCTCCGGATCGCCCCCCACCACGTTGCGCCCGAACGGGTGCGTGGTGTGCAGGTACCGGAAGCCCTGCTCGCGTGCGATCGGCAGGTAGTCCTCGTCGAAGTCGCCGTAAGGCCAGCACAACGTATCGGATACCTCGCCCAACTGCTGCTGCAGCACGCTGCGCGCCATCGCCAGGTCGCCGCGGATGCCTTCGCGCTTCTGCTCGCCGCTGATCGCCTGCTTCATCCAGCGCGTGTGCGTATGGGTGTGGCAATGCACCTCGAACGTGCCGGCGGCGATCATCGCGCGCGCCTCGCTCCAGCGCATCATCACCGCGTCGGTGCGGTTGTCGCGCAGGATCGCCGCCTCGCAGCCACGGTGGTCCGGCGTCGCCGGCAGTGCCATATCGGCCTGCCCGGCGTGCGGACGCACCGGGCCTTCGCCCATCCACCCGGTCACCACGAACACCACCGCGTGCATGCCGTACTTCTGCAGGATGGGATGCGCATACACCCAGTTGTCCAGGTAGCCGTCATCGAACGTGATCACGATCGATTTGCGCGGCACCGGCTTGCCGGCCAGGAAATCGGCGTACTGGTCCAGCCGCAGCGAGGTCCAGCCGTTGCCGGCCAGCCACGCGATCTGGCTCTCGAAATTCTCCGGCGACACCGTGATCATCCCCGGCGAAGGCGACACATGGTGGTGCATCAGCACCGGGACGGATCTAGCGTTGGCCATGGCCCAGCTCCTTCAACCACTGGTGGTAATAGTGTTCGGTGGCTTCGGTGTGGCCGCTCGGGCTGAAACGTTGCGCGCTGCGCATCCATTCCCAGCCGGCGCGCCCCATCTGCCGTCGTCGCAGCGGATCTTCCACCAGGCGTTGCAGTGCCCCGGTGAGGGCGGCCCGGTCGCCCAGCGGCGCGAGCAGGGCATTGCTGCCTTCGATGAGCATCTCCGGCACCCCGCCCACGCGCGTGGCCACGATCGGCACGCCCACGTGCGCCGCTTCCAGGAACACCGTGCCGGCCGCTTCTTTGTGCGAGGCCAGTGCGAAGATGTCGAACCCGGCCATCAGCCGGCACGCACCCAGCCGGTAGCCGAGCAGATGCACCTGCGATTCCACCCCAAGTTCGCGGCGCAGCGCGACCAGGCGGTCCATCACTGGCTGGCCGTCGCCGACGATCACCAGCTGCAGGTTCGGGTGTTGGCGGCACAGCGGTGCGATCGCGTGCAGCAGGTCGACGTGGCCCTTGGGTTCGCGCAGCACCGCCACGCAGCCCACCACGATCTGCGCCGCGTTGAAGCCCAGTTCGCGACGCACCTCGGCGCGCATCTCCTGCACGCACTGCCACGGATCGTCGCTGTCGATCTGCGCCCACTGCGGCGGCACCGCGATGGGCGGCACGATGCCGATGTGCGCATCGGCGATCCCGCGCGCCACCAGCAACTGCTTGACGAAGCTGCTCACGGTCAGCACGCGGTGCGGCAGGCGCGTATAGGTCAGCAGCGAATTGACCGGGCTCATCAGGTGGCGCGAGCGCACCACCAGCGGGGTGTGGCCGAGCCGTGCACCGGCCGCGGCGATCAGGCTGTCGCGGCGGCTGGTGGTGTTGACCACATCGAAGCCGTGCCGGCGTACCAGCCGCTTGACCGCCCAGATCCCGCGCAGCAGCCGCAGCAGGCCGCCCATCTTCAGGAGGTGCACGGTGAAACCGGCCTCGCGCGCAATCATGCCCAGCCGGGCGCCGGGCTGGCATAGCAGCGACACCTCATGGCCACGGTCGCGCATCGCCAGCATGTGGCGGTAGATGTAGATCTCCTGCCCGCCCAATCCCTTGGCGGCCTCGGTGTGCAGGATCTTCAGGGGCAGGTTCATCGATGAACGTTCCATGGGGGCGGGCGGCCGGTTCAGGGGCGACGGAAATGAGTGAGTGCCGCCCATGCCGCGCGCACGGCGGCGGGGTCGGGTTGCTGGTCGGCCACCGGCAGGTAGTGGCGATCGAGCGTGGTGGCGTTGCCGAACTTGTCGAAGACGTAGGTGTGTTCGCCATGGCGGATGCCGCGCTGGGACCAGCTCTCCAGCAGCAGCGGCCGGTCGGCCGGGATCGGCTCGAACAGGTCGCGGCCGGTGCTGAAGTCGCTCAAGGCGTTCTCGCACCCCAGGCCATGGCGCATCAACGTGGGTACCCAGTCTTCATGGCTGGTGGTGTCTGTGCGCAGTGCCGGAGGGCGCCCGGGCCAGTGCAGCACGAAGGGCACGCGTACCTGGTGATCGGAGAAATTGCCGTTGTGGCCCCAATAATTCAGGCCCAGGTCGTTGAACTCCTCGGCGTGGTCGCCGGTGACCAGCACGAGGGTGTTGTCGGCCTGGCCGCTGTCGCGCAGCGTCTGCAGCAGGTCGCCCAACAGGGCGTCGGCGTAGTGCACGGCGGTGCGGTAGCGGTTGCGCTCCGGAATCGGCAGGTAGTCGTTGTCCAGTGCCAGGAAATCGATGCTGTCGGCCATCGGCGTGGCCAGCGGCGGATAGTCCGGCGGCAGGTGGAAGGGCGCGTGGGTGCTGTCCAGGAACGCGAACCCGAACCAATGACCGTTGCCCGGGCGTGCGATATCCGCGCCCAATGCCTCGATGATGTGGCGGTCGCGAGCCGCCACCGGCAGGGCAGAGGGCGCGGTGTGCAACTGGTCGCGCACCTGGGCGAACACGGTCCGGTCGAACTCCGGGCTGTACAGCGGCGCGCTGCCATACAGATGCAGGGCATAGCCCTGTTGCCTGAGCACGTCGAACAGCTGCGAGCCGCGCTGTTCGCTGAGCATGCTTTGCCAGTAGCCACCGGGCAGGCCGTACAGCAGGCCGAACAATCCGTACCGGGTGGCATTGCCGCTGCTGTAGTGGCTGGTGAACACCTCCGACTGGGCGGCCAGTGCCGACAGGTGCGGCATGGTCGTCGCCTCCAGGGCGTCATGGCGCAGCGATTCCATCACCACCACCAGTACATTGGGCTGCACGTTGCTCTGGCAGCGCAGCGGTTGCAGCGGGTACTGCAGTTGGCTGTGGCGCGGATCGGGCAGGCTGGCCTGGGGCAGACTGCGCACGCCCAGCCGATGCATGTGGCGTTTGGCGGTGATCGGCTGTGCCCAGGGCAGGTAGGCCCATTGGCTGGTCACGGCGCGGTCGCCGCGCGCATCGTAATAGGCCGTGGCGGCCTGGCCGCAGGCCATCAGCGCCAGCCCGGTCGCCCATGCCAGCAGCAGCGGTCGTCGCCGCGCTGTCGCCGGCACCAGCCGCCAGCAGGCCCAGGCCAGCGCCACTTCGGCCAGCGCAACGCTGAACAGGACGGCCGCCGACTGCAGCCAGGTCTGCCACGACAGCGCCACCTGGTCCTGCAAGGCGCCGCCAAGCACCATGTTGAGCACCATGGCATTGAGGTGGAAGCGGTACAGGGCGAACACCTTGGCATCCACCAGCAGCAGGCACAGCCACAGCCCCTGCAGCCCTACGGCGCTGCCCAGCAGCGGGCGCGATGAGCGCGCGGCCAGGCCCAGCAGCAGGGGCAACAGCGACACCAGTGCGCCGAAGGCCAGGAAGTGACCGGGCAGGGCGACGGCCAGGTAGCCCAGGCCCACCGCGCCGCCGGCGTTGTCGCCGAGGGGGGTGTTGCCCAGCGCGATCGCGATCGCCACCAGTGCATTGATGGCGGTGAACAGGCTCAGCCAGGCCAGGCGCTGCCAGCGCGTGGACGGGGAGGGGGTAGGAGCGGGCAAGGAAGCGTCCATGTAGCGGATCGGCGGCGCAGGAGGGGAGGGAAGACGTGGCAGCGGCTGCGTCGGTTGTCCCGGGGCTGGAGCCGGGCGCGGCGCATTGTATCGGTTTGTATCAATGTGTCGGCAGTGCCGTTGGTCGGATCTGGCACAATGTTCAGGCTGGCCACCGAGGTGGCCTTCGACCCTATCGAACAAGCCAGGAACCGCTGTGAGCCAGATCCCAACCCTCGACATCACCCGTTTCGACAGCGACCGCGAGGCGTTCGTCGCAGAGCTGGGCGCGGCCTACCGCGAGTGGGGGTTCGCGGGCATCCGCAACCACGGCATCCCGCAGGCGGACATCGATGCGGCCTACGAGGTGTTCAAGGCGTTCTTTGCGTTGCCGGAGGCGACCAAGCGCCAGTACCACGTGCCCGGCAGTGGTGGCGCCCGCGGCTACACCCAGTTCGGCGTGGAAACCGCCAAGGGCTCGCAGCACTTCGATCTGAAGGAATTCTGGCATATCGGCCGGGAGATCCCGGACGACTCGGTCTACCGTGACGTGATGGCCCCGAACCTGTGGCCGGCCGAGGTCGCAGGCTTCCGTGAGCGCGGCTACGCGCTGTACCAGGCGCTGGACAACCTGGGCTCGCGGGTGCTGTCGGCATTGGCCCTGCACATCGGCCTGCCCGAGCATTTCTTCGCCGACAAGACCAATAACGGCAATTCGATCCTGCGCCCGATCCACTACCCGCCGATCACTGCCGAGAACATCCCCAACGTGCGTGCCGGCGCGCATGGCGACATCAATTTCATCACGCTGCTGGTGGGCGCCAGCGCGGCGGGCCTGGAGGTGCAGTCGCACGAGGGCAAGTGGGTGCCGTTCACCTCGGACGCGGACACCATCGTGGTGAACATCGGCGACATGCTGCAGCGCCTGACCAACCACGTGTACCCGTCGACGATCCATCGGGTGGTCAATCCCCCGGGCGAGCAGGCGCGCCAACCGCGTTACTCGGTGCCATTCTTCCTGCACCCCAATCCGGATTTCCTGATCGATGTGTTGCCGACCTGCATCACCCCGGAAAACCCCAGCCGCTACCCCGAGCCGATCACCGCGCACGGTTTCCTGGAAGAGCGCCTGCGTGAAATCAAATTGAAGTAGATGCCGACCGTTGGTCGGCATGCACTGCTGAGGCCGCCGAAAGGCGGCCTTTTTCTATTTGACGGCAACGGCAACGGCAACGGCCTGGCTGTTCGGTTTGCGGCGGGTGGGCGGGCGCTGCCATGCCCCGCCGGGACACGCCGTGAACCCATCCCTGGGGGCTCGTGTACGGCATCCATGCCGTACACGGTCCCGGCGGGGCATGGCAGCGCCCGCCCTCACAGATTGCCGTGACCGGATCCGACTGCGGAGCGTGCCTTACAAACGCTACGGGCCTGCGGGGTGGGTCCGTACTGGGAGGAGGTGAGGGTGAGGAGGGTGAGGGTGAGGGCTTGGTAGGTGCCGACCGTTGGTCGGCACGCTCCACCGCCCTCCCATGCGAAACGGCCAACTGTCAGGGGCTGGGGCGGGTGGGTTGGCGGGACCGTTGGGCGCCATGGATGGCGCTCACGAGCTTACATGGACGTACTTGCAGCGTGTCCCGCCAACCCATCTGCCCCAGCCCGGCCGATATCACCCGACAACCGGCCTTTCATCCCACGAAAAACAATATCCATTTGAAATGTAAGCGTTTTCGCGGCAACGTCCTTTCGTTGCATCCGTTATCATGGCCGGCTGATACCAAAAGGAGCCTCGCCATGCGTCGCAAGATCGTCGCCGGTAACTGGAAACTGCACGGCAGCCGCCAATTCGCCACCGACCTGGTCAGCGACCTCGTCGCCAGCCTCCCGCACGATGGCGTCGACGTGGTGATCCTGCCGCCCTTGCCGTACCTGGGGGAACTGGTCGAAGCCTTTGAAGGCCGCCCTGTCGCCTTCGGCTCCCAGGACGTCAGCTCCAACGAGAAGGGTGCCTACACCGGCGAGGTGTCCGCCGCCATGCTGGCCGAAGTCGGCGCCCGCTATGGCCTGGTCGGCCACTCCGAACGTCGCCAATACCACAACGAAAGCAGTGAGCTGGTTGCGCGCAAGTTCGCTGCCGCCCTGCATGCCGGCCTCGTCCCGGTCCTGTGTGTCGGTGAAACCCTCGAGCAGCGTGAGGCCGGGCAGACCGAGCAGGTCATCGCCGGCCAGCTCGCCCCCGTGCTTGACCTGGTGGGCCCGGCGGGCTTCCAGCATGCCGTGGTCGCCTACGAGCCGGTCTGGGCGATCGGTACCGGCCGCACCGCCTCCAAGGAGCAGGCCCAGCAGGTCCATGCGTTCATCCGTGGCGAAGTGGCCAAGCTGGATGCTAGAATCGCCGATTCGTTGCCGATCCTGTATGGCGGCAGCGTGAAGCCCGACAACGCTGGGGAACTGTTCGCGCAGCCCGATGTCGATGGTGGGCTGGTGGGCGGCGCCTCGTTGGTAGCCGCGGACTTCCTGGCCATCGTTGATGCGGCGGCCGGGCGCTAATTAGTAATGTTGCCGGCCCGTGGCCGGCACGATATGTCCGAGGACGGGTTCGAAATGCTGATGTTGATCCTCAATGTGGTCTACGTGCTGGTGGCGGTTGCCATGATCGCGCTCATCCTGATGCAGCGCGGTTCCGGCGCGGCCGCAGGGTCGGGTTTCGGTGCCGGCGCTTCGGGCACGGTGTTCGGTGCGCGTGGCGCATCCAACTTCCTGTCCAAGTCGACCAAGTGGCTGGCCGTGGTGTTCTTCGGCATCAGCCTCTTCATGGCCTGGTACGCCAGCCATGGCTCGCGTCCGGCTACCCAGCAGGACCTTGGCCTGATGTCGGTGCCGGCCAGTACCGTTCCGGCCGCCCCGGCCGGTGAGCTCCCTGCCGTGCCCAAGGCCCCGGAAGCCGCTGCCCAGCAGCCGGTTCCGCAGGCCACTGTGCCGGCTCAGGCGGAAACGCCGACATCTGGTGAAGAAAAGCCTTCGGAAGGCTCCCAGACTCGCTGAAGACGGTTACAATATGCGGCGCATTGGGAAACACCCAATGCGATCGTAAGCCCAGGTGGCGGAATTGGTAGACGCACTACCTTGAGGTGGTAGCGACTTAGGTCGTAGGGGTTCGAGTCCCCTCTTGGGCACCATTTTGTTTGTAAGCGGGTTCGCCCTGGCGCGCAAAGCGTCAGGATAACGATATCCGTCCACTCCCCCATGCCAACACGCCTGCAGGCGTCGCGGCAGAGGCAAGAGAGAATCGCTGTGCTGGCCGAATATTTGCCGTCTCTGCTGTTTCTGATCGTTGCCACCGGTATCGGCGTTGCGCTGATGCTGGTTGGCCGATTCCTCGGTCCGCGACGTCCTGATCTGAAAAAGCTCTCGCCGTACGAATGCGGATTCGAAGCGTTTGAAGATGCGCGCATGAAGTTCGATGTGCGCTATTACCTGATCGCGATCCAGTTCATCGTATTTGACTTGGAAATCATCTTCATCGTGCCGTGGACCCAGGTCTTCATGGAACTGGGCGCACGTTCGCTGGTCACGATGGGCCTGTTCGTGGGCATGCTTTTCCTCGGTTTCATTTACGTCTGGAAGAAGGGAGCGCTGGAATGGGAGTAATTCAGACGCTCGACGGCCTGATGAACAACCCGGTCCCGGAAGGGCGGGTGGACGACATCCTGCGCCCCGAGGGCGACAACCCGCTGCTGGAAAAAGGCTACGTCACCACCAGTGTCGATGCCCTGTTGAACTGGGCACGTACCGGTTCGATGTGGCCGATGACCTTTGGTCTGGCCTGCTGCGCGGTGGAAATGATGCATGCCGGCGCCGCGCGTCTGGATCTTGACCGCTACGGCGTGGTGTTCCGCCCGTCGCCGCGTCAGTCCGACGTGATGATCGTGGCCGGTACCCTGGTCAACAAGATGGCCCCGGCGCTGCGCAAGGTCTATGACCAGATGCCGGACCCCAAGTGGGTCATCTCCATGGGCAGCTGCGCCAACGGTGGCGGCTACTACCACTACTCCTATGCAGTGGTACGTGGCTGTGACCGCGTGGTGCCGGTGGACATCTATGTCCCGGGCTGCCCGCCAACCGCCGAAGCGCTGGTGTACGGGATCCTGCAACTGCAGAAGAAGATCTGGCGTACGCAGACCATCGCCCGCTGACCTCCCTCCTGACTAGAGCACGCCAAGCCCCCATGGCAGAGCAAGCACCTTCCTTCATCGACCGACTCTCCGCACGTTTTGCTGGTGCGCAGGTCTTCGTGGTCGAACCCCGCGGCGAAGTGACGCTGGAAGTGCCCGCTGCTGACTGGCATGCGACGGCCCTGGCGCTTCGCGATGAATTCGGTTTCGAACAGTCCGTCGACCTGTGCGGCCTGGACTACCTCGGCTACGGCAGCGACGAATGGGATACGGCCGACGTGTCGTCCCAGGGCTTCAGCCGTGGTGTCGAGGGCAGCTCGGTCGGTCGTTTCGCCTGGGGTGAATTCCCCACCCGCGAAACCAGCGACGGCGCCCAGCCGCAGCCGATCCCGTTGCAGCGTTTTGCCGTGGTCGCCCAGCTGCGTTCCTACCAGCACAACCTCACCCTGCGCATCCGTTGCTTTGCGCCGAACGAGGGACTGCCGGTGGTCGCATCGCTGACCGACATCTGGCCCGGCCTGAACTGGTTCGAGCGCGAAGCATTCGACCTGTTCGGCGTGATCTTCGAAGGCCATCCGGACCTGCGCCGGATCCTGACCGACTACGGTTTCGTCGGCCATCCGTTCCGCAAGGATTTCCCGCTGATCGGCAACGTCGAAGTGCGCTACGACGAAGAGAAGAAGCGCGTGATCTACGAGCCGGTGACCTCGGTGGAGCCGCGTGTCGGCGTGCCGCGCGTCATCCGTGACGATGCCCGTTTCCAGACCGCTGCCGGCGAAAGCGCGCAGACGGAGGCAGTAAAGTGAGTGCTGATCTGAGCAAGCGTGAGCCGCAGGCCCACCAGGCCTTTGCGAGCAACCCGGCGGAACTGCGCCAGGAAATCCGCAATTACACGATGAATTTCGGTCCCCAGCATCCGGCCGCGCACGGCGTGCTGCGCCTGATCCTGGAAATGGACGGCGAAACCATCATGCGTGCCGACCCGCACGTGGGCCTGCTGCACCGCGGTACCGAAAAGCTGGCCGAGTCCAAGCCGTTCAACCAGTCGATCGGTTACATGGACCGCTTGGATTACGTGTCGATGATGTGCAACGAGCACGCCTACGTGCGCGCGATCGAAACCCTGATGGGAATCGAAGCGCCCGAGCGTGCCCAGTACATCCGCACCATGTTCGACGAAATCACCCGCATCCTGAATCACCTGATGTGGCTGGGCTCCAACGCGCTCGATCTGGGCGCGATGGCGGTCATGCTGTACGCCTTCCGTGAGCGCGAAGAGCTGATGGACTGCTATGAAGCGGTCTCCGGCGCACGCATGCACGCGGCGTACTACCGTCCGGGCGGCGTCTACCGCGACCTGCCGGACCGCATGCCGAAGTACCAGGAATCGCGCTGGCACAAGGGCAAGGCGCTGAAGAACCTCAACGCCTCGCGCGAAGGGTCGCTGCTGGATTTCCTTGAGAATTTCACCAACGAATTCCCGGGTCGCGTCGACGAGTACGAAACCCTGCTCACCGACAACCGCATCTGGAAGCAGCGTACCGTCGGCATCGGCGTGATCAGTCCCGAGCACGCCCACGCCTGGGGCATGACCGGAGTGATGCTGCGCGGCTCGGGCGTTGCCTGGGACCTGCGCAAGAAGCAGCCGTATGCCAAGTACGATGCCGTCGATTTCGACATTCCGCTGGGCAAGGAAGGCGACTGCTACGACCGTTACCTGGTCCGTGTTGCCGAGATGCGCGAATCCAACCGCATCATCAAGCAGTGCATCACCTGGCTGCGCGCCAACCCCGGCCTGGTCATGGTCAAGAACTTCAAGGTCGCCCCGCCCAGCCGCGAGGACATGAAGGACGACATGGAAGCGCTGATCCATCACTTCAAGCTGTTCAGTGAAGGCTATTGCGTTCCCGTCGGCGAAACCTACGCCGCGGTCGAAGCGCCCAAGGGCGAGTTCGGCTGCTACCTGATGTCCGATGGTGCCAACAAGCCGTTCCGCGTGCACCTGCGCGCGCCGGGCTTTGCCCATCTGTCCTCGATCGACTCGGTCGTGCGCGGGCACATGCTCGCCGACGTGGTGGCCATGATCGGCACCTACGACCTGGTGTTCGGTGAGGTCGACCGGTGATCGCATCCGCATGCACGATGCCTGACACCTGCCGGCTGCTGCCGGCGCTGCAGGTTCTGGTTTTTAACGATTTCGTATTCGCTGAGGTCGGCCGATGAAGGCGACAGGTAATTTCGAGGCGGCGCGCGACGTCGACCCGATGGTGGTCTTGAATGACAAGACCCGTGCGCACATCGATCACTGGCTGGCCAAGTTCCCGCCCGATCGCAAGCGTTCGGCCGTGCTGCAGGGCCTGCACGCCGCGCAGGAACAGAATGCTGGCTGGCTGACCGACGAGTTGATCGCCGGCGTCGCCAAGTACCTGGACCTGCCGCCGGTATGGGCCTACGAGGTCGCCAGCTTCTACTCGATGTTCGAACTGGAGAAGGTCGGCCGCCACAACGTCGCCTTCTGCACCAACATCAGTTGCTGGTTGAACGGCGCCGAGGACCTGGTTGCGCATGCCGAGAAGAAACTCGGCTGCAAGACCGGACAGTCCACCGCCGACGGCCGCGTCTACCTCAAGCGCGAAGAAGAATGCCTGGCCGGGTGCGCCGGTGCGCCGATGATGGTCATCAATGGCCATTACCACGAGCGCCTGACCGTCGAGAAAGTCGACGAGCTGCTGGACGGGTTGGAGTAAGACATGGCACATCATCACGCACCCAGCGGTCCGGTCGGTCCTGCACCCCTGCCGCACCAGGTGGTCTACACCACCCTGCATTACGACACTCCGTGGTCGTACGAAAGCTATCTCAAGACCGGTGGCTATGCCGCCCTGCGCAAGATCATCGAAGAGAAGATCTCGCCCGAACAGGTCATCGAGATGGTCAAGCAGTCCAACCTGCGCGGCCGTGGCGGCGCGGGTTTCCCGACCGGCCTGAAGTGGTCCTTCATGCCCAAGGGCAGCATGCAGAAGTACATCCTGTGCAACTCGGATGAATCCGAGCCGGGAACCTGCAAGGACCGTGACATCCTGCGTTACAACCCGCATTCGGTGGTGGAAGGCATGGCGATCGCCTGCTACGCCACCGGCTCGACCGTGGGCTACAACTACCTGCGTGGCGAATTCCACCACGAGCCCTTCGAGAACTTCGAACAGGCCCTGGCCGATGCGTATGCCAACGGCTGGCTGGGCAAGGACATCATGGGCAGCGGTGTCGACATCGACATCTACGGTGCCCTGGGCGCCGGCGCCTACATCTGCGGCGAAGAAACCGCATTGATGGAATCGCTGGAAGGCAAGAAGGGCCAGCCGCGTTACAAGCCGCCGTTCCCGGCCAACTTCGGCCTGTACGGCAAGCCGTCGACGATCAACAACACCGAGACTTATGCCTCGGTGCCGGCGATCATCCGCAACGGGCCGGAGTGGTTTGCCGGTCTGTCGCTGACCAAGAACGGCGGTCCGAAGATCTTCTCGGTGTCCGGCTGTGTTCAGCAGGGCGGCAACTTCGAGGTGCCGCTGGGTACCACCTTCGACGCGCTGCTGGAAATGGCCGGTGGCCTCAAGCCGGGCCGCACCCTCAAGGGCGCTGTCCCGGGCGGGGTGTCGATGCCGGTGCTGAAGGCTGAAGAGCTCAAGGGCCTGCAGATGGACTACGACACCCTGCGTGCCCTGGGCACCGGGCTGGGGTCTGGCGCCATCGTGGTGCTCGATGACAGCGTGTGCTGCGTCAAGTTCGCCTGCCGTATCTCGCAGTTCTTCCACAAGGAATCCTGCGGTCAGTGCACCCCGTGCCGTGAAGGCACCGGCTGGATGCACCGTGTGCTGGAGCGCATCGTCGCCGGCAAGGCCACGATGGAAGACCTGCATCAATTGAAGGCAGTGGCCGGCCAGATCGAAGGCCACACCATCTGCGCGTTCGGTGAAGCGGCGGCATGGCCCATCCAGGGTTTCCTGCGCCAGTTCTGGGACGAATTCGAGTACTACATCGTCAACGGTCATTCGATGGTTGACGGCAAGAAGGTGGAGGCAGCCGCTGCATGAGCGCGCAACCCAACAACCCCGGCGTGACCCCGGCGATCGTGCCGGAAGGGCATGTGACCGTCGAGATCGACGGCCAGTCCCTGGTCGTGCCCAAGGGCTCGATGATCATCCAGGCCGCCGACAAGGCCGGCATTCCGATCCCGCGCTTCTGCTACCACGAGAAGCTGCCGATCGCGGCCAACTGCCGCATGTGCCTGGTCGACGTGGAAAAGTCGCCGAAGCCAGCGCCAGCCTGTGCCACCCCGGTGATGGACGGCATGAAGGTCGCCACTCGCAGTGAAAAGGCGCTGAAGTTCCAGCGCTCGGTGATGGAATTCCTGCTGATCAACCACCCGCTGGATTGCCCGATCTGCGATCAGGGCGGCGAGTGCGAACTGCAGGACGTCTCGCTGGGCTATGGCCGTTCGGTCAGCCGTTTCAACGAGCGCAAGCGCGTGGTCGTCGACGAGGACATGGGGCCGCTGGTGGCCACCGAGATGACCCGTTGCATCCAGTGCACCCGGTGCGTGCGCTTCACCGCCGACGTGGCCGGTACCTACGAACTGGGCGGCATGTATCGCGGTGAAAACCTGCAGATCGGCACCTACGACGGCAAGCCGCTGACCACCGAGCTGTCCGGCAACGTGGTGGACGTGTGCCCGGTCGGCGCGCTGACCAACAAGGTGTTCCAGTTCCGCGCCCGTCCGTGGGAACTGACCGCGCGCGAATCGTTGGGTTACCACGACGCGATGGGCTCGAACCTGTTCCTGCATGTGCGTCGCGGCGAAGTGCTGCGCACGGTGCCGCGCGACAACGAACTGGTCAACGAATGCTGGCTGTCCGACCGTGACCGTTACTCGCACCAGGGCCTGTACAGCGAAGACCGTGCGGTCAAGCCGCTGCGCAAGGTCAATGGCGAGTGGAAGGAAGTGAGCTGGGCCGAAGGCCTGGCCGCGGCCAAGGACATCGTCGCCGCCCACCCGGGCGACGACCTCGGCGTGCTGGTGCACCCGTCGGCCTCCAACGAGGAGGGCGCACTGCTGGCCCGTCTCGCCGCCGGCCTGGGCAGTAGCAACATCGACCACCGCATCCACAACCGCGACTTCTCCGATGCCGCCACCGCCGAAACCTTCGGGCTGTCGCTGGCCGAGATCGAAGCGGCTGACAGCATCGTCGTGCTCGGCAGCAACATCCGCCACGAGCTGCCGTTGCTGCATGCCCGCCTGCGCAAGGCGCAGACCACGCGCAACGCGAAGATCCACGCGATCAACCCGGTCGATTTCGACTTCGCCTTCTCGCTGGCCGGCAAGCAGATCGTCGCGCCGTCCCGGTTCGTCGAAGCGCTGGGCAATGCCGAGCTGCGCGCTGCGGTAACCGGCAACGCGGTGCTGATCGTCGGTGCCATCGCCGAAAACCACCCGCAGGCTGCCGCGATCCGTGCCGCTGCGCGTGATTTCGCCGCCGCCACCGGTGCCAAGCTGTGCCGCATCCCGCAGGGCGCCAATGCCGTGGGCCTGTCCCGCGCTGGCGTGCTGCCGGCCGGCAAGGATGCCGCTGCCATGCTGGCCCAGCCGCGCAAGGCTTACGTCCTGTACGGCATCGAGCCGGGCCTGGACTTCGCTGATGCCGACGCGGCCCGCAAGGCGCTGGCCGGTGCCCAGGTGGTGGCTTTCAGCCAGTACGCCTGTGCCTCCACCCGCGACCTGGCCGATGTGATCCTGCCGATCGGTGCGCTGCCGGAAATCGACGCCACCCTGACCAACCTCGATGGTCGCGAGCAGTCGGCGCGTGCCGGCGGCAAGCTGCCGGGCGAGGCGCGTGAAGGCTGGCGCGTCCTGCGTGCACTCGGCGGCGAGCTGTCGCTAGCCGGTTTCGAGTTCACCGACCTGGCCGGCCTGCGCGCCAGCCTGGTCCCGGTGACCGTGGCCGTATCCGCTTCGGCGGCAACGCCAGTGACCGGCGAGGGCCTGGAAGTGGCCTCGACCGCGGCGATCTACCGCACCGACGCCGTGGTCCGCCGCGCCGCCGCGCTGCAGTCGCATCCGCTCAACAACGCGCCGCGCATCGTACTCAACGCCGATGACGCCGCCCGCCTGCAGCTGGTCGAAGGCCAGATGGCCAAGGTCGGCACCGATGCCGGTCGCGCCACCCTGCCGGTGGTGGTCGACGCCCGCGTCGCCGCGGGTGCGGTCTGGATTGAATCGGGCCACGGCGCAACCGCGCCGCTGGGTGCCGCTCGTGTAACGGTGGTGGCCGCATGAACGAATTGCTGTTGAACGCGGTCGACCCGCTGCACCAGTGGCTGCTGTCGCTGGGCGAGATCGGTGCGCTGTTGTGGATCATCCTGAAGATCCTGGTGATCGCCATGCCGGTGATCATCTCGGTGGCCTTCTACGTGGTCTGGGAGCGCAAGCTGATCGGCTGGATGCATGTCCGCCACGGTCCCATGTACGTGGGCATGGGCATCTTCCAGGCCTTCGCCGACGTCTTCAAGCTGCTGTTCAAGGAGATCATCCAGCCGGCGAGCTCGCACAAGGCGATGTTCATCCTGGCGCCGCTGATCACCCTGGGCCCGGCCTTCGCGGCCTGGTCGGTGGTGCCCTTCGACGCCAGGATCGTGCTCTCCAACGCCAATGCCGGCCTGCTGTACCTGCTGGCGATGACCTCGCTGGGCGTGTACGGCATCATCCTGGCCGGCTGGGCATCCAACTCGAAGTACGCCTTCCTCGGTGCGATGCGCGCCTCGGCGCAGATGATCAGCTACGAAATCGCCATGGGCTTTGCCCTGGTCGGCGTGATGATCGCCTCGGGCAGCCTCAACCTGAGCAACATCGTGCTGGCCCAGGCCGGCAACTCGGGCTTCTTCGACTGGTTCCTGATTCCGCTGTTCCCGCTGTTCATCGTGTACTGGGTGTCCGGCGTTGCCGAAACCAACCGCGCGCCGTTCGACGTGGTGGAAGGCGAATCGGAAATCGTCGCCGGCCACATGGTCGAATACTCCGGCGGTGCATTCGCGCTGTTCTTCCTGGCCGAGTACGCCAACATGATCCTGATCAGCTTCCTGATCGCGATCTTCTTCCTCGGCGGCTGGCTGAGCCCGATCCAGGGTTGGATCACGGCGGACATCTCGCCGTGGATCGACTGGATCTGGAAGGGCGGTTGGCCGTGGCTGCTGATGAAGGTGTTCTTCTTCGCCAGCGCCTACATCTGGTTCCGTGCCAGCTTCCCGCGCTTCCGTTATGACCAGATCATGCGTCTGGGCTGGAAGGTCTTCATCCCCCTCACCATCCTCTGGATTGCGCTGACGGCGGTGATGGTGTTCTACGGCGTGATCCAGAAGGGCGTCTAAGTGATGAATCGAATTACCCATTACTTCAAAAGCCTGCTCCTGCTTGAGCTGCTGGGCGGTCTGTGGCTGACCCTGAAGTACGCGTTCAAGCCGAAGTACACCTTGATGTACCCGATGGAGAAGTTCCCGCAGTCGCCGCGTTTCCGCGGCCTGCACGCGCTTCGCCGCTATCCCAATGGCGAGGAACGCTGCATCGCATGCAAATTGTGCGAAGCGGTGTGCCCGGCGCTGGCGATCACCATCGACTCGGCCAAGCGCGAGGACGGCAGCCGCCGGACCACCCGCTACGACATCGATCTGTTCAAGTGCATCTTCTGCGGCTTCTGTGAAGAAAGCTGCCCGGTGGACTCGATTGTCGAAACCCACATCCTCGAGTACCACTTCGAGAATCGTGGCGAGAACATCGTTACCAAGCCGCAGCTGCTGGCCCTCGGTGATCGGCTTGAAGCCGAAATCGCCGAGCGCCGCGCCGCCGACGCCGCTTTCCGCTGAGGTCGCATGATGGATTGGGTAAATATCAGTTTCTGGGTCTTCGCCATCGTGGCGGGCATTTCCGCCGCCGCGGTGATCAGTGTGCGCAATCCGGTCTATGCCGTGTTGAACCTGATCCTGACCTTCTTCTCCGTGGCCTGCATCTGGATCCTGGTCGGGGCCGAGTTCCTCGGCGTGGCCCTGGTGCTGGTCTACGTCGGCGCGGTCATGGTGCTGTTCCTGTTCGTGGTGATGATGCTGGACATCGATGCCTCCAACCTGCGCGAGGGCTGGGTACGTTACCTGCCGATCGGGCTGGTGGTGGCCGTCACCATGCTGGTGCAGATGCTGGTGCTGATCGGGGTGAAGGGCAGGGCGGTCAATCCGTTCCCGGTCGACAACGCCGCCGCACTGGCCGCCGACAGCTCCAACATCACCTGGCTGGCACGTAGCCTGTTCACCGAATACCTGCTGCCGTTCGAGTTCGCCGCCGTCATCCTGACCGTGGCCGTGGTTGCCGCGGTCATGCTGACCCTGCGCCGGCGTACCGGCCTGAAGACCCAGAACCCGTCCGAGCAGGTCCGGGTCAAGGCGCACGACCGCCTGCGCGTGGTCAAGATGGACGTGGAAAAGCCGCTGGTGCACACCCTTACCAAGAAGCCGTCCAGCGACGAGGAGGCAACGCCATGATCACCCTCGGCCATCTGTTGGCACTGGGCGCGCTGCTGTTCTGCATCAGCCTTGCCGGCATCTTCCTCAACCGCAAGAACATCATCGTGCTGCTGATGTCGGTCGAGTTGATGCTGCTGTCGGTCAATATCAATTTCGTCGGGTTTTCGCGTGAACTGGGTGACACGGCCGGACAGCTGTTCGTCTTCTTCATCCTGACCGTGGCCGCGGCCGAGGCCGCGATCGGCCTCGCGATCCTGGTAACCCTGTTCCGTAATCGCCGCACCATCAATGTCGGCGAAGTCGATTCGCTGAAGGGCTGATCCGTAGATGGAAATTACTCTCTCCAAGAGTCTGTTGATCGCAGTGGTGCTCGCACCGCTGTTCGGCAGCATCATCGCCGGCCTGTTCGGTCGCCAGGTCGGGCGCATCGGTGCGCAGACGGTCACCATCCTCGGCGTCGCCGTCAGCTGCGTGCTGTCCAGCTATGTGCTGTACATGCTGCTGTGGGGCGGTGCCCAGCCGTACAACGAGAACATCTATACGTTCTTCGAAGTCGGCCGCTACTCGGCGCACGTCGGCTTCATGATCGACAAGCTGACCGCGATGATGATGGTCGTGGTCACCTTCGTGTCGTTCCTGGTGCACGTGTACACCATCGGCTACATGCAGGATGACCCGGGCTACCAGCGGTTCTTCAGCTACATCTCGCTGTTTACCTTCTCCATGCTCACCCTGGTGATGAGCAACAACTTCCTGCAGCTGTTCTTCGGCTGGGAAGCGGTGGGCCTGGTGTCCTACCTGCTGATCGGTTTCTGGTTCAAGCGCCCGACCGCGATCTTCGCCAACATGAAGGCGTTCCTGGTCAACCGCGTCGGCGACTTCGGCTTCATCCTCGGCATCGCCGGGGTGATGTGGGTGTTCGGCAGCCTCGACTACGGCACCGTGTTCGCCAACGCGCCGATCCTGGCCCACCCCGAAGCGCAGCTGCAGGTCTGGTCCGGTTCGATCAGCCTGTTCGGCAGCTCCTTCAACGTGCTGAGCGAGCCGGTGATCTGGTCGATGGCCACCATCATCTGCATCTGCCTGTTCATCGGCGCCATGGGCAAGTCCGCCCAGGTCCCGCTGCACGTGTGGCTGCCGGACTCGATGGAAGGCCCGACCCCGATCTCGGCACTGATCCACGCCGCGACCATGGTCACCGCGGGCATCTTCATGGTCACCCGCATGTCGCCGCTGTTCGAGCTGTCGCAGACCGCGCTGAACTTCGTGCTGTTCATCGGTGCCACCACCGCGTTCTTCACCGGCCTGATCGGCATCGTGCAGAACGACATCAAGCGTGTCGTCGCGTACTCCACGCTGTCCCAGCTGGGTTACATGACCGTGGCGCTGGGGGTGTCGGCCTATTCGGCCGCCGTGTTCCACCTGATGACCCACGCCTTCTTCAAGGCGCTGCTGTTCCTGGGGGCCGGCTCGGTCATCATCGCGATGCACCATGAGCAGGACATGCGCAAGATGGGCGGCCTGCGCAAATACATGCCGATCACCTTCGTCACCATGTGGATCGGTACGCTGGCCCTGGTGGGAACGCCGTTCTTCTCCGGCTTCTACTCCAAGGACACCATCATCGAAGCGGCGCAGCACCATGCACACGTGTCCAACAGCTGGGTGGCCACCTACGGTTACTGGGCGGTGCTGGGCGGGGTGATCGTGACCAGCTTCTACAGCTTCCGCCTGCTGTTCCTGACCTTCCATGGCAAGGAACGTTTCCGCGACGCGCACGATGACGGGCATGGCCACGGCCACGACGATCACCACGCCGACGCTCCGGTTGCCGGCGCGCACGCTGCCGATGCGCACCACGGCACCACGCACGATGACGGCGGGCAGCATGACGACCACGGCCATGGCCCGCATGAGCCGCACGAAACCCCGTGGGTGGTGACGCTGCCGTTGATCCTGCTGGCGATCCCCTCGGTGGTGATCGGCTTCTTCGGCATCGGTCCGATGTTGTACGGCACCGACTGGGCCGGGCACCACGCCGAGGCGGCGATCCCGGGCCAGGTGCATTCGTTCTTCACCGGCGTCGTCGACTTCTACGACCCGGCGCGCGACACCATCGGCGCGCTGGCCGAAGAGTTCCACGGTCCGATCGCGTTCGCCCTGCATGGCATGATGGCCCCGGCCTTCTTCCTGACCGTGGCGGGCTTCCTGCTGGCGGTGCTGTTCTACCTGTGGAAGCCGGAGCTGGCGGGCAAGGCCCGCAAGACCTTCGCGCCGCTGGTATCGGTGCTGGAGAACAAGTATGGCTTCGACAAGCTGTGGATCGGTGGTTTCGCCGGTGGCGGCATCAAGCTGGGCAAGGTTTCGCGCGCGATCGACACGAACATCGTCGATGGTGTGGTGGTCAACGGTTCGGCTCGCCTGATCGATCTGGCGGCCAACCTGCTGCGTCGCACCCAATCCGGTTTCCTCTATCACTACGCCTTCGCGATGATCATCGGCCTGATTGCCCTCCTGGGCGTCCTGATGCATTACCTGCGTTGATGACCTGTACGGAATAAGAAGACGTGTCGAACTGGCCCCTACTTAGTGTTCTCATCTGGCTGCCGATCCTCGGCGGTGCCTTGATCCTTGCCATCCGTGATGCCCAAACCGCCCGCTGGGCGTCGCTGGGCGTCGCGGTGCTGACCTTCGTGGCCAGCCTGTCGCTGCTCAGCGACTACGACGTGGGGAACGACGCACTGCAGTTCGTCGAGACCCGCGCCTGGATCCCTTCCTTCGACATCGGCTACAACCTCGGTGTCGACGGCATCGCGATCGCGCTGATCCTGCTGACCACGCTGGTCTCGGTATTGGCCCTGATCGGCGCCTGGAGCGCGATCGACAAGCGCGTCAACCAATACGTCGCGGCGTTCCTGGTCCTGGAAGGCGTCACCGTCGGTATCTTCGCTGCCACCGACGCGATGCTGTTCTACGTGTTCTTCGAAGCGATGCTGATCCCGATGTTCCTGATCATCGGTGTCTGGGGCGGCCCGCGCCGCATCTACGCCGCGCTGAAGTTCTTCCTGTACACCTTCCTCGGCTCGGTGCTGATGCTGGTGGCGCTGATCTACCTGTACATGAAGGGCGGCAGCTTCCAGCTGGCCGACCTGTATGCGCTGCAGCTGTCGGGCAAGGAACAGACCTGGATATTCTTCGCGTTCCTGATCGCCTTCGCGGTCAAGGTGCCGATGTTCCCGGTCCATACCTGGCTGCCGGATGCGCACGTGGAAGCGCCGACCGCCGGTTCGGTGATCCTGGCCGCCATCGCGCTGAAGATCGGTGGCTACGGCTTCCTGCGCTTCAACCTGCCGATCGTCCCGGACGCCTCGCACGAATGGGCTTGGCTGGTGATCGCGCTGTCGCTGATCGCAGTGATCTACGTCGGCCTGGTCGCGCTGGTCCAGGACGACATGAAGAAGCTGATCGCCTATTCGTCGATCGCGCACATGGGCTTTGTCACCCTGGGCACCTTCATCGCCATGTTCCTGGTGCGTGACGCCATGACCCCGGACGCAGCCCGCCTGGGCCTGCAGGGGGCGATGGTGCAGATGATCTCGCATGGTTTCGTGTCCGGCGCGATGTTCTCCTGCGTCGGCGTGCTGTACGACCGCATGCACAGCCGTCGGATCGCCGATTACGGCGGCGTGGTCAACGTGATGCCGTGGTTTGCCACCTTTGCCATGCTGTTCTTCATGGCCAACGCCGGCCTGCCGGGTACCAGTGGTTTCGTCGGTGAGTTCATGATCATCATGGCCAGCTTCCAGCGTCATCCGGCGCTGGCGCTGGGCGCGGCGAGCACCCTGGTGATCACTGCGGCCTATACGCTGTGGCTGTACAAGCGCGTGTTCTTCGGTGAGGTGGCCAATGCCCATGTCGCCGAACTGAAGGACATCAACGGTCGCGAGTGGCTGGTACTGGGTGTATTTGCCGTGGGCACGCTCGCCCTGGGCCTGTACCCCAAGCCGCTGACCGACCTGATGGAGCCCTCGATCGCGAAGCTGGTGATGCAGATCGCATCCAGCAAGCTGCTGTAATCGGCCCGTCGTGAGTATTGATTCCAGGATTTGATGATGACCACCTCGCCGCTGTTGCCACTGACCGCCGCCGACCTGCCGCCGCTCGCTCCCGAGCTGGTGCTGATCGGCAGTGCGTTCGCCCTGTTGATGCTTGATCTTTTCATCAGTGAGAAGAACAAGATCTGGACCCACGTGCTCTCGGTTGCCGCCCTGGCCGCCGTGCTGTTCATGCTCGCCACCGGTGTGGGCGGGCAGGGGGAGGTGTTCCACGGGATGTTCGTCCGTGACACCGCCGCCGACGTGATGAAGACCGTGATCGTGCTGTGCAGCGGGCTGACCCTGATCTACGGCTGGAGCTACCTGCGCGAGCGCAAGCTGTACCAGGGCGAGATCCCGGTGCTGATCCTGTTCGGCACCGCCGGCATGATGATCCTGGTCTCGGCCGGCAGCCTGCTGATGGTCTACCTGGGCCTGGAACTGCTGGCGCTGTGTTCCTACGCGCTGGTGGCCAGCAACCGCGACAACGGCCTGGCCTCCGAAGCGGCGATGAAGTACATCGTGCTCGGTTCGCTGGCCTCGGGCCTGCTGCTGTACGGCATGTCGCTGATCTACGGCGCCACCGGCTCGCTGCACCTGGATGCGATCCATGCGGCGATTCCGCACTCCGAAGAGAAGACCCTGCTGCTGACCGGCGCGGTGTTCATGATTGCCGGCGTGGCCTTCAAGCTGGGCGCGGCGCCGTTCCACATGTGGCTGCCGGACGTCTACCAGGGCGCGCCCGCGCCGATCGCGCTGTTCATCAGCTCGGCACCGAAGCTGGCGGCATTCGGCATGGCCTACCGCCTGCTGGAAGTGGGCGTGGGCCCGCTGTCGCCGGAGTGGAAGTACCTGATTGGTGGCCTGGCGGCGTTGTCGCTGGTGGTCGGCAACCTGATGGCGATCACGCAGACCAACCTGAAGCGCATGCTGGCCTATTCGACGGTGTCGCATATCGGCTTCCTGCTGCTGGGCATCGCCGGCGGCGGCGAGAAGGGCTACGCGGCGGCACTGTTCTATGCGCTGAGCTACGCGATCATGTCGACCGCCGGCTTCGGCGCGATCATCGCGCTGTCGCGCAATGGCTTTGAAGCCGAGAAGATCGAAGACTTCAAGGGCTTGAACGCGCGCAACCCGTGGATGGCCGGCCTGGTGCTGTGCATCATGGCGTCGATGGCGGGTATCCCGCCGTTCCTGGGCTTCTGGACCAAGCTGGCCGTGCTCAACGCGGCGGTGCAGGGCGACATGCTGTGGTTGGCGATCGTGGGCGTGCTGTGCGCGGTGGTCGGTTGCTTCTATTACCTGCGCGTCATCAAGGTGATGTACTTCGATGAGCCGGTGGGCGAGCCGTTGCCGGCCAACAACGATCGCGTGCTGGGCGTGGTGCTGGGCGTGAATGCCTTGGCGCTGCTGGCGCTGGGCCTGGCCTGGAACCCGATCATGGTGTGGTGCCAGCAGGCTTTTGCACATCTTGCGTAAAAAACGATACAAAACTGCGCAATTCGTGTAATATTCGTTTCCTGAGTTGTTGATGCGGCGGTTTTGCCAGAAGATCGTTGTGTAGGTACCCACCGTTGGTCGGTACGCCAATTCATCCGCTTCTGTTGCGGGGTGGAGCAGTCTGGCAGCTCGTCGGGCTCATAACCCGAAGGTCGCAGGTTCAAATCCTGCCCCCGCTACCATATAGCTCCGGTGCAAGCCGGAGGCAGTGGGCGAATCAGGCGGCTCCGGCAACGGGGTCGCCTTTTTCGTAGAGCCGACCGTTGGTCGGCTGGCTCTGGCTCTGGCTGAGGTCTGGATATCAGCGGGGTCAAAATGTTTCAAAGGGGTTGCATGGGGCGTAAAACTCCCTTACAATTCCGCTTCTGTTGCGGGGTGGAGCAGTCTGGCAGCTCGTCGGGCTCATAACCCGAAGGTCGCAGGTTCAAATCCTGCCCCCGCTACCACAGAAAATCTGCACTGCAGATGTAGTACGCGAAAAAGCGATTCCGGAGACGGGGTCGCTTTTTTCGTTGGTGGGGGTTGGTTTTTTTAAAAGGCTTTAAGTCAAGAGCTTGTAGAGCAACGGCGCCGGCAACGGCGACTTCAAGTTCAAGTTCGGTGCGCTGGCATCTGGGAGGGCGCTGGCATGGGTAAGTCCGCGGGGCACGCTGCAAGTCCCGCTCCGCGGCCCGGCCCAGCCGCTGGCGGCTGTGCGTTCACGCGCATGCGAGGCGGTGCCTCGCGAGCAATGCGCGTTCACCCCTGTAAGCTCCGTCGGCGCATCCATGCGCCTCAGGGCCCCGCAAACTTACCCATGCCAGCGCCTCCGTAGAAGGTCGGTGCGCAACGGATATCAACGGCAGTCACTGCTTTCATTCTTCGCTGTTGGTGCTCTGCAACCTCGTGGTTGTGAGTGGTTAGTGGGTGGGGTGGGGTGGTTGGTTCGCTCTTCATCCCGCGCGCGGCGCCGGCTCCGCTCTTGGTTGCGGTGACTGGCCTGTGGACTCTGCAGGTGCCGGTACGGGTGGGTTGGCCGGACCGTTGGGCGCCATGGATGGCGCCCACGAGCCCCCAGGGATGGGTTTACGGCGTGTCCGGCCAACCCGCCCGTGCCAGTGCCCGCGACCCAGGCGACACGGCAGCCTTTGCTTTGGCTCCGGCTGTTCAGTTTGGCTCTTCAACCATTGCACCAGCGCGGTGCAACGGCTATCATCAGCGGCTTAGCGGGCTGTCCATGCGTATCCTTCCAACGGATGTGAATGGGGCTCGCTACCGGCTTCCAGGAACGGCACCCTGTAACCAGGTCGCCGCCACCCCCGGAAGGCTGGGCTCGCAGGAATACACGCCGCGTGTGTTTCTGCTACCGGAATCCAGCATGACCGGAGTTGTACCGGACAAGGGGCCCAGCGGGCCCTTTGTTGTTTCCGGAACATGTTCAGTAGAGCCCGGCCAGCGTGACTGGCCAACCCGTATCTCTTTCAACGAATTCAAGGCCGACTGTGAGCGACAAGGCAACCGAAATCGCGAATCTGCTCGCCCCCACCGTTCAGTCGCTGGGTCTGGAGCTGCTGGGCGTGGAATATCTCACCGCCCCGGGCGGAGCGACCCTGCGCCTGTATATCGACGTGCCGCTGGCCGAACAGCCCGAACGTGTCGTCAACATCGACGACTGCGAACGCGTCAGCCGCGAAGTGTCCGCGCAGATGGACGTCGAAGACCCGATCAGCGCCAATTACACCCTGGAAGTTTCTTCCCCCGGTGTCGATCGTCCGCTGTTCACCGCAGAACAATTCGAGCGTGCCATTGGCGAGTCGGCCAAGGTCACCCTCAAGCTCCCGCAGGATGGCCGTCGCCGCCTGCAGGGCGAGATTCTTGCCGTAGACAACGAGCAGGGCACCGTTACCTTCAAGGTCGACAATGCCCCGTTCACCGCCGATGTCGAGAATATCGACAAGGCACGCATCATGCCGGACTGGGCCGCCCTCGGCCTGGCTCCGACCAAACCGACTGGCCCGGCACCCAAGCAGGGTGGCAAGGCGAACAAGAAACCATCCAACGAGCCGACGGCCAAAAAGCCGCGCGCGGAGTGAGCCAATGAGCAAGGAACTTTTGCTGGTAGTGGATGCGGTCGCCAATGAAAAGGGCGTTCCGCGTGAAGTGATCTTCGATGCCATCGAGGCCGCACTGGCGTCGGCTGCGAAGAAACGCTACCCCGATGAAGAAGTGCTGGCCCGTGTGTCGATCGACCACAAGGACGGCACCTACGAAACCTTCCGCCGCTGGGAAGTGGTGGCCGATGACGTGGTCATGGAATCGCCCGATCGCCAGGTGCGTCTGATGGACGCCATCGACGAAGCCGACGGCGTGGAAGTGGGCGACTACATCGAAGAACAGATCGACAACCCGGACTTCGGCCGTATCGCCGCCCAGGCCGCCAAGCAGGTGATCGTCCAGCGCGTGCGCGAGGCCGAGCGTCAGCAGGTCGTCGATGCGTGGAAGGATCGCGTCGGCGAACTGGTCACCGGTGTGGTCAAGCGCGCCGAGCGCGGCAACATCTACGTGGACCTCGGCGGCAACGCCGAAGCCTTCATCCCGAAGGACAAGGGCATTCCGCGTGATGTACTGCGCGCCGGCGACCGCGTCCGCGGTTACCTGGCCGAAGTCCGTTCCGAACCGCGTGGCCCGCAGCTGTTCATCAGCCGCGCCGCCCCGGAATTCATGATCGAACTGTTCAAGCTCGAAGTGCCGGAAGTCGGCCAGGGCCTGGTCGAGATCAAGGCCTGCGCACGTGATCCGGGCGACCGCGCCAAGATCGCCGTGCTCGCCCACGATTCGCGTACCGATCCGATCGGTGCCTGCATCGGCATGCGCGGTTCGCGCGTGCAGGCTGTGTCCAACGAGCTCAATGGCGAGCGCGTGGACATCGTGCTGTGGAACGAGAACCCGGCCAACTTCGTCATCAACGCGATGGCGCCGGCCGAAGTGCAGTCGATCATCGTCGATGAAGAAAAGCACTCGATGGACCTGGCCGTGGCTGAAGAGCGCCTGGCCCAGGCGATTGGCAAGGGCGGCCAGAACGTGCGCCTTGCCAGCCGCCTGACCGGCTGGCAGCTCAATGTGATGACCCAGGACCAGGTGACCGCCAAGTCCGAGGCAGAGCAGGGCGTTGCCCGTCAGCTGTTCATGGACAAGCTGGAAGTGGATGAAGAAATCGCCGCCATCCTGGTGACCGAAGGCTTCAACACTGTGGAAGAAATCGCCTACGTCCCGGTCGGCGAACTGCTGGCCGTGGAAGGCTTCGACGAAGACATCGTCGAAGAGCTGCGTGCCCGTGCCCGCGATGCGCTGCTCAACGAAGCGCTGGCGGTGGAAGAAGGTCTGGAGGATGGCTCGCCGTCCGAAGACCTGCTCGCCCTGGAAGGCATGGACGAGGCAACTGCCTACGCCCTGGCCGGTCATGGCGTGCGTACCAGTGAGGACCTGTCGGACCTGGCCGCCGACGAGATCCTCGAGTTCGGTATCGAGGACCTGGACCAGGAGCGCGCCGCCGCCCTGATCCTGGCCGCCCGAGCCGAGGAGATCGCCCGCCTGGAGCGCGGCGAATGAGCCAGCGATGAACAGTGCCCTGACCCGCTCAGGGCTTAGACTCCGCGCTGCCTTCGCACGTTTCGAGGGAGCGCCAACCAGATCATAGGATCCGAATGTCGCAGCAAACCACCATCCGCAAGCTTGCCGAACTGGTCAACACCCCGGTCGATAAACTGCTCGTACAACTTGCCGAAGCCGGCATGAAGTTCAGCGGTCCCGACCAGGTCGTGACCAGCACCGAGAAGGTCAAGCTCCTGGGCTTCCTTCGTCGTTCGCACGGCAAGACCGAGCAGCCCGTCGAGAGCGCCGACGACGCCGCCAAGAAGATCACCCTCAACCGTCGCAAGTTGCAGGAAGTGACGGTCAGTGCCGGCCGCAACAAGACCACCGTCAACGTGGAGGTGCGCCAGAAGCGCACCTACATGAAGGACGCCAGTGGCAAGCCGATGACTGCGGATGAGGAGCGCGCCGACATCCTGCGCAAGCTCGATGAATCGCGCCAGCGCAATCTGGACGAGCAGCGTGCGCTGGCCGAGAAGGACCGTGCGCGCGATGAGGAAATCGCCCGCAAGCGTCAGGAAGAAGTAGACGCCAAGGAACGTGCCGAAACCGAGCGCAAGGCGGCCGAAGCGGCTGCTGAAGCGGCCAAGAATGCGCCGCCGGTCCGGGCTGCGGCTGCGGCCAAGCCGGCTGCCGACGCGCCCGCACGTGCCGCACGTCCGTCCGCGCCGTCGCCGGCGCGCCCGGCTGCGCGTGCAGACGACCGCAACGCAAACAACACCAACAACCGTCCCGGCGCCAAGCGCGACGACGAGGGTGGCAATCGCTTCGCCGGTCAGATGCATCTGTCGGCCGCCGATCGTGCCCGCCGTGGCAACAACAGCAACTCGCGCGGTCGTCCGACCGGGCGCGTGCAGCACGGGGGTCGTCGCGACAGCAACCAGTCGCGCAGTGGTGGTGGTGCCCATGGTTTCGAACGTCCGACCGCACCGGTCGTGCGTGATGTGACCATTGGCGACACCGTCACCGTCGCCGATCTGGCCCAGAAGCTGGCCCTGAAGGGCGGCGATGTGGTCAAGGCGCTGTTCAAGATGGGCGTGATGGCTACCATCACCCAGACCATCGACCATGACACCGCCGCGCTGGTGACCGAAGAACTCGGCCACAACGTGATCCGTGCCAATGCCAACGACGCCGAAGACGCGCTGCTGGCACTGGCCGGTGGCAACCAGGGCGAGCCGGTGGCACGTCCGCCGGTGGTCACCATCATGGGCCACGTCGACCACGGCAAGACCTCGCTGCTGGATTACATCCGCCGCACCAAGGTCGCGACCGGCGAAGCCGGTGGCATCACCCAGCACATCGGTGCGTACCACGTTGAAACGCCGAAGGGCGTGATCAGCTTCCTGGATACCCCGGGCCACGCGGCGTTTACGTCCATGCGTGCCCGCGGTGCCAAGCTGACCGACATCGTGGTGCTGGTGGTGGCCGCCGACGACGGTGTCATGCCGCAGACCAAGGAAGCCATCCAGCACGCCCGCACCGCCGGTGTGCCGCTGATCGTGGCGATCAACAAGATCGACAAGGCCGGCGCCGACCCGATGCGCGTCAAGAACGAACTGCTCAGCGAGCAGGTCGTCTCCGAAGACTTCGGCGGTGACACCCAGATGGTCGAGATTTCGGCCAAGGCCGGGTTGGGCATCGATGACCTGCTGGATGCGATTTCGGTCCAGTCCGAACTGCTGGAACTGAAGGCCGTGGCCGACGGCCGCGCCAACGGCGTGGTCATCGAGTCCTCGCTGGACAAGGGCCGTGGCCCGATCGCCACCGTGCTGGTGCAGCAGGGTTCGCTGAAGAAGGGCGACTACCTGGTCTGCGGTATCCAGTACGGCCGCGTGCGTGCCCTGTTCGACGAAACCGGCGCGCAGCCTGAACAGGCTGGTCCGTCGATCCCGGTGCAGGTGCTGGGTCTGTCCGGCGTGCCCGAAGCCGGCGATGATTTCGTCGTGGTCGATGACGAGCGCCTGGCCAAGGAAGTCGCGCAGCAGCGTGAAACCAAGCGCCGCGAATCGCGCCTGGTACAGTCTGCCGGCAGCCGCATGGAAGACATCATGGCGACCCTGGGCAAGGGCGATGGCCAGCAGGTGTTGAACCTGGTGATCAAGGCCGACGTGCAGGGTTCGGTGCAGGCACTGAGCCAGTCGCTGGTCGGTCTGTCCAACGAAGACATCCGCATCAACGTGATCCACTCCGGCGTGGGCGGCATCACCGAGTCGGACGCCAACTCGGCGGTTGCCTCCAAGGCCACCGTGATCGGCTTCAACGTGCGTGCCGACGCCTCGGCGCGCCGCATCATCGAAGCCAACGGCGTGGACCTGCGTTACTTCTCGATCATCTATGACGTGATCGACCAGGTGAAGCAGGTGGCTTCCGGTCTGCTCGGCGTGGAAATCCGCGAAGAGATCATCGGTATCGCCCAGGTCCGCGACGTGTT
Source organism: Stenotrophomonas sp. GL_101 (assembly GCF_057835675.1). Lineage (NCBI taxonomy): Bacteria > Pseudomonadati > Pseudomonadota > Gammaproteobacteria > Lysobacterales > Lysobacteraceae > Stenotrophomonas > Stenotrophomonas sp. GL_101. The sequence goes on along the minus strand of NZ_CM174432.1, from coordinate 3,266,588 downwards.
CCGCAGCTCCAAGTTCGGTGCGGTCGCCGGCTGCATGATCATCGAAGGTACGGTCAAGCGCAGCAAGCCGATCCGCGTCCTGCGCGACAGTGTCGTGGTCTTCGAAGGCGAGCTGGAATCGCTGCGTCGCTTCAAGGAAAACGTCGAGGAAGTCCGCAACGGTACCGAATGCGGTATCGGCGTGAAGGCTTACAACGACGTCAAGCCGGGTGACCAGATCGAGTGCTTCGAGCGTATCGAAGTGCCGCGCACCCTGTAATGCCCGGAACGGCCCGACCAACGGTCGGGCCCTACCATGACGAGGGGCACGACCGTTGGTCGTCCCCCGATAAATTCCCGGTAGGGCACGACCGTTGGTCGTGCCTTGCTGTAATCCGCAATAGAGAGCCCGTCCCTCGTGCCAAAAACCTTCCATCGAACCGACCGTGTTTCCGCCCAGATCCGCCGTGAACTGGGAACGCTCGTGCACAACGCAGTGCGTGAACACGGCCTGCCTTCGATCAGCGTCTCCGACGTGGAAATCACCCGTGACATGGCGCATGCCAAGATTTTCGTCACCGCGCTGATGCCCGAACGTTCGGAAGAGGCCATGAAGGGCCTGAAGGAACTGGCGTGGGGCCTGCGCATGGAGCTGGCGCGGGCGATGAAGCTGCGTCACGTGCCCGAGCTGCACTTCCACTACGATGATTCGGTGGACCGGGGCGAGCGTATCGACAACATCCTGCGCGATCTGCCCGACACGCTCGCGGCGGAGAAGAGCCGGGATGCGGACGCCGACGACGAAGACGCCGCTGACGAAGACGGCAAAAAAGTGTGATGGACCGACAGCCCGCAAGGGCTGTTGTCTTGTGGGGTGGTGCCCGGGTCGGCAAACGACCGCACCGCCGAAGGCCGGCTTGACCGGCAGCGCCCGCGGGCGCCGCAATGAACTGAATGCATGGCATCCCGAATTGTTTTCCGCCGCCTGGACGGCATCCTGCTGCTCGACAAGCCGACCGGCATGAGCTCCAACGCGGCCCTGCAGATCGCCCGTCGCCTGTACCGCGGCGAGAAGGGCGGCCATACCGGCAGTCTCGACCCGCTGGCGACCGGCCTGCTGCCGTTGTGCTTTGGCGAGGCCACCAAGATTGCCGGCCTGCTGCTGGGTTCGGCCAAGGCCTACGACGCCGAGGTCGTGCTGGGCCAGACCACCGATACCGACGATTCCGACGGCACGGTGCTGCGCGAGCGGCCGGTGCCGGCGATCAGCGCGGCCGACCTGGAGGCGGCGCTGGCACCGCTGCGCGGGCGCATCCGCCAGCGCGCGCCGATCTACTCCGCACTCAAGCAGGGCGGCGAGCCGCTGTACCTGAAGGCGCGCCGGGGCGATGCGATCGATGCCCCCGAGCGCGATGTCGAGGTGCTGTCACTGGACGTGGTGGAGCAGCGCCCGCGCGGGCTGTCGCTGCGCGTGACCTGCGGTTCAGGCACTTATATCCGCAGCCTGGCCCGTGATCTCGGCGAGACCCTGGGCTGTGGGGCGCACATTTCCGGGCTGCGCCGCCTCTGGGTGGACCCCTTCCGCACGGCCCCGATGGTGACCCTGGACACCCTGCGGGCCCTGCAGGAGCAAGGGGATGAAGCGGCCATGGACGCGCTGCTGCTGCCGCTGGAAGCCGGCCTGGCGCACTATGCGCGGGTGACCCTGGATGCTGAACAGACCCGTCGCTTCTGCCTGGGGCAGCGGCTGCGCGATCCGGGCTGGCCGCAGGGCCTGGTGACCGTTTACGGACCGGAGGAGGCCATTCAGGGCCTCGGCCAGGTTGCCGCCGACGGCATGCTGGCCCCCCAGCGGCGCTTCAACCTCTGACCGGCGGCCCTCCCGGTCCTTGTTCCGGAGGCCCGCGCCCGTTACAATTTCGCGGCGTTTTCAGGCATATCGTCTGGCGCGGTTTTACCCTTTCGTTCACGGCGAGTCACGCGGTACGTCAATGGGACGTTTCTGCGGGCCACGCATCCAAGAGAAAATAGAAATGTCGATCGACACCCAGAAAGTCATTGAAGACAACAAGCGCAGCTCGGCCGATACCGGCTCCCCGGAAGTCCAGGTCGCCCTGCTGACCGCCCGCATCGAGCTGCTGACCGGCCACTTCAAGGCCCACAAGAAGGATCACCACAGCCGCCGCGGCCTGCTGCAGATGGTCAACCGCCGCCGCAGCCTCCTCGACTATCTGAAGAAGAAAGACGTGGTGCGCTACAAGAGCCTGATCGAAAAGCTTGGCCTGCGTCGCTAAGCAGAAATCCCGACCGCGGCGCAGGAATGCGCCGCGGTTTTGTTTTGGCAGTACCGCACCAAACGCCTGGACCGGACAACCGGTCACCCGTCGGCGGCAAGGGTCGCCCGCGGTCCATTGAAGACAGCATCCTCCCAAGGAATCCCCCGTGGCAAAAATCACCAAAACCTTCCAGTACGGCAAGCACACCGTCACGCTTGAAACCGGCGAAATCGCCCGTCAGGCCGGTGGCGCCGTCATCGTCAAGTTCGACGACACCGTGCTGCTGGTCTCCGCCGTGGCTGCCAAGAGTGCGCGTGAGGGTCAGGATTTCTTCCCGCTGACCTGCGACTACCAGGAGCGCTTCTACGCCGGTGGCCGCATCCCGGGTGGCTTCTTCAAGCGCGAAGGCCGCGCGACCGAAAAAGAGACGCTGATTTCGCGCCTGATCGATCGCCCGATCCGCCCGCTGTTCCCGGAAGACTACAAGAACGAAGTGCAGATCATCGCCACGGTGATGTCGCTGAACCCGGACATCGACGGCGACATCGCCGCGCTGATCGGCGCCTCGGCGGCGCTGTCGCTGGCCGGCACCCCGTTCAAGGGCCCGATCGCCGCTGCCAAGGTCGGCTACAAGAACGGTGAGTACATCCTCAACCCGACCGTGACCGAGCTGAAGGATTCGGAGCTGGAACTGGTGGTTGCCGGTACCTCCAACGCCGTGCTGATGGTGGAATCCGAAGCGGCGCTGCTGTCCGAAGAAGTGATGCTGGGCGCTGTGACCTTCGGTCACCGCGAAATGCAGAAGGTCATCAACGCGATCAACGAGCTGACCGTGGAAGCCGGCACCAAGCCGTCGACCTGGGTGGCCCCGGCCAAGAACGACGCCCTGATCAGCGCCCTGCAGGAAGCCATCGGCCCGCGCCTGGGCGAAGCCTTCCAGGTGCACGACAAGCTGCAGCGTCGTGATGCCATCTCGGCGATCAAGAAGGACGTGAGCGAGTCGCTGGCTGGCCGCGTGGCCTCGGAAGGTTGGGCCTCGGCCGAACTGTCCAAGGAATTTGGCGAGCTGGAATACAGCACCATGCGCAACTCGGTGCTGGACACCAAGGTCCGCATCGACGGCCGTGCGCTGGACACCGTCCGCCCGGTCACCGTGAAGACCGGCATCCTGCCGCGTACCCACGGCTCGGCGCTGTTCACCCGTGGTGAAACCCAGGCGATCGTTGCGATCACCCTGGGCACCGCCCGCGACGGTCAGGTCATCGACGCGGTGTCCGGTGAGTACAAGGACAACTTCCTGTTCCATTACAACTTCCCCCCCTACTCGGTGGGTGAAACCGGCCGCATGATGGGCCCGAAGCGTCGCGAAATCGGCCACGGCCGTCTCGCCAAGCGCGGCGTGCTGGCAGTGATGCCGTCGCTGGAATCGTTCCCGTACACGATCCGCGTGGTCTCGGAAATCACCGAGTCGAACGGCTCCTCGTCGATGGCCTCGGTCTGCGGTTCCTCGCTGGCCCTGATGGACGCCGGCGTGCCGGTCAAGTCGCCGGTGGCGGGTATCGCCATGGGTCTGGTCAAGGAAGGCGAGCGCTTCGTGGTTCTGTCGGACATCCTGGGTGACGAAGATCACCTGGGCGACATGGACTTCAAGGTCGCCGGTACCGCTGAGGGCATCTCCGCCCTGCAGATGGATATCAAGATCGAAGGCATCACCGAAGAAATCATGAAGCAGGCACTGCAGCAAGCCAAGGCTGGCCGTCTGCACATCCTGGGTGAAATGGCCCACGGCCTGACCGCCCCGCGCCAGGAGCTGTCGGACTACGCGCCGCGCCTGCTGACCATCAAGATCCACCCGGACAAGATCCGCGAAGTGATCGGCAAGGGTGGTTCCACCATCCAGGCCATCACCAAGGAAACCGGCACCCAGATCGACATCCAGGATGACGGCACCATCGTCATCGCCTCGGTCAATGCCATCGCTGCACAGGCCGCCAAGGCCCGCATCGAGCAGATCACCTCGGACGTCGAGCCGGGCCGCATCTACGAAGGCAAGGTCGCCAAGATCATGGACTTCGGCGCGTTCGTCACCATCCTGCCGGGCAAGGACGGCCTGGTCCACGTCTCGCAGATTTCCAGCGAGCGCGTGGAGAAGGTCGGCGACAAGCTGAAGGAAGGCGATGTGGTCAAGGTCAAGGTGCTGGAAGTGGACAAGCAGGGCCGTATCCGCCTGTCGATGAAGGCCGTCGAAGAAGGCGAAGGCGTGACTGCCGCCGAGTAATTGGCCCAAAGCCAATGACGCGGTAGATGAGGACCTTGGGTCCTCACTGCCTTGCAAAGAAAAAAACGCGCTTCGGCGCGTTTTTTTTGTTCTTGTGCGGCGCCGGGGAATTCAACGTCGCGCCACGCTGTTGGCCACGAGAGGTGCGTGCGGACATCACGCAGGACTGCCGCGCAGCCGTTGCTGACCCGTGCACGCGGTGTCTGGATGTCCATCGGACAGATTTACCGGACTTGCTCCACCGGCACGCAGCGCAGTGCAACCGGTCTGCTAACGTGGCCTCCGACGCCAAACGGGGAAAGACCATGTTGCGCACGACCACCGCTGTACTTGTGGCACTGATTGCCGGTTTCACTGCATCGGCGGCATCGGCGGCGAGCCCTGCACCGACCGTGATCGGCGCGTACTACCCCGGTGGTTCGGCCGAGCGTTATCCGGTGGCGAGCATCCCGGCAGAGACCCTCACCCATCTGTTCTATGCGTTCGCGCGCATCGAAGACGGCCGCTGCGTGGTGGATGCGCAGGCCGACGCGCACTTCAGCGCATTGGCGGCACTCAAGCAAAAACACCCGGCGTTGCACACGATGATCTCGATCGGCGGCTGGAACGCCGGTGGATTCTCCGATACCGCGCTCAGCGCCGACAGCCGCAAGCGCTTCGTCGCCTCCTGCGTGTCGTTGTTCTTCGACCAGTATCGCGGCAGCTTCGATGGCGTGGACATCGACTGGGAATTCCCGGTGTATGGCGGCCCTGTCGAGATCACCGACCGTCCGCAGGATCGCCGCAACATGACCCTGCTGGCACGGGAGTTCCGTCGCCAGCTCGATGAAGTCGGCAGTGCCGGCAAGCAGCACTTTCAGCTCACCGCCGCGCTGCCTGCCGGGCGCGTGCAGACCGATGGCGCCTATGACCCGGCGCGCAGCTACGAGCTCAAGGCGCTGGCGGAAATCCTCGATTTCATCAACCTGATGAGCTACGACATGGGCACCGGCTTCTCCAGCGTAGCCACCTTCAACGCGCCGTTGCGCGAGGTGCCGGCCGATCCGCTGGATCCGGCGCAGCGCCGCTGGAACAACGTTGAGGGCGCGGTGCGCTACTACCAGCAGCACGGGGTGCCGGCCGACAAGCTGGTGCTGGGCGTGCCGTTCTACGGGCGCGGGTTCCGGGTCACTACCGATGTCGCCGACGGGCTGCACCAGCCGTACAGCGAACCCTTCGATGCCGGCGACTGGCGGCGTATCGCCAGCGAGTTCCTGGGCAAGCCCGGCTGGCAGCGGCATTGGCATCCGGTCGCGCAGGCGCCGTGGCTGTACAACCCGACCGAGCGCGTTTTCATCAGCTACGAAGACCCCACCTCGATCGGGATGCGCGCGGACTTCGCCAAGGCGGCGCAGCTGCGCGGCGTGTTCACCTGGGAACTGACCGGCGACGACGCGCAGGGCAGCCTGCTGCAGGCGATGGCGGCACCCTTCCGGTAACGCGATGGCATGCGTGGCGGAAGCGCCGCCCATCGTGCCCAGCCACGCATGGGGCTTGCCGGTGGCGTGGGCCGGCGCACGGTGCCCTATGCTGTGCGGCATGACCCTCGTGCGCCTGCTGGATCTGCACATCGACCGCGCCCGCCAGGAGGTGCGCCGCGGCGACGTGCTCCTGCCCGTGGCCGGCCTCAGTTGGCGGCTGTTCGATTGCCTGCTGGCCCACGGCAGCGACGTGGTGGACTTCGATACGCTGGCGCAGCAGGTGTGGGCGCCAGCGGTGGTGGGCGAAGACGCGATCAGCCAGCGGGTGAAGCTGCTGCGGCAGGCGCTGGGCGATGACAGCCGCCGGCCGCGTTACCTGCGCTCGGTACGCGGCCGCGGCTATCAGCTGTGCGCACCCCTGCAACCGCTCACCGCCGATGCACCGGCCGGTCAGCCTCCCGCCTGGCGCCAAGGGCGGAGGAGGTTGGCGGTGGGCGCGATCGCCGCCGTTGCTGCGGTGGCGGTCGTCGTTGTCCTCGCATGGCCGGCGCACCACCCGCGTTCGCCGGCCGAGCCACTGCTGCAACGTGCCGCCCATTACGCCAGCATCGGCCAGGCCAGCAACAACCAGCGTGCCATCGTGCTGTATCGGCAGGCGCTGCAGGTCGATCCGGATTCCAGCACGGCCAGGCGCGGGCTGGCGCGTGCGCTGGCGGCGCAGGCGTGCCTGTTCAATGGCCCGCGCAGCGACGCCGAAGCCGCGCTGGTGCTGGCCACCGAGGTACTCCGGACTGCCCCGGAAGACGCGGCCGCATTCGCCGCACGGGGCTACGCCCATGATTGCCTGGGGGCGATGCCGCAGGCCGTCGCCGACTACCAGCAGGCGCTGCAGCGCGATCCCAGCGATGAACCCACGCGTGCCTCGCTGGCCTACCTGCACCAGGAACAAGGCCACCTGGCGCAGGCGCTGCAGGCCAACCTTGGGCTGCGTGCCCCCGAGCGCATCCGCTTCCTCGATGTGCAGGTCGCGCGCGAACTGGAGCTGCTCGGCTTTACCGATGCCGCCGCGCGCCGCCACGAGCGCAACTTCCAGCTTTTCCCCGACAACGTGTTCGCCAACATCGCCTGGCCGCGCACGCTGCTGGTCAGGGGCGAACCGGACAGGGCCCAGGCCGCGTTGGCGCTGGCGCTCGCGCGCGGTACACCGCATCCGGCGTTGCTGCAGCTGCAGGGCGAAATACACCTGATGACAGGCGACCGTGCAGGCGCGGCGCAGGCGTTCGAGCGCGGCCGCCAACTGCGCCCGGCGCAGTCGATGGGGCAGACCCTGGCCGGGTTGTATGCCGACCCGGCGCCCCCGGCGGCGTGGATCGCCGCTCGCCTGGCGGCCCTGTCGGACCAGACCGGCCAGGTGGACGGCTGGTCCGACGATGCACTCGAGCGTGCCCTGTTGCACCAGGCGCAGGGCAACCGTAGTGCCGCCCTGGCCGACCTGCACCGCGCGGTGGATGCCGGCTTCCGTGATGCCGCCTGGCTGCGTGCCACGCCGTTGTTCGCCGCGCTGCACGCCGCGCCCGGCTGGCCAGCGCTGCTGGCCAGGATCGAGACCGACGTCGGCACGCAGCGCGCGCAGGTGCTGGCTGCGTCGTGGCGCCCCACCGACCTGGATGGTCTCAGTGCAGGGCCGGCAGCAGGAAATCGGTAAGGATGCGCCGCGATTGCGGATGGGCATAGCTGCGGTTGTAGGCGCGGCTGGTGATGACCGCCACCAGCTTCTGCGCGGGGATCACGAACACATAGTTGCCGCCATTGCCGGACATCGCCCACACCGTGCTCGCGCGCCCCTGCACCGGCAGCTTGAGCCCCCACCACTGGTACCCGTAATCGCTGCCATCGCCGGTGCTGGCCTGTGCGCGGGTCATGGCCGCCATGTAGTCCGCAGGAATCAGTGCCTTGCCCTGCCAGTGGCCACCGGCCAGCACCAGTTCGCCCAGTCGCGCCAGGTCGCGGCTGCGGTAGCGGGTGCCGCCACCGCCCATGCCGATGCCTTCCGGCGAACGGTTCCAGTGGCTGGCGGTGATCCCCAGCGGGCGTTCCAGTACCTGGGCGGCGTAGTCGGCCAGCGGCATCTGCGTGGCCCGTTCAAGCACCGCGCCGAGCACGAACGAATTGGCGGTGCAGTAGGCATGGGCGCGCCCGTGCGGACTGTCCTGCGGGCGTGTCATCCACGGCGCGAAGCCCTTGACCGGCAAGGACAGGGCAAAGTCCAGCCACTTCTCGGTGACGTACATGCGTTCCTCATTGCCGGCCGAGAACGCGTTCTCGTCGTCGCACTCCCACAGGCTGCTCATGGTCAGCAGGTCTTCGAGGGTGGTGGCGCGCAGGCGCGGGTCTACGCGATGCGCGGCAGTGAACGCGGGGAAGTAATCGTATACGCGGGCGTGCACACCGGGCAGGTGGCCATCGCCGATGGCGGCCCCGACCAGCAGCGCGGTGACGCTTTTGCTGGCCGAGCGGACGTCATGCAGCGTGTCGGCGGTGGCGCCGTTGAAGTAGTGCTCGTAGGCCACCTTGCCGTCGACCAGCAGCAGCACGCTGGTGACCTGCTTGATGTCCTCGCTGGCGATCGCCGCTTCGAGCGCGGCGAGCCGGGTGGGGTCCAGTTGCGCCGGTGCGGTACGTCCGGGCAGGGGCAGGCAGGCGGCCAGCGACAGGATCAGGGTGGCGCAACGGGGTAGGCGAATGTGCATGGTCAGGCTCCTTGGGGTAGGGGCCAACTACGCCACGGCGCCTGCTGAAGTGCTGGAAGAACGCCTGAAGTTTTCTGAAAGCCCGTGCGGACAAGGGCTGGCCGGGTTTACGCGGCAGAAGCGTCGTTCCGGCGCGGGCGCGCCCACACGCTGTTGGGCTCGCCATGCAGCGCGCGCCGGCTGCTGGCACGTGCCATCGCCGCAAATCCCACTGCCATCGCCAGTGCCACTCCATCCACCCAGAACAGCGGCCAGTAGCCGCGCACGGCGCTGGTCCAGAGCCACAGCCCACTCATCGCGCCGTGCACCAGTGGGATCAGCGCGGTGGTGATCGCCGCGGCCCACAGCAGCTCGCGTGCGGCCTGCCACGGTGCCCGCAGCGCGGCCCACAGGGCGCAGCCGCCCCAGACCAGGAAACAGGTCCAGCGCATGCCGGCATCGGCCTGCGCGGGCGCCAGGTACTCCAGCAGCTGCACGCTGACGAAGGCGGCCGACACGGCCACGCACAAGCCGATGCACACCCCGACGGTGGCCCGCGCCATGTTGATCTGCGCGCGCCCCTGTTGCTGCTGGCGGCGCTTGCGCCGCGACTCGATCCACAGCAGGTTGCCCGAATAGAACAGGAATGCGCCGCCCAGCCCCAGGGCGAAGTACAGCCATGGCACCAGGCCGTTGCCGTATTCGCCAAAGTGCAGTGCGTAGGCCGCCGCCAGGGTGGCATGGTTGGCATCGCGCTTGCCGGGCAGCTGCGTATGCAGCACGTCGCCGGTGTTGGCATCCAGCGCCACCGCGCCCAGTGGGCCCAATGACACGCCGCCGTCGCCGGTGATCTCGATCACTGCATTGGCATCGCCTGCGTTGGCCAGTTTCAGGTAGGCCGGCTCGAACCGTGCCTGGCCCAGGTCGTGGGCGACGGCGATTGCGCGCGCGTGCAGCATCACCAGGCTGCCCGGTCGTACCGGTTCACCGGCGGCGGCACGGACCGGCGCGGTGTCCATCGCCGCTGGCAGCGCTTCCAGCAGCTTGCCACCGTAAATCAGGGGGTTGAGTGCGGCCATCTGCAGGAACACCAGGCACAGCAGCGCGCCGGTCACGGCGAACAGCAGGTGGAAGGGCAGGCTGAGCACACCGATCACGTTGTGCGCGTCCTGCCACATCTGCTTCAGGTTGCGGCCCGGGCGCAGCGCGAACAGGTCGCCCAGCAGCTTGGGCAGGTGGATGACCAGCCCGGACAACAACGCCAGCCCGTACAGCAGGCTGACCACGCCCATCAGGTAGATGCCCGCCACCGGCAGGCCCAGCGTGTAATGCAGTTCGTTGACCAGCTCGGCCAGCCCGGCCTGCGGTGGGGTCGGGCTGCCGTCGTACTGGTCGGCCCAGGCGAACAGCCAGGTGCCGTTGGCATCCTGCCAGTAGGCGATGGACTGCGGTGTTTCCGCCCCGGGGAAGGTCATGCCGACGTGCTTGCGCGCTTCCGGATGCCGGGCCAGCACGCCGTCGAGCAGGCGCTGGGTGTCTTCCAGCGTCTGTGCCGGCCGCTCCATGGCGTGCGGCGTCTGCCACAGCGGCAGGTCGTGGTGGAACACGGTGATCGCGCCGGCATAGAACGCCACGAACAACGCGAAGCCGGCGACCAGGCCCAGCCAGGTGTGCAAGGTGGTGAAGGTGCGCAGGGTGAGTGAACTGAATTTCATCGGGACACCCTCACAGCACCCAGTGCAGGGTGCGCAGCAGCCACAGCAGCGCGAAACCGGCCAGCGCGCTGGCGCCCAGCCAGGCCCAGGCGTGCCATCCGGTACGGAACGCAAATGCCCACAGGGCCGCCAGCATCCACAACGGGATGAAGGCCACCAGGCTGGGCACGATCGCCGACTGCCACGGCCCCGGTGGCAGCCACGCCACCAGTCCGCTGGCGGCGGCCGCCACGAAGAATCCGGCCAGCAGACCGGCCAGCGCGCGCGCCCACATCAGTGCTGCGCCTCGCGCTCGGGCCGGGTCCAGGCGGCCAGGTAAGGCAGCACCAGTGCGGTCAGCATCCAGCCGGCCAGGGTCACGCACAGGCCTGTGGCCAGGCCCAGCTGGCCCATCCACAGCCACAACGAGGTTGTCGCCGCCACCAGCCCGATCTGTCGGCCCAGCCGCCCGGCCCGGCGCAGGCGCGGCCAGCGGCAGTGCGGCGAGGCGGCATAGAACGCCAGTGCGGAGAAGGCCGATACGCTACCGGCGAAGCTGGAGTAGAGCAGGGCCAGGGTGCTGCTGCTCACCACGCGCGATCCGGGGACATCATGGAGGGGGATCCTTGAGACAAAAGGCGTTGCGGCAAATGGCCGGCAATCCGCGCATGGTAATCATTGCGGTTTTTGTTCGCCACAGCGCCCTGTTCAGGCGGCGCGGGCAACGCGCGCGACAGGCATCTGCCGATTGGTTTAAGATCACCCCATCCCTATCAAGGCAACAAGGTGGCCCGCGCCCAGCGCCGGTCTAGCGTGTGACATGAGCACTACCACCGCCCACCGCTGAACGCTCCCGACGGCCCCTGACGCAGGCGCCTTCGTGGCGCTTTTTTGTTGCCCTGCACCCGATTCCGCATCCCCGGCCTGGCACCCAGGCCCACCATCTCGAAGCCCAGTCATGATCGCGATCACGCTCCCCGACGGCAGCCGCCGTGAGTTCGAAAACCCCGTCAGTGTCATGGACGTCGCCCAGTCGATCAGCGCCGGCCTGGCCAAGGCCACCATCGCCGGTTCGGTCGACGGCGTGCTGGTCGATGCCAGCGACGTCATCGACCACGATGCCAGCCTGCGCATCATCACCGCCAAGGACGAGGAGGGCGTGGAGATCATCCGCCACTCTGCCGCGCATCTGGTCGGCCATGCGGTCAAGCAGCTGTACCCGGATGCCAAGATGGTGATCGGCCCGGTCATTGCCGAAGGCTTCTATTACGACATCCATTCCGAGCGTCCGTTCACGCCCGAGGACATGGCCGCGATCGAAAAGCGCATGGGTGAACTGATCGCCCAGGACTACGACGTGGTCAAGCAGGTCACCCCGCGTGCGGAGGTCATCGAGATCTTCAAGGCACGTGGCGAGGACTACAAACTGCGCCTGATTGAAGACATGTCGCCGGACATCCAGGCGATGGGCATGTATTACCACCAGGAATACGTGGACATGTGCCGCGGCCCGCACGTGCCCAACACGCGCTTCCTGAAGGCCTTCAAGCTGACCCGCATTTCCGGTGCGTACTGGCGCGGCGACGCCAAGAACGAGCAGCTGCAGCGCATCTACGGCACCGCCTGGGCCGACAAGAAGCAGCTTGAGGCCTACATCAAGCGCATCGAAGAAGCCGAAATGCGCGACCACCGCCGCATCGGCAAGCAGCAGGAACTGTTCCACCTGCAGGAAGAGGCCCCGGGCCTGGTGTTCTGGCACCCCAAGGGCTGGGCGCTGTGGCAGGTGGTCGAGCAGCACATGCGCCGTGTCTACCGCGACAGCGGCTACGGCGAAGTGCGTTGCCCGCAGATCCTGGATGTGAGCCTGTGGCAGAAGTCCGGCCACTGGGACAACTACCAGGAGAACATGTTCTTCACCGAGTCGGAAAAGCGCACCTACGCGGTCAAGCCGATGAACTGCCCGGGCCATATCCAGGTGTTCAACCAGGGCCTGCACAGCTACCGCGACCTGCCGATCCGCTACGGCGAATTCGGCTCGTGCCATCGCAACGAGCCGTCCGGCGCGCTGCACGGCATCCTGCGCGTGCGTGGCTTCACCCAGGACGACGGGCATGTGTTCTGCACCGAATCGCAGATCGAAGCCGAAGTGACCGCGTTCCACCAGCAGGCGCTGGCGGTGTACACCACGTTCGGTTTCGAGGACATCCAGATCAAGATCGCGCTGCGCCCGGAAAAGCGCCTCGGCGACGATGCCACCTGGGACAAGGCCGAAGCGGCGCTGCGCTCGGCGCTGGGCAGCTGCGGGGTGGAGTGGCAGGAGCTGCCGGGCGAGGGCGCCTTCTACGGCCCGAAGATCGAGTACCACCTCAAGGACGCCATCGGCCGCACCTGGCAGCTGGGCACCATGCAGGTCGATTTCATGATGCCCGGCCGCCTTGGCGCCGAGTATGTGGATGAAAACAGCCAGAAAAAGCACCCGGTCATGCTGCACCGGGCCATCGTTGGTTCGATGGAGCGCTTCATCGGCATCCTGATCGAACACCACGCCGGGTCCTTCCCGTCCTGGCTGGCCCCGACCCAGGTGGTGGTGGCCAACATCACCGATGCCCAGGCTGAATACGTAAGCCAGGTCAGGAAAACCCTTGCAGATCAAGGCTTCCGGGTAAACGCCGATTTGCGCAACGAGAAGATCGGATATAAGATTCGCGAGCATACGCTGCAGCGGGTCCCGTACCTGCTGGTGGTTGGCGACCGTGAGAAGGAAAATGGCGCCGTGGCCGTGCGTACGCGCTCTGGCGAAGATCTGGGCAGCATGTCCGTCCAGGCCTTCATCGAGCGGTTGCAGGCAGAACAGTCCGTGTAAGAAAGTCCCGGCCCTGCGGATCATCCGCACGGGGCCGGTTTGATTCCTCTGGGAGATTGCAATATCAGTACCCCTGACAACAAACAGAACCGCAAGAATCAGGAAATCCGAGTGCCGCGCGTACGCGTGATCGGCAGCGACGGTGAAATGATTGGCGTGTTGACGCGTGACGAAGCGCTGTCGATGGCCGAAGACGAAGGTCTGGACCTCGTCGAGATCCAGCCGCAGGCCGATCCGCCTGTGTGCAAGATCATGGACTTCGGCAAGTTCAAGTTCGAAACGCAGAAGAAGGCCAATGAGGCCAAGAAGAAGACCAAGCAGGTCGAGATCAAGGAAGTGAAGTTCCGCCCGGTCACCGATGAAGGCGACTACCAGATCAAGCTGCGCAAGATGCGCGGCTTCCTGGAAGAGGGCGACAAGATCAAGGTCAACATCCGCTTCCGTGGTCGTGAAATGAGCCATCAGGAACTGGGTCGCGAAATGGCCAGCCGGATCGAAGGTGATCTGGGCGAGGACATCGTGATCGAGTCCCGTCCGCGCCTTGAAGGCCGGCAGATGGTCATGATGATCGCGCCGAAGAAGAAGTAAGGCGTTCCTGGAGCCACGCCATGCGTGGCTGAATGGCCGTACAGCCGACCGTTGGTCGGCTACGCGCACTGCGCGCGCTTTTGTGGGGGTCTCAGGCAGCCGACCAACGGTCGGCTCTACGTGGGCCCCGGCAAACCCTGCCCGATCAATGGCTTGCATCCGTCTCAAGGCCCATGCATAATGGGCGACCCCGTTTATTTGCGGGGCTGCTGTTTTGAACGGTTTCAAGCTTTTCAACGGCAACAGGACCGGCCTGGTTCCCATCGGGGATCCCGGGCTTACAAGCAGGCAAGGGCACGGACGGAAAGTGTGGCATCGCCACCGCCCTGGTCAGTGACAAAACATCATCAAGGACATTGCAATGCCCAAGATCAAGACCAACCGGGCGGCGGCCAAGCGTTTCCGCAAGACCGCCTCCGGCAAGTTCAAGGCTGGCCATGCCAACCGTAGCCACATCCTCACGAAGAAGTCGACCAAGCGGAAGCGCAATCTGCGTCAGACGAACCATGTTCGTGCAGAAGACGCAGGCCGTTTGAACCGTATGCTTCCCTACCTCTGAGGACTGACCCATGGCACGAGTAAAGCGTGGCGTACAGGCGCGTCGCCGTCACAAGAAAATTCTGACCCTTGCAAAGGGTTACTACAACGCTCGCCGCAAGGTGTTCCGCGTTGCCAAGCAGGCCGTCATCAAGGCACAGCAGTACGCCTACATCGGTCGTAAGCAGAAGAAGCGTAATTTCCGTTCGCTGTGGATCACCCGCATCAATGCGGCTGCCCGCATCAATGGTCTGAGCTACAGCCGTTTCATGAACGGCATGCTGAAGGCCGGCATCACCCTGGACCGTAAGGTTCTGGCTGACATCGCCGTGCACGACGCTGCTGGCTTTGCTGCACTGGCCGAAAAGGCCAAGGGCGCACTGGCGGCATAAGTCCATTCCCCTGCCGGTGCCGGTTTCGCGCAACGGCGGTGGGTAAGGCAAATGCATGGGGAAGGGCGCAAGTCCTTCCCCATTCTTTTTTGTGGTGGCGGTGGCCGGCAACGGACCATCGACCCGACAGCGGTGGCGACGGGGGTCGGCCCGGCGCATATCGCGAAGGCAATCCGACGCGAGGCCCCGGCTATCCATGAGTGACATCCAATCCCTGACCACCCAGGCACTGGCCGACGTGGCCGCCGCGCAGACCCCCGAGACGCTTGAAGCGTTGCGTGTGGCCCTGCTCGGCAAGAGTGGCAGCATCACCGCCCAGCTCAAGCAGCTTGGCGCACTGCCGGCCGATGCGCGCAAGGCCGCCGGCGAAGCCATCAACCTTGCCCGCGACGCGCTGACCACGGCGCTGGGCGAACGCAAGGCCGTGCTGGAAGACGCCGCACTGGATGCGCGCCTGGCCGCTGAAGCGATCGACATCACCCTGCCGGGCCGCCGCGCCGATCGCGCGGGGCTGCACCCGGTCACCCGCACGTTGGAGCGCATCACCGAGATCTTCGGCCGCCTCGGTTACGAGTTGTCCGAAGGCCCGGAAATCGAAGACGACTGGCACAACTTCGAGGCGCTGAACTTCCCGCCGCACCATCCGGCGCGTGCCATGCACGACACCTTCTATTTCGGCGATGGCCGCCTGCTGCGCACGCATACCTCCGGGGTGCAGGTGCGCTACATGGGCGAGCACGCACCGCCGCTGCGCATGATCGCCGCCGGCAAGGTCTACCGCAGCGACAGCGACCAGACCCATTCGCCGATGTTCCATCAGGTCGAAGGCCTGCTGGTGGACGAGCATTCGACCTTCGCCGACCTCAAGGGCACGCTGTCCGAGTTCGTGCGCGCCTTCTTCGAGCGCGATTTCGAGATGCGCTTCCGCCCCAGCTACTTCCCCTTCGTCGAGCCCGGTGCCGAAGTGGATATCGCCTGGCAGCAGCCCGATGGCAGCACCCGCTGGCTGGAAGTGCTCGGCTGCGGCATGGTCCATCCGAACGTGCTGCGCAGCGTGGGCATCGACCCGGAGCGCTACACCGGCTTCGCCTTCGGACTGGGCGTGGAGCGCTTTGCGATGCTGCGCTATGGCGTGAACGATCTGCGCGCGTTCTTCGAGAACGACGTGCGGTTCCTGAAGCAGTTCGCGTAATCACGACACGGTACCGTCCTCCGGTGCCCGGCGCGCAGCGCTGCACGGCGGACGACAACGACAGAAGGCAATGGTGGGCCGCGGCCCACTCCAGGGTGACACGATGAAATTCTCTGAAAACTGGCTGCGCAGCCACGTCCCGACCGCGGTTTCCCGCGATGAACTCAGTGCGGTGCTGACCGCGATCGGCCTGGAGGTCGAAGAGGTCACCGCGCTGGGCGGTGGGCTCGACCACGTGGTGGTGGCGCGGATCGTCTCGGCGCAGCGCCATCCCGAAGCCGACCGCCTGCAGATCTGCCAGGTCGATGCCGGGCAGGGCGAGCATCTGCAGATCGTCTGTGGCGCGCCCAATGCCCGCCCGGGCCTGGTCGCACCGCTGGCACTGGTCGGCGCGCAGATCGGCGAGCTGAAGATCAAGCCGGCCAAGCTGCGCGGCGTGGAGTCCAACGGCATGCTGTGCTCGGCCAGGGAACTGGGCCTGGACAGCGATGCGTCGGGCCTGTTCGAGCTGCCCGATGACGCGCCGGTCGGCCAGTCGCTGGTCGAGTACCTGGGGCTGCCCGATGCCAGCATCGAGATCAAGCTCACCCCCAACCGCGCCGATTGTTTCAGCCTGCGCGGCATCGCCTTCGACGTGGCCGCCGCGTGCGCCAGCGAAGTGGTGCCGTTCAATGCCGCACCGGTTGCCGCCGTAGGCACCCGCGAGCTGACCATCGCACTGGCCGCCGGTGCCGAGGCGCCGCGTTACCTCGGCCGCGTCATCGACGGCGTCAACCCGCGTGCCGCCACCCCGTTGTGGATGGCCGAGCGCCTGCGCCGCAGCGGCGTGCGCCCGGTGTCGCTGCTGGTGGACATCACCCAGTACGTGATGCTGGAGCTGGGCCAGCCGATGCACGCCTACGACCTGGGCAGCCTGCAGGGCAGCATCGGTGTGCGTCGTTCGCGCGCCGGGGAATCGCTCAAGCTGCTCGACGGCCGCGACGCCGCGCTGGATGACAGCTTCCTGGTGGTCACCGACGCCGACCGTCCGGTCGGCCTGGCCGGCCTGATGGGCGGGTTCGACAGCCGCGTCACCGACGCCACCACGGCGGTGTTCCTGGAAGCGGCGCACTTCGCGCCCGCCGCGATCATGGGGCGCGGGCGCAAGCTGGGCCTGCATACCGATGCCGGCCACCGCTTCGAGCGCGGCGTCGACCCGGCATTGCCGCGCACCGCGATCGAGTATGCCACCCGGCTGGTGCTGGACCTGGCCGGCGGCACCCCCGCGCCGGTCACCGAGGCCGTGCGCGAGACCGACCTGCCGGCGACGGCCACCATCACGCTGCGCCGCGCGCGCATCCGCCGCGTGCTCGGCGTGCAGATTGCCGATGCCGACGTCGAGCGCATCCTGCGCGCGCTGGGCATGGACGTGGCCGCCACCGCCGAGGGCTGGCAGGTGACCGCGCCGAGCCGCCGCTTCGACATCGCCATCGAAGAAGACCTGATCGAAGAACTGGCCCGTATCCACGGTTACGAGCGGATTCCGACCACGCTGCCGGGCGGTGCCTCGCGCATCGCCATGCCCAGCGAAACCCGCCTGGACGACCTCAGCGTGCGCCGCCAGCTGGTCGCCCGCGACCTGCAGGAAACCATCAACTACGCCTTCGTCGATGCCGGCCTGCTGGGCCAGTGGCAGCTGCACGAGGACGTGGTGGCGCTGGCCAACCCGCTGTCGGCCGAACTGGCGGTGATGCGCCCGTCGCTGCTGCCGGGGCTGGTGGCTACGTTGGGCCGCAATGCCGCGCGCCAGCTGGGCCGGGTGCGCCTGTTTGAACTGGGCCGGGTGTTCCATCCGCAGGCCGGTGATGGCCAACCCGCGCCGCTGGAAACCCAGCGCGTGGCCGCCGCCGTGTGTGGGGATGCCGACCCGCAGCAGTGGGGCCTGGCCACCCGCAAGGTCGATTTCCACGATCTCAAGGGCGACCTGGAGTCGCTGGCCGCCGCCGCTGGCGCGGTGCTGGAGTTCCAGCCGTCGCAGCGTCCGCACGGGCATCCGGTGCGCTCGGCCGAGGTGCTGCGCGACGGCGTCGGCGTGGGCTGGATCGGCCAGATCCACCCGCGCCTGGCCAAGGCCATGGACATCGATGTGGACGTGTTCGCCTTCGAGCTGGACCTCGCCCCGCTGGCGGCCCGCCCGTTGCCGCGTGCCCACGAGCTGTCGCGTTTCCCGTCGGTGCGCCGCGATCTGGCCTTCCTGGTCCCGCAGGCCGCTGCCTGGGCCGACCTGGAGGCGACCCTGCGGCGCGCGGTCGGCCCGCTGCTGCGCCAGGTCACCCTGTTCGACCGGTATGTGGGCCAGGGGGTCGAGCCGGGCTTCAAGAGTCTCGCTATGGGCTTGATTTTGCAGGACAAGTCGCGCACTCTGACGGACCGCGACGTGGATACGGTAGTGGCCGAGGCGGTCTCTGCCATGGAGCGTGAACACCACGCTCGGATCCGCGGTTGAGCGGGAAGCATGGGGGATAGCAGGCGATGGCATTGACCAAGGCTGAGATGGCCGAAAAGCTGTTCGACGAAGTTGGTCTGAACAAGCGCGAAGCCAAGGAATTTGTCGACGCGTTCTTCGATGTGTTGCGAGAGGCATTGGAACAGGGACGTCAGGTGAAGCTGTCGGGCTTTGGCAATTTCGACCTGCGGCGCAAGAACCAGCGCCCGGGCCGCAATCCCAAGACCGGCGAGGAAATTCCGATTTCCGCCCGTACGGTGGTCACCTTCCGTCCGGGCCAGAAGCTCAAGGAAAGGGTGGAGGCATATGCTGGATCCGGGCAGTAACCGCGAACTTCCGCCGATACCGGCCAAGCGCTACTTCACCATCGGTGAGGTCAGCGAACTGTGCGACGTCAAGCCGCACGTGCTGCGCTATTGGGAAACCGAGTTTCCCAGCCTGGAACCGGCCAAGCGCCGCGGCAATCGCCGTTACTACCAGCGCCACGACGTGCTGATGGTGCGGCAGATCCGCGGCCTACTGTATGAGCAGGGCTACACCATCGGCGGCGCGCGCCTGCGCCTGGAAGGTGCCGGTGCACGCGATGAGTCGGCGTTGAGCAACCAGATCATCAAGCAGACGCGGATGGAACTGGAAGAAGTGCTGCAATTGCTCCGTCGCTGAACCATTGTGCGTATAAAACCGTTATACTCGTCGGCCCGCTGAGAGGCGGGGACATTGCCAGCAACATCGGGGCGTAGCGCAGCCTGGTAGCGCATCTGCCTGGGGGGCAGAGGGTCGTCGGTTCAAATCCGGCCGTCCCGACCATTGTTGGTAAATCGATCAAGGGCTTGTGCAGCGATGCGCAGGCCCTTTTTCATTTTCCGGCGTCACTGATGTGGGCCAGGTAACGCACACGATGTGTACGCCGTCGTGGCCGCATGATTCAAAGACGCAGCGTGAACACCGTCCCGCGCCGCGCATCACTGCTCGCCACCAGCGTGCCGCCGTGGGCCTTGGCAATCTGCGAGGCGATGTACAGCCCCAGACCCAGCCCGGAGTCGAGGTGCCGCTCGGGCGCGCGGACGAACGGCTCGAACAAGCCGGTCATCGACTCGGGCGGGATGATTCCTTCGTTGGATACCGACAATTCAATGCCGTCGGCGGTCGCGTGACCGGTGACCTGGATCGCTTTGTCCGGCGTGCCGTGGATGGCCGCGTTGATCACCAGGTTGCCCACCAACTGGCAGAGCCGGGCGCCGTCGCAGCGATACACCTGCGGCAGCGTGACGTTCGATCTCCAACGGGCGACCGGGATAGGGCGCCACCGCCTCGCGGCAGGCCGCCGCCAGGGTGCTGCCCAGGTCAGCCCACGGTTCCAGGCGCAGTGCGATGCCGGACCCGAGCCGCCCGCGCGCGAAGTCCAGGGTCACATCAATCAGCTCGGCGATGCGCGCCACGCTGCTTTCCACGTGCCCGACCAGATTTTTCTGTACTGCGGTCAGCGAGCCCAATGACAACAGGTCGGCCGATACAGCGATGGCCTGCAGCGGGTTTCGCAGGTCGTGGGCGAGCACGGCAATGAATTCTTCGCGCTGCTTGCCCACCAGCCGCAGGTCGACCAGCGCCTGTTCGGAGTCGGCCAGTTGTCCCTGCGTGGCATCGTTGCTTTTCCGCGCAGCGGCGCTGGCATCGAGATCCTGGGTGTGGACCCGCGCGGCGTCGATCTGCGCGGCCACCAGGCGCGCCAGCGTCTCCACCGACTGCACCATGTCCAGTGTCACATCGCGCGGTGCCGGGTCCAGCGTGCACAGGGTTCCGTACACCGCGCCGTCGGCCAGCACCAGCGGCACCGAAATGTAGCTGCGGAAACCGTAGCGTGGCGGGATCGGGCTGTTCTTGAAGGCAAGGTGCTGTTCGCAGTCGCCGAACCACACCGGCGCGCGGGTGGTACGCACATCGCGGCAGAAGGTGAGGTTGATATCCAGTTCCAGGCCGGTGGTGATGCCCAGACCGGCACGGTCGATGGCCTGGATCGCCCACCAGCGGGATTGGCTGACCTCGCTGATCAGTGCAACCGACATGCCGGTGAGGGCGCAGGCCAGGTCCAGCGAAGGGCGGAAATTGGTTCTGGAGAGCATCGCGGGTATGCAGCCAACCTGCCGGGAAGTGTCCCATCACCGAGTATATCGGAGGGGTATGCGACCGGCTCCGGGCGATTCTGGATATCGGCCTGCACGTGTGAATCATTCATCGCTGGCCGGGTGTGGGATACGTCCCTGTCCATTGCCTTGCACCGCGGTACTTCGTAAGGTCCGCTGCGCGCGATTGGATCCGACAATGCTGCCGCGCTTCAGTGCTTACCCACCCCAAGAGTTTTTCCCATGTACGAACAACCGCCTCCTTACGCCAACCCGACCAGCGCGCTTGCGCAGGCCAGGCGAGTCCGCATCCCGCACCTGCAGCAGATGAAGGAACGCGGCGAAAAATGGGCGATGCTGACCGCCTACGACATGTATACCGCCGCGATCTTTGAAGATGCCGGCATTCCGGTGCTGCTGATCGGCGATTCGGCGTCCAACAACGTGTTCGGCAACGACAGCCTGCTGCCGGTGACCGTGGATGAGCTGATGCCGCTGGTGCGCGCGGTGAGCCGCTGCACGCGACGTCCCTTGGTGATCGCCGACCTGCCGTTTGGTTCCTACCAGGGGTCACCGGAGCAGTGCTTCCACACCGCGGTGCGTTTCATGAAGGAAGGTGGCGCGCATGCGGTGAAACTGGAAGGCGGTATCGAAATGGTGCCGCAGGTGCGCAAGCTGGTCAGTTCCGGCATACCGGTGATGGCGCATATCGGATTCACCCCGCAATCGGAGCATCAGCTGGGGGGCTACCGCGTGCAGGGGCGGGGCGAGGGTGGCGCACGCCTGGTCGAGGCGGCCCGTGCGCTGGAAGCGGCCGGTGCCTTCGCGGTGTTGATTGAAATGGTGCCGGCCGATGTCGCCGCGCAGATCACCGCAGCGGTGTCGGTGCCTACCGTGGGTATCGGTGCGGGCAGCGACTGCGATGCACAGGTGCTGGTCTGGCAGGACATGGCGGGTTTGCGCACGGGGCCGTTGCCGCGCTTCGTCAAGCAGTACGCAGACATGCACGGGCTGCTGCACGGCGCCGCGCGCGCGTTTGCCGCCGATGTCGAGGCCGGTGTCTTCCCCGCAGCGGAACATGCGTTCCCGTCGTGAGGGATGACGCGGGGTAGTGCTGCGCGTTGCCGGCCGTCCTAGCCGAGCGCGCGCACTACTTCTTCGATCAGCACCACGTAGCAGGCGACGAAATAGACCTTCAGCAGGGACGGATGTTGCTTGGTGAGAAGCGCGCGCATGGGCGTGGGCTGGCTGGAGGGACGTCCTGATTGTGACGGACGTGTGAATTTGAGGCAATCGTCACAAATTAAATGCGCTCAGGGAGATCAAGAGCGGACCGTAGGTCGCCGACTTGCCCTGGAAACCTTTGTGGGACAGTCGATTTGGCCGCCTTGGGCGATCGCGCGGCGATCGCCCAAGGCGATACTGCTCTTGCGAACATCAAGCCAAGGACGGGCAACAGGCCTACTGCGGCAAGGTCCAGCGCCCCAGGCGGCGCAGCAGCACGGCCAGCAGCGCCAGCGGGAGCACGATGGGCCATTGCCGCAGGAACAGCGCGCCGGTGACCTCGGCCGCGGTCCAGGTGTTGCCGAATACCTGGGGATCCGGCGGCCCCAGCCGGATCGCGACGAGGGCCGCGACGGCGAACAGCAGGTCCTGCCGTCCCGACGCGTGGCGCACCGCGCTCAACCTGCGCAGCAGCCACCAGACCGGCATCACCGCGATACCGGCCAACAATGCATGCACCAGCATGTCGCCACGCTCGTAGTCGTAGGCAATCCACGGCCAGGTCCACCCCAGCTGATCGCTGACGATGCGCGCGGTGATCAAGCCGCCGGCAGCGAAGGCTGCAAGGCAAAGCAGGACCAGGTCGATGGCCGCCTGCAGCAGGGGATGCGATGTCGCCGGCGAAGAGGCCGGCGTGGACGGAGCGGGCATGTAGGCGTGGTGCGTGGAGGGCATCCATCTCAACAGATGCGCGGGCGCGTGTCGCCTGGGCATCGCCAACAATGAGGTGCGTGTCCACCCCGCAGCGGGGTGGGCATGATCAGGACGTGGGGTTTCACGCGGTTCCCGCAGGGCGTTCACGAGTGCAGCACGCGCACGTCGCTAGCTTGAAGCCCTGTCAATCAACCCGGTAGGGGAAAGGATAAACATGATCAAGTGGGCCATCATTTTCGCGGTCATCGGCCTGATTGCCGGTGCGCTCGGCTTTGCCGGCATCGGCGGCGCGGCGATCGGCGTGGCGAAGTTCCTGTTCTGGGCCGGCATCATCATCGCGGTGGTGTTGTTCCTGCTGGGCATGACCGTTGCCAAGAAAGTGACCTGAGCGCAGCGACCTGTTCGCCGCGCCACCCACGGGCCTGTGCAGCGATGCACGGGCCCGTCGCGTTGCAGGCACGTCAACCTACTGGAGGCGCGCGGCGCACGCCGTGCTGCCGCCGCTACTGGAAGAAGAACGACACGCCCAGCCCGGCCTGCAGGTCAGGGCTGTCGTCATCCAGGCCGATATCGAATGACGCATCCAGCTGCACGGTGCGTGCCGCCATCCAGGTAAGGCCTGCGCCGGCAATCGCGGTCGATGGCTCGCCATCGGTGCGGGTGAAGCCGGCTTCGATGAAGGCGGCAACGGTGTCGGTCAGGGCCACGCTGACACTGGGTGACCACTCGAACGCGTTGGCGCCTGCACCGCCGGTGGCGTTGGCGTACAGCGCGCCGCTCCAGCGGTCGTTGAAGCTGTACTCGTAGCTGGCGCCCAGCGCGTACTGGGTGCCGCCCGCGCTGAAGTCGCTTGAACCGGTGTCGAAGCTGCTGCTGGCCAGCAGTGCCACGGCGTGCTTGTCCGAGGCAATCGGCAATGCCACCTTCAGCGCCAGGCCGCTGTCGCCTGCGCCCTGCTGCGTGCGGCGCGGGCTGCCGTCGCGGGGAGTGATGCGCAGGCGGTTCCAGGGCGTGCTGAAGGCCTGCAGCTCGACGTAGCGGCCCAGCCCGATGCGCAGGTTGAGGTCGGTGCTGTACTGGGTGGCGAGCGTGCCATCGCCATCGCGGTCGCGTTCCAGGCTGGGCAGGCCCAGCTCCAGCGCGACGCTGCCACGCGGCAGCGTGGACGCTGAGAAGCCGATACCGGGGCGATCAAAAGCAGGCACCTCGCCGCTGGCCTCCTCGGCGAGGGCGGGCGCGGCAGACAGCAGCAGGACAAGGGTGGCAGGCAGACGCATCGCAGTCTCCACGGAAACGATGAGCAGCTTCGTGGAGGGCGCGGCAACGTGCCGTGAGGAACCCGTGCGGTGAAGCGCCTGCGCCGTCCCGTCCCGTCCCGTTACGATGCGGGCCGGGTCAGGGCCAGCAGGCCGTCGAGAAGGCGGTTGGCGCGCGGTCGGCCATCGGTGTCGATCGGGTCGGCCAGCGACTGCAGCCAGAAGCCGTGCGCGGCGCGGCGGGCGGCGGTCAGGCAGGGGTCCTTGCCTTCGCCGGGATGCAGGAGCAGCTGTGCCTGGATCCAGGTTTTGAGCGCTTGCGCGATCTCGGGATCGGGACGGCCGCGCGCTGCACCGTCGGCGGGGTCATGCGGTGCCAGGCAGGCCTGGAAGAGGGCGGTGACGTAGGCACGCGAAAAAGCGGCCATGGCCCATCGGGTCCTGTGCGATCAATACCTGCACGGCGTGATCGAAGTCGGCCAGGGTGTCTGCGCGTGGATCATCGGCCTGTTCGGCCATGCTGGTCAGTGGAAAGGGTCGGCTCATGCGGGCTCTCAATGCAGGGCGCTGGCCCGGGGCAGCTGCGATGGCGGGTCGCCGTGCTGCGCCAGGAGCGTGTTCAACAACGCGATCACCTGCTCCCCTTCGCCATTGCAGGCCAGCTCGAAGGGGGTCTGGCCGCCCAAGGCGGCCAGCGGGGTGTGCAGAATCCATTCCAGTACGAGATGTCGGTCCGGCTCGATCTTCAGGGCCAACGTCGCGACACGCCGTACGATTCCCTGGCGCATGCTTAGAATCCGTAGCTGAGGGACAAGGCAGCGGAGTCCATGTGGTCTCCGACGGTCATCGGGCTGTCCTTGACCGCGTCGGACAGCAGGGTGCGGCGCAGCGAGGCGGCGGCGGTCCAGCGTGGGCCGAGCGGCATCACTACCGCCAGGTCGATGTAGGGCGCCACGCCACTGCCGGCGCGGTAGCCGGCCAGGCCGCTGCGGCCGGCTTCGCTGTCGCTGACGCCAAAGTAATAGTCGTTGAGCGCGCTGCTGGCATAGCTCACGCCCACCCCGGGCACCAGGGTGACCCGGCCGGTCGGCAGCGGGTAGGCGTACTTGGCATCGGCGGCGATGCCGTTGCCGTGCCCGCTCACTTCGGCCTGCACGTTGGCCTGCAGCAGGCCCCACGGCGCGTTGTGGCGCACGGCCACGCCGGCCATCGCCGAGAAGTTGCGGTTGGACAGCTGGCGCAGGCGCAGGTCATCGCTGTCGTTGTGCTTGAACCGCATCATGTAGGGCGATGCCATGACCGACAGTTCGGTGCTGCCGGTATTGATCAGCTTGTAGCCGACGTTGCCGCCACGGAAGTAGAACGACTTGCCCTCATAGCTGATGATCGGCGCGCCGAGCGTGTCGGTGTCGTAGCCGGCATAGGGCGATTTGAGCGCAACCACGGCCAGCCCGAGGCTGCTGCGCGGCTTGGTCGCGGCGCTTTCAGCGCTGTCGGCGGCCAGTGCGTTGCCGGTGGCAAGCAGCGCGGCGATGGCCAGGCCGAATGCGGCCGGGGTCGCCCGCAGGCGCTGCGGGGCAAAAAAGAGGGGGCTGGAACTGGAACGGACGCGCATTTACCTACCACACAAGAAAAGCCAGTAACGCATCGTGCCCGGCCTACATTGTCGGAACGTTGCGTCGGGCCGCGCGGTACCATCGGCAGCCGTCGCCCCCGTGCCCACGCCCATGCGCCTGCTGTTGCTCGAAGATGATCCGGAACTGGCCAGTGCCATCCAGGCCAGCCTGGGCCGGCATGGCATGGTGGTGGACATGGTGGCGAGCATGGGCCAGGCGGCCGAGGCGCTCAAAGCCGGCGTCCACCAGATCCTGCTGCTGGACCGGCAGTTGCCCGATGGCGACGGTGCCGATTTCGTACGCACCGCGCGCAGCCTGGTGCCCAACCTGCCGGTGATCATGCTCACCGCGCGTGACTCGGTGGCCGATCGGGTGGTGGGATTGGACGTGGGCGCCGACGACTACCTGACCAAGCCGTTCGCGGTGGAAGAACTGCTGGCGCGGATCCGCGCGATTTCGCGGCGGCCCTCGCAGATCGCGCTGCCGGTGCTGCAACTGGGCCGGCTGCAGTTCGATTTCGTCGCCCGTCAAGCCAGCGTGGAAGGGCTACTGCTGGCCTTGCCGCGGCGCCAGCTGCTGGTGCTGGAGGCGCTGGCGGTGCGCCAGGGACGCACCGTGGCCCGCACCGCGTTGCTGGAGGCGGTGTATGGATTCGACGATGCGATCCAGTCCAATGCGCTGGATGCGCATGTGTCCAAACTGCGCAAGGCGCTGGCCGAAGCCGATGCGCGGGTGGAAATCCATGTCATGCGTGGGATCGGCTACCTGTTGAAGGAGGTCGCATGAGGTTCCTCAAACCGGGGTCGCTGTCGTTCAGCCTGGTGTGGAAGATCTCGCTGATCCAGATCACCATGGTCGCCGTTGGCCTGATCGGCATGGTGCTCATGTACGGCGACCGTGGCGCGGCCTACATCGACTGGCGAACCAGCGAGTCGATCGCCAAGGCGATCAGCATCGATGTCGACGGCCTCACGGTGGACTGGGCGGCGATCGATGCCGCCGCGCCGGACCGGCCGGCCACGTTCTGGTTCGTGGCGGTCGACGAACAGGGCCACCGGGTCAGCCACGGGACGGTGCCGGAGACCTACCGGCCACTGGTAACCCAACTGCAGCACATCGAATCGACCGATGTGCGCACCCGGACCCGTGGCGTGGAGCTGGCGCTGCGGGTGTGGGTCAGCGACCTGCCCGAGGGGCGCGTCCACGTGATGGTGGGCGGGATTCCCTCGCGTGGACTGTGGCGGCAGATACTGGTGATCATGGGCTACCTCGGTGGTTGGATCACGCTGCCGCTGATCGTGATCACCCTGGTGGTGGCGCCATGGGCGATCCATCGTTCGTTGCGCGGGGTGAAGCGCGTGGCCGCGCAGGCCGCGGCGATCCAGATCAACGAGCGCGGCGGCGGCCTGGATACCCATGCGGTGCCGCAGGAGATATTCCCGCTGGTGGATGCCTTCAACGCGGCGGTCCGCCGCATCGGTGAGAGCTACGATGCACAGGACCGCTTCCTGGTCGGTGCGGCGCACGAACTGCGCATGCCGATCGCGATCCTGGCCACCCGCATCGACGACCTGCCGGCCGGGCCGACGCGCTCGCGACTGCGGCGTGACCTGAGCCGGCTCGGCAACATCGCCGAGCAGCTGCTGGACCTGCAGCGGCTGGATCACCACCGCAGCCAGTCGCAGCGCATCGACCTGGCCGCACTCACCCGCGAGGTGGCCGCCGACGTGGCGCCGCTGGTGCTGGATGCGGGCTATGAATTTTCCGTCGATGCACCGGAGGCGCCGGTATGGGTGCGAGGCGATCCGCATGCACTGCACCGGGTGGTGGCCAGTCTGCTGCAGAACGCGATCGCCCACGGCGGTGACCGCGGCACGATCGCGGTGGCGTTGCAGCCGGACGGGCTACTGGCCGTCACCGACGAGGGCTCGGGCGTACCGGAACAGGAACGACAGGCGATTTTTGAACCGTTCCATCGGCTGCGGCCCAGTGGCAGCGGTAGTGGCCTGGGCCTATATCTGGCGCGCGAGATCATGCTGCGCCACGGCGGCAGCATCGCCGCGGAAAGCGCAGTGGGGGGCGGGGCGCGGTTCGTGGTGATGGTGCCGGTGGACCGCGATTGACCTTTGACCATGACCTCTGGCAGGTGAAGCCGGCCGGCGGTCATGGGACAACGCTGCAGTCCCCCTCAGCCCTGCAGGTGCTCATGAACATCCGTCGTCTATTGCCGGTTCTCGCCCTGTCCGGGCTGGTCCTGTTGCCGCTTTCCGGCTGCGCCACCTACGACGACCGCGCCACCCATGCGCGCTGCGAGGAGCCGGCCTGGGTCAAGGACCTGCCGCCGGAAGCGGCCAGGCGCGAGAGCCGTTGCCAGGACAAAGTAGAAGTCTGGAACAGCGAAGGGCGTGACAAGGACAAAGTAGAAGTCTGGAACAGCGAAGGGCGTGACAAGGACAGCAAGCCGTTGGATTTTGGCGGCAAGAACAAGGACAACTGAGCCGGTCAGCGCGGGGAGGTAGCCGCCGGTGCCGGTGCGGCGGGCGGCACCTTGCACCAGGCATCGTAAGCGGCGCCGGTGTTGTCGAATTTCTGTGCGGCCGCCAGTTCCCACGGACGCTCGCACTGCTGGGTACGGGCGCACCAGCTGTAGCCGGCCGAGCCGATGCAGCCATGCACGTCGCGATCACTCCCCGGCATCGGGCCGGGGGTCGCCACCGGGCTGCTGCAGGCGGCCAGCGCGCTGATCAGTATCGTCGCAGGAATCCATCGGGTCATCGCCAGTACTCCGCTGAAAGTGGGGCCAGCCTACCCGGGCCGGGCGGCAAGAACGGGTGAGGCTGGCAGTGGGCAGCGGGGACGGCGCGGCTAAGACCGGCGCTGCGGCTGATCGCTTGGCGCCATCAGGAATTGCCTCAATGGACGGTCAGTTGCAGGCCAATTTCAGACTAATCCGATATCGCTGCGTCAACGCGGGTCGTATCGTGCTGGCCGAGGGACCGGTTCCCCGCAGGAGCGAACAGCATGATGATCAAGGTGCAATGCCAGGACCGCCGTTGGCGCGTCATCGATCCCACCCGCCCGGAGCCGATCGCCTTTGCGAGCGGCGCGGTGGCCTTCGATTACGCCGACACGCGCGCGCGCGAACACCATGCCCGGACCGGTGACGCCAGCGCGGTGCGGGTGGAGTCGCCCGGTGCCTACGTCGATGCAGCGCATTACGGCTGAGTCGATGGTGTGCGGCGATCCACTTCGGAGCGCTTGTGACCTGCAGGCCAGCACCTCAGTCAGGTGCCCGTCGGGAACCTAAATAGGGCATGAAATCAGCGACTTTCGGCCTATGTCGCGTTCGGTTGCTTTGCCACATCCTGTGCGCCACCACCACACAGGTTCGAGGCAGGCATGAGGAGCAACGGGATGAGGCACGGAAGGCAGAAGTGGCTGTGGGCGCTGTTGCCGTCGATGCTGGTGCTGGGCGCCACCGCGCAGGCGCAGCAGTATGACCGCCGCTACGACGATGGCGGCGGCAGTGGTCCGGTGCGCTGTGAGTCGATCAAGAACCGTACCCAGCAATGCCCGCTGCAGGGCCGTGCGCGATTGGTGCGGCAGATTTCCGGCTCGCCGTGCGTGGAGGGCGAAACCTGGGGCCAGGCCCGCAATGGGGTGTGGGTGACCCAGGGCTGCCGTGCCGAGTTCGTCGCCGAGCGGGGCCGTCCCGGTGGCGGCTGGGGAGGCAACAATGGAGGTGGCTGGGGCGGCGGGCGCGGCCAGGTGATCAGCTGCGATTCCAACGATCATCGCCTGCGCCGTTGCAATGTCAGCATCCGCCGCGATGCGCGGCTGGTCCGCCAGACCTCGCGTACCGCCTGCGTCGAAGGCCGCAGCTGGGGCTGGGACCGTGACGGGGTGTGGGTGAACGGCGGTTGCCGGGGTGAATTCCAGGTCAATTGACCCGGTCGCCCGCGCGGGCGTGATCTCAGAAAAATCTGATACAGGTCACAGTTTTAATCGGTTATTGTCCGGGGCAGGAAGCCCCCGGCTTCACCCTGCCGCCCCGCCACGCCGCGTTTCACTACGGCGCCTGGCGGGTGTCGGCCGGTATGCCGCCTCATGGAGTGAGCACCGCATGTTGATCCGCCTGCAACTCGAACACCGCCTGTGGCGGGTACTGCATCCTGACAAGCTGGAATCGTTCCGGTTCCACGACAGTGCCAAGGCATTCGATTTCGCCGATGCGCTGGCCCGTCTGCACCACGTCGAAACCGGTGGCCGCAGTTCGGTGCGGGTGGAAGCCCGGGGGGCGTCGGTGGAGGCGGTGCGCTACGGGTAGCACCGGGTAGCGCCCGGTGCTACCCGGGGTGGCTCAGCTTGCGGCACTCAGCGGATGGCCATCGTTGGCCAGCTGCGGCCAACGCTTCAGCACCGCCGCGCGGATGCCAACGGCATCGATGCCGGCTTCGCCCAGCAGGTCTTCGCGGCTGGCGTGGTGCTGGAAGCTGTCGGGCAGGCCCAGGTGCAGGAACGGTTTGAGCACCTGCTCGGCATTGAGCAGTTCGGCCACGCCCGAGCCGGCGCCACCGGCGACCACGTTGTCTTCGATGGTGACGAAGCCTTCGTGGGTGGCGGCCAGCTGCAGCAGCAGGGTGCGGTCGAGCGGCTTGATGAAGCGCATGTTGACCACGCTCAGGCCCAGTTCCCGGCCGACCGCCTCGGCGGCGGGCACGGTGCTGCCAAAGGCGAGCAGGGCAACCCGGCTGCCCTGGACGCGCAGCTCGGCCTTGCCGATCTCCAGCGTGGACAGGTCGGTGCCGGCGGCGATGCCGGTGCCACTGCCGCGCGGATAGCGCACCGCGGCCGGGCCGGCATGCTTCAGGCCGGTGCTCAGCATCTGCCGGCATTCGGCTTCATCGGCCGGGGCCATCACCACCAGGTGCGGCACGCAGCGCAGGAAGCTCAGGTCCAGGTTGCCGGCGTGGGTGGCACCGTCCGGGCCGACCACGCCGGCACGGTCGATCGCAAACAGCACGTCGAGCTTCTGTACCGCCACGTCGTGGACCAGCTGGTCATAGGCGCGCTGCAGGAACGTGGAATAGATCGCCACCACCGGCTTGGCACCCTGGGTGGCCATGCCCGCGGCCAGGGTCACCGCGTGCTGCTCGGCGATGGCCACGTCGAAATAGCGTTCCGGGTACTGCTTGCTGAAGCGCACCAGGCCGGAGCCTTCGCGCATCGCCGGGGTGATGCCCATCAGCCGGGGTTCGGCGGCGGCGGCATCGCACAACCAGTCGCCGAACACGTCGGTGTAGGTCGGCTTCTTGGCGCCGCCCTTGGCGATCAGGCCCTTGTCCGGGTCGAACGGCCCCACCGCGTGGTAGCCGATCTGGTCGCCTTCGGCACGCTCGTAACCCTTGCCCTTGGTGGTCATCACGTGCAGCAGCTTCGGGCCCTTCAGGCTCTTGAGCGTCTTCAGCGTGGCGATCAACGCCGGGAGGTCGTGGCCATCGATCGGGCCGGTGTAATGGAAGCCCATTTCCTCAAACAGCGTGGACGGCACGAACATGCCTTTCCAGTGTTCTTCCCAACGCTTGACGAAGCGGGCGGTGGGGTTGTTCTTCTTGTCGCCGAGGATTTTCTTGCCGCCCTCGCGCAGTGCATTGAGCGTGCTGCTGCCGGTGGCGCGGCCAAGCATCTTGGTCAGCCCGCCGACCGCTTCGGAGATCGACATGTTGTTGTCGTTGAGGATCACCAGCAGGTTCGGCTCGGGGTCCATGCCGCCGGCGTGGTTCATGGCCTCATAGGCCATGCCGGCGGTCATCGCGCCGTCGCCGATCACCGCCACCACCTTGCGATCATCACCCTCCAGCTGGCGCGCGATGGCCATGCCCAGCGCAGCGGAGATCGAGGTCGAGGAATGACCGACACCGAAGGTGTCGAAATCGCTTTCCTCGCGCTTGGGGAACGGCGCGACGCCGTCCTTCTGCTTGACCGTGTGGATCTCGTCGCGACGGCCGGTGAGGATCTTGTGCGGGTAGGTCTGGTGGCCCACGTCCCAGACCAGCTGGTCGACCGGGGTCTGGTACAGGTAGTGCAGGGCCACGGTCAGTTCGATCACGCCCAGCCCGGCACCGAAGTGGCCGCCACTCCTGCCCACCGACTCGATCAGGTAGGCACGCAGTTCATCCGCGATGGCGGGAAGTTCGGATTCTTCGAACCTGCGCAGGTCATCCGGTGACTGGATGCGCGACAGGCGGGGATAGCGGGCGGAGTCGATCATGTTTATCGCGCTTGTTCTGAGCGCCTATTTTCCCCCCCAAACGAGGGTGGGGCAAGCAAACCGCCTTTGCAGTGAGCAAACGGTGAGCACGGCTGCGACAGAACGTCGCAGGTCAGGCCGACAGTTTGGAGCGCTTGGGCAGCTGCGCCCGCAGGAACGCCATCTGGTCGGCGAGGATGTTGCGGTTGGACAGGATCATGTGTTCGATCCAGCTGGGCCGGTAGGGCACCGCCAGCAACGGCATGCTGGCCTGTTGCGGGGTGCGGTTGCTCTTGCGCGAGTTGCAGTGGAAGCAGGCACTCACCACGTTCTCCCAGATGTCCAGGCCGCCCTTGGAGATCGGCATGACGTGGTCGCGGGTGAGCTGCGGGCGGTTGAACTGCTGGCCGCAATACAGGCACAGGTGCGCATCGCGGGCGAACAGCGCCTGGTTGGACAGGTTCGGGGTGGGATCCAGTGCGCGCGAGCGGGCGTGGCCGCGGGCGGCGATGATCGGGTGCAGGTCCATGCCGCTCTGCAGGCCGGTCATGCGGCTGGTGCCGCCGTGGATGTGCAGGCACGGGTCGCCCAGGGTCCAGGCAACGGCATCGCGGGCATACAGGCAGGCCGCGTCCTGCCAGTTGATCCAGTCCAGCACGCGCCCGTGGGCGTCCAGGGACAGCAGACGGACACTGCCAGGCCGATACAGGGTAACGATCGGCGACAGCTCGGCGACCGGGGCGGACGAGGCTCCGGTATCGATCAGACCTAAGCGTGTAGTGTCTGTCTCCATCGGGAAAACAGCTTATACCGGATTCATGGCGAATTGGGTATCGCCGCCGGTGGCGATACCCAATTCGCCATGAATCCGGTCCGCGCATTCCACCTTATCCTCGCGCCGTTGGCGCGGCCCCTTGAACAACAAGGGGGCTCTCCTCCAGACACATCACAGGGAGTGCCGGCCGCCGGCCGGCAACCACGCACGCGATGCCGAAGATTCAGGGGTGCCGGCCAGCGGCCGGCACCCCCCGATCAGCCGAAGTGCGCGTCGGTCATCGCCATCAGCGAGTCGGCGCCGGCGCTGATCGCGGCGGCGTGGCCGAGCGTGCGCGGCAGCACGCGGGCGAAGTAGAAGCGCGCGGTTTCGCGCTTGGCCTGCTTGAATGCCTCGCTCTGGGTGGACGCATCGGCCGCGGCGACACTGCGTGCCCACCAGTAGGCCAGCACCACGTAGCCGGAGTAGAACAGGTAGTCGAAGCTGGCCGCGCCGAGTTCGTCGGGGTTGGAGGCCGCGCGCTGCAGCGTGGCCAGGGTCAGCGTGCCCCATTCGGCGGCCTTGGCACGCAGCGGGCCGATGAATTCGGCCAGGGCTTCATTGCCCTCGTTGGCCTCGGCGAAAGCCTCGATCTCGGCCAGCATCAGTTTCAACCCGGCGCCCTGGCTGGAAGCGGTCTTGCGCCCGATCAGGTCCAGCGCCTGGATACCGGTGGTGCCTTCGTACAACGTGGTGATGCGTGCATCACGGGCCAGCTGTTCCATGCCGTGTTCGCGGATGTAGCCGTGGCCGCCGAAGCACTGCAGGGCGTTGTAGGTGTTCTCGATGCCCCATTCGGTCTGGCAGGCCTTGGAGATCGGGGTCAGGAAGCTCACCAGGGTGTCGGCGCGCTCGCGTTCGCCGGCATCTTCGGCGCGGTGGGCGACATCGACCAGGGTGGCGGCGTGCAGTGCCAGCAGGCGGCTGCCTTCCACCAGCGACTTGATGGTGAGCAGCATGCGCCGCACGTCCGGGTGGACCAGGATCGGGTCGGCCGGCTTTTCCGGATACTTGGGGCCGCTGAGCGAGCGCGACTGCAGGCGTTCGCGGGCGTACTTGAGCGCATTCTGGTAAGCGCGCTCGGACAGGCCGATGCCCTGCAGGCCGACCCCGAGGCGGGCGGTGTTCATCATGGTGAACATGGCCTGCAGGCCCTTGTGCGGCTGGCCGACCAGATACCCTTCGGCGCCGTCGAAGTTCATCACACAGGTGACCGAGCCCTTGATGCCCATCTTGTGCTCGATCGAGCCGCAGCGCAGCGCATTGCGCGCGCCGACCTTGCCGTCACGATCCACCTTGAACTTGGGGGTGACAAACAGCGAAATGCCCTTGGCACCGGCAGGTGCATCGGGCAGCTTGGCCAGCACCAGGTGGACGATGTTGTCGGTGAGGTCGTGCTCGCCGGCGGTGATGAAGATCTTGGTGCCGGTGATGGCGTAGCTGCCATCGGCATTGGGCTCGGCCTTGGTCTTGAGCAGGCCCAGGTCGGTGCCGCAATGCGGTTCGGTCAGGCACATGGTGCCGGTCCAGCGGCCGTCGATCAGCGGCTTCAGGAAGGCCTCCTGCTGCCAGGCTTCGCCATGCTGCTTGAGCGCTTCGATGGCGCCATGGGAGAGCAGCGGGAAGTTGCCCCAGGCCAGGTTGGCGGCGTTGATCATTTCGTTGAGCGGCACGCCGAGGGTGTGTGGCAGGCCCTGGCCACCCAGGTCGGGGGCGGCGGTGAGGCCGGTCCAGCCGCCTTCAACGAACTGCGCATAGGCCTGCTTGAAGCCGGGCGGGGTGGTCACCTCGCCGCTGGCCTGGTCGAGCGTGCAGCCGATTTCATCGCCCACGCTGTTCAGCGGTGCCAGCACGCTGGTGCTGAAGCGGCCGGCTTCTTCGAGCACGGCGTCGACCACGTCGGCGGTGGCGTCGGCAAAGCCGAGGCGGGCGAACAGGGGTTCGACCTTGAGCACGTCATGCAGGGCGAAACGGATATCGGAAAGCGGGGCGGTGTAGCTGCTCATCGTCAGGTCTCGATCAGGTGCAAAGGGGGCGGTGAAGCGGTGGGTCAGCGCAGCACGCCGGGCAGGCCGGGGGCCTGGTTGAGGGTGCTGCGGTTGTCGACGTCGAAGCTGCGGAGTTTCTTTTCCTGCGGCGTGGCGCTGACCGTGCCCTTGAGGGAATAGGCCAGGGTGCGGTTACCGGCGAGGGCGTCGGCGACCACCAGGCGGGCGCCGGAGGTGGGCTGGAGTTTGACGGTGATGACGTCGGCGGAGACGCCGCCGATGGACAGGGCGGGGGCGATCTTGAGCGTGCCCGCCTCCACTTCGCCCACGGTAAGGGCGAGGCTGACATCCTCGAAGTGCATGGGCATGGAGCTGAAATTCTGCAGCCGCAGGGCGATGTCCCAGCCGCCATCAGCACGCACGGTCAGCTGCTGGACGCTGGCGGCGGGAGGCGAGACGCGCTTGACCACGCCGCTGTTGCAGGCGGCCAGGGCCAGGGCGGTGCCGGCCACGAGGGCAAGCAGCAGGACGGTACGGAAACGGTGGTGCATGGGCGCAATCCTCGTGCGGGTGCTGCGTGGGCAAAAGCATACTACGGCGTATGGTGGTTGTGCTGCGTTGGGTTTTGTACGTGCAAGGGTAGTGGGTGTGGGGTGGTTTTGGTTTTTTAAGCCGGAGCCGGAGCCGGAGCCGTGCGGTGGCTGGATGTTGGGGAGGGCGGGCGTGGGTGGGTTGGCGGGACACGCTGCAAGTACGTCCCTGTAAGCTCGTTCGCGCCATCCATGGCGCTCTACGGTCCCGCCAACCCACCCACGCCCACCCTTCCAGACATGGTCGGCGCGCAGGCGCGATCAAGAGCAGTGGGTCGAGGTAGTCAGCAACAGAGGGGAGGAGAGGTAGTGCCGAGCCATGCTCGGCACCCACGCAACTCCAACTCCAACTCCAAATCCTCTCGCCGTTTGCGCTCAGCCAGCAAACCCCAGCGCTTTCCCACACGCCCCGGCCCAGCCCCGCGCAATACGCACACCCAGGCTCTGGCTCTGGCGCTTGAGCTTTTCAGCTTTTCAGCTTCTAAAGCCCAAACCCCACCCAACCCCGTAAAGTCAGATACGAACAAAAGCGCGACCAACAACCCGGCACCCATGGCGGAACACGCACGCCAGTGCATCTGGATTAGTCAGGGGGGTACGAAACATCACCGCTCATGTTCACTTTCACGGGGAAGTATCCATGCGTTCGTACAAGTTGCAGCCGTTGGCCCGCGCCGTTCGCGGAGGCCTGGTGGTGTCGGTGCTGGGCATGGCCGGGCCCGCGTTGGCACAGCAGGCCAGTTTCGATATCGCCGGGGGGCGGATCGAAGATGCATTGCCTGAATTCGCCCGCCAGGCCGGAATCCAGATCATCAGCCCCGCCGTCGGCGATCGCGAAGGCGCCATGGCCGTTGCTGCCCTCAAGGGCCAGATGGACGCCCGCAAGGCCCTGGACCAGCTGCTGTCCGGGACCGGGCTCAGTGTCGCCTCCGATGATGGCCGTACGATTACACTGCGCGCCAATCGCCCGCTGCTGGCCTCGCTCGGTGGCAGCGCCCTGTTGGCATCGCAATCGTCGGCGAGCACTGTCGCCCCCGAAGTCCCGCCGGCCGAACCGGCGCGCGCCGCACCGGTCACGCTCGACTCGGTGACCGTCGTCGGTACCCAGATCAAGGGCGCCCGAAGCGCCGCGCTGTTGCCCGTGGCCACCCTGCAGGCCGAGCAGATCGAAGCCACCGGCGCGGTCTCCGGCGACGAGTTGTACCGCTCCATCCCCCAGATGGGCGATGTCTCCTTCAGCGGCACCAACGGCGGCAACAGCTCCAACTATGCGCGCGGCGACATCGCCTCGGTCAACCTGCGTGGCCTCGGCGTCGGCAATACGCTGCTGCTGATCAATGGCCGCCGCACTGTTGTGCATCCCACCAGCCAGGCCGACGGCAACCTCGTGCCGGTGCTGACCTACAACGCCAACACCGTGCCGGTGGCCAACCTGCGCCGCGTGGAAGTGCTGCTCGATGGCGCCGCGGCCATCTACGGCACCGATGCGGTGGCCGGCGTGGTCAACAACGTACTGCGCGATGACGTCGACGGCGGCACCATCAGCATCCAGCGCGGCATCGGCGAAGGTACCCACCTGCGCGACCTCGGCATCAATGGCCTGGTGGGCAAGAACTCCGACGACCTGCGCAGCAATGTCACCCTGGCGTTCAACTACTACCGCACCACCGGGCTGAACTCGCTGGACCAGGACTGGACCGGCAGCGGCGACCGCGCCGCCGATTTCGTCGGCACGCCGTTCGAGGGCCTGAGCGGCACCGACAACCGCAACAGCAACAGCCCGTGGGGCAACTTCACCGCGATCGGCCCGCGCGTGCGCCAGGGCAGTACGTTCCTGACCACCGCCGCGGGCGCTTTCCACGTGCAGCCCAGCAGCAATGAGGGTTGCAATGCGACCATCGCCGATGGCCTGTGCGTGCAGTCCGGCAGCAAGGCCACCGCGGCGGCCGACCGCAACCTGCTGGACAACCAGCAGGCGCAGTTCCCGCTGTCGATCACCCCCGACGTACGCCGGGTCAATCTGTTCCTGACCGGCAAACACGACTTCGACAACGGCATCACCGCCTTCGGCGAGGCCGGTTACTACCAGTCCAAGGCGCGCAGCCTGCAGTCGGGCGTCAACACCATCACCGCGTTGCCGATGACCGTGGCCGCCAGCAATTACTGGAACCCGTTCGGCGCCACGCTGCTGCCCGATGGCAGCGCCAACCCCAATCGGCTGGCCAACCTCAACGTTGCCGCCGGCGGCCTCCCGGTCAGTATCAGCAGCTACCGTTTCGAGCGGCCTACCCAGATCGACGTCAAGAACACCCAGCTGCGTGCGCTTGGCGGCCTGCGCGGTTTCCATTTCGGTTTCGATTGGGAGACCGCCGCGCTGTACTCCAAGGCCAAGGTGATCGACACCCAGGACGCGGTCAGCATGACCTTGTTCCAGCAGGCGCTGGCCGATTCCAGCGCCTCGGCCTACAACCCGTTCTGCGGCGGCTGCAATGACTGGGGCAAGCTCGACAGCTTCTTCTACAAAGCGTCACGGCGCAGCGAGACCGAACTGTACCTGTGGGATATCAAGGCCTCGCGCCCGGACCTGTTCCGTACCTGGGCCGGCGACGTGGGCATGGCCACCGGGCTGGAAGTGCGCCGGGAAACCCAGCGCGACGATCGTGATGCACGCGTGGATGGCAGCATCACCTATACCGACAGCATCACCGGCATCGGCTACCCCAGCGACATGTACGGGGTCAGCCCGACCCCCGATACCGAAGGGTCGCGCACCGTCGTTGGCCTGTTCGCCGAGTTCTCGGTGCCGCTGGTGTCGCGTGAGATGAGCGTTCCGCTCGTGCGTGCGCTGGACCTGCAGGTGGCCGGTCGCGCCGAGCACTACAGCGACTTCGGCAACGTCACCAAGCCCAAGCTGGCACTCGGCTGGACCCTGGTCGATGGGCTGACCGTGCGCGCGTCCTGGGCCAAGGGCTTCCGTGCCCCGAACCTGGAGCAGGTCAACGCTACCGTGGTCAGCCGGTCCAACACCCGCACCGACTACATCCAGTGCGAAGCGGATGTGCGCTCCGGCGCGCTGGCCTCGATCAATGCCTGTGGCAGCACCTACCGCGCTTCCACCACCGCGCGCCGCTCGGGCAACCCGGACCTCAAGCCGGAAACCTCGACCAACACCAGCGCCGGCATCGTGTTCCAGCCGCAGTTCATTCCCGAACAGGTCGGTCGCTTCACCTTCGCGGTGGACTACTACAAGTACCAGCAGGAAGGCATCATCGGCCTGTTCGGCGAGGGCAACGGGTTGATCCTGGACTACCTGCTGCGCCAGCAGGGCAGCAGCAATCCGGACGTGGTGCGTGCCACGCCCACCGCCGATGACATCGCGCGCTTCGCCGGTACCGGGCTGGACCCGGCGGGCAAAGTGCTCTACGTCACCGACCAGTACGTCAACATGCAGCCGCAGACCGTACGCGGGGTGGACTACACCCTCGCCTGGCGCTCGCCGGAAACCCGCGTCGGCCGTTTCGACGTGGGCGTCAGCGGGACCCGCCTGATCGAGTTCTACCGTGACCGCTCGCCGGCGCTGCAGGCGCTGGAAGATGCCAAGGCCACCGGCCTGGTCGATCCGTCAATCGCCATCACCGGCGGCGGCGACCTGATCGGCGATGGCGGCAACCCGCAGTGGAAGTGGAGCGGCAACCTGACCTGGCGCTACCAGAACCTCACCCTCGGGGCGAGCGCGCGCTATGCCAGCAGCTACCACGAAACCAGCCTGACCCTGGCCGATGGCACGCCGTGGACGGTGAAGTCGCAGACCCTGGTCAATGCCTTCGTCAAGTACGACTTCAACCGCGAGGGCGTGTTCAACGGGGTTTCGGTGAAACTGGGCGCCAACAACCTCGCCGACAAGCGGCCTCCGGTTTCCGATGACAGCTATGGTTACTCCTCGGCGGTGTACCAGGCCTACCCACGCTACTGGTATGCGAGCGTGACCAAGGCATTCTGACCGGCAGTTCTCTTCCACCGCTGCCGGGCACGGGCCGGGCAGCGCAGCAGGAGTTTCAATGGGCGCGACATTGGCAGCAGAGCGGGCGTTGTGGTTGGCCGAACATGTCCTGCCGTACGAGCAGGGCCTGCGCGACTGGCTGCGCCGACGCATGGCGCAGGCGCAGGACGTGGACGATGTGATCCAGGAAACCTACGCGATCCTGGCCGCGCTGGCCGACGTGTCGCATGTGCTGCAACCGCGCGCGTACGTCTACAAGGTGGCGCAATCGGTGGTGCTGCAGCAGCTGCGCCGCGCGCAGGTGGTCTCGATGGAAACGGTGGCCGAGTTCGATCGGCTGCCGATCAGCGGTGAGGAAGCCTCACCGGAACGGCTGGCGTCTTCGCGCCAGGAACTCAACAAGGTCACCGCGCTGATCGCACAATTGCCGGGTAAATGCCGCGAGGCATTCGTGCTGCGACGGGTCGAAGGCTTCTCGCAGCGGGAAATCGCCGAGCGCATGCAGATCAGCGAGAACACGGTGGAAAAGCACGTGTGCAAGGGTATTCGGTTGTTGATGGAATCGATGAAACAGGATGCAGGCAATGCACGGTCCACAGGGAAACCGGACAACACGGAGGCGGTCCATGCAAGGCGCCGTTGAAAACCCGATCGATGAGCAGGCCGCCCGTTGGGTGGCGCGCGAGGATCGCGGCCCGCTGTTGGCCGAGGAGGTGGTCGCGCGCGACCACTGGCTGCAGGCCGATCGTCGTCACTTCGGTGCCTACGCGCGGGCGCACGCGGTGTATGCGCGCACCGGCCGCGCACGCGCGCTGGGCAGCGCCGACCGGGTGCCCAACGCCACCCGAGCCCGCATGCCGCATCCGCGCCAGCAGTGGGCGCTGGGCCTCGCCGCGTCGCTGTGCCTGTTGGCGCTGGGCGTGCACGAACACAGCGATGCCGGCGACTACCACCTGACCCGCAAGGGCGAGATCCTACGTGTGCCGCTGGCCGATGGTTCGGCGGTGACGCTGGATTCGGGGGCGGCGGTGCGCGTGCATTACACCGACACGCGCCGCGAGATCACCCTGCTGCGGGGGGAAGCCTTGTTCGACGTGGCCAAGAACCGGCAGCGTCCGTTCGTGGTGACCGCGCGCGATACCGCGGTCACCGCGGTCGGTACCAGTTTCTCGGTGAGCCTCAACGAGCAGCGCACCCGTGGCGTGGAGGTGCTGGTCCGCGAGGGCATCGTCGATGTGGCCAATGCCACCGGTGCGGTCGCGCCGACCCGGCTGCAGGCCAACCACCGCGCGCTGGCCAACCGCAGCCACGGCATCCGCATCGAAAGCGTCGGCCATGACGACCTGGACCAGCAGCTGGCGTGGCGCGAGGGCATGCTCTCCTTCAACGGCGACACCTTGTCGGTGGCCGCTGCGCAGTTCCTGCGCTACAGCGACGTGCGCATCATGATCGACGACCCCCTGGTGGGCAGCCGACGCATCGTGGGGCTGTACTCGGCCAACGACCCGCTGGGGTTCGCGCGCAGCGTTGCGCTCAGCCTGGGCCTGGAGGTGGAGCAGCAGGGTAACGATGTCTGGCTGCGCACCCCGCACAACGCCTTCCACAGCGCTCCGCGCTCACTGCAATGACCCAGGATGCCCGCATGCCCTTGACCGTGTCCCGTACCCGCCGCCTGTCGCTGGTTACCGCCGTGTTGTTGGGCAGCGCACAGGCGTGCGTGGTGGCCAACGCCGCCGACAACGACGTGCTGATCCGCCATGCAATGATCTTCGACGGCACCGGGCGCGCACCGTATGCGGCCAGCGTGCTGGTCCAGGATGGCCGCATCGCCGCGATCGGCGACGGCCTGAAGGCGCCGCCGCAGACACGCCAGGTGGATGCCCGGGGACAGGCGCTGCTGCCGGGTCTGTTCGACCTGCACACCCACTGGACGCCCAACGCGCAGCCGGCAACCTTGCCGCAGATCGCCAACCGCTATCTGGCCGCGGGCGTGACCACGGTCAGTGATTTTCATCAACCGCCTGAAGCGTACGCGCCGCGCCGCGCCTGGCTGCAGACGATCGATGCGCCGGAGGTGAAGTTCGCCGCGCGCATGAGTACGCCGCTTGGCCATGGTGCCGACTGGGGCGATGAGAACACCACGCGCTGGGTCAACTCGCCCGAGGCCGCCACCGCGGCGGTGAAGCAGGTGGCCGCCTACCAGCCCGATTTCATCAAGGCGTTCACCGACGGGTGGCGCTACTCCAATGCGGCCGACAACAGCAGCATGGACCAGGAGACCCTGGCCGCACTGGTGGACGAGGCGCATCGCCAGCACCTGCGCGTGTTCACCCATACGGTGATGGTCAAGCGCGGCAAGACCGCCGCGCGTGCCGGGGTGGATGCGCTTGCCCACAGTGTGCAGGATGGGGTGGCCGACACCGAGCTGATCGCGCTGATGAAGCAGCACGGCACGCGCTATTCGCCCTCGCTGGCGGTGTACCTGCCCGAGCGGGTGGACGGCAGCGGCAAGGCGCGCGCCGGCACCGAGGCCTATCGCCAGCGCGAGCAGAACTTCGCCAACGCGTTGCGCAATGTCAAGATCCTGCACGACGCCGGCATCCCGATCGTGCTCGGCACCGATGCCGGCATGACCGGTACCCCGCACGGCGATTCCACCCTGCGTGAGCTGGAACTGTTCGTCCAGGCCGGGCTGAGCCCGAGCGAGGCCCTGCAGGCCGGCACCGCCGCCAGTGCCGAGGCGCTGGCGCTGGCCGATCGCGGCACCATCGAAGTGGGCAAGCGTGCCGACCTGCTGCTGGTCAAGGGCCGGCCCTGGCAGAACATCAGCGACGTGCGCAACACCGAGCAGGTGTACGTCGCCGGGCGCCAGGTGGTGGGCAAGGGCGTGACGCTGCCGGCCGGCAACCGGGCGACGTTGCTGCCGCCGTTGCGCATCGACGCGCTGGTGGATGATTTTGAACGCGCCGACCAGCGCACCGCGCTGGATACGCTGCGCAATGACGATGCCGATGGCGGCAATGATCGCACCGTGCAGGTCACCGACGTGATTGACCGCGAGAGCGGTGGCAGGGCCTTGTCGATGCAGGCCAGGCTGTCCAGCAAGGA
The DNA here is from genome assembly GCF_057835675.1 of Stenotrophomonas sp. GL_101. Lineage (NCBI taxonomy): Bacteria > Pseudomonadati > Pseudomonadota > Gammaproteobacteria > Lysobacterales > Lysobacteraceae > Stenotrophomonas > Stenotrophomonas sp. GL_101. The sequence continues at coordinate 3,224,435 of NZ_CM174432.1, read as the reverse complement.
GGACGCGTATGCCGCGGTGATCCTGCCGCTGAGCCGGGGCTCGGTGGCCCCGGTGGACCTGCGTGGCTGGCAAGGCGTGCGCGTGGACGTGCGCGGCGATGCCACTCTGCGGCTGGAAGCGCGCGGGCTGGACGGCAAGCGCTGGGTGGCGCCGCTGTTGGCCAGTGGCGCGTGGCAGACGCTGGAGATTCCGTTCAGCGTGCTGCAGGGGCAGCCGCCTTACCGCGGCAAGGGCCCGCTGCCGGCGTGGCGGGGCGATGACGTGCAGCAACTTGTGATCAACGGTACCGGCCCGGCCGGCACGAAGATCTGGTTCGAGATCGACAATGTGCGGTTCTACTGAGATGGCCGCGATGACGCGCTTGCCACCGCGCGCGCTGCTGGCGGTGCTGCTGGGCATGGTGTCGAGCCTGCCGGCGGTTGCCGCCGACGCCCCCGACAGCGTGTTGGCTGCGGTGGATGCTTACGCCCCGCGCCAGGCCGAAGTCGGGCGCGCGCTGTGGGCCCGGCCCGAGCTGGGCTACCAGGAAACCGAGGCGTCGGCACTGCTGCAGCAAGAGCTGCGCAAGGCCGGATTCCGCGTCGAGGCCGGCGTGGCCGGCATGCCCACCGCGTTCGTGGCGCGCTACGGCAAACGCGGCAACGGCCCGGTCATTGCACTGCTGGCCGAGATGGATGCGTTGCCGGGCATGTCGCAGGCCGCGCTGCCCACGCGCAGCCCCATTCCCGGCCAGGAGGCCGGACAGGCCTGCGGACACAACCTGTTCGGCGCGGCGGTGGTGGGCGCGGCGCAGGCAGTGGCGCACTGGTTGAACGCCAGCGGCAGCGACGGCGAAGTCCGCGTGTATGGTACGCCCGCCGAAGAAGGCGGCAGCGGCAAGGTGTACATGACCCGCGCCGGCCTGTTCGACGATGTCGATGTTGCCCTGCATTGGCATCCCGCAGCGCAGAACTCCGCAGCGCAGGGCACCAGCCTGGCCAACATCAGCGGCAAGTTCCGCTTCAAGGGCACTGCGGCGCATGCGGCGCTGGCGCCCGATCGGGGCCGTTCGGCGCTGGACGGCGTGGAAGCGCTCAACGTGATGGCCAACATGATGCGCGAGCATGTGCCCGATGGCACCCGCATCCATTACGTGATCTCCAACGGCGGGGCCGCGCCCAACGTGGTGCCCGATGCCGCCGAAGCCTACTACTACGTCCGCCATGTCGACCCGGCGGTGGTCCGCGAGGTGATCGAGCGGCTGCAGCTGGCCGCTCGGGGCGCCGCGATGGGCACCGGTACCGAGGTCAGTTTCGAGCCCACCGGTGGGGTCTATTCGCTGCTGCCCAACGACGTGCTGGGCCAGCTGATGCAGCGTTCGCTGCTGCGCGTGGGCGGAGTGATCTACGACAGCGCCGATACCGCCTTCGCCACACAACTGCAACAGAGCCTGCAGCAGCGTCCGGCGTTGGCTGACGCCGCCGTGCTGGAACCGTATCAGGCAGACCGCGCAGGCGGGGCATCCACCGATGTCGGTGATGTGAGCTGGAACGTACCCACGGTGGGCCTGAGCACGGCGACCTGGGTGCCGGGCACGCCCGCGCACAGCTGGCAGGCGGTGGCCGCCTCGGGCGCGCCGATCGGCGACAAGGGCGCGCTCAATGCGGCGCGTGCCTTGGCACTGGCCACGGTGGCACTGCTGCAGTCACCGCAGACGGTGGCCGAAGCCAAGCGTGAATTCGAGCAGCGTCGCGGTGCGCAGTTCCGCTACGTGCCGTTGCTGGATCGCCGGGAACCACCGCTGGACTATCGAAACAAGGCCAAGCACTAGGCGGCGCGCCGCTCAGTCCAGTGGCGCCATCACCCGCAACGGCGCCAGGTCGTAGCCCATCGCTTCGGCCCTGGCCTTGATCTGCGCGAACAGCGCGGTGTCCATGCTCGGCGAGCGCGACAGGATCCACAGGTACTTGCGGTCCGGATCGCCCACCAAGGCCCACTGGTACTCCGGGTCCAGCGCGATCACCCAGTAGTCGGCCCACACCAGCGGTACCCAGGACAGCCAATCGGGCACGAAGCGCACCTGCAGTTGCCCGGGATGGCCTTGCACCGGCCGTGCCACGCCCTCGGCGACGATGCGCTCGCCATCGTCGATGCGACACGCGTTGTGCACGCTGATACGGCCATCGGCGCGCAGGCTGTAGGTGGCGGTGATATCGCCCACGCATTTTTTCTGGAAGGACACCGGCAGGTGCGCGATCTCATGCCACTGCCCGGCGTAGCGGTCCATGTCGAAAGTCTGCACCGAAGTGACCGGCGCAGCCGCCCACGCAGGCGCGGCTGCCATCGCAAGCAGAAGGGCAATCAAGGAACCACGCATGCGCATCAACAGCACTCCCGGCAGGACCGCCCGAGCTTAGGGGCAGGGCGGGCGCGAAATGTGAAGTTTCCGTCATGCGCCGGCGGCGCGGCGTCCTGCAGCGATGCGGCCTGGTTCAGGGCGCGAAACGTATCTGCCGGGGATGGGTTACCCGCACCCGCGTCTGGAAATAATACTTGCCGCTCTGCTTGCCCTCGCTGACGAAGGCGATGGTGGTCCGGCGTGCGGTGCCCTGGACCAGCAGGCGGCGATTGACCAGACGGTCCAACGGGATGCCGAGCTGTGCCTGCAGGGCGTCGCGCTGGGCGGCGTCTAGCGACACGTTCAACGCGGTCTGATGGCGGTAGTCGCGTTCGCTGTTGAGGTAGAGGCGATCGTCGGTCTGGTCCACGTTCCGCACGGTGAACACGAAGGTGCCGCTGATGCCGCGCTCGGGATCATCATTGGCGGCATGCACCGCTTCGGCGGGGGTGATCCAGCCGGGCACAAGGGGCGGCGCAACAACGCTGCGGTGCGCACAACTGGCGCACAGCAACAGGGCAGGCAGAATCAGGCTTGCACGCATGGGACATCCTTGTTCAATGACAGTGACCCCCATTGTGCCCACGGCCTGTTGCAACGCCAACACGCTGGCATGAGGTTGGCCGGCGCGTTGATTCGCCGATCCTGCGCCAAGCGCGTGGTGATCATTGCTTTGATCAAGTTCGCGTCGGACCGCGCCCATCCGGACGCGCTGCGCGAACGCCATGCACGTTTGGCCAAGGCAAAAAAAATGACCTGCATTTCTGCAGGTCATTTGAATTTATGGTGGCCGAGGACGGAATCGAACCGCCGACACGGGGATTTTCAATCCCCTGCTCTACCAACTGAGCTACTCGGCCACTTCATCGCTGCGTTGCGGCTGGCGAGGACGCGAATAATACGGAGGTATGGGAGGTTCGGCAAGCCTTTCGTGCAAAAAATTTCACATTTGTGGCGGCGGCCTGGATGACGGCGTCGCAAGTGCCTGATCCCGCTTGGTGGCGCAGGTCGGCGTCGGCATGAACATCGGTTCATGCGCGTGTGCGGCGGGCGGTCAGCGCGCGGGCTGCGGCGCGTCGTCGGGCATGCACCACAACAGCGCGATCCCGATCGCCATGATGATCGCGGCCACCAGCAGCGATGCCTGGTACGAGCCGCTGTCGCGGGCGAGGGTGCCGGCCAGCGCCGGTGCGATGATCTGCGCCACGCCATAGCTGAGCGTGAGGGTGGCCATGGCCCTGGCCGGATTGTGCGGGTAGTGCCGGCCAACCACGGTGAGGGTGAGGCTGACGATGCCGGCGAAGGTCAGGCCGAACAGCAGCGCGCTGCCCAGCCCGGCGGCCAGGCCATCGTCCAGCAGCGGCAGCACGAACGACACCGCCTGCAGGGCGAAGGCCAGCATCAGCGCGCGGATCATGCCGATCCGCGCGGCCAACCCGTCCCAGCCGAAGGTGGACGGCACGGCCGCCAGTCCGACCAGCACCCAGACCGCGCTGCCATGGCCACTGAATGCGTCGGTCTGTTCAAGGATGGCGACGATGAAGGTAGCGCTGACCACGAAGCCGAAGCCGGCGCAGAAATACGCGGCAATCAGCAGCCGGCGCCAGCGCGGGCCGGGCGGGGGCGGAGCGGCCACCACTTGCTGGGCCGAAGCCGGCAATGGCGCGGGCATCCAGGCCCAGGCCGGTACCAGGAACAGCACGCCCAACGCGCCCAGCCACAGCCACTGGCCGCTGGAGTTGGCGTGCCCGGCCAAGGCCGCCGTGGCCAGCCCGGACACCGCGATGCCCAGCCCCAGCCCGGCAAAATGCAGGCCCAGGCGCGGCCGCCGCTGCTGGGCCAGCAGCCAGTTCAGCACCAGCCCGGAGGCCAGCAGCAGGCCGGCGGTGCTGGACATCCCGGCGACGAACCGCAGCACGCTCCACAGCCACGGCTGGGTGGTGGCGCCCATCAGCGCGGTGGCGACCACCGCCAGCAGCAGGCCAACCCGGTAGAAGCGGAACTTCTGCCGCATGTCGCCCACCCGCGCCACCAGCAGGGTACCCAGCAGGTAGCCCAGGTAGTTGAAGGTGGCCAGCCAGCCGCCCTGGGCGGCCGCTCAGGCCGGCGTCGACGCGCATCAGCGGCAGCAGCGGGGTGTAGGCGAAGCGGGCCAGGCCCACGGTGAGCACCAGGGCGCAGATGCCGGCGCTGATGACCTGCCAGGGGCGAAGCGGGGTGGGACGCGCGGGGGAGGCAGGCATGGGCAGTGGCACGGCAGCGGCAGGCCATTTCATCCTGGCGGGTAGGAGGGGCGCTGTCTTTCGATAGAATGACCCATGATGTCGACCAGACGACAATCCGCTGCCGCCTCGGCGGCGACGCCCTGGCGCGAAGTGCCGGTCCCGGCGCTGCGCACCCTGGCGTGGCCGGTGGTAGCGCGCAGCCAGCAGCTGGCGGCGGGCGAGCGTTTTCCCCCGCATGCGCATGACTGGAACCAGGTGGTGTTCGCCACCGAGGGGGTGCTGCAGGCCAGCGCGGGCAACGCACGCCACGTGATCACCCCGCAGCAGGCGTTGTGGGTACCGACCGGCATGCTGCACCACACCGGGGCACTGGATGCGGCGGCGTTCCGCAATCTGTATGTCGCCGACGATGCCGGTGCGCACATGCCCAGCCAGTGCGTGGTGCTGGACGTCACCGCGCTGTTGCGTGAGTTGATCGTCGAGCTTGACCGCACCGTGGCCGACGCCGACCCGGCGTACTACCTTGCGCTGTGTGGCCTGATCGTGGCCCAGCTGCCGCGTCAGCCGCGCCACGCGCTGCAGTTGCCCTGGCCACGCGACCCGCGCCTGCAACGCTGGTGCCAGACGCTGCACGATCATCCCGGCGATGCGCGTGACATGGCGTTCTGGGCGACCCGGCTGGGGGCCTCGGCGCGCACGTTGGCGCGCCATTTCGAAGCCGAGACCGGCATGACCGTGCGTGCCTGGCGAACCCGGCTGCGGCTGTTGCGTGCCATTCAATGGCTGGCGCAAGGTCGTTCGCCAACGGTGATCGCGCACGAGCTGGGGTACGCCTCGGCGTCGGCGTTCAATTACATGTTCCGGATGCAGATGGGCATCAGCCCGTTGCAATGGCGGCGATCACGCTGAGCCGGGCCTGGCTTGCAGCGCCGGTGGAATGCTGTAGTTCCACCCTGGTGCGCGATCACCGCCCGGCAAGGGATCGGGCTGCGTGGTGGGTCCGCATCGGTGGAACGCTGTTTTGCCCGGCGCCTGCAACGCTGCGCGAAGGCTTACTGTCGGGATTACTTCTGGATCCGCATGGAGCCTGCTGCCGATGAACGATCTCACCAACACCCGCGTGGTACTGGCCTCGCGTCCACAGGGCGAACCGGTGGCTGCCAATTTCCGCCTGGAACAGGTACCGGTGCCGGCACTGGGCCCGGGCCAGGTGCTGCTGCGCAACCGCTACCTGTCGCTGGACCCCTACATGCGCGGTCGCATGGAAGAGGGACCGTCGTACGCACCGCCGGTAGCCCTGGAGGCGGTGATGGAGGGCCGCACCGTGTCCGAGGTGATGGCATCCAACGATCCACAGTGGCGCGTGGGCGAGCGCGTGGTGGCGGGCGGCAACTGGCAGACCCATGCCGTCGTCGCCGGCGACAGCATTACCCGCCGACTGAGCGACAACGGCTTGCCGATCAGCACCGCACTGGGCGTGCATGGCATGCCCGGATTCACCGCGTACGCCGGGCTGCACGAGATCGGCAAGCCGCAACCGGGGGAAACCCTGGTGGTGGCCGCTGCCAGCGGACCGGTCGGGGCGACGGTTGGGCAGATCGCCAGGCAGCAGGGCGCGCGCACGGTGGGCATTGCCGGTGGCGAGCAGAAGCGTCGCTATCTGGAAACGCTGGGTTTTGACGTAGCCCTGGACCATCGCGCCGAGGACTTCGCCGCGCAGCTGGGCCGCGCGGTGCCAGACGGCATCGATGTGTATTTCGAGAACGTGGGCGGCCACGTGTTCGAGGCGGTGGCACCGTTGCTCAACGACTTCGCCCGTATCCCGGTGTGCGGCACCATTGCCACCTACAACGCGCGCGGCGCGGTGCTGCCCGGTCCGGACCGGCTGCCGGGATTCATGAGCCAGGTCCTGCGCCAGCGGCTGACCGTGCGCGGCTTCATCCAGTCCGATTTCAATGCGCTTTTCCCGCAGTTCCTCACCGACATGGGCCAATGGTTGAAGGACGGCCGGGTGCAGTACCGCGAGGACATCGTGGCCGGGCTTGCGCAGGCACCGGAGGCGTTCTTTGGTCTGCTCAAGGGCCGCAACTTCGGCAAGCTGGTGGTGAAGCTCGATTGAGATGCGCGGCCGCCGCACGGACATGGCGCACACATGGCGGCGACTGCTGCATCACCCTTGCCCTGCCAGAGTGGCGCTACCATCCCAGTGAGCAGCCGACATGACCCGACACGACCCGCAGCAGGGCAAGCAGGAAGGCATCGAAGAAAGCCAGCAGGACCGCAAACAGGATGAAACCGCCAAGCAGCGGCCTGGGCAGACCGACCAGAAGATTCATGATGCGCAGACACGGCGGCCGGTTCGCAAGGATGACGCCGCCCGCTGACGGCCCGGTTGCCTGACCGGCAACCGGGCGGGGCGGGACCTCCCCAGCTTGTCCGCCCAATGTCGTCGATTGTGACGGCAACGGCGAGCTTCTGCGCCGGGCCGATGGCGGAAGCCGCATCCGGGGCCCGTCCAATCGAAACAAACGCTATTCAATGAAGGTCAGGGACCCTGCTTTTCAAGCCTTTTCAATTCTGCAAACTGCGCGGGTTGACGAGGGGAAATCATGCGCAGCAAGCTTTTCGTTCCTGGCGCCCGCCCGGAATTGTTCGACAAGGCCCTGGCCGGCGACGCCGATGCGTTGTCGTTGGACCTGGAGGACTCGGTTCCCGATGCGGGCAAGCCCCAGGCGCGCGGCCACGTCGCCGATTTCCTGCGACGCCCCGATACCCTCGCCACCGGCAAACGGCTGATCGTGCGGACCAATGCCACCGATGGCCCGCACTTCGAGGCCGACCTGGCTGCGGTGGTGCTGCCGGGGGTCAGCCTGCTCAATCTCCCCAAGATCGAATCGGTGCCACAGCTGCTGGCGGCGATCGCGCGGTTGGAACAGGTTGAGCGGGACAACGCCGTGGCGCAGCCGATCGGCCTGTTGATCAACATTGAAACCCCCAAGGGCCTGCGCACCGCCGCGGAACTGGCCGCGGCCCACCCGCGCGTGGCCGGCCTGCAGCTGGGCCTGGGCGACCTGTTCGCGCCCAATGGCATCCGCCGCGATCGGGGCAACGTGCATGCCACGCTGTTTGCGGTGAAGATCGCCGCGGCCGAAGCCAATGTATTCGCCTGTGACGGCGCCTATCCGGACGTGGACGATATCGAGGGATTCGCTGCGGAAGCACGCATGGCGCAGGAGCTGGGGTTCATCGGCAAGAGCTGCATCCATCCGCGCCAGGTGGGCATTGCCAACGCGATCTTCAGCATGCCGGCGGCCGTGGTCGAGGAAGCCCGCCGGATCGTGGCCGCCTCGGTACAGGCCGCCCGCGACGGGCATGGCGCGTTCCTGTTTGAAGGACGGATGATCGACCTGCCGTTCCTGCGCCGGGCCGAGGCCATCCTTGCCGCCTCCGGTGGACCGGTGGGCTGACCGCGGCATCGGGCACATTCCGTACTTCCATTTTCCGCGTGACGGCCTGCACCGGCCTCGTCGCGCTTTTCCCGGGTGACTCATGCTCAAGCCTGCACCGTCCGCGTTCACTTCAACGTTGTTCCATCGCTGCGTGCGCAGCCTGCGGTTGTTGACCGCCGTGATCGTGCTGACCGCCAGCGGTACGGTGGCGGCGGAAAGCCTGACGACGGTGAAATCCGGCAGCCTGCCGCCGTTGCCCGAACCGATCGCTGCCGCCGGTCTGGTGCCGGTTGACGGTCGCACGGTGGCCTTCAGCAGGGACAACGCCTGGGTGCTGGACGCCGACAACACGGCCTGGCAGCCGCTGGCGCGTCCGGCCATGGACACAGGCGACGTACTGCAGGGCAGCGTGAGCGCGGCCGGCCGGACGTATCTGCTTGAAGGACAGGGCGCGGCCACCTCGGTGCTGCAGTCGGTGGGCCTGCGTAATGGCACGCTGGTGGCCGGTGAGGCGATGGCATTGCCGAGCGTGCTGGGTGCTGCCCATGCGGCCGCATTCAACGATGCGCTGTATGTGACCGGCACCGACGCGGCCGGTGTCACCCAGCTGTACCGCAGCAGCCTCTCCGCCGCGGACCGGTCCTGGCAACGGCAGCCGACCTGGCCGCAGGCGGGCATGCCAAGCGCCCTGCAGGCGCAGAAGGGCGCGCTGTATGTGAGCGCGGCTGTCGCGGGTGCGCAGGGCGGCAGCGACCAGTTCTGGCGGTGGAGCACCGACACCGGCTGGCAGGCGCTGGCCGCGCCGGGCGGCCAGATCGTTGCCGGGTCGATGCGGCCGCTGGGGCAGGCACATCTGCTGATGCTGGTGCGCAATGCCCAGGGCCAGGTGCATGCGCGCACCTTCCACACCATCACCAACGCCTGGGCCGCGCTGGATGACGATGCCGCGATCAACGACCCGCTGGCGGTCATGGCCTGGGGCAACGGACTGCTGTGGGCCGCGCCGGGCGCCTCCGGCAGCACCTTCCAGTACGCCGAGATCGAAGGCGGCAAGCATCTGCTGCGCTGGCTCGACTGGGCGGTAATCGCGGTCTACCTGCTGGCCATGCTCGGCATGGGGTTCTACTTCTACCTGCGCGACCAGACCGCCAGCACCGCCGATTTCTTCGTCGGCGGGCGCTCGATTCCGTTCTGGGCGGCCGGCATCAGCCTGTATGCCACCAACACCAGTTCGATCAGTTTCATCGCCATCCCGGCCAAGGCATTCGATACCAACTGGCAGTACATGACCAACAACCTCATCGCCGTGGTAGGGCTGATGTTCGTGGCGGTCTGGATCGTTCCGCTGCTGCGCCGGCTGGACCTGATGAGCGTGTTCTCCTACCTGGAATCGCGCTTCCACCCGGCGATCCGCATGCTGTCCAGCGCGCTGTGCATCATCATGCAGATCGGCAGCCGGATGAGCGTGATCCTGTTCCTGCCGGCCCTGGCGATCTCCACCATCACCGGTGTCGACGTGGTCTGGTCGATCATGCTGATGGGCGTGTTCACCATCATCTACTCCACCCTGGGCGGTTCCAAGGCGGTGATCTGGACCGACGTGGTGCAGGTGCTGGTGATGTTCGGTGGGGCACTGTTTGCGATCGGTTTCATTTTCATGCAGACCAGTGGCGACCTGCCGCAACTGCTCAGTGCCGTGGCCGCCGAGGACAAGACCCGGCTGTTCGACTTCAGCTTCGATCTGACCAAGGCCACGGTGTGGGGCTTCATCTTCCTGGTGGTGTTCGACGTGGTGTTGACCTTCCCCAAGGACCAGGTGCTGATGCAGCGCACCCTGTCCACCCGGTCGGACCGGGAAGCCGGGCGTTCGATCTGGACCTTCGCGGCGATCATGGTCCCGGGTGGCTTCGTGTTCTACGGTATCGGCACCGCCCTGTGGATGTACTACCGCGACAATCCCGAACGCCTGAACCCGTTGCTGCCCATCGATGCCACCTTCCCGCTGTTCATCGCCGCCGAACTGCCGGCCGGGGTGACCGGGCTGATCATCGCCGGCATCTTCGCCGCGGCGATGTCGACCCTGTCGAGCATCATCAACTCCATCTCCACGCTGGTGTCGGTGGACTTCTACCAGAAGCTGGTCAAGGACCCGAATGAGAAGACCGCGGTGCGGGTCGCCGAATGGTCCGGAGTAGGGGTGGGCGTGATCGGCATCGGCATTGCGTTGGTGATGAGCCGCTATGACATCCACTCGCTGTTCGATGTCTCCATCGAACTGGCCGGCCTGCTGGGCGGCGGCTTTGCCGGTGCCTACACGCTGGGCATGTTCACCCGCCGCGCCAATGCCCAGGGGGTGGCGATCGGCGTGGCCGGCTCGATCCTGATCACCCTGGTGTGCTGGAGCATGAACCTGGTCCACCCGTACTTCTACCTGGCCATCTCGATCCTGCTGTGCATCGTGATCGGCTACGTGGCCAGCCTGTTCTTCCCGGCGCCGGCGCAGTCGCTGAAGGGCCTGACCATCTACCGCGACACGCCTGCCGAAGCGGCGGCGCCATGAATCGGGCGGGCAGGGCAGCGCCGCGCCCGCTGCGGCGTGTATCGCATTACGTCAGCCGCTGGTGTAGCGTGCTGGCGCGCTGAGAGGTCAATTCGTGGAAACCCAGTTCCTCAATACATTCGTGACAGTAGTGGACCGCGGCTCGATGGCCGCGGCGGCCCGGTTGCTGCATATCACCCCTGCGGCCGTGGCCCAGCAGATACGCACGCTGGAGCGTGAGCTGGGCGCGCCGTTGATCGCCCGCGCCGGGCGCACCGTCAGCGTTACCGAGGAAGGCGCGCGCATCCTGCAACGGGCACGCGACCTGCTGCGCAATGTCGCCGACCTGCGCAGCGTGGCCAACGACAAGGACATCGCCGGCGAGCTGCGGCTGGGCGCCTGCCCGACCGCGCTGGCCGGGCTGCTGCCGGACATCCTGTCGCGGATGGTGGTGACCTTCCCGCAGATCAATGTCTTCATCCAGCCCGGCTACTCGGCCGATCTGTACCGTGCGGTGGAAGCGGGCGACCTGGATGCGGCGATGGTGCTGCAGGCGCCGTTCGCGCTGCCCAAGACCTGCAAATGGCAGTTGCTGCGGGAAGAGCCGCTGGTGGTATTGGCGCCGGCCCACCTCGGCAGCCGCGACCCGCACGAGCTGCTGCGCGAGCAGCCGTTGATCCGCTATGACCGCCACCAGTGGGGCGGCCGGCTGGCCGATGACTACCTGCGCCAGGCCGGCATCGTGCCGCGTGAGCGATTTGAACTCAACGCGCTCAACGCCATCGCGGTGATGGTCGACCGGGGCCTGGGTGTTTCGTTGGTGCCGGACTGGGCCAAACCCTGGCCGGAAGGGTTGAACGTTGTGCGCATTCCCTTGCCGCAGTGCAGCGAACCACGCCGGATCGGGGTGGTGTGGTCACGTTCGTCGGTGCGCATACGGCTGGTGAACGTGCTGCTGGAAGAAGGACGCGCGGCGCTGATCGAGCCGCAACGCTGACAGCACGGGTTCCGGCGTGGTCTGCGCGGCGGGCGCAAACAAATCCTAGGCAGTGAACATACAAAACCACTGGTCTATCGCCATGGAGCCGCGCCTAGGCTCTCGCCTCAGTGCTGGACAGGACGCGGATCTTCGCAAGGGGATCGCACCGACCGGCTGAAGGGCGAACGCCCACGCGCGTCATCGGTGGCGACGGCTCCCCGGCCGGCTGTCCCGCATTTCCATATCGGGGGGAGAGACCAATGATCAAGCCACTTTCTGCGGCCATCAGCACTGCACTGTTTGCCTGCGTGATCAGCCCTGCCATGGCCCAGAACGCTACGCCCACCGACCTGGACCAGGTGATCGTGACCGGCAGCCGCACCCCGATCTCGATCGAGAAGGTGCCCGGCGCGGTGACCGTGGTGAACCAGGAGCAGGTGCAGCGCACCCTCAACCTGACCGAAGATGCGACGGCGGTGCTGGCGCGGATGGTGCCGGGTTATTCGGAGTCCTCGCAGGCGATGAGCAACAGTGGTGAAACCCTGCGCGGCCGCGTCGCGCTGCGCCTGTTCGACGGCGTGCCGCAGGGCTCGCCGCTGCGCGAAGGCAGCCGCAACGGCACGTTCACCGACATGGGCGTGATCGGCCGGATCGAAGTCATCAATGGTCCGTCGGCGGCCGAGGGCATCGGTGGTGCCGGTGGGGTGATCAACTACCTGTCCAAGAACCCCGAAGTGGACGGCCACCAGACCACCGTATCGACCCGCTACGGCACCCAGTTCAAAGACGACAGTGCGCAGACCAAGGTCGGCATCACCCATGCCTACAAGGGCGATGCGGCCGACTTCCTGATCAGCGGGGCTTACATCGATCGTGGCATCGCCTACGACGGCGATGGCCGCCGCGTCGGGCTGAACACCTCCGGCTCGCTGTCCGATTCGTACAGCAAGAACCTGTTCCTGAAGGGCGGCTACTCCTTCGGCGAAGGGCAGATGCAGCGCATCCAGGCCAGCTACAGCAATTTCCACATCGGCGGCAAGCACAACTATCGTCCGGTGGAAGGCTGCCGCTACGATGCCGTCGACTGCCCGGTACCCAGCACCAACACCGCCGAGAAGGGCTCCATCGCCGACGCGCTGTCCGAGTTCAACGATTTCGAGCAGTTTGCGGCCAAATACACCCATGCCGATTTCTTCGGCGGCGACCTGAGCGTGGACCTGTACTGGGCCCAGCAGGCGATGCGGTATGTGCCCGAGAATGGCACGGACCGCCAGCTGGTGAAGCCGGCGCCGCCGGAAGCGGAGCGGATCTGGGACCAGTCGGAAATCAACTCCGAGAAGAAGGGCTTGCGCGTGGCCTACGCCTATGGCGACCTGTTCGCGGTGGAGGGCCTGCGCCTGCGCACCGGCCTGGACCTGGTCGAAGACACCGCCGAGCAGCGCCTGGCCCTGACCAACCGGGTCTGGGTGCCGCCGATGAAGTACACCAGCCTGGCGCCGTATGCGCAGCTGAGCTGGGACATCGGCCCGGTGACGCTGGACGCGGGCATCCGCCGCGAAGACGGCCAGTTGGAGATCGACTCCTACACCACCACCGCCTACCGCGACTTCACCCCGGTGCAGGGCGGCAAACTCGACTACAAGGCGAACCTGCCCAACTTCGGCGCGATCTGGCGCATCAGCGATGCGTGGTCGGTGTTCGCCTCCTATTCGGAAGGCTTCGGCATCGCCAATGTCGGCATCCCGCTGCGCAACATCCAGGCCAACAGCCCGTGCAAGGCGGTGTCGTGCATCGCCGATCTGCAGCCGCTGATCACCAAGAACAAGGAGGTGGGGTTCAACTGGCGCGGCGCGCAGGCCCAGGTGGGGATGTCGGCGTACCGCTCCACCTCCGAGTTCGGCTCGTCGCTGACCGTGGACAAGGTGACCGAAGACTTCATCCTGACCCGCGCGCCGACCCGGATCGAAGGGGTCGAGCTCAACAGTGCCTGGACCTTCAACGACCAGTGGAAGGCCACCTTGCTGTACTCGCGGATCCGCGGCCAGACCCAGTATTACGACGGTTCGGGCCTGAGCAGGGAGATGGGCATCCTGGACATCTCGCCGGACAAGATCAACGCATCGCTGACCTGGACGCCGAATGATCGCCTGGATGCCACCCTGGGCGTGAGCCGGACCTTCAGCCGCGATCTGCGCGAGACCTTCGTCAATCCGGCCAATGGCGCGATTTACCTCAATGAAGAGGATACCTACGGCTATGCGCTGTGGGACCTGAGCGTGAACTACGACACCGGCACCTACGGCAAGCTGTCGCTGGGCATCGAGAACCTGCTGGACAAGCAGTACGTGCTGACCTGGTCGCAGCTGCCGGGCTGGCAGAACTTCTTCTCCGGCCGCGGCCGCATGGTGTCGCTGACCCACACCTTCACGTTCTGATCGATGGCATGGACCCCGGCGCTGCGGTCATCCTGCAGCGCCGTTGTCTTTTTCTGCCTTACCCTGACCCGACGACAGCACAGGAGCACGGATGTACCGCCTGGCCCATGCACCGATCGACCGCGGTCATTGCCGTCTCCGCTGGCTCCGTCACGCGGCCGCGGCCATGTTGGTGGCGCTGCTCGGCAGCATCACCGCGACCGCGACCGCGACGGCCGCCGACGCGCCCGCGCCGCGTCTGCTACAGGTCGACCACTTCCTGGGTGAGGCGACCGATGCCAAGGGCTACACCGGCGCGGTCGCGCTGGTGCTGCACGAGGGCAGCACCGTGCACTGGGCCAGCTACGGCTGGCAGGACCGGGCGCACACCCGCCCGATGCAGCGTGACAGCCTGTTCCGCATCTATTCGATGACCAAGACGGTCACCTCGGTCGCGGCCCTGATGCTGCTGGACGAGGGCAAGCTGGACCTGGACGATCCGGTGGCGCGGCATCTCCCTGAATTCTCGCGGCTGCAGGTATTCAGCGGCGGAAGCGCCGATGCCCCACAGCTGCGCCCGGCCAGTACGCCGCTGACCATTCGCCACCTGCTGACCCACACCAGCGGTTTTGCTGCCGGCGGCGAAGGGTTCGAGGCAGTAACACAGCTGCTGGACCGGCAGCGCGTGCAGGATGCGGGCAGCCTGGCCGACTACACCGCACGGCTGGCCCGGGTACCGCTGGCGAGCGAACCCGGCACGCGCTTCCGCTATGACAGCACCTCCATCGAGGTACTGGCGCGGTTGGTGGAAGTGGTGGCGGGCATGCCCTTCGAGCAGTTCCTGCAGCAGCGCATCTTCACTCCCCTGGACATGCGCGACACCGGCTTTGACGTGCCGGCGCAGGATCGCGCGCGGGTAGTTGAGCTGACCACGACGGACGAGCACGGTGAGCAGGTACTTGCCGATGCACCCCATGCGCGTGATCCCGGTACGGCGCTGCGCCCGTATCCAAGCGGTGCCGGTGGGTTGTATTCCAGCGCTGGCGATGTCGGCCGCTTCGCGCAGATGCTGCTGGATCACGGCCGTTATCGCGACGTGCAACTGCTCAAACCTGCCACCGTGGCCTTGATGATGCAGAACCAGCTGGTACATACCGCCTTGCCCCGGCCGGTCACCGAATTCAGCGATGCCGAAGGCTTCGGCCTGGGCGGCGCGGTGCTGCTGGACCCGACCCGGAAAGGACGTACCGCGTCGGTGGGTACGTTTGGCTGGTCCGGCGCCGCCTCCACGTATTTCAGCATCGACCCGGCGCGGCATCTGGTTGCGATCCTGTTGCTGCAGCATCTGCCCGGCGGCAAGGACGACCTGCCACGCATCAGCACCGCGTTCTACAACCGGGTGGATGAGGCGATACAGCCATGACCGGTGAAGCCCCCAGCGCGGTACTGGTTGCCGGCTCGGCCAATCTGGATTTCGTCGTGCGTGCCCCGCACGTTCCTGCGCCCGGTGAGACCGTACTCGGGCACGGTTTCAGCACGTTCCCTGGGGGCAAGGGCGCCAACCAGGCCGTCGCCTGCGCGCGTGCCGGTGGCGCGGCGACGCAGATGCTGCTGGCGCTGGGCGAGGATGATTTCGCCGGCCCCATCGAAGCCTCATTGGCGGATGCCGGCGTGCAGCTGTGGACCGTGCGCGATCCTGCGCTGCCCACCGGCACCGCCTTTATCTGCCTGGCCGACAACGCCGAGAACGCCATCACCGTCGCCCCCGGCGCCAACAGCGCGCTGCGCAGCGAGCACCTGCCACCGCTGGACGGTATCGGCTGGCTGCTGCTGCAGCTGGAAACCCCGCTGGAGGTGGTCACCGCCTACGCCCGCCGCGCACGTGCGGCCGGCCTGCAGGTCGTGCTCAACGCGGCGCCAGCGCAGGTGCTGCCCGCCGAACTGCTGTCGCTGCTGGACGTGCTGATCGTCAATGAGGGGGAGCTGGCGGTGGTGGCCGGCGATCCCCCGGACCTGGCCACGGGCCTGGCCCGGGTGCCGGTTCCCTGCGTGATCGTGACCCTCGGCGCGCGCGGCTGCCTGGCGCGTGTGGACGGACAGATGCTGCTGCAACCGGCCGTCGGCATCGCGCCGATCGACACCACTGCAGCCAGCGATACCTTCTGTGGCGCATTGGTGGCCGCGCTGGCCCAGCACCAGCCGCTGGCCGATGCGCTGCTCGCCGCGACCGCCGCTTCGGCGCTGGCCTGTACCCGGCTCGGCGCGCAGGCCAGCATTCCGGCCCAGGCCGAGGTGCAGGCGTTGCTGTCAGCCCCCGCGCGTATTCCCGATGCCCACGCCCACGCCGCACTGGCGGCGTGGTGCGCACGTTGATGCTCCACTTTCCCGTTTTCCTGCTGGATGCCTGCCCATGACCACGCCCTATCAAAGCCCCGACCATGACAACGAAGCAGCCGATTACGGGCGTGAGGCGGTCGCTACCGAGTACAAGTTTTCGCATGTGACCACCGGTCGCTACCTGCCAACACCGGGCAAGCCGCCGGCATGGCCGTTCGCGGATATCGGCAACTGGATGATCGATGCCAACGCCAGCGCCGCCGATTGGCTCGACGAACTCAAGGACTGGCGTCGCGAGCACCTGGTGCGGATCGGCTACACCGATGAGAACTATCGCCGCCCCGAACTGCAGTGGGCGCAGCGCAACGTCGTGCATGCGCAGATGATGGTCGAAGACCGTTACTTCTTCGACGCCGCGACTGGTCGCTACACGGTCGACCGTTACCTGGACGATGTGACCGCACGCTACGGCGGGCTGGATTCGGTACTGATCTGGTACATCTACCCGAACATCGGCATCGACGACCGCAATCAGTTCGACCTGGCCCACGACATGCCCGGCGGCCTGGACGGACTGCGGGCGGCGGTGCAGGCCTTCCAGAAGCGCGGGGTGAAGGTATTCCTGCCGGCCAAACCCTGGGACCACGGCACCCGCGATCCGGGCGTGAGCCATTGGGACGGGCTGGCCGATATCGTCAAGGCGGTCGGTGCCGACGGCATCAACGGCGACACCTTCAACGGCGTGCCCCGGGCCTTCTTCGACGCCTGCGATGCCCGCGGTACGCCGGTGGTCGTGCAGCCCGAGTCCACCATCAGTTCCGAAGAACAACTGATCTGGAACGTGCAGAGCTGGGGCAAGAAAGCACCCGATGGCCCGGTGCCGCCGGTGTCCAAGTGGAAGTGGCTGGAGCCCCGCCACATGGTCAACTACGAGAACCGCTGGGGCCGCAACCGCAATCACGACCTGCAGTACTGCTTCTTCAACGGCATCGGCTACAACGCGTGGGAGAATATCTGGGGTGTCTGGAATGCGTTCACCGCGCGCGATGGCGAAACCCTGCGCCGGATCGCCCGGCTGTACCGCCAGTTCCCGCAGTTGATCGTGTCGATGGAATGGGAGCCGTACCAGGTGTGCCTGCAGGGCGGCATCTTCGCCAGCCGGTTCCCGCTCGACGGGTTGGCCCTGCATACCCTGATCAACCGCAACGAGTACGCGGTGGACGGTGAGCAGATCGCGTTGCGGCATGTGCCGGGCACGCAGTACTACGACGTGTGGCACGGCCAACCGCTGTTGCCCCGCATGATCGACGGCCTGGCCTACATCGAGGTGCCGTTGGAAGCGCGTGGATTCGGTGCGCTGCTGAGCGTGGCCGCCGGCACCGTGGTGGAGGGACTGGACGCGTTCCTGGCCACCACCGCCACGGGCGCGCAGCGGCCGCTCAACAGTTTCTCCAGCACCTGGGCGGCATTGCCACAACAACTGCTGGAGATCGCGCCCACGCCTGCGCAGGCCAGCGCGCCGGCGGGCATGGTGACTGTTCCGGCCGGCGAATTCCTGTTCAAGGTCGGTGGTATCGAGATCGAAGGCTTCACCTGGGCCGGCCTGGATGTCCAGTACCCGTGGGAGGACTGCGCCCGCCGCCAGCACCGTCGGCGCATGACGCTGCCGGCGTTCTACATCGACCGTTACCCGGTCACCCATGCCGCGTTCAAGCAGTTCCTGGATGACAGCGGCTACCGACCGGCGGACCCGCACAACTTCCTGGCCGACTGGAAGGACGGCGCGCCGCGCCCGGGCTGGGACAACAAGCCGGTGACCTGGGTGTCCATTGAAGACGCGCGTGCCTACGCCGCCTGGGCAGGCAAGCGGCTGCCGCATGAGTGGGAATGGCAGTACGCCGCGCAGGGCACCGACGAACGCGTCTATCCGTGGGGCAACGACTGGGACCCGTCGCGCATGCCGCGGGTCAACCGCGGCCGTCGCCTGACCCCGCCGGCCGATGTCGACGCGCACCCGCAGGGGGCCAGCCCGTTCGGGGTCGAGGACCTGGTCGGCAACGTATGGCAGTGGACCGACGAGTTCAGTGACGCGCATACCCGCGCGGCGGTATTGCGCGGGGGCAGCAGCTACCAGCCGCAGACCTCGCACTGGTACTTCCCGCAGGCCTACCGCCTGGACCAGCACGGCAAGTACCTGTTGATGGCACCGTGCAAGGACCGCTCCGGCACGGTGGGCTTCCGCTGCGTGGTGGATGCGGCATGAACCGCCTGCATCGCCGCGCACGCGGCATGACCTTGATCGCGCCGCAGCAGGTCACGCTGCACGGTGTGTTCGGCCAGGCGCTGGCCGCCAATCGCAGCGGTCGGCTGAGCACCTTCATCGTCGATGAGCACAGTGCACCGATCCGTATTTTCAGCCAGGCCCACAAACAGCAGAACCACGAAGGCGACTGGTACGGCGAACACGCCGGCAAGTGGTTGTCGGCCACTGCGCGTGCGGTGGCACAGGGCGGGCAGCCGAAGCTGCAGGCCTCCCTGCGCCGGGTCGCCGACTGGCTGATCAGCCAGCAGGACGCGGACGGTTACCTGGGCAACTACGCCGCGCCGCGCCGCTTCAGCGTGCCGCAGCCGCCGCGGCCGGAAAGCTGGAATGGCGAGCCCGCGCTGCGCACCTGGGACATCTGGACCCACAGCTATCTGATCCTGGGGTTGCTGGAAACCTGGCGCGCGCTGGGCGACGACGCCTACCTGCAGGCCGCCCGCCGGATTGCCGACCTGTGCTGGCAGGCGCTGGAGTCGGGGATCGACATCACCACGCTGGGCAACCACCACGGGATGTCGGCCACGGTGCTGCTGGACCCGGCCGCCGATCTGTATCTGGTGACCGGCGAGCCACGCTACCTGGCCCTGGCCGAGCGCATCGTGCAGCAGGCCAACGCAAATCCACGCCTGGCCCTGCTCGACAAGGCCCTGGCCGGCGAGGATGCCGCCTTCATCGCCACCGGCAAGGCCTACCAGCTGAGCTGGAACCTGGTGGGGCTGGCCAAGCTGTACAAGGCCACCGGACGTGACGACTACCGCCTTGCCGTGGATGCGCTGTGGCACAACATCGGCGAGCAGCACCTCACCCTGGGGGGCGGGCCGTGGGGCGGGGTGGCGCATCGCTCGCGCGAAGTATTCAATGCCCCCGGCACGTTCTTCCCGCAGGCGTACGTGGAAACCTGCTCGGTGCTGGCGTGGATGCAGCTCAACCGCGAACTGCTGGCCATCAGCGGCCACGCGCGCCATGCCGATGCGCTGGAGCGCAGCGCCTACAACGACCTGATGGCGGCGATGGCGCCCAATGGCGAGGACTGGTGCTACTACACCTATCCCAACGGCAAGCGCGTGCACACCACCTACTGGCGCTGCTGCAAATCCAGCGGTGCGATGGCGCTGGAAGAGCTGCCGCAGGTGGCCTATGGCACGGCTGCCGACGGGGGGCTGCGGGTGAACCTGTATGGCCCGGGGCAGGCCACGCTGGCGCATGCCGAGGCCGGCAACGTGAGCCTGCAACAGGCCACCCGGTATCCGTTCGAGGGCACGATCGCGATCACCGTCCACCCCGAACGCAGCGCGGCGTTCAGCATCGGGGTGCGGATCCCGTCCTGGGCCGAGGCCGCCGACATCGACGTCAATGGACACCCGCAGCCAGCGACGGTCGGTGCAGATGGATTCGTCGCCCTGCAGCGTACCTGGCAGACCGGTGACGTCATCAACGTGTGCCTGCCGATGCAGCCCCGGCTGCACCGTGCCGCCAACATCAACCTGCAGCAATCGCGGGCGCCGGACGGATCACCGGTGGTCCAGGAAGTGCTGCGGTGGGAGTACGTGGGCGTGAGCTACGGCCCGCTGGTGTATGCCACCGGCCTGATCGATGGCTTCAAGACCGAGGAGACCGTGCGCTTGCCGGAGGGGCCGCCAGCGCACTGGCTGGTGGCCGGCGAGGACCGGGGCGAGGGCGCCGCGATCACGATGCAGCTGCACGGCCGGGCGCCGCTTCGGTTCGAGCCCTACTACCGCTGCGGCGGCCGTGAACACGGCCGGTGGCGGCTGAGCTGGCTGTCGCTGGAACCCACCGACTGACCACGGCGGCCGCGGCCGTCGCAGCGTGCTTTTTGTCCACGCAGAACATACCCCCGCGATCTGTTTCTTCCCGATCCCCAGGAGGAAACTGCAATCAAGGAATCGAGTGCATTGACCATGACCGCAAGCAACACAGTGTCTCCCTTTGCGATCGCCCGCCGGCAGGGCGCCACCGGGCCGTTGAGCGGCATCCGCGTGCTCGACCTGAGCGCCTACATCGCCGGCCCGTATGGCTGCACGCTGCTGGCCGACCAGGGTGCGGAGGTGATCAAGGTGGAGCCGCCGGTCGGCGACAACCTGCGCCGCTATCCTTCGACGCTGGAAGCGGAAAGCCGCGCCTTCCTCGGCGTGAACCGCTCCAAGCGCGGGGTGGTGCTGGACCTGAAGCAACCCGACCAGCGCGCGGTGCTGATGCGCCTGGTGCGCGAGGCCGACGTGCTGGTGCACAATTTCCGGCCCAGCGTGCCGGTACGTCTTGGCATCGATTTTGCAAGCCTGCACAAGCTCAACCCGCGCCTGGTGTACTGCTCGGTCACCGGCTACGGCGAGCAGGGGCCGCTCAAGGACAAGGCCGGTTACGACCAGGTGCTGCAGACCATGACCGGCATGTGCACCATGCAGGGCAAGGTCGGGGGCACGCCGGAAATCCTGTATGGCTCGGTGGTCGACTACTACGCTGCCGCGCTGGTGGCTGCAGGCGTGTCCTCGGCCCTGTATGAGCGCGAACGCAGCGGCGAGGGGCAGTTCGTCGGGGTTTCGCTGCTGCGCAGCGCGCTGACCATGCAGTCCGCGCGGATGGTGTGGGCCGAGGGCGAGCCGGCGGCCGTGGGCCGGGACATGCGCTCCGGTGGCGTCACCGGCATCCACCCCACCGCCGACGGCCACCTGTATCTCTCGGCGAACACGCCGCGTTTCTGGCAGGCGCTGTGCGAGAAAACCGGCTTGCCGCACCTGGCGATCGATCCGCGCTACGACAGCGTGCGCAAGCGCGCCACGCACGCCAGCGAACTGCTGCCGCAGCTGCATGCCGCGTTGGCCACGCGCAGTGCGCTGGCGTGGGAGGCACTGTTTGCCGAAGAGGTGCCATGCGCGGCGGCGCGCCAGGTCGAAGACATGTTCGATCACCCGCAGGTGCTGGCCGAGGACATGATCGGCGCGCTGCAGCATCCGCTGCTGGGTACTTATCGCGGCATTACCCGCCCGATCGTGTTCGGCCGCACACCCGGCCCGGAACCGTTCGCCGCGCCGGTCTTCGACCAGGACACCGCAGCGGTCAGCGCGCTGCTGGACCCGGATGCTGAGGAGTGAGGGAACCGGCGAGCGCGGGGTGGGCGGCGCGCCAGGGAACCGGGCCAGTCCAACGAAAAAGGCCGAAAGCCCTGTTTTTGCAGGTATTCCGGCCTTTTTTGTGCCCGTTAGGGCCAGTGTTTGGTGGAGCCAAGGGGAATCCCGTTCGGCCATAATGCCCTTGCAGCAGTAGGGAAGGGCAGTCCAGCCACTTGCGGATGCCCCCACATCTGCCCCCGCGTCATGCGGCTTTCGGCAATCCGTCCTCATTGACCTGACGGGCGTCCATTTTTGCCTGAATCCACCGGTCGATCTCGTCCTCCGACCAGGCTACGCAGTTGCCCCCGAGGTCGATTTGCGCAGGAAACTCTTTTTTTCGGATCCGGTCGTAGATGGTGTTCTTGGACAGGCCGGTCTTGGTGATGACATCTTTCAGGCGTAGCAGGTTGGGGGCTCGGCGTTCGGTGGTGCTGGTCATCTGGTCTCCTTCGCCGCGGCGTGCGGCTGATTCGTTTTGGTAAATGACGGTCACGCTGCGTTGCCAGCGGCCAGGCCGCGGGCCTCCCATGCGCGGACGGTAGCGGGGCCGGCCGACTGCAGGTCGACCCCGCTCATGCCTGCCAGCTCGTGGGCGGTGCGTTCAAGCGCATCGCCGAACACCAGGCCACGGGCGCTCACGCTGCCCGGTCCATCGGTTCGTCCAGGCCGTCGAACAGGCTGGGCATGGACATTTCCCGCTCTGCTGCCTGCAGGTACTTCACCCCGTCCATGAAATAGGCGGTCGAGAGTTCAGCCGCGCGGCCCCGGCGTCCCTTCTTCAAGGCGCGGTAGGGGACGGTGAACAGGCCGCCGAACGGGTCGAACACCATGTCGCCCTTATTGCTGTAACGCTCGATCAGCCGGTCGACGATGTCGAACTGCAGCGGGCAGATATGGTTTTCCAGACCTCGCTTCGTCTGCTCGCCGTTGAGGGTGATCATCCGGTTGACGTCGTGCCACACGTCCGGGTGGTGGCTGCCAGGCGCCAGGGACATGAAGGTCGACGGCAGCGCGCCCCGCGATTCGAGCTGCTCGCCGATGCGCACATGGGCTTCGTAGTCGTAGACCTGCTGCAGGCTGTGCTGGGTGAAGAGCTTGGCCAGTTTGTCCGGCCCCAGCTGGCCGAGCTCGTCCGCCGTCAGCAGGCGGTCGCCGCTGGAGCGCCAGAAGGCATGGGCGTCGACCTGCCAGTGCGCGCGGGTGTATTCGGTCTTGGCCTTCTTCACCGGCTCGTCGGCGTAGCCCTTGGAGCGGTCCGTCTGCGGCTTGTGCAGCAGCACGATGTACTCCGGCGAGCCCACGCCCATCTTCGTACCGTCCTTGCACTGCTCCGACCAGCCCAGGCGGTAGGTCTGGTTGTTCTCTCGCACCACGTCGGTCACGATCGTGATCAGGCCCATGTAGTCGAACCCGTGCGAGCGGTAGTGGAAGATGGCTTCCGCGTGGAAGGGGCTGACGGTCGGTACGCCGGCGCCGGTGACCGCACCGAACTGGATTCGGTCCTTCACGTGGATCGCGGCGATGCGCCCGGGCTTGAGGACTCGGAGCAGCTCATTGGACAGGTGGTCCATCTGCGCCCAGAAGTGCGCGTTGTCGTCGGTGTGGCCAAAGTCGTTGTAGCTGGGGCTGTACTCGTAATGGTTCGCGAACGGGATCGAGGTCACGATCAGGTCCACGCTGTTCTCTTCCATGCCGCGCGCTTCCTGCACGCAGTCGTTGTTGGCGACCAGCCAGCCTTCACCGCTCGCCTCGATGCGGTCGATGCCGATGGAGCGCGTCAGTACCTGCGCCATCGCTGCCTCGCTGAGGCCGTATTCCCTAATGATTTCGCTCATTTTTTCCACCATCTCTTCGTGTCGTTTCCACTTGGCCTGCAGGCTGGCCAGCACTTCGCGCTCGCTCTCGGCATGGACGATCCAGACCTCGACCGGGTGCTGCTGCTGGAACCGCTGGATGCGGTGGATCGACTGGATGAAGTCATTGAACTTGAACCCGATGCCGGCATAGATGGCCAGGTGGCAGTGCCGCTGGAAGTTGCAGCCGCTGCCGGCGATGACCGGCTTGGCCGACAGGATCCGGATATCACCCTCGCTGAAGGCCACCACGGCCGCCTCACGCTCGTCCAGGTCCTGATCGCCGTATATGCTCACGGCTTCGGGCACGGCGGCCTGCAGCGCGTGCCGCTCGGCCTCGAGGTCATGCCAGATCAGCCAGTGGTCGTCAGGCCGTTCGCCGACGATCTGCTGCACGGCGGCCACGCGCGCGGGCAGGGTGTCGCGCTTCTCGCGTGCGGCATCCTGCAAACCGAGGGCGGCATCGCGGAACATCTTGACCTGCCCATCCCGCTCCACCCCGGCGCTGCCGTGGTCCACCGGCACCTCGTGGTAGTGCACGGTCAGCTCAGGCAGGTCGTAGCCCTCGTCGCTGTAGCCCAGGTCGGACGGCTTCTGCAGGAACAGCGCCCAGCTCGCCACCCACAGCCAGAACTCGCGCTCTTTGTGTGGATACAGGGTCAGGTTGTTGGCCTTGCTGCTGTCGCGCTTGAACCATCGGGTGAGGGCCTGGCCGGTATCCATGACGTTGAGGAATCCGGCGTAGTGGATCAGCTCCTTGTAGCGGTTGGGGCTCGGGGTAGCGGTGGCCACGTAGCGGTACTGGACCTGGTCGAACAGGGTCAGAAACTGCTGGTAGGTCTTGGAGACGAAGCTGCGCAGCACAGAGGCCTCATCAAGGCAGGCGACCGTGAACAGGTTCGGATCCAGCTTGCCGTCGCGCACGGACTCGTAGTTCGTCAGGTGCACGCCGTCGAAGTCCGGATCCACCTCGGCGCTGGTGCGCACGAAGCGGGTGGCCATGCCGAGCATCTCCGCGTCGCGGCGGAACTCCTGGCGCACGCCCAGCGGGATCACGATGCCGGCCGCGCCGCCGGCGTGCTGGCGGGCCAACCTGCAGATCTCCAGCTGCTGCACGCTCTTGCCCAGGCCGAAGCGCTGGAAGAGCGCTCGGCGACCGCCGGCGCAGGCCCACACGACGCTGTCGCGCTGGTGCGGCTTCAGGATCGGGTGCACGTCCTGCGGCGACACGTCGAAGCCCATCGACGGGGCAACGCGGATCTTGCGCTCGAGGAACTCGCGGTAGGGGTCAGCCATTCGCGGTCTCCTGTGGCAGCAGCTTCTGCTGCTGCATGTGCTCGATCACGGTTTCGCCGTTGGCGAGCAGGATGTGAGACAGGAAGGCGGCCTCGAAGGTGAGCATGCCGATCTCAATAGCGGTGACCTGACCTTTCACCCAGTCGCGAAGGATCGAGCAAACGGCCACCCCGCCGACCTTCAGGGCCTTGGCTTTGTGCTCGCTCAGGGTGGCGCGCACGCGCGGGCCATGGGGATGGGCTTTCAGCCAGGCAGCGGCATAGCCGCGCGCGCTGGCCTTCAGCTGCACCTGCCGGCCGCGGTGCTCGAACTGGATGAAAAGCTCGCCCGTCTCGTAGTCCTCGCCGGTGGCGAAGCGCTGGCAGCCGAACGACCGCAGCATCTTCTGGATGTCGTTGATCGCGTTGTTGCCGCTGGTGGCGTTCTCGTAGGGCAGGCTCACTGGGTCAGCTCCGGAAAGGCGCGGCGGTGGTTGTCGATGAGCGCCTGCACCTCGGCCTGCAGGCCAGCGGCCAGGTCGCAGAAGTTCGGCACCACGGTGGTGGCCATGACGTGCAGCTGGTTGCGGACGTCCAGCAGTTCCACCAGGGGGAACGGAGCCTGACCGGCGCGAATGGCTTCGACCACCGCGACCTGCAGCTGCGCGCGGCGCTGCGGCTCGTCGTCCTGGGTGAACCGGCGCGCCACGTCGAGGGCGATCTGGTCGATGTCAGCCATGTGCTTGCTCCATCTGGAACCCGAAAAGATCAGTGGCCGGCGGTGGTGGTGCCAGTACGCCCGCGCAGTTATGGTCGGCTGTCGCCGCCATCTTCAGTTCCAAGGCCTCAACCATCGGTGCATGCTGGTGGAGCACCTCCCGGCAGTCCAGGCAGAACACCGTGACGGATCGCTGGTTTCTGCACACAGCCCAGGTCACGCCGCTCACGACCCCACCCCCGGCGCTGCATCGCGCTGGCCGTCGATCAGGGTCCGGAATTCGGCGATGACCTCGGCGGCGATCCGGGTCGCGTAATCGCGCTCATGCTTGGCGATCCGAGTCTGCCGGCCCTGCAGCATGCTGCCCGCAACGTAGTCGGGATCGCACTGGGCGACGAACTGCATGACCGTGCGGTCGCCGATCGCATTCCAGAACCCCTGCCACGCATTGCCGTAGCAGGTGACCACGATCCGGCCACGGCCCACGGCCTGGTCCTGCACGAACACGCTGATCGGATCCAGCTTGTTTCGCGCCGGGATGCGGATCTCGCGAACCGACCCCAGCTCGATACCCTGCGCGGGCGGGGCGGCGTAGATCAGCTGAGCAGTGAAGGGCGCCGCACTGGGGCAGTGCTTGTTGCAGGAGGCAAGTTCGGCAACAGTGAAGACGTACTGCCCGTCAGGCGTGAAGCGCCGCACCGCAATGACTTTCCCGTCTTTGTCGATCAGCGCATGGCCGAACGACTCCTGCCCCACCGTCTGGCGGGCGGCGAGAACAGCGGCAGCCACGCCGCGCATCACGGCCTGGTCATCCTCGTGCGCCTCGGCGAAAGGTTCGCCGCTGAAGAGATAGCCGGCTGCCTGCATTGCGTTCCACGCAGCTTCTGGGGCCGAATCAGCCTGCGCGGCAGGGACAGCGGCAGAAGTCAGCGCTCCGGCACCCGCCTGCACGCGGTTGGCCAGGGTGATCAGGTCGGTGATGTCCGCGCCGGCCTCGCCATAGAGCGTGGTGGCGATGCCCTGCACTAGGTTGGCGGCGGCGGTGGCCGCCATGCTGTTCTGCTGGTTCATGCGGCGATCCTCAATTCTGCTTCGGCCGGGTCCAGGTTGGCCTCGGCGAGTGCGAAGAGCGGCGGAGGGCTGACGCTGTTGCCGACCATGCGCACCTGCGCAGTGGTCTTCAGCGGCGTGCCGTTGGCGGTGCGATCGATGACGTAGCTCGGCGGGAAGCCCTGTGCGCGGAACAGCTCATGAGGCTTGAGCATGCGCAGACCGATATCCACGATGACGTAGGGCGTGCCCTGGATCACCACCGTTACCAGCGCCAGCCGGTCCTTTGTGGTGATGGTGTCGACCGGGTCCGACAGGCTCGGAACGTTGGCGCCGGTGCCGTAGTACTTGATCAGGAATGCGGCCACCCGCAGCGGGCCCTCCTGGTGCTCCGGCGACAGCTGGGCCAGGTCTGCGGTCACCAGCGCGGTGTCTGCCTTCGCGGTCATCGTGTACAGCGGGTCGGCACCAGAGCGCGGTTCCGACTGGCCGGCCCGTCCGCCGACACCGGCGAGGATCGGGGTGACCACCGAGAAGTGGCCACCCTTCACCCCGGCGCACATGGTGCGCAGCGGATCACTCGCGTCCATGGTGCGCTGGGTGCTGGCGTTGGCATGCTCGGTGATGAAGGGCGCCAGTTCCGGCATGGCCAGCATCAGCTCGCCGCGGTGGGCGGCGGTGATGGTGCGCAGCGGCTCGCCCACGGCGTGCACACGGTCGGCGCCCTGATGGGTCACCGGCACAATGAAAGGGTCCGCCGACTGGATGACGTGGCGCATGGTGCCCTTGGCGATGCGGCGCATGGTGGCATCGGCCAGCGGCCGCTTGCGCCCGAAGATGGACGGGCAGGGGATGCTGAAGTCCAGGCAGTCCGCTGCAGACACGCGCGGCTTCTGACCCGGCGCGGTGCCGTGGCTGGCTGCCGGCCACACAATCGGCTCGCCGTCGCGGCGGCCGAGCAGGAACAGCCGCTCTCGGCTGGTGCCCGCACCGAAGTCGCTGGCGACCAGCTTCCGCCACTCGACCGCGTAGCCCAGCGCTCGCAGCGCAGCCACGAACTGGCGCCAAGTGCGCCCGGTGTGGCGTTTGTCCGGCACCAGCTGCTGATTCTCCACCGGCACGCGCTCGCCGCGCTCTGCAACGGTGCCGTCCATCTTCAGCACGCGGCCGGTAGCCTTGCAGCGCTTGGCGACCAGCGGACCCCAGGTCAGGATCTGCCAGACGTTCTCCATCGAAAAGATGCGCGGCGCGGTGTTCGTGCCGTTGACCAGGTCGGCGGGCAGCAGCATGCCGATCCACTTAATCAGAACCCAAGACAGCGCACGGGTCTTCCGGCTTCGCGGCTGGCCACCCTTGGCCTGGCTGAAGTGCGTGCAGTCCGGGGAGGCGTGGAACCAGCCGATGGGGCGGCCGGCCACGTCGACGCGCGGATCTGCGTGCCAGATGTCTTCCTGGTGGTGGCTGGTCAGCGGGTGGTTGGCGGCATGCATGCCGATCGCCATCGGGTCGTGGTTGTAGGCCAAAGCCGGGTCTTGGCCCAGCGCCTGCTTGAGGGCCTCACTGGCACCGCCGCCGCCGGCGAACAGATCGACGACGATCTCGCCGGGCCGCAGGCGGGAGCGCTGCGGCAGGGGGAAGTTGAAGGAGCGGGAGCCGTCAGCCATGGTGTTCTCCGTTGAGGGCGGCGCGAAGGCGTTGAACCTCCGCGCGCCAGAATTCGATGGTTTCTTCGGTGCTGCTGCGCAGCGTTTCGTGGTGGCCCAGGCTGGCGGCCGCTTCGATCAGCTCGGCCAGCAGCTGGTCGTGCTCGGTGCTGGTGGTGGCGCCCCGGGCGCGCAGCTCGGCGATCTCCGCCTGCAGCTGCTCGATGCGCTCGCCGGCCTGGACCAGCCACTGCCGCACGGCGTCCTTGGTCGGCTGCCGCATGCGGACGGGCACGCCGGCATCGGCGGTAACCGGCGCCAGCACCAGGGCGGGCATCAGCGGGCGTCCTTCCTGGCTTCGGCCAGCATCTCGCGCAGGTCCAGCAGCACCTTCAGCTCGGCGCGGTTCTCCTGGGCCAGGCGCACGGCCACCTCAAGGGCGTAGATGCGGTCGTTCGGGTGGATGGCGTTCATGCAGCGACTCCCATGGCAGCAAGGTCGATCTCATCCACGCGGTCGCGCAGGCGGTGGCAGGCGGCGCGCAAGCCCTGAGCAACCTCCGGGCGTGTGTGGTGCGGCTGGGCGGTGAAGCCCTCGAAGTGCAAGGCCCCGGTGTGGTCGCGGCGGAATAGGCGATAGGCCACGATGCGGGGCAGCCCCATCGGGTACCGGCCCCAGCTGAAGCCGCCGTTCTTCTTCGGTGCGCGGCGGCTGACGGGGCGGCTCATTGGCTATCTCCTTTCAGTTTGGTGATCAATGCCGCGACTCGGCCGTGGCCGTAGATCATTCGCGGCGGCCTGCCGCTTCCCTTTTCGAAGACCTGGGCCTTGCCGCCGCTGGGCCACCAGTCCACGCGGGTCTTGCCGAACTGGCGTCGGAAGTGCCACTCGGTCAGTTCCTCCCAGCCGGCGGTGTCGGCTTGGGCCAGCATTTCGGCGCGGTGTTCCTTTGTCGCAGCCTTCATCGCGTTGAAGATGTCGCCCATGTCACCCATGGCCGGCTCCCTTCTTCGCGGCCTTGCGCCGGTCCGCGCCGCCCTCGACCACCTGGCGGCGGCTGATGCCGCTCCGGTCGATAGGCGTATTGCCCAGGCGCTGGACCTTGCCGCCCTTGCGCTCGAACTCGGCCACGTCGGCGGCCAGCTGCTCGGCCTCGGCGGCCTTCTGCCGCGCGGTGGCGGCGTCGAACACGGTCTGTGCGTGGATGCTGGTCATGCACCTTCTCCCGTGGCTTTGGCGATCAGGCGAAGCAAGTCACCCGCCATGAGTCCGGCTTCGTAGTCCCACTGGCTGGCCGGTTCCGGCGGTTCGTCGTGGCTTCCCTGATTCGTCTGGATGCCAGACGAGAGGTGTGCAGCGGCCTGAATCAGCGCCTCCAGCATCTCCGGCGCGGCGGCGATCAGGCGGGCGTTTGCCATCGACTGCTGGCCGTCCGAAGGCAGGCGCATGCCGATACCGCAGTGGCAGATATCGCGGCCCCTGCCGACTGGTTGGCCTGCCTCTGACACCATCAACGAGTGGGCAACCCACGGCCCCGGCGTGTGCTTACTGGTCATGCGATGCTCCTCAGCGGCTCGCGGCGCACAGGCCCGAACCACAGGTTGGTGACGTTGGACAGACGGACCTGCACCGGGTCCGGCTTGAGCGCCGGCAGCGGCGTGCGCAATCGGCGCGCGTCGTTGGTGCACATGGCGCAGGTCGGCTCATGGCCACGCTTTCCGGCGCGCGGGAACGCATCCAGCGGCAGGCAGCGGTGGCACCCGGTGCAGGTCTTGGCGTGCATCAGGCGGCCATCGGGTACTGTTCGGCAGCGCCGCGCAGGCCTTCGATCAGCGCCTCGCACATCGCCGGGAACTGCGCCTGGTCGTAGAGCTTGGCCGCACCGGTGGCGTTGATCGGCTTGAACCCCAGCTGGGCCAGGCCGTCTGCCGAGATCGACAGCGGGGCGATGCGCGCATTGATGTCGCCCAGCTTGATCTTGACCACCTCGCGCGGGGCGGCTGCTGCCGCCGGTGCGCTACTGCTGGCCACCGCCGTCGGTACCGGGCGCGGCGCCGGGGCGACCGCCTGCTGCACAGGCGCGGCGGCTTCGACCGGAGCAGGGGCCGGAGCGGCAGCGGCACGCTCTTCCGCTTCTCGCTGCTGCTTGGCCACGACTTCATCGGCGGCCAGCTTCCGCGCCCTGGCTTCTTCTTCCTCGCGGATCTTCTCCCGCTCTGCATCCAGCTTGGCCTGCTCCGCGCGCTGGTGATCGGCGATGCGCGCGGCGACCAGGTTGCGCAGGTCCTCCGGCGCCTTGCTCGCACACAGCTGCACGCGGTCGGCGAACAGCGTGGCGTGTTCCGGATGCTCGGCCAGGATCGCCACGTTGGCCCGGATCCGGTCAGCGGCCTGGCTGGCGGTGATCTTCGCGTTGGTGGCAACCGCGTCGACGGCGTCCTGCATGCTGGCGAACGAGCGCTTTCCCTTGATGGCTGCCTGCAGGTCGGCGATCAGCGTGGCCGGCACCTGGAGGCCGTGTTCGCCCAGCGTCTCGTTGATGCCGCGCACGTGGTCCTGCACCGCCCGGCGGGCGTTGTTGCCGATCTCGGTGCGGCGCTCGTCCTTCCGCTTCGTGACCAAGGTGTTCAGCGCCAGTCGCGTGGCCCGGGCCTGCTCGCTGATCGCATCGATCGTGCGGAACAACACATCGATGTCGGCCGTCTGGCTCAGGGCGTGTTGCTTCGCGCCCTTCAGTTGGTCCTCGATCTCGCTGCACCACTTCACGGTCTTCTCGGCATCGGCGAAGTCCTGATCGGTGGTCAGGTCCTTACTGATGCCCTGGAAGACAGCGATGGCCTGATCCTTCCACTCGGCCAAGTTCGAGGCGGTGACCATGCCGGTCACCTCGATGCGCAGCGCCGGCATCTGGTCCGGCGCGCGGCCGGCGGCGACCGGCGCCGCAGGTGCCTCGGGCTCGTAGGCGGCCACGTCGGCGTCCAGTTGGGCCCAGCCGGCAATGATCCGTTCGCGCAGTTCGGGGTTCGGCGTGTACCAGCAGTGGCGCTCTTCGACCAGGTCGTCGCCGTTCCACTTCGAAGCCATGAACAGCACGCGCTCGGCGCCGCTCACCATGGCCTGCTGCTCCATCTGCACTTGGTAGTGCAACGGCAGGCAGGCTTCTCCG
This sequence comes from Stenotrophomonas sp. GL_101, assembly GCF_057835675.1. Taxonomy (NCBI): domain Bacteria; kingdom Pseudomonadati; phylum Pseudomonadota; class Gammaproteobacteria; order Lysobacterales; family Lysobacteraceae; genus Stenotrophomonas; species Stenotrophomonas sp. GL_101. The sequence goes on along the minus strand of NZ_CM174432.1, from coordinate 3,192,960 downwards.
CCGTCCAGAGGGATCGCCAGGCGCAGGTCGTCATTGAGCGACTTGTGCTCGAAGGCTATGTCTTCCAGCAGGGTGAGGCCGTCGAAGCTGGCCGAGAACTTCCCGTCGACGCCGACGCAGGGGTACAGATCCTGCTCCAGGATCGCCTCGGCCAGCGGCCGGGCCAGGTCTTCGAACCGGTGGCCGTCGGCAAATCGTTGCAGGGTCGCAGCGTCATGCTCGGCGGCGGCGCCCGTTGCGAGCTCGCGCACGAGCTGGTTGCGGGTCTTATAGGGGCTGCACCCCATCATCGCCGGCGCGTCGCTGGCGTTGAGGTGCGTGGCGCGGTGGGCATGCCATTCGGGCGTGCCCTGGATCAGGTCTACGGTTTTCATGCGGATTCTCCTTCACCCGGCGCATCCCAATCGATGGGGCCGTTATCGGGGCTGGTGCTGGTGGAGTCGGTACCGGTGGCGGCATCGGTGCTCGCCACGTCTTCGACCTGTTCGAACTTCTCGATGGCCTGCATCTGCTGCTCGGTGAGCGAGCCTTTGGTCTTCACCATGTTGATGATCTGGCTGGGACTCTTCTTGCCGCTGGTGATCAGCGCCCCCCACGCCGGCAGGTTCTCTTTGAACTTGTCGGCCGGGTATGCCGGCATTTCACGGGCGATCTGTTGCTGCTGGTCTTGGCGAACGGCCGTGGCCTCCCCATCGATAACTCGACCTTCCATTTCCTCGGCGGTCGGCTGCGCGCCCACGGCTTCGGGGAAGGCTTTCCGCAGCGCGAGCGCTTCGGCGCACTTCTCCAGCTGCCCGAAAGGGCGCTTCTTCCACATAGCGTTCGGTGCATCGCTGTCGCGCTTCTGCGTGGCGTAGCTTTCCAGCCAGTACGCCTTGGCCGAATAGCGCACCGGGTTGCCATTGACCAGGCGATAGACCGCAACGCTGCACCATTCCGGGTAGCGGACGTTGAGCCCGCCCAGGTTCTCTTCGATGGTCGGTCCGAAGGTCGCCTCATCCTGACCGGCGTATTCGCCGGTGCGGTGCGCCTTCGTGCGGTACAGCTCGATGCCGGGCATGATCACGTCGCGCATGCCGGCCGGGCTGATCACACGCGTTCCCTGCTTCTTCTCCGGTACCCACATCGGGACGATGTGTACCGGTTTCGTCATCGGGTCCAGGCCGCCAGCGCGGCAATAGGCAAGCACCATGTCGACGGAGTCGTCGGTGGCGCCCGGATAGAGGCTGGTCTTCAGCGCGGTGCGGATGGCTTCCGCCTGCTCGGCGGTCACCAGTTCGCCGCCGCGCTGCTTCATGGGTGCGATGTTGCTCATTGAATGCTCCGGCCGGCGTGGCCGGCTTTGCTGGAATAGGGGGTGGAGAGGGCCGGTGCTGATCTCCGGCTTGCTGTGATGCGGGACCGAACCGGCGCAGACCAACTGCCTTGCTCCTGCCGGGTGAAGCCTGTTTCGCGCCCTGACTGGTGGGCCACCTTCGCCGTGATCGATGCCTCGACATGGCCGCTTCACCGCTCCCTGACACAGCGCTCAGCTAGCGCATTCCTCTCCGTGGACGGTCAGGCGGCCTGCTGTTCCTCGGCGACCTTGCGATACGGGTACTTCGCCGGGAACGCCTTGATGTAACCGCCGAAATGCTTGCCCAGCGATTCGGCGCCCTTGAAGGCTTCGAAGTCGGCGGCGGTGAAGTTGTCGTAGTGGTAGAGCGAGCCCGGGCCGCGATTGGCGCCATAGCCCTTGGTGAAGCGGATGGCCAGGGTGTTGGTCGCCGGGTCGTGCCCGATGCTGTGGATCTGCGAGGAATCGACGTCGAACAGCTGGATGCGGCCAGCGGCCGGGGTGTTGCTGGTCATGCGGTGCTCCTGGGCGGTTGGAGAGTTGCCGGCGTTGCCCGGCCGGCGCGGGGGCGTATTCCGCAGGGGGACGGACTACAGGGGGATCAGGCGGCGAGGTCGGTCTGCTGCTGCTCGGTCTTCTCGCGGCGCGAGAGGCTCAGACGGATGTCTTCGCGGAGGAACGCCTCGGTCAGCTCCGCTGCTTCGGCGCTGTCGATCTCTGCAGAGGCGGTGAACGACAGATCGACGCTTCCGCCTTCGCGCGGCGTGGCCACGAACTTCTTCAGCTTCACGTCGGCCAGCACGATCGGCTCGGTGCCGTCGAGGTGGCCATCGATCTGCAGCTCGTAGCCGGTGAACTCGTGGTTGAGCTTCAGCGGCTCCAGGCAGGTGTGCTTGACCTCGGTCAGGCCGTCGCCGCCGATGTGCGGCAAGTCCTGCTGTTCGCCCCTGTTGGGCTTCCGGAACAGGTCCTTGCGCAGGGAGGGATCGAACGCGTCCAGAATGTTGTTGGGCGCGCTCAGGTTGAACTTGATGTCGGCGGCCAGCTGCCGCTCTTCGCCGTGCCGCTGGATGCGGTTGTTGACGTTGGCGATGCTAGCGGGGTGTTCCTTCAACTCGAAAGCAGGCATGTGGACCTCGATCAGTAGTTGCGAGAGGGTTGGGCGTCGCGGCCGGGCGTCTTGCTGTTGTCCAGCGTCAGCGGATCGCCTTTACTGACCTGCAGGCGCTGGTCGTCGAACCACTGGCCTTCGCGGAGCTTCCCGTCCGCATCGACCGGGGGAACGACCAGTGCCTGGTTGCATCCGGTCAGGTATTCGACGTGGCCGACCACCACACCTTTGAAACCGGTGATGCGGTCAACGACGGTGTGTCCAAGCATTGAAGGGGGCATCGGAACCTCTTGAGTCGGTGCCGACTGCTGCCGGCGGGTTGGGGATCAGTGGATGTCGTCGGTGCAGACGGCGGCCGGCGCGCGCGAGGCGCGGATCTGGCGAATGCGGCGTGCGCGCTGCAGCACCACGAGCAACCGGCTGCTTTCATCGGCCAGCCAAGCTCCGCTGAGCAGCGCCATCAACGCCAGGGCAGCGGCGAAGGCGAGCAGCCCGTGTTCGGCGCATGCCGCCACCAGGGACACGCAGATGCCGATACCGGCGGAACACCAGAACAGGGGGCGGAATTGACGCATTACGGTTCCTTGCTGCAGGTGGGGAAGACCGGCCAAACCAGGTCGGCGAGGTAGAAGACGACCACCGCCAAGAGGCAACCGGCACCAAGGCCGAAGGACACGCCCGTGATGAACTCGCTCATGCCGCCTCCGGTGCTGGCGGACCGGTGAACTCGTCCTGGTACTGGCTGCGCAAGCGCAGGGCGTTCTGGACCACGGACAGGCCGCGGTGACCCTGCCGCTGCTCAGCATTGAGGCGGCGGTACAGCGGTGCCGGGTTGAGGCCGATGCAGGAAACGGCATCGCGCACCGCACGGAACTCGCGCATCTGGCGGACGTTGGTGTTCATGCCGCGCGCTCCAGGCCGGTCAGCAGCGCGACGGCAGCGAACGGGTTGGCCAGGCCGCGCACGCGGTCGATCTCGGCCTGCCGGGCGTCCCGGCGGCGCTGCAGCTCCAGCGAGGTGATCCCCGACCGGTCGCTGCGTGCGTCACGGCCGGTGGGCACGATGTCGACGGCCTCGCCCAGCATCTGAAGCTCGTGCTGGCGGGCGGCTTCCCACGCCAGTTCGCAGTCGCGGGTGGCCCACTGCACCGCCATGAAGGCGATGGTCACTCCAGAATGCTGCAGTCCCTGGTTGTAGAGATTGGCGCGCACCACGTTGGCGTTGGCGCGCTGTTTCCGCAGGTCGGCTTCCGGATGAAGCGTGCGGGAATCGGTGGTCTGGCCCATATGCGGCTCCTGGTCCTAGGAAATCGATGTGCGGGGGCGCGGTATGCTCAGCGCTACCGATCAGAGAGGGAGTTCTGGCTATGCCCGTGTGGGCTCAATGGATTACGTTCGCGGGTGCTGTGATCGGCTGCCTGGTCGCGGTCGCGAACTTGGTCATCAACTACGTGCGAGGCGGTCGTAACGTCCGGATCGGCGTGAGCTTCGAGCCACGCGGTGATGAACCGACCCGACTTGTCATCAAGGTCGTGAACCGTGGCGGCGTACCGGTGACCATCGCGAACATAGACGTGGTGACTGGCCGGAGAGGGGAGTGCAAGTCCTATGGTCTGTGGGTCGAATACGGGAAGGAGCACGCAGGTGCCGTTGTCGAAAAGGGCACCGCACTTGCGTTCCGAATCCACCCCAAGGCGCTGAACATGCCACTGGACGCTGGAGCCGACACGATTCAGGTCACCACTGCGGATGAGCGTGTCTACCGCCGCCGCTTCCGGCAGCTGCTTGACCTCAAGGATGAGCTGCAGTGCGAAGTCGTCGAGATTGAAGGCATGCCCTGGCAGGCAACGACTCTTGTGCGCCGGGGAGCGGATCGTGGCCAGCCAATGGACGCAGCCGCCAGCCAAAGCGGCGATGGAGTACTGGATTACGGTGATTAGTGGGGTGGCGTGGTCCATGTCGGTCTCCGGCGGCCCGGCTGGGTTGCTGGGCGACGGGGCCTAAGTTACCCGTGGGTATTTTTACTGTCAATACCCATGGGTAAATTAATTTCAAGGGCCGGGTAAGGATTGGCCGGATGGCCCGGCATCGGGCAACAAAAAGCCCCTCAGTGAGGGGCTTGGTGTAAACGACCTGGCGGTCAGGGTCAGACCATGCGGTCGCCGGCGCCATCGGTGTCGACGGTGATCAGCTCAATCAGCGCCCACGTCACGGTGATTACAAACCCGATGAAAAGCCAGCCGAGAAGCAGCGTGATGACCAACTGCATCAGCCCCCGCATGTGGTGGCCGGCATAGAAGTTGTGGATGCCAAGGCAGCCCAGGAACAAACCGAGGATGATGAAGACGCCTCGGCTTTTTGCAGTCTTGACCACCTGCGTGACCTGCATGGGTTGCCCCGGATGCACGAAGTTGGCCACCAGCGGTGAGCCGCATCCAATGCATGCCGCCGCTTTATCGCTTACCTGTTTTCCGCAGTCCGTGCACTCAATCAGTGCCATCCCTATCTCCCTGGTGATCGTTAGAACTCTTCGCCGCGGCGCATCAGCGCACCGCCAACAATTCGGCCAGCAACGTGCAGCATGTCCAGCTCGTCCGACCCAATGACAGCGCTCTGGTACTTCGCATTCGTGCTGACGATGTGCAGCCCGTTGGGCATCATTTGCAGCCGTTTGACCATGGTGTAGCCATTGAGGTTGATCAGGTAGACACCGTCTCCGTCGAAGAAGTGCCGAGCCGTATCGACCATCACCACGTCACCGTTTTTGATGTCTGGGTACATGGAGTCACCCCGGACCGTGATCAGTTGCACGCGCCCCTCTTCAGGGATAAAGCCAATTTGGCTGCGCACCTGCCATTCGGCAATGTCGATCTCGCGTAGTACTGCTGGATAGTCCTGGTTTACCACCCCCCCACCTCCTGCGGCCTGCCCGTCCATCATGTGGAATCGAATATAGCCGGGGGTGTTCTCACGCGCTAAGACAGGGGCTGGCGCAGGGGTAGCACCCTCGAAATGCGCGGGGAACTCGCGGGCGAGCAGATCCAGCATGTCCTCGCCGATACGCTTCCTGCCGGCCTTTCCGGGCTCGTACAGCATGCGGGAGACATAGCTGGCGTCCTTCCCAATGCGGGCGGCGATGGTAGCGAGGCCACCTCTACCCAGGTCATCTGCGAGCGCCTTCAGGGTGAGGCGGCGGTGTTCGTACTTGTCCATGCCGCTATTCCACGGTTTCGTTACCTGCGAGTAAATTGCCTGTGGGTATTGATTCATTACTTACCCGCAGGTATTGTTCGCACATGGACACCCTTCGAACCTATCTCGCGACGTTGAGCCCGGCAGAGCAGGCGGTATACGCCAAGCGCGCCGGCACCTCCATTGGCTACCTGCGGAAGGCCCTGAGCAAGGGCCAGCGCTTCGACGGTGGCCTCGTGCGGCAGTTGCACGTCCACAGCGATGGCGCTGTGTCGCTTACCGAGCTGCGGCCGGACATCTGGCCGCCTGCCGCCAGCGACGCGGAGGTGGCCAATGCTGCCTGAGCCTAGCAACCGTTCGTTGGTGAAGATCCACGCACTGGTGGTCACGGGCCGGGGCCTGTTCGTGGAAGACGAGCAGGGAGTCATTGAACCTGATGAGTTCCTGATCCCGCTTACGGAAGATGCCTGGCTGGTGATGCGCCGTAACACTAAATCCCCACGGCATTTCGAAGCAGCAGGAGTGCAGCTGGCCAGCTTTTCAGGCCCGCGTCCACCAACTGCATGGCAAGGTGTTTTGTGGTCTCGGCGGGCAGCTGTCGAAGCTGATCGATCAATCGCTGCTTTTGAGCTTGGGGCAGGTCTGATTCCAGAACCCTTGCTTCCATCAGATGACGGAGAGTCTCTTCGTGGAGCCTGATCGTGACCACCCCGAGGATGGCACCAAGGCCGCCATCGTCCTGGAGGAAGTCCATGCCCTTCGCGCTGATCTTGGCGTATCCAAGGTGCGGCCGGCCGTCCATCTGATGCAGTCGGGCCTCCATCAGCCTGTGCTCCGCGAGATAGGCCGCGTTGACCACAAGCCGATTTCCGTCCTGGTAGCCCGGCAGCGAGCTGACAACAGCATCGCCCGGATAGATCGCAGCCAGAGACGTGAGCAGTTCCCTCTGAAATTCCCTGTTCAACAGTTCCATGTCGCCCTCCTTGCGGGCACTGGTTGTGCGTGTGGTGACCGCAGCCTACCGCAAGGGGGGCGACTCCTTCTTCCGTCCGTGATCTGACCGTATCCATGGCGTCCATCGTGCGCCGCCGACGCCCAGGCGTCTCCAATCGAGAAGTCCGCCCATGAATGTCTCCGATGCCGCTTACGACACCGTCCACGAGTATCCCGGCGGCAGCGAGTCCCTCGCGCCCCGGCTAAGCAAAGGAATGTCCGCCGCCACCCTGCGCGGCAAGGTCAACCCGAATAACGACCGGAACGTGCTGAGCCTGCTGGAGGCCAACGAACTGGTAGGGAAGTCCGGTGATCACCGCATCCTGCACGCCATGGCGGCTGAGCATGGCTACGTGCTCCAGCGAGTAGATGCCCCTCAGTCCGGATCGATGATCGGCGCGTTGCTGGCCGCCGCCGCCGCCAAGGGCGATCTGTCGCAGCTGATCGCTGATGCGCTGGCCGATGGCCGGATCAGCCCCAACGAAGCAGACGCGATCGGCCGGGCCTGTGCCCTGGTCCAGGCGGCAATCGTGCAGGTCGGCCAGCACGCTGACGCTGCAGCGGAGCGGGGTGGGGCATGAACGCTACGGCAAAGGCTATGTGGGCCGTCAGGCAGCTCTGGCATATCGCTGGCTGCCTGTTGGTGTTGGGAGAGGCCTAATGAATTACTCAGCCGTGCCGCGCTTTTCCTGCAGCAGTTCGATGGCAAGCGCCACTGGATCATCTGGGAGCCCGAGGGCATGCCAGAACACGGGCTGTCCTTCGTCGTTCTGTCCGCCTTGGACGCTCAGCAGCACCCACCCTTCGCGAATCAACTGGTTGACGTCGTCCGCACGGTCGGTGTGGGCGATTTTCGAGATGTTCCTCAGATCCATGACAACTCCTTGCGGTTGGAGTGCCGAGCATACCGGAGGTCGCTTCCATGGCTGATTCAGATGTCCGCCAGGCCAAGGGTCGCTATCGCAAGGTGGAAGTGCGCACCTGGGGCGACGAAAAGTTCCGTCGGCTGACCCCGATTCCTCCCTGTGGCCAGGGCCTGTGGCTGTTCCTGATCACAGGCCCCCATACCGGTCCCATCCCCGGCCTGTTCCGCGCCGGCCGAGCGGCAATGGCTGAGGAACTGGATTGGGAACAGGAAGCCTTTGACAAAGCCTTCGGGGAAGCCTTCCGGGAAGGGATGGTCAAGGCCGATTTCAAATCACGCGTGGTCTGGGTCCCGAAGGCCATCAACCATAACCGCCCTGAGTCGCCCAACGTGGTGCTGAGCTGGGCCGCCGAGTTCGACCTGATTCCAGAGTGCGCCCTGAAGTGGGAAGCGCTGGAATCGCTCAGAGCCTTTGTTTATGGGCTTGGAGAGGCTTTCACCAAGGCATTCGACAAGGCTTTCGGGAAGCCTTCCGGTAAGGCTTCCCCGAAGACTATGCCTAATCAGGAACAGGAACAGGAACAGGAACAGGAACAGGAAAGAGCATCCTCACTTCGTTCGGAGTCGTCCCCGCAGCTGGCGCTGACGGGCGACCCGCCGCCACCTGCTGACTTCAAGGCAAAGCGGGCAGGCCGCGTCCGACAGATTGCCGTGGAAGCCCAGGTCGCCTACAACGCCATCTTGGCCAAACCCCACGGGGAGCTGCCCGCCTGCACCGTCATGAACAAGCCGCGCATCAAGGCGGTCGAGAAGGCGCTGCCGACGGTTCGCCAGCTGTGCCAGACGATGTTCGGCAGCGAGCGTGTCACCCCGCAGTTCTGGCAGGCCTACTTCGGCTCAGCCGCTGCTGACGACTTCCACTCCGGCCGTCTGCCCGGCGGCCCAGGCCATGAGAACTGGAAGCCCGACTTCGAGTACCTGCTGCGGGAGACGGTCATCGCGAAGCTGGCTGACCGCGCTGCGTCGGAGGCTGCGGCATGAGCGGCCTTCGGAACGAAGTGGACCGCCTGGCCCACCTGTACGGCGAGCAGCAGGGTCTGCGCGTACCGCCGCATTCGATCGAGGCCGAGCAGTCAGTGCTGGGCGGGGTGATGCTGCTGAACCGCGCCAGCCAGGAGGTCGACGACCTGCTGTCGGAGCGATCGTTCTACCGCCGCGACCACCAGCTGATCTGGCGCGCGATCTGCGAGCTGTCCAAGAAGGGCCAACCGATCGACACGGTGACCCTGGGCGAATGGTTTGAATCGCAGGGCACGCTGGAGCTGGTGGGCGACGGCGCGTACCTGATCGAACTGGCCAGCACCGTGCCGTCGGCGGCGAACATCCGCGCGTACGCGGAAATCGTGGCCGAGAAGGCCATGCTGCGCGACCTTATCCAGGCCGGCCAGAACCTGATCGACGCCGCTTTCAGCCCCGAGGGCCGGTCGGCGGTTGAGCTGGTCGGCACCGCGCAGACCAGTATCGGTGGGCTGCTGGACAACGAGCCGTGCGACCTGGAATCGGTAGCGCCGGTAATGGAACGTGTGTTCCACAGGCTGGGCGATCGCGCTGCTAACGGCGGCGGCATAAGTGGCCTGACGACAGGCAACGACGAGCTCGACCAGGTGCTGGGCGGCCTGCAGCCGGGGAATCTGATCGTGCTGGCGGCCCGGCCGAAAATGGGGAAGACCACGAAGGCGATCAACATCGCCGAGCACGTGGCGCTGCGGCTGCACAAGCCGGTGGCGGTGTTCACTTTCGAAATGCAGCCAGAAGAACTGGGCGATCGCATGCTGGCCAATCAGGGCGGCATCAACGGTAACCGCATCCGCACGGGCAAACTGGACGACGTCGACTGGGCGAACGCGACGGAGGCCATCCGCCGCCTTTCGAATGCTCCGATCTTCGTGAGCCGGCCCAGGAAGGCCAAGGTAGAGCACGTCTGCGCGCAGATTCGCCGTATGCACGCCCGCAATCCGCTCGGACTGGTGGTGATCGACTACTTGCAGCTGATGCACGTCACAGGCGACAACCGCGCCGCCGGCATCGGCGATATCACCATGGCGTTGAAGCTCACTGCCAGCGAGTTGGGCCTACCCATCCTGCTGTTGAGCCAGCTGAACCGAAAACTGGAAGAGCGCACGGACAGGCGGCCGATCGTGGCTGACCTGCGCGACTCCGGATCGATCGAGCAAGACGCCGACGCCGTGATCTTCATCTACCGCGACGAGATCTATAACCCCGGCAGCCGCTGGGAAGGCACCGCGGAGCTGATTGTGGCGATCCAGCGCAACGGCGCCCCCGGCATGGTCCGCGAGCTGTACCAGCCCGAGTTGTTCCGGTTCTCGCCGCTGCCGGAGTACTGGCAGCCGAAGCAAAGCTCGGACAGCGATGGGGCCGGCAGCGCCACACCGCGTAAGAAGAGGGCGAGCCTCGCCGACTTCCTCCCCAAGGCAGGAGCGGCCGCATGAACACCTCCGCCCTGGCCAAGGCCAAGAAGAAGCTGCGCACCCGGGACGTGAACCTGGAGGTTCGCAAGCTGGTGGACCCCGATACCGGCGAGATGATCGGCGCCCTGGTCCCTGCGCATCCGGTGGACCAGCGTTCCCTGCGCGAGCGCAAGTTCGGTACGGGCCGGCTGCTGCGCGCGACGCTGCGCCAGGACCGGAACCCGATGTTCTACCGGAAGGCGCACGTCCTCTCCGGATGGCTGGCCGACAACGTCGAGGCCTTCACCGGCCTGTCCCAGCACGACTCGCTGAAGAAGCTGCAAGAGCTGTCCGGCATTGGCTGCGAGTCCGTGGAGTACGACCTTCCGAACCTCGGAAAGCTGACCCGCACCGAGCCGGAATCGCTGAACTTCGCCGACATGGACGAAGGTCGCTGGAACGAGCTATGGGACGGCGGTACCGGCGACGGCGGCTGGATCGGCTGGCTGCGCCGCGAGGTGTTCGGCGGCCTGGCCGCAGAGAGTCGCGAGGCCGTGGAACTGATCATCCAGAAACCGCAGGGGGCAGCATGAGCGACATCGAGAAGAAAGCTGAGATTGCGTTGTGTCCGTTCTGTGGCGATTGGGGCGCCGAAGTCGCCGAAAGCGCGGTGCCCAGCATCCACGGCGGGCAAAAGCAGGCGGTCTACTGCAACACCTGCTTCTGCGAAGGGCCGACGTCGGAAACAGAAGAGGGAGCCGTCGAGGCCTGGAACCGGCGCGCCGCCACGGTCGAGGCCGTCAAAACGGACCTACTGACTGGTGGGGCGGTCAACCTGCTGGACCAGCAGCACTCCGGCGTCGTCACGGCCCAGGTACTCGATGTAGTTCCGGCGGCCGCACTCGGGACAGATGAAGCAGGTGCCGTAGGTATCGGTGGTCAGGCTGACCACTTCGTCGGCGTCGAGTTGGCAGAGGTCGCATCGGAGCATGGGCCCGGTATAACCCTTGGCTGTGACAGATCGGTGAATTTTCCGGAAGGGCACGTCCAGGTGCCGATGGGGCGAGTGATGCGCGCATTGGCCATCGGCTGGCGCAGGCATGCTGCAGAAGGCGCTAAGGGTCGGGCTGTGTTGATCCAGTGCGCCGAGGCGGTAGAGGCCGCTCTCGTTGCCGCTAGCCCGAAGGTGTCTCCATGAAGCGCGGCCGCTCAACCGGCAACCCTACGGTCGCTCAGCGGCAGCGTATGGACGCAATCGCCGGGATTGGCTGCATCGTTGCCCACAGCCTCGGCATCGACCTGGGTGACATGCCGATCCCTGCCGAGGTACATCACCTGACGGTCGGCGGCAAGCACGGGGCCAAACGCCGGGGTCACGACTTCACTATCGGCCTGAACCCTTGGTCGCACCGAGGTGAGCCGTTCTGCGGATGGTCGGCGGCGCGCTGCGAGGAATTGTTCGGCCCGTCCCACGCTCGCCAGCCACGCCGGTTCCGCCAGGAGATCGGCAACGACGACTACCTGCTGGACCTGCAGAACACCCTGATCGAACAACACACCGCATTGAGGAAGGTCGCATGATCCGGCGCCATCAGCTGTTCCGCCATGAGCCCCACAACGAGATCTTCGGTGACTGCCACCGAACGGCCATTGCCTGCCTGCTCGAAATGGAGCCGTGGCAGGTTCCACACTTTACCCAGCTGGCCAATACCATCCCCGGGTACACCTGGGAGGAGGGCGTGGCCGAGTTCTTGGCGGGGAGGGGGCTGTGCAGCGCGGACGTCTCGTTCGGTGGCGACGACCTGGAGGGCGTGTTCTCCTACATGCAGAGCCGCAACCCGCGCGCCTATTACCTGCTGGGCGGCCAGAGCCCGCGCGGCACGAACCATACGGTGGTTTGCTGCGGCGGCGGGTACGCGTGGGATCCGCATCCGGACGGTGACTTTCTTGCCGGGCCGCTGTCGAATGGGTTCTATGAGGTCACCTTCCTGATGCCACTGGCGATGCAGCTGGAGGAGGCCGCATGAGCGCGCTCCGGCTGACCTTCGGTATCGACCCTGGTCTGAAGGGTGCGGTAGCCACGCTTCTGGATGGCGTGCCTGGCCCGATTCTGGACCTGCCCACGGTGGACGTGGATGGCTGGGGGGAGATCGACGCCAGACCCATCGTCCTCTTCATCCGAGAGCAGCGCGCCAATAACCCCGGCGCCTATGTCTCGGCCTGCATCGAAAAGGTCGGCGCGCGGCCGGACGATGGCGGCACCAGCGCCTTCCGGTTCGGCCAGACCGCCGGCAAGCTCCAGGCCATCCTGGAAGTGCTGGGCATTCCGCAGACCCGGGTCATCCCGTCGGTGTGGAAGCGCTCGATGGGGCTGATCGGCAAGGACAAGGATGCGGCACGCCAACTGGCGCTGCGACGTTTCCCGTCGGCCGCTGGCGAGCTGAAGTTCAAGAAGCATGACGGTCGGGCGGACGCGTTGTTGCTGGCGCTCTATCACGACTCCCACGACTGGGACGGGAAGCAGGCGGCATGACCGAGAGCGAGGCAATCAGCAACCTGCGCCTGCGCAAGCGGTACCGGCTTCAGCTGCGACTGCATGGCCGGTGTTGGGCCTGCCAGTTCCGGCAGCACAGCGCCGACGGCTATCACTGCAAGGGCTTCACCGCGCGGCAGGGGAGCTGCGACACCGACGGGCGCCTGCCCGTGTTCCGATTCGACGCTGCTGTACTGGGGGGCCTGCGCGATGCGCAATAACGATCCGCTGACCGAACAACTCCGCCGCTGGGGCCACGCCCAGGTGAACCGCTATGCCTTCACCCATGCTGAGCGCGGTGGCCACGTGCTGCAGCACGCCCGGGACTTGGCGCCGGGCACTCGCGAGAACGCCGAGCGGGAGCTGGTTGGCCGGGACGGCGGCGAGCGTCGCCGTTTCATGGGCTCGCGGTCCGGCGTCAAGGGAATGGGCACGCTGCCAATCTGGGCGGTGGATCCGGTGCGCGCCTCCAACGACGCTGACCGGCCCCACGACAACCCGGAGATCGCCGTCGACCAAGGCACGCCGGACGATCTCCGTTGGATCGACCGCGCCGTCGCGTCGCTGTCGCGATACGAGGGGAAGGGTCACGGCAGCATGCAGGGCCAGATGCGAGCGCTCATCATCCGCACCGAGTTCACCGTTTCCGCGAGCCAGGCGGTCAAGGCACGGATGGTGGCCGAGCAGTACGGCGGGGAGCTATCGATCTGGCAATACAGGCGGGAGCTGGATAGGGCAGTGGACTGGATTCGGATGAGGAGCGCAGCATGAGCATGGTCAATATGAAGCGAGACCTGGATCTGGTGACGCACGCAATCCACGCAGTGTTCGTCTATGCCGCGTGCACCGAGGATGGGTTCGTGAAGGTCGGGATCTCGCGCACGCCCTTCGACCGGATCTATCAAGTGCACTGTGGGTCGCCGTCACCGGTTCGCGCGGCCCAATGGGTCTGGGTGGGATCATTGAACAAGGGCCAGGAGATCGAGAAGCTGATCTGCAAGGAGTGGGAGGCCAGGAACACCCGTGGCGAGTGGTATCGGTTCGACTACACAGAGCCGGCGGACAAGCGCGACTTCCACGACACGCTCTCGGCTGTGGTACAGGTGGTTACCGGAATCAAACCCGCCTGGCAGCGGCTTTCACCGAGCAAGGTCACCGAGTTGATCAAGGCCGGGAACCAAATTCGGCAGGCCAAGGGAGAGAAACGGAATAAACGGAAAACCCCTTGACGTTGCACAGAAAAGTTGTATCGTCGCGTTGTCGTCAAGAATTCCCCCAAAACCTCGGTCCAAAAGGCCGGGGTTTTCGCGTTCCTGACGCCCCGACACCGATTGACCACCGAGCGACCAGGCCTGAGCACCTCGCCGAGAGGCGATACGGGCCGGCACCTACTCCTGGGCGGAGAGCGGCTGGGTCCATGACCCCGGCCAAGGTGCCTATCCAGCGGTGGTGATCGGCCTTCTACGCCCGCGGCCCCCCGGACCAACCATGTCACTTCGCACCAGCCGGTAGCGGGGCGGGCACCTTTTGCAGCGTGGAGAAGAGGCATCTCGCCGGGCTCATAACCCGGAGGTCGCCCGTTCGAGTCGGGCCGCTGCTACCAACCACGGAGACACCATGGTGAGCACTGAAACAGTCGCGGCCGCCATGGGCGCCGGCAAGTACGCGCAGGCGCTGGAAGAGGTCTGCATCCGCTTCGGCATCGTGTCGGCGCTGGAGAAGTCCCACTTCCTGGCGCACATGGCGGTGGAGTCGCAGGGATTCAGCCGTGTGCGCGAGAACCTTGGCTACAGCGCCGCGCGGCTGCTGGAAGTGTTCCCTGGCCGGAACGGTCTGACGACGCTGGCGCAGGCCAAGGTCATCGTCGCCGGCGGACGGGACGCGATCGCTCAGGCCATCTATGGAGGCGCATGGGGCGCCGAAGAGCTCGGGAACACGCAGCCCGGCGACGGAGCGCGGTTCTCGGGCCGGAGCCTCATCCACCTGACTGGACGGGCGAACGTGACGGCCTACTCGCAGGCCATTTACGGCGACGACCGAGTGGTGCGCGACCCCAGCATGCTGGAAAAGCTGCCCGACGCGGCACTGGCGGCCGGCTGGTACTGGGTGTGGCGCGGCTGCGGTGAGCCGGCACGGCGGGACGATCTGCGTGGCAGCACCCGCAAGGTAAACGGCGGCCTCAACGGCCTGGCCGACCGGGCAATCAAGCTGGCCCAGGCCAAGAAGCTGTTCGGCATCGCATGACCGCCGCAAAGAAGAAGCCGCGGCTGTCGCCGGTCAGCCAGCTGCAGGGCGTGCTGGTGGTGCTGGACGGCAGGACAAAGATTCCGACCGCCGAGCTGCTGTCGACCATCCGAGGGATGGTGAGCGACGCGCTGGCGGTAATGCAAGAGCCGGACCCCACGAAGCAGAAGATCGCCTTCGTGCTCCTGGCCATCCAGCAATCCACCGAGGTCGTAGTGCGCGTGGTGCGGGGCAAGGAAATCACCCGGGTAACGGTGATC
Source organism: Stenotrophomonas sp. GL_101 (assembly GCF_057835675.1). Lineage (NCBI taxonomy): Bacteria > Pseudomonadati > Pseudomonadota > Gammaproteobacteria > Lysobacterales > Lysobacteraceae > Stenotrophomonas > Stenotrophomonas sp. GL_101. The sequence continues at coordinate 3,177,959 of NZ_CM174432.1, read as the reverse complement.
GACCAGCCGCTGTACCACTGGGCGCTGCGCGAGATCCACGCACTGGCAGGTGCCGCATGACCTTCGCAACTCGAAACGTCGGTGCGGCCCGGGTGGGCATCGCCGTCCTGGTGCTGTTCCTTCTCGGCATGGCCATGGCCGCGCTCATCGCGGTGGCCATCCCGCCCGAGAACAAGGATTCATTCGGCATGCTGATCGGCGGCTTGAACAACGCCACCGGCATGGTGATCGGCTACTTCTTCGGCATGTCCCGCAGGGGCACTGGAGCCTGATATGCGCCATCTGATCTACGTAACCCGCCAGGACGCTATCGACGCCGGCATGACCAACGAGGGCCGCTTGTTCGGTGTCCCCGCGTGGCTGCGGGTCGACAGCGATGAGCAAGTCACCGGCACCCCCAAGATCCCCGCGCTCACCGTGTGGTGCTGGATGGTCGACGTGGTGCTTGACCTGACCTGCTGCTTCATCCCCGAAGACCGTCTGCTGGTGTCCCCCATCACCGTGGGAAGCCGGATCCAAGGCGCATGAACCGGACCCTGATCGCGGTGCTGGCGTTCGTGGTCTGGTCGGCCTGCATGTTTGGCGCGGGCTGGGCGTGGCGCGGCGATCGCGCCGAGGGCGTGCAGTCCGATCAGCGCGCAGACGCTGCCGAGACAGTTGCGGCCGAGGTAAACGACGCCCGCGCCACTGAACACACCCAGGCCGAGACCTTGGCCACTATCGGAGCGAAGCATGAAGAAGACCGCGCGGCGGCCCCGGCCGTCGCTGATGCTGTTGTGGCTGACCTGCGCTCTGGTGCTCTCCGCCTGCGCAACGACCTCGCCGCGTGCCACACCGACCTCCTGTCCCAAACCGCAGCCGGCACCCTCGAACGTGATGCGGCCACCCAGCGCAGAGAAGAGTTTGCGGGCCGAGTTGTTCGAATCGGCCGGGACGCCGACGACCAGCTCCGCGCCTGCCAAGCAATCGTGGCCGCAGACCGTGCCGAGGTGACGCCATGAACGTTGGTTGGCCACAAGCCATCTATCTCGCTCTCGTGTTGTTCGGCCTCGGTCTGGAGCTTGCCCGACACGGGGAAGCCAAGAAGCCTAGCCAGTACAACGCCTGGACCTCGATGATCGCTTCGGCCCTTCTTCTGGCCCTGCTTTGGTGGGGCGGGTTCTTCGGCTGATGGCGGGCAAGACGCTGGCGCCGCTGACCCCGAAGCAGCAGCGGTTTGTCCAGGAATACCTGAAGGACCACAACGGCACGCAGGCTGCCATCCGCACTGGGTACAGCGAACGGACGGCCAAGCAGCAGGGTTCCCGCCTGCTGACCAGCGCTGCCGTCCTGGCTGCCGTCAAGGCTGGCCAGAAGCGGGTCGCCACGAAAGCAGCGGTGACCGTCGACAGCCTGATGGCCGAACTGGAGCAGGCCAGGAAGCTGGCGCTGAAGGAGAAGCAGGCCAGCGCGGCGGTCACCGCCACGATGGGAAAAGGGAAGCTGGCCGGCCTGTTGGTGGAGAAGCACAAGCACAGCGGCGCCGTCGGCACCTACAACCTGAAAGACCTCTCGGACAATGACCTCGACCGCCTTGAACAGATCCTCGGTCCGCTTGCCGACGCTGGCGGAGATCCGGGCGGAGCGGACGAGGAGGGTGGCTGAGCGCGAGCGGGAGCGCATCGCGGAAAACGTTGAGGGCATCCGCGCGCGATCGCAGTCGCTTGAAGGATTCATCAAGGAGCACTGGCGGATCCTTGAGCCCACCCGGCCGCTGAGGTTCGGCTGGGCGCTCCGGGCCATGTGCAAGCACCTGGAAGCGGTCACGGAGGGCCGCATCCAGTTCCTGCTGATGACCGTGCCCCCGGGCATGATGAAGTCGCTGTTGATGGTGTTCTGGACGGCGTGGGAATGGGGGCCGGTAGGCCGTCCGGACCTGCAGACGCTGGCCACCTCCTACAGCCAGCCAAACGTGCTACGCGACAACCAGAAGTTGCGGCGCCTCATTGAGAGCGACCAGTACCAGGTCGCGTGGCCCATGAAGCTGCGCGGCGATCAGAACGCGAAGGGCAAGTTCGAGAACACCGGGAACGGCTTCAGCGAGGCCAGGCCTTTCGGCTCCATGACCGGTGGCCGCGGCGACCGGGTGAAGGTGGACGATCCGCACTCGACTGAGACGGCCGAGAGCGACGCTGAGCGCAAAACCGCCGTCCGGATCTTCCGCGAGGGCATCACCGACCGCCTCAACGACATCACATCGTCGGCTATGGTCATCATCATGCAGCGTCTGCACCAGCAGGACATTGCAGCGGTGGCGATGGAGCTGGATCTCGGGTTCGTCCATCTGAACCTGCCGATGGAGTTCGAAGCGGAGCGGGTCGACAAGGACGGCAAGAAGTCCGGCGGCCCGTGCCGCACCTACGTGGATGGGAAGCCCTTCTTCGAAGACCCCCGCACGGATGAGGGCGAGCTGCTGTTCCCGGAGCGCTTCCCGCGCGCCGAGGTGGATCGGCTGAAGCGGGCAAAGGGCTCCTATGCATGGGCCGGCCAGTACCAGCAGCGGCCAACGCCGCGCGACGGCGGCAAGTTCAAGCGGGAATGGTTCGAGGTGGTGGAGGCGGCGCCGGCGATCGCATCGGCGCGGAAGGTCCGGCGCTGGGACTTCGCCGCTACGGACCCGAAGGAGAAGAACAGCAGCGACCCCGACTACACGGTCGGGCTGCTGCTGGGTGAAAGCCAGGGCATCTACTACGTGCTTGACGTTGTGCGCGACCAGGTGTCGCCCGTCGGCGTGGAGCGGATGCTGAAGAACACCGCGCTGCGAGATGGGAAGACGATCAAGGTTCGCATCCCGCAGGACCCTGGCGCCGCCGGCAAGAGCAACGCCGCGCACCAGGTAAAGCTGCTGGCCGGCTGGGACGTGAAGTCCGCGCTGGAATCCGGATCGAAGGAGGTCCGGGCAACACCGGTCGAGGCTCAGGCCGAGGCCGGAAACATCAAGCTGGTGACTGGCCCATGGGTGGCGGCGTTCTTGGACGAGATCGCCGAGTTCCCCAACGCCAAGCACGACGACCAGGTGGACGCGCTCTCCGGCGCCTTCGCTGAGCTGGTCACCGGCAGCACCTACAACTTGGGGAACGCGCTCTGATGGGCAAGCTCGCACAAATCAAAGACGGGCTGGTCAATCTGGTGGCCAACCTGGGCACGCCTCGCGATAAGGCAGCAGGGTCGTTCTACGGCCTGCCCGTGCTGTCGGAAGCTGACGCCACCAACGCGTACCGCGGCACCTGGCTGGCGCGGAAGGTGATCGATATCCCAGCGATGGACAGTTGCCGGAAATGGCGCGGCTGGAGCGCGGACCAGGCGCAGATCAGCGCGATTGAGTCGGAGGAGAAGCGGTTGGGCCTGCAGCAAAAGGTGCTGGAGGCGCTCATCCGCGCCCGACTCGCCGGCGGAGCGGCGCTCTACATCGGCACCGGGCAGTCCGACCCGATGCAGCCGCTGAAGCCGGAGTCGATCAGCAAGGGCGGGATCAAGCACATCAACGTGCTGTCCAAGCGAGTGCTGCAGGCGGGTGAGCTGGACCGCGATCCGGAGTCCCCTGGCTATGGCCGGCCGGCCTACTACAACCTCAGCAGCGGGACCGCAGGCCAGTTGCGGATCCATCCGTCGCGCCTGGTCATCCTGCAGGGCGCTACGAAGCCGGATCCGGAGCTGGATACCGGCGACGGCTGGGGCGATTCGGTCCTGCTGGCGATCAGCAAGGCCATCAAGGACGCCGACAGCACTGCCGGGAACATCGCCTCCCTGGTGTTCGAGGCGAAGGTCGACGTCATCAAGATTCCAAACTTCATGTCGATGCTCTCGGATCCGGCGTACGAAGAGCAGATGCTCAAGCGTATGCAGCTGGCCATGATGGCCAAGGGCATCAATGGCGCGCTGTTGCTGGATGCCGAGGAAGACTACGAGCAGAAGCAAGCCCAGTTCGGCGGCCTCACCGACGTGATGATGGCCTTCATGCAGCTGACTTCCGGCGCTTCCGACATTCCCATGACCCGCCTCCTGGGGCAGTCGCCGGGCGGCATGAATGCCAGCGGCGAAAGCGACCTGCGCAACTACTACGACCGGATCAGCTCTGGCCAGGAGCTGGTGCTCGGCCCGTCTCTGCAGGTGCTGGATGAGTGCCTGATCCGCTCCGCACTGGGCAGTCGCCCGGAAGAGGTGTTCTACAACTGGCGCAGCTTGTGGCAGACGACCGACACGGAGCGGGCGACCATCGGCAAGACGACCGCCGACACGATCAAGACCATCGCCGACACCCGCCTCATCCCCGAGGACGTGATGTCGGTGGTGGCAGTGAACATGCTCACCGAGGCCGGGGTTGCGCCGGGCCTTGAAGCTGAGATGCAGGACTACGCGACGACGGCTCCGGCCGATGATGACGAAGGCGAGGATGGCTCGCCGGCAGCGGCACGCGCGGCGGAACTGGGCGATGCCTCTCCGCGCTCGCTTTACGTGAGCCGGAAGGTGGTCAACACCAGCGAGATCGAGGCCTGGGCACGGGAGCAGGGCATCACCGGCTTGGCCGAGGAGCTGCACGTGACGGTGGCCTACTCGAGGCAAGCCTTCGACTGGATCAAGGCCGGCAACGCCAACGAGTGGGGCAGCGATAGCAAGGACCAGCTGGTCATCCCCGAAGGCGGCCCGCGCGCGATTGAACCGCTCGGTGGCATGTCAGCGGTGATCCTGTTCGCATCGTCTCAGCTGTGCTGGCGGCACGAGAGCATCATCCGCGCCGGCGGCTCGCACGATTACCCGGACTACACGCCGCACATCAGCCTGACCAAGGCGCCTATCGATCTCACCAAGGTCGAGCCGTACCGCGGCCGCATCGTGCTGGGCCCGGAAATCTTCGAAGAGATCCGAGAGGACTGACCCATGCAAATCTTCGACAGCTTGGCGCTCGATGCGTCCGGGCTTGCATTCACGCGCGACGGCTTTCTGACCGGTGACGCAAAGGTCGCCCGCGCCGGCAATGTTCAGCACTACCTCGGTCGCGAACTGGGATTGAAGGACGACGACGCCAGCCGGGTGTTTGGCGTATATCGCGATCCGGAAACAGTGTTCGATGAGGACAGCATGCGCTCGCTGGTAGGCCGGCCTGTAACGCGCGGTCATCCGCCGAAGGGCGTTACCGCCGACAACTGGAAGGAACTGACGGTCGGGCAGGTGGGCGGGCGGGTGGTCCGCGACGGCGAACACGTGGTTGCGCCAATGGCGATCATGGATGCCGCCTCTGCCAAGGAAGTCGCCGCCGGCGCACGCTCGTTGTCTGCCGGCTATTCGGTGGAAATCGTTGCCGATGAAGGGATCGCCCCAGACGGAACCGCATACCAATTCAGGCAGGCCAGTCCGCTGCGCTTCAACCACGTGGCCTACCTGCCTGACAACAACCCGCGCGCCGGCAACACGCGCATCGGCGACTCCAATTGGGGGCCGACCCCTCTTACGCAGTACGAACTCGCGCTAGTCGACCGGGCGCGTGGTCAGCAGCACCAGCACGGCGACGACCACAATCCATCTACGAGGAACCACCCCATGAGTGACAAGACCATCTTGGTCGATGGGCTGTCCGTCGTCACCAACGACGCCGGCGCCCAGGCCATTGGCAAGCTGCAGCAGCAGCTGAAGGATGCACAGACCGCAGCGGGCACCGCCGAGGCGGCGCACCAAGCCGCCATCACCGCGAAGGACGCGGCCATTGCCAAGGCCGAAGGCGAGCGCGACGCGCTCAGGGCGCAGGTACTTAGCGACGCCGACCTGGACAAGCGCGTCCAACAGCGCGGCGACCTGGTGGCCAAGGCCAAGGCCGTGCACGACACGGACTACAGCGGCAAGACCGATGCCCAGGTGCGCCAGGCTGCCGTCGTGGCCAAGCTGGGCGACGCCGCGGTGGCCGGAAAGCACGAGGCGTACGTGGAGGCCCTGTTCGACGGCCTCTACACCAACGCCAAGCCGCAGGACCCGGTCGTGCAGGCCATGCGCGACAGCCGCGTGCAGCCGACCCAGGTCAAGGACAACGGCTGGCAGGCCTCCGTGGCCGGCCTCGACTACCGCACCCGCAACCAGAAGGACGCCTAAGCCATGGCACTGCAGAACAACTATCCGGACACCCAGCCGGCGGCCATCCTTGGCGCGCAGGCGACCATGCTGCCGTCGACGATCATCTCCCGTGACGTGGAAACCGCTCCGGGCATCGGCTTCGGTCGTGCGGTTGCGCAGGGCACGGCCGACAAGGGCATCGTCCTGGCCGGTACCGGCGCACTGAAGCTCGTCGGCATCACCCTGCTGGACCGCTCCGCCGTCGGCAGCGCCGGCGTCCCGGACAGCTTCGCGCAGCGCACCTCCGCCCGCGTGATCACGAAGGGCGACGTGTGGGTCACCGCAGCCGTCGCGGTCAAGGCCGGCGACCTGGTGTACGTCACCGGTGCCGGCACGTTCACCAACGTGGACACCGGCAACACCGCCTTCGCAGGCGCCCGCTGGGACACCAGCACCACCGCCGCCGGTCAGCTGGCCGTCGTTCGTCTCGGCTAAGGAGCCAACCCCATGAATGGAGCAATCCCCCTCTTCGACGCCCAGGCCGCACTGGGTTTCGTCGTTGCCCAGACCTCGATCATCGAGCCGGGTGTTTACAAGACCGTCTATCCGTCGGTGCAGTACCGCGGCCTGGTGCCGGTGGACACCTCGGGTAGCGAGTTCGCCACCTCGGTTACCTACTACTCGTCCGACCAGTACGGCAAGGCCGGGTGGATCAACGGCAATGCCGATGACATCCCGAAGGCCGGCACCACCCGCGCGCAGCACCAGACCGGCGTGCACACCGCTGGTATCGGCTACGGCTTCGGCTGGGAAGAGATCGGTCGGGCGCAGTTGCTGGGCATCAATCTGCAGTCCGACGATGCCGCAGCAGCGCGCCAGGCGTCGGAGGAGATGGTTGACCGTGTGGCGCTGTCGGGTGACTCCGACAAGGGCTTCACCGGCTTGTTCAACGCCGCTGGCGTCACGCCGGTGGCGGCCAGCACTGGTGCTTGGGACGCAACGACCGACTCTCAGCTGATCGTCGCGGTGCTTAACCAGGCGCTGCTCAATGTGTTCAACGGCACGAACACGGCCTCGATCGCCGACACCCTGCTTCTGCCCTGGTCGAAGTACCTGCTCCTGGCCACTCGCAAGATGAGTGATCAGAGCGATATGACCATCCTGCAGTGGTTCTTGGCCAACAACGTCTACACCGTGCAGACCGGTCAGCCGCTGACGGTGCGTGGCGTACGTGGCCTGGACACCGCCGGTGTCGGCGGCACCACGCGGCTGGTTGCATACCGCAATGATCCGCAGGTGCTGAAGCTGCACATGCCGATGCCGCACCGCTTCCTGCCGGCCTGGCAGAGCGGCCCGCTGCGCTGGGACATCCCGGGCGTGATGCGCCTGGGCGGCCTGGACGTTCGCCTGCCGAAGGAAGTCGTCTACCTCGACGGCATCTAACCCCTATGGCCCCGGCAGTGTGCCGGGGCCTCACTGGAGCGAATCATGAAGATCACGAACAACCACACCGGTCCCCTCGGCCTTCCGGACGGCACCATCCTCCCGAAGGGTGAGCCGACCGTTGTCCCCGGCTGGGACCAGATCAAGAAGAACACCGTGGTGCAGGGCTGGCTCAATGCCAAGATCCTGACGGCCGCCGGTGGCGACGATGCCGGCGCCGGCAACACGGGCGGCGAGGGCGGTGCCGACAAGGACGCACTGATCACGCGCGCCAAGGAGCTGGGCATCGAGGCCAAGGGCAACTGGGGTGTGCCGAAGCTGCAGGCGGCCATCGCTGATGTCGAGAAGGCTGCTGCCGGCGCCGGCAACACGGGCGGCGAGGGCTGACATGTACGGCACGCTGGAAGACGCGGACAGCTACCACCAGGCGCGCGGCAACCCCGCCTGGGGAGCGGGATCGGAAGACGCCCGCACCGGCGCGCTCGTCCGCGCCACGGACTACATCGACGGCCGGTACCGGGTGCTTCTTGCCTCCGGCCGCTGGTCGTCGATGTTCCCCGGCGTGCGCACTGCCGGTCGGGGCCAGCCGAACGAATGGCCCCGCACCGGTGCTGTCGATTACGACGGTGACCAGATCCAGCCGGATGAGATCCCGGACGAGGTCGAACGCGCAACCTACGAGGCGGCGCTGCGAGAGCTGGTTAACCCCGGCAGCCTCTCGCCGGACTTCGTCGCGGTGGAGCAGGTCACCAAGGAGAAGGTGGGCCCGATCGAGGTCAACTATGCCGACGGCTCCAATGCCGGCAGTGCGACCCCGAACCGCCCGATCATTTCCGCGATCGACGAGATCCTGGCGCCGCTGCTCCGGACGCCGGCCGTCGGCCCAGCGGTGCGGGTCGTATGAGCGCGTTTTATGACCGCATGCAGGCCACGGCCACGCGGCTGATTGATCGCTACGGCTATGCCACGCAGCTGGAACGAGACGGCGCGCCTACTGGGCCGCCGCACAACCCGCAGCCGGGCACGCCGACGCGGCACGACTGCAAAGCGGTGGAGCTGGAATACAGCCTCACCAACCGCGACACCACGCTGGTGCAGCAGGGCGACAAGCTCGGCCTGATCTCCACCGCGATCGATATCGCACCGACCAAGGATGACCGGATCCTGCTGGGCGGCGAGCCTTTCCATTTCATTGACCTGCAGCCGCTGTCGCCGGGTGGCCAGGTCCTGCTGTACGAGTTCCACGCCCGACGCTGATGGCCAAGCTGACCTCCCGAGAACTGGAACTGCTGGCTCGCCGGCTGGAGCCTGAGCTGCGCAAGGCGTTCGTGCAGGCCATCGTCGCTGCGCGCAACGACGCTGCGGTGCAGGCCGTTGCCGAGTTGCTACGCGCTGGCCGCGTGGAACAGGTGCTGACGGCGCTGGGCATGGATGCCGCACGGTTCTCACCTCTGGCCGAGGCGGTGCGCTCTGCGTTCGTCGCTGGTGCTGGTGCCGGCGTCCAGGAAATCCCGCCGGTGCGGCTGTCGCTGGATCCAATCATCACCGGGAGCTACCGGCCGCGATCGCCGTCGCCGGTGCTGCGCGCCAGTTTCGACTTGCGCAATCCGGCGGCGGAGCGGTGGCTGGCCAACAACTCGTCTCGCCTGGTCACCGAGATCATCGAGAGCCAGCGCCAGGTGATCCGAGGTGTGCTGCAGCAGGGGATGATCGCCGGCCGCAACCCGCGCCAGACTGCGCTGGATATCGTTGGCCGGGTGGGCGAGACAGGGCGGCGCTCAGGTGGTGTCGTGGGGCTCACGTCGCAGCAGAGCCAGTACGTGACCAACATGCGCGCGCAGCTGGCCAGCGGCGACCCGAAGGCGATGGCGGCGTACTTTGATCGGCAGCGGCGGGACAAGCGCCTGGACGGCATCGTCAAGCGCGCCATCGCCGCCGGCAAGCCGGTGTCTCAGGCGGATATCGACAAGATCGCTGGACGTTACGCAGATCGCCTGCTGGCGCTGCGCGGCGAGATGATCGCCAGGACCGAGTCCATCGCCTCGCTCAACGCGGGCAGGGAAGAGGCCTACCGGCAGCAGATCGAGGCCGGCAAGTTGGCGCCGGAGAACGTGGAGTGCACCTGGTCGGACACCAATGACCGTCGGACCCGGCACAGCCATCGAGCAATGAACGGCCAGAAGCGCATGTTCGGCGAGCCTTTCCAAACGCCGAGCGGTGCGCTGTTGAACTACCCGGGCGACACCAGCTTGGGAGCCGGAGCGGAAGAGGTTGTTGGCTGCCGCTGCACAAAGCAGTACCGGATCGACATGACCGCGGAGGTGCTGCGTGGCCAACAAGTTCGGTGACCAGGTGAAGGCCTTTGCCGAGAAGGCAAAGCTGCGCCAACTGGCCATCTTCCGCGAGTCGGCCCAGCAGGTGATGGAGGAGGCGAACACCCCGGAGGGCGAGGGCGGCAAGATGCCGGTCGACACCGCGTTCCTCCGAAACTCGGCGGTGGCTTCGACTGAGGGGCCGCCCGATGGCGCCGGCGGGGCCCCGAGTCTGGTCTTCGCCGCGGTTGAGCTGGGGCAGACGGTGTGGGCCGGTTGGACCGCTGCCTACGCGCTGCGCATGGAGCACGGCTTCTACGGCGAGGACAGCCTGGGCCGGGTCTACGCGCAGCCAGGCAAAGGCTTCATGCGATCGGCCACCCAGAACTGGATCTTCATCGTGGACAGCGTGACCAAGTCGGTAGGGGACAGGATCAAATGAGCGACACGGAGATCTATGACGCCTTCGCCGGGCTGGTGGGCGCCTTCGGCGCGGCCCAGAACCTGCCTTGCTCCTACCCGGCGCTGGGATTCAAGCCGCCGGCCACCGGTGCATGGCTGGAGCTGCAGTGGTTCCAGAACGAGACGCAGAACTACGGCCTGGCCGATGACGGCCCATCGCTGAAACAGGGCTTCGGGCAGCTCTCGGCCTGCTACCGGCCGGGGCAAGGGATCATGGTGGGCACGCGCATCACGGACCAGATCATCGCGGCCTTCGCCAAGGGCACGACCTTCGCCGGGATGCGAGTCTACCGGAAGCCGTGGACCTCCGCCCTGATCCAAGACCCGGAGCGGATCATGCACCCGGTGACCATCAGGTGGCAGGGGTTCGTGTCGGGGTAGAATCCGGCCATGAGCCCCAAGCCGCCCAACCTGCACCTGGTCCGAAGCGATGCGCCGCCCACTGAGGGCGAGCTGGCGGAGCTGCGAGAGGCGATAGACCGGATGCGGCGGAACCGCACTCTGCTGGATGCGTTCAATCGGGAACAGGCGCGGTTCGTGCGGGATGAGTATCTAGCCTATGTCGAGGTGGGCTTCACCCGCGACCAGGCGCTGAAGCTGGTTGCTGCCAAGCTGGGCCCGCAGCCCAAATAGTTCAACGTCGATGGATTGTCCCGGCCTGGATCGGTGCAGCCGGGGGTTGTGGGGGACGCGCCCACATTCATGCCCATGGGTCAGGCCATGGGATTGGGCCAGCAAGGGTCGCGCCTTGCAGTGGTTCGAATCCACATCATCGACACCCACATCGAGGCCCGCCCACCAGCGGGCCTTTCTCGTTCCCCAAGACCCCGCCCCGTGGCGGGTTTTTTTTCGCCAATCGCGAGGAGATTCAACCATGCCCGAAGCTCAAACCAACAGCGGCGACAAGCTGCATATCTGCATCACGCCCCAGAACGAGGACCTGGACGCCACTGCGTTCGCCGCGCTGACCTATGTCCAGGTGAAGAAGGTGGGCAGTCTCGGCGAACGGGGCATCAACACCAACGTGGTCAGCTACGACACCCTGGACACCGTGGTGTCGCTCAAGGGAAAGGGCATCACCAACGCAGGTGATCCCGCAGTGGAAATGGCTGAGGACCTCGTGGACCCCGGCCAGATCGCCATGCGAGCCGCGGGGGCGCCGACCGTCAAGGGCAACTATGCGTTCAAGATCGAGCGCTCCGACGGGACGCTGGAATTCTGGCGTGGCCTGGTCGCCGGTCCCAACGTGCCCGGCGGCCGGAACGAGGACTTCCGCCTCAATACCTTCACCGTCGCGCTCAATCAGCCCCCGATCATCGTCGCGGCACCTGTCACGCCGTAAACGCACTCCTGGGGGATAGGGCGGCCGCCCGACAAGCCGGACCTGATCCGGCCGGCTTCCCCCAGGTTCTTTCCCGGATCCATACCAAGGATCAAAGACATGACCGAACTGACCAACATCGTCGCCGCCGAGCGCGATATCAACATCAAGCACCCCGGCACCGACGAACCCGTTGGCCTGGTGCTCACCATCCTCCCCGACAGCCATCCGCAGGTGCGTGCGGCATCCCGCAAGCTCACCAACGAGCGGATGTTCGGTCGGGGCAAGGTGACCGCGGAGAAGCTTGAAGCAGGTCGCACCGACATGATGGCGGCCTCCGTGGGTGGGTGGCAGTGGGTGGGTGACCTGACCTTCCATGGCGAGAAGCCGGAATTCAGCGACAAGGCACTGCGACAGCTCTTCAAGGAGCTGCCGTGGGTGAGCGAGCAGGTCGATGCCGCCATCGGCGATCGCGCGGAGTTCTTTCGCGGCGCTGACGAGGCGGCTGTCTGAGGCGGTCTACCTGACCGTCAGGTACGACATGCCTGATAGCAAAGGAGAAACCCGCCGGACCCGGAACGCCCGGTTCGGCGAGGACTCTCCAGAGGTTGAGGTTCCAGAAGAAGCGGATCACGCCTGGGATTGGTTCTGGCAGCTATCAAGCCGCCGGCGTAGCGGCCCTGAACCGTTGACGTTTGCTGACGTAGGCGAATGGCAGCGGCTGCTGATGCTGGAAGTGTCGCCGCAGGAGGTCGAAATGCTGATGGCGATGGATGACCGGTACCTCGCAGCCGTGCGGGAAGAACAGGCCGCCGCCCACGCGCGCGCGATGGAAGCGAACAAAGGGAGTCGGTAACGATGGTGGATATCGCAGAGCTGGGCTACAGCGTCGACAGCAGCGGACTGGTCGAGGGAACCAAGGCCCTTGACGACAATGCCGCTGCGGCAGAGAAGGTCAGCGGGGCCACCGATAGGCTGGAGCGTGACTACCAGGCCCTGGCCAGGACCGTCGAACGGTCTTCCAGCGTGCTCGGGGACCGGTTGGGTGGTGCCCTCGATCGCATCGGTACCGGTACAGGGGCGGTGATCGGGGAGCTGCAGCTGCTCAACCGAACCAACACCGAGATCCTTGCATCCCTGGGGGCGCTGGATGGAAAGCTCGCTGGCACCACCGGACAGGTCCAGGCCTACGGTGCTGCAGGCAAGGCTGCAGCCGCTGCGGAAAGGGAGGTCACTACCGGCAGTCAGCAGATGGAGGCCGCCATTGCCGCGCAGGAGGCACGATTCAGGGCGGTGGCAGTGCAGGCGGTGGCCTATGCCGAGAGCATGCGCGGCGCCAACCTGTCCGAGCGTGCCCTGGCTGAAGCGGCCAGGGAGAGCACCTCCGCCCTGAACTCGCGCGTCGCCGTCATGGCAAACGCTGGCACTGCCCAGGAGCGGATGACGGCGCGTGCAAAGGATCTGCAGGAAGCGGAGGCGCGGGCGACCAACCAGGCACGTGAGGCCGCACGCGCGGCCGAAGCACAGAAGCTGAACCTGCAGCAGCTGCTCGGCCAGATCGACCCGACCGTCGCATCGCTCAACCGGCTGGCCGCCATGGAGGAACGCCTGGAGCGTGCGCACCGGGGAGGCATGCTCAACACCGCTATGTTCGATCAGTACCAGGCGAGGCTGGATTCCACCCGTGCATCGGTGCTGGCCGCGGCCAACGCGCAGAACCGCCTGGGCCTGTCCTCCGGCGAGCTGCGGCAGGGCATGCGCATGCTGCCGGCACAGATCACCGATATCACCACCAGCCTGGTGAGCGGCCAGCCGGCATGGATGGTGGCCATCCAGCAGGGCGGCCAGCTGAAGGACCAGTTCGGCGGCATCGGCCCCGCAGCCAGGGCCGTGGGGGGCTACATCGTGGGGCTGGTGAATCCGCTCACCGTAGGCGCCGCCGCACTGGCCACCCTCGGCGCCGCCCTGTACGCACGCGAGAAGGATCTGCGCGAGTTCAATGGCGCCCTACTGCTGACTGGCGGCTATGCCGGCGTCATGGTGAGCGACTTGGACCGTCTGACGGCAAGACTTGACGCCTTCGCTGGCGTGACGCGTGGCGGTGCTATGGAAGCGTTGACGGCTGTCGCTGCCACCGGCAAGTTCACCGGCGAGCAGTTCGATCTGGTGTCGGCCGCAGCCGCACGCATGGAGGGCGCAGTGGGCCAGTCCCTGGACTCCACCATCCGCAAGTTCATGGACTTGGGTAAGGAGCCTGTCGAGGCACTGCTGAAGCTCAACGAGACCGAGCATTTCCTGACGCGCGCGCAGCTGGATCGGGTGATCGCGTTGGACGCGGTGGGCAAGAGCACGGAGGCCGTCTCGGAGGCCACCCGAATCTATGCCCAGCACATCGATGACGTGGCCAGCCGCTCCCGTGAGGCGCTGCCGGCGGTTGCCGTGTGGTGGGATTCCATCAAGGACGCCGCATCAGGCGCATGGGGCGAGGCGAAGCTGTTCGCCGACCTGATGGCCCGCATCGGCTCCCAGGCGTCCAGCTCCGTTGGGCTGGGCAGCGACCCGGTAGGCGCGTGGTGGAACATGCAGCAGCAGCAGCTGAAGTGGCTGCGCGGCGGGGTGGCCGATGCTGCCTCCCGCTCGCTGGCAGGCGCTGGCATCACGCCGAACGCCTCGGCCAGGGCACGCATGCCCACCAACATCGAGGACCAGGTAGACAGCAAGGCGGAGGCCGAGCGTCGCAAGGTCATCCAAGAGAACGAGGCAGAGCGCAAGGCGGCATCGGAAGCCCTGAACGGGAAGCTGGCCGGGCTCGACCGCGAGGCGGCGAAGCGGCTGGCTGTCGCCAAGATCGTGGAGATGTACAACAAGATCGATGTGGACCGCTTCGATGAGGAGGGCAGGAAGCTCGCGCCTGATAGTCGCCTGCTCGACGGCTCCATGCAACGACTGATGGCGCGCTCCAGCGCCGATGTAGATAGGCAGTTCAACAAGCGCGACGGCGTGGGCAAGAAGAACGCCGATGATGGGTCTGCGCAGAATCTGCTGGCGACCGCGCAGCGGCAGATTGAGGCAAATAGGCAGCTGGTGGAGACGGGGCAGAAGGTCACCGAGAGTGAGCGCCAGGCCGCGAAGATCCAGCAGGAACTGGGGGATAAGACCAACACCATGACGGCGTCCACCCGGGCGCTGCTGGTAGCCACGCGCGATCAGCTCTTGCTGTCCGGCCAGAAGTCGGCCGCGTACCAGAAGGAACAGGAGGCTGCGGAGGCACTGGCCCGTCAACAGGCGATCCTGGTGCAGGCCGGGAGCAACCGCGAGCGCTCCAACGAGCTGGACCTGATGGGAATGGGCCGAGGTTCGGACGGGGTGGCAATGCTGCGCCGGCAGCTGGACATCCAGAAGGAGTACCAGGAGGAGCTGAAGCGTATCGGCAGCCGCGACGTGGCCAAGGACAAGGAAACGTGGGATCTGCTGGCTGCGAATGCCGACAACTTCCGCAACCAGGAACTGGGCAAGGAGCGCGCGTTCCAGGAGCAGCGACTGGCGATGCTTGGGGACTGGCGGTTGGGGGCTCAGGTTGCATGGCAGAACTATGCCTTCGACGCCACCAACTACAACCAGCAGGCGCAAGACGCAGTGCAGAACACCCTGGCGACGACCACCAGCAGCATTGCGTCGCAGTTCGATGAACTGATCCGAGGCAACCAGTCCCTCGGTGAATCATTCAAGAACATCGCGGTCGATATGGGCAATGCAGTTGTCGGTGCTCTAGAGCAGATGGCTGCCCAGTGGCTGGTCTACAAGGCAATCCAGCTTGCGGTTGGTGATTCGGCCTCGGTCTCTGCCTCCAGCGCCTTGGTGGGCAATGCCGCTGCAACGGCCGCGCAGGCCGCGCTCGCTGCCTACGCGTCGACCGCAGCCATTCCCATTGTTGGACCGGCCATGGCGCCTGCTGCTGCGCAGGCAGCGCTCTCGGCGACCGCACCCTACGTTGCTGCCGTTGCCGCAGCAAGCACGATTGGTATGGCCCACGACGGCATCAACTCCGTGCCGCGGGAAGGAACCTGGCTGTTGGACAAGGGCGAGCGCGTGCTGACCGCAGGGACGGCGGCAAAGATGGACGCAACTCTGGACCGGATCGCTGCTGGTGGCGGCGCCGGTGGAGGCGGGCGCGGCAACGTGACCTATGCCCCTGTCATCAGCGTCAACGGTGATCCGGATGCGCGGACGTTGCAGCTGGTGGAATCCGCAGTTAGCCGCGGGATGAACCAAACCTACAACCGCGTGGCCACCGATATGGCAACCGGCCACGGCAAGGTCGCAAATGGTTTGCGCAACGGAAACAACGTCTCGCGTCGTGTCAGGTAGACCTGCGCAAACTTCACTGAGGTGCCTCATGCCAGCAGCAGTCCCCTATCCATCGTGGATGCCAATGCCACTGCGGGACGGATACGGCTTCAAACCCATCTCGCCGTTGGTTTCCCCGCGGTTCGTCAGCGGAGCATCCATCAACCGCAGGAACTACACCAGCACGCCCAGCCGCGTAAGCCTGTCGTGGTTGTTCCCCACCGACATGCAGGCTGCGCTGTTTGAGAAGTGGGTGCAGGAGGATCTCTACGACGGAACGGCCTGGTTCCTGTTGAAGCTGAAGGCGCCTATCGGGGTGGACTACTACCGCTCAAGGTTCACGGAGAGCTTCTACGACGGCCCGATCCTGGTGGAGGGGGATTTCTGGCAGGTCAGCGCCACCATCGAGATGTTCCGGCGCCCACTGCTGGCCGATGGCTCGACCGCCTATCCGGATGCAGTGCGGAATTCCGACATTGTGGATCTGGCGGCGAATAGGGAGTGGCCCACGTCGTGACTATCCTCGAAAGGCTATATGCATCCGGCGGCATCGAGGTTGAGCTGGAAACGCTCGCCATTCACGTCGGGGAGGTTACCCACTACCTGGTGAGGGGGTGGGAGGACATCACCGCGGTCCTGGAAACCGGCGAGACCGTGACCTTCACCGCATGTGGCATGGACGTGGCGAAGCTCGCGAGCAATGCCGACGGTGTCCAGGACCTGCGCTTCGCATTGAGCAACATCAACGGCGTGGTCAGTACGGCCATCCGTACGGCGCTTGCGGCGCGCCTGCGCATGCAGGTCACGCTCCGGGTGTACGTGCACACCGACCTGCTGGCGCCGGTGAAAAACCCGCTGGAGATGGTGATCAAGGGCGGGCAGTGGTCTGCCACGGAGGTCCAGATCACCGCCGGATTCATGAACATCCTCGACACGGCCTGGCCGCGCGACCGTTTCACTCTCTCTCAACACCCGGGGCTGCGCTACATCTCATGAGTATCGATCTGGATAAATACCTGGACGTGGTGTGGGTCAGCGGCGGCCGCGAGTTCCCCGAACTGGACTGCTACGGCGTGGTCAATGAAGTGCGCCGCGACCTTGGCTTGGCACCCTGGGACGAGCATGCCGGGGCAACCCGGGAAGACCTGCCAACACTCGCGCAACAGGCGGCTGTGGCGCAGGCCGGGAGTGATCTTGTGGAAGGGGCTGTCGCGTTCTGCTACGAGGGAAGCGTGGTGACCCACGTCGCTGTGCTGGTTCAGGTGGATGGCCGCATGTGCACGCTGGAATGCAACGAGGTGCACAACGTGACCGTGTTGCCGGTGTCGCGCTTCGAGCGTCGATTCAACAAGGTGGAGTATTACGCGTGATCCGGATCTTCCCATCACGCCTGCCTGGCGAGCCGTTGGAGACCCACCGGCATGGCCGCGCCACCATCGATGGGTGGCTGCGCTCCAACGTCCCTAGCTACCCAGGCGAGGGACCGCACCCGATCGATATCGAGGTGGACGGGGTGATGGTGCCAGTGGATGCGTGGGCGGACACGTGGATCGATCCCGAATCCAACGTCTGCATCTACCCGATCCCCCATGCGGAGGGCGCTCTCACCATCGTGTATTGGGTGGTCGTTGCAGTCATGGCGGCCTACGCGATCTACATGGTGGCCAACATGCCATCGGGGAACCGGTATGGGCAGGGCGACAGTCTCAGCCTGGACACGGCCCGTGCCAACACGGCCCGCCTTGGCAGCCCTATTCGCGAGGTGCTGGGGCGATGCCGCGTGTGGGCCGACTACCTGGTGCAGCCGGTATCGAGGTTCGTTGGCGGCAATTCCTACCGCACCCAGATGTTCGTGTGCGTCGGGAAGGGCCAGCATGTGATCCCGTTCGGCTCGGCGCGGTTGGGCAACACGCCGCTCAGCTCGTTCGGTGACGACGTGCAGATGACCATCTACCCGCCCGGCGCCGACGTTGGCGGCGATCAGCGCTCCGAGAACTGGGTGAACTCCACCGAGGTCGGCGCCACGGCATCTGGCACATCCGGCCTGGACCTGAGCGACACCGCCGACACCGAGACCAGCATCAACGCTGACTCGGTCACCCTCGGCGGCAATGCCCTGACCCTGAACAACGCGACGTATACCGATTCGGATGGGAAGGAACGGCCGGCCACGTCAGTGCCTGACGGCTGGGTGCCCGGTGCCGTGCTGACGATCAAGGCGGCGGCGATCTTCCAGGCGTCCACCAGCGGGCTGTACACGGTCATCGCCGGCAGCGCGGTGGCTGAGCTGGCGCCGGTGGCGGGCATGCCCGTGCTACTGACCTACAGCGGCGCGGACTACGCGCTGTTCGTGGCCAGCTACGTTGCTGGTTCGCCGGCAGTGCCTGGCGTGGGCGGTAGCCCTGCCAAGATCACCGGCTCGTCGGCAGCGACGACCTACGACTACAGCGGCACGCCGGCGAGCTTCACCCTGGGGTGGGCAGGATTGAGCTACGGCGTGGCGCTGGAAGCGAACTACATCACCCTGGGCGTGCTGCTCACCGCGATCAATGACCAGCTGGTAGACAGCGGGCTGGTGGCCACCCAGTCGGGTGGGGTGGTGACCATCGGCGAGGCAGGCAGCCCCTATGCCGGTGGATCGATCACCTTCAGTGGGTTGCCGGCGGGCGTGTTCGGCAGCAGCCCGGCAGCGACCGCAGGCACAGCCACGTCCGGCGGCACCCCGGCAACCCAGCCGCGCGTGACGCTGGCTTACGACAGCGCCACCGGGACAGCCTTCGGCGGGTTGCCCCCGGGCAGCGTGTCGCTGGCAATGTCGCGCGGCCTCAGCGAGTACCGCATCGCCTCCGTCTCTGGTCTGTCGTTGACCGTGCAGCGGTTGACCGAGGCCGGCGTTCCCGATACAGATTGGCCAGGCTGGACAGCCCGAACTTCCTCCGACTACCGGGCAACCGGGCTCACAGAGGGCGAGGAATGGCTCGGGCCGTTCCTGGTCTGTCCGGACGGGGAGACCACCAATGCGTTCGAGTACGACATCAATTTCCCCAGCGGGTTGATCTGGTACACCGACAAGGGCAAGCGGCGCACCTTCACGGTGACGGTGCGCGTGGCGTGGCGGGTGTATGGCTCGGGTACACCGTGGTCCGTCCTGTCCCACACCTACACCGAGATGACCGAGGATGCGATGGGCTACACGCAGCGCATCAACCTGGCCATGCCGGGCCAGATCGAGGTCCGCGTTCGCCGAGTCACCGAGCGCGGCGGCAACTCGGCGCGGGACGCCTGCTACTGGCAAGGGCTGCGCGCCCGCCTGTCGCAGCGGCCGACCCGCTACAACGACCTGACCACCATCGGGCTGACGGTGACCACCGGCACGAAGCTGGCTGCGCAGTCAGACCGCCGGTTCAACGTGGAGGCGACGCGGCAGTACGAATCAGGCACCGCACGCACCATCAGCGGCGCGATGACGCACGTGATGCACACTCTCGGGCTGCCGGCCGACCAGATGGACAGCGAGACGCTGGCGCACCTGGAGGCGACCTACTGGACCCCGCGCGGGGAGTTCTTCGACCTGAGCGCCGAGAAGTCCGGCACCAGCGCGCTGGACGTTCTGCAGATGGCCGGACAAGCCGGCATGGGCTACTTCCTGCTGGTCGATTCCATGTGCTCGGCAGGGCGCGAGGGAATCAAGGCCTGGCGTGGCGGCATCTCCCCGCAGCGGCAGCTCGAGCAGCTGACCACGGCGTTCACCGCGCCGGGCCCGGACGACTTCGACGGGGTGGACGTGACTTACATCGATGAGGTCACCTGGGCGGCGGAGACGGTGGAGTGCCGCCTGCCGGACGTGGATACCCCCCGGAAGGTGGACACCTTCGAGCTGATGGGGGTGGGCACGCGCGATCGCGCGTACCGCATCGGCATGCGACGGCTGATGAAGCACCAAGGCCAGCGCCTGACCTACACGACCAAGACCGAGATGATGGGCCTGGTCTACCAGTACGGCGACCGGGTCAAGCTGTTCGACGACATTCCCGGATCCAGCACCACCAGCGCGATGATCGATTCGGCCCACCTGGATGGCACGCGGGTGCTGATCGAGGTGGGTGAGTACCTAGATTGGAGCTTGCCCGCGCCGCGGTGCCTGATCCGCTTCCAGGACGGATCGCTCTCGGCAGTGATCGTGCCCACCCGGGTGGATGATCACCGCCTAACCATCGCAGCCTCGGCACTGCCGGCGGAGCACGCCTTCAGCACCTGGATCATGGAAGACCCTGCGATTGACCCGCCCGAGCTGATCTTCTGCGACAGCACCCGCGTCGGATATGACGCTGTGCTCAGCGAGCTGACGCCCGGCGATGACGGCACGGTGGAGCTGACCGCACTGCAGTACGACCCCGCTTTTTACCAGTACGACGACGCAATCGCGCCGTAACCCCACCGGAGAACCATAGAGATGACGACCTTCAACACCGGGAACGCGGTGCCGTCGACTGCTGTCAAGGATTTGTACGACAACGCCGAGAACCTGGACGCTGGCATCAACGGTCCGGCACCCACGTGGCAGGACCGCAAGGGCGTTGCCCGGCGTAGTTGGAATGGGATCGAGTCCGAGTTTGAGGACTTCCTGGCCGACAATGGCCTGCGCTCCTACGCCACGTGGGCGGAACTGTCGGCAGATACCGGCCAGCCAACCGGAATGACTGCTCAGGTGCAGTTCGATACCGGGACCCACGTGGATCCGGTCAGCGGAGTAACGGTAAGCAACTCGGGTCAGTACAGCTGGACCGGCGCCGCATGGCGGTGGAATGGTCCTCTGATTCTTGCCCTGAAGGCCGACAAGTATTCGGTGGGCGAGCTTTCGGGTGACATGAGCGATGTGCTGCAGCTGATTGATATCACCGAGACGACGGTGGCACAGACGGTTCGCAACAGCACCTACCCGTCGGCATCCAACATCACCGCCTTTGCAGCGGGCTTCGCCCCGGCCGGCGCCACCGTCAACCTGTTCCGCTTCTGGATGGAGGGGGTGCAGTCCATCGGGCCACTGACGCTGCAGGCATATCTCCGGGCAACCGGCGCCTCTGGCGCGATGCCGCCGGGGCCGAATGACACGCTGCTGGCTGAGACGACCATCGATGGCGCGCTGTTGTCGGACTCCAATGACTGGCGCGAGATCAGCATTCGCCTGCCACAGTCGGTGACTGCCAGCGGAACCGACCTGTTGCTGTGGAAGCTCAGTGCTCGCGGCTTCCTTTCGATCGGTCGCAAGAACGACGCGGCCAGTTCGACGCAGTACGCACGTGGCTGGTTCACCCAAGGCGTATCGGACAACCTTGTCGCAGCCCCCAACCAGCTCGCTTTTCAGGCCATCAACCGCGTTGCCACCAACCCGCTGGCTGAAACGGTCCAGCAAGTTGCCGAGCAGAACGTGGTGCAGGACGATCAGATATCGACGTTGCAGGGCCTTACCGAATTGGTGTCGGTGGCAGTCAACGACACCACGCCCTATGACACCGTTTTCTCAGGCGCCAGCAACTTCAATCGTTGGGCCGTGGGCTTTACGCCCAAGGGCGGCATCATCAACCGGATCCGCGCGCACCTGGACTACCTGACGACGGTCCACCGGTACGTGCTGCAGGTCTGGGCCCGACCGAACGGTTCCAGCTACGCCGGTGCACCCAGCGCGGCCGATGGCGATCAGCTGCTGGCGACCAATACGATTCTGGCCTCGCAGTACCCGCAGACCGACGTGGCGCAGGATGTGGATCTGCGCTTCAACCCGGTGGCGATCCCGGCCGCTTCGACCCTGATCGTGGACATTGAGGCGCTCACCTCGACCGGCGCGCGGGCGCGCATGGGTCTGGCCCGGATCAACAACATCGGCGGCCTGACGCAGATCCAGCGTGGCTACTACCGGCAGGGCGCAGGTGGCTTCACGGCTCTGGCCGCGCCTGGTGCCACCACGGTGGAAGCCTTCTTCGATGAGCTGATGGTGGCCTCGGACAAGGTGCAGGGGCTGGCCGATATCGACCTGTCCTACCTGCTTGACCGGTTCATGCCGACCTTCGGCGCGACGGGCCTGGACGTGGATGTGGGAGGGCTTGCGTACTCGGGCAACCAGCGCCTGCCGCTGAGCGGGACGGTCACTCTGGATCCGGCCGCGACCGGCACGCAGGTGGTCGAGGACTACCCGCTGCAGTACTACGTGGCCAGCGCCCTGTTCGTCAGCAACCCGAACCCGTGGCTTGGCCGCCGGCACATCAGCAACGTGTCGGCGGTGCGTAGCCTGGACAGCTCGGCGCTGGTGCTGGGCACGGACTACGCTGCCCACGTCAATGGCAAGCTGCGCGGGCTGGTCAACACCGCGCCCTTCAACGTCGATACGACCTTCGACTATGCGCGCGAGCGCTACGACCTGATTCAGATCGACCCGCAGTCGATGGCGATTACGGTGAAGAAGGGCGTCGAGCGGGACTTCGATGCAATCGAGTATCAGCCGTCCGCCGATACGGGGCAGGTGATCATCGCCTACTGTCTGGTGGTGGGCGAGGCAGTAGAGGTGATTCCTGCCGGCGAGTTCGAGGGTGGCGTCATCCGGCGCGGCGCCGAAAGCGACTGGCAGTACCTGCTGCAGCACAATCGCCGGATGCTGGCCCGCCTGCTCGGCAAGGCGTCACGGGGCGAGGCCATCACCGTTGCCAGCTATGGTGACTCCATCGTGGCGATCCAACTGGGTGATCCGCCCTACACGGCCAATGGGGTGGCACGCGACCGGCCGGAGAACTACCTGATCAACATGCCGGCCGATACGGTGGCTGCGCTGCCCAAGTTCGATTTTGGTGATGGGGAGGGCCAGGTGCACGTGAAGATCGGTGCGGCGTGGTCCTTGGTCGAAGCGTTGGAGCAGTTCACCGGGCAGGCGGTTACCTATCTCAACTTCGGGCGTGGCGGCAGCACCTCAGCCAACAGCCAGCACAACGGGCTCTGGCCTGCTCGATTGCAGGCGGTATTGGATTCCGGTGCGGACGTGTTGCTGCTGCACTTCGGCATGAATGAGCTTGGGCAGGCGTCGACGTTGGCCAACATCAAGAGCATCGTCAGCCAGGCTAAGGCCGTGGGCATGGACGTGGTGGTCATGTCGGTCCCGCGTCGGAACTCCGTGGACGGGCCAGTGCTGACCGGATGGAACTACACCAACCAGGCGTTGTATCGCGCTGCCATGGAATCCGGGGCAGCCTTCGCTGCGCAGCACTGGATCGTCACCGATGACCAGCTGGGCGGTATGGGGGCAAGTGCCAATTCGCTGGGGGCTGCCGCGCTGTTCAATCACCCCGGGCCTGCCGAGTTGCGGCGTTACGGGCAGCTCCTGGTGCAGGGGCTGCTGGGGTAGGAGATCGTCACGCGGCGGATACGCCGGGTGCGGCCTCATCCGCACCATGTGCTATTCCGCCAAGATCAACGCCGAATACCAGAAGCTGGTCCGCCAGTACGGGGTGACCATGTCCCTGGAGGCCTTTACCCAGCTGTACCTTATGGGAGGGTATTTAACTGGGGCGGGTTGCTGTTCGCTGTATTGGTCGTCCCAGCGGGGAGTTGGTTCTTGGCCTACTTCCTCATCTTCATGATTCGCTGGGTGGCAAAGGGATTTCGCTTCGGGTCGCCTGATAAGTAAATCAAGCCGCGGAGCTGATGGCGCTGTGCTACTCCGCTCTGATCAATACCGACGATAGGGGGAAGTGTCATGAAGATTTGGTGTTTGGGTGGTCCACTTCACGGCGAGGAAATGCCTGATCCGAACCGAGGCGAGTTTGATGCGCTCAATGGAGCAGGGGAATCAGTTCACTACAGCCAGCAACTTCTACAGGTAGATGGCTTGGAGCGGCTGATATGTGTCGTCGGGCCTATTCCATTCGCCGAGGCCCAGCAGCTCGTGAAGGAGCTGGATGCAGTTGCCGCTGCCCGCTCAGCCTCTATGGAAGGGGACTCGCTGGCGAGCGGCATGGCTAGCGGGTCGTCCCGATGATCAATCCGGTTCAGTGAGAGGAAGCTCGAGTGTCTCGCCCTTTTTTGGAAGGACCTGATCGACCATTTTCACGTATCGCTGCCAGCCATGACCGCTGGCGATAGCCAGGCGCTGGAACATGATTAGGGAGTGGAGGTGCTGCGCAAGCAGTTGGTGGCCAACATCGTCGGAAAGCCACTGGTGGAGCTTGTTGGAGCGCTCGCCCTTTTCGTTTTTTGGGGTACGGGCTTCCAGTTCCTTCAGCACGCCTGGTCCTAACCTGTCATAGACAAGATCACGCGTGTAATGCGCGACTACGCTGAAACGGTTCTTCCGCATTCCAGGCCAAGGCCAGTTTTTCAGTTTGTAGATGTTCTCGTAAAATTCGTCCGGGAACCGCTTCGACCAAACAGCCAGCTCCTTGCGAAGAACGATATCCAAGTACTGCTGCAAGGCATCGCGGGGCCGGACTTCCTGATAGCCGGTAGCTTCGTCGACCAAGGCGATGATGCCCAACTGCGCGAGTGCGCGTACAAGGGCTTCTGCTTGCTGTGCAACCGTCAACTGAGCCCTCGTCAAGGCGTCCGCCTGACGCGCTTGCAGATAGATATCGCATACGGCGGGGAGCGCCTCTGCCCGAAACGCCTCCGAAACGACCCCCTTCGTGCTACGAACTTCGGTCCCGGTCAATATTTCCTGCAAGTCTTTGTTTATAAACGGGGAAAGGTTGGCGGCTTCCAAAAAAACGGGCAGTTCGGTCCCAGTATATTTCCGGCCACGCCAAGGCCGTCCGAGGGCCTTCATGATACCGCGCGTACTGATATACCGATTTCCATCTTCGAGGACGTAGCAGGTAAGGGGGACCCCCGCAATCGTTAACGTCCCCTCGTGAGTCGCCTTGGCAGTGCCGTTCCAACGTGCCTCGGCAGCCTTCCGGGCTATTTCGCTCTTCTGGGTTCCAGATAGGGAGCTGGCTCGTGCCTTTCCTCCTGCGGACTGCGGGCTCTCATCGGTCATGCAAGCATTCCTATTCGGGATGCTTGCAATATGCGCCAGCAAGCAAAAGTGGTCAATATGCTTGCGAACGAGCTGCAACAGACCCGGCGTCTGCGCGAAGCGCTGAAGCTGCCGGGCGAGTGGTAGCCCCTCGATCGCCATCCGCCTGCCGACCTGCGACGAAGGTCAGGCGGCCTGATCCTGCCTCAGCTGCACCACGGTGCCGGTGCGCAGCCGGTCCAGGTAGTCCGCCCATTCCTGCATCATCCGGGTGCGCTCCACCAGGTGAGTGGTGCGGTTGTAGGCCCGCCCGTTGGGGTCGCGCACGGCATGCGCCAGCTGGTGCTCGATGATGTCCGGCCGGAAGCCCAGGACCTCGTCCAGGATGGTGCGTGCCGTGGCGCGGAACCCGTGGCCGGTCATCTGATCACTCTCGAAACCCATCCGCCGGAGTGCGGTATTGACCGTGTTCTCGCTCAGCGGGCGCTGGACGCTGTTGCGGCCGCAGAACACGTATTTGCCACGGTTGGTCAACGGGTGAATCTCCCGCAGGATGGCCAGAGCCTGCCTCGACAGCGGCACCAGGTGTTCGGCGCGCATCTTCATCCGGTCGGCTGGGATCAGCCAGACGCCGGCGTCCAGATCGAACTCCGTCCATTCCGCCTGGCGTAGCTCGCCCGGCCGTACGAACACCAGCGGTGCCAGCGCCAGCGCCCAGCGCGTAACTGGGCGGCCCTGATAAGCGTGGATGGCGCGCAGCAACGGCGCCAACTCCTTCGGCTCGGCCAGGGCAGCGTAGTGGCGCTTGGGCTTCGGCTGCAGCGCGCCGCGCAGGTCTGCGACCGGGTTGCGCTTGGCGAGGCCCGATGCGATGGCAAAGCGCATGATCTGCCCGCAGTTCTGGATGACTCGATGCCCGGACTCGATGGCGCCGCGCCGCTCCATGCGTCGGGCGATCGACAGGAAGTCGGGAGCCTCAAGGTCAGCGGCCTGTCTGGATCCGATCCAAGGGAACACGTCGTTGTCCATCCACGCCTCGACCTTGATCCTGTACGACGGCGCCCAGATACGGCCTTTCATCCACTCGCGCCCGATGGACTCAAACGTGAGCGCAGCCAGCCCGGCCTTGGCCGCCGCCGCGTCCTTCTTCTGCTGGCCAGGGTCGGCGCCTTGGGCCAGCAGCCGCCGCGCATCCTCTCGACGGTTCCGCGCCAGCGCCAAGGTGACCTCTGGATACACGCCCAGCGCCAGGCGCTTCTCCTTGCCGCCAAAGCGGTACTTCATCCGCCACCACCGGCCGCCTGCAGGCGAGACCTCCAGGTAGAGACCGCCGCCATCAAACAGCTTCTGGGTTTTGCCGGTCGGCTTGGCGCGCCGAATCGCGAGATCGGAAAGTGGGGGCATCGGTTTTGGGGGCGGAGGGCAGGTGCCCCAAAATATGCCCCCAGAGTCTCACCAGCTGCAACGTGCCGGCTCGTCTTTGCCAGTCCAACGAAAAAGGCCGAAAGCCCTGTTTTTGCAGGTCTTCCGGCCTTTCGAGTGCCCTATCGGGCTAATGTTTGGTGGAGCCAAGGAGGATCGAACTCCTGACCTCGTCGATGCGAACGACGCGCTCTCCCAGCTGAGCTATGGCCCCAAGGTGCTGCGGGATCGAAGCGGAGCGGCCTGGCCGCCCTGCAAACGACCGTCCTAGTCTAGCGCTGCCCGATGCCGGCTGCCAAGGGGGCCGATGGTCAGTGGTCGGGAACCGCCGGTGCGGGGGGCGTGCGCGGAATCGGTGCCAATACGGCTTTGTCGATCTTCGCTGCGATCCCCACGCTGCGTCCGGCCAGGTTGGCCATCACGAACTGCACTGCGCTGCCCATCACCTGGGCGGTCTCGGACAGGCCCAGCCCATAGTCCTGCTCCAGCCACTGCGCCATGCCGGCGGTGGCCGCGCGCAACGCCTCGTCCAGCGATCCGGCCTGGCCGAGCACCATCAGCTGGGTGGCCGATTCCACCCGGGGCGCGGACAGCGGCCGGGCCTTGACCAGTTCGACGCGGATCTCCACGTCCATCGAGGTCTCCAGCGCGTACTGCGAGGTCTCACCATCGCCCTGCAGGGCGTGCGCATCGCCCAGGTAGAGCAGCGCGCCGGGCTGCTGCACCGGCAGGTAGACGGTCGCGCCTTCACGCACTTCATTGAAATCCATGTTGCCGCCGCCGCGACCGGTGTCGCCGGTGGACAGCGATGCGCTGCCGAAGCCCGGTGCTACCGCCAGGCCGCCCAGCATGGGCTGCACCGGCACCTGGAAATCCTTCAGTGGCCCCGTGCCGGCACTGGGACGGGCCAGCCCACGGTCGCGATCCAGGGTCCAGCGGACCGGCTTGCCGAGGGCCTGGGCCTTGGCCGCCAAGGCCGGCGTCAGTGCGCGGCCGACGATGCTGTCCAGGCTGTCGGCATAGTCCCGATTCAAGCGCAGCCGGGTGATGTGAACGGCCAGCATGTCGCCCGGTTCGGCGTCCATGACGAAGAACGGGCCGGTCTGCGGGTTGCCGAACAGCGCGCGGGTCTGGCCCTGTGCATCGACACCGCCGGAATCCACGGTGGTGGTGCGGATGCTGTCGCCGGGCCAGACCGTGAGTACCGGCGCGCGATGCGCAGAGAATTCGTTGGCGTAGTCGGTGGGCACGAAATCATGCCGACGTGGGCCGCCGCTGGGCCGATCAGGCAGGCGACGTGCGCTGAAGGCATGTTCGGCGCGTGCCCCGGGGGTGTTGGAATCGGGGTAGTCGGCACGGCCGCGCAGGGTCTGGCCGGCCTGTTCTGCGCGGAAGCGATAGATCGCGCCGTCGCTGCCGGTCACGCTGAAGGTCACCTCGCGCCCGTCGCGGCGGCCCTGCAACGGGTCGCCATCGAAGCGGCCTGCCAGCGCACCCTCGCTATCGGGCAGCGACAGCAGCTGGTAGGCCGGGTTGCCCCACAGGTCGGTGGTGACCAGGTAGCGGGGGTCGGCGGCATGGGCCAGCGGGGGGACAGCAGCAGGGCCACCGGCAGCAGAAGGCTACGCAGCATTGACGGTCATCTCGGTTGGATCGGGAGCACAGTGATCGCATCTGCCTTGAGGGCGGGCAAGTGCCGAACGGCCACCCACCCGATAGCCATGCCGCACTTGGCGGGATCGCCAGCGGATCGCCGTTGCTCTTCCGGGGCACCGGCAGGCCGGGCATAATCCGCGCCACGACTTCCGGCCGCACCGACAACCGGTCAGCGCCCTGCAACCTGCTTGAAACATCCACGCAATACCGTGCCGCATCCCTGTGTAAACGGGGGTGCCGCTGTTGTTTTCCCGCGTGCCCCGCACGCTACCCCGATCAGTACTGCCCGAGACCCTTGCATGCCTGCCCACCGCACCTCCCTTGTGTCGACGCGTTCCTCCTCCTGCCCCCGCACCGCCCTGCCGCGCCGCCATGCGCTGGCCCTGGCCTGTGCCACCGCCTCGCTGCTCGGCCTGGCCGGCACCGCGATGGCGCAGGATGCTTCGCCAACCGCGCTGGACGCGATCACCGTCACCGCCGACCATCGCGAGCGCAACCTGCAGGACGTGCCGGTCTCGGTCGGCGTGGTCCAGGGCGAGAAGATCCGCGACTACACCGCCGGTGGCGATGACACCCTGCTCGCGCTGTCCGGCAAGGTGCCCAGCTTCTACGCCGAGACCACCACCGGGCGCATCTTCCCGCGCTTCTACATTCGTGGCCTGGGCAACATCGATTTCTACCTGGGTGCCTCGCAGCCGGTCTCGATCATCCAGGACGACGTGGTCCTGGAGCACGTGGTGCTGAAGTCCAACCCGGTCTACGACGTGGACCAGATCGAAGTACTGCGTGGTCCGCAGGGCACGCTGTTCGGCCGCAACACCACCGCCGGCATCGTCAAGTTCGACAGCATCAAGCCGAGCCAGGACTACAGCGGCCGCGTGCAGGCCAGCTACGGCAGCTACGGCAGCGTGGCCGTCGATGGCGGCTTCGGCGGCCCGATCAACGACATCGCCTCGTTCCGCGTCTCGGCGCTGTACCAGCATCGCGACGACTACGTGGACAACACCTACACCGGCCCCAGCGCCGATGGCACGGTGGCACCGCGCAAGAACGCCATGGGGGGCTTCGACGACCGCAACGTGCGTGCCCAGCTGCTGCTGCAGCCCAACGACAACTTCTCGCTGCTGGCCTCGGCCCACGCCCGCGATTACGACGGCACCTCGACGCTGTTCCTGCGCAATGCGCTGACCCGGGGCTCCAACAAGACCGACGTGCCGCGCGACCGCGTGGCCTACGATGAAGCCGACAACAACCCGCAGTCGTACAAGACCTACGGTGGCTCGCTGAAGGCGGTCTACGATTTCGGCAATATCTCGCTGACCTCGATCACCGCCTACGAAACCACCTCCGGTTACAGCCGCGGCGACACCGATGGCGGCGCGGCGGTGAACTACCCGGTCAACGGCCTGCCCAACGGCTATGGCCAGTCGATGGGCCAGATCCGCGACCTCGACCAGTGGACCCAGGAAGTCCGCCTGGCCAATGGCGATGACAACCGCCTGAAGTGGCAGGTTGGCGCGTTCTACTTCGACGGCCGCGATACCACCGATTTCTACCAGCGCGGCTACTTCCTGCAGGGCAACGCACGCAACCCGAACAACTGGGTGCGGCTGCGCAACGAGAACACCTCGTGGGCCGGTTTCGGCCAGCTCAGCTACGACGTCACCGACAAGTTCACCCTGACCGCCGGCCTGCGCCAGACCCGCGATGAGAAACACACGCGCCTGCTCAAGACCGCCGACAGCGCCGCCGGCGTGGTGACCTACAAGGGTCGCACCGACGTGGAAATGTCCGATACCACGCCGAGCTGGGACGTCAGCGCGATGTACGCGTTCAACCCGCAGTTCAGCGTGTATGCCCGCGTTGCGCGCGGCTTCCGTGGCCCCACCATCCAGGGCCGTTCGGCGGTGTTCAACGCCGATTTCACCACGGCCGAGTCCGAAACCATCCTGTCCTGGGAAGCGGGCATCAAGAGCAGCCTGTGGGACAACCGCCTGCGCCTGAACGCCGCCGCCTTCACCTACGCGGTCAATGACATCCAGCTCAACGGCAACGATTCGGATGGCAACGGCGTGCTGTTCAACGCCGACAAGGCCAGGGCCTACGGCCTGGAAGCGGACATGGAACTGCGTCCGATCCCGAACCTGGCCCTGAGCGCCGGTATCAGCCTGCTGCACAGCGAGATCCAGGACGACCGCGTGTACGCGCAGGTCTGTGCGCTGAACGGCGCGGTGGTGTGCACGGTGAACGACCCGACCATCAAGGTCGGTGCCAACACCTTCGCCCAGATCAACGGCAACCCGCTGCCGAACGCACCGAAGTACAACATCAACATCGCCGCGCGTTACGACGTGCCGGTCAACGACAGCGATGTGTTCTTCGTGTCCACCGACTGGAACAAGCAGGGTTACACCAGCTTCGTGCTGTACGACTCGGCCGAGTTCAATTCCAAGGGCAGCTTCGAAGGTGGCCTCAAGCTGGGCTATTCGGCCAACTACGGTGCGTGGGAAGTGGCGCTGTTCGCGCGCAACATCACCAACGAGAAGAACCTCAAGGGCGTGATCGAGAACTACATGGCCGCGGTGTACAACGAGCCGCGCACCGTGGGTGTTTCGCTCAACATGAACTGGTAAGTGGCATGCGCCGGCACCGCGATGACGCGGTGCCGGCAGCCTGCGCAAGGTGGTACCCGCGACGCCCTGCACCCGCAGGGCGTCGTCGTTTGCAGGGGCGGGCGATGGCGTGCCTGCGTGCTATCGTCCGCAGCCGCAGCTGGCATCCACGATGCCCGGGCGCCTGCCGTTGAACGGACCTCGACCATGCTCAAGCAGCTCCATGCACGCTACCGTGACCCATCCGCCGCCATCGACCTGCTGGCCCGGTGCCGGGCGCAGGTGGTGCGTTGGCGCTGGGCCAATGAATCGATGGGGTCGCAGACGCCCTTCTCGCAGGAGCACCATGGCGGCCCGGCAACGCGCTGGATCGCCGATGCAAGGGCGAAACCGCAGGTGCACGTGCGCCACGGCCTGGACGCGCACGACCAGGTGGTGATCGAGTGCTGGCCCAACGGCTGCACGATGGCCTGGCTGCACGCGCCCGGCGTGCGCCACGGCCTGGCGTTCGATGCCGATGGCGATATCAACGCGGCATGGGAGCACCGTGAGCAGGACGGGCGCCTGCTCGGGCTGGATCTCGTCGACGCTGCGCGCGGATTCAACCAGACCTACCACTGGCAGGGCGACCAGCTGCAGCGCGTGGTGATCGAAAACTGGTCGTCGGACCCACGCACCTGGTGGTGCCAGAACATCTATACCTACGACGATGCCGGCCAGCTCGATACGATCGTGCTGGAATACCTGGAGGCCGATGGCAGTCCCAGCGGACAGCGGCGCCTGGAGTACCAGCGCCCACGTCCGGGTGAAACCCTGGCAACCCTGAGCGCCGAGGTCGAGCGCCGGCTGATGGCGGCGATCGCCGCGCAGCTGCCGCGCATTCCACGTGCCGAGCCGCTGTATTGCCTGCTGCTGTGCTTCACCGACGAGGACACCCCCGCCGCGTGGCCTCCGTTCCTGGTCTGGGGGCGGCAGTCGTACCGCGATGCGGTGCTGGCGCGTGGCGAGGACGTCCGCTATTACCTCTGGGCACCGGACGAGATCCGCCATGCGCAAGGCGACGCCGACGAACACTGGTTCGATCTCCCCGCGCTGACCGAGGCATGCCAGCGCCACGGCCAGTACATGGAGGTGCGCCAGAGTTCGGTGTCGGCCAAGCGTGTGCTGAAGCAGGTGGCCGCGTGGCTGGATGCGCCACAACGCCGTGCGCTGCTGCATACCACCGATGATTTCGTGGTCGCCGTGGCCGACAACAGCGGCAACCTTGATCCGTTGCCGGGGATGCGCAGTGCGATCGGCCCCGAGCGCTGGACACGGTTGAAATCACGCGGCTACGTGTGAGGGACGCGTGGCCGCGCGCGAGCGGGGCCACGCGTCTTCACCGGGTCACTTGCCCGGTACGGGGGCCAGCGCCGGGGCCAGCTCGGCGAACAACCCGCCGAGTACGCCCATCGTGGCCTTGTCCGCGCCCATGTCCTCGGCCGCGTTGGCGATGGCGATCACGCCGCTGTTCTGGGCCGGGAACAGCGCCACCCAGGCCAGCCAGTTGCCATCGGAGCCACCGTGGACCAGCACCGGGCCCTGGCGGCCGGCGATGGACGGCTGCACGCCCCAGTCCAGCCCGGACGGGCTGCCCGGTTGCGCGGTCTGCATCAGGGTGTAGGAGGCCGGTGAGAGCAGTTTGCCCTTGCCCTGGCTGCCGGCGAGCTGGTCGATCGCAAACAGGGCCAGATCCTGCAGGCGCATGTGCAGGTTGCCGGCGGCGGTGTACAGCGGCGGTACGCCGTCATCGGACTTGCGCGGCAGGTCGGTGACCGGCTTGCCCGCGCGATGGCCGAGCGGTTGGCCGGCGGGCGTGGGGCCGAAGCCGGCACCGGTCATGCCCAGCGGGGTGAACACCTCGCGCTGCATCAGTGCTTCAACGCTCTGGCCAGTGGCACGTTCTGCGATCACCGCGGCGATCAGGAAGCCGGTGTTGCTGTAGCCGAACTCGCCGCCGGGCTGATGCACGGGCGCTTCGGTCAGTGCGGTCTTGATGTAGGCCTCGCGCTGCACCGGCAGTGGGCGGGTGTCGGTGAAGAACGCGTCCAGCGCGGCGGTATCGGTGAGGTTCTCCGGCAGCCCGGCGCGATGCGACAGCAACTGCACCAACGTAACGTCGCGGTAGGCCGGCAGCATCGTCGCAGCCAGGTCGGGCAGCATCGCCGACAGCGGTGCATCCCAGGACAACACCTTCTGTTCCACCAGGCGGGCGATCAGTGCCACGGTGATCGGCTTGCCGGTCGAGCCGATCATCCAGGTGTCTTCCCCGGTGGCGACGCGCTTGTCGTCATTGCGGCGCAGGCCGTGCACCGCCTGTTCGGCGATCTTGCCATCGCGGATCACCAGCACGCCCATGGCCGGGGTAGCGGTGCCGTCCATGGCCTGGGCAACGCGCGAGGCCAGCGGTGGGCTTGCATGCGCGGCACCGGCGGCCAGCAGCAGGCCGAGGGCAAGCCAGTGGCGCGCGCGTCGCGGCAGGGACGGAGCGCGCGCAACAATGACGGTCCTTCGGAGAGGGATCGAGTGCATGGAAAATCCTTGTAGGGGAAACCGAAGGGCGGCGTCGATCCGCTGGCGCCGTGGGGCAGGTCGTGCAAGCCACTCTTGCACGCGACCGAACCCGTATTCATGTGTCTGCAGTCATGCTTCTGCAGCAGGTATTCAGCAAGCGCTGCGCTGCGCGGCCCAGCGGTAGCCCCGCTGCGATGCAGCTCAGGTCGGCAGATCACACCCTGCCGGTAATGCTGCGCGTGGCGACCTGCCGCCACGCGCTTGCTCTGCTCAGGCGGTGGGCAGCAACGGTGCCAGCACCGGCTCCAGTTCGCGCTGTCGCCAGCCGGCCAGCGCGACCGGCCACTGCTGGCTTTCCAGATAACTTTCCAGATGCTTGCGCGAGGCCAGCACGCCATCGGGCAGGCCCAGTTCGGCGGAGCGCGCGCTGACCGCATCCTGCATCCGCTTGAGCACCTGCTTGTTGTTGTCGTTGGCCGGCAGCGCCAGGGGCGCGTCGGCTTCGTCGTCCAACGGCGTGGTCAACGCCTGCCAGACGGCGCCGACCAGTTTGCGCGGCGCTTTGGGGAAGCCTTCCATCAACTTGTCCAGCGCGGCCACGTCGGCCGGTGGCGTGCGCGCGAGCACGGCGGCCAGTTCGTTGTCGAGGATCCAGCTGCGCGGCTTGTCGCTGGCGCGGGCCTGTACATCACGCCAACGCAGCAGACGCAGCAAACGCATCTGCGCGGGGGTGTCCATGAACTGCGCCGAACGCATCGCCACATGCGGCCAGCGCTCCTCGTCGTTTTCCACACTGGCCAGCAGCCGTTCGGCATCGTCCTGCAGCCATTGGCGACGATCCAGCTCGGTCAGCTTGGCCTCGATCGCGTCGTGGATCCCGAACAGGTACTCGACGTCATCGGCGGCATACTCCAGCTGCGCGTCCGACAACGGCCGGCGCATCCAGTCCGAACGGGTCTCGCCCTTGGCCAGGGTCACCCCGGTGATCGCGTTGACCAGCTTCTGATAGCCCATGCCACCGCCGATGCCTGCCAGCGATGCACCGATCTGGGTATCGAACAGCGGCCGCGGCAGCACGCCGCAGGCGACCTTGAAGGTCACCAGGTCTTCGCTGGCGCTGTGCATGATCTTCAGGATGGCGGTATCGGCCAGCCACGGGGCCAGCGCCTCGTTCATGCCGGGGATCAGCGGGTCGATCAGCAGGATTTCATCGCCGACGGCCATCTGCACCAGGGCCAGCTGCGGCCAGTAGGTGCGTTCGCGGATGAATTCGGTGTCCAGCCCGATCCGGGTGGGGCGCTGGCGGTAGCGCTCGTCCAGTTCCGCCGGGGTTTTGATCCAGTAAGCCACGTGGGTTCCGTCTACTGCAGGAAATTGCATGGGCAAGAGGATAGCGCGCCGTGGCCGAGCCGCGCGCCGGTATCATCAACTCCCCGGCCCGCGCCGGCCGTGCGGCCCGGGCCCGGCTTGCCTTGGCCGGGTCGATTCAGCAATGCTTGCCCCTGGTTGCAAGGAACCTTCGTTTGCGCGCTTCCGCCTCCCCTCCGCTGCTGCTGGCCCTGCTGCTCACGCTTGCGGCGTGCTCGGCCGACGTACCGCCGCCGGCCAAGGCAAAGGCCACGGCGACGGCCGCCGCGCGCACTGCGCCGGCGCCAGCGGCGCGGGCCAAGGCCCAGGTGACGATCGGCGGCCAGGATGCCGCCGAGACCGTGCAGCGCTGGCAGCCGCCGGTAGTGGAGATCGACGATGACGCGGTGGCCGCGGCACGCCGCCAGGCGGCGCAGGCCTTTGAACAGGATCACCTGTATGCCGATGCCGGTGCGGCGATCCCGATCTGGCTGGCCCTGCTCCAGCGCGACGCCCGGGATCGCCAGGCACTGGAGGGACGCAAGCGTGCGCAGAAGCGCCTGCTCGATGAGGCCGGCACGCTGTTGTCGCGGCCCCTGAAGCAACGCGAGGCACTGGCCCAGGCCAGCGAGATGGCCTTGGTGCTGCTGGCGATCGCCCCGGAGGATGCACGCGTGCGCCAGCTGCAGTCGCGGGTGGAAATCGCCCAGCGGGTGATCGCCTACAACCGGGCCGGCGAAGATGACCTGCGCGCCGACCGGATCGGCGAGGACGGCGACGGCGCGATGCCCAACTTCCGCGACGCGCTGGCGTTGAACCCGGAGGACGCGCGCGCGCGCCAGGGCCTGGCCGCTGCCGAGAGCGCATTGATCCGCCGTGCCGAGACGGCGGCGCGCCGCGGCGATTTCGCCAGCACCGGCAGCTGGCTTGCCGAGGCGGCCAAGGTGCGCGATTCGTCGGTCACCATTGCCGATGCGTTCGAGCGGATCGAGCGCATCCGCGCCGAGACGCTGACCCGCCTGCGCGATGAGGGCCTGCGCGACCTGTCCACCCCGCAGGGGCTGAAGCCGGCGCGCGAAAAGCTTGAGGATGCGCTGCGCATCGCGCTGCCCGGCGACCCGGTGGTGGGCCAGCTGCGTGAGCGCATCGAGCTGGCCACCCACTACGGCAGCTTCCGCCCGCGCCAGGTGTTCAGCGATGCGTTGCGCGACGGGGGCCGTGGCCCGCAGATGATCGTGGTACCGCACGGCGGGTTCCAGATGGGGGCCGGCGAGGGCGAGCTGGGCGCCAGCGATGCCGAAAAGCCGTCGCATTACGTGCGTTTCGAGCGGGGCTTTGCGCTGTCGATCACCGAAGTCACCGTGGCCGATTTCCGCCGTTACGTACAGACCAGCAACGCCCGCCCGCGTGCCACCCGACGCGGGCATTCGATCGTCTATGACGAGCGCAGCGGCAACTTCGTCCGCCACAGCGGCGTGGATTGGCAGTCGGACTACAACGGTGCGCCGGCACTGGCCAATTCGCCGGTGATGCACGTCAGCGTACGCGATGCCGAGCACTATGCGATCTGGCTGTCCGAGCAGACCGGGCGTACCTACCGGCTGCCCAGCGAGGCCGAGTTCGAGTACGTGCTGCGTGCCGGCAGCAGTGGCCGCTACCCGTGGGGTGATGACGGCACGCCGCCGCCGCGCTCGGGCAACTTCACCGGCGCCGACGATGTCTCGCCTTCCGGCCGGCACTGGTACAACGCTTTCGTCGGCTATGGCGATGGCTTCTGGGGGCCGGCACCGGTGGCCAGCTTCGAGCCCAATGCCTGGGGCGTGCATGATGTCGCCGGCAACCTCAGCGAGTGGGTCGCCGATTGCTGGCACGCCAGCTACCGGCGCGCGCCGGCCGACGGCGCGGCGTGGTTCAACCCCGGCTGCCGGCAGCGGGTGATCCGCGGCGGCAACTGGGCCAATGCGCCGGCGCAGACCCGCGCGGCGTGGCGGCAGTCGCAGGATTCAGATACCACCAGTGCGCGCATCGGCTTCCGCCTGGTGCGCGGCATCTAAGCCGGGGCAGGGCGGTGGACCCTCACCTCAAATCCCTCCGCAGCCACTAAGATGGCGCCGTGCCGGCCAGCGTGTGCCGGTCCAGCGAGGAAGCCGCACCATGCGCAACGATCCTTTCGGCGCTCAACAATCAGGCCGCGCCCGTCGTCCCGGGTTGTTCGGCAACATCCGCTGGTGGGTGCTGCTGGCCTTTGCCGGCTATGCGGCGTTCTACTGGTTTTCCAATCGTGCGGTGGACCCCTACACCGGCGAGCGCGTGCTGATCGACAGCTCGCTGGATGCCACGCAGGAAAAGGCGCTCGGCCTGCAGGCCTACCAGGAGATCCTGGCCCAGGAGCGGCCGATGGATCCCAACGCGCAGGTATCGCGCGACGTACGCGCGATCGCGCAGCGGCTGATCGCCAAGGTGGACGTGGTGGAAACCGCGCTGGCCGAAGAGCATGGGTTGAAACCGGGGCACTTCTCGCGCGACTTCGAATGGGAAGTCAATGTGATCCAGTCCGAGCAGGCCAATGCGTTCTGCCTGCCCGGCGGCAAGATGGCGGTGTATACCGGGCTGATTCCGGTGGCGCGCACGGTGGATGCGATGGCGGTGGTGATGGGGCATGAGATCGCCCACGCGCTGCTTCGGCACGGCGCCCAGCGCATGGCCCAGCAGAAGCTGACCCAGATCGGGCAGATGGCCGGTGCGGCCAGCGGCATGGACCCGCAGCAGCAACAGATGATGATGTCGGCGATGGGCTACGGCTACCTGCTGCCGTATGCGCGCAGCCATGAGACCCAGGCCGACGAAGTGGGCCTGATGCTGGCCGCGGCCGCGTGCTTCGACCCGCGCGAAGCGGTACCGTTGTGGGAACGCATGGGCCAGGCCAGTGGCGGGCAGGCACCGCCGGAATTTTCTTCCACGCACCCCAACCCCGGCACGCGGATCCAGAACCTGCAGGCGCTGATGCCCAAGGCCATGGAGTACCGGCAGAAATACTGCGAAAGCGCGGGCGGTTGACGTCGGGTAGATCCGCCGAGCAACGCTCGGCGCTACCGGGCGATGAGGCGGATCTCGCCGTCCTGCACGCGCGCCTTGAGCGCATCGCCCGGGCTTACCTGCAGCGGTGAGCGAACCAGGGTGCCGTCGTCTTCGCGGGTGAGGATGCTGTAGCCGCGTGCCACCGTAGCCAGCGGGCTCACCGCTTCCATCGAGCGGGCCAGCCCACGCAGGCGCAGCTGGTCGCGCTGCAGCTGGCCGCGCATCGCGGCATCGGCGCGCGGTTGCAGGCGCTGCAGGCGCGCGCGCAGGGCGTCCAGGCGACGTTGCGGGTGGCCATTGCGCAGCACCGCGGCGGCATGCCGCAGCTGCGCCTGGCGACGCTCCTGCTGTTGCCGCCAGACAGCGGCCAGGCGCCGTGCCAGGTCCTGCTGGCGGCGTTGCAGCAGCTGCAAGCGGGCCTGCGGGCCCTGTGCGTTCAAGCGCAGCAGCGCGCGGTCGGCGCGTTGCATCGCCTGGCCCAGTCCGTGGCGCTGCAGCTGCACCATGCGGGCGGCCAGGCGGCGGACGTGCAACTGCAGGTCGCGCTGGTCGGGGACCAGTAGTTCGGCGGCCACCGACGGCGTGGGCGCGCGCAGGTCGGCGGCGAAATCGGCCAGGCTGAAGTCGGTTTCGTGCCCCACCGCAGACACCACCGGGGTCTGGCTGGCGGCGATCGCGCGGGCCAGCTGCTCGTCGTTGAAGGCCCACAGGTCTTCCATCGAACCGCCACCGCGGGTCAGCAGGATCACGTCGTAACGGCCGCTGGCGTCGGCGGCGCGCAACAGCGCGGTGATCTGCGCGGCCGCGCTGTCGCCCTGCACCAGGCTGGGCAGCAGGTCCACCTCAAGCAGCGGAAAGCGCCGCGCCAGCACGCTGAGCACGTCGCGCACGGCCGCGCCGGTCGGCGAGGTGATCACTGCCAGGCGGCGCACATGCGTGGGCAACGCGCGCTTGCGTTCCGCGGCGAACAGGCCCTCGGCCTCCAGCCGCGCCTTGAGCTGCTCGTAGGCACGGCGCAACGCGCCTTCGCCGGCCTCTTCCACGTGGTCCAGCACCATCTGGTACTCGCCGCGCGCTTCGTACAGGGTCAGCCGGCCACGCGCGAGTACGCGCATGCCTTCGCGCGGAACGAACGTCAGCCATTGGCTCTTGGGCTTGAACAACGCCGCGCGGATCTGCGCACGGGCATCCTTCAGCGTGAAGTACATGTGCCCGGAGGCCGGGCGGGTGACGCTGCCCAGCTCAGCCTCCACCCAGATCAGCGGGAAGGCGCCTTCCAGCATGTCGCGGGCCAGGATGTTGAGCTGGCTGGGCGTGAGGATCTGCGCGCTGCGGTCCATGGACAGGTCAAACGGTACGAACGGGCGCCCATGGTCGCACAGCGGTCAGCGTACCGGGTCGCGCGTGGCGTGCTGGTGCAGGGCCCATTGCACATGCTCGCGCACCAGCGGCGACGGATGCGCGCGGCGCGCCTCCAGTGCCGCCAGCGTGTCGGCGTGGGTCGGGGCATTGCCCAGCGCCACGGCGATGTTGCGCAGCCAGCGCTCGTGGCCGCTGCGTCGGATCGGGCTGCCCTCGGTGCGGCGCAGGAATTCGTCTTCTTCCCAGGCGAACAACTGGGCCAGGCTGGCCGTATCCAGAGCGTTGCGCGCGCGGAAATCGGGCTCATCGGTCCGCCGCGCGAACTTGTTCCAGGGGCAGACCAGCTGGCAGTCGTCGCAGCCGTAGATGCGGTTGCCCATCAACGGCCGCATGTCCTCGGGAATGGCGCCATCATGTTCGATGGTCAGGTAGGAAATGCAGCGTCGCGCATCCAGTCGCTGCGGGCCGATGATGGCCTGGGTCGGGCACACGTCGATGCAGCGGGTGCAGGTGCCGCAATGCGCGCTGGCCGGGGTGTCCACCGGCAGCGGCAGGTCGATGTAGACCTCGCCGAGGAAGAACCACGAGCCGCCGCTGCGATCGATCAGGCAGGTGTGCTTGCCGATCCAGCCCAGCCCGGCATTGCGCGCCAGCGCACGCTCCAGGACCGGCGCCGAATCGACGAACACGCGATAGCCGAATGCGCCGATCTCTGTGGCAAGGGCATCGGCGAACTTCTGCAGCCGGTTGCGCATCAGCTTGTGGTAATCGCGGCCCAGCGCATAACGCGCCACGTAGGCGCGGTCGCCGTCGTGCAGGGTGTCCCAGGCCTGGGCGTCATCCTTGTGGCCATAATCCATGCCCACCGAAATCACCCGCACCGTGCCGGGCAGCAGCTCGGCCGGGCGCGCACGCAGCGTGCCGTGGCGGGCCATCCAGTCCATCGTGCCGTACAGCCCCTTGCCCAGCCAATCGGCGAGGTGGGCTTCATCCTCGGCCAGGTCGATACCGGAGACGCCGCACCGCTGGAACCCGTGGCTGCGCGCGATGGCGCGCACGCGCTCGGCGGCACGGGCCAGGTTGACGGGGGCGGGGAGCGGAACAGCAGACATGGTGGGAAGTATAGAATCCCGGCATGCCCAAGCTTGCTGAACTGTTCGATATAGCCGCCGCACGCCGGATCGATACCCAGGCCAGCGCGCTGCTGGGCGACGGCGGGGCCGCGCTGATGGCGCAGGCCGGCCAGGCCGGCTGGCAGTGCCTGCTGGAACAATGGCCGCAGGCGCAGCGCATCTGCGTGGTGGTCGGCCCGGGCAACAACGGCGGCGATGGCTATGTATTGGCGCGGCTGGCCCGGCAGTCCGGGCGCCAGGTACAGGTGCTGCGCACGACCGCCGATGACGCCGCCACGCCGTTGGCCCGCGCTGCGTTGCAGGAATGGCAGGCCGCCGGCGGCGGGGTGGACACCTTTGCCGGGCGACTGCCTGCCGCCGATGTGCTGGTGGATGCGCTGTACGGGCTTGGCCTCAACCGCGCCCCTGCGGGCGAGGCGGCCACGCTGATCGAGGCGATCAACGCCGCTGGCATGCCGGTGCTGGCGCTGGACGTGCCCAGCGGCGTGGATGCCAACAGCGGCCATGTGCCCGGCAACGCAGTACGCGCGACGGTCACCCTGCAGTTCATCGTTTGCCACCGCGGCCTGTACACCGGTACCGCGCTGGAGCACGTCGGGGCGCGGCGACTGGCCCCGCTGTCACTGCCCGACGGCGCCGATGCGGACGTGCTGCCGAGTGCGCTGCCCTGGCAGAAGTCTTGCCTGTCCACGCAGTTGCCGGCGCGGCGCGCCAACACCCACAAGGGCGAATCCGGCCACGTGCTGTGCGTGGGCGGCAACATCGGCAGTGGCGGGGCGGTGATGCTGGCCAGCGAGGCCGCCTTGCGGGCCGGTGCCGGCCTGGTCAGCGTGGCCACCCAGGCGGCGCACATCGCGCCGCTGCTGGCGCGCCTGCCCGAGGCGATGGTGCATGCCATCGACGACGCGGGCGGGTTGCAGGCGCTGCTGTCGCGGGCCACCGTGGTTGCGATCGGGCCGGGCCTGGGGCAGGACGACTGGGCGCGCGAGCTATGGCGGCAGGTGCTGTCCAGCGGCAAGCCGCTGGTGGTGGATGCCGATGCGCTGAACCTGCTGGCCCGTTCCCCGCAGCCGCTGCCCGATGCCATCCTCACCCCGCATCCCGGCGAAGCCGCGCGCCTGCTTGGCGTCGATACCGCCGGCATCCAGGCCGACCGTTTCGCCGCAGCCCAGGCGCTGGCCGAGCGCTATCACGCCGTGGTGGTGCTCAAGGGCGCCGGCACCGTGGTGGCCGCGCCCGGGCGCCTGCCGCGGGTGATCGCCGCCGGCAACCCTGGCATGGCCGTTGGCGGCATGGGCGACCTGCTCACCGGCATCATCGCTGCCCTGCGCGCGCAGGGCCTGGCGGCATTCGACGCGGCCAGCAGCGGTGCATTGCTGCACGCGCTGGCCGGGGATGTGGCCGCCGGCGATGGCCAGCGCGGCCTGCTCCCCACCGACCTGCTGGCGCCGCTGCGCCGGCTGGCCAATCCGGAACCCCCTGCACCATGATCGAGTTTTTCCTGCCGCAGAGCGACGACACCGACCTGCTCGGGCACTGGTTGGCCGCTACCCGTCCGCCACAGGCCGTGATGCAGCTGCGCGGGGACCTCGGCGCGGGCAAATCCACCCTGGCCCGCGCCCTGTTGCGCGCGCTGGGCGTGCAGGGCGCCATCCGCAGCCCCACCTACACCCTGGTGGAGCGCTATCCGCTGGCCGATGGGCACGAGGCCTGGCACCTGGACCTGTACCGGATCGGCCAGGCCGAAGAGCTGGATTTCCTCGGCCTGGACGAGGGCAGTGCCTCGCTGTGGCTGGTGGAATGGCCTGAGCGCGGTGCCGGTGCGTTGCCCCCGACCGATCTGATCGTGGCGCTGGAAATCGAGGGCCTTGGCCGCCGCGTGCGTCTCAGTGCGGCCAGCGACGCTGGTCGCGAATGGCTCGACCGGCTGCCCCAAAGGGGCGACTTGCAGGCCCTTTCTGTCGGCTGACACTAGGAAACACCGGCAGGTTACGGATTATTAAGGGAAAAGGAGTTGCATTTCGTTCAGGGCGGTGATTGAATCCTGAGCTATGCCAATGGGGAAACCACTCACCGCCATCTGTGCCGCCGTCGGACTGTGTCTGGCGAGCGCGATGGCGTGGGCGGGCGAAGTCCGCCAGGTCGCGTTGGAAACCGGCGCCACCGGTACCCGTGCGGAGATCGCGCTGGCCGGGAGCGGGGGCTACAAGACCCTGTCGCTGGCCGGTCCGAACCGCCTGGTGGTCGATTTCCCCGATT
Source organism: Stenotrophomonas sp. GL_101 (assembly GCF_057835675.1). NCBI lineage: Bacteria > Pseudomonadati > Pseudomonadota > Gammaproteobacteria > Lysobacterales > Lysobacteraceae > Stenotrophomonas > Stenotrophomonas sp. GL_101. The sequence continues at coordinate 3,135,573 of NZ_CM174432.1, read as the reverse complement.
CCAGCGCCGTGCGCAACCTCAAGCTGCCTGCGCCCACGGGCGTGGTCACGGCGGTGCGCAGTGGCCAGCCGGTCCCCGGCACGTTCCGCGTGGTCTTCGACCTGGCCGAATCGGTCGCGCCGTTCCGCCCGCAGATGCTCCGGCAGGGCGATCAGTCGCGGTTGGTGATCGAATGGCCGGGCGATGCGCCGGCCAGCGTTGCCACCGCGGCGACCGCCACCGTACCCGCCACTGCCGGGGGCGTTCCGACGCCGCCTGCGCCCGTGCCTGCCCCGTCCAACCCGACCCCGCCACCCACCCCCGCTCAGACCGCACAGGCCCGCAGCGATGCTGCGCGGGCCACCGCGCTGCTGACCGCGTCGGTGCGCCAGCAGGCCAGCGCGACCGCCGCCACTGCCGTGCCAGCGACGTCCACTCCGACCGCCACGGCCGTCAACGTGGCCGCCGCCGGCAACGCCAACGCGGCCAGCAATTCCGCATCGCCCGCTGCCATCCTCGCCGGCCAGCCGACCCCGGCCGTCGTGCCGACGCCGGCAGTGGTCGCGGTGGTACCGGCCGAACCGCCGCGCCCGGCCATGCCCAGCGACATGTCGCGGATCAAGATGCGTGCCGGCATGCGCCAGCTGGTGGTGGCGATCGATCCCGGCCACGGTGGCCAGGATCCCGGCGCGGTCGGCCCGACCGGCAAGCGCGAGAAGGACATCACCCTGGCCGTGGCCCGTGAACTGGCCCGCCAGGTCAACGCGACGCCGGGCCTGAAGGCCTATCTGACCCGCGACACCGACATGTTCATCCCCTTGCCGATGCGCGCGCAGAAGGCGCGCGCGGCCAAGGCCGACATCTTCATCTCGATCCATGCCGACGCCGCCGAGAACCGCTCGGCCACCGGTTCGTCGGTGTACGTGCTGTCGACCAAGGGCGCCTCTTCGCAGCGTGCACGCTGGCTGGCCGACAAGGAAAACGCCGCCGACCTGGTCGGTGGCGTGCGCCTGCAGCAGACCGAAGGCACCTTGGCCAATGTGCTGCTGGACCTGGCCCAGAGCGGTTACATGAAAGCCTCCGAAGACGCCGCCGGCCACGTGCTGGGCGGGCTGAAGCGGATCGGCAAGAACCACAAGCCGAACATCGAGCGGGCCAACTTCGCGGTGCTGCGCACCTCGGACATGCCGGCGATGCTGGTGGAAACCGCCTTCATCTCCAATCCCGACGAAGAGCGTCGCCTGATCGATCCGGCCTACCAGCGCCAGATCGCCGGGGCCGTGCTGGACGGCGTGCACACCTTCTTCAGCCGCCAGCCGCCGCCGGGCACGTTGTATGCGGCCCGCGCCCAGGCCGAAATCGACGCCGCCAGCACCGTGGCGGGCGGAAGCAAATAATCCGCAACACGGATCATCTACCGTAGAGCCGACCGTTGGTCGGCTGCATGTGATCTTGCAGGTAGAGCCGACCGTTGGTCGGCTACCACGCCCAGCGCGCCGCCATTGCAGAGGCAGCCGACCAACGGTCGGCTCTACCGGATTCGCCGCCTCCCCGGGCGCGGCCCGGCGCTACGCTATCATCTGCCAATGAAGTCCAGTCCCCTGCATTCCCACACGTCCGCTTTCGCAGGCTCCACCCTCCGGAGCGGCGCATGAGCATCCGCCAGCTGCCCGACATCCTGATCAACCAGATCGCCGCCGGCGAAGTGGTTGAACGGCCGGCGTCAGTGGTCAAGGAACTGGTCGAAAACGCACTGGATGCCGGCGCCACCCGGGTCGATATCGACCTGGAGGAAGGCGGGGTGCGCCTGATCCGGATCCGTGACGACGGCGGCGGCATCGCACCGGAAGAGCTGTCGTTGGCGGTGTCGCGCCATGCCACCAGCAAGATCGCCAGCCTGGACGACCTGGAGGCGGTGGCCACGCTCGGTTTCCGCGGCGAAGCACTGCCCTCGATCGCATCGGTCAGCCGCTTCACCCTGGCCTCGCGTCGCGCCAGCGACGAACACGGGTCGTCGCTGCAGATCGAAGGCGGCAAGCTTGGCCAGGTGATGCCGCGTGCGCATGCGCAGGGCACCACCGTGGAAGTACGTGAGCTGTTCTACAACGTGCCGGCGCGGCGCAAGTTCCTGCGCGCCGAGCGCACCGAGCTGGGCCACATCGAGGAATGGTTGCGCTCGCTCGCGCTGGCCCGGCCGGACGTGGAACTGCGGGTGTCGCACAATGGCAAGCCCTCGCGTCGCTACAAGCCCGGCGACCTGTATTCCGATGCGCGCCTGGGCGAGACCCTCGGCGAGGATTTCGCCGCGCAGGCACTGCGCGTGGATCACAGCGGTGCCGGCCTGCGCCTGCATGGCTGGATCGCGCAGCCGCACTATTCGCGCGCCAGCACCGACCAGCAGTACCTGTACGTCAATGGCCGTCCGGTGCGCGACCGCAGCGTGGCGCACGCGGTGAAGATGGCGTATGGCGACGTGCTGTTCCATGGTCGCCAGCCGGCCTATGTGCTGTTCCTGGAACTGGACCCGACCCGGGTCGACGTCAACGTGCACCCGGCCAAGCATGAGGTGCGCTTCCGCGATTCGCGCCTGATCCACGATTTCGTCTACCGCACGCTGAAGGAAGCGCTGGCCGAAACGCGCGCCGGCATGACCGCCACGGCAGGCGCCGCCGAAGGACAGGGCAACCCCGCCACGGCAGCTGCCGGAATGGCCGGCTACGGCGCAGCTGGCAACGGCTACGCGCTGGCCGGTGCCGGCGGTGGCGGTGGCGGTGGCATGGGCGCGCAGTGGCGCCCGCAGCAATCGCCGCTTGGCCTGCGCGTGGCCGACGCACCGTCTGCCTACGCCGCGTTGTATGCCGCGCCGTCGTCCGGCGAGGGCGCCAGTGGCCTGCCGCCCATGCCGAGCGAGAACGGGCTGCCGATCACCGCCGCGGCCAGTGGCGTGCCGCCGCTGGGTTATGCGGTGGCACAGCTGCACGGCATCTACATCCTGGCCGAGAATGCCGAAGGGCTGATCGTGGTGGACATGCATGCCGCGCACGAACGCATCGGCTACGAGCGCCTGAAAACCGCGCACGACGGCATGGGCCTGCATGCGCAGCCGCTGCTGGTACCGATCACCCTGGCCGTTGGCGAGCGCGATGCCGATACCGCCGAGCGCGAATCGGACACACTGGTGGCGTTGGGCTTTGAGATCACCCGTTCCGGGCCTGGCTCGCTGCATGTGCGCAGCATTCCGGCGCTGCTGGCCAATGCCGAACCGGAAGGCCTGCTGCGCGATGTGCTCACCGACCTGCGCGAGCATGGCCAGAGCCGGCGCATCGCCACCGCGCGCGACGAGCTGCTCTCGACGATGGCCTGCCACGGCGCGGTGCGCGCCAACCGGCGGTTGACCGTGCCGGAAATGAACGCGCTGCTGCGCGACATGGAAATCACCGAACGCTCGGGTCAGTGCAATCACGGCCGACCGACCTGGGCACGTTTTTCACTGGCGGAAATCGACCGCTGGTTCCTGCGCGGACGTTGAAGGGGAGCATCATGCGGAATTGGGGAATGGCGCTTGGCACGGCAGTGCTGGCGTTGGGACTGGTGGCGTGTGGGGACACGGACACCGCACCGGCCGCCGTGGCGGCGGTGGATCCGGCGTTTGCCGCCGAACAGCAACAGTGGCGGCAGCAGCGCTATACCGAGCTGCATGCCGCCGACGGCTGGACCAGCCTGGTTGGCCTGCACTGGTTGGAGCACAAGGCGCATTACATCGGGCGTGGCCCGGGCAGCGGTATCCGCCTGGCGGTGGGACCGGACAAACTGGGCATGGTGGCCCGGCAGGGCGACACGGTCTGGTTCACGCCTGAGCGCGGTGTTGCGCTGAGCGTGGACGGCACGCCGGTCACCACGCGCATCCGCTTCTCCAGCGATCGCGATCCCAGCCCGACCCGGATCGCCTTCGACGACGGCAAGGGCCAGTTGAGCCTGATCCATCGCGGCGAGCGCTACGCGCTGCGGGTCAAGCATGCCGATGCACCGAGCCGGGCCAACTTCACCGGGTTGCAGTACTGGCCGGGTGGGCCGTCGTGGCAGGTCAGCGCGCAGTTCGTGCCGCATGCGCCGGGCCGCACGCTGCCGATCGTGGACATCACCGGCCTCACCACCCCGACCCCGAACCCGGGTGCGTTGGCGTTCGAGCGCGATGGACGCCGCTGGCAGCTGGAGGCGCTGGGTGAGCCCGGTGGCGAACTGTTCGTGATCTTTGCCGACCGCACCAGCGGCCATGGCAGCTACCCGGCCGGACGCTACCTGGACCTGCCGGCGCCCGATGCCCAAGGCCGGGTGCTGATCGATTTCAACCATGCCTACAATCCGCCGTGTGCGTTCACCGCGTTTGCGACCTGCCCGCTGGCACCGCCGGAAAACCGCCTGGACCTGCGCATCGACGCGGGCGAGCAGGCCTACCATGCCCCTGAAGGAGAGGCCTGAACCATGTCGATGTTGTCCCGTGTGTTGTCCCCGCTGTTGATCGCTGCCGGCGTACTGCTGGCCAGCGGCGCGGCGCAGGCGCGCGCCGATGCCCCGGCCGCCAAGCAAAGCCCGCCGGTGCCGCTGTTGTGGAAGGTGACCGGGCCGGGCGACAGCAGGGTGTATCTGCTGGGCTCGTTCCATCTGCTGCGCGCGCAGGATTACCCGCTCGCCGCCGATGTCGAGCAGGCGTTCGCTGCCTCCAGCCGGGTGGTGTTCGAACTGTCGCCGCAGGACATGGCGTCGCCGCAGTTGCCGCAGAAAATGTTGCAGGCGGCGATGCGTACCGATGGCAGCGAGCTCAAGCGCGACCTGGATGCGGCCACCTGGACCAAGCTGCAGGCCTACGCCAGCGCCAACAACCTGCCGCTGGCGCAGCTGCAGGGCATGAAACCGTGGTTCGTGGGGCTGACCATCACGCTGTCGCAGTTCACCCGGATGGGGTTGGACCCCAACCTGGGGCTGGATCGTCATTTCATGACCCGCGCGGCCAGCGCAGGCAAGGCGACCTCGGGGCTGGAAGATATCGACACGCAGGTCGCGGTACTGGCGGGGATGTCGGTGCAGGAACAGCAGCAGATGGTGGCCGAGGCGCTGGACCAGGTCGACAAGGGCGATGCCGAGGGCCGCAAGCTGCACGATGCATGGCGCCGTGGCGATGACAAACTGCTGTGGACGTCGATGGCCTCGGAGATGCGCGGTCAGTTCCCGCAGCTGTACCAGCGCATCAACACCGATCGCAATGATGCGTGGGTGCCCAAGCTGCAGCAGTACCTGCAGGCGGGGCAGGGCGGCACGCTGGTCGTGGTGGGCACGCTGCACCTGCTGGGCAACGACGGTGTGGTGGAGAAACTGCGCGCGAAGGGCTTCCAGGTGGAGCGGGTGTGCACGGGGTGTGCCAAGCCCAAGCGCTGAGTGCCGTGGCGGCACCCGGAAACGAAAAAGGCGCGGCCGGTGGGCTGCGCCTTTTCTTCGTGCGGCAACCGCGGCGGGTCAGCGGCGGGTCAGCGGCGGGTCTTGCCGGTAGCCGGCGGCGGGGTTTCCGGCTTGCCGGTGCCAGTGCCGGTACCGGTGCTGGTCCCGCCGGGGCGGGGGCCGAAACCGCTGCCCATGTTGCGCTGGAAATCCTGCCAGAGCTCCAGATTGCGCTCGGTCAGCTGGTTCATCATGGCCCAGGGGGTCTGGCCGAGCAGGTTGCCCATCTGCTGGCGGAACTGCTGCTGCTGGTCCAGGAAGACCTGCATGCTGCGTTCCAGGTAATTGCCCATGAAGCCTTGCAGGGAGTCGCCGTAGAAGCGGATCAGCTGGCTGAGCAGCTGGGTGGACAGCATCGGTTCGCCGTCCTGTTCCTGGTCGGCAATGATCTGCAGCAGCACCGAGCGGGTGAGGTCGTCGCCGCTCTTGGCATCACGGACTTCAAAATCCTCGCCGTCGAGGATGAGCTGGCGCACGTCTTCGATGGTGATGTAGCTGGAAATCTCGGTGTCGTAGAGCCGGCGGTTCGGGTATTTCTTGATAATGCGGTTCGCAGCCATGAAACGGTCACTCATCACAGTAGGCGCGCAGCATGGCGCAGTGCAGCAGCACATGCAACCGCCGGAAGGCCCATGCGGCGGGGTATTGGTCTGTGCTGAATGCTGCGCAGCATGGATTTGCGCGGGGTGCAGCAAAACGTTTTCCTGGATCACCCGTGGCCCGTAGCGCCGACCGTTGGTCGGCTGCTCGCGATCCTCGCCCGAAAGGCAGCCGACCCACGGTCGGCTCGACCTTTTACCAGCCCATGTGGTGGCCGCCGTTGATGTCCAGGTTCGAGCCGGTGATCCACGAGGCTTCCTCGTTGACCAGGAAGGCCACCGCGTAGGCGATTTCCTCGGGTTTGCCGAGGCGGCCGGTGGGGATGTCGGCGATGATCTTGGCGCGCACTTCATCGGGGACGGCCATCACCATGTCGGTGGCCACATAGCCCGGGGAAATGGTGTTGACGGTGATGCCGAAGCCGGCATTCTCGCGGGCCAGGGAAATGGTGAAGCCGTGCATGCCGGCCTTGGCGGCGGCGTAGTTGGCCTGGCCGTACTGGCCTTTGAGGCCGTTGATGGAGCTGATCTGGATGACCCGGCCCCAACCGCGGCGGCGCATGCCTTCGATGACCGGGCGGGTGACGTTGAACACCGAGTTGAGGTTGGTGTTGATGACGTCGTGCCATTGGTCGGCGCGCATGCGGTGGAAGGTGGTGTCGCGGGTGATGCCGGCGTTGTTGACCAGGATTTCGATCGGGCCGAGCGCAGCTTCGACGTTGCGGACCATCGCTTCGGCCGTGTCCGGGTCGGCGACGTCGCCGGGGAAGATCGCCACGTCCGAGCCACGGGCCAGCATCCGCTCGCGCCAGGCGATGGCTTTGGCCTCGTCGCGGTAGTTGGTGGCGACCCGGTGGCCCTGGTCGGCGAGGCGTTGGCAGATGGCGGTACCAATGCCGCCGGTACCGCCGGTGACCAGTGCGACGCGAGATGTCATGAGCAGCTACTCCGAAAGGCAGGGCCAACAAGGGGGACAGCGATTCTGCAACATCGCCGTGGCAAATGGGGACTCAGGCGCGCGCGCCCGGGACGGTGATGTCGTGGGCGGGCAACCGCGCCGGATCGAATCCGGCACGGGCGCAGGCGAGCAGGTCCGGAACGCGGTTGGCGGCCCGCACGCAGGCGGGGTCCTGGCCAAGCGCGGCCCAGGCCTGGCGCAGCGCCGGCAGCGGCTGGCCGGGGTCGAGCGGTTGGGCGGCATCGGATTTGGACAGCTTGCGGCCATCGGCTTCCAACAGCAGCGGCAGGTGCAGGTAGCGCGGGGTCGGCAGGCCGAGGGCGCGCTGCAGCAGGATCTGGCGCGCGGTGGAGTCCAGCAGGTCCGCGCCACGCACCACATCGGTGATGTGCTGGTCGCCATCGTCGACGACCACGGCCAGCTGGTAGGCCCAATAGCCGTCGGCGCGACGCAGCACGAAATCGCCCACCTCGGCGTGGACGTCCTGTTCGATCCGGCCGCGCAGGCCGTCCTGGACGCCGACGATGCTGCCCGGGGGCACGCGCAGGCGGATGGCCGGTTGCGCGCGCGGGCGGCGCGCCACGCAGTGCTGGTGGACGCCGTGCTGGTCGGCCAGGTCGCTGCGGCTGCAGTGGCAGACGAAGGCCGTGCCGTCGTCCAGGAGGCGGTCCAGGGCCGCCTGGTAGGCGGGGCTGCGGGCGCTCTGGTGGACGATGGGGCCGTTGCTGGCCAGGCCAAGGGCGCCCAGGGCGGCCAGCTGCTGCTGCACCGCGCCGGGCACGGTGCGCGGCGGATCGAGGTCTTCGATACGCACCAGCCACTGGCCGTCGGCGTGGCGGGCGAGCAGCCAGCTGCCCAGCGCGGCCAGCAGCGAGCCGGGGTGCAGGGGGCCGGTGGGCGAGGGCGCGAAGCGGCCGCGGTAAGGGGTCATGGACATGAACTATGAATCGTCGGTCAGTTTGCGACTTGAATTCAAGCTGAAGTCCCCGCAGATTTGCACTAATCAACCTCCATCGAGCGTCATTTCCCCATGTTCACGCGCATTAGTCTCTTCCTTCTGACCAACTTGGCGGTGCTCGTCCTGGCGGGCATCGTGATGTCGGTGCTGGGCGTCAACCCCAACCGGATGAGCGGGCTGCTGGTGATGGCGGCCATCTTCGGCTTCGGCGGTTCGTTGATTTCGCTGCTGTTGTCCAAGTGGATGGCCAAGCGCTCCACCGGCGCGGTGGTGATCACCGAGCCGCGCAACCAGACCGAGCGCTGGCTGCTGGCCACGGTCGAGCGCCAGGCGCGCGAGGCCGGCATCGGCATGCCGGAAGTGGCGGTCTACGACGGCCCGGAAATCAATGCGTTCGCCACCGGCGCGAACCGCAACAAGGCGTTGGTGGCGGTGTCCACCGGCCTGCTGCACAACATGAGCGAAGACGAGGCCGAGGCGGTGCTGGGCCACGAGATCGCGCACGTGGCCAACGGCGACATGATCACGATGGCACTGCTGCAGGGCGTGCTCAATACGTTCGTGATCGTGCTGGCACGCATCGTCGGTGGTTTCATCGACAGTGCGTTGTCGGGCAACCGCGAGGGTGGCGGCCGCGGGTTTGCGTACTACATCATCGTGTTCGTGCTGGAGATGGTGTTCGGGGTGGGCGCGACGGTGATTTCGATGTGGTTCTCGCGCCACCGCGAGTTCCGTGCCGACGCCGGTGGTGCGCACCTGGCGGGCCGGCAGAAGATGATCGCGGCGCTGGAGCGGTTGAAGGTCAACCACGGCCAGAGCACGTTGCCGACCCAGATCGCCGCGTTCGGTATCGCTGGGTCCACGGCCCGCAAGCTGTTCATGAGCCACCCGCCGCTGGAAGAGCGCATCGCTGCGCTGAAGGCCAGTACTGCGGTGTGATTGATTGATGGCAGCGGCTGGGCAACGGCAAAACGCCAGGCTTCGGCCCTGATGCTGGTCAGTTGTGAAGAGCGCCTCGATTCCATCAGGGATCGGGCCGTTTTTTCTTTTCAGCGTTGAGGGGAAGGGTTCACTGGAGTGTTCGACAGTGGAGGAGCGTGTGCGTCTTCGGTTGGCTGCAGCGCGAGCATTCGGGGCCGCCAAGCGGCTCAGCTTGCGGTGGAGCGGGGTACGCCTCTGCTTCTGGTCGATCGCCATCGATTGACGCGCGTGTGGGTGGAAAAATCGTCACCACCAACGGTGGTGACCTACCAGGTCGGCGAACCCATACCGTCCTGCCCAGCTCGAGCATGCAACGCGCACGGTGCTTTTGCCGTGGCCTTCGCTGTCGCCCCAGTACCCCACACACAACAACGGCGCCCAAGGGCGCCGTTGTCGGGGTGCAGCATCTGCAGTGGATCAGAACTTCGCGTCGAACTCGGCCGCGTAGCCGGTGTTGACCAGAACCTTCTGCAGCACATCGGTGTTCTTCACGTTGCCGGCGACAATCTGCTGGGTCTCCGGGCCACGGCTGTCCATGCGGGCCGGGGTGGCGCCCTTGAAGTCGCAGACGCGGCCACCGGCCTCGCGCACCAGCAGCACGCCGGCGGCGATATCCCAGGCCTTCACGCCGGCCTCGAAGTACGTATCGGCACGGCCGCAGGCCACGTAGGCCAGGTCCAGCGCGGCCGAACCGGTGCGGCGCACGTCTTCGGCGTGGACCAGCAGCGCATCGATCGCCTTCAGCTGCGCACTGGTGCGCTGGCGTTCGCGCGGGGCGAAACCGGTGTGGATCATCGCGCCCTCCAGATCCTTGCGCTCGGCCACCCGGATGCGGCGGTCGTTCAGGACCGCGCCGGCGCCGCGGCTGGCGGTGAACAGTTCATTGCGGAGCGGATCGAAGATCACCGCATCGATCGGCTCGCCGTTCTCGACCAGCGCGATGGAAACACAGTAGTGCGGGAAGCCACGCAGGTAGTTGCTGGTGCCGTCCAGCGGGTCGATGACCCACATGTAACGGTTCGCCCCCTGCACGCCACCTTCCTCGGCCATGATCCCGTACTCGGGATAGGCACGCTTGAGTTCCTTGACGATGACCTTTTCCGCATCCGCATCGACTTCACTGGCATAGTCCATGCGCCCCTTCTGAACGACGTTCAACGCCTCCAGCTTGTTGATGTTGCGCAACAGGACGTTGCCGGCGAGGCGGGCGGCCTTGACCATGACGGTGACGGCGGGTTTCTGCATGGCGAAAAGCTCCCGTAAAGGCAGAGTTGGGGGTTTGGCGGGGGAAAAGAGCGGTCCCGGCGCAGAGGCCGGCCGCACAGTTTACCATTTGTAGCTGTCCTGCTCGCGTCTGGCCTGTTCATGTCCATTGAAAACGCTCCTTCCCGCATTCGATTTGTCCTGGTCGGTACCCAGCATCCCGGCAACATGGGCGCCGCCGCGCGTGCCATGAAGACCATGGGACTGGGCCGGCTGGTGCTGGTCGCCCCGGAAAAACCGCTCGACGAAGACGCCTTCCGGCGCTCGGCCGGTGCCGAGGACGTGCTCGGCGATGCCCCGGTGGTAGCCACCCTGGCCGAGGCCGTGGCCGACTGCACCCTCGTCCTGGGCTGCACCGCGCGCGCCCGCCGTGTCCAGCTGGAAGAGCTGCTGCCCGCCGTGGCCGCCCAGCGTGGCCTGGCCCATGCGGCCGAGCCGGCCGAGGTCGCCTTTGTCTTCGGCCGCGAGCGCACCGGCCTGAGCAACGAGGAGCTGCAGCTGTGCCATCTGGCCGTGCACATCCCCTCCAACCCGGAATTCAGCTCGCTCAACCTGGCCGCCGCCGTGCAGGTGCTGGCCTACGAACTGCGCATGGCCCAGCTCGGCGGCGTGGAAGGCGCCGCCCTGGCCGATCCGGAGTTCCGCGAGCAGCCGGCCAGCCATGCCCAGGTCGAAGGGCTGTTCGGCCAACTCGGCCAGGCGCTGGACGATATCGATTTCCACAAGGGCCGCGCGCCGGAATCGGCGATGCGCAAACTGCGGCGGCTGTTCCTGCGCACCGGATTGAGTGAACAGGAAGTCCGCCTGCTGCGCGGCATCCTTTCCGATGCGCAGCGGATGGCCCGATTGGCGAACAATACGCCCGAATGAGCTGACGCACTTCTCACTTTTTCGGGTAGGCTGTTCGGATTCCTTGGGGGAACGAATGCAAGTACCGGGTCTGCGCTGGCTGTTGCAGGGAGCTGTGCTGTGTCTGGCCATCGCGCTGATGACCGGGCCGGCCTATGCCGCTCCTGACAATGTGCTGGTGCTGGGCCGGATCAGCGACAACCCCAAGTCACACTATGCGCAACTGCAACCCCTGCTCGATTACGTGGTCCCGCGCATGCGTGATGTCGGTATCACCGAAGGCCGCATCCTGATGGCACCCGATGCCCAACAGATGGCCAGCTACCTGCGACGCGGTCGCGTCGACTGGGTCACTGAGACCTCCGGCACCGCCGTCGCGCTGGGCCTGCGCAGCGGTGCCCAACCGCTGTTGCTGACCGAGCGCAGCGGCGTGCGGGACTACTACACCGTGTTCTTCGTGCGCCGCGACAGCACCCTCGGCGCGCTGGCCGATCTCAAGGGACACACCCTGGCCCTGCAGAACGTGGCGTCCACCAGCGCCTACCTGGTGCCGGTGATGACCCTGCTCCAGCAAGGGCTGACCCCGGAAATCCTGTTGTCGGCGCGGGACGCGGCGGCCCCGGATACGGTGGGTTACGTGTTCGCGCGCACCGAAGGCAACATCGCCACCCTGGTCCACAAGGGGGTGGTCGATGCCGGCGCGGTCAGCAGCGTGGACTGGGCCGACCGCGCGCGGATCCCGGCGACCTTCCTGCGCGATTTCCGGGTCATCCACCGCACCGAGCCGTACCCGCGCGCGGTGGAAATGGTGCGTGCCGGGCTCGACGCCCGGGTGCGCGAGCGCCTGCAGCAGGTGCTGCTGGACGCTGCATCGGATCCGGATGCGCAGGACGCGCTGCAGAAATTTTTTGGTACGTCCAGGTTCCATCGGGTGGATGCGCAGATGCAGCACCGGTTGGATGAGCTGAAACAAGGGCTTGCACGCGTGCGGATGGAAGTGGAATGAGGCTGTTGGGTTCCGGGATGCAGGCGCGCTTCGTGCTGGCCATGAGCGGCGCGATGCTGGTGGTGGTGGTGATCGTGGCGGTGGTGCTGGGGCGCCAGGCGGCCATGCAGGACGAGGTCAAGCACCTCAGCGGCAATGTCATCCACGATCTGTTTGATCGCAGCGTGCGCAGCCGTGGCGAGGCCCTGGCGCGCGAGTTGTCCGATGCGCTGGCCAATCCGCTGTACTACAACGACCTGGAACAGGTCGGCGCGCTGGTGCGTAACACCTCGCGGCAGCAGGTGGTGCGCTACGTGCTGGTGTTCGACGAAGACGGCAAGCTGATCCACGACGGCTCCAGCGAAGTGATCGACTTCGGCCGGCCCATGCGTGATCCGCTGGCGCCGGGCGCGGTGGCCGCGCGCGCGCTGGTGGTGCAGCAATCGCCCAAGGTGCTCGACAACGCCATGCCGATCATGATCGGCAACCAGCGCCTGGGTGGGGTCCGTGTCGGCATGGCGCTCGATGACGTGCAGGCCATGGAGCTGCGTGCCAACCAGACCCTGGGCGAGCGCCTGCAGCAGGTGGGCAAGCGCCACCTCGGCTGGCTGCTGCTGATGCTGGGGCTGCTGGTGGGCATCGGCGCGGGCATGATCCTTTACGTGCAACGCACCCTGGTCACCCCGATCCGCTGGCTGGCCGGTGCCGCGCGCCAGATCGAGGCGGGTGATTACCAGTTGACGCTGCATGAAAGCCCGCGCAAGGACGAGGTCGGCGAGCTGGTGCGTGCGTTCGGGCGCATGAGCGAGTCGATCGCCCGGCATGACCGCGAGGTGCGGCACATGGCCTACACCGATGCGCTGACCGGCCTGACCAACCGGCTGGCCTTCCGCGAGGCGCTGGACCATCGGCTGATGGCTGCGCGCGCCTCCGGACATCGGCTGGCGCTGCTGTTTGCCGACATGGATGACTTCAAGCGGGTCAATGACACCCTCGGCCACGAGGCCGGCGATGAGGCGCTGCTGCAGTTCGCCCAGCGGATCAGCACGGCGGTGGCCCAGTCCGGTGGCGATGAGGCCCTGCTGGCTCGTTTTGGTGGCGATGAGTTCGTGATCCTGATCGGCGACGGGGACGTTGCCGCCGGTGCGCGGCAACTGGCCGACGTGCTGGTACGCGAGCTGGGCAAGCCCTTGTTCGTGCAGGGCCGGGAGTTGTTCCTGGGCACCTCGATCGGCGTCACCCTGTTCCCCGACGATGCTGCCGATGCGACCACGTTGCTGAAGAACGGCGACATCGCGATGTACCAGGCCAAGATGGCCGGCAAGAACTGTTACCGCTATTACAGCCGGGCCATGGACCACGCGGTGGAGCGCCGCGTGCACATGGAGCAGGAGCTGCGCGGGGCCTGGGAGCGCGGCGAGCTGCGGCTGGTCTACCAGCCGATCTTCCGCACCCGCGACCGCCGCATGGTCGGGGTGGAAGTGCTGCTGCGCTGGCAGCACCCGACCCTGGGCACAATTCCGCCGTCGGTGTTCATCGAAGTGGCCGAGCAGAGCGGGCTGATCGAAGTGATCGGGCCCAAGGTGCTGCGCGCGGCCTGCATGGAGGCGGTGCAATGGCCGCACGGTGCCGACAACGAGGGCCTGTTCGTCTCGGTCAACGTGTCGCCGCGGCAGCTGCGCGGAGGGGAACTGCCGACCCTGGTGGCCGACTGCCTGCGCGATACCGGCCTGCCGGCCTCGCGACTGCACCTGGAGCTGACCGAAACGGCGGTGATCGGCGATGAACTGCTGGCCGCGCAGCTGCTGGACAAGCTGCACCGCACGGGGGTGAAGGTGTGGCTGGATGACTTCGGCACCGGCTTCTCCGGCCTGAGCCACCTGCGCCAGGTGCCGGTGGACGGGGTCAAGATCGACAAGAGCTTCGTGGCCGACATGCAGCGCGACCCGGACGACCTTGCCCTGACCACGGCGATCATCGCCATGGCCCATGCGCTGGGCATCACGGTGGTGGCCGAGGGTATCGAGCAGGAAGTGCAGTTCGACCTGCTGTGCCAGCGCGGTTGCGACCTGGGCCAGGGCTACTGGCTGAGCCACCCGGTCAGCGCCACCGAGGTGGTGGCCTTGATCGAATCGGGGGTCTAGGGCGCAACGACCAACGGTCGTTGCCTACCGCACCCGTCACCCGGCCCCGGTAGGCGGCCACCGTGGGGGGGTCGCAATGCGCGATCCCGCCGCATCGGTAGGCGACCACCGTTGGTGGTCGCATGCCCTCACACCGGGCGTTTGCTGCTGTCGCCGGAGATCTCGCGCACCAGCCTGGGCACCAGGTACCCCGACAACCGTGCGGTCAGCTGCGCGTGGAGGTCCTTGGCGGTGTCATCGGCGACCTCGAAATGGGCCACGCCTTCGACCCGGTCCACCTGGTACAGGTAGTAAGGCAGCACGCCGGCGGCGAAACTGCGCTCGCTCAGCGCCTGCAGGGCGTCCACCGAATCGTTGACCCCGCGCAGCAGCACCGCCTGGTTGAGCAGGGTCGCCCCGGCCGCGCGCAGCCGCGCCATCGCGGTGTCCACCGAGGCGTCGAACTCGTTGGCATGGTTGGCGTGGATCACGAACGCCAGCGGCCACGGCAGGCTGGCCATCCACCGCACCAGTTCGTCGTCCACGCGCTCGGGCAGCACCACCGGCAGCCGGCTGTGGATGCGCAGGCGGCGCAGGTGCGGAATCTTCTTCAGGGCATCGGTGAGTTCGACCAGCTTGTGGGTGGCCAGCGACAGCGGGTCGCCGCCGGACAGGATCACCTCGTCGATGTCCGGGTCCTGGGCGATCGCCTCGACCGCATCGCGCCAGCCTTCCCGGGCCGCGTTCTCGCTGCCGTAGTCGAAATGCCGGCGGAAGCAGTAGCGGCAGTTGATCGCGCAGCTGCCGGTGGTCACCAGCAGGGCCCGGCCACGGTACTTCTGGATCACCCCGGTGGCCTTCTTGGCCAGGCCGTCGCCCACCGCATCCAGGCTGAAGCCCGGCACCACCTGCATTTCGTCGCTGACCGGCAGCACCTGGCGCAGCAGCGGGTCATGGCGGTCGCCGGGGCGCATGCGGGCGATGAAGCCCTGCGGCACGCGCACCGCGAACTGGCCGGCGGCCTCGGCCGACAGGGGCAGGGCATCCGGGTCCAGGCCCAGCTGCTGCAGTAGTACCCGCGGGTCGCGGACCGCCTCGCGCCACAGCTGTTGCCAGCGCACGGGGGTGGGCAGGGGCGTGGCGGAAAGCTGCATGGAATGGGGGCCTGCGGTTATCATGTCGGTCAGAAAAACGAGTCACCCCACCGGTGCCGGTGGGTTTTCCATTCTATCCGGCTCGCCGCG
The DNA here is from genome assembly GCF_057835675.1 of Stenotrophomonas sp. GL_101. NCBI lineage: Bacteria > Pseudomonadati > Pseudomonadota > Gammaproteobacteria > Lysobacterales > Lysobacteraceae > Stenotrophomonas > Stenotrophomonas sp. GL_101. The sequence continues at coordinate 3,120,141 of NZ_CM174432.1, read as the reverse complement.
CCTGCGCGGCGTTTGCCCATTCAGGAGTTTCAGCATGGCCACTGTTGGCATGAACGATGTCAAGAACGGGATGAAGATCCTGATCAACAACGAACCGGCGGTCATCACTGAGACCGAGTACGTCAAGCCGGGCAAGGGCCAGGCCTTCACCCGCATGAAGTACCGCTTCATCAAGTCCGGCCGCGTGGTCGAAATGACCATGAAGGCGACCGATGACGTGGAGAAGGCCGACGTCGTGGATACCAACATGGACTTCATGTACGCCGACGGTGAGCATTGGCACTTCATGGACCCGGAATCCTTCGAGCAGTTCCAGGCGGTCAAGTCCGGCATGGGCGGCGCGGAGAAGTGGCTGAAGGGCGAAGAGTCCTGCATCGTCACCCTGTGGAACGGCGAGCCGATCTACGTCCAGCCGCCGAACTTCGTCGAGCTGAAGATCACCGAGACCGATCCGGGCGTCCGTGGCGACACCTCCGGCGGCGGCGGCAAGCCGGCCACCCTGGAAACCGGCGCAGTGGTCCGCGTGCCGCTGTTCGTCAACCAGGATGAAATCATCAAGGTCGACACCCGTTCGGGCGAATACTCCGCACGCGTCAAGTAATCCATGGTAGAGCCGACCGTTGGTCGGCTGCCAATCCACGTAGAGCCGACCGTTGGTCGGCTGCTCCAGCAGAAGCCGGCCACGGTGGGTTTCCTGCGAAAGGCAAGCCGACCAACGGTCGGCTCTACGCGGTCGGCCCCGTAACGCCACCCGTCGCCCCCCGACAATCCCGGTCGCCCACGTCTTCGGGTCGTCCCCCAGCACAGTGAGCAGCATGACCGACACCTCCAGCATTCCCGAAACCTGCGACCTGCTGATCGAAGCCGGTTACGTGGTCCCGATCGAGCCGCATGCGGTGGTGCTGGAAGACCATGCCGTGGCCGTGCGCGGCAGCGAAATCATCGCGATCCTGCCGCGTGCCGAGGCGCGTGCGCGCTTCGCACCGAAGCAGACCGTCTCGCGCCCCGACGCGGCGCTGATGCCGGGCCTGGTCAACGCGCACACGCACAACCCGATGACCCTGCTGCGTGGCATTGCCGACGACCTGCCGTTGATGGTGTGGCTGCAACAGCACATCTGGCCGGTGGAAGCGGCGGTGATCGGGCCGGAATTCGTCGCCGACGGCACCACCCTGGCCATCGCCGAGATGCTGCGGGGTGGCACCACCTGCGCCAACGAGAACTACTTCTTCTCCGACGTCCAGGCCGCGGTCTACAAGCAGCACGGCTTCCGTGCGCTGGTGGGCGCGGTGATCATCGATTTCCCGACCGCCTGGGCCAAGACCGACGACGAGTACTTCGCCAAGGCCGGCGAACTGCACGACCAGTGGCGCGGCGATCCGCTGATCGGCACCTCGTTCGCGCCGCACGCGCCGTATACCGTCAACGACGCCAATTTTGAACGCGTGCGCATGCTGTCCGACCAGCTGGACATGCAGGTGCACCTGCACACGCATGAAACCGCGCAGGAAATCAGCGACTCGATCAAGCTGCACGGCCAACGCCCGCTGGCGCGGCTGGACCGGCTGGGCCTGGTCAACGACCGCCTGATCGCGGTGCACATGACCCAGCTGACCGAGGCGGAAATCCACCTGTGCGCCGAGCGCGGCGTCAGCGTGGTGCATTGCCCGGAATCCAACCTCAAGCTGGCCTCCGGTTTCTGCCCGGCGTGCGCGCTGCAGCGTGCCGGGGTCAACCTGGCCATCGGTACCGATGGCTGCGCCAGCAACAACGACCTGGACATGTTCAGCGAGAACCGCACCGCGGCGATCCTGGCCAAGGCCGTGGCCAACGATGCCACCGGCCTGGATGCGGCCACCACGCTGCGTGCGGCGACCCTGGGCGGTGCACGCGCACTGGGCTTCGGTGAGCGCATCGGTTCGATCGAAGTGGGCAAGCAGGCCGACCTGGTCTGCGTGGACCTGTCGGCACTGGAAACCCAGCCACTGCACAACGTGCTCTCGCAGCTGGTCTATGCGGCCGGCCGCCACCAGGTCAGCGATGTCTGGATTGCCGGGCAGCCCAAGCTGGTGCAGCGCGAGCTGGTCGGCATGGACACCGCCGCGATCGTCGCCAACGCGCGCCAGTGGCGCGAGCGCATCCGTCATATCCGTGCCTGACCGCACCGAGGACCTGCTTATGAACGCCCCCCACGCCTCCACCAATTTCGACCAGGCCGAACTGGACAAGTTCGCCGCGCTTGCCAACCGCTGGTGGGATGCCGACGGCCCGCAGAAGCCGTTGCATGCGCTGAACCCGGTGCGCCTGCAGTACGTGGCCCAGCGCGTCAGCCTGCGCGGCGCGCGGGTGCTGGACATCGGCTGCGGTGGCGGCCTGCTCAGCGAAGCGCTGGCCAGGGAAGGGGCGGAGGTCATCGCGGTCGACCTGGCGCCCGAGCTGCTCAAGGTCGCGCGCCTGCACAGCCTGGAATCGGGCGTGCAGGTGGATTACCGCCTGCAGGCCGCCGAAGACCTGGCCGCCGAACAGCCGGGCAGCTTCGACGTGGTGACCTGCATGGAGATGCTGGAGCACGTGCCGGACCCGGGCGCGATCATCGCTGCCTGCCAGCGCCTGCTCAAGCCCGGTGGCCACCTGTTCCTGTCCACGGTCAACCGCACCCCGGCCGCGTTCGCGGTGGCCATTGTCGGTGCCGAATACGTGGCGCGGCTGCTGCCCAGGGGCACCCACCACTACCAGGATTTCATCAAGCCGGCCGAGCTGGGCAAGTGGCTGCGCGAGGCCGACCTGAGCCTGCGCGATGTCAGTGGCATGGCCTACGAGCCTTGGCGCAACAAGGCGCGGCTGAGTTCGCGCACCGACATCAACTACCTGGCCCATGCGGTGAAGCCCGATGACGCCGCCGGTGTCTGAGTCCGGTTTCCCGCAGGCGGTGCTGTTCGACCTGGATGGCACCCTGCTCGACAGCGCACCGGACATGCTGGCCACGGCCAATGCCATGCTGGCCGCGCGTGATCGCGCACCGATCCGCTTGGAGATGTTGCGGCCGGTGGTATCCAAGGGCTCGCGGGCGATGGTGTCGGTGGCGTTCCCGGAACTGGGGCAGGTCGAGCGCGATGCGCTGGTGCCGGAATTCCTGGCCCGCTACGAAGCCCTGATCGGCCAGCATGCGGTGCTGTTTGACGGGGTGGCCGGCATGCTCGACGCACTCGATGCGGCCGGTTGCGCCTGGGGCATCGTCACCAACAAGCCCGAATACCTGGCGCGGCTGATCGTGCCGCAGCTGGGCTGGGAAGCGCGCTGCAAGGTGCTGATCGGCGGCGACACCCTGGCCCAGCGCAAACCGCACCCGCTGCCGCTGCTGGCCGCCGCCGAACGCCTGGCGATCGACCCGGCGAGCTGCATCTATGTCGGCGATGACGAGCGCGACATCGTCGCCGCCAACGCCGCCGGCATGGCCTCGGTGGCCGCGCTGTGGGGCTACCGCCTGGATGCCGACGACCCGCTGGCATGGGGCGCCGAGACGATGGTGGAACAGCCCGCGCAGCTGCAGCGCGCCGACGCCTGGCCGCCGGCCCGCGCGCTGGCCCGATAAACAACGGTGGCGAAGGTGGATGCCGACCGTTGGTCGGCATGCCTGCGCCCCGGTAGGTACCGACCGTTGGTCGGTACGCTCTTCAAAGGATTCCCGTGAGTACTTCCAGCGCCCTCGACAGCTTCCTGGACAAATGGCGAACCCGTTGGCCGGAATGGTCGGTGGCCGAACCCTTCGTGCCCGAAGCACAGCGCACCGTGGTCATCGCGTGGTTCTCGCTGCTGCAGGAGTTCGACGACATCCTCAACACCAGCGGCGACCCGATGCCGTCCGACGCCAAGCTGGCGTGGTGGGGCGAGGAACTGCGCAGCTGGGCCGGGCAGCGCTCGCGCCACCCGCTGGGCCGCCTGCTTGAGCCGGTGCGTGCGCCGTGGGCCGCGCTTGCCGAGGCCCTGCCGGACCTGATCGACGCGCGTGCCGTCGCGCTGGAGCCGGCACAGGCCCTGCACGCGCTGCAGCGCTATGCAGCCGCCGTGGCCGCAGTGGAAACGGTGATGTTCGATAGCCCGACGCGCGGCGACGTGGCTACGCCGGTGTTGCTGCAGGCCCTGGCCCAGCGGCTGCAGGATGCCGGCGTGGCGGCGGTGCCGCGTTCGCTGTTGGCGGCCGCGGACGGCAACGCGGCCCAGCAGTGGGCACGGCAGCTGCTGGCGAAATGGCCAGCCCGCGTGGCCGGCCCGCGGCCGCGCCGCATGTACGCCTCACTGGCCCGCACGCGCCTGCAGGCCCAGGCCGAGGGCCGCGAACTGCAGGCCACGCCGATGCGCACGCTGCTGCGCACGTGGTGGGCCGGACGCGGCTGACGGCGCGTGCCGACCAACGGTCGGCACCTACCGGTGACGTTGACCACCCCGGTGGGTTGAGCGCCACCGTACATCGCCACCCCGGTGGGTTGAGCGCCACCGTACATCGCCACCCCGGTGGGTTGAGCGCCACCGTACATCGCCACCCCGGTGGGTTGAGCGCCACCGGACATCGCCACCCCGGTGGGTTGGTCGCCACCGTACGACGTCACCCCCGTGGATTGGCCGTCACCGCACATCGCCACCCCGTGGATTGGCCGTCACCGTACGTCGTCACCCCCGTGGATTGGTCGTCACCGTACGTCGTCACCCCCGTGGATTGGCCGTCACCGTACGTCGTCACCCCCGCGGATTGGCCGTCACCGTACGTCGTCACCCCCGTGGATTGGCCGTCACCGTACGTCGTCACCCCCGCGGATTGGCCGCCACCGTACGTCGTCACCCCGGTGGATTGGCCGCCACCGCACATCGCCACCCCGTGGATCGGTCGCCACCGTACATCGCCACCCCGTGGATCGGTCGCCACCGTACATCGCCACCCCGTGGATCGGTCGCCACCGTACATCGCCACTCCGTGGGTTGGCCACCACCGTACGTCGTCGCCACCCCCTTGGGTCGGCCGGCACTCACGGGTAGGTGCCGACCGTTGGTCGGCACGCGTTACTTCCCGCGTTCGAGCACCAGCAGCGGGTCGATTCGGGTATCGAACCAGTTCATGCCCCAGTGCAGGTGCGGGCCGGTCGCGCGTCCGGTGGCACCCACCGCCGCGATCACCTGGCCCTGTTCGACCCGGTCGCCCACCTTCACGTCGATGCGCGACAGGTGCAGGAAGTTCGAGCTGATCCCGAAGCCATGGTCGAGCAGCAAGGTGCCGCCGGTCAGGTACAGGTCCGGGCCGGCGAAGGTGACCACGCCCGCGGCGGGTGCCTTGACCGGGGTGCCGGTCGGCACGGCGATATCCATCCCCGAATGCCCCGAGCCGGGCTGCCCGTTGTACACGCGCGCATTGCCGAAGCGGCCGCTGATGCGGCCCTGCACCGGCCAGATGAAGGCCTGGGCGAAGTCGGCGCGGTTGTCGTCGCGCGCACGCGCCGCCGTGACCTGGGCCTGCTCGCGCTTGATCCGTTCGGCGATCGCCGGCGGCGGATTGACCGTCTTCGGCGGCACGCCGTTCACGCGTTCGGTCGGCCAGTCGCGCGCGGTCACCGCGATGCTGACCGTTTCACGACCACCGTCCGGCCGCTGCACCTGCAGCTGCAGCGGTCCCTTCTCGTCGCGGCCGATGCCGAATACCACGCTGCCATAGCCGCTCACCCGCAACGTGCGGCCGGCGTACTGCACGACGCTGCCGGCGGGCACCTTGCCGATCACCATCGCGCCCTGCGAGGCGCTGGCCGGGAACACCACGCGGGCATCGGCCTGGGCGGCGACGGGCGAGGGCAGCAGGCCGGCCACGCCCGCGACACCCGCCGCGAACAGGCCCAGGGCCACGATGTGTGCCCGCATCAGCGGTCGTAGCTCATGCGCTGGCCGTTCGGCGCGCCGACCAGCTTGTCGCCATCCCAGGCCAGTTCGCCGTTGACCCAGGTCGAGGCGATCCGCGAGCGGAAGGTCATGCCTTCAAACGGCGACCAGCCACACTTGGACAGGATGTCCTCGCGCTTGACCGTGAACGGCACGTCCTCCACCAGCACCAGGTCGGCGAAGTAGCCTTCGCGCAGGTAGCCGCGCTCGCTCACGTCGAACAGCTGCGCCGGGGCATGCGCGAACTTCTGCACCACCTGGGTGATTTCCAGCTTGCCTTCGTGCACCAGCTCCAGCGCGGCGACCAGTGCGTACTGCACCAGCGGCAGGCCGGACGGGGCCTGGGGGTAGGGCTTCTGCTTCTCTTCCAAGGTATGCGGGGCATGGTCGGTGGCCAGCACGTCGATCACATCCTCGGCCACGGCGCGGGTCAGCGCTTCGCGGTCGCTGGCTTCCTTGATGGCCGGGTTGCACTTGATCAGGTTGCCCAGCCGCGCGTAATCGCTGCGGTCGAAGCGCAGGAAGTGGATGCAGGTCTCGGCGGTGATCTGCTTGCGGCTGCCATCGGCACGGATCAACGGGCCGCGTTCAAACAGCTTCAACTCATCGGCGGTGGAGATATGCAGCACGTGCAGACGGGTGCCGTGCTTCCTGGCCAGCGACACCGCCAGCTCGGAGGACTTCAGGCAGGCCTCGCGCGAGCGGATGTCAGGGTGCTGCTCGGCACTCAACGCATCGCCGTACTTCTCGGCGTACGCCTTGGCGTTGGCGTCGATCATCGGCGTGTCTTCACAGTGCGTGATGATCGGGGTCGGCGCGTCGCGGAAGATCGCATCCAGGGTTTCCGGGTTGTCCACCAGCATGTTGCCGGTCGAGGCACCCATGAACACCTTGATGCCGGGGGCGGTCTTCGGGTCCAGGATCTGGATGTGGGCCAGGTTGTCGTTGCTGGCCCCCATGTAGAAGCCGTAGTTGGCGCGCGCGCGGCCGGCGGCGGCGTCGTATTTGGCCTGCAGGATCTCGGCAGTGAGCGCCGGCGGATTGGTGTTGGGCATGTCCATGAAGCTGGTCAGCCCGCCGGCGACGGCCGCGGCCGATTCGGTGGCGATGTCGCCCTTGTGGGTCAGGCCCGGTTCGCGGAAATGCACCTGGTCGTCGATCATGCCCGGCAGCAGCCAGCAGCCGGCGGCGTCGACCACGGTTTCGCCCGGGCGGGGTTCCAGACCGGCGCCGATCTGCGCGATGCGGCCATCTTCGATGCGCAGGTCGCCCTGGGAGATGAGGCCTTCGTTGACCAGGCGGGCGTTGACGATGAGCGTGGAGGACATTTCAGTGTTTTCCTGTGCAGCGGCAGGCAGCATCGTGCGGGGCGCGCGGCGGCACCTCGTCGATACCACCGGGATGGAAGGGATGGCAGCGGCCCAGCCGGCGCGCGGCCAGCCAGCTGCCGCGCGCGGGACCATGGATGGCGATGGCTTGCATGGCGTATTCAGAACAGCTGGGCATGAAGCGGCAACGCGGCCCCAACAGCGGGCTGATGAAGCGCTTGTAGAGGCGCAGCAGGGCGATGAGCAGGCGTGAGATCACCTGCCAATCTTAAGGCAGTTGGCATGAAGGGCGCATTTGTCGCAGGATGGGGTGTTGGACCTGCTCGCGCCCACGCGCGTGGCAGGCCGCTCCGGCGCTTGGCGCCGGGTCAGGTACCGAACTGCGCGCGACGGTCCGTTTCGATGGCGGACTGGTTCCACGGCTTGTGACTCCGGGGCTGAACGGAGCAGGAGGTGTGGTTGCCGCTGCTGGTCGGGTAGGCTATAAAGGCCCGCTTTCCCGGGCCCCGGGGAAACCAAGGAAGAGCGTTTCGTGGCTGCTAAAAAAACTGCAAAGAAGGCCGTCAAGGCCGCCAAGAAAACCGCCAAGCCTGTTGCTAAGAAGTTGGCGGCCAAGTCCGTTGCCAAAAAACCGGCCACCAAGCCGGCTGGCAAGCCTGCATCCAAACAACCGGCGGCCAGGACGGCACCCGTAAAGAAACCTGTCGCCAAGACCCCTGCCAAGGCGGTCAAGAAAGCCGTCGCCAAGAAACCGGTGGTGAGCAAGGCGCCGGTAAAGAAAGCTGCGCCGGCCAAGAAGGTCGTGGCCAAGAAGGCTGCGCCCGGCAAACCGTCCAAGCCGGTCGCCAAGGCGCCGGTGAAGAAGGCCGCTGCGGTGACCGTGGCCAAGAAATCCGTGAAGCCGGCCGCTGCCAAGCCGGTTTCCAGGCCTGCACCGGTAAAGAAGGTCGCGGCCAAACAGCCGCCGGCCAAGCCGGTGAAGGCAGTCAACAAAACCGCCAGCAAGCCCGTGGCAACCAAGCCGGCGGCCAAGCCGGTTGCAGTACCTGTAGTGAAGTCCGCACCGAAGCCGGCATCGCCGGCGCCGGCCAAGTCTGTCCCGGCCAAGAGCGCGGCCAAACCTGTTACTTCTCCGGCGTCCGCGCCGGCGCCGGTAGCGGCCACCCCCGCCTCCAAGGCCCCGCAAAACAAGAATCCCGTGCCCGTTTCGAAATCGCCTGCAAAAAATCCCGCAAAGTCCGTGTCCGCCCCCAAGCCCGTGTCGCGTCCGGTCGGCAAGGTCGCCGTTGCCGTGGCAGCGCGTTCGGCCGCTCCGGCCCCGCGCACCAAGGTCAAGGTGGTGGAATACAAGACTGACGAAGCCACCGGCCGTCCGATCCTGCCTACCGGCTACAAGCCGAGCGCGGAAGAGGAATACATGAGCCCGCTGCAGCTGGAGTACTTCCGCCAGCGCCTGCAGCACTGGCGCAATGATCTGGTCGAGGAATCCAAGCAGACCATCGCGAACCTGCAGGAAGAAGTGCGTGATATCGGCGATGAAGCCGAGCGCGCCACCCGCGAGACCGAGAACTCGCTGGAACTGCGTACCCGTGATCGTTACCGCAAGCTGATCGGCAAGATCAACAGCACGCTGAAGCGTCTGGAAGACGGTGACTACGGTTATTGCGTGGACACCGGCGAAGAAATCGGTCTGGATCGTCTGGAAGCCCGCCTGACTGCAGAACGCACCATCGACGCCCAGGAGCGTTGGGAGCACATGCAGAAGCAGCAGGGTGACTGATTGGTTGTGGTTGTTTTTTTAAAAGCTTAAAAGCTTCAAAAGCCCGGCTTCGGCCGGGTTTTTTTGTGCCCGCGATTTTGGCCGTTCTTTGAGGGAGAGAGCCCAGGCCGCGTGCGACCGTGAGTGGGCCGGGGTGGGTGAGTTCGCGGGGCACGCTGCAAGTCCCCCTCCGGGGCCCGGCCACGCCGCATAGCGGCGCGGCGTTCAGTCGTGCGCGAGGCAGTGCCTCGCAAGCGCACGCCTTCACCCTTGTAAGCTCCGTCGCCGCATCCATGCGGCTCAGGGCCCCGCAAACTCACCCACCCCCGCCCCAGACAGGTGGCCGGTGGCCATGGAAGAGCAGATCCAAGCGAGGCCTCGCACGTTTACTCACCTTCCCAAACCCTTTTCTGATCCCTGATCCCTGATCCCTGATCCCTGATTTCAGATTTCAGATTTCAGATTTCAGATTTCAATGAAATCTTCGGATTTCATGATTTGGAAAGTTTTGGGGGGAGGGGGAGGGGGAAGAGGGGAAGGGAGGCGGGAAAAGCGGCTCCGCCGTTCCCATGCGCACCAGAAAACTGTCGGGGGTCGGGGCGGGTGGGTAGCCGGGGCCCTCCACCGCATGGATGCGGTGGCGGAGCTTACACGGATGTACTTGCAGCGTGCCCCGGCTACCCACCCGCCCCGGCCCAGCCCCAGAAGCCAGCACGCCATGAGCACTGGCTCTAGCTCCGGCTCCGGCTGTTCCGCTTCTAAAGCGACCCGCGCCGCACGCGCCAACACCCCTCTCTACTGCAAATCGCGCAGATTCAACCGCCGCAACGTCGGGTTCTTCCAGGCCGTCACTCCCGCCACGCTCAACACCGCGAACCCGCCCAACACCACCGCCGGCACCAATCCCAGCACCCGCGCCATCGTGCCCGCGTAGAACGCACCCAGCTCGTTGGACGAACTGATGAAAATACCGTTGATCGACGATACCCTCCCGCGCATCTCCTCCGGCGTCGCCAACTGCAGGATCGTCGAACGGATCACCACCGACACCCCATCGAAAGCCCCGTAGAACAGCAGGATCAGCGCCGACAGCCAGAAGCTCGAGGACAGCCCGAAGCCGATCACGCACAGCCCGAACCCGGCCACCGCAAACAACAGCACCCGCCCCGCATTGCGCTGCAGCGGCCGGCGCGCCAGCCACAGGCCCACGCACACCGAACCCAGCGCCGGCGCGGCACGCAGGATGCCCAGGCCTTCCGGACCGTAGTGCAGGATCTCCTTCAGGAACGCCGGCAGCATCGCCACCACGCCCCCCAACAGCACCGAAAACATGTCCAGCGCCATCGCCCCGACCATGATCCGGTTGCCCAGCACGAAGCGGCCGCCCTCAGCGATGCTCTTGAAGATCGGCGCGGCCGGGCCCGTGTGTACCGGCTCGGAAACCCGCAGTGCGCCCAGGCAGCCGACCGCGACCAGTGCCACCGACGCCGCCACGCCGTAGGCCACGCCCTTGCCGCCCCATGCCACCAGCACCCCGCCCAGCGCCGGACCGAGCACCATGCCGGTCTGGAACATCACCGCCCCCAGGCCCGCGCCGCGTGCGTAGTGCTGGCGCTCCAGCACCCGGGCGAACAGTGCGTTGTAGATCGGCGACAGGAACGCCCGGACCATGCCGGTCATCGCAATCGCCGCGTAGATCGGCCACACCCCATGGAACGGCAGCCAGCCCTGGGCGACGGCGGTGAGCACCACCGCGGTCAGCACCAGCCCGCTGGCCGCGACCATGCCCAGCTTGCGGCGCGGCAGGTGGTCGACCAGGTAGCCGGCAAACGGCGCCACGCAGAAGAACGGCACCACTTCGGCCAACCCGACCAGGCCGAGCGAGAACGGATTGCGGGTGACTTCGTAGATATGCCAGCCCACCGTGACCGCCACCACCTGGTAGGACAGCATCGCGCAGATGCGGTAGGCCAGCAGCAGTGAGAAGCCGGGCCGGGCCAGCAGGCCCAGCGCGCTGTCGGCCGGGTCGGCGGGGGCGTCGGGGCTCACGAGGGGACGTGCTGCGACTGCGCGGTCTCGCGGATGAAAGCGAGCATGGCCGCCACGCCGTTGCTGCGCGTGGGCGACAGGTGGCGCGACAGCCCGATGTCCTGGATGTAAGTGGGTTCGGTGGCCAGGATCTCCGCAGCCGAGCGGCCCGAGTACACCCGCAGTGCCAGGTAGATCAGCCCGGAGACGATCGCCGAGTCGCTGATCGCGTGGAAGCGCAGCGCCTCGGCGTTGCCTTCGGGGACGATCCAGACCATCGACTGGCAGCCGAGCAGGCGGTGCTGTTCGGTCTTCCACGCTTCGGGAAAGGCCGGCAGCTTGCGGCCGAGGTCGATCAGGTACTGGTAGCGCTCGGACCAGTCGCCGAAGAAGGCGAACTCCTCGGCGATGGCGGCCTGGGCTTGCGCGGCGGTGGGTTCAAGCGGGAACGGGGATGCGGTGGTCATGGGGGACTCCAGGCCGGTGTGCGCCTTCCGTGGTAAGGCCTTGATGGTTCGGGGAATGCACCCGGCCGTCCGTGGCCAGGTCCGGTAGCGCCCGACCGTGGGTCGGGCGACTTGATTCAGCAGGTCGGGCGGCGGTTCAGCGCTTGCGTACCCAGCGCACGCCCTGGGCGGTGTCTTCCAGCACGATCCCTTCGGCGGCGAGCTGGTCGCGGATCGCGTCGGCACGGGCGAAGTCACGGGACTGCTTGGCCGTGCCGCGTGCATCGATCAGCGCCTGGATGCGCGCGTCATCGTCGGCATCGCCCGGGGCATTGCCGAACCACGCGGCCGGATCCTGCTGCAGCAGCCCCAGCGCCAGGCCGGCACCGAGCAGCGCGGACTTCCAGCCGGCCTGGTCGGCGGGCGAGGCCTTGCGCGCTTCGCCGGCGATGCGGGCCAGCTCGGCCAGCGCCTGCGGGGTGTTGAGGTCATCGTCCAGCGTCGCCTCGATCTCGGCCGGGATCACCGCACTGGCCGGGATCTCCGCCAGGTCGCGCAGGGTGCCGTACAGGCGGTCCAGGGTGCGCACCGACTGCTCGATCAACGCGTCCGACCAGTCCAGCGGCTGGCGGTAGTGGGCCGACAGCAGCGCCAGCCGCAGCGCCTCCGGGGCGTGCTTGCGCACCAGGTCGTGTACGCGCTCGATGTTGCCGACCGACTTGCTCATCTTGGCGCCGCCGAAGTTGAGCATGCCGTTGTGCAGCCAGAACCGGGCGAAGGTCTGCCCGCCGTGGGCGCACTCGCTCTGCGCGATCTCGTTCTCGTGGTGCGGGAACTGCAGGTCCACGCCACCGGCATGGATGTCGATGGTCGGCCCCAGGTGCGCGGCGGCCATCGCCGAGCACTCGATGTGCCAGCCTGGGCGGCCACGGCCCCACGGCGAGTCCCAGCCGGGCAGGTCATCGCTGGAGGGCTTCCACAGCACGAAATCGCCCGGGTCGCGCTTGTAGGGCGCCACGTCGACGCGGGCGCCGGCGAGCATTTCGTCCGGATCGCGGCGCGACAGCTTGCCGTAGTCGGCATAGGAACTGACCGAAAACAGCACATGGCCTTCGGCGGCATAGGCATGCCCGGCGGCGATCAACTGCTCGATCATCGCCACGATCTGCGGGATGTGGGCGGTGGCTTCCGGTTCGATATCCGGCGGGGCCACGCCCAGCGCGGCCATGTCGTCGCGGTAGGCGGCGGCGAAGCGGTCGGTGATGGTCGAGATCGGCACCGCCTGTTCACACGCAGCGGTGTTGATCTTGTCGTCCACGTCGGTGATGTTGCGGGCGTAGCGCAGGCCGCCGAAGCGGCGTCGCAGCAGGTCGGCCAGCACCCCGAACACCACCGGGCCACGGGCATTACCGATGTGGACGTAGTTGTAGACCGTGGGGCCGCAGACATACAGGGTCGGACAGGTCGGATCGAGCGGGGTGAACGGTTCGAGCTGGCGTGTCAGGTTGTTGTGCAGGCGCAGGGTCATGGGTCGGTGGTGGGGTGGAGAGGGGGCAAGCCCTCGATTTTAGATCACATCGGGCCCCAGCGCCGAGGCCCCGGGCCGGGCGGGCGAGGGGCGGGCTATGGGCAGAATCGTCGCGGAAGGGTAATGTTCAGCCCCTTGTGCTTGGCACTGCCTAAACTATCCCTCTTGTCCTCCAACCTGTTGCCGATGAAATCCACTTCGTTGTTGACGCTGGCCTGCCTGCTGGGAGGTGCCGCCTTCGGGGCGTGCGCCCAGGAGGGCGAGGCCCGTAACCGGGTGGTGATCGTGGAGAACGTCAAGTTCGACTATGCGCAGGTGCTCAATGTCGAACCGGTGTTCCAGACCCTGCGCGCCACCCGGACCGAAGAACACTGCGAGCCGGTCTCCACCCGGACCCTGGCCCCGGTCAACGTGACCGGCGAGGAGCCGCAGGAAGACAAGGGCCGTTTTGGCCGCTTCATGGACTCGGTGCGCTCGATCTTCCGCCGTGAAGACGGCACCGAGGAAGAGATTCCGGTTGCCGAAGCGCCGGCCCCGGCCGCCAACAACGGCCCGCTGCTGACCCGCGAGTGCCGGATCATCCCGGTGGGTCGCGAGTTCCGCCGCCCGATCGCCTATGACGTGGACTACGTCTACAAGGGCACCAAGTACCGCTCGCGCCTGCCCGAAGATCCGGGCAACCGGCTCAAGATCCGGGTCTCGATCACCCCGTGGATCGGCCCCGAGCAGGGTGGCCCGGCCAATCCGTGACCCGGGTTGCCCGATAGCCGTCCCGCCGGCGTACCGACCCACACCGGGTACGGCGTCGGGTTGAACTGAGGCCTTGCACCCACCCCGGGTGCATGCAAAGATGGGCGGCCATGAAACTCACCGACTTCCAGCACGACACCAGCGCCGCCCGTATGGCCACGGGCATGACCTCGCGTGCCCGCCGACCGGAACCCCACATTTTCGCTGGGTAACCGGAGCTTCGTGCTGTCTGTTCGGAAAACCCAGCCCCCGCGCTGGGTTTTTTCGTTTCTGCAATCTGAAAAGTTTCATCTGTATTTGTTTTCCTGAGCCATGAACGCGCCTCGGCGCCCCCGAAAGGATCGATCGATGTCCCTGAAGCACTTCCTGAACACCCAGGATTGGAGCCGCACCGACCTGGATGCCCTGCTGACCCAGGCTGCGCTGTTCAAGCGCAACAAGCTGGGCGACGAGCTCAAGGGCAAGTCCATTGCCCTGGTGTTCTTCAATCCGTCCATGCGCACCCGCACCAGCTTCGAGCTGGGGGCCTTCCAGCTGGGCGGCCATGCGATCGTGCTGCAGCCGGGCAAGGATGCATGGCCGATCGAGTTCAACCTGGGCACGGTGATGGACGGTGATACCGAAGAGCACATCGCCGAAGTGGCCAAGGTGCTGGGCCGCTACGTCGACCTGATCGGGGTGCGCGCGTTCCCGAAGTTCATCGACTGGTCGCAGGACCGCCAGGATCTGGTGCTCAAGAGCTTCGCCAAGTACTCGCCGGTGCCGGTGATCAACATGGAAACCATCACCCACCCGTGCCAGGAACTGGCCCACGTGATGGCGTTGCAGGAACACTTCGGCACCCAGGACCTGCGCGGCAAGAAGTTCGTGCTGGCCTGGACCTACCATCCCAAGCCGCTCAACACCGCGGTGGCCAACTCGGCACTGACCATCGCCACCCGCATGGGCATGGACGTGACCCTGCTGTGCCCAACCCCGGATTACCTCCTGGACGAGCGCTACATGGGCTGGGCCGAGCAGAACGTGGCCGAGAGCGGCGGGTCGCTGCAGGTCAGCCATGACATCACCAGCGCCTACACCGGTGCCGACGTGGTGTACGCCAAGAGCTGGGGCGCGCTGCCGTTCTTCGGCAACTGGGAACCGGAAAAACCGATCCGCGACCAGTACAAGCACTTCATCGTCGACGAAGCCAAGATGGCCCTCACCAACAACGGCGTGTTCAGTCACTGCCTGCCGCTGCGCCGCAACGTGAAAGCCACCGACGGGGTGATGGATTCGACCCAGTGCATCGCCATCAACGAGGCCGAAAACCGCCTGCATGTACAGAAGGCGATCATGTCGGCATTGATCGGCCGCTGAGATTGCGTTGATTCCCCATTTGCCCACCGCCGGGCAGCGCCCGGCGCTACGAGACCTGACCCCCATGAGCAACAAAGACATCGTCCTGGCCTTCTCCGGCGGACTCGACACCAGCTTCTGCGTGCCTTACCTGCAGGAACGCGGCTACAACGTGCACACCGTGTTCGCCGATACCGGCGGCGTGGATGACGACGAGCGCGATTTCATCGAGAAGCGCGCCGCCGAGCTGGGCGTCACCAGCCACGTCACCGTCGACGGTGGCCCGGCGATCTGGAACGGCTTCGTGAAGCCGTTCGTGTGGGCCGGCGAAGGCTACCAGGGCCAGTACCCGCTGCTGGTCTCGGACCGTTACCTGATCGTGGATGCCGCGCTCAAGCGCGCCGCCGAACTGGGCACCAACATCATTGCCCATGGCTGCACCGGCATGGGCAACGACCAGGTCCGTTTCGACCTGGCCGTGAAGGCGCTGGGCGATTACCAGATCGTCGCGCCGATCCGCGAAATCCAGAAGGAACATACCCAGACCCGCGCCTACGAACAGAAGTACCTGGAAGCGCGTGGTTTTGGCGTGCGTGCCAAGCAGCAGGCCTACACCATCAACGAGAACCTGCTCGGCCTGACCATGTCCGGTGGCGAGATCGACCGTTGGGAAGCGCCGGGCGAGGGTGCCCGCGGCTGGTGCGCACCGCGCAGCGCCTGGCCGATCGAGCCGCTGACCGTGAAGCTGACCTTCGTCGAAGGCGAAGCGGTCGCGCTGGACGGCAAGGCCCTGCCGGGCGAGCAGATCCTGGCCAGGCTCAACAAGCTGTTCGCCTCGTATGGCGTGGGCCGTGGCGTGTATACCGGCGACACCGTGATCGGCCTGAAGGGTCGTATCGTGTTTGAAGCCCCGGGCCTGGTCTCGCTGCTGGCCGCGCACCGCGCGCTGGAAGATGCGGTGCTGACCAAGCAGCAGAACCGCTTCAAGCCCGACGTGGCGCGCAAGTGGGTGGAGCTGGTGTACGAAGGCTTCTACCACGACCCGCTCAAGACCGACATCGAAGCCTTCCTGAAGTCATCGCAGGCCAAGGTCAACGGTGAGGTGGTGCTGGAAACCCGTGGTGGCCGCGTCGATGCGGTGGCGGTGAGCTCGCCGCACCTGCTCAACACCAAGGGCGCCACCTATGCGCAGTCGGCCGACTGGGGCGTGGAAGAGGCGGAAGGCTTCATCAAGCTGTTCGGCATGAGCTCCACGCTGTACGCGCAGGTGAATCGCTGATCGATTGATCGACGTGTCCGGCGGGTGCGCGCTACCCGCCGGGCGTTTAACCGGACCGAGACCATGAACCTGCATGTCTGCACCGATAAACAGCGGCTCGATGTCGCGCTGATTCACCAGTATCTGTCGACCCAGGCGTATTGGAGCGAAGGGATTCCACGGGAAACGGTGCAGCGGGCGATCGACGGCTCGTTGTGCGTCGGCGGCTACCTGGACGATGGCAGCCAGGTGGCCTTTGCCCGGGTGATCACCGACGGTGCGACCTTCGGCTACCTGGCCGATGTGTTCGTGTTGCCCGGCCACCGCGGGCGCGGCTACAGCACGGCGTTGATCGAGGCGGTAATGGCGCAACCGTCGCTGCAGGGCCTGCGCCGTTTCATGCTGGCCACCCGCGACGCGCATGGCCTGTACGCACGCTTCGGATTCGCCGCGCCGGCGCGCCCGGAGCTGCTGATGGAAATAGCGCGACCCACGATCTACCAGGATGCGGCCGTTGCCGCAGTGAAGGACTGACCCCGCATGCTCGAGAACACCCTTACCCACCTGCAGGCCCTGGTGTCGTTCGACACGCGCAATCCGCCGCGTGCGATCACCACCGGCGGCATCTTCGATTACCTGCGCGCGAACCTGCCCGGCTTCACCGTGGAGGTGATCGACCATGGCGACGGCGCGGTCAGCCTGTATGCGGTGCGCGGGACACCGAAGTACCTGTTCAACGTGCATCTGGATACGGTGCCGGACTCGCCGCACTGGAGTGCCGACCCGCACGTGATGCGGCGCGCTGAGGATCGCGTGATCGGGCTGGGCGTGTGCGATATCAAAGGGGCCGCGGCCGCGCTGGTGGCGGCGGCCAATGCCTCCGGTGGTGACGCGGCGTTCCTGTTTTCCAGCGATGAAGAAGCCAATGATCCGCGCTGCATCGCCGCGTTCCTGGCCCGTGGCATCCCCTATGAAGCCGTGTTGGTCGCCGAGCCGACGATGAGCGAAGCGGTGCTCGCGCACCGTGGCATCAGCTCGGTGCTGATGCAGTTCGCCGGCCGTGCCGGGCATGCCTCGGGCAAGCAGGATGCGGCCGCCAGCGCGTTGCACCAGGCCATGCGCTGGGGCAACCGCGCGCTGGACCATGTGGACACTTTGGCGCACGCGCGTTTTGGTGGCCTCACCGGCCTGCGCTTCAACATCGGCCGGGTCGAAGGCGGGATCAAGGCCAACATGATCGCCCCGGCCGCCGAGCTGCGTTTCGGTTTCCGCCCGCTGCCGTCGATGGACATCGATGCGCTGCTGGCCACCTTCGCCGGCTTTGCCGAACCGGAGGCGGCGGTGTTCACCGAGACCTTCCGTGGCCCGAGTTTCCCGGCCGGCGACATCGCCGAAGCGGAGAACCGCCGGCTGGCCGCGCGCGACGTGGCCGACGCGCTGGATATCCCGATCGGCAACGCGGTGGACTTCTGGACCGAAGCCTCGCTGTTTTCCGCCGGTGGTTACACCACGCTGGTGTATGGCCCGGGCGACATCGCCCAGGCCCACACCGCCGATGAGTTCGTGACGCTGGAGCAGTTGCAGCGTTACACCGAGTCGGTGCACCGCATCATCGCCAACGGCGCCTGATCCCATGATGCCGTCCTCGCGAGTTGATGACGGAACCCCCATCGCGGCCTCGGCCGCCAGTGACGATACTGAAATGCCTTCTTCCCTCCAGCCCCACCGCCAGACCCGCCAGACCATCGTGCGCCTGCTTTCGAGCATGGCCAGCGCGAAGGAAATCAGCCAGTACCTCAAGCGTTTCTCGCAGCTGGACGCCAAGCGCTTCGCCGTGGTCAAGGTCGGCGGCGCGGTGCTGCGCGATGACCTCGATGCGCTCACCTCGTCGCTGTCGTTCCTGCAGGAAGTCGGGCTGACCCCGATCGTGCTGCACGGCGCCGGCCCGCAGCTGGATGCCGAGCTGTCGGCGGCCGGCATCGTCAAGCAGACCGTCAACGGCCTGCGCGTGACCTCGCCGGAAGGCCTGGCGATCGTGCGCCGGGTGTTTCAGGCCTCCAACCTGCAACTGGTTGAAGCCCTGCAGCAGAACGGTGCGCGCGCCACCTCGATTACCGGTGGCGTGTTTGAAGCCGAATACCTGGACCAGGCCACCTACGGGCTGGTCGGCGAGGTGAAGAAGGTCAACCTGGCCCCGATCGAAGCCAGCCTGCGCGCCGGCTCGATCCCGGTGATCACCAGCCTGGGCGAAACCCGCTGCGGGCAGATCCTCAACGTCAACGCCGACTTCGCCGCCAACGAACTGGTGCAGGAACTGCAGCCCTACAAGATCATCTTCCTCACCGGCACCGGCGGCCTGCTCGATGAAGAAGGCAAGGTGATCGACTCGATCAACCTGTCCACCGAGTACGACCAGCTGATGCAGCAGCCGTGGATCCATGGCGGCATGCGCGTCAAGATCGAACAGATCAAGGACCTGCTGGACCGGCTGCCGCTGGAGTCCTCGGTGTCGATCACCCGGCCTGCGGACCTGGCCAAGGAACTGTTCACCCACAAGGGCTCGGGCACGCTGGTGCGCAAGGGCGAGAAGGTGCTGCGCGCCACCACGTGGGCCGAGCTGGACCTGCCGCGCCTGAAGCAGCTGATCGAGTCCAGCTTCGGCCGCACGCTGGTGCCGGACTACTTCGACAAGACCCGCCTGCTGCGTGCCTATGTCAGTGAGAATTACCGCGCCGCGGTAGTGCTCACCGACGAAGCCGAAGGCGTGTACCTGGATAAATTCGCGGTGCTCGATGACGCCCAGGGTGAAGGCCTGGGGCGCGCGGTATGGAACGTGATGCTGGATGAAACCCCGCAGCTGTTCTGGCGCTCGCGCCATGGCAACCCGATCAATCATTTCTACTATGCGGAATCGGACGGCTGCTACAAGCAGGGTCACTGGAAGGTGTTCTGGTTCGGGGCCGATGGCTTCGAGCAGATCCAGACCTACGTGGACCATTGCGCCGTGCGCACGCCGAGCCTGGAGGGCTGAACCCCATGAATCACGCTGACTGGACCAAAGTCCCCACCCTGGACGGCACGCATGCACGGCTGGAGCCGCTGCAGATGGGCCATATCGACGGCCTGCGCGGCGCGCTGGGCGACGGCACGCTGTCCGCGCTCTGGTACACCCAGGTGCCGAGCGCCAAGACCACCACCCAGTACGTGCAGGCCGCATTGCAGGCGCAGGCCGAGGGCAAGGTACTGCCGTTCGCGGTGCTCGATGCCGACGGTCAGGTGGTGGGCACCACCCGCTACTACGACCTGGAGCCCGGCGTGCCCCGGCTCAGCATCGGCTACACCTGGTATGCGCAGACCGCGCAGCGCACCGGCATCAACACCGAGACCAAGCTGATGCTGCTCACGCATGCCTTCGAGCGGCTGGAATGCCTGAGCGTGGTGCTGGAAACCAGTTCCTTCAACACCGCCTCGAGGGCCGCCATCGCGCGGTTGGGGGCCAAGCAGGACGGCATCCTGCGCAACCACAAGCGGCATCCCGATGGCAGCCCGCGCGACACCGTCATCTTCTCGATCATCGATACCGAATGGCAGGACGTGAAGCGGCACCTGCAGGACCGTCTGGACGCCCACGCATGAGTACTTCCAGGACCTTTACCGTCGGCATCGTCGGTGCCCGCGGCCATACCGGCGCCGAGCTGATCGGGCTGATCGCCGCGCACCCGAACCTGCAGCTGGGCTTCGTTTCCTCGCGCGAGCTGGCTGGCCAGCCGGTTCCCGACCTGGTGCAGCGGGGCAGAGCCCCGCTCTACTTCGAAAACCTCGACGCCGATGCCGTGGCCGCCAAGGGCATGGATGCGGTGATCCTGGCGCTGCCCAATGGCCTGTCCGCCGCGTTCGTCACCGCGCTGGACGCGGCCAAGCCGGACACGGTGATCGTGGACCTGTCGGCCGACCACCGCTTCGAGGGCAGCTGGTACTACGGGCTGCCGGAACTGGGCCGTGGCAACTACCTGGGCCAGAAGCACATCAGCAACCCCGGCTGCTACGCCACCGCGATGCAACTGGCGATCAGTCCACTGCTCACGCAGCTGGCCGGGCCGCCGCAGTGTTTCGGCGTTTCCGGCTACTCCGGTGCGGGCACCTCGCCCTCGGACAAGAACAACCCCGAGCTGCTGCGCGACAACCTGATGCCGTACGCCTTGACCAACCACGTGCATGAGCGCGAGGTCACCGCGCACCTGCGCGTGCCGGTGGAGTTCATGCCGCACGTGGCAGCGCACTTCCGTGGCATCACCATGACCGTCAACCTGTGGTTGAACGAAGTGCATACGCGCGAGCAGATCCAGGCGCTGTACCAGGCGTTCTACGCCGACGAGCCGCTGGTGGAGGTGATCGACGAAGCCCCGTGGGTGAGCCGTATCGCCGGCCGGCACGGCGTGCAGATCGGCGCTTTCGACGTGGCCCCGGGCGGCAAGCGGGTGGTGGTGGTGGCGACCCTGGACAATCTGCTCAAGGGCGCGGCCACCCAGGCCATGCAGAACCTCAACCTGGCGCTGGGCCTGGACGAACTGGCCTCGATTCCGCACTGATCCCTTTCGGCGCGACGGGCCGACCGGCGCGCCCCCCTATCCGGCGGAGTGAATCCGCCCATGGAGCAAGACATGGCAGACCTTCTGTGGCAGAAGCCCGGCGTGGCGGTGGACGCCAGGATCCAGGCCTTCCTGGCCGGCGACGATGTGATCCTGGACCGCGAATTCTTCCTGTACGACGTGGCGGCCAGCAAGGCGCACGCGCAGGGCCTGCAGCACATCGGCATCCTCTCCGGTGACGAACTGGATGGCCTGCTGCGCGAGCTCGACGTACTCGATGCCGATTTCAGCAGCGGTGCGTTCGTGCTCGACGAACGTTTCGAGGATTGCCACTCGGCGATCGAAGCACGCCTGACCGAACGGCTCGGCGATGCCGGCCGCAAGATCCACACCGGACGCAGCCGCAACGACCAGATCCTGGTGGCCACCCGGCTGTGGCTGAAGGACAAGCTGCTGCACGTGGCGGGCCTGAGCCGTGAGATCGCCAAGGTCGCGCTGGACCGCGCGGAGGCTGAAAAGGACCTGCCGCTGCCGGGCTATACCCACATCCAGCGCGCCGTGGTGTCCTCGGCGGGCATGTGGTGGGCCGGTTGGGCCGAGGCCTTCATCGACAACGCGATCCGTGCCCACGACACCTTCGCGCTGATCGACGCCAATCCGCTCGGCACCGCCGCCGGTTATGGCGTGAACCTGCCGCTGGACCGCGCCCACACCACCGCCGCGCTCGGCTTTGCGCGCATGCAGGTCTCGCCGATCTACGCACAGCTCTCGCGGGGCAAGTTCGAGCTGGCCGCGCTGGAAGCGCTCGGCGGCGCGACCCTGGACCTGCGCCGCATCGCCTGGGATCTGTCGCTGTTCACCAGCGCCGAGTTCGGCTTTGTCGCGCTGCCGGCGCAGTACACCACCGGCAGTTCGATCATGCCCAACAAGCGCAATCCGGACGTGATCGAACTGATGCGCGCCACCCATGCCAGCGTGGCCGCCGCACGGACCGAGATCGAGCAGCTGCTGTCGCTGCCATCGGGCTACCACCGCGACCTGCAGAGCAGCAAGGGCGCGATCTTCCACGGCTTCGGCCGTGGCCTGGCCGCGCTGGAACTGCTGCCGGCGCTGCTGGCCAACCTGGAATGGCGCGACGACAAGCTGCGCGCGGCGATCGATTCGGGCATGTACGCCACCGACGTCGCGGTCGAAGCGGCGGTAGCCGGGGTGCCGTTCCGTGAGGCCTACAAGGCCGCTGCGGCCGGCGCCGACACGGCCGGGCAGGGGCGCACTCCCGAGGGCAGCCTGGCGGCGCGGGTGTCACCCGGTGCGGCGGCCGACCTGCGGCTGGATGAACTGCGCGCGCGCTGGGCGGCGCTGCTGTAATCGCGACGGCGGCCGCAAGGCCGCCGTTTTTCATGGCAATACGCACGTTTGAAAGGGCCTGCAATGAAAACCTGCTTCCTGGTACTGGTGACCCGTACCCCGGCGTTCCGCGATGCGGTCGGTGTTGAGCACGCGCGTTTCCTCGATGCGGTACGCAGCCGCGGCCAGCTGCTGCTGACCGGGGGGTTCAACGACAAGAGTGGCGGCGCCTACGTGCTGCAGGAGATGGCCGACCTGGCCGCCGCGCAGGCACTGGTGGATACCGACCCGCTGCTGGTGCACGGCAGTGCCACCGCGCGCATCCACGAATGGAACACGCGCTGAGGCGCAGCCCACCCATGACCCACACCGTGCAATCACCGTTCCCCGAACAACTGCTGCCGCCCTGGAAGCGTGCCGTGCTCAAGGTCGGCAGCAGCCTGCTGGCCGCCGATGGTGGTGGTTTGTCGCCGCGCCATGCGCTGGGGCTGGCCCAGTTCGTCTCGGCCAACGTGCTGGCCGGGCGCGAAGTGGTGATCGTGTCTTCCGGGGCAGTGGCCGCGGGCCGCGCGATCGTGCCGCGCGCGCTGGAAGCCGGCGCGGCGATGGCCGCGCGGCAGGCGCTGGCCGCGCTCGGCCAGGCCCAGTTGATCGGGCTGTGGCAGCGCTTCTTCGAACGCCCGGTGGCGCAGGTGCTGCTGACCCACGACGACCTGCGCAACCGCCGCCGTTACCTCAATGCGCGCGCCACGCTCAATGAACTGCTGCGATTGGGCGCGCTGCCGGTGGTCAACGAGAACGACACCGTCTCGGTGGACGAACTCAAGCTGGGCGACAACGACAACCTGGCCGCCACCGTGGCCGCGCTGATCGACGCCGACGTGCTGTTCATCGCCACCGACATCGACGGCCTGTACAGCGCCGACCCGCGCCGCGAGCCGCAGGCGCGGCCGATCCATGACGTACCCGAGCTTACTGCCGAGGTGCTGGGCATGGCCGGGGGCGCCGGCAGCGGTGCCGGCACCGGTGGCATGCACACCAAGCTGGAAGCGGCGGCCAAGGCCGGCCGGGTCGGCATCGACACCTGCCTGTTCAATGGCCGCCACAGCGATGTGGTGCGTGCGCTGGCGCAGGGGCGGTTGTTCGGCACCCGCATCCATGCCGCGCAGACCCGGGTGGCCGCGCGCAAGTACTGGCTGCGGCATGCGCCGCTGGAACCCGGCGCGGTCCTGGTCGATGCCGGTGCGGCCAACGCCCTGCGTGACAAGGGCGCCTCGCTGCTGCCCGGCGGCGTGGTGGCGGCCGAGGGCGATTTCCGGCGCGGCGACATGATCGAGATCCGGCTGCGCACCGATGCCGGTGAGGTGCACCTGGCGCGTGGGGTCAGCCAGTATTCGGCCAGCGACATCCGCCGCATCGCCGGCCGCCACTCGCGCGACATCGAAGGCGTGCTCGGTTACAACTACGGTGGCAATGTGATCCACCGCGACGACCTGGTGCTGCTGTGAGCCGCACCGACGAGGAGACCCGCATGAGCAGCATCCGCGAACAGGCCCTGCACTGCCGTGCCGCTGCACAGCAGCTGGCACAGTTGTCTTCCAGCGCCAAGGCCGACCTGCTGGTGGCGATGGCGGCCGCGCTGGACGCCGATACCGATGCTATCCTGGCGGCCAATACGCGCGACCTAGATGCGGCACGAACGAAAGGCACCGGCAGCGCGCTGCTGGACCGGCTGGCACTGGACCCCCGGCGACTCGCCGCCATTGGCGCGGCGCTGCATGAAGTGGCCGCGCTGCCGGACCCGGTGGGCAGCATCACCCGTGACGACGTGCGCCCCAATGGCATCCGCGTGCAGAAAGTGCGCGTGCCACTGGGGGTGATCGCGATGATCTACGAAGCCCGCCCGAACGTGACCGCCGATGCGGCGGCGCTGTGCATCAAGGCCGGCAACGGCGTGATCCTGCGCGGCGGCTCCGAAGCCATCCACTCCAACACCGCGATTGCCGCGTCACTCAAGCGCGCCCTGCGCCAGGCCGGCATCGCCGATGCCGCACTGACCCTGGTCGAGGACCTGCGCCGGGAGACCATGCTGGAACTGCTGCAGCTCAACGACCTGGTCGACCTGGCGATCCCGCGCGGGGGCGAAGGCCTGATCCGTTTCGTCGCCGAGCACGCGCGGGTGCCGGTGATCAAGCACTACAAGGGCGTGTGCCATCTCTACGTGGACCATGCGGCCGACCAGGCGTTGGCGCTGGGCCTGCTGGTGGACGGCAAGTGCAGCCGGCCTTCGGCCTGCAATTCGCTGGAGACGCTGCTGGTGCATGCCGATATCGCCGCCGCATTCCTGCCCAGGGTTGCCCAGGCGCTGAAGGCACGCGGCGTGGAGGTACGTGCCGATGCACGTGCGCGGCAGTGGCTGACCGAGGCCGCGCTGGCCACCGACGAGGACTACGCCGCCGAGTACCTGGACCTGATCATCGCCGTGCGCGTGGTCGATGACCTGGCGCAGGCGCTGGCGCACATCCAGCAGTACAGCTCGGACCACACCGAAGTGATCGCCACCCAGGATGCCGCAGCAGCCGAACAGTTCGTGCAGTCGCTGCGCTCGGCGGTGGTGATGGTCAACGCCTCCTCGCGCTTCTCCGATGGCGGCGAGCTGGGGCTGGGGGCGGAGATCGGCATCTCCACCACCCGCCTGCATGCCTACGGCCCGATGGGCCTGGAAGCGCTCACCGTGGAGCGTTTCGTGGTGCGTGGGGAAGGGCAGACGCGCGTCTGAACGACGCAGCGATTGAACACGTGCCGACCAACGGTCGGCACCTACCGACCAGCACCGGGTAGGTACCGACCGTTGGTCGGTACCCGTGCGCAGCACGGCATTGACCAGCCCAGGTAGGTACCGACCGTTGGTCGGTACGCGTGCGCAGCACGGCACAAACGCCGGGCATCAGCCGCCGATCACCCCGCCAGCACCTGTGCGGTGATCCGCACCGGCCGGGCCTGGTCATCCATGTGCAACGTCACCGATTTTGCCGCCGCCAGCTGCGCGGCCAGTGCCGGGCTGGCGCCCAGGTCACGGGCGATTTCGTCGCGGGTGGTGTCCTCCTGCGGGCTGCGGCGGTCCTTGCCGGAGAAGCGCATGCGGTTGTACTCGGCCCAGGCAATCAGCAGTGCCGCCGTGCACACCAGCATCACCGGCAGCGCAAACACCACGAATGGATCGACGCGCTGCTTGTATTCGTACAGCTGCAGCCAGGCCAGGCGGCCACCCAACAGCCACGAGACCAGGGTCACCAGCGGCGCCCACAGGTAGAAGTAGAACCCCCAGAACGCCAGCGTCACAAAGCCCCACGCGGTGCGCTGCAGGCGCGGTTGCTTGCGCGGCTTCTGGATCAGGCGTGAGTCGAAACGACGGGTGGATTTGACGGTGTTCATCGGATACCCCGGTCAGGACTGACCCAGACCGCCCGCTTGCCGCGACGCTTGAACAGCGTCTTGGGCAGGGCTACCAGGGTCGTGAACAGGCTGATGAGCCAGTACGCCATCGGGTACCAGATCACCCAGAAATAATTGCGTCCAATGTGAGTTTCGTAACGACGGTCGATGATCAGGCTGCTGGCAAACTGCAGCAGGCACACCAGCGCCAGGATCACCCCGTGCCACTGCGGCAGCAGCGTGGCGATGTACAGGTCCTGTGGCAGCGCGATGAACTTGCCCAGTGCCCACAGCACGATGATCGCCAGCATGGTGTAGGCCCACAGCACGCTCAACACATACTCCAGCAGCACGCCCCACATGCGCCGCTTGCGCCAGTCGAACAGCGACTTGCCATGCCGCAGCAGCACTTCCACGCCGCCCTGGGCCCAGCGCAGGCGCTGCCGCCACAGGCCCTTGATCGTTTCGGGCATCAGGATGAAACACAGCGCGTTGGGTTCGTAGCGGATATCCCAGTGGTCCAGCTGCAGGCGCCAGCTGATGTCGATGTCCTCGGTGACCATGTCGTCGGCCCAGTAACCGATGCGGTGCAGCGCGGTGCGGCGGAACGCGGCGATCACCCCGGAGACGGTGAAGATGCGCCCGTACACGCGCTGCGCACGCTTGATCATGCCGATGATCGAGGAAAATTCGGCCACCTGCAGCCGCCCCAGCAGGGTGGAGCGGTTGCGGATGCGCGGGTTGCCGGTGACAGCGCCCACGCGCGGGCCGGCAGTCAGATGCCAGACCATCCAGTGGGTGGCGTACTCCTCCAGCATCGCATCGCCGTCGATGCACACCAGATATTCCGAACGCGCGGCCAGTGCGCCCATGCGCAGTGCGTTGGCCTTGCCCAGGTTGCGGTCCAGGTGCACCACGCGCAGCCGCGGGTGCAGGGCGGCCATGGCATCCAGGCGCGCACCGGTATCGTCGCTGCTGCCATCGTTGATGGCGATCACTTCAAAGTCCGGGTAGTTCTGCCGCAGTGCCGAACCCAGCGTGTCGGTGAGGTTGTCGGCCTCGTTGTGGCACGGGATCAGGATCGAGGCGAACGGGTAGGTATCCATGGGCGGCGGATCATCGCGGTTGCGGGCCTTGCGCTCGCGCCGGAAGAAGTAATACAGCCCGCCGGACATCCAGAAGAACGCCATCACCATCGGATAGAAGAAGGCGAACTGGAACAGGGCGAAGAGGAACGGATGCATGGCAGCCTCACTTTTCCTCGTACGGGAAGCTGCGCGAGGACATCGCCGCGCGCGCATCGTAGGTGGACGGACGGTCGGCGATGAAATCGTCGGGATACCAGGCGAAATGACGCACGCCCTGCGCCTGCAGGCGACGGATCTGCGCACGCAGGCGCTCCCCGGGAATCGGCTTCTGGGTGCGCCAGTCCACCGTCTGCAGTTCGAACATGGTCTGGGACAGTTGCGGGTCGTGCTGGCGCACGGCCACCAGCAGCTTGTCCAGCCAGCGTTCCGGGTTGCGGCTGCCTTCCATCCACGGCATCGCCATCAGCGCGGTGTGGTCGTAAGCCTTGTTGAACAGGTCCAGGCGCTGGGCGAACCAGCGGGCGCTCTGCGGCTGCAGCACCGGCTGCGCGTACAGGTTGCGCACGGTCGCCAGCTTGGGCCGCCAGCGCTGCGCGGCGTTGCGCAGTTCCAGGGTGAAATCGATCAGCGCCTGGGTGCGCGCCCCGTCGTCGCCTTCGGCGGGCAGCTGGGTCAGTTCGGTGTCGCGCAGGTAGGCGTCATCGTGGAACAGCAGGCCCTCGAAGTAGGAATTGATCGCCAGGTCTTCGTAGATGTCCTTGATGATGCCGCGCACCTGCGGACGGGTGAAGTCCAGCCGGAAAATGCCATCGCTTTCCGGGCTGTCGATCGCCAGCGCCTTGCGGATGGCCGGGTCCTTGAGCTCGTAGCCCAACACTGGCAACCACGCATACACCTTGACCCCGGCACGGGTCTTGAGCTGCCAGGCGACGCGGTTGAACAGGTCCGCGCGCATCGGCAGGTGCCGGTTGGGGAAGTACAGCGCGTCGGCCGAGCCGTTGCCATCGGGATCGGCAAAGGCCTGCAGGAACACGTGGGTCGGGCCGACCTTCTTGACCCGCTCGATCAGCGCATCCAGGTTCCGGCCCTGCTGCACCGGGTCGGCGTCGTAGACCGCATCCAGGTCGATCTGCAGCGCGCGCATGCCATCGCGTTCGACATCGCGGCGCAGCTCGTAGGCCAGCTGGACCACGGTGGGGTTGTTGGTCACCAGCAGGCGCGCCAGGCCATGCAGGTCGCGGGTGACCGGGGTGCTGCGGCCTTCCAGGTCGAACGACACCGGCATGCCGAGCTGCTCGGCGATGTCGTTGCTCAGCGCGTTGTAGGCCGCATACGGCCACACGATGGCCTTGGGCGATACGCCGACGTTCTTCTGCAGCCGATCCACGCTCTGGCGCAGGTCGGCGCGCACCCGGGCCTGGTACTCGGCCGCGGTTTCATAGCGTTTGGCGGCAGGGTCGTAGATGCGGGTGATCACCGCCGGGGTGGAGTTGCCCTGCGGGTTGGACTGCACGCCGTGGTGCAGGTTGTCGGTATGGCTGGCCAGCTCGATCAGCCCGCTCCTGTGCATCTCGCGCAGTTGTTCCCAGGTGAGGAAGTCGTTGCGGGTGAAGGGGCGGTAGCCATAGTCGATCTGGCGGCCGGCGGGCATGTCCACATAATCGGTGATCACCGCTACCAGCGCCGGGTAGTTGTAGGCGCGCAGCAGCGGAAACACCTTGCTGTACACGCTGCGCAGGCCATCGTCGAAGGTCAGCAGCACGGGCTTGGACGGCAGCGGGGTGCCGCCCTGCGAGGCGGTGATCAGCTGCGACAGCGAGACCGGGTGGTAGCCGTGCGCGGACAACCAGTCCAGGTGCGCGGCGAAGTTCTGCGTGCTGACCGCATATGCGTCGGGGTCGCTGGTGGTGGCCACGTCATCGCGGATGTCGTGGTAGCTGAGCACCAGCAGCCCGTTGTCGGCTGCATCCAGGGTCGCCGCCGTCGGCTGTGCCTGCACCGGCACCACCACGGCCAGCACCGCCAGCAGCAGGCCCAGGGTCCATCGCTTCAAGTCCATGTGTCGCATGTCATTCACCCCAGCGCAGGCCAACATCAAGGCCGATATGTCGTTCACGTTGTCCGTCGTAGACCGGTCGCGACCAGCTCACGCCATACTCGAAGATCCGTCCTTCACCCAGCTGCCATTCGTGCCGGTACTCGGCCGAGGGCACCAGCGCGCTGCCGTAGCCCTGCTGCCAGTACTGGCCCACCGAGACCGTGAGGCGATGGCGGAAGTGGCGTTCGTAGTGGCGCCACAGCTGCTGGTCCACGCGCAGGCCCAGTTCGACCGAGCGGTCTTCGGAAGGATTGAAATACGGCACGTCGTCGCGGCTGCCGCGGCTGGCGTAAACGCTGCCCAGGCCATCGAGGAGCACCGTGGGGCGGGTCAGCAGGCGCTGTTCGATGGCGCTGTTGACGGTGTCGCGGCGGTTGCCGTCGTCGTAGCGGAACTGGCTGGCGCCCATGCTCCAATGGGTGCGCTCGTTGCGTCGGTAATCCACCGCCAGTGCCACGCTGTCGGCGGTGATGCCCGATACGCGGGCCTGCATCGAGGCGTCGGCATCGTTGCGCGCGGCGGTGATGACGGCGTGCCAGCGGTCGTTGAACTGCCAGCCCATCCCGGCACTCAAGCCGGTGTCGCCGATGTGGTCGTTGGCGCGGTTGACGAAGGCTTCGGCGTCGGCGCGGCCGTAGCGGTAGCGCGTGCCCAGGCCGACCCGCAGCGGGCTGATGGACTGGTCCTGGAAATCGACGTTGCGGCGGTCGGCGAAGGCAACCACGCGCCAGCGGTCGTCGATGACCGGCGACTGCACCTCCACCCCGTAGCGGCCGTCATCGTTGCCCAGCGGCGAGCTGCCGCCGCCACCGGAACTGCGGCCGCCTTCGGCATAGGCGTGCAGTTGCCAGCCGCGATGCGCGCGCCAGTTGCGGTCCATGCGCTGCACCGACGGCTGGCCGGGGTAGCGTTCCAGCAAGGTGTCGCGGAGCGGGCGGGCGAGGTCGTCGCGTTGCAGCTGCACATAGGCATCGTACTGGCCCAGCCGCGCCGGGACGTCGCGCGGGTCCAGCGTGTTGGCCATGCTGTAGCGCTCCAGCCCACGCCGCGGCCAGCCCCGCATCATGTAGACGTTGCCGAGCGACGACTGGGTGCCGGTGTTGCCCGGGGCGATCTCGACCATCTTCTCCAGCGCGCGCTGGGCGGTGGGCAGGTCGCCGCTGTAGGCGCGCACCATGGCCAGGTTGAGGTCGGCTTCGTAACGCGACCAGTTGGCGTAGGGGGCCTTGGCGCCATCGGTCCAGCGCCAGGCCGGTTCCTCGGCCTGCCATTTGCCGAGCAGGGCGATGGCGGTGTCGGCCTGTTCGTTTTCCAGGTAGGCATAGGCCAGTTCGGAGCGCACCTCCGGCTGCGAGGGGTCGGCCTTGATCGCCGCTTCGAGCACGGGAATCGCTTCGCGCGGGTGCTGGGTGGCCATCAGCGAGTCGCCGACGGTGGCCAGCAGGTAATTCGGCACCGGATGGCCGTCGGCCAGCAGGGCGCGGTACTCCTCCCGCACCTGGTCATGCCGGCCGAGCCGGTTGAGCAGGATCAGGCGGTCCTGGCGGATCCGCAGGGGCGCGCCCTGCACGCTGCCGCCAGTGCGATCCAGGTACTGCTGCATCTGCGCCAATGCCGCGTCGGCTTCGTCCAGGCGGGTGTCTTCGCTGGTGCCATAGGCCAGGCTCCAGCCGACCAGCTTGGCCAGGAAGTTGGATTCGAAGCGTTCCTTCTGGGCAGCGTCGAACAGCTGCGGGCGGGCCTGGTACAGCTGCCAGGCGCGATGGGCGTTGCCGATGTCCGACAGCGCAAGCACCTGCAGCTTGTACAGCAGCGCGTCGTCAGGCGATTGCTGTTGCGCGCGTTCGATCGCGGCCAGCGCGTCGAGCCATTGCGCGTTGTCGCGGTAGCGGCTGATTTCGGCCAGCTGTTCAGCGCGCGTGCCTGCCTGGGCCGCGTTGCAGGGGTAAACGAGTGTGGTGCATGCCAGGCCGACGCAGAGCGCCAGCAGCCGTTGGTTGTACATGAATCCCCCAGCGTCCTTTCAGAAGTGATCGACCAAAAGTGTGACGCACATCACATGTCAAACCTGACTTACTCTTCACTTGTTATCAAATTGTTAATTCTCGGGTTCGACAAAACAACCTGTCGAGACACACTCGAAACAGGCTGTAATGGCTTGATGCAAAAGATCATCCGGCCGCCGCCACGGCGCCTCCCCGGGGATCCACGCTCGCTGAAACCGTTCAGCGGGCCGGCATGGTGGCAGGCCCGGCCCAACTGCCTGCGCCAGCGCGCAGGTCAGTTTGCGACACGCTACGTCAGTAGCTGCGCAGGCGGTGTGTACAAGTGGCGCTTACCACTGGTCTTCGAGCTTCTGCGGTTTGCAGGCCACCCAGGAGGCGGTCAGCAGGACCACTGCGCAGAGCACCAGGAAGCCGAACGGGAGGTGCCAGCCGCCGCTGACGGCGTGCAGCCAGCCGAACAGGAACGGGCCGAGGCAGCTGAAAGCGTAGCCGACGCCCTGCATGAAGCCGGACAGGGCCGCCGAGCCGGCCGGGGTGCGGGTACGCAGGTTGATCAGGGTCAGGGCGAGGGGGAAGGTGGACGGCCCGACGCCGAGCAGGATGGCCCACAACCAGGGGGCTTTCATGGGCGCGAACAGCAGGCCGGCGAAGGCGATCAGGAAAGCGCTGAAGCCGATCAGGACCAGCGGGAACGGGTTGCGCAGGCGCACCGCCAGGGCCGGCATGGTCAGCGAAGGCAGCAGGCCGCAGGCAGCGAAGATGGCGACCATGATGCCGCCGAAGGCCGGCGTGGCGCCGGCTTCGACGACGATGCGCGGCAACCAGGTGAACATCGAATAGGTCATCAGCGAGGTCATGCCGAACATGAGCGTCATGCCCCAGCCGAGCGGGGTGCGCCAGACCTTGCCGTGGGGTTGCGCGCCGGGGTCGTTGGCGGCGCTGAGGGTGTCCGGGTGTGGGCGGCGGCGGGCAAGCATCAGCCAGGGCAGGGCGGCGGCGAGGGCGAGGATCGCCCAGATGCCCAGCGAGACGCGCCAGCCGGCCTGTTCGGCGAGGGGCACGGCGAGCAGGGCGGGCATCATGGTGCCTACCTGCAGGACGGTGATGTAGAGGGTGCTCATGGTGCCGACGCGGTTGGCGAAGTAGCGCTTCACCAGCGGCGGTACGACGACATTGCCGATGCCCATGCCGGCGAGGGCGACGATGGAGCCGAACAGCAGGCTGCCGATGCCGCCGGCCATCGAGCGCAGCAGCAGGCCGAGGGCGGCCAGGGCCATGGCGAGCAGGGCGGTGCGTTCCAGTCCGATGCGGCGGGCGAGCAGCGGGGTGGTGACGCCGAACACGGCGAACGAGGCGGTGGGCAGCATGCCGAGCACGCCGGTCATGGTGGTGCCGAAGCCGAAGGTGGTGCCGAGCAGGTCCAGCAGCGGGGTCACCGAGGTGACGGCAGTGCGCAGGTTGAGGGCGGCCAGCAGGATGGCGGCGAATGCCAGGACGCGTCCGTGCAGCAGGGACGAATGATGGGGCTGGGTTTGGGTCATGGCGTGGATCTCTTGCAGGTGACGCGATCACGGTGGGGGCCGGATGTGCGGAAACGCAGCGACCGGCGCCTGGCCGGATTCTGCGGAGACTCAATGGCAGGGATGGGGCAGACCGCGCGGGCATCCCGAGGCGGGCATTGTACCCGGGCCTTCCTCCGGGTAGTGCCGACCGCTGGTCGGTTGCGCCTGGCGGCCACCGGGGAAATCAAGGAACGAAAACAAAAAAGCCCGGAGGACGTTAGTCTTCCAGGCTTCAATGTGACCACTTGTATGGTCGGGGAGACAGGATTCGAACCTGCGACCTCTACGTCCCGAACGTAGCGCTCTACCAGACTGAGCTACACCCCGAAGGGAGCCGCCTATTCTAGCCATTTCCCCCGGTGGCGGCAAGGGGGAGGGCCGTACTGCGCGCTGCCGTGGCAGCGTTTCCTGCGGGGAACAAAAAAGCCTGGACAGCGTCACCAGGCTTCAATGCGACCACCGAAGTGGTCGGGGAGACAGGATTCGAACCTGCGACCTCTACGTCCCGAACGTAGCGCTCTACCAGACTGAGCTACACCCCGAAGGAGCCGCCAAGGATACGGTGTGAAGACCGGAGCGGCAACCTTTTTCTGCGTGTTTCCGCTGCTTTACCGCGGTGGGTTTTCGCTGCGGGCCGTTTCGCGGGCTTCAAACCACATGCCATTGAGGATGGCTACCACCGAGGCAAGGCCGGCGCCGAGGATCCAGGCGAAGTACCACATGGTCAATCTCCTAAGGTAGGTGCCGACCGTTGGTCGGCACGATTTGCAGGGTAGGTGCCGACCGTTGGTCGGCACGATATGCAGGGCAGGTACCGGCTGGTTGGCCGGCACACGGGCGATCAATACGCGTTGGGGTTGTCGCCCATTTCCTCGGCGGTCGTCTTGCCCTTCATGACCCGGTACACCCAGGTGGTGTAGGCGATGATGATTGGCAGGAAGATGGCCGTGGCCAGCAGCATGATCCACAGCGTGAGGTGGCTGGACGAGCTGTCCCAGACGGTCAGGCTGGAGATGGGCTGGCTGGAAGAGGGCAGCAGGAACGGGAAGATCGCAAAGCCGACGGTCAGGATGATGCCGGCGATGGAGGCACCCGAGGCGAGGAAGGCCAGGCCGCCACGGCGGGCCCGCAGCAGTACCGCGCTGCCCAATGCACCCAGCAGGCCCAGCACCGGGAACACCAGGGTGATCGGCATGGTGCTGTAGTTGCGCAGCCAGCCACCGGCGGTGGTGCCCAGTTCGGCGGTCTTGAGCAGCGGGTTGGTCGGGCCGTCGGTGACCACCTGCGAGGTGATCTGGTAGCCCGGCAGGCCGAAGGCCACCCAGGCGCCGGCGGCGGCGAACAACACGAAGCTGATCAACGCGGCAACGCTGCCATAGCGCGCCGACCGTTCGGCCACCGGGCCGTCGGTCTTGAGCACCAGCATGGCCGCACCGTGCGAGACCAGCATGGCAACGCTGATCAGGCCGGCCAGCAGCGCGAACGGGGTGAGCAGGCCGAAGAACGAGCCGGTGTAGAAGATGCGCATGCTGTCATCGAAGTGGTACGGCACGCCGAGCAGCACGTTGCCGACGGCAACGCCGGCAATCAGGCCGGGCACCAGCCCGCCGACGAACAGTACGCGGTCCCAGTTGTCGCGCCAGCGCTTGCCCGGCATCTTGCTACGGTACTTGAAACCGACCGGGCGCAGGATCAGGCCGAACAGCATGGCGAAGATGGCCAGGTAGAAGCCGGAGAAGCTCACCGCGTACAGCGGCGGCCAGGCGGCGAAGATCGCGCCGCCACCCAGTACCAGCCATACCTGGTTGCCTTCCCAGACCGGGCCGATGGTGTTGATCACCAGCCGGCGTTCTTCGTCGGTTCTGGCCACGAACGGCAGCAGGGTGCCGACGCCGAGATCGAAGCCGTCCATGACCGCCCAGCCCACCAGCAGGATGCCGAGCAGCAGCCACCAGATCACGCGGAGCGTGGTGTAATCAAGTGCAATGAATTCCATCTGGGTTCTCCTGCCTCAGGCCTGGCCTGGGGCGATGGCATTGGGGGAAACAGGGCGGATATCGGCCTGCAGCGACGGCAGGAGTTCATCCGGCCCCTTCCTGATTGCCTTGAGCATCAGCTTGACTTCGATCACCAGCAACACCGTGTACAGCGCGGTGAACACGGCCAGGGTGGTGAGGATTTCATGCAGGGCCAGGCCCGAGGCGGCGTAGAAGGTGGGCAGCACGCCATCGACGGCCCACGGCTGGCGGCCGTACTCGGCCACGAACCAACCGCACTCGATCGCGATCCACGGTGCCGGCAGCGACCACAGCGCAAGCTTGAGGAACCAGCGCTTGTCCTGGAAGTTGTTGCGGCAGGAGAAGTAGAAGGCCAGCGCGAAGAAGGCAATCAGGTAGAAGCCCAGCCCGGCCATGATCCGGAAGGTCCAGAACAGCGGGGCCACGCGCGGCACGGTATCCATCGCGGCCTTGGAGATTTCTTCCGGGGTGGCGTTGAGGATGTCCTCGCGGTAACGCTTGAGCAGCAGGCCGTGGCCCAGGTCCTGCCAGTGGCGGTCGAACACCTCGCGCGCTTCCAGGTCGTTCTTGTCCTTGCGCACGCGCTCCAGCGCACCGTAGGCGATCTGGCCGCCACGGATGCGGTGTTCGGCCCGGTCCACCAGTTCCAGGATGCCCGGGATCGGCTGGTCCAGCGAACGGGTGGCGATCAGCCCCATCAGGTACGGGATCTTGATCGCGTAGTCGTTGGTGTGGGTTTCCTGGTTGGGAATGCCGAACGCGGTGAAGTCGGCCGGGGCACGCTCGGTTTCCCACATCGCTTCGATCGCGGCCAGCTTCATCTTCTGGTGTTCGCTGGCGGCATAACCGCTTTCATCGCCCAGCACCACCACCGACAGCGAGGAGAGCAGGCCGAAGGCGGCGGCCACCGCGAACGAGCGGCGTGCCATGTCCTTGTGCTTGTTGCGCAGCAGGTACAGCGCGCTGATGGACATCACAAACACCGCACCGGTCACGTAGCCGGCACTGACCGTATGCACGAACTTGGCCTGGGCCACCGGGTTGAGCAGCACCGCGGCGAAGTCGACCACCTCCATGCGCATCGTTTCCGGATTGAACACCGCACCGGTCGGATTCTGCATCCAGCCGTTGGCAATCAGGATCCACACCGCCGACAGGTTGGTACCCAGCGCCATCAGCCAGGTCACGGTGAGGTGCTTGACCGGGGTCAGGCGCTTCCAGCCGAAGAAGAACAGGCCGATGAAAGTCGCTTCCAGGAAGAACGCCATCAACCCTTCGATCGCCAGCGGCGCCCCGAAGATGTCCCCCACGTAATGGCTGTAATAGGACCAGTTCATGCCGAACTGGAACTCCATCACCAGGCCGGTGGCCACGCCGATGGCGAAGTTGATGCCGAACAGCGCCCCCCAGAACAGCGTCATCTGCCGCCAGACCTGCTTGCGGGTCATGACGTACACGCTCTCCATGATGGCTACCATGAAGGACAGGCCGAGCGTGAGCGGGACGAAAAGGAAGTGGTACATCGCGGTCAGAGCGAATTGCAGCCGCGACAGTTCTACGACTGTCTGATCAATCATGGCCTGGCTACCTCGTTGGGTTTTGCGTTTCAGGTGGCGGGAAGGGGGGTCTACGGGATGAATTCTGTGACCTGCAACTTCAAACAGCCTTGATTCAGATCAATGTACACACGGACCGACGCGGTAATCGTATGCAATCGGGGCAGGCTGCGACCGCTTGCCGCACGGGGGGCCTGCCGGCACCCACTACAATCGACGGAAACCTCCTTGTGGCCGCCAGTGACCTGTCTTGAGCATACCCCCCGACGCCGCTGTTGTTGAGACCGCCGTGCTGCGCCGCCAGCGCCTGTCCTGGCTGGACGGGCTGGGGGCAGCCGCACGGGGCCGCAGGCGCTGGGCCGCGGCGTGCATCTGCCTGTCCGGCGCATTGCTGATTGGTCAGGCGGCGGCGATCGCCGGATTGATCCAGGCGGTGCTGGTGGAGCATCGCCCACTGGCCGACGCCATCCCGGTGTTGCTGGGGCTGTTGGCGGTGCTGGCAGTACGCGCGCTGCTGGGCAGTGCCACCCAGGCCGCTGCCGGCGAGGTGGCCGATGCGGCGCGGCTGGCGCTGCGCGAACGGGTGTACCAGCGGCTGCTCGCGCGCGGCCCGCTGTGGTTGCGCCAGCAGCGCAGCGGCGAGCTGGGCGAGCTGATGCTGGCCCATGCCGATGCGATTGAGAGCTATTACGCGGGGTATCAGCCGGTCCGCATCGAAGTGGTCGTGGTGCCGCTGTTGATTGTCGTGGCCGTGGCCTGGGCCGACTGGGTGGTGGCGCTGATCCTGATCTTCACCGCGCCGTTGGTGCCGTTCTTCATGATGCTGGTCGGCTGGGGCGCCGAAGCCGCCGGTCGCGCGCAGCTGGGCGAACTGGCGCGGATGGGCGGGCATTTCGCCGACCGTATCAAGGGGCTGGGCCTGCTGCGCCTGTATGGCCGTGGCGAGGCCGAGCTGGCGGGGGTGGCTGCCGCGGCCGAAGGCGTGCGCGAGCGCACTCTCAAAGTGCTGCGCATTGCGTTCCTGTCCTCGACGGTGCTGGAGTTCTTCGCCTCGGTGAGCGTGGCGATGGTCGCGCTGTATTTCGGCCTGAGCTACCTCGGCTTGATGTCGCTGCATGCGCAGGTGCCCACCTTGGGCGTGGGCATGTTCTGCCTGCTGCTGGCGCCGGAGTTCTATGCGCCGTTGCGCCGGCTGGCCGCGCACTACCATGACCGCGCCAATGCGCTGGCCGCCGCGGCCGAAGTGGAGCGGCTGCTCGGCGAGCTGCCGGCTGCCGGGGAGCTTGCCGATGCCGCCGCCATGCCCGTGCGCGTACCGGAACTGCTGGAACAGCGTGCGCCGCCGGTGGTGGTGCGCGATCTTTGCCTGCGTCCGCTGGGCGCCACGCACGATGTGGTGCAGCGGCTGTCGTTCCAGATCGAGCCCGGCCAGCGGCTGGCGCTGGTCGGCCCCAGCGGCAGCGGCAAGAGCACCCTGCTGGAGGCGCTGGCCGGTTGGTTGCCGCCGCAGTCGGGCAGCATAGTGCTGCGCCCGGGGCTGGAAGTGGGCTACGCCGGGCAGCGCCCGTACCTGTTCCACGGCAGCATCGCCGACAACCTGCGCCTGGCCGATCCCGGCGCCAGCGACGCGCGCCTGCGCGCGGTGGCCGAGGCGGCGCAGGTGATGCGTTTCGCCGCGGCCTTGCCGCAGGGCCTGGACACGGTGATTGGCGAGCGCGGTTTCGGTCTGTCCGGCGGCGAAGGACGCCGCATCGGGCTGGCGCGGTTGTTGCTGCGCGACCCGCAGGTGCTGTTGCTGGACGAACCCACCGCCTTCCTCGACGCGGACACCGAAGCGGACCTGCTGCGCACGCTGGGCGCCTTCGCACGCGGGCGCAGCGTGGTGATCGCCACCCACAGCGAGGCGGCCATGCGCTGGGCCGATACCCGCTTGACCCTGACCGCAGGCGGTACCCGCTTGGCCTCGGAGGCATCGGCATGAGTACCGGCCACCCCGATTCGCTCAACGGCGTGTTCGCCCGCCACCGCGGTCGCCTGCTGCTGACGGTGCTGCTGCTGTGGATCACCATGCTGGCCGGCACCGCGCTGCTGGGCCTGTCCGGTGGCTTCCTGACCGCCGCCGCGCTTGCCGGCGCGGCCGGGCTGGGCAGCGGTTTCAATTTCTTCTCGCCTTCGGCCGGCATCCGTGGCCTGACCATGGCGCGGATCGTGTCGCGCTATTTCGAAAAGCTGGTCGGCCACGATGTCACCCTGCGCATTGCCCGTGACCTGCGCGTGTGGTTCTTCCGGCGCGCGCTGCCGCTGGCCCCGGCACGCCTGGCCGGGGTGCGGACCGGTGAATTGCTGGCGCGGCTGATGTCGGACATCGGCGAAGTGGACGGCCTGCTGGTGCGGGCGATCGGGCCGCTGCTGGCGCTGGGCGGGATTTCGCTGGTGGGCGTGATTGCAGCGGGGATCATCTATCCGCCGGCAGCCGCGTTGTTGGCGGTGCTGGCGCTGCTGATCGGCGTTGGCGTGCCATGGCTGACCGTGCGCGGAGCGGGGCAGCAGGAACGCGACCGCGCGCTGCACCGCGCGCAGCTGCGCACGCAGGCATTCGAGGGATTGGAAGGCGCGGCCGACCTGACTGCACTGCAGGCGCGCGAGCATTGGAACCAGCGCGTACTGGTGGCAGCCAAACAATTGAAATCGCGCGATCGGCGCCGTCGCCTCCGATTGATCGGCGGCAATGCGCTGCACGGGCTATGCGCGGCGGGGGGGCTGGTGGCGATGCTGTGGCTGGCGTTGCAGGGTTTCCAGTCCGGTGCGATCGACGCGGCGCTGGCCGCCGGCCTGGTGTTCCTCACCGTGGCGCTGCTGGAACTGTGGGCGGGGATCGGCCTGGCCTGGCAGTCCTGGCTGTCAGGCCGGGTTGCGGCGGCGCGCCTGCAGCAGATTGTCGAGCAGGCTCCGGGCGTGGACGAACCGCGCGACCCGGTACCGGTGCCGGTCGAGGCGGCCACCCTGGCCTTCGAGCGCGTGGCGTTCCGTTGGCCGGGGCAGGCGCGTGCGCTGCTGGACGAAGTGCAGTTGCAACTGCAGCCCGGCGAGCGCATCGCCATCGGCGGCGACAGCGGGTGTGGCAAAACCACGTTGTCTTCGCTGCTGCTGCGGCTGTGGGATCCCGAGGCGGGCTACGTGCGCTACGGCGGTATCGACATCCGCCAGTTCCGACAGGCTGACTGGCACCGGCAGATTGCGTGGCTGCCGCAGAACGCGCCGGTGTTCGCCGGCAGCGTGGCCGACAACCTGCGCCTGGGCGACCCGGATGCGAGCGAAGCGCGGTTGTGGTCGGTGCTGGCCGACGTGCGGTTGCAGGGTTGGGCAGAGCAGATTGGCGGGCTGGACGCGTGGGTTGGCGAGAATGGCGCCACCCTGTCGGCCGGCCAGGCGCGGCGCTTGGCGCTGGCGCGGGCGCTGTTGCGTGAGGCGCCTGTTTTGTTGCTGGACGAGCCCACTGAAGGGCTGGACGTGGATACCGCGCATGCGTTGTTGCATGACATGGTGGCTGCGCTGGGCGAGCGTAGTTTGCTGATGATTACCCACGACGAGTTGCCGGACGGCATCGTGCATCGTCGTTATCGGTTGCGTGAGGGGCGGTTGGGGTAGGGGGAGTCGATAGGCTGTTTGGAATGCTGCGGTAGGTCCGCTGCTGGCCGAGAGTCGACATCACTCAAGACCCAAGCCGAGAATCGGCGCGGAATTTGCTGGGCTCTTACTCTTGGGTGTTGCCTCAGTTCTAGATGACTTGCCCAATGCTTAGTTCGTTACCACTCGGGTCCGCTATCCGGAAATCGCGCATGCCGTAGGGTCGATCCCCGATGGGGACAACGATCGTGACCCCCGCGGCCACGAGGGTTTCGTAATAGTCATCTATGCCTGATATGCCTAGATAGACGTGTGCCGCGCCAGCAGGCTTGGCGCCGACGCGTTGCGTGAGGGTGATTTCCATGCCGTCTTGGCAAACGGCCGCAATGTCGGCTGGCTCGCCCCACGACCACGCCAGGTCGAATCCGAGCTTGCTGCGATAAAACTCTATCGATTCTGTGAGGTGGTTTACTGAAAGGATGGGAGAGATAGACTCGATCTTCATAGGCTCGGAGACCTCTTCCGTACGCAGGCGTTGGCCGATGTTAGCTGCGGGCCGGAGGCAAACCTAGTGCTGGTATGTGCGCTTCTGGCCTTGGATTCAACTTATCGATGCCGCGGTTCGTCGGTATCACTCGACTGGTGTTTCATAGCCTGTCGCCTTGCGGGGCCGCTGCTCAGCTGGTTGACCACTTCTTCACACCCTCTCCACGTCTTCCAACTGCAGCTGAAAGCCGTTCATGGCTCCGGCCAAAAGCCCGCTATATTCCGGAGACCCCAGAAGAAAGGAGGGAGTGCAATGTTCCTGACCAAGCAGCAGTTGACGATGGCCCGTACGCTCGTTGTGGCGATTGTCGCCACCGTGGGCCTCAGTTCCTGTGCCACCTATAAGGACGAATTTGCAACGATCAACTCACGCCTCGATCAACTCGATGTGAAGGTGCAGGGCGCGGCCCAGAGTGCCGAGTCCGCCAATCAGTCTTCGCAGCAGGCCAACCAGCGTCTGGATCAGATCGAAGGGCGCGTCCAGCAGCTCGAAAGGGTGCCCGGTCGCAAGCCGCGCGGTTAGTCGCTCCTGATTGCAAGGATCGCCTGAATCGTGGACCGGTGGCCTTTGCGGGCCACCGGTTTTAGTTGATGCCACCGCTTTCACTGCTAAGGAGTTGTCCCATCAGTACCTGCTCTTCCCCTGCAATCCTCGGCCTGCGTGGCGCGCTGGCAATGGCGTTGGCCTTCGCCAGTATCGGCATGGCCAACGCCAAGGACGCCGCCCCGCAGCAGACCGGCGCCGTCGATGAGCTTCCGCCTGGCCAGGAAGTGTCCGAGACCGTGATTGAACTTGCAGGTTGGGTTGTTGCCAGCAAGGACAGCCAAGGCTATCCATTCGCGATCATGGACAAGGCGGCTGCACAGATCCTGATATTCGGCGGCGATGGCCGGCTGCGCGGCGCAGCGCCCGCGCTGTTTGGCTCGGCCACCGGCGATCATTCTGCCCCCGGCATTGCCGGGCTCGCGCTTCGCGCTATTCCGGGCCGGGATCGCACCACGCCCGCCGGTCGCTTCGTGGGCGGCTACGGCCCGTCCATCGACGCAGGGCGCGTGCTGTGGGTGGACTACGAGTCCGCCGTTTCCATCCATCCGACCCCGCCGGGCACCCCGGCCGAGAAGCGCGCCGAACGCCTTGCATCGCCTTCCCCGGACGACAACCGCGTCACCCACGGTTGCATCAACGTTTCGTCCGAGTTCTACGAGCGAATCGTCCAATCCACGTTCGAGCGGGGCGGGGTGTTCTACGTCCTGCCAGATAAAGCGTCGATAGCGGAGACCTTCCCGGACTTCGCGAAAAGTCGCGCGACGGTGAAACACGACGATGAAGGGCGCGAACGTTCCGCCAGCAAGTGAGTGGTAACTGGAAATGTTCGTAGTAGTGGGCATAGCACATAGGATGTGGCTGGCCAGCGCTGCGCCGCGCGCTTGCGTGATCTCGAACGCAGCCAATGGGCCCATCACGACAGCGGTTTAGGCACGGTGAACCAACCTGTGCAGATCAACAGAAACAAGCGATTTTCCATCTTCTGCACCCTCCCGCATGGTGTGTTCCGGAGTCTAGAACCTCCGCGAATGCGACAGTGGTACTTCCTGCGTCGGGAGTGGGCGAAATACAACACCCTCGTGGAAATACGCCCACCGGACATTCGCACGGTTCTAGCCTCCCGACACCCTCGCCATCCCGGCGAGGGTGATTCTTCCAGGAGGGGCATCATGCAGGCGCAGTGGCTCAGTTCACCGTTGTTCGAGCCCCCCAAACGCAAACCCTACGCCCGTCCGGCGCCCTGTTGCAAAGTGGGCGGGCAGTTCTATCCCATCCGCGAAGAGTACGGCAGCGAGGAAGTCGTGCCTTACATCCGCCTGCGCGGCCGCTGGCTGGACACATTCGGCTTCGATGTGGGTCCTCGCCTGAAGATCGAAGCGCGGCATGGCTGCATCATCCTGACGGTGGTTGAACGCCCGGTGCCGGTTCCCGTGA
Organism: Stenotrophomonas sp. GL_101; assembly: GCF_057835675.1. Taxonomy (NCBI): domain Bacteria; kingdom Pseudomonadati; phylum Pseudomonadota; class Gammaproteobacteria; order Lysobacterales; family Lysobacteraceae; genus Stenotrophomonas; species Stenotrophomonas sp. GL_101. The sequence continues at coordinate 3,077,934 of NZ_CM174432.1, read as the reverse complement.
AGATCCCGCGCAAGCTCCAACGTGCTGCCCGCGAGGCAGCATCGGGTGCGGATGCGCGTGCGGGGAGCGCGCCATGAACGCGCGCGTGGTGATGCAGGTTGAGGTAGACGCGGGGCTGTGCGCACGCTTTCAGGAAACAGCGGCGCGTAAGCACCGTGGCGCGACCAGGTGCTGGGTCGGCTGATGCGGGAGTACGTGGTGGGCGGCAACAACGAGGCCAACGAGCGCAGGCCGAAGGCGGTCGGCGACGACAGGAGTTTGGAGGAGCTGGCACGGCAGCAGCACGGATGGCATTGCTGTCCGTTCGGCGGGGATTGAATCGCTGCGGGCGTCTGGAGGCGTCGTATGCGGTAGTGCGGCGTACGGGCGAGCAGTGATCGGGAATCCGGAGTGCCGGCCAGAGGCCGGCACTACCTCAGCAGCACGGCCAGCGAGGCGATGTTGGCCAGCACGCACAGCGCGAACACCCATTGAAACGCGGTCTTGCGGTGCTTGTGGCGGAACACCGACTGGCCCAGCAGTGCGCCCGGCCAGCCACCGGCGAAGGCCAACAATTGCAGGGTGCGTTCGGGCGTGCGCCAGTTGCCGTGGCGGGCGGCACGCTTGTCATGCCCGTACAGTGCGAACGCCAGAACGCTGGCCAGCAAGTACCAGGCGGCCAGCCAGGCGGGTAGCACGCCGGTGATCGTCGCGGCGATCAACGCGCCTGCCGCAGCCAAGGCGAGGTAGCGCCGCGCGTGCGTCACAGCGCGGCGAGGAACTCGCTTACCGCCGGCCCGAACCGCGCGAAATCCACCAGGAACGCGTCATGCCCCTGCGGCGAATCCAACCCGATGAACGCTGCGTCGGCACCGCCGGCACGCAGGCCGTCGGCGATCTGCTGTTGTTGCTGCACCGGGAACAGGATGTCAGTGTTGGCGCCGATCGCCAGCACCTTGGCCACCTGGATCTTCGCCAGCCCGGCGAGCACGTCGCCATCGCCATACTCGGCCAGGTCGAACCAGTCCATCGAGCGGCTCAGGTACAGGTAGCAGTTGGGGTCGAAGAAGCGCACGAAGCGCCGCGCATGGCCTTCCAGGTAACTTTCCACCTGGAACTCCAGCCCAAACGGATCATCGTCGGCCTGGTCCGAATCCAACCGCACGCGGCCGAAGCGGCCGTCCCATTCCAGCGCCGAGCGATAGGTGATCACGCCTAGCTTGCGCGCCATGCGCATGCCCGATTCGGGGTAGCTGTCTTCGTTGTACTGGCCGCCGTCCCATTTGGGATCCAGCCGGATCGCCTCGCGCTGCAACGAGCGGATCGCGATCGAGAATGGCAACGCCTGCGCGCTGCCGGAAATGTTGATGTGGCTGCGCGCGATACCGGGGTGCAGCAGCAACAGCGCCAGCGCGGTCATGCCGCCCATCGAGTTGCCGATCACGCAGGCCAGCTGCTGGATGCCCAACGCCTGCACCACCTCGACCGCGGCGCGTGCGCCGTCTTCGATCGACAACTCGGGAAACTGCAGGCGGTACAACGCGCCGGTGGCCGGGTCGATGGTGGCCGGCCCGGTGGAGCCCTTGCAGCTGCCCAGCGAGTTCACGCAGACCACGAACCAGCGATCGGTGTCGATCGGCTTGCCCGGCCCGAGCATGCCTTCCCACCAGCCTGCGGCCGGGTTGACCGCATTGGCAGCGGCATGCGCATCGGGCGACAGCCCGGTGACGATGAGGATCGCATTGCCGGCCTCGGCATCCAGCGTGCCCCAGGTCTCAAAGGCCGCATGCGCGCCCACCAGCTGCCCGCCGCGCTTGATGGGAAACGGCGAGGGCAGGGCGTGGTAACGCGTACCGGGGGGGATGAATTCAGTCATGCGCGCAGTTTAGCCGGGTCGGCGTGGCGCGCCGTACCACTGACGGCACGCTGCATCGTGCCGGCCGGATCATGGCGTGCCGATCACCAGCGATACCGGGCCGGCATGCGGCAGGCGTACCCGCACCACGGGCGAATCGATATCGCCGTCCTGGCGGGTGGCCTGGCCGGACGCGGACAGCCGCGCGAACACCTCCACTTCCTGCAGCGCCGACAGCGGTTGGGTGGGCATCGGGCTGTCCGCATCGTCCAGCGTCAGCTGCAACGGCAGTGCGCTGAGCGGGTGCTTTTCGACCGCGACCGGCATCGGCGGGCCGCCCGGTACGCGCGCGATCACGAACACGCTGGCATCCCCGCGCAGGCGCACGCGCGCAGCGAAATCCGGGTCGAGCGTGACGGTCACGGTGAGGGCGGTGGCGGTGGCCGCCGGCGCGGTCGGTGCCGGTGCCGGGGCAGGGGCGGCGGCGGCGGCGGGCAGGCCGGCTGCCTGGCGGGCAATGCCGATCTGCTCGCGCAGTGCACTGGCAGCGCCCGGGTCGAGCTTGGGCAACAAGGCCTCCCAGGTGGCGGCGGCGGCGGCGTCCTGGCCGCGCTGGCGCAGCGCGATACCGATCAACCAGCCGGCCCGTTCGCTTTCCGGGGCCAACTGTTGTGCATGCCGCAGCCATTGCAGCGCGGTATCGTCGAACTGCTTGCCGGGATCGGCCTGGGCACGGGCCTGGGCTGCTTCGACCAGCAGGCTGGCTTCGTCCGGGGCCAGTTGCAGGGCCCGCGCGTAGGCGGCGTTGGCTTCGGCCAGGTTGCCCAGTGCCAGCTGCGAACGACCCAGCAGGGCCCAGCCATCGGCACGCTGCGGCTCGCGCGCCAACGCCTGCTCCAGCGCCTGCACGCCGTCGCGCAGGTTGGCCGGCTCGCCGTCAGCGCTCGCCTGTTCGATCGCCTCTGGCGTGCCCACCAATGAATACAGCGCAAAGCCAGCCAGTCCCATCGCCACGATCAGCACGATGAACGCCATGCGCCGGCCCGCGCCGCGCAGTGGCCACAACACGGCCAGCGAAATGGCTCCGGCCGTCAGTGCCGCTACCGTAGGCAACCAGGATCCGCTCACCAGCCCTCCTCGCTGTTGTCCATGGGTTGCAGCTGGCGGGCGCGGCGGCGCACCACCCACACCAGCACGCCTGCGCCACCCAGCAGCAACAGCGCCGGGCCGAACCACAGCAGGCTGTTGCGCGCATCCATCGGCGGGCGGTACAGCACGAACGGGCCATAGCGCTCGACCAGGAACTGTTTGATCTGCGCGTCGTCGTGGCCCTGCTGCATCAATGCCAGCACCTCGCGGCGCAGGTCGTGGGCGATCTGTGCGTTGGAATCGGCCAGCGACTGGTTCTGGCATTGCACGCAGCGCAGTTCGGCGGCCAGTGCGTGGAAGCGTGCTTCTTCGGCATTGTCGCGGTAGTGCAACGGGGTCGGGTCGGAGACCGCCTGGGCAAGTACGGCCCCGGGCAGCGCCAACGCCGCGGCCAGCAGCGCGCTGCGCAGCCGCATGGCGCGCTTACGGCGCGGCAGGCAGGTGGTTCTGGGCATCGGCATTGGCGCGCTCCACCTTTTCCAGTTCCGGGATCAGCTGGGTGTCGATCACCCGCTGGCTGAGCGCACCGCTGTACTTCCAGCGCACCACGCCGCTGGCGTCCACCAGGAAGGTCTCCGGTGCGGCGGTGACGCCCCAGTCGATTGCGGTGCGGCCTTCGATGTCGCTGAGTACCAGCACGAACGGATTGCCCAGTTGCTCCAGCCAGCGCAGTGCATCGGCCGGTTCGTCCTTCCAGTTGTAACCGATCACGCGCACGCGCTTGGTTTCGGCGAAACGGGTCAGGATGGGATGTTCTTCGCGGCAGGCCGCGCACCAGCTGCCCCACACGTTGAGCACGTAGGGAGCACCGCGCAGTTCGGTACTGCTGACCTGGATGTCCATGTCATGCAGCACCGGCAGGGTGAATGCCGGGGCCGGTTTGCCGATCAGCGCCGAGGGCAGTACGTCGCGATCGGGGGCGCCGGACTTCATCACGCCATAAATCATCAGCCCAAGCAGCCCGAAGAAGAACAGCACGCCGATGACGATGGCCATGGGCGGCAGGGGGCGGGAGGTGGGGCGCGGATCGGACACGGGGAACTCCTGTACGGCAACGACTAGGGACGACGGAAACGACGATCGGCGGCGGTGACGAAACCACCCAGCGCCATCAGCAGCGCGCCCAGCCAGATCCAGCGGACGAACGGCTTGATGTGCGCGCGTACCGCCCAGGCATTGTTGCCCAGCGGCTCGCCCAGCGCCACGTACACATCACCGCCCACGCGGGTGAGGATGCCCGCTTCGGTCATGACCTGGCCGCCGCTGGCATACGTGCGTTTTTCCGGATGCAGCAGGCCCAGGTCGCGGTCGCCGCGCAACACCCGCACATGGCCACGGTCGGCGCTGTAATTGGGTCCCTGCTGGTGGTCCACGCCCTCGAAGCGCAGTTCGTAACCGGCCACCTGCAGCGATTGCCCGGGCGACAGCGCCACTTCGCGTTGCACGTTCAGCGCTTCCACCAGCAGCGCACCGGCCAGGAACACCGCCACGCCGCCATGGGCCAGCAGCATGCCGACCATTTCGGCGTTGAACCGGCCGTTGCCACGCAGCCGGGTCCAGACCAAACGCCCGGTGCCAAAGGCAACCCATGCCGCGCCGGTCACGCCGGCAGCGGTCTTCCATGCCCCCTGCGGGGCCATGAAAAATGCGATGGCACCCAGCAGCAGCGCCAGCCCGGCCCACGGGGCCAGCATCGCCAGCGTGCGCGAAGCCTGGTCGCGCTGCCAGTTGACCAGCGGGCCGAACGGCAGCAGTGCCACCAGCGGGGCCATCAACAGCAGGAACAGGGTGCCGAAGTAGGGCGGCCCGACCGACACCTTGCCCAGCCCCAGGGCATCGGCCAGCAGCGGGTACAGCGTGCCCAGCAGGACCATTGCGCAGGCGGCGGCCAGCAGCAGGTTGTTGGCCAGCAGCAGGGTCTCGCGCGAGGTGGGCATGAAGCCACGACGCGGGTCGTCATTGCCCAGTGCACCGGCACGCAGCGCATACAGCAGCAGCGCGCCGCCGATCACCAGGGCCAGGAAAATCAGGATGAAGGTGCCGCGCGACGGATCGGCGGCGAACGAATGCACGCTGGTGAGCACGCCCGAACGGACCAGGAAGGTGCCCAGCAGCGACAGCGCGAAGGCGGCGATGGCCAGCAGCAGGGTCCAGCTGGCGAAACTGCCGCGCTTTTCGGTGACCGCCTGCGAATGGATCAGCGCCGCGCCCGCCAGCCATGGCATGAAGCTGGCGTTTTCCACCGGGTCCCAGAACCACCAGCCGCCCCAGCCCAGCTCGTAATACGCCCACCAGCTGCCCAGTGCGATGCCCAGGGTCAAAAAGCCCCAGGCCACGTTGGTCCACGGCCGGGTCCAGCGCAGCCAGCGCGCATCGACGCGGCCTTCCAGCAGCGCGGCGATGGCGAAGGCGAACGGCACCGCAAAGCCGACGTAGCCCAGGTAGAGCATCGGCGGGTGGATGATCAGCCCGGGGTCCTGCAGCAGCGGATTGAGGTCGTGGCCTTCCAGCGGTGCCGGCAGCAGCCGCGCGAACGGGTTGGAGGTGAAGATCAGGAAGGCGAGAAAGCCGATGCTGATGATGCCCAGCACGCCCAGCACCCGTGCCAGCACCACCATGGGCAACTGGCGCGACCAGCGTGCGACCGCGCCGTTCCACAGCGCCAGTACCAGCGCCCACAGCAGCAGCGAGCCCTCGTGTGCGCCCCACACGGCCGAGTAGCGGTAGGCCAGCGGCAGCAGGGAGTTGGAATTTTCGGCCACATAGCGCACCGAGAAATCCTGGGTGACGAATGCGGCGGTCAACACCCCGAACGCCCCCAGCAGCAGCGCCAGCTGCGCGAACGCGGCCGGCCGCGCCACCGCCATCCACGCCGGGCGGTTGCAGTGCGCGCCCCACAGCGGCAACACCGCCTGCAGCACCGCCATCAACAACGCGGTCACCAGCAGTACCTGCCCCAGCTCGGGCAGCACTCAGCGTGTCTCCGGCACGGCGACGGGCACGTCGTGTTTGATGTGTGCCTGGCCCATCTTGTCGGCCACTTCCTTGGGAATGTAGTTTTCGTCGTGCTTGGCCAGCACTTCATCGGCGATGAAGCGTCCGTCCTGCAGACGGCCACTGGCGACCACCGCGGTGCCTTCGCGGAACATGTCCGGCAGGATCCGCGAGGTGCTCACCGGCAGGGTGGCATCGCCATCGGTGACCACGAAATGCGCTTCCAGCGACCCGGGGGCGCGTTGGAAGGACCCGTTGACCACCATTCCGCCCAGGCGGAAGCGCGACTGCGCATCGACATCGCCGCGCAGTACTTCGGCCGGGGTATACAGGTAGGCGACATTGCGTTGCAGGGCGAACGCCACCAGCGTGGTGGCCAGGCCGGAGGCAAGCACCAGCAGCAGGACCCAGACCATCCGGCGGCGCTGCACCGGCGTCATCGACTCAACTCCGCCGCCGCTGGCACCGATGCCGGGGGCTTGGCGCGGGCCTGCAACCGCTGCTGGCGACGCAGCGCCTGGCGGCGGGCATGGGCAAGCCGCAGCCACGATCCGAGCGCATCACAGGCCAGCACCAGCACGAACACGCTGAAGGCGGCGATGATGAAGGGCAGGTGGGTCATTGCAGTGGCTCCCTGGCCAACCCGGCATCGGCGGCCCCGTAGCGCTCGCCGATCCAGGCTTTGCCCGCTTCGCGGGCGATGTTGTCCGCGCGCGCCTTGGCCAGCAGCGAACCGACGAACCACAGCTTGGTCGCGGCCACCATCCACCACAGCGGCGCGATCAGCGCGTCGCGCACCGCGTTGTCGCCGAACATGCTGATCGACTGGCGCTGGTGCAGGCCACCCCACCAGTCCACCGAGTAGCGGATCACCGGCAGCAGGGCCACCCCGACGATGGCCAGCAGGCCGGCGGCGCGCGCGGCGTTGCGGCGGTCTTCGATGGCGTGATACAGGCCGATCACGCCCAGGTACAGGAACAGCAGGATCAGCTCGCTGGTCATGCGCGGGTCCCAATCCCACCACGTGCCCCAGGTGCTTTTGCCCCAGATGCTGCCGGTGAGCAGGGTGATCAGGGTGAAGCCGGCGCCCATCGGCGCGCACGCCATCGCCAGGATCTCGCAGATCTTGATCCGCCAGATCAGCCCGATGGCCGCATACAGCGCCATCAGGGCAAACACGAACAGGCTCATCCACGCACTGGGCACGTGGATGTAGATGATGCGGAATGCGTCCAGCTGGTTCTGTTCGGGCGGCACCACGAACAGGCCCTGCCACAGCCCGACCAGCAGCACCGGGACCGCTGCCACGTAGAACACGCGCGACCAGCGCGCAGCGAAGCGATCGAAGGTGGGGGGCGAAGCGACTTGGTGGAACCAGCGGAAGATCGAGTGCATGCGGCAGTGGCTATCCAACGAAGGGTGACGATGCAGCGGACGTGGACTTGCTGGGGTGCGGACTGAGGATCAACTCAACGATATGCGGATTGCCGCCGCCGTGGCCAGCGGTGCCAGCACCAGCGCCACCACCAGCCCGGCAGCGAGCAGCAGCAGCGCGCCTACCGGGTCCTGGCCGCGTGCGGCAGCACCCACGCTGCCTGCGCCAAACACCAGTACCGGCACATACAGCGGCAATGCCAGCAACGCCACGAGAATACCAGAGCGCCGGATGCCGACGGTCAGGGCGGCTACCACGCCGCCGATCAGGCTCAGCAACGGTGTTCCCAGCAGCAACGATGCCATCAGGATCGGCAGTTGGTCATGCGGCAGATGCAGCATTTCCGCCAGCAGCGGCGCCATCACGATCAACGGCAGCGCGGTGGTGGCCCAATGCACCAGCACCCGCACCAATACCAGCCAGGCCAATGGCACCGGCGCCAGCAGCCATTGTTCCAGCGAGCCGTCCTCGGCATCGCTGCGGAACAGCGAATCCAGTGCCAGCTGGCCGGCCAGCAGTACCGCCAGCCACAGCACGGCCGAGGCCACCTGGGCCATCACCGGCGGCTCGCGGCCCAGCGCCAGCGCGAACAGCACCACCACCAGCAGCGCGAACATCAGCGGCTGCAGCGCATCGCCGCGGCGTCGCCAGACCAGGCGCAGGTCGCGGCCGGCCAGTGCGCTGGCGGTGCGCCACAGGCCCGGTTCGCTCCCCGGGGCGATCATGCCGCCGCTCCCAGGCTGAGCAGGCGGGTCTGCACCGGCGGCGCCGCGTAGGCCCCGTGGGTAGTCACCAGCGCTGCGCCGCCGCTGCGCAGATGCGCGGAAATCATCCGGTTCACCAGGTTGATGCCGTCCAGGTCGAGGTTGGCGTAGGGCTCGTCGAGCAGCCACAGCGGGGCCGGCGACAACCAGATCCGGGCCAGCGCCAGGCGCCGCTTCTGGCCGGCCGAGAGCTGCCGCACCAGGGTGTCCTCATAGCCGGCCAGGCCGACGATGGCCAGCGCGTTGCCCGGCATCTGCCGGGTACGGCGGCCGTGCAGCCGGCACAGGAAGTGCAGGTTCTCCAGCGTGTCCAGATCGCTCTTGAGTGCGGGCAGGTGGCTCAGGTATGCCACGAACTGCGCGCGTTCCTTGTGCCCGGCGGGGCGGCCGTCGATCTGTACCTGCCCGGCATCGGCGCGCAGCAAACCGGCCAGTACCCGCAGCAGGGTGGTCTTGCCGGCGCCGTTGTCGCCCTGCACCAGCAGTGCTTCGCCGGCGTCGATGTGGAAGTCGAGCGGTCCGAACACGGGCTCGTCGTTGCGGCGGAAGGACAGGCCCTGTGCGGCCAGCAACGGAGGGGTGTTCAAGGGGCGGGGGCTTCGCAGCGGGACGTGGCGGACATTGTATCGGCCGAACGCCCGGCGGCGGAGGGGGCGTGCGTTCATGGCGTTGGGGAGGGTTGCACCCATCAACGGTGGGTGCCTACCGTCATGGCGCCGGCGGATTTCGTACACTTCGGGAGTCTTCTTCTTCGATTTCCGGCCGATGCAACCGCAAACCAAGCTGCCCAAAGTGGGCACCACCATCTTCACCGTGATGTCCCAGCTGGCTGCCGAGCATGGCGCCGTGAACCTGGGGCAGGGTTTCCCGGACTTTTCCGCACCGCAGCGCCTGCTCGATGAAACGATCAAGGCGATGCACGGCGGGTTGAACCAATATCCGCCGATGACCGGGGTGGCCCCGCTGCGCCAGGCCATCGCGCAGAAGTCGCTGGACCTGTATGGCGCGCAGGTGGACCCGGACACGGAAATCACCGTCACCAGCGGTGCCACCGAGGCGATCTTCAACGCCATCCACGCGGTGGTCCGCCCGGGCGAGGAAGTGATCGTGCTCGACCCGGCCTACGACTGCTACGAGCCGGCCATCGACCTGGCCGGCGCGCGTGCGGTGCACGTTGCGCTGGACCCGCAGACTTTCGCGGTGGATTGGGACCGCGTGCGTGCGGCGATCACCCCGCGCACGCGGCTGCTGATGGTCAATACGCCGCACAATCCATCCGGGGCGATGCTCACCGCCGAGGACATGCAGGCACTGGCCGAGCTGCTGCGCGGCACCGGTATCTACCTGATCTCCGACGAGGTCTACGAGCACATCATCTACGACGGCCGCCGGCATGAATCGGCGCTGCGTCATCCGGAACTGCGCGAGCGCGCGTTCGTGATTTCCAGCTTCGGCAAGACCTACCACTGCACCGGCTGGAAGATCGGCTATGCAATCGCGCCGCCGGCGATGAGCGCGGAGTTCCGCAAGGTGCACCAGTACAACACCTTCACCAGCTTCGGCCCGGCCCAGTATGGTTTCGCCGCGATGATCCGCGACGAGCCTGCCCACCACCTGGAGTTGGGCGCGTTCTACCAGACCAAGCGCGACCGCTTCCGGACCCAGCTGCTGACCACGCGGCTGACGCCGCTGCCGGTGCCCGGCGGGTATTTCCAGCTGGTGGACTACTCGGCGATCAGCGATCTGCCCGACCATGAATTCGTGAGGTGGCTGACCATCGAGAAGGGCGTTGCGGCCATCCCGCTGTCGCCGTTCTATGAAACCGCGCCGGAAGGGCAGCGCCTGGTGCGGCTGTGCTTTGCCAAGAACGACGCCACGATGGATGCGGCGATCGAACGCCTGCAGGTGCTGTGATGGGTGCGGCCACCGAGCGGTGCGATCTGCGCGTTTCCCTGGTCCAGGGCGACACCCGCTGGCATGACCCGGCCGGCAACCGTGAGTACTACGGTGCGCTGCTGGCGCCGTTGGCCGGGCAGACCGACCTGGTGATCCTGCCGGAGACCTTCACCAGTGGCTTCTCCAACGAGGCCATCGACAAGGCCGAAGGCATGGACGGCCCGACCGTGGCGTGGATGGCCGAGCAGGCGGTGAAGCTCGGCGCGGCGGTGACCGGCAGCGTGCAGCTGCGGGTGGGGCAGGGCGTGTACAACCGGCTGCTGTGGGCCACCCCGGACGGCGCGCTGCAGCATTACGACAAGCGCCACCTGTTCCGGTATGGCAACGAACACCTGCGTTATGCGGCTGGCAGTGAGCGCCTGTGCGTGGAGTGGAAGGGCTGGCGGATCAATCCGCAGGTCTGCTACGACCTGCGCTTCCCGGTGTTCTGCCGCAACCGTTTCAACGTCGAGCGCCCCGGCGAGCTGGATTTCGACCTGCAGATCTTCGTGGCCAACTGGCCGTCGGCGCGCGCGTATGCGTGGCGCACGCTGCTGCGCGCGCGCGCGATCGAAAACCTGTGCTACGTGGCGGCGGTCAACCGCATTGGCGTGGATGGCAATGAGCTGCACTATGCCGGCGACAGCGCGGTGATCGATTTCCTGGGCCAGCCGCAGGTGGAGGTGCGCGAGGTGGAGCAGGTGGTCACCACCACGATGTCGGCGGCGGCACTGGCCGCGCACCGGGCACGCTTCCCGGCGATGCTCGATGCCGATGGGTTCACCCTGGATGGCCCGGTCGACGCTGGCTGAACGATGGCCTGACGTGCGCGTGCCAGCTCATCCGGACCACACGCGCACGCTGCTAGATTCGCCTCGTTCCCCACTGAGTACGAGCGGACCCATGAAGAAATTCTCCCTGGCATTGATCGCACTGGCGGGCATCAGCGCGGTGCCGGCCGCGCAGGCCGCCGGCAACATCGACTGCGAACTGCGCTACAACCTTGCCGGCTGGTCGGTGCTGTACAAAACCGCCTCCGGCACCGGCACCATCACCTGCGACAACGGCGCGCGCATCCCGGTCAAGATCAGCGTCAAGGGCGGCGGCCTGACCGTGGGCAAGTCCAAGATCGTAGACGGCAAGGGCAGGTTCACCGGCGCCTATTCGCTTGACGACCTGATTGGCTCGTATGCCTCGGTGGAAGCGCATGCCGGTGCGGACAAATCCAGCAATGCCCAGGTGATGACCAAGGGTGACGTATCGCTGGCCCTGGCCGGTACCGGCAAGGGCTGGGACCTGGGCGTGGGCGTAGGCCGGTTCACCATCGAGCGGCGCTAGCCGTTCCATCCGCCCGGGGGCTGGCAGCGTAAATCAACGCCCGTAGAGCCGACCGTTGGTCGGCTGCTTTGAACCTCGCGGAACCTCAGCGGCAGCCGACCAACGGTCGGCTCTACGGTGGTGCACGCAGGAGAGCGGAGGCAACAAAAAAAACCCGGCCGAAGCCGGGTTTTTTGATCTCAGGGTATCAGCGATCAGCCGCCGCGCGGACCGCCACCACGGTGGCCACCGCCACCCGGGCCGCGGCTGCCGCCGGGACGACCGCCCGGGCCGCCGGGGCCGCGTGCACCGGGGCCGCCCGGGCCACGGTTGCCGCCCGGGCCACCGGGACCGCGCGCACTGGCGCCGCCGGGACCACGGTTGCCGCCCGGACCGCCCGGACCGCCCGGACCGCGTGCACCGGGACCACCCGGGCCGCGATTGCCGCCGGGGCCGCCAGGGCCGCCGAAGCCGCGGTTGCCACCCGGACCGCCCGGACCACCGGGACCACGGTTGCCGGCCGGCCGCGCGCTGCCGTACGGGCTGCTGCCCGGATTGGCGTGGTCGGACGGGAAGCTCGGGGCATTGCCCGGATGGCCGTACGGGTGACGCGACGGGCCTTGGCCGCCCTGGCCACCTTGACCGCCCTGGCCCTGGCCACCACGATAGCCGCCGCCGGCACCGGCCGGACGGCCCTGGCCGCCGTAGCCGCCGCGGCTTTCGCCACCGCCACCGCCACCGCCGTAACCGCCACGGCCTTCACCGCGGTTCTCGCCGCCATAGCCGCCACGACCCTGGCCACCGGCGCCGCCCGGACCGCCCGGACCTTTAGGCTTGCCGTACGGACGACCCTGGCCGCCGGCACCTGCGCTGGGACCGCGCGCACCCGGGCCACGGGCTGCGCCCGGGCCGGCATTGCGGTGGTTGCTCGGGCCGGTGCTGACACCGTCAGGCACGTACCAGCTGCGGAATGCCGCCGGGTTGCCTTCCGGCAGGGCGCGGTTGCCCTTGTCCGGGCGCGCCTTGAACGGGCGCTGCGACTGCTTGGCCGCCGCTTCGCCGCTGACCGTCAGGCCACCCTTGTAGCCGCCGCCGTTGCCGCCCCGGCCCCGGCCGCGTTCTTCGCGTACGTTGTCGAAACGACGCAGTTCGCGGCCTTCGTCGGCCGAATTGTGGCCATTGACGTAGGCGTTGCCGCGGCCACCTTCGCGCGACACGCGCACGGTGGTCTTGGCGGCGCGACGCTGGCCGATCACCGGCTGCAGGGTCAGCGCCGACGGCGCGCCTTCTTCGAGTTTCAGTTCGGCGCGCAGCGCTTCAACCTGCTTGGCCGGCAGTTCCACCGACTGGCCGCGCAGCAGTTCGCGCGGCAGGCTGACCTTGCCGTAGCGGGTGCGCTTGAGGCGGCTGACCTGGCATCCCTGCGATTCCCACAGGCGACGCACTTCGCGGTTGCGGCCTTCCTTGACGACCACGCGGAACCAGTCGTGCGAATCGGTGCCGCCGATGCGTTCGATCTCGTCGAACTTGGCCGGGCCGTCTTCCAGCGCCACGCCACGGGTGAGGCGGTCGACGATGCTGTCGGGCACCTTCTCTTCGCCTTCCGGAGCGCGCACACGCACCACGTACTCGCGCTCGACCTCGTAGGACGGGTGCATCATGGCGTTGGCCAGTTCACCGTCGGTGGTGGCCAGCAGCAGGCCGGTGGTGTTGATGTCCAGGCGGCCGATCGCGATCCAGCGCGCGCCCTTGAGGGCCGGCAGCGCTTCAAATACGGTCGGGCGGCCTTCCGGGTCTTCGCGGGTGGTTACTTCGCCTTCCGGCTTGTTGTAGGCCAGCACGCGCGAGGTTTCGGTCAGCGCGGTGGCGACAAAGCCACGGCCGTCCAGTTCGACCTTGTCGCCGCTCTTGATCGACATGCCGGTCTGCGCGACTTCGCCATTGACCTTGACCAGGCCATCGGCGATGCGCTGCTCCAGCGCGCGGCGCGAACCAAGGCCGGCCTGGGCCAGCACCTTGTGCAGGCGCTCTTCCAGCTTGGGCTGTTCGGTGGCGGATTCGCGCTTGAGCGAAAGCTTGTTCAAAGACGGCTTGCGGGGGGTGTCACTCATTTACTTGGCTCCGGCCGGCGACGGTTTCGTCGGCCTCTGGTTCGGGATCGGCTTCGTCAACAGCCACGGTCGTCGTCGCGACGGCGTTGTCTTCGGTTTCGTTCTGGGGCGCCGCACGCTCTCCCGGCGCGGTATCGGGTTCGCCATCAGGGGCGGTCGTTGCTGCGTCGTCGTCGCGGGGCGACGGCGACGCCTGGTATCGGGTATCGGTGGCAGGCGATGCCGCGCTGCCCTGCCGATTGTCCTGCGATTCTTCTTCACCCGCCAGTGGCAGCGGGGTGTCGTCATTGGCGGCATCGCTGTCCAGCGCTGCCTCCGGGCTGGCGGCGCCGGCGGCCAGGCGGCCGGCCAGCTGGCCATCGTTGTCCAGCGGCAGCTGCGGCTCCAGCTCCCCCAGGTCGCGCAGTTCGGACAGCGGCGGCAGTTCGTCCAGGCGCTTGAGCCCGAAATAATCCAGGAAGCCCTTGGTGGTACCGAACAGCGCCGGCTTGCCGGGCACGTCGCGGTGGCCGATCACGCGGATCCACTCGCGCTCTTCCAGGGCCTGGATGATGTTGCTGCTCACCGCCACGCCGCGCACCTGTTCGATCTCGCCACGGGTGATCGGCTGGCGGTAGGCGATCAACGCCAGGGTTTCCAGGGTGGCGCGGGTGTAACGGGTCTTGCGTTCGGTCCACAGCCGGGTGATGTAGCCGTGCACTTCCTGGGTGACCTGGAAGCGGAAGCCGGAGGCCACTTCGACCAGTTCCACGCCACGGTCCGCGCAGCTCTCGCCCAGCAGCTCCAGCGCGCGTTCGATGCTGCCCGGCGGGGCCGGTTCCTCTTCCGGGAACAGGCCCTGCAGCTGCGCCAGCGTCAGCGGCTGGCTGGACGCCAGCAGCGCGCCTTCGACAATACGGTTGATCAGCGGTTGATCCATGCGTGGGCGGTGCTCAGTCGGATTCGTTGGCGGCGTCGTTGTCGTCGAACTCGCTGTTGAACTGCAGCGGTTCATTGGTATTGCCCGACGCCAGCGACTTGACGTAGATCGGTGCAAGCGGGGCTTCCTGGACGATGTCCAGCAGCTGCTCCTTGGCCAGTTCCAGCAGGGCCAGGAAGGTGACCAAGACCCCGAGCTTGCCTTCTTCGGCGGTGAACAGCGTTTCAAAACGGTAGAACCGGCCGTCTTCCAGGCGGCCCAGCACGTCGCCCATGCGCTGGCGCACGCTCAACGCCTCGCGCTTGATCGCGTGGCCGGTGAACAGCTCGGCGCGCTTGAGCACGTCGTGCAGCGCCATCAGCATTTCCTTCAAATCCACCGGCGGCGGCAGCTTTACCGCGGCCCGGTCGGGTACGAAGGCATGGGCCACGCTGGTGTCGCGGTCCTGGCGGGGCAGGGTGTCGATATCCTCGGCCGCCTGCTTGAAACGTTCGTACTCCTGCAGCCGTCGCACCAGCTCGGCGCGCGGATCGGCTTCATCGCCCTCGATGCTGGGCGGTCGCGGCAGCAGCATCCGCGACTTCACTTCGGCCAGGATCGCGGCCATTACCAGGTACTCGGCCGCCAGTTCGAAGCGCAGCTCCTGCATGACGTTGATGTACTCGACGTACTGCCGGGTAATCTCGGCCACCGGGATGTCCAGGATGTCCAGGTTCTGCCGGCGGATCAGGTACAGCAGCAGGTCCAGCGGGCCTTCGAACGCGTCCAGGATGACTTCCAGGGCGTCCGGCGGGATGTACAGGTCCTGCGGGATCTGCAGCACCGGCTGGCCATGCACCACGGCCAGCGGCATTTCCTGCTGCTGTGGGGCGGTCGGCCGGGTTTGCGGGTTCGCGTCGAGCGCGAGTTCGGAAGTCATCAAAGTTGACGTCAGTATTGCAACGGACCAGTTGCTGCGCCGTGCCTGCGTCGGACCAGGCCGGGCGGCAGGATGGCAAGCCATGACACGCCTGCGTCGGCGCGTTTCCACACTACAAACAGCAAGGCGCGCCGCGATGGGCAGCGACAGAACTACTAAGGAGGTCGTCTACGTGTCCTGGTGTGGGGCAGCGGGCGATCGTCGGTTGGCGGTGAAGCCATCTGCCGACGGGGCTGCTGCGTCCAGCCACGTGCAATGGGGACAAGAGTACGGGTTCAGGCCCGCAGTGTCCAGCGAGGCGGGCTAGAATCGCCGGGATCGTTTAGTTGAGCCTTGGGAGTTGCCTGTGTGGTATGTGATTGAAGGCTATGACGGTGCCGACGTATTGGCCGCCCGGTTGTCGGTACGCGCCGAGCACCTGGCGCGTTTGACCGCCCTGCGTGACGCGGGCCGGCTGCTGCTGGCCGGGCCATGCCCGGCGATCGACAGCGAAGACCCGGGCCCGGCCGGATTCAGCGGCAGCGTGGTGATTGCCGGGTTCGACTCGCTGGAACAGGCCCAGGCCTGGGCCGATGCCGACCCCTACGTGGCGGCCGGGGTGTACGTGCGGGTGCAGGTGCGCCCGTTCCGCAAGGTGCTGCCGTGAGCCGGGTCGAGCGGATCCGCGCGGCCCTGCAGCAGGCCCTGAACCCGGTGCTGCTGGAGGTGGAGGACGACAGCCACCGGCATGCCGGCCATGCCGGGGCGCAGGATGGCCGTGGCCACTTCAACGTGCATGTGGTCAGCGCCGCGTTTGAAGGAAAGCTGCCGCTTGCGCGCCACCGGGCGGTTTATGCCGCCCTGGGCAGCATGATGGAGACCGATATCCACGCGCTGTCCATACGCGCTGAGACTCCGGTCACGAACCGCTGAAACCCTTGTCCTGCCTTGTCCCGGCAAGTCCCGGGCAGGGCGGGCGTGGACAGCTTTGGGTTGCCGCCGTACGACATTGGCCTAACGGAGTGTTTACATTCAGGATTGAAAACGCTTACATTCCGCGCCAAGCCCCAAATTACTAAGCCGTGGAGGGCGGCGAAGTGAACAAGGCATCCATCACAATCAAAGATGTAGCCCGCGAAGCCCGGGTCTCCGTGGCCACGGTGTCGCGTGCGCTCAATGGGCATGAAAATGTCGCCGAACCGGTGCGCAAGCTGGTGCTGGAGGTGGCTGCGCGCCTGCGCTACACCCCACACGCCGCCGCGCGCAGCCTGAGCAGCCGGCGCACCAACACCATCGGTGTGGTGCTGCCGGACCTGTACGGCGAGTTTTTCTCCGAACTGATGCGCGGCATCGACGGGGTCGCCCGCGAGCGCCGCCAGCACCTGCTGGTATCCAGTTACCACGGCGACCAGGAGCAGCAGGGCGCGGCCCTGCGTGCCATGCGCGGCCGGGTCGACGGGTTGCTGGTGTTGTCGCCGTATGCCGAAAGCCCCGGCTTCCTGACCGACAACCTGCCGCAGGCGCTGCCCACGGTGCTGATCAACACCTACCTGCCCGAGCAGGATCATCCGGTGCTGAGCATCGATGACCATGCCGGTGCGATGGCCATGACACGCCATCTGCTGGAAGTAGGCCACCGCCGTATCGCCTTCATTTCGGGTCCGGACCTCAACTTCGATGCCCGCGAACGCCTGCGCGGGTTCCGCGATGCGCTGTCCGCGTTCGGCGCCGAGGCGGCAGGCATCGAGTTGCCCGGCGACTTTGACGAAGCCTCCGGCCATCGCGCCGGACAGGAGTTGCTGGCAGCCGGTGCGCTGCCCGATGCGGTGTTCGCCGCCAACGACATGATGGCCCTGGGCTGCCTGTATGCGTTCGCGCAGGCCGGCGTGCAGGTGCCAGCCGATGTCGCCCTGGCGGGCTTTGATGACATTCCGCTGGCGCGTTTCGTCCACCCCTCGTTGACCACGATGCAGGTGAGTATCGCCGAGCTCGGCGATAAGGCGATGACGCGTCTGTTGCAGTTGATGGACGGCAACAACACGGAAGTGGCCGGAGACAAGCAGACGCTTGTGCCGCGCCTGATCGTGCGTGATTCGTGTAGGTCGCGACCGTTGGTCGTGACGCCTTTGCTTTAAATCACAACCGTTGGTCGTGACGCCTTCGCTGTAGATCACGACCGTTGGTCGTGATGCATTCAAACAACGCTGCAAAAAAACGACAGGTGCCGCAACGACGGCCACCACCACCCGGAGATTTTCATGACGTATTCCAATCACCGCAACCGTGTACCGGCGCGCAGTCTGCTGGCCAGTGCACTGGTCACCTGCCTGATGCTGGGCGCTGCGCCGAGCCTGATGGCGCAGTCGGCCACCTCGTCGCTGCGTGGCCAGGTCGCCCAGACCGAGGCCGGCACCGAAGTGGTCGCCACCAACGTGGCCAGCGGCAGCGTGCGCCGCGCAACCACCCGTGCCGATGGCAGCTACTCGCTGATGGGCCTGGACCCGGGCACCTACAACGTGGTGGCCAACGGCCAGACGCAGAAAGTAACGGTGACCGTGGCCTCCACGGCGACCCTGAACTTCAGCGGCGCGCCGGCCAACGGCAGCACCGCCAACGCCACCAACCTGGATACGGTCAACGTGGTCGCCCCGACCCTGCTGCAGGAAGTGCGTACTTCCGAAGTGGGCAAGACGGTGAGCCTGCAGCAGATCCAGACCACCCCGCAGGTGTCGCGCAACTTCCTGGAGTTCGCCGACGCGGTGCCGGGCATGATCTTCACCCGTGATGCCAAGGGCAACACCTCGCTGCGCGGCGGTGCCACCAATGCCGACGGCACCAACGTCTACATCGACGGCGTGGGCCAGAAGAGCTACGTCAAGGGCGGCGGCGTGGCCGGCCAGTCCGGCAGCGCCGGCAACCCGTTCCCGCAGCTGGCCATTGGTGAATACAAGGTCATCAGCGGCAACTACAAGGCCGAGTACGGCCAGGTGTCCAGCGCGGCGGTGACCGCGGCGACCAAGTCCGGTACCAACGAGTTCAAGGGTGAAACCTTCTACCGTTACACCAACGAAGACATGCGCGCCAAGACCCCGGCCGAGCGTCAGGTGGGCCAGGACAAGATGGTCTCGGCCGAGAAGGAATACGGTTTCGCCCTGGGCGGCCCGATCATCCAGGACAAGGCCCACTTCTTTGTGACCTACGAAGCCAAGCGCTTCGACCTGCCGGTGACCATCGCTCCGGAAGGCTCGGTCACCAATCGCGTCGGCCTGCTGCCGGGCGATGCCGCCGCCGGCCTCGGCCCGGCCAGCCAGCCGTTCCAGCAGGACCTGATCTTCGCCAAGATCGATTTCGAGCCGACCGACAATGATCGCATCGAGCTGAGCTTCCAGGACCGCGACGAGACCCAGCAGCAGTTCAGTGGGCAGACCGCGCCGGAAGCCGGACGCGAAGTGGTCAACACCGACCGTCGTTACGCGCTGCGCTGGAACCACAGCGGTGAGCGTTACTACAACGAGCTGATGCTCACCCATGAGGATTCGTTCAACAACCCGACCCCGCTGACCCTGGGCAACGGCTTCACCTACACCGCGCCGGACGGAACCGAAGACCGTACCCTGGTGAAGATCGGCGGCGCCTCGGCGCTGGATTCGCAGGTGAAGGGCCAGAAGGGCTGGGCGATTGAAGACAACCTGACCCTGGATGGCATCCAGTGGGCCGGTGACCACACCATCAAGATGGGCGCCAAGTACAAGCAGATCGACCTGTACGCCTCGGATGCGGCGCAGATCAACCCGGCCTTCACCTACACGCTGGGCGATCCGGACTTCCCGTCGGACATCCCGTACAAGGCGCAGTTCGTCAAGCCGGTGACCGGCGTGTCGGGCGTGTCCGGTGAGGTGCGTTCGAAGTCCAAGCAGATCGGCCTGTTCATCCAGGACGACTGGCAGGTCAACGACCACCTGCAGCTGAACATCGGCCTGCGCTGGGACTACGAAAAGACCCCGGCCTACCTGGACTTCGTGACCCCGCAGGCGGTGGTCGACGCGATCTACTCGCAGGATCCGCGCGCCGCCGCGGGCCAGACCTACGCCGATTCGCTGGCGCTGGGTGGGCTGGACATCAGCAATTACATCAGCAACGGCCGCAACCGCAAGGCGTTCAAGGATGCCTGGCAGCCGCGCCTGGGCTTCTCGTATGACATCAACGCCGACGAGCAGCACGTGATCCACGGTGGTGCCGGTCGTTCGTACGACCGCGACCTGTTCGACAACCTGCAGCTGGAAACCACCAAGCTGGCCCTGCCGCAGCCGACCATCTACTTCCGCAACCCGAACACCGGTTCCTGCCTCAACGGCCAGGCCGCCTGCTACGACTGGGACCCGAACCTGCTCAACGGCATCGGCAACCTGCAGTCGCTGGTCGGTTCGACCAGCAATGCCGGCCTGGAAGTGGACCTGTTGAACAACAACCTGAAGGTGCCGTACTCGGACCAGTTCAGCCTGGGCATGAGCAACCAGGTGGGTGACTGGCTGACCGACGCCACCATCGCGCGCACGCTGAGCTACGACGGCTTCGCCTTCACCCTGGGCAACCGTTACCCGACCGGCCAGTTCTTCGATGACCCGCGCCTGTGCGGTGGCTCCGACCCGGGCCTGAGCCAGGCCTGGAGCTGCAACGTGCCGGGCTTCGGCAGCCTGATCATCGGCCAGCAGGGCATCAAGACCCGTGCCACCCAGGTGCTGTTGTCGGCGCAGAAGCCGTTCACCAAGGAAAGCGGCTGGGGCACCTCGATCGCCTACACCTGGACCACCGCGCGCCACAACCGCGACATCAACGAAAAGTACGCGTTCGACCGCGGCGTGATCGGCGACTACCCGACCATCCGCTCCAACGGTGCCCCGCGTCACCGCCTGGTGCTGACCGGTTCGTATGCCGGCTTCTGGGACATCACCTTCGGTGGCAAGATCACCCTGGCCACGCCGACGGCGGTGAACGACTGGTATCCGGTCACCCAGTCCACCGGCTATGACCTGCCGACCCCGGGTGCCGCAGTGCCCAACGCCAACGGCAAGTTCCTGCTCGGTGGCAAGATCTTCGGCTACCGCTCGGTGGACCTGCAGGCCACCAAGACGTTCAAGATGCCGGGCGAGACCGAGCTGTACGCTCGCATCGACATCATCAACGTCTTCAACTTCGACAACTTCTCCAACTACAACTACACCAAGTCCAACGGCAAGCTGCTGGCCAGCTACAACGAGACCGGCGACATCATCGGTACGCCGCGCCAGGTGAAGGCCGAGGTCGGCTTCCGCTTCTGATGACCGTATGACCCGGCGCCGCCTTCCGGGCGGTGCCGGGCGGGTAGGTACCGACCGTTGGCCGGTACCCATCAACCGCCGGCAGGCCTGGGCCTGCCGGCGGGACCGCCCAGCCGCTTGCCATTCGATGATGGGCAAGCGGGTGTGTGGTCGGTACGCCTCCATCCGCCACGGCGGATTTTTTTGGATCGTGATCTGTAAACGATTTCAGCTTGGTTGAGGCTATGCTCTCCAGTACGAACATGCGCAAAAGGTGGTGGTCGATGAATGCATCTCGGATGGTGTCGCTGGCGTTGTTGTCCGTGGCCATCGCCGGTTGCCAGCAGCAGGCGCCGGACAAACCGGCCAAGCCGAAGCCGCCGGTGATCCTGGTCGAGGCCGACGTGCCGCCGCGGCCGATGAAGCCGGACCTGCCGCCGTTGTTCGACGACATCGAGCGCCGCACCTTCCAGTTCTTCTGGGACACCACCAACGAGGTCAACGGGCTCAGCCCGGACCGCTATCCGTCACGCCCGTTCGCCAGCATCGCCGCGGTCGGTTATGCGCTGACCGCCTATCCGATCGGCGTGGAAAACGGCTGGGTCAGTCGTACCCAGGCGGTGGACCGCACCCTGCTGACGCTGAAATTCTTCCGCGACCTGCCGATGGGCGCGCAACGCACCGGCAAGGGCGGTTACAAGGGCTTCTATTACCACTTCCTGGACATGCAGGAAGGGCGCCGTTATGACAGCTGGGTGGAACTGTCGAGCGTGGATACCGCGCTGTTGATGATGGGCGTGCTGTTCGCGCAGTCGTATTACAGCGGCGACGATGCACGCGAGAAAGAGATCCGCGACATCGCCGACACGCTCTACAAGCGCGTGGACTGGACCTGGCTGCAGAAGCGCTCGCCGCTGATCTCGATGGGCTGGTTCCCCGAAAGTGGCTTCATCGACCACGACTGGATGGGCTACAACGAGGCGATGATGGTCTACATCCTCGCGCTCGGCTCACCCACCCATCCGGTCAGCCCGGATGCGTGGACGGTGTGGACGCGCACCTACGACAACGACTGGGGTGTCTACCAGGGCCAGGAATACCTGTCCTTCGGGCCGCTGTTTGGCCACCAGTACACGCATGTGTGGGTGGACTTCCGCGACATCCAGGATGCCTACATGCGCGAGCGCGGCAGCACCTACTTCCTCAACAGCCGCTCGGCCGCGCTGGCCCAGCGCGAGTACGCCATCGCCAACCCGATGAACTGGAAGGACTACGGTGAGAACGTGTGGGGCCTGACCGCCAGCGATGGCCCGCAGAACACTACCCAGGAATACCGTGGCGAGCAGCGCCAGTTCCGCCATTACTCCTCGCGCGGCGCCGGCCTGCGCGAGAACTTCGATGACGGCACCATCGCCCCCACCGCCGCGATCGCCTCGGTGGTGTTCGCCCCGGAAGAGGTGATCCCGGCCACCGAAGAGATGCACAAGCGCTACGGCGACTACATCTATTCCAGCTACGGCTTCCTGGATTCGTTCAATCCCAGCTTCAACTACGACATCCCGATCAAGACCGGGCGCATGGTGCCCGACCGTGGCTGGGTGGCCAGCGACTACATCGGCATCGACCAGGGCCCGATCCTGACGATGATCGCCAACTACCGGAATGATTTCGTCTGGGACGTGATGAAGAAGAACGTGCACATCCGCAAGGGCCTGGAACGCGCCGGTTTCACCGGTGGCTGGCTCACCCCGGAAGGCGAGCAGCAGCCGATGGAGCTGCAGAAGGATGAAAAGGCCGCTTCGGCACGCTCGGTCGGCATCGCCGAATCGCGCGCGGCAGCGGCCCAGGAACAGAAAAACAATTCCAATACGAACCGCAACCAGCAGCAGGGGAAGTAAGCAGTGCCAGTGTCGTCGCGTCCCAGGTTGGGTTGGTCTTTGTTGCTGCTGCTGGTCGGCAGCGTGGTGCTGGGTGGCTGCCGCAAGGAGCCCGAAGGGGTGACCGTGCGCTTCTGGGCGATGGGCCGGGAAGCGGAAGTGGTGACCGGGTTGATCGAGGAGTTCGAGGCCGAAAACCCCGGCATCCATGTCGATGTGCAGAACATCCCGTGGACGGCCGCGCATGAAAAGCTGCTCACCGCGTTCGCCGCCGATGGGTTGCCCGATGTGTGCCAGCTGGGCAATACCTGGATCCCCGAGTTCGCCGAGCTCAACACGCTGGTGCCGCTGCAGCCCTACGTGGCGCAGTCCAAGGTGGTGGACCCGGCCGACTATTTCCAGGGCATCTGGGACACCAACGTGGTCCACGACGAGCTGGTCGGGGTGCCGTGGTATGTGGACACCCGGCTGCTGTACTACCGCAAGGACCTGCTGGCCCAGGCCGGTTTCGACCACCCGCCGCGCACCTGGGACGAGTGGAACACCATGATGGCCGCGATCAAGAAGATGCAGGGCCCCAAGCGCTACGCGGTGCTGATGC
The DNA here is from genome assembly GCF_057835675.1 of Stenotrophomonas sp. GL_101. Classification (NCBI taxonomy): domain Bacteria; kingdom Pseudomonadati; phylum Pseudomonadota; class Gammaproteobacteria; order Lysobacterales; family Lysobacteraceae; genus Stenotrophomonas; species Stenotrophomonas sp. GL_101. Next base: position 3,054,803 of record NZ_CM174432.1, on the reverse strand, counting down.
CGATCAACGAGTTCGAGCAGCAGTTGTCCTTCGCCCTGCAGCAGCCGGATCCGCTGCTGCGCGATGACAATACCCGTGGCAACTTCCGCAGCCCCGGCTTCCGCAGGACGTTGGGTTTTTACGAAAACATGTTCGCCCAGGGCTGGGCACCGCGCATGTCCGAGACCCAGATCTCCAATGTGTGGGATGAGTTCTTCCGCGGCTTCAACGTGTTCTACCTGTCCGGCCCGTGGAATATCCGCGAGTTCAAGAAGCTGCAGCCCAAGGAACTGGAGGGCAAGTGGGGCACCGCCGCGCTGCCCGGCCCGGACGGCCCCGGCGCCGGTATCGCAGGCGGCACCAGCCTGGTGATCTTCCGCTCCTCGCAGCAGAAGGAAGCGTCGTGGAAGCTGATCGAGTTCCTGTCGCGCCCGGCCATCCAGGAGCGCTTCCATTCCATCATCGGCGACCTGCCGCCGCGGCGCAGCACCTGGGAGTACCCCTCGCTGGCCAACGACCCGCTGGCGCAGCCGTTCCGCGACCAGCTCGAGCGGGTCAAGCCGACCCCCAAGGTGCTGGAGTGGGAGCGGATCGTGCAGGAAATGCGCATCGTCACCGAACAGGTGGTGCGCGGTGGCCTTGATCAGGATGTGGCAGTGAAGCAACTGGATGACCGCGTGGACAAGGTCCTGGCCAAACGCCGTTGGATGCATGAACGCGATGCGCAGCAGGCGCCCGCCGCGCCCAGCGCACCGCCCAGCACGGCAGCCTCGGAGGCCACCCCATGAAGCAGCGCACCCTTGCCGGCTGGATGTTCGCCGGCCCGGCCATCCTGGTGATCGGCGTGTTCTTCGGCCTGCCGGTGTTCTCGGCGCTGGCGCTGAGCATTACCGACTTCGACCTGTACGCGCTGGCCGACGGCGACAACCTGCGCTTTGTCGGGCTGGGTAATTACATCGACCTGCTGCAGACCCCGATGTTCTGGAAGTCGCTGTGGAACACCACTTACTTCGTGGTCGTCGGGGTGCCGATGTCCATTGCGGTATCGCTGGGCGCGGCGATCCTGCTGAACGCGCCGGCGGCACGTTTCAAGGCCTTGTTCCGCACCGCGCTGTTCGCCCCGGTGGTGACCACGCTGGTGGCCGTGGCGGTGATCTGGCGCTACCTGTTCCACACCAGCTACGGCCTGGTCAACTACGGCCTGGGCCACCTGGGCATCAACCCCATCGACTGGCTGGGCGACCCCAACTGGGCGATGCCGACCATCATGCTGTTCGCGGTATGGAAGAACTTCGGCTACAACATGGTGATCTTCCTGGCCGGCCTGCAGGCGATCCCGCATGACCTGTACGAGGCGGCGCGCATCGACGGTGCCTCGCGCTGGAAGCAGTTCCTGCACATCACCCTGCCGATGCTCGGCCCGGTGCTGCTGGTGGTCGGGGTGATCACCGTGTCCGGCTACTTCCAGCTGTTCGCCGAGCCGTACGTGATGACCCGCGGCGACCCACTGCAGAGCACCGTCAGCGTGCTGTACTTCATGTTCGAGGAAGGCTTCAAGTGGTGGAACCTGGGACGCGCCTCGGCGGTGGCATTCCTGCTGTTCCTGATCATCCTGGCGGTGACCAGCGTGATGCTGCGTTTCGGCCGCAAGAGGCAATTGGTATGAGTCGTGAAATCGGCCAGTCGCGCTGGCATGCCTGGTGGGTCAATGGTGGCCTGCTGGTGCTGGCGGCGGTCAGCCTGGCGCCGCTGTTGTGGATGCTGTCGGTGTCGTTCATGCCGACCGGCGAGGCGGCGCATTTCCCGCCGCCGTTGCTGCCGTCTTCGGTCACCACCGCCAACTACCACGAGTTGTTCGCGCGGACCGGCATGGCCAACAACTTCGTCAACAGCCTGGGGGTGTCGCTGGCGATCACGCTGGGCTCGCTGCTGCTCAACACCATGGCCGGCTATGCGTTTGCCAAGTTGAACTTCATCGGCCGCGAGCGGATCTTCCAGCTGTTGCTGGCCGCGCTGGTGATCCCGGCGCAGGTGGCGATGCTGCCGCTGTTCCTGCTGATGAAGCAGCTGGGCCTGGTCAACAGCTTCGGCGGGGTGATCGTGCCGGCGCTGGCCAGCGTGTTCGGCATCTTCCTGGTACGCCAGTACGCGCGCTCGATCCCCGATGAGCTGCTGGAAGCGGCGCGCATCGACGGGGCAGGGGAGATGCGGATCTTCTTCCAGATCGTGCTGCCCATGCTCAAGCCGGTACTGGTGACGCTGTCGATCTTCACCTTCATGGGCGCCTGGAACGATTTCATGTGGCCGTTGATCGTGTTGACCGACCAGGAGCACTACACTTTGCCGGTTGCCCTGGCCACCTTGTCGCGCGAACACATCATGGACGTGGAGATGATGATGGCCGGCGCGGTGGTCACGGTGGTGCCGGTGCTGCTGCTGTTCCTGGCATTGCAGCGTTACTACATCCAAGGTCTGCTGCTGGGGAGTGTCAAAGGGTGAAACATGCCGTCGTCGCGGTGGTTCTGGGTCTTGGGCTGGTGGGGTCGATGGCGGCCCGGGCCGCTGCGCCGGCGGAGTTGCCGGCGCCGAAGGTGCTGGACAGTTTCGATGACATGGCGGCCTGGAAACTGGTGGTGTCCGACCAGGTCAGCGGCTCGCTGCGCAGCGTGGCCGGCAACGGCGGCGGGCGCGCGCTGTGCGTGGACTATGACTTCCACGAGGTCTCCGGTTACGTCGGCATCCGCCGCGAGCTGGGCATCACCTATCCGGCCAACTACCAGCTGGGTTTCCAGATCCGCGGCGACTCGCCGGCCAACGACCTGCAGTTCAAGCTGATCGATGCCAGTGGCGACAACGTGTGGTGGGTCAATCGCCCGGGCTACATCTTCCCCAAGGCGTGGAGCAGCGTGCAGTACCGCGCCCGCCAGATCGACAAGGCCTGGGGGCCGGGCAAGGACCCCACGCTCAGCCGCAGCGCCGCGGTGGAATTCACCCTCTACAACAAGGTCGGTGGCAAGGGCACGGTGTGCTTCGACCGGCTGACCCTGCAGGGTCTGCCCCCACAGGACACCTCGGCGCTGGCGCCGTCGGTGATCGCCGATACCGCCACCGCGCTGCAGAGCCGCATCGCCGACGGCAAGCCGGACACGGTGTGGATCAGTGGCGGCGTACCTGAGCAGACCATCAGCCTGGACCTGCACAAGGTGCGTGAGTTCGGCGGTGCGGTGATCCAGTGGTTGCCGGGATTGGAGGCGACCCGCTATGTGGTGCGCACCTCCGAGGATGGCCGCAGCTGGCGCGAGGTACGCGAGGTGGTGGGCGGCGGTGGTGACCGCGACTGGCTGGCGCTGCCCGATACCGAAGCGCGCTATGTGCGCTTCGACCTCAAGGGTGGGCCCAACTGGCGCTATGGCATCCGCGACATCTCGCTCAAACCATTGGACTTCGCCGCCACGCCGAACGACTTCATCCGCTCGGTGGGGGCCGACCTGCCGCGTGGCTCGGTGCCGCGCGGGTTCAGCGGCGAGCAGCCGTACTGGACCCTGCTGGGCCTGGACGGCGGCCGCGAACAGGCGCTGATCGGCGAAGACGGTGCGCTGGAAGTGGCCAAGGCCAGCTTCAGCATCGAGCCCTTCGTGGTGGTCGACAAAAAGCTGCTGAGCTGGGCCGACGTGAGCACCCGGCAATCGCTGCAGGACGATTACCTGCCGATCGCCAGTGTCCACTGGAGCCACGACAAGGCCGCGCTGCAGGTCACCGGCTTCGTCCAGGGCACGCCGGACAAGGCGCAGCTGGTGGGCCGCTACACCCTGCGCAATCCGGACAAGGTGGCCCACGAGTACACCCTGGCACTGGCCGTGCGCCCGTGGCAGGTCAACCCGCCCACCCAGTTCCTCAACACCGTCGGCGGTGTCAGCCGCATCGACACCCTGTCGGTGGACGCCACCGACATCGAGGTCAACGGGCGTGCGCGGGTGTATCCGGCGCAGACCCCGGACAGCACCTTCGCCACCACGTTCGACGGCAAGCTGGACGTGATGCACCTGGCCAGCGGCGCGCTGCCAACCACGACCGAAGTGAAGGATCCCACCGGGCTGGCCTCCGGTGCGCTGCTGTACCGCTGGACGCTGGAGCCGGGGCAGAGCCGCGAAGTCGCCCTGGTGCTGCCGCAGACCGGCGACTGGACGATGCCCCGGGACTTCGATGCCGCCAAGGCACAGCAGGCGGTGGCCTCGATGTGGCGCACCAAGCTGGACCAGGTGAGCCTGCAGGTGCCGGCAGCCGGCAAGCCCTTGGCCGATACGCTGCGTACCGCGCTGGCGCACATGCTGATTTCGCGCATCGGGCCGAGCATCCAGCCGGGGACGCGTTCCTACTCGCGCAGCTGGATCCGCGACGGCGCGATGATTTCCGAAGGCCTGCTGCGCATGGGTCGCAGCGATGCGGTGCGTGAGTACGTCACCTGGTATGCGCCGCACCAGTTCGACAGCGGCAAGGTGCCGTGCTGCGTGGACTCGCGAGGCAGCGATCCGGTGCCCGAGAACGACAGCCATGGCGAGCTGATCTTCAACATTGCCGAGTACTGGCGCTACACCGGCGACAGCACCTTCCTGGAAGTAATGTGGCCGCACGTGCAGAGCGCCTACAACTACATGGAACTGCTGCGCCTGAGCGAGCGCACCGAAGAGAACCGTGCGCGCAACCCGGCGTTCTACGGGATGATGCCGGTGTCGATCAGCCACGAAGGTTACTCGGCCAAGCCGATGCATTCGTACTGGGACAACTTCTGGGCGTTGCGCGGCTACAAGGATGCGGCGGTCATCGCATCCACCCTGGGCAAGCTGGACGCGCTGCAGATCAGCCAGTCGCGCGACCAGTTCCGGGATGACCTGGGCGCGTCGCTGCAGGCGGCGATGGCCCAGCACAAGATCGACTACCTGCCCGGCGCGGCCGAGCTTGGCGACTTCGATGCCACCTCCACCACCATCGCGCTGGCCCCGGGCGGTGAGCAGGGCCGGTTGCCGCAGCCGCAGTTGAACAACACCTTCGAGCGTTACTGGACAGAGTTCCAGGCGCGCCGTGACGGCAAGCGCGAGTGGAAGGACTACACCCCTTACGAATGGCGCAACGTGGCCGCGTTCGTGCGCCTGGGCTGGCGCGACCGCGCCTGGCAGGCCACCGAGTTCTTCTTCAAGGACCGTGCGCCGCAGGCCTGGAACCAGTGGGCCGAAGTGGTCTCGCACACGCCACGCAAGCCGTTCTTCCTCGGCGACCTGCCGCATGCGTGGGTGGCATCGGACTTCGTGCGCTCGGCGCTGGACATGTTCGCCTACAACCGCGATGTCGATGACAGCCTGGTGCTGGCCGCCGGTGTCCCGACGCGCTGGCTGGAAGACAAGGGCGTGGCGATCAAAGGCCTGCGGACCCCGAACGGCCAGCTGAGCTACGCACTCAAGCGCAGCGACAAGCAGCTGGAACTGGACCTGTCGGCCGGGCTGGTACCGCCCAGTGGCGGGGTGATCCTGCCGTGGCCCTACAGTGGCGAACCCGGCGACACCACCGTCAACGGCGAGCCGGCGCAATGGGTGAACGGCGAACTGCGGATCACCCAGGTGCCGGCCAAGGTCGAGATCGAGATTCCGGCCGCGGTACGCCGCGCGGAGCGGAAGGCGCAGTGAGCGGCCACCGGCACGACGGCGCGCGGGCAACCGGTGCCGCGCTCGGCGGCCTGATCCTGATCGGCGTGTTGGCCAGTACCGCCCAGGCGGCGCCGCCGGCAACCCCGGCCGCACCGCTGTCGGCCGTCCCGTTGGCGGCCAAGAGTGCCCCCGGGATGAGCATGGTCACCTTCAACCTCCACCACGACCGCGAAGACTGGCCGGCCCGGCGCAAGGTGATCCTGCGCGAACTGCAGGCCCTGCAGCCCGATGCGATCGCCCTGCAGGAAGTGATCCAGAAGCCGCACGTGCGTAACCAGGCCGCCTGGCTGGCGCGCAAGCTGGGCTACGACTACCAGTTCGTTTCCACCGATCCGCCCGGCCGCTTCAAACGCTACGGCAATGCGCTGCTGACCCGTCGCAAGGTCGTGGCACGCAACGAGCACCTGCTGGCACCGTTGGGCGACTACCGCACCGTGGCGCACCTGCGCATCGACGTCGACGGCCAGCCGGTCAACGTGTATGCCACCCATTTGAACGAACGCTCCGACGCTGTCGGCAGCGGCATCCGCGCCGAGCAGGTAGCCGACCTGTTGGCGTTCATCGCCGCCACCGCCGGTGATGACCCGGTGGTGATCGCCGGCGACTTCAACGCGCTGGTCGATGCCGGCGACCTGAGCGCGCTGCGCAACCACTACGGCGACAGCTACGGCAGCGTGCACGTCAACAACGAATTGGCCCAGGCCAGCACGCTCAACCGGCACTACTACGACGCGCCCTCGCGCATCGACCACGTCTTTTTCCAGCAGGACCGCCTGCTCGCGCGCGACGCCAGGCTGCTGTTCGACCAGCCCTATGCCGACGACCGCTGGGCCTCGGACCACTACGGGGTATGGACGTGGCTGCAGTTCGCGCCCAGCCCGGGCGTACCGGCGGCAACCACGCCCTGATCGTTGCGGGCGTGGGGATGGCGCAGGCGTGGTTCATGGCGCCGTAGCGAAGCTGCGCGCACTCCTCGTTTTGTTCGCACGCCCCCCAAACGCAGACAGCGGCCCGAAGGCCGCTGTCTGTTTGGTGCATCACGCAGGCGGGATCAGCCCTTGTCGTTCTTTTCCCGGTCGTGCGTGTTGGCGTCGTCGGCCTGCGCGACATCGGTGGGGATGTCCTCGCGGGATTCAGCCTGGGCAGCCTGTGCGGCGGCGTCGGTGCTGGCCGGGGTTTCGCTGGCGGCAGTGCCGAACAGCTGGCCGTTCTGCGCCACCGGCGCGGTATCGGCCGTTTCCACGCGGATCGGTGCCGGTGCGGTCGGTGCCGGCTTGACCGGCGTGGCTTCGGTGGCATCCAGCATGCTGGTCTGCACCGGACGGACGGTCTCGACCGGGGCCGGGGCGTCCACCACTGGCGTGACGATCGGTGCCGGTGCGGTCGGAGCCGGGGTAGCGATCGGTGCCGGAGCAGCGACCGGAGCCGGGACAGCGACCGGAGCCGGAGCAGCGACCGGAGCCGGGGCAGCGACCGGAGCCGGAGCAGCGACCGGAGCCGGGGCAGCGACCGGAGCCGGAGCAGCGACCGGAGCCGGGGTAGCGATCGGAGCCGGAGCAGCGACCGGAGCCGGGGCAGCGACCGGAGCCGGAGCAGCGACCGGAGCCGGAGCAGCGACCGGAGCCGGGGTAGCGATCGGAGTCGGAGCAGCGACCGGAGCCGGAGCAGCCACTGCCACCACGGCCGGGGCCGGGGTCGGGCTTTCCACGAACGGCACGCGGTCGGTGTAGGAGGCCGGGGCCTTCTCGACCACGGCGTCAGCCGTCGGTTCCACCACCGGCGCCGGCGTCGGCTCGGTGTGACCGGCGGTCACTACCGGGCTGCTGACCACGGCCGCCGGTGCGATGGCGGCGACAGCAGCGACCTGGGCCGGGCGCGGTGCCTGGACCGGCGCGGCGACCGGAGCGGTGCTGCTTTCATCGTCGAAATCGAACTCCGGCTGCGGCTGGCCGTTGCTGGCAACCGGACGCTCGGCATGGGCGGTGGTGTCACCGTCCAGCTCGCTGTCCTGGTCGTCAGCGTCGTCGTCCAGACCGGCGTCATCGTTCAGTCCATCGCTGCCGGCAGCCTGCTCGCCAGCGCCACGACGACGACGACGGCCACCGCGACGGCCGCGACGACGGCGCGAGGCGCCTTCGCCATTGGCGTCGTCGGCAGTGCCGGGGCCATCGGCCTGTTCGCCGGCATCGGCCTGGGCGACCTGGGCCTCATCGGTCGGTGCGGCCACCGAAGCATCGGCGTAGGCACTGTCCTGCGGGGCAGCGTGGGAGGTGACGCCGTCGGCGACACCCACGGCCACGGCGGCAATCACGGCGGCATCGGCTACCGGTGCGGCCAGGTTCGCCGGCTTGGGCGCATCGGCCTGCGGCTGGCGGGCCGGACGGTCACCGGCAATGGCCTTGTCGGTATCGCCCTGCCTGGACTGCTGCGGGTTCTGCTTCTGCTTCAGCTTGGGCTGCTGCGGCTCGTTGCGCGGTGCCTTGGGCTGCTGCTCGTTACGCGGCTTGCCCTGGCCCGGTGCCTGGACCTGGCTGGCGGCGGCATTGGCCGGTGCGGCATTGGCGTCCTGGCGGCGCTCGTCGCGACGCTCGGTCTTGCCGCCGCGTTCACCCCGGTCACCCCGGTCACCCCGGTCACCCCGGTCCTTGCCACGGCCCTGGCCCTGCGCCTGCGCGCCGCCATTGCCGTTGCGTTCGCCACGCTCATCGCGGCGGCCGTTGCGGTCCTTGTTGCGATCCTTGTTGCGGTTGTTGCGGTTGCCATCCTGGGCCGGTCGGTTGCCCGGCTGCGGGGCTGCGGCCGGGGCCGGTTCGCCGCCGAAGATGCGCTTGAGCCAACCCACCACGCCGGTGGCGGCCGGGGCGGCGACGGCAGCGACGACGGCCGGAGCCGGTGCGGCTTCCGGTTCGGGTGCGTCGCGTACCGGGGCCGGCTGGCTGTGCTTGACCTGGGTCACCACCGGGGCCACCGGGATGTTCAGCTGGGCCTTGGTCAGGGCGTGCACCGGCAGCTTGCGCGGGGTACCGCGCTGGTAGCTGGGCTTGCCGCTTTCTTCGCCCAGTTCATTGTCGCGCAGGCGGGTGACCGTGTAGTGCGGGGTGTGCAGCTGCTCGTCGGCGACGATCACGATCGGCGCGTCATGGCGCAGTTCGATTTCACGCAGGGCACCGCGCTTTTCATTGAGCAGGTAGTTGGCGATCTCGACCGGGGCCTGGACCAGCACCTGCCCGGTGTTTTCCTTCATCGCATGCTCTTCGGCCACGCGGATGATCGACAGCGACATCGACTCGACGCTGCGCATGCGGCCGTGGCCGTCGCAACGCGGGCAGATGATCTGGCTGGATTCACCCAGGCTCGGGCGCAGGCGCTGGCGGCTCATTTCCATCAGGCCAAAGCGCGAGATGCGGCCCAGCTGCACGCGCGCACGGTCGTACTTGAGCGCGTTCTGCAGGCGGTTTTCGACTTCGCGCTGATGCTTGTTGGAGGCCATGTCGATGAAGTCGATGACCACCAGGCCGCCAAGATCGCGCAGGCGCAGCTGGCGGGCCACTTCTTCGGCCGCTTCCAGGTTGGTCTGGAAGGCGGTGTCCTCGATGTCGCTGCCCTTGGTGGCGCGCGAGGAGTTGACGTCGACGGCGGTCAGCGCTTCGGTCTGGTCGACCACGATCGAGCCGCCCGAGGGCAGGCGGACATTGCGTTCATACGCGCCTTCGATCTGCGATTCGATCTGGAAGCGGTTGAACAGCGGGATGTCGTCCTTGTAATGCTTGAGCTTGCGCAGGGTCTGCGGCATCACCTGCTGCATGAACTCGCGGGCGGTCTCGTAGAGTTCCTCGGTGTCCACCAGGATCTCGCCGACGTCGGCGCGCAGGTAGTCACGCAGGGCGCGCACGATCAGGCGCGATTCCTGGTAGATCAGGAAGGCGGCCGGCTTGGTCAGCGCCGCTTCGGCAATCGACTTCCAGACCTGCAGCAGGTAGTCCAGGTCCCACTGCAGTTCTTCGGCATCGCGGCCCACGCCGGCGGTGCGGATGATCACGCCCATGTCGTCGGGGATGTCCAGCTTGTCCAGCGCTTCCTTCAGCGCCGCGCGGTCTTCACCCTCGATGCGACGCGAGACGCCGCCGGCGGTCGGCGAGTTCGGCATCAGCACCATGTAGCGGCCAGCCAGGGAGATGAACGTGGTCAGGGCGGCGCCCTTGTTGCCACGCTCTTCCTTGTCGACCTGGACCACCACTTCCTGGCCCTCGCGCAACAGCTCGCGGATGCCGGCCTTGTTGGGGTCCACGCCGGCCTGGAAGTAATCGCGGGAGATTTCCTTCAGCGGCAGGAAGCCATGGCGTTCGCCACCGTACTCGACGAAGGCCGCTTCCAGCGACGGCTCAAGGCGCGTGATGCGGCCCTTGTAGATGTTCGACTTTTTCTGTTCCTTGGACGGCTGTTCGATGTCGATGTCGTACAGCGTCTGGCCATCCACGATGGCAACCCGCAGCTCTTCGGCCTGCGTGGCGTTGATCAGCATTCGCTTCATTATTGCGTTCCTCGCGCGCTGCTACCGCGCGGAACGCCATGGGGTTTCGCTTCTGGTCACGCTTCGACGCCCATCGCGCAGGCGCGGGGAGGGCGGCTTGGGTTTCCAGCGCTACGACACCACGGCAGGCCGCGGGAGCGCTTCATTTGTCTTGGTTTGGGTGTAACGGGGCCGGAGGCAGCTGTCAGCCAGGCTGGAGCGCCACAGGGACATTTTTTCAGCACAGATGCTTGTCAGGCATCCGGCGATGGCCGGGACCACCGGTGAGCCGCTAACATGGCCGCCCCGGGGGCGGTGGCTGCGCACTGTGCCGGAATCGCGGGAAGTCGGGCTTCTGGCCCAGAGCAACTTCCAACGAAATCAATCCCTTATCTCGCAAGCCGAGTGTAACAGAATAAAAGGCCCATGACTGACACCGAGCCGTCCTCCAAACCCGCTGAAAGCATGACCAGCGTCCGTATGATCACCATTCCGGAAGACCGCGCTGGACAGCGGCTGGACAATTTCCTGCTGGGCCAGCTCAAAGGCGCCCCGCGCAGCCTGATCTACAAGCTGGTGCGCAGCGGGCAGGTCCGCGTCAACGGCGGCCGCGCCAAGGCCGAGCGCAAGCTGGAGGCCGGCGATGAAGTGCGGGTGCCGCCGGTCCGTCTCACTGAAGAAGGAGACAAGGCCGGTCCGCCCGCTTCGTTCATGAAGCGGCTGGAAGATGCCATCGTGTTCGAGGACGATCGATTGCTGGCGTTGAACAAGCCGTCCGGCGTGGCCAGTCATGGCGGCAGCGGGATCAGCTTCGGCGCGATCGAAACCCTGCGCGCGCTGCGCCCGGGCCGGACCCTGGAGCTGGTGCATCGGCTGGACCGCGATACCTCTGGCCTGCTGATCGTGGCCAAGAAGCGCTCGGCCCTGAGCGAGCTGCAGGCGCTGCTGCGCGAAGACCACGGCGCCGGCATCCGCAAGCGCTACCTGACCCTGCTGGTGGGCCGCATGCCCGACGGCACCATGACCGTGGATGCGCCACTGCACGTCGGCCTGCGCCAAGGGGGCGAGCGGCACGTGCAGGTCAACGCGATCGGCAAGGAGTCGATCAGCCACTTCAAGGTGCTGGAGCGCAAGGGCGGGCATTCCTATTGCGAGGTGCGCATCGAAACCGGGCGTACCCACCAGATCCGCGTGCACGCCCAGCACCTGGGCCACGCGGTGGCCGGTGATGACAAGTACGGCGAACCGGACGTCAACAAGCGGCTTCGTGAGCAGATCGGGCTCAAGCGCCTGTTCCTGCACGCGGCCACGCTGGAATTCGCACTGGACAGTGGCAAGACCCCGTACCTGCTCAACGCGCCGCTGGCCGATGAACTGGCCGAGGCATTGAGCCGGTTGGGGTGAGTTTCCCCGTGCGGTGCGCGACGACCAACGGTCGTCGCCTACCGACCGAGCCTACCGACCACGCCCGGTAGGTACCGACCGTTGGTCGGTACGTCGCATCACCGCCCGGCACCCCGAGCGCCACGACCCACGGTCGTGGCCTACCGGTGTGCGCTCACCACTTGAACAACACCAGGCTGATCGCCAGGCTGCCCATGCCGGCGACGAGCCCGTAGACCGTTTCGTGACCCTTGGCGTAGCGCTTGGCCGCCGGCAACAGTTCATCCAGCGCCAGGAACACCATCACCCCGGAAATGATCCCGAAGACCCAGCCGAAGGTGGCATGGTTGAGCATGCCCGACAGCGCGAAATAGCCGATCGCCGCGCCCACTGGTTCGGCCAGCCCGGACAGCAGGCTGGCGCCGAAGGCGTACCACTTGTTCTGGGTGGCGAAATACACCGGCACCGCAATCGCGATGCCCTCGGGGATGTTGTGGATGGCGATGGCAAAGGCCAGCGGCATGCCCACCGAAGGGCTTTCCAGCATCGCAAAGAACGTGGCCAGGCCTTCGGGGAAGTTGTGCGCGGTGATCGCGATCGCGGTCAACAGGCCCACCCGCTTGATGTAGGCCTTGTTGTTGTCGCGGAACAGCGGGTCCTGCTTGTCCAGGCTCTCGTGCGGGTTGGGCACCAGGTGGTCGATCAGCACGATCAGCAGCACGCCGGCCAGGAACGCAGCGGTGCCGTAGGCAAAACCCAGCCGCGCATCGTAGGCCAGGGTGAACGAATCAATCGCCTTGTTGAGGATCTCGGTAAGCGAGACGAACACCATCGCCCCGCCGGCGAAGGCCAGCCCGAATGCCAGCAGGCGCGGATTGGGGCGGCGTGAGAACAGCACCATCAGGCTGCCCAGGCCGGTGGCCAGGCCGGCAGCCAGGGTCACGCCAAGGGCGATCCAAACGTTTTCACTGGAAATATCGAGCATGCGCCACAGCGTCCTTGTAGAAGTGCAACGCGCCCCGGGCGATACCACCGGGGCGCGAGAAGGGGACGAGGCTGGCGACAGCTGACCTCAAGAACAGGCTTCAACCGCCTCGGCGCAACCGCTCTTCGACCGCGAAGCACTGGTCCGGTTTGGGTTGTGGCGGGTTGAAGCTGACCGGTACCTGGATCGTCGTGGAGACCGGCTGGCCGGCACGGGTGGCAGCCTTGAACTGCCAGCCCTGCACGGCGGCTTTGGCCTGCTCGTCGAGCTGGGCGTTGCCGCTGCCGGTGAGCAGGGTCACTTCGCCGGGCGCGCCGTCGGCGCCGATCACCACCTTGAAGGTGCTGGTGCCGCCGATGCCCTGGCAGGCCAGTTCGATCGGGTACTGCGGTGGCGGGGTCTTCACGGCGGCCACTTCGGTGGGCGCGGCCACCGGCGCGGCCGGTTCGGCCGGTCGGTTGCAGCCGACCAGGGCGGTGAGGGCAATGCTGGACAACACGAGGGTCTGCAGTTTCATGGGATCACTCCGTCAGGCCCGAAGCCTTGGCTGCACAAATGAAGTCGTTTTCGCTCAGGCCGCCCACGTCGTGGGTGGAAAAGCGCACCACGGCGCGGTCGTAGTGCACGCCCAGGTCGGGGTGGTGGTCTTCGCGATGGGCCACCCAGGCCAAGGCATTCACGAACGCCATGGTCCGGTGGTAGTCGTCGAAGCGGAAGGTGCGGGTGAGCGCCTGGCCGAGCTCGGCCAGCTCCCAGCCGGGCACCTGGGCCAGCAGTTCGGCCACCCGGGCCTCGCCCAGCTTGTGGTCGCTGCCCTTGCGCGGTATGCAATGCGCCTGCGCCAGTGGAATCCGGTCGGCCATGAAATCCTCCATTCCCATTCTTCTTGCAAGATGCCTGAACGATGCGCCGGCCGGTGTATAAACCGAATGAGCGCATAACATGTAAGTAGCTAGAATAGCCCGATGATCCAGATCTCCGACACTGCCCAGACCTATTTCCGCAAGCTGATCGAGCGCGAGGCCGTGCCCGGCATGGGCGTGCGCCTGAGCGCCGTCGACGCCGGCACCCCGCGCGCCGATGCCCGCCTGGAGTTCTCCGAGCCAACCGACCTGCTCGGCGATGAGTGGGCGGTGGACTGCGATGGCTTCACCCTGTACGTCGATGCGGCCAGCGTGGGCTGGCTGGACGGTGCCGAAATCGACATCGTCAGCAATGCCACCGGCAGCCAGCAGCTGACCATCAAGGCGCCCAAGATCAAGGGCGATGCGCCCGGCGATGCCTCCTCACTGGTCGAGCGCGTGCGCTGGGTGGTGGAGAACGAAGTCAACCCGCAGCTGGCCTCGCATGGCGGCAAGGTGGCCGTGCAGGAAGTCTCCGCCGACGGCGTGGTCCTGCTGCGCTTCGGGGGCGGTTGCCAGGGCTGCGGCATGGCCGATGTGACCCTCAAGCAGGGCATCGAGAAAACCCTGATGGGGCGCGTGCCGGGCATCACCGCGGTACGCGACGCGACTGACCATGACAGTGGCAACGCGCCGTACATCCCGCGCGGCACGGCCGCCTGACCGCACTGCGTGCCTCTGCGCCGGGCTGACGACATCCTCGATTGGCTGCTGGCACGCCAGCCGGACCAACGCATCCTGGAAAAAACCACGGGCCTGCCTTATGGGTGGGGCCTGTGGCTGCGCGCGCTGACGCCGCTGCCACGACCGTTCCGTTCCAGTGACGTCATCGCCGAGCTGGCCCAGCGGCCGCTGCCGGGGTCGCCCGGCCGCCTGCCGCGCCTGGGTTTCCTGCAGGCGTTGCGACGGCTGCTGTGGCAAGGCTGGGAACCGGCGCCGCGCGACCAGCGCTGGATGCGCTGGACCTCGGCCACCGTCAGCCTGCTGCTGCATCTGCTGTTTGCCCTGTTGCTGCTGTGGGTGGCGCTGATCCGCCCACCGGTCGAGCCGGAGCAGGGCGGTGAGAGTGGGCGCGTGCAGGTGGCGTTGGTGGGCCGTGGCGCGCCAACGCAGCAGGAAAGCGAAGCGGCTGCCGAAGCGGCCGCGGCGGAGTCCCCCTCGTCGCGTGCCGCGCCGCCGTCCAGCACGCCACCGTCTGCCTCGGCATCGGCTCCGCAGCCCAGCGCCGCACCGGTGCCGACCGACGACGCGCCGCCGAGCCCGCCGACGCCGGCCACGCCGGCCGTGGAGCAGCCCGTGCAGGCCACCGAGGTGGCGCAGGCCACCACCGATTTCGTGGTGCCGCCGACGAGTACGCCGCGTACGGAAGTGCGCGTGGTGCCGCGCGATCCGCAGGACGTCGCGGTACGCGAGCGCACGGTCACCACGCTGCAGGTGCCGACCGCGCGTGCGGCCGTTCCGGCGCTGCGCACCCTCGAGCCCACACTGCGCACGCCCGATCCGAGCGTGCGCGAACGCCAGGTCAGCGTGGTCCAGGCGCCGACACCCAGCGTCACCGTCCCAGGGCCGCGCGTGGAGGCCGCGCTTCCGCCGCGCGACCTGCAGGTGCGCGAGCGCGAGATCCACACGATCACCTCGCCGTCGGTAACGATGCCTGCGGTGTCGCCGCGCGAGGTTGCCGCTCCCGCCGGCAGGACGCCCGAGGTAACGGTGCGCGAGCGCGCTGTCGCCACCGCCGCGCCGTCGTCGACAGCTGCCACCGCCACCGCCACCGCCACGCCGAGCACGTCGTCCGCCGCGCCCGCCAGCACGCCGGCGCCACACGCCCCCAGCCAGCCGGCAGCCCGCGCCGCACAGAACCCGGACAACTGGGCCGCGCCGACCGGCGGTGACGACTGGGCGGCGGCCAACCACCCGCAGGACCGCGACCTCAACGGGCGCGCGGTCAGCGATACCGGCAGCAACAGCGGCACCCTGTTCAAGGGCGACGGCAGCGTGCGCGTGCCTGCGCAGGACGGCAAGGGCACGGCCGAACGTGGCGCGCCCGGTGGCGACAAGGACGGCTGGACCAAGGAGCGCATCGCACAGTCCGGCACCTGGCTCAAGCGGCCGCCGTACAACTACACGCCCACCTCGCTGGACAAGTACTGGGCGCCCAACGAGTCGCTGTTGGCCGAATGGGTGCGCAAGGGCATCAAGGCAGTGGAGATACCGATCCCCGGCAGCAGCTCGAAGATCTCCTGCGTGGTCTCGATCCTGCAGTTCGGCGGCGGCTGTGGCCTGAGTGATCCGAACATGCAGGACCAGCCGGCGGTGGCCCGCCCGCCGCCGGACATCCCGTTCAAGAAAGAACTGCAGGAAGACAATGGAAGCCGCTGAGGCATAGCTTCATTGCATGTGTAGCGCAGGGCGCTACCTCCGGCGTGGCGTTACGGCGACACGTCCACGTCCGTATCGTGCAGGGCCACGAACGCCCAGAACGGAATGTTGGTGTCGCTCCAGCTGCGGCTGGCGTCGTCGAGCACGTCCAGCAAGGTGTCGAAATCGGTACTGGCGTGCGTGCGCAGTGCATCGGCATCGGTCAGGAACAGCGCATAGCCGCTGGCCGGCAGCCATTGCAGGTCGCGCAGGTTGTCGGTCAATGCATCCCAGTTGCCGCCAAAACCGGTCGGGAAATCCAGCCGCGTGGCCAGGCGCATCAACAGGGTGCGTTTGTCGCGGCAGCCGTCCAGGTCGATCTGCACCACGCGCAGGCCCGCATCACGCATCGCCGCCGACAATGGGCCGACGTCGCCATTGCCGATCGCATAGACGCCAGCGTTGTTGATGTCGTGCAGGCCCAGCTCGAATCCATCATGGTTCATTTCCAGCTCCCGGCCGGTGGCACGTCAAAACTGCGGAAGGTCTCGTAATGATCGTCGGTGTAGAACCAGCCCGTGGGTGGGTTGCCACCGGTCACGATGCGACGCGCCCCGCGGTTACCGGCACCGGGGGTGTCCACGGTGTACTCGTGGTAATAGCCGCGCGGGCGTTGCGGCAGGCGTTGTTCGCGGTTGCCGAATACGCTGCCGTCCTGGCGGTGCGGGAACGGGCCGCCCTGCTGGATCAGCGCGAGGGTCTGGCGCGCTTCGGCCGGCAGGAACGCCGGCAGCGGATCGTGCGCCGTTCGCGATGCGCGGGTGGCTGGCGCGGCGGCATCGGGCCCGGTCAGCGAGGGCGCGAACTGCGGCACCGGAGAGCGCTGGGAGAGTTTGATCACGGCCAGGCCGCCAATCAGCAGCACGATGGCGACCAGCAACAGCAATGGCTTGCGCATGGGAAGGGCGACAGTGGGTGGTGCCGCTACTGTACCGTCATCGCACTGCCATCCTCACCACTGCATAACAACAACCCCGCCGATGCATGCGCAGGACCTACTTTCCTTTACATGGCCCTTGGTAAGCTTGGCGGCCATCCCCATCATCGTCAGCGCAACGCCCGGTCTTCGCCGGGTGAGTGAGCTACCAGGAGAACCACATGGCCTATACCCTCCCCAAGCTGTCCTACGCCTACGACGCGCTCGAGCCGCATATCGACGCGGCCACGATGGAAATCCACCACACCAAGCATCACCAGACCTACATCAACAACGTCAACGCGGCACTGGAAGGCACCGAGTTCGCCAACCTGCCGATTGAAGAGCTGGTGAAGAAGACCAAGTCGCTGCCGGAGAACCTGCAGGGCCCGGTGCGCAACAACGGCGGCGGTCATGCCAACCACAGCCTGTTCTGGACGGTGATGTCGCCCAACGGCGGCGGCGCCCCGGTCGGCGACGTCGGCAAGGCGATCGAATCGCAGCTCGGCGGCGTTGAGAAGTTCAAGGAAGCCTTCACCAAGGCCGCGCTGACCCGCTTCGGCAGCGGCTGGGCCTGGCTCAGCGTCACCCCGGACAAGAAGGTCGTGGTGGAAAGCAGCGCCAACCAGGACAGCCCGCTGATGGACGGCAATACGCCGATCCTGGCGCTGGACGTGTGGGAACACGCGTACTACCTGAAGTACCAGAACCGTCGCCCGGAATACATCGGCGCGTTCTTCAACGTGGTCGACTGGAATGAAGTCGAGCGCCGTTACCAGGCCGCGATCGCCTGAGCGATTTCGCTTGATGCACGACAGAACGGCCAGGCAGTGATGCCTGGCCGTTTTTTCTCTACCGGTAGGTCACCCCCGTTGGTGCTGACGCTCTGCGGCGACGGCCTCCTGGTCTGGGCATGCCGCGAGCGTCGGGGCCCCATGGCGGCCGGCAGGCCCTTGTGCAAATGTCCCCCGGCCGACGCCTGCGGCGCCAGCCTCCTCCTTTATTTTGCCAAGGACCTGCCGGCCGCCATGGGGCGCGGCTTGCGGACGGCGTAGGGCACCACCGTTGGTGGTGACGGTAGGTTACGGCGCGCTGGCCGCTACCGGCGACTGCAGTCGCAATGTCGCCATCACCCCCAGCCGCAGCGCGCCCTTGTCGGCCTCGCCATTGGCCGCCGACGGCAACCTCAGGGCCTGCTGGCCGATGCCATCGAAGTGCTTGACCTGGAACAGGACGTCCAGGCCGTGTCCGCGCGCGCTGCCGGCCGCCGAGGGCGGGTCCACCCGTTCGCCCGGATTCTTGCGCGCCGGCTGGAAACCGGGGGCGCTGCGCACCAGTTCGTCGGTATCGGCGGAGAAGTCGCCGGCGATCACGGCAGGCAGGCCATCGGCGGTGGCGCCGATCCAGGTCATCAGGTCGCTGGTCTGGTGCCGGCGCACGCTGGCCTCGTCCGGCTCCGGGCGCAGCCGCGCCACGTAGATGTTGACCAGCTCTTCCTGCAGCTTGATCCGCAGCATGCCCGCGGCGCTGAATTGCCCGGGCGGGTGCAGCAGGGTGACGCCGTCTTCGCTGACCGGCAGCCGCGACAGCATCGCGCTGCCATGGCGCTGGGGCTGGCTGGGTGGGTCGGCGGTGACGAAATCGCAGCTGTAACGCAGCCGCGAGGCGAGCCAGCAGGCCGGGTTGCGGCCCTGGGTCTGCAGTACCCGCTGCACGGCGATCACGTCTGGCTGCAGCGTCTCCAGCAACTGCAGCACCTGGTCGCGGCGTTGTTCCCACTGCCCGTCTTCCAGGGTGGGCAGTTCCAGCGTGGCCACCCTGAGCAGGCGCGGGCTGTCGCCCTCGGCCTGTCGGGCATGCGCCCAGGTGGCCGGTGCTGCCAGCAGCAGCAACAACAGCCAACCGGGCCAGCCTTCAGCGACAGCAGGGGGAATCATGCGCATAACGATAAGTTTACGCTTTGTCCGTCGAAGCCTCGTGACTTCCGTAACGAAATGCACTGATTGCCCAGCCATGTTCGCCGTTCGCTGTCATGTAGGGCCGCAGCGTGCGCCGGGGTAGGGCTTCCGGTAAGCTCGCGCCCTTTCGTATTCGCAGGACAGCCCCATAGGATGAGCACGATCGCAGCCGCCAGCGCAGGCAAGGGAAAGATGCCGCGCCAGATTCCGTACATCATTGGCAACGAGGCCTGCGAGCGGTTCAGCTTCTACGGGATGCGCAACATCCTGGTGCAGTTCCTGATCACCTCGCTGCTGCTGCAGGAGATCACCGCCGAAGGCCGCGCGGGCGAGGCCAAGGACATCATGCACAGCTTCATGATCGGCGTGTATTTCTTCCCGCTGCTCGGTGGCTGGCTGGCCGACAAGTTCTTCGGCAAGTACCACACCATCCTGTGGTTCAGCCTGATCTACTGCGTGGGCCACCTGTGCCTGGCGTTGTTTGAAGGCAGCCGCGGCGGCTTCTTCCTCGGCCTGGGCCTGATCGCGCTGGGTGCCGGTGGGATCAAGCCGCTGGTGGCCTCGTTCATGGGCGACCAGTTCGACCAGAGCAACAAGCACCTGGCCAAGTTCGTCTTCGATGCCTTCTACTGGATCATCAACTTCGGCTCGCTGTTCGCCTCGCTGCTGATCCCGCTGGTGCTGAAGAACTGGGGCCCGCAGTGGGCGTTCGGCATCCCGGGCATCCTGATGTTCGTGGCCACCTTCGTGTTCTGGCTGGGCCGCAAGCGCTACGTGCTGGTGCCGCTGCCGCCCAAAGACCCGCATTCGTTCGGCAACGTGGTGCGTACCGCACTCTCCGCGCAGGTGCCGGGCAAGGGCCGTCCGGGCCGTACCCTGGCCATCCTCGGCGCGGTGCTGGCGGTGGCCTCGCTGGGCCTGGTCGGCAGCCTGGGCATCGTGATCTGCCTGTGCATCGCGCTGGTGCTGGTCCTGGCCGGTGTCGGCGGCGGCACCTGGATCCAGCTCGACCGCGCCCGCGGCGTCCACCCGGCCGAGGCGGTCGAGGGCGTGCGCTCGGTGCTGCGCGTGCTGGTGATCTTCGCGCTGACCACGCCGTTCTTCTCGCTGTTCGACCAGAAGGCCTCGACCTGGGTGCTGCAGGGCCAGCAGATGGCGATGCCGTCATGGTTCACCGCCTCGCAGATGCAGGCGCTGAACCCGCTGCTGGTGATGATCCTGATTCCGTTCAACAACCTGGTGCTGTACCCGGCGCTGCGCCGGTTCGGCTTCGAGCCGACCGCACTGCGCCGGATGACCGCCGGTATCGCCTTCAGCGGCCTGGCGTGGATCGTGGTGGGCGGCATCCAGGTGATGATGGATGGCGGCAACGTCATGTCGATCTTCTGGCAGATGCTGCCTTACGCACTGCTGACCTTCGGCGAAGTGCTGGTCTCGGCCACCGGCCTGGAGTTTGCCTACAGCCAGGCGCCGCAGGCGATGAAGGGCGTGGTGATGAGCTTCTGGAACCTCACCACCACCATCGGCAACCTGTGGGTGCTGCTGTCCAACGCGGCGGTGCGCAATGAAGCGGTGACCCGCAACATCGCCAGTACCGGGTTGAGCGAGGCGGCGTTCCTGATGTTCTTCTTCGCCGGATTCGCGTTCGTGGCGGCGTTGGCCTTTGGTTGGTATGCCAGGCGCTATCGTATGGTCGACAACTACCGTACCGCCTGAGCCCTGACATGACCCCCGTCAACCTGCTGCTGATCGCCATCACCGTCATCGTGTCGTGGATGGCCTTCAAGAACCGCAAACTCGGCGACCGCCTGATCCTGTGGCCGCCGGCGGTGGACCGCCATCGCCAGTACGACCGCCTGGTGACCTACGGGTTCATCCATGCGGACCTGGCGCACCTGGCGTTCAACATGATCACGCTGTTCTTCTTCGGCGGCCAGATCGAGGCGCTGATGGTCAACCTGACCGGCAGCTACCTCACCTATCCAGCGTTCTATCTCGGCGCGCTGGTGGTCTCGATCCTGCCCAGCTACCTGAAGAACCAGAAGAACCCGAACTATCTCAGCCTGGGCGCGTCCGGCGCGGTGTCGGCGGTGCTGTTCGCCTTCATCCTGCTCAGCCCGTGGAGCGTGATCTACGTGTTCTTCATCCCGGCCCCGGCAATCCTCTACGCGGTGTTCTACGTGGGCTACAGCATCTGGATGGACAAGCGCGGCGGGGACCGGATCAACCACAGCGCGCACCTGGCCGGTGCGGCGTTCGGGGTGATCTTCCTGCTGGCGATGCGGCCGAGCATCTTCCAGCACTTCCTGCGCGAGCTGGGCAACCCGAGCTTCCGCCCGCTGGGGTGAGCAGGATGCCGGCGTACCGACCAACGGTCGGTACCTACCAGGGCCAGGCCCCGGCAACCCATGGGTAGGTCACGACCGTAGGTCGTGACCAAGGCAGGGTAGGTCACGACCGTTGGTCGTGACGCACAGGCCAAGGTGGAGGTAGGCCACGACCGTTGGTCGTGGCGCTGGCCTCAGGCGGCCTTCTTGCCGTCCACACCGTAGGTGCTGAGCAGGCGCGCGTAGACCTCGTTGTCGATCTGGTCGAATTCCCAGCCCTGGTTCTGGCCATTCACGGCCAGCTGGAACAGGCCCTCCAGCAATGAGCTGTCGGCGTCGGATGGTGCGGGGGAGGTAGATGCGTTGTCCATGAGGACCTCCTTGTAGAGCTGAAACGGGCAGGCAGGTGTCGCAAAACTCGTGCCAGCTTTCACGCCCTGTCCGTCTTCGATATCGGCTTGAATGGGCGGGACTTTAGCGGCGCCCGCATAAGCGCTTTCGTGCAGGCGCGGCGATGGCCGGGCACGTGGCGACGCGGTCGGGCAATCGGCCCTCCCCGGTCAGGGGGCGACCGGATGTGACGCGCAGCGTCGATGCTTGCCCCTGTTCAGGCTTCACGCGATCATGGCGCTGTGCTGCGCACTATCGCCTCAGTCGCTGCAGGAGACATCGCCCATGGCTTCGGTCACCCCGCCCGGATTGGCTTATGAGGTGGAGCATGATGTGGCCAATCAGCGCTTCCAGGCCCGTATCCAGGGGCATCTGGCGGTGCTGGACTATCGGATCGAGACGCGTAGCCGGCGCAAGCGCATGGTCATCACCCATACCGAAGTCCCCGAGCCCATCGGCGGGCGTGGTATTGCCGGTGAACTGACCAAGGTGGCGTTGCGGCATGCGCGCGAACACAAATACAAAGTGGTGCCGGCGTGTGCGTACGCCGAAGCCTTCATGCAGCGGCACGAGGAATATGATGACCTGCTGGCCGGCTGAATGCGGCCGGTGTGGCTTCAGGCACGAAGGATCATGATGCTGGGTATTCACAAGGGGATTGCAATGAACATCGTAGTAGACCGTCGCGCGCTGCGCGCCAGCGCGTTGGCCATGGCCGTGGGCCTGGTGCTGCTGGCGGGGTGCAAGCGCGACGCTGACAATCACGCACCGGCCGCTGCCGACAGCGCTGCGGCGACGCAGCCGGGTGCGGTTGAAGCGCCTGCCGAGGTGCCAGCAGCGCCGCTGGAACTGCGCGACGTGATCGAAACCTCGCCGCAGGCCGTGGTCGGGATTACCTACCCGCCGGACATCGTCCGCTATCCGGGCCTGGCCAAGGCCTTGTCGGACTACGCCAGCGGTGCGCGCGCGGAACTGCAGCAGGCCGTCGACGGGCTCGGCAATGACAAGCCGACCATGCCCTACGAGCTGTCGCTGAGTTTCGAAAAAGTGCTGGAAACCCCGCAGCTTGTGGTGGTGAGCGCCGATGGCAGCCGCTATACCGGCGGTGCCCATGGTGAGCCGCTGGTCGCCCGTTTCGTGTGGCTGCCCGAGCAGCAGCAGATGCTGACCGCCGACAAGCTGGTCGCCGATGGCAAGGGATGGAAGGTGGTGGCCGATTACATCGGCGATCAACTGCGCGAGCGCGTGGCGACGCGCTTGAGCAGCGAGGACATGGAGCCGGGCCAGCTGCAGGAATCGCTGCGCAGCGCCAGCCGGATGATTGCCGACGGTACCGAGCCGAGCGCGGAGAACTTCAGCCAGTTCCAGCCGCTGACCGGGACGGACGGCAAGATCAGCGCGGTGCGTTTCGTGTTCCCGCCCTACCAGGTGGGGCCGTATTCGGATGGCACGCAGACCGTGGATGTGCCGGCCAGCGTGCTGGCTCCGCATGTCGGCACCGCCTATGCGGGCTTGTTTGCCCGCGGCTGACCGAAGGAGGCGATGTGGACGCGGGACTGCAACGGCGCGTCATCGAGTTGCTGGGCGAAGCGGGGGTCACCGTCGGCGGTGACCGCCCCCACGATATCGATGTGCATGACCCGCGTTTCTACACGCGGGTCATGGCCCACGGCTCGCTGGGCCTGGGCGAAAGCTACATGGACGGCCAGTGGGACGCGCCCTCGCTGGACGACTTCCTGGCCCATCTCATGCAGGCCCACCTGGACGAGCGCGTGCACGGCTGGCGTGAAGTGGCCGATGCGCTCAAGGCACGGCTGTTCAACCTGCAGGCGGGCAGTGGCAGTTTTGAAGTGGGCCGCCGCCACTACGACCTCGGCAATGACCTGTATGAAGCGATGCTGGGCAAGCGCCTGGTGTACAGCTGCGGCTACTGGCGCGACGCGCTGGACCTGGACACCGCGCAGGAAGCCAAGCTCGATTTGATCTGCCGCAAGCTGGGACTGCGCCCGGGCCAGCACGTGCTGGACATCGGCTGTGGTTGGGGCGAAGCGTTGAAGTTTGCCGCCGAACGGTATGGTGTCTCCGGCGTGGGCATCACCATCTCCCAGGAGCAGGCCGACTACGCGCGGCAGCTATGCGCCGGGCTGCCGATCGAGATCCGCCTGCAGGACTACCACGAGGTTGCCGAAACCTTCGATGCGATCCTGTCGGTCGGGATGTTCGAGCATGTCGGCGACAAGAACTATCGCGGCTACTTCGAGATGGCACGGCGCTGCCTGCACCCGCATGGACTGTTCCTTCTGCACAGCATCGGCAGCAATCTTTCGCGCCACCGCACCGATCCCTGGATTGCGCGTTACATCTTCCCCAATTCGATGCTGCCCTCGGCCGCGCAGATCACCGACGCATACGAAGGCCTGTTCGTGCTGGAGGATTGGCACAGTTTTGGCCCCGATTACGACCGTACGCTGCAGGCGTGGCGGTTGAATGTGGAGAACGCGTGGCCGGGGTTGGATCCGCAGCGCTATGACGAACGCTTCAAACGCATGTGGCGGTTCTACCTGGCGGCTTCGATGGCAAGTTTTCGTTGCCGGAATTCGCAATTGTGGCAGCTGGTGCTGTCGCCGGGGGGCGTGCCCGGTGGTTACATTGCCCCGCGGTAAGGGCGGCGCCCGATGACTGCATTCCCTCGATCAACGTACGCTGTCGCCATGCCAGAGGCTTCCCTTCCAGCGGCACGCCGCGCTCTTTTCCAGGCACGTTGCCATGTGGACGCCGCCTTCGCCGGTAGCACTGATGCCGATGCGGCATTGGGCGCGGCGCGCGCGACGTTGGAGCGGGCACTCGCCCTGCACCCTGGCGACAGTGTGTTGTTGACCGGCCTCGGTGCGGTGTTGTGCGACCAGGGCGAGTACCTGCGTGCGGCCGAGTGCCTGCGCCACGCCGTGGGCCAAGGCAGTCAGGATGCCAATACCCGCTTCAATCTGGCCGTGGCACTGCTCAACAGCGGCCAGGCCGAGCAGGCGCAGGCGGTGTTCGCGCAGGCATCGGCAATGACCGCCGCGCACGCTACGTGGCAGGCGTATTTCGATCCGCAGGCGCACTGATCCGGGGCCCGTACCCGGGGCCTGGACATGAAAACGCCCGGCAGTGCCGTAGTGCTGTTCACTTAAGCGGCCGCGGCGTCGTTCGGGCATACCGCGAGCATTCGGGCCCCTGCGCGACCGGCAGGCCCTCGGTGCAAATGTCCCCCGGCCGCCTGCGGCAGCCTCCTCCTTGATTTTGCCCAAGGACCTTCCGGCCGCGAAGGGGCTCGGCTTGCGGAAGGCAGGGCAATTCCATGCTTCCGGGAGGCCGCCTGCGTTCTGCCCAGCGTTTTTTCCGCCCGCCGAACTTTTCGGCCTCCCGTATCTGGCCAGGCATGCGTGGTTCGGGTCAGCGTCACCACCAACGGTGGTGACCTACCTTTCGGTGCCCGCGCGCGGAAAACCGCAACGGCGCACGCCAACCTTCGGCGTGCGCCGTTGCGCACCGCAAGCCGCGCCGCTTGGCGGCCGGCAGGTCCTTGGCAAAATAAAGGAGGAGGTCGTCGCCGCAGGCGTCGGCCGGGGGACATTTGCGAAAGGGCCTGCCGGCCGCCAAGCGGCACCGAAAGCTCGCGATACACCCTAGCGAAGACGTACACGCTCGCTGCTGCTGCCCGTTGAAGTGAATCTCTCCACTCAACGGAGAGAACAACCAAAAAGCGCCGCGATCCCTGATGGGATCGCGGCGCTTTTCTTAAGTGAACAACATTGCGGCAATGCCGGGCGTTTTCGTTGTTGCGCGTCGTTGCAGCCGACGCTTACTTCTTGCCGTCACCACTGGTCAGGCCGCGCTTCTCGAGCAGCGGCTCGATCTGCGGCTCGTGCCCGGCGAAGTTGCGGAACAGTTCCATCGCATCCACGCTGCCGCCCTTGGACAACAGCGTCGCGCGGAAATGGTCGCCGTTCTTGCGGCTGAGGCCACCGTTCTCGCGGAACCACTTCTGGGTGTTGGCGTCGAGCACTTCGGACCAGATGTAGGCGTAGTAGCCGGCCGAGTAGCCGCCCATGATGTGGCTGAAGTACGGGGTCCTGTAACGCGGCGGAACCGGCGCGTAGTAGATGCCGTCCTTCTCCAGCGCGTTGCGCTCGAAGGCCATCACGTCCTTGGCGGCCGGCACCTGGTCCGGGCCGATCTGGTGCCAGCGCTGGTCGAGCATGGCCGCGCCCAGGTACTCGGTGGTGGCGAAGCCCTGGTTGAACTTGGCCGCGGCGATCACCTTGTCCAGCAGTGCCTGCGGCATGGCGGTGCCGTTCTGGTAGTGCTTGGCGTAGTTCTTCAGGATGGCCGGGTTGTCCGACCACATCTCGTTGACCTGCGAGGGGAACTCGACGAAGTCGCGCGGCACGGCGGTGCCGGAGAAGTACGGGTACTTCACGTTGGAGAACATGCCGTGCAGGGCATGGCCGAATTCGTGGAAGGTGGTGGTCACTTCATCCCAGGTCAGCAGGCTGGGCTGGCCGGCCGGCGGCTTGGGGATGTTGAGGTGGTTGGCGACCACCGGCTTGAAGCCGGTCAGTGCGGACTGGGAGACATACGAGTTCATCCAGGCGCCACCGCGCTTGGAGGCGCGCGCGTACGGGTCGAAGATGAAGATCGCCAGCTGGCTGCCGTCGGCATCGAACACGTCATAGACGGTGACGTCGTCGTGGTAGACCGGCAGGTCGGTGCGCTGCTTGAAGCTCAGGCCGTATTCCTGGTTGGCGGCGAAGAACACGCCGTTCTCCAGCACGTTCTTCAGTTCAAAATAGGGCTTGAGCTGGGATTCGTCGAAGTTGTACTTGGCCTGGCGGACCTTCTCGCTGTAGAACGCCCAGTCCCATGCTTCCAGCGCGAAGGTCGGCTTGCCGGCCGCCTTCTGTTCCTTGTCGATCATGGCCTGCAGGTCGGTCGCTTCACGCTTGGCGTTGGCAACGGCGGCCGGGGCGAGCTGGCCGAGCATGGCATTGACCGCTTCGGGGGTCTTGGCGGTCTGGTTGGTCAGGTTGTAGGCGGCGAAGTTGGCAAAGCCCATCAGCTTGGCCTTGTCCGCGCGCAGCTGCATGATGCGCGAGACCAGCGCGGTGTTGTCGAACTGGCCGCCACGGCTGCCGCGGGTGGTCGAGGCTTCGTAGATTTTCTGGCGCAGGTCGCGGTTGCGCAGGTTGGTCAGCGGCGGCTGGCCGGTGGTGTTGAGCAGGGCGATGACGTACTTGCCGTCGAGCTTGCGGGCCTTGGCCGCTTCGGCGGCGGCGGCGATCTGCTCCGGGGACAGGCCGTCGAGCTGCTTGACGTCGTCGACGACGACGGCCGAGGCATTCACTTCGTTCTGCACGTTCTGGCTGAAGGTGGTGCCCAGGTTGGCCAGTTCGGCGTTCATCGCCTTGAGCTTGGTCTTGTCGGCCTCGTTGAGCTTGGCGCCGGCGCGGACGTAGCTGTCGTAGTACTTTTCGACCAGACGCACGCCTTCGGCGTCGAGGCCGAGCTGGGCGCGGGTGTCGTACAGGGCCTGGATGCGGGCGAACAGCTTGCCGTTGAGGGCGATGGCGTCGCTATGGGCGGCAAACCTGGCCGAGTAGTCGGCCTGCAGCTTCTTGCGGGTGTCGTTGGTGTCGGCACCGACCAGGCTGAAGAACACGGTGGTGGCGCGATCCAGGGTGTCACCGCTCTTTTCCAGGGCGATGAGGGTGTTGTCGAAGGTGGGCTTGGCCTTGTTGTTGGCAATCGCGTCCACTTCCTTCAGCTGCTGGGCCATGCCGGCATCGAAGGCGGGCGCGAAATCGCTGTCCTTGATCTTGTCGAACTGCGGGAAGTGCAGCGGCAGCGGGCTGTCGGCGAAGAACGGGTTGGCCTGCTGGGCATTGGCGGCGGCCGGGGTGGCGGCAACGGCTGAATAGGCGGGCAGGGCAAGGCCGAGGGTCACGGCGACGGCGAGGGATAGACGAGTGGTCAAGGGGGAGTTCTCCAGTCAGACAAGTGCCCGAGGTTAACCCGGGGTGAGGGGGGCGGGCTTGTGTCGAAAGGCATGTTGAACGCGAACAGCGCAAGGCGGCGCATCACCGATGGCAGCGCTAAGATGGTTTTTTACGCAGGATCTCCGCCATGACCACCGCTTTCGATTTCTCGTTCGTGGATCTCACCGGCCAGCCGCAGGCGCTGGAGCAATACCGGGGCAAGGTGTTGTTGCTGGTCAACGTGGCCAGTAAATGCGGTTTCACCCCGCAGTACGAAGGGCTGGAGGCGTTGTGGCGGGAGTACGCCGCGCAGGGGCTGGTGGTGATCGGATTTCCGTGCGATCAGTTCGGGCACCAGGAGCCGGGCAATGCCGAGGAGATCCAGAATTTCTGCTCATTGACCTACGCGGTGGATTTTCCGCTGTCAGACAAGGTCGAGGTCAATGGCGAGGGCGCGCATCCGCTGTGGCAGTGGCTGAAGGCGGAGAAATCCGGCGTGCTGGGCACGCGCGGGATCAAGTGGAACTTCAGCAAGTTCCTGATCGGCCGTGACGGGCAGGTGCTGCAGCGCTATGCGCCGACCGACACGCCGGCCTCCCTGCGCGGGGATATCCAGGCCGCGCTGGGCTGAGCGTTGGCCGTGGTGGCCGCGCAGGCCGCGTGCGTGCCGCTTACCCCTGCGGCGGGCGGTTGCGAACCGATTCGGGCAGCTGGCCGAGGATCTGTTCGATGATGCGCGGCAGGCTCGCTTCGGAGTAGCCGCGGTGCACATGGGCGATGGTGCCGTCGGGACCGATGATGAACATGTGCGGGATGGACTGGATGCCGTACTGCTCGCTGACCGTGCCCTTGGCATCGTGGATGTACTCCAGCGGGGGCACCTTGGAATTGCGCACGACGTTGTTGAAATCCCTGCGCGGTTCCTTGAAGTTGACCGCATAGACCTGCAGCGCATCGCGGCCGATCGCCTTCTGCAGGTTGCCCAGTACCGGCAGTTCCTTGCGGCAGGGGCCGCACCAGGATGCCCAGAAGGTGACGATCACCAGCTTGCCGCGCTGGCTGCCAAGATCCACCTGCTCGCCTTGACGGTCCTTGCCCAGGAGCTGCGGTGGAATCTCGCCGACCTTCGGCGACGGCGCCACCGGCGCGGCGGCATGGGCGGCCACGCCCAGGGCAAGCAGCAGGCTGGCGAGGAAGGGGCGGATCATCCAGATCATCGGCAGTACTCCGTCTGGGCACCGGCGCGGCGCCGGGCTGTCGCGGAATATAACCCACCCCCCGGCGCTATTTTTCGACGAACGCGCGCTCGAACACGTAATGGCCCGGGGTACCGATCCGCGGGGAGGTCTGGAAGCCACGGCTGTCCAGCACGCTGCGCAGGTCGGCCAGCATCTGCGGGCTGCCGCAGATCATGGCGCGATCGTTCTCCGGGTCCAGCGGCGGCAGGCCGAGCGTCTTCTGCATCTCGCCGCTTTCCATCAGCGAGGTGAGGCGGCCCTGGTTGGGGAACGCTTCGCGGGTGACGGCCGGGTAATACAGCAGCTTGTCGCCGATCATCTCGCCGAGGAATTCGTGCGCGCGCAGTTCCTTCTCGAACAGCTCGCGGTAGGCCAGGTCCTTTTCGTAACGCACGCCATGGGTGAGGATCACCTTGTCGAAGCGCTCGTAGGTTTCCGGGTCCTTGATCACCGACAGCCACGGCGCCAGGCCGGTGCCGGTCCCCAGCAGGTACAGGTGCTTGCCCGGGTGCAGGTCGCTGATCAGCAGGGTGCCGGTGGGCTTCTTGCCGACCAGCACCTTGTCGCCGGGCTGGATGTGCTGCAGGCGCGAGGTCAGCGGGCCGTCCTGGACCTTGATGCTGAAGAACTCCAGGTTTTCTTCCCAGTTCGCGCTGGCGATCGAATAGGCACGCAGCAGCGGCCGCGCGTCGGTTTCCAGGCCGATCATCACGAACTGGCCGTTCTCGAAGCGGAAACCGCTGTCGCGGGTCGTGGTGAAGCTGAAGTAGGCGTCGGTCCAGTGGCGGACCTCAAGCACCGTTTCGGCGCCGAAAGCGGAAGACATGGGGGTGGGGTTCTGATCTGTGTTGTCCCGGCCAGTTTATCTCAAATGAGATAAATTCTCATTGACTGGCCGAAAAGGCATGTGGAAAGGGGGTTTCAGCGATACCCGGCGGCCTGCAGCTCGAACAATTCGGCATAACGGCCGCCCTGGACCATCAGTTCGGCATGGGTGCCGCTGGCCTCGATCCGGCCGCCGGCCAGCACCAGGATGCGGTCGGCCATGCGTACCGAGGAAAAGCGGTGCGAGATCAGCACCGCGGTGCGGTTGTCGGACAGTTCCTTGAAGCGCTGGAACACCTCGAACTCGCTGCGCGCGTCCAGTGCGGCGGTAGGTTCGTCGAGGATCATCACCTGTGCATCGCGCATATAAGCACGGGCGATGGCGATCTTCTGCCACTGCCCGCCGGACAGGTCCACGCCCTGCTTGAAGCGGCGCCCGATCAGCTGTTCGTAGCCGTTGGGCAGGGCATTGATGACCTCCTCGGCCATGCCGCGGCGGGCCGCGTCGCGGATGCGGGCGTCGTCGGTCATCGCCTCGACCCAGCCGACGCCGATGTTCTCGCCAGCGCTGAGGTTGTAGCGCACGAAGTCCTGGAAGATCACCCCCATGTTGGCGCGCAGGTCGTCCAGGTCGTAATCGCGCAGGTCGCGGCCGTCCAGCAGGATGCGGCCTTCATCGGGGTCATACAGGCGCGCCAGCAGCTTGACCAGCGTGGTCTTGCCGGCGCCGTTCTCGCCGACCAGTGCCAGCACTTCACCGGCGCGCAGGTCGAAGTCGAGATGGCGCACCGCCCACGACTCGGCATCGGGATAGCGGAAGCCGACATTCTCGAACACGAAGCCCTGGGTGATCGGTTGCGGGATCGCCACGGCATCGGTCCGCGAATGGATTTCCGGCTGGATCTGGAAGAACGAGAACAGGTCATCCAGGTACAGCGCCTGCCCGGCCACCTGCGAGAAGCCGATCAACAGGCCTTCCAGCAACTGGCGCAGGCGCAGGAAGCTGCCGGCCAGGAAGGTCAGGTCGCCGATCGAGAAATCGCCGCGCACCGTGCGCCAGGCGATGTAGGCGTACGCGGTGTAGTAGCCGAGCGTGCCCAATGCGGCCAGCAGGGTGCCCCAGAACGCGCGCTTGCGCGCCAGGGCGCGGTTGGCGTGGAAGAACTTGTCGGCGAGGAAGCGGTAGCGCTCGATCAGGAAGCGATGCAGGTTGAATATCTTCACCTCCTTGGCGGTTTCCACGCTGGCCCCGATCTGGCGCAGGTAGTCGAGCTGGCGGCGTTCGGGCGTCCACTGGAAATTGAGCGAGTAGCCGGCTGCGTTGAAGTGCGATTCGCCGATGAACGCCGGCACCAGCGCCACTGCCAGCAGCAGGATCAACCACGGTGCATAGACCAGCAGGCCGATGGCCAGGCTGGCCACGGTGATGCTGTCCTGGACCTGGCCGAACAGCTGGCTCATCAGGTTCATCCGGCCCATGGTCTGGCGCCGCGCGCGGTCCAGCTTGTCCTGCAGGTCGGGATCTTCGAAATCCTCCAGGTCCAGCTCGGCGGCATGCTCCATCAGGCGCACGCTGGTGACGTTGGTGAACAGCTCCGAGAGCAGGCTGTCGGCGTAGTTCACCGCGCGGCCCAGCAGGTCGGAGACGATCGCCAGGCCGAACTCCAGCGCCAGCAGGCCCAGCAGTGGATTGAGTAGGCCGCTGGACAGCGCCTCGCCGAACGGCGGGAACCCGGCCTCGTGCTGGCTCAGGTGCAGCGCCGCGTCGATGATCAATTTGCCCACGTACAACATCGCCACCGGCAGCAACGCACGGATCAGGCGCAGGCCCAGGCTGGCACTGGCCAGGCCGGGGCTGGTCTGCCACACCTGGCGCAGGAACGGGGGCAGGTTGCGCATCGCCTGGAAGCGTTCGCGCAGGCTGGGATTCTTCTCGCCGGGCGCACCGGCAGCGGGGGAGGCAGGCATGGGCGCTATTGTGCGCGCCCGCGCCGTGGCGGAGGGATGAATGCGTTGCATGCCACGACACCAAAGCGCGCACCCATCCCAACCGGTAGGTGCCGACCGTTGGTCGGCACGCGAAGTGGTTGGAAGTACCTGCAGCCGTTCAGCGGCCGGCATGACCGGCTGCTGGATGCCGGTCTGGCGAGGGTCCAGCCGCAGAGGGCGATCCCGCCACCATTTCACCTGCGCCGCAAGGACGTGGCGGTCATGGCGGGGCGCCAGCGCTTGCTGGTGCCTGGGGCAACTGCATCTGCGCGACAAGCGCGGCACTTACCTCGGCGCTGGGCGTTGCACCGGGGACGATCTGATAGCGGGCGTCACGCGCTTCGAGGCCATACGGACGCAGCAGCCACGTGTCGTCGCCGAAGCGCACCGCCCGCGTGGTCCAGGATTCCACCAGCAAGGGCCGGTGCGGCGGCAGCGTCCCAAACAGGTCGCTTCCGACCGAATAGTGCTCGATCGGCGTCGTGCAGGACAGCAGGTGGCGTAGCAGGGTCGGTGCCAGGTCCATGTGGCTGGTAGTGGCCGGCTGGACGCCGGTAGCGCGGCCGGGCCACCGTACCAGCAGTGGCACGCGCAGCTGGGTGTCGCTGAGAGATGGTCGCCCGCACTTGCCTGGGGAAGGAAGCGCTTCTCTGCCATGGTGGGCACCGCGTAAGGCGTATGGGCGCTGTCCAGTAGCAGGAAGCCGAAGAAAGGGGACCCGGCCGGTTGTGCCTGGATGGCGCTGGAAAGCTGCTCGGTGACATGGCGGTCACGTTGATCCTGTGGCACGTGGGCAGGCGCGGTATGCAGCGGGGCATCCAGTTCGGCGAACACCGCCCTGTCCAAGCGGGCGCCCTGCAGCGAAGCGCCGCCATACAGGTGGAAGTCGTACCCGTGCAGATCCAGTTGTCGCACCAGTTCGGGACCGCGTCGGTGGCGGATCATCGTGTTGGTGTGCAGGGCTGGCAATCCATAGAACAAGCCGAACAGCCCGTGCATGGTGTTGTTGCCGGTGCTGTAGTGACGGTCGGCGCGCCAGGCATGTTGCGCAAATGCAAACGTATGGGGCATCTGCTCCGGGCCGAGCATGTCATGCCGCAGCGAGTCCACTACGATCATCAGCACATTCAGCGGTTCATGCGCGCCGCATTGCAGGGGCGCGCGTGCGTTGAGCAGCGCGCTTTCCTGTGCTTTGCCAGTGACATGCGGCGGCGTGCCATCAGCCGGCGCCAGTCCCCAATCGACCAGATGCCGTCGCGCAGTCGCTGTGTGCGCCCACGGAACGGCCTGGATGGCCGACATCGCATCGCTACGCCCGCGCGCGTCGAACCAGATGGCCATGCCTTGCGTGGCAACGGCCAGCGGCAACAGGGTGCCCAGCCACAGGGGCGCCAGACGGTGGCGTTGGACGCGCCGCAGGTGGCGTACCAGCAGAAGTTGCAGCACCAGCAGGCCCAGCGCCGCGCCGACCGCGCCCACCCAGACGCCCGTTGTCAGCCCCAGCTGCTGCAGTAGCCCGCCTTGCACCAGCAATGCCAGCACCAGCGCATTGAGATGGAAACCGAACAGCTGGAACACCCGCATGTTCACCAGCACAAGCAGAATCCATCCCGTTGCAATCACCAGTGTCAACGGCGTCGCGGCCGGCGACAGGCGCGCAACCCGGCCGCATAGCCAACCCGGCAGGCAACAGGCGCAGGCCGCCAGCCCCATATGAGTGAACAATCCCAACGCCGCGAACAGGCGCGCGTCGTAGGCGTCGGGCCATTCGATCAGGAGGGCTACCGGCAGCGCCGTCAGCAGCAGGATGGCGAGGATGAAAGAGGGCATCCACGCCTGGGAAGAGGGCGTCCAATTACGAGAGCGGGCGACGGGCATGCAGGGCGTCCGGCAGGAAGGGGGCGGAAACCTAACCCCTTCCTGCCGGATTTCGGCGCGACATAGGAACAATTGCAAAATGCCAAGATTTCAATTGGCAAGCAATTCGCGCATTGACGCAAGCAGGCCAGAATTCGACTGTCACGCGGCCTTCCATGGCACACGCCCACTGTGCGCGCCGCTGGGCTGCGATTCAGATGCGTCTGAATGCGCCATCTGTCAGTGACGTTGTCAGCCAGTGGATGGTCACGGCAGCGGCGGCAGCAGCCCCGCGCCCAGACGGTTCCAGGCATTGATCACCGCCACGCCGACGCTCAGGTCGCTGATGCCCTTTTCATCGAAGTGCGGCGCCAGTGCATCGAACGCCGCGTCGGAGGGCGCGCCGTCGGGTAGCCGGGTGAGTGCTTCGGCCCAGCCCAGCGCGGCGCGTTCGCGGGCGTCGAAGAAACGGCTTTCGTGCCAGGCCGGCAGCGTGTCCAGCTTGCGCGGTTCGATACCGCCCTTGCGCAGGGCCGTGCCGTGCATGTCCATGCAGTAGCCGCAGCCATTGATCTGCGACACGCGCAGGAACACCAGCTCCATCAACGTGGGGTCGATCGAACTCTCATGCACGGCCTTGCTGGTGGCCAGCAGGCCCTTGATGGCCTCGTTGGCCAGTCGGAAATAGGGAACGCGGGGAGAAGCGGACATGGTGGACTCCATGACGGCCCCGTTGGCCGTCTTCATCAGGAGGACGCGCCCGCGTCGCGCGCTGTGACAAGGGCGGTGAGTTTTTCCGGATTGAGCACGCTCAGCACCCGCGCGATACGGTCGCCGTCGATGCTGACCAGGGTGACCGAGTGCAGCTGGTCGCCCTGGAAACGCAGGATGGCCGGCTCGCCGTTGACGTAGCCGATCCGGGCCGGGTGCGCCCCGTTGCGCCGCGCGATCGCCCAGTACAGCTGCGCGATGCGTTCGGCGCCGAGCAACGGGCGGATGGCGGCAGTGACCCGGCCGCCGCCGTCGGACACCATCTCGGCATTGGCATGTAGCAACGACAGGATCGCGGCCTGGTCGCCGCGCTGGGAGGCGTCCATGAAGCGGGTCAGCAGGTCGCGGTGCTGCCCGGCGCTGACCGCGAAGCGGGACTTGCCGGCCTGCAGCCGCTGGCGGGCGCGGTGGACCAGCTGCCGGCAGTTGGCCGGGCTGTGGTCGAGCAGGGGGGCAATGTCGGGGTAGTCGTAATCGAACACGTCCTTGAGCAGGAAGGCGGCGCGCTCGTCCGGCCCCAGCTGCTCCAGCAGGGCCAGGAAGGCCATCGACACCTCGTCGGCCAGCGCATGCCGCTGGGCCGGGTCGTGCAGCGGATCGGGGTCCAGGGCGATCTCCAGCGGCTCGGGCAGCCACGGCCCGACGTACTCGATGCGGGCGTTGCGCCGGGCCCGCAGGCGGTCCAGGCCCAGGCGCGTGGCGGCGGTCACCAGCCAGCCTTCGGGGTCGCGGATACTGGCGAGGTCGGCGCCCTGCCAGCGCAGCCAGGCGTCCTGGACCACGTCTTCGGCGTCGCTGCGGCTGCCCAGCAGGCGGTAGGCCAGGGCGAACAGGCGGGGGCGGTGGATCTGGAAGGTATCGGTCGGGGTCATGACGGGAGGACGCCGCCGGGGGCGCGGTTGTGACAGGGGTAGGGCCACTGTGCCGCAGACGGCGTGCCGGCGCGATGGCGGGGAGCGCGCCACGGCCGATGCCCCTTGGCGGCGCGAGGGGGGTAAAATAATGGGCTGAATCCCCGCCAGCCTCCAGCAAGCGAGCAAGTCGTGACATCGATCAAGCAGGAAGACCTCATCCAGTCCATCGCCGACGCGCTGCAGTACATTTCGTACTATCACCCGGTCGATTACATCAAGAGCCTCGCCGCCGCCTACGAGCGCGAGGAATCGCCGGCCGCGAAGGAAGCGATGGCCCAGATCCTGATCAATTCACGGATGTGCGCCGAAGGCCACCGCCCGATCTGCCAGGACACCGGCATCGTCACCGTGTTCCTGGAAATCGGCATGAACGTCCGCTGGGACGATGCCACCATGGGCGTGGAAGACATGGCCAATGAAGGCGTGCGCCGCGCCTACAGCTATCCCGACAACAAGCTGCGCGCCTCGGTGCTGGCCGACCCGGCCGGCAAGCGCATCAACACCAAGGACAACACCCCCGGCGTGGTCAACGTCAAGGTGGTGCCGGGCGACACGGTCGAGGTGATCGTGGCGGCCAAGGGCGGCGGTTCGGAAGCCAAGAGCAAGTTCGCCATGCTCAATCCGTCCGACTCGATCGTGGACTGGGTGCTCAAGACCGTGCCGACCATGGGCGCCGGCTGGTGCCCGCCGGGCATGCTCGGCATCGGCATCGGCGGCACCGCCGAGAAGGCGATGCTGCTGGCCAAGGAATCGCTGATGGAGCCGATCGACATCAATGAGCTCAAGGCCCGTGGCGCCTCCAACCGCGCCGAAGAGCTGCGCCTGGAGCTGTTCGACAAGGTCAACGCGCTGGGTATCGGTGCGCAGGGCCTGGGCGGCCTGACCACGGTGCTGGACATCAAGGTCAAGGATTTCCCGACCCACGCGGCCAACCTGCCGGTGGCGATGATCCCCAACTGCGCGGCCACCCGCCATGCGCACTTCACCCTGGACGGCAGCGGCCCGGTGATGCTGGATCCGCCGTCGCTGGAAGACTGGCCGCAGATCACCTACGACGCCTCCAAGGGCACCCGTGTCGACCTGGACACGATCACCTCCGAAGACGTGGCCAGCTGGAAACCCGGCCAGACCCTGCTGCTCAACGGCAAGCTGCTGACCGGCCGCGATGCCGCGCACAAGCGCATGGTGGAAATGCTGGACAAGGGCGAGCCGCTGCCGGTGGACCTCAAGGGCCGCTTCATCTATTACGTGGGCCCGGTCGATCCGGTGCGCGACGAAGTGGTGGGCCCGGCCGGCCCGACCACCGCGACCCGCATGGACAAGTTCACCCGCCAGGTGCTGGAACAGACCGGCCTGCTGGGCATGGTCGGCAAGGCCGAGCGCGGCCCGGCCGCGATCGAGGCGATCCGTGACAACAAGTCCGCTTACCTGATGGCGGTCGGCGGTTCGGCCTACCTGGTGTCCAAGGCGATCAAGGCCGCCAAGGTGGTGGGCTTTGCCGACCTGGGCATGGAAGCGATCTACGAGTTCACCGTGCAGGACATGCCGGTGACCGTGGCGGTGGATTCCACCGGCGAGTCGGTGCACATCACCGGACCGCGCGAGTGGCAGGCCCGGATCGGCAAGATTCCGGTGGTGGTGGCCTGAGCCTGCCGGTAGCGACGGTGAGTCGGTACGGGTCATGACGAAAACGGCGCCTCAGGGCGCCGTTTTTCGTTGCCGGCCGCAACAGGCCGCGATGCCGCCGGAGGGTAGCTACCGACCGTTGGTTGGTACGCCTTCAACGCCGCGTCTCCACCAGCATCCGCACCGCCAGCGCACCCAGCACCGTGCCCATCAACCCGCGCTGCAGCGTCTGCCAGCGCGGCCGGCCAGCCAGGAAGGCGGCGATGCTGCCGGCGCCCAGCACGATCAACGCATTGACCCCCAGGCTGGTGGCGATCTGCACCGTGCCCAACAACAGCGACTGCGCCATGACGCTGCCGTGGTCGTCGGGCTGGATGAACTGCGGCAGCAGCGACAGGTACAGCACCGCGATCTTCGGGTTGAGCAGCGCGGTGAACAGCCCCATCGCAAACAACCGGCGTGGGCTATCGCGCGCCAGCTCGCGCAGCTGGAACGGTGAGCGCCCGCCCGGGCGCCACGCCTGCCACGCCAGGTACAGCAGATACAGCGCGCCGCCAATGCGCAGCACGTCGTAGGCATGCGGTACCGCCATCAGCAGCGCGGTGATTCCCAGTGCCGCGCACAGCAGATAGACCAGAAAACCCAGGGCAATGCCGCCCAGCGACACCAGCCCGGCAGCGCGGCCCTGGCAGATCGAGCGCGACACCAGGTAGATCATGTTCGGCCCGGGGGTCAGCACCATGCCCAGCGAGATCAGGGCGAAGGTCAGCAGGTGGGTAGGCTCTGGCATGGCGCCGCACTCGGGGCAGGAAGGTTGCGCTGCATGCTAGGCTCCGCCCGCGCGGGCCAACAGCCACAGTGGCCGTGCGCGGCACCGTGCATCTGTATCCATCACCGGCGATGGCGGTGAGCGCATACTCGGTTGCTTCCCTCGACAGGATCCGCGCATGGCCACCACGTTGTATGGTTCCCCCAGCACCGCCTCGCTGGTGGTGCATTGGACGCTGCTGGAGCTGGCGTTGCCGCACGAACTGGTGCTGCTGGATTTCGACAAGCGCGAGCAGAAATCGGCGGCCTATCTCGCGCTGAATCCGGCCGGCGTGGTGCCCACGCTGGTGCTGGACGGGCAGGTGCTGACCGAAGCGCCTGCCATTGCCCTGCACCTGGCCGACCTGCACCCGCAGGCCGGGCTGTTGCCGGCCCCGGGCACGCCCGCGCGTGGCGAGGCCTACCGCTGGATGTTCTGGTGCGCCAACACCGTGCAGCCGGCCTATCGCGCGTGGTTCTATGCCGATGAAATGGCCGGTGCCGACAACGTCGAGGCAACCCGGCAGGGCGCGCGTGAGCGCCTGGAAGCGGCCTGGCAACGCCTTGCCGACCACCTGCAGGCCGGCGGCCCGTATGTGCTGGGCGAACAGCCCGGGGTGGTCGATTTCATGCTGGTGATGCTGCTGCGCTGGTCGCGCAACATGCCCACCCCGAGTGACACCTGGCCGGTGCTCAAGGCTTACGCCGATCGGCTGAAAGCGCGCCCGGCGTTCGTCGAGGTGTACCGCCGCGAAGGCATCACCGACTGGCGTTGAGGGCAGCGCTGGTCAGTCGACGTATTCGTCGAAGGTCCTGCGTGCACGGAACGGCATCATGTGCTGCTGGAGCAGGCCCTTGGGCACCGTTTCCAGCTTCATCACGCCGTATTCGTGCGGCCAGTGGGCCGGGTCACGCGGCAGCTTGAAGGTGCCCATGAGCATGTCCACCAGCGGCAGGTGGATGGCGTAATTGACGTCCACGTAATCCTGCTGCCGCGCATGGTGCCAGTGGTGGTAGCGCGGCAGCACCAGCAGGTATTCCAGCCAGCCAAAACGGATGCCCAGGTTGGCGTGCGCCAGTACCGCCTGCAGCCCGACCAGGATCACGTAGGCGTTCACGGCGGGGGTGGAGAAACCCAGCACCAGCAGCGGCAGCAGCACGCAGCTGCGGGTCATCACGATTTCAAGGAAATGGATGCGCGAGCCGGCCAGCCAGTCCATGTGCCGGCTGGAGTGGTGCACGGCGTGGAAGCGCCAGAGCCAGGGAATGTTGTGGTACGCGCGGTGCAGCAGCGCCTGCGCCATGTCCGCCACGAATACCGCCAGCAGGAACTGCAGCCACATCGGCATCGACTGGATCAGCTGCTTGAGCGCAGGGAACGCCGCCAGCCCGGCCACCGTGGCGGTGGACGCGGTGACCAGGATCAGGATGAACTGCACCAGCACGTGGCTCATGAAGAAATAGCTGACGTCGGTGCGCCAGCCCGGCCGTAATGGCGACAGCGTACGCTTGCCGAAGTAACGCTCCAGCGGCACGAACACCAGGGCCGAGAAGAACAGCGACAGCACGAACCAGTCCAGCCCCAGGGAGTAGGGCGTTTGGCCGATGTCATCGAACTGCACGTTGGTGCCGCCCAGCAGCACCGCCAGCGTGGCGCTGCCGACGCCGATCAGGGCGATACGCTTGTTGCGGTCGCGCACGATCGCCAGCGTGCCCAGGATGAAGGCGGCGGCCAGCCCCACCAGCAGCACGTGCCGGGCGAAATGTTCGTTGTAGACCGCGCGGAACTCGCGACTGGTCAGCAGGTCGGGAAAGTGGAAGCAGGCCACGCCCAGCAGGCTGAGCAGGCCCAGCAGCGCCGAGCCATGGGCGAAGAAGGAACGTCGGGGGTGTGCGTTCAAGCAGGTGCTTCCGTGCGGGACGCGGCCATTGTGCCGATAACGCGCTGCCCGCGCGAACCTCCGCGCTGTCTGCACTGGTCGCCGGCCGTTGTCCGCTGCTACAGTCAGGCGTGCAGGCTGTGGGCCTGACTGGCGCTTGCCGGCCCCACTCATCCACAAGGAGCACCACCGTGCCAAGGACGCTTTTGGCTGCAGCGCTGGCGCTGCTGATGGCCGCCTGCAGCAGCGACGGCGGTTACCAGGACCCCCCAGGCCTGCGCGAGGTCACCGCCGCCAACCAGTGCATGGCGCAGTGCCAACGCCGCCATGACAGCTGCATGGCCAGCGGAGCGGGGCTCGGCGCCGGCAGCAGCGACAGTTGCGGCGTCGGCGTGGCCACACAGCGGGAGGGTCGTTGCGACAAGATCGACAACCCGGACCTGCGGCGATCGTGCGAGGCCAGCATCGACTACTGCCGTAACCGGCTGCCCGCGCTTGGGTGTGGCGAAGATCGCGACCGCTGCATGAGCCGCTGCGGCGGGTGAGTCATCAATGCGTGGGCCGATGCCGCGCAGCGCCCGGCATTATCCGGGTGGCAGGATGTCCAGCACCGTTTCCGGGGGACGGCACAGGCGCACCCCAAGCGGGGTGCGCACGATCGGGCGGTTGATCAGTTCCGGGTGTTGCAGCATGGCCTCGATCAGCGAGGCATCGTCAAGCATCGGATCGGCCAGGCCCAGCGAGGTGTAGGCCGCTTCCTTGTCGCGCAGCAGCCTGCGCGCGCCGATCCCCATCGCGGTGACCAGGGCATGCAGCGTCTCGCGGTCCGGCGGGGTTTTCAGGTAGTCGATGACTGTCGGCTCGATGCCGTGCTGGTGCAGGATCTCCAACGCCCCGCGCGAGTTGCTGCAGCGCGGGTTGTGCCAGATCGTCACCGACATCAGTACCACTCCAGCAGCGACACGCCCACGCCCACGTAGGTGGCCTTGTGGTTGTAGTCGATCATGCTTTCGCCGTAGCCGTCGAACACCTGCACATGGCCGCGCAGCAGGTTGCTGATTGGAAAACCATAGTCCAGCTGCAGCGCGCCGTGCGAACGATCGCCGCCGCGCAGCGAGTGGC
Organism: Stenotrophomonas sp. GL_101; assembly: GCF_057835675.1. Taxonomy (NCBI): domain Bacteria; kingdom Pseudomonadati; phylum Pseudomonadota; class Gammaproteobacteria; order Lysobacterales; family Lysobacteraceae; genus Stenotrophomonas; species Stenotrophomonas sp. GL_101. Next base: position 3,014,290 of record NZ_CM174432.1, on the reverse strand, counting down.
GCGCCATCAGTGAGACCTCGTGACCGTTGCGATTCCAGGTCAGGGTGGCGTCGCCACGGCCCATGTAGTCTTCGATGTCCGGGTTGTTGTCGTCCTTGCGGTCTTCCGGCAGGCGGTACCAGGGGCGCAGCACGAGTGCCCAGTTTTCGCGGTCCAGGCCGATGTTGAGGATCACCCGGTTCCAGCTGCGCGAGAGCGGGTCGGCGCGGCCGTTGGACATGTGGTTGAGGCTGATGCCGCTCATGCGGCCGCGCCAGCCGCCGATGGAGTAGCCGTTGCGGAACAGCAGCATCACTTCCGGCTCGTAGTTGGTCTCGCGGAACGGGCGCGAATTCTCGGCGTTGTAAGCCTGCCAGCGCGAACTCTGGGTGTAGCCGGCCCAGATGTCGCCGTTGTCGCCGAACAGGTTTTCCACCACCTTGGTCTTGAAGCTCAGCTGGAACTTCAACTCGTTGCTGTCCAGCAGCTGCGGGGTGGTGACCTGGTTGGCCGGATTGGGCGACTGCGGCATCTGGTTCTTGTCGCTGGTCCAGAACGCCGGCAGCAGGTACACCGGCTTGTAGGCGCGCAGCTGGAAGGCGCCCAGCTTGGAGTCCTGCGCCAGTTCCCAGCGGCTGTCCAGCAGCGAGCCCTTGCCGGCGTTGGCCAGGGCATCCTCGTGACCATCGTTCTGGAACAGCTCGCCCAGCCGCTGCTTGACCCGCTGGGTAGCCGGTGCACCGGCCTCGGCGCTGCGCGCGGCCTGGCGTTCCTCGCGGCGCGCCTGCTGGGCGGCCGTGGCCGCCGCATCGGCGGCCACGGTCACCCCGCGGGTATGCCCGAACAGCTTGTCGTAGCACGCCAGTCGCGCCGCATCGGTATCCACCAGCGCGCACGCCTCGGGGGAAGCCGGGGTGGGCGCCGCTTCCTGCGCCATCACGGGCAGGGTGGGGCTGGCCAGGGCCAGGGCGGTGAACAGGGCGGAGCGGGGACGAAGGATCATGAAGGCGCGGCCGTGTGGCAGGAATGAATGGGGTTGCCGGGACAGTGTCGCTGTTGGCTGACGATCCCGCCAGCGCGGTACGGCGGTCCCGCCCGGGCGTTTATGCCCGGCAGGGCTGTGCGCAGGGTGTGAACGGGTCGGTTTCAGACCAGCCAGGCGAAGGCGAATAACCCCAGCATCGCCACCACCAGCGCCATCTTCAGCGCCAGCCCGAGCAGGATGCCCAGCCAGGTGGCAAAGCCCACCTTGGTGGACCGGCCCAGTTCACGGGTATGCCAGTACTCGCCGGCCAGCGCGCCCAGCAGCGGGCCGGCCAGCAACCCGATCGGCATGAAGAACAGCCCCGCGATGCTGCCCACGAAGGTGCCCCACAGCGCCTTGCGGCTGGCCCCGACCCGTTGCGCGCCCACCACCGTGGCCAGGATGTCCACCGCGAAGGACAGCAGGGTCAGCACCCCCAGGGCGGTCAGGGGAATCCAGCCGACATGGTTGAAGCCGTCGTTCCAGGCGGCCAGCAGCAAGCCGGCAAACACCAGTGGAATGCCGGGAAGGGCCGGCAGCACGACGCCTGCGATGCCCACCAGTACCAACGCCGCCGCTAGCAGATAGAAGATGAATGAATAGTCCATGCTGTCCGGTATGGTTTGTGAAAAAGGGTTGACATGTGAAGGTTTTGCCAGTTGATTTTTGGTTTTGCCCGGGTTAAGTTGCAGGCGCTGAGCTTGGCAAGGTCACCGTGGATCGTGGCCTGATGATGGTAGATCTTTGGATCCGCTGCATCGTTGCACCTCGCTTCCCCCTTGCTGTCAGCCGCCCAACCAGGCGTATCCAACAACAAGAAAAGAGACACCAGGGAGTAGTGAGATGGCTGATCGTGAGAGTGGTACTGTCAAGTGGTTCAATGATGCCAAGGGTTTTGGCTTCATCAGCCGCGCAAATGGCGAGGATGTGTTCGTGCACTTCCGCGCCATCGAAAGCCAGGGCTTCAAGAGCCTGAAAGAAGGCCAGACCGTCAGTTTCGAGGTCGTGCAGGGCCAGAAGGGTCTGCAGGCCGACAAGGTCCAGGCCGAGTAAGTCCCGCCTTGTGCGGGTAACAAGAAGGCCCGCGCAAGCGGGCCTTCTTCATTGCGGCAGCGGCGGTGGCCGGGCTGGCTCAGCGCAGGATCACCTTGCCGTTGACCACGCGCACGTAGGTGTTTTCGCGGATGCCGGCCAGGTCGCGCTGGTTGACCACCACGGTGCGGCCGTCATCCATGCGGACGCTGATGTCGTAGGTATCGTTGGTGACGTTCTTCTGGATCTGGTTGCCGGCCAGCGCGCCACCGACCGCACCCGCAGCGGCGGCGATGTTCTTGTTGCCACGGCTGCCGCCGGTATGGTCGGAGATCTCATGGCCGGCAACGGCGCCGACGATGCCGCCGAGGATCGCGCCGGTGGCCGACGGCGCGGTGCGGCCCGAGGCCACCGTGTTGATACGGGTCACGATGCCGCAGTCGGCACAGCGTCCGGTGTTGTAGCCGCCGTTGTTGTTGTTGCCGTAGCCGTTGTTGTAACCACCGCTGCCATAGCCCGGCGAGGTGGTCGCGCAGCCGGCCAGTGCAACGGTGGCAACGGCGGCGGCAGCGATGAGTTGGATCTTCATGGGGTATCTCCTGGCCAGAGGGGTGGTCGAATGCGTCTGGGGCGCATGCCGCAGATCGTGTCCTGTGCAACGTGAACAGCGCGCCAATCTTCGGCGGCCAGCGTGGCTGGCAGATGAATCAGCGGAAATCCTGGTGGCAGGCCTTGCAGTCGGCCTGGATCTTTTCGACCAGCTGGCCCATCGCGGTGCAGTCGGTGGGCGGCGCGGCCAGGGCCTGGTTGAGGGTGGCGCGCAGGGCGCTGGCGTGCTGCTGGAAGCCCTGGCTGTCGCTCAGCCCGGGAAAGGCCAGGTCCAGGTCGTTGGACAGCGAGCGCAGGGTCTGCACGCGCGGCATGCTGTCGGCCAGGGTGCAGCGGTTCTGCGCCTGGGCGTCCTGCATCAGCTGCAGCTGCCGGCTCATCACCTGCATCAGCGCGTCCGGGAACCGATCCTGGCGGGCCTGGATGGCGCGCGACACCATGACCGTGGCGATCAACCCGATGAACAGGCCGAGCACGCCGACGAACAGATAGCGGTAGGCGGTGGAGGCACGGCGGGGGGCGGTCGGATCGGACATGGCAGGGGCTTCCTTGAGGGTGGCTGCCGCGATCGTACGCGCTGTCCTGTCCACGTGGCGTACCGACCGCCGCAGGGCCCGTAGAATATGCCGATGAACGACGTACTTCGCGAACGATTTTCCGGCATCGACCGGCTGTATGGGGTGGGCACGGTGGACCTGCTGTCGGCCCGCCGGGTGGCCGTGGTGGGCATGGGCGGGGTTGGCTCGTGGGTGGTCGAAGCACTGGCCCGCACCGCGGTGGGGCACCTGACCCTGATCGATGCCGACGACATCTGTGTGTCCAACACCAACCGGCAGCTGCCGGCGCTGGCGGGCCAGTACGGGCGCAACAAGGCCGAGGCGATGGCCGAGCGCTGCCGCGCGATCAACCCGGACATCGCCGTCGATGCCATCGCCGCGTTCCTGACAGTGTCGAACATGGTGGCGCTGCTGGACCGTGATTTCGACCTGGTGATCGATGCCTGCGACAGCTTCCGGGTCAAAGTGGAGACCATCGCCTGGTGTCGTCGGCGCAAGCTGCCGATCCTGACGGTGGGCGCGGCGGGCGGGCGCACCGATCCAACCCTGGTGCGGATCCGTGACGTGTCGCGGACCGAGCATGACGCGATGATGGCGTTGATCCGCAAGAAGCTGCGCAGCGATTTCAATTTCCCGAAGAACGCTTCGCGCTATTTCGGGGTGCCGGCGGTGTACTCGCTGGAGAACGTGAAGTACCCGCAGGCCGATGGGACGGTGTGCGGGGTGCGCCCGCAGCTCGGTGCCGATGCGGCGTTGAAGCTCGACTGCGGCGCGGGGCTGGGCGCGGCCACCCACATCACCGGCGCGTTCGCATTCGCCGCAGTGGGCAAGGCGCTGGAGATGCTGATGAAGAAGCCCGCTGCCGCCGCGTAGAGCCGACCGTTGGTCGGCTGCGTTTGGCGCGATCCAATACCAGAAGCAGCCGACCAACGGTCGGCTGGACGATAAGCCGACCAACGGTCGGTTCGACAATAAGCCGACCAACGGTCGGTTCGACAATAAGCCGACCAACGGTCGGCTCTACGGTAGGCCGAACAACCGGGTAGCGTTGGCGGTGGTCTGCATCGCGATCTGGTCTGCCGGCTGCCCGCGCAGCCGCGCCACCGTTTCCAGGATCACCGGCAGCCGCGCCGGTTCGTTGCGCTCGCCCCGGATGCCCGCATCGGGCTGGTCGGGCGCATCGGTTTCCAGCAGCAGTTGTTCCAGCGGTATCTGGGTCACCAACCGCTGCAGGCGTTGCGCACGGTCGTAGGTCAACGGCCCGCCCAGGCCCAGCAGGAAGCCCAGCTTGTGCAGCTGCGCGGCCTGTTCGGGACTGCCGGGGAAACTGTGCACCACTCCGCGCAGGCCGCCCACCGCCCGGATCGTCGCGATGACCGCCTCCACCGCGCGGCGGGCATGCACGATCACCGGCAGGTCGAACTCCCGGGCCAGGCGCAGTTGCCCGACGAAGTACTGCTGCTGCAGCTGTGCATCGAGCCCTTCGACGAAGAAATCCAGCCCGCATTCGCCCACCGCGCACGGACGCTCACGCTCGATCCATCCGCGCAGTTCAAGCAGATGCCCGGCACGGTGTTCGTGCAGGAACATCGGGTGCAGCCCATAGGCCGGATGCAGCCCCTCGGCGAGCCGGCAGGTGTCGCGCAGTGTCGGCCAGCTGGCGGCGGTCACCGCCGGCACGATCTGGGTACCGACCCCCGCGGCGCGCGCGCGTTCGATCACCTGGGCGCGGTCGGCGTCGAACGCGCCGGCGTCCAGGTGGCAGTGGCTGTCGACCAGCCTCACGCGCGGCGCTTGCCCGGAAGGGCCGGAGGCAGCGCGGCGCTGCGATGCTTCCAGTTGGCCAGCAGCAGGGTGCCCAGTCCGAGCAGGATCTCGTCCACGAACGGCACCGGGTCGGGGATCAACAGGGTCAGCGCGAACAGGCCTGCGGTGAGTTTGAACAGGGTGGGGTAGCGCAACCGGCGGGCCCACTCGAGCACTGGCAGCAGCAGGGGATTGGCCATGACGCACTCCTCGACAGATGCTGTAAACGCTATCACGGGCACTATCGGGCTGGAACCTGAATGGGTAAACGCAGCGTGTGCGCAATGTGGAGATTCCGTTCAGGCATGGCGTGCTGGAATTCGCTCATGAACGTTGCGGATCGTCCGCAGGGAGCCGGATATGAAAAGTACTACCACTACTGCTTTGGTCGCCGCTGGCGCGCTGCTTGTTGGCGGCATCGCCACCGCCGCTTTCATGAAGAGTGGCTCGTCCGCAGCTGATCCGGTGACCGCGACCCAGCCTCGTCCCACCCTGGACACCACCCCGCTGGCCGACGACGGTGCACGTACCGATGCGCTCGCCGTGGAAGACAAGGCCGGCAAGCTGGAATACGCCGACATCGTCAAGGTCGACCCGCTGACCCAGAAAGAAAAGGCCTACGCCACCGTGATCGGCACCGAACCGGTGCGCCAGACCTCGACCACCCAGACCCCGCATGAAGTCTGCCAGGACGTGGTGGTGCAGGAGCGCCTGCCCGAGCGCGATGGCAACGTCGGCGGCACCGTCGCCGGTGCGGTGATCGGCGGCCTGCTGGGCAACCAGGTGGGCGGCGGCAACGGCAAGAAGGCCGCGACCGCTGCCGGTGCGGTGGCCGGTGGGCTGATCGGCAACCAGGTGGACAAGCGCCATGTGGGCGGCCGCGTGGTCAACCGTACCGAGCGCCAGTGCCATACCGAGACGGCCACGTCCGAGTCGACCAAGGTGACCGGTTACAACGTCACCTACCGCAATGAAGACGGCACCACCGGCACCATGCGCATGGCCAGCAAGCCGGGCAACCGCATCGCGATGGGCACCACCAACGCGGTCACCGGTTACAACGTGACCTACCGTTACGACGGCGCCGAGAAGACCGTGAAGATGGCCAGCAAGCCGACCAGCGATCGCCTGCCGGTGATCGATGGCCAGCTGGTCACCCAGACGGCCGCGCTGGACTCGAACAAGCAGTAACGTCGCGCCGTTGACCGCAGCGAGCAACAGGCCGGCACTTGCCGGCCTGTTGCGTTTTGCGGGCGCGGTGCCGGCCGGCAATACCGCGACGGCGGTCGCTGGGACCGGCGCGATGATTCTGCGAAGATCCAGGACGGTATTCGTACAAGGCCCCGGCATGAGCATCTTCGACCTGCAACTGGACACCGAGCGCTTGATCCTGCGCCCACCGCGCGTCGAAGACTTCGACGCGTTCCTGCGCTTCTGCACCGATCCGCAGGTCATGCAACACCTTGGGGGCGTACAGTCACCGTCGCAGGCCTGGCGCAGCTTCAGCTGCCTGGCCGGCAGTTGGCACCTGTATGGTTTTTCGATGTTCTCGGTGATCGAAAAAAGCACGGGCCAATGGGTCGGCCGGATGGGGCCGTGGCAGCCGTTGGACTGGCCCGGCACCGAAGTGGGCTGGAGCATCCGCCGCGAAAGCTGGGGCAAGGGCTATGCGCCGGAAGCGGCCATTGCCAGCATCGACTGGGCGTTCGATACGCTGGGCTGGGACGAGGTGATCCACACCATCGATGCGGCCAACGAAAACTCCAAGGCGGTGGCGCGCAAGCTCGGCAGTACGCTGCTGCGCATGGGTGAACTGCCACCGCCGCATGATGGCAAGCCGATCGAGGTCTGGGGCCAGTCGCGCACGCAGTGGCGGGCCCGCCGCGCCGGCTGAGCGCCATGCTGCACCCGCGCTTGGCAAGCGGCGCGGGTTGCGGCGAGACTCCGGGTTGGCCGCTTTTGCAGCACCTCACGGAGGGTGATGGATGTTTGCCGTGGTTCCCGATCCGATTCCCGCACGCATGAAAGCCCTGAACCGGGCCGAGATCTGCGATACCAACTTCATCCAGTTCGTCCAGCACTGGCAGGGCGACCCCGCCCCGCGCCCCGCTGCGGATGCACCGATTCTGCCCGGCAGTACGCTGGATGCGCAGGGGTTCGATGATCTGTTGGAATCCCAGCTGGTCAGCCGCCACCTGGACCTGATGGCGCGCGTGCTGCGCGTGCAGAACAAGGTCTTCTATACCATCGGTTCGTCCGGCCACGAGGGCAATGCGCTGGTGGCGCGGCTGGCACGGCATACCGATCCGGCGTTCCTGCACTATCGCTCCGGCGCGTTCATGGCCGAGCGCTTCCGCAAGCTGCCCGGCATGGATCCGGTGCTGGACGCGGCCTTGTCCTTCGCCGCCAGCTGCGATGACCCGGCCAGTGGCGGCCGGCACAAGGTCTGGGGCAGCAAACCGTTGTGGGTGCTGCCGCAGACCTCCACCATCGCCTCGCACCTGCCCAAGGCGCTCGGTACCGCGATGGCCATCGAGAGCGCGCGGCGCATCGGCCATCGCCTGCCGATTCCCGACGACAGCGTGGTGATCTGTTCCTTCGGCGATGCGTCCTCCAACCATGCCACCGCGCAGACGGCGTTCAATACCGCGGCATGGGCGGCCTACCAGCGGCTGCCGGCCCCGGTGCTGTTCGTCTGCGAAGACAACGGTATCGGCATCTCGGTAAGGACGCCGGACGGCTGGATCGCGCAGAACTTCAGCCACCGTCCTGGGCTGGACTACTTCTTTGCCGATGGCCTGGACCTGGCTGCCGGGCATGCGCAGGTGGAACGTGCGCTGGAGCACTGCCGGCGCACGCGCCGCCCGACCTTCCTGCACCTGCGCACCACGCGCTTGATGGGCCATGCCGGCACCGATTTCGAGATCGAGTGGCGGCCGCTGCCCGAGCTGTGCGCGGCCGAAGCGGCCGACCCGTTGCTGCGCTCGGCACAGATCGCGCTGGAATCGGGCTGGATGTCGCGCGAGGCGCTGCTGCAGCGCTACGAGGCGATCCGCGCGCGCTGCTTTGCCGCGGCCGACGACGCCGACCGCCGGCCCAAGCTGGGCACGTTGGCCGATATCGTGGCCCCACTGGCGCCGTACTCGCCGGCGGCGGTGCAGGCCGAAGCCGGGCGCGTGGCCGCGGCCGAGGCGCGGCAGGCCGCCTTTGGCGGCGAGGCGCAGCTGCCCGAGCGACAGCCACCCCGGCACCTGGCGATCCAGATCAACCAGGGCCTGCACGAGCTGATGGCCAAGTACCCGTCCACGCTGCTGTTTGGCGAGGACGTGGCCCAGAAGGGCGGCGTCTACACGGTCAGCAAAGGCCTGTTGAAGGCATTCGGCCCCCGCCGGGTATTCAACACGCTGCTGGATGAAACCATGATCCTGGGCATGGCCCAGGGGTTGGCGACCCTGGGCATGTTGCCGATCCCGGAGATCCAGTACCTGGCCTACCTGCACAACGCCGCCGACCAGTTGCGCGGCGAGGCCTGTTCGCTGCAGTTCTTCTCCAACGACCAGTACCGCAACCCGATGCTGGTGCGCATCGCCGGGCTGGGCTACCAGAAGGGCTTCGGCGGCCACTTCCACAACGACAACTCGATCACCGCGCTGCGCGACATTCCCGGCCTGGTGGTTGGCTGTCCGTCGCGCGGTGACGATGCGGCGATGATGCTGCGCACCCTGGCCGCGCTGGCGCAGGTGGACGGGCGCGTCTCGGTGTTCCTGGAACCGATCGCGCTGTACATGACCAAGGATCTCTACGCGCCCGGGGATGGCCAGTGGCTGTTCCCGTATCCCGCGCCGGAGCAGACCCTGCTGCCGGGCGAGGGCCGGGTGTATGTGCCGGAGGCCAACGACCTGGTGATTTTCAGCTATGGCAACGGGGTGCCGATGAGCCTGCGCGCGGCGCGCACCATCGAGGCCGAACTGGGCTGGCAGGTGCGGGTGGTGGACCTGCGCTGGCTGGTGCCGCTCAATGCCGGCTTCATCGCCGCACAGGCGGCCGATGCGCAGCGCGTACTGGTGGTGGACGAAGGCCGGCACAGTGCCGGGGTGGGCGAGGGCATCATCACCGCACTGGTGGAGGCCGGGCTGGGCCACCTGCCGCTGCAGCGGGTCAGTGGTGCCGATACCTACACGCCCCTGGCGGGGGCAGCATTGTGCGTGCTTCCAAGCGACAATGCGTTGGTAAGCGCCGCCCGGGTACTGGCGCAGGATCTCTGACGCATGTGTGGATTGGCAGGAATGCTGTTGCCGGCTCCGGTAGCGGAGCAGGCAGCACTGGAGCACTTGGCACGGCGCATGGGCGATGCGCTGTTGCATCGTGGCCCCGATGACAGCGGGGTGTGGGCCGATGCCGGCCAGGGCATCGCGCTGTCGCACCGGCGCCTGAGCATCCTGGACCTGTCGCCGCTGGGGCACCAGCCGATGGCCTCCAATGATGGCCGTTACGTGCTGGCCTACAACGGCGAGGTCTACAACTTCGCTGCGCTGCGGGCCGAACTGGACACCCTCGGCCATGTCTTCCGTGGCCATTCGGATACCGAAGTGCTGCTGGCCGCGTTCGTGGCCTGGGGCATCGATGCAACCCTGCAGCGCGCCAACGGCATGTTCGCCATTGCCTTGTGGGACCACGCCGAGCAGTGCCTGTGGCTGGCTCGCGACCGGGTTGGCAAGAAGCCGCTGTACTACGGCTGGGCCGGCGACGCGCTGGTGTTCGGCTCGGAGTTGAAAGCGCTGTGGCAGCACCCGGCATTCGACAACGAGGTCGACCGCGATGCGCTGACCCTGCTGCTGCGGCTGGATTACATTCCCGCCCCGCACTGCATCCACCAGCGCTGTTTCAAGCTGATGCCCGGTCGCGCGCTGCGGCTGGATGCCGCGGCGGTGGCTGCCGGTGCCGCCGCGCACCGCCCCGACCAGCAGCAGGTGCCATTCTGGAATGCACGCGAGCGCATGCAGCAGGCGCTGGCATCACCGTTTGCCGGCAGCGACGAGGACGCCGAGGCGCAGCTGGATGGCCTGTTGCGCGATGCGGTCGGCTTGCGCATGGTCGCCGACGTGCCGGTGGGGGTGTTCCTGTCCGGCGGCACCGATTCGTCGGTGGTGGCGGCGCTGATGCAGGCGCAGTCGTCCTCGCCGATCCACAGTTTCAGCATCGGTTTCCAGGGGTCCGACCACGACGAGGCGCCGCTGGCCAAGGCGTTGGCGCAGCACCTGGGCACCGACCACACCGAGCTGTATGTCAGCGGGGCCGACGCGCTGGCGGTGGTGCCGCAGCTGCCGGCGATGTTCGACGAACCGTTCGCCGATGCCTCGCAGGTGCCGACCGCGCTGGTGGCCAGGCTGGCCCGTGGTTCGGTCACGGTGGCCTTGTCCGGCGACGGGGGCGATGAGCTGTTCTTCGGCTACAGCCGCTACCAGCGCGCCCTGCGCAACTGGAGCCTGCTGGGCAAGGTGCCGGCCCCGTTGCGACGCTGGATGGCTGCCCACGCGCACACCCAGGGCGAGGCGTCGCGCACCGGCGGGCTGGCCGCGCTGCTGGCCGAGACCGGCGCGCGCGGCATCGGCGATGTATACCGCAACCGCATCACGCGCTGGCGCGACCCGGTCGCGGCGGTCATCGGCGCGGCCGGGGCCGGCAGCTTCTATGACCTGGCCGACCCGCTGCACGGCGCCGGTTCCCCGGCCGATGCGATGATGCTGGCCGATTTCAACACCTATCTGCCCGATGACCTGCTGTGCAAGGTCGACCGCACCAGCATGGCGGTCAGCCTGGAGGCGCGTGCGCCGCTGCTGGACTGGCGGGTAGCCGAGTTCGCCTGGTCGCTGCCGCTGTCGATGAAGCACCGCGACGGGGTCAGCAAGTACCTGCTCAAGCGCGTGCTGGGCCGTTACGTACCGCAGGACATGGTGCACCGGCCCAAGCGTGGGTTCGGCGCGCCGGTCAGTGCCTGGCTCAAGGGCGACCTGCGCGGCTGGGCCGATGCGCTGCTCGATCCGGCGCGGCTGGCCGAGGAGGGCGTGTTCAACGTGGCTGCGGTGGCTCCGTTGTGGCAGCAGTTCAAGCAGGGCGAACGCAAGTGGCACACCCATTTGTGGAACGTGCTGATGTTCCAGGCCTGGCAGGCGCACTGGAAGCAGGTGCGTGCGGGCGTCGAGCGCGGCTGACGGCGGTGGGTGTTCGCGTCGGGCGACGACGGCGGGTGATCGCGGTGGACAACGGGGCGGGGTGACCGCGTCGGGCGACGGCGGAAATGATCCCGGTAGGTGACGACCGTTGGTCGTCACGCCTTTCCGCCCCCCTTCACCCTTGCCAACGGTGGCCCCGCCTACGCTGTGGCCTTCCCACCCAAGGAGACCTCCCATGGCCGAAGTGAAGATCGCGGTACTGGTGGGCAGCCTGCGCAAGGGCTCGCACAACAAGGCGCTGGCACACGCGCTGGAGAAGCTGGCCGCAGGCCGCGCCCGCTTCGAGCACGTCGCGATCGGCGACCTGCCGCTCTACAACCAGGATGTCGACACGGACTACCCGGCCCAGGGCGTGCGCCTGAAGCAGCAGATCCGCGATGCCGACGCGGTGCTGTTCGTCACCCCCGAGTACAACCGTTCCATCCCCGGCGTGCTCAAGAACGCCATCGACCTGGGCTCGCGGCCGTATGGCGACAGCGCGTTTGCCGGCAAACCCGCGGCGGTGGTGGGGGCCTCGATCGGGGTGATCGGGACCGCGCTGGCCCAGCAGCACCTGCGCAACGTGCTGGCCTACCTGGACATGCCGGTGCTGGGCCAGCCGGAGGTGTTCCTGCACTTCAAGGACGGGCTGATCGATGCCGAGGGCAACATCGGCAACCAAAGCACCCAGGCGTTCCTGCAGGGGTTCATGGACCGGTTCCTGGCCTGGGTGGCCACCCACGGCGGTCAGCATTGAGCCGGGCGCATCTGCGATAATGGTGGTACGACGGGCGCCGCAACGGCGCCCGTCGCACGCAATGCGACGGCATCGTCCGATGCTGCCGGCCACGGCCGGTATACCCAGCTCATCCACCGCTTATCCACAGGGTTGTGCATGGCTGTGGGGGCCGTCGCGTGCCTACCATGTCCCACGCTCCGCACCGCAGGAAACACGCCCCCTCATGTCCGCCCGTTCTGGCTTCCGTTCCGACCGCAAAGACCGCGGTGACCGCTTCGATCGCGATGAAATGCGCCTCGACCAGCTGCGCGTGCCGCCGCATTCGATCGAGGCCGAGCAGGCGGTGCTGGGCGGGCTGATGCTGGCCCCGGAAAGCTACGACCGGATCAACGACCAGCTGACCGAAGCCGACTTCTATCGCCGCGACCACCAGACCATCTATCGTGCGATCCGCGAGCTGTCCGAGCGCGACCGCCCGTTCGATGCGGTCACCCTGGGGGAATGGTTTGAATCGCAGGGCAAGATGGAACTGGTGGGCGACGGTGCCTATCTGATCGAGCTGGCCAGCACCACGCCGTCGGCCGCCAACATCTCCGCCTATGCCGAGATCGTGCGCGACAAGGCCGTGCTGCGGCAGCTGATCCAGGTCGGTACCGACATCGTCAACGATGGCTTCCAGCCCGAAGGGCGTGAGAGCAGCGAGCTGCTGTCGGCGGCGGAAAAGTCGGTGTTTGCGATCGCCGAGCAGGGCGCCCGCGGGCGTACCGATTTCGTGGCGATGCCTGGCGCGCTGAAAGATGCGTTCGAAGAACTGCGCAGCCGGTTCGAGAACGGCGGCAACATCACCGGCCTGCCGACCGGCTACACCGATTTCGATGCGATGACCTCGGGCCTGCAGCCGACCGACCTGATCATCCTGGCCGCGCGTCCGGCAATGGGCAAGACCACCCTGGCGCTGAACATCGCCGAGTACGCCGCGATCAAGTCCAAGAAGGGCGTGGCGGTGTTCTCGATGGAAATGTCGGCCTCGCAGCTGGCGATGCGCCTGATTTCCTCCAATGGCCGCATCAACGCCCAGCGCCTGCGTACCGGCCAGCTGGAGGACGAGGACTGGAGCCGGGTCACCGGCGCGATCCGGATGCTGAAGGAGACCAAGATCTTCATCGACGACACCCCCGGTGTGTCGCCGGAGATCCTGCGCTCCAAATGCCGCCGCCTCAAGCGCGAGCACGACCTGGGCCTGATCGTGATCGATTACCTGCAGCTGATGAGCGTGCCGGGCAACAGCGAAAACCGCGCGACCGAAATCTCGGAAATCTCGCGGTCGTTGAAGGGCCTGGCCAAGGAACTCAACGTACCGGTGATCGCGCTGTCCCAGCTCAACCGCTCGCTGGAAACGCGTACCGACAAGCGCCCGGTGATGGCCGACCTTCGCGAATCCGGCGCTATCGAGCAGGATGCGGACATGATCGTGTTCATCTACCGCGACGACTACTACAACAAGGAAACCTCGCCGGACAAGGGCCTGGCCGAGATCATCATCGGCAAGCACCGCGGCGGCCCGACCGGTTCGTGCAAACTGAAGTTCTTCGGTGAATACACCCGCTTCGACAACCTGTCGCACGACTCGGTGGGTTCGTTCGAATGATCCGGGGCACACGACCAACGGTCGTGTGCTACCGACAATTGACCGGGCCTGTACGCCGACGATGGGCCCGGTGGGTACCCATCGGTTGTCGGGACGGCCGACGATTCCCCTGGTAGGTACCGACCGTTGGTCGGTACGCCCTTGCTCGGCTGCTCTTGCGGCCGGCGATCCTGGTGGTTCAGCCGAGCAACGCTCGGCTCTACGAGCGCGGCGGTCATTCTTCCCTTGGCGCTCATCGGCGTATTCCCGCTTTCGTCGGCCGAGGTCGGCGTTCGTCGCATCCCGCTTGCCGCGCGGGCGGTGCAGCGGCAACGTGAGCCTGCGGGCATTGCCGCCCGGTACCGGTGGAGACCGACGATGAAGACGCTGTTCGCGCTGGGGCTGTGGTGCCTGCTGTTCGTGCTGTGCTGGCCGCTGGCGATCCTGGCGCTGGTCGCCTGGCCCTTCGTGTGGCTGCTGAGCCTGCCGTTCCGCCTGGTGGGCATCACCTTCTCGGCGCTGTTCGCGTTCCTGCGCGCGCTGTTCATGCTGCCGGCGCGCCTGCTGGGCGGCGGCCGCCCACTGGCAGCCTGACCCGCAACCCGGGGGGGCCGGCCGCTGGCCGGCACTACGACCATCCGTGGAGCCGGCCAGCGGCCGGCACTACCCTGCGCGCGGGTGCTGCGCCTAGACTGCTGGCTGCTTTCAGACAGGGATATGGTCGTGACGCTACCCGAACAGGATTTCAGTGCGCTCTGCGCATCGCATGGGCTTGGCCCGCATGCCGGCACGCTGCTGCCATGGCTGCGGCCGCGCGTGGGTTTCAGCCGCCGGGCGGAGACGGATGCACCGATCGGCGCATCCCGGATCGGCGGCGGGCCGGATGTGCCCGCAGGCTTCGCATGGCCCACCCACAAGGGCAGGGCGCTGGACTTCCTGCTGCAGATCAACCTGGCCGACCTGCAGGGTCTGGAGTGCGGGCTGGACCTGCCTGCACAGGGCGTGCTGTCGTTCTTCTACGACACGGACACACAACCGTGGGGCTTTGACCCGGCCGATCGCAGTGGGCATTGCGTCCACCTGTTCGCGCCGGGCGGGTTGCAGCGGCTGCCTGCGCCGGATGCAGAGGCAGCGCTGGCACCGTCCGCGCTGGCATTCCACCGCACCTGGAGCCTGCCGCATCCGTGCTCGTCCGAGGGCGAGAAGGTGGCGCAGGCGCTGCGTGACGCCGGGCTGGGCTGGGATGACGCGGCCGAGGAGGGCTACTACGCGCTGGTGGAGGATGTTGCCGACCTGGGTTCCCCGACGCCGCGCGAACGGCACGGCTTGGGCGGCTGGTCGCACAACGTGCAGGGCGACATGGCACTGGAAGCGCAGCTGGTCAGCCATGGCCTGTATTGCGGCAACCCGAGCGGGTATCAGGATCCGCGACGCGCTGCGCTGGAAGAGGGTGCGGCCGACTGGTCGCTGCTGCTGCAGCTGGATTCGGACGATGAGGCGATGTGGGGCGATTCCGGGATGCTGTACGCCTGGATTCGGCGACAGGACCTGGCCGCGCGGGATCTGTCGCAGACCTGGCTGGGGCTGCAGTGTTGCTGAGGCCATCGCGCACCCGGTAGGGCCGGCCGCTGGCCGGCTCCACGGAAGGTTGATCGAGGAGCCGGCCAGCGGCCGGCACTACCGGTGTCGCGGAGCAGCCGTTACGCAGGTACAAAAAACCCCGCCTTGGCGGGGTTTTTCGTTATGCGGACCGCAGGGCTCAGTTGGCCTTGTGGATCGCGCGCTTGTTCACGGCCATGGCCGCGTCGTGCACCGCTTCGGACAGCGACGGATGCGCGTGGCAGATGCGGGCCAGGTCGTCGGAGGAGCCGTTGAACTCCATGGTCAGCACGCCTTCGTGGACCAGCTCGGAGACGTTGGCGCCGACCAGGTGCATGCCCAGCACGCGATCGGTTTCCGCATGCGCCAGCACCTTGACGAAGCCGGCCGGCTCGATCATGGCCACGGCACGGCCGTTGGCGGCGAACGGGAAGCTGCCGGCCTTGTACGGAATGCCCTCGGCCTTCAGCTGCTGCTCGGTCTTGCCGACCCAGGCCAGCTCCGGCTCGGTGTAAATGACCCACGGGATGGTGTCGAGGTTGACGTGGCCCGGCAGGCCGGCGATCAGCTCGGCAACCGCGATGCCTTCCTCGAAGCCCTTGTGCGCCAGCATCGGGCCGCGCACGCAGTCACCCACCGCCCACACACCGTTGACGCCGGTGTGGCAGTGCGCGTCCACTTCGATCTGGCCGCGGTCGTTGATCTTGACCCCGGTGCCTTCGGCCAGCAGGCCCTTGGTGGCGGCGCGACGGCCGACGGCCACCAGCAGCTTGTCCACGGTCAGGCTCTTCTCGCCTTCGGCATCGGTGTAGGTCAGGGCGACTTCCTTCTTTTTGCCCTTGCCCACGACTTCGGCCTTGGAGACCTTGGCATTCAGTCGAATGTCCAGGCCCTGCTTCTTGAATTCCTTCGCAGCGGCCTTGGCCACTTCGGCATCGGCGGCGGCCAGGAACTCCGGCAGTGCTTCCAGGATGGTCACGTCCGACCCCAGGCGCTTCCACACGCTGCCCAGCTCCAGGCCGATCACGCCGGCGCCGATCACCGCCAGGCGTGCCGGCACTTCGGTGAAGTCCAGGCCGCCGACGTTGTCGACGATGGTGTCGCCGTCGAACTTGGCGAACGGCAGTTCGATGGAGTCCGAACCGGCAGCGATGATGACGTTGGTGCCCTTCAGCTCGACGATGGAACCGTCGTGCTGGGTGACCTTGACCACGTTGCCCGGCTGCAGCTCACCGAAGCCGTAATACGCGGCGACCTTGTTGGCCTTGAACAGCATGCCGATGCCGCCGGTGAACTGCTTGACGATCTTGTCCTTGCGGCCAACCATCGCCTCGACGTCCATCTCGGCATCCTTGAAGCTGATGCCGTGATCGCCAAAGATGTGGCTCATGTTCCAGAACTGGCGCGAGGAATCCAGCAGCGCCTTGGACGGAATGCAGCCCACGCGCAGGCAGGTGCCGCCCAGGGCCGGCTTGCCGTCCTTGCCCAGGGCCGCGTCGATGCAGGCGGTCTTCAGACCCAGCTGCGCGGCGCGGATGGCGGCATGGTAGCCGGCCGGGCCGGCACCGATGACGACGACGTCGAATTGTTCAGCCATTTGAAAAGTCCTTGATGCATTCCCGAGCTTCACCAGGAAGCCGGTGGCGCCTTGCGCCGGGGAAGGGGGCGGGGATGCCGCACCCGGAACGACGAACCCCTCCGATGCAGCGCATCGGAGGGGTCGCAGGTCTTACAGGCCGAACAGCATGCGGCCCGGGTTTTCCAGCTGGTTCTTGATGTCCACCAGGAACTGCACCGAGTCCTTGCCATCGATGATGCGATGGTCGTAGGACAGCGCCAGGTACATCATCGGCGCGATCACGACCTGGCCGTTCTGGGCGATCGGACGCTCCTTGATGGCGTGCATGCCCAGGATGGCGCTCTGCGGCGGGTTGATGATCGGCGTGGACAGCAGCGAACCGAAGGTGCCGCCGTTGGTCACGGTGAAGGTGCCGCCCTGCAGTTCTTCCAGGCTCAGCTTGCCGTCACGGGCCTTCTTGGCGTAGTCGGCGATGGTCTTTTCGATATCGGCAAACGACATGCGCTCGACGTTGCGCAGCACCGGCGTGACCAGGCCCTTCTCGGTGGACACGGCGATGGAGATGTCCGAGTAGCCGTGGTAGATCACGTCCTCGCCATCGATCGAGGCATTGACCAGCGGGAAGCGCTGCAGCGCGTTGGCGGCGGCCTTCACGAAGAAGCTCATGAAGCCGAGCTTGATGCCATGGGCCTTGACGAACTCGTCCTGCAGGTCCTTGCGCGCGGCCGAGACCTTGGACAGGTCGACCTCGTTGAAGGTGGTCAGCATCGCCGTGGTGTTCTTGGACTGCATCAGGCGCTCGGCGATGCGCTTGCGGATGCGGGTCATCGGCACGCGCTCTTCCGGACGTGCGCCACCGGCCTTGCCGGCACCGCCGTTGCGGGCGAAGTTGACGATGTCTTCCTTGGTTACCGCGCCGTGGCGGCCGGTGCCGGACACGTCGGCCGGGTTGACGCCTTCGGTGATGGCCGAGAAGCGCGCGCCCGGGGGCAGGGCATCGGCAGCGGATTTGGACGCCGCCGGTGCGGTGGCAGCGGCCGGTGCAGCAGCGGCCGGCGCCGCAGCCGGCGCATCGGCCTTCTTCTCTTCGGCCGGGGCGGCAGCGGCGACGGCGCCTTCTTCGATGATCGCCACGATCTGGCTGGAGGTCACCGTGGCGCCTACCTCGAACTTGATTTCCTTCAGCACGCCATCAACCGGCGACGGTACTTCCAGAACGACCTTGTCGGTTTCCAGGTCAAGCAGGTTTTCGTCGCGCTTGACGGCATCGCCGACCTTCTTGTGCCAGGTGGCGATGGTGCCGTCGGCGACGGATTCGGGCAGTACCGGGGCTTTGACTTCGGTGGCCATGCGGGAGCTTCCTGATTTGTCTTTTCTAGAATGAGGGGGAGTTATTCGGCGAACGTGTCGTTGAACGGGTTGACCAGCGCATCGGCGATCAGCTTCTGCTGTTCGAGGATGTGGTCAGCCATGTGTCCAGCGGCGGGCGATGCCGAGCGGGCACGACCGGCGTAATGCAGGCTCTGGCCATCGGCCAGGCAGAACTGCAGGTGGTGGCGGATCTGGTACCACGCCCCCTGGTTCTGCGGTTCTTCCTGACACCACACCACGTCGGCTGCCTTGCCGTACTTCTTCAGTTCCGCAGCCAGGGCCACGCGCGGGAACGGATACAGCTGTTCGACGCGGATGATGGCCACATCGTCCTGGCCACGCTTGGTCTGGTCTTCCAGCAGGTCGTAGTAGACCTTGCCCGAGCACAGCACCACGCGCTTGACCTTCTTGGCTTCGGCCTTGGCATCGGGGATCAGGTGCTGGAACTCGCCATTGGCCAGTTCGTCCAGGGTCGACACGGCCAGCTTGTGGCGCAGCAGCGACTTGGGGGACATCACGATCAGCGGCTTGCGGGTGGTCATGCGCATCTGGCGACGCAGCATGTGGTACGCCTGCGCCGGGGTCGACGGCACGCAGACCAGCATGTTTTCCAGCGCGCACAGCTGCAGGAAACGCTCCAGGCGGGCGGAGCTGTGCTCCGGGCCTTGGCCTTCGTAACCGTGCGGCAGCAGCAGGGTCAGGCCGGTGATACGGCCCCACTTGGCTTCGCCGGCGGCGATGAACTGATCGATCACCACCTGGGCGCCGTTGGCGAAATCGCCGAACTGGCCTTCCCAGATGCACAGGGTGTTCGGATCGGTGGTGGAGAAGCCGTACTCATAGGCCATCACCGCTTCTTCGCTGAGCAGCGAATCGATGATGGTGGCCTGTTCCGGCGACTCGACCAGCTGGCGCAGCGGCAGGTAGTAGTTGTCGGTCTTCTGGTCGTGCAGGATTGCGTGGCGGTGGGTGAACGTACCGCGGCCGACATCCTGGCCGACCAGGCGCAGGCTGTTGCCTTCGTCCAGGACGGTGGCGTAGGCGAGGTTTTCGGCAAAGCCCCAGTCGCCCGGGATCTCGCCGGCGGCCATCTTGCGGCGGTCGTCGTAGACCTTGGCCACGCGCGAGTGCAGTTCCACGCCTTCGGGCACGGTGTTGATCATCATGGCCAGCTGCTTGACCTTGTCCATGCCCACCGCGGTGGAGATGGGGTCGGACAGCTTGCCTTCCAGCAGCTTGGGCCAATCCACGAACAGCGGGCTGCTCGGCGGGGTCTTTTCGACCTTGGCCAGTTCGGTGGTGACTTCACCTGCATCGAGCTTGTTGCGGTAAGCATCGACCAGCGCCTTGCCGGCCCCGGCGGCGATCACGCCGGCCTGTTCCAGCTGCGCGGCGTACAGCTCGCGGGTGGTCTGGTGCTTGCGGATCACCTGGTACATCAGCGGCTGGGTGATCGCCGGTTCGTCGGCCTCGTTGTGGCCCCAACGGCGGTAGCACATCAGGTCGATGACCACGTCCTTGGCGAAGGCCTGGCGGAACTCGAAGGCCAGCCTGGCCGCGAACACCACCGCTTCGGGATCATCGCCGTTCACGTGCAGCACCGGGGCGGCGATCATCTTGGCCACGTCGGTGGCATAGCGCGTGGAGCGCGTGTCCAGCGGGTTGGAGGTGGTGAAGCCGACCTGGTTGTTGACCACGATGTGCACCGTGCCACCGACGGCGAAGCCGCGGGCCTGGGACATCTGGAACAGCTCCATCACCACGCCCTGGCCGGAGAAGGCCGCGTCGCCGTGGATCAGGATCGGCATCACCTGCCTGCGCGCGGTGTCCTTGCGGCGCTCCTGGCGCGAACGCACGGAACCGGCTACCACCGGATCGGCGATTTCAAGGTGCGAGGGGTTGAACGCCAGCGCCAGGTGCACCGGGCCGCCGTCGGTGGCGACGTTGGCCGAGAAGCCCATGTGGTACTTCACGTCACCGGCCGAGGCGTGCTCGTCGTGCTCGAACTTGCCTTCGAACTCGTCGAACAGCTTGCGCGGGCTCTTGCCCAGCGTATTGACCAGCACGTTCAGGCGGCCGCGGTGGGCCATGCCGATCACCACGTCCTTGACGCCATCCTTGCCGGCGTCGCGGATGATGGTGTCCATCATCGGGATCAGCGAATCGCCGCCTTCCAGCGAGAAGCGCTTCTGGCCCACGTACTTGGTATGCAGGTAGCGCTCCAGGCCCTCGGCCGCGGTGAGGCGGTCCAGGGTGCGGCGCTGGGTGTCGGCATCCAGGTTGTAGTTGCCACCGGCCAGCTCCAGGCGCTGGTACAGCCACTGGCGCTGCTCGACCTCGGAGATGTGCATGAACTCGGCACCGATCGAACCGGTGTAGGTCGCCTTGAGGCGCTCCAGCAGGTCGCGCAGTTTCATGCGCGGCTGGCCGGCGACGCCGCCGGTGCTGAATTCACTGCCCAGGTCGCTGTCGGACAGGCTGTGGAACGGCAGCCCCAGGTCCGGCGTATTGGTCGGCGGGGTCAGGCCCAGCGGGTCCAGGCGGGCACCGAGGTGGCCACGCGACCGGTAGGCGGTGATCAGACGGCCGACATTGCGCTCGCGCTCGTCACCGGCACCGGTGGCCGTACCGCTGTTGACAGCGTTTTTGGCAGCGTCGGCAATGTGGGCGATGACGGCCGAGTGCGGAATGTCACCGGCTTCGCGGCCCTTGAAGCCGTCGAAGTAGGTCTTCCATTTGGGATCGACACTGTCCGGAGAAACGAGGTACTGCTCGTACAGATCCTCGATATAGGAGGCGTTGCCGCCGGCGAGTTGCGAAGACTGCGCAAACTGCTTCAGTAGATTGTCCACGATGGAGGGTCGGATTCGCTTGTGGGGTAAGGCTTCGAAGATCCACGCGGGCAAAAGTGAATAGCCCTGCGCAGGCGGTCTATAACGGTCAAATTGTACCCCCATCGGGACAGGAAGGGGCACCGTACGGCCCTGCACGGGACCTGCGGTGTCATTCCCAGACAGGTTCAAGCCGGTGGCGTGCGCTACAGGCCGATCGCGCGGAGTTCGCTGCATTCCCGCGAACGTTCCCATATGCGCTGCAAACCGTCCTGTAACGGTCGCGAACGTGCCGGCAGCGTGAGCGCGGCTTCGCCGTCGAAACGGTGCCCGCTCAGACGAAAGTAGTAGTCGCCGGCATCGTTGAGCAGGCACGCCGACGCCAGCGCCCGGTCGATCGGATCGCTGACCTGGCGCACGCCGAACACGCTGGGCAGGCGCTGCATGAGCCCAAGCAGGGGGGAACCGGCCTGCTGGATGGCACCGGCATCGTGCACGATCAGCCAGGCCCGCTTGGCATGCCGGGCGGTGCCGAAGCGGCGCAGCGCCTCCAGCACCGGGGCGGCGTCGAGCAGGCCGGGGTCGAGCTGGCGGCTTTGGATCCACAGCTGGCGACGCGCGCGGTGGACCAGGGCGGTGGTGATCGCCACGGCCTGCTCGGCGCTGTCGATGCTGGCCGCGCCGGTCAGTACCCGGCGCATGGTCTGGTGGGCGATGCCGGCCTCTTCAAACACCTCGCCCTCGGGCAGGAAGCCTTGCCGGGTATAGAACAGGCGGGCGGGGAACTGGGCGTGCAGGCTGACCTCGGCCCAGCCACGGCCACGGGCCGCGTCGACCAGGGCCAGCAGCAGGGCCTCGCCAACGCCCTGGCCGCGCCACCGGGCCAGCACCGCCATCCGCCCGATGCGGCCATCCGGGGTCAGCCGGCCGGCACCGATGGGTTGGCCATCGGCATCGTGGGCCAGCACGTGGCTGCTGAGCGGGTCGAGCGCGTCGATCTCCAGCGCGGCCGGTACCTGCTGTTCGTCGACGAACACCTGGTGCCGGACCCGGTGCAGCGCTTCACGCTGCGCCGGGTAGTGGACGAGGCCGACCTGGAAGGCCGCTGCCATGCTCAGTGGGAGGTGCCGCTGGCCTGGCCGTCCGGCTCATCGCTGTCGTCGAAGTCGACCACGACCTCGATGCCGTCTTCGTGGATGGTCACTTCGTGGACGTCTGCCTGCACGACGTTGTCCTCGACCACCGCGAGGGTGTCGCTGGCGTCGACGATGGCGTACTCGGCGAAATCGCCGTCGTCTTCGTCCTCGTCCTCGAACGCCTGTGGGTCCAGCAGCTGGTAGTAGCCGCCGTCGAGCAGTTCCTGCACCGCGTCGCGGCCCTTGGCCGAGAGCGTGCGGTACCGCGCGGCGCCGATGTCCTCGGCGCCAGCCAGTGCCTGCGCATCCTTGACCGGCAGGGCGAACGCAAGGCCGCTGCAGTACAGGCTGGCGCCGCGCTTGGCCCGGCGCCAGGCCATGCGTGCCCACGGGTGGCGCTGCAGTTGCAGGCCCGCGGCGAGGGCGGCTTCGACGTTGTCGCGCGGGATCGGTTCGCCGCCGGCCATCACTTCACCGGCCGCACGGTAGGTGGTGATGAAGCGGCCGAACCAGTCACCGAGTTTGTCCGGGTCGTTCATGCGGATGGCGTTGAGCGCCTCGACCACGCGGTTCATCGCGAGGACGTTGATTTCGTTGGGGTCTTCGGGCAGCTTGAGGTCCGGGTCCTGGTAACGGATGGACTCGTCGGCGCCTTCGATCAGGGTATCGAGGTAGTCGCTGATCAGTTCGGCCGAGGCCGGTGCGCGCATGCCGAAGGAGAAGGTCAGGCAGGGGTCTTCGGCGACACCGTTGTGCGGGACGTTGGGCGGCAGGTAGAGCATGTCGCCCGGCTCCAGCACCCAGGCGTGGGTGGGTTTGAAGCGGCGCAGGAGCTTGAGTTCGACGTTGTCGCGGAAGTCGAGCGGGGGGCGCTTGCCCTTGATCGATTCGCTGGCGTCGATCTCCCAGCGGCGGTGGCCATGGGCCTGGAGGAGGAAGACGTTGTACTGGTCGACATGGGCGCCGACCGAGCCGCCGGTGGCGGCGAAGCTGATCATGACATCGTCCATGCGCCAGCGCGGCAGGAAGTCGAAGTGGGCGATGAGCGCGCGTACGTCGGCATCCCACTTGTCCACGTCCTGGACCAGCAGGGTCCAGTCGTGGTCGGGCATGCCGGGGAATTCTTCTTCCTGGAAGGGGCCGGTGCGGACGGTCCAGCCGTCGGTGGCGCGGTCATGGCTGATCAGGCGCGAGAGGGCGGTTTCTTCGCAGGCCAGGCCGGCGAGGTCTTCGGGCTGGACGGGGGTTTCAAAATCGGGGAAGGCGGCGCGGATGAGCAGGGGGCGTTTCTGCCAGTAGTCGCGCAGGAAAACGGCGGCGGGCATGCCCAGCGGCAGGCCGGGGCGGGCCTGGATTTCGATGACGGGGGTCTTGGTTTTGCGGGCGGCCATGGGGGAATCCTTGCAGCGTGTAGACGGAAAGCGGGGCGCGGCAGTGCCGGCGCGAGCAGGGCCATTGTCCGCTGGTTGGGCCGGATGTGCACCTGCGGTGGGGTGTCGCGGTGTCTCTGTGGGGGCATGCCGCGAGCGTCGGGGCCCGGGCCCCGGTAGGTCACCACCGTTGGTGGTGACGCTCTGCGCCGACGGCCTCCTCGTTCGGGCATGCCGCGAGCGTCGGGGCCCCTTGGCGGCCGGCAGGCCCTTGTGCAAATGTCCCCCGGCCGACGCCTGCGGCGCCAGCCTCCTCCTTTATTTTGCCAAGGACCTGCCGGCCGCCAAGGGGCTCGGCTTGCGGTGCGTGAAGAGCGGTATCCACGCATGCTCGACACGTGGGTCCCGATGCCTGACGCCGGTAGGTCACCACCGTTGGTGGTGACGCTTTGCGCCGACGGCCTCCTCGTTCGGGAATGCCGCGAGCGTCGGGGCCCCTTGGCGGCCGGCAGGCCCTTGTGCAAATGTCCCCCGGCCGACGCCTGCGGCGCCGGCCTCCTCCTTTATTTTGCCAAGGACCTGCCGGCCGCCAAGGGGCTCGGCTTGCGGGACGCGAAGAGCGCTATCCATGCATGGCGTGGATCTGCCGGTCTGCTTGGGGTGCCGCGTGCCCTGCACGCGGGCACCAATACCCTTGGTAGGTCACCACCGTTGGTGGTGACGCTTTGCGTCGACGGCCTCGTCGTTCGGGCATGCCGCGAGCGTTGGGGCCCCTCGGCGACCGGCAGGCCCTTTCGCAAATGTCCCCCGGCCGACGCCTGCGGCGCCGACCTCCTCCTTTATTTTGCCAAGGACCTGCCGGCCGCCAAGGGGCTCGGCTTGCAGGACGCAAAGAGCGGCATCCACGCATGCTCGACACGCGGGTCCCGATGCCCGGGCCCCGGTAGGCCACCACCGTTGGTGGTGACGCTGGGTCGGGCTCACATCGTTGGCGCGATCCTCAGATCGCCTTGGCCAGGTCGGCGGCCAGGCCGATGTAGCCGCCGGGGGTCAGCGCACGCAGGCCCTGCTTGGCGTCTTCGGGCAGGTCCAGGGTTTCCACGAAGGCCTGCATCGACTCGGCGGTGATGCCCTGGCCGCGGGTGAGGGCCTTGAGTTGTTCGTAGGGGTTGGGCAGGCCATGGCGGCGCATGACGGTCTGTACCGCTTCAGCCAGCACTTCCCAGGAGGCGTCCAGGTCGGCGTTGATGCGTTCGGGGTTCACGGTCAGCTTGCCCAGGCCCTTGGCGAGGGAATCCAGCGCCACCTGGCTGTGGCCGAAGGCGGTGCCGACCGCGCGCAGCACGGTGGAGTCGGTGAGGTCGCGCTGCCAGCGGCTGATCGGCAGTTTGGCGCTGAAATGCTCGAACAGGGCGTTGGCGATGCCGAAGTTGCCTTCGGCGTTTTCAAAGTCGATCGGGTTGACCTTGTGCGGCATGGTCGAGGAACCCACTTCGCCTTCCTTGAGCTTCTGCTTGAAGTAGCCCAGCGAGATGTAGCCCCAGATGTCGCGGGCCAGGTCGATCAGGATGATGTTGGCGCGGCGCGCGGCATCGCCGATCTCGGCGACGTTGTCGTGCGGCTCGATCTGGGTGGTGTAGGGGTTGAACACCAGGCCCAGGCTTTCCACGAAGCGCTTGGCGAAGGCCGGCCAGTCCACCGCGGGGTAGGCGATGACGTGGGCGTTGTAGTTGCCGACCGCGCCGTTGATCTTGCCGGTCAGTTCCACCGCGGCGATCTGCCGGCGCTGGCGCTCCAGGCGTGCCACCACGTTGGCCACTTCCTTGCCCAGGGTGGTGGGCGAGGCGGTCTGGCCGTGGGTGCGCGACAGCATCGGCTGCTGGGCCTGGGCGTGGGCGAGCGTGCGCAGCAGGCCGGTGACGTTGTCCAGCGCGGGCAGCAGCACCTCGCGGCGGGCCTGCTCGAGGATCAGGCCATAGCTGAGGTTGTTGATGTCTTCGCTGGTGCAGGCGAAATGCACGAACTCCAGCGCCGGGCCCAGCTCGGCATCGGCCTTGAGCTGTTCCTTGATGAAATACTCCACCGCCTTGACGTCGTGGTTGGTGGTGCGCTCAATGTCCTTGACCCGGGCGGCGTGGGCCGGGGCGAAATCGTCGGACAGGGCACGCAGGCGGGCGGTGGCGGTGGCCGAGAACGGGGCCAGCTCGACGATGCCCGGCTCGTTGGCCAGGGCCAGCAGCCATTCCACTTCGACCTTCACGCGGGCCTTGATCAGGCCGTATTCGGAGAAGATCGGGCGCAGCGCGTCGACCTTGCCGGCGTAGCGGCCATCGAGCGGGGACAGGGCGAGCAGGGCGAATTCGGACATGGCGGGCGCAGGGCAATGACGGCGGGGGCCGTCATTCTACGCTGCCCCGGCCGGCTCGGCCCGTGCCCCGTGCGCGCGGGGCCGCGCGACCCAACGCGGGCGGTCTGTCGAGCGGCCCGGGGCGGCCGATCCGGGCATGAACGGACACGCTCCGCCGGTACCGGGCGACGCCGCTGCACGTGGGCTTTTCCGGCACCTCGGAGTATCGTGCGCTGAGCCGCCAGCCAGGGAATCAGGCCCGTTGCCAGCCGCAGGTTCCCTTTCCAAACCGAAAGAAACGCGGAGTGATGCAATGAGCAAGGGTTTCAGGATCGAACACGACAGCATGGGTGAACTGCAGGTTCCCGCCGATGCGTTGTGGGGCGCGCAGACCCAGCGCGCGGTGAACAATTTCCCGGTGTCCGGGCAGCGCATGCCGCGCGGTTTCATCCGCGCGCTGGGGCTGGTCAAGGGCGCGGCAGCGGCGGTGAATGTCGAGCTGGGCCACCTGCCGAAGAACATCGGCAAGGCGATCGAGGTGGCGGCGGGCGAAGTGGCCGCAGGCCAGCACGATGCGCACTTCCCCATCGATGTGTACCAGACCGGTTCGGGCACCTCCTCGAATATGAATGCCAACGAGGTGATCGCCACGCTGGCCAACCGTGCCGGCAAGGCCGGCAAGCTGGCGGTGCACCCCAATGACCACGTCAACCAGGGGCAGAGCTCCAATGACGTGATTCCAACCGCGCTGCGTGTATCGGCATTGCTGGGCGTGCACGAGCACCTGCTGCCGGCGCTGGTGCACCTGCGCAAGACCCTGGACAAGAAGGGCCGCAGCCTGCGCAAGGTGGTCAAGACCGGGCGTACCCATCTGATGGATGCGATGCCGCTGACCTTTGAGCAGGAATTCGGCGCGTGGTCGGCGCAGCTGGCCTCGGCGCAGGCGCGCATTGAAGACAGCCTCAAGCGTCTGCGCCGGTTGCCGCTGGGCGGCACCGCGATCGGCACCGGGATCAACGCCGATCCGCGCTTCGGCGAGAAGGTGGCCAAGCTGCTCAAGCAGCAGACCGGCATCAAGTTCGACAGTGCCGAGAACAAGTTCGAAGGGCTGGCGGCGCAGGACGACGCGGTGGAGCTGTCCGGCCAGCTCAATGCGTTGGCGGTGGCGTTGATCAAGATCGCCAACGATCTGCGCTGGATGAATGCCGGTCCGCTGGCCGGGCTGGGCGAGATCGAACTACCGGCCCTGCAGCCGGGCAGTTCGATCATGCCGGGCAAGGTCAATCCGGTGATCCCCGAGGCGATGGTGATGGTCTGTGCGCAGGTGATCGGCCACCACACCGCGATCACCGTGGCCGGGCAGACCGGCAACTTCCAGTTGAACGTGACCCTGCCATTGATTGCGGCCAACCTGCTGGATGGGATCGGCCTGCTGGGCAACATCACCCGGTTGCTGGCCGATACCGCGATCAGCGGGCTGACCGTGCGCGAAGACCGGGTGCGTGAGGCGCTGGACCGCAACCCGATCCTGGTGACGGCGTTGAACCCGATCATCGGCTATGAAAAGGCCGCGGGAATCGCCAAGCGCGCCTACAAGGAGCAGCGCCCGGTGCTGGACGTGGCGCTGGAAGACAGCGGGTTGTCCGAGGCCGAGCTGCGCAAGCTGCTGGATCCGGCGGCGCTGACTGCCGGTGGTATCCATGCTGGCAGCAGCGGCGGCGGTTGATCGGCAGGCCCGGAGCAAACAAAAAAACGGGCCGAAAGGCCCGTTTTTTTTGATTCTTCTTCCAAAGGAGGCGAGCGTCTTGCTCGATGGCAGATGGCAGATGGCAGATGGCGTACGGCGACGCGCGCGTGGCGGGGTCGTCGGGGTCAGGCGGTCTCCGTTCGGGCGTGCCGCGAGCGTGAGGGCCCCGTAGCGGTCGGTAGGCCCCTGGCGCAAATGTCCCCCGGCCGCGTGGCGGCTTCCTCCATTATTTTGCCCAGGAGCCTACCGGCCGCTACGGGGCTCGGCGTGCGGTAAGCAGGGGGAAGCCAGGCTTTTCTGGTGCTGGTCGGTGGGTCGGGCGCTGGGCCCCATGCCCTTGGAGGCGAAATAAAGGGGGAGGGGGCGGCCGCAGGCCGACGCCGGAGGACATTCGCCGGAAAGGGTATGGGGGCCCAGCGCCCGACCCGCCGACCCCCGCGCGACCCCCTTGTCAGTGCCGATCGGCCTGCAGGTTGTCGAACGTCTCGGTGTAATCCTTGAACTCCGGAATGCGCTTCACCAGGTCAGGCGGAATCGGCTGCATGCCATCGGGCACCTGGATCTTGACCGAGCGCTTGGCCGGGTCCGGCGGGGCGTCGGTGAGGGTGTTCTGGCGCAGCACCTGCAGCTGGCCGAACATACCCTGCAGCAGCGCCTGCTGGCTGGGGTCGAGCGGAATTTCGATCTCGTCGATCTTCATGTGCCCGTTGGGCAGCACGATGATGTTCGGCGCCGGCGCGCGGCGGACGGTGAGCATGCCGTCGCTGACGGTGATCTTCGGCTTGCTGCGCTCGGCACGGTGGTTGCGGTACTCCTGGTCGCAGCCGGTGGCGCCGAGGCAGAACAGGGCCAACAGCAGCAGGCATAGCTTCTTCATGGCAGGCAATGCACAAAAAAGGGGGAGGGCTAGTGTAGTCCTCCCCCCGTGCATGCGGGCCGGGCTGCGACCGAACGTCGCAGCCGGCGCACTTACTTGCCGCAGTCGTCGATATCGCTTTGTTCCATGCTGGCGTAGGGCTTGAAGGCCGGTAGCGAGGCGGCCAGCGCCTGCTGCCTGGCCATCATCGCCGGCAGCAGCGAACACAGCTGCTTGGCCTGGCTCTCGATCTTGCTCGCCTCGGCATTGACCCGCTCCTCGATACCCTGGGTATCGCCCGAGAAGATGCCCTTCAATGCTTCGCCCGCAGCCTTCACGCCGAGGTTCGCGCCAGCCACGCCGATGTCCATGCCGGCCCCGGCCAGGGCTTCGACCTGCTTGCGATAGTCCAGCAGCAGGGCGCGCTGGCTGGCATCGGTGGGCACGGTCTGGCCGTTGATCAGCAACTCGCCCAGCGGGGTGATCTCGGCCTTGTTGGACTGATTGTCGGAGATGCTGATGTTGCCCTGGGCCATCTCCTTGCGCGCCCGGTCGGTGGCGTTCTGCACGGTCTTGCCGATGGTGCTGGACTCGATCGCAGCGGTGGCCGGTGCGGCCGCGCCGGGGTCGGTGGGGGCCTTGCCTTTGCCGCTTTCCGGCGGGCTGCAGGCCGCCAGCGGCAGGCAGAGCAGCAGGGTCGGGAGGAGCAGTCGCTTGTTCATGGGGTCGGTCCGTCCGGAAGGGGGTTACTTGCCGCGCGGCAGTTCGACGCGGCCGCGCACGTTGCTGTGCTGGATGTCTCCGCTGCCGCTGTTGCCCACGCGCAGGTCGCCGCCGATATCGCGCACCTTCACATCGCCCGAGCCATGGCGCTCCACGCTCACGCCACCGCCGATGTCGCGCAGTTCGGTGTCACCGGAGCCCACGTTGCCGACGCTGACATTGCCCTTGACCCGGCGCACATCGCTGTCGCCGGAGCCGACCACGTTGATCGACACGTTGCCGCCCACGCCGTCCAGTTTCAGATCCCCGGACCCCACGTTGCCCACCTTGGCATCCTCGCGGATGTTGCGGCCGGTGAAGTCGCCCGAGCCGATCGACAGCAGGTTCAACGCACCGGCACCGTCGAGCACCACATCGCCAGAACCCACCGCCGCGGTCACCAGGCCCTTGATGGCGGTGAGCTTGATGTCGCCCGAGCCGACGTCGGCGCTGAGCGAGTGCGCGCCGTTGACGCTGGCATCACCCGAGCCGACCTTCATCTGCACCAGGATGTTGTCCGGGATGCTGCCGCGGATGTCCAGGTAGGCATAGCTGCTGCCGCTGAGGGAGATGCTGCGGCCACGGCCTTCGCGCTGCAGCCGCACGACCAGCTTTCCGTCCACCTTCTGCTGGGTCACGGTGAGGTCGCGCAGCCAGTCGGCGTCGGAGGCACAGGCGCGCCCGCTCAGCGTGGCCGGGCCGGGACCGGCCTGCAGGTCGATGTCGTGCTGGTTGACCTCGAACACCACCGCCTTGGCACCGGCCAGGTCGAGCTTGAGCTCACGCGGTTCGTTGAACTTGCACTGCGGTTCATCGGCAAGCGCCGACAGCGGCAGCAACAGCAGGGAGGCAACAGCGAGCGTGCGGATCATGTGTGTTCCTCGGTCAGTAAGGGGCAGTGCGCAAGGCGGCAGGGGTCAGATTTCGCCGGCACGTCGGCGCAGGCGGATCGCGATGATGATGAACACGACGCCTGCAGCCGCGCCGATCCACAGTTCCGGCATCGACAGCACGGCCAGCTGGTTGGCCGGGGACAGCGCCGCGACCAGGTTGTCACGGTCGCCGACCACCGCGCGGAGCTGGTCGCCGCGGTAGAACACATCGCTGCCCGGCAGCGTGCCCAGCAGCAGGCGGCCGACGATGTGCTGCCAGAACCAGCCGCTGGTCATGTTGAACAGGTTCATCAGATGGGTGGTACTGACGATGATCCCGGCGAACAGCGGCAGCATCACCGCCCACAGGAACGGCTTGGTCTTCGACCATGCCGAGCACATCAGCAACCAGCCCACCGTCGGCAGCGCCCACAGCAGGTACACCGGGATCCACGACAGGTGGCTGAGCACGAAGCTCAGCGGGCTGGCCGGGCCCCAGATCAGGGTCATCGGGTTGCCGCCCTGGGTGAGCACCACCACCGACAGGATCAGCATGAAGCCGAACATGGTCAGCACCGAGGCGATCACCGCGATCACCGGCGCCACCAGCAGCGCGCTCAGCGCCTTGGACAGCACCGTCTGCGCATCGGACAGCGGCAGCGATTTCCAGAACAGGATGCTGCGGTCGCGACGGTCGTCGTACAGCGCGCCCAGGCAGTAGAAGAACACCACGAAGGCGAGCACCAGGAACGGCCATAGCGAGCTGAGCAGCAGGGTAAGGTCCAACGCATTGCCGAGATCGGCCATGTCCTTGGGATCGAGCTTCTCGGTCAGCATCTTCAGGTCGAGCCCGTTGACGTTGATGCTCTCGTTGTCGATCTGCAGGTTTCCGCTCTGCGCGGCCCGGCGCAGGCCCCACAGGCCGACCACGATGCCGATCAGGCTCATGAACAGCGAAATGGCGCCGGCGATCAGCGGTGCGTAGAGGAAACCACCGCGGTTTTCCCAGTACTCGCGCTTGAGCAGCCACTTGAAGGTGGTGGCCTTGCTGATGGGGTGGTGGACGGTGTTCATGCGTAGGTTCCCTTCATGATGGCCACGAACAGGTCCGCCAGCCCGGGGCTGCGGATCTCGCCCAGGGGCGCGAGCTGGGTGCGTGGCACCCCGTCATACAACAGCACGGTCTTGCCGAACGGCAGCGAGCGTTCGTCGATCGGCTGCAGGGTGCGTGCCGCCTCCAGCGCATCGGCCGACACCAGCACTTCGCTGTAGCGATCGCCCACGTCTTCCATGTCGGTGGTCAGCACGATGCGGCCGTCACGGATGAACATGACATCGGTGAGGATGTGCTCGATTTCTTCCACCTGGTGGGTGGTGACGATGATGGTCTTCTGCTCGTCGAAATAGTCTTCCAGCAGGCGCTGGTAGAACTCCTTGCGGTACAGGATGTCCAGGCCCAGGGTCGGTTCGTCCAGCACCAGCACCTTGGCGTCGATGGCCATCACCAGCGCCAGGTGCAGCTGCACGATCATGCCCTTGGACAGTTCGCGCACACGCTGCCTGGGTTGCAGCTTGGTCGAGGCCAGGAAGCGTTCGCAACGGGCCCGGTCGAAGCGCGGATGCACGCCGGCGACGAAATCGATCGCCTCGCGCACCTTCATCCAGCGCGGCAGCACCGCCACGTCGGCGATGAAGCACACATCGTTCATCAGCGCGTTGCGCTGCACCGCCGGGTCCAGCCCCAGCACCTGCAGTTCGCCTTCCACCGCGGTCAGGCCGAGCAGCGCCTTGAGCAGGGTGGTTTTGCCGGCGCCGTTGGGACCGATCAGGCCGGTGATCCGGCCGGGGGCGATGGTGAAGCTGGTGTTGTCCAGCGCCAAGGTCTGCTTGTAGGCCTTGCGCAGGCCGCGGGCGGAGATGACGACATCACTTGCAACGGCATTCATGAGGATTTCCCCTGGGGCAGCAATTCGTCAATATTCAAGCCCAGGCGTTGGATACGCTCCAGCACCAGTGGCCATTCTTCGTTGAGGAAGCGGTCGCGTTCGCTGCTGCGCAGCTGCGTGGCCGCTTCTTCGGTCATGAACATGCCCAGCCCGCGACGCTTCTCGACCAGGCCTTCGTCAGCCAGTTCCTGGTAGGCGCGCGACACGGTGATGGGGTTGAGCTGGTACTCGGCGGCCACCTGTCGAACCGAAGGCAGGGCGTCGCCGGGCTTGATGATGCCGTCAAGCATCATGGCGATCACGCGTTCCTTCAACTGACGGTAGATCGGAGCACCATCGCTCCATTGGATATCGCTCATGGTCAGCTCCGTGGGTTCAGCGACTGTGCGAATGAGAAGTAAGGCATGGACAGGGAACTGTGCAGCCGGCGGGGGGGCGTGGGGGCGCCGTCAGCGGTCCCTGCCTCGATGACGCCTGCGTCCTGCGGGCCTTCAAACGCACCGGTGGCGGTGATGCCGCCACGATCTCCGGCAGGGGTACCCCACCAGCCGAGCAACAGCAGCACGGAGGCGGCAGTGACGGCTTTGGTGGACTGGCGGCGCATGTGGTTCATGGGCTTCCCCTGCATCAGGTGACTGGTGTTGTATTCAACTATAACACCGGCACGCCGAAGTGCAACAGGTATCACCCCCAACTGATGGCAGGGGCATGACAGTCGCAATTCGATTAACTCAAGCAATTGATTTTTAACAAAATAAAGTGAATTTCAGGGGCGTGGCGGACGTTGCCGTCGTTCAGTAGCGTCAACGCCAGGGCAAGCGGTTGCCTGTTCAGGGCGCGGCGGCGGCACATCGGGTCGGCCGTGCAAACCGCCAGGCAGGGCCATTCAAACGCGCCGGTGATCGGCGCGCGGCGGTGCCGGTCCACCTGGCCAGGCGCGTGCAGGGCCGTCGCCACGCAAGGGTAAAAGTGCCGGTGATATAGTGCGGAGCTGGCTGCAAACGCTGCTGTGGCAGTGCGTTGCAACCCTTGTTCCCGCCGTTTTGCCTCTTTCGCGGAGTGTTGCAATGCCCCAGATCCGTCCTTTGCTGTC
Source organism: Stenotrophomonas sp. GL_101 (assembly GCF_057835675.1). NCBI lineage: Bacteria > Pseudomonadati > Pseudomonadota > Gammaproteobacteria > Lysobacterales > Lysobacteraceae > Stenotrophomonas > Stenotrophomonas sp. GL_101. The sequence continues at coordinate 2,981,196 of NZ_CM174432.1, read as the reverse complement.
CCTGCGCCACCTGGTCGGTGGCCGTGCCCGCCGTTGGGGGGTGTTGCTGCTGGTGGGCGGGCTGCTCGCCGGCACCAGTGCCCAGGCTGCCGGCCTGCTTGACCTGAGCTACCGGCCGCTGGCCGGCAAGGCCGAGGTCAATCTGCAGAAAACATTCGGTGGCAAGGTGCTGCTGGTGGTCAACACCGCCAGCAAGTGCGGCTTCACTCCGCAGTACGAGGGCCTGGAGGCGCTGCAGAAGACCTATGCGGCGCGCGGCTTCTCGGTGTTGGGCTTCCCGTCCAACGACTTCAAGGGCCAGGAGCCCGGTGACGAGGCCCAGATCCAGGAATTCTGCACGCTTACCTATGGCGTGAAGTTCCCGATGTTCCAGAAGGTGCAGGTCACCGGCCCGGATGCGACACCGCTGTATCAGCGCCTCGCGGCCGCCACCGGCGTGGCGCCGGGCTGGAATTTCCACAAATACCTGGTGTCGCGCGATGGACGGGTAGTGGCGCAGTTCCCCAGCAAGGTCACGCCGGACGACAAGGCGCTGGTGGCGGCCATTGAACGCGAGCTGTCGGTCACGTCCAAGCGCTGAGCACCTCGACATCTCGTATGTGCGTGCGACAATGATTGCTTTCGCGCCGACGTCGGCGTCCAGTTACTTTCAGGAATGCAGCGAATGAAGATGGGAATGCGCGGCGCCGCGGCGTCGGTTCTGATTCTGGCGATGGGTGCCACCGGTACCGCGATGTCGCAACAACCGGCCGCCCCCGCGGCTGCCAAGGAGACTTCCGCTTTGAACTCCCAACGGGAAAAGCTCGGCTACGCCATCGGCATCGATGTGGCCAATTCGTTCGCACCGATTTCCAGTGAGATCGACCTGGCTGCGCTGCGTCGTGGCGTCACCAATGCCTTCGCCGGCAAGGAACCGCTGATTTCGCAGGAAGAGGCGCAGAAGACCGATGCCGCCCTGCGCCAGGCGATGATGGCCCAGAGCGGCCAGCCGGTGCCGGGCGTGGCCCCGGGGACCGCGCCGCCGAAGGTGGACCGTGAGAAGGTCGGCCTGATGCTGGGCAGCTACGCCGTCGGCCCGTCGCTGGCGCCGCTGAAGGATGACCTGGACCTGGATGCGCTGTTCGACGCGGTCACCACCACGTTCAACAAGGGCACCGCCAAGATGACCCCGGAGCAGGCCAAGGCCACGCTGGAAGGGTTCATGGCCGGCAAGCAGGCCGAAGTGCAGGCCAAGGCGGCCGCCCAGGGCGGTACCAACCGTACCGAAGGCAATGCCTTCATGGCCAAGAACAAGACCGTTCCGGGCGTGGTCACCACCGCGTCGGGGCTGCAGTACCAGGTGCTGCGCCCGGGTTCGGGCGAGCGCCCGCTGCCCAGCAGCAAGGTCCGCGTGAACTACGAAGGCAAACTGCTGGACGGCACGGTGTTCGACAGCAGCTACCAGCGTGGCCAGCCGATCGAATTCGGCCTGGACCAGGTGATCAAGGGCTGGTCGGAAGGCGTGTCGCTGATGCCGACCGGTTCCAAGTACCGCTTCTGGATCCCCGGTGAGCTGGCGTACGGCGAACAGGGCACCCCGGGCGGTCCGATCGGTCCGAACGCGACGCTGACCTTCGACGTCGAACTGCTCAACGTTCTTCCGTAACCGGAACTGGAGTCCCAACGGACATGCGTGTTGCGATTTTCGGTACCGGCTACGTCGGTCTGGTGACGGGTACCTGCCTGGCCGATGTCGGCCACCAGGTGGTCTGCGTGGATATCGACCAGGCCAAGGTGGATGGCCTCAACGTGGGCGTCATCCCGATCTACGAGCCGGGCCTGGAGCCGATGGTCAAGGCCAACCACGCCGCGTCGCGGCTGGTCTTCACCACCGATGCCGCCAGCGCGATCACGCATGGCCAGGTGATCTTCATCGCCGTGGGCACGCCACCGGACGAGGACGGCAGTGCCGACCTGCAGTACGTGCTGGCCGTGGCCCGCACCATCGGCACGCACATGTGCGTGCCGACGGTGGTGGTGAACAAGTCGACCGTGCCGGTGGGCACGGCCGACAAAGTACGTGCCGCCATCGCCGAGGTGCTGGCCGCGCGTGGGGTGGAGATTGCGTTCGACGTGGTCTCCAACCCGGAATTCCTGAAGGAGGGCGACGCGGTTGCCGACTGCATGCGGCCTGACCGCATCGTGGTGGGCGCGGCCAACCCCGATTCGGTGGCGCTGATGCGTCGCCTGTACGCACCGTTCAACCGCAACCACGACCGCGTGGTGGAGATGGACGTGCGCTCGGCCGAGCTGACCAAGTACGCCGCCAATGCGATGCTGGCGACCAAGATTTCGTTCATGAACGAAATCGCCAACATCGCCGAGAAAGTCGGTGCCGATATCGAGCAGGTCCGCCAGGGCATTGGCTCGGATCCGCGCATCGGCTGGCATTTCATCTACCCGGGCGCCGGTTATGGCGGCTCGTGTTTCCCCAAGGACGTGCAGGCGCTGGCCCGCACCGCGCAGCAGTACGGGCATGAGCCCAAGCTGCTCAACGCGGTGGAGGCGGTCAACGATGCGCAGAAGGGGCATCTTTACCAGCTGATCCAGCGCCACTACGACCGTGGCGAAGACGAAGGCGTACGCGGCAAGACGTTCGCGGTGTGGGGGCTGGCGTTCAAGCCCAACACCGATGACATGCGCGAGGCCTCCAGCCGCCGCCTGTTGGCGCAGTTGTGGGAAGGCGGTGCGCAGGTGCGCGCCTACGACCCGGAAGCCACCGACGAGGCACGCCGGATCTTCGGCGAGCGCGATGACCTGGTGTTCTGCGACAACGCCTACGACGCGCTGGACGGTGCCGATGCACTGGTCGTGGTGACCGAATGGAAGCAGTTCCGCAGCCCGGATTTCAACCGGTTGCGCGAGATGCTCAACGACGCGGTGGTGTTCGACGGCCGCAATCTGTACGACCCGCAGGAGATCGAAGCGGCGGGCCTGGCCTACTACGGCATTGGCCGGGGACGTTCGCTGCATGCATGATTCAATTCCCACACCGCGTGAGCAGGCGCTGGAAGCGCGCCTGATCGAGCTGGAAATGCGCGTGTCCTTCCAGGAACAGGCGTTGGCCGAGGTAAGCGAAGCACTGGCCGATGCGCGCATCGAAGGCAGCCGCAACGCCGACCTGACCCGCCTGCTGCTGGAGGACCTGGGCAAGGTCCGCAACGCGCTGTATTCCGATTCGGGCGAAGAGCCGCCGCCCCCGCACTACTGATCGATCCCACGTCATGAGCGATACACTCCGCGACCAGCTGCTGGGCCTTGGATTCAAATCCGCGCCCAAGCCCGAACGCAAACCCGATGCCCGCCGCGATGGCCGGCCGGGCAACAAACCCCAGGGCGCACGCCCGCCTGGCAAGCCCGGCGACGGTGCACGTCCTGCCGCCCGCAGCGGTGATGCCGCACGTCCACCGCGCGAGGGCGATGCCGCCCGCCGCGGTCCGCAGGGCCGGGGCCGTCCCGGCGGCGGCCGTGCTGGCCAGGGCCAGAATCCCGGCCAGGGCAAGCCGCGCTCGCGCGAAGACATCGACCTGGCCAAGGCCTATGCGATCCGCGCGCAGAAGGAAAAAGACGACCGCATCGAAGCGGAGCGCCTGAAGCAGGAGGAAGCGCGCCTGCGCCGCGAAGCCAAGGCCAAGCTTGAGGTGCTGCTGGAAGGCAAGTCGTTGAACGACGCCGGCGCCGAGATCGCCCGCCACTTCAACTATGGCGGCAAGATCAAGCGCGTGTACGTCAACGCCGACCAGCTCAAGGCGCTCAACGCCGGCGAGCTGGGCGTACTGCAGCAGAACGGGCGCTACATGCTGGTCAGCGCGGCGGTACTGGACGAGGCCGAAGCGATCTTCGCCCCGTCGGTGGCGTTGCGGGTAGACCCCAATGCCAGTGCCGAACAGGATCCCTACGCCGATCCGGCCTACCAGGTGCCCGACGACCTGGTCTGGTAGGGGTAGGCCACGACCGTTGGTCGTGGCGCGTGTGGATCGCGCGCGGTGATGGATGTGCCGACCAACGGTCGGCACCTACCTTGCTGGGTCGGCCCCTACCTTGCTGGGTCTGCACCTACCGGGTAGGCCACGACCGTTGGTCGTGGCGCGTGTGGATCGCGCGCGGTGATGGATGTGCCGACCAACGGTCGGCACCTACCGGGTTGGCCATGACCGTTGGTCGTGGCTTGCCGGTCTTACTCGGGGTCGTAATCCAGGTTCGACGCCAGCCAGCGTTCGGCCTGGACGCGGTCCACGCCCTTGCGCTTGGCGTAGTCGCTCACCTGCTCGCGGCTGACCCGGCCGACCACGAAATACTGGCTGCGCGGATGGCTGAAGTAATAGCCCGATACCGCCGCCGTGGGCAGCATCGCAAAGCTCTCGGTGAGCTGCATGTCGGCGTTGTTTTCCGCATCCAGCAGGCGGAACAGCGTGCCTTTCTCGCTGTGCTCGGGGCAGGCCGGGTAGCCGGGGGCAGGGCGGATGCCGCTGTACTGCTCGGCGATCAATGCCTCGTTGTCCAGCTGCTCTTCGGGCTGGTAGCCCCAGTAGTCGGTACGCACGTGCTGGTGCAGGCGCTCGGCCAGCGCTTCGGCGAAGCGGTCGGCCAGGGCCTTGAGCAGGATCGCGTTGTAGTCGTCGTGGTCGGCCTCGAAGCGTGCCACGTGGGCATCGATGCCGATGCCGGCGGTCACCGCGAACGCGCCGATCCAGTCCTGCCTGCCGCTGTCGGCCGGGGCGATGAAATCGGCCAGGCAGAAATCCGGGCGCTCCACTGGCTTGTCGACCTGCTGGCGCAGGAAGTGCAGCACTGCCGGGCCGGCGTCGGTGCGCAGATGCACGTCGTCGCCGACACTGTTGGCCGGCCACAGCCCGAACACGGCTTTCGCGGTCAGCCACTTCTCCTTGACGATGCACGCCAGCATCGCGCGCGCATCGCGATACAGTTCGGTGGCCTGGGTGCCGACGATCTCATCGGTGAGGATGGCCGGATACTTGCCGGCCAGTTCCCAGGCCTGGAAGAACGGCGTCCAGTCGATGACATCGACCAGATCGGCCAGCGGGTAGTCGTCCAGCACGTGCAGGCCCGGCTTGCGCGGGGCCGGCGGGACGTACTCGGCCCAGCCGCCCGCGAAGCGTTGCGCGCGCGCCTTGGCCAGGGTGACCAGCCGCTTGGCATCGCCACGGTTGCGGTGGCGCTGGCGGATGTCGGCGTAGTCGGCTTCATTGGCGGCCACGAAGGCCGCGCGCAGCTCGCGCGAGATCAGCGACTGGGCCACGCCGACGGCGCGCGAGGCATCCTTCACCCACACCGTGGGCGCCTTGTAATGCGGGTCGATCTTCAACGCGGTGTGCGCGCGCGAGGTGGTCGCACCGCCGATCATCAACGGCATCGTGAAGCCCTGGCGCTCCATCTCGCGGGCAACATGGCTCATTTCCTCCAGCGACGGGGTGATCAGCCCGGACAAGCCGATGATGTCGGCGTTGTGCTCGCGCGCGGCGTCGAGGATCTTCTGCGCTGGCACCATCACCCCCAGGTCGACCACCTCGAAGTTGTTGCAGGCCAGCACCACGCCGACGATGTTCTTGCCGATGTCATGCACGTCGCCCTTGACCGTGGCCATGATGATCTTGCCATTGCTCTTGGCGGTGTCGCCGCTGCGGGCCTTCTCGGCCTCGATGAACGGCAGCAGATAGGCCACCGCCTTCTTCATCACCCGCGCGGACTTGACCACCTGCGGCAGGAACATCTTGCCGGCCCCGAACAGGTCGCCGACCACGTTCATGCCGTCCATCAACGGCCCTTCGATCACATCCAGCGGGCGCGTGGAGCGTGCCCGGGCTTCTTCGGTATCCGCTTCCACCCAGGCATCCATGCCGTGCACCAGCGCATGCGCCAGGCGTGCATCGACCGGTTTTTCGCGCCAGGCCAGGTCTTCGCCCTTGACCTCGCCCTTCTTGCCCTTGTAACGCTCGGCGATCTCCAGCAGGCGCTCGGTGCCGTCGCGGCGACGGTTGAGGATGACGTCCTCCACGCGCTCGCGCAGTTCCGGCTCCAGCTCGTCGTAGATCGGCATCGCGCCGGCATTGACGATGCCCATGTCCATGCCGGCGGTGATGGCATGGAACAGGAACACCGAGTGGATCGCCTGGCGCACGGTCTCGTTGCCACGGAAGGAGAACGACACGTTGGAGACGCCGCCGGAGATATGGCAGTGCGGCAGCGTCCGCTTGATGATGCGGGTGGCTTCGATGAAGTCGACCGCGTAGTTGTCGTGCTCCTCGATGCCGGTGGCGACGGCGAAGATGTTCGGATCGAAGATGATGTCCTGCGGGGGGAACCCGACCTGTTCGGTCAGGATGCGGTAGGCGCGGGTACAGATCTCGACCTTGCGCGCACAGGTATCGGCCTGGCCTTCCTCGTCGAAGGCCATCACCACCGCGGCGGCGCCGTAACGCAGCACCTTGCGTGCGTGCTCGATGAACTGCGCCTCGCCTTCCTTGAGCGAGATCGAATTGACCACGCTCTTGCCCTGCAGGCACTTCAGGCCCGCCTCGATCACGCTCCACTTGGAGGAGTCGACCATCACCGGGATGCGCGCGATGTCCGGCTCGGACATGATCAGGTTGAGATAGCGCGTCATCGCCTTCTCGGAATCGATCAGGCCCTCGTCCATGTTGACGTCGAGGATCTGCGCACCGCTGGCCACCTGTTGGCGCGCGACCTCGACCGCTTCCTCGTAACGTTCTTCCTTGACCAGTTTGCGGAACTGCGCGCTGCCGGTCACGTTGGTGCGCTCGCCGATGTTGACGAACAGCAGGTCCGGCGTGATCACCAGCGGCTCGAGGCCGGAGAGGCGGGTAGGGCGGGAAGGCGTCATGGTCAGGCGGGCACGGGCTGGCGGAGGAGGGTCAACGACAACGGGCGGCGGATGCGCTCACGCGGCATCCTCCAGCGGGGCGGCGGGCAGGGCACGCGGCGGCAGGTCGGCGACCGCCTCGGCAATCGCACGGATATGGCCGGGGGTGGTGCCGCAGCAGCCGCCCACCAGGTTGAGCAGGCCGGCGCTGGCGAACTCGCGCAGCGTGGCGGCCATTTCCTCGGGCGTTTCGTCGTACTCGCCAAAGGCGTTGGGCAGGCCGGCGTTGGGGTGCGCGCTGACCAGGCAGTCGGCGACGATGGACAGGGTCTCCACGTGCGGGCGCATGTCGCTGGCCCCCAGCGCGCAGTTCAGACCCACCGACAGCGGCCGGCTGTGCGCGACCGACGCGTAGAAGGCCTCGGCGGTCTGCCCGGACAAGGTGCGGCCGGAGGCATCGGTGATGGTGCCGGAAATCATGATCGGCAGCCGCGCGCCGCGGTCGTCGAACGCTTCCTCGATGGCGAACAGCGCCGCCTTGGCGTTGAGTGTGTCGAAGATGGTCTCCACCATGATCGTGTCCGCACCGCCGTCGATCAGGCCGTCGATGGCTTCGCGGTAGGTCTCGCGCAGCGCATCGAAACTGGTATTGCGGAAGCCGGGATCGTTCACGTCCGGGCTGATCGAGGCGGTGCGGCTGGTCGGGCCGAGCACGCCGATCACGAAGCGCGGCTTGTCCGGCGTGGTCGCCGCCACCGCGTCACAACAGGCACGGGCCACGGCGGCGCCGGCCTTGTTGAGCTCATAGACCAGGTGTTCCAGGTGGTAGTCGGCCTGGCTGACCGAGGTGGCGTTGAAGGTATTGGTTTCCACCAGGTCCGCGCCGGCCTGGAGGTAGGCGGTGTGGATCTCGGCGATCACTTCCGGCTTGCTCAACAGCAGCAGGTCGTTGTTGCCCTTCAGGTCGTGGCCCTCGGGCGCCTGCCCGGGGTGCGCACAGCCGGGGCCGTGCGCGTGGTCGTAGCCGCCGGCGAAGCGCTCGCCACGGTAATCCTCTTCCTGCAGCCCATGGCGCTGGATCATCGTGCCCATGGCGCCATCGATGATCAGGATGCGCCGGGTCAGTGCGTCCTGCAGGGCGTGGACGCGTTCGGGGTGCAGCCAGGGCAGGGACGGCATGGCGGGCCTCAGGGCTTGCTGGCGATCAGCGAAATGACTTCAAAATGCGGCGGGCGCTTCTCGCGGGTCACCGTTTCCAGGTTGGACACGACCAGCCCGGCCTTTTCGGCGAACTTGCGCAGTTCCTTGTCGCTGAAGCCCAGGTTGACGTGCCCATAGGCGTCCACGGCCGCCTTGTGTTCGTGGCGGGCCAGGCTGCACAGCAGCAGGCGGCCGCCCGGGCGCAGCACGCGCGCGCCTTCGGCCACGGCCTGGGCGGGCTTGGCGGCATAGGTGAGCGCATGCATCAGCACCACCAGGTCGAAGCTGCGGTCCTTGAACGGCAGCGCGTGCATGTCGCCCTCGCGCACCTCCACGTTCGCCAACCGGCGCAGGCGCTCGCTGGCGGCGGCTACCACGCGCGCGCTGGTGTCGATGCAGACATAGCGCTTGGCGTGTGGGGCGACCAGTTCGGCCAGCACGCCGTCGCCGGAGGCGATGTCGAGCACGTCACCGGTTTCCAGCAGCGGCAGCGCGGTGCGCGCCAGCGCCTCCCAGGTGCGGCCGGGGGAGTAGTGGCGTTCCATGTCGCCGGCCACGCTGTCGGCCCAGTTCTGGTCGGCCGCCCGGCTGGCCAGTACCGCGGCCACGCGTTCAGCATCCTGGCGCAGCAGCGGGTCGTCGCTGCCGGTGCTCAGCGCGTGCCACAAGGCGCGCTGCGCGGGGTCCAGCGCGGCGTCGTCGAAGCGGTAATACGCCGACACCCCGGCGCGGCGGTCACGGACCAGCCCGGCCTCTTTCAGCCGGGCCAGGTGGGTGGACACGCGCGGCTGTGCCAGCGTGGTGATGGCCGACAGCTCGGCCACGGTGAGTTCTTCCTGCTCCAGCAAGGTGAGCAGGCGTACGCGGGTGGCGTCGGCGAATACTTTCAGCCGGACCGACCAATCCTCGAGATCCATGAATATCTACCTATCGCGATATAGAGATATTTTCGTCCCTTCCCCGCATGGCGGTCAAGTCAGCCGTGATTCCCTGCCTCCCGGTACAATCGCGGCACCATTTTCCCGGGAGGGTGCTGTGGATTTCAGTTTCACCGAAGAGCAGCTGATGCTGCAGGACGTCGCACGTCGCATCGCGCAGGAAAAGATCGCGCCCAGTGCCGAGCACCATGACCGTACGGGCGAGTTCCCGCTGGACAACATCCGCCTGCTCGGCGAGAACGGCCTGATGGGCATCGAAGTGCCGGCCGAATACGGCGGTGCGGGCATGGACCCGATTGCCTACGTGCTGGCGATGGTGGAGATCGCCGCCGGCGACGCCGCGCATTCGACCATCATGTCGGTCAACAACTCGCTGTTCTGCAACGGCATCCTCACCCACGGCAGTGAAGCGCAGAAGCAGCAGTATGTGCGCGCCATCGCCGAAGGCGACGCCATCGGCGCGTTCGCGCTGACCGAGCCGCAGTCCGGCTCGGACGCCACCGCGATGCGCTGCCGCGCGTTCAAGCAGGCCGATGGCACGTATGTCATCAACGGCAAGAAGAGCTGGATCACCTCCGGCCCGGTCGCCAAGTACATCGTGCTGTTTGCGATGACCGACCCGGACCAGGGCGCGCGCGGCATCACCGCCTTCATGATCGACACCGACAAGGCCGGTTTCCACCGTGGCAAGACCGAGCCGAAGCTGGGCATCCGTGCCTCGGCCACCTGCGAGATCGAGTTCCAGGATTACGTGGCCAGCGCCGACGACGTGCTGGGCAAGGAAGGCGAGGGCTTCAAGATCGCCATGGGCGTGCTCGACGCCGGCCGCATCGGCATCGCCTCGCAGGCCATCGGTATTGCCCGCGCGGCCTATGAAGCGACCCTGGAGTACGTGAAGGACCGCAAGGCCTTCGGCGCGGCCATCGGTACCTTCCAGATGACCCAGGCCAAGATCGCCGACATGAAGTGCAAGCTGGATGCAGCGCTGCTGCTGACCCTGCGCGCGGCATGGGTGAAGGGCCAGGGCAAGCGTTTCAGCAATGAAGCGGCCATCGCCAAGCTGACCGCATCCGAAGCGGCGATGTGGATCACCCATCAGGCCGTGCAGATCCACGGCGGCATGGGTTATTCCAAGGAAATGCCGCTGGAGCGGTACTTCCGTGATGCCAAGATCACCGAGATCTACGAGGGCACCTCGGAGATCCAGCGCCTGGTGATCGCGCGCAACGAGACCGGGCTGCGCTGAGCGAGCCCAGGGCGGCGCCTGGATGGCGCCGCCTCGTTGGTGGGCTGCATCCGTGGAATGATCGATTGTGCGCGCAGTGCGCCCATTCTCTGACAGCCGCCGCCCGGATTGATGTCAGCGGGCGAGACCCAAGAATCAAAAGTGGCTCAACGTTGCCATGACGCTCACCCTACCCGTTGGTACACGCCAACGTTTCGCCGTTCCAGGTGCAGCGCAGCCGCAGGGTCTCAATCCCGGACTCGTCTATCCGCATGCCGTATAGTTTCGCGGCTTGCATCCACTCGCGCATGGAGCGGCGATCCGGAAAGTAGTGGTCCCCTGCAAAAATGTCGCCGGCATCGGGCCCGATTGCCGCAGCGTCAGGTAGCGGATTTCCTTGCGCGTCCCGGCTCTTTCCTTTCAGGTAGCGCGCCTGATGGACCGAATCCGGCTCAATGATGAGCTCGGTTTGCGATCCATCGCGCCACGTGATCCTGTAGGTCACCGAATCGACGCCGAAAAGGCGGCTGACGAAACTCAAGCCAACCGATGACAGGGTAGTGGAGATCGAATTCCAGGCAGTGCTGTTGGTTGTTGCGCCGGAGAACGCTGCGCCGATGCTGCTGCCAAGCCTTGCGCGCGCTGTGGCGGACTCGATGATGTCGTAGGCGCGGTAGTCCTTGAACTCCTCCGGGAACGCAATTCCATTGGCCAGGCCGGGATCGTCAGGATGGATGGGAACGACTGCTCCATTGCCCCCCGCACCTGCAGCACTGGCAGACGCATCCAGATGGGCAAGCCCCATGATGCGCTGGAAGGCACTGGATACCGGCGACGGAACTGCCGTAGTGATGGCCCTGTAGCGCTTTAGCTCACGGTCGTACTCGACCTCGAAGCCATGGAGCTTTACTTGGGCCAGATCGACCACGAGCGTGGTTCCGGTGCCTGAGCTCGCGGCAATCTGGCGTGGATTGACGCAGTTGTCGCAGACGACAAGTCCACCGGCGTGCGCGTCGCCGGACAGGAACAGTCCGGCTCCCAGCAGCAGCGACAGTGACGTGGTAGCGAAAACACGGTGCTTCATGGCGTTTCTCCCCCGTTGAGCGCGACGGGCCGGTCATCCGGCGTGGATCGCGTGAGGGTCTTTTGTATCCCTACTGGTCACCGAAGACCGTGCCGCCGTCTACAGATGGATAACGATGTGTCGATCACGACATGGTGAGGCGTGGACGTCAGGGGTAGGTGCCGACCGTTGGTCGGCACGCCGATTGAGGCAGAATGTGCCCTCGTTTTTTTGCCGGACATCCCATGCTGATTTACCGAGGCGCAGGTTTCCTGACCCTGCTCACCCCCATCGCCACGTTGCTGCTGCTGATGTGGCTGTGGCCCGATCCTGCCGTTGCCAAGGGCAATACCTCGTTGACACAGCTGCTGATCGGATTCGGGAGTGGTGCGGCGATCAATGTGCTGCTGGGTCTGGTGCTCAATCGCGGCCCACGTGCGCCGGGTGAGCGTGCCCGCCATCATTTCTTCTTCGTGCCGATGCAGTGGCCGTCGCTGGTGATCGTGGTCGCCTGCGCGGTGGTGGCGCTGCTGCGCTGAGCGGCAGTGCCGGCCGCTGGCCGGCAACCAGGCGGTCCGTGCAGAACACCGTAGTGCCGGCCGCTGGCCGGCAACCAAGCGGTGCATGTAGAACAGCGTAGTACCGGCCGCTGGCCGGCAACCAGGCGGTCCGTGCATGGCACGTATCTGGAGGAGCCGGCCAGCGGCCGGCACTACCGGATCGACGCATGCATCCGAACATTCGCCCGCCGATGAAAGGCTGTACCCCCGGCGATGCACCGCCCACAAAAAAGCCCCGGCTCGCGCCGGGGCTTCCTCGTTTCAGTGTGACCACCAACGGTGGTCACCTACCGGCGGGGTAGCCTCACCGCCGGATCAACGATCCGGGCGGTGCGTCGCGTTGGCTTCGCTCTGGCGCTCGACGAACTCCTTGGACGGTTCGTCCAGCTTGTCGCCCAGCATGCGGCGGACCACGATGAAGAACACCGGGATCATCAACAGGCCCAGGAACGTGGCGAACACCATGCCGCCGATCACGCCGGTACCGATTGCGTGACGGGCATTGGCACCGGCACCGGTGGAAATGGCCATCGGCACCACGCCCAGGATGAAGGCGAAGGACGTCATCAGGATCGGGCGGAAGCGCAGGCGCGAGGCCTCGATGGTGGCTTCGCGCAGGGTCTTGCCCGCCGCACGCTGCTCCACCGCGAACTCCACGATCAGGATGGCGTTCTTGGCAGCCAGGCCGATCACGGTGATCAGGCCGATCTTGAAGTACAGATCGTTGGGCAGGCCGCGCGCCAGCGAGAACGCCAGTGCGCCGAGCACGCCCAGCGGTACCACCAGCAGCACCGCGACCGGGATCGACCAGCTTTCATACAACGCGGCCAGGCACAGGAACACCACCACGATGGACAGTACCAGCAGCAGCGTGGCCGCATTACCCGCCAGAATTTCCTGGTAGGACATGCCCGACCAGTCGTAGCCGAAGCCGGCCGGCAGGTCATCGCTGACGATCCGCTCCATCGCCTGCATCGCCTCACCCGAGCTGCGCCCCGGTGCCTGCGAACCGACGATGTTGATCGCCGAATAGCCGTTGTAGCGGCTCAGCGACGGCGGTGCGGACATCCATTCGGATTTGACCACGGTGCTCAGCGGGATCATCGCCTGGGTGCCATCGGCATTCTTCTGCAGCGCGCTGGGCGTGTAGAAGCTGTTCAACGACTCCGCGCCGGTCCGGTACGGGCCATCGGCCTGCATGGTCACCCGCTTGATGCGGCCTTCGTAGAAGAAGTCGTTGACGTACACCGGGGCCAGCATCAGCTGGATCGTGCTGTACACGTCCGACACCGACAGGCCCATGGTCTGCGCCTGCACGCGGTCCACGTGCAACTGCAGCTGCGGCGCGTTTTCCAGGCCGTTCGGGCGCACGCCGGTGAGCAGTTCGGTCTCCTCCGCTGCCTTGCCCAACAGGATGTTGCGCGCCTGCGTCAGCTGTTCATAGCCGGCGCCGCCACGGTCCTGCAGCCACATGTCGAAGCCGCCGAACTGGCCCAGGCCCTGCACGGTGGGCAGGTTGACCACGAAGATCTGCGCTTCCTTGATGCCGAAGAACGCGCCGTTCATGTTCTGGATGAACTCGGGCACGGTGACCTTGCGCTCATCCCACGGCTTGAGGCGGATGAAGCCCATGCCGACGTTTTCACCGGAACCGACGAAGCTGAAGCCGGCCACCTGCAGCATGCCTTCAAAGCCTTCCTTGTCCTTCAGGATGCCGCGCATCTGCGCGAAGGCCTCGTTGGTCTGCGACTTGGTCGAGCCGGGCGGCAGCTGCACGATCGCCAGCGCATAGCCCTGGTCCTCTTCGGGCAGGAAGCTGCCGGGCATGCGCGTGAACAGGAACCCGCACAGCACGGTGAGCACCACGAACAGGATCATCCAGCGTGGTGCGTGGCGCACCGCCGAGGTGATGTGGCCCACGTAGGTGCCACTGATCTTGTCGTAGTACTTGTTGAAGGTGCGGTAGACGATGTTCGGCTTGTCGCTGTGGGTCGGCTTGAGGAAGGTCGCGCACAGGGCCGGGGTGAAGCCCAGCGCCAGGAATGCCGAGAACGCCATCGCGATGGCGATGGTCAGCGCGAACTGCTTGTAGATCTCGCCGGCCGCACCGCCCTGCAGGGCCGACGGAATGAACACCGCCGCCAGCACCACGGTGATGGCCACCACCGCGCCGGTGATCTGCGTCATCGCCTTCTGGGTAGCAGCCTTGGGCGGCAGCTTCTCCTCGGTCATGATGCGTTCGACGTTCTCGATCACCACGATCGCGTCATCGACCACGATGCCGATCGCCAGCACCATCGCAAACAGGGTCAGCTGGTTGATGGTGAAGCCGATGATGCTCATGCCCAGGAAGGTGCCGAGCAGGGCGACCGGGATGACCAGGGTGGGAATCAGGGTGGCGCGGAAGTTCTGCAGGAAGATCAGCATCACCAGGAACACCAGCGCGACCGCTTCGATCAGGGTCTTGACCACTTCCTCGATCGAGATCTTGACGAAGGTGGTGCTGTCGTACGGCGAGAACCAGCTCACGCCGGCCGGGAAGCTCGGCGACAGTTCGTCCATCTTGGCGGTGACCGCACCGGCCACGTTCAGGGCGTTGGCGCCCGGTAGCAGCTGGATCGCAAAGGCGCCGGTCGGCTTGCCGTTGTACTGGGTATCAAAGCCGTAGTTGTTGGCGCCGAAGGCGATCCGCGCGATGTCCTTGAGCATCACCCGCGAGCCGTCGGGATTGGCGCGCAGGATGATGTTCTCGAACTCGTCGGGCGAGCTGAAACGGCCTTCGGCCGAGACCGTGGCGGTGAAGTAGTGACCGGCCGGGGACGGATCCGAACCCAGCGAACCGGCCGCGAACTGCACGTTCTGGTCCTTGATCGCGGCCAGTACCTGGCTGGCCGACAGGCCATAACCCTGCATCTTTTCCGGGTTGAGCCAGATGTTCATGGCGTACTCGGAACCGAACTGCTGGGTGCTGCCCACGCCGGGGATGCGCGAAATCTGGTCGAGCACGCGCGAGCCGACGATGTCGTTCAACGCATCGCGATCAATGGTCGGCGTATCGGACTGCAGCGCCACCACCATCAGGAAGCCGGCGTTGGCCTTGGCCACCACCACGCCCTGCTGGGTCACCTCGGTGGGCAGGCGCGGGGTGGCCAGCGACACCTTGTTCTGCACCTGCACCTGGGCGATGTCCGGATCGGTACCGGTCTCGAAGGTCAAGGTGATCGAGGCACGGCCATTGGAGGCCGAGGACGAACTGAAATACAGCAGGTGATCGATACCGGTCAGCTGCTGCTCGATCACCTGGGTGACCGATTTTTCGGTGGTGTCGGCGCTGGCGCCGGGGTAGGTGGCGCTCACCGTCACCTGGGGAGGCGCGATGCTCGGGTAGGACTCCACGCCCAGACCCAGGATCGAGATCACGCCCGAAAGCGAGATCAGGATCGCGACCACCCAGGCGAATACCGGGTGTTCAATGAAAAATTTAGGCATGACGGAGGCTTCCCGTTACGGCTTGGTCGGTTCGGCGGCCGGTGCGGCGTCTGCCTTGTCGGCAGCGGCATCGGTTGGAGCAGCGGCGGGCTTGGCACCGGCGGCGGCCGGCGCACCAGCGACGGGCGCCGGGCCATTGCCATTGGCGGCGGCCGGGTTCCACGGAGCGGCCTTGGCCGGGTCGCCCTCCTTGACCTTCTGCACGCCGGCCACGATCACCTGGTCGCCGGTATCCAGGCCAGCGGTCACCAGCCAGTTGCTGCCCTGCTGGCCTGCGCTGGTGACGTTCTTGCGGGCGACCTTGCCGTCCTTGCCGACCACCAGCACATAGCCGCCGGTGGTATCGCGCTGCAGCGCCTGCAACGGCACCAGGAAGGCGTTGTTGCGCTCACCCAGGGTCGCCTGGAAGCTGACGAAGGCACCCGGCAGCAGGATCTGCTGCGGGTTCGGCAGTACCGCGCGCAGCGACACCGCGCCGGTGGCCGGGTCGACCGTGGTCGAGGAGAAGTCCAGCGTGCCCGGCTGGTCGTAGACCGTACCGTCGGCCAGCTTGACCTGCACCGTGGACTTGCCATCGCCACTCAGGGCGAGCTGACCCTTGGCCTGCGCCGCGCGCATCAGGGTCAGTTCGTCCACGCTCATCGAGAAGTTCACGTACAACGGGTCCAGCTGGTCCACGGTGGTCAGCAGGGTCACATCGCCCTGGCCGACCAGTGCGCCTTCGGTCACCTGCTGCTTGCCGGCACGGCCGCTGATCGGCGCGGTCACTTCGGCATAGCCGAGGTTGATCCGGGCGCTGGTCAGGGCTGCCTGGGCCTGCTGCACGGCCGCCGCGGCAGTACGCTCGGTCGCTTCAGCGGCATCCAGGTCGGACTTGGACACGTACTTCTGCGGGGCCAGCGAACGGGCGCGGTTGGCCGCGGCCTTGGCGTTGGCGGAGGTGGCTTGGGCCGAGGCCAGTTCGGCCTGCGAGGCATTCAACGAGGCGCGCAGTGGCGCCGGGTCGATCAGGAACAGGACCTGGCCCTGCTTGACGTCGGCACCTTCCTGGTAGACCCGCTTGAGCAGCACCCCGGGGACGCGGGCGCGCACATCGGCGCTGCGGTACGGCGACAGCCGGCCGACCAGCTCACGCTGCAGTGGCAGGGTCTGCGGCTTGGCCTCGATCACGCCCACCTCCGGCGGTGGCGGGGTCTGCTGCTCGGGCTTCTTGCAGGCGGTCAGTGCAACAGCGACTGCGCACGTCAGGGCAAGGGTGCGGAGTGGGGCGATCATCAGGAGAAACTCCGGTGTTGGTTTGAATGCGGAGCCGCGGCGGTTTCCAGCGTCACGAACGCGCGCAGGAAGCTGTCAACGGAGAATTCGGCCCACTGCTGGCGCCGGGGCGCGTCAGCACGATGGGGGGAGTGGAAGCGCTGTTTCTCTACATCCAGGCCAGCGATCATGCTCAATAGCAGTTCGGCCATGAAGTGCGGGTCGTCATGCCTGAGCTGGCCGCGCGCGATGCGCGTCTGTAGCCATTCAGCAAGGTGAAGAGCGACCGCCCCCGCGCCATCGCGGTACAGCGTACGGGCCTCCTGCGGGAACTGACCGGCGTCGGCGGCGATCAGGCGGTGGGCCTGGACCACGTGCGGCTGGGTGGAGTGTTCCAGGTAGTCGGTGGCGAACTGCAGCAGGTTGCTGCGCAGGTCCTCACCGTCCTTGGCGCGCAATCCGGCGGTGGCGCGGCACACGTGCCGCTGCATCACCCGGCGCAGCAGTTCCTGCTTGCTGCCGTAGCGGCTGTAGAGGGTCTGCTTGGAACAGCCGGCCTGCTGTGCCACCGCGTCCATGCTCAATTGCATGCCTTGGCTGGCGAACAGGTCGCGCACGGCATCGAACACGCGCTGGTCGCGCGCATCCAGGGTGCTGGCGGCGGGGTGTGGGGGATTCACGCGGTGGACTATACCGTCCAGTTCAGAATTGGAAAAGCCTTGTGTTTGCGCCGCAGCTGAGGGCTGACCTCAGCTTGCCATGGAAGTGGTCGATGCTCGATTGCGCAGAATCCCGACATGCGCGCCCGTACCTGGACGGATTGTCATGCTCGACGTAAACGCCACCCAACCCGAATCGACTTATTCCGTCCTGCAGCAAGGTATTTTTGTGCGGTAGGCCTACAATTTCATTTTCCCAACTGAGCAACACGCACCGCTCCGTCATGAAATCGCAGAAACCAGCAGCCAAGACCGTGAAAAAGACATCCCCCCCCGCCGATACGCAGACTGTTTCGCCAGTGGGCTTCTCGCTGGAGCCGGTGTACACGGCCTTGCGCAAGCGCTACCCGGCGGCCGGGCAGGCCGAGGCAGTGGCGTTCGCCGCCGATTTCTACAAGCGCATGGAGGCGGACGAGTTCCCGCACCACACCGCCGAGGAATGGGCCGCACTGGCCGCAGACACGCTGGAGTTCGCGCGTGTCCGCAAGCCGGGCAAGGCCAATGTGCGCGTGTTCAACCCGACCCTCAAGGGCAACGGTTGGGAATCGCTGCACACGGTGCTGCAGATCGTCAATGACGACATGCCGTTCCTGGTCGACACGGTGACCATGTCGCTGGCCGAGCATGGCGTGGGCGTGCACGTACTGGGCCACCCGGTGCTGCGCTTCGCACGCGACAAGGCCGGCAAGCTGACCGGCGTGGGCGAGGGCAACACCGAATCGGTGATGCTGCTGGAGATCGACCGCCAGCCGGCCGACGCCATGGCCGACGTCGAGAAGGCGATCATCAAGGCGCTGGACGAAGTGCGTGCCATCGTCGGCGATTGGGAAGCGATGCGCGGCAAGGCCAGGAGCCTGGCTGACGACCTCGGTACCCGCCAGCTGCCGGTCGACGCCGCATCGCGCAGCGAAGCGCAGGAATTCCTGCGCTGGGCTGCCGACAACCACTTCACCTTCTTCGGCTACCGCGAATACCGCGTGGAGAAGCAGGGCAAGGAAGAGGTGCTGGCGCCGCTCAACGAAACCGGCCTGGGCCTGATGCGCGGCAAGGACAAGTCCGCCGCGCGTCCGGTCAAGACCCTCGCCGCACAGGGTCTCAACGCCACCACCGGGTTGAAGGACGCGCTGATCCTGACCAAGACCAATGCCCGTTCGCGCGTGCATCGCTCCGGTTACATGGATTACATCGGCGTGCTGGAATTCGACGCCAAGGGCAAGATCATCGGCGAGCAGCGCTTCCTGGGCTTGTTCACCTCCAGCGCCTACAACCGCCGCCCGTGGGAAATCCCGCTGGTGCGCCAACGCCACGAATACGTGATGACGCAGTCCGGCCTGGCCCCGTCCAGCCACAGCGGCAAGGCGTTGCGCCACATCCTGGAAACCCTGCCGCGCGAAGAACTGTTCCAGTCCAGCGAGGATGAGCTGTTCCGCACCGCCATGGGCGTGCTGGGCCTGCAGGAGCGCGTGCGCAGCCGCCTGTTCCTGCGCCGCGACAAGTACAGCCGCTTCATCTCCGCGCTGGTCTACCTGCCGCGTGAACGCTTCAACACCGATGTGCGCCTGCGCATCGAAGCCATGCTCAAGGACGCCCTGCAGGGCGAGTACGTGGACAGCTCGGTGGTGCTTGGCGAATCGCCGCTGGCCCAGGTGCACCTGATCGTGCGCCCCAAGGCTGGCCAGACCCTGGAAGTGGACACCCGCGAACTGGAGCAGAAGCTGGCCCAGGTGCTGCGCAACTGGCAGGACGACCTGCGCGAAGCGCTGGTGGCACGCCACGGTGAAAGCGAAGGCCTGCGCATTGCCGCACGCATCGGCAAGGCATTGCCGGCCGGTTACATCGAAGACTCCAGCACCGAGATCGCCGCCAACGACGTCAGCCAGCTCGACGCGCTGACCGGTCCGGACGACCTGCGCCTGAGCCTGCAGGCCGTGCAGCGCGAAGGTGGCGATGGCCTGCGCCTGAAGCTGTACCGCCAGCTGGACGACATCCCGCTGTCGGACGCGCTGCCGATGATGGAGAACATGGGCCTGCGCGTGATCGCCGAGCGTCCGTATCGCCTCACGGTGGACAACGCGCCGGTGTACGTGCAGGACTTTGAAGTGGAATCGGTGGCCGGTGCGATCGACGCGCCGAGCGTGGACGAAGCCTTCGGCGAAACCTTTGCTCGTGTCTGGCACGGCGATGCCGAGAACGACGGCTTCAACCGCCTGGTGCTGGCCGCCGGCCTGCACTGGCGCCAGGTCGCCATGCTGCGCGGTTACTGCAAGTACCTGCTGCAGACCGGCGTGCCGTTCTCGCAGGCCTACGTGGAAGGCACCTTCACCCGTTACCCGCTGCTGGCGCGCCTGCTGGTGGAGCTGTTCGAAGCCCGCTTCGACCCGGCCACCGGGCATGAAAGCAAGGATGCCATCGCCGACGGCCAGGCCGAGCTGCGTGCGCACCTGAATGTCCTGGCCGGCGGTGACGAGGCCACCCTGAAGGTGCTCAAGACCGTGGTCGATGCCCGCAAGGGCGACCGCAAGGCACAGATGGACGCCGCGCGCGATGCGCTGCTGAAGCTGATGGACCGCGTGTCCAGCCTGGATGAGGACCGTATCCTGCGCAGCTTCATGGGCGTGATCGATGCGACCCTGCGCACCAGCTACTACCAGACCGATGCGCAGGGCCGTCCGGGCCACGTCATCAGCTTCAAGTTCGATTCGGCACTGGTGCCGGACCTGCCCAAGCCGCGCCCGTACCGCGAAATCTTCGTGTACGGCCCGCGCGTGGAAGGTACCCACCTGCGCTTTGGCGCGGTGGCCCGCGGCGGCCTGCGCTGGTCGGACCGTCGCGAAGACTTCCGTACCGAAGTGCTGGGCCTGGTCAAGGCGCAGATGGTCAAGAACACGGTCATCGTGCCGGTCGGTGCGAAGGGCGGCTTCTTCGCCAAGACCCCGCCGGTGAACGGCGACCGTGATGCGGTGTTCGCCAACGGCGTGGCCTGCTACACGCTGTTCATCCAGGGCCTGCTGGACATCACCGACAACATCGTCAACAACAAGATCGTGCATCCGGTGGACGTGGTTCGCCACGACATGGATGACCCGTACCTGGTGGTGGCCGCCGACAAGGGCACCGCGACCTTCTCCGACATCGCCAACGGCCTGGCCATCGCGCACGGCTTCTGGATGGGCGACGCGTTCGCCTCCGGTGGTTCGGTCGGTTACGACCACAAGGGCATGGGCATCACCGCGCGCGGTGCGTGGGAGTCGGTCAAGCGCCACTTCCGTGCACTGGGCCGCGACAGCCAGAGCCAGGACTTCACCACGGTGGGGGTCGGCGACATGTCCGGCGACGTGTTCGGCAACGGCATGCTGCTGTCGCGCCACATCCGCCTGGTCGCCGCGTTCGACCACCGGCATATCTTCCTGGACCCGAACCCGGATGCCGCCAGCACGTTCGTCGAGCGTGAGCGCCTGTTCACCGTGCCGCGTTCGAGCTGGGCCGATTACGATGCCAAGCTGATCAGCAAGGGCGGCGGGATCTTCCCGCGCACCCTGAAGTCGATCGAGCTGACCCCGCAGGTGCGCGAGGTGCTGGGCCTGGACGAGTCGGTCAAGGCGATGTCGCCGAACGACCTGATGAGCGCGATCCTCAAGTCCCCGGTGGACCTGCTGTGGAATGGTGGCATCGGCACCTACGTCAAGGCCGCCAGCGAGCAGCACAGCGATGTGGGCGACCGCGCCAACAACGCGCTGCGCGTCAACGGTGGCGAGCTGCGCTGCAAGGTGGTGGGCGAGGGCGGCAACCTGGGCATGACCCAGCTGGGCCGCATCGAAGCGGCCCAGGCCGGCGTGCTGCTCAACACCGACTTCATCGACAACTCGGCCGGCGTGGACACCTCCGACCACGAAGTCAACATCAAGATCCTGCTCGACGACGTGGTGCGGGCCAAGAAGCTGACCGTTGAACAGCGCAACAAGCTGCTGGCATCGATGACCGATGAAGTGGCCGTGCTGGTGCTCAACGACAACTACCGCCAGAACCAGGCGCTGAGCCTGATGGAGCGGATGGCGGTCAAACGCCTGGGCTCCAAGCAGCACTTCATCCGCACGCTGGAGCAGCAGGGCCTGCTGGATCGCCAGATCGAGTACCTGCCCTCCGATGCGGAGCTGTCGGCCCGCAAGGCGCGTGGCCAGGGCCTGACCCGTCCGGAACTGTCGGTGCTGTTGTCCTATTCCAAGCTGGTGGCCTTCCAGCAGCTGCTGGAATCGGACATCCCGGAAGATCCGTACCTGTCCAAGGAGCTGCAGCGTTACTTCCCGACGCCGCTGCAGAAGAAGTACGCCGACGCGATGGAGCGTCACCGCCTGAAGCGCGAAATCATCGCCACGGCCGTGACCAACCAGACCATCAACCGGATGGGCGCCACCTTCCTGATGCGCATGCAGGAAGACACCGGCCGCAGCGTGGCCGAGGTCGCCAAGGCCTACACGATCAGCCGTGAAACGCTGGACGCGCGTGCGTTGTGGGCGCAGATCGATGCGCTCGACGGCACCCTGCCCGAATCGGTGCAGATCGATGCGCTGGAAGTGATCTGGAAGCTGCAGCGTTCGTTCGTGCGCTGGCTGCTGTCGCGCCCCGGCGCGATGCCGGGCATCACCGAAGCGGTCAACCGCTACCAGGCCGCGTTCAACGACATCCGTGTCGCCTCGGGCGTACTCTCGGACCTGCAGCGCCCGGCCTACGAGGCCAGCGTGCAGGAGTGGAAGGACAAGGGCCTGCCGCCTGCGTTGTCGCAGCAGCTGTCCGAACTGCAGTTCCTGGAGCCGGCGTTCGACATCATCGAACTGGCGCGTACCCGCAAGCTCAAGCCGGTGGACGTGTCCAAGGTCCACTTCCGCCTGGGCGACGCGCTGCAGCTGCCGTGGCTGTTCGAGCAGATCGACGCGCTGGAGGTCAATGGCCGCTGGCACGCGGTGGCCCGTGGCGTGCTGCGTGACGAGCTGGCCGCGCACCAGCGCAACCTGGCTGCGCAGGTCTTGTCGATGAAGGGCAGCAGTGCCGAAGCCAAGGTGGCGGCATGGATCGGTCGTGACGACAGCAGCCTGCGCTTCACGCTGTCGATGCTGGCCGAACTGGCCGAGCAGAAGACGCTGGACTACCCGACCGTGTCGGTCGCCGTCCAGCGCCTTGGTCAGTTGGCCGCGCATGGTGCGTAAGCGCTTTTCGCGCTGACGCCCCACGGTTTGCGCTGCAAACCGTGGGCCCCATGCGGATCGGTCTACCAAACCCCCGCGCCTTCGGCGCGCCCCCCCCGACTCAGGGGGGGCTCTGCCCCAGACAGTGTTGAAGGGTCTGCACGACGCATGAAAAGCAAACGGCTCCGCCTCGGCGGGGCCGTTTTTTTTGTCTTTCGTTCCGCAAGCTGAGCCCCTTGGCGGCCGGCAGGCCGCCGATGCCCATGCGGAGGTAGGTCACCACCGTTGGTGGTGACGCTGATGCACGTTCCGCAAGCCGAGCCCTTGGACGGCCGGCAGGCCCTTGGCAAAATAAAGGAGGAGGCCGTCGCCGCAGGCGTCGGCCGGGGGACATTTGCACAAGGGCCTGCCGGCCGCCCAAGGGCCCCGGACGCTCGCGGCAAGCCCGAGCGAATTGCGGCTTCGCGCCTGTGACCGGAGCCCCACGCCACGACCAACGGTCGTGGCCTACCGGGGACGCGGCGGGTATGCTCTGGCAACAACCCGCCGCACCGGATCGTTGATGAGCGCTTCCCCCCGTATCGCCTTCCTGGCCAGCAACACCGAGGCCGCGCAGCAGGCGCTGGCACAGGTGCTGGCCCGCTACGGCGATTGCCCGCCCGAACAGGCCGACGTGCTGTGCCCGCTCGGCGGCGATGGCTTCATGCTGCAGACCCTGCATCGGCATGGTGCGCTGGGCAAGCCGGTGTTCGGGATGAAACTGGGCACGGTCGGCTTCCTGATGAACCAGTTCCGCGACGACGAAGACCTGCCGGCGCGGATCGCACGGGCCGAACCGGCCCACCTGCGCCCGCTGGAAATGCTCGCCCTCACCGAATCGGGCACCACCACCGGCTCCTTGGCCTACAACGACGTCTCGCTGCTGCGCCAGACCCGCCAGGCCGCGCATATCGGCGTGGACCTCAATGGCCAGGAACGCGTGGCCGAGCTGATCGGCGATGGCGTACTGGTGGCCACCCCCGCCGGCAGCACCGCCTACAACTACTCCGCGCATGGCCCGATCCTGCCGCTGGGCTCGCACACCATCGCGCTCACCCCCCTGGCACCGTATCGCCCACGCCGCTGGCGCGGGGCGATCCTCAAGGCCGATACCGAAGTACGCTTCCGCGTGCTGGACCCCTACAAGCGCCCGGTCAGCGTCACCGCCGATTCGCACGAGACCCGCGACGTGGTCGAAGTGACCATCCGCGAGTCGCGCGAGCGCCGGGTCACCTTGCTGTTCGATCCG
The DNA here is from genome assembly GCF_057835675.1 of Stenotrophomonas sp. GL_101. Taxonomy (NCBI): domain Bacteria; kingdom Pseudomonadati; phylum Pseudomonadota; class Gammaproteobacteria; order Lysobacterales; family Lysobacteraceae; genus Stenotrophomonas; species Stenotrophomonas sp. GL_101. Next base: position 2,957,400 of record NZ_CM174432.1, on the reverse strand, counting down.
GAACACAACCTCGAAGACCGCATTCTCAGCGAACAGTTCATGTTCTGAGCCGGCCTGGCCGTAGTGGCCATGCACTGTGGGACAATGGCTGGCCGGCCGCTGCGGCCGCATTGGATTGCTGACTGCCATGGGCGACAACACCCCCCGTTTGCTGACCGTAGCTGTGACCTCGCGCGCCCTGTTCGACCTGGAAGAGGGCCATGCGCTGTTCGAGGCTGAGGGCGTGGACGCCTACGCCGAGTACCAGCGCAAGCACGAGGACGATGTGCTGCGCCCGGGCGTGGCCTTCCCGGTGGTACGCAAGCTGTTGGCGCTCAACCAGGGGCAGTCGCCGGAGCAGCCGCGCGTGGAGGTGATCCTGCTGTCGCGCAATTCAGCCGATACGGGCCTGCGCATCTTCAATTCGATCCAGCACTACGGGCTGGGCATCATCCGCGCGACCTTCACCGCGGGCGAGCCGACCTGGCCGTACGTGAAGCCGTTCGGCACCGACCTGTTCCTGTCGGCCAACCCGGAATCGGTGCGGCGCGCATTGCTGCACGGCATCGCCGCGGCCACCATCCTGCCCAAGCCGCCGGGCGAGACCATCGCGGCGGCCGAGCAGGTGGACCTGGGCCGGCCGCTGGGCCAGCTGCGCATCGCCTTCGATGGCGATGCGGTGATCTTCGGCGATGAAAGCGAGCGCATCTCGCGCGAGCAGGGCGTGGAGGCCTTTGGCCGGCATGAACGCGAGAACGCACGCGAGCCGCTCAGCGGCGGCCCGTTCCGCAATTTCCTGTCGGCCCTGCACACGCTGCAGGCGGTGTTCCCGGCCGGCGAAGATGCACCGATCCGCACCGCGCTGGTCACCGCGCGCTCGGCCCCGGCGCATGAGCGGGTGATCCGCACGCTGCGCGAATGGGGCGTGCGCCTGGACGAGGCCCTGTTCCTGGGGGGGCGGCACAAAGGGCCGTTCCTGGAAGCGTTTGGCGCGGATATCTTCTTCGATGATTCGCAGCACAACATCGACAGCGCCCGCCAGCACCAGAGCGTGGCCGCCGGGCACGTCCCGCATGGCGTGGCCAACGACGGGTAGGCCACGAGCGTGGGGCATGGCGCAGGGCAATGATCGGCAACGCGACGTAAAAGGTAGGCCACGACCGTTGGTCGTGGCGCGTGAAAATGATCGGCACGGCCCCGTACCGACCAACGGTCGGTACCTACCGGGCTGGGTCGGCCAACGGCAGGCGGATATCCACCAGCTTCCAGCGCAGGCCGAAGCGCTGCAGGATGAATACCACCGGTTCGCCCTGCGGCGTACGCGCGGTGGCGGTAAACCGTGACAACGACTCGAACCGGTGCTCGGCGCCCTGCAGCGGGCGCGGCTTGCGCGGGGCGGCGTAGGCGTCGTTGCTTTCCAGGTCGTTGCTGGCGCGTTTCCACAGTGTGTGGCCTTCCAGCAATGCACCGATGCCGGTGGGCGTGACCATGGCATCCACCGCCGTACCGCTCAGCTTCTCGCTGGCCGAGAGCAGCAATGCACCGAGCACGTTGGACTGCAGCTGCGGTCCGGCGCGGCGGACCACGTAGTCGTTGAGCTGCGCGCGCAGGTTGGCGCGCAGCATCGGGAAGTCGACGTAGCGGTCCAGACGGGCGGTGTCGCGGTTTTCGATCGCCTGGCCCAGGCCGCGCACGGTCAGGTAGGGGCCGCTGAAAAACACGCCCGCCAGCACCAGCAGCAGGGCCAGCAGCAGCCACGGAAGTTTCTTCATCGGTGCATACCTGCAGGGAAACATGCCGAGCTTGCCGCACCACGGCGCGGCAAGTGTGAACGTTACTGGCTGGGTGAGCGTCCCGCCCGCTGGAAGGCGGCCACCAGCCGTGCGCGTTCATCGGGCTGCAGCGCGTCCACGCGGGTATCCAGGATCTGGTCCAGGTTGCCGGTCCGCGTGGTGCCCAGCACGCCACTGGCGATGCCCGGGTTCTGCAGGACGTAGGCGAACGCGGTCTGCCCGGGCGATTGCGAGCGCACCCCGGCGACAGCCTTCTGCATGCCGCGCGCGCTGCGCATCAACTGGCGGCTGGAGGGCTTCAGCCATGCTCGCGCCAGGTACCAGGCGTCGGCCAGCCGTGGCAGCCGCGCACGCGGCGGCAGCAGGTGGCCCTGGGCCAGTACGGTGCCGGCGAGCACGCCGATGCCGGCGCTGTGCATGGCCGCGATCAGCGGCTCGCGGTCCTGCTGCAGGACGTTGTAGTCGATCAGGGCGACATCGAACAACGTGGGGTGCGCGGCGATGTGGCGCATGATCGCACCGGTATGGGTGTTGATCCCGAGCAGGCGGAACATGCCGTTGCGGCGCATCCGGTCGAGCGCACCGAGAAGTTCATCGCTGAGTTCGTCGATGCCGATGCCGTGCAGCTGGAAGATGTCCAGGTGGTCGCAATGCAGGTTGCGCAACGAGGTCGCGCAGCTGCGCTCGATGTTCCCCGGGGAGAAATCGCGCTGTTCGGCGCCGCTGATCCCGGCCTGCCCGGTCAGGGTGCCGGCCTTGCTGGAGATCACCAGGCCATCGCGTGGATGGCTGGCGAACGCGCGCTGCAGAATCCGGCCCAGCCGCGGTTCGGCGTTGAAGGCCGAGTAGTTGTGGCCGGTATCGAACAGGTTGACCCCGCGTTCCAGCGCACGGCGCACGATGCGTTCGGCATCGGCCTCGGCAAAGCGGCGGTTGCCCCAGAAGCCCGAGCAGCCCAGCGCGATCGGCGAGACCTGCACGCCGCTGCGGCCCAGCAGGCGCTTTTCCATGGCGACCGGGGCGGGCACGGTGCTCAGAATTCCAGGTCCAGGGCGGCGCACAGATAGTCCACGAACGGGCCGAGCGTGGCCAGGTCCTTGGCCAGGGTCTGGCGCAGCTTCGGGCCGGTCATGGTGGCGTCGTCCAACGCGCGCAGGAACACCCAGTTGCGGTGTTTGAGGTCATCGATGAACTCGAACGTCGGCTCGAAACCACGCGGCGCGCGCACCAGCTTTTCGCTTTCCTCGAAATCGAACTTCCTGCGCAGCACCGGCGAGTGCGCGGCAGCCTTCCAGGCACCGGGGTTGTCGACGATGAAGTGCCGCACCTTGCGCTGGGTGGCCGGTTCGGGATGCCACAGCCCGGCACCGACGAAGCTTGCGCCCGGCTGCAGGTGGATGTAGAACGACGGCGCGGGCACCTGCTTGCGCCGCTCATGGAACAGGCGCGCCCCCTGCCAGTTCTTGTACGGCGACTTGTCGTTGGAGAAGCGCGCGTCGCGGTAGATGCGGAACAGCGACCCGCCAACGCCCCGCGGGTCGGCGCGGAAGTGCTCGCTGACCGTGGCCAGGTCCGGTTGCAGGTCGGTGATCAGGCGCAGGAACGGCTGGCGCACATGGTCTTCGTACTGCGGCCTGTGTTCGTTGAACCAGGTCTTGTCATTGTTGTTGGCAAGCCCACGCAGGAAAGTGAAGCTGGCGTTGCTGAAATACGCGCTCACAAGCTGTTCTCCAGGTCGGTGCCCCAGTCGCGCAGCTGCTGCAGCAAGGCGAGCTTGTCGGGGGCGTCGGCGTGTTCGGTGGCCAGCGCGTCCAACTGGTCGCGGAACTGCGGCAGGCTTTGTTCGCCCAGCGCGGTGTCGCCCAGCAGGCGCTGGCGGCGGTAGTCGTTCCAGCGTTGCCGTTCGGCATCGTCCAGCGTCTGCAGGTGGTTGCGGGCGCGATAGCGGAACAGCAGTTCCGGCATGCGCGGGTCGCGCAGGCGCTCGGCGAAGCTGGCCAGCTCGGCTGGCGGGCTGGTGCGGATGCGGGTCATCAGCGCCTTGTCCCCGTCGGCGAGGAAGCCGTCATACAGCGAGGCATCGACATCATTGACGGCCGGGGGGCGCTCGCCGCCATACACCTGGCGCACCTTCTCGGCCAGCGCGGGGCCCAGCGCCCGCAGGCGCGCGGCGTTGGCCTCGATCGCGGCCACATCCAGGCCGAGGCGGGCGTGGTCGGCGGGGCGCAGGTGGTTCCAGGCCACCAGCGCCGGCACCTTGTTGAGGTGCACTTCCTTGAGCGGGATGCGCTGCTCGCCTTCAGCCAGGTCGGCCGCGCGGGTGTACAGGCGGGCGGCGATGGCGTCGGCCGGCAGGTTCAATACGCTGTCGATGTCGCCCTCCAGGTCCAGGGCGATGATGCGGTTGTTGATGTAGGGGTGACGCGCCAGTGGCAGCACCGGGGCCGCACACAGGCGCTGGGCCGGGTAGCGCATCGAGATGTGCAGCACCGGCTGCATCGCGTCCAGGTCCAGCAGGTTGCCGACGAAGCGCTTGTCGCGCAGCTTCAGCGCGTAGTCCCACAGGCGTGGCTGGGCCTGTTTGAACAGCTTCGCCATGCCGATGGTGGCATGCACATCCGACAGCGCCTCATGGGCATCGCCCTGGCGCACGTGGTTGGCGGTGGCCAGGTGCTCGAGCTTGAACGAGGTGGCGCCATCTTCGCGCTGCGGCCACACCACGCCGTCCGGGCGCAGCGCGTGCAGCAGGCGCATCATGTCCAGCAGGTCCCAGCGCGAATTGCCATTGCGCCATTCGCGTTCATAGGGATCGAAGAAGTTGCGGAACAGGCCATGGCGCACGAACTCATCGTCGAAGCGCAGCGTGTTGTAGCCCAGCGAGCAGGTGCCCGGGCGCGCCATCAGGTCGTTGATGCGGGAGAACGCCTCGGCCTCGCTGATGCCCACCGCGCGTGCATGCTGCGGGGTGATGCCGGTGATCAGCGTGGCCACCGGCGAAGGCAGCAGGTCATCGGCCGGTTTGACGTAGAAGCTGACCGGGGTGTCGATGATGTTCAGGTCGGCATCGGTGCGGATCGCGGCAAACTGCGCAACGCGGGTGCGGCGCGGGTCCTGGCCGAAGGTTTCCAGGTCGTAGAACAAAAAGCTGTCGGCGCGCGTCATCGTGCTCCTTCCAGGACCGGCAGCTGCGTATGCACGATGTGCTCCAGTGCGGTCCAGTCGATGTGGTCCAGGCTGTCGAGCCCGGCAGTGGCGTCTTCGAGGATGCGCCGTTGCAGGTCGGTGCGCTGCCGCGCCAACGCATACGGCGTGTGCAGGAAGGTGACCATGGTGTAGTGCGGCACGAAGCGGGTGGGCCAGCGCGCCTGCAGCGCCTGTTCCAGCTCGCGCTGCAGCAGGAAGGCGGGATCGGCGACGCGGTCGCGCATCTCCAGGTAGTTCTCCAGTGCCATCTGCTGGATCGCTTCGGCGTTGGGCTTGCGGTCGGCCTCAAAGGCGGTGAAGGCCGCGGCCAGTGTGTCCTGCTGGGACAGGTGGGTGGCCAGTGCGATGCAGTCTTCGAACGCGCAGTTCATGCCCTGGCCGTGGAACGGCACCATCGCATGGGCGGCATCGCCGATCAGCACGGCGCGGCCCTGCAGGTGCCAGTGCTTGAGGTGCAGCGTGCCCAGCAGGCCCGGCGGGTGTTGTTCCCAGTCGCGCCGCAGGTTCGGGATCAGCGCCAGTGCATCGGGGAAATCGCGCGCGAACAACGCCTCGGCTTCGGCACCGCTGGAGGTGGTGGCAAAGCTGGGGTTGCCTTCGTTGGGCAGGAACAGGGTGACGGTGAAGGTGCCTTCGTCGTTGGGCAGGGCGATGCACATGTAGTGGCCGCGCGGCCAGATGTGCAGGGCATTGGCCTCGATGCGGAAGCCGCCGTCGGCGGTCGGCGGGATCTCCAGTTCCTTGTAGGAGTGGTCGAGGAAATCGATGCGTTCGTCGAGCGGCTGTTTGCGGTTCATGGCCGCGCGCAGCGCCGAGCCGGCACCATCGGCGCCGATCAGGGTATCGAAACGGATGTCGTGCGGCTGGTCGTCGCGATCATCGATGAAGCGGGCGTAGCCGGCATCGAAGTCGACGGTATGCAGGCGGCGATGGAAGTGCACCTGCGCGCCGGCATCCTCGGCCAGCTGCAGCAAGGTGGTGTTGAGGTCACTGCGATGGATCGACCAGATCACTTCGCTGTCGTCGCGGCCGTAGCGCTGCAGCTGTGGCTCGCCCTGGCGCGGGTGCACCATGCGCCCGCGCATCATGACGGCCTTGGCCATCACCGCGTCTTCGACACCGGCCTGTCGCAGCGCATTGCGCCCGCGCTCGGCCAGCGCCAGGTTGATCGAGCGGCCGGATTCGTAATCGCTGACGCGGGGGTCGCCGCGACGCTCATACAGGGTGATGCGCCAGCCCTGGCGGGACAGCAGGATGGCGAGCAGGGAGCCGGCCAGGCCGGCGCCGATGATGCTCAACGAGCGGGAGGGGGTGGCGATCACGTCGATATCCGCAAGGGGGAGGAGGCGCGGCTCAGTGGCCGGCCCAGGCGGCCACTTCGTCGATGAAGTGGTGCAGGTCCTGGTAACGGTTGTACAGCGGGGTGGGCGAGATGCGGATGACATCCGGTTCGCGCCAGTCGCCGAGCACGCCGACGGTCTGCAGGAATTCGAACAGGCTGCGCCCTTGCTCGCGACCACCGGCCACGCGCAGCGAGAGTTGGCAGCCGCGGCGCTCGGGTTCGGACGGGGTGAGTACGTCGAGCACGCCGGGCAGGCGGGCGCGCACGAGGGCGTCGAGCAGGCCGGTCAGGCGCAGCGACTTCTCCCGCATGGCAGTGATGCCGCCGGCCTTGTCGACGACGTCCAGGGCGGCGCGCAAGGGCGCCAGGCCGAGCACGGGCGGGTTGCTGAGCTGCCAGCCTTCGGCGCCGACGGCGGGGACGAACTGGGGCGCCATCTTGAAGCGGGTGGCCTCTTCGTGGCCCCACCAGCCGGCGAAGCGGGGCAGGCTGGTGTCGCGGTGGTGGCGTTCGTGGACGAAGCAGCCGGCGACGGCGCCCGGGCCGGCATTGAGGTACTTGTAGTGGCACCAGACCGCGAAGTCCGGGGCGATATCGTGCAGCTGCAGCGGCACGTTGCCAACCGAATGGGCCAGGTCGAAGCCGACGCGCGCGCCCTGCAGGCGGGCCATGCGGGTGATGGCGTCCAGATCGAACACCTGGCCGCTGCGGTACTGCACGCCGGGCCAGAGCACCAGGGCCAGGCGGGGGCCATGTTCTGCGATGGCCCGTTCAATGGCCTGCAGGGAGATCGTGCCGTTGGCTTCGTCGGGCTGGACTTCGATGAGGTCGGTGGCCGGATCGAAGCCATGGAAGCGGATCTGCGCTTCGACCGCATGGCGGTCGGTGGGGAAGGCGCCCGCTTCCATGAGGATGACCGGGCGCTCGGCGCTGGGCCGGTAGAAGCTGACCATCATCAGGTGCAGGTTGACGCTGAGGGTGTTCATGGCGACCACTTCGCTGGGCAGTGCGCCGACGATGCGGGAGAGCTGTTCGCTGACCAGGCGGTGGTAGTGCAGCCATTGGGTATCGCCGGTGAAGTGGCCTTCGACGGCCAGCGACGCCCATTTGTCCATCACTTCCTGCACGGCGGCACGCGCGCCACGCGGTTGCAGGCCCAGCGAGTTGCCGACGAAATAGGTCTGGTCGCGGTGGTTGTGCTGGGGGAAGAGGAAGTCGTTGCGGATGGCGCGCAAGGGATCGGCGGCGTCCAGGGCAACGGCATGGGTGCGGCTGAGAATGTCGGACATGGTGCAACCGGCGGTGACAGTGACGGACAGTTTATCCGGGTGGTGGCGGTGTGGGCTGAATCTGGTATGGGGTGGGGTGGTTTGTGTTTTTTTCGAGGCGTACGGCAACGGCAACGGCACAAGCGTGCTGTCTGTGCGGTGGCTGGGCTGGCGCGGTGCGGGTGGGTTGCCGGGACACGCCGTAAATCCGTCCATGGAGGCTCGGTGTTGCCATCCATGGCAACACACGGTCCCGGCAACCCACCCGCACCACGCCCTGACACAGGGCCGGTGCGCACGGGAAACGCGGGCACGCGGCGCCGGGCGCTGCCCGGCGAAACAGTAGGGAGGGGATGGAGTGGGCAGGTAGAGCCGGGCTCTGCCCGGCTGCCATCCATTTCACCCCGCGCTGCCATCCAATGAGGGCGGCACATCGGCAGCCGGAGCGCTGTGCTCTGCACTTGCCGTCCCATCCGCACCAATCAACTGTCAGAGGTCGGTCCGTGTGGGTTGGCGGGGCCCTGAGCCGCATGGATGCGGCGACGGAGCTTACAAGGATGTACTTGCAGCGTGCCCCGACAATCCACACGGACCGGCCAAGCCAGGATGATGCAGATCCTGGGCTGTTGCTGTTGCTGTTGCTGTTGCTTGCGCTGTTGCTTTTCAGCTTTTCAGCCCCTCACCCCTCAACAACACCCACCCCAGGCAGCGGGTCCACATGCCCGCAGGTGCCGCACGTGCGCAGCTCCACCGACGCGTGGTACCGCGCAAACACCTTCGGCAGATCCGTTTCGATGTTTTCCAGCGCGAAATACTCTTCGTACAGCTTGTGGTTGCAGCGCTCGCAGAACCACATCAACCCGTCCTGCTCGTGCGGCAGGCGTTTGCGTTCCACTACCAGCCCCACGCCACCGGGTGGGCGGCGCGGGGAATGTGGCACCTTGCCCGGCAGCAGGAAAATCTCACCTGCGCGGATCGGGATGTCGCGCACCGCGCCATCCTCCTGCACTTTCAATACCATCTCGCCTTCGAGCTGGTAGAACCACTCCGGGCCCTCGTCGTAATGGTAGTCCGTGCGGCTGTTCGGCCCGCCGACCACCATCACGATGAAGTCCCCGTTCTCGATCATCTTGTTGCCCACCGGCGGCTTCAGCAGATGCCGGTGTTCTTCGATCCAGCCCAGCAGGTTGATCGGCATGGGGAGCATGGTGCGATGTCCGTAGTGGGGAAGGGTCAGTCGCGCTTGCCGCTGCGCGGCACGTACGACAACGCCTTTTCGTAAGCCGGCTGCAGCTCTTCCGGCGCGCCCACGTCAATGCCCATCTCGCGCACCCGGCCGTCCCGCAGGCTGTAGACCCAGCCGTGCACCATCAGCTTTTGCCCGCGCGCCCAGGCGTCCTGCACGATCGTCGAACGGCACGCGTTGACCACCTGCTCGATCACGTTCAACTCGCACAGCCGCGCGTGCTTGAGCTCCGGGTCCTCGATCGCGTCCATGATCGCCGCGTGCTTCTGCGCCACATCGCCCACGTGCCGCAGCCAGTTGTCGGCCAGGCCCACGCGCGTGTTGTGCAGGCTGGCGTGTACGCCGCCGCAACCGTAATGGCCCACGATCAGGATGTGCTTCACCTTCAGCTGGTCCACCGCGTACTGGATCACGCTGAGGCAGTTCAGGTCGGTATGCACCACCACGTTGGCCACGTTGCGATGCACGAAGACTTCGCCCGGGGCCATGCCGATGATCTGGTTGGCCGGCACCCGCGAATCCGAGCAGCCGATCCACAGGTATTCCGGATGCTGTTGCGTGGCGAGCTGGTGGAAGAACTCCGGGTCTTCCTTCTCGATCCGGTCGGCCCATTCGCGGTTGTTCTGCAGCAGCTTGTGGATGTCTTTCATGGGGCAGGTGTCCCTGACGTAGGGTGGGGGGCAAGGCGCGGCCAGCCTGGCCGCGGCGTCGCGGGAAACGGGAAGGGTCAGCCGGCGGTGTCGCCGTCGCGGCGCCAGCGCATCCACTGCGCCAGCTCGCGGGAAGCCGGGGCGTCCAGCGTCGACAGCGCGTCGATCACGCTGCGCTGGTTCGCCTCCGGGTGGTTCTGGCTCAGTTTGAGCTTGATCTGTATTTGGGCCGGGCGGAAGCGGAAGCCGACGATGCCGGCCAGCATGCGCTGCTGGCGCGGCTCGATCGGCAGCAGGTCCCAGTCGCCGCCCACCGTGCCTTCGTAATGCGTGCTCAGTGCATCCAGCATCGCCACCAGCGCGTCCGGGTCGGTGACCGGCTCCAGCACGCCGCGCAGTTCGGCCGCGGCATAGTTCCAGGTGGGGACGCGCGCCTGCGCGACCTTGTCCGGATACCAGCCTGGCGACACATACGCGTGCGGGCCGTTCACCAGCAGCGTGGCCGGGCCGGCGTGGCCGGCCTGTGGATTCGGTTTGGCCCAGTGGCCCTCGATCAGGGTGCCGTCGGCATCCCGCGTGTACACCACCGGCAGGCGCGTGGCCTGCGGGTAGCCGTCGGCGCCGTTGGTCACCAGGGTGACGAACGCATCGCGCGCCAGCAGCCGGTCCAGCCAGGTCAGGTCGGTGTCAGCGAAGGCCGAAGGGGTGAACATCGCCGGTTACGCGCGGGCGCCGAGGCTCTGCACCATGCGGCCCTGCAGCGCGTCGTCGCTGCCGGCCTGTGGCGGCTGCACTTCATGCAGCGAGAAACCGCGGATCAGCGCGTCTTCTTCGTCCAGCCCGTCATAGGCCACGAACTCGGCATCGAACAGCTGCGAACGGGCGGTGTCTTCGCTGTCGTAGCTGAGCGTATTGCCATCGCTGTCGAGCACTTCGGCGGTGCCGCCGGTACGCACCCGCAGGCGCGCCCAGATCAGGGTATTGCCGAGACTGGCCAGGAACCAGGAGTCGTTGTTGGAAAGGGTGTCGTTCATGTCATTACCATCGAAAGCAGCCAGAGCAGGGCGGCCATGCCCAGTCCGGCCAACAAGGTCAGCAGTGATATCCAGGCCGGCGCGGCCAGCCCGGACAGCGAGCGGTCCGGGGTGTGCCGGTAGTCGCGGCCCAGCAGCCAGCGCAGCGCGTCCGGGCGCAGGAACGCGCCGGTGCCGAAACGCTCGGCCAGCGGCGGGTGGCGATCACGGATATGGATCAGGGTCAGCGGCCAGAAAATCACGAAAGCACTGAACCCGGCGATGGCCACGCCGACGAAACACAGCGCGAAAAACAAGGTCATGGTCCAGTGCCTCCGTAGCCGGTCAGAACTCGGCGCTGCCCGGCGCGCGTGGGTAGGGGATGGCGTCGCGGATGTTGCCCAGCCCGCACACGTATACCACCAGGCGCTCGAAGCCCAGGCCGAAACCGGCATGCGGCACCGACCCGTAGCGGCGGAAATCGCGGTACCAGCCGTAGTGTTCGCGGTCCAGGCCGAACTGCGCCATGCGCGCATCCAGTACGTCCAGGCGTTCTTCGCGCTGGCTGCCACCGATGATCTCGCCGATGCCCGGGGCCAGCACGTCCATCGCCGCGACCGTCTTGCCGTCATCGTTCAGGCGCATGTAGAACGCCTTGATGTGCTCGGGGTAGTTGGTCACCACCACCGGGCGGCCGATGTGTTCTTCGGTCAGCCAGCGCTCGTGTTCGGTCTGCAGGTCCAGGCCCCACTCGACCGGGAAGTCGAACTTCCTGTCGGCCTTCTGCAGCAGCTTCACCGCCTCGGTGTAGTCGATCTGCTCGAATGGCGCGTTGATGAAGTCTTCCAGCTTGGTGATCGCGTTCTTGTCCACGCGCTCGGCCAGGAAGGCCAGGTCGTCGCCACGCTCATCGAGCACCGCACGGAACAGGTACTTCAGGAACTGCTCGGCCAGGCGCGCGTCTTCGGCCAGGTCGGCGAAGGCGATTTCCGGCTCGATCATCCAGAACTCCGCCAGGTGACGGGTGGTGTTGGAGTTTTCGGCGCGGAAGGTCGGCCCGAACGTGTAGACCTTGCTCAGCGCCAGGCAGTAGGCCTCCACGTTGAGCTGGCCGGACACGGTCAGGAAGGTTTCCTTGCCGAAGAAGTCACGGCTGAAGTCGACCTCGCCCTTGTCGTTGCGCGGCAGGTTGGCCATGTCCAGGGTCGAGACCCGGAACATCTGGCCGGCGCCCTCGGCATCGGACGTGGTGATGATCGGGGTGCTGATCCAGTTGAACCCGTTCTGGTGGAAGAACCGGTGCACGGCCTGGGACAGGCAGTTGCGGATGCGGGTGACCGCGCCGAACAGGTTGGTGCGCGGGCGCAGGTGCGCCACTTCACGCAGGAACTCCGCGCTCATCGGCTTGGGCTGGATCGGGTAGGTCAGCGGGTCTTCGACTAGGCCGACGATCTGGATGTCGCTGGCCTGGATCTCGAAGGACTGGCCCTTGCCCTGGGATTTGACCAGGGTGCCACGGGCGATCACCGAGCAGCCCGGGGTCAGCGCCTTGATTTCGTCGAAATTGCCCAGCGTGTCATTGGCCACCACCTGGATGGGGGCAAAGCAGGAGCCGTCGGTGACATTGACGAAGGCCAGCGCCGCCGAGCCGCGCACCGTCCGTACCCAACCGCGTACGGTTGCCTCGCCGCCTTCCGGGATTTTCCCGGCAAGCGCATGTTCAACGCTGACCACCGTCATGACTTGAATCCTCTGTTGATCGACTCGATCTCTGAATGAGGAGTTTAACGGGTGCAGCGTTCTGCTTGCGAGGCATTTCTGGCCCGCCCAGGCTCCTATAATGGTCCCGATCCGCTGGAGTTGCCCGTCATGGCTGTAAGCCTTACCCCCGTTGCCTTTGCCCGCGTGCAGAAGTTCGTCGCCCAGACCCCGGGCGCGCTGGGCCTGCGTTTTGGCGTCACCCGAACCGGTTGCTCCGGTTGGGGCCACATCACCGACCTGGCCCGCGACCAGCGCGAAGGCGACACCGTGTTCGAGCAGGACGGGGTGCGCGTTTACGTGGACGCCGACAGCCTGGCGCTGGTGGACGGCACTGAAATCGACTTCGGCAAGCAGGGGCTGAGCGAGACTTTCACGTTCAGGAACCCGAACGCCACCGCCGAGTGCGGCTGCGGCGAGAGTTTCACCACCGAGGCCGACAAGGCCTGAATCCGGCCCCCCGGTGACGGCAATGCCCACGCTGGCTTGCCGTGAAGCCCGGTTGCTGCCATAATTTGCGGCTTCCTGCCTGATTCCGGGCAGGGCTCTTGCCCCACCGCGTTCATCTGCGGGGGGCTGTCCGGCCCGCGAGGGCCACATCCGAAAGGTTAAAACACATGAGTCGTCATTACGAAATCGTGTTCCTGGTCCATCCCGACCAGAGCGAACAGGTCCCGGCCATGATCGAGCGCTACAAGGCGCTGGTCGAGAACGGCAACGGCACCATCCACCGTCTGGAAGATTGGGGCCGTCGTCAGCTGGCTTACCCGGTCCAGAACCTGGTGAAGGCCCACTACGTGATGCTCAACATCGAGTGCGACCAGGCCGTGCTGAGCGAGCTGGTGGAAAGCTTCCGCTTCAACGACGCCGTGCTGCGCAACCTCGTCATCAAGCGTGACGAAGCTGACACCGAGCAGTCGCTGATCATGAAGAGCAAGGACGAGAAGGGCGAGAAGCCCGAGCGTGGCGAACGTCGTCGTCGTGATGACGAAGAAGGTGAAACCACCACCCCCGCCGCCGCTGACACCGAAGCCGGCGAAGACGCCGCTTCGGCCGCTTAAGGAGCACTGACATGTCCAAGTTCTTCCGTCGCCGCAAGTTCTGCAAGTTCACCGCCGAAGGTGTCAAGGAGATCGATTACAAGGATCTCAACACCCTGCGCCAGTACCTGACCGAGAACGGCAAGATCGTGCCGAGCCGCGTCACCGGTACCAAGTCGAAGTACCAGCGCCAGCTGGCAACGGCCGTCAAGCGCGCCCGTTTCCTGGCCCTGATCCCGTACACCGACAATCACGACATCTGATGAAAGCCGGCGGCTTCGGTCGCCGCTTTCGTGGACCTGGCCGCCCGCGCTGCAAAGCGTCGGGCGGTTTCACGGTCTGCCGTTCGGATATTCGGACAGCCATCGCTGCGGGGCCACGCCTCGCTAACGAATACATATTTGGAGCTACACCATGAAGCTGATTCTTCTCCAGAAGGTCACCAACCTCGGCGGTCTGGGCGATCTGGTCGACGTGAAGCCGGGCTACGGCCGCAACTTCCTCGTCCCGACCGGCAGGGCCGTTCCGGCCACCACCACCAACGTTGCCGAGTTCGAAGCCAAGCGCGCCGATTACGAAGCCAAGGCCCAGTCGATCCACGCTGACGCCGAAGCCCGCAAGGCCAAGCTGGAAGGCAAGAGCGTCTCCATCGCCGCCAACGCGTCGACGGAAGGCAAGCTGTACGGTTCGGTTGGCCCGCGCGACATCGCCGAAGCCTTCACCGCTGCCGGCCTGCCGCTGGAAAAGAGCGAAGTGATCCTGGGCGAAGGCGCCTTCCGCAACGTGGGCGAGTACGAGGTGACCGTTCACCTGCACGCCGACGTGGAAACCACCGTCAAGGTGGTTGTGGAAGCCGAAAAGGCCTGATCCCTGCCGAAAGGTTGGAATCGCTGAAACGGGCGCCCGCGAGGGTGCCCGTTTTTGTTTGTGGGGTTGGTTCTTTTTAGAAGCTGAAAAGCCAGTGCCGAGCAACGGCAACAGCAACAGCCGGCGCGTCGGTTATCTGAGGGAGGGTGCCGGGTAGCCTTGGCCGGGACACGCCGTGAACCCGTCCATGGGGGCTCGTAAGCGGCATCCATGCCGCTTACGGTCCCGGCCAAGGCTACCCGGCACCCTCTGCCGAGATTTCTGGTGCGGGCGGGTGGTGACTGCAGCTGCACCTGCAATCATTCATTCGTGCTGCGTCATTCGAGATATTGAGTAGTGGTTGGGATGAGGGGAAGGCAGTCGGGGCGTGCAGCCGCCGCCTTGGGCTTTTCCCATGCATACCAGCCCACTGTCTTGGGTCGGTGTGGGTGGGGTCGCGGGACCGTTGAGCGCCATGGATGGCGCTCACGAGCCCCCAAGGACGGGTTTACGGCGTGTCCCGCGATTCCACCCACACCGGCCCGCCCTGGTGGAGACGAGATGCGAGCCTTGCTCTGGCCTCGGCTCCGAGCCTTTCCCGGCCCTCCCGCCCGTGGAACACCCGCCCCGTTATACTCGGGCTATCGCGTCACCCTCAGGATCGTTGAATTCCAGCAACATCAATGGCTTGAAGGTCAAAATCGCCCCGACATCCACCATGGCGGGGGCCTGCTGAAGGCTCCGGCCCGGAAACCAACCACGCCATGCGTCTGTCCACGATCAAGCTGTCCGGCTTCAAATCCTTCGTCGATCCGACCACGCTGCACCTGCCCACCAACATGACCGGCGTGGTCGGGCCCAAT
Organism: Stenotrophomonas sp. GL_101; assembly: GCF_057835675.1. Classification (NCBI taxonomy): domain Bacteria; kingdom Pseudomonadati; phylum Pseudomonadota; class Gammaproteobacteria; order Lysobacterales; family Lysobacteraceae; genus Stenotrophomonas; species Stenotrophomonas sp. GL_101. Next base: position 2,942,398 of record NZ_CM174432.1, on the reverse strand, counting down.
GGCTGTGGCAAATCCAACATCATCGATGCCGTGCGCTGGGTCATGGGCGAGAGTTCGGCCAGCCGCCTGCGTGGCGACTCCCTCACCGACGTCATTTTCTCCGGCTCCTCGGCGCGCAAGCCGGTTTCCCAGGCGATCGTCGAACTGATCTTCGACAACTCCGACCACACCATTTCCGGCGAGTACGCCTCGTTCAACGAAATCTCGGTCAAGCGCCTGGTCAGCCGCGACGGCACCAGCAACTATTATCTCAACGGCACCAAGTGCCGCCGCCGCGACATCACCGACCTGTTCCTCGGCACCGGCCTGGGCCCGCGCAGCTACTCCATCATCGAACAGGGCATGATCAGCCAGATCATCGAAGCCCGCCCCGAAGACCTGCGCGTGTACCTGGAAGAAGCCGCCGGCATCTCCAAGTACAAGGAGCGCCGCAAGGAAACCGAAACCCGCATCCGCCACACCCGCGAGAACCTCGACCGCCTCAGCGACCTGCGCGAAGAGATCGGCAAGCAGCTTGAACACCTCAAGCGCCAGGCCCGCCAGGCCGAGCAGTACCAAGCCCTGCAGGAAGAGCGCAAGGTCAAGGATGCCGAGTGGAAAGCGTTGGAATTCCGCGGCCTGGATACCCGCCTGGGTGGCCTGCGCGAAGCGCTGTCGCGCGAAGAAACCAAACTGCAGCAGCTGATCGCCGAACAGCGTGACGCCGAAACCCGCATCGAAACCAGCCGCGTCCGCCGCGAAGAAGCGGCCGATGCGCTCAGCACCGCCCAGGCCGAGGTCTACCAGGTGGGCAGCACCCTGGCCCGGCTGGAACAGCAGATCCAGCACCAGCGTGAAATGTCGCAGCGCCTCAACAAGGCCCGCGACGAAACCCAGCAGGCGCTCGCCGAACTGGGCCAGCACATCAGCGGCGACGAAGCCAAGCTGATGGTCCTGCGCGAGGCGGTTGACCTGGCCGAACCCCAGCTCGAGCAGCTGCAGGAAGAAAACGACATCAAACAGGAATCCCTGCGCGACGCCGAGGCCAGGCTGGCCGACTGGCAGGCGCGCTGGGAATCCCATACCCGCACGACCTCCGAAGCCTCGCGCACGGGCGAAGTCGAACGTACCCGTGTCGACTATCTCGACCGACAGGTGCTGGAAGCCGACCGCCGCCGCGAAACACTGACCACCGAACGCACCGGTCTCGACCTTGACGCTCTCGACCTGGCCTTTGAAGCGCTGCAGCTGCAGCACGAAACCCAGAAGGGCGCGCTCGACGGCCTCAACGAACAGGTGGAAGAACGCAAGCACGCCGTCGCTGGCCTGCAGGACCGCCAGCGCAGCGGCCAGACCGAGCTGGCCGATATCCGCAAGCAGGCCCAGGGCGCCCGCGGCCGCCTGTCCTCGCTGGAAACCCTGCAGCAGGCCGCACTCGGCCAGGAGCAGGGCGCGGCCGTGGCCTGGCTGAAGGCCCGCAAGCTCGATTCCGGTGCCCGCGTCGGCGAACGCCTGAGCGTGGAAAGCGGTTGGGAGAATGCGGTCGAAAGCGCGCTGGGCCAGTTGATCGAAGGCGTGCTGGTGGATGCCCCCGAACACCTGGTCGCCGAACTGGCCGAACTCGGCGACGGCCGCATTGCCCTGGTCGCCGCCGGGCAGGAACCCCTGCAGGTTGCGCCCACCTCGCTGGCGGCCAAAGTGCAGGGCCCCACCGCGATCCGTCGCCTGCTGGCCCGCCTGCATGCCGCCGACGACCTCGACCAGGCCCGTGCCCTGCTGCCGCAGCTGGCCGAAGGCGACTCGATCATCACCCGCAGCGGCGAACGCCTCGGCGAAGGCTGGGTGCGGGTGTCGCGTTCCGGTGCGGCCAAGCAGGGCGCGCTGTTGCGCGAGCGCGACATCGTCACCCTGCGTGAGCAGATCGACAGCCTGCAGGAGCGCGAAGCCGACCTGGAACAACGCCTGGCCGGATTCCGCGACCAGCTGCTGGCCGGCGAACAACAGCGCGAAGATGCGCAGCGCCAGCTGTACCTTGCGCACCGCAGTGTCTCCGAACTCGGCGGCCAGCTGCAGAGCCAGCAGGGCAAGGTGGAGGCCGCACGCACCCGCATTGATCGCATCGAAGGCGAGCTGTCGCAACTACTGGAAAACCTCGACCTTGGCCGCGAACAGGTACGCGAAGCGCGCGCGCGGCTGGACGATGCGGTCAACAGCATGGGCGACCTGGAGTCGGTGCGGCAGGCGCTGGAAGCCGAGCGCCGCCAGTTCACCGATGCCCGCGACCAGGCCCGCGACGCGGCCCGCAACGTGCGCGAGGCCGCCCATTCGCTGGCCCTCACCCTGGAGTCGCAGCGAACCCAGGTCAGCGCGCTGAGCCAGGCGCTGGAGCGCATGAGCAGCCAGCGTGGCCAGCTCGACTCGCGCCTGGGCGAACTGCATTCGCAGCTCGATCACGGCGACTCGCCCGTGCAGACGCTGGAGGCCGAGCACCAGAACGCCCTCGGCGAGCGCGTCCGTGTCGACCGCGTGCTTGGCGAAGCGCGCACCCTGCTCGAAGGCATCGATGCGGAACTGCGCAGCTTCGAGCAGACCCGCCACCAGCGCGACGAACAGGCATTGGCCCAGCGCGAGCGCATTTCCCAGCGCAAGCTCGACCAGCAGGCCCTGGTGCTCAGCGCCGACCAGCTCACCGCCGCGGTGGAAAAGGCCGGTTTCGTGCTGCAGGACGTGATCAACAGCCTGCCCGACGAGGCGCGCCTCGGCGATTGGGAGCAGTCGGTGCAGCAGATCGACGGGCGCATGCGCCGCCTGGAGCCGGTCAACCTGGCCGCGATCCAGGAGTACGGCGAAGCCGCGCAGCGGTCGGACTACCTGGACGCGCAGAACACCGACCTGACCACCGCGCTGGATACCCTGGAAGATGCGATCCGCAAGATCGACCGCGAGACCCGCGGCCGCTTCAAGGACACTTTCGACCGGGTCAACGCCGGCGTCCAGCAGCTGTATCCGCGCCTGTTCGGCGGCGGCCATGCCTACCTGGAACTGACCGGTGAAGACCTTCTCGACACCGGTGTGACCATCATGGCGCGTCCGCCGGGCAAGCGCGTGTCCAGCATCTCGCTGCTGTCCGGTGGCGAAAAGGCGATGACCGCGGTGGCGCTGGTGTTTGCGATCTTCCAGCTCAACCCGGCGCCGTTCTGCCTGCTGGACGAAGTGGATGCCCCGCTGGACGAAGCCAACGTCGGTCGTCTGGCCAACATGGTCAAGGAAATGAGCGAGAAGGTGCAGTTCCTGTTCGTCAGCCACAACAAGGCCACCATGGAGGCCGCGCACCAGTTGTCGGGCGTGACCATGCGCGAACCGGGCGTCAGCCGCCTGGTCAGCGTGGACCTGGAAGAGGCGGCACGATTGGCGGGCGCCGCCTGACGTGCCATGCTTATCTGAACGTATTTAGCCGGAGACCCCCACCGAATGTCCGACATGGCACTGCTCCGCATCGGCATCCTGGCCGCCGGCCTGCTGTTGATCGCCGCGATCTTCCTGTTTGGCCGCCCGAAGAAGAAGTCCCAGGGCCGTCGCGTGGACGCGGCCGAGGGGGGCACCGGCCAGCGCCGTGAGCCCAGCCTGGGCGAGGCTGGCACCGCCGATCCCGCCGTCAGTGGTGCGGCCGGCGAGGACGGGGTGACCCAGGCCGAGTTGGGCCTGCCCGAGGTCGATGGCGCCAGCGACCTGGGCAAGCGCGCCAACCAGGACTTCGACAAGATCGTTTCGCTGTTCGTCGCCGCCCGCGCCGGCGAGCAGCTGCGCGGCGAAGACATCGTGGTAGCGGCCGAAAAGACCGGGCTGGTGTTTGGCCACATGAACGTGTTCCACCGTCTGGTGGAAGGCCATCCCGAGCGCGGCCCGATCTTCTCGATGGCCAGCATCATGAAGCCGGGCAGCTTCGACATGGCCAACATCCGCGAGATGGAAACCCCGGCGATCGCCTTCTTTTTGACGTTGCCGGCACCGTTGACCGCGCTGGATGCCTGGGAAAAAATGCTGCCCACCGTGCAGCGCATGGGCGAGCTGCTCGACGGCGTGGTACTGGATGACAGCCGCAACGCCCTCGGCCGCCAGCGCATCGCCCACATCCGCGACGAACTGCGCGCCTACGATCGCCAGCACCAGGCCCCGCCGCTTACCAAGGCACCGCGCTGGTAAGGCGACCTGCGGTTTGCGTTGCAAGCCACCGGTTCCGCATGTTTCCGCCATATCCCCGCGCCTGTCGGCGCGCCCCCTTGACTCAAGGGGGCGCCTGATCAATGGCACGGCACCCACGGCATTTCCCCGAATGGGGTGCTACGCGCCCACCACCGCGGCGAACGCCTCGCCGAAGCGCGCCATGTCCGCTTCGGTGCCTACGGTCACCCGCACCCGCTGCGGCCAGATCGGCCAGCTGCGGCCGATCACCACGCCACGCGCGGCCATGGCGGCGGCGAATGCGGTGCCATCGCGTTGCACGTCGACCACGAAGCAGTTGGCTTCCGAGGGCACGCAGGCAAAGCCGCGCTGGCCCAGCCATGCCACGCTGGCCTGGCGGATACGCGCGTTTTCGGTACGCCGCAGCGCGACCAGCCCGGGTTCGCGCAGGCTGGCCAGGCCTGCGGCCAGCGCAGGCACCGGCAGTGGGTTGTCGCCCAGGCTGGCCAGCTCGCGCAGCCGGTCCGGGTGCGCGGCGGCCACGCCCAGGCGCAACCCGGCCATGCCGTACAACTTGGAGAACGTACGCAGCACGATCACGTCATCGCGCTGCAGCACCTGGCCGATCACCGAGCGCTGCGCGCTGTACTGCAGGTAGGCCTCGTCGACCAGGACGCGGGTCTGGCGGGGCTTGTTGGCCAGCAGCCAGGCGATGTCGGCCGCTGCGGTGATCGAGCCGGTGGGATTGTTGGGGTTGCACAGGTACAGCAGCCCGGCGTTGATGCGGGCGGCAGCGGCGACCATCGCGCGCACGTCATGTGCGCCGTCACCGCGCAATGGCACCTTGGCCACCGTGGCCCCGCGGGCGGCGGCGAGGTCGCCGAGGGCTTCAAACGTCGGGTCGGCAACCACCAGCCCCGCGCTGGCCGAGGTCCACAGGATCGCAGCGCGGTTCAACGGCTCGCTGGAGCCGGGATACAGTCGCACGTGCGCGTTGTCGAGGCCTTCCTGGGCAGCGAACAGGTCGCGCAGTTCGCCGGCCAGGGCGAACCGGTAGCGCCCACTGCCGGCCACGCTGTCGCGCGCTGCGGCCTGCGCGGCGGGGGCGGGGCCATACGGGCATTCGTTGAAGTTCAGCAGCACCGGGCCATCGCTGGCGGTGCTGGATGCGGCCGGCGCGGCGGTCGCCGGGGTGGGGGACCACCCCAGGCCGGACAGGGCCAGCCCGGTGCCGGCCAGGTGCAGGAAGGAGCGGCGGGAAGGGACGGTGGCGGCGGTCACGGTGCACCTGGCAGAGAGGAATCAGCGCACGCTATCGCTGCGGCTGGCGATCGGCAAGTTTCCCTGCATTGCATGTGGCTGAAGCGGCCCGTCGCGCCTCGGGGGGCGTTAAAATCAACCGCCCCGTCAGGATTGCCGCCGCATGCCCCCCAGCCCCGCCGAACGTGTCGATGCCCTGCGCCGCCAGATCGAAGAGGCCGGCAAGGCTTACCACGAGCGCGACGAGCAGCTGATTCCGGACGTCGAGTACGACCAGTGGGTGCGCGAACTGGAGGCATTGGAGCAGGCCCATCCGGAACTGGCCAGCACCGATTCGCCGACCCTGCAGGTGGGCGGCAAGGCGTCCTCGCGGTTCGCCGAAGTGCGCCATGCGGTGCCGATGCTGTCGCTGGGCAATGCCTTCAGCGACGAGGAAGTGCAGGATTTCGTCCGCCGCATCAGCGAGCGCCTGCGCCGCGATGCGTTGTTCTTTTCCGCCGAGCCGAAGCTGGACGGCCTGGCGATCAGCCTGCGCTACGAGAACGGCCAGTTCGTGCAGGGTGCCACCCGCGGCGATGGCACCACCGGCGAGGACGTGAGCGTCAACCTGCGACAGATCAGCGTGATCCCGCAGACGCTCCAGGGCACCGGCTGGCCGGCGGTGCTCGAAGTGCGCGGTGAGGTGTACATGGCGCGTGCCGACTTCGAGGCCTACAACGCACAGGCGCGCCTGCACGAGGGCAAGGTGCTGGCCAACCCGCGCAATGCCGCGGCCGGTTCGCTGCGCCAGCTCGATCCCAAGGCCAGCGCCAAGCGCAGATTGAGCTTCTATGCCTACGGCACCGGCCAGGTGCAGGGCGGTGAGCTGCCGCCCACCCATTCGGCCACGCTGGCGCAGCTGCGCGACTGGGGCTTCCCGGTCAGTGCGTTGTGCCAGGTCGTGGAGGGCAGCGATGGCCTGTTGGCCTATTACCGTGACATCGGCGCGCGTCGCGATGGCCTGGCCTTCGATATCGATGGCGTGGTCTACAAGCTGGACGACCGCGTCGGCCAGGACATCCTGGGCTTCGTCTCGCGCGCACCGCGCTGGGCGATCGCGCACAAGTTCCCGGCGCAGGAGCAGACCACCACGGTGGATGCGATTGAAATCCAGATCGGCCGGACCGGCGCGGCAACCCCGGTGGCGCGGCTGGCGCCGGTCGCGGTGGCCGGGGTGATCGTTTCCAACGCGACCCTGCACAATGCCGACCAGATCGAACGCCTGGACGTGCGCGTCGGCGATACGGTGATCGTGCGCCGTGCCGGCGATGTGATCCCCGAAGTGGTCAGCGTGATCCTCGACCGCCGACCGGCGGGCACCTCGCCGTGGCAGATGCCGACCCGATGCCCGGTCTGTGGCTCGGAGATCGTCCGCGAGGAAGGCCAGGCCGCCTGGCGCTGCTCGGGCGAGTTGACCTGCCCGGCGCAGCGCAAGGAAGCCATCGCGCACTTCGCCTCGCGCCGCGCGATGGATATCGACGGATTGGGCGGCCGCTACATCGAAACCCTGGTGGATGCCGGCATCGTGCGCCGCGTCGCCGACCTCTACCAGCTGCAGCGCGACCACCTGCTGCACCTCAAGCTGGTGCTGGATGCCGACTCCCCGGAAGCACTGGCCAACCAGATCGGCCTGCACCTGCCACCGGAAGGCAGTGGCCATTACCTGCGTGGCATCCTCGCGCTGGACGGCAGCAACGACGGCTGGCGCGCGCAGGCCTTGGCCCTGCCGGCCGCGTTCACCTGGAACACCAAAAAGATCGCCACCAAGTGGGCCGACAACCTGATCGCCGCGATCGATGCCAGCCGCGACACCACGCTGGAGCGGTTGCTGTTTGCGTTGGGCATCGCACTGGTCGGCGAGAACACCGCCAAGGGCTTGTCCACCTGGTTTGGCGACCTGGAACTGATCCGGCACCTGCCGTGGCCGCTGTTCAAGCGCGTGCCGGATATCGGCGGCGAAGTGGCGCGCTCACTCGGCCACTTCTTTGAACAGCCCGGCAACCAGGAAGCGATCGACGCGCTGCTGCAGGTGGGCCAGGTGCGCATCAATGACGTGCATCTGCCGACCTCGAAGCTGCGCGACGGCCTGGATTTCGCCCAGCTGCTGGTGGACGCCGAAATCCCGGGCATCACCCGCCTGCGCGCGGAGAAGCTGACGGCAATGCTGCCCGATGCGGCGACCCTGCTGGATGCCGAGCCGGTGCGCTTCGTTGCGGCCGGGCTGCCCAACGAGGTCGCACTCGGCCTGGCCGAGTGGCTGGACAGCGATGGCCACGGGCCGATGCTGCTCAAGGCCGAGGCGTACCGCCAGCAGCTGCTGGCCCTGGCGCCGGAACCGACCGCGCAGGTTGCCGGTCCGCTGGACGGCCAGACCGCGGTGCTCACCGGCAGCCTGGCGCAGCTGACCCGCGACGAGGCCAAGGCCCGGCTGGAAGCGCTCGGTGCCAAGGTGGCCGGCAGCGTATCGAAGAAGACCTCGTTCGTGGTGGCCGGTACCGATGCCGGGTCCAAGCTCACCAAGGCCGAGGAACTGGGCATCGAGGTGTGGGATGAAGCCCGCCTGGTCGCCTTCCTCGCACAGCACTGACTGCACTACACGAGGCCGCCCATGCAGACCGCACCCCTGGATTTCCGCGTCGCCACCGTTGCCGACACCGCGTTGTTGATCGGCCTGATGCGCGATTTCTACAGCGAAGACAAGCTCGATTTCGATGACGCCCGCGTGCGCGGCGCGCTGGATGCGCTGCTGCGCGAGCCGCGCAACGGCGAGGTGCTGTTGTGGCTGGACGACGCCGGCCACGTGGTGGGCTACGCCGCGCTGGCAATGGGATTCAGCCTGGAGCAGGGCGGTCACTTCGCGCTGCTCGACGAGCTGTACCTCAGCCACGCCGCGCGCGGGCGGGGACGTGGCAAGCAGGCGCTGGCGATCCTGGAACAACGGGCCAATGCACGCGGCGTGCAACGCATGCGCCTGGAAGTGAACCACCACAACGAACTGGCGCGACGACTGTACCTGGCCACCGGTTATGTCGATGACACCCGCGACCTGTTGACCTTGCCGTTGGCCGAGCGGCTGAAGGACGCGCGGGCATGATCGCCGCGCTGCGCCAGCGTGCCGCGCTCAACGCGCGGATCCGCCAGTTCTTCGCCGAGCGCGACGTACTCGAAGTGGAAACCCCGATCCTGTCCGAAGCGGGCAATACCGAACCCAACATCGACAGCTTCCATACCCGCTTCAGCGGCCACGTCGATGCCGGCACGCCGCAGCGCTGGTTGCGCACCTCGCCGGAGTACCCGCTCAAGCGCCTGCTGGCCGCCGGCATCGGCGATTGCTACGAGCTGGGCCGGGTGTTCCGCAATGGCGAAGCCGGTGGCCGCCACAACCCCGAGTTCACCCTGCTGGAATGGTACCGGGTGGGGTGGGATCACCATCGCCTGATCGGCGAGACCGTCGCGCTGGTGCGTGCCGCGCTCGACCTGGTACAGCGCACGGCGCGCCTGCAGGTAATCGAGTATCGCAACCTGTACCAGCAGCAGTTGGGCGTGGACCCGTTCGAGGCCAGTCTGGAACAGTTGCAGGCGCCGCTGGCCGATGTCCGCATCGATGCCGACGGGCTCGGCCGCGACGACTGGCTCGACCTGCTGATGACCCACTGCATCCAGCCGCGGTTCGATGTCGATACGATGACCGTGGTGCACGACTGGCCGGCGAGCCAGGCGGCGCTGGCACGGGTGCGCCCTGGCACGCCGCCGTTGGCCGAACGCTTCGAGCTGTATCTCGGCGCGGTGGAGCTGGCCAACGGCTATCACGAACTGAACGACGCAGCTGAACAACGCGCGCGCTTCGAGCGTGACCACGCGGTGCGCCGCGCGCGCGGCGACGTGCTGCCGCCGTTGGATGAACGCCTGCTCGCGGCCTTGCCGATGCTGCCCGACTGCGCCGGTGTCGCGGTGGGCGTGGACCGCCTGCTGATGGCGATGCACCGCACCGGTCGCATTGGTGACGTGCTGGCGATCGACTTCGCGCATGCCTGAACGGTTGGGGATGTCGCACGCTATGACGCAGGCGTGTCTTGCGCGGCCCGCATGATGATGCTCTGATCACACTGGATACCCGAAGGTATTCCAGTGATCGTTCAGTTGCGGCGGGGATTGTGTTGATGAAGCTGTTGGAAGTTGCCGACCTGCCGTCATGGAGTGTGCCGCGCTGGACGTGGTGGACACTGGTGCTGTGCGCGATGCTGCCGGTGGCGGCCGAGGCCGGTGAAACCGGTTACGCCGGCCAGGTGGTGCGCTGCGAATCGCGTGACATGGAATGGGTGCACTGCGACATGCCGGTGGACAAGGGCGTCGACCTGATCCGCCAGTTGTCCGACAACAGCTGCATCCGCGGCACCGAATGGGGCACCGACCGCTCCGGTGTCTGGGTGACCCTGGGCTGCCGCGCGGAGTTCCGCAGCCGGGTTGCCGGCAACCGTGCCGACGCCGGCACGCGCAAGGTGCGCCGGGTGCTGCGCTGCGAATCCAATGGCCGCCCGCAGAATTGCCCGGTGGTGCTGCAGGGCGCGCCGGTGCGCCTGCTGCGCCAGTTGTCGTCGATGCCGTGCCGTGAAGGCCACAGCTGGGGCGTGCGCCGCAATGAGGTGTGGGTGACCCGCGGGTGCCAGGGCGACTTCGAAGTGGGCGCCGCCGATGGCTCGGGCTTCCTCGACGTTCCGCGCACCCTGGTGTGCGAATCCAAGTCGCGCCAGCGCCGCTTCTGCGGTGCCACCATCAGCAAGGGCGTGCAGCTGAGCAAGCAGCTCTCCGGCAGCCCGTGCGAGGAAGGCCGCGGCTGGGGCTGGGATACGCGCGGGGTGTGGGTGGACAAGGGCTGCCGCGCCGAGTTCCAGGTCAACTGAGGCGCGGCGATGGCGATGCGCCAGCGCGCCGCTACAATGACGCCATGAACGCATCCACCGCCATCGACTACGCCCGTTACGACCACATCCGCCCGATCCTGTGGACCGGCGATTCCCTGCAGCTGCTGGACCAGCGCAAGCTGCCGTTTGTGGTGGAGCACGTGGAATGCCGCGACAGCGACGCGGTGGCCGAGGCCATCCACGCGCTCACCGTGCGCGGCGCGCCGGCGATCGGCATTGCCGCGGCCTGGGGCGCGGTGCTGGCCGCGCGTGAGGTGCAGGCCGACGACGGCGCACAGGCGCTGGCCAAGCTGGAGCCGGCCCTGCAGCGGCTCAACGCCGCGCGCCCCACGGCGGTGAACCTGGCCTGGGCACTGGCGCGCATGCGCCGCGCGCTGGCCCCGGCCGCGGCCGACTGGAAGCAGGTGCTGGTGACCGAGGCGCAGGCGATCGCCGATGAAGACCTGGCCGCCAACCGCCACATGGGCGCGCTGGGTGCCGGCCTGATCGACACCGGCAGCGGCGTGCTGACCCACTGCAACACCGGCTCGCTGGCCACCGCCGGCTTTGGTACCGCGCTGGGCGTGATCCGCGCCGGCATGGCCCAGCACCGCATCGCGCGCGTGTTCGCCGGTGAGACCCGGCCGTGGCTGCAGGGCGCGCGCCTGACGGTGTGGGAGCTGCAGCAGGACGGCATCGATGCCACCCTGATCGCCGATTCGGCTGCCTCGCACCTGATGAAGACCGGTGCGGTGCAATGGGTGATCGTCGGCGCGGACCGGATCTGCGCCAATGGCGACACCGCCAACAAGATCGGTACTTATCAGCTGGCCATCGCCGCGCGCCACCACGGGGTCAAGTTCATGGTGGTGGCACCGTCCTCCACGGTGGACATGGACACCGCTGATGGTGACCAGATCGAGATCGAACAGCGCGACCCGGGCGAGCTGTACGGAGTAGGGGGCACGCGCACCGTGGCCGAGGGCATCGCCGCCTGGAACCCGGTCTTCGACGTTACCCCGGGCAGCCTGATCGATGCGATCGTGACCGAGCGTGGGGTGATTCTCAATCCGACGCAGGTGAACATGCAGGCCGCGTTCGGGTAACGGCCGGGCGTGGGGTGGCGCGGTGCGCCCGCCACGACCAACGGTCGTGGCCTACCGGGTTGGGTTCGGCAGGGTGCGTCGACCCCGGTAGGTACCGACGTCGACCCCGGCAGGTACCGGCGTCTACCCCGGCAGGTACCGGCGTCGCCCCCCGGTAGGTACCGACCGTTGGTCGGTACAGGCGCCGCCCGCAACGCCCCCGTAAGTTCCTGATTCTTGCCGGTAAAACCCCCGTAAATGGCGGTAGGGGACGGGCCGTTGTGGTAGACTCCAAGGGTTAATCGAGATTCCGGCGCGGCCGCCCCGAAAGGGCCGGTGCGACGGACTGGACCGCTACCAGACAACGGAACCCGAATGGCAGAAACCGCCAAGGAAATCATCCAGGTCAACCTGGAAGACGAGATGCGCAAGAGCTACCTCGATTACGCGATGAGCGTGATCGTGGGCCGCGCCCTGCCAGATGCACGCGATGGACTCAAGCCGGTGCATCGCCGCGTGCTGTTCGCGATGAGCGAATTGAACGCGCACAGCAACAAGCCTTACTTCAAGTCGGCGCGTATCGTCGGTGACGTCATCGGTAAGTACCACCCGCATGGCGACCAGTCGGTGTATGACACCCTGGTGCGCCTGGCGCAGCCGTTCTCGCTGCGCTACATGCTGGTGGATGGCCAGGGTAACTTCGGTTCGGTCGACGGCGATTCCGCTGCTGCGATGCGATACACCGAAGCGCGCATGTCCCGGCTCACCCACGAGCTGATGGCCGACCTGGACAAGGAAACGGTCAATTTCCAGCCCAATTACGACGAAAAGGAACTGGAGCCGACGGTCATGCCGACCCGGTTCCCGAACCTGCTGGTCAACGGTTCGGCCGGTATCGCGGTGGGCATGGCGACCAACATCCCGCCGCACAACCTGACCGAATCGATCAACGCCTGCATCGCGCTGATTGAAAACCCCGAGATCGATGTCGACGGCCTGATGGAGTACATCCCGGGCCCGGACTTCCCGACCTCCGGCATCATCAACGGTACCGCCGGCATCGTCGCCGGCTACCGGACCGGTCGTGGCCGGGTGCGGATCCGCGCCAGGGCCGATATCGAAGTGGCCGACAACGGCCGCGAATCGATCATCGTCAGCGAAATTCCGTACCAGGTGAACAAGGCCCGGTTGATCGAAAAGATCGCCGAGCTGGTCAAGGAAAAGAAGCTCGAAGGCATCAGCGAACTGCGCGATGAGTCCGACAAGGACGGCATGCGCATCTTCATCGAGATCAAGCGCGGCGAGTCGGCCGAGGTGGTGTTGAACAACCTCTACCAGCAGACCCAGATGGAGTCGGTGTTCGGCATCAACATGGTGGCGCTGGTCGATGGCCGCCCGCAGTTGATGAACCTCAAGCAGATGCTCGAGGCCTTCGTGCGCCACCGCCGCGAAGTGGTGACCCGCCGCACCGTGTTCGAGCTGCGCAAGGCCCGTGCCCGTGCGCACGTGCTGGAAGGCCTGACCGTTGCGCTGGCCAACATCGACGAGATGATCGAACTGATCAAGACCTCGCCCAACCCCACCGAGGCGCGTGAACGCATGCTCGCCCGCCTGTGGGAGCCGGGTCTGGTCGGGTCGATGCTGGGTGCCGCCGGTGCCGAAGCCTCGCGCCCGGATGACCTGCCCAAGGGGGTTGGCCTGCTCGAGGGCGGCTACCAGCTGACCGAGATCCAGGCTACCCAGATCCTGGAAATGCGCCTGCACCGCCTCACCGGGCTGGAGCAGGACCGCCTGACCGACGAATACAAGCAGCTGCTGGAAGTCATCGCCGGGTTGATCCATATCCTGGAAGACCCGGACCGCCTGCTGCAGGTGATCCGCGAAGAGCTGATCAACGTGCGTACCGAGTTCGGCGACGAACGCCGCACCGAGATCCGCCACAGCGAAGAAGACCTGGACATCCTCGACCTGATCGCCCCGGAAGACGTGGTGGTCACCCTGTCGCACGCCGGCTACGTCAAGCGCCAGCCGGTCAGCGCCTACCGGGCCCAGCGCCGTGGTGGCCGTGGCCGCAGCGCCGCGTCGACCAAGGAAGAGGATTTCATCGAACAGCTGTGGCTGGTCAACACGCACGACACGCTGCTGACCTTCACCAGCGCGGGCAAGGTGTTCTGGCTGCCGGTGCACCAGCTGCCCGAAGCCGGCCCCAACGCCCGTGGCCGCCCGATCATCAACTGGATTCCGCTGGAAGCCGGTGAGCGGGTGCAGGCGGTGCTGCCGGTACGCGAGTATGCCGATGGCCAGTACGTGTTCTTCGCCACCCGCAACGGCACGGTCAAGAAGACCCCGCTCGGCGAATTCGCCTTCCGTCTGGCGCGCGGCAAGATCGCCATCAACCTCGACGAGGGCGATGCGCTGGTAGGGGTCGGCCTCACCGACGGTGAGCGCGACATCCTGCTGTTCGCGTCCAACGGCAAGACCGTGCGCTTCGCTGAAGACAAGGTCCGCTCGATGGGCCGTACCGCTACCGGCGTGCGCGGCATCCGGATGGCCAAGGGCGAGGAGGTGGTCAGCCTGATCGTCTCGGAAAGCGCCGGCGGCAGCGAAGACGAGAACGAGGACGACAGCAGCGTCGAAGAGGCCGTGGTCGATGGCGATATCGTCATCGAAAACGGGGCAGACGACGACACCGCGCGCTATATCCTCACCGCGACCGAGAACGGCTACGGCAAGCGCACTCCGCTGCCGGATTACCCGCGCAAGGGCCGTGGTACCCAGGGTGTGATCGGCATCCAGACCAGCGAGCGCAACGGCAAGCTGGTGGCGGCGGTACTGATGGGCGCCGCCGACGAAGTGCTGTTGATCTCCGACGGCGGCACCCTGGTGCGTACGCGCGGGTCGGAAATCTCGCGCGTGGGCCGCAACACCCAGGGCGTCACCCTGATCCGTCTGTCCAAGGACGAGAAGCTCCAGGCAGTGGAACGCATGGATGCCTCGATCGAAGACGATGACGGGGTGGATGGCGTCCCGGTTGCCGACGATGCCGCTGTCGCGGTGCCGCCGGTGGCGGGTGAAGAGATACCGCAGGGCTGATCGCCGCTGCACTGCAGGACCCCAACGACGCCGGCCTTGTGCCGGCGTCGTTGTAGGTGGCGCCGGTCGGGCGGGGGCCTTGCCGATCATGGCGGCCGGGTGAAAGAACGCATGCACTTCACGGCGGCGGTGGGATAACAACTTCCGAACCAGCGGACCTTCGCGTCCGCGATGGCATTCCATCTGCGACCGGGCTGCGCGCCGGCCGCGCTGTCTGGAGAGCACGATGTCCGCTTCGCCCCCCGTATCCTCCTCCGCGCCGCGGCGTCGCCGCCACGTGCTGATCACCCTGCTGTCGATCGTGCTGGTCCTGCTGGGCCTGGTGCTCGGTGGGCTCGGCGCCTGGCTGGCCGCGCTCGGCGGCTCCTGGTACTACGTGCTGGCGGGCGTGGGCCTGCTGGTGGCCGGCGTGTTGCTGTGGGGCAACCGGCGGGCCGGCGCGCTGTGGTTCGGCGCGGTGTTCCTGGGCACGCTGCTGTGGACCGCGTGGGAGTCGGGCAGCGATTACTGGCGCTGGGTACCGCGCCTGGGCCTGGTGGTGGGGATCGGCTTCGTGCTCGCCCTGCTGCTGCCCACGTTGGACCGGCCGTTCCAGCGCCGGGTCTCACGCAGTATTGCCGGTGTGCTGGCGCTGGTGTTCGTGGCGGCATTCACCCTGGCATTCGTGCCGCACGGCATCACTGCAGCCGATGGCCAGTTTCCCGAGCCGATGACCAGTACCGGCCTGGCGCCCACCGCCGAAGCCCCACTGCAGCCGGCCGACAGGCCCGCCGACGGCGACTGGGCCGCCTATGGCCGCAACAATGCCGCCACGCGGTTCTCGCCGTTGCAGCAGATCACCCCGGACAACGTCGGCACGCTTGAGCAGGCCTGGCTGTTCCGCACCGGCGACCTGCCGGAGAAGCGCTGGGGCGCGGAAACCACCCCGTTGAAGGTCGGCGACACGCTGTACCTGTGCACCGCGCGCAACCATCTGGTCGCGCTCAATGCTGCCGATGGCACCGAACGCTGGCGCTATGACCCGAAGATCAAGGACAAGTCGATTCCCTATACCGCCGCCTGCCGGGGCGTGTCGTACTACGAAGTGCCGGCCAGCGCGCAGCAGAGCGCCGATGCCGATGTCGCCGCAGACCTGGCCAGCGGGCAGGTGGCGGTGCCGCTGTTGACCCAGTTGCCCCGCAGCGCGTGCGCGGCACGCATCATCGAAGGCACCCTGGATGGCCGCCTGATCGCCGTGGATGCGGCCACCGGCAAGCCGTGCGCAGGCTTCGGCAACAATGGCCAGGTCGACATCACCGTCGGCATGGGCGACAGCCCGGCCGGTTATGTCTCCATCACCTCGCCACCGGCCATCGTGCAGGGCGTGGTCGTCACCGGTCATCAGGTGCTCGATGGCCAGCGCCGCGATGCACCGTCGGGCGTTATCCAGGCCTATGACGCGGTTACCGGCAAGCTGCGTTGGGCCTGGGACATGGTCAAGCCCGAACGCAACGGCGCGCCGCCGCCGGGCGAAACCTATACCCGCGGCACCCCGAACATGTGGACCACCGCCACCGGCGATGACGAACTGGGCCTGGTCTACCTGCCGATGGGCAATTCGGCCGGCGATTACTGGAGCGGCTCGCGCACCGAGAACGAAAACAAGTACGCCACCTCGCTGGTCGCCATCGATGTCAACACCGGCAAGCCGGCCTGGCATTTCCAGGCGGTGCGCAAGGATGTGTGGGACTACGACATGGGCTCGCAGGCCACGCTGATCGACTACCCGACCGCCGCCGGCAAGGTGCCGGCGATCCTGCTGCCCACCAAGCAGGGCGACCTGTACGTGCTGGACCGCCGCACCGGCGCGCTGCTCACCGCCGCCGAAGAACGCAAGGTGCCTGCCGGTGGCGTGGAGCCCGAGCAGCGCTCGCCGACCCAGCTGTTCTCGCTGTACCACACGCTGCGCAAGCCGGACCTGACCGAGCGCGACATGTGGGGCATCACCCCGATCGACCAGCTGGTGTGCCGCATCCAGTTCCGCAAGGCCAGCTATGAAGGGTTCTACACGCCACCGACGGCCGACCGTCATTCCATCGAATACCCCGGTTACAACGGCGGTTCGGATTGGGGCAGTGTCGCGGTCGATCCGCGTCGCGGGGTGATCGTAGCCAACTACAACGACATGCCCAACTACAACCTGCTGGTGCCGCGCGCCAAGGCCGACAAGCTCGGCTGGGTACCCCGCGAGGACGTACGCGCCGACAAGGGCGGTGCAGAGGGCGCCGGCGACCCGCAGGTGGGCACGCCGTACGCCATCGACGTCAACGCCGGCTGGCGCCTGCCGTTCACCAAGCTGCTGTGCAAACAGCCCCCGTACGGTGGCATCCGCGCGGTCGACCTGCGTACCGGCAAGACCTTGTGGGACCGCCCGTTCGGCAGTGCGCGCGGCAACGGCCCGTTCGGCATCCGCTCCGGCCTGCCGATCGAGATCGGCACGCCCAACAATGGCGGCTCGGTGGTCACCGCCAGCGGCCTGATCTTCATCGCCGCGGCCACCGACGACCTGCTGCGCGCCATCGACCTGAAGACCGGCAAGGAACTGTGGCACGCCAAGCTGCCCGCAGGCGGCCAGGCCAACCCGATGGTCTACGAATTCGGTGGACGGCAGTACGTGGTGATCATGGCCGGCGGCCATCACTTCATGGAAACCCCGGCCGGCGACTACGTGATTGCGTACGCGTTGCCGAAGGGGTGACCTAAAGGCGGACGGATGCCTGGGTGCTGCCCGGGCGCCCATCCAACACAGTCGACCCGGTCGACCCGGTCGGCACACCCGGCACACCCGGCACACCCGATACACCCGACACACCCGGGGAAATCCCCACCCGAAGGCGCGACGTCCTCCGATGCCGGCACGTAGTTGCGTTCGGCATGCTGCAGCCATGAGCAGCCCAAGACTCCAGCTTGGTCGTCGATCCATGGTCGGAAACGTCTACGCGATGACAATGGTCTGCCTTCGTCGGCAACCTGCATTCACGGACGAGGAGGCTGCTGGAATTGTCATGCGCCTGCTCCGTGCCATGGACGAGGAAGGACTGACCTGTTCCATCGCCTGGGTAGTCATGCCGGATCACGTGCACTGGCTTGCGCAGCTTCGCGGCCACACGCTTGGGTATTGCGTGCAACGCTTCAAGGCACGCAGCGGCTTTCTGCTCAACCAGAGACGGGGTAGCGCCGGTGCGGTGTGGCAGGCCGGCTACTATGAGCACGCAGTACGATCCGAGCAATCATTGCGAGACCAGGCGATGTACATTCTTGGCAACCCGGTTCGCGCCAATCTCACTACAAGGGTAGGGGAGTATCGGCATGCGTGGTGCCGGTGGGCATTGGATGAAGCCGACAAAGCCGACTAACAGTCGGCTCTACCTCGGGTTCATCGTGACGGGGTTCATCGTGACGGGGGGCTCATCGTGACGGGGGGCTCATCGTGACGGGGCGCGCGCGATCAGCGCGGCACCCGCACCATCCTGGTCAACAGATGTTCCACCACCCCTGCCGGTTCGGCGGTGCGCCCCACATGCGTGCTGGACATCTGCACCACCGAGCTGCGCTTGGCGGTGAGGAAGTGGAACCGCGCGCGGGCCGGCAACTGCGCGATCGGCCCGGCATTGGCGTCGCCGCGACAGATCGCCACGATCGCATCCAGCCACGGTTGCAGTGCCTCCATGTCCAGTGCCGGCGCGAACGCCTGGATCCGCGCCGGGTCGATTTCGATCGCCGCTTCCAGGTGCTTTGCTCCCGGGCAGGAGACGATCACCCCGACGTTGATGAACTCCTCGCGCTCAACCCGCGGCACCACGCGGATCACCGCATAGTCATAGGTGTGCAGCGTGCGCACGGGCGGCCTCCTGGACGAACACGGCCCGCACCTGCAGGCGGCGTTTGAGGTAATCGATGTAGGCCTGGCGATAGGCGACCGGGCTGTCGAAGGCGGGCTCGTCCACCAGCCAGCTGTCGGGCACCAGGGCCACGATGCGCTCGATCTGCGCATCGGTCAGCAAGGCCGCCAGTGCGCCATCGACCTCGGCGATCCTGGTGGAGAACGGCAGCATCACATGG
The DNA here is from genome assembly GCF_057835675.1 of Stenotrophomonas sp. GL_101. NCBI lineage: Bacteria > Pseudomonadati > Pseudomonadota > Gammaproteobacteria > Lysobacterales > Lysobacteraceae > Stenotrophomonas > Stenotrophomonas sp. GL_101. The sequence continues at coordinate 2,923,758 of NZ_CM174432.1, read as the reverse complement.
TCGCGGATCAGCACGAACGGCTTCTCGCAGGCGTCGCCGGCGTTGGCCCAGTCGTGATGGAAGTACATCGCCGCGCCGTGGTCGATCAGGTACAGCTTGCGGTGCCAGACCATCAGGTTGGGATTGCGCGCGGTGCGGTCGACATTGCTGGTGAATGCATCGAACCACACGATCCGCGAGGCCAGGTCGGCATCGACCGGCATCGCCGCCGGATCGTAGTTGATCGCGCCGGGCAGGTAATCGCTGCCCAGGTTGAGCCCCTCGCTGGCGCGGATCAGGTCCTGGATCTCCGGATCGGGTTCGGTTCGGGCGAACTCGCGATCCAGTTCGACGAACATGATCTCCGGAATCGGCAGGCCCAGCGTGCGTGCCAGCTCGCCGGCGATCAGCTCGGCGATCAGTGCTTTCGGGCCTTGGCCGGCGCCACGGAACTTGAGCACGACCATGCCGTCGTCGTCGGTTTCGACCACGGCAGGCAACGAGCCGCCTTCGCGCAGCGGCGTGATGTAGCGAAGCGCGTGTAGGGTGCGCACGGGGTGTCCATGGAGGGAGTGCGGGCCATCTTACCGTGACGGGCAGTGGGGCCGGGGCGACGGGATTTGTGACGCCAGTCTCGCCAGATATGCGAGACGGAATGTGAAATCAGAGCGTTTTCCGGCGGCAGCCCGCCAAGGATCAAAAAGTGCCTGCCGCGCCGGGGTTTGCGTGCTAAAAGGAGGCGCCAGACATCCAGCATCTGGTAGTCGATATCGGAACCACGACGAAACATAAGGAGTCATACCATGGCTAATCTTGTTCGCGCCCTGCAGGTTTCACTGAACCTGCGTTCGCACAGTCCGACCCAGAGCATCCGTTCGAAGTACATTTACTGGATCATTTTCTAAGCGCACCGACGCCGCGTTTTTTTCGTGATCATGCCAGGGGTGGTCAATGGCCGCCCCTGGTATTTCAGGGGGTGATATGGTCGATCGGGGCGCGGGCGCGGAAGTCATTTCAATTGATCACCTGCTTGAACGGGTCCGCCAGGAGGGGCCGGTTCTCACGTTTGAAAACGACGTGATCGGCATTTTCGATCCGGCCTTGGCGGTCAAGGTCGACAAGGCAAATACAGACAAGCACACGGTGCCCGATTCGCTCATCGATTACCTGGGCCTGCGCGGATCGGCGGCGCCCGTCGCCTGGCGCGAAGTGCGTGCATTACTGAGCGAGCAGGGCGGCCGGCTTGCAGCGCCGGAGCACATGCGCACCCTGTATGGGCGCATGCATGCATTTCTGTCGCAGCGCTGTGGCGCGGTCCACGACTTGAGCGAGCTCAGCTGGTGGGCCATCTCCGAACCGCTGTTGCCGCTGCTGATCGATGGCATGAGCCCGCGCGATACCGATGCCTTGATCGGCGAGCAGAAAACCCGCTACAACGGCATCGTCCTGCAGGACTTCTCGTTCCTGCGCCGGGTGCTGAATTTCCATCTGTCGCGCAAGGCCGCGCGCACGGTGGCCCGGCAGATCAAGCAGCGTACGCGCGCAGCGACCCCGCGCGACGACTTCCTGCAGTCGCTGCTGCCCCTGGTCGACCGGATCGGCGTGGATCGGGTGGCCTATCTGATTTCGACCGTCCTGGCCGGTATGTCCGGCCTCCCGGGGATCACCGCCGCCAGCCTGCTTTATGCGATGCACCGCTACCCGGAGTGGCGCGAGCGGATCCGTGCGGAGACCACCGCGCTGCCCCTGGATGCCCTGTATACGCTGCCGATGCGGGAACTGCCGTGCACGTCGCGATTCGTCAAGGAGACGATCCGGGTCTGGCCGGGGTTGTTTGCGCTGCGTCGCCCCGCCTGGCATGACATCGAGGCCGACGGGGTGTCGATCAAGAAGGGCGCCGCTTACGAGCTGTCGTCTTATTTCCAGCATCATTCCCCCGAGTACTGGGATGCGCCGGATGTGTTCGACCCGGACCGATGGCTGCCTTCGCGCAGACAGCCCAACAAAGGGGCTTACGTGCCCTTTGGGTTTTCATCGCGCGCCTGTATCGGCAGCGCTGTCGGTCACGCGCAGCTGGTGCTGTTCTGCGCGCTGATCACCCGCGATTTCGACATCCAGGTGCAGGCCGACCCGGCGCCCTGGATGAAGCTGGAGGGGTTTGCCATTCCCATTGATTTCCGGGGCGTGCTGACGCCGCGTACCCCGACGCCTGCCTGACGCGGGCCTGGGCGTGCCGGAGCCTCGATGGCCGGCCGCCTTGCCGGATTGGGCGGCTAGTGCTTTCGGCCCATCCGGTGGCGATGGGCCGGTGCTAGATTCTGGGTCTGCCCGGGCCCACGCATGGCCCCGGGACCCCATCACTGCAAGGGAATCAGGATGCTCATCCGCCGCTCCATGCTGGCTTCGGCTGTTGCCGTGGCCACCCTCGGCCTGTTGGCCGCTGCGCCGGCCTTCGCCGACTACGCCAAGCCGCCCGAACACCTGCTCAAGGTGCTCAAGGCGCCGCCGCCGCCGATGCCCAGCCTGGACCCGAGCGGGCAGCGCCTGCTGCTGACCACCGCGCAGACCTATCCGTCGATCGAGCGCGTGGCGCAGCCGTACCTGAAGCTGGCCGGGGTGCGCCTGGAGCCGAAGAACCGCAGCCGCCACGATACCCAGGGCGGCTACGGCATTCCGGCCTGCGTCGCCGATTTCACCCTGGTGGAGGTCGGCACCGCCAAGCACACCCCGGTGACCTTGCCGCAGGGCTGCGCCGGTGCGGCGCAGTGGTCGGCCGATGGCCAGCATTTTGCGTTCCAGAATGCGGTGGCTACCGCGGTGCAGTTGTGGGTGGGCGATGCGAGCACCGGGCAGGTCAAGCAGATTCCGAACGTGCAGCTCAACCCGATCTTCGGTTACACGCTGCAGTGGCTGGGCGGTGGGCAGCAGCTGCTGGTCAAACTGGTGCCGGCCAACCAGGGCCCGGCGCCCACCAGTGGCAATGGCCCGGGCGGCCCGGACGTGCAGGAGTCGCTGGGCAGCAGCGGCGAGAGCAGCACCTATGAAGCGCGCGATACGTTGACCAGCGCGCACGACGAGAAGCTGTTCGGCTATTACGGGCTGTCGCAGTTGGCGGTGGTCGATGCGGTGGCCGGCAGCGTACGCCCGGTGGCTGCCCCGGCGCTGTACAACGAGGTCAGTGCCGCCCCGGATGGCGTGCACGTGCTTACCGAAACGCTCAAGGCGCCGTTCTCGCATGCGGTGACCTACCAGCGCTTCGCCAATGACGTGGCGGTGCTGGACATCGGCAATGGCCGCGCCACGCCGGTCGCCAGCCTGCCGCTGGCCGACCGCGTGCCGGTGCACGGTGTGCCCGAAGGTCCGCGTGAGTTCGATTGGCGCGCTACCGATCCGGCGACGCTGGTCTATGCCGAAGCACTGGACAAGGGCGACTGGAAAGTGACCGTGCCGCATCGCGATCGCGTGTTGTCGTTGAAGGCACCGTTCACCGGCACCCCACAGGAGATCGCACGCACCGCGCAGCGCTTTGAAGGCATTGCCTGGAGTGCCGATCCGGCGGTGTCGTTCGTGTTCGAAAACGACGAGAACCGGCATTGGCGGCAGACCCGCATCGTCGATGTGGACCAGCCGAAGAAAGCGGGCCGGCTGTTGTGGGACCTGTCCAGCGATGAGCAGTACGCCGACCCGGGCAACCTGGTGTTCAAGCGCCTGCCCAACGGTGCCTCGGTGGTACGCCAGGAAGGCCCGTTCGTGTTCCTGCGCGGGCAGGGGGCGTCGCCGCAGGGCGACCGCCCGTTCCTGGATCGGCTGGACCTGGGCTCGCTGAAGAGCGAGCGCCTGTTCCGCAGCAGCACCGATGCCTATGAGCAGGTGCTTGGCCTGACCTCGACCCCGGGCCGCTACCTGACCTGGCACCAGTCGGTGATGGACCCGCCGAACGCCTTCCTGCGCCAGCAGGGGGAGCGCGAGGCAACGGCGAAGGAGGGCGAGGCCCAATACGCCTCCACCGCCACCGCACTGACCCGGTTGACCGACCCGACCCCGGAAGTGCGCCAGATCCACAAGCGCCTGGTCACCTACAAGCGTGCCGACGGCGTGGACCTGTCCTTCACCCTGTACACACCGCCGGGTTACAAGGAAGGCCAGCGCGTGCCGGCGATCCTGTATGCGTACCCGGCCGACTTCGCCAACGCCGCGCAGGCCGGGCAGGTGTCCGGCTCGCAGCAGACCTTCACCCGGCTGGCGCCGTACCGGCTGATGCTGCTGGCCGGCTACGCGATCATCGACAACGCCTCGTTCCCGATCGTGGGCGACCCGAAGAACGCCTACGACACTTACCTGGAACAACTGGAAGCCGATGCCAAGGCAGCGGTGGACAAGGCCGTGGACCTGGGCGTGGTCGACCGCAACCGCATCGGTGTGACCGGGCACAGCCACGGTGGCCTGATGACTGCCAACCTGATCGCGCACACCACCCTGTTCAAGGCCGGTGTAGCCACCAGTGGCTCGTACAACAAGACCTTCACCCCGTTCGGTTTCCAGAACGAGCGGCGTTCGGTGTGGCAGGCGCAGGACGTGTACCTGAAGGCATCGCCGTTCTTCTATGCCGACAAGATCAAGCTGCCACTGCTGCTGGTGCATGGCGAAGACGATGCCAACCCGGGCACCGAGCCGTTCCAGTCGCGCAAGTTGTACCAGGCCATCCGCGGCAATGGCGGCACCACGCGGTTGGTGATGCTGCCCAATGAACCGCATTGGTACACCGCGCTGGAATCGAACGAGCAGCTGGTTTACGAAATGCTCAACTGGTTCGATACCTACGTGAAAAACGCCCGGTAGGTACCGACCGTTGGTCGGTACGCCCGCGATCAGCGTCACCACCAACGGTGGTGACCTACCTGGAAGGGTATCGGTGCCCGCGTGTCGGGAACCACGACGGGCCCCGGCAAACATCGGAGTGCGCATGCGCCTGTGCGTTCCGCAAGCCGAGCCCGTTGGCGGCCGGCAGGCCCTTGGCAAAATAAAGGAGGAGGCCGTCGCCGCAGGCGTCGGCCGGGGGACATTTGCGAAAGGGCCTGCCGGCCGCCAACGGGCTCGGCTTGCGTTACAGCCAAGCGAAGACACGGCGCCGCTTGGCTATTCCAGCGCCTCCAGCAGCCATGCACAGAACTGCGCAACCAGTGGATCGCTTTCGCTGTCGCGATGCACCAGCCAGCTCCAGCGCGGGCCGCCTACCGTCTGCTCAACGAGCGGCTGCAATAGCCCCTGGCCGCGCAGGCGCGTGGCCAGCAGTTCGCTGACCAGGGCAATGCCGAGGCCCTGGCCGGCGGCATCCAGCAGTTGCCCCGGCTCGGAGAAATTCAGGCCCTGGCGTTGCTGGCCGACATCCACGCCGCCCTGCACCTGCCAGTGGCTCCAGTCCATCTCGCGCTCGCCGTGCAGCGTGGTGCGCGCGGCCACCGGCAGTGCCAGCACGGTGGGGTGGCACGCCGGGTACAGGCGGTCGTCCAGCAGCACGCGATGACGGCATGCGGCCTGCGCATCCAGATCATCGCGCACGGCGATGTCGATGGTCTGGCTGTCCATGTCCGGCGCCTCGTCAGTGGTCAGCAGCCAGAGGTCGGCCTGTGGCTGGCGACGCTGGAAATCGGCCAGGCGCGGCACCAGCCAATGCCGCGCGAACGCCGGCGTGGTGTTGACGATCAACTGGTTGGGCTTGCGGTACTGGTCCAGCCGGCGGATGCCCCCCGCCAGCTGGCACAGCATGGCCTGGGTGGTCCCGAGCAGGTCGGCGCCGGCATCGGTGAGGCTCACGCTGCGGCCCTGGCGGAAGAACAGCGGCTGCTCCAGCGCGCTCTCCAGCCCGCGGATCTGCTGGCTGATCGCCGACTGGGTGAGGTGCAGTTCCTCGGCGGCGCGATGAAAACTGCCCAGCCGGGCGGCGGCTTCGAAACCGCGTAGGGCGTGCAGCGGAGGCCAGTGTTTGAGGGTCATTGATAAGTCCAGCTAACCAGTTGTCTGCAGAATCTATCGTTTGTTTCGCCAGTCAGGCAAGCCTACGCTGGGCGCAGGCAGGCAAGCCCGTTCGCGTCGCCTGATAAGCCAACCTTCACCTCTCTGTGCCCCCCTGGAGTTTCGCGATGTCTTCCCGCCGTCGTTTCCTCACCCAACTTGGCCTGGCCACCGGTGCCGGCGGCATGGCCGCGCTCGGCCTGGGGTCGGCGCTGCCGCCAGCCATGGCCGCGCAGCCACAGGGCCGGTACATGCCCGACGAACATGGCCCCCAGCAGCGGATCATCGTGGCCTTCGCGGCCCGCCCGGCGGTATGGGGCGAGAGCGCTGCGGCGGTCAATGATTGCATTGCTACGCTGGCCCGCACCATCGCCCGCCACCAGGCGGTGACGGTGCTGTGCCGGCCGGAGCAGCTGGCCTTGGCGCGCCGCCGCTGCGGCGAGCAGGGCGTCGAGTATCTGCCGATGCCGCTTGATGATGTGTGGGTCCGCGACTACGGCGGGTGTTTCGTGGTCGACGACCAAGGCGGGCTGGGCCTGGTCGATTTCAACTTCAATGGATGGGGCGGCAAGCAACGCCATGCCAACGACACCGGCGTAGCGGAGACGCTGGCCGGGGAACTGGGGGCGCGCCTGATCGGCAGCACGCTGGTGGGCGAGGGGGGCGGGATCGAAGTGGACGGTCATGGCACGGCGATCCTCACCGAGAGCTGCTGGGTCAATGACAACCGCAACCCGGGCATGAGCCGGGCGGCGATCGAGGCCGAGCTGAGGCAGCAGCTGGGCCTGCGCAAAGTGATCTGGCTGCCGGGTATCAAGGGCCGGGACATCACCGATGCGCATGTGGATTTCTACGCTCGTTTCGTTCGCCCGGGCGTGGTGGTGGCCAACCTGGACAACGCCCCGGATTCCTACGACTACGACGTCACCCGCGAGCATCTGCAGATCCTCAACGCCGCCACCGACGCCGACGGCGGCCGCCTGCAGGTGCACACCCTGCCGCCACCGCGCAATGGGCGCGACAACATCTACACCCGCGACAACCCGGACCTGGCGTTGGGCTACATCAACTACCTGCCGGTGAATGGTGCGGTGATCGTCCCGCAGTTCGGCGATGCCGCGGCCGACCGCTATTGCCGTGACCTGCTGGCGCGCCTGTATCCCGGCCGGGTGATCGAGCCGTTGGATATCGATCCGATCGCCGCCGGCGGGGGCGGCATCCATTGCGTTACCAAGAACATGCCGCAGCTGTAGTGCACCTGCTGGCAGGCGCTGGACGCGGAGCAGGCACTGACCAACAATGCCCCTCCGCGCCAAGGAGGCCACCGATGCAGCAAGGCAGCGTAGTGGTGTTTGATTTCGACCTGACCCTGACCCGTTGGGAGACCGCCAGCCGCTTCTTCAAGGGCCTGCTGCGGCGCGACCGGTGGCGGCTGGGCGTGCTGCTGCTGGCCGTTCCCGTGCTGGCACCGCTGCTGTTGCCGGCGCGCACGCGGCGCCTGCCGGTTCGGTTCGCGGTGTGGCTGGCGACCTTCGGCCGCAGTGCGCAATGCCTGGATGGCTTGGCACAGGCGCATGCCGATGCGGTGTTTGCCGGCAACGAGGCGCTGTTCCTGCATGACGCGGTGGCATGCCTGCAGCAACACCTGGCGCAGGGCGACCGCGTGGTGATCGCCACCGGCTGCTGGGAGCCGCTGGCGCGCGCCTTGCTGGCGCGCGGTGGGTTGGGCGAGGTGCCGCTGGTGGCATCCACGCTGCGCCCGCTGCTGGGGGGCTGGGTCAGCGAACAGCATTGCCTGGGCGAGAACAAGATCCCGATGCTGGCCGCGCGCGGGTACGCACCGCCGTGGGCGATGGCCTATACCGATCACCATGCCGACCTGCCGGTGCTGCGCAACAGCCAGCAGTGGTGCCTGGTCAGCCCCACGGCCGGCTGCCTGCAGCGGATCGAGCAGGCCATGGCGGTGCGTGCGACGGTGCTGGAATGGCGCACGGCAGGCGGGTAGGCGCCCGGCTTCCGTGCGGGGCGCCGCTGCTGCATCATCGGTCGCATCCATCTGTGAGGGAGATCGACCGATGCGAAGCACCGCCCTGCTGATCCTGCTGGCCACGCTGTCCGCACCGGGAGCCCATGCTGCCGACACACCGGCGGTCAACCCGATGCTGCGGGCCGCGCCTGCGCAGCTCACCCCGGATCAGGTGCGATTCCTGCAGCAACGGGTGGGCGATTTCGCGCAGCTGCAGCGCTACCGCGATGAGAATGCAGCGCTGGCACCTGCGCCGGCAGGCAAACCGCGCGTGGTGTTCTTCGGCGACTCCATCACCGAAGGCTGGGGCCGTACCGGCAGTGCCACGTTCTTTCCCGGCAAGGGGTACATCAACCGTGGCATCAGCGGGCAGACCACCGCGCAGATGCTGCTGCGCTTCCGCCAGGATGTGATCGCGCTGCGGCCGGCCGTCGTGGTGATCCTCGCCGGGACCAATGACATCGCCGGCAATACCGGGCCAGCCAGCCAGGCGATGATCGAAGACAACCTGCACTCCATGGTGGAGCTGGCCAAGGCCAACGGCATTGCGGTGGTGCTGTCCTCGGTACTGCCGGTCAGTGAATATCCGTGGCAGCCGGGCGCGCGGCCAGCGCCGAAGGTGCGCGCGCTCAATACCGCACTGCGCGCGTATGCCGGTGCACGCCACCTGGTGTATCTGGACTACTACACGCCGCTGGCCAATCGCGAAGGTGGCCTGGACCGGTCTTTGGCCACCGACGGTGTACATCCCACCGCCGCCGGTTATGCGCGCATGGCGCCGCTGGCCAACGCGGCCGTGCAGAAAGCCCTCCGCTAGCGCCGGGCCACGCTGGGCAACAGGTTTGCCGGGCTCAGCCGTCGTCCAGCTTCAATGCCGCATCGGCGGCCAGCAGCGCCTCGGCTGCCGCGCTCAGTGCGGGCGAGGGCGGGCACTCGGCCCCGATCGCCTGCATCATCCGCGGCATGTCGACGAAGCGGCGCTGGCGGCGGTCGTAGATGCCGGTCACCAGCAGCGCGCGGGTGGCGATCTTTCCGTCTCCCAACAGCACGCGCTGCTCCATGATCACCCGCGTGCCAACCCAGCCCACCAGCCGCGTTTCCAGGGTGAAGCGCTGGAAGGGCTTGAGCTCGCGGCGGAACTGGATGGTGCCGGCGCCGACGATCGGCGCCCACTTCTCGCGCAGCGCCACGCGCCCGAGCCCCATGCGCAGGATCAGGTCGAGCCGGCCCAGGTCGAAGAGGTTCCAGTAGCGCCCGTTGGTCATGTGCAGGTTGCTGTCCAGGTCGTTGGGCAGCACCCGCAACGGCAGTCGCGACACCCCGAACGGGGCGGCCAGCGTGGGCCGGAAGAAGCTGCACAGCAGCAGGTGCACCAGGCGGAACCAGAGATTCATTGAATTATTACGACTGTTATAGAGTGTTTACGCTAATCTATGACGACTGTCTTAGCAAGGATCGGCGCCATGAGCCCTCGCCCTACCGATGCACCGCAGCGCGTGGTTGCCGCCGCTGCGGAAATGCTGGCGCGGGTCGGCCTCAACGCCACCAGCATCCGCGAGGTGACCAAGGCGGCCGACGCGCCGCTGGGGTCTACCTACCATCACTTCCCCGGCGGCAAGCAGGAGCTGCTGGCACTCGCCACCACCCTGGCCGGCGACAAGGTCGATGCATTGCTCGAGCGCGTTCTGCAGGCCGGTGCGCAACAGGGCCTGCAGCAGTTTCTGCAGATGTGGCGCGAGCGCCTGCTGCGGACCCACTTCGAGGCCGGTTGCCCGGTCCTGGCCGCGTCGGTGGAGCAACCCGTGGAGGCGGTGCCAAGCCAGGCGCGGGCTGCTGCAGCGGCGGTGTTCGCGCGCTGGGAGCAGCGGCTTGGCCAGGCGTTGATCGACGCCGGGCACGGGCCGGAGCAGGCGGCCATGCGCGCGACGGTGATCATTGCCGCGGTGGAAGGCGCGGTGGCGATGAGCCGGGCGATGCAGGATATCGCACCGTTTGATCGCGTCGCGCAGCAGTTGCAGGCAATGGTGGAGTGTCCTGCAGACTGAGCGTGTCGGCGGCGGGGTGCTGGGGGGTATGCGCAGCCGCGCATGGCCGGGCTACCATGCGCGACGCACTTGGCAAGGATGGCTTTCGATGCTGCATCACATTTCACTGGGCGTGCGCGACCTGGACGCCGCCGGGCGCTTCTATGACGCCGCGCTCGGCGCGTTGGGCTACCGCCGCGTGTTTGTCGACGACACCGCGATCGGTTACGGGCTGGTCGATGACCAGGACCTGCTGTGTCTGAAATTGCGCGATGACGCCACAGCGCCGGGGCCGGGTTTCCATCTGGCATTCACCGCGCACTCGCCCGATGCCGTCGCCGCGTTCCACCGCGCGGCAATGCAGGCGGGCGGACGCGACAACGGTGCCGCGGGTCTGCGCGAGGACTATGGCGACACCTATTACGCAGCGTTCGTGATCGACCCTGACGGCCACCGGCTGGAAGCGGTCACCCGCCAGGAAGCGAGCCACTGATGCCGGCATTGCCGCCACGTCCGGCCCGCGGTGGCGTGGGCTGGCTGCTGACCGGCCTGGCCAGCAGCGGGCTTACCGCCGTGCTGGTGACCGTGGTCGGCACCACGGCCGTGCCGCGCTTGATCGAGGCCTACCGGTCGTTCGGCGCCGATGTCGGGTGGGGCACCCGGTTGTACGCGAACACCTTTGCGCTGGTCTGGTTGCTGCCGGTGCTGGTGCTGGCCGCGTGGTGGTTCGCGCCCTCGCGCGTCGGCCCCCGGCTGGCAGCGTTGTTGGGCATGGGCTCGCTGGCGCTCGGTGCGATCTGCACGGTGTTCGCGCTGTACCTGCCGTATTTCCGGCTGGGCTCGATCATCGGCTGACCGCCCCGGCACTGCACGAACATGCGCCCCCTGCGTGATCGCGGGCGGTTTAGGATGGGCGGCATGGATATTCCCGACGACATCCACCAGCACGTACTCGGCCTGGCGCGCGCCATTGCCGACGCCTCCGGCCGGGGCGACACGCGTGCGCAATGGCAGTTGCACGGCGAGCTGCGTGAGTTCTGCCATGCCATGGCCGATGCCGGGCGCGACCATCCGTTCCTGTGGGAAACGCTGGCCGACTTCACCCGCGACGATGCCGTGGCGATCGGGCTGTACCAGCGCGCGTTGCAGCAGGTGCGCCAGCTGGGCACGCCCGAGGCGGAGGCGTCGATCTGCATGGAGCTGGCGCAACGCCATGTTGAACGGGGTGAGCCGGAAACCGCCTACGATTTCGCCCTGCGTGCCGACGAGGTGGCCCGGCACACCGACGACCTGGAACTGCGGCGGCGGGTGAGCCAGTTCCTGCTGGATCATGCCGCCCAGCCGCCCGGTTGACGCCGAGCCATGGGGCGGCGTCCTCCGACGCCAAGGGTGTCCGGCCGATCTGCCCTCAGTCGAACCGCCAGCGTAGACCGGCATACACGCCGCGTCCTTCGCCCGGCGTCGAGCGCGCTACATCCTTGCCGGCATCGTCGTAGCCGGGGGTGACGGTGGCCGCATAGTGGCGGTCGCCGATATTGCGCAGTTCCGCCCACGCCTGCCAGCGCCCACCGGGGGCGTCGAAGCCGATCCGGCTGCCGACGATGGCATGGCTGTCGGCGCTGACACTGTTGGCGTAATCGACGAACATCGTCGACGCGTACTCGGTGTTCACTGCTGCGTAGAAACCCGTGGGATGGTCGTAGCGCAGTTCGGCCTGGTAGTAGTGGCGCGGCAGGCCGGGCAGGCGGTTGCTGCCGAACAGCGCGTCGTGGCGATAACGGAAATCACTGAAGGTGTACGCCTGGCGCAGCGACAGCCGCCCGTCGCGGCCTTGCCACAACGTGCTGTCCAGACCCGCTTCAATGCCGCGATGCACGGTCGGGCTGGCGTTGTTCTCGGCCACGAACAGATTCGGCACCGGCTGGACTTCCACGGTGAGCAGTTCGTGCAGCACGCGGGCGTAGTAGCCGGTCAGCTCCCAGTGGCCCAGCACGCTGTCACCGCGCGCGCCGAGTTCCAGCGTGGTGGCGGTCTGGTTGTCCAGGTTCACCGGGGCACGCTGGCGGCCGGTCGAGGCACCGTTGCCGGCGCCGAAGTACTTGTTCGAGCCCCAGATCATCGACCACGGATGTGCCGGCTCCACCGAACGGCTCAGGTTGCCGAACCACTGCAACTGCGGCGTCTGCTGCCAGGTGAAGCCCAGTCGCGGGGCGTAGTCCCACCCGGTGTTCTTCAGGCGCTCCGGCGTGGCCGGCCAGGTCACCTGCACGTCGCGGCGGGTGTTGACCAGGGCCAGGCCGGACTGCAGGTGCAGGGTATCGCTCAGTGCCAGGTCGTTGCCCAGGTGCAGTGTGCTGTCGGTGCCGTGGTGGGAGAAATCACGGGTGTGGGTGCCGGCGGCGTAGCCGTTGTTGGGCAGGCGCAGGGTTTCGCGCACATCGGCGTCCAGGTCATGGGTGACGCGCAGGCCGAGCGTGGTCACGCTGTCGCGCCCGAACAGCATGTGGCGGTGGCGGTAGTCCAGCGTGGCGTTGAGGTTGCTGTAGTCCAGCTGCTGGCGGTACAGGCTTTCGTTCAAGTCCATCGGGTAGTGGTGGTACACCAGCCCGGCCTGCAGCGAGGACGCTGCGTCGATCTGCCAGGTGGTCATGTTGCCGATGAAGGTGCTGCCCGGCTGCGGGCGGCGCGCATCGATGGCAAGGTTGGCCGGATTGGCCGCGCGCGGGTCGTTGCGGATCTGGTCGCCGGTCAGGCGCCCAGGGGTTTGGTGATCGGTCTGGCGATAGCGCACGAAGAAGCGGGTTTCCAGCTGCGGGGTGATCTGCCAGCCCACGTTGGCCATCGCGCCCTTGCCATCGCTGCGGGCGTGGTACTGATAACCGTCCGATTCGGTATCGGTGTAGGCCAGGTAGTAATCGACATCGCCCGACACGCCGCCGTAGCCGATGCTGCGCTTCTGGTAACCGCGGCTGCCGGCCTCGTACTGCAGTTCCAGCCCGGCCGAATCACGCCCACGGCGGCTGACGTAGTTGATCGCCCCGCCCAGTGCCAGTGCGCCGCGCTCGAAGCCGTTGGCCCCGCGCAGTACCTCCACGCGGCTCAGCCACATCGGCTCCAGCAATTCGTACGGCGTGCCGCCCGCGCCGGTCAACGGCAGGCCATCCAGCGACACCGCAATGCCCGACGCATGCGCGCCCGGGCCACGATTGATGCCCGAGCCACGGATCGAGACTTTCGTTCCTTCGTTACCGGGCGACTGCGCACTGATGCCGGGCTGGTAGGCCAGCACATCGGCGCTGCTGGACAGGCGGCGGTCGGCCTGGGCCAGGTCGATCACGTTGCCGGCACCGGGCACGCGCTTGAGCGCGGTGCGCGCCTGTTCGGTCTCGCTGGCGGCGGTGACGTTGATGGCGTCGAGGGTAGTGGCCTGGGGGGCAGCGTGGGCGGTGGCCGACACAGCGGCGGCTACGGCAACAGCGCAGGCGGAGGAAAGCAGGGTGGGGCGATTGGAGGTAGTGGACATGCGTACGGAGCGACAGGAAAGGAATCACGCGTCAGCCGCCGGGAAGGGCTGTAAACCACGCGATGGCCGCGAAAGTTAACAGGTTGCGGCCGTGGCGTCACCCCGTGGCTCTCCGCTTCACTTCAGCCGTGACACGCAGGGAAGCGGCGGCAGCCTGGAACCGCTCGCCTGCTGTGCGGGTGCAGGGCTGCCCTTTCCTGGTGATGAGCCGGGCATCGGCCCGGCGCTACACCCCTGGCTTTGCGAGCGCGCGTGACCTGGCATACAACGTCTCGGCAATGTCCTTCTCGCCCAGCGCTGCATGGCATTCGGCCAGGCTGTCCCAGACGTTGGCGGAGTCTGGATACAACGTGGTGTTGAGGGTGAACACCTTCAACGCTGCGCGTGCGCCCAGGTTCTCGTGAATGGCATAGCCCGCGGCGTTGATCGCCCGCTCCCGTTCATTGCCTGGGATCCCGCTGTGCTGGCCCAGCCAGATGCGCAATGCGTTTTCGCCACCGTCATCGCCGTCCAGGGCATACCCGATCAGTCGTTCAGATAGCACCGCGTGGGGGAATTCCACCGGTGCGGCCAGGGCCATCGTGCTGTCCACCAGTGTGCTCGACCAGGCGTTGTTGGCGCTGCCGTTGGTGAAGTACACGAACACCCAGTAGCCGTCGGCCAGGGTGTTCTTGTAGCTCAGGCGCGCGCGGACACGGGTGCCGCCGTCGTGCCCGACGTGGGTGTAGCCATCGCTGCGGACGGTATCCCAGCCGGTGGAGAAGAAATTGCTGCCACCGTCGGCCAGCATTCGTGGCTGCCACAGTGCTTCCAGCGTTTCAGGCCGCACCAGCCTGCCGGTGGCGATGGCCTGCAGGAAGCGATTCATGTCGCCCACGGTGGTCTGCAGGTCGGCGTGGCCCCCGCCGTAACTGGGCCACGGTTCTTCGTTGGCCGGTTGCAGCTGGCCCTGTTTGCCGATGTACGTCGTGGCTGCGCGGTCCAGCGGCACGCCCGAACGTCCGAGCCAGGTGCTGTGCATTTTCAGCGGTTGTAGGATGCGCTCGCGGGCGATGGCCGGATAGGGTTTGCCGTAGTGCGCTTCCAACAGGGCGCTGAGCACCAGGTAGTTGGTCTGGGTGTAGAGGACACGGCTGCCCGGCGCGAACTGGATCGGCACCGCACCAGCCACCGCCAACGCCGCATCGAGGGTTGGCGCCAGCCCACGGTAGCCGTTGCTGACCCACTGCCCGTTCTGCTTGCTGTAGTACTCGGCCACGCCCGAACTGTGGTTGAGGAAATCGCGCACATGGATCGCCTGCCACGTTGCTGGCAGGTGCGGCACGTAGCGGCTGGCGGGTGCATCGAGGTCCACATTGCCTTGTTCCACCAACTGCATCACCAGCGTGCTGGTCAGCAGTTTGGCCATCGACTGGGCGGCGAACACACTGTCGACCGTCGCTGGCGCATGGGTTGCCAGATCGCGTTCGCCGCTGGCGCCCTGATAGAGCACCTTACCGTTGTGCGCGACCAGCACGGCCTGGCCGGCGACGCCGTAGCGTTCGCGATTGGCCTGCAGCTGGGCGTCCAGCTGCGTTGGCAGGGAGCCATCGGTGTCCCGCGCCGATGCAGCTGGGGCGAGAGAGAAGGCGCAGAGCAGTGCAGCGGCAAGCGTGCGGTACATCCGGTGATCCTTCAGCGGCGTTGCCGCATCTTGGTCACGGGGCCATACCAGGTCAAGCCACACAGGGCGTAGGCGCCGGACGATGCCAGGCGCACCAGCTACCCGGTAGGTCCCGACCGTTGGTCGGGACGTTTCTCCGTCAGCGCAGAATCCCCGGCAGATCCAGCCCCTTCTCCTTCGCACAGTCCAGCGCGATCTCATACCCGGCATCGGCATGTCGCATCACACCCGTGGCCGGGTCGTTCCACAACACGCGCGCGATCCGCTTGGCAGCCGCGTCGGTGCCGTCGCAGACGATCACCATGCCGGCATGCTGCGAGAATCCCATGCCCACACCGCCGCCGTGGTGCAGCGACACCCACGTGGCACCGCTGGCGGTGTTGAGCAACGCGTTGAGCAGCGGCCAGTCGGACACCGCATCGGAGCCATCGCGCATGGCCTCGGTTTCGCGGTTCGGCGAGGCCACGCTGCCGCTGTCCAGGTGGTCGCGGCCGATCACCACCGGCGCCTTGAGCTCGCCGTTGGCCACCATCTCGTTGAACGCCAGGCCCAGCCGGTCACGGTCGCCCAGGCCCACCCAGCAGATACGCGCGGGCAGTCCCTGGAACTTGATCTTCTCGGCGGCCATGTCCAGCCAGCGGTGCAGGTGTGGGTTGTCCGGGATCAGTTCCTTGACCTTGGCATCGGTCTTGGCGATGTCTTCCGGGTCGCCACTGAGTGCGACCCAACGGAACGGGCCGATGCCGCGGCAGAACAGCGGGCGGATGTAGGCGGGCACGAAGCCGGGGAAGTCGAACGCGTTGGCCACGCCTTCTTCCAGCGCCATCTGGCGCAGGTTGTTGCCGTAGTCCACGGTCGGCACGCCGAGCGCGTGGAACGCCAGCATGGCGCGGATGTGGTTGGCCATCGAGTCGCGCGCGGCCGCTTCCACTTCCTTCGGTGCGGAGACGCGCCTGTCATCCCACTGTTCCACCGTCCAGCCCTGCGGCAGGTAGCCGTTGACCGGGTCGTGCGCGGAGGTCTGGTCGGTCAGCAGGTCCGGCTTGACCCCGCGCAACAGCAGTTCGTCCAGCACGTCGGCGACATTGCCGAGCAGGCCCACCGACAGCGGCTGCTTCTTCGTGCAGGATTCCTCGATCAGGCGCAGCGCCTCATCCAGGTTGTCGGTCCAGGTGTCCAGGTAGCCGGTGCGCAGGCGCATCTCGATGCTGCTTTTGCGGCATTCCACCGCCAGGCACGAGGCGCCGGCCATCACTGCGGCCAGCGGCTGCGCGCCGCCCATGCCGCCCAACCCGCCGGTGAACAACCACTTGCCGGCCAGGCTGCCGTTGTAATGCTGGCGGCCCATCTCCACGAAGGTCTCGTAGGTGCCCTGCACGATGCCCTGCGCGCCGATGTAGATCCAGCTGCCGGCGGTCATCTGGCCGTACATCGCCAGGCCCTTCTTATCCAGCTCGTTGAAGTGGTCCCAGTTGGCCCAGCGCGGCACCAGGTTGGAATTGGCGATCAGCACGCGCGGTGCGTCGGCATGCGTGCGAAACACGCCGACCGGCTTGCCCGACTGCACCAGCAACGTCTGGTCATCGTCCAGGCGGGTGAGCGCTTCCACGATGGCATCGAAGCTTTCCCAGTCGCGCGCGGCACGGCCGATGCCGCCGTATACCACCAGTTCTTGCGGGCGCTCGGCGACGTCCGGGTGCAGGTTGTTCATCAGCATGCGCAGCGGCGCTTCGGTCAGCCAGCTCTTGGCGGTGAGCGTGGTGCCGGTCGGCGCGATGATGGTGCGGGACGGGTCGTTGCGGGTCATGCGGCGCTCCGGTTGCTGGCGAATTCAAGGCAGGCGTTGAGCACCTGCGCCAGGGTGTGGCGCAGCGGTGCGGCGTGGTCGGGGTCGAGCGGGGTGGGCCAGCTGTGTTCGTCCACCTGGTCCGGGGCCGGTTCGTGCATGTAGCCACGGCAGGCCAGTTCCATCTGCAGGCTGTGCACGCCACCGGGGATGTCGCTGTAGTGGCGGGTGATCCAGCCCCCTTTGAAGCGGCCGTTGCGCACATGGCTCATGCCGCTGATCCGCAGCAGGTTGTCCACCACGTCACTGAGCGTGTTGTCGCACGAGGTATCCACCGCGCCCGACGGGCCGGCGGTGCCCAGGTTGAACTGCGGCAGCTGCCCGTCGAACAGGTGCGGGATCTGCGAGCGGATCGAGTGCGCGTCATACACCACCACGGTGCCGTGGCGCTGGCGCAGGCGCGCGATCTGCGTGCTCAACGCGTCGTGGTACGGCGCGAAATAGGTGTCGCGGCGGCGCGCGATTTCGGCCGCGTCCGGCGCGCGGCCGGGGTGGTACAGCGGCTGGTTGTCGAAGCTGGTCAGCGGGCACAGGCCGGTGGTGTTCTGGCCCGGGTACAGCGACACCCCGCTGGGGTCGCGGTTGAGATCGATCACCGAGCGCGAGATCGCCGAGCGCACCAACGTGGCGCCCATGCCGCGGGCGAAGTCGTACAACTCATGCACCCACCAGTCGGCATCGCGGCGTGCCAGCCACGGCGAGACGAAATCCCCGGCCAGTTCCTCGGGCAGCTCGCTGCCGGTATGCGGAAAGCTGACGATCAGCGGCGCATCGCCTTCATGCACCTGCAGCCACTCCGGGTGCGCGCTCATGCCAGCGGCTCCACCTGCGGCAGCACGTCGGCCAGGCCTTCGGCCAGCGCGCCGCTGCGCACCAGCGTGGTGGCCGCCAGCATGTCCGGGTGGAAGTAGCGGTCGTCCTGCAGCGTGGGCACCTGCGTGCGCAGGCGGGCGCGTACCGCTTCGAGCGCATCGCTGGAGCGCAGGCCGTTGTGGAAGTCGCAGCCCTGGGCAGCGGCCAGCAGCTCGATGCCGACCACGTTGGCCGCGTTCTCGGCCATCTGCAGCAGGCGGCGCGCGCCATGCGCGGCCATCGACACGTGGTCTTCCTGGTTGGCCGAGGTCGGGATCGAATCGACGCTAGCCGGGTAGGCGCGCTGTTTGTTTTCCGAGACCAGCGCGGCGGCGGTCACCTGCGGGATCATGAAGCCCGAGTTCAAGCCCGGCTTCGGGGTCAGGAAGGCCGGCAGGCCCGACAGCGCCGGGTCGACCAGCATCGCGGTGCGGCGTTCGCTGATCGAGCCGATTTCGCAGATCGCCATGGCCAGCATGTCCGCGGCGAAGGCCACCGGTTCGGCGTGGAAGTTGCCGCCGCTCAGTGCCTCGTTGGTGTCGGTGAACACCAGCGGGTTGTCGGACACGCCGTTGGCTTCGATCGCCAGCGTGGTGGCGGCCTGGCGCATCACATCGAACGCCGCGCCCATCACCTGCGGCTGGCAGCGCAGGCAGTACGGGTCCTGCACGCGGACGTCGTTGTCGCGGTGCGATTCGCGGATGGCCGAGCCCTGCATCAGCGTGCGCAGCGTGGCGGCGGTGGCGATCTGCCCGCGCTGGCCACGGATGCTATGGATGCGCGGGTCGAACGGCGTGTCCGAGCCTTTGGCCGCCTCCACCGACAACGCGCCGGTGACCAGCGCGGCATGGAACACGGTGGTGATCGCAAACAGCCCGGCCAGTGCATACGCGGTGGAATACTGGGTGCCGTTGAGCAGCGCCAGGCCTTCCTTGGCGCCCAGCACCAACGGCGTCAGCCCCAGCGTGGACAGGGCCTCGGCGGCCGGCAGTCGCTGCCCGCCGACGTACGCTTCGCCCACGCCGATCATCACGCTGGCCAGGTGCGAAAGCGGGGCCAGGTCGCCCGATGCGCCGACCGAACCCTGGCAGGGAATCACCGGCACGATGTCGTGCTGCAGGAACGCCTCCAGCAGCGCCAGCGTTTCCGGGCGGATGCCCGAGGCGCCCTGGGCCAGGCTGGCCAGCTTCAGCGCCATCATCAGCCGCACCACCGGGGCCGGCATCGGCTCACCCACGCCGGCGGCATGCGACAGCACGATATTGCGCTGCAGGGTGGCCAGGTCGTCGCGCTCGATGCGCACGCTGGCCAGCTTGCCAAAGCCGGTGTTGATGCCATACACCGGCTCGCCCTTGGCCACGATGTCGGCCACGGTCTGCGCACTGCGCAGCACGGCCGCGGCCGAGGCCGGGTCCAGGCGCACGCGGGCGCCATCGAAGATCGCGCGCCATTGGGCAAGCGTCACTGCGCCGGGGTGCAGGGTCAGGGTCGTACTCATGGAAGCTCCAGACATCACAAAGTTCACAGGGAGATGCCGCGCATCACGCGCGCGTGCAGGGGATTGAAGCCCATGCGGTACACCAGGTCGGCAGGTGCCTGGATGTCCCACAGGGCCAGATTGCAGTCCAGCCCGACCGCCAGCCGGCCGATCCGGTCGTGGCGGCCCAGCGCACGCGCCGCTTCAACGGTGAAGCCGGCAATGCACTCGTCCACAGTCATGCGGAACAGGGTGGCGGCCATGTTCATCGCCAGCAGCGGGCTGGTCAGTGGCGAGGTGCCGGGGTTCGAGTCGGTGGCCAGGGCCAGCGGCACGCCGGCCGCGCGCAGGGCGGCGATCGGGGGCAGGGTGGTGTCGCGGGTAAAGTAGAAGGCGCCGGGCAACAGCACGGCTACGGTGCCGGCGGCGCGCATCGCGGCGATGCCTTCGGCGTCCAGGTGTTCGATATGGTCGGCCGACAGCGCGCCATGGCGGGCGGCCAGCGCCGCACCGTGCTGGTTGCTGAGCTGCTCGGCGTGGATCTTGATCGCCAGCCCGTGGCGCTGCGCGGCCATGAAAACCTGCTCGGCCTGCGCGGCGCTGAAGGCGATGTTCTCGCAGAACACGTCCACCGCTTCGGCCAGGCCCTGCGCGGCCACCGCAGGAATCATCACGTTGCAGACCTCGTCGATGTACTCCTGGGCCTCGCGCCCCGGCGGAATCGCATGCGCGCCGAGGAAGGTCGGCACGATCTCGACCGCGCGCAGGCGGCCCAGTTCGCGCGCCACGCGCAGTTGCTTGGTTTCATCCTCCAGGCGCAGGCCGTAGCCGGATTTGATCTCGACGGTGGTGATGCCTTCGGCCAGCATCGCGTCCAGCCGCGGCAGGCTGGCGGCGATCAGCTCGTCCTCGCTGGCCGCGCGGGTGGCGCGCACGGTGGAGACGATGCCGCCGCCGGCGCGCGCGATGTCGGCGTAGCTCACGCCCTGCAGGCGCTGCTCGAACTCCCCGGCACGGTTGCCGGCGTAGACCAGGTGGGTGTGGCAGTCGACCAGCCCGGGGCTGATCCAGCGCCCTGCGCAGTCGATGCGCCGGGCCGGTTGCAGGTGCGCGTCCGACCCGGCCGGGCCGACATGCACGATGCGGCCGTCGGTGGCGGCAATCACACCATCGACGATCACGCCCAGGCCGGGACCATCGACGGTGATCAGGTGGGCGTGGTACCAGAGGGTGTCAACGTGCATGGCAGCAACCACATCGGCTTATATGTCTATACAATATAGGTGCCACTTCCGGGATGTCCAGTGATGCCAGCCAACCCCGCCGCCGCGCTCCATCCGCCGCTCGTTTTCCATGCCGCCCAGGCATTGCTGCCGCAGGGCTGGGCCCGCGATGTGCGGCTCGTCTGCGCGGGCGGCACGCTGGCCGAGGTCAGCGCCGGGGTGCCCGCGCAGGCCGGTGACACCGCCCTGGCCATCGCGCTGCCGGGGCTGGGCAACCTGCACAGCCATGCGTTCCAGCGTGGCATGGCGGGCCTGACCGAGATTGGCGGCAACCGCGGCGACAGCTTCTGGAGCTGGCGCGAGCTGATGTACCGCTTCCTGGCCCACCTGCAACCGGAGGCGGTGCAGGCAATTGCCGAACAGGCGTATGTGGAGATGCTGGAGGCCGGCTTCACCCGCGTCGGTGAGTTCCATTACCTGCATCACGCCGCCGATGGCGTGGCGTATGCCAACCGCGCTGAAATGGCCGAGCGCATTGCCGCCGCCGCGCAGGCCAGTGGGATTGGCCTGACCCTGCTGCCGGTGTTCTATGCGCACGCCGATTTCGGCGGTGCCGCGCCCAATCCGGCACAGCGCCGCTTGATCCACGACCTCGACGGTTTCGCCGCGCTGCTGCAGGGCTGCACGCGCGCGCTGCGCGGTCTGGATGATGCGGTACTGGGGATCGCCCCGCACAGCCTGCGCGCGGTGACCGGCGAGGAACTGCGCGCGCTGCTGCCGCTCACCGAGGGGCCGGTGCACATCCACATCGCCGAACAGACCCGCGAGGTGGACGCCTGCCTGGCGTGGAGCGGCCAGCGGCCGGTGCAGTGGCTGTATGAGAACGTGGCGGTGGACCAGCGCTGGTGCCTGGTGCATGCCACCCACGTGGATGACGCCGAGGTGCAGCGCATCCTGGCCAGCCGCGCGGTGGTCGGGTTGTGCCCGATCACCGAAGCCAACCTGGGCGACGGGCTGTTCCCGATGCAGGCCTTCGCCCGCGGCGGTGGCCGCTTCGGGGTCGGGTCGGATTCCAACGTGCTGATCGATGCGGCCGAAGAGCTGCGCCTGCTCGAATATGGCCAGCGGCTGCAGCTGCGCGGGCGCAACGTGCTGGCGCCCGGCGATGGCCAGTCGAGCGGCCGCTGGCTGTTCGAGCAGGCCCTGGCCGGTGCCGGCCAGGCGCTGGGCGTGGCCAGTGGCCTGCAGGTGGGGGCGCCGGCGGACGTGGTCGAGCTGGATCCGAGCCACCCGGCCCTGGTCGCCCGCGACGGCGACGCCTTGCTTGACAGCTGGGTGTTCGCCGCACGTAATGGCGCGGTGCGTTCGGTGTGGCGCCACGGTCGCCAACTGGTCCGCGAGGGCCGCCACCTGCAGCGTGATGCGGTGGCGGCACGCTTCGCGGGTGCATTGCGTACGTTGTTGTCGGCCGGCTGAGTGCCGGCCGCATCCTTCAGGATTCCCGAGTGACGGGCAAGAAAGCAGAAACCCTCAACCAGCGCATCCGCGCCGAGCTGGAAAGCCGCATCCTCAGTGGTGAGTGGCCACCGGGCTTCCGTATTCCATACGAGCACGAGCTGATGGAGCAGTACGGCTGCTCGCGGATGACCGTGAACAAGGTGCTGACCGCGCTGGCCGAGAGCGGCATGATCGAGCGCCGCCGCCGCGCCGGTTCGTTCGTGGCGCGGCAGCCGCCGCACCTGGAGCAGGTGGCGCTGGAAATCCCCGATATCGCCATGGCGGTGGGCGCGCGCGGCCACGTGTATGGCTACCAGTTGCTGGAACGCGCCTACCGGCGTCCCGATGCCGATGTTGACGAGGAGGTGGCGTTGTCCGGCGTTGAGAAACTGCTGGCGATCCGCTGCCTGCATCGCGCCGATGGACGTCCCTTCGCGTTGGAACACCGGCTGATCAGCCCCGTGGGCGTGCCGGAGGTGCTGGCGGTGGATTTCCAGACCACCGCGCCGGGCAGCTGGCTGCTGCAGAACGTGTCGTGGACGCGTGCCCAGCACCGCATCAGCGCCTGGGGGGCCGACGAGGCCGCCGCCGCGCTGCTGGAGGTCAAGCCGGGGACGGCCTGCCTGGTGATCGACCGCCTCACCTGGCGCGGCGAGCAGCCCATCACCTGCGTGCGGCAGATGTTCCTGGGCGATGCCTGGGACCTGGTGGCACGCTTCTCGCCGGGCGCGCGCTGAGCGCATCGGCGCTGCGCCGGGTGCCGGCCGCGATCGCCCCGGCTGGCACGCTGGCGTAAGCGGTCAGAGCGTGGCGCACTGGCGCCAGCGCACCGGCTCGGCCATGCCCGGGCGCGGATTGAGCTGGATGCGCACGGTGCGCAGGGCTGGGTAGCGCTTCACCTCGGTGCAGATCTGCGGCCAGATCGCGTCGATCTCCTCGCTGCGGTTGACCGACAAGGTCTGCCGGGTCAACCAGAACGCACTGACCACCCCGGGTTGGGTGGCCAGGGTGCGGGTGAGTTCCTTCTGGTAACGCGCCAGCGTGACGGGGTCCGGGTCGGCATCGGTGCCGAGCACGCTGGGGTGGGTGTCGGCGGGCGCGGGCGTAGGCGCGGTATCGGCGGTGGCAGTGGGCGTGCCGGGCGCCGCCGCGGCAGCGTCCGGGCGCACGGACGGCGTTGTCACGCCTGCGGCCGCTGGTGCGTGCTCCAGCCGTGAGGTCAGGTAGCCCATGCCGACCAGCAGGCCCAGGGTGAGCGAGCCGAGCGCGGCGATGGTTGTCCGCCGGATCGCTTCGTGGCGGGCGGCATTGTGGATCTGCGCTTCCATGTCGCCGGGCAGGTAAGGCTTG
The DNA here is from genome assembly GCF_057835675.1 of Stenotrophomonas sp. GL_101. Taxonomy (NCBI): domain Bacteria; kingdom Pseudomonadati; phylum Pseudomonadota; class Gammaproteobacteria; order Lysobacterales; family Lysobacteraceae; genus Stenotrophomonas; species Stenotrophomonas sp. GL_101. The sequence continues at coordinate 2,900,286 of NZ_CM174432.1, read as the reverse complement.
AGCATCGGCCACAGCAGGTGCCCGTCGAGCACTTCCACGCCCTGTTTTTCAGCGGCCACGCGGCCATCGCGCTCGACCCTGCCTTCGGTGATCAGGATGCCGCCCCGGGCGCCGGCCAGCCGCGCCGCGGCGCCCAGCTCGTTCACCGCCGCCGTGCCGATCCGGTAGGCGCGGCCGTGCTTGCACGACACCAGCCAGCGGTGCGGCTCGCCCTGCATCAGGAAATCGCTGCGCGGCTCGCGGCTGTCCTCCGCTTCGCCGGCCAGGTCCTGCAGGCCGCGCTGTTCGCGCATGGCGCGCCGGACAATCTCGGAAAAGTCGCGCCAGTGCATGCCGGCCAGGGCGTTGAGCCCCAGTTGGGTCTCCTTGCGGCGGCGCTTGACCAGCCAGAACCAGGCAGCACAGAGCGACCAGACGATGAGGGCCAACAGTAAAGCCAGAATCCAGGAGAACATGAGGCGCTAGGAGAGAAACGCGGAGGTGCGCCCGACAGTTTATATGCGCTCAGTGCCGTCTGTGGCGCCTCGGGACCGGTAGGGTCGCGGCCCGCGCGCGCGGCTGGTGACGAGCGTCTCACTTTCGTTGCCGCAGACACGAAAAACCCGCCAATCCTAAGCCGTGAGGGGAGGGAACAAACGGCGCGGGAAGCGATTGGCGGGTCGGTTCTGATTGTCAACAAAGTTGTGCTGCTTTGCAACAATCGAGGGCAAGGCGGGGCGTGCCGGGGGCGCTCAGGCCCCGCCGGGCGACTGGTGGGTGCCCGGCGCCGGGTCGGCATTGGGCGAGGCATTGCGGGCCTCGGCGCGGTTGACCCGGGCGTTGAGCGCATCGATGCGCGCATTGAGCGCGGCCACGTCCTCGGCGGAGGGGATGTGCAGGCGCTTAAGCACGCCCTGGACACGGTCGTCGAAGGCTTTTTCCACCTTGTCCCACGTGCCTGAGGCTTTCTCGCGCGCCTCGCCGAGCTGTTCCTCGACGTTGTCGCGCCAGCGCGGCGTATCGCCGGCCTGCTCGCGGTTGCGTGCGTCGATGGTCTCGCCTTCCTTGACCAGCGTGTCGAAGACGCGGCTGCCCTCGGCCTGGGCGCGGCCAAACGCACCCAGCCCGGCCAGCCATACCTGCTGGGCCGACCCGCTGAGCCGCTTCGAGAAGCGCTCGGCCTGTTCCTGCAGCGAGGGCTTGTCGTCGGGGCTGCGGGTATCGCGGTCGTCGAAGTCGTCGTGTGCGGTCATGGGGCAATCCTGTGGGTGGACACCCCGATGCTAATCAGCGTTGGCGTTGTGCGGCGTGAGGGCCGCCGCGTCCGGCCAAGCGGCGTTCAGCTGCCGCCATTACCCGAGCTTTTCCTGCAGCACGCGCTGGATCTCGCTTTCGACCATGCCCTTCATTGCCGACAGCAGGAAGCCCAGTGTGGCGGTGACCCGCACCTGGCCCGGTTCCAGTGCAATCGCACCGTCCACGCCGGAGCCGTTGAAGTTGAGCACGTCGCCGACCCAGCTGCTCTGCAGGCCGAAGCGTTCGGACAGCTTGGCGGCCACCTCTTCAATGGCCTGGCGCGCGCCGTCGGCGGGCAGGGTATGTGCGTGGCGGATATCGATGCTGGACATGGAAGCTCCTGGCGGAAGGCAGCGGGGAAAGGGCGAGCATTGTGCGCATCCTCTGCGACAACTCCAAGGTCTGCGTCACATTTCTTCTGCGATGACGTCCAACCTGCTAGTCTGCGCCGCGTGCAAGATCTGCTAGTTCACTTCACCAATCGCCAACACCCCGACCAGCCGCTGCGGCCCGGGGTGCAGCGTATCGTGCGGCATGCGTCGGGCAGTGTCCGGCTCGGCGACGCGGCCGTGGGCACTTTGTTGCTTGCGCAGTTCTGCCTGGACGACCGCGGTTTGTGGTTGCAGGTGGCCACCGGGATCCGCGGCATGCACGTCAACGGACGCCCGGTGCGACGGATGGCGCTGCTGCGCGCCGGCGATGCGGTCTACGCCGACGGCGTGGAGATGCTGATCCAGGGCGAGTGCGAGGCCCTGGAGCAGGCACCTGCGCGCAGCGACGAGGGCAGGGACGACCAGCGCCTGCTGCGTGCGGTGGGGGGGCAGCACCATGGGCGCAGCTTCATCCTGGACCGCCCGCGGATGATCGGCCGTGGTGCCGATGCCGATATCGTGATCGACGACCCGGCCTTCGCCGAGCAGCACGCCCGCCTTGAACGGCATGGCGAGCGCCTGCTGCTGCGCGACCTGGGCGCGGGCGAATCGACCCGGGTCAACGGCGTGGCGGTTCGCCATTGCTGGCTGCAACCGGGTGACCAGCTGGTGTTCGATACCCAGCACCGCTTCGTGCTGGAAGTCCCGCACGATGGGCGCAAGCGGATCATCAGCGAGGACGAGGACGACCTGCTCGACCTGCCCACCTCCACCGATGTCCCGGCCCAGCCGCGACGGGTCAACCGCTGGCCCTGGCTGCTGGCCAGCGCCCTGTTGCTGGCCGCCGCGATCAGCGGCCTGCTGTGGTTCGGGGCCAGGTAATCTGCGTTTCCCGGTAAGTCACGACCGTTGGTCGTGACGCGCGCGACCCATCCGCCGGCACGGAACCGGGATGCCCGGCCATGGACCACCACCGGCTCAGCGCGCATCTCCGCGATAGATTCGGATGCAACCAAATTCGCCTTGTCCTGCAAGGCCTAAAGCCTGGTGCGCTGCGGCATACTAGGGGTCTTGCCCTATAGGTGTGACATGACGCGCGCGTTCAACTTCAGTGCCGGCCCTGCAACCCTGCCGGAATCGGTCCTGCGCCAGGCGCAGGAAGAGATGTTGGAATGGAATGGCGCAGGCGCCTCCATTGTCGAAATGAGCCACCGTGGGCCGGAGTTCATGGCCGTGGCTGCCCAGGCCGACGCCGACCTGCGCCGCCTGATCGGCATTCCCGATGACTACGCCGTGCTGTTCCTGGCCGGGGGTGCCACCACCCAGCAGGCCTTGCTCGCGCTCAATTTCGCCCAGCCGGGGCAGACCGTCGACTACGTGCTCACCGGGCACTGGGGCAAGACGGCGATCAAGCAGGTCAAGCCCTACGTCAACGTCAACATCGCCGCCAGCAGCGAAGCCAACGGCTTCCACGACATCCCCGCGCGCGACAGCTGGCAGTTGTCCAACGATGCGGCCTACGTGCACATCACCGCCAACGAAACCATCCACGGCGTCGAATTCCGCGACACCCCGGAGGTGGGCAACGTACCGCTGTTTGCCGATTTCAGCTCGTCCATCGCCAGCGAACCGCTGGATGTCAGCAAGTACGGGCTGATCTACGCCGGCGCGCAGAAGAACCTCGGGCCGGTCGGGGTCTCGGTGCTGATCGTGCGCCGCGACCTGCTCGAGCGCAGCGGCCAGCCGCGCGCGGACATCTTCGATTACCGCTCACACGTTACCCGCGACTCCATGCTCAACACCCCGCCGACCTGGAACTGGTACCTGGCCGGGTTGGTGTTCCAGTGGATGCTGGCCGAGGGCGGTGTCGCCGAGTTCGCCCGGCGCAACGCGGCCAAGTCGGCGCGGGTGTACGCGGCCATCGACCAGTCCGGCGGCTTCTACCGCAATGACGTGGTGGCCTCGGCACGCTCGCGCATGAACATCCCGTTCTTCCTGGCCGACGAGACGCTCAACGCGCGCTTCGTCAGTGAATCCAAGGCGGCCGGCCTGCTGGCGCTGAAGGGTCACGCCGCGGTCGGCGGCATCCGTGCCTCGCTGTACAACGCCATGCCGGTGGAGGGCGCCGAGGCGCTGGCCGCCTTCATGGCTGATTTCCAGCAACGCCACGGCTGAGTTTTTTCGTTTTTACCGGGGCCTCGCGCCCCACTGCAATTGGAACCCCAGATGGCCACCAAACCTGCCAAGCCCAAGGCCAGTGCTGCCAAGCCCGCCAAGCCCGCCAAGGCCGTAAAACCTGCCAAGGCCGCGCCCGCCAAGGCCGTGCCGGCTACCGCTGCGCCGGTGCTGTCGGACGTGCGCGCCAAGATCGACCACATCGACCGCAGCATCCAGGCGTTGATCGCCGAGCGCGCCAACTTCGCCCACCAGGTCGGCAAGGCCAAGGGCAAGCTCGCCGCGGCCGTGGACTACTACCGTCCCGAGCGCGAGGCGCAGGTGCTGCGCATGGTGGTGGACCGCAACGAAGGCCCGCTCAGCGATGAAGTGCTGGTGCATGTCTACCGCGAAATCATGTCGGCCTGCCTGGCCCAGCAGGAGCCGCTGAAGATTGGCTACCTCGGCCCGGAAGGCACCTTCAGCCAGCAGGCCGTGCTCAAGCACTTCGGCCGCTCGGCGTTGGGCCTGCCGCTGGCCAGCATCGAAGAAGTGTTCCAGGAAGTGGAAGCGGGCAACGCCGATTTCGGCGTGGTGCCGGTGGAAAATTCCGGGCAGGGCACCATCCAGATCACCCTGGACATGTTCCTCACCTCCAACCTGAAGATCTGCGGCGAAGTGGAACTGCGCGTGCAGCAGTACCTGATGTCGCGCAGTGGCCGGTTGGAGGATGTCGAACGCGTCTACGGCCACCCGCAGTCATTCATGCAGACCTCCTCGTGGCTGCGTGCGCACCTGCCCAAGGCCGAGAAGATCCCGGTGTCCAGCAACGCCGAAGGCGCGCGCCGTGCGCGCAATGCCGACGACGCGGCGGCCATCGGCGGCGAGAGTGCAGGGCACGTGTACGGCCTGAAGAAAGTGGTCACCAAGCCGATCCAGAACGATGCCGACAACACCACCCGCTTCCTGGTGGTGGGCCGCAACATCTTCCCGACCTCTGGCCACGACCGCACCTCGGTGCTGGTGTTCATCCATGACAAGCCCGGCGCGCTGTTCGACGTGCTCAGCCCGTTCGCGCGGCATGGCATCAGCATGAACCGCATCGAGTCGCGGCCCTCGCACAACGCCAAGTGGGAATACGGCTTCTTCATCGACCTGGCCGGCCACGTCGAAGACGAAGCGATGCAGGCCGCACTGGCCGAGCTGGAAGCCCATTCGGCGCAGATCAAGATCCTCGGCTCCTATCCGGTGGCCGTGCCCTGATTGTCCGCGTCGCCGCGCGCCGCGCGCGACGCACCGGCCTGGCGCCGTTCCCGGCGCCACGGCTTCCTCCGCATTGCCTGGCGCGTCCGCGCGCTGCCGCCACACAGGATCAATGATGACCGCTACGCCGTACTGGATCGCCCACAAGGGCCAACCCCTGCAGGGCAGCCTGACCATTCCCGGTGACAAATCCGTTTCGCACCGCTCGGTGATGTTCGCCGCGCTGGCCGATGGCGTGTCGCACATCGACGGCTTCCTGGAAGGCGAAGACACCCGCGCCACCGCCGCGATCTTTTCGCAGATGGGCGTGCGCATCGACACGCCGTCGCCATCGCAGCGCGTGGTCCACGGTGTGGGCGTGGATGGCCTGAAGGCCCCGGCCGCGGCACTGGACTGCGGCAATGCCGGCACCGGCATGCGCCTGCTGGCCGGGCTGTTGGCTGCCCAGCCGTTCGACAGCGTGATGGTGGGCGATGAATCGCTCTCACGCCGCCCGATGCGCCGCGTCACCGGCCCGCTGGCGCTGATGGGCGCGAAGATCGACACCGAGGCCGACGGCACCCCGCCGCTGCGCGTACACGGCGGGCAAAAACTGCACGGCATCGATTTCGCCTCGCCGGTGGCCAGTGCGCAGGTCAAATCCGCGGTGCTGCTGGCCGGCCTGTATGCCGAGGGCGACACCTCCGTGCGCGAGCCGCACCCCACGCGCGACTACAGCGAGCGCATGCTGCGCGCGTTTGGCGTGGACATCGAATTTTCGCCGGGCCAGGCCCGCCTGCGGGGTGGCCAGCGCCTGCGCGCCACCGACATCGTGGTGCCGGCCGATTTCTCCTCGGCCGCCTTCTTCCTGGTCGCCGCCAGTGTCATTCCCGGCTCGGCCCTGCGCCTGCGCGCGGTGGGCCTCAACCCGCGCCGCACCGGCCTGCTGGCCGCGCTGCGGCTGATGGGCGCGGACATCCGTGAAGAAAATCACGCCGAGCAGGGCGGCGAAGCCGTGGCCGACCTGGTGGTGCGTCATGCGCCGCTGCACGGCGCGGAGATTCCCGAAGCGCTGGTGCCGGACATGATCGACGAATTCCCGGCGTTGTTCGTCGCCGCCGCGGCCGCGCAAGGCGCCACCGTGGTGCGCGGCGCGGCCGAACTGCGGGTCAAGGAATCGGACCGGCTTGCCGCCATGGCCACCGGCCTGCGCACGCTGGGCGTGCAGGTGGACGAAACCGAGGACGGTGCCACCATCCACGGCGGTGCCGTGCTGGGCAGCGGCACCATCGAAAGCCACGGCGACCATCGCATCGCCATGGCCTTCGCCATTGCCGGCCAGCTGAGCGGCGGCGAAGTGCGGGTGAACGACATCGCCAACGTCGCCACCTCGTTCCCGGATTTCGACGGCCTGGCCACCGGCGCCGGATTCGGCCTGCGCCAGGGTTGATTGAACGCGGCTACGGCCGGGCGCTCGCATCGATGGTCCTGTACGTGCACAAAAAAAGGTTCATCGCGGAATACCGGGGAACGCTGCACGGATTTTCAGGAAGAAGTACTCCTGATCCCGATAGCCGTAGGCCCGGCGTTTGATGACCTTGATGGTGTTGTTGATGCCTTCGACGATGCTGGTATTGAGGCGGTGTCGGCAACGCGACACGATCCCATGCAGATAGGCTTTGAGCCGTTGTGCAAACAGCGCCAAGGCGGCGATTCCGCTGCGCTGGGCCTGCTCCAGCCACTGGTTCCAAGCCTTCCTGGCCCATCCGGGATGGCGGTAAAACCACAGTCGCTTGAGCTCATCACGCATCAGATAGGTGGTGAGGAGCGGTTGATTTGCTTCCAGCAGCTCATCCAGCCGCACCGTCTGATGCCGGTCCAGGTTGCTGCGATTGCGCAGTAGCAGCCATCGGCTGGATTTGATGACACGGCGCGCAGGCTTGTCGTGCCGGAGCTTGTTGGCCTGGTCCACGCGAACCCGGTCGATCACTTCGCGACCGTACTTGGCCACCACATGGAACAAGTCGAAGACGATCTCGGCATTGGGACAGTTGGCCCGGATCTCCACTTCATAGGCCGTCGTCATGTCGATCGCCACGGCGCGCAATTGCTCGGAAACGCCCGGGGGAAGCTGCTCAAAAAAGGCACGCGCCGTATCGCGGGAGCGCCCGTTGCCCAGCCAAAGTACCTGGCGACTGATCGGATCCACCACGACCGTTGCATAGCGGTGACCCTTGTGCAGCGCAAATTCGTCCATCGCCAGGTAGTGGATCTGGCTCCAGTCCGGGGCTTGGACAGACTCACGCAACAAGGCTTTATCCAGTGCCTTGACCGTATGCCAGCCCAACTGGAAAAAGCGTGCCACGGCCAGGATATTGCTGGATACCAGCAACTGGCTGACCGCTTCGGCCAGCCGGTCAGTGACCCGCTGGTAGCGGCCAAGCCAGCTCAACTTCTCCAGGCGCGGCCCAGCGCACTGGGGGCACCAGACGCGCCGTCGCGGCACCACCAGCGCAACGCGCAATGCCATCAGGGGCAGATCGCGTACCCGGCGCACCGTCGTCTCGTGCACTTGCCGGCATCGGCTCCCGCAGTGCTCGCAATGCATCGTGCGGGCCGTGGGTTTGAGGTAGATAGTGACGGTCCGGCTGTCGCCTTCCGGCCAGGCGATCCGCTCCACCCGGTAGCCTTCCCAGCCACCCAGCCTCTCAATCGTCTTCCGATCCAGCATGACCTGACCCCTGAGGCCCTGATTTCAGGCTTCAAGGGTAACGGGAGCCGGCAAAAGCTCCACGCTATTCCGCGATGATGACCCGTCCTGCCATAGGTTGACACCTGTGGCGGATGATCTGGCCGCCGTCAGGCGGCCAGAGACGCCCGATGCACCGCATCGGGCGTTTGCATTTTAAGCGACAGGTGCGGCCGCTCGGCGTTATAGATCCCCACCGACTCGGCGACCATCTGGCGTGCCTGCAGCAGGTCCCGGGGCCGGTGCAGCAGGAACTCGCCCTTCAATATCCCATTTACCCGTTCGGCCAGCGCATTCTGGTAGCAGTCGTAGCCATCGGTCATCGAGCAGGTCACCCCATGCCTGGCGTGGATCTTCTGGTAGTAGTCCGAGCAGTACTGGATGCCCCGGTCGGAGTGATGGATCAGCTGCTGCCGCGTTTTTCGTTCCTTCAGCGCCATCTGCAGTGCTTGGGCGACCTGTTCGGTCTGCAGGGTGTCGTGCACGCTCCAGCCCACGATCCTGCGCGACCACACATCGGTAATCAGGCTCAGGTATACAAATTTCCCCTGCGTGGGCAGGTAGGTAATGTCGGCTACCCAGACCTGCTCACTGCCGGTCGGTACCACGCGCCCTTCGCCGGGCTTGAGAAGATTGGGGTGCCGCCGGAAGCGGTGATGGCTGTCGGTCGTCTTGTGGTACGCCCGCCGCATGGGGACCAGCAGCCGGGCATCACGAAGGACGCCAAACAGACGGTCGCGCCCCATTGCCACTCCCGATGCTTGAAGCGTCGGTCCAATCAGATGATGCAGCTTGCGCGTGCCGATGCGCGGCTGGCGCGCTCGATAGCCACCTACCAGCGCGAGCGCCCGAGCACCGTCGGCCAGTTGCCGCTGCTGACGATGGCCTGCCTGATAGTACGCTTGGCGACTGATACCAAAATGGCGGCAAGCCCTTGCCACGCTTACGCCTTGGAGGCGCCTTTGCGTGAGGACTTGCCGGAAGGCTTTTTTACGATGCGCACCCCGTAGTCTTCCTTGAGCACATCCACGATGGCCTCGAAAAGCTGCGCCTTCTCGGTCGCCTCCCGCAGCTGAACCTGCAGGACTTTGATCTGTTGTTCCGGTGTCAGCGGCTTGGCCGTTCCGGACTTGGGAGCTGTGGTCATGGGGGCAGATGATGCCCCACCTGACCAGTCTTGCCGACCATGTCGCCGAAGCCACGACAGCACGGTGCTCCGTCCTTGGATTCCGTAGCGCTCCTGGGCCTGCTTGTAGGTCAGCTCCCCACGCTCGACCTGGTCCACCACCGACAACTTGAAGGCCAGCGAGTAATCCCGCTGGCTGCGCCTGATTGTTGAATTCATTGAACATTCCTCTTCCTGTGGGAAAAGGTGTCAACTCAATTCAGGACGGGTCAGAACCCAAAAAAAGGGAGGCCACTGGCCTCCCTTTTTGCTACCTCAACGCATCCACTTAGCGCTCGGTGCGGAAATCCACCGGGACGCGGACCACGCTGGCGACGGCGCGGCCGTTGTTCATGGCCGGCTCGAACGTCCAGTCACGCACGGTGGTCAGCACCGAACGGTCCAGGTCGCGATTGCGCGCACCGCTACGCTGCACGATGCTGGCATCGGTGACATGGCCGCGCGGGTCCACGTTCAAGCTGGCCACCACGCTGCCCTGCACACCGTTACGCAGTGCCGAGGCGGGATAGGCCGGCTTGGCGTTGCCAGCCATCGGGCGCGCTTCTCGGTTGCGTACCACCGCTGCGGTCTTGCGGTCGCTGTGGGTGGCTGGCGTGGCCTGGCGTGCGGCCGGGGCCGGCGTCGTGGCGACTGGGGTTTCAGTAGCCGGCAACATGCGTTCGCCCACCGGGGCGGTCGCGGTGTCGTCGGGGTTGGCGTAACGCAGCCAGACCAGTGCTGCGGCGAACATTGCCACGATCAACGCCATCCACAGCCATGGCGAGGTGCCACGGCGGTTGGGTTCATCGGTGATATCGCGCGGGTCCTGCGGCGACGCATGCATGTCCGGGTGGGTAACACTCATGGCTGACTCCTCGTGTCGAGTTGACGCCAACAGTCTTGCCCGGGTGCGGTTGTCGGTGTGTCATCGCAACGTCAACGCGGCGATTGCATTGCCGGCGAGGTTCAGCTTGACCGGTCGTTGCCGCATCAGCGTTGCGTGATGGCCACGCAACGCGGCCGTCACTGCGGCTTGAAGTCGAACGGTACTTCCAGGCTGCCAGGCACCGGCTGGCCATTGCTTTGCGCGGGCAGGAAGCGCCAGCGGCGTACCGCATCGGTGGCCGCGCGATCCAGCTCGCGTGAACCGCTGCGCTGGATGAGGGTGACGTTGTTGGGGTAGCCCGTGGCATCCACGTCCACGCGCACCACCACGGTTCCGGCATCGCCCCGGCGCAGTGCTGCCGGCGGGTACGACGGCGGCGGCGACTGGTCGGCGATCGGCTGCGGGCGGTCGTTTGCCGACATCGCCGTCGGTGCGGCTTGCGGTGCCGGCGCGACGGCGGCCGGCGGTGGCGGCGGCGGGGCGGTTTCCACCAGCTTGGGCACCTCGGCATCGGCCGGTGGCGCCTTGGCATCGGGCATGTCGCTGGAGCCGGCCGCTGCAGCCAGCGGTTCGGGCAACGGTTCCACCTCGGCCACCTGTTGCGGCGTCTGCGCCGGGCCGGCCTTGTAGAAGTCGTCGTTGCGACTGCTCAGCCAGACCACCAGGAACAGCGCGATGCCGACGCCGAAGGCGATCCCGGCAATGAGCAGGCTGCGGCGGGGCAGGTGGAAGGTGATGTTCTTGCCAGTCGATGAGCGGGAAGCGGACATGAGCCATACCGTTGTGAACCCCCCGATTCTGCCACGGCCGGAATGAACCGGGCGGCAGAAAAACGCATAACAGGCGATAATCCCCCTCCAGACCCGCAACCAACCCGCCGCCATGCTCGATCCAGCCCTGCTTCGCCAACACCCCGCCGACCTTGCCGAACGCCTGCGCAGCGCGCGCGGCTTCGAGCTGGATGTGTCCGGGTTGGAGTCGCTGGAGGCCGATCGCAAGCGCATCCAGGTGCGTACCCAGGAACTGCAGAGCCTGCGCAACAGCCGTTCCAAGGCCATCGGCCAGGCCAAGGCCAAGGGCGAAGACGTCTCGGCGATCATGGCCGAGGTGGCCGCGTTCGCCGATGAACTGAACACCTCCGAAGTGGCCCTGGACAAGCTGCGCGACAAGATCGAAGCGATCGCGCTGGGCATCCCCAACCTGCCGGCCGAGGATGTCCCGGCCGGCAAGGATGAATCGGAGAACGTCGAGCAGCAGCGCTGGGGCACCCCGCGCAGCTTCGATTTCCCGGTGCTCGACCATGTCGAGCTGGGTGCCCGCAACCGCTGGCTGGATGCGGAAACGGCAGCCAAGCTGTCCGGGTCGCGCTTCACCGTGCTGCGTGGCCCGATCGCGCGCCTGCACCGCGCGCTGGCCCAGTTCATGCTGGACCTGCACACCGGCGAGCATGGCTATGAAGAAACCAACGTGCCGCTGCTGGTCAACGCCGATTCGCTGCGCGGCACCAGCCAGCTGCCCAAGTTCGAGGACGACCTGTTCAAGACTGCGGTGGGCGAGTCCACCCGCTACCTGATCCCGACCTCGGAAGTGCCGCTGACCAACATCGTGCGCGATGACATCATCGACGCCGAGCGCCTGCCGCTGCGCATGACCGCCCACTCGCTGTGTTTCCGCGCCGAAGCCGGCAGCGGCGGCCGCGACGTACGCGGCATGATCCGCCAGCACCAGTTCGAGAAGGTGGAACTGGTGGTCGCCTGCACCCCGGCGCAGAGCGATGACGAACACCAGCGCATGACCCGCTGCGCCGAAGTCGTGCTGGAAAAGCTTGGCCTGCCGTACCGCAAGGTGCTGCTGTGCACCGGCGACATGGGCTTTGCCGCGGTGAAAACCTACGACCTGGAAGTGTGGCTGCCGTCGCAGGACACCTACCGCGAGATCTCCTCGTGCTCCAACTGTGGTGATTTCCAGGCGCGCCGCATGCAGTCGCGCTGGCGCAACCCGGAAACCAGCAAGCCCGAGCTGCTGCACACCCTCAATGGCTCCGGCGTGGCCGTGGGCCGGGCGATGATCGCGGTGATGGAGAACTACCAGAACGCCGACGGCAGCATCACCGTGCCCGACGCGCTCAAGCCCTACATGGGCGGCATCGACACCATCGCCTGAGCCAGCAAAAACCCGCCGAAAGGCGGGTTTTTTGTTGCCCCCGGCGGGGCGGCTTGCTCACACCGCGCGCAACACCCGCAGCGGCACCCATCCGGCAATGCCGCCGCCCACCGGCGTGCACCACACCCAGCCATTGAGCACGTGCCCGCCCTCGACGGCCTGCCCGGGATCCACGTCCAGTTCGTGCGCGCAGTAATCTTCGCCTGCCACGGCAGCCCCGGCCGCATCGCGCACGATCACCTGCGCCGGTACCCAGCCCGGGACCTGCCCGGCGGCCTCGCACAGATACCAGTCGTTCCAGTCTTCGGGCCCCTGATAGCGTTCGCCTACCTGCAGGACGTCACCGCGCTTGAGCGTGATCGGCTGGGGGAATTCACTGCGGTGCGGGTCGGTGACGATGAACGGCATGCGGGGGTGTCCGGCGGATGGCCGTTCAGAGTAACCATGACAGCCAGCGCAGGACAGGCCAACGCCGACGTTTCAGACCACCGATGCCCTTGCGTGCGACGCCCCGGCGCCGGCCTGCAGCGATGAGCGTCACCACCAACGGTGGTGACCTACCTCTGCAAGGGGCATCGGAGGGCGCCTGTGCGTACCGCAAGCCGAGCCGCTGGGCGGCCGGCAGGTCCTTGGCAAAATAAAGGAGGAGGTCGTCGCCGCAGGCGTCGGCCGGGGGACATTTGCACAAGGGCCTGCCGGCCGCCCAGCGGCCCTCGATGCTCGCGACATAGCCAAGCGAAGACGCCTCACAAGCTGCTGTCGCCCGATGGGTCAACCCAACCTCACAGGGGAGAAGAACAAAAAAAAGATGGCCCCAAAAGGGGCCATCAGGCGCAACACCGGCAGGGGAGAGAAAACCGGCGCTGCGCACCACGCCACCACGACGAGGGGAGGGAGTGGCGTGGGTGGAACGTCTCAGGCGGCAACGGCGTCCTGCGGCTGCGGCAGGGCGGCCAGCGCATTGGCGATCGCATCGGTGCGGTGCTGCGGCGAATAGGCGATGCCCTCGGCGCGCACGAACTCCACGTTGTCGATACCGAAGAACGCGAACACCTGGCGCAGGTACGGGTCCTGGAAATCGCTCGGCGCGCCGGTGTGCAGGCCGCCGCGGCTGCTGGCCACGATCACCCGCTTGCCGCCGGCCAGGCCCACCGGGCCGGTGTCGGTGTATTTGAAGGTGCGCCCGGCCACTGCCAGCCGGTCGATCCACGCCTTGAGTGTGGAGGCCACGCTGAAGTTGTACATTGGCGAACCGATGACCATCACGTCGGCGGCCAGGAACTGTTCCAGCACCTGCTCGGCGTCGGCCACTTCGGCCGCGTCGGACTGGGCCAGCGAGCTGCTGCGCAGGTGGGCCACCGGCTGCGCGTCGAGGTCGCGGTAGCTCACTTCCAGCGCCGGCACCTGGTCGCGCCATTGCTGGACCACGGCCGCGGAGAGCTGGCGGGAGACGGAGTTTTCGCCAAGCACGCTGGCGTCGATGTGAAGAAGCTTCATGGCAATCACCTTGGGGGCTGCAGGGAAGGGCGGGTAGATCGCCGCCGACAGGGCCTACAATAGGTTGTTGCCAATTTGGGATAAAGGTGGTTGAATGCCACGTATTGTTCTATATCTGGAACTTCAACATGCAAGACCTCAATGATCTCTACTACTTTGCCATGGTGGTGGACCACGGTGGCTTCGCCGCCGCCGAGCGTGCGCTGGGCATCCCCAAGTCGCGCCTGAGCCGCCGCATCAGCCAGTTGGAAACCGACCTGGGCGTACGCCTGCTGCAGCGCTCCACGCGCCGCTTCGCGGTCACCGACGTGGGCACCAGCGTGCACCGCCACGCGCAGACCATGCTTGCCGAGGCCCAGGCCGCACGCGAAGTGGTGGACCGCCTCAGTGCCGAGCCGCGCGGCCTGGTGCGCGTCAGCGTGCCGGTCTCGCTGGCGCAGATGCAGCTGCCCAAGCTGCTACCCAAGTTCCTGGCCCAGTACCCCAAGGTGCGCCTGCAGCTGAACATCAGCAATCGCCGGGTGGACATCATCAATGAAGGCTACGACGTCGCCCTGCGCGTGCGCTCGCGCCTGGACGATGACGGCAGCCTGGTGATGCGCAGCTTCGGCCAGGTGCAGGAACTGCTGGTGGCCAGCCCGAAGTACCTCGACCGTGCCGGCCGCCCCAAGGACCCCGACGAGCTGACCAACCACGTCACCCTGAGCATCAGCGAAGACGAAGCGCGCCAACGCTGGGAACTGCACGGCCCGGAAGGCGCGGTACGCCGCGTGGACCTGCAGCCGCGCGTGGCCGGTTTCGATTTCCCGCTGCTGCAGAGCATGGTCAAGGACGGCTTCGGCATCACCATGCTGCCTGAAACCGTCTGCGCCGACGCCGTGCGCAGTGGCGAGCTGGAAGTGGTGCTGCCGGAATGGTCGCTGCCGCAGGGCGTGTGCCACGCCGTGTTCGCCTCGCGCCGCGGCCTGTTGCCGGCAGTGCGCGTGTTCATCGACTTCCTGGCCGAGCACCTGCCGCCGCAGCTGGAGGCCTCGCGCCTGCATTGCGATGGCGCATGCGAGCGGGCCAAGGAGAAGATCAAGGCCAGTGCGTTGGGTGCGTTGGCGGTGGATGCGGGCTGAGCCCGCTGCGCGCCGGGTGGGCAGAACCAGTGCGGAAATGCGCCGCCCGGCCCGTGCCGGTGAGCCATGCCGGACGGGGCGATGCCCCGACCGGACGCCCCGGTTGCAATAACCGGGGCACGCGGGACGCGGTAGCGTCACCGATACGGAGAGATGGCCGAGCGGTTTAAGGCACCGGTCTTGAAAACCGGCGAAGGGTCAAACCTTCCGTGGGTTCGAATCCCACTCTCTCCGCCAATCACGCATAAGTCATTGATTCTGAATGTGAATTTTTGATGTGTCCTGATTGGTAGGCGGAAAGCATGCAGAGGCGACAATCGCATGCGCATCCCTCACCATTTGAGTCGGTCCGAGACTGGTCGCTGGTCGTTCGTCCAACGCGTTCCTGTTGACCTCCAAGCCGTGCTCGACTGCCGGCTGATCAAACGCACCCTTCGAACGAAAGACCTGGCTCAGGCCCACGTGCGTGCGGTCGTGCTGGGCGCAGGCTATGCTCGGCTCTTCGCACAGTTGAAGGATCAACGCGTGGCCAAGCTCAGCAAAACGGACGCTGACCTTCTGATTGATCGTTTGACGAGCGCTGAGAACCTTCGAGAGCTCACGTTGAACCGGACTCGGGCAACGGATGGGACGGTCACGGAGCAGTGGCAGATCGACAGCCCGAAGGACTTGAAGCTCTACCGGCAGCTTATGGAGTTGGAAGCGATGGCGGCAACGGTCCAGCAACCTGCAGCAGCCCACCGGGGGCCCGCTCGCGAGGTCTGGCCACAGGCGACCCGCGCACCAGCAGCACCACCGGCTCAGGCGATCGAGACGATCACGCTGGGAAAGGCGCGCGATGCGTTCTTGGCGACCCTCAAGGGCTCGACGCTGCCCAAGACCTACACGATCAAGAAGACCGCGATCGAGGCATTGGTGGCGTTCCTGGGCCCAAAGGCCAAGGTCCACACCATCACGCGATCGGACTTGGCCCGCTGGTATCAGGACATGCGAGAGAAGGGGGCTTCTACGCCAACTCTGACGAACAAGCAGTCCTACATCGGCGGCAAGGGCGGGTTCTTCGAGTGGGCTATGGCGTCTGGTCACTACCCGCGGGGCGACAACCCGGCTTCCGGCCATGTGAGCTACTCCCAGCGCGAAAAGCGCGCCCGGAAGAAGCTGGGTTTCAAAGCCTACGATAGGGCGCAGATCCAGGCTCTGTTCGCTCCTGAGGCGCTGGCCAAACTGTCTGAATCGGCTCGCTGGGCCTCGCTCATTGGGCTCTACACGGGCGCGCGTGCCTCCGAAGTGGGGCAGCTCCTTATCAAGGACGTGTTCGAAGAGGACGGCGTCCCGTGCATTCGCATCTCAGACGAGGGCGAGCACCAGAAGGTCAAAACGGAGGTGAGCCTTCGCACGGTACCCCTGCATCCCGAGCTTCTCCAAATGGAGTTCTTAAGCTGGGTCGCTGGTAAACGCGAGTCGGGCGAGGTAAGGCTGTTCCCGGCCGCCAAGGCAGAAGCGGTGAACGGCCAGGGCAACTGGATTACCAAGGCGTTTAGCCGACACCTGGCCGATGTAAGCAAAGAGTGGGAACCCGCGAAGCGGGGTTTTCACTCGCTGCGAAAGACCTTCATCCAGGAGCTGCAGGGCGCCGGGGTGGTGTCGGAGCTGAGGGCGCAAATCGTGGGGCACGAGCTTGATGATGAGCACCACTCAACTTACAGCAGAGCTTTCACCGTCGTAGAGAAGTTGAATGGGCTCGGCGCAACGTCGCCAGGGTTGAAACGGTTGAGCTACAGACTCACCGATATGCGGGGTGCTCTCAACATGGGCTAATCCGCTGGTGTCCTTGGAGTTAAAACCGCGGCTAACGTGTTGTAGGAGGGGTCAATGTCAGAAAACGCAAAGGAAGAAGTCGTTCTATTTCATCTCAACCCAGTTGGCGTGTCGCTGGAAGAGGTGCCGGTGCTTGTGTTGACTGATGCCTCGGTCAACATTGTGGAAGGGCCGCAGGCCGATCATCTGTGGCTGGCGTCTCAGTTTAAGGTCTTAGGAGACCAAGCAAAAGTGTCGGACTTGGTGGCGAAGTTGAGTGACAAGATCGTCGAGGTTGTTAGTGTTCGATTCTTTAGCCAATCGACAGGGATTGAGCTAATTGAATTCGCATCATTCGAGGGGGATTCGACCATGCCATTTCGAACCCGATATGCGGTAAAGCATCAAGGGGAAAACGCAATCTTGTACTCAAGCTTGAGTCGAAAGGTCGCTGCGGGATGGGCGATTTCAGAAGAGTTAAAGATCATCTCCACCAAGAACCTTAAGGCTGTCAAGACTCTTGGCCGGGTAATCCCCCCGCAGGTTAGTAGCAGCCAGAAGTGGAATTTTCTCGTAACCTAACCCGAGGAGATCCCATGAAGAAATCACGATTCACCGACAGCCAGATCATCGCCGTACTCAAGCAGGCCGAGGCCGGCACGCCTGTCCCGGACCTTTGCCGACAGCATGGCATCAGCTCAGCGACGTTCTACAAGTGGCGCAGCAAGTTCGGCGGCATGGATGCGTCCATGGTGTCCCAGCTAAAAGAACTGCAGGACGAGAACCGGCGGCTGAAGAAGATGTACGCCGATGCCCAGCTCAGTGCCGAGCTGCTGAAGGAAGCGCTCTCAAAAAAATGGTGAGGCCATCTCAGCGTCGCGAGATGGCCAGACTGGCGGTCCAGGCAGGCATCACCAGCATCGTTCATGCGTGCAGGACGTTCGAGGTGAGTCAGACCTGCTACCGCTATCAGGCCAAGGCCTGCCAAGAAAATGCGATCATCGCTGACTGGTTGCTCAGGCTGACCAGCGCCTACCGCGATTGGGGCTTTGGGCTGTGCTTCCTGCACCTGCGCAACGTGAAGGGCTTCGCTTGGAACCACAAGCGCGTGTATCGGATCTATCGCGATTTGGAGCTGAACCTGCGCATCAAGCCGCGTAAGCGCATCGTCCGAGAAGTGCCGGCGCCGCTAGCGGTTCCGAAGGCGGCGAACCACACTTGGTCGATGGATTTCATGCACGACCAACTGGCTGATGGACGCAGCTTCCGGATGCTCAACGTACTGGATGATTTCAACCGGCAGGGTCTGGCGATGGAGGTCGACATCTCCTTGCCTGCGGCGCGCGTTATCCGCAGCTTGGAACAGATCATTCAATGGCGCGGAAAGCCTCGCGCCATACGCTGCGACAATGGGCCCGAGTACATCAGCGGAGCGCTGCAAGCATGGGCCGAGCAGCAAGGCATTGCGCTGCTCTACATCCAGCCAGGCAATCCTCAGCAGAACGCCTACATCGAACGCTACAACCGGACCGTGCGTTACGCTTGGCTTGCCAGCAATCTGTTCAATGACATCCAGCAGGTCCAGGACATCGCCACCCGTTGGCTATGGACTTACAACCACGAGCGCCCGAACATGGCGCTCGGCGGCATCACGCCAATGCAGAAGCTTGCACTGGCAGCGTAGTTCCACTTTTGGCGACCGCTAAAAGCGGGGGGATTACCGCCGGAGCTTGAAGATTCCGGGAAGAAAGTGACATTTCCCTGACGAGGTATTCGTACTGTTGCAATGATCTCAGGCACCATCGCTATGGGTTGATGTTGCCATAGGTCTCTTCCATCTATTGTTCTATCGTGAGACTTGCTCTGCCAGTAGGCAATGCACAGCTGGGTTGCCTTTGTCGCTTCATCCTTTGCCTCATCGGCAGGCAGCCGCGTGAGCAGGGAAATGAATGCTTGATTCCAAAATGACTCGATGTCCATAGCGCAGACCGGTGTTTGTAGGCACTGCTTATAACGCGAAATTTTCGTTGGTCAAGGGAGTCTCGCCGCACTCGCCTGGCGAGGGTGGTATCGCTCAGGCGAAATGCCGCAGTAGGTAGCAGGCAACAGGGTCGCGACCAGTGGCGTTAGTCCACCATTGATCATTGGAGTTCCACCGCAGGCAGTAGAATCGCGTGTAGTCTCGCCCATGGGTTTCAATCGTAGCCGTTGGAAGAGCAGGGGAGATATCATGGAGTTTGTAGGACAGCCGCTGACTGGTAAGTTGCTGCGCAATGCACACATCAACAGCATTCAGCGCTGCAGCAACGTCATAGCTGCGGTGGCATATGCCGGTAACGACCAGCGGTGGTGGTTTGAGGACTGCCTCAGGAAGGGCAAGTCGCTGGAGTTCTTCGGCCGATACGATGGCACGTGTCCCATCGACACGCAGTTGCTTGAGTGGGCCTTGCAGCCGAGGCATTTGGCCAACCTATCGTGGCGTGTGGTGCCTACTTACCTGCATGCCAAAGTGATCTGGTGGGTAGGGCAGGGGGCATACATTGGTTCGGCCAACCTAACTGACCGTGCATGGAACAAGAACTACGAGGGTGGAGTGTTCGTTCCGGACGAGGAGCTTGAGACATCTGGCATGGTGATACAGCTGTTGGCATTCTTTAGCGGGCTTAGGGCGCGATCCGAGCCTCTGCGCCAAGAGCATCTGGATGCGCAGCGGGCGATCGAGAAGGAACGGGACGGGTTGATGGCCCAGCTACGAAAGATTGAGCAGCGGTTCGATGATGCCGATCCAACAGTCAAGCATGCCCTGAACCCAATTGGGGTGCCCACAGATCTCAAGTCTAACGACGCATTTCGGCGATTCTATGACGAATGGATCGCCACGCTTCAGATCATGCGTGACATCGCCAGCTTCGTTTCCTTGCCTGAGAATCGGCCTTCCTGGATAGGCGAACAGGTTCCGCCGGGGGTCCAGGCTGACCAATTTCTACACGCCTATTACTACAGGGAAGTTCGCGGCAGCGGCGAGAAGGACGCCTACATGACGTTCCATGAGCGCAACCGCAAGAACCCAACATCTGCTTTGTTGGCTCAGTTGAGCTGGTGGAAGCGGAGCGACTTCGACGTTTCCCAAGAGATGTGGACTATCAACAACCTGGCACCTGTCGTTCGGCAGAACTTTGCGCGCGATCGCGTCCTATCCTTGAGTGAGCAGGAGTGGGTAGAGAGTGTCGCGGGAGTTCATGCGTTCAACCAGCATGCCATGCACGTGTCCAACGCCTTGTTGGGTCTGCAGCCCTATCAGACAATCGCGGCGAAGACGGAGGGGCTGGCTCGATGGATGTGGAGCCAACGAACTGCAGAAGGAAGGTCCCCGTTGGAGGTGATCCACTATGTTGCTTGGGGCGGTACCGTTGCAGAGACCGTGGATCGGCTATGGACCGCGTGCAACTCGCCTGCCTGGCGTCTGGCCCACATGAAGACCAGTATCTTAGGGGAGCTGATCGGCTGGATGAATCCTGATGCGTTTCCCCCGCGTAACCGTCGAACCAGTAAGGCATTGCGTGCACTTGGTTACGATGTTGGTGTGGATCTGTAGGCGCCCTATTGACTAGATGGATGTGGTACTGAAGGGTATGAGGTTGATCAACATACGTGTAGTGCGGTCCGCCTATTGGCAGTTCAGATTGAGCGGAGCTTCGCTAGAAAAGTGCTGTCTTTCGGGGTGGCGTCGGCCCACACCATTAGCGTTCAATTGAGCCGCCCGACCTGAGCATGATGGTTGTCATCCGGCTTAAGGATGTGGGGGGATTCGAGGAGCCGCTGACCAGGATGTAGCTCTACCTGCCACGAAATCGAGCTGGCTGTTTCCCCCGCTTGACGCATGATCTAGCCAGGCATGAGGCCGGGTGGACAGTCAGGGCGCCGCGGCGATAGCCTCCCTCTTTCGGCTGACGTCTATCCCATGAGCATCCTCAATGTGCTGCTACGCCCCGACCAACTGCTCGTCGCGGTCGACACGTGGGCTGAGGACGCGCTGACCCGGACGCCGTCGTCGGGCGCCAAGCTCTTGCTCATCCCTCAGCACAACCTGGTGCTAGCCAGCCGCGGCTCCGCCCAGTTTTTCTTGAAGATCTACGAGCTGTGCCTTCAGGCCGGCTTCCGCACCGATTTCACCATGGAGCAACTCATGGCCGAGCTGGGGTTGGTCATGGACCATCTTTGGCCGAACTACCTTCAAGCGGCTGCGGAGGCGGGCATGACGCGGGACATCCTGCACAGCGAGCTTGTGCTGGGCGGCTGGTCACCGAAGAACGGCCGGATGATGGCCACGGCCTATGCCAAGGATGCGGGCGGTGGTCCGACACGGGTGCGGCCATTGGAAGGCGGCGTAGCGTCACCTGGGGAACCATTGCGGGGGCGGAAAGATAGCTTCGAACTTGCGGCCGTCTTGGAGGCCGGCCGGCTGCAGGCGGCCTACCTCAACGAAAGCGTGGGTCGGACCGTTGCTGGAGGCAGGCTGCTGGTAGCCGATCTTCGCAAGGGGCAGGCGACCATCACCGATTTGGCGGAGCTCTAGTGCCGCCTTTAAGCCTCGATCAGAGGAGTAGCCGCATCGCTCGACCCAGGGTTTGGTGGAGTTCGTTTACCGAGAGGATCTAGGCTCCGCATCAGGACCCTGTCCGACCTGCCAAAGAACACGCTTTTCGTATCCACTGCCCAGAACGACTTGCCACTTTGTGAATCCAGCCGAAAGTGTCCCGGTTGAAATCAGATCGCTTTCAAGCACAACAAAGTTGGCTGCCCCGGTCTTTCCCTTGGCCCTCACAAGTAAGACCGTTTCCTTTCGAACGAGGTGGCCCGGTTTGGCCTGAGAGTCTTCAAGACTGAAAACGCTCTTTTCATCGATCTCAATTCGCACCCCGGCGAAAACCAGCCCGTGCGCATTGCCCTCGCCGTCGGCCTGATGCCAGGTGAACTGCTGACTGCCGCTCAGGACGAGAGCCGCGCTCTTGCCGTTGCTGGAAGCGCCGATAAGCAGAGCCTCCTCTGAATCGTGCCTAGGAAGTATGAGCGAAAGAGGAGCGCAGGAACTGCACTGCCTACAGTGAACTCGCTGGTCGATATCATCTCAGCGCTTGCGTGGATGGTTGCTACGGCTTTGAAGGGGACCAATAAGCTGTTTCCAGAGCAGCTCCGCCGCTCCCTCTTGCGTCAGCTTCTGACCCCGATTTGAACCATACGCGGACATGCCCATGCTGGTGAGGAACAGGGATTGATCATCGCAGTCAACCGATAGTGATTCGTTGTAAGAGTTGCTATCGAGCGTCTCACCCTGACTGTAGTTGATGCCCCCGAGCATTCCCCCCAGGTAGATCGTTGCCCGAGCAACGTCGTTCCCCTCGTGGTAAATCGTGGAGAAGAAGCGGTTGGCGTCGATTCGACGGAAAGAGCCTTCGTAGCTCGGGTTGCGTTCTTGCAGTTCGTCGAGCGAGTTCTCGAAGTGCTTCGCGATGTGCGCTGTACAGCGAGTTGATCCAGGCCGGTTTCATCGATCTTCTAGACGTGGAGATGTTCTGCGCCCCCGAGGTCGTCACTGCCTTGGTTGACCAGGCGCATGCAAAGAGCATCAAAGTGGTCATGTCCAGCCATGATTTCCACAAGACGCCGTCCACCGCCGTTTCGATACCACGCCGGCGGTGCAATCCGGGCAGGGGTTCTGGATACGATGGGCCAGCCGAGGAACTTGCTCCCCATTTGGATGAAATTGGCAGCGGCGAACTCTCGCCCGTAAGTTGCTTGTTGAGCGAGATCTCGATCTCCCGTGGGCCGAACGTGCTTATGGGCTTGTCTAAGGATCTCGATTTCTGCCCGAATGCTAAGCCGGTCGCAGCTCCAGACGGGGCGATACCGATCCAACAGCTATCGAGGCGATGGATCGTTTCGCAACCGTTTTATGTTCTGTCGCGCCTGCTCTCGAAAATTTCGCGTCACGACGGAATGATCATCGGGGTGCGTCGCCAACGCGAGCCTGGCACGCGGCGCGTCCCCGACGATCGGCAAGAAGACCACCCCCGGTACGTTGACGTTGGACAAAGGCGCTGGAACGATGGAAACGCCAAGCTCGACTGCAACCAGGTTTGCAATCGAAGTGATCTGGGGTGAGACCTGTCCGATGATCGGTTCGAAACCGACCCGTCGGCAAGCATCAATGACCTCATCGTAGAGATCAGGCCCGAGTGCACGGGA
Source organism: Stenotrophomonas sp. GL_101 (assembly GCF_057835675.1). Lineage (NCBI taxonomy): Bacteria > Pseudomonadati > Pseudomonadota > Gammaproteobacteria > Lysobacterales > Lysobacteraceae > Stenotrophomonas > Stenotrophomonas sp. GL_101. The sequence continues at coordinate 2,877,620 of NZ_CM174432.1, read as the reverse complement.
ATGCAAGACCAAAGCCTCATCCTTCAACGCGTTCAAGGGGATCGCGTATTCGCTCGCGAGCCTGTGACCCGATGGAACCACCACCATCATCGCGTCCTCCGGTAGGGATGTAACAGTCAGTCCTTCCGGCGCCTTCGGTCCTGGACGGATAAAAATGGCGTCAATCGAGCGATGCCTCAGTTGGTCCAATAGTTGCACCGTGTTGAGTTCTACAAGCGTCAGTTCGACCCCTGGATAAGCGCGTCGAAACGACCGTATGATTTTGGGGACGGCTTCGTTGAATGCCGCTGACCCTGTAAAGCCTACCCTCAACCGCCCCGATTCCCCGGCGGCACCCCTTAGCGCCATCTTCTTGGCATATTCGATCTGGCCGAAGACAACCTGGATTTCCGCCAGGAATGCCTCGCCTGCCTCGGTCAGCGCGGCGCCTCGAGGCAGCCGACGAAAAAGCTGTACGCCGATTTCCTCCTCCAGGTCTTTGATCTGGCTGCTAAGCGGAGGTTGCGCGATTCCGACCCTCTCGGCCGCTCGCCGGAAATTGCCTTCTTCCGCCACGGCAATGAAGTACCGCAAGTGCCTTAGCTCCATCTGCGCTCTCCGAAATAACGATACATACAGAGTATCACAAGAAACACGCCATATATTGGATATCTTCTTGATGGCTGCGTATATTTCGGTCAACAGAAAGGACAGGCTCATGCGAATAAGCGCGCTTACATTCTTCATCGCGGCCATTAGCTCCAGTTTCGGCAACGTACCCGCGCAAGCAGCATTGATCCAGGACCATAAGATGGAAACGACAGATAGCAACGCCCCCCATCCTTTTGTCGGCATGTGGGTCACGGAGAACGGATACATTCGTCAGGAATTGTTGCCCAATGGGCGTTATGACGAAGCCCGCGGCAACAGGAAGAGCGCGTATCAGGGGCGATACGAAGTATCCGGTAATCACATCGAATATTGGGACGATACCGGCTTTACCGCCGACGGCGAATTCATCGACGACGTCCTGCATCACGTCGGAATGCGGTTTCACCGCGAGTGATCCCATCACTCTACCGTCGAGCGGATATCCGCTCGACTTACAACCCGAAGCAGAACGTGACTGGGTAATCCCCCCGCTTTTAGCGGTCGCCAAAAGTGGAACTACGCTGCCAGTGCAAGCTTCTGCATTGGCGTGATGCCGCCGAGCGCCATGTTCGGGCGCTCGTGGTTGTAAGTCCATAGCCAACGGGTGGCGATGTCCTGGACCTGCTGGATGTCATTGAACAGATTGCTGGCAAGCCAAGCGTAACGCACGGTCCGGTTGTAGCGTTCGATGTAGGCGTTCTGCTGAGGATTGCCTGGCTGGATGTAGAGCAGCGCAATGCCTTGCTGCTCGGCCCATGCTTGCAGCGCTCCGCTGATGTACTCGGGCCCATTGTCGCAGCGTATGGCGCGAGGCTTTCCGCGCCATTGAATGATCTGTTCCAAGCTGCGGATAACGCGCGCCGCAGGCAAGGAGATGTCGACCTCCATCGCCAGACCCTGCCGGTTGAAATCATCCAGTACGTTGAGCATCCGGAAGCTGCGTCCATCAGCCAGTTGGTCGTGCATGAAATCCATCGACCAAGTGTGGTTCGCCGCCTTCGGAACCGCTAGCGGCGCCGGCACTTCTCGGACGATGCGCTTACGCGGCTTGATGCGCAGGTTCAGCTCCAAATCGCGATAGATCCGATACACGCGCTTGTGGTTCCAAGCGAAGCCCTTCACGTTGCGCAGGTGCAGGAAGCACAGCCCAAAGCCCCAATCGCGGTAGGCGCTGGTCAGCCTGAGCAACCAGTCAGCGATGATCGCATTTTCTTGGCAGGCCTTGGCCTGATAGCGGTAGCAGGTCTGACTCACCTCGAACGTCCTGCACGCATGAACGATGCTGGTGATGCCTGCCTGGACCGCCAGTCTGGCCATCTCGCGACGCTGAGATGGCCTCACCATTTTTTTGAGAGCGCTTCCTTCAGCAGCTCGGCACTGAGCTGGGCATCGGCGTACATCTTCTTCAGCCGCCGGTTCTCGTCCTGCAGTTCTTTTAGCTGGGACACCATGGACGCATCCATGCCGCCGAACTTGCTGCGCCACTTGTAGAACGTCGCTGAGCTGATGCCATGCTGTCGGCAAAGGTCCGGGACAGGCGTGCCGGCCTCGGCCTGCTTGAGTACGGCGATGATCTGGCTGTCGGTGAATCGTGATTTCTTCATGGGATCTCCTCGGGTTAGGTTACGAGAAAATTCCACTTCTGGCTGCTACTAACCTGCGGGGGGATTACCACTGAACGTCGATCGATGCTTTGGGTCAACCTCAGAAAGAGAGAATATGATGATCAAGGTCTATAACCCCGCCGATGGAAGCCTTGTCGGCGAAGTCCCGCATTTCTCGGTCGATGAAGTCAAAGCCGCAATCGATCGCACCTGCGAAGCGTTCCCGGTTTGGTCTCGCAAACTTGCAAAGGAGCGCGGCGACCTCCTGCGTCGCTGGTTCGAACTAGTGCGTGACGACAAACACGTCTTTGCCGAGATCATGGTCAAGGAAAACGGCAAATGCCTCTCGGAAGCCCTGGGTGAGGTCGAATACGGGCTCGGCTTCATTGAATGGTATGCGGAGGAAGCCAAGCGCGTGTACGGTGACACGATTCCCTCACACGCGAACAACGCGGCCGTTCTGGTCTTCAAAGAGCCTGCTGGCCCGACCGCGTCGATCACGCCGTGGAACTTCCCGTTCATGATGATCGCTCGCAAGATCGCCACTGCGCTCGCCGCCGGCTGCACGATGATCATCAAGCCGTCCGAAGAGACCCCGCTCACTGCCTATAAGCTGCTTGAATACGCTCGCAAGGCCGGTATTCCGGAGGGTGTCTTCGAGATGGTCACCGGTGACCCGCGCGAAATCGGTCCTCTGTTTACCGGTGACGACCGGATCCGCAAGATCTCGTTCACAGGTTCCACGGCCATCGGCAAACTGCTGGCAGAGGCCTGCGGCAAGAACCTCAAGAAGATGACCCTGGAACTTGGCGGCAACGCTCCGTTCATCGTCTTCGACGATGCGCATTTCGACGATGCTGTCGCCGGCATTGTCGCTGCCAAGCTCAGAAATTCGGGCCAGGTGTGCATTTCGCCGAACCGCATCTACGTCCACGACAGCATCTACGACAGGTTTGTTGCCGCTGTTACCGAACGGGTAGCCAAGCTTCGTGTCGACCAGGGTATGCAGGATGAGTTCGTGGTTGGTCCGCTGGTCAACAAGATCGGTTTCGACAAGGTTTGCGAACTTGTCGAAGATGCCAGGGCTTCCGGTGCACGTGTGGCTTTCGGGGGCAAACCCCATGCGAAGGGCGGTTTGTTCTACGAACCGACGATCCTGGCCGAGGTTACAGATCAGATGAAGGTCGCCCAGACCGAGATCTTCGGACCTGTCTTCTCGTTTTATCGATTTGAAAGCGAAGATGAGGTCGTTCGGCGCGCGAACAACTCGGAATATGGCCTGGTGGCTTACGCCTATACCAAAGACCTGGCTCGGGCTTTCCGACTGTCGCGCAACATCGAGGCAGGCATGGTCATCCTGAATTCGCCATCCGTCGGGACCGCTTCCGTGCCGTTCGGCGGCGTCAAGCAGTCCGGCTTTGGCCGGGAGGGGAGCTACTACGGCATCGAGGAATATGTGGAAGTCAAATACGTCCTCATGGCGAGCCTGGATCGCTAAAAGTCTTAATGGGACCGGCGGCTCGGTCGCCGTTCCCACTTCAAGGCTGACCCAGCCACATACAGGCAATCCCCAATGACTACGAAACTTAATGCGAAAGCCGATCGGCTCGGCTGGCAGGTGTTTGCCATGGCTGTCACCACGGGCGTGACAATCGCCAATGTCTATTATTGTCAGCCGATACTGTCGCAGATCCGTGACTCTCTTGCGTTGACCGATTCACAAATTGGCAACCTGCCGGTGTTGACCCAGGTGGGTGTTGGTCTTGGCCTACTTTTTCTGGCGCCTCTGGGCGACATGATTGACAGAAAGAAGCTGGTGATCTGTCTTGAGGTTCTGCTCGTAGCGGCCCTGATTGGTATGTCAGTTTCCGGGAGCCTCGCCAGTCTCTATATCGCGAGTTTTGCGATCGGGGTATTTGCGGTAGCAGTCCAGATCGTCGTCCCGATGGCGGCGTCAATGGCGACATCTCAAACCAAGGGGAAGGTTGTCGGTTTTGTGTTCACCGGGACCTTGATCGGCATTCTCGCCTCGCGCGTCGTCAGCGGATATCTTGCCGATTGGCTCGGGTGGCGTTGGGTCTACGGCTTGTCAGCAGCGCTCGCACTGCTCATCGTTCTGCTTATCCATGCTGTCTTTCCAAGCCAGCCCGGCACGCACAAAGGCAGCTATGGCTCCCTTATGGCGTCGACCCTCTCTCAGTTCCGGCGGTTCGTCAAGCTTCGACGGCTCTCCTTTCTGGGCGCACTCGTCTTCGGCGCTTTCTGTTCATTTTGGACCACCCTGACGTTTCATCTCAGCTCGGAGCCGTTCTCGTTCGATAGCAGCCAGATCGGATTGTTTGGTTTGGTGGCGATCGCAGGGGCCTTGGTGGCCCCCATCATCGGGCGACTGGCGGACCGAACTAGTCCTGAACGTATGCAGGTGCTGACCGTTCTCATTATGGTCGTTGGTGTCTTGTGCGGCCAGTGGTGGCAGCATTCCGTACTCGCCCTGATCGCCGCAACGCTTTTGCTGGATATTGGCGTCCAGGCAACCCAGGTTAACAACCTCGCGCAGATCTATAAGCTCGACAAGAATGCCAACAGCCGTATCAACACGGTCTTCATGGTAATTTTCTTCATCGGCGGCGCGATTGGATCCTATTGCGGCGTATGGGCCTGGAGTACGGGGGGCTGGCCTCTCGTTAGCGTGCAGTTGCTGGCCTTCAGCGTGGTTGCGCTGCTGATTGCGATCCTGAACTCGAGTGCGTCGCGCCCCCGCGCAAGTGCAAGCGGTCAAGTCAACAGGGCAGGTGATGCGAGTCCGTCTGATATCGGGCATTAACCAGACATCGACTCTGCCGTGCGTCTTAAGTTCGGCAGCCAGTCGTGTCGCAAAGACTTATAAAACCGGAATGGTCTCGCCCAACGTTGTGCTGGGCGAGATTTACAGCTTTTAGAGGGATTGCGTACGCCCCCATGGCAGGAATACGCCACGGAATCGCATCTTCCCGGAAGCCAGGCGGTCAAAGGCTTCGCGCGCTTGGTCGAGCTCAAAGGTTTCAACCAAGGGTCTCACTTTGCCCTTGGCGGCCATATCCAGCACCTCACCGAGGTAACGCTGGCCACCATGAGTCGAACCAATCACCCGCTGACGCATCATATGGAAGGGAACTCCCTCCGACGAAATCGAGAATGGCTGACTAAAGTCCAGCCCGCACAGAACGACACGACCATCGACACGCAGGCCGACGAGGGCCTCTTCAGCCGAATTGAAATCGTTCGTCGTGACCAGCAGAATATCGGCACCACCGAGGTCCTTCAGCTCTCTGCCTGTGCTGACCACATGGTCGGCACCAAGCTGAAGGGCGAGCGCGTGCTTGTCCGAAGAATGGGTAATCGCAATGGTCTCAAAGCCGCAGGCCTTGGATAGCTGCAGCGCGACGTGGCCAAGACCACCGATCCCAAGCACTGCGATCTTCTCACCCGGCTCTGGGGCCGCGTCACGCAGGCCGCTCCAAGTGGTATAGCCGGCGCACATCATCGGCGCGGCATCCACGTAGGCCAGATCATCTGGCAGAAGCACGGTGCCCTCCGCAGAGATGGCAATGAACTGCGCGTGTCCACCCTGAGCCGCAAAGCCGGTAGTGCGGGGCAGGTCGCAGTTCATCGCGGTCTGCCCCGTCAGGGGGCGATTCTCGCGGCAGTAGGAGCAACGGCCGCATGACGATTGTACCCAAGTGGTACCGATACGATCTCCCACCCTTCTCGTGTGCACACCGGCGCCCACTTCGACAATCTCGCCAACGACTTCGTGGCCTGGCGTCTGGGGATAGATGTCGCCGCCATAGCCTTGGGTAGCCCACACATCCGTGTAGCACATTCCCGATGCGTGCACCTTGACCAACACCTGCCCGGGCTCGGCGGTAGGAATCGGCACATCCCGGACTTCCCAAGGTTGATTTGGTCCGGTCATCACAATTGCCTTCATCGTATTCATCATCTTGTCCTGTCTCGATTTACCAACGCCGAGGACCTGCCTGGGCCAAGCGTTTTCCTGCGGGGACGTTGTAGAGACATCGTTCGAGGCCACTCCCCGAACCAATTAGTGCCTCTGAGCCAGAGCGTAGAGCGCGTTGACTATCAAAACAATCGCGTCAATAATTCACACCATGGTGAAACCTGCTCATCAATCTCAGGGTATGGACCTCGCTGCGTTTACTGCGTTTCTGGCTGTAGCCGCACACTGCAGCTTCCGCAGCGCTGCGGCCCAGTTGAACATCACGCCGTCAGCAATCAGCCACTCGATCAAGACACTTGAGGATCGGTTGAATGCCCGTCTGTTCAATCGCACCACACGTAGCGTGTCCCTGACCGATGCCGGTGAGCGGCTAGCTGAGAGGCTGAGGCCAGCGATGGCTTCTATCGAGGAAGCACTGCAGTCGGTTGATGCCGCGTCCGAGACGCCACGTGGAACGATTCGGATCAATGCCAGCGAGGGTGCCTTACGAATGGTGCTAAAGCCCGTCCTTGCCCGTTTCCTCCGCCAACATCCAAACGTTCATCTTGACATCGTAAGCGATGGTCGTTTGAGCGACATCGTGGCGGAAGGATTCGATGCGGGCATCAGGCTTACCGAAGCCGTCCCCAAAGACATGGTTGCAGTACCCGTGAGCAAGCCGATGCGATTCGCCGCGATTGCATCTCCTGAATATCTTAAGGAGCACGGCCGGCCTCTGTCGCCTCAGGATCTGAATCAACACGATTGCATTCGCTTCCGATTTGAGAGCGGCGCAATTTATCGTTGGGAGTTCGAACGCTACGGGGTCTCCGAGCGAGTCAATGTCGATGGGCCGATCACGTTGACAGATCAGGCACTGATGGTGGATGTCGCGGTGGACGGAATCGGAATTGCATTCGTTCCAGAACATCTTGCAATCGCGGCACTGGCCGAGGGCAGTCTTGAGCGAATCCTGGAAGAATGGTGCCCTCAGTTCCCCGGGCTTTCACTCTACTATCCTGGACATCGACACGTACCTTCGGGCCTTAAGGCGCTAGTTGAGTTGCTTCAAGAGCGAAACGGCGGGGAATCAAACTGGTAGATGCCGGCATTGCAAGGCCAACAGACACACATGATTCCAATTCGGCAACGTGATTGCTGAATGCCCTGCCGCTGACCCTCAGTGTTTATTTTGGCGCGGACTATCGGCCCTGCGCGGAAGGGATACTGACAGGAGTTCTATGGCTTGCTGTGTGAGACGCAGGCCCGGGGAATCTCTCTGAAGTCCGCCAGGCTCCCTAATCCACGTCGACGTCAGGATCCGACACTCCCCCGGCGGACTGGGAGTTTTCCTTTAATCGTCGTTGCTTTCGCCGCCGCCCCGGTGAGGGCTGAACGAATAGTAGAAATGCTTGCGGGAGTTGCCAGACAATCAATCTCTCTGGCTGACCAGGTGCCGCTCCCGAGGGCATGCCCCCTTCCTTCATGGGCATGACTGGAACCTCGTTCGGATCGAGAAGCTCCCCCGTCCTGAAGCATTCGATTACTTCGTCCTCGCCGCATATCTCGGATGGGTGCCTATCCCGGCATCGGGCACTTGGCTGAGTATGTGTCGTTGCGCGCTCCGTCTGGGATGCGGACTCGTCCTCAGTAGTATCTGTTGTAGAAGCGGCCGGGGCAGTTCTGCCGTTTCTGGATGATGAGAAGATCTGCAGCCTGCTGGAAGCATGTATCTGTTGAAGGAGCGCATCGACATCCGTTTGGCCTGGCGGAAGCGCTGGTGGGAGATTTGGATACGCCACAGGAGATCTCTGATGGATGGCTAAAGGCCCGACGGATGATCGGTAGCTTGGCACCATCAGGCCACCGGCGCCGCTTTCTTCAGAGAGACCCAGCTTGGAATAACCAGCGGCTACAGGAGGATAAAAGGCGGGGGAGATCCCACGGATGTTCGTCATATCTGGCCCTCGTTCGGATCTTGCAACCACATTGGCGTGGCCAGCCCCGCATGCATAATTCAGTCTACCAACTAATAGGTTCAAGGTGAAGTGACTGCCTACCCCCTCGCCAGGAGCGGCCGCGGGTGGGCACAGGCGTCGCACCCAACGGCCACTTGACTCGCCGCCGGAGGTAGTCCAGCAGCCTCATATGCAGCGCCTCGGACGGGCTTACGGGGTGTTCATCAGCGCGAACAGCGCATCGTAAGTACCATCCCGCTCAGCCCAGCGCCGTCCTTGGTCACGTTCGAGCAGAACCTCCCCGCGCGGATGATCGCCTTGCTCTAGCTTGTGCAACACTTGCTCCACGTATTCCTCGACGGGCATGGCGCGCGGGTCGTTGGCCTGCCCAGGACCAGTTAGTCCAGTCTGGACGTACGGCGGACACAGCTCGAGTACTTCCACGGGCAGGTGCCGAAGCTGGTGACGCAGTGACACCAACCACGAATGCAGAAACGCCTTGCTGGCGCAGTAAGTGGGGAAGCTGGCCAGTGGCAGGAAGCCCAGGGCCGAGCTGGTCGCCATCAGCGTCGCACTGCGTTGCTTCGTCAGCAGCGGCAGGAACGTGGACACGATGCGCAGCACACCCATGATGTTGGTGTCGACGATAGCCTCGGCATCGTGCGCATCCCAGCCACCGCTGACCAGATCTTCGGCACGTGAGATCCCCGCATTGGCAATGAGCACGTTCAGATTGGGGAAACGGGCGTGGACGGTGTCAGCCAGGTTCGCCAGCGATGAGTGATCGCCCAGATCCAGCGTCAGGCCAGTGATGCCCGGACGCTGCGCGCTGATGGCTCCCAGCCGGGTCGAGTCGCGGCCGGTGATGATGACGCTGTTTCCGCGGTCATGCAGCGCTTCGGCCAATGCACGGCCAATGCCACGGCTGCCGCCAGTGATGAGGATGGTGTTGCCGGTGAGGATCATGATGGTGCCTTTCCAGAGTGTGCTTGGGAAAGGCCACGGCTTGATGCATCCCTTCTGTCTGGAAGGGAAAGGCAGGACAGAACCGTGGCGCCTGTGCTCCGGGCTCCCTCTGCTGAGGCCCTCCCGGGTATGGGCGCGTTGGATGACGATAACGCCTGCGGCGGCCCCATTGCGGGGCAGCGGCGCAGACTTTAAGTGGGCCGCGACCCTGCGTCAACCACCACGCGGCCCCGCTCAGGGAGTGGGAGGTTCAAGTCCCAGCAGAAGGGTCGGGATCAGCTCGGAGACCGTGGGGTGAATCGGCACTGCCCACCGCAGCTCCTCAATGGGACGACCGGCGCTCACCATGTCCAATATGCCGTGGATGGCTTCGTCGGCACCAGTACCGAGGATGGCCGCGCCTAGTATCTGCAGACTGTCTGCGTCGGCCACCACCTTCATGAAGCCCTTGGTCTCGCCCTTCTCAACTGCACGGCCGACGCGGGCCATCGCCCGCTTGGACACCAGCAGGCGGCGCCCGGACCGCACCGCCTCGGTGTCGCTCATGCCCACACGCGCCAGCGGAGGATCGATGAACAGTGCATAGCCGGGCACGCGCTGGTCCAGTCGCCGCGCATCGCCGTCAAGGAGATTGGCCGCGATGATCTCGAAATCATTGTAGGCAGTGTGGGTAAAGGCACCGCGCCCGTTACAGTCCCCCATCGCCCAGATGCCGGGTACGCTGGTCTGTAGTTGTGCGTCCACCGTGATGTAGCCGCGCGCATCGCAGGTTACACCCGCAGCTTCCAGGCCAAGGTCATCAGTGTTGGGCCGTCGGCCGATGGCGATCAGTACATGGCTGCCGCTGATGATGGATTCCGTTCCGGAAGTAGTGAAGCCCGCTGCGGCACCGTCGACATGCGGCAGGAAGCGCATCTCACTGGCACCGGTGTGCACGTTGATACCTTCGTCTTCGAGAATACCGCGTACGGCATCGGAAACATCCTTGTCCTCGCGCGCGATCAATCGGTCTGCGCGTTCGATCACCGTCACCGCTGCGCCGAAGCGCCTGTACATCTGTGCGAACTCCAGTCCGATATAGCTGCCGCCTACCACGATCAGGTGCTGGGGCAGCACGTCGAGCGCAACGATCCCGGTGTTGGTCATGTAGGGGATGCTGTCCAGGCCAGGTATGTCCGGTACGGACGCGCGCCCGCCGACGTTGATGAAGATGCGCGGGGCGGTCAAACGCCGGCCATCCACAGCCACCACGCGCGGCGCCTCGAAATGGGCGTGCCCGCGAATCAGCTCGACGTTGGCCATGCCAGCCAGCCAGTCTTCGTTGCCCTTGCGGGAGTCGAGCACAACCTTGTGCGCGCGCGCAGCGACCGCTGCCATGTCCACTTGGACTGGACCAGTGGAAAAGCCATAGTCATTGCCGCGGCGGGCAAGATGCACGGCGTACGCGCTGGCCACAAGCGTCTTGGTGGGCTTGCAGCCGGTGTTCACGCAGGTGCCGCCCACCAAGTGGCGTTCGATGATCGCCACCCGCATACCGGCGTCCTGCAGGCGGGCAGCCAAAGAGGGGCCGGCCTGGCCAGCACCGATGATGATGGCGTCGAAGGCATCCGCTGTGTCGGCGGCGAGGGTAGGTTTGTGTGGCATCGTGCACTCCTGCTGGGGTTGTTGCTGGAACAGCGGTCAGGCTACCGACAACAGGAACAGCCCGAAGGGCTGGTCATGGTCCAGCCATTGGTGCTTCATCTTCCAGCCTGCACATTCTGCGATCGCCGCCAGACGCTGCGGCGTGAATTTGTGGGAGTGTTCGGTGTGCAGGCCTTCGCCAAGGGTGAAGTGAAAGGCATGACCGGCAAGCCGTACGGTTTGCACGCGACTGCTTACCAGCCACATTTCCATGCGGGATTCGCTGGCATTCCAACGCGCACGGTGCAGGAATGCGTCCGGATCGAAGTCGGCGCCCAGTTCGCGGTTGATGCGCGCCAGCAGGTTGCGGTTGAATGCCGCGGTGACTCCGGCGGCATCGTCGTACGCCGCCAACAGCGTATCGCTGTCCTTCACCAGGTCGGCGCCGACCAGGAGCTGAGTGCCGGGACCGAGCAGCTTGCGCAGATGCGCAAGCAAGGCAACCGATTCCCCAGCGGTGAAATTGCCCAGGGTAGAGCCAGGGAAGAAGCCCAAGCGCGCATGCCTATGAACAATGGCAGGCAGGGCGGTGGCCGTGGTGAAATCCGCGGCCAGTGCGGCTACCTTCAGGTCGGGATAGTCACGTTCGATTGCCGCACCAGCCTGCGCTAGCGCGGATGCGCTGATGTCGATTGGCACGTAGGCACTAACCTGAGGGGCGGCCTCGAGGAGCACACGTGTTTTTACACTGGCCCCGCTGCCGAACTCCACCAGCACCGTATCGGTGTCGATGTGGCGGGCGATGTCTGCCGCCGAAGTCCGCAACAGGGCCAGTTCCGTCCGGGTAAGGTAGTACTCGGGCGTGGCGCAGATCGCCTCGAACAGGCGTGAGCCTTCTGCATCGTAGAAGTACTTCGCCGGCAGGGACTTGTGGGTCGCCGACAGGCCTCTCATCACGTCGTGGAGGAATGGGTTTGACAGCGCTGTCGCAGAAGGTTCGGCGTCACGCGCTAGGCGCACGCCACTGAACATCCAGCGCTGGGCTGGCGCAAAGAAATTGCGGTAGGTGGCCCTTGTGTGGCCAGGCGGAGTGATCGCCGAGCCGCCGCGGAGCACCATTTGTCCCACCATGAACTTGCCGTTGTACTCGCCCACGGTCCCCGACGGGGTTTGGAAGCCGGGGTAGGGATGGTAGGAGCTGCGCGTCCATTGCCAGGTCTGGTCGTACAGGCCGTCCAGGCTAGGCAGCGTTGTCGCGGCGTGTTCCCATTCCGCTTCGCTGGGCAGACGCGCGCCGACCCAGCGGGCGTAGGCATCGGCCTCGTAGTAGCTCACGTGGCGTACGGGGGCGCCTGGGTCCAGCGGGGTACGACCGTGCAGCGTGAGGGTGCTCCAGTGATCGCCTTCATCGCGCCAGTACAGCGGCGCCTGCCAGCCTTGCGCCTGGGCGGTTGCCCAACCGTCGGCGAGCCACAGTACGGCCCGCCGGTAGCCGCCGTCGGCGATGAAGGCCAACCATTCCCCATTGCTGACCAGCCGATCCGCGAGAGCGTAGGGCTGCAGGAAGGCCGTGTGTCGTGGCATTTCGTTATCGAATGCGAAGTCGCTGCCGCTGGCGCCGATGTCCACCAGCCCCCCGGCGATGTCCGCCCATTGCATGGGCCCGACAGACAGGGGGCGGGAAGGGGGTTCTGACCGATACGCCGGCGACAACGGCGAGCGGGAAAACAAGTGCAGCACGTCCATGAGGATCAGTTCCTGGTGCTGTTCCTCATGCGCCAGTCCAAGCTCTACCAGTTCCGTGCAAACGGCCGGCAACGCGCGAAGCAGCATGTCCATTGCAGCATCGACATGGGCGCGATACGCCATTACATCGCGCGCGGATGGTCGCGTCATCAGGCCGCGCTCGGCACGCGGCGGCCGCGGACCAGCGCCCTCGTAGTAAGAGTTGAACAGGTAGCCGAACATAGGATCAAATGCAGCGTATCCCGGGAGGTGCGGCGCCAGCAGGAACGTTTCGAAGAACCAACTGGTGTGCGCCAGATGCCACTTGGTCGGGCTGGCATCTGGCATGGATTGAGCCGCTTGGTCTTCCACACTGAGCGGGACGGCCAGAGCGATGCTGCGCGCGCGTAGATCACGATAGCGGCGGGGTAGATCCCTCACAGAATCAGCCCGCCTGTACGGCCGAACGCGCTCGCGCATTCTTGACGGCCACCCAGATGGCCGAGAGCAGGAAATAGAACGCCCCCAAACCGGCGTACGGTGCCACGGTGGTGACATCCAAGGGGATCCCACTGCTTGCCTGCTTAAAGAAGAAGGCACCGGCGGCCGCCGATTGTGCGCCACTGAGGATCATCACCCACTGGCCACCTGCGCTCTTCCAACGACGCACAGCCGTAGCCAGTTGTAGCAAGCCGGAGAGGATCGCCCAGACACCGAAGACCTTGATCGTGGCGACCATGCCGGCACTGAGGGCGATGCCGATGGCAACGGCGGTCACCACGCTGATGATGAAGTTAAACATCTGCGTGCTGTTCGCGCCTAAACCGCCGGTACGACGCGCATCAACATAGTTCGCCAGGGCATCCCATGCCGGGTACAGCACCAGCAGCGCAGCACCGATGGCCGGATTCTGCCTGCCGAGAAGCACGGCCAGGGCGATCCATGTGATGGAAACCCCCGCACGCAAGAAGTAGTAGCGTTGAAGCCAGAGATTTGCTGAAGGAGCGGGGTGGGAGGTGGCAGGCATGACGGATCTCCGGGAAGGGAACAGTGGTGGCAGGTTTGCCCGACCACGCAGTAGGTAGGGAGCCGGTACGTGAACTCTCAGAGAGGCAGGCGCCGACGACCTGATACTGGCCTACTAGTAGGTAGGGCGTCAATGAGTTACTTCCTCCGTTTCATGGTCCGGTTGCATTCCGTTCATGTGACGCTGCGAACTAACCCCTCCCTTCCTGACTCAAATACCCTGTCTGCCCGAGACTCTGGTGCTCCGACGTTGACGCAGCGGGGTCCCCTTTGACAGTCTGTCTGCGATCGTAAAGCCAACGTCGTTGGCTACCGTGCCCATCGCCCATCGCCCACATGCGTGATGTATGAGCACCGAGGTGTGATACCGTGCCGTCGAGTGGATCGATATCGATCGCGCCGGAACCAGCGCAATCATTCTTGGCCGAACGGCCTGCCACCAAGCCGTTGTACGCTCGGTGCGCCCCAGTATGGGCAGAACATCAACGGGGAATGGGCTGGCCTTGGAAATGTGCAATGACCCACTGCTCGCATACCGCCCATAGTCCCGGTGCGCCTTCACGGATCACAGGTCCGTAGCGCGAGAACACCTGTTCCATCGATACGCCGTTCTCCGTCCAAGTGCCGCCGCCGGAGAAAACGTTTGCCAGCAGCGGCTGAAAACGATCAAGTGCCTTGGCGAACTTCGCGTCGGTACTATGGGCCTGTTCGAACTCCTGCCACAGCACCAGCATGGCAGCGCCCTGTGGTTGCGGCAGCATTCCAAAAAGCCGCTCGGCCGCGGCCGCCTCTTGCTGCGCCTGCAGCGCGGCGGAGTTGCCGCCGTGGATGGGCAGGTCGCCTACGTCAATCTCCACGATATCGTGCAGTAGGAGCATCGTCAGTACGCGACTCATATCGACCGTCCCGGCTGCGTACTCTCCCAGCACGAGCGCATACATGGCCAAGTGCCAAGAATGCTCGGCGGAATTTTCCCGGCGACTGCGATCCAGTAGCGGGGATTGGCGCACGACAGCCTTAAGCTGGTCGATTTCGCGTAGGAACGCTAATTGTTGCTGCAATGCCTTGGTGGTCATGAAAGCTTGTTCTCTGTGGTGCAATCGTCAATTGCCAGGTGCCAACCGGTCCAGGGTCACCCGAACCAAGGATTCGAACGCTTGTGGGTCGCCCAAGCCGCGGGCAGCGAGCATCGCGCCATGGACTGCGGCCATGAACACCCTGGCCTCCACCTGAGGCGAGCCGCGCAACTGTAGCTGGCCCCTGGCCAGTCCGCGCTCCATCGTAGTGGTTAGCCATCCGCTGAGGTCATCGAAGTGCCCGCGCACCTCTACCGCTACATCTGGGGGCAGGGTGGGTAGCTCCGCTGCCAGCATTGCACCGATGCAGAACGAAGACGTCCCGCCAACGATGCAGGAAGACCAGTAGTCCGAATAGGCGGAGAGTTCGCCCATCGGGTCGTCGAGCTCGCGCTCCAGTAACGATAGGCCTGCACGGGCCTCGACACGGTAACGCGACACCACTTCACGCACCAAGTCGACCTTGCTAGGAAAGTGGTGGTGGATGCTGGCCTTGCTTATGTTTACCTGAATGGCAATGTCAGCGTAACTGAAACTGTTATATCCGCCGGCTTCCAGAAGAGTACGGGTATAGGCGACGATCTCAGCGGCTTTGGGAGAAAGCTCTGTGTGCACAAAGGAATACCGAGGTGGATCTGCAGCCACTCTACCAACTGGTAGGTTTTATGGCAACGCGCCGCAGTCTGTGCGCGAGCAGACGACCATCTGCTCAGACTTCGCATACGACATGCCCCACTGCTTGACGCTCAACACAGGCGACGAGCTGGCCAGCAACCAGATGGGCGCCTTTATAAATTTCTATCATCATCGGCTTCGGCTTCAGTCAGGAAGCTGACGATGTGAGCGCAGTACCTTCAACAGGCCTTTTCAGCTGCAGCGCTGCTTACCTCCGACGCAGATCGGCGGCAAGCAGCATTTGGATTGTCAGGTCAAGGCAGAGAAGGAACAGCCTCGACTTTGTACGGCGTCAGAATAGACATCTGATCTCTCGCATTGCCTGCCGTCGGACGCCATGTTCCATGAGTGTGGGCTTCTTGCTACTCCTTGGATTGGCCATGTTTTCGATAGAGTATGACCTGGTTCCTTCCCGCCCTCTTGGCGCTATAAAGAGCCTTGTCTGCTTGGCGAATCACCAAGTCAGCATCGATTTCTGTTTCAGGGAAATGGCTTGCTCCTGCCGAGATGGTCACTCGGCCGGCGACAGGAAACTGGTGATCCGCTATTGCATTCCGAAGTCTGTCTGCAACTTTCAAAGTGTCTATTGAGTCTGTTCCCGGCAAAAGAATAATGAACTCCTCGCCACCATGTCTGCATAGAATGTCTTCCGGGCGAGCATTGCTCCTCATGCGCCTGGCCACTTCAGTAATTACAAGGTCGCCGACTTCATGGCCAAATCTATCGTTGATGCTTTTGAAGTGATCCACATCAATAGTAATGACGCCGAAGGCCATCCCCGACAGGCCGAGCTCACTCAAGGATCGCTCAAGCCCCCTTCGATTATATATTCTAGTAAGCGGGTCCGTTAGTGCTGCTAAATCAAGCTTTCCAATTCGGTCATTCAGATCCTGGAAGCTGATGAGCACGGCACTTTTCAACTGGGCTGCCTCGAAGTACCAAGCATTGATGGCGCGAGTTCTGGAGATCGAGTCGGCAACGTCTGTAGGCTGGGCAGCCCGTGCCAGTTGCCATAAAGGAGTCGCTATCCTGCGTGAGAAGAACCAGATAAGCACCAGCGAGAGGATGCTGAGGGGCGCCGCCTTCCACATGACATTGGATACAAGCCCCCCCAGGGGGGCGAGTGTGGATGCCAAAGGGCGTTGGGCAACGATGCCCCAGCCTACCTCGGGGACGGGGGCAAAGCCCGCAAGCATTTGAATGCCGTGGCTATTGGTCGCCTGAAGAGCGCCTGCCCGCCCTTGGATGACTGCTTGGACAGCCACATTCCTGATGGCAGACTCCCCGATGCGTTCGCGCTCCGGGTGGTAGAGAAGCGTCCCATCTCGCCCAACGACACAAAGGTATGAGCCGTCTCGATAGAAATGCGTACCCAAGAGAGAATGTAGAACGTTCTGCTCCTCCAGATGCACTGAGGCGGTGAGGTATCCAGAATAACTCCCGTTCTTATCGAAGATCGGGTGCGAAATCGTTACTATCAGATTTCCAGTTGGTGCGACGAATGGGCTGCTGATCAGGGGTGATTGAAGCTCCAGTGCCAATTTATTGGATGCGCTGGTCAATCTAGTTCCCTGCAAGGTTGGCATATGAGGGGCAGTGGCGCGTACGACGCCACTTGAATCGATGACGGCCACCGAGCTGAAAGAGTTTGATTGCCTTTTGAGGCGTTCGACCTCCATTCGCTGCATTCGGATGTCGTTTGCGTTTTGCCCCAGGTGCGCGGCACTGTATGCTAGTTGTTGTTTCGATTCAGAAATGAAATACTGGGTTGTTTGCGCTAACTTGCTGGCATAAACCCGGTTTGATTCCAGGGCGTTGTCAACTAGCTGCTTGCGCTGGACCTGGTAGCTGGCTGCAGTCGTATTGAAGAGCATCACCAGTGCCGAGAGGCTGGCCAGTGTTAGAATAAGTTGCTGAAGATTTAGATGCTTCGTTAAATATGACACTGCGTGGCCCGCGCGTGATGATCGTGGATTTGCTTCGCTTTCGTCTCATTGATGAGTCCGCGGAAGTTGGGCAGCTTGCGCGATTCGGGCGATTGAGCGCTCCGGCCGATCGGTTAATTCTATCAGGGATGTTGCAGTGTGCCGCCCCGGGACAAGACGGGCGGCAGGCAACTGGCAACTGGTGCTGCTGCGTCCACACTGCTTTTTTCGTGTTGTCTAAACCTGCACTCCGCCCGCGCTGTGGAAGGAGTGCCCCGGAATAGTCGCCGATGGCGCGCACCATCAATTGCTTGGAGTAGCGCTGGCTCCACGGAGTGATGCTGATTCAATGATTGTGCCAGTGAGGCATCCGGAGCACCGGCGAACGCCGCGGCGGTTCGCTTGCTCCACATTTCGGCGACTGCTGGCCGCGACGGGTCGCCAGAGCTCGTACCTTCATCCGGCTTTATCTCATCAACGCCCGTTGCATGAGGGTGCCCGAAGCAGAGCCAAGTGATGGCCCTTTACGATGAGTTTCAGCCACTTTCGCAATCTCTGCGGAAGAGCTTGGTGCAGAACGCTTGAATAGGCGGTGCTTCACGCGCTTGACTCGGGCAGACGGCTGAGGATTCTCTGGCGTCTGCGAAGCATCCGCTAGCTTGGCCGCTCGTAGTGTCCTGCGCCGCACGCCGTCGCGGATGTATGGCAAGTCGCTTCAGCGGCCTGCTGGTTTGAAACTTACTGGAGCGCCCATTGATCGGGCGTTCCAGAACCCCGGCGTTCGGGGTTGTCCGATGTCAGTCAGCGCTGTTCAGGACTGCTGGCGGGTCGCGGCCAAGACAATTTCGCGGATGCAGACACCCGCGGGCTGCGCATACGCGTAGTGGATTGCATTGGCGACATCTTCAGCTGAGAGCACTTTGCCGCCCATGTCTGCCTTCCATGCCTCATAGCCAGTCTTGATGCTCTCATCTGTCGTGTGTCCGAGCAGTTCCGTCTCCACGGCACCCGGGGCGACAGTGACCACGCGTACCCCATGCGCGGAGAGTTCCTCGCGCAAGTTCTCTGACAGACCGTGCACAGCGAACTTGGTCCCCACATAGGCGACGTGGTTCGGGAACGTTTTGCGGCCTGCGACGGAGCTGATGTTGATGATGGTGCCTCGTCCGCGCGCCGCCATAGCTTCCGCAACTGCATGCACGCCGTTCAGCACACCCTTGATGTTCACATCAACCATGCGGTCCCATTCGTCCGGGTGCTGGCGGGTGATGTCACCGAGCAGCATGACTCCGGCATTGTTGACAATCGCATCAACAGGCCCAAAAAGCTGTTCTGCCTCCTGCACGGCGGCGGCCAATGCATTGCGCTTTGTCACGTCTACGGACAGCGCCAGTGAATTGGGCAAGTCCAGTGCCTGCATGTTCTCGAGCCGCCTCGCGATCAGTAGCAAAGGGTGGCCGTGAGCCGAAAACAGGCGGGCAGCGGCCATGCCGATGCCGGAACTGGCGCCTGTGATGACGATGAGAGGTTTGGTGGCTGACATGCTCGTTCCTTTGCGTGATGGCGGGTATACTTAACACTATTCGAAGAAGATTAAGCCTTTGAATTGGCGGGGAAAAATACAATATTCTTCTGGCTGAAATCAGGATTACTTATGGATACGCGCCACTTCAGGGCTTTCGTGGCGGTGTTCGAAGAGCGCAACATCACCGGCGCAGCGAGGCGCCTCCATGTGAGCCAGCCAGCGTTATCGGGCACGATCAAGAGCCTTGAAGACCTTCTGGGAACGCAATTGTTTGAACGGAAAGCACGCGGCGTTTCGGTAACCGAAGATGCCCGAATTCTTTACCCCCAAGCGTGCCGCATCCTCTCTCAGACCGATGCGCTGGCTCGACAGTTCCGTAATGGGGCACGCACCTCGGAACTGGAGATCGGCGTCGATAAGGACATCGCCGCACAAGATATTGCAGCGTTCATTGGATTGGCACGGGAGATCGTCCCGCTGCTGTTCGTGAAGCTGGTGGAAGGGTGCGATGGAGAAGCCCGGTTATCCACGGAAGACGACTGCTGCGAAGACGAGGTCTTTCTTGAGTTGACAACTGATCCCTATGTCTTGGCTGTTCCGGCAGGATCCGCAGTCAACGCTGCCTTGCCTTGGGTAGTGTGTCCTGAGCACGGCACCCACCAGCGCCTGCTTCCGTACTATGGCGCTGCGGCAAACACGCCCGCCGCCAATGCGGCTTCGATGCGCTTGGCCTTGAACCTGGTGGCCGCCGGGGTGGGCTGCTGCGTAGCGCCCCAGTCTCTGACCCGTGGCGTGGCAGGGGTGGTGATGCGGCCAACCAACGGTTTACAGATGATGAGGCGTATAGGGCTGTGCTATTCCGTTCAAGCATTGGACAGCTCAGCACTGCGAACGCTGGTCGCACGTATGGGAGGCGGCCTGCTGGATCAGCCAGCACCAAGATAGTTCTGAGGGGCCTTGATGGTCTACGGCACCTCGTATCGGAGCGCGTTGATGAGCGCGCAACGCCGGAGTGCTGTGGCGGTTGGGGTAGTACAAATGGCAACCCGGCAGCGGTTGGTACCAGTCTTCCAAGGGCGCTCCCCAAGCGGATACCAGCATCAAACCGGTAGCCACAGGGTCGACTGGTCGGTCATCGATGACGACCTCCACCCGGACATCGGAGTTATCGCGCAGGAAGCCAGGCAGCCGAGGCTCGCTAATCATACGCGCGGCATAGGAGAGGGGCGTCAGCCTGATGCGCCCTGACGGGCTCCCGCGCCACTCTGCCAGAGCACTGACGCCGTCGGAAATCTGCACCAGCGCGGGTTGCAGCGAGCGCAGCAGTTGTTCGCCTGCGGCGGTAGCTGCAACGGGAACTGGAAGTTGCCCCGCAGGCAACGCGTTGGGGATGGGTACTGTCGCCTGAGGACCGCTTGGGGCAGGGTTGCTGACCGGAAACTACGAGAGGGACAAGATCGCTGCGTGCGCGCCATTGGCATGCTTCGATCCGTCGCTGAGGAAGTAGGGCGACCCATGGCGCAGGGCGCGCTGCCACGGGCCGCCAGCCGCGCGGGAGTATCGGAAATACTGATGGGCGCGAACGCGGTGGAGCAGTTGCTTGAGAACATCGCGTCATTGACCATCAATCTCTCACTCGAGCAAAGCGCGCGACTGGACGCGGTCGGTTCTCCACCGCCCATCAACCCGTGCTTCATCTTCGACCTTCCCGCCCAGCGGATCCACGGTGGACATGGCGTCGAGCAGTGGAGGGCGACGTGAAGCAGATCGTCTCAATGGCGATCTGGCGGCGTGTATGTTCCAAACCGGACTTTCACGCTCCCGCCCACCACATTGACCACGCCAATTTCCTGCGGGCCGAATTCGACTACTGCCGGCCATGAGTGGCGGAAGCCGATCGGCCATGCGGGCGGCCTCACTGTCTTCCAATTGGCACCGCCATCCTCGCTTGAGCTGACTTCGTTGGAGCAGGAGGTGACAAACATGGTCCCACTTTGGGTACTCATGACATGGGGGCCACAGCGCTGGTCCGCCAGCGGAGTACCAAGGCCTGCGGGCCAGCTGCGTCCGTCCGGAGATGTCTTGTAGGACACCGGGCACTGCGGGTCATCCCCGCATGTCTCAAGCACCATCAGGTATCCGCCGTCCGGGCGCCGCGCCATTACAGGCATGCCAGGCCGGAGCAGACCGCCACCGGGTTGGCTGGCAATCGTCATCGCCGGACTCCAGGTGTGCCCACCATCACTGGACAGTTGCTGCGACACCACTTGATTGTAGGACGGTCGCTCGTCCGCACGGGTTTCGTCAGCGTAGACCACCGACAAGGTGCCGTCTTCCAGAAGTGTGAAAACTGGCTCCCACACCCCGCGGTCCTTGCGACCGGCGGGGCTTTCATTGCGCGTAATGGTGTTGAGGAAGCTCCAACTACGCCCCTGATCGTCGCTGGCATACACGTTCAGGCGGTAAGACACTCCATCGATGAGCGAGCGCATGGCCAACAGAACGCGACCTTCGGGCAGGACGATTAGCTCGCCGTTGTCAAGCTTTCGCTTGGGCTCTTCCACCCGGGACAGTGGCGCCCACGTGCGGGCGTTGTCGTCGCTGACAGAGAGCTGCAGCGTGGTGGTCTCGCTGCCGGGATAGCGCGTCGTGACCGCCAGCCAGCGTCCGTCCGGCAGGCGTGCCAGACGGCCCCAGCCCGCGTTCTCCGCATCGACCGTGACCGTATCGGTCCAGGTCACCTCGGTCGCCAGCGAAGGTAGTGCAACGGCTGTCAGCACGGCCAGCGTCAGGGTGCGCAGGGGAAGCGTCAGTTGCATGTCCATCACCAGTAAGTTGCATACAGGGCCACCAGGATCGCCAACACGGCAAACGAGGCGACGTTAAACGACGGGGAGGTGGCATAGCCCACGTCATCGGTGCGGATGCGATCACGGTCGCCACTGGCGCGGGTTGCCAGCGCAACACCTACCCCAAGCAGCAGGGTCGCCAGGAACACCACGCCCATGCGGTCCAGGAATGGCAACGACGGCCACAGCAGCTTGAACACCAGCGAGAGCAAGAACGAACCCACTGCGGCTGCCAGTGCGCCGGCCTCATTGGCACGTTTCCAGAACAGACCCAGCAGGAAGATCACCACGATGCCCGGCGTGAAGAAGCCGGTGAACTCCTGGATGTACTGGAAGCCCTGGTCGAATCCGCCCAGCAATGGGCGTGCGGTCAGCACCGCCACGATGATGGCGATGGAGGCGGCGATCCGGCCCACCCGCACCAGCTTCGCCTGCGAGGCGTCCGGCGCGCGCTTGGCGTAGAAATCCAAGGTGAAAATGGTCGCCACCGAATTGATCTTCGAGGCCAGCGACGCGACGATTGCCGCTACCAGCGCCGCGAAGACCAGCCCGAGGATGCCGCTGGGCAACAGGGCCAGCATGGTGGGGTAGGCGGCGTCGGGTCGCTCCAGATCCGGCGCCAGCATCACCGCGGCAATGCCGGGCAGAACCACGATGGCCGGAATCAGCAGCTTGAGGAACGCGGCGAACACCACGCCCTTCTGGGCCTCCCGCAGGCTCTTGGCGGCCAGCGCACGCTGGATGATGTACTGGTTGAAACCCCAATAGCTGAGGTTGGCGATCCACATGCCGCCCAGCAACACCGACAGGCCCGGCAGGTCCTTGTAGAACGGGTTTTCCTTGCTCAGGATCATCTCGAACCGCTCCGGGTGCTGCTGCCAGAGCTGCATGAAACCGTCGCTGACGCTGCCATCGCCGATTTTGCTTAGTGTGATCACGGTCACCAGTAGGCCGCCCAGCACCAGCAGGCACACCTGCACGATATCGGTCAGCGCCACCGCCTTCAGGCCGCCGTACAGCTGGTAAGCCAGCGCGAACGCGCCGAGCAGCACCAGTGCAACATCTTGGTTGAGGCCAGCAACACCGGCAATGGCAATCGAACCCAACCACAGGATCGATGTGAGGTTGACGAACACATACAGGCCCAGCCAGAACACCGCCATGAGGGTGCGGATGCGGTTGCCGTAACGCTCTTGCAGGAACTGCGGCATGGTGGTTATGCCATTGCGCAGGAAAATCGGCAGGAACCATTTGCCGACGATCAGTAGGGTGATCGCGGCCATCCACTCATACGACGCGATGGCCAGGCCGATCGCATAGCCCGAACCGGACATGCCGATGATTTGTTCGGCCGAGATGTTGGCTGCGATCAGCGAGGCGCCGATGGCCCACCACGGCAGGCTGCGGCTGGCCAGGAAGTAGTCCTGCGCAGACTTCTGCTGGCCGGCTTTCTCGCGCGATACCCACTGTGCAAGGATGAAAATGCCCGCCAGGTAGGCCAGCACGATGCTGATATCAAGGGTGGAAAGGCTCATGGAATCTCCGCGGAAGTCCCACGCGGTGCGCGGGGCGGCAAGCTGTTGGGGTCGCCGGCGAACCGGGCTTCAGGAAGGCCGGCGATACCGGCGTTTTCTATGGAGAGCAGGTGGCCGGCAAGGGGGTCGGCTGCACGCCCAGCGGCATCCAGCCCCTCGTGCGCACTGGTGATGAACAGCGTGCGGTGTCCAGGCCCGCCGAAGGCCGGGCGGGTCGGTTGGCTGACCGGCGTGGCAATCGAGCGATCCTCGGTACCGTCGGGCAGGTAACGCACCACGCGTGCATCGCCCCACCGGGCGTTCCAGAGGCCGCCTTCGGCATCGACGGTGCTGCCGTCGGGCTCGCCGGGTTCGGCCTGCAGGTCAACGAACAGCTGCGCCGGCCCGAGCGTCTTGCCGTAATCACATCGCAGGATCTGCTTCTGCAGCGAATCACAGAAGTACATCGTGTCGCCTGAGGGGCTGAAGGTAATGCTGTTGGAAATGGCGGCCGGCGGCAGCGGCAGGGTTTCTAAAGTAAGGTCCGCATTGAGGCGGAGGAACGGCGCTACCGCTTGCTTTGGGCCTTCGGCGGGCTCATGCAGCATGCCGAACACGAATCGGCCCTGACGATCACAGGCGCCATCGTTGGCGCGTGTATCAGCGGGCGCCAGTCCATGCAGGTCCTGCAGGTCGCGGAATTCGTTGCGTTCGGGGTGGAAGAACGCCAGCCGGGAGGCAAGGGCGAGCAGCAGCCAACCGTCCGCTTCGCACAGCGCCATCGCGGCCAGACGCTCCGGCATCGGCCAGCGGGTGATTGCCCCGTCCTGTGGACGGTAGCGCCACAACTTCGACTGCTGGATATCGGTCCAGTACACCGCCTGCTCGCGGTCGCACCACAGCACGCCTTCGCCCAGGGTGTTTCCCGAGGGAGCCGCCACGCTCATCGCGGCGGTCACACCCAGCCTCCGTCCACGATGAAGTCCTGGCCGGTGCACATGCGGCTGTCGTCGGCGGCCAGGAACAGTGCGGCACGGGCAAGATCGTCCGCACGCAGGTAACCCGGCAGGCATTGCGAGCGCCGCAGCTGCGCTTCACCCTCCGCATCCAGCCACAGCCGCTGCTGTTTCTCGGTGATCACCCAGCCAGGGACCAGCGCGTTGATGCGGATACGGTCCTGGCCCAGCTCGCGGGCCAGCCCGTTCACCAGCCCGTGTACCGCGGATTTGGCCATGGCGTACAGCGGGTAACCACTGTTCTTGATCATCCAGCCGGTCGACCCCAGACAGATGATCGAGCCACCGCCCAGCGACCGCATGTCCGGCGCCACGGCCTGGATCGCGAAGTACTGGTGGCGCAGATTGACCGCCACGCTGCGCTCGAAATCGGCCACGCCGGTGTCGGCCAAGGCATGGCGTGCGTCGTTGGCCGCGTTGTTGATGAGCACTGAAAACGGCCCCACCAAGCCACGGGCCTCGGCGATCGTGGCTCGGAAGGCCTCGATATCCGTGATGTCGCAGCGCAGGTAATGCGGTACCGGCTCAACGTCACGCAGCTCATCGAGCAGTGCTTGGGCGCCGCTGTCATCGATGTCCAAGAACGCCACCTTTGCGCCCTGCCGGGCGAAATGCTCCACGAAAGCGGCACCAATGCCGGTAGCGCCGCCGGTGATCAATACCGCGCGGCCCTTTAAACTGGGGTAATGGGTCATGGTCTTCACCGCGCTCACCACTCGGCCACGCTGCCATCGGCATGGCGCCAGATAGGGTTGCGCCAGCGGTGGCCTTCAGCGGCTCGCTCGTCGACGTAAGCCTGATTGATCTCGATTCCCAGGCCGGGGCCATTGGGAATCTTGACGAACCCCTCGTTGTAGTCGAAGGGCGAGCGGTCAACCAGGTAATCGAGCAGGTCGTTGCTGGCGTTGTAGTGGATGCCCAGGCTCTGCTCCTGGATAAAGGCGTTGTAGCAGACCGCATCCAGCTGAAGATTGGCGGCCAGAGCAATCGGTCCGAGGGGACAGTGCAGGGCGATGGCAACGTCATACGCTTCTGCCATAGCTGCGATCTTGCGGGTTTCGGTAATGCCGCCCGAATGCGAGGGGTCAGGCTGCAGGATGTCCACGCCGCCCGCCTGCAGCACCCGCTTGAAATCGTACCTGGAGTACAGGCGCTCCCCCAGTGCGATCGGGGCGGGGGAGAGGGCCGCCAGTTCCGGAATCGCCTCCAGGTGTTCGGACAACACCGGTTCTTCGATGAACATCAGACCAAACGGCGACAGCTCACGCATGAGCACCTTCGCCATCGGCTTGTGCACGCGGCCGTGGAAGTCCACGGCCAGGCCGATATCGGGGCCGACCGCATCGCGCACGGCCTGTACGTTTTCCAGCACCCGCGTGACCTTGTCATGGGTGTCGACGATCTGCATTTCTTCGGTGCCATTCATCTTCACCGCGGTGAAACCGCGTGCCACCGCTTCGCTGGCCGCACGCGCGGTATCGGCCGGGCGGTCACCGCCAATCCACGAATACACGCGGATGCGGTCACGCACCGGGCCGCCCAGCAGGGCATGCACGGGCACGCCGAGCGCCTTGCCGTGGATGTCCCACAGGGCCTGGTCGATACCGGCCAGCGCGCTCATCAGGATCGGGCCGCCACGGTAGAAGCCGCCGCGATACAGCACGTTCCAGTGATCTTCAATGTGCCGGGGATCCTTGCCGATCAGGTAGTCGGAAAGCTCTTCCACCGCAGCGGCCACGGTATGCGCGCGGCCCTCCACGATGGGCTCGCCCCAGCCGATGATGCCGGCATCGGTTTCGATCCGGACAAACAGCCAGCGCGGGGGCACCAGGTAGGTGGTGATGGCGGTGATTTTCATGCGTGGGGGTCCGTGTTGGTGCTGTTCCATGCGTCGATGAACGCGCGAGCGCGGCGCGCCACTTCTGCTGGCGGGGTCTTGGGGGCGTACAGGGCCGAACCGATGCCGAACCCGGCCGCGCCCGCGTGGCGGTAGGCCGCCATGCGTTCGGGGGTGATGCCGCCCACGGGAAGCAGCGCGGTGCCGGCGGGCAGCACGCTGGACCAGGCTTTCAGGACTGGCGGCGGCAGCTGCTCGGCGGGGAACAGCTTCAGTGCATCGGCACCGGCGCGCAGCGCGGCGAACGCCTCGGTAGGCGTGGCCACGCCGGGGGTGCAGCGCATGCCCTTGGCGTGCGCGGCGGCGATGACCTCGACATCGGCGTGCGGCATCACGATGATGCGGCCGCCCGCGTTGGCCACCTCATCCACCTGGGCGGTGGTGAGCACGGTGCCCGCGCCGATCAGGCAGCGGTCGCCCAGCTGTCTGGCCAGAAGCTCGATGCTCTCCAGGGGCTGGGGAGAGTTCAGCGGCACTTCCAGGATATGGAAACCGGCATCGGCCAATGCGGCACCGATGGCGGGTGCCTCCTGCGGGGTGAGCCCGCGCAGGATGGCAACCAATGGGAGGGGTTGCATCCAGGCGGTGCTCATGGGATTTCCTTCAGCGAGGGGGTTTGCGTGGGGCGCGGATTCCCTTCAGGTTGGCCCGGGAATCGGCAATCATGTCCAGCATGGCCGCGCGCGCCGCGTCCGGCTGCTTCAGCCGGATTGCGTCGTACACGTCGAAGTGCCTTGGCAGCGAGTACTTGAAGTCCTTTGCGGTCTGCGCCGAGAGCAGGAAGAACGTGCCCAGCGCGGCATCGATCACCGAGAACAGCGACCCCAGCAGCTCGTTGTTGGTGGCTTCCAGCACGCTCTCGTGGAAGGACAGATCCGCCTTGGCCCACGCGTCCTGGTCGGGCGCATCGGCCATCGCCTGGTACGCTGCCTTGATCTTGGCCAGCTGTGCGGGCGAACGCCGCTGCGCGGCCGAGGCGGCCGCCGCAGGTTCGATCACTTCGCGCATTTCCACCAGCTTGTCCACGAAGTCCTGCGTGGGCATCAGCGCACAGCGCCACGCCAGGATGTCGCTGTCCAGCTGCTTCCAGAACCGCGGTTCGCGCACCCGCGAACCGGTTTTCTGCTTGGTTTCGATCAGCCCCTTGGAGCCGAGTACCTTCAGCCCCTCGCGAAGCGCGGAGCGGCTTACCGACAAGGTCTGCGCCAACAGCTCTTCCTTGGGCAGGTACTCGCCCGGCTTGATCGTGCCGCTGATGATGCGCTGCCCGATCTCCTGGGTGACTTGGTCGTGAAGGTTGCGTACCTCGATCCGTTTCACAGGCGCCCCTTTGGCTTGGTGCTCCGCAGACTGCGGTCACTCCTATTATCCGACAAAAGGGTGGCATAAAGGGGGCGTGCATTGACATGGGGGAGGTCATCATCAGAGCTTGAACCGGAAGCCCATGCCCACGGTCTTGTCCTGGTAACGGATGTCACGCGGGCGGGTATCGCCACTGCCCCAGAACTGGTGCAGGTTGTTGCCCAGCAGGTTGGTGGCCGAGAACACCACGGTGGCGCGCGGGGTCACGTCGTAGCTGATGGAGAAGTCCAGCGAGCTGGCCGGTTCCACCTGGTCTTCGGTACCGGCCACGGTGGGCTGGGTGAAGAAGTCGATGTAGCGGCTGCGGTAGCCGTAGGCCAGGCGCGCGGACAGGCCGAAGTTCTCGTAGAACAGCACCGCGTTGTAGTTGTTCTTGGACACGTTCTGCAGCGGGCGCGAAATGATGGGGCCGCCGATGAACTCCGGCGATTTCGTGTCGCCGTCGATGTAGGTGTAGTTCAACTGCGCACCCAGGCCGCCCCACGCACCGGGCAGGAAATCGAAGGTCTGCTGGTAAGCCAACTCCACGCCCTGCAGGTGGCCGCTGCCGGCGCTCTGCGGCGAGGAAAGCTCGTAGTCTTCCCCGGCGATGACCACGTTGGTGATGTAGTTCTGGATGTAGCCGTCGATATCGCGGTAGAACACACCGGCGCTGGCGTAGCCCACCGGCGAGAAGTACCACTCCAGGGACAGGTCGTAGTTGGTCGACTCGATCGGGCTCAGGTCCGGGTTGCCGCTGCTGGCCACGCCGGCCCGGTTCACGGTGCCCGGGTTGAGCGAGATCGACGGGTTCAACGCGCCGAAGTCCGGGTAGCTCAACGTCTTGGCGGCCAGCAGGCGCAGCTGCCATTCGTCGTTGAAGTGCAGGTTCATGCTCGCATTGGGCAGGGTGTTGGTGTCCTGCGTGTTGCGGGTGATGGCGCTGTACACCCCGGTGCTGGCATCGAAGGAAAAGGCGTTGAGCTCACGCTTGATCTTCTCCGCGCGCACGCCCACCAGGCCGTCCACGCGCAGGCCGAACACATCGAAATCGTACTTGGCCTGCAGGTAACCGGCCGACTTGCGCTCCTGGATGTCGAAGAAGCGGCCCGGATTTTCCGCCGCCAGCCCGTCGGGCAGGCCGTAGAAGTTGCGCAGCGCGTCGGCGTTGTCGATCAGGTAGTCGTAGCACGGGGTGAGGAAGGACTGGCTCAGCGCCGAGTTGCCGCGCTTGCTGCAGAAGAAGCTGTTGGCCGGGAACAGGCCCACCACCTGGTTGTCCGGGTTCGGGTTGGCGGTGATGTTGCCGGTGCCGGCGCCGCCCGGGGGCGGGGTGCTGATTTCCACGCTGCCCTTGGCGCTGGCATTGCGGTCGGCGTAGCGCAGCCCGAACTGCAGGAACGCGATGGGGCCATCGAGGAAATCGAACTTGCCATCGCCGCGCCAGCTGTTCTCTTCACCGCGCGATTCGCCCCAGGTCTGGAACAGGCCGTTGAGGTAGAAGCGCGACGGATCCATGGCCGGGTTGCCGGCCAGGTACCAGTTCTGGTGCTTGCCGGCAGTGCCATCCCACACGGTGGTGATCGGCCCGTTCATGAAGGTATCGATGATGAAGTTCTCATCCCGATAGTAGCCGGAGGTGCGTGTGACCTCGGTGGAGAGGTGAAGCTGGTCGCCGTTCCACTTGAAGCCCAGCGCGTTCTGGATGTCCTGGCCACGCTGCTTGTGCGCCTGGGTGCTGCTGGCGGCATAGGTGTCACCGGTCCAGGAGCCGCTGCTGGCGTCGCAGATGGTCTGCCCGGCCAGCGGGCCCTCCAGCTGGTTGGCGTAGCAGTTGTTGCCTACCTGCAGCCCCGTGGGCGGAACCACTCCGACCGGGAAGCTGAAGAGGAAGGCCTGGTCGTAGTCGTCGCGCACATAGTCGTACAGGCCTTCGACGTAGACCTCGGTGTTTTCAGTCGGCTTCCACTGCAGCGCATAGTTGAACGAGCTGCGCTTGCGGTCGCCGTGGTTGTAGTTGGTGCCCCAGCCGTTCGGAGCGGCGATCAGGTTGCCGTCGTCGGTGCGCATCGGCGTACCGTCCGGGTTTTCCAGCACCTTCGGGAAATCGCCCCACACCGCATCGTAGGCGTAGCGCTTGCCGATGTAGCCGAAGTTGACCATCGCGCCGATCTCGCCGGCGTCGGTATCCCAGCGGTTGCTCAGCAGCAGGCTGGCGTTGGGATCGATATCGCCGGTGTACTTGCTGTGCGTGCCGGTCACGGTGCCGGCAATCTCGGCGCCATCGAAATCCAGCGGGCGGCGCAGCTGGATGTCCACCAGGCCGGCGATGCCGCCCAGCGGCAGGCTGGCTTCGCTGCTCTTGTACACGTTCAAGCTCTTGATCGCGGTGGCCGGCAGGTTCTGGAACGCGTAGCCACGGCCGGAGCTGCTGAAGATCTCGCGGCCGTTGAGCGTGCTGATCACATTCGGCAGGCCGCGGATCACCACCCCGGTGGTTTCGCCCTGGTTGCCCTGGGCGATCTGCACGCCGGTGACGCGCTGCAGCGCATCGGCCACGCTGTTGTCGGGCAGCTTGCCGATATCCTCGGCCACGACAGAATCCACCACCATCGCCGCTTCCTGCTTGATCGTCTGTGCGGTCTGCAGGCTCTGGCGCAGGGCGGTTACGGTAACCGTATCCAGGTCAACGGCGGTCGGCTGCGCCGCATCCTGCGCCTGCACCAGGGCGGGCAGGGCTAGGGCGGACAGGATGGCCAGGGAAAGCAGGGTGCGGGAAGAACGACGGTTCATGGCGGTATCTCCGGATTCCGGAAAGCGAGCGCGGTAGGTGGCCCGCCATCAGGCGATGGCGGGCGGATGGGTGTCAGAAAGCGGGAACGGACTTGCGCGGGGTCTTGGCGAGCTTGCGGAACAGCTCCGCCTCGCGGGCCCGGTAGGGGGTGCCATCGGCCTTGAGCAGGTCGTGGAACCACACGGTCGGCGGCTCCATCGTGTACGGGCGCTGCCAGCTGTCCCACGGGAAGCGGGTCTGGATCGCACCGTCAACGAAGCCCCAGTTGATCATGCCGATGTTCTCGCGGCGGGCGATCGGCAGGATGGTGTCCACGTTGGAACCGGCGCCGCGCGCCAGCCACTCGGTGCAGATCAGCGGGCGGCCATACTTCTTCAGCTGCGCCACGCGCGAAACGAAGGCTTCGGGCTGCTCGTAGTTGTGGAAGGTGATCACGTCCGAGCGCTCCAGCTGGGTGCGCTGGATCGAGGTGAGCGAAGCGGCACCCGGCGACCAGTCATCGCCGATCCACACGCCGCTGGTGAGCGGCTGGGTCGGCTTCTTCGCGCGGGCCCAATCGAAGATCTGCGGCAGCAGTTCGGCAATGCGTTCCTGCTCGCCCTTCAGCTGCTTGTCCATGTAGTTGCCGCCACCGGGGTTGTCCGGCTCGTTCCACAGGTCCCAGGCCAGCACGCGCTTGTCGTTGGCGAACGCGCCCACCACGCCTTCCACGTACTCGCGGAAGTGCTTGTCGTTGGCCGGGTCCACCAGCATGTGGCGGCTCGGGCTCTGCACCCAGCCGGAGTTGTGCACGCCGGGAATGGGGCGGTGCTGCGGGCCCAGCTTCGGGTCCGGGTCCCAGCAGCTGTCGAACAGCACCAGCATCGGGCGGATGCCATGCTTTTCAGCAATGCTCAGGAAGGTATCCACGCGCTTGATGAAGCCCTGCGGGTCCTGCTGCCACAGCAGGTCGTGCAGGTACACGCGCATGGTGTTCATGCCGAACTGTTCGTGTGCCCAGCCCAGCTCGCGGTCGATCGCTTCCGGGTCGAAGGTGTCGGCCTGGAACATCTCCAGCTGGTTGATCGCGTTGGAGGTGGTGTAGTTGGCGCCGACCAGCCATTCCTGCTTCGCATACCATGCGTCGGCTTCGGCCGGTGTCCAGCGCGTACCATCGTTCGCATGCGCCATCGGCGCCACGGCGAGCAACGTCGCCAGCAAGGGGGAAAGCCACTTTCGCATGGGATGCATCTCCTTGGGTCATGGGCTGCCCGTCCTGGCGTGAACCGGGAGGCGGGCATTACGTGGTGGTAGCGGTGCCGGTGCGGTGACTGGCGGGTGCGCGGTGCGCGGAATCAGCGGCGCGGTGTTGCGTCGCGGTCCGTAGAGAAGTCGTAGACGATCCGGTTCAGATAGGTTTCCCCCGGCGCCAGCCGCGCCGAGCCGAACGCCGGCTGGTTGGGCGTATCCGGGAACAGCTGCGGTTCCAGCGCGATGGCATCGCCCTGGCGGTACACGCGGCCACTCTTGCCCACCGTGCTGCCATCCAGGAAGTTGCCCGAATAGAACTGCAGGCCCGGCTGGGTGGAGAGCAGGGTCATCACCCGGCCCGAGCGCGGGTCATGCACGCGCGCTACTTCGCGCAGGTCACGCACCGGCGCCTTGCTGATCACCCAGTTGTGGTCGTAGCCCTGGCCGATAAGGAGCTGCGGCTCATCGCCCCGGCGCAGGTCGCGGCCGATCGGCTTGGCCTTGCGGAAATCGAACACGGTGCCTTCCACCGGCTGCAGCACACCGGTTGGAATCAACGTCTTGTCCACCGGCGTATACGCGCTGGCCGGAATGGTCAGCTCGTGCTCCATCGCCGAGCCGGAGCCTTCACCGGAAAGGTTCCAGTACGCGTGGTTGCTCAGGTTGACGATGGTGGGCGCATCGGTGGTGGCGCGGTAGTCGATCTCAAGTCGGCCATTGCCCTTCAGTGCATAGGTGGCGGTAACGGTCAGCGTGCCCGGGAAGCCCATTTCGCCATCCGGGCTCACGTGCTGCAGCGTGGCGTGGTCGGGCGTGGCTTCCACGATCTTCCAGACCACCTTGTCGAAGCCGCGGGTGCCGCCGTGCAGGCTGTTGACGCCGTTGTTGACCGGCACCTGGTAGGTCTTGCCATCCAGCGTGAAGCGGCCCTTGGCGATGCGGTTGGCGAAGCGCCCCACGATGGTGCCGAAGTACTGCGGGTTGTCCAGCGTGGCCTGCAGGTTGCCGTCGCCCAGCAGCACATCGGCGAACTTGCCGTCGCGGTCGGGCACTTCGAGCGAATGCAGCGCCGCACCCAACGTGAGCACCCGCGCCTGCATGCCGCTGCCATCGCGCAGCAGGATCGATTCCACCTGCGTGCCGTCGGCGGTCTTGCCCACCACGGTGCGTTCCTGGGCGCCTGCGGCCCCCACCACGGACAGCGCCAAAGCGCCGATCAATCCTGCAGTCTTCCCCTTGCCAGCACGCATTGCCCAAGACCCCTCTCGATGTCGTGGAGCGTACAAAAACATATAATCAGACAATAGGCACGTTGCGACGCAGCAAGCGTTTTGGGCCAGTGGCTCAGCGCGGGCTGTTGGCGATGGCGTGGATGGCGGAAAACCCGCGTACAACCGCCTCGGCAGACGCAACGGTGTGCGCTGCGATGCCCAGTTCTGCCAGCGCTGCCTGGTAGAGGCGGGTCACCGGACCCGAGCCCACCAGCGGCACCGACGCGCTTCGCAGGGCAGGAAATAACGCCAGTGCGTCGGAAATTTCAGCACCCGCGAGCAGGCCGCGCAGGTACGAACTGGTTTGATCACGGGGCAGTACGCCACGGATCATTCGTGCACGCACCCCGAACAGCAGGGCACCCAACCCGAGCGATCCATCCGCTGCCGTACGCACTCCTTCGGCGAACGAGGGGCCCACCGCCCCCGGTCCTTCCAAGGCCGACGCAAGCAGGCCGCCGCTGGCCAGACGGTCGAACAACTCGCCCGACATGGCGGTCATGAAACTCTCTACGCGTCCGTTGCTGAGCTGGATCCATTTGGTGTGCGTGCCGGGCAGGGCGACCATGGCATCGGGGCCCACGTTGCCACCACTCAGCAGGCCAAGCAGCTCCGTCTCCTCGCCGCGCATCACGTCCGGCGCCTCGTCGACCGGGCGCACACATGCCATGCCCGGGACGATGCTCAGCTCAAGCTCGCCGATGCGCGCTGGCACAAGGCCCTGTGCCACCGCTTCAACGCCTGCAGGGCACTCCACGTAGCCCGCATCCACCCACCCCACGTTTGAGCCGATCATGCCGGCAGCGTAGGCACGACTGGCGTTGGGCCAGCGTGTCCGGATCGCGCTGGCGGCAGCGGCCATGCCCTCGCGCTGTAGTTTGGCCACCCCCACAGGCGCGTCGTACGAGCCCAGCATCCGTCCATTGGCACCGATCAGGTACGCGCGCAGATTTGAACTGCCCCAGTTGATGCCAATGATGCTGTCGGTGTCGTGCTGCTGCATGGCTGATCCTTAGGTGAAATGGACTGGGGTTGCCTATTGTCCGATTATATGGTTTGGTTGCGCCGCACTGGCAAGTCCGCCAGCGCGGCATTCCACGGGAGGGGAACATGGTGAACGGCACGCTTCGTGCGCTAGTGATTGCGGCGCTCCTGCAGGCATCGGCAGGCGCATCCGCGCTCGATCCGGCGAAGGACAATCCGCTGCTGGACTCGGGCCCGGACCCGTGGATCACCAGGGAAGGGCAGGTCTTCTATTACATGGGCACGCACGGCGATCGCCTGGCGATCCGAGCCACCACCGATCTTGCGAAGCTCGATGCGGCACGGGAAATCACGGTGTGGCGCCCGCCGGCGACCGGGCCAAACGCCATGTCGATCTGGGCGCCCGAACTGCATCGTATCGGGGGCAAGTGGTACATCTACTATACGGCCGCCGCCAGTGGCGTCACCGAAGGACAGGAAGACGCGCATCGCGGCGTGTTCGTACTGGAGAACAGCAGCGCCGATCCCACAACGGGCGAATGGCGCGACCGAGGCCGCTTGGCCACCGCCCATCCCGGAATAGATGGCACGACCTTCACTGCCGCGGGCAAGCGCTATTTTGTTTACTCCCCGTATGTCGGTCCGGACAGCGTGCTGGCCATCGTGGCCATGTCCAATCCCTGGACGCTGAGTGGCGCGGAGACCATCATCGCGCGCCCCGACCAAGCCTGGGAGCGGCAGGGCGGCCGACAGATCCTTGAAGGCCCGGAATTCCTGGAGGGACCCAAAGGGGATCTGTTTCTGACGTATTCAGGCAGCGCCTGTTGGTCCGATGACTACGCAATTGGCCTGCTGCACGCCAAGGCGGGCGCCGATCCTTTGGATGCCAAGACCTGGTCAAAAGCCAAGCAACCCATCTTGGTCAAAAATCCGGCAGGCAATGTGTACGCACCCGGCCACAACGGCTTCTTCCACATGACTGATGGCACCCCGTGGATCATCTACCATGCCAACCCAGGACCTGAAATGGGCTGCACGGCCAACCGTTCCCCGCGCGTGCAGCCAGTGCGTTGGGACAAGAACGGTAGGCCTTTGCTGGATCTGCCGGTCGGACATGGCGTGGACGCGCGTGAGTAGATGGGTTGGGGCATCTAAGCGCCCTCGCTGGCATTTGCCGGAGGCAGTGCTTCCAAGCTGTCAGCCCGTACCGGTTTTCCGAAGTGCCAACCTTGTCTTATGCTGTTTGGGGCAAGGGTTCGGAGCATGCTTGCCTCAACATGCGTCTCGATTCCTTCAGTCGCCACGTTTCCATCAAATAGAGCCAAAGTCAGGTGGATGGAGCCAACGTGCTCGAAATTTTGAACAAAGGCACGGTGCGCCGCGTCATTCCGGGAGAGCCAAGTGCTGCCAGCGGACGTCGTTGGCTGATTAGGGATGTTTATCGGGGTAGGGCGAGTGTCCGCTTCTGGCCTATAGCGGAAACCGCAAGCGACAGGCTTCTTCTAAAGAACCATGGATGATTGCGTCTGCACCACTACGCAATCGTCAGGACGATCTTCCCTCGGGACCGGCCAGCCTCGGACAGCGCGAGCGCCTGCCTTGCCTCAGCGAGAGGGAACGCCGCTTCAACATGCGGGGTAACCTCTGCCCTCTCGGCCAACGCAGTAATTTCCTTGAGGCTGGCGGCGTTTGGCAGAGTAAAGGATCGCTTCACGGTCACGCCAAAGCGCTCCGCTTCATCCTGAGGGAAGGCAACAATGGTCACCATGGAGCCGCCCTTCCTCAGGACTTTGAAAGCTCGCTGGAAGGTGTCGCCACCCATCGTATCGAAAACCACATCCACATCGTGGACGGCCTGTTCGAACGGCTCCCGGGTGTAGTCGATGAATTCGTCAGCGCCTAGACCTCGAACAAACGCCTCGTTGCGCGCTGAGGCCACTGCGGTGACGTGCGCGCCATGCGCCTTGGCCAACTGAATTGCGAGAGATCCCACGCCGCCAGAACTGTTCGTGATCAGAAGTCGCTGCCCAGCCGAGAGCCCGGCTTCGTTGAACATCGCTTGCCAGGCAGTGGTGCCCGCCAGGGGCAGGGCGGCTGCATGGACAATGTCGAGATTGCCCGGGGTTCGAGCCAGATGGCTTGCCTGGGCGATGGCGTATTGCGAGAAGCCGCCTGATGAAACCATGCCATACACCAATTCGCCTTCCCGGAAATGGTCGACGCCCGGGCCCAATGCCTGGACCGTGCCGACAACCTCGCTCCCAAGTCGAATCGGCAGCGTCATGCCCATGCGCTGCCCTGCTCCGGCGCGGATCTTCCAGTCGATAGGATTGACGCCGGCGGCGCCCACTTTTATCAGGACTTCGCCCGCTTTGGGTACGGGCCGGGCTACCTCGGCGAGCTCGACCTGATCGTTGGACCCATAAGCCCGGATAAGCACACTCTTCATCGTCGTTGTCATCGTCATCGTCATCGTCATCGTCATCGCTCCAGTCTCATTCGCTTGGCCATCAATGTCTGGAAAGGATAGTGATAAGCTTCTTCGATGTGACGCCAATCCACATCGCACACAGGCCAAAGACTTGAAGGACGCTTTCACGATCCACCGGGCATTGAAGCCGAAGGGCTCGGACCTGCCCCACCACGTCCACGACGAAGGGCAACTCACCTTCGCGGCGTCGGGAACGGTACAGGTGCATACAGACGAAGGCGTATGGCTCGTCCCACCCCAGCTCGTCGCGTGGGTACCGGCGGGGGTTCCTCATCGCTTGGATATCCTCACCGAGGCTGAGCTTTGGATCATCCTTTGGCGAAAGGAGGCGATCCGGGACTGGGCGCCACCGTCGTTCCCGGGGCGGGCGTTCGTCTCGCAGGTGACGCCGTTGCTGCGAGCCGTCCTTGACGAGGCCGTATCAGTCGACCCTGGAAGCGAGAAGGCCGAGCTGATGGTGCGGCTGGCGCTGCATGAGCTGACCGTGCTGCAGGACGCACCGACCTTTTTGCCGATACCGAAAAGCGCCTTGGGCCGACGGTTAACAGACCTTGCCTTGGCAGACTATCGGAATGCGCTGGAGGTCTCCGTATTGGCATCCCGCGCCGCGACCTCGGCCCGGTCCGCCAGCAGGCTGTTTCCGCTGGAGACGGGGATGACGCTGAAGGCTTGGCGACAGCGGGCGCGGATCGTATGGGCAATGGAGCAACTGTCGCGAGGCAAGAGCATCCCTGCTGTTGCAACGCAGGCGGGCTTTGCCAGTACCGCTGCCTTCTCGGCCGCATTCAGGCAGGTAACGGCAACGACACCCACCGCCTTTCAGGGTGGAGCGAGCTCGAACGCTTACGAGGAACGGGGGTAAAAGCAGTACCTAAGTCCGCGCACGAAGGTGGGTTGGTCACTCGCCCTCCGATAAGTTCTGCTTACTCCGTGTGCTGCTGATGATGTCTGCTTCCGCTGTTGGCTGAAACCGGACATGCGACTACATCCGTGCGTTTCAATCGTGGAGTCGCGGCCTCGTGTCCCAAGCCACATCTGCAGCTCCGCCCTTGCCAACTTCCGCTAGCAGCCACTGCGCGAACGCCTTCACTGGGCCCGTAGTTAGGCCGATCGGTTCGGGCAGCACCAGGCAGAACGTCTTGGACACCGCCTTGCCCTGCGGCCATGGCGCCACCAGCCGGCCTTGCGCCAGCTCTACCTCCACATAGCAGTGGCAGATTGACAACCGCCGCATTCGAGCTAGGTTCTGAACTCACCCTTCAGCGCCTTGGCCATGGATCCAATTTCCTTCATTCAGCATGTCAAGAAAAGTGCGCTTACCGAGCCTGCTGGGGACGTGCTGATCATGGCGAGAGTAGGGCTGAACACACTGTTCGACGCCGACGGTTACCCAGTGGATCTCAGCGAACTCATGGCCCTGGGGTCGCTGAACCACGCGGTGACCCGATCGTTCTTGAATTACTGTGCAGCGGATCCCCCGCTCTATGTGGGCTTGGACGAAACAATGGTCATCGGACTGCTGAACATTGTTCAGTGCATCCCTGTAGGTCCCATAGGGGAGGATTGCTAAGTGGACCTCTCCTTGTTGATGAAGCACCTCCGCACAAACGCTCGCCATCGTCCTCTGATGACGCGAATCATGTTCAACCGGATGGGGTGGGCCCAGGCAGTTCCTGTCGATATATCAGAGCTGCAGAGACTAAGCGGGGCTAGCCGGGCGCTGATCAACGGATTCCTTGACTGGAGTCGCGTCCACCATGACGTGAAAGTGAGCGAGAAGAGCTTGGATGAGTTGCGACTCTGGCAACAGCCCGAAGTGCCTTCACGCGTCGCCAGACCAAGGCGTGTCCATGCTTCCGACTAGGGCCGAAAAAGCACGCGGTATCGCCTTATGTGAGCCTCGAGTGTATCAAGGCCTAAGTTGCCCAGGGCATATTCCTCAAACATCCAGCAGATGGCATGAAGGTCGCCCAAGCCGACCTTGATCAGCTTCGCCATCAGGATGTTCCACGTTGACTCTTCAAGATGAATCGCGCTCCTTCCCACTTGATTCAATGCTCTGGTAAGTAGCATTGGCGCCAATGGCTGATCAGAGCTGATGTCTCGAGCTATGGTGGGAAAGGGGCCTGCACGTAGTGTTGTTTCCCCATTTTGTCTAGAGGCGTCAAGGTAGGACCAAGCCAAGACGGCCATCACCTCCATAGGATCGGCACCCTGAGCACACAGAAGCTTGACCAGCCGGTCCCAAGGGGGAAGAAGAGGAAATCCAAGCAGGGCGGATACGCGGTCCTCGCAAGTCATGCTTTCATCATCGTTGTGATAAGCCAACACTGAACCCTAGTGAGTGAAGAAGAGGTCGCCAAGGGCAGCATCGTCGGGCGCTCTGAAGCCACTTTGGAAGTGGAAGGGCGCTACTTGACCCCTGCGCTCTGAGCGACGCCAACGAGAAGGCCCCCAACTTTGGGGCCTTCTTTGATCCGGCGAAGCTTCTTAGGATTGGGTCAGCTGCGCCCAGAGCACTAGGAGCGTCATGGGCAACCCACTCAACACTCCGAACACCCAGAGGGCTCCCATAAGAGTCAGCGGCGTCATGATCCACCACTGCCACCAAGTGAAGCCGTGGTCCCGCTGCCGAGCCTCCCAGGCCGCCGAAGAGTGCAGGCGTTCTGCCTTCCGCGTTCCTCGCCGGGCCATCAGCGGCCCGACGACGAAGCCAAAAGGTCCGAGGAAGAGCAGGGTCAGGGAATACCACCAGAAGAAGCGATCGCGCGGGGTCAGCAGCCTCTTGTGATTGAGCTGAGTGGTGCCGGTTGCGGGTGTAGGAATGGCGGTCATTGGGCGTAGGCCTTCCAAGATCCGTTCGCCTTCGCATAGCGCAAAGTCTTGTCGACAGGAAGCGGCACTCGGTTGCCCATCATGCCCACCACGACGGTGCCTCGCGTGTCGCACCGGTAGCCGGCCGCGTCCTTGGCCCTCGTGCACCCGGTCAGAGAGAACCCATCGATCGTGAGGACGGGGGCCGAGGCGCTCTGGGCCATCAGGTCGGCCAGAGCTTGGCGGGCTTCCGCCTCGGAAGGCGTTGAACTACAGGCGGTCAGGCAGAGAGCCGCCGCAGCGGCCAGGATCCATACTTTCATGTCGATTCTCTTCCTATTGGTGGGCGCCCAGGCCCCGGTATTCAGCGGTCGCGATTGCCATCGGCGTTGAATCCTGCGATCCACAGACGGCCGTCTTTGAACGGGGTCAGTAGTCCACTGGCCCCGGGGTGCAGGTCGGCGGTCTGGATGAAGCCCGAAACCCAGGCGACTCGGAGAGCCACGTCAACGGCGCGGTCGGAAACGCCGGGGCGGGATACGTTGACGACAAAGGGCTGGGCAGGCGGGTTGGGGCCGGTGGAGCGTCTGGCCCCGGTGTTGGGCTTGCCAGCGGGCACGCGGACCCCGGTGAGGGTGTCCCGCCCCTTCCACAGTGCAGAGGTGTTCAGCTCGGCGGTGTCGCCCAGATCGTCGGTATCTGTCACTGCAGCATTGGCGCAGGTCCGGAAGACCTCGGTCGTGGACGCCGTGGCGCTGGTCCAGATCTGCGCTTCGACCGTCCAGCAGGGCAGGGACGCGCCCCACTCGGTGTAGGTCAGTGCCACCCGGGGCCAGTCGAGCTTGCCCTGCTGGGCCAACTGATGATTGTCACGTTTGAACAATCCGGGCAGCTTCCCGCCTCCGCTGACAGGCGTGTAGATGGCTCCCATGTCGTTCGAGCGTCCAGGCGCCGCTCGGTTAGTGGGGGAGGACTTGACGCCGATGGCCTGCTGCCCGGCGTCCTTAAGGCTGGTACCAAGCTGGCGGAAGAACCCAGGCTTGTTTGCAGCTACCGGCTCCTGTTCTTGAGCGAGGGCGGGGAGGGAGAAAGACAGTGCAAGGAGCGAGGCGACCGCTCCGTGTCGTGAGTACTTCATATGCAGCCCCTGTAGACCGCCAACCCGGCGGCATTTACGATAATCGCAGATGTATGGACGACAGCCAAGCGGCACACTTAAGGGAATTCAGCTTTCGTGCAACGTTCTAGATGCCTAAACCCAAAACGCCGGCCACGATCTACGGCAGACGGCTCCGAAGCGCTCGGATGGCCTTGGGGTGGACGCAGGCTGAGTTGGCGCAGCGCATCGGGATGGTCGACCACGTATCGGGGGCTACCCGCGTGAGTCGCTATGAGACCGGTCAGCATGATCCAGACCCAGCGACTGCTGAGGCGCTGGCAAAGGCACTTCGGCTGCCCTTGGCGTACTTCTATGCGACACCAGAGGTTTTGGCCGACATCATCTTGTTGGTCTCCCGACTTCCGCCAGCCCAGCAGAAGGAAGCCCTCCAGAGAATTCGAGACTTGGAGAACAAATCTACCTCGTAGTAGCTCAGGGAAGATCAACTCTGCTCGAGGTCCCTTGCCTGGGCGGATCAATCGATTAGGGAGAAGGTTCTTGAATCCGAAGAGGATTGCCGTTGTCGGTGGAGGGGCAAAGGCGGCAGCAATAGCTGCTCGTGCTGCCGTAATGAACGCTGAGGGGGGATTCCAGAAGATCGAAGTGACGATCTTCGAGAAAGCCCACGTCGGAGCAAGCTGGACCGGACGCGGTGGGTATACAGATGGAGATCAACGCCTGTGTACACCGATCGAGCGCGATCTTGGGTATCCCTATCCAAAGGCACGCCCCACCATCGGCGCGGCGATACACCAGAACTACTCTTGGAGCAGCTTCCTGTTGTCACGGTCCGACAACGCCTTTGTGAAGTGGGTCGATGGTGGGCGGTTGCCGCCGTCGCACAAGATGTTCGCGGAGTACATCGTTTGGGCAATTGGAGAATCAAAAGCTCGAGTGGTCAATGCGGAGGTGGTTGGGCTGCTTCCCTCAAAGGCAGACTGGAGAGTGCGTGCCCGCCGCTCATCAGCTCCTAGGCTTGAGCCGGGGGTGTTCGACAGCATCGTGGTGACCGGGCCGGGACCAGCAAATCGAGTCCAGGCGCCGCAATCTGCAACGAGAATATTCGACGGCCAGAGCATGTGGAACCGCTTGGCTGCAGTTAAGAGGGCGTTGGATCGACCAAGTCCAAGGGGGGCGAACTCGGGGCCGATTGCGATCCTGGGGGCAGGCGGGACCGCCGCTGCAATTCTGGGGTGGCTGGTCAGAAATGGATTCAAAGACAGGGAAATTGTGATCATTTCCAGTCAGCCTGCCTTCTACACGCGAGGCGATAGTGTCTTTGAGAACAGACTATTCAATGACGAAGATGCTTGGGCGTCTCTTCCTGAAACGTCAAAGTCTAAATTCGCTGAGCGACTGAACCGTGGTGTGGTTTGGTCCACAGTGATGGAGCAGGTGTCGATGGCTACTGCAGTCAAGTTTGAATTCGGCACTGCAGAGAGAGTGTTTGGAGAGAAAGACGGCAGCTATCGCGTCAGCGTGTCGAAGCCGGATGGGCCGCCGTTGAATGTTCCAGCTCAAGTTGTCTTTGATGCCATCGGCTTCCAAGAAGCTTGGTGGCTCGGTCTTATAGAGCACGAATCAGTTCTGGGCTCAAACAAGGGAGAGTTGAAGGAGGCGTTGCGCTCAGGAATGCTTGGAAGCCTTAGGTTGGCCGGCCCCTCCTGGGATCTGCCGCGTCTCTACGCTCCAATGCTCGCCAGCACTATTGGCCCCGGTTTTCAAAGCCTGATGTCCTTGGGGGGCATGGCACACAGAGTGATTGAAGACCATTTGACAGAGGTCTAGCCCGGGCGTATACATATGTACAGGTCCTATCGTGACGGTGCCCGCAATGGCTGACTCTAATTCTGCCAACTCTAGAAATCTTGTACTTCGCACGATCTATATCGATCCCATGCTGGATGATTGGCTTAAGCAACAGGCCTTTTCCTCCAACACGAGCAAGAACGATCTTTTTCGGCAGTACATCGAGAAGGGCATCGTGGCGGAGGCGGAGCAGGACTCTAAATCCCCTAGGAAGTACGCCGACGTTCTCTCGATCTTCCAAGATAGCGTAGCCAAGCAAGTGCTGAACACTCTGCTTGCCAAAATTGGAGGATCTGCAGCCGGGGCAAAAGCGAAGAAATCCACGTCTGTTGCCGACGCTGCAGGCGATAAGCCCGCACGTTACGCAGGGACAGCAGCTTCGGCGCGCACGCGTTCCGGTGCAGCTAAAAAGGCCGCGGCGAAGAAATTGCCTGCCAAGAAGGCCGTTAAGAAAACGGTTAAGAAGGCAGTCGCGGCGCGACGTCCTGCTGCAAGAAAGACGGCTTGATCAAAGATTGAGTCCGGTGACTGCTAGGTGCCGGATCTTTGACAATGAATTTACGGCTGTGGAAGCGGTCTGCTTTTTCCATGCAAAAAGTTGGTTTGTAGCAATCGAAGTGCGACGATATTTTGACGCCAATCATCGGTCGATAGTTTTGGTAGGCTTACCATCAGTCGTCCTTAGGTTGGGTGTATCAGATGTCGTCAATCGATGGATCTCTATTGGCGCGAGTCAAGGGGGTCGTTGACAGAGTGCTTTTGGCGCTCGCTCGGGATCAAGTCGAGAGACTTTGTGATAAGTCCTTCCAGGATGGGTTTAACAAGGGTCTAGAAGACGGGCGCTCAGAAGGCTTCAGGATGGGCTTTGACGAAGGCCAACTTGTGTATCTCGTTGAAGATGCTGCGCCGCCGGAGCGCAAGCAGTTGGATCCTGGCCTATACGGACCTTCAACCTTTCCCACCAAGAGTGTGGAAGTGGAGATGCGCAAAGCAGTGAGCGTTGCCGTTTCGTCGGGCGTTGTGCGTGCTCCGACGGATGAGCAGTGGCAGATGATACTCGCGGACCATCCTGCGACCTGCATCTCAGCAGGTGCTGGTTCGGGCAAGTCAACGACCTTGGTGCTGCGCGTGGTCTTCATGCTTGAGTACTTGGGGATCTCTGACGAAGATCTAACAATCATCTCCTTCACGCGAGCCTCGTGCGAGGAGTTGCGTCTGTCGCTAAGGCGGGTACTTTCGCACTGGCGCGGCAGGCCCCTATCGAAGGAATGGGCTGAGCGGCGTGTACGAACATTCCACTCTGTCCTTTGTGGCCTTGCGGCTACGTCCCTTCCAGGCAGAAAATTCTTCGACTTTATTGGTGGTCAATCCGAAGCGGATTTGCAGCTGGGAGAGGAGGATG
The DNA here is from genome assembly GCF_057835675.1 of Stenotrophomonas sp. GL_101. Lineage (NCBI taxonomy): Bacteria > Pseudomonadati > Pseudomonadota > Gammaproteobacteria > Lysobacterales > Lysobacteraceae > Stenotrophomonas > Stenotrophomonas sp. GL_101. The sequence goes on along the minus strand of NZ_CM174432.1, from coordinate 2,834,337 downwards.
TTGATAACCCAATGACGTCCTCACGCCTAAATGACAAGCAGGCGGAGCTGTTGGTTAGTGCCTATGGATCTCTATTCAGACGAGACCCAGACTTTCGTGCGGACGTCATCTCGATCCTGCGAGCTGAGCTTTCTGTGGTGAGACCGCAAGTTTCCGGTAAGGAACTGAAGCCGGGTCGCTTCTTCTATGCGGAGAAGCGGGACAGCGCGGTTATCCGGATGGTTCAGAGTCTCTGGCAGGCGGACGGGTGGCCATTCAGTGGCGTCAGGGCTGAGCTGACTCCAATCCCAGCCTCACTTGGCGGAAGGGTGTTGTTTGCCAATGGCGTGGAGGAGGGGACAGGAATTCCCATCTTGCTGGGATTGCCGCCTTCGGCCGAGGAGCAGCAGCGGGTGGCATTGGTGTCGGCCGAGGGCGTCAACGATGTCCCATTGGCTCAGGCCGTTGCTGAGAAGTACAAGATCATCTCAAGGTATGCCGAAAAGCCTTACATCCTGATCCAGTCAGAGTCCGATCTAAAGAATTTCCTGCTTAGGCAGAAACACCTGCGTGCGGCCGCCAGCCTGGACGGCGATTTTGATGCTCCCGTGTTTCCCTTGAGGCTACAAGGGGAGATGAAGGAGGTCTTGATCTATGAGGCCCTGTTTACCCAAGGCTCGTTCATTGAAACCCTCGGTACAGAGGTGAACCAGCTGATAGGTGCAATGCCCGCGCCGCAGGTAATGGACGCAAATGCCCATTTTTTGAGTGCTCTATCGCGTTTTTGGCCGCACTTGCGCTCCGAGATGGAGTCTCAGAAGCTGCATACCTTCAACCAGGCATTCCTGGCACTGACATCCATGGCTGAAACGGCGCGCTTTGATCTGGCAAGGCTTGGGAGTCTGCGTCATCTACTGGTTGATGAGTTCCAAGACATCTCGCCTCAGATTGCATCGTGGCTGAAAGCGATGCAGCGCCGTATCCTCGTGGAAAACCCAAGCAAGCCAGTGAGCATCATGGCGATCGGCGACGACTGGCAATCCATCTACGGTTGGAGGGGGAGCGCGCCGCAGCTCTTTATCAAGTTCGCTGAGTATTTCCCGGCACACCGCGCTCTCGGTCCAGCGCGAGAGCTTGTTCTTACCGCCAACTTCCAATCCGTGCCACCAGTAGTCAGGGACGCCGAGCGGCTGATCGCCAAGGTCCGGGCAAAAGTGGAGAAGACGTGCTTCCCACAAGTCGAACAGCTGCCGGGTGACCATGGTGTATCGCTGCAGCAGTACGCGCCAAAGGACGGATTCCTGTCCAATGATGCTGAAGTTGCGCACCTGCAGAGTGAGATTTCATTGCACTACAGATCAGCAGTCGCAATGAAGTCGAAGTCGGTTGAAAAGGTGATTGTGATGACCCGGAGCAGAGCCTTGTCTCAGCGTCTCGTCAAGGCAATGCCGGCTTCTCGATTCCCTGGGATGAGGATCTGTACTTATCACCAGGCCAAGGGCTTGGAGGCCGACGTCGCCATCATGGTGGGCGACTGCGCACCCGGTGAATCCCATCCGCTGCGCAACATGTTCTACGCGGCAAGCGGCATGTACGTGGGCTACTCGTACGATGACGCGAGTGCGGATGAGGCGTTGCGGCTTGCCTATGTGGGCGTGACCCGAGCGCGTCGTCGAGTGGTCTGGCAAGTGAGGAAGGCTACCCCAGGGGGGACAGCCGTGGTTTACGCTGCGGAAGCAAAATGAAGGCGAGAGAACTCCTAGTGGCTAGATGAGGAGCAAGTGCATGCGCAAGGAAGACCTGATTAGGGTGGCCAGCGATTTGGGCTGGGCAGAGGCCTATGCATCGAACGCCGACTTCGAGACGGTGTTTGACGACATGTTCAACGCCGTTGAGAGCCTGTCACCTGACCTGGAGGCGCGGGCCAGGGAGCTCGCGTTTCCTCAGTTGCATCATGCCTGCTTGGAGGCTGACCTGGAGGTGGTCGGAGCACTGCTGGATGCAGGGATCGCGCCGGATACTTATCCTTGCACCGAGGACGAGGATGATGAGCCACCTTTGGTATGGGTTGCCCGGGATGAAGCTCTAAGCATTGAGCAAAAGGTCCAAGTCGCCACGCTGCTACTTGAACGCGGAGCCAGCATTGACGAGGGTGGAGCACTGGAGCATGCAAGGGAGTCGGCTGACGAGGAATTTTCAGCGTTCCTGATCAGGCGTGGTGCTGTTGAACAGGACTAGCCCGGGCTCGGGCCGTTGTTTGAAGTGCATTGTTGCCTTGGGATGAACTGGAAGGAGAAGAGGATGTCTTGGACTACCGATACGTCAGTAGTTGGAAATGGGGATGCAACGCAAGAGCACTGGAAGACGGTCTACGGTCCCGGGAAGAAGGTTCCTGTGTCTGGTATCTATCGTTGTCTCGGCGACGTCCCCCCGGCTTGAGTAGTGGGCGGGTTTAGAGTCCGGTGCTGATGTTATCTTTCTTCGCCGCCAACTGGGCGGCGTACTGGACGGGTGTTAGACCGCCAAGCGCTCTTTTGGGTCTTTCTTCGTTGTAGTCGCGCCGCCAGCTTTCGATACTGGTACGGGCATGAAGCAACGTCGGGAACCAGTGCTCGTTGAGGCATTCGTCGCGCAGCCGTCCGTTGAAGGACTCGACGTACGCATTCTGGTTCGGCTTGCCCGGTTCGATCAGACGCAGGGCAACATCCTTTTCGTGAGCCCAGGCCACCATCGCCTTACCGCAAAACTCCTTGCCGTTGTCTGTCCTGATCACTCGTGGCAAGCCGCGCTGCATGGCCAGTCTGTCCAGTACCCTGGACACGCCTTGCCCGGAAATTGCCCGCTCCACTTCGATGGCCACAGCCTCGTGGGTGGCGTCGTCGACGATGGTCAGGCACTTGATCACCCGGCCTTCCGCGGTGCGGTCGAACACGAAGTCCATCGACCACACCTCATTGGCAGCGGACGGCCGCAGGAGAGGCTGGCGCTCGCCTATCGGCACCTTCTTACGCTTTCTGCGACGCACCTGCAGGCCCGCTTCCTGATACAGGCGCTCCACTCGTTTGTAGTTCACGACAAGCCCTTTCTGCCGCAGTTTCAAATGGATCATGCCCACCCCGTAGCGTCTGTGCCGATGCGCCAGCGCAGCGATCTGCTCGCGCAGCTCAACGTTGCGGTCGGCCCGAGGCTCATAGCGCAGCGCGCTGGCGCTCATCCGCACCACCGTCAGCGCTCGCCGCTCGCTCAACCCCTTCTCGACCATGCTCCGCACCAGCAGCCTGCGCGCCGGGGCGGTCACCACTTTTTTCGCAACGCATCCTTGATGACGTCGTTCTCGAAAACCTGCTCTGCCAGTAGTTTCTTCAGGCGCGTGCTCTCAGCCTCCAGGTCCTTGAGCCGCTTGGCGTCGGGCACACTCATGCCACCGAACTTGCTGCGCCACAGGTAGTACGAAGCCTCGCTGAAGCCGTGCTGACGGCACAGGTCCTTGATGGGCATGCCGGCCTCTGCTTCGCGCAGGAAGCCGATGATCTGTTCTTCGGAAAAGCGTTTCTTCACGTCCAATCTCCTTGTCACTGAGGATTGGACTCCAAACAGCTGCGCTACTCAATCTTGGGGGGACGTCGTCGGTTGTAAGCGCGAGATTGCCGCGAACAAGAGCGATCCGTTCCCTCCGCAGAATCATCATCAGCATGAGCTCAATGAAGGGGATATCCGCTGGAAGCTCAATGTTCGCGCGAATACAGCTGGGTAGTAGGGCCCGACAGTCAGTTGGTTCAAGGCGGTATATTCGCGCTTTCGCATTGGTGGGTCGGCCAGCTCGCCGCTTTCTTTGTTGCGCGCATGCTACTGGGTGGCGCTGCGGGCATAGATGCCCACCTCTTAGGCGTCCTGCTACAGAGTCAAGGACGGCTGAATCGTTGCTCGGCAAGGGATAAACAAGAAGTTAGCAGCCTGGTGAGGTAGGTGCTTGAGCTAGTGTTGGCGGAAATTAACGATGCCGTTGGCCGTGAACGGCGTTAGTATCGCGGTGAGGACGTAGTTGGTTGGATGTCCCTTTCCTAGGACGTTGTATGCTTCCCGGTGCGTTTGGATGAATCCGGCCAAATGGGTTAACCCCAAACGCTCAGCAATCGGCTCTGCAGCACTCAATTCGTGTTTAACAACCAACAATCTGAGGAGCGCAAGTGATGGCAATCAAGCCTGGTCCGAAGCCTATCGCCAAGTCAACTGGCAAGCCCGATCAGCGTAGAAGGGACAACAAAGCTACGCCGGGAAACACAGACGCCCTTAAGCCCCACAAGCATAAGAAGGGTAGTTGAGCCTGCCGCTCAGCCAGTCAGTGTGCGTTCGTTTCGCTTACGCGCGCCCGGCCAGTGGTCGGGCGCGTTCTGCAGTTCGCGAGAAGCGCGGGGTGGCGTACCAGCCACAGCGTAGGGGGTAACCTCGGGGCGTGGCGCTGGCATATGAACTGTTCCATGTAGGACAGGGGATCCGTCTGTTTCCAAGCCAAGACTGGAGCCATCTCACCGACTCGGGACGTTCCGGAACTCGCCTTGCAGCAGCGTATCAACTGAATTTCCACGAGCATCCTGGACGTCAGTCCTTGCGCCTCGGGCCTTCAGTTCATCCAGGATTTCTAACCTTTGGAACAGGGCGGCATACATTGCCGCAGTCTGACCGGATCTGTTTCGTTGGTCTGGTGCGCACTTGGATTGCAGTAGCCGTTTCGCAATCTTCATCTCCCCCTTGAAGATTGCCCCCATGAGTGCCGTGTTCCCTTGACTGTCTTGTACGCATGGGTCGGCACCGGCCGATAGAAGCTGTTCGACCGCAGGCGCATGTCCGTGATAGGCCGCTAAGATCAACGCGGTGTAGCCCTTGCTGTCTTTAACATTGAGGTCAAAGCCAGCGCTGATGAATTCGGCCAGCATCGCCTGGTGGCCGGCCCGTGCGGCGTCTAGCAACATCTCGTTGAGTTGGGCTCGAGCGTCCACTTGGGGCGGGGGAGGGCGCTGGCCCGTACCGGCGGCACCAGCGGTCGCAGTGACTAATAGCAATGCAATTGTGTAGAGAACTCGCATGTCCATACTCGGCTTTTAGCGCATCGCGACTGGTTGCGATGCGCAGTGTAGGTAGAGGTGCTAGTTCTCAAGTGCGGCAGCTAGCTGCTTGACTCGCGCAAGGTTGCCACCGGCCACCCGCGCCACACCGCTGCCGTAATTAGGGTCGGCCTTGTACAGGTAGGAAAGCATGATGTGCTTGCTGACATCGTCGGTACCGGCCAGGGACTCACCGAAGCTTTGGATAAGATCCTGTTGGTCCTTCCTGGTGTATGAGCGGAACAGCTCGCCAGCCTGCTGGAAGTTCTGCTCGCGCTGAATCTTCATTTGCTGCGTGCTGCCGAAAAGTGGCAACGAGCTGTAGCGACTTGCAGTTGGCTGAGGTCGCGGCGACAGCCGGCTTGGCTCGTAGTTGATGCCGCTGGTCGTGCGCCCGTGATTCATTGGGCCATCTTGATTTCCGTTATTGACGGCCATCGTTGGACGATTGATCGGAAGACTCATGCCGTTGGCGCCGACGCGATACATCTGCGTATCGGAATAGGCAAAGACCCGGCCCTGCAGGAGTCGGTCCTCGGAGGGTTCAATGCCTGGAACCACGTTGGCAGGGGCCATTGCCACCTGCTCGGTCTCCTGGAAAAAGTTCTCGACGTTCCTATTCAGGACCATCTCGCCGATCTTTACTTCCGGAACGCCCGGCCAGATTTTCGTTGCGTCCAGCGGGTCAAACTCGAAGCCGGCGAGTGCTTCAGGTGTTAGAACTTGGATGTGAAGCTCCCATCGAGGAAACTCGCCGCGCTTGATGGCTGCCACCAGATCTGTAGTCATGTGGCTATAGTCCCGACCTTGGACCTCTGCGACCTCTTTAGGGGTCAAGTTCGACTGGCCCTGCATGCTCTTCCATCGGAATTTGACGTAATGGATTCCGCCCTCTGCGTTGACCAGCTTGTATGCATGGACGCCGTTCCCGTCCATGAAGCGGTAGCCCTTAGGTGTGCCTTCGTTCGAGTACAGCAGGGTCAGAGTCCTCACTGCCTCCGGGACATGTGAGAAGAAGTCGAAACGACGCGAGTCGTCGTCGAGATTGGTCCGCGGATCTGGCTTGAACGCGTGCACCATGTCCGGAAACTTGATCGCGTCGCGAATGAAGAACGTGGGGAAGTTGTTTCCAACCAAGTCCCAATTACCCTCAGATGTGTAGAACTTGGTCGCAAACCCGCGGGGGTCACGCAAGGTTTCCGGCGAATGGGTGCCGTGAACGACCGAAGAGAAGCGAACAAAGACCGGCGTCACTTGGCCCGGATGAAATAGTGCTGCCTTTGTGAGGGATGAAACATCGGCTGTCGCGGTGAACTCTCCATGTGCTCCGGTGCCTCGTGCGTGCACAACCCGCTCAGGAATGCGTTCCCTGTCGAAGCGTTGGAGCTTCTGGATGAGCTGGATGTCCTGCAGCAGCACGGGACCGGTTGCGCCAGCGGTTTGGGAGTTCTGGTTGTCGCCCACGCTGGCGCCATTGTCTCGAGTAAGCGGGTTCTGAGCGCCAGCAAGCTGGCTGGATGTAAGTAAGACTGCCAGGGCCGCGATCTTCAGACTGTGCATTCGATATCTCTCCGTCGGGAAGAGATAGCCTCCACGATGCTTCGTCTGCGTTGAATTCGTTAGTTCTTATCGGTCCGATAGCCAGGACAAACTGTTGTCTTCGCTGCCCTCGGATCTGCTTTTGGCGGATCGGTAGTCCTGAGCATGGGGGCGCTTTGCCATGTCCATGGATCAGGTCGCCCGGACATCATCCCGGACTCCACACACGAGCCGAGTGCCGGTGAGTACGCTTATTTCGGAGTGCCTCAATGTGGTTCTCGGTCGATGCATCCCTCTGGGAGAAGGAGTTGCATCTAACAAATTCTATGTCCTCCCAGAAGGCGACAACAGAGAAAAGCATCTGATCCAACAAACTGCGAGGGAGCGTAATAGCGGAGAAGAGGGGGTGGGATGGCGCATCAGCCGGGACGCTGATCTCGATGCCGGCGATACTCAGCACGGTGCCGGGGGCCAGCCAATGGGACCAGAGCGATGGGCACAACATATGGAGTTCTTCGGCGGAAGATCCATCCCCATGGCGTAGAGCGTTAGCCAATACTCTGAGCACCTTGAGGTCTTGATAGTCTCCGAAGAGCTGAATCGGAGCGTCTAGCAGCTTCTTGAAGTGTCCCGGAACGCTGGTGGCCTTTTCTTCAGACCAGTCGCTGCGTTGGATTCCTCGTTGAGCGGGAGCGTCCCACGCCCGGTGTTTAGCGATCGCAAGGAGAAGGCTCCGAATCCCTCTCTCATGCATGGATTGAGTGGTCAACAGAAAGCCTTCAACTGTCCGGTGATGAAGCGCTGCATATGAGTCTGCTCCAAAGATTCTTTCGGCCGAGTTCTCGCTTTGCTCCATGGCGGAGATCTTGTGCTCCAAAGCATCCAGCGAAGGAGCCACCACTTCGTCGCGGAACATGGTGAGTGCATGCATGTCTAAGCCAGCGAACGCTACGACGTTGTGGTCAGACCATCGGATCTGATCTAGTGAGGAGGGTTCAAATGTCATGCCAAGGCATCCTTGCAGAGGGCCACCATTTTCCCTGCGCGACCCTACGGAGCACCAGTACTTTGAACTCTTCTGCAGACGGGGCAGGCGCTGCCCGTTTGTGCCTGCGGTGATTGCAGGTGGCGTGAGCAGCTACCACGTTGTGCTTGGAGTCTTTGCCCCCGTCCTGTTTGGCCACTAGGTGTTCAGCGGTACATCTGAACGGAGCAGCCGAACGTGGGCGAAGGCCTAGTTCATCCGGGGAGGCCTCCCACATTTCAAAGCCGCAGTAGTAGCAACGACCAGACTGTGCCTGGAAGGCAAGGGTGCGGAGAGTTCTAAGGGTCTTGCTGGTCATGGTGGACTCCGGAATCGATAAGGATTCCCGCGCCCCCATTGGGTGGACCTCGGGCACCCGGCCCCTAAGGTGGCCGAGCACAACGCCTGCGCTTCTGCGACTGGCAATCGGGTTATACGGTGTAAGTAGGGGGCGCGGCAAGCCCTAAACAAAGAGGCGTTGTGGGCCTGATCTTCAACCTGTAGCCCGCACTGAGGTGCCGTGGCGAGTGGCTTTGCCAGCTCGATCGAAACGGGTGCGGCATTGAGCGGGCCGCGGGACCGAGGGGAGTACGACTCGGCGGTTGAGCTAGCGGCGCGCATCCTCTCATTGGGCGGGGTCTAGATCTTCGGAGAGCTGCCGCCAAACATGGGTGGCCGTGGCACCAAGGTTGATGAGAATCGCAGCGTCTCCAATCTCGGAAAGCCGATCAAGGAGGTGCCTCCGTTCGTCCCCTTTGAACACCCAGTAGTCGTGGTAGGGAGGGGAACAGACCAAAGCCGCATCGGTGGAAGGTGACCCCGTCCGGAACAGCCGCCTCAGCCCCTCTTGGGACACTACCGAGTTGGCCTGGTCGTAGGTCAGCCCCATTTCGATCAGTTGCTTCGCCAGCCGCATCAGGCAGAGATCAGTGAAGCCAAATCGCTTCCAAGATGCGCGGACAGTGCTGAGATCCGGGGCGGCAGCGTCCTTGCCCACCATCGGGATGAGGACACCACTGCGGCCTAAGAGCCCGCGCTTCAGGTAGCTACGAAAGCCCTCGTAGCCGATGCCTACTATCTCCGCGGCGCGGGCAGTGGTGACGGTCGTGTCCATCTCGACTCCAAAAGTGGTGTTGTCAGGACCAATAATGGACCGAGCGACAATCGGTGTCAACAAGACCGATTTGCAGGTGCCGCCTAGGGCAGAAAGGGCCCGCTAATCGCATCTTCCCGACTCACCTACGGGTAGAAGCTCTTCTTGTCCCGCAGTCGCTCCTTGAACTGTCCTCGTACATACTTTGGCAGAACGACTGGGGGCGTGAAGTCCTCGAGCATCTTCACCGATAACGGGCGGGCTTGTTCCGGCAGCATGCCCTCATAAGCTCCCCTGATAACAGGTGCTTGGTCCTCCCTCACTTGTCCAGTAGTTGAGTGGCCGGTGATCACCGCAATCTGCGACGTTGTGTATCCTTTGCTGATCAGGGAGTTGATCAGTGTGTGGCGGAATGAGTGAAAGCTGACGCCTTTCGAGAAGCCAAGTGTTTTCATGTAAGCGCCGAACTGGTGTACCAATGCCTGGCTGTAGCGCGCGTTTGTTTCACCGGTCTTTTGGTTGATACCCGCAGATAGATGCGGGAAGAGGCGCGGATGCCTGCACTCCTTGATGTCCTCCAGGAACTCCAAGAGACCAGCGTCCAGCACGGGCTGTGCTATTGGAACTCTTCGTACAGAAGAGGGTCCCTTCAGGCTCTGTCTGCTCTTCGTGCCTTTCGCCCCCGCAAGGTCATCGTCAGCGGTGACGCGGAGGTAGATAAACCATGTGTCTTCCTCTAAGGCGATATCCGCGACCTTGAGCTGAGCAATCTCGCCGATACGAGCGCCGGTGTAGAGCCCGAGGATCGGCGCCCACCATCGGTGGGGCCATTTCCTTGCCCAGGGTACAAAGTTGGACTGTTCGAAGATGCGCTGTAGCTCCGCGTTGCCAAGCGAGCGATTGCGCTTCGGTTGCACGCCGACAAGATCCTTTCGGATCTTGACGAACGCATCCATCGGTGAGGCAGCAATGGCTTTTGCACTGAGTAGCGCGTTGAAGAAGGCGCTCAAGAGTGCTCGCTGAAGCGCAAAGCTAGAAGCGGCAGGGGGAGGCACGTTCATGCTTTTGCCCAGTTCTATCAGCTCTTTAGCGGGAAGAAGCTTCAGTTCCCTATCCGAATGGGCGCGCGATCGTGGCTGCCACCTCAAGAGGTCGCAGAGCATGTAGATGTGATGCCTTTCAATGTTTGTGACACGGATGTCTCCACAAACCTTCTGAAGGTTTGAGAGGGATCGAGCGGATGCCTCGATAGAGCCGGACCGAATGCTCCTGCGTTTCATATGCAGCAGATAGTCCGCTATCTCTTCTGACAACAATCCGGCCGGCGTTGCTAGTGGCAGTGTGGGCGGGTAGATCGTGCCGTTTCTGCGTGCCCCGGGGCGCGCGGTTTTGTCTAGAGCGAAGCGAAGAAGTTCTTCAAAATTTGTTCTGGACTTTGCATTGCTTATTTCGACGCCGCAGAACTTAACTCTTCCGACTTTCACGAAGTCAATCTTAATGACGCTGTCGGTGGCGTCGAGCTGAGATGGGTTTGGTGTGGTCTTTGCGCTTTCCACTTTGGCTGCTTCCGTTGGTGTCTGCAATCTTGATACGGGAGCAATTTGTCAAGTCAATTCGTGGTCGCCTGGAGTCGCATGGGCGGAATAACACCTTTAGGATTGGGGTAGGGGACGCTCCGATGGGCAAGGGAGCGTGCATTCTTGTGTTCGCAAATGCCGCCAGCATGCCTATATTTAAAGGGCTTCTTCAGTTGCGTGCTAGCCATGTTCCGGAGATCGACTATACTGTTCAATAATGACTTTCCTAACAAAACAGCCAATTTTAGTTAGTAAATTAAGCTGTACCTAGGATGAATGTTTGGTTATTTCGTGGGGTATTTGTTGGGTGGTAATGGCGATTCGGAGTGAGAGTTGTGGTTTGGGCGGAGCTCAGGCCCCTGCCCACCAGATCCAGCGTGGCTCAACGCCCAGACTCATCACCTCTCCAAGGCTCTGAAGTCTCTTGATAACAAGAGGGGCGGGGCCTCGCGGGTCTGCCTAAGATGTGTCGACAGCGGGGCTGTCGATAAGCTGGGGGGTCGAAGCAGTTCAGCTACGGCCTGGCTCACCCCGGGCAAGGGGGAAATCACTCGCCGGGGTGTCGCTTCTTCCACTCGGTATGTGCGACGGTTCCCTCCCAGGCAAGGAATGCCTTTAGCGGGCGCCCTCGGCCAGACCACGTCTCACCGCTGAAGGGCAGCCAGAACCGGAGCGTCAGGTCTATCTTTTGAGCCCTGGCGGCCTTGGCTCGTTTAGGCGGCTTCGAACTGACGTTCCGTCCGATCGCTTCGCGGATCTTACGCTGCTGCGTGGGGCTGAAATCCTCGAAATAGGCAAGGCGCAGCCTACTGCAACCAGCCAATGGGATATAGTTCCTCCAGCCTCAAGGAGCCGCAGGGAAAGTTATGGCATGGAAGGAACCGGACACCCAATCAAGCAGTGCTGAGGGCGTGGGAAATGCGGGGACTAGAGGATGGCGTGAGTGCGTTTATGACAGCCTCCCCTATGTGTATCTTGCGCTTTTCATGCTTTTGATCGCCCTGACATTTTGGCCGCCAACAAATGGGCTGCTGGTCAGGCTCGGGAATCTATGCGTTATCGGCGGAACAGCCTGTATTGCATCCGGCGTGATATTGCCTAGCCAGCTGATCTCGCATGCAAGAAGGGTTATTTCAGATGAGAGTCAAAGCCCGACGCGTTATACAACGAGATCAGAGGTAGTGGACATTATCGTAGAAGTTATCTCGGAGCTTGAGGTGAAGAGGAGCTTGAGCCAAGCGAAGGATGAAATCGAGCGGCGCTGGAGCACTTCCGAGGTTGAAGACGCTGGCCGAGCGATGATCAGTTCGAAGAATATTGCTCAGGCTTTTTTGAGATCTTTGACCCGTCCTGAATTGAGTTGACACCTTTTCCCACAGGAAGAGGAATGTTCAATGAATTCAACAATCAGGCGCAGCCAGCGGGATTACTCGCTGGCCTTCAAGTTGTCGGTGGTGGACCAGGTCGAGCGTGGGGAGCTGACCTACAAGCAGGCCCAGGAGCGCTACGGAATCCAAGGACGGAGCACCGTGCTGTCGTGGCTTCGGCGACATGGTCGGCAAGACTGGTCAGGTGGGGCATCATCTGCCCCCATGACCACAGCTCCCAAGTCCGGAACGGCCAAGCCGCTGACACCGGAACAACAGATCAAAGTCCTGCAGGTTCAGCTGCGGGAGGCGACCGAGAAGGCGCAGCTTTTCGAGGCCATCGTGGATGTGCTCAAGGAAGACTACGGGGTGCGCATCGTAAAAAAGCCTTCCGGCAAGTCCTCACGCAAAGGCGCCTCCAAGGCGTAAGCGTGGCAAGGGCTTGCCGGCATTTTGGTATCAGTCGCCAAGCGTACTATCAGGCAGGCCATCGTCAGCAGCGGCAATTGGCCGACGGTGCTCGGGCGCTCGCGCTGGTAGGTGGCTATCGAGCGCGCCAGCCGCGCATCGGCACGCGCAAGCTGCATCATCTGATTGGACCGACGCTTCAAGCATCGGGAGTGGCAATGGGGCGCGACCGTCTGTTTGGCGTCCTTCGTGATGCCCGGCTGCTGGTCCCCATGCGGCGGGCGTACCACAAGACGACCGACAGCCATCACCGCTTCCGGCGGCACCCCAATCTTCTCAAGCCCGGCGAAGGGCGCGTGGTACCGACCGGCAGTGAGCAGGTCTGGGTAGCCGACATTACCTACCTGCCCACGCAGGGGAAATTTGTATACCTGAGCCTGATTACCGATGTGTGGTCGCGCAGGATCGTGGGCTGGAGCGTGCACGACACCCTGCAGACCGAACAGGTCGCCCAAGCACTGCAGATGGCGCTGAAGGAACGAAAAACGCGGCAGCAGCTGATCCATCACTCCGACCGGGGTATCCAGTACTGCTCGGACTACTACCAGAAGATCCACGCCAGGCATGGGGTGACCTGCTCGATGACCGATGGCTACGACTGCTACCAGAATGCGCTGGCCGAACGGGTCAATGGAATTTTGAAGGGCGAGTTCCTGCTGCACCGGCCTCGGGACCTGCTGCAGGCACGCCAGATGGTCGCCGAGTCGGTGGGGATCTATAACGCCGAGCGGCCGCACCTGTCGCTTAAAATGCAAACGCCCGATGCGGTGCATCGGGCGTCTCTGGCCGCCTGACGGCGGCCAGATCATCCGCCACAGGTGTCAACCTATGGCAGGACGGGTCACTTCTAAGCGCACCTACATTGGCTCTGCCGGCATCATCGTCGGAACGCTACTCCTTTGCGCTGAGCAGTTTGTTAGAATTTCCTAGCTTCGTCAGCTTATCCACCCGGCGAAGCGTGCATAAATCGCTGCTATGCCAACCACGAAAATCCCAATGACGATTCGAGTTTCTGTCTTTAGCTCGTCAGCGTTTGGTCTCTCTGGTTTTTTGGGTCGCTTCTCATTGCTGTTCATGATGCCCTCCTGGGATTAGTCAAGTTAGCGCAGGCTGCTGCTTCGTCAAGGTGGGGCCACATCTGCGGTCCGCACGCCCATGCCTTATCCGTCTGGGCCGGAGTGTCTATCTAGGCTTGAGTTCTTCTTTGGTAGGGGTGATACCCTCGACTTCAAGCTGGCCGCTTCAGTTGCGGCTTCTTTCAACACGCCATTCTGTCACTGGAAAAAGCTGGCGAGATGAGCAAATCGTCCTCGATATCAAAAGTGGTCAGGAAGCAGGCCAGTAGCGGTAAGGTCGACTTCGTCCCGCCTGTTGTGTTGAACGAGACCAGTCAAAGCCTCCTTCAAGCAATCGGATGGTTCATCCCGCACAGTGATCGCACTGGGTTCTCGGTGAAGTTGGAGGGCTTCAAGGGCGGGAAAGGACGCCCCTTGGTTGAGGACAAGCTGAAATCGCTTACTCTCACCGAAGAAGCCACTCTCCAGCTTTTTAAGTACCTTCAGACCCATCTGCCTTTGGCCCAGCAGTCTGAGGCTGGGGAGTTCATTCTTATCAAGGTGGCGAACGGGGCAGTCGACCTTACCGGTCATGATCCGCAGTCACTGGTTGGTGCGCTGACCAAAGTCCTATCGCACTCTGAGCTGGTCGAGCACCTCGCCAGCACGGAGCTGACCCAAGAGCTGACAGTGGCGCTGCGAGGGTCCATTCGCCTCAATGAAATGCGATCCGCGGTCGCTGAACTGCGCTCCAGCCTGGGACGTAGAGAATCAGCTGAGCAGGTCTACCAGGCGTGGTGTGAGAAGCATTGTTGGGCTTTCGGGAACGCTTACGTCGTCCGGGATGAGGTGCGGTCGATTACGACGGGCGACAACATCGACCTAATGTTGCCTAACGTCATCGCAGGCTACAGGGACATCGTAGAACTGAAGCGGCCGGACATGGACGTGCTGCTTTACGACAAAGCGCACAAGAACTTCTATTTCTCCGCCGATGTGTCCAAGGCATTGGGGCAATGCCACCGATACTTAGACATGCTTCACGAGTTCGCTGCTAGAGGGCTTCTCGACCACAAGGAAGTAGTGGCCTATCACCCGCGGGCGACGATCGTCATTGGGCGCTCTCATGATTGGAGCGATGAACAGCAACGAGCGCTCCATGGGCTCAACCGGCGTATGCATGGGATCACCGTTATGACTTACGACCACCTCCTGGCACAAGGTGAGCGGTTGTTGGAAGTTATGTCCCCCGCGGCGGGCCAAGAGACTGGAGCGGTAGCTGCCACCGAACTCGACGACGACATTCCTTGGTAGGCCCCGACAGGGTGTGGTAAGCCTACTAATGTCGGCTCAGCCGGTTGCGCCGACCTTTGAAAGGGGGCATATGCCGCTCAAGACCGCATTGAGTCGCGCGACGCAACGGAAGATCGGTGAGAATGCTCGTCCAAGAGGGAGCGATACACAGGTCTACTTGGAGCTCTCGGTGGCATCGGTGAGCCTTGCTTTCGCCGTCCGATAAGCCTCATTGCTGGCGATCAACGCCGCGCATGCGTTCTGCCGATCTTCGCGTCGGCGAGGCTGGTCCTCTTTATATAGGGCTATCTCTCGATCGAGGTCTGCCAACTCTCGATCACGCTTGGCTTGGTAATCAGGGTCCGACATCCGCCTCTTTGCCTGGATGAGCAGCTCAGTAGTGCCGGCTTCTCCTGTGTTGACCAACTTGTCCCACTCCTCGTCGGCCTTCAGCTCGCCAATGCGTATCAGACGCTGTCGAACCTCGTTGGAGTCTCGGGTTTCCAGCTCGCGGGCTTGGTCGCATTGCTCGCGACTCCGGGTAACTTGTTCGCCAAGCCTTTCCACTTCTGTGCGAAGGCCGCGGCTGCTGTCGCAAGCCGTCAAGACCAACGCCATGAGTAGTGCAAGGATGGTGGGTGCGGTTGGGGTGCGCATGTTCTTCCTTGCGTTGGTCGCGTCTTCCGATGGAATGTGTGGTCGTGGCCTTGGAAGGCTGAGCCCAGCAAAGCTAAGGGCGGCTCCTACAGGCTCTGGGCCTATTCTAGGGGTCTGGTTGGCTGGACTCCAAGCCTGTCGTTGGAGCCGATTCCGTGGTCAACTGGGGCATTGGCCTCGGATTACGCTGCCTCTCAGCCAATCATGACCTGCTGCTTCGCCAGACGAACGCGGCCTCCCGAGCCTCCTCGGTCGGCGCACAGTTGGCCGGATTTCGTTCAACAACAGCACACCCTCAATAATCTTGTGGACGGGTGGGCCTCGATACATAACTGGTCAGATTGCGCGATATTCGCCGTGGATTGGCGTCCTCATGGCATCATTGGTCCCCCAGGGCGCGGGGCAGAAAGACCGAGGGTGGGGCAGTGGAGTTTCTAATATTCATTGGGGTGCTGTGGCTTCTGGGCGCGATCTTCGGCAAGAAGCCGCCTAAGCCTCGCCCGGTCGATCCAAAGGTGGCGGAGGAAGCTCGTGTCAACGCAGCCCAATCGCAGGCCGCCTTCGATGAGAAGTTCAAGCGATGGATCGAAGAAGCTCTGGCCTTTGCCGGTCAAGGGCGCTGGATCCCGAAGGGGACGGCGAGTCGGTTTCTGGCATCCCACCCAGCCCCCAAGCATCAAACCAAGACTTGGAAGCAGGCTGTTGGGGAGTCATCGCCGGAGGAAACCCTGCGGCTGCGCTATGGGAATTCGAATAGCGAACACATGGAGATCCAGAGGGTCGCGTGCGATAGCTTCTTCAAGACGGTGGAAAAGAACCCCCTCACCGAAGAACAGATCTTTGCTTGCATCTGCATGGACGATGCGGTGATGGTCGTCGCCGCGGCTGGGTCGGGCAAGACCTCCACGATGGTGGCCAAGACTGGCTATGCCTTGCACCAAGGTTTGGCCAAGCCCGAGCAGATATTGCTGCTGGCTTTTAATAAGGCTACCGCCGAGGAAGTGGGCGTTCGCATTGCAGAGCAGTTGAGGGGGGTGCCTCAGGTGGAGAGTGTCCGGTCCAGCACCTTCCACGCTTTTGGCATTGACGTTATCGCGAAGGCCACGGGCAAGAAGCCGTCCCTTGCCCCTTGGGTCGATCCCGGTAACCCCGGCGCTGATGTAAGGGAGGTGGGCGACATCATTCAAGTGCTGTGCGAACAGGACAAGGCATTCAAACGTGACTGGGACATGTTCCGGACCGTATACGCGCGGGATGTTGGCAAATGGGGCCAACCGGACGAGCCCGAGGCCTACGGCAACGGCGTGCGTGGCTTCCGTACGGCCCGTGGTGAGGTGGTCAAAAGCAAAGAGGAGCGTACGATCGCCGACTGGTTGTTCTACAACGGCGTGACCTACGAGTATGAGCGTGCTTACGAGCACGACACGGCCGATCACCAGTTCCGGCAGTATTTTCCAGACTTCTACTACCCAGAAATTCAGCTGTACCACGAGCATTTCGCCCTTAACGGGAAAGGGCATGCGCCCAAGCATTTCAAGGACTATCTGGCGGGGGTCGAGTGGAAACGGGAGCTCCACGCCAAGTTCGGGACGGCCCTGTTTGAGACCACATCGCATGGCCTGCTGATCGGCGAGGCCATCCCTACCTTGGCAAAGGCACTGCTGGCGCGCGGTGTGCGCCTGGTATTTGAGCCTGACAGGGAGGGGGGAGGACTGTCGCCTGTGCAGGCGCAGGACTTGGCCCGCTCGTTCCGGGTGTTCCAGCAGCACGTCAAGAACAACGGTCTTACCCGGCAAGATCTGCAAGCCGCACTGATAGCCCAGTCTCAGGACGGGTTTGGTGCACGCTTACGCATGTATTTGGCGCTCTACGAGCGGATCGCCGAGGAATGGGAGCGGCGCCTCCAGCGCGGCAACTTCATTGACTTCGAGGACATGCTGATCTTGGCCGCGGGGCACGTGGAGTCTGGTGCCTACAAGAGCCCGTTCGTTCTTATTCTGGCCGATGAGTTCCAAGACAGTTCACGGGCCCGCATTCGGCTGTTGAAGGCGTTGTCGAACCAATCTGATCCGCCAGCGCACCTCTGCGTGGTGGGCGACGACTGGCAGGGCATCAATCGCTTCGCTGGATCGGACATTACCGTGATGACCGAATTTGAGAAGACTTTCGCCCACGCCACGCGCTTGTCCCTGGGCACCACGTTCCGGTGCCCCCCGGAACTTTGCGATATCTCCAGCCGGTTCATCCAGGCCAATCCCGCGCAGATCAAGAAAAATGTCAAGACCACCAATCCGTTGACCAAGACCCCACTCCTTGCCTACGGGTTCGCGGAGCAGGCGAGCATCGTGGGTCATGTGGAGAAGCAATTGGCCCATATGCACCACCTGGCTGTAAGCGGGAAGCTGACGCCGCTCAAGGGGCGTCACATCACCGTCATGCTTCTGGGGCGCTACCGGGATGACAGGCCGGGTGCGTTGGACGTGTGGCAACGCCGCTTCGGCGACAAGCTGAGCATCGAGTATCGAACTGCCCACGGTTCCAAGGGATTGGAGTCAGAGTACGTCTTCATCCTGAACGTGGTGGAGGGCAACCGAGGGTTTCCGAGCCAGATCCAAGACGACCCTGCGCTGCAGTTAGCCATGCCGGCACCCGACCCCTTCCCTGTAGCGGAGGAGCGGCGCTTGTTCTATGTGGCCATGACCCGTGCCCGTAAGCAGGTTAGGCTGTATACGACCCTCAGCCAGCCTTCGCGCTTTCTGGTGGAGTTGGTGAAGCAAGGGCACCTCAAGATCGAACCCATCGATGGTGAGGCCTTGGAGCCGTGCCCACAGTGTGGGCGTGGGATCCTGCAGCTGCGGTCGGGACCTTACGGCGACTTTCACGGATGCAGTCGCTTCCCTGCTTGCACCTTCAAGCTCAAGGCGGACCAAGACGCGCCTTTGAAATTCCAGGTCAAACCTCGAACCCAGCGACTGCCGGCGAGCACACGGGCAGGTGCCCAATGCCCCGTATGCAAGCAAGGGGTGCTTCAGTCGCGGAACGGTCGCAACGGCTCCTTCTTGGGTTGCTCCCGGTTCCAAAGCGGTTGTAAGGCGACTCGGAGCCTATCGGACTGATGGGCTTGTGTAGCTTTAGACGACGAGCGCGCTGCCCTGTATTTGTGGCCCAGCTCCTAAGGCTTAACTGGCGGCGCATAGTGCCCGGATGGGTCCCCTGGGGGCTTGTAGGCTCTGAAAGCTAAAGAAACGACGCATTTAGCCGATAGAGCATCAAGTTATTCCAGCCAGAATGCGCGAGGACAGGATGTCGAGAAAGATCGTTGGTTTTAGTGTGGCGTTGATACCACTGTTGCTGGCCGGTTGCGGCGCGAGCAAGCCTCCGGCTTGCGGTGATGAAAGCACGCTGGATTTGATCAGAAGCATCATCCAGCGGGAGCTGGGCGCGGGCAGTTCCGCAGCCTCCCTGGACGCAAAGGCGCTGCGAGAGGTTCTGGCCATTTCCTTGGCGCACCCCACCAGCTTTGACGAGGCAATCAGCCGCTACAGCTGCGAGGCGGACCTCACCGCTCCGTTCAACAACCCCGGCCAGGACGTCTACAAACTTCGGCTCGAGTACACCTCTCAAGTCGTCGACGGGGACCACTTGGCGGAGGTGCGCGTGCTTCCTGGTGATCTCATCGGCATCGGAGCTGCGATCCGCTCCAACCTTCAAAGCAAGCAGAAAGCGCCTGAGCCCGCCGCGGCTCCGCTTGCAAGTGAGCCCGCACCCGCGGCGCAGGAGGACTTTGACGACCTGGCATCGGTAAAGTCAGATGATTACACGGACGTCGAGGAGGTCGAGCCGTCGTTGGGCGCCCCCAGCCCTAGCTTTGACTGCTCCAGGGCATCATCGTCAGTGGAGCAAATGATATGTGCCGATGGTGAGCTGGCCCGGCTAGATAGCGAAACGGCCGAGGCCTTCAAGGTGGCACGTTCCCATTCCGCCGATCCTAGCTCTATAAGCACGGACCAAGGACGCTGGAGAAGGGAGGTGCGCGACGCGTGCGGGGACAGTTCGTGCGTTAGTGACGCCTACCGTGCTCGCCTAGCTGAGCTCAACTGAATCTCTTCATTAGACTTGGGGAGGTCTAGGAGAGGCGGAGCCGATGATTGCTCAAGCGGGGCGGAGGGCCCCTCCGCCTCGTGGCTTGTCGCTACCGTTCTACAGATCGGATTCGACGGAAGAGTTCGGCCTGGTAAAGCGCATCTTCAAGGGCATCGTGTGTCCCTTCGAGCTTAGGGTGAAGCGCCTTGGCTATGTGGCTGGACTTGGTACCTGCCCACGTGCAATTCGTTGCCCCCATGTAGAGCGATTTAATGTCCAGCGCGGCAAATCCGAACGGGTTAGTGGACAGGTATCGGTGGAAATAGTAGTTGACAAAGGACCAGTCAAACGCGGCATTGAAGCCTACAAAGACTGGATCGGCTTCCGCGCCAGCCACTTCCAGTACCCAGTCACGGAACTTCCCCATTGCAGCTTCAGGCTCAAGGCCTGTCCGATCCAGCTCATCCAATGAAAGCCCGGCCACTTCCAACGCCTTAGGATCAGCCTTGCGAGTAGTGGGCTTGAGTTGGCACGAAAAGGTGCGTCCTGGCTGATATGCATCGCAAGCGCCAATGGAGAGCAGTGCATATTCTCCCGGAATGGGGCCGGCCGTTTCGACGTCAACGGAAATGAAAACTTCCAGGTTCTTTGTCATGGAATCAGCGGCTCGGTAGGGACAAGGGAGGGGCGATTCCTGATGGCGTTCCAGTGTTCAAGAAATGCCTTCCGACGTTCTACCGTGCTTCCCGTGGGCTTCCAGTGATGGCCGGACAGGGTGGTGATATCAAAGGGATGATCCGACCCCTCTTTTGCCATCAACATCGTGGGCAGCCCTCGGCCGAGCGCATAGCCGAGTTCGATAAAGCAGTTGGGACGTCCACCTGTGATGTCGGCCAGAACGACCCTACTGCGATGCAGTTTTGCAAAAATCTCCTCGTCGATGCGGGCGTGGTCGTATGACTGGCGGCCATCGACCACCGTCAGTCTGTAGCCCAGCTCGTTCTCCATCACAGGCTGGACGACGTTGTCGAAGAAGCTCTCGACGCTCTCGAAGTCCGGGTGACTCGGGTTAAGGAGCCGCACGACAAAAGCCCGTGGAGGTACCAGCGACTCGACCAGTCCGATCACATCCTTGACGCAATCGGCGACTGCCTTGCGCGACGTGACCTCGATTCGGTTCAGCCAGCCGTGCTCATTGGGGGCTCCCTCGACTAGGAAAAGGCGCTTGGCGTTATTGCTGGTGGACGCAAAATCGAAGATCTTCTGCGAGCCCGTTGTTGCAGATTCCAGCTTGAACGTCAGGGGAACAACTGGCTTTCCTGCGTCATGGTAAAGATTGGCCAAGAAGAGAACGCCTTCACCGCCACCCAACGTAATCAGGATGTCGCCATGGCGAGCCTGCGCCTCCATTCGCTTGGCATTCATGTTCCAATGCGCAGCAGACTCAATCTGCACCAAGTCCGACGAGCGCATCGTAGCCCATAGATCTTCGTACTGTTCCGGGATTTGATCCTCGTTCTTATGGTGCTTTACGGCAAAGACGAGAGGGCCGGTGGCACTCGCAGGCCGCGACGCCAAGTTGTTAAAGATCGTCTTTAGGACTAGCCAGTCAAAGCAAATGGGCAACCCATCTTCACGGGGCTTCTCGGCGTCGATCGGCACCACGAATGCTGCACCGCGGGCCACCAGCTCCTTGACCAAGAGCTCGACGCTCTGTCTCGCGCGCTCCACTTCCTGGGGGGCGGCCGTGCAGGAATCTTTGGAGATGCTCCCGGCAATGTGGATTCGCCGGCCAAGCAGGGAGGGGGGCGCCATTACCGGTCCTCCATGACTGGAGACGGCCGAAGTGATGTTGCGGCGCTATGGATGTCTTCGAAGGACAGTGGGCGATCAGGAAAGGCGCGAGCCATGGCCGTCGGGTAAAGGCGCGTTCGGATATCCGAGTACGTCCAGCCAGGCTGTTCACCTTGCGCCCCAGTGGCGGCTACAAGCTGCTCGATGTGCTTCGTCGTGAGTGAGAGCCCTTCCAGATCCATCGTCAAAAGTTGGCGGCGCTCGCTGTCGGTGGGACGGGAAAACTCTTCAACCACTGCGGCCCGACGGCGCAGGGCCGCATCGAGTACAGAGAGTCGGTTCGTGCAAAGAATCACAACGACCCGTCCGCCGTAACGACGGAGATCATCGACGCCCTGAATCAGAGTGTTGACTGCCACCTTGTCTTCATGGTGGCTGTTCTCTTGGGAGCGCGATGCTGCGATTGAGTCACCTTCGTCAATGATCAGGAAGGCTCGGCGCGCCTTGCCCGCCGACTGACATACCTCTTGAAACGCTTGATTGAGGAGAGTGCCCATTTCACCGACCTTGCCGCCGCCGCGAACTCGATTACTGAGTCTGAAGAGAAGCGAGTCCTCGGTCCGCGATTCTTTCGCCAAGCGATTAACGACACACTCGGCGGTCGCCGTTTTGCCAGTCCCTACGTCACCATGGAAGATGACCAGGGGGTACTGCTCGGATACGAGGCCGCACAGGGCAATCTTGCTCTTGTGGTGCTTCTTGCTCCACGCATCGAGCTCGCTCAGGCTGAGAAGCAGCCGAAGCTGATCATGGATCCTGTCGTATCGATCATTGAATCCCAGCAGCGTCTTCTCGCGCAGGGCGAGCTTCGGGTCCGGGAGGACGATCTTTGCATCGAATACACTTTCCTGGCTCATCGGCTATAGTCCTCGCGCTGCATTCCATATGAGTTGCTTGAGTAGCTGCGATTCGAACTCAAGCTGAGGGACGAATGGCTGGTGTCTGCGGTTGAGGTAACCCAACCGACCTTCAGCTTGTCTCGCATCTTCTCTCTGGCCGCCTGGTCATAAGAGTCATTGTAGAAAAGCACGATACGCAGGTCGGGGTTGGCCACCTTCGGCCACATGAGCCCACCGGGGCGATTCATTTTGAGGCTTCCAGACTCTGCTTCGACAGTGAAGCGAGTCGCCATTTGCTCAATACCGCCGCTTAGCAGGGTCAGGTCAGCCATGCGCAAGTAGCCCTTGCTAGCCAAGAGCTCCATGTCGTGCGCCCAGTTGCGAGCCTTCGCTTCCGTAATGGCACCCGTGCTCGAGGCGATCATGACCAAGTCTGCTGTGACTCGACGCATCACTGCTTCGATGTCGGCGACAGAGTAGGTATTAGTAGAAGTGCTGGTCTGACTCACGCGTCGTCCTCCACCTTGAATCGAGGTCCAAAAATCTCCTTCCAAATCTCAGTGTCGTTCTCTGCGGAGGCGAAGTTTGCGGTTTCCCAGGCTTCGCTTGCCGCGTCGACAATTGCTTGGCGTTCGGCCTCGGAAATCCTGCTCGCGACGTTGTTGCTGCTGCACACCGGATCAAGGATGACTACGGGATGTTCGAAGGTGGGAACAACGGAGCCGTTCTCGGGAAAGGAGATCTTCTCCTTAAGCCCTGACTGTGCAATGTAGAGCAGGAAGTCCCTAAATCGCTTCTCAATCGTTCCATCCTTGCCATACTTCGCCAGGACGTGAGCCATGATCAGTTCGATGGCAAACGATTTGAGCGGTTTGATGTAAGCATGGTTGCGCCACTTCTTCGCCAGTCGCACCAAGGTTCGGAAGTCTTTGTCGACATCCTTCCGGTCCCTGACAAATTTTATTTGGCAGGGAGCGCAGGTTTGAATCTTTGTCCCGTCATGGATGTCGAACTGCCACCCAAAGCCGGGTTTCGACGAGTCCTCGATGACTGGAACAATGTCGACGCTCAGGCCCGAGCCAATGAACGTTACGGTGGCGGCCTTGCGCTGGATCTCAAAGTCTTCGACCGACTTGTTTGGATAGAGCTCTATAAGTGCTTTGTAGATCAGCTCGCTCAGGCTGCTCAGGGTTTCTTGGTCCACTGAACGGCCGGAGATGTAGAACACCACGTCTACGTCCACCGGATCTTCTGACGTCTTACGTAGGATGGTGTACTTGGCGAAGGAGCCAGCCTTCACGACTTTCGTGATCTTGATCTCCGTCTGGTCGTGCACCCGCTTGCTCAAGGCGCCGATCAGACGATCAACCTGCTGGTGGTACTCCGTGCGCTTGTCCGCGGGAAGGCGCAGCACGTTGCTGTCATAGTAGAGAAGCTGGGTGTTGGTAAGCGGCATGCGGCTACTACTCCATAGTTATATGAAGTCCGGCATCTCGGTCAGCGCAAAAAAGAGCGACTTCGTCCACCAGATCCATGGTTCACAAAGGTTTTTCTGTTGTTTGCATTTCGGGCACGGCGTAGACGAATCGGAGGCCGGATTGCACGTCACGGTCTCTTCACGTAGCATAACTATACGCATAGATACTATGCGCGTCTAGTATTTATCCGGTCCGGGTGATCCACATGAGCAACGTCCAAGAAACGCATCCTAAGCTTCCCGCGCTCGGCGCTAGGTCCGGGTCTCGCTGGGGCCAGGAGCGTCGGTTGGAGTTCATCGACTACAGACTTAGGTGGGGTGGGCAGCTGAATAGGAGCGACCTCACGGGGTTCTTCGGGATTTCTACGCCCCAAGCATCGCTCGACCTGGCCGAGTATCAGCGCCGTGCCCCAGGTAACCTAGAGTACGACTCCAGCGACAGGGTCTACCGGACGTCGGCGGCGTTTGACGCGGTTTTTCCTTCTAGCTCCCACGTCCGCTACCTCGAGGATCTGCTCAGGGTGGCTGTGAGCCCAGACCTTCCTTACGGCAGTTTTCTTGGTGGTCATCCGCCAGTCGCAGTCGTGCCGAGGCCTTGGCGGCGACTGGATGCGTCTGTTGTCATCTGTGTCGTTGAGGCAATTAGGCAGAATCGGGCGCTCAACGTGCGCTACCAGTCTCTTTCGAACCCTGTCCCATCCGAGCGTCTATTGACGCCTCACGCGCTCGCCAGTGATGGGTATCGGTGGCACATGCGGGCTTACTGCCACCAGAAAGGCGAGTTTCGGGACTTCTTGCTGTCTCGAATTCTAGAAGTATCGGGAAGAGAGGTAGATCGCAGCAGGGGAGGGGAGGACCTAGCGTGGTCGACCATGGTTCAGTTGGTTCTGGCCCCTCACCCTGGTCTGGAAGCGGCCCACCGCGCAGTGATCGAGCTCGACTATGGGATGACGGACGGAGAGTGCGTACTAACGTGTCGGCAATCGCTGCTCTTCTATGTTCTGCAGCAGTTGGGACTGGCAGAAGAGGAGTGTGCTCGTCCAGCGACCAGGCAGCAGATCGTTCTAAGGAATCGGGAGGAGGTCGAGCGGCTTCTGCCGCTGGGGGAGGTGAAGTGATGCGCGACGAGCTCGCGCAGTTGGGCTCTTAGTCTCTTTTTCTGCAAGGGTCTCGGGCAGTGGCCTCAGTACTCTTTGTCAAATGACAGATGGTTCTGGATAGTCAAGACTACGTTTTTGAGCTTTCTAAGCTCGGACTAATCACGTTTTAGGGGGATGGAATGAAGATCGGTCGTTGGCTCCTTTGTTTGGCAGTATTCGTTTGCATGGACGCTTGGGCGCAGGGGCCGACTGGCATCGGTTCGCTCCAATTAGGCTTGACGCCCGAGCAGGTCACGGCACTTCCTGAAAGTGGCGTTCATTTGGCCGCTCCTCTTGGGCCATACCAAAGCCCGGGTGGCAGGCCGGTGGAGTTGAAGCCCGGGGAAGAGCGGTTTGATACGAAGATTCAGACCCCTTGGAGCGACGGCCCTCTAAAAGCAACGTTGACGTTCAATGGCGGTACGCTGACTAGCATGTATGTAAACCTGGACGACAGCGAGGCGCTGGTCAAAACGGTGGCCGCACAAATTGAGGAAAAGTTTGGCGCGCCACAGGTCACAGACAGTCGGACCGTGGAGAGATGTCCCAGCTACGCCGGCGGAACGGAAGAAGTCCGGAGCGGCTCGCTCTACAACATCTGGAATCAGGACAAGGGCAATAAGGTGGTGCGCACGAACGTCGGCACTTATGTGCTGGACGGGTGTCTGGGGCGTCGATACAACGAACGCCGCAAGGTGCTGGCGAGCATCAGCGTCTTTACTGTGGAGGCCAGTAAGAACCCCTTCTGATTCGGCGACGATCGTGCGATCGAGCTACCGCCTCCATGAGTCATGGCCACTGCTGGGGATAGTTAAATGATCGATCCATTCGCGCTGCAAGAAGAGGCCTGGCCGGAGTCTGTCGCCTTTCTGCCGTACGTCGGAAAGCACTACATGGCTGGTCCTCGAGGACACCGTGTGCTTCTTTTGGGCGAGTCGCACTACCGCTGCGAAGGCTCGACTGATGACCCTGCGGTCACTCGTGGATTCACCCGCGGCACCTTTAATGACATGGCAACATGTCAGCGGAAAGGCGGCGGAAAGTTCTTCGATGAGTTGGATCGCATCGTCACTTGCCAGGAGTTGCCTCCTGTTGAGATAGCGGCTGATGCCTGGAGACACGTAAGCTTCTTAAATCTCTCGCAGGCCTTCGCCGGGTCTCACGCGGGTCACAGGCCTCGCAACGAGCAGTTGCGCCTAGGTGGGGACGTCTTGGTGAAGACGGTGCTTCCCGTCTTGCGTCCCACCGTCATTCTTGTGCTCGGTCGGACTGCATGGCGCCAGTTCCGCCATGGTGAGGTCGCACAGCGTATTCCTCTCTTTCGTGCCGCGCGTGTCAATCAAGACGCTCGCAAGCGCCGCTACGTGGAGGAACGCGAAGTATGGAGGTTGAAGTACGAAGGTGGGGCGGCGTGGATGACTTGGGTTTACCACCCGTCCTGGAACGTCGACCACTGGGAAGATCGAGCAGGCGCTTTGCGGCACTTGCTCGAATTATCTGTCCAGGCGTAGGAGGAGAGAGTCAGCAAGCGCTTTGCCCCGTTTGAGACTCGGGTCAGCGTTGCCAGCGCAGCAAATGGGCTCCAATGGTTGCGGACGGCATTCCGAGGCCCTTCGACTGCCGTGGTGGTGTCTGCTGGTCAGGTCAGCTTGGCGTTCGAGGTATCCACTCGGGTTCCCCTGGCGCAGCGTTCAGTGCCGCGATCAGCGCTTCCACTTCGCCGCCGCTGAGATCGAGGGAAAGCGGGGCTAGGCCAAGCGCCGCCTCTAGCATGGGACCATGCGAACCGGTCGAATCTCCTACCACCACAGGGACGAGTGGCAATAGGGCGGGCAGCGCCATGATTGCGGTCCCAGCATCCTTGAAATTCAACCAATGAGTTCCCTCGATCCCGCAACCATTACTAACAACCTTCACAAACGGAACGATTCGCCTATCTAAGTGCACGGTGGTTGGCGACCTCTGGCCTCCAACCTCCTTCAGGTAGGCTTCGCTGAGGTGACGCAACGCAATGGACTCGGTGCCGCCGGATGTGTAGATGAGGTAATGGATCCAGTCAAATTCGCTCAGATCTGTCTGAGCCAGTTCTTGCGGAGTAGGCTCACTCGGCGCCGTTGGCAAAAGCTGAGACGCCTCGTCTATTGTGAGTGGGGCTAGAGTCGCCAAACGCTTTGCTGTCTCAGTCAGAACGATCATCTGCGACCGGCGGTCCTTGGCGCCAGGCTTTTTTCGCTTCTGGGGTACTCGATTTGCGTCGAACACCCAGCCTCCATCTTTGAGTTCGCCACGCTTAGCCTGAAATATCGCGAGGCGCGCTCCGCCGCTTTCGAGCAGCGTCAGAAGTGCGAAATCGGCGCCACTGCCTGCTTCGGTTTCATCCTGCTCCTTTGATTGGTACTTGCTGTAAGAGCCCCACCAGCACTTCGTGGGCATGATGTCTAAATGAGCGGAGACAAGGCTGAGCAGGGTGTTGGAGCTCAGCAGGGATCCAAGCAGCGTGCCGGTGAGCGTTTCCTCATGCTCGCGCTGGGACTTGCTCATTGCCGAAATGAGCGCTGTGGCTAGCTCAAGTGAAGCATGGAGAATATTTGGCACAGCCGTCTCCCAGGAAGAGTGGCGCCATTATCCGTCCGATAAACTGCTGCCGACAACTTGTCCGTCTAGCTCCCAAAGCACGAGCCAGAGGGGTCGATAGGTTTGGTCGCTGCCAAGCAGTTTTCTAATCCGTTTCTTCCAGTCGGGAGGCAGCTTGTCGGTGTTCCACCCTGGTGCGCTACTGACAATTTGCTCCAATCTGGGTGAAAGTACCCCACGGCCCCATTCTCTGAGTTCTGCGGAAAACGCCACCCTGTCTGCGTGATTGGCATTGATCCAATGGGTCTGAATCTCTTTGATTACGAAGTCTTCATAGATCCGTTCGGCGACGTAATCCATCCACTCAACCCAGAGCAAGACCCTAGTGCTGAAGGTGCGGCCATCTAGGGGCAATCCGGCGCCGCTGATCTTCCAATCCCCTAGGCCAAACTTGGGGTCTGTTTGCTCGATGGTGTAGCCCAAAGAGGTGAAATAGCGGACGGTGTATCGAATCGATGGGGCGCGCATAGTGGTCTCCGGCCGGCAGACCATATGGCGATATCAAAGGATGTCAAGCCGTTTGCCGGCGTCCTTTTGGTGGCTAGGGAGTCTGATCCTCGGTGGACCGTGTGCTGGGCAGAAGTTGGTCACTTTAAGCCAATTGATTTCCCGAGCCAGGTTCTATCGTAATGACGATAGAAGCTGAATGCGCCTGCCTAACCAAGCGACGGGCGCCTGGCCGAGTGGCTTTGGGCCAGTATCTCCTTTCGAGTTGGCATGACGCCGGGTTGCGCCTGAGGCGGCATCTGCCCCTACAATGCGCTGACGACGGGGGGGCTATCTATGGATGAGCAGGTCGAAGCGGCGTGCAGTGCGTTGGATGATTTTGCATCCGCGGTGGAGCGGACGTTTAGTGGGGTGACCAACCCCCTTCAACAGCAGATTGGTTGGATGGCGCCTGCGCTGACGCCCCAAGAAGTTGCCGCTGTTCCGGCACGATTGGCCCAGCGGATTAGGGATGCCGATCTTAGCTTCGATTCCAGTGATGGTGACGAGCAAGATCAAGCGGTCTTGATCGCCAGCCTTCCGGCCCAGCTCAGCATGCTTACTGGGAATTTGGGCAATCTAACGAGCGGTAACATAGGTCAGGGAGGTTGGGCGTATTTTGAGACGTTCAATCAGTGGGAGCGCACTCTGTTCCCAAATGGGGCTTGGGCCGAGCCGGACCCAGAGACGCTGCCGGGTAGGTTGCGGCGTCAACTGAAGCTAACCAGGAAGGCATTGGATGCCATTGTTGTGGATCGAGAGGCCCTCGAAGCCCAGTTGGCCGAAATCAAGCAGGGCGCACAGCTGATCGGCGACCTTCCGGTCGATGCTGAAATGATTGCAAATGCACGCAAGGACGTTGCCGCAGCACATCAGTCTGCAGTTGAAGCTGCGTCGAAGTCTAAGGTTGCAGCAGATGATGCTGCGTCGTCGTTCACTCGGATGGAGGCATTGGAGGTCGAGGCCAAAAAGGTGCTGGACGGGATCGAGGCCGTGTATCGCGCCACGACCAGCCATGCGCTCGCTGAGGCTTTCAATAGTCGGGCAAACGCCCTCCGGGTATCGGTCAGATGGTGGGTTGGGCTTTTGATCGGCGCGCTCGGCGCCGGTGCCTATCTTGGCTACCTGAGAGTCCAAGCAATCTCCGAACTGACGAAGGACCCGACGGCCCAGTAGTTCATGTCATTGCTTTGGGTTCAAGTCGCCCTTGGGACGCTTTCCCTTGCTGCGCCGCTGTGGGTAGCGTGGCTGGCGACCCGTCAGATAGCTCAGCGATTCCGTCTAGCCGAGGACTATTCATTTAAAGCATCCTTGGCGACAGCCTACGAGGGCTATCGGCGCGAGGCTTCACGTATCGACCCGGACTTTGAAAAAGACCTATTTGGGTCTGCGCTTCGCCACCTTGATCAAGAGCCGTTGCGTTTCATGGCAGAGACTGACCACGGGAGCCCTTATGCCGAATTCTTTGCGTCGCCAATGTTTCGCGACGCCCTAAGGAAGGTTCCGAACCTGTCTGAAGACCTCAGGGACCTGGTCCTCAAGGCTGTCAGGCGAACTGAGAGGCCTGGCAGGTTTAGGCCAAAAGATCCGCCTACCGGGAGTCGGGCAACGGATGATGATCAGTGATATGACAAGTTGAAGGGTCAGAAGTATCGACGTTTCAGCAGGCGAGCTCGTCCGCCCCACGATGGGGCGGAGGAGCTGGGAGCGAACTCCGCAGGTCTTTCACGCGCCCAAAGCGCCACCCGCAGATCCCGTTTCGGGCATTCTTCTACTGAGCCCTCCACGCTTTAGGTGGCTGGACGGGCCTTTGAGGGTGCGCCTCAAGGTCCGGTCTGACTGACAGTCTGATATGCCCTCAGCCAGTCCATGCCCTCAGCTACATCCAAGCGCAGCGAAGCGTAGGAGTGCTTGAGAAGGCGCGGGGGCAGCAGGCCGTCCCATTTTTGGCTGGCGAGGTTCTTGGCTTTGACCAGCAGCTCCTCGCTCATTGGTGCAGGCTGTGACGCGATTGCTGCGATTTCTTCCAGCAGATGGTTGCGGGTCTGCGAGCCTTTGGTGACCTCAACGCCGAGCCGGCCGGCCTGTGCGTTGACGTCTCTCGCGCCGAGGAGGCACGCAATGGCTTCGTTGGCAGCGTCCCCAGCCCATGTGAGGAGGAGGAAATGGCTTCCTTGGTCCAGTAGGACGTTCTCGTCGAGCCCCAGGTGCTCATAGGCGCTCTTGCCTTCCTCCAAGAAGCGGCTCGCCGTAGCGTCCAGAAATGTTGGACGTAGTTCACCGCGATAGAGCGCACGCATCGTCTGACGTATACGGGTATGCACACGCCCTCCGCTTCCGTTAAAGATCGGGGGGCTTCCACCTTTGGCTGCCAAGACGTAAATCGTCTTCTGTGCCTCATCGACCTGCTCCACTAGCCAGGTGCGTCCACCAAAGAGGATGCGCTGGCCGGCCGCGAGCATTTGCGTGATTGGCAAGGTTCCCAGGGTTTTCCCCGCCGCGACAATGCGGAACTCCTCGTCCGCCACGAAAGCAGCGTAGAAGGAGTAGTGATTGACCAGCTTGTCGCCGATCAGCCCGTGGAGGAGTAACCCGGAGCTGTCCTGGGTGAGCACGTCCTGCTTCCCAAGATGGCGCAGGAGTTCTACGAACGATTCGCTTGAGAGCCCTTGGAACGGCGCGCCGGACGCGCACAGCAGCTGATACGCTTGAGGGGCGCGCAGCCCGCCATACTGGGCGATTGCAGACAAAAGCTGCTGCACCAGTGTCGACAGATGAGCGCCGCCGGCGACGGGTGGTTCGAACCACTTGTCGATGAGGAGCAATGCAGAAGCGATGGACTGAACGGTGTCCAGCCTCAGGCGGGTCTTCAGATCGGAGTTGGAGTCGATCGCATCCTCGATGACGTATCCGCGGAGGATAGCCGGCTCGCCTTTGCGGCGACCTGATCGACCCATGCGCTGCCGCAGGCTGGCGACGGAAGGCGGCGTCCCGATCTGAGCCACGCTCTTCACGGCGCCTATGTCGATCCCCAGTTCTAGCGTATTCGTGCAGATTGCGGTTGCTGGGCGCTCCTTCTGCTTGAGCGCAGCTTCCGTGTCTGAGCGAATCTCCTTGGAAAGATTGCCGTGGTGCGGCCAGAACTCCCGCGGGCGATTGGCCTGCTCGCTGATCTCGTTCAGGAGGTGGGTGTAGCGCTCTACCTCGCGTCTGCTGTTGGGAAAAATCAGATTGTTCGTGCCGCAAAGCACCTCATGCAGATGCTTGGCAACGGCTAGCGGTGCCACTTCTTCGTGCTTGGCATCTTGGGGGGCAGGAGGCTCTTCAAACCCCTTAAGTATCAGCTGGAGTTCGTTGTTGCCCGACGGGGCATCGACGATTGCGGCCCTGCCGTCTGAGCGGAGGAAGGACGCCGCAGCCTGCATGTCTCCTAGAGTTGCCGACAGCCCAATCCGAGGGACTCTCCGTCCCAGGACGACCTCCACACGATGCATGAGCGACTGGAGTTGCTTTCCTCTCTCACTTCCAATGAACGCATGGAGCTCATCGACAATGACGAAGGCTGTTTCCTTGAAGATGCCCGCCACAGACGTGCCGCGATTGCACAGCATCGCCTCCAGGGATTCGGGGGTGATCAACAAGACGCCCGTTGGCTTCCTGAAGAAGCGCTGCTTTGTAGTTGAGCCGATGTCTCCGTGCCACGGCCAAACGGGGATATCCAGATCTTCGCATAGGCGATCCAGCCGCCCGAACTGGTCATTGATCAGTGCCTTGAGGGGGCTGATGTAGACGATCAGTCCATCTGTATCGCCGTTCAGAAGGTGGGTTAGGGCCGGAAGGAACGCTGCTTCGGTCTTTCCTGATGCGGTGCTGGCTGCGATGACGACATCGCGATCTGCCGGCAGGATGACCGGAATGGCCATTTCCTGCACCTCCCGCAATGCTTCCCATTGCTCCGCCCATAGGTAGCGCTGGACGCCGGGATGAAGCGAATGGAAGGCGCTGGAGGTGCTCATGTACTCACAGCTTGAAAGAGGTCAGTTCGTCATCTTCGACCACATCAAGGTCGCCCTGGCCGCCAAGGTCAGGCTTGACCTCGACCGCGCCGATCAAGGACTGCCAGTCGGTGCCAAGATTTTGCTCAAGCACAGCAAGCAGATTGATGAAGGCGGTGATGGTGGTCCGAGGGGTGCGGAAGAAGCTGTCGCCGATGCGGTTGGCGCAATGCTCCATGAACTGATGAACGGCCTCGTCAGGAAGGAGATACTTGGCCTGGTCGCCGCCGGCATAGACGTGGCGGATCTTGGTCAAAAGAACGTAGAAGTCTTCTGCAGTAAGGCTGGAGAGGCGGACCACAGGTCCGCTGAAGTCGACCAGGCCGTTCGTGGCAAAGGTGTTCTGTGCGAGGCGGCTTTGCAGCGCTTGGTAGCTGTAGACACCGCGGCGAGTGTCCATCAGGAAATCAGGAGTTCCGCCCAACACGAAGCCTAAGCCAACTGCCGTTCCTTGGAGCGAGTCGTTGAGCATGCGCAGGAGCTGCTCGTAGTTGGAATTTCGTGCCTGAGCGTTGGCCAGCTTGTACAGGTTGACCAACTCATCTAGGCATACGAGCAACCCGCTGTAGCCGGCGAGGTGGATGAACCTGCCCATGAGTTTGAGCTGGTCATAGACGGATGCGTCGTCAACGATTGTGCGCACGCCGAGCGCGGCCTTGGCATCCGTACGGGTCGTGAACTCACCACGAAGCCACCGGATGGCATCGGATTTCAGCTGTTCATTTCCTTCCTCGAACCCGCGCCAGTAAGCCGCAATGACGTCCGCAAAATCGTAGCCGTTGACCAGCTCCGTCAGTTGTTCCAGCTTGGCGCGGATGACTTGTTCGGTAGGGACACCTTTTGCCTTGGATTCGGATTTTGCAGTAGCGATGAACTTCTCGACCACTGCGGGCAATGCGCCGCCTTCTGGCTTCGTTCGCGTCGCCAGATTCCGCATCAGTTCCGCATACAGCGAACGGGCTTGTCCGCCTGATGCATGAAGCCTGCGATCCGGGTTCAGGTCCGCACTGGCTACGACCAGCTTTCGCTCCATGGCAATGGCGCGAACCAGGTTGAGGAAGAACGTCTTGCCGGAGCCGTATTCTCCGATCACTAAGCGGAAGGAGGACCCACCATCGGCGAGCCGGTCGATGTCGCCGACCAGCGTCTCCACCTCGCGAGCGCGGCCAACTTGTATCAGGTGCTGTCCTGCGCGGGGGACAACGCCAGCGCGAAGAGACTGGACGACCGCGTCGCGGTCTTTAGTTCGAATAGGGTTACTCATTGCTCGATCTTCTCAATGAACTCGGGATTGATCTCCAACGGGTCATCGCCGTCGGAGAAGGGGATGTCATAGGCGTCGAAGGAGGCATCATTGATCTGC
Organism: Stenotrophomonas sp. GL_101; assembly: GCF_057835675.1. Lineage (NCBI taxonomy): Bacteria > Pseudomonadati > Pseudomonadota > Gammaproteobacteria > Lysobacterales > Lysobacteraceae > Stenotrophomonas > Stenotrophomonas sp. GL_101. The sequence continues at coordinate 2,801,253 of NZ_CM174432.1, read as the reverse complement.
TCCAGCGCACCATCCAGCATCAACTCAAGGTCTGCAGCGCCGTCCTCGAGCTCGGCACGCGTCCAGCTCGGGCGAGAAAGCATCAGCCGGAGCAATGCGCTGTGAGACTCATCCAGGCCAAGTAGGCCGTTGCCGACCTCAGGCGTTTCCTCCAGAGATGCAGAAGGAGCATCTTCGTGGCTGAAGTTGGGCTCGTCCTCCGTGAAGATGTTCGCAAGGAGGGCGGACACCTTGGCCGTGTCGCGCTGCAGCGCGGCGATGCGCTCGGGATCCAGCTGCAACGAAGCGGACTGAGTGGACTGGGACTGGGTTTTGCCCGGCCTCGGCGCATGGATGTCGCTGAAGATCCGCTTGGGTTCGACACCTAGGGCCTTGTAGACCTTCTCTAGAAAGCGCACCTCCTCCGGCGACACCATTCCGTCCACTTGGGCGAGAGTTGCCATGGAAGCCGCAATCGCCTCTTTGGTGGCACTGTCCAGCGGATCGAGCTTTTTCCGCAGTGATGGCAGGGAAATGGGCGACGCGACAAGCAAGTCCAGGTGAGCACGCAGTCGACCGTGATCTGCCACGCTAAGGTGAGACCAGCCGTCGATCTCTAGGGAGAGATGCGCCAGCTCCTGCGCGCTGAAGGAGCCGTCTGATTGGGCAACCGCCGAGGCGAGCTGCAGGGTAAGGATGGCTGTTTGATACGCTGCGGCATCTGTTTTGTGCGACTGACCAGGTAGAAGCGCAAAGATCACGATCGGATCGGCTTCAGACGGTGCCCGTGCTCCCTCCAAGACATTTGGCTCCATCCCGACATTCATGCTTTCCAATACCCGGGCTAGATCGCGAACCCTTTCCCTGCCGAGAGGGCCGAGGCTTGGGCCGAACCGAGCGCTCAGCTCTGCCAACTGGATCGTCATGTTGCCGGCTTGGACGTCCTCTGCAATTGAACGGAGGGTGCTTCTTTGGCTCTCAGGCCAAATGCTGGGCGGCAGCAAAAGCAGCGCTTCCAGCGCATCCTTCGAATCGGAAGATCTGCCAACCAATCGGCTGTAGGGGCCGAGCTCGTCGGTACACTGCTGAACAACCTCGAGCAGGCCCTTCAGTGGCGCACGAAGGGCCGTGACGTCAGGAACGTCTCCGAACGTCTTGGGCTTGAGGGAGGCGCCATACAGGGCGGGCGAAGCTGGTTGCCGTGCGAACTTCAGCTTGGTGCGGTTCTTGGGAAGCACCAGGCCGCTGCCAAACAGCTCGTGATACCGCTCTACAAACAGGCGATCGAACTCATCGGCGCACCGGACTGCCGCGGTTCGCAGCGAAACCTCCGGGTTTAGCCGAATCCAGGCCAGAGCCAGTGAAGCAGGGACGGGTGCCCGGTCAAGCGAACACTGGCCCAGAGCCAAGCGGAGGTAGAAGGGGAGTTCGTAGGAGCGATCAAAGGGAGGAACTGGCTTTGAGTAGAGCTTCTCTTCGACCGAATCCAGCTCCATCCAGTCCAGCAAGCTGTTGGTGTATCCACGGATAGGACCGTAGATCTCCCCGTAAGCGGAGCCCAGCTTTCGGAGGGCGTGCTTGATAGCTGGCCAGTCCTTTCTCGACTCTGGCTCGGTCACCGAGTCGAGCAGGACGCGGCGCTCCAGGCCGAAGAAGTAAAGACGGACATAGTTGATTGAGCAATTGCCGTCGGTTCGGTCAGATGCCAGCCAGGTCAGGTAGGCCCGCCGCTCGCTAGGAGACAGCTGCGCGTAGGCCAGCCAGTAGTTGGTCGAGCCCCTGTAATCGCCATAGGGGGCGACGGCCAGGACGCTGTTGACAAGGCTGGGCTCGGTGTCGCCATTGGGGGAGTCGAGCTTGACGCCCGTGTAGAAGAGGCCGCCTCGAATGGCTACGCCCCCGATCTCGACCGTCTCATCGGCGCCTAGCCATCGGGTCTTCGCCCAGCCTTCCGGCGGACGAGGGACGGTGAATTCCTTGGAGGGAGTGTCAGAAACGATGGCGACGCGGTGCAGCTCTTCCATTCCCTTAGCGATTCCGGGTGCTGACGGCAATGGCGGAGGGACAGCTCTGGCGATGGGAGGCAGCGCCTGCGGCTCTTGCGGCGGTCCGCGATCATCGTGAGCGCTGCTCCTCAGTTCCGTCTCAAGTTGGTTGGGGCCCGTGTAGGACGCTCCTTGCTTGGCAATATGTGCTTTCACCTCCTTCAAGTTTCCGGGCCGGCTTTCGCCAGCCGCCTGAGTCCCATGGGCCGTCAAAGCTGCTGCGAGCCTTTGTCCTAGGTCTGATGCGGCGGGAATTTGAACCTGCACCTGTTCCTTAAAGGTCCGGGCAGCCTTTCCTGCAGCAGAGCGCTCGGCTACGGCCTTCATTACCTCTGCCAGATTTCCAGCATTCTTCTGGGAGGCGGAATGAAAGGAAGTCTCCAGGCTCAGGTTGCTTGGCTCCAGCTGCGAGACCGACAGATCCGGGCTTAGGTCGAGCTCATCGGCCATGGCAACGGGGGCGTTGGAAGGGCCGCTCGGGGATGTCCCCGCGTTTGTGGGCGAGAGGCTCATTTCAATTGTGTCTGGGGCCCCGGCCGCTGCGCCTTGCGAAACCGGTTCGGGCGCTCGGGACGGTGCTCCCCCCAAGCCAGAAGAGGGGAGGAGGGGCGGACCAGAAGCCTTCAATGGCCCGACATGAGCAATAGCTGCCTCATCACGGATGGACGTCGGCCGACTGATGGGCTCCTTGGGCACCGCCTTGGGCGCCGAAGACTGGATCAGCTCTGCCAGCGTGGGCTCTGATAGCGGTGCTATAGCTGGGGCTTCCTTCTTCTCAGTCCGCCATCTGAGCCAGATCCACAGGACTAGTCCTATGAGCGTGGCGATGCCGAGACCGATCCAAATCTCTTTTGGAATCAGCCAAATAACGACCAAGACACCGACGATCCAGCCCGCGGCGGATTGCTTCCTTCTCGCCATGTGGCCCCCTGCCTACGGCGCTTCCTTGAAGCACATAGTATCGCCAGAGGGAGGTAAAGATTGATACGGCCAGCGGCTGTATGCAGACAAGAAGCCGCATGGTCCCCCGGCGTTAGCCCCAAAGATTGTTTACCGCACCGAAGCGAGTCCTAAAACCACCCGGTGCCAGATTGAGTTCAACAGCGGAGGCCGGTCGCGGCAGGCCTATCTACCGCAGGCTGCGCCTGCGCGGGCGAGTCTTGGGGCTCGCTGAATACGGCTCCCGAATCTGAAAGAAGCGAGCGCGAAACCTCCGAGGAGGGATAGTGCACGGGTAGCCGTAGACATCCTTTTGTCCACCCCGTGGACTGTGTGTGTTGGCCCATGCGGCAATCTGTCGCACCGCCCCGCAAGCTTGCGCTGCGGGACTCTTGCGTGCCCCTGCGATAAGGTATTCCCTAGGGTCCGGCTCTGAGTTTTAGCGCCGTGAGAGTTGTCAGCGATCTGCTGCTCAGGGAGGATGCAATGGGAAGGCGGAGAGGAATACCGGGTTTTTCTTGGAAGCGAGCCAGCGGCCTGTCAGCCGCGAAATCCAAGCTATCCAGGCAGATCGGTGTGCCGCTGACGCGTGCGGGACGCCAGAAAAAAATAGGGAAGGCCATGGGTTGTTGTGTGCCCGCAGCTTTTCTCCTGCTCGGAGGGTTGGGAGCGGCGGTGGGCCTCGGGAAGGTCGTAGTAGCCTGGGCCATATAGAAAAGCCTTGGCTGCGCCTGCTCTCAGTCAGTTCCCAGACAAGGTAGAAAGAAGAGGCCGTCAGGCTGGCCGTCCAATTAAGGCGGCCAGCGCTTAGGTCGACTATTTCAATGCGGAGCAGTCGAGGCCTGCAGCTTAGCTTGGCCAACGTCACGCGCATCCTTTCGGATCTCGTCATCCCTGCGGCTCTGCAGGTGAATCAAAAGCGCCCCGAGGAGTTCTGCGTCATCGAGCACTTCCGCGCCGGCTAGGTAAACAAGCGACGCAACGCTGCGACGGCGGCGCGCTTCTTCCTGACGCTGCGCCTGCTTGGCTTTGCTTGCCTGGCGTTGGGATGCCAAGAGCTCGCGGGCCTGAAGCTGGGCGAGCCGCTCGGTGGCCCTCTGGATGCGTTCGTGGTAGTGATTGGTTGCGATCATGTCGAGTTCCTGCTTGAGATAGGAACCAGTCAACCAAAGAAGCCAGCATCGTCAAGATCGCCTTCATCTGTAGATGTACGGATGTGCAACGAGGAGCGAGCGCTGAAAAGACATGCTTAAAAGAACAATGCAAGAGCGCACTTAGGTGTAACTCTGTTACACGTGCGCAAAGGGCTTCGCCCCTTGAACCCCAAGCGGTTTCCCGCTTGCGAAGAGAAAAAACAAAAGCATAAAGACTCCGACCAATCACGGAGATCTCAATGGCTATCTACCACACCAGCGTCAAAACCTTCAGCCGTGCCAGAGGCCAGTCCGCCGTCGCGGCGGCCGCCTATCGCGGCGGTCTGCGCCTTAAAGACTTTCAGACAGGACAAGTGCACGACTATCAGCGCCGCAGTGGTGTCGTCGCAAGCACGTGTCTGGGCCCTCCAGAGGCGCCACCATGGGCCTTGATTCCAGGCGAACTCTGGCCCGCGGTCGAAGCAGCCGAGCGTCGCCGAGACGCCACGATTGCACGCGAGTTCGAAGTGTCGCTGCCACACGAGCTCGATGCCGAACAGCGCGGTGAACTTGCTTGGGCTATTGCTGACGTGCTGGTAGTCCGCTATGGGTTCGTCGTCCAAGCAAGCATCCATTCGCCGCCGACCACTGATGGTGTGAACCACCACGTCCACATCCTGGCGAGCACACGGCGGATCACTGAAGAAGGGTTTGGTGACAAGACCAAAGAGTTGGATGGTGGGCCGACGGGGCGTATCGAGGTGGAGTGGGTTCGCGAGGCCGTGGCGTCCACGATCAACTCGCATCTGGAGGCGGCTGGCATCCGTTCCCGCGTGGACCATCGCAGCTTGGAAGAACAGTCTCAGATGGCATTGTTGGAGGGGGATCCACTTCGGGCAACGCTGCTATCTAGGGAGCCTACCCGTCATCAAGGAAAGGTCGCGACGGCACTTGCCAGGAGAGGTCAGGCCACCCACGTTGAAGAGACCAATCTGTCGATTCAGCAGGAAAACGACCAAGAGTTCGAATCGCTGATCCACGACGCTGTGGCAGAGGGTCGGGCCATTGGACTTCCTCCCACGCACGATCACCGGGCAGCCCTCGCTGAGCGAGCCAAGCAGAAGTCTGACGCGCCGTTCCTCGTGGTCGGCGATCTCAGGATTGAGGGAGTGATGGGCATTCGCTTACCTCCCATTGAGAACGGGGTATTGGGGTCAGAGCGCCCCCCGAGGCAGTGGAACTGCCTCGAGTGGATTGATGTTGCACTGAGAGACCTGTGGGAGATTACCCAAGCCCGCGCGGACTTGGCTTTGGGCGTTGTTCGGGAGTGGCTTGCGGGTGTGCGCCGTCACGTGGTCCGCTTTGGTGACACCGCCCAGGCACGCCCCTTGGTCGCACCTGTTGCGGTCAAGATCCGCACGCTCAAGCAGGCGTTGCTGAGAAGGGGGCGGAGGGAGAGCGCGGTTCGGCGAGCAGACCGGCTTCACCACATGGCGCAGCAGCAGTGGGAGGGCTTCAACGCGGACCACCCACGAGAAGGGAGCCAGTGGTCGCCCAAGGAATGGGCCAAGCGCCGAGAAAGGCGTCTGGCTGTGCTCGAGATGCGGTCAATCGAGTTGGCTAAGGCCCAAGAGATGGCGACTCAGCCGGCGCTGGATGCCGCCGAAAGGGACATTCTTCAACAAGCGTCGGAGTTGGCTCAGTCTTGCGGTGAGTTGCCCGCATTCGTGTCGCCATCGGTGCGCAGGGTCCCGGAAGTGCCTCGGCCTGGTTCGGCATCGCGTCCGTCGGCGCCGCCGAGTCCATAAAGCGAGTGGCCCCGCAGTTGCGGGGCCACTTCTTACTCAGTGCAGACCAGGTCGTCTGCCCAGCTTTGGCTTCGGACCGGGCATCGGTGTGTTGATCCTGCTGCTCCGCCATTGCTCCATTGATTCTGGCATCTCCGGTGGTGGGAGCGAGCGGTCAACGGGCATTCTCTGCGATCTGCCGGCTGCGGGCGGGGGAGTGCAGCCCCCTGGGGGCGTGGTCGGTCCCCACTGCCTCATCAGTTCGGCGGCGACATCCAAAGCATGCCGAATATCTACGTCGCGATCGTCGATGTCCCGACTCGACGTCTGAACCAGGAGGGCGCTGAGCAATTGGCTGGCGATGTGGAGCTGTGTGTCGTGGTGCATAGAGCCTTCCTTTTCGTTAGTGGACGGCCCCATCCAAGCACCCATACCCATAGTCGCCAAATTAGAAATGAGAGGAATTTCACATATCTGAACTTCTAATTCGACCTTAGATCTCGCCCTTAGATGTATCTCCGCACCCGCAGCCATCGGGGCGCCTTGGGTCACTAGATCGTTGGCCAACGGTGCCGACACCGGGAGGCTTGGCCACCTGCAGGGCGGTACCAACCGTACTCAAGACTGGCTATGATCGAGGAAACATCCCAAGGAAACCTGCCGAAGAAGCTTTCCGCAACGGATAGAATCGGTTAGATCGGTGGTGATCCGATCCCACTCTCTCCGCCATACAAAGAAGCGCCCCGCACGCTATCCGCAGATGCCGCTACCTGCGATCTAGCCTGTCGGCTGCAAGTGACAGAAGCCCTGCGATGTGTTCCAACTTCCCGGCAAACACCATCAGGGTGGCGGCTCCCAACAGGACGCCGAGACTTCCCGAATAGACAAAGAGGGGCACGGCGTTGAGTCGAGCGAACAGCTCCGCCTTTTCCGCCGAGTCTTGGACATTGATGACCACCACGCCGATGGCGGCCAGAACGGGGCCTATTCCGGCGTGACGGGTAAGGCGCTTGGCCTTGGCTTCCAAGTGTTTGGATCGCTCGCGCAAGTTGAACGGGTCGCATTGCGTCAACTCTTCAACGATGACCTGGTCCTGCTCGATTTCCAGATCCACCCGGTCGGCGGCGCGGCGATAGCCGCTGCGGAGCGCCAGAACCATCTCTACGATCTGAGAAACCGCCCACAGGAGGAACAGAACCAAGACCCCTATGAGGATGGACAGCGTCAAAATGCGAACGATCTCTCTGGAAAATACTCCCACCGTTCCCAGTCCTGCTGAGATCAGCATTAGTCCAGCGAGGAGCACGGTGATCATAAAGACTCCACGCTCGATCCTGTCGAACACGCTTGGGGGCGTAGAAGGCCGTTTGAGCTTGGTCAGAAACTCCAGTGTGCTGGGAATGTGGGTGTAGTGAGGATTGCTCATACAGACGTCCGGGAGGAGGTGACTCATCTTCCCAGAGACATGTCTCGCGTATTGAGACTGGCCATAGCGCGGGTGAGGCATTTCCGTATCAGGACGCCAGGTCCCCTGGGGATGCCGCGGCCGTGCTCGTTTCCACGACAAAGCGTGCACCGCCGTCGTGAGCGGCCTCATAACGAAGGTCCCAGCCGTGCGACGTGCAGATCTCCATGCAGATCGCCAAACCAAGCCCGGCACCGGCGCTGTCGCGGGGATTGGCGCGCCAGAAGCGCTTGAAGAGCAGCGTTTGGTGCGAGGGTGCAACGCCGGGGCCATAGTCCCGCACGCAGAAGCCCCAAGGAAACAGCTCAACGTGCACCTTGCCGCCAACGGGCGCATGGTGGATTGCGTTCTCGACCAGGTTCTTGGCCAGTACAAACACCGCCGACGCATCGGCCAGCAGAGGCCTCTCTCCGGCCAGGTCGCGCACATCCACGGTCACCGAGCGTTGTCCGGACATGCGTATCAGGTAGTCGGCAGCATCTTGGAGGATCAGCGCAAGGCGGACCGGCTCGAAGGTGTAGTTGTGCACCTCGCTGACTTCGGCAAGGTGCAGTAGTTGATGAATCTGGCGTGCCATGTGCCCGGCGTCCTGCAGCAGCACCTCCCTGTTGGCCGCACCACTCAGTTCAATCTCGGCCGTCAACAACGACAGCGGCGTCTTCAGTTCATGCGCCGCAGAGGCCAGGAAGTCCTGTTGAACCCGGAACCCATTCTCCAATCTCGCCAGAGCGGCGTTGAAGGCATCGATCACGGGGATCACTTCAGCGGGCAGGTTTTCGGTGCGAAGCCTTGTCCCCAGGTTCCGCGGCCCTACCTGCGCGGCCACTGCCGAGGCCTGTCGAAGCGGGCGGAGCATCCGCCTGATGGTCCAGTACACCGCGATGGTGAAGGTGAGCAGTGCCAGCAGCAGGGTAACCAAGCCCGCCCGGAGGTAGAGCCTGCCGGCATACTCGCTCAGCGTTTCCACGAGTCGTTCGCTGCGCGCCACCCGGGCGGTGTAGTGCTGGCCCCGATAGTCCACGGGCGCTTCCATGACGTAAAGCCGCACGGCAATGCCATTGCTGTTCACCATCATGTCGTGAACGCCCGACGGCAGGGCTTTGAGCGCATCCAGTGCCGGGCCTGGTGAACTCTGCAGCACCGTCTTCCCCGTGGCATCGGCGAGGAAGTAGGCCGAGTCCTTGGTCATTGCATCGTAGGTGGCGTTCTGCGGCTTCAGCACGACCTGCAGGTTTCCCGCCGCATCCGTGCGCAGGCCTTCCATCAGGTGCTCAAGCTCTTCCTGCACTTCGGCGCGAAGCAGGCGGTCGGGTTGCCGGGGCGAGGTCATTGCCAGCATGACCCCGGTGGCGGCCACTGCGGCGACCAGAACTGCCAGCATGGTGCCGGCCATCAGGCGGCCGGTGAGACTACGCAGCATCGGTGTGGAGCAGGGAGAAGCCGAGGTTTCGGACGTTGAGGATGGTCAGCGGGGCATTGATCGTGCCCAGTTTTTTCCGCAACCGGTGCAACGCCACGTCCAGGGCATTGGGGGTAACCGCCTCTGAAACACCCCACGCCGCTGCCTCCAGCGCGGCTCGCCGCACGATCTGGCCGGCGGACCTCACCAGCAGGATGATCAGCTGCAGCTCTGCGGGTGCCAGGCTGACCTGCTCCTCCCGGTGCCGCATGCAGCCCAGTGCCGGCAGCACCTGCAGGCCCTGGTAGGCAAGCTGCGGCTCCCGGTACTCCACAGGACGCCGCATGAGCGCTCTCACGCGCGCGGTAAGCTCCTCTATCGCGAAGGGCTTGGGCAGGTAGTCGTCGGCACCTGCGTCAAGACCGGCCACGCGATCATGCAGTGCGTCCTTGGCGGTGAGCATCAGGCACGGCAGCTGGTTGTCGGCTGCACGCAACCGCATGATCAGGGTGAGGCCATCGCCATCGGGCAGCCCGCGATCCACGATCGCCAGCGCATAGGGAAGGCGAAGCAAGCCGTGCCAGGCCGCCTCGAGGGTGGCAAAGGTATCCACGGCGATACCCGCTGCGCCCAGGCCCCGCTCGACCAGCATGGCCAGGCGGGGGTGGTCCTCCACCAGGGCGATTCGATTGGAAACGGCCGGGATGGGCAAGGACGTAGCCATGGGGGCGCAGCGTCCAGTATGGACGATCAGAAGCTTCGCGAGATTCCCAGGCGTATCCCGGCAGACCCGTTTGAATCCGGCTCGAGCAGTGGGCTGTCGGCCAGTTCGCTGGGCAGGAACTTGTAGTCCACGCCGCCGAGCACGCGCCACTTGTCTCCCAGCGGACGCGAGAAGCCGATGCTGACTTGCGGAACCACCGCCGAGCCCGGCTGGTAGCGCGGCGCACCCCGGCGGACTTCTTCGTCCAGGGTGCCGTAGTAGTAGTTGACCAGGTCGCTGGACATCCAGCGGACCCCGGCGCCAGGCACGACCGTGGTGCGGCCCCACTGCAGGGCATACGCGTAGTCCACGGCGAGTTCGTAACCGCCGCTGGTGTCGGTTACGTCGGCAAGGGCACTGACCTTCAGCTCCCCGGCTTGTCCACGCCAACTGGCCGCCAGCCCGGCGTCCAGTGCGTCGTCCCGGTCCTCCAGAGTGGTGGCGTCCAGGCCATTGCGGGCCAGCCCGGCCCGGGACAGATCCTTGATGTCGAACCCGTCGAAGCGGCCTGCCAGCACCGCGTCCAACGAGAACGCGCTGCCCTGCACGAGGTGGATTCCGCCAGAAATCCCGCGCCAGAAGAAGCGATCCCCGTCGTAGGTGACCAGCGGCAGCGGGCGCACACGGGTGCCTTCGCCGACATAGGGGCTGTCGCGGACGGCCACCGCCACGCCCACTGACCAGCGGTCGTCCTTGGCACCGGCGAGCAGGTCGCTGCTGCTGGAAACGCCTTGGGCCAGGGCAATGGTGGGGACAAGCAGCGGAAGGGCGAGCACAGACTTGAGCATGCGGGTAGCATCGTTGGGAGGCGCTACGAGCTTTGGCTGCTTGGACTTACACGGAACTTACTGGGAGCGTGGCAGGCGGGTTTCGTTCAGTCAGCCTGACCAGGGCGCTCGCGCGGGGTAGGAGCGCACACCGGCTGGGCAAAACCGGGCGGAAATGCGAAAATGCCACCCCCGGCCCATGCCGGGGAGCCATGCCGGACGGGGCGCTGCCCCGACCGGATGTCCCGGTTGCAATGACCGGGGCACGCGGGACGCGGATAGCGTCAGCGATACGGAGAGATGGCCGAGCGGTTTAAGGCACCGGTCTTGAAAACCGGCGAAGGGTCAAACCTTCCGTGGGTTCGAATCCCACTCTCTCCGCCAATCACGCATAAGTCGCTGATTCTTAATGGGGATTTTTGATGGGTCGTGATTGTGATGCGGAAAGCACGCACAGGCGACAATCGCTGCTACTTCATAGCCTCCAGCGGCACCAGCAACGCCCACACCAGCAGCAGTGCCAGCCACAGCCAGCGCCAGCGACCCATGCCGTGCCACGCCGCGCGCCAGGGGCCGGGCAGTTTTTCATGACTCATGTCTGCCGCCTCTTAGCTGCTGATCGCAGCGAATCCACTGTGCGAAGTCCGTAGAGATACACGCCGGTGAAGCACAGCCCAGTCAGCAGCGTGCCGGCCAGCAACCAGAGCACTCGGATCGGCCAACCGCCGAAGCTGCCGAAGTGCAGGGGGTCGGCCATTTCGGCGATGCGCTGATGGACCCCCAGCGCACGGCCGTCATGCATGCCGATCACTTGCCCGGTATGCAGATCGATGGCGATGTTGTTCGCCCGCTCCCGCACCAGCCATGCGTCGGCCTCGCCCAGGAACAGGATGCTCCCGCCATCGCGCGCGGGGATGGCGCCGAGGATTTCAAGGCGAGGCCATTGCTGGCGGACGGTCTGCACCGCGGCATCGACGGCGGCCGGGTCTACGGCGGCAGCGCGGTCATCGTCCTTGGCCAGTCGCATGGTCGGCGCGGCCGGTGCATCGCCGCCGAGTGATTCGATCAGATACCACGCTCCGGTCAACCCGATCAGCAGCAGAAACCAGAGTGACCACACCCCGGCCAAGCGATGGACATCGCCCCACAGGCGGCGCGGTCGCGAGGCGTCGGGCCGTTTGAAGAAACCACGCCACCACTTCTTGTAGATATACAGGCTGCTCAACAGCGACAGCAGCAACGGGATGGACAGCGCCGCCACCAGTGGCACGCCCCAGGCCACCGGCAGCATCAGGTGGCGGTGGGTGTTGCGCAGCAGCCGTTGCGTATTGAACCAGCCCGTGTCGCCGGTCACCTGCGCGGTATAAGGGTTGATCCAGACAAAACGTCGCTTGCCATCGGGCAGGCGCATCTGCGCGCGCGCAGCGAACAGGCGCGTGTGCCCGGCGGAGATCCCTTCCAGCTCCCAGTCTGGATGTGCCGTCTGCGCGGCATGGATGACGGGCCCCCAGCCGGCTTGCTCACCACCATCGGCCACGCGCATGGGGGCGTGCAGCAGCCAGTCGATCTCCTGCGAGAACACCGCCAGCGTGCCGGTGAGGCAGACAAAGCCCATGAACAGGCAGAGCTTCAGGCCGAGCCAACTGTGCAGGTCGAACCACAGCCGGCGCCCACTCCCGCTGCGCGCAGGGCGGTTGGGGTGCGCTGGCGCAGGCTGGCGCATGGGCAGGCTCAGAAGGAGTACGCAGCCTGGACGTACACGCGGCGTGGTTCACCCGGGAAGTGGCCGGTGCGCTCGGTGAACCCACTGGCGGCATAGACCTTGTCGAACAGGTTTTTGACGTTGGCCTGGAACTGCCACTGCTGCCACTGCGTCTTCCAGCTCATGTCGAACACGGTGTAAGGCTTTACCCGTTGGCCATCCAGGCTGACGCGCTCATCCACGTAATCGGCGCCGAAGCCGATGGCGGAGTTGATCGCCGGCAGGTCGTAGCGTGTCCACAGGCCGAGCTTGTTCTGCGGCGCATTGGCAAAGCGATCGCCGGAGGCATTGGTAATGCCGTTGCTGCCGGCATCCTTCACCCGCGCATCGTTGTAGGCGTAGGTCAGGTTGAGCACCCAGCGTTCGGTGACATCGGCCAGCAGATCCAGCTCCATGCCCGTACTGCGCACCAGGCCAAGGGCGGCCAGCTGGTTGACGCCGTCCACGATCTCGCCGGTGGCCTGCACGATATTGCTGCGGTCGATCCGGTAAGCGGCCAGGTTCAGGGTGACGCGCTCGGCCAGCAGGGATTTCAACCCGACTTCCCACTGTTTGCTGCGCTCGGCATCGAACGGGCCGCCCGCCTCGGCGCTTTGGTTGGCCGCGCTCTGGGGCATGAAGCCGCTGGCGATGTTGGCGTAGACATTGACGCCTTCCCGCACGGTATACGTGCTGCCCAGCCGCCAGCTGATGTCGTTGCCGTCCACGCTGGTGCCGGCAACGCGGTCATCGTCCTTGAAACCGTCCCAGCGCAGTCCGGCCAGCACATGCCAGCGTGGGGTCAGGGTCAGTTCGTCCTGCAGGTAGCCGCCATAGCGCTTGCTGCGCGTGCTCGTGCTGCGCCAGGGCAGGGCGGCCAGGTTGTGGTCGCGCCACGAACTTGCGCCATACACCGGGTTGAACAGGTCGATGCCCGGCACCGGGCCGGCACCCCGCGCCAGGTCGGCGCTGTTGGCCGTCTGCGCGGTGAAGTCGGCATCCTGTTGGTACACATCGGCGCCGAACAGCACCTTGTGCTCGATGCTGCCGGTGCTGACGCGCCACACCGCGTTGCCGTTGGCGGTGAATGCATCGTTGTCGCGAATCTGATTGCGCAGCTGGCGGGTCATCCATTCGGGCACGCCGTCGCGGTTGCGGTCGATCAGCCCCATCGGCTCATGGTAGATCTGATGCTCGTTGTTCTCGAACCAGCGGGCACCCACATCCACGTCCAGATTGCTGCTGGGCGAGAAGCGGTACTGCGCAAGCGCAACCTTGGCGCGCATGTCGAGAAAGTCGGTGGCTTCGTTGTGGTTCCAACGACGGTCGGTGAGAAAACTGCCGTTGTCGTCCACCGGCACGCCACGCAGGCGGTTGCCGCCCAGGTTCTGGGTGATGTCGGTGAACTGCAGGGTCAACTCGCCGGTGTCACCCACGTCGAAGGCCAGCGATGCATCGCCGATCACGCTTTCGCTGTCCGCGTTCCAGCGCACGCCCTGTTCGGTGTCGCCATACAGCCCGGCGCGGTAGCGCACGCTGCCAACGGTGTTCATCGGCCCGGTGGCCTCGATCGAAGCAGCCCGGAAACCGTTGTTGCCGGCCTGCAGTTCGATGCGGCGCTCGGGTGTGGCTTTGGGCTTGCGCGTCACGTAGTTGATGACGCCGCCGGCATCACCGCCGCCGTACAGGGCGCCGGCCGGTCCCTTCAGGACTTCCACGCGCTCGATGTTGAACAGCTGCGGCACCGAGAAGCCGGCGTAGGGGTCGCCGCGCAGGCCGTCATACAGCACGTTTTCCTGGCGGAAGCCGCGCAGTGTTACGCCGGCATAGCTGAAGAAACTGATGCCGCTGATGCTGCGATACAGGTCGGTGATCTGGCGGGCCGCCTGGTCTTCGATCAGCTCACGCGGTACCACCTGGATGGACTGCGGCACCAACGCCAGCGGCGTGTCCGTACGCGTGCCCACCGTGGCGTCGTCCACCCGGTAGAGGGTCTGGGCGCGTCCGAGTACCTGCACCGCGTCCAGCTGCTGCACATAGGGGGAGGTGGGTGGAGCGGCGTGGGCCGAAATGCAGGCGAAGGACAGGGACAGGCCCAGGGCGGAGAGACGAAGCGACGGGCGGGTCATCGGGGTGGGAGGGGAGGTGAGAATGAGAAAGATTAACATGTGGAGCGGCTGCGTGTCGGCGGCTGGGTCTAAGGTCCGGCCTGCTTCGGATCAACTGCCCTGCCGCATTCGGGCAAGCATTTTCGGGATGACGTGATGGCACACAACGTCATCAACTACGGTTCTTTGGGCTAATCGAGTGGATGAGGCGATCTACTTCGTCCGACAGACCGACAGACCGACAGACCGACAGACCGACAGCGACCGAAAGCGACCGAAAGCCGCTCGATGGCCGCGAGACCTGCGAGATCCGATTCTCCAAGGACGACCTTCCTGCGCTACAACCTCAACAACGTTTCGCCGCTGGAGGAAAATGAGGATGGCACAACTAGCCTGTTGGTGGTTCCCGCTCTACCGAGGTCCGTTCCTATTGCCTGCAACCTCCGACAAGGGATTTTCGCTAACTTTCCGTATGTATGCGCCGAAGGCTGGGGCTGTTCAAGGAAAGTGGTTCCCACCGCTTCTTCCAAAGACGATAGTCAGGATGTGGCTCTGGGCATTCCAATTCGCGCGAGAGCAGTAGCGGGTTGCATGGGAATCCAGCTAAGCCTACGATTCAAATCCACTTGGGGGGTGACGCATGGAAGGATTTGATCCCGCTGACGCAGCTGCGCGGCTGTTCGAGGCGATGACTCAACTTGTCGACGAGTTCACTCAAAAATGGGCAGAGACCAAGTTCGTTAGCTTTGGGACTTATGGTCCAGTCATTGACGCGGATGACATAAGAGACAATTTCGACATTCTCAGAAAGCGCTACATGGACTACGACTGGTCGACAGTAGATCCAGAACGAGCGTCAGTCTATCTTCCCGATCTTAAGGCTAAGGTGGATGATGCCAGGTCACGGCTACTTCCGCACCTGCAGAATGATCCGCTCGTAATTTCTTCTTTCCAGGGGCTGCTTCTAACGCTGGAAGTGCACCTGCAGAGCTTTATTGATCCCAAGGTTGTCAGTCAGATCTGGACTTTGCCTGGTCGCCTAAAGCGTGACGTCGATAGTGCGCGACGCCGGTTGGATAAGACGAACTGGGGTGTTGATGACGTTGATAGAAAGCTAGAGCGCATCGCGCGCGCTTATGATATCGCCACAGATCTTGATACTACGCGCGAGGATCTTGAGCGAGCACTTGAGGATACCCGTCAAGCACAAGTCAGTGCGGTTGAGTGCGAGAAGGAAGCAGTAGTTGCGTTGAAGGAGATTGGTGAGAAGAGGCTGCAGATCGAGACGCTTCTCTCCGAAGCGGACCAGGTCATGAAAAGGGTGGGTGCGGCATATGCTGCAGCAACGTCCGAAGGCTTAGCTCGTTCATTTGACTCGCGGGCTCGATCGCTGGGGATATCTGTATATGTCTGGGGTGGGGTACTTATCGTTGCACTTTTGACTGCGATTGGGATCGGATTCGTCAGATTTCCCACGATCCTTGATGCGGCAACTAAAGTTCCGAATGGCGGCTGGCCCTTCCTAGTGGCTCAAGTTGCACTTGCTAGCCTGTCACTTGCGGCACCGGTTTGGCTTGCTTGGGTGGCTACGAAGCAGACAGGCCAGCGTTTCCGGCTGGCGGAGGACTACGCATACAAGGCGGCGCTTGCCGCTGCATATGAAGGCTACCGATCGGAGGCAGCCCGTTTGGATGACCTTATGGAGGCGCAGTTGTTCTCAATTGCGATGAGTCGCCTGGATGAAATTCCTTTGAGGTTAGTGGAGGAGCAGGTTGCAGGTAGCCCGTTCCATGAGCTGCTGCGGTCCAGAGAGTTTCACGAGGCTGTAAAAGAGGTGCCTGGCCTGAGGCTCAAACTGTCCGAGCTGTTCCGCCGATCAGAGAGGGCCAATCCATCCTCCAGGATTAAGGGGCCTTCATCTATCTCGGAGCTGGATTCTGTTTCGACTGATTAGACACGCACGCCCAGTGCGTCCAGCGTCGGCGTGGTCATGGGTAATCCCCCCGCTTTTAGCGGTCGCCAAAAGTGGAACTACGCTGCCAGTGCAAGCTTCTGCATTGGCGTGATGCCGCCGAGCGCCATGTTCGGGCGCTCGTGGTTGTAAGTCCATAGCCAACGGGTGGCGATGTCCTGGACCTGCTGGATGTCATTGAGCAGATTGCTGGCAAGCCAAGCGTAACGCACGGTCCGGTTGTAGCGTTCGATGTAGGCGTTCTGCTGAGGATTGCCTGGCTGGATGTAGAGCAGCGCAATGCCTTGCTGCTCGGCCCATGCTTGCAGCGCTCCGCTGATGTACTCGGGCCCGTTGTCGCAGCGTATGGCGCGAGGCTTTCCGCGCCATTGAATGATCTGTTCCAAGCTGCGGATAACGCGCGCCGCAGGCAAGGAGATGTCGACCTCCATCGCCAGACCCTGCCGGTTGAAATCATCCAGTACGTTGAGCATCCGGAAGCTGCGTCCATCAGCCAGTTGGTCGTGCATGAAATCCATCGGCCAAGTGTGGTTCGCCGCCTTCGGAACCGCTAGCGGCGCCGGCACTTCTCGGACGATGCGCTTACGCGGCTTGATGCGCAGGTTCAGCTCCAAATCGCGATAGATCCGATACACGCGCTTGTGGTTCCAAGCGAAGCCCTTCACGTTGCGCAGGTGCAGGAAGCACAGCCCAAAGCCCCAATCGCGGTAGGCGCTGGTCAGCCTGAGCAACCAGTCAGCGATGATCGCATTTTCTTGGCAGGCCTTGGCCTGATAGCGGTAGCAGGTCTGACTCACCTCGAACGTCCTGCACGCATGAACGATGCTGGTGATGCCTGCCTGGACCGCCAGTCTGGCCATCTCGCGACGCTGAGATGGCCTCACCATTTTTTTGAGAGCGCTTCCTTCAGCAGCTCGGCACTGAGCTGGGCATCGGCGTACATCTTCTTCAGCCGCCGGTTCTCGTCCTGCAGTTCTTTTAGCTGGGACACCATGGACGCATCCATGCCGCCGAACTTGCTGCGCCACTTGTAGAACGTCGCTGAGCTGATGCCATGCTGTCGGCAAAGGTCCGGGACAGGCGTGCCGGCCTCGGCCTGCTTGAGTACGGCGATGATCTGGCTGTCGGTGAATCGTGATTTCTTCATGGGATCTCCTCGGGTTAGGTTACGAGAAAATTCCACTTCTGGCTGCTACTAACCTGCGGGGGGATTACCGGATTGCCAGAAGATGTTGCGGGCGTTCGCATCAACCGGTACGAGCGGGCCGTGCACAATTGCGACATCGAGACGGCGCAGAAGATTGCGCGCGCCCTGGGCGTTTCCGTTGCCTATCTCTTTGCGGAAACTGACCAGCTTGCCGAGCTCATCGATGAGTTCGGCAAGCTGTCCGGGAAGGCGCAGGAAGCGTTGCTTCTGGAAGTGCGGCGTAAGGCGAGATAGGAGATTTCTCTGCTGGGCCATGGCCCCGGCCATGCCCGCCGAGCCCGGTTACCCGGGCCGCCGATGAGGGCATTACTTCGCGGTATCGGCCGTCTGCGCGGCTACCATGGCCTGCTGCATTTCCTTCAGCGACAGGAATCCATCGCCGTCGGTATCCAGGCCGCCGAAGTACTGCGCGATCTCCGGCACGATCGCTGCTTCCTCCTTGCTTATCTTGCCGTCCTTGTTCTTGTCCATTTCCTTGAAAGCCACGTCGATGGAGTCGGCCTGTTTGTTGAAACGCGCCTGCTGGAACCGGGTGAACTCGGCCTTGTCCACGCGGCTATCGCCGTTGGCGTCCATGGCGCTGAAGGTGCTGTCGATGTAGGCCTGCTTGGCATCGGGGGTGGCGGCGCTTGCTACGTGGGTGACCGCGTACAGCGTGACGAGCAGGGCAAGGTTGTGAAGTGGCATGGGTGTTCCTTTGGGTGGGGGGCGTTGCGCAGGCCTGGGTTCAGCGGCAGCGGTAGGTGTAGCCATCCTGGCCGCGGTAGGTGTCGTTGGCGCGGTCGTAGTTGCCGTAGCGGTTGATGCAGTAATCGGCACGCTGCCGCTTTTCTTTTTCGCGGTTGGCAGCGGCGGCGATCACGCCGGCCAGTACGGCCGTGCCCACTACGCCCACCACGATGCCCTTGGCCTTGGCATCATCGCGGCGGTCACGTTCGCGTTCGCGTTCCCGCTCACGTTCGCGTGCGTTGTAGTCATCGCGGCTGCGGTCGTCCTGGTGCTGCTTCCAGTCGGGGCGATAGGCATCGCCGCGTTGTGCATGCGCTACCGTGGGGCAGCTCAACAGCGCCAGCAATGGCACCACTGCGCCCAGTAGCAGGGCGTTTCGTCCAGCGGGGGAAAACATGGGTAATGCTCCTTCGTGCAGATGTGCCCGGTGTTGCAAGTAGGCGCGCGCAACATTGCGCGAACCTGCCGGTTGCTTACCCCCTAGCGAATCAGCGCCTCTACCGGGTCCAGTTGCGCGGCACGCCGCGCCGGCAGGAAGCCGAAGCCGATGCCGATCAGGCTGGAACAGGTGAACGCGGCCACGATGGAGCTGGCCGAGAACACCAGGCTGAAGCCCACGTCGGCGATGTCCAGGATCACCCCCAGCCCCAGCGCCACGGCAATGCCGAGCAGGCCGCCGAGCAGGCACACCAGCACCGACTCGATCAGGAACTGCTGCAGGATGTCGCTGCGGCGCGCGCCGACGGCCATGCGCACGCCGATTTCGCCGGTACGCTCTGTCACCGACACCAGCATGATGTTCATCACGCCGATGCCGCCCACCACCAGGGCGATGGCGGCGATGGAGCCGATCATCATGGTGAGGATGCCGGTGGTCTGCTCGATGGACTCACGGATCTGCGCGTTGTTGCTCATGTAGAAATCGCGGCTGCCATGGCGCCGGGTCAGCAGGCCGGCGATGGCCGTCTCGGCCGCCTGCATGGTGATGGCATCGGACACCCGTACGCTGATGCTGGAGACGTGGCGTTGCCCCAGCATGCGCGCCATGACCGTGGTGTAGGGCACCCACACGCTCAGCACCGAGGCATCGCCGACGCTGGCACTGTCTTTCTTTGTCACCCCGATCACCCGCACCGGCACGTTGCCCAGCAGCAGTGTCTGCCCGATGGGGTTCTCGCGGGCGGCGAAGAAGCGCTCGCGGGTATTCACATCGATCACCGCGACCTGTTGGTAGCCCACGACCCCGGGCTGGCCGAAGAAGCTGCCTTGGCCCAACGCCAGCCCGCGCACGCGGAAGTACTGCTCGCTCACCCCATGCACCTGCACGCTGGCGGTGCGGTTGCCGTGCATGGCCGTGGCGGTGGTGGCCACGCCGGGCGTGGCGCTGTCCACGAAGGGCTGGCCGGCCAGGGCCACGCTGTCGCCGGGAGTGAGGGTTTCCACCTGGGCAGAGCGCAGGTCGCCGAAACCGGCACCGGGGTAGATCTCGATGGTGTTGGTGCCCAGCGAGGAGATGTTGGACAGGATGGCCTGGCGCGCGCCGGTACCCAGCGCCACCACGGCCACCACCGAGGCGATGCCGATGATGATGCCCAGCATCGTCAGGAAGGTGCGCATGCGGTGGGCGTTCATGGCCCGCAATGCCATGCGGAAGGCTTCACCGAAACGGTCGGCGAGGGCCTGCAGGCCGCTGCCGCCGACCGGTGCCGGTCGCGGCGGTGGGTTGGCATCCGCTGCGGTTGCCGTCACGCCGGTGAGGCGGTCGGAGACGATGCGGCCGTCGGCGATTTCGATGATGCGCTGGGCGTGCTGGGCAACGGCCATGTCATGGGTGACCAGCACCACGGTGTGGCCTTCGGCGTGCAGCTCGCCCAGGATCGTCATGACCTCCTTGCCCGAATGGGTGTCCAACGCGCCAGTGGGTTCGTCGGCGAAGATCACCGCACCGCCGTTCATCAGCGCACGCGCGATGGAGACGCGCTGCTGCTGGCCACCGGACAGCTCGCCGGGGCGATGGCCCAGGCGCTCGCCCAGGCCCAGCCGCGTCAGCAGCTGTGTCGCCCGCGCGTGGCGCGCCTGTGCGGGCAGGCCGGCGTAGATGGCCGGCACTTCCACGTTGGCAATCGCGGTGAGCTCGTTGAGCAGGTGGTAGCGCTGGAAGATGAACCCGAAGTGCTCACGACGCAGCTCGCCCAGTTGGTCCGGATCCATCTGCCCGGTCTGGCGCCCCTGCACCTGGTAGGAACCGGCGGTGGGGCGGTCCAGGCAGCCCAGGATGTTCATGAGCGTGGATTTGCCCGAACCGGACTGGCCGACGATGGCCACCAGTTCACCGGCATGGATGTCCAGGTCGATGCCGTCCAGAACGACCAGCGGGCGCTCGCCGGCCGGGAACTCGCGGCGCAGGCCGCGCACGCACAGCAGCGGTGCGTCCGGTGTGGTGCTCATCGTGGCCCGGCAGGCGCGCTGCCGGGTTGCGCGTCGGCCGGCGATGCACCCTTGGCGGTGTCGGCCTGGGCCAGCACCACCTGCTCGCCTTCCTTCAACCCGGCGGTGACCTGCACGCGGATCTGGTCGTCCAGGCCGATGCGGATGCGGCGCGCCACCGGGTGGCCGTCGGCGCCGCGTACCTGCACGGCGTAGTGGCCATCGTCGGCGCGCGCGCCCAGGGCGGCCGACGGAATGGTGAGTACGTTGGCCGCGCGGCCCAGCACGATGCGTACCTGCGCGGTCATGTAGCTGCGCAGGCGGCCGTCGGTGTTGTCCACGTCGAACTGGCCGTTGTAGTACATGGCGGTGCGGCTGCCGGTGCCGGACAGTGCCAGGGAAGAGGGGCCGGAGGCGTCTTCCCGGGTGATCGAATCCGGTGCCGGCGCGATGTCGCGCAGGGTGCTGCTGTAGCGCCGCTGGCTGTCACCGAGAATGGTGAAGAACGCTTTCTGGCCGATCCGGGTATGCACCACGTCGGCCTCTGAGATTTCAGCGTAGACCGTCATCGTCTCCTGGTTGCCCAGCATCACGATGGTGGGCGCACTCTGCACCGCGTTCACCGTTTGCCCCTGGCGCGCGACCACGGCCAGTACGGTGCCGTCGGTGGGGGCGGTAATGCGGGTGTAGTCCAGGTTGGTCTGGGCGATGTCCACGTCGGTCTGGCGCTGCACGATCTCGCCATCCAGCGCGGCGATCTGCTCACCGGTGGCCTCCACCCGCGCGGTGGCCGCATCCACATCGGCGCGGGCCACCAGCTGCAGCGCACCCAGGTGTTGCTGCCGCTGCAGGGTACGTTGCAACTGCCGCAGCTCGGTGGCCAGCGCGGCCCGGTTGGCGCTGGCGCTGCGGCGGGCGGCCTGGGCGCTCTGCAGCGCGTTGCGCTGGGTGCGCGAGTCGATCTCGGCGATAAGGTCGCCGGCATGCACCTTGTCGCCCAGCGTTACGTGCAGCGCTTCGATGCGTCCGGACACCTGCGCGCCCACGCTCACCAGCCGCGAGGGTTTGAGGGTGCCGGTGGCTTCCACGGTCTGTTCGATATCGCCGCGAATGACAGGCGCCAGTTCAAGCGTGGGCGGTGCGGCCGGCGCGAGCCAGGCATAGGTGGCCACCACGATGCACAACACGGCAGCGGCACCGATCAGGGAGGAGCGCACGCGGCGCAGGTAGTCAACGGCGGCCATGGCAGCCGGGGGCAGGAGGGCAGGGCATCGGGGGATCTCGCGGTAGTGAAGACAGGCGCATGCCCGGTGGCACACGGTGATGTGCCTACTCTCCACGTGGCGGGTTGCCGCAACCTTGCGTCAGCGTGCCGGCTGCGCGCCTTGGGGCGGCGGAAATGCCACCCGGATCAAGGCACCGCCACCGGGGGCATCCAGGATGGTCACGCTGCCGCGATGGCGCTCCATCACCTGCTTGACCAGGTTCAGGCCCAGGCCTGCGCCGGTCTGGCGCGGACGCAAGCGCTGGAACGGCTCGAACACGCGCTCGCGCTCTGCCGGGGCAATGCCGGGGCCGTCATCCTCCACCTCCAGGCTGGCGCCCTGCACGCGAATGATGACGTGCCGCCCGCCGTGTTCGGCGGCATTCAACACCAGGTTGGACACCACCCGTTCCACCGCCCCCGCATCGCCCAGCACCGGCAGGTGGGGCTCGATCACGACGGCGACGCTGCGCTCGGACGCGATCAGCAACGGGGCCAGGTCGGCGGCCACGCGTTTGGCCAGCAGGGCCAGGTCGATGCTCGCGCGCGGCCCTTCCTCATCCAGCCGGTGCAGATCCAGCAGTTGTTCGGCCAGCGTGGCCAGGCGCACGACCTCCACGGCCAGGCTGCGCGAGGTGGAATCACCGGCCGCATCGATCTTCAACTGCAGGATCGCGATGGGCGTACGCAGTTCGTGCGCGGCTGCGGCAATGAAGCGACGCTGGCGCTCATGCCCTTCGTCGAGCCGATCCAGCGCCTGGTTCACGGCCGCCACCAGCGGCGCGATTTCCACCGGCACGGCGGTTTCGGTCAGGCGCACGCCGCGGCGACTGGCCGAGATGCGGGTGGCTTCCTGGGCGATGCGCTCCACGCCTGCAAGCGCCTTGCGCACGGTCATGGGGGTGACGATCAGCGTGACCAGCGCCAGCAGCGCGAAGATCGGCAAGGTGATGACATGGGCGGCCAGCGCCATCTGCCAGGTGAGCGAGTCGACCTCGCCGTGGGCCATGATGGTCAGGCGGCCGGCGGCGCTTTGATGCTGGCGCACCACCACGGCCAGGCCGTCGCCGAGATCGCGTCCGCGCAGGTCGCCATAGGGAATGCTGCCCAGGGCGCCCACCAGCGATGCGTAGGGCGCAGGCACGTTGCCGAAGCTGACATGGCGGCCCTGCGCATCCTCGGCGACGAACCATACCCCCGGCGCCGTCTTCAGCAAGGCCTCCAGCTCGGCGGTGGGGCGCACCACCAGTGCGCCGCTGGCATCGCGTTGCACGGCGGCGGCGGCCACCGGGGCGACGGTCTGCACGGTGTAGAAGCCGCCGCTGTCCATGCGCACCAGCACCATCAACAACACGAACAGGGCAACGACCAGGGCAAGCAGGTGCCAGATCAGCGGCTTGATGATCAGCGGCCACTTCAGCGTGGGGCGGCGCCTGCTCATTTGTGCTCGCGCATCAGGTAGCCCACGCCACGGATGGCATGGATCTCCAGGCCGGCATCGGCGTCGGCCAGCTTGCGGCGCAGGCGCGAGACGTGCGAGTCCAATGAGTTGGAATGAACACACTCATCGAAGCCATACACGGCCATCTCCATCGATTCGCGCAGTACGGTGCGGCCGAGGCGCTTGACCAATGCGGCCAGTACGCGCACCTCGCGGCGCGGCAGCTCCAACCGCGCACCGCCCACGGTGGCTTCGCCCGAGACCGGGTCGAACACCAGCCGGCCCACGCTCACGGTGTCGTCGGCCAGGCTGCTGGGCCGCCGATGGACGGCGCGGATGCGCGCAAACAGTTCTTCCAGTGCGAACGGCTTGGCCAGGTAATCATCGGCGCCTTCGTCCAGGCCTGCCACGCGGTCGGGCAGGTTGCCCAAGGCACTGAGTACGATCACCGGCACGCCGGGATTCTTCTCGCGCAGCAGCGGAATCAACGCCAGGCCATCGCCGTCGGGCAAGGTGCGGTCAAGCAGGATCAGGTCGTGCGAGCCGTACAGGGCGGCCTGCCGGGCCAGCGAGAACGTGTCGGCCAGGTCCACCACGTAGCGCTGCCGTTGCAGGGCGGTTCGGAGCGTGGCCGCCAGTTCGGCTTCGTCTTCGACCAGCAGGATATGCATCGGGTTGGCTCGGGCGGGAAGGGGGCGGGACGGCGGCAGGTGCCGAAATTCTATTACAGCAACATTGCGCCAACCTGGCGCCGACCGTGCGCGGCGGGGCCTCGGCGGACGCCGCTGGACCGGGGCGGGTCGATGCGACTAACGGCACTGGGTCGGTACCGAACCCAACACACCGCTGACCGGCTCGGCAAGCGCCTGCCCGGCCGCCTCGGTCAGCTCCTCCACCGCGGTGGCCCCCACGGCCTGCCGGGTGGTCTCGCACGCGTCCACGATGCGTCGCCGCGCGCCGGCACGGCTGGCATCGCAGCGCCAATCCGGCAGCGAGAGCGGCAACACCGCGTAGGCCACGGTCTGGCACGCCTGCCGCGCCCGCGCGGCCAGCGGCCGGTCGCGATACTCGTTGGGTTCACTGCCGTTGCGCGACGGGGTGAAATAGCTGTCAGGAAAGCGCTGCGCGTACTGCTCGATGTCTACCTCGGGTAGAGCGGCCCCCTGGAAGGCACGCCCGCATGCGACCTGGTCGGCCAGGCGTTGCACGTAGTGGTAGATCGGGCTGTCCAGCGCCGGGTAGGCGCGGGTGAGGTCGCTGACGCCGGCCAGGATCGGCAGCTGGGCGCGGTTGGCCATGCGCGCCAGCTCGCCGTGGTGCGCCGGTGCGCAGCGATCGCGCGCACTGGCGCTGATCAGGAACAGCACGTCGTTGCGAAACGGCGTGCTCTGCCCCAGTGCCGCCTCGATCGCGGTGATGTGGTCCTGGCTGAGGTCGGCATCCGGTGTTGCCGACAGCTGCGCGACCTCTCGCGGCACAGGTGTCGCAGCGGGTGCCGGGGGCGGCGGTGCATCACGCGTCCGCAAGCTAAATGCGGTCCAGGCCACGAGTCCTGCGAGCACGCACCCGGCGACCACCCCGCGCGCTGGATGCCTCATCCGGCAACCGGGGTGATGGCCGCACCCGCGGCCTCGTAGGATGCGCTGGCGATGTCGGCATTGAAGCGCGCGATGTGCAACGTGCCGCGCAGGTGGAACGGCGCCCACAGCTCGGGTACGGCGATGGGCCGGGACAGCATCACGTGGATGATCTGGTTGGGCGGTGGCGGCGGCACGTGGATGCACGCACCGTAGAAGGACACGAACAGAAGCTCGCGCACCCGGCCTTGATCGTCGGTCTCCAGCGGCACCACGTAGCCGTCCAGCCCCAGGTCGCGGCCGTCCATTTCCGCTACCACCGCCGAGGAACCGAACTGCGCGGCGCGGTTGGGGCTGTTGTGGTCGATGGCCATGCCGGGAATGCTGCCCGAACCGTTGTCATCGATCAGCCCGCCCGGCGTCGTCTGTCCGCCAACGCCGGGGCGGCCGATCACCGGCGGCGGTCGCGCCAGGCGGCTGTCGTCGGTCATCAGGTCTTCCCAATCTGTCACCGGTTGCGCTGCAAGGGCGTTGTCGTTACGCGCTGGCGGCGTGATGGCGTGCGCGGTTGTCGCGGCCGCTGCGGTTTTCTGCACGGTGGGTGCCGCATCGTCGCTGCCACGGCATCCGGCCAGTGCGGCGACCAGCAGCATGGACAGGCAGGTGTGCTTACTCTTCATAAGGCCTCAATCCGGCATTGCGCATGGTGTAGGCGGTTCCGGCGAGCGTGCTGGAGAGCTGTTCGGCCACCAGTGTGCCGGTGAGGAAAAACGGCGAGTACATATCGGGCATGGCAATGGCCTTGGCCAGCCGGACATGCACGATCTGGTTGGGCGGCGGCGGGGGCACATGCACGCAGGCGCCGTAGTAGGGCACGAAGAGAAACTCGGTGAGGCGCCCGTCCACGTCGTTCTCCAGCGGCACCACGTAACCGGGCAGGCGCACGGGTCGGTCCACCACGCTGTCCACGGTGCGGAAGGTGCCGAACTGCGGCATCGCGCCGTCACCGTCATGGCTCACGTCGGGCACGTCCCCGTTCTCGAGCGCCTTGAGCTCATCGGGCGGGATCATCTGCAGCCAGTCCAACGCCTGTTCGTGGTCCGGGTGCGCCGCGGCCATGTTCGCCGCCGGCGGTGCAGCGGCGGTATCGGTTGCACGGGGTGCGCTGGGCGTGCAGCCCGCCAATGCCATCAGCAGGGCGAGAGTGGCAAGACGGGTCATGTTGGCGGTGACAGCCCGTCCGAGAGCGTATTGCGATACGCCAGCAGGGCCGGCAGCAGCCCCGCCAGTGCACTGGCCAGGATCACCGCGGCCAGCCAGTAGCCTTCCTGGGCGGTGGGCCCGATGCGGTCGATGGACAGCCCGAACGTATCGAGCAGCCAACGGCGCGCGGCCACACTGGCCAAGGCCAGGCCGCCCAGCGCAAGGACACAGGCAACGCTGGTAACGGCCACCGCTTCAAACACCAGCAGGCCGGCCACATAGACCGGCCGGGCACCCAGCGCGCGCAGCACGGCCATCTCGCGGCGGCGCTCCTGCAGCGTGGCTACCAGTAGGGCCACCAGCGAGGTGAGGCCGAGCACCACCACCAGTGCGCTGATGAGGCGCAGCGCGCCTTCGGCCGTCCCCAGGGTGCCCCAGAGCTGCTGCAGGGCGACACCGGGCATCACCGCAAGCAGGGGTTCGTCGGGGTAGCTGTTGATCTGTCGCTGCACGCTGAAGGTGGCGATGCGCGAGTGCAGCCCCACCAGGAAGGCGGTGATGGAGGTCGGGGTGAGATCCTGCTGGCGCGCGGCGGCGGCACTGACCTGGGCCCCGCGCAGATGCACGCCCGAGCGCCAGTCCAGGTGGATGGCCTGGATGGCCGGAAGTGAGACCAGTACGCTGGAGTCGACCGGAGTACCGGTGCGCTTGAGAATGCCGACGATGCGGAACGGCTTGTCATCATGACGGGCCAGGGTGACCCGGCCGGTGCCGTGGGCCAGCACGATGTCATCGCCCAGCGACTGGCCCAGCCGCTGGGCCACCTCGGCGCCTATCACGGTGTCGTAGAGATCGTCGAAGCGCTGCCCCTGGGCCAGGACAAGGGAGTGGCCGGCACCGTACTGGTAGTGCTCGAAGAAGCCGGTGGTCGTGCCGACCACCCGGAACCCTTTGTAGGAATCCCCCAGCGACAGGGGCACCGTCCAGGCAACGTCCTTGAGCGCGGCCAGTTCCTGGTAGCTCTGCCAGGACACGTTGTTGGTGGCATCGCCAATGTGGAAGATGGCGTAGAGCAGCAGGTTGACCGGCCCGGAGCGCGCGCCCACCACCAGGTCCGTGCCCGACACCGTGCTGGCAAACCCTGCGTGGGCCTGTTGGCGGATACGCTCCACGCCCAGCAGCAGGCAGACGCTCAAGGTGATCACCAGCAGGGTGAGCAGGACGCTGAGCGCACGGCTGCGCAGGCTGGAAAAGGCAAGCCGGATCATGCGGCCCCCCGCAGGTGATGTGGGCGTTGGAGGTCGGCAAGATCTGACACCGCATCGAACAACGCAGTCAGTGCCGGGTCGTGGCTGACCACGATGCAGCTGATGTGCTGCTGCCGGCAGGCCTGGCCGATCAAGTGCAGGAACGCCCTGGCCGACACCGGGTCCAGCGCCGAGGTGGGTTCATCGGCCAGCAGCAGCTGCGGCTGGCCGATCAAGGCCCGTGCGGCGGCCACCCGTTGTTGCTGGCCCACGCTCAGGCGCCCGGCGGGGCGGTTCCAGAGCGTGCGTGCGTCCAGGCCCAGGGCATCGAGCAAGGCGGCAATGCGCGTATCCAGATCCTGCCTGAGGCGTGCGCGGCGGTCGCGGGAGACGAAGGACAGGCCGAGGGCGATGTTGTCGCGCACGCTCAGGAAGGGCAACAGGTTGAACTGCTGGAAGATCACCCCGCAATGGTCGGCGCGGAAGCGGTCACGAGCGGCGCCTGAAAGCGCGCCAAGGTCGTGTCCGGCCACCCGCACCTGGCCGTGCGGCGTGCTCAGTACGCCGGAAATCAGCCCAAGCAGGGTGCTTTTTCCGCTGCCGCTGGTGCCGCGCAACAGGAGTTGCTGGCCCACCGGCAGCGCGAAATGTTCAATCTGCAGGACCGGCGTTTGCCCGGGATAGGCGAAGCGAACCTGCTGCAAGTGCACGGCAGGCTCAGTCATGGGGCAGGTCCACGCGCTGTTGCGCGGCCTGCAGCAGCACGCGGCCCTGGCCCTTGTCGGTGGCAATTTCCACCACCGTTTCGTGCAGGTTGGCAAACGATGCGCCCAGCGACAGGGTCAGGCGCTTGAGTTGGGTGGGCTGCTCGCAGCGATAGGTTCGATGGGCCTGGAAGCCGGCATGATGGTGATGCGGGCCGTCGTCGTCGTGGTGTGGCGTGTCGCCGTGGGTAAAGCCGGTGCTGGCGACCGTCTGGTGCAGCAGGCGGCAGGAAGCGGCGGCAGGAACCTGCAGCCATTGGCCGCTGCCGAGCCGGGCGGTTGCCTGTTTGAGCTGGGCCGCTTCGTCGGGGGTGGCCGGCGGTCGTTCGAAGGAGAGGATGCCGATGCCGGGTGCGTCCACCGAGATATCCAGCGTGTTGCCGTCCAGCGCGATCTGCACCTGGGCCTGGCCGTGGACATGCGGGCCCTGCTGGCGGGCGGGGTGGGCGAGCGCGAGCGAGGGCAGCATGGCGAAAAGCAGGAGCGACATCTTCATGGGGGGGGCGGGCTCAATTGTTATATTGTAACAATTGAAGCTTACTCCCCCGTTTTCCGGAAGTCACATCCCGCCCGTCAACCGCCACGCCGTGCACGGTCACCTCGATCTGGCAGCCTCGTTGCTTTCGCTGGGCTGTGCCTTGCATTGTCTGCTGCTGCCCCTGCTGTTGGCCTTTTTACCCGGGGCGATGATGGCGTTGCGCTCGTTCCAGCATCCCTGGCATGGCACGATGACCTGGCTGCTCAGGCTGTCGCGATGGGAATGGGCCATTGCGGTGGCGGCCACCAGCCTGTGCCTGTTGAGCATCGGTTGGGGCTGGAAGCGCCATCGGCGTTACCTGCCGCTGGTGTTGGCGGTGGCCGGCGGAACCATGCTGCTGCTGGCCTCGCTGCACCCGCAGCTGCGCGACGCACTGGTGGCGCATGGCACGCTTGCTGCCGCTGGCGGTGCGTGCCTGGCGATGGCGCATCTCGGTAATCGCAGGGCGCTTGCCGCTACAACTGCCCCTTGATCCCTCGATAATCCCGTGGCGACATCCCCACGGTCGCCTTGAACTGCCGCGCGAACGCACTCTGATCGGCAAACCCGCACTGCTGCCCGATGCTCGCAATGCTCTCATCGCCATGCAGCAACCGCATCGCCGCTTCAATCCGCAATTTCGTCAGCAGCTGCTGCGGCGTCACCTGGAACACGCGGCGGAAATGGCGCTCAAGCTGCGCGACCGACAGTTCGGCCAGGTTGGCCAGTGACTGCACGCGCAGCTGCTCGTCGTAGTGGTTCTGCATGTGTTCCAGCACTTTGTTCAAGCGCTCGAACGCGGAGTGCTTGTTGTCCGGCTGGCCGAGGTCGCGCGAAATGCCGATCACCCCTGACACCTCATCGCCGTGGCAGACCGGGCGCTTGAAGGTCAGGCACCAGCCGGGCATGCGGTTGGGATAGAGGTGCACTTCCAGCTGGTTGTCGATGACCTCGCCGCAGAGCACGCGGCGGTCCTGAATGGTGTAGCTGCCGCCCAGCGGAAGCGGGAACAGTTCGAGCGCGGTTCTGCCGATCACGTCGCTGCGCTGCTTGCGGCCCAGGCGCCGGATCAGGGTCAGATTGCAGTGCGTATAGCGCCCCTGCTGGTCCTTGATGAAGAAGACCACTTCGGGCAGTTCATCGAATAACGACTGCATTTCTTTGCCGGAAAAGTTGACGTCCATCGAATCCACTGGCGTTCTGCTGGAGGGCACGTGGCTCCGATCCTAGCGCAAAGCGTGGCACCTGCGACGCGATTGGATTGTGCAGATTTCCGCATTTGCCACCGCCATTCCGCGCTAGTCGCCGCAGTGGCCGGATGGGAGCATCCATGCCATGCACACCCTAGACGTGATCGACTCCCACACCGCCGGCGAACCGACCCGTGTCGTGATCTCCGGTTTCCCCAGCCTGGGCGAGGGTGACCTTGCGCAATCCCGTGAGCGCTTCCGCCGCGACTTCGACCACTGGCGCAGCGCGATTGCCTGCGAGCCACGTGGCTCGGACACCATGGTGGGGGCGCTGCTGTTGCCGCCGCGTGATCCGAATGCCTGCGCCGGGGTGATTTTCTTCAACAACGTGGGCTACCTGGGCATGTGCGGCCACGGCACCATCGGCGTGGTCCGTACCCTGGTCGAACTGGGGCGGATCGGCCCGGGCCAGCACCTGATCGAAACCCCGGTCGGCAACGTCGGCGTGGCGCTGGATGCGGCCGGCAACGTGTCGGTCGACAACGTGGAGAGCTACCGGCATGCGGCCGGGGTGGAGGTCGAGGTGGCCGGCCACGGCCGGGTGCGCGGCGACATCGCCTGGGGCGGAAACTGGTTCTACATCACCGACCAGTCGCCCTGCGCACTGGCACTGTCCAACCAGCGCGAGCTGACCGCGTATACCGAAGCGATTCGCCAGGCACTGGAAGCGGCCGGGATCACCGGTGCCGACGGCGGTGAGATCGACCATATCGAAGTCAACGGCGTGGCGCCGGATGGCAGCGGGCAGGCGCGCAATTTCGTGTTGTGCCCCGGGCTTGCCTACGACCGTTCGCCCTGCGGCACCGGCACCAGTGCCAAGCTGGCGTGCCTGGCCGCCGACGGCAAGCTGGCCGAAGACGCGCGCTGGATCCAGCAGGGCATCCTGGGCAGCGCGTTCGAGGGCAGCTACCGGTTGAGCGGTCGCGGTATCGCGCCACGCATCACCGGCACGGCGCACATCACCGCGCGTGCGCAGCTGTTGATCGACCCGGCCGACCCGTTCGCCTGGGGCATCGGTGCCGAGCCCGTCGCGCACCGATGAACACCTACGACCTCATCATCGTCGGCGCCGGCATTGTCGGTGCCGCCTGCGCCGAAGCGGCGGCGGGCGAGGGGCTGCGCGTGGCGCTGGTCGAGCCGGGCCCGGTCGGTGGCGGCGCCACGGCGGCGGCGATGGGGCACCTGGTGGCGATGGATGACGACCCGGCCGAGCTGGCCTTGTCGGCCTATTCGCTGCAGTTGTGGGAACGCTACGCGCACCTGAAGGACGCCGAATTCAGCCGCTGCGGCACCCTGTGGGTGGCACGCAACGCGCAGGAACTGGAGGCGGTGCCGGCCAAGATCGCGCGGTTGGCCGCCGCCGGGTTGCATGCCGAGCAGGTGGATGCCGCGCAGCTGTACCAGTGGGAGCCCAGCCTGGTGCCGGGCCTGGCCGGCGGCATGCGGGTGGCCGGCGAGGCGGTGGTGTATCCGCCGCGCATGGCGCGCTATCTGGTGGACCAGGCCTGTCAGCGTGGCGGGCGTCTGTATGCCGGCCGCCGCGTGGTGGAACTGCTGGAACACGGGGTGCGGCTGGAGGATGGCCAGGCGCTGTCCGGGCCGGTGCTGATGGCCAGCGGGGTGGATCTGCCGCAGCTGCTGCCCGAGCTGCCGATGCGCCCGCGGAAGGGCCAGCTGGTCATCACCGATCGCTACCCCGGCCTGGTGCATCACCAGCTGCTGGCACTGGACTACGCCGATTCTGCACATGGCGATGCGGAGACCAGCGTGGCGTTCAACGTGCAGCCGCGACCGACCGGGCAGATCCTGATCGGCTCCTCGCGGCAGTTCAATGTGTCCGATCGTGAGATTTCGTTGCCGCTGCTGCGGCAGATGTTGGAGCAGGCGTTCGCGTTCCTGCCGGTGTTGCGCGAGCTGCAGGCGATCCGCATCTGGACCGGGCTGCGCCCGGCCACGCCGGACGGCCGCCCGTATCTGGGCCCGGTGCCGGGGCGGCGTGATGTCTGGGTGGCTGCCGGGCATGAAGGACTGGGCGTCACCACCGCGCTGGGCAGCGCACGGGTGATCGTGGACGCGCTGCTGGGGCGCACGCCGGCCATCGATCCGGCGCCTTTTCTGCCGGATCGCGCGATGACCGGGAGGGCGGGATGAGCGCGCGGCTGTGCGTGTCGGTCAACGCACAACCGGTGACCGTGCCCGACGGGGCCACCGTGGCGGTGGCAGTTGCGCTGGCCGGTGCTGCCTTCCGCAGGTCGTGCAGTGGCGAGCCGCGCGCGGCGGTGTGCGGGATGGGCGTTTGTTTTGAATGCCGGGTCCGCATCGACGGCGTGGCCCAGCTGCGCGCCTGCATGATTCCGGCGCGTGACGGGATGGAGGTACTGACCGATGGTTGAGGCTGTCCTTCATTACGACGTGCTGGTGGTGGGCGCCGGCCCGGCCGGGCTGGCGGCCGCACGGGCTGCGGCGTCACACGGCGTGCGGGTGGGCATCGTG
Organism: Stenotrophomonas sp. GL_101; assembly: GCF_057835675.1. Taxonomy (NCBI): domain Bacteria; kingdom Pseudomonadati; phylum Pseudomonadota; class Gammaproteobacteria; order Lysobacterales; family Lysobacteraceae; genus Stenotrophomonas; species Stenotrophomonas sp. GL_101. The sequence goes on along the minus strand of NZ_CM174432.1, from coordinate 2,769,036 downwards.
GATGCGCAGCCGCGCGCCGGTGGCCAGGTCTGGCGCCACGACGTGGCCCACGGCGTACCGGCGCTGGCGCGGCGTGCGCTGGCGATCGTGGGCGATGGCCAGGTCGACTGGCTGGCCCAGACCCAGGTGACGATGGCGCAACCGGGCTGGCTGCTGGCCGATGGCCCAGCCGGCGCCCACCAACTGCATTACCGCCACCTGGTGCTGGCCACCGGCGCGCGCGAACTGCTGCTGCCTTTCCCGGGCTGGACGCTGCCCGGCGTCACCGGTGCCGGCGGCGCGCAGGCGCTGGCCAAGCAGGGCTGGCCGCTGGCGGGGCAGCGCGTGGTGGTGGCGGGCAGCGGCCCGTTGCTGCTGGCCAGCGCCTCCACGCTGCGCCGGCACGGGGCCCGCGTGCTTGGCATCCATGAGCAGGCCTCGCGGCGTGCGCTGGCGCGCTTTGCGCTGCAGCTGCCACGCTGGCCGGGCAAGGCCGTGCAGGCAGCGGCGCTGCAGCTGCAACTGGCCGGGGTGGGTTACCACGCAGGGAGCGTGGTGGTGGCCGCGCATGGGGACGCGCGGCTGCGGGAAATCGAGATCGAGGGCCCGCGCGGTCGCCGCCACATCGCCTGCGATCAGCTTGCGGTCGGCTACGGCCTGGTGCCCAACACGGAGCTGGCGCAACTGCTCGGCTGCCGGCTGGAGCGCGCGGGCGCGCACCTGCAGGTGGCCGTGGACGCCCAGCTGCGCAGCAGCGTGAGCACAATTTTTGCCGCCGGCGAAGCGCTGGGCATCGGCGGGCGCGACAGTGCGCGGGTGGAAGGCGCCATCGCCGGCCACATGGCCGCCGACGCGCCCGAGGCCGCCGCCGCGCTGCTGTCCCGGCGGCGCCGGGCGCGCGTGTTCGCCACCCAGTTGCAGCGTGCATTCGCACTGGATGCACGCGTGCACGGCCTGGCGCAGGACCACACCCTGGTCTGCCGCTGCGAAGACGTGCCGCTGGGCGCGCTGCGCGGCTTCAGCGATACCCGCGACGCAAAGCTGGCGTCGCGCTGCGGCATGGGCGCCTGCCAGGGCCGCATCTGCGGCAGCGCACTGGCCGAACTGGGCCTGGGCGGTGCCGACCTGTCCACCGATGGCGGCCGTCGGCCGCCGTTGTTCCCGGTCCGCCTCGCGGCGCTGGCCGACTCCTTCACCGACACCTCGCAAGGGATACATCCATGAGCAATGCTTCTTTCTGGAAGGGCGTCCTGCCCGCCATCACCACCCCGTTCAACGCCGACGGCAGCGTCGATCATGTGTTCCTGGCCAGGCACGCGGTGCAACTGGTCGATGCCGGTTCCACCGCGATCGTCCCGCTGGGCTCGCTGGGTGAAGCGGCGACGCTGAGTTTCGACGAGAAGGTCGCGATCGTGGCCACCCTGGTCAAGGCGGTCGGCGCGCGCGTGCCGGTGGTGCCGGGTATCGCCGCGCTGTCCACCGACGAAGCGGTCAGGCTGGCGCAGGCGGTGCAGGCCGCCGGTGCCGGTGGCCTGATGGTGCTGCCGGTGTATGTCTACACCTCCGATTGGCACGAAGCCGCCGCGCATGCGCGTGCCGTGCTCGGTGCCACCGACCTGCCGTGCATCCTGTACAACAACCCGGTGGCCTACCGCACCGACATCCTGCCGGCGCAGATCGCACAGCTCGCCGGTGAGTTCGCCAACCTGCAGGCGGTCAAGGAATCGTCGGGCGAGATCCGCCGCTTCGCCGCGATCAAGGAACTGCTGGGCGACCGCCTGGTGCTGCTGGTGGGCATGGACGATGCGATTGTCGAAGGGCTGGCGATGGGCGCCGAGGGCTGGATCGCCGGCCTGGTCAACGCCTATCCGGTTGAATCGGTGACGCTGTTTGAACAGGCCCGTGATGGGGGCTATGCGGCGTCCGCCGAGTTGTACAACTGGTTCCTGCCGCTGCTGCGGCTGGACACGGTGCCCAAGTTCGTCCAGCTGATCAAGCTGGTGCAGGCCAAGGTCGGCCTGGGCAGCGAGACCGTGCGTGTGCCGCGTCGGGTGGTCGAAGGCGCGGAACGTGCCAATGCCCTGGCCATCATCGATCACGCCATTGCCACCAGGAAGGCCTGATATGACTCCTGTCGAACCGCTTCTGCTGGCGGGTCGCTGGCAATCGAGCCTGTCGCCGCAGGGAAGTTTCCGCGCGGCCGATCCGACCACGGGCGAGAAGATCGGACCGGCGTTCCCCATCAGCGGCGCGGCCGACATTGAAACCGCGGTCGCGGCGGCCAGTGCCGTCGCCGCCGCGCTGGCCGCCGCGCCGGCCGAACGCATCGCCGCCTTCCTGGAGGCCTATGCCGACGCGCTGGATGCCGACGCCGACACGCTGGTGGCGCTGGCCCATGCCGAAACCGCACTACCGGCGCCGACGCGGCTGCGCGGCAACGAGCTGCCGCGCACCAGTGGCCAGCTCCGCCAGGCCGCCACCGCGGTGCGCACCTACAGCTGGACCCAGCCGGTGATCGACACCGTTGCCGGGTTGCGTGCGCATCGGGCGCCCTTGTCCAAGCCGGTGCTGGTGATGGGGCCGAACAATTTTCCGTTCGCGTTCAATGCGGTCGCGGGCAGCGATTTCGCCTCGGCGATCGCGGCGCGCAATCCGGTGATCGCCAAGGCGCATCCGCTGCATCCGGCCACCAGCCAGCGCATGGCGCAGCTGGCCCACAACGCCCTGCTGGACGTCGGCCTGCCGCCAGCGGCGGTGCAACTGCTGTATCAGTTCGACAACGCGCTGGGGCTCACGCTGGCCGGCGATGCACGGCTGGGGGCGATCGGCTTCACCGGCAGCCGCGGCGGTGGGCTGGCGCTGAAGGCGGCGGCCGATGGCGCCGGGGTGCCGTTCTACGCCGAGCTGTCCAGCGTCAATCCGGTCTTCATGCTGCCGGGCGTGCTGGCCGAGCGCGGTGAGGCGCTGGCGCAGGAGTTCTTTGCGTCCTGCACGTTGGGCAGCGGTCAGTTCTGTACCAACCCGGGTGTGGTGGTGGTGCCGCGCAGCGCCGAAGGCGATGCCTTCGTCGCTGCCGCCACCGCCCACTTCGCTGCGGCCGCGCCGATGGTGTTGTTCTCGCAGGGCGGCGTGGACCACCTGGCCCAGGGCATCGCGACCCTGCGCGGGGCCGGTGCCGAGCTGCTGGCCGGTGGCCCCCCGGGCGAGGGCGGCTACCGGCATGCACCGACCTTGCTGAGTGTCGATGCCGAGGCGTTCATCGCGCAGCCGCAGGCACTGCAGACCGAAGCGTTCGGTCCGGTCAGCCTGCTGGTGCGGGTTGCCGATGTGGCGGCGATGGTGCAGGTGGCGGCCACCTTTGAAGGCAACCTGACCGGCACCCTGTATCGCGCGGCCGACGGGGGCGACGATGCCGCCTGGCAACAGATCGCGCCGCTGCTGCGCGCGCGGGTGGGGCGCCTGATCAATTCCCGCATGCCCACCGGGGTGGCGGTCAGCGCGGCACAGAACCATGGCGGGCCGTTCCCCAGCACCGGCCATCCCGGCTTCACCTCGGTGGGGATGCCGGGGGCGATCCATCGCTTCGCTACGCTGCACAGCTATGACGCGGTCCCCGATGCGCTGCTGCCGGTGGAACTGCGCGACCGCAACCCGGGCGGCGTGCAGCGCACCATCGATGGGGTGACCAGCACCGCCAACGTGGGAGCCGGTGCATGAGCGGGCAGATCGGCGGGCTCAGCCTGGCCGAGGCGCAGGCGCTGCTGGCCCCGTGGGATGCACGTGCACCGGCGATCGGCGCGGCGGAATACCAGCGGCGCATCGGGCAGGCACGGGTGCTGATGCAGGCGCAGGGCGTGGACGCGATGTGGATCGGCGCGGGCACCTCCCTGCGCTATTTCGCCGGCGTTCCGTGGGGCGCCAGCGAGCGCCTGGTGGGGCTGCTGCTGACCCGGAGCGGCGATCCGATGCTGGTCTGCCCGGTGTTTGAAGAAGGCTCGCTGGACGCCGTGCTGACGATCCCGGCCGACAAGCGCCTGTGGGAAGAGCACGACGACCCGCACGCGTTGGTGGCGCAGCTGATGGCCGAGCGCGGTGCCAGCACGCTCGCGCTGGACCCGGCGGTCGCCTTTGGCGTGCACACCGGCCTGGCCAGGCATTTGTCCGCCGCCAGCCTCCGTGATGCGAGCGCGATCATCGACGGCTGCCGCATGTGCAAGTCGGCGGCCGAACTGGCGCTGATGCAGCAGGCCTGCGACATGACCCTGCAGGTGCACCGGCTGGCCGCCGGGATTGCGCGCGAGGGGATCGGCAGCGACGAACTGGTGCGGTTCATCGACCAGGCACACCGTGCGCTGGGCGCCGACAACGGGTCCACGTTCTGCATCGTGCAGTTCGGCGATGCCACCGCATTTCCGCATGGGATTCCCGGTGTGCAGCACCTGGCAGAAGGCCAACTGGTGTTGATCGATACCGGCTGCACGGTGCAGGGCTACCACTCCGATATCACCCGCACCTGGATCTTCGGTACGCCCAGCGATGACCAGCGCCGCATCTGGGCACTGGAACAGGCCGCGCAGGCGGCGGCCTTCGCGGCGGTGCGGCCGGGGGTGAGCTGCGCATCGGTTGACGCGGCCGCACGCGCGGTGCTGGAGGCGGCCGGGTTGGGCCCGGACTACCGCCTGCCGGGCCTGCCGGGCCTGCCACATCGCACCGGGCATGGCTGTGGCCTGGCAATTCATGAAGCGCCGTACCTGGTGCGCGGCAACGACACCGTGCTGCAGCCGGGCATGTGCTGCAGCAACGAACCGATGATCGTGGTGCCGGGGGCATTCGGCGTCCGCCTGGAAGACCATTTCTACGTGACCGCGCGCGGCGCGCAGTGGTTCACGCCACCGTCGCCGGCCATCGACCGGCCGTTCGCCTGAGCACAGGGCACCCCGCCACCGCGAGTGGCGGGGTGTGCCGGTGTTCGGCGGGGTTCCACCTTTCGTGATTCCTGCTACCGGAGTAAGTACATGGCCCTGTTCCGTCCTCTCGCCATCGGCCTGCTTGCAGCAGCGCTGGTCACTGCCTGCCAGCCGTCCACGGCCCCGGTGGGAAGCACGGGCGCGGTGCCTGCCGGTGCAGGCGCCACGGTGCCGGCGGCGCACGCCTTCGACGCATTGCTGGACCAGCAGTGGCAGTACCAGCTGGCGCATAGCCCGGAGTTCGCCAGCATCATCGGCGACAAGCGCTACAACGACCGCTGGACCGATTACAGCCTGGCCGCGGTCGCCGCTGACCGCGTGGCCACGGCCGATCTGCTCGGCCGTTTCGAGGCGGTGGATGCCGGCGCACTGGACCCGCAGCGCCAGCTGAGCCTGCAGATGATGCTGCGCCAGCTGCGCGACAAGCTGAGCGCGATCGATTTGAAAACCCATGAGATGCCGCTGGAACCGGTGGGGGGCATCCAGCTGTCGCTGGCCGGCATGGGCGATGCGTTTCCGTTCGACAACGCCAAGGACTACCAGGATTACATCACCCGCCTCAACGCCCTGCCGGCGTTGCTGGAGCAGATTGTCGCGGTCTCCCGCCAAGGGGCGAAGGACGGTTTGATCCAGCCGCGTTACCTGCTGGAGAAACTGCCGGCGCAGATCACCCGCATCGCCGCACCGGCCGGGGCCGACAGCGCGTTTGCCTCGCCGCTGAAGACGCTGGACAAGGCCGTGCCCGACCCGGCGCAGCGCGCGGCGATCCGCCAGCAGCTGATCGCCGCCATCGACGGGCAGGTGCGCCCGGCCTATACGCGGCTGGCGGCGTTCGTGAAGGACGAATACGCCGCGCAGGGCCGTGCGCATGAAGGCCTGTGGTCGCTGCCCGATGGCGACAAGCGTTACCTGTTCGCCGTGCGTACCCAGACCACCACCGACAAGTCGCCGGAGGAAATCCACCAGATCGGTCTGGCCGAGGTGACGCGGATCGAAGCGGAGATGACCCGGATCGCGACCGAACAGGGCTATCGGGACCTGGCCAGCTTCCGCAAGGCCGTGGCCACCGACAAGCGTCATTTCGCCACGTCCGGCGAGCAGATCCTGGCGTTGTACCGCAGCTACATCGCCGCCATGGAACCGGAGCTGCCCAGGCTGTTCGGGCGGCTGCCCAAGACCGCGCTGGAAGTGAGGGGCATGCCGGCCTTCCGCCGCGAAGCACCCGGCGCCGAGTACTGGCAGAGCAACCCGGAAGGCAGCAAGCCGGCCTTCGTGATGGTCAACGCCAACGATGCCACCGAGCGCACCCTGGTCAATATTGAAACCACCGCGTATCACGAAGGCGTGCCGGGCCATCACCTGCAGATTTCCCTCGCACAGACCCTGCCGCTGCCGCCGTTCCGCCAGCAGGCCAGCTACAACGCCTTCATCGAAGGCTGGGCGTTGTACGCCGAGCAGCTGGCCGGCGAGGTGGGGTTCTTCAAAGATCCCTACAGCCGGTACGGCCACCTGGCCGGTGAACTGCTGCGCGCCAACCGCCTGGTGCTCGACACCGGCGTGCACTACAAGCACTGGACCCGCCAGCAGATGGTGGACTTCTTCCACGCGCATCCCTCCGACGACGAACCCAGCATCCAGGCCGAGACCGATCGCTACATCGTGTGGCCGGGCCAGGCGCTGGGCTACAAGATCGGCCAGCTGGACATCCTGGCATTGCGGGCCAGGGCAGAGCAGGCACTGGGCGAACGCTTCGACATCCGTGGGTTCCATGACGCGGTGCTCGGGGGCGGTGCGATGCCGCTGGACCTGCTCGATGCACGCATCGATGCCTGGATTGCCCAGGTCAAGGCGGCCCCGGTGACTGCGGCCGGCACCGCCAAGGAAACCCCATGAACCTGCGCTCCCCGCTGTCCCTCGCGCTGTTGCTGGGCATCAGCGCGACCGGCCTGGTCGCGCCGGTCGCCGCCGCCGCTGCTGAAACCGCCGCCGCGCCCGCCAGTGACGCCGCCGCACGTTTCAAGGCGTTGTACACGCGGGAATGGACCTGGCGGTCGCAGCAGCAGGCCGGTGGCGATGACGAAAACGGTGGCGGCCGGCCCGCCGACCACCTGCCCAAGGTCGACCCGGCCACGCAGGCGCTGCGCACCGCGTACTGGAAACAGGTGCTGAAGGAACTGGATGCGGTGCCGCAGGCGCAGCTGCCGACCGTAGACCAGGTCAACTACCAGGTCTACCGGCAGCAGATCGAGGTGCTGCTGGACCAGCAGCACTTCCGTGCATGGGAAATGCCGTTCAACAGTGACACCGCCTTCTGGACCAACCTGGGCTTCACCGCGCGCGGCACCTTCCACAGCGCCGACGACTATCGCCGTTACCTGGCGCAGCTGGCCGACATCCCGCGTTACTTCAACGAGCAGATCGGCAACATGCGCGCCGGCCTTGCCCGAGGCTTCAGCCAGCCGCGGGTGACGCTGACCGGCCGTGACCAGTCCATCGCCGATGTGGCGCAGGCCAAGGGCGAGGCGAACCTGTTCTACACCCCGTTCAAGCAGATGCCGGCCAGCATACCGGCCGCGCAACAGGCCGCGCTGCGCAAGCAGGCCATGGCGGCGATCTCCACCGGCGTGATTCCCGCCTACGACGCGCTGCTGCAGTTCATGCGCGACGACTATTTCCCCAATGCGCGCACCACGTTGGCCGGTGAAGCACTGCCCGATGGCAAGGCGTACTACCGCGCGCAGATCCGCGAGTTCGTCACCCGTGACATGGACCCCGCGCAGATCCACCAGATCGGCCTGCAGGAGGTAGCGCGGTTGCGCGGGGAAATGCAGCAGGTGATGGACGAGGTGGGCTACAAGGGAAGCTTCGCCGAGTTCCTGACGTTCCTGCGGACCGACCCGCGCTTCTACGCCAGCACCCCGCAGGAACTGCTCGACCACGCCGCCTGGATCGCCAAGACCATGGACGGCAACCTGGGCCGGTACTTCGGCCGGGTGCCCCGCCAGCGCTTCACCATCAAACCGGTGCCCGATGACCTGGCGCCGTTCTATACCGGTGGCCGGGGCGGGCTGGATACCTACTGGCTCAACACCTACAACCTGCCGTCGCGGCCGCTGTACGTGCTCCCGGCGCTGACCCTGCATGAGTCTTCGCCCGGCCATTCGCTGCAGATGTCGCTGGCCGCCGAAGACACCGGCCTGCCGGACTTCCGCCGCTACACCTACATTTCCGCCTATGGCGAGGGCTGGGCGCTGTACTGCGAATACCTGGGGCAGGAGATGGGCATGTACACCACGCCCTACGAGCGCTTCGGCTACCTGACCTACCAGATGTGGCGGGCGGCGCGGCTGGTGATCGATACCGGCGTGCACAGCCAGGGCTGGAGCCGCGACCAGGCGCTGGCCTACCTGCGCGACAACGCCGCGCTGAGCGAACACGAAATCACCACCGAGGTCGACCGCTACATCGCCTGGCCCGGCCAGGCGCTGTCGTACTACCTGGGCGAGCTGGACATCCTGCGGCTGCGCCGCAAGGCCGAGGCCGCGCTGGGCGAGACGTTCGACATCCGCCACTTCCATGACGCGGTGCTGTCGCTGGGCTCGGTGCCGCTGCCGGTACTGGACGCGCGGATCGACCGCTTCATTGCCGAGGGCGGTCCATCGCCCTGGGATGACCGGCCGCACTGACGCAAGCCCCACCACCTTCGCTTGCACGTTGCGGCGCAGAGCCCGCAATGGCATCGGCACCCAACGCTCCACCGGGGGATCCCATGGCACCAGCAGGAAAGTTCCACAAGCGCCTCAGCCTCACCGACCTGACCTTCATCGGGTTGGGCTCGATCTTCGGCTCGGGCTGGTTGTTCGCCGCCAGCCATGTCTCCTCCATTGCCGGGCCGGCCGGCATCCTGTCGTGGATCATCGGCGGCATCGCGGTGTTCCTGCTGGGCCTGGTGTACTGCGAACTGGGGGCGGCGCTGCCGCGTGCCGGCGGCGTGGTGCGCTACCCGGAGTACTCGCACGGTACGCTGCTGGGCTGGCTGACCGGCTTCATCACCCTGATCGCGTTCTCCAGCCTGATCGCCATTGAAGTGGAAGCCTGCCGGCAGTACGCGGCGGCCTGGTTTCCGTGGTTGAGCCAGCCCGGCAGCAGCCACCCCACGCTGCTCGGCTGGCTGCTGCAGTTCGGCCTGCTGGTGCTGTTCTTCCTGCTGAATTACTTCAGCGTCAAGACCTTCGCGCGGGCCAACAACATCATCAGCGTGTTCAAGTTCCTGGTGCCGCTGCTGGTGATCGTGCTGCTGCTCTCGCACTTCAATCCCGACAACCTGACCAGTCAGGGCTTTGCACCGTCCGGCATGGCCGGCGTGGAGGCGGCCATCTCCGCCGGCGGCATCATCTTCGCCTACCTGGGACTGACCCCGATCGTGTCGGTGGCCAGCGAGGTCCGTGATCCACAACGCACGATTCCGATCGCGCTGATCCTGTCGGTGGCGCTGTCCACGGTGATCTACGTACTGCTGCAGGTGTCCTTCCTCGGCGCGGTGCCGGGGGAGGTGCTGGCCAATGGCTGGGCCGGCATGGACAAGGTGTTCTCGCTGCCGTATCGCGACCTCGCCCTGGCCCTGGGCATGGGCTGGCTGGCCACGCTGGTGGTGGCCGATGCGGTGGTATCGCCCAGCGGCACCGGCAACATCTACATGAATGCCACCCCGCGCGTGGTGTATGGCTGGGCGCGCAGCAGTGGCTTCCTGTCCATCCTGACCCGGGTGGATGCCAGGTCCGGCATTCCGCGCCCGGCGCTGTGGCTGAGCTTTGCGCTGTCGGTGTTCTGGACGCTGCCGTTCCCCTCGTGGGAAACGCTGATCGGGGTGGTCTCGGCAGCGCTGGTGCTGAGCTATGCGATCGCACCGGTCACGGTGGCCGCGCTGCGCCGCAGTGCGCCGGAGCTGGAGCGCCCGTTCCGGGTGAAGGGGTTGGCGGTGCTGGGCCCGCTGTCGTTCATGATCGCCGCGCTGATCGTCTACTGGTCGACCTGGACCACGGTATCGTGGCTGCTGGGCCTGCAGGTGCTGATCTACGCCGGCTACGTAGTGTCGCAGCTGTTCACCCCGCCGCGGCGGGTACGGGTGCTGCGCCAGGTGCGCAGCTCTGCATGGTTGATCGCGTTCTTCGTGCTGGTGATGCTGGTGTCGTGGCTGGGTACGTTCGGCGGCATCGGCGTCATCGCCCATCCGTGGGACACCGCGTGCGTGGCGGTGATTGCCTTCTTCATCTACCAGTGGGGCGCGCGCAGCGGCCTGGGCGCGGGCGAACTGAAGCTGGAGGAAGACGATGGCGAGTAAACGGTTGATCGGTATCGCCCTGGCCGCGGTGGCCTGCGTGGCAGGGGCCGCTGCCGCTGCCGCACCGGGGGTGGCCGACTACCAGCGGTCGCTGGGCCTGCGCGAGGCCTGGCGCGGGCTGACCCGCGACGTGGCGTTTCCGGCGCAGTGGCGAAGCGATGGGCACTTCTACTATCGCCATACCGTCGACGGCGGCATCGCGTTCGTGCTGGGTACGCCGGACAACGCTACGCTGCAGCCGGCGTTCGATGCGGTGCGGCTGGCGCAGGGCCTGTCCCGCGCCAGCCAGCAGACCCATGCAGCGCTGGCGTTGCCGTTCTCACAGTTTGACTATGTCGCAGAAGGCAGCGACCCGAACGGTGCCATCCGCTTCACCCAGGACAGCGACTATGTGGCCTGGCGCTGCACGCTGACCGATTACGTCTGTGCGCCGCTGGCAGCGCCGGGGCGACCGCGTGGGTTTGGCGTGGTGCGTGACCTGCGCGTGCCCGCCGACAACGCGCCGCGGCGTTCGCCGGACGGGCAGTGGGAGGCCTATGCCGAGGGCTTCAACGTGGTGCTGCGCCAGGTGGCCGACGGCAGCGTGAAACGGTTGACCGGGGACGGTCGCCGCGATGCGTTCTATGACCCGGAAACCATCGCCTGGTCGCCGGACTCGCGCCACGTGGCGCTGTACCGGGTGACGCCGGGGTTTGCGCGGCGGGTCACCCGCGTTGAGAGTTCGCCGCCGGGCCAACAGCAACCGGTGCTGCAGACCCAGCTGTATCCCAAGCCGGGCGATGCGGTGGATATCGAGCAACCGGTGCTGTTCGATGTGGCCGGGGTTGGCCGGGTCATCGACAGCGCATTGCTGGCCAACCCGTACTCGCTGTCGCCGATCCAGTGGCGCGCCGACAGCGGCAGCTTCAGCATCGAGTACGTGCAGCGTGGCTTCCAGACGGTGCGTGTGGTCGCGGTCGATGCGAGCAGCGGCAAGGCCCACGCGGCGGTGGAAGAGACCGCAACGACCTTCGTCCATGCCGATCGCACCTTTGCCCATGACGTGGCGGGGCTGGGCAGGGAAATCCTGTGGATCTCCGAGCGTGACGGCTGGCGGCACCTGTATCGGGTCGATGGCACGAGCGGCAAGGTGCAGCAGCAGCTCACCCACGGCGACTGGGTGGTGCGCGAGGTGCTGCACGTGGACGACGCACAACGCCGGATCTGGTTCAGTGCCAGCGGCATGGACGCCGGCCAGGACCCCTACCAGCGGCATCTGTTCAGCGTGGACTTCGATGGCAGCCACCTGACCCGGCTGACCCGCGCGCCGGCCGATCACGAGGTGTCGATCTCCGGGGATGGCCGCTACTACGTCGACGTGTACTCGCGCCCGGACAGCGCGCCCATTGCCGCGCTGCACCGCATCGACGGCACGCCGGTGCGCGAGCTGGCGCGGGGCGATATCTCGCGCCTGCAGGCGGCGGGCTGGAAGCCGCCGGAAACCTTCGTGGCCAAGGGCCGCGATGGCAGGACCGACATCTGGGGCATGGTGGTGCGGCCGCACGACTACGACCCCACGCGGCGTTACCCGGTGGTGGAGAACATCTATGCCGGCCCGCACGATGCGTTCGTGCCCAAGACGTTCTGGCCCTTCGGCTACCACGCCGGGGGCGACAAGCAGATCGGCATGCAGGCGCTGGCCGACCTCGGTTTCATCGTGGTGCAGATCGACGGCATGGGCACGGCCAACCGTTCCAAGGCCTTCCATGACGTGGCCTGGAAAAACCTGGGCGACGCCGGCTTCCCCGACCGCATCGCCTGGCACAAGGCGCTGGCGGCCCGCGACCGCTCCTACGACATTGCCCGCGGCATCGGCATCTACGGTGCATCGGCCGGCGGCCAGAGCACGCTCGGCGCGCTTGAGCTGCACCCGGAGGTCTATACGGTGGGCGTGGCCATGGCCGGCTGCTTCGACAACCGCATGGACAAGATCAGCTGGAACGAGCAGTGGATGGGCTGGCCGGTGGACGACAGCTATGCGCGTGCGTCCGGCGTGGTCAACGCGGCCAGGCTGCGTGGCGACCTGCTGCTGGTGGTCGGCGAACAGGACAGCAATGTCGACCCGGCCTCGACCGCGCAGGTGGTGGACGCACTGGTCAAGGCCGGCAAGGACTTCGACCTGCTGAACGTGCCCGGCGGCGAACACTCGGTGGGCCGCTCCAGCGGGCCCATCGATTACGTGACACGGCGTCAGTTCGACTTCTTCGTCCGCCACCTGATGGCGGCGCCGACCCCGCGCTGGAATGCTGAAACGGCGGTGCAGCGATGACCGCACCTGCCAGCCTCCGCCGCAGGACGGCGCCGCCACGCCGGCGTGGCATGCGTGCCACGGTGGGCCTGTTGCTGGCCTGCCTTTGCGCGCCGGCCATCGCGGCCGGGCAGATGCCGCGCTTTGTCACTGAAAACGGCCGGCATGCGCTGCTGGTCGATGGTGCGCCGTACACGGTGCTGGCCGCGCAGCTGCACAATTCCAGTGCCTGGCCGGCGGTGCTGCCGGGCGCGCTGGACCAGGTGGTGGCGCTGCATGCCAACACCGTGGAAGCCCCGGTGTACTGGGAGCAGTTCGAGCCTGCGCCGGGCCAGTACGACACCACCAGTGTCGATGCGCTGATCGAGCAGGCGCGCAAACGTGGCCTGCGCGTGGCGCTGCTGTGGTTTGGCAGCTGGAAGAACGGGCAGATGCACTACGTGCCCGAGTGGATCAAGCGCGATGCCGGCACCTATCCACGCGCGCTGGACGCGCGCGGCGAGCCGCTGGAGGTGCTGTCGCCGTATGCCGCGGCCAATGTCCAGGCCGACGCGCGCGCGTTCACCGCGCTGATGCAGCACCTGCGCAAGGTCGATGGCCAGCGCCATACGGTGATCCTGGTGCAGGTGGAGAACGAGCCGGGCACGGTGGGGGCGGTGCGCGACCACGGCGCCGCCGCCAACGCGGCATTCGCCCAGCCGGTGCCGGCGGCGATCAGCGCCCGGTTGGGCCGGCCGGCCGGGAGCTGGCAGCAGGTGTTCGGGGCCGAGGCCGACGAGGCCTTCAATGCCTACGGCACCGCGCACTACATCGAACAGGTCGCCGCGGCCGGCAAGCGCGCCTACGACATGCCGATGTACGTCAACACCTGGCTGCGTTACAAGGGCAAGAAATTCCCCGGCATCGACTACCCCTCCGGGGGCGCCACGGTCAACGTGTTCGAGCTGTGGCGCGCGGCCACGCCGTCGATCGACTTCATCGGCACCGACATCTACACCAGCGACTACAACGAGTACACCAAGGTGATCGGTCAGTACGCACGCCCGGACAACCCGGCCTGGGTGTCCGAAACCGGTTTCGAGCCGGCCACCGCGCCCTTCCTGTTCCATGTGCTGGGGCAGGGCGGGATCGGCTTTTCGGTGTTTGGCATGGATGGGCTGGACTCGCCGGAGAAACAGGCGGCCACTGCCGCGCACGCGGCCAACTTCGGCCAGCTCGCCCCGCTGCAGCGGATCCTGGCCAAGGCGGCGTTTGAAGGCCGCCTGCAGGCCGTCGCCGAGCAGCCCGGTCAGCCCCGGCGCACGCTGCGGTTTGGCGACTGGGAAGTGCGGGTGTCCTACGGCGCGCCGTACTGGGGCGATGCCGATCCGATCCTGCCCGGCAACCGCGACCACGGCGGCCGGCTGCTGGTGGTGCAGACCGCGGCGGACCAGTTCCTGCTGACCGGCTTCTCTGCCCGTGCCGAGTTCGCGCGGGTGGCCTCCGATGCGCGGCATGGCCAGCTGCTGCGGGTGGAGCAGGGCCGCTACGTGGAGGGCCAGTGGCAGTTCGAACGGCTGCTCAACGGCGACCAGACCGACTACGGGCTCAACTTCGTGCGCGATGCACCGCCGGTGCTGCGGGTCACCGTCGGTACTTACTGACGCTGCGGATATGTGCAGAAAACCGCATCGATGGCAGCAGTGCGGGACAAGACGCCAGGGCCGGCGCCGCGCAGCATGGAGGCTGATCATCGCAAGGCGTGGGCAACATGGATCGCAGAGATTTCCTGCGTCAGGGTGTGGTGGTAACCGCTGCCATGGGGCTGCTTCCGGCCGTTGGCAACAGCGCGGCCGAAGGCGCATCGGCAGCGCCCTTGCCGCCACCGGTGCTGGAGCCGGCCGCAACGGTCGATCTTGGCGGCTTCACTACGCTGAGTACCTTCCAGCACCGCGGTGTTGCCTGGACCGTGTATGAGGATCTGCGCACGCCACAGGGCGCATTGGTCCTGGCCTGCGCCGGCGGCGTACTGAATCTGGGCAAGCGCACCGAAGCGGTGTGGGGCAGCGACCGGCCGCCCTACCTGGGCATTCCGCTGGCGGAACTGGCCATGGCCGAGGCGGACCTGCTGGCCGACCGGCTGTTGCGCAACGGCGATCCGAGCGAGGAGGAGGTGCGCGATGTGGCCCCGCCGCCGGCATCGCGGCTGGACCCGAAGGATCACAACGGCCGCCTGCCGTGGACGACCTTCGTGGGCACCGTGCAGGCAAACGACACCATGCAGATCTACCCGGACGGGCGCAGCCGCACCTACCGGGCGATCCAGTCCTTCCCGGAACTGGCCGACGCGGACAAGGTCGCGCACCGCGCGGAGGGGCTGCTGGGCGGCTGGATGCCGGCGGTGCACAAGGTGGTCCCCGCCGGTGACGGGCGCTGGTACGACCTGCTGGTGTTCGCCGATGTCCACGCGCAGGACCGCTTCATCGTGCAGACCTGGCACCGCACGGTGCTGGTCGAACAGGGCAGGGCGGTGCGTACGGTGTTCGGCTACAGCTATCCCGACTACCCGCCACGGCGCAGCGGGGCCAGCGCGGAGGACTTCTATCGCGGCGTGATCGACTTCGCCGCTGGCTGGCAGGCGCAACTGGCCCCGGCCAGCCCGCTGCAGCTGCCCGATGACAGCTGGTCCGATCTTGCCCGCTTCGCCTTCGCACGCGAGCTGGTGGTGCGCCCGGGCGGGGTGTACCCCAAGTACGGTGCGGTGGACCGGGATTACGTCGGCAACGAGTACGACGGCTTCCAGGACACCTTCACCAGTTCGCTGTATGCCAACCTGGAATGGGGCCGCTTCGCCCAGGCCCGGGCGGTGCTGGACAACTACCTCAGCGAGTACACCCAGGCCGACGGGCTGGTGAACATGCGGGGCCCGGAAACGGGCCAGTTCGGCCTGACTCTGTCGCTGCTGGCGCGCTACCTGCGCTACACCGGTGATGTGGCGTTGCTGCGCAGGCACCAAGGCAAGATCGAGGCGACCGCGGCACTGCTGGTCGAGCTGCACGAGGTGAGCCTGGCGCTGCCGCGCAGCGATCGCGGCCATGGCCTGATCCATGGCTGGAGCGAGTCCGATGCCTGCCTGTACCCGGATCCGTCGCTGTGGTGGAAGCCGTACTTCGGCAACAGCGCATTGGCCATCCGTGGCTGGGAAGACATCGCCGCCGTGTGGCCGGCCATCGCCGGCGGCCAGGGCGCCAGCGGCCTGTGGCAGCAGCACGCACGGCAGTTGCGCCGACGCCTGCTGGAGAGCATCCGTGCCGACATCCGGCATGACCTGCGCCCGGCCTACCTCGGGCCGCTGCCGGGCACCGGCGAGACCTTCCGCCAGGCGATGTCGCAGCAGGACCCGAGCAGGAGTGAGCAGCTGTGGTCGCATCGGGCCTATGCCGAGCTGCTGCAGGCCGACGTGTTGCCGCCCGATATCGCCCACCTGGTGCTCGATTGCCTGCGCGGTCATGGTGGTACCACGCTGGGCATCGTCTCCAACATCTGGACGCCGACGCCGGAAGGGCGCGACATCCTGGGTTTCATCTCCTATGGGCAGGCGCAGCAGCTGCTGCGTCTGGACCGGATCGAGGAATACCGGTTGTTCCTGTATGCGCACCGCTACCAGGCGCATACCCGCGGCAGCTGGACGGCGGGCGAGGTCGCCGGCATCACCGGCGGCATGCCGCTGTTCTGCATGCCGGCGCAGATGACCGTGCCGCTGTTGCTGCGCTGGATGCTGGTGGTCGACCAGGACGAGGCGCTGTTCCTGGCCCGTGCGTTGCCACGCGACTGGCTGGCGACCGGTAAGCCGATCGCGCTGCAGGATGCGCCGACGCCGTGGGGCAAGGTCAGCGTGCGCCTGCGCGCCGATACCGTGCAGCGCCGCATCGAGGCGACCGTGACGCTGCCCGCGCTGCGGCCCAAAAGCACCTGGCTCAGCCTGCGTGTGCCGGCCGGCACCCGGCTGCAGGAGGTGGTGGTTGACGGGCGGCCGGCGAAGACCGCCGGGCCCCATGACGACCGCGTGCAGATTCCGTTTTCCGCCGGGGCGACGGTCCACGTGCAGGCCCGCTACGGATGAAACCGACGCGGGGTGCCACGCAGGTTTCGTGCCCATTTCCGCATCCGGGCGCGTCATGTTCGGCAAGACGGGCACGGCGATTGGCGGGATAGTCGTTGCTACCGGTACCGGCGACATCGCGCGACCCCTGGCGGTTGCCTGCGATGCGCTTCCCACTCCAGGAGGTTCTCAATGCCAGCATCCCGTCCGCGCGCGCTCCCCTCCCTTGCAGGCACGCCGCGGTGAGCGGCGGAGCGTCGACCGCAACCGGGTGCGGGCATGCCGATCCGGCGCTGCACACCCACCTGATCGATCCGTCGCGTCGCCGCTTCCTGCAGTGGAGCGCGTTGGCGGTGGCTGCCGGCATGCTGCGCTTTCCGCTGGATGCGGCGGCCTCGACGGCCGGCAGGGTCACCGCACTGCCGCTGCAGGCGGTAACGCTGAAGCCGTCGATGTTCCTGGATTCGCTGCGGGTCAACCGCCGCTACCTGTTCGAGCTTGAACCGGACCGCCTGCTGCACAATTTCCTGCAGTACGCCGGCCTGCCGCCGAAGGGCGACATCTACGGCGGCTGGGAAGGCGACACCATCGCCGGGCATACGCTGGGCCACTATCTGAGCGCGCTGTCCAAGCTGCATGCGCAGACCGGCGATGTACAGGCCAGGCAACGCATCGATTACATCGTCGCCGAGCTGGCCCGTGCCCAGGCGCAGGACCCGGATGGCTATGTCGGTGGGCTGACCCGCAAGACCGATGCCGGCGAGATCGTCGGCGGCAAGAGCGTCTTTGAACGCATGCGCGCGGGATCGGTCAAGGGCAGCAAGTTCAACATCAACGGCAGCTGGTCGCCGCTGTATACCGTGCACAAACTGTTCGCCGGGCTGCTGGATGCCGACACGCTGGCAGGCAACACCCAGGCGCTGCAGGTGCTGCAACCGCTGGCCGCCTATCTGGCCGGTGTGTTCGATGCGCTCGACCACGACCAGATGCAGGAACTGCTGGCAACCGAGTTCGGCGGCCTCAACGAGTCGTACATCGAGCTGGGCGCACGTACCGGCAACCCGCGCTGGCTTGCCATCGGCAGGCGCCTGCGTCACGAAGACATCGTCGACCCGGCCATTGCCGGCCGGGACGATCTGCCACACCACCATGCCAACACGCAGGTGCCCAAGTTCATCGGCGAAGCACGCCAGTTCGAAGTCGCCGGCGATGCCGATTCCGCCGCAGCGGCACGCTTCTTCTGGGAGACGGTGACCGGGCACTACAGTTACGTGATTGGCGGCAATGCGGATCGCGAGTACTTCCAGCAGCCCGACACCATCGCCGCGTTCCTGACCGAGCAGACCTGCGAGCACTGCAACAGCTACAACATGCTCAAGCTGACCCGGCACCTGTACCAGTGGACGCCACAGGCACGGTACTTCGATTACTACGAACGCACGCTGCTCAACCACACCATGTCGGCCCAGCATCCAGAAACCGGCATGTTCACCTACATGACGCCGATGATCACCGGCGGTGAGCGCGGGTTCTCCGACAAGTTCGATTCGTTCTGGTGCTGCGTGGGCAGTGGCATGGAAGCGCACGCACAGTTTGGTGACTCGATTTACTGGCAGGACGGGCAGTCGCTGTACATCAATCTGTACATCCCCTCCGCGTTGGACTGGAAGGAAGGCGAGCTGGCGCTCGAACTGGACAGCGGCGTGCCGCACAACGGACGGGTCCGGCTGCAGGTGACCCGCGCTGGCGACAAGGCGCCCAGGCGAGTGCTGCTGCGCCTTCCCGCCTGGTCGGAGGGGCGGCATGTGCTGACGCTCAACGGCCGGAAGACCTCGGCAAAGGCCATTGAGGGCTACCTGGTACTGGAGCGCCGCTGGAGCGCTGGCGATGTGGTCGAGCTGACGCTGGAAACACCGTTGCGGCTGGAACACGCGGCAGGCGATCCAGACAGCGTGGTGGTGATGCACGGTCCGCTCGCACTGGCCGCCGACCTGGGCCCGGCCAGCACGCCCTACGATGCGCCCGACCCGGCGCTGGTCGCCGACGTATCGCCGCTCTCCGGTTTCATCGCACTCCCGCAACCGGGCCGTTTCCTGGCCAGCACCACGCGTCCGCAGGCGTTGGAGTTCTCACCGTTCTACGCCCAGCACGACCGCCGCAGCGCGCTGTATTTCAAGCGCATGGACGCCACGCAATGGGCGGCCGAGGCGCAGCGTCGCGACCGGGCCCAGGTGGAACACGCCGAGCTGCAGGCCAGTGCGGTGGACATGATCCAGTTCGGCAATACGGCCTCGGAGCAGGCCCATACCCTGACCAGCGACACCTCGTTCGCGGCAGCCTACCGGCGCCAGGAGTGCCGCGACGTGCGCGGCAAGGGCTTCGTGGCATTCGTGATGAAGGGCAGCACGCAGCCGCTGGCACTGCGGCTGCGCTTCTGGGGCAGCGACAAGGGGCGCTTCAACATCCTGGTCAACGGCACGCTGGCGGTGGAGGTCGATGTCGAGCGCGGCCAGGTCATCGATTTCGTCGACCACGACTACCCGCTGCCGCACACGCTGACCCGCAGCGGCCAGCCGCTGACGTTCCGCTTCGACCCACAGCACGGTGACACCGCCGGCCCGCTGTTTGGTGGCTGGCTGGTTCCGGCGTGATGGCGCCTCATCCCCGGCAACGACCGATGTACCGCACGCTCCGCTGCGTCTTGCTGGGGTGGGTTCTGATCCTCGGCGCGGGGGCTGCGGCGGGGGCCGCGGCTGCGGCTGCGGTCGACGCCGCCGACAGCCGTGAACGCAGCGCCTCCAGCAGCCCGCTGCTGGGCATCTGGGTAGTCGGCAAGGGGCCGACGTTCCCGGGGCCGCGCTTCCTGCGGATCGTGCTGAAGGATGGCCAGCCCAGCGGCACCCTCACCACCGACTGGTATGGCGAGTTGCCGATGAACAAGCTGCGCATCGACGGGGAGGTGGCGCATTTCGAGATCGACAACGGCAATGCCAAGCTGCCGCCGTTGCCGTGGACGGCCACCCTGCACGAGGGCCAGCTGCGGGTGGCGGGCAGGATCTGGGATGAACAGGTCGACATCCTGGCCCGGCGTGGAACGCCGGCCGATGCACAGCGGTTGGCCTTCCCGGTGGCCTCGTTGCCCGCGCTGCAGACGCTGGCGCCTGACGGGCTGGCCGCAACGCCGCCGATGGGCTGGAGCAGCTGGAACCGGTTCGCCGACAGGATCGACGATGCCACCATTCGCGGTATTGCCGATGCCATGGTCAGCTCCGGTCTGCGCGATGCCGGCTACCAGTACGTCAACATCGACGACGGCTGGCAGGGGCAGCGCGATGCGCAGGGCGTGCTGCAGCCCAACGCCCATTTCCCGGACATGAAGGCGCTGGCCGACTATGTCCACGCCCGCGGCCTGAAGCTGGGGATCTACAGCTCGCCCGGCCCGAAGACCTGTGCCGGTTACCCAGGCAGCTATGGGCACGTCGAGCAGGATGCCCGGACCTGGGCCGAGTGGGGCATCGACTACGTCAAGTATGACCTGTGTTCGGGCGAAGGCATTTTCCGCGCGCCCGAACAGGTACGGCAGGCCTACCTGCAGATGGGCATGGCGCTGCGCGCCACCGGTCGCAGCATCCTCTACAGCCTGTGCCAGTACGGTCGCGACCAGGTGGGCCGGTGGGGGCGGGAGGTCGGCGGTCATCTGTGGCGCACCACGGGCGACATCGAAGACCGTTACCCGGTGATGGCCAGCATCGGTTTCGACCGCAACGGCGACCCGGCCGATGCCGGCCCCGGCGGCTGGAATGATCCGGACATGCTGGAGGTCGGCAACGGCGGCATGACCGATGATGAATACCGCACCCACATGACCCTGTGGGCACTGTCGGCCGCGCCGCTGCTGCTGGGCAACGACGTGCGCCAGATGAGCCCGGCCACGCTGGCGCTGCTGCTCAACCGTGACGTCATCGCCGTGGACCAGGACCCACTCGGCCAGCAGGGCAGGCCACTGCGCAGCGCTGGCGACATCACGATCTGGCGCCGGCCCATGGCGGACGGCTCGGTGGTGCTGGGCGTGTTCAATCGTGGCCGCATGGCACGGCAGGTGGCCTGGTCGCTGGCCGATACCGGGCTGGCGACGGGGCAGGGGCATGCCCGCGACCTGTGGTCCGGGCGCGCGCTGGATGCACGGGCCGGTGCGCTGACGGTGGCCGCACAGGGCGCTGCGATGATCCGGGTGTGGCCCTAGCGTGTGCGGCCATGCCTTATTCCGCATCCAGAGGCACCAAAACCGACAAGACGCAAGGATGCGCTACCCGGCACATTGTGACCGTGTGATGAAAACGTTGTAGGCCAATGCAGGGCGAGTGGCGCCGTGCATGTGATCCATCCGAACACTGCCTGTCCTTGTGCGCCCTGGCGTGGAACGCCGGTTCGCAAGCCCCATCGAACCGATTCACTGGCGCATGCCGGTGCGGGGGAGTGTTGTCCCTTGTTACCACCGGCACGTGCATGACCGAGGAACTTCGCCATGACGCCCCATCCGTTCCCTGTACCGAATGCTTCGTCGTTGTCCCGAGGTACCCCGTCGGGCCGCCGCCCGCTGTCCATCGCCGTGGCAACGGTGCTGATGCTCGCCGCCGCCAGCCCCGTGCTCGCCCAGGACGCGGCCAGCAGTGCCGCGGGCACGACCACCAACCTGGACAGCGTGGTGGTGACCGGGTCGCGCCTGCGCCGTGTCGATACCGAAAGCGCCAACCCGGTGGTGACGGTCAGCCAGGAGCAGATCGCCGCCACCGGCAAGGCGACCGTCGGCGACCTGCTGCAGGAACTGCCCTCCATTGCCGGCAATTCCACCAACCCCAACACCAACAACGGCGGCGGCACCGGCGCATCGACGATCTCGCTGCGTGGCCTGGGCGACAAACGCACGCTGGTCCTGGTCAACGGCGTGCGCCTGGCCTACAACGACGTCAACGCGATTCCAGCCACCATGATCGAGCGCATCGAGGTGCTCAGCGATGGCGCCTCGGCCATCTATGGCTCCGATGCCATCGGCGGCGTGGTCAACTTCATCCTGCGTGACCGGTTCGAGGGCGTGCAGTTCACCGCCGATTTCGGCACCAGCAGCGAGGGCGATGGCAACCGCCGCAACTTCTCGTTGACCGGTGGCAAGGCCTGGGACCGCGGCAGCATCGTGGCCGGCGTTTCGTACCACAACCTTGACGCGGTCTCCGCGTTGGACCGCGACTATTCCAAGGACGCGCTGTACCTGAGCAGTGGCAAGGCGGTGAAGCAGGGCTCGTCGGCCACACCGACCGGCTCGATCAACTTCAACGACGGCTCGGCCGCTTCCGACGCACTGGCCGCATCCAATGGCTGCGCGCGCGTGACCCTCAACCCCAGTGTTTCCGGCGCGACCCGCCCGGGCGATTTCCATTGTTACAACGCCGGCAACGATTCGTACAACTACCAGCCTTACAACCTGCTGCAGACCCCGCAGGAGCGCACCAATGCCTTCGCCCTGGCCAGCTTCCGCTTCACCGACAGCATCGAGGGTTACGTCAATACCTGGTTCAGCAAAACCGAATCGGCCTCGGTGATCGCACCGATTCCGATCTTCGCCAACGGCGACAATTTCCTGGTCTCCGCGCAGGGCTACTACAACCCGTTCGGGGTCAATTTCGGGACCGACCGCACCACCGGCACCTCCTACAACGACCTCAATACCCGCGCCACGGTGCTCGGCAACCGCCGCTATGAATACAAGACCGACAATGTCCAGATCAGCCCGGGCCTGCGCGGTGGTTTCGGTGACAGTTCCTGGCAATGGGATGTCAACCTGAACTACGGTCGGGTCAAGCAGACTTCGACCAACTACGGCTTCCTGGACTACGCCACGTTCAACCAGGCGGTCGGCCCGTCGTTCCTGGACACCGACGGCACGGTCAAGTGCGGCAGCGCCGGCAACGCGATCGCCGGCTGCACCCCGCTGAACATCTTCAACATCAACGACCCGTCCAGCCTGGGTACGCTGCAGCAGATGATCGTCAACCCGGTGGCCACCAACGTCTATACGGTCAAGCAGTTCGAAGCCAACGCCAACGGCGATCTGTTCGACCTGCCGGCCGGTACGGTGGGGCTGGCGGCGGGCGTGTCGTATCGCAAGGAAACCAGCACCAGCAAGGCCGACGCGCTCTGGACCGGCGATGAGAATGGGCTCTGCGGGGTCATCGAATACTGCGCCTCGCAGCTGAGCGGCAGCTTCAACGTCAAGGAAGCGTATGCCGAAGCACTGTTCCCGCTGCTGAAGGACCTTCCGGGCGTGCAGTCGCTCAACCTCAGTGTCGGTACCCGCTACTCCGACTACAGCTCGGTCGGCAGCAAGACCAACAGCAAGGTGTCCATCGAGTACCGCCCCGTGCAGGACCTGTTGCTGCGTGGCACGGTGTCGCAGGTGTTCCGCGCGCCCAACATCAATGAGCTGTACGCCGGCGTGGCCGGGGATTCGGCCACGGTCAACGATCCGTGCAATGGCTACACCGGCGGCAATGGCGTGGCCTGCGCCAACGTACCCACCAACGGCAGCTACCACCAGGCCGACGGCCAGATTTCAGGCAAGGCCTCGGGTGCGGAAATCGCCGGGTATCAGCTCAAGCCGGAAACCGGCAAGTCCTATGACGTGGGCTTCGTCTACGATCCGCGCTGGCTCGAGGGCCTGTCGATCAGCGCCGACTGGTGGCGCATCGACCTGGAAGACACCATCACCGGCGTCTCCGCGCAGACCGTGCTCAACCAGTGCTACGCCAACCCGGCCAGCGCCTTCTGTGCGCTGATCCATCGCAACGGCAACGGCACCATCAACTACGTGGCCGAACCGACGGTCAACCTGGGCACGCTGGCCACGCGCGGGGTCGACTTCAACGTGACCTATCGCCTGCAGGACACCGCATGGGGCCGGTTCGCCGCCGGCCTCAACGGCACCTACCTGGAACGCTATGACGTGCTGCCCGACACCACCGACCCCAGCACGGTCACCATCCGCAACGGCGGCATGTACACCCAGGCGTATGGCAACTTCCCGCGTTGGCGCGCGCTGGGCACGCTGAGCTGGAACCTGGACAACTGGAGCGCCTCCTGGCGGGCCCGTTACATCGGCAAGACCAGGATCGGCAGCAGCGATCTGCAGCAGGGCCTGTCGGCCGATACCGACGGCCCCGGCGTCGTCCGCAGGATCGGCTCGTTCGTCTACCACAACCTGCAGGTGGGCTACACCGTGGCGCCGTGGCATACCGCCTTCGAGCTGGGCGTGGACAACCTGACCAACAAGCAGGCGCCGTTGTACTACTCCAACAACGGCGGTAACGGCAATACCGACGTGGCCACCTACGATGTGCTTGGCCGCTTCTACTGGGCGCGCATGTCGGTCAAGTTCTGAGCAAAGACGGGCGGCCGGTACCACGGCCGCCCGGGGGTGTCTCATCAGCCGCTTGGCATCGCCGCGGTGCGCCCTGTGGTGCGGCAGGGGTTGTAAAATGGCCCCCCGCCGTTCTACCGGCCCAGCCTGCCCCGCGCAATGCCGTACACCAACAGCGACAAAATCGACGCGTTGCGCGAGCGGATTCCCTCTTTCCGCTGCATCGTCGGGTGCCACGATTGCTGTGGCCCGGTCACCGCCTCGACGGAAGAAATGGCCCGGCTGCCGGTGAAGAGCGACGCCGAGCATGCGGCGGCGCTGGCCGACCTGAGCTGCCCACATCTGGGAGCGCATGGCTGCCAGGTGTATCAGGAGCGGCCGTTGATATGCCGTCTTTTTGGTACCACGCCCAGCATGCTGTGCCCGAACGGCCAGCGCCCGGTCTACATGATCGATGCTGACACGGAGAAGGACATTCATCGATTCCTCCGCAGCACCCGGCAGGTACTCCTGTAGCGGGTAGCGAGGTGGGCGATGCCGCGCCGCTACCGGCGCAGGGCCCGGTGACGACCGTAATGCTGTTCACTCAAGTCAACGCCCCGAAGCAAGGGCGGCGAGTGCGCACCTGTACTGGTTTGGGCCGGTGCGGGTGGGTTTGCGGGACACGCTGCAAGTCCCCCTCCGGGGCACGGCCACGCCGCATGGCAGCGCGGCGTTCAGTCGTGCGCGAGGCAGTGCCTCGCAAGCGCACGCCCTCACCCTTGTAAGCTCCGCCACCGAGGGTCCCGCAAACCCACCCGCACCAGCCCTTCGACACGTTCCTGGGGCGCACAGGAAAGCAGGGCTTCCCGTGCCACCTGCAAGCTCACGGTTGCTGGTCCTCCAAAGCGCAGGCTGCCATCCTGTCGCCGCTAACGCGCCGAAAGGGCCCCGTGTTGTTGCACTTGGCTCTGGCCCAGGCCAGCAGCCAACTGTCGAGGGTCGGGGTGGGTGGGTTCACGGGACCCTGAGCGCCATGGATGGCGCGACGGAGCTTACATGGACGTACTTGCAGCGTGTCCCGTGAACCCACCCACCCCGGCCCAGCCTGGAAGCCGATGACAGAAGCCGCCTTCCGCCTTTCCTTCAATCGGGTGAAAGGCTTTGCTTACGTGAACAGCATTACGGTGGTGACCGGCCTGAGCAAACCGGTTCCGCGCTGTGGCGCGCTGGTGATGGCAGAAGGGGCGTCAAACAATTGACGCAGGTCAGCGGGGGTACAGTCTTTTCGACACTCCCTCGCCTATCCTCGTCAATCGCTCATGTCGGTTTCACCCCTGGAGGACAGATGTCTCTTGCGCGCTGCAAGTACGCATACGCAAAGATCAGAGACTGGCATGTCAGCCCGGTCAAGGCGGCGCTTATTGCCGTGCGTTACGCGATTACCGGAGACAGCGGGCGCTTCAAGTCGCACGGCGGTTGGCGCATTTCCCACCTGCGTGCGATGGATGGGGATGATGCCGTGGAGAAGTAGGCGCGCCGCCGAGGCACCTGCGCGGTGGCTTGGCGATACCGTGAGCAGCGAGAGGGTCATCGTATGGCGCTTCTAATAACACTGGCAGAAGTCGCGGCAGGCTTTGCCTGCTTTCTCGGCCTTCTATCCATCGCAGCGTGGTGGAGGGGCAGGCGTCGCCGTCAAGGTTGATCGTGCCGGTGGCCCCTGCTGCAACGGGGCCCGCCGCATGGGGCGAGGGAGCCGGCCGGGAAGGCCGGCCCCTGTCGTTGTCAGGCCGTTTCCTGCGCCTGTTGCCCGCTCTTTTCAGCGACCTTGCGTGCTTTATCAAACGCCGCCGCTGCCTTTTCGGGCGTGCGCAGATGCTGGAACCGTATCCGGTCATGCTGGCCCCGCTTGCCGTTGCAGATGGCCAGTACGCGCGCCTCGCGGTCCAGTCGCAGCAGGGTGGTATCGCGACCATTGCCCAGTGTGAGCCGCTCGATGTCCGCATCGCCGCGCTGGCCATGCCAGAGCAGTGCGGCATCGGCGATGTCGCGCGACAGCCCGTCCAGCAACGGGGTGAGCAGCGCTTCAGTCACCGCTTCGCCGGCATCTTGCTGGCCGCGCCTGTCTTCCTCGTCCATGCGGGCGGCTACCACCTGCAGGCAGGCATCGTCGGTGTCGCCCAGCAGCCACACCGGTAGGCCACTGGCATCGACCACCAACGGCTGGCGTGAGGCGAGCGGAGTACCCGCAAGTACCTCGCCCGGCGACAGCAGGCGCATGCCATTGCCGGGATAGTGCCAACCGATGGAGGCATGCTGCTGCCAGAGCGCGAGCAGCGCGTCGGGGAGCGGGTGCGAACGTGTGGCGCGGAGTGCGTCGATGTCCGCGTCCGCCGCTGGACCATCGCGGCGTACGGCGAGCGGGCCGCCTGCCGGCGCCAGCGCATGGGCGGCCAGGTAGGTGTCCAGCGTGCCCAGGGTCTGTTCCAGTGCTTGCGCCACGGTCTGCGCAGGCTGCCCGCCCAGCTCGGAGAACCAGTCCAGCAACGACAGGTCCTGGGGGCGCTTGACGTCGTCCAGGTAGTGGACGCGGCAGGTGAAACCATCGGCGCGGCGGGCGGCCACTTCCGCCGCATCGATCGCGGCCAGTGCGTGGTCGCCCAGCAGAACGGTGCCGTGTTCGTCTTCCCAGGCCTGGTGGCGCAGGCCCAAGGTGGACCGGTTTTCCCGCTGCGGGTGATGGAGCATGCGTGCCACCTCGCCATGTTTGGGGCGGTACCACGGATCGCAGGCAACGAACGCGTTGAGGGGATGGGCGCCGATCATGGCCAACAGGGCCGTCGCATCGGCCGCGCTCTGGCAGCGAAGCGCAAGGCGGACCTGCTCGTGCGCGTTGTTCTCGCCATGCACGGCACTGATCACCGCACCGAAACGGGTCCAGTCAAGGAGCGTGTCGTTCTGCCAGAACATGCGTCGCTCGGAGACCTCGGTGACGTCGTGGAAGGGCCCGGGAGACGGGTCGTGCCGGCTGCAGACCTGCACCTGGAAGGGCGGCGCGGTAACCCCATAACCATCGAAGTAATGCGCATTGCCAAACACATCCTGGAACAGCGTGATGCCCGAGGTCGGGTCGCAGAACCACAGGAACGCCACTTCACCGCCGGCCAGCTGCCCCAGCGCGGTCAGCGGCAGCGTGGTGTCCGGTTGGCCGTTGCTGCGGGCGTGCTGCAACCGGGCCAGCAGTTCGGTCGCCTCGGCCTCGGCCGTTCCGTCGAGCGCAGCGCCCAGTTGCGCCTTCAGGTCCGGGTCGCTGAAGGGATCGAAGACGGCGGTGGTGGGCGTGCCGGCCTTGTATGCGGGAATGTCGATGCTGTTGGCACGCAGGTACAGTGCGCGCGCCAGGGCGGGCTTGTACTGCGGCAGGGCGAGGGCGCTGCCCTGCAGCAGCACGTAGTTGAGCAAGCCGCGTTCGGCGGCCGGTTCGGGCAACGGCCACGCCAGTGCGAGCTCGGCGACTTCAAGCGCCGGCTGGGGCTGCTTGTCCCAGGTGAGCAGGCTCAGGCAGTAGATGGCTGCGGCGGCGGCCGACGGCCGCTCGCGCAGGCGCTGCATCGCCACGGCATGCAGCGTTGGCGTCCAGCAGGTGTGCAGCGCGAAATAGAGGCGGGCAGGGCTGGCGTGCTCGTCCCAGAGGCGCGACACCAGGTACTCGGCAATGCCCGGCGAGGTCGTGGCCATGTGGCCCAGGCTCATGTACAGGCGGGACAGGACCTTTTCGCTGGCCGGCTGCCCGCTCGCCATGGCAATGGATTCGGCTTCCAGCGCGCGGCGGAGCGTGGCGTCCATGTCCGGCGAGCGCAGCGTGTCCAGGATGCGCGGTGACGCGTAGTCGTCCGCGTGCGCCTGCGTTCGGGCCAAGGCGTAGTGGAACAGGCGCTGGCGCTGCGGGGTGTCCATCACTGCCTGCAGCGAACCGGCGGCCTCGGCCACGCGGTCCACCAGCACGCTTTTCACCGGCGCCTGTTCAAGCATCGCCATCAGTGGCTCGAACAGGCGGTCGTCGCCCCACAGGGAATGAAGCCCCTGCAGGATCGCGTCGGCGCGGTCATCGCTGGCCATTTCGGCGACCATATCGTCGGTATGTGGCTCCCCGCCGAGCAGCCGCAGCAATGTGGGCACCAGCGCATCGCCGCCATCGGCCACGCTGCCGCAGATGTCCGGCAGCAGTACTTGCTGCCGTTGCAGGCTCAACTGTGGCAGTGCGCGTTGCAGCAGTGCGTTACGCGCGGGCAGGTCGCTGGCGAGCAGATAGCGGATGGCCCACTCGCACTCGGCGTCCACCTTGGTCAGGTCCGGGCGCCGTGCCAGGCGGATGGCCAGGGCGTCGCGCGTGGCCGGTTCGGCAGTGGCGATACTGTCGGCGAAGTGGGGAGCATCCCACAGGGTGAGCAGGTCCTGGGCAAGGCGGCGCTGTTCTGCCAATGCGTCGGCAGCCATCAGCGGCTGACCCAACAGCCGCTGCGCGTGGTCGAGCATGTCCAGCACGCGCAGCATCAGGTCGTCCCATTCCAGCAACGGGGTGACGATGGCCTGCAGTGCGTGGCCATCGCGGATATGGCGCAGGATCGGGTACAGGGCCAGCACCGTGTGCAACGGCGCCAGCGGGGTGGCGGCCAGCAGGCGGGTGGCCTGGTCGGCAGCGTCGTGGGCGGGCTGCCCCAGTCGATCCTGCAGGAACGCGCGCAGCGCCCACACCGCCGGCGCGTCGCGGTCCTGGATGCGGTCCAGGGCCTGCAATGCCAGCACCGGGTCGATGGCATCGGGATGCGTGCCCATGGCCTGCGTCAGCTCGTCCAGCAGCGCGACGCCTACCGTACGTGGCGACACGGCCATCGCGTCCAGTCGTTGCTGCAGCGGTGCGGCGGCATCGATCTGCGCGAAGATCAGCAGGCGCGCGCGGCGATGACGGAAATCAGGTACGTCGGCAACGTCGGCATCGTCGGCCATGTCGCCGAACACCGCCACGAAGGCCTGCAGCAGCGGCGCCTGCGGTGTGCCCACCGCGGCCAGTACCTGCGTCAGGCGCGCGTGTTGCCCGAGCAGGCGGGTATGCAGCAGCCAGTACAAGGCCAGGTGCACGTCGTCGGCGAGGTGCGGCAGCTCCTGTGCGAAGCACTGCTGCTCCTGGCCGGCGTTGCGGAAGATCCGGATGTGCGTATTCCAGGCATCGGCAATCCGTTGGTCCGCGCTCTGCAGGGCAAGGCCCTGGTGGTCGTGGGGCGGCTGCGCGAGCGCCTGCATCAACCATTGGTAGCGTTGCAGCAGCACGGCGCTGTCCACGCAGCGGTCCTGCGCGGCCGGTTCGGAGGCGTACCCGGCCAGCAGCGTCGCGTCCGGATCTCCCTGCTGGCCGTACCGGTGACGAAAGGCCAGGTAGTCGGTCAGGTTCCCGAAGCGGAGTTCCACGTCGCGGGTTTCAGGGTTCTGCCGCCACACCTGCCGCCTGCCGCGCAGGTCCAGCAGGGAGTAGTGGTTGTCCTCGTCATCAAGCACGACGAAACCGGACAGAGTCTTGTCGATGCCACCGAAACACAGCGGGTTGCGCGACAGATGCGCCTGCACCAGATCGGGCAGGGGGACGTGTGCAACATCCGGCGCGATCGCCGCAGCGACGGCGGGGGCAACGGGCAGTGCGTAGAAACGCGACAGCGAGGCATGCAGGTCCATCGGACATCCTTGTGGGCGGAGTGGCCGTGCACGTCAATGCCGTGCGCGGCACGCGGGGCACTCCAGCAGCCACCGCGGCCTCAGTATAGAGGTCGGTCGTAGTCGACGGCCAGCCACAACCGCATCAACGCTGCTTCCGCGTCCCGTGCATTGCCGGGTGCATCACTCGCCCAGCAGACCACACCATCGGGGCGCACCAGCACCGCGCTCAGCCCAAGGTCTCCGGTGGGAATTCCCACGGCATGGTCGAGCCGCTCCGGCCACCGTTGCGCCACTGCCTGTAGCGCGTCGCGCGTGTGGAAATCCACCAGCAGACCCTTGCCCGATCGCAGGCGTTCGTTCACGCGTTGGCCATCGGCCAGTACGGCATTGGCCATGCTGCGTCCCACCAGCGGATGCGCGTCACCCAGATCCATCCGCAGCGTCACCCCCAGCACCCGTTCGGCAAAATACGTTGCGCCATCGGGTGTGTCGATCAGGTCGCGCAGGATGGCTTCCAATGCGCGCGTGCTGCGGGTGGGGCGCATGAGTGCCACCTGCGCACGCGACCAGTCCAGCACCTGCGCGCCGATGGGATGGCGCTCGCGGCCATAGCTGTCGAGCAGGCCCTCGGCCGCATCGCCACGAATGGTGGCGGCGAGCTTCCAGCCCAGGTTGATTGCATCCCCGATACCCAGGTTCAGTCCCTGTCCGCCCATCGGGGAGTGGATGTGCGCGGCATCGCCAGCAAGCAGTACACGGCCGTTGCGGTACGCGCTGGCCTGGAAGGCGCGGTCCGTCCAGGTGGTGGCCAGCTGCACGGCGCGTATCGTGACGTCGGTGCCCGACACCCGGCGCAGCACCGTCTGCAGCTGCTCCAGGGTGATCGGCTGGCTGCGGTGGAACGCGCCGCCGTCGAAATCGACCATGGCGATGGTGCCGGGCGCGGCATAGGTGTACATGCCGGTCGGGGTGTAGTGGCGGCCGGGTTGCAGCGTGTGGGGTTCGGCCAGCGTCACATCGGCCGAGTAGCCGGTGAACTCGGGATCGGTGCCGCTGAAGTCGACGCCGCTGGATTTGCGCACCACGCTGCGTGCACCATCGCAGCCCACCAGCCAGCGCCCCCGGTGAATCTCGCCGCCCGCGTGTACCAGAACGCCGTCGGGTGTCTGTTCGACGGCGGTGACCGCGACGCCGCGATGGATGTCGGCGCCGAGTGCGAGCGCGTGGCGGGCCAGCACCTGCTCCAGGGTCTGCAGGTCGATGGGCAGGCTGGCGCTGGGGGCATCGGGCAGGCGGTACTGCCACCGCGAGGTATCGACCTTGTCCTGGAAGAACTGGATGCCGGCGAAATGCCCGGCAGCGGGGCGGCGTGGGTTTTTCCAGTGCGCGGTGGCCGCCTGGCTGCCGGGCCGGTCGGCAGCAGGCTGCACGGGGTGCAGTTGCGCAAGCAGCCCGCGCCGGTCTAGCGCTTCCAGGGTGGGCACGGACAGCCCGCGCAGGCCAAAGGGCAGCTGCTTGAGCGGCGAGCAGGGGTCTGCCGCCTGCTCCAGCACGCGGACCGAAACGCCCGCCAGGCGTAGCTCGGCGGCGAGGAACAGGCCGACCGGGCCGGCACCGGCAATCAGTACGTCTGGAATCATGGGGAGCGTCTCTGGCAGGGCGTGGGGGCGGCGCGTAGGCCGGGCTGGCAATAAAAGTACACTGAGTGTAAATTAAGTGCATGAACGACGACCTGTCAACCGCGCCGGGGCTGCGTGAGCGCAAGAAGGCCCAGACCCGCCAGAGGATCTCGAACGTGGCGACCGGGCTGTTCGTGGCCCACGGCTTCGAGACGATTTCCGTGGACCAGGTTGCGCAGGCGGCGGGGGTGTCCCGCAAGACGATCTTCAATTACTTCCCGCGCAAGGAAGACCTGGTGTTCGATCGCGAGGAGGAGGTGCGGGCACTGGTGCGCGGGGCGATCACGTCCGGGCCGACAGCGTCGCCGGTACACGCCTTCCAGGCCTTGATGCGCACCTTGTTGCAGGCGAGCCATCCGTTGTTGCACTTCTCCGGGCGGCCGGTGGCGTTCTGGGCGACGGTGGCCGCCAGCCCGGCGCTGACCGCGCGGGCGCGCGAACTGCAGGTCACCCTGGCCGAGGATCTCGCCGCGATGCTGGCCGGCGCCATCGGCAGGCCTGGGCAGGATGCGCAGGCGCGGTTGGCCGCCACCTTGTTGATGGGCACGATGGTGGTGGCCTACACCAGCGCGCTGGCGGCCGTGCAGGCAGGTGCAGCCCCCGATGCGGCGTTCCTGGCGGTGATGGAGCGAGGCTTCGCCGGTGTCGATGCGGCGCTGGCCGGTACGCCGCTGGTCTGATCAGTAGACCAGCGCCAACTGCCCCTTGCAGAGCGGCCGCAGCGCGAGTTTGTAGGTGACGTTGGTGATGACCCGGCGCGGGTCGGTCGGGTGGGGCCGTGACGAGGTGCTGCTGTTGCCTTGCCGCCACAGCCCGAACATGACCACCTCGGCGCCCACCGGAAAGGTCTGCAGCCAGGCGGCGTCATCGTGGCCGACGCTGACCTCGACGAACTCGCGGCGATCGGTCACGCCGGTCTGCTGGTACTTGGGCGCGCAGTTCAGGAAGGTCGCGCCGTAGCTGGCACCCGGCGAGGGCGCACGATGCGACCGCACCGTGCCGACCAGTGCCAGCGGAAGCTCACTGGAGGCCGCGTCGAGGCGGTGCCAGGCGTCGTCGTAACGGTCCTGGTCGTAGAAGAAGTTGCTCCAGTCGATCTTCTTCTTGCCCAGGCGCAGCACCACCTGCGATGCCAGCAGCGTGTCGTCGCCGCAGCGCGCACGCAGGGCAAGCAGTTCGGTCACGATCTGCAGAGGGCGGTCCAGGGCGGCACCGCCGCGCTTCAGGCCCTGGTGCAGGGGCAGCAGGCGCAGCTCGTGCCTGCCGTCGTCCAGCACCTGTACCACGTCCGGGTCGGACACGGCCGCCAGCAAGGCGTTGAGGTACCCCGGGCCGTCGTAGCGGCATCCGGGGACGTGGGCGGCGTCCTTGTCCAAGGCGATGTAGGCGGGCACGTGGACCGGTGCCCGACGCTCCACACCGTTCTGGGTGTGCTCGGGGACGAACCTGACCGAAGCACCGCAGCCGGGGCTGTCGCAGCAGAGCGTCGGCTGGGTCTGCCCGGCGTCATGCCGCTTCTGCAGGGCATCGATGCCGTGTACGGCGCCCTGGATGCCGAGGGCACCGCGCATCTTGATTTCGCGACTCATCTGTAACCACTGCACCGTCTGGAGGGGGACATGGTAATCCGCCGCGTCCACGCCACGGCGATGCCGCGGTCATCAGGCTGAAATCTGCCCCTCCCAGAATCGGGAACTGCCTGCCGATGACAGGCGAGGGCGGGAGTACCCCCCTTGCCGTTCCGTCCAAGGCGCCAGTCGAGGGTCATGTGCTCACGTTCAGGGGGCTTGATGGACGCCATGCAGTCCTGCGCATCGTATTGCTCTGGGTCTGGCTCATGCCAGGCCTGGCAACGGCGCGTGCCGAAGCAACGGCATTCGATCTGCCGGCGCAGCCGCTGCAGCAGGCCCTGGAGCGCTTCAGCGTCGCCACGGGGTGGTCGGTGATGTATCCGGGCACGCTTGCCGATGACCGCACTTCGCATGCCGTGCAGGGCGTGATGCCCGCCGCACAGGCGCTGCAGGTGCTGTTGCAGGGCACCGGCCTGCGCGCCGAACGGGCCGGCGAGGACCGCGTGGTGCTGCGCCAGGACGATGCCAGCGGCGAGCCCCTGTCCCGGCCACCGCCCGTCGCCTTGGACGCGGCCCTGGCCCGGCGCGAATTCAGTCACCTGCAGCGTGCCCTGCGCAGTGCGTTCTGCAGCGACCCGGTACTTGCTCCCGGTCACTACGGCGCCCGCATCGGGTTCCAGGTGGCCCCCGATGGCCGCGTGGAGCAGCCGGAACTGCTGGCCGGCAGCGGCGATGCGCAGCGCGACGGCGCCCTGCTGCAGGCGCTGCGCGAACTGCGGCTGCCCGCTTCGGTGGCGGCACTGCCGCAGCCGGTCACGCTTGATATCCACCGGGTTCCCGCCAGCCACGATTGTGCGCGGCGGCCCTCCCCATGACTGCAAGGACTCGATCATGAATGACAGCACGGCCACGGCGGTCGATCTCAGGGAGTATCTGCTGGGTACCTACGACGAGCTCAAGCGGCGCCTGGTGCGACGGCTGGGGTCGGAAGACCTGGCCGGTGATGCGATGCAGGACACCTGGATGCGCCTGGATGCACGCCGCGACCGGCTCGACCCGGTGCAGAACCCGGGCGCCTATCTGCTGCGCATGGCGATGAACACCGTGGTGGACCGCCAGCGGGCCGACCATCGGCTGATGAGCCTGGATGAAATCAACACGTTGATGGAAATGGCCGATCCCGGTCCGGGGCCGGCACAGAACGCGGCCAACACGTTTGCGCTGGAGCACATGCTCGGGTTGCTGCAGCGCATGCCCGAACGCCGCCAGCGCATCCTGCTGGCGATCCGCGTGGAAGGCCTGCAGCAACGCGAGGTGGCCGAACGCCTCGGGGTATCGCTGCGGCTGGTGCAGCGCGAGCTGAAGGCGGCGCAGGAGTACCTCGCCGAGCGCACGCCCGATGGCCAGCATGTGCGGTTCTGAGCGTCGGCGTCCGTCTACACTTTGACGCCACCCCAGAACCCCGCACCGCGCGGGGACGGCCGGACCCCGATGGACGCTGAAGACAAGCCACAACGAGAACTCGACGCGGTGGAGCGCCAGGCGCAGGCGTGGCTGGTACGACTGACCTCCGGCGAGGCCACCGCCGCCGATGGCGAACGCTTCTCGCAGTGGTGCGCGCGCGATGCGGGGCACCTGCAGGCGTTCGCCCGCGCGCGCCGCCAGTGGGAGCAGATTGCCCAGGCCGGGCAGGCGATCGATGTCGCTCCCCTGCGCAGGACGCCGGCCGACCAACGGCGTGGCTGGACCCGGCGTGCCTTCCTGGGGGCAGCGGTAGCCGCGCCCGCCAGCCTGGCGGTGGTGGCGGCATTGCATCCCCCGTTGGGCCTGTGGTCGTCGCTGTCGGCGGTGGCCGCCGATTTCCATACCGGCACCGGTGAGCGCAGGCAGATCGAGCCGGCCCCCCAGGTGCGGGTGCAGATGGATACCCGCACCAGCCTGCGCCGGCATGCGCAGGAGGGCCAGGCGACGGTGCTGGAACTGATGGAGGGCCAGGTGGCGGTGCAGACGGTGGCACCGGCGCACTTCACGCTGTTTGCCGGCGCCGGCAAAGTGGTGGCCGACAGTGTCGCCAGCGCGCTGGATGTGCGTTGCATCGCCGGGCAGGTGCGGGTGACCTGCATGGCCGGCGACGTGCGGATCGAGCATCCGCAGGGACGACTGCAACTGCAGCCGGGGCAGCAGACCCGCTTTGACGAACGCATGAGCGGGGTGGTGTCACAGGCGGTAGCGGCGGAGGTGTCGGCGTGGACCGACGGCATGCTGGTGTTCCGCCGTGCGCCCTTGAGCGAGGTGGTGGCCGAGATCAACCGATACCGGCGCGGGCGGGTGCTGCTGCGCGGCGACCGGCTGGCGCCTGCGCCGGTGAGCGGGCGCTTCGGTATCGACGATCCGGAGGCGGCACTGGAGCAACTGCGGCTCGGCCTTTCGCTTGACCTGCAGCGGTATCCAGGCGGCATCGTGGTACTGGGGTGAGGTGCCGAGCAGGCACCTGGCCGAGCGGCATGAACCGGCAGGGATGGAGTGTTCGATGCGAAACGAGTCGGTCGGGGTGGTGGATCTGCGGCGCAACCTGTCCGCACTGCTCGAGACCACCCGGCAACAGCCCTTGATGGTGCACCGCTACGGCACCCCGTGGGCGTATGTGGTGTCTGACGTGCAATGGCGGCAACAGCGCGTGCAGCTGGAGTTTGATCCGGCCACCCATCCGTTGGCGCGGTTGCAGCAGTTGCAGCGCCAGCACCTGCCGTTGGCCGAATCGGGCGCGTTGTCGCCTGCGGCCACGGTGCGTGCGTTGATCCTGCAGGCCATCCATCACTTCGACGATATCGGCGAGCTGCATGAGCAGCTGCGCTACGACCGCTTGCTGCACTGGTTTGTCGGTGCCGGCACGGCCGCTGCCGACGACGGCACGCCGGCGATGCTGCGCGAGGCGATCCTGGCGCTGCTCGACGATGCATCGACCACCGCGGCGCTGTTCGATTTCCTCGGCCGCGCCGATGTCCACGGGCTCGCACTGGCGTGTGGCGGATTGCCACGCAATGGCCTGGCTGCTTTCCGCAGCATGACCGGACCGTGACACCTCGGCGCTGATCGCCACGCCGATCACGCATCGGCATTCTGGTTGTCGCAAATGCGTGGCCAGCACCGTCCTGTGTAGGTACGGCGTGGTGGCACGCCGCAGGAGCATGCGATGTTGGCGGACGGCCGCAAGGTAAGCATGCTGGCGCTTGACCGTCACCTGAGCCAGGTACTGGACCAGGCCCGTGATGCGCCGGTCAGCGTGCAGCGCTATGGCCAGACCTGGGTGTGGATATTGTCCTGCGATGCCTGGCTGGAGGCCGCGCGCTGGGCAGCACTGGATACCGATGGCCACCCGCTCATGCAGCTGCGCGCGGCGTTGGATGCGCTGCAGGTGCCGTGGCCGTCGTCACTGCTGCCGGCGTGCGGCGGTGCCAGCCCGCAGCAGCTGCAGCGCGGGCTGGTACTGCTGGGCCTGCGCCGCATCGCCAGTGCGCAGCGATTGCACGATGGCCTGCGCTACAACGTGTTGTATCGCGCTTTCGTGGGGATCGACACGGGGGCAGCCTGGACCGTGGCCGACTGCCGCGCGTTGCTCGACGCCAGTCGCGTAGCGGCGCTGCAGGCATGCGTGGAGGCGGTGCTGGCCGGCCTGCCGCCGACGCTGGTGGCGGCCGTACGGACCGGCTCGCGATCCGCGTTCACAGCGTCATCGGTGCAGCCGATGCGAACAGAAGACCGATGTTTATCGTACTGACACATGCAGGACCGAGGATGGCAGCGCGGTCTCTTCCAGGATGATGAGGACGAAATGATGGGCAGGCATCGAATCGGCAAGTCGGGCCAGCAGGGCTTCAGCCTGCTGGAGATCATGGTGGTGGTGGTGATCATCGGCATTCTGGCCGCGCTGATCGTGCCCCGGTTGATGGACCGGCCTGACCAGGCGCGCGTGGTGGCGGCACGCCAGGACATCGCCGCGTTGATGCAGGCGCTGAAACTGTACCGGCTGGACAATGGCCGCTATCCCAGCGCCGAGCTGGGCCTGCAGGCCTTGATGAAGCCGCCGGCAGGGGCCGGCGCGATGCCGGTCGGGCCGTACCTGGACCGTTTGCCGAACGACCCGTGGGGTGCGCCGTACAACTACCAGATTCCCGGTGCGCACGGCGAGATCGACGTGTATTCCTTCGGCGCCGACGGCAAGGCGGGCGGCGATGCCGGCGACGCCGACATCGGTTCGTGGCAGCTCTGAGGCACGCCGATGAGCGCATTGCGCAGGTCGGGGCGGCCGTTTCAGCGAGGCCAGCGGGGCATGGCGGTGATCATGGCGATGCTGGTGGTGGCCATTGTTGCGGTGATCGCCAGTGGGCTGATCGCCCGCCAGTCGACCGCACTGCGCACCCTGCGCGGCGAACAGCTGCGGGTGCAGGTAGGCATGGCGGTGGATGCGGCGATCGAACGTGCCTCGGCACAATTGCGCGAGGATGCCGGCGAGAAGCTCAACACCGTGGTCGGCGGGCGCTGGCAACGACCGATCGCGCTGCAGTCGCCGTTGCCGGTGCGGTTGCAGCTGCAGGATGCGCAGGCGTTGTTCAACCTGCGCAACCTGGTGCGCGATGGACGCCCGGATCCGCAGGCGCTCGCGGTGTTCCTGCGGGTGTGTGCGGCGCAGGGATTGAGCGCGGCCGAATGCGAGCAGGTGCGGGCCTATGTCGTGGCACGCGTGGCCGGGCCGGGCCGGGGCCAGGGGCCGCTGCCACGCGAGGACGTGGTGGCCCTGGCGCTGCCGGCAAGTGATCCGCTGCAGGTGCAGGCCCTGCAACGGGCCAGCGTGGTGCTGCCGGTACCGACGCTGCTCAACGTCAACACCAGTACCGTGCAACTGATGGGCGCGGCGTTGCCGTGGCTGTCGGCGACCAGGCTGCAGGCGGCCGTGGCCGAGCGCGACCGGGGGCGCTGGTTCCTCAATGCCGGCGATATCGCGCACCGGCTGCAACTGAGCCAGGCCCAGACCTACGAGATGCAGGTGGGTATCCACAGCGAGTGGTTCCTGGCCACCGGCCAGGTGCAGGCCGATGACGCACGTGTTGAATTCCATGCCTTGATCTGGCGCGAGCACCGCGACACCGGGGTGCGCATCCAGCGCATGTGGACGAGGATCGGCGCATGAAGGGCCAGCTTCGGATCCGCCTGCCGCCGGTGTCATCGCTGTCGCCCGGCACGCCGCTCGAGTGGGTGTGGATGCAGCGCGAGGCGATGCTGGCGCAGGGCGAAGATACGTTGCCGGTGCTGGGCGCGCGCTTTCCTGCGGCCCTTGCGGTGGCCTGCGTGGATGTGCAGGACCTGATCCTGCTGGATCTGTTGTTGCCGCCGTTGTCCGGGCGCCGCCTGGAGGTGGCGTTGCAGGGCGAGATCGAGGTGCTGCTGCTGGAGGATCTGTCCGAGGTTGCCTTCGCCCATGGTCCGCAGGGCCGCGATGGACGCGTGCCGGTGGCCTGGCTGGGGCGCGAGGCCCTGCAGCAGGTGGTGGCCGCCTTTGCCGGTACCGGCCTGCGCCTGCAGGCGCTGTATCCCACGCCGCTGCTGCTGCCATTGCGCAAGGGCGTGCCGACGTTGCAGGAATGTGGCGACCACCTGCTGGTACGCGCCAGCGTGGACCACGGCTGGGTGCAATGGCGGGTGCGAGGCGACAACGACGTGGCGTACGCGCAACTGGGCGCACGGTTGGCTGGCGAGGGCGTGCCGCACACGCAATGGATCGCCGCGGTGCCGGAGGCATGGGCGGCTACTGCCGAAACAACCACCGTGCTGCCGTTGCAGCAGCAGTGCAGCGGCCCGTTGCCGGGCTGGTCGTTGCCCTTGCCCAGCGCCGCCTCGCGGCCCGCGCGGCTGGCTGTTGCGCTGGGGCTGGTCGCGGTGCTGCTGGCCGCACTGGGGCTGCAGGCGCAGGCGTGGCGCTGGGCCGGGCAAGGCCAGGCGTTGCAGCAGGACATGCAGCGGAAGCTGCGTGCGGCCTTCCCGGAGATTGGCGAGGTGGTCGACCCGCTGCGGCAGGCGCGCCGCGCGGTGGCCACGGCAGCGGCGACGCCGCCGCAACCGCCGGAGGTGCAGCAGCTTGCGGCATCGGTGATGCAGGCGGTGCCGGCGCTGGCCGGGGCCGCGACGCGGATGGAGTACCGGCCGGGCCTGTTGCAGCTGTGGCTGGACCCGGCCGCCGCGCCGCTGGATGACCCGGCGCGGCTGGAACACTGGCAACAGGCGCTGCAGGGCCAGGGGCTGCAGTTGACCGTGCAGGATGACGGCGTGCTGGCTATCCGTGCGGCCGGTACGCCTTGATGGCCGCCATCACCGGCAGGCCCGCAGGGGCAGGGCCCCGGCGGGCGCGCGGGGCTGGGTTGCGCGACCGTTGGCACCGATTGGCGGCACGCGAACGCGTGCTGCTGGCGGTGATGGCGTTGGCGATCGGCGCGGCGCTGCTATGGGTGGGCTGGTGGGAGCCGCTGGCCCGGCAGCACCAGCACTGGCGCACCGAACTGCCACGGCTGCAGGCACAGGCGCAGGCACTGGACAGCCTGCTGCAGGCGCGGCGGCTGCAGCACCCGGCCGGCGTGCCGACGCTGGCCGCGCTGCGCGCGCAACTGCAGGCCAGCCCGCTGGCAGGCCAGGTGCGGATAAGCGAACGCAATGGGCACCTGGTCGTGCAGGCACGCGACGTGCCCGCCGATGCACTTTGGAACTGGCTGCTGCCGGTACTGGCCAACCCGGCCATGCCGCTGCGGGAACTGCAACTGGAACGGACAGGGGATGCCAACATGGCAGCGGCACGGGTTTCGGGCAGCATCGTGGTGGGCGGTGACAACAACGGTGGCCGCCGATGAGCCGTGCCAGGCGGGCAGGGTGGACGGTGTTGCTGGCGGTGGCCTGGGCCAGCGCCCCGCTGCCGTCCGCTGCGCAGGCGCCAGCGGCGTCGGCGGCCGCCGATGAGCAGGTGCGGCTCAACCTGGTGGATACCGATATCGGCGGCGTGCTGCGCATGGCCGCCCGTTTCACCGGGCGCCAGTTCCTGATCGATCCGCGCGTGACCGGCAAGATGACGCTGGTGTCCGATGGCCCGGTGGACCGTGCGCAGGCGTACCAACTGCTGCTCGGCGCATTGCGCATGCGTGGTTTTGCCGTGGTCGACTCGGCAGGCGTCAGCCGTGTGGTGCCGCAGGCCGATGCCAAGCTGATGGGCGGGCAGGTGGGCGGCACCGGCGGTGGCGGCGAGATGGTCACCCGCACCTTCACCCTGCGCTACGAAAATGCCGCGGCGCTGGTGCCGGTGCTGCGGCCGATGGTGGCCGCGGACAATCCCATCACCGCCTCCCCGGGCAACAACACGCTGGTGATCACCGACTACGCCGACAACCTGGAGCGTATCGCGCGGGTGCTGGCCAGCCTGGATACGCCGGCAGGCATGGACACCGATGTGGTCAAGCTGCAGCAGGGCATCGCGGTGGATGTGGCGGCGATGGTCGGCCCGTTGCTGGAGGCGCAGGGCAACGAGCCCTCGCAGCGGGTGGTGGTGATGGCAGACCCGCGCAGCAACAGCGTGCTGCTGCGTTCCAGCAGCCCCGGGCGGACCCGGCTGGCGCGCCAGCTGGTGGAAAAACTGGACCGCGCCCAGGACGAATCCGGCAACCTGCACGTGGTGTACCTGCGCAATGCCCAGGCCACCCAGATGGCCAAGGTGCTGCGCGGGGTGATCGCCGGCCAGAGCGATGCGCCGCGTGCCGGCGACCCGCTGGGGATCAGCCCGGCGATGCCGGCCAACCCTGCAGGTGCCGGTACCGCGAGGACGCCATCGGCCGAGAAAAGCACGGCCGGCAGCGCGGCGCTGCCGGGGTCGGCGCGGCTGGGTGAAAGCAGCAACGCGGAGGAAGACAACACCGGCTTCAGCCACAATGGCATCTCCGTCCAGGCCGACACCACCACCAACACGCTGCTGGTGTCCGCGCCGGAGCCGGTGTACCGCAACCTGCGCCGGGTGATCGACCAGCTCGACCAGCGCCGCGCGCAGGTCCTGGTGGAAAGCCTGATCGTGGAGGTGACCGAGACCGACGCGGCCGAGTTGGGGGTGCAGTGGATGCTCGGCAACGGCCGCACCTTCGGCGGCACCCGCTTCGGCGGCAGCGGGATCAACCCGACCGCGCGGACGACGCTGGACGTGCTGGCCAAGGACGGCCTGAACCTGGGCGTGATCGATGGCACCCTGCGCCTGCCCGGGGTCGGCGAGATCCTCAACCTGAAGGCGCTGGCCAATGCCCTGCAGAGCCGCGGTGGCGCCAACATCCTGTCCACGCCCAACCTGATGAC
Organism: Stenotrophomonas sp. GL_101; assembly: GCF_057835675.1. Classification (NCBI taxonomy): domain Bacteria; kingdom Pseudomonadati; phylum Pseudomonadota; class Gammaproteobacteria; order Lysobacterales; family Lysobacteraceae; genus Stenotrophomonas; species Stenotrophomonas sp. GL_101. The sequence goes on along the minus strand of NZ_CM174432.1, from coordinate 2,727,659 downwards.
GCTGGACAACGAGAAGGCCAGCATCATGGTCGGCCAGACCGTGCCGTTCATCAGTGGCCGTTACGTCACCGATGGCGGTGGCGGCAGCAACAATCCGTTCCAGACCATCGAACGCGAGGACATCGGCCTGAAGCTGCAGGTACGCCCGCAGATCTCCGAGGGCGGCACGGTCAAGCTGGACATCTACCAGGAAGTCAGCAGCATCGACCCGCAGCGCTCCAACGACACCACCGGCATCGTCACCAACAAACGGGCGCTGGATACCAGCGTGCTGCTCGATGATGGCCAGATCATGGTGCTCGGTGGGCTGCTTGAGGACAGCGTCAGCCATGGTCGCGATGCGGTTCCGGGACTGGGACGGATACCGTTGTTGGGCGCGTTGTTCCGCAGTGACACGCGCAACCGGACCAAGACCAACCTGATGGTGTTCCTGCGCCCGCACGTGGTGCGTGACCCGGCCGCCGGCCAGCGCCTGACCCGCGATCGCTACGACTTCATGCGGCATGCGCAGGCCGGCTCGCAACCGGCATCCAGCTGGGCCCTGCCGGACATGGCCGCGCCGCAGCTGCTGCCGCAGGACCTGCCGATGCTGGGCCAGGCCGCTACCCGTGGGCTGCAGGACACCGCCGCGCCCACTTCGGCGGCCACCCTGCTGGCGCAGGCCGACAGCCCCGTGCAACTGCTGCAGTTCGCGCAGAACCTGGATGCCGCGCACGCCACCCAGGCCGTTGCGCAGGTGGGTGCCCTTGGCCTGCAGGCCTACGCAGAAGCAACCCCCGGTGGCGGCCAGCGGCTGCGCCTGCGCGTGCCGCGCGACCCGGCCAGCCTGGACCCGGCGCTGCAGCAGCTGCGCGCATTGGGCTACACCCCGGAACTGGTGATCGGCCCATGAGCGCGATGGCACGACCGACGCTGCCCTTTGCCTGGGCGCGCGCGCAGGGGGTGCTGCTGCAGCAGCGGGAGGATGGACCGGTGCTGCTGGGTACCGTGGCGACCCCCGCCTGGGCGGTGGCCGAACTGCGCCGTCGCCACGGCGCGCTGCGGCTGGAACTGCTCGATGACGCGCAGTGGCAGCAGCAGCTTGGCGAGCAGTACCGTGACGGCGGCGATGCGGCCGCGCTGGTCGGTGCCGCCGAGAGCGAGGTCGACCTGGACCGGCTGATGCAGGACATGCCGGAGGTGACCGACCTGCTCGACACGCAGGACGATGCGCCGGTGATCCGCATGATCAACGCCTTGTTGGCGCAGGCCGCGCGTGACGGTGCCAGCGACCTGCACATCGAACCGTTTGAAACCCATTCGGTGGTGCGTTACCGGGTGGACGGCACGCTGCGCGACATGGTGCAGCCGCGACGTGCGCTGCATGCGGCGCTGGTCTCGCGGATCAAGATCATGGCGCACCTGGACATCGCCGAGAAACGCCTGCCGCAGGATGGGCGCATCGCGATCCGGGTGGGCGGCCGCCCGCTCGACGTGCGCGTTTCCACGGTACCCACCGGGCATGGCGAGCGCGCGGTGTTGCGCCTGCTGGAAAAGGATGCCGGTCGCCTGCAGCTGCAACGGTTGGGGATGGCGGCCGACACCCTGGCCACGTTCACCGGATTGATCCGGCAGCCGCACGGCATCGTGCTGGTCACCGGGCCGACCGGCAGCGGCAAGACCACCTCGATGTATGCCGCGCTGGGCCAGCTGGACAGTGGCAGCAGCAACATCCTCACGGTGGAAGATCCGGTCGAATACGATTTCGCCGGCATCGGCCAGATACAGGTCAATGCGCGCATCGGCATGACCTTTGCGACTGCGCTGCGCGCGATCCTGCGGCAGGACCCGGACACCATCATGATCGGCGAGATCCGTGACCTGGAGACGGCGCAGATCGCGGTGCAGTCGTCGCTGACCGGGCATGGCGTGCTGGCCTCGCTGCACACCAACGATGCGATCTCGGCGGTGACCCGGCTGGCCGACATGGGGGTGGAACCGTTCCTGCTTGCGTCCTCGTTGCGCGGGGTGTTGGCGCAGCGCCTGGTGCGCCGCTTGTGCATCCACTGCCGGCAGGCCGACCACGATGCGCATGGCCAGCCGGTGTGGCGCGCGGTGGGGTGCGCGGCCTGCGGCCACAGCGGGTACCGCGGACGCACCGGCATCCATGAACTGTTCGTGGTGGACGACCGCGTGCGCGCGCTGATCCACGAAGGGCAGGGCGAGCCGGCCCTGCGCGCGGCTGCCCGCGCGGCCGGCATGCGCGGCCTGCGCGAGGACGGCATGCGCTGGGTGGCTGATGGGGTCACCACGCGCGAAGAGATCCTGCGCGTTACCGGCGACGATTGAAGGCACCCGCGATGCCCTTGTTCGACTACCAGGCAATCACCCGCGCCGGCCGCAACGAGAAAGGCCAACTGGAGGCCGAGACCCCGCGTGCGGCGCGCCAGGCCCTGCGCGGGCGCGGGCTGACCCCCGTGCAGATCCGCCCGGTGCGCGAGGGCGCCGGGCAATGGCGGCGGCGCGCGGTGTCGGCAAGCGAGCTGGCCTGGGCCACGCGCCAGCTGGCCAGCCTGCTGGCCGCGCGGTTGCCGCTGGAAGCGGCGCTGAGCGCGGTGATCGAACAGTCCGAGCAGGCGCATGTGGTGCAGGCGCTGTCGGCGATACGCAGTGATGTGCGCAGCGGCCAACGGCTCACCACGGCATTGGCGGCGCGGCCGCGCGATTTCCCGGCGATCTACCGGGCGCTGGTCGGCGCCGGGGAGGACTCCGGCGACCTGGCCCGGGTGATGGAGCGGCTGGCCGACTACATCGAAGAGCGCAACAAGCTGCAGGCCAAGGTGATTACCGCGTTCATCTACCCGGGTGCGATCAGCCTGGTCTCGGTGGCGATCGTGATTTTCCTGTTGAGCTACGTGGTGCCGCAGGTGGTCACCGCGTTCGTGCAGGCGCGACAGGTGCTGCCGCTGCTGACCCGGGTGATGCTGGAGGCCAGCGCGTTCGTGCGCGAGTGGGGCGTGTGGGTGGGGCTGGGCATCGCGCTGCTGGTGGTCGGCTGGCGACTGGCCCTGCGCAAGCCGCCGCTACGGCTGCGTTGGGACGCGGCCATGCTGCGGGTGCCGATGCTCGGGCGGTTCGTGATCGGGGTGAACAGTGCGCGCTTCGCCTCCACCCTGGCGATCCTGATCGATGCCGGCGTGCCGCTGCTGCGTGCGCTGGATGCCGCGCGGCAGACCCTGGGCAATGCGCACCTGGCCCAGCGCGCCGATGATGTGGCCGCGCGCGTGCGCGAAGGCACGCCGCTGGGCGCGGCGCTGAACGTGCAGAAAGTCTACCCGCCGATCCTGGTGCACCTGGTCACCAGCGGCGAGAAGACCGGTGCGCTCGCACCGCTGCTGGACCGTGCCGCGCAGACCATCTCCGGGGAGATCGAGCGCCGCGCGATGGCGCTCACCGCGCTGCTGGAGCCGACCATGATCCTGGTGATGGGCGGGGTGGTGCTGACCATCGTGCTGGCGGTGCTGATGCCGATCATGGAAATGAACCAGCTGGTGGGCTGAGCGCGCGCCGCTGCGGGTGGCAGGCAACGATCCTCCACACCATCTTCCACACCTTTTCCCTGTGTTCCACACCTTTCTTAAGCGCGTTGTCATCGCACGGGCCGAGCATCACTCCCGTCGTCGCGGTGCGGACTGGGAGGTCCCCTGGCGACTGCAGGCGTAGTGATCGTTCCTCCCTCGGTGTTTAACCCTTGCCGTAAAACCCTTCAGGAGCAGAGCATGAACAAGTACAAGACCCTCGCCGCGCTGGTTGCCACCGCGCTGCTGTCCGTCGCCGGTGCCGCTTCGGCGCAGGTGGCCATCACCGGTGGTGGCGCCTCGCTGCCGGCCGACCTCTACAAGGGCTCGGCCGACAGCATCCTGCCGGCCAACTTCAGCTACGCCGTGACCGGTTCGGGCACTGGCAAGTCGTCCTTCCTGACCAACAACGCCGTCCCGTTCGGCGCCACCGGCACCGTGCATTTTGCCGGTAGCGATTCGGTGCTGAGCGCGTCGGAGCTGTCCACCTACGCCAGCACCTACAACGTTGCCGGCGATACCAACCGTTACGGTGCGCTGCTGCAGCTGCCGTCGGTGGCCACCTCGGTGACCCTGCCGTTCAACAAGGCCGGCGCCGCGCTGGACATCTCCGATGCCAACCTGTGCGGCATCTTCGCCGGCCAGATCACCGATTGGTCCGGCGTGGTCGGCAGCGGCCGTACCGGTGCCATCCAGGTGGTGTACCGCAACGAAAGCAGCGGCACCAGCGAACTGCTGACCCGCTTCCTGACCACCGTGTGCGCCTCGCAGAACCTGTCGGGCACCACGCTGAAGCTGGGCGCCTTCTCGGTGCAGTCGACCTTCAAGAACCTGTTCGTCAACAACACCGCGCCGGCCAACTTCATCGCCGCGCCGGCCACCGGCGGCACCTCGCTGTACAACACCGTGTACGCGGCCGGCACCAGCGGTCGTATCGGCTACGTCGGCCCGGACGTGATCCCGAGCCTGACCGATGCCACCAAGGTGGCCCGCCTGCGCGGCTTCTCGCCGAGCGAAGTGAGCGTGTCGCGCACCCTGGACACCATCGCCCCGCCGACCGCCGCCGCTGACCTGGCCAACCCGGAGAAGTGGGTGCCGGTGTTCACCAACCCGAGCGATGGCTACCCGATCGCCGGCTACACCAACCTGATCATCGGCCAGTGCTACAAGAGCGCCCCGGTGACCGCCCAGCTGCGTGGCTTCCTGAGCACCCATTACAGCGCCGGCGTCACCGGCACCAACGACACCAAGGTGCGTGCCCACGGCTTCATCCCGCTGACCCAGGTGTGGCGCGAATCGGTGCGCAACAACCTGGTGCTGGCCACCACCAGCAACGGCCTGGGCAACACCACGGCCTGCGCCGGTATCGGCCGCCCGTAAGCGTCTGGCATCAACGGACTGATGCAGGGGTGCCGGCAGCAATGCCGGCACCCTTTCTCGTTTTACGTCGTCTTCACTTCCGCTGTCGGCTTTGCGCTGCTGCCACCGTCTAACAGAGGCGTGGCCAGCCGTTGTCGCCGGCCGCATCCATCCAGCAACCGCCCCTCCGGGCGGGTCCTACGGTTGACGAGGTTCCGATGTCGCACCTGCTCCCGCCTGCCGCGCGCCGCGCCGCCGCTTCCCGCCGCACCTTCGGCAACCATCCGATGGCCTGGGCCATCGCCGTGGCGCTGGGCAGCAGTGCCGCGCCGGTGTCGGCGCAGCAGGCCTTCAGCCCGGCGTGGTTTGCCAACAAGGGCGCGGTACAGGGCGCGGCAGCGCAGACCGGGCGGCTGCCCAATGGCGCGCCGATCAACGTGGGTGCGCCGACCCAGCAGCAGGACGCGGCGCGGCAGAAGCTGCAGCAGTCCATCGACAACCTGGGCAGCGCCGCGCAGGCCATCGCGCTGCAGCAGCGGATGCAGGAACAGGCGCGGCAGACCCCGCGCGCCGCCGGTTTCGTCGTTGCCGACGGGCTCGGCGAGAGTGGCCTGAAGGTGGATGACAACCCGCTCACCCGCGGGTGGCTCAACGCCCGCGAGGCGATCCAGGGTACCGGCAGCGATGGCCGCGTGCAGGTGGGCATCGAGCAGACCGCCGACAAGGCGATCCTGAACTGGGAAACCTTCAATGTCGGCCGCAATACCACGCTCACCTTCAAACAGAATGCGGACTGGGCGGTACTGAACCGGGTCAATGATCCCAACGCGCGGCCCAGCCAGATCCTCGGCCAGATCAACGCGCCCGGCAGCGTGTTCGTGGTCAATCGCAATGGCGTGGTGTTCGGCAACAACAGCCAGGTGAACGTACGCAACCTGGTGGCGGCGGCCGCCCGGATCAGCGATACCCAGTTCGGCGACCACGGCCTGTACAGCGTCGACGCCAACACCGCCACGCTGACCGATGCCGTGGGCGCGATACGGGTGGAGCAGGGCGCGCGCATCACCACTCACGAACCGGACAGTGCCACCCGCAGCGGTGGCTACGTGCTGCTGGCCGGACACACGGTCGACAACGCCGGGCAGATCGAGACCACCAAAGGCCAGGCGCAACTGGCCGCGGGCGACAGTTTCGTGATCCGCCGGGGCGTGGGCACCGCGCAGAACACCGCCTCCACCACGCGTGGCAATGAGATCGCGCCGCGCATCGGGGCTGGCAGCAGTGCCGGCAGCGTGCGCAACAGCGGCCTCATCCGGGCGCGCGAGGGCGATATCACCCTGGCCGGGCGCACGGTGCAACAGGCCGGTGTCGCGGTGGCCACCACCACGGTCAACCAGCGTGGCAGCGTGCACCTGCTCAATGCCCTCAGTGACACTCAGGGGGAGGTGCTGCTGGCGTCCGGGTCCACCACGGCGGTGTTGATCGAGGACGACGGCAAGACCACCGCGCTGGACAGCCAGCGCGACGCGCTGATCGCCGAGTCCACCGCGCAGGATGCACTGCGCGGCGCCAGCAACATTGGCACCTTCGACAACCTGTCGCGGATGCAGGATCGGCGCGACCAGTCGCGGATCGAGATCGTCTCCGGTGGCGACGTGGCCTTTGCCGCCGACTCGCTCACCGTGGCCACCGGCGGCCAGGTGGTGGTGGACGCGGCGCGACGCAGTTTCCTGGCCAGTGGCGCGCGGGTGGATGTGTCCGGTGCCACCGGGGTCCAGGTGTCGATGGAAAGCAACAACGTCAAGATCAACGTGCAGGGCAACGAACTGCGCGACTCGCCGGACAACCGCGACAGCGGCAAGCTCAACAACCTCAACGACAACAGCGCGTGGATCGATCGCCGCGCGTTGATCTTCGTGCCCGCCGGCACCGGGGGCTACGACGCCGACCGCTGGTACGCCGCCGGCGGCCTGCTGGAAGTGGCCGGCTACCTGGGCAACCAGGGCCACTCGATCGGCGAGTGGGCCGCGCAGGGTGGCAGCGTGCTGCTGGGCGGGCGCGAGGTGGTCACCCAGTCCGGGTCGCGGATCAACCTGGCCGGCGGCAGCCTGGACGTGGCCAGCGGCACCCTCCTCCAGACCTGGCTGCGCGGCAACGATGGCCGTCTGTACCGGTTGGACGACGCGCCCGCCGAGGTGGTGTTTGCCGGCCTGTACCGCGGCTATGAAAGCGCGCATGCGCGCTGGGGCGTCACCGAGAGCTTCCGCAGCCCGATCATCGGCAGCGAAACCCGGATCGAGAACGGCTACACCGTCGGCCGCGATGCCGGCCAGCTCAAACTGTCCGCCGCGACGGTGGTGCTGGAAGGCGATATCGACACCAGCACCTTCCAGGGCAGCCGCCAGGACCGCCGCCCGGACCAGGGCCGCGACGGTTACGTGCAGGCGCAGACGGCCGTGGCGCGCAATGCCTCGCTGCTGCTGGGCAGCTTTGGTGCGCGCGGTCGCGAGGGCGGATGGGCCACCGAGGTGCGCATCGGCGAGACCGCACCGGTGGCGGCCGGCGGGAGCCTGCAGTCGCCGATCGATGCTGCACGCCACAATACTTTCTGGATGGATGCCGACACGCTCAGTGCGCAGCAGTGGGGCAGTCTGGATCTTGCCAGTACCGCCAGCATCGCGATCCATGGCGACCTGCGCCTGCAGGACGGCGCCGCGCTGGTCTTCAACGCGGCCACGGTGCGGCTGGAGGGCAGCATCACCGCGCATGGCGGCCGCCTGGAGGCCGGCAACCTGCTGAGCGTACTGGGCAGCACCCAGCCGTTGCTGCAGAACGGACGCGGCCTGGTGGCGCTGGGCGACAACGCCCGCATCGACCTGTCCGGGACCTGGAGCAACGCGCTGCTGGCGCCGGCGGTGGCCAGCGCTGGCGCCTGGATGGATGGCGGCAGCGTACGCCTGGAAAACAGCCACGACGTGCAGCTCGGCAACGGCAGCCGCATCGTGCTCGATGCCGGTGGGCGGATGACGGCGCAGGGCAAGCTCAGCGGCGGTACCGGCGGCAGCGTACTGTTGCGGGCCAACGATGGCCGTGTGGCTACCGATGGCAGCGGCCGGGTGCTGCTGGGCGACAACGTCGCCTTCAGCGCGTTGGGCATGAAAGGCAGTGGCAGCTTCGCGCTGGAAACCGGCGGCGGCATCCGCATTGGTGAGACCGCAGCGGCTGACGACGAGCGGCTGCAGCTGACTACGGCGGTGTTTGCCAGCGGTTTCTCCGGCTACGACATCAACGGCCATGCCGGGTTGGAAGTGGCCGACGGCACCGTGCTGCAGGTCAGCCGCCCAGGCCTGCGCCAGGCCGGGGATGCGGCCCGCGCGACGCAGCGGACCGCGGCATTTGAACGCTGGTTGGCCCCGCTTTACCAGGTAGACCCGGCCAGCGGCGCGGTCAGCCAGCGCGGCGGCGCCAGCCTCACGTTGCGCTCCGAGCGCGCCCTGCAGGGCGGCGGCCTGCGCATCGGCGACGGTGCGATGGTGGCGGTCGACAGCGGTGAGGCAATTGCCCTGCGCGCCGGCAGCGACATCAGCGTGAACGGGACGCTGCGCGCCCGCAGTGGTCGGATTTCGATCGACGATGTACGCGGACCGCTCGCACTGTTCGACAGCGCCGCGGGCACGCGCAGCTGGCGCCTGGGCAGCGCCGCAGTGCTGGATGCCAGCGCGGACAGCTTTACCGCTGTCGATGCCGGTGGCCGCCTGCAGGGCGTGGTGCATGCCGGTGGCAGCATCGAGATCGGCGGCGCGCTGGACTGGGAACAGAACGACCAGATTGCCAACCGTCCGGCCGATGCCTTCGTGGTGATCGAGCAGGGCGCGCAGCTGCGCGCCGGCGGCACCAGCGCCCGGCTGGAAGTGCAGGGGCGTGGCCCGCAGCAGGTCGATACCGATGGCGGCAGCATCGTGCTGCGGTCGGCCAATGCGTTGTATCTGGACGGCAGCATGGAGGCGGCGGCCGGCGGTGGAAACGCGCAGGGCGGCACGCTCGGCATCGCCTTCGGCGGCGGCATCTATGCGCCCAACACCGTGGGCGAGGTGCTGGCGCCGCGTGCGATCACCCTGGGCCAGCAGCGTGCGCCGGCGTCGGGCGCAACGACGCCGGCCTATGGCGATGCCTACCTGAGTGTCGAGCAGATCCACGCCGGCGGTTTCGACCACCTGGCGGTATTTGGCGACCTGCGTGCCGACGGCAACGTTGCCCTGGCACTGGGGGGCAGCCTGCGCGTGCATGGGCTCAGCCGCACCGCGCTGGGCTTCTCCCCGGGGGCTGCGGCGCACAGCAGGCTGGACCTCTCGGCCCCTTACCTGCGGTTGGCGCAGGGCCGTTGGCAGCAGTTGTCCGCCGAGCAGCTTCGCACCACCGACGCGGTCGCGCTGGATACCGGCGCCGGGCATGCGCTGCATGCCGTGGCAGACCTGATCGACGTGCGCGACACCGTGTATTTCGCCGGCTTCGACCAGGTCGATCTGCGCAGCGCCGGGGATCTGCGCATGCTGGCCGGCGTGGCCGGCGCCGACAACATCGGCGCGCAGCTGCTGGCGCCGGGGCAGATGGACCTCACCGCCGCGCAGATCTATCCGGTCAGCGGCGCGCGCGCACGGATCGGGGTGGGTCTGCAGGAGCAGGATATCCAGTCGGGCCTGCTCGGCAGCTGGGTCAATCCCGAGGCGCGGCTGCGCATCGCACGGACCGCAGGCACCGATGCGGCAACCCCGCACACGGTGTTCGGCTCGCTGATCCTGTCCGGTCCGCAGATCGAGCAGGGCGGCGTGGTGCGTGCCCCGTTGGGGGTGCTGCGCATCGGCGGGACCAGCACGCAGGGCGACGGGGCAACCGTGGTGCTGCGCGAAGGCAGCATCACCTCCACCAGTGCGGCCGGATTGTCCGTGCCGTATGGCGGCACCGTGGACGGCCTGCAGTGGTACCTCAACGGCAGCCAGCAGGAACCGCAACCGATCGGCGGACTGGTCGATGCCGCCAGCATCGGCGGGGCCATCACGGCGCGGCAGACCACGGTGGAAGCCGGCGCGCTGCTGGACATGTCCGGCGGCGGCGAACTGACCGGCGCGGCGCATGTCAGTGGTCGCGGCGGCTCGGTGGACATCCTGCGGCATGCGCTGGCCGATGCCAATCCGGCGTATGCGTTCAGTGCATCGGGCAACCCGGTGTATGCCATCGTCCCCGGCTTTGCCGGTACCGTGGCGCCGGCCGGCATGGCCCAGGGCAGCCAGGATCCCGCGCTTGGCCAGCAGGTGGTGATACCGGCCGGCGTGCCAGGCTTGGCGGCCGGCACCTATACCCTGTTGCCCGCGGTGTACGCCCTGCAGCCCGGTGCATTCCGGGTGGAGATCGGCACCCGCGGCAATACCGGCACCGTCGCAACGGCGACCGGTACCGGCTCCTGGCGTGTGTCCGGGCAGCAGCGCAGCAGCCTGGGCGGCACGCTGTCGCCGCTGCTGACCCAATTGCTGCTCACCCCTGCGGAGGGGGTGCGCCGCCACTCCGGTTACAACGAAACCAGCTACAACGCGTTCGTGGCCAGCGATGCGCAGCGCCGCGGCCTGCCACGGGGCATGCAGACCGTCGATGCAGGCCTGCTGGCGCTTACCTTGACCCGCGGTGCCGGGCAGAACGGTGATGCCGCGCTGGAGGTGGCAGGCCAGGCGAGGTTCGCCGCGGCCACCGGCAGCAAGGGCTTCGGCGGCAGCCTGCTGGTCAGTACCGCGGGTGGGCAGGCGTTGGACGTGGTCGCCAGCGGCGCAGCGGTTCCGCACGATGCCACCGGCGCGATCATCCAGGCCGAGGCCCTGAACGCACTGCAGCCGGCCCGCATGGTGCTGGGGGGCGACTTCAGGGTGACCAGTTACACCCAGCCCTCTGCCGTCATCAACGCGGCCACCAGCACGGTGCGGGTGCGGGCCGGGGCAACACTGCTGGCACCGGAACTGCTGCTGACCGCCAGGGAAGGCGGCGAGGGCATCCTGGTCGAACAAGGTGCCACGCTGAGCACGCTGGGCCGGGGCGCGGCGTCGTTCGACGCGCGCGATGGCTACTTCTACCAGGGCAATAATGCGGCGCTGCTGGCCGTGTCCAATGGCGAGGTGAACCTGTTGCCCTCGCAGGGCAGCAGCGCGGTGGACATCCAGCTGGGTGCGTGCCTGGACCAGTGCAGTGGCCAGGCGCTGGTGGTGTCCGAAGGCAGCATCATGGCCGCCACCGACGGCCGGCTGCAGGTGCACGACAACGCCAGCTACGGCACGCGTCGGCTGGGCCTGGCGGTGTCGGCGATCAACCTGGGGCAGGCCGATGCGCTGCAGGCGTTCGCCGCCGGCGGTGGCTTGCCACCCGGCCTGGTCCTCAACCAGCAGGTGCTGGAGCAGCTGCTGCGCGGCAATACCGCCACCCAGGCACCGGCACTGGAAACGCTCAGCCTGAGCGCGCGCGAGGCGATCAATGTGTTCGGCAACGTTGAACTGGATGCGCGCGACAGCGCCACCGGGCGCAGCCGTCTGCAGCAACTGGTGCTGGGCGCGCCGGCCATCCATGGCTACGGCGCGGCGGGCGATCGCGCGACCATCTACGCCGACACGCTGGTGTGGGATGGCAGCCTGGCGTCAGGGCAGAGGATCGGCAGCGATGCCACGGTGCCGGCCGGTGCTGCGATGGTGGACCGGTTGGGCGGCGGGCAGCTGGACATCGTGGCCAGGACCGTCGAACTGGGCGCGGCGCCGTTTACCCAGCGCAATGCCGAAGCACGCGCCAACCGCCAGCTGCTGGGCTTCTCGGCGGTGAACCTGCAGGCCAGCGAGCGGCTGGTGTTCTCCGGCAAAGGCAGCCTGGCGGTATTCCAGCAGCAGGGCGAGTACGTGGCCGGTGAGGGCTGGCAGTACAGCGGCGGCGCGCTGGACATCACCACGCCATTGCTGACCGGCGCGGCCGCCGCGCAGCTGGCGGTGCGCAGTGGCGGCCGGGTGGCGCTGCAGGGCGGCGGTGCGGCGGCCGACAACGCCGCGCTCGGCGCCGAGTTGTCGCTGCAGGGCAGCGACATCGTGCTGGATGGCAAGGTACAGCTGGCATCGGGGCGGTTGACCGCCGATGCCCGCAACAACGTCACCCTGGGTGCCAATGCGCAGTTGGACCTGGCCGGGCGCAAAGTCAGCCTGCTGGACGTGGACAAGTACAGCTGGGGCGGTGACGTGCAGCTCAGCGCGGCGCAGGGCGATGTCCGCAGCGACGCGGGCGCGCGGATCGACCTGTCGGCGATCAACAACCGCGGCGGGCGCCTGACCGTCGATGCGATGGGCGCGCAGGGCGGCCACGTGGACCTGGCCGGCAGCATTGCCGCCGGCGCCAGTGGCCAGCACGATGCCGGCGGTACGCAGGTGCCGTGGGACGGCGGCGAGCTGGTGCTGCGTGCCCGCCAGCTGCAGGACTTCCAGGGGTTGAACCAGCGCCTCACCGCGGGCGGGGTGACCGGTGCGCGCAGCTTCCAGCTGGGCGAAGGCGACCTGGTGGTGGGCGAGGAGGTCAAGGCGCGCTACGTGGATATCAGCGTGGATGGCGGCAGCCTGCACGTGGCCGGCCGCATCGACGCCAGCGGCGTGCAGGTGGGCAGCATCCACCTGGCTGCGCGCGATGTCCTGCGCGTGGACGGCAGCCTGGATGCGCACGGCAGCGGCCTGCGCGTGGACAGCTACGGCAAGATCATCGACAGCCCGAACCGCGCGCAGGTGGAACTGACCAGCGCCAACGGCCGGGTGGAGCTGGGGGATGCCGCGCAGATCGATCTGCGCAGTGGCACCGCCGTCGGCGTGGGCAATGCGGCCGGGCAGAACGATGGCCGCGCGCGCGGCACACTGCGCATCAACGTGCCGCGCGTGGGCGCCGATGATGCCGGTATCGCGGTGGCCAACGGGCTGCGCGTGGACGGTGCCGGCGACATCCAGGTCAACGGTTTCCGCCGCTACACCGATGCGCCGCTGGCGCCCGGCGAAGACGTGCACGGCAATCGCCCGCAGCAGGTGACGCAGGCCTGGCTGGACCAGGTGGTGGATCCGGACAACCGGCGCTGGCATGACGCCGCAGCGGGCAATGCGGGCCTGCAGCAGCGCCTGGCGGCACTGGGCAGCTATCGGCTGCGACCGGGTGTCGAGATCCTGGCCACGGTGGGCGAGGACAACACCCGCGGCGACCTGGTGGTGACCGGTGACATCGACCTGTCCGGCTACCGTTATGGGCCGCAGGCCGATCGCAATGACCCGGCGCGGCGTGGCTTTGGCGAATCGGCGGCGCTGGTGCTGCGCGCCGAGGGTGACATCCAGCTGCGCGGCAGCATCAACGATGGTTTCGCACCGCCCCCGGCCAACCCCGACGAAGCCGGTTGGGTGCTGGTGGAGAACCCGGACGGCACGCCGCACACGCCGTTCGGTGGCGACATCATCGTGCCCAACGAAGGCGTGCAGCTGCAGCCGGGTACCCGCTTCGTCGCCGGTTCGACGTTGAACTACGCGCTGCCGTTCCGCGCCATGAGCCTGCCGCAGGGCACCGTGCTACCCACCGCGATGCGCATTGCCGGCGACCTGCTGCTGGGCACCGGCAGCGTGTTGCGCGCGGCGGTGACCACCGCAGACGGGCAGATGATTGCGGCCGGCACGGTGCTGTCGGCACCGCTGGCGCTGGGCCCGGGCGCGGTGCTGGGGGCAGGTTTCCAGCTGGACGGCGCGCTGGCGGTGCAGGGACAGGTATGGCCAGCGGGGGTGCCGCTGCCGGCCGACATGCGCCTGGATGCCGCGCTGGACCTCAAGCCGGGGTCGTTGATTCCCTCGATGACCGCGTTGCAGCTGCCCGACGACCAGCCGGTCAACCTGCGCCCGGTGGGCGCGGACGGCAGCCAGGGCCGCAACTGGGCGTTGGCGCCGATGCTGCCCGAAGGCACCACCTCGTGGGACCTGACCGCGGTGGCCGGTGCCGATGCGACCGCAGCGGACATGCGCGCGCGTCGGTTCGGTGCCGCAGGCGACCTGGTGCTGGCCGACAACCATTACGGCAGCGTCGGGACGGTGGAGACCACCTCGCGCTTCATCGGCGACCGGATCATCACCCAACAAGGATCATTGGATACCTGGGGCGACGAAACATGGACCGGCAAGCCGGTGGCGGAACTGGCCGAGCAGTTTGGCATGACCGAGGACGCGTTCTGCGACACCTTCGCCGGCGCCTGCGAAAATGCACCGCGCCTGGTCACCCGTGAAGGGGCACTGACCTGGGCCGGTGATGAAAGCTTGACCGGACGTCCGGCCAAGGAAGTGGCCGCGCTGTTCTCCAAGACCGAAGAGGAGTTCTGCGCACAGGCCGCCGACGTCTGCTACGGCGGCGGCACGCTGGTGGAGGAGACCACCTACGGCAGGCAGTTCGGCAGCCCGGCCTGGAGCGTGCTGCGCACCGGCACCGGCGATCTGTCGCTGCTGGCTGCCGGCGATGTGGCGATGCGCTCGGCATTCGGCGTGTACACCGCCGGCACGCCGACCGCACTGGGAAATGGCCGCGACGCAGCATTCGATCTCGACCGCGCTGCGGCGCCGGGCAAGTCGGCGCTGTTGGGCGCGGTGCAGGCCGGCGGCGCCTACGACGCCGCGTTGGCCACCTACCAGGCGTGGTATCCCGATGCCGGCGGCAACCTGCGCGTGGTGGCCGGGGGCAACATCAGTGGCGATGTATGGGGCGAAACCGCGTTGCCCGGCGGCGGTGCCAGCACGTCCGAGTACGCCGGCCATGCCAGCAGCGCGGTGGGCAACTGGCTGTGGCGGCAGGGCAGCGGCACGGTGCAGGGCGTGGACCCGATCGCGACCAGCTGGTGGATCAATTTCGGCACCTACGCCAACATCCGCAACGAAGCGCGCGCCACCCCGCGGATGGTCGGGTTCACCGGCTTCGGTACGCTCGGCGGCGGCAACCTCAGCCTGGAGGCCGGTGGCCATGCCGGGGTGATGGAGGCCAAGGGCAGCGCGCTGTCGGGTGCGAACGGGGCTGCGCATTCCACGGCAATCGTCGCGGCGGTCGGTTCCACCGGCCGGGTCAGCGAGGGCCAGCTGCACCTTACCGGCGGTGGCGATCTGTCGATCCGCAGCGCCGGCGCGTTCAATCCGACCCTGGCAGCCACCAGCCAATCCCCCAACGTGAACCAGCAGAACCTGGAGCTCAACGGCACGCTGGTCAACCTGCGTGGGCAACTGGTGCTGCAGGCCTCGCGGATCGGCGGCATCGCCACCAACCTGCTCAGCTACGCCGGGCTGGGCACCGCGGCGCGGGCCTCGGATCCGTTCGTGGCCCAGCGCGGCGAAGCGATGGGCGGGCCGGTACTGGTGATGGGCGATGCCGCTGCGTTGCTGCAGGCCCGCGGTGACGCGGTACTCGGCGCGGTGGTCGATGCCGGGCGCGTGGCGTCGGTCAATTACACCGCCGTGACCGGCTCCGATGGCACCGCGCTTGCCGGTACCAGTTGGTTCTCGCTGTGGACCGATGCCACCGCACTGGACATGATCGCCGCCGGCGGCGATCTCACCCCATCGTTGGTGGGCCCGCGTCATCTCGGCGGACGCGACGTGTCCAGCGAGCAGTTTTTCACCGGCAGCAGCAGCCTGCTGCGTTACTGGATGCTGCCTTCCCGGGTTCGGCTGTTGGCGGCCAGCGGCAGCGTCAAGCTGGGCAAGGCCGCCACTACCGGCAATGATAGTGACGTGCTGCTGACGCGACCGTCGGCGCACGGGGAACTGGAGGTGTTGGCCAACACCTCGATCCTGGCCGAAGAGCGCAGCGTGGCGATCAGCAGCAGCGGTGCCGATATCCGCCTGCCGACGCCGTTCGATCCGGCCTTCATCGCCGCCGCCGGCCCGGTCTGGAAGGCCGACAATGTGTCGGTGGAGGCGGCCGTGGCCAATGCACAGGGCAATCTTCCGCTGTTCGCGTTTGGTGCGGCCACGCTGCAGTTTGCCGATGCGCGCATTGCCGGGGGGGCACCGAACCGCTTCTACGCCGTGCAGGGCGACATCATCGGCCTGCGCAGCGGCCAGCAGTGGCTGCTGCGACGCGTGCCGGAGGCCAATGGTCGCCAGCGCACGGTGTTCACCCTGGATGACGTGGCCGCACCGCTCCAGGTACGCGCAGGCCGCGACATCCTGCTGAGCACGCTGGGCGCGTTGAACAACAGCCCGACCGACATCAGCGTGGTCGACGCCGGGCGCGACATCGTGCACACCGATATCCGCATCGCCGGGCCCGGCAACCTCGAGGTGAGTGCGGGCCGGCAGGTGCGCCAGGAGAATGTGGCCAGCATCGTCAGCACCGGTGGCCTGGCACAGGGCGATACCCGCCCCGGCGCCAGCATCGCGGTCACCGCCGGCAACCAGGATATCGACTACGCCGCCGTGCGCGCACGCTACCTGGACCCGGCCAACCTGGCCGACCCGGCATCGACCCTGGCCGAACAGCCGGGCAAGGCGGCCAAGGTCTACGGCGACGCATTGCAGAAATGGCTGCAGCAGCGCTTCGGCTTCAGTGGCGATGGCACCCAGGCACTGGCCGCCTTCGACGCCCTGCCGGCGGCACAGCAGCGCATCTTCCTGCGTCAGGTCTACCATGCCGAACTGCGTGACAGTGGCCGCGAATACAACGCCGTGGGCGGGCCGCGTTTCGGTTCCTACCTGCGCGGTCGCCAGGCCATCGCCACGCTGCTGCCGGAGACGGATGCGGCCGGTACCCGCATCGATCGCCCCGGCGATATCGTGATGTTCGGGGGGGCCGGTATTCGTACCCAGGCCGGCGGCAACATCGAGCTGATGGCGCCGGGCGGACAGATCGTGGTCGGCGTGCAGGGCGAAGTGCCGCCTCCGTCGGCGGGCCTGGTCACGCAGGGCCAGGGCGATATCCGGTTGTTCAGCGAGGGCAGCCTGCTGCTGGGCCTGTCGCGGGTGATGACCACCTTCGGCGGCAGCATCCAGGCCTGGTCGGTACGCGGCGACATCAATGCCGGCCGTGGTGCGATGACCTCGGTGCTGTACACCCCGGCGTTGCGCGTCTACGACCAGTGGGGCAACGTCAACCTGTCGCCGCAGGCGCCGGCCACCGGTGCCGGCATCGCCACGCTGGCGCCCATCCCGGAGGTCGCGGCGGGCGATGTGGACCTGATCGCGCCGCTGGGCACCATCGACGCCGGCGAAGCGGGCATCCGTGTGTCGGGCAACGTCAACCTGGCAGCGCTGCAGGTGCTCAACGCCGCCAACGTGCAGGTGCAGGGGGAAAGCACCGGCCTGCCGGTACTGGCCACGGTCAATGTCAATGCGCTGGCGTCAGCCAGTGCCGCAGCCAACAGTGCCAGCCAGGCGGCGCAGGATGTGATGCGCAAATCCCAGGACGATGCGCGCCGCAATACGCCGTCGCAGATCAGCGTGCAGGTGCTGGGCTTTGGTGCCAGCGGCAGCGCCGAGCCGACGCCGCGCAGCGGCGATCCGGTGGGCGCCTACGACCCCGACAGCGCGTTCCGGTTCCCGCAGGCCGAGGCGCCTTCGCGTACCGAGCGGCGGTAGCGCCCGCCCGGCGCGCCAGGCGAGTGGCGCCGTGGGTGGTGCTCAGTGCAGCGCCAGCACGCGCCGGTAGTGGCGCAGTCCACGCCCGTCGCGCAGCACCAGGGTGACCTCCAGCCCCTGTGCGGGCAATGCTTCGGCGCTGGCCGGCAGCGCCTGCCAGCCGCGGCCGGGTTGCCAGGCACGCACATCGAAACGCTGCACGTCCTGCGCCACCTCCAGCGCGGGCGTGGCTGGCGGCGCCGGCAACGGATAACGCGTGCCGGGCGCACCGCTGGCGCGGCGCAGGGTCCCGCCCTGCTGGAACCAGCGCACGCGTTGCCAACGTTCCTGCTCCGTGCCGACCCGGCGGGTGATGTCCAGCGCGAAGCCACCGGCAGGGTCGCGGGTGCTGGCAAGTGACGGCGGCAACAGCCGCTGCGGTACGTCTGCCGGGCGCAACACGCCGTTGAGCAGTTCATCGTCGGCGCGCATGTCGATATCCCGCTGCATCTGCTGCAGCACGCGCAACGCCGCGGTGGTTTCCGCATCGGCCGCGCGCAGGCGCTGGTCGCTGCTGGCCACGCTGTCCAGCGCACGCCAGCAGATCACGCTGAGAATGGCCATGACGGTGAGGGCGATCATCACTTCGATCAGGGTGAAACCGCGTTGCCCGGGCTTCATGGCGCGCCGGTCCAGGGATTGCGCACCAGTACCAGGCGCTGGCGCAGGTCCTGCGCCGGATACACCGCCAACTGCACCAGGGTACCGCCGGTCGGATCGTGTTCGATGTGTTGCAGGCCCACAAAATCGCTGCGTCCCTGCACGCAGGGCCAGCGTGCGTCGCGCAATGGCTGGGCCTGCAGGCGCAGCTCCTGCCAGCGGTTCTCCACGCACAGCAAGGCCAGCCGCCGGTCGCGGATTCGTGCCTGGTCATCGGTGGCCACCGCCACTGCGCGCATCACCGCCCCCAGTGCGACCGCCACGATGGCCAGCGCGATCAGCACTTCGATCAAGGTGAACCCGCGGACGCGTCGGCTCATGGCTGTACCTGCAACTGGCCGCTGCCGTCATCGCGTACCCGCAGCCGCTGCGTGCCCGAGGCGAGCACGACCTCCCACGGCACGCCGATCCACTCCGGGCTCAGCTCCACGCCGTTGGCCGGCTGCACCTGGACGTCACTGGCCTGCCATTGGCGTGCCCGCAACAGGTCATCGCGTTGCAACGGCAGCCAGCGGCCGGTGTCGCGACGGCTGAAGTGATAGCCCGTCGCATCGGCCTGCCAGCGGATGCTGCGGCCATCGATGCGCGCCTCGTCGCGCGCCACCTGCAGCAGCTGGGCCAGTTGCAGCGCGTCCTGGCGCAACCTGCGCTGTGGATCGAGCAGGGTGCCCATGCCCAGCCCGATCCCGGCGGTGCAGATGCCGATGATCACCAGCACCACCATCAGTTCCATCAGGGTGAAACCGGCGGTGTGCCGTGTATGCATCGGGCCTGCCTCCTGCCATGGGCGAACGCCACCAGCCTAGGCCCGGTTGATGAAACAAAAGCGTCAGCTGCGCCTGTTAGCGTCCTCGGCAACCGGCATCGCAGGAACGCAGCCATGGACATGCGCCAGTGGGACCGCAATCGCGTCATGACCGTGCTGGCGGCCGCGGTGCTGCTGGCGGTGGTCGGGTACTGGGGCTGGGCCTGGAATGCAGCGCCGGGCGGCGATGCACCGGCACGCGCACGCCTGGCCAATGCAGCCAGTCCCGCGCTGGACCCTGCGGCGATCGCCGCGCTGGTCGGCCTGCTGTCGCCGGGCTCGGTACGCACCGACGTGCAGGTGCACGGGGTGTTGGCCGCGACCCACGCCCCGCTGGCGCTGTTGTCCATCGATGGTGCGCCGGCACAGGCGTTCGCGCCGGGCCAGCGGCTCGGGCCCGCCACGCGGCTGGCGGCGGTGTCGGCCGACGGCGTGCAGCTGGAGCAGGCCGGGCAACTGCGCGTGCTGCCCGCGCCGATGCTGCCGCCGTTGCCACAGGACGGCATCGTACCGCTGCCATCGGCGGCGTCGCCCTGAGTGGCCATCATCGTGTCGGCTGCGAGGGCGGCGTCGAAGGACCCCGCGTATTCCAGAGGTACTGACACGCCGCAGTGGGCGCGTGGCGGCGGTGCGGTTGCCGTGGATCGGCAATCGGCTGTCGGCTTTGACGCGCCGTACACGTCCTGAAGGAGTACCAGCGCGCCACACCGCGCTTCCGCTTCCTGCTACGACGCGATCCCAGAGATGAAACCCGAACAGCGCCGTTCCGCCGTTTTCCCACTGCCCCGGCAACGCCTTGTCGCCGCGCTGGCGCTGCTGTCGTTGCCGACACTGGCGATCGCGCAGCAGGCCGATGCCGGTCCGCCGGCCCCTGCCAAGGTCACCATCAACGAATACATCGTGCGCGGCAACACCGTGCTGGACACGCGCCGGATCGAGCAGGCGGTGGCGCCGTTCCTGGGCCCGGACAAGAGCATGGACGATGTGCAGGCCGCGCGTGATGCGCTGACCGAGCTGTACCAGCAGGCCGGCTACCAGTCGGTGTTCGTCGACCTGCCCGAGCAGCAGGTCAAGGCGGGCGTGGTGCTGCTGAAGGTCAACCAGACCCCGATCGGCCAGCTGCGCGTGGTAGGGGCCAGGTACGAGTCGCCCGAGCGTATCCGCGCGCAGGTACCGGCGCTGGCCGAGGGCCGGGTGCCGGATTTCGACGCGGCCCAGGCCGAGTTGTCCGCGCTCAATCGGGGCGGTCGTCGCCAGGTGATGCCGCTGGTCCGCGAAGGGGCCACGCCAGGCACCATGGATGTGGACCTGCAGGTCGAGGACCGCTCGCCGTGGCGCGCCAGCGCGGCGCTCAACAACGACCACAGCGCCGATACCGAAGACCTGCGGCTGAGCGCCTCCATTGGCCATGACAACCTGTGGCAGCGCGGTCACAGCGCCTCGCTGAGCGTGTACACCGCGCCGCAGGATACCGACCAGGCCAAGGTGATCTCGGCCAGCTACGTGGCCCCTTTCCAGGGCACCCCATGGGGCCTGGAGTTTGCCGGTTACCGCTCCGACAGCCAGGTCCTCAGCGTGGGCGGGCAGGGCGGCGCCGGCGGCGGCACCAGCGTGCTCGGCGATGGCCACGCGCTCGGTCTCAAGCTCACCTACCAGCTGCCCGGCAGCAGCGCCTGGTGGCGTCAGCTGAGCGTGGGCGTGGACTTCAAGGACACCCGCGAGGACACCCGGCTGGGCCAGGACAGCATGACCACGCCGTTGAAGTACGCGCCGGTCACCCTGGGGTTCACGGGGGTGCGGCAGGGCGAGCGCGATGTCACCAGCATCGGCGTACAGCTGGTGGCCGGTACCCGGCGGCTGTTCGGTTACGGCAGCGACACCGCTGCGTTCGACCAGAAACGCTTCCGCGCCGACCCCAGCTTCGTCGCGCTGAAGGCCGATGCGTCCCATACCCATACCTTCGGCAGTGACTGGCAGTGGTACGCGCGCAGCTCGCTGCAGGTGACCGACGCACCGCTGGTGTCGGCCGAACAGTTCGCCGCCGGCGGCATGTACACGGTACGTGGCTACCTGTCGGCCGAGGCGATCGGCGATTACGGCGCGTTGGCCAACCTGGAGTGGCGCACCCCGGCCTGGCGCGCGGGCAGCTGGCTGGATGCACGGCTGTACGCGTTCGCCGATGCCGCCTACCTGCGCCTACGCAAGCCGCTGCCCGAGCAGGACGACAAGTACAACCTGGCCTCGGTCGGCCTGGGCGCATCCGTGCGACTGGGCGAGCACCTGCAGCTGCGCCTGGATTACGCCTTCCCCTACAGCGATGGCCCGTCGACCCGCAAGGACGACCCGCGCTTCCATTTCAACCTCAGCACCAGCTACTGACGCGCCCGCGCGTCGCACCGGAGATTTCCGCATGGCTCGTATCCTTCCTCGACTGTTGCTGGCTGCGCTGTCGGCATTGCCGGTCGCCGCCGCGGCCGCACCCGACTGGTGGCAGGCCGAATGGCCTTACCGCAAGCCGATCACCCTCGATGCCGGCCCGCAGGGTGCAGGCCTGGCAGCCGATCCGGGGCGCACGCCGGTACTGCTGCGGCTGCATACCGGCAACTTCGGTTTCGATGGCGTGGCCGGGGGCGGCAAGGACCTGCGCTTCCTCTCCGCCGATGGCCGGACCGTGCTCAACCACCAGGTGGAACAGTTCGATGCGACCCTGGGCATGGCACTGGTGTGGGTGGATGTGCCGGCGTTGGTCGCCGGTACCCCGCAGACGATCTGGATGTACTACGGCAACCCGAATGCACCGGCCGGCAGCAACGGGCAGCAGGTGTTCGACCCCGATTACACGCTGGTCTACCACTTCGCCGATGCCAACGCGCCGGCGCGCGATACCACCGCCTATGGCAACAATGCCGGGGCCGTGGTGCCTGCGGCGGAAGGCGCGGTGATCGGTCGCGGGGTGCAGTTGGGCGCCAGCGCGCTGCCGCTGCCGGCCAGTGCTTCGCTGGCGCAGCAGGCTGGCGCACCGTTCACTTTTTCGGCGTGGATCAAGCCGGCTACCGCCACCGGTGTGCAGGCCCTCTACAGCCGTCGGGACGGCGAGGGCGAACTGCTGATCGGCATCGCCGACCGCGCCCCGTTCGTCCAGCTCAATGGGCAGCGCAGCACGCTGGCCCAGCCGATTCCGGAAGGGCAATGGGCGCATGTCGCGCTCACCGCAGCGGAGGGCCAGCTGCACCTGTATCTCAACGGGCGCGAGGTGGCGCAGCTGGCCGGTACATTGCCGGCCTTCAGCAGCGCGCCGGTGCTGGGTGCCGATGCGGCCGGCGCCGCGGAGCCGCTGGCCAATTTCGACGGTGCCATTGACGAGCTGCGACTGTCGCGCGTGGCCCGTTCGGCGGCGCTGCTGCAGGCTGACGCGGCCAGCCAGGGGGGCGATTCACGCCTGGCCAGCTACGGCGCGGACGAACAGACCGCCGGGGTCAGTCATTTCGGTTTCATCCTCAAGGCGATGCCGGTCGATGCCTGGGTGGTGGTCGCCGTGCTGGGCCTGATGCTGCTGCTGTCCTGGGCGCTGATGATCGGCAAGAGCCGCTACTTCGGTACCGTGGCCAGCGCAAACGAAGCCTTCACCGTGCACTACCGCAAGGTTGCCGGCGCGCCGGTGGCCTCGCTGCAGGCGCTGGAGCAGGCCGGTTCGCTGACCGCGCAGATCCGCGACAATTCCACGTTGTGGCGCCTGTACCGCATCGCCATGGAAGAAATGGACGGGCGCGGCTCACACCACCACGGCCTCACCGCCGCGGCGATCACCTCGATCCGCGCCTCGATGGATGCCGAAGTCACGCGCGAAACCGAGCGCATGTCCAAGCGCATGAACTGGCTGTCCACCACCATCGAAGGCGCGCCGTACATCGGCCTGTTCGGCACGGTGATCGGCATCATGCTGGTGTTCGTGGTGGCCGCGATGGCCGGTGCGGTGGACATCAACTCGGTGGCGCCGGGCATGGCCGCCGCGCTGCTGTGTACCGCCGCCGGCCTGGGCGTGGCGATCCCCGCGTTGTTTGGCTACAACTGGCTGGCCTCGCGCGCTGAAGCCATCGCCGCGGACATGTCGGTGTTCGTCGACGAGTTCACCGCGCGCCTGGCCGAAGAGTTCGACCGCAGTGCACCGGCCGCCGTCGCGCGCCCGGTCCAGGCCTGAGGCGCGGTCATGGCCAGGGCCAAGCGGTTTGCGATCAAAAAGCGCGAGAAAGGCATCAACGTCACCCCGTTCGTGGACGTGCTGCTGGTGGTGCTGGTGATCTTCATCCTCACCAGCAATGCCAGCATTCCCGGCATCCAGGTCAACCTGCCCAAGGCCAGCTCCAGCATGGCCCTGGAGAAGCCCAAGACCAAGGCGATCACGATCGACAACAGCGGCCAGGTGTTCCTGGATGCCTACCCGGTCAGCCTGGCCGAACTGGAGGATCGCCTGCGTACCGAAAAGGCGACCCAGCCGGACTTCCCGGTGATCGTGCGCGGTGATGCGCAGGTGCAGTACGCGCGCGTGGTGGAAGTGCTCGACCTGCTGCGCCGGATCGAACTGAGCCAGGTCGGCCTGGTCACCGGCAAGGCACAGGGGTAGGGCCGGTGTCCGGTTCCCGCTCCCCCGACAACGGCACACCAGCACGCCGCCGACCGTGGTGGCTTACCGCGGCGCTGTGTGCGGTGGCGCTGCTGGTGTTGGCCACGCTGTTCTGGTGGCTGCTGACCAAGGACACCGCCAGCACCCGGCGGCCGGTGACCGCGCCGCAGATGCTGGCCCTGCCGCCGCCCCCTCCACCGCCGCCACCGCCGCCGGAACCGCCGCCGGAGCCTGAGACGCCTCCGGAGGAGACGGTGACCGAGCCGGACCCGATCGAGCCGACCCCGGCCGAGCAACCCGAGCCGGTCGCCGACAGCGCCGACCCGGTCAGCATGGAAGCCGACGCGCAGGCCGGTACCGACAATTTCGGTATCCGTTCAGGCGCTGGCGGCGGCATGCGCGGCACCGGTCCCGGCGGCGCCGGCAACGCCACCTATGGCCGTTACCTGGGCTATGTGATGCAGCAGGCGATCGCCCGCGATGACCGGATCAAACGGCTGGCGTTCCGGTTGCAGGTCGATGTCTGGATGGCCGCGGACGGGCGCATCACCCGGGTCGAACTCACGCGCGGCAGCGGCAACGACGAGGCCGACCAGGCCGTGCTGGACGCCCTGCGCCAGCTCGGCCAGGTGGACCAACGCCCGCCCGCGTCGCTGACCTTCCCGGCCCGTGTCCTGGTCCAGGGGCGTCGCCCCGGTGCCTGATGATTCCGCATGTCCCGTTTCCCCTTCGCAGCGAGATCCGTGATGAACAACCGCAACCGCATACCCAACGCCCTGATCCATCGCCCGGCACGACGGCTGCTGCTGTGCTGCGCCGTCCTGCTGGCCCTGGGCGCACCGGCCGGCGCCATGGCCGCTGAAGAATCCACCATGGTCAAGCTGATCCGGGGCCTGATCGCCAGCGGCGCGCTGCGGCCCGAAGACGGCCAGGCACTGCTGCTGCAGGCCCAGGCCGAAGCGGCCAGCATGCCCGCCGCCAGCAGCACGGGGGGCGTGGCACTGGAGCCGGGCGATGTGCGCGTGCCCTACGTGCCGCAACATGTGCGTGACGGCATTCGTGACGAAGTACGCCAGGACGTCATGGCCCAGGCCCGCCAGGAGGGGTGGGCGGCGCCGAACGAAGTGGCCGAATGGACCCAGCGCATCCGCGTCGGTGGCGACGTGCGCGTGCGCAACGAATCGCGCTTCTACTCGGACAACAACAGCGACATCGAAATCGACTGGGCCGCGATCAACAACGGCAGCGGCTACGACACCAACGCCACCACCAACCTGGCGTTGCCACCCCTGCGCAATACCCGCCAGGACCGCCGCAACCTGT
This sequence comes from Stenotrophomonas sp. GL_101, assembly GCF_057835675.1. NCBI lineage: Bacteria > Pseudomonadati > Pseudomonadota > Gammaproteobacteria > Lysobacterales > Lysobacteraceae > Stenotrophomonas > Stenotrophomonas sp. GL_101. The sequence continues at coordinate 2,702,657 of NZ_CM174432.1, read as the reverse complement.
GGCGGATCCGCGCCCGGCTGGCGGTGGAAGCAGACATCAGCGAACGCACCCGCGCGGGCATCCGCCTGGCCAGCGGCAGCACCAATGGCCCGGTCTCGACCACCGAACAACTCGGCGGCGGCCTGGGCAAGAAAGAGCTGTGGCTGGACCAGGCCTGGCTGTCCTATGCGCCGGCCGACTGGCTCACGCTCACGGCCGGCCGCTTCGGCAATCCGTTCTGGTCCAGCGACACGCTGTTCTCCAATGACCTGAACCTCGACGGGCTGGCCGCCAACCTCCAGCACGACCTGCCGGCCGACGGCCTGTCGTTGTTCGGCACGCTGGCGGTGGTGCCGCTGGAGTACACCAGCGACAACTCGCCGAGCCAGAGCCAGGTCAAGACCCCCAACGAGAACAAGTGGCTCAGCGGCGCCCAGGTGGGCCTGGACTGGCGCTTCAACGAGCGCAACCGGGTGCGCGCAGCCGTGGCCTGGTACGACTACAAGAACATCAGTGGCCAGGTGTCCTCGCCGTGCCTGCTGTATGCCGGTGCGGTCGGCTGCGATACCGACTGGTCGCGCCCGGCATACATGCAGAAGGGCAACACGCTGATGCTGCTCCGTGACATCGGGTTGAATCCGCTGGATCCGGCCAGCACGCCGATGCCGCAGTACGTGGGCCTGGCCTCGGCGTTCCGCCTGGCCGATCTGAATCTGCGCTGGGACACTGCCTTGAGCGAAGCGATCGGGCTGCGGCTGGAGGCGGACTACATCCGCAACCTGGCCTACGACCGCAACGCCATGTATGCACGCGCCAACGGCGGCATCGTCAACAACTTCGGTGCCGGTGGCAGTACTGGTGCCGAGGCGTTGCGCAGTGGCGATATCGCCTGGATGCTGCAGGCCACCTTCGGCGCCACCGAACTGAAGGAAAAGGGCCAATGGCAGGCGCTGTTCGGCTACAAGCGGATCGAGCCGGATGCGCTGCCGGACGCCTTCAATGATCCCAACTTCCATCTGGGCGGTACCAACGCGCGCGGCTACTACGTGGGCGGCGCTTATGCGCTGGACCGGCGCAGCTGGATCAGCGGCAAATGGATGGCGGCCAAGGAAGTGTTCGGACCGCCCCTGGCCATCGACGTGTTCCAGCTGGAATTCAATACCGGCTTCTGAGCCGGTCCGCCGCGGGCTGCCCGCCATCGCATCAACGGAGGAAACGATGAGTCGACGCAAACTGTTCGAAAGCTCCACCCTGGAGAGCCCGCTGGTCAGCGCTGGGCCGGCTTACGTGTCGGTCGAGGGGCTGCGCCAGCACCTGGCCGAGTTCGTGCTGTTTGCCGGTCGTCCGGTGGTGATCATGCGCGGCCGCAGCGAAGTGGGGTATTTCCTTCCGGCGCGCTGCTGGCACCAGCGTGACGATGACCCCTGCGCGGCGGCGGCGACGCAGGCACTGCTGGCCGCAGCCGGGTTCGAACCTGACGACATCGTCCGCTCGCAGCGCGAATACGCCCGGATGCGCGAGCGTACGGTGATCCACCCACGCGGCAGCGCCGGTGGCAGCGGCCGCTGAGCCCCTGTGAACCGGCGGGGCGGTGCGACCGGCTACACTCCGGCGGCACACCCAGGCCGGGGCAGCGCCATGCCACCACACCCGATCGGGGCCGCCGCACGCGCGTTGGCCCACCAGGAATGCGAGGCGATCGACCACGCGCTGGAATCGGCGTCGGGCCAGCATGCCTCGGTGCATGCCGCGCGCAAGGCGGTGCGCCGGTTGCGCTCGCTGTTGGCGCTGTTCGAGCGCAGTGATCTGGACCTGGAGGACGCCGACCGCAGGTTGCGCCGGCTCGGTGATGGGCTGTCGCGGTTGCGTGATGCCCACGTGCTGGTCGAGGCGGTCACTGAGTTGGCGCGCCAGGCACCGGCCCTTCCCTGGACACCGGTGCTGCAGGCGTTGCAGGACCGGCGTGAACTGCAGATGCAGCGTGCCTGCGCGGGTGACCCCGGCTTCCAGCGTCGCCGGCAGGCGCTGCAGCGCGTGGCGCGTGACCTGGAGGCACAACCCTGGCAGGCGCTGCGCAAGGCCGAGCTGCGCGCCGGCGTGGCCCGCAGCGAGCGGCGCACGCTCAAGGCCGCCGCGCGCGCCCGGCACAGCACCGACCCGGAACTGCTGCATCGGTGGCGACGCCGGGTGCGACGCCTGCGCATGCAACTGGATGCGTTGCCGCACCTGGACAACGCCCTGGCCGATACCCATCGCGGGCAGGGCAGCGCACGGCAGGCCCGGGCCCTGCATCGGCTGGGCGACCGCATCGGTCGCGACCAGGACCTGCTGCTGCTGCGTCGGCGGCTGCGCGCGATGCGCGGCATCGACGGCAAGCCGGCGCTGCTGGCGCAGATCGATGCGCAGCGCGCGGCCAGCAGCGCCCGGCCGGAGCTGTGACGCGGCCGGCGCTCAGGCGTCGGCAGGGCTGCTTCGTAGCCGGTCGCCGTCGCGCGCGGGCTTGTACTGGCAGCGCGGATAGCCCGAGCACGACTGGAAGCTGCCATAGGCGCCGCTGCGCTGCACGATCACCCCGCCATCGCAGGCCGGGCAGGGCGTCTCGTGGATCGCCTCGCCGGTCAGCGCGGTGACCCGCACGGCACCCTCATCGATCAATTCGGTCAGGAACGGCGAGCGTCGCCCGCGTACGCTGAACATCGCCACCGTGCGCCGCGCGCGGGTCAGCGCGACATAGAACAGGCGGCGCTCTTCACCCAGTGGGTAGGCATCGGCGTGTGGCATGGCCAGCGCCAGCACCGGGTCCTCGGCGCGGGTGTTGGGGAAGCTGCGCTCCAGCATCGCCGGCAGGATCACCACATCGGCTTCGGTGCCCTTGGAGCGGTGCGCGGTAAGGAACTGGACCTCCAGCTGCTGCCCGAAACGGGCCTGCCAGTCCGGCGGCACGAACGCACGGTCGGCGTTGTAGCGGCCCAGCACCAACACCGACAGCCTGCCGCTGCGGCCGGGCGCGCGCTCGCCGCGCAACAGCTGCCGCTGCAGTTGCTGCAGATACTGGCCCACCGCATCCTGCAAGTGGTCGCGGTGGGTCACCTGGAAGGCCTGCAGTGCAGGGCCCTGCGCGGGCGTGTGGGAGCGCACCTGCTTGGCGATCTGCACCGGGTTCTTGGCGATGAACCGGCTGGACACATCGCACAACGCCTGCGGGCAGCGGAAGGTCTGCTCCAGCTTCAGGACCTGGCCATGGCCGAACCACTCGACGAAGCCGGCCATCACCGAGACGTCGGCGCCGGCGAAGCGGTTGATCGACTGCCAGTCGTCGCCCACCGCGAACAGATGCCGGCCCGGCGCCTGCACCAGCGCCCGGCACAGGCGGGCCCGGGCGCGCGACGCATCCTGGAACTCATCAACCATCACCAGCGCATATGGCGCGTGGTAACGGCCTTGCTCGAGGTGCTCGGCGGCCTGGTTGAGCATGTCCTCGAAGTCGATCGCATGCGCGGCGGCCAGCGCGTCATCCCAGGCCTGCAGGATCGGCGCGGCCAGCGCCAGGAACAGGCGGTGGCGATGCTTGAACTGGTCATCGGGCAACGCGCGCAGGCGCTCGGCCATGGCCGCCACGGACAGCCCGTTGCTCTTGGCGTGGCTGATGAAGGTGCGTACCAGCGCGATCAGTTCGGTGTCGGGCATCGGCCGTGCACCGCCGTCGGGCAGCGCGCGGTCCGGGTGCGGGTCCAGCCCGATGCCATGGCGGGCCAGCGCCGCGCCGAGCCGCTCGAACAACACGCCGCTGCGCAGCTCGGCAGAGTGGGTCTGGATCCGGTCGGCGGTGTCACCGGCTGGCGTGCTGGAGCGCTGCGCTGGCGCGCCCCCGGCAACGTGATGCACATGGCGCAGCGTCGTCGTGGCGTAGTGGAAGCGGGCGTGGCCGCGCTGGACATGATCGGTGGCTGGATCAAACCCGTCGCCGCGTTCGTAGCGGTAGCCCACGCCGTTGTAGAACAGCCAGTCGGCGACCAGGCATTCCTCGATGTTGCCCACGCGCTCGCCCTGCAGGGTGAGCACGTAGCCGCGCCCGTCGGGGTCCCAGCCATCGGCACCGCCAGCGACGCCCAGCACCGGCAGGTCGCGCCCGAACACCAGGCGGAACATGTCCCACTGGGTGCGGAATGCGTGTGAGCGGTCTTTCAACTGGTCGATCAGGTCGGCCAGCCGGTGGAACCCCTGGGTCGCATCCATCGCCCAGTCCGGCACCTCCGGCAGCCGCCCGGTCGCCTGGCCGATGATCTGCCGTCCCAGCGCGTGGAAGGTCAGCGCAGGCACGCTCACATCGTCCATGCCCAAGCGCTGCAGGGCATGCCGGGTGCGCTGCTGCAGTTCGGTGGCGGCATCCTTGTTGAAGGCCAGCATCACGATGCGTTCGGCCGGCACCCAGCCACGATCGATGACATAGGCAGCCTTGCCGACCATCGTGGAGGTCTTGCCGGAACCGGCGGCGGCCACCACCAGCACGCGGCTGTCCATGCACAGTACCGCGCGGACCTGTTGGTCGGTCAGCGGTTGCTGTTCCAGACGATCCAGCAGCGGCCGCGCACGGACCTGTTCGGCGCGCAGGTACTCCTCGTTGCGCGTCTCCCACGTGGCTACCCAATCCGCGCACCAGCGGCCCAGGTCATCTTCGATCGACGCCGCCTCCCCGGGCAGTTGGCTGCGCAGCACCGGATCATCGAACACCGCCCACAGCGCGTCCTCGTCCAGCGGCAGCTCAGGGCGGCGCTGCAGCAGCGCCTGCTGCTGCGCGGTGGTGAACCAGCGCTGCTGCGCGTCGGCCTGGTGCAGGTGCGCATCGGCCTCGGCCAGCCACCCGCGAATCTGCGCCAGGGCGTCGCGCGCGTCGTGCAGCTGCTGGTCGGCCCTGCGTGCCTGCCTGGCGTGGTCGAGTGCGGCCTGCAACAGGCGCGCCTGTGCGTTGGGCAGGCCGTCCACGCTCACCACGCCGTCGTCGGCCTGCAGGTCCAGCCGCGACCAGAGCAGCCCGCGCTGCACGGTCAGCGCAGCGGCGGCGGCCAAGGGCAGGCGATACACGTGCGCCCCGGTCTGCAGTTCGATCTGCGTTGCGGTCATGCGCAACTGCCAGGGCGGCGAACGCGTGAGGCGCAGGCCCTGCGGCGATGGGGTCCACTCAGAGGTCATCGGTGTTTCCAGAAAGCGCACACGCCATCCAGTCAGGCGGCCGGCGATGGTAATGCCGGCACGCTGAAACCACTACCCCACAGATCGCTCACCGGGTGCAGCGCGGCATCAACCGTCGCTGCAGGCCATCGCAGCCGTGCGCGACTGGCGGTCCACCAGCACCGCCACGCCCCACAGCAGCAGGCCGCCGAGCGCGGTGGCCGCACCCACGTAACCGGTGGTGGCCGGGCTGAATCCGGCGCCGATCGCCATGCCGCCAAACCACGGGCCCAGCGCGTTGGCCGTATTGAATGCGGCGTGGTTGGAGGCGGCCGCCAGGGTCTGCGCTTCGCCGGCCACATCCATCAACCGGGTCTGCAGCACCGCGGCCAGCGCGCCCATCGTGCCCACCGCGATGATCATCGGGAAGATGCTCCACACCGACTGCGCGGCCAGCGGGTAGGCCAGCAGCACCACGATCGACCACAGCAGCACCACTGCGGCCGCACGGAACTGGAACCGGTCCACCAGCCAGCCCCCGGCCACGTTGCCGATGATCGCGCCGACACCGAAGATGCCCACCGCCAGCGGCATCCACGATTCGGCCAGGCCGGTCACCTGCACCAGGGTCGGGGCCAGGTAAGTGAACACGCAGAACATGCCGGCAAAACCGATCGAGCCGATCGCCAGCGCCAGCCACACCTGGGTGCGGTTGAATGCACGCAGCTCGCGCATCGGCGAGGTGCGTACCTCATCGGGATCGGGCAGCAGGAAGCGCGCGATCATCACCACCGTGGCGATGGCCAGCACGCTGACCAGGGCGAACGCGGTGCGCCAGGTGAACTGCTGGCCCAGCCAGGTGGTCAGCGGATTGCCGACCAGGATCGCCACCGACAACCCCAGCAACACCTTGGACACCGCCGCGCCACGTTGTGCGGGCGGGCTGATCGCGGCGGCCACCAGCATCGCCACGCCGAAGTAGGCGCCATGCGGCAGGCCGGCGACAAACCGTGCGATCAGCATGGTGCCGTAGCTCGGGGCCAGTGCACTGGCCAGGTTACCCACCGCGTAGAAGCCCATCAGCGCCAGCAGCAACGTGCGGCGCGCATAGCCGGCACCGGCGAAGGCGAGCACCGGCGCGCCCACCACCACGCCGATCGCATAGGCGCTGATCAGATGCCCCACCTGGGTTTCGCTGATCGACAACCCACGGCTGATCTCCAGCATCAGGCCCATGCTGGCGAACTCGCTGGTGCCGATGGCAAAGCCACCCAGCGACAGTGCCAGCAGGATGAAGGTGCGCTGGCGTGGGGTCAGGCGGGCGGCAAGGGGAACGGGGGAGGGGCTCATGCGGACAGGGTGCAGCAGGGACGGACAGGGATTGTACTGCTGCGCCGCAGCATGCGGCCACGTAGCGGCTGGAAAGCTGTGTTCACACTCGGCGCCGGTCCCTCGCGCCAGCGGCGGGGGAACCCCCGCAACCGCGGCTCAGGGCGCGGCCGCAGGCCCGGGGCCCGAACCGATGGGCTCGCGGAACCGGACCGACTCGGCAATGGCGTCAATGCCGGCCTGCACGTCGTCGGCCTGTCCCGGAGGCACGATCGCGACCATTCGCACATAGCGCTGGCCGGGCCAAAGCGCGAGGTAGTGGGTGAAGCGTCCGCCGCCGGGCAGGGTGCCGGTGACCTGCTCGGCGTCGATGCCGGCGAAAACCACCGTACGGCGCGCCTGCACGCTGCCGTGCTGCAGTTCGCGGGTGCCGGCAAGCAATGTGCTGGAAAGGCGGCCGACATCGGTTGCGCTGGCCGGCAGCGCCAGTTGTGAGGCGATGATCACCAGCGGTTGCACGCGGTCGGGATCCACGTCCTGATCGCCTGCCGTCATCACGATCGAGGATCCGCCCAGGCTGTCGATGATCCGGAACGGAGGCGCCGGGATCGCGATGAAGGGCAGTGCGGCACGTTTGTCCTCCAGCGTGGCCGGTGTACCCAGTGTCACCGAGGCCAGCGTGGCGCGTATCTGGTCAGGCTTCAGCACCGAGTGCACCGGTATCTGGACGGTGACCAGCACGGTCCGGCTGCCGCGATACAGCGCGATCCATTTGTTGAACAGCAGCCCATGCGCTGCCTGCGTGCCGATCACCACCGGGACGGACGCGCCCTGTGCACTGAGCGACTGCAACTGCGCAACGTCCACGCCCTGGCGGGCAAAGACACGCTGTGCGGTGGGCAGGTCGGCGAACATACCGGCCACGGCGGTGGCCGCTTCGGGGGGCAGCTCGGCGACCAGCACACTGGCCTTGCCGTCGTCGGCGGTAAAGCCGGAGAAGGTGGTGGCGGCGGTGAAGCCCGGCGGAGGCCGCAGGCTCACGATCGAGCCGGGAATGGCGACGGGCTCGGCAGCGCGGGGCGCTTCGCACGCCGTCAACGCAGTCAGCAGGCCGGCCAGGGCCAGGCGGATGAGCCGGGTCAGGTGGATCAACAAGGGAGGTTCTCCAGCGGATGCACGCACGGCGATTGCCGTCTGACGTGCTGGGAACCACGCAGGATCCGGTCCTGCGGCGCCGTTGACCATGCAACTTCTACGAAACCTGCGGTTGCGCGCGTAACCGCAGCGCCGAGGGGCCCTTGCGGCCTGCCCGCCCGGCGTCAACGCACTGCGATGGCCGCAAAGCGCGGCTGGCGGTGGCCATCCACCTCGACTTCGGCCACGAACATCGCATACGGGCGCACCCACAGGCCCACGTCCGAATCCAGCGGGCGGTACAGCACCAGCGGCTCCAGCGATTCGCTGTGGCGGACCACGCCCACTACCTCGTAGTTGCCACCCTTGAAGTGGCGATAGTGGCCCAACGCGATAGCCGGAAGGGGGGGCAGGTCGTGCATATCGAGGGTGTGCTGCAGGCGCCGTCGTGGCGGGAGCGCCATTATCGCGCAACCTGCCCGTGCTGCTGCCCCCGGTCAGCCCTGCGCGTAGAATGGCCGCATTGCCGTTGTCGGCCGCCCCGGATCCCGCGCGCCCATGCCGCCAGCCCCTATGTCCAGGAAATCGCCCCTGCTTGCCGCCGAAGCGCACGCGGAGGGTTTCGTACAGGTCCGCGAGGCCCGGCGCTCGGAACTGGTCGAGGACTACGTGGAGCTGATCGCCGATCTGATCGCCGATGGCCGCGAGGCCCGCCAGGTCGATATCGCCACCCGCCTTGGGGTAGCGCAGCCGACCGTGGCCAAGGCGCTCAAGCGCCTGGTCAAGGAAGGCTGGGCCGTGCAGCGGCCGTATCGCGGCGTGTTCCTGACCCCGGCCGGCGAAGCACTGGCCGTGGAAATGCGCGCGCGCCACCAGACCGTCGAGCGGTTCCTGCTGGCACTGGGCGTGGATGCCGATTCGGCCCGGCGCGATGCCGAGGGTATCGAGCACCATGTCAGCGAGGCCACCCTGGCCGCGTTCGAGGCGTTCGTGCGCAAGGCCGATGGCCGTGGTTGAGCGGCTGTCGCCCCCGTCACCGCCACCGCTGGGCATTCCGGTGCATGACCAGGACGAACACTGGATGCGGCATGCGCTGGCGCTGGCCGAGCGCGCCGAACGCGAGTTCAACGAAATTCCCGTCGGTGCGCTGCTGGTCAGCGCCGAGGGCGAGGTGCTGGGCGAAGGCTGGAACCTCAACATTGCCGACCACGACCCCAGTGCGCACGCCGAAATCGTGGCGATGCGCCGGGCGGGCAGGGCGCTGGGCAACCATCGGCTGCTCGGCAGCACCCTGTATGTCACCCTGGAACCCTGCGCGATGTGTGCAATGGCGATGGTGCATGCGCGGGTGGCGCGGCTGGTGTACGCGGCCAGCGACCCCAAGACCGGTGCCTGCGGCAGCGTGTTCGACCTGGTCGGCGATGCGCGCCACAACCACCGCGTGGAGGTGCATGCCGGCGTGTTGGCCAAGGAGGCAAGCACGCGGCTGACCAACTATTTCCGGGCCAAGCGCGGCAAACCGCCGCTGCAGCCGGAATAGGCGCGGCGGCGCGGCGCATGCCGCGACGGGACGATGACGCGATGGCGGTATCATGGCGCCCTTTCCCCAATCGGGTCGGCGCTGCGGCGTACGGCCCATGCACAAGGCGACGACATGGCCGACAACGGCGCAGAAGGCGAACGACTGATCTGGATCGACCTGGAAATGACCGGTCTGGATACCGACACCGATGCGATCATCGAGATCGCCACGGTGGTGACCGATGCGCAGTTGAACGTCCTGGCCGAAGGTCCTGAATTTGCCATCCACCATCCGGTCGAACGGCTGGAGGCGATGGACGAGTGGAACCGCACCCAGCATCGCCGCTCGGGCCTGTGGCAACGCGTGGTCGACAGCCAGGTGACGCTGGGCCATGCCGAGGCGCAGACGGTGAACTTCCTGGCGCAATGGATCAAGGCCGGCGCGTCGCCGATGTGCGGCAACTCGATCTGCCAGGACCGCCGTTTCCTGCACCGCGGCATGCCGCGCCTGGAGAAGTACTTCCACTACCGCAACCTGGATGTGTCCACGGTCAAGGAACTGGCCCGGCGCTGGGCACCGGCGGTGGCCGCCGGCGTGGGCAAAACCTCCAGCCACACGGCGCTGAGCGACGTGCACGATTCGATCGAGGAACTGCGCCACTACCGCCAGTTCATGGGCGCGCTGTCCGGCCTGCCTGCCTGACCGCGTGCCGGGCGCTGCCTGGCACGCACAAACCGTTCAACCGGGCGGGGCTATGATCCGGGCCATGAACGAGATCGCGCGCAGCATGCCACCCCCGTTGGAAACGCAGATCCTGCCGACCTCGCAGGATTGGGCCGACCTGCAGCGCGCCGTCGCGCTGCTGGAATCGCCGACGCTGACTGCCAAGATGGCCAACCTGATCGGTTCGCCGCTGGAGTTTGCGGTGAAGAAACTGCCGCAGTCGGTGTCCCGGCGGATCCATGGCGCGGTTGAAGCCGCACTGTTCAAGTCGGCCCAGGCGGCGTTGTGGAGCATGCAGAATACGCCGGGCAAGGCCGCCTCCACGCGCTGGCACAAGCTGGCCGCTGCCACCAGCGGTGCGGTCGGCGGTGCGTTTGGTTTTGCCTCGCTGTTCATCGAGCTGCCGGTATCGACCACCATCATGATGCGCTCGGTGGCCGACGTGGCCCGCAGCGAGGGCTTCGACCTGAGCGAGCTGAGCACCCGCCACGCCTGCCTGGAAGTGTTCGCCCTGGGCGGCAACGCGGGCAGCGACGACGCCAGCGAGACCGGGTACTACATCACCCGCGGTTTCACCGCCGAAGTGATGCGCCACCTGTCGGCCGAACTGGCCGGGCGTGCCGCAGGCGGTGGCGGGGTGATGATCGGCCTGACACCGAAAGAAGCGGGCAAATGGCTGGCCAAGATCGTGGAGAAAGTCGCCGCGCGTTTTGGCGTGGTGGTCACCGAAAAGTTCGCCGCGCAGGCCGTGCCGATCATCGGTGCGGTCACCGGGGCGACCCTCAACACCATGTTCACCGATTACTACCAGGACATGGCGCGGGGTCACTTCATCGTGCGCCGGTTGGAGCGCACCTACGGCTACGAGGCCGTGCGCGCCGCGTACGCGATGCTGGCGGCGAAGGACCACTAGCCCGGCGCGCAGGCACTTGCCCGCATCGCGCAACGCTCATCCGGCGCTGATGTGGACATGCTCGGCAAGGAAATCCAGGAGCGCGCGCACCCGTAGCGGCAGGTGGCCGCCCTGGCCGACGAATACCGCGTGGATCGCTTCGACGTCGCCCGGATTCCAGTCTTCCAGCACCGGCACCAGGCGTCTGGCGGCGATGTCATCGCGGGCCTGGAAGGCGGCCAACCGGGTCAATCCCAGCCCGGCCAACGCCAGCTGATGCAGCGCCTGGCCATCGCTGGCCTGGGCATTGCCGTGCGGAGTGATCCTGCGTTCGTCATCGCCACGCCGCAGTGGCCAGTCCGGCCGGGCCCGCAGGTGTTGTGTGGTCAGCAGGTTGTGCGTGGCCAGGTCATCGGGATGGGTCGGCAGGCCATGACGCTGCAGGTAGGCCGGGGCGCCCACCACCACCAGCCGGGTCTGGCCAAGCCGCCGCGCGACCAGCCGCGAGTCCTTCAACGGGCCGGCGCGCACGGCCACGTCGGTGCGCTGTTCCAGCAGGTCGATGACCTCGTCGCTGAGGCTGATATCCAGGCTCACCGCCGGGAAACGGTCCAGGAAGACCGGCGCCAGCGGCAGCAGGAAATGGTGGCCGAACGGCACGTTGGCGCTGACCCGTACCCGCCCGCGCGGGGTGTCGTGCACGCTGGCGCAGCGCTCGGCTTCGTCCAGGTCGGCCAGAATGCGCACCCCGCGTTCGTAGAACACGCAGCCTTCGGCGGTCAGCTGCAGCTGGCGGGTGGAGCGGTTGACCAGGCGCGTGCCCAGGCGCTGCTCGAGCCGTGCCACCAGCTTGCTCACCGCCGACGGGGTCATGCCGCAGGCGCGCGCGGCGGCCGAGAAGCCACCCAGTTCAATCACCCGTGCGAACACTTCCAGTTCGCCGGATCGGTTGACGTCCTGACGGGCCATGTCGGCCTCCTTGTTGATTTCAAGTCACAAATGTTTTTCCGCAGGGCAGTCTAGTACACGTTGGGGCACCCATTCATCATGGCCTCCCCGATTGTTGGCGCCCCCCATGCCCATGCCTTCCCCACTTCCTGCCGTCGCCACTGCCCTGGTTGCCTCCGCGTTGCTGTTGGGCCCGGTCCATGCCGCTGCGCCGGTACCCTCGGCCTGGATCAGCAGCTGGACGGCCAGCCCGCAGCCGGTGTGGGGCCGCGATTTCCTGTTCCCCAGCAACCTGCCGGCGCAGTTGCAGGACCAGAGCGTGCGCCAGGTGGCGCGGGTGAGCCTGGGCGGGCCGCGGCTGCGCATCGTGCTGTCCAACGCCTATGGCAGGCAGCCGCTGCGCATCGGCAAGGTGACGGTGGGGCTGACCGGCGCGGACGGCGCCGTGGTCGCCGGCAGCCTGCGCGAGGTCCGCTTCGATGGCCAGGCCGGTGCCAGCATCGCAGCGGGCGCGCCCCTGCTCAGCGACCCGGTGGCGTTGCCGGTCCAGGCGCTTGGCCGGGTCACGGTCAGCCTGTACCTGCCCGAGCCCACCCCGATCACCACCTTCCACTGGGATGGCCGCCAGACCGGCTGGATCGCGGCCGGCGACCAGACCGCAACCACGCGCTGGGACCTGGACCGGCCCGGCACCGTATCCACCACCGCGCGTCCGCTGTTGACCGCCATCGAGGTTGAATCGCGGGCAACGGCCCCGGCCCACGCGGTTGCGGTGATCGGCGACTCGATCACCGATGGCGCCACCGCCAGCCTGGACCGCGATACGCGCTGGCCGGACCTGCTGGCCGAGCGCTTGGCACCGCACGCGGTGGCGGTGATCAATGCCGGCATTTCCGGCGGCCGCCTGCTCAGCGGCGGGATGGGCGACAGCGCCTTGGCCAGGCTGCAGCGCGATGCGCTCGGCCAGCCCGGCGTGCACGCCGTGGTGGTGTTGATCGGCATCAACGACATCGCCTGGCCGGGCACCGCATTCGAGCCCACGGCACCGCGTCCGACGCTGGACGCGCTCATGGCCGGCTACCGGCAGCTGGTTGCGCAGGCCCATCGACAGGGCGTGCGGGTGATCGGCATGACCGTGGCGCCGTTCCAAGGCGCGCTGCCGGGCACCCCGCTGGACAATTACTACCACCCCGACAAGGACGCGCTGCGGCACCAGCTCAACGACTGGATCCGTCATGGCGGCGCCTTCGACGCGGTGATCGATGCCGATGCCGTACTGCGCGACCCGCTGCATCCGGCACGCCTGCTTGCCGCCTACGACTCCGGTGACCGGCTGCACCCCGGCGATGCCGGCAACCGCGCCCTGGCCGAGGCGGTGGACCTGGACCTGCTGTTGCCCGACCTCCAACCGGTGTTGGTTCCCCCCTCTTCCCGCAAGGATTGAATCATGTTGTTCACCCCCTATCGCATGGGCGCGCTGATGCTGCCCAACCGTATCGTGATGCCGCCGATGACTCGCTCGCGCGCCGCCGCCGGCAACGTGGCCACGCCGCTGATGGCCGAGTACTACGCCCAGCGTGCCTCGGCCGGGCTGATTGTCAGCGAAGGCACCCAGATCAGCCCGCAGGGCCAGGGCTATGCCTGGACGCCGGGCATCCACGATGCGGCGCAGGTAACCGGCTGGCGCGCCACCACCAATGCGGTTCATGCTGCCGGGGGCCGCATCGTGGCCCAGTTGTGGCACGTGGGCCGGGTGTCGCACACCACCTTGCAGCCCGGCGGTGCCGCACCGGTCTCGTCTTCGGCGCTGCAGGCCGACGGGGTCAAGGTGTTCGTTGATCCGCAGGGCAGGGGCCCGCAGGCCGGGGTCGGCGAAATGATCCAGCACTCGATGCCGCGCGCGCTGGCGGTCGAGGAAATTCCCGGCATCGTGCGCGATTACGCCCGGGCGACACGCAATGCCATCGAGGCCGGTTTCGACGGCATCGAACTGCACGGCGCCAACGGCTACCTGATCAACCAGTTCATCGATTCGCAGGCCAACGCGCGCACCGATGGCTACGGCGGTTCGCTGCACAATCGGCTGCGTTTCCTGCGTGAAGTGGCCGACGCGGTGGCTGCCGAGATCGGTGCCGAACGCGTCGGCGTGCGGCTGGCGCCCCTGACCACCTTGCAGGGTGCGGTCGATGACACCCCGCAGGCCACCTACCTGGCGGCCGCGCACCTGCTGGACAGCATCGGCGTGGGTTACCTGCATATCGCCGAGGCCGATTGGGACGATGCGCCGGAGATGCCGGTGGCGTTCAAGGAGGCGTTGCGCATGCTCTACCGCGGCACCTTGATCTACGCCGGCAAATACACCGTGGAACGCGCCGAAGAGGCACTGGCCAGGGGTTGGGCGGATCTGATTGGCTTCGGCCGGCCATTCATCGCCAACCCGGACCTGCCGGCGCGGCTGCAGCAGGGGCTGGCATTGAACGCGCCGGACAAGGCGACGTTCTTCGGGGGAGCCGAGCAGGGCTTCACCGATTACCCGCCGGCTGAGGACGTTGCCAACGACATGGCGGCCGCAACTGTGTAAACGCGCGGGTGAACGTAGAGCCGACCGTTGGTCGGCTGCTTTCCTGCGGGAACGTAGAGCTGACCGTTGGTCAGCTGCTTTCCGCGCCAACACCCCCTCTACGGATGCATCCGCCGCGCCAAGGCGCGGCAGCCGACCAACGGTCGGCTCTACGGGGCGGTGTGCTCCAGCGGCCACCTGCACCATGAAAATGGATACTGCGCGATGGTATCGACCAGGCCGGCGCGGACCGGGTTGGCAAGGAGGTAGGTGGCCTGGTGGCGAAGGTCTTCGTCGCTGCGCATCGCATGGTCGAAGGATCCAGGTTGCCAGATGCGACCGCTGCGCTGCAGCTGGCGGTTGATCAGCAGGCTGCTGCGCGACTTGAAGCGCCGCATGCAGGCGCCGAGCGAACCGTGCTTGAGCTGCATCAGCCAGTGCACGTGGTCAGGCATGACCACCCAGGCGAGGCTGCATGCCCGTTGCTCCTGTTGCAACGCGTGCAATACCTGCATGACCTGCGCCGCGAGGGCCGGTTGGCCGAAGTAGGGCGTGCGTGCAGCGGTGACGCTGGTCAGCGCATAGACGCTGCCGATGCTGGAACAACGGCCGATGTGGAGGCGCGGGCTGGGCATGCCATCAGGGTGCGCATTGCGAGGGGGCCGGGGTATCAGGTGAGTACGGGCGTGGGTGTCGGGAAGAGGGCGGGTGCGCCGTAGAGCTGACCGTTGGTGGGCTGCTTTCCGCGCCAACACCCCCTCTACGGATGCATCCGCCGCGCCAAGGCGCGGCAGCCGACCAACGGTCGGCTCTACGGGGGGGCAAAACAAAACCCCCGCTTGCGCGGGGGTTTGTCTGTTGCTGCTGCAGCTGGATCAGCCCTTGGCCTTCAGCTTGGCCAGACGCAACCAGGTGTCGACCACGGTGTCCGGGTTCAACGACACCGACTCGATGCCTTCCTGCATCAGCCATTCGGCAAGGTCGGGGTGATCGGACGGGCCCTGGCCGCAGATGCCGACGTACTTGCCCTTGGCGCGTGCCGACTTGATCGCCATCGACAGCAGCTTCTTCACCGCCGGGTTCCGCTCGTCGAACAGGTGCGCGACGATCGACGAATCGCGGTCCAGGCCCAGGGTCAGCTGGGTCAGGTCGTTGGAACCGATCGAGAAGCCGTCGAAGATCTCCAGGAACTCATCGGCGAGCAGTGCATTGGACGGCACTTCGCACATCATGATGATCTTCAGGCCGTTCTCGCCCTGCTTGAGGCCATTCTGTTCGAGCACTTCGACGACCTTGCGGCCTTCTTCCAGCGTGCGCACGAACGGAATCATCACCCACAGGTTGTCCAGGCCCATCTCGTTGCGCACGCGCAGCACGGCCTGGCATTCCAGCGCGAAGGCGGCCGAGAAGCTCGGGTCGACGTAACGGCTGGCGCCGCGGAAGCCGATCATCGGGTTCTCTTCGTGCGGCTCGTAGTTGCTGCCGCCGATCAGGTTGGCGTACTCGTTGGACTTGAAGTCCGACAGGCGCACGATCACCGGGTGCGGCGCCACCGAGGCGGTCAGCGTGGCGATGCCTTCGGCCAGGCGGCCGACATAGAAGCTGACCGGATCGGCGTAACCGGCGATCTTCTCGTCGATCTTTTTCTTGGTCGCCGCATCCTGGCGGTCATATTCCAGCAGCGCGTTGGGATGGATGCCGATGTGGCTGGCGATGATCATTTCCAGGCGGGCCAGGCCGATGCCGGCGTTCGGCAGCTGGCCGAAGTCGAAGGCACGTTCCGGGTTGGCCACGTTCATCATGATCTTCAACGGCGCCGGCGGCATGTTGCCCAGGTCGGTGGTGGTGCGCTCGAAGCCGAGGATGCCTTCGTAGATGAAGCCGGTATCGCCCTCGGCGCAGCTGACCGTCACTTCCTGGCCATCCTGGATGAGGTGGGTCGCGTTGCCCGAACCGACCACCGCCGGCACGCCCAGCTCACGGGCGATGATCGCCGCGTGGCAGGTACGGCCGCCACGGTTGGTGACGATCGCCGAGGCGCGCTTCATCACCGGCTCCCAATCGGGGTCGGTCATGTCGGCAATCAGCACATCGCCGGGCTGCACGCGGGCCATGTCTTCCAGCGAGCGGACCACGCGGGCGGTGCCGGCACCGATCTTGGCACCCACCGCACGGCCTTCGGCCAGCACCTTGCCGTCCTTCTGGTTCAGCGCGAAGCGTTCGATCTGGGTGGCATGGCCACGCGACTTCACCGTCTCCGGGCGCGCCTGGACGATGAACAGCTTGCCGCTCACCCCGTCCTTGGCCCACTCGATGTCCATCGGGCGGCCGTAGTGTTCTTCGATGATCAGCGCCTGCCTGGACAGTTCCTGCACGTCCTCGTCGCTGATGGAGAAGGTGTTGCGCAGTTCGGCCGGGGTGTCTTCGGTGCGCACGCGCTCACCGGGGACATCCGAATACACCATGCGGATTGCCTTGCTGCCCAGCGAGCGGCGCAGGATCGCCGGCTTGCCGGCCTTCAGCGTGGGCTTGTAGACGTAGAACTCATCCGGGTTGACCGCGCCCTGCACGACCATTTCGCCCAGGCCGACCGAGGCGGTCACGAAGACCACGTCGCGGAAGCCCGATTCGGTGTCCAGGGTGAACAGCACGCCGGACGAACCCACGCCGGAGCGCACCATCAGCTGCACGCCCGAGGACAGGAACACGTCTTCGTGCTTGAAGCCGTGGTGGACGCGGTAGGCGATGGCGCGGTCGTTGTACAGCGAGGCGAACACTTCCTTGACCTTGTGCACGACATCGTCGGCGCCGGTCACGTTGAGGAAGGTTTCCTGCTGGCCGGCGAAGGAGGCATCGGGCAGGTCTTCGGCAGTGGCCGACGAACGCACCGCCACGGCCACGTCGCCGCCGCCGTTTTCGTCGCACAGCTGCCGGTAGGCGCTGCGGATGTCCTGGTCCAGCTGCGGCTGCAGCGGGGCATCGATCACCCAGTCGCGGATTTCCTTGCCGGCCACGGTCAGCGCGGCGACATCTTCCACGTCCAGCGTGGCCAGCTTGTCGAAAATGCGCTTGGACAGGTCGTTGTGCGCGATGAAGTCCTTGAAGGCTTCAGCGGTGGTTGCGTAACCGCCGGGGACAGACACCCCCAGCCCGGCGAGATTGCCGATCATTTCGCCCAGCGACGAATTCTTGCCGCCAACGCGGGCCAGGTCGGCCAAGCGCAGTTCGTGCAACCACAGGATATTCTGGTTCAAGCGCGATGCTCCGTTTGGCCATCGCCCGAGGCGGGCTTGGATGGCCACGTCCGTAGGAAGAAGCCGATATGATGCCGGGCAGACCGCTGTCGGCACAAGCTTGTGTCGACGGCTTTTTTAGGCTTCAGAGGGGTTAAATGGCACATGTCGACGATCCGTCCGGTGTTCTACGTGTCCGATGGAACCGGTATCACCGCTGAAACCATTGGGCATAGCCTGTTGACCCAGTTCTCCGGGTTCAGCTTCATTACCGATCGCATGTCCTTCGTCGATGACCCCGAAAAGGCCCGCGAAGCCTGTGAAAGGATCCGCGCGGCGGGGGAGCGCTACCAGGTCCGGCCGATCGTGGTGAGCTCCTGCGTGGACAGCGGGCTGAGCATCATCCTGGCCGAAAGCGGTGGCCTGATGCTGGACGTGTTCGCCCCCTTCATCGAGCCGCTGGAGCGCGAACTGGCGGTCGACCGGCATTCCCGGGTGGGCCAGGCCCACGGCATGGTCGACTTCGAGACCTACCACCGCCGGATCAACGCGATGAACTTCGCGCTGACCCACGATGACGGCATCGCCATCAACTACGACGACGCCGACGTGATCCTGGTGGCGGTGTCGCGGGCCGGCAAGACACCCACCTGCATCTACCTGGCCCTGCATTACGGGGTGCGCGCGGCCAACTACCCGCTCACCGACGAGGACCTGGAGCAGGACCGCCTGCCGCCGCGCCTGCGTCCCTACCGCAAGAAGCTGTTCGGGCTGACCATCGACCCCGACCGGCTGCAGCAGATCCGCCAGGAGCGCCGCCCGAACTCGCGCTACGCCAACCTGGACACCTGCCGCCGCGAGGTGGCTGCGGCCGAGACCATGTTCCGCATGGAGCGCATCCCGACCCTGAGCACCACCCACACCTCCATCGAGGAAATCTCCAGCAAGGTGCTGGGCACGTTGGGGCTGCAGCGGGAAATGTACTGACCGGCCACGCAGGTATCGACCGTGGGTCGATACGCCGCGGCGGGAACCTCGATCATCCGCCTGGATCCGGCGCCCCACAAGGCTGCCGCGTTCAACCGCCACCGTGTAGGATCGACCCATGTCCCCGGCCACGCCCCGCATCGAACGCATCCCCCGGCTCAGTCGCCTGAGCTGGCTGATGGGGCTGTACGCCGAGAACTACCAGCACCTGGTGCGGTTGTTCGCTCCGGCCGACCTGGTGCCGGGCAGCTACGTGTCCTCGGTGGGGGATGGCCTGGACGTGCGCCTAGATGTGATCGAGTGCCACCGCTACACGGTGGAACTGCGCCTGACCTACGACTTCGCCGATCCGGTCACCGGCCAACCGGACCCCTCGGCCTACGTGCGCCTGTACCGCGACGCGCGCCAGGCCGAGACGACCCACTGTTACGTGGGGCGGCGCTGGCAGGACGTGGTGGGCATGTACCCGCCGCCGGCCGAGCTGATCAGCCACCGCATGCGCATGAACACCTTTCTGGGCAAATGGCTGGAGTACCTGGCCGAGCGCGGCCACGGCGTGGCCACGTTGCGGCGCGACGGTGACGCGCTGCCGGCACCGGCCGATACCCGCCGCACCCGCGTGACCGGCTGACCGCGGCAGCAACGGTGCTGCGCGGATCGCGCATAATCGTGGTTTGTTTTCCGTGAGCCTGTGCGTCATGCCCTATACCCCGATCGTGGCCACCCTGGGCTACGTGCTGTCGCCGGACGGCAAGCAAGCGCTGATGATCCACCGTAACGCCCGCCCGGGCGACCTGCACCTGGGCAAGTACAACGGCCTGGGCGGCAAAATGGAGCGTGACGAAGATGCCGCCGCCTGCATGCGCCGCGAGATCCGCGAGGAAGCGGGGATCGAATGCGGCAGCATGCGCCTGCGCGGCACGATCAGCTGGCCAGGTTTCGGCAAGAACGGCGAGGACTGGTTCGGTTTCATTTTCATCATCGATGACTTCACCGGCACACCGCTGACCGCCAATGTCGAGGGCAGCCTGGAGTGGGTCGACCTGGACAAACTCGACACCCTGCCGCTGTGGGAGGGCGATCGCAGCTTCCTGCCGCTGGTATTCGGTGACGACCCGCGCGCCTTCCACGGCGTGATGCCCTACCGCGACGGCGCGATGGAGTCCTGGACCTTTACCCGCCTGTAACCGCCGCCCAGCCGACCGCTACCCGGCATCCCCCCGCCATCACCGCCGCGCCAGCAACAGATGGAAATGCTTCTCCACCTGGCGCCCGTCATTGCTGGTGCCGGTTTCCCAGTGCGCCCGCCACCCGCAGACCCGCAGCCCACTGCTGCGCATGGCCAACTCCACCTCGGCCAACTCATGCAGGTGGAACCCGTGGGCGGTGAAGGGCAGGGTGCGCATGAACGCCGCATCGCCAAACGCCAGGCACAGCCGGCCGCCGGGGCGCAGCACCCGGGCCAGTTCGGCCAGGGCCAGCGCGGGCTGTTCCCAGAAGTACAGGGTGTTCACTGCCAACGCCGCATCGATGCAGGCGTCTTCCAGGTCCAGCGCATGCACATCGCCCAGGCGCACGCCGGCACGGTCATGCAGACCGGCGACGGTCAGGCGGTCCTGCGCGGCATCGACCATGTCCGCCGACACTTCAATGCCCAGGTAGCGGCTGCCCGGCGCACGCAGCAGGTCGCCGGCGAAGGCCGCATTGCCGGGGCCGATCTCCAGCACCTGTTCGCGTGCGGCAACGGCCAGCAGCGCAATCGCGGCCTGGTTCAACGCCCCGTTGCTGCGGTTCATGGATTCGGCCACGGCCAGCGCATGCTCACCGTGGGGATGCCGCAGCTGGGCGGCGAGATGTTCGGGGGAAAGCACGCAGGCAACTCCTGTCGCAGGGGCGGGCAGGACGTAGCGGCGGCGGGTCCACCCGAGAGCATACCGCGCGCTGTTGGGCCCGCGCCGGGTAGCCGGCCGCCAGACAGACATCGGGTGATGAATAAATAACCATCGTCGCGTCTATTGAGACGGACTTGTCCACAGGGGGTGTGGATGACTGGTGCGCAAGTTTGTGGATAAGCGGCGGCAGCCCCCGCCCACCCTTGCTGTCAAGATGGGTGGCCAAAAATTCACCGCTTGTCGTTCCCGCGTGAAGGCCATGGCAACGCCTGCCGAGGTTGCTCTGTCACGGTTCGGCCCGCTCGCGGTACTCTCTTCCGATTGCCGTCAACAGATCCTCCATGAAACGTCACTTCTCGATGCTGCGCGAGTTCCACCTGGCGGACTGGTTCACCCTGGCCAACGCCTTCTGCGGCACCGGCGCGGTGTTCGCCGCGATGCGCTTCCTGCAGGATGGGCAGCGCAGCTACCTGCTGTTCGGCATGGCATTGATCCCGCTGGCCTTCATTTTCGATGCACTGGACGGGCGCATCGCGCGCTGGCGCAAATCCAGCTCGACGCTGGGACGCGAGCTGGATTCGCTGTCGGACATCATCTCCTTCGGCGTGGCCCCCGCCGCGCTGGCCTACGCCTGCGGCATGCAGGGCGGCTGGGATTGGCTGGTGCTCAGCTACTTCGTCTGCTGCGGGGTCAGCCGCCTGGCGCGCTACAACGTCACCGCCGAATCGCTGGCCGGTGAGGGCGACAAGGTGCCGTATTTCGAGGGCACCCCGATTCCCACCAGCCTGGCGCTGGTGGTGGTGCTGGCCATCGCTGCCAGCATGGGCGCGATCGGCCACGACCTGTGGCTGGGGCGCTGGCAGCTGGGCCCGTGGCAGCTGCACCCGATGGTGCTGTTGTTCGCGCTGTCCGGCTCGCTGATGATCAGCAAGACCCTGCGCATTCCCAAGCCATGAGCGGGCGTGCGCCGATGGCAGGGTTCCCGATACGGCTGGGAGAGGGTCGATGAGTACCGCAGGCAGCGGCAGCAATGCCGGCGATGTTGAAGCCTTGGCACGGCAGTATTTCAGTGCGTGGGGCGATGCCCTGCGGCACGCCGCGGTGCCGCCCGGCCAGGCCGGCGCGGAGGGCGGGCAGGGCAACTGGCAGCAGGCGATCGACTGGTGGGCGCAGATGGTCCCCAACACGGCCAGCAGCCCCGCCGACGACGCCGTGCGCCGGTTCCGTGAGCAGGCCGGTGGCTGGTACGGGACCATGCAACAGGTCGCCGCGCAGTTCGCCGGCCAGGATGCCCGCAGTGCCGATGTGGCCCAGGCGTGGCGGACGGCGGTGGAGGGCCAGGGCGACGGCGTGCTGCAGTGGATGCTGCAGGGTGCGCGCGGACATACCCACGCCGATGGCCCGGACCTGATGGCGCTGCTGGAATCGCTGCAGCGCACGCTTGGGCCGTGGATGCAGAGCCCGGCGTTCGGGCCCGGCCGCGAACACCAGGCGCGCTGGCAGGCGCTGCTGCGCGCCCAGCAGGAGTACCAGTCGCATTCGCGCGACTACGTGGACCAGATCAAGCAGGCACTGGACGATGCGTTCACCCTGTTCGAGCAGCGCCTGGCCGAGCACGAGCAGCCGGGCAACCAGCTGACCAGTGCGCGGGCGATGTTCGACCTGTGGATCGAGGCGGCCGAAGAGGCCTACGCCAAGGTCGCGCTGTCCGACGCATTCCAGAAGGTGTTTGCGTCGCTGGGCAATGCGCAGATGCGCCTGCGTGGCGCGGCCCAGCAGGAGATCGAACGCGCCTGCGAGGCGATCGGCATGCCTACCCGCACCGAGATGGATACCGCGCACCGTCGCATTGCCGAGCTGGAACGGCTGGTGCGGCGCATGGCTGCGGCGACCGCGCCCGCCGGCAAGGCGCCCGGGACGGCGACAAAGAAGGCGGCCAGGAAGACTGGCAAGACCCCTGCCGCACCGAAGCGCAGCCCATGAAAGGGCCGCTGGGCTTCAACGCCGAAGACCTGCTGCAGGAAACCCTGGCCATGCAGCGCAAGCTGCTGGACGGGCTGGCGCTGCTGCCGACGGTGGACGACGTCGACTACGGCAGCACCGCGCGCGAGGAAGTCTGGCGCGACGGCAAGGTGGTGCTGTATCGCTTCGTCGGTACCCAGCCCCCCGTGCATGCCACCCCGCTGCTGATCGTCTACGCGCTGGTCAACCGGCCCTACATGGTCGACCTGCAGGCCGACCGCTCGCTGGTGCAGCGGTTGCTGGCGCTGGGCCATGACGTCTACGTGCTGGACTGGGGCTATCCGGACCGCTCCGAGCGCTACCAGACCCTGGAAGACTACCTGCTGCGTTTTATCGACGGCGCGGTGGACCACCTGCAGGCGCAGTCCGGCGCGCCGATCAACATGCTCGGCATCTGCCAGGGCGGTGTGTTCGCGCTGTGCTACGCCGCGTTGCGCCAGCCCAAGCTGGCCAACCTGATCACCATGGTCACGCCGGTGGATTTCCAGACCCCGGACAACATGCTGTCGCACTGGGCACGGCAGGTGGATGTGGACCTGCTGGTGGACACGCTGGGCAACATCCCGGCCGACCTGATGAATGCCAGTTACCTCATGCTCAAGCCGTTCCGGCTCAACGTGCAGAAGTACGTGGGCCTGCTCGACATCCTCGATGACAAGGCCGCGCTGGAAGATTTCCTGCGCATGGAAAAGTGGATCTTCGATTCGCCCGACCTGGCCGGGGAAACCTTCCGCGACTTCATCAAGCAGTTCTACCAGGGCAACGGGCTGATGCACGACGGCGTGCGGATCGGCGAGGACACCGTGCAACTGCACCAGGTGAC
This sequence comes from Stenotrophomonas sp. GL_101, assembly GCF_057835675.1. Lineage (NCBI taxonomy): Bacteria > Pseudomonadati > Pseudomonadota > Gammaproteobacteria > Lysobacterales > Lysobacteraceae > Stenotrophomonas > Stenotrophomonas sp. GL_101. The sequence continues at coordinate 2,679,444 of NZ_CM174432.1, read as the reverse complement.
CCTGCCGGTATTGAACATCTACGCCGAACAGGACCACCTGGTGCCGCCGGATGCGTCACGTGCGATGCGTGGCCGGATCGGCAGCACCGACTACACCGAAAGCAGTTTCCGCGGCGGCCACATCGGTATTTATGTTTCCGGCCGTGCCCAGCGCGAGGTGCCCGGTACCATTACCGATTGGTTGAAGGAACGATCGTCATGACCCCTCGTCTTGTCAGTGCCCTGGCTATCGGCCTGTTGGCCGCCGCCGGCGCCAGCGCCGCGCCGAACGACACCGCCCGCCGCGAAATCGCCGGCCTGATCGGCGCCCTGGACGGCTCCAGTTGCCGCTTCCAGCGCAACGGCAGCTGGCACGATGCCGCCGAAGCGCGCGCGCACCTGCAGCGCAAGTACGACTACCTGCTGAAGAAGGACAAGGTGGACACCGCCGAGCAGTTCATCGAGCGTGCCGCCAGCCAGAGCAGCATCAGTGGCAAGCCCTACCGCATCGCCTGCCCGGGCCAGCCTGAACAGAGCGCGGCGGCCTGGTTCGGGGCAACGCTCAAGACCCTGCGTCCACGCACGCCGTAGACACCCCCCGCGCTAGAGTGCGCGCTCCACAGCCGGAGACCTTCGCCATGAACGCTACCCCGCGGACCCTGTCGCGCTCGCTCAACGACCGCATGATCGCCGGCGTGATGGGCGGCATCGCGCATCGCTTCGGCTGGAGCGCGACCCTGGTGCGGGTGCTGTTCGTGGTGGTCTCGCTGCTGTCGGCCGCGTTCCCCGGCATCCTGGTCTACCTGATCCTGTGGCTGTTGATTCCCAACGAGGCCGATTGAGCCTGCCGCCGCTGGCGCTGCGCGTCCTGCAGGGGCTGGGCGCGCTATGGACCGTGCCCAACACCCTGATCGGCCTGCTCGGCGGCCTGGCCGGCATGGTGGCCGGTGCGCGCCCGTCGTGGAATCGCCGCGACCTGGCCATCGTGTTCCGTGACTGGCCCTGGGGGCCGGGCGGGGCGATCACCCTGGGCAACGTCATCCTGCATACCGGGCCCACGCTCGACGTGCCGTGCCGCACCTACGCCCACCAGGCCGGACATTGCACCGAGCCGGTGATCGGCCTGCACGACCATGAGCGAGCGCATGTCTACCAATACCTCGTGCTGGGCCCGTTGTACCTGCCGGTCTATCTGCTGTGCGGCGGGGTCAGCGCGCGCAATCCGTTCGAGCGCGCCGCCGATGTGTACGCGATGACCGGGCGCGGCTGGTGGCCGTGAGGCAGGCGTCGCGTTAATTTTATGTAAGAAAAGCGCACGCAACGCGGCGTCATCTGCATGCAAACAATGGTTATTAGGCTGAATGACCCACCAGTCAGGTTGGGCGCGGTAAGCTGCAGTCTGTTGCATGCACGATGCTTTTTGGAGGAACACATCACATGGCAATCGTTCTTTATGTCGGTGGTAGCAAGGATGGCGACAAAGGATTGGTACCCCACGGTTTCAGCAAGTCCCGGGCCGATACCGACACCGGGCCGGAGATCTACACCGAGCGGTTCATGGAACTGCCGGGCATCGGCAGGATCCGGGTAATGGCGCTGGAATCGATGCGCGACGAGATCGTCCACCAGCGCACCGCGCAGCATTACCGTTGAAGCCGCGTAGAGCCGGGCTCTGCCCGGCTGTCCGTATACCCCGACCGTACCGAGGAGCCGGCCAGCGGCCGGCACTACCGTTGGCGATCCAACCGTCATGAGGCGCCGGGCAGAGCCCGGCTCTACACCCTGCACCCGCGGGCGACAGGTTCGCCCCCCGCTGTCAACGCCTTCCCCCCGCCGCCGCGCATTGCCACAATCGGGACTTTCCGTACTGCGGCTCCGGCCGGAAGCAATGCCTGACATCAAGCTCGCCCAGCAGATCGCCCAGACCATCGCCGATGAAATCGGCGCCCAGCCTGCCCAGGCCCGTGCGGCCATCGCGCTCCTCGACGAAGGCGCCAGCGTCCCGTTCATCGCCCGCTACCGCAAGGAAGTCACCGGCGGTCTGGATGATACCCAGCTGCGCAACCTGGAAACCCGCCTGACCTACCTGCGCGAACTGGAAGACCGCCGCGCCGCGGTGCTGTCCAGCATCGACGAGCAGGGCAAGCTCAGCGACGCACTGCGCAACGACATTCTCGGTGCCGACACCAAGTCGCGGCTGGAAGATCTGTACCTGCCCTACAAACCCAAGCGTCGCACCCGCGCCCAGATCGCCCGCGAAGCCGGGCTGGAGCCGCTGGCCGACGGCCTGTTGGCCGATCCCACCCGCGATCCGCAGGCAGTCGCCGCCGGGTTTGTCGATATCGACAAGGGCGTGGCCGACACCAAGGCCGCGCTCGAAGGTGCCCGCGCGATCCTGATGGAACGCTGGGGCGAAGACGCCGCCCTGGTCGGTGAACTGCGCAGCTGGCTGGGCGAGCACGGGGTGATCCGCGCGCGCGTGGCCGACGGCAAGGAAGAGCAGGGCGCCAAGTACCGCGACTATTTCGACCATGCCGAGGCCTTGGCGAAGATTCCCTCGCACCGGCTGCTGGCGCTGTTCCGTGCGCGCCGTGAAGAGATCCTGTTGCTGGAACTGGACCCGGGCAAGGAGCCCGACGCGGGCCACCAGTACGCCGAAGGCCGGGTGGCGTTCAAGGCCGGCATTGCCGATGCCGGGCGCCCGGGCGACCGCTGGCTGCTCGATGCCTGCCGCCTGACCTGGCGCGCCAAGCTGCACATGCACCTGCTGCTGGATCTGTTCAACCAGGCCCGCGAGAAGGCCGAGGCCGAGGCGATCGCGGTGTTCGGCGACAACCTCAAGGACCTGTTGCTGTCCGCACCGGCCGGCCCCAAGGCCGTGCTCGGGCTGGACCCGGGCATCCGCACCGGCTGCAAGATCGCCGTGGTCGATGCCACCGGCAAGGTGGTGGCCACCGATACCATCTACCCGCATGAACCCCGCCGCCAGTGGGACCAGTCGCTGCACACCCTCAAGCAGCTGTGCGTGCAGCACAACGTCGACCTGATCGCGGTCGGCAACGGCACCGCCAGCCGCGAAACCGACAAGCTGGCCGGTGAGGTGATCAAGGCACTGGGCGAGACCACGCTGCAGAAGATCGTGGTCAGCGAAGCCGGTGCGTCGGTGTACTCGGCCTCCGAGTTGGCGGCCAGGGAGTTCCCGAACCTGGACGTGTCGATCCGCGGCGCGGTATCCATTGCACGGCGCCTGCAGGATCCGTTGGCCGAGCTGGTCAAGATCGACCCCAAGGCGATCGGCGTGGGCCAATACCAGCACGACGTGGACCAGTACCGCCTGGCACGCGCGCTGGATGCCCGCGTGGAAGACTGCGTCAACGCGGTCGGCGTGCACGTCAACACCGCGTCGGCCGCGCTGCTGACGCGGGTGTCCGGGTTGTCGGCCAGCGTGGCCGAGAACATCGTCCGCCACCGCGACGACAACGGTCCCTTCAAGCGCCGCAAGGACCTGCTCAAGGTGCCGCGACTGGGCGACAAGACCTTCGAGCAGTGCGCCGGCTTCCTGCGCATCGCCGACGGCGACCAGCCGCTGGATGCCTCCTCGGTGCATCCCGAAGCGTATCCGGTGGTCGAGCGCATCGTGGCCGCCACCGCGCGCCCGATCAAGGCGCTGATTGGCGATGGCAGCTTCCTGCGGGGGCTCAAGGCCGAACAGTTCACCGATGACACCTTCGGCGTGCCGACCGTGCGCGACATCCTCAAGGAACTGGAAAAGCCCGGCCGCGATCCGCGCCCCGAGTTCAAGGCCGCGCGTTTTGCCGACGGCGTCGAGCAGATCAAGGACCTGGTGCCGGGCATGATCCTGGAAGGCGTGGTCAGCAACGTGGCAGCGTTCGGTGCCTTCGTCGACATCGGCGTGCACCAGGATGGCCTGATCCACATCTCGGCGCTGTCGGACACCTACGTGAAGGACCCGCGCGAGGTGGTCAAGGCCGGCGACATCGTCAAGGTCAAGGTGCTGGAGGTCGACGTGGCGCGCAAACGCATCGCCCTGACCCGTCGGCTGGACGACAGCCCGGCCCCGGCCAAGGCCCCCGGCGAGCGCGACACGCGCCCGGCCGGGGCTGGTCGGCGTGATGGTGGCGGTGGCGGTGGCGGCCAGCGCAATGCCGGCCGGGGCGGGCCGTCCGGCCCGCGTCCGGGCAGTGCGGCCGCGCCGGCCAACAATGCCCTGGCCGACGCCTTCGCGCGCGCCAAACGCGGCGGCTGACCGGCCCGCGGTCCGCAGCGCAGGCCGCCATCCCACCCGGATGGCAGCCTGCGCGTCTGCCCGAGCCCGGCCGCCACGGCCGGCCGCGGTTGCCGTTGCCGGCCCTGGCAAGGCGCTCGCCGAGGGGGCCGGCAGGCGCCGGTGTCGCCTCGGCACTTCTGGTTTGACGCCGGTTTAAGCACACTCCCCGTTGAATGGCCGGGTCGGCCGCATGGCCGATGCCTCGGGGAGGGCAGATGACACAGCGCGATGCAGTGGAAGGCGTGCCGGGCGATGCCCTGGCCGGGCGTCGGCGTGCCTGCCCGTCACGGGCGTGCCCATGAGTACCGGGCCACTCCCCGACGCGGGCGATGAGGGCATGGTCGCGGCACTGCGCGAGGCCAACGCGCAGCGTCGGCGCCTGGAAATGATCATCGAAGGCACCGCCGCCGGCACCTGGGAATGGAACATCCAGGACGGGCGGATGTGGGTCAACGAGCGCTGGGCGCAGATCATCGGCTACACCCGCGATGGCTTGGCGCCGATCACCCCGGAGACCTTCTTCCGGCTGGTCCATCCCGACGACCTGGCGCAGTCCAACGCCCTGCTCACCGAACACCTGGAAGGGCGCTCGCCGCATTACGACAGCCTGTGCCGGATGCGGCACAAGGACGGCCACTGGATCTGGGTGCAGGATCGCGGCCGCGTCTACGAATGGGATGCGCACGGCCGACCGTTGTGGATGGCCGGTGCGCACGCCGATGTCAGCGACCTGCAGAACGCGCGCCAGGATGCGGCCAACATGCGCCAGCGGCTGCAGGCAGTGGTCGATGCCTCCGATGAAGTGGCGGTGATCGCCACCGACGTCGCTGGCGTGGTGACGTTGTTCAACAGCGGCGCGCAGAAGCTGCTCGGCTACAGCGCCGAGGAGGTGATCGGGCGGGTCAGCCCGGGCCAGTTCCACGACCCGGAGGAAATGCGCGCCTACCTGTGCCTGCAGGCCGATGCCGACGGGCGCGTGCCGACCATCTTCGAGGCGTTGATTGCACACGCGGCCACCGGTACCTGGTCGCACCAGTGGACGTTCCTGCGCAAGGATGGCGGTCGCCGCCAGGTGCGGCTCTCGATCAGCCCGCTGGACGGCGCCGGCGGTGCGCGTATCGGCTATGTCGGCATGGCGGTGGATATCACCCCCCTGCTGGAAGTGCGCGAGCAGGCCTACCTGGCGGCGGAAAAGTTCGCCGGGGCATTTTCCTCGGCTGCGCTGGGCATGGCCCTGGTCTCGCTGGAAGGGCGCTGGCTGGACGTCAACGATGCGCTGTGCGGGATCCTCGGGTACACCCGTGCCGAACTGCTGGCGGCCGACTTCCAGACGCTCACCCACGCCGACGACCTCAACGCCGACCTGGTCCTGCTCGATGAACTGCTGGTCGGACGTTGCGATCACTACCACATGGACAAACGCTACCTGGGCAAGGCCGGCAACGTGGTCTGGGGCCGCCTGTCGGTATCGCTGGTGCGCGCCGAGAACGGCGAACCGCTGCACTTCGTGTCGCAGATCCAGGACGTCACCGCGCAACGCCATGGCGGCCAGCAACTGCGTGAATCCGAACAGCGCACCCGCATTACCCTCGATGCGGTGGTCGACATGGTATTGACCCTGGACCTGCAGGGCCGCATCCAGTACGCCAACGCGGCCGCGACACGCGCGCTGGTCGGTGCCGATGCCGCGCCGCTGACCCATGGCCAGGTGCAGGACGTGATGGAGTTGACCACCGAGTACGCGCCACGCTCGCCCCTGGACATCGCGGTGCTGCTGGACCCGGACAGCAATGCGGTCGACCTGCACTCGGACCTGCTGCTGTCGGTCGGCGCGCAACTGCTGCCGGTCGATGTCACCCGCGCCTGGCTGCGCGGCGAGGACGGTGAGGTGAGCGGGGCGGTCTGGGTGATCCGTGACGTCACCCAGCAGCGTGCCCGCCAGCGCGAGGCACGCCACCTGGCCGAAGTGGACCCGCTGACCGAGCTGAGCAACCGGCGAGGCTTCGAGGCGCACCTGCAGCAGGCCATCACCCGCGTCGCACGCACCGGCCAGTCGGCCTCGCTGATGTTCATCGACCTGGACAATTTCAAGCCGATCAACGACAACCACGGCCACCTGGCCGGTGATGCGATGCTGTGGGCGGTGGCCAGCGTGCTGCGCCACGGGGTGCGCGACTCGGACATCGTGGCCCGGCTGGGGGGCGATGAGTTCGCGGTGATCCTGGCCGGCTGCTCGCTCAAACGTGCGCGCCGCATCGTCAGTGACCTGCTTGAATCGGTACGGGGGCTGTCCATTCCCTGGGACCTCAAACGCTTGAGCGTGGGTGCCAGCATCGGCATCGCCGCGATCGGCGCGGGCATGAGCGTGGACGATGCGGTGGCCGCCGCCGACGCCCAGTGCTACCGGGCCAAGGCACTGGGCAGGAACAACGTGCAGGTGGAGACGGCGGGCATCGAAGGCCTGGACCCGCTGGATGCCGTGGAAGGCGGTGAAGGCGGCGAGGGCTGAGCGGCACGCCTGGCTAAAGTTCTCTTTCCGCGCGTCGATATCCCTATTGGACCCACTCTCTGGTGGTTCCGCGCGGGTCCTGGATTGCCTCCTCGCGGGGTCCGGGCCGCACGCCTTTGCAGCAGCCTGGCTTCACCATGGCAGGACCCTGGTTGTAGAAGTCGCTGTAGCGACGTCATCCCCACTGACGTCCGCGTAAGTCCCCCAGCTAAACGATATGCCGCCGGGCGAGCTGCTCGACGGATCCCAACAGCTAACGGGCACCGAGGATCAGATGATGCTTACTTCAGGCATGCATGCGCATGTGCAGGGACGTACCGACGCCGACGCCGATTCCGGGCGATCGCTGTGGCAGGCCTTGGCCGCCCCCTTCGTGTCACGCCGCCACGCGCGCCAGTCCCTGGCCGTGCAGGGGCGGCGCCGCCAGGCCGAGCTGGAGGCCCAGGTGGCCGCCCTGCACCGGGTGCAGGCGGTGATCGAGTTCGACCTGGACGGGACCATCCTGCAGGCCAACGACAATTTCCTGCAGGCGCTGGGCTACCGCCTGGAGGAAGTGCAGGGCAGGCACCACGCGATGTTCGTCGATGCCGCGTTTGCGCAGGGCCAGGAATACCGCGATTTCTGGGCACGGCTGGGCCGTGGCGAGTTCGATGCCGGGCAGTACCGTCGGCTCGGCAAGGGCGGGCGCGAGATCTGGATCCAGGCTTCCTACAACCCGGTGCTGGATGCCGGCGGGCGGCCTTACAAGGTGGTCAAGTTCGCCACCGACATCACCGCGCAGATGCAGCAGGCCGCCGACGTCGCCGGCCAGCTGGCGGCGATCAACAAGTCGCAGGCGGTGATCGAGTTCAGCCTGGACGGGCGCATCCTGTCGGCCAACGAGAATTTCCTCGCCACCACCGGCTACACGCTGGAGGAGGTGCGTGGCCAGCATCATGCCCTGTTCGTGGATGCGGACTATCGGCAGAGCCCGGAGTACCGCCAGTTCTGGGACAAGCTCGGGCGGGGCGAGTACGACGCCGGGCAGTACCGACGGCTCGGCAAGGGCGGGCGCGAGGTGTGGATCCAGGCCTCCTACAACCCGATCTTCGACGTGAACGGCCGCCCCTTCAAAGTGGTGAAGTACGCCACCGACATCACCGCGCAGGTGCGTGACAGCCAGGCCATGCAGATCGCCGTCGCGCAGACCCGCGAGGTGGTGGCGGCGGCCAAGGGCGGCGATCTCACCGGGCATATCGCCACGGCCGACAAGAGCGGGCCGATCGCCGAACTATGCGAGGGCATCAACGCCCTGGTCGATGCGATGGCCTCGATCATCACCCAGATCAAGTTTGCCGCCGACACCATCGCGGTGGGTGCCAGCGAGATCGCCGAGGGCAACACCGACCTGTCGGTACGCACCGAGCAGCAGGCCGCCTCGCTGGAAGAAACCGCCGTGTCGATGAAGGGGCTGACCGCCACCGTGCAGCAGACCGCCGCCAACGCCCGCCAGGCCAGCGAGCTGGCCAGCGGCGCGGTGGATGTTGCCGCACAGGGCGGCCACGTGGTCCAGGAGGTGGTCGCCACCATGGCGCTGATCAACGAATCGTCGCGCCGCATCGTGGACATCATCGGGGTCATCGACGGTATCGCCTTCCAGACCAACATCCTGGCACTCAACGCGGCCGTGGAAGCGGCGCGCGCCGGCGACCACGGCCGCGGCTTTGCGGTGGTCGCCACGGAAATCCGTTCGCTGTCACAGCGCTCGGCCAGTGCGGCCAAGGAGATCAAGCAGCTGATCGGCGACTCGGTGGAGAAGGTCGGTACCGGCACCGGGCAGGTGGAGAGTGCGGGCCGCACGATGGACGACATCGTGGTCAACGTGAAGCGGGTCAGTGCGTTGATCACCGAGATCAGCGCCGTGGCCCAGCAGCAGAGCGACAGCATCGGCCAGATCAACCAGGCGGTGGACCACATCGACGAAGGCACCCAGCAGAATGCCGCGCTGGTGGAAGAGGCCTCGGCGGCGGCCCGCAGCATGGAGGAGCAGGCCACGCAGCTGCTGCAGACCGTGGCCGCGTTCCGGGTGGACGCCGGTGCGCCACGCCACGCCGGCCAGCCGGTGCTGCGGGTGGTGTGACGGTGGGGGTGTCGAGGGAGTGCCGGGGGGCGGCATGAACGCAAAAGGCCAGATCTCTCGATCTGGCCTTTGCAATTCCATTGGTGCCGAAGGTGGGACTCGAACCCACACGCTTTTAAAGGCGGCGGATTTTGAGTCCGCTGCGTCTACCGATTCCGCCACTTCGGCTGGCTGGCCGCGTAGTGTATACAAAATGTGGACGTTTGTGCAGACCTGAACGCTTCAACCATGACCCGGCCGTCATCCTGCCGGAACGCTATAATCATCGCGCTGAACCATACAGGGAGCCGGGGATGAGCGCATTGCAGGATCTGCGGGTACTGGTGATCGAAAACGACGAGATGAGTGCGGCCCTGCTGCAGATGCAGCTGGTGCAGTCCGGCGCTGTGGTCGTCGGGTTGGCCGCATCGGTTGCCGAGTCGTTGCGCCTGCTGGATGAAACCCAGCCGCAGGTGGCACTGCTGGATTATCGGCTGGCCAACAATGAAACCAGTGAAGCGGTTGCCGCCGCCTTGAGCGCACGCGGCATTCCGTTCGTGCTGGCCACCGGCATGGCGCCGGACCATCTGCCCGAGTCCTTCCGCAATGGGGTGCTGCTCAGCAAGCCCTACCTGACCGCGGAATTGAACGCCGCGCTGGCGCGCGCGCTGCAGGGCGATTCGGTCGCCAGCTGAGGGGCCGGTGACGCATCGGTGATGGCCGCAAATGACAACGCGCGACCCTCTGTCTTCTTTCTCCTGGAATCGTCGCATGTCCCTGCCTGCTGGCCTGCAGTGCCTTCCCCATCCGCCCGGCGTGGCCGAGTACCGCGAACTGCGGGTGCTCGCCGGGCTTAGCGGCAAATCGTTGGAAGCCGCCACGCGCGGACTGCCCAATACGGTATTCGGGGTGAGCATCCGCGAGGGCGGCCGCCTGCTGGCGATGGGCCGGATCATTGGCGACGGCGGCTGCTTCCTGCAGATCGTGGACATTGCCGTGGTGCCCGACCGACAAGGCCAGGGGCTGGGCAAGGCGGTAATGCAGCAGCTGGACACCTGGCTGCAGGCGCATGCGGCAGGCGCGTATGTAAGCCTGATTGCCGATGGCCAGGCGCACCGGCTGTATGCACAGTTCGGTTTCACCGAAACCGCGCCCCGGTCGGTAGGCATGGCCAAGGTCGTGGGTTGAATGGCCAGCGGCCGGCGACCCAAACAAAAAGGTTCTTCCCCATCTGCGGGGAGCGTCTTGTTGCAAGGGCCGTCGCAGAGTGAGCACGACGCTACGCCGCAGGCCAGGTGTGCAGGCGCCATTTGGATTGACTGGCGTCTCCGATCGGGCCGGTCGCGAGCGTGAGGGCCCCGTAGCAGCCGGTAAGCCCCTGGCGCAAATGTCCCCCGGCCGCGGGCGGCCTCCTCCTTGATTTTGCCCAGGGGCCTACCGGCTGCTACGGGGCTCGGCTTGCGGTGGGCAGGTGGACGCCACGCTTTTTTGACGGTGGTCGTTGGGTCGGGCGTTGGGGCCTCATGCCCTTGGAGGCGAAATAAAGGGGGAGGGGGCGGCCGCAGGCCGACGCCGGAGGACATTCGCCGGAAAGGGCATGGGGGCCCAGCGCCCGACCCAACGACGGCTGCGCCTGGTAAGCGTCAAGGCACGTTTCTGTTTGCCCCGCAGATGGCCGGCGACCCAAACAAAAAGCCCCGACCGAGGTCAGGGCTTTCTGCGTTTGATTGGCGTCCCCACGGGGATTCGAACCCCGGTCGCCACCGTGAAAGGGTGATGTCCTAGGCCTCTAGACGATGGGGACGCACGTAAACTTGAATTTTGCTTCTATCGGACGGCCTATGTCCGGAGAAGTGGTGGAGCCAGGCGGGATCGAACCGCCGACCTCCTGCATGCCATGCAGGCGCTCTCCCAGCTGAGCTATGGCCCCACGTTGGTGCTGCGAGCCGCCTATCATAGCGATGTTTTGCCGGGATGGGAAGCTGTTTGCAACAAACCCCGACCGGAGCCGGGTGTCCTGCATTTGATTGGCGTCCCCACGGGGATTCGAACCCCGGTCGCCACCGTGAAAGGGTGATGTCCTAGGCCTCTAGACGATGGGGACGCACGTAAAACCTGAATTTTGCTTCTATCGGACGGCCTGTGTCCGGAGAAGTGGTGGAGCCAGGCGGGATCGAACCGCCGACCTCCTGCATGCCATGCAGGCGCTCTCCCAGCTGAGCTATGGCCCCACGTTGTTACCGCGAGCCGCCTAGTATATCTGCCTGTTCACGTTTGTGGAAGCTCCACATGTGCACCTGCAGGAGGCGGTGACAAAAAGACCCGGCGAGCCGGGCCTTGATGGTGTTGATGAGTGGCGTCCCCACGGGGATTCGAACCCCGGTCGCCACCGTGAAAGGGTGATGTCCTAGGCCTCTAGACGATGGGGACGCATGAAACTCATCAATGTTTCCAACGCACCCGCACGGCCTAAGGTGCGGAGTGGTGGAGCCAGGCGGGATCGAACCGCCGACCTCCTGCATGCCATGCAGGCGCTCTCCCAGCTGAGCTATGGCCCCACGATGCTGGAGGCGAAATTCTACGCGGCTGCGCCGCATTCGCCAAGTCTTTTGTGTGACATGGCGATGAATATTTTTTCGCGCAGGCACCGCGGCGCGCGCAAACAAAAAGCCCCGACCGAAGTCAGGGCTTGATGCGTTTTCAATTGGCGTCCCCACGGGGATTCGAACCCCGGTCGCCACCGTGAAAGGGTGATGTCCTAGGCCTCTAGACGATGGGGACGCACGAAACTTCAGATTTTTTCACTGCACTTCAATCGGCCTATGATTGAAGTGGTGGAGCCAGGCGGGATCGAACCGCCGACCTCCTGCATGCCATGCAGGCGCTCTCCCAGCTGAGCTATGGCCCCACGTCGTGAGGAGCGGAATCATAGCGACGGTGTTTTGGATTGGCAAGAAAAAACTGCTGCGCCGTCGTCGTCCATTGCATGGGCCGGATGTACCACCGCCGCCTCATGCGCCAGGCAGGCGTTGATGGCGCAATCGCAGTGCGTTGCTGATCACCGAGACCGAACTGAGGCTCATCGCCACTGCGGCGAGCATCGGCGACAGCGTGATGCCCAACGGGTACAGCACGCCGGCTGCGACGGGAATGCCCAGGCCGTTGTAAAGGAAGGCAAAGCCCAGGTTCTGGCGCATGTTGCGCACGCTTGCCGTGGACAGCTGGCGGGCGCGCAGGATGCCGCGCAGATCGCCCTTGACCAGGGTCACCTGTGCGGTGGACATCGCCACATCGGTGCCGTTGCCCATCGCGATGCCGACCGTGGCGGTCGCCAACGCCGGTGCATCGTTGATGCCGTCGCCGGCCATCGCCACCTTGCGTCCCTGCGCCTGCAGCGTGCCGATCAGCTCGGCTTTGTCGGCAGGGCGCATTTCGCCATGCACCTCGTCCAGCCCGAGTTCGCGCGCGACGGCCTCGGCGGTGGCGATGCCATCACCAGTGGCCATGACGATGCGCAGGCCGTCGCGGTGCAACTGCGCGATGGCATCGGCAGCAGACGGCTTGATCGGGTCGGCCACCGCGAGCAGGCCGGCCAGCTGTCCATCGGCGGCCAGGTACATCACGCTGGCGGCGGCGCGGCGCAGGGTGTCGGCAGCGGCGTCCAGCGGTGCTGGATCAATGCCGTGTTCGTGCATCAGCGCGGCATTGCCCAGCAGCAGGTCCTTGCCCTGGACCGTGCCGCGCACGCCCATGCCGGTCAACGAGTCGAACTCCTCCACCGGCGACAGTGCACGACCGCGCTGTCGCGCTTGGGCGACGATCGCTTCGGCCAGCGGATGTTCGCTGCCCTGGTCCAGGCTGGCGGCCCAGTGCAGGACATCGTCGGCGGCGAACGGGGCCACGGCCTGCACCTCGCGGAAGCGTGGGCGGCCTTCGGTCAGCGTGCCGGTCTTGTCCACCACCAGCGTGTCGATCTGGCGCAGTGCTTCAATCGCTTCGGCATCGCGGAAGAGCACGCCGTGCTGCGCGGCGCGGCCGGTCGCCACCATGATCGACATCGGCGTGGCCAAGCCCAGCGCACACGGGCAGGCGATGATCAGCACCGCTACCGCGCTGAGCACGCCGTGGGTCCAGGACGGCTCGGGCCCGAACAGGCCCCAGCCGAAGAAGGTCAGCACCGCAGCCAGCAACACCGCCAGCACGAACCAGTAGGCGACCGTGTCGGCCATGCGCTGCATCGGTGCACGCGAGCGCTGTGCCTGTGCCACCAGCTGCACGATCTGCGCCAGCACGCTGTCATCGCCGAGCCGATCGGCGCGGATCACCAGGCTGCCCGTGCTGTTGAGCGTGGCGCCGATCACGGTGTCGCCGGCCTGCTTGATTACCGGTACGGGCTCGCCGGTCAGCATCGATTCGTCGATCGACGATCGGCCTTCCAGCACGGTGCCATCGACCGGTACTTTCTCACCCGGGCGCACGCGCACGCGGTCGCCAGGCTGCAACCGGGCGATATCCACGTCTTCCTCCCGGCCATCGTCGCGCAGCACGCGCGCGGTCTTCGGTGCCAGTCCCAGCAGCGCCTTGATCGCCGCGGACGTCTTGGCGCGGGCGCGCAGTTCCATCAACTGGCCCAGCAGGGTCAGCGAGATGATCACCGCGGCCGCTTCAAAGTAGACACCGACATGGCCATGCTGGCGGAACGAGGCGGGGAACAGGTCCGGTGCAACGGTGGCGACCACGCTGTAGCCATAGGCGGCCAACACACCGGTACCGATCAGCGTCCACATGTTCGGGCTGCGGTTTGCAATCGACTGTGCCCACCGCTGCAGGAACGGCCAGCCGGCCCACAGCACCACCGGTGTTGCCAGGGCCAGTTCGATCCACACGCGCAGGTCCGGTGACAGGCCGTGCAGCAGCGGCGTCATCGCCAGCATCGCCAGTCCCATGGTGGCCACGCTCAGCGGCAGGCTCCACCAGAACCGGCGGCGGAAATCAGCCAGTTCGGGATGCTCGGTCTCCTCCAGGCTCGGCATCATCGGTTCCAGCGCCATGCCGCAGATCGGGCAGGTGCCGGGCCCTTCCTGGACGATTTCCGGGTCCATCGGGCAGGTGTACAACGTGCCGGCGGCAACCGGCTCGGCAGGGTGCGGGGACGGGTCGAGGTAGCGCGGCGGGTCGGCGATGAATTTCTGCCGGCAACCGCTGCTGCAGAAGTGGTACGCGCTGCCGTCATGCCGTGCGTGGTGGGTGCTGGCGGCCGGGTCGACGTCCATGCCGCAGACCGGGTCTTTCACCGTGGCAGCGTCGGCCGGCGGCTTGCTGCCGCAGCAGCTGCCGCCCTTGCCGCGGTCGTGGGAAGCGCCATGGCCGGTGGTCATTGGTGGGACTCGGTCAATGCGGCCAGGATCGGGCAGTGCTCCAGCCCGCCATGGCCGGGGCAGGCATCCACCAGGCGTTTGAGGGCCAGGTGCATGCGCTGCAGTTCGGCGATGCGCTGCTCGATATCGGCCAGTTTGTGCACGGCGCTGTCGCGTACCGGCAGCATGTCCTCGCCGCGCTGGTCGCTGAGGCGAAGCAGGTCGGCGATTTCATCGAGGGTGAAACCCAGTGCCTTGGCGCGGCGGATGAAACGCAGCCGGATCAGGTGGTCCTGGTCGAACACCCGATAGCCCCCGGCACTGCGCTGCGCCGTCGGTAGCAGGCGTTGGCGCTCGTAGTAGCGCACGGTGTCGATGGGCACGCCGGCTTCGCGTGCAAGCTGTCCTATGTTCATGGCCACCTCGTTGAAGCGTTGGACGCAAGGGTAAACCCTGGAGTCTGGTCAAGAGTCAAGGGTTGCTGACGCCGCGCCGGCCGCGTGTCGCGAGTGGGCCGAAAAATACAACTAGTTTCATAGCCCTCACTGAAATGGCTCCGTACGCTCGTTCGGTGTCCGGTGAAACCCTTGCTCTACCAAGGTTTTACCGATCGAAGCTGGTGTACTAGGAGCTTGGCCATGGATCTACCCCTCTCCCCCCTGACCGCTGCGCAGAAGTCCGCTTCGTCCTCGTTGATGGAGGTTGCCGTGCTTGAGTATCCCGGCAGCCTGCGCGCGGCGGCGCCGGTACTGTCCGAACTGGCCCAGCGATGCAACCGCAGTGCGGCGGCCGGCAAACGACAGGGCGGCCGCATGCTGGTCACGCGCTGGACGCTGTCAGCGCGCGGCATGCAGCGGGTGGCCGGGGTTGAACTGTTCGGTTCTGCGCCACCGGCCATCGTGGTGGTGCCTGGCAACGAGCCCAGCTGGCCGTTGGGGCCGGTGGATGAACGTGTGCTGGGCTGGCTGCGCGAGTGCCACGAGCGTGGCAGCGTGTTGGCCGGCTGCGAGGAAGGCGCGCTGGTAATGGCGGCTAGCGGCGTGCTGGCCGGACGCACGGTGAGCCTGCCCGCCCTGGACCGCTGCCCCTCGCTGGCGTCGATGGTGCCCAGCTGGAACCGGGGCGAGCGCGCGCTGGTGGATGATGGCGACCTGCTCAGCGCCTCCGGGCCGGATGCCTGGAAGTACCTGAGCCTGCGGCTGCTGGCGAGGGTGTACGGGCACAGCGTGATGGCGGCAACGATCCAGCAGCTGCAGTTGACGCTGCCGCGCGCGGTACAGGAAGACCTGGAACGTTTCAGCCCCAACTTCGCCCACGGCGACCGCGGCATCCTCAAGGCGCAGCGTTGGCTGCACGCCATCGCCGCACGCGGGGTAAGCCTGCAGGACATCTGTGAGTCGTCGGGGCTGGAGCCGCGCACGTTGCAGCGGCGCTTCCTCAAGGCAACCGGGCTGCGCCCCATCGAGTACTGCCAGCGGCTGCGAATCGCCAAGGCGCAGATGATGCTGCAGGCCGGTGGGCTCATCGATGAAGTGGCCTGGACAGTGGGTTACTCCGACCAGAGCGCGTTCCGACGGCTGTTCCTGCGCATCGTCGGTACCACGCCGGCGCGCTATCGCCGGCAGATACTCTCCCAGCGTCGCGAACGCACGCGGCAACCGCTGGTGCGGGCAACGGCCGAACCCCTGCGCGATGCCGCCTAGGCGCGCGGGCTTGCACAATCACGGCTGAATTGAACGGCAGGCGCGCCCAGGCAACCTGCCGTTCGTGCATGTACGGTGGTTGTTTTCCCCGGGGACCTCCCCGGCCGGGGCCCCGCAACGTGGGTCGATGATGCTGCGACACATCGCGTGCGTGGTGCAGTGGAGAGCAATGGATGATCAGTAGCGTTGGCCCAGTACCGCTGGGCGTGGTGTGGGTGTTGCTGGGTGGGTTGCTGGCGACCGGCGTGGCACGTTGGCTGCGTCCCCCGCTGGAAGAGGGTGCACTGAAGCCCGGTTCGCTGTTGCTGGACATGCTGCTGTTGGGCCTGGTCGGCGGCCGGCTGGGGTTTGCCGCCCTGCATTGGCGCGATTACCTGGCCGACCCGTGGGGGCTGCTGCGGGTCGGCGATGGCGGTTTCCTGCCGTGGCTGGCACTGCTGGTGGGCGCGGCCTGGGGCCTGTGGCGGCTGCGTCGTTGGCCGGCGCTGCGGCGCCCGGTATGGGCGGGGGCGCTGGCCGGGGTGCTGTGCTGGTTGGGTTTGAGCCTGGGCATGGTACAGCTGCAACAGGCCCGCATCGCGGTGCCGGCGGTGACGCTGCAGACGTTGCAGGGGCAGCCGGTGGCGTTGTCCGACAGCGGCGGCAAGCCGATGGTGGTCAATCTGTGGGCCAGCTGGTGCGGCCCCTGCCGGCGCGAAATGCCGATGTTCTCCGCCGCGCAGCAACGCGCGCCGCAGGTGCACTTCGCCTTCGTCAACCAAGGCGAGAGCGTCGAAGAGGTGCAGCAGTTCATTGCCAGCGAACGTCTGTCGCTGCAGCATGTGCTGCTGGATCCTGACAGCCTCACCTCCACGCAGCTGCAGGTGCGGGCCTATCCGACTACCCTGTTCTTCGATTCCAAGGGCCGGCTGCAGGGGCTGCACATGGGGGAACTCAGTGCACCGGCCCTGCAGGCCCGGCTTGACCAGCTGCGCTGAACGCGCAGCCCTTTCCGCTTGCTGTTACCAGGAGTTGCCATGTTGTTGAAATCCTCGTCCGTGTTGGGCTCCGTGCTTGCCACTGCACTGTTGCTGGTCCTTGCCGGCTGCAGCCAGGCGCAGCCGCCGAAGGCGCCCGCTGCCGCCGCGGCCAAGGCCGGTGAAACGCCTGCCGTGCTCAAGGGCATCGAAAAGCACGGCTTTGAAGTGCTGGGCGAGTTCGACGCACCGGGTGGGCTGCGCGGCTTCGCCGGCGTGGTCGGCGGCCAGCAACCGGCGGCGGCCTATGTCACCCCCGACGGGAAGCACGTGGTGGTGGGCAGCCTGTTCGACGAGAAGGGCGAGGACGTGGGCGCGGCGCCGCTGGAAAAGCTGGTGGCCAAGCCGATGTCCGAGCGCACCTGGAAGAAGCTGGAGGCCAGTACCTGGGTAGGCGATGGCCGCGCCGATGCGCCGCGCGTGGTCTATACCTTCAGTGATGCCAACTGCCCGTACTGCCATCGCTTCTGGGAAGCGGCACGCCCGTGGGTGGACAGCGGCAAGGTGCAACTGCGCCACATCATGGTGGGCGTGATCCGCGAGGACAGCCCGGCCAAGGCTGCGGCGATCCTGACCTCGCCCAATCCCAGCGCGGCGCTGCTGGAGAACGAGCACAACTTCGACAAGGGCGGGATCAAGCCGGCCGCCAAGCTCAGCCCGGACATTGCCAACAAGCTCAATGCGCACCAGGAGCTGATGATCGAGATGGGCTTCCAGGGTACCCCCGGCATCCTGTTCAAGGACGACAAGGGCGTGGTCGAGCGTCGTTCGGGCATGCCGCAGGGCGCCGATCTTGAGAAGGTGATGGGACCGCGCTGAGCGCGCGCCCGCCGCTTTGCCGCGCACCGGTGCAATGCCGGTGCGCGGCTGTCGCGCCTGGAGCTGGGCGGGCAGGGCACACATCGATCGTGCCCGGTTGCGCACTGCTGTGTTGCGCCCCGATGCGTTGACCTCAACCAGGGTTGAGGAAGGAGACTGCGCACTTTCCCCACGGATACCTGCGCCATGTTGAGCGATACGCCTGTTGCCCGCCCCGGCCTGTTCGGTTTCATCAATCCCTCGGGTCTGTACGACCCCAGCGCCAACGGCTATTCGCACGTGGCGGTGGTGCGCCTGCCGGCGCGGGTGATCCATGTCGCCGGGCAGGGCGGTGAGACCGCCGATGGGGCGTTGTCGCCGCGCTTCGACGTGCAGGTCCGGCAGGCGCTGGACAACTTGAGCCTGGCGCTGGCCTCGGCCGGGGCCAGCCTCGCCGATGTGGCCCGCTTGACCGTCCTGGTAGTGGACCACGATGAAGACCGGCTCGGAATCCTGTCCGAGCAGATCGGCCGGCGCTGGCCGCTGGGACGGGCGCCGACCTGCACCTTGATCCCCGTGCCGCGGCTGGCCCTGGACGGGATGCTGTTCGAGATCGAGGCGACGGCCTACCATGACGACCGCGCCGACTGAGGTCGGCGGGTGGCTTGGAATGTATGGATCATATATGATTCGTATATATTCACTCAGGGCTACCCATGGGCATCGTCAACATCGACGACGAACTGCACGACAACCTGCGCCGTGCCAGCGGCGTCTCGGGGCGTTCGATCAACGCGCAGGCCGGCTTCTGGATC
Source organism: Stenotrophomonas sp. GL_101 (assembly GCF_057835675.1). Lineage (NCBI taxonomy): Bacteria > Pseudomonadati > Pseudomonadota > Gammaproteobacteria > Lysobacterales > Lysobacteraceae > Stenotrophomonas > Stenotrophomonas sp. GL_101. Next base: position 2,660,881 of record NZ_CM174432.1, on the reverse strand, counting down.
CGGATCGGGATGCTGTGCGAAATGAACCCGACGATGACCTACCAGGAGATCGTCAACCGTGAGCTGCGCGCCGCCGGGGTCGACCCGGGGGCATTGCGGGTGGCGGCGCAGGCGTGATCAAGCTGCCCGGGGAACAACAGTTGATGCGGCAGTCCGGACGCCTGCTGGCGTCGGTGTTCGAGGCGCTGGACCGGCTGACGCTGGAAGGCATGAGCACGCTGCAGGTCAACGACTGGGTGGAACGCTTCATCGTCGATACGCTGCAGGCGCGTCCGGCCAGCAAGGGCCAGTACGGCTTTGAATTCGTGCTCAATACCTCGATCGACACCGTGGTCTGCCATGGAGTGCCCGCAGCGGAGGACGTGCTGCGCAGCGGCAGCATCGTCAACCTCGACATCACGCTGGAAAAGGACGGTTTCATCGCCGATTCCAGCAAGACCTACCTGATCGGCGAGGTGGACTATGCCGCCCGGCGGCTGGTGCGGGTAACCGGCGAGGCGATGTGGAAAGGGATTGCGGCGGTGCGCCCGGGCGCGACGCTGGGCGACATCGGGTTTGCCATCCAGCAGCATGCCAAGGCGCATGGCTACAGCGTGGTCAGGGAGTTCTGCGGGCACGGCATCGGCCGGGAAATGCATGAGGAACCGCAGGTGCTGCACTACGGCAAGCGTGGCACCGGGCTGGAGCTGGCCGAAGGCATGACCTTCACCATCGAGCCGATGATCAACCAGGGCCGCGCGGCCATTGACCACAGTGACGATGGCTGGACGGTCACCACGCGCGACGGCAAGCTGTCGGCGCAGAGCGAGCACACCGTGCTGGTGACGGCCGATGGCGTTGAAGTATTGACGTTGCGGGCCGATGAGCGTTTGCCGGGCTGATCCGGCGCGGCAGCGCCGTCTTCTCAGCCCTCGCGACGGGTGGACACCAGTTTCAGGAACGCCTCGTTCTGGTAACGACTCATCCGCAGCTGCTGGCCATTGTCCATCGTCACCACATGGTGGCCGTTGAACCATGGGTGGATCGCCTTGACCCGGCGCACGTTGACGATCGCCGAGCGATGCACGCGCGAAAAATGCCGGGGGTCCAGTCGCGCGGCCAGGCTGGTCATGGTGTCGCGCAGCTCGTGCACGCGATCGGCAAGGTGGATCTCCACGACATTGCGCGCGGACTTGATCCAGATGATGTCGTCCACCGCGACCAGCACGACGTGTTCGTCCACCCGTATCGGGATGCGCTGCAGGTAGTCGTCGCGCTGGCGCAGTGCATCGAGGGCCTGCAGGATCTGCGTGGAGGCTTGCGCGCCCACGCCGCTCACCGCCGACAGGCGCGCCTTGGCACGCTGCAGGGTGCTGGCAAAACGTTCGCGGCTGAAGGGCTTGACCAGGTAATCGACCGCGTTCGCTTCAAAGGCCTTCACCGCATACTGTTCGTAGGCGGTGACAAAGACCGTGGCGGGCATGCGTTCGGCGCCGATGGTGGCGATGACGTCCATGCCGTTGATCGCCGGCATCTGGATGTCCAGGAACACCAGGTCCGGCGACTGGTTGCGGATGGCGGCCACCGCCGAGACGCCATCGCCGCACTCGCCGATGATCTCGATATCGGCATCGTCGCGCAGCAGGCGCACGATGGCATGGCGCGCGATCGGCTCGTCGTCGACCACCAGTGCGGTCAGGGTCATGCCGGCGAAATGCCCGGGGTGAATTCCGGCGCCTCGTCGGCGCCCTCCAGTTCACGGAACGGTACGCGGATACGGCAGGCCACGCCCTCGGGCCAGATCATGTCCAGCCGCACCTCACCGGCATCACCGTACAACTCCTTCAGGCGCAGGCGGGTGTTGGACATGCCGATGCCGTGCCCGGCCGATGCGGGCGGATCGTTGCTCAAGGTGCTGTTGCGGTTGCGCACCTCGATGCACAGCGCATCGCCCTCGCGGCGGGTTTCGATCTCGATGGTATCGCTGCCCACGCGCTGGCCGATGCCATGGCGCAGCGCATTTTCCACCAGTGGCTGCAGGATCAGGCTGGGCACCGCGCAGTCCAGCGTGTCCGGTGCGATGTAGGTGCGGGTGGTCAGCCGGTCCTTGAAGCGGACGCGCTGGATGCCCAGGTACAGCTCGATCAGGTCCAGCTCCTGGCGCAGGCTGATCTCCTGCCCGTCGTAGTCTTCCAGGAAGGCGCGCAGCAGTTCGCTCAGGCGCAGCAGCATGTCTTCGGCCGACAGCGTGTCTTCGTCGAGCAGGGTAATGATCGCGTGCAGGGTGTTGAACAGGAAATGCGGCTGCAGCTGCGACTTCAGCGCGACCAGGCGTGATTGCGCCAACTCGGTGGCCAGCTGGCTGGCCTCCAGTTCACGCTGGGCTTTTTCAGCATGGAAGTGCAGCGCCTGCTGGATGGCAAACAGTGCCCAGTAGGTGAGCAGGCCGATGGCGAAGTGCTGGATCAGGAAGTACCACAGCTGCTCGCCGAAACCGCTGGGCTCGAACAGGGTGGACACCAGCGCGCCGATTACCATCGCGGCGAACGTCACGCACAGGCTGGCCAGCACCTGCGCGCCCAGCCCGTGGAAGCGCTGGTCGCCGCGCACGGGGTAGCGTTCGGCGAGACGGAAGACGGTGGGTGCCAGCGCCGCCCACGTGTACCACTGGATCAGCGACCAGCGGGTCAGGTCCCACAGTGGCCAGTCGCTGCCAGGAAGGCCCCTGTTGAAAGAGTTCTGGATGGCGAACACCATGGCCACCAGCGTCCACAGGGCGATGTAGCGCGACAGGCGGATACGGGTGCTGCCAAGGCGGATGTGCATTGCGGGAATCCTGGGCCACGAGGGTGCGGCCAGGCTCATCTTAGGCGCGCGATGACGGGCCGGGAAGCGTCATGAAGGCCGGCTACGATTGGGCCGCGCGTGGCGACGATTGGTCCCGGATCGGTTGGCGGCAGTGGCCCGCGGCGCGCCTGATGCGGGTGTCAACCACCGCCAGGGATATACCGCGATGAACCTGATTCGCCCGCTACTGTTTGCTTCGCTGTTCTTCGCCACTTGCACCCATGCCGGGGAGGCGCGCTATCTGGGCCTGCTCAACCGGGCCAACGATACGCTGGTGGCGCTGGAGGTGGCACCGGCCGGGAGCGAGGCCTTCGTTGCGCGGCCGATCGATGCGCTGGCCGACGGCGGCAGCAGCACGACCGTTCGACTGGGCGCGCAGGGCTGCCGCTTCGACCTGCGCCTGCAGTTCCGCAACGGTCGCCACGTGGTGTATCGCGATGTGGATGTGTGCAAGGGCGATACGCTGGCGATTGCGCCGTTGCCGCGTGAGCGCGATCACGCGCCCGTCGCCCTGCAGCCTGCCGGCGCCGGGCGCGCCCGCTAGCGTCGGCGTCGCGTGGCGGCAATGCCGTATCATCGACGCTGCGCCACCCACAGTGGCGCTGTCATCGATGCTCGGGGGAGCCGCATGGAAGAACTGATGGGCCGACTGCTGCTGCTGGCGGGCATGATGGTGATCGCCTGCCTGCCGCTCAATGTGGCGATGCTGGGCCTGCTGCGCCGCGATCATCCGCAGCGGTTCACTGCGTTGGGCGCGCCACGCACGTTCGGCCTGGGCGGGCGGCACCATGGCAACGCCCAGTACCTGCGGTTCCTGTTCCTGCGCGACCATCGGCAGTTGGGCGATGTGCGGATTTCGCGGTTGGCCGACCTCCAGCTCGGCCTGATGGCAGGGAGTGTAGCCACTGCCGCGCTGCTGCTATGGGTGCTGTCGGGCCGACCGTAGCACGGCATTGGAGAACACCGCTCAGCGCAGGTGGGCCGCGTCCAGCGTCGTCCCCAGCGTCATCACCCAGTCGATGAACACCCGCAGCTTGGCGCTCACATGCCGGTTGGGGGGGAACACCACGTGCAATGGCATCGGCGCCAGCTGCCACTCGGGGAACAACCGCACCAGTTCGCCGTTGGCCAGGTGCGCGGCGGCCATGTAGTCGGGCAGCCACAGCGCCCCCAGCCCGGCCACGCCGGCGGCCAGGTAGGCATTGCCATCATCCACCGCCAGCAGGTGGTGGCCCTGTACCGTCACCTGTTCCTCGCCGCGGCGCATCGCATACGGCAGCACTTTGCCACTGCGCGAGCGCAGGTAGCCCACTACCCGCTGCGGTGCTGCTTCCAGTGCCTTGGGATGCGCCGGGTGGCCGGCCTGCTGCAGATAGGCCGGGGCGGCGTAGATGCCGGCCGGCAGGTCGCCCAGGTGGCGTGCGGCCAGCGACAGGTCGGTGAGCTCGCCGCCGCGGATCACGCAGTCCACGTTTTCATCGATCAGGTCGACATGCCGGTCGCTGACGCCCAGGTCCAGCTGGATCTCCGGATAGCGGGCCAGGAAGCCGGGCAGGGCCGGAACCAGCACCAGCCGCGCGAATGGCGCCGGTACATCCACCCGCAGGCGACCGCGCGGTGCGGCCAGCGCGCTGGACAGACTGGTTTCGGCATCGTCGATGTCGGCCAGCAGGCGCACCACGCGCTGGTAGTAGGCCGCGCCGTCGGCAGTCACGTTGACTTGCCGCGTGGTGCGGTTGAGCAGGCGTACGCGCAGCCGCGCTTCCAGCTGCTGCACCAGCTGGGTCACGGTGGTCCTGCTCATGTGCAGGGTCTGCGCCGCCTGGGTGAAGCTGCCGGTCTCCACCACCCGGGCGAAGGCCTGCATCGCATCGAACCGGTCCATCTGCGCTCCCGCCGGGAATTGTTTGGATTCTACAAACAGTGATGGTCAGTGTTGGGCGTTTATCAAGGGGCCGCGGGCGCCTACCGTGACGGCATCGCAATGTACGGGCCGATCGGCCCAGGAGAAAACGATGGCAACCCGCGACGTGGTATTCCCGCCGGGCCGGCAGGCCCTGTATGAACGCAACCGCTACTCCCCGGCGGTGCGCGCCAATGGCTTCCTGTTCGTGTCCGGGCAGGTCGGCAGCCGCGAGGATGGGTCGCCCGAGCCGGTGCTGGAGGACCAGGTCCGGCGCGCGTTCGACAACCTCAACGCGGTCCTCGCCGCGGCCGGCTGTACGTTCGACGATGTGGTGGATGTAACGGTGTTCCTGGTCGACCCCGAAGCGATCTTCGAGCGGGTCTGGACGATCGTGCCGGAATTCTGGGGACAGGCACCGTACCCGACCTTGACCGGTATCGGGGTGACCTGGCTGTACGGCTTCGACGTGGAGATCAAGGTGATCGCGAGGTTGCCAGACGCTGGATCAGCACTCGGATGACCCGGCGTCGGTCCATGGCCTGCACGTCCAGTTGGTAGCCTTCGTACTGGATCGCATCGCCCTCCACCGGCAGGCGGTCCAACTGCTGCAGCAGCAGGCCGGCCAGGGTCTGGTAGCGCCGATGGCGCGGGAAGACGATGTCGGCCCGGCGCTGCAGATCGTCCAGGGTCAGTGCACCGTCGGCTTCCCAGCGGTCTTCGCCCAACGGCTGGATGCCATAGCGGTCATCCTGGGTATCGGCCAGGTCGCCGGCGATCGCGGCGAGCAGGTCATTGGCGGTGACCAGGCCTTCCACGCTGCCGTATTCGTCCACCGCGACGGCCAACGGCACCGGATGCAGGCGGATCACTTCCAGTGCCTGCAGCACGCTGGCACTGGAGATCACGTAGGCCGGTTCACGCAGGTTCTCGCGCAGCTGCAGCGCTTTGCCCTGCAGCATGTCGGCAAGCAGGTCGCGGCTCTGCACGATGCCCTGCACCTGGTCCAGGTCGCCATCGGCCACCAGCATGCGCGTATGCGGTGAGGTTGCCAGGCGTTGCCTGGCATGGGCGTCGCCGCGGCTCAGGTCTATCCACTCCAGGTCGGCGCGCACCGTCATCACGCTGGACACCGGGCGCTCGGCCAGGCCGAGCACGCTGCGGATCATGTCCTTCTCGGCCGGCTCCAGGCGTTCTTCGGCCGGGTCGCCGTCATCGCCGTGGTCGGTCTCATCATCCCGCCGGGTACCCGCGCCGAGCAGGCGCAGCACCGCGTCGGCGGTGCGCTGGCGGAACGGCAGGCGCTGCTGGTCGCGCTCGCGGTTGAAGCGGACCCACTGGTTGAACGCTTCGACCAGGATCGAGAATGCAATGGCCGCGTACAGATAGCCCTTGGGGATCTTGAAGCCCAGGCCTTCGGCCACCAGGCTGAAACCGATCATCAACAGGAACCCCAGGCAAAGCACCACCACCGTGGGATGCCGGTTGACGAAACGGGTCAGCGGCTTGCTGGCCAGCATCATCACCGCCATGGCGATGGTGACGGCGGCATACATCACGCCCAGCTCGTCGACCATGCCGACCGCGGTGATCACCGAATCCAGCGAGAACACCGCGTCCAGCACCACGATCTGCGCCACCACCGTGGCAAAGCCGGCATAGACCCTGCTCCGGCCCTCGTCGTGCCCGCTGCCTTCCAGCCGCTCGTGCAGCTCCATGGTGGCCTTGAACAGCAGGAACAGGCCGCCGCCAAGCAGGATCAGGTCGCGTCCGGAGAACGGGTGGCCGAGCACGTTCAGCAGTGGCTCGGTCAGTTTCATGATCCACGCCAGCGCGGCCAACAGCACCAGTCGCATCAGCAGCGCCAGCCCCAGCCCGATCAGGCGGGCACGGTCGCGCTGGTGCGGGGGCAGCTTGTCGGCCAGGATCGCGATGAACACCAGGTTGTCGATGCCCAGCACGATCTCCAGCACCACCAGTGTTGCAAGCCCCATCCAGATCGAGGGGTCAGACAGCCATTCCATCGTTGCTCACAGTTGTTTGAAAGAGGGGGGCGACGCACTCACTGCAGTGCGTCGGTGCTGGCCGCGTGCGGATCACGGCCCAGCAGGTCGCCGGGCTGGCAGTCCAGCTCACGGCAGATGGCGTCCAGCGTTGAAAAACGGATCGCGCGGGCCTTGCCGGTTTTGAGGATGGACAGGTTGGCCAGGGTGATGTCGATGCGCGTCGCCAGCTCGGACAAGGTCATGCCACGCTTGAGCAGCATCTGGTCCAGGGTGATGACGATGGCCATCTCAGACCAGGCCTTCCAGGTCGTCGCGCATCGCCGCGCCTACGGCAAACACCCGGGCCATCACAAACAGCATCAGCACGGCGATCAAGCCGGTGATCGACATGCCACCGCCCACTTCCATCCACGCAAACCCCGGGCCCATCCAGCTGGCATGCAGGCCAATGCCGATCGACAGCGTCTCCATGCCCAGCATCAGCCACGCCATCCGGCGCAGGCGCAGGGCATGCCCATGGGCGAAAATGTGGCCGCCGTGCACGGCCCGTACGAAGCGCTCCAGGTGGCGCAGGAACACCAGCCCGGTGGCCAGCAGCGCGACGATGGCGGCCAGGCCCAGGCCAAAATGCGCGAACAGATTGGCCTGGTCTGCCTCGGGGGCAGTGCGGCCGGCCGCGCGCAGCAGCCAGCTGCGGTCGAAATACACCACCGGCAGGGCGCACAGCGCGGCGAGAATACCCAGCCAGCACAGCGCCATGACCGCGCGCAGGGCGCCGCGGGTAAATGGGATGATATCGCCCGACGTCGACGGTCGGCCGTTGTTTCCTGCCACGGTGCCTCCAGCAAGCGACGGTCGGGGTGACTGTCGCGTTTATTGATAAACGATAATACGGGACGTTGTCCAGCGCCGTCTTCACGCGCCTCCGCCGACGCTTTGCCGATAGTCCGGGTGTCCTTTCGCTTCCGTTCCCCTGCACATGCCCTTGATTCCCGAGCGCGTTCGGCGCTGGCCCCGACCATGGCGCCTGACGCTGCTCACCCTGCTGGCGCTGTACGCGCTGTACGCGCTGTACCTGCTGGCCGGCAACGTGTTCCTCAACACCCCGTTGTTCGACGCGGTAACCAATCGCACGCCGGAAAAGTTCAGCATGCAGACCGGCCCGGCGCTGACCCTGGTGCCCGGGCACGCGGTGGTGTGGAACCTCCGCATGCGCGGGCAGGCCAACCATACGGTGTACGTGTTCGGCGCAGACCGGGCCAGCGCCTGGATCTCGCTGCCGGCACTGCTGCGGCGCGAGGTGCGCCTTCCGCGCATCAACGCCAGCGGGGTGGAAGCGGATATCCAGCGCGTGGAGAACGCCATTACGCCGCCGCCCAAGGGGGATCGTGGCTGGACCCTGCGCTTTGATGCCATCCACAGCGACAGCATCCGCAGCGGGCGCTTCGGCAAATTGCTGATCCTCGGCAGGGGGCACGCTACGGTCGGCTTCCTCAAGCAGCTGAAGGGGGGGGCGGCCGAGCTGTTCGATTCAACGGCCGGATTCGAGCAGGCCGTCGTGAGCCTGGACGGTGTGCAGGTACTGGACGATGCGCACATCGCCGCGCGCTTCCATTTTCCGCGTCACTACCGCGACCAGGCACCGGGCCTGCGCAAGTTCGAGATCACCTGGGCGCAGCTGCAGATCGACGCGCGCAGCCAGGGCGTGCGCATCGATACCGGCGGCGCGCACGTCAAGGTGGGCAGCGTGCCCTCCAACGCGCGGCTCAATGCGGATGTGGTCATCGACAGGGGCGTGCTGCAGCCCGGCAGCCGGGTGGTGTGGCGGGTACCGGTACACGCCGGCGTGCATGCCGACGATCGCGGCCTGATGGCCCTGCAGTTGGACGTGGCGCGGGACATCCGGGTGCAGGCACGGTTGCCGCGCGACCTGGAGACCGGCAGTGAGCTGCATGCCGACCTGACCGTGAGCGGGCGCCGCATTCCGTTCCGTGCACCGGCCGAGCTGCTGCCGCGGTTGTCCGGGCAGGTGCGCGGTGCATGGCGGTTTGAATCCCTGAACTGGATCGCCGACCTGTTCGTGCGCAAGCCGTGGTTCCATCTGGACGGTGGCGGCCTGCTGCAGGGTGACCTGCGCGTGGCCGATGGCCAGTTGGCCGCGGGCAGCACGTTGGATATTCCGAAGGTGGCCGCGGTGGCCGAGGTGGCCGGCGTGCGCCTGCGCGGCGAGGCGAACGCGCACGGTCGCATCGTCGCCGGCGAACCGGCCCAGGCCCAGCTGGACGTGACCATTCCGCAGTTCCGCGCGGCACCCGTCGCAGCGGCCGATGCGGTGTTGTTCGATGGCCGTGCGATGGCATTGACCCTGCGCGGCGATGCACGCCTGCAACAACTGCAGGACAGCATGCGCGCGCGGCTGCGCTTCAACGATGCGCGGGTACCGGACCTGCGGGCCTATAACCGTTACCTGGGCAACGACAACGTTCGCCTGCTCGGCGGAACCGGCCTGCTCAGTGGCGAGGTGGAACTGGATGCCACCGGCCGGGTCGGCAACGGCCGTGCGGATCTGCGCGGGCGCGGTGCACAGCTGCAGGTGGCCGGGGTGGCGATGCGTGGCGATGCGCGGCTCAAGGCCCGCGTGCAGCGGGCGGATTTCGACGCCCGGCAGTTCGACCTGGGAGGCACCCGCGTGGACCTGCGCAACATCGCTGTCGGCGACCAGGACAGTGACGGACGCTGGTGGGGCACGGTGTCCATTCCACGCGGCCATATCGACGCAGCCGCGCCGTTCGAGGTCACCGGGCTGGCGCAGCTGCGCCTGCGTGATGCCGGGCCGTTGCTGGGCCTGTTCGCCGAGCGCAGCGCCTACCCGCGGTGGGTGCTGGGCCTGCTCGATGCTGGCGAGGTGCAGGCCAGCGGGCAGTTGCGCTGGCGCAATGGACAGCTGCGGGTGGACGACCTGCACGCCGAGAATGCGCGGCTTTCCATGCGCGCAAGGCTGGATCTTGCGCATGCACAGCGCCGCGGCGATCTCTATCTGCGCTGGGGCGTACTGGGCGCAGGCGTCCAGCTGGACGGCGACCAGCGCACATGGCACCTGGCCGGCGCGCGCGAGTGGTACGACCAGCAACCGCGGTTGCTGCCGGCGCAGACGGCGGCACCCTAGCGGGCAGGCTGCTGTTTCACTGGGTGCAGGCGCGCGGGTTGGCCGGACAGGTGCCACGCTCGTTTGCCCTGCCGTGTCCCGCACGGGCGACGGGCGCGGGCTCGCCGGACGGCGACGCGTCCGGTGACGACGGCAGCGCCTCCCCGGCATCCACTTCCGGCACCCCGGCAAGCTGCCGCGCCAGCGTTGCATCGCTGATATGGCCGTGCAGGAACAATAGACCGCTGTAGATATTCATCGTCGACCCTCCACTTGAGTGGAGTTGACGATAGGTGCAGGATGGGAAACGAAAAAGCGACATTCTCACAACCCTGTCTTGAGTGAAATTCAAGTTGTCATGTCCCGGATGCCCTTGCAGGCCCTGCAGAACTTCGTCATCGCCGCGCGCCTTGGCAACCTGACCCGGGCTGCCGAAACACTGAATGTGACCGTCAGTGCGCTCAGCCACCAGATGCGCCTGCTGGAGCAACGCCTGGGCTACCCGCTGCTGCTGCGGCAGGCCCGCGGGGTGCGGTTGACCGCCGAGGGGCAGCGCCTGCTCGACCAGGTCGGGCCGCACCTGGACGCGATCGGGCAGGCCTTCCAGCCCTTCGCTGCACGCCATGACCGGGTGCTGACCGTGAGCGCGCTGCCGTCGATGGCGTCCAACTGGCTGGTGCCACGGCTGGGCTCCTTCGTGGCCGCGCATCCGCAGATCGAACTCAGCCTGGAATCCAGCGAGCGCCTGACCGATTTCGAACGCCAGTTGCAGGTCGATGCCGCACTTCGGGTCGGTGCGGGGCAATGGACGGGCCTGCAGGCCGAGCCGTTGTTCGATGAGTGGCTGGTACCGATGGCCAGCCCGTCGCTGGTGGCACGCATGGGCGGAGTGGCGGCATGTCCGCTGGCGCAATGGCCGCTGCTGGGCGACCCGGATGGCGAATGGTTGCGTTGGTTCGCACAGGTGGGGGGCACGCCGCCCAACCGCTACGTGGCCATGCTCAGCGACTCCGAATCGCACCATCGCGCCGCGCTGGATGGGGTCGGTGTCGCCCTGGGGCGGGTGACGCGTGCGCGCCTGCTGCTCGACTCCGGACAACTGGTTGCGCTGTCCCCGCACCGGCTCAAGACACGCTGGTCGCACTGGCTGGTCTATCCGCCGCGCTCGGCGACCCACCAGGGCTTCCTGGCCTTTCGTGCGTGGCTGCATGTGCAGGCCGACGAGCATGCACGGCATATGCAGGTACTGATGCGCCCACCGGCGCTCTGAGCCCGCCGCCCCGATGGCGGCTTACGCCGTCACGTCGCGATATACCGGATTGCTGCCCAGTACCTTGAGTCCATCGGGGCCGCTGCTCAACAGACGTTGTTCGCCGATGGCCTGCTGCCACTGCAGTTGGAAGCCCTGGCGTGACGGCAACTGCTCGGCGATGGTCTGCAGATGCTGCTGCGCCTGCGGGCCGTCGCTGTCGAAGTGACCGAGCAGGATGTCGTTGCGATGCACGATCAGACGATAGCCGCTCATGCCGGCACCTCCTCGGCGTGCGTGGCCGCGACCGGCAGGGCATCCAGCCAGGCGCCGAACATGGCGTGGGCGGCAGCAGCCAATGGCGCGGCGTAGCGGGCCGCCTGCTCGCGCAGGACGCGAGGGTCGATGCCGGCCGCTGCCAGTTCGTGGGCGTGGCCGATCAGCCAGGTATCGATCTGGCGCGGGTCGATTTCAGGATGGCATTGCAGGCCGAGCACGTGCGGACCGATCGCGAACGCCTGCTGCGCGCAGGCGGCAGTGGCGGCCAGCCGCTGCGCACCGTCGGGCAGGCTGAAGATTTCGCCGTGCCAGTGCAGTACCGGGATGCCGGCCAGCGCACGCAGCGGGGAGGCCATGCCGGCGTCGGTCAGCGATAGCGGTGCGAAGCCGATTTCCCTGGCGCCCATCGGCGTCACGCCGGCGCCCAGCGCCCGCGCGATCAGCTGCGCACCCAGACAGATGCCCAGGGTGGGGCGCTGCTGCTGCAGGCGGCGTTGCAGCTGGGCCAGCTGCGGGCGCAGGAACGGATAGGTGTCGACGTCGTTGGCGCTGATCGGCCCGCCGAGCACGATCAGCAGGTCGGCGTCTTCGGCCGCATCGAGCGGGTCGATGCCGGCCTGCAGCACCTGCAGCTGCCAGCCACGCGCGGCCAGCAGGGGGACCAGGGTGCCACACGTTTCGAAGGCGACGTGCTGGATGGCCACGGCACGGCGATGCCGAGGCATGCTCATGGCGTGGGCTCGGCGGCGGACGTGGGCCAGTAGACGCTGTCCGGGGTGGAGCGCGCACCGAAGATGGCCTGGCCGACACGGACCACGGTGGCGCCTTCCTCGATGGCGATCTCGAAATCGCCGGACATGCCCATCGACAGCTCCTCCAGACGGACCCCGGCCGGCAGGGTAGGACGCAGGCGCTCGCGCAGTTCGCGCAGCCGCACGAAACACGGGCGTACCTGTTCGGGGTCCGACGAGAACAGCGCCAGGGTCATCAACCCGCGTACGCGCAGCTGCGGGAAGGCCGGCAGCTGCTGCACGAAGTCGGCCACCGCGATCGGGTCCAGGCCGTACTTGCTGGCCTCACCGGAGGTATTGACCTGCACGAACACATCCAGCGTGCGTTGTTCCAGTGCCAGCCGCTGGTCCAGCGCCTGGGCCACGCGCAGGCTGTCCAGCGCCTGGAATTCGCTGGCGAAGCGCGCCACATGGCGTGCCTTGTTGGTCTGCAGGTGGCCGATCAGCGACCAGCGCACCGGCAGGTCGGCCATGGCATCGGCTTTGCGTTGGGCTTCCTGCACCTTGTTTTCGCCCAGTTCGAGGCAACCGGCCTGCCAGGCCAGGCGCAGGCGTGCTTCCTCGACGGTCTTGCTGACCGGCAGCAGGCGCACGCTGGCCGGGTCGCGGCCGGCCAGCGCGCAGGCGCGGTCGATGCGCTCGCGGACCACGGCCAGGTTGTGGCGGATCTCGTCGACGGTGGTGGCCTGTGGCCAGTCGGGGGTGGCAATGGGCATGGGGGGCTCCGGAAGCGGGGACGGCTGCACGGCGGCGGCGCACATGCAACACTGTCCCGGGACGATCCATATATTGGCATAGGACAAAATGAAAATCACCGGACACACCGCCAGTGCGGTGTTCGAGAGCATCCGCCAGCAGATCCTCAGCGGGGCGTTGGCACCGGGCCAGCTGCTGCCGCCGGTACGCGAGCTGGCGGTGCAGCTGGACATCAACCGCAATACGGTGGCCGCCGCCTACAAGCGCCTGGACGCGGCCGGTCTGGCGCAGACCCAGGGCCGGCGCGGCACGCTGGTAGCCCCGCGGCCGGCGCCCGCAGCCCAGGAAGGCAGCAGCGGCGGGTCGGCGCTGTTCGACCTGTCCAGCGGCAATCCCGATCCGCGCTGGCTGCCGGACCTGCGCGCGCTGCTGCCGGCACGGGCGCCGCGGCTGTATGGCACGCCAACCCTCGATCCGCTGCTGGAACGGCTGGCGCGTGCGCAGCTGGATCCGGATTGCCCGGCCGGATATGCACTGGAGCTGGGCCATGGCGCGGTGGATGCGATCGAGCGGGTGTTGGCCGGGTGGCTGCTGCCCGGCGACCGCGTGGCAGTGGAAAACCCCTGTTTCCTCGGCAGCCTCAATACGCTGCGCGCGGCCGGGCATGCCACGCTGGCGGTGGCGATCGACGAAGAAGGCATGCAGGCCGAATCGTTGGCCCAGGCACTCGATGCCGGTGCCCGTGCGGTGCTGCTGACCCCGCGTGCGCACAACCCGACCGGGGCCAGCCTCAGCCGCCGCCGCGCACGCGCGCTGCGCCAGGTGCTGGAACGGCATCCGCAGGTGCTGGTGCTGGTCGACGATCATTTCGCATTGTTGTCCCAGCAGCCGTATTACACGGTGATTCCGCCGGGCACCCGGCGCTGGGCGCTGCTGCGTTCGTTGTCCAAGTCACTGGGGCCGGACCTGCGCCTGGCGGTGCTGGGCTGTGATGCCGACACCGCCGCGCAGCTGCGCCTGCGCATGGCGCCGGGCACCGGTTGGGTCAGCCACCTGCTGCAGGATGCGGCCGCCGCGGCGCTGGGTTCGGCACGGGTAATGGCGCGCGTGGTCAAGGCCGGGCGCGACTATGCGCAGCGTTGCCAGGTGCTGCAGCAGGCGTTGCACGAGCAGGGCATCGCCACGCCGGCGCGGATGGACGGCTTGAACCTGTGGCTGCCGTTGGCGCAGGACAGCCAGCCGCTGGTGCTGGCGCTGGCGCAGTGCGGTTGGCAGCTGCGGGGGGGCGAGGTGTTCGCCGTGCAGCCGGGCGTACATGGCCTGCGCATCACCACCGCCCAGCTGGCCGCGGCCGATGCACGGCGCGTTGCGCTGGACCTGCGCCAGGCATTGCAGGATCAGGGCGCGCTGGGGGTACTCGGGCGCACGTAGTGCGACTGGCCATTGTCGCCGACGAAGATCAGTTCCGGCTTGCCCTGCCAGGAGGTCAGCATCGCACCGGTGCTGTTCTGGTGCTTGATCACCAGGGTGGCGCCGCGGTCGGGGTTGGCGGTGACCTTGAATACTTCGGTGGTGCCGTTGGCATCGTCCAGGCTCAGCATGGCTTCATCGCCGACATCGGCAGTGCCGTAGCCACCGCGTTCTGAACCATCGGCACCGAGCAGGATCATGCCGGACAACGGCGATGCGCGTGGCCCCTGCGAGATGCCCTTGCTGAGCGGATCGGGCACCGGTGCGCCAAGGATCACCCGCGCCTGGCCGTTGCCATCCTGGATGACCAGGCCGCGTGCGGTGATTACCCGGTCCTCGGCCTGGCTCTGGTGCAGGCGCAGCGCGGTCCAGCCGGAGACGAGCAGGGCGAGGCTGGAAACGGCCAGGGTAGTGAGGGTGAGTGCGCGCGACATGCCTTCTCCGGATCCTTGGAAAGGAATCGACCATACCGGAAACGCAGTGCAGCACACCAGTCGGAAAATGCCGCGATGTGCGAATGCGCATCACGTTTCGTGATGTTCGAAACGGAAGGATTCAATGAAAATCGCGACTGTGCGTGCGTACACCTTCAATCAACGCATCGATGTTGTACATCTGCCGCACGATCAGGTGCTGCACGCCCTCCACGCGCTCCAGCCGGCCGTCGATCTGCATCAGTTGGGATTCCACCAGCACCCGGTGCTGGCGGTCGGCGATTTTGCGCCAGACCACGGCGTTGACCATCCCGCATTCGTCTTCCAGAGTGAGGAAGGTGACCCCGCTGGCGGTCTGCGGGCGCTGGCGCATGCGTACCAGCCCGGCAAACCGCACGCCATGCCCGTGCGGCAGCGCGGCCAGCTGGTCCGAGCGCAGGCAGCGGCGCTGGCGCAGCTGTGCGCGGATGAAGGACACCATGTGCCGGCCCAGCGTGGTGCCGGTGCTGTTGTAATCGGCCTGCATGTCTTCAAACGCGCTGGGCAGGGGTAGCGGCACGCTGGCTTCGACGGTGGCGCGGGCGGTGTCGAACAGTGGCAAGGGGTTTTCCACGCCGGAAACGTCCCAGCGCGCGCGATGGCGGTGGCCGCTCAGTCCCTTCAATGCGCCGGCATCGGCAAGCAGGCCCTGGTGGCGGCGGTCGAGCCGGGCGCGCTGGCTGAGGTCGGCCACGCTGTCGAATGGCCGCCCTGCACGCGCCTGCACCAGCGCGCTGGCGACATCTTTGCTGACGCCCTCGACCAGGCGCAGGCCCAGGCGGATGCCGAACGGGTGGCCCGGCGCGGTGGGGGGCACCAGCGTGCAGTCCCAGTTGCTGTGGCGCACGTCCACCGGCAGTACCGGGACGCCGTGGCGGCGCGCGTCCTGCAGGATCTGGTCGGGGGTGTAGAAGCCCAGCGGCTGGCTGTTGATCAGGCTGGCGGCGAAGGCCGATGGATGGTGGCACTTGAGCCAGCAGCTGACGTAGGTGATCAAGGCGAAGCTGGCGGCGTGGCTTTCCGGAAAACCATAGCTGCCGAAACCCTTGATCTGCTCGAACAGGCGTTCGCCATACTCGCGGCTGAAGCCGTTGCTGGCCATGCCGGCGAGCAGCTTGTCGCGATGCGGCTCCAGCCCGCCATGGCGTTTCCAGGCGGCCATCGAGCGGCGCAGCGCATCGGCTTGGCCCGGGCTGAAGCCGGCCGCTTCGACCGCCAGCTGCATCACCTGTTCCTGGAACAACGGCACGCCGAGGGTGCGCTTGAACACCTTTTGCAGCGCGGGCGGGTAGTCGATCTCTTCGATGCCTTCCTCTTTGAGCTTCTTCCGCCGGTTCAGGTACGGATGCACCATGTCGCCCTGGATCGGGCCGGGGCGCACGATCGCCACTTCGATCACCAGGTCGTAGAAACAACGCGGCTGCAGGCGCGGCAGCATCGCCATCTGCGCGCGCGATTCGATCTGGAACACGCCCAGGGTGTCGGCGCGGCAGATCATGTCGTAGGTGGGGCCATCATCGGCGGGAACATCGGCCATGCCCATCAACGGCGCGCCATGCGCGTGCAGCATGGCCAGGCATTTGCGCACGGCGGTAAGCATGCCCAGCGCCAGGCAGTCGACCTTCATCAGCCCGGTGGCGTCCAGGTCGTCCTTGTCCCACTGGATCACGGTGCGGTCGGCCATGGCCGCGTTTTCCACCGGGACCAGGGTGGACAGCGGATGCTCGGAAATGACGAAACCGCCCGGGTGCTGGGACAGGTGGCGGGGGAAGTCGACCAGTTCGGCAGTCAGTGCCACCACCCGGCGCATCAGCGCGGTATCCGGGTCGAAGCCGCGTTCGCGCAGGGCTTCGGGCAGTGGCTCGTGGCTGCTCCAGCGGTCCAGGCAGGCCGCCAGTTCGTTGACCTGGTCCGGCGGCAGGCCGAGTGCGCGGGCCACGTCGCGCACCGCGCTGCGCCCACGGTAGCTGATCGCCACGGCGGTCAGCGCGGCGCGTTCGCGGCCATAGCGGTTGAACACGTACTGCAGCACTTCCTCGCGGCGTTCGTGTTCGAAATCGATGTCGATGTCCGGCGGTTCGTCGCGCTCGGCGGAAATGAAACGTTCGAACAGCAGTTCCATGTCGCTGGGGTCGATTTCGGTCACGCCCAGTACGTAGCACACCGATGAATTGGCCGCCGAACCCCGGCCCTGGCACAGGATCTGCTGGCTGCGGGCAAAGCGCACGATGTCGTGCACGGTCAGGAAGTAGGACTCGTACTGCTTCTCGTGGATCAGTTGCAGCTCGCGTTCGATCTGGGTGCGCTGTTTGGCCGTAGTACCTTTTTTCCAGCGCCACTGCATGCCTTTCTCGACCAGTACGCGCAGCCAGCTGGCCGGATCGTGCCCGGCCGGGATCAGTTCGCGCGGGTAGGTGTACTGCAGCTGGGAGAGATCGAAGTGGCAGCGCGCGGCGATGTGCAGGGTTTCCTCCAGCAGCGCACGCGGGTACAGCGTGGCCAGCGCCTGGCGGGTGCGCAGGTGGCGCTCACCGTTGGCGAACAGGCGCCAGCCGGCATCGGCCAGGGTGCAGTGGTGGGCGATCGCGGTGAGGGTGTCCTGCAGGGCGCGACGACGGCGCACATGCATGTGCACATCACCGCTGGCCACCAGCGGGAGGCCGTGTGCATGGCCGAAATCCTGCAGTGCGGCCAGGCGGTGCGCGTCGTCGGCCTCGCGATGCAGTTCCACTGCCAGCCACACCCGCTGCGCGAAGCGCGCCTGCAGCCAGCCGGCATCGTCCGCGCACGGCGTACGGTCCAGCCACAGGCACAACATGCTGTCAGGCAACGCGTCGAAGTCTTCGCGCAGGCAACGGTAGTAGCCTTTGGGGGCGCGCCGGCGGCAGGTGGTGATCAGTTGGCACAGCCCGGCATAGGCGGCCAGGTCGGTGCACAGCAGCACCAGTTTGGGGCCGTCTTCGAGCTGGAACTCGGCCCCGGTGATCAGTGCCAGGTCGTGTTTGCGCGCGGCCTGCCACGCACGCACGATGCCGGCCAATGAGCATTCATCGGTGATTGCCAGCGCGCGGTAGCCCTGGCCCTTTGCCCGGGCGAACAGTTCTTCGGCGATCGATGCGCCGCGCTGGAAACTGAAGGCCGACAGGCAATGCAGTTCGGCATAGTCGGGCGGCGCGGCGTTCATGCGAACCAGCCGTGCAGCATCCACGGCCCGCCACGGCCATCGGCCACGGTATAGGCCCAACCGCGCTGGCCATGGCCGGTTTCCACCACGTAGTAGTCGCGGCGGATATCGCCCTGGTCCCACCAGCCCGATTCAATCCGCTCCGGCCCGGACAGGATGCGCAGGTGCGGGTCGAGCAACGGTTGCGGGCGCGGCAGCAGCCAGCCCGGGCGCAGTGGCAGCCGGGGCGGGGGGGCTTTGGGGGCGCCATGGGCATCGCCGCCGGCCCGTTCCGGGCGATGCTCGGCGCGCAGCCCCAGGCCCTGCACGGCGTTGTCGCCCAGCCGCGCGCGCAGCCGTTCACGCACCTGCTCCCACGGCATCGCCTGCTGCGGGCGCGGGTCGAACAGATCGCGCGCGGCCGGCACGAACGGCGGCAGCTGCTCGGCCTGCAGGCGCAGGCCACGGCTGCCGGCGGGCAATTGCAAGTGGTCCACGCGGTTGCGGGCCAGTTCGAACAGCATCGTGGCATCGCGCTCGGGCGCGAGCAGGCCGATGCTCAAGCGGGTATCGGGATGCTGGTCGTGTTCGAACCACAGGTCGAAGCGCTGCACGCCACCGTCGCGCGAACACAGAAAGGCGGCTAGATCACCGGTCAGGCGGCGCAGGGGAAACAGCATGGCCTGGGTGGACTCGATCTCGTACTCGAACTCGATGCGGGCGTCGAAGCGATCCGGTGGCTGGAAATAACCCAACGGTGGCGCGCTGATTCCGCGCAGCGCATCCAGGTGGGCCAGCACCTGTGGGGCAAAACGCCGTGCCAGGCTGTCGCGCGGCAGCTGGAATACCGTGCCCAGCGTGCGCAGGCCCGACCGCGCCAATACCGTGACCGCCTCCGGCGGCAGGCCGCTGCGTTCGATCGGCAGCTGCGCCAGGGTAGCCTCCAGCTGCTCGGCGCCCACGCCCAGCCGGGCATGTGCACGGGTCAGCACCCAGGCCGCATGGGGGTTGGGCGCGGCAACCAGCCGGTGGCGGAAGCCGAGTTCCTTCATGCCATCGCACAGGCGTTTTTCGATGGTCGGCCAATCGCCGAACAGCGCGCGGCTGGCGCCGATCTCCAGCGCCAGTGCATGCGGGAAGGCAAGGCTGACCTGCGAGCTGATCCCATACAACCAGCTGGCCAGCAGCTGCCGGGTAGCCTGTTCGGCGCGCGGGTCGTGTTCGACGACAAGCATGTCGCGGGTGAGTACCTGTGCGGCCGACAGCAGCATGCCGCGACGCAGCCCGAGGTGCCGCGCGGAAGGACTCACCGCATGCAGCACGCGACGCTGCGCCGGACCACTGAGCAGCACCAGCGGCACGCTGGGATCGGGCTGCTGGCGCAGCGCCGCGTCCAGTGCCAACTGTGGCAACAACAGGCAGGCCCAGTGCATGGCGGCGCCTCAATGGGCCCGGGCCAGCGGCAACGGCTGCGCCGGCGCCTGCCCGCCGCGGCATTTGAGTACACGCACCTGGCCCTCTGCCAGCTGCAGGCGCAGGGGGGCCGGGGAGGGATTGCGTGCCTGGTGGGTATCGCGGAAAGCAAATCCCAGGCATTGCCCGGTTTCGGCGGCTACCTGCAGCCGGCGCAGCGCGCGGTCGTCGGCCTGGTGCGGCCAGCACAGTACGGCGGCGCAGGCGGCCGAGCGCAGGCATTGTTCGGCCGCCCACAGCGCATCGCGGGGGTTGGCCTGGACCACCTGCAGCTGGCCCAGCACCAGCCCGGCACCGGCCCAGCCCGGCGCGTGCGGCAGGTACGGCGGGGCGATCAGCACCACGGTCTGCGATTGCTGGCTGAGCCGGGCCAGGGTGGGCCAGACCAGCGCCAGCTCGCCCTGGCCGGGCGCGGACAGCAGCACCTCGGACAACGCCGACGGCGGCCAGCCTCCACCCGGCAGGCGGGCATCCAGGGCAGGGTGCCCGGTGGGGTGCACCGCCACCTCGGGCAAGCCTGCGCGTGGCTGCCCGCGCCAGACCTGGCGGGTTTCCAGCAACTGCTCCAGGGCCAGAACGGCGCCCATCAGTGCACCGCCCGAGGGGGCTGGAGCAGGCAGGAACGGGTGCGCAGCAGGGGCATGGCGGGGAGTATCGGCAGCGGCAGTGTCAGGGGCTGAGATCGGTCATGCTACCTGCAATTAGTAAAAATGCTAATAAATCTGGCGCAGCAGGGTGAACGCAGTGGGGGTCGTGAAGGTTTCATGCCCGGTACCGGCCAGTGGCCGCGCTGCCTGACCGGATCGGGTGTCATCGGCGCGCGGTCACCGCCCAGGCAACCAGCGCCAACAGCGATACCGCCGCGCCGGCGGCACAGACCGCGCTCCAGCCATGGGCGGCATACAGTGCGCTGCCGGCCAGTGCGCCGAGCCCGCTGCCGGCGGCATAGAACAACATGTAGGCCGCAATCACCTGGGCCTGCGCATTTGCCGCCGCCGCCAGGATCAGGCTCTGGTTGGTGACATGCAGGGCCTGCACGGCCAGATCCAACAGCAGCACGCCGAGTACCAGCCAGCCCAGGTGCAGCGGCATCGCCGCGAGGGGCGCCCAGCTCAGCAGCAGCACGAGCAGGGCCGCCAACGAGACACGTTCGGCATGGCCGCGATCGCTCCAGTGCCCGCTGCGCGCGGCGGCCAGTGCGCCGAGCAGGCCGACCAGGGCGAAGGCGCCGATCGCACCGTGGCGCAGCCCATGGGGCGGCGCCGCCAACGGCAGCGCCATGCTGCTCCAGAACAGCCCGAACGCGGTGAACAACAGCAGCCCCAGCACCCCACGCCGGCGCAGCACCGGTTGCTGGCGCAGCAGTGCGATCAACGCGGTGCGGGGCGGCAACACCGACGGCACCGGCAAGCGTGGCAGCCGCAGCCACAACAACGTGCCGGTGGCGATCATCAACGCGGCCGAGAGCAGGTACACCGCGCGCCAGCCGCCGAGATCGGCCACCGCACCGGCGACCACGCGGGCCAGCAGCAGGCCGATGACCACGCCGGCCTGGGCGGCGCCGACGACGCGGCCACGCTCGTGCGGACTGGCCGCGGCGGCGGCATAGGCGATCAACCCCTGGGTCATCGCGGTGCCCAGCAGGCCCACCGCCAGCATGCCCAACAACAGCGTGCCGGCCTGGTGGGCACTGGCGACCCCCAGCAGGGCCAGCACCAACGCGCCGTTCTGCACCGCCATCAGCCGCTGCCTGTCGACCCGGTCACCCCAGGGCACCAGCCACAACAACGCGGCGACCGAACCGAGCTGGGTGGCGGCAATCACCGCGCCAATCCAGGCCGTGCCGATCTGCAGGTCGGCGGCGAGCGTATCCAGCAGGGGCTGGGCGTAGTAGACGTTGGCCACGCTGAGCCCGGCGGCGCAGGCAAACAGCATCAGCAAGGGGGTGGCGGTACGGGGCAGGGGGGCGACGAGTGACATAGTATGGTCTCAAAATAGAACCAGTTGATTCTGCGCCACATGGTTCTAAAATAAAACCATCATAGGAGGCTGCCATGAGCGACGCCCTTACCCGGACCTGCCCGGTGGCACGTGCGCTGGACCTCGTCGGCGACCGCTGGTCGCTGCTGCTGGTTCGCGATGCCTTCGATGGCATCCACCGTTTCAGTGATTTCCAACGCAGCCTGGGAATGTCCCGGAGCATGCTCAGCCAGCGCCTGCAGGCGCTGCAGGAAGCGGGCGTGCTGGAACAGCAGCCGGCCGCCGATGGCAGTCGTTACCAGGACTATGTCCTCACCCCGCAGGGGCAGGCGCTGTTCCCGCTGGTGGTCGCACTGCGCCAATGGGGCGAAGACTTCCTGTTCGCCGAGGCTGAACCGCGCTCGCGGCTGGTCACCCGTGCAGACGGCCATGCACTGGCCCCGTTGCTGCCGCGAGGCGCAGACGGGGGCTTGGTGGACGCGGCGACAACCCAGGTCATCAAGCCGGATCAAGGGTGATGGCACTGCTGCCCTTACGCCCTCGAATATGAACGCGCTGTTGACAGCGATGAACAGGGTGGACGACTCTTGACCGGATGGGGGCCGTTCACGGCGCCCACCGGACAGGGTGGCTGTATCGACAGGCGGAGGGGCCTGGTCGTAGCCGCGCTGCCCGGGTAGTACCCGATACCGGCCCTTGCGTGCCGGCATCCGCCGTCATGGCGCTGCACCCTTCTGCGGCAAGACTCCCTGGATTTTCTGCGTCGGAAAAGGTGTTTCGCCCGCTTATGAAAACGATTACAAAGCCGCTCGCCCTGACGGCCGCCATCACCCTCTCACTCGCTGCATCGGCCTGGGCTGCGTCGCCCACCGCGGCAGAAGGGGCCAATGCCTTCACCGTGCTCCGCCTGGAACAGGCCCCCGGGCATCTGGATATCCAGCAGGTGGCGGACCAGTTGCAGGCGCTGAACGTGGATGCGCTGACCGTTGGCAACGTGCATCGCCCGGCCGACACGGTGGAGTCCAGCCGCGCGCCCGATCCGCTGGAAGCACTGGCTGACCAGCTTGGTTACCGTTATCGCTTCGTCAGCAGCGACCCGGCCTCGGCCGAGCGCCGCGGCAGCATCGTGATCTCGCGCCTGCCGGTGGAAGCGGAGTCGGGCATCGAAGCCCCGGGCACCCACTACCTGCGTCTCAACGACGGCCGCCACGTGGTGGCGCTGTACACCCGCACCGCCGACGCCGACGCGGCCGGTTTCAAACAGCAGGTGGAAGCCTCGCGCGTAGGCGCCCCGGCACTGCTGCTGGGCACCGTCGATGCCGACGTCGCCAGCGCCGCCGGGTTCAACGCGGCGGCCGGGGCCGGCTATTTCAGCCAGGGCTTCCGGTCCGCCCGTAGCACCGCGATCAAGCTGCGTACCGACACCGGCAAACAGACCGTGGCCGGTACGCTGCTGACGCTGGACTATGCCGCCCCGGTCGGCGGCGATACGCCGTGGATGGATGCCGGCCTCACCGCCGATGCCCGCGCCACGCTGCTGGTGTCGAAGATGACCGACGACGAGAAGTTCCAGATGCTGCACAGCTACTTCGGGCTGGGCAAGGACGGTGGCCAGCTGCCGGACGGCGCGGTCGGTTCGGCCGGCTTCGTGCCGGGCGTGGCGCGCCTGGGCATTCCGTCGCAGCAGTCGGCCGATGCCGGCGTGGGCGTGACCAACCCGGGCGGCATTCGCAAGGGCGACCATGCCACCGCGATGCCGTCTGGCCCGTCCACCGCGTCCAGCTGGAACCCGGAAGTGGCCTTTGCCGGTGGCGCCACCATGGGCCGCGAGGCCTGGCAGCAGCGCTTCAACATTCTGCTGGCCGGCAGCGTCAATCTGCAGCGCGACCCGCGCAACGGCCGCAACTTTGAATATGCCGGCGAAGACCCGCTGCTGGCCGGGCGCCTGGTCGGCGAGTCGATCCGCGGCGTGCAGAGCGCGCACGTGATTTCCACGATGAAGCACTTCGCGCTCAACGACATGGAAACCTCGCGCAACTTCCACAGCGCGCAGATCGGTGAGCAGGCCATGCGCGAGTCGGACCTGCTGGCGTTCGAGATCGCCCTGGACATCGGCAAGCCCGGTTCGGTGATGTGCTCCTACAACCGCATCAACGGCATTTATGGCTGCGAACACGATTACCTGATGAACCAGGTACTCAAGCAGGAATGGAAGTTCCCCGGTTTCGTGATGTCCGATTGGGGCGGCGTGCACAGCGGCTCCAAGGCGGCACTGGCCGGCCTGGACCAGCAGTCGGCCGGTGAAGTGTTCGACAAGGCGGTGTTCTTCGATGCACCGCTGCGGCTGGCCGTGGCCGGTGGGGTGGTGCCGCGCGCGCGCCTGGACGACATGGTCGGCCGGATCCTGCGCGCGATGTTCGCCAACGGCAATTTCGACCTGCCACCGCAACACGTGCCGATCGACGATGCAGCCGGTTTCGCCGCCGCGCAGCGCACCGTGGAAGAGGGCAGCGTGCTGCTGCGCAACGCCAACGACCTGCTGCCGCTGGGCCCGGACGTCAAGCGCATCGTCATCATCGGCGGGCATGCCGACAAGGGCGTGATTGGCGGCGGTGGTTCGTCGATGGTGGGCTGGACGGCCAAGGGCACCAATGCAGTGCCGGGCGTGTTGCCGACCACCTGGCCGGGCCCGGTGATCTTCCATCCGTCCTCGCCGCTGGAGGCGCTGCGTGCCGAGCGTCCTGACGCGACGATCACGTACGTGGATGGCCGCAACGTGGCCGCCGCCGCGCGCGCTGCCGCCGCCGCCGATGTGGCCATCGTGTTCGCCACGCAGTGGTCGGCCGAGTCGGTCGACCTGCCGCACATGCAGCTGCCCGACAACCAGGACGCGCTGATTGCAGGGGTGGCCAAGGCCAACCCGAAGACCGTGGTGGTGCTGGAAACCAACGGCCCGGTCGAGCTGCCGTGGCTGCAGCAGGTGCCGGCGGTGCTGCAGGCGTGGTATCCGGGTATCCGCGGCGGCGAAGGCATTGCCGCCCTGCTGACCGGCAAGGTCAACCCGTCCGGCCGGCTGCCGGTGACCTGGCCGGTGGATGCCAGCCAGCTGCCGCGTCCCCACGTGAACGGGCTGGGCTTCAACCCGAAGCACAAGCCCGATGACACCATCGATTACGACATCGAGGGCGCCAACGTGGGGTACAAGTGGTTCGCCGCCAAGGGCCTGGTGCCGCAGTTCGCGTTCGGCCACGGCCTGTCCTACACGCAGTTCCGCTACGACAACCTCAGTGCGGTCTCGCAGGGGCAACGCCTGGTGGCCACGCTGGACATCCGCAATACCGGCAAGGTGGCCGGTGCGGACGTGGCCCAGTTGTACCTGAAGATGCCCGAAGGCAGCGCCACGCCGATCCGTCTGATCGGCTTCCAGAAGGTGACGCTGCAGCCGGGTGAATCGCGCCGGATCCGCATCGAGGCCGAGCCGAAGACGCTGGCCAGCTTCGATACCGCCGACAAGCAGTGGAAGATCGCCGAAGGCCGCTACGAACTGCAGCTGTCACGCTCGGCGGGCGAGCCGCTGCAGACCACCCCGATCGTGCTCAGCGAAGGCGTGGTGCGCTGAAAAAGCAGTACCGACCAACGGTCGGTACCTACCGGGAGGGCACGACCGCCGGTCGTGCCCTTTCAACCGGGCAGATGCTGGCGCAGGTGCGCCAGCAGCAGCTGTACCCGGCGCGAGGGATGGGCCGTGTTGGGAAACACCGCATACACCCCCTGGCGCGGGAAACGATGCCGCCGCAGGATCGGCAGCAACCGGCCCTGGGCAAGATCCTCGGCGATCAGCCACTGCGGCAGCACCGTCGCCCCGGCCCCGGCCAGTGCGAAGGCGCGCAACGTCGATGCATTGTCGACGGTCACCACCGCGTCGGCCGGATTGCTGGCAAACACCTGGTCGCTGCCATCGGGCGCCACCAACGGCAGGTCGGCCAGGCGCGGATAGCCCACCCGTGGCAGCGTCCGCACCCAGTCCGGATCATCGCGCGCTGCCTCATCGGGCAACGATGCCAGTACCGCGGGCGCGGCCACCGCGCACAACGCATGTTCGTCAAGCAACGTGGCGCGCAGCCGCGAATCGGCCATGCGGCCGAGCCTGATCGCCAGGTCGAAACGCTCGGGAATCAGGTCCGCGTGGGCCGCTGACGTCGACAGGTGCAGGCGCAACTGCGGATGCATCGCGCGGAAACGCTCCAGCAACGGGACGACCTTGGCGATCGCATACTCCGGGGTGGTGGTCAGGCGCAGCGTGCCGCGCAGTTGCTGCTGTTCGCTGCGGGCTTCCTCGATGGCCCGCTCGGCGGTTTCCAGCATGGCCACGCAGTGCTGGTGGAAGCGCTCGCCGGCTTCGGTCAATGCCAGGCTGCGCGTGTTGCGCACCAGCAGGGTCACGCCCAGCTCCTGCTCCAGCCGTTTCAGGTTGAAGCTCACCACGGCCTTGCTCTGGCCCAGGCGCTCGGCCGCCGCCGTCAGGCTGCCGGCATCGACCACGGCCTTGAAGGTGTCGAAACGGTCCAGGCTGACCATGGCACCGCTCCTTTCGTCAAAAATGATTTGACAGTCTTGCACTGGATGTTCGGTTTATCCAGCCGACGCGGACGCGCATGCTGCCGCCTCGTTTCCGGGAGCGCGTGATGACCTATCGGTCCAAGGTGGAACTGCTGTACCTGCTCGGGTTCTCGCTGGACCTGGTCAACATGTTCATCGGCAACGTGGCCTATCCGGCGCTGGCCGCCGATCTGCAGGCCTCGGTGCCGCAGCTGGCGTGGATCGGCAATGCCTACATGCTGGGCCTGGCGCTGGTCATTCCGCTGGGCGGATGGCTGGCGGCGCGCTGGGGCGAACGCCGGCTGCTGTGCCTGTCGCTGGGCGTGTTCCTGCTGGGCGCGATCCTGGCCGGCACCGCGCCGACCATCGAGGCGCTGATCGGCTGGCGGCTGCTGCAGGGACTGGGCGGCGGCCTGCTGATTCCGGTCGGGCAGGCGATGGCGTACCGGTATTGCCCGCCGGCCGAACGTGGCCGGCTCACCGCGCGGATCATGGCGGTGGCACTGCTGGTCCCGGCAATGTCGCCGCTGCTGGGCGGCTGGCTGGTGGGCCTGGGGTCGTGGCGTTGGGTGCTGTTGGCCAGTACGCCGCTGGCCGGGATGACGCTGCTGCTGGCCGCGGTGTGGATCCGCACGGAGGCACCGGGCCCGCTGCCGTCCCTGGACCGTCGCGGGCTGCTGCTGGGCACGCTGGGCCTGAGCCTGTTGCTGGTCGCGCTGAGCCTGCTTGCCGAGGCCCAGCAACGCGCGCTGGGGGCATGGATGTTCGTTGCCGCCGCGCTGCTGCTGGTGGTGTATGCACGCAGCGCCAGGCGTACCGCGCAGCCGGTGCTGCAGTTGTCGCTGTTGCGGTACCCCGCATTGCGGCTGGCCATGCTGGTCTACCTGCTGGTGCCCGGCACGTTCATGGGTACCCAGTTGGTGGCCACGCTGCTGCTCAGCCGGCTTGGCTACAGCGCGACGGCCATCGGCGGCTTCATGCTGCCTTGGGCGATCGCCTCGGCCATCGCGATCGCCACCACCCGCGCGTGGTTGCCACGGCGAGGGCCGCGCCCGCTGCTTTGCGCCGGGATGGCGTGCCAGGCGCTCGGCATCGCGTTGCTGCTGGGCGTGCAACCGGTACAGCCACTGCTGCCGGTGCTGGCGTTCGCGTTGATGGGGCTGGGCGGCAGCCTGTGCAGCAGTACCGCGCAGACGCTGGCCTTCCAGGGCCTCGACCACGACGAACTGATGCCCGGCAGTGCGCTGTGGAACCTCAACCGCCAGCTCAGTTTCTGCCTGGCCGCTGCGCTGCTGGCCTGTGTGCTGGGTGCGTTGAGCACCGCGCTGCCCGGCCGCGCCTTTACGATCACGCTGCTGCTGGCCAGCGGCATGACCCTGCTGCCGTTGCCGCTGCTGTGGCGGACGCCGGCCGCCTCCCTTTGTCTGCGAGTAAACGCCCCATGACCCCTGTATCGAACGATCTTTCCCTGGCGGCCATCGAAGAAGTGCGCGTCCTGCACGTGATGATCGAAGACTGGTTCAACGCGCGCCTGCCGGCCACGGCGCTGGACACGCTGCTGGCCCGTTTCAGCGAGGACTTCAGCATGGTCGGCATCGCCGGCCAGCGTCTGGATCGAAATGCGCTGCAGGGCATGTTCGCCGGGGGCCATGGCGCGCAGGCTGGCCTGGTCATCACGCTGGAGGCGGTTGAGCTGGTTTCCGCGCCGGCACCGCTGGCCATGGTGCGCTATCGCGAAGGCCACCAGCGCGGCGTGGGCCCGCTGCAGTGGCGGGAATCGCTGGCCGTGCTGCGGCAGGACGCCGGGGGACTGCGCTGGTTGGCCCTGCACGAAGTGGCGGTGCCGCCCAACCGCGCAGGCTGGCGCGGGGTGGGCGCCGGCACGCCGTGGCCGCCGCGTGGCAGGGCCATTGGTCATATGCCATTCGGTGTGGGTGGGGAGTAGGCTGGGTCCTTTCCTGGCGGGAGAGACATCCATGCACGTGCGTGCCGTAGCGTTTGCCGTAGCCCTGTCAGTATCGATGCCCGTGCTGGCGGCGCAGACCTCGCCGATGACGCCGGACATCCCCGCCAAGGGATTCGTTACGCCCACCGCCGATTTCGACTACGACAAGCGCGTGGTCATGCTGCCGATGCGCGATGGCACCCGGCTGTATACCGTGATCGTGGTGCCCAAAGGCGCCAGACACGCCCCGATCCTGCTGACCCGCACGCCCTACGATGCCGCCAACCGGGCCAAGCGGATCGACTCGCCGCACATGCGCGACATCCTGCCGCAGGGCGATGAAGTGTTCGTCGATGGCGGCTACATCCGGGTATTCCAGGACATCCGTGGCAAGTACGGTTCGGAAGGCGATTACGTGATGACCCGGCCGTTGCGCGGCCCGCTCAACGACACCAAGGTCGACCACGCCACCGACGCGTGGGACACCATCGACTGGCTGGTCAAGCACGTGCCGGAAAGCAACGGCAAGGTCGGCATGCTCGGATCGTCCTATGAAGGCTTCACCGTGGTGATGGCGCTGACCAACCCGCACCCCGCGTTGAAGGTCGCCGCACCGCAGAGCCCGATGATCGACGGCTGGATGGGCGATGACTGGCTCAACTACGGCGCGTTCCGCCAGGTCAACTTCGGCTATTTCACCGGCCAGCTGGCCAAGCGTGGCAAAGGCCCGTCGATTCCCAGCGTGGGCTACGACGATTACACCACCTTCCTGCGCGCCGGTTCGGCCGGCGATTACGCCCGTGCCAACGGCCTGGACCAGCTGCCGTGGTGGCACAAGCTGATCGAGCACCCGGCCTACGATGCGTTCTGGCAGGAACAGGCGCTGGATGCGCAGATGGCCAAAACACCGCTCAAGGTGCCGACCATGTGGCTGCAGGGCCTGTGGGACCAGGAAGACATGTGGGGCGCGGTGCACAGCTACGCGGCGATGGAGCCACGCGACAGCAGCAACACCCTCAACTACCTGGTGATGGGCCCGTGGCGGCACAGCCAGGTGAACTACGACGGCAGCAGCCTGGGCGCATTGAAGTTCGAGGGCGATACCGCCCTGCAGTTCCGCCGCGATGTGCTCAAACCGTTCTTCGACCAGTACCTGGTCGATGGCGCGGGCAAGGCCGAGACGCCGCCGGTGCTGATCTACAACACCGGCGAAAACCACTGGGACCGCCTGCAGCAGTGGCCGCGCACGGCTGCACAGACCAAGCCGCTGTACCTGCGCGCCGGTGGCAAGCTGTCCTTCCAGGCGCCGCAGCCGGGCGAAGCGACGTATGAGGCCTACGTGGCCGATCCGGCCAAGCCGGTGCCCTTCGTGCCGCGCCCGGTGCGTTTTGCCGACCGCGACATGTGGACCAGTTGGCTGGTGAAGGACCAGCGCTTTGTCGATGGACGCACCGACGTGCTGACCTTCGTCAGCGAACCGCTGACCGAGCCGCTGCGCATCGGCGGGGCCCCGCAGGTGAATCTGGCCGCGGCCACCACGGGGAGCGATGCAGACTGGGTGGTGAAGCTGATCGATGTGTATCCGGACCAGACGCCGTCGTCGCCGGAAATGGGCGGGTATGAGCTGGCGGTATCGATGGCGATCTTCCGCGGGCGCTACCGTGAGAGTTTCAGCGCACCCAAGGCAATCGCTGCCAACCAGGTGTTGGACTACCGGTTCGGCCTGCCCACCGCCAACCACGTGTTCCAGCCCGGGCACCGGGTGATGGTGCAGGTGCAGTCCAGTCTGTTCCCGCTGTACGACCGCAACCCGCAGACCTTCGTGCCGAACATCTACCTGGCCAAGCCGGGCGATTACCAGAAGGCGACGCAGCAGGTGTGGCATGCGCCGCAGCAGGCCAGTTTCATTTCGCTGCCGGTGTACTGATTGCCGGCAACGCGGTCAGTCTTACAGCGGCCGGGCGTTGCCCGGCCGCACGTCTCAGCCTGAAACGCTGGGGTAATCGGTGTAGCCCTTCGAGCCGCCACCGTAAAGCGTGTCCGGGTCAAGGCTGGACAGGGCAACGTCGTGCTGCAGGCGTTCCACCAGGTCGGGGTTGGCAATGAAGGCGCGGCCAAAAGCGATCATGTCGGCGTAGCCTGCGGCCACGGCCGCAGCGGCGGTGTCCTTGTCGTAACCATTGTTGGCGATCCACGGGCCGCGGAACTTCGCGCGCAGCGCGGCGTAGTCGAAGGCGATATTGTCGCGCGGCCCACCGGTGGCGCCTTCGATGACGTGGATGAAGGCCAGTGGCCCAATGGCGTCCAGACGTTCGACAGCACGCTCGAACAGCCGCTGTGGCTGCGAATCGGTGGCGTCGTTGGCCGGGGTCACCGGTGACAGACGCACACCGGTGCGCTCCGGGCCGATTTCCGCAGCAACCGCGCGCACCACTTCCTCCAGCAGGCGGGTGCGGTTCTCAATGCTGCCGCCGTAGCCGTCGGTGCGCACGTTGCTGCCATCGCGCAGGAACTGGTCGATCAGATACCCGTTGGCGGCATGTACTTCCACGCCGTCGAAACCGGCGGTGATGGCGTTGCGCGCGGCCTGCCGGAAGTCCTGGATCACGCCGGGGATCTCTTCCAGGTCCAGTGCGCGCGGCGCGGAAACCTCTTCAAAGCCCTTGCGCGTGAATGTCTTGGCCTGGGCCTTGAGCGCGCTCGGCGCGACCGGAACTTCACCCTCGGGCAGCAGGCTGGTGTGCGAGATGCGACCGACGTGCCACAGCTGCAGCACGATCTTTCCACCGCGGGCGTGCACGGCGTCGGTTACTTTTTTCCACGCGTCGATCTGGGCCTGGCTGTAGATCCCAGGAGTGTCCAGATAGCCTTGGCCAAGCGGGCTGATCTGGGTCGCTTCGGCGATGATCAGACCGGCACTGGCGCGCTGCCGGTAGTACTCGACAGCCAGGGGATTGGGCACGCGGCCCTCGATGGCGCGATTGCGGGTAAGCGGTGCCATCGCGATGCGGTTGGCGACCGCAATGGCACCGAGGCGGGTGGGGGTGAACAACGGGCCGTCATTGGAAACAGTCATGGGCATGCCTTTGGGGAGGGGGCTGTGCAACGCAGCGCGGACTGAGCAGATGTGGACGTATGACCACCAGCATAGGCGCCGGTGCGTTGCAGCGATGGGAAGCATTGTTGCGGCACGCCTGCGTGCACGTTGCATAACGTTTTGCGGGCGTAAGGTGAAGACAGAGGCAGGCATGGCCTGCCGCCTTATTCCAACCAGAGGAACAAACGCGATGATTGATTATCAGCTCAAGGGCAAGGTGGCGATCGTGACCGGTGGCGTGTCCGGCATCGGCCTGGCAACCGCCGAACTGCTGGCCGCCTCCGGCGCGGCGGTGGCGGTGTGGGACCTCAAGGACGAAGCGGTGCAGAAGACGGCCGAGGCACTGCGCGGCAAGGGCGTCAAGGCGATCGGCATCGCCCTGGATGTCACCGATGAAAAGGCGGTGGCGGCCGCCGTGGCCCGCACCGTGCAGGAACTGGGCGGGCTCGATATCGCGGTCAACAACGCCGGCATCGGCGGGCCGTCGGCCAGCAGTGGCGACTACCCGGTGGATGGCTGGAAGCGGGTCATCGACGTCAACCTCAACAGCGTGTTCCTGTGCCAACGAGCGCAGATCCAGGCAATGCGCGCATCCGGCAACGGCGGCAGCATCATCAACATGGCCTCGATCCTGGGCCAGGTGGGTTTCAACAATTCCGCCGCCTATGTAGCGGCCAAGCACGGCGTGGTCGGGCTGACCCAGACCGCTGCCTGGGAACATGCCGGCGACCGCATCCGGATCAACGCCGTCGGCCCGGGGTTCATCGCCACGCCGTTGCTGGACAAGATGGACCCGGCCGTCCGCCAGGCGCTGGAAGGCAAACATGCGCTGGGCCGGCTGGGCAGGGCTGAGGAAGTGGCCGCACTGGTGGCATGGCTTGCCAGTGCCGATGCGTCCTTCGCAACCGGGACCTACTACGCCATCGACGGCGGCTACCTGGCGCAGTAACCGGTGCGCACCAGGATCGTGCACATCCGCCTCACGCGCCCCTTCACGGCCCAGCCACAGCGACCACGCAAGGCTAGGTGGCACAGGCGAGGAGAGGCGGATGGGACTGGAACAAGATCTATCGATCCTGCTGCGGATCGCCGTGGCGATGGTGTTCGGCGGCTTGCTGGGGATCGAGCGCGAAATGGGCAAACACGCCGCAGGCCTGCGGACGCATATGCTCATCGCCGGCGCGGCCGCGTTGATTGTGGGGCTGGGCGACAGCATCGCTGAACACTTCCAGCAGGAGCGTTACCGCGACCTGTTGCAGGTCGACCCGGTGCGCCTGATCGAGGCGGTGGTGGCCTGCGTCGGCTTCGTCGCAGCCGGCACCATCCTGCGGGGCAGCCGCGAAGACCAGGTGAGCGGGCTGACCACGGCCAGCTCGTTGATCATGGCCGCCGCCATCGGTATTGCAGTGGGCATCGGCGAGTACGTCATCGCCATCGGCGTCAGCGTCCTGTGTCTCATCGTGCTGGCCGTGTTCAGCCGCATCGCCAAGAAACTGGAGGCCGGCAAATGAACCGACGCCTCCGGCAATAACGGGATGCCTCCAACCAGTGGAGCCGGCGCGTGCCGGCTCCACTGGTGGGGTCAGTTGGCGTGGATCAGAACCGCTGTTGGTACTTCATATAGACCGTACGGCCAATATCGAAGCCGGCGTAGTAGGGGAACGCGCCGCCTGGGGAGGTGAACATGATCGGCCCCTGGTGGTTGAACACATTGTTGGAGCCTACCGATACCGTGGCGTCCCACGGTGCCTGCCAGCGCACCTGCACATCATGGAATGTGTTGCTGCCCACCCGACGGACGGCGTCAGCCTCGCCGTTCGCATAGCGGTCCGGGTGGGTGCAGGGGCGGTCGGGTATGCAGGACTCTTTCATTGCCGAGTAATACCGCATCCCATAACGCATTCCCCAGTCGCCCTTTTCCCAATCCAGGCCCACTGTGGAACGTACCCGGAACACACTGGTGTCGCCGACGTAGCCGGCCCGACCGATCATGATCTTGCCGCCCTCGGCATTGCTGCCTTCCTCGTCGTACTGGCTGACGTAGCTGGTCTGCCAGTCGAGCTTGAACTGGCCGATGGCCAACTGCGGCAAGCGGTAGCGGATGCCCAGGTCGTAGCCCTGGGTTTCCATCCTGCCCAGGTTGGCCACGCCGTAGCGCAGCCCGCTGATGTGACCATCGGCCGCCCGCACGATGCCTTCGCAGCGCTGGGCGTCACCGAGCACGTAGCAGTCGCGCAGGATGCGGTCCACGCTGTCAGGGATGATCATGTCCTTGACCGAGTATTGGTACCAGTCCAGCGAGATATCCAGACCGTCCACCCCTTGCGGGCTCCAGACCAGGCCGGCGGTCCGGCTGGTGGAGGTTTCCGGCTTGAGGTTGAGGTTGGACTGGTTGATGAACTCATCCGGGGTCTGGCACGGATAGCCGGTGCAGGGCACACCGTTCTGCCCCAGCTGGACGTAGCCCAGCGGAACCCCCGCTGCATTGCATGCTGCATTGCCGTTGACGCTGTTGGTGGCGCCGGTACCGCACGGATCCACATACGACTCGAAGCTGGCACCGGCGCCGCCGTAAAGATTGGAGATGGTCGGTGCGCGGAATCCGGTGGCGACCGTGCCTCGTACCAGCAACTGCTCCGATGGACGCCAGGTCAGGCCGAACTTGCTGTTGAGCGTATTGCCGAAATTGCTGTAGTTGGAATAGCGGCCGGCCATGTTCAGGGTGAGCTCGCGTGCAAACGGCAGGTCCTTGAGGATCGGCACGCTCAGTTCGGCGTACACCTCATCCAGCGTGTAGCCGCCTTCGGTCGTGGTCGCCGCCAGACCGGTACTTTCGTCGGACTGTTTGAAGGCGTCGGGCACGAACCGGCCCTGCTCGCGGCGATGCTCATAGCCCACCGCGACGCCCACTTCGCCGGCGGGCAGGTCAAACAGCGAGCTGGCCAGGTTGGCGCTGTAGACCGTGGTGGTGGTCGTGCCGGTATCGGTGAAGTAGGGGAACAGGAACTTCTGCAGGTCCGGGTCGGACAACGCACCGGCGCCGTCCACGCCATGCGGCAGGAAGGGATTCCAAGGCGTGCAGTTGGGATCGCTGGAGGTGCCGCAGTCCGGGCTCAGCGCGCGGTTGAGCGCCAGCTTGCTGGCATCGCCGTGGCCGGTCTTGGTCAGGTTGTTGCGGTTGTACAGGCCGCCCACGTCCCAGTCGACATCACGACCGCCCAGTTGCAGGCGACCCTTCAGTGCACCGCTGACACGGAAGGTCTGCAGGTCGCTGCGGGTGGTACGCGGCGCTTCCCAGAGCCGGCGGTTGATCCGGGTGTCCACGCCATGCGGATTGAAGGGGTTGTCAGCCGGGACGTCGTAGGACAGGGGATAGCCGGCGACCTGCTGGTCGGTGATGCGTTGGTTGTACAGCGCCTCGCCTTCCAGCCGCAGTGTGTCGCTCAGGTCGTACCAGCCACTGGTGAACAGTGAGCGGCGCTCGATGCCGGTCTGCAGCATCATCTGCTCGTTGGCATTGACCCGGTCGCGGGCGTCGGTGGGGCGGTAGTCGGCGGGGTTGTTCGAATTTCCCCCGTCCTTCAGGGTCCACCAACGCACATCACCGGCGGCGACACCGTCGCCAGCGCACGGATTGCAATGCGAACCGTTGCGACCGATCCCGCTCCAGCCCGAACCGGGATAGTCCGGCCCGGCATTGCCATCGCGGCTGAACCAACGGTCCTTGGCCCAGACCGGATCGTCCTTGCTGTACTCCAGCGCGGCGGTGACACCGCTGCGGTCGCCTTGAGCACCAACCCGCAAGGCCAACTGCTGGTTGCGGCCATCGCCTTGGCTGAATTGCCCCATGGACACATTCAGCTCAGCGCCGTCAAAGGTGTTGTCGGTGATGATGTTGACCACGGCTGAAATGGCGTCGGAGCCGTAGATGGCCGACGCGCCATCCTTCAGTACTTCGATGCGCTGGACCGCGCTCAGCGGGACCTGGCCCAGGTCCTGCAGGCCACTGGTGGTGGCGCCCAGGCGGCGACCGTTGAGCAGCACCAGCGTCCGTGCGGCCCCCAGGTTGCGGATATCGATGTAGTACCCACCGACATTCTCACCCGATGCCAGTGCGTCCGCGCGCGAGATGGGCGCGGAGCCTGCCGAACTGAGGTTCTGCAGCACATCGGCGATGCTGGTAAATCCCTGGCGGGAAATATCCGCGCGGCTCACCACCAGAACCGGTTGGCGCGTTTCGGCCTCGACGGCGCGGATGCGCGAGCCGGTCACCTCGATCCTGTCCAGGGTGGTGGGCGCGTCCGCGAACGCGGTGACCGGTGCCAGCGCCAGCCCGATGGCCATGGACAGCAAGCTCACCGGCAACTTGCCCGGCAACGTCAAAGTAAGCATCCCTCTCTCCAATTGAAGTGTTGTGCGAAGTACGCCGACAAACGTTACTGTTTCGTTTTCGTTGGGCCTTGGCACGATTCGTGGCGGACATGTGCCGAATTAGCGTTAGTTGCAAGTGCACGTGCACGCGTGCGGTATGCCGAGGCGCTGGTGCCGAAGTGCGCGCGGAAAGCGCGCGCGAAACTGCAGCTGCTTTCGAAGCCGCAGGCGGCGCCAACTTCTCCGATGATCAGGTCACTGGACAGCAGCAGTCCGGCGGCATGCGCCATGCGAAGCCGCACCCCGGCGGCTTGCGGGCTGACGCCATACACGCCCTGGAAGGCTTTGGAGAAGTACCAGTAGGACATGCTGGACAGGCGCGCCAGCTCGCCAACGCTGACCACCCGATCGACGTTGCCCTCCAGCATCAGATGGGCGCGGCACAGTCGCGCCAGGACATGGCGCTTGCGACAGCGCGAGCGTCCGGGGCAGCGATCTTCCTGTATCAGAAGCGCCTGTTGCAGGTGCGCGAGGTGGTACATCAATGGTTGCAGCGCAGTGCCCGACGTGCCCGCGTCGCAGGGCGCCCGTTGCGCCAGTTGCCGCCACAGGCGCAGCCCCAACTGCAGGTCGTAACGGGGCATGTGGCCGCGACCCGGATACAGACGACAGGCATTGTCATCGAGTAGTTCCAGTACTCTTCCGCAAAGGGCCACGCCAATACAGACGCCCTGCCGGTCGGCCTGCAGATGAGGCCGCGACTCGCGGTCCAGGACGATCCAATCCCCGCGACGCAGGCGGAACCGGCCTTCGCGCGATGCCAGCCAGCTGCTGCCGCGCAACTGCATCCACAGCGTCAAGGCACCGCCGACGAGCTGTACCGACGACATTCGGGATACGCCAATGCAGATGCCTGCATGCCGCTCCTGCGCATCGATAGTCAGGCTCTGGCCACGATCCACCCAGTTCATTGATTGCATATCGCTCAGGTCCAGTACCAGCGGACGCACAATGCGCAGCGCGTGCCGGTGGTTCAAAGAACTGCGTCAACGTTCCGTGTACGAAGGACAATGACGTCAATCAATGGCGCACCTGGGCCGTTGAGGCCGACCGGGCAACTGCCCGGACCTGCACGCCTCTCCAACACTGCGTCTAGGACGCCATCACGGTCCGCGCGGCATGCTTGGGCCAGACATCGGCCCGCAGCGTTGGCCGATCCGACCCAGGAGAGACGGCATGCGACCTTTCGAGATTCGACATATCGACCATGTGGTGTTGCGTGTGATGGATCTATCGCGCGCACTGCATTTCTATCGTGACGTGCTGGGTTGCGCCGTGGCGCGGGAGCGGCCGTCATTGGGCATGATCCACCTGCAGACGGGCAGCTCGATGATCGACCTGGTCGCCATCGACGGCGTGCTGGGCGCGCGCGGCGGCCCGGCCGCCGGCGAGTACGCCCGAAACGTCGACCACCTGTGCCTGCGCGTGGAGCCGTTCAACGAAGCAGAGGTGCGCGCGCATCTGGAGGCCAATGGAATCGCGGTTGCGGGGCCTGCCGAAAGCAACTTCGGCGCGGAAGGGGACGGCCTGTCGCTCTACGTCAGAGATCCGGACGGCAACGGAATCGAGTTGAAAGGCGCTCCCGGGAACTGCTGTGCGACATAAGTGGTAGTACCAATAACTCCGGCATAAACCTATGGTCTAATAGGCCTGTACCGCAATTGACGCTTCAATGCGGGCAGCTCCGACGCATATTTTGATATTGGTAATGCCAATAATCAGGGCGGCGGAGTTTCCAGGGCTCACGCGGTGCTCTGCCGCGTGGCCCCCGTCCGCTCCTGAAGA
This sequence comes from Stenotrophomonas sp. GL_101, assembly GCF_057835675.1. Taxonomy (NCBI): domain Bacteria; kingdom Pseudomonadati; phylum Pseudomonadota; class Gammaproteobacteria; order Lysobacterales; family Lysobacteraceae; genus Stenotrophomonas; species Stenotrophomonas sp. GL_101. The sequence continues at coordinate 2,623,570 of NZ_CM174432.1, read as the reverse complement.
GATCCGTCGATGCAGCCCTGGCAACAACTGTATGACCCCGCTGGCAACCTCTGGCTGTCCAGTCTGATCGCGCTGTTGCCGATCGCCTTCTTCTTCGTCGCCCTGGCCGTGCTGCGCATGAAGGGATGGCTGGCCGGCACCCTGACCGTGATCATCGCGCTGGCGGTGGCGCTGCTGTTCTACCGCATGCCGGTGCAGCAGGCGGTCGCCGCCGGCGCTTACGGTTTCATCTACGGGCTGTGGCCGATCGCCTGGATCATCCTGGGCGCGGTGTTCCTGTACAAGGTCTCGGTCAAGACCGGTCAGTTCGACATCATCCGCGCCTCGATCCTGTCGGTGACCGAAGACCAGCGCCTGCAGATGTTGATGGTCGGCTTTGCCTTTGGTGCGTTCCTGGAAGGGGCGGCCGGCTTTGGTGCGCCGGTGGCGATCACCGCCGCACTGCTGGTCGGGCTGGGCTTCAAGCCGCTGTATGCGGCCGGGTTGTGCCTGATCGTCAACACCGCCCCGGTGGCTTTCGGCGCGATGGGCATCCCGATCATCGTGGCCGGGCAGGTGACCGGCCTGGACCCGTTCGAGATCGGGCAGATGGCCGGGCGCCAGCTGCCGTTCCTGACCCTCATCGTACTGTTCTGGATCATGGCGATCATGGATGGCTGGCGCGGGGTCAAGGAAACCTGGCCGGCGGTGCTGGTGGCCGGTGGCTCATTCGCCATCGCCCAGTACCTGACCTCCAACTTCATCGGCCCGGAGCTGCCCGACATCACCGCCTCATTGGCGTCGTTGGTATGCCTGACGCTGTTCCTGCGCAGGTGGAAGCCGGTGCGGATCTTCCGCTTCGACACCCCAACCAGCGCCGAGGCGGCGGCGCAGGCGCTGGACGCACCGCGCTACCGTGCCGGCCAGATCATCAAGGCCTGGTCGCCGTTCCTGATCCTCACTGCGATGGTCACGGTGTGGAGCATCCCGCCATTCAAGGCCCTGTTTGCCGCCGGGGGCGCGCTGCAGCACTGGGTGCTGAAGCTGCCGGTGCCGTCGCTGGACCAGCTGGTGCAGAAGATGCCGCCGATCGTGCCGTCACCGACCGCCTATGAAGCGGTCTACAGATTCGATGCGGTATCGGCCATCGGCACCGCGATCATGCTGGGCGCGGTGCTGGCCATCGTGCTGTTGAAGATGCGCCCGGCCGCGGCGCTGCGCACCTTCGCCGAGACCGCCAATGAGCTGAAGGTGCCGATCTATTCGATCGGCATGGTGCTGGCGTTCGCTTTCATCGCCAATTACTCGGGCCTGTCGGCCACCTTGGCGCTGGCGTTGGCCCACACCGGCAAGGCATTCACCTTCTTCTCACCGTTCCTGGGCTGGCTGGGGGTGTTCCTGACCGGGTCGGATACCTCCTCCAATGCCTTGTTCTCGGCGCTGCAGGCCACCACCGCGCAGCAGATCGGGGTGTCCGACGTATTGCTGGTGGCCGCCAACACCACCGGCGGGGTGACCGGCAAGATGATTTCGCCGCAGTCCATCGCCATTGCCTGCGCCGCGGTGGGCCTGGCCGGCAAGGAGTCGGACCTGTTCCGGTTCACGGTCAAGCACAGCCTGATCTTCACCGTGATGGTGGGCATCATCACCACGCTGCAGGCCTACTGGCTGACCTGGATGATTCCCTGAGCATGCGCGTGCATCGGCCGGTAACATCAACCCCATCCCCCGCCTCCGCAGCGACAATGACGGCATGAAGAGCGAACGCCTGTCCGACAAAGTGGCCGCGCAGCTGCGCAACCTGATCACCGCCAACCACCTGCAGCCGGGCGACCGGTTGCCGGCCGAGCGGCCGTTGGCGGTGCAGCTGGGGGTATCGCGCACCGCCTTGCGCGAGGCCATCGCACAGCTGTCCAGCCAGGGCCTGCTGACCGCACGGGTGGGGGGCGGCACCTACGTCAGCGAACCGGCGGCACGCGCACGTCAGGCCATCGACGAGCCGTTGATGCCATATCTGCCGCTGTTCCAGGGCGACCCGGAATACCGTTTCGACGTACTCGAGATTCGCCACGCGCTCGAAGGCGCCACCGCCTGGCACGCCGCGCTGCGGGCGACCGATGCCGACCGCGCGAAGATCCGCCAGGCTTTCAACACCATGATGGAGGCGCATGGCAAGCACGATCCGGCCGGCGAAGCGCGCGCCGATGCCGCCTTCCACCTGGCCATCGCCGAGGCCTCGCACAACCTGGTGCTGCTGCAGGTGATGCGCGGCCTGTTCGAGCTGTTGCAGACCAACATCTCGCAGAGCCGCGAGAAGCTCTATACCTCAGCGCGTACGTTCGAGCCGCTCTCGGTGCAGCACCGCGAGATGATGGACGGGGTGTTGTCCGGCGATCCCGAACGCGCACGCGCGGCCGCGCACGCGCACCTGGAATTCGTGCACACCTCCCTGCGCACGCTTGATGACAACGAAGCCCGGCGCGCCCGTGCCTCGCGGCTTCCTCCTGCCCACGGTTGACCCATGATCATTTCCGCCTCCACCGATTATCGTGCCGTCGCGCAGCGCCGCCTGCCGCCGTTTCTGTTCCACTACATCGATGGCGGCGCATACGCCGAGCACACGCTCAAGCGCAATGTCGCCGACCTGGCCGACATCGCGTTGCGCCAGCGCGTGCTGCGCGACATGGCCGACCTGAGCCTGGACACCGAACTGTTCGGCGAACGGCTGGCGATGCCGGTGGCGCTGGGGCCGGTCGGGCTGACCGGCATGTGCGCGCGGCGCGGTGAAGTACAGGCGGCGAGGGCGGCGGCGAGTCGCGGCATACCCTTCACCCTGTCCACGGTGTCGGTATGCCCGATCGAGGAAGTGGCACCGGCGATCGACCGGCCGATGTGGTTCCAGTTGTATGTCCTGCGCGACCGCGGCTTCATGCGCAATGCGCTGGAACGGGCCAAGGCGGCCGGCGTGAGCACGCTGGTATTCACCGTGGACATGCCTACCCCCGGCGCGCGCTACCGCGACGCACATTCGGGCATGAGCGGCCCGAACGCGCCACTGCGACGCATGCTGCAGGCTGCCACCCATCCGCGCTGGGCGTGGGACGTGGGCCTGCGCGGGCGTCCCCACGACCTGGGCAACATCTCCACCTACCGCGGCAGCCCGACCGGACTGGCCGACTACATCGGCTGGCTGGGCAACAACTTCGACCCGTCGATTTCGTGGAAGGACCTGGAGTGGATCCGCGAGTTCTGGACCGGCCCGATGGTGATCAAGGGCATCCTCGACCCGGACGATGCGCGCGATGCGGTGCGCTTTGGTGCCGATGGCATCGTGGTCTCCAACCATGGGGGCCGCCAACTCGACGGCGTGCTCTCCACCGCCCGCGCACTGCCGGCGATTGCCGATGCGGTCAAGGGCGAGCTGAAAATCCTGGCCGATTCGGGCATCCGCAATGGGCTGGACGTGGTACGCATGCTGGCGCTCGGCGCCGACACCGTGCTGCTCGGGCGTGCCTTCGTATACGCGCTGGCGGTGCAGGGCGGGGAGGGCGTGGCCAACCTGCTGGACCTGATCGCCAGGGAAATGCGCGTGGCGATGACCCTGACCGGCGCGAAGCGCATCGCCGACATCAACCGCGACCTGCTGGTGGCCGCCGCCCGGAACCTTTCGTGAGCGCAGTGCCGGCAGATCCCGCGCTGCTGGCGCAACTGCGGGACATCGTCGGTGCGCGCCATGTGCTCAGCGGGGATAAACCGACCCGACGCTTCCGCAAGGGCTACCGCTTCGGCGACGGCGCGGTACTGGCCGTGGCCCGTCCCGGCAGTCTGGTGGAGCAATGGCGCGTGCTGCAGGCGGTGGTCGCGGCCGATGCCATCGTCATCATGCAGGCGGCCAACACCGGTCTGACCGGTGGATCGACCCCCGACGGCAAGGACTACGACCGCCCGGTGGTCATCGTCAACACGCTGCGGTTGACCGGCATCCAGCTGTTGAACGAGGGCCGCCAGGTAGTGTGCCTGCCGGGGGCCACGCTGGACCGGCTGGAGCAGCTGCTGGCCCCCCTGGACCGTGAGCCGCATTCGGTGATCGGCTCCTCCTGCATCGGCGCGTCGGTGCTGGGCGGCATCTGCAACAACTCCGGCGGCGCGCTGGTCCGGCGCGGCCCGGCGTACACGGAACTGGCGCTGTTTGCCCAGGTGGATGCAGCCGGGCAACTGCAGCTGGTCAATCACCTGGGTATCGCACTGGGCGAGGCGCCGGAACAGATTCTCGACCGCCTGCAACGGGGCGATTACACGCCGGCCGAGGTCGACAACGATAGCGGACGCGCGGCGACCGATCCGCGTTACGCCGAACAGGTGCGACAGGTGGATGCGTGCACCCCGGCGCGCTTCAACGCCGATCCCTCGCGCCACTACGAAGCGTCCGGATCAGCCGGCAAGCTGGCGGTGTTCGCGGTGCGCCTGGACACCTTCGAACGCGAACACGCCGAGGTGTTCTACATCGGCAGCAACGCGATGGACGACCTCACCGCCATCCGTCGTCACCTGCTTACCGCGTCCAGGCGCCTGCCGATTTCCGGCGAGTACCTGCACCGCGAAGCATTCGACATTGGCGAGCGTTATGGCAAGGACACCTTCCTGCTGATCGACCGTTTCGGTACGGCGCGCGTGCCAGCCGCGTTCGCACTGAAAAGCCGCATCGATGGTTGGTTCGAGTCGGTGGGCCTGCGCGGGGTGACCGACCGGGCGATCCAGGCGCTGATGCGGGTGTTGCCGGGGCATCTGCCCGCGCGCATGAAACAGTTCCGTGATCGTTACGCGCACCACCTGCTGCTCAAGGTGTCGGCGGTGGATGCCGCGGCGACCGAGGCGTTTCTGCGTGCGCACTTCGCCGATGGCGAGGGCGATTTTTTCCATTGCAATGCCGATGAAGGCCGCAAGGCCTTCCTGCATCGCTTCGCCGTGGCCGGTGCCGCCGTGCGCTACCGCGACGTGCACCGCGATACGGTGCAGGACATCGTCGCATTGGACGTGGCCCTGCGCCGCGATGATCGCCAGTGGGTGGAACAGCTGCCAGCGGCCATCGATGCCAAGCTGGCCGGCAAGCTGTACTACGGCCATTTCTTCTGCCACGTGTTCCATCAGGATTACATCGTGCGCAAGGGCGAAGACCCGCTGGCGATCGAGCATGCAATGTGGGCCTTGCTGGATGCGCGCGGCGCCGAATATCCGGCCGAGCACAACGTTGGCCACCTGTATCCGGCCAAGCCGGCGCTGGCGGCGTTCTACCGGCAGCTGGACCCGGGCAATGTGTTCAACCCGGGCATCGGCCAGACCCCGAAGACACGCGGCCGGCAGGAGGGCGACTGCGCCGGGCAGTGATGCCGAAGGAGCCACCGCATCGGTGGCTCCTTCGCTGTGATCATTCGCAGCGGATGGCCGTGATCACGTTGCGCTTGTCGATGAACACGCGCAGCCGGTCCTGGCGCAGGTCGCGGGTGGTGATGGTTTCCGGCCCGATCGGGTTGACCAGACCGGCGCCGCTCTGCGCGGCCAGCTTGCGCATGTTGGCCTCGTCGGCCAGCTGGCCGATGGCCCAGTCCAGGCCATCGGCCTTGCACAGGCCCGGGCCCTTGACCACCGGCCCGGGGGTGCTGACACAGGCCGCGAGCGCCAGGCTGGCGGCGATGGCCAGCGATGCCGGGACGGCACTGGAGCGGAAGGTGCGAGAGAGGAAAGTCATGCGATGGTGCTCCTGCAATGTCAGGTGCTGACGATACCACTGCCGGACGCGGCACCGCGTGCCGGCAGGGCTACACTACGCGCCGTTCCGGTGGTTCCAGGAGTCAATGATGCTGCACGTGTTCATGCTGGGCGGGCGCCATCCGCGCGCGCGCATCGAAGTCCATGACGTGGCCTTCGCCAACGTCGCGCATGTGGAGGACGCCTACCCGCAGCTGCGCCAGGACTGGTTCGGCCAGGCCAAGGGCCTGCATGTGGATGGCTGGCTGGCGGTGGACGGGGTGGAGGACTACAAGGTCCGCTTCCATGACGCCGCCGCCGCCGCCGCCGATGGCGCACCGCGCCTGTTCTTCGTCAACCTCGGTGGTTACGTGCCGGGCTCACTCGGCGAAGCGCACGACTACCTGCTGCTGGTGGCCTCGGACATGGCCGAGGCCAGGGCGAAGGCAAAAACGCGCTGCGATGCGAGCTGGATCAAGCCGCACACCGACACGGTGCTGGACGTGGATGACTGCATCGCCATCGACCAGGTCGGCGGACGCTACGTGCAGCTGCAGCACGGACCCCATGCCGGCATCACGCTGGTCAGCGATTACATCGTGATCGGCTGAGGCAACGCGCGCCGATCAGGGCGCGCCATCACCCTCCACGTCGGGCATGGCACGGACCGCCTCCCAGATGGCATCCAGGTGCTGCCGGTATGCGGCAGGCGCAGTGGCGATCTCCTCACCGTCCTTGCGTTCGCCTCCGAACGGTGGCTCTCCCTCCAAGGTCACCAGCGAGGTGCCCTCGATGGTGTAGGTGGCATCGGCGGTAATCAGGGTGATATGGATTTCGTGGGAATCGATGCCGCCGCCGCAGAACGTGTGGCTGGCGAGGGTGATCTCGGCGTCGCCGTCGTTGTCCAGGTCGGTGGCACCGACCTGCCCGGTGAACCAGCCGGCCTCCAGATCGACCCCCGGGCAGGGCATGCGGATCTCGCGCTGCCAACGCTGCACGAACGGTTGCCGGGGCTGCGCACGCTGGTGCAGGGTCGCACTGAGCACGGCCACGGCGACCGGTTCACCGAAGTCCGGATCGTCTTCGGTGCGATCGCGGCGGTCCAGGACCAGCAGCGATTCGCCTTGCCGATCCTGGAAGTGTACGGTCACCTGGCCGCCTTCAACGCCCACTGCCTGCGCCGCCTCCGCCGACAAATCGGGCAGCAGCGAAAAGCCCGGCGCGCTGGCGGCGGGCGGGGCCGCTAGAGTGTTCGCCGGTGTCGGTACCGGGCCATTGCAGGCCGCGAGCAGTACCACACTGGGCAGCCAAACCCACCCGCGCGAAATCAGGGAGGCGGGAGTCATCGGTGCGGAACGGTCGGGCATGAGGGCAATCCATTGCGTGGCGCCACGATCATCGCCGATCTCCGCTGCGGGCGGCGAGTGAACACGTCGCAAATGAACCCGGTCGGGGTGGCAGCGTCGGGTCGCAGGCGTGTGCACGTATCGGCGCCGCCCTGGGTCAGGAGGCTGTTTCCGATTGCTTTCCGGCAAACGACGGGCAGGATTCTTCGATGCCCGCCGCAGCAGGCGCCGTTTCGACCAGACGGCCATCGCGCTGCCGACGCACGACATCATCGATCCTGACCCATTGCCGGTCCTGGCTGAAGTTCACCTCGTAGGGGCCATGCACAAGGGAGAAGGTGACCAGAACGCGGTCTCGCTCCAGATCCAGCAGGAAGAGGATGGTGTAGGGCGTAACGCCCGGCGTTATCTGCGCCCAGGGCCGTCCCCAGGCCAGCGCCCGAGTGCGATCGCAGCTGACCTGCCAGGCATCCACGGCCGATCCGAGCGCAATGCGGACGGTGCGTCCATCGCGCTGGAAGAGGAAGTCCTCCCCACGGCCTGCGAACGCGGTAGTGCGGGTAATCGCGGTCGGTTCCCCAGCCGGGTTGACGGGAGGCTGCTTCCAGCCGTCAGCGCTGGAACACGCTGCTGTCAGCGCGGAAACGGCGCCCAGCAGCACGTACCGCAGCACGCGCGTCATCCAAGGGGCGGTGCGTGTGGAGGGACAGTCGCCGTGCTCACCGGGTACCGGAGCACACCGACTCCGGATCCAGCTTCGGCGTCTCGACGTAGGTGTAGGTGCCTGGATCGAAGAGGAGCGTGATGCGCTGCAGTGGGTCGTTCTCGTGCCCCGGTGCCGCACACCCGCGCGTAGCGGCCAGTTCGGGCCATGCGGTGGCGCTGCTGGCGGGCACGATGACCTCCTTGAACTGTCCGTCCAGCACCTTGATGGCCGTGCCATCGCCGCACTGCACGAAGCCCAGGTAGTGCACCACATCAACGTCGCCGTAGTTCGAGCCGAGGTGCTTGACCAACTGGTCCGGATGGCCATCGGCGTTGAAGTCCGGTGTACCGGCACTGTAGGTCTGGCCGACGGTCAGGCTGTAGATGCAGTCCTCATCGGCATCCGGTGGGCATGCACTTATCTGCCCCTGCTCAAAGACCTTGATCTCCACCCGGTCGTCGATCGGCGTGGCGGCGCAACGTTGCTGCAGGGTCTGCGCGGGGGATGCGGCAGAGCAGCTGCTGGCGACGCCACACACCAGTGCGAGTGCCAGCCAGGCGTTGGAAGGTGTCATGGATCAGATTCCCGTGGTATCGATATGGAAGCTGTTGCGGCCATCGCGGAGCACGCCCAGTTCGTTGTTGACGGTGTAGTTCCGGCCCGCGCGACCGGCATACGTCGGCCATGCCACCAACTGGTTCTGGGTGGCGTTGATGGCGGCCGCATCGGTCAGCAGCCGTGCGGTGAGGGCACGCTCGTGGGCGTCGGCCCATTGCGCCGGCCCGCCGGTCCAGGTGAGCTGCGGATTGGCGACAATCGCGGCGCGGATCGAATTGGGCACACTCGTGCCGGTGACATGCGCGGGCCGGAAGATATGCCAGCGCAGCAGGATGGCCATTGCCTTTTCGGAGGTGCAGATCGTGCCCAGGGTGCCGGTGACATGCACGGCGCCGGCGGTGATGTTGATGTTGATCGCGCGCAGATCGCGCAATCGTAGCCGCACCATGTCCCACATTGCCTGCTGTACACCGGTGATGTTCCTGCCCGCCATCGCCCAGCGATGGAACCAGTGCCAGGTCTTGAAGTAATCCGCTTCGGCAGCCGTACGATCAACCATGGGCAACTGCTGATTGGCCGTCGCCGTCTGGGCAAGCGCCGCGGCGGCCTGGTTGGGTTGGGTCTGCTCGTTGTGCTGGCGGACCCAGCCTTCGTACTTGCGTGCGGTGCCGTTCCACAGCGTGCCCGCATTGGGAGCAGTCCACTGGCTGGAGGGGAACAGGCCGAAGTTGCCGAACGCGGACTGGTAGTGGGCCGCATTCCGGTGCAGCAGGTAGGCGAGGAAGCCGGCCAGCTCGCCGTTGTCATAGCCGTTGGCCGGGCGCAAGCCCATGGTCCAGTGGCAGGGTCCCAGGGAAACCAGTGCGTCATCGTAACCATTGACGCTGTCGAACATCCCCATGCATTCCTGTTCGGCCGTGGCCCGCACAACGCGGTAGGTCGATGCAGTGGCGCCGTTGGGGGCGGCAACAAGGGTCGCCAACGTGGTGGCAGGTCCGATCAGCCGTTCCGGGGTCATTTCCGCCTCTGCCCAGGTGTGCGAAGGCGCCACGCTTTGCGCGCCGCCGTAGCCGGTGTAGCGGGCGTATCCACCCAGCACGTGGTACTGGTCCTGGCTGCGCGTTGCAGGATAGGTGTAGTAGCGGCTGTAGTCGCGCGAGAACATCCGTACGTAGTGGGTTACCTGGTTGGCCGCATTGCGGATCTGGCCCTGGGTGATCTCGTTGTAGTTCCAGATGTTGACACCGTTGGCGACGGGCGCGGTTCGCTGCCCGGTGGCACGGGCGACCTGCCAGGCTTCGATCACCACCGGGCAGCGGTAGTTGTGCTGCAGCCAGTATTCGATCGCCGTGCGGGTGCGTGCGTTGACCACGCCGCTGATCGGGCCGGTGTAGCGGGATGCGTTGGCGACCCGGTCCAGCGAGCCAACGTAGTAGCTCTCCGGCGGGGTGGAGTTCGGCCGCAGTCCCAGTGCGCCCACTTCAGGGGCGGTGGTGCCGGCCTGCGGCAGCCAGCCATGCAAGCGGGCCACATTGGCCTGGGCCACGTTGGCCATGGCCGCGTAGATCTGGAATTCCCGCACCGCCCATTCCGTGCCGCGGCCAAAATCGCCGTCCGGCGTGCGGATGAACAGAAATCCCAACGTGCGCAGGTCATTCTGCAACTGCCGCACATGCTGCGGAACCGCCACGGTCGCGCCGCCCTGGTTCTGCGGCGTCTGTGCATTGGCTGCGGCAGCCGGAGGTGGGTTGTTGGTCCCACCCCAGCGCGGGGCCTGATTGTTGGCAGGGGTGCCGTCGTGGTCGCCCCGTCGAAGATCGTAGTTGCCGTAGACCATGCTGCATCCGTCCTAGATGTCGTGTTGGCTAGATATCGTGTTCGTTGCCCAGTGCGTTCACACCTTCAAGGCTGGGTGTGTTCACCCCTGCGATGTCCATCGCGCGATGGAACCGCTGCAGCGCCATGCGACTCACCGGGCCGAAGTCGCCATCCACTGCACCTTCGTAGAACCCCAGGTTCTTGAGCTTGGATTGCAGCCCGGCGTGCTCGGTGGTTTTCTTCTGCGCGGCCAGGTCCAGATCCCATTCCCACGGATGGTTGTCCGGACCGAACGGAAATACCTTCAGCCGGCCTTTGCTCACGCCGTCGGGGAGCGGCTGGTTGATCGTGCCATCGCTGCTGAGTTCACCCTCGTACACCTGCCCACCCAGTTCAAGCCGGTACGGCTTGCCGGCAAGCGCGGCACGTTCGAACTGCTGCCCGATGCGGATGCCAAACTGCTTGGGCGGCAGTACCGTCCCTTTGGGGAGATGCTCGGGAATGGCAGGGTTGGTGTCGGGCCCCAGGAACGGATGCTGCCCGGCCTTCACCGTAAAGGTCCCCGGGCAACTGAAGGTGATGTCCCCGCCCTCCAGTGTGATCGCGCTGTTGCCGGCCTGCAGCACGATCTTCTGCTGGGCCAGCACGTCGATGCGATCATCGGTGGCGGTGATGGTGATGGCCTGGTCGGCCAGCAGTTCCAGCTCACCGGTATTGGCCTGCAGGCTCACCGGGCCGTTGGCGGCGATCACCTTGATCGGCCCGCTCTGCGCAAACAACGCGGTGTGCTCGCCGGACACCGTCGAGACGGTCTCCCCGGCGCTGATGTGCAGGTCCTGCTGCACGGTCATCTGCAGGTTCTGCCCGGCATAGGCCACTGCGCTGGCCGGGGTGGTCCACACGATCTGCTCGGGCGACTCGGCCAGCAGCAGCGCCGCGGCAAAGCGCTCCACCGGATTGCTGCCGGGGCTGCGGCCATCGTCGGGCTTCATCGCCGACTGGCCATTGACCTGGCCGCTGTACTTGCCCTCGACCTGCGGGTCGATCTTCTCGCGCAGCTGCGCGGTGCTCTTGAGCGCCTTCAGCGCCGGCACGTTCTGCTGCTGCAGGGTCTCGTGCATGCCTTCCAGGCTGCGCTCGGCGCCCTTGAGCTGGGCCACGGCCTCGTTGCTGTCCAGCACGGTGGAGGCGCCGTTGCTGCGCGCGGTGGTGGACAGCAGCAGGCCCTTGGCCGCGTGCACGTTGCCCCAGCCCTGGGTGGCCAGCTCGAAGCCCTGGCCGCGCAGCGCGCCGCGACGGGTGTCGCCGTGCTCGATCAGGTAGCCCAGCTCCAGCCGGCTGTCGGCCAGCGAGGTGTGCAGGCGCGTGCGCAGCTGGCCGGTGGTGTCATCGATCACCCATTGCTGGGTGCCGGCGCCATCGTGGGACTGGGTATGCAGGCCGCTGAGCACGCCCGGATGCTGGGCCTTCTCGTCGATGCCGCCGCCAAAGGGCGGGGCGACCTCGCCGTTGTAGAGCTGGCCGGTGATGCGCGGCTGGTCGATGTCCCCGTGCAGGAACTCCACCAATACCTCGCTGTGGATGCGCGGCAGGAAGTGGGTGCCCCAGTTGGGGCCGGCCACCCACTCGGCCACCGGTACCCAGCTGCCGCTGGTCTGGTCGCCCGGAGCATGGCCGGTGAGGGGGCTGCCGGTGTCGGTCAGCCCGCCCGGGTTGGGCGCGGTGCCGCGCTGCCAGCCAAACTGGATGCGCACCTGGTGCTCGCGGTTGGGGGTGACCACACCATCGGCCACGCCGACCACGCGCGCGGTCTGCGGGCCATGCAGGGTCGGGCGGTCCTGCGGCAAGGCGCGGATCGGGGTGTCCTGCGGGGCGGCCAGGAAGCGGTTGCGGTAGCTGCCCTGCTCAAGGGCGGACTCGCCGAGCAGCTCGACAATCCCATGGCCCAGGTTGTTGACCGCCACATGCGCCACCGCCAGCAGCTGGAAGGCCTGGCCTTCATGCTGCGGATGCTGGCTGAGGGTGAAGCGGCTGCCGGCGGCGAGCGTGCGCACGCTGCCGCTGCCCTGGAACAGGGTCATCGGCACGCGCAGGGCATCCAGCCGGGCATGCGCCTCATCGGCGGCCGAGGCGCCCTTGCCGAAGCGACCGGCGCGCGGCTGCACATACACTTCCAGCGCCGGCAGCTCACCGGCCTCGGCCTGGCTCTGGCCGCTGACTGCCTGCAACTGCTCGCTGTGCCAGCTGGCCACGCTGCTGGCATTGGGCACCAGCTGGCGCTGCTCGGCAAAGGCGGTGATGCCATCGCTGGCCTCGGCCATGTCGGCGCGGTGGAAGCGCTGCGCGCCCAGCGCGGGGCGCTCGGCAGCCGGGTCGAACACCACCAGGGTGTGGGCGGCCTCATCGCCCTGCGTCTGCTCGATGCGCCAGGCCAGGCCGGCCTCGGCCAGCAGGCGGGTCACAAAGCCCCAGTCGCTCTCGCGGTACTGGGTGGTGATCGCGCGGGCGGGCAGGGTGGCCTGCACGTCGAAGCGGAACACCGCCTGCGGGTAGTCGCCGAAGATCTGCTCGCAGATGGCGCCGGTGTCCAGGTCCTGGAAGATCACCGCGTTACGGCGCAGTGCCAGCAGCGCCGTCCACGGCTCCAGGGTGAGGCGGTAGCGGGCCAGGCCGCCATCACTGCCGAGCTGGGCCACCTCGGTGCACAGGCCATGCCACTGGCGGAAACCGCCATCGGCCTGGCGCAGCTGCAGGGTGAAGGGCTGCTCCAGCCAGGGGTCCATGTCCAGGAAGGCATCGGTGGACAGGCAATCGATCTCGAAGCGGACCGTGCCACAGACCGATTCCTGGCCGTCGAAGCGCTCGACCACCAGGCCCGGGGCAGGCCCCTGCAACTGGATCAGGCGCGCCTGCTGCGAGGGCATGCCAAGCGTAGCCAACAACTGGGAGCGGGAGACATCCATATCGACAGGCTCATGTCAGGGTTGTGTGAAGCGCGAGTCAAACCGACGATGCACCGGGTGCGATCAACGCTGACTATCACGCCAACTTTCCGGCAACAGTAGCAAACCCTGTTGTCCGGTCATTTCACCGGCAGATATCCCTTACGCCCCCTGACGTGCACCTGCGGGTGGGCAGGTAAGGAATGCGGCGATTCTGGCGCATCCAGCATGGAGCGGGGTAATTGCGTCAAAAGCCAGGCATGAAAATGAGACGTGGCTCACTGTATGTGGGGGATGTCGCGATCCAAGGCAGCGCGACCAGCCGGTCCTGTCAGTATCAGATACGGGTTTGATCTCGCATGGCAGTCCAGGCCCCGGGAGGGGCCCGGTCAGGTGAGACGCAATGGGTTCACCGCGGCATCTGCCTCTCAGCCCAGCTTTGGCGCGGTCTGGTCCGGCGACCAGATCCAGAGCACGTTGCCAAAATCGTTCCCGGGCAGTGACGGAAAGGTGGCATCCTTTTTGAAATAGCGCCGCGAACCCATCTGAGCGGGTGTGTACCACCACCCGTCCTGCGGCACGTGTTGCCCCGCCTCTACGCGATGGGGTTTGGTGGACGTGGCGGTCGATGCAGTGCCGGCGTAGCTGCCGTCATGATCCTCGTACTCGTCGTTCAACATCTCGACGAAATACCATTTGCACGGACGACCTTCGAATCCCTCCCGCGAAACAGCAGACGGCGCGAGGTGAATCTCCTCCCGATCAACGCTATCGATACTGGATAGGTGATGATGCCGAGGCTCGTTGATCAACGCGTGAAGACCGGCTGCGTCAGACCATAGTCCGGCCCTGCCTACCCGTTCCAACGCTAGCCTGCCGAAGTCATTAAGGGTGTAGGTGTTGCCCAGCTCACCATAGCCACCTGTCCAGGCGAACTGCAGGGCGGCCATGGGGTCGTCTTGAGGAACGTAGACGCCGGTTCGTGGCGGCACTTGGCCGCTCACCCCCACAACATCTGTCCGCACCCGGAAGCGGGGGAGACGTTGGATGAGCTGTCTCTTCTCCTGCCAGTGGTACCAGAAGGAAAAATCGTCCAGCGTCGAGGGTCGATACATAACGTCGCTGACGACGCCGGCGTAACGGAAGACTGCCTCGGCACGACGCTTGAACTCATCCTCCTGCTCGCGGCTGGCCCAGACCATCTGGTGCGCATACTCGTCGAGCATGCGCGAGCACTGACCCTGCCCGGCGGTGCGGTACTGTTCGAATGTTCGCAGCGCGATGCTCTTTACCACGCTCTCCCTGAAATCCAACAGGGCCGGATACGCATAAGTAGAAAAGTGACCGGCGGTATCGATGGGACGCCAGTTGGCCAAGGCACGCCCGGCCGTGTCCAGCCCAGCGCGCTCGTCCAGCAAGCCATCGGTGAATGCAATGAGCTGGTCGATCCGCACCACCAACTCTTGGATGTACGGCATGGACGCGAAGTGGTACAGCAGGGTGGCCTGCCGTTTGTGCCAGGCATTCAGCTCAAGGGAGTTGATGGGCATTGGATTAGTTCTTTGTTACCTGGCCGGGTAGGTTGGGCGGCCCAGCCTAACGTCGTTGAGCTGCGATCCGATGCCACGCATTGAGCTCCCGGTGGACTGTCAGCATCAGGCGTTGCCCTAGGTGATCTGGCCGGGCAGGGTGTGCGGGCGCAGCTCCACATCATTCATTGAAAAACCAACGTCAAGCTGCCTGTCTCGCCGGAGCTACGGCTTGCCGCAGAGCGCAAGGCATTTTCCAGTGCGGCTGAGCAGGGGCTGCTCGGGCTCGTCATGACGCAGGAATGTCCAGAGCAGCGGCAGACCCCCGGCCCTGAACCCAGGATAGGCGTAGTAACGTGGATTGCGCTCGTCGTTCGCAACCTTCGAGGGCTGGATCCTGTAGGCCTCAGCACAATGCCCGTTGATGTACGTTCCCGCTGCTGTCGTAGATGCCTCTTCCCCCGGCCAGGCGCTGACATGGCTTTCGTCCAGCACCGGGCACAGCTTGCCTTCATCCACGACGAAGGCATAGCGCCCGGTCTGGCCGATGCGTGCGATCGCAGTGGTATTCGTCGGCTTTTTGCCGGCGGGAGGTAGCCGGTAGTAGACATTCGCGGTGGGCCACATCCGTATTCCGGAGATGCGCACTTCCATCATCTGGTCACCGATTGCGCCAGGCTCGTTGGAATCGACAACCACGCCATTGCGATCAAAGACGTAGAAATACTCCAACCCCGGCGCAACCGGATTGCCGGACGAAAGGATGGCGCGGAACGGCCAGTCCTTGGCGGAGTGGTAGCTGGCCGTGCCATTGGGTGGCAGGTTCGGGTTTCCGAATGGAAGAAGCCAATGCGTCTTTTCGTCGGGTGGCGTCACATCGTGATACGGATCCGCGCCTTCCTCGGGGCGACATTCGTAGATGCGTCCTTCCATGGTGCTGATGGTGCGCGGCGGCGTTGGGCAGTTGACGGGCCCGATTGCCTCCGGAAGGGTTTCAAAGGGCGGCTGCGACAGTGACGCGGCCGCCAACAGTATCGTCAGTAGCGTACTCATGGTTGATCGGTGCCCATGCTGATATGCACGTGGTGAACGTGGGTGTCATCGGTCGCGATAGCTTCAGTGTTCGGCTGTGGGGCCGTTGTAATGCCAAGCTGGTTGTAGGTGAGCCGCCAAGGCCCGCCCAGCCAACCCAATGTCTGCTGCGCCCGGGCATTGGCAATATACACGTGGACCCGGCGAGAGAACTCCCGCATGCGGGTGCGCTCGGGGGATTCGGGTTGCCCGTTGGCGGACGGATTCGAGTTGGGCGACTGCACCCGATGGAACTGGATGGCTACCTGGTGCTGCTGGTTGTTGGCACCTGCCACGGTGGTCCGCACGTGGGTCAGGTCAATGGCTGACGCGTAGCGATGTCGCGTGGAGCCAACGTGCGGGCGCCACGCGCCGGTGCTGCGGGCGTAGCTGATGTCCAGGTCCGCCATCATCTGGAGCAGGAACTCCATTGTTGTCGGATGGGTTCTGCGCAGCGCCTCATCGGCACTCATCCGGTTGTTGGGCCGGTTGTTGTTCTCACGGAACGAGAAGCGGCCACGTCCGCCAGTGGTGGACTGATGGTCGAACACTACCTCCACGTCACCGGAAGTCAGGGTGCGATTGTGGGCGGCGTCACCAGTGCCGGTGCCGGCGGTCAGCGTTTCGCCGTAGATGGTGCGCAGGGCGTCGCGGAAGCGACTGTTCTCGACGGTTGCGTGCTGGGTTCCATACGTGCGGGACGCATCGGCCCAGAGCTGGAATGAAATGACGTAGTCGCCCAGGTCCAGTGCACGGGCAAGCAGGCTGGAGGTGTGGGCTTGGGTAAAGGTGTGCCGGGTGCCATCGGCGGGCAACTGGTCGTTGCCCGCGCCACGGGCGCGCAGCAGCCCGTTCGGATGCGTCCTGCGCACCGAGAGTGTGCAATCTGCGTTCTCCTCCACCTCAAGCTCGAACAACGGCTGCACGCCTCGTCCGCTGTCGGTACCGTCGGCCAGGGCATGCTGCCGGGGCGTGAACGGGTCATTGGTGGCAAAGGCCTCGGTGGGCTCCTTGATGTAGACCCTATAGCGCCCCGGCTCGGCCACCTCCATGTGCACCACGCCGGCCCGTGCCCCGTTTCCAGTATTGGTTCCCGGCGCGCTGATGACCGTCCAGGTGTCCGGAGACTCGGGGGTGGCATGCACGATGAGGTACGGCAGGATGCTGGAGGAGTTGGTCGCCCCGTTGCTGATCATCCGCAGCCTGATCTTTGCAAAGTAGACCACGTCGACCTGGCAAACATTCATTGCAACGCCGTCGCCATCACTTTCGACGTGGGAGGGTACCTGCAGTTGGGTCATGGTGTAGCTCCTTGGCGCGGATCAGACCGGGTCCATCTGGAATGGCATGGCGACGGCGCCTGCAATCACGTTCACCTGCTTATGCACGCCAGCCTCATGCTGGAAGCTGCCGATTTCTTTCCATGAGCCGTCGTCCCGCTGTACCGCGACCTGGATCCGTGCTGAGCCCGCGATCATCCAGCCGCCCGCTGTGGACGAATGGTCTTTTCCATCGCCAACCCGCAGGGTGAGTCCTTTGCCTCCGGTGCCGGTGATGGCCGATCGGCTATTTCCCTGTCCATCACTCAGCCGGTAGTTGAGCCCTTCAACCACCGTGCCAAGTGACGTGGTGAAGGAAATCTCGGTCGTACCGGTGTGGGCCGTGTCGCCGTGTGCGGTCATAAGGTTCCGTCCTGCGGTGAGGTCATGTGGAAGGCGGGCCTGTCAGCAGCCACAACCCGGCTCGCCGTCGAGTATCACCTCTTCGATCGACCATCCGCCCTGACCAATGAATGCCGTCACTGCGACGGGGCTTTCTGTTGCGACCGTGATGCTCCGGCCCGTATTGTCGGTGACACCTTGGGCAAGCACAGCACCTTCCTTCGTGACGATCTTGTAGTAGACGTCGGGTCTGGGTTTGTCCTTGCGGTCAACGACGCGTAGCTTGCCGCGATACTTCATCTTTGGTGTCAGGAAGGCCGGCAGTGCCACCAGGCCTGCCGCGTCACTCTCCCCACCCAAAAACGGATGCTGCCCGGCCTTCACCGTAAAGGTCCCCGGGCAACTGAAGGTGATATCCCCGCCCTCCAGCGTGATCGCACTGTTGCCGGCCTGCAGCACGATCTTCTGCTGGGCCAGCACGTCGATGCGATCATCGGTGGCGGTGATGGTGATGGCCTGGTCGGCCAGCAGTTCCAGCTCGCCGGTATTGGCCTGCAGGCTCACCGGGCCGTTGGCGGCGATCACCTTGATCGGCCCGCTCTGCGCAAACAGCGCGGTGTGCTCGCCGGACACCGTCGAGACGGTCTCCCCGGCGCTGATGTGCAGGTCCTGCTGCACGGTCATCTGCAGGTTCTGCCCGGCATAGGCCACCGCGCTGGCCGGGGTGGTCCACACGATCTGCTCGGGCGACTCGGCCAGCAGCAACGCCGCGGCAAAGCGCTCCACCGGATTGCTGCCGGGGCTGCGGCCATCATCGGGCTTCATCGCCGACTGGCCATTGACCTGGCCGCTGTACTTGCCCTCGACCTGCGGGTCGATCTTCTCGCGCAGCTGCGCGGTGCTCTTGAGCGCCTTCAGCGCCGGCACGTTCTGCTGCTGCAGGGTCTCGTGCATGCCTTCCAGGCTGCGCTCGGCGCCCTTGAGCTGGGCCACGGCCTCGTTGCTGTCCAGCACGGTGGAGGCGCCGTTGCTGCGCGCGGTGGTGGAGATCAGCAGCCCCTTGGCCGCGTGCACGTTGCCCCAGCCCTGGGTGGCCAGCTCGAAGCCCTGGCCGCGCAGCGCGCCGCGACGGGTGTCGCCGTGCTCGATCAGGTAGCCCAGCTCCAGCCGGCTGTCGGCCAGCGAGGTGTGCAGGCGCGTGCGCAGCTGGCCGGTGGTGTCATCGATCACCCACTGCTGGGTGCCGGCGCCATCGTGGGACTGGGTATGCAGGCCGCTGAGCACGCCCGGATGCTGGGCCTTCTCGTCGATGCCGCCACCAAAGGGCGGGGCGACCTCGCCGTTGTAGAGCTGACCGGTGATGCGTGGCTGGTCGATGTCCCCGTGCAGAAACTCCACCAATACCTCGCTGTGGATGCGCGGCAGGAAGTGGGTGCCCCAGTTGGGGCCGGCCACCCACTCGGCCACCGGTACCCAGCTGCCGCTGGTCTGGTCGCCGGGCGCATGGCCGGTGAGGGGGCTGCCGGTGTCGGTCAGCCCGCCCGGGTTGGGCGCGGTGCCGCGCTGCCAGCCAAACTGGATGCGCACCTGGTGCTCGCGGTTGGGGGTGACTACACCATCGGCCACGCCGACCACGCGCGCGGTCTGCGGGCCATGCAGGGTCGGGCGGTCCTGCGGCAAGGCGCGGATCGGGGTGTCCTGCGGGGCGGCCAGGAAGCGGTTGCGGTAGCTGCCCTGCTCAAGGGCGGACTCGCCGAGCAGCTCGACAATCCCATGGCCCAGGTTGTTGACCGCCACATGCGCCACCGCCAGCAGCTGGAAGGCCTGGCCTTCATGCTGCGGATGCTGGCTGAGGGTGAAGCGGCTGCCGGCAGCGAGCGTGCGCACGCTGCCGCTGCCCTGGAACAGGGTCATCGGCACGCGCAGGGCATCCAGCCGGGCATGCGCCTCATCGGCGGCCGAGGCGCCCTTGCCGAAGCGACCGGCGCGCGGCTGCACATACACTTCCAGCGCCGGCAGCTCACCGGCCTCGGCCTGGCTCTGGCCGCTGACTGCCTGCAACTGCTCGCTGTGCCAGCTGGCCACGCTGCTGGCATTGGGCACCAGCTGGCGCTGCTCGGCAAAGGCGGTGATGCCATCGCTGGCCTCGGCCATGTCGGCGCGGTGGAAGCGCTGCGCGCCCAGCGCCGGGCGCTCGGCAGCCGGGTCGAACACCACCAGGGTGTGGGCGGCCTCATCGCCTTGCGCCTGCTCGATGCGCCAGGCCAGGCCGGCCTCGGCCAACAGGCGGGTGACAAAGCCCCAGTCGCTCTCGCGGTACTGGGTGGTGATGGCGCGGGCGGGCAGGGCAGCTTGCACGTCGAAGCGGAACACCGCCTGCGGGTAGTCGCCGAAGATCTGCTCGCAGATGGCGCCGGTGTCCAGGTCCTGGAAGATCACCGCGTTACGGCGCAGTGCCAGCAGCGCCGTCCACGGCTCCAGGGTGAGGCGGTAGCGGGCCAGGCCGCCGTCGCTGCCGAGCTGGGCCACCTCGGTGCACAGGCCGTGCCACTGGCGGAAACCGCCATCGGCCTGGCGCAGCTGCAGGGTGAAGGGCTGCTCCAGCCAGGGGTCCATGTCCAGGAAGGCATCGGTGGACAGGCAATCGATCTCGAAGCGGACCGTGCCACAGACCGATTCCTGGCCGTCGAAGCGCTCCACCACCAGGCCCGGGGCAGGGCCCTGCAACTGGATCAGGCGCGCCTGTTGCGACGGAGAGGCGAGGGCGGCAAGGGCCGCTGAGCGGGAGATATCCATATCGTCGACAGACTCGTTGATGAAGGGCGGCGATGCGCGCGTTCCTGTGCGCATCCGCATGACGCCGGCAGGGGCCGTCATGCGCTTAAAGCTGCGTGCTGTCCGGAAGAAGCAGCACAAGGTTGCCGGCGCCAATGGCCGGCGACCCTGTCAGGGTCAGGGAAGCGTAATGGTTATGTGGGCCGTGCGTTGTGGCATCTGTACCACATCGTTATACGCGGCCATCCGCTGCTGCGTTTCGTGACCCATATAGAAACGCAGGCCAAAGAAGCCAAGCAGGCCAAACCCGGCCACCAGTGCAGCCGGCATCCACAGCGGCACCACCCGGCGCAGACTGTGGCGCACGTTGTCCGGCGGCAGTGCGTGCGGTGCGAAGCCGTGGCGCTTGCCCTTGAGGTAGACGATCTCATCGCCGAGGCGGGCGGTCAGGTAGCCGAGTTTCTCGGTGCCTTCCAGCCGATACTTGCCTTCAAACCCCATCAGCAGGCAGAAGTGATACACCTCCAGCGACGGCAGGCGCGGCGCGCCCTGGCGACGCAGTTCTTCGAGGCGGTCGAAGAAGTGCTCACCGGCCAGGTGCTCGCCGAACAGGCGCAGCTGCAACGGGTTGCGTTCCCACGAGTCGTGCAGCGACGAGGGCTGGGACAGGATCGCTTCGTCCACTGCGGCGCAGAACGCGTACTTGGACGCATACACGTCTTCGGACGCGATGCCCATGCGGTTGGCATTGCGCTCCACACCGTCCAGGAATTTCTGCACGGTGGATACGAACGCTTCGCCGTCGGACGGGAGCTGCCCGCGTTTGAGCAGCAGCAACAGGTAGAACCCATCGGCCATCAGGTCCTGCAGCGTCTGCGGATTGGCGGCCTGCTGGGCCGGGGCGGCCAGGCCACCGTGCGAGCTCAGCGAGGGCATCGGGCCCGGAGTGGGAGGCAGGGGCGAGTTCATCATGAGGTCACCGCGACAAGTTCCATTTTGAGGTCGGGAATACCGGCAGGCACGTAGATCATCAACGACTGCGACTTGAGCATGCGCTCATACAGCGCGCCGCGCGTGTCCAGCTCGAAGTAGTGGCTGCCCGGGCGCACCGGAATGGCCGCCGGCACCTGGTTGGCATGGGTGAGCTTGACGCCGGGCAATGCGGACAGCACGCACTTCTCCACATCGTCCGGGGCACCCACCTTGAAGCGCACCGGCACGCTCTGCACCAGTTCCTGCGCCTGCATGTCTGCCGATACGGCGAGGTAGAACGAGGCGTCGCCGTCGATGCGCTGCGAGTCCAGCCGGCCCAGGTGATAGGAAGGCTTGATTTCGTTGAGCGCGATCTTGAAATAACGCGCCGAAATCACTGTGTCCAGCAGGGTGCGGATGATCTCGAACAACTGGCGGAAGCCGGCCTCGGGCTGCGCGTGCAGGTAACGAGGCAGGTCATTGAGCGCATACGCATTGGAGAAGGTCAGCATCGCCCCGGCCATCCGCAGCAGTTCCTGGTGCAGGCGCTCGGGGTGCAGTTGCGGATGGTGATAGAGATGGGCCAGCGCGCTGAAGGAAGAGTTGATCGTGTGCAGCAGCCAGAACGATGCGATATCGCCGGAGCGGAACTCGATGATGTTCTTCGACGGTTCGCGATGTAGCCCGTACAGTGCATCTACCTTGGCCTGCAGCGAATCGAGGATGCCGCGCAGTTCCCGATGCAGGGTGGGCGAGGCGTCCAGGTGCGCGCAGGGCGGGATGAAATCCTCATCGAGCTCGAAGCCGCCGGTCGAGGTGCGGCGGATGCGGGCGAGCGCCACCGTGGAGTACGGATCGCGCGGGTTCTCGTCGGTGAGCAGTTTGACTGCCTTGCCGAGGAAGCCCAGCTCTGCTTCGGCCGCATCGGTGAACAGATCGTTGGCGCCGCGGTTGATCTGCCGGTAGCGCGCCAGCTGGGTCGACTCGCTGTCGGCGCAGTTGTCGCCGTCGTCGCGCAGCAGCGGCAGTCCCAGATGGATCACCGTGGACTGCACGCCCGGCGGCAGATCCTTCAGCGACAGCGCATCGGGCAACGCGTCGTGCACCGGGGCGTCATAGCTTTCGCCATCGGCAAACACCGCCGAGATATCCAGCGGGCGCAGCGTGCCGCTGCCGAGCGTCTGCGGATCGAACCGCACGCGACGGCAGCCCCAGGCATACGGGTGCAGTGTGAGTGACAGGTCCTGCAGCCGGGCCTCATGGTAGGCATCCTGGCGCTGGAAGTGCTGGGGCCTCAGGAACAGGCCTTCCCCCCATAGAACTTTGGACATCCTGCTTACATATGCCACATTTCAATCCTTGGAAATTTCAGGCCAACCCCGCCCGATACACACTAGGTTTCCACACACACTCCCAATACAGGAATGTGAAAGTGCGCGACGCATCACAATTTCGATGCCCAATTACATAACGATACTACCGTAAGCCGGAATTTTGACGTCAGAATGCGGGCGTCTTCATCGAGGAGAGACGCAACGCACGGAAGCGAGGCTACCCGGTTCACCTGATACGCGTGTGATCAGGGCCTGGCTGTCAGTAGTCAGTGCGCAGGCATGGATTCCCACGGTAATACCTTCGTTGGCCAGGTTCTTGTGCTTGGTGTCGAACGCGAACCGCCAGCGATTATTGGCCGGAGCGCGGAACAGGGCGACCACACCCAGCACCGTAGCGCCTTCGCTCAGCTGTTCTTTCAGTTCCTGGCGGTTGCCCGGGGTCAGCACGATCTCATTGACCGACAGCAGGTCCGCGCCCAGTGCGGCCTGTTCCCCGGTCTGGTCCAGGAATGCATTGAACGGGGCCTGTTCGAAGCGCTGTGCACTGCGCAGGTGGTAGACCTTGACCACCGCGGCGGTGGCCCGCTTGTCATTGCCGGCGTTGAGGTTGGTACCGGCAAGCAGGCGCAGCGGCACGACCGGGGGTGCCTCCGGTTGCGCGTCGCGGATGCCCACGGCCTGTAATGTCTTGTCCACCGCCTTGCCCAGCCCACCGCTGGCGCAGGAGGACAGCGACAATGACATCACCGTGACAAGACATATAAGAGTGTGACGCCCTACGCAGGAACTTCGGCTCATAAGCGGCTTCATGCATTCTTGGACGGGTAGGGGAGTGGTGATGGGGGCACGTCAAAACCATAACGCGTACAGCAAAACGCGGAAGGCAATGTGAAAATCTGTGACGTTGCATTGATTCACTCTATGCGCTTCACTATACCCCTGCGTATTTGCAGTTGTACACTTGCGGCGGTAAGGGAAAGGAATCCCGTGTGTTGTATCGGCGGGGACCGGACTCACCTTTAGAAGTTTCCATGAGGGATTGGCATGAAAGTGAAGGTAATGGGGAAGGCCGCTTACCGGCCGATGTTGGCACTGGCATTGCTGTCCAGTCTGGCGGCATGTTCGTCGACGTCGAAGAAGGCGGTGCTGCCGCCCTTCGACACCACGATGACCACGGCCGAGTCGCAGGTCACCAGCGTGGGTGCTGAAGCAGCCATCAAGAGCTTCGAAGATGCGGCGCGTGCCGATCCGACCCGTAAGGAACCGTGGGTGCGCATTGCGCAGCTGCAGTTCGACCAGGGCCAGTACGCGCGTGCGATCGTCGCCGCTGAAGAAGTGCTGCAGCGCGATCCCGATGATCTGGTCGCCGATGGTGTGATCACCGTGGCCGGTTTCCGCATTGCCAACACCTCGCTGACGCGCCTGCAGGGCCGCGGCGCACTGGCATCGGAAACCGCACGCAAGGAAGCCAAGACCCTGGCCGACACCCTGCGCACCACCATGGGTGAATCCATCCTCGATGCGCCCAAGCCGAAGGCACGTCCGGCCACGCGCCGTACCGCACCGGCGCGTCGCACGACCGCTCCGGCTGCCATGCCGGCTGCTGCACGTCCCGCCGCCACCGGTGGCGATCCCTTCCAGAACCTCGGCGGCAACTGATCCGCACGCAGCAACGCCCCCAGTCAGGAGACACCGATGGCCAAGAAGGACAGTATTCAGAAGCGGCTCCAGAAGATCCGCCCCCCGCGCGTGCAGTTGACCTACGACGTGGAGAAGGGTGATGCGATCGAACAGAAGGAGCTGCCATTCGTGGTTGGCGTGCTGGGTGACCTGAGCGGCAACCCGGAACAGCCGTTGCCCAAGGTCAAGGATCGCAAGTTCGTCAACGTCGATCTGGATAATTTCGACGAGGTGATGGAAGGCGTCGCACCGCGCGCGGTCTACCGCGTCGCCAACAAGATCAGCGATGGCGGTGGCGAGTTCGGCGTCGAGTTGAAGTTCAACTCGATCGACGATTTCCGTCCCGAGTCGGTGGTCGACCAGATCGAACCGCTGCGCAAACTGCTGGAATCGCGCACCAAGCTCGCTGACCTGCGCAACAAGCTGGCAGGCAACGAGAAGCTCGAAGACCTGCTGACCGATGTCCTGAACAACACCGAGCAGCTCAAGAAGCTGGGCACGGGGAAGGAGGAGTAAGCCATGGCAGCAGAAGCTACCGGTGTAGCCGAACAGGCATCCGCCACCGTCGAGGAAATCGGCCTGCTCGACCAGATCGTCGAGAAAAGCAAGGTCGCCAAGTCCGCGACCGAGCACCAGCGTGCAAAGGACATCATTTCCGAGCTGGCCAAGGAAGTGTTGGAGGGCACCGTGGTGGTGTCCGACAACCTCAACCTGACCCTGGACGCACGCATCGCCGAGATCGATCGGATCATTTCCGAGCAGCTCAGCGCGGTCATGCACGCCCCGCAGTTCCAGCAGCTGGAGAGCACCTGGCGCGGCCTGCATTACCTGTGTCAGCAGACCTCCACCGGCCCGAACATGAAGATCAAGGTCTTCAACGCGCCGAAGAAGGATCTGGTCAAGGACTTCAAGTCGGCGATCGATTTCGACCAGAGCGCACTGTTCAAGAAAGTGTACGAAGAAGAGTTCGGCACCTTCGGTGGTGCGCCGTTCGGTGCACTGGTCGGTGACTATTTCATCGGCCGCCAGCCCGAAGACATGTACTTCGTCGAACAGATGTCGCACGTGGCCGCCGCCGCGCACGCACCGTTCATTTCGGCCGCTTCGGAGGGCATGTTCGGCCTGGAGACGTTCACCGATCTGGGCAAGCCGCGCGACATGGCCAAGATCTTCGACACGGTCGAGTACGCCAAGTGGAAGTCGTTCCGCGAAAGCGAGGACAGCCGCTACGTCGGCCTGACCCTGCCGCGCTTCCTGGGCCGCCTGCCGTACAACCCGAAGGATGGCACCACGGTCGAAGGCTTCAACTTCGTCGAAGACGTCGATGCGGTCGATCACAGCAAGTTCCTGTGGTGCAACACCGCCTACGCCATGGCCGCGCGCCTCACCCATGCGTTCGAGGACTACGGCTGGTGTGCGGCGATCCGTGGCGTGGAAGGCGGTGGCCTGGTGGAAGATCTGCCCACCCACACCTTCCGTACCGACGATGGCGAAGTGGCCTTGAAGTGCCCGACCGAAGTGGCCATCACCGACCGTCGTGAAAAAGAACTCAGTGACCTCGGTTTCATTCCGCTGGTCCACTGCAAGAATACCGACTACGCCGCGTTCTTCGGCGCCCAGTCGGCACAGAAGCCGAAGAAGTACAACACCGATTCGGCCAATGCCAATGCGATCCTGTCTGCCCAGCTGCAGTACATGTTCGCCGTCTCGCGTATCGCCCATTACCTCAAGGCGATGATGCGCGAGAAGATTGGCAGCTTCGCTTCGGCAGGCAACGTCGAGGAATTCCTCAACCGTTGGATCGCGCAGTACGTACTGCTCGATGACAACGCCTCCCAGGAAGCCAAGGCCCAGTACCCGCTGCGCGAAGCCTCTGTGAATGTTTCGGAAGTGCCGGGCAAACCCGGTGTCTACCGCGCTGTGGCCTTCATCAGGCCGCATTTCCAGCTCGATGAGCTGTCTGTTTCGTTGCGACTGGTTGCCGAATTGCCGGCGACTGCAAAAAAGTCGTAACGCTTTGATGTTGCTGTAGCGTCAAGGGGCGGATGCCCTGATTGCAGTGACGTTTTTCCAAGAGGGTTAACCCCCCCCTGAACCGCCGGGAGCGATCCCGGCACCCAATCTCACGGAAGACCGGAATTTAGGAGACCAGATATGCAGCACGCTTTCCTCTCAATTGACACCATCAAGGGCGAGTCCCACGACGACAAGCACAAGGATTGGATCGAGATCCAGTCCTTCTCGCAGGATCTGCTGCAGCCGCGCTCGGCCACCGCGTCGACGTCGGGTGGCACCACCGCAGCTCGTGTGAATCTGTCGCCGATCGAGATCACCAAGTCGATCGACCTCGCCACCACTGCCCTGAACCAGGCGGCCAGCAATGGCACCACCTTCCCGAAGGCGCGCATTGAATTCATGCGCGCTGACAAGGACGGCAACGCGATCAATTACTACCTGATCGAGCTGCTGAACGTCCTGGTTCACCGCGTCACCACCACGGTTGACTCCGATGGTATGCCGCAGGAAGTGATCCAGCTGAGCTTTGGCGCGATCAAGTGGACCTACCAGCAGCAGAAGCCGGAAGGCGGAGTGGGTGGCAAGTCCGTGGCGCAGTGGAGTGCAACCAAGAACATTCCGAACTACGCCGTTTGATGTAGTGTCGCTGCGATGGCGCCTTGCGCGCCATCGCAGTCTGAAATCATCAGGCAGTACATCAGGCGCGGTCAGGAACGACCGCACAGCGTGTTGCCCCTCTGCACAGATGCAGGGACGCAGACAGACCGGACTGACCAATGAAGGGACTCGAACCCAGCTTGCTCGAGAAATTGTTCGACGATGCCCCCAAATCCACGGGGGGAGGGCATGTGTTCAAGTCCGTATCGCTGGAGCAGTACAAGGAATCGATTGCCCGCGACCTGGAGGGTCTGCTCAATTCGCGCGCAGCGTTCCAGGCCGACGACATGGCCGAGTTTCCGAACTGCAAGCAGTCGCTGCTGACCTATGGGCTGGCGGATTTTTCCGCGATGAGCCTGGCCAATGCCTATGACCGTGCGGCCATCTGCCGCTCGCTGGAACAGGCCGTGGCCCGTCATGAGCGACGCTTGAAGAATGTGGGCGTCAGCCTGGAGGCCGGTTCGCAGTTTGGCGGCGGCCTGCACTTCACCATCAACGCATTGCTCGACCTGGAGCCGGCCCGTGAGCCGGTCAGCTTCGATGCCATGCTGCAGCCGTCTACCCTGCAGTACCAGGTCAGCCGCACGCGTCGCCAGCAGGTGACCAGCTGACATGCAGGACCTGCTGCCCTTCTACGAACGCGAGTTGGCCTACCTGCGACGTTATGGTCGCGAGTTCGCCGAACGATACCCCAAGATCGCCGGCCGCCTGCAGCTCAATGCCGAAGGCAGCCAGGACCCGCATGTCGAGCGCTTGATCGAAGCGTTCGCGCTGCTCAGTGCGCGCGTCTCCAAGCGTATCGAGGACGATTACCCCGAATTCACCGACGCCCTGCTGGACGTCCTGTATCCGCACTACCTGCGCCCGTTCCCGTCGTGCTCCATCGCGCACTTCGACATGGAGGGCGTGTCGTCCAAGTTGAGCGCGCCGATCAGCATCGCCCGCGGCACCGCCTTGCAGTCGCGCCCGGTGCGGGGCGTGTCGTGCCGCTTCCGCACGGCGTTCGACGTGGTGCTGGCACCGATTGCGGTGCAGTCGGCGGTCTACCGCGGCGTGGCCGAGGCGCCCATGGCGACCAGTCTGCCGGCCGGCAGCGGCGCGCAGATTTCATTGAGCTTCCGCCTGACCTCCGACCAGGCCAGTTTCGACACCCTCGGCACCGATGCGCTGCGCCTGTTCCTGGATGGCGAGCCGTCGTTGCGTGCCTCCTTGCGCGATGCGCTCGCGCTGGGGGTCAAAGTGGCATACGTGGAAGCGGACAACAGTGGGCGCTGGCGGCGACTGGAAACGGTGCCGCTGCGCCAGGTCGGATTCAGCGAAGACGAATCCCTGGTGGATTTCCCGGCGCGCTCGCATCCGGCCTACCGCCTGTTGACCGAGCTGTTCGCCTACCCGGAAAAATTCGGTTTCGTCGATCTTGCGCTCAAGCCGGTCACCGCCGGTGCCAGCCGCAGTTTCACCCTGCACCTGATCCTGCAGGCCAGCGCGCCCGAACGCAGCAACCAGCTGGTGCTGGAAGAACTCAGCGCCTCCAACGTGCGGCTGGGCTGCACGCCGATCGTCAATCTGTTCTCGCAGGCCGGTGAGCCGATCCGGGTGACCCATCGCACGGTCAGTTATTCCGTCCTCGCCGACGCACGGCGCGCCTTCGCCTTTGAAGTGCACTCGATCGATTCGGTGCACCGCATCCGACAGACCCCGCAGGGCGAAATGATCCAGGCCTTCCGCCCGTTCTATTCGCTGCATCACGGCGAAGACCCTGATCGGACCGGGCAGTACTGGGTGTCGCGACGTGACGAGGACATTGCCCGGCAGAGCCCCGGTTTCGAGACCGAAATCAGCTTTGTCGACCTTGCGTTCAATCCGACGCTGCCGCAGACCGACACCGTCAGCCTGGAGCTCACCTGCAGCAACCGTGACCTGCCCAGCCATCTGGCGCATGGCGTGGCCGGTGGCGATCTGACCCTGGAAGGCGGCAGCCCGGCGCGCGCGATCAGCCTGCTGCGCAAGCCGACCCGGCCGCTGCGCTTCCGCCAGGGCAAGAATGCGCAATGGCGGTTGATCTCGCACCTCTCGCTCAACCAGCTGTCGCTGACCGGCAGTGGCCTGACCGCGCTGAAGGAAATGCTGCGGCTGTATGACCTGTCCGGCAACAACGTCTCCGCGCGGCAGATCGACGGCATCGTGGCGTTGGAGCAGCACCCGGTGACCAGCTGGATGTCCGGCAAGCAGTTTGCCTCGGTCGTACGCGGGCTGGAAATCCGCCTGACCATCAACGAGAACCATTTCGTGGGCGCCGGCATTGCCGCGTTCGCCCAGGTGATGGATCACTTCTTTGCACTGTATGTGCATGCCAACAGTTTCACCCGACTGGTGCTGGTATCCAGCGACAGTGGTGAGGAGATCGTCCAATGTCCGGCACGAAGCGGCGAATCGATCCTGGCGTAGCGCAGCAGCTGCTCGCCGAACCGCACCGCTTCGAGTTCTTCCAGGCGGCGCGGGTGCTTGAGCAGGTGTTCCAGCGCCAAGGCGTCAAAGCCGGCCAGGCCGTGCCCATGCGGGTGCGGTTCCGCAACTCCCTGTCGCTTGGCTTCCCGGCCACCGAGCTGAGCGCGGAAAGCGTGGTGTATTCGTTGAAGGGCGAGCGCCTGGAAGATGCCGCTGCGATCGACCATGCGTTGGAGCACGAGACCATTGCCGAGGTGCACCTCACGCCGCATTTCATGGGCTTGCTGGGTACCTCCGGCGCACTGCCGTTGCACTACACCGAAACCCTGCAGGTCCGCGAGCTGTATGAGCGCGACCGTACCGCACGTGCGTTCCTGGACATCTTCTCCACTCGTGCGGTATCGCTGCATTACGCGGCCTGGAAAAAACACCGGCTGGCGCTGCAGTACGAAATCGATCGACGCGAGCGTTTTCTGCCGCTGATCATGTCGCTGTTCGGCATGGGCATGAACGAACTGCGCGACCGCCTGGTCGATGGCCACGGCGACGTGTTCGACCAGGCTTTTGCCTATTACGCCGGGGCAGTGCGCCAGCGACCGGTGTCGGCGGCGCTGATGCAGCGGGTGCTGGCCGACTACTTCCAGGTGCCGTTGGCGCTGGAGCAGTTCGTGGGCGCGTGGTACCGCGTACCCGCTGGCCAGTCCACGCGCCTGGGCCAGGCCAATGCGACGCTGGGGTCCAGCGCGCTGGCCGGTGACCGGGTCTGGCAGCGCGACCTGCGCATGCGCCTGAGCATCGGCCCGCTGCGGCGCGAACAGTTCGATGATTTCCTGCCCGGCGGCAGCGCCGAGCAGGCACTGGCCAAATGGCTGTCGCTGCTGACCGGTGGCACGCTGGAATACGAAGTGCGCCTGGTCCTGCGCCAGGAGGACGTCCGCGGCTCCGGGCTGGGCGCCGGCAACGGCGCGCGGCTGGGCTGGGACAGCTACATGTGCTCGCGGGCCGCCGACGGCCCGCGTTCGGACACCACCTACGGCATCCATACACTGCAATGAACAGGTCGGGGCGCGGCTGACCGGCCGCTGCCCTTCATCAACAGGTTTCAGCAAGGAGCGCGTTTTCCCGCATGAGCATCAATCTCAAGACCCTGATCAGCAAGCTGGACGACGCCTGCCGCCTGGCCGCCGAGCGCGCGGCCAACCTGTGCATGTCGCGCGGTAATTACGAGGTTGATCTGGAACATCTGTTCCTGGCACTGCTGGAGCAGCCGCAAAGCGATTTCGTGTTGATCGCCCGTCGCTGCGGCATTTCCCCCGATGCGCTCGAGCGCGACCTGACCGATGAGATCAGCCAGTTCAAGACCGGCAACGGCCGCACCCCGGTGTTCTCCCAGCACATCCCCAAGCTGTTCGAGAACGCCTGGCTGATCGCCTCGCTGGATTCGGAAACCAGCCGGATCCGCAGCGGCCACCTGCTGCTGGCGCTGATGACCGAGCCGGAACTGTCGCAGCTGGCGTATCGCGGTTCCAAACTGTTCGTGCGTTTCAAGCTGGACGAACTCAAGCATGACTTCGCCAAGCTCACCGAAGGCTCGCAGGAAGCCACCCAGACCGTACGCAATGCCGATGCCGGGGCGGGCGAGGCCGAGTTGGGCGGTGACACGGCCGCGGCCGTGGACGGCGGCAAGGGCGGGCTGTCCAAGACCCCGGCGCTGGACCAGTTCACCACCAACCTGACCGAGCGCGCCCGCGAAGGACGTATCGATCCGGTCATCGGCCGCGATGGCGAGATCCGCCAGGTGATCGACATCCTGATGCGTCGCCGCCAGAACAACCCGATCCTCACCGGCGAAGCCGGCGTCGGCAAGACTGCCGTGGTCGAAGGCCTGGCGCGACGGATCGCCGACAAGGATGTCCCCGACGTCCTGCTGGGCGTGGAGCTGCATACGCTGGACATGGGGCTGCTGCAGGCCGGTGCCAGCGTCAAGGGCGAGTTCGAGAACCGCCTCAAGAACGTGATCGACGAGGTCAAGAAGAGCCCGCACCCGATCATCCTGTTCATCGATGAAGCACATACGATGATCGGCGCCGGTGGCACCGCCGGCCAGAACGACGCCGCCAACCTGCTCAAGCCGGCACTGGCCCGCGGCGAGCTGCGTACGATCGCCGCCACCACCTGGAGTGAGTACAAGAAGTACTTCGAGAAAGATGCTGCGTTGGCGCGTCGTTTCCAGGTGGTCAAGGTGGAAGAGCCCACCGAAGCGTTGGCCGCCGCGATGCTGCGCGGCATGGTTGGCTTGATGGAAGCGCACTTCAACATCCGCGTGATGGATGAGGCGGTGACCGAAGCGGTGCGGCTGTCGCACCGTTACATCAGCGGCCGCCAGTTGCCCGACAAGGCGGTCAGCGTGCTCGACACCGCCTGCGCCAAGGTGGCACTGGGCCAGAGCGCGACGCCGGCGATCATCGAAGACACCCGCAGGCACCTGGAGCGTCTGGATGCCGAGCTGGCCGCGCTGCAGCGCGAAACGGCTGGCGGTGCCAATCACCACGCCGAACGCCTGGGTGAACTGCATCAGCTGCAGGCCGATGCCCGGGCCGTACTGGCCACCAACGAGGCGCGTCTGTCCACTGAGCGCGCCCTGGCCGACCAGGTTCGCCAGCTGCGCCAGCAGATGGAAGGCGGCAGCGCTGACGCCACCACCGTCGACGCCGCCCCGGCCGAAACCGCGGTCGCCGACAAGCCGGCCCCGCGTGGCAAAAAGGCCGCGCCTGCCGCCATCTCGCCGCAGCAGACCGAGCTGGATCGGCTGCTCGCTGAACTGCGCCAGCTGCAGGGCGATACCCCGATGGTGCCGTTGCAGGTCGATGGTGGCGTGGTCGCCGAGATTGTCTCGGCCTGGACCGGCGTGCCGCTGGGCCGCATGGTCAAGGATGAGATCCGCACCGTGCGCAACCTCGGTGGCCTGCTGGTTGAACGTGTGATCGGCCAGGACCATGCGCTGGAAGCGATTGCCCAGCGCGTGCGTACCGCCACCGCCAAGCTTGAAGATCCGAACAAGCCGCGTGGCGTGTTCATGTTCGTCGGGCCGTCCGGCGTCGGCAAGACCGAGACCGCGCTGGCGCTGGCCGACATCCTCTATGGGGGTGAGCGCAAGCTGATCACCATCAACATGAGCGAGTACCAGGAGGCGCACAGCGTGTCCGGGCTCAAGGGCTCACCGCCGGGGTACGTCGGCTACGGCGAAGGCGGCGTGCTGACCGAAGCGGTGCGCCGTAATCCCTACAGCGTGGTGCTGCTGGATGAAGTGGAGAAGGCGCACCCGGACGTGCTGGAGATGTTCTTCCAGGTATTCGACAAGGGCCAGATGGACGATGCCGAAGGTCGTGAGATCGACTTCCGCAATACGCTCATCATCCTCACCTCCAATATCGGCGCCCCGCAGATCATGCAGGCCTGCCTGAACAAGCCGGCCGAAGAAATCCCCACTGCCGAAGCCCTGGGTGATTCGCTGCGCCCGGTGCTGATGAAGAATTTCAAGCCCGCGTTCCTGGGCCGCATGAAAGTCGTGCCGTACTTCCCGATCAACGACGACGTGCTGGCCCAGATCATCGCGCTCAAGCTCGGCCGCATCCGCGACCGTGTAGTGGGCAACCACAAGGCCACGTTCTTGTGGGACGACAGCCTGGTCGAGGCCGTGCTGTCGCGTTGCACCGAGGTGGATTCCGGTGCACGCAATGTTGATCACATCCTCAACGGTACGCTGTTGCCCGAGATCGCGGAAAGCGTCCTGGCAGCCATGGCCGAGGGGACCCGGATCAACACCATCAAGGTGACCGCAGGGAAGAACGGCGCCTTCAAATACAAGTTGTCCTGATTGTCGACTGGAAAGGAGATACGAACATGGATTTCTACGGATTCAACCGCGCCAAGGCCATTGCCAACTGCGGCAGCCTGGAACTGGGCCTGGCCCGCGATACCAACAACGTCCGCGCCTGGAACCGCCTGCGCCCGGAGCACATCGTCGAACTGCTGCACGGCGCATCGGCCGATGCCCGCCAGGATGCCCGCAACCTGGCCGCGCAGATCAGCCGCGCCGCCTGGCGCATCCAGACGCATGCCCCGGCCCAGGGCAAGGCCAACCAACTGGTCAGCAATGCCCGCGAAGTGTCGGTGACCGCCGGTGGCCGCGACTACCGCCTGCAGCTGAACGAAGGCACCACGCTGCAGCTGGAACGCATCACGCAGTCGGCCTGATCGGGGCGGCGGCAAGGCCGGCTGCGGTTCGCTGCGCCGGCGTTGTCGCAGGACTGTCGGGTAACCGACGCCGAAGGTGTGATTTTCATCTCAATTTGAGACCTGTGCGACGCCATGCCCACCCGGGTTTCGACCGGGGTGGGCGTTCGGGTACTTACGCTGATTTATGCTGACGATGGATCGCCCCAGTCGAGTTCACTGGGCTAATGAATGCGGGGAAGCATCATGGATTCCGTAACCAAGGTACTCGCCGCGCTTGCGGCACCGGGGCAATCGCAGCGCCTGCTGCAGCTGCGGACGTCGTTGGGTAGCGATGTGCTGGTGGCCGAGTCGCTGAGCGGCGTCGAACAGATCGATGGTGTTGGCTTCGTAGTGGACGTCTTCGCGTTGTCGGTGGATGCCAATCTTTCGCTGGACGCACTGCTGGGCCAGCCCGCCCTGTTGCAGATGCAGGCCACCGGCGCCGAGCGCCCGTTCCATGGCCGCATCACCGTCGCCGAGCGCATCGGCAGCAATGGTGGCCTCGCGCGGTATCGTCTGCGTCTGCAGCCCTGGTTGGCCTTCCTGGGCCAGCGCGTGGACAGCTATGTCTTCCACGATGCCAGCGTCGTGGACATCCTTGAGAACGTATTCGCCGACTATCCCGGCCTGGTCCCCGCTTGGCGCTGGGAACTGGCCGACCGGAGTCTCTACGCCACGCGCAGCCTGACCACGCAGTACCAGGAAACCGACCTGGCGTTCGTGCAACGCCTGCTGGCCGAAGAGGGCATCTATTACTGGTTCGAACATGCCGGCGACCCGGGCAGCGCCGATTTCGGCACGCACACCCTGGTCCTGGCCGACAACCACCTCGGCGCCAAGGATCTTGGCCCGATCCGTTTTCATCGTGGCGACGTCACCGAGCGCGACGACAGCGTGCAGCAGTGGTCAACCGCGCGCCGCTGGTGCACCACCAAGGTTTCCCGCACCACCTGGGACCACCGCACCCTCGAGCTGCGCCAGGCCAGCGCCGAAGCGCAGACCGCGCACGAGCCGGCCGGCGAAGACATCGACACCTGCGGCCCATACGGCTGGCAGGACAACGCCCGCGGCCAGCGCCGCGCGCAGCAGCACCTGGACGCGCTGCGCGTGCGCGCGCACACCCTCGAAGGGCAGGGCCGGTGGCGTCAGTTGACGCCCGGCACGCAGTTCCAGCTCAGCCAGCATCCGGGTGTCGACGCTTCCACCGCGTTCCTGTGCCTGTCAGTGCAGCACCAGGCCCGCAACAATTTCGAGGCCGATGTGTTCGACGCGCTGGAGCAGCAGCTCGGTCCGGCCGCGCAGGCGCCGCTGGACCTCCCCGGGGCATTGAGCGGCTTGTCGGTGGCCAGCACCTCGCCGGACCTCACCACCACCTTCTACGACAACCGTTTCGTGGCCATCCCGGCCGACGTGGTGTATCGCCCGCAGACCGACGACGGCCACGGCACCCGCCTGCATCCGCGCCCGTCGATCACCGGCACGCTCAGCGCCATCGTGGTCAGCGACGGCGAGCCGCTGCAGTCCGACCGTGACCACCGGATCAAGGTGCAGTTTCCGTGGCAGCGCGGTGGAAGTTCCAGCACGGGTCTGGTGCATCCCGGTGGTGACGACAACGCACCGGCGAACGGTGGCGCCTGGACCTGGGTACGCGTGATGACCCCGTGGGCTGGCGACAACTGGGGCGGGGTGGTGTTGCCCCGCCGCGGCCAGGAGGTGCTGGTGGCGTTCCTGGAGGGCGACATTGACCGTCCGGTCGTGGTCGGGGCGGTCTACAACGGCCGTGGCCAGACCGATGCGGCCCACAACCAGGTGGCCAGTGGCGGTGCCAATGCCACCGGCAATGCGCCGGCATGGTTCGACGGCAACGAGCACGCCGCCGTCTACACCGGCTTCAAGAGCCAGGCACTGGCCGACAGCCAGGGCGGGCAGGGCGGCTACCAGCAGATGCGGCTGGACGACACCGCCGGCCAAGGCCGTGCGCAGCTGTCCACCACCCAGCACGCCACCACGTTGACCCTGGGTCACCTCAAGGGCGGCGACGACAACGTGCGCGAGGCCGAGCGCGGCTTCGGCGCAGAACTCTCCACCCAGGCCTTCGGCGCGTTGCGTGCCGGGCAGGGGTTGCTGCTCAGCACCGAGCCGGGCGAACCGCAGCTGGCAGCCAACCAGGCGCTGAGCCAGTTGAAGGACAGCGCGGAGCTGCTACAGACGCTCAACGAGTCGGCGGTGAACCAACATGCGCAGCTACCCGACGAACCTGCCACGCTGCAGGCACACGATGCGTTGGAGCAGCTGCAGGAAAGCCTGCGCGCCACCCAGAGTGGCAGCGTGGCCGGCAGCATCAATGGGGGTGACGGCGATGCTCCGGGCTGGGACAAGCCGGTGCTGATGGGTAGCGGCGTAGCCGGTGTGATGAGCCTGACCCCGGCCGACCAGGTCTGGGTGAGTGGTACCCATACAACCCTTGCCAGCGGAGTCGCGCTCAATTGGCTGAGCCAGGGCTCGATCACGATGGCCGTGTCTGGCGGGCTGGTGCTGTACACCGCCGGCAACGAGCCCAAGCCGGGAAGCCCGAACCAGGAACGCGGCATCGCGCTGCACGCCGCGCAGGGCAAAGTGAGCGCGCGTGCGCACAAGAACCAGGCGATCCTGGCAGCCAAGACCAGCGTGAAGATCGCCAGCACGCAGGCCGACGTGCAGTTGTCGGCACCGAGCAAGCATCTGCTGGCGACGGCGGCGGGGGCCTACCTGCGGATTGAAGGCGACAACATCGAGTTGGGCGCGCCGGGCAAGGTGGAGTTCAAGGGGACGCAGCGGGAGTGGACGGGGCCGGCTTCGGTCACCGGTGCGCCGGTGATACTCAACACAGCCAGCGCTTTCAAGTTGAAGTATGTGCTGCGCGACTACACCGGTAAGACGATGGCCAACGCGCCTTACACCTTGCTGATGCCTGATGGAAGCATCAAAGAGGGCTCGACCAATGCCGAGGGCGAGACCGAGCAGGTGATGACGGCCGGTCCGGAGAACATCCATCTCATCGTCGGCGAGGATGAGCAGCAGCATGAAGGCTACTACCTCGCTCCCGAAGAAGGCTGAGTGGCCATGATGGCCCTCTCCGGATACATCCAGGAAGAATGACATGGCGAATGGAAATTTCAGGCTTACCTACGAAGACGCCAACGGCGGATTGCAGACGGCAAACAAGGTTCGTTACCGGATTCTGCAACTTCCTGCGCATGAGCAGGTCGCTGCAGGCGAAACCGACGACCAGGGTTACACGGTCAATGTGGACACGCAGAAGCAGGGGTATTTCCCCCTGACCAGCGTTAAGCCAATCGCACCGGTCATTCCCATGTCCGCGCCAAAGGTGTTGCGCTTCGTGCTGCAGGTGTGGGACTACGATTTGCAACAGTGGGCCGAGCCGGACCTGCGCAGTGCCACCAAGCCCGTACATGGCGGCAAGAACGAACTGTGCATCGAGCAGCGTGTGATAAGCATGGCGCCGATCATCTGTGAGCTTCGGCTGCAACCCTACGTGCGCGTACTCTTCCAGATGCAGGCCAATAACACGCCCATTGCCAGTGCGCCCTATGAAGCGTTCATGCGCAACAAGGACGGCGATGAAGTCGCTGGGCTGGACGCAGCGCGCAAACCGGTGAAGGGAGCGACCGGCAAGAACGGCATGACCCCCCGGATTTCGTGCAACGGGCCGCTGAAGTTCAAATTCACCTTGCCGGGCAGCAAATCCGGGCGATCGACCGACATGCTCAAGCCGTTGATCAAAGGCCAGCAGGTCACCAAGTACGTGCTAGGACTGAAGAGCCAGGTCGCCGCCACCGAGCCCAAGGACGGTCGTACTGCCAAGGTGCAGGGCAAAGTCAGTGCACCGGCCGTGCTCAACCCGCAGGCTGAGGAGATGTTGCTGCTCGGTCCCAAGGAGTGGGAGGAGTTCGAGGCGCTGAGCGGCCATATCGAAAACACCATGGCAGGCCTGCATCGGGCTCGCGACAAGCTTACGCTCGCCCTGCAGGGGCGCAGTCCGGAGGAGGTCAAGACTGCCGAGAAGGCGCTGGGCATTGCCGAAGACGATGTCGCCAAAATGCTCAATGACAAGTTCGACAAGCTCACCGAACTGCAGGAGCTGGTGACGTTCGAAACCTATGACAAGGGACGCACCACCGGTGATGGCGGGCTCAAGGACCGCATGGGGCTGCGGCGACGTTACATTCCCAAAGCCAAGTACGAGGATCTCAAGCGCCGACGGGTGAAGGGGATTCCGATCAAAGTGGACCTGGGGGTCAGCGGCAAGGTAAAGGCCGGCAATGGAACGGCATCGAACAAGGCTAAGCACGACCCGTACAGCAAGGAAGACTTTGATCGTGCCAAGTTCATGGAGTCGTTGAAGAAGATCACGACGTCGGCCAAGGTCAGCAAAGAGGTCAAGATGGACCCGTTCGTCTACGACCTCATCGAGGTTGCGGGCAACGAATTTGCCGAAACCGTGAAAAAAAGTGACAGTTACGAAGTGCAGAGTTCTGCGCAGTGGCTGCGTTTCGTTGCCGGTGCCGGGGCAAGCGCCGAAGCGAACTGGGATCCAAAGAAGAAGACCGTCAGTGCCAAGGCCCAGGCCAGTGCGTCGGCCAAACTGGTATTGCTGGAGGCCAAGTGGGTGCATACCTACTCGATGCCATCGGCCAAGGGTTGGCAGATGCAGTTCCAAAACATCGACCTGGGCGCCATTGTGTTTGTCGTGGCGTGCGAGCTTTACGGCTTCCTGGGTGCCAAAGCCTCGCTGGCCGGTTCTGCTGAAATAACCTATGACGGCAGCAAACCCAAGGCGACGCCGGCACGCCGCGATCGCAATGATTCGTTGGCCGAAAATTTCGATACCCAGCATGGTTTGCCGCGCGCCAATCTGGACCAGGCGCGGGCAGTGCCGATGGGGGCCCATGAAGGTGCACCGAAGGGAAGCAATGCGGGCGTGCAGCTCAATGCCGAAGTCTTTGCCGGGGTAGAGGGGGGGATCATTCCTTCCGGCGATCTGCGCTGGTTGCCGCCTGACCGTCGTGAACCGGTGAGTTTCGCTAAAATATCGGTCGACCTCGCTGGCAGTCTCGGCGCAGGGGCAAAGGCTCAGCTGGTCATCTATTTCGCCAACGGCAAGTTCCGCATCAAGGCCGCCGCTCGTTTGTGCTGGGGCATCGGGGCGAAGGGCGCTGTCGATTTCGCCGTCGATGCCGGCGGTATGGCCGAGTTCGTGAAGTGGGTCTACTACCAGTTGGCCCATGCCGGCTTCAAGGCACTGACCTACATCGCCCAGGATGCCTTCCAGGCGTTGTCGCAGATCCTGTTCATGATCATTGCCGAAGACAGCGCGCCGGGACAGTACCTGGTAAAGAACATTGCAGCGGTCAACGTGATGTTCGATACGCTGCAGGCACGCCTGGAACGTGCCGAATCACGTTCCAAGCTGGTGGACAGCATCAACAAGAAGCCGGAATGGCTGATTTACGCCACGCCGGAAACGCGCGGCATGTTGTTGTATGCAATCACCCGGCATTACGCTGAAACGCATACACGCAATGCGCCCACCATGGATGTGGGTTGGGATGACGTCCAGGTGCACGCGTTGCCGGCACACAAGCAGGCGATTCTCAATGTCATGCTGCCCATCACCACGCGCCCGGAATGGGAGAACGTGATGCAGCATATGACGATCGACGGTAGTCGTCGCGCTGATTCGGGCAAGGCCGAAGGCGACGTAGTGCGCTTCCTGGATTACGGCTGGTCGTTGAACAATGACCTGCCGTCGGTCTTCAAGCAGATGAACGTGCTGTCGCGGGACAAGCCCAAGAATGTCGGTAATTCCTATTTGCAGAAGTACATGGAAAAGCGCGTGGCGCTGCTCAATGAATTCCCGCGAGGTTATGAAGTGGCTTACCTCAACTCCATCGACGACCCGGTGCAGCTGGCCGCATTGGATGGAAGCGAGTCCCCCACCTTCGCCATGATGGACCCGCCTGACGTCTGGCTGCATCGCGACGATACGATGATGGCCTGAGGCTTGGGCCTGATGGGAGGCTCAGCCTCCCTTGGTGGCACAACGGAAGCCGTTGCCCTGGTTTGGATTGGGGCTGCCTTCCAGCACGTTCCCCTCCCCGTCGGTGACCGGCCCCGGGGAGGGCACTGCATGGCTGCGGCTGAACGTCATCGAGGTGATCGACAACTGGTCGGCGGCACGGTCGGTACTGCTTCGCTGAACGCGCTCGGTACCCGAGGCGGGGCCTTGGGGATTATGGGTCTGGCTGGCGTCGTATTGCGGGGAGTACCAATCGCCGACCCATTCCAGCCCGTGGTCGACCATGTCGTACAAGCCAAGCGGAATCGGCGGGAACGCTCCGAGTGAACTGACACGGGTGCGTTGTCCGTGTTTGCGGGCGAATGCGTCGTACTGCGCGATGCTGGATACATTTCGACCCTCCTCCAGCTCGCCGTTGTCAGTGGCATACACCCGCATCTTTCCACCATCGCGCGCCGCATACTCCCACTGGGCCTCGGTCGGAAGTGTCAAGGGTGTTCCCACCTGCTTGCCGATCCATTCGCAGTAAGCCACAGCTTGCGGCCAACTGACGCCGGCGGCGATGTCCGGGAGATTGCGGTAGTTCCGATCAATTTTCGACTGCGCCACGCGAGGCTGGTCGACTGCATCGGAGTAGATGTCGAAGTCCTCATACGTCACCTTCCTGGCCAGGATGGAGAAGCCGTCGAGCTTCACCTTGCGCAGCTCATCGTCGTCAACAGCACTGGAGTAAGGCAGCTTCTCTTCGTTGTGAAGGGGGCCGAAATCACCCATGAGGAATGATCCGCCCGGCACCGATACAAGCTGCTTGCGAGTCTTGGCTTTCAGTGCTTCGAGTAGCGTTGCCGCACTGGCATGGGATGCGTCCTTGGCCACCTGCTTGCCATTGTCAGCATGACAGGCGACCACGGTGCTCAGCATCAGGCTCAGTGGTAGAAGGGCGATCATCAACGGACGCTTGAAAGCCATGCCAGGTTCCTTTGACAGTTAGGGGCTCAATGGTAGCAATCGGCCTGCTTCAAGTGTGAATGCAGCAGGCTCAGCAGGATCTGCCAGCAAGGCGGTTCTTCCGCACTACTGGACCGCGTTGGACTATATTGCCTGTTCCATGCGGGCGTGATGTCTGAGTCGGGTTTGAAAAAGATTTTCCGCTCGGGTCGGCATGGCTGGCGCAGCTGGCTTTTCCTTCCGTTACCACTGGAGTGTATGGATGGGTAGTTTCTCCGGCTGGCTGGTCAGTCCGTTCAAGGTTGGACGGGTGATTTCGGCGAAGGAGGCGAGGGCAGACCTCCGCGTTGCGGATGTCCCACGCCTGGAGCCCTTGAGCAAGGGTGTCATTCGCCTTGACTCGACCTGCCTGGAATACCTGGATCGTTACTTCCTGTTTCGTGGATTTGGCGTCCTGGGGGGCGGCATGCTGTTCTTGTTTGCCAGCCTTCTTGGAACTGCCGGCATCAACGGTCTTCTGCAGAGTTCCCACGGCGAGCTGGCACCCGTGTTGTGGGGCGTGGTGGTGATGGGCGTGATGTGCGGTGCACCGGCGCTGGTGGCGTTGAAGATGCTGGTGCTGAAGGATGCCTTCCGCTACACGCACTATCCGGTGCGCTTCAATCGCACCTTGCGCAAGGTGTTCGTTTTCACCGGTGGCAACCGAACCCACCTAGAAGTGCCGTTCGACGAGGCGTTCTTCTTCATTCATGAAGATGGGGGCGCCGGTTCCAATAATTCGCGCACCTATGATCTTCGAATGCACATCCTTGACAAGGGCATGGTCGTCCACACGGTGTCGATTGGCTCGGACGGCGGCGGAAGCCCCGGCATCGTCCTGGCGCATTGGGAAATGATCCGTCGTTTTATGGATGAAGGCGTTGAGGCGCTTCCCTTCCCACCGCTGGGCATCTTTGCGTCTTCGTACGTGTCGCTGAAGAACGCCTTGATCATCCCGTTCGCAGTACTGAGTGGTCCACTGCGATGGATCCTGTCGCCCGTTCTGATCCTGATTGGTATGGCCCGATATCTGGCGTTGGTCACCAGCCGGCGCCCGACCTGGCCGAAAGCGGTAGACGCCGAATGTGCGCCGGGGCCGTC
Source organism: Stenotrophomonas sp. GL_101 (assembly GCF_057835675.1). Taxonomy (NCBI): domain Bacteria; kingdom Pseudomonadati; phylum Pseudomonadota; class Gammaproteobacteria; order Lysobacterales; family Lysobacteraceae; genus Stenotrophomonas; species Stenotrophomonas sp. GL_101. The sequence continues at coordinate 2,581,888 of NZ_CM174432.1, read as the reverse complement.
CTCGAACGTGCTGTGCGAACCGCGAGTCTATGGTGACCTGCCTGGCGGAAAGGTCGCTGAGTCGGCCTTCATGGCCTATTGGCAGGCAGCGGAATCGAAGGCGTGTGCGGCCGATCCTGCGTTGGCCGAACTGTTCGGCCGGGAGGCACACTGAGCGGCCTGCCGGAAGGATGACAAATTGCAGAATTTCTTCGAGAAGCGCCTTTTCGCTTGGTTGACAGAGACGTATCGGCACAGGAGCTTTGACAAGCAGATGGAAGAAATCCAAGTCGCCTTGAAGGATTGAAATGGATTACGCGGGTATCGATGCAAGAAATCTCAGGTTTCCGGTCAATCGCCCCTTGACCGACCAGGAGAGGATGGAGAAGTTGGATTCGACGCGATCCACGGGTGTTCCTCCCCGTATCGGGTTGTCCCTGATCAAGTTCAACTCGACATACATTGAGCTCGTAGATCGGTGGTACCCCGTCAAAGGCTTCAATGTATGGCTGTCTGTCCTGGGGGCATTGGCGTTTGTTCCAACGTCGCTCTATCTGCTCATCAACCTCATCATTTTGGGTGAACCCTTCCGAGAAGATGAGCGTTGGATACTGTGGTGTTTCTGGGCATTCATCGTGCCGATCTCGCTGTTCATCCTCGGTGGCATTGTGTGGTTGTTCAGAAGCGAGTGCTTCCGGTGGACGCACTATCCAATTCGTGTGGACAGACGTAATCGCAAGATCCACTTCTTTCGGCAGAATGGCACGGTCGCGACGGGGGACTGGGATAGCCTGTTCTTCTTCATCGGCGAGTCCACCACGCCGCCGATAGGAAGGACTAACGACGTGCGAGTACACTTCCTGTCCGAGGATGGCGCGACCGTCATTGAAACGTTCTCGCTTGGCTATGAATACATGGGTGGGCGACAGGACTTACTTGGCCTATGGGAATTCTTCTGTCAGTACATGGAAGGTTCCGAAGACGACGTCGCGCGACTGCGCGCCATGGCGCCGATCTACATGCCAGTACACGACAGGAAAGAGGGATTTGTATTCGGTGTGGTCAGGGCTTTTGCGAACTTCGCTCGCTGGCCCTGGCTGCACCTTGTCTTCTCGCTCCCCTTTGGCTTCATTGCCATGGGGCGCTGGTTGGCCATGACGACCAGTCGGATACCGCGTTGGCCTGCTGAGGTCCAGGCCGCCAGCGTGGTCAGAGAAGACGACCAGCATCGCCGCGATTGGCGGGATAATCCGCCGCTGGGGTTCGTGGATAGAACGTGGCCGATGATCTGTACCGCTGTCGGCGTACTGACTGCCATTTGGATCCTATATGTGATCGAGCAGGCACTGGCACTGCGCGCGTGATGCCGTCGGACGACAACAGGACGTCGGCAGCCAGCCCAGCCCTTGGGCTGGCGGCTCCAGTGGTCGCTTGTCGATGTAGTGGTCTCGCTGATCGAGCCGCAATGTCCGCCCCCGGCAATGCGGGCTGAGTCATCAGCGGAAGGCGACCAACAGGAAGCCGGACAGTGCGAAGAGCATGGCGAGCAGGACGGGGCTGATGGCCAGCAGTCGCTTCACCGGTGATTGCCAGCCGGCGAATCGGCCCAGATAGAGGTACACCGTTCGCACAAAGCCACAGCACATCGCCATGACCAGCACGAAGTACACGATGGAAGTCCAGGTCCAGTTCACTCGATGCATCCAGCTTGAGAGGGGAGCTAGTATGGTGTCACACAAGTACGCCTAAACAATTCTTGTGGCAGCTCTGGCTACAGATGCCAAGATTGAATCCGCACTTTTGTGCCAGACAAAGGGCGTAGGGTTTTCATTGTGACGCGCGATGTACTCACGAATCGACTGCTCCAGCTCCTCCACGCTTCTGTGTGCGCCGCGCTTGATCCACAGCAAAAATTCGGGAAATATGGGAGTTCATCGATACGGCCGATCCACATCGGTGGCCGGAGCCGGCGTATGTCGGACAGTTCTATGAGGGTTGCGGCGTCTGATCTGACTATTATGTGCAGTGATCGGTGACTCGCCTGTCTTGTCTGTGTTTCCCATCCGCACGGCAGTTGCAGTGTTCCGCGGAGTGAGCTGCAGTGCGTCAGCAGCGAGCGGAGTTTGTCGTCGCTCAGTGCGCCTTGGCGGCGCAGCGGAAGCCGTTGCCCCGATTGGGATTGGGATTGGACTCAAGGACCTCCCCGTCAGCAAAGGTGGCCGGGCCCGGCTCGGGTACTTGATGGCTGCGTGTGATTGTCATCGACGTGATGGAAAGCTGGTCGGCGTCCCGGTCGGTGCTGCTGCGCTGGACGCGTTCGGTGCCCGATGTCGGTCCGGTAGGATTGCGCGTTTGACGGGCGTCATATTCGCCCGCGTACCAGTCGCTGATCCATTCCCTGCCATGGTCGACCATGTCAGAAAACCCCAGTGGGTTGGGTGGAAACGCGCCGAGTGAGCTTACGCGTGTACGCTGACCATGCTTGCTCGCGAACGCATCGTATTGCGCAATGCTGGATACATTACGGCCATTGTCCAGCTCGCCATTGTCGGTAGCGTAGACGCGCATCTTTCCACCTGCCCGTGCCGCGTACTCCCACTGCGCCTCGGTCGGCAGGGTCATGGGGATCCCGATCTGTTTGCCGATCCACTCACAATAGGCCACCGCCTGCGGCCAACTGACGCCGGCAGCGATGTCCGGAAGATGGCGATAGTTCTGGTCGACCTTGGACTGTGCCACCCGCGGCTGACCAACCGCATCGGAGTACGTATCAAAATCAGCATACGTCACCTTCCACGCCTGCATCCGGAACCCATCAAGCTCAACCGTGCGCAGTACATCGTCATCGAAGGCGCCGGTATAGGGCAGTTTTTCCTCGTTGTGCACAGGGCCGAAATCGCCCATCAGGAATGAGCCACCAGCAACCTGCACCAGCTGCTTCCTGGTCTTGGCCTTCAGGGCATCGATAGCGGTGGCCGAACTAGCGGGAGCCTTTGCGGTCTGCGTTCCATCGTTAGCATGACAGGCCGCCGCTGCCAGCATCAGGGTCATCGGCAGGAGGGCAAACCGCAGGGAGCGATTGAAGGGCATGAGCGTCAGCATGGCACTTACATCGCCGGGCAGGCAGGATCCTTGCCCGCCACCGCCGCGCAGATCTTCTTGCGACAATTCAGGCCGGCAGCAGAGGTGGCACTGGGGCAACTGCGCAGCTTGGCCTGGATGTTGGACTTGGTCGAGGCGGTCGCATTCTTGCCGCTGATGTTGTCGAACACGTTGTTGGTGTCGGCCGCCTGCCTGCGTTCGTCGGCCTGGATCTGCGCGATCAGTGCGTCCATTGAATCGGGCGCGGCCTTGGCCTTCGCCTTGGGCTTGTCGTCTTCCTTGATGATGCCCATCAAGGTGCCCAGCAGATTTTCGTCACCCTTGGCCTTGTCACGGCCGGCGCGTGCGTTGGCAGCCGCCGGTTTACGCGCGCCGGCTGCCGTGGCGACCGGTGCCGTGGCGGTAGCCGTCGTTGCCGCGGGAGCAGGATCCGCTGCGTCGGCGGCGTCAGCAACGCCGGCGAGTGGATCTGCCGACGGGGCCGCGCTCCCGGTATCCGGCGGAGCATCGACGATGATCGCGCCGCCAGGCGTGGCAGCAGGGGCGGGCAGGGTGTCGGCGTTGGCTTCCGGCGGCAGCGAGTAACCCAGGGGCTCGTCAGATGGGCCGCTGGCGGTGAAGCGCCATGCCGCGACTGCGCCGAGTACGAGGATGGCCAGCGCCAGCAGCGCCAGCCATAGTCGTCGACGCGATCGGGCACCCGCAGGCGCGGCGGCACGTGCAGCGCGTGCAGCGCCAGCGACCGGGCGTCCCTCCATGTCTGCCAGAATGCGGCCCGTTGCCGGTGCCGGGTTCTTCGCCTGCGCTCCCCCTGAGAGCAGACTTGGTCGATTAATTCCGCCATTATTCAAGTGCATCCAGCCCTTGTTGGGTCGGCATCTGCCGAAAGCGAACCGCCCCATTCTAGTGACTGGGGCATGGCCGTCAATAACAAACAATACAGGGAGGATCGGTGGTCGTCATTATCGGGGGAGCGGTGCTGCTGGTGCTGGTGATGGCCATGCTGGGCTGGGTACTGATGTTTCCGGAATCGTTCGAGCGGGTGCTGGCGGCGTTTGGCCGGGTGTTCGGACGGGTGGGGTCGGCTGCAGGGCGGGCCGGTCAACGCGTTTCCAGGCGCACCGACCGCCTGCAGGGCGGCGTGCGTGAAGAGCTGGGCGCCGCGCAGGGTGCGCTGCGTCGGCATTGGCCGGTGCTGGCGGCGGCAGGCTTGCTGCTGCTGGTACCGCCGGCGGTCATCCTGCTGACGCGACAGAATGTGGTCCTGGATGAATTCCGTGGCGATGACCTGTCTGAATCGGGCTCGATGGTGGCGCAGCTGCTGCGCGGTGAGCGCCTGACCCCGCCGGCACCGCCACCGCCGGAAGTCTTCACGACGGAAGAAATCCGCCGGACGCGCCCCGAAATTGTGACGGCCGACAGAAAATGGAACCAGATTGACGCCGATCTTCAGCAGCGCGTACTGGCGATCTATGAGGTCATGCGCCGACAATATGGCTATGAGATGGTGCTGGTGGAAGGCTATCGAAGCCCCGAGCGTCAAGCGGAGTTGATGAGCGGGGGCAAGGCCACGCGGGCCGGTGCCTGGCAGAGCTGCCATCAGTACGGGCTGGGCGTGGACAGTGCGCCGATCCGGGATGGCAAGCTGCAATGGGACATGGGGGATCCATGGACCAGGCGTGGCTACTTCCTCTACGGCGAGCTGGCCGAACAGGCCGGGCTCGAGTGGGGCGGCAACTGGCGCAGCATCAAGGATTATGTCCACGTGGAAATGGCACAGAAGTGCCGGGCGGCACGTACGGCGAAGAAAGCTGAATTGGCAGGAGGGTGATACTTTCACCAGTCAACTGGTATCGTTGCCGGACAGTCCGGATCACCCCGGGGTGATGGGGCGATGGAGTCGCCGGATGCCGAAGCAATCAAGGAGCATGATTGATGTCACGACCATTCGTAGTTGTCGGGGATAAGTTGAGTCACGGCGGGACCGTGGTCAGCGGATCGGGTCAAACCGATATCGCAGGCAAGCCCGTGGCGCGTATCGGCGACAAGGCCATCTGCATGGCGCACGGACCGACGACGATCGTCAGCGGCGATGCCGCGGTGCTGATTGATGGCAACCCGGTGGCGCGTGACGGGGATCGCACCGCATGTGGGGCGTCATTGATCGCCTCGCAAGTCACCACCGGGATCGGTTGATCGGCATCTCAGGTACGAATCAGCAGGAAGGCTTGATGACTCAGGGAGCAGGACGCTAGATGTCCGGGATATTGGGGAAGGCATTCTCGGTCATCGCGGTATTCGCGGTGGCCTGGGGGGGCGCGATTTTCTATTGGCGCAGCACTGGCACGGTTCCGTCGGGCATGGAAATGCTGGCTTACCTGGGCCTGGTGCCGGTGGGCCTGAGCGGCGCCGGCTTCATGCTGCGCAACGCGGGTCGCAGCATGCTGGACAAAGCCGTGGACGCGGCTACCGCACCCAGCGACAGCGCCACCCCCGGCGCGCAGACCACCGCGCTGCCCGCAACGGCGCGGGTGCCGTCGGTTGCGGTGCTGGGCGCAGACATGCGGCTGGGCGCGATGCTGGAGGCCAGCGCGCTGCTGCACATGGCCGATTCGCTGCCGCGCCCCGCACTGGATGCGCGTTTCCACGACCATGACGGCTTGCCGCTGTTGGTCAGTGCAGACAAGGACCTGGATGACACCTCGGTGCTGCAGGTGCAGATGCCCGGCTTTGATACCCGTGACGCCGAGCGCCGCGCGATGGCGCTGCTGGAGCCGGTGGTCGACAGTCTGATGGGGCAGGCGCTGATTGCCCTGCCCGAGCTGGAAGTGGCGGAAGAGCGCGTGGTCGCCGGCCTGCGTCGCCGCGATGAGCAGAGCGTTGGCCAGGTGTTGACGATTGAACTGCTGGTACCGGCGGACTGGTCGGTCTCGCTGCGTACCTACTGCGCCGATTGGCTGCAAGGGCGTGCGGTGTACAGCGGCCTGGACCCCCGCCGTTTTGCGGTCAATGTCGCGGTGGCCGCCCAGGCCGCCGATGTGTGGACGCGACTGCAGCGCATCACCGATGCGCTGGCCGAGGGCGAGCCGCGCTGGTACCTGCTGGTGTCGAGCAGTTCGGCGGTGGATCCGTCGGTGATTGCCGCCTGGTTGAGCAGCAACCGCATCCTGCACCGGCGCAACAAGGATGGCCAGATCCCGGGCGAGGGCGCGGCAGGCCTGTTGCTGGCGTCGCCATCGTTGGCACCGGCGCAGACGCCGCACCTGTGGCGACCCCATCGCATGGAGCTGGCCGACGGAGTCAGCGTTGCCGAATCGCGCCGTCAGAGCGAGGGCTTGGCGTGTACCGTGCTGGCTGACGCGGCCATCGCACCGGCGCGTCTCGGGTTCGTCCTGCATGACGCCGACCAGCGCGGCCAGGTAGCCGTGGAGGCCTGCGCTGCCGCGGTGGGTGCCAACCCCGACATCGAGATCGATCGCCAGACCCTGGCGTTGCCGGTCTGCGCCGGTGAGCTGGGCGCGGTGCTGCCGCTTGCACTGCTTGCGCTGGCGCACGCGCACACGCTGGGCGAGCAGAACGCCGCGCTGGTGCTGAGCGTGGGGGCGCCGGCACAGCGGCTGGCGGCGATCATGGATATTCCCGTTTCGAAAGACCCGTCGACCGACACCGTGTCGGCGGCATAACCCTGGACGCCTAGATGATGTTGAGTAATTTCAGGTACTTCCTCGGCGACTACCGCCTGTGGATGGTGATTGGTTTGATCGGCGCCGGTTCGCTGGCCTATTTCGGCGCTGCCGAAGCCCGTCAGATCGGCATCTGGGTGGCGGTGGCACTGGCGGCACTGCTGGTGTTGGCGCTGATCGTGTGGGTGATCAAGCGGATCCTCGCCCGGCGCGCGGCCAAGCGGGTGGAATCGATGGTGCAGGCCCAGGCCGATCAGGCAGTCGCGGCCGCGCCATCGGCCCAGCGTGCCGATACCGAGGCCCTGCGCACGCGGATGATGGATGCGGTCAAGCAGATCAAGTCCTCACGGCTGGGCGTGCTGAAAGGCAAGGCCGCGCTGTACGAGCTGCCGTGGTACGTGATCATCGGCAATCCGGCGGCCGGCAAGAGCACTGCGATCCTCAACTCGGGGTTGCAGTTCCCGTTCGAGGACAACCGCAGCAATGTCATCCAGGGCATTGGCGGTACCCGCAACTGCGACTGGTATTTCACCACCACCGGGATCGTGCTCGACACCGCCGGCCGTTACTCGGTCAGTGTTGAAGACCGGATGGAATGGCTGACTTTCCTGGGCCTGCTGAAGAAGAACCGTCCGCGGGCGCCGATCAACGGCGTGATCATCGCGGTAAGCATTGCCGAACTGTCGGGCAGCAAGCCCGAGTTCGCCATCGAGCTGGCCAAGAACCTGCGCCAGCGCGTGCAGGAAATCACCGAGCGGCTGGAAGTCTTCGCGCCGGTCTACGTGCTGTTTACCAAGGCCGACCTGATCGCCGGGTTCAGCGAGTTCTTCCGCAACCTCGACCCCGGCGAGCGCGAGAACGTGTGGGGCGCCACGCTGCCCTTCGACGTGCATGCGCAGGGCGATGCGTTGACGGCCTTCGACGCGCACTTCGACGAATTGTCCGAAGGCATCAAGGAGATGAGCCTCTCGCACATGGCCATGCAGCGCGGCCGGGAAGTCTCGCCGGGCCTGCTGACGCTGCCGTTGGAGTTTGTCGGCATCAAGCCGGCACTGCGGACGTTCATCGCCACGCTGTTTGAAGACAACCCGTTCCAGTTCAAGCCGGTGTTCCGTGGCTTCTACTTCAGCAGTGCGCTGCAGGAAGGCCATTCGGTGCACCACGCCTCCGATCGCGTGGGTCGCCAGTTCTCGCTGTCCTCGCGTGGCCACAACAGCGACGAGGCACCGACCGGACAGACCGCGTTCTTCCTCAAGGACCTGTTCCGCAAGGTGATCTTCTCCGACAGGGAGCTGGTGCGGCAGTATTCCAGCCCGCACCAGAACCGCCTGCGCTATGGGGTGTTCCTCGGCGCGGTAGGCGTGCTGGCGCTGGCACTGGGCCTGTGGACCTGGTCCTACACCACCAACGTGCAGTTGGTGAACAACGCGACCAAGGACCTGGAACAGGCGGTACGCGTGCAGAACGACCGCGTCGACCTGAAGTCGCGCATCGATGCGCTGCTGCTGCTGCAGGACCGCATGGAGCAGCTGGACCGGTACAAGAAGGAAGGGGGCATCACCACCAGCCTGGGCTTGTACCAGGGCGACAACATCCGCGCCAAGCTGATGAAGGAGTACTACCACGGCATGCAGCAGGTGATGCTGGATCCGGCCGTGGCCAGCCTGGAAGGCTACCTGGGCCAGGTGGTGAACGACCGCGAGAAGCTGGGGCAGGGCGGCGCCGTGGCTGCCGAGAGCGAGGTGCTGTACCAGAATGCCTCGCCGACCAACACCAATGACGCCTACAACGCGCTCAAGACCTATCTGATGCTGGGTAACCGCAAGCAGGTGGAGAGTGCGCATCTGTCGCAGCAGCTGACCATGTTCTGGCGCAACTGGCTGGATGGCAACCGCGGCCAGATGACCCGCGAGGAGATGGTGCGTGCCGCCGAGAAGCTGATGAACTTCTACGTGGCCCAGTCTGCCGATCCGGCCTGGCCGCAGATCCAGAACAAGGTCACCCTGGTCAGCGACAGCCGCCAGGCCCTGACCCGGGTGATGAAGGGCCAGCCGGCCATGCAGCGGGTGTTCGCGCAGATCAAGGCACGCGCCGCTGCGCGGTTCCCGACCGTCACCGCCAACGGGCTCATCGGTGAGTCGCGCAACAACAGCCTGATCACCGGCAGCTACGTCATTTCCGGTGCGTTCTCGCGCAAGGCGTGGGAGGACTACGTCAAGGATGCCGTCACCGAAGCGGCCAATACCCAGCTCAGCACCACCGACTGGGTGCTGGGCACCACCGAGCAGAGCGATCTGTCGCTGGCCGGCAGCCCGGAGCACATTTCGCGGGAGCTGGCCACCCTGTACAAACAGGAATACGCCAAGGAGTGGACCAAGTTCGTGCAGGGCCTGAGCGTGGCCCAGTTCGACAACTTCGATGAAGCCGCCGCGCGCATGAATGCCTTGGGCGACGCCGGCAATTCGCCGCTGCGCCTGTTGCTGGAAGGGATCAACGAACAGACCATCTGGGACAACCCGACCGCCGAGGCGCGGTCGAAGAAGGCCAAGGGGGGCTTCGTGGCCTGGTTCCAGAAAACCATCCTGCGCAAGGACCCCGAAGCGGTGGCCCAGCAACAGCCGGTGGGCCCGATCGGCAAGGCATTCGAAGGCATTGCCAAGCTGACGATGAAGCGCGCCGACCAGCCGGCAGTGATCGACGCGTACTTCGAGACCTTGGCCAAGCTGCGCGCGCGGCTCAACGCGATCAAGGGGCAGGGCGATCTCGAACTGGGCGTGGGCACCCGCAAGTTGATGCAGGACACCTTCAGCAATGAAGGCTCCGAGCTCAGCATCGCCGTGGCACTGGTCGACGAGCAGGTGCTGACCGGGCTCGATGCCACCCAGCGCGAGGCGCTGCGTCCGTTGCTGTTGCGTCCGTTGACCCAGACCTTCACCGCGCTGGTGGAACCCACCGAAGAAGAGGTCAACAAGAGCTGGGGCGCCCAGGTCTACAAGCCGTTCAAGGATCGGATCGGTCAGCAGTATCCGTTCAATTTGAACTCCGACGTGGATGCGGCACCGAGCGACATCGCGGCGATCTTTGGCGCCAGCGGCAGCATTGCCGCGTTCAACAAGGACCAGCTGGGTACCCTGGTGATCCAGCGCGGCAACCTGCTCGAGGCGCGCCGCTGGGCCGGGCTGGGCATCAACCTGTCCGGCGTGCTGGTGGCCAACTACGGCAACTGGGTCAGTGGCAGTGCCGCTGGCGCAGCGGCGCAGGACACCACGATCTTCGAGCTGCTGCCGTCGCCGGCCACCGGCGCGGTGGAGTACACGATCGAGATCGATGGCCAGACCCTGCGCTACCGCAATACGCCGCCGCAGTGGATCACCATGCAATACCCCAACGTGGGCCAGGTGCCGGGGGTGAAGATCACCGCAGTGGCCTCGGACGGCCGCAACGTGGAGGTGTTCAACGCGCCGGGCACCAATGGCTTCAACCGCCTGATGAGCGAAGGTACCTACGAACGCCTGGAAGGGGGCAGCAGCCGGGTGACCTGGAAGGCGGACAACGTGGAAGTCACCGTGGAAATGCGCGTGGTACGCCGTGCAGGCGCGGCCGCCGACGGGGATGACAGCGGCGATTGGCAGCGCGGTGCACAGCTGCCCGAACGGGTGGCCGGCGGCGCACCGCCGCTTCCTGCGGCACCGGCCGCGCCGGGCGCTGCACCGGCCACCGCGCCGGCCGCCCCAGCCCAGCAGAACGGAGGTTCGCGATGAGCCGTGTGGCCAGTGCAGGTGTGTCCTACTTCGGCAAGGTGCCGTCGCGTGGCGATTTCGTCCGCGCCGCCGACAACCACCAGTTGCTGGGTTGGCTGGACCGCTGGGCGGGGGAGAGCGTGGAGCTGCTGAGCCAGAATCCGGACTGGAAACGGGTCTATGACGGCTCGCCAGAGATCCATTACGCTTTCCTCGGCTCGCGCAGCAAGATGGTCTTGTGCGGGCATTTCCTGGCCAGCCGCGATGCGTCGCAGCGGCGCTTCCCGCTGTTGTCGGCGGTGCGCCTGGAAGCGGCCGATCCGTTGCCGTTCATCGGTCGCAGCCCCTTGGCCATGTCCAATGCCTGGTCCGGGCTGTCGCGGATGGCGCGGCAGGCCTTCAGCGATGAAGATGCCGGCAATGCGCTGAACGAGATGGCTGAAGCGCGCTTCAGCATCAGCACCGATCCAAGCGCCTACAACGCAACCTTCCAGGACTTCCTGGACGGGCAGACCATCGGTTCGATGGAACGCCTGCTGCGCGAGGCGGGCCACCCCGAAGTTTCGCTGCGTCAGGCGCTGCTCGGGCTGGGGCTGTTGCTGCAGCCGGTGCTGGGCGGCGGCGATGTGAATGTCGATCGGGCCCTGGTGTTCCCGCTGGTGCGTGATCCGCTGTACCGGCCGCTGGTGGCCGCGTTCTGGCTGGATATCGTGGCCAGTTTCGTGTCCCGCGGCGATTTCGAACTGGCGGTGCTGATCCGCAACGATGCCGCGCCGTCCATGGTGGTGGGCTTCAACGGTGCCGACCGGCATGCGCTGCGGGCCGTGCTGGATCCGGCCGAAGCAGGCGATTTCCTGATCCGCGTGCAGGAGGCCCAGTGGGTCGATGACTACCTGCAGAGCGACTACAACCTCAACCGTCTTGCCAGCTATCTGGATCGTGATGATCTGGCGTTGAGCACGGCGCGCAGCCTGTTCGGCGAGACTTTCCTGGGAACATGACCATGCGCCTTCGCTCTACTTTCATCGTTGCCCTGGCCGCGCTCGCCGTTGCCGGCCCCGCGTTCGCGCAGGCCCAGGCATCTGCCGCCGCGACCGAGCGCCCGGTCGTGATCGAAGGGGTGGTGCCGGATCAGGCCACCAAGGCACGGCTGCTGAAGAACCTGCGCGAGGTGTATGGCGCCGAGCGTGTGGTTGACCGCATCCAGGTCGAATCGATCGCCACCCCGCCGAACTGGGGCGACTACGTTGCCGGGATGATCAACCCCGGCTTGAAGCGGGTGTCGCCGGGCAAGCTGGAGGTCAATGGCCAGGCCGTGCGGGTCAGTGGCGAAGTCGGCAACGAGGCGCTGCGCCAGCAGGTCGCCAGCGACCTGAGCCTGGCCAGCAATACCTCCTATACGGTGACCAACTCGCTCAAGGTCGGTTCGCAACAGAAGCTGCTGGACCAGACCCTGGCCAACCGCATCATCGAGTTCCAGAGCGGCAGCGCCAAGCTGACCCCGCTGGGCATGAGCATCCTCGATGAGATGGTCGCCAGGATGGCGCTGATGGGCGACGCGAACTTCGTCATCATCGGCCACACCGACAACGTGGGCCAGCGTGAGAGCAACCTGACGCTGAGCCATGCGCGTGCCCAGGCGGTCAAGGCCTACATGATGCAGAAGGGCATCGCAGGCGCGCATCTGGATGTGCTCGGCAAGGGCCCGGATGAGCCGGTGGCCGACAACACCAGCAATGACGGTCGCGCGCGCAACCGTCGTATCGAGTTCAAGATCCAGTAACGCGGTAACGCCCGACGGGCTTACTGCCCGTCGGGGTTCTGGTTGATGTCCAGCATCTCTTCCATCTGGTCGAGCACGCCGGGATCCTTGATGACCCGCTTGAGCCACACGTGCAGCGGCATTTCGCCCCAGCGCGCCGCCTTCTCGGCCAGATAGGCCACGGGACTGTGTGGTTCGGTGCGGCGGAAGAACTCGGCCACCTGGCGCAACTGCTGCAGTGCTTCCTTGCGGCTGGTGGGCGCACCGCCCGGACCGCGGGGCGTGGCGGCGGCGTTGTCGGTACTGCCTGTGGCGGCCGTGAAGCTGTCGTCGTCGGCGATCTCGTCCGCTACATCCCCGTCCAGCAACACACCGGCATCGCGGGCGAAACGCAGTACCGTGCGTTGCAGGTGCTCGATCTGTTCGCGCACCGCGCTGAAGCTGGGGCCGTCCAGGCCCAGGCGGCTGTCTACCGCCGCCTGCAGGGTGGACAACGCATTGGCGCACTCGGGCAGGATCTCCACCAACTGCTGGTAGAACTCGTGCTGGGTATCGCGACGCGCCGCTTCCAGCTGCTCCAGGCCGGGGCGATCGTCGTGGTAGTCGCCGCCGTTGCTGGCGCGCGCGTGGGCCACTTCGAAATCGGCCAGGCTGAAACGGCCCTGCGGTGCCGATACGATCGGCACATTGCGCAGCCACTGCAGCGAGTTGCTGAGCAGCCAGCTGAGGTTGCCGATGCGCTCCTCCTGGTCATCGTCCACGGCGACCGGATGCACCACCTCCCAGTACTCGTCACACAGGCCGGCCACCACCCGATAGCCGGTGGTCAGGCCACGAAAGCCGTCGACCTGGGTGGCCGCCTCGGTCAGCCAACCGGCAAGGCGCAGGTCCTTGGTGCGGGTCTGCAGCAGGTCGGCACATTCACGCGCCACGCTGCTCCAGTCGGCGTATTTGATGTCGGTCTGCCACTCGCCCTGGTCCAGAGTCGGGTCATCGGCGCGCCGGCTCTCCTGGATACGGTCGAATTCCGGCGAGAAGGACAGGTCGTCGCCCGCAGGGGCGTGGTCGGCAATCGGGGCCAGCAGGGCATCCTGATCCAGCATGGCAAATCTCGAAATGGGAACACGCAGATTCTAGCGTGGTGCACGTGGGTTGCGCGGATGCGTGCGACGTGAATGTCGTGACGGATTTTGGGCGTGATGGCTGCGTGAATGTGTGACGTATATCGCTTTAATTCGCAATCATCACGCGACGGTGTTGGGATTCTGGCGCTTCTGGTACATTTTGAGGCTGGGAAAGGACGTCCCGAGCCTCGGGATGAAAGCTGTGTAGAGATGGCAATGGACGCGTTGAACAATCTGTTCGCACAGGTGGCTGCACTTTCTGGTGCGCCGCGGTTGCACCGGCTGGCATTGCCGGGCGCGGCCGAGCTGGTGGTCGAGCGCTGGAGCGGCGAGGAATCGCTGTCGGCGCATTTCGAGTACGTCATCGATTTTCTTTCACTGGATGCTGGGCTTGATCTGGAGGGCTGGCTGGGCCAACCCGCCACGTTGTCCACGCGTGCCGCCAATGGCACCGATATCGAACGCTGTGGCCTGGTCAGCGAGGCCGCACTGCTCGGCAGCGACGGCGGCGTGTCCCGCTACCGCATCACGCTGCGTCCATGGACCTGGTGGCTTGAGCATGGCCGCCACAGTCGCGTGTTCCAGGAACGCAGCGTGCAGGAGATCCTGGCGTTGGTGTTGGCCGGCTACGAGAACATTGCGCGCTGGCAGTGGAGCGAGGAGGTCGCCGGTTTCCTGGCCAGCAGCCGTCCGCGCAGCTATTGCGTGCAGTACCGTGAAAGCGACGCCGCATTCGTGCAGCGCCTGCTGGCCGAAGAAGGCCTGGGCTGGCGCGTGGAGATAGATGCCGAGGCGCCGGCCGGCCACAGCATGGTGATCTTCTCCGACAGCGGTGTGCAGCCGGAAGATCCAACTTCTTCGGGCAGCGGGGTGCGGTTTCACCGCAGCGCGGCCACCGAAGGCGAAGACACGGTGCAGGCGCTGGGGCAGTCGCGGCGCCTGGGCAGCAACCGTCTTACGCTGCACAGCGGCGACTACAAGCGCAGCAGCGGTCAGGGCGCGCAGGTCCCGGTGAACGGTGGCGGCGACCAGTCCCTGCGTGAATCCTATGACCCGGTGGGCGCCTACGCATTCGCCGACAGCAGCGATGGCGATCGCCTGGCCGGCCTGCAGGCCGAAGCGCATGAAGCGCGCAACCAGGCATGGCACGGGCGCGGCAGCGTGCGTTCGTTGCGCAGCGGGCAGTGGTTGCGGATCGCGCAGGTGCCGGCATCGGCGCCGTCCGAAGTGCTGCTGACCGGCATTCTGCATGTGGGCATCAACAATCTTCCGGTGGACCTGCGCACCTCGCTCGACCATGCCCTGGGCGCGCAGGCCTTGCCGCACGCCGCGCAGCCGGCGGTGCTCGAGCGCGCAGAGGCGGTTGGCTATGCAAATGGCTTCTCGGCGATCGCGCGCAACGTGCCCTGGCGTCCGGTGCTGCATGACCAGACCGGCGCGCGTTTGAATCCACGTCCACTGGCGCCTGGCTACCAGACCGCGATCGTGGTGGGCGCGCAAGGCAGCATGGCGGCGGGCGACCAGGAGGTGCACGCCGATATGGCCGGGCGCATCCGGGTCAAGTTCCACTTCCAGTCCGATCAGCAGGGCGCGGCGCGCGACAGCGCGTGGCTGCGGGTGGCCCAACGCTATGCCGGGCCGGGTGTCGGCAGCCAGTTCCTGCCGCGTATCGGCCAGGAAGTGCTGGTCGGCTTCCTTGATGGCGACATCGACCGCCCGCTGGTGCTGGGCGCGCTGTACAACGGGCGCGGCGAAGCCGGCGTGGCACCGACGCCGGCCGGGCAGGCAGGCAACAGCGATACTTCGGCCTTTGCCCAGGCCGCCGATGCGCGTGCCAGCGCGCAGGGCAACATGGCCGGTGGCCACGCGCCCGCCTGGCACGCCGCGGCCGCCGGCGATGATGCCCATCGACATCCGGGTGCGCTGTGGGGCGTGCGTTCAAAAGAATGGGGCGGCAGCGGCTACAACGCGCTGCTGTTCGATGACAGCGACGCGCAGCTGCGTGCACAACTGTTGACCACCCAGTCGGTCACCGGCCTCGCCCTGGGCCACCTGATCCATCAGGCCGACAACTTCCGCGGCAGCTTGCGGGGAGAGGGCTTCGAACTGCGCAGCGACGCCTGGGGTGCGCTGCGCGCCCGCTCGGGCCTGTGGCTCAGTGGTTACGCTCGCGGGGCGCAGGGCAAGGCCGGCGATGCGGCGCAGCCGGTCGCCCTGCTGACCCAGCTGCAGACGCTGGGCCAGACTTTCGCCACGGCGGCGACCACCCATTTGACCACCCGGCTGGCGGCCCACGAAGGTGCCCGGCAGCCCAGCAGCTCTGTTCTGGTGCAGGACAAAGCACCGCTCGCGGCGATGCTGGCCAGCGCCCGCACCACGGTGGAGGGCGGTGAGTACGCGCCAGCGCAGGGCCAGGCCGGCGAACGCGAGGGCAATGCGGGCGCCACGCGCGTGCCGCACGTGGGCGATGCCTTGTTGGGCCTGGCGGCCCCGGCGGGGGTGGTGCAGGTCGCCGGCCAGGCCTTGGGCTGGTCGGTGGGCGAAACCCTGACCCTGGCCAGTGGCCAGGCCAGCGAAACAGCCGTCATGGGTCAGTTGCGCCTGCATGCCGCGCAGAGCGTGGGCGTGCTGGCCACGGCGGTGCAGGGCAAGGGTACCGATGCGGTAGCGCTGAGTGCGGTGGCTGGCGAAGGACAGCTTGAGGTGGCCGCGCAGCGCGATGACGTGCGGATACAGTCGCAGGGTGCCTTGAAGATGGCCAGCGCGCAGGCGCAGATCGATCTGGCCGCCGGCAAGATCCTGCACGTAGCCACCGCGGGGGGCGCCAGCCTGACCATCGAGGGCGGCAACATCACCTTTACCGCGCCGGGCAACATTGTCGTGCACGCTGGCAGGAAGTCGTTCGTCGGTCCGGCGCAACAAGGCTTCGCGCTGCCGCAGTTCCCGCGCAGCAGTTGCAAGAGCTGCATCCTGGATGCCATGCGCCAAGGTACACCGGGGGTACTGGTGTGACCCAACGCTATGCCGTCATCGACAGCGCGCAGCGGCCGCATTTCCATGAGCGGCTGTCCCGGCTCGGCGTGCACTACCGCTCGTTGTTCGATGGGCATGCTGAGGCCAGCCTGGTCGAGATCGCGCCGCTGCTGGTCGAGTACCCCGAGGCGGCATTGCCCGCACTGGATCTGGAGATCCAGCAGCTGGCGGCGGCCAAACCGGCGGTCAGCCTGTGGTGGAGTACGTTGGACCTGCAGGCGCTCGCCCGGCATTTTCATGCGTTCCACCTGGTCAAGGTGCCGGAAAAAGGCGGTAGCGAGATGCTGCTGCGCTGGTACGACACCCGCATCCTCCCCGAGCTGCTGTCGCTGATGACGCCTGCGCAACAGGCCGCTTTCCTGGCCGATGTGCAGCAGCTTCACTACTACGATCGTTTCGGCGAGCGCCAGGAATGGCTGTTGGCGGGCGAGCCTGAGGAAGGCTTGCCGGCGCTGCCACCGCTGCAGCTGGATGATGCCCAGTACGCGCGGCTGCTCGATGTCTGTGAACCCGATGTTGCCATCGCGCAGTTGCGCCGGGTGATCCCCGATGAGATGCGCCGGCTTCCGTATCGCGTGCTGCACCCGTTCGTGGTGGCGCATATGCAGGACACCGTCGCACATGGCGTGGACCAGGTGGACGACCACGTGCAGTACCTGCTGCTGGCGCTGTACACCTCCGGCGGGTGCCGGAACCACGCCGCCGTGCAGGACCGTTTTGCCCACAGCAGGGTTGCCTCCGAAATTCCGTTCTCGGACTGGGCGCTCGGCCTGCCCGAAGACATCTGGGAATGTGGCAGGCCATTGTGGGAAACAGTAACGAGTGCCGCACCTGCCGGCGCGGACGAAGTGCAGGTCCCGCAATGGACATGAGCGTGTTGCACCGGTCGAGGTGCGTGAGATCAAAAGGAACGACCATGCGTCTAAGATCACTATGGCTGTTGGGGCTGGTCGTGTTGCTGGTGCCGTTGCTGGCCGCCTGCCGCGGCCGTGAGGCGAGCACTGAGGTGGGAATCCTCGGTTACAACCATACCGATCTCGATGTGCCCCAGTTCACCATCAATGGAGGCAGCGGCGGGTCGGCAACCCGTCATGGCGAAGGCGGGACCGTCTGCTGCGCGATCGTGCCGGATCAATGGAAGCCGGGGCTGGAAGTGCAGGTGAGCTGGACCCATGATCTGAAAACATTTCAGAAAGCGACCGTACCGGTGCCCCGATACGATCGGGTAGGAAACTTGGCGGTGCATTTTCTTCGCAACGGCGAGGTCAAGGTTTTTGTCACCAATTTTGTCCTGGGGCATCCAGATTACCCATTGACGGGGCCGGAAGCTGGCTTGCGCGAAGGGGAGGACCCTGTATGGAGGCACCTGCGTGGTGAGCCAGGTAACTGAGTCACGATGATGTCGGGTGGGACCCGCAAGTGGGTTCGAGCAAGTGTCCGGGCCCTGTAGGGGGCGAGTGCCGAACAAGGAGAGAGAGTCATGAGCGGTAGCACAGCCACCGGCGCGCAACCGATGCCAGCGGATGGACAACGGAAGTTGAGCGGTGCCGAGGCGCAACTCAGGGCCAGGGCGTTGGCCTGCCTGCGTGAAACGGGCTCGGAGTGCCAGGGCCAGGTTCACGTAAACATCTACTTCGACGGTACCGGCAACAACCGGGAATGGGAGGGGACCTTTGTTTCCGGCAAGACACGCAGTGTGCAGACACAGCTGGTGCGCAACGGGCACAGCAACGTTGCACGTCTCTACGATATCAGCTTGCAGGAGCGCCAGAATGGCTTCTTCAACTTCTATGTTCCCGGTGTAGGCACGCCCTTTGCCGATGTGGGTGACACCAACCGGGATGGCGACATGCTGGGTGGCGGCGCCGCCAAATACGGGGCTGACCGGATTCATTGGGCCATCCTGCAGATATTCAATGCGGTCCATCAATACCTGAACGCGGCGGATCTGATTCCACCGGATCAGTTGAAGCCGCTGGTGGCTTCCTTGAGCGAGACCCGTCTACTGGAGGGCGTCTTGCGCCGATCCATCCTCGGTGCGGTTGCCACACGGCTCGAAGGTGTCGTTAAGGGCCACCAGCGTCGAGTGAAATCGGTGCATGTATCGGTGTTCGGCTTTTCGCGGGGTGCGGCACAGGCACGGGCGTTCGTCCATCGGCTGTACGAAGTTTCGGAGGTGTGGGGCAGTGGCTGTGGCTACAACGTCGCCGGGATTCCGCTGCATCTGAATTTCATGGGAATTTTCGACACCGTGGCCTCCGTCGGTATTGCTGCAATGAGCCGACTATCGAAAGGCAAATGGGACTGGGCGTCCGGTGAGATGATGAGTATCCACCCGGAAGCAAAGCAGTGCGTTCACTTTGCTGCCCTGCATGAGCAACGCATCAACTTCCCGGTGGACCTGGCCAACAGTGGGTTGGAGGTGCTGTATCCGGGCATGCATTCGGATGTCGGTGGGGGCTATTCGCCGGGCGGACAGGGCAAGGATTTCGTCGGAGGCAAGGCTGATGGTACGGCCAAGTTGTCGCAGATCACGTTGATTGACATGCATCATGAGGCGATCAAGGCTGGTGTGCTGCTGAGAACGATGGAGGAAGTCAGGCAGACCTCGCTATCGGCCATGCATTTCGGGTGCCATCCACAGCTGATTCGGGACTACAACGGTTGGCTGAGCGGCCACGGTATCGGCACAGGTGCGCATGCACAGCAAATACGTGGACATTCCATGCAGTATGTGGCCTGGAAGGGCAAGCGTTTCTGGAATGGCGCCGAGAGCCTGTTCGAGCAACCCTTCTACAAGCAGTCCGATGCCGAGGATCGCGATGATCTTGCCAAGGCGCAGCGCGATTTTGGCAACCTGGTAGCCAATCTTGGGCAAGGCCGGAAGGACATGGCGGCGCACCGCAAACAGATGGAAGATGCGCAGAAGCGTATGGAAGATGCGCGCAGGACCGGCCGCCCTGGGTTCGAGCCATCTCCCCGCGCCTCGCAGCCGGCATACAACTACGCGGCCCTGCCGGCTGAGAGCAGCAGCCTGTTGAACGTGGTATTGGATCGTACGCCGGTACCTGATGCCAGCACCGTGCTGTTTGACAACTACGTACATGATTCGCTCGCCGGCTTCTACATTGGCACGTATACGGAGCTGAACATTCCAAAGCTCAACACCTACGGCTACCTGCGTTACCGCGAAGTTTTCAGCGTCGCTGGGATCAGGCCGCAGGAATGCCGCGATCCGGCCACCCTGCCGCCGGCCAATGTCCCCTCCATCGGTGGCGCGTTCCAGCAGCTCGGCATGGCGATGGGCGGCTGACTTACCAGCGGGGCCACAGTCAATGGCCGGGCGCATGTAAACCGCCGCGGGTGGACGCTGGGTGTACCGTGCGCGCGATGCCAACGCGCTGGGGTACAGTGCACGCTTGCCAGTTCGAAGCGGCAGAGGGAAAAGCGAGTGACCATGCACCTGAAACCCATCTGGCTGCTGGGGCTGTTGTTTGTCCTGAGCTTGACGCTGGGCGCCTGCCAGGTCCGTGCCAAGACGAGCTCAGTGGGGGTGGTTGGCTACAACCATACCGATACCGATATCTATGAGGTCCTTCTCAACGGAAGTGGCGGTGGCTCCGTTTTTGCCCACAGCGGTGGAGGGTCGACGGTTTGTTGCGTGCTGATTCCCGACACATGGCAGCCTGGTCTGGAAGTGCAGGTGGAGTGGTCCAGCGATCTGAAGACGTACAAACGCCAGGTAGTGGCTGTTCCGACGTATGACGCGAAGGCAGCACGGATGGCCGTGCATTTCCTGCGCAGTGGTGAAGTGAAGATTTTTGTCACGTCGCTCTCCTTGGGCCATCCGGACTACCCGCTGACTGGCCCGGAGGCAGGCTTGAACGAGGAGAGGATCCCATTCGGGAGTAATGGCGGAATCGGAGAAGCGGCCATTCAGCCCGCCAATTGATTGGCATCCCCGGTTGACGCATAGTGTCGACGCTTCGTGAAGATGGCACGGCAGTGGATGCCGGTGCCGGGCACAGTCACTATCGTCAGAAGGGACCGAAACCAATGCAGGGCAGGAACATCACGCAGGCGCTGCTGCTGGCGCTGGGATTGGCGGTCGGCCTGGATGCCGCGGCGCAGGCCGCAGCGGCGGCGCCGGTGTTCGGTGGCTGGCGCAACCTGCATTCGGCCAATGGTATCGAGCCGGCGCAGGACGACCTTGCCTTCGCGATGCTGCCGGTCGCGGTGGCCAAGGGCACGCGTTTCTCGATCCTGGATCGGGAAGCCAATCGCGTGGTCTGCTGCATGGTGGTCAGTAGCGACCGCCTGGATGCCAACACGCTGGAGGCGCAGTACAAGCTGCCCGGTGTCTGGATTTCCAACGTCCTCAACGAGGGCACCGACACCGCGCCGCCGTATGAGCCGCGCGTGTACGAGATGAAGCGGGAAGGTCCGCTGCAGGCCTACGCCTTCCACGAGTCCGATGAAGCCTACAGCGATCTGGGTGGGCTGCTGCTGCCGGCCAATGCCAGCATCGATGCCACGGGCCTGGTGAAGGCCGGGGCGACAAGCTACCGGCTGCAGGTCCAGTCCACGACGTTTGCCGATGAAGACGGCACGCTGGATCGTTTCACGCTGCGCCCGGTGGGCAAGCCGGGTGTGCCGGTGATCGTGGAAGTACCGTACGCCACGTACTGACACCGTTACCCGCTTGACATGGCGCTGACCCGTGCCGCCCCGTGCGGGGTGCGTGTTGGTTTTGCATCTGCTACCTTCGCCCGTACAGGGGATGGAAGCGTCACCGGCGGGGGCCGGGACGTGCAAGCCAAGGTGAGCCATGGAAGCAATGCGGAACCTGATGACACAGGCGGCCCGGTTGTTGGACGGGGATCGTCTGTACCGGCTGGACCTGCCGGATGCGCCGCCGGTGGTGGTGGAACGCTGGATGGGGGAGGAAAGCCTCTCGCGCGGATTCCAGTACGACGTGCAGCTGCTGGCGCTTGATCCGGACCTGCCGTTGGAACACTGGCTGGGGCAGGGTGCCTGCCTGCAGACCCGTTTGGCCGATGGCCAATGGCTGCCACGCCATGGCCTGATCACCGAAGCCCACCTGCTGGGCGATGACGGTGGTTTGGCGCGCTACCGGGTGGTGCTGCGCGATGCCAGTTGCCTGCTTGAACAGGGCCGGCACAGTCGTGTGTTCCAGGATATGGGCGTGCAACAGATCGTCGATGCGGTGTTCACCGCCCATGCCGGGCAACTGCACTGGCGCTGGAGCGAGGAAACCGCCGACTTTCTCGACGCCGCGCGAGCGCGCAGCTACTGCGTGCAGTATCGCGAAACCGATCTGGATTTCATCCAGCGCCTGCTGGCCGAAGAAGGCCTCGGCTGGCGTGTGCAGGACAGCGCCGAGGAGACTGCCGGCCACCTGCTGGTGCTGTTTGCCGACGCGGCCGTGCAGGCGCAGGACGTGGTGTCGCAGGCACGCGGCGGGGTCCGCTTCCATCGTGCCGAGGCCACCGAAGCCGAGGACGCCGTGCAGGCGCTGGGGCGCCACCGCCGGCTGGGTGCGCAGCGGCTGACGCTGCACAGCGATGAGTACAAGGCCAGCCGTTCGGTGGCCGTCGGTGTGCCGCTGGCGGGCGGTGGCAGCGGCGAAACCCGCGAGGTGTACGACCCGTCCGGGGCCTACAGTTATGCCGACAGCGTCGACGCGGATCGATACGCCGGGCTGATGGCGCAGGCCGCCGAAGCGCAGTCACAGCATTGGCAGGGCAACAGCTCCCTGCGCAGCAGCACGGCGGGCCAATGGCTGCAGCTCACCGCGCTGCCGGCCGGTGTACCGGCCGAGCTGCTGCTGACCGGGGTGCAGCACCTGGGCATCAACAATCTTCCAGTGGACCTGCGCGAGGCCCTGGCGGCCTGGGACGCCCGCAGCGAAAACCCGCACGTCGTCGATCCCCGCCTGCTGGCGCGGGCGCAGGCCCATGGCTATGCCAACCGGTTTACCGCGCTGCCGCGCGCGCAGGCATGGCGCCCGGTATTGCAGGACGACAGCGGCATGCGGCTCAATCCGCGACCGCTCGCACCGGGTTACCAGACCGCCGTGGTCGTGGCGGCGCCGGGCGCAGCGTCGGATGGGGGCCGCGAGGTGCATGCCGACAGCCTGGGCCGGATCCGCGTGCGCTTTCATTTCCAGGGCGCAGCGACCGGCGCAGGGACCCGCAGCGACAGCACCTGGCTGCGGGTCACCCAGCGCTATGCGGGCCCGGGTGTTGGCAGCCAGTTCCTGCCGCGGCTCGGCCAGGAAGTGCTGGTGGGTTTCCTGGAGGGCGACATCGACCGCCCGGTGGTGCTGGGCAGCCTTTACAACGGCCAGGGCGAAGCCGGCAGTGTGCCGACACCGGGCGGGCGCCGTGCCGATGCCGATACCCGCGGGTACGCGCAGGCCGGCGATGCCATGGCCAGCGCGCAGGGCAATCTCAGCGGGGGGCACTCCCCGGCCTGGCACGCCGCCGGCAGCGGCGAGCAGGCGCATCGGCACGCTGGCGCGATCTGGGGCATGCAGTCGCGCGAGTGGGGCGGGCAGGGCCATAGCCGTTTGTTGTTCGACGACAGCGACGCCCAGTTGCGACTGCAGTTGGCCACTACCCAGGCGGCGACCGGCTTGAGCCTGGGCCATCTGATCCACCAGGCCGACAATTTCCGCGGCAGCCTGCGCGGCGAGGGCTTTGAACTGCGCAGTGATGCATGGGGCAGCGTGCGCGGGCATGCCGGGCTGTGGCTCAGTGCCTATGCCGGCCAGGGGGCCGCTCCGGCTGGCAGCACGGCCGGGCCGGTGGCACTGCTGAGCCAACTGCAGACGCTGGGCAGCACCTTTGCCGAGGCCGCCACGACGCACAAGACGGTGCGCCTGGCCGATAGCGAAGGCGTCGCACGTCCGGGCCGCTCACGGCTGGTCGAGGATGCCGCGCCGTTGGCCGCGATGCTGCGCAGTGCGCGCACGGCGGTGAGTGGCGATGGCTATGACAATGCGCGTGGCGATGCGACCGACCGCAATGCCGGGGCCGGCCCGGCACGCGTGCCACATACCGGCGATCCGCTGCTGGGCATGGCGGCACCGGCCGGGGTGGTGCAGGTGTCCGGGCAGGCCCTGCACTGGGCACTGGGCGAAACACTGACCCTGGGCAGTGGGAATGCCAGTGAATCGGTGGTGATGGGGCAGGCGCGCTGGCACAGCCGCCAGGCCATCGGCGTGCTTGCCGCCGCGCGGACCGGGCAGGGCGCGCAGGCCAACACGCTGAGTGTGGTCAGTGGTACCGGCACCCTAGAGCTGCTGGCACAGAGCGACCAGATTTTCGTGCAGTCGCAGGCACCATTGCGCGGTGCCAGTGCCCAGGCCGCGCTGGAAATGGCAGCCGGGCGCACCGTGCATGTGGCCACCGCCGGTGGTGCCAGCATGACCATCGAAGCGGGCAACATCACCTTCACCGCGCCGGGCAACATCACCGTGCACGCGGCGCGCAAATCGTTCCAGCCCGGTGGCAGTGGCAACTACCCCTTGCCGGTGTTTCCGCAATCGGTGTGCAAGGAGTGCCTGCTGCTGGCGGCGCAACGTGCAGCACCGCTGACACCCAAAGGCTGACCGATGACGAGGATTCGATTCCCGGACACCCAGTGGCAGCCGTTGGCGCCGGAACAGCATCGCTACCTCGTGCTCGATGGCGCGCAATGCGATGCGCCGCAGGCCGTGTTGCAGTTCCTGCCCGGCGCGGCATCGCGGTTGTTCGATGGCCTGCTCGCCGATGGCAGCGCCGATGCCTCGGTGTACCTGGCGCGGTTGCCGGCCGAGCTGCCGGCGCAGGCGCTGCTGCTGCGGTTGGACGCGCATGCCAAGGCACTTGGCGCGGCCACGGTGGTGGAGTCGTCGTTGGCCCAGGAGGTCCTGCTGCAGCGCCTGATGCGGCGGCTGGACGCGCGTTATCCGAACGGCAAGGCGTTCATTGCGCGGTTCTATGACGGGCGCGTGCTGCCGTGGTGGGTGGACGCGCTGGAGCCGATCCAGCGCGAGGCATTCCTTGCGATCGGCGAACGCTGGCATTTCGTGACCCATGATCACCGCTGGGACAGCCTGGAGTTGACCTGCCCGCAGCACGATCCCCATTCGCTGGCGTGGACGCTGGAGAGTGAACAGCGCCGCGTATTGATCGATTCGGCGTATCCGTACACCTTGATCGAACACTACCAGTTGACCGATCCGGAGCTGCTGGACCGGCTGCCAGCATCGAACTGGTACGCCTTCCTGCGCGATGCCGTGGACGTGGCGGCACGCTTGGGTATCCATGACAGCGCTCGCGTGCTGATGGTCTGCACCTGGTCGCTTCTGGCCGGCGCCGAGGTCATCGACACCCCCGCCTGGCAGCGTCGATTGCAGGACTTCGCCGCCGGGCGCCGCAGCGCCAGACAGATCGGGGACGAGGTCTGGCCGATGGAGGAAACCTGGTGATGTACACCGCGCCCTGCGCTATCGATGATCCTGCCCTGGAGCCTGCATGCTGAGCCTCAAATCGATTCTCTGGATAGTACTGGCGGCATTGGCCATCGTGCTGATCGGCGCCGGGTGTTCGCGCGCGATGGCCAAGAGCAAGCCGACCTCGCCCTACCTGACATTGTTTGCGTTCAACTACAGCGACCGCTACCTGCGTGACGTGCGCGTGGACGGCAAATGGATGGGGGGCGTGTCTGCCTACACCAACGGGGGCTCGGTGATGGGGCCGCTGGCGCCGCGCGCGAATGCCGGGCCGATCACACTCAAGGTGGACTGGGAACTGTCCGGTCGCTATGACCTGAAGACCAACACCTACCAAGAGGTCGGCCCGCGCGAGCCGAAGTCCGCGCAGGTGACGGTCAGGCAGCCCTATCCGGCTGATCCGCGCACGTTGCTGCTGCATTTCTACCAGGACGGGCGGGTGGAAGCGGAGCTGGTGGAGCGAGGCAAGGATTACTGGGATCTGCGCCGGGAAAAAATCCCCAAGGGCCACATCGCCAACGAAGGGCGGTAAGCATGCGTCGCCCGTTCTCCAAGGAAACCGCCCGGTGCCTGGCACCGGTAGATGAAGGAGTGCATTGCCCATGACCGCCACTGACCCCACCGCCATCCCCGGCCAGGTTGACCTGGAACCCGGCTCGCCCGAGCCGGTGGCCGACGCCGATGCCACCGCGCGTACCGCGCGGCTGGCCAGGGGCACGCGGCCGATGACCGATGCCGAGCGCCAGCAGCGGCAAGCCGCGCAGAGCTGCACCCTGCCCGAAAAGGAAGAGGCCACCACCGGCTGCAGCCAGTCGCTGCAGGTCACGGTGTATTTCGACGGCACCGGCAACAACCGCGATGCCGAAATGGGCAAGCAGGAAGATCAGCGCGCGCTGTCCAACATCGCCCGGCTGTACAACGCCCGTGTCGATGGCCACCGCAATGTGCTGTCCACCTATCTGGCCGGGGTAGGCACCGCGTGCCCGGAGGTGGGCGACAGCGGCGGCATGCTGGGCCTGGCGATCGGCAAGGGCGGGCGCGAGCGCATCGACCATGCGCTGGAGGAACTGGATACCCACCTCTCCCAGCAGGCCGCGCAGATGCGCATCGTGGTGGTGAATGTTTCGGTGTTCGGCTTCTCGCGGGGCGCCGCGCAGGCGCGTGGCTTCATCCGCGACCTTGTAGCGCTGTGCAAGCGCCAGAGCGACGGCAGCTGGATGTACAGGGAAAAGGTGCCGATGCGTATCGGCTTCGTCGGCCTGTACGACACGGTGGTGTCGGTCTGGCCCACCCTGGCGCATGCGGCGGTCAACGCCGGCAATGGTCATAACGGCTGGGGCGAGGGCATGCGCATCCCGCCGATGGTGGTGCAGTCGGTGCACATGACCGCCGCGCACGAACTGCGCAGCCAGTTCCCGCTGGATTCCACCCGCGATGATGCGCGCTATCCCGACAATACCCAGGAAATCTGGTATCCGGGGGGGCACTCGGACGTGGGCGGCGGCTACGATCCGCAGCACCAGGGGCGCCAGAACAGCATCGCCCGGTTCGCCCTGAACGAGATGTACGACATCGCCCTGGCCGGCGGCGTGCTGCTGCACCCGATGACGCGGCTGGATCCATCGGTACGCGCCGATTTCGACAAGTCCGACCCTGAACTGCAGGCGGTCTACAACGCCTACCTGCAGGCGATCCGGATCAAACGCGGGCGCATGGAGGACGTGCAGGCGGCCCACATGGAACTGTTGCACCGCTGGCTCAAGGTGCGGGTGGCGCGTGGCGACAATCTGCCCTCGATGCAGCGGCTGCAGCAGCGCCAGGACGCACTGGAGGCGGAGGTGAAAACCCTGCGGCGGCGCCGCGGACAACTGGGCGACCCGTATGGCACCCAGGGGGGGGCGGGCGACATGAGCAGCGAACAGATGGCCGAGTGGAACCGGGTGTCCGATGCGCTGACCGCCCGCGGCGATGAACTGGCCGAGGTCAAGAAGCAGCGCAAGGGACTGGCCAGCGAGACCGATACGCTGCTGGGCAAGATGGTCAGCCTGCGCAGGAAGCGCGAGCGTGGCAAGCGCCTGACCCTGGCCGAGCGCACCATGCTGGAGGCCTGGGACAACAAGCAACTGCTGCCCGCGGCCGTGGAGACGTTCTTCGACGGCTATGGCCACGATTCGATCTCGCACTGGTTCATCGGCAACCTCGCGCAGTGGCGTGTGCTGTACTTCGGTGACACCAAGTACACCCCCAGCGAGGTGGAGGCCGCTGCCACCGCGTCGCAGCAGCAGACCGTGCCGGCCTGAGCCCGGATCGCCTGGGCACGCTGCTGTCGCCCGGCGGTAAAGCTGCAACGGGTAAACTGGCGCCGGCCCGCTGCCCGGGCCGTTCCTGTGCCCGTTGCCGAGTCCTGCCGTGATCCACCGATTGCTCCTGCCCGGCGTGCTGCTGTTGTTGGCCGCCTGTACCACCGCACCGCTGCCCACGGCCAAACCGCCGCCCAACCCGGATGCACTGTGGGGCATCATCCAGCGCGACTGCCGCCCCGATCGCGCACTGCAGGGCAGCTGCCTGGCGGTGCGCCCGCAGGCCGCCCATCGCGACGTGGTACTGAAGGATTCGCATGGCCACTACCAGTTCCTGCTGTTGCCGCTGGACCGGGTAAGCGGGATTGAAAGCCCGGCGCTGCTGCGCGCCGATGCGCCCAATTACTTTGCCGCTGCCTGGGAGGCGCGCGCGCGGACCGAACGCGCGTTGGGCCAGCGCCTGCCGCGCGAGGTGGCCAGCCTGGCGTTGAATTCGCCGCACGGGCGCTCACAACACCAACTGCACATCCATGTGGATTGCCTGCGTGCGGACGTGCTGGCGCAGCTGCAGCGGATGGCGCCCGGCATCGACACGCGCTGGCAGCCGTTGCCCGAGCTGTTGCGTGGGCACCGCTACCAGGCCCGTCGCCTGGCGGGCGATACCCTGCAGGACAACCCGATCAAGCTGCTGGCCAACGAGCTGGCCGGCGCTGAGGACATCGGCCATTGGTCGCTGGTGGTCGCCGGTACCCGGGCGCACGATGGCGCGCCGGGATTCGTGCTGCTGGCCACCCGCCTGGATGCAGCCACCGGCAACGAGGCCAGCGGTGAGGAACTGCAGGACCATGCCTGCGTGGCAGTGACCGGTGCAGGCGGGCCATTGGAGGGCGTGCGCTGAACGCTGCCGTCGCTGGTCTAAGATGCGAGGTTCGACAAGGCAACGCCGCATGGCGAGCAGGACGCAGACAATGCCAGCACACCCTCGATGGACGCCGTTCGCCACCCGTATCGGTCTTGCACTGCTGGCCATGGTCGGCAGCGCACACGCCGCTGGACCGGTGCAGGACCGGGCCGGCAACCGCATGGAGGCGCTGATCGAGCAGCCGGCGCAGGCCACGGCACAGCCTGCAGGCGAGCGCGACTCGTCGTTTTACTGCACCGCCGACCAGCACTGGTGCGTGCGGACGACGCACAGCGCTGAAGACCAGGCCGCGGTGCTGGAGGTAGCGCAACGCGTTCCCGGCGAGAGCGGCGCGCGGCATCGCTTCATTCCGTTGCCCCCGGTGGCGGAGGATGCCGCGGTGACGCCGTGGCCATTCATCGTGCGCATGGCGCGCAGCACGGGGGCACCGCAGGCCCCGGCGGATCCGCGGCAGGCCGCCCTGGAGAATGTGCTGGTGGGCGTGACACGGGGCTGGACCACGGACTATTCCGGCGGTGGCGCGAGCGCGTCGACCCTCACGCTGAGCCGCGTCTACCACCAGGACGACGGCATCCAGATCGACCCGGAGGTGCTGGTGCTGCCTGCCGCAGGCAGTGCGATGATCCGCGCCTGCTTCAGTGAGCAGGACAGCGACCTCCGCGCCGGGGCCTGCCACGACGAATACAGCTTCGCTATCGCGCTGACCCTCGACCCGGCCGGGCAGGGCATGCCGGTACTGCGCTACCAGACCACGGCGACCCGTTTTCCCGCCGGTGCTTCTCGCCTGCGGGATTCGTCGGCCAGGAGCCGGCTGCAGAAGAAGGACCAGCGCACCGAAACCGACCGGACCTGTTCCTACCAGCGGGTGTTTCGCTTCGACGGCAGTGGGTTCCAGCCCGATGCCCCTTTGCCCGACTGCGCCGAGTTCACCGAGCTGTAGAAGCGCCGGTCCGCGCCGCGACCGGAGGCCGGAACGCTGCTGGCAAGGCGCCGGAAGACGCTCCGCGGAGGAAATCCCGCTCGACAAGGGGGAAATCGTCAAAAAGCCACGCTATAGTGAACGATCAATGAAGTGCCCGCTTTCGCGCCCGGGCCGTCTGGCGCGTCGTACCTGACCTATTCCATGACTGCTGAAACCACTACTCCGCCGGCACCGGCCCAGGCTTCCGGCCCGTTGTTCTACCGCCAGCCGATGCCGCTGCAATCGGATCTGCACGCCACCTGGCGCCTGCTGCCCGGCACCGTGTCGTTTGCCGCCGAAACCAATGCGATCCCGGCGGTGGTGGGTGAGTTCGGTCTCGCCGCCCAGCACTTCCCCATCCTGTTCACCGGCAAGGACGCTGCGCCGATCGTCGCGGTGGGCCTGGCCCGCAGCAACCTGTTCGTCAACGACGGCAAGTGGGCCGAAGACGTCTACGCCCCGGCGTATGTGCGCCGCTATCCGTTCGTGTTCATGCAGGCCGATGCCGAGGGCGACTATCTGCTGGGCCTGGACGTGGATGCCGAGCAGGTCAACCAGGGCACCAGCGAGGAAGGCGAGCCGCTGTTCGTGGACGGCAAGGCCAGCGAAATGGTCGACAACGCCATGCGCTTCTGCGGCGATTTCACCCGCGAGCACGAGCTGACCCGTCAGTTCACGGCCGCCCTGCTGGGCCAAGACCTGCTGGTGGAGCGCAGCATCGATGTGACCTTGAACAGCGGTGAGCAGATGTCGGTCAACGGCTTCCACGTCGTGGACGTGGAAAAGCTGGCCAAGCTGCCTGATGAGGTCGTGCTGGCCTGGCACCGCAACGGCTACCTGGCCCTGGTCCACCACCACCTGAGCTCGCTGGCGCGCTTCAACGCGCTGGTGCAGCGCCAGAGCCAGCAGGCCACCGCCGCCGCTTGACGCAGCGCACCGGTAACTGCAGGACTAGAACGGCGGCCGCAGGGCCGCCGTTTTTCGTTATGCGCCGCCCATCGCCGGTCAACGCGGCGAGCAACGACGGCGCTTAGTCGAAAACCCGATATGCATATCCCGGGCGGTCATTTCCCCGGCGTGCCCCCATTCAGCAGACTGGCGCGCTTCCGCCCTGCGCGCCAATGGCCTGCACGCAGCGGAGCGAACTTTTCCCACTCTGGAACCTGCATGTCCCTGCTTCGTCGTCCGTTGCGCCTGCGGCCCCTGGTCGTTTCCCTGTTGCCGCTGTTGGGCATCAGCCCGCTGGCACTGGCCGCCGAGGGTGCCGCCCCCACCGAGCTGGAAGCGGTGAAGATCACCGGCTCGCGTATTCCGCGTGCCAGCGTGGAAGGTCCGTCGCCGGTCACGGTGATCACCCAGCAGCAGATCGAGGCGCAGGGCTATCGCAGTGCGTTCGAGGCGCTCAGCGCGTTGACCGAAAACACCGGCAGCGTGCAGGGTGAGGACTTCGGCAACACCTTCACCCCGGCGGCCAATACCATCAACCTGCGTGGGCTCGGGCCCAACCGCACGCTGGTGCTGGTCAACGGGCGTCGCCAGTCGGATTACCCGTTGGCCTACGAAGGCTCGGTCAACGTGGTCAACCTGGCCAACATTCCCAGCGCGCTGATCGACCGCATCGAAATCCTCACCGGCGGGGCGTCGGCGGTGTACGGGTCCGACGCGATCGCCGGGGTGGTCAACATCATCCTGAAGAAGACCTATGAAGGCGTTGGCATCAACGTCAAGGCCGGCACCACCGAGCAGGGCGGCGGCGACAACCAGCGCCTGCAGGTGGTCGGCGGCAGCTCAAGCGAGCAATGGGATGCGATCTTCGGCCTGGAGATCGCCAACCGCAAGGCGATCTACGGCTCGCAGCGCGACTTCATGGATTCACTCACAGACGATCCGCGCGGGGTGACCCCGCTGGCCACGGCGGTGGCTTACCGCCGCAACGCCAGCACCGGTAACTACATCGATCCGGGCGCGGCCGGCTGCGACGCCAGCAGTCCGCTGTATGGCGGCAGCGTGTTCCGCGCGCAGAATCCGCGCCTGGGCGCGTACTGCGGCAGCAACGAAGCGGCGGCCACGTTCTGGACCGTACAGACCGAGAAGCGCAACATCGATGCGTACAGCGCGGTGACCTGGCACCTCAACGACCGCCAGGAACTGTTTGCCGATGCGGCCATTGGCACCGCACGGATCTACAACAACACCCGTGCGCCCACCTGGACCTCCTCGCGCAACTATTTTTACAACCAGAACAGCGGCCAGCTGGAAAGCTGGTACCGCCGCTTCGCACCGGAGGAAATCGGTGGCGTGCAGCGCAATGCCAACCGGTTCCTGGAAACGTCGTGGTCGTTCAACGTGGGCGCGCGTGGCAGCCTGGGCGAGTCGGCCTGGGATTACGAGGCCGCCTACAGCCGGTCGCGCTACGAAAACCGCACGCGGCGACCGGTGTTGCTGGCAGGCATCAACGCCTACCTGCTCGGGCCGCAACTGGGCACCCGCAACGGCGTGGATGTATTCGCGCCGGATCCGGCGCGCCTGTACCAGCCGCTGACCCCGAACGAGTACGACGACCTCGCCACTACCCAGGAGTCGCGCAACGCGGCATGGCTGCAGACCGCCACTTTCAGCGTGAATGGCCAGTTGTTCGATCTGCCCGGCGGCCGGGCGGCCCTGGCCGCGGTGCTGGAGGCCGGCAGCCAGGGCTACCGCAACCAGCCGGATGCGCGGTTGGGCACCGGTGAATTCTGGAACACCAGCGCCGGTATTCCTGCCAGCGGCGAGCGTGACCGCTACGCGGCAGGCGTGGAGCTGCAGTTGCCGCTGCTGGAGCGCCTGACTGCCACGGTGGCCGGCCGCTACGACCAGTATCGGGCCGCGGGCGATCACCTTGGCAAGGCCACCTGGAGTGCCGGCCTGGAGTTCCGTCCGTTGGACAGCCTGCTGCTGCGTGCCAGTGCCGCCACCAGTTTCCGCGCGCCGGACATGAATTATGTGTTCGCCAGCGAGACGCGTGGTTACAACCCCGGCATGACCGACTACTGGCGTTGCCGCAGTGCCGGGCAGGACTATGACGATTGCGACTACAGCGGCCTGTCGATTGATTACACCAGCGGTGCCAACCCGCAGTTGCAGCCGGAGACGGCCAAGTCCTACGGTGTCGGGTTTGTGTGGTCGCCATCGCCGAATGTCGACTTCACGGCCGACTACTACGACATCCGCATCGACCAGGAAGTGACCAACCTGGATTCCTCGCGGATCCTGCGTGACGAAGCCGATTGCCGACTCGGCCAGACAGTGGGCGGGGAAGCGCGCGATATTTCATCGGCGCAGTGCCAGGACGCGCTGGCGCGGGTGATCCGCAACCCGGCCGATGCCGCCGTGCAGCCCAACCAGGTGGTGCGCGTGCTGATCAACCCGATCAACGCGGCATCCGAATCGGTGCGCGGTATCGACCTGAAGGCAACCACGCGCTGGGATGCCGGTCGCTACGGTCAGTTCTCGGCCCGTCTGGCCTATTCGCTGGTGATCGAGCACGAGTACCGCCAGTTTGCCGAGGACGCGGTAGTGGACCAGCGCAATTCACTGGACAGCTACCAGTGGCGCAGCAAGGTCAACGGCAGCGTCACCTGGGCGATCAAGGAATGGACGGCCACCTTGTACGGCATGCGCTATGGCTCGTTGCCCAAGACCGACGGCAGCGGCCGCATTGCGCCTTACATGACCTATAACGCGAGCCTGTACCGCAAGCTCAACGACAACGCGAGCGTGGGACTGGTGGTCAATAACCTGCGCGACAGCCGCCCGCCGGCGGACAAGAACGGCGGTGGCTGGCCGTTCTACCCGGTGGGCAATTACGACCCCTATGGCCGCCAGCTGTGGCTGGAGTTTGACTACCGCTTTCTCTGATTGACGCAGTGAGCCGTACAGCAGAAGGGTCCGGCTTGACCGTAATGCTGTTCACTTAAGAAGACGCCGCGATTCCATCAGGGATCGCGGCGTTTTTTTTTGCTCTTCTTCCCGTTGAGGGGCGAGGTTTGCTCCAACGGGCGAGAGCAGCGAGCGTGTGCGTCTTCGCTTGGCTGCAACGCGCGCGTTTGGTGCCCCTTGGCGGCCGGCAGGCCCTTGTGCAAATGTCCCCCGGCCGACGCCTGCGGCGACGGCCTCCTCCTTTATCTTGCCAAGGACCTGCCGGCGGCCAACGGGCTCGGCTTGCGGTATGCAACGGCGCACGCTGATGGTTGGCGTGGGTGTTGCGGTTTTCCGCGCGCGTGCACCGAAAGGTAGGTCACCACCGTTGGTGGTGACGCTGACCCGAACCACGCATGCCTCGCCAGATACGGGAGACCGAAGTGGATAGCATTACGGCTTGGCCGAGCCTTTCTGCGTACCCGATCCAGCCGCTTGTGGCCGTTGCGACAGGGATGCGGCGGTTTTGTGACCATCTGCGTTATGGTCGGCGGATCGATCGCCTGTCCGGACGTTGCTGCATGCCCATCCTCTACCGCCCCGCCGTCGCCGACGATGCTGCCGACTGCATCGACCTGCGCGGACGCACCCGCGAGAATGCCTTCTCTGCCGAGCAACTCGCCGCGCTCGGCATCACCGTGCAGAGCTGGGCCGAGGGCGTCGCCGAAGGCGCTTTGCCCGGGCATGTGGCCGAGGTGGACGGCCAGATGGTCGGATACTGTTTCGGTGACAGGGACAGCGGCGAGATCATCGTGCTGGCGCTACTGCCGGCGTGGGAGGGCCAGGGCATCGGCAAGGCGTTGCTGGCGCGCATGCTTGAGGATTTCCGCAGCTGGGGTATCCGGCGCCTGTTCCTGGGCTGTGCGGCCGATCCGGCGGTGCGCTCGCATGGGTTCTATCGGCACCTGGGGTGGCGACCTATCGGCGAGATCGATGCATTGGGCGATGAAGTGCTGGAGTACCGGCTGGCCGACTGATCCCTGCGTCCTGCGCGAGGGATTGCCCGTACGCACGGGTAGGTGAACCCCGTGCCGACGGTGGAACGCCAACGGCGTCGTGATGGGCGGCGCGGCAATGCGCGACGCTGGCCGCCGTCCACGGAGATGCCGATGTCGCCCCGATCCGTTGTAGTGCTGATGAGCTGCTGGGCGGGGTGGCTCGCTTGCCTCCCGATGTCGCCCGCGTGGGCGGGCCCGGCTGCGGTGCCGGTGCAGCAGATCCATAAATGCCGCGTGGAGGGGGTGGCCACCTACCAGCGCCACGCCTGTGCCGACGGCCAGGCCGAGCAGGCCTGGGAGGTGGACGTGGTGCCGATCGAGCGGCAGCATGCTTCGCGGATCGAGGCGATCCGTCGCGAACTCAAGGCAAGCGCACGGGCGCTGGAGGCGCAACGCACGCCGTCCGTGCCACGGCAGCGGCTGCGACAGCCACGTCGCCGGCATGGCCTCGCCCCATCACGGCAACGCGCACCGCCCGGGGCGATCATTTCCCTGCATCACGACGCGCGCGCGTGCCAGGCGGCCCGGCGCCAGCGAGATGCTGCCCAGCGCAACGTGGGGATGAAGCGCAACCTGGTGCGCGACCGGCGGTGGGATGACCGCGTGTTCGACGCGTGTCGTTGACCGTGTGCCTGGGCAGGGCAACCGGCAGTCGTACGAACGATGCGGCATTGCATTGGCAGCCTGTTCCAGCGCAACCCGGCGGGTTTCATGGCATTGCCGGCCGGGCCATCAAGTACCGCGCCAGCGCATCGAAGGCGGGCAGGGTGGTGGGGTCGTTGGCGCTGTTGCCGGCGGTGGGGTGCGAACCAAAGCGGGCGATCACCACCTTGGCGGTGGGGTCGATGTACAGCGCCTGGCCGTGCACACCGCGCGCCATGTAGGCGCCATGTGCGTTGTGGCTGACCCACCACATGCCGCGATAGCTCCAGCCGGGCAGCAGCGGGTAGCCGGCCCTGGCGAACACCTGCTTGTCGCCGCCAGCGCGGATTCGCGCGATGGCGGCAGCAGGCACGATCTGTTCGCCGTGGGCCCGGCCCTCCTGCAGCAGCAGCTGGCCGAGCCGCGCCAGGTCACGCAGGCCGGCGTTGAAGCCGCCGCCGGCGAATGGCGTACCGGTGGAGTCGACGGTGTAGTAGGCATCCTGTTCGGCCCCCAGGTGCTGCCAGATGCGTTCGGACAACAGGGTGGACACCGGCTTGCCAGTACGCCGGGCGATGATCCAGCCCAGCGTGTCGGTGTTGATGGTCTTGTAGCCGAACGCCTCGCCATGCCGGCCCTGTTTCTGCACCGTCTGCAGGAACTCGAAATAGCCACGCGGGCCGGTGTACCCCGGCGCTGGCGGCAGCGTGCTGCCGGCGGCCGAGTACGTCCAGACGTCGGCCTTGGGGTCGGCGTAGTCTTCGCTGTAGCGCAGCGCGGTGGTCATCTCCAGCACCTGTTTTACCGTGGCATCGGCGAAGGCGCTGTGCGCCAGCTCGGGGATGATCGTGCCGACGGTTTCATCTTCCTTGATCACCCCTTCGGCAACCAGCATTTCACCGAGCAGGCCGGTGATCGACTTGGTCACCGACATCGCGCCGTGCTGGCCTGCCGCGTCGAGGCAGCCGGCGTAGCGTTCGTAGACCACCACGCCGTCGTGCAGCACGACGATGCCGTCGGTGTAGTTGGCCTGCAGCGATTCGTCCCAGCGCATGCGGCCGGTGCCGTTCAACGGAGTGAACGACAGCGCGTCGATGCCGGCATCCAGGCGCTGCGGTAGCGGTGATGCTGCGCCCGGGCCACGGCTGACGCCGACGGTGGGCATCAACTGGCGGAAGTGGCAGGCCGTCCAGCGCAATTTGGGGAAGCTGAAGTAGTCGCTGTCGGTGTAGCGGATGCGCTTGTCTTCCGGCGGCGGGAAGCCTTGCATCCAGCCCAGCCAGGCCGGGTCGGAAGCACGCGCGCTCGGCGGCGTGGGGCTGGCGGCCTGGAGCTGGCCGGCCAGCGCGAGTGCAGCCAGCAGGGCGGCAGCGCGGGCGGCGCTGCGCAGCGGCGGCAAATGCCGCAGGGTATCGCGCGCGTGGCGCGTGGGGCTCGTGGTCATGTCCATGTCCTTGCGGTGTCCCGTACGGGAGTGCGTCAGTGCGTCGTGTGCAGGGTACTGCACTGGTCACAAACGACAACGTCCAGGCCGTGGCCTGGACGTTGTGGGACCGAATGGCGGTGAACGGCGGCGCCGGACACCACGCCGGTTACGGCGTGCCGGGCTCGCCGTTGGGCGATGGTGCCGCGGGCGGTGCTTCCGGCGCCGGCAGCGACAGCGCCGGATTGCCCTGCTGCGCCTGCAGCGCCTGGATGCGCTGGTTGAGCGCGTCCAACTGGCTGTGGGTGCTGCGCAGATCGGTGCTCAGCGTTACCGCCTGCTGCTTGGCCTGCTGGATCGAGCTGCTGACCTGCAACGACTGCTGGCGCTGCAGCTCCGCTTCCTGCTGCAGGCTGCGCAGGCGCTGTTCGTTGTAGGCGACCAGGTTCTCGGTGTAGCGCTTGCCGGCTTCCAGGCGGGTGGTGTCGATATACACCTGGGCCAGTTCCTGGGTCTGCTGCACGAAGGTGCGGTATACCGTCTCGGCGTTCTCGACCGAGTCGGTCTTGATCACGCGCCAGAAATCTTTTTCGTGGAACAGCGCGGCGTAGTACTGCAGCGTGCTGGTGTTGAACAGCAGGCTGGCGCCATAACTGCCGTTGTAGGTGGTGCGCAGTTCGGTGAGCTGCTGCGAATCCATCAGCTGGCGCAGTTCGTCCACGCTGTTGCGCACCACCGGTGCGGTGCGTGCCGGTGCAGCCTCGGCTTTCGGTGCACGCGCGGCCAGGGCCTGCGGCGCCACGCCGAGCAACACCACCAGCAGGCTGCTGGCAAGCACACGCCGGTTGGCGGAAACAACCGCTTTTCTCTCTCGCATCATCAGGCCGTCCACGAATGGCTCAATCGGTGAAGGTTCGTCTGTGAAATCTGTGTCCCCGCGGCAGTCTAGCATGCACCCCGCGCTCAATAGACCAGTTGCGCGGGGTTGCACTGCACCGCCTGCAGGTGCACGTCGGTGCGGCCCAGCTCCAGCCCCAGCACCAGTGCCAGGGTCTGGGTGAGCAGGGTGCCGACGCCGTTGAGCAGCGGCTTGAGCAGGTCCTCCAGCACCGGCCGCAGCAGGGTGCACAGCAGACCGCTGCAGGCCACGCTGTTGGTGGTGGGGTCGGTGACGCTGCCGCCGCCCTGGTGGTTGTCCAGCAATCCGGCCGGGGCGGTCTGCATATAGGAGGCCAGGTTGCTTTTGACGCAGTTGTTGTAGTTGAGCAGCACGCTGACCAGGCCGCTGCAGCGGTTGATCGCCAGGCCACCCAGCAGGGTGCCGACAAGGCCGTCGAGCAGGCCCAGGCCTTGTCCGGTCACCACGGTCCGGTAGCCATCCCAGGCAGAGCCGTCCTTCCAGCAGGTTCCAAGCCCCAGCACACAGGAGAACGGCACGCCGTTTTTGACCTGCCAGTCGCCGAACGGCTCCAGTCCCTGTGCAGGTGAGCCGTTGCGCAGCACGTTGATGGTTTTGTCCACGTCGTACAGACCGTTGCCGGTATTGGCCGCCTTGAGGAACCGGTCGGCCAACTGGGTGGCGGTGTCGCCGGTGCCCATGCCCTTGCTGGCGGGATTGAGCATGCCACTGAGGACCCGCAGCAGTTCACGCACCAGGTCCGATACGGCGGTGCCGATCTGGGCGCCGTTGATCCAGGTCGAGCCGGTCTGCCCGGGCGACAGGGTCAGCGCTTCGCTGTGGGTGAGCGCGTTGAGCTTGATCTGGTCGTTGATCAACGGGGTGCCGAACAGGGTCAACAACTGCTCGTTCTGCAGCCCGGCATCACAGACGTTGCGGGTGGAGAACTTGGCGTTGTCGGCGACCTTGCCGACACAGGCGCGCAGTACCGACGAGTCGACCTGGATGGTGGCCGTGGCCGGCTGCGCGGCGCACTGCAGCGAGGTCAGGGTGCCCATCGCATTGGTGACGTCGGCATAGATCGGCAGGTGCAGGCGGATGCCAAGCAGCCCCAGTACCCTGCCCAGGCCGAGCAGCAGGTTGTTGCTGTCAATATTCAGGTGTACCCGCACCTGTGCGTTGTAGGCGCGCGCACCGACCCCGCCGATGGCGATGGACGGCGGTTCGACGATGGCGGCCTGGGCCTGGATCAGGCCGAGCACGTTGAGGTTGTTGACCGCCACGCCCTTGCCACCGTTGGCGATGCTGATGCTGGTGGTGATCAGGTCCAGCGCATTGACCTCGGCGTGCAGCGCGGCAGCGGCAGGGCCGTCGGGGGCGACGATGCGGCCGAACAGGCCACCGGCGGTGTCGGTGCTGCCCAGCTGGATGTTGAGCTTGCTGATATCCAGCTTGGCGGCGAGCGCGTTGTTGAGTGCACGCAGGTCGATGTTGGCCACGCCGCTTTGCGCCAGCACGCTGGCGGTGGCATCCAGCAGCTGCCCCAGCGAGACTTTGTGCGCGGCGAGCAGGGCGTTGAAATCGCCAATGCTGATGTTGGCGTCCACCGGGATGCCCAGGGCCGCGAGCAGGCCACCGGGGGTGATCTTGGCCTGCGCCAGGCCGTCGTAACCCAGCAGGGTGGTCTGGTCGAGGTCCACGCCGACCAGTTTCAGCACGCCGCCCAGCGGCGTATTGCCGTTGACCCGCAGCAGTTGCGAGCCAACGCTGAACACCGCCAGCGGGGGCGCGCGGGTGGCCACCGCCTGCGCACTCACGGTAGGCAGTGCGCCGGCCTGGCCGAAGAACGGAAGCACTGGGCGCCGCGCCACCACTTTGACCGCGTTGACCGGGGCGGTGGCGGCGATGCTGACGAAATGATCGACGCTGGCGTGGGTGGGGTTCCAGTCGCCGCATTGGATGCTGAGCGTGCCGGAGAAGCGGTTGGCCTGCTGCGCGTTGCGGCGCGCGGCGTCGTTGTCGGCACGGTCCGGCGTGCACAGGTCCAACCGTTGGGCGCCGGCCAGTGCGGCCAGGTCGGCGATCTTCTGCACGTCGCGCTTGGCCCAGTACAGGTAGCCAACCTCGACCAGGCCCAGCATCGCGATCAGGCCAAGCATGACCAGCATCATGGTCACCGACATGCCGCCGCGCTGGCGTGCCAGGGTGCGCCCCGGTGGCGCGTGGGGTCGGGTCGATCGCGATCGGTTCATGGGATCACTCTCCGTTGCTGGAACCTGTGCCGCCCGTGCGGACGGTTTTCTGGAGGTATTCGGGGATCGGGTGCTCGAAGCTTTTCAGGTAGCGCGCATAGCTCAACGTGGCCTGGTCGCCGAGGATCGGCAGGCGTGGGCCGGCCTGTTCGCCACTGGCCTGCAGGCGCAGGGCGGCGCGGGTGGTATCGCCGATCTGGGCGCGCGCGGGACGCGGGGTCGCCGCGGCGGCGTGGATGGGCAGCGGCGGCGGGACGGCTGCAGGCGGAGGCGCCGGCGCGGGCGGCGCGACCAGGTCATGGGTGGGCAGGACGGCCGGACTCTCGACCGGCGTGGCCGACATCGCCGGTTCGGCCAGCATCTGCCCGGTCAAAGGACGTTGCTGGGCACCGGCGGTGGTGCAGGCCAGGGCCATGCAAAGCAGCAGCGTGCCGCGCAACAGGGCGGTGGAGGCGGTGAGGGTCATGGCGTGCTCTCGTTGGCGTGGTCGGGTCCACCGAAGCGTTCCAGCATCGACGGGGCAATGCGTGCGTCCCCGCGCGCGTGGCGGATCGATTCGGCCGCCACCGGGTGGCGGGCCGGCGCAGGCACCGGTTCCGGCCGCGGGGTGGCTGCGATGGGGGCCGGCGTTTCGATCGGCGCGGCGGGCGGGGCGATCGGCGCGGTTGGCTGGCGCAGTTGCTGTGCCAGCCGCTGCACTTCATCGCGCGCGGCATCGGGAAGTTTCGCGCTTTGCATGATCTGCTCGGCCATGGCGGTGTCGTTGCGCAGCAGTGCCCAGACCGCCATGTTGGCGCTGGCCTTGACGTTGCCGGGGGCCAGCTCGGCGGCCTTGGCCAGCGGTTCGCGTGCCTGCGCGAGCTGCCCGGCACGCAGCCGTGCAAACCCGAGGTCGCCCAGGTAGTCGGTGTTCAACGGCTGCAACTGCGCCGCGCGGGCCAGCGCCTGTTCGGCCTGGGTGCCATCGTTGGCGCGCGCGGCGATCAGGCCCAGTCCGTGCCACGCGGCGGCGGCCTGCGGACTGCTGGTCAGGCTGGTGTAGATCGCCTGCGCGGCCTGCGCTTGCCCGGTTTCACGCAGGCCATCGGCCTGCAGCAGGCGCAGCGCAGGGGTGTCGCCGTAGCGCTGGCGGTAGGCGTCCACATGCGCCAGCGAGGCGTAGTACGCACCCTGGCGCTGCATCTGCCCGATCAGGTCCAGGTACATGCGCTTGTCGTCCTGCGCCGGCTTTTCCTCCGGCGCCAGGCTCACCGGGTCCTGCCGGTAGGCATTGCGCGTACTGCCACAGGCGACGCACAGAAGGAGGGTAAGCAGCGGCAGGCAGCAACGGAGCGCGTGGGTCGGCATGGTGGTCATCACAGGGTTGTCATGGCATTGGCCAAGGCGATGATCGCCGGGCCGGACAGCACCAGCATCAGTGCCGGCAACAGGGTCAGCATCATCACCACGGTCATCTTCACCGAGAGCTTGCCGACCTTTTCCTTGAGCGTGGAACGGCGCTGCTCGCGCAGGCGCACGCTGAACTGGCGCAGCGGTTCCTGCACTGCGCCGCCATGTTCATGAACCTGCAGCATCAGCTGCACCAGGCTGCGCAGGTCTTCATCAGCGAACGATTCGCCGAGCCGGCGCAGCGATTGCTGGCGCGTACGGCCATGCATGTAGGCCACGTTGGCCTGGTGGATCTCCCGGCCCAGTATCGGGATCGCCGTGCGCAGTTTGTCGCCAAGGGTCTGCAGGCTCTGGTCCATGCTGAAACCGACGCCCTGAAGCAGCCGCAGCAGGTCGATCAGCAGCGGCAGTTCGGCCGAGACGCGGCGGCGCAGGCGGGTAGCCCACGCGCGCAGGGCGAACTTGGGCAGCAGGATGCCGAAGGCCAGCGCCGACAGCATCATCAGTACCCGGCCGACGCCACTGCCCTGGAACAGGCTCCATGCCAGCAGCAGGCACGCCACTGCCAGCAACAGGCGCAGGGCGAGGAAGGCGGCGGTGCCGGTGCGCGTGTTCCAGCCGGCCTGGTCGAGCAGCAGGCGGTCTTCGGGTGCCAGCAGTGCAGCTTCCAGGTGGCCGCCGTTGAAGCGTTCGCCGAGCGTGGCCAGCCAGGACAGGCCGCGATGCCCCGCTTCGGGCGGGGCCGCGGCAGGCGGGGCGTCGCGTGCGCGCAGCGCGCCCTGCAGGGTGCCTTCGGTACGTTGCTGGTGGCCGCTGAGCAGCAGCCAGGCAATCCCGAGCAGGGCGATGCCGGCGGCAAGTATCAGCAGTGCGGCGACCCACAGGTGGCTGGCGTTCATAGCGAGCGCGCCAGACGATACAAGCCGAAGGCGCCGATCAGTTCGAGCAGCAGCGCGATCCCAAGCAGCTTGTGGCCCAACGGCGCGCGCAGTACCGGTTCGAAGAATTCAGGGCTGGCGATGGCCATCAGCAGCCCGCACAACGGCGGCAACAGGCCCAGTACCCAGGCCGACATGCGGGTTTCGGAGGTGGTGGCCGACAGTTCCTGCTGGGCCTGGTCGAGGTCGCGCATGAAGTCGCTCATGCGCTGCAGGATCTGGTCCGAGCGGCCGCCGATGCGGATGCTGACCCCCAGCACCACCGCGAGTACGTCCAGTACGTCGAGCCGATAGGGCTGTGCGGCCTGGCTCAGGGCGCGGTCCAGGTCCAGGCCGCTGCGGGCACCGGAGATGGTGTCATCGAGCAGTCCGCGCAGTGGAATCGGCACCTGCTGGCTGGCGGTCTGGAAGGACATCTGCAGGCTGTTGCCCAAGCCCGTCAGGCGAACCAGGTTGTCGAGGAAATCGGGAAGCTGGCGCAGCAACCGGCGCTGCATGGCGCTGATCCGCCGCGATACCCATACCCCGACCACCAGGGCGTACAACAGCAGCGTGATCGGCCACATCCAGGCGGTACCCAGACGCATCGCCGCCAGTCCGGCAAGCAGCAGGCCGCCCAGCAGCCACAGGATGGGCAGGCGCCAGCCGGTGCGCAGACCACCCCGCTGCAGCAGCGCATCCCACGGCAATGCGCCGGGGCGGGCGGTGGCGGCCGGCAGCAGGGGGGTGTTGGCGCGGGACGGCGTGCCGGCCAGCGTGGGCGGTGCCGGCGTAGCGGCCAGGCGCTGTTCGGTGTGCTGCAATGACGCGCGCTGACGCTCGCGCCGGCCGGCGCCGCCCCATAGTTCCAGGGCGATCGCCACCAGCACCAGCACTCCACTGCACAGCAGCAGTACCGTGATCATGCGCCGTAACCTCCATCGAGGGCGTCGCGGAGCTGGCGACGGAACGGTTCGAGCTTGTGCGAATGCGGCTGGAAGCCCAGCCCGATCCAGCGGTCACGCTCCTTGCCGTCGGCATCGATCTGGATTTCGTGGCGGAACATTTCCTGGGTGCTGATCAGGTTGTCGCCGACGCCGGTGATTTCCGTGATCGATACCAGCACGCGACGGCCACTGCCCAGCCGCGAGATCTGCACGATGAAGTCGATGGCGCTGGCGATCTGCCGGCGCAGGCTGTCCTCGCTGCCCTGGAAGCCGGCAAACCCGGCCAGCATCTCGATGCGGTACAGGCAGTCGCGCGGGGAGTTGGCGTGGATGGTGGCCATAGAGCCGTCGTGGCCGGTGTTCATGGCCTGCAGCATCTCCAGCACCTCGGCGCCGCGTACTTCGCCGACCACGATGCGGTCCGGGCGCATGCGCAGGCTGTTGCGGACCAGGTCGCGGATGCTCACTACGCCGTGCCCGTCGGCGCCACCGATGCGGCTTTCCAGGCGGACCACATGGGGGTGGTTGAGCGACAGTTCGGCGGTGTCTTCGACGGTGATGACGCGTTCGTCGGGCGGGATGTAGCTGGCCAGTGCGTTGAGCAGCGAGGTCTTGCCCGAGCTGGTGCCGCCGGAAACCAGGATGTTGCAGCGGCCCAGCACCATCGCATGCAGCAGCGCCTGCATGGCGGTGTCGAAGGTCCCCATGCGCAGCAGTTCGTCGGGCGTGAAGGGGTCCTTGCGGAACTTGCGGATGGACACCATCGGGCCATCCACCGCAAGCGGGGAGATGATCGCATTGAGGCGCCCGCCGTTGGGCAGGCGCGCATCCACCATCGGGTTGGTTTCATCCAGGCGGCGGCCCAGCGGCGCCAGGATGCGACGCAGGATGCGCAGCAGGTGGCTGTCGTCGCTGAAGCGCTGCGGCGCGCGCAGCAGCCGTCCGCCCTGCGAGATGTGGATGTCCTTGTAGCCGTTGATCAGGATGTCTTCGATGCTGGGGTCGTGCAGCAGGTCATCGAGCGGGCCGAACCCGGTCAGCTCCTTGACCAGCGCCGCGGCCACCACCTCCATCTCCGCTTCGTTGATCGGGATGCGCCATTCCTGTACGAAGATCGCAGTCTGGGTATGCACGTAGCGCGCAACGGTGTCCGGTGCCCACGCATCGATATCGATGCGCTCGTCCTCGATGCTGTTGAGCAGGTGCTCATGCGCCGCCACCAGTACCTTCTGGTACTCGTCGGACTGCGCAAATGGCGGAGACGCCAGCTCCACCGCGGCGTTGGCCTCGGTACGGACGGGCGGGGGTGCGAACGGGGTCACTTTGTCTTCCATTGGAGACCACTCAGGCGGAGGACGAGTTTTTCCCGCCACCCGCGCGGCAGGGCGCCGGCGGTGGCCGGGTCCAGACGCGCCAGCAGGGGGGTCAGGGCACGCACATACGG
This sequence comes from Stenotrophomonas sp. GL_101, assembly GCF_057835675.1. NCBI lineage: Bacteria > Pseudomonadati > Pseudomonadota > Gammaproteobacteria > Lysobacterales > Lysobacteraceae > Stenotrophomonas > Stenotrophomonas sp. GL_101. The sequence continues at coordinate 2,537,894 of NZ_CM174432.1, read as the reverse complement.
GTCACGCGGGGCATCGTGCAACAGCAGCTGCCCATGGTTGGCACTGGCTCGCAGCCGATGGCAATCGGGCAGGGTGGCCAACAGCGGCAGCGCGAAACGCTGCGCGATCTGCGCCGGGGCCAGGCCGTCGGCTTCTTCGTGGCGATTGATCACCAGCTGCAGGCGCCCGTCGCGGGCACCCAGTGTTTCCAGCTGCTTGAGCATCAGGTCCAGTGATACCAGGGTGCCGATGGCCTGGTCGGCGACCAGCCAGATCTCGTCGGCACTGTTGAGCAGGGAACGGGGGATCTGCCGCAGTGGCGCGCCGCCGAGGTCGCACAGAACCGTCTCGAACACGCCGCGCAGGCGTTGTACCAGCACGGCGGGGTCGGCGATCGGCCCGGCATCGCTGCCTGCGGGTTGCCCCAGCAGCGCCAGCCCGCCGGGGTGGCGGGTCATGGCGGTGCGGGCCAGCGTGGCGTCGATGCGGCTGGCGTTGCGCAGCGCATCGTCGTAGTGGAACTGGCTGTCCAGGTTGAGGTACAGCGCGACATCACCGGCCGGCAGGCCGAGGTCGAGCAGCAGCAGGCTGTTGCTGTGTTGGGCCGGGTCGATGTCCTGGGCGGCAGTGGCATCGGGATGGCCGAGCCGCTGCGCCAGCACGCCCACGTGGGCGGCCAGGGTGCTGCTGCCCACGCCGGCGCGCACGCCCAGCACCAGCACCAGCCGCCCCTTGTGCGCCGCCTCGGCGGCCACGCTGCGCACGGCGGCAGGGCCGGCGACGCGGCGCAGCACGGCATCGATGTCGGCCGTGCTGGCGTCCAGGTCGAGAATGTCGCGCAGACCGCTGCGGACCGCCGCGACGACACCTTCCCCCTGGTCGCCTGCGGTGGAACCGACCGCCACCAGCGGAAGGTCCGGAAGCGCCTGTTGCAGTTGACGGCCCAGTTCGGCCGAGGCGGTGGCCTGTTCGCGGCGATAGTCCAGCAGCACGATGCAGGCACCCCTGCGGCGATGCGCATCCAGGACCGACGACGGGCCGCGGCTGTCTTCCCACTGCAGTACGGTGCCCACGGGCAGCTTGGCGGTCAGCGCCGCCAGCAGGCCACGGTCGGGCGCAAACAGCACCAGTGTCATCGGCGGGGCCATCGGTTGCAGCAACTGGACGGAGGCGGCGGACATGGTCGGCGGGTTCCTGGCATCGTGCTCAGCGCGAGAAGCCGGGCAGCTGGTCGGAGCTGGCCGGGCTCAGCAGCCATGCGCCCCACACCGGCAGGTTCGGCTTTGCCTCGCGTTCGCCGGGCAGGGCAACTTCGGTGCCCTTGGCCAGCGGCTGCACCAGCCGTGGCGTGACGATGATCACCAGTTCTTTTTCCTCGCGCTTGTAGTTGAGGCTGCGGAAGAACGAGCCGATGATCGGCAGGTCGCCGAGCAGGGGCACCTTGTCCACGTTGGAGCTGACGGTGTTGCTGACCAGCCCGCCGATCACGAACGTTTCGCCATCGCCCAGTTCCACCGTGGTGTCGGCGCGGCGCGTGGTGATGGAGGGGATCTGCACGCCGTTGTAGGCGATGCCGGCGGCATAGTTCAGGTCGCTGGCTTCCGGGGCGACCTTGAGTGCGATGCGGTTGGGGCCGAGCACGGTCGGGGTCACGGTCAGGCCGATGCCGAAGGGCTTGAAGGTGATGGTGGTGGTGCCCAGGCCCTGCGGCTCCAGGATCGGCAGTTCGCCGCCGGCCAGGAAGCTGGCGCTTTGGCCGGACAGCGCCACCAGGGTCGGCTCGGCCAGTACGCGGGCCATGCCGTTGCTCTGTAGCAGGTCGATGTTGGCATCCCAGCCGTGGGTGAGTGACTTGAACACCAGGCCGAACGCGGACGACAGCGGGTTGGTCACCACCAGGTCATTGGTTATCGTGCCGGTCCCTGAATCGGTACCTGGCACGACGCCCGGCAGCGAGGCACCGGGCCGGGTGATGCCGTAGTAGAAACCATTGCTGCCATTGAAATTCTTGTTGCCAAAGCTCATGCCGATCTGACGCAGCACCGATTTATTGAACTCCACCACCTTTACCTCGACCTGGACCACGCCACCGCTGCCTACCGAGGACACATCGGCAAGCTGGCCCTTGTCGCCGATCGCGATGGCCGCCGCCTTGCGGCTCTGTTCGTGCTCGAGCAGGCTTGGCGCGCTGCCCTGCAGCAGGCCCTGGTCGCCCTGCACGGTGAGCTGGAGGTCGTTGTTGCCGGTCAGTGCGCCCTGCACCGCACTGCGCACTTCCACCTGCAGCCGCTGGGGTTCGGTCTGCTGGCGGTGCCATAGCAGCAGCGTGGTGGTGCCCGGTGCCTTGCCGACCAGCAGTGCCTGGCGACCGCGCAGCATCACCACGTCGGCCACGCCGGGATCGGCGATGGCCACCCGCTCCAGGTCGGCCGGCAATGTCCACGGCCGCTGCTCGCGGGTCTGCAGGACCAGTTCGGCGTTGGCCATGCCGAGCGCAGGGCAGGTGCCGAGCACGACCAGCAGCGCCATGCGGGGCAGCCAACGAGGGGAGGGACGATGCGCGAGGGCGGGGCGTGGCGTCATGGAGAGTCTCGGCATGGGCTCAGGGCGAGCCGCTGTGGGAGGAGGCTTCACCGCGGATGATCTCGATGCCGCGATCCAGGCGGGGGGCGGTTCGGGGTGCGCTTGCGCGCGCCGGGGCAGGTTGGCGCGGCGGCGCGGCGGCGCGGCCAGCCAGTGCATCGCTGTCGATACCGGCGTAGGCATCGTTCTCGGGGGATTCCAACGCCAGCCGTTGTTCCGGGCTGAGCTCACGGCGTGGGCTCAGCACGCCCCCCGGGGAGGCGAACAAGGCCAGGTCCGGCTGCCCGACATCCGACGGATTGCGCAGCGCCAGGAACAACTTGCCTTGCTGTGCGCCAAGCAGCAGTCGGTTGGCTTCGGCCACCGGTACGGCCAGCACGGCACTGCGGATCGCGGTACTGCCGCTGCCGCTGCCGCTGGAGGCGTTCTGGGTGATGTCCTGGGCGCGGCTGTCGCCCGTGCTTTCCGGTTCCTGGGTCGCAGCGCTCTGCGCCGGCGCGGTGTCCGCGGCCCCATAGCTGAGCACGCGCAGCCGCGACAACAACAGCCGCGCCTGGGCCTGGCCATCGGTGTTCATGCCCGGTGGGGCGCGTAGATTGAGGAACACATCGACGAAGTCGCCGGGCAGGATGCGGTTGCCGGCCGCGACCAGTTCATCCACCGGCACGGCCAGGGCGCGCTCGCCGGGGTTGAGGCGTAGCGCGTAGCCTTGCGCCATCAGGCCACTCTCAAGCGCGGCGCCGGCCGGGATATCGCGCACCGGCACCGCGCCGGTGGCCGCGGCGATGGTCGCGTAGCCTGCATTGGGGGCTTTCAGCGCCGCGCCGATACGCAGGTCGCCCGCGGCAATCGGCCGGCCGGCCGGCAGCGCGGTGGCTGCTTCCACCACCGGCCAGCTCCTCGGCTCGCCGGCGACCTGGGGGGCCGGGGCAGCGGGGGCCGGTGCGCGGCGACTGACGACGATGGCGATCACGGCCAGCAACAGGGCCAGCGCGATCAGGGCCACGGCGGCGATGCGGGTCAGCTTGAGCATGCAACTGCCTCCAGGGAAAAGGATCGGGCCACTCAGGGCGTCCCGAGGTCAAGCTGGGCGACGGCGGTACTGCGGATCGGCGCGGTCACCACCCAGCCATACAGGCGGCCGGTACCGGGCAGGAAGGGCTTGCTGCTGTAGTCGTAACTGACCGAAACCTGGATGCACTGCGCACTGGCCAACCCGGCACACGGTGCCGGTGCGGAGACTACGATCGGCGGCGCGCCGGCGTTGTTGCAGTCCGGGGTCTGGCCGGCATAGTTCAACAGCCATTGCATCGAGCGGCGGGCGGCCTGGCAGGCAGCCGCACGACGGTCACTGGTGCTGGCGTAGCGCAACGAGGCACGCGCACCCTCGGCCGAGGCCATCGACAGGGTCTGTTGCACGGCCATGAGCATCACGCCGGTATAGGTAAGCATCAGCAGTGGCACCAGACCGAGGATCAACATGAAAGCGAACTCGATGGTCACCACGCCGCGTTGCCGGCGATGCATCGCACGGCGGACGGTAGTGTTCATTGCAGGGCTCCATAGTGGGCGTGCACGATCACCAGTACCGTGGCCAACGCCATGTAGGCGGCATACGGAACGCCCACGCGGCCCTGGCGCGCCTTGAGTGCCTGGCGGGCACCGGGATGCGCGCGCCATTGGTGCTGCACGCGCTCGTGCAGCCATTGCGCACGCAACGGCAGTGTCGCGCGCAGGCGGGGGGCGAGGATCACGCAGATGGCATGGCCGCCGGCGAGCAGGCTGCTGATCACCCAGATCGGCAACAGGGTCGGTGCGCCCAGCAGCAGCCCCAGTACGGCGAAGTACTTCACATCGCCCGCGCCCATCCAGCGCAGCAGATAGAACGGCAGCAGTGCCGCCAGGCCGATGGCCAGGCCGGCCAGGTGCATGCCCGGAAAGCCGGCGTCTCCGCGTGCCCACGACAGCAGCAGCCATCCCAGCCCGATCATCGCCGCACACAGCAACCAGCGATTGGACACGCGCCTTGCATACAGATCGCTGATCGCGACCTGCAGGCTCAACAGCAGGGCCAGTACCGGTAGCAGTGACATGCGGGGCTCCTCCATGAAGGCGCGTGCACCGGGTCCGCCGCGGCGGAGGGTAAAGCGTTGCCATTCCCGCAGGCATTGCGCCTGCGGAACTCGCCGCACTTCAACCCTGCACGGCCGCGTCGGCCGGCGAATGGAACTAGGTCGGTGTCGTCGCTGTGGTGGCGACTGCCACGAGGCGGTTGAACAGCGTGGTGAACATGGTCGTCAGGGCAGGCCCTGCGACGGCGATCAACACACCGGCGATCACGGCGGCCAACAGGCCATATTCCAACGCGGTGACCCCATCTTCTTCGGCAATGAACTTGCGGATCGAAACATTCATGACGGACTTCTCCTTGTTCCCGGTCAATCGAGTGAGATACCTGCAAGAGGAAGGCCGGGTCCGGTTCCACCGGGGCCCTCCCACGACCTGGGCACTCCCTGCCCAGGGCACGGCCGGAACTACAGCCGCTGGTCCGGCCGGGCAGGGCCCGGCAGGACGTAAAGCGAGCAGAACGCGGCAGGCAGGGTCGGCACGCGCGGGCCATGGGCCGTCGCATGCGTGCTCCGGGAAGGGAGCGGAGTGAAACCATCGAGCCTTGTCATTGCGTCCCCCTGGTGTACCTGCCCGGTTCCGCCATTGGAGCTGCCGGGCCTGTACGTATTTTTATAGTCGGCGAGTGCAAACGAATCTAATGCACAGAATCGGCAGGAGTGCGATGGACTTTAATCCGTGCCGTACATCACGCGATTCGTGATCGCTTGACTTCCATTTAATGTTTATAAGGTGAAAGCAGCGTGTTTATACAGTGATGAATCCGTGACGACGGTTTTTTGACGCGATGAATGCGATTCGCACAGCTGTATCCAAGGGGTTTGGTAATGGTTGTCGGTAATGGCCGCCTGCCCATTTACCCTGCGCCAAGTTCAGGCATACTTGCCGAAAATGCGCATCGATTATCCGGCCACGGTCGGGATGCGCCACGCTGGAGTTACTGGAGTTCTTCCCGTCGCCGCGCTGGTGGCCGGTGTACGGGTTTATCGCGGTTGGCATGCATGAAGCAGCAGGGTGGTCGCGGCACAAGCGGTGCGCGTCGACACCCGGGCCAAAGGGGGCATCACTGTCATGGTTGATGGTGTAGTGGATGGCATTGGCGAAAGCACGCTCCGGTCGTTTGACCTGGCGACGCTGAGCGGCGTGCTGCGCGTGTGCGATGTGGAGATGGTGCTGCTGGATGGCAACGGGCCGCGCGCAGCGCTGCATTCGCAGGTGCACGACGAGGCGTTGCTGTGCACGGCGGTCTGCGGCTTCCATTTCCGTGGGCGCTTCATGCTGCCGCAGGACTGGTGCCTGATCGGATTCATCCACGATACCGACGAGGCGCTGAGCTGGTGCCACGGCATACCGTTGAGCGCCGGGATGGCGGTGACGGTGCTGCCGGAGGGAATCAGTGAGTTCACCCTGAGCGCCGGCACGCGGCTGAGCCTGTTGCTGGCGCCGATGCAGCGGGTGCAGCGCAAACTGGTGGAGCTGAGCCTGCGCAGCACGCTGCCATCCGGACAGGCCCTGTCGCTTTTCAGCCCCGGCGCAGGAGCAGCAGGGCCGCGCCTGATGCAGCATTACGCACAACTGCATCGCGAACTGGGCAGCGGTACGGCGTTGCCGCCCAACGCGGTGGATGCACTGCTGCATGAACACATCCAGGCGCTGCTGGCGGCCGGCAACCAGGATCGCCCGTCCAACAGCCGCGCGCGGCGCACGCACTACCTGATCGCGCAACGGGCCGAGAACTTCATGCGGCTCAATCTGCGTCGTTATATCTACATGCAGGAAATCTGTGACGCCGCCGGGGTCAGCGAGCGCGCCTTGCGCTATGCCTTCGAGGACCTGTTCGGCACTTCGCCGAACCGCTACCTGTCGATGCTGCGGTTGTGTGCGGCCTGCCGGGGGTTGTCGATGGCCGACTCCAGCCGCAAGTCGGTCAAGGCCGTCGCATTGAGCTGCGGTCTCTGGGACCTGTCCCGCTTTGCCGACAACTATCGTCGCGTGTTTGGCGAGCTGCCGCGCGACACGCTGATGCGTGCCCCGGCGCAGATTGGCAGCCCGGCCTGAGCGTCGGCGACACCCCTTGCGTTCCCGGTGATCTGAAAATGCACGTTTCCGGCAATCTGCCGGAATTGCGCATCCGCCTGCCGGTTTTCACCGTTGTCTTGCCGGAACGCACGTTCGTGCTGCCGGAATGAAGTGCCCCGTGAGTGACAAGACGTCTGTAATGACATCCAAGTGCCGAGAGGCATGGCTGATGCAGTACACATCGTCCGTAAACGGGGGAATACCTGATGAACCGTATCTTTCGACTGGTCTGGAGCCACCGGCTGAATGCCCTGGTGGTCGTTTCCGAAGTTGCCACGGGACGCGGCAGCCTGGTCGCAGGCCCGGTCGTGGTGCACCTCAAAGTGCCGCTGTCGCTGTTGTCGATGGGCCTTGCCCTGGCCATGTGCAGCGGCACGGCGTTGGCGGGCGAAAGCCAGACCCGCAGCGACCTGGATGCGCTGACGGCCAAGTACGCGCCGCTGCCGGTCAAGCTGGACGCCGAGGCCGCCCTGGCGGCCGTAGTCCGCACCCGCGATAGTTCGCCGGCACTGAGCGCCGATGCCAACGTGTCGCTCAACCTGGGCCTGGGCAGGCACGCCACGACCGCCGCGCCACTGCTGGTGGTACAGGTCGGTGCCGGGGCCAAGGCTGCGCTGCCACAGCAGGTTGCCGTGCCTGGCGTGTCGGCCGATGCCGGCATCAAGGTCGGTATCGGCAATCTGGTGTCGGTGAATGCAGCACTGGATACCGCCGTGGCGGCCACGCCGAAGGCCACTGCATCGGCGCAGTCCACGCTGGGCGTGGATGCCAAGGTGAAGGGTGGGGCGGCACTGGCGGCCGGTGCGCTCAAGGGCGACCTGGACACCACGCTCCATGCAACGGTGGACACCGCGCTGGCCACCAAGGCCAGCGCATCGGCAACCGTGGATGCGGGCATTGCGCTGGGGGCCGGTGAAACGGTCAGCGGCGGCGTGGATGATGCGGTCAAGGCGACCCTGGCTACCGGCGTGGCCGGTGGCGTCAGCGTGGATGCCGTCGGGCACCTGGTGGACGCGGCAGACCGCAATCCGAAGCGTGTGGACGCCAATGCGGCGGTCATGCAGACCAGCTCGATGACGGTATCGCCCACGGCCGCGAGCGGCGGCCTGCTCGGCGGTGTCGGCGATCTGTTGAACGGGGTGGGCAACACCGTCGGCAACGTGGTCGGCGGTCTCGGCAACACGGTGGGCAATATCGTCGGCGGGGTGGTCGGTACGATCCTGCCCGCGCCGACCGCGTTGCCGCCGGGGAGCCCGAAGGCACCGGCACCGGCCGACCCGAACGCGGGCCTGATCATCGGCACCGGCGGCCTGGTCGGCTCGCTGTCCACGCTGGTGGGGCCGACCGCGCAGGGCCTGCTCGGCGGCGATGGCTATGTGCGCAACGGCAACCTGGCCGTCAGCAGCGCCAACGTCATGCAGACCTATTCGGTGACCAACGTGCTGGGCATTCCGCTGGTCAACCTGACCCCGGTCGGAACCCTGCTCAACGGCCTGGGCGGCGCGGTCACCGGCGGCAGTTCGCACCTGACCCTGCTGGGTGGTGTGACCTCCGACAGCTACATCTACAACATCAACAACGGCAACCCCAATGGCCTGCTGGGCCTGCTGCTGCCGGACCGCGCACCTGGCTGGTCCAACAAGTGCCTGAACCTGCTGGTGGCCAGCGTCGACTGCTGGGCGGTCAATGCCGCGCAGGACTACCAGGTGCTGGTGGGTGATGGCGCCTATGCCAACGGCTCGCGCGAGGTGGTGATCGGCGCCAATGCACGTCATGAGCTGCCGAAGGTGGATGCCAACGTCGCCTTCCCCGGCGCCGGCCTGAACGATCCGAACGATCCCACCGGTGTGCCCACGGCCGACTATGCCGCGCGCATGGGCCACTCGGTGGTGGTGGGCGACAGCGCCAAGGGCACGGCCAACGGCCAGGTGCTGCTGGGTGCCGAGGCCACCTCCAACCAGGCCAACAGCGTGGCCATCGGTTACCGCACCGTCGCCAACCGCGGCGCACAGGCCAGCTACAGCGCATTCGGCCTGAACACCGCGCAGGTCTCGGCCGGTGAAGTGTCGGTGGGCTTTGCCGGTGGCGAGCGCCAGATCACCAACGTGGCCGCCGGTAGTGCGGCCAGCGATGCGGTCAACGTGGCGCAGCTGCAGGGGGCGATCAACCAGATCGACGTGCTGGACGGCTTCGCGGTGGTCTACGACGACGACGGCGCCGGCGGGGCCAACTACCGTCGCATCACCCTGGGCGGCGGCACCGGTACCACCGTTATCGGCAACCTGGCCGCGGGTGCGGTCGGTGCGACCAGCACCGAGGCGATCAATGGCGCCCAGCTGTTCTCCACCAACCAGGCCATCGTCGATTACTTCGGCGGGCTGACCGCCTACGACCCGGCCACCGGCACATGGACTGCGCCGAGCTTCCAGATCAGCACCATCTCCAGCGGTGGCGCCGTTGCGCAGGGCGTGTATGACAACGCCACCGATGCGTTCTCGGCGGTGGACGGTTCACTGGTGAACCTCAACACGCAGATCACCGATATCCGCAACGGGGTTGGCAGCAAGTACCTGAAGATCAACTCGACCGGGCTGGAAGCGACCGCGAGCGGAGCCGACAGCATCGCCGTCGGCACGGGGGCGACGGCAACGGCTGCCAACGCCATTGCCGTCGGCGCGGGCGCTGTCGCCGATCGGGCCGGGACGGTCTCGGTGGGCGCGGCGGGAAGCGAGCGCCAGGTGGTCAACGTGGCCGCCGGTACTGCGATTACCGATGCAGTCAACCTGGGCCAGCTGCAGGCCTCCGAAGCAGGCGCACTGCGCTACGACGAAAACCCCGATGGCAGCGTCAACTACGCCAGCGCAACGCTGGGCAACGGGGGCGGCACCACCACGCTGCGCAATGTCGGCGCAGGTGCGGTAGGTGCGGCCAGCACCGAGGCAATCAACGGTGCGCAGCTGTTCAATGCCAGCCAGGCCCTGGCCACCCACCTGGGCGGCGGCGCGGCAGTGGATGCCAATGGCGTGATCAGTGCACCCACCTACACCATCAACTCGGTGTCCAACACCGGCCAGGTGACCGCAGGCGACTACAACGACGTGGGCACCGCATTCGATGCGGTCAGCCAGTCGCTGGCCAACGTGGCCGACCAGACCGACGCGGTGGACAAGCTGGCGGTGAAGTACGACGTGGACGCCAGCGGCAATGCCACCGACAAGGTGACCTTGACCGGCAGCGGCACCGGCGCAGCGGTGGCGTTGACCAACCTGGCCGATGGCAGCGTGCTGGCCGGCAGCCGCGATGCGGTCACCGGCAACCAGCTGTTCCAGACCAACAACGCCATCATCGGCTACTTCGGTGGCACCACCAGCTTCGACCCGACCACCAACATCTGGACCGCACCGACCTTCAGCATCTCCTCCATCGCCACCGATGGCAGCGTGCTCAGCAACGACTACAGCAACGTCACCGTGGCCTTCGCCGCAGTGGACAACTCGCTGCTGAACCTCAACACCCGCATCGACCAGATCCAGCCAGGCGCGGGCAGCCCGTTCGTGCAGGTCAATTCGACCAAGGGGCCTGCCAGCGCTACCGGCGCCAACAGCATCGCCATTGGCCCGTTGGCCAGCGCCGGTGGCAGCGGCAGTACCGCCATCGGTGACGGCGCCAGCGCCAGCGCCGACAACAGCGTGGCGCTGGGCAGCGGGGCGGTGGCCAGCACCGGTGCACAGACCGGCTACACCGGCGCGTATGGCGCCACCGGCGGCAGCAACTCGGTGGGTGAGGTGTCGGTGGGCAGTACCGGTGGCGAGCGCAAGGTCACCCATGTGGCCGATGGCTCGGACCGCTACGACGCGGTCAACGTGGGCCAGCTGCAGAACGGCGTGAACTACGCCATCGACCAGTCCAAGGCCTACACCGATACCCAGATCACCAACATCAACAACGGCACCTCCGGCATGTTCCAGGTCAACAACAGCAACAACCTGGCCGCGCCGGCAGCCACCGGTGCCAACTCCGCCGCCGGCGGTGCCGGCTCCAGTGCGGCCGGTGCCAACAGCACCGCGCTGGGCAATGGCGCCAGTGCCCAGGCCAACAACGCGGTGGCACTGGGTGCCGGGTCGGTGGCCAACCGGGACAACACCGTCTCGGTCGGCAGTGCCGGCGCGGAACGCCAGATCGCCAACGTCGGCGATGGCAGCGCGGCTACCGATGCGGTCAACGTGCGCCAGCTGCAGGCCTCCCAGCAGGGCACCATCCGCTACGACACCAACGTCAACGGCACCACCAACCTCAACAGCGTCACCCTGGGCAGCACCAGCACCGGGCCGACCACCGTGCGCAACGTCGCCGCCGGTACCGCCGGTACCGATGCGGTCAACGTGGACCAGCTGCGCGCCGGCATGAACCAGACCCTGGACTGGTCGAAGGCCTACACCGACGAACGCTTCGATTCGTTCGACCGTAACCTTCGCCGCACCGATGACCGCGCTTCGGCCGGTGTCGCTGCCGCGATGGCGGTGGCCGGGTTGCCGCAGCCGTACGAGGCCGGGCGCAGCATGGCCGCGGTCGCAGCGGGCAGCTACAACGGCGAGTCCGGCGTGGCGGTGGGCATCTCCGGTGTCTCCGAGGGCGGCCGCTGGATCTACAAGGTCGCCGGTACCACCAACAGCCGGGGCGAGGGCGGGGTGTCGGTAGGCGCCGGCATCCAGTGGTAAGCGCACGCACCTGACTCAACGGCGATGATCATTCCCGGTGTCCGCCCAGCGCGGCACCGGGGATACCAGTGCGCTCCGGCGCCCAAGGGGGAATCCATGTCCACGTCCATCCAGCACGACCACACACCATTGTTGCGTTCGCTCTCGCTGGCCCTGGCGGTGCTGCTGTTCAGCGCCTGCGCCAGCGGCGGCAGGCACCATGATCCAGCGCCGGGCGAACCGGCCACCGATGCCGAGGAAAGCGCGGTGACCTTCCCCGACCCCAAGCGGGCCACGTTGAAGGAAGGCCTGTTCGTCGATCTCGACAACCTGCGCCTGTTCGCGCGCGGGATGAGCAAACGCCAGCTTTATACCTTGCTGGGAACCCCGCACTTCGGCGAAGGCATGTGGGGCGTACGCGAGTGGAATTACCTGTTCAACTTCCGCAGCAATCCCGGCGGTGACTATTTCACCTGCCAGTTCCAGGTGCACTTTGACAACAAGGGGATTGCCCAGGCCGGCTATTGGAAACCGCAGGCCTGTGCAGCGCTGCTGCAGCCCCCGGCACCGCCACCGCCGCCACCGCCACCGCCGCCGGCTCCCATGCCGAGCGAGCCGGTGCGCTTGTCGGCCGATGCCTTGTTCGCCTTCGACAGTGCAACCCTGACCGACGCCGGGCGCCGCAGCGTGGATGCATTGCTTGAGCAGGTGCGCAACGCCAGCCAGGTACAGACCATCCAGGTGGCCGGCTACACCGACCGGATCGGTAGTGACAGCTACAACATGCGGCTGTCGCAGCGGCGCGCCCAGGCGGTACGCGATGCCTTGGTACAAGGGGGGGTACCGGCCACGGCGATTGTTGCCGAGGGTCACGGCAAAGCCAACGCGCTGGTGCAGTGCACGCAGGGCAATCGGCAGGCGGTGATTGCCTGCCTGGGACCGAACCGTCGCGTTGAGATATCGGGCATGGCGCAGCGCCGCTGACCCGCAACGCGGCGATCGGCCGCGCCTTTCCTGCTGTCCCTGGCCCCGGGCCGATGCGACTCTCCCGTATCGGCCGGGGCGATTTTTGACCTGGCGCGTGGTCTCCGCGAGATGTCTCCCCCGTCATCGCTCTGGGGCGGCGCGCCAGGTCATCTTGTTACCTGCGATGCCGCGTCCAGGGCATCTACCGGGCGATACTCAGCCGGGCGCACGTTCACTGGTGATGGTGGCCCCCTCGCGCATCACCAGGGTGACCGGGGTTTTCTCCACCACCTCCAGCAGGCGGTGCCACTGCGCGTCGCTGAGGGCGCCGCTGGCATGCAGTACACGATGCACCTGCAGCTTGCCGGCGGCATCGCGCGAGGACGACAGCTCGGCACGGAATTCACCCAGTGCCCAGCCCTTTTTCTCCGCATACATGCGCAGGGTGATGGCCGTACAGGCCGACAACGCGGCCAGGTACAGGTCGAACGGTGCCATGCCCGCGCCGTGGCCGCCCAGCGTGGCTGGTTCGTCGGCAATCAGCTGGTGTTCGCCGCTGCGGATCTGGTGCCGGTAGTTGGGGCCTTCGGAAACGATCTGGACCTGTGCCATGACGGTGCGCCGTGCGGGTAGGAAAGCGGCGGTCAGCATCGCACGGCCCCGCGCATCGCGCAGCCGTGCATCGGCGGGACGCAACGTTACACGGTGCGCGCGATCGGTCCTCAACCGGTGTGTCGCTCGAGGCCGTCCGCACTCCAGCCCTCGCTGCCGACGCCGTGATGGATCACGAACAGTCCATCCGGATCGTAGCGATGCTTGGCCGCCAGCAGGCGAGGGTAGTGTGGCCCCCAGAACGCCTGTTGCCAGTTGCGTTGGAAGTAGTCGCACTCGGAGACGTAGGTCGGAGCGTCCGGGGCGATCGCCGACAGTGCCTGGTAGGCACGCGAGACCTGCAGCGCGCCGCGCCGCGCCGCAGGCTCGTCGACGGTGCCGCCGCTGCCCGGGTAGACCGGGCCACCGGCGTTGCCGATCAGGGCCAGGGCGAAGGCGTCCAGCACGGCGGGATGGGTGGCGGTGTCGCTGCTGGCCGCGATCGCGTCCGCAGGCGCGCCGAACAGGCCCTTGTTGCAATGCAGGCCGACATCCATGTACGCGGCGGCGGCGCAGAGGGCGATGGCCGCCGCGTCGCGCCGTGCATCATCCAGCAGGTTGGAGGGCAGCCAGGCCGACGCATAGCCATGCAGGAACCAGCCCACCTGGCCCTGGTCGCCCTTCCACAGCATGTGCAGGGAGGGTGCGCCGGCGCGGGTGTCTTCGGCGATCAACGCCGGGGCATGCTGGCGGAAGAAGTCCGCATCCCAGAAGTCGCGCGCGGGCATGGCCAGCGCCTCGAACGGCTTGAGCACCGTGTAGCCGTCACGCGCCTGTATCCAGTCCAGCAGCGGCGCCCAGACAGCATTGGCGGCGTCGCGGCTGATGCCCTGGAACACCATGGAGATCGACAGCGTCCGTTCGCCGGCAAAGGTGATCTGCTCGCCCCATTGTGGGTTGCACAGGCTGTCACGGTAGAAGCGCAGCAACTCGCTGGCGAGCGCATGCCAGTGCGCGTCGCTGGCGGCCTGTACCTTGCAGGTCACGCCGCCAAAGGTATCGGGCAACGCGTGGGTGCGCAGGGTCAAGCGGGTCACGATGCCGAAACTGGCCGCGCAGCCGCCCTTCAGTGCCCAGAACAGCTCGGCGTCGTTGTCTGCATTGACCACCCGCACGCGACCATCGGCGGTCACCACTTCGGCCTCCAGCAGGCTGGCCGCTGCGGTCCCGAAGGCTTTGGAGAAGCTGCCGAAGCCACCGCCGCTGACCAGTCCTGCCACGCCCACCGAGGTGCAGCCGCCGCCCTGCACATAGCGCCCGCCGCGGGTGGTGACCGCATCGTAGACGTCGATCCACATCGCCCCGGCACCCACGCTCACCGCCGGTTGCGGTGCGGTGCCCGGGCGCGCGTCATGCGCGACGAATGCCGCGTGCAGCTCGACCTGCTTCATCGCCCGGGTCCAGACCAGCAACGCGTCTGCCGCGCACGAGGTGCCGTGGTAGCTGTGGCCGCCGCCCCTGACGGCGAGGCGTAGCCGGTGGCGTCGTGCGAAGCTCACCGCCGCGGCGACATCGGCGCTGTTGGCCGCAGCCACTACCTGCGCGCTGGGCAGCGACCGCCACGCGCCGAAGTAGCCGCTGGTCTGGGTGAGTGCAGGTTGATCGCCGAGGTAGAAGGGATTGTGGATCTGGGCGAGGGCCTCGGCCCGGGTGGCCGCATCGGCCAGGAACGGCGACTGCGGTACCGACAGGCGGCCACCAACGGCACGCGCCAGTTCCTGCCATTGCCGGGCGCTCGGCCAGCCCGCCAGGCCGGGCCGGGCGCGGGAGGCGGCGGGCAGGGCGGCCGCCTCGGCCTTCATGGCCAGGGGCAACAGCGGGAGCATCAGGCCGGCGTGGAGGCAGTCGCGTCGTTTCATGGCAGTCCTTCCTGCGGCAGGGCCGCGCTCGATGGCACCGAGTCTGTGCCCGGCAACGCCCGCCGTCATTGAGCAGGGGGCGATTGCCGGGCTGGCGGGGGCGGGCGGAGGGCAGGAAGGGACCGGCGGCGGCATCGGTCAGGGCACGTCTTTGATATCTTGAGTGCACCAGAACGAGGCCAGTGATACTCCTGGAGTTTCAATGATAGAGACCCGCCTGCTGCGGCAGTTCATCGCCGTTGCCGAAGAACTTCATTTCCATCGTGCGGCCGAGCGACTGCACATGGCACAGCCGCCCCTGAGCCAGGCGATCCGCCGGCTGGAGGCGGCAATTGGATACCCGTTGTTTGAGCGCACCCCGCGCAGCGTGGTCCTGACCCGCGCCGGTGTGTCGTTCCTGGAGACCGCCCGCCACACCCTGCAGACCCTGGGAGAGGGGGTGGCGCAGACACGCCGGGTCGCGCAGGGCCTGGAAGGTCATCTCACCCTGACCTTCATCACCATCGCGCACTATCCGTCGCTGCTGGCCGCGCTGCGCCGCTTTCGATCCGCATCGCCAGGGGTGGCCTTCAGCATGGTCGAAGCAACCACCCAGGAGCAGGTCGCGGCGCTGGAGCAGGGCACGGCGGATATCGGATTCCTGCGCGCACCGGGCACGAGCACGCCGCAGCTGCGCCTGGAAACCGTGGTGAGCGAGGGCATCTGCGTGGCCCTGCCAGCCGGCCATCATCTTCAGTCGCGGGCGGTGGTGCCGTTGGCGGCACTCCGCGATGAGGCCTTCGTGGCATCGCGCAGGGCGCTCGGGCAGGGCTTCCATGACCAGCTCATCGGCCTGTGCCAGGCGGCGGGCTTTGTACCGGACATCGTCCAGCACGGGCGGCAGATGCAGACCTTGATTGCGCTGGTCGCCTGTGGCTTCGGCATTGCATTGCTACCGGCATCGCTTGCATCGGTGGCGCGCGAAGACGTTGTGTTCCGCCCGATCCAGGTCGATGCGCCCGAAGCACAGGCGCGGTTGGAGCTGCTGATGGCGTGGAACCCGGCCCAGGCGTCTGCGCTCCGCGACCGGCTGGTGGAGGCGGTGCTTCATTCCTTGCCGCCGCACTGAGGCGGCAAGGCCAGCAGCGTCATCGCATTATCGGGAGCCGCCGGTCGCAGGCTCGGCGCTGTGACCGGCGCGCCTCACTCAGCCTGCCTGTCCCAGCCGCACCATCAGCTGCTGGATTTCCGCTTCGCTGATGCCAATGGACTTCAGGTAGCCTTCGGCACCGCCGTACTGCTGGTGCAGGGCGGCCAGGAACATCTGCATGTTCTCCGGCGCGGTACCGGCCATGCCGGCCATCTTTTTCCCGATCTCCGGGTTCTGCCGGATCAGTTCCATGATCTGCGCGTTCATCGCGCTGTCCTTGGGCTGGCCTTCCAGGTAGTGCGCGGAGATCGCGTAGTTGTGCACGATGTCCGCACTGGAGACCCCGGCCAGGTCCAGCAGCAGTCCGGCGATGATGCCGGTGCGGTCCTTGCCCGCGGTGCAGTGGAACAGGACGGTGCCGTCGCGCTCGGCGGCGATGCGCTGGAAGACCTGCTTGAACTGTGGCTGGCTGTGATCCAGCCACTGCACATAGGCGGCACCGAGCGAATCGGGGAAGCTGGTCATCATCTTCTGCAGGTCCATCTTCTCGGTGCCCATCAGCGAGGTGCGCTGGTAGGCGAAGCGATCGTCGTTGGCCAGCAGGTCCGGCGACTGCGCTTGTTCATCGGCGGTACGCAGGTCGATATCCAGCGTCACCCCGGTAGCGGCCAGCGTGTCGCGGTCGGCGTCGGTGAGGCGGCCCAGGTCGGAGGTACGCACGAACGCGCTGGCCGGGATCGGCCCGCGGCTGCCCTGCAGGCCGGCGAAGGTGCGGGTGTTCCATGCGCCCTGCAGCGGAATGAAGCGCTGGGCGTCGGCGGCCAGCGGCGGCAGGTTGCCGCTGCGGGGCGCTGCGACCGGTGCCGGTGCAGTGCTGGCTGCGGCGGCCGGGTGGGCGGCGTAGGCGATGCTGTTGCCGGCGAGCATCGGCAGGGACAGTGCCAGGGCCAGGGCCAGGGCGATTTCTGTGCGGCGGTTCTTCATCGGGGTCTCCAGGGTGTTCAGAAGTTGACGGTGACGTCCAGGCCATAGGTGCGCGGGTCGTTGAAGATCCCGGTCTGGCCAAGGGCGGCGCTGTTGAGCTTGTAGAACAGGTGCTGTTCGTCGAGCAGGTTGCGTGCCCACAGCGAGAAGGCGAGGGTCGACCCGGTGGCGTTGAGTGGCACATCGATCAAGGCCACGCGGGCATTCACCACGAAGGAACTGTCGGTGAGCACCTGGTCGTACTCGCTGGTGTAGAAGCCGTCGGACCAGTTGCCGTCAAGATGGAACTTGAGGGCCGAGAAGTTGGCGAACGGCACCAGGTAATCCAGCGCGAGGCTGCCGGCATTCTTCGGGGCCAGCAGCGGTTTCACCGTGACTTCCACGCCGGCGCCGAACGGGTCGACCGCATTTTGTGCGTCGATCCGGGTGTAGGCGTAGTTCAGGCCCACGGTCAGGTTGTCCACCGGCATGATGCTGAACTCCAGCTCGGCGCCGCGCGAGGTGCCGTTGCTGAGTGCGTTGGTGGTGACCATCGTGGTGCGGGTTTCGCCGCTGTTGGGATCGAACGGCAGCGAGAAGTCCATCTGCTTGTGCTCGATCTTTGAATCGAACAGGGCCAGGTTCAGGCGCGCGCGGTTGTCCCAGAACTGCGATTTGATCCCCAGCTCGAGGGCGGTCACTTCTTCCGGTGCGAAGGCGGTGTAGGCCGTGGAGCGCGAATTGGCGCCGCCGGCCTTGAAGCCGGTGCTGTACTTGGCATACACCATTGCATGGTCGCCCAGGTCGTAGGCGATGTTCACCATCGGGTCGAAGCGCCCCCAGGCGTCATCGAACGCCAGGTCGGTGGCCGCGCCATTGACGGTGTAGAGGGAGCCCTTCTTGTCATCGCGGGTGTAGCGTCCGCCTGCGGTCAGGTGCAGGCGCTCAAGCGAGGCCGGCGTCCAGGTGGCCTGCCCGAAGATACCCAGGCTGTCGGTCCACGCCTTGCTGGCGCGATCGATGCGGACGTTGGCCAGGTTCAGCGGATTGGTGGCCGGGTTCAACGTGTAACTGTTGCCACCCGGACCCCACAGCAGCATGTTCGGGGTCTGCGCGTTGTCCCCGGCGGTTTCGTGATAGTAGAACGCGCCGGCCAGGAACTGGACCTGCGAGGTGCTGCCGATCAGCTGGAACTCCTGGCTGTACTGGTGCTGGTAGACCTGGGCCAGGCTGTAACGGCCGAAGGGGGTATTGGGGCCACCATAGGCGGAGATCGCATCGACCAGGCCCATGTCGAACTGGCCCTGGGTGAGCTCACGGTAGGAACTGATGGACTTCAGCTCCAGGCGGTCGCTGAGTGTCCAGCCCAGGCTGAGCAGGTGGCCGCTGGTACGGCCGACGTTGTCTTCCTGCGGGCCGCCGAGGAGCGAGGCATCGCGCCGGTCTTCGCTCGCGCCGGCCTTCTGCAGCGGGCTCAGGTACGCGCCTGCCACCAGTACCTGGGTGTGGTAAGGCGTCGTGGCATCGTAGGAGCGATCAAAGGCGTACAGCGCGGAAAAGTCGTCGCTGGGTTGCCACAACGCCGTCAGCCGTGCGCCGCGCTTGTCGTAACGGTTGAAGTCGCGCTCGCCGCGCATCGGGTTGTCGGTGGTGCCGCCGCGCGTGGCCTGCACCGCATCGATCTTGACACTGACATCGCCCACCTTGGGCAGGTCCAGGTGCAGGCCGCTGGTGTAGCCGCTGTAGTTGGACACCCCGGCGCTGACCGAGCCGCCAAACTCGCCGGTGGGCGGTTTGGTGATGATGCTGATGGCGCCGCCTTCGGTATTGCGGCCGAACAGAGTGCCCTGCGGGCCCTTCAATACCTCGATCCGTTCCACGTCGTAGAGCATGCTTCCCAGCCCCTGCGCGCGGCCCATGAACACGCCGTCGACGTACACGCCCACGCCGGCGTTGCGCGCGGGTTGGTTGGCGTCACCGGAGGCGCCGATCCCGCGGATGCCGATGTTCAATGCCGAACTGCGGGTGGCGAACGGGGTCACCCGCAACGAGGGGATCGAGCCATCGGACAGGCTGCCGAGCGAGATCGCGCTGCGATCCTTCAGCGCCTCGGCATCCACCACGGAGACCGAAATCGGGGTTTCCTGCAGATTGGTCGCGCGCTTCTGCGCGGTCACCACGACCTGGTCCAGGGCGACCACGTCGCGGCTGGCGCTGTCGGTGGTGGCAGCATCGCCCTCCGCAGCGAGGGCGGGCAGGGCAGTGGCGATGGCAAGCGCGGCGACGATGGCAAGGGGCAACGGTTGGCGGTGCAGCAGGGCGTGGCGCATCGGCTTCAGTCGTAGGGAAGTGAGGGGGCCGGCGCAGTCTGGGCGTGCACAATGACAGATGAATGACCGTTCATTCATCACCTGGATCGCGTACCATCCACCGGCACTGGACGCCTACACGACGAGCAATGACGCCGAACACCCCAACGCCTACACCGATGGCCGATGCGGCAGCCACGCGCGCCGAGGCGCAGCGCCAGCGCATCCTCGATGCCGCGCAGCGCTGTTTCATCACCCGGGGATTCCATGCCGGATCCATCAGCGAGATCGCCACAGAAGCGGAGATCAGCCAGGGGTTGATGTATCGCTACTTCGAGAACAAACGGGCGTTGATCCTGGCGTTGATCGAGCGGCAACTGGTGCATGACCAGGACGCGATTGGACACATGCCGGCCGCGTCGGACCTGGTCGAGGGCCTGCTTCGCTGCTACCAGCAGTGGGCACGTGGGGAGACACTGGATACCGGTGGCAATGCCATCGCCAGCGTCGCGCTGTATGCCGAAATCACCGCCGAAGCGCATCGCGATCCGGTGGTAGCCGAGGTGCTGCGCCGGCATGACAAACAGACCAGCGCCGCCATCGCCCGCTGGCTGCGCCATCACGACGGCGCGCAGGGTCGCGCTGTCGATGAGGAGGATCTCCAGCGACGCACCCTGCTGCTGCGCCTGCTGGTGGAAGGATTGGCGATGCGCGCGGTGCGCGACCCCGACCTGGCACCGGACATCGTGCGTCAGCTGTTGGTGTCGTCCATTTCAATCGTGTTGGCAGACTGAGGCCGTATTCCATGAATGATGCCGCTGACCGCGCCGAACGCCGCGCACAGGTCACCGCCGCGATGCAGGCCGCTGGCTGCCTCGATCCTGGCGACTGGGTCGGTAGTGAACTGAGGGAGGACATTCCGCAGTTCGCGCGCTTCCTGCTGCTGCGTGATGTCCACCGGCTGGCCGATGCGGTGGAGGAGGGCCTGTCAGAAGCGCTGTACGACCGGCCGGACCTGGAGGAAACGCTGAAGGCGGTGCACGCGGCAGTATCGCCGGCGGCCCTGCATGCGCTGTTGCTGGCCTACGGCAAGGCCCTCGGCAATGGCTTCGTCATGGCGTTGGACGAAGGCCCGGCCGGGCAGCGGGACGACATGCCCGGCTGGCTGTTGATGGAAACCAATGCCGAGGGCGAGCCGACCGGGCGAGCGGTGCAGGGCCTGCACGAAGACTATCTGGACGTTGACCTGTCCTATGCGCGCACCTTGCCCAACGCCGATGGCGGCGCCGCATAGGTGAATGACGCGCCCTTCAACCGGCGCTGAGTGCTGGGCGCTGGCGCGAGCGGGGCGTATATTCTCCCCCCTCTCCTTTGCTGGCCCGACCCGGAATCCCCTGATGAGCGCGACCAAGAAGTACTTCAAACACCCGGCAGAATCGGACCTGGGCAACGGCACCGTGTATCTGGAAGCGGCTGGCGAGGTCATCGTGCGGCAGGTGGAAAGCTATCGCAGCGTGCTGACCTGGGCCGACAAAACCGGCCACAGCGACGCGCGTTTCGCGCTGGCCGACCAGCCGCTGTCCTGGCTGGACCTGGATTCGGACGATGAAATCTCCGCGGCCGAGTTCGAGGCGGCCTGGACGCGGGCCAAAGCGGTCAACGCCTGACCGCCGGGGCGGCTAGACCGTCCAGCCGACGCCTTCGCCGGCGGCGGCATGCATCAAGGCATCCAGCTGCCGCAAGGCGCGATGCAGCTCCTGCCGATGCGCGGCTGCGCCCAGTGACACCCGCACGGCATTGTTGATGGCGGTGCCTTGCGGAGTGAAGGCCGACGAAGGCGCGATTCCCAGCCCCTGCAGCCGCGCCGCATGGGTCAGGCTGGCGTCGGTCCAGTGGGCGGGCAGGCGGCACCATGCGTGCACGCCGGCACAGTGCTGCAGGAACTGCGGCGACAGGGCGGCGCTGGCCAGGTAGCGCCGCTCGGCGGCTTCTTCCTGCACCAGCGTGAGCAGGGTGGCGGCCGACCCATCCAGGATCAACTGGGTGACCAGGGCATTCATCAGCGGCGGCGCCATCAGGTTGACCGCGCGCAACGCGTCAAGCACGGCCTGGCGCGCGACGCCCTCGGGCAGGTACACAAAGCCGGTGTGCAGGCCCGGGCTGAGGCACTTGGACAGCGTGGAGATGTAGCAGGTGTGGTCCGGCGCCAGCAGCGCGATCGGGGCCGGGGCGTCATCCACCAGCAGCCAGTACGGGTCGTCTTCGATCAGGGACAGGCGCTGCGCGCGCAGCACCTCGGCGATCTGCACCCGGCGGGGCTCGGGCAGGGTGCGGGCGGTGGGGTTCTGCGCGGTCGGGTTGAGGTAGACCACCCGCGCACCGGTCGCGCGTGCCTGGCGACGCAGTGCGTCCGGGCGCATGCCGTGCTCGTCGCACTCCACCACCTGCAGCTTGCGCTGCAGGACCCGCGCGGCATGCAGCAGGCCGGGGTAGACCAGGGGCTCGCACAGGATCGTGTCGCCGGCCTCGGTAAGCGCCAGCAGCAGCGCCGACAACGCGGCCTGCGCGCCTTCGGTGACCACCAGCCGGCCGCTGTCGCACTTGCCGAGGATCGGTTTGAGCCATTGCTGCGCGGCCAGGTGATCGGCGCGGCTGCCGCCGCCGAGGTGGTAGGTCATCAGGTTGCCGGCATCGCTGCGGGTCAGCACGGTGGACAGCCCGCGTCGAAGCATCTCGGCCACGGCTCCGCTGGCGGGGCTGGGCGGCAGGTTCATGCCCAGGTCGACCAGTTGTGCCAGTTCCACCTTGGGCGGCGCAACGAAGGTGCCCAGCGGACCACGTGCGTCGATCAGCCCGCGTTTGCGCGCCTCGGTGAAGGCACGGGTGACGGTGGTCAGGTCCACGCCGAGGTCGGCGGCGAGCACGCGCTGGGCGGGAAGTCGCTGACCGGGGCGCAGCGTGCCGGACCAGACCGCGCGTTCGAGCGCCTGCACGATGCGCAGGTAGACCGGCCCGTGACCATCGGCGATGAGAGCATTCCACTGCATCGGCGCATCTTACGCCGGGGTGCGCAGGGGGCTGCGACAGTGTGTCGCATCATGTATGGATCATGTCGTTGCCTAACGTACGCGGCTGCGGCGGGCACCCCCCATGCATATCGGTCATGCAGGGGGGCGTCCGCCACTTCTTCGATCCGGGCCGCCCGGCCCGGCACTGCGTTGGAAGGGCCGTCCCGCATGATTCCCGCTACACAACACGCTCGCCGCGCCAGCCTGGCCGGTCGAGTCCGCGCCGGACGCTGGTCCGGCCTGGCAGCGCTGCTGCTACTGCTCACCGGGTGCAGCAACCTGGAGCTGTTCAACCCCATGGGCAGCATCGCCGAACAGGAGATGCAGCTGATCCTGGTGTGTACCGGGCTGATGCTGCTGGTGGTGATCCCGGTGATCCTGCTGACGCTGTACTTCGCGTGGCGCTACCGCGAATCCAATACCGCCGCCACCTACGCGCCGGACTGGTCGCACTCCACCGCCATCGAAGTGGTGATCTGGACCATTCCGTGCCTGATCATCGTGGTGCTGGCGGTGCTGATCTGGAAGAGCACGCATGCCCTGGACCCCTACAGGCCGATTGAATCGGACAAGGCGCCGCTGCGGGTGGAAGTGGTGTCGTTGAACTGGAAGTGGTTGTTCATCTACCCCGACCACAACGTGGCCACGATCAATGAGCTGGTGATGCCGGTGGATACGCCGGTGGCATTCAAGCTGACCTCCGAGTCGATGATGAATGCCTTCTTCGTGCCGCAGCTGGGCAGCATGGTCTACACCATGCCGGCCATGCAGACCCGCCTGCACCTGATCGGGCATACCCCGGGCACCTACGCCGGGATGTCATCGGCCTACAGCGGCGCGGGCTTCTCGGACATGAAGTTCCCGGCACGGGTGGTGACCGACGCCGACTTCACCCGCTGGCTGGAACAGGCCCGCAGCAGTGGCGACCACCTGGGCGCCGCGCGCCTGGCCGAGCTGGAAGTGCCCACCCACGGATCGCCGCTGCTGCGCTTCAGTGGCGTGGATACCGGCCTGTTCGACAGCATCGTCGCCCGTTACCACGGCATGGCCGATGCCGAGATATGCCTGCCGGGTGAAGAACCCGGGGCCAAGGAGAACTGATTGTGCTTGGAAAGTTGAACCTCGAAGCAATTCCCTACCACGACCCGATCATCATGTCGGCGCTGGCCGGCTCGCTGCTGCTCGGCCTGGCGATCATCGCCGCGATCACCTACTTCAAGAAGTGGGGCTATCTCTGGACCGAGTGGATCACCTCGGTGGACCACAAGAAGATCGGCGTGATGTACATCCTGCTGGCGCTGGTCATGCTGGTGCGCGGCTTTGCCGATGCACTGATGATGCGTGCCCAGCAGGCCATTGCCGCCAACGACGCGGCCGGCTACCTGCCGCCGGAACACTACGACCAGATCTTCACCGCGCACGGGGTGATCATGATCTTCTTCGTGGCCACGCCCTTGATCGTGGGCCTGATGAACATCGTGGTACCGCTGCAGATCGGTGCACGCGATGTGGCGTTCCCGTTCGTCAACTCGCTCAGCTTCTGGCTGTCGGCGGTGGGTGCGGTGCTGGTGATGGCCTCGATGTTCGTCGGCGACTTCGCCGCGACCGGCTGGGTGGCCTATCCGCCACTGTCGGGCATCGAGTACAGCCCCACCGTGGGCGTGGACTACTACATCTGGTCATTGCAGGTATCGGGTATCGGCACCA
Source organism: Stenotrophomonas sp. GL_101 (assembly GCF_057835675.1). Classification (NCBI taxonomy): domain Bacteria; kingdom Pseudomonadati; phylum Pseudomonadota; class Gammaproteobacteria; order Lysobacterales; family Lysobacteraceae; genus Stenotrophomonas; species Stenotrophomonas sp. GL_101. Next base: position 2,513,776 of record NZ_CM174432.1, on the reverse strand, counting down.
CGCTGACCGGCCTGAACTTCATCGTCACCATCCTCAAGATGCGTGCGCCGGGCATGGACCTGATGAAGATGCCGGTGTTCACCTGGACCGCGTTGATCACCAACATCCTGATCGTGGCGATCTTCCCGGTGCTGACCGCAACGCTGCTGCTGTTGACGATGGACCGCTACTTCGGCATGCATTTTTTCACCAATGATGCCGGCGGCAACGCCATGATGTACGTCAACCTGATCTGGATCTGGGGCCACCCGGAAGTGTACGTGCTGATCCTGCCGTGCTTCGGTGCGTTCTCGGAGATCATCGCCACCTTCTCGGGCAAGCCGCTGTTTGGCTATCGTTCGATGGTGTACGCCACCTGCTCGATCGGCGTGCTGTCGTTCTTCGTGTGGCTGCACCACTTCTTCACCATGGGTTCGGGCGCGAACGTCAATGCGTTCTTCGGGATCATGACCTCGATCATCTCCATTCCCACCGGGGTGAAGCTGTTCAACTGGCTGTTCACCATGTACCGCGGCCGCATCCGCTACCACTCCTCGACGATGTGGACGATCGGCTTCATGGTCACTTTCGCGCTGGGTGGCATGACCGGCGTCATGCTGGCGATCCCGGGCGCGGACTTCGTGTTGCACAACAGCCTGTTCCTGATCGCGCACTTCCATAACGTGATCATCGGCGGGGTGGTGTTCGGCTGCCTGGCCGGCATCACCTTCTGGTTCCCGAAAGCGTTCGGCTTCACCCTCAACGAGCGCTGGGGCAAGATTTCGTTCTGGTGCTGGCTGGTCGGCTTCTACCTGGCGTTCATGCCGCTGTACGTGCTCGGCTTCAAGGGCATGACCCGGCGCATGAACCACTACGCGGTGGAGGGCTGGCAGCCGTGGTTGATCGTGGCGGCCATCGGTGCGCTGGTGATCGCCGCCGGCATCGCGGCGATGTTCATCCAGTTCTACGTCAGCGTGCGCGACCGCAAGGCCAACATGGACCTTACCGGCGACCCGTGGAATGCACGCAGCCTGGAATGGGCGACGTCCTCGCCACCCCCGTTCTACAACTTCGCCCACGTGCCGCAGATCACCTCGCTGGAACAGCACTGGGATGACAAGCAGCAGGGCCGCGCCTGGCAACGCCCGGGCCACTACGAGGATATCCACATGCCGCGCAATACCGGCGCCGGCGTGGTGATCTCGGTGTTCAGCCTGGTGCTGTGCTTCGCCCTGGTCTGGCACATGTGGATCGTGGCGGCGATTGGCCTGGTCGGGGTGATCGCCACCTTCGTGCTGCGTTCCTACGACCGTGACGTGGATTACTACGTACCCGGCGCCGAGGTGAAGCGTATTGAGGACGCGCACATCGCGCGGCTGCAGGGAGCCCGGGCATGAGCGGCGATACGTTGGCGGCAAGCCCGGTGCACGGGCAGCGGGAGGCAGGTCATTACGACCCCGCGCACCACGATGACGGCAACAAGACCGTGGTGGGTTTCTGGATGTACCTGATGGGCGACTGCCTGATCTTCGCGGTGTTGTTTGCCACCTTCGGGGTGCTGCTCAACGGCACCGCCGACGGTCCCAGCGGCAAGGAGCTGTTCAAGCTGGGCTTCGTGCTGTCCGAAACGGTGGTGCTGCTGCTGAGCAGCTTCACCTTCGGCGTGGCGATGCTGGGCATGCAGGCCGGCAAGCGCAACCAGGTGGTTGGCTGGCTGGTCGCCACCGGGTTGCTCGGCGCGGTGTTCATCGGCATGGAGTTGTATGAGTTCGCCGAGCTGATCCACGAAGGCGCCACCCCGGACGTGAGCGCCTACCTCTCGGCGTACTTCACCCTGGTGGCTACCCATGGCCTGCATGTCAGCGTCGGCCTGCTGTGGCTGGCGATCATGATCCACCAGGTGCTGAGGTTCGGCCTGGACGGTGTGGTGCGCCGCCGACTGGCGTGCCTGAGCCTGTTCTGGCATTTCCTGGACCTGATCTGGATCTGCGTGTTCACCTTCGTCTACCTGCGGGAGTTCGTATGAGCCCGAGCGCTTCTGAAACCGATCACGGTGGCGGCCACGCCACTCTCAAGGGCTACGTTGTCGGCCTGCTGCTGTGCCTGCTGCTGACCGGCGCCTCGTTCGGCGTGGTGATGAGCGGGCTGGTGCCGCCGCCACTGCGACTGACCGCCATCGTGGTGCTGTGCGTGGTCCAGCTGGTCGCCCAGCTGGTGCTGTTCCTGCACATCGGCGCGGGCCGCAGCCAGCGCGAGAACACCGGTATTTTCCTGTGCACCGCGTTCCTGATTGCCATCGTGGTGGCGGGGTCGTTGTGGGTGATGCACAACGCCACCCTCAACATGATGCCGATGCAGGTCTGAGCATGGCCATGACCGGACGCACGCTCTGTTTCACCTTCTCCTGCCTGCTTGGTTTGGGTGCCGCCGTTCCTGCGGGGGCGGCACCGAACCTGCCGGCGACCACCGCCGTGGTGGCCAGCGAGGCCTGGATCCGCCTGCCGCCGCCTGCGGCAGGCGTGGCCGCCGGCTACGTGCAACTGCACAACGGCGGCGTCGAGGACCGGCTGGTGGCGGCCAGCGCCGCCGGCTTCGGGCAGGTCCAGATCCATGCGATGCGCATGGACGGCGAGGTCATGCGCATGCAGGCGTTGCCCGGGGGGCTGCTGCTGCCGGCCGGGCGGACCACGCCCCTGCAACCGGGCGGCTACCACTTGATGCTGATGCTGCCCAAGCGCCCGCTGCAGCCCGGCCAACACGTACGCGTGCGTCTGACACTGGCGTCGGGCGGCGAGCAGAGCGTGGATTTCGTGGTGCGTGACGGGATGGGCGGGCACGCGCATGGAGCCGCGCGATGACGCGTGCAGGGTGGCGGGTATTGCTGGCGGTGCTGCTGTTGGCCGGCTGCAGCGACGACCGGGCACCGATCATGGGCCAGGCCGCGCTGGAATCGGTGGCCCTGCGCAGCAGCGATGGCCGTACGCTGTCCATCGGCAGCCTGCGAGGACACCCCACGCTGGTGTTCTTCGGGTTCACCCACTGCCCGGAGGTATGCCCGTTGAGCCTGCTCAAGGCGGTGCAGCTCAAGCGCCGGCTGGGCCCGCCGGGTGAGGATCTGCAGGTGGTCTTCGTGACGGTCGACCCGCAGCGCGATACCCCCGCCCACCTGCGCGAGTACCTGGCCGCGTTCGACCCGGGTTTCATCGGCCTGTCCGGCGACGAGGCCGGCACCCGCGCGGTGGCCGAGAGCCTGGGCGTGAGCTACCGGCGGGTGGGCGAGGGTGACGCGGCGACGTTTGAACACACCGCCTCGTGGTTCCTGCTGGGGGCCGATGGCAAGCTGCAGGACGTACTGGGCTACGCGCTCGGCGATGCGGACATGGAGGCCAGGGTGCGGCGCCGGCTGCCGGCGGCCGGCACGTGAGCGGCGTCGGCGACGCTGGACCGGTAGCGCGCCGCGGCGCGCCTGCCGACGCGGTTCTGCTGCTGGCATCGGCCGGGTGTGCGCTGACCGTGCTGGACACCAATGAGTAGGCGTGGTGCTGCCCACCATCGCACGCGAGTTGTCGGCGTCGTTTGCCGACATCGAGTGGGTGGTCAGCGCCTACGTGCTGTGCTTTGCCGCGCTGCTGTTGCCGGCCGGCACCCTGGCCGACCGTATCGGACGCAGGCGCCTGTATCAGGTGGGGCTGGTGCTGTTTGCGCTGACGTCGGTGGCCTGCGGGTTGGCCAGCCATGCCAGCACGCTGTACCTGGCACGCGCCGGGCAGGGGGCGGCAGCGGCGTTCATGCTGGCCCCGGCACTGTCATTGATCGGCCACGCCCACCAGGACACCGCCTCGCGCACCCGTGCCTGGGCGATATGGGGCGCGATCATGGGTTTGACCATGGTGCTGGCGCCGTTGATCGGTGGCGTGATCGCGACCTGGTGGGGGTGGCGATGGGCCTTCCACATCAATCTGCCACTGTGCCTGCTGCTGGCGGGGTTGAGCCGGACCTTCGTTGCCGAATCGCGCGATCCGGTACGGCGGCGGATCGATGTCGCCGGGGTGGCGTTGTTCGCCGGCAGCATGCTGTGCTGGACCTGGGCGCTGATCCGCGGGCCCGCCGAAGGCTGGGCGGTGGCACTGCCCTGGCTGCTGTCCGGCACGGTGCTCGGCACGGCATTCATCGCGGTCGAGCGCAGGCGTGCACAGCCGATGCTGGACCTTGGCTTGTTCCGGATCCCGGCACTGGTTGGTGCGGTGATTGCGATGTTCGCCTATGCCGCGGCGATCCAGGTAATGGCGTCGCTGTTGCCGCTGCTGCTGCAGAACGTGCGCGGCGACAGCGTGTTGCAGGCCGGCGTGCACATGCTGCCGTTCGCGCTGGCGATGCTGCTGCTGCCGTTCGTCGGCCGGCGGCTGGGTGCGCACTGGCATTCCGGGCGGCTGCTGGCGCTGGGGCTGGGCGTGGCGGTGATGGGCAACCTGGGCGTGGCACTGGCGCTGTGGCGGCATAGCGACAGCGGGCTGCTGCTGGCGATGGCGGTGCTGGGCAGCGGCGGTGGGCTGCTCAATGGCGAAACCCAGAAGGCGATCATGGCGGTCATTCCGCCCGACCGCGCCGGCATGGCATCGGGGATCAGTACCACCGCGCGGTTCTCCGGCATCCTGATCGGCTTCGCCACGTTGGGCGCGGTGCTCTCCAGCCACGTGCGCCACGCCGCTGAACGGGTATTCGCCGAGGCCGGGCAGGCGTTGTCGCCGGCACTGATGGAACGGGTGGTGGTGGGGGACGTGTCCACCTCGGCAGGCCGGCTGGGTGGATTGGCGCGGGACGCCTATGCCACCGGTGCCGGCTACGCATTTGTGACCGCGGCCGCGATGGCGTTGCTGGCGATGCTGGCGACGGTCGTGCTGATGCGACCTGGCATTCAAGGCGCGTGCTGCACCCGCTAGCCGCCGACGGTGGGTCGGCATCACCGCGCCTGGGCTGCGATGGGGCGGTTCAGTGGCTCAGGGCGCGGTGGCGCGAAGCTCCCAGCACGCGGCGGTGAAGCGGACGGTGTCGCCGCTGATGAAGGGGGCGAAGGCCTGTTGGAGTGCGTCCAGAACGCGCCTGCGCACGGCCGCATCGATATCCGCGCTGCGCAGTGCGGCGCCCACCGGCCCCAGCAGCGAAACATACGTGGGCAGGTCTGCCGCGGGGATCGTGCAGGGGAGGTCGAGGGCGACGATGTCGATGTTGTCCCAGCCACTGGCCGCCAGCAGGGCGCCCACCCGTGCCCGATCGGCAAACGCGAATTGACCCGGGCCGTCGGCGATGCGCGCTGGCAGCGCGATCCATGGCGCGGCGGCGCGCTCGGCGGTGGTCATGAAGGGGTTGTCGGCTGCGCCGCGCCAGGCCAGCAGCTGCAACGCTCCGCCACGCCGGGTGGCCTGGCGCAGGTTGCTGAACGCCTGCACCGGATCCTCGAAGAACATCACCCCGAAACGCGACACGATGTGGTCGAACGCCGCCGGTGCGAAACGATGCCGTTGCGCGTCGGCCTGCTCGAACGACAGCGGCAGGCCGGTGCCGGCGGCGCGTTCGGTGGCACGGGCGATCATCGGGGCGGAGATGTCCACGCCGGTACAGTGGCCGCCGTTGCCCAGCCGCCCGGCGATGGACAGGCTGACCGCGCCGGTGCCGCAGCCCACGTCGAGCACGCGCGCCGGAGCACCGGCAGGCACGCTCTGTGCCAGGTGCTCGGCAAGCTGCGCGAACATCTGGTCCAGCAGGCGTTGCGCTTCCACCCAGACCTGGCCGGAGGGGCCATTCCACAGTGCGTATTGTGCGGTGTCGCTCATGATAGTCCCCGGTCCCGGCTTGCCAACGATGGCGCAAGTGCGCACTCTGCCACTTCAAGTGCACTTGAGGTCAAGCGATGCGTGAGCTGGATATCGCCGAGGTGGCACGTCGCGCCGGGCTGGCGGCGTCGGCACTGCGGTTCTACGAGCAGAAGGGCCTGATCCAACCGCTGGGCCGCCGTGGATTGCGCCGCGTATACGCAGAGAGCGTGCTGGAACGCCTGGCCCTGATTGCCCTGGGCCGCGCGGCGGGACTGTCGCTGCAGACCGTGGCGACGATGCTCGCCGCCGAAGACGGTAGCGGTCTGGATCGCGCGCGCCTGACCGAGCAGGCCGACACGCTGGACCGCAGCATCGCGCGCATGACCGCGATGCGCGACGGCCTGCGCCATGCAGCGGCGTGCCGCGCGCCCAGCCACCGGGCGTGTCCGCGCTTCCGGGCCTTGATGCGGGTGGCCGCCCGGGCCGGATGACGGCGCGCGACCCTATCCGTATTCAGGGTTTGCCCCTAGACTGGCCCGGTCGGACCGTCGCCATCACGCCCATCATTCCCGGTTCCGCGCTGGTTTGCGCATGCCCCCCAATGCTGATGCCCTGGTCGAACTGCTGATTCGAGAGCGACCTGCCTTGTCCCGGTTCCTGGGCCGTTACCTCGATCCACCCAGCACCGAAGACACCCTGCAGAACCTGTACCTCAAAGCGAGCGCCGTGCCTGGCGACCCGCCGATCGTGGACATCCGCGGTTATCTGTATCGCATGGCCTACCACCATGCCCTCAACCGCCGCCAGGCCGACACCCGTGAACGCCATGCGCTGGCGGGCGTGGCCCTGCAAAGCACTGGCGACGGTGAGGATGGCGAGCGCACCGCGCTGGCGCAGGCGCAGCTGCGCGAGATCACCCAGACCATCCTGGCGCTGCCCGAACCAGTACGCCGTGCCTTCGTGTTGAACCGCTACCTGGGCCTGTCCGAGCGCGAAATCGCCTTGCGCATGGGTATCTCCAAGAGCCTGGTGGGCAAGCATGTGCTGCGCGCGGCGTTGTTGATCCAGCGGCACCACGGCGCATGAACAGGCCTGCATTGCGGTGTGGGCAACGCGCGCCCTGGGTTGTCTGTACTTCCATGGATGCCGCGCGGCGGCACAGCAGGTGGCCCGCATGACCGATACCTCCCAACCCACGCCGCAGCAGTTGCGCCAGGCGCTGCGCTGGTCGCTGCGACAGGCCGGCGAGGACTTCGATGCGCGTGCCCAACGCGGCCTGCAGGCATGGCTGGAGGCCGACCCGCGGCACCGGCTGGCATTGGCCCGGCAACAGGCATTCTGGCAGCGCGTGGATGCGGCCGGCCCGGCGGTGCTGGCAGCGCTGCCCGGTTTGATCGAGCCCTTGCCGGTCGCGCGTCGGTTGCCACGGCGACGTCGTTGGCAGTCACGTCTGTTGGCGCTGGCCGCTGGCGTGGCGCTGGCGATCGGGCTGGGACCGCCGTTGCTGCTGGAGTTGCGCAGCGACCTGCTCAGTGGCAGTCAACCGCGCACCGCCAGGCTGCCCGATGGCAGCAGCGTGGTGATGGATGCGGACACCGCACTGGCGCTGGCCTTCCGTGACGGGCAGCGCCAGGTGCAGGTACTGCAGGGCCGCGCGTGGTTCGACGTGGCGCCTCAGCCGGCGCCCTTCGTGGTGCGCGCCGGTGCGGGCGAGGTGGAGGACATCGGGACCGCGTTCTCGGTGGCGCTTGAGCACGGTGCGGTGATCGCCGCGGTCAGCAGTGGCGAGATCGAGGTGCGTACCCGCGCCGACATGACCCGCCGGGTTCAGGCGGGCCAACAACTCGCCTTCGATGCCGACGGCGTGCTGTCCGGAGCGCCCGTGTCGCTGGGCAGCGACGAAGTGGCGCCCTGGCGGCGCGGCGAGGTGCTGCTGGACCGTGTCCCGGCCTACGAGGCGATCGCGCGGATGGCACGGTATCGGCAGGCGCCGGTCTGGATACTGCGGGGCGGCCGGGCGTCCTCCCCGGTGTCGGCGCTGTTCCACACCGATCAGCCTGATCCGGCCATCGAGGCGATTGCCGGGCAGGGCGGGATGCAGCTGCGACGCCTGCCGGGTGGGGCGATCGTGGTGTGGTGAGCGCAGGTCCATCATTGGTGTGGGCAGATCGCGCGTCGGTTTGTCTTTACTGACATAGCCAGAGCGAAACACGGTTTCTTCTCAAGCCACGCGCGCCCTCGATGCTGGAAGCATCGACGGCAACGTCCCCCTTGAGGAGTCACGTTCGATGTTGTCTGTAGCTGTTCTCCGGCGCCGCCGGGCCTTCACTGCCGCCCTGGCTGGCAGCATCGCCGCCGCCCTGGCCGTGGCGGCGGCCATTCCCGCCGCGCAGGCACAGGCCGCGACGACGGCCGCGCCCTCTTTCGACATCCCGGCACAGCCGCTGGACGGCGCGCTGCGCCAGTTCGGTCGGCTGGCCGGGGTGCAGCTGGTGTTCCGCAGCGCGCTGGCCGACGGCCGGCGTTCAACCGCGTTGCAGGCCAACCTGCCCACCGAGCAGGCGCTGCAACAGCTGCTGCGTGGCACCGGCCTGGTGGCCAGAAGGCTCGGCCCGGGGCGCTTTGCGATCGAAGCAGGGTCGACCACCGATTCGGGCGTGACCGTGACCGACACGCTGCGGGTCGGCGCCGCACCGATCGATGCCACCGGCGCGGCCCGCGACCTGCGCGGCTATGACCAGGTGTTCGAGCTGGACCGTTCCACCGTCTATTCCGGCCGCGACCGGGTGGAGCGTTACAAGGGCTCCAACCCGGCAGACCTGGTCAAGGACCTGGTGGGCGTGTTCAGCGGCGACGCGCGCAACAGCGGGGCGCTGGACATCAACATCCGCGGCATCCAGGGACCGGGCCGGGCGCCGGTGACCATCGATGGCACCGAGCAGGCGTTGACCGTCTGGCGTGGCTACAACGGGGTGGGCAACCGCAACTACATCGATCCCAACCTGATCGGTGGCATCCAGGTGATCAAGGGCCCTGGCCTGGTACGCGATGTCCACACCGGCATCGGCGGTGCGATGGTGATCAAGACCCTGGATGCGGACGAAGTGCTGGCCGAGGGCGAGCGCTTCGGCGGGGAGTTCAAGCTGGAGGGCAGCAGCAACGCGGTGGATCCGCGCATTCCGCGGCTGCACACCGGTGAGGACTACCGCACGGTGGCGGGCTTTCCGCAGGGTTCGCCGGCATCGCCGTACACCGACCAGACCCTGCGCGTGGACCTGACATCGCGCGGCCGCGAAACCAACGTGTTCGCCGGCGAGGACCATGCCTACCGGCTGGCACTGGCCGGGCGCGGCGAGCACTTCGACGTGCTCGCCGCGTACGCCTACCGCGACCGTGGCAATTACTTCTCCGGCACCCACGGTGCCGGCTATTACCAGCAGGAGGGCGACCGCTCGCAGGCCGAGGACTACATCCGGACGCTGGCACTGGCCTTCAAGCCCGGCGATGAAGTGCCCAACACGTCCAGCCAGCAGGAGTCGTGGCTGCTCAAGGGGAGCTGGCGGATCAGCGACGAACAGCTGCTGCGGCTGACCTGGCGCGACACGCTCTCGCACTATGGTGAAGTCATGCCGTCGCGGATCGACAGCAGCAGCGGGGCGGTCCAATGGCCGCTGAGCCGGGTCGAGGCCGAGTCCTGGAACCTGGAGTACAAGCACCAGCCGGCCAACAGCCGCTGGCTGGACCTGTACGTCAACCTGTGGCGCACCGACACCGTCAGCGATACCTACAGCGCCGGTGGCTTTCCCAACTACGCCCAGGGCAACCCACAGTGGGACCCGGCGTGGAGCCCGATCCTCAAGAACACCGCACTGGCCAATGCACGCAGCACCCGCGACGGGGCGACTCTGAGCAACCGCTTCGCGCTGGGAGACACGTTCGATCTCACCGTCGGTGGCAATATCCAGCATGAAACGCTGCGCTCGGACGATCCGTACTTCGGTGCCTCCGATGGCTGGCGGATGTACCCGCGTGCCGGCCGACGCCACGAGTGGGAGGGCTACTTCAATGCCGAATGGCGGCCGACATCCTTCCTGACCTTTACCGCCGGCATGCGCTACAGCGCGTACTGGGCGTTCGATGACTTCCTCGAGGCACACCCGGAGCTGCTGACCCGTACCGCCGATACCTGGGAGGCACGCTATCGGGTTGCCGTGCGGATCAGCGCCGAGGAGATCCAGGCCGAGGTGGACCTGTACGAGGCCACCCGCGCAACCTGGGAGTCGTTCGGGATGGGCGACATCGTCGACCAGTGGATCGCCGCCGCGCGTGCCAAGGCCGGCACCAGTACGGTGCAGGAGCAGGCGCTGCCCTGGAACCCCGATGCGCAGGGCAACTACACGCGTGCGGGCAATCCCTGCCTGAATGGTGAGATCGCCGCGCTGCCGGGCATCCAGCCCTATGTGGTCGGTGCGCCGGGGCTGTGCTCGGTCACCACCGCCATGAAAACCGAGACGGTCGCCGGCAGCAACCCGCGGCGCCGCGGCCATGCGTGGCTGCCCACGTTCTCGGCCACGCTGCATTTCAGCGAGGTCAACCGGCTGTACTTCCGCTACGCCGAGGCCATGCGCTTCCCGAGCATGTTCGAGAGCACCATCGCCTTCTCCGGCAGCCTCAATCCGTTGTATCCGCTCAAGCCCGAGCACGCCTACAACATGGAACTGGCGTACGTGCACAACCTGTCGTCGCTGTTCAACGGCATGGCCACCGCGGACGTCAAGCTGGGTTACTTCGTGCACAAGACCCGCGATGTGATCGAACGCGACAACCTGTTCCTGTTCAACAACATCGACAAACAGACCCTGCGTGGCCTGGAATTCCAGGGCCGCTACGACAGTGGGCGCTACTTCACCGACCTGGGGGTCACCCGCACCTTGGAAAACAAGGTGTGCGACGAGAGCTCGGCGGTGATGCTGGACCGCACGCGCGGCGAGGTGCCCAACTGCGTGCAGGACGGTTTCATCGGCGGCTACCTGATCACCCAGGCGGTGCCACGCCTGTCGATCAACGGGGCCATCGGGACGCGCCTGTTCGACAACCGCCTGGAAATGGGCAGCCGCGTGGTGCATTACCGCGGCCATCACAATCCGGACCTGGACGCCTACCGGGCAATGAAGGAAGCGCGCGCCAGCCTGCTCTGGGTCAACGTGCCCTTCACCTGGGGCAGCATCACCACCGTCGATGCCTACGCCTCCTGGAAGCTGGCGGCCAATGCCAGCATCGACCTGGTCGGCAGCAATCTGACCAACCGCTACTACGTCGATCCCGCCACGCGCTCGACCATGGCCGCCCCGGGCCGCAGCTGGAAACTGGGGTTCACCGCGCGTTTTTGACTCTTTCCATCCGTATTGGAGGCCTCGCCATGAGCCCGTGAACCGTACCACTGCCGGATCTGTCTGCATCACTCACTCCATCCATTGCAAAGGTAATGTCATGAACATCCGCATCTCCCTCTCCCTGCTGGCCGTGGCCAGCCTCACCGTGCTCGCCGGCCATGCCCAGGCGGCCGACATCGTCGGCGCCAACAGCGCCGCCAGCAGTACCGAGTTCAACATCAGCGTCGGTGCCTCCCAGGTACAGGCCGGGCCGCACAGCCGGGACAAGGCCGGGATCGGCGTGTCCACTGTTTCGGGTGGGCTGAAGGTCGATTTCGCCGGCCTCAGCGCCTACTCGGGCAAGACCACGATCGGCAGCACCACCGTGCAGACCTTGAATGCGCCGATCACCGGCACGCCGGGCAGCCACAGCGGCATGGGCTACTTCAGTTTCGTCAAGGTCGGTTCGGGCGATGTGTGGTTCGGTGAATGGTCCAGGGACGGCGCCAGCACCTTCAGCAACCGCCAGGTCTATTACGTGGGCGACCGCACCGGCACCACGTTGCCGGCCGGTACTGCCAGCTACAGCGTGGCGGGCTTGAACAGGTTCAGCGGCGCCAACCTGTTGACCGGTACCTTCAACGCCAACTTCGGTACCGGTACGTTGATCGGCACGCTGAGCGGCGGTGGCCTGAACCTGGGCATCAATGCGGCGATCAACAGCAGCACGGCCGGCTTTGCCGGTGCCGCGGCCGCCAACGGCGTGACCGGCACCACCCAGGGCCAGTTCTTCGGCGCCAATGCGGCCTCGCTGGCGGGCATCGCCACCTTCGCCGGCAACAGCCAGTACGACACCGCCTTCGGCGGCACCAAGAACTGATGGCCTCGCCGGTGTGACGCACCGGCAGCGTCATTGATGGATCGGGCAAGGACAAGCCGCCAATCGCCAGTCCTTGCCACACCCCAGCTGCGGGATACCTAGATGCACTTTCGTATTTGCACCCGCATGTTGGCGGGTTGCCTGATCCTGCCCGGCTGGCTTGCCGTGCAGCCGCTGCACGCACAGGAGCGCGACGATCTGCGCCGGGTACTGGAACAGGGCGTACAGCAGCGCAGCCACGACCGCGAACGGCAACTGCTTGCCGAGGGCGGCGAAGGCGAACGCCCCACCGTGACCATCGACGGCCAGACCTATACCGTGGCGCACACCGCCAACGATGTCGGCCAGGCGCTGTACCTGGCGCTGCAGCACCAGCAATGGGACACCGCGCAGCGTTTCCTCACCGATTACCTGACCCTGGCCGACCGCGACCCGCTCCTGGTGCACTACGCACAGGGCGGATTGGCGCGGGTGGCCGGCCATTACACCCGGGCGGCAGCGCAGTACCGCATGTTGCTGCAGACCCAGCCGGATTTCCTGCCGGCGCGGCTGGAGCTGGCGCGCGTGTTGTTTGAAGACCAGCAGGATCGCGAGGCCACGGCCCTGTTCGCGGCCATCGACGAGGGCATCGATACCCGTGACGCGCGTACCCAGGGCGTGCGGCGCAGTGTGCAGACCTACCGTCAGGCCCTGCGCGACCGTGCCGGGTGGAAGGGCTCGCTCGCACTGGGCCCCACCTGGAGCGACAACATCAACCGCACCTCGGCCAGCCGCACCTGCCTGCTTGCCGATGGCAGTGGTACCTGTTTCATCGAACGCCAACTGCCGGCGGCCATCCGCGCGCGCGGGCTCGACTACGACGCCAGCGCCGAGCGGCGCTGGGCGCTGGGGGGCCACCATGGGCTGTATGCACGCGGGTTGGCCTATGGCCAGGCATTCGCCGGGCAGGCCGGGTACAACGAACTCAACCTCACCCTTCAAACTGGCTACAGCTGGCGCAGCGGCCGGCACAGCGCCGCGCTCGCCCCCTCGTTGGACTACCAGGCACTGGGCAACAGCGCCCTGTTCGCGGCCTGGGGCCTGCATGGCGACTGGAGCTGGACGATGTCGCCCCGGCAGCTGCTGAAGCTGGAGGCGGACTGGAAAGCACCCCGTTACCGCCGCGCCGCCTATGCGAACCAGTACGACGGCAGTAGTAGTGCGCTGTATGCGACCTGGTTCCAGGGCCTGGGCCCTGGCTGGACGCTGTTTGGCGGTATCGACCTGCTCGACAGCGATGCACGTGAGCCGGCCAACGGGTACCGGCAGTACGGCATGCGGCTGGGCGCGGTACGGCAATGGCAAGGGCTCAGTGCCACGTTGTTCGCCGCGTTGCGCCACCGCGACTACGCCGCCTACAGCCCTTTGCTGGAAGCGACCCGCCGCGACGACGAGCAAAGCTGGATCGCGGTGCTCAAGGCAGAACGGTTCGCCATCGGCGGCCTCATTCCCAGCCTGACCCTGCGCTACAACCAGGTGGACAGCACCGTGGGCTGGCTCTATGGGTATGACCGCAGCCAGCTGAGCCTGAAGCTGGAGCGGCCATTCTGACCCTCGTCACGTTGCGTGCGAAACGTTGCGTGCGAAACCCTCAGAACCGGTATTTCGCGCCCAACGACACGAATGTGCCACGCAGGTTGTACTGGGTGATGTCAAAGCCGTTGGAACCGCCGGCCGGATCGAATGGCGGATCCTTGTCGGTGAGGTTCTGCACCGACAACGACAGCGTGGTTTTCGGCAGGCCGGTGTAGGCCACGTACAGATCCAGCTGATGGTAGGCCTTGATGCGGTCGCTCAACCCGGGGTTGCTGGTCTGCGTGGCCACCTGCTGGTCATAGCCGGCCACGTACTGCAGGCTCAGGGTGCTCTGCCACTCGCCCAGCGCCCAGTTCAGTGACGTGGTGCCACGTGTGCGCGGCAGCGCACCCAGACGATTGTTGCCCGCGCCTTCCACGGCCGCCTGGCCGGCCACCAGCGGCTGTTTGAAGCTGAGCAGGTGGCTCCAGCTGCCCGCCAGGGTCAGGGCGCCCCAGCTATCGGTGCGGAACGTGCGGCTGATATCCAGGTCGATACCGGAGGTGGTCAGTTCGCCCTGGTTGGCATACTGGTTGGTGATGATCTGGATACGCCCCTGCGCATCGCGCTGGACCCGGCCGGGGAACAGCTCGGGGTTGTTGACGATGAACTGGGCGTTGTCCGGCTTGATCAGGTTGTCCTGTTCGATCCGGTACAGGTCCACCCCGATGCTGGTGTCTGCATCGGGTGCCCACACCGCGCCGAGGTTGTAGTTCCTGGAACGTTCCGCTTCCAGGTCCGGATTGCCGGTGCGCAGGTTGGTCACGCCACGGCTGCCCCCGGGGGCCAGCGGGTCGAAGGGATCCACCACCGAGCCATAGCTGATGGTCTGGCCCTGGGCGATCTCCGGCAGCGAGGGCGCACGGAAACCGCGCGAGAACGACCCGCGCAGCAGCAGCGCGTCCAGTGGCTGCCAGCGCAACGCCACCTTGGGCGAGAATGCATTGCCAAAGTCATCGTAATGATCGCCGCGCCCGGCCAGCTGCAGTTCCAGCGTGCGGTGCAGCGGCACGCTGAACTCCGCATAGGCCGCACTGACCCTGCGCTCACCGTCCACGATGTTGATGGCCGGTCGCAGTTCGGTACCGGACAACACCTGGGCGCTGGTGCGCGCATCCAGCGACTCGCGCCGCAGCTCGGCGCCCCACGCAAAGCCGATCGGCCCGGCGGGCAGGTCGAGGAACGACGTCGATGCCTTGATGCTGGCGGCATCCAGCTGGTACCACCCCGGGCGCTTGGTCTGCAGGCGCAGCGCTTCCAGCGCGGCCGGCGTGCTGGCCGGATTGAGGAAATCGTAGCTGCCATCGCGCAGGACCTGCTCGAACGCGTAGCGGTCGACGAAGTTGTCCACGTACTCGCGCTGCTCGCTCTGCGAGGTCTCCGCGGCCACTTCCCAGTCCCAGCGTGCGGTCTTGCCGCGTGCGCCAGCCAGTACCCGGTAAAACACCTGGGTGTTGTCCTTCAGGCGCGGGCCGAGGTCGAAGAAGGTGTACTCGAATGGCAGCGGCGCGCCGGTCGCATTGTTGGGATGCCCCACCGGCAGCACCGCCGGAACGTCCACCAGCGTTCCGGTCGCCGGGTTGTAGGCGCGCAGGCCGGGGCCGACGGTCAGCGGTGCGCTGAAGATCTGGTCGGCCTGGTTGTGGCTGTACAGCACATCGGCGAACAGCTCCAGCGAATCGCCGAAGCGCCGGGTTGCGCTCAGTGACGCCTGCAGGCGCTCGGCGCCGGGCTGCAGGGTCTTGAACGGTTGTGCGTTGAAGGCGCACGCGTTGCCGGGCAGGGTGCTGCCGAAATCGCTGTAGGGGCGCAGCGCGCTGCCGGTCGGGCAGGGCGCGAACGGAGTGGGCTGGCGCGGATTGGCCAGCCCGTTGCCGCCGGCGGTGGACCAGCCGGCCAGGCGACCGCCGGCACGGTCACGGAAGTCACCGCTGCGCGTGTAGCGGCGCTCGTCGGCATCCAGGCGGTCGCGCTTGAGCAGGTCCAGCCCGAACAGGACGTTCCAGCCATCGCGGTCGAGGTTGCCGATGCCCAGCAGCAGGTTGGCCTTTTTCTCGTCCAGCCCGCCCTGGGTTGCGCTGCCGAATGCACCGCCGACTTCCACGCCTTCAAAGTTGCGCCGCAGGATGATGTTGATCACCCCGGCGATCGCATCGGAACCGTACACCGCCGAGGCGCCATCCTTGAGGACCTCGATGCGCTCCACCGCGCTGATCGGCAATGCGTTGAGGTCGACGAACGTATCCTGGGTGTTCAGCGCGAAGCCAAAATTGGCGACCCGGTAGCCGTTGACCAGCACCAGGGTGTTCTTCGGGCTGAGCCCGCGCAGGCCGATCGAGGCCGAGCCGGCGGCGAAGCTGCCGGTGTACTGCTCGTCGTAACTGTTACCGGCATTGGCAGAGAGCGAGCGCAGCACATCGGTCAGGGTCGACTTGCCGGACTGCTCGATCTGCTCGCGGCTCACTATCTGTACCGGATTGGGGCCGGCGGTGTCGGTACGTTTGATGTTGGAGCCGGTCACCACCACGGTCTGCAGGGTGGTGCTGTCGGTGGTCGGTGCGGTCTCGGCAAGTGCGGGTGCGGCAATCACCAGCGCGATGGCGCTGGTCAGAACACGAAAACGAAGCATGGGGCAGTCACATCGGATGGGCGGGCCAGTAGTCCATGGCCGCCGCAGTGTGCCCAATGGCCTTCCTTCATCCATTCATAACGAATGGAACTGAATGGGCGTTTTCCGCGAACATTGGCCTTGTTTCAGCCGGCCAGCGTCGCCACCAGCAGTTTCCCGTTGAGCACCAGGATCACCGCGGCGATCAGCCACGACAGGCCGATCAACCAGCGCGGTGCCACCAGGGCGCCCATCTTCGTCTTGTCCGACACGAACCGCACCAGCGGGATCACCGCGAACGGCAACTGCATCGACAACAACACCTGGCTCAGCACCAGCAGCCGCGCGGTGCCCTGTTCGCCGTAGATCGCGGTGACGATCACCACCGGCACGATCGCGATGCCCCGGGTGATCAGCCGCCGTGCCCACGGGGCGATGCGCAGGCGCAGGAATCCTTCCATGACGATCTGCCCGGCCAGCGTCGCGGTCACGGTGGAGTTGATTCCCGAGGCCAGCAATGCCACCGCGAACAGGGTCGAGGCCAGCCCCACGCCCAGCATCGGCGCGAGCAGTTCGTAGGCCTGTTCGATCTCCTGCACGTCGGTGCGGCCGTGCGCATGGAACACCGCCGCGGCCAGGATCAGGATCGACGCGTTGATGAACAACGCCAGCATCAGCGCGACGGTGCTGTCGGTGACCGCCCAGCGCAGCGCGCTGCGACGGCCTTTATCGGTACGCGGATAGGCACGGGTCTGCACGATCGACGAGTGCAGGTAGAGGTTGTGCGGCATCACCGTGGCGCCAATGATGCCGATGGCCAGGTACAGGGCGCGTGGATCGGTCACCACCTGCGCGCGGGGAATGAAGCCGCTCAATACGGCCTGCAGTGGCGGGGCGGCGAGGGCGATCTGGACCGCGAAACAGCCGAAAATCACCAGCAGCAGCGCGATCACGAACGCCTCCAGTGCACGGAAGCCGCGGTTCATCAGCAGCAGCACCAGCACCACGTCCACCGCAGTGATGATCGCCCCGGCCAGCAACGGGATCCCGAACAGCAGCTTCAGGGCGATCGCCGTGCCGATCACCTCGGCGAGGTCGCAGGCGATGATCGCGATCTCGCACAGCAGCCACAGGCTCAGGTTGACCGGGGTGGAGTAGTGGTCGCGGCAGGCCTGGGCGAGGTCGCGGCCGGTGGCGATGCCCAGCCGTGCCGACAGTCCCTGCAGCACGATGGCCATCAGGTTGGACAGCAGGATCACTGACAGCAGCAGGTAGCCGAACTGCGCACCACCGGCAATATCGGTGGCCCAGTTGCCCGGGTCCATGTAGCCGACCGAGACCAGGTAGCCCGGCCCGAGGAAGGCCAGCAGGCGGAACCACCAATGGCCTCCGCTGGGCACCGCGACGCTGGCGTTCATGTCGCCCAGGCTGGGGCTGTGCCCGGCTGCGGACGGCCAGGCGGGGGAGGTCTTGGGGCGGCGTTCGATATCCACGGCCGCAATATAGCAGAGGCTATGTTAGTAAGGCTTTGCAAATTCGACCATCCTGGTGGCCGATTCTGCGCGGTGTGCACCCATGCCACCGCCTTAACCGCGGAACCGGTATCGTCACCGCTCTTTGTGTTGGAGTGCGTGCATGCGTTGGATCGTGTTGTTGGCCGCGTTGGCCATGCCGGTGGTGTCCTGGTTCTCACAGTCCGGCGCGTTCGGTCCAACCAATGGTGCGATCTCCGATCACTATCCGACGCTGCTGGTCGCGGCCGGCTACGCGTTCGCGATATGGGGCGTGATCTTCCTGTGGGATGTGGCGTTCGGGCTGTGGCAGCTGCGCCGGCGCAAGCCGGACCTGGCCGGCGTGCGCGGCTGGGCAGCGGCGGGTTTCGTGCTGACGGCGGTGTGGATGCCGGTGTTCTCCGCTGCAGGGTTCCTGACTGCGCTGGCGATCATCTGGGCGGCGCTGGGCTGCATGCTGATGGCCGCGGTACGCGCTGCACCGCTGGATGCCAGTGGTGGCCAGCGTGCGTGGGCGGCCTACCCGCTGGCGCTGCATGCCGGGTGGCTGTCGATGGCCGCTTTCCTCAACACCGCGCAGGTGATCGTGGCGCACCAGTGGCTGCGCACCGATGACATGTTCGGCTGGAGCGTTGCCCTGCTGGCGGTGGCCACGCTGTTGGCCTGGTCGGTGAACCAGCGCCTGCGGGGCCACTTCGCCTACCCGGCGGCGGTGGTGTGGGCACTGGTGGGCGTCTATGCGAAGCAGTCCGGTTGGCGTTTGGCCGGTGCCGATACCGTTGCGGTGCTCGCGCTGTCGGTGGCCGCGCTGCTGGTCCTGCAGACGCTGATGCTGCGCGTACGCGCATGGCGGCAGCCGTCGGTGGCGATCGTCGCCGCCCACCGCCACCGCCGCTAGTTCCGCCGCTGCCGGGCAGCGTCCGGCAGTGCTGTCCCCCATGACGTAGCAACAGGAGAATCCTTATGCGCGCTGCACTGCATAAGCAGTTTGGTGATCCCGCCGTGGTTCTGCACGGCGGCCAGATGCCCACCCCACAACCGGGTCCGGGCGAGGTGCGGATACGCACCGTGCTCGCCCCCATCCACAACCATGATCTGTGGACGGTACGCGGGCAGTACGGCTACAAGCCGTCGCTGCCGGCGATCGGCGGCAGCGAGGGCATGGGCGTGATCGATGCCCTGGGCGAGGGCGTGGAAGGGCTGCAGGTCGGCCAGCGGGTAAGCGCGGCCTCGGTGCATGGCACCTGGGCCGGGCAGTTCATCGCGCCGGCCAGGATGGTGATACCGATGCCGGGCGGCATTGCCGATGAGACCGCGGCGCAGCTGATCGCCATGCCGCTCAGCGCGTTGATGTTGCTGGAGTACCTGCAGGTCAGCAGTGGCCATTGGATCCTGCAGAACGCGGCCAATGGCGCGGTCGGCAAGGCGCTGGCGATGCTGGCCAAGGCGCGTGGCGTGCACTGCATCAACCTGGTGCGCCGCGATGCAGGGGTGGCGGAGATGGAAGCGCTGGGTATCGAGTACACGGTGTCCACCGCGCAATCGACCTGGATGGCCCAGGTGCAGGCGCACGTTGGCACGGGATCGATCGCCGCGGCGGTGGATTCGGTCGGCGGGCGCGCCAGCAGCGAACTGATGACGTTGCTGGGCGATGGCGGGACACTGGTGTCGTTCGGGTCGATGAGCGGTGAGCCGATGCAGCTCAGTGCCGGCGACGTGATCTTCAAGCAGGCCACGGTCAAGGGGTTCTGGGGCAGCAAGGTG
Source organism: Stenotrophomonas sp. GL_101 (assembly GCF_057835675.1). NCBI lineage: Bacteria > Pseudomonadati > Pseudomonadota > Gammaproteobacteria > Lysobacterales > Lysobacteraceae > Stenotrophomonas > Stenotrophomonas sp. GL_101. The sequence goes on along the minus strand of NZ_CM174432.1, from coordinate 2,494,235 downwards.
AGCCAGGCGATGGCGCCGGAGGACAAGCGCCGGCTGGTGGGCGAGTTGCTGCAGCTGGCGCTGCGTGGCGGATTGAGCCTGCCGGTGGACGCGGTGTTCGGCCTGGACGACGTGGCGGACGCGGCCAAGGCAAGCCTGCAACCCGGTCGCAGCGGCAAGGTACTGCTGCGCCCGTAGTGCAGCGTGCTGCCGGGCGGCGCTACCTGCCGCCCCGCAGCGCGTCGATCACCACACGCATCGCGCTGGAGGACTGGCGCCGGCTGGGGTAGTAGGCGTAGTAGCCGTCGAACACATCGCACCAGTCTTCCATCACCCGCAGCAGGCGCCCGGCCTGCAGGTGCTCCAGCACCGCGTCTTCGGGAAGGTAGGCCAGGCCGGCACCGGCAAGGGCGGCGCGGAGCATCGCACTGCTGCCGTTGAAGGTCCATTGGCCGCTCACGCGGACGTTGGCCTGCTGGCCATCCTTCTGCAGGTCCCAGGCCATCAGGCCGCCATGGGTGGGCAGGCGCAGGCCGATGCAGTCCTGGCTGGCCAGGTCGGACGGCAAGCGGGGGGCGGTGTGGCGGGTGAAGTACGCCGGGCTGGCCACGATCGCCATGCGCAGCGGGCCGCTGATCGGTACGGCGATCATGTCCTTGGCCACGCGGCCGCCGAGGCGGATGCCGATGTCGTAGCGCTGCGCGACGATGTCGGCCAGGCCGTAATCGACGGTCAGTTCCACGTGCAGGTCCGGGTAGGCCGGCAGCACCGCGCTCAGGCGGGGCCAGACCAGCGTGCTGGCGGCGTGCTCGGCGGTGGTGATGCGGATGGTGCCGGCCGGGTGGTCGCGGTAGTCGGTGATCGCCACCAGCTCTTCTTCGATCTCCTGCATGCGCGGGGCGACGGTGTCGTACAGGCGCTGGCCAGCCTCGGTCATCGACACGCTGCGGGTGGTGCGGGTCAGCAGGCGCACCCCCAGGCGTTCTTCCAGCCCGCGCACGGTGTGGCTCAACGCCGATTGTGAAACGCCGAGCTGGGCCGCGGCGCGGGTGAAGCTGCGTTCGCGCGCGACCGTGACGAACACCTGCAGGTCGTTGAAGTTCTCGCGGGCCATGGGCGCGGCTCGGTGCGCATGGGAGTCATGCCGGGCCATGATGGGCGCCGGTGACTGGTGAGCACAAGGCGCGTTTCCGCGGCGATTGATGAGCGGTGGTCATGGCGGCATCCCGCCTGCGATGTCTACTGGGCGGCGGCGGTGGGGCTTACAGTGACGTTGTCCCGCCGCTGCCGGCATGGCCCCGTCGGCGGGCGACCTTTCTTCAAGGAGCCCCGCATGGACCTGTTGAGTACCGCACTGTTGTCGATGGTCGCCGCTGGCGTGCCCGCCGATGCCGCGATCACCATCGCCCGCGCCGGCAGCACGGCATCGGCAGTGGGCCCCGCGGCCTATTTCACCGGCACGGTGCGCATCGATGCGCCGTTCCAGCGCGGCGCGCCAGCGCGCGTCGGCGGCGCGACGGTCACCTTTGAACCCGGCGCGCGCACTGCATGGCATACCCATCCGCTGGGGCAGACGTTGATCGTCACCACCGGGGTGGGCAGCGTGCAGGAGTGGGGCAAGCCGGTGCAGGAGATCCGCCCGGGTGACATTGTCTGGATCGCGCCGGGGGTCAAGCACTGGCACGGGGCCAAAGCCGATGTGGCAATGACCCATATCGCCATTGCTGAAGCCGTGGACGGTTCGCCGGTGACCTGGCTGGAGCAGGTCAGCGAGGAGCAGTACTGCGGAGGTTGAGGGCAGGGGCGCCTGCTGATAATGTAACTTCTCAAGTTACATTAAGGCGAGGCCTCCGATGGATGCATACACCGACCGCGACGCAGTTGCCCGTTACGCCGAACAGCCGCCACGGCTGGTGCCCGGTTTCACCGATCTGCAGCGGATGTGCACCTTGCTGCTCGCCGAATCAGCCCCTGCGCAGGCGCGCGTGCTGGTACTGGGGGCGGGCGGCGGATTGGAGATGCGTGCGTTCGCGCAGGCGCAGCCGGGCTGGCAATTCGACGGCGTCGACCCCTCGGCGGAGATGCTGGCATTGGCACAGCGCACCCTGGGCGAGCATGCCGGCCGTGCTCGCCTGCATACCGGTTACATCGACAGCGCACCGGCCGGCCCCTTCGATGCGGCCGCCTGTCTGTTGACCCTGCACTTCGTGCCGTTGCACGAGCGGCTGCCCACGCTGCGTGCACTCCACCAACGGCTGCGCCCGGGCGCACCGCTGGTGGTGGCGCATATGAGCTTCGACCAGGCCGACGTTGCGCGCGACCGTTGGCTGGCGCGCTATGCCGCATTTGCGATGTCCTCCGGGATTGCGCCGGCGCAGGCCGAACGCGGGCGAGCGGCGGTTGCCGAGCGGGTGCACATCCTGTCGCCGGAACAGGATCAGACATTGCTGTACGAAGCAGGATTCCGCGACGTCGAGCCGTTCTACCAGGGGCTGGGTTTCCGTGGTTGGCGGGCGCAGGCGTGAGCAGATGAGCGCGCGGAAGCGATGATAAAATCAGCGCAATCCTGCACCTCCAAGCGAGCTACGCCATGAACGACGCCCCCTTCTATCCCATCGGCACCCCCGGCCAGCCGTGGGGTGCGGAAGAAAAGGCGCAATGGCGGGCACGCCAGGTACCGCAGCGACGTTATGCCGATGACGTGCTGCCTGCGTTTGAACGCCTGCGTGCGGACTGGGACGTGGTGCAGTACGGCACGCTGGACTACGCGCCGCACCGGTACCCGCTGTTCGCGGTACGCAGCGGCGACTGGAACCCGGCGCTGCCGGCCGTGCTGGTCACCGGCGGCGTGCACGGCTATGAAACCAGTGGCGTGGAAGGGGCGCTGCAGTTCCTGGCCACGCGGGCCAAGGATTACGCGGGCCGTGCCAACGTGCTGGTGGCTCCGTGCGTGAGCCCGTGGGGCTACGAGCGCGTGCAGCGCTGGAATGCCGATGCGATCGACCCCAACCGTTCGTTCTTGGACAACAGCCCGGCCGCCGAATCGGCCGCGTTGATGGCGCTGGTGGCCCCGCTGCGCGGCAGTATCGTGATGCATATCGACCTGCACGAAACCACCGATAGCGACGAGAGCGAATTCCGTCCGGCCCTGGCCGCGCGCGATGGCAAGCCGTTCGAGCCGGGGCTGATTCCTGATGGCTTCTATCTGGTGGACGACAGCGAGAACCCGCAGCCGGCGTTCCAGACCGCGGTCAATGCGGCCGTGGAGCAGGTGACCCACATCGCACCGGCCGATGCGAAGAATGAAATCATCGGCTCGCCGGTGGTGGCACCGGGGGTGATCGAGTACCCGCTGAAAAAGCTGGGGTTGTGCGCCAGCATCACCGGGGCCCGCTACACCACCACCACCGAGGTCTACCCGGACAGTCCGCGCGCGACCCCGCAGCAGTGCAACGATGCGCAGGTGGCGGCGATCTGTGCGGCGATCGATTACGCGCTGGCGCACCGCTGAGCAGGCAACCCGGCAGCCGGGCCGTCATTGTTGACCGCACCCGGCCTTGCTAGAGTCCGGGCAGACGGGTCGATGATCCGGCCAGGAAATGCACGCATGGGAAACACGAAAGCCTCCGACGAATAGGCCGCAGCAACCTTGTCGTTGTTGCGGCGCGTTGTCGAACTGCATCGTGGTGATGTAACAGACATACGCCGCCCATTTTTCATTGCGCGGAGTTTCCTCATGTCTGATCGTTCCCCTGCCTGGCCGCATTCGCTGCCGGCGGCGCTGTTGCTGATGGCGCCTTTCGACATCCTCGCCTCGCTGGCGATGGACATCTACCTGCCGGTCCTGCCGGTCATGCCCGGCGCCCTGGGCACCAGTGCGACCGTCATCCAGCTCAGCCTTAGCCTGTACATGCTGGTGCTGGGGGTCGGGCAGCTGCTGTTCGGCCCGCTTGCCGACGGCATCGGCCGGCGCCCGGTGTTGCTGGGGGGTGGCACGGTGTTCGCCTTGGCCAGCGTAGGGCTGGCCGCCTCCTCGTCGGCGGCGGTGTTCATCGGTTTCCGGGTGCTGCAGGCGCTGGGTGCGTCGGCGGCGTTGGTGGCCACATTCGCCACCGTGCGCGACGTGTATGCCGACCGTGCAGAGGGGGCCACGATCTACGGCATGTTCAGTTCGATGCTGGCCTTGGTGCCCGCCGTGGGGCCGCTGCTTGGTGCGGTGCTGGCGGGTGCATGGGGGTGGCGGGCGATCTTCGTGACCCTCGGGCTGGCGGCATTGCCCGCGCTGGTCAATGCCGGGGCCCGGTGGCACGAAACACGGCCCTGCACGCGGCCCAGGGCGACACTCGGCTTCCTGCCGATGCTGGCCAGTGCGCGGTTCTGGACCTACACGCTGGGTTTCAGTGCGGCCATGGGCACGTTTTTCGTGTTCTTTTCCACCGCACCGAGGCTGCTGATCGGCAGGGCCGGCTATGCGGCGCTGGAGTTCAGCCTCGCCTTTGCCACGGTGGCGCTGGCGATGGGGCTGACGACCCGTTTCGTCGGCCGCTGCGTCGCCCGTTGGGCCCCGGCCGGTTGCCTCGCCCGTGGCATGGCGCTGCTGTTGCTGGGCGCGTTGCTGCTGGTGGTCGGCCAGCGTCTGCAGGGGCCGGCATGGTTCACCGTCATCGCGCCGATGTGGGTATCGGCGGTGGGGATCGTGATGACGGTGTCGGTGACGGCCAGCGGTGCGTTGAAGGCATTCGGCGCGATGGCCGGCGCCGCAGTGGCACTGTACTTCTGCGTGCAGAGCGTGGTGGTGGGGATCGTTGGCACGCTGGCCGTGGTGTTGCTGGGAGGTGACACGGTGTGGCCGCTGGTGGGGTATCCGGTGCTGATGGCCAGCGCGGTGCTGGTTGCGCTGGCCCGCCTGCGGCGCTCGGAGGGGCAGGGACGCTGATCTGGCGCGCTGTTGCGTGTGGGTGAGGGGGCACCCGCCCGCCCGCGTCATCGGCTGGGCTGCGGGTGTCCCTGGGGCAACTGGAACTGGTCCAGCAGCCACAGGGCGGCTGGACCCAGCACGCTGCCCTTGAGCCACACCGCATCGCAGGCCACCAGGCGCGGCCAGCCGGGCAGCGGCAGTTCGACCAGCTGGCCGCGACCGTAGCGCGTCACCAGGTCGCGTGGCAGTTCGGCCCAGCCGAAGCCGTCTTCGGCCATTTCCAGCACCATCAGGTAGTCCGATGCCGACCAGCTGCGGCCGCGCGCGGCGCTGTCGCCGCTCAGGCACAGCTGGCGATGCTGGGCCAGCTGCGACGGCTCCGGCAGCGGCGGTTGCGCCAGGGCATGGGTCCGGGACACGAACACCGCCATCTCAGCGCGCAGCGGCAGGGCACGCACCGCCAGCTCGGAGGGGTACTGCGGCTGGTGTGGCAGCAGGCCCAGATGAGCGCGGCCGCGTTGCACCACGTCTAGCACGTCGCTGCCCTCGGCGTCCAGCCACTCCAGCGCGATGTCCGGGAAGCGCTGCTCGAAGCGCTGCAGCAGGTGGTGGTCCGGATTGAGCTGGTAGATATCGGAAAACACCAGGCTCAGGCGCGGCTCGACGTTGTCGGCCAGGCGGATGCTGAGCTGCTCGAGCCGCTCGGCGGCCGCCAGAATTTCCTGTGCATGGCCGAGGACCTTGCGGCCAGCGTCGGTCAACACCGGGTAGCGGCCGCTGCGGTCGAACAGGGTCAGGCCGAGGTCGGCTTCCAGCGTGGCGATCGCGGTGCTGATCGTGGACTGGGTTTTCTTCAGCCGGCGGGCGGCGGCAGAGAACGAGCCGAGCGCGGCCGCTTCGACGAAGGCATGCAGGGATTCGGGACCGTAGCGCATCGATGTATCGCTTATTTCGATGGATTCCATCTTTGTAAGGATGGAAAAAGCGATGATACTGCGCCGGTCATCGTGACGTCCAACCCCGTATCGGCAGCCTGTCCCGACCCACCGTCGGTACCTGCCGCCTCGTGTCCCCAGCGGCGCCGCGCCGTATCCGGCATGCGCGCATGGGGACCGCATTGCAGGAGATTTCCATGCACACACCGGTGCATTCCCGTTCCCGTGGCGGTCTGATCGCCTGGGCCTGCCTCACCGTGGCGATCGTGGCCGAAGTTGTCGGCACCTCGTTCATGGTCGCTGCCGCGCGCCAGGGCGGCTACCTCGGCTATGCGGTCATGGCCGTTGCCCTGGCCATTTCCTATTACTTCCTGGCGCTGTCGGTGCGCGGCATCGCGGTCGGGGTGGCCTACGCGGTATGGGAAGGGCTGGGCCTGACCCTGCTGACCCTGGTCGGCCTGCTGGTGTTCAAGGAAAGCGTGTCGCTGCAGCAGCTGATCGGGCTGGGCATGGCAGCGCTTGGCATCGTCTGCGTCACCTTGGGCGAGGCGCACCCGCAATGAACCTGACCGCGTTTCTTTTCGTGACCTGCTCGGCGCTGATCGACATCACCGCCAACATGATGGTGGCCAAGTCCGACGGCTTCCGTAAGCCGGCCTGGGGCATCACCGCGATCGTGCTGGTGTGGGCCGCATTCGCGCTGCTCGGCCAGGCGGTGAAGAGCGTCGACCTGGCCACCGCCTATGCGATGTGGGGCGCCATCGGGGTGATCGGCACCGCGCTCTGCGGCCGGGTGCTGTTTGGCAACCGGCTACGCCCGATCGGCTGGATCGGCATCGCGCTGGTGACCGGCGCGGTGGTGGTGCTGTCCAGCCACTGAGCCGTCAACGAAACAGCTGGTTCAACACCGCGCCCGAGGCCGCGTCGGCGAATCCGTCGAAGCGGCCGTCGTCCTTGAGCCGCTGCGAGGCCCGCATCATCCCGCCCCACGCGCTGCGCGCCATCGCACCGCCGACACTGACCCGGCGCACGCCCATGGCGGCGATGTCCTGCAGGGTGAAGGCCACCGCGCTGCCGACCAGCAGGTTCACCGGCTTGGGCGCCACGGCAGCGACCACTGCCTGGATCTGCTCGCGCGTGGTGATGCCCGGCGCGTACAGACAGTCTGCACCGGCTGCGGCATAGGCGCGCAGGCGGGTGATGGCATCGTCCAGGTCGGGGCGGCCTACAAAGAAATTCTCGGCACGGCCGACCAGCAGCACGTCCTGGCCGGAGCGGTCGATGGCGGCGCGTGCGGCGCGCAGGCGTGCAACGGCGTCATCAAGCGGGCGCAAGGGCTGCTGCGGATCGGGGCTGGCATCTTCGATGGACAGGGCTGCCACGCCGGTGGCGATCACCCGGGCCACCGCCTCTTCAACCTCGGCAGGGGTGCTGCCAAAGCCGTCGCCGAAGTCTGCGTTCACCGGCAGCGCGGTGGCCGCGCTCAGTACCTGCAGATGCTCAAGCGTAGCGTCCAGGGTGAGCTGGCCGTCGGCCAGACCCTGGCTCCAGGCCACGCCGGAGCTGGTGCTGGCCAGCGCGGGAAAGCCCAGCCGTTCCAGGTAACGTGCGCTGCCGACATCCCACGGATTGGGCAGCACGAAACAGCCGGCCGCATGCAGGGCGCGGAACGCGGCGCGACGCGGGCGTGGGTCGAAGCAGAGATCGGGCATGGCAGGGCTCCCAGCGGTGGTCTCCGATGGTAAGCCCTGCATCACGGCCCGCTCAGAAGGCGAGGGAGCCCTGCAGGTACACGGTGCGCGGCTGGCCGACGAACTTGCCCCCGTTGTTGTCGGTGGAGCGGGTGTAGTAACGGTGGTCCAGCAGGTTCTTCACTCCGATGGCCAGGGTGAGGTCGTGCAGTTCCGGGCCGAAGTCGTAGCCGGCGCGCAGCGCTACCGTGGCATAACCGGGGATGTCGCCGAGGCGCCCGCTCGGGTCTTCGTCGGTGACGTAGGCCGCGCCGGGAGCAGGGGTGCCCGGCGAGCGTTGCCGGGACTGGGCGAACACATCGGCGTTGAAGGTCCAGCGGTCGATCGCGTAGCGCGCACCGAACGAACCGACGTTGCGCGAGTACAGCGGCAGGTCGCGGCCGGCGAACGCGCCGGCGCGGGCGGTGGCCTCGGTCCAGGTGTAGGTCATCGACAGCTGCAGCCCGGCCAGCACGTCGCTGAGCCGGCCCATGTCGTAGCGCAGGGCCGACTCGGCACCGCGGTGGCGGGTGGCGCCCAGGTCGGTCCACATGCCTTCGCCGACGATCGAGCGGGCCAGCTGCAGTTCCTTGTCGAAATCGACATTGAACAGGGTGAACTCACCGCTCAGGCCGCTGCCGTTGAAGTGGGTGCCCAGTTCGTAGGTGGTGGCCGATTCGGGGTGCAGGCCTTCGGTGGTGGAGGCCAGTTGGCTGTACTGCTGCGGGCCGAACGACTTGCCGCCATTGGCGAACAGCGACCAGGTGGCATTCAGGCGATACAGCACCGACAGCGTCGGCAGGGTTTCGCGCGAGGTGATGCGGGGCGCCAGGCTGCTGGTCACCGTGCCGGTGGTGGCCAGGTTGGTGATGTCGTTGAAGGTGCGGATGTTTTCCACGCGCACGCCCGGGGTGATCGTCCAGTCGCCGATGTCGATGCGGTCGTCGATGTAGAACGCGTTGGCGGTGGTGCCGCCGCGGCTGGTCTGGTACGGCAGCAGCGGCAGGTCGGGCCCGGTCAACGCCGCCGTGGGGCGGTAGTAGCCGGTGCGCGAGGCCACTTCGCTGCTGGCCTCGGTGAGGTAGCGGTAGCCCACGCTCACTTCCTGCACCACGGTGCCGGTGACGAACAGGCGCGAGTAGCGCGGTTCAACCCCGTAATAGTGATAGCTGCGTGGCGCGGCGGTGAGCCGGCGCTGGCCGTTGCTGGTACCGGCACCGTCCTGTTCGATATAGCTGCCGCGGAACGAGTCCACGTAGTAGCCGAGCACCTCGACGTTGTTGCGACCGTCGGTCCAGGTGTACTTCAGCGAGCCGTCGCTGCGACGGCCATTGAACACGTCGTAGGGGCGGGTGGACTGGAAGGGATCGGCGGCGTACTCGGCGCTGGTCAGGCCTCCGGGCATGCGCCCGCTGCCTTCAAAATGGTGCAGCGACAGGGCCAGGTCGCCGGCATTGCCGAGCGCATAGGACGCCTTGAGCAGCACATCGTCGATGTCGGTCTTGTCGTTGCTCCCGCGCCAGCCTTCGCCATGGGTGCCCGAGTACAGCAGCGCCAGGCCCAGGCCGGCGTCGGTGGTGCCGCCCAGGAACAGGCTCGGCACGGTCTTGAGGTGGCCACCCTGGCCGTACATTTCGCTGCTGAAACCCAGCGTGCCAGCGACATCCTTCGGGATGGCGCGGGTGACGAAATTGATGATGCCCCCTACGTTCTGCGGCCCGTAGCGGACCGAACCGGCACCCCGCACCACGTCCACCGATTCCAGGTTGCCCAAGGCCACCGGGGCCAGCGACAGCTGCGGCTGGCCATAGGGGGCGTAGGACATCGGCACGCCGTCCATCAGCACATAGGAGCGTGGCGACAGCCGCGAGGTCAGCCCGCGGACGCCGACGTTCAAGGACACATCGCTGCCGCCGGTGCCGTTGCTTTCCTGCACCTGCACGCCGGGGATCTGGCGCAGCACGTCACGCACGCTGGTTGCGCCGCTTTCGGCGATGCGCCGGGCCTCCACGATGCTGCGCGCGCCGGGGTGTTCGAGCAGCGTGGCTTCGGTGGGATTGCTGAGCCAGTTGCCGGTGACCTTGACCGTGTCCAGCTCGGTCGGGGTGGACGCGGTCTGCGCGCAGACCGCCAGCGGCAGCGCGGCGATGGCCGCAACAAGGGCAGCTGCGATCACCGAGCGGCGCGGGCAGGACAGAAGGGTGGGCATGGGCACGACGGATCCGGAGGGGGCAGGGACGACGGCCCCGGCGGGATTTCCGCAGCGCAGGCCGGCCATAAATGCCGGCGGATCCTACAGGAAATGCGACTCATGCGCATCGCGAGGCATGTTCAGTGCGGCCTGTGAGACGGGCGCCGCTCAGGCCCTGACCCAGCGCGAGGCCAGGCCGATCAGCAGCAGGCTGGCGGCGACCAGGCAGAACCCCACCACCAGGCTGCTGGCCTGGGCGACGAAGCCGATCAGCGCCGGACCCGCCAGCACGCCGGCATAGCCCAAGGTGGTGATCGCCGGGATGGCCAGGCTTTCGGGCATGGCCTTCTGGTTGCCAGCCATCGAGAACAAGGCCGGCACGATGTTGGCGCAGCCCAGGCCGACCAGGGCATAGCCACACAGGGCCAGGGCCAGCACGGGCGCGAAGGTGAGCAGCGCGAAGCCGGTCGCGGCGACCAGGCTGCCCAGCACAATGGCGCGGTGGCGCCCCAACCGGGCCACCACCTGGTCGCCCAACAGGCGGGTGATGGTCATGGCGATGGCAAAGGTCATGAAGCCCAGCCCGGCACGCGACGGTTCCACCTGCTGCACTTCATGCAGGAACACCGCGCTCCAGTCCAGCATCGCGCCTTCGGCCAGGAAGGCGACGAAGCACAACACGCCGATGGCCAGTACCACGCCGTGAGGCATGGCAAATACCGGCGCGCCGGTGGGCGCCTTGTCGCGCCGCCAGAACGGCAGCGACACCGCCAGCAGCGCGGCCATCACCGCCGATCCCAGCAGGCACACCAGCCAGGGCGGCAGGTGCAGCGCCAGCAGCGCAGTCATGGCGGCCGCGCCAACCGCGCCGCCGATGCTGTAGAAGGCGTGGAAGCCGGACATCATCGGCCGCCCGCTGTCGCGCTCGACCATGATCGCCTGCACGTTCATCACGCAGTCGCAGGCCCCCACCCCGGCACCGAACACGAACAAGGCCAGGCCCAGCGTCCAGGGCGAGGGTGCGATGGCCAGCAGCGGCAGGCTGGCGATCACCATCAGCAACGTGGCCAGCATCACCGCGCGGCAGCCGTGGCGGGCGGCGAGCATGCCCGCCAGCGGCATCGCCAGCAGTGAGCCGGCGCCCAGGCACAGCAGGACCAATCCGAGCGAGCCCTCGTCCAGCCCGGTGCGGGCCTTGGCGAACGGCACCAGCGGCGCCCAGGCGGCCGTGGCGAATCCGGGCAGGAAAAAGGCGGCGCGGGTGGCGTGCTGTTGGTTACGGGGGGACGGCGAGGGCATCGGGATTCCAGGCAAAAGGGTGGCGTGCATCGGGGACGGTGGGTCGGTGGCTTACTGGCTTACTGGCTTACTGGCTCAGTGGTCTGTCGCGTGCTGGACATCCACGCCGCGGCGCACGAAGGCCTGCACCTGCTCGGGTGGGGCATCGGCCTGCAGCACCAGGACGTCGATCTGCTCGATCCCGCCGATACGATGGGAGGCCTGCGCGCCCAGCTTTTCATTGGTGGCCACCACCACGCAGCGGCTGCTGGCGGCGAGCATGGCGCGCTTGAGCGCGGCCTCCTCCCCATCCACGGCCCAGATGCCGGCGTCGGCATCCACCGCGCAGGTGCCGATGAAGCAGACATCCACGCGCAGCGCGGCAACCGCCTCCACTGCCTGTGCGCCCACCGCAGCGCCGATGCGCCGGTCCAGGCGGCCACCGATCAGGGTGACTTCAATTCCCGGCCGGGCCATTAGCAGCAAGGCGATGTCCGGCGCATTGGTGACCACGCGGATGTCCTGCTGGGTGGGCAGGCAGGCGGCGATCGCACTGTTGGTGGAACCGGCATCCAGCAGCACCCGCTCGCCCGGGCGGACATGCAAGGCCGCGGTGCGGGCCAGCACCTGTTTCTGCTCGCGCTGCTGCGCATGGCGATCGGCCAGCGGGGGGAAGTCCGGCGTGGCCGGCAAGGCGCCGCCGTACACCTTGCGGCACAGCTCCTGGCTGGCCAGGTCGCGCAGGTCGCGGCGGATCGAGTCTTCCGACACCCCCATCTGCTGGGCCAGCTGGGCGGAGAACACCCGGCCCTGTTCGCGCAGCAGATGCAGGATGGTCTGTTGGCGTTCGCCAGGCAGGGCTTCGGCGGTCATGGGGGCGGGTCTCGATGCAGGGCGGGCACGGATCTGGTGGAAACCTGCACGAACGGGCAGGTTTACGCCATGGCGTGGGCCGGACTATACCGAAACGTGCATTAAAATGCGCAGCAACGTGCAGAAATGCGTGCCTGATCGTTCACAACGCCGCCTCGGCAGCGCCCTGCCGGTGCATCAAGGCCGGCTGGATCACCGTCGCCGCCCAGTCCATGAAGGCGACCACCCGCCCGGAAAGATGCCGGCGCTGCGCATACAACAAGGTCACCGGCATGGGCTCGGCTGGCAGCTGCGGCAGTACTTCCACCAGCGTGCCGCTGGCCAGTTGTGCGTCCACGCCCAATCGAGGCACCTGGATGATGCCCAGCCCGGCCACGGCGGCCGCGGTGTAGGCCTCACCGCTGTTGACCGTGACCGCGCCGCGCATCGGCAGGCTGGCGTAGCCCGGTCCTTCGGGATACTCGAACCCTGGCGAGCGCTGGCCAAGCGTGCCAACGTAATGGATCAGTGCATGCCCGGCGAGGTCGGCCAGCGTGTGCGGGGTGCCGCGCGCGGCCAGGTAGGCGGGGCTGGCGCAGTTGAGGATCTGCATCGCTCCGAGCGGGCGGGCGACCAGGGTGTTGTCGTCCAGGCTGCCGACCCGCACCACGCAGTCGAAGCCTTCGCGGACCAGGTCAACGCGACGGTCGGTGCCGCTCAGTTCGATCTCCAGCCCCGGATGCCGGGCCAGGAAGTCGGGCAGGTGCGGGATCACCAGTTGCCGGGCCAGGCCGCTGGACATGTCCACCCGCAAGCGCCCGGTCAGCTGGCTGGTGTCCCGGCGGAACATCCCCTGCAGGTCTTCCATGTCATCAAGCAGGTCGCGTGCACGCTGTTGGAACTGCGCGCCGTCGGCGCTGAGCCGCACCCGTCGGGTGGTCCGGTGCAGCAGCTGCACGCCCAGATCGGCCTCCAGCCGTTGCACGGCCAGCGATACGCTGGCTTTGGGCAGCCCGAGGCTGTCGGCGGCGCCAGTGAAGGAACCCCGTTCGGCGACCCGCAGGAAGCAGCGCAGTTGATCGAGGCGATCCATTGATTGTACCTCCAGGGTGAACAGTCAAATCAGGATCGCGCGATTTATGTTGCCCGACAAGACCAATAGGCTGCGCATCTACCCCAACGCTGGAGAGTTGCCATGACTACTTCCCCCCGTATCGTCCTGATCACCGGCGGCAGCCGAGGCCTGGGCCGCAACGCCGCACTCGCCCTGGCCGCCGATGGCGCCGACATCGTGCTGACCTACCGCAACCAGGCCGAGGCCGCGCACCAGGTGGTGGCGGACATCCAGGCGCTGGGCCGTCGCGCGGCGGCGTTGCCCCTGGACATGGCCGACAGCGACGGTTTCGCCGCCTTCGCCACCCAGCTGCGCGCCACCTTGCAGGGCTGGGGCGCCCACCAGCTGCAGGGCCTGCTCAACAATGCCGGTGAGGGCCTGCACGCGATGATCGCCGACACCACCGCCGTGCAGTTCGACCAGCTGGTGGCGGTGCACCTGAAGGGACCGTACTTCCTGACCCAGGCGTTGCTGCCGCTGATCGCCGACGGTGGGCGCATCCTCAACGTGTCCAGCGGCCTGGCCCGCTTCTCGCTGCCGGGCAGTTCGGCCTACGCGATGATGAAGGGCGGCATCGAGGTGTTCACCCGTTACCTGGCCAAGGAACTGGGGGCGCGCGGGATCAGCGCGAACACGCTGGCACCCGGAGCGATCGAGACCGACTTCGGCGGTGGCCGCGTGCGCGACAACGCCGATACCAATGCGATGGTGGCCTCCATCACCGCGCTCGGCCGCGCCGGCCAGCCGGATGACATTGGCCCGGTCGCCGTTGCGCTGTTGTCGCCCGGCACCGGCTGGATCAATGCGCAAAGGGTGGAAGCATCGGGCGGCATGTTCGTCTGACATCGGTGACGTGCATGCGGCGTGCGAACCAGGCGGGCGATCCTGCAAACAGGTCGCATTCGCGATTCGCCGCTATCATGCACGTCCTGTCGCCCCCTCTGTCGAGCCTGATTTGAACGCTTCTTCTCCGATGCACCCGATGGGCCGCGTGTTCGCCACGGTCGCCTTCATCGAAGCCATGACCTGGGCCGGCTTGTTGATCGGGATGTACTTCAAGTACCACGCCGCCGAGCCGACCACGATTGGCGTACGCGTGTTCGGCCCGCTGCACGGGGTTGCCTTCATGGTGTACGTGGTGGTGACGGTGCTGGCCGCCATCCGCCTGCGCTGGCCGTGGTGGGCGGCCGGCCTGGCGCTGCTCGCCGCGGTCCCACCGCTGGTGACGTTGCCGCTGGAAGTGTGGTTCAAGCGGCGCGGGTTGCTGGGGCACCGGGCCCGGTAAGACGGCGGTCGCCCTGGGAACCGACCCTGCCTCAGCCCGGTTCGGTAGCGGCCAGCGCATCGCCGATCTGACGCGGTGACTGGAACCCTGCCAGCCGGCTGACTTCGCGGCCGTCGCGGACCACGGTCAACGTGGGGGTCTGGCGTAGCCCGAGGTCGCCGAAGAAGGCTTCACCCACGGTTTCCAGCTTGACCTTGAGCAACACCACCCCTGCGGCCTGCGCGGTCCCGGCGAAGCTGGCCAGGGCCATCTCCAGCATCCGGCAGCCCGGGCAGTCGTCCTTGTGGAAATCCACCAGCAGCAGCGGGTATGCGTGCAGGGTGGCGTGATACTGCTCAGGCGAATCGGCGTGCAGGGTCAACATCGGGCAGGGTCTCCAGGCGGGCCAGTACGGTGTCGGCCCAGTGGTGGATGGCGTGGGTGTCGGCATGGCCGTGTGGCATCTGTTCGATCTCCAGCACCGGATGGGGCGAGTGGAAGTAACGCGCCAGCCGGTGCGCCGCACCGCAGTAATACTCCGGGCCCCATTGGGTTTCGCCGGTGCCGAACACCGCTACCCGCGCGGCCGGTGGCACGCCCGGGCCATCGCGCAGGCTGGCCACGAAGTCCTTCATTTCCGTTGGCGTGCGCCCGGCATTGTCGGTCCAGCAGCCCAACAGCAGCAGCTCGCGCGGCTGCGCCAGCGCCGTGCCTGCCTCGGTGCTGTCCACGTCCAGCAGGCGCACCGCATGCCGCTGCGCATGGCAGTGGGTAGCGAGCCGTTGCGCCACTTCGCGCGTGTTGCCGCTCAACGAGGCATAGGCCACCAGGATGTGCATGCGCATGCGCTCCTACAGATCATCGAAGCCGTTGTCGGAATTGGTCTTCTTGTAGCTGGCATTGCGCATCTCGAAGAAGTCGGTCTTGGTCTCGGTGAAGTTGTCGGCGTAGGCCTTGATCCACGGCATCACGTTGACGTTGGTGTCGCTGTAGAGCTTCTCGATCCCGAGCATGCCGGCCATCTTGTTGGCACGGTACTTCACGTAGCGGATCATCTCGTCCACGTCGATGCCGTCGATACCGTCCAGCACCTCGCTGGTCCAACGGGTTTCCAGCGCGATGGCGTGCTCGAAGGCCTCGTGCACATAGGCGGTGAGCTGGTCGCCCTGCAACTGCTGGTTCTCGCCGACGATCGCGCGGATCAATTCGCTGATGAACTTGGTGTGGGCCAGCTCGTCGCGGTTGATGAAGCTGATGATCTTGCCGGTGCCGGTCATGCGGTTCTGCCGGACCAGGTTGTAGAAGAACGCAAAGCCGGAATAGAAATTGATGCCTTCCAGGATCGAGGACTGGATCAGCGAGCGGATCAGCGTCTCGGCGGTCTTCTCGCGCAGGAACGCGTCGTAGGACTGCATGATCGGCGCGTTGCGGGCCTGGATGGTGGGGTGGGTACGGGCCAGCTCGAACACCCGGTTCTGGTCGGCCAGCCCGGCGATGGAAGCCAGCACGTAGCTGTAGCTCTCGTTGTGGATCACTTCCTGCTGGCCGATGATCGCCGCGTTGGCATGCGCGGCCGGGTCGGTGATGTACTCGGCCACGTTGTAGATGTAGCGGGTCTGCGGCGAATCCAGCGTGGCCAGCAGGCCGATGATCGAGTCGTACGCGTTCTTCTCGCGCGCATTGAGCTCGGCATACTGGCGGGCGTCGCTCTTCATGTCGACTTCGTCGGGAATCCAGAAGTTGGTCGACAGCTCCTTGTAGGCCCGGTAGAAGGACGGGTAGGGGATGTCGTTCCAGTTGAGGATGCCGCTGGTGCGGCCGTTGATGATGCCGGTGGAGCGATTGGGGTGGCGCGGTTCGAGGATTTTGATGCGTTCGAGTGGGGTGGCCATGGGGGGTCCTTGGGGCTGAGGGCCTGACGACCAACGGTCTTCAGCTACCAGATCAGATGACGAGCAACGGTCGTCAGCTACCAGATCAGATGACGAGCAACGGTTCTGGGTGTTGATGAGAGGGGGCCCATGGTTTGCGTAGCGAACCATGGGTGCGTCAGCGCGAATGCGATGGACGTTTACCCCCCACACCAGTCGCATTCGGTGATGTCGATGTCGTTGGAGCGCACGTAGTAGGTAGTTTTCAGGCCTTCGCGCCAGGCGCTCATGTGCAGCGCGAGCAAGGTGCTGGCGCGGATGGTGCTGGGCACGTACAGGTTGAAACTGATGGCCTGGTCCACGTGCCGCTGGCGCCGTGCGTTCTGGCGGATGCTGGCGAACTGGTCCAGCCGGTAGGCGCCCTTTTCGTAGTACGGGTAGGTCTCCAGCGACAGGCCGGGGGCGGCGACCGGGCGCCGGAAGTCCTTCTTTTCTTCGTAATAGAACGCGCCGTACACCGGGTCGATGGAGGCGCTGGAGCCGGCGATCTGCGCAGTGCTCATGTTCGGCGCCACCGCCAGCAGCCAGCCGTTGCGCAGGCCGTGCACGCTGACCTGGGCGGCCAGTTCCTGCCACGCGGGGCTGTCATAGCGACGCACTCGGAAGTACTCGCCGGTCTGCCAGTCGCTGCCAAGGAAGGTGCTGTAGCGGCCTTTCTCTTCGGCCAGGCGCATGCTGGCCTGGATGGCCAGGAAATTGATCCGCTCGTACAGGGTGTCGGCGTAGTCCTCGGCTTTTGCCTCGTCCCAGTGGATCTGCTGCTGCGCCAGCAGATGGTGCCAGCCGAATGTTCCCAGTCCGATCGCGCGGTACTTGCGGTTGGTGATGGTGGCCTGCGGTACCGGCAGCTGGTTGAGGTCGATGACGTTGTCGAGCATGCGTACCTGGATCGGCACCAGCCGCTCCAGCACGTCGGCCGACAGCAGGTCCGGCGCGGCGGTGATCGCGCGGCCCAGGTTGATCGAGGACAGGTTGCACACCACAAAATCGCCGGCCTGGCGGGTGGTGACGATCTGGTCGCCGCTGATCATCTCCTGGATCATGCGGGTGGGGCTCATGTTCTGCAGGATCTCGGTGCACAGGTTGCTGGAGTACACCGTGCCGGCATGCTTGTTGGGATTCTTCCGGTTCACTTCATCGCGGTAGAACATGAAGGGGTTGCCGGTTTCCAGCTGGCTGACCATGATCCGCTTGAACAGGTCGATGGCCTTGAGCGTGCGCCGGCTGATGCGTTCATCGGCGACCACCTCGGCATAGCGCTCGCGGAAGCTGCCCTGGCCGCGCTGCTCGTCATGGAAGTCCTGCAGGTACCAGCCCTTGATCCGCTTTACTTCATGGGGATCGAACAGATACCAGTCGCCGCGTCGTTCCACCGCTTCCATGAACAGGTCCGGCAGGCACACCGAGGTGAACACGTCGTGCGCACGCAGGCGCTGGTCGCCGTTGTTCAGGCGCAGGTCCAGGAAGCTCTCGATATCGCGGTGCCATACGTCCAGGTAGACCGCGATGGCGCCCTTGCGCTGGCCCAGCTGGTCCACGCTGACGGCAGTGTTGTTGAGCTGCTTGATCCACGGCACCACGCCGCCGGAGGAGTTGGCCACGCCGCGGATCGACGACCCCGACGAGCGCACGTAGCCCAGGTACGCGCCGACCCCGCCCCCGTGCTTGGACACCCGCGCCACGTCGGTGTTGGAATCGTAGATGCCCTGCAGGCTGTCATCGACCGTGTCGATGAAACACGAGGACAGCTGGCCGCCAGTCTTGCCGGCGTTGGCCAGGGTCGGGGTGGCCACGGTCATGTACAGATTGGACAGCGCCCAGTACGCCTCGCGCACCAGCCGCATGCGGCGGGCGCGGCTGCGGTCGCCGCTGAGGTGCTCGTGCTGCATCAGGTACAGCGCGATGGTCAGCCAGCGCTCCTGCGGCAGTTCATACACCGCGCGCGAGTGATCGGTGGCCAGGTAACGGGTGGCCAGCAGGTACAGCCCGTTGTAGGCGAACAGCAGGTCGCGGTCCGGATCGATCATGCCACCGGCCTCGTCCAGTTCTTCCTTGGAATAGGCCTTGAGGATGTCGATGGAGTACACGTTGCGGTCGGCCAGGCTTTCCTGCAGCCCCACATACGAGCCGTACTTGAGGCTGGCGTCGTAGAAGCGGTTCTTGCTGGCGCGCTTGTACAGGCGGCGCAGGTACAGGCGCGCGGCGAAGTGCTCCCAGTCGGGGGCGACCAGATCGATACGCGATTCGGCTTCGCGGATCAGCAGGTCGACCAGGTCATCGGCGTTCAACTGTTCGCGGCGCTGCACCAGCGCCAGCACACTGCGCTGATAGTCGCCCAGGTCCAGGTGCGGGAACTGCACGTGGACCGACTGGATCGAGCGCAGCAGTCGTGCCGGGTCGAACGGCATGCGCCGGTTGCCACCCTCTTTGGTGATCCACAACGGGGCCGCGCCGACGGTCATCACGTCGGCATGCGGGGCGAGGGTGTCCGGGGTTGCGGCAGTGTCGTCGTTGATCATCGTCAGTCCATGCAGGGCGCAGTTGTCGAGGCGCGATGCAGGCATCGCGTCGTCCGGGCGGGCGTCATGGAGGCAGGGGGATCACCGGTGGATACCGGGGATCGGGCTCGCTTCCAGTCGCCGTTCGGGTGGTCGCGCGCTGCGGGGTGCAGGGGCGCGACGCTGAACCGGGCCTGGCGGAAGCGGGGAGCCGATAAACACAACATAATGTGGGTTTTCCTCATCGTCAACATCATATGTTGTGTTGACGGGGTGGCCGAGGTGACCAATTGCCGCATGCAGATCGCCGCTTTCCCGCGGGAGACGGGCGTTACTTCCAGGGCAACGACTTGAGTTGCAGCCCCCGCTGCCAGGCCAGCTCGGCATGCACCCTGGCATTGTCCGGGTCGGTCAGTTCACTGGCCATCGGCGACGCGGCGGCGGCACGCGCGGCACGTGCGCGGGCGTCATCCAGGTCTTCGCTGCGCAGGCCCAGGTCGGCCAGCACGATCACCCGGCCCGGCTGCACTTCCACATGCCCACCGGAGACGTAGACATGCAGCGATGGCTCCGGCGCCACCGGGTACACCGACACCATGCCCTCGCGCAGCGTGGCCAGCAGCGGCGCATGCCCGGCGAGCACACCGAAGCGTCCCTCGCTGCCGGGCAGGCTGATCTCGCGCACGTCCCCACTCCATATCTCGCCGGTGAGGCTGATGATCTGCACCGGCAGCCCGTTGGCAAGGTCGTCGACCAGGCCGGGGAGGGTGGCGGGGGAAGGAAGCACAGCCATTGCAGGGTGCCGGTATGGGGTAGGGCCAGCTTAGTCCGGCCGATGTGTGCGCGTGTTGATCGACATCAATGTCTGCGTAAGGGGTCGAGGTACTGCGGACGAACGCCGGACCGGCGGCACCGTGCATGAATGCAGGACCGGTACGCGCCATTTTCGCGAATGCGACCTGTTATCATTTGATGTGATAGCCACGTCGATCTCCGCGTCGTCGAAGCCGATCAATCCGACGCGCTGCGCTGGTGTGCCGCGTGCCCTTTTCCTGATTGGTAGTGGTGTCGCATGCGTGAATCTTCGGTAATACCCGGCTTGCCGGCGCTGGTCTTCGCCGCATTGACCGGCACGATGGCGATGATGGCCTTCGTGGCGGTGGTCGGCCCGGTCGTGCGCCTGCTCGGCCTGGCCGAATGGCATGCGGGATTGTCGGTGACCGCCGCTGGCGTGCTGTGGATGCTGTCGGCGCGCCGATGGGGGGCGCTGAGCGACCGCATTGGACGCAAGCGCGTACTGCTGATCGCGCTGTCGGCGTATGTGTTGATCTATATCGCGATGGCGGTGTTCGTCGATGCCGCGCTGGCGCGTCCACCGGCGTTGTGGTTGTCGGTGCTGGTCCTGGTCGGCACGCGGGCACTGGTCGGCCTGTTCTACGCGGCCGTCCCGCCCACCGCTGCTGCCCTGGTCGCCGATGGCGCCGCACCGGGCCAACGCGCCGGCGCGATGGCCAAGCTGGGTACCGCCAATGCACTGGGCATGGTGATCGGCCCGGCCGCCGCCGGCTGGATCGCTTTTCATCAGCTGTCGCTGACCTTGTACGTGGCGGCATTGCTGCCGCTGTTGGCGTTGCTGGTCATCGCCTGGCGGCTGCCACCCAGCGCCCCGGCCATCGCTGCACCGGCTGGCCCGCGCATGCGCCTGGGCTGGACCGACCGGCGCCTGCGCCTGCCGATCCTTGCGGTGTTCGCCGCGATGGTCTCGGTAACCGTCGCGCAGGTCACGGTCGGCTTTTTTGCCATCGACCGCCTGCAGCTGTCGCCGGCCGACGGCGCCCGCGCCGCCGGACTGGCGCTGACCGCAGTCGGCGTAGGCCTGATCCTGGCGCAGGTGCTGGTGATGAAGCTGGTCGGGGTGCCGCCGCGTCGCTGGATCGCGCTCGGTGCCTTGATCGCGGGCATCGGCTTTGCCTCGGTCGCGCTGGTGGACGTGCGTTGGCAGCTGCTGGTGACCTATGCGGTGGCTGCGTTCGGCATGGGCTTTGTATTTCCGTCGTTCCAGGCGCTGGCCGCCGATTCGGTACAGGCGCACGAGCAAGGGGCCGCCGCCGGCACCGTGGCCTCGGTGCAGGGGCTGGGCATGGTGATCGGGCCGATGGTGGGCACGTTGCTGTACCAGTGGAAGCCGAGTGCGCCGTATGTGCTGGTGGGGGCGCTGTTGCTGCTGCTGTCGATCACGGCGATGCGCTATCGCGCGTGGGGCACGGCATGAACGACAGCCTGCAGGCGGCCTCGTTGCGCGACCCGGACAGTGGCGTGGTGGACGAGCTTGCCGCCACGGCGCAGTTCCTGCTGCGCGCGCCACTGCGTTCACTGGATGCGCGCGGTTGCCGCGCACGCCTGCCCCGCGGCGGTACCGCCAGCCTGGCCGCGCGGGTCGCCGCGTTCTTTGCCGCGCCGCGTGCCGGGCTGCCGCTGCTGGTCGGCGCGCTGCCGTTCGACCCCCAGGCCGACGATGCCCTGCACCAGCCGGAATGGCTGTCCGCGGCGGCGGCGCTGCCGGTGCCGGCAGTGTCCCGTTTCACCGGCACCGTCCATGCGGAGCCGAGCGCGCAGGACTATGCCGAGGGCGTGCGCCTTGCCCTGGCCACGTTGCAGCAGCCGACACCGGATCTGCACAAGGTGGTGCTGGCGCGCAGCCTGCAGTTGCACAGCGAGCAGCCGATCGCCCCGCGCGAACTGGCTGCCCGGCTGGGCCACGATCCGAGCGTGGCCACCTATCTGGTGCCACTGCCGGGCGAGGTGCAGGCGCCGCCGGCCTGGCTGGTCGGCGCGACCCCGGAGCTGCTGGTGTCGCGACGTGGCACGCGCGTGCTGTCGCATCCGCTGGCCGGTTCGGCGCGGCGTAGTGCCGATCCCGCTGACGATGCGCGCGCCGCGCAGGCGTTGCTGGCATCGGCCAAGGACCACGACGAGCATCGCCACGTGGTCGAGGCGATCGTCGCCGCGTTGTCGCCCTGGTGCAGCCTTGTCGATGCCCAGATGCAACCGTCGCTGCATGCCACCGCGACCATGTGGCACCTGGGGACCCGTATCGAAGCGACGCTGATCGATGCCGCCACGCCGGTCGCCGCGCTGGTGGCGGCCCTGCATCCCACCCCGGCGGTGTGTGGCACGCCGCGCCAGCTGGCGCTGGACACGATCCGTGCGTTGGAGCCGGTGCCGCGCGGCTTCTACGCCGGGGCGGTGGGCTGGACCGATGCCGAAGGCGACGGCGATTGGTATGTGGCGATCCGCTGCGCGCGTCTGCAGGACCGGGAGGTGCGGATCTACGCCGGTGCGGGCATCGTCGCTGGCTCACAGCCGGCATTGGAAGTGGCCGAAACCGCGGCCAAATTCGGCGCGTTGTTGAACGCCCTCGGCGTCGACCACGCGCCTTCTGCATGAGCTGATGGAGTTGCTGATGAACGACACGACCGAATCTACCCTGATCCCGCTGCATCAGACCTGGCCGGCGGCGCTGGTGGCGCGGTACCGCGCTGCCGGTTACTGGCGCGGCGAAACCTTTCCCGGCTTCCTGCGCGATCGCGCCGAGCGCTTCGCCACGGACATCGCGGTGGTGGCCGGCGAGCTGCGACTGAGTTACGCCGCACTGTGGCAGGAAGCCGGCCGGATCGGTGCAGGCCTGCTCGGTCAGGGGCTGGTGCCCGGCGACCGGGTGGTGGTGCAGCTGGGCAACAGCGCCGAGTTCGTGACCGTGGTCTGCGGCCTGATGCGCGCCGGTTTGATCCCGGTGTATGCGCTGCCCGCGCACCGCATCACCGAGGTCAGTCATTTCGTACGCAAGGCGCAGGCGCGTGGCTACATTGCCGCCGCCCATCACGAGGGCTTCGACTACCGCACCCTTGCGCGGGAGCTGCAGGCCGCGGTACCCACCCTGCAGCAGGTGCTGATCGTCGGCGACGCGGCCGAGTTCACCGCCGTTGCGGCACTGGAGGGCGATGTCGCGCAGCTGCCTGCCGACCCGGATCCGCAGTCGGTGGCGTTCCTGCAGCTGTCCGGCGGCAGCACCGGGCTGTCCAAGTTGATTCCGCGCACGCACGACGACTACATCTACTCGTTCCGCGCCAGCAACGACATCTGTGGCATCGACCGCGACAGCGTGTACCTGGTCGCGTTGCCGGCCGCGCACAATTTTCCGATGAGCTCGCCCGGTTTCCTCGGTGCGCTGTACGCCGGTGCACGGGTGGTGCTCAGCCCGGGCCCCGGCCCGGAGATGGCGTTCCCGTTGATCGCGCGCGAGCGCGTCACCTGCGTCGGCCTGGTGCCGCCGCTGGCGCTGCTGTGGGCGCTCGCCGCCGCGACCACCGCGCATGATCTGTCCAGCCTGAAAGTGCTGCAGGTGGGCGGTGCCAAGCTGGTGCCCGAAGCGGCCAAGCGGGTGATCCAGGCGCTGGGCTGCCAGCTGCAGCAGGTGTTCGGCATGGCCGAGGGGCTGGTGAACTACACCCGGCTGCATGACCGGCAGGAGGTCATCGTGGGCACCCAGGGGCGGCCGATCTCGCCGGACGACGAAGTGCTGGTGGTCGATGACCACGGGAATGCAGTCGCCGAAGGTGAGGTTGGCGATCTGCTCACCCGCGGCCCTTACACGATCCGCGCCTACCACAACGACCCGGCCGCCAATGCGCGCTCGTTCACCGAGGACGGCTATTACCGCACCGGTGACAGGGTGCAGCAGCTGGCCGGTGGCTACCTGGTGGTGCAGGGCAGGGCGGGCGACCACATCAACCGCGCCGGAGAGAAAATCTCCGCCGAGGAGATCGAAGACCATCTGCTTGCGCATGCCGATGTCTTCGATGCGGCCGTGGTATCCATGCCCGATCCCTACCTGGGCGAACGCAGCTGCGCGTTCGTGATCGCCCGCAACACCCCGCCGACGGCGGCCAGCCTCAAGGCATGGGTGCGGGACCGCGGCCTGGCCGCCTTCAAGGTGCCCGACCAGGTGGTGTTCATCGATGCCTTCGGCATCACGGCGGTGGGCAAGATCAGCCGCCGCGAACTGCGCGCGCAACTGCGCGAACGCTACATCCAACAGACAGGAGGACCGCGCTGATGGCGCTGCCGAAGATTTCCGGATATTCCCTTCCAGTGGCCGCCGAGCTGCCGCTCCCGCGTGGCGCCTGGCAGCCGCGCAGCGAGCGCCTGGCACTGCTGGTGCATGACATGCAGCAGTATTTCCTGGCCGCATTCGCCGCCGACACCGCGCCGCTGGCACCGGCCGTGGCCAACATCGCACGCCTGCTGGCGCACTGCCGCGCGCGTGGCATTCCAGTGTTCTATACCGCCCAGCGTGGCCAGCAGGATCGCCGCGACCGTGGCCTGCAGGCCGACCTGTGGGGGCCGGGCATGAATGCCACGCCGGAGCACGAAACCATCCTTGCCGCGCTGGCCCCGGCGGCGGGCGACCACGTGCTGGTCAAGCACCGCTACAGCGCATTCCAGCGCAGCAACCTGGAGACGATGATGCGCGCGCGCGGCCGTGACCAGTTGCTGGTCACCGGTGTATATGCCCATATCGGGTGCGCCGCCACGGTAAGCGAGGCCTTCCAGCGCGATATCGAAGCCTTCATCGCCGCCGATGCCGTGGCCGATTTCTCCCGCGCCGATCATGACCTGGCACTGCAGCTGATCGCGCGCACCTGCGGCGTGCCGCTGACCACCGACCAACTGCTGGAGATCCTGGCATGAGCAAAGACACCCCCCCAGCGGTGCTTGACCTGGAACAGATGCGTGTGACCACCGACCAACTGCTGGAGATCCTGGCATGAGCAAAGACACCCCCCCAGCGGTGCTTGACCTGGAACAGATGCGTGCCGATGTTGCCGGCATGCTCGGCGAAGCGCCGGAGAGCATTGGCGACGAGGACAACCTGATCGACCTGGGGCTGGATTCCATGCGGGTGCTCGGACTGGTGTTGGCCTGGGGCAACAGCGGGATCCCGCTGGAGTTCAGCCATCTGGCCGAGCACGCCACGCTGGGTGGCTGGTGGAGCGTGGTGCAGCGGCTGCAGGCCAGCGCCGCACGCCCATGAACGCATGCATGGCCGCGCCCGGTGGAGCAGCGCAACGGCAGCCGCTGACCGAGGCGCAGACCGGGCTGTGGTACGCGCAGCGACTGGCCGCCGCGCCGGCGGCGTTCAACACCGCGCATGCCGTCTGGATCGAGGGTGTGCTGGAGGTGCCACGCTTCGTCGCGGCGGCAGCAGCGGCCGTGCAGGAAGCTGGCACGCTGGCGCTGCGGGTTGCGGTAGGCGACGACGGCCAGCCGCAGCAGTGGCACGACCCGGACCATGTCCCTGAGTTGCAGGTCATCGACCTGTCGCTGCAGCCCGACCCCGCCGCGGCCGCGCGCGCGGCGATGGACCAGGACCGGCTGCAAGCGGTGGATCCCGCCCGCGACCGCGTGGCGCACCACTGCCTGTTCGTCCTTGGTAGCCACCAGTTCGTCTGGTACCTGCGTGTGCACCACCTGGCCACCGACGGCTACGGGATGGCACTGTTCAGTGAACGGCTCTGCGCGCTGTACGCCGGGCACGCTGCCGACGATGGGGTACTGGGCGCATTCGACAGGGTGGTTGCCGAGGATGCGGCCTATGCCGGCAGCGAGCGGCGCAGCGCCGATGCCGTGTACTGGCACCAGTACATGGCCGGCGCACCGGCCGCGGAAGGGCTTGCAGGCACAGCTGCTGCCGCCGCCGCCGATGCGCTGCGGCTGGTCAGCGAGGTGCCGTCGGCGCTGCGCGCCCGCGTGCAGGTGGCCGCGCAGCAGATCGGGCAACCCTGGCCAGACCTGCTGAGCGCGCTGACCGCGGCGTATTGCCGCCGTTTCAGCGCGCTGGATGAATGTGTGCTGGGCGTACCCTTCATGGGTCGGCTCGGCAGTGTTTCGGCGCGGGTGCCGGCGATGGTGATGAATGTGCTGCCGCTGCGCGTGGCCGCTACCGATGACAGCGTTGCAGGCTTTGTCCGCACGGTTGCCCGTGACCTGCTGCGGGGCCGCCGGCATGGTCGCTATCGCGGCGAACAGCTGCGCCGTGACCTGGGCCTGGTCGGTGGCCAGCGTCGACTGCACGGCCCGATGGTCAACGTGCAACCGTTCTACCGGCCGTTGCCGCTGGCCGGTGTGCAGACCCACCTGGAGGTGCTCGGCACCGGTCCGGTGGACGACATCAACTTTGGCTTCCGCGGCGATGGCAGCACGCAGCTGGACCTGGAAATCGAGGCCAACCCGGCCCTGTACGCCCCTGCGCAGCTGCGCGCGCATGCCGATCGCCTGTTGCACTTCCTCGGCGCTGCGCTGGAGGTGCATGACCGCGACGGGCGGATGGAGGACATCGACCTGGCCACGCCGGGCGAGGCGCAGCGCTACCTGTATGAGGTCAACGCCACCGCGCAGGCGGTGCCGGATGAATCACTGAGCGCACGGCTGGTGGCCGCGATGCAGGCCCACCCGACGGCCATCGCGCTGGAATATGGTGACGCGACACTGTGCTATGCCGAACTGGAGCGCCGCAGCCGGGCGCTTGCGCTGCAGCTGCAGGCGCTGGGCGCAGGACGCGAGTCGCGGGTGGTGATTGCGCTGCCGCGCTCGCTGGCACTGGTGGTCGCGCTGGTGGCGGTGCTGCGCGCCGGTGCGGCCTACCTGCCGGTCGACCTGGCCCATCCCGATGCGCGGCTGGCGCGGATCCTGGACTCGGCCGAGCCGGTCTGCGTGCTGGCCGAGGCCAGTGACGCGGCGCGCTTCGGCGGGCGTCCGGTGCTGGCGCCGGACGACTGGGCAACCGCGACCGACGCAGTGCTGGCCGATGCGGTGCAGCCGCAGGATGCCGCGTACGTGATCTACACCTCCGGTTCGACCGGTGAACCCAAGGGCGTGCTGATCGAGCACCGTGCCATCGTCAATCGTCTCGAATGGATGCGCCAGCACTATGGCTTCGGTACCGATGAGCGCATCCTGCAGAAGACCCCGGCCACCTTCGACGTGTCGGTCTGGGAGTTCTTCCTGCCGTTGCTGTGCGGCGCCACACTGGTGATCGCAGCGCCGGCCCTGCACCGCGACCCGCAGGCGCTGGCCGCGCTGATCGCCCGCCATGCCATCACCACGCTGCATTTCGTGCCGTCGATGCTGGAGGCCTTCCTGGCCGTGCCCGCCGCGCAGGGACTGTCACTGCGCCGGGTGTTCACCAGTGGCGAGGCACTGGAGGCATCGCTGCGCGATCGCTTCCATGCCACCGTCACCGCCGAGCTGCACAACCTGTATGGGCCGACGGAGGCTGCGGTGGATGTCAGTGCATGGCCGGCCAGCGTCGGGGATCGTTCGCAGCCGGTGCCGATCGGCCGGCCGGTGTGGAACACCCGGCTGTACGTACTGGATGCGCGCATGCGGGCGCTGCCGCCCGGCGTGCCGGGGGATCTTTACCTGGGCGGCGTGCAGCTGGCGCGGGGCTACCTGGGCCGCGATGACCTTACCGCCGAGCGTTTCATCGCCGATCCCCACGTGCGCGGTGGCCGCCTGTACCGCAGCGGCGACGTCGCCCGCTGGCGTGAGGACGGCGCCGTGGAGTATCTCGGCCGCAGTGACCACCAGGTCAAGCTGCGTGGCCTGCGCATCGAGCTGGGCGAGATCGAAGCGGTCTTGCGCGCGCAGCCGGGCGTGGTACGCGCCGAGGTGCTGCTGCGCGAGGATCGCCGCGGCGATCGCCGGCTGGTGGGCTACGTGTCTGGCAGCGCGCTGGAGACGGCACCGCTGCGCACCGCGCTGGCCGCCCAGCTGCCCGACTACATGGTGCCCGCTGCGCTGGTGGTGGTCGATGCGTGGCCGGTGACCGCCAACGGCAAGCTGGACCGGGCGGCGTTGCCTGAACCGGTCGCGGCCAGCGCGGCGGACGTCGCACCGCGGACCGACAGCGAGCGGCGGTTGGCACGGTTGTTCGCGCAGGTGCTGGGCCTGCCCGCACCGGTTGGTGCGGAGGCGGATTTCTTCAGCCTGGGCGGCGACTCGCTCTCGGCGGTACACCTGCTGCTGGCGATCCAGCAGCACTGGCAGCGCGATCCCGGCCTCGGCGCGGTGTTCAGCGCGCCCACGGTGGCCGCGCTGGCGGCACTGCTGGATGCACCGCAGGCCGATACCGACCATGGCCTGTCGCCGATGATTCCGCTGGCGCGCGGCGAGCCGGGCAGGGCGCCCTTGTTCGTGGTGCATCCGGCCGGCGGCATCGCCTGGAACTACCGCGACCTCGCCCGTGCACTGCAGCCTGCGCGCGATGTGCATGGCCTGCAATCGCCCGTGCTGGATGCAACGCAGCCGTTGCCGGCCAGCATCGATGCGCTGGCGGCCGATTACGTGGCGCGCGTGCTGGCCCTGCAGCCGGAGGGCCCGGTGCATCTGCTCGGGTGGTCGGTCGGCGGCATCATCGCCCAGACGATGGCGGTACGGTTGCAGGCGCTCGGCCACCCGGTGGGCGAACTGGTGCTGCTGGATGCCTACCCCAGCGAATGCTGGCGTGCCGAGCCGGAGCCGGACCCGATTGCCGCGCTGCGGGCATTGCTGGCCATCGCCGGGCACGATCCCGACGCCCATGCCGAGCTGGACACGCGCGAGCGCATCGTCGCCTTCCTGCGGCGCGGCGACAGCGCGCTGGGCAATCTGCCCGACACCGTGCTCGACGGCGTGGTCCGCGCGGTAACCGGTACCAATCGCCTGATCCGCGACCACCACCACGCCCGCTACGACGGACCATTGCGCCACGTCCGCGCCGCGCGCGACCACGCCACACGCCCGCACCTGCAATCCACGCTCTGGCACGCCCATGCCAGCGAGGTCCAGGCCCTCGCGCTGCCTTACCTGCATGCCGAGCTGACCGGGCGCGATGCCGTTGCCCGGATTGCGCCGTGGCTGTCGGCGCACCTGCAGCGCTGGGATGCCCCCACACAGGAACCACCCGCATGAAACTCACTGGATTCGACGGCACCCTCGCCCTGGTCACCGGGGCCGGCGGTGGCATCGGTACTGCCTTGGTGCAACAGCTGCTGGACAGTGGCTGCGGGGTGGTGGCCACCGACGTGATCGCGCCGGTGCTGGCGGCGCATCCCAGCCTGCACACCGCGGCGCTGGATGTCACCGATGCGGCGGCGGTGGATGCGCTGGTCGCACGCACCGAGCACCTGCACGGTGCGATCGGTTTCGGCATCAACGTTGCCGGCGTGCTGCAGGTGGGCAACGTCGAAGCGATCAGCGACGCGCAGTGGCGGCGCGTTTTCGCGGTCAACGCCGACGGCGTGTTCCATGTGTGCCGCGCCTTGGCACGGGTGATGACGCCGCGTCGCCACGGCGCCATCGTCACGGTCAGCTCCAACGCCGCCGGCGTACCCCGGCACGGCATGGCCGCCTATGCGGCGTCCAAGGCGGCCGCCACCATGTTCACCCGCTGCCTGGGGCTGGAACTGGCCCCGCACGGCATCCGCTGCAATATCGTCGCACCCGGTTCGACCCTGACCGCCATGCAGACCGGCATGTGGGCCGACGCCGACGGTGCCCAGCGCGTCATCGACGGCAGCCCGCAGACCTACAAGGCCGGCATCCCGCTGCGCAAGCTCGCCAGCCCGGACGACATCGCCCAGGCGGTGATGTTCCTGCTGTCCGACCAGGCCGGCCACATTGCCCTGAGCGATCTGTACGTGGACGGAGGGGCCACGTTGCGCGGATAGGGCGCGTCAGCTTTTCAGCCAGCGCTCGCAGGCGGCGGTTGCGTCCGCGCCGGGCGCGGCCTGTGCACAGGACTGGCCCATGCGCGCCTGCAGGCGCTGCAGCGCCTGGGTACCGTGGTGCTGCCGGCTCCAGCCCTGCAACGTGGTGGCCAGGCGCTCAAAACGCTGGCGCGTGCGCTGGTGGTAGCCGGCCGGCTGCGCATCCAGCTCGGCGATGACCTGGGTGGTGGCGGCCTCGATCGCCTGGCCATCGTCCGGACGCAGGCGCACCAGCCCCTCCACGTACAGCACGCCCCACTGCACCCGTGTGGCCGGCCCCTGCGCGCCCTCGTAGGCCTTGCGCAACCAGTCCACGGCCGCATCCTTGTCACCGCGCGCTTCGGCCAGCTCGGCCAGTTCGGGCATGTAGTAATACGGCGTCTGGCTGCGGTCCAGCTCGGCCAGCAGCAGCGTTTCCGCCGCGGGGTCGTCGCCGACCTCACGCAGCACGTACACCGCGCTGCTGATGGTGGCCTGGCGCTCGTGCGGGGTTTTTGCCGCCGCATCGGCGGCCGCCACCCGGGCATGCGCCTTCTCGCGCAGCGTAGCGGGGACCGCGCTGGCCGGATGCTGTTGCTTGAACAAGGTCAGTTCGGTGATCACGCTGGCCAGCCGCGCATCGGCGGCGTTGTCCTGGGTCGCATCGGCACGCTCGAGCGCGGCCAGCAACTGGGCCCCCAGCTGTTGCGCCTGTTCCGGGGTAGCGGCCGCGCGGGCCACCAGCGCCGGCCCCTGGTAGCCCAGCAGGTCGCGGTTGGCACGGACCTCGGCCGGCGTCGCCAGTACCGCCGACAGCAGCGCGGCGGTGCGCTCGCGTTCCTGCGTGGCCGGTGCCGGTGCGTCCTTGGCGCCGCTGCGGGCGCCGTCGGCAAGCAGCGCAAAGCGCCGCTGCAGAGCCGGTTCCGGCGCGGTGCTGGCCAACTGCTGCAGCAACTGCGCCGGATCGCGCTGGCCGGACAGGCGGCTGGCATCCACTTCCCAGCCGTAGTCGCCCAGTATCCGCCAATCGTCCTCGGAGACCCGCTGTGGGGTCACCACCGCCACCTGCAGCACATCGGCCACCGTGGTGCGGCGCTTGGCGGCCAGGGTCAGCGCCCGGGTCAGTTCGGCACTGTCGTTGCCACCGGCCAGCCGGGTGATTTCGTGGCGCTGCGGATCGAGCACGATCAACGTCGGGTAGCCGCGCACGCCAAACTGCTCGCCCAGCGCCTGCGCACCTTCCTGGTCGCCATCCAGGTAAACCGGCACGTACTGCAGGGTCAATGCGATGAAGGCCGGGTCACGGAACAGCGTGGCCTTGAGCTTGTTGCACGGCGGGCACCACACCGCACCCCAGTACAGCAGCACCGGCTTGCCACTTTGCCGCGCATCGGCGAACGCATCGTCGACATCGCCATGCCGCCAGGCGATCTCTTCGGCGACCGGCGCGGCCTCGGCAGTGGCCACCGGGCTGGCCGAGGGCGCCTGCTGGCACGCGGTCAAGGCGGCACTCAGTGCAAGCAGGGCAAAAGGCAGGGCAAGGCGCATCGATCGGCATCCACGGCAGGAGGGGAGGCCGCCAATGCGGCCATGGCCCATTCTAGAAAGCCTTGGGCCCGGTCCTGTCGCGGCACTGATGGCCATTGATCATCTGGCCAGTCGGCGCGGGCATATCGCTGCCCGGCAGGCAGTCAGCCAATGCCCAGCCGGTCGTACATCCGCACCAGCTCAACCAGGTTCCGGGCGTGCATCTTGCGCATCACATTGGCCCGGCGCACCTTGACCGTGATCTCGCTGACCGACAGTTCCGCGGCGATCTGCTTGTTGAGGCGCCCGCGCACCACGCCGCCCACCACCGCGCGCTCGCCGGCATTGAGCGCGGCCCAGCGTTGCCGCAGCGTGCCCAGCACGGCATCGTCGCGACGGCGCTCGCGGTCGCGCTCGATGCCCAGGTGGATCGCGTCCAGCAGTTCCTGGTCACGGAACGGCTTGGTCAGGAATTCGATCGCGCCATCCTTCATCGCCGCCACGCCCATCGCGATGTCACCGTGGCCGGTAATGAACACCACCGGCAGGTGCAGCCCATGGCTGGCCATCTGCCGGTGGAAGTCCAGCCCGCTCTGGCCGGGCATGCGCACATCCAGCACCAGGCAGGCCGGCGCATCGTCGCGCGGGTGTTGCAGGAACGCGGCGACCGAGGCGAACGCAAGCACTGGCTGGCCCATCGATGCGAGCAGGTCTTCCAGCGCGGCGCGCACCGACGGGTCATCGTCGACCACATACACGATCGGGCTCGGCTCGGCCGCCGGCAGGCGCGGACTAGCCATGCCCGGCCCCGGCATCGATCGGCAGCTCGAACACGAAACGCGCGCCACCGCCGTCGGCCGCTTCCGCGCGGATCTCCCCGCCGTGCGCATCCAGGATGCTGCGGCTCAAGCTCAGGCCCAGCCCGAGGCCGCCGGATTTGGTGGTCCAGAAGGCGTCGAACACGCGCTCCGGCGCATCCAGCGGCAGCCCACTGCCGTGGTCACGCACCTCCAGCGCCACACGGCCGGCGTCGATGCAACGGCTGTGCAGTACCAGCCGGCGCGCGGCAGGTGCCACTTCGGCCATCGCATCGACCGCATTGAGGATCAGGTTGCCGATCACCTGCTGGACCTGCACGCGGTCGCCCAGCACCGGCGGCAGAGCATCGTCCAACTGCGTGGTTACCGTCACGCCGTGCTGCTCCAGTTCGCTGTGCGACAACGCCAGCATCTCCAGTACCGCCTGGTTGAGGTCGAATCCGTGGCGCTCGGGTGCCGCGCCCTGGGTCAGCCCACGGACGCGCGCAATCACATCGCTGGCCCGGTGCGCATCGGCGAGGATCCGGGCCAGGGTCTGCCGTGCCTTGTCCACGTTGGGTGGGGCCTGTGCCAGCCAGCGCTGGCTGGCCTCGGCACTGCTGGCAATGGCCGCCAGCGGCTGATTCACCTCATGCGCGATCGAGGTGGTCAGTTCGCCCACGGTGGAGGCGCGCGCCACCCGCAGCAGCCGGGCCTGGGCTTCCTGAACGGCCGCCTTGGCCGCTTCCATCTTCACGCAAAGATAGGTGGTGATGCTGATCACCAGCATGCCGATCGCCGAATTGACCAGTCCAATCCGGTAGGTGCCGAAGCGGGTCAGGAAGAAACTCAAGGCGGTCAACGCGATGCAGATCGCGGCCAGCAGCAGCAGGCCGCGCGGCGGCAGCAGGCGTGAGGCGGCCAGGATCACCGCCGCGTAGAAGCAGGCGGCGGCCACCGCATAGTCGGTGAGCGTATCGGCGGCGAAGATCGCGGCCATCACCGTGCCCAGGACCAGCAGGGCAAGGGTGCGGCGCGAAGGCGAAGATGGCATCGGGGCGACTCCCAGCATTACGTGGCCAAACGCCGCGTGGATCGACGCGGCCGAGCATAGCACCGGCGGTGTGGCCGGCCCGGGCTCAGTCCTCCATGGTGGCGTTCCAGAAGCCCTGCAGCATCCCCGGGGTGGCGGCCAGCGCGGCCAATACCGCGTCCAGCTCGTCGGCGTTTACCGCCGTCGCATACAACACCGCTTCGATCTCCACGTCGCGGTCGCCGAACGGGCGCGGCTCGACTGCCCGCACCGGGTAATGCGCCTGTTCCAACAGCAGCAACAGCCGGTCCAGCACGTCGGCCTGGTGCTCGCGCTGGCAGACCACGGTGACCGCGTAAGTCGCCTCGCTGAGCGCTTCTTCCAGCGGTTGCCGCTGGATGCGGTTGACCACCGGCCGCAGCAGGGTGTTGGCGGCCAGCACGAACAGTGCCGCCAGCAGCGCTTCGGGCAGCAGCTTGATGCCGGCACAGGCGCCCACCGCCGCCGATCCCCACAAGGTGGCGGCGGTGTTCAGGCCCGACACCTGCGCGCCATCCTTCATGATCACCCCGGCGCCGAGAAACCCCACCCCGGAGATCACGTAGGCCACCACGTGCAGCGGCGAGGGTGGGCCGCCATACAGGTCGTGGAAGCGCACGGCCAGGTCGACGAACACCGCTGCCCCCACCGCCACCAGCGTGTTGGTGCGCAGTCCGGCGGTGCGCTGGCGCAGCTGGCGTTCCAGGCCGATCACCGCGCCCAGTACGAAGGCGACCGAGAGGCTGATCAGGGTGCTCAGCGTGGCGCCGGCATTGAATGCGGGCAGATTCGGGTTGAAGTCCATGCGGTTCTCCTTGTGCCGTGTCGGCACTTACTGCCAGCCGTAGCGACGGATGTAGACCTTCTTCAGCAACGTGGTCAGCACCGCGTAACCGAACAGGATGGCGACCAGGAACGGCCAGTAGCCCGCGGGCAGCGCCTGCAGCTTGAAGTAACCGGCCAGCGGGCTCATCGGCAGCAGCACCCCGATGGCCATGATCAGCGCGGTCATCAGCAGCAGCGGCGGGGCGGCGATGCTCTGCAGGAACGGCACCTTGGGGGTGCGGATCATGTGCACGATGAGGGTCTGTGTAAGCAGCCCGACCACGAACCAGCCGGACTGGAACAGGCTCTGGTCGGCGGCGGTGCGCGCATCGAACACGTACCACATCAGGGCGAAGCAGCTCAGATCGAAGATGGAGCTGATCGGGCCGAAGAACACCATGAAGCGACCGATGTCCGCCGGATTCCACTTCAACGGCTTGCGCACCAGCTCCTCGTCGACGTTGTCGAACGGAATGGCGATCTGCGAGATGTCATACAGCAGGTTCTGCACCAGCAGCTGCAACGGCAGCATCGGCAGGAACGGCAGGAAGGCCGACGCCACCAGCACCGAGAACACATTGCCGAAGTTGGAACTGGCGGTCATGCGGATGTACTTGAGCATGTTGCTGAAGGTGCGCCGGCCCTGGATCACCCCTTCCTCGAGCACCATCAGGTTCTTTTCCAGCAGGATGATGTCGGCCGCTTCCTTGGCGATATCCACCGCGCTGTCCACGCTGATGCCGATGTCGGCTGCGCGCAGTGCCGGCGCATCGTTGATGCCATCGCCGAGAAAGCCCACCACCTTGCCCTGGGCACGCAGCGCACGTACCAGCCGCTCCTTGTGCAGGGGGGTCAGGCGTGCGAACACGCGGTGCCGGATCAGCGCGTCGGACACCGCCGCATCGTCCATCCGCTCGATCTGAGGCCCGGTTACGATGGTATCGGCCTGCAACCCGACCTGGGCACAGACGCGGGCGGTGACCAGTTCGTTGTCGCCGGTGAACACCTTGACCTCCACCCCATGCGCGGCGAGGGCCTGCAGCGCCTGTGCGGTGGATTCCTTGGGCGGGTCGAGGAAGGCCACATAGCCGAGCAGGGTCAGCCCGTGCTCGTCCGCCTGCGAATAGACCTGGCGGGTGGCCGGGGTTTCCTTCATCGCCACTGCGACCACGCGCAGGCCCTGCTCGTTGAGTTCCTCGGTGGTCTGGCGGACCCGCGCCAGGCGCTGCGCATCCAACGGCAGGTCATGCCCGTCCTCGCGCACGGTGCTGCACACCGCCAGCATTTCTTCCACGGCGCCCTTGCAGATCAGCTCATGGTGGTCGTCGCGCTCGGACACCACCACCGACATCCGCCGGCGCTCGAAATCGAACGGGATCTCGTCCACCTTGCGGTAGTCCTGGGCCAGCCGCAGCTCATGCTGCAGCTCAACGTGCTCCAGCACGGCGCGGTCGAGCAGGTTGCTCAGCCCGGTCTGGAAATGGCTGTTGAGGTAGGCGAAGGTCAGCACGTCCTGCGAGTCCCGCCCATAGACGTCGGTATGCCGCTCCAGCGCGATCCGGTCCTGGGTGAGGGTGCCGGTCTTGTCGGTGCACAGCACGTCCATCGCGCCGAAGTTCTGGATCGCATCCAGGCGCTTGACGATGACCTTGCGCCGCGACAGCAGCACCGCCCCCTTGGCCAGGGTGGAGGTGACGATCATCGGCAGCATCTCCGGGGTCAACCCGACCGCGACGGACAGCGCGAACAGGAAGGCTTCGGTCCAGTCGCCCTTGGTGATGCCGTTGACCAGCAGCACGAACGGCACCATCACCAGCGCGAAGCGGATCAGCAACCAGCTGACGCTGTTCACCCCGGCCTGGAACGCGGCGCGCGCGCGTTCGGTGGCGGTGCTGCGCTGTGCGATGGTGCCAAAGCAGGTGCGGTTGCCGGTGGCCAGCACCACGGCGGTGGCCGTCCCGGACACCACATTGGTACCCATGAACAGCAGATTGGGCTGCTCCAGCAGGTTGGCCTGCTGCAGGTCGGGCGTGGCGAACTTTTCCAGTGGCAGCGACTCACCGGTCATCGCGGCCTGCGCCACGAACAGATCCTTGGCGGTAAGTACGCGGCAATCGGCCGGAATCATGTCGCCGGCCGACAACACGATGTGATCGCCGGGGACCAGTTCGCGGATCGGCAGCGACTGTTGCTGCGCCGGACGGCGGCTGTGCAACTGCGCGCCGAAGTACCGGTCGGCTACCTCGGCCGCCGCACTTCCCGTCGCGCGCCGCAGCACCCGCGCATTGTTGCCGACCAGCGCCTTGAGCCGCTCGGCGGCGCGGTTGGAGCGGCCTTCCTGGATGAACCGGATCAGCGTGGACAGTGCCACCATGGTGCCGATCACCACGGTGGCCTTGAGGTCGTCGGTGAGCCAGGACACCGCTGCCAACAGGCTCAGCAGCAGGTTGAACGGATTGCGGTAGCACTGCCACAGGTGACGCCACCACGGCAGCGGCTTTTCGTGATCGATCTCGTTGGGCCCCAGACGCTGCAGGCGCTCGTCGGCTTCGGCGGCGGCGAGCCCATCGGCGTGGGAATCCAGCGCGGCGAGCGCCGCCCCTAGCGGTGCATGCGCCAAGCGCAGCAACGCTGCGCTGAAATCGGCCGGGACCGCCGTGGCCGCGCCGCGGCCGATACCGGCCTCGGGTAGGGCGCGGCGACGGAACAGGCTGCCGGCGCGACGGCTGCGCAGGAAGGCATCGAACCATGCATTGAGCAGGGACATGGGCAAATCCTCAATAAGACAAGCGGTAGCGCGCGCAGGACGCGCACGCAACAAAAGCGGGGAGGTGCAACGGATGCGGCTGCGCAGGCAGCGCTCAGCCGTGCCAGGCGCTGGCCAGGGGCCCGGCCAACGCCGCCCGTAACCGGTGCGGGTTGCCGCGCGAGCACAGCGGCGTCATGGCGTCGCGGAGCGGCCTGGGCAGATGTCGCAGCACGCTGATGCGTTCGCTGATCGGCAGCAGGGTGAGCGCATCGGCGATGATGCGTGCCGAGCCCAGCGCGAGCGCCCGGGCGAACAGGGGGGCACCGTGTTGCAGCAGTTGGGTGCGCAGCGCGGTGACATCGCGCTCACCAATCAGGCGGCGCAGGGTGATGTAGAGAATCTTGTAGTGCATCGGAAGGCCTCCGGCAGGCAGCGCCGGCCCGGCTCCCGATGCTCAGACGAGCAGAAGCCGCCGGCCGGACGCCGGGAAGTGACAGTGCGAGGGAGAACGCAGGGGCGCGTGGCGCCCGGCAGGATCGGGATCCATGGGGTAGTCCGGTAGAAGAAGGAGACGGCGGCGGGCGACCCGACGTGTCGGGCCGATGCGCGTATTGTCCGCACCTTGCGCGCACGGGCATAGATGCCCGTGGTTTCGCTGCGATATACCTTGGTATAGGTCGCTGGCGGCGTTGGTCAGGGCTTGGCGGCGCGCGGCCGTCGTGGCCGGGCCACGCGTCCTGCATCCCTGGCCGGGGCGAGGTTGCGTGGCTGCAGCTGTTCCAGCCAGGCCAGGTTGTCCACGTAGCCCAGGAAGTGCTTGAGATACCCCGGCGAGGTGTCGCCCATCAAGGCGATGGCGCGCTGGACCAGCACCGCCGAGTTCAGTGGCCCGCCATCGCTGGGAGCGGCGCCCAGCGATTGCCGCACCTGGCTCTGGCTGCGTACCTGGGTCCACAGCGCACGGAATGCATCGACGGCGGGGAGGGCCGGGTAGGCCGACGCCTCGGTGTCCTCGGCACGCGGCCGCTGGGCAAGGTCGGCCAGCAATGCGGCCAGCGGTGAGCGGGGGGCAGGTGAAGCAACGTCGGCGATGGTAGACGCGCGTGGCAGCGCGTTGGCATAGTCCGCCATGCGCGTCGCCAGCCGCTGCTCCAGGATCTGCCGTGCCTGGCCCGCATGCGCGGCCGCACGGGCCTGCAACGCGTCGAGCACCGCAAAACCCACCGGGTCGTGACGATCCAGCTGCTGCTCACGCCACTGCTGCAGCGTTGTCCGTGGATCGGCCGGCTTAGCGGACATCGGCGGTGACGGCCGTCCTGGGCCGCGGTATCGGTGCCATTTCGACGCGTCGGTTACGCGCGCGGCCATCCTCGTCGACATTGGACCCGACCGGCTGTTCGGCGCCGAATGCGGCGGCGAACACCGCCGACGACGGTACGCCCTCGGCGATCAGCGCACGGGTCACGGTCAAGGCACGTTCGGCCGACAGTGCCCAGTTGTCGGCGAACTGGCGGTTGCCTTCGCGTACCTGGCGGTCATCGGTGAAGCCGCTGACCATCAGGATTTCCTCGCGCGAGGACAGGTACTCGGCCAGGGGCGCCGCCAGGCTCTTGAGCAGCTCGCGGCCCTCCGGCTGCAGCTGGTCGGAGTTGAGTGCGAACAACACGCTGCCGCGGATGCCGATGCGGCCGTCCACCAGGGTGACCCGGCCGGCCGCCAGCGGCACCGCCAGGGCCTGTTCCAGGGTCTTGCGCCGCGCCGCTTCGGCCTGGCGCTGCTTGACCTCGTGGTCGAGCCGGTTGGACAGCTCCAGCTGCAGCGCCACCACGCCCACCAGGATCAGCACGAACGCGCCCAGCAATACCGACATCAGATCGCCAAAGGCGGCCCAGATCGGGGCGCCGGACTCGCCTTCGACCTCGATCTCGTCGCTCATGCGCCGGCAGCCTGGTCAACGCCGGCACGCGCGCCCAGCTGCTGCAGTTCTTCGATGATCTGTTTCTGCGACAAGACGCTCAGGTCGATCACTTCGCGCGCCTGGCCGACGTAGTAGGCCAGCTGCTCGTCGCTGCGCGACAGCGAGGCATCCAGCGCCGTACCGATCTGCTCAAGCCGCTCGCCGAGGCCGGCGCTGGCACTGCCGAATACCTGCATGGCGCCACTGAAGGCATCGGCCAGGCTGGCCACTTCCACCGCGCTACCGGTGACCTGCGCGGCGACCTCGCCGAGCTTGCCGGTTTCGGCCGCCAGATGGTCGGTGAAACGGTTGCCGACCCGTTCGAGCAGGTCCGCGGAGGTGGTCACCAGGGCGTCCACCGCCGTGCGCTGCTCGGTGGAGGCATGGTTGACCGCGTCCAGCAGGGTTTCCAGGGTTGCCAGCAGGCGGCTGCGCTCGTCCAGCATGGCGGTGTCGCGGACCATGCTGTCGGAGAGCTTCTGGCGCAGTTCGGCGACCACGTCGGCGGCGGCC
This sequence comes from Stenotrophomonas sp. GL_101, assembly GCF_057835675.1. Taxonomy (NCBI): domain Bacteria; kingdom Pseudomonadati; phylum Pseudomonadota; class Gammaproteobacteria; order Lysobacterales; family Lysobacteraceae; genus Stenotrophomonas; species Stenotrophomonas sp. GL_101. The sequence goes on along the minus strand of NZ_CM174432.1, from coordinate 2,455,318 downwards.
TTGGGCGCCTCGGAGGCGACCTGCACCAGCTGCGCGATTTCGGCGATGGTCGCGCTGGCATGCTGCTGGGTATGCGCGCTGATGTCCTGTGCGGTGCGTGCCATGGCATCGCAGACCTCACGCTGGCGCTGCGCGGTCTGTGCGCCGGTCTGCGCCCATTGTTCGCCCAGCGCATCGGTCATCTGTTCAAAGGTGCTGCTCCAGGTGGCCAGGCGTTGTTCGTCGCGTGCGGCCAGCGCTTCCTGCAGGGCATGTTGCGAGTGCTGCAGGGCCTCCACCAGCGCGGTGGCCTGGGCATCGAAGCGACCGGTCACGCTGGTCAGCGCGGACTGGTTGCGCTCGGCCAGCGCGGCACTCTGCTGCTGTTGGGCGTCCAGCGCAGCGGTCCAGGCGGTGGCACTGTGGTCGGCACTGTCCTGCAGGCGGCCGGCCAGGCGTTCGACCACGCCGGTGGCCTGGGCATCGTGCTGTTCGGTGAAGCGCTGCAGGGCGGCATCGAGCGAGGCGACCAGCGCCACGTTGGCTTGCTGCTGCGCCTGTTGCGTGCCCGACCAGCGTTCGGCGGTGCTGTCCAGGCGGGCAGCAAGGGCATCGGCCAGCGCGTTGGCCTGGCGGGCGTGCTCGCCGGTGAACTGGAGCAGGCTGCCGCGCAGGTCGGCCGTCAGCGCCTGCTGGCTGTCCTGCTGCGTGGCCTGCGCCGCGCTCCAGCGCTGTGCGTTGGCTTCCAGGCGCGCGTTCATCGCGTCCAGCAGGCCGACCGCGCGTTGGTCGTGTTGCTCGGCCAGCTGTGTCAACGCGGCGCGCAGGTCCTGTAGCAGGGTGGTGCTGGTCTGCTGCTGCGCATCCAGCGCACTGCGCCAGGTGGCCGCGTTGCTGGCATGGCTGGCCGCAAAAGCCGTATCCAGGCCGGCCAACTGCTGCTGCACCGCGCTGCCGACACTGTCCTGCAGGGCGCGGGTGTCGCCGGCGATCGCCTGCAGGGTGCTGTGCATGATCGGCTGCAACGCCTCGCCGACGGCGCGGGCGCTCGCTGCCACGCTGTCTTTCAGGGCCCCTTCGACCGCGCTGGCCAGGCGTGCGTGCTCTGCATCGGCCTTGGCGTGGAAGCGCTCCTGGCTGTCCAGCAACTGCTGGTGGGTGTCGGTGCTGCGCTGTTCGATCGCCACGGTCATGGCGTGCAGGCGCTCTACCAGTGCCGGCATCAATTCGGCCTGCGCCTGGGCCATGCGCAGTGCTTCGCCGCGCTGCCAGCCCTGCGAATGCGGGTGCAGGCGGGTGGCGATTTCGGTATCCAGCCCCTGTACGACCTGCAGGCGCTCGCGCCGGCACAACGCGGCCAGCAGGCCCAGCATCGCCGAGGTCGCCACACCGGTGATCGACGTGCCGAAGGCCACCGCCAGTCCTTCCACCGGTGCGCCCAGCGACCCGCGGATGGCCTGCAGATCGGTGGCGCTTTCCAGTGCCAGGCCGGTGCCACGCAGCGTGGCCATCATGCCCAGCAGCGTGCCCAGCATGCCCAGCAGCACCAGCAGCCCGACCAGGTAGGGGGTCAGTACCGGCGCGGGCAGGGCGATGCGTTCGCCTTGCACGCGCAGGCGCACCGCGTTACGCAGCCCGGCCGGCACCCGCTGCAGCCACGTGCCGAGCTCGGCCTGCGCGGCGTCCACGTCGGCCAGCGCACGGCCCAGGCCCAGCGTCGCCTGGCGGTAGCGCAGCAGCTCGATGCCACCGGCGCAGTAGCAGGCCACGATGACCGCCGCGACGGCCGCACCCACCGGGTTGGACCCCAGGTACCCGGCACCGATCCAGCACGCCGCCAGCAGGCCGGCAAGGAAGACAACGAAATAAAGACTAGTTCTGAACATGACGTCCCAGTTATCGGGGGCGAAGCGCTGCGAGCAGGCTTTCGATCGGTTGAAAACGAACATCCAGTTCGGCCAGCAGCACGTCCTGCATATCCTGTTGGAAGCGGCCCAGCCAGGCCGTGCCGGGCGCAGGCGCCGATGCCTGGCGCAGGCGCTCGAAGTGCTGCCCAAGCAAGGTCGGCACCGTGCCCAGCAAGGTCTGTTCGCGTGGGCTCAGGGTCTGCTCCATTACCGCATCCACCTCGGCCAGCCGGGCCAGGTCCGCCGAGGCGGTACACAGCCTGTCGCGAAGGCGGCCCCGCAGGCGTCCGGTCGAGGCCTGCATGGCGCGCTGCAGGGTAATGCAGCGCTGCCGATGCGGGGCATAGTCCTCACCTTTGGCGACCGTCCCGCGGGAGGCCGCGTCCGGCGCGCGGATCGACGCAGCCAGCGCCGCATGGGCCCGGGTGCACTCGGCGTCCTCGGTGGCATCGAAGGCTGGCGCGTCGGCCGGTGCCGCCGGCAGCCGGCCATCCAGCGCCCGCGACAACGCCACCGCCCGGTTCCAATCCACCCATTGGCTGAGGCGGTCGGTGATATCCGGGCTGGAAACAGCCAAGGGTCCGTCGGCAAACCCCGCCAGAAGGCGGATGAAGGCCGGGCCCGGCAGGGGCGGTCGGTAGGGGGCTTTCGCCATGATTCCGGCTAAAGCGGTGAATTTTACACCGGAATGACGATTTACCTGTCTGAACGGCGCGGCCGACGCGGCCGACGCGGCGAAGCAGGTGAACGCGCCGACACATGTGCATGGCCCGGCACGTGCCAGCGCCACGGAAAGTCGATCGCCTTGCTGATTCCGATCCGTGGCCCCACGGCAGGCGTCGCCGGGGGCGGAGTGCCATCGCTCACGATGCGGATGCCACGGTCATCCTTGACCAGATCGGCGCCATCCAGCGCCCTGGTGATGCCCATGGCCTGCGACAACCGCCCCGGACCGCTGGCCAGGTCCGTGTCGCGGCGGATCGCCGGACGCGCCGCGCGGATCAGTGCGATGCCCTCCACCGGCTCCAGCGCCCGCAGCAGCACGCCCCAGCCCTGGCCGACATCGCCGCACACCGCATTGGCGCCCCAGTGCATGCCATAGGTGAAGTAGACATACAGATGGCCGGCCTCGCCGAACATGGTCGTGGTGCGCGCGGTCATGCCGCGGAAGGAATGGGCGGCCGGGTCCTCGCTGCCGGCATACGCCTCCACCTCGACGATGCGGCCGGCGCGCCCGTCGTCGCGCACCAGCAACGTGTTCAGCAGCTGCGGCGCCACCTCGGTGGGATGGCGCTGGTAGAAGCGCCTCGGCAGGGGAGTCCAGTGCTTCATGCCGCATGCTCCAGCGGGAGGACAGGGGGCCTTCGCATCATTCAACCCAGCTCACCGCCTGGAGTGCATCGGCCAGCTGCTGCTGGGCCTGCGCGGTGCTGAACGGTGGCGTGCGCGGCGGATCGTAGACCTCCGGGCGCGTGCCCACCACGATCAGGTCGATCGCATAGCACGCGCCCTGGCGAACGACGCGATAGCACTGCGCCTGGAGATAATGGCTCATCGCCGCGTCGCTGCTGGCGAAGTGGGTGAAGGGCACGCCGCCGATGTCCACCAGGTCGGTGGCGGCGGTCGCTTCGGCCGACGCGGTCAGGCAATCCTTGATGGCCGCAGGGTGGTCGCTGCGCCCGATGCGCAGTTCCGCCGCGGTCAGTGCATTGGAACCCTCCAGGACCAGCGCGACGAGCGGGGTGCCGACGCTGTCCGGGCCGGCAGACAGTTTCCAGGCATCCAGTGCCAGGTAGCTGCGGTTGAAATCGTGGGCGACGTGCATGCCGTCAACGGCGTGGACCACCAGGCCGGGCCGCGGTTCGGCGAACACTGTTTCACTGCGGGCAGGCGCAGCGGGCGTGACCGTCTTGGCCACGGCCTTGGCCGCGCCCGGATCACCCCCGGTGGGCGACGGGCTTGCGGTCTGGTGCCCCGGTGGGCTGCAGGCACCGATCAGCACGGCCATGCCGATGCAGATGCCAACCAGGGGATATCGAATGACGGTGTGCATGGCAGTCAACCTTGTTCGTTCTGCCGTCCGCCATGGCCCAGCGCGGCACGGCGCGCCTGGAACACTTCCGGGCGCTGCGGTTTGATGAATAGTGCAGTGAGTTCGGGATACGCCTGCTTGACCGCGTGCTCGATACGGGTGATGCAGGCTTCAATTTCAGGCGTGGTGCGGGCGTCCTCGAATTCCGCACTGAGCATGGCCACGACCTGGCGTGGACCCATCTGCATGGTGGTCACCCCGTTGGCGCTGCGAACATCCGGATCTGCGTTGGCCACCGCGAGAATCCGCGCGGCCACGTGCGGGTGCGCAGCTTCGCCCAGCAACAGCCCCTTGGTTTCCCGCGCCAGCAGGAAAGCGGTGCCTGCCAACACCGCGGCGATGCACAGCGAGGCGACCCCATCGAGCACCGGCATCTCCAGCAGTTGCGCCGCCAGCAGCCCGCACATCGCAAAGGCCAGGCCAAGCAATGCCGCAGTGTCTTCCAGCAGCACGGTGAAGATGGATGGATCTTTGCTGCGACGGAAGGCCTCGAAATAGCCCTGCGTGCCCTTGGTCGCGCGGAACTCACGCAGTGCGATCCACCAGGAGGTGCCCTCGAACAGGAAGGAGATACCCAGGATGACGTAGCTGAGGGTGTGATGGGTGGCCGGCTCGGGATGGCGGATATGCTGGATGCCTTCGTAGGCCGAGACACCGGCACCGGCAGCGAACACCAGCAGCGCCACGATGAAACTCCAGAAGTACAGCTCACGCCCATAGCCGAACGGGTGGGTGGTGTCCGGTTTGCGCTCGGCGCGGTGCAGCCCGTACAGCAGCAGAAGCTCGTTGATGCTGTCCACCAGAGAATGCACGCCCTCGCTGAGCATCGCCGAGCTGCCCGACACCGCGGCGGCGATGAACTTGGCGATGGCGATGAGCAGGTTGCCGACCAGTGCAGCGTAGACAACCAGGCGGGAACCGGAGGGCGTGGGCATGGCGCGTGGCCGGGGAGGGGGCTCCATGATGCGCAGCCGGGTGTGCCGGCTGCGTGCAGGCCGCCGCTAGCCGGGACGCTGCTGCTCCGCGAATGCGTCGGTGGCACGCACCAGCGCGTCGACGGTGGCAGGTTCAGTGGCGCTGTGGCCGGAAAGCACCATCTCCAGCCTGGCTTCCGGCCAGGCCGTTGCCAGCTCCCAGGCGCTGCGCGGCGGACAGATGATGTCGTAGCGACCCTGCACGATCACGCCGGGCAGGTGGCGGATGCGATCGATGCCACGCAACAGCTGGCCGTGCTCCAGGAACGCATGGTGGCGGAAGTAGTGTGCTTCGATACGTGCCTTGGCCAGGGTGTCGAGCGGATCGGCGCTTGAAACCGCGGTGACGTCATGCACCAGCGTCGCTGCATTGTCTTCCCAGCCCAGCCACGCCTGCGCGGCGGCGATGCGGGTCGCCGGGTCGGCGCTGTCCAGCCGCGCCCAATAGGCGTTGAGAAGCTCAGCGCGCTCGGCGGGGGGAATATGCGCCTCGTAGCGCGCCCAGCGCTCGGGGAACACCCAGCGCGCACCACCATCGGCTTCGTTGAACCAGCGGTTTTCTTCCGCCCGGCCCAGGTACACGCCGCGCACGATGATGCCGGTCGCGCGCGTGGGATGCGCCTGCGCATACGCCAGCGCCAGGGTCGAGCCCCAGGACCCGCCGAAGACCAGCCAGCGCTCGATGCCCAGCTGCGCCCGCACCGTCTCGATGTCGGCGACCAGGTGGGCGGTGGTGTTGTCGTGCAGTTCGCCGAACGGCGTGGAGCGGCCGCTGCCGCGCTGGTCGATCAGCACGATGCGGTAGCGGGTCGGGTCGAAGAAGCGTCGATGGGTCGGCGACACACCCGCGCCCGGGCCACCGTGCAGGAACACCACCGGGATGCCGTCGGGGCGGCCACATTCCTCTACATGGATCGTATGCGTGGCATCCACCGGCAGGCGGTGTTCACGGTACGGAGCGATCTCCGGATACAGCGTGCGCATGGCAGGCCTCGTTGCAACAGGGCAGGAAAGCATAGCGCTTCCCTGCCCGGATGCCGCCGGTGGCGTGGCCATCGGCTCAGCCGGTATCGCGCTGCACCCGCGCCCGGTAGGCGCCCACGTTGTTGCCGCGGATACTGGTCGACTGCGTCCCGGTGATCGTATCGATCTTGCGGTCCGAGCCGGTCACCGGCTGCGCCTCGACCGCGGTTTCGTGCTCGAACCCATGCGACTTGTCGGTGTTGCGGTAGTACCGGTACAGCGCCCAGTAAAGCGCACTGGCACCGGCCGGGCCGGCTGCCAACAACCACAGACCACTGTCTTCGCTCATGCGCTGGCCACCAGGAAGAGGATTGCGAGGGTTTCGATGATGGTACCGGCGGTCAGCGCGGCAAGCAGCATTTTCCACTGCTGTATCGGTACGCTGCCCATGGTTTCGCCGGTGCGGCCGTTCACCGCGATGTAGTGCAGCATGCCGCCGTTGCGGCCGGGCTGGTGGTAGGAATACAGCCACACCGGCAGGTACATCGACACCCAGCGCGTGCCGTGCACTTCAAGCTGTTCCTGTTCCCAGCGCACCCCGCGCCCGTAGCGGCGTACGGAGTCTTCCACCTGCGCGCGGGCAATGGACAGCAACTGGTCTTCCAGGCGCGGCCGCAGCTGCTCGACATCGACGTTGCGTTTTTCCGAAGTGAAGCCGCTCAGGTAGGACGCGTTCCACTTCACCGCGTTCTTGGTATCGAACGGCTGGATGGTGTTGATGATGTTGTTGGTGTTGGCGCGCGCGTCCAGGTTGCCGCGATCGGCGGACGATTCCAGCGGCAGGTCGTCCACGGTGAAATCCACATGCCGATCGATCTGGTATACGTCCGCATCGTAGTAGGTTTCTTTCTTGTCGCCGGAGCCACGCGTGTATTCACGCGTCTTGATCTCGCCCTTGCCGGCCACGCTGGCACTCACGTTGCCGTCGACGATCATGTAGGGCATGTAGACGCCGACCACGTTCTCCGGCGTGAACTGCTCCTTGAAGGCCTTCAACGCGAACAGGCGCCGCTTGTCCACGAACTGGCGGATGCGCGCCACCGCATCGTCCTTGCGGATGTGGAACGGCAGCACCGCATCGGGCACCGCGCCGTTGGCGACCTGTTCGTTGACCCCGAACACATGGCGGCACCAATGGCAGCGTGCGGTCATCGTGTTCTCGGTGTTGATGGTCACTTCGGCGCCGCAGCCGGTGCACTTGAAGCTCATCAGGCTGGCGGTATCGGCCTGGATGTCGCGCGCGCCCGACGCGATGACCGTGCCACGCAGCTGGTCGATGCCTTCGCCGAAGCCGAATTCCTCCTCGACCCGGCTGCCGTGCCATTCGTTACGGCAGTACTGGCAGACCAGGATGTCGGTACCGAGCCTCTGGCGAATGTCGGTGGCGCCGCATTTGGGACAGCGGTTGAGGCCGTCCTTCAGCTCGGCGGCAGCGGTATCCAGCGCCACCGGGTCGGGCGCCTCCACTTCGTCACGGATCGCCTGCGGCAGCGAGGCGGTATCCACGGGAAAGCTGCCCGGCAGGGGCGGCACATCCTGCGGCGACCCCGGCCCCTTCAGCGCGGCCGGCGGCAGCGAGGGGGGCAGGGGGGGCGGCATTTTCGGGTCAGACATGATGAGTGCGCGTCCTGCGTCTTAGAGGCCCAGCGCCTTGGCTTTGAGTGCGTCGTAGTCGTCCTGGGTGATCAGGCCGAGATCGAGCATTTCCTTGGCTTTCTTCAGCTTGGCAACCGGGTCGTCGGCGGCCGGCGCGACCGGCTGCTGCATGCCGCCTACACCGAACATGCCCGACGCCATGCCAACGCCCACCAGCCCGGCAGCACCGCCGGTCTCACCGGCAGACTGGATGCCCTGGGCAACGCTGGCCTGCAGGTTGGAATTACCACGGGCACCGGCCAGCGCATCGGCGCGCTGCACGGTCTTGAGCAGTTCACGCGTATTGGCGTCGTACTCGATGGAGACGATGGCGGTCTTGACGATGGCCAAGCCGCGATCGGACTTCCACTGGTACCCCTGCTCGACCGCATCGGACAGGCTCTTGGCAAAGCCCAGCGAGTCCTGCTGCAGCTTGGTGATGCGGTTACCCTTGCCGGGGTCGTTCGTATACAGGCTGAAGGCCGGCGCGAGCGAGCCCACCACCTCGTTGAACAGCTGGCTGGCCGCGGCGTTGTCGAGGTCGGTGAAGTCGAACACCTGGCCCGGCTGCAGATAGCGGGCCGGCACGAAGTTCTTCACGAACAGGATTGGATCGACGATCTTCAGCGTGTACGAGCCGCGCGTCACCGCGCCAACCTGGGTCCCCAGGAAGCTATCGTCCCAGTAGATTTCCGACTGCGTGCCGAAGCGGTTGTCCGGCAGTTCCTTCAGCGACACGAAGAACGCCGCCTGCTGCGAACCGGGCTGGCCGCCGAACTTGAAGCGCTCCCAGCTCTGACGGATCAGCGGGGCGACCAGGCCGTCACCGGCGAAGATCGACTGCGAGTTGGTATCGTCCGAGCGCCATTCATAGCCGCCCGGCTCGGCGACGAACCCGGTGATGGCCCCGTCCTGGAACAGCAGCAGCCCGTACCCTTCGGGCACGACGATCTTGGACCCGTTGCTGATGATGTTCGAGGAGGCGCCGGTATTGGACCCGCGCCCGGCATTGGTGCCCTGCGCCACCGCGGCAAACAGCGCCGCCGTAGATGGCAGCCCGGCCGGCACGGTGAAGAAATCCTTCCACTGGTCGGCCAATACGCCACCGACTGCACCCTTCACCGCCTGTACCAGACCCATGGCCAACTCCCTGTTGTGCGTGGACGGGCACCGCGCCCATCATGCTCGCCGCACTATATCAGCAGGCAGCCGGGCGGGAAGGGGGCATCCGGCTCCCGCCGTCAGCTCAGCCGGGCAGGTCGCACTGGAGCTTGCCGTCCACGTAATACGGCTTGGGCACCTTCGGATTCTCGCTGGTCTTTTCAAACTCGACCTCGAACGAATCCATCTGCGGGGTGCCCTTGCGTTCGGTGCAGGCATCGCGCAGCTTCTGTTTGACCGCGGCGATGCCGGCCTCACGATTTGCCCCATCGGCGCTGTTGGTCAGGTTGACGATCTCGGCCATTGCCAGCGGGCTGGTGCCCAGCAGGCACCCGGCGAGGATCAGGGCAGACAGCTTCTTCATGACATCTCCTTTGCGGAATCGGCGTCCGTGCAGCATAAGGCGACGTGGTTAAGGAAGCGTGCGCAAGCCCGATCCGCGCGCGCTCACCAGTCGGTGGGCGCGTAGTCCTTCAGGAACTGGCCCCAGACGTGCTCACCGCTGTTGAAGCCATGGATGATCGGATCGACGATGCGCGCGGCGCCATCGATGATGTCCAGCGGCGGATGGAAGCGCTCTTCCTGCACCTTGCGGGCGGCCAGGTCGGCCGGATCCTCGTCGGTGACCCAGCCGGTATCCACGCTGTTCATGTGGATGCCGTCGTTCTGGTAATCGGCCGCCGAGGTACGCGTCATCATGTTCAACGCCGCCTTGGCCATGTTGGTATGCGGATGCCGGGTGGTCTTGAAGTTGCGGTAGAACTGCCCCTCCATCGCCGATACGTTGACGATGTGCTTGTCGCGTTCGGGCGTGCCGAGCATCAACGGCTTCAACCGCGCGTTGATGATGAAGGGCGCGATGGCGTTGACCAGCTGGGTCTCCAGCAGCTCCACCGAGGGCACTTCGGCCATCAGCAGCCGCCACGAATTGCGCCCGCGCAGATCCACCTGCTGCAGGTCCTGATCCAGCCGCCCTTCGGGGAACAGATGCTGCTGGCCCAGCAGCTCATCGGCCAGCAACGGGACCTGCGACAGCTCGGCGGCGCGGGTCAGGCCCTGCGCACCGTCCAGGCCCTGCGCCGCAGGCAGCGTAGCCGGCTCTGCCGCCGGCAGCAGCTCGGCGCTGCGCAGGCCTTCGTACTGGCCGATCAACCTGCGCACCGTCTCGGGCAGCTCGTGCAGCGCGGCGGTCTCGCCGGCCATCATGTGCGCGTAGAACTGCGGCGGGCGGCGCACGGTCTGGCAGGCATTGTTGATGATGAAGTCCAGGCGCGTGCGGGTGGCCAGCAGTTCGCTGCAGAAGGCCTCCACGCTGGGCGTATGGCGCAGGTCCAGGCCGTAGACCTGCAGCCGATGGCCCCACTCGGCGAAATCGGGCTCTTCGGCATACCGCGCCGCCGAGTCGCGCGGGAAGCGCGTGGTCACGATCAGTTCGGCGCCCGCGCGCAGCAGCTTCAGCCCGGCCTGGTAACCAATCTTGACCCGGCCGCCGGTCAGCAGCGCCACCCGTCCACGCAGGTCGGCGGTCTCGGTACGCTTGAAGTAGTTCAGCTCGGCGCACGCCGGGCACATCTGGTCGTAGAAGTGGTGCAGCTGGGTGAACTTCTGCTTGCACACATAGCAGTGGCGCAGTTCCAGCGACTGCACCGGCTCGGGCGCGGCCTCGGCACCCTCACCGTTGCGCGCGTCATGCAGGCCGGCCGCATGCGGCGGGAAGAAGTTCGGCGTGCTGAACACCGGCTTGCGCCGCAGTGCACGGATACCGGTCTGATCGAGCAGCGCTTCGGACTTGCGCACCTTCTCCTGGTGGCGTTCGCGCGCCTGCTGCTTGAGCTTCACCCGCCGTGCCTTCGGCTCGGGGTGGTAGACCTTGGCCACCACCTGGTGCAGGCGCACGCGGTCGGCGTCGGGCAGCGTGTCGAGCACGCTGCGATCGGCTTCGATTGCCTCCAAAAGGTCCAGCGCCTGGCGCAGGCGGTCGGTCAGGGGCAGGTCGTCGGCAGCAGGCGGTGGGGCAATCGTGTTCAATTCAGATCCGGAGAGAGCGGCGGGAAGACGGAGTAGGGCGCGGAGGGATGACCGCCGCGATGCGGGTCCGTGCCGTGGCGGACCGGGTGCTTCCGATCCGGTCTATTGTCCCCGATCCTGGGGTGTCGGCGCCAATCGCCGGGCCCAGGCCCGCGCTGCGGCGGCTCGGGGGCCGGTTTCCGAGCGCATGCCGGGGGATTCAGCGGCGCGATGCGTCGGCGGGAAAGTAGCGTCTGCCCCAGCGCAGGGCCACATGGACCAGCAGGATCAGTACCGGCACCTCGACCAACGGCCCGATGACGGCCGCGAAGGCCACCGGTGAGGCCAGGCCGAAGGCCGCGATGGCCACGGCGATCGCCAACTCGAAGTTGTTGCCCGCCGCGGTGAAGGCGATGGCGGTGGTCCGCGGGTAGTCCCTGGCAACCCACCGCCCCATGAAGAAGCTCAGGGTGAACTGGATGATGAAGTACAGCACCAGTGGAAGCGCAATGCGCACCGCATCCACGGGTAACCGCAGCACATCGGCGCCTTTCAGGCTGAACATCGCCACGATGGTGAACAGCAACGCGACCAGGGTGATCGGGCTGATGGCCGGCAGGAATCGTGTTTCATACCACTGGGTTCCCTTGGCTGCCTTCAGCCAGCGCCGGGTGATGAATCCGGCAAGGAACGGTATGCCCAGGTAAATCAGCACCGCTTCGGCGATGGTCCAGACGCTGACCGCGACAACGCTGCCCTGCAGGCCGAGTACCGGTGGCAACCAGGACAGGAAGAACCACGCGTAGACACTGAACAGCGTGATCTGGAACAGCGCGTTGAACGCCACCAGGCCAGCCACATACTGGCTGTCGCCGCGGGCCAGCTGGTTCCATACCAGCACCATGGCGATACAGCGCGCCAGTCCAATCAGGATCAGGCCGGTCATGTAGTCGGGGTAGTCGCGCAGGAACAGCACGGCCAGCCCGAACATCAGGAACGGGCCGATGATCCAGTTCTGCAGCAGCGAGAGCATCAGCACCCGCTTGTCGGCGAAGACCTGGGGCAACGCTTCGTAATTCACCTTCGCCAACGGTGGATACATCATCAGGATCAGGCCGATGGCGATCGGAACGTTGGTCGAGCCGAGCGTCAGGCGGTGGAGTGCCACGGGCACGCCCTCGAACGCTGCGCCGATGCCGACCCCCAGCGCCATCGCGGCAAAGATCCACAGCGTGAGATACCGGTCCAGGAACGACAGGCGGGGGGATTCAGCGGACATGCGCAGTTCCAGGCGATGGACGGGGCACCCGTGCCGGGGCACGGGCAGGGGGGGTCAGCAGCCGGCGGGGCGATCGCAGGGCTGCTCATCAGCGCAGCAGTTCTCGGTGAGGTAGGCCACCAGGGCGCGCATCGCCTCGAACTCGGCCCGATAGCAGATGGTCCTGCCGCGCGGCTCGGCCTGGATCAATCCGGCGGCCATCAGTTCCTTCAGGTGAAAGGACAGCGTGGCACCGGGCAGGGAGAGCGCCTGTGCGATATCACCGGCCAGCTTGCCGCTGCCTCCGGCCTTCACCAGCAGACGAAAGATGGACAGGCGACTGGGGTGGCCAAGCGCAGCCAATGCGTGAGTTGCGGTCTTATGTTCCATGATTCTAGAATAATGGAACATTACGCGACAGGCAACCCCATGCAGACGGTTCCCCATGTGCTCCAGGCCGCCCTGGACATCCCCTCGATCGCATCGCTGCAGGGCGCCGCGCCGCGGACGCACCGGCCCCGCATCCTGATTCTGTACGGGTCGCTGCGGCCACACTCGTTCAGTCGCAAGCTCGCCCTTGAAGCACAACGGTTGCTTGACCACCTCGGCGCGGAAACCCGGCTGTTCGACCCGCAGGCGCTGCCGCTGCTCGATTCCGTGCCAGCCTCCCATCCCAAGGTGCAGGAACTGCGCCAGGCGTCGCTCTGGTCGGAAGGGCAGGTCTGGGTGAGCCCCGAACGCCACGGCACGATGACGGCCGTGTTCAAGAACCAGATCGACTGGCTACCGCTGGAAGAGGGCAGCGTGCGGCCGACCCAGGGCCGGACCCTGGCGGTGATGCAGGTGTGCGGCGGGTCGCAGTCGTTCAACGTGGTCAATGCCCTGCGCGTGCTGGGCCGTTGGCTGCGCATGGTCACCATTCCCAACCAGTCCTCGGTCCCCAAGGCCTGGCAGGAGTTCGATGACGACGGACGGATGAAGCCCTCGGCCTATTACGACCGGGTGGTGGACGTGATGGAGGAGCTGGTCAAGTTCACCCTGCTGGTCCGTGGGCACAGCGACTACCTGGTGGACCGCTACAGCGAGCGCAAGGGGGCTGCCGAAGCAATCGCACTGGCGAGGGCCGCAGGCGTGCTGGAAACGAGCGTGAACCCCGAGGAAAATGCATGAACGCCACGATTTACCACAACCCGCAGTGCGGTACCTCGCGCAACACCCTGGCACTGATCCGCCATGCCGGGATCGAGCCGGAGGTGATCGATTACCTGGCGGCCCCGCCCAGCCGCGCGCGCCTGGTCGCGTTGATCAGTGCGGCCGGCTTGTGCGTGCGCGATGCCCTCCGGCAGAAAGACACGCCCTATCTGACGCTGGGCCTGGACGATACCGCGCTGAGTGACGATGCATTGCTGGACGCGATGCTGCGTTACCCGATCCTGATCAACCGACCGTTCGTACAGACCGACGCTGGCGTTCGCCTGTGCCGGCCCTCCGAAGTGGTGCTGGAGATTCTTCCGCGGGTCGCGGCGGCGTTTTCCAAGGAAGATGGTGAGGTGGTCATCCATCCGGATGGAACGCGCGCCGGGCACCCTTGACCTTCCCATCGTTGGAATCCCCAGACTGGCCGCAACACAGACTCTCCAAAGGGCAGCCAGATGGCTTCCGTGGTTATCCAGAAAGACGCCGTTTCATCCCACCCCCGTGCCGGGCGGCTCAGCCTGCCCATCAAGGGAATGACCTGCGCGTCCTGCGTGGGTCGAGTGGAGCGCGCACTGCAGGCAGTGCCGGGCGTGGCAACGGCCATGGTCAACCTGGCCACCGAGCGCGCGGACGTCGCCTTCATCGGCGCGGCCGATCCACAGGCTGCCGTCAGCGCGATTGAAGGTGCCGGCTACGCAGTCCACGAGGAGACCAGCGAGCTGATGATCGAGGGCATGACCTGCGCGTCCTGCGTGGGTCGCGTCGAGAAGGCCCTGCGCCAGGTGGCCGGGGTGCTGCAGGCCGACGTGAACCTGGCCACCGAGCGTGTGCGGGTACGGCACCTGGCAGGCGTGGTAACCCTCGCCGACCTCGACGCGGCCATCGCGAAGGCTGGCTATACCGCACGGCGCCTGCCCGACGTCCCCGGGGGCGGTGGCGATCAGGACGCCGCGCGGCGTGAGGCGGAGGGGCGGGAGCTGCGCGGCGCGCTGTTGATCGCGGCCATCCTCACCTTGCCGGTCTTCATCCTGGAGATGGGCTCGCACCTGGTGCCGGCGATGCACCACTGGGTGATGCACACCTTGGGCGAGCAGACCAGTTGGTACCTGCAGTTCGCGCTGGCCACCCTGGTGCTGTTCGGGCCTGGCCTGCGCTTCTTCCGCAAGGGCGTGCCGGCGTTGCTGCGAGGCGGCCCGGACATGAACTCGCTGGTGTCGGTCGGCACGGCCGCGGCCTACAGCTATTCGGTGGTCGCCACGTTTGTGCCGGAGGTGCTGCCCCCGGGAACGGCCAACGTCTACTTTGAAGCCGCCGTGGTCATCGTCACCCTGATCCTGCTGGGGCGCACCCTGGAGGCACGTGCCAAGGGCCGTACCTCGCAGGCGATCAAGCGGCTGGTGGGTCTGCAGGCCAAGACCGCACGGGTCGAGCGCAACGGTGCCATCGTCGAGATTGCCCTGGACCAGGTCGCCCTCGGTGACGTTGTGCTGGTGCGTCCCGGCGAGAAGGTCGCGGTGGACGGGGAGGTGGTTGAAGGTGCCTCGTACGTGGACGAGAGCATGATTACCGGTGAGCCGGTGCCGGTATCGAAGGGAGTGGGCGCGGCCGTTGTCGGTGGCACGATCAACAAGACCGGCGCGTTCAGCTTCCGCGTCACCCAGGTCGGTGCCAACACGGTGTTGGCGCAGATCATCCGCCTGGTGGAAGAAGCGCAGGGTTCCAAGCTGCCGATCCAGGCGCTGGTCGACAAGGTCACCCTGTGGTTCGTACCGGCGGTGATGGTTGCCGCCGCATTGACCTTCCTGGTCTGGCTGGTCTTCGGCCCCGCACCGGCGCTGACCTTCGCGCTGGTCAATGCGGTCGCCGTGCTCATCATCGCCTGCCCGTGCGCGATGGGGCTGGCGACGCCGACCTCGATCATGGTGGGCACCGGGCGTGCAGCGGAACTGGGTGTGCTGTTCCGCAAGGGAGAGGCGTTGCAGGCATTGCGGGACGTGAGCGTCATCGCGCTGGACAAGACCGGCACCCTGACCAAGGGGCGCCCTGAGCTGACCGATCTGGTGCCGGCCGAGGGCTTTGACTACGACGAAGTGCTGGCGCTGGTTGCCTCGGTGGAGAGCCGTTCGGAGCATCCGATCGCCGAAGCGATCCTTGCCGCGGCCACGCAGCGCGGCATCGCCCTTGTCCCGCTCGATGCCTTCCACGCCACGCCGGGCTTTGGCGTGGCGGCAACCGTGGGCGGACGCCCGGTCGCGGTAGGCGCAGACCGGTTCATGACCGAGCTGGGCCTGGACGTGAGCCGGTTCGCCAGCGCGGCCAGGCAGCTGGGGGAAGAGGGCAAAAGCCCGCTGTATGCGGCCATCGATGGCCGCCTGGCGGCAGTGATCGCCGTTGCCGACCCGATCAGGGAAACCACGCCGGAAGCGATCCGGGCCCTGCATGCTTTGGGCCTCAAGGTGGCGATGATCACCGGCGACAATGCGGCCACCGCTGCGGCGATTGCCCGGCAGCTGGGCATCGACGAAGTCGCCGCCGAGGTATTGCCCGATGGCAAGGTGGCCGCGCTGAAGCGGTTCCGCGCCAACGGTGCGCGCGTCGCCTTTGTCGGCGATGGCATCAATGACGCCCCGGCACTGGCCGAGGCCGACGTCGGGCTGGCCATCGGTACCGGTACCGATGTGGCGATCGAAGCGGCTGACGTGGTGTTGATGTCCGGCGACCTGCGTGGCGTGCCCAACGCGATCGCACTGAGCCAGGCGACGATCCGCAACATCAAACAGAACCTGTTCTGGGCCTTCGCCTACAACGCGGTCCTGATCCCGGTCGCGGCCGGCGCACTGTATCCGCTCAACGGCATGCTGCTGTCGCCGATCTTCGCCGCTGCCGCGATGGCGCTCTCCAGCATCTTCGTGCTGGGCAACGCGCTGCGGCTCAAGCGCTTCCGTGCGCCGATGCGCATGGAGGCCGGTGCGGTCCCGCAGGAAGCGCGGCCATGATCCGCTACATCGAACTGCCCCAGCAAGGGCGAACACTGGTGGTGCAGGAGGGCGCCACCGTGCTTGAGGCCGCCTTGGCGGCCGGCATCGCCTATCCGCATGGGTGTCGCGCCGGTCGCTGCGGTTCGTGTTTGTCACGCCTGATCAGCGGAACGGTCCAGCATCGGCCGCACAGCCGTTTCGCCCTGACCGACGTGCAGAAGGCGCAAGGGTGGTTCCTTGCCTGCAGTGCCCTGCCGCAGACCGATCTGGTCGCGGCCTGGGCCGCTGACCTCGACGCAGGCCCCTCCCACGCGGTTCAACGCCTGGACTGCCACGTGCAGGAAATCGAGACCCTGACGCACGATATCAAGCGCATCCGCCTTGCGGTCGGCGATGCTCAAGCGATGGCGTTCCGTGCTGGCCAGTACGTACGGTTGACCTTCCCGGGCGCGCCGCCCCGCGACTACTCCATGGCCGGCCAGACCGGCGCGGGCGAGCTCGATTTCCACATCCGCCGGGTGCCCGGCGGGCTTGCGAGCGAGCGGGTCCACGCACGCTTGCGGATCGGCGATCCGGTACTGATGGAGGGGCCGCTGGGGGCGTCACATTATCGTCGGCAGCATGCCGGCCCCATCCTCTGTATTGCCGGCGGTTCCGGCCTGGCGCCCATCCTTGCGATCGTGGAGGCGGCGCTGGCAGACGGCACGCGGCAGCCGATCCATGTGTACGTCGGCGCGCGTACCGCGCGTGACCTGTACCTGGTTGCGCATTTCAAGCAGCTGGCCCGGGCGCACGCCCACCTGACCTTTACCCCGGTGCTCTCCCAGGACGCCGACCAGGCCCGCTGGCGAACCGGGTGGGTGACCGACGCGGTTGCCGAGGATCACCCGCGGATGGAGGGATGGAAGGCCTACGTGGCCGGCCCACCGCCGATGGTTGAAGCAGCCATGCGCATCTGCCGGGCGGCGCGCCTCGGTCCGGATGACCTGCATGCCGATGTCTTCTTTACCCCCGACGCGGCGCCGGTGGGCGCTTGAAACGGGGTTCTATACTGATGTGGACGTTACCAAGGGAAGCACGATGAATATCGGCCAGGCAGCAACATTCTCCGGCGTGTCGGCGAAGATGATCCGGTACTACGAGAAAATCGGCTTGATACCGTGCGCCAGCCGCTCTGACGCCGGCTACCGGAACTACACCCTGCAGGAGGCCAACAGCCTTCGCTTCATCCGCCGCTCACGCGATCTGGGCTTCACCGTCGAGCAGATCTCCGAACTGCTCCTGCTCTGGCGCGACCGCGAGCGGACCAGTGCCGATGTCAAGAAGGTCGCGCTTTCCCATGTGGAGGAGCTGGAAGCGAAGATCGCGGAGTTGCAGGCCATGGCGCATACGCTGCGCGAGCTCGCCAACCACTGCCACGGCAATAATCGCCCCGATTGCCCGATCATCGAAGACCTGGCAGACCCGACCGCATCGCGGGAGCGGGGCAGTCGGCCCGGGGCAACCGGCAAGACGCCGCGCTTTGGCCTGGATATGCCGGCGTCATCGCGCGTGCGCAAGGCAACGACGCGTAGCATGTCCTGAACGGCAGGGAAGGATTGGCCGAGCGGTCGAAATTCCTGATTGACCTTGTCACGCTGTCAACGCCCAGGATGGTCGGTGTACCCACCAACCAGGAGCTTCACATGCATCAGTTCCACATTCCGACCATGACCTGCGGCTCGTGCGCTGCGCCGGTGAGAGCCGCGCTGCTCAGCGTGGACCCCCAGGCGCGTATCGAAACCGACCCGTCTGCACGCCAGGTGCGGGTCGACAGCGTACTGGATGAAGCCGCCTTCCTTGCCGTGCTGGCCGAGGCCGGGTATCCGCACCGCGGAGACAGCGCAACGCAGTCGTAACCGGGAAGAAGCGGGGTGTACCCGTGGCCGGGGTAACCCGCCGGCCACGGCATGCAGGTCCGCCTCGACGGGCGAACGGCCGCCGAGCGGATGACGAACATGAAGGCAACTGCTAACGTCGCCGCTTTCCCGACTGACTGACGGTGATTGCGATGCGTGGATGGGCGACCCGACAAGCGGTGTTCCTTCCCCTTGGCGCGATGCTGGTCCTGATCCTGGTGGGTTTCACCGTGCCCGGATACAGCTCGGTCTCCCAACACCTGAGCGAGCTTGGCCTGCTGCCGGGGCTGCCTGCCTATGCCGAGCACATCGCGGCGACGATCAGTGGAACAGCCATCCTTGTTTTCAGCCTGTCACTGCTGATACCGGGCCGACGTTTCGTGCTCACCGCAGTGACGTCCGCGTTGTTTGGGATAGCAATGCTCAGCAATGGCATCTTCCTCACGGGCAGCCCGTTGCATGGCCTCTACGGCATCGGCATGTTTTCGGTGCTTACCCCGCTGCTCTTTCTGGTGGAGCTTGGACCGCAGGCCTCTTCGCGCATCCGCTGGGCGTCGCGTTGGACCTCGCTGGTGGCCATGACCTATCTCTGGTTGATGGTGGTCGGCTTGGACCCGCCTCCGTACCACGGCCTTACCCAACGGCTGGCACTGCTGCCGGCGTTTGGCTGGTACACCGTCGCGGCGTTGGAGCTGCGTCGCTAACAGGCCGCGTTGCCGGCACGGAGGGAGCAAGGCGTCGGCCTCGCTCCCTCGATGGGCTTACTCGGTCTGGTCGTAGGAGAACTGGATGCCAGCCGTGCCACCGGTTTCAATGAACAGCTTGATGAAGTCCGGCACCGTTTCATGGCGCTGCCAGTCGCGCTGCAGTTCGCAGAACAGCTGCGGCACGCTGATCAGCTGGCCGCCGGCCTGTTCGATACGACGCAGCGCCGCTTCATGCGCGGCAACGGACGTGCCGCCAACGGCATCGACCACGACATAGACCTCGTAACCCTCCTTGAGGGCGTCCAGGGCGGGGAAGGTCAGGCAGGCCTCGGTCCACAACGCGGTCATGATCAGCTTCCTGCGACCGGTAGCTTCGACGGCCCTGCGGAAGTCGATGTCTTCCCAGGAGTTGATGGTAGTGCGGTCGTAGGTCGGGTAGTCGGACAACACCTTGCGCAATTGCGGAATCGGCGGTTTGTTCAAGCCGGTCTTTACATTCACCGTCGAATGCACGATCGGCAGGCCATACGCCACCGCGGCCTTGGACGCGCCCACGATGTTGTCGACCAGCAGCTGGCGATCCATCGAGGCGATGGAGTTCACCTGGACGGGCTGGTAGTCGATGATGATGAATGCTGCATTCTGCGGGGTGAGCAGGTGATCGCTGTTCGGATCGCGGATCGGTTCACTGGACATTGCAATTCTCCGGAGGAGGCGGCACAGAGCCGCAGGGGGGGGCGCCAATGCGGGGCGGCCGTCAGCCAACACGCCGCCCCGGCGGGATCAGCTGCGCTGCGAATCCAGCGGTTCCTGGTGCTTCTGCACGTCCTGTGCCTTCAGGTAGCTCTCGATCAGCAACTGGTAGTTGGGGAAGATGTGGGTGTAGATCGCGGCCCACTGCTCGGCGTCATCGCGATGCCAGGTGCGCTGCAGCTCCGAGGCCACTGCGGCGGTGTCCATCGGCACGACGCCGGCCTGCACTACGCGCGCCAAGGTGATTTCCTCGGCCATCTTCGAGTAGGTGCCCGACGCATCGACGACGGCGAACACCTGGTAGCCATCGGCGACTGCGGCAATGGCCGGGAATGCCATGCACACACTGGTGATGGTGCCGGCGATGATCAGCTGCCGGCGGCCGGTGGCTTTCACTGCGGCGACGAACTCCGGGTTGTCCCACGCATTGATTTCGCCCCTGCGCGGGACGTACGTGGCATGCGGGGCGGCCTGGTGGATCTCCGGGATCAAGGGGCCATTGGGGCCTTGCGGCACCGAGGCGGTGGTGATCACCGGCATCGTCGTCAGCGTGGCCATCTTCGCCAGCGCGGTGGCGTGGGCACGTACGGTGGTGAACGGCATGTCGCCGATGGTCTGGAACAGGCCGCTCTGGTGGTCGATCAGCAGCATCGCGGCATTGTCCGGGTCGATCACCGGACGGGCGCCGTTGAAGTTGGCAGGTGCGCTCATAGTCATTCTCCTGGAATGTGGGGTGGTGGGGGGCGTTGGGACGGGGCAGGGGGAACAGCGCCGCCCCGTGCTGGGGTCAGTGCGGAATCTGACCGAACTGGCCGCTTTCAAAATCGGAGAAGGCCTGGGCGATCTCCTCCTGGGTATTCATGACGAACGGCCCGTAGCCTGCGATGGGCTCGTCGATGGGCTCGCCACTGAGCAGCAGCACGGTGGCATCGCTCGCCGCGTCCATGAAGACGCCTTCGCCCTTGCGGTCGAGCATCACCATCTGTGCTTCACCAACGCTCTGCCCCCCGTTGATTCGTACGCTGCCCTTCAGCACGACCACCGCCAGCGTCCAGCCTTCCGGCACAGGCAACCTGAGCTCATGCCCCTGCTGAAGCCGGATGTCCCAGACGTTCAACGGGGAGTGCGTGCGTGCCGGGCCATGGGACCCTGCGAACTCACCGGCGATCACCCGGATACGGCCGGCGGCGTCGGGGAGGTCCACGACCGGAATATCCTGGTCAAGGAGCGTCTGATAGCCCGGCGGGCCCATCTTGTCCCGGGCGGGCAGGTTCACCCACAACTGCACCATGTCCAGGGTGCCGCCACGGCGGGCGAACGCGGGGGTGTGGAATTCCTCATGCAGGATGCCCGAGGCCGCGGTCATCCACTGCACATCCCCCGGGCCGATGGTGCCGCCGGCCCCGGTCGAATCCTGGTGGGCCACCTCACCGTCATAGACGATGGTGACGGTCTCAAAGCCCCTGTGCGGGTGCTGGCCGACGCCGCGCTGCTGATCGGTAGGCTCGAAACGATGGGGACCGGCATAGTCCAACAGCAGGAAGGGGCTGAGGTGCTGACCATGGGTGCTGTACGAGAACATCGAGCGGGCAGGGAACCCGTCACCCACCCAATGGGCGCGCGGGGCACTGTAGACGCCAAGAACTGCCTTCATCACTGACTCCGTCCCGGGAGGTCCCGGATTTGCGTTGAAGAGACAGTACGCCCGGGACGATGGGGTCGGTAGATAGCGGTTTTTGCCATCAGAGTCCTATTAGGTGAACAATCGATGCCGGTGTGCTACATCTATCCCGTACCTCAAGGGCGCGAGCCATGCATGACCTGAACGACCTGGCGGAACCCTGGAGTAATCGATGACTCTTCCTGGTCGGTCGATCGATCTCAACGACCTGCTGTACTACGCGTGGGTCGTGGAGCACGGCGGCTTCTCGCAGGCGGGTCGAGCGTTGGGCGTCCCCAAATCCAAGTTGAGTCGTCGTATCGCGCTGCTGGAGGAACGACTGGGTGTCCGCCTGATCCAGCGATCGACACGCCGCTTCTCCATCACCGAGATCGGGCAGGACTACTACCGACATTGCAAAGCGATGTTGGTGGAGGCCGAAGCCGCAGAGGAGGCCGTTGCGCTGTCGCGCTCGGAGCCCCGGGGCGTCATCCGCGTGTCGTGCCCGGTCGCGCTGCTGCATGCAAGCATCGGTCAGATGCTCGCGGACTTTCTGGCACAGAACACCAAGGTGACCCTGGTGCTGGAAGCCACCAATCGTCGGGTCGACGTGGTCGGGGAGGGCATCGACGTGGCCATCCGCGTACGCCCGCCACCGCTGGAAGACAGCGATCTCATCATCAAGGTCCTGTCCAGGCGGATCTGGTGCATGGCGGCCAGCCCGGCATTGCTGGACCGTATCGGGCTACCGGCGGTTCCCGCGGACCTGGCGCGGTTCCCGACAGTCGATTTGAGCGGTCAGGAGCAATCGCACGTGTGGGAGCTGTCCGGAATTGGCGGGGCCACCGCCTCGGTGCACCACGTCCCCAGAATGCTGACCGACGACATGACCGCACTTGCAGCCGCTGCCGTTGCCGGTGTCGGCATCGTGATGCTGCCGAAGATGCTGCTGGCCGACCACCTGCGTCGCGGTGCGCTGGTGCAGGTCCTGCCGGACTGGACTCCCAAGCACGGGATCATCCATGCGGTGTTTCCTTCCAGGCGTGGCCTGCTGCCTTCCGTGCGCGCGCTGGTCGACCACCTCGGCGAGCGATTTCAGGCGCTGGACGAACCCTAGGGCTGCCCGGTGCGTAAGCATCCCGGCGGGACGGACGAGCGTCCCTGCCGCGCTGCACATTGACAATTCTCTCATTAGGACGTTTATATCCCTCTTGGGATTATCGTCAGCAGATCAGGACTGCATCGCGATCGGACCACCGGATCGGCGCACCCGCGAAATGATCACGCTCCCAACACACACGGGTTTTAGTACGGCATTCCAGAGAGCATGAAATGACACAGGTGAGCGGTTGGCGGCGAGTGTGGCGGTGGGTGAAGTGGCTCCTTCTGGGGCTGCTTGCCCTGTTGATCCTGCTCACCCTGGTCGGGGTGGTCTACGAGGCGCTGGGGCGCCGTAACGCCGAGGCGAACTTTCCGCTGCGCGGGAAAATGGTCGACATCGGCGGGCGCGCGATGCACATCGATTGCCGCGGCAGCGGCTCGCCAACGGTGATCCTGGAGTCCGGGCTGGGCACGGGCGGCACGCTCGACTGGACCTTGGTGCACGACCGGATCGCAGGCTTCACCCGCACCTGTGCCTATGACCGCGCGGGCATCCTGCGCAGCGACGCCAAGGATTCGCCGCAGCGCGCCGCCGCCGTGGCCGAGGACCTGCATGCGCTGCTGAAAGCGGCGGACATCTCCGATCCGCTGGTGCTGGTCGGTCATTCCATCGGCGGGCCGTACATCCGGACCTATGTGGGGCGCTATGGCGAGCAGGTCGCCGGGCTGGTGATGGTGGACCCCTCGCACCCCGATCAGATCGCCCGGCTCGGCAGCGTGGTGAGCGTCAATGTCCATCCAAGCAAGGTATCGCTGTTGATGAACACGGCCTCGGCGCTGTCCAGGACCGGCCTGGTGCGATTCCTGTTCTCGCGTGCCGACCAGGGCAAGCGGCCCAAGGACGAGGCCGCTGAGATAACCGCGTTTTCCAGCGCGTCGATCAAAGGCGCCAAATCCGAGGTCGATGGCTTTGACAGCACCATGGATGACGCGCGCGAGGTCCACAGTTTTGGCGATCGCCCGTTGATCGTGCTGACCGCATTGATGCCGTTCACCTCCAAAGAGCTGGCGGCGCTGGGCATGACCGCGGCGGAGGGCGGGCGATTCAAGCAGGAATGGCGCACCTTGCATGCCGAGCAGGCCGCCATGTCGACCCGTGGCCGGCAACAGATCGTGAGCGATTCCGGCCACTACATCCAGATCGACCAGCCTGATCGCGTGGTCGACGCGGTCCGTGAGGTCGTGGATGACGTGCGCGCAGAACAGCCCCAGCCGCACCCGGCAACCGGAATGCGCGGCGACCGTACCCCTGAGGAAATGGAATGATGAAGCGTAGAATTCTCTGGACGACCTTGTCGATGCTGCTTGCCACTACTGCGGCAGCCGCTGACTATGACCTTGTGATCCGCGATGGTCGCGTGCTCGACGGTGCCGGCAACCCGTGGGTCCGGGCCGATGTAGCGGTCAAGGATGGACGGGTGGTCCAGGTCGGTCAGATTCCCGGGCGTGGTACCCGCGAAATCGACGCACGGGGCCGCTATGTCGCGCCCGGTTTCATCGACATGATGGACCAGTCCGGCGCCGCGCTGCTCAAGGATGGCGCTGCGGAGAACAAGCTGCGCATGGGCGTGACCACCCTGATCGGGGGCGAGGGCGGACCGCCGGTACCGGCGGCCGGGATCCCCGGCTATTTCAGCACGCTGGAAACGCAGGGTATTTCCGTCAATTTCGGCACCTACTATTCGTCGACCCAGGCCCGGGTGCATGTGATGGGCGATGCGGCGGGAGCCCCCACCGCCAAACAGCTCGATGCGATGGGCGAGCAGGTCAAGGTCGCGATGGAGGCCGGCGCGTTCGGCATTTCCAGTGCGCTGATCTATGCGCCCAGCAGCTTCCAGAGCACCTCAGACCTCATTTCGTTGGCAAAGGTTGCCGCGCAATGCGACGGCTTCTATGCAACGCATATGCGTGACGAAAGCGAGGGCGTGGTCAAGGCCATCGAGGAAGCCATCGAGATCGGCGAGAAGGGCGGGGTCAAGGTTGAAATCTTCCACCTGAAGGCGGCCTTCGCTCCCCAATGGGGCAAGCTGATGCCACAGGCGCTGGCGACGATCAATGCGGCGCGGGCGCGCGGTGTCGATGTGGCCGCCGACCTCTACCCTTATACCGCCGGCGGCACCGGGCTGGAAATCATCGCGCCGAGCTGGGTCTGGGCCGATGGGCTGGAAAAGGGAATTGCGCGCCTGCGCGACCCAAAGGTGCGCGAGCGCATGAAAAAGGAAGTGGCCGCAGGCTCGATGCCGGGCTGGTCGAACCTGGTACATGCCTCGGGCGGCTTCGAGAACGTGCGTCTTGCCAATGGCTTCAGTGACAAGTACCGGCGCTTCCACGGCAAGAGCCTGGCCGAGATCGGTGCCGAGCTGAACCAGGATCCGGCCGATGCCGCGTGGGACATCGCGCTCGAAGGGCTGCCCAATCGCGCCGTCGCGCTGTACTTCATGATGAGCGAACAGGATGTCGAACTGGCACTGCGCCAGCCCTGGGTCAGCATCGGCAGCGATGCGGCGTCGGCGGTGAAGTTCGGCGAAGTCGACGCCCTTGGCCTGCCGCACCCGCGTGCGTATGCCACCTTCCCGCGCATCATCGCCGAGTATGTAAAGCGACGCCCGGTACTGTCGCTGGAGGATGCGGTCCGCAAGATGACGAGCTGGCCGGCACAGCGGATGGGATTGAGTGACCGTGGGCTGATCCGCGAAGGCATGCGCGCCGATATCGTGCTCTTCGACCTGGACACGCTGGATGATGTCGCCAGCTGGGAAGCGCCTACTGCATCGCCGACCGGCATCGAGACGGTGATCGTCAACGGTGTGGTCGCCTTCGACGGCGGCAAGCATACCGGTGCCAAAGCCGGGGCCGTGTTGCGCCACCAATGCCGCAAGGGCTGATCCACTCCATCGCTGCACAGATCAAAGGTCGTTCATCATGCTCGGACACTCTTCCCGGTGGGGCCTTGTCGCCCTGGCGCTTGCGGCATCCGGCCCGGCGCTCGCTGCCGCGCCACCGATCACCAGCCCGGGCGATCTGGGCACGGCGGTGGCCGCACAGATCGCATGCGCCGGTATATTCGTGGCCGAACGTGCCGAGGCCGACGTGCTGCGTGACGATATCCACGCGCTGGCGCCGTTCACCCAGGCAGTGGTGCTGTCGGTAGATCGCAAGGCAGGCACCGTGACCGCATCGGCCCCCGGTACGGCCACCCGTACCGCACTCCATCGTCCGGCAGTCGGCTGTACGCTGACCACCGGCGATGTAGCGCTCAAAACGCTCAATGCGCAGGCTGCCCGGCTCACGCCGCTGCAGCCGCTGTCGGCCAGGCCATGGCCGTTGGGGGATCTGCCGGTGGCCGCGCGCCAGGCCGCTGCCGAAACCAGGATCGACCGGGCCGCGCTGGATGCAGCGGTGCGTGCCGCCTTCGATGAGCAGAATATCGCAGGCTATCCCGACACCCGGGCGATCGTGGTGGTGCAGGGTGGCGCGATCGTTGCCGAGCGCTATGCACCGGGGTTTACACAGAACACCCCGATGCTCGGGTGGTCGGCAACCAAGAGCATCATGGGAACGCTGGTCGGCTTGCTGGTCGATGACGGCGTGCTCGCCCTGGATGCCCCCGCGCCGGTTGCCGAATGGCAGGGTGCGGGCGATCCCCGCGCAGCCATCACGCTGCGCCAGTTGCTGACGATGTCGAGCGGATTGACGTTCGTCGAAAGCTACCTGCCAGGCAACGAGTCGATCAAGATGCTGTTCGAGGCAGGCGACATGGGCGCCCTGGCTGCCGCGCTTCCCCTTGAGCACGCGCCGGGGACGCACTGGAGCTATTCGTCGGGCACCACCAACATCCTGTCGCGGATCGTGTTCGAGGCGACCGGCGGAACGCTGGAGGGCATGACCCGCTTTGCACAGACGCGGTTGTTCGCGCCCACCGGCATGAGCAGCGCGCTGATCGAACCGGATGAGTCCGGTGTGCTCGTCGGCAGTTCCTATGGCTATGCCACTGCCCGCGATTGGGCGCGCTATGGGCTGCTTCACCTCAACCGCGGTGAAGCCGGTGGCAAGCGGCTGCTGTCGCAGGCGTGGCTGGACTTCGCACTGACGCCGACCCTGGCCTCGGCGCGGCCTTCCTATGGTGCGCAGCTTTGGTTGAACCGGGCCGAGGCCGGGGAAGCGGAAGCGGGGCGCAAGGTGCTGCAGGATGTGGCGCCCGATGCCTTCATGGCGATGGGCCACAATCACCAGATCGTGGCGGTGATCCCGTCGCAGGACGCGGTGATCGTGCGCCTGGGCTGGACCCCGGAAGGCAAGAAGTTCGACTGGAACAAGCATCTGTCGCAGATCGCCGCCGCGCTTGCCCCGGCGACCCCTGCGAAGTGACCGTGACGCCGGTGGCGACGATCGCTGCCGGCCACCCCTGACTGCAGAAATGCGAAACGCCATTGACAGTTCTCCAAAGAGACAACTATTGTCTCAAATAGAGAATCATTCGATAGAAGGCAGGGGAACAGGATGTGTTCGATCAAGCCGTGGGCAGTGCTGCCCGGAACGCGTGAGACTGTCGCCAGATCGGTGAGTGTCTGATGGCGCGCCTGACACTCGGAGTCTCGGTCGAGGCATTGCGCCTTGCGGTTCCCTTTCGCATTGCCAGCCATGTATTCGATAGCCGGAATGCCTGCCTGGTCACCCTGGATGACGGCACGCACGTGGGCCGGGGTGAAGCGACCGGGGTCTATTACCTCGGTGAAACCATCGACAGCCTCCGCGCCGCGCTGGACGCCGCGCGTGATGCGATCGAGGCGCATCCGACGCGCGAAGAACTGCGCGCGATCCTGCCAGCCGGCGGGGCGCGCAATGCGGTCGATGCCGCGCTGTGGGAACTGGAATCCAAACGCACGGGCAAACCGGTGTGGGCGCTTGCCGGTGTGGACGCGCCGCGGCCGTTGCCGACGACCTTCACCCTCGGCGCCGACGAGCCGGCAAGCATGGCCGCTGCGGCCGTCGCCTATCGCCAGGCGCGCTCGATCAAGGTCAAGTTGACCGGTGATCTCGATCTCGACATCGCGCGCGTCGATGCCATCCGCGCGGCGCGCCCGGAGGTGTGGCTGGGGGTCGATGCCAACCAGGGCTATCAGATCGGCGATCTCGACCGGCTGGTGACGGCCATGGTCGCCGCCGAGGTCTCACTGATCGAGCAACCGCTGGCACGCGGGCGTGAATCGGACCTCGACGGGTTCGTATCGCCCATTCCCCTGGCCGCAGACGAAAGTGCGTTGACCTTGGCCGATGTCGAAGGACTGAAAGGCCGCTTCAGCGTGTTCAACATCAAGCTCGACAAGTGCGGCGGCTTGACCGAAGCGCTGATGATCGCCGCTGCGGCACGCGACGCCGATCTGGGCGTGATGGTCGGCTGCATGGTGTGCAGCAGCCTGGGCGCCGCGCCGGCCTTCGTGGTCGGGCAGCGATGCGATCTTGTCGATCTCGACGGGCCGACCTTTCTCAAGCAGGACCGCACGCCGGCTGTCATCTATCGCGACGGCACGATCTGGTGCGACGAGGCGGTATGGGGGCAGGGCGCTGAGGCAGGCCGGCCCAGCGCCATATCGACCTGAATGCGCCCATGTTGCGATGCATGATTGACACTTCTCTGTTCAGGACTATTGTGGCCTATATGGGCTTGTGAACAAAACCTTCACAAGCGCATCAGTGCCGCGCTGCCGATGTCACCGCCGGCAGATGTACGGAACGTCGTCACCCCTGCTGCTGCGCTACTCCCATGAGCCGCATTCCACGCCCACCCAAGTGGGCGTCCACCTTCGCTACCGAGGTGTCACCACCATGAGTCACTGTTCGCTCCGAATGAACGCGTTGTCGCTGGCCTGCACTGCAGGCATCCTGGCCCTGGGCTGCAGCGCAACGGTGCTGGCGCAGGATGCGGCCGCTCCCACCCAGCGCGACGACCTGCACACGCTCGAGACGGTGACGGCGACCGCGCAGAAGCGCGTGGAAGTGGTGACCGACATCCCGATGTCGATCAGCGTGATCAGCGAAGAGCAGCTCGACCGCCTGCAGGTCAACAACGTCAACGACCTGGCCGGTCTGATTCCCGGCCTGCAGGTCTCCAGCCTGGGCGCACCGGGCCGTTCGACGATCTCGATCCGTGGCATCACCCCGATGGGCAACACCGCCTCGACGTCGATCTATGTCGATGACGTCCCGCTGACCGCCAATGGTTCGCTGTCCGGTGCCACCTCGGGCATGTTCGACCTGCTGCCCTACGACGTACAGAGCGTGGAAGTGCTGCGCGGCCCGCAGGGCACGCTGTACGGCGCCAGTGCACTGGGCGGGGTGGTCAAGTACGTGACCAAGCGGCCGGACCTGGAGTATTTCGCCGGCCGCGCCGGCGCGACGATGCGGGTCGTCGACGACGGTGGCCGGGTTGGCCATTCCGAGCGCGCGGCGATCAACGTGCCGCTGGTGAAAGGTCAGCTGGCGCTGCGCGCCAGTTACGCCGAACAGACCAGCCCGGGCTGGATCGACAACAGCGTGCTGCATCGCCGCGATACCAACGACGTGCGCCAGAACGCCGGTCGCCTGTCGCTGCTGTGGAAAGCGTCGGACACCGTTGACGTGCTGCTGACGGCGATGCGCCAGGAAAACAAGGGCGACAATTTCGCGACGGTCGCACTGGATCCGGTCACCTTCAAACCCAAGCTGCCCGGCTATGCCAACGAGTACCTGCTCCTGCAGCCGAGCACGATCAAGTACGACGTCTACGGGCTGAGCGTGGACTGGGATCTGGGCTGGGCAGATTTCACCTCCTCCAGCAGCTGGATGAAGTCCAACTCGTGGCGGCTGCAGGACCAGTCGGTGGAATACGTTCCGTTGCTGGGGCAGACGCCTGGCGTGGGCCCGGTAATGGCCTACGCCGCGCTGGACACCGACATCGAACTCAAAAAATGGACCCAGGAGCTGCGCCTGACCTCCAAGGGTGACAGCCGCCTGCAATGGCAGCTGGGTGCGTTCTATACCGACGAAGATGCCGCCTACATCGAAAATGGCAGTGCATTGAGCCCGGCACTCAACCCGGTGCTCGCCCTGTTCACCGCCTCGGTGTTGACCAGCTACCGTGAAAAGGCGCTGTTTGGAAACACCACCTGGAAATTCACCGACCGTTTTGATCTGGCGCTGGGCGTGCGCCATGCGCGCAACGACCAGGTATTCCGACAGACCCTGGGCGGCCCGCTCGGTGGGGACGGGGTGCAGCGGATCACCGACTCGTCGGAAAGCGTGACCACCTGGAGCGCCAGTCCACGGCTGTTCCTGGGCAAGGACACCATGGCCTATCTGCGCGTCGCCACCGGTTACCGTGCCGGCAGTCCCAATCCCATCCTCCCGGCTGCGCCCGAGGTGCCGTCGCAGGTCAAGTCGGACACCCTGACCAATTACGAAGCCGGCCTGAAGACCCACTTCTGGGATCGTCGTGCACTGGTGGAAGTGGCCGCGTTCCGGATCGATTGGGATGACATCCGCCTGAACCTGGTCACGCCGCAGGGCATCTCCTACGGCGTCAACGGTGGCAGTGCACGCAGCCAGGGCGTTGAATTCACCGGTGCACTGATGCCGATGGACGGGCTGCGCCTGAGCGCCAGCATGGCCTACACCGATGCCAAGCTGACCGCGCCGATTCCTCCGGCGCGCCCCGGCGCGGGGGCCAACCAGGCCGAATCCGGCGCCCGGCTGCCACAGGTGCCGGAGTGGGCGGGCAGCCTGCAGGCCGACTATCAGTTCCCGACGCGCGGCGAATGGGGCTGGAGTGTCGGCGGTGCGCTGCGCTATTACGGCGAGCGTGAGGCCTCGGTGGCGTCAGCACAGTCCATCGAGCTGCCCGGCTACACCTCCCTGGACCTGACTGCCGAAGTGAGCAGCCAGAACTCGACCATCCGCTTCTTCATCACCAACGTGACCAACAAGGATATCTACGTTGCCGCCGGCAGGACCTTGCCTGCGGGCAGCGCCACCAATTACCGGCGCTGGAACGCGGTCATGATGCAGCCGCGGACCGTGGGTGTTTCGTTCGACTACAGCTTCTGATCCAGGCTTGCCAGGGCGTCGCGGCACCCTCCGGTGCCGCGGCCGCTCGGCGGGGCCCGGCGGAATCCTGCGCCGATTCAACGGGTTTCCGGTTTGACCCCGTCTGACGGAACGCTCAGCGTGAGATCTGCGCGACGGCGTTGAGTGCGCTGACGTCCTGGTCGTCGAGCACCCAATGGGCCGACGCCATGTTCTCGCGCAGGTGATCCAGCGAAGAGGTACCGGGAATGGGCAGGATGTTGGGTGACCGGCGCATCAGCCAGGCGAGTGCCACCCAGCCAATGGAGAACAGGCTGTACGGGATTACGGACAATGCGTACCCATCTGGCCGGCCATCGCATCCCCGCGAGCTGCTGGCGCATGCCTGCATACGGGGGCGCTTTCCCAGCGGCGCGATCGCGGAATGGGAGTTCCAGCGTGGGCCGGACGTGATCACCATTGCCCCACGCGGGCAGCTGCTGGTGGAGATCGGCGGCGGCATTGACCTGGCAGTGGAAGCGGCCGTGGCCGGCAGCGGCATCATCCATCTGTTCGAGGACTGGCTGCAGCCATACCTGGCGTCCGGCGCACTGGAGCCGGTGCTGCAGCCGTGGTGGCAGTCGTTCTCCGGTCCGTATCTGTATTACCCGAACCGGACCCTGATCCCGCCGGCGCTGAGGATGTTCATCGACTTCGTGAAGGCGCTGCCCGATCGCGCCGGCATCGGATAGGCCGGCGCCAACCGCCTGTCGCGATGAAGTCCGCGATACCCACCACCAACAGCGACAGGCCCACCAACGGAAACAGCACGCCTCCCACGCACAGCAGTGCGAAGACGATGGCCATCGTTCGCCCTTGCCTGGGCAGCGCTGGCACGCCAATACCGCCCATGGGGCGCCGCTTCCACCACATCACCGCGCCACTGACGCACAGCAGGATGATCGCGGTGCAGGCGGTGATCAGGAACAGCCGATTGAAGCTGCCGTACTCCTGTCCCAGGTGAACGTTGATGCCCCATTCCAGTCCGCGGCCCAGGGCACCGTAATCGGCGTAGCCCATGTCCAACAGGACCCGGCCGCTGTACTGGTCCAGGTGGACCACCCGCTGGCGCGCCAGGTCCTCCGGGTAGACCGAGGCGGTATAGACACCCATCGGGCCACGCGGCAGCGCCACGCTGTAGCCCGGCGCCATGCCAAGCCGGTTGAACCGATCCAGCGCCGCATCGATTCCGATGGCACCCGGCTGTGGCGACAGGTCCCCCAGTGCGCCGCCACCGTGCCCCGCATGCCCGGCGTGTTTGTCGGCGTGGGCGTGCTGGGCGCGTGGCAGCGACGACACCGGCAGCTGTGCCTGCTGCATCGACCAGGTCGGCATGGTGGTATCGGCGAGCCGTTGATGCGACATCGGTACGTCCACGCGGACGCCGGCCGGATAGCCGTACTGCTGTCCATTGGCCCAGGCATTGACCTGGTTGCCCCAGACCACCGACCAGGGCATGCCGGTCACCGCCAGGAACAACAACACCGCGCCAACCCAGACGCCGGTCACCGCGTGCAGGTCGCGCCAGAACAAGCGCTGCACCGGTCGCCCGCGCACGCTGGTGATGCCGCCCTGTTGCCCGCGCGGCCACCAGAGATAGAGGCCTGTCAGCACGAGCAGGATGGCCCAGCCGGCGGCGATCTCGATCAGCGCACTGGCGTAGTTGCCGAGCAGATCCAGGCTGTGCAGCCGCCGCACCACGCCGGAGAAGGTTCCCTTCTCCGGCAGGTGGCCGAGCACCCGCGCCGGGCCGGGATCGATGTAGTAGATCTCGCGCCGCCCGTCGCCCTGCAGCACGCCGATTTCCACACTCCCGTCGGCGCGCTCAGGCGTGCTGTAGCGGAACACCTCCCCCTTGCTCACCGCCATTACGGCGCCGATCTGGGCACTGGGGAGCGACGCGGCAGCCGGCGTGGCATCGACCACCTTCAGATCGTGGTGCACCCAGCGATCAATGGGCTTCTGGTAGAGGTAGACCGCCCCGGTCAGCGCCAGCCAGGCGATGAAAGGCAGCACGAACAGACCAGCATAGAAGTGCCACCGCCACACCGCACGGTAGAAGCGCCAGCGATCGGAGCGGTGCGGGTTGGCAACGGCATCCATGTCAGAGCTCCCGGGTCCAGCTCAGGTAGAGTGCGCGGCCATCACCGGGCGAGTAGCCGGCGGACCCACTGTCATACCAGGCATACACATAGAAGCGGTCGGTGGCGTTCTTCAGCTGCAGGGCAAGGCTGTTGCGCGGGTCCAGGCGGTAGGTGGCACTCAGGTTCAACAGTGCATAACCGCCATGGCGGCCCAGCGTATTGGTGCGCTCCACGAAGTAGTCGCCCTGGCCATTGCCCCAGGCGCTGAAGGTCCAGTCGGCGATGGGCGAATACGCCACGCCGGCGCTGGCCAGCCAGTTCGGCACGTTTTCGATCTGCCGCCCACGGGTCTGCGGCGCGCTCGGGTCCGGCGCCTCGATCACCGCCTTCTGCCGCGAGTACGACGCCCAGGCACGCCAGTGCGCGTCGGCCTGCCACGTCAGCTGCGCGTCCCAGCCCCGGCGCAGGGTTTGGCCCACGTTGCCGACC
Organism: Stenotrophomonas sp. GL_101; assembly: GCF_057835675.1. Taxonomy (NCBI): domain Bacteria; kingdom Pseudomonadati; phylum Pseudomonadota; class Gammaproteobacteria; order Lysobacterales; family Lysobacteraceae; genus Stenotrophomonas; species Stenotrophomonas sp. GL_101. Next base: position 2,422,255 of record NZ_CM174432.1, on the reverse strand, counting down.
TCGTTGCTGCCCACGGTGCCGTTGACACCCAAAACGGTGGCCACCTCGTCGGAGGCCCGCTGTTCCCAGTAGGCGAGGCGGGTCTGCAGGCCGTGGCCCGGCGCCCACTTGATGCCGGTTTCCCAGCCCTCGTTGATCGAGGGCGACAGGTTGCTGGCCTGCGTGCGGTAGGCGCCGTTGCCGCTGCCGATCTGGAAGCTGCGGCCCCAGTTGGCGTAGGCAACGGTGGTGCTGCCCAGGTCATAGGACACGCTCAGTTTGGGCTGCTTGATCAATCCGTAGTCGTACACCGGCGCCCGGCTACCGGCGGCCACATTGCGGAAACCGCCGTCGATCCGGTCCACCCGGTAGGCCGGCACGATCTTCAGCGCGTCCATTGGCCGGATTACCGCCTGGACATACGCACCGCGGATATCGAGATCGAAATCCCAGTCGCGCAGCGTGGCCTGGCGCACGCGCGCCACGGTGCGGTAGCGGGCCGCGGCGTTGTCCTGCCATTGCCCGTCCACGCCGGCATCCAGCACCACCTCGGCCAGCGCTGTGCTGGGACGCCAGGTGGTGTTGAGGATCAGCCCGCGATGGGTCTCATCGTTGAAACGTTCCTGCTGCGCGCCGCCGGCGGTGAAGGTCACCCAGCGCTGGTTGCGGTAGTGGTTCTGGTAGGCCTTGGCATTCCACTGCCAGTCGCTGCCCAGCGTGCCATCGAGATGCAGTGCGGTCTGCACGGTCTCGCGCTCGCTGCGGTCATCGCGCGCATAGTCCGGCGACTGCTTCGGATCGGCCTGCACCTCGGCGTAGCTGAGATAGCCCGCTTCCAGCGCTGCGTTGCTGTAGTAGCGGCTGCTCAGCCCCGCGCGCCACCGGCCATCGGGGTCGGTATAGAACCACTTGCCGGCGAAGCTGCGCTGCGTGCCATCGGCATGCTCGCGCTCACCGTCCGCGCCACGCCAGCCGACGAAGTAGTTCTGCGACCAGGCGCCGTTCTCGAACCCTTTGGCCAGCTGCACGTCCTGGGTGCCGAAGCTGCCCACGGTCACGCTCAACTGACCGTCATTGCCGCCCTGGCGGGTCAGCACGTTGACGTTACCGGCGATGGCATGCAGGCCATGGCGGGCGTCGTTGGTACCGCGCACGATCTCCATCGCGGTGATGTCCAGCGGAAACACCGCATCCAGGTAGGGCATGCCGCCGGCATTGTCATTGCTGGGGATGCCATCGATCAGCAGCTTGACCGCATTGATGCGGCCTTCGCCGTTGAACCCGCGGAAAGAAAAACGACCCGCATCGGTGCCCATCTTGAACTGGGTGACCTGCACGCCGGGGGCGGTCATCAGCAGCTCCCAGCTGTGGTCCACCTTCTGCTGCTGCAGCAGGTCGCCGCCGAGGATGTCCACCGAGGTGAACACCGCGCCTGCGGAACGTTCGCGATCGGCTGCCGCGCGAGCCTGCACGGTGCCCAGCGTCAGCACGGTGCCGTCCTGGGCCGAGACCTGCGTGGGCGTCACGGCAGCGCACGCGAGTGCGGCCAGAGTGGCCGTGGAAAGCGGGCCAATAGAGTGAAGTCTGTTCATTGTGCACAACATCGAGATGCCGCGATCACCGCGTGATCGAGACAGGAGAAAGAACCGGCAGGTCAGCCGGGCACTGGATGGGCAGGGGAAGATCCAGGTCCATGCGCACCGCGATGCGCGCTTCAGGACGTGCGCTGGATCAGCAGGCCAGTGCGGGTGGGCCGCGCGCGCCCAGCGTGCCCGGGGCAGGGGAGCATCGGGTGTCGACCCGTCCTGCCAATGCACGAAAGACCGCCAGCCAGGTGGCCAGCAGCAGGAGCAATGCAACGAGCAGGCTGATCATCCGGGCGGCGATCAGGCAGTAGTCGCAGTCCACGCCCATCTCATGCTCGGCATGCGGATCGGTGGACGCCGCCGCATCGGCATGCGCGGGCATCGTCATCATGGCGTGGTGCAGGGGGTGTGCCGACGCCGCATCGGACTCCATGGCCGGGTGATGCCCGGCAGGGGTGTCCGGTGCCTGCATGGCCGCAGCCATTGGATGCGCCAACGCGCGGCTGATCAGTGGCGCCACCACCACCAGGAGCATGGCCAGGCATGCCCAGGCGTAAAGCCAGCGGTGGAGGACGGGGTAGCGCACGCGCCAGAGTCTAAGGGAAGCAGCGCCAACGCCAGCGGCAAAAATGCCCCGGCAGGCGCTTCTGCGACTGTATGTCGCAGGTGCTGGCAAGTGGGCGGCCGCGGTCGGATTGCGCACGCCCCACGCGGGAACCAGGCAAAGTCCCCTCGTTTTATCGAAATGTTATAATATTGCAAATCGGGTCGCGTTCTCGATCTCAGTTCCCCCCCATTGCCTCCCAGGTCTCCATGAAAACCCCTGTTCTCGTGGTCGCGATCGCGGCCGCTTGCTTGACCCGACCGGCATACGCCCAGTCTGGTGATTCCACGTTGACCCTCGGCAAGGTCGATGTCCACCAGCAGGCAGAGGGGCCGTTGAGCGCCCATCAGATACTGACCTCGGTGGATGTACTGGGCGCCGACCAGATCCAGGACAGGAACGTGTCCCAGAGCTGGGAACTGCTGGGCCAGATGCCCGGTATCCAGCTGACCGAAACGCGTCAGGGCGCCGAGTCCGGCAAGGTCAGCTTTCGTGCCTTCAACGGCGAGGGCTACCTCAACGCGATCAAGACCCTCATCGATGGCGTCCCCAGCAACGTCAACAGTGGCAACCAGCGCTTCATCGACATGCTGTTCCCACTGGAGATCAGCTATATCGAAGTGGTGCGCGGTACCAACGACCCGCGCTACGGCCTGCACAACATCGGCGGCAACGTGAATTTCGGCACGCGGCAGGGCGGCAACTACACCGACGCACGCCTGGGCTACGGTAGCGACAACACCCGCAGCGGGCAGTTGGCCGTCGGGCGACAGGACAATGGCGTTGCACAGAACTACTTCATCGGTGTGCAGGACTCCGATGGTTACCGCGACCATGATGCCTCGAAGAAATACACCCTCGGCGGCAAATGGTTCTATGGAACGCTGGACGACGATGGCCTGCGGGTGGGGCTGACCGCACGCGCGTACCACCAGCAGGCCGAGGAGCCGGGCTTCATGACCGCAGCGGAAATGCAGGCCGGCCGTCGCGGCACGGCCATCCGCAACGGCAATGACGGTGATGATCGCGATATGCGCCAGGTCGCCGCCCATATGGACCTGAGGCTGGCCGACAGCCTCGTCTTTGGCGCACTGCTGTACTACAACCGCTATGAGGATGACCGCCGGGTCACCTTCAGTGACCTGCCAGGCGGAAACGCGCCGCGCCAGCGTCGCATCTGGGACGAGCGGCAGGCAGGGATGCTCACCACACTCACCTGGAAGGCCAACGACCTGCTCAGCCTGGAAGGTGGCATCAACTACGAGCACCAGGACAACGGGTACCAGCGTCTGCGCTTCAACTATGCCGCGCCTACCGATTTCCAGACCACGCCCGCACGCATCCAGAACGATGACCGGCATACCTTCGGCAACTGGGGCAGCTATGTGCAGGCGATCTACCAGCCGACCGAAGCGCTCAGGATCGTACCGGCGTACCGCGTTGATCGATACGATGGCCATACGCGTCTGCCCGATGGCACCACGGGCAGGTTGCAGCGCGACGGCAGCATCCACCAGCCCAAGTTGAGCCTGGTGTATGCGCTGTCGCCCGATGCCAATGTGTACGCCAACTGGGGGCGCACCGCGCAGGTGCTGACCGGGTCCACGGCACCGGCCTACCTGACCCCGGGCCAGGCCGACATGCGTCCTTCGACCAATACCGGGGTGGAGCTGGGGATGAAATTCAGCCCGTTCCCGGGTGCCCAGGCGCGTCTGGCCGCATGGCAACAGGTGGCGGAAAATGAGACCTCCAACATGCCGGCCACGGGCACGACCGTGCAGCTGGGCAAGACCCGCCGACGCGGCGTGGATGCACAGATCAGCGCGGAGATCGGCGACCGTTGGACACTCTGGGCTTCCCATGCCTACCAGGAAGCGAAGATCAAACGCGACGGCCGCATCGATGTCGATTCGCTGGAGGGCAACGAGGTGGCCGCCGTACCGCGCCATATCAGCAACCTCGGCGTGACGTTACGGGCAACCGATGCGCTGCAGTTCGGGCTGCAGGGCCGCGCGCAGGGAGATTACTACCTGGAGGAGCAGAACGTGGCCGGAAAGCATGGCCGCTTTGCGGTGCTGGACCTGAGCACGAAATACCAGCTCACCCCGGCCTGGAGCGTGGACCTGCAGCTGAAGAATGCTACCGGCCGCGAGTATGCATATGTCTGGTACGACAGCTTCTTCCAGGCCACGGCACAGCCGATGTTCTCCCCTGCGGCGGGGCGCTCGCTGTACATCGGCGTCAACCTGGCGCTGTGAGGGCAGGGCATGCGCCCAGGGTCCTTGCGGTACCCGCGCGTGATGCCACGGAGCCGCCGACTTTCGCATGCTGCATCGCAAGGTGCCCCGGACCATTCGCACTGGTACGGTTCGCCTCGACGCACTCACTGCGACGGGGAGAGACGACGATGCGCAAGGTATTGTTGCTGTTGATCCTGCTGGCCGGGCTGTCACCGGTTGCCTGGGCAGGAACGGTCAAAACCACCTACCGTACGGTATCCAGCTGGGACGGGACGCCGCTCGGGGTTTTCGTGATCGAGCCGCAGGACCAGGGCCCGGGCAAGCTGCCCTTGCTGGTGATGCCCAGCAGTTGGGCGGTGCCGGGCGTGGAGTACGTCGGGGTGGCCCAATCACTGGCCCAGCGGGGTTACGTGGTCCTCAGTTTCAGCTCGCGCGGCTTCTGGGAATCCGGCGGCGCCATCGATATCGCCGGGCCGGCCACGGTCGAGGACGTCAGTGCACTCATCGATTGGGCGCTGGCCAATACCCAGGCCGACCCTGCGCGGATCGGCGTTTCCGGCATCTCCTACGGTGCCGGGACCAGCCTGCTGGCCGCGGCGCGCGACCCCCGCATCAAGGCCGTCGCCGCCCTCAGTGGCTGGGCGGACCTGCGATCCGCGCTTTACAGCAACGACACCCCCAGCGCACAGGGCATCGCCCTGTTGGTAGCGGCAGGGGTGGTGACCGGGCGCGCGGGACCAGAGTTGAGCGCCATCAACCGCAACGTACTGGTTGGCAACTTCCAGGGCGCGGTGGATTCGCTGTTGCCGGTGGCGTCGATCCGCAGCCCGGCCGCGAGCCTGGAGGAGATCAACACCAACCGCCCGGCCGTGTTCCTGGCCAATGCCTTCAACGACAGCCTGTTCCCCCCGGGGCAACTGGTGGATTTCTTCAACGCACTGAAGGGACCCAAGCAGCTTCAGCTGCGCCACGGCGACCACGCGCTCAATGAGGCACTGGGTGCACTGGGCGTACCCAACGAGGTCTACGCCTCGGTAGGCGACTGGTTCGACCACTATCTCAAGGGCGAAGCCAATGGCATCGATCGCCAGCCGGCCGTGCAGTTGAAGTCGCAGAAGGGCACGTGGAGCGGGTATGCGAACTGGCAGGCCACTGCCGCCGGTGCCACGAGTTATTCGCTGACTGCGCCAGGCGGCTTGATACTGCCCAGCGGCGGGCTGGCCGAAGGAGCGCGAAGCAACGGTTGGCGCTACACCATCGGCAGTGGCCTGCCTACCGCAGCCAACTCCGGCGTGGCGATGGTGTCCGGCGGGCTGCAGATGGTCGACGTCCCGCCGGGGGCCTACCTGCCCTGGGTGGCCCGCAATGCCGCCGGGGTATGGCGGGGGCCGACATACTGGAGCGCGCGGCGGCTGGATGGCACGCCGGAGCTGCGCGTGACCGTCACCCCGACAAAGGCCAACACCACCCTCTATGCCTATCTCTATATGGAAGATGTGCTGGGCAACGGCCAGCTGATCAGCCACAAGCCTTACACCCTGCGCGGCGCAACGCCGGGCCAGGCAACCACCCTGGACCTGCGGCTGGAGGCGAGCAGCTGGAACATTCCGGCGGGCAATCGCCTGACCCTGGTGGTGGATACGGTGGACGTGCGTTATGCCGGTATCAGCCAGCTGGGTGGGGCAGTGACCTTCAGTTCACCGGTCGCAGCGCCTTCGCTGTTGAGGGTGCCGTTGCACTGAGGCGGCTGGAGTCCAGCGGGGGTGCCGCGACCGCCCGAAGCAGATCTACTGCTTCGGGCTGGACGAAGGCCTCCTTTTGCCACGGAGCATCAGGCTGCCGGCTGCGCAGGCGAGCATGGCGACACCGGCGACCAGGAACGCATCGCTGTAGGCAAGCAACAGGGCCTCTCGATGGATGATCTTGTCCAGGATCGAGAATGCCTGCTGCCGTTGCAGTGCGTACCCGCTGCTGTACAGGGCCGATGCACCATCCACGGGGAACTTCACCAGCTCCCGGACCAGCACGATGACCCGCTCCTGGGTTGCCGGTGAGAACGGCGTAACCGATTCCCCGATATGCAGCGCATGCAGCCGTTCCCGGGTCACGATGAATTGGCTGGCGACCGCGATGCCAATGGCACCACCGACATTGCGCACCATGGAGAAGACACCGGCCGCAGAGCCAAGTTCAGCGCGCTCCAGGCCTTCCACGGCCATGACACTGAGCGCCACGACGATCAGCGATTGGCCGATGCCCCGCACGATCAGCGAGGGCACGATGATGTTGCTTGCCGCATTGGCATCCAGATGGATGTTCATGAGGCAGCCCACCGCCATGATGATGAAGCCAAGAACGATGGCGGTTCGCACGCTGGTGCGTTTCATCAGGGGCGGCGTAGCGAAGGACATGATGAACTGCACAATGCCGTAGGGGATCATGGTCAGCCCGATCTGGCGCGCGTTGTAGCCGTGCACGTCGGAGAAGTAATTGGGAATGAGGAACACCACCCCGAACACCACCGCGCCGAAGGTGAACTGCATCAGGCTGGCCAACCCGAAGTTGTAGCGGGACAGCAGCCGCAGGTTGAGGAAAGGTTCCCTGCGGCGAAGCTCGATCACCACGAACGCCACCAGGCCCACGGCGGCAACGAGCGCGGCCTCGATGATGAAGGCCGATGAGAACCAGTCCTTGCGTCCGCCTTCCTCCAGCATGATCTGCAGGGCGGACAGGCCCAATGCCATGGCGATGATCCCGCCCCAGTCGCCGGTCCTGAACTTCTCCAGGGCCATGGGCTGCGGCCGGATGGACCAGCCGATCGCAGCCAGAAGCAGCAGTCCTGGCGGCACCTGCAGATAGAAGATCGAGCGCCACGAATAGACATCGGTCAACCAGCCCCCAAGCGAGGGCCCCGCGGCCTGGGCAACGTTGTTTGCAATGGCGAACAATGCCATGCCGAAAGGGTGCTTCGACGACGGCAGCTCGGTCACGATGAGCTGGAACGAAAGCGGAATCAGGACCGCGCCAAAGGCACCCTGCAGCGTACGCGCCAGGATCATGGCGTTGATGTTGGGCGCAATCGAACAGGCCATCGAGAAGATCACGAAACCCGCGGCGCCCACCATCAGCACACGACGGACGGTGAACACCGACGCCAACCACGCCGCCAGCGGAATCACGATGATCTCCGCGACGAGATAGGCCGTCGTGATCCACGAGCCTTCCTCGAAGGTCGCACCCAGCGATCCACGCACATCCGGCAGGGATGCATTGGTGACATGGACATTCATGCCCGCCATGAAACAACCCACCACGCCGCCGATCACTGCCACCCATGAGCGCAGGGAGACCCTCTCTTCGGAGGGAACAGCCGTGGCAGCGGTCATGGGCGGGGTTCGGCGCGGGTATTGATCGCAGCCACCACCGACATTCCCGGGCGGAGGTAGGAACGCCCGGGCTGACCGCTATCCACCGCGATGCGTACCGGAATGCGCTGGACGATCTTGGTGAAATTGCCGGTGGCGTTGTCCGGCGGCAACAGCGCAAACTGCGCGCCCGATGCTGGCGCGAAGCTCACGACATGGCCTTTCAGCGCCCGGCCTCCCAGTGCGTCGACCTCCACCTCGACCGGCTGACCTGGTGCCACGCCTTCCAGTTGCACCTCCTTGTAGTTGGCGACGACATAGATCTCGTCGGGCACGATGGCCATCAAGGGACTGCCGGTGCCGACGTACTCGCCAACCCGCGCGGCGCGTTGGCCGACGGTGCCTGCCATCGGCGCCCGGATCACGGTGTGTTCAAGCTCCAGTTCGGCCAGCGCCAGGCTTGCTTCGGCCTCGATCAACATTCCTTGTGCCTCATCCAGCGCAGCCGTGAACCGCTGGCGCTCGGTCGCCAGCACCGTCGAGTAGGCCCTGCTCGAGGCCGCCATTGCGCGCGCCGCCTCCACGGCCGCCGCGGTACGCGTCGCACTGGCATCTGCTGCTTCCAGATGCCTTGCATCGGAGGCCTGCTGGCGCTCAAGCAACTGTTCGCGTCGATAGTCCAGGGTCGCCTGTCGATGATCGGCCTGGCGCGCCTGCAGCTCTGCGGCGGCCGCGGCGATCACGCTGCGTTGACGCTCGCGTTGCGCGTCGAGATTGGCAATGGCCGCGTATTGTGCGGCGACCTTGGCCTTCGCCACCGCGACCGCACCTCCTGCCTTCGCCACGCGCGTGCGGTAGTTCCGATCATCGAGCGTCGCCAGGACATCACCGGTGGAGACGCGCTGGTTGTCGTGCGCCTCGACGTTGGCGAGATAGCCGGCAACGCGTGGGCTGACGGTGGCGATGTCAGCGCGGATGTAGGCATTGTCGGTACTCACCACGAAGCGGCCGGCCGTCCACCATCGAATGCCGGCGCCACCGGCGGCCAGCAGCGACAGCACGATCACAGCCATCGCCACAGGTCGGCGGGTCATGCGGAGGAACGGACCGGGCATGCCGGTCTGTGCGCGTGGGGAGGGAGTTGTATCGGTCATGTCGTCTATCAGAGGAGAGGGGAGTGGAGGGAGGGACGTAATCAGCGAGCGCTATCGACGGCGCGGGTGATGGCAGGGATGTGCACCACCGGCGCCCGTTCCCAGCCGCCGCCGAGGGAACGGAACAGCGCCACCTGGTCGGAGGCAACGTCGGCATCGGCGGAGGCGAGCGTCGCTTCGGCCTCGACATCGCGGCGCTGTGCATCCAGCACATCCAGTTCGCTCGCCGCGCCGGCGCTTCGGCCCAACCCGGCCAACCGCGCGGCCTCACGGCTCTGCCCGGCCGCTGTCGCCAGGGCATCGCGCTGGCGCACGGACGCCGCATAGGTCGCGAGCGCCTGTTTCACTTCCTTCAGTGCGGTCAGGATCGACGCGTCGAAGTGCGCAAGGGCGGCGACTTCCTGCGCCTCCGCCATCTTTATCCGCGCGCGCGCAGCGCTGAAGTTGGGGAAGCTCCACGAAAGCACCGGCCCAATGCCCCATGCAATCGAGCCGTGGTGGCGCATCTGGTCCACGGCCGGCGCGGAACTGGCGACGGCGCCGACGATGGACACCGTTGGATACAGGCTGGCCGTGGCTACGCCGATCCGCGCGGTGCTGGCTTCAAGCCGGCGCTCCGCCGCGCGGATATCCGGCCGGCGCTGGAGCAGGGCCGTCACGTCACCGACCGGGATCGGCGCCTTCAGTTGCGGCACGCCAACGCAGCCCGCTGCAGCGGGCGACAGGTCATCGGGCAGGTGCCCGGTAAGCACGGCCAGCTGGTACAACGCATTCTCCCGCCCTGCGTCGATGACGGGGATCGCCGCACGTGCCTGCTCCACCCGCGCCGCGGATCGAGCGACCTCCAATGACCCCGCAGCGCCCGCGTCACGCCGTGCGGTCCTCAGTTGCAGGTCGCGGGTGACCACCGCAAGCGACCGTCTAGCCACTGTGCCGCGGAATGCGTAGCCACAGCTTTCCAGGTAGGCGCGCGTGGTTTCGGCGGCTACCACCACGCGCACACTGTCTTCGGCGGCGTGGACCGACGCGGCGTCGGCGCGGGCGGCCTGGAGCGTGCGGCCGATCCGGCCAAACAGGTCGAGCCCCCAGCCGGTCGAGAAGCCTGCGCCATAGCGCTGGCCGGTACGGACCTCGGTTTGATCCAATGCCGCCGCGATCTGGTCGCTGACCGTGCTGCCATACCCGATGTCGCTGGACACCGTAGTGACCGGCAGGCGACTGGCCTGGCGTTCGCGGAGGGCCGCGCGGGCCTCGGCCAGATTGGCCGAGGCCACCTGCAGGTCGCGGTTGTTCTGCAGGGCCTCGTTGACCAGCGCATCGAGCGTTGGATCCTCGTAGAGGCTCCACCATTGCGGCACGGTGGGCGTGCCCACGCTCGCGCTGGCCGGCGGGTCGAGCGATGGCGGCGCGCCGAGGGTGGAGCGTGGGGATCGGCCTGGACCGACGGCACACCCGCAAAGCGCGGTGGACATCAGTAGACACAACAAGAGCGGTCGGGAAGCAGTCATTGACGGGGTAGGTGTGGGTGGCGCGCGGCCCTGGGGCCACATAAGACCACCCTCCGGCCTGTCCTTCTCCCGGGTACAGGACTACTATCGTCTAGATATGGACAGAGCGCGCACCGTCAACGATTGCCACGCCACCGACCGCCCGGTTGCGGCCCTGGCCACCCGCCATGCCCATGGCGAACACATCCGCCCCCACTGCCACGCACGGGCGCAGTTGATCCATGCGCTTTCGGGGGTGTTGACGGTCATCAGCGCGGGGGGAAGCTGGGTGGTACCGGCCGGCAGGGCGGTGTGGATGCCCGACGATGTCGTGCACCGGATCCGCATCGCCGGCGATGTCGCCATGCGGACCCTCTACATTGCGCCGCAGGTACGGCCGAACCTTCCCACCCGGTGCGAGGTCATCGAGGTGTCCGCGCTGCTGCGTGAGGCCATCGTGGCCGCCACCGGGATACGCCTGGACTACGGCGACGGGGGCCGCGACCATCGCGTCATGGAGTTGATCCTGGACGAGATCGAAGTGGCTCCCCGGCTTCGACTTCACGTTCCGCTGCCGCGTCACGCCACCCTGTTGCGTCTTTGCGAGCGAATGATCGCCGAACCGGCCGAACCGGTAACGCTGGAGGGATTGGCCCGCGAAATGAACGTAAGCGGGCGAACAGTCGCAAGACGGTTCCATCAAGAGGTCGGGATGAGCTTTGGAGACTGGCGGCGGCAGATGTGCCTGCTGCTCAGCCTGCCGCGGCTTGCCTCCGGGGCGTCCATCCTGGAGGTTTCGCTGGAGCATGGCTATCACAGCCCCAGCGCATTCTCGGCAATGTTCCGCCGCGCCCTGGGCGTGTCGCCGACAGAATACCTGGTCTCAACAGCGTGAACTGCCTGGTTCGCATGCTGATGCCATGCGGTCGGGAGGTCGAGCAGTTCAACGACGATCTGCAGACGTGTACGTTCCAAACCGGATCTGCACGCTGCCGTTCACCACATTGATCACGCCGATGTCCCGCGGCCCGAATTCGACCACGGCCGGCCACGAGTGCTGGAAACCCAGCGGCCACGCCGGAGGACTCACTTTCTGCCAGTGGGCCCCGCCGTCCTCGCTCGCGCTGACCTCATTGGCACACGAGGTGACGAACATCGTGCCGCTTGCAGCCGTCATGACGTGGGGACCGCAGCGATGCTCGGCCAATGGCGTACCCAGACCGTCCGGCCAGCTGCGGCCGTCCGCCGAGGTTTTGTAGGACACCGGACATTGCGGGTCATCGCCGCAGGTCTCAAGCACCATCAGGTAGCCGCCGCCCAGGCGAGGGGCCATGACCGGCATGCCGGGCCGGAGCTTCCCGCCACCGGGTTGCCGGGCGATGGTGGCTGCCGGCCCCCAGGTCCTGCCACCGTCGTTGGACAGCCGCTGCGACACCACCTGGTTGTAGGAAGGGCGCTCGTCCGCGCGGGTTTCGTCGGCGTACACCACCGACAGCGCGCCATCCTCCAGCAGGGTCAGCACCGGTTCCCATATCCCGCGGTCTTCCCGGCCTGCCGGGGCCTCATTGGCGGCGATGGTACTCAGCAATGCCCACCGGGTGCCCTGATCATCACTGGCGTACACCTGCAGGCGATAGGAGACCTTGTCGATCAGCGAGCGCATCGCCAGCAGTACCCGCCCATCGGGCAGCACCAGGAGTTCGCCGTTGTCGAGCTTGCGGGTGGGCTCTTCCACGCGCGACAGCGGCTTCCAGGTGCGGGCGTTGTCGGTGCTGACAGAGAGCTGCAGCAGGGTGGACTGTCCCCCGGGATAGCGCGTGGTCACCGCCAGCCAGCGACCGTCCGGCAGCTTGGCCAGGCGTCCCCAGCCTGCGTTCCCGGCATCGACGGTTGCGGTACCGGCCCATGTCACCTCGGTGGCGATGGCCGGCACCGCAGCCGCGATCAGCCCGACCAGTGACATTGTGCGCAGCAGCCGATGGCGGACAGGGGCATGGGTAAGCGTCAGGCGCATGGCAATCACCAGTAGGTTGCGTACAGGGCCACCAGGATCGCCAGCACCGCCAACGAGGCGATGTTGAACGACGGCGCGGTGGCGTAGGCGACATCGTCGGTGCGGATGCGGTCGCGGTCGCCACTGGCGTGGGTGGCCAAGGCAACGCCCACCCCAAGCAGCACGGTCGCCAGGAACACCACACCCATGCGGTCCAGGAACGGCAGTGAGGGCCACAACAGCTTGAAGGCCAGCGAGAGCACGAACGAACCCACGGCCGCGGCCAGCGCGCCCGCTTCGTTGGCACGTTTCCAGAACAGGCCCAGCAGGAAGATGACCACGATGCCCGGGGTGAAGAAGCCGGTGAATTCCTGGATGTACTGGAAACCCTGGTCGAACCCGCCCAGCAGGGGGCGAGCGGTCAGCACGGCCACGACGATCGCGACCGAGGCGGCGATCCGGCCCACCCCGACCAGCTTCGCCTGGGATGCCTCCGGTGCGCGCTTGGCATAGAAATCCAAGGTGAAAATGGTGGCCACCGAGTTGATCTTCGAGGCGAGCGACGCCACGATCGCGGCCACCAGGGCAGCGAACACCAGGCCAAGGATGCCGCTGGGAAGCAGGGCCAGCATGGTTGGATACGCTGCGTCTGGGCGCTCCAGATCAGGCGCAAGCATGACCGCGGCGATGCCGGGAAGTACCACGATGGCCGGGATGAGCAGCTTTAGGAAGGCGGCGAAGACGACGCCTTTCTGGGCCTCTCGCAGGTTCTTGGCGGCCAGCGCCCGCTGGATGATGTATTGGTTGAATCCCCAGTAGCTCAGGTTGGCGATCCACATGCCTCCCAGCAGCACCGACAAGCCCGGCAGGTCCTTGTAGAACGGGTTGTCCTTGCTGAGGATCATTTCGAATCGCTCGGGGTGCTGCTGCCAGAGCTGCATGAAGCCGTCGCTGACGCTGCCATTGCCGATCTGGCCCAGGGTGATGAAGGTCACCAGCAGGCCGCCCAGGACCAGCAGCGACACCTGCACGATATCGGTCAGCGCGACGGCCTTCAGGCCGCCATACAACTGGTAGGCCAACGCGAACGCGCCGAGCAGCACCAGCGCCACGTCCTGGTTGAGACCGGCGACGCCGGCGATGGCGATCGAGCCCAGCCACAGAATGGAAGTGAGGTTGACGAACACGTACAGCCCCAGCCAGAACACCGCCATCAGCGTGCGGATGCGGTTGCCGTAACGCTCCTGCAGGAACTGCGGCATGGTGGTGATGCCATTGCGCAGGAAAATCGGCAGGAACCACTTGCCGACGATCAGCAAGGTGATCGCGGCCATCCATTCATAGGATGCGATGGCCAGGCCAATGGCATAGCCCGAGCCGGACATGCCGATGATCTGTTCGGCCGAGATGTTGGCGGCGATGAGCGATGCACCGATCGCCCACCACGGCAAACTGCGACTGGCAAGGAAATAATCCTGCGCCGATTTCTGCTGGCCGGCCTTCTCGCGCGACACCCACTGCGCGAGGACGAATATGCCCGTCAGATAGACCAGTACGATGCTGATATCGAGGGTGGAAAGGCTCATGGAATCTCCGCGAACGTCCCGCGCTGTGCGCGGGGAGGCAAGGTGTCTGGGTGTCCGGCGAACCGGGGCTCGGGAAGCCCGGCGATGCCGACGTCGATGGCCAACAGATGCCCCGCGAGGGGATCGCGTGCACGCGCGGCCGCATCCAGGCCGTCGTGGGCGCTGGTAATGAACATCGTCTGGTGTCCGGCACCGCCGAATGCGGGGCGGGTGGGTTGGCCGACCGGAAGCGGAATGGACTGGTCCTGTCGGCCATCGGGGCGATAGCGGACCACCCGGGCATCCCCCCAGCGGGCATTCCAGAGGCCGCCTTCGGTGTCGACCGCGCTGCCGTCGGGCTCGCCGACTTCGGCACGCAGATCTGCAAACCGCTGCACCGAACCGAGGGTGTCGCCGTAAGCGCATCGCCAGATCTGTTTCTGCAGCGAGTCGCAGAAGTACATCGTGTCGCCCGCTGGACTGAAGGCCACGCTATTGGCGATGGCCACCGACGGAAGCGGCAGCGCTTCCAGGCTCAGGTCTGCATTGAGCCGGTAGAACGGCGCAACGGGTTGCCGGGGGCCCTGCGCAGGCTCATGCAGCAGGCCGAACACGAACCGCCCCTGGCGATCGCAGGCCCCGTCATTGGCGCGGGTCTGCGCCACCGCATCCAGGCGGTGCACGTCGCGCAATTCGCTGCGCCCGGGGTGGAAGAAGGCCACGCGCGACGCCAGTGCCAGCAGCAGCCAGCCTTCCGCTTCGCAAAGGGCCAGGGCGGCAAGCCGTTCGGGCATCGGCCAACTGGCCACCGCTCCGTCCTCCGGCCGATACCGCCACAGCCGTGACTCGGCGATGTCGGTCCAATACACGACCTCGTCGCGGTCGCACCACAGCACGCCTTCCCCCAAGGTACAGCCCGCAGGTACCGCGACGGTCACCGGGCCGGTCACACCCATCCTCCATCGACGATGAAGTCCTGGCCGGTGCACATCTGGCTGTCGTCAGCGGCCAGGAACAGCGCCGCCCGTGCAAGGTCGTCCGCGCGCAGATACCCCGGCAGGCATTGCGAACGCCGCAGCTGCGCCTGGCCTTCTTCATCCAGCCACAGGCGCTGCTGCTTCTCGGTGATCACCCACCCGGGCACCAGCGCATTGATACGGATGCGATCCTGCCCCAGCTCGCGTGCCAGGCCGTTGACCAGGCCATGCACCGCCGATTTGGCCATGGCATACATCGGGTAGCCACTGTTCTTGATCATCCACCCGGTAGAACCCAGGCAGATGATCGAACCAGCGCCCAACGCCCGCATGTCCGGAACAACGGCCTGAATGGCGAAGTACTGGTGGCGAAGATTGACTGCGATGGCGCGCTCGAAGTCAGCCACGGCGGTGTCTGCCAGGGCGTGGCGCGCATCGTTGGCAGCGTTGTTGACCAGCACCGAAAACGGTCCGACCAGGCGGCGGGCATCGGCAATGGTGGATTGGAAGGCCGCGATATCGGTGATGTCGCAGTGCAGGTAGCGCGGTGCAGGCGCAACATCGTGCAAGCCGTCCAGCAGTGCCTGGGCACCGCTGTCGTCGATGTCCAGAAACACGACCTTCGCGCCCTGCCGGGCGAAATGCTCGACGAATGCGGCACCGATGCCGGTGGCTCCACCGGTGACCAGTACCGCCCGGCCATTCAAACTGGGATAACGTGTCATGGGCATCATCGCGCTCACCACTCGGCCACGCTGCCATCGGCATGGCGCCAGATGGGGTTGCGCCAACGGTGTCCTTCGGCGGCACGCTCGTCGACGTATTCCTGGTTGATTTCGATACCCAGCCCGGGGCCGTCGGGAATGCTGACGAAGCCCTCCTTGTAGTCGAAGGGCGAGCGGTCCACCAGGTAATCGAGCAGGTCGTTGCTGGCGTTGTAGTGGATGCCCAGGCTCTGCTCCTGGATGAAGGCGTTGTAGCAGACCGCATCCAGCTGCAGGTTGGCGGCCAAGGCGATCGGACCCAGCGGGCAGTGCAGGGCGATTGCGACGTCGTACGCTTCGGCCATGGCCGCGATCTTGCGGGTTTCGGTGATGCCACCGGCATGCGAGGGATCTGGCTGCAGGATGTCGACGCCGCCAGCCTGCAGCACGCGCTTGAAGTCGAAACGCGAATACAGGCGTTCACCCAGGGCGATCGGGGCAGGGGAGAGCGCGGCCAGTTCCGGAATGGCTTCGAGGTGCTCGGACAACACCGGTTCCTCGATGAACATCAACCCGAACGGGGCCAGCTCACGCATCAGCACCTTGGCCATCGGCTTGTGCACACGGCCATGGAAATCCACCGCCAGGCCCACGTCAGGGCCTACGGCATCGCGAACGGCCTGCACGTTTTCCAGTACCCGCGTGACCTTGTCGTGGGTGTCGACGAACTGCACTTCCTCGGTGGCGTTCATTTTCACCGCAGTGAAGCCGCGCGCCACCGCTTCGGTGGCCGCACGGGCGGTATCGGCCGGCCGGTCGCCGCCTATCCACGAGTACACGCGGATGCGGTCGCGCACCGGGCCACCCAGCAGCGCGTGGACGGGGACACCAAGCGCTTTTCCATGGATGTCCCACAGCGCCTGGTCCAGCCCTGCGAGCGCACTCATCAGGATCGGACCGCCCCGGTAGAAGCCCCCCCGGTAAAGTACGTTCCAGTGATCCTCGATGTGCCGTGGATCCTTGCCGATGAGGTAGTCGGACAGTTCCTCCACGGCAGCGGCCACGGTATGGGCG
The DNA here is from genome assembly GCF_057835675.1 of Stenotrophomonas sp. GL_101. Lineage (NCBI taxonomy): Bacteria > Pseudomonadati > Pseudomonadota > Gammaproteobacteria > Lysobacterales > Lysobacteraceae > Stenotrophomonas > Stenotrophomonas sp. GL_101. The sequence goes on along the minus strand of NZ_CM174432.1, from coordinate 2,405,527 downwards.
CGACCTTCCACGATCGGTTCTCCCCAGCCGCTGATGCCGGCGTCGGTATCGATGCGTACGAACAGCCAGCGCGGGGGCACCAGGTAGGGGGTGATGGCGGTGATCTTCATGCGTGGGAGTCCGTGTTTGTGCAGTTCCAGGCGTCAATGAAGGCGCGCGCACGGCGCGCCACTTCCGCTGCGGGCGTCCTGGGGGCGTAGAGGGCCGAGCCGATGCCGAAACCCGCCGCCCCCACAGCGCGGTAGGCGGCCATCCGTTCCGGGGTAATACCGCCCACCGGCAACAGCGGCGTCCCTGCGGGAAGCACGCTGGACCAGGCTTTCAGTACCGCCGGGGGAAGTTGTTCTGCAGGGAACAGCTTCAACGCGTCGGCGCCAGCGCGCAGCGCGGCAAACGCCTCGGTGGGCGTGGCAACCCCCGGCGTGCAGCGCATGCCTTTGGCGTGCGCGGCGGCAATGACCTCCACGTCCGCGTGTGGCATGACCACCAGGCGGCCGCCGACATCGGCAACCTCCTGTACCTGCGCGGTAGACAGCACGGTACCCGCGCCGATCAGGCAACGGTCGCCGAGCTGCTTCACCAGCAGCTCGATGCTGTGCAGCGGCTGCGGCGAGTTGAGTGGGACTTCCAGCAGGTGAAAGCCCGCGTCCGCCAGCGCTGCACCGATGGCGGGTGCTTCCTGCGGGGTGAGCCCGCGCAGGATGGCAACCAATGGGAGGGGTTGCATCCAGGCGGTGCTCATCGGGAGTCCTTTATCGAGGGCGTCGGCGCGGGGCGCGGATTCCCTTCAGGTTGGCGCGGGAATCGGCAATCATCTCCAGCATGGCCGCGCGCGCCGCCTCCGGCTGCTTCTGCCGGATGGCGTCGTACACGTCGAAGTGCCGCGGCAGCGAATACTTGAAGTCCTTGGCGGTCTGCGCCGACAGCAGGAAGAAGGTTCCCAGCGCCGCGTCGATGACCGAGAACAACGAGCCCAGCAGTTCGTTGTTGGTCGCTTCCAGCACACTCTCGTGGAACGACAGGTCGGCCTTGGCCCACGCGTCCTGGTCGGTGGCGTCGGCCATCGCCTGATAGGCTGCCTTGATCCGGGCCAACTGTGCGGGCGAACGGCGCTGGGCCGCCGCCGCCGCTGCCGCCGGTTCGATGACCTCGCGCATCTCCACCAGCTTGTCCACGAAGTCCTGGGTGGGCATCAACGCACAGCGCCAGGCCAGAATGTCGCTGTCCAGCTGCTTCCAGTGCCGTGGTTCGCGTACCCGCGAACCGGTCTTCTGCTTGGTTTCGATCAGCCCCTTGGAGCCGAGTACCTTCAGCCCCTCGCGCAACGCGGATCGGCTCACCGACAGGGTCTGCGCCAACAGCTCTTCCTTGGGCAGGTACTGGCCCGGCTTGATCTCGCCACTGACGATTCTCTGCCCGATCTCCTGGGTGACTTGGTCGTAAAGGTTGCGTACCTCGATCCGTTTCACAGGCGCCCTTTTGGCTTGGTGCTCCGCAGGCTGCGGTCACTCCTATTATCCGACAAAAGGGATGCGACGGGGTGCCGGGCAGGGACATGAGTTCGGTCATCACAGCTTGAACCGGAAGCCCATGCCCACGGTCTTGTCCTGATAGCGGATATCGCGCGGCCGCGAATCGCCACTTCCCCAGAACTGGTGCAGGTCGTTGCCCAGCAGGTTGGTGGCCGAGAACACCACGGTGGCGCGGGGGGTGAGGTCGTAGCTGATCGAGAAGTCCAGCGAGCTGGCCGGTTCCACCTGGTCCTCGGTCCCGGCTACGGTGGGCTGGGTGAAGAAGTCGATGTAGCGGCTGCGGTAGCCGTAGGCCAGACGTGCGGAGAGGCCGAAGTTCTCGTAGAACAGCACGGCGTTGTAGTTGTTCTTGGAGACGTTCTGCAGCGGGCGGGAGATGATCGGGCCGCCGATGAACTCCGGCGACTTGGTGTCGCCTTCGATGTAGGTGTAATTCAGCTGCGCGCCCAGGCCGCTCCACGCCCCTGGCAGAAAGTCGAAGGTCTGCTGGTAGGCCAGCTCGACACCCTGCAGGTGGCCACTGCCGGCACTCTGCGGCGAAGAAAGCTCGTAGTCCTCCCCGGCGATGGTCACATTGGTGATGTAGTTCTGGATGTAGCCGTCGATATCGCGGTAGAAAACCCCGGCGCTGGCGTAACCCACGGGCGAGAAATACCACTCCAGCGACATGTCGTAGTTGGTCGACTTGATCGGGCTCAGATCGGGGTTGCCACTGCTGGCCACGCCGGCTCGGTTGACCGTGCCCGGGTTCAGCGAAATCGACGGGTTCAGCGCGCCAAAATCCGGGTAGCTCAGGGTCTTGGCGGCAAGGATGCGCAGCTGCCACTGCTCATTGAAATGCAGGTTCAAGCTGGCGTTGGGCAGGGTGTTGGTGTCCTGCGTATTGCGGGAGATTGCGCTGTAGGTTCCGGTGCTGGCATCGAACGAGAACGCGTTCAGCTCGCGCTTGATCTTCTCCGCGCGCACGCCCACCAGGCCGTCCACGCGCAGGCCGAACAGCTCGATGTCGTACTTTGCCTGCAGGTAGCCGGCGGACTTGCGCTCCTGGATATCGAAGAAGCGACCGGGATTCTCCGCCGCCAGCCCATCCGGCAGACCGTAGTAGCCGCGCAGTGCATCCGCATTGCCGATCAGGTAGTCGTAGCAGGGGGTGAGGAAGGACTGGCTCAATGCCGAGTTGCCGCGCTTGCTGCAGAAGAAGCTGTTGGCGGGGAACAGCCCGGCCACCTGGTTGGCGGGGTTCGGCGAGGCGGTGATGTTGCCGGTGCCGGCACCACCCGGGGGCGCGGTGCTGATCTCCACGCTGCCCTTGGCGCTGGCGTTGCGGTCGGCATAGCGCAGGCCGAACTGCAGCGACGCGATGGGCCCATCGAGGAACTCGAACTTGCCATCGCCACGCCAGCTGTTCTCCTCACCGCGGGACTCGCCCCAGGTCTGGAACAGGCCGTTGAGGTAGAAACGCGACGGGTCCATGGCCGGGTCGCCCGCCAGGTGCCAGTTCTGGTGCTTGCCCGAGGTGCCGTCCCAGATCGTGGTGATCGGCCCGCCCAGGAAGGTGTCGATGATGAAGTTCTCATCGCGGTAGTACCCCGAGGTGCGGGCGACCTCGGTGGACAACTGCAGCTGGTCGCCGCGCCACTTGAAGCCCAGCGCGTTCTGGATGTCCTGGCCGCGCTGTTTGTGCGCCTGGGTGCTGCTGGCCGCATAGGTATCGCCAGTCCACGAACCGCTGCTGGCGTCGCAGATGGTCTGCCCGGACAGTGGGCCGCCCAGCTGGTTGGCATAGCAGTTGTTGCCTACCTGCAGGCCGGTGGGCGGCACCGCGCCCACCGGGAAGCTGAAGAGAAACGCCTGGTCGTAGTCATCGCGGACGTAGTCGTACAGGCCTTCGAGGTAAACCTCGGTGTTTTCGCTCGGCTTCCACTGCAGGGCGTAGTTGAAGGCACTGCGCTTGCGGTCACCGTGGTTGTAGTTGGTACCCCAGCCGTTCGGCGCGGCAATGAGGTTGCCGGCATCGGTGCGCATCGGCGTACCGTCGGGATTCTCAAGTACTTTCGGGAAGTCGCCCCACACCGCATCGTAGGCATAGCGCTTGCCGATGTAGCCAACGTTGAGCATGGCACCGATCTCACCGGCGTCGGTATCCCAGCGGTTGCTGAGCAGCAGGCTGGCCGACGGATCGACATCGCCGCCGTACTTGCTATGGGTTCCGGTGACGGTGCCGGCAATTTCGGCCCCGTCGAAGTCCAACGGGCGGCGCAGCTGGATGTCCACCAGGCCGGCGATGCCGCCCAGCGGCAGGCTGGCCTCGCTGCTCTTGTACACGTTCAGGCTCTTGATGGCGGTAGCCGGCAGGTTCTGGAATGCATAGCCCCGGCCCGAGCTGCTGAAGATCTCGCGACCATTGAGCGTGCTGATCACATTCGGCAATCCCCGGATCACCACGCCGGTGGTTTCGCCCTGGCTGCCCTGTGCGATCTGCACGCCGGTGACGCGCTGCAGCGCGTCGGCCACGCTGTTGTCGGGCAACTTGCCGATGTCCTCGGCGACGATCGAGTCGACCACCATCGCCGCTTCCTGTTTGATCGTCTGTGCGGTCTGCAGGCTCTGGCGAAGCGCGGTCACGGTGACCGTATCCAGGTCGACGGCCGTCGGCTGGCCGGTCGGTTGCTCGGCCGCGTTCGCCGTACCCGCTTGCTGGGCCTGCGCCAGGGCGGGCAGGGCAAGGGCGGACAGGATGGCCAGGGAAAGCAGGGTGCGTGAGGAACGACGGGTCATTGCGGTATCTCCGGATTCCGGAAAGCAGGCGCGGGTGGGTGTTCGGCCATCGGGCGATGGCCAGACTGATTGATTTCAGAAGGCGGGAACGGACGTGCGCGGGGTTTTTGCCAGCGTGCGGAACAGCTCCGCTTCCCGCGCCCGGTAGGGCGTGCCATCGGCGTTGAGCAGGTCGTGGAACCAGACGGTCGGCGCCTCCATCGTGTACGGGCGCTGCCAGCTGTCCCACGGGAAACGGGTCTGGATGGCACCATCCACGAAGCCCCAGTTGATCATTCCAATGTTCTCGCGACGCGCGATCGGCAGGATGGTGTCCACGTTGGAGCCCGCGCCACGTGCCAGCCACTCCGTGCAGATGAGCGGACGGCCGTACTTGCGTAGCTGTGCGATGCGGGAAACGAACGCCTCAGGCTGTTCGTAGTTGTGGAAGGTGATGACATCGGACTGCTCCAGCTGGGTGCGCTGTATGGAGGAGAGCGATGCCGCGCCGGGCGACCAGTCGTCACCGATCCATACACCGCTGGTGAGCGGCTGCATCGGCTTCCTGGCACGGGCCCACTCGAAGATCTTCGGCAGCAGCTCGGCAATGCGTTCCTGCTCACCTTTCAACTGCTTGTCCATGTAGTTGCCGCCGCCGGGGTTGTCCGGCTCGTTCCACAGGTCCCACGCCAGCACGCGCTTGTCATGGGCGAAGGCGCCAACGACGCCTTCGACGTAGTCACGGAAGTGCGCATCGTTGGCGGGGTCGACCAGCATGTGGCGGCTGGGGCTCTGTACCCAGCCGGAATTGTGCACGCCGGGAATCGGCCGGCGCTGCGGGCCAAGCACCGGATCGGGGTCCCAACAGCTGTCGAACAGCACCAGCATCGGCCGGATGCCGTTCTTCTCGGCAATGCCCAGGAACGTATCCAGGCGCTTGAGGAAGCCCCGCCGATCCTGCTTCCAAAGCAGGTCGTGCAGGTACACGCGCATGGTGTTCATGCCGAACTGTTCGTGCGCCCAGCGCAGTTCCCGGTCGATGACCTCCGGGTCGAAGGTTTCAGCCTGGAACATCTCCAGCTGGTTGATGGCATTGGAGGGGGTGTAGTTCGCGCCCACCAGCCATTCCTGCTTCGCATACCACGACTCGGCTTCGGCTGGTGTCCAGCGCGCACCTTCGTTGGCATGCGCCAGCGGCGCCACGGCGAGCAATGTCGCCAGCAGGGGGGAAAGCCACTTTCGCATGAGATGCATCTCCTTGGGTCATGAGCTGCCCGTCCTGGCCGAAGCCGGGAGGCGGGTGGTACGTGGAAGGTAGCGGTGCCGGCGCGGTGGCCGACGGGTGCGCGATACGCGTGATCAGCGGCGCGTGGGCGTTTGCCGATCGGTAGAAAAGTCGTAGACGATCCGGTTCAGATAGGTCTCACCCGGTGCCAGCCGCGCCGAGCCGAACGCAGGCTGGTTGGGCGTGTCCGGGAACAGCTGCGGCTCCAGCGCGATGGCATCGCCCTGACGGTACACATGGCCACTTTTGCCGACCGTGCTTCCATCCAGGAAGTTGCCCGAATAGAACTGCAGGCCCGGCTGCGTGGAGAGCAGCGACATCACCCGGCCCGAACGCGGGTCATGCACCCGGGCCACTTCGCGCAGCTCACGCGTGGGCGCTTTGCTGATCACCCAGTTGTGGTCGTAGCCTTGGCCGTGGAGCAGCTGCGACTCATCACCCCGGCGCAGGTCGCGGCCAATGGGCTTGGCCTTGCGGAAGTCGAATACGGTGCCTTGCACCGGCTGCAGCACGCCAGTGGGAATCAACGTCGCATCCACCGGCGTGTAGGCGCTGGCTGGAATGGTCAGCTCATGTTCCATGGCCGAGCCGGAACCCTCACCGGAAAGGTTCCAGTAGGCGTGGTTGCTCAGGTTGACGATGGTCGGTGCATCGGTGGTGGCGCGGTACTCGATCAGCAGGCGACCATCGCCCTTCAACGCGTAGGTGGCGGTGACCGTGAGCGTGCCCGGGAAGCCCTGGTCCCCATCCGGACTGACGTGCTGCAGGATGGCGTGGTCTGGTGCAGCTTCCACGATCGTCCAGACGACCTTGTCGAACCCATGCGTGCCGCCATGCAGGCTGTTGCGGCCATTGTTGGTAGGTACCTGGTAGGTCTTGCCATCCAGGGTGAAGCGTCCGTGCGCGATGCGATTGGCGAAGCGCCCGACGATGGTGCCGAAGTACTGCGGCTTGTCCAGCGTGGCCTGAAGAGTGCGGTCACCCAGCAGCACGTCGGCATACCTGCCGTCGCGGTCGGGTACCTCAAGCGAGTGCAACGCCGCCCCCAGTGTCAGCACCCGTGCCTGCATGCCGGTGCCATCCCGCAACAGGAGCGACTCCACCGGGGTGCCATCTGACATCGTGCCGATCACCGCCCGCTCCTGGGCCCCCGCAACACCTGCTGCGGAAAGCGCCAGTACGCCGATCAATCCCGCCGTCTTCCCCTTGCCAGAAAACATTGCTCCAGCCCCCGCTCGATGTCGTGGAGCGTACAAAACCATATAATCAGACAATACGCACGTTGCGACGCAGCAAGCGTCCTGGGGTGGTGCATCAGCGAAGGTTGGTCGCCATTGCATGGATGGCCGAGAAGCCGCGCACGACCGCGTCGGCAGAAGCCACCGGGTACGCCGCAATACCCAGCTCGGCCAGCGCCGCCTGGTAGAGCCGAGTGACAGGTCCCGAACCCACCAGCGGCACCGAAGCGCGCTTCAGCGCGGGGAACAGCGCCAACGCATCTGCAATCTCGGCACCGGCAAGCAACCCGCGCAGGTAGGCACTGGTCTGGTCGCGCGGCAGGGCACCGCGAAGCATCCTGGCGCGCACACCGAAGAGCAGGGTGCCCAGCCCGAGCGGGCCCTCTGCCGCAGTGCGTACGCCATCGGCGAATGCCGGCCCCGGCGCGCCCGGCCCTTCAAGCACCGAGGCCAGGAGGCCGCCGCTGGCCAGACGATCGAAGAGCTCGCCAGACATGCAGGTCATGAAGCTGTCCACGCGGCCGTCGCTGAGTTGAATCCATTTGGTATGCGTGCCAGGCAAGGCCACGATGCAATCAGCGCTTACGTTGCCGCCACTCAGCAGGCCGAGCAGCTCGGTTTCCTCGCCACGAAGTACATCGGGCGCACCGTCGATCGGACGCACGCATGCCATGCCGGGCACGATGCTCAGCTCAAGGCTGCCCATCCGCGTGGAGACCAGACGCTGCGCCACGCTGGCAACGCCCGCAGGACAGTCCACATATCCCGCGTCTGTCCAGCCGACACTGGAGCCGATCATGCCGGCGGCATAGGCGTGGCCGGCGTTGGGCCAGCGCGCTCGGATCGCATCGGCCGCCGCCACCATGCCGTCGCGCTGCAGCATCGCGACCCCGGCGGGTGCCTCGTGCGAGTCGATCACCTGCCCATCGGTGCCGATCAGGTAAGCCCTTAGATTGGAGCCGCCCCAGTTGATGCCAATGATGCTGTCGCTGTCGTGGTGTTGCATGACGAGTCCTCCGGAGGGAAGGCGTGGTTGCCTATTGTCTGATTATATGGTTTGGTTGCGGCGCGCTGGCAACCCCGCCAGAGCGGTATCCCACGGGAGGGGAACATGTTGAACGGCACGCTTCGTGCGCTGGTGGCTGCAGCGCTCCTGCAGGCATCGGCAGGCGCATCCGCAATCCAGCCAGCGATCGACAATCCGCTGCTGGCGTCCGGCCCGGACCCATGGATCATCAGGGAAGGGGAGGTCTTCTACTACATGGGAACCCACGGCGATCGCCTGGCCATTCGCGCGACCACCGACCTGTCGCGCCTTGACCAGGCACGCGAGATCACGGTCTGGCGCCCACCCGCATCGGGTCAGAACGCGACGTCGATCTGGGCACCGGAGCTGCATCGGATCGATGGCAAGTGGTACATCTACTACACGGCGGCCGCGAGTGGTGTTGCCGAAGGCCAGGAGGACTCGCATCGCGGCGTGTTTGTGCTGGAGAACCGCAGCGCCGATCCCACCAAGGGCGTCTGGCGCGATCATGGGCGTCTGGCCACCGCGCACCCCGGTATTGACGGCACCACCTTCGTCGCTGCGGGCAAGCGCTACTTTGTCTACTCGCCCTATGTCGGCCCCGATAGCGTGCTGGCCATCGTGGCCATGTCCAATCCCTGGACCCTGGCTGGTAAGGAGACGATCATCGCGCGCCCCGACCAGGCATGGGAGCGGCAAGGCGGGCGGCAGATTCTGGAGGGTCCGGAGTTCCTGCAGGGACCCGCCGGAGATCTCTTCCTGGCCTACTCTGGCAGCGCCTGCTGGTCAGATGGGTATGCCATCGGGCTGCTTCATGCCAAGGCAGGGGCTGACCCCCTGAATGCCAGGGACTGGACCAAGGCGGAACAGCCCATCCTTGCCAGCAACCCTGCGGGGAGTGTGTATGCACCGGGGCATAACGGGTTCTTCCGCATGAGCGACGGCACGCCGTGGATTGTGTATCACGCCAATCCGGGGCCCGGGATGGGGTGCACCGGGAAGCGTTCGCCACGGGTGCAGCCTGTGCATTGGGACCAGGAAGGGATGCCCGTGCTGGAGCTGCCGGTGGGGCGCGGCTTGGGCGGTCCTGAGTAGTCGCTATGACGACTGGAAATGACTGGAATGACTGCAGCCGAAGCACTCGATCCCTGCTATCACCTCTCGTTTGCCGACATCGGTGAGCCCGAAGAGAATGCGCTTCGCCTCGTCGTTGAGGAAGCGTTGGTGCTGACCGCTTTGCGAAGTGGCAGGCACCGCACGTGGTGCACCAGTATGTAAAGGTCCTCCACGTGCGGACGCATTGTCAGCGGGCGTCTGCGGCTGCGCTCAGGTCATGCAGGCTGCGCAGCTGCTTCTTGTTGATCTTGCCCACGCTGGTGCGTTCTATCGACTCAACGAAGCTGACCCGGTCCGGGATCGCGTAGCGGGAAATATCGCCTGAGCGGCTGCGTGCCGCGACCAGTTCTATGATCTCCGCTTCGGTCACATCACTGCCGGCATGCTTGACCACCAAGGGCAATGGCCGCTCGCCCCATTTCGCATCGGCGATGCCGATCACGGCGACCTCGTTGACCGCCGGATGCAGGGCGATGATGTCTTCCAGCGCGAGCGAGGAGATCCACTCGCCGCCGGTCTTGATCACATCCTTGATGCGGTCGGTTACCCGCAGGTAGCCGCCGGCATCGATGGTGCCAAGGTCCCCGGTATGCAGGTAACCGCCCGCCCACAGGGCCGCCGACGCGTTCGGGTCGTGCAGATAGCCCTGGGTGAGCCAGGGCGCGCGCACCACTACTTCGCCGGTGGCGATGCCGTCGTGGGCGACATCGTTCATGTCTTCGTCGACGATGCGCAGGTCCACCAGCGGCACCGGGATGCCGGCCTTGGTGCGCAGCGACAGCGCCTCGTCCGAACCGGCCAGTGCGCCTGCATCGATCTGGGCGAGGGTGAGCAAGGGGCAGGTCTCGGACATACCGTAGCCGCCGAAAATGTCGATGCCACGTGCCAGTGCCTGTTGCGCCAGTGCCCGCGGCAGTGCCGCGCCGCCGATGATCACTTTCCATCCGCGCAGATCGGTATCGGCAGCGCCTGGATGGTCAAGCAGCATATGCAGGATGGTCGGCACGCAGTGCGAAAAGGTCACCTTCTCGCGGGCGATCAACGCCAGCAGCTGCCCCGGCAGATAGCGACCGGGATAGACCTGCTTGACGCCCATCAGCGTGGCCACGTATGGCAGGCCCCACGCGTGGACATGGAACATCGGGGTGATCGGCATGTAGACATCATCGCGGTGCAGGCGCCCCTGGCTGGGCGCACTGCCCAGGGCGGCCATCGCCGTCAGTGAGTGCAGTACCAGTTGCCGGTGGCTGAAGTAGACGCCTTTGGGCAGGCCGGTGGTTCCGGTCGTATAAAACATCGTGGCGCGGGTGTTCTCGTCGAAGTCCGGGAAGCGGGTGATGGGCGTGGCCCCGCGCAGCCCGGTTTCATACTCGGTAACGAAACCCGTGGGCAGTGGACCCCCCATATCATCCAGCAGAATCCGCATGCGCAGATCCGGCAGCTGTTCGTCGATGCCTTCCAGCACCGGCAGGAACTCACGGTTGGCCAGGAGCACCCGCGCGCCGCTGTGATTCAGCGTATAGGCAATCTGCTCTGGCGCCAGCCGGATGTTCACCATCACCAGCACCGCACCGATCATCGGCACGGCGAAATAGCTCTCCAGGTAGCGGTTGCTGTCCCAGTCCATTACTGCCACGGTATCGCCGTGCTTTACCCCCAGCGACGTCAGCATCCCGGCCAACTGGCCGATGCGCGCCTGCAGTGTGCGGTAGTCGAAGCGAACCTTGTCGCCGTAGACGATTTCCTGCGCGGGACGCACCGCCAGTGGCGTGTGCAGCAGCTGCTTGATCAGCAGCGGATAGGCGTTGGCCTCGGGGGCGGTCACGTGTGCGGCGGAGGTGGGCGACATCGGGTAATCCTGGTAAGCAACGCGTCAGCGGCCGGGAATGGCCTGGACGGCGGGAATGGACAGCTGCTCACGCAGCAACGGTGTTTCAGCGCGTGGTGTTGGCTGCACAAGTGCATCCTGCGGCAGCGCGTGCGCTGGATCCTCAAGGTGCCCCCACACCTGGTCCAGCGCCGCGAACATATAGGGCAGCAGCGGCACATACCGCTTCCGGTACTCCGGGAAGGCCATCAGCGAGTCGAAGTGCTGTGCGTTGTTGATCCGCCAATAGGCGATCTGCGCGCCTGCCTTGCGTGCAAGCGGCACGTAGCGATCGCTGGTCATGCTGATTGGCACCAGCCCGTCGTCGATGCCGTGGATGACCACGATCGGCAGGCCGCGACGCGGGGCGTTGGCGCTGGCGTCGGCGATGCCGGTGCGCACCCGCCGGGCATCGGTGCTGTCGCCCATGCCGAGCGCGCGCAGGCAGTTCAGGCCGCGCAGCGGATCGTCTGCCGACCGTGCCGCATTGCCATCCACCAGCACCACGCCACTGCCCGGCGGAATGCCACTGCCCTCGCTCCACCAGGTGGCACGCACCTCCGCTGCCGCCGGACCGGGTTTACCGTCAGCCCCGGTGGCCGAGAAGCGGTACGCGCAGGGATGGTCGCCAGCGCCATAGCGTCCATAGGCCGAGGCATAGGTCGCCGCGATCGCGCGCCACAGATCTAAACCGGTCGAAAACGCGCCAGCGCGCAGCGCACCGTCGCTCAAGCCAGCGTCGGCAAGCTGCTGCCGTGCCGACTGTGCCTGTGCCGTCGTGTCATCGCCCTGCACCTGCCCGGCCGATTTCAGCATGGCGCAGCGCTGGGCCCCTGCCAGCGTTGCCTGTGCCTGCAGGGGCGGTTGTGGCAGATCATCCAGTGCCAGCAACGCACAGGGCATCAGCAACGCCGCCTGGGTCACGAAATCGTACAGCGGCGGTGCACCGGCAACCGAGACGTTCGGTTCGCCGGCCACCATCGCATCGAACCAGTCGCCTTCGATCTCCGCCGCACGCAGCACGGCGCCACCGCCATTGGAAACACCCACGCCCAGCGTGCGCGTATTGGCCGCCGTGAACGGGGCCGATCGAGGGTAGGCGCGGTCCAGCGCCTGCAGGCCGAACTGCAGCGCCTGCAGCAGATGCCGGCCCCAATCGGCTTCCGGGTTGTCGCCCGAATGGGCGTGCTTGAAGGCGATGCCCTGCGTGGCTGCCGCAGCCACGGGAACGAATGCCAGTGCGCCCTGGCTGGCGGGCGTGCCGTCGGCCTGGAAACCGATCCTGGCGTCCAGGTCGTAATAGTCACTGCCGGCGCCCTTGTCGGTATAGGCGACGGCGCAGCCGTGCGCCAGGCCCCAGCTGCCGGCAACGGCAATCGCGCCATAGATGCCCCGCGAGCCGGACGATGCGGCGACGAGCAGGCAGCGTCGCGAGGCGTCGAAGTTGTCGGGCACCTGCACCAGTACGCGGTGGGGGTGGCGCGCGCCGGGGACGCGCGCATAGGCCGAGAATTCGCGCCCCGGGGCCGCCTGCAGGCTGCCATAAACATCGCCGAAGCCACCGCCGGGGGTCAGGTCGGCGATACCGCGCCAGCTGCTCCAGATCGCACGGCGCCGGGCCTCGTCGGCGGTAGGCTGGGCCGGGCGGGCGAAGCCCGGCGCGGTGGCCGAGCGCAGGGCGTCGATTCCCAACCCCGCAGTCAGCAGGTCATCGTTGCCGCGATGCCCGGTTTCCCGCCACTGCTCGAACACCGGGACTGTAGGGATGTGGCTGGGTGTGGCGGCATGGGCGATGGAGACGCAGCCCGACAGCAGCGGCAGCGCGGCGCAAAGCAGGGTAGCGGGGCGGGCGATGTTCATGGCGCCACACTAGCAATCCACGGCGGATGCGCCAGCGTACCTAGGTACCCGTGCCCAACGGCGGACGATTTGATAATCTCCGCTGGACATGCCGACCCTGCTTATCGCCGATGACCACCCTTTGTTCCGCGCGGCACTGCATCGTGCGGCTGAAGAGGCGGTTGCCGATCTGCAGATCAGCGAAGCCGATTCGCTGCACGGCGTGCTCGAGATCCTGGAGAGCCAGCAGATCGACCTGATGCTGCTGGACCTGCATATGCCGGGCAATCATGGGCTTGCCGGGCTGGCGACCATCCGTGCATTGCAACCGGGGTTGGCGATCATCATCGTCTCGGCCAATGAAGAGCCGCACGTGATCCGCCGTGCCATCGATCTGGGCGCTGCCGGCTATCTGCCCAAGAGTTCGGGGCTGACCGACCTGCAGTCCGCACTGCAGACCGTGTTGGAGGGTGAGCGCTGGATCCCGGCGCTGCTGCGCGAGCCCGTGGCGCGGGTGACGCCCTTCAGCAAGGACGCCGACCTTGCCTCGCGCCTGGCCAGCCTGTCCGCGCATCAGTACAAGGTGCTGAGCCTGGTGGCCGAAGGGCTGCTCAACAAGCAGATCGCCGACCGGCTGGGCGTGCAGTTGCGCACGGTCAAGGCGCATATGACCCGCATCATGGGCCGGCTGGGTGTACGCAATCGTGCGCAGGCGATCCGGGTGCTGCACGAAATGGGCTTGACCGATCCCTCCCGGCAGATCGAACAGGCGCAGGACGCCTGATCTGCAGCGTGTGCGGGGTCAGGCGTTTGCCGCGCCGGGCGTTGCCAGCAGATGGTTGATCGCCCAACGCAGCGCCAACGGCTTGAAAGGCTTGTTCAGCAGCGATAGACCCACCCCGCGCACCGCCTCGCGCGTGTCGCTGCCGGTATCGGCGCTGAGAATCACCGTCGGCCGCGGCCCATGCGCGGCGACCAGGCGCTTCCACAGCGCGATACCCGTATCGCCCTCGTCAAGGTGGTAGTCGAACAACCACAGTGCAGCCTCGTGTGTTGAGGAATCCATCGCGCTGGCGTCGCGCACCGCGATGACCTCGCAGCCCCAGGACAGCAGCATCTGTCGCATGGCCTCCAGCGCGTCTGGATCGTTGTCCACCACCAGCACGCGGGTGCCCTTGAGGGTGCTGTTTCCTCCCGCAGGGGATTCGGTTCGAGGGGCGGCAGGCGGCGTTGCCCGCGCCACGCTGATGGAGAAGGCCGAGCCGCGATCGGGCACGCTATGCAGTTCCAGCGATGCATGCAGCAGGTCGGCAATACGGTGCGCGATGGTCAGGCCAAGGCCCAGTCCCTGGCCATTGCTGCGGTCGCCGCGGTGGAACTCCTCGAACACAATCGCCTGCTGCTCCGCAGCGATGCCGGGGCCACTGTCATGCACACCAATGGTCAACATGCGGCCATGGCGACGCACGCCAAGCAGCACGCCGCCACGGCGGGTGTAGCGGATGGCATTGGCCAGGAAGTTCTGCAGCACGCGGCGCAGCAGCAACGGGTCGCTGTGTACCCAGGCGCGGGTCCGTACATAGCGGAACTGCAGGCCGTGCGCGGCGGCCAGCACGGCGACCTCCTGCGCAAGCGGATCCAGCACCGTCGACAGCGCGAACGGGCGCGGATCGGCGACCAGCCCACCGGCTTCCAGCCGCGAAATATCCAGCAGGCCCGAGAGCAGGTCATCGGTGGAGTCCAGGGCGCCGCGGATCTGGCGCAGGAAGCTGTGCAGGAACTCCGATTCTATGTGCTGGGACATGGCGTCGGTCAGCAACTGCGCCGCATGCAAGGGCTGGATCAGGTCGTGGCCGACCGCGGTCAGGAAGCGGGTCTTGGCCACGTTGGCCCGTTCGGCCTCGTGCACGGCCTGCTCCAGCCTGGCGGTGCGGTCCTGCACGCGACCCTCGAGGGTTTCGTTGCTGCGCTTGAGTGCGTCCTCGGCACGACGGAAGGCGGTGACATCGGTGAAGGTGGCCACGTAACCGCCACCCGGCATGGGATTGCCGCGGATTTCAACGATGGTGTTGTCTGGGAATATCCGCTCGGACAGATGCGGGGTGCCGCGACGCATGTGCACCACGCGGCGTTGCAACGCCTTGTCGGGGGTGTCACCGGGGCTGTCGCCGATCTTCAGTTGTCCCACTGCCCAGGCGGTGAGGTTGGCCACCGGCTGTCCCACCTGCAGCAGCGCCGGGGGAAATTTGAACAGCGCGGCATAGCGGCTGTTCCAGGCCACCAGCTGCAGTTGCGCATCGACCACGCTGATGCCCTGGCTCATGTTTTCCAATGCCGCTTCCAGCAGGCGCTGGTTGAAGCGCAGCACCTGGGTGGCTTCGCCGACCGCGCGGGTGACCGCGTCCAGGGGCGCGGCGCCGCCATCGCGTGCGGCCTCCACCAGCAGCCGCGCCATGCCGGCACCGACCACGGCGGTCAGTTCACGCTCGATGGCGGTGACCCGGTCGTCATCCAGCATCTGCCCGTCATGTCCGTCCATCAGCTGCCGTGCCCGTTCCTGGCCAAGGAAGCGACCGGCCGTCTTGCGCAGCGACGCGGCGGCCACCGCATCCCGCTGCCGCGGCAGCGACGGACGTACCGCACGCGACACCAGTACAACGGTCACCAGGTTGACCGCCAGGCTGGCGCCCATGCTGATGGCGATATGCCCCGGCTGCAGGCGCAGCGAGAACATCGCCAGCCAATGCAGCCCGTCGGGGTTGGCCGACGGCGGCGGGGCCGGGACCACCATCGGCAGCAACACCAGCCACAGCCAGACCAGCGAGCCCAGTACGATGCCGGCGATGATGGCCGGGGAGGGCGTACGCGGGCGATACACCGCCAGCAGGACCGCCGGTGCCAGTTGAGACAGCGCGGTGAACGACATCAGGCCGAAATCGCTGAGCGCCTCGGTGCCGCTCATCGCACGGCTGTACAGCCACGACATCAGGAACACAGCGAGGATGCCGGCGCGACGGAACGCCAGTACGCGCGGGCGCAGGTCGGCGCCGGCGTCGAAACGATCGGCGCCGCCCATCAGGCGTGAGCCCACGCCGTGGTTGCCGAGCATGATCGACAGGGTCAGCCCGGACAGGATCATCATGCCGGTGGCAGCGCTCAGGCTGCCCAGGTACGCAAGCAGCCCCAGCAGGTGGTGGCCGCGTTCCAGCGGCAGGGCCAGCACGTACAGGTCGGGCGACACCGACGCCGGCAGCTGTGCGGCACCGGACAGCGCCATCGGCACCGACGGCAGGCCGATCAACAACAGGTAGAGCGGGAACAGCCAGCGCGCCGTCTTCAGATCCGAGGACCGGCGCAGCTCGACCACGCCCACATGGAACTGGTGGGGCAGGGTGAACGCGGCCATCGCACCGAGCGCCACCATGGTGAGAAAATCGGGGATGACCGCCGGGGAGGGGAGCTGCACCATCTTGTCAAGCAGGGGCGTGCCCGCCTGGTGCACCGATACGCCGGCATACAGGCCGATGGCCAGCAGCGCTGCCAGTTTCAACAGCGATTCCAGGCCGAGCGCGACCACGATGCCGCGGTTGTGCTCGGTGGCCGACGCCTTGCGCGCACCGAACAGCATGGTGAACGCCGCCATCGTCAGCGCGAACCAGAACGACATGTCCAGCCGCCACCCACTGGCCGCGAACGCATCACCGAGCAATGCGCCGAGGCCCTGGCTGACGGCTTTGAGCTGCAGCGCGATGTAAGGAATGATGCCGAACAGTGCGACCAGCGTGATGGTGACCCCAAGCCCCTGATCAGCACGCAGCCGCGCGACCACCAGGTCGGCGATGGTGGCGCTGTTGTGCTGCTTGGCCAACCGCCCAAGCCGGACCAGGAACGGCAGGCCGAAGGCGAAGATCAGCGCCATGCCGATCAGTGTCGGCGGAATCGGGAAGCCCCATTGCACGCCCTGCGAGGCGGCCCCGTAATAGGTCCACGCGGTGCAGTGCACGCCCAGTGACAGCGCGTAGATGGCCGGCCAGACCCTGGAGAGGCGGTGCCCCTGGCGTTCCCCCCACAGGGCGACGCCAAACAGCAGCACGGTCCAGGCGATGCAGGCGAACAGGACGATGGAGGGCGTCAACATCGCTCCAGTGTAGAGAGAACCGCAGCCGGCGGGCAGCCGGCCGGCCATGCGCTGTGGGGTGGGCCAGCGCTAGGCGGCGGTCACGATCAGCGACAGCTGCTCGGCAACCAGTGCCACCTCGCCGCCGGGGATCACCTCCACGGTCTTGTGCTGGGTCAGCAGCCACTGGCCTGGCTGGCGTGCTTCCAGTGATACCAGCCGCGAGCGCACCCGGACCTCGGCACCACTGGGCACCGGCGCCAGGAAGCGGACCTTGTTCAAGCCGTAGTTCAGTACGTGGGCGATGCCGGGGAAGCCGGTCAGGGCGGCCACATCGTCTTCGACGGTAAGTGAGAGCAGAAGGAAGCCGTGCGCGATGGTCTGCCCGCCCGGCAATCCGGCCTGCGCGCGGGCCGGATCGACGTGGATCCAGTTGTGGTCACCGGTGGCGTCTGCGAAGGCATCGATGCGCGATTGCGCGATGCGCGTGCCGCCGCCCAGCCGCTCGCTTGCCGCCCATTGCCGCAGGGCCTGCAGCGCAGCAGGGAGCTCGGTGATCGTCGCGTCGGTGCTCATCGCACGCGCTCCAGCAGCACCAGGATCGCGTCACGTGCCGCAGGTTCGGACAAGGTCGGCGCATGCCCCACCTCCGGCACCTCGACCAGGCGGGCGGTGGGGGAGGTAGCGGCCATCCTGCGTGCAACATCGGCTGGCAGGATGTCCGACAACGCCCCGCGAACCACCAGCACCGGCACGCGTGCGGTCAGCCCACGCACCGCGCGCCACAGCACCGGGCGCAGCAGCCACAGCACCCACGGCCGCGTGGTGCGGATCACGGCCGGGTCGTAGTCCAGCTCCAGCAGCCCATCGTCGCGCTGGCGGAAGGTGCGTGCGGCCATCGCCCGCCAGTCCTCGGCGGTGAAGCGCGGGAACGCGGCCTTGCCGATGGATTCCACATAGGCCGCAGCCTGCGCGGGATCCATCGGTGGCACCGGCTTGCCGGCATACTTGCCGATCCGCGCCAGGGCTTCGCGCGGCACCTTGGGGCCGGCATCGTTGAGCACCGCTGCAGCGATTACCTCGGGCGCGCGCGAAGCGAGGGTGATGGTGACCAGCACGCCCAGCGAAGTGCCGATGAACACCGCCTTGTCGATGTGTTGTGACTGCAGCAGCGCCACCATGTCGTCGGCATAGGCGCGCGGGGAGTAACTGGACGGGTCCGGTGCACGCGCCGACCCTGCACGCCCACGCAGGTCAACGGCGAGCACGCGCCAACCGACGGCGGTCAGCGACTCGGCAAGGGCATCGAAGTCGGCGCCATTGCGGGTCAACCCCGGAATGCAGACCACCGTGCCACGGGGTGATTGCCCCGCGGCCGGTGCATGGTCGCGCGCGTGCAGGGGCAGGCCATCGCTGCTGTGCCAGTACAGGTCATCGTAAGACGGCGTCATGCAGGGGCTTCCTAGAAATCGTAACGGACGCTGAGGCTATATTGGCGCGGCGGGCCGTAGAAACCAATCAGCGTGCCGACCGCCGGAATGTTGTAGCCGGTGGTGCGGTATTCCTTGTCGGCCAGGTTGGTGCCCTGCAGCGAGAACGTCCAGGCGTCATCGAGCTTCCAGATCACCCCGGCATTGACCAGCCCGTAGCCCTCCTGGCGGATCACCGGGCTCAGGTCGGTGGTCGGCCACACCTCGCTCTGGTAGCTGTAGCTCACCCGTGCGGACAGGTTGCCGCCCTTGGCCAGCTCGGTGCGGTACTCCACATTCAACGCGCCCGAAAAGTCCGGTGCGTTGGTGAATTTCATCTTGTCGGCAACGTTGATGCCGCGGTCCATGTACTGGTCATACTTGGTGTCCAGCCACGCCAGGTTGCCGGAGATCAGCCAGTGCTGGGTGGGCAGGTACTGGTATTCGATTTCCAGGCCGTTGACGGTGCCGGAACCGGCGTTGGTGAAGTCGCCGAAGAAGGCATCGTCGACGCCATCGCCATTGGTATCGATGCCGGTGAACACCGACAGCTGGATGTCCTTGTACTTGTTGTGGAAGGCCGACAGGTTCAGGAACAGGCGCTGGTCGAGGAAGGCCATCTTGCTGCCGATCTCGACGCTGTCCACCGATTCATCATCGAACGGTTCGGCCGAGCGCGGCACCGCCACGGCGTTGGCGCGGATGTTGTAACCCCCCGACTTGAAGCCACGCGTGGCCAACCCGTACACCATGATGTCCGGGGTGAGCTGGTAGTCCAGCGATACCTTGGGCGAGACATTGGTGAAGTTGGTTTTCTTGTCGAAATCCGCCGTCACTGCGACGGGCCGGCTGAAGGTCGGGTCGGCGTAGAGGCGGTTCAACACGATCGCGCGCTTGTCCTCGTCGGTGTAGCGGGCGCCCACGTCGAGCTTGAGCTTGCTGGTCAGGTCGAAGGTCCAATCGGCATACAGCGCGATGCTGTCGGTCAGCACCTTGCCCTGGTTGTCGGCAAACTGCGCGCTGAAGTAATTGTTCTGGATCTGCCCACCGGCCTCACCGCTGAACTGGTAGAGGCCCACCACGCCGCGCACCCGGCCGCCGGCATCATAGTTCAGCTGCACCTCGTTGCTGACCTGGTTGTCGGTATAGGTGCCGCCCACGTCGGCCAGCTTGACCGGCGTGGTGTCGAAATCGATGTTCGCCTCGCTGTCCGATTCGCGCTTGGCCACCACGTATTTCACTGCCACGTCTTCGCTGGGCCGCCAGTTCACCGTGGCCGAGGCGCCCTTGGTCTCTACGTTGTTGATGTTGCGCATGCCCGAGCGGATGTCATAGCGGCTATCCATGGGCGGGTAGGCCCGCACGAACGGGTTGGGCGCCAGCATCTTCGAGCCGCGCATACCGGACTGGTCGTTGATCCAGTCCAGCGCGAACTGCACGTCGAGATCCTCGCCCGCATACGCGCCCAGGTTCAGGCGTGCCGCATTGATCTGCTTGTCACTGACCGGCTGGCCGTTGAACGTGTTCTCGCCGAAGCCGTCACGATTCATGCTGGCCACTGCCACCCGCGCGCGCAGGCCACTGTCGGGCCCGCCCAGCGGGCCGCCGAGGGCTGCCTTGGCATCCAGCTGGTTGTAGTTGCCCACGGTGATCTGGGCAAAGCCTTCGGTCTGGGTGGGCAGGCCACGCGAGATGTACTTGATCGCACCGCCAATGGTGTTCTTGCCATACAGCGTCCCCTGTGGGCCACGCAGCACCTCGATGCGCGATACGTCGAAGACGTCCAGCAGCGCTCCCTGCGGGCGCGCGATGTAGACGTCATCCAGGTAGATGCCCACGCCCGGATCGGCGCCCCAGGTCGGATCGGACTGGCCAATCCCGCGGATGTACGCGGTGACCGTGCTGCTGGCGCCGCGTGCGGCATAGATGGTCAGATTGGGGACCTGGCCATCGAGGTCTCCGATGTCCTGGATGTTCATCTTGTCCAGCGCTTCAGAGGTGAAGGCGGTGACCGCCACCGGAACCTCCTGCAGGGTTTCCTCGCGCTTGCGCGCGGTCACCGTGATGCTGTCCAGGTTGGTGGCCGAAGCGGTTTTGCCTGCCGTCGGTGCGGCGTGGGGCGCCTCCTGTGCCAGGACCGGCCCGGAGGCCAACAGCGCGCCGATCATAATACTCAGACAATTCCGTTTCATTCGGTCCTCCCCCAAGGCATGTGCGTTGCAGATGGCCCAATGCCACCCATGAGCCCTAGGCTAACGGTGCCGGGGTGCACCGGCGAGTGGACCTAGGTCCAGTCGGCAGCGGCGGTCAGATCCGGATACTGGGCGCGTCCTCACCTGGAAGCACCCTATGTCGTTACTGATCGTACTTGCAGCACTGGGCTTCCTCATCCTGATGGCCTACCGCGGCTACAGCGTGATCCTGTTCGCGCCCATCGCCGCCCTCGGCGCGGTGCTGCTGACCGATCCCTCGCTGGTGGCACCGATGTTCACCGGCTTGTTCATGGACAAGATGGTCGGCTTCCTGAAGCTCTACTTCCCGGTGTTCCTGCTGGGCGCGGTGTTCGGCAAGCTGATCGAACTGTCCGGCTTTTCAAGGTCCATCGTCGGCGCGGCGATCCGGCTGTTCGGTCCGCAGCGGGCGATGCTGTCGATCGTGCTGGTCTCGGGCCTGCTCACCTATGGTGGCGTGTCGCTGTTCGTGGTGGTGTTCGCGGTCTATCCGTTCGCGGCCGAGATGTTCCGCCAGAGCAACATCCCCAAGCGCTTGATTCCGGCCACGTTGGGGGTGGGCGGCTTCAGCTTCACCATGGACGCGTTGCCGGGGACGCCGCAGATCCAGAACATCATCCCGACAACGTTCTTCGGTACCAATACCTGGGCCGCACCGGTGCTGGGCACACTTGGCAGCCTCTTCGTGCTTGCGGTGGGCATGGCGTACCTGGAGTGGCGCCGTCGCGTTGCCGTGCGCAACGGCGAGGGCTACGGCGACCCGGCCACCCTGGTCAACGAGCCGGCACCGTTCACCGGCACCCACCTGGCGCATGCGGGCATTGCCGTGCTGCCGCTGGTGCTGGTTTTCCTCTCCAACAAGCTGTTCACCCTGGGCATGCCGCACTGGTATGGCAGCGCGCACAGCTTCGTGCCATCGATCATGGGCAACGCCGCGCCCGTGGTGCAGGACGTGGCGAAGATCGGGGCGATCTGGGCCGTGGTGGGGGCGTTGCTGGTCGGCATCCTGTCGGTGCTGGCGCTGGCCTGGCGCCCGGTGGTGACCCAGTTTGCCGAGGGCACCAAGGCGGCAATCAGCGGTGCGGTGCTGGCCGCCATGAACACCGCGTCGGAGTATGGCTTCGGTGCGGTGATCGCCGCATTGCCCGGTTTCATGATAGTGGCCAACGCACTGGGCTCGATCAAGGATCCGCTGTTGCATGAAGCGGTCACGGTGACCGGCCTGGCCGGCGTCACCGGCTCGGCCTCGGGCGGCATGAGCATCGCCCTGGCCGCCATGTCGGACACCTTCATCGCCAATGCGCAGGCTGCCGGCATCCCGATGGAGGTGCTGCATCGCGTCGCTGCGATGGCCTCCGGCGGCATGGACAGCCTGCCGCACAACGGTGCGGTCATCACCTTGTTGATGGTGACCGGGCTGACCCATCGCCAGGCGTACAAGGACCTTTTCGCAGTAACCATCATCAAGACCCTCGCGGTGTTCGTGGTGATCGGCATCTATTACGCCACCGGCTGGGTTTGACAGCGGCGTCGCAGCACCCTCTGGAAGGCTGGTCCACGAGGATTCCCGGTACCCCTTCATCCACGACTCACGCATGAGGATCTGGTCATGAAATCTGGAATCGCTTCGATCAAGGCAGTACTACTGGTGCTGTGCACCTGGCTGGCGACGGCAGGCAGCGTCTTTGCGGCAAGCCCCACCGGACATTGGGATGTGGGTCTGTTCGGCAATCTTTTCGGCGCCCGCGAGTACCAGGTGTGGGTGCCGGCCGGCTACGACGAAACCCAGCCGCTACCCCTGCTGCTGGTGTTGCACGGTTGCGTCAACGGGCCGAACCTGATGGGCGAGGCGTCGGGCTTCAATGACGTTGCCGATACGGAAGGCTTCATCGTGGTGTACCCGCGCCAGAACGTCACTGCCAACCCCGCACGCTGCTGGAACTGGCAGTTGCCGATCAACCAGGCGCGCGGCAGCGGTGAGGCCTCGATCCTGGCCGGGATCGTGGACAAGGTGAAAACGGGCTACAGCATCGATCCGCACCGGGTCTACGTCACCGGTATTTCCGCCGGCGGTGCAATGACCTCGATCATGCTGGCCTGCTATTCGGATGTGTTCGCCGCCGGCGCGATCCATTCCGGCGGCATGTACAAGGGCGCGACCACGATCTCCGGCAGCGCCTACGCGCTGTTGGCCGGCAGCATCTACTCGCCGGACAGCAACGGGCGGCTGGCCTGGCAGTGCTCGGGCTCGCCGACGCCGCGACCGGTCCCGGTGCTGGTGTTCCATGGCAGCGCCGATGCTACGGTCAACCCGGTGAACGGGCAGCAGGCCGTGCGCCAGTTCCTGCAGACCAATGACCTGGCCGACGATGGCCTGGACAACGACTCGGTGAAGTATGTGCCGACCAATACCTACAACGGGCAGGTGCCGGGTGGGCGCGCATATCGGGTTGACACCTACACCTACGGCGGCAGGACGCTGGCCCAGCATTACGTTGTGCAGGGGATGGGCCATGCCTGGAGTGGCAGCCAGACGGGATTGCCGTTTACCGATCCCAAGGGACCGGATGCCACCTTGATTACGTGGTTGTTCCTGAAGGATCAGCAGCGCTGAGCCTATGGAATCCCCGGCCCGCCCAAAGGCCGGGGATCTCGTAGAGCGGACCGTTGGTCCGCTGCTTCTGCGGCCGTCGCGCGCGAATGGCGCCAAACACGTCAAAAGATCCCAGGCGCGCGATCCCACCCACGAGCCGTACCCGCGCTCCATGCGTGACCGCCTTCCTGCCCGGAATGCGTCGCGCGTCACGAGATTCAGATCGAAACGGCGTACATGCCGCCCCGAATAGACTGCTGCCATCGGATAGCGGTAATCAGAAGAATCAACTCCACCTTGCCCCGCTAGTTGTCTGTTCCCTGTCCCATGCGACGGAGGATTCAGGTCCGTCCCGGCCCTCGTTGGGCGCGCTGCAACGCATCATCGAGTCCCGCAGTCCGGAGACAACGGTCGCCACGCCTGACCATGATCGGATCACTGCCCAACGCATCGATATCGTCGACGAGAACGGCGTGATCCGCATGACCCTTTCAGGCCGGACGCCGGCCCCGATCATCGACGGGATCCAATACCGACGGGCATTCAACGTCGCCGGGCTGGTGCTTTACGACGACAAGGGCAGCGAGCGGGGCGGCTTCGGCACCGCCGATGTAGCCGGGGGGATGGCCGTTCTGGCCCTGGATCACCCGGCGATGGATGCCATCGGCTGGCGCGTTTCGCCGGACGGGGAGGTGGCGTTCTCGATCAACCAGGCGCCGCCGCTGCTGCGCGAACCGGCCCTGGACAACCGTTTGGTTCCCGGGGTTAAAACGTCCACGCGCATCCGCATGGTGGTGGGTGCCGACGGAGCCCCCGCGATCGCGTTGAACGACAAGGCCGACAGGACACGCCTGCGGCTGACGGTAACCGAAGAAGGCTACGGCGCCATCGAGTTCCTCAATGCGAAAGGCGAGGTGATTCACACCCTGGCGCCAGAGGCCGATGCGGAGCTGGCGAACGCACATGCAGATTGAAGCGTACGAAGAGCGGCTTCGCGTTGCCATGCTGCACAGCGATGTGGCTGAGTTGGACGTCCTGATTGATGATGACCTGGTGTTCGTCGGGCCAGGGGGCGGCATCTATACGAAGGCGGATGACCTGCAGTTGCATCGCTCGGGGGGTAATCCCCCCGCTTTTAGCGGTCGCCAAAAGTGGAACTACGCTGCCAGTGCAAGCTTCTGCATTGGCGTGATGCCGCCGAGCGCCATGTTCGGTCGCTCGTGGTTGTAAGTCCATAGCCAACGGGTGGCGATGTCCTGGACCTGCTGGATGTCATTGAACAGATTGCTGGCAAGCCAAGCGTAACGCACGGTCCGGTTGTAGCGTTCGATGTAGGCGTTCTGCTGAGGATTGCCTGGCTGGATGTAGAGCAGCGCAATGCCTTGCTGCTCGGCCCATGCTTGCAGCGCTCCGCTGATGTACTCGGGCCCGTTGTCGCAGCGTATGGCGCGAGGCTTTCCGCGCCATTGAATGATCTGTTCCAAGCTGCGGATAACGCGCGCCGCAGGCAAGGAGATGTCGACCTCCATCGCCAGACCCTGCCGGTTGAAATCATCCAGTACGTTGAGCATCCGGAAGCTGCGTCCATCAGCCAGTTGGTCGTGCATGAAATCCATCGACCAAGTGTGGTTCGCCGCCTTCGGAACCGCTAGCGGCGCCGGCACTTCTCGGACGATGCGCTTACGCGGCTTGATGCGCAGGTTCAGCTCCAAATCGCGATAGATCCGATACACGCGCTTGTGGTTCCAAGCGAAGCCCTTCACGTTGCGCAGGTGCAGGAAGCACAGCCCAAAGCCCCAATCGCGGTAGGCGCTGGTCAGCCTGAGCAACCAGTCAGCGATGATCGCATTTTCTTGGCAGGCCTTGGCCTGATAGCGGTAGCAGGTCTGACTCACCTCGAACGTCCTGCACGCATGAACGATGCTGGTGATGCCTGCCTGGACCGCCAGTCTGGCCATCTCGCGACGCTGAGATGGCCTCACCATTTTTTTGAGAGCGCTTCCTTCAGCAGCTCGGCACTGAGCTGGGCATCGGCGTACATCTTCTTCAGCCGCCGGTTCTCGTCCTGCAGTTCTTTTAGCTGGGACACCATGGACGCATCCATGCCGCCGAACTTGCTGCGCCACTTGTAGAACGTCGCTGAGCTGATGCCATGCTGTCGGCAAAGGTCCGGGACAGGCGTGCCGGCCTCGGCCTGCTTGAGTACGGCGATGATCTGGCTGTCGGTGAATCGTGATTTCTTCATGGGATCTCCTCGGGTTAGGTTACGAGAAAATTCCACTTCTGGCTGCTACTAACCTGCGGGGGGATTACCAGAAGCAATAGCGAGTGTTGTTCCGGGATATTCGTATCCCTGAGTGCATGCCTGGTCTGGTTGTCCGTTCGAGCAATGCGTAGGTTGCAGGGTCAGACGAGCCATTACTCCATTTCGCAATCTTGGTATAAGCGCCTGACCAGCGCCCGCCAGCTCGACAACGAGCGGTCGCGATTCTTCGCTCTACAGAGTGCCGGTCTCCCTAGAGGCTCCAATCTATCCGCATCCCGGCGATCAGCGCATTCGGCAGGTTGCGCTGGCGTGCTGGTTCGTCGAACTGGTCCGGATGCACGATGTAGTGCAGGTTCGGCGCGATCCGAAGCTGCCGGGTGAGCTGGATGCCATAGCTCAACTCCATCATCACCTGGCTGCCGTGCGGGGTGCCGCTGCCGCCGGCCGCGGCACGGGCCAGCCGCAGGTTTTCCAGGGCGATACCGCTGTACTTCTGCTGGGTGACGACAAAGGCGATGTTGTCCTGCGGTCGGCTGGCAAACGTGCCTTTCTGCACCAGGCCGGCCTGCAGGAAGTGATCCTCGATCAACTGGCCGGAGGTGCCCTTGAGCGCGGCGCCAAAGACGGTCATGCCGCGGCCGTCGCCGTCGCCGGTGAGCTGTTGCTCGAAGCGGGCGAACGCGCCTGAGCGGCCGTGGCGGGTTGCGTATTCCCGGCCGCTCAGCAGCGCCGGAATGCCGTTGGCGTCGCGTAGCGGATCGCGGTAGGTCGAGTTGTCCTGCCAGCCGCCGAGTTCATACCTGGCCTTCAATCGCGCCGACGCCGGGCTGCGCCAGCCGATCGCGTACGGCACCACCCAGCCGGTGGCCTGGTTGGTGCTCCATTTCAGGCCGTGCTGGCCGTCCTCGGCCTGGCTCGGATCGACCTGGTAAGCGCCGACACGCACGTAGACATCGGGCGTCACCCAGGCGGTGGCATCGGCCATCCAGCTCGATACCGGCCACCAGGTGAAATTACTGGTGCGGAAGACGTAGGTCGGGTTGCCGCAGGCGGAATTGCCCTGGAAGTACTGGCACAGCTCGGAGCCGAGAAAATGGATGTTGGCCACGCTGCGCCCGGCTTCCAGTACCAGGCGGTCGTCGAGCAGCTTCTGTTCCAGGGTCAGGTTGGCCAGGCGCGTACCCTGGCCACCGTAGATTTCCTGTACCGAGGTGCTGTTGCCGGTGCTGCTGCTAGCGAGGTTGGTGCCATGGCGGTTGATGCCGTAGGCCTTGATCGTCGCGCCCCGCCAGCCGAACGCGGCATCCAGGTTCACGTCGGCACCGAACATCAACTGGCCGGCATAGGCTGTGCCGCTGCGCTTGCCACCGTCGAGCGTGGCGGCAGCCTCGCCGGTGTAGGCAAGCTTGGGGACGAAGACGTCGCCTGCGTCGGCGGCGGTAGCCAGCGACGGCAGGGCCAGCAGGATCGCGACCAGCAACAGGCGGCGGCGGGAAAGGAGGGTCATGCGGGGCTCCTGGTGCAGGTCATGGGTCGCCAGGCCCATGCATGCGCAGGGACCGGCGGATGAGCGTGGGAACGGAAGGGGTCAGGACGAGGACGTGACCGGCTTCTTGAGGACGCGCAGCGCGACCGCAGTAACCGCGACACCGGCCAGCAGCGCCAGCAGGTAGACGCCCAGGTGGGTAACCGCATTCGGGATCGGCAGCACGAACGCGCCACCGTGCGGAACCTTCAGTTCAACGCCAGCGGCCATCGAGATCGCGCCGGCCACGGCAGAGCCAAGAATCAGCGCCGGAATGGTGCGCAGTGGATCGCGCGCGGCATAGGGGATCGCACCTTCGGTAACAAAGCTGAGGCCCAGCACGCCGGCGGCACCGGCCGTGCTGCGTTCCTCGGCAGTGAAGCGGTTGCTGAAAAGCCAGGTTGCCAGCGCGATGCCCAGCGGCGGCGTCATGCCACCGATCATCGTCGCCGCCATCGGCGTGTAGACCTGGCTGGAAATCAGCGCGGTGGAAAACGCATAGGAGGCCTTGTTGACCGGCCCACCCATGTCCACCGCCATCATCCCGCCCAGCAGCAGGCCCAGCAGGATCGCACTGCTGCCCTGCATGCCGCGCAGCCAATCGGTCAGCCACGCCAGCAGCCCAGCGACCGGCGTGCCGATCACGTACATCATCAACAGGCCGACCAGCAGCGTGCCCAGCACCGGCAGGATCAGCACAGGCTTGAGGCCTTCCAGGCTGCGCGGCAGGCGCAGCGCACGGTTGATCCAGTACACGCCGTAGCCGGCGATAAAGCCAGCCAGGATGCCACCGATGAAGCCTGCATCCATGTTGACCGCAACCAGCCCGCCGATCATGCCGGGCGCGATGCCGGGGCGGTCGGCGATGGAGTAGGCGATGTAACCGGCCAGGGCCGGCACCATCAACATGAAGCCGGACTTGGCGCCGATCTGGAACAGCGACCAGGCCAGCGTGCCCTTGTGTGCATCGTCGAAGGCGTAGATGCCGCCCAGCGCGAACGCCAGTGCGATCAGCAGGCCGCCGGCGGTGACGAACGGCAGCATGAAAGACACGCCGGTCATCAGGTGCTTGTAGGGGCCGGTGGTCCTGGTCTTTTCGGTTGTGCGGCCGGCAGCGACCGCACCGGCGTGCACACCGGCCTCGGCCAGCGCCTTGCGGATCAGGTTCTGGCCGTCGTTGATCGCCGGCTTGGTACCGCTTTTGAACAGCCGCTTGCCGGCGAAACGTGACAGATCAACTTCGCGGTCGGCGGCGATCAGCACCAGGTCGGCGGCGGCGATTTCCTCGTCACTCAATGCGTCCTGCGCGCCGACCGAGCCCTGGGTTTCCACCCGGATCAGGTGGCCCAGTGCCTTGGCGGCCAGTTGCAGGCCCTCGGCCGCCATGAAGGTGTGGGCGATGCCGGTCGGGCAGGAGGTAACGGCGACGATGTGCTTGCCGGCGTTCGCAGTGGATACGGTCGTCGGCGCGACGGCCAGCGGTGCCAGTGCAGCAAGCGGGTCGTCCAGCACCTCGCCGAGGCTTGCGCGGACGATGCCGGCATTGCCGAAGCGGGACGTGTCGGCCTCGCCGTCGCCCACCAGCAGCAGCTGTGTCGCGGCGGCGGCATGTGCGGCGGGCAGAGCGTCGGTCACGCCCTGGTCGCTGCGGATTTCGATCACCAGTTCAAGCCCGCGCTGGCGGGCGGCGCGGCGCAGCGCTTCGGCGGCGAGAATCGCCTCGATGCTGCGTTCGCCTGCGGCGATGACGACGATGGAAGCGTGCATGGAAACTCCAGGAATTCTTCGGGTTCGTGCTTGCAGTGGGTTCAATCCAACTGTTCGATCAGTACATCGCCGGTCCACTCGCGCACCTGCGCCGGATCCAGCCGTCGCGCATCTCCGCTTCCCAGCCGGCTCATCGAGAACGCTGTCGCCAGCCGTGCGCAGTTGGCCAGGGTGAAGGCCGGTTCCAGCAGTGCGGCGGCAATGCCGGCAACCATGGCGTCGCCCGCGCCGACCGAGCTGCCCTGCGCCAACCGTGCCGGTCGCGCCACCAGTGCGCCATTGCGATCGATAAACAGCGCGCCGTCGGTGCCCATCGAGATCGCCACCAGCGCGACCCCGCGTTCGATCAGGCTCTGGCCGGCTGTCCGCAGTGCGCTGCGATCCGGCAACGACCTGCCGGCCCACGCCTCGAGCTCATGGCCGTTGGGCTTCACCGCATAGGGCAGCGCGCCCTGCATGCCGCCCAAGGCGGCAACAAGTGCGTCGCCGCTGGTATCCAGCAGCACGCGCGCGCCAGCGGCGCCGGCCTGCGCCTGCAGTCGCGCCCACGCATCGGCTGGCAGCCCCGAGGGCAGGCTGCCGGACAGCACCACCGGTAGCTCCGGTACAAGCAGGTCGGCAAGCCCGCGGGACACCGCATCCAGTTCGGCGCTGCCCAGCGACAGGCCGGGCAGGTTGATGTCGGTGGTCTCGCTGCGGTCTTCTTCCACCAGTTTGATGTTGGTGCGGGTCTGGCCTGGCACGCGCACGCAGCCGTCGGCGATGCCGCGTGCCGAGAACAGCGAACGGAACACGCCGTCGTTGCCGTCACCGAGCACGCCCAGCGCGGTCGTCGGCACGCCCCAGTCGGCCAGGCAGGCGGCAACGTTGATGCCCTTGCCGCCAGCGTCGTCACGGCTGCTGCGGGCGCGGTGCACGTGGCCCGGCTGCAGGCGCGCCAGCCGCACGGTCTGGTCGATCGCCGGGTTCAGGGTGATGGTGATGGCGCGCGTACTCATGTCCGCGCTCCGTCCAGCGCACGCACCTGCTCGGCGGTTTCGCAATCCAGTGCGGTTCTGGCCAGTGCCTGCAGATCGGCCAGCGCGGTGCCGCGCAGGCGCGCCTTCACCGCCGGGATATCGTTCGGTGTCATGGATAGTTCGTCCACGCCAAGACCGGCCAGCAGCCCCGCGCCGAACGGATCGCCGGCCAGGCCGCCACAAACGCCTACCCAGCGCCCATGCGCGCGCGCGCCCTCAACCGTGGCGCGGATCGCGCGCAGCACTGCCGGGTGCAGACTGTCGGCCTCGGCGGCGAGTTCCGGGTTCTGGCGGTCGATCGCCAGAACGTACTGGGTCAGGTCATTGGTGCCGATCGAGAAGAAGTCGGCGTGGCGTGCCAGCACATCGCTCTGCGCAGCGGCGGCCGGCACTTCAATCATGATGCCGACCGGCACTTCGGGCGCCCCCAGCTCGGCGCGCAAGCGCTCGCAGATGCCGCGCAGCGTGATCAGCTCGGGCACCGAGGTGATCATCGGGAACATGATCGACAGGCGCGCACCGTCCTTCGCCGCGCGGTACAGCGCACGCAGCTGCGGTTCCAGCAGGTCGGGGCGGCGCAGCAGCAGGCGCGCACCACGCACGCCCAGGAACGGATTCTCCTCGTGCGGCAGTTCCAGGTGGGCCACCTGCTTGTCGCCGCCGATGTCGAGCGCGCGCACGATCAACGGGCGGCCGTCCAGCGCCTTCGCCATGGCCACGTAGGTGGCGTACTGTTCGTCCTCGCTGGGCGTGCTGCCGCGTTCGAGGAACAGGAACTCGGTGCGCATCAGGCCCACACCTTCCGCGCCCTGTTCAAGCGCCAGCGGTACCTGCTCGGGCAGGTTGACGTTGGCACCGATGTCGATGCGGTGGCCATCCGATGTCTGCGCAGGCTGCGCGCGTTGCGCCGCTTCGCGTTCGCGGATCTCCTGCTGTTCGGCGATCCACGCGCGTGCCGAGGACAGATCGGCCGGGGATGGAGACAGATAGAGCCGCCCGCTGCTGCCATCGAGGATCGCTTCGCTGCCTGCGCTGATCGCCAGCAGTTCCTTGCCACCGGCCACCAGCGCCGGCAGCCCCAGCGTGCGCGAGAGGATCGCGGTGTGCGAGGTCGGCCCGCCCTGTGCGGTGGCGAGGCCGAGCACGCGGCGGGTGTCGAGGTTGGCGGTATCTGACGGCGACAGATCGGCCGCGAGCAGGATGCACGGTTCCGTCGGCAGGTCACCCAGGCCGCCGCCGGCCGCAGACGGGTCCAACTGGGCCAGGACGCGGCGGCCGACGTCACGCAGGTCGGCCGCACGCCCGGCCAGCACCGGGTTGCCCAGCGCCGCCAGCCCGCTGGCGATCTGTTCGATGGCCTGGTTCCACGACCATGCCACGCCGTGGCCGTCCACCATCAGTTGGCAGGTGCGGGTAATCAGGTCCGCATCGTCCAGCAACGCCGCGTGGGCCTTGAAGATCGCCGCGTCGGAGGCGCCGAGCCGGCGCTGGGTGTCGTCCTGCAGGGCGGCCAGCTGTTGGCGGGTGCGGCCGAGCGCGTCCTGCAGGCGTGCGCCGCCTTCGCCCAGCGGGGTGGGGTGGTCGGCAACCTCGGCCTGCGTGCTGCTCAGCACATGCACCGGACCGATCGCAAGACCGGGGCTGGCGCCGATACCGACCACCGTGGCCTGCGCGTCGGGCGGATTCCAGCCAGCAACCGGCGCGGCCTTGCGCTGCGCTGCGCGCTCGGCATCGGCCTTTTCCTGTGGTACCAGCCCGTCCATCACCTTGCGGAGTGCTGCCAACAGCGCCGGCGCATCGGCGCCCTCGGTGGAAACCGTGACCGCATCACCCTCACGCAGCCCCAGCTGCAGCAGTGCCACCAGGCTCTTGGCATCGGCGGCCTGGTGGCCGGCGCGCACCTGGGCGCGGGCCGCGAAGCTGCGCGCGGTCTCGGCCCAGCGCGTGGCCGGGCGCGCGTGCAGGCCGTTGGGGTAGGCAATGACCCAGTCGAAGCGTTCGGCCAGATCGGCTGCCGGCGCGCCGGTAGCGGTGGTCGCAACATCGCTGGCCAGCGCCGCAACGATCTCGCTCGCATCGCTGGTGGTGAACATGCGCTGCAGCGTGGCCTCATCCTGGATCAGCCGGGTCAGCCGGCGCAGCAGGGTGATGTGCGTATCGGACTGGGCGGCGATGCCGACCACCAGCCGGGTGACCTGGCCCGGGTTCCATTCCACGCCTTGCGGCAACTGCAGCACCGCGATGCCGTCGCGACGTACCATCTGGCGGTCTTCGCCAAGCCCGTGCGGAATTGCCACCCCGTGCCCGAGGAAGGTGTCCGCCAGTTGTTCGCGGCGGCCCATGCTGGCCTCGTAGCCAGGGGCGACGCAGCCGGCAGCCACCAGCATCTGCGCCGCCTGGGCGATGGCGTCGGCCTTGTCGCGGGCGCGGGCGCCCAGGCGGATCAGTTCCCGGCTGACGGGAGAGGAGGGGGGCAGGGAGGGCAAGGCAGGCTCCAGGGGCGGTGTGCTGGGAGGTATTGGGAACGTTCCCACATCAAATTTCAATGTGCACTGCACAAAAGTGCCTTGCAGCTTTGCGGTTAGCATGTCTGTTCAGGGCCGCCTGCCAAAAGTAGCGCCATTTTCCGGGAACGTTTCCAATGAGCATCAGCATCAATGACGTCGCGCGCGTGGCGGGCGTGTCCAAATCCACGGTGTCGCGGGCGCTGAGTGGTGGCCCGGTCAGCGAGGAGGTGCGCGCCCGGGTGGAGGTGGCGGTCCGCCAGACAGGCTATCGCCCCAACCTGCAGGCAAGGCGGCTGCGCACCCGGCACACCGGCATCATCGGCGTGATCGTGGCAGACATCCGCAACCCGTTCTTTACGGCGCTGATCCGCGCGGTGGAGGAGGTGGCCTATCGCGAAGGTCTGCGCGTCACCCTCTGCAACACCGACGAAGACCCTGAGCGCGAGGCGCTGTACCTGGAACTGATGCAGGAAGAGCGGATCAGCGGGCTGATCTTCGCGCCGACCCGGACCACGCTGGGCCGGCTGGAACGGCTGACGCTGGACCATCCCACCGTGCTGGTCGATCGCGCCGCACCCGGCGGCGCGATCGACAGCGTAGTGCTTGATAACCCGGCAGCGATGGCCGGACTGGTCGAACACCTGGTCGAACGTGGCTATCGTCGCATCGGCGGCCTGTTCGGCAGCACCAGTACTACCGCAGCCGAGCGGCGAGATGGCTACCTCTCTGCAATGCGTGCGCACGGGTTGGAGCCGGACTACCGGGAAGTCGAACCCACTGCCGAAGCCGCCATCGCTACAGCCGGCCAGTGGCTGGCCAGCCCGTCACGGCCCGAAGCGCTGGTCACCAGCAACAGCCTGCTGCTGATGGGGGCACTGAAGGCGGCACGCAACGCAGGCCTTACGATCCCAGGGGAGCTGGCGCTGGCAGGTTTCGACAACGAACGTTGGACCGAGTTGGTAGAGCCAGGCATCACCGTGGTTGAACAGCCGGTCGAAGAGATGGGACGCGCCGCGATGTCGCTGTTGCTGGAACGTCTGCGCACGCCGGAATTGCCCGTGCGCAGACTGGTGATGACAGGGCGATGCAGGGTGCGGGGATCTACGGCAGGGAAATGAGCCGGCAGATGAGGTCGTCAGCGCCGATGGCCAGTCCAGCTCACCGCCTCCCCATCCGCGCCATGCGCCAACCTCAAATGCAGACGCCCCGCATCCGGCGCGCGGTGCAACGCATCCGCCGGCATCGCGCGGCCTGCGGATCCATGCCCTGCCCAGGTCAGCGCGATGTCCGGCCGTCCTGCAGGCGGTCCTCACACCGAAGGCACCAGCGGTGCGACCAGGCTCTTCAGGCGCAGCAGCGGGCGCTGCAGGGAAGGGTCAATCGAGGAGTGCAGTTCAATCCAGAAGGTCCAGCGACCATCAACCTGAGCAGGCAGGTTGCCCCGGTTCCATTGCTCCAGCTTTGCGCAGATATCGGCCACCGTCGTGGGGGAGTAGACGAACGCAGGCGTCTGGTAGACCGGCAGATGCGTTTCCAGGACCGGCACGTCAGGCGGGTTTCCCGGGGCGAGCTGATAGCCGTAGCGTATTCCGCAGACGATCGTGCGATTGCGGGCGCCTCCGTCAAAGATCGTCGTGAACATGGCCTCCAGCGGGCAGGCCACCGGGTCATAGGACCAGCGACCAACTGGCAGTGAAGTGGCAACATCGATGAATGGCACTACCGGCTGCAGGTAGCTCACTACCGGCGTGCGGTAGATGAAGTCAGGACGCGTAGCGGCACCTGCCGGCCCCAACAGTCGTTCATTCCGAACGACCGCGACCTTGGCAATCGCGTTCTGATAGGTCGCGATCGCCAACCCGTCGAACCTGAAATCAAAACTCAGCAGTTCGAACGCAGGTACCTGCTTTCCCTCCTCGGTGGGGAAGAGATAGCACTGCACGCCAGGGTCCTCTCCCATGCCCACGACGGGGCCAGCCACGGGAGTCAAGCGGTGGGTCACGCCGTCAGGTGTCAGGCAGGCAACGGTGGGCCAGGCCAGGTTGCCTCCCTCCGGCGTTGCAGTGCGTACCAGCGTGAGGCTGCGATACCACGTGGCACGTTGGTCTGTCGCCAGGCTGGCGCTGAACCCGTAGACCTCCTGCACCGGACCGCGGGTTGCCGCTCGAACGAAGCTGGGCCGGACCATTGCCGAAGAGGTCCAGTGGCGCGCCCAGGCACTGGCCACGCCAGCGGCGCAGACTGCAAAGCTGGCCAGTGCATTGGCCAGCCGCGGCCCGTCGCCAGGCGGCTGCCCATCGGCGAGCCCGGCAAGCAGCTCCGATAGCCCTGCAGCATTTTCGGTGTACTGGGCCAACTGGCCAAACAGGTCGTCCTCGGCCAGTGTGCGCTTGCGCACCGTGGTCGGAATGGCGTTGAAGGTGAGCGTGATCTCGATCTGATCCTGCTCGGTGGACTGGTGGCGTAGCATGAACGCATAAGACCAGCGGACCGCATCATTCACCGAAGCGGGCGCTCTGGCCTGGATCGCGCGATGATCCAGCAGCGTCGGCATCTGCGGATAGGCACGCAGCGGAATGGGTACCGTCGGTGTCCCCAGGGCAAGGTCGAGCGCACCCGGTGTGCCTGAGTGAATTGGGGTAACGAAACTCAGCCAATCCGAACTCGCGTAGCCATCGACTACCTCTGCAATGTTGAACTCCAGCTCGACCACCTGATAGTCAAGCTGCATCGTCAGGCTTCGGTGGGCCGCCACGTCCGGCACAGACACCAGTACATCGACAAGTGATGGACCGGCCTTCAACGAGACCTTGCCGTTGCTGAGTGATGCCGCCTTCAGCGTTGGATCCTCACTGGACAGGGTGGCGACAGGTACGCCCGACAGCCGTGCCGTAGGCTTGTCGAACACGCTGTTTATGGCAGTCGCATACTGAATCACCGCGGACGTCCGGTAGCCCTGGGTCAGGGAGACCAGCAGCGACTGACGCAACGCTTCGGCCGCAGATGCGCGGTAGGTATCCGCGTTTGCATTTCCATCATCGGCCAGCACGTAATCGAGGCCGTCGGCGATAGCGGCGGCAAGTGACTTCTTCGCGCCGATGATGGTCTCCAGCGCGGCTCTGTTCACCAGGTAGGCGTTGGTGACATAAGCAGCAGAGATGACATGCTCCAGGTCCGTCAAGAAGGTGCTTGCCCACACGTCAAGATCGATTCCCTGGTAGTCGCTGGTCTTGGATTGGCCAAGCAACCCGGTGATCGGATCCAGAACCGCTATCTGAACGTTCTGTCGCGCGACAAGCGCGGTGGACAGCGGCCGCAGCGCAAAGCTGCGTGGCTGCGGGCCCGCCGTGCCAGCGATCTCGGGCACGGGGGGAGCAACGGTGACCGACGCAATGCCGGTGGCAGTGAAATCAACCGCCCACACATCGGTGCCACCGGTCTCCTGCTGCCCGGCCAGGGTCTTGCCAGTGGCTACGCGCAACCCGGCGATGGCAGCCTGGAGCTGGGTGGCGAATCCTACCAGTGTTGTCGGACCGGTCTTCGTAGCATTGGAGGGCACGCCTTGACGCGCCGTTGCCAGCGCCGTGCGAGCGCGTACGACTGCCGAGGGGCGCTCAGGTGTGCCCGCCAAGCCTGGATCGGCAAGCGCGTAGGCGCGCTCCAGCTGCAGCCAACTGCAAATCGGGAACACGGTATCGGGCCAGCGCCAGGTCAACCCGCCACTCGCGGCGGGGACCGCAAGCGGCGCCTGGCAAAGCGCGTCTGCGGGAGGCAGGGTCAGCGACGCGCCTGCGGCGAGGAAGCCGATATCGCCGTTGGCTGCGAGCAGGCCATCAATCGTGACGGAAATGCCGTCGTGAGCGAAGCGCTCCAACAAAGCCGTCATGCTGTCCGCGGCGGCGATCGTTTGCCGCGGCGACGGCCTTTCCGGGGTATCGGTGCTGGATGCTCGCAGTGCCACCCCGGGTACCAGCAACCCCGGCGTGCCAGCATTTGCCCCTAGAAGGTTGGACGGATCAATCCCGAAGCGGGCAGCGGCCTCCATTGCGGTTACGCCTGGCTGCCCGGTTGACGCGGTGCCAAGCCGCGCTGGCGGGCACACCAGAAGGCCGCCAGCGGCGAGCACTCCCGGAGTAGCCTCGATGGAGGCGACCAGGGCATCGAGCGAAATCGCTGGGACAAAGCGGTTGCAGACCGAATTGAAGCTGTCACCGTCAAACGTATCGACGCTGCTACCAGCAATTGTGACGGTGCGGCCTCCAGCGATCACCGCGGGCATCGCACGGTTGAGGGTGGCCAGCGCGAGTGGTGACAGGGTGGCCTGGTTGCTGTCCGGCGGCCCGAAGCACGGCGCCAGCTCGGCCAGGGTCTGCCCAGCCCGGATCGAACAGGGCGAGGTCGGCACGGTGAGGTCCTCTGGCCAGTCACTCAAGCCTGGGACAATCACATGCGCCGCGGTTGCGAGCGCAGCGGTTCCATTGTGGCGGAGTAGATCGCCGGGAGCGATAGCCGCATCGGCAGCGATTTCGCCCAGCGTAGCGCCGGCAGGCAGGGCCGTTGGAAGGGTCTGCAGGAACAGCGGCGTGCCATCCGGGAAGAGGGACGTGGTTTGAGTGTTGAGTGCCGCGATCTGGGCAGAGGTGGCCCCTGTTCCGTTCAACGCCAGGGTATCGGTGCTCTTGAGGAGGTAAGCGTCGACCGCCAGGGAGGCGCCGCTGCGGAAAAGGCCCGGTCGATCGGCATTGAGCGAAGCGACCATCGCTGGGCTGAAGGGCAGCCCCCGACCGTTGAAGACGGACGTCACACCAGCGAGTGTGGCTTCAGCACCTGGACCCGCTTCGTCAACCTGAACGCGGATGCCATTGCACTCAAAGATGAAGCCTGGCGTCAATAGGCCTGGCCGCGCGGCATTGGCGGCGATCAGCCGTTCCAGGGAGCAGCCTGCCAGGCCAAGCAGCGCCAGTAGCGTCATCGCTGACGCTGGTACGGTCAAGGCCGTCGCCGGTATCGTGATCTCGACCCCTGGCATCAGGGGGAGGTGGACATTGTCGTCGTCCTGCAGGATCTGTACTGCATCCACCGGCGGCTTCGCTGCCGCTGCCACCTCCGCGACGGTTTGACCCGCCCGGAACATCACCGACTGCGGAAGCGCGAAGTGCGGCCCGGCCAGAATGGCATCGAGCCGAACATGCACGTTGGCGCTCCCCAGCGATCGGTAGGACACTCCGAAGTGGGCCAGGGTGGCGTTGATCGATGTCGGTGTCTGGGCCAGGAAGCGGCGGCGCATGGACTGCCCACCGACAAAGACGTAGGTTCCAATGGCCAACGACCGCAGGGGAGCCATCGGCACCGGCACCACGTCCGGTGCCGAGCCACGCAACTGGCGCAAACTGGTCAGAACAGCTGCCTGCAGATCAGGCTGCATGACTTGATAGTAGATGGCGGCGTAGCGATCGCGGTCGCGCTCGGCCTTGCCACGGAGTGCATCGCCCCCTTCGCCTGCACCAGGTTGATAGGCGATGGCCTGCAGCGCGGCGCGCACCAACAAGAGTGCCTGTCCGCCCACAGCAGGATCTGCGATCACCTCATAGCTGAGGGTGGTGCAGGGCCAGCTGCCAACCCCGATCAGGACGTCGGTATAGCCTACGGGCACGTCTACGGCCGCCACCAGGTCGGCGAGCCCGTTGGCTGCAGGTGTATCCGGTAGTTCTGGGGGAAGGCCTTGGGCGTTGCCTGCGGCGGCAGAGGCATTGCCAAGCACGTCGTGGAACCAGAGTGCCACCCGCGCCTTGGCCAGCGTCCAGCCCTCCTGCGTGTTTGCACCTGCAATACCGGCATAAGGGCTTAGCTCACGCGGCGGATAGGCCGGCAGGTCGAGCAGCGGATTGGTTTTGGCGAAGCGATGGATCGGTACGACGCGCATCAACTTCCAGAACGTCTTCGTCGGCGGATCCAGATGCACTGGCGGCGGCTGGCCCCACCGGCTGACCCTCGTCGCTGCCGGTGAAGGCTGGCGTTTCCGTCAGCTGATAACCGATCAAGCTGTACAGCTGGCGCAGTGCCAGCTGTTGGCTCCCCTCTGTGGCATCTTTTCCCGGATTGGCCAGGTCAAGCGTGAAGCCCACCTGGCCTTGTGGCACCGTCGCTACACGGTCAAGTTCGGCGCCTTCGCTGGCCTGCGCAAACAGCGTGATGGAGCCAGGGTCCACCCCATCGCCGACCACGGCGCAATCGTTGAACGGGAACAGCTTGCGCACCGGCCAGCCGGCGGTTCCGTTGATGGTTGATTGGGACGCGAGCTGGATCAGGATCGTCAACGTCGCACGTCCATCCTGATCGAAGATCCCCTGCGGTATCGGCTCCTCACCGCCCGTCGCCCGCAACCAGCAGCCGCCACCGCCGACCACGCTGGCTTCCCAGAGCAGTGTCATGAACTGGGCCGAGTCGTTAGCCGATGCAAAGTAGGGACCGGCGGTCGGTGCAGGCATGTCCAGGCGTGTGCGGATTGCAGACGCCCCGCTGTGCGTCTCGGTGGAGAGATTGGCCTTGACGAGGAACGTTGCCGCCAGGTCCAACGGGGTGGTCGTGAGCGCCGTTGGCGTTCCGGACGACACCGGCAGCTGCCAGGCCAGGATCAGCGTCGCGCCTTCGCCTGCGGGAGGTACATTGTGCTGACCGTTGCTCTCTTGAATGACACCCAGGTACTGCAGCAGGCTGGCCAGGCGCTGACGATCGGCGGTGTCGGCACCCAGTACCTCCACGGTGTGCGGTGACCCTGGTATGGCACAGACATCGACGTCGATGAGCGTGCCCCATGCATAGGCATCAAGCGCTACCGGCTCGGTCGAAGCGGTTTGCTGGGGCGTCACCTGTCGCAATGAGAAGCTTGCCGGGCTCCCACCGGGAGCGGAGATCGCCCTCATATCAGCGGGGAGCAGCCACACGCTGGGGGAACTGCCCGTGCTCACCGGGCCGGGTAGCTGCGGTGCTACCGTCGTGCGCCAGGCGATCGCCTGCGTCACCACGTGGCGCACACTCATTTCACGGTAAAGGCACAGCGGCGAAACGGCGCCCTGCAGCGTCGGCACCAAGCTGTTGGCAGGGTAGTTGGCCATCAGCTGGGCAGCGGTCAACGCCAGCGTGATCGATTCGACAGTGCCAGTGCGTACCACCATGCCTGCCGGCAAGGCTGCTTCGGCGCTCCAACGGGAAAGACCGGTGTTGAACGCATGGATCTGCGGATGCCGCTCAGACAGGTCAGCCCGTGTTTGGCCTTCAGCGACTGTCGTGGCGGCGGCCAAGCGCAGCCACGTGCAAGGCTGCCCCTGGCGCATCGTCAACGAGAGTGCCAGCGACGGCCCGCCGTCACCCGGCGGTGGGCCAACAACCTGTTGCCCAACAAGCTCGTAAAGACCGGTCATTGGACCGGTCGCCTGGTATGTCCCATCGACCAGCACCGGCGCCGGAAGCCGTGCGCCGTGCAGCATGAATCGAGCGATCTGGCCGCTTATACCGGCCTCAACCCTGGGGTCGTGCAGCGCGCTCATCAGGCTGTCCAACTGTAGCGCTGGGACGACTGGAATCTTGAGGGCACTGTCCGGAACTACCGCCAGTACCCCGGCGGCGTGCTGAATGCGGGCACCGAGGTCCTCGAGCGGCAAGCCATAGCTTTGCGCAAAGGCCAGCAGCGTCTGGCCATCGGCGGTGGTTCCCTGGGCGCCAGGCACGGCCAGCATCGCGAGCGGGGTCAGCACGTCGGCCACTGCCATCAACGCGGTGAAACCAGCCTGCTGATCGGGCTCGGAGCCATCCATCAAAAGCCGGAGCCGCAACATGGCCAGCGTATCGTTTGGCCGTACTACCAGCACCGCATCTGTCGGCATCGCGATGGTATGGCCGGGCAGCGGCGTTGCATTGGCGACAATCACCGCCTGTAGCCAGGCGGCGTAGACACGATCAGAAGTGCCCCTCTGGGTCGCCGCGACTGCGCCTGCGACGCTGTCCAGGGTGTCACCGGGCAAGGTTCTCCAGGTCAGTGGCGCTGCCGGTGAGGCAGGCGTGTCCTGATCGAACTGGGCCGGCACCAACAGCGTGGGGGGGAGCGGACCATCGACCGGGATCGCGTCCGGATTGAGCGCGGCGATCGCTTCGGCATACCAGGCTGAGTCGGGCAACGAGGTCTGGACCGGATAGCCCGACAATCGCACCCAGAATGCCGCCGCCACTGTCTCCAGAGGAAGCGCCAGTGGATTGGCGTACGAGAAGGATGGCAACGCAGCGGAGGCGCCGGCGCGGATGACACCCGTCGCGCGTAGCAGCGCGGGACTGGCCATCCACGATGCCAGCTCGACATCGTGGTGCTCGGCAATCGCCGATAGGGTATCGCCCGGCTGGATCTGGACCATCAGCTCGCCCAGCGCTACGGTTTTACCGGCCACCAGCGGCCAGGAGGGGTTGCCACCGGCGATGCTTTGGGAGGTGACGCCGAGCGTGACGGCAATGATCGCCCCGACCGGGGTCGCCGAGATGGCAGCGACGATGCCAGGGTTGAGCGCGACCAGCTCGGCTGCGGACAATCCATAGACCTCGGCAACCGCGTCGACGTCATCGTCAGGACGGCGGACATACGCCACCTGCGTGGTCGGGAAGCTAGCGGCAATGCCTGCCAGGCTATCGGTAGCCGCAACGTGGTGCGGATAGCTCGACAGCAGGTTGACCGCAGCCTGGGCGGCGGCCCGCGCGACCATCAGGCAGTAGTCGCGGAACACGAAGGAGGCCATTGACTCACTGTCATCCCCCGCAGTCCGCAAACGATGTTCCATGTTGGGACGATCGTTGGGCGCGCGCGCATCGAGGCGTGCGAAGTAGGCCAATGCCTGCGTCTCATAGTGGGCATCGACCGGCTGATAGCTCCAGAACTGGCGCTGCGCCTGTTCGGGAGGCAGCTGTGGGCTCTCCCACTCCAGTGTTGGAACCATCGGGAACACGGTCACCCCGACAGCGGGCAGCTCCCCATCCGGCGCAGCGCTGAGCGCCAGAGTCAGGTTGTGACTGAAAAAGCCATCAATATTGGGCCAGGTGAAGCCCTGGTTGGCCGCTTCGGGCATCGCCAGTTGCTCAACCAGCTCCTCTAGTGCGCCCAACGTCACCACCGCCGTTGAACCGGCTACACCCAGTGCGTCCAGAGACCATCGCAGTAGACCCTCAACAAGGTTGCCGAAGGTCGTCGATGCCGCATCCACGGCCACCGCGTTGTACCCGATGTCCGGGCACTGACTGTCAGCAATGGTGTCAGGATCGGGCGGCACCGCCGTATCGGCGAGAAGCAGCATCGCGATGCGGTAATCCGGATCTGGATCTTGTGGGGGCACGCCCCCGGCGCTCCAGGCGACAGGCACGTTGGCGATGGTGAACGCCGGCACCAGCGTGATCGCACCGCTGCGAACCTCACCCTGTGGGAAGACGGCGGCATCTCTGGCGAACTGCAGGTGATAGAGCGTCGCGGTCGGCTCGCCGATGCCCGCGACCAGGCCGTTGCCCCGCAACGCCTGCGGCGGCCCAGCGTGGGATCGGGCAATTGCACTGCCTGCAGCGGCCAGCGCAGGTGATGCGGGGTGACCGAAACGTTGCAGTCGATAGGCGTGCCGCGTGATCGACTTGACGTGTGCTGGCCGAAGTCGGGGCGGGGTATAGGCGTGGTTCGATCTCGACATCCGGCTGCGGGTGCTTTCACCGGGAAGAAGGGTCCAGGGCGTCGCACTGCTTTGGCCGATGGTGAAGGATGCCTCGATCTGCAGGCCAAACGAGAAGGAGACGGAGAAGAAGAAGAACTTGACCTTGGCGTTGACCGACACGCCAACGTCCAGTTCGATCAGGGTCGCCTGGTTGGAGGCCAGGGTCAGGGTTGCATACGCGTGCGCCTCCACACTGACCGACACGCTGATGATCTTGAAATCAACCGAACCATAGAGTTTGCCAACGATGCCGGCCGTGCCGCGGCACCAGTAGTAGAGCGCGTTGGGCCGGCCTGCGTCGGCGGGGCGGAACCAGCCAAGAACGCCTTCGAAGATGACCACTACGTCGACGTACAAACCGGCGCTCAGCGGCCCCTTGTTGAAGGTGCGGCCGACGCCGATCTCCAGTCCAACCCCCAGTTCGATCACCGGGCTGAAGGTGCCGTTGCTGATCCTGGGTACGCGATCAGAGGTCGCCCCGTCGCGCAGGCCGATGTAAATGCCACCCCGTCCATTGAATATGCCCGCTTCAAGACCGAAGGAGACGGAGAAATCACGATTGTGCGGAAAGCCGAGATCGACCAGGAAGTTGCCGTTGGTGTAGACATCGACGTTGATGATGCCCAGGGTCACCGAGATCGCACCAAACTGGAGTTGCCGGAACGCGCTTGGCATCTGCAGTCGAACATGGAACACGCCAATATCAGCGGTGACTTTCTTGTACATCAGCTCGAAGCTCAGCCCGGCCAGCGACCCCGCGTCGGGTCCGGAGAGCGCGATCAGGGCGCCGTACAGGTCCGGGTCGTGCAGAACCAACTTGAGCGAGACGGTATCCATGACCTTGCAATCGATGCCAAACAGCCATTGGCTGGCGGCGTCGAAGCGGGTCTTTCCCGAGCGCAACGGGTTCTTGCGAAGATCGTCAACCTGCTTCATGTCGTCGCGCATGGCCTCGATCACCTCGGCGATCGAGGTGTAGCGGGTCATCCCGTCCAGGGAGATGTGCTGACCCAGTCCGAAGTAGCGCAGATCGAACAGTGACTGACCCTTGCCAGGCAATGCGGGCGGGGCCTGGTTGATGGCGTCCCAGCTCAGCGGCTTGTCGGGCGTGTAGGCGGTGCCGAGCACCTTTCCGGTCAATACAACGTTCACCTGTGGCGTTCCGGTGCTGCGGTCATACCGCAGTCCTACGGTATCGATGCGCGCAAACGCCAGTTCAAGCCCAAGATCGTAGGTGAGCGTGACCTGCTCCAGCGTGGGGTCGATCACGACGGCGAAGCGGCCCAGCTCGATCGTGTCCAGGAAATCCCAGGGGGGATCGAGGCGGAAATTGGCATTGGGATTGGCCAGGCCCACCAGGAACCGGATGACCCCGCCCAGCGTCTCTCCGGACAGACGGAGCGTCAGGATCTGGTGTCGAGCGGCATCCTTGCCTATCCATGCCGTCGCTCCACTCAGGACCAGTTTTCGCCAGGCCACCGAGAACAGGTAGGTCTTTTCATTGGCCCGGAAAGACAGCCCGGCGGTCAGCTTCAGTCGGGACACACTGAAGCTTCCGCTCAATGTTCCGCTGGTCTGCGTCGCTGGATTGAGATCGTCGTCGCCGCTCTCGCGGGTCTGCCGCTCGATCTTCGCTGTCGCGGTCATTGCGACGGGAATGCCAAGCACCGTGTCCTTCAGCGAGGCGGCCACGCCTGCAGAAACGCGGTAGGGATTGCCAGGGGCGGTGCTGTAGTTGACCGAGAAGGCGGTGAGTTCAAGAACGAACGTGTCGTTCTTCATCCAGTCCGGATACGGGTAGCCCAGAAATGCCGTCACGAACTTGGGCAGATTGATGGGCCCCCCCACCAGTTCGCCGCTGAACAGCCAATGCCCGTCGCCCGGGTACTCGGCGCCGAGCATGAGCTGCACCGGCGTTGCCTCAGGAA
Source organism: Stenotrophomonas sp. GL_101 (assembly GCF_057835675.1). Classification (NCBI taxonomy): domain Bacteria; kingdom Pseudomonadati; phylum Pseudomonadota; class Gammaproteobacteria; order Lysobacterales; family Lysobacteraceae; genus Stenotrophomonas; species Stenotrophomonas sp. GL_101. The sequence continues at coordinate 2,361,710 of NZ_CM174432.1, read as the reverse complement.
GGGTCATGGATACCGTGCCGACGATGCTGCCTGAAACGGCACTTTGCGAGACCTGTACCCTGAATTCGATCCGATCGAGGTTGTAGACGATGTTGCCGAACGTCAGCGGCCACTGGCCGAGCACCGTCATCTCGCCCTGGTAGGTCTTGCGGGGTAGCGAGGCGAGGAAACTCGCATCGCTGATCGTCAACGACCTGGGAACGTCCGGTGGTGGGGTGGAAAAGTACGCCGCGAAGGCATCGGCGATCGGCAGCTCGATCGGATTCTCGGTATAGGCCAGGAAGGCCATGTCCGGGATGTCCATACGCACGGTCAGCGTTACCTTGGGCGGATCGGCCGGCGCGTTGGACCCCAATGGCGCGCGGTACACCACCGGTGCCATTGCCCCCAGCGAACTGGTCTTCTTTGCGCCGAAGCTCATCGTGCCCCAGATTGAGGCCGTCATCAGTGTGGGATCGCTTGACCAGTCAAATGTCCAGCGCACCCCCACCTGATCGATCTGGACAAAGGGAACGGGCGGCTGCCAAGGCTCGGTTGAAACGACCGTGATGGATGAGTAGGCGACCCCGGGGCCATTCCCGCTGGCGGGCGGATAGAGCCCGAACTCCAGCTCGGACACGCCAAACGCATTGAGAAGCGGAACGCCAGCAGGCAGGTCAAACGCGCCGTCAGGCGCTCCGATCAGCTTGCCGAGCATCTGCGCCCCGGTGCCGAGCGTCAGGGGGTTCTTGCCGAAGGAGACGTAGATGGGCCAGATGTGGTCGCCGATCAGGAGCGGCGTGCTCATGTCCAGGACTGTTCTGGGCACGGTATCGGCCGAGAAGGTCGCATAGAGCATTGCCGCTGACGTAGGCGCGCCCTGCAAGGGCAGGGGACTCGGGTCGGGATAATCGTTGCGCAGCCGAAGTCCGACAGCATCCAGCGCCACATGCGGGCCAAAGCCGGTTGTCGCGTTCGGGGCGGGGGCGTCCAGGGAGAAGATCGGCTGGGCGGGATTGCCCAGGTCGACGCTCCCCTCAAGGCGCAAGCGGTCGCTTCCAAGGTAATCGATGTAGGGGGCAAGGCTGCTGCCGGTAAGCCTGAGCCAGCCCGAGAGCCTGGGCAACGGGGCAACGCCCGCCGGGTAGTTGACAACACCAATCGTCGGCGACTCCAGAACCAATGGAGCCACCACAGAAGGGCCCAGAACCAAGCCCTGTCCACGTGGAGCAGGCACCATCGTGCTCTTGGCACGTCGGCTTTTCGGCAACTGCTGATCTGGAAACGCCTGGGAGAAGGTCCAGGGGACGTCCTGCGTTGCAATCGTCAGCGTCAGCGTCAGCTCTGCCGGACTACTGGCCTCGCCGCGCGCAGCGGGCTGGCCATCGAGAGTGAAGCGCCAGTCGGTACTGCGAAACCGGGTACTGCCGGTCATCCAGGCGCCGCTGACCGTCTGCCCGGCTTGCCCATTGCCAAGTGCGAGGCTGGTCACACCCAGCTTGGCCAGGAGCGTGGCCAGCCCAGCGGGTGCGTCGCCAGAGAGCGTTCCGGCGCTGATCAGCGCCAGGAAATCCGCGTAAAGGCTCGCTGGGGTCGTCACGACTTGAGCTCATCGGCGGTGGGCGTGGGCGCACGCAGGGGGCTGTCGTCATCGCGCGCCGCATCGGCTTGCATCGCATCGCGCAACCACGCGTCGCTTGCGGCGAGTTCGCCGTAGCGGGCCAGCAGGTCCTGATAGGTTCCACGCGGCTGGAAGGACACCGCCGGGATCTGCTGGCCAAGTGCGGTCGAATCCATGATGTCGTAGAAAACATTTCCGTACTGCATTGATCCATTGATCTGGTGGACCGTCGTTTGAATGCCCTTGGTCGTTGTGAACTGCTCCCAGCCGGCATCCTTGGTGGCCTTCTTCTTGCTGAAGACATAGGCAACATAGGTGCGCGAGTAGGACGTGCTCAGCGTGCCATCGAACACGTCGATGACCTCTTTGATCGGGTGGTTATGACTGTTTCGTGGCCCTGCACTGGCGACGACCTGCTGCGGTGAAAGGTTGGTTGCGAATGTCTTGATGATCGAGAAGTTCATCTTGTCTATCGGCTTCTGCGCATCGTAGTTCTCTACCGCGGTGCGCAACGCACCATGGTGTGGAATCTGCAATGCAAACACCGTTGGGATGAGAGGGTTCTTCTTCCACTTCGTATAGAAGTCATTGACCTTTGCCATGGTGTGATACGTCGCATCCCCTGGCAGTATCATCGACCACTCACCATTCTCAACGCAGATAACCGAGGACGAGGCGTTGCGGATGATGTCTTCACCGCCACTGGACAGCTTCAGCCCCGATACCACGACACGAATGAAGGTCTTGCCGAATTTTGTCAGGTACCCCACCTTGGCGCGCGTCGACGCGCTACCGTAGCTGGTGTCGAAGGGCTCGTTGAACGCCAGGTCGGCATCGTCATCGTCGCTCATGAACGTTGCGAAGGACTGAACCTTCTTCTGGTTGGTCTTGGACCAGTTGCATCCGCCGAGATACCAGTTGTCACATATTGGCTCGATGCCTGCGGCCCGGATTGCCGTTTCCAATGAAGGCAGCAGCGACACGTGGTCGCCATCCTGGTGCGAGATGATCACGGTATTGAGGTTCGGATCCATGCCCGCGGCCTTCTGTTCCTTCAGTTTTTCCACCACGTAGCTGGAGGCTTCGTCGGCGTAGCGCTGGTTGCCGCCGAAGTCGACGAGCACCAGCTCAGTGGGTACCCCGTCCTCCTTGCCGTCGGGGTGGTGTTCAATCAACGTCGCCATGCCCTGGCCACAGAACAGGACCGCGACACGCGTCAGTGCGGCCATTGCACATCTCGATTCGGGCGGGGCAGGGCGCGTACCTGCGAAATAGTGCTGCGCGTTGTACGGGCTGCCCCGGCGGCGGGGGCGTCGTCCTGTGCGTAGGCTGCATACCAGCCAACCTTGTCGGTTGCGTTCTGGTCGGTGTTCCCGAACAGCACGATGTCGTTGTGCCCGGACGGGAAGCTCAGGCCAAGGACCCGCAGGGCGAAGTCGCGCAGCCGTAGCGTGTAGGTTCTCGGCTGGTCCTGCGGGTTGTCCACCAGGAACTCTATCGAGCGGAAGCCAAGCTTGAGTATTCCCTGTACGGGCAGGCTGACGCCGAAGGCCTCCTTCGTGCCGGGAAGCTTGACGCCTACATACATGCTGGGCGTGACGCCATCCACTCCGGGACTCCATCCTGCCAGTACCGAAAGGGAGAGGCTGGCGCTGCCGGCGAGCGCCCCCAGCGTGCCCAGGTCGATCGTATAGTTGAGCCCGTACCAGGGCTCACTCAGCACGCCCTGGTCGATGGGAGCACTCACTGAGACAAAGCCCATGCGTTCCGGACTGAGTGGCACGCCGGCCTGGTCAGCGTTGGCCGCCTGGGGCAGCGCGGGGTCGGGCGTGGTGATGAGTGCGGCCAACCGCACCGGGAAGCGCTGTACCAGTGAGTTCGGGCGCGCCACGCTGTTGGCGGGATCGAAGGACAGCGCGCCATCGTTGAGGCGGAACACCGTGGTGTTCTCTGGATCGCCAAGGTTGAACTGCATGTCCACCGATAGATTGCCGAAACGAAGGTAGCCGTCGGTGCCATCGCCTGCCGGTCCCCAGCAGAAGGGGTCGAAGTGGTCAGGTTCAAAGAAGCGCAGATTTCCGCTCATCCTGAAGGTCGCGGTGACGGTCGCACCCTGCTGTTCCGACGCGGCCTGGGCGGTGACCATGTCGGTGGCGATCAGCTGCACCGATTGCAGTACCAGTCCGTCGAGCGCGAACTCGTTCTGGCCGTCCATCGCAAATACATACGTGTCGTGTTCGCTGCCATCGGGAAGGGTTTGAACCTGATGGGCGCCGGTGAGGATGATGTTGTTTCCCTGCGAGGTGGGGAACAGGCGCGCGGGCGCCCCAAACAGGCGGTTGATCATCAGTTCAACGCGGCTGGCGAAGGTGGTCACCACGGAATTCTGGAAGCCAACACTCAGCTGCAGCACGCGGAAGGCGAAGCGGATGTTCTCGGCGAAGTACTGGTGCTCCTGGTTCTCATAGTCGATCAGTCCAAACAACGTGCTGCGCTGGAAGTCGAGCGCGCCGTTCAGGAGCTGATAGGGGGTTGCTGCGATGCCGACGTGGTGGGCGTAGAAGGCGCCGGGGTCGATTCCCGCCGCCAGTGGTTGGAGCGGGGCAGGGAGCTGATCGAGCGGAACCTCCACCGACAGCGCAAGCACCCCTGTCCAGTTCGGGTCGTTGACCAGTCGATTGAACGGCGCATACAGCGCGCTGCTCGCGCTGGTTCGACCGGCGGCGGTGGCGATGATCTGCAGGATGTCAGCGCTGGCGGTGGTCGGGTCACCGCTGGGGCTTGCCACCTCAGGCCAGGCCCAGGTCGACACGTCTGCGGCCATGTCGGCCAGACTGCGGCCGAGGTTGAACTTGTAGATCAGGTAGGCGTTGGTCTGGCCGCGACGGCCAGGAGAGGTCCAGTTGTCCGGCGACATGCGGAACGTCCAGCCATCGACAATCGGCGAGAGCCTGCCTGCGAACCGTTGAAACACGCGCGCCTGCGCATCGGTGATGCCTGGGTGGGCATTGTTCAGTGCCGCGCGGAAATGAAGAAGGTCGATGTAGACCGGATAGCGTTGTGCGGCCATGTAACTGCGCACGTCGGCGATGACGTCCGCAGGCAGGCCGCCGCCACCGGGCAAGGTCTCGATAACGTCCAGGTCAAGCAGGGTGAGGCGGTACTCGACCGATCCTGCGGTCTTGAAGACCTCGGCGTTGCCCAGAACCATGAACAGGTTATTGGTCAGCAACGCCTGACGGAACTCTCCTGTGACCGAGGTGAAGCGCAGGTCGGGCTCCGCGCCATTTGCTGCGGCCTGGCCAAATGCGCTCCACACCCAATGCTGTCCGTCGGCGTCCATGCCTACCGCCATGCCCTGGGGCGTGACACCGACCGTGGCCGCCACAGGCAGCGCCTCCTCTGCAACGGGCGGGAGGAGCAGGGAGGCGGAGGAGTGAGCAACCCGTGCCGTCGCCATTCGGGTCAGCACGCTGCGGCGCATGGGCGCCAAGGCAAGCTGCTCGACCTGCAGTGCATCGAGCAGCATGTCAGCAGGCAGGTTGCGGAACGGCGCCATGGGGAAGGCGAGCCCGGGGGCGGGGGGCGATAGCGTGGAGGCACGCACCTCGAGGAAGTCCAGGAATGGCGTGGTGCCTTCCCCACCCTCAGGATTCGTTTGAATCGTATCCCGCGCGGTGTAGAACGGTGCATCTTCGGGCTGGGCGAAATAGCCGATGCGCTGTCCCGATGACGCGGCAGCGTAGACCCAGGCGGTGGTGCCCAGTCCGGTAAGGGCACCCAGGCCATCATTCCCCTGGTGATCGGCGTAGGCGGCCTGGCCGGGGACGAACAGCAGTGTCGACCCACCCGTGCCCGGCACGCCCAGGTACTCAAGCGCCGATGCACCGCAAACCAAACGCTCAATCGCGGTTGTCCCGCTCTGTCGGGCAACGATGCCAAGACCGAACCCGCCCTCGAGTGTCAGGTAGTAGCCCCCAGGTGACGACTCGGTGGCATAGAAGGGTGCGATCGCAAACACCAGCCGCGCTGGCGGTGCGCCAGCGGGATTGAAGGCCTGCGGAATGAGATCGACCGCATGGCCGCGTGCAGTGGCGTAGCCGGAGGAGAAGGTCGGCGCCGTTTGCGGGCTGCTCCATGAGAAGAACCCGAAGTTCGTGCGCCCGGTGTCAAGCGGGCGCTGCGCATCCAGATTGGCATAGAGAGAGAAAGGCGTAGCGTCCGGCTGACGCAGGACCTGGAAGGTTAGTGCGTGAATCTGTCCGGTGTCGGGAAGAGCGGTGAAGTAGCGAATGGAACATCCCAGCTGGACAAATGCATCGGTCGCATCCAACGGGGCGGGGAGATCCAGGCGCGCACGCCAGCAACCGGCAGCATCACCAGCCATGCAAAGCGAGGAGGTGCCCAAGGCTGCGTCAAATTGTCCGCCGGTGCTATAGAAGGTCAGTGGCGCCGACGAAGCGTTGTCGCCCAGCGCGAAGCCCCACCCGAGGTCTCCGCCATCTGCCGGGCCAATCGTGCCGCCACTGTGCACGATGAGTGCGTTGTCGGCAAAATCGAAATCCAGCCGTTGTGCGATCACCCAGCTACCCGCAGCGTGGCCCGGTGCAACGGTCAACTCCCTGACGGACCAGGTCAGATAGCCCTGGTTGGGCTGAAGTATCCACAGAAATCGCGGTGCGCCGCCCGCATGGAAGGCGCCCAGGTAAGCCTCCAGTTCCCCAAGGAACGCCAACGCATCGGCAATGGGCTGGCCCAACAGCAGGTAGGTACCGCCGCGGTTGGCCCAGGTGTCACCGAGCGTTGGATTGGTGCCTAGCATCGAACCACTGTCAGCAAGATATCCGGTGATCGGATTGAGCGAATCAAGCCAGTACAGTGGGGACTGTGCGACACGGGAGAAGATGGGTTGCGCCCCGCTCATCGGGCGGCTCCGGATAGTTCGATGCGGTCACCATGGAGCAGCGGCAGGTCCAGCCAGTCGCGGCTGGGGGCAGCGGCAATACCGGATGTCCAATCCAATCGCACCTCCAACCCTTCGCCCGGTGTGAAGGTAGAGGTGCTGTCGCCGGCCAGGATCGTTGCGCCGCCGCTTCGCAGCAAGCGGATGCCGACCAACGACAGGCCGGCAACGGGGGGGCGGGCGGCGCGCGCCGACAGTACGTTGCCGATCGTCGTACCAATTGGAACCCGCTGGCGGTGACCATTGACGAACACGTCAATGGCCGCACTGAATGTGGCCCGTCCCCGCAGGTAAACGGCAGCTACTTCGCTGCCTGGCGGATTGCCCCGGCGCAGGCTGCGCGTTGCCGCCTCGATATCATCCAGATTGTTGGCGGCGATGAGCACTGGATTGCGCTGAATGATGGCCGAGCCCGTACTGCTGTTGGCCAGCAGATCCGGCGCATAGACAAGCCTCAGGAAGGGCTGCTCGAACTGGCTGAAGAAGGCATCGATGGCGCCAGCACCACCGTAGGACTTGCCTTGCTGCGGCGGTGCCGGGTTGATGTTGAGCCCGTGCGCACCGGCAAGGTTGGCCAGGAAGGCATCCAGGCCAACCAGCCACTTTCCGTCGGTTGAGTAAGAGGCAATCTCGTACTCGGCTGTCGCACTGGTCACAAAGCCGGAGAGATACTGCGAGTCTGGCATCGCTCCCAACCCCTGGTAAGCGGCGTACTCCACGCGCAGGACCATGCCCGGGCGTAGATCGAAGTAGCCGCCGGCGAAATCCACGCCGTAGGAGTAGTAGAGGGTCTCGGCAAAGGTCTGCGGCATTGCCCGCGCCATTGCCTGTTGCACGGTGGAGATCGCCAGCGGCGATGCGCTTGCATCGTGCAGTTGGCTCAGGAAAGAGCGGTACGCATCCCGCACGGTGGTGCGGATCGGCCCGGATCCTTGGCCGGCAAAATCCCAGACGGCACTGTCGGCGGCAAAGGCGATTTGATACCACAGTCCAGGCTGCCACCCCGTACCGGGTGCCGGGCCGATCAGCGCCACCTCGAACGGCGGAGCGTTGGGCAGCGACACCGGCGCCGCTGGGAACAGGTCCGGTAACAGCACGGTGACTACGGACGGGGTTACCGGACTGATGCGCGCCGGGGCAATGTAGGAAACTGATGGGCCACTGGAGAGGAACAACGCACGCTGGGTGAGGGGCGATCGGGCACCTGGCCCGCTGAGCTGTGCCGACGCCGGCTGGGCGGTGATGGCCTGTACCACGATGCTGTCGGCCGCAGTCCAGGTCGCAAGTGGGGCGCTTAGCTGGGTGAGATTGGTCTCACCCAACATTGTTGAAACGTTGCCGGACAGCTGGGAGACGCGATAGCCGGTTACGCTGGCATCGAGCAGGGGATCCCACGTGGCGACGGCAATTGAGCCGTTGAAGGTAACAGACAACCCGCTGGGTGCATGCGTGATGATTGGAACCGGCTTATCCGATGGACCGTTGAACGTGCAGCCGTCGACCGTTGCGACTGCGCTGACCGCCACGCTGTATGCGGAACTCGCGTTGAAGGTGCCGGTCGGCAGTGTGATGCTGACCGTCGGACCCTGGGATGCCGGAACATCCCGGCTGATGGAATCGGCGCCACTGCTGGCGATGAGCAGCCGATACCCGGTCACGTCCGGCACGCTCATCCAAGTGAGGGTGCAGCTTTCGTCGGAGCTGAAACCAATGGATTGGACTGCCGGCGCCTGGGTGATGATCCTGGCCGACGCACGAGGTCCTGCAGCTGCCGAGGACGTCGACGTATTCACTGCGCGCACCCTGACGCTGAAGGCCTGTGCAGGGTCCAGGACGACGGGAAGCACCGCACTGGCTCCGTTGGTATTGATTGACCTGACCACTCCAGTGCGGACAGAGGTGACGTCCACGACGTAGCCGTTGCTGCCAGCAACTTCCGTCCAGGCCGTAGTGATGCTGGATCCATCAAAAGCGACACGGGTGATCGCCGGCACTGCCTGAATTGCGGCAACCGTGGGTGAAGCCGGACCGGTGGCTGCTCCGGCCACCGCCGCCACCGCAATCGTGGCCGTCTTTCCCGGCGGAAGCACAATGGGCTTTTGCCAACGGGTTTCTGCCGTGGTCTGAACAACGGGGTCTTCGCCCGATAGCGTGAAGGTCACGACGTAGCTGTCGACGTCCCGTTGGGTCGACCGGCTCCAAGAGGCAAGGAGCGTTGTGCCGCCGTAGTCGACATTCACGCTGCGAGGGGCCTCGGTGAGCAGGGGTACGCCGTCCCCCGCCGGGCCGATGATAGTTGCCGAGACTGCGCGCAGGGCAATCCAGGCGCCTGCCGGGATCGTGGGCGGTAGTGCGATCGTCGCTTGCAGCGGCGTGGCTGGAACCGCGGGAAGGGGGGTTTCATTGCCATTCCAAAGCACGACAGGAATGTAGCCATCGACCCCGGCCGGCGCGTTGCCGCCCGGCCAGGCCCATCCAAGCGCGATACTGCCTTCAGCGAGCGCGGCAGCACTGGCAATCGAGGGAGCCGTGGTCAGCAACCGGGTTACCGCCTGAGTCGATACCCATGCGCCCCCCACCGCAGCATCCACCGCCACGCCGAACACGGCGCTGGCATCCAGGCGCGCCGAGGGCAGCGGCAGTACTGCGGTTGTCGCGGCAGCTTCGGGGCTGCTGGCCACCGTCACCCAGCCTCCATCGGCCGTGGATTCCACCAATCGCAGCCGGAACCCCGACGGGGAACCGGCAACAGTGCGGGTCGCCCAGGTGGCGGAAAGCTGGCGTCCATCGACGCGCGCGCTCACCGTGCCAATGGCAGATGGCAGGAACCTCATTGGACGACTACGGGGTCCAACGCAATGGTTGCCGATGGCTTGAACGGTCAATGCCAGGGCTTTGTTGACATCAAATGAAGGGGCATCCTGGAGCAATGAGGTACCGGTCACGGTCCATTGCGTCGCCGGCGCGTCCGTCTGCGCGAGGGTGACGCGATAGCGCTCAACGGCAGTTCCGGCGGGAGCGCGCCACTGTGCCGCCACCTTCCACGCGGAGTCGCCGACCTGGGTGAGTGAGGCAGAGGCAATCTCGGGTTCGCAGGACAGCACCGGCACGGCAAGCGATGAAGGCCCGATAAGGGCCGCCCCGGATGCGGTGCCGCTCAAGGCGGCGATCAGGCTGAGGCCGATGCCGCCGGCGGGCGTGGCCGGAAGTGAGAACGCGCCCTGCGCATTGGCCCGCACCGGCTCGCCCAATGGGCTGCCATCGACAAGGAGTGTGATCGTCGCTACGGGTGTGTCCAGCACCGGACCGGCAGGTAGCGTGACACTGCCGCTGACTGCCTCGCCATCGAATGAGATGTCCTTGATCGTGGGTGCGAGTAGAACAAGTGGCGTGGCTGTCGAAGGCGGCCCGAGGATACCGCCGGCCCTCGCCCTTGCTGCCAGGGTCAACCCGCCGCTCGCCGAATGGGGCAGGGCAGTGAAGCCCCCCTTCAGACCAGCAGGCGTCACCAACAGACTTCCGTCAGTAGTGCCCAGCAGCAGCTCGGTGGTCGTTGCGGCCGGATCGACGCCGGCCAGATCCACCCTTGCCTGCAGCGAAGAGGTCTGAATGCCGGTCAACGAGGGCGCGGAAACGATCAGCGGAATCGGCGTTGAAGCAATGCCTCGCGCGCTCCCGGTGACCGGCACAAGGATCAGCGCATAACGCTTTGTGCTTTCTATCGCCACCTGGGGCACGATAGTGGCCGAAAAGCCATCCGTAGCCGTCACTTGGCCAACCACGATCCCATCGTCTACCCGGATGATGGTCGCGCCTGCGCCACCAACCTCACTCCAGGCCACCTTGAAAGTGCTCCCGTCGTACACGGCCGATACCAGCTGGGGCGGCCGGCGTGGGATGGTGACCGGCATGCCCGCAGGGCCAACCACCAGGCCGGATCGATACGCCAGAGCCACCTGCCAGGTGACCGAAGCGTCCAATGGCTGGTTGCGTGCGAAGGTCACCGTACTGCCTGCGGCAGCCTGCGTCGCCACGATCGCACCGTCGGCGAGCAGCTGCCCAACAACGGTCCCCGGCGGTGAGTCGCCAACCGCCGCGGTGACCGTAACCTGATAGCTGTTGGGAACCGCCAGGGATGTATAGACGGCAGCGGAAACCTGGGGCGCGGCAAGGATGAGCCGCGGCGAGACAGCCGGCTCAGCGCTTGCTATGCCGTTGGTTCCTGCGATAGAAACGGTGTAGCTGTGGCTCGGATCAAACGGCAGCGCAGGGGACAGGCGCCCCCCTTGCGCGTTGAATGTTCCGGAGGCCACAACCGCCTCTTCGGTGCTGTCATAGAGCACTGCAGTGACCGACGAGATCGTCGTGGCAACAGGGAGCGTCCATCCGATGTCCACGCCATCGGATGCAACGCTGACCACCCCCAGTGTCGGCTGCTGCCACACCAGCGGCGTTGCTGGCCCCCAGGCGACGACAGCTGCAGCTGCATCAAGCGTCACTGCCACCGTGTACTCAAAAGAAGGATCGAGTACCCCGGCTGCCACCGTCAGGTTGGCCGAACGGCCTTCGATGGTTGTTGACGAAATCCAGTTCCTACCCGCGGGGGAGCCGCGGAAGAGGGCCACCGCTGCTCGTGGAACAGGCAGCTTTGCCAGTGAGACCACAATGCTGCCACCGGCGTAGAACACCGAAGCGATCGGTGGCGCACCTGGCACGTCCACGACAAACGGGGCGCCCGGTGGGCCCGACAACACACCAGCAACATAGTTGGTGCGGATCTGCCAGTTCGAGCGCGGGTCCAACGGGCGACTGAGCGCCAAGGTGACTGGGCCGCTGCCGGATGTCTGCTGCTGGACAACGGCGCCATCGCGAAAGAGCTGCGCGCAAACGCTGGTCTGCGCGGGCACGGGGTCCTGCAGGCTGACCGTCAACGTACACGCCTGCGGCCCCGCTGCCGTGTAGCCGACGGCGCTGATCGCAGGTGAGGCGAATGAGAGCGGTGGCGAGAGTGCCTCAGCGCCTGCGGAAACACCATGGGTTCCAATCAGCGAGATCTTGTAGGTAGCCTGCGGATCCAGAGGGACCGGCAGCACAAGCTCGGCACCGCTACCTGAGAACAGCCCCGTTGCCACACGGGTCCAGGTGCTGGTGTTGTACAGGGTTGCACGCACCTGGCTGATCGTGGTCTGCACCGGCAAGGTCCAGGCCAGGTTGATGCGCTCCAGCCGGTTGTAAGCTACCGACAGTGCAGGGGCCTGCCAGACCAGGACCACGGGCAGACCCCACGGGCCATTGGCGGGGTCGAAGGCGAGAGCGACGTAGTAGACAACGGTAGGATCCAGTGCCCCCTGGTAAAAGATGCTGGCGGCAGCCCCCGAACTGGTCGCTGTCGCCAACGGCTGGCCCGTTACGGAGCGCTGGAACAGCCCAAGGGTGACGGTACGCGAGGGAACAAAGTCGAACTCCCCGCGAATGAGCGTGCTCACGCAGCTCAGCGAGACGATGGAGGGCAGGCCAGGAACAAGAGGATCTGGCATTGTCGCGCCCCGTCAGCTGGTCAACCGAGCTTGCCGGGTCGCTTGGTCCTGCAGGTGGCTGACGTAGTCGGCATGCAGGTGTGCCGGCAAGCGCGCCAGGACGCTCGCTGGGTCAGGCTGCTGCTGCAGGGCGACCTGCATCTGGTAATCGCCGACCAGGAAGCCATTTGCGTAGAACGAAGATGTTCCGCTGGCGCCATCGAGCCACAGGTTGAACAACCCGTCCCCATTTTGCTGTTGCTGGGTGACGGCGGACACGGTGTCATTCCCGCTACGCGTCAACACGACTGAGCCCGGCGCCAATGCCGCGGCCTGAACAGCCCCGCCTGGCGTCAGCATCGGATGGGTGCCCGAGCAGGTGATGGAGAGTCCACCTTGGGTCTGGATCACAAACACCGTACCCCAGTGGGGCTGGGCCAGCGTGGCTTGCACGCTCTGTGTCCCGCCAGCGGATTGCACGGTCATGCCGGCATCCATGGCCTCGATGGCCTGCGTAGAGCCATCAGCCATCTGGATCTGGGTTCCAGCGGCCAGGCAATGCCAGACGTACACGATCGGCTTGATGTACTTGACGCCATCAGCGCTGTTCGGGTCCGGCAACGTCGAGCTTAGAACGCTGGACCACGCCGGCGAATTGTCATTGAGCGTCACCACCACCTTGCCGGTGAAGAACGTCCTGGTGTCTGCGACCCAAGGGCTGAACCCGAAATTGATTGCGTTGCCAGGATCATTGGGATTGGCCATGAGCTTGAAATTGAGCTTGCAGGGGTCCTTGTCATCGATCGAGAACCCGCTCATGTACGGCTGTGCATTGGCCGCAACCAGCTCGCTCATGCCACCTTCCGCACGCGCAAGGTAGAAGAACAACTGGGGATTGGCGCTGCTCAATGGCGCGATGGGCTTGGTGAAGTGCATCGCCCCCTGGAAGGGCACCAGCAGCGTTGTATTCTGGTACTGCGTCTGCCAGAACCAATAGTCGATGTCGGTATTGTTTGCCGGGCTATTGAAGCCTCGTGACAGTCCGATCATGACGTTGCCGAGATCGCCGCGCGTCCGCGTGCTGATGGCCGGATCGGATACATCCGGGTCAGCCGACGTCTGATAAGCCCACTGAGTCGAAACAAAATTGGACTCGCTGGTACCGTCGCTGTACTCGATGGACCACGACATGGTCGCGAAGTTCTGTCCTGTCGAGGGGAGTACCAATGCACTGGTATCGTTGGTCTGAACCTCGCAGGTTTGCTGCAGATAGCTCAGGCTGGAGCCGGATGCCAGAACCGTCTTGGTGGGCCCGTTGACATTCATCACGCTGATCGCGACGTAGGTCGAGGCTACGGGGCGAGTACGCGTGACGATTGCGTGCGCGCTGGCCATGCCATTCGTTGCCAGGGGGGCAAGGTAGTCAATGAGCTGGCCATCGACAAAGTCCCCCGTGTTGGAGGGGCCGTCAAGCCGTGCCTGCGGCGTTTCCTTATCGTGGAACGACGAGAACAGCGCCGGGTATCGATCAGCGGTGTAGCCATGGAGCAGGGCAATTTCCTCCATGAAAGCGACGTGCGCATCGTCACCGGCAGCATGCGGAATCGGTGCCTCGCCAGCCAAAAGGGGCTGTGTCAGTAGTGCTTCAGCGGCTGATTGCAGGCGCGCACTGGGAACGAGCGTCGACATCGTGTACCTCTCTTCCATGAAGGGATGCGTGTAGAGGAGCCGCATGGCTTGCCAACTGCGCATAGCCAGCGCCGTGTGTTGTGCAGGCATGACAATGGATGGCACAAGGAGCAGCAAAGCCGCGCGTAGACTGCTTCGGCGGCTACGTCAGAGCAAGCCAAGCTGAAATCAATAAATACAGTTGCGTGGCAGCATACTGCTGCCTACCTGTAGAGCGATTTTCGTATGGATTTCGAAGTGTCGTCGGCATGCGCATCTTCATTACCCTGTGCGCACGCGAATCAGCCCCCGTTGCGCGTTCGATGCTTGCATCGGTGAATGAATCTTGTCAAGCACTTTGGCGATACGTAATCGATAGCTAGATATCATGCCGATGCAGTATGTGAAGTAACTCGCGATTTCACCGGAATGCGGAGAACGGAGAGGCGTCAAGAAAATGACGCAACGCATTGCCATTTATGTGATCGCGCGCTCGTATTTCATGGCCAATGCGTCGTGATGGCGATACTTTTCCGTTATCGCGCCAGATTTTTTCACACCGCTTCGCCGGGCATGCTGCCTCCGGCCGCAGTCAGGCGGCAGGCAAGGGGTAGGGCAGTTGCCACCGCGCGAACCTCGGCGAGAAAGGGCGCATTCGACTCGCAATCCTTGCCCAGCTCGGCGATTGAGATCGCGGGTGGGACCAAGAGAGCGCAGCAGCAGAATCGCTACGGCAGCCAATACCGTGACCGAATACACAGTCGTTGGATATGATGCCTCCAGACACAGGGGGATACATGGACGTACGAGTGGTTTTGTTAGCGCTGGCGCTGGTTGCCGGTCCAGTTTCTGCGCGGGTGGTTCATACCGCCACCGGTCCAGCACCGCGCTCGTCTGCACCGTCGCCCAAAAGCGCTCGCACCTATCTTCCCGCTGAGCCGCTCAAGTGCGAGCAGTACCGCGTGCGCGCCCCTCATTGGTACATCTATTGCAAGGGTGTCGAACGTGACTGGGTACAGGGAGAAGCAAAGCGAGCCGGTGCGCCCGTGCCATCCGCCCGAATTGTCGAGCTTCCTTCGCTTGGCACCACAGATGCCAAGGGGCTCGGACTCGCCTGTATCGGTGGTAGCGCTATGAGGCGACTTAGTAACGGGTGGGAGCAGCTGCGGGATGGGCAGGGGCATTGGCTGCGCTGTCGCGAGCGATAGGCCGGGATATTTAGGCCACGCCCTACGAACAACGCTTCATCCGCGCCAGGGCATCCAGGCTCACGTGACAAATGGACGACGTTCGATGGTTCGGCACTTCGCTTGAAGTAATTGCAGATTTACGTGGCGCTAGGTTGCAGATTTACCTGCTTCGTCACCAGGAAGAGCCGGCGAAGCCTCTGATGGAACGAAACTCCATTTCGCATAATGTATATTATGTTAAATCGCTGGGTGGCCGGGCTGGGGTACTACGGCGGCCTGCTCAAACTGGTACTGGCATCGTTCTAGCCGACCCAACTAAAGTTGTTACGCCGCTCAACGTATTAGCGCTACTTCTCTGAAGTTGGCGCCTCCATCAAGTAAGTAGCGCCATTAGTTGGCGTCCACTAGGCTCGACTGCAGGAACCGAGGTGATTCGGCTCGCCTTCTGGAGGCGAGCCTTCCAAGTAAAAGTGCTACTTCAGCGCGCTCATTGCTTCGACCGCTTGCGTTTCGGCCTAAAATCAGCAGCGATGCGAACTTCTTTGGATCGCTTGAATGCAACTTCCAGCTGAGCTGGCAAATCTCGAAGCCCTGAAAGTTGTCCCTCGAGCGCGTCACATCTGCCGCGCAGGATATCGGCAGACTGACTGGCCGTGGCGGCCGCTGATTGGGCGGCCTGGATATCCTGACGCAGCTGCTTCTCAAGAGCTCTGTGTTGCTCGGATGCCTTGCTTAGCTGCACCTGGAGTTCTTTCACCTCCTGTCGGGCGCGATCAACATCGCTGAGCGCCCGATTCTCGACAGATCTGGTGTACTCGGCCCAGTCTTCTCGCTCAGATTTCGCCGTTTCTAGCGCCTCATGAAGCCTGGCGTCGAGTTGCTGTCTCGATGCTTCATTTCGATCGGCTCTTCGAAGCTCGACATCCCGCTGCTCTACAAGCTCTGACATCTGCAGACGGAGCTGGTCAACCAATCGCTGTAGCTCTGCAGCTTGCGTAGCGGCAATCCTCTCTCCTGTGAGAGCATCGTCGCGCTCTGAGCGCATTTGCGTCAGCTCGTCAGCTACAAGCCGGGATTTTGCCTCCAGTGCATCACGCCGGGCGGCCAGTGACTGCTCAGCCTCTGCAAGCTCTCGATGGGCGGCCTCCCGGGCATGACTCAACGCTAGCTCCCACCATTGTCCGGCGAGTTCTGCCAACACCGCTGGTGCATCTTCCAGGTCCGGACGCGCTGGCTGCAGGCGCGTGCCAAGTCGCTTCCACCACGTCTCCAGCCAGCGGGTCACGGTGTTCGGCGAGCCTGTCCCCAGGTGAGCCCGGATCCGCTCGACGGTTGGGCGTTCGCCCTTGCCGACCAACTCGTCGGCGGCGCTATGGACGTCAGATTCAGTGATGCCGCGGGCCATGCGAAGTCTCCTTTACTGGCGCCCTACTCTGCTGGTAGCGTACTCACGATAAGTGATGATTATCGCGGGTACGAACTTCAAATCGTAGCGTACATTACATAGTATGAAAGATAATTCTACAATTCCCGTGCTTGTCGCGACGGCCACCAGTCTGGCCCTGCCCGAACAGCTGGCCCAACAAGCTGCCGATGCGGTCCGCGAGCTGCTGGCCGAAGCCGCGGCCGAGAACACCACCCGCAGCTACAGCAGCGCCCTGCGCTACTGGGCTGGCTGGCATGCGGCGCGCTACGGCATCGAGCTGGCCTTGCCGGTACCCGAGGCCGTCGTGCTGCAGTTCGTGGTCGACCATGTTCAGCGCAGGTCGGCTGAGGGCGAATTGGCCTGGGAGTTGCCGCCGGCCGTCGATCAGGCCTTGGTGGCCGCTGGCCTCAAGGCCAAGGTCGGCCCGTGGACCTTGGCCACCGTGCGCCACCGCGTTGCCGTGCTGTCCACCGCGCACCGACTCAAGCAAGTGGCCAATCCCTGCGAGCAGCCGGCAATCCGCACCGTGCTCAGTCGCGCGGCGCGGGCCGCGGTCAAGCGCGGCGAGCGCCCACGCAAGAAGACTGCGATCACCTTGGCCGAGCTGGAGGCCATGTTGGCCACCTGCGACGACAGCCTGGAAGGAATTCGGGACCGCGCCCTACTCTGCTTCGGATTTGCCAGTGGCGGCCGCCGACGCAGCGAGATCGCTGCGGCCGACCTGCGCGACCTACGCCGCATCGGTGAAGCGGGCTATATCTACCGACTGGAACACAGCAAGACCCAGCAGGCCGGCGTCACCGCGACCTCCACGCCGGACAAGCCGGTGCTGGATCGCGCTGCCCTCGCCCTCCAGGACTGGTTGGAGGCCTCCGGGATCACCGAGGGGGCGATCTTCCGGCGGCTGTGGAAACAGCGCGTGGGCCCTGCCCTGTCCCCGGCGGCCGTGGGCGAGATTGTGCAGCGGCGGGCGCGCCTGGCGAGGCTGGAGGGGGATTTTGGCGGGCACAGCCTGCGGTCGGGGTTCGTGACCGAGGCCAGCCGCCAAGGGGTAGCGTTGCCGGCAATCATGCAGCTGACCGAGCACCGGTCGGTATCGAGTGTTGTGGGGTACTTTCAGGCGGGCGGAGCAACAGCCAACCCGGCGACGTCCCCCCGGCTTGAGTAGTGGGCGGGTTTAGAGTCCGGTGCTGATGTTATCTTTCTTCGCCGCCAACTGGGCGGCGTACTGGACGGGTGTTAGACCGCCAAGCGCTCTTTTGGGTCTTTCTTCGTTGTAGTCGCGCCGCCAGCTTTCGATACTGGTACGGGCATGAAGCAACGTCGGGAACCAGTGCTCGTTGAGGCATTCGTCGCGCAGCCGTCCGTTGAAGGACTCGACGTACGCATTCTGGTTCGGCTTGCCCGGTTCGATCAGACGCAGGGCAACATCCTTTTCGTGAGCCCAGGCCACCATCGCCTTACCGCAAAACTCCTTGCCGTTGTCTGTCCTGATCACTCGTGGCAAGCCGCGCTGCATGGCCAGTCTGTCCAGTACCCTGGACACGCCTTGCCCGGAAATTGCCCGCTCCACTTCGATGGCCACAGCCTCGTGGGTGGCGTCGTCGACGATGGTCAGGCACTTGATCACCCGGCCTTCCGCGGTGCGGTCGAACACGAAGTCCATCGACCACACCTCATTGGCAGCGGACGGCCGCAGGAGAGGCTGGCGCTCGCCTATCGGCACCTTCTTACGCTTTCTGCGACGCACCTGCAGGCCCGCTTCCTGATACAGGCGCTCCACTCGTTTGTAGTTCACGACAAGCCCTTTCTGCCGCAGTTTCAAATGGATCATGCCCACCCCGTAGCGTCTGTGCCGATGCGCCAGCGCAGCGATCTGCTCGCGCAGCTCAACGTTGCGGTCGGCCCGAGGCTCATAGCGCAGCGCGCTGGCGCTCATCCGCACCACCGTCAGCGCTCGCCGCTCGCTCAACCCCTTCTCGACCATGCTCCGCACCAGCAGCCTGCGCGCCGGGGCGGTCACCACTTTTTTCGCAACGCATCCTTGATGACGTCGTTCTCGAAAACCTGCTCTGCCAGTAGTTTCTTCAGGCGCGTGCTCTCAGCCTCCAGGTCCTTGAGCCGCTTGGCGTCGGGCACACTCATGCCACCGAACTTGCTGCGCCACAGGTAGTACGAAGCCTCGCTGAAGCCGTGCTGACGGCACAGGTCCTTGATGGGCATGCCGGCCTCTGCTTCGCGCAGGAAGCCGATGATCTGTTCTTCGGAAAAGCGTTTCTTCACGTCCAATCTCCTTGTCACTGAGGATTGGACTCCAAACAGCTGCGCTACTCAATCTTGGGGGGACGTCGCGGCTGCACGTCTTTTGGAGGATGACTAGGAGAGGGGGGCATATCGTGGAGGGTCTCTGCCTAAGCGTTCAATGCTTGAACAAACATAGGGCCAAGAACTGTTCTGGTGCGCCTCCCTGGGTATCGATCATGCAGAAAGAGTGCCGGCTATATGCCGGCACTCTAATTGCAGGCTAGCTGGTATGGCACGCATTGGCGCAGTAGTAGCACCCGTTGATGCGGTTTTGCGGCCAACGGGCTTTGGCATCAGCAACAGCCTGTCGACATGTGGCATGAGAGCCCAGGCTGATCTGGTTAGCCGCCAGCGGCATGTACAAGCGTAAGCTCCCCCGTCAAGCAGACATTTCTAAAGTAGAGCTTCTGGTGTGAGCGGTACGGTACTCGACGGGGCTCATGCCGCTGAGCGAGTCATGTGGACGAATCTCGTTGTAATCGATCATCCACCAATGCGCTGCCTCACGTACGTCCTCAAGGCGTGCGAAGAGGTGCTGGTCCAGCACTTCCTCACGGAACGTGCGGTTGAAGCGTTCGATGAAGGCGTTCTGGTTGGGCTTTCCAGGTTGGATGTATCGCAGCGCCACGCCGCCGAGTTTGGCCCACTGGGTAAATGCTTCGCCCAGGAACTCAGGGCCATTGTCCGACCGTAGAACCTGCGGTAATCCGTGATCACGTTTGAGCTGCTCGAACACGCGCACCAAGCGACCAGAGTTGAGTGATGTATCCACCTCGATATGCAGCACCTCGCGGTTGAAGTCGTCGACCACATTGAACGTTCGGAATCGTTTGCCACAGGCCAACGCGTCACTCATGAAGTCCATGGACCAGACGGTATCTGGCTGCCTGGGAACATACAGCGGCACCCGCTCGCGCTTTGGCAGACGGCGCTTGGCCGCTCTTCTCAGGTTGAGCTTCATCGCCTTGTATACCCGATAGATCCGCTTCGGATTCCAGTCCCGTCGCTTCTTGCGTAGTTGATCGCTGCACTTCCAGAAACCTCGACTGGGCCGCTCCTCGACCAGCTTGGCCAATGCCGAGATCAACTCCGCATCGCGCACGGTCCAGTCCAGTGGCGGCGCATACCAGGCCGCACGAGACAAACCCACATAACCGCAGGACCGGCTCAGGGGGCGCGCGTGCACCTCGGTGAGGAAACGCACTGCCTCACGCTTCTGACCCGGCCCTACAGTTTTTTTGCGATCAGGTCCTTCAGCGCCGCGTTGTCCAGCGCCATTTCCGCATACATGCGTTTGAGCTTGGCGTTCTCAGCTTCGAGGTCCTTGACTCGACGAAGCTCGGACGCCTCAAGCCCGCCGTACTTGCTCTTCCACTGGTAATACGTCGCCGTGCTGATGCCGGCCTGGCGACATAGATCCTTCACCGCAAGCCCGGCATCGCCCTGCTTGAGGATCGTGATGATCTGCGTCTCGGTGAATCTTGATGTGCGCATGCAACCTCCTGGCTGGTTAAAGATGCCAGAAAGCTCTACTTATCGGGTGTCTGGCTGCCGGGGGAGCTTACGCAAGCATCCCGTGGTGGTGTTATGCACCTCGTGATCACCGTTGGTCTGTGCGTTCTTGTTGATGATGAAGTTCGGCAAAGCGCTTCTCCTGAAATTGACAGCAGCTAATTGGTCGGTGGCGCCTTAGCACCACCGACCGTCACTTACTTTTCCTTGCGAACGCCCTTGAAGGGCGTTTTGTCTGCTTTGACGTCCATGAAGCGCCCGGTACCGGTGTCTCGCTTGACGAAATTGCCGGCCGGGGTCTGGGTCTGCGACCGGTTGCGCACCGCGCCATTGCGGTGACCGTCGCCTTTCGGTGGATTGGTAGCCATTGAAGTTCTCGGTAGTTGAGGAAGAAAAGCACAAGAGGCGACTGGTCCTGACCGTTGAAGGCGGGGCAGCGATGCCGCCCCGCACATCACCTGACTACCCGTCAGGAACCCAAATCGGCCAAGCTTTCAAGCCCGCAGCAGAAGCGTGGATCTTCTTGCCATTCTTCAAGGTAATGACTGCCCGGAAGATGAGCTTGTAGCCAGGACGAGGGGCAGCGGTCGTTGTAGACACGGCCGGTGGTCCTCTTGGTTGAGGGCGCTCATCCGACAACTTCAAGACTGGTGTATTGACACTCTTTTGCAGAGCGCTATACTTTTACGGCTGTTTGCGAGGCAGCCAGTCTTAAAGACCTCACCAGCTGAACGCCTTGCCGGTGAGATTTTAGCTTCATCAGTGACCAAGTGAGCCACTGCATGTTGTGTTGAAAAAAATTAGCACCCCTATATCTTGGGCTCGACCTTTCGGTCGGGCCCTTTTGCGTTGGACTCTAGCACAGCGATTTAGCCAAATGTGAACCGAGTCACGTTTTTATAGCGATATTTTTTGTTCGGTGCAGCGAATTTTCAGGACGATCTTGCCTGCATCGTTCGCTCCTGTCAAAGCTTTTGTTCGGTATAGTGGCACTTGGCGCTGTGCCGGCCTCCAAGGAACCGTCGATGTCTACCATTTTTGGCAATAAAATCAAGAACCTAAGGCGCGAAAAGGGTTTCACGCTCGACTCGCTCGCTGACGCCGCTGGCATGAGTAAGAGCTATTTGTGGGAGTTGGAGAACCGAGAGTCCCCTCGCCCGTCGGTTGAAAAGCTCGGCGCCTTAGCTAAGGCCCTCTCTATGGATGTGTCCTATTTCCTGGATGAGGAAGCGACGAGTCCGGAGGAGCGACATCTCGACCAGGCGTTCTTTAGGAACTACGGCGAGCTTGACTCAACCGCCAAAGAGCAGATGCGCAGGATCATGGAAACCTTCAAGAAGTCCTAACATTGCCAAAGGATTGGCCGATGAACGCTGATGTGCTCACTCCCTCCAAGGCTGCCTACCGTCTGACGCATTTGCTCAACGCAATGTCGGCGGCGCACGGGGACCCTCGTTTTCCAATTGACGTCGTGACATTGGCCAAGGGGGCGGCAGAGATCTTCCACTGGGATGACCCCATCACCAACGTCGAATCGGCCGACATCAAGTCCTTTGAGGGCGCACTTTTCGCAAACGACACGCGCAGCAAGTGGATGCTGCTTTACAACCAGACGCTGAAATCCCCTGGCCGCATCCGCTTCACGCAAGCTCACGAGCTTGGCCACTACCTGCTGCATCGACAAGATCGCATCGACTTTCGGTGCGCCACGCAAGACATGGTGAGCCTTACTGAGCAAGAAGCGTCGATGGAAGCCCAGGCCAACGCCTTTGCGGCAACGCTTCTGATGCCTCTGGATGACTTCCGCCAAAGCACCCAAGACGGTGCCAACTTTGAGGTCCTTGCCGATTGCGCTGATCGATACGGCGTGTCGCTGACCGCTGCTGCGTTGCGCTGGATCGAGCACACCGAGCATTGCGCCGTGCTCGTTTCCCATACCGATGGCTTCATAAATTGGTCAATTTCGAGCCGGTCAGCGCGGACTGGCGGCGCCTTCTTCCGTGCACGGCGAAGCGCGATTTCCATCGGTGAGGACACACTGGCTGCTAACAGGCAGATCGTGCACGAACGATTGGGTGTGGAAATTCCGGCACGCGCCTGGTTCAAGCATGCAGAGGATGGGCTTAGCCTGAAAGAAATGAAGGTCACTGCCGACCAGTTCGACTACACACTGGCGCTTCTGGTACTTCCTAGGTGTTCCAAAGTCTGGGCACCTTGGACAGATTAGTCTGAGGCGCACAGGATATGGCGAAGGCTAAGTACAGAAGCAGGAGGCAGTAGGCGTACGCAATTGCAACAACTTTCAGCCAGAAGCAGACAAGCGCAGGCCAATTGATCCATCTTTCCTCCCAGGGTCCTGTGCCGAGCGGCAACTCCGCCGCAAGGGCTGCTAGGTCGACCTCAGGGCTTACGTGTAAAGCGCCCAACTGGAGGCTGTCACTCTAGTACAGCGGGATCGTAAGTTTACGTAGCTTCGCTGCCAAGCTAGGCGATTTCCGGGCAGATAAATGTTAATTTGCCGTCGCGAGATGACATTCACGCGCTACCTCCGATAAAGATCCCTAATCCCCTGCCCGCCGCCTCCGGCGAGATCCGGCATCGGCCGTTTGAAATGCGCCATCGCCTGGATCGGCCTTCTTTTAGGTGTCCGTGAAAGCGGGCGTGAACCCCTCACCCGCAGTGGCGAACTGGCCGCGCGGCAGCGTCACCTCCCAGACGATGTGGTGCTCTTGCACGCTCGGGTGCTCGAGCGCGATCAGACCGCGCAGCATGCCAAGGCGTCTATGCCCTTCAATGAGATGGTGTGACTGCATCGTCGGGCCGCGCGGATGCGTCAAGCCTTCGCTGTTGGCCGCAACGATGATGGGGACCGGAAAGGTCCCGCGGGTGACCATGTAGCGGCCAAGCGGAAAATCTAGATCATCATGCAGATCGAGGAATCGCGTGGCCAGATCGTCCCAACTGTCGAAGCGGCCAATTCCTAGAATTGCCTCTTGGAAGTAGCGCTTGCGCTGGAACGTGAAGGCACTAATGTCGCGGTGCAACCACAGGTCGGCGAAGTCCTGCCAATGCCGCCACACCCAGTCCTTAACCACTTCGTGCGGGAAGTTGTCCAGCTCCGCCGGCCAGCGGGAAATGTAGTCGTCGAAGGATTCGGAGTCGTGGTCGCCATACCCGCGAACCTTCAGTGCTCGCAGATCCAAAGTCATGCGGCCGGCGCCGACATAGGGAAGCGTTCCGCATTCTGCGGGTACTGCTCCACCATAAAGAAGGCGCGATGAAAGCGTTCGATCCAGCCCGGATCGGCGAGCCTGCTTTCGATTTCCTCGATCGGCACTTGCACACCGCGCGCCTGCGCTGCCTGCTGCAACGCGTACGCCCGGTCGCGGATGGCATCGGCTTGGCACTGCCTGTCCTGATAGGACCTGCTTGCGAGTTCGAACATGCGTTCGCTGCTCATGACCATGAAGGTGCCCGCCTCGGCAGTAGCGCGTAGAGCTTGGGCGGCCTCCACCGACGAGTGCGTCGACAGCAGCGCCCGATAGAAGGCGACGAAGCTGCGTTCCAGTTCCCACGCCCGCATAACTCGATTCGGACCGATGAAGCCCCACACCGGCGCCGCGTCCGTAATCTCAATGGCGCGAGCCAGGGCGCTGCCATGGCACGCAGACATGACGACGATCAAGTTCAGGCGGGTCGCGATGTTGAGCGGGGTCAGCATGGCTTTCATCTCTGGCCATGTCGCCTGTGAGCCATCTGCGAACTGGACCCCTTCCGGACAGCCATGGCACTCCAGGTGAACCAACGGGACGTATGGTTCTCGCGCTGCAAGCTGCGCACACTCCTGCATGACGTGCGCAAAGTGCGCTGCGCTGTCGACCCGCAGCTGTACGACAGCCGGAGCGTCTTCACCCAAGGCGGTTGCCAACACGGCCATGTCGTCGCAGAGACGGCGCGCGGTGTTGTACTCCCCGACGGGAATCGAATCAAGAATCAAGATCTGGTTGAATATTGCAGGCATCTGCAAAGCCTCGCGTGGAACGCAGAGAGCGGATCGGGACGGATCACAACGACCGGTTATAGATCACGCCACAATTGTTCAAGGTTGACGTCCTCGCTGTCGGGCTGTCTCGACTTATCCAGCGGGTCGACCTGCAGCACCATGGGCAGATCAAACGACGTGCCCGTCGCAATGCAGCAGCCTTGGGCCAGGTTGGGGATCAGGGATCGGGACAAACTGTCCAGCGTGGTGATGGTGTTGTCGATCAGGAATAGATCGCGATCATTGACCAGGCGGTGGATGAAGAAGTTGTGCAGCTGGGACACGATTGTCGGCGAGATGTCAGCAGGCCGCTGGCTGGAGATGGTAATGAATACGCCAAACTTGCGCCCTTCCTTTACGATTTCCTCGAACAGCTCCAGGCGATAGTCGCGCCAGCTCTCCTGTTCTCGGGCCGACTGCTGCGACAAGATGTTATGCGCCTCGTCGACGATCAGGTGGATTGTTTTGTTCGGGGGGTAATCCACTGAATCCTTGTGCTGGTTGTAGTAATGCTTTGCGATCAGCAGCGGCAACACCTTTTTCGTCTCGTTGTTGCACTGCTTCAACGAAATCACCGTGACCAATCTCGGATCCGGGTCGTTGACGCCGACGTTGATGACCTTCTGCAAACTCGACAGCGACGCCTCCATCCGCTTAATCATCGGCTGGATATGGTCGAACTGGACGAAACCTTGGATCAGTTCGCGCACAAGCTGCAAGTACATCCGGACGATCAGCTGTTGGAACGGATCCAGAGGGCCTAGATCGAGGCCATCAACGGTTGGCCGCAGCGTAGCTGCATACGCTTGACCGTCCGCATTGAAGAACACGCCGTCACTCCTGCGAAAGAAGTAGTGATCGCGGCTGTGCCAGGAGATGTCCTTGAGTTGATCCTGCAAAGGGACATTTCTGAGCACGGTGGCGATCCGCCGGAGCAGGTCCAGGGTCTCGGCGCGCGGCGCGGCGGCACTGAAAACACGCTCGAACGTCAACTTCGCATAGTTGCTCAGCGCATCCGGGGCATGCTCGAACAGCTTGCGCCCCTCCACCAGTCGGACGAGAAAGGGGCGCTGCGTGTTCTGGGTGGCCTGAAACAGCAGAGACAGGGTCTCCACGTTCCAGAACTCGTCTTGGTTGAGAGGAAACTTATCGCCGGGACCGCGCTGCGTGGCAAGCCGGTACACCTGCTTGGCGTGCGCGGGCACCAGTTGCAGTCCGGTGTACTCGCCGTTGAAGTCGAGCACGATGAACTTGCTGCGACCCGCCATCGTCTGCGCCTTCTGCTCGAAGAGGACGGTGTAGAGCTTGGTCAGGGTATTGGACTTGCCACTTCCGGTATTGCCGAAGATGCCAATGTGGCTGTTGAACAGGCGCTGCCAGGGCAACCCAATGGGAATTTCCTCCTTGAGCATCTTGCCGATGATGAACCCGGCCCCTGCGCCCCTGCCGTAGATCTGACCGATGCTGCTCTCCTGCAAAAGGAACGCGGAGTCCTTGATCATCGGCATGAACTTAA
The DNA here is from genome assembly GCF_057835675.1 of Stenotrophomonas sp. GL_101. Lineage (NCBI taxonomy): Bacteria > Pseudomonadati > Pseudomonadota > Gammaproteobacteria > Lysobacterales > Lysobacteraceae > Stenotrophomonas > Stenotrophomonas sp. GL_101. The sequence goes on along the minus strand of NZ_CM174432.1, from coordinate 2,335,973 downwards.
TGCCGTGGCGAAACTCATTGCCCTCGAAGTAACCCACCGGCTTGGCGTCCACCTTGCGGATGTAGTTGGATCGAACCCCATCAGCCTCGACCCGGTTCTCGTCGAGGTATTCGCCTTCCACCAGACAAACGATGCTGCGAAACCCGCGTTGAATCGCAATGTACTCGCGAATCGAGACGCCCTTGTACTTGTCACCCTTGTAGAAGAGCGTCTCCTTGCTTGAGTCCTCATCGATCCTGAGGGTCACCTTGACGCCGTGCACCGCAATGACCTCGCCGACGCGGATGCTCATCCGCCCTCCCCCGGCACCGCGACGGCTTCCGCGTTCACGGGCTGCCGGCTGTCAGTCGGCGGAGAGATAGTGAAGATCTGCTCGTTGAAGGCCTGGAAATCAAGCTTGCCATTGTCCAGGGTGATGCAGCGGACGTTGCTGTAGACCTTGAAGAGGCCCGACAGCCATGCGTGCTCACCCGCGGAGTAGCAGCACACGAACACCTGCAATGATGGGTTGGCCAGCGATCGCGTCAACAGATTGAGGATGTGTTCGTCCGCGAACGAGAAACCGAACGTGATGAGCACCGCGTTCGGTTTCTCCAGCTCGTAACTGAGCAGGCGCAGCATCTGATAGTAGTGCTCGTCGAAGACGGTCTCGTGGAACTTCCACTTCGTCGGATTGACGATCGGCAGCTTCCGGTAGGCCTCCCAGAAGGCATCGCGCACCGGGTCTGGCAGAGGTGGCGCGACGAGGTCGGCCACGCCGGCGGTCTCGTCTAGCAAGGTCGCCGAAAACGCGTTCAAAGCCGCCATCTGCTCGGCCGGGATCAGGCTGTCGAGTGCAGACGCCTGATAGTCGACCAGAATTCCGGCGCCTTCCTTGCGCCAGTAAATGGAGCCGTGCAGGTGGACCAAGTTCACCTGCGGGACACTGGTTTGGGTGCGCTCGAAGACCCCGGTCTGGCACAGGTACGTATTGAAGTTGCGTGCCTGCAGATAGCGACGACGGAATCCGCGAGCGCCGTCGTTCACGACGAAATCGTCGCTGGCGCGGGCGAGTATACGGTCCGCGGCCTGCGCAAAGCAGGCGTCGTAGTTGGTCGTGAAGATGTTGCAGCGTTTGTCGAGAGGTTTGCGCCGCTGCAACATGTGCAATACGGTGCCGAGGAAGGTCTCGTAGTTGGCGATGACCACTTTCGCCTCGACGCTGTCCGTGGCACTCGGGTGATAGGCCTGTGCTGGGCGGATGCACGTCGCGTAGTAGTGCATAAAGAGCCAGTCGAAGCGCGTATCGTTGCGCTCCTCGAACCACGTCGCCAGACTCTCCAAGGTATGTGCGTCGCCGGCGTCGTTGCGCAGACGCAACGCGAGGGTGGGAAACAAGCCCACCGACGCCCCCGATCCCACCAGGAAGTTCAAGTTCTTGTCGTAGATGTCACCGAGTTTGATGGCGTCCGTCATACCTGCTCCCTCTCTCTTCCCCGAAGGAAGGCTCCTGCGTCAGGCGAACGCCCACGCTGGACCGCGTACCACTGGGCCCCTTCCCCCTTCCTGTGCCCCGGGTACTGTAGCGCACCCCGCCTTAAGTGGGCGCTTACCGCCAGAAGTTGCGGCCGTGGTTTCAGGTGTCATCCCGCTTGGGCGATCGGATGCGGGGGAGTGGGTCTGGTCATACGATTTGCCCACAGCGCGCCCCCGAGGAGTGCGCATCCCCTTGATCTGACCGGATCTTAGGTAGCTCATAGCCGGTCAAGAAACGGTTGCAAAGCCGGACCCCGACTCGGCGCCGCACCGCGCAGGCAAGCAGGTCCGCGACACGACTATATCTCCCTGTGAGAGAACGATGCCGTCCCCGGCCCTAGGAGATGTCCATGGCAAAACTTCTACATTTCGGAGGCTCGTCAGCCTATTGCAGATCCAGACCCGGGATCGGCGGGGGCGCATGGCCGGATGTCCGCTTCGGGTCGAGAGCTGAGCACTGGCTACCCCCGATAAATCTTCCCAATCCTGGACTCTCAAAACCAGAAGGTCGCGTCAGGGACTAGCAGCGCCCGGCGCTGCCAAAGACGGACTGAGCCTTAAGCTTCTTTCCAGAGCACTTGCTCCAGCAGACCCTCGGGGTTACGGACTTGCAGCAGGTAATCAGGAGGCAACTGGCGCTCTGGCAGCCAAGCAGCACGGAAGGCCTGCAGCAAATAGGGCAACAAGGCTTGGCGCTCTTCAATGACCAATGCACTAGCTCCCTGCATCGTCTCTTGCCGGACAAGCTTGGCTTGTGCTGGTGTCAGGGCCGAATGAGGAACCAGATGAGCGCTGACTCGCAGAACCCATCCGCGATCCTCGTCCGGGCTGATCGGACGTGCTTGGCTACTTGGTTCTGCTTGCTGCATGCGCCCGAGATTGAAGTCGCGAAACTCCCTATGGCGACAACACCAAGCACGGAGGTGCCATCTCGGTCCGGCTTGGATCAACGCGTGCGGAAATAACTCACGCAAATGCGGCGCCGGATCGCTCATGGAAGTGTATTTGACTCGCACGCCCGTTCCCTGTGCGATCGCTTGATGCAATACGCGATACACCTCCGGGGCGATCGTGGTTTGATCGGCGATGACGCGGTGAGCGGCAATGCCCACTGCCAGATCCGCTCCCGGCAATACTGCCCCGATGAGCTGGGCATACTCGCTAAACACGCCTTGGGTAAGGACTGGCCTGGCCCGCAGTGTGGGGGCGTAGTCCTTGGCCCCTTCGATGCGTTCAATGTTACCCGGCGCTTGCTGCCGATAAGCCGCGATATCGCGGCTGGCTTGCGTCGCGTGCACCGGGAACAAGGACCGCAGGCGCGCGTTGCTCAGCTGGCCCTCCCATAACAGGAGCAACTCAATGGCTCGAAGGCGCGCCTCGGCGGGCAGTGTTGACAAGGGCATGGGGATTGATATTACTATGAATCTAATGTTACTACCAATCTAACATAAATCAGGTTCGCCGTGATGGATGCACTGCCCCTGTTTGACCGAATCCCGGCCACGCTGTTCAGGCCACTGGCTGCCACCAATCACCGCCACTACTGGTCGGTTCTCTGCCGCTTGTTCGATCAGCTCTGGGGCGATGGCGCCGGCGCGCCAGGACTGGAGATCGAGAAGGCCAAAGTCATCCGCGTCATCGAGAGCCACCTGATTCACGATGACCCGTGGCTGGATGATCAAGGCCAGACCCTGGATTCACCGGTGGCCATCAGGGCCAACGACATCTATCTGACGTTCCGCGACGCTGACTGGCTCTCCGAGCGTCAACGGGGCGTCCGTACCGTCACCACGGTGCGCCCCATCGCGGCGCAGTTCTACGAGGCATTGGTCGAGTTCTCCGAGCGCGGCCCCAACTTCCTGGGCAGCCAGGTGCTGTCGATCCATTCCAATGTAAGGCTGGTCGTAGAAGGCAAAGCCGATGGGGGATCGTTCCATGAAGCGGCCCGACAGGCGCACACCCTCTGGACCCACATCGCCAACACGGGCGTGCAGGTCTATGACCTGATGGAACGCCTGCAGAAAGTAGGCACTACCCGAGAGTTCGTCGAAGGCTTCTTCGAGGGCTATATCCAGAAGTTGTTCATTGGCGACTACCTGGAGATCCGCACCTCCCACCATCCGTTGCAGCATCGTACCGAGATCATTCACGACACCTTGCGCTGCAGCCACGTCGAAGAGCTATTAGGGCCGCTGCAGCAGTGGTACATCCAGAAGCTCGCTTCCGGAGATCCCGCTCGCGGCCAGCGCCTATTTGATCGCGACGTATCACGGCTGATGCGCCTGCAGGATGTAGAGCAGCACCTGAAGCGATTGGATGACGAGATCCGGGCCGCCAATCAGCGCGCCCTGACTTACCTGGAGTACAAGGCGCGGGCGCCACGCTCCTTCGACGCCCTGCTTGCCAAGGCGTGCCAAGCCATTCGGCACCTGCCCGAAGGCCACATCGCGTTGCCCGATGCATTGCCCGCCGAGCCATTGGGGCCTGAGTGGTGGGCCCCGCCACCCACGCCACCGAAGGAGAACCTCGGAACTGCGGTGGTCAAGACACCACCCACTCTGGATGCACTCGCATTGGACGCCCTGCGCCGCAGCATGACCGAGGCGCGACTTGTCACACCCATCAAGCTGGCCACCTACGTGGTCCGGCACCTGGGCAGCGCCCACGAGATCGGATCTGAGGATCTGACGATCCAGTCCATTGCCGACTTGGCGTGCTATCAGCGCTTGCTCCTGATTGCCTCAAGATTCGAGGCCCCCATCGCCGTGGCGTCTGAAGATCCGTTTGTCGGCATGGTGCCCGGCATGTCGGTCAAGTTTGTTGGTCAAACATGGACACGCGGCGACTACGTTCAACATCGACGTTTCGTCGTGCATCGGGAGAAGCGCGCATGAGCTCAGTATGGAATCGAATCGCCGAAACCAGTGAGGGCACGGTGACGGTTGAAGACCTGGAGAAGGCCGCCACGCGCCTGGATACCTACCAGGTAATCCACGAGAGGGATCATGGCAGTCGCCATGCCTACGAACTGGTCGTCAGGTATCTGTCCGCCTTCCGAAATGTCTTCGAACCCTTCGGCCGGCAGCTGCTCCACCGGCCCCACCACGGCTACGTGGTGCTGATGGCCCGTCACCGCGTCGGCCCAAGGATGCGCCTGTTTGATACACGCATGGCGGTAATCCTTCGTCGGCTCTACGACGACAAGATGCAGCGCGCCGACATCGAGAATGGCGAGATCGTCTGCGAGCTCGTTGAGATCCAGCAGGCATGGCAGGAACACTTGAACATCGAGTGGCGGTTCAAGCAGAGCGAGGTGGAGGAATCCCTTCGTACGCTACGTCGGCACGGCATCGTCCAACAACGACCTACGGGCGATCCCAGCAATCCCTTCGTCGTCGTGGTGCGCCCCGCCATCGAAGACGTCATCGGCGAAGTAGCACTTCACCAGCTGGCCGCCTACGGACATATCGGCTCTGACACGGAGGACGACGATGAAGTTGCTTAACAGGATCAGCCTGCTGCAGTTCTTCCTCTATGAGCGCGAGGATCTTGATGTCGGGCGCAACACGGCGTTCTTGGGACCCAACGGCACCGGCAAGACGTGCCTGCTGGATGCCGTGCAAACAGTGATGCTGGGCGCTGACACCCAGCGCGTGCACTTCAATGCACAAGCCGATGGAAAGCGCCGGGATCGCTCGCTTCGCAGCTACTGCTTGGGCATCTACGATCAGAGCGAGCACGGCCGCTGCCGTGACATTTCCAATACCTATATCAGCCTGGTGTTTCGGGACGAGGATACCGGCGAGGTAGTGACCGCCGGCGTGGCGCTTTCCGCTCGTGTAGATGCGGTCGAGCACTCCTTCCATGGCTTGTACATCCTGCCCGGCGTTGACCTGACTAGCGCGGACCTGGTGGAAGCGCTGCCCGATGGGCAAGTCCGCGTCTTGCCGTGGAAAGACGCGCAGTATCGATTGAAGGCATTGGTCGATGAGGCCGGTTCTGCGCGCACCTCCTTGATCACACAGAACCGGGAGGAGTTCGTCCGCAAGTTGTTGATCGATCATTTGGCAGCTCCAGGCGATAAGCCCAATCCTCTGATGTTCCGGAACGCATTCCAGCGCTCCCTCCAGCTGAAGGTCATGGATGATCTGAGCACGGCCCTGCGGGATAACCTGATTCAGGCCAGCCCAACAAACATCCGCGAGTTCAAGGTGGGCCTTGATCAGTTCAGAAAAATGCGCGAGCTCGTACTGCGCATTCGTGAACAGATCGAAGGCGCGCAGGCCGTAGGGCGGGAGTACACGAAGGTCAAGACACAGCGCACGCGGCAGGCCAACCTGCTGAGCCTGGCGGCCACCGTCGAGGTCGAGGCAGCCGGAAGCGAATCGGCACACCAGCAAGATCAGCTGGTGGAACTGGAAGCCCGCATGACTGGCGCCAAGGCCGAGGGCCAGCGGGCCGAAGCGGAGTTGGAACGTGCCACACATGCGGATCGACAGGCCCGCGAAGATCGGGCCAGAGATCTTGGCTATCAGAACCGCGCAGAGGTGACCGGACAGCTCCACGAGCGGGAAAAGGCTGCCCGACTAGCCAACGACGCCCTGTCCAACGAACTGAACGGCATGCTCCGTGCAGTGGCAAGTGCTACGCGACAACCTGCCCTGCAAGTTGACAGCGTGCAGTTTGAACTGGCGGGCACGCAGATCAGCCGCGCACTCGGTCAGCTTGACGCTCGGAGCCTGCCCCAGGGCGAAGATATCAACGCGTTGGCTCACGCGATGGCACGTGCCGCACATTTGAGTGGACGCGCAACCCACACGCTTGATGTGGCTCACCAGGAGCTTTCCGCCGAAACGGATGCAGCCCGTCGTGCTCTTGCCCGCACGACCCAAGGATTGTCCCGATTGGCGGATCCTGTCGACTTGGTGCAACGTCGACTGCAGGAAGAGGACATCGAGGCTGTTCCGGTCTGTGACCTTGTTCAGGTCAGTGAGCCTAAATGGCAGGCTGCGATGGAAGCCTATTTGGGCCTGAATGCCCAAGCCTTGTTGGTCAAGCGCGACGACGAAGAGCGTGCCGTGCGTGTGTATCGTCAGATGAAGAGGAATCAGCCGATCTACGGGGCAAAGATCGCGGCGCCCTCTCGCCTGCGGCATTGGCGCGCGCAGGAACCCGGACTGCTGGCAGCGAGCCTGATCGAAGGTAGCAACGCTGATGCTGTGGCCTATCTGCGCGGCGAGCTGGGCCAGGTCGAGTGCGTGGAGACCGAGGCGCAACTGCTTGCCTCGCGCCGCGCCATTACCGATGACGGCATGGTTGCCGGCGGAGGCGGTATCGATCGTCGGCGCCTGCCCGTGGATCTGCAGATCGGCCGTCAGGACCGACAAGCCAGCCGGCAGCTGGCCGAACAGCAGTTTCGGCAGCTGTCTGAGCAGCTCGAACAGTCTAGCCGCGTGTTGACCGCACATCGGCAGGCCACACAGGCCCTGAGCACGTATGGCTCAGCTGAAGCCATTTCCCAGCGCCTGACCGGCTTGACCATCGTGCTACAGACCCAGTGGGCAGATCTGGATGATGTTCAGCAGCGCCTGGCCGCGTCCACCTCCAGCGAGGTGGCGTCTCTGGATGAGCGTGTTCGGCTGACGGAGCTCGCACTGACCAAAGCGAATGAGCAGGCGCTTCACTGGAGCAAGGAGCTGGTGCGCGTGGAGCTGCTTCAGGATCAAGCCACTCGGGCCTTGGCCACCGCTGAGCAGATGCTTCGCACCGCTCGGGAACGGGAGAAGGCTTTTTGGCAGGATCCGCTCTACGACAGTGCCGAGGTCGACAGGCTGAGGGAAAAGCTGGAGCAAGATTACGCCGAGGCGGCACCTACGGTGCTGGTTGATCATTGCCGTACGCGAGCTCAGCAGCTGGGTGACAAGGCCCAACAGGCAGAGGTCGAGGCTGGCACATTGCTCTCGCGCTATCGAATCGAGTTCAGCGTCAATGCTGATATCGCGGGCGACTGGGTCTCCCGTGCGGCCTTCATCAAGCAGGAAGAGGAGCGCTTGGTGACGCTGGCCCTGGCAGAGAAGGAGGCAGAGGCCGAACAAGCACTGAAGGCTGCCGAGCGTGTCTTCCGCACGGACGTGGTGCAATCACTGCTGGCGGGCTTTGATCGGGTGAAAGAGCAGATTTCCGCGCTCAACCAGGTCCTCAAGAAGGCGCCGGAGTTCTCGAATCGAGAACGCTACTTCTTCAGGCACCACGTGGTAGACGCATACAGGCCGCTGTATGAGTTCCTGCAGCGCTTGAAGGAAGTCGATCAGCAGGACGCCATCTGGGAGAAGGCCGAGGGCTTGCCTCCCGAGTTCCGGGAACTGATCGAGGCCGACGCCAGCAGTCCCCTGCTGCAGGACAGCAGCCCCCTTCAGGACTACCGGCGCTTCTTCTCTTTCGACATCGACATCCTGCGTGACGGGGAGTCCATCGGCGTGCTGAGCAAGCGCTTCGGGCCGGGCTCCGGTGGCGAGCACCGCACGCCGCTCTATGTGATCTTCGGTGCGGCACTAGCTGCGGCCTACGGCAATCTGCACGGGCGTAACGCCGGTGGTGGCTTGATGCTTCTGGATGAGGCATTCGACAAGATGGACGCTACCAACGTCCGTGCCGTGGCGGACTATCTCAATACCCTGGGGTTGCAGCTTCTGATGGCGGGCCCTGAAACGGATCAGCCCAAGCTCAGCGGTTTCCTGGATGTGTACTACGACATGGCGCGACATGGCAGCCGCACCATCCACCTGGAACGCTACAGGCTCAGCGAGGCTGCACGTGAGCTTCTGGCCAGCGACAACCCGCTCTACCACCCGGACCTGATCCTGCGTGAAATGCAGCGCCTGCAGGGCAACCAAGGCGCGCCAGGATGAGCCTTGCGCGCAAGACCCTTGAGAAGCTGCTCGCTTCTGCCGAACGTGCACAGGTGAAGGGAGTCCGTCGTGCAGTGCGGGCCCGGCTGGACGGGCGTGATAGCCCCTACCTCTCGCTCTCGCTTGATCAGCGAGAGCAGGCCAACGCCTATTTCACTGCGGCGAACGAGGCGGGCGCTGTCGCGTTGATGTGGAATCGCTATGGCGGAGAGGACCGCCCGCTGGATGCGGTGACAGTATCCGATGCGCAGAAGCTGGCTGAGTTCCTGAAGGTTCCAACCCAGCAAGCACTCCTAGATCGAGCAGCCTCGGCCTTCGCGCCCTGGCGCGGAGCCGTGCCGGCACTGGATGAGGTGCTGGAGATCTGGCGCGGCTTACAACAGGTCCGGAGGCGAGGCCCTGAGGACTTCGAGCGATTCGTCGATGCAGCAAAAGTTATCGCTCACATGGCTGCGCTCAAGGAGGAAGCGACCGTTCGTGTGGCGAGCCGGCAGCTGTTCCGGGACAGCAAGCGCATCGAGGCCCTTATCGTTGAGCTCGATGCGTTGACCGCACCTGCGGTGCGTGCGCCTTCCGGGCACTGGGAAGATGTGCTCTCCGGCATTGGCCTGCGTAAGGCTCCTTTGCCGCTTGCTCTGGCCGGGAAAGGCCATGTGCACCTGCAAGTCTCAGGTCAGCGCGAGCTCGCCTATGAGTACCTGGCCGTGAGTCCCGGACAGGTAACTGGGTTCACCGGCGATCCCCAATGGGTGCTCTGCGTTGAGAACTGGACCACCTTTGAACTGGTGGCGAGAACCGAACAAGCACAACGTCAAGGACTAGTACTTTTCACCGGCGGTATGCCCTCGCCCGTCTGGCGGCGCGCCCTGGCCGCGATTGTTTCTGCGCTGCCGGTTTCAACGCCGGTCTATCACTGGGGAGACATCGACGTCGGCGGATTCCGGATCGCGGCGGTCATAGCTTCCACGCTGGCGCCAAGGCCTCTGCTACCTTGGCTTATGGACCCCTCCGACTTGGCATCTGCCGATCCGGCCGAAGACAGCATGCGTCAGGATATGGTGCGCAGTGCCCGGCGGGCCGGCTGGGCAGAACTCGCGCACATACTGGAATCGTTCCCGCCAGCGGTGATGGAGCAGGAGGATGTGCCCATTCTATTGCCGAGCGCGGCTGGCCACATGTAAGGATCTTCTGCTTCTTCGCCAACGCCAATCGGAATCACGCCCCCTTCCCTACCCCCGATAAATCTTCCTAATCCCCGTCCCATTGTCCGGCCTCGGCTAAGCGGACGTCGTCTGCTTGGCCATACCATCCTTCGCCCGCTGCCCATTTGGCGCGCGCCAATGACTGTCGTTCCATCCCGCGATCGAGCCGCGCCATCGACAAGCCAGGACCGATGTTTGCAGATCGCCGGCCGGGATCAGAACGAAACCTGCGCTCGCACGCCGACGGTATTGCCGGAATCAGGTCCTTGGGCGTTGCCGACCTTGTTGTCGGTCTTCCAGTGAACATAGTTCAGCATCAGGCGCGACCAGTTGTTGAGGTACCAGTTCACCCCAAGCGTCCATGCAGTGCCCTCGCCGCCGCGTGCCGCATCGAGAAAGTCGTAGCGGTCATAGCGCGCGGCCAGTTCGAACGCGCCAACGCCACCTTCCTGCACCGGACGCAATACCCGCGTGGTGCCCCAAACCCCGGAGCGGCTGCTGAATCCGGGGCGCTCGCCGGTAATCAGCCAGCCTGCGTAGATCGACGTCGCCCGCTGGTCGACCGAGTCGACCGTACGCGACTCGATGGTGCGGGTGGTGTGTTCGGCGAAGGCCCACACCGGGCCGTACACTCCGCCCAGCTCCAGCCCCCAGGCGCGGTTGTCGGTGACGTTGGCGATGGAGCTGGCCGACACGCGCACATTGCCGTTCCAGCCCAGCGCGATCGGAGCGGTCTTGTTGATGCTGCCGACGTCCTGGCCGAGATCCTCGTACCAGTACCAGCCGCCCAGATGCACGAAGCCTGCCTGGCCACGCAGCGGGTTCCAGTGTGCGCGCAGCAGATACGCAAGGGTGTCGCTGGCCGTGCTGTCATTGCCGATATCGTCGCCGGTCACCGCGACACTGGCGTGCCAGCCATCACCGATCACTTTGGTGGTGACGCCCAGCCCGTAGTACCCGCTCTGCTGTGCACCGACCGACGCCACCGCATTGCGCTCCATGAAAGGCGTATTGACGCCGCTGGTGCCACCATCGAGGCCACGGTCCTTGAGCTTGTTGCCCACGTAGATTTCCGTTGGCAGGCTGCCGAGCCGCGTGTCCCAGGACAGATAGGTGTCCTTCAGGGAGACATCGTTGCCCGCAAACTCCGCATCGATCTTGTAACCCAGTGGTCCCATCTGACCTTCGGCACCGAGGCGGCCGCTGGCCAGGTCGGTGCCGGTGACGTTGCGTGCGCCGAATCCGGAGCCGTGGGTACTGCTGAAATCGACCATCACGCGACCACGGGGGTGGAAGGTGAACTGGCCATCACTGCTGCGGAACTCAGGGCCGCCCTTGCGCCAGCGCACATTGCCATCACCTCCTCCACCGGTCGCGGCGAGCTGCGCCACCTGCGCCTGCAGAATGGTCATGTCATCCTGCCGGGTGTCCGCGATGGCCGCAGCCACCTGCGCGTCGACGTTCGCATCGCTGCCGGGTGCCCCGCCCGTACTTTGCGATCCACTCTCCAGCGCAGCCAGGCGTGCGCTCAGCTGCTCCAGCAGGGATGCCTGCTCGCGCAGTTGCTTTGCCTGCTGCTGCACCTGCGCACGCAATCCGGCTTTGGTATCGCCAGCCGCGGCCAGCGCAGAGGGTGAAGCCAGCAACAGGCTGCCGCCGGCAGCCGCGGCAAGCGCGGCACGCTTCAGTGAATTCATGCAGTTCTCCCGAATGGAATACAGTGCGCGGCTCAGTCGCCCGCGCCATCATCGCCCAGCGAAGGCTGTGGCTGAGCAGCGGCAGCGGGCATCCCGCTGGTATCGTGCGGCGGAAGTCGCGCAGGCGGTGGTCCGAGGTAGCCGTGACTGCGCGCCCAGCTGGCGAAAAGGCGCGGCCACTGCGCGACCAATGTTCCGGGCTTGCCCAACCCCCAGCTGTGACCTCCGGCTTCGAACAGATGCAGCTCTACCGGAATGCCTGCCGCATGCGTGGCCTGGTACATCGCCACGCTGTGGCCGACATCGACGGTGCGATCATCCACGGCCTGGGCCAGGAACACCGGCGGCATGTCCTTGCGGACGTGCTGTTCGACCGAATAGGCCTGCTGTGCGTCGTCCTGACTCGCCAGTTCCCGCTTCGACCGGGTCTGGTCCAGCGGCGCGCGCATCGAAACGACCGGATAGATCATGCCAAGGAAGTCGGGGCGCGCGGACAGCTGGTCGGCTGCATCCACCGGCGGATACAACGAGGCGTCGAAGCGCGTGGCAACGATACCGGCAAGATTGCCCCCGGCGGAAAAGCCCAATGCGCCGATGCGCTCCGGATCGACCCCCAGGCTTGCCGCCTGCGCGCGCAGCAGCCGCATGGCGCGCTGGCCATCCTGGAAGGGCGAGACCGGTGCCCACCCATCAGCAGGCAGCCGGTAGTAGACCACGGCGGCCGTTACACCCAGCGACTGCAGCCACTGCGCCGTCGGCTTGGCAGCGCTGCCGATCTGGATGCGGAAGTAACCCCCACCGCCGAAGATCACCACGGCTGTCCCGTTCGGTTTCAGCGGTCGGTAGATCTCCATGCGCGCGTTACTGATTCCCGAGACCGCGCCCTTTGCGCTGCCCTCGATACCGATCCGTTCCGGCCCACGAGCGCGTTGCTGCCAGTGGTCCTGTGGCCACAGCGGAACCACCTCGGGTGCCAATGCAGGCGGCACTGACGGCACCGCGCCCGCAAGCAAAGGGTTCAACAGGAACAGAAGCAGTGCCAGCCAGCGCAGCCTCCCCGTATACAGACTCATCTCACGCCCTCCCGTAGGCATTCACAGGGCGAAGTGTGGGGCGAGCCGCGCTGGCGTCCTATAGCCGGATAGGACTAGCTGCACCGTGCCGTGTGCACTGCAGCATCGATCTGCACAAGTGCAGACGACGCTGACACCGACTTCGCCAGGCGAAGCCCCCTTCTGCGGGCTGCACGCGGTGACGTTCTGCCACGAATCGCGCACCCCCACGCTGTGTCCGACTGGGCGCGTCATGCTGAGGTTGTTGTAGCAAGTCAGATCATCCAGCCAGCCACGTTGGCCAAACGAGTAGGCGACATTGGCGCTTGGCACGTCCGCCTGCGCTGTGACCTGGAAGGGAGCCTTGAAGGCTGACAAAGCAATACGCTGGCCTGGTACGTCGTAACGGTAGCGCCCACTGCAGTTGGGTTCCCCCATCGAGCTTCCACCGCGCGTGAACGGCTGTACCTTGGTGATCATGATGGCGACGTGTCTGTGTGTTCTGGACCTTTCCGGCAGATCCGGATTTTCCCACTAAAGCAGCTACATCGCTGAACTACTCGCAGCGCACCTGATCCATGCTGCATGCGGGGCCTGCCAACATAGACTTGATGGACCTCCAGATTGCCGGCCAGCGGCCGGCACTACTGCCGAATTTGCTGCAGCGTTGTCCAGAACGTCCCCGGCCGGGGGCGCACGAGGGATACTGCAGCTCCGCAGTGCCGAGGTCGGATCCGATGCTGAAATGCACACCCCATTCTGTGTTTTCGTGGAACTATGTGGTTTCTGGCCTTACTCTTGGCGACGCGCAGATCATGTTCGAGCCATTCTCCGATCAGGGCACCATCCTGTTCAATGACGCTAGACTCGTGGTCCGAAAGAAGGGATGGGTGAATGCGTGCTGGACCCTTGAACAGGGCGAGAACATTGTCGCCGTCGCGAAAAAACGTGGCATAGCGGGTCGCTCGTTCGATCTGACTTGGGGGAAGGATGTCCTTCTCCTGAAGCAACAGGCCTTGATGGCACGAGGCTACGACATGCTCCTTGGGGATGCCGTGGTTGGCACAATTGAACCTGAGCATCCCCTCACCCGCAAAGCACGCGTGGAGTGTGAGGCTGCGGCGGCCGACATCGTCCAGCTGTTCTCATTCTGGCTCGTCGCAATGGTCTGGCGAAGCACCACAGATGCATCCCCCGCCTGAAGCTCAGAGAGTGAAGTGTTATCAATGATATCGATACTGTGTTATCATTGATAACATCCCGTCCAGCCACAGGCTCTTCCCTATGCTCATCGTCACAGGCGCTGCCGGCCAATTGGGCCAACTCGTCGTCAAACACCTGCTTACCCATGTCCCTGCTCATCGCATCGGCGTCACTGTCCGGAACCCTGCCGCCGTGGAGAATTTCGCCGACCAGGGCATCCGGGTACGAACGGCCGATTACTCGGATCCCGCAGGCTTGCGTCGCGCCTTCGAGGGGGCCGAGCGCGTCCTGCTGATTTCATCCAATGCTTCGGCCACCGGCGGCGATTCGCTTGCCCAGCATCGCAATGTCATCGAAGCAGCCAAGAGCGCGGGGGTTGATCGGCTGCTCTATACAAGCCAAGTCTCCGCGTCCCCGGCCTCGCTGTTCCCGCCGGGGCGGGACCATGCGGAGACCGAGCGACTATTGGCCGGCTCGGGCCTGCTGTGGACGGCGTTGCGTCACGGCTATTACGCCAGCAGCGCCTACATGATGAATCAGGCGGGTTTCACTTCGGGTGCGCTTACTGGGCCGCCCGACGGCAAGGTGGCGTGGACCACGCATGATGACCTGGCGGCCGTGGACGCACTATTGTTGGCTGGCAAGGCCCAGTTCGATGGTCCGACGCCGCCGCTCACAGGTGATGCAGCGCTCGACCTGGCCGACCTGGCCGCGTTGGCAACTGATCTCTTGGGCTGTTCGATCGTGCGCAAGGTTGTGACCCAGGAAGCAATGGCATCTGCTCTGCGATCTTCAGGCATGCCTGAATCGACGGTTCAGATAGTCCTTGGCTACTACCATGCTGCGGAAGCCGGCGAGTTCGCTACAGTCAATCCGACCTTGGCACATCTGCTTGGCCGCCCAGCCGCTACGCTACGCAGCTTCCTGGAGGCAAAGCTCCCGAATGCTTCCAGGCAGCTTCGCTGAATTTCATACATGACTTCGAGCCTTCCACCAGACGCAAAAAATACTCACCGCGAGCGGATCCTCTCTGCGGCCGAAGACTTGATTACGACTCAGGGAATCGAAGCGGCAACGACTCGCGCAGTCGCTGCGGCAGCGGGTGTTCAGCCGCCCATCCTGTACCGGTTGTTCGGCGGCAAGGACAGTCTGCTTGACGCAGTTGCAGAGCACGCATTGCAGGCCTATGTCGGCTCCAAGGCCCGACGGGAGACAACGACGGACCCATTGCAGGAACTGCGCGAGGGATGGGATCTACACATTGAGTTCGGACTGGCGCGACCAGCCATCTTCCTGGTCATGGTGTTGCGCTCGACTCAAGCACGTGAGACTCCTGCCATGCGCCAGGGAACGGAATTTCTGCGGGACAAGGTTCGTCGACTTGCAAGCACGGGACGTTTGCGGGTCACAGAAGCACGCACCCTCGAACTACTTCAGGCAGGGGCGACGGGGACGATTCTGACGCTGTTGCGGCAGCCCGCCGAGGTTCGCGATCAAGGGCTGTCGCATGCTGTTCGCGAAGCCGTGCTCGCTGCAGTAGTTGGGGCTTAAGGCGTAGTGGAATGGAGAACCGCTGCAAGGCTAAGGGATGGTCAGCGAGCGGGATCCGTCATCACTAGTACGTATAAATGAAGACCGTCATCCGAATCGATCGATAAGTTGAGGTTGCAGGCGGCCTTGCCGCCGTCATTGTCACCTTCACCGCCCCGGCCTCGCCCAGGGTGCCGGCCGCACTTGTCTGCCCTGTTGGCAGCCCTGCCTCCGCCATCGACCCGACCGTGGCACGGCGCATCGATGCCGATGTGCAGCAGGTCATGCAGCGCTTCCAAGTGCCCGGCGCGGCCATCGCGGTGATCCTTGATGGCACGCCGATCTATTCCAGCGCCTATGGCTTACGCGACCGTGAGCGCGCCCTGCCGGTATGTACCGATACCCCATTCGAAATCGGCTCGATCACCAAGCAGTTCACCGCTGCGGCTATCGTGCAGTTGCAGGAAGCAGGCAAGCTGCAGCTGGACGACCCGCTGGCGAGCTACCTGCCGCACGCGCCGCACGCCACCGAGGTGACCCTGCGCCAGCTGTTGACCCACACCAGTGGCCTTCACGAATATTTCGACGGGCCGGAAGCGGAGGTTGACGACCTGGTGACCCGCCCCATTGACTTCGAGCACCTGATCGCGCGCATTTCCGACCGGCCGCTGGACTTCCCGCCGGGCACGCGCTGGTCGTACTCCAATACCGGCTACGCGCTGCTCGGCAAGGTGATTGAAACTGTATCCGGCGAGCGCTACCGCGACTACCTGCAGCGGCACATGCTCACGCCGCTGGGAATGACGCGTACCTTTACCCTGGCCGACAGCGACCGCCTGTCCCGCATGGCCGTGGGCTATCGGCACGAGCAGAAGGCGTTGCGGCGCTCACCGTATTTCCATCCGGACTGGAGCGGTGCGGCCGGCTTCCTGGCCAGCACCTTGGATGACCTGGCGCGCTGGGACGCCGCCTTAAGCGGGGGCAAGGTGGTGTCCGACGTCGGCTATGCGCAGATGAAGACCTCCTTCGTCACCACCGATGGCAAGCCGGTGGGCTACGGCCTGGGCATGTTCGTGGATACGGCGTACGGGTAGGCACGGATCGGTCATACCGGCGGCTCGCAAGGTTTCACCACTGCCGATGAGTATTTCCCGGATCTTGGCCTGCGCATCCTCGCCTTCAGCAACCTGGGCGACAAGAAGCCAGAAGCCGGCATTATCATGACCAATCTTGTGTTCGCCGCACTGAATCCGGACATCGTCGCGACCTGGGAGCGCCCTGTTGCCGGGGAGGTTGCCGCCGTCAGCGCCAGTGCAAACGCATCGTTCGGCCAGCTGCAAGGCGGCACCGACTACAGCGCCTTCAGCGACGACCTGCGTGGCAAGCTGGGTGCCGGCATCGGTGCCGACCTGATGACCTCCCTGGGCCCCTACGGCGCGCCAACGGCGATGGTGTTCAAGGGCGCACGCCAGGGCGAAAAGGAACGCTGTACAGCTATGTGGCCGAGTTCGGCCCGGGTGCGTTCATCGGCTATACGGTCCGGCTGGACGAGACGGGCCGAGTTGCCGGATTCGCGATTGAATGATTGGGGGGCGCCGTGCACGAAGGCTGTCTCTTCGAGCTGCGGGGAAAGTCGCCATGAATCGCCGCGACCTCAACCGGCATCGACGGCCCCACTTCACTGGCAGCAGATGCATAGCGTCCCCTAACGGCCAACAGCTGCCCTCCACCCTACCCCCGATAAACATCCCTAATCCTGGACTTTCCAAAGCAGAAGGTCGCGTCAGGACCTAGCGGCGCGCGGCGCCGCCCATTGGTCACCGCCGGACGCCGGAGCGACTCCAACGTCTCCGTGACTTGCTCCAGCTCGCTCGACCCGGCCTCAGCCAAGTGCCAGGCCTGTTGAAGTTGCTCAGAGGTTGGGGGCGATCTAGGCATAGGCGGCGGGACCTGATCGAGGTGCTGTCTGTCAGCCGGGCGACCACCCTCGCAAACAATGTGCTCAATAGCTAGAGATCAATCGCTTGCGCCCGGACGTCACTCAGGCCTTAATCGGGACCTCGCCCTGGTCTGGGTACCGCCAGCGGCCGGGATGGCTGTTGGATAGCTATTCCTAAGAGACAATGGCTAACACCAGTGCCACGATCAGTGCTGAAGTCAGCAGAAATGAAGCAAGTACGAAGCCAAACGCTGGCAGATGCCCTCCTCCGTTCAGCGCGACGAATGTCTTCGTTCGAGCCCACAAGTACCACGCCACCGTAAGCTCCCCCGGCAGCCAGACACCCGATAAGTAGAGCTTTCTGGCATCTTTAACCAGCCAGGAGGTTGCATGCGCACATCAAGATTCACCGAGACGCAGATCATCACGATCCTCAAGCAGGGCGATGCCGGGCTTGCGGTGAAGGATCTATGTCGCCAGGCCGGCATCAGCACGGCGACGTATTACCAGTGGAAGAGCAAGTACGGCGGGCTTGAGGCGTCCGAGCTTCGTCGAGTCAAGGACCTCGAAGCTGAGAACGCCAAGCTCAAACGCATGTATGCGGAAATGGCGCTGGACAACGCGGCGCTGAAGGACCTGATCGCAAAAAAACTGTAGGGCCGGGTCAGAAGCGTGAGGCAGTGCGTTTCCTCACCGAGGTGCACGCGCGCCCCCTGAGCCGGT
Source organism: Stenotrophomonas sp. GL_101 (assembly GCF_057835675.1). Classification (NCBI taxonomy): domain Bacteria; kingdom Pseudomonadati; phylum Pseudomonadota; class Gammaproteobacteria; order Lysobacterales; family Lysobacteraceae; genus Stenotrophomonas; species Stenotrophomonas sp. GL_101. The sequence continues at coordinate 2,318,204 of NZ_CM174432.1, read as the reverse complement.
CCTGCGGTTATGTGGGTTTGTCTCGTGCGGCCTGGTATGCGCCGCCACTGGACTGGACCGTGCGCGATGCGGAGTTGATCTCGGCATTGGCCAAGCTGGTCGAGGAGCGGCCCAGTCGAGGTTTCTGGAAGTGCAGCGATCAACTACGCAAGAAGCGACGGGACTGGAATCCGAAGCGGATCTATCGGGTATACAAGGCGATGAAGCTCAACCTGAGAAGAGCGGCCAAGCGCCGTCTGCCAAAGCGCGAGCGGGTGCCGCTGTATGTTCCCAGGCAGCCAGATACCGTCTGGTCCATGGACTTCATGAGTGACGCGTTGGCCTGTGGCAAACGATTCCGAACGTTCAATGTGGTCGACGACTTCAACCGCGAGGTGCTGCATATCGAGGTGGATACATCACTCAACTCTGGTCGCTTGGTGCGCGTGTTCGAGCAGCTCAAACGTGATCACGGATTACCGCAGGTTCTACGGTCGGACAATGGCCCTGAGTTCCTGGGCGAAGCATTTACCCAGTGGGCCAAACTCGGCGGCGTGGCGCTGCGATACATCCAACCTGGAAAGCCCAACCAGAACGCCTTCATCGAACGCTTCAACCGCACGTTCCGTGAGGAAGTGCTGGACCAGCACCTCTTCGCACGCCTTGAGGACGTACGTGAGGCAGCGCATTGGTGGATGATCGATTACAACGAGATTCGTCCACATGACTCGCTCAGCGGCATGAGCCCCGTCGAGTACCGTACCGCTCACACCAGAAGCTCTACTTTAGAAATGTCTGCTTGACGGGGGAGCTTACGATACAGCTTCCTCAGTGATAGGCCAATTTTATTCAGTAATCGCTGGCATCCAACGCCCTCATGTGCCCGAGCACCAGATCTTTGCGGATACCTTCCATGCGCATGCCGAGCGCAGTTGCGTTGGCTGCCTTCGAAGCGCGCCGCTGCCTGCGCTGCTGCCGCCGCGAAGGCGCGCAGGCTGGCGCTCACCACACTGGTGGCCACTTTGATCAGGTTTCTGCGCCCCCCTCCGTGCGCAGTGCGTCGGCCGAATACCGCTCTCGCGACACCACTGCATATGCCGCTTCGGGCCGGCGACGGGTGCTGCGCCGCTCAATTATCTCCACCAGGCCAGCCTCTTCCAGCCGTTCCAGGTGGTGATAGTATGAGGTAATGGAAGTAGAGATTGCCTTCCAGGATCGCACGAGTATGGCATGCAACCGCATGGAACCTCCATTTAGCATGGTCACTTTCAACCCAACCGCGCGATCGGGTGCTCTCGGTGGCCGAGCTCCGCGCCTACTGGCAAGGGATCGAGGCCATGCCCGATCGGCAAGGTGCCCTGCTCCGCTTCCACTTGCTGACCGGCGGCCAGCGGATTGCGCAGTTGATCCGGCGGCGGTGGTCCGATCACGATGCCGACACCGGTACCGGATCCGTACAGCTGTTGGACAACAAGGGGCGTCGCAGACAACCCCGCGTGCACCTGGTGCCGCTGCTTCCCAGGTGATCATCGATCTGGGCCTCTTGCGCGGTGACGAAGCCGGTCCACACCTGTTCTCACTCACCGATGGCAAGGCCCCTGCGACCTATGACGATTTCCGGGGAGTCATGGATCCAGTGGTCGCGGCGATGGTCGCTGCGGAAGAGCTGGAGTCCCCCTTACACCGGACGATCTGCGCCGCACTGTCAAGACGAGGCTCGCCGCGCTGGGCCTCTCCGAAGAAGTGCCTGGACACCTGCAATCCCACGGCCTGAGCGGCGTACAGAAGCGTCACTACAACTTCCTCGAATACGACGCAGAGAAGCGCGCCGCGATCGCTGCTCTGTATGAGCTTCTGAACGCAGCACCTGACACCGCATCACCTATCGACCGTCGAGCTACTGGCTGAGCCCCTCGCGACCTAGCATCACGTCTATCGCAAGATGCGTAGCCGCGCTAGCCCACTCAGGATTCTGAGGAGCGCTGGCGGTTTGAGAACCCTGCCTACAATCCGAACTTTGCTGTTGAGGTGCTGGAGCGTTCTCGCCGCAACAGCATCTGCACCAGTAGCCCGCCGCCTACCCGATCCAGCAGCTGCAGTTCGCCGCCATGCTGGCGCGCTGCAATTGCCGCCACGGCCAGGCCCAGCCCAGCCCCTCCGGTAGCCCGACTGCGCGAAGCCTCACTGCGCTGGAAAGGGCGCAGCAACCGCATCCGATCTTCTGCCGGGATGCCTGGACCACGGTCGGCTAGATCCAGCAATAGTACGTCGTCTGTGCAGCGGACCTGCAGTTCCATTGGCCCGGCATAGCGGGCGGCGTTATCTATCAGATTGTCCAGCGCACGACGCAGGAGCAGTCCATCGGCCTCCCATAGCAAGGCACCCGGCAAATCGGTCTGAATCTCCACTCCGCGCAGTCGGGCCGACTGCACACAGTCCTCCAGCAAAGCGGCCAGGTCCAGCAACTGCATTGATGGCGGCTCCAATTCGCCGTGCGCGTAATCGAGCACTTGCTGGATCATCACGTTCATCCGATCGATATCGGCAACCATACGTCTAGCCGCCTCGGGCGGTGCAAATTCCGCGCGCAACCGAAGTCCCGTCAGTGGCGTACGAAGGTCATGCGCAACCGCTGCCAGCATGCGGGTCATTTCCTGCGCCTGTTCGCGCAACCGAATGCGGCTAGCATTGATCGCCGCCGCCAGCACCTGGACTTCGCGCGGACCATCGTCGGGAAGCGGCGCCATCGAGCGCAGGTCGCCCTCGGCGCTGGCATCGGCCAGCCGGCGCAGCGGACGCCCCAGACGAATCGCGGCCCAAGCCGCCAACGGCCCCAGCAACACCGTGCCGGCCAGCAGGGCCAGCAGCACCTGGCGCCGCCACGCCGCCAGGTCACTGTGATCACTACCGACCACCCGCCAGTGGCCATCGGCCTGCTGGACCGCCAGCTCGAACGGCGGCAACTGCATCGCGCCTAGCAGCTGCCCCTGCGCCTGAAGGAACTGATGGCGTTGTGCTGCATTGAGCACGGTACTGCCCTCAATAACTTGCACCTCGGGTACTTTGCCCGAACCACTCCAGATCAGGCGCACCTGGGATGCCGGCACTTGCAGCTGCTGCGCGGCGAGCATCGACAACCAAGGGCTGAGGCTGCCGGACGGTGCTGCAGCCCGCTGCTGCACGCGAAGACCCACGTTGCCTGCCGCGATCTCGCCGCGCAGCACCTGCACCGCCTGCCCCAGCCGCATGGGCGGTGGCACCGGTCGCGGCAACCAGCCCACCACCGCCACACTCACCAGAGTTGCCAGCAACAGGCTTGCCAATGCCAGCATGGCAATCCAGCGCCCAGTGGACCAACGCTGCGTCACAGGCGTTCCACCGTGCGACCGAAGCGGTACCCTTCTCCGCGCAACGTCAGGATCAAGCCCTCGCCGCCTCTCGCAGCTCGTTCCAGCTTGCGTCGCAGGCGGCTGACTGCCAGATCAATGGAACGGTCAACACTGTCGCTCTGCTCGCCGTGCACCAGCTGCATCAGCCGCTCCCGATCAAGCATCCGTCCGGCGCGCTCGATCAATGCTTGCAGCAACGTAAATTCACTGCGGCTCAGCGCCACTTCATTGCCATCGGGCGCCAATAGACGCCGTTGATCGGGGAACATGCACCATCCACCAAAGCGCAACTCGGCAACCGCCTGCACGCGCAGCTTGTCCTGTCGACGCAGCAAAGCACGCACCCGCGCCAACAGCTCGCGCGGATCAAAGGGCTTGGCAAGATAATCGTCGGCACCCATTTCCAGACCGATCACACGATCGGGCGCACTGCCCATCGCCGACAGCATTAGGATCGGAATGGCGCGCGCCTGCAGTCGCCGGCAGACCGATAGACCATCCTCGCCAGGCATCATCCAGTCGAGGATGATCAGATCGGGGCGTTCGGCCAGCAGCAGCGTATCCAGCGTCGCCGCATCGGCAGCCATACGTATCCGATACCCGTGCAGTTCAAGGCATTCGGCGATGGCATCGCGAATACTGATGTCGTCGTCGACAACGATGATCTGGGCAGAACGGCTCATGCGCGCAGTATCGATCCGGAATGTATCGATACGGTATCAACCTGGACATCATCGCGATACCTTGGCACGCGCAAATGCTGCTTACCCTGTACCGGAGAACCACAATGCGTCTCATCCTGCTTCCACTGCTCGCCCTCGCTACGCCCGCATCGGCGGCCCCCGCCCACACGCTGCCGATGTGGATGCAGGGCAGCCACCCTGCCATTGCCGTGAACCTGGATGGACGTGCCGAGCCGCTGCGGTTCGTGGTGGACAGCGCGGCCGGCGCCACCTTGGTCGATGACCGGGTCGCCCGCCGCTACAATCTGCAGGACAGCAAGGGCGTGGTATCGGGAGCACAAGGGGCCAGCTCCAGCGGCACCCAGTTGCGACAGGTGCGCACCACCACCTGGCAGCTGGGTAGCTTGCAGCTGCAGGCAACGGCGGTGCAGACTGACCTCAGCAAGCTCCCCAGTGGAGATGACCCGGCAATCGACGGTATCATCGGCAATGACCTCACCCGGCGCTGGGATACCCGGTGGGACTTCGCCGCCGGCACCCTACAGCTTTGGTCGCCGGCGACCCTGCCCGACGGCGCGCATTGCCAGGCCAATGCGCTACCGGCGCGTGGACCGGCTATGAAGGGATTCGCCTTCATCACCGTCCGCCTTGGTAGGGAGAACGTGGAGGCCATCGCAGTGGTCGATACTGGCGCAGCGCAGACCGTGCTCAACGCCGCAGCCGCGGCCGCGCTGGGAGTCCGTACCGATGGCACCGACCCTCGCGTGAAAATCCGCGAAAAGGGTACGTCCGGCTTGGGTGGCCAAGAGCATCCCACCTGGCTCTATACCTTGCCTGCGATGGCAAGCAGCAACTGGTTGCACGCCGCCATGGAAGTGCGTATCAGCGATCTGCCGGTGTTCAAGGCATTGGGTCTGGACAAGCGGCCGGCGCTAATCCTAGGGGCCGATGCGATGCATGGCGCGAAGATCGACATTACCGCCGGCGCGGAGCGCATTTGCTTGCAGGCCCCATCCGCCGGTTGATCGGCGGGAAAGGCGCCGAGCCGCGTTGCCCGGCGCCTTCCACCTATTGCCTCGACGTGTGGACGTCTGCAGGGAGGCTGGAAGGGACTGGTGTTCTCCCACGGACCAGCCAGCAACTACTGCAGGTGCACCAGCATGGGCTGCAGATCGCGGTGTTCCCGGTACTCGCGCGCGCTCGTGGTCTCGGCCAGATAGGCATCCAAGACCGCGGCGAAGAACAGCAGCAGAGCTGCCCCTGTCGAGAAAGAGTGCCCACCGCAACTGGGTGCCAAGCGCAGGAAAGTGCTGCGGCAGCGGCGACACACGCAGCGCCCATTGCGCCAGCAACTGGCCGATTGTCAGGTCAGTTCAAGGCTCGACCTTTGTCCGCTTTCGGCCCAAAGCGGACATGCGCCCTACCCCCGTAAACATTCCTAATTCCTTGCCCTGCTCAGTGCCTGCTCCCGCCGGCACCAGCTGGCACGTGGTCTGGATCTGCAAAGTGACGCCGCCGCGAGCTGGTGCCATCGCGCACTCGGCGGGACGGCGCTGGGTCAGAAGCGATAGGCCGCCCTGGCGACGACGCTACGACCGAGTAGGTCGTACTGAGTGGTGTCCACGGGGACATTTCCATACACGCCCGCCACGCCTGCAGAGATGGTGTCCGGCTCACGGTTGAATAGCTGGCCTTCAGCAACCTGGGCGACAGGCAGCCCGAGGCCGGCATCATCATGACCAATCTGGTGTTCGCAGCACTGCATCCGGACATTGTCGCGACCTGGGAACACCCTGTTGCCGGGGAGGTTGCCGCCGTCAGCGCGAGCGCAAACGCATCGTTCGACCAGCTGCAAGGCGGCAACGACTACCTCGCCTTCAGCGACGACCTGCGTGGCAAGCTGGGCGTCAGCATCGGTGCCGGCCTGATGGCCTCCCTGTGCCCCTACGGCGCACCGACGCCGATGGTGTTAAGAAAGAAAGGCTCGCCCACTGGCGGGCCTTCCGCTTAGGTCGAATGCGCACTTACCAGCTCGCCGACACACCGATCTGCGCGTTGGTATCGCTATAGCCCTGGCTGCCGCTTTGATGGACAATCTGGCCCCAGCCGCGCCAGCCGCGCCAGCCGCCCGACAGATTCACTTGCACACCGGCCTTGGCCTCGTAAATATCGCGGGGCAGATCGCGCGGCAGCCGCTCGCCATTCATCGCAATCGCCGACGCATTGCCGCCGGACCACCAGTTCACTGCCAAGAAAGGATGCACCTGACCTTGACGCAGAGTCAACGAACGCGTGTACAGACGGGCGCCGACCCGAGTGGTGGCGCCATCGGCACGCTCGCTTTGCACCACGGTACCGTTGACTTCGGTCACGCGGTCAGCATCGTAACGGCTGTGCAGGACCTGCAACTGCGGCTCAAGGTAGATCGCGCGCCGTTCGTTCTGATGTAGCGAAATCGCGTAGCCGATCTCGGCCGAGCCGGTCCAGCTGCGCGAGCGGTAGCGCTCCTTCTGCAAGCCATCACCTTGCACGCTGTTGCGGAAGCGGCCGTACTGTAGCCAGCTGTCCACATAGAAACCACTTCCCGTGGCTGCATTCTGCAGCCAGGTGCCGTACACGCCCAGGCTTGTGCCGGTGACATCACCGCGCGCGCTATAGCCAGTCACCCGTGAGGTAGTGTTGTTGCGCGCGCGGCCTTGGCCGCCCATCACACCCACCTGCAGGCTGCCGCCATAGTTGGACTCGAACGCCCGACCGACGCCCAGCAACAGGCTGTCGACATGGCTGTCGACGCTGACCTGATCGCCGGCACTGCGGCCATCCCGCTGGCTGCTGCGCAGGTAAGCCCATGCAGTGGCACGCACAGCATCCGGCTCCTGCGACAGCGTGCTCGTATCACCGGCACGGTCGTGCAGGCTGTGCCGGAACATGCGCAGCGCCGCGGTCTGGTTGGCCAGATAGGCGGCCGGCTCGGGGCGTTCGATTCTCAGCGGCGTAACCGGGGTGACAGGGGCCGTAACTGGTGGGGTGACGGGAGGTGTAACTGGCGGGGTCACAGGAGGTGTAACTGGCGGGGTCACAGGAGGTGTAACTGGCGGGGTGACCTCTGACCGCAAGTACCAGTTGCCATCGCCCGGCGTAGTTATGCCGCCCTTGAACAGCTGGTACTCATAAGCACCCGCCACCGAGCGCCCCAGCAGGGTGAACTGTGCGTTGGACTGGCCGGTCACGCTGATCAAGCGGATGCCCTCGCTGGTCGCAGCGCCCGCTCCTCCCGCATTGAGCACGCTGATGCCTGCAGTACCGCTACTGTTGCCCTGAATCACCACCTGGTCGCCCAGCGAGGCGTCATCACCCAGCTTGCGATTCATGATCCAGGTGCCGTTGTTGCCGATGTAGTCTCCGCTGACTGTGAGTGTCTTGAAGTCGTCTTGGGTCGGCGCGACGAAGGCGATGGTGCCAGCGTGGTCCAGCATGCGCAATGCCGACTCGCCGCGAACGTTCCAGCGGCTGGTGGTATCGATGGACAAGTTGGAAACACGGTTCGCAGCCAAGGTGCTCAGCGCACCTGTGAGCGTCGATCCGTTATTCAGCACGATAGCAACCTGGGCTGTTGCACTGTTTACAGACACGTCGCCCGTCAGCTTGGAATTGTTCGCATCAAGCCTCACCTCGCCAGCTAGGAGCAGGCTGAAAGGGCCTTCCAAGGGATCAATCATCACATCATTGACCGAGACCAGTTCGCCCCTACTATCATCGCGATCTCGACGACTGATGACAGTGCTGTCGATGAGCTGGATTGCGTGATTGCCGGCATTGACTGAAATCGCGGTGCCGTCGGTTGTATCCAAGGCACTACGAGTGAATGTCGCTACATTCACCAGTGGGCTGTCCGTAGTACTTGAGGCGCTAAAGCCGGCCGAGCCCAGCCCATCGGAGCGGATGACTGCATCTGTCACGGAGAGTTCGCCACCGTCAATCTGCTTGATGCCAGCGCCATAGTCGCCTAGCGCATCGATGGAGCCTTTCACGAAGTCGAGGTGTGACTTCTCGCCACTGACAAATGCACCGGTAGCACCATTCCCATCAACTGCGATCACAAGGCCATCGGTGCTGATCCGGCCGGATGACGCGCCCGAGTACCTTGTCTCCAGATAGAGGCCGTACCCGCCCTTTTCGGTCTTGATGGTTCCGCCCTTCACATTTGCAAGGCCGCCCTCCACGTATATGCCTTTTCCTGCGCTAAACGCCCCGTCAGTATGGATGTCTGTATCGTACACTTCAGCGAATGAGGTGTCGTCCGAAAGGTGTATTCCAGAGGCGCCATTCTGAGAAATTATGGCTGTTCCGATCGTGGTCAGTTGTCCTGCTTCGCTTACGCTAAGAACATGGCCGCCGTCGCTCTCAAGCACGCCTCGATGTATGGTGGCCGAAGAAGTGAATCCACCAATTTTGTCTCCGAGCAATTTCAGTACGCCTCCCTTGCTGGTGACCGAGGTATATTCAAGATCGAGACTCCCGCCGGCATTGGCGTACAACATGCCATTGCTCATCGTGACCCTTGTCAGGTAAATCTTCGAATCTTTACCGTAGGCATCGACGCCCGCGACGTTGTCGCCATCCTGGTAAGCGAGGTTGAGCGATTCAAGCGCGATCACCCCCCCTTCCTCTGCTGCAATGGTGGCATTGACTCCGCTAGCAATTGCGATGCCATATGCCACGATGTAGCTTCCGCTGCCGGTGGCCAGCAGTGCGCTGCCCTCGCTGGTCAAGCGGCCGCCCTCTAGTAAGATCTGGCTGCCATCGCGTGCATTCACGGTGGCAAAGCCCGAAGCATTGCTCAGCGCCGTGATGTTCACGTTCGACGTCGTAATCGTACTGTTCGCTCCCGAGGCATCAAGGGCTGAGAATACGCTGCCGGTTGCTGGATTTAGGTTAAGCGTGCTGTCGCGCAAGTTCACAGATCCGCCCTGCGTTGAGGTCACACCGGTGCCGAGGTCCCCCAAGGTTAAGGTGACGCCCTCAGCGCCGATGTAGGCTCCCTGTCCGGAAGCGCTCAGCGCAACGCCATTGGCAACGGTTACCGTATCGCCCGGTGCGAGGCTTACGACCTCGCCTGCCACCGCAGTCACCGGGGTGGTGAAATCAACAGCTCCAGCATGGAAGCACGCCGCGATGGCGCCGCTAAGCACCAGCAGGCGTGGCCTGGCCTTCAGCCGGGTGCGAACGAGGGGACGCCCAGCCCATGCCAGAGCCAGCGCCGGCTTCTGTGATTCCATTGTGTGATCGGGCGCGCATTCTTGTTTGGCGTTCATGTGCTAGACCCTAGGGTGAGCTCGGCATCATACTTCAATGTAATCCTGAGCCTCGAAAGTGCTAGGTCCCGTGAAATCAAGACGGTCCGTCTGAGGCTTGCCACGGGCTGATTCCAGCCCCAGCCGCCCACTCCCACATGCCCCCCAGCCCTGGAGCAGATGCAGCAGGCCAGACGCGGCCCAGATAGGAGCGAAGGAACTGGGGCGGGTCAAGCGTTCAAGCCGCGTCGGCTGCTGAGGATGACGAAGCCCCAAGCGAGGGGCCCGATGAAGACTGGGGCAAGGGGTGACAACTGCTATCACGGTGCAAGTGCTGATCGCGCTGAATCGCCCCGGCTTCTGTAGACACCCCGAAATCTCATTTTGATTGCTGCTTTTCGAGCCCTACCGGAGACAGCCCGTTGTTGTGTCCGTGCTGTCGCCTGGTGTTATAGAGCATCTCGATGTAGTTGAAGACGTCGGACTTTGCTTCCTCGCGAGTCACGTAGATCCGGCGCTTGATGCGCTCGTGTTTGAGAAGTTGGAAGAAGCTCTCGGCGACCGCGTTGTCGTGACAGTTGCCTCGCCGGCTCATGCTGCTGACCAGTCCATGCACTTTCAGGAAATCTTGCCAGTCGTGTCCAGTGAACTGCGTGCCTTGATCGGAATGCACTAGCATCCCGGCGGGCGGCTTCCATCGCCATACGGCCATCATCAAGGCTTGCAGCACCAGGTCGGCGTGCATCGTCGATTGCATTGCCCAGCCTATGATCTTCCTTGAAAAAAGATCCAGTACCGCAGCCAAGTACAGCCAGCACTCGTGCGTTCGTATGTAGGTGATGTCGGTCACCCATGCCGGATTGGCGATGCTCGGATCGAACTAACGCGCCAGCTGATTGTTGGCGACGATAGCCGGCTTCTCTCCGCGCATGCCCAGCCGGCGGCAATAGCCTGCCTGGGCCCGCAGACATTCTTGTCGCATCAATCGCGCCGTCCGATGCTTGCCACACGATTCACCCAAGTCGCGCAGATCACGGGAGATATCCCGGTAGCCGTACACGCCGCCGCTTTCCAGCCAGCACTGCTTGATCAGGCCCAGGACACGCATGTCATCCTTGGGCCTTGGTGACATCGGGGCGCTCCGCCAGGCGTAGTACCCCCTGGGATGCAGGCCAAACACCTTACACGTGCATCGAAGGTGGAATTGCTGCTCATGATCGAGCATGAGCGCGTACTTCACCCGGACAGCTTGGCAAAGTACGCTGCGGCCTTTTTTAGGATGTCTCGCTCTTCGGTCACCCGCCGCAACTCCGACTTCCCCCGTCGTAGTTTGGACGCCTGATCGATTGCCGCCGGATGCGTGGATGATGGATTGGCGTATTGCTTTCGCCAGGCATAGAGACTGTGGATCGATATGCCGAGCCGGCTTGCTACATCGGCGACTGAGTGTCCGCGGTCAGTGACTTGCTTGACCGCCTCAACCTTGAACTCCTGCGTGTATCGCTTGCTGCTCATAGACACCACTAGAGCTGTGAATTATGGCTGCAAGGTGTCTAGGAAAGTCGGGGTGATTCAGAGGCTGGAACGGAACCACCCCATCCTTGGAGACGGGGTGGTTCATCACATCAGAACGTATAGCCCAGGCCCAGCATCACGCCGTTCTGGAGCTGGCCGTCGCGACGCTCGCCCACGTAGTCGACCATCACCGACAGGCGATCGCTGGCGCGGCTGGTCACCCCCAGGTTCCAGGCCAGCACCTGCTCGCCCACGGTCTGGCTGCTGGCACCGAACACCAGGTCCGGCGCAGCGGCGAAGCCGGTGCTGTAACGGGCCTGGGTGTCGCCCAGTTCCTTCTGCCAGACCACGCGCGCGCGCGGGGTGATGCGCTCGCCGTTGTTGCCTTCGAAGGTCTTGAACAACTGCAGGCCCGCGCCGACGCGGATGCTTTCCAGGCTGTCACCACGCCCGACCAGCGCGCCAGCACCCTGCCCTTCATTGAAACGGGTGGCCGAGGTGCGCGCGTAGTCGACCACCGGCAGCAGCGGCTGGATCACCACGCCCTTGGCGGTGGTGAACGAGAAGCCGTGCTCCAGGCGGGCCGAGATCGCATCGTTGTTGTACTTGGCACGCAGCGGGCCCTGCAGGCCGTCGATGCCCTCGATGCTGCGGCGGGTGTCGTGGCGCAGATCGGTGTAGCGCACCGAGGCCGAGAGGTAGCCAAGCGAGTAGGTGGCATCCAGGTAGCCGCCCACATCCAGTGCGCGCACGTCGCCGGTGAACCCGGAACCATCACGCCCCTTGGTCGACATGTCGGCGGCGGCAACGCTGACGCCCAGGGTCACCCGGTCATCGGCCAGCTGCGTATCGGCACCGAGCACGATGCCGCCGACGGTATGGCTCAGGCCGGCCACGCCGCCCTCACCGTCGATGCGGCCATGGCTGCCGAAGCCGCGGCCCCAGAGGCCGTGGTTGCGTGGTGCTTCGCCGCCGAAGCTGGTGTTGCCACCGCCCGCCCCCGCCGGCTCCACCAGGTGCATCGCCAACTGGTTGAACAGGCTGCCATTGGCCATGCCGGGCTGCGCCGAAGCCGCCTGCGCAGCCTGTGCCGCCAAGCCGCCGGCGTCACCGCTGCCGCTGCGTCGTGCGGCCTGATGCTGCTGCACCACGCTGCCAATGCTGCCAACCAGCGCGTTGTCGGCCAGGCGCAGGCTGGCGTGGCCATCACCGCGCAGTGCACCGGCTTGCTGTGCGATCACATCGCGGTCAGCGAACTGCAGGATGCCGAGCAACGGATGCAGCGCCGAAGCAGGCTGTGATGCCGCCGTCCTCAATGCTTCTCCGAGACCTGCGCCCGATGCGGCGTTGGCGAACAGCGAGACATCATCGAAAGCAGGATTGGCGACCGCCCAGATCCCATTCCCCATCTGCCTGATGCTGAAGCTGAGCAGCGAATTGTTGCGCGGGTGGAACCTGCGCTGCGCCGCATCGGCACTGGTCAGATCGACGCTGTAGCCTGAATCGTCCTGGCGCTCGGCACGAGTGAAGGCCACCTGGCCGGGCTGCAGCTGCGGCACGCTAGCATCGAACTCACTGTCGCGATCGTTCAACAGCTTGCCGACTAATTGAATACCTTCGTTCCTGCCATAGATGCGTCCGTCCACAAGGGGAATCGAAAGATCCTGCCGGTAGTACCCCGGTGCGATGTCCAGAGCGAGCTTGCCTACGGTGCCGCCGATCAGGAAACCCGGCGCCGTGACGGCCGGTCCATTTCCGCACTCGAAGAAGTTGAGGAAACTCCCACAGCGATGTACTTCGAATTCACCCAGCGCCAGGCCAGCCTGGCGTGTTTCCGGGGTGATGTTGAACATTAATCTCCCCCCCTTGCCAAAGAACACAAGGCCATCGACCTTCAGCTGCCCGCCCTGCGGATGGAGATCACCACCGCTCACGGCTACTTGCGTCACTGTCGGAGCATTCCAGGCATAGTCGGGTTCGTTCGGGAAGTCCACAAAGCTGGTAGCTGCAATGGTTCCATGGCCTTCCAATCGCGATCCCGGATTCAGGATCGTGTACTGGGCTTTAATGGTCCCTCCGGCCATCGCCACCCGCCCCCCCTTATTGACCAGAACCGCCGCCTTGTTGTCCAGCTCACCGCCAGCGCCAATGCCGAGCAGGCCCGAGACCGTTGTATTCTCAGCTTTCAGTTGCCCGCCCTGAAGCGTCACGGCGCCTGCTGCTCCCACGATGGTGTGCAGCGTGACCAAGCGGGCGCCGCTGGTCACATTCACGTTTCCAGCCTCCGCCCAGAGGATCTCTGTCCCGCTGGACGTATCAGCCAGCCATGTGCCGCCACGTTCAAGCCGGATCATGCCGAAGACATCACCCGAGGCGATCTTAGCTGCGTCGAACGGGGCCGCACCGTAGCCGTCCGCACCAAGGCCGGACGCGTACTCATACTGCCCTGCATAGAAGTTGGGATTCAGATCACCACGCACGCTTCCCGCCACGCGGAGATAGTCAGCGGACAGGTCAACGCGTTCCGCGTTGGTGATGATCCGGTCGCTGAGGATGTCTACACCATCATAGACGGTGCAATTGTCCTTGGTGGGGCAGAACTGCGCAGGCTTGCCAGTCTTCGGATCGTAGTAGTAGAGGAATGAGTCGTAGGGAACCAGCATGCCGTTGATGGCACCCACCACGCGCGCAATGGCTTCCGGTGATGCGACGCCTTGCATCATCTTGGCATAGTGTTCGTCTGACACCTGCTGTGCGATCGGCACCACCTTGCCGTCTCCGCTGGTGCTGCCATGAATCATGAAAATATTGTCAGGAAAGCGGGAATCGAGCTCGGGAAGGTCGTAGTTGGCGATGCGACGTTCGACGCCTCCAATGAAGCTGGTGCCGCAGGCTGAGATGCACTTCCCTTGGAAGACCGAGGTAATCCCGCGCTGGCGAAGCAGTTCGCCGGTCCCTCGACCCGCGGCCGAATCGCCGCCAGGGCTGTCGCGGAACACCACCTGGCTGATGACCTTGCCGTTGCTCGCCACCGCATCCAGTACCTGGCGCAACCTTGTGTGATCATCATAGTTGACACCACCCGTCGCGATGATTCGATCACCATTGACGTGGAAAGTGTATGCCGACGCGACGGTCGGCAACGTAGCTGTAGTCAACGCGACACAGATGGCAGCGTCGAGCAGGCAGGGGCGGCGGAATCGAGGTGAAAAGGCAATGCTCTTCATTCATTTGTTCCTGAGGGCTATAGAAGGGTAAGGGCCGCATCGTCATAAGGACTGCCCTTAAGGCTTGTGGTGGCGCTTTTTGCACAGCAACTGATTGCGTCTCCTCCCAAGCGCCAGTGAGAAAATGGGGACGAGAACCCACGCGGCTCAGAAGCTGAGCACAGCACAGCAGCCAGTCCCCTAGAGGGGGCTGTTTGTCCAAGACGAGCACTGCATAAGATCTCCGGTGTCACGATATAACATTGCACCCAAGGGCGCGCAACGTGTCCTTGGTCACAACATGCGACCCGTGAATCAGCTACGCGTTAACGGCTCTGAGGGCCCTTCCCCCCAGCCCCGAGGCCACGCCGGCCCAGACCTCGCCAAGGAAACTGTGAGACAGCCGGAATTGGTTCGGCAAAAGTGCCCGATTACCTTGCCCCCAGACTTCGACGGGCAGAGGAAAGGGCTGCCGACGGCGGCCAAACCACTTATGGCTTGGGAAGACGTCCGGAGGCCGAATGCGCCTCAACGACAAAAACGTGACTTTCATCACATGTAAACGGCTTCGCGGAGCGGTATCTCTTCTCTGCCTGCCGGAAGATCTTCACTTGAGAGCTTTCGGCCCGGCTGCAGTGAAGGAAATCAAGTGTCGGACTCCTCTTCAGTTCCTCTTCCCCTTGGAGACTCTACGTGCGAAGTATCGCCGCCATTACTGCACTTTCTTTTGCCGTTGCCGGCTGCACGCCACAAGCCGGAGAGCCCTCACGAAGCGAAGCCGTGAAGTCAATCAAGCTGAGCGATGTAGAGCTGATCCCCAGAGACGCGCTCTTCAGCAATCCAGAACGCACCGAGGTAACGATCAGCCCCGATGGCCGTTATATCGGTTGGGTGGCGCCCAGCGACGGGGTCCCAAATGTCTGGATTGCGCCGGCCGACAACTTAGCAGAGGCTAGAGCGGTGACTCAGGATCGGTCGCGTGGGATCAGTTCCTATACCTGGTCCCACCTTCCCGGCACCCTCCTTTTTGTTCGCGACAACGGTGGCGACGAGAACTATCACGTCTTCGCGCTCAACGTTGCCACCGGCGAACAGCGGGACATCTCCCCGTTCGAAAAGATCCAAGCAACGATCATTGGCATCAGCCGTTCGCATCCCGAAGAGGTGCTGATCGGAATGAATGATCGCGACCCGCAATGGCACGACCTGTATCGAGTCAACCTGACCAGTGGAACTCGTACGCTAGTGGAGCGAAATGATCAGAACTTCCGAAGCTACGTCACCGATAATGACTTCACTCCGCGCCTCGCAACGCGTGCACGCGATGACGGCGGCTTCGATGTGTTGTGGCGTTCTGCCAGCGGCTCGTGGGAAGCAATGGACACTGTCCCCTTCGAAGATGCGCTGACGACGGGTTACAGCGGCATCAGCGAAGATGGCAAAATTGCCTATCTGTTTGATTCACGAGACAGGAACACAACGGCCTTGTTCTCTGTGGAGCTCAGCACCAACAAGCGTTCGCTTCTGCATGAAGACCCCAAAGCGGACGTAACTGACGTCATCCTGTCCCCAAGCAGAGATTCGGCGCAGGCTGCCGCCTCCAACTACCTGCGGGAGAAGTGGGTTCCACTCGTCCCTTCCTTCGCCACCGATTTCAACAAGCTCAGGGAGCTGGGCCCTGGGGACATTTCCCTGTCAGCGCGTACAGATGATGACCGCACCTGGATCGTGTCCTACTCATCTCCCCAGGAGCCCGAACACTTCTATCGATATGATCGCAGCGCCGATGGGACGCTGACCCCTCTTTTTTCCAGCCGCCCTAAACTGGACAACAAGCCGCTTGCACCTCAATGGCCAAAACAGTTGATCACCCGCGATGGACTGACCTTGGTTGGCTATCTCACGCTGCCTAAGCACGCCGATCTCAACGCTGACGGAAGTCCTGAGCAACCATCTCCAATGGTGCTTCTGGTCCATGGTGGCCCGTGGGATCGAGACAAGTATGGCTACTCCTCACACGTGCAATGGCTTGCCAACCGCGGCTATGCAGTGTTGCAGGTCAACTTCCGTGGTTCGACCGGCTTTGGCAAGAACTTCGTGAACAAGGGTAATCTCGAGTGGGGCGCGAAGATGCATGACGATCTGCTCGACGCCGTACAGTGGGCCGTCGACACAGGTGTCACCACCAGCTCGGACGTCGCCATCATGGGTGGGAGCTATGGTGGGTATGCAACGCTGGTGGGCCTGACGAGTACGCCGGACACCTTCAAATGCGGCGTCGACGTGGTTGGTCCGTCCAATCTGCAAACGTTGATTGCCAGCACTCCGGCTCACTGGTCAAGCTTCGTTGAACAATTGGCAAGACGCGTCGGCGATGCTCGAACCGACGAGGGACGAAAGCTCTTGGCTGCGCGCTCCCCGATCCATCGCACAGACCAGATCAGCCGACCGCTGCTGATTGCGCAAGGTGCCAACGATCCGCGGGTTCCGCAGGCCGAGAGCGATCAGATCGTTCAAGCGATGAAGGTCCGCAACATTCCGGTCACCTACCTTCTATTCCCTGATGAGGGGCACGGTTTCGTTCGCGCGGAGAACTCGACTGCCTTCACCGCTGTCGCTGAGACCTTCCTGTCGAAGTGCCTTGGCGGACGATCTGAACCCATCGGATCGGCGTTGAGTGGGTCGAGCATTACCGTTCCTGTGGGTGCCGAGGACATCCCAGAGCTAGCGCTCGCATTGAAAAGTGGTGAACGAAAGGTTCTCAACTAGGAAACAACTCCAAGGCTGACAAGTGGAGCAGTCAGCCCGGCACCTCCACTCTCTGTGTCTGAAGCTCTCCGCGAACTTCTGTCGACTTGTTGGCTTGGGCAGTTCGCCGCAACGACAAGCTTTCCCAACTTGACCATTTGCTTGGCACATCAGATAGGCACGATGGCGCCAAGCGACCACTATCTCTCTGGAGCTGCAATGCTGCGATTTTCTTCCGCCTGCCTGCTGGCCGGCATGATGACCGCTGCCTCGGTGGGTACCGCCGTGGCCGCTGAAGACACCGACCGTTACGCCTGGCTGGAGGACGTCACCGGCGACAAGCCGTTGTCCTGGGTCAAGGAACAGAACGCCAAGTCCGAGGCGCGCCTGGCGCAGACCCCGGCCTTCAAGCAGATGGAGACCAGCATCCGCGAGGTGCTCGACTCGGACGCCAAGATTCCCGGCGTGCAGAAGATCGGTGACTACTACTACAACTTCTGGAAGGACAAGCAGCACGAGCGCGGCCTGTGGCGCCGCACCACCCTGGCCGAGTACCGCAAGGCCTCGCCGACCTGGGAGACCGTGCTCGACCTGGATGCGCTGAACAAGGCCGAGAACGAAAACTGGGTCTGGCACGGCGCCGACTGCCTGCGTCCGGACTACAGCCGCTGCCTGATCGCGCTGTCGCGCGGCGGTGCCGACGCCGATGTCACCCGCGAGTTCGACCTGGCCAGCAAGAGCTGGATCAAGGACGGCTTCTTCCGCCCCGAATCGAAGGGCGGCCTGAGCTGGATCGACCGCGACACCGTGTTCGTCTACACCGATTTCGGTACCGGCTCGATGACCACCTCTGGTTACCCGCGCGTGGCCAAGCTATGGAAGCGTGGCACGCCGATGTCCGCGGCCAGCCTGGTCTATGAAGGCAAGGTGGAGGACACACGCATCGTAGCAGTACACGACGACACCCCAGGTTTTGAGCGCAACCTGGTCATCCGTGCCCTGACTGCCTACAACAATGAGCTCTACCTGCGTGGCGATGATGGCAAGCTGACCATAATCGATGCACCGAACTCGGCCAAGAAGGGCCTGCACAAGCAGTGGCTGACTTTGCAGCCGCGTGAACCCTGGACCGTGGGTGGCAGGACGTACGCCTCCGGCTCGTTGCTAGCCACCCGGTTGGACGACTTCATGGCCGGCAAGCGCGACTTCGAGGTGCTGTTCACCCCGACCGCGACCACCTCGCTGGCCAGTGCCTCGTGGACCAAGAACCACCTGGTGCTGAACGTGCTGGACGACGTCAAGAACCGCCTGTCGGTGCTGACCCCGACCGCCAAGGGCTGGCAGAAGAGCGACTTCGTCGGCGCGCCGGCCTTCGGCACCCTGGGCGTCAGTGCGGTCGACAGCAATGACAGCGATGCAGTGTGGCTGACCGCCACCGACTACCTGACCCCGACCACCCTGGCCATCGCCGACATCGGCAAGGCGCCGGAAGTGCTGAAGACCATGCCGGCGTTCTTCGATGCCGACGGCAAGGTCATCGAACAGCACTTCGCCACCAGCAAGGACGGCACCCGCGTGCCGTACTTCGTGGTGCACGACAAGGCGATGAAGCTCGATGGCTCCAACCCGACCCTGCTGTTCGGCTACGGTGGCTTCGAGATCTCGCTGACCCCGGCGTATTCCGGTGGCATGGGTCGCGCCTGGCTGGAGAAGGGCGGCGTGTACGTGGTCGCCAACATCCGTGGTGGTGGCGAGTACGGCCCGCGCTGGCACCAGGCGGCGCTGAAGCAGAACCGTCACAAGGCCTATGAAGACATGGCCGCCGTTGCCCAGGATCTGGTCACCCGCAAGATCACTTCTGCCAAGCACCTGGGCGTGCAGGGCGGCAGCAACGGTGGCCTGCTCACCGGCAACATGCTGACCCAGTACCCGGAGCTGTTCGGTGCGGTGGTGGTGCAGGTTCCGCTGCTGGACATGAAGCGCTACAGCCACCTGCTGGCCGGCGCGTCGTGGATGGCCGAGTACGGCAACCCGGACACCAGCGACTGGGAGTTCATCAAGACCTTCTCGCCGTACCACCTGTTCGACGCGAAGAAGAGCTACCCGCCGGTGCTGTTCACCACCTCCACCCGCGATGACCGCGTACATCCGGGCCACGCCCGCAAGATGGCCGCGAAGATGATCGATGCCGGCAAGGATGTGACCTACTACGAGAACATCGAAGGCGGTCATGGCGGTGCGGCCAACAACGCGCAGGCCGCGCACATGTCCGCACTGGCCTACAGCTTCCTGTGGGAGCGGTTGGGCGGCAAATAAGCTAATTTCATTCAAACAACGTCGTGAAACGACGACGTTGTTTGTGGAGTTTTTTAGCAGCATGTCGATGCTTGAAAATGGTCTCACCAACTGTAGAGCACGACCAAATCAAGAGAAAAAAGCGAGAATAGTGAAATGAAATTTGTCGTCCCTGCAGCTGCACTCATCATTGGTGCCGTCCTAACGGCTTGCGCTACCTACGATGACTCGGCGCTTCACCAAACCTGCCGCGACTCAGCTCTCGTGAAGGATCTCCCCGCTCAAGTCGCAGCCAGGGAAAGCAAGTGCCGCAGCACAGAAGTCTGGTCGTCCGATCGACATCGGAACGACCAAACAATCGACTTCGGTGGGAAGAAGGACCGTTAGCGGCAACTGAGCGCACGACCAATGATTGCGACTGGGGGGAATCGAACACTTCCTTCACTTCGAGGTAGCGCCTGCAGTCGCTTCGACAGACGCTAGGCCTGCAGCTCTTTGCCGGTTAGCGGCAGGCCGGGCATCGGTCGTGGCGGCTCGATAGGCGTCCTGTCCACCATCCGAGCCACGGCTGCCCGCAGTCTGGGTAGAGGTTGGTCGCGCACCAGCATTCTGTGTAGCCGCTTCCGCTGCCCGTGCTGGCCGCCCGCGCATCCTTCGTCTGCCACATCCTCCGAACGTCTAGATGTACGCCCAAACCCTGCTCCTTGGCAGGCATGACACAGGCAATCTGTAGCCCGTTCTATCACAGCACCCAACCCTCCCCGTCTAGCCTCAGCCAGATGGGATCGGAGCAGTGCGGAAGCCTTGGTAGTCGGCGGAGGGAGGCATGGCCGGAGAATATGGTGAATTCGACTTTTGGTCCATCTCGAGCTTTCGCATGGAGTCCACCTTTGCGTCAGATCACCTCAGGGTCGAGTTGACCCTGACCACAGACGCCGGAAGTTCGGCGTTCCCCGCCCACCTATCGGGTCTGCTTCTCGAAAAGAACGTCGTCATATGTTTCACGGTGCAGCACGCGCAAATGGCTGAGCTCTACGACTTCATCCGTGAAGTTCAGACCACCGAGTTGAACAGGCGTCTTGAGCAGCTGCGCTACGGGCCGAGACTCCATGCTCGTAGAAGGGGTGCTGCTTGTCATCAAAGACCCGATACAGCGCGGCCAGGTCCGCGGAATCCAGGTTAAGCCAGGCACCGACGTGCTCGGGCTTGATGTTGATGATGGCTCGGTCGTGACCGACAGCCGTCGGTGCGGTCTAAAACTCAAGGGGCGTGCAGTACATCAAAACACTGGCCGACGCGTACATCAGCCAGTGCGGGTGCAGTGACGATCAGTTGTAGATGATCGTGTACTTGACGCTGCTTTTTACTTCACCTGGAGTGACGTTCGGAAACCCGTAGTACTGAACGTAGTAGTTCAAGTTCGCGGTCCCGTCGGCGGCCACGGTCACCCACTGGGAGTTTTCCTGCGCTTGGTTGGAGCCCGAGGCAAAGATCCGCAGAACTTCATTGTTCGAACCCAGCAGTTGCAATTGCACCATTTGGGCATGGTTGCTGCTCGGAGCTTGATTTATCAGGAAACCGGTTTTGGAGTCGACGGTCGGACCTGGCTCAAAGTAGGTAGCAACGTTGCCGGGACTGCAATTGGTCAAGTTGATCGAGAACGGTGTACGTCCAGCCGTCTTCCAAAAATTCAAGCTGCTTACAGCAACCGTGGGCAAGCTGACTGAGAAGTCCTTCCCGCCCGGGGTAGCGATGGTGCAAGTCTTATCGGTCACCTTGCCGTTGAAGGTGACGGTGCCGTCGGCGGCGTTGGCGGAGAGTGGTGCCGAAATGATCATTAGAGCAGCCAAGCGTTTGATCTTGTTCAATTCAATCAACCTGAGAAAAAGTGAAATTTAGGAGGAGGCTCGACCCAACTCACAAGGCACCCCCTGGACGGTCGGTGCTCGCATTCAGGCCGACGCGCCAAGGTTGGCAAAGTCTATATTGCGACGCAAGTCTCATTTCTCCCGCCCGCAATCACTCCATTCATGCTTTATTCATGCGATAACGAGGAGGAATTGGCTTTGACCGAGCCCTTCTTGCCGACTGAACAGCGATCCTTTTCCTCGATCCAGCAGAGTCAGACCCGCGTGCGTGGCGCCGAGCTGGAAGGCCGCTGGAACAGTGGCCAGGGCCTGAGCGTTTACGGCAGCTACACCCGCCTCGATGCGAAGGTCCGGCGCAGCACCGATGCTGCTTCGGTGGGCAAGCGGATTGCGCTGGTGCCGAAGCAAAGCGCCTCGCTCGGCGCTGACTACACCTTCACCGCCGGCGCGCTGAGTGGGTTCGGCTTCGGTGCGTGCGTGCGTGCGTGCGTTACAACGGTGGCATCTACGGCGATGTCTACAACGACTGGTACACGCCGTCGTTCACCCTGATCGATGCCAGCGTGCATTACGACCGCGGCCTGTGGCGCCTGCAGGTCAATGCCGCCAATGCCGCCGACGAGAAGTACGTGTCAGCCTGCAACAGCGCGACCTGGTGCTACTACGGCTATCCGCGCATCGTCACTGCCAGCCTGCGGTATCAGTGGTGAATCCCGCCGCCCCGGGCTGCTGTGCCTGGGGCGATGAGAGCGGTCGTCCACCTGCATTGAAGGGCCGCAGGCGCTCGGTGCCTACGACCCTTTTGACGGTTCACATGAAGTCGTAGCTGAGGGTGAAGCGGACATTACGTCCCGGCTGTGACCAGCGACCGATGCCATCCGGACTGGTTGCGCCCTGGAAGATCGCAGTACCGGCGCCAGCGGTACGCACCCGGTTCCACAGGTAGTACTCCTTGTTGAACACGTTGTAGACGCCCGCCGTCAGGTTGATCCGGGGAGTGATGGCGTAGTTGCCGAATACATCCAGCAGAGTGTACTCACGGGCCTTGTGGGCATAGACCGGCACCACTTCAACGCCGTAGCTGCCGTTGGTGATGCTCTTGCCGTAATCCGACGGATCCTTGCGCTGCTGGTGGGTAATGTTGGCGGTGACGCTCCAGCGCCGCGAGGGTGCGTTGTAGGTCAGGCCGCCCACGGCCTTGGCCGGGATGATGCTGGCCAGCGGCTGATCGTCGTTGTCGGTGCCCTCGTTGTACGAGTAAGCCACGCGGGCCAGCCAGTTGTCGGCCATCAGCCACATGCCTTCGGCTTCCACGCCCTTCACTTCCACCTCGCCGCGGTTGATCGGCATGGTGTAGGTGTAGCCGTTGCTGACAACGCCCCGGTTGTTGCGGTACCGGGTGCCTTCGTCGGCCACGAACTGCGCGGTATCGATAAAGTTGCTGTACTTGTCACGGAATATCGAGACGCCAAGACGCAGGCGATCGCTCTGCAAGCGCCAGCCCAGTTCCAGATTGAGGCTGCGCTCGGCATCCAGATCCGGGTTGCTCCTACCGTCGGGCACGGTGACGGTGGCGCCGTCGGACACGCGGGTGATCTCGGTGGTGGACGAGCTGCCGTACATGTCATTCACGCCGGGTGCGCGGAAACCGCGCCCGCCCTGCATCCACAGCGACTGGCTGTCGGTGAACTTGAATTCGGCGCCCAGATTCCAAGTTGGCGAGGAGAACTTCGACACGCCAACGCTGCCCGCACCGCCCTTGTAACCGGACTGTCCGTTGCTGCCAGCCGATGTTTGCGGGGTGTACTTGTAGCTGTCGTAACGCAGGCCACCGGTCAGGCTGAGACGGTCATCGAGCAGGCGCACGCGGTCACGCACGTAGGCGGTCAGATCGGTTTCGCGGGTGTCCGGCCACAGCGACGGGTCGGTTTCGCGGGTGAACAGGGTGCCGGTGTTGCCCCAGCGCGAGTCCACCGAGTTCCAGTGGATCTTTGCCTGCTGCCGGGCCGCGCCATACACGATGTCGTGACGCAGGCCGGCGGCTTCGACGCTCTTGTCGAAATCCAGGGCGACGCGTTGGCGCTTCTGCGTGTCCCAGCGGTTCTCCTGGCGCGAGCACAGCGCCGTGGCCGAGCACCGGGTGCCGTAGGTCGCGGCCGTTCCGTTGGCCACCAACACGTTGGTCTGGCCCTGGATGTAGTTCTTCTGGTAATCGGCGGTGGCGTCCATGCTGTCGAACAGCGCATTGCCGGCGCGCCAGGTGTATTTCAGGCCGTAGCGATCGCGGTCGCTGCGATCTTCGGCGCTGCGGAAGAAGTACGACCCGGTGCCATCACTGCGAGTCCAGTTGTCGACATCGTTGGTGGCGCGGGCACGCTCGTAGATCACGCCCAAGGTCTGCGCATCGGTGGCCAGGAAGTTGACCTTGAACAGCAGGTTGTCGTTCTCGCGATCGACCGGATCGGGCGTGCGGCGCCCTGGGCCGAGACGGTTGAGGGTGGTGTCGTACCAGGATTCGGTCTCGTGGCCATCGCGCTTGGTGTAGACCAGAAGCGATTCGAAACGACCCGTGCGGTTGGCCAGAGTCAGCGAGCCCATGTTCTCGTCGTTGGAGCCGGTATAGCCGTACTTCACCGAACCGAAGCTGTCGTTGCCGCTGGCCTCGAGGAAGTCGGCCGGGTCCTTGGTGGTGAACATCACCGCGCCGCTGAGCGCACCGCTGCCGGCGGTGATCGCATCGGCACCCTTGATGATCTCCACCGTCTTGACCGCTTCCAGATCGACGCTGCCACGGCCGGAACGGAAGAACTCATATGGCTGGTAGCTGCCCGGATCCATGCTCTGCGGGAAGCTGAGGCCATCGAGCGTGATGGAGACGCGGTCGGCTTCCAGGCCGCGGATGTTGAAGCCGTTGAAGCCGGCACGGCCCAGGTCGACCATTTCGACCCCCGGCACGTAGCGGATGGCGTCTTCCATGCTTTGCGCACCCTGCTGCCGCAAGGTCTTGGCAGACAGTGTGGTGACGTTCTGGTTGTCGGATTTCTTGCGCGTCTCGGTCACCTGGATGGTGTCAAGGGTGCTGTCCGCTTCAAGGGCGGCCGCGCGGGTGAGTGTCGGCAGGGCCAGGCTGGTGCCAATGGCCAAGGCCAGCAGTGAGGGTTTCAGTTTCATCGGAGACTCCGCAGTGGTGGAAGGTGGTGTCGCCACGGGCGGGGAGTCGTCCGTGGCGTTCCTGGCTGCGGAGCGCCGGGGTGCGGCGCGGTCTGCGTTGCTGGGAGTAGGAAAGGATTCGGGTCAGGGCCTAGAGATCTGCAGGGCGCCGATCTCGCTGCTGCCGTCTGCTTGCGTCGGCAGGCCCGTGCCCTGCCCGGTATTGATCGGCACGGACAGGAATTCGTGACCGCCGCCTTGGCGAGCCGCCTCGACCTGCACGCGATAAGAGCCCGGCGGTAGGGCCTGGCCGCGATCGTCGCGGCCATCCCACGCCACCGAATAGCGGCCCGGCATGCGCGTCGGGCGCGCGATGCCCTGGATCGCCGGTAGATCGTCACGGCCATAACGGCGCCACCACTGCGGCAGATCCTGCAGATAGCGCGAGCGCTCGCCCAGAACCAGCAACTGGCGCACTGGGCTGCCGTCCTCGCGGGCGATCCACAGGGCGAGGTACGGCGCGTGGTAACGCTCGCTGTCAAGCTGTGGCACCTGGTAATCGATGACCAGCTGTTCGGGCGCTGCCGTCTGGCCGGTTTGAACTACCAGCAATGCGGGCCAGCGCTGCGAGGCAAAGGCGGTGCCGGTATCGCTGAGGATCAGCGCGGCCACGTCCGGCATCGCGTCGGCCAGTTCCAGGCCAGAGCGGATCGGCATCACTGACAGTGCGGTGGCCAACGCATCGGCGCTTGCGGTATCGGCGGCCACCACGGTGGCAGACGGTGCGAACTGCATGGGCCAGCCTGACCAGGGATCGAGGATGTGGCTGTACTGGCGTCGGCCGACCGTGTAGCCACGGGTGGCATGGCCGCTGGCGGCGATCGCCTGCGAGCGCAGCGCCACGGTGGCCAACGCGGGCCCGTTGTCGCGCGGCGCGCGCGCATCGGCCATGCCGACAAGCCACGGCTGCCCTGCCCCGCGGGCCTGCCAGTAACGGGCATCGCCGCCGATATCCAGGCCGATGGCAGTGGCCGCAGGCGCTGCGGCGCGGGCCGCTGCCAGGGCGCGATCGATGATGTAACCCTTGGCCAGGGCATCCACATCAAAGACCACCGCTGGTGGACGCGTGATTGGTTGGCGGTCGTCCAGGTTGACTTCAGCCGCCGCCGCGGCCGTTGCCAGTCCACGCAGTTCTTCGCGCGTCGGCAGCACGCCACGCTCCTGTGCCTGCCGCCAGCGCTGTGCCAGCGCGCCCAGGCGGCAGCTGAAAAGCCCTTCAGTGCGTGCGCGCCATTCTTCGCAGAGGCGCAGCACGGCACGCAGATCGCCGGAAAGTTGCTGGGGCCCGGTGCTGGCATTGAAGCGACTGAGCTCGCTGTCCGAGCGCCAACGGCTGAGCACGGCATCCAGCCGCTCGATCTCGGCCAGTGCCGCATGCTGGGCAGCTGCAGCCTGCGCTGCAGGTGCGTCGATGCGCAGGTCGAGCGAGGTGCCGAGCACATCATCGCGGTGCAGTTCGGCAGCGCTGGCACCGCCGGCATGCAGTCCGCACAGCGTCACGCAGGTCGCCAGCAGCAGGTTGGAAAGGGACGTCATCGAGGGCTCGATCGGGCACAGGGCCTCCCGGGCCACCTGATACAGACGGCCCGGTCAGCGGGAAGGACAACGGTTACAACGACGGGTCACCCGCTCGGGGGGACCCGGGCAATCAACGGCGCGGTGCGGGCGGCGGCACCTTGGCGTCGGCCGCATCGACCACGCCATCCTTGTTGCGGTCGGCAGTTTCGAACAGTCGCTTGCCCGACACCTGGTACTCGGCGAAGGTCATGTGGCCATCCTTGTCGGCATCCAGCACACCAAAGCGCACATGCACCTGGCGGTCGCCGCCCTGGTCCATCGCATCGATGCGGCGGTCCACGCGGGTCTCGAATTCGGCCAGGTACTCCTCAAGGCTCAGCTGGTCATCACCATTGCTGTCGGTGCGGGCAAACTGTGCATCGCGCACCCGCTGGTACTCGGCGCGGTCGACCTTGCCGTCACCGTTCTCGTCGTACAGCTCCAGGAAGCCGGCGGCGGTATGACTGGTCGGCATGCCCAGACGGCTGCGTGGCTGGTTGTCGAAGCGCTGGGCGCCGGCGGCGGTTTTCGCTTCGCGCTGCGGCGCAGCCTTGGCGTCCGTAGCCTTGCTGGCCAGCGCCTTCTGCCCGCCCTGCCAGGTCTTCTCGCCGGCGGCATCGAACTCGGCACGGGAGATCTGGCCGTTCTTGTCGGTATCCAGGGCAGCAAAGCGCGCCTTGGTCTGTTCGACCTGGGCGGCACGCTCACGCTCGATCTCGGCCGCCACCCGGGCATCGAACTCGGCCACGTATTCTGTTTCTTCCACGGTGCCGTTTTTGTTGGTGTCGGTGGCGTCGAAGCGGGTGCGCCGGAAGGTTTCGAACTCCTGCCACGTCACGCGGCCATCGCCGTTGTCGTCGTGCTCGGCGATGAAGGCCAGCACATTGTTGCCGTGGCCGCCCACCAGCGGACGCGGGCCTTGGGTGGTCTGGGCGGAAACAGCAGAAGAAAGCAGCAGCGCGGCAACGCACGCACTGGCAAGCACGGTGATTTTCATGTCGACCTCGAAGGCGGTGTTACAGGGAAATCAGGGATTGAGCACGCGAAACGAAAGCGTGACGCTGTTGCTGTACTCGGCCACCGGCGCGCCTGCCGGCGCGGCCGTACGGTAGCGGGTCAGCGCAAGCCACGTGCCGGCGACGGAAAGCGGGAAACGCACGTGCCCGGCGGCATCGCTCTTAAGGTTTGCCACCTGCGGCGTGCGATCCGAGCTCCAGACCGCCTCGGTGATCTCCAAGAGCTGGTCGGCCAACGGCTTGCCGTCGTACTGCACGATGAAATCGAAGGCCTCCCCCACGTACAGATCGCTGGGGTGCGTGACCGGCACCAGCTCCAGGCCCTTGTTGCGTGGGGCCAGCGCAGTGCGATCCGGGTTACCCGCAGTGACGTAGCTGACAGCCTGGGTGAGCGACTGGAAATCGGAGATGACCTTGGCACCGGCTGGAATCTTTGCTGCCGGGTCACGCGAGCTCTCGCGCTTGCCGTTCTGCTCCCAGATACGGAACAGCGCGCCCAGACGCGGGCCGGTGCTGATGCGGTAGGTGCCGGTGCCCGCCGGCAGTGTGTACTCGGCCACGGTGCGGGTCTTCATCACCTGCGAGGCCAGCGGCGCTTCAGCGCCGTCCGGGCCGGTGACCGAGAACTGGCTGTCGTCGAATGCGGCTTCCGGTACGAAGAAGGCTTCTGCGAACGACGCGTCCAGGGCGATGGTCTGGCCCGCTCGGGGAGCAAAGTTGCTGGGCACCAGATATGGGGTGTGGGCGGATGCCGGCAGGGAAGAGGCCAGTGCCAGGGCGGCAGTGGCCAGCAGGGATGCAGTCTTCATGGGCGCCTTCGTGTCGGTGAGCGGGGCGCTGGCGAGACGAGGTCCGGGCTGGCGAGCGGAATGCTATGACAAATGCGATTCGTTATCAATTAGTGAAATTTGGCGAAATGTATCGCTTCAAGTAGTCCTGGTATCCGGAAGTCCCCGAAACAGAGTCTCGGAGCTGGTCTTCAACTGCTTCCGTTACCGCTATAGACATGGAACCAATTCCAATTCTCATCGCTCGGCGCGAACCGCTGTGGCGGCCTGCATTGAAGACTGCCAGCGACACTTCGCATGACCACGGACCGCTGGAAGCGATGTACCTGAGTCATGGGCATTGGCTCACCGCATGGCTGAGACAACGAATGGCTGACCACCATGAGGCAGCCGATCTCGTGCAGGACACCTTCGCTCGACTTTGTTGTCGTGCACGCGACCTGGATCGGATAAGCGAGCCCAGAGCCTATCTGACCGTTGTCGCCAAGCGTCTGTTGATCAACCGATACCAGAGGCAGGCGCTTGAGAAGGCCTATCTCAGTTCCCTGCGTGAAAAGCCCGAATCCTACGCGCCATCTCCGGAGGAGCGGGCCGTGGTGCTTGAAACACTGCTGGAACTGGACAGGATGCTGGATGGCCTTCCTCCGAAAGTCCGGCGCGCGTTTCTGCTTTCACAGCTGGATGGCATGAGCTATGGGCAGATCGCAGCGTCTCTGAAGGTCAGTGTGCGAACCGTCACCCGCTACATGTCGGATGCGTATGCACAGTGTCTTCGACTGGTGCTATCCGCCGATCAATGAACCCGAGCCCCCAACGCTTCGACCAGGCATTGATCGGCGAGGCCGCCCAGTGGCTTGCGCGATCCAGGTCGCCCGACTTCAGCGAATCAGACGCCGAAGCACTACAACGGTGGCGTTCGACCAGTGCTATCAATGAGTACATCTGGCGTAAAGCCCTGGAGATTGACCGGAGCTTTGGTTCCGTGCCCGCAGACGTGGGCATGAGTGTTCTGGATCGGCGGCGTGCAACTTCGCGACGGGGCGTGCTCAAGATGCTGGGCGCTCTGACCATTGCGCCCTCAGCGGGTTGGTGGTTCTATCGTTCGTCCACAGGTCAAGCCCTCCGGGCCGACTTCCGAACTGGAACCGGTGAACGGCAGACGGTTCAACTGAACGACGCGACGCGTGTCGATCTCAATACCGCCTCGGCCATCGATGTTCATGCAGACAGCCTGGCAATCAACCTCCGCCTTATTGAGGGGGAGATCCTGCTGGACGCATCCAGATCGGGCACTCGCCCCCCACTCCCCTGCGAGATCAACACTGCGCATGCGAGCCTGGTCAGCAAGCAGGCGCGCATCATGGTCCGCTGCACTGACGGCTACACAGATATTACGGTGTTGGAAGGCACCGCAACGGCTGCGCCTGTGACGACGGCAGAAAGATTCACAGTGCTGGCGGGCGAGAAGGTGCGGATCACCCCAGAAGGCGCAGGGGAGCTCGCCCCGGTGCCCGACGGTGCGGACGGCTGGCTCATAGGCGTTCTATTCGCGGATCGAATGAGGCTCGATCAGTTCCTTTCGGAGCTGACGCGCTATCGCCGCGGCATCATCAGATGCGATCCTTCCATTGCCGGTCTGCCTGTCTCGGGCGCGTTCCAGCTGAAGGACCCGGATGAGATTCTGCGTCTGCTCGCAAAGAGCCTGCCCGTTCGGATACAGGAGAGGACCTCCTACTGGATCAACGTTACCGCCACCTAGGTGCGCCTCGCATGTCCTGATTCACCGCCTCGCCTGTCATGTAAGGAGAAGACTTCATCCACCTGAAGAAGGACACGCTCCCTCATGCAACGAACGCCCTTCCTGCGCGACACCCCCAGCCCTGGTGTTCGCCCACTCGTCCACGCCATGCAGATCGCCACCATGGCCATGGCGAGCCTGGGCATGGTGTCCGCTGCTTTTGCGCAGACAGCGACCGAGCCCACCCAGCGCCAGGGAGCAACCGAGGTTCGTATCGCAGCATCGCCGCTGGGTGCGGCCCTGATCCGCTTTGCAGCGGTATCCGGCGTCAATCTCAGCCTGGACCCTTCTCAGATCCAAGGGATGCAGGCAGAGGGGCTCTCAGGACAGTTCACAGTCGAAGCGGGCTTCGCCGCCCTGTTGAAGAACACGGGCTTTGAGGGCGTTCGTTCTGATCGAGGCAGCTACGTTCTCCAGCGGCGCAGCCCCGATCCATCTAGCAAGCCTGCTGCTCGCGCAGCAAATGCTTGGCCAAATCCGACGGTGGCGTCAGAGCTATCCACAGTAACCGTCACGGCACGAACTCAAAGTACGGTGATACCCCCTACCCAGCCAGTGACGGTATTCGATAGACAGGCGATCGAGACGCTTCGTCTCGGCTCGGATTCCATTGCAACTCTCATCAGTAAAGCAACACCCGGCATGGCAGATTCAAGCCACACGGTGACCGACTACGGTCAGACGCTGCGAGGACGAAACATGCTCATTCTCGTAGATGGCATTCCCTTGAACACCGGACGCGATTCGTCACGCAATCTTGCAAACATCAATCCTGCAGATATCGAAGAAATCGAGATCCTGCGCGGCAGCAGCGCAATCTACGGAAGCGGCGCGCCAGGCGGAGTGATCTCCATCCGTACCCGACGACCAACGGGAGGCCTGCGGATGGAGTCGACGATCACCGCAAACAGCCCCCTCTCCACGCTTTCGGCAGCCGGCCTTGGTGGCGAGATGCAGCACTATCTCTCAGGAGGAAATGACCGGATCGACTATTCCTTCAGTCTTGGCGCGCGGCACACTGGAGCATCCTTCGACGCTCGCGGGCACCGAATTGCGCCCGAGCCGAGCCAGGGCGACCTTTTTGATTCCAATACGATCAACGGAACCGGCAAGCTCGGCTTCCAGTTGGATGAGGATCAAAGGTTGCAGCTCTCGCTGAGCTATCTGGAATCAAGGCAGGATAGCGACTACGCGTCGGACCCCTCAGTCGCCCGTCTTGCTCTTGGATCAGCACCCGCGCGCTCGATCAAGGGGCTCGAGCTGGACAGGCAGAATCAAGTCCAGAACAAGCTCGTCGGTATCGACTACGAACATCGCGACCTCCTCGGGAGCACCCTTGCAGCGCAGATCTACTACCGGGACTTCTACACCCGGTTTGCGCCGTTCGATGCGCGTGCAGTGCCAGTGCGAGGCGCCCATGTTGACCAGACGATGCAGCGCTCGGAGGTGATGGGAGGGCGGCTGACAGTGAAGACGCAGTTCGGCGACGGCGGAAGAACCCTGTTGATCTGGGGCAGTGACTTCAATCGCGAGCGCAGCGACATGCCCATCGATGTTTTTGATCCATTGGCCTACGACGCAAGTGGCGGGCTCGTCTTCAGGAAAACCGGTCGACTCATCTACATGCCGCCAGTCACCACCCGCAACGTTGCGGCGTTTGGACAGTTCCAGCATAAGTTCAATGAGCGTTTCTCCGCCGAAGCAGGCATCCGGTTCGACAAGGCAAAGACTCGATTCGACGACTTCGTCCCCCTGTCGCAATCACGCGCAGCGGCGCCTCGGCAGGTCAAGGGCGGGTCAGTGGACTACTCGTCGACGACCTACAACGCCGGGCTGATCTACACCCCTGTAAAGGGCCAGGAGATCTATGCCTCCTTCCGGCAGGGCATTGAGTTGCCGGATATCGGCGTCGTCATCCGCAACGCCACTCCGGCGTTCAGCATCTCGGCCTCCAGCCTGCAAGCCGTAAAGACGGACACCTTCGAGCTCGGTTGGCGGGGTACCTTTGATCTGTCTACGGCAAGCATCGCTGTGTTTCAGTCGCAGTCAGACCTGGGCGCAGTACAGAGCTTCAACAATGGCTTGTCTCTGCTGCGTACAAAAGAAAAGATCCATGGTGTCGAAGCCAGCCTGGACTACTTTGACCCCAACTCGCCATGGAGCGCGGGTGCGTCAATGGCCTGGCTCAAGGGCCGGGAGCGTCCGCAGTCGGCCAGTGCGTACTAGGACATGACGGGGTACCGCATTCCTCCGCTGAAGCTGACGGCCTACGTGGAGTACCGACCCACAGATGCATGGACTCACCGCATTCAAGCGACGTCGTACTCATCCAAGGACTACCGCCTGGATGGCCGAACCGGGTTCGGGCGCTACGACACCCAAAGCTACACGACCGTGGACGTCATGACTCAATGGTCGATCAACTCAAACAATCGGGTTTCCGGCGGAATAGAGAATCTCTTCAACCGCTATTACTACCCCCTGTATAGCCAGCTTCTCAGGAACAACAACAACACCAGCCACCTGCCAGCACCTGGCGCATCGTTGCGAGTCACGTACTCCCATACCTGGTAGCTGACGTCACCAGTCCCACTCGCATTCCTTGGAAGACCAAGCCGAGGGGTGTGAGGGCTTTGGACGGGTGAGCAGAGCAACGGATAAGGGGCCGCAGCAACTGCGGCCCACGCTTTCTGCGATCAGCAGGACGCAGAACACCGCACGTTTGATCGCCCAGGTGGGAGGTCAGCATTCTTTGCTCGACAACCGCACTACCCTACCCCTGATAAGCATCTCCTATCCTGCGAGCTTACCCGCCGTCATTCTCCAAAACATGGGGCGTCTTCTGTCCAGCAGCTCGGTTTATCCTGCGCCGGCAGGGAGACGACAGATCCTCCCAATATCCGCCATGCACCTAACCTCTTCCCCCAGAAGCGGCAGTATCTGAAGCGGCCGGAGAAGGCCACCCCGTCGAGGGTTCCGGCCAGGTCCGCAGTGGTGAGTGCAACAGCCGTCTGATCATGCATCGCGATTTCCACAGATTGCCAGTCGACCATGCTCAATTTCTGGCGGCCGGAACGATGCAGTGCCAGATCGTCCTGCTTGCCAATAACTTCACCCGAGGGCCCCACAAAGATCAGGGCGTCTGCAATCAAGGCGTCCAGCGCTGCCACGTCGCTGCTGAGCATCGCGATACGCAGTGCTTCTTCGAGTTGCCGTATCTCAGTGTCCATTCGGGCTCCATAGCGATTGCTGTATCAATGAGGACCTACCATCACTCCCGATGGGCTTCGGGCGCCAGCGTATGGATCACCCTACCCTGTGCGTCCAGAAACTCGATTGCACCGTAGCCTTCCGGCGTCACAGTCAGGCGCAGTCTGGCGCGGTCCTGTTGATCGTTCAGCGCAATCGCGGGGGTGCCATCGGCAGCCACTGCCATCTCGATGCGGGTTGGGGTCTGCACGCCGGGAATCAGGCGATTGTCCAGCCGTGGCTCGCGAATCAGCGGCGGGGCCTGGTTGATCGAGAAACGCACGTTCCCGTCAGGCGACACGCGCCAGCCAATGGCATCCATGGCCGGGTAGTCAAGCGCCAGTACGGCCATGCCGCCCTCTACGTCTGCGGTTCCGAAGCCACCACGCTCACTCCCCTCGTGGTCGTACAGCACCATGCCAGCAACATTGAAGGCTCGCTTGTACTGGATGCCGTCGATGATGGGCGGCGGCGTCTGGCCTGAGAGCGTCATTCGAATCACGCCGTTCTCGTCGACGATGTCGATCCGGCGGGCCGTGATGCGCTCTTTGTCAGCGGCGTCCACGCGGGTCTGCGGCGAGGTGCTGACGATCAGCTTCTGCAGCTGCTCGACCGAAGGGCGTTTGGGGCTGGTCGTTTCCGCTGCCCGGGAGGTCACGGAAAGGCAGGAAAGCGCGATGGCGATCGCGGTGCGGTTTGCTCGATTCATGGGTTCTCCCAGTACCAGGAATGATTCATGCGCGGGAACCGTACTACGTCGGCCACGTCAGCCACGCGCCCGGTTCGACGACCTGCACGGCGACTGCGCGGTCACGGGCAGCCTTGCGAAGGCGCCCAAGCGGGTC
This sequence comes from Stenotrophomonas sp. GL_101, assembly GCF_057835675.1. Lineage (NCBI taxonomy): Bacteria > Pseudomonadati > Pseudomonadota > Gammaproteobacteria > Lysobacterales > Lysobacteraceae > Stenotrophomonas > Stenotrophomonas sp. GL_101. The sequence continues at coordinate 2,284,764 of NZ_CM174432.1, read as the reverse complement.
GTCCACTTCCACATACTTGTCCATTCCGCTGATGCCATAGTGAATGGGCACCAGTGTGCGTGCGCCGAGGATTGCCGCCGCTGCCACCGCCTGCTCCGGCGTCAGTACGCCCGGCTGTCCACTTACGGGTTCGCGCCAGCCGAACGTGGCGCCATTGATGGGGAGGAAGGCGGCATCGAACGGTCCGAACTGGCGGCCTATGCGCCACCAGTGGCCGTGCCATTGGGTGTCGCCGCCATGGAAGATGCGTCGGCCGCCCGCCGTTACCACCCAGGACACCTGCGTATCGCCGTAGCCATCCGATGCCGGTACCGGCGTTGCCGTGAAGTCGCCCAGCAGTTGAGGCTCCCACAGCGCACTCGGCCGCGCCCGTGCAGCTGCGGGGAGCGGCGTGGGCTGCAGGCCGGCGGGATGCGCGATTGCTCCCCCCTTGGTCAGCGCCCCCGCTACCGCGTCTGCATCGAAGTGGTCCGAGTGGGTGTGGGTGATCAGTACATGGCTTTCACCCAGCACATCGTTCACCGGCACCAACCGGTCCGGCAACGCCTTGCCCCATGTTGCGGGATTCACCAGCGGATCAATCAGCAGCGTGCCTTCCGGCAACTGCAGTCGCACCCCTGCCCACGCCAATCGCTGAGCACGCAGGGTACGCCGTGCCGCCGGTGGGGTTGCGGCGCTGGCAGGGACCAGCGCCGCAGCGGCCACACCGGCGCAACTGGCAAGGAAGCGTCTGCGACTACCCAGCGCGGGCGCGCTGACCGGATCGTGCTTCATGCGGTGTGCTCCCTTGCTGCCAGCGCAGCATCCAGAGAGAAGATCGACTGCGCGACGATCGCCGTGAGATTGTGTCCATGCCACTCTCGTTCGAATGCCGTCGGCGTTACCCCTGACGCGATGCAATCCTCCAGTCTGATGGTTGCTATCAGTGGCGTGGTTTCCGTTGGTGTGGCTCGCAGCCGGATGTCCACGACGATTTCCTGCATTCGCCGCAGGTAGTGAAGTGCATTGCCCAGCACCGGCGCATCGAAGACACCGATATGCCCACCGACCACCCTGCTGCGCCCGAACTGCTGGATACGTCCGATGGCGGCGCGCTGCAGTGCCGGGTCCGATCGTGAGAGATAGACGATGTTGCCGACGATGTTGTCGCCAACGCAGACCAGATCGGCGGTCGGTACATCCACACTCATGTGGTCCATCGTTTTGCCTGGGTTGTACAGGAAGCGCAACTGGTGGCTCCCCCAGCGCATGGCGAAGTTGTCGAACACGATATCCGGATCGCGGTAGAACGATGCCACCGGCCGATTCTGCGAAAGAAAGGCGTGCCGGTGATGGCGGTGCGCCAGGGTCAGCGCTTCCGGAAAGAGCGTCATGCCGCAGATGTGGTCGCTCATGAAATGAGTGGCGGCAACCAGCCGGACCCTTTTTCCCATCTGCCCCTGCAGCACCTCCCTCAACCAGGTGGCATCCTCCTCGCTGCCCAGCGCATCCACCAGCAGCACCTGGTCACCGTTTACGAATGCGGTAGCGACCGATTCAACCTGGTCACCGACGAACATCAGCACATCTGGGGCTAGCTCCTGAATACGCACGGTGGACTTTCCCGGTGGGAGGATGTGCATCATCGCCAGCCCATGCAGCGCCCGACAAACGAGTAGTTCTGCGCTTCGCATTAGAAAAATTCATGCGCTACGATGGCAGTGTCCCTGCCTTGGAAGGCGCTCGTGAAAGCCCGCCCCACTGCTCCACTGAATGCGCTGCGCACGTTCGAAGCGGCTGCCCGCCACCTCAGCTTCAATCGGGCGGCGCGCGAGTTGTTCGTCACCCCGGCTGCGGTCAGCCACCAGGTCAAGCATCTCGAGGCCCATCTGGGTGTAAGCCTGTTCCAGCGCACTCACCGCGCCGTCGCACTCACTTCGGAGGGTGAGGCGTTGGCAACAACGGTCGGCGAGTTGCTTGGGCAGTTGGACCTGGCGCTGGACCGCGCCAGGACGCGTGCACCGCACGAGCTGCGGGTGACAACCATGGAATCGTTTGCCGCGAAATGGCTGGCCGCAAGGCTACACCTGTTTCACCATGCGCACCCCAACGTCCGGGTGCGCATCGACACCGGCAATGAACATGCTGACTTCCTGCGCGGAGGCTTCGATGTAGGCATCCGCTACGGCGCGGGCAGCTACACCGGCGTACACGCAGAACTACTGATGAAGGCGCCAGTGTTTCCGGTGTGCTCGCCAACGCTGTTGGCTGACACTGCGCGCAGGCTGCAGCAGCCAGATGATCTGCGCCACTACACATTGCTGCACGATGAAAGTGCCACGGGCCGCCCTGGCGTGCCCGCATGGTCGCACTGGCTGATGGCTGCGGGCGCTACCAACGTCAACGCCAGCGCCGGGCCCGTTTTTCCCAGCATCTATCTTGCACAGGAAGCAGCGGTGGCGGGCCACGGCGTCGCGCTCGGCGTAGCGCCACTGGTGGAAGATGATCTTCGACAAGGCAGGCTGGTGAAACCCTTCAACCTGGAGCTGGAGAACCGTTACGCATTCTGGCTGATCTGCCGGGAAGTGGCTCAGGATCGCCCCGAGGTGGATGCGTTTTGCCAATGGCTGAAAGACGAGCCGTAACGCAATTTAATGCACTAAACCTGCAGCGAGCAACATGTATGCTCAGCCCGCCGACGGGGTCCCCCTGGCGTTCCAGTCAGCGGCGCTCTGCTTTTTTGAAAGAATGTAGGGGTGAAAGGGATGTAAATATGACTGCTTGCTGGCGCAGTCTGACCCAAGAACTGCCGGAAAAGCCGCTTGGCTGATCGCCTGCCTATTCCTACGTGCATCACACTTCAGCATTGCCGTTCCAAAGATCGAGCTGAGCCCCGTCTCCTGCAGAGCCCAACAGCGGCCCCCCCCATTCCTTGCACTCTAAATCTGCCCTAGATCCTTGAGCACGGCCTGCCCCTTCATCAGGAACCCAGCTAGCAGCCGGCCCCCTGCCGCTCTCCGGCCCAGCTGCTCATTCAGGTAGCTGGCCTGCAGACGAGCATGAGCCAGCAGATCCGTCTGGGCCATGCTAGGCGTCACAGTCTGCAGCGGCTCACCGGGCGACGCCAGCTGTCCAACAATCGGCTGGACCACGCACGGACGCTGGATGTCACTTTTGGCATACGCCGTGGCGATCATCCGGCCGTTCCAACGTCCCCCCAAGATTGAGTAGCGCAGCTGTTTGGAGTCCAATCCTCAGTGACAAGGAGATTGGACGTGAAGAAACGCTTTTCCGAAGAACAGATCATCGGCTTCCTGCGCGAAGCAGAGGCCGGCATGCCCATCAAGGACCTGTGCCGTCAGCACGGCTTCAGCGAGGCTTCGTACTACCTGTGGCGCAGCAAGTTCGGTGGCATGAGTGTGCCCGACGCCAAGCGGCTCAAGGACCTGGAGGCTGAGAGCACGCGCCTGAAGAAACTACTGGCAGAGCAGGTTTTCGAGAACGACGTCATCAAGGATGCGTTGCGAAAAAAGTGGTGACCGCCCCGGCGCGCAGGCTGCTGGTGCGGAGCATGGTCGAGAAGGGGTTGAGCGAGCGGCGAGCGCTGACGGTGGTGCGGATGAGCGCCAGCGCGCTGCGCTATGAGCCTCGGGCCGACCGCAACGTTGAGCTGCGCGAGCAGATCGCTGCGCTGGCGCATCGGCACAGACGCTACGGGGTGGGCATGATCCATTTGAAACTGCGGCAGAAAGGGCTTGTCGTGAACTACAAACGAGTGGAGCGCCTGTATCAGGAAGCGGGCCTGCAGGTGCGTCGCAGAAAGCGTAAGAAGGTGCCGATAGGCGAGCGCCAGCCTCTCCTGCGGCCGTCCGCTGCCAATGAGGTGTGGTCGATGGACTTCGTGTTCGACCGCACCGCGGAAGGCCGGGTGATCAAGTGCCTGACCATCGTCGACGACGCCACCCACGAGGCTGTGGCCATCGAAGTGGAGCGGGCAATTTCCGGGCAAGGCGTGTCCAGGGTACTGGACAGACTGGCCATGCAGCGCGGCTTGCCACGAGTGATCAGGACAGACAACGGCAAGGAGTTTTGCGGTAAGGCGATGGTGGCCTGGGCTCACGAAAAGGATGTTGCCCTGCGTCTGATCGAACCGGGCAAGCCGAACCAGAATGCGTACGTCGAGTCCTTCAACGGACGGCTGCGCGACGAATGCCTCAACGAGCACTGGTTCCCGACGTTGCTTCATGCCCGTACCAGTATCGAAAGCTGGCGGCGCGACTACAACGAAGAAAGACCCAAAAGAGCGCTTGGCGGTCTAACACCCGTCCAGTACGCCGCCCAGTTGGCGGCGAAGAAAGATAACATCAGCACCGGACTCTAAACCCGCCCACTACTCAAGCCGGGGGGACGTCGGGGGGCTACAGCTGCGGCCAGCACATCAATTCCCCACACCGATCCAGCAATTTCCTCAGGCTCACTCTTCTTGAAGCGCGACCAATCGGCCCTTGCCAGCCTGCCCACGAGCAGCTGATCGGCGGGAGGCCGATGCATTGACCAATAGGGGAACTGCCTCGTAGATACGCGGCCTCTCGCCAGTTCTACGACGCCCGTGTGGCTCGTCGATTGCAGCACGCGCTCATAGACGCAGGCGACCCCATCTTCCGGGCCGTCAAAGTACTGCACGAATCCAGCTCCGTCGTACAGCAGAACTCCCGTCACGCCTGCAACTTTGTTGAACCTGGCAGCATCGGCTACGAGCGCTTCCAGCTGATCAATCGAAAGACCTTCAGCTGCTTCGCTTGCGTATACAACGGCCCGAATGGGCATGGTCTTTGCCTTGAAAGAGGGCCCCATCGGCACCTATTCACACTCTACCACTCGGCACAAGTAGGGGCCGGGATGTGCATTCTTAACTCTTCAGAATCTGCTGCTCCCATCAACGGATCTAACGCCCGAGCAAGCCGCGTTATGGGCGCCCCACGTTCAGGACTTCGTTCATCTTCATGCGCGACATCGGACAGTTCTATGTAACAAGCGTCGAAGGAGTGACCCGTGCAGATGGCACCTTGCTTCAGGTAACCCGCATTGATTGCTCCTGCTTGAAATGCTCACGGCAGTTCAGAGCCACACCCGGGCATGGACTGGTTGACCTCAATGGTGCTGCAGCTCTCGACTGCCCTGGCTGCGGGAACCACCAGTCGGTCAGTCGTGCCAGGCTTGAGGAATTCAGCTCACAGGGCAGTGAGTAGGCGGCGGTGCTACCGCGCCTCAACATCGCGCCCACGTTCCCGATATCTCCTTAGCCGTATCTTTCCGCAATAGACCCACTTCGATGCTCCGATGAGTCACACCGGCATATTCAAGATCACCGATCTCACCTATAGGCTTGGCGCAGAGGGCGGCTTGGCCCATGCCCTGCAGATTGAAGCGACCTGCACTGCCTGCGGGGCAGCCGGCGTGTGGAACGAGCAAGAGATGGAGCATGTCAGAGGAGGAACCGTGTTGTCCTGCCGCGCCTGCGGTAAGCGCCAAGCAATTAGCAACGCCCGCCTGATTGGCTGTCCATCAGATATCCGTCATCCCCGAAACTGAACGAGAAGTGGCTCACATTGCCCATGGCTTGGCGCGACAATCGCGATAGGGGCCTGTCGGCCCCGCCACGGGGAGTGGAGCCATGTTCAAGCGAGGGCGTAAGCTCCCCCGTCAAGCAGACATTTCTAAAGTAGAGCTTCTGGTGTGAGCGGTACGGTACTCGACGGGGCTCATGCCGCTGAGCGAGTCATGTGGACGAATCTCGTTGTAATCGATCATCCACCAATGCGCTGCCTCACGTACGTCCTCAAGGCGTGCGAAGAGGTGCTGGTCCAGCACTTCCTCACGGAACGTGCGGTTGAAGCGTTCGATGAAGGCGTTCTGGTTGGGCTTTCCAGGTTGGATGTATCGCAGCGCCACGCCGCCGAGTTTGGCCCACTGGGTAAATGCTTCGCCCAGGAACTCAGGGCCATTGTCCGACCGTAGAACCTGCGGTAATCCGTGATCACGTTTGAGCTGCTCGAACACGCGCACCAAGCGACCAGAGTTGAGTGATGTATCCACCTCGATATGCAGCACCTCGCGGTTGAAGTCGTCGACCACATTGAACGTTCGGAATCGTTTGCCACAGGCCAACGCGTCACTCATGAAGTCCATGGACCAGACGGTATCTGGCTGCCTGGGAACATACAGCGGCACCCGCTCGCGCTTTGGCAGACGGCGCTTGGCCGCTCTTCTCAGGTTGAGCTTCATCGCCTTGTATACCCGATAGATCCGCTTCGGATTCCAGTCCCGTCGCTTCTTGCGTAGTTGATCGCTGCACTTCCAGAAACCTCGACTGGGCCGCTCCTCGACCAGCTTGGCCAATGCCGAGATCAACTCCGCATCGCGCACGGTCCAGTCCAGTGGCGGCGCATACCAGGCCGCACGAGACAAACCCACATAACCGCAGGACCGGCTCAGGGGGCGCGCGTGCACCTCGGTGAGGAAACGCACTGCCTCACGCTTCTGACCCGGCCCTACAGTTTTTTTGCGATCAGGTCCTTCAGCGCCGCGTTGTCCAGCGCCATTTCCGCATACATGCGTTTGAGCTTGGCGTTCTCAGCTTCGAGGTCCTTGACTCGACGAAGCTCGGACGCCTCAAGCCCGCCGTACTTGCTCTTCCACTGGTAATACGTCGCCGTGCTGATGCCGGCCTGGCGACATAGATCCTTCACCGCAAGCCCGGCATCGCCCTGCTTGAGGATCGTGATGATCTGCGTCTCGGTGAATCTTGATGTGCGCATGCAACCTCCTGGCTGGTTAAAGATGCCAGAAAGCTCTACTTATCGGGTGTCTGGCTGCCGGGGGAGCTTACGAGGGGAAGGCGCGTTCCTGGTGCTGGAGCTGCGTGTTAGGGAGTGCGCTGGTGCTGGAGCTGCGTGTTAGGGAGTGCGAGCGCCGTATTGCCAAGTCCGATGGCCGAACCAGGGCATTGGAATGCGCCATGCGAGCGGTTGTCGCCAATGCTTCTAATCCCTCGGCCTTGCGCGCCGCGTGGGCGCAATTGATTCCGATGGTCGTGGAGAGCCATGCCGACGAGCGTGGAGAAGCGGCCAGCGACTACCTCGATGGTCTACGCCAAGGCTTCAAGTTTGTTACTGAGCAGATTGACGCGGCCGCAGAACGGCCCTGCCCTCCTCGGAGATAGTTCCGAAGGCCGATCTAATCCTCGGCCACTTGATCGCGCCCTGCCCTAGGGAGAACTCCCTTTGATGGCCCAAACGCTGTCTTTGTGACCCAACTTTGCGCGCTTCTTGGAGTACCTCGCCAGCTGCCAGAGAATGACAGCAGCGACAATTGCGGTCGCGTCCACAGCGACCCCAGCACTTGAATGGTTCCAGGTGCCGGGCACGCCAGCCAATGCTGCAAGGCTGCCAACCGGAATCAGTGCCGTCACCATCGCGCCAACGTAAAGCAACTCATATGACGAGCGCGCAGCCCCGCGCAGGAATGCCCAGCCGACGGCCAGCAGGAAGACCGCATAGTAGATACCGTCGTGCCATGCCGGGACATTGGCAACCAGCCCAGGAAGCCACTTGGTAGCTGCCAGTGTTGCCGAGATGCCGATGACACAGCCCAGGGACACACCGATGGTCAGCGATCCCAGCACCCGGGTTGATCGCTTCTGCTCCGGTAGGTTGGCATCGCGCTGTTTCTTGCGTCGTGACTCGATCCACAGCAGGTTGCCGGTGTAGAACACGATCGCACCGCCAAGCCCAAGGAGCAGGTACATCCAGCGCACGGGGTTGCCGCCGAAGCTGCCGAAGTGAAGCATGAAGAAGGCATTGACAGCAGTATCCCAGCCGCCCATGTGCCCTGGCAGATCATGTGTGTCCACCACGCCAGTGTAGGGATCGAGATGGGTGCTCATGTAGGTGCGGGCACGGGTCCCGTAACGGATATCCAGGCCGGTGACACGCCCCTCGACCACACTACCCTTCTGCTGGAAGCCCAGGCTGTAGATCACAAAACCTGGCAGCTGTGCCTCTACCTTTTCCAGCAGTGCCGGAGCAGGCAGAGGCTGGGCGCCCGGAGCGGGCCCGGCATCGTGCTCTTCGCCCCATTGGATGCCGTTGGGATAAACCACCTTGTCCTGGATGTCGTAGATCTGATCGTGGAAAGCGAATACCACGCAGGTCACGACCATGATCAGGTGGAACGGCAGGCTGACAATGCCCAGCGCGTTGTGCACATCCAGCCACATGCGCTTGATGTTCTTGCCTACCCTTACCGCGAAGAAGTCTTTCACCAGCGTTGGCAGCAGCACGATGACGCCGGAGATCAATGCGACGGCATACATCAGCGCAATGATGCCCATGATGGGGCGCGAAATCGCATCTGGGAACGGCAGCCCGACAAACTGGTGCAGGGTATCAACAAGCTGCGGCACCGGTGCCTTGCGCAACTGCTCCACCAGAAGATGGCCGCTCGGGTCGAAGCTTGCGCCAAACTCCGTGAACTGCCGTGGCTTGTCGCCACGTACTCGCCAGATCACGCGAGCTGGCGCTTCGGGCGACGTCTGCACCATCACGCTGTAGTTCTTCGCCGCCTCGGGATGCTCCTTCAGCACGGCCGCCAACAGCTCCGGCGCACGCGCCATCGGCACGGGTGCAGACAGTTTTGACGGCGGTGTGGCCCATCGCTCCAGCGGCTTCTCGAACATGGTGATCGAGCCGGCATAGAAGGCGACGAACAGCATCAGGCCAGCAAAAATGCCGACCCAGATGTGCACATCCTTGTAGACCTTGATGATGTCATTGCGGATCTTCATGTGAGGTCCAGTCAGCCCAGATGGCTGCGCGCAAGCCAGAGCGCGCCAAAGGCGACCACGTTGGCAGCACCGAGCCATAGCCATGCGCTTGCGCTACTACGAAAAAGGAAAACAAATGACAGGATCGGGGCCCACAGCAGCGCGACCAGCCACATGTTGAACTGGGCCTTGCCGCCCCCGCCATCAATACCGCCGGGCCCGAACCACGCGAACAGGCCCGACAAGGCCAGGGAGAGCCCGAAGCCCAGCAGTACGCCGGCACACGTCTTCCCGAACCAGTGCCGGCTCTGCAGCTTGTCAGGGCCGGCCATGGGCACCTCCACGCTGTCGAGCGCGCCAGACGCCCAGGAAGGGCGCGGCCGACCAGACCAGCATCAGAATCGTCAACCAGGTGAAGAAGGCCGCACCGCTTCCCATCAAAGACAGGAACAAGGCCAAGGAGATCAGCGACAAGGTGCTGCCGGGAATCCATTTTCCGCGGACAGGCCAGGGTCCGGCGTGCCGCCACTGCTGTTTCGGCGACGCCAGATAGAACAGCCATGCCCCAACCACACCCGCGGCTGAAGCCAGCACTGCCATCACTACCGCCATTCTGGAAGTCTCATAGGAAAGCCCCGTGACTGGCTGGCCTCACGGGGCAGAAGGGTTACCAGGTGAACCGAGCAGTAGCCGTGACGGTGCGTCCCGTGCCGAAGAAGCACGAGGAGACACCGCTGCACGTGGTCACGAATCGCTTGTCGGTCAGGTTGCTGACGTTCAGTGCGAACTGCGTGCCCACACTCCCAATCGCACCTACGTCATAACGGATAGCCGCATCCCACATCGTGTAGGACGGAATCAGGTAGACATTGGCGCTGTCACCATAGCTTTCGCCGTTGTAGCGGACGCCTGCGGCAAGGCTCAAGCCCGCCAGCGCACCACCCTGGAAGGTGTAGTCACCCCACAGCGCAGCGGTCCAGTCCGGAACCATCGCCAGCTGCTTGCCCTGATAGCCGTTGGTGCTCTTGGTGACTTCCGAGTCCATCCACGATGCGGCGCCGATCACGCTGAAGCCATCGAGGGGGGTCACACGGCCTTCCAGTTCAACGCCACGCACGCGACCTTCGCCATCCTGGACCTGGCACTGGCTGGACCCAGTCGTGCCGCAGGTGTTGTGGCTGGGATCAGGGTCGTTGGTGAGGATGTTCTGCTGGCGCAGATCGTAGGCCGAAAGCGTGATCAGGCCATCGAATGCAGTCGGCTGATACTTCACGCCGACTTCCCATTGCTTGCCGGTGATCGGGTCGAATGGGGTCCGGTCGAACGATTGGGTAGCCGTGCTGCCTGCGGGCTGGAACGACTCCGCATAGCTCAGATATGGCGTCAGGCCATTGTCAGCTACGAACAGGATGCCAGCGTTGCCGCTGAAGGCTTCGTTCTTGATGCGGCTCGGCGCACGTGCGCCGTAGCGATCCGTAGCCACGGTGTACGACTGCGTCCAAGTGTCGTCCTTGGTCCAGTCGTAACGGCCACCCACGGTGAATCGCCACTTGTCCAGCGCGATCTGATCCTGCAGGTAGGCACCCGTCTGGCGGTTGACGCCTCCCGAGTAGCTGATGCTGTTGGTCACCGGAACATAGCCGGTGTAGACCGGATTGAAGATGTCGATCGGCGCCGGATCACGCATCGCACCGCGTGCCGCATCCCAATCGGCCTTCTGCCAGTCCACGCCTACCAGCAGCGTGTGTTCAGCCGAGCCGGTCTGGAACTTGCCGGTAACGCGGGTGTCGATGGTGTCGCCCTGGGAGTCACCCTCACCCCAAGTGGCGCGTCGCTTCTGCGTGCGGCCATCTGGGTTCAGGCCACCATTGGTCACCACGGTGCGGAAGGTCGATTCCACGTTGGTACGGCGGGCACCCTGACTCAGGGTCCAGTTCTCGTTGAAGGCATGTTCGAACAGCCAGCCGGCTGTCCAGATGGTGCGGTCGTAGGTGTTCCAGTTCGGCTCGCCAATGAAGGTCGTGTTCTTCATGCGCCCATAGGGGGTGGCCTTGAGCGTGCCGTCCATTGGCAGGAACTGGTAGGTCGAGCCGCCGTCATCGCGCTGATAGAGACCCAACACCGTCAGTCGCGTGCGCTCGGCCATCTGGAAGGTATAGCTGGGGGCCAGGAACCAGTGCTCCTGCTGGGTGTGCTTGATCTGCGTGTCACCGTCGCGATACAGGCCCACCAGACGCCCAAGGTGGCGCTTGTCATCCGATGCCAGACCCAGGTCGAATGCGCTGTTGTACTGGCCGTTCCCATCCAGACCCAACTGCAGCACCTGCTGCTGATCAGGTGTCGGGGTCTTGCTGACCTGGTTGACCATGCCGCCCGGAGCCACCTGGCCATACATGACGGCCGACGGCCCCTTCAGCACCTCGACCCGGTCCAAATTCCAACTGTCGACCATGGTCCGGTTCCACTGGCCACCCTGCGGAGCGCGCATACCATCGATGGTGACATTGTTGCTCCAGCTGCCGGCATCGAAGCCGCGGATGCGGAAGTCATCGACGCGGTTGTCGATGCCGCCGCTCTCCAGGACAACACCAGCCACGTAACGCATCGCCTCGTTGAGGTTCTGCACACCGCGGGCATCGAGCTCCTCGCGGGCAATGACCGAGACCGACTTGGCCATTTCCGCAACCGGAGTGTCGGTCTTGGTAGCGCCGGAGGTATGGGTGGTTGTGCGATAGGCGTTGACCCGCACTGCATCCAGTGTGGTGGCGCTGCCATCGGGTGTCATTGGGGATGAATCTTCAGCGTGTCCAACCAAAGGCAAGGCCAGCATCAAGGCAATGGATACGGACAACAGCGAGCGCATCGGGGCGCGGGAAATGGTGGCGATCTTATTCATTTGGAGGCCTACGGTAGGAAGTGCGCCCTAGGCGGCAGCTGCGGCGACGTTAATTTCGCGTTAAATAATACCAAATGCAAATCGTTCGCACTAGCATCCTCTGCGGCCCTCCCTTGCGCGCCCTGTCCTGCCCGGTTACACCACCGCCACGTAGACCCCATGAGGGTGCTTCCCTCCACAGGACTGAGTCATAACCTCCCTAGCCTGCGGGCGCTGAAAACACCACAACTACAGCAGACAGCAGACAGCAGACAGCAGACAGCAGCACGAGTCTCAGCGACTCACTGGTTTGAACCGCAGCGGCCATCCCCGCATCAGTTGCGCCTCCAACCGGCGGCGCGGGCGCAGGCGCTGTCGGCGCGGCGCCGGCATCCCCCTCACGTCCGGTCGCAACCAGGGCCTGCTTCTCGCTCTCTCTCCCGTTCGTTAACCCACATTGCGCGTTCGCGCGCCCATTCCTGCTCTTCGGCGCGGTGCGCCCCTCGGTGGCGATCAACCTCCGTAAGGGTCCGAGCGGCGAGCAGGCAGTTGGCTCGGTACGCGTCTTCACACGAGATCGACTTGACTATTCGATGGCCCATCGGGCCTGGCTCACGACCTCGACCTTCAGCCCAACCGCCAAGCCACCTGCTCTTGATGAGTACCTTGCAATCACGGGCGCGCAGGGCATGACCTCCTCGGTCTTGGAGAGGACTCGCTTGGATCTGGATAACACTCTTACGTGGGCTTGGGAAGCGCGGGCGTCCACGCCGGTGCGATCGCGTACGGCGAACTGCTGTCGGCACACCAGTACACCAGTACACCAGCACACCAGTACACCAGTACACCAGGGTGTTGTAGCGATCCTGCAGGGCCGCTTTGGAGCTGTCGCCGGTGGGCGTGATGATGGTCAGCGTAAATCCGGCCGTGCCCGGCGGCGTCAGCGGTACCTCGGCCAGGTCCGGTTCGTCACTGGCTTCGGCGTACAGGCTGTGGATCGACGCATCCAGGCCCGGGGCCACAAGCAGGCAGTTGTTGAAGGAGCGCAACGTACGACCGCCGGGTGCAAGCGCCTGTTGGTCGCCTGCGATGACCAGCAGGTTCAGCGTTGCCAAACCCTGCCCATCGAATGCGCTGCCCGGCAGATCCTTGCCAAACCCGACGTAATAGTCCGTTCCACCCGCTACGCTGCCTTCCCACAACAACAGCAGGAAGTCCGCAAGGGATGTGGCAAAGTCGGCGTAGTAGACCGGTGCGTCGATCTCACCGAAGGCAGATGCGCGCATGAACTGCGCCTGTGGCTGCGAGTCGGTGGATAGGTTGGTCTTGATCAGCACGATCCGCTTTCGGCCAAGAGTGGACATCCAAAAATTTCGAATCAGTTGCATGCATAGCATAGCGCTACCACGTCACTTCTCTTCAGAAGCACACCACCCTTCACTCTTCCGCCCCCAAGTCATGCCTCCTGATTGCTTGTTTTTCAAACAACCCGGAAATCGCATCCGTCAGGTTTCCTAGGCAGTTACCAAGCCTCATTAGCGCGATTCTTAGATCTATGATCGCTGCCACTACTGAATCATCGTCCTTGCTCTCCAAGGCTTTCTCAGTCCTTGCCAAGGCATCGACAAATCCACGGATGTCGGTCTCCAAGTCCGAGTTTGCTTCCTTGGCCTCATTCTCCAGATCGCCCACCTCCTGCTCTGTATACCTTGGGCACTTCTCGGCAAACTGTAAGACAATCTGGTAAGCGCGCGATACATTCAAGCTCATCATTTTATATTTATCCTTCGCCCTTCCTGAAGGGCGGTTTCCGTTTTTGATTGATTGAGTGAGCCATCTAGATTCAGGACGCCCTTTGCCTTGCCGTTGCGATCAAAAACCTCTAGATGATTCCTGTGTGCGGCATCGAGGTAAAGATAGTCACCCTTGCTCAACAGGGAATTATCCACTCTATTCGTAACGCGATAGATGGATTGACCCTGATACAGGCGAGAAGTCTTTGCGAGGCTGCCAGCAATCGAACCACCAAATTCCGACGTTTTCAGGAAGCGCGCCAGGCTCGCAACTTTGCCTTCAGGGATGACTCCCAATGCGGCAATCGTCCAGCCACCCACGCCGCACCCGTCGCGCTGGCATTCTGCAGCGGGCATGAGGGGATTTATGAAGTGCGCAACATCCTCAATGAATTCAGGGAAAGTCGCATCTGAAGGTGGCGGCTGAGCGCCCGATACCTTGTACAGGTACTCCAGATCTCTTGTAGCCCTTCCGTCTGGATCAGCAAATCTATACGGATTGCTGTTTGCATACCGGTAGCGGTTGAACGCCCCGACCGGCTGGCTGTACGGCGTCACCGGATCCACCGATATAAAAACTCCCAACTGCGCGTCCATGTAACGCTGCTGCATGTAATTCAGGCCGGTGGCTAAGTCACCTACATGCCCAGTGTACCCAGGCGAATTTGTGGCCTGGCCATCAACCATTGCCCCATACGGTTCGTACACGTACCGCTTGATTACCCTGGCATGCGCGTCCGATTCTGCAACCACCGAACCAACCGAATCAACATGGAGGTACGTTACTGTCTTTGCGAACACCGGCGCAGAAATACACAGATTTGCCAAGACAACTAGCGCCAGCAATGACGCAAGGAAGCTCTTTGATCTCGGGCGCATGTCAGCGTTCCCCCAGAATCGCGTAGACCCAATCTGAGCAGGCCAACTCATTGCAGGCCCTTACATACAGGTCGGCAACCATGGTCCCGCTCCAGGACCAACTCAGCGCAGGTCCGACGTTATAGATTCTGGTTCTCTCATGCGTCCCTTCAAATGGTGGAAAATGATCCTTGACTTCATAGTAGGTGGCGCCAGTTGACGCAGACCACGACACGTCCGAGCCAATGATCCAGCTCGGACCTTTGTTGCGAATAATCACATTGGCTGGAAGCGACGGTGTCGCCGAGCGCACATCGTGAGCTGCGATCGCGCTCCATGGACCACATCCGCCTTCGCTGCAACCGCTGACACGATACTGATAGTGGCTCACTGGGCGCCCACCGAATGAGTGGGAGGTTGTTGCCAGATCAGAGATCAACACCCAATCCCCGCCCTGAACCAGCTCCTGAAAGCGGTACGATGTTGCATCAGCCACCCCGGTCCAGCGGAACTCATAGCTGCCGAATGATTCAGCAGGTCCTGAAAGCACTGGCGCTGCAGTCGGAACGGGGATTGGAAGATGGCGCACGGTGGTGGAGGCACTCCAGGTGCTGCATTCGTTGGTGTTGCAGGCCCGCACTTGATACTGCCTTATGCCTTTCGAAACACCAGTGAGTGAGTGGGAAATGGCGCCTCCCGTGTATAGGATGCTCCAAGTCAGCCCGGCGTTGGAGGACATGCGGAGTTCATATCTTGAAGCTTGAGTGATAGCACTCCACAACATCGTATAGCTGCCTGTGCTCACTGTATCTGGCCCTGAAAGCTGAGGCACGGCAACACCCATACTCTCTTCAACCTGGGCAATCAATCTTCCGCCCAAACTGAGGTACTCGACGTCCTTCATCGTCCGCTTGTTCTGCTGACGACGTAAAACGCCGTCATAGCCGTAAAAAGAGAGAATGTCGCCTTCAACGCTGCTGTAGCTGCCCACGCGGCGACCATGAGCGTCGTAAGCGTAGGTCTCGCGACTGCCCACATCACGGAGGCGGTTCCCAAGATCGAAGCGGAAGTACTCGCCGTTCTTTCTCGCCAAGTTCCCCTGAACGTCGTAGCTCAATCCAATGATGGTGCTGCCATCGTCTCGATTGACGTTGGTAAGCCGATTGCTGGCGTCATACCAATAGTTGAGCTCCTTGACTCCGCCGAGCTTCGCGCTGCGCAGGTTGTCCAGCACGTCGTACGTATAGTGATAGACAGAATCTCCGCCAAATGCGCCCGATGTCGCTTGCGTGAGACGATCCAGTGCGTCGTACTGCATATTCACGGATTTGATCGGTTCAATGGCGTTGGTAATGCTCGCGACGTTCCCACTCCTGTCGTAGGCAAAGCTGCTGTTGAGAACGCCCACATCTATCGAGCCGGCCGGGAGCGCCCGACTGTTCAGCGCTCCGCTGTGCGCGATACCATTTCCGTAAGTGAATCCGCTTATTGCACCATTTGGATGGTAGATGACATTGGTAGCATACGTACCGGCGCGGGTAGGTTGACCCAACGCATTCGGCGCAAATGTCAGCTGCAGGCCACTGGGATATTGGATGCTTGCTAGCGATCCATTGCCATCGTAGCCGTACCCCATCGTCCAGCTCGCAGTGCCTGGCTGCTGAAGTGTCTCCCCGGTGACAAGCCCTCGCTTGCTGTAGGTATAGCTGTTGATGACAGTCCTTCCAGCTGGATTGCTTGTAGTGACCTGGCTGGGAAGGCCTGCACCGTTGTATTGCCACGACTGGTCACCGCTGCCATCAACGAATAGTAGTTGCTTCAGGCGATTCCTTGCATCGTAGGTGCGATCCACGCGACGTCCCGATGCATGCGCAGCGGCTGCATCGCAACTGGTGGTGGCTACCTGCGCTACTCCTGCGGCCGACCAGGCAACATTCCCTGCGTTGTCGTATGCCAACACTGTTGCCGCTGTCTCCGGTTCCACGATTTTGCATAGTTCCTGCTGAGGGTTGTAAACATAGGAACGGGTGAGCGACTGACTTCCATTCGCATTGCGCCGCCTGATAGACGTAATTTTCCCGAATACATCGCGACCGATGTCAGTGAACGCACCGCCGGGATGTTCGATTGCGACCGGCATGTCATAGTCCGGCAGGTCATACGCGAGGTAGCGGGCAATGGTCGACCTGCCGCTGGCATCGGTAGTTCTGACGCGCATGTCTGGAAGATAGTCGGTGACCGACGTCAGCAGGCCCAGCTCGCTGTCAGAAGAACTGGAGGTGATCCGTCCCAGCGCATCAAATTCCTGCCACCTCCCTGTGCTTGCGGTGCTGGATGACGCGGGGTAGGACTGAAAGATCGTACGACCGGCATGATCGTAGACGAATCGCTGGTAGCGCTGAGTCACCGAAGGATTGCTGGCATCCTGCTCTCGGGCCAGCGCTGGTCGCCACATCGCGTCAAACCATATCACTGAGTTCCGACTTCCAGTGTTGGTTGTGAGGCGCCAGTGACCTGCCCCGAGGCCATGCTCAGCAGAGTTCACACGTTCAAATACCTGGATTGTCGGGTTCCACGCTACGCTGTCACCTTCCGCAAACGTCTTCAGTGTCTGCCGGCCCATTGCGTCGTAGTCATAGCTCGCTTGGTAACCCAACTCATTTGTCTCAGAGCGAATCCAGCCATTGTCATCGACGCTCGCCGAAATCGACGTGCCATCAGCAAAGGCGATCGACTGCGGAATACCCCGCTTCCAGTTGCTGAGCAATGTAGTGTTGCCGCGGCCATCAGCGATGCTGGCAACGTTGCCGTCGGCATGGTAGGCAAGCGTCTGCAGAGATTTGCCGAATCGCCGCTGCTCGATGGGCAGAGCCTTCGCATTGAAGGTGGTCTGGACTTCAATCAGGCCTGTGGTGTCATTGGTCCGACTGGACACTTGACCAAGGATCCAGGCGCTGGTGTCGTTGTAGTAGCTGGTGGTGTCCGAACGACTTGCGCCCTGCGAACTGCTTCGGATCACGCCTGCGGGTCGACCGTAGCCATCGAAGGTAGTGGCTTGCCAACGCATCGTCACGCCATCACGTGTCCTCTCACGACGTTGCAACGGCCTGATCAGTGACGAGCTGATGTCGTTCGCGCCCATGGCTGCGCCATACTTGTCAGGAAAGAGCATCGACGGCATCTGGTCATCGGCAACATATGTCAGAACCTCTGAGTCGAGTACAGTGCCCGAAGCCGCAACAGTTCTCCGGGCCAGCAGTCTTCCTTCGTTAAGCCTGAACGCGATTCCATAGTCCTCTTCTAGCCGGCTACCATCAGGATTGGTGATTGTCATGGTTCTGTGCTGCGTACAGGTTGTGCAGTAGGGACCCGTACCGCTCCAGAGGTTCTGGCGGGCACTCTCACCTCCATATACCCAGCTTATCGGCGCTACGCCCGGCCCCTCGATGCTCTTGCGCTGCATGCGGAAGATATCGAAATAGTGCGAGACGAGCAGTCGGTTGTATAGGACGCCGTCCTCTTCGTCGGTTATGCATTGGGTTGTCGGAACACCCGACCGATAGTGGCGCGCATATCGGAACTCAAATGTGCCCACTGCGCCGGATGGATGCGTCATGCGCAAAGTGTAGATCTTATTGTGCAGCGGAGGTTCGTCGCACCCAAGGAATGGATTTGTTGGCCAAATTTTGAACGGCACTTCAAGATCGGTGAGATGGTTGATTTCCCATCGTGCACCGTCCGGCTGGGTGACCGACTGCAACGCGCGGGAGGTATAACTGTAATTCCAAGTGCGACCGTTGGCCGACGCAGTCTGCAGTCGACCGCCGGCGTAAGCCAGGGTGATGACCCGGCCGTCGCTCGAATATATGCGAACTGGATGACCGTCACCGTCATAGGTGAATTCGACTGTATTGCCGTGACGATCCTCGATCCGACTGGCCAACAAATAGATCTCGGTGCGTGATTTGGTAGCGTCAGCGGCGCTCATATTGCCTGCGAATCGAGTGGTGGCAACATTGAACGTGTACTTGATTCCCGATATGGTCTGAAGAACAAAGCCTTCACCATCCAAGCCAGCGACCATCGGCGTGCAGCTGATGGCGTCCATCGCGTTTGTCGACCAACTCCAGGCCGAACCTTGGCGGCTTGCCGGCCTCAAACTCGGCACTGGGTTGGCCACCAACGAGCGTGGCCCCTGCCCAGGGAGATTGACGATATAGCCCGACCAGATGTCCCCAAGCCGCATGGGGGGATCGGCACGGGGAATGAATTGAGCACTACAGCGCGGGGCTTTTTTTGGGTTCATCGCGGAATAGCGTGGAGCTTTTGCCGGCTCCCGTTACCCTTGAAGCCTGAAATCAGGGCCTCAGGGGTCAGGTCATGCTGGATCGGAAGACGATTGAGAGGCTGGGTGGCTGGGAAGGCTACCGGGTGGAGCGGATCGCCTGGCCGGAAGGCGACAGCCGGACCGTCACTATCTACCTCAAACCCACGGCCCGCACGATGCATTGCGAGCACTGCGGGAGCCGATGCCGGCAAGTGCACGAGACGACGGTGCGCCGGGTACGCGATCTGCCCCTGATGGCATTGCGCGTTGCGCTGGTGGTGCCGCGACGGCGCGTCTGGTGCCCCCAGTGCGCTGGGCCGCGCCTGGAGAAGTTGAGCTGGCTTGGCCGCTACCAGCGGGTCACTGACCGGCTGGCCGAAGCGGTCAGCCAGTTGCTGGTATCCAGCAATATCCTGGCCGTGGCACGCTTTTTCCAGTTGGGCTGGCATACGGTCAAGGCACTGGATAAAGCCTTGTTGCGTGAGTCTGTCCAAGCCCCGGACTGGAGCCAGATCCACTACCTGGCGATGGACGAATTTGCGCTGCACAAGGGTCACCGCTATGCAACGGTCGTGGTGGATCCGATCAGTCGCCAGGTACTTTGGCTGGGCAACGGGCGCTCCCGCGATACGGCGCGTGCCTTTTTTGAGCAGCTTCCCCCGGGCGTTTCCGAGCAATTGCGCGCCGTGGCGATCGACATGACGACGGCCTATGAAGTGGAGATCCGGGCCAACTGTCCCAATGCCGAGATCGTCTTCGACTTGTTCCATGTGGTGGCCAAGTACGGTCGCGAAGTGATCGACCGGGTTCGCGTGGACCAGGCCAACAAGCTCCGGCACGACAAGCCTGCGCGCCGTGTCATCAAATCCAGCCGATGGCTGCTACTGCGCAATCGCAGCAACCTGGACCGGCATCAGACGGTGCGGCTGGATGAGCTGCTGGAAGCAAATCAACCGCTCCTCACCACCTATCTGATGCGTGATGAGCTCAAGCGACTGTGGTTTTACCGCCATCCCGGATGGGCCAGGAAGGCTTGGAACCAGTGGCTGGAGCAGGCCCAGCGCAGCGGAATCGCCGCCTTGGCGCTGTTTGCACAACGGCTCAAAGCCTATCTGCATGGGATCGTGTCGCGTTGCCGACACCGCCTCAATACCAGCATCGTCGAAGGCATCAACAACACCATCAAGGTCATCAAACGCCGGGCCTACGGCTATCGGGATCAGGAGTACTTCTTCCTGAAAATCCGTGCAGCGTTCCCCGGTATTCCGCGATGAACCTTTTTTTGCCTGATGGTTATACGTCCAACCATAGGCTGTGTCGAACACACCGGAAATGTAGGGCACGTCAATGTTCCAGTCGGCGGCCCCTCCATAGGCCTCCGGTGAAGCCACATTGGCTGTAACGGGCCGCACCGATAGTCGACGAGTCAGTGCCACGGGCAATGCGTTGTTGCCGGGCAGATCAATATCGGTCTGTGCAAAGAAGGCACTTTGATCTGACGGGTTGACCGAATCGCCAAAAAGATCCGACGTCAGAGCATCCACCACCTCTGTGGAGCGCAGCTTCTTGTCATACTCCTGGTATGGCTGAATGCCCTGCTGCGCCTGTACAACGCCTGACAGCATAGTGGCCAGAAAAAGTGCGCTGATGCACGCTGCCATAAAACGAAATTTGCTCTTCGTTGAATCTAATCGCATCCCTTCGTCCTTATCCGTTTAATTTGCAAGCGCGCTCAGATGGCGGAAGTGCTCGCTTTGATGCAATCAGCAATCAAACCACCTTGCACTTCCGCCATCGTCCTCTAGAGGACGATGGCGGGACCCAGACGCTGTAGTCTTTATGTTATTGCAAATGCGACGCGTTCGCAATTGATGCGATCAGGCCAACTCAACTTGTGCCACGGCCCATGCGCCGTGCTGGAAGCTCCGAAGCTCTGAGGAGTGAAAGTGGAGATTCCAAAGGGAGCGCCGCCCGAAAACTGTTACCCAATTGCTGTCTCTCTTCCGTACATTCACCATTGAGGAGAACAGGAGCGCCTGTGCTGTTGCGATGACGGATGACGATGGTGAATTCGTAGAGCCGCCCGCCGAGGCAGCCAGTACGCGTCACGCCGCCTGTCAGCGATACATCGCGCCTGCCCCGGTCATCAACTTGGACTGCGCCGCATCTGCAGATGCATCAGTACCTCCTGCCCGGTGTTGCCGGATTCACCAATGGCAGCGCCGGGCACAGCGCTGCGCACAACCACAATTGCTGGATCCAAGCCCGGCGCGGTGGACGCCACCGCGCGCGTACCATCGACACAGCACGCGCCAAGCGGTAGATACATACTTCCGACGCGCTGCGATCACTCATTTCCAATGGCAGCAGTCGATTGATTTGCAGATGGGCGATGCTGGCCTATGCCGTCCCAGCCAGCAATGCCATGTTGAAGGCTTCCACGTACTCTGGTAGATGCCCGCCGTGGCAGCGCCAAACTCATGCTCACTGCGCTTGCGCCGCTTTGGAGAGGACAGCAGCGTGCCAATGGCGATCCGAGAGAGTACTTTTACGCAACTGCATTGAGAGTCATTTGAGATTGGAGGCTGCATTCGCGCAGCTCTGCCCCCGTGACGAAACGTGAGTTCGATCGCTCGCGAGATGGATGACATGGTCGGTGGCGGTCACGACGCTCCATCGATGTGTGATGGCCAGTACAGTCACCTCCTCGGCCAGTTCGCGGATGTGAGCAATGATTTCTCGTTCGGTCACCTCATCCAGTGCCGAGCTGGCTTCATCCAGGAACAAGATCGCGGGTTCTCCATAAAGTGCACGCGCGATGGCTATGCGTTGCCGTTCGCCGCCGGAAAGTTTGAGGCCGCGCTCGCCCACCGTGGTCTCAAAGCCTTCGGGAAGCGAGTCGATCAATGCCAGGATCGACGCCTTGTGGGTGGCGTGGCGCAACCGGGCGTCGTCACGCGGGCGCCCCAGCAGGATGTTGTCGGCCAAGCTCTCGTTGAGCAGGATCACATCCTGGGGAACGACGGCGACGGCGGCGTGCCACGCGGCACGGTCAATGCGGGCCAGGTCAGTGCCATCAACTAGGATGCGACCTGCCTGGGGCTCGATCGACTTCAGTGCCAGGTTGAACAGCGTCGACTTCCCTGCCCCGGTCTCCCCCATCAGGAAGTTGATGCCGCCGCGCTCTGCATGGAAGGACGCATCGCGGACACCGCGGCCATTGCCGTAGCGATGGCTGACATGCTGGAACTCGATCCGGGCGCATTCTCCATGGAATCGGCCGGCATTCGCGGCCTGCCGTTCTTCGGGTGCCGCCCACAGCGCCGACAGCGGCGTCAGTAAGGTCCACGAACGGGCGACGTCATCGATCGAGCGCGCGATCATTTCAAAGGGCATGTTGAGCTGTAGCAACAGCAAGTTGAACAGCACGATATCGCCGACGCTAAGGTCGCCGCTCTGATAGCGAGGGATCAGCAGTGCGAAGGTGACGATGAACTCGGCCGCCAGGCCGATGCCCAGCAGCGCGATGAAACCGATCCGCTGCAGCACGTAAGCGCGCCAGCTGTCGCGGACCTCCTGGGCCTTCTGCTCAAAGCGCTGGATCATCCACGCGCTGCCACCGAACTGCCGCAACGTCTCCATCGCGTTCATCGCGTTGCCGACGAAGCGCGCATTCTGCTGGCCCGCCTCGACCGCCGCCTCACGATGGATCCGCGCACGGCGGGTTGCGATGGCCGAGAGCGTGACGGCAACAGAACCGTAGCCCAGCACGATCGCCACTACCTGCAGGTTGATCAGCGCGCCCAGCGTCACCAAGGTCAGCAGAATCTGTAGTGCGCTGGGAATGAACACGACCAGGCCGAGCTGGACCACGATCTTCAGGGCGTTGCGTCCCTTTTCCCCGGCGGCCTGCAGTTCTGCTGCGTTGTAATCCAGGAAGAAGCTGTGGGTCTTCTTCACCAGGCGCGCGAAGTAGCGGGTGCTGGTGATGAAACCAAGGTTCTCGCCACTGAGGAATGACAGGTACTGCACGGTGTTCTGCAGGACGCTGCCGGCGCCGAGCACCACCGCGTAGAGCAAGAACCATCCCGCCAGTTCACGGATGCCCTCCGCGCTGATGCGGTCGATCAGGCGCGAGAACAGATACGGCGCCGCCACCGTGGCCAGACTGGAAAGCACGACGATGGCGGCGATCAGCAGCAGCAGCCTGCGGTCCGCCTTCCAGTACGCAGCGAGGATCTCGGTGACCGGCGGCGGCAGGGCGAACATTTTCATCAGCGTCGGTCCGGCATCGGTGCAGTGGCTCCTGTGTGCGGTGCGCCTGCCCTCGCCTCCTGGTGCAGCAGGAGGCCATCGCGCACCCATAATGCTATGATATAACATTGCTATTGAAGGCGCGACGGCTCGTGCCGCAGACCAACATCCGATGAGATCGATGGACCGGGGCATGAACAACGCATCCACCGCCAGGCCGGCGGCACTGGTGGTCGCCAGCCTGGCCGCCGCACTGCAGCTCAACGCGTCGGCGATGGCGCAGGATGCCAGTAGTTCCCGCAGCCCTGCTCAGGGCGACCGGCGATCCGATACCACCACGCTGGACAAGGTGATGGTCGTTGGCAGCAATATCCGCGATGCCATCGGCAGCGGCGCCTCCCCGGTCATCGTGATCGACAGGGAGGCCATCGATCGAACCGGGGTGGCCTCGTTGCAGCAGCTCTTCGAGAAGCTGCCGCAGAACTTCGGTGGCGGCGCCAACGGCGCCAATGTTGGCAACCTCGGCGTCGACCGCGATACCGGCAACAATTTCGGCCAGGGCACTGCCATCAACCTGCGTGGCCTCGGCACAGGCACCACGCTGACGCTGATCAACGGCCACCGTGTGACCTCCTCGAACCGCTATCAGTACGTCGACATCTCGCTGATTCCGCTGAGTGCCATCGAGCGCCTGGAAATCCTCACCGATGGCGCCTCGGCCATCTACGGCACCGACGCCGTCGGCGGTGTGGTCAACATCGTCCTGCGCCGCGATTTCACTGGCTACGAGACGTCCTTGCGCTATGGCAGCGTCACCACCGGCAACATGGACGAATACCAGGCATCACAGTCGGCCGGATGGTCATGGGATGGCGGCCATCTGATGGCCAGCTACGAGTTCCTGAAACAGGCCAACCTTGCGGCAGTCGACAAGGATTTTTCCAGGAACGTTACGGTCAGGCCGTACGACATCTATCCCGGCTCGAAGCGGCACAGCCTGTATCTGGACGGCGTGCAGGAGCTCAGTGATGTGCTGACGCTCAACCTGACCGGCTCCTTTGCCAAGCGCGAGATGGACACCACCATTTCCGGGACCGCCGACGAGACCCGCCTGTTCCCGCACACGCGGCAGTTCGATGTGTTCGCCGGCCTTACCCTCGAGCTTCCGCGCCAGTGGCAGGCCCGGCTGAATTCCGGATTCGGCAGGAGCGACGTCTCCTACGAGAGAACCACCATCACCGGAAGCTCGGTCAGCACCGCACCACCGACGGACACGAATTCCGAATCGCGTTACCTGGAAGTGATCGCCGATGGCGAGCTGTTCAATCTTCCGGCCGGCGGCGTACGCGCGGCATTCGGTGCCGCCTACCGCCACGATGGCTATGAACTGCGCGACCACCGTGGGCTTGAGAAGCCGCTGGACCTGCAGCGCACGATCCGTTCCGCCTTCGCTGAGCTCAACATTCCGCTGCTGGCGGACAAGCCTGCTGTTCGCCGCCTTTCGCTGACCGCGGCCGCACGCTACGATGACTACAGCGATTTCGGTTCCACCCTCAATCCCAAGCTCGGCCTGCTGTGGGAAGCGGCAGAAGGACTTTCATTCCGCACCAGCTACGGCCGCTCCTACCGGGCGCCGGTCTACCAGGACATGCAGCTGAACAACACAGTGGTGGTGGCCAAGGCGCCCAATCCGAGCGCGGCCAACGGAAGCACGGTGCTGATGATGCTCTCCAACGGCAACCCGGACCTGGGGCCTGAACGCGCCAAGACCTGGACCGGCGGATTCTCGTTTGCGCCCCCGTCCCTGCCCGGGCTCAAGATCGACGCGAACTACTATCACATCGACTATGCCGACCGGATCGGCAGCGGCTTCGGCGGCAGCTTCCCGTCGCTGTTCCTTCAGTCCACCGCCCCCTATGCAGACCTGCTGACCGTCAATCCGACCCCGCAGCAGATCCAGCAGGCGCGCCAGCTCGGCGCCTCCGGTCTGGGCCTGTTCGTATCGCGGGTGGGTCCATACGCCCTGCCTCCCGGAACTGATGAGACCGGCAGCCAGGTCATCCTCGACAACCGCTTCCGCAACAACGCATCTACTTCGCAGCGCGGTGTCGATTTCAGTAGCTCCTACGATTTCGACGCCGGCCAGACCCGCATCGCATTCAACCTTGCCGGCCAGTACATCATTGATTCCAAGCGCCGCGTGACCACCACCGCGCCCGAGGTCGATGCCGTGAACACGGTGTACTTCCCGGTTGACCTGAAGGTGCGCGGTGGCCTCGCCGTAAGCCACCGGCAGGTCGCCGGCGGGTTGTTCGTGAACTACGCGGACAGCTATCGCGATCCGGCCAACCGCATCGACCCCCATGTCAGCTCGTGGACGACGGTCGACCTCAATCTCAGGTATGACTTCAGCGGTTCTGCCGGTGCTGGGCAGGGCACCTCGCTGGCCTTCAACGTACAGAACCTGTTCGAGAGGAATCCGCCCTTCATCGTCAACAGCATCAACACCGGTTTCGACCCGACCAATGCAACGGCGCTCGGCCGCTTCCTGTCCATGACATTGACCCATCGCTGGTAGGGCGCCCGCCATGAGCGATGCCTCTCGCGCCCTCTCCAGACCCGCATCGGCCCTGCGCCAGACGCTGGCCGTTGCCGCGACCCAGCTGAAACTGATGTGGCGCGAGCGGCGTCTGTTGTGGCTTGCGCTGACCCTGCTGCTGCTTGCGGGAGCGTCGGTTGCCACGGGTACAGCACGGCTGGCCCAGCAGGCACAGGAGCGCCAGATCGTAGCGGAGCAGGAGGCCGGGCTGTGGGACAGCCAGGGCACGATCGACCCGCATGCCGCCGCGCACGTCGGCCGCGCCATCCCCGCGCCGGTGCGGCCGCTGGCGGCGCTCGACCCGGGCATCACTGATTTCGTCGGCACCTCGGTGTTCATTGAAGGTCATGCGCAGAACCCGGCCCGGCACCGACCCGTCGAGGCCGGCGCCGCGCTCAGCCGGTTCGATGGCTTCTCTGCAGCATGGGCACTGCAGGTCGGGGCGCCCCTGCTGATCATCCTTGCCGGATTCGCCAGCCTCTCCGGCGATGTCGCCCGCGAAACCCTCCGCCAGGAGCTCGGCAGTGGTGCATCGGCCCAGGTACTGATCGGTGGACGGCTGATCGCGCTGGCGACGGCATCGCTGCTGCTGTTGGTCGCCCTGCTGGCGGTCAGTCTTCCAAGTATGGCCGGACGCACCCTCGGCACGGCCGACATCATGGCGCTCGTTGCGATGATCGCGGCGTATGCGCTCTATCTCATGGTGTTCTGCGCCATCACCATCGGTGTCTCGGCGCGCCTCAGCGCAGCACGTACGTCCCTGGTGGTGCTGCTCGGCTTCTGGGTGGTGGCCACCCTGCTCGCGCCGCGGGTGGCCCCCGCACTGGCCGAATTGCTGGATCCCACGCCTACTGCACCCGCGTTCCGCGCGGCGGTCACCGAGGACGCAGAGAACGGTGCTGATGGCCACGACCCGGCGGACAAGCGGCTGGATGCGCTGAGAGAGGAGATGCTGGCGCGTTACCAGGTGAACGATGTGGATGATCTTCCGATCAGTTTCCGCGGTGTCGCGCTGGAGTTCGCCGAGGCGAATTCCACGGATACCTACAACCGCCACTTCGAACGTATCTACGCCACCTACCGGCGGCAGGAGATCACGCAGCGTGCCTTCGCGGCGATGTCCCCTACCATCGCGCTGCAGGCTACGTCACGGGGGCTGGCTCGCACTGATTTCCCTGCGCACCTGGCGTTCCTGCGCGGGGTCGAAGACTATCGCTACCGGCTGATCCAGGCACTCAACCTGGAAGTGAAACAGCACAAGGCCGCGAACGGCAGCAAGCATCTGGCCGATATTGCGACCCTTACCCGCTCCGTGGCGTACAGCCCGCAACAGCCGCCGCTGGGCCACATCGCCGAGGCACGGTCGGTGAACTTCGCCATCCTGCTGGCCTGGGTGCTGCTGGCCCTGGTGCTGATGTTCACGTCGGCGCGGCATCTCGTGAGTGCCCCATGAGCAGCCTGTCGATCGCAGGGCATGAGATCCGTCGCCTGCTGCGTGACCGGGCGTTGCCGGTGCTGTTCGGCCTGCTGGTGGTGCTCGCGGCCTATGGGGCATGGAATGGCAGTGCGTGGGTCGGGCAGCGCGAGGCAGCCATTGGCCTGATCAATGCGGAAGAGCAGGATGCGAGGGACCGCAGCCGGGGGTTCGTTGGCAAGGCGCCCTCGGTACTGCCTCGCGTCCAGCCGGTGCTTCGGCCCGGCGCGATGGCGGCACTGTCGATTGGGCAGGCGGATGCCTACCCCTATACCGCCGACGTCGTTGCGCTGGGTGACCGCAGCCAGCTGCTCAGACATGTGTGGTCTGACATCGGCAATCCCGCCGTGCAGGCCGCTGGCCGATTCGACCTGGCCTTCGTCATTGTGTTCCTGCTGCCATTGGTCATCCTGGCGACCACCTTCGACATTTGGTCGCGCGAACGCGAGCGCGGCATCACAGCGTTGGTGTTGTCACAGCCCATCGCGGCAGGACGGCTGATCGCGGTGAAGGCATCGGCCCGCGGCGCCATCGTGCTGCTGCCTGCACTGGCCATCATCCTTACCGTTGCCGCTGGCTCGGGCGCAACAAGCCCTTCCGGCCTGGCCGTGCTTGCTCTGATCGTGCTCGCCTACGGCAGCTTCTGGCTGGCGCTGGCGGTGCTTATCGGCTGCTTCGCCCGGCGCACAACCGAGGCCGCGATTGCCGCTGGCGCACTATGGCTGCTGATCGTTGTCATGGCCCCGTCGCTGGTCCTGGCAGCAGTGAACCTGATGGTTCCACCGCCCTCACAGATGCAGCTGGCGACCAGGCTGAAGGCGCAGCTGGCCGACACTGCCCGCCATCAGCAGCTGCGCCACGCGGCAGCCCCCCCCGCCACGCGGTCGCCACGCATTGCTGATGCCGTCCGCGTGGCCTATGCCGATCTGCTCCAGGCCGACCAAGCCATCGCGCCCTTGATCGCCGCGCATGCAGAGGCTGAGGATGCGCGGCGCCAGGCACTCGACCGGGCGCGCCTGCTGCTGCCGTCGGTCGCGGTGCAGGATGCACTGGACCGCCTCGCCGGATCCGACGCCGATCGGGCGCTGGCGTTCCAGCAGCAGGTCCTCGCGTACTGGCACGCACGTCGACAGCTGCACAAGGATTATCTGGACCGTGACGTGCCACAGACGCTGGCCGAGTACGACGCCCTGCCCCGTTTCAAATTCCAGGAAACGGCGGGCGCCCTCCAACGCGGCGTACTTATCGACCTGGCCGCGTTGGCCGTTGCCACCCTCCTTCTGCTGATCGCGGCCTGGTCGATGCGGCGTCGGCTGGCCACCCCCTGAGGCACATCACACATGCTGACTGCAACGCATCTGGTCAAGGAACACGGCACGCATCGGGCGCTGGATGATGTGAGCTTCACGGTGCGCCCCGGCGAGATCTTCTGCCTGCTGGGTGCCAACGGGGCCGGCAAGTCGACCACGATCAAGCTGTTCCTGGGCTTCCTCAAGCCGACCTCCGGATCCGCGGAGGTTGATGGGCTCAGTACCTGGCAGCGGCCGCAGGAGGTGCGCCGGCGCCTGTTGTACATCCCGGAGAACGTGGCGCTGTATGATGAACTGACCGGCTATGAGAACCTGGACTACTTCGCGCGCCTGGCTGCGGTGGAGCAGCACTCGCCCGCACGGCTGAAGGACGCGCTCAGGTCCGCCGGGCTGGCGCCCGAGGCATTCGGGCGGCGCGTCGGCCTTTACTCCAAGGGCATGCGCCAGAAGGTGGGCATCGCGCTGGCCATCATCAAGGAAGCCAGGGCGCTGCTCCTCGATGAGCCGACGTCCGGCCTGGACCCGACCGCCTCGGCCGAGTTCCACGAGCTGATCGTGCGCCAGCGCGACCGCGGCACGGCGATCCTGATGGCCACCCACGATCTGTTCCGTGCCCGCGAAGTGGCGACGACCATCGGACTGATGCAGGCCGGCAGGCTGCGCAGGACGCTGGATGCCAGCACGATTACCGCCAATGATCTTGAGAACCTCTACCTTGAGGAAATGAGCCGGAGCACCTAGGCCACGCCGGCCTCAGGCACGCCTAGCCGGCCCATCCAACGCCTGAGCCAGGCTTCGATGTTGACCTGCGGGCCGAAGATACCCAGTACCTGGGATGAGTGATCCGGGCTGACCCTGCGGATGCCCGCGTCGGCCGATGCGCTGTCGATGTAGCCCCGCCGCGCCAGCAGGCCATCCACCAGCAGGCCCCGGATGAACTGCTGATGCCGCTGGGTGACGGCCACCGAGTGATCATCGAGGTAGGACTTCACCTTGCGCGAGAGCAGCGCCTGCGGCAACAGTCCCTGCAATGCACGACGCGCGATCGTCCGGTCTTCAGCGCCGGCCATCAACAGGTGCAGCGGCAGGCGGGCGAACAGTTCCACCACAGGCTGTGCGCTGATCGGCGATACGCCGTGCCAGCGTCCTGCGCCCTCGAAGGGATCGAGCACGCTGGTCGGGAAGATCATCCGGCCGATGTGCGCCAGTTTGTGCGGTGAGAGCTTGTGCCCCTGTGCGCGCGCATGCCGCAGCCAGGCCGGCGGCATGCCATCCTGTTCGGAAGCATCCACCTTCACCCATTCGCACGGGTTGCCCCAGCGGCCGTTGATGCTGCCTGGCTTCTTCAACACGCCATGGACGATGGCATCCTTGAATACCCCGTAAAGCGAATCGCCCGACTGCGCGGTTTCGAACGCGACACGGAAGAAGTCGCGGCCGATCCCACGTCGCCACGCATAATCGATGGCAGCGGCATTGCCCTTGAAGCGCAGGAAGACCGCATCACCGCCGACACCGGTGAACTGCACCGTGTCCGCGTCGAAATCCACGTCGCGTCGATGCAGCAGGTAGCCTGAGCAATGCGCAGGCCGGGCAGTTCGCGGGAAGTCCATGATCTCTTCCAGCGAGCAGTGCGGCTGCCGCTGGTACTCGACGAACTCGCAGCTTCTTCCGGAGGACTCACGGGCACCGGCAACGGCCATGCGCGCGAACATGCGCTCATCGGCACCAATGCTGGCATCGTAGTGATGCACGCACTTCACCTCTGGTGCGGAGGGCGCATGCAGCAGGCCGGCCAGGACAATCGAGGAGTCCAGCCCGCCGGACAGCTGAAGCTGGATGCAACGATGCTGGCTCGCCAGCGCACCGATGCAGCCCAGCAGCGTTGCACGTGCCAGCTGCACGGCTTCCTCCAGATCTTCGATGGGCGCTTCACTGGCCTGGCGCACCACATCCCATTGGTAGTGCCGCCCGATCGGCCGGCCATCGCGGATCTCCACCGCCTCGCCCGCCTCGAGGGCGGTGACCTCTTCAAAGCCTGTCTGCAGGCCGTCACGGAACGGGAACAGCAGCGAATAGGAAAGGAACGACCAGTCGACGTTGAAGTCACCCAATCCCAGCAACAGGCAGTCTTCCAGGCTCGAAAAGATCACCGTCAACTGATCGACCGTGGTCATGTAGCACGGTATCTCCGCCGTCGGGTCGCGCAGCACGAACCAGCTGGCGGTATCCGGCTGGTAGCCCACGGCAACGTAGCGCCCCCAGTACTGCGCCACAAGGCTCCTGCCCTGCGTACTGCAGGCGGCGTCTGCCGATGCAGTATCGGGAAATGCCTGTGCGGGAACGGTATCGGCGGCGAACACCTTGTGGAATAGCTTGCCGAGTACCACCAGCGGGCCGGACCGGCTGTATTCGAAGTAACCGGGGTTGTCACTCTGGGCATAGATGGTGCCGCCGCTGCCCTTCATCACGCAGGCGATTCCGGGGCGGCCCGCTTCGATTCGTTTCATGGCCTGCAAAGCCTGCGCACGAGCGGATTCGGAATGTTCGTTCCAGAACAGAGCAATGTATCGGTACATGCCTCAGGCCGGTTACAGCACCAGGATGGGCGTCATCCGGCGCAGGTTGAAGGGGATGTCGGTCAGGACCTGGTCGCCGCGCTGCAGCCAGCAATGCGCTGCGAACGGCTGGGTCCGCACCGCGAACACCCACACGGGAACGATGCCGTACCGCGACAGGAACTCACGCATGGCCAGGCAGTAGAGGAAGCACTCATCGGTCTTCCTGAAGGCGATCGGTCGCAACCAATCGAACACCCGAACCAGGAGGGCCAGCTGCCGCAGGTCCACCTCGCCCGGCGTGGCTTCCTGGCCGCGCCTGCGCGCTGCCGACACCGTATAGCTGAAAGGCAGGAACGTTCTGCTGCAGGCCGCGCGCGTGACCGAGGCCAGGAAGCGGCGCACATCGCGGGCCGTGATCGGCGGACATCCTCGGGACTCACCCTCGCGCACCCAGTGCCGGGGCAACGCGATTTCGGCGCTTGCTGCGGATTTGCCATGCAGCGGATCCTGCGTGATCAGGCGCCGATCGAGCAGCGACTGGAGCATCCTCGGCCTCGGCGCTCCATCGCTGGCCAGAGGCCAGTCCTGCACCAGCCCGCCAAGCCCCGCCGCCCCGCGCCGATCGATGGAGAGATAGCTGCCGGAGGCCTGGTCAAGAATGACCATCGCGTCGCCGGTCACACAGACATGTGCGTGCTTCGAAAGGAAGTAAGGGGCTTCAGGCTGGTCCATCGCGAGCGTGATCTCATGCTGCTAAAGGCATCAGAGCGGTGCATGCGGGGGCATGCACCGCAGGTCATGCAGGGTGCAATGGATCAGGGCGAGGTGGTCGGGAAGACGCCATCCCACAACGTGCCGTGGTTGTGCGCCTTCGTTTCGGAAACCACCGAGCCCAGCTCGATCAGTTCACCCTGGTCTTCGTGATTCTGCTCTCCAGCCACTACGCCCAGCTCAATCAGTTCGTTCATGAACATCTCCTCTAGTCAGTGGATGCACCCACGCGATGCAGTGGATGCATAGCGGCCAAGTCAGCGTCGCCCTGCGTGTTTCAGGACGATTGCCGCCAAGGCATGTAAATGTTACGATATAACATATTATTTTGGTGTGACGGCCGACCGTGATCGGGCGTCGCTGCAGCGACTCCCAAGAGAGCGAGATGGATGCCCACCGAGATCAATGACGATGGCCTTGATCCCACCCTTCTGCTGAAGGGCCTGTTTCCGCTGCCGAAGTTCATCCGCTTCGTCAGGGAGCGCTGCCCGCCTGGAAGCTTTGATGAAGTGATGCTGGTGGAGGAATGGCGGAACGCACGCGCCCTGGTGCGTCGTCTTCATCAGGACGAAGCAGATGACGCCGATGCCATGGATGTCCTCGCCCTGCCCGAAGAGATGCGGCCATTGGCCGAGCAGGTCCTCCGTCAGCCCTCGATGCACCGCATGACGAGCGTGGTGCCCCGCAGTTGGCAGATGGTGGAGATCGACCGGCTGGTGGTGTTCCAGGAATGCATCAACCTGCGCCACATCGATCAGCTTGCAGCGACCACTGCTGCGTCACCCGATGCACTCGAGATCATGGAACTGGTGGCACGAAGTGGACGCCACGCGCATCCGGATGTGCGCTTTACCCAGTCCGATGGCAGCTACACCTTCGCATCTGCGTCCAACGACCTGCGGTTCCTCGACGTGGCGACGATCAACCCTCGTACCATCGCCGATTACGAGCCGTTCGGTGCGGCCAGCCACGCCCTTGTCATCTATCTCGGTTTCAGCGACAACCTGATCAGTGCCACACGCGTTGGCCGCCGGATCATCCTGACCAATGGATCACATCGACTGTACCTGCTGCGCAGGCTCGGCTTCCGCCATGCGCCCTGCCTGGTGACCGATGCGTCGGACAGCGATCTGTCCGACGTGTTGTTGCCAGCTGCGGTCAAGCAGGATCGGCAGTTCTATCTGGGCGCTTCGCGACCGCCGATGTTCAAGGATTACTTCGATCCGAGCCTGACCTGCATCGTGCCGGTCACCCGCAAACACTATGCGCTTAGGGCCAAGCTGGATTTACAGAGGATCACGGTGCCCTCTTTCTAGCGATTACCGGTCCAGCTCAAAGAATCCATGCGGTTAGAAGCGGAGTTGATGCCCCTGCCAAGATGGGCGTCAACCAGCGGATGGTCTGCATCACCAGCCTCAGTCTCGAGAGAATCGCGAATATCAGCGCTCCCACGATAAGGCACGCTTATCGACACGTTGAAGTTTGGCGCGCGCCGAGAACGCGGATCATCCCTTCCTTGACCGTTGATCGGCTCTCCACCCACCCGATTGCGCGCGACTGTCTGCAGAAGCGGCCGCCGCCGTGGACCAGATCCTGGCCGCGGCGCAGCGCGAACACCATGTGCCGTTACCGTACGTTCTCCCGATGCACTCCCTGTGCAATCTGCCACCGGGCGACCCCATCATCATCGAATGAGCACAGCGCTAGCCCGTCGACACCCTGGGCTCTTCCTTGGATCAGCATGAGCAGCGTGCTCACCCGCGTCTGCGAGGCGACCGCAGGCGCCTCATCGCCTCCACATCGGTCGTCGATGCGTTCGGAGACGTCTCGAGATGGGTGTGCCACTCGCCCAGGTATAGCAAGCCGACTTGACCATACTCATCGATGCAGCGCTGGGCGGCGCCTGGGTTAGAGCGATAGGCATAGCGACGACGCGTATCGCCGGCATGGGGCCCGGCTGCTCTGGTGATCAGCACTTCCCCGCCAGCCACGGCGACGTCCCCCCGGCTTGAGTAGTGGGCGGGTTTAGAGTCCGGTGCTGATGTTATCTTTCTTCGCCGCCAACTGGGCGGCGTACTGGACGGGTGTTAGACCGCCAAGCGCTCTTTTGGGTCTTTCTTCGTTGTAGTCGCGCCGCCAGCTTTCGATACTGGTACGGGCATGAAGCAACGTCGGGAACCAGTGCTCGTTGAGGCATTCGTCGCGCAGCCGTCCGTTGAAGGACTCGACGTACGCATTCTGGTTCGGCTTGCCCGGTTCGATCAGACGCAGGGCAACATCCTTTTCGTGAGCCCAGGCCACCATCGCCTTACCGCAAAACTCCTTGCCGTTGTCTGTCCTGATCACTCGTGGCAAGCCGCGCTGCATGGCCAGTCTGTCCAGTACCCTGGACACGCCTTGCCCGGAAATTGCCCGCTCCACTTCGATGGCCACAGCCTCGTGGGTGGCGTCGTCGACGATGGTCAGGCACTTGATCACCCGGCCTTCCGCGGTGCGGTCGAACACGAAGTCCATCGACCACACCTCATTGGCAGCGGACGGCCGCAGGAGAGGCTGGCGCTCGCCTATCGGCACCTTCTTACGCTTTCTGCGACGCACCTGCAGGCCCGCTTCCTGATACAGGCGCTCCACTCGTTTGTAGTTCACGACAAGCCCTTTCTGCCGCAGTTTCAAATGGATCATGCCCACCCCGTAGCGTCTGTGCCGATGCGCCAGCGCAGCGATCTGCTCGCGCAGCTCAACGTTGCGGTCGGCCCGAGGCTCATAGCGCAGCGCGCTGGCGCTCATCCGCACCACCGTCAGCGCTCGCCGCTCGCTCAACCCCTTCTCGACCATGCTCCGCACCAGCAGCCTGCGCGCCGGGGCGGTCACCACTTTTTTCGCAACGCATCCTTGATGACGTTGTTCTCGAAAACCTGCTCTGCCAGTAGTTTCTTCAGGCGCGTGCTCTCAGCCTCCAGGTCCTTGAGCCGCTTGGCGTCGGGCACACTCATGCCACCGAACTTGCTGCGCCACAGGTAGTACGAAGCCTCGCTGAAGCCGTGCTGACGGCACAGGTCCTTGATGGGCATGCCGGCCTCTGCTTCGCGCAGGAAGCCGATGATCTGTTCTTCGGAAAAGCGTTTCTTCACGTCCAATCTCCTTGTCACTGAGGATTGGACTCCAAACAGCTGCGCTACTCAATCTTGGGGGGACGTTGACGGTGCCAAACAGCTGGCCGCCCGCCTCAGACGCGCGCCCGTTGAGCTGGCGAAATCGGACCGAATGATCGAGCACGTCTTGCGCGATGAGCACCGGCTGCGGATAGCCCGCAGTTGTCGCGACATACATCAGTTACCACGGCAAAAGCGCTATTGGCCACAGATGAGGGATTCAGGGTTCACTGAGATGACAGAGCCAGGTGGATGCATCGCTGGCGGGCCTAGATCGCACGAGACTTTGCTTCCCCGGCTGAGTCGCTTCAATGCTTGGAAAAGATAGCTTTTCCCGTCTTCTTGTCAATGATTTCGATGCCGCCAGTTTCCGAGATTCTAAGCTGGTGGGCAAAGAGGTCCACAGAGTTCCAACCGTCTGATTGACTCCAGGCGTCCTGCAGCGTTAGTGGCGGGATGTACATCCGTTGCGCTAGGCCATAGTTGCTGGGACGATCGTAGGGAAGGCTCGTGTATTGGTCTTCGATCAGCCTAAGCTCTCGATCTACGAGTGACCATCCTTCCTGGAGATCAGCGGCAGTCTCGGCAGCCTCAAGCGCGGAGAAAAGGAGATCCAGACGCTCTCGTTTCGGCAGCGACTCTTTGGAATAGGGCATTGAGAACTTCTTCCCTGTGATTTTTCTTTGTTTTTTGTTGCGATACGAAAAGGACACTAGGACTCTCCCGCTTAGGCAGTGGAGGGTCCCAGGAG
Organism: Stenotrophomonas sp. GL_101; assembly: GCF_057835675.1. NCBI lineage: Bacteria > Pseudomonadati > Pseudomonadota > Gammaproteobacteria > Lysobacterales > Lysobacteraceae > Stenotrophomonas > Stenotrophomonas sp. GL_101. The sequence goes on along the minus strand of NZ_CM174432.1, from coordinate 2,249,236 downwards.
TCTCCGCTACATGTCCTACCTATTGGGCATGTAGCATGATAAAGCCTACTCAAAGGTCATAGATTCGATATCGTCGAGACTGCGATCGTGTTTCACGTACTCCTTAACTTTCTCCAGGTCTTCAGCGCTGGCCGATGACACTGGATCTGCCGTGGCAAAAAGCTGAACGGAGTCGGAGGTCGTGAGGAGCTTCTTCAGTGTGGTCCCATCAAGATCCAGAGCATCCTGAGCAGAATATGAGACAAGGATGGACTTGGAAGAGCCATCCTTCAGGCCTCCCAGCATGCCGGAGTTCGCAGGCAAGGTGAATTTCACCTCGGAGGCCTGACCTGGAAGCCCGAATAGCTCTGATTTATCTGCAAGCTCATGCCTGACGGCGGCGACATCTTTGGATTCAATCGGCACTGATATGTTCCAACGCGGGCCGAAATGATAGACGGCGGCATACATGACTCTAGCCTTGTAAGGGTCGACCTTGCTCGCAAGCATCGCCTCATAGAAGACGCGGTGCACTTCCCTCCACGGCATGCTGCGACTGACGCAATAGACGTCATGGATGATGGACGCGTTTCGATAGTCCCCATCAAGCGGGCCACCAATGACGCTCCAGAACATGCGCGGAATCGACGCTCCATCGGCAATGGTGCCCTTTGGAGCTCGCCACTTTCGGCCTGCATCATCGGTGTAGATGACATCGTTAGCCAGTTCGATCATGCCGTTAGGCAAGAGATTGACCGTAACTGGCTTGGTGAACTCCCCCGCACTCACACCACCTGAAGCAACCATCAAAAGCGCTAGAGTGATCATCTTCATGGTTCCATCCTCGATCTCAGGGAATGGGCTTCATTGCCTTGGCCTGGGCAGCCTTCAACCCAAGCGCAGCCGAGTCTGAACGAATATCTACTGATATTCCATATTCCATTGCGATTTGCCGACAGGTGGTAGCGTCAGTGACACGCTGGCCAGCCCCTGACAGGTTGGCCAGCATCGATGCGGGCGGCTGCAACTCGCGGGATGGGAAGCGGCCGCTGAGTGGACGGTCGCAGAGTTGAGACTGGTGTCTGGCCGTACCGATGGCCAGACACCAGGGTCATTTTCGCTCTCGTTGGCCAAGCTGGCCGGATTACTTAGCAAGAGCTTGTTTGTTGGCTGCCGAGGGGTCCGCCAACAGCTACAACATGTCACGCGCAACGGCTGCAGCTGACCGCGTCGTCACCCCGCTCGGGTCGTACATCGGAGCCACTTCGACCAGGTCGGCGCCCACCACATTGAGACCGATCAGACGCCTAAGGACTTCGCCGGCCTGGAAAGTGGAGGGGCCACCAAGTACGGGGGTGCCTGTGCCCGGGCAGACTAAGGATCTAGGGCATTGCTATCGAAGGTGATGTAGACAGGCATATCCCCACTGCGGCTTTGATCTGCTCGGCGACTGAGTCAGGCGACTGGTAGAGGGCATCTTGGGTGAGGATGACGTTGTACCCCAGCTCGTTTGCCATGTCAGTTGCGGCTCATCGATATCGGAAGATCAGATAGACACTGACTGAGTCTGTCGCTATGCTAGCCGGCTAGGCGGCGACCTGAGAGCAAAGTGGCCTATGTTGTCACCCAACCGACCCTCATTTCGCATTGGCCAGAATTGGACGATTTCGTTCGTTCTATCGGGCCGTTCCTGGCTTGTGCCTGGTGTGCATTGGAGCGCTCAAGGACAGTAAGCGCGCCTATTGCAGCGGAAGGACTGGCGTCTGCTGCCCTGGATACGCTTGCTTCGCTACGGGTCCTGCAGCGCCCCCCCTTTGAAGGGCTCAAGCCAGATGCCAGGTCCTTGTATGAGCCCTTGGCATGGACTTATCAGGCCGCCTGGTCGCGAAAGGGCGTGAACCTAGAGGCTAAGTTGACCAATGCGCTCATCCGCTGGGCCGCCGAATGCCCAGTTGGCGCCAAACGGAGTTTGGGAAACTCGCTCGCTGAAAGCGAAGCCCGAGCCTACCTCGCCAATCTCCTACGCAAGCACCGGTTGCGCCCTGCACTGGGAGATGGCCTAAGATCCACTCAGCTTCCGGAATGGAATGCGTTGAGCCTGGGTCGCAAGAGGTACGTGCTATGGGCCAGCATGCGCAATGCCGCGTCGGAGTTCTTGCAAAGCGATATGGATGGGGAAGCTGCTCGTCGAGTGCTTGATCGCGAGATCAACAAGAGATGTACATGGCTCGCTACCCGAGCCCAGTTCGGGTCGCTTGCGACAACCGACTTCTGCTTTTTGCCTGATCGCGGATGGCGTCAGCCGTTGATCCTGGACGTTGCACTGGGGACGTTCATCCCCCTGGGCAAAGAGTACTGGTTAGAGCCAAGTGAGAACTGGAGGCTTTAGCGGCTCCGCGATTGAAACTCGATACGAATCCTTTCTTGCATAAGCTGAGGCGAGCTGCGAGCTAGTGGTCCGCCTGGGCTCGCAGGAAACGCAGATTAGAATCGCCCAACTGCAAGAAGTCACCGAGACGGCTAGGTGCGAAGAAGGCGGGCGTCGCTGCTTTCAGAGATCCACTCCACTGCCAGTGTTTGATGCAGGTGGTCAGGGCCCCGTAGTCGAGGCCCAACAAGCTCGCACTGCATTCATTCCACGGATTACGGTCGTAAGCACAGCGCCCAGTGCTTCAAGAACTCTTCCTGGGCCATAGTCTCGATCGCATCGGGTCTCGCAAGGCGAACCATTCTCATCGCATCTCGGGGTGTCTGCGCAGTTTCGCTTTGCAGCAGAAGCATGGCTGCAACGGTTCCAGCTCGGCCGAGCCCACCTTTGCAGTGGATGACGACGCGTTGGCCGGAATGGAGATCACGGATGAGCTCTGAACTCAATTCTGGCCAGCCCTGCAGGAACCTCTGATCTGGTGCAGAACCGTCGGCAATTGGCAACGGGTGCCACGCGAGGCCCTGCCCCGCTGCGACCGAAGGAAGTCTCTCTATCTGAAGTTCGATGAATTCCCATGGCTCGAGCAGCGAGATCAAGTGTGCGGCGCCCCACTGCCGAATCGCCAACATGTCCCGCTCCAAGTCTCTCGCCCATGCTCCGGTCATGGCGGCCTCTTGGTACTTGCCCGGCGCGAAGGTCACGCCAATGGCCCCTCCCCTGTTGCCAACAGGGAGTTCCGCAATGATCAGTGGATGAGTCAAACTGGTTCGCATCATGCAGGCTCTCCTGAGCTTTGGCTCTTTCTATCTCGGCAACCGTGGTGCAGTTCGGACTAGGTGCACTTGCAAAGCCGTTCATTGAGTAAGGCGCGCTACGAGAGTGCGGTCAAACGCTCCCTCAGCACGCGCAGGGCTACATCCAGACCGTTGTCACTCACGTCGTACGGAGAGTCAAACAGAGACGCCTCAACCCAGTAGCCTTCTTGCCCTGGATGGATGTAGGCCCTGTAGTCGTCCAGAAGTAGCGCTGCGCCAAGCGTCGGAGACACATTCCCAAGGTCTTTGGTTGCGCCACTCCAGTTCGTGTACGGGATTTGAGCGAACCAAGCAGGTGCGCAGCCCTCCCCCACCAGAAGTGCGGCGATTCTGCGGAATGCGGGCTCCGGAACCGAGGTGTAGATGACCAAGTGCTCAAAGAGCTCATTGGCCGTCTCGAGGAATCGACAGAGTCCAGGGCGTGGAATTTGGCTGACGGCGTTTGAGATCAGCGTTCCTTCGAGGTCCATAGCAAGGATGGTCGGTCGCATTGGTCGCTGACCTCTGTTGGCAGGTTGATTCGTGAATGGATGGAGAAGTGCCCTGCCCGTGCCGGCCGAGCGCAGTTGTCGGGTCCCGAAGCATCAGATGTCCGAGAATCTGTCTGCCTCCTTGAGTTGATTCTCAAGAAGCTCAATCCTCTTCTGATGGTCGGCCGTCACGTAAGGCTTATTACTGAAGTCCATAGCCGTCAGAGGGATGACGGTGAGTTCGACGTGCGTGGAAGAGGCCTGTCGGACCGCGAGCGTCGTCCACGTCTCGTCACCCTTAACGAAGCCAACATTGAATCGGGCCGTGACGCCATCTTCCGGCTTCAGGCCATCAATTTTGCGGAAGTCACTGTGGACCCTCGCCGTAGCGGCAGGCTGCGCGTCGCCGTTGATGTAGAGCACTGCCTCCCAACTGACTTGGCTTAGCGGCAAAGATGAGCCGTTAACGATCCGAGCCTCAATGGACGGCTTGAGGCCAAAGAAGCTGTCCTCTATCTCAAGCTTAGGGCCATTCGCACGAACCTTTCCAAGCTCTGCGATTGTCGCCAACTGCGCCTGCGCCTGCTCCCGGAGCGTTCGAACTTCCCTTGGGTTGGCATCCCTGATGCGCTCAATGTGCGTCCTGACGACCTCTTTTACAGAGGCGTTTGGATAAGCCGCGTTGAGCTTGTCCAGATCAAGGCCGGCCACAGCCCAGTTAAAGGCATCCCGCTCATGTGGACTCAGTTCCGCATCGATCGCATCAATCGAGGCTCTGTACTGCTGCTGCGTACCGTCGGTGACCAGCTTTCTGTCCATCGGTCCGCCGCAGGCGGTAGCCAGGACCGTTAGTCCCAGCACCAGGCCAAGCCGACTGTGGGCTGCCACGGTGTGTCGATGTTGCCAGTTGCCCATGCTCTGCCCCTTCTGTGAGGAAGAGAGCATATCTGGTTTTTAGATATCGGAGAACTGGATATAGCTTCTGAAGCCGCTCAACCAAGGTGCGGCCGTGCCCAAGTCCATCCATCGCAAGGAATACGCTGCCCTGATTGAGGCCGTCAGAGATGCGCGGGTGGCAGCCGGCCTCACCCAGGCGCAAGTGTCCAGCAAGCTTGGGCGTAGCCAATCGTTCATCAGCGATGTTGAGACGGGAAAGCGCAGGATCGACGTGGTTGAGCTTAGGGACATTGCACGCTTGACGGGCCTGTCGCTAGGTAAGCTAATTGCCGACTTTGAGAAGCGGCTCAAGGGCTGAAGCTTCCAAGAGGGGAGCAGCTTCGTTGGCTGCTTACCAGATACCTCACATCCCGCACCTGTAGGCTCACCCTGTCGAACGCCATTGGCCCACACTGCCCTCCAATCTGACAGTTCTTGTGAGATTTCGACTGGATAGCACGGAGACTGCCCCTTCGCCCTACTCGCCTGAACCATGCTCTAGCCGCCAGCCCGCCACGCCTGATCTTGCGCCCTACTGGTGACACCGTCGCATTCGCCCCAGGACGGAGGGCCTCGGCATGGGCGGGCCAAACTTTAGGGCGGTTTCTGGAACCCTGATGTGCGCAGTGATCATGACTGTCGATGAAGTACGGCCCTTACAGTTGTTCCGGTGAAGACATTTCTCCGTCCTACTCCAGACCAACTTCGCAACGGACTACGACGCACTCCTCGCGCCCTCCGGTGGGCATGTCGTGCTACGTATGTCGTGTCGGTCCACCTCTCTTCATTGGAAGATGCGGCCGTTCGGAAGATCCGCACGCTGAAGGCCATCGCACATAAGCGAACCCGGAAAGCAAGAAGATGGGCAGAGGCTCGCCCATACATGTTGCTGGCGGTTTTTCCCCTCTGGGGCGATCCACGCTCCTTCTCAGCGACGCCCCAGCCGAGCTTTTGGAAGCGCTTCTGGGCCGGTTTCGCTCTAGTGAGCGCCGCGACTACCCCGTGGGTGTCGGCATGCCGGCAGCTTCAGTCGATGTTTGTAGAGATGAACAAGGCCGAGGCTATATCAGCGATTGGCCAAGTCGCCTTTGAACAGCTGGAAACGATGCTTGAGTTCAGTGGCCTGCTCTATGCTGCGATTGGATGGAGCCTAATCACTGCAACAGCGGCGATCGCGATGCTCATTCACCGGCTGGAGATCGTAGTGACTCAGCTGGACGTAAAGGCCCGCCCGAGGGTCGGCTTCCGATTCCACATGGTACAGATCAGCTCGATGGCCCTTTATCTTGGTCTTCTTGCGCATTGGATTGCATGGTCGATGAATCATCGGAGCTTTGCAGAGCCCTTGCTCTACTGGACTGTCAACTCACCATTGATTCTGGTACTTGGCATTCTGTGGCTACTCCTCCGCCCCTGGCTGGATAGGAATCGCAGGTCGACGCAGCGAAAGCTCTATGAAAATGCGCGGCGTGCACTCATGGCGTCGATCATCTCAACTGTTGGTTGTGTTGGAGTATCGGTGGCCATGATGATGCTCCTTGGGAAGCCCGTTTGATCTGAACATCGAAGAATCAGGCGTCGCCCGACATCCGGAGGGTCATCGCGCTTTGCGCCCCGCGTACGTCGCGAGAAGAAGGATGCATATGAGTACCGGAAGCGGCAACAGGAGTATCTGATCAAAGACCCCGGAGGGAGATGACCAAGTCCAGCCACTGAATTCCAGCGCTCTTCAAGGGATCGTTGCGCCCCACTTGGCCTATAGAACTTGCGCCATCTTCGTAAGGCAAAAGAACCCGCCGTTCGCACCCAACCATCGCCAATCCGCTGAGCGCTGGGGTTCCGCGCCGCCTCTGACTGGCGCTATCCGCAAGACTCTCAGCGTACCTCGCAGCAACCGATTCATCGTAGCGACTACTCAGGAAGCGCTTGAGCCTCGGGGCACAAGTCTCGCCATCTGCGCACGCACCTGAAAAAAGCTCAGTGACATCAACAGACGTATAGACCCAGCGTCCATTGACCTCCAGGGGCCTCAAACGAAATCCGCCCACAGCCCCCCAGCTCCCGGAAAGGTCCCTGAGCCCCAATAGCGCCTGCCTAACTTCACTTAGATCCATCTGACCCGCTTGATGCCTCTGGAACACCTCCTCGCATGCACGAATGCAGTAGTGCAGCTCGGACCTCGCCAGCAGATAAAGCGCGCAGTTTCCACCTAGCTGACTCTTCAACAGCTCAGACTGCCAAGCATTCAGGGGGTTCCGGCGAATCATTGAGAGTAGGTCGTCACAGAGCATTCTCCAGATCCAGAAGCCTACACCGACCGGACAGCACTGCACCAACTCAGACATTGAATCAGCCTGCAACAATAGAAGCGACTCACGAAACATGAGCCAGGGCAAGTCTATGCATGCATGCTTCGAAGTGGCCACAAGATGGGCGATCGCCACTCTCCGAAACGCACTAGCAACTGCTCCAATAATGGGAGGAGAGCCATCGGAGGCGAGACCTTCGCTGCGCTCCGTCTCTCCTGATGTAGGCCACTGGAAACTCCCGCACTCGAGATCCCCGGCGGTCACGCTCTTCAATGAACCATCGCAAACTCCAACGCTCTTGAGACGAACGTCAAAACGTGGGTCGATCTTACGACGCATGCAGGCCGGAATAGGAAGCCGCTGCAGACTGATTGCGCAGACTTCAGCGAAATGTTGCGCCTGCCACGCTCCCGGCAATTCCACTGCGGATGCCTGTGCGGCGGCAAGTGAAAGCCAGCCAGACATCTCTTCAGCAATCCGGGGCAAGCACCGAAAGTCTTCACGCTCAGCTACAGCAGCACAGCCCGCGGAACCGACCAGTGAGTGTCCACACAGACATGTGAATGGCGCTTGAGAGACCCGGTACGAGATTTGAATCGGCTGGCCGCAGCGAGCACAAGCCGATGTAAGCGGAATCAGGTGCACCGGGCACTTTACGATGAGAGTGTGCTGATGGATCCACAGATGCACGCCAAGTGAGACACACTCCTGGCAGAACCTTAACACTGGCGATTGCCACAGATCGGCAACACCCACTCTCTGATCAGCCTCTGCCTTAACGAGGGAGTCTAGCAAAGTCCCCTGAGTCGTGGCAGGAAGGCAAGACAAGCCATAAAGACTTCTGATCCAAATATCAGGCATTCCGAACATCACCATGCGTGACCGGCGCCCATACGTGGGCCTCCCCTCGCCCACGTAGCTGGCGAGCAGGGAACTGGGAGTTACAGACTTCCACCATGCCGCTTTACTGAACAGCGAGTACGCACTTTCGTAAGGCAACTCACTATCGATCCGCCAAGGTGCGTAGGCGTCCACCTCCACACTCCTCTCTACGCAAGAATTCCATGGAGATCGCATTTCCATGCAGACTCGTCATGCGAGCTTGAACTACGGAGGCGACCACCCACCTTCAGTCCCTGCCTACACATCACGATAGGCGGCGATAAATGTGGCTTTAATGAGCCGTGGATCAACTTCCATGCCGGCCACATCCTTGTCCTTGAGTTCGTCACACAACGAGGCGAGAAACGATCCAATCACTGCCATTGGAATCCCCTTTTTCAACTGAAGCCCAGGCACATTGCCAACTGCGTCACACACGCTTCCTGACAGCTGCTCGAACCTAAATCCTGCGCTATAGGCCTTTGGAAACAGGAACTCAGTAAAGAGGAGCTCCTGCCCCTCAACAGCCCACCTGCAATTGTCGATCGACTTCATGATCACCTCGATGTCCTCCGCAGTTCTCACGCCCCGATACCGGTAAAGTCGACTCATGAACCTAACTGACAGGTCTGATCTCCCATTAATCTCAAGCTCCTTCTTGGTTGCTTCCAGCTCCATCTGCCCAAACAGGACCGTCGTCACATCAACATCAGACCGCGCAAGATGGTTTATGACCCGTTTGAGCCAGCGGAAATGTTGATTCTTCATTTCCTGAGCCTCGTCTATGAGCATAAAGATGTGCCTCTTAGCCCCAGAGAGCGCGAGGAGAGCGCGATGAATCTGGTCTCGCTTTCCAGCAACAGACTTGGCCATTCCCCCTCCGCAGCCTGCAGCAAGCATCATCGTCTCAATCATGCGCCCTTCGGACGGCGCGAGATCATCGTCTCCGAACTCCAGATGCAGAATCCCTGCGTTAGGGAATTTTGTGGCCAGTTCCGCTTCAAGTGCCTTGATGCAGAATGACTTGCCAAATTCAGGATGTGCGAAGAAGGCAATCGATGCGCGAGACCTGGTTGCAGCACGCATCACGCGAGCGATAGCATCCCTCATCGTCCGGGTCTGAATGACCGCGTTCGCCTTGACTAACGGATGCAGTGCCCAGTATCGAGCCCTCAACTTCTCTACTTCCTCAATCCTCATCGCTCTCCATCCCCAAGACAGATGTGAACTTGTAGTCCAGGTACTCATCCGATGGCATCAGATCAGCGTCCTCATCGGACCCAGACAGCTGAGCCTCCCCGGGATGCAACGCGTTGGTGCCACCCACAGGCATTGCACCTCTTGACGAGCCACCCTCTTCGGGCTTAAGCCCTGCCACCTCTGATGTCGCGGCAAAGGTTGACAACAGGCGCTTGTTCGGACGCTGTGTCTTCTTGTCCGACTCAGAGGCATTCATGACGGCCTCGTTGAACTTGGCAACTGCAGACTCGCCGTAGCCAACGCGGAGCTGCCCTGTAGCAATGAGTGAGTTGATGTGCGAACGCACATCAACCGAATGCTCGTGCCGGGACCACCCACCCATTACGGTGCAGGTGTCGATGAAACTCCCGGATCTAGCGAAAACGTCGATATTCCTTATGTCTTTTCGGCGGACGTGCAAGTGAACACGTTTACCAATAAGTTCGAAATCTCTAGATAGCGCGGGACCAGTGTAGGCCTCCTTCATGAATGTGATGTACGGACGCCTCCCTTTGTTCTTGCTACCGCACACTGAGACCTTGTAGACGGACATGTCCAGCCCAGCCACATGTGCCGGAAGCGGCGGCAGAACGGGAAACAAGAAGCCCATCCCATCTTGGTCATCGTTACCCTCTTCCAGCCTCCCCATCGGCGAGTCACCATAGTTGGCCTTGCCCTGATGGGTGTTGTATTCGCCGACAACATCGTCAATGAGTTGCAATAATGCCTCCAGTGGAATTCGAGCCTGCGCGGCAACCTTCTCTGGAGACTGGCGCTGCGGATCTATCGGACTGACCCCAGTGGTGAGCGGAATCCTTCGGAACCCTCGCCGCTCTAGCAGCCCGAAGACGTTCTCGACCAGCGCCCTGCGCTCGAAACGGGCTTTCGGGCCAAAGTTCACGTCACACCCAATTATGTCCCTGGCCCTTTCCACTACATCGTTAGCTAGATGGGCAAGCGCGTTATCTAGTAGAAGTGCGTCAAACCCACACCACCGGAATGTCTCTGATAGTTCACGCGGGAGCTTGGCGACAGATGAGTAGGCGAGGCCTTCGACAGCGCAAGAAGGCGCATCGGCCCCCAACGCCACATTCAAAGCATCCAACACGTCCCCTGAATTGGCCTCACGCCGCAGAACAACCGCGTAGCCCAGCACGACCTTGTAGAACCTCTCAACGACCATCACAATCGTGATCCGCTCCATGGGCAGCCAGCGAAGCCCCTCTGGGGAGGGAACGCCTATTGCCCCAATGAATCCGCACTTGTGCTCGTCAAGCTCAACAATGTCAAACGGCCTGGTGCAGACAAGTCGGCTCCTGCATCCAGTTGACGTATTGGCCCGAGCCCTTGCCTTTGACCCGTACTGCGTTGACACGATCTGATCGTAGTTATCGCTTACGAACTTGTTGCAGTACCGTCGAATCGACTCTCTACCCTGGTACTTCGTAGTGAACGGCCACTTTGATTCAGGTATGCCGGCTGCCTTGCAAAGCGCGAGGAACTTGCCGTGAACGCTGGCAGCAGAGATCCCCGCCTCATACCCCACCTTCCTCATTGCGCAGCCCATGAGGAAGTCATCAATCCCGTCTCGGATAGCCGGATAGCTATTCAATGTGCTAGCCAGTGCTCCTGTTAGCCCGCCCTGCGCCATCCGTCCCGTTCTGACCAAAGGTGCGCGTCGCTGCGGAGGCTGCAGCCGACGGTAAGGCAGCACACCTGGCCAACCAACTACTCGTCCGAAAGAGTCCAGTGCGGTACACCGACGAAATGCCCTCAGGACGGTTGACCTGTAGATGCCGCGCGCTTCCAGGGACCGATCATGCGGCTCACCATCGATGTAATCTTTGATTGCTTTTGTCAGAAGATGGACCCTCACACTCGCCAGATCATCTAAGCCGTCCAGAGAGATGCTCGTCCAGCTCTCATATGCAAGGCGCCCTACTGGCGTGTTCGCCCTGGTCCAGCGAAATTCTCCGCTCATGGGCTCTCAGCCATACGAAGCTTGGTCGCCATCGACCAGGGGGCTACATCCAAGTCGGAGCATACTTCTCGATTGCGCAGAAGCGCAGCGACAGTACCTCGAAGAACTGCAGGATTGAGATCCGCCAATCGGTAAGCGAGCTCTCGCATAGAGATGCCTCTGACGGCCCCCAACTCAAGCAGGATCCTGCGTTCAACAACTGGACTTACGCCAACGAGCAGCCTCCGAATGCAGGCGACAACCCGCGACCAGTTTTCCACGCGCTGCGCGTTTGCGTTAAGTGTGTGGTCGCTGACGTACAGCAGCTCAGCGTTTGTCCCAGTATCTGCGGCAGCGGGCGAGGTGCCCCGGGGATCGAGATAGACCTCGCACCGCCCCCCTTCATTGGTAGAGGCGCTTGCAAAGTGCCGAGCCTCGCCAAGCGCAGAGCCCAGCGGGCTCGCGCGGGAGCCAGACCACCATGACTCGGCGTAGTCGATGCGCACAAACGAGTGCTCGCCTTCGATCAGATAGAAGGCCTGCCTTTGGAAGTCACTACTGAGAACCAAGTCCCGGCTGGCAAACGGGGGCCGAACTAGCCAGATGTTCCCGCCCGTCTCTCCCCGCGCCTCGATAGAAGACGAGACACGGTCGCGCTGCGCTTGACGCGGCGATTTCTGTTGAACCCCAGCCATTCTTCCTCCTGTCCGTATTCAGGAGGACTTCCCCGCGCGGCGCTAGGCACATGGACGAAGTACGCCATTGACACCCCGTAGCGGGGCATCTAGCCTTGGCATCGCAACACACGGGATCGTCCCCGTTCCAACAGCCAGTCCTTGCCGGGACTGGCTGTTTTTCGTTGCAGATGAAACAAATTTTTGAAGCACTTGCTTGGAGCGTAATCGGCGAGCCAGAATCTGTCTCGATCGGATATTTTTTTTATCCGTCAGGGGCCGATACCTATGGGCAGGAGACTGCTGGGAGCCGGTGAGCGCATCGGGCCGCGTATCTGGGCCCGATATATGAAGGCGCGCTTTGGCTGCAATGCGCTTGCACAGCTGAATGCGCAGCTAGCATTGCCGATTGTCCCGTTCGAGACCTTTGTTTTTGGGCACGAGCCAGCCCCTCTGCCGTTGCGCCTAGCCCCCAAGTTCTTTGAGAGCGCCTACGAGCTGGGCAGGTCGCCCGACGGGACGTACTGGCCTGAGATCTACTCGCCCGATGGCCTTGTGAAATTCAACCTATTTGAGCGCGTCTCATCGCGCGTCCCGGAATCATCCAAATGGCTTCTCAATGACCTTTCTCCCTATCTGGGAGATGTCTGCCCCCATATCGAGGCAAGTCAGAAGTTGGTAGAAGACGGGCTCAGCGAGATCGGAGCGTTCGCACTTTCTGTCCCGGCCGTTGCGACCCTCTTGCTTCTGGACGAGAGCGGCTTAGGTGCCGCGGCAGTGGCTACAGTCTCTTTACTTCTCACCCCATTGCCGCAGTGCCTTGCACTCACCCACGGGCTTCACCACATCGCCGTTTGGCATTCACTCCACCTGGGCCATACGCCCGTTGTCGACGACTTGAGCGCCGCTTGTGCTGACGCGGCGTGCACGTTCAGAAACGGCTTGATCTCACTCGGCCTGGACGAGGCTGCGGAGCTAGCCGAAGAGCTGATTGCCGAATTGAGAAGAAGCAACCATTTGATATCGAACGACGGCGCACGTTCGACGCGCAGCCCAGGGCTACCCCCGCCTCTTGAGATAGGGATTCGCTTGGTGTTGGTCGAGGACAGGCCTCGTGCTCGGCAGGCGGCCAAGCACCTTGATGCACTTGGTCAGGTCGTTCTTGAACGCGCCTATCCGTATCAAGTCCAGAACGCTTTCTACTCTTCGGGCCTAACAACAACCGAAGCAATCGAGGAAGTTCTTATGGGCTGCGCCGACCTGACGGGGCAAATGAGTTCCCTTTGGGACAAGGAGCTGAGCCGGCTCTCCTCGGCGGAAGCTGGAAGAATGCCTGCCACCACGGACCGGCATGACAGGGTGGATTCAGATCAAGCCACTGGACCAGTGTTCGCCTTGCCGCGATGAGCAGCTAGGCCACCGACCTGACCACCAAGCCCGCGGTCAGCAGGGTGCCCAGAAACCAAGCGAAGCCCCTTTTGCAAACGCATTCAGTAAAGTTGCAAGATTAGTTGGGGCGCAGCTGATGCATCAAATTTAGTTGGAGGAACGGGCTGTGGAAAGTGTTACCGCCGGACCCCCAACTGCCGCAACCCATTGATTTTAGTTGACGTAGAGAGAAGCACTTTGAGTTGGGCCGGCTGTTCTTGCCTCCCTGTGGTTCCAAGGACAAAGCGAGCATTGATGCATGTGTCAGTACCTGAGCGGCCCCTTCGCGGGCTGGAGCGTTCGCGGCAATTTCCTTGTCAGCCCCGATGGCGACCGCATGACCCCCGAGCGCCTTGTTGGGCTGGCGTGGCGTAACCACATGGAACTGAGGTTGGCCGGGTTCGCTTCCCGGCGCAAGGCTGAGGCCGGCACACGAAAAGCCGGTCAGCGCCAGATGGTCAAGGTCGTGGTTGTAGACTTGGGCGACTTCCGGGAGCGCCACTTCGGACAGTCTGCGGGCTGAGGCGTCTTCGTAGGGGTATCGCCCCTACACGCCGGCTAGAATGCCCCTGGACACGATCTAGGGGGATTCATGGACAAGGAACGACACGAGCCAACTTTCAGTACGCCCGACTTGCAGGACGTTCGTTTCCGTAGCGAACGAGCGCAGCCGGTACGCAAGACTGAGCAGACACCGAGCTGGGCCTACGTCGCCGGAGGTGTTGTCCTGGCGGTCGTTCTCGTGATGGGCCTCATTGAATGGAATGCCCGAAGGCAAGCAGCCGCCATGACAAGAGAGTTGACCAGGCCCATGACCCCGAAGGAAGAGGCCCAGTTGAAGGCCGAGATGGCGAAGCTGGACCGCGAACTGGCAGCAGCTGTTGAAGCTGTATCGCCTCGTGAAGTGACAATCCGCCTACCGGTAGAGAACTACTCGCCCTCGCCTTTACGTGCTGGAGAGCGGTGTATACAAGGACGGCGTTTTTCGCGAATTGAAGGCGGCTGGCGCGATCTTCCTCACGATCCTTGCTAAGGCACCAATCCTCAGTGTGATGCATCACGTCATCCCTCAGAACCACATGCCCAACATCAGAACCACAGAGGGCGAGATCATCGCCCTCGCCCCCTTCCGAGTTGGACCAACTATCTGACCACATGAGCTTTCCCGGGGAATGCGCTAGAGCTTCTTGATGGATTCCACGTAGATCACATCTTCCGAGCAGCCAAACCCTTCGACCTTTCGATCTTTGATGTCGAACCACATCATTTCATCGATTCGGGGCCTGAACTGAAGTGAGCCGGTGATTACGACCCGTTTCGTGTCCCAGCGCCGGCTGTTCTTCAGTATGCTGGCCGGAAGTGCCAGGTCATAGCACTTGCCGTCATCCAATGTGACGTAGCCCAAGCCATGGCCGCCGGAAAAGATCTCTACTACTCCCTTGACCTCCATCAGCGTTTCCCCGGCATCGCCGACGGGCTTTGCAGCGGTGCTCGAGCAGCCTGCGGCTACACCGGCGATCACTGCCGCGATCAGCAGCTTTTGGACGAACATGTAACCCCCTTCGCGGCTGCGGCTCCGCCTTTGCGATTCCAGCTGTCAATTTGCTTGATCATGTTCTCAAGGTTCTCGCCCCTCAGCCTGGGACCTTCAATCTGTCTGACGCGGTACCCTACTTCGGTGCGTTCGACGCCGAAGACGCCTGCCCGGGTGTACACGTAGCTGGTCTCGATGATCTCGCATGGCGCAGATGGTCTAACTCTCGAGGTGAGCGACCTCGTTATGTTACGCCGGCTTGGTCGAGTAGCGGTGGGAGGGGCCCTCCTCCTACCCCGATAAACATCCCTCGTCCCCCGCAGCGAGCCTGCCTCAGGGAGGGCGGGCGTTATGACTCCACCCTTCCAACGCAACGGACTGCGCAACTACGACCACGTTGCATCAGCGGGCACGTGTACCTGCCTGCCCTCCACCGACCGGATACCACGCGCCACCCAGCGCACGCAGTAGCGTTGATAAGGCAATCTGCTGTTCGGTCCGCACCGCAATGAGCTCCATCTGATTGCTGTAGTCGCTGCGCTGTGCATCCAGGTAGCGCAGGTGGTCGTCAATGCCACTGCGGTAGCGCAGTTCCGACAGTTGGCGCACCTGCGCGCTGGTCTGGGCCAGTGCAAGTTGAGCCTGTTCTTCGCGGCGAAGCGTGTCGATTGCCGCCAGTGCGTCGGACACCTCGCGAAAGGCGACCTGGATCGCAAGCTCATAGGCGGCAATCGAGATCTCCTTGCGCACATGCGCCACGTCGAGATTGGCACGATTGGCGCCACCGCTGAAGATCGGTAGGCTGATCTGGGGTGAGAACGACCACACACGCTGTCCGGAACCGAATAGATCGGATAGCTCGGCACTGGCGCTGCCGAATGAACCGGTCAGTGCTATCCGTGGGAAGAACGCGGCGCGCGCCGCACCGATGTTGGCGTTGCTTGCCTGTAGGCGGTGCTCGGCCGCGCGGATGTCGGGACGACGGTCCAGCACGTCGGACGGGAGCTCGGCGGCGATCCCCTGTACCAGTACCGGCGCGTCACTTGGTAGCGTTGGCAGCCGGGTGGCCGCGTCAGTGCTACCCACCAGCAGAGCCAGTGCATTGCCGGCCTGGCGGAACTGGCGATCGATACGCTCCAGATCCGCTTCAGCCTGCTGCACCAATCCAGTGGCATCGTGTACATCCAGTTCGCTGGCCAGCCCGTGGTCGCGTCGTTGGCGGGTCAGCTCAAGCGATTTTTGGCGCGCCCCCAACAACTGCGTGCCCAGCAGATAGCGATGCTGGGCACCGTCGCGCACCAGGTATGTCTGGACCACGTCCGCCACAAGGCTGATGCGGGCGCTGTTGGCGCCTTCCTCGGTGGCGAGATAGTCCTGAAAGGCTGCGTCCGACAAGTTGCGTGCAAGGCCAAACAGGTCCAGCTCGAAGGCAGCCATGCCGATGCCGGCCTGATAGGTAGTCTGGAGGTTTCCAGACGCTGTCTCGCGCTGGCGTGTCATGCCGGCATCGATTCCAATTGAAGGCAGACGCGCTGCACGCTGAATCCTGTGCTGGGCGCGAGCGGCCTCCACGTTCAATAGGGTCTGCCGCAGGTTGCGGTTGTTGTGCAGCGCCAGCTCGATCAGTTGGTCCAGTGCGGGGTCGGCGATGAGATCGCGCCAGCCCATCGGCGCAGCGTCAGCCGCTGCACTGCGCCCCCCTGCCCCATCGGTGCCGTCGGTCCATTGCGCAGGAATCGGCGGCACCGGTCGGGTATGGCCAGGCGCCAGCGAGCAGCCCGCCACAAGGGCGATGCACGCCACAATCATCGTCGCTGACGCTGGCAACAGGAAAGTGAAGCAACGAAATGCCACCGGAATCGTTCCCCAGCAATGGGTATGGATGGACGGGGCGGCGATCTCGCCGCCCCACGATCAGAACCCGCGCGAGAAGCCAACGAATACCGAGGCACTGCCGCTGGTGTCGCGCTCGACAAGTGGGCTGTCGGTGATCTTGTCCGGCAACATCTTGTACTGGGCGAAGCCCAGCAGCGTCCATTTTTCCCCCAGGGGCCTGAAGTAGCTGACGCCTACGTGGGGAATGGTGACCGCGCCCGGCTTGTAGTCCACCACGCCACGCGCCACTTCTTCCTTCAGGGTGCCGTAGTAGTAGTTGCCCATGTCCTTGGACTGCCAGGTCACGCCTACGTTAGGCGTGAGGCGGCCCTTGCCGACGCTGAAACCATAGCCGTACTGCAGCGAAAGCTCCTGACCGCCACTGGTGTCGGTGGCATCTGCGAGCAGCTCAGCCTCAAGTTCGCCGCCACGACCACTCCACTTCGCCTTGGCACCCAGGTCCAGCCCCATATCGCGGTTCTCAAGGAGGCGATAGTCCAGCCCATTGCGGGCCAGTTCGTTTCGCCCGAGGTCCTTTACCTTGAAGCCGTCCATCCGCGCTTTGACCACGGCCGACAGCTCGAAAGAATCATTTTCGATGAACTTCCAGCCGGCGCCCAGGCCTTCGAAGTAGAAGCGCTCACCGTGGTAGCTGACCAGCGGGATCGGCAGCACGCGAGTGCCCTCTCCGGCGTAAGGGCTGTCGGTCACCACCACGGCCAGCCCCAGGCCCCAGCGGGGTGGCCCCTGCTCGCTGGGGTCGCCCCCGGGACCCTCCTGGGCCACTACATTGAACGACAGGCTGCATGCCAACACGGGCCACAGGAACTTGATCATAAGACGTCAGACCTCACCAGGAAGTGGAACCCGCGTGGGCGGGAGAAGCCGCGTGCGTTGCGCGCGGCCGGTTCCAGGTCAGGATGAAGTGGCGATGTCGCTGAAATGTCGCGTACGACGATGCGGCAATGAATGCGGGCTGTACGCTTACGGGATATCCACGATGCTGGCCGACACGTCCAGGTCTGCGCGGGTGCCACGCGTCCCGGAATCGATGCTCAGCGTCCACTTGAAGCGGTCGCAGATGCGACCGATCAGGAACAGGCCAAGTCCCTGCCCTCGCGCGGGGCCAGCCAGACGCAGACTGTCGCGGTAGCGACGCGCTGCTTCCACCGGATTGAAGCCGCTGCCCGAATCGGCAACAGACAGGATTCCCTGCGCAAGCGTGATCTCGACGAAGCCCACCTCGGTGTTCTCGATCGCGTTGCGGATCAGGTTACTGGCTGCGATGCGGACCATGGCCTCCGGCGCGGCGATGAAGGTAGGCTCCAGCACGCCCAACCGCAGCCGGGCATCCTTGCCGCGTAGCAGGTACTCATGGTCCCGTACCAACCTTGGCAGGAACTCATGCAGGGCGGTCAGGTCGGTCACCTCTCCGCCTGGGGCTGCCTCCCGCGCCAGGTACAGCAGCGCCACCATGGTCTCGGAAAGATCTTCAACCGCGTACTCGATACGGCCCAGTGCTGGCCGCGAAGCGTCTGGCAGCGGCAGCTGCTTGAGCACATCCACCGCACCGGCGATGACCGCAATCGGGGTCCGGAACTCGTGGCTGGCTTGGTCCAGCAGGCTGCGTTCGCGCTGGATGAACTGCTCCACCCGTTCAATGTGGGTATTGCTCGCTTGGGCGATCACCTGGATTTCGTCGCGCTTGTAGTTGGTGGGCAGGCGCGCACCGGTATCGCTGGGATCTATGGATTGCATGCGCTCAGCCAGGTCGCGCACCGGTCGCACCAGATTGGCGTGCAGCCAGGCAATGAACCCACCGATCACGGCGGTAAAGCACACCACCCATAGCAGACTGGCGCGCGCATAGCTGTTCTGCTGCTGCTCCAGCGGCTCGATGTCGACCACGGTGAGCAGCCTGCCCGGCGGCAGGTCGACGATCAGCGCGTGATAGCTCTCACCGCCATCCAGGTTGATCGCATCTCCCAGAAGCGAGGCCTCCGAGCTGTACGATCCCGGCGGAAGATCGGCCAAGCGGCTGGGTATATCCGGGTGATTGGCGCCATCCAGCAGATACCAGGAGCGCACCAGCCCCTGGTGCGGCAGGTCGGCCGCATTGCCTTCACGGACGCGTTCGGCATGGTCCGCAGATATCGCGCGGGTGAGGTCGGCCCAGTACCGATCCTCCATCAGCAGCTGCCCACTGAAGCTCTGCACACCGATTGCAAACAGCATCAACAACCCAAGAAGGATCAGTGCGACGCTGGTCCACCAGTGAACGCCGCGGCTGCGTGGAGGTGCGGAGGTGGGGTCAGTCACGTTCGCACAGCCTGTAACCCGAACCGGCCACGGTATGCAGCAATGGCGACTCGGCATCGTGTTCGATCGCACGGCGCAAGACGTACATATGTGATCGCAGCAGGTCGGTTCCGGGCGATGTGTCGCCCCAGGCCACGCGTTCCAGACGGGCGCGGGTGACGACCTGGGGGCTTTCGCGCATCAGCAGTTCAAGCAGGCGACGGCCGGTCCGGGTAAGGGTGATCTTCCTTCCGGCACGTTGTGCCTGCAGGGTACCGAGGTCGAAATCCAGGTCGCCCACTCTGAGCACGTTCTCAGCGGCACCGGACTGGCGGCGGCGCGTGACCAGTGAACGCAGCCGGACTTCGATCTCCGGCAGCGCCACCGGCTTGACCAGGTAATCGTCCAGGCCCGCCTCGAAGCCATCGATTTTGTCGCTCACCTGGTCCCGGGCGGTAAGCATGATGACCGGCACCAGCTTCTTGGCTTCGCCGCGAAGCCGTCGCAGCACGGTCAAGCCGTCCAGTCGGGGCAGGTTCCAGTCCAATACGATCGCGTCGTAATCCCGGGACGAGGCCAAGTGGAGTCCGGACAGGCCATCGGGTGCGGCATCCAGGCTGTGCCCGCAGGCCTCCAGATAGTCGTACAGGTTTGCCGCCAGCTGTGCGTTGTCTTCGATGATCAGGATCGAAAGCGATTCCCTGGTCATGGCACCCTCACCTGGTCAAGTATTCCACAAGTGTCATGCGCACCTTGCCGGTGCCCGATGATTGTCATGGCCGGCTAGTCCCACACGATGCCGAGCATCCGCGTGAAGAACTCTAGCACGGCCAATATCATCCCGAAGAACAGCAGGACAAGAGCAGTATTGAGCAGTGTTTTGAGCACTGTGTACAGCGGCCGGTGTGCGCGTTTCAGTGCCAGGCCGCGCTCGCGGAGAGGTGTCAGCCGTGCGAACAGCCAGCTGATGGCACCCTGCCGGTCCTCGGGGGTGTTAGGTACGGCCATGGCCCTGGCCAGCCCGGAGTAGACCCGGTTGAACGCGCGCCCCGCCAGGTTCATGGGGCGCTCCACGTCGCACATCAGGATCACGCGAAGCGCATCGGTATCATTACGTGCATAGTGCGGATAGGTTTCATCGAATACGAAATCCTCGCCATTGCGCCACGGTAGGCAGAGACCATCCACGCAGATATAGCACTGCATGGAATCTGGCGTGTCCAGGCCAAGGTGGTAGCGCAGCGAGCATGCCAGCGGGTCGGCGTGCATGCTCAGTTCTGCCCCGGGCGGCAGCACCGAGAACATCGCAGCGCGTATCCCCGGGATGCCTTCCAGCAGTCGTACCGTGTCCGGGCACAGGCGCTCGGCCGAGCGGTGCGGATTGCCGTACCACATCAGGTAGAACTTGCGCCAACCCCGCTTGTAGAAGGTGCGGAAACCGAGGTCATGATGCCCGGCCGAGCCCGGTGCCGAGGCCGCCTCGAAGGCGCCCGCGGTATGCAGTCGAATGGCCTCGTCGCGGATCCGGCGCCAGTTGCGGCGGAGCCGGTGGATGCCGTCGATGTAGTGCGGTTCGAGTACCGGGTAGCGCGCCTCGCGCGCCGTTGCCAGATACAGCAGGCAGTTCAGGGGCGCGAACAGCGGCCAGCTTTTGCGCAGGTACTGGGAAAAACTAGCGTAGCGCTGCCGCCCGCGAAAGCGGTATACGTAGATGATGCTGCCGGCGACGTACGCCAGGAGCGCGGCCATCGTCATCGTGATCAGGTTCATGCGGACGCCTTGAACGAAAGGATGTGGAGGAAGCTCATGCGCGACGGGCCACGGACCGTTCGGAATTCCGTTCCGGACGTGAAACCCAGCGCCTGCGCAGGCCTTCGACGAGGTCATCCATCACGCTGTAGGCCACCGGGATGACCAGCAGGCACAGCACCGTTGAGGTGAGAAGCCCCCCGATCACCACGATGGCCATCGGTGCGCGAAAACTCGGATCGGCACCCATGCCCAGTGCAACCGGCAGCATGCCGGCGCCCATGGCGATCGTGGTCATCACGATCGGGCGCGCACGCTTGCGGCACGCATCGATAATCGCGCGGTGACGGTTCATGCCCAGAACGCGCCGCGCGATGATGATGTAGTCCACCAGCAGGATGGCGTTCTTGGTTGTAATGCCCATCAGCATGATCAGGCCGATCATCGAGGGCATCGACAGGCTTTGGCCGGCAAGCAGCAGCGCCACGAACGCACCGGGGATGGACAGGCATAGTGCGATCAGTACGGTCAGTGGCTGGGCGAAATCCTTAAGCAGCAGCACCAGCACCATGTACACACACAGCACGCCAGCGGACATGGCCAGGGCAAAACCCACCACCAGTTCACCCATTGCCTCGGCATCGCCGGCGGTCGTCCGGGTAATGCCGCGCGGGAGCTGGGCAATGCTCGGCAGTGCCAGCACTGCTTGCTCCACATCCCCTAACGGAAGGCCGTTCAACTCCACCTTGAGATTGACGTTGCGCTGCCGGTCGTAGCGGGTCAGCTCGGCTGGACCCGACAGCAACGCCACGTCTGCGACGCTTTCCAGCGGCACCGGGCCGCGTACCCCTGGAACGGGCAGGCGACGCAGGGTGTCCAGATCTTCGCGGCCGCGGTTGGCCAACCGCACTACCACGGGAATCTGCCGTTCGCTCAGATTCAACTTGGCGAGGTCCTGGCGGTAGTCGCCCAGCGTCGCAACGCGCAAGGTGTCGGCGATGGCGCTGGAGGTGACCCCCAAGTCAGCGGCGCGGGCGAAGTCAGGCCGCACCACCAACTCCGGACGCACCAGGGCTGCGGAGGAAATCACCGCCCCTACCCCCGGAATGCCGCGCAGCTCCCTCTCGGCAATCCGTGCGTGACGGGTCAGTCGATCCCCATCCTCGGCGCTCAGTACCAGTTCGTAGGCCTCACTGCCGCTGCCCACGCTGACCCGCGCACCAGGTAGCCGCTGCAGCTCCACGCGCAACTGACTCTCGATGGTGGACCTGGTAAATCCGTTGCGCTGGCCACGTTCGACCAAGGTCGCCGTCAGCACTGCCATGCCGACACTCGCTGTTGGTGCCGACTCACCGGGTTCGCCTGAACCGGAGCCGCCCCCACCAACGGCCGTATGGACCGAGGCCACGTAGGGACTATGGGCGATGAGCGCGCGGGCGTCCTCGGCCAACGCAAGGGTGTCGCCAATGACGCTGCCGGGTGGCAGCGTCAGGCTCACCTGGACCTGGTTGCCGTCATCGGCAGGCATGAACTCGCCTGGAAGTTGCGCGGCGACCAGCAGACCCAGCCCGATCACCAGCGCCGCACCCGCGAGGGTAAGCCAACGTCGGCGCATGCACGCCCGTACCGCCCCTACATACCGCAGTACCCAGCGCGGCTGCCGGCGCCGCCGGGTTGGCGCCTTCAGCAGGTAGGCGGCCATGGTCGGCGTCAGCATGCGTGCGACCAGCAATGAGAACAGCACCGCCACCGCCGCCGTCCAACCGAACTGGACGAAGTACTGCCCTACTACGCCCCCCATCAGCGACGTTGGCAGGAACACCGCCACCAGTGTGAGGGTTGTGGCGACCACCGCCAGGCCGATTTCGCTGGCCGCCTCGTCGGCGGCGCGGAAGGGCGTCTTCCCCATCAACAGGTGGCGTTCGATATTCTCGATCTCGACGATGGCATCGTCGACCAGTACGCCGATGATCAATGAAAGGGACAGCAGCGACACTGTATTGAGGGAAAATCCCATCAAGTGCATCGCCGCGAAAGTGGGAATGGCCGACAGCGGCAATGCCACCGCGGCAATCAAGGTCGCGCGCCAGTCGCGCAGGAAGCAGAACACGACGATGACCGCCAGCACGGCACCTTCGAGCAGCAGCAGCATCGAGCCGATGTAGTTCTCGGCAATCGGAGCGACATGGTCAACCGCCTTTTCGAACCGAATCTGCGGAAAGTCCTGCTGCAACTGCGCGATCACCTCACTGGCCGCCGCGGCCACCTCCAGCTCACCCGCCCCGCGGGCACGCAGTACGTCGAATGACACCACCGGCCACCCATCCATTTGAGCGGCCGTTCGCAGCTCGGCAGTGGTATCGGAAACCTCGGCGACCTCGGCCAGCCGGATCCGACGACCGTCCGTGAGAGTGATGGCCATAGCGGCGATGTGTGCCGCCGAGTCTACGGTGGCAATGGTGCGCACCGATTGCTCGGCGCCTCCAATGCCCACCCGGCCACCGGAAGCTTCCAACTGCAGTTGGCGCAGCTGCAGGGAAATCTCGGCAGCAGTAGCGTTCAACCCCAGCAGTCGATCCGGATCCAGTGTCACCTGCACCTCCCGATCCACACCGCCCACCCTCGACACCGCGCCCACGCCTGCCTTGCCAAGCAGGCGCTTGCTGACCTGGTTGTCCACGAACCACGACAACGCTTCCATATCCAGGGAGGTCGAACTCAGCGCATAGGTCACCACCGGTTGACTTGCCAGTTCCACCTTTTTGATGACCGGATCCTGCATGTCGGCAGGCAGCTCGGCGCGGATGCTGGTCACGCCATCGCGCACGTCATCCATCGCCTGCTGGACCGGCTTGCCGATGTGGAACTCGGCGCTGATGGTCGCCACGCTGTCGGTGAGAGTGGTCTTGATGTGCTTGATGCCCTGGATGTTGGCCAGGGAGTCTTCAATTCTTCGCGCAACATCATTCTCCAGCTGCGCAGGCGAGGCCCCCGGTAACGTCGCCGTCACGGTGATGATGGGGAAATCGATATCCGGAAAATTCTGTACCTTCATGGCCCAGAAGCCGGCAGTACCTGCCAGCGCCAGCAGGACGAACAACAGCGTGACCGCGACCGGGTTGCGGATCGACCAGCCGGAAAGATTGAGGTTCACTGGCCACCCCTTGCCGTAACGCTCAGCATCGCGGACGGGCCGGCGGGCCCAGCGTCAGCGACGGTCAGCACCCGCACGAGATCGCCGTCATTGAGAAAGCCCAGGCCGGAGGCGATCACTGGATCGGAGGCGCCCAGTCCGGAGACCACTTCGATCCGCTCACCGCTACGGCGGCCCACCCCGATCTTCCGGGTACTCACCATGCCGTCCTGCCCGACCTGCATGACGTAGTGGAAGCCGTCGCGCAGCAGAACCGCGCGGTGTGGCAGGGTCAATACGGTGTCGCTGCCTACCGCGATGTAGCCCTGCGCGAAGGCGCCTGCACGCAAGGGGGCGGCAGCGGGGAGATCCACGTAGGCCAGCCCGCTGCGTGTGGCGGGGTCGATCATCGGTGCGAGCATCCTCAGGCGCCCCTCGACATTGCCGGCGCCGGGCATGGTGATCTGCACCTTCTGTCCAGGCTGCAAGTGCTGCAGGTCGGTGGATGACACGACCGCGCGCCATTCCAGGCGGCCGTCCCTGATCAGTCGAAACAGCGCTTCGCCGGCGGGCACCACGGCGCCGACGGTGGCGGTGCGTGCGCTGATGATCCCGTCACCGGGCGCCAGCACCTGGGTCTGCACCAATCGCAGACGGGCCTTTCTCTCGGCTGCCTGGGCAGATTCAAGACGCGCGCGGGTCGTGAGTGCGACGGCGTGGTACTGGCTCACCTGCTGCCGGGATATCGCCCCGGATGCATCCAGCATCTGGGCTCGTTGTTGGTTGGCGGCTGCCTCCACTGCCTCCGCATCCGCCAGCGCGACAGCGGCAACCGCTTCGGCCAGCTCGGCCTGGATCAGGTCCGGGCTGAAGCGTGCCAGCACCTGCCCCTGTCGCACTGCGTCACCGACGTTGACCCGGACCTCTGTCAGTCGCAAGCCATTGGCCTCTGCACCCACGCTGGCTTCCTGCCAGGCAGCCACACTCCCGGTGGCCGACACCCTTACCGGCAGCGACATCTGCAGGGGCCGCACCACGCCAACGGAAATCACCGGCGCAGGCGCCGGGTCCTGCACTGCACTGTTGTTGTGGCGCTGCACCCATACCGTTGCGACAAGTGCCACTGCCAAGCTGATCCCTCCCGCGAGGGCGATCCGACCACGTTTCATTGCTGGGGTGTTCCTCGGGCCTGCTCGTACGGCGGCTATCCTGCCGCTGGGATGCGCTCTGCCTGGGTGGCGAAGCGCTGCGGAGGAGAATGGCCCTTGGATGTCGTCGCAATGTCGCGCACGGCAGCTGCTGTCGCGGCAGGCTCAGGCGAGCAGGCCTGGCCTCAGCCAGCCGCCGCCAGGCAGGTCGGTGCAGCCACGCGATGCTCCGGCGTGCCATCCAGCGTGGCCAGCACCGGATCCTGTTCGGCGCTGCGCCACTCCACCTGCGGCCACCACGGCACCGTGGGCGGCGCAGTGGCCGGCTCGATGCTCTCGCCGGGACGCGGCAGTCGCACCTGCACCTGCTGGCAGCGCGCTGCCGCCAGCACCCGTTCGGCCGGCTCGGTCCACGGGTGCTCGCCCAGGCTGATCAGTGCCCAGTGCACCGGCAGCATGATCCTGCCGCGTACCAACCGATGCGCCTCCACCGCCAACTCCGGGCCAAGATGGGTATCGGGCCAGAGCGCGTCATATTGACCGGCCTCGATCAGGGTCAGGTCGAAAGGACCATAGCGTTCACCGATACGTTCGAGGTCCTGGTGGAAGCCGGTGTCACCCGAGTACCAGACCCGGTGCTGCGGCCCGATCAACGCATAGCCAGCCCACAAGGTGCGGTTGGACTTGGTGGCCAACCGGCCCGAACCATGCCGGGCCGGGGTAGCGGCGATTTCCAGGCTGCCCACGCGCTGCGACTGCCACCAGTCCAGCTCGACGATGCGATGTTCATCGATGCCCCACTTGGCCAGGTGCGCCCCTACCCCGAGCGGCACCACGAAGACGTTGTCCCAGCCGGCCATCGCCGCGATGGTGCGGTAATCAAGGTGGTCCACATGGTCATGGGAGATGATCACCGCATCGATCCGCGGCAGCGCATCCAGCGCGATCGGTGCGGCGAACCAGCGCTTCGGACCCGCCCAGCCGACCGGCGAGGCGCGTTCGCTCCAGAACGGGTCAACCAGCACCCGGCTGCCGTCGATCTCCAGCAACGCCGAGGAATGCCCGAACCAGGTCACCCGCAGGCCGGATGCTGGCGGCGTGGCCAACTGCGCAGGATCGGTACGTACGACCGGAACCGGAGCATCCGGGCTCACGTGCATCGCCGAACGGCCAAACAACAGCCGTCGCCATGCCCCGCCTGCATCGGCCCAGAGCGGCTGCGGATTCTGGAAGCTGCCGTGGCTCCACTGGCCCGACTGCTGCGCGCGCACCAGCCGGCTGCCTTCCGGCGCGGCGCCCAGTGCCGTCCAGCCGCTGATCAGGAACACCGCCACCACCCCGCCCAGCAGCGAAAACACGCTGATCCCGGCCCATTTGAACAACGCCCACCCGCGGCGCCGGCCACCTCCCTGCGCCGGCGGGCCGCCGCCGAGCGCGCGCCAATGGCGGATGGTGGCGTTGAGCAGCAGCGGCTCGTCGGCGCCATTGCCGGCAACGTCGAGCAGACAGGCCGCAAGCTGGTCGCAATCCACTGCGAGTGCGTCGCTGGACCACGCCATGACGGTGCCGATCGGCGTGAACAGACGCGCAAGATCGCGCTGCGGCCCGCTGCGCCGGGTCGGCCGGATGTAGCCGGGGCGGAAGATCCAGGTGGCACCGGGGCCAAGCTGCTGCAGCGTACGTTCGGTGCGTCCCTTGATCCGGCTGAACAGCGAGGCGCGTTGTTCGCTCGGGTCGGCACTGCGGCCGCTCACGAAACAGAAGCGGAGTTTTGGATTGGCCGCCCACATCGCCTTGGCCGCCGCCACGGTGTAGTCATGGGTGATCCGGATGTACTCGTCCTGATCGACGCTGCCCTGCGACACACCCAGGCACCAGATGCAGGCATCGTGGTTGTAGAGATCGATCCCGCTGTAATCCAGGAAGTCCTCGACCACCACCTGCTTCAATTTGGCGTGGTCGATTGCCAACCGCCGACGGGTAAGTACGGTCACGGCATTGACCGACGGATCGGCCAGGGCCTGGCGCAGCACTTCACCGCCGGCAAAGCCGGTGGCGCCGGAAAGCAGGAGCCTCATGCGTCACCGCCGTCGATCAGGCTGCGCGCGCAATCCAGCAAAGTGGCACTGGCCGGTCGCGGCCGCCAGCCCAGGCGCTGCTGCGCCTTCAGCGATGAATGCAGGTGGCGCTTGCCCAGCCGCGGCACCATCGCCCGCAGCGGCGGCTGGAACCGCGCAACCAGCCGGAACACCCAATCCGGCATCCGGCGCGTGGGCGCTTTCGACCCCGGCAGCGCCGAGCTGGCTGCGGAACAGCGTGGCCATCTCGTGCATCCACACAAATTCGCCGTTGGCCAGGAAGCGCTCGTTGGCCGCATTCGGTGCGGTCATTGCACGGATGTGCAGGTCGGCCAGATCACGCACGTCCACCACCTCGAAACCCAACCGCGGCGTGGCCGGCAACGTGCCCTGCAGCAGCTGCTGGATGACCTGCACCGAGCCCAGGCTGTCGTGGCTGAGCAGTGGCCCGAACACCGCCCCCGGCAACACCGTGGCCAGGCTCATTGAACCGCCCTGGCGACCGATGAAATCCCAGGCCGCTTGCTCGGCCAGGCGCTTTGACTGGCGATAGGCATCCACCGCCGGTTCCTGCGGGTCGAACCAGACGCTTTCATCGCTGAGGCTGTCGGCCGACTGCAGCGGCGGCGTGGCGGTGGTGGCTGCCGAGGTCATCACCACCCGCTTGACCTTTGCCTCGACCGCTGCCTGCAGTACCCGCAACGTGCCGTCGCGGGCCGGCACCGCCAGCGTGGCCGGGTCGGCCGGGTTGCCGATACCCAGCGGCGAGGCCACGTGCAGTACGTAGTCCACCCCCTGCAGCGCCGCCTGCCAGCCTGCATCGGCGGTCAGGTCGGCCTGCACCACGCTGAGCCGATCGCCGGCATCGACTGCGGCGGCCACCGCCGCGCGCAACGCAGCCTCCCGGGACAGGCTGCGCAGCGTGGTCCGCACCCGGTAGCCGCGACGCAGCAGTTCAACAATGCACCAGCTGGCAACGAAACCATTGCCACCAGTGACCAGCACGATCTCATTCATGGGCAGAGCACTCATCGGAGGGAGGGCCGGCGCGATGCCGGTCAAACGGGGAATACTTATGTCTACAGCCGTAGACTACACGCGGGTGATAGACTTGTCTACACCCGTATACCTAATCCTGGGCCACCGCCATGACCGACCCTGCCGCGCCCCGGCGCCGCAATGCCGCCGCCACCCGCCAGGCCATCCTGGCCTCGGCCCATACCGCCTTCGCACATTCCGGCTACGACGGCGCCGGGGTGCGCGAGATCGCCGCCGGTGCGGGCGTCACCGCGATGCTGGTCAACCGCTACTTCGGGTCCAAGGAAAAGCTGTTTGCCGAAGTGATCGCCGGCGCGATGGCCACCCCCACCCTGCTGACGACGGCCACCCTCCAATCGCCCACCCTGGGCCACGACATCGCCGCCGGCCTGGTTGCCATCACCCAGCGCGGGCAGACCCCGCTGGACGGTTTCCAGATGATGCTGCGTTCGGCGTCGAGCCAGCGTGCGGCCGAGATCGCCAGCGAGCAGATCCACGCCCACTACCAGGCCGACCTGGCCACTGCACTGAGCGGACCTCACGCCGACCAGCGCGCTGCGCTGGTCCTGGCATTTGTCGCCGGCTTCCAGGTCATGCGCCAGATGATCGCCCTGCCCGCGTTGGCCGATGCCGAACCAGCACTGCTGGTCTCCCTGCTCGGCCCGATGTTGCAGGCGCTGGTGGACGCCCCCGGCCACGCTTGAGCACTGCCCATCGGCCCGGCTCACCGGACCGGCGCCACGGTCGACCAGCGCCCGCGCAGCCACTGCTCGGCACGCGCGACCTGGTCGAACACCACCGGCACCACCAGCAAGCTCAGCAGAGTGGAGCTGCTCAGCCCGCCGATCACCGCCAGCGCCATCGGCTGGCGGAAGCTCGCATCGGCACCGAAGCCCGCCGCGATCGGCAGCATGCCGGCGATCATCGCGATGGAGGTCATCAGGATCGGGCGCACACGGGCGCGGCAGGCCTCCACCAATGCCTCGCCCCGACCGACGCCACCGTTGATCGCGCTCGCGGCGTGCTCCACCAGCAGGATCGAGTTCTTGCTGACGATGCCCATCAGCATGACCAGCCCGATCATCGACGGCACATCCAGTTCCGCCCGTGCCAGCAGCAGCGCCAATAGCGCACCGCCCAGCGACAGTGGAATGGCCGAGAGGATCGTCAACGGCTGGAACACGTCCTTGAACAGCACCATCAGCACACCGAACACGCACACCAACGCCATCAACGCCGCCCAGCCGAACGAGGCCGCCAGTTCACCGGCCCATTCGGCATCCCCCGAGCGCAGCAGTGCCACCGACGAGGGCAAGCCCTGCACCACCGGTAGCGCCAGCACCGCCGCCATCGCGGTGCCCAGTGGTACCCCGCCAAGGTCGGCGCTCAGGGTGACCTGACGGTTGCGCTGGAAGCGCTCGATCTGCGCCGGGCCGCTGCCCATGTCGATCGCAGCAATGCTGGACAGGCGCACCAGCCCATCGCGGCCGGGCACCTGCAACCCCGCGATGGCTTCCACATCGCGCAGGTAGGCCGGGGCCAGCTGGACGCGGACGTTGAGCTGGCGGCTGCCGAGATCGAGCTTGGGCAGCGCCGCGTCGAAGTCGCCGCGCGTGGCGATGCGCACTGTTTCGCCCACGGCCGCCGCGCTGACCCCGCGCTCGGCGGCCAATGCAGGGTACGGATGCACCACCAGTTCGGGCCGTTCCAGCATTGCGCTGGAGCGGATGCTGCTCAAGCCATCGACATCGCGCAACTGACGCGCCAGTGCCTGCGCGGCGGCCTGCAGTGCAGGCGCGTTGTCGCTGGCCAGGATCAGTTCCAGGCGCTCGCCCAGCCCACCGGCGCCCACCGCGATGCGCACACCCGGCAATGCCGCCAGCGCCGTGCGCACCTGTGCTTCGATGCGCGCCTGCGCCGGGCGCTGGCCGCGCGGTGCCAGGATCAGGGTCAGACTGGCCCGGCGGGGGTCTCCCAGCGCGCCGCCGTCGGCGCTGGCCGGGCTGATGCCGGCAGCAACGAATACCGCAGCGATGCCATCAATGCCGGACAACAGCCTGCGCGCGTGCTCCGCACTGGCCGCGGTCTGCTGCAGCGAGACGCCCGGTGGCAGCTCCAACTGCACCGAGCTGAAGCCGCGATCGGCGGCAGGCACCAGACCGGTTGGCAACAGCGGCAGCAGCGCCATCGAACCGGCGAAGAACAGCGCTGCTGCCAGCAACGTGCGCCACGGATGCGCCAGGCAGCGGCGCACCGCGCCCAGATAGCGGGCCATCACCCGCCCATCAACGCGGGCGGCCGGGTGCACGGCGCCACGTAGCAGCCAGGCCGCCAGTACCGGGGTGAGCAGCCGCGCCACCAGCAACGAGGACAGCACGGCGATCACCGTGGTCCAGCCGAACTGGCGGAAGAACAGGCCGGCCGCGCCGGGCATCAGGGCGGTGGG
Organism: Stenotrophomonas sp. GL_101; assembly: GCF_057835675.1. Classification (NCBI taxonomy): domain Bacteria; kingdom Pseudomonadati; phylum Pseudomonadota; class Gammaproteobacteria; order Lysobacterales; family Lysobacteraceae; genus Stenotrophomonas; species Stenotrophomonas sp. GL_101. Next base: position 2,218,817 of record NZ_CM174432.1, on the reverse strand, counting down.
CAGGAACACCACCACCAGCGTCAGCGTGGTGGCCAGCACGGCGACCGCAATCTCACTGACGGCGTCTTCGGTCGCCTGCCGGATCGGTTTTCCGGCGCTGCGGTGGCGCTGGATGTTTTCCACTTCCACGATCGCATCGTCGACCAGGATGCCCACGATCACCGCCAATGCCAGCAGGGTCAGCGTATTGAGCGAATAGCCCAGCCACTGCATGCCGATGAAGGTGGGCAGGATCGACAGCGGCAATGCCGTGGCTGCCACCAGGGTGGCGCGCCAGTCGCGCAGGAACCAGCCCACGACCAACGTTGCCAGCAGCGCACCCTCCCACAGCATCTGCATGGAGCCGCGATACTGCTCATGGGTGTAGTCCACCCGGTTCAGCACGCGGGTAATGTGCAGGCCCGGATGCGCCTGCTGCAGGGCCAGCACGGCGCGCTCTACGCCCTCGGCGATCTCCAACTGGTCGTGGTTGCGCGCCCGATACACCTCGAAACCGATCACCGGCGTGCCGTCCAGCAAGGCCACCTGGCTGCGTTCGGCATGGCCATCGCGCACCTGCGCAACCTGGTCCAGCCGCAGCCGGCGACCGTCAGCCAGGACGATCGGCCAGGCGGCCAGAGCGTCGGCATGCTCGACAGTGGCCACCGTACGCACCGATTGCTGTCCGTCGCCCACATGCAGGCGCCCGCCCGAGGATTGCTGCTGGTTGGCACGCAGTGCGCGCGACACCTCGCTGGCGGTGACCTGCAGCGAGGCCATCCGCGCCGGATCCAGGTCGACCTGCACTTCGCGTTCCACCCCGCCCACGCGGCCCACGCGCGCTACGCCAGGCACCTTGAGCAGGCTGCGCCCCACGCTGTCGTCTATCCACCAGGACAACGCTGCCTCGTCCATCGCATCGGCGCGCACCGCATAGGTCAGCACCGGGCTGACCGCGACATTGACCGCGCTCACGCTGGGGGGCAGAACATCGGCGGGCAGGTCCGCGCGGACCCGATCGACTGCATCCTTGGTTTCGATCAGGGCGTCGGACAATGGCTTGCCCAGTTCGAACTCGACACGGACCCGCACCAGCCCGTCGCTGATCGAGGTACGCAGGTATTTCAGGCCCGCCAGGCTGGCCAGTGAATCCTCGATCCGCCGCGCGACCTCACCTTCCAGCTGCGCCGGCACCGCGCCCGGCTGGGCCACTGCCACCTGCACGGTCGGCAGCTCGATATCCGGGTAATCCTGCACCGGCAGCAACTGGAAACTGCGCAGCCCGCCCAGTACCAGCAGCACAAACAGCAGCACCACCGGAATGGGATTGCGCAGCGACCACGTTGCCAGGTTCACGGACCAGCCCCCGGCGCGGCCGCGGCCACCACCTGCACGCGGTCACCGTCTGCCAGAAATCCAGCCCCCTGCACCACTACCGCATCGCCCGCCGACAGCCCCTCCAGCACCTCGACCAGGCCCGCTTGCCGCCGGCCCGCCCGCACAAGCCGCTGCATCACCGTCGCCGACGCCGCACTGCCACCGACGACGAACGCCAGCTCGCGACCGTCACGGATTACTACCGCCGCGGCCGGCACCACCAGTGCCGAGCGCTCGCCCAGGGTGATCTGTCCATTGGCATACATCCCGGCGCGGGCACCGCCATCGGCGGGCAGGTCAACCTGCACCAGTGCCTGTCGCTGGCCAGGGTCCAGCACCGGGGCCACCTGCCGCACGCTGCCGATGCTGAACGCGCCATCGGGCAACGCGATCCGTACCGGCTGTCCGGGCCGCACCTGGCTGCTGCGTTCGGCGCTGAGTTCGCCACGCCATTCCAGGCGCGACTGCAGGATCTGCCGGAACAGCTCCTGGCCATTGTTGGCGACCATGCCCACGCTGGCCTGGCGCGCGGAAATCAGGCCGTCATCGGGCGCGCGCACCCGCGTGTAGGCCAGCTCCAGCTGGTTGGCCTGCACCTGCGCCTCGGCCACTGCCACCTCGGCCGCTGCGACCCGTGCGCGGGTCACGCTGGCCAGAATGTCCTGTTCACTGATCGCCCCGCTGCTGCGCTGACGCAACGCCCGGTCGCGGTTGAGCGCTGCCTGCTCGGCGTCGGCCTGGGCGCGTTGCCGCATCGCCAGCAGTTCGGCGCGGCGCGCGCGCAGCGGGCGGTCGTCGAAGGTGGCCAGCACCTGGCCACGGCGCACGCGGTCGCCGATCTGTGCCGGTACGGTCTCCAGCCGCAGTCCGTTGGACGTCGCGCCGATCACCGCTTCGTGCCATGCGAACACCGCGCCCGAGGCATCGAGCGTATCGGCCCAGCGCATCAGCCGGGGCTTGGCGACGCTGACGCTCAACGCCGCCCGCGTCCGCAGCCCACCCGCCTCCGCGGCTGGGGCCGGAGCCGGACGCATCAACACGATCAGCCCCACCCCCACCGTGCCCAGTGCGGCCACCGCCAACCAGTGGCGACGCGAGCGTCGCCAACGCTGTCGCCAACGTGTCCAGATGCTGTCCATCGTGCTGATCATCCTGGTAAACAAGGGGCGCCTGCCCGGTCGATGCAGACTCGCAGGCGTGCATTAAGAACTTCTTGGCGGTGCACTCAGTTGGCGCCGTCGGCAGGAAAGCACACGCGCACGCAGAACCCGGGATGGCCAAATCCGGGCCCGGTGTCGATCCTGGCGCCGTAGCCCGCACAGATCCGGGCCACCAGCGACAGGCCGATGCCACTGCCGCGGGCCGCCGGCCGCCCGCTGGCGCGGTGGAAACGCTGGAAGATCGCCTGGTGCTCATTGTCAGGCACACCCGGGCCGTTGTCGGACACGCTCACGTAGACCGGGCCGTTCGTATCGAGCGTTCCGCAGGCGACTCGTACCGCGCCGCCAGCAGGGGTGTAGCGCAGCGCGTTGTCGAGCAGATTGCGTACCAGGATGCCCAGCTCGTCCACGTCGCAGTACAGCAGGCACGGCGCCAGTGCGCTGCTCAGCAGGCGCCCGCTGCGCACCGCGCCCACCTCGAATTCATGCACGACATGCCCGACGATTTCATCCAGGTCGTGCCATCCGCGCTCGGGGGCATGCTGCCCAACCTCCAGCCGGGCCAGGTCGAGCAACTGCTCGGACAGACGCCCACTGCGTTTGACCCCCACCAGCAGGGTCTGCAGCGCCCGTGCCCGTTCGCCGTCGCTGCGTGCGCGCATCGCCACCTCCAGCTGCGCCTGCAGCGCCGCCAGCGGCGTACGCAGCTCGTGCGCGGCATCGCTGATGAACTGCCGCTCGGCCTGGATGGCCGCATCCAGCTGCACCAGCATCGCGTTGAACGCATCCACCAGCGGCAACAGTTCCTGCGGCAGCGTGTCGGTCGGCAAGGGGGTCAGGTCGAACCGCGGGCGCTGCCGGGTACCCTGCTCGAAGGCCGCGATCGGGCGCAGCGCGGCGCGCAGTGCCAACCACATCACGCCACCGGCAAGGCCCATGCCCAGTGCGGCCAGCGTCACCGCCTTGGCCGAGTGCTTCTGGAAATCAGCGTTGATCAGCGCCCGTGCATTGCCTACCTGCACCTGGTAACGGCCGCTGCGGTCGCTGACGCTGAACACCCGCCACGGCCGCCCCTGCACCTGCACGTTGGACAAGCCCGCGCCGAAGGTAGGCTGCAATGCCTGCGCCGGGGCGCCGGGGGTACTGGCCAGCAGTACCCGGTGATCCTGCCAGACCTGGAAGGTCAATCCATCAGCGGCATCCAGGCTGTCCGTGCGGGCCTGCAGCCGCGGCGTCGACAGCGGCCGGGTGCCGATGTCGGCCGGCAGCAGCTGCAGCGTGCGCACCCCCATCGACTGCAGCTTCTCGTCCCAGTTGCTGGTCTGCCGGGCCTGGGTGAACAACAGCAGGGTGGCCAGCGCCACCACCCAGGCCAGCAGGACCCACACCAGCAACGCGCGCAGCATGCGGCCCTGCAGTGAACGGTGCTTCATCGTACCGCTCCCAGCCGGTAGCCGTGCCCATGCACGGTCGCCACGATCGCCTCGCCCAGCTTGCGGCGCAGCTGGTGCACGAACACCGCGATGGTGTTGCTCTCCACGTGCAGATCATTGCCATATACCGCCCGCTCCAGCGCATCGCGGGTGAGTACGCTGCCGGGCCGCTCCATCAACGCCAGCAGCGTGCGGTACTCATGCACGCTGAGCAGTACCTCGTGGCCGCCGCGGGTCACGGTCCGGGCGCGCGGGTCCAGTACCACCTCGCCGCAGGCCAGCTCAGGGGTCAAGGCACCCTTGCTGCGCCGGACCAGTGCACGCACCCGTGCCAACAACTCGTCCAGATCGAACGGCTTGACCAGATAGTCGTCGGCCCCCTCGTCCAGGCCGCGGATGCGATCACTCAGCTGGGCCCGCGCGGTGATCATCAACACCGGCGTTGCATCGTAGCGGCTGCGCAGCCAGCGCAGCAGCGACAACCCGGACTGATCGGGCAGGCCAATGTCGAGCAGCAGCACCGACCAGGCCGATTCCTGCAGCAGCGCTCGTGCCGCCGCGGCGCTGCCCGCTGTCTCGATGCGCCAGCCCTGCTGGGCAACACAGGCGCAGATCGCCTCGGCCAGCAGCGGGTCGTCTTCGACCAGCAGCAGCTGCGGTGGGCAAGCCTCGGCGAGGTTCACTGGGTCAGCCTCCAGATCAGAACAGGTGCAGATAACCGACGAACATCGTCGCTACCCGCGATCCATCGACGATCGGGCTGTCGGCCACGGCCGAGGCCAGGCGGGTCGCCGCGACATCCACGAACACCCGGTCGGAAAAGGTCAGCCGGTAGTCGGCGCGAATGCCGACCCGTGGCTGCAGCACGGCACCCGGCGAATAGGCGTCGCGGCCGACATGCGCTTCATCGCCGCGCACCCCGTAGTAGTACTCGGCATAACGGCCGTTCAACCACACCAGTTCCACCCGCGGGGTGATCGTCAGATCGCCCAGCCCGGTCGGGTAATGCAGGCCCAGCGTGCCGCGCTGGCCGTGGCTGGACGCGGACAGGTCGCCCAGCCACTCACCGCGCAGTTCTCCCAGCGGCGTGGTCCATTGCGCCGCCCCACCCCACCACAGGCCGCCGCGGCGTCGCGCCATGCCCTCCAGCACTGCCGCATCGGCGGCCTCGTAGCCCATACCAGGCTCGTAACGCAGGCGCAGGCGCGCACTGACATTGGATTCGGGCATCAACTTCAGGTCGATCACCGGGCCACTGATGCTGAAACGACGGCTTTCGTAGGACACCAGCGGCAAGGCGACGGTGGTACGGTCGGCGCCGGCATACGGGCGCTCCAGGCGGGCGACGCTGGCGCCGACGCCGAAGCGGGAGGCCTGCCCGGGCTCGGCGGCGCTGACCATGCCGGACAGTGCCAGGGCGGCCAGGGAGAGGACGACGTGCGGGGAAGGGAACGATCGATCAGACATGCGGGGAATCCTCTGCGGAAGGCCAGCCGGTGGCGCCACCACGATTGATGGCGCTCCGGGTGGATTGTCCGCAGCAGTTTTTAGGAACTGCTTAAGCCGCCGCACCGGCGAACAGGCTCTGCGGCTCGAGGTACTCCTGGATGCCATGCGTGCCGAATTCGCGGCCGATGCCGGACTGCTTGAAACCGCCGATCGGCGCGCCGGCCTCATCAAGCAGGTCGTACACCGCATTGACCATCAGGATGCCCGCCTCGATCCTTGCCGCCACCGCCACGCCACGCGCCACATCGCCCGTGCTTACCCAGCCCTGCAGCCCGTAGGGCGAATCATTGGCGATCGCGATGGCATGGTCGACGTCGTCATACGGGATTACCGACAACACCGGGCCGAAGATCTCTTCGCGGGCGATGCGCATGTCGTTGTGCACATCGAAAAACACCGTGGGTCGGGTGAACCACCCGCCCTCCAGGCCTGGCGGATGGCCCTCGCCGCCCGCCAGCAACTCGGCGCCTTCGTCGATGCCGGCACGGATGTAGGCCTGCACCCGCTGGTACTGCGCCTGGCTCACCGCCGGGCCGATCGCGGTGCGGTCATCGGTGGGCAAGCCGACCGGCCAGGCCGGCAGGTGCCGCAGCAATGCCGCCCGCACCGCATCGCGCTGCGCGCGTGGCACCAGGATGCGCGAACCGGCAATACAGGCCTGTCCGTTGTTCATGAAGCCGGTGCCGAGTGCGAACGGAATCGCCTGCTCAAGGTCGGCATCGTCCAGGATCAGATGCGCCGACTTGCCCCCCAGTTCCAGGGTCAGCCGTTTCATGCTGTCGGCGGCATGACGCATGATGATGCGACCCACTGCGGTGGAACCGGTGAAGGACACCTTGGCCACGTCCGGATGGGTGCACAGTTCGGTGCCGACCCTGTCACCGCGGCCGTTGACCACGTTGACCACGCCTGGTGGCAGCCCGGCCTCGTGCAGGCATTCGGTCAACAAGCGCACCTGCAGCGCACTGAGCTCGCTGGGCTTGATCACCACCGTGCAACCGGCCGCCAGTGCAGGCGCCAGCTTGTTGCAGATCATGAAGATCGCCGAGTTCCAGGGGGTGATCAGGGCCGCCACACCCAGCGGCCGCAGGCTGACACTGGCCTGGCCGATGCGGCGCTGGAACGGCACCTCGAACATCGACTTGCGCATGTTGAGGAACACCTTTGCCGCCCCGGCGATGGAGAACCGATTGTGTCGGGCTACGCCGCCATATTCTTCGGTGCGCTGGGCGATGTGGTGTTCGGCACGTGCCATGATCGCGTCATGGATCGCCTGTAGATGGCCCGCCCGCTGCTCCAGGGTGCTGCGCGCATAGGCGGGAAACGCGCGCCTGGCGGCGGCGATTGCATGCCGGGCATCCACCTCGTCGCCGAGGGTGACCGTACCGATCACGGTGCGGTTGGCCGGATTGACCAGTTCAAGCATGTCGGTGCCGTGCGAGGCGACGAACTGGCCGTCGATGTAGTGTTGGTCGATGGTTTTCAAAAGGGTTCCAGCCTCAGGTCGGGGTGTGCGGCGCAGGTGCGCCACGTTCAAGGTGTCGTTCGCTCAGCTGCCACAGCCGCTGCGCCTGCGCGGGATCCACCGCATAGGGCATCACCCCGCGCAGTGCATTGGCACCGGCCATCTCGACCCGGCCCTGGGCGTCCATGAAACCGGCGATATCCACGTCTTCGCAGTACACCCCGCCCAGGCCGGCCAGCTGCTCGCTCACCGCGCACCAGACCTGGGTGGCCGCGCCCTGGGCCACCGTCTTCATCTGCCGGGACGGATCCAGGATCGGTTCGCCGTTGGCGGTGATGACCCCACCGGCCAGCAGTTCATCGTGGCTGAGGTGCTTTTCCAGGCCGGTTCCGACGATGGTGCCCGGATGCACGGCAAAGGCACCGATGCCGTGGGTGCGCTCGCGCTGGTCCAAGGCGACCGCGAACAGGATGTTGGCGGTCTTGGACTGTCCATACGCCGCCCAGCGCTCATAGGCACGCGCCTGGAAGTCGGGGTCCTCCCACACCACGTCGGAATAGCGGTGGCCACGCGAAGACACCGACACCACCCGCGCGCCCTGCGCGCGGCGCAGCGACGGCAACAACTGGGTGACCAGCTGGAAATGGCCCAGATGGTTGGTGGCCCAATGCGCTTCATGGCCACGTGGGTCGCGGCTGAGCGGGCTGGCCATGATCCCGGCCGAGGTGACCACGATATGCAGCGGCTGCCCGGCGGCATTGAAGCGCTCGCTGAAGGCACCGATGGAATCACTGTCGAGCAGGTCCATCGCAACCACCTCGGCGTTGCCGATGGTGTCCAGACGCGCGCGGGCGCGGGCCAGGTCGCGGGCAGGCACCACCACGCGTGCGCCGCGCGCTGCCAGTACCCGCACCGTCTCCAGGCCGAGCCCGGAGTACCCACCGGTGACGATCGCGGTGCGGCCTGACAGATCGGCGCGGCCCACTACCTCGCTGGCCGTGCTGGCCGCCGTGAAACCGGTGCCCAAGGGGGATTGTGTGGTCATTGCAATGCTCCAGGGATGCCTGCCGCAGTGCCAGCAGGCGAAGAGGTGGGATCGGATCAGCGGGGGGCGGGATCGGTGTCCAGCTGCTGGCGGCGTTGGACCGCGTCGGCGGCATGGCGGCGACCGCCGCGCAGCTGCCACCAGGCCAGCACGCCGAAGCCGGCGTAACTGCAGGCGATGGCCATGCCCAGCCGTTCGGCGCCGAACACGTGTTCGCTGAGCAGGGCGATCACGCTCGGCCCCAGCACCATGCCGATTGCGTTGTAGGACATGATGTAAGCGGCCGAGATGCGGCCGCGCAGCGCTGCTGGCGTCACGATCTGCAGCACCGCACCGGACACCCCGGAGAACGGCTGCAGGAACTGCATGACCGCAAAGGCGATGATCGCCACCAGTGCCGGGCCGCCGAGGCCGAAACCGGCGCCGCCGACCAGCGCCATGACCAGTGCCACGTTGGCGAAGTGCGCCAGATGCGCATCACGCCGGCCCGCGGCGAAGCGGCGGTCCACCCACCAGCCAGCGAAGATCACCCCGGCCGCGCCGATCGGCACCGCCAGCAACGCCAAGGTCAATCCGACACTGCGGACATCCATGCCGTAACCGCGCATCCACCAGGTAGGCACCCACGCCGCGGCGCCGAACACGGCAGCCGCATGCAGGCTGAATCCGGTAAAATGGTGGCCCAGGAAACGCCAGTTGGCGCGCACGAAGCTGCGCACGCGGGTGCTTTCGCCCTGTGCCGGGGCCTGTGCGCCCATACTGCCCAGCGGCTGGCGCGGTGCGGCCGGCACGGCAAACACCAGCAATGCCGCCACCACGCCGGGAACGCCGGCGGCGATGAACACCAGCTGCCAGGGCGCCATCTGGCCCACCAGCGGCAGCGGCGACCCGGCCAGCGACTCGGCACTGGCGATCAGGTAGCCCCCAAGCAGGTACGAGCTGGCCGCACCGATCTGCGCACCGGCCGAGAGCACCCCGATGGCCAGCGCCAGCCGTCGGGGCGGGAAGATCCGCGCCACCATCGTCCAGCCGGCCGGCTGCAGCACCGCCTCGCCCAGACCCACCAGGCAGCGCGCAATCATCAACTCCCAGAACGAGCCAGCCATGCCGCAGGCGATGGTGGCCAACGACCAGCCCGTCACGCCCAGATACAGGGTCCAGCGCGACGAGTAACGGTCCACGATCCAGCCCATCGGCAGGCTGCCGATCAGGAAGAACAGCGCAAATGCCGGCCCCTGCAGCAGGCCCATCTGCAGGTCGCTGACCCCGAGGCTGGCGCGGATCGGGTCGACCATCAACGAGATCGCATTGCGGTCGATGGAGGCCAGGATGGCCAACAGGAGCAGGATGAACACGGTGAGCCAGGCGCGTCCTTCGCCGATCCCGGATGAAGCATCCGGCACCGGGCGGGCGGCGGCATCGCCAGCCCCCGTCATGGCCGCCGCACTGGCGCACGCGCGCACGGGATAAACGGGGGTAGGCGCATCGGTTCACCGCAGGCTGTCCAGTAAGGACGCTAGGCTACGGCGACGCATCCGGACGCTGAATGCTTGTACGTCCGAAATTCTTGCGCGATAGTCCGGATATGCAGAATGATCCACTCTCCGATGTGCTTCGCCTCGCCAATGTCCAGCCAGTGGTCGCCGGTGGCTTCAGTGCCGGCGGCGCGTGGTCGCTGCGCTTCCCGGTACCAGACAAGCTGAAGTTCTTCGCCCTGGTGAAGGGCGGCTGCTGGCTGCTGATCGATGGCGAGCCGTCGCCGGTCCGGGTCAACCAGGGCGATGTGTTTGTGATGTCCTCCGCGCGCGGCTTCGTGCTGTGCAGCGACCCGGCGTTGACCCCGGTCGAGGCGATCCATGTGTTCAGCGGCACCGACACCAAGACCGCCACCCTGGGCGATGGCCAGGACTGCGTGCAGATCGGCGGCCATGTCCGGCTGGATCCGGTCAGTGGGCGGCTGCTGGGCGAGATCCTGCCGCCATTGATCCATATCCATGCGCACGACGCGCAGGCCGAACCGCTGGCCTGGATGCTGGCGCAACTGGTGATCGAACGTACCGAACGCCCGCTGGGCGCGGCGCTGGCCTCTTCGCAGCTGATCCAGTTGATGTTCCTGACCGTGCTGCGGATCTACCTGCAGGCGGACCGGTCGTTGCCGCCGGGCACCTTGCGCGCGATCGGCGATCGGCGCCTGGCACCGGCGCTGCGCTTGATGCACGCCCAGCCCGGGCATGCCTGGCGGTTGGACGACCTTGCAGTGGCTGCGGCGATGTCGCGCACCACCTTCGCGGCGCATTTCAAGCTCACCGCCGGCGTTGCGCCACTGACTTACCTGGCCAGCTGGCGCATGCGCCTGGCCGAAAGCGCCCTGCGCGATGAAGACGTCGGTGTGGCGGTCGTCGCTGCACGGCTGGGGTACACCTCTGAAAGCGCCTTCAGCAACGCATTCAAACGCCACGCCGGTCGTTCACCGCTGCGCTTCCGCGAAGCCAGTCGCGTCCTCAACCATGCCCCGCCCGGCGTCGATGGGTTCGCCTAGCACACGGCATGTACACGGCGTCGGTAAGCTCTCCCGACGGACGTCACTGATCGATTCGGCCTTCGGTATCGGCGCGGACACGGGTGGTGCGGTAGTGCATGCGCCCCTTGCGCCATGTACCCCGGGTCGTCTCGATGTAGCTGCCATCGGCGGTCGATGACTGTTCCCAGCTTTCTGCCAACTGCAGTCTGTCGCCGACATACCGATAAGTCTGCGACGTGTGCGAGCAGCAGCTACCCCGTGCGGCCGAGCTGATCGTGCGTGCAACAGGGTCGATCGCTACCTGGGGCAGATCCGACAGCGCCTGATTGAAGCGAAAAAGGCCACTGCCCGGCTCAAACAGGAAGAAGGTCGCAGTACTGTTGGGACCGGCGCCACCGGACATGCCCGGCAGCTGGATATCCGGCCATCCGTCGAAATTGGCATCCACAAGTTGCAGCAGGTCGACGCCCTCGCCCGCACCTTCTGCCTGGATGTCCCGGAGGATCTGCCGTCGCGTGCCGGTGGCAGCGTCCAGCACCTCCAGCGCGGACAGTGCCCGGTCGTCACCGTCGTCGGCGCCGCGCGCGAACCCCACCCGGAAGCGGAATGCCGGCGTCGATGCGGATTGTTCCACCCAGTCCAGCGGCTCCAACGCGTCACGGGAGATCCAGCCATCCCGGTAGCTGCCATCCGGGCGGAGCTGCTCGATGCGATACCACTCCGCAGTTGCCACGATCACCGCCACGAAGCTGCCTGCCGCCGCATGCTCGCTGCTGTCGCTGGCCATCGGCTGCCGATGCACGGGTACCTCGGACAGAATCGGTAGAACGTCGATGTACGCGCGCGGCTGCTGAAGCATGAAACGGTCGCGGTAATGCACCACGTCATAGCGGTTGATGACCCGCCCGTAGGCCTCCGCTGCACACACATCGGCAATGGCGCAGGCGCCGGCCTCCTCGGCGGTGGGTTTGCGCGTGGGCGCGACCCGCTCAGTGCCGACGTGGCGCTTCAGGTCGGGCCAATGCACTGACACCGAGGTAGCTGTCCAGTCCAGACGTGCTTCATTGCGCTCGGTGCTTATGTTGGTACGACAGAACGGCTGCCGTTCGGAACGCTCGTTCCAGTTGGGAAATGCGTAGGCCGGGCACAGCAGGTTGGGGCTGTTGATGTCGTAGTGGTACGCCGCATCGGTGAGGAACACCAGCTTGTTCATGCCGGTGTGGGCATCGCGCGAGACGAAGGCGTAACGGACCTGGGCGGCGTCGGGCATCGCATGCTCGAAGCGATCGCGCAGCGCCTCTCCCGCTGCCGCAGGTGTCGGCGTCGCAGACAGGTAAGCCTGCGGGTCCAACCGATAGATGCCAGGCTGCATGGGATCGGCCGCGGCGGCCGAGGTGCATACGGCACTCATCGCAACCGCGATCAAGGCCGTTGAGAACAGGCGGCACGGGGCGATGCCCACGGCGTCTTCCGGGTTTGTCAGGGCACTCATGCTGCCGATACTTCCTTGCGTCCAGGTGATGATTGTAGGGATTTGGCATGCCGGGATGCCCAAAACGCGACGACTGACGCCCCAATCGCGCAAGACGGGGCGTCAGCGACGGACTAGTCTTGGCACCTGCCCCGCTGCCGCTCGCCGTGCGCGGCCCGCCCATGACCTTGATGCCGTCCATGACTACAGAAGCCTCCCCCTCCCCTGCGCCCCCCTCCGTCCCCGACATCCCTGCCACCCCGCCCAACCAGGGATTTGCGATCCGCATCGTCGGTGCAGCGGCGTTTGCACATCTGCTCAACGACCTGATCCAGGCCGTGATCCCGGCGGTGTACCCGATGTTCAAGAGCGAGTTCCAGTTGAGCTTCGGTCAGATCGGGGTGATCGCGCTGGTCTACCAGGTCACCGCGTCGCTGCTGCAGCCCTGGGTGGGCCTGTATACCGACAAACGTCCGCTGCCCTACCTGCTGCCGGCAGGCATGTGCTTCACCTTCATCGGCATCGCCATGATGGCGCTGGCAAACAGTTACGAAATGCTGCTGGTGGCGGCCGCCGTCGTCGGCGTTGGCTCGGCCACGTTCCATCCCGAAGCATCGCGGGTAGCGCGGATGGCCTCCGGCGGACGCTTCGGTACCGCCCAGTCCACCTTCCAGGTGGGCGGCAATACCGGCTCGGCGATCGGCCCGCTGCTGGCCGCCGCGGTGGTGATCCCGCACGGGCAGCGTGCCATCGGCTGGTTCATGTTGATCGCCGCAGTGGCGATCTTCGTGCTGTTCCGGCTGACCGGTTGGACCGTGCGCCACGGCCAGGCCAAGATGAAGAGCCTGGCGCGGAACCCGGGCACCGGCCTCAGCCGTGGCAAGGTCGTGCAGGCCGTTGCCGTGATCTCGGTGTTGATGTTCGCAAAGTTCGTTTATATCGCCTCGTTCACCAACTACTTCACCTTCTACCTGATCGAACGCTTCCACCTGAGCGTGCAGCAAAGCCAGATGTACCTCTTCATCTTCCTGGCGTCCATCGCGCTGGGCACCTTCGTCGGCGGCCCGGTCGGTGACCGGATCGGGCGCAAGGCGGTGATCTGGATCTCCTTCCTCGGCGTTGCGCCCTTCGCACTCGCCCTGCCCTACGCCAACCTGATGGGCACGGCGGTGCTGGCGGTCGCGGTCGGGCTGGTGATGTCATCGGCGTTCGCCGCGCTGGTGGTGTATGCACAGGAGGCCGTGCCAGGCCGCGTGGGCATGGTCTCCGGGCTGATGTTCGGCTTGATGTTCGGCATTGGCGGCATCGGGGCGGCCGGGCTGGGCAAGCTGGCCGACGTGCATGGCATCGTGTGGGTCTACCACTTCACCTCGTACCTGCCGCTGTTGGGCTTGGCGACCGCGCTCCTGCCCAGAACGAAGGCGCATTGAGTCCAGCGCGTTACTGGAAGAACCGGCTGGGCAGCTGCCCGAAGCGCTTCTTGAACATCGCGGTGAACGCGCTCGGGCTGGCATAGCCCAGTGACAGCGCCACGTCGATGATCTTGTCGCCATGGGCCAGGCGCTCCAACGCGCGCAGCAGCCGCGCCTGCTGCCGCCATTGACCGAAGGTCATGCCCAGTTCGCGGGCGCACAGGCGCTGGATGGTCTTGGCATCCACCTTGAGGCGCACGGCCCAGTCCTGCAGGGTGGACGGGTCATCCGGCCGGGCTTCCAGCCTGCGCGCAATGGTCCGCAGCCGCGGATCAAGCGGCTGCGGAAGATGCAGCGGCAGCACCGGCAGGGTCTGCAGTTCATCGAGGATGAGCTGCATCAACCGGCCATCGCGTGAGTCCTGCAGATAGGGTTGCTGGACATCGACGGCCGCACGGATCAGCGCCGCCAGCAACGGCGTGACCGATACCGTGGAGGCGGCAGGCGGTGGCTGCGCGATCGCCACCGGCAGGATGTACAGGCTGCGCATGCCGACCGCCCCGATGCAGCTGACCTTGTGCCCCATGCCGGCGGGCATCCAGATGGCCCGCGTACTGGGGACGACCCAGCGGCCCGGCCCGGCCTGTACCACCAACACCCCGGTTTCAGCGTAGACCAGCTGATGGCGGTCGGGGTGGTGATGCAGCGGAATCACTGTACCCGGCGCGTAATCGCGTGCCCGGCACACCACCGGCGTGTCCGGCCCGAACGGCAGGCGTCGGCCTGCACCGTCGGTGGGAATAAAGTCCTTTTTCAAGGCAGTGTCAGGCGTGCTGCAGCGCTTCATCGAGCACGGCAAGATCGGCGCGCTCGCGAGGCCGGACGCGTCGCGCGACTTCCTGCCCATCGCGTAGCAGGATCAGGGTGGGCCAGAGCTTGACCGCGAACGAGCGTCCCAGCGGACGACCCTTGCCGTCCTCGATCTTCAGATGCGGGACGTCGGCGTGCGCGTCGAACCATTCCTTCACGACCAGTTGCGCGCCGCTGCAATGCGGGCACCACGGTGCACCGAACTCGACCAGCTGCCATCCCGTGCCGGCCTCGGTCGTGGCACGGGACGGCTCCTGTTCGGCATAGTCGCCGGTATAGCTCATCGGGGTTGCTCAAGCGCCCGCTGGATGTCTTCAAGCGGCGCGTTGGTGAGATCCTTGGCCAGGTCGGCAAGCAGCCGGGCCTGGACTTCCTTGTGCAACTGCGGACGGATGCGGCCGAGCGTCTGCGGGTCGGCGATCAATACCAGATGGGCATAACGATTGTTGAGCGCATCTTCGTTCAACTGGGTGGCCAGCTGCTTGGCGAAGGTAGCCTCGTTCAACTGCGCGATGCTCATGTCCTGCGGCATCGAACCGGACGGCCCCTGCCCGGATACGCCCTGCGCACTGATGTCCTGGACCTTCAGCTCATCGTGCTACTTGAGCTGCAGGGTACGGCCGCTGCCGACGTTGGTGAACACGCGGGCCGAGCCGCCGTCCGCAACGACGATCAGGGTGCCTTCGGGAATGTTCTGCATCGTGGACTCCTTGGGGGAAAACGGGCCGCCAGTGCGCCCGATCTCCACGGTAGGCAGAGGCATGTAAGCGCGGTGCATACGGATGTGTTCGTCATGTATGCAGCGCCCCCGGTGTTACGCAGCGCTGGCGTGCAGCTCCATGGCGCGCATCACGATCGGCTTGGCCCAATCCGGGGTCAATAGCAATTGGGCCACCGATACCGGGTAGTGCAGGCCCTGGCGGTCCACATGCAGCAACGGCATCGGCTCTGCATGGCCCTGCGCATCCAACGGCGCGCTGTTGTCGTAGACCTGCAGCTCGGCCAGGTGCGGCAGCAGCGCCAACAGGTTATCGCGCGAGGCATCGTAGCGGGCGTGGATCTTGTCGTGCGGAATATCGTGACCACCGGCCGCCACGCGCGCGGCCACCCGGTCGATGTGCAGTTGCACGCTGTCCAGCCCACAGAACCAGATGGCCACCTCGTGGGTGTCGCACGCCTCACGCAGCAGCCGCGCGATGGTGGTGCCGCCGAGGGTGGTTTCAAAGGCGAAATCAGTTCCGTCGGCCATGGCCTGGCGGAGCCGGCGCGCGCCTTCATGCCAGGCGGCGGAGTTGGCGTGTTCGGCCGCCCAGCCTGCCTCGACCAAGGCCCGGGTGAAGGAATCGGGGTTGAACCAGGTCAGGCCCTCGGCCTCCAGCCACGTGCCCAGCAGGGAACTCTTGCCGGCGCCATTGACGCCGGCCAGCACCAGAATCTGCCCCATCGATCAGAGCGACTTGCCGGGAGTGATCTTGCCGCGCCGCATCGGCTGGCCCAGCACCTTGCCCAGCCCGGCGGCGCTGTTGAGACTGGCCAACTGCACGTCGAACTGCGCACGCAGGCGTTCCAGCTCGCCGCCGCGCTCATCGCTGTCGGCTTCGGCAGCCTTGGCGAGCAGTTCCTGGTAGGCCTTGATGTCCACGATCACCGCTTCGGGGTGGTTGTGGTTGGTGATCACCAGGGCCTGCTTTTCGCGCACGGTGCGCATCAGGCTGGGCCAGCCGCGGGTTTTCACCGAGGAGGCAGTGGCCTTTTCAAGGCCGGGCAGATCCAGTGGCAGGGTCATGGCAAGCTCCAGCGCGTGGGATACGGGGCTAATAATACCCCTTTTGGCTAAATTGGGCATTAATCCCATTTTCCCGCGCAACCCGCCCCGGGGATGCCCCGGAACCCTCGCCCGGCAAGGGTTCTTCAGGTTGCTCAGGGCGACATCGAGTACGCCGCCGCAGCGCCCTGCCCCGGCCAGGCCTTGTTCGGCTCGGCCTGCATGGTGAATGTCAGTTCGCCGCCGGCCAGGATCTCGGCGTGGCGCAGGAACGTGCGCTGCAGCGGTTTGCCGTTGAGGGTCACGCTGCCCACGTAGGTGTGGTTGTCGTCCAGCCCGTTGGCCACGATGGTGAAGGTCTTGCCGTTGGGCAGGCGCAGCACGGACCTGGGCAGGAACGGGCGGCCCAGGATGTACTCACCACTGCCCGGCGCCACCGGGTAGAAGCCCAGCGCGGTGAACACATACCACGCCGACATCTGGCCCATATCATCATTGCCGGCCAGGCCATCGGGGCGGTCGGCATACTGGGTATCCATGATCTGTTTCAGCCGGGCCTGGGTGCGCCACGGCTGGCCGGCATGCGCATACAGATAGGCCACGTGGTGACTGGGCTCGTTGCCGTGCGCATACCAGCCGATCAGGCCGGTGATGTCTTCCATATGCTCGAAGATGGCCGGGTCCACCTTGGCCTCGAACACATCATCCAACCGTGCCAGCAGCTTGTCGGTGCCGCCGTGGGCGGCGGCCAGCCCGGCCACGTCCTGCGGCACATACCAGGAATACTGCCAGGCGTTGCCTTCGGTGTAGTCGGTGCCGTAGCCGCTGGCGCTGGGGTCGAAGGGCTCGCGGAAGCTGCCATCGCGCTTGCGTGCGCGCATGAAACCGGTGTCCTTGTCGAACGCGTTGCGCCAGTTGCCCGCCCGCTTGTCGAAGGTCGCGGCGACCCCGGTGTTGCCCATCGCCTGCGCCATGCGCGCGATGGTCCAGTCGTCAAAGGCGTACTCCAGTGTCTTGCTGGCCGCTTCACCTTCCTCATCGATCGGCACGTAGCCCAGTTCGCGGTACTGCGCGATGCCATCGTACGGGCCGTAGTTGGCGGTCTGCACCATGGCCTGCAACGCCTTGTCCGCATCGAAGCCACGGATGCCCTTCACGTAGGCATCGGCGATCACCGGCACCGCGTGGTAGCCGATCATGCACCAGTCTTCCAGGCCGTGGAACGACCACACCGGCAGCATGCCGTAGGGGCTGTGCTCGTGGTGGGCCAGCATCGAATTGATGAAGTCGCTGTTGCGCTTCTCCGGCTGCACCAGGGTCAGCAGCGGGTGCAGCGCCCGGTAGGTGTCCCACAGCGAGAAGGTGGAGTAGTTGGTGTAACCGGTGGCTTTGTGCACGGCGTTGTCCGAACCGCGGTACTGGCCGTCGGCATCCATGAACAGCGTCGGCCCAAGCATGGTGTGGTACAGCGCGGTGTAGGCGCTGCGGCGCGCGTGTTCGGGCGCGTCGATGTCGAGCACCGACAGCGCCTCGGACCATTGCTGCTTCGCCTGCGCACGCACGCGGTCGAAATCGAAATCAGCGACTTCGGCATCCAGGTTGGCGATGGCGCCGGCTTCGCTTACCGGCGAAATGGCCACCTTGACCACCAGCGGCGCATCCAGTTTTCCGAACTCGAAGGTGCCGACCAACTGCTTCCCTTCAATCTGGGCGCGTTGCGCCGGGTCTTTCTCGCCCGGCGGCGGGAAGCCCTTGTAGGCGATGTCCTTCTCGGTGCTGTGCAGTTCGTGGCGGGATAGCGGGCGCGAGAACCGCATCGCGAAATACACCTGCCGACCCGGTGCCCAGCCGCGGGTTTCGCGGAAGCCGGTGACGGTACCGTCGTCGCGCACGCGTACCCGCGACCACAGGATCTTGCCCGGGTAGTCGTACATGCTGGTGCGCATGTCCAGCAGCAGCTTGGCATCGGCACCCTTGGGGAAGGCATAACGATGCACGCCGACGCGGGCGCTGGTGGTCAATTCGGCACGCACCTTGTAGTCGTCCAGGGTGACCGCGTAATAGCCCGGCTCGGCCTTTTCATCAGCATGCCGGAAGCGCGACGCGTAGCCACTGCGCGGCTTATCGGGATCGCCGCGCTCCAGCCCGGGGCTGCCAGTGAACGGCATCACCAGGATGTCGCCCAGGTCGGAATGGCCGGTGCCGGAAAAATGCGTGTGCGAGAAGCCGACGATGCTGCTGTCGTCGTAACGGTAGCCGGCCGCCCAGCCGTAGGCCTTCTCGCGCGGCTGGATGCGCGTGTCCGGGCTGAGCTGGACCATGCCGAACGGCACCGTCGCGCCGGGGTAGGTATGCCCTTCACCGCCGGTGCCGATGAAGGGGTCGACCGAGGCATAGGCCTTGTCGGCGGCGGACTGCGCAGGCGCGGCCACCGCCAGGCCAGAGGCGAACATCGCCGTGGCGGCGAGAGCGATCAGGAGACGACGGTCCGGCGTAGGCATCGGCATTTGGATCGATTCAGATGATGATTTGATCCTAGCACCACCGTCGCATCGCCGCATGCTGCGCTGCGACGGGCACTGGTGGCGCCGGGACTTGCCCGGCGCTACGCATTGCGTCACCCGCGACTTTCCGATCATCCATTGCCGCCCCACGTCTCAGGCCGGGCGCACGTCGTCGGGCACCGCCGCCTCGGGTAGCATCGGTTGGGCATCATCGACGGTCATCAACGCATCGCTGCGCAGCAGCGCCCGCGCTTCGGCCTCGCTGGCCACCGCCGGCGGCGAGCCGCGCAGCGGCAGGCGCGCGGTTTCGGTGACGAACAGCATGGTGATGATGCCGATCACCGCCGCGCCCATCAGGTAGTACGCCGGCACCAGCGGGTCGCCGGTGCGCTCCACCAGCCAGGCGGTGACCAGCGGCGTGGTGCCGCCAAACAGCGAGACCGACACGTTGAAGGCAATCGACAGCGCGCTGTAGCGCACCGGCGTGTAGAACAACGCAGGCAGCGTGGACGGCATCGAACTGGTGAAACACACCAGCGCGATGCCCAGCAGCATCAGCCCCAGGAAAATCAGCCAGTCATTGCCCGTGCCGATCAGTTTCAGGCACGGAATGGCCAGCGCGAACAGCGCGATGCAGGCGCCGATGATCATCGGGCGGCGCCCCAGCTTGTCGCTGAACAATCCGCCGATCACGTTGAGCGGCATCATCACCAGCATCACGATGATGATCAGCAGCAGACCCTTGCTTTCGGCGTAGCCCATGGTGACGCTGAGGTAGCTGGGCATGTAGGTCAGCAGCATGTAGTCGGTGACGTTGAACACCAGCACCAGGCCCACGCACTTGAGCAGCTGCGGCCAATGCACGCGGAACAATGCACCCAGGCCGGGACGCTCGTGGTCACGCTTGTCGGCTTCTTCGGCATAGGCGCGGAACGCCGGGGTCTCTTCCAGTTTCATCCGCATGTACAGGCCCAGCAGGCCCAGCGGCCCGGCCACCAGGAACGGAATGCGCCAGCCCCAGTCCAGCATCTGCGCGTTGCTCAGGGCCATGTGCAGCGCGGTGACGGTCGCCGCGCCGGCGATATAGCCGCCCAGCGTGCCGAACTCCAGCCAGCTGCCCATCAGGCCGCGGTTGCGGTCGGTGGAGTACTCGGCGATGAAGGTAGCCGCGCCGCCATACTCGCCGCCGGTGGAGAAGCCCTGCACCAGCCGCGCCAGCAACAGCAGCGCCGGTGCCCAGATGCCGATGCGCGCATAGGAGGGAATCAGGCCGATGCTGAAGGTGCCCAGCGCCATCAGGATCATGGTGAACGCCAGCACTTTCTGGCGTCCGTATTTGTCGCCCAGCGGCCCGAACACCATGCCGCCCAGCGGACGAACCAGGAAGGCCACGGTGAAGGTAGCGAAGGTGGCGATCAGCTGTGCGGTGGGATTGCTGGACGGAAAGAACACCTGCCCCAGGGTGACGGCAAGATAGCCGTACACACCGAAATCGAACCACTCCATCGCATTGCCGAGGGCGGCGGCACCCACCGCCTTCTTGAGCATCGGGCGATCAACAACGGTCACTTCATCCACCTGGACGTGGCGTCGGCGTTTGAACCAGCCGAAATGGGCGTGTGCGGCATGCAGATCCTGCATTCTGCTTTCTCCTGGAAGCATGGCCATCGCAACGCCCAGGGGCCCGCGCACGGCACAGGCAGAAACCGCCTCGAAAAGAACGCGGCACGATGCGCGAAGAGGGGTGACAACGGACGCTTCCCGGACGGCCGCGTGGAATGCCACGGCGCTGCAGAAAGGATGACCGGGATACGGGCAATGGCCCGGGTCAATGGTCAAGCGAGCCATGTTACTACACATTGAAAATGTGATCCTAATCTCATCTTCACATGGCCGCGCACTCTACGCCGCTGCGCCCTTCCGGGCACAGATCCATCGCTACCCACAACGGCCAGAGAATCATGCAGAATCCGCACGCTGGCGCGACGTGCTTTACACGGACAGTGCGCCCGGCATCCACCGCAAGCACGCACATCACTCCACGAGGCACCATGTCGATCAAGACCCACTCCCTTTGCGCCGCCCTGCTCTGCCTGATCGCCCCGCTGGCCGCGCAGGCACAGGACAGCAGCGCCGCCACCCTGTCGCGCCTGCTGGAGTGCAAACTCACCGCCGCGCAGGTGGCCGCCTTCACCGACAGCATCAACGCCGAGGAAATCACCGACTTCGCCCATGCCGGCTCGGCCGCCTCGGGCGATGCCGCGCTGAGCCTGTGGAAGAGCGATGCCCCGATCACCGCCTGGGGGGAAAGCTCGGACCTGGTGCAGCTGTCCAGCACCACCGAAATGCTGCTGGCCTTCAAGGTTGCACCCGGTCAGGAACTGGCACGCGGCAAAGCCATCGTCGATCGCATCGGCGGCATGTCGCCGCGCCCGGACCAGGCGGCGATGGAAGAAACCTACGGCTGGAAAGGCATGGACTACCGCAAGGCGCTGGGCGACAACCGCAACGCGCGGGTGCTGCTGGACCTGAGCTATTCGCCGGGCTGGGTCACCGTGGGCTGCGCATACGGCGACATCCTGTAACGCTCCGGCCAAGACCTCTGCACGCGGCGCGGGAAGCGATTCCCGCGCCTTTTTCATGCTCTTCCCGTTTGCGATCTGCGTCACCACCAACGGTGGTGACCTACCTATCGCGTCACCACCGTTGGTGGTGACCTACCTACCGCATCACCACCAACGGTGGTGACCCACCCGGGCAGAGGGATAGTGACACCCGCGCTCGAGCATGCCGGCGGCCGAACCAGACCCGCAGATCCACGCCATGCGTGGATGCTGCCCTTGACATACCGCAAGCCGAGCCCCTTGGCGGCCGGCAGGTCCTTGGCAAAATAAAGGAGGAGGTGACGGCCGCAGGCCGGCGCCGGGGGACATTTGCGAAAGGGCCTGCCGGCCGCCAAGGGGCCCCGGACGCTCGCGCCACGCCCGAACGAAGCCACGCACCCGCTCGCGACTGTCGCCCTTGTGGAAAGACTCCGCCCGCCAAACGGAAGAAGCGCTTCTCAAGTGCGACGCAATGTCGCAGCAACTCCAAAGCGCGGCTTGATCTTTGTCATGGTCGCCCGCGCGCGCCAGGCCGATCCTGTACTGGACACAACGTCAACGCGGCACCGGCAATGCCGACACCGCACCCACTGCACCGCCCCAAGGATCCCGCCATGAGCTACGCCCCCGACAACACCCAGCTGCTGACCGCCCTGCAGAACGTCATGGTGATCTCCACCACCGACCTGCAGGGCAACATCACCTATGCCAACGACCTGTTCTGCACCCTGACCGGGTTCAAGCGCGAAGAGCTGATCGGCCAACCGCACAGCATGGTCCGCCACCCGGACGTGCCCAAAGCGGTCTACAAGGACATGTGGGACACCATCAAGGCCGGCAAAAGCTGGACCGGGATCGTGCCCAACATCGGCAAAGGCGGCGTACTTTACGTGGTCGATACCACCGTGCAGCCGCTGTTCGACGCCAACGGCGCCATCACCTCCTACATCAGCATCCGTCGCGTGGTGAATGACCTGATGGCCAACTTCGACGCCGTGGAGTTCAGCAAGGAAAAGTTCGACGACTTCTACGACGCCGCCTGATGAACGCCGCCGCGCCGATCCAACGCGTGCTGGTCGGGTACGGCTCCGAGTCCGGCAACGCCCGCGCCCTGGCCCATCGCCTGGGCGCGTTCCCGGCCCTGCAGCAGCATGCACCGCAGGTAGTCTGCTTCGATGCCATCGACGTAGGCACACTCGGCGCCGGCGATGTACTGCTGGCCTTGTCCAGCTCATTTGGCGACGGCGAACCGCCGGCCAATGGCGAGCGCTTCATTGAAGCGCTGCGCCAGCGCCCTGCGCTGCCCGGCCTGCGTTATGCGGTGTTTGGGCTGGGCGATACGGGGTATCCGCGCTTCTGTGGATTCACCAAGGCGCTGGATGCCCTGCTGGGCGAGCGCCAGGCGCTGCCGATCATGCACCGGGTCGACGCCGACGCCGGCTACCCGCACTTCTTCGAGCGCTGGGCGCCGGTACTGGGCGAGGTGCTGGCGGGCAACCCTGCCGCCGGGCAGGACCTGCACCTGCAGGTGACCGCCTACGCCGAAGACAACGCCTTTGCCGCCCCCATCGTGGAACGCCGGCGCCTCAACAGCAGCGACCCGGCAGCCTGGCATGTCGAGCTGGACCTGCGTGGCAGCGGTATCGCCTACCAGGCCGGCGACACCCTGCACGTGGTGGCCGGCAACGACCCCGCCCTGCTGCAGGCGTTGGTGCGCTGGTACGGCCAGGGCGAGGCGGCCGAGCTGCTGGCCGGCAAGGAACTGCGGCGACTGGGCAAGACGCTGCTGCGCGAACTGGCCAGACTGGGCGGCAGTGAGGTGCTGAAAGGCCTGTTGAAATCCAGCCAGCGCCAGGCGCTGGAGGACTACCTGCATGGCGCGGACCTGCTGGACGTGCTGCAGGACCATGCCACCCCTACCACCGTGCCGCTGGCGCGCCTGCTCGACCTGCTGTCACCGTGCCTGCCGCGGGCGTATTCGATCGCCTCGGCCGCCGGCAACGAACGGGTGGCGTTGTGCATCCGCGAGATCCGCTACACCCGCAACGGGCGCGAGCGGCGCGGCACGGCTACCGGCTGGCTGCTGGATGGCGATGGTAGCGCCCGTGTGTACGTGCGCTCCAATCCCGGATTCCACCTGCCCGCCGATGCCGACAGCCCGTTGCTGCTGGTGGGTACCGGCACCGGTATCGCGCCGTTGATGGGGCTGCTGCGGGAACTGGCGTTGGCCGTGCAGCGCCGCGAGGTGCACCTGGTGTTTGGGGAGAAGCAGCGTGAGCACGATTTCCTGTACCGCGAGCAGCTGGAAAGCTGGCAGGGTGAGGGGCGGTTGCAATCGCTGCATACCGCGTTCTCGCGCGATGGTGCGGCCAAGTACTACGTGCAGCATGCGTTGGCCGACCGGGCTGAAACGGTGCGTGCGCTGATCGCGCGCGGGGCGCATGTGTATGTGTGTGGCAACAAGCAGCATCTGGAGGGGGCGGTGCAGGCGGCGATCGATGCGCTGGTGCCGGGTGATGGCGAAACAGCAGGAGCGTGGGCGGCGTTGCAGGAGCAAGGGCGCCTGCACTGCGAGTTGTACTGAGGTCTGGTTGCCGGGCAGAGCCCGGCATTGCGTTTTCAGCCCCGCGTTACGCCACCCTGCCCTCGTGCATGTGGACCACCTGCTGGCCGAACACGGCAACGTCTTCCGGGTCGTGGCTGATCAACAGCAGCGGGATGCCGGCCTGGTCGAGCACCGCCTCCAGTTCACGGCGCAGGTGCGCGCGCAGGTCGTGATCGAGCGCGGCAAACGGCTCATCCAGCAACAATGCCTGCGGCTGGGTCACCAACGCCCGGGCCAGGGCGGTGCGTTGGCGCTGGCCACCGGACAGCTGCTGTGGCAAGGCGTCGGCAACATGGTCGATACGCAATGCGTGCAGCCACTTTTCCACCGCGTCGATACGCTGGCCGCGGCCCGGGTTCAACCAGCCGCGCGCCAGCCCGAAAGCCACGTTCTGGCGCAGGGTCAAATGCGGGAACAACGCGTAGTCCTGGAACACGTAGCCGATATGGCGCTGCTGCGGGGCCAGGTCGATCTTTTCCGCGGCCGAAAACAAGGTGCGGTCCAGCAGCCGGATCCGGCCCTGCGCGGGTTTCAGCAGCCCCGCCACCGCTTTCAGGGTAAGGCTCTTGCCGGCACCGGACGGCCCGAACAGCACCACGTTGCGCTGCGTGCACTGCAGCGTCACCTGCAGCTCGAACACCTGCTGTGCGGCCTGCAGACGGCGCTGGATGTCGACTTCAAGCCACATCGCGCAGCGCCCGTTGATGGCGGCCAACCAGCCGCGCGGCGACCAGCAGCACCACGATGCAGACCACCGAGGTCAGCAGCACCAGTACATTGGCCTTGTCGTCCTGCCCAGCCTGTACCGCTTCATAGATGGCAATGGAGAGGGTCTGGGTGCGGCCGGGGATGCTGCCGGCCACCATCATGGTCGCCCCGAACTCGCCCATCGCACGGGCAAACGCCAGCAACAACCCAGCCAGGATGCCGCGCCACGCCAACGGCAGCGATACGCGGAAGAACAGCGCCGCCTCCGATACGCCCAACGTGCGCGCGGCCTGCTCCAGCTGCCCGTCCACGCCTTCAAACGCGGCACGCGCCGGCTTGAACACCAGCGGCAGCGAGGCGATCGCCGCGGCGATTACCGCCGCCTGCCAGGTAAACACCAGGTTGATGTTGAAGCTGGCTTGCAGCCAGGCGCCGAGCGGCCCGTTGCGGCCGATCACCACCAGCAGGTAGTAGCCCAGCACGGTGGGCGGCAGCACCATCGGCAGGGTCAACAGCGAATCCAGCAGCTCGCGCCCGGGAAACCGGCGGCGGGCCAGCAGCGCGCCCAATGACACGCCCAGCACCAGGTTGATCGCCGTGGCCCACCCGGCAACCTTCAGTGACAGCGTCAGCGCGCTCCAGTCCAGGACGGCGTGCTCAGGGCTGGCTGAAGCCGTAGCGGCGCAGGATGGCCTGCCCCGCTGGCGACTGCACGAAGGCGATGAAGCGGCGTGCCTCGGTTGCGCGAGGGCTGCCGCGCACCGCTGCCAGCGGATAGGTGATGCCACCGTCCACCGGTACCTGGAAGGCGCGCTTGACCCGGCCGGGCATCGCCTGCGCATCGGTGGCGTAGACAAAGCCGGCATCCACTTCACCGCGCGCCACGTAGTCCAGCGACTGGCGCACGTTCTGGGTGGTGATCGCCTTGGCCTGCACCGTCGGCCACAGCCTGGCCTGCTCCAATGCACCGCGGGCGTAACGTCCCACCGGCACGCTGTCTGGGTTGCCGATCGCCACCCGCTGCACGGCCGGGGCGGCCAATGCGGCCAGGGACGTCGGCACGGCCTTGGCCGCCGGCGGCACCACCACCCACAACTGGTTGGCGGCAAACACCGCGCGCGTGGCCGGGTCCACCAGCTGCTGGGTCACGGCCTGGTTCATGGTTGGCTCGTCGGCCGAGGCGAACACATCCACCGGTGCGCCGCGCGCGATCTGCTGCAGCAGTACGCCGGAGGCGGCGAAATTGAGGTCGACCTTGCTGCCCGGGTTGGCCTGCTCATAGGCGCGGGCGATGTCACGGAAACTCTCGGTGAGGCTGGACGCCGCCGACACCGTCAACTCCGCCGCGCTCAATGCACCGGAGAGGCAAAGTGCTAGTAAACCCATCAACACACGCATGGTGATTCTCCGTGGGGTGAACATCAGGCGGGGTCCTCGTCGCTGTGCGCGGCCGCCATCGCCGCCAAACGCTCAGGCTGCAGCAGCAGGATTTCGCGCTGTTTGACCGCGATGATCCCATCATCGGCCAGCCGCCGCAGCACCCGGCTGGCGGTTTCCGGCGCCATGCGCAGGTAGTTGGCAATCTCGGTACGGTTCATCATCAGATTGAAGCGCACCGCCGAGAACCCGCGCCGCGCGTAACGTTCGGACATGTCCACCAGGAAGGCGGCCATGCGCTCCTCGGTGCGGTGGTTGGCCGCCAGCAAGGCCACCTTGCCGATCTCGGCACTGAGCAGGCTGAACAGCTTGGCCTGCAGGCCCGGCATGCGGCTGGCCAACAGGCTCATCTTGGGAAAGGAGATCCGGCACAGGTGCACCGTATCCAGCGCTACCGCATTGCACGGGTAACGGGCGCCGTGGATGGCGTTGAGCCCGATCACCTCGCCCGGCAGGCTGAAGCCGAGCACCTGCTCATTGCCCTGGCTGTCATCGACGAAGGTCTTGACCATGCCGGCACGGACCGCGGCGATTGAATCGAACGCCTCGCCGGCGCGGAAGATCACCTCGCCTGCGTGGTACGGCCCGACGTGGTCCACCAGCACGTGCAACTCGGACAGCGCAGTCTTGTCGTAGCCCTGCGAGATGCAGGCATCGGAGAACGCACAGGTGCTGCAGAAACGCAGCGAATCGCCATCGTCGGCGGCAGCCGGGTTCGGCGCGGCGTGGCCGCTGCGGGGAGGCGATGGAAGCGACATCGTCGAGGGTCTAGACCAGATCGTTCAGCGGGCGGAAACACGCGGCCATGATACGCCACAACAACATGCCCTCCGGTGCCAGCCGCAGCACGTTGCCGTTCCATTGCGCCCAGCCGTTGGCAATCAGCGGCGCCATGCGCGCCAGCGCATCGCTGAAATTGTCGGCGAAGGAGACCGCGTTGCGCCATTCAAATTCAGCCACGTCCAGGGCGTGGTTGCAGGCAATCTGCTGCACCAGTTCAGAAGCCAATGCTTCGGGCGCGGACTGGATCAGCCCGGCCACCACCCCGGCATGGCCGGCGGCCAGCCGCGCCTGCCATTGCGGCAGGTCGTCCTCCAGCCGGCACAGCACGTCGCCGATCTGGCTGCAGGCGCCGGTGCCGATGCCGATGAAATCGCTGCGGTCGCGGCGCGGTACACGGGCCAGGTCGCAATGACGGTAGTCATCCACCCCACTGGCAGGCGGTGCACGGTCGCCACGCTGGTAATGATCGGCGCCAATGGGAACATAGCCGGCCTGGCCCACCTGCTGCCAGGCAGCCACCCAGGCGGCCAGCGCGGGATGGTCCGGGCGTGTATACGGCGCGGGCAACACGATGCGGTCCGGTGCCAGCGCCAGTACCTGCTCGACGCGGCCGAGGAAGCCGTCATCGGTGCTGGCAGGCACCCGCAACTGGTAATAGCAGGCAGTGAAGCCGGCACCGAGCGCCTGTTCGAGCAGACCCGGGCCGTCGGCACCGGCCCGGTCGATCACGTTCATGCGGGTGCAGCCGATCGCGCGCAGCTGCGCCGGATGCCGTGCGCTGCCCGCGTCCACCCGCACCTCCACCTGCGGCCGCGCCACGATCCGCAGGTGCTGCGGCACCGCATCGAGCACTTTCCCCAACGCTGCCGGCGCCAGGCACTCGGCCAGCCCACGGTGCAGCACCATCGCCACCACTTCGCGGTCGTCGGCGATCAGGGCCGCGTGGATGCGCAGGCAATCCAGCAATGCGGCCTGGTAAGGGGCGCCGATATCGGTGAGCGCTCCGCGCGGCGCCTGCATGCCCAGCGTGAGCGAGCGCGGAATCAACTGCTCGTTGCTGGCCCGCAATGCGGCGCGCCAACCGGCTTCGCCAAACCCGGCACTGAACTGGTGGGCGGGCGGGTACAGCACGTAGACAGGCTGCTGCAGCAGTGACTGCTGCAGCAACGAGGAGGCGGACGGCGACAGTTCGGCGATCATGGCTCCATCCTGACAGCGGCCGTCGCCGGCCGCCCTGATCTGGATCAAGTGCGGGCGCGCCGATCGGCAGCGGCCGCATCGATGGCTTCGGGCAGGTCGGTTTCGCGATCGAGCTGCGGGAAGTGGCGGCGCTCCATGCGACGGATGGCAAAGTGCATCCAACCCAGCGCGGCCGAGACCACCACGAACAGCAGCATGAAGCAGCTGCTCCAGATGCCGATGGCATCGTTGAGCGCACCGAACACGATGGGCAGGATGAAGCCGCCCAGCCCGCCGATCATGCCGACCACCCCGCCCACCGCCCCACGTGTTTGGGGTAATAGACGGGGATGTGCTTGTACACCGCCGCCTTGCCCAGCGACATGAAGAAGCCCAGCACGAACACCAGCACGGTGAACATCACCACGCCGATGGCCAGGTGGAAGCGCAGCTCGCCGTGGATGCCCTGCACCACGTACACCGTGTCCGGGTAGGCCAGCAGGAAGGTACAGATGGCCGACACGCCGAAGGTCCAGTACATCACCCGGCGCGCGCCCATGCGGTCGGACATCCAGCCACCCACCACCCGGAACAGGCTGGCCGGAATCGAATAGCACGCCGCCACGATGCCGGCGTGGCCCACATCCACGCCGTAGACACCCACCAGGTAGTGCGGCAGCCACAGCGCCAGCGCCACGAAGCCGCCGAACACGAAGAAGTAGTACAGCGAGAACCGCCACACCTGCAGGTTCTTCAACGGCGCCATCTGCTCGGCGAACGGCACCGGCTTGACCCCGTCGCGCCGCCGCTGCTCCAGTGACGGATCTTCCTTGGCGAACAGGAAGAACAGCACCGCGGTGATCGCCAGCGCCACTGCCCACACCTTGGCGACCATGGTCCAGCCGGCCGCCACCATCACCAGCGGGGCCAGCAGCTTGGTCACCGCCGCGCCGATGTTGCCGGCACCGAAGATGCCCAGCGCGGTGCCTTGCCGGCTGGCCGGGAAGAACTTCGATACATAGGCCACGCCCACCGAGAAGTTGCCGCCGGCAATGCCCACGCACAACGCGGCAAACAGGAACTGCGGGTAAGTAGTGGCGTAGGTCAGCATCCAGGTGGCCAGCGCGCCGCACAGCATCACCAGCGCCATCACTTTGCGCCCGCCGAACTGGTCCGACCAGATGCCCAGGAACACCCGGCTCAGCGAACCGGTCAGTACCGGGGTGGCAATCAGCAGCCCGAACTGGGTGTCGCTCAGGCCCAGCTGCTGGCTGATCTGGATGCCGATGTTGGAGAAGATCATCCACACCGCAAAGCACACGGTGAAGGCGAACGTGCTCAACCACAAGGCGCGTTGCTGCTGGCCGGGGCTGGCCGGGGAAAGGACCTGGTTCATGCGGTCTCCGGGGGAAGAAGGGGGGTCATTCGGCCTGGGCTTCGATCTCGTCCAGGCCCCGCACCAGGTAGCGCTCGCGCAGCGCCAGCAGGTAGGCCTGCACCTCGCGCTGGCGCACCTGCAGCTCCAGGTAATCGCGGATCTGCGGGTGCACGGCATCGAAGTCCAGCGGCTCGCCGGTCTCCAGTGCGTCGATGCTGACCACGTGGTGGCCCCAGCGCGATTCCACCGGGAAGCCGGCCATGCCCTGCTTCAGGCGGAACACCTGGCGGTCGAACTCGGGGGTGGTCTGGCCACGCTGCAGCCAGCCCAGCTCGCCGCCCTGGTCCTTGGAGGGGCACTGCGAGTGGCGCATGGCCAGATCGGCAAACAGGTGCGGTTGTTCGCGCAGCTCGGCGATCAGTTTCTCGCCCTGGCTTTGCGCTTTCAGGCGCCCGGCCACGTCATCGGCGGGCGCGGCCAACAGGATATGCCGGAGCTTGATCCGGTCCGGCGCGCGGAAGCGGTCGCGGTTCTGCTCGAAGTAACGACGGCAGGCGACCTCGTCCGGCGCGCGTTCGCCCACCTCGGTTTCCAGCAGTTGCTCGATCAGCTGCTCTTCGTCGACCACCCCGTCGCTGTCGCCGGCGGCAGACAGCCCCAGGTGTTCGGCCTCGGCCCGCAACAGCTCACGCACCACCAGCGCCCGGGCGGCATCGGCGCGCGACTGCTCCGGCCGGATCGCACGGTGGAACAACATTTCACGCGCGATATCGGCCTCGCTGATCGCCACCTCGCCCACGAACAGATGGCAGGGCGCTGGCTGGCCGAACGAACGCGGTCCCTCCCCGGCCGCGTCTGCATGGTGGTGGCCGGCCTCGGTGGGCACCGGCTGGGCGGAATCGATCACGGTGATCGGCAGGATTCTGGGCAGGCTGGCCATGGCTTATTCCTTCGACCCGTAGCGCAACGTGGCCTGGCGACGGCGCACCACCTGGTACGGCCGCCACAGGTAGCTGAGCGGAATGCTCCACACATGCACCAGGCGGGTGAACGGTGCGATCAGGAACAGGGTCAGGCCCAGGAAGATATGCAGCTTGTAGACCCAGCTGACATCGGTGATGAAATCGGCGGCGCCGGCACGGAAGGTCACGATGTGCTGCGCCCATTCGGCCAGCATGATCATGACCCCGCCATCCAGGTGGCCCGACGAGGTCTTGATGCTGATCAGGCCCAGGCACAACTGCGCGAACAGCAGTACCAGCACCAGCGTGTCGCCGAAACTGCCGGTGGCGCGTACGCGCGGGTTGAACAGCCGGCGCACCAGCAGGATCACGATGCCCACCAAACACAGCGCACCGAAGAACCCACCCACCACCATTGCCAGCATCTGCTTCTGCGCCGAAGTGATGAAGGGCTCGTACACCCAATGCGGGGTCAACAGCCCGACCAGATGGCCACCCAGGATGGCCAGGATGCCGATGTGGAAACAGTTGCTGCCGATCCGCATGCCGCGGTCGGACAACAGCTGGCTGGAGCCGGTGCGCCAGGTGTACATCGACTTGTCGAAACGCGCCCAGCTGCCGATCAGGAACACTGCCACGGCGATGTAGGGATAGAACTGGAACGCGAACTGATGCAGGTAGTGGTTCATGGCTGGATCTCCCGGTTCTGGGCACGGGCCGGGGAACGGTGCGGCGGATCGCAGTCCTGCGACGGCGCGTCGTTGCCGAAGCGCACCGCCTCCTCTTCCCACAGCTGGTCCATGGCCGCAACGGTGTCATCGCGGATCTCTTCACTGGCACGCTGGCGCATGACCTCCAGGTTGACCTTGCCCTCCCCGGCTTCGACCAGGATCTCGAACAGCACCGCATGCGGCAGCTCACGCTCGGCGGCGCGGGCGGCCAGCATGCCGGCGATATGGCCCACATGGTGCAGCCAGTCCTTGGCCTCGGCCTGCGGTCGCTGGGCCAGGTATTCCAGCAGCAGCGGCAGGTAGTCCGGCAGTTCCTTGGCATCCAGTTCGAAGCCGTTGCGGCGGTAGGCATCGATCAGGTCGACCATGGCCTGGCCGCGGTCGCGCGATTCGCCGTGGATGTGTTCAAACAACAGCAGGCTCATCGCCCTGCCGCGGTCAAAGGTGGACAGCCAGCGGTCCTGCGCGTCCAGCGGGTCGGACGCCAGCAACTGCTGCACGAAGGCCTTCAACTGCGCGCGGCGGCCGCGTGACAATGCCGGGTCATCGGTGGCGGCGATCAGCTCCTCGCCGTGCTGCCACAGTTCTTCGCGCGGGTAGTCCATCAGCACGCCGATCAGTTTGAGCAGGCTCATTCGGTCACCTCATGGCGCCGCTGGCGGTTGGGATGCACCGCGTAGGTAGTGCTCTTGCGCTGGGTGAACAGGTCGGCCGGGCTGCTGCCGTTGCAGCCATCGCCGAAGGTGAAGCCGCAGCCGCCGCGTTCGCCGAAGGCGTCGTTGGCGTATTCGCGGTGTGCGCTGGGAATCACGAAACGGTCCTCATAGTTGGCAATGGCCAGGTAGCGGTACATCTCCTCCACCTGGGCGACGCTCAATCCCACCTGCTCCAGCACGGCGGTGTCCTCCACCCCCTCCACGTTGATGCCGCGGCGCCAGGCCCGCATCGCCATCAGCCGTTCCAACGCGCGTACCACCGGGGCCTCGTCGCCGGCCGACAGCAGGTTGGCCAGGTAGCGCACCGGGATGCGCAGCGAGGCCACGTCGGGCAGTTCGCCGTTCATGCCGAGGTGGCCGCGTTCGGCGGCCGACTGGATCGGCGACAGCGGCGGCACGTACCAGACCATCGGCAGGGTGCGGTATTCCGGGTGCAACGGCAGCGCCAGCTTCCAGTCGATGGCCAGCTTGTAGACCGGCGAACGCCGGGCCGATTCCATCCAGCTGTCCGGAATGCCCTCGGCACGCGCGGCGGCGATCACCGCCGGATCTTCCGGATCCAGGAAGATGTCCAGGTGGGCCTGGTACAGATCCTTCTCGGCCGGCACCGACACCGCTTCACCAATGCGGTCGGCGTCGTACAGCATCACCCCGAGGTAGCGGATGCGGCCCACGCAGGTTTCCGAGCACACGGTGGGCTCGCCCATCTCGATGCGCGGGTAGCAGAAGATGCACTTCTCGGACTTGCCGCTCTTCCAGTTGTAGTAGATCTTCTTGTACGGGCAGGCCGACACGCACATGCGCCAGCCGCGGCACTTGTCCTGGTCGATCAGCACGATGCCGTCCTCCTCGCGCTTGTAGATCGCGCCCGACGGGCACGCCGACACGCACGCCGGATTCAGGCAGTGCTCGCACAGGCGCGGCAGGTACATCATGAAGGTCTTCTCGAACGCGCCGTAGATCTCCTTCTGCACGTTGTTGAAGTTGTAGTCGCGCGAACGCTTGGAGAACTCGGTTCCCAGGATCTCTTCCCAGTTCGGGCCCCACTCGATCTTCTGCATGCGCTGGCCGGTGATCAGCGAGCGCGGCCGCGCGGTGGGCTGGTGCTTGCTGTCGCCAGCGTCATGCAGGTGCTGGTAGTCGAAATCGAACGGCTCGTAGTAGTCGTCGATCTGCGGCAGGTCCGGGTTGGCGAAGATCTTGGCCAGCATCCGCCAGCGCCCGCCGGCACGCGGCACCAGCTTGCCGGCACGGTTGCGCACCCAACCGCCGTTCCACTTCTCCTGGTTTTCCCATTCCTTGGGGTAGCCGATGCCCGGCTTGGTTTCCACGTTGTTGAACCAGGCGTACTCCACGCCTTCGCGTGAGGTCCACACGTTCTTGCAGGTGATCGAGCAGGTGTGGCAGCCGATGCACTTGTCCAGGTTCAGGACCATCGCAATCTGGGCACGAACTTTCATCACGCCACCTCCCGTGCGTTGGCAGTGTCGGCAGTAGAGCTACCCTGTTCACCATCCAGCCAATCCACCTTGTCCATCTTGCGCACGATCACGAACTCGTCGCGATTGGTGCCGCAGGTGCCGTAGTAGTTGAAGCCGTAGGACAGCTGCGCGTAGCCGCCGATCATGTGGGTAGGCTTGAGCACGATGCGGGTGACCGAATTGTGGATGCCGCCACGGGTGCCGCTGATTTCCGAGCCCGGCACGTTGATGATGCGTTCCTGGGCGTGGTACATCATCGCCATGCCCGGCATCACCCGCTGGCTGACCACTGCACGCGCGGCAATCGCCCCGTTGACGTTGAACAGTTCGATCCAGTCGTTGTCCACGATCCCGGCACTGCGCGCGTCATCTTCGCTGAGCCACACGATCGGACCGCCGCGCGACAGCGTCTGCATGATCAGGTTGTCGCTGTAGGTGCTGTGGATGCCCCACTTCTGGTGCGGGGTGATCCAGTTCAGCACGATCTCCTTGTTGCCGTTGCCGCGCTGGTTCAACAGCGGTTCCACGGTACGGGTGTTGATCGGCGGCCGGTAGCCCATGAAGGCCTCGCCGAAGTCGACCATCCACTCGTGATCCTGGTAGAACTGCTGGCGCCCGGTGAGGGTGCGCCACGGAATCAGCTCGTGCACGTTGGTGTAACCGGCGTTGTAACTGACGTGGTCGTCTTCCAGCCCCGACCAGATCGGCGAGGAAATGATCTTGCGCGGCTGCGCCTGGATGTCACGGAAGCGGATCGCCTCGTGCTCCTTGCCCACTGCCAGGTGGGTATGCTCGCGGCCGGTGAAGGTACCCAGCGATTCCCACGCCTTGACCGCGACGTGGCCGTTGGTTTCCGGGGCCAGGTGCAGGATCACTTCGCAGGCATCGATGGCCGAATCAATCGCAGGACGGCCCTGGCTGACGCCCTCGTCCAGCACGGTGTGGTTGAGCTTGCCGAGGAAGTCGATTTCGTCCCTGGTGTCCCAGTTCATGCCCTTGCCGCCGTTGCCCAGCTTGTCCAGCAACGGGCCCAGCGAGGTGAACTTGCGATACAGGTTGGGGTAGTCGCGTTCGACCACCACCATCGAGGGCATGGTCTTGCCCGGGATCGCCTCGCACTCGCCCTTCTTCCAGTCCGACACACCAAACGGCATGGACAGCTCGTTGGGAGTGTCGTGCAGGGTCGGCACCAGCACCAGGTCTTTTTCCACGCCCAGCACGCCGGGCGCCATTTCGCTCACGGTGCGCGCCACGCCCTTGAAGATCTCCCAGTCGCTGCGCGATTCCCAGGCCGGGTCGACCGCCTTGGACAGCGGGTGGATGAACGGATGCATGTCCGAGGTGTTGAGGTCGTCCTTCTCATACCAGGTCGCGGTGGGCAGCACGATGTCCGAATACAGCGCGGTGGTACACATGCGGAAGTCGAGCGTGACCAGCAGGTCCAGCTTGCCTTCGGGGGCTTCATCGCGCCACTTCACTTCTTCGGGTTTGATCGAGCCGGATTCGCCCAGGTCCTTGCCCTGCAGCCCGTGGCGGGTGCCCAGCAGGTGCCGCAGCATGTATTCGTGGCCCTTGCCCGAGGAACCGAGCAGGTTGGAGCGCCAGATGAACATCATGCGCGGGTGGTTCTGGCGCGCATCCGGATCGGCGAAGGCGAAATCCAGCGAGTTGTCCTTGAACTTGGCCAGCGCGTAGTCGGCCGGCGCCACGCCGGCCTGTTCGGCCTCGCGGGTCAGCTGCAGCGGGTTGCGGTCCAGCTGCGGGGTACAGGGCAACCAGCCCATGCGCACCGCACGCAGGTTGAGATCGGCCAGGCTGCCGCTGTATTTGCTGGCGTCGGCCAGCGGCGACAGCAGCTCGTTGACCTGCAGCTTTTCGTAACGCCACTGCCCGCTGTTGAAGTAGAAGAACGAGGTGCCGTTCATGTGGCGCGGCGGCCGGCTCCAGTCCAGCCCGAACGCCAGCGGCTGCCAACCAGTCTGCGGGCGCAGCTTTTCCTGGCCCACGTAATGCGCCCAACCACCGCCGGTCTGGCCCACGCAGCCGCACATGACCAGCATGTTGATCAGGCCGCGGTAGTTCATGTCGTTGTGGAACCAGTGGTTCATGCCCGCGCCGACGATGATCATGCTGCGGCCATGGGTCTTGTCGGCGGTACGCGCGAATTCACGGGCGATCTCGATCACCTCCGCACGCGCCACCCCGGTGATGCGCTCCTGCCAGGCCGGCGTACCCGGCACGTCCTGGTCGTAGCTGGTGGCCACGTTGGCACCGCCGAAGCCACGGTCCACGCCGTACTGGGCCAGCAGCAGGTCGTACACGGTGGCCACCAGTGCCTGGCCGTCATCGGCCAGCGCCAGCCGGCGCACGGGAATGTTGCGCTCCAGCACCTCATCGACCGGCGCGGCGGTCCAGCGCTCGTTTTCCACCCCACCGAAGTACGGGAAGCTGACCGCTTCGATGGCGTCCTCTTTGCCGGCCAGGCTCAGGCGCAGCCGGGTGGCGTCGCCATTGCTGGCCTTTTCTTCGATGTTCCACTTGCCCTTCTCGCCCCAGCGGAACCCCACCGAGCCGTTCGGGATGGTGATGGCATCGCTGTGCTCGTCGATGGCCAGCACCTTCCACTCGGGATTGTTGGCCTCGCCCAGCCCGCCCAGGTCGCTGGCGCGCAGGAAGCGCCCCGGCACCAACCGGCCGTCGTCGCGCCGTTCCAGCCGCACCAGCATCGGCATGTCCGAGTACTGGCGGCAGTAGTCCTGGAAGTACTGCGAGGGCGCATCGACGTGGAATTCGCGCAGGATCACATGACCGAAGGCGAACGCCAGCGCCGCATCGGTGCCCTGCTTGGGGTGCAGCCAGTGGTCGGTGAGCTTGGACAGCTCGGAGTAGTCCGGGCAGATCGCCACGGTCTTGGTGCCGTTGTAGCGCGCTTCGGTGAAGAAGTGCGCATCGGGCGTACGCGTCTGCGGCACGTTGCTGCCCCAGGCGATGATGTAGCGGCTGTTGTACCAGTCGGCCGATTCGGGCACGTCGGTCTGTTCGCCCCACACCTGTGGCGAGGCCGGCGGCAGGTCGCAGTACCAGTCGTAGAACGACAGGCAGGCGCCGCCCAGCAGCGACAGGTAACGCGCGCCGGCGGCATAGGACACCATCGACATCGCCGGGATCGGCGAGAAGCCGACTACCCGGTCCGGCCCATATTGCTTGACCGTGTACAGGTTGGAGGCGGCGATGATCTCGTTGGCCTCTTCCCACTGCAGCCGCACGAAACCGCCCATGCCGCGGCGGGTCTTGTACTCGCGCGCCTTGGCCGGATCTTCCACGATGCTGGCCCACGCATCCACCGGCGCCAGCGTCTTGCGCGCCTCCCGCCACATGCGCACCAGCGCGCCGCGGATCAGTGGGTACTTCAGCCGGTTGGCGCTACGAATAGCTGGCGCCGCGCGGGCAGCCGCGAGGTTCGTGGTTGGGCAGGTCCGGGCGCGTGCGCGGATAGTCGGTCTGCTGGGTTTCCCAGGTGACCAGGCCGTTCTTGACGTAGATCTTCCAGCTGCACGACCCGGTGCAGTTCACGCCGTGGGTGGAGCGCACGATCTTGTCGTACTGCCAGCGCGACCGGTAACTGTTCTCCCATTCGCGGCTTTCGGTCTTGGTGACCCCATGGCCGTCGGCAAAGGGTTGGGCGTCCCGCTTGAAGAATTGCAGGCGGTCAAGGAAATAGCTCATCGTGGATCTCCCTCGGCGATCTTTGGCATCGTGGCTGTGTGGTGCATTGGCTGCGGTGCGAGGTGTTGTCAGCAGGGCGTTTCGGCGCCGCGCCGGTAGTACCACCACCAGGTCACGGCCAGGCAGGTGATGTAGAAAGCAATGAATCCGTACAGGGCCAGCGCCGGACCACCGGTGAGGGTGATCGAGGAGCCGTAGCTCTTGGGAATGAAGAAGCCGCCGTAGGCACCGATCGCCCCGGAGAAACCGACCACCGCGGCCGACTCGATGCTGGCCTGGTGCGTGGCGGCCGCTTTGCCGGCGGCATCGGCGTTGGCCGACAGGCGCTCATGCAGGGTGCGGAAGATCACCGGGATCATCCGGAACGTGGTGCCGTTGCCGATGCCGCTGAGCACGAACAACGCCATGAACGCGCCCAGGAAGCCGAAGAAGTTGCCGCCCTGCCCGTCCTTCGGCAGGAAGTGCAGTACGCCGAATACCGCGGCGATCATCAACGCGAAGATCCAGAAGGTCATCCGCGCCCCGCCCAGGCGGTCGGCCAGGCTGCCGCCCACCGAGCGCATCAGCGCGCCCAGCAAGGGACCGATGAAGGCGTAGGTCATGGGGTTGATGTCGGGGAACTGGCTTTTGACCAGCAGCGGGAACCCGGCCGAAAAGCCGATGTAGGACCCGAACGTACCCACGTACAACCAGCACATCAGCCAGTTGTGCTTGCGCTTGAAGATGACCGCCTGTTCGGCGAACGAGGAGCGCGCACTGGTCAGGTCGTTCATGCCGAACCAGGCCGCGACCGCGAACAGGGCGATGGCCGGTACCCAGATCCAGCCGGCGTTCTGCAGGTACAGCAGCGCGCCGCCATCGGCGGCCGGTTGCGGCGGGCCACCCAGCGCACCGAACACGCCCACGGTGATCACCAGCGGTACCACCAGCTGCGCCACCGACACCCCCACGTTGCCCAGCCCGGCATTCAAGCCCAGCGCCATGCCCTGGCGTTGCTTGGGATAGAAGAAGGAGATGTTGGACATCGACGAGGAGAAATTGGCGCCGCCGAAGCCACATAGCATCGCAATGGCCACGAACACCCAGAACGGGGTGGCCGGATTCTGCACCGCAAACCCCAACCAGATCGTCGGCAGCAGCAGCGAGGCGGTCGACAGCGCGGTCCAGCGCCGCCCGCCGACGATGGGAATCACGAACGAATAGAAAATGCGCAGGGTTGCCCCGGACAGGCTGGGCAACGCCACCAGCCAGAACAACTGGTCGGTGCTGAAATTGAAGCCGATCTTCGGCAGGTTGATCGACACCGCCGAGAACAGCACCCAGACCGAGAAGGCAAGCAGCAGTGCCGGGATCGAGATCACCAGGTTGCGGGTGGCCACGCGATGGCCGCTGCGCTCCCAGTACGCGGGGTCTTCGGGGGTCCAGTCGCTGATGACGCGACCGGGGCCGTTGCTGCTTTTCTGGGTGACATCGCTACCGGTGGTCATGCATGGCTCCGAGGCTGTGGAGTGACGACGGGTATCTGCAACGATTCCTAAGTCACGCCACCATTGGGCCATTGCGCGGCGCGCTTACAGTTGATTTCAATCAATTACGACGGTTTCAACAACGTGCGCCTGACAAATGTCAGGTCGGGGACACCGGCTCGGCATGGCGCCGCCTCGCGCCGCGCTCGCGCAGGCTGTCGCGGATGTCCACGTCGAACTGAAGCTGCACTGCAGCACTGCCGGTATCGAGGGTGAAGGCAAGCCCGTCGCGGCATGGCAGCTGCTGGCTGTAGGCCAGTACGTCGGCGTGCGGCAGCAGCACGCGCAGGTGCTGGGCATCGCCGTCGAGCTGGGCCACAGGCACCGCGCCCAGCATCACCTGCTGCGACCAGGCCAGCCCAGCGCCCAATGCGGTGTGGTTGCCGATCCGTTCGCCGGCCAGCAGGCGGGCCAATTCAGCCTCATCCACGCGAGGCGGACAGACTGCTGCTGGATCTGGATCTTCATGACGCAAGTTCCCTCCACTGCTGGGGGGTATTGCAGTTGGCCAGGCGTGGCAGGTCATCGGCTGCCAGCGGAACTTCACCTACGCCCAGTCGGTGCTGCAACGCCCGTAAGGAGCGCGGTCCGGCGACGTTGTCAAGCATGCGTGCGAGCACAGTGCGACAGTTTGCGTCCACATTCAACCGCATGGGCAACGGGTAGCCGGCGAAAATGGCGACCGGTTCGCGAACTGCGTCACGCAATTGCCTGAGCATGCCGGCGGTCAACGCCGGCATATCCACGGGAATGACCCAGAGCGGGCCATCGGGGATGACCCCAAGCGCGCTGGACAGGCCGCCCAGCGGCCCCAGGCCGGGGACCTGATCGGCAATGCCATCGAATTCGGGGTACGTACCACTCACCCAGACCCGGTACGCGCCAGCGGCGGCCAGCAGTTGCCGTGCATGCGCCAGCAGCGTGCCGCCGGCCCAGCCCAGGCGGGCCTTGTCGCTGCCCATGCGGCGGGATTGCCCCCCGGCCAGCACCAGCCCGCCGACCGGCTCAGTGGTGGGCGTGGTCATGCGCGTGGCCGGTGGCATCGGTGTCCTGCGTGGGCGTGGTCTCGCATAGCGAACAGCCTTCGCTCCAGACACTGTCGCCGTCGTGGTAATGCTCCTGCTTCCACACCGGCGCGCGGTGCTTGACCGCTTCGATCAGCGCCCGGCACGCACGGAATGCTTCATCGCGGTGCGGCGTGCCCGCCGCCACCACTATCGCCACCTCGCCCACCGCCAGCCGACCCTTGGCATGGGCGACATACAACTTCACCTTCGGCCCGAACTGGGCCTCCACCTCGTCGGCGAGGCGTTGGAATTCGTTGAGCACCAACGGCACGAACAGGTCATAGCTGATGCCCAGCACCGCGCGCCCCTGGTTGAGGTCGCGCACCTTGCCGATGAACACATCCAGCCCGCCGAAGCCGGGGTCGGACACAAAGGCAATCGCCTCGGCCGGGTCCAGCGCGGCCTCGCTGCGTTCCACCACTTTCAAACACAGGCGCGGGTCCATGTTCATCCCCCACTGACCGGTGGCAGGATCGCCACCATGCCATCGAGGGGCAACGGCTCGTGGTCGCGCAGCACGCGTTCGTGGTCGGCGAAGGCGGAGTAATCCAGCAACCCGGCACGGAACTGCGGCCAACGCTGCGGCAGCAGCTCGCGCAATGCCTGGCGCAGGTCGGCGATGCGCTCCCCCGCCACGTCCAGCTCCAGCGTGCGGCCGGGCACCAGGTCCGAGAAGGCCCCGAACAACTGCACCTGCATTTTCATCGTGCGTGCTCCTGTGCGGCCAGTTGCACCGGGTCGCGGTGCCCCCAGCCTTGAACCTGTACGGGGCTGCCGGCGCTGGCCAGGTCGCCCTCGCCGTCCAGCACCACCCAGGCATTGGCCTGCAGCATCGACATCAGCCGGAACGACTCCTGCCCGGACAACACCCGCGCACTCAAGCGCC
Source organism: Stenotrophomonas sp. GL_101 (assembly GCF_057835675.1). Taxonomy (NCBI): domain Bacteria; kingdom Pseudomonadati; phylum Pseudomonadota; class Gammaproteobacteria; order Lysobacterales; family Lysobacteraceae; genus Stenotrophomonas; species Stenotrophomonas sp. GL_101. Next base: position 2,178,518 of record NZ_CM174432.1, on the reverse strand, counting down.
CCTGGTCATCCAGCTGCACCTGCGCGCGCGCGTGGAAACGCATCCCCGGCGGCTTGCGCACATCGGCGTGCAAGGGCAATTGCAGGGTCTGTTCGGGTGGCAGCCCGAGCAGACGCCGCAGCAGCGGTTCGACAAAGAACCGCTGCCCCACCGCAGCCGACACCGGATTGCCCGGCAGCCCGAAATACAGCGCGCCCTCGGCCAGCCGCGCGAACAACAGCGGCTTGCCCGGGCGGATGGCCACCTTGTGGAACAGGATGTCGGCACCGCGCACGCGCAGTGCGTCGGGAATGAAATCGTAGCGCCCCATCGACACCGCACCGGTGCTGATCACCAGCTGCGCGCCGGCAGCCAACGCGGTGTCGAGCGCGTGGTTGAAGGCGGCCACATCGTCGCCGACCACGCCCTGCCACACCACCTCGGCGCCGGCGGCCTGCAGCCGCCCCACCAGGTAGGGCCGGTTGCTGTCACGGATCTGGCCCGATTCCAGCGTGTGCGCCGGGTCACTGACCAGCTCTTTGCCGGTGGCGATCACCGCCACCCGCGGCCGCGCCCGCACCTGCACCTCGCCCACGCCGATGGCGTGCAGCAGCATCTGTTCGTTGATGCCCAGCGTCGTGCCGGCGGCCAGCACCGGCTCGCCACTGCGCACATCCTGCCCACGCAGGCGCACATGCTGGCCCGGCTTGACCGCCTGCAACAGGCGGATCCGCTGCGGGCGTCCCTCCGCCTGCGCAAGAATCTCCACATTCTCGATCGGCACCACGCTGTCCAGGCCCTCGGGCATGCGTGCGCCGGTCATGATTTCCCAGACGCCCGGCCCGCCGTCGACCGCCACATCGCCTGCGGCCTGCCACCCCTGTACCGTCAACTCGGCCCCCGCAGCCCGCTCAACCCCCGCGCAACGCAGCCCGAAGCCGTCCATCGCTGCGTTGTCGAACGGCGGCAGGCACTGCGGGCTGTCCACCGGCTCGGCCAGCACGCGCCCTGCGGCCATGTCGGCGGCAATGCATTCGCCGGGAAGCGCCTGGCTGTTGGCCAGCAGCGTCTCCAATGCCTGTGCATAGCTGATCATCGATGGTCACCGCCGTCGATCATGGCCAGCGCGTGGCCCAGTACCGGCACCAGGATGTCCAGGCACTGCGCGGCGGCGCGCGGGCTGCCGGGCAACGCAACCACCAGCATGTCCTGCAGTTGCACCACCTCGGCACGGCTCAACCAGGCCATCGGGGTGTGCTGGCCACTGAGACTGCGCACCATCTGCGCCAGCCCCTCCACACGCCGCCCCCCCAGCGACTGCAGCGCTTCGGGGGTCAGGTCGCGCGGGCCCAGGCCAGTGCCGCCGGTACACAGGCACAGGCGCACGCCGCTGTTGGCGAGGTCGCGCAGGTGGCTGGCCAGCGGTTCGATGCCATCGGGCAGGACCTGCGCCGCATCGATCTCCCCGCCCAGCGCCTGCAAACCTTCGACCAGACGCGGCCCGGAACGGTCGTCGTACGCACCCAGGCTGGCGCGGTCGCTCAAGGTGACCACCGCACAGCGCGCGCCTTGCAGGCTGCGCGGCGGACGCGGCTGGAATCGCGCACGCTCTTCATCGGTCATGCCCTGCGGGTGCTGCCACAGGCCGCGCTTGCCGCCTTCCTTGAACAACAGGCGGATCGCGCCGATCTCCAGCGCCGGCTCCACCGGTTTGCTCAGGTCGTACAGGGTCAGCAGCGCGGCATTGACGCCCGCCAGCGCTTCCATCTCCACCCCGGTGCGGGCTTCGCTGGCGCATTCGCACCACACCCGGATCGCCTGGCGTTCGGGTACCGGCGCGCAATGCACGCGCACCAGCTCCAGCGGCAACGGATGGCACAACGGCATCAGCGCCGAGGCCATCTTCGCGCCCTGCAACCCAGCCACCTCGGCCATGACCAGCGCGTCGCCCTTGGGCAGGCGACGCTCGACGATCATCGGGTAGGCCACCGGCCCGGCCAGCAGCTCGCCTACCGCCACCGCACGCCGCCGGGTGATGCGCTTGTCGCGCACATCGGCCATATGGAACGCCGCTGCCATCTCGCCACTCATGTCTATGCTCATCCTCCGATCGAGGCCAGGTGCGGGGTCAACCCGGTCTGGCCCTGGTGCAATCCATGCCCGGCGGCCTTGAGCCCGAGCTGTGTGGTGACCCGCGCCAGCAAGGCGTCGCGGTCGCTATCGTGTTGCAGCAGCGGGCGCAGGGCCACGCCGAAGTCGCCGAACAGGCACAGCCGCAGGTCACCGCGCGCGGTGACGCGCAGGCGGTTGCAGCCACGGCAGAAATCCTTCGAGTACGGCGCGATGATGCCGATCCGGCCGCGATGGTCCGGATGCGCATACTCGCGCGCCGGGCCCGCATCGTCGGCGCGTGGGCATGCGCTCCAGCCCGCGGCCGTCAACTGCGCCACCAGCACGTCGGCGCGCAGGTGGTGCCGTTCAAAATAGGCCTGGTTGTCGCCGGTGCGCATCAGTTCGATGAAGCGCACGCTGATCGGGCGATCGCGCAGGAAGTCCATCCACTGCGGCAATTCGTCGTCGTTGGCACCGCGCAGCAGCACCGCGTTGAGCTTGATCGACTGCATGCCCAGCTGCTGGGCCATCGCCAGTCCTTCCAGGATTTCCGGCAGGCGGTCATGCCCGGTAATGGCATGGAAGCGATCGCGGCGCAGGCTGTCCATGCTCACGTTGAGTGCGGTCAGCCCGGCCGCGTGCCAGTTCGGCAGGCGCCGCGGCAGCAACGTGCCATTGGTGGTGATGGCCACCTTGCGGATACCGGGCACCGCCGCGACGGTGGCAATGATCTGGTCCAGGTCCTTGCGCAGGCTGGGTTCGCCGCCGGTGAGGCGGATCTTGTGCATGCCCAGCGTAGCAAACGCCCGCACCAGGCGTTCGATCTCGTCCACCGCCAGGAAGGTGGGTCGCCCGTCGGCCTGATAGCCGTCGGGCAGGCAATAGCTGCAGCGGAAGTTGCAGGCTTCGGTCAACGACAGGCGCAGGTACGGGAAACGCCGGCCAAAGCCGTCGGTCAGTGCATTCATGGCCGTACCCCCTTGCACCTCCACCTGTTCACTCCTCCGGGCGCGGCGGGCAGCCGCGCGCTTATCGATGTGAGCCAGCCTACGTCGCAGGCAGTTTGAACGAGATGACTTAAATCAATTCGATGCGGCGCGGTTGTGGCAGCATGCAGCTTCCCCGGTTGGACAACGTGAAGACAACCATGATGTTGAGCGACTTTTCCCAGCTGCTGGACGCCGCGGCGCACCAGGCCGAACCCCAACGATTGCTGTTCGTGTTTGTCCGCACCGACCTGCCCGACTCCCCTACCGCTGCGCAGCGTGAACGCCACCAGCGGCGTGAAGGCGGCACCCTCGGGCCGGTGCTGTGCGTGGACAAACTACCCGGCGAGGTAGCGTCGTTCCAGGCACTGGACCGTGAATCCGGAAGCACCGGCATCGACTGGGACCTGGTGTTCGTGGCCGCGCTCGACGGACGCGGCGGCGTGGCCCCCTCCAGCGACGAGGCCGCGCAACCGCTGCGGTTGATGGTCAATGCAATCAACAACGGCCAGGTCAACCACTTCGCCGCCTTCGACCGCGCCGGTGAGCCTGTCCAGTTTTACTGAGCCACCCGTTGCAGGGTCAGGAAGAACACCAACAGCAGGGTGTTCAGCCCCCAGGCCACGGTCAGCCCGCGTGCGGCCAGGCCCAGGTTGGGGGTGTTGGCGGTCGGCGCGGCCCGCCACACCGCGGGAATGATCCAGCCGGTGAACAACAGCAGCAGCGCGAACAGGCCCAGCACCAGCGGCGTGTTCTGCCGGGTCATGGCCCAGAGCGCGAGGGCCCACAACAGGTTGCTGGGAATGACCCCGTACAGCCAGAACACCCGCCACAACGTGGAACGCGGCGGGGTGTCCGCTGGGGATTGCATGGAGGTGGCGGCGGTCATGATTCTCCCTGTGGGTCAGGTCACGCGATCAACAACGTGCGAAAACATGTGCCAGCCAAGAGTGCGCCCGGTTGCCAAGGCCGTCAACCCGCCCGGTAGAGCCGGGTTCTACCCGGCTGCCGTCAACCCGTGACGCCAGGCCTTACCCGGCCAGCGCGAAGTCCAGCCCGGCACACACCGCCGCTACCTGCGCGTCATTGCATTGCTGCGGGTTGGTCCGCGGACTGTCCGGGTAAACCTCGGTGGTAGTGGCATAACGTGCGTCGGTGAACCCGGCGCAGGCACCAATCGAACGCGACTCGCCCCACACCACACCTTTGGACTGCAACGGCATGCCGATCAGTTCGCCCTTGGCATCGGCCGGGGCGATATGGGTGATCTTCTCCACGGCCGCAATCAGCGCCTGCTGGAACGCCGGCTGCGGGTCTTCGCTGTTGCCGATCACATAGAAGCCGTCGGGAATGATGTCCGGCACCAGTGCCTTGCCATCGCGCGCGCAGCGGGCCGGATCGAATTCCTGCAGGTCGCTGTCGGTGGTTTCGTGCAGGTCCAGGTGTACCCGCAACGTATCACCGCGAGCGGCGATCCAACGCATCAAGGATGCGGCTTCTTCGATCTGGCCGCCATCACGGAAGCTGCGGTTGGGATCGATCGCGGCCGGGTTCCAGCGCTGGATGCGCTCATAGCCCCACGGGCTCACGCACGGTGCCACGATCAGGTTGATGCGGCCGGCGTATGCCTCGGCCTGCTCATCCAGGAACTGCAGCGCGCCATGCACGCCACTGGTCTCGTAGCCGTGCACGCCACCGGTAACCAGCGCGGTGGGCAGTCCCGGGTCCCAGTCATGGTTGATCACGGCAAACAGCGGGTAATGATCCGGCGCGTAATCCAGTTGACCGTACTGGACTACATCGAAGCGCTCATTGAGGCGCTCAAGTGCCGCCACCACGTCTTCGTGATAGCTGCGCCGGCGCTGCTGACCGGCCCGCCATTGCGCGCGCTCGGCCTCGCCCCAGGGTTGGCCGGGGGTGCCGATCGGATAGAAATGGGCGGTGGTCATCAGTGGCTCCAGTCATCAGGTAATGGGCCGCGGCAATGGCGCAGCCCAGCTGCGTAGTGTACCGGCAGCAAGCCTGGCCCGTAGCGCCGACCGTTGGTCGGCTGCGCGTGATCCCGGCAGGACGGCAGCCGACCAACGGTCGGCGCTACAGGTGGTGGGCAAGCCGCTGCATACGTTCTGCGTGGCGTTACCCAGCGTACAAAAAAAGGGAGCCGGTTGCCCGGCTCCCCCCGTGCCGACCAACGGTCGGCACCTACCCTGCCCGCAATCACCCACGCGGCTTGCGATCACCTTCCCATCGTGCGGTCGGTGCGGTGCTTCAGGCGGCCTGCACTTCCTCGTAACCGTTGAAGCGCATGTCACTGGAGGCGCGCCCCTGGGTCAGCGAGCGCAGCGAGGTGGTGTAGCCGGCCAGCCGCGCCAGCGGCGCATAGCCCAGCACCTCCACCTGGGCCCCGTGGTCCTCGATCGAGGCCACCCGCCCATTGCGGCGATTGAGGTCGCCGACCACATCGCCGACATTGCCCGACGGCGCGTGGATGGCCACCTCCATCACCGGCTCCAGCAGGCGCGTGCCCGCCTTCGCCAACGCGGCCTTGACCGCCTCGCTACCGGCGCGGTGGAAGGCCATTTCCGAGGAGTCCTTGGCGTGGGTCTGGCCATCGCTCAGGGTCACTTCGATCCCGACCACCGGGTGTCCACGCGGCCCTTCCTGCAACGCCGCGCGCACCCCCTTCTCCACCGCCGCCACGAACGCCTTGGGAATCACCCCGCCGACCGTGCGGTCGACGAAGCGGATCGCCCCATCGTCGGTGGGCGCCACGTCGATCAGCACCCGGGCGAACTGACCCTGGCCACCGGTCTGTTTGGCCACCTTGCCTTCCACGCCCTTCACGACCTGTGCCGGGGTTTCCTGGTAGGCCACACGCGGCGCACCGGTCCGCACCGCCACATTCCACTCACTGCGCAGGCGCTCGACCATCACCTCCAGGTGCAGCTCGCCCATGCCCCAGATCAACGTCTCCCCAGTCACCGCATCGGCCTCGACACGGAACGAAGGGTCCTCCTGCGCCAGGCTCGACAGGCCCTGGCTCATGCGGATCAGGTCGGCGGCCTTTTCCGCACTCAACCGCCACGCCAGCACCGCATGCTGCGCCTGGATGGCATCGAGCAGCAGCGGCGCCGACGGCGCGCTGAGCGTCTCACCGCTCACCGCATCCTTCCAGCCGATCACCGCCACGATATCGCCGGCCACCGCTTCGGTGATGTCGTGGGTCTGGTCGGCCTGCACCCGCACCAGCCGGCCGATCCTTCGCCCCTGTGCGTGCTGCGAACTAGCCACGTGGTCACCCACCTTCAAAGTGCCCGAGTACACCCGCAGGAAACTCAGTGCGGCGTGGCTCTGGTGGGTGATCTTGAACAGCAGCGCCGCCAGCGGGCCACTCGGGTCCGGCGGCAACAGCACCTCCACGTCGCCAGCGCTGGCAACCACCGCCGGTCGATCCAGTGGCGAGGGCAGGAAGTCGACGATCGCATCCAGCAACGTGTCGATGCCCTTGCTCTTGAAGGCCGCGCCGGCCAGCACCGGCACGCCGGAACCGGCCAGCGTTGCCCGGCGCAGCGCCGCACGCAACGTATCGGCATCGATCGCCCGTCCCTCCAGCCACGCCTCGGCCAGGCCGTCATCGTGGTCGGCAACGGCCTCGATCAACGCCTGTCGCCGCGGCTGCCATTGCGCCTGCTCGGCCGCGCTCCAGTCGCGACGCGTCGGCGTGCCGGCGTCGTCCCACTCCACGATCTGCTGGTCGATGAAGTCGACCCAGCCGTGGAACTGGCTTTCACTGCCCAGCGGCCACCCCAGCGCCCACGGACGCGCCTGCAGCTTGTCCTGCAGTTGGCTGAGCACGCGTTCGAACGAAGCACCGACACGGTCCATCTTGTTGGCGTAGGCGATCAGCGGCACGCCATGACGGCGCGCCTGGTGCCAGACGGTTTCCGATTGCGGCTGCACGCCATCGACGGCCGAGAACACCGCTACCGCGCCATCGAGCACACGCAGCGAACGCTCCACTTCGATCGCGAAATCGATGTGGCCGGGTGTGTCGATCAGGGTCAGGCGATGGTCCGCACCGCCACGCGGCGCCCAATGCGCCTGTACGGCAGCGGCGCCAATGGTGATGCCGCGCTCGCGCTCGATCGCCGAGAAGTCGGTGGTGGCCGCGCCATCGTGGACTTCGCCGACACGGCGGATCTCGCCGGTCTTCCACAGCAGGCGTTCGGTGAGGGTGGTCTTGCCGGCGTCGATGTGGGCAATGATGCCCAGGTTGCGCCGATGGGAAAGGGTATGGGTATGCGTATGGGTGTTCATGATGAGTGCTCTCGTCGCCAACATCGAAGAGCCGCACGCCGCCGTTGGCTAACGGGCGTGCGGCCAGGTTTGGGGCTCGGCGATCAGGTGCATGGCACGTTCTCCTTTGCGGTGTTCTGTAGCAGGGAAGGAAGTGAAGCGCGGAAACGAAAAGAGCGCCCGGTAGGTCGCTCTGTCTGGGTCGTTCAGGGGGATCGGGTATCGATCAGCCGCCGGATGAGCCGCAGGGCAGACGCGCCCGTTCCACGCTTGCGCGGGTCTGGGTAAAAAACGTCAGGAGCGGTTGCGAACGCATCGGGGTGGCCCGGAAGGAATGGCGCCATTGTAGACCTGTGCAGGCCGGCAGCAAGGGCTTTTACACCACAACGGCAGAACACTGACATCCATCCAGCGATGGATCGACCAACAACAGAACAACGGCACTATGCACGCCTCAGTCCTTGCAGCCCGCCGCCGCCCGCGCCTCGCCCACGGTGGCGGCGTGCCCGTCGCCCGAGGACACCCAACCGGTGAGGGAGAACGCCGGATCGATGCGGGCCGCCTTCGGCTGCGTGCCGATCAGCACCTCCATCCAGCTGCCCACGGCCGGCAGCTCGGCAATCCGTGCGTCACGGTCGGCGTCGGTGCTGAAGCTGTCGCCAGGCCCGGAGCGCGGCGTGGATTCTTCCGTGGCGGTCTTGTGAGCACGCACCCGCAACGCACCGTCGGGCATGCGCTGGGTGGTCACCTCGGCGCGCTCCACACCGTAGGCCCAGTTGGATTCGGCGCTGCGCGTGGTTTCGCTGCCGTCGTCGGCCACCGCCACGTTCTCGCCGGTCCATTGCATCACCTGCATCACGCCGCCCACGCTGCCCATCACCGCCGCGTACACCAGCATCTGCCGCTGCTCCAGCGGCAGCGCGGCCATGTCCGCTTTGTCGGCGGGCACCTTGATGTAGCCCACCTTGCGGCACAGCATCATCACCCCACCGTCGGCCCAGGTGGTCAGCTGGTCGCCGTCGGCGAAATGCCGGGTCTGCATGGACGAGATCTCGGCACCGTTGCCCGGCAGGTGCTGCACATCGATGCTGGCGGCCTCCGAGGCGGCCTTGTTCAGCGACACGGTGCTCAACGTGCCGGCCATGGCGGCGCCGGCCAGACCAAGGAGCCCGGTGGCAAGCGCGATGCGGATGGGGGTGTGGGTCATGCGATCACTCCTTTGCGGAAGCGCGTCGATGGAGGTCGACGTCGAACAGGGCCGCGCATGATACGTGGGCGGGTCGGCCCCGTGGCCCGCTGCGACCGGATGTCGCAACCACGGATATGCGAATGGGTTGCAATTGCATCAGCGCGCAAACCGGTTAAAATGGCGTGCAGATTCCCCGTTGCCTGGATTGGAATCAACGTCCGCAGTGTTGCCCATCACCACCGGCCAGGCATTCGCCCCCATCCGTCCCGAGCCGCGCCATGCATTCTCCTGCCCCCCTTCCCTACAGGCTGCGCCGCACCCTGCTGTCCCTGGCCTGCACCCTGGCGGCCACCACGCTGTCCTACGACGCAACCGCGCAGCAGGCCACCGCGCTGGATGCGGTCCAGGTCAACGCCTATCGCGCCGCCAACAGCATCAGTGGCGCCACCAAGACCAGCACCAGCATCGCCGAAACGCCCCAGTCCGTGTCGGTGATCGAGCGCGCCGAACTGGATGCGCGCGGCGTGCAGTCGCTCAATGACGCCATGCGCTACGTGGCCGGCGTCAGCCTGGAAAGCAGCGGCATCGACAACCGCGTGGACGACTTCCGCATCCGCGGCTTCGACGCGGGCAGCTGGGCCAACAATGTCACCCTTGACGGCATGCGTGCGCCGCAGGGCAGCCAGTGGAACCGCAGCATGTTCGACAGCTGGAACCTGGAACGCGTGGAAGTGCTCAAGGGGCCGTCGGCAGTCATGTACGGCCAGGTGGCGCCCGGCGGCATGGTCAACCAGGTCAGCAAGACCCCCACCCCGGGCCAGCAGCAACAACTGCGTCTGGGCGTGGACGCCAACGGCCAATACAACGCCGCCTTCGACGTGGGCACCGGCAGCGCGGACAACGCCCATCTGCTGCGACTGGTCGGGCTGTATCGCGACGGCGACACCCAGATCAAGCACACCCAGCAGCAGCACTGGTTCCTGGCGCCCAGCTACACCTGGCAGATCGCCGAACACACCCGCCTGACCCTGCTCGGCATGTACCAGAAGGACGACGGTGGCTCGACCTACCAGTTCCTGCCGGCGGCCGGCACGCTCAACGCAACACCCTACGGCCACATGAAGAACAGCACCTTCATCGGCGAGCCCGGCTGGAATACCTTCGATCGCACGCTGTGGACGGCCGGCTGGATGTTCGAACACCAGTTCAACGACCACCTCACGCTCACCCAGAGCGCGCGCCGCACCCATGTGGATTCGCTGTACCGCGGCGTGGTCACCTTTGGTGCGCTCAATGCCGACGGCCGCACCCAGAACCGTCGCGGCGTGCAGGGCACCGGCGACTCGGACGGCGACACCTTCGACACCCGCCTGCAGGCCCGCTTCGCCACCGGTGCGGTCGACCACACCGTACTACTGGGCTGGGACTGGCAGCGTGCCGACTGGGAAGGCGTGCGCAGCGCGATGAGCAGCCCGCGCCCGATCGACATCTTCAACCCGGTCTACTCAAACTACGTCCCCACCGTCAGTACGGAAACCCCGACCGCCGGCGTCAACCGCCAGAGCGGCGTGTACCTGCAGGACCAGATGGCGCTGGGCAACTGGCGGCTGACCCTGGGCGGCCGCTACGACTGGACCAAGGACGACAGCAGCAGCGCCAACCGCAACATCGCCACCGGCATCTCCACGCCCGGCGGCCGCAGCGTGATCAAGAGCGACGCCTTCACCGGTCGCGCCGGCGTGCTGTACGTGTTCGACAACGGCCTCACCCCCTATGTGAGCTATGCCGAATCGTTCCAGCCCTCGACCCGCTCGCCGCTGGACAGCTTCACCCACACCGCGTTCGAGCCCGTCACCGGTTCGCAATGGGAAGCCGGGCTGAAATACCAGCCGGCCACGGTGGACGGGCTGGTGACGTTGTCGGTCTATGACCTGCGCCAGCAGAACATGATCGTTGACGATCCGGTGGCCAGCCACCGCAACTGCGGCGCCACCGGCACGGCCACCTGCTCGGTGCAGGGCGATGAAGGCCGCGTGCGCGGGATCGAACTGGAAGGCCGGATCACCCCGATCGAGGGCTTCAGCCTGATCGGCGCGGCATCGCGCATGGACTCGGAAATGACCCGTTCCACGCCCTATCGCGGCAAGGCACTGGCGATGGTGCCCGACTACAGCGCCTCGTTCTGGGCCGACTACACCTTCCAGGCCGGCGCGTTGCGCGGCATCAGCCTGGCCGCGGGTGCGCGCTACAACGGTGTCAGCTACGGCGACAGCGCCAACCTGTACCGGATCGGCGCCTACACCCTGTTCGATGCGGCGATCCGCTATGACCTTGGCCAGATCGGCAGTACCTCGGTGCAGTTGGCGCTCAATGCCAGCAACCTGGCCGACAAGCGTTTCGTGTCCACCTGCACCGGGGTGTCGTCGTGCTACTACGGCAGCGGGCGCACGGTGATGGCCACGGCGAGGTTCGGCTGGTAAATGCGGCCGGGCCGAGCCCGGCCCTACGCGGTGTCGGCTACCACCACCAGTGGCACGCCGCGCTGCGGATGCTGCAACACGATGACCGGCTGCTGGTAGACGCGGCCGAGGGTGGCTTCGGTCAACACCTCTGCCGGCGTGCCATCGGCAGCCACCGTGCCGTGCTCCAGCAGCACGATCCGGTCCGCATGCCCGGCCGCCAGGTTGAGGTCGTGCAGCACCACGATCACGCACGCGCCCGCATCGGCGAGGGCGCGCACCGAGCGCAGCGTGCGCTCCTGGTGGCGCAGGTCCAGCGCCGCCGTTGGCTCATCCAGCAACAACAAGGGCGTCTGTTGGGCCAGTACACGCGCGAACGTGGTGCGCGCCGATTCCCCTCCGGACAACTGCTGTACCTCGCACTGACGCAATGCCTGCAGTTCGGCCGCACTGATCGCGCGCTCCACGTGCGTATCGTCCAGCGCCGGATCCGGCGGATGCGGCAGACGCCCCATCGCCACCACTTCCTCCACGCTGAAGGCGAAGCGCACACCGTGCTCCTGCGGCATCACCGCGCGCTGCCGCGCCAGCGGCCCGGTCTTGTACCCGGCCAGCGCCCTGCCCTGCAGCAGCACCTCGCCGGCATCGGCCTGCAGGTCGCCGGCAGCAACCGCAAGCAGGGTCGATTTGCCGGCCCCGTTCGGACCGACCAGCGCGGTCACCGTGCCGGCCATGAAATCCAGTTCGATGCCATGCAGGATCTCGCGCTGCTGGCGGCGCACGATCACCCCGCGCAGGCGCAACAAGGGCGTCATGGCGAGTCCTTGCGGCGCTGCTGCAGCACCAGCCACAGGAAGAACGGGGCGCCCAGTGCCGCCGAGAACAATCCCAACGGGATTTCCGCGGGCGGGTCCAGCGTACGGGCGGCGGTATCGGCCACCACGATCAACACCGCGCCCAGCACGCCCGACAACGGCAGCAACCAGCGATGGCCCGGGCCAACCAGCATGCGTGCCACGTGCGGCACCACCAGGCCGACAAAGGCCACCGAGCCGGCGAAGGCGACAGCCGCCCCGACCAGCAGTGCGCTGAACGCCACCAGCCGGCGCCGGGTACGCGGCACGTCCAGGCCAAGATGCTGGGCCTGCCGTTCGCCGAGCGCCAGCATGTCCAACGGCGTGGACAGGCGCTGCAGGGCAAACACCCCGATCGCAAACAACGGTGCTACCGCGGCTACGTCGGCCCAGCTGGCACGGGCAAGCGAGCCCATCTGCCAGAACACCAGCGACTGCAGTTCGCTTTCGCTGGCGATGTAGGTAAGGAAGCCGATCACCGCCGAACAGAACGCCGCCATCGCAATGCCGACCAGCAGCAGCGTCGCATTGCCACTGCCCCGGCCCGGCCGTGCCAACGCATAGGTCAGGCTGATGGCCAAGCCGCCGCCCACGAATGCGGCCACCGGCACGATCCAGCCGGCGGCGCCGGCCGCACCCAGTACGATCGCCGCGACCGCGCCCAGCGCGGCGCCCTGGCTGACCCCGACGATGCCCGGGTCGGCGAGAGGATTGCCAAACAGGCCCTGCAGGCTGGCACCGGCCATCGCCAATGCCGCACCCACCATCGCGCCGAGCAGCGCGCGCGGAATGCGCAGTTGCCAGACCACCGCCATGTCGCGGCGGCTCACCAACTGCGGATCGACCAGGCCCAGCTTCGCGCCGATGGCCTGCAGTACATCCATCGGCGGCAAGCGCAACGGGCCGACCGCGAACGAAGCCAGCACCGCCACCAACAGCACCGCCGCGGCCAGCAACAACATGCCGCGCCCGCGGCGGCGGCGACGATCCGCCGGGCTCATGCCGGCGGCAGCGCCGCCAACGCCTTTGCCAACGCAAGCGCACCCACGCCGGAGCCGACGCTGGCGTATTTGAGCTGCACATCCGGCATCACCCAGACCCGGTTGGCCTGGCCGGCCGGGGTCTGCTTGAGGGTGGGATAGGCCTTCCACAGGCCGTCCGCACCACCGAACAGCGCCAGGTCATGCTCGGTGACCAGGATCACCTCCGGTGCCGCCGCCACCACACCCTCGTTGCTCAATGCGGAGTAATTGGCCACGCCCGCTTCGGTCCCGATGTTGAGCCCGCCGGCGAGGGCGATCAGCTTGGCCGACGCACTGTCGGTGCCGGCCACGGTCGGTGAGCCGCCGGCCCCGGTCGCCGAGACATGGATGACGCGTGGCGCACGGCCACTGGCCTTGCCGATCGCTTCTGCTTCATCCAGCTGCTGCTGGACCTGCGCGGCCAGCTGCCGGCCCGCATCGGCCAGGCCCAGCGCAGCGGCGATCTTGCGCACCTTGTCCGGGGCCGGCTGCAGATCGTCGACCACCACCGCCGGCTCGCCGACGGCGCGCAGCTTCTGCGCCAGTTCGGTGTGGCGGCGGAGGCTGTTGCCCAGGAACAGGGAGCCCTTCAGGCTCAGCACACCCTCTACCCCGGTGGTGCGGTTGAACAGAAACTGGTGCGGCGCGGCGCGTCCGGAATCGGTGGTGGTGTTCTTGGGTGCGGCAAAGACCTGACTGCCGAGACCAAGCGCATCGATCACCGCAATCACGTCATCGCCACCGACCACGATCCGGGCGGTGTCATCCACCTCGACCTGCGCGCCATCGTCGGAGCGCACGCTTGCCGGCAGCACCGGCACCTGCCCGATCATCGCCGGCAACGCACCGCCATCCAAACGCACCCAGCCAGCCGGGAGCGGCTGGGGGGCCGCTGCCGAAGCGGCCGGGTGTTCCGCCGGGGCAGCATCGGCCGCCGGAGGCGCGGCCGGTCCGCTGCACGCGGCAAGCGCAACCACCAGTGCCAGCGACAACGGCACCCGCGGCAGGGAATACATCGATTTCATCACTTGCTCCTTCGGCAGGACGGCCGGCGGCCGCCCCGCCCCATGACTTACTGCTTGCGCAGTGCGATACGGGTGATGTGGTCGCCCTTGGCATCGTCGACGCCGCGCGACTTGTTCACCGCAAACACGTTGCCCTTGCCATCGGCACGGACGTGGTTGGGGAACGTGCCCCCATCGAGGTTGGCCACCACCTTGCCGCTGCGATCGACCACGGTGACCGTACCGGCACCCCGGCTGGTGACATAGGCCAGGCCGGCCTTCGGATCGAAGGCGACATTGAGCGCACCGGCACCCACGGCCACGTCGTGCACCACCTTGCCCGATGCCACATCGACGATCAGCAGGTTGTCGGTGCCCTGCGAGGCCACATACAACCGGTTCTGCCGGGCGTCATAGGCCACCCCGGAGGCACTGATCGCGTTGCCGAGATCGATCACCTTGTCGACCTTGCCGCTGGCCACATCGATCACCGCCGCTTCGGGCGTGCTGATGCTGACGGTGAACAGCTTGCCGCTGGCCTCATCCAGCACCAGGCTCATCGGGACGAACTTGCCGTCATCCACACCCGACGCCAGCACGATCGGTTCCAGCGGCTTGAGGGTTTTAGCATCAAACACCGACAGGTGGTCCTCCCCGCCGGCAGATGCAAAGACCTTGCCGTGCCTGGCATCCACCACCACGTCACGCGCATGCGGCACCGCGCCCACCGGGAACTGGTGCACCAGCGACAGGTCGGACTGGCGATACACCGCCACCGTATCCTGGCGCGTGTTGGTCACCCACACATTGCCGTTCACATCGTCCACGCCCACGCCGTACACCGCGAACACGCTGCCACCCTTGGCATCGGGCACCTGTGCCGGCGTGATCGCCTTGACCACCTTCAGCGAGGTCGGGTCCAGCTTCAGCAGCTGCGACTGGGTGACCGGCGGACGGCCGACCGCGGAGGTGACGAACACCGCATTGCTGGCCGCGCTGTAGGCGGACTGGTACAGGCCCTGCACCAGCTTGTTGGACTGGGTGGCAAAGCGTTCCTGGCCCGACAGCGGCAGCTGCGGCGACACGCGCAGCTTGAGCACCGTCGCGGCGGCCGGCTGGCTGGCACGCACCACTACCGGGTGGGTACCCGGCACGGCGTCGGCGGGGATCTGCAGCTGGGTCTTGAAGTTGCCGTCAGCATCGACGATCAACGGCTGGCCGTTGAGCACGGTCTCGCCGCGCAGCAGGCTGACCTGTTGGCCCGGGACGAAATCCCGGCCAATCACCTCGGCAGTGCTGCCGGGCACGACGTTCTCACCGCGCGAAACGACTTCGCCCTTGAACACACTGACGGGCTGGTCGAACACCGGTTGCGCATTGCCGGCGACAGCCAGCAGCAGGCCGGCGGCCAAAGTGGTGAGACGGAAGGAAGAACGGAACGACATGACAGGCTCCTTGCACGGGGTACCGCGCGGCGCGCGGTGGGTTCAACGGTTGCCTGGGCCGGTGCGCAATGCACATGAAGCCTGGGTAGCGGGGCGCACGGAATAGCCGTGCGAGGAATCAAAACACTCGGTCAGGGCGGCGCGGACACGGCCGTGCTGCGATCACCGACGCCGTACAGCGCGCTCAGCGCGGCCTGCAGCGAGGCGGGCAGCATCGGCCCATGGCCGAGCCCCTCGAATTCGCGGTACTGCACCTGCAACCCGGGCACCTTGCCCAGGCGCTGCGCCAACTGCATCGCCGCATCCGGGGTGGCCCCGCCGATGCGGCGCAGATGGGCCACCACGCGCGGGTTGTCCATGTCGCGCTTGCCGCGGTCGCCGACGCGCTCGGCACCGCCGAGCATCATCCACAAACGGGCCGGCTGGCCGTGTTGGCTTTCCAGGAACTGCTGTTCAAGGTCGCCCAGCGCTGCGCCCTGGTTCCACCACAATGACGGACTGGCGGCCAGGTAGTACTGGAACGCCGCCGGACGCGTGTACAGGCTGCTCAGCACGAACAGCCCGCCCAGCGAGTGGCCCCACAGCGCCTGCTGCTGGCGATCGATGGGCGCGCGCTTTTCCACCTCCGGCTTGATCCGGCGCTCGATCAGGTCCTGGAACGCAAACGCACCGCCGCCGACCACCGTCGGCGTGCCGCTTTCATCGTCGGCTCGATCGATCCACGCGGTGTAATCGGCGGTGCGTGCCGCCGAGTCGATGCGCAGGTCGTTGTCATAGCCGATGAACACCAAAACCGGTGCCGCTTTGGCCGCCAGCTCGGCGAGCAGCGGCTGGTCGATCACCATCGCCGCCGCGTTGCCATCGAGCATGTACAACACCGGCGCCGGTGCCTTCCCCGCCCGCACTGGAATGCCAACATTGACCTGCCAGCGGCGCTGTCCGTCCGGGCTGTCCAGGGTGAAGCGCTCGAAGCGGTAGCTCTGCGCTTTCTGCTCGAAAATACTGTTGCTCACCCGCTGTTGCGGATTGCGCTGCTGCGCCGACGCACTCGGCAACGCGCAGGCCAGGCACAGCACGAGGCCAGCCAGGGGCAGCAGGACAGGTGATCGGCGGCGGGCCGCAAGGGACAGGATCATGGGTACGGGTGGGTGGCGGCGCAGGCGGCGCAGCCCTCTTCACAAGGGGACAACGCAGTCTACCTCAAATGCGAATGCTTATCACATAGATCATGTGTCACGCTGTATCCGGCCCGCCGATCCGACCACTCACCGGCGCACATGCAAAAGGCCCGACCATGTGGCCGGGCCCTCGCGCATCGTTCAGTGGACAGTCGACTTATTCTTCTTCGTCCTGACCGCCCTGCTGGCGCTCGCGCTTCTGTTCCTGGTTGGGATCCTGCTGTTGCTGCTGGCCGTCGCGCTGCTTGTCGCGCTCCTGCTGGTTCTGCTGGTTCTGCTGACCAGGTTGATTCTTCTGGTCCTGCTGCGGGTTCGGCTGGTTCTGGTTGGTGCCCATCGCTGCATCTCCGGTAGTCGGCATCGTGATCGTTGCCGGTGACTCCACCGTAGGCGGCGGCGCGTTACTGCTGCGTGCCGCGCAAGGCTCCTGCCCTAGACACGGTCGGCATGTCGGTAAACAGTTCATGCCGTGCACCCTGCACGTCACTGCGTTGACACAGTTGTCGCAGCCGCTTTACATGCGGGACGGTGCGGCAATCCTGCGCAATGGCTGTCGGCTCAACCGCGCGCGACCATCGCCATGATCGTCGCGGTCAACTCCTGTTCGGCCTGCACGGCGGTGATGTCACCGTTGACCGCCGCGTAGGACAACCCTTCGGCCGCCCCCAGCATTCCCCACAAACCGGCCAATGGCAGTCTTGCTGCGTGCGCGAACGGCGCCAGCAACGCTCGGCATTGCTCGATGAAGATCGCCTCGTACTCGCGCTTGATCCGCGCCAGTTCCGGCGAGCCGGCCAACGCGGCGATCACGCCTGGAATCTCGCGGCCCTGGGTCTGCACACACGCCACGTAGGAACGTGCGATCACTGCGGCCTTGTCGGCCAGTGTCGGCCCGCTGGTGGCCAGCGCGGCCTCCATCACTACACCCTGGCGCCGGTCGAAATCACGGTAGAGCGCAGCCAACAACCCGGCGCGCGTGCCGAAATGGTCGTACACCACCGGCTTGGTCACCCCTGCCTGCTCGGCCAGGCGGCCCAGCGTGAGCGCCTCGGTGCCTTCCTCGCGCACCAGTTGCCAGGCATGGGTCAACAACTGCTGCAAACGCTGCTCGCGACTCATCCGACGACGCGGCACGGCAACGGGAGGCGGACTTGACATGGCTATATACCAATCGTAACTTACGAACCGTAACTTACCAAAAGTATACACCCCCTCCTCCCCCGGACCCACGCATGCACACGCTCATCGCCTTCTCCCATCCCGACCCCGGCTCGCTCACCCATGCCGTCGCCACGCAGCTCGCGCAGGGCATCACCCAGGCCCGGCCCGACGTGACCGTGGCACTGGCCGACCTCAGCGCGGAGGGTTTCGACCCCCGCTTTTCCCAGGCCGACCTGGACGCCCATCATCACCGACGCCCGTCGCCGGACGACGTGCGCGCCGAGCAGATCCGCCTGGACCGCGCCGACGCCCTGGTGCTGGTGTTCCCGGTGTACTGGTGGGCAATGCCGGCCCTGCTCAAAGGCTGGATCGACCGGGTGTTCTCCAACGGCTGGGCCTACGACGACACCGACGGCAGCGTGCGCAAGAAACTGGGCCACCTGGACGTCCACCTGGTCGGCCTCGGGGGTGCCGACCTGCGCACCTGGACCAAGCGCGGCTACACCGATGCCATGAAGACCCAGATCGACACCGGCATCTTCAACTACTGTGGCGCCCCGGTGGTGTCCTCCACGTTGCTGCTGGAGGTCGATACCACCGGCGCGCCGGCGGCACTGGCGGCAGCAACCGACATCGGCGCCGCCATCGCAGGTCGCTGAGCGGCTGCATCATCGACAAAAAAGAATGCTTCGCCCAACTGCGGGAAAGCAGGAAGGCGGAGCCATTCATTGGTTCCCACGCTGGGCAGGGGTGGGTCGAGATCCGCGTCACCACCAACGGTGGTGACCTACCTCCGCATCGGTGCCCGCGTGTCGGGAACCAAGGCGGCCTGCGGCAAACATCGAAGTGTGCAGTTGCGTTCCGCAAGCCGAGCCGCTTGGCGGCCGGCAGGTCCTTGGCAAAATAAAGGAGGAGGCCGGCGCCGCAGGCGTCGACCGGGGGACATTTGCACAAGGGCCTGCCGGCCGCCAAGCGGCCCCGGACGCTAGCGATATAGCCCCCGCAATCTGCTGTCGCCCTGTGGGTGAACCAATCCCCTAACATGAGAGAAAAACCAAAAAAAAACGCCCCGCACTGCGGGGCGTCTGCAACGTCTGCGTGCCGGCAGGATCAGACCTGCGGCGGCACCGGACCGAAGCGGTTCTCACCCGGGGTACCCGGCATCACGTTGAACACCAGCAGGATGATGCCGCCCACGAACGGAATCAGGCTGACCAGGATGAACCAGCCAGACTTGTCGATGTCGTGCAGGCGACGGATCGCCACGGCGATCGCCGGGACAATCACACCCAGCGAGAACAGCCCCAACAGCACGCCGAACAGGCCCGACACCAGGTTGCTCTCCATGGCGGCACCAAGACCGATGCCGGCGTAGCCGACAATCATCACCAGCCACAGGAACAACTGGAACATCCAGTATTCCTTGCGACCGGAACGGCCATCGAACTGGGCATAGCGGTGGAACGGAAGCAGCATCGATTTCATGGGATTCACTTCATCCTGAAGGTGGAAAGACCTGCCTCTCGGTAACCCGCGAGCGCGGACCACGTAGCAGGGCGGCGCGCAGGATAACAGCTGTTCAGGTACTTTGGATTGCCGATCAGGTCATCCCGGCCGGAACGTTGAAAACGTTTCCGGAAAACCGGGCACAGACTTGCCCGGCACCCCCATCAGCCTTGCGCCGCCTTCCACGCCGCCACCTTGGCCCGTGCCTGCTCCAGCAGCGCATCCAACGCCTTGCGGTCGTAGACCTGCCCTCGCAACACCACCGTATCGATGCCGCGGGTCGCCTGGATGTCCTGCAGCGGATTGCGCTCCAGCAGGACAAGATCGGCGGCCTTGCCCGCGGCGATCCCGCCATAGCGATCCAGCGTGCCGAACCAGCCCGGGCCGGCGCGGGTCGCCGCCGACAGCGCCTGGGCCGGGCTCAAGCCCTCCTTGACGAACAATGACAGCTCGTCATGCAACCCGATGCCGGGATAGTTGAACGAATTGAGGAAGCCGGCATCGGTGCCGGCCATGATCGTGACCCCGGCCTGCTGCAGCATCGGCAGCACCGCCGCCACCTGGTGATACTGCTTATGGCGTGCCTGGATCTGCGCCGGCGTCGCCTTGGCGGCGCGCTCCACCCGCCAGGCATACGTGGCCTGCAGCTTGGGGCCGATGTAAGCCAGGTAAGGATCGTTGGCGTGGTCGTCCTGGTCGAGGAAATCCAGGATGCGCCCACCATTGAGCGTGGGCGTTACGGACACGCCCTTGGCCGCGAACCCGCGATAGGCGGCCATCGCCGTGTCACGATCAAAACCGGCGTCGAGGCGGGCATTGGCCTGCGCACGGTCGATCCGCTTGGCAGCGAAATCCGCCGCGATCGACGCCTCATCCTTCACCCCCGCCTTATAGGCGTAGTCCAGGTGTTCGATCGAGCTGATCCCCGCATCCACCGCCTGCTGTACCGTCAACGCCATCGGAATGTGCCCCGATGCCCGCAGGCCGTTGGCGCGCGCGCCACGCACCGCCGCCAGGAACAACTCCGGGGTCAGCGTGCTGTCGGTGATTTTGACGAAGTCGACCTGGTCCTTCTTCAGGCGCACGAAGGCCGCGTCGAGATCGGCCTGGCTGCCCACTTCGATCGTGCCCTTCCAGACCGGCTTGATGCCTTCGATCTTGGCCCCGGAGGTAAACAACTGCGGCCCGACCAGGCTGCCATCGCGGATCTGGCCACGCCACTGCAGCACCTGCCCGGGCAGGTCGCCGGAGGCATCGCGGATGGTGGTGATGCCATGGGCGATGTAAAGCGGCAACAGCGCCTTGTTCTCTTCAATCAGGTCCGGGCCACCGCCGAAATGCACGTGCATGTCCCACAGCCCCGGAATCAGGTAGCGGCCCTTTGCCTCGATCCGGCGCGGCGCGCGCCACTGCCCGGCGATGACCGCATCTTCGCCGACCGCCACGATGGTGTCGCCGCGGACCACCACGCTCTGGTGGGCCACGGTGCGGGCGTGCTCCACGTCCACCACGGTGGCCTGGCGGATGATCAGGTCGGCCTGTTCGGCGGAGAACGCCGGGGTGGCCAGCATCAGCAGGGTCGGAACCAACGCGCACAGCGACTTTTTCATGGGAGGGCTTGAATCAGGGAGACCGGGCCACGATAAGACCCGGCCACCCGCATGCACCAGTTAAATCTGGGCATGCATTGCATGCAGTAATCAAATGCCACCGCATCCAGCGTGCGCGCTCACACCTCGCCCTGCATCGCCGGCCGCGACTGCAGCCGGGTCAGCCATGCCTTGACCTGCGGATGCGCGTCGACATCGGCACCGAAGTACACCCCGTACCCCACCACCGAGCCCACCACCAGGTCCACCAGCGAGTAGGCCTCACCGAGCAGCCACGACTGCTCGGCCAGGCGTGCTTCCAGCAGGTCCAGCAGTTCGTTGACCCCGGCCAGCGCCGCGGCGGCATGCTCGTGGCTGCGCAACGCCTCGTCGCGGGTGGCCAGCCACAGCCGCGTCAGCAGTGCGGCATAGGTGACGTAGGCCCAGGTAGTCCAGGACAGCGCCTGCACCCGCTCGGCACTGCCTTCGGCCGGCCACACGCCCTGGGCCACCCCGTAGCGCGCCCCCAGCCACTGCAGGATCGCCAGGCCCTCGAACATCGGCGTGCCATCGATCGCCAGGCACGGCACCTTGCCATTGGGATTGATCGCCAGGTACTCCGGCGTGCGCTGCTCGCCACCGCGGATGTCGATCCGGACCCGCTCGTGCGGGACCGCCAGTTCGGCCAGCGCGCAGGCGACCGGGGTAGCGCTGGACATCGGGTGCCAATAGAAGACGAGGGACATGTGCAACTCCTTGTGGATGATCGAGGTGTGGATGGTCGAGGTAGAACGGTGCTGCCTGTGGCCTTGCACCCTGGCCACAGGCTAGCCACCATTGCGGACAGTTCCTGTCCTCGACCATCGCCGACACTGCCGCCGTGCTCACCACCTCCTCGCGCCTGCTCAGCCTGCTGTCCCTGCTGCAATCACGACCGCACTGGACCGGTGCGGCGCTGGCCGAACGCATGCAGGTGCACGCGCGCACCCTGCGCCGCGACATCGACCGCCTGCGCCAGCTCGGCTACCCGATCCAGGCCAGCAGCGGCGTCGCCGGCGGCTACGCGTTCCGCGCCGGCCGCGCCCTGCCGCCGCTGCTGCTGGATGACGAAGAAGCCCTGGCCGCGGCGGTGGCACTGCGCACCGCGGTGACCGGAACGGTCAGCGGCATCGAACAGACCGCGATCACCGCCTTGGTAAAGCTGGAACAGGTGATGCCAGCGCGCCTGCGCAAGCGCCTGGATGCGCTGCGCTCGGCGATCCTGCCGCTGGACCAGTCCGGCCCGGTGGTCGACGCCAGCGTTCTGGCGATGCTCGCCGGTGCCTGTCGCGACCAGCTGCAGCTGCACTTCGACTACGCCGACCGCAGCGACCAGCGCAGCCAGCGGCGGGTGGAGCCGCAGGGCGTGGTGCACACCGATCGACGCTGGTACCTGGTGGCATGGGACCTGGCGCGCCAGGACTGGCGCACGTTCCGGATCGACCGCCTGACGGCCGCGCCGGTGGTTGGCGTGCATTTCAGCCCGCGCACCGGCCCTGGCAACGGCGACCTGCGCACCTGGGTAGCCCAGCAGCTGTCGCTGGGCCAGTCCGCCGACCAGGCGCGGATCATCCTGCATGCCCCGCTGGCAGCCATGCGGCAGCAGATTCCGGCGTCGGCCGGGGCGCTGGAAGCGGTCGATGAACAGCGTTGCCTGCTCCGCTGCGGTGCCAGCCCGCACGGCTCGATCGTGTATTGGCTGATGGCCATCGACCTGGAGTTCGAAGTGCTCGGCCCGCCGGCGCTGCAGCAGAAACTGCGCGAGGCCGGCGAGCGCATTGCACGCGGGCTGGCCCGTGCCGCAGCCAGCGCCACCGGCTGACGCGCCAAGCCCAGGTTTGCCGCACCGACGCGGCCATGTTAGAACGCAAGCCCCCTGTCGATGGAGGCAACCGTGGCCACCCCAGCAACCTCCCATCGCAGCCTGTTCGACCTGGATCTGCTGCGCGCGATCGTCACCGTCGCCGACTGCGGCAGCTTCACCACCGCCGCCGCCCGCCTGCACTCCACCCAGTCCACGATCAGCCAGAAGATCCGCCGGCTCGAAGACATGGCCGGGCACCCGCTGCTGGTCCGTGGCAACCGCGACGTGCACCCCACCGACGCCGGCCAGACCCTGCTCGGCCACGCCCGCCAGATGCTGGCGCTGAACGAGCAGATGCTGCAAGTGCTGGCCGGCGCCACCGTGGCGGTCACCGTACGCCTGGGGGTGCCGGAGGATTTCGTCAACGCGCGGACCACGCGCTTGCTGGGCAGCTTCAACCGCCGCTACCCGCAGGTGAAGCTGGAGGTGACCAGCGGCCTCAGTCGCGACCTTGCCAATGGCTATGACCACGGCGAACTGGACCTGGTACTGGTCAAGCAGCGGCGCAACAGCCGCGAAGCCGTCGCATGCTGGCCCGAGCCGATGCGCTGGGTGGACAGCGCGCGCAACCCCTGCATCACCCTTGACCCGGTGCCATTGGTCACCTTCCCACCACGTGGCCTGTACCGCGACGAGCTGATCGCGGCAGTGGAAGCCATGGGCCGGCGTTGGCGGATCAGCTTCACCAGCTCCAGCCTCAGCGGCATCCAGGGTGCGGTTGCCGATGGCATGGGCATCAGCCTGTTACCGGCACGCGCGATGACCCGCGAGCACCGTGCACTGAGCCGTCGCCACGGGCTGCCGCCCATGCAGACCATGGAAATCGCACTGTTGCACCGCCCCGGCGCCACGCCACTGGTGCATGAACTGGCCACCCGTTTCTCGCGGTTGCTGGATCGCGAGCGACGCTGACGTCGCCCTGCCGAACCACCCGGCCGACCGCAACGCGACCGATCGGATGCGCCCGGAAAGTGACGGGGCTCGCGTACCGGATGTAGGAATAGTCCTAAATTTGCACTGAGGCGGCATTACCGCACATACAAGTGAGGAGAATTCCTCAAAACTTCCCAGCGCGTGCCTCCCTTTGTCAACCAGCATCCAGATCCCATGAGCGGACAGGCCTCTTCCCGCACCTTGACGATCGCCCTGCTCGACGACCATGACGTTGTCCGGCACGGCACCTTCGTCCACCTCGCTACCGACCCACGTTTCAACGTGGTCGGAAGTCATGCACACAGCGACGGCCTCATCGCCACGCTCACGACCCATCGCGTGGACGTGGCGGTGGTGGACTACCTGCTGGCCAGCAACGACCTGGCGGGGCTGGAACTGCTCACCCTGCTGAAAAACCGCTTCCCTGGCGTGCGCCCCTTGTTGTTCACCGCATACACCGGCCGGGTGATGCTGTCCAGCGTGATGCGCGCCGGCGCGGCCGGCGTGGTGACCAAGACCGAGCGACTGGATGCCCTGGCCGAGGCCGTGGCACAGGTGGCCAGCGGGCTGCACCGGCTGCCCGCCGGCATCAGAGGCTCGACCGAGGAGGCCACGCTGTCACGCAGCGAGCGCGAGGTACTGCAGTTGTGCCTGGCCGGGATGACGGTGACCGAGATCGCCCTGCGTCGTCACCGCAGCATCAAAACGGTCAGCACGCAGAAACACGCCGCGCTGCGCAAACTCGGGCTGCGCAACGATGGTGAGCTGTATACCCTGCGCCACCAGCTGGCACCACTGTGAGTGCGGCGGCCTGGATGCTGGCAAGTGCGCTGCTGGCCACGGCACCACCCACCACGATGGCGCCGGCACCTGCAGCGCGCACGGTAAGGGTCGCACTGGATCCCACGCAGTACCAGGTGCTGGCGCCCGCAACGCAGCCAGGCCCTTCGGCCCACCTGACCCGAGGCTACACCGCCCTGGTCAGCGCCCACTCCGGCATGCAGATCCAGCCCTATCAAGTGGCGTCCAGCCAGGAGGCCATGCTCGCCGTCTGTGACCACCACGCCGACCTCATGCTGCTGCTGGGCCCGATAGAGCTGCCGCCCTGCCCGCTCATCAGTTCGCGCGCCTACTATCGGGGCGAAACCGTGGTAGCCAGCCGACGCGGCTCCCGCGCCGTGGTCGTGCTGGACAACGGTCAATCGCACCGCGTGGCCGTGGCCCAAGGCAGTCGTTACCCCGCGTGGCTGCAGGCGCACTATCCGCAATTGCAGGTCGTCGCCGCACCGGACCTGCGCGCCGCGCTGTCGGCGCTGGAAGCTGGCGCCGTCGATGCCGCCTTGGGCCTGGATGTCGTGATGCGCCCACTGGTCCGCCGGGACTACGCCAACGACCTGCTGCTGCGCAGTGGGCCTGACGACCTGCCCGGCAATCTCCATCTTGTGGCGCGTAGCAGCGACCAACCGTTGCTGGAGCAGATCGAGGCCGCCCTCCAGGCGGTGACCCCGCAGCAGCACGGCCTACTCCTCCAGCAACTGGCACGGCACGGTTACATCGACGTCCCTACCGTGGCCGCCGTGGTTCAGCATTTCCGCTGGGAACTGCTGCTGTTGGGCACGGCCTTGTCGCTACTGCTGGCCGCCACCTGCTGGCTTGCACACGCGCAGCATTCGGCGCAGCGCAGCAATCGCCGCCAGGCGCGCTTCATCGGCGTGATGAGCCACGAAGTGCGCAATGCCGCGCAGACGCTGGTGTCATCGGTGGAACTGCTGAGCCACTCCGGCCTGGACCAGGGCCAACGGCAATTGGTCAATGCCGCGCGTGCCGCCGGCGGCGGCCTTCGGCAACTGCTGGGCCGGGCCCTGGAGCACGCGCGCATGGCGGCCGGGAAGTACCAGCCACGCCCGCAATGGCACGACATCGCCCCGTTGCTACGCGATTGCCTCGCGACGATCGCCCCGGCAGCGACGGCCAACGGGGTGCACCTGGCGCTGGCGATCGAACCGGACCCGCTACCGTCGCTGTGGATCGACGCCCACGCGTTGCGCCAGATGCTCGACAACCTGCTGGACAACGCGCTGAAGTTCACCGACCACGGGCATATCGCACTCGAGGCGAGCCTGTGCCACACCGCCGCCCGCACCGAACTACAGCTGGTCGTCAGCGATACCGGCATCGGCATTCCGGCCCACCACCACGCCAGCGTGTTCGGCGCGTACGCACGGACCCCCGATGCGCAGGTGCGCGACGCCAGTGGCACTGGCCTGGGCCTGTCGATCTGCCGCGAGCTGGCCCAGGCGTTGCACGGCAGCATCCAACTGAGCAGCACGCCCGCACGCGGCAGCCGCTTCGCGCTGCTGCTGCCGGTCTCGGTGCGCCCGCTCGCCACGCCCCCACGCGCGGCGCCACTGGCCGGGTGCTCACTGCTGCTGGTGGAGGATCACGCCCTGAACCGGGTGCTGGCGGCCCGCCAGCTGACCGTCCTGGGCGCTTCGGTGCGCTCCTGTCGCGATGGCGCCAGCGCGCTGCGGCGGCAGGCGGCGGCGGCCAGTGACGTCGTGCTGATCGACTGCACCCTGGCAGACATGAGCGGCTACCAGCTGGCCGAAACACTGCGCCGCATCGAGCGCGCACGGGCGCGCCCGGCCGCACGGCTGGTGGCGCTCTCGGCCGCCACCTCGCAGGCCCATGTGCAGCGTTGCCGTGCCAGCGGCATGGATGCGGTGCTGGGCAAGCCACTGGACCCCGAACAGCTGCTGGCGGTACTGGGCGTGGACAGCGCCGACCCTGCCGGGACCGGCACGCTTGCCCGCGGCGATCCGCTCTGGTTGCCCTTGCTGGATTCCCTGCGCGACGAGCTGCCCGGCCTGCAGCGCGCCCAGGGCAACCGCCAGGGTGCGCCACTGGCCTACCACGCCCACCGCCTCAGCGGCGTACTCCACCTGCTGGATCAAGCCGAACTGGCCGGGACCGCGGCAGACCTGCATGAGCTTGCCCTGGACGCGGATGCCGACTGGAGCGAAGTGGATCGATTGCTTGCCCACCTGCAGCGCAGCATCCAGGCGATGGGCCAGGCGACACCTACTTGAGCTGGAGCGGGTAGCGCTGCCACAGGACGTGGACCAGGAAGCCGGTCAGCTCGGGGTCCCGGCTGCTGATCGCCGCGCGGATCTTGTCCAGCAGCACCATGTCACTGCAGATGCGCACATCGGCATGACCGGCCTCGCCGGCACGTCGCGCACGGTAGCGCGCAGCGCGCTGCGCATCGGTCATCGCATAGCCGAATTTGGGCGGACGGCCGCGCTTGCGCGGCAGCATCAGCTCCAGGGTGCCGGGGTCTTGTTCATCGCGCATGACGGACGAGGATGCGAACGGGGGCGCGCACCATATCGTGAGACATCACTTTAATCCAGCGTTTTGCGCGATCCAGCGGCGCGTCAGCGCCACGCCTCGGCCACGCGCGCGCCCAACCACACCATCAGCATGCCGCCCGCCAGGCTCACGCCCAAGTACAACGGCATCATCGGCGCGCGACCGGTACGTGCAAACACCAGGGTTTCCAGCATCAACGAGGAGAACGTGGTGAGCCCGCCGATGATCCCCACGAGCAGGAACGCGCGCCAGTAGAGGGCCGCATTGCCGCGGCTGTGCAGCCAGACCATCACGTAACCGGCCGCGAACGAGCCGATCAGGTTGACCGTCAACGTGCCCCACGGAAAGCCATTGCCGAACTGCCGCAGCATCGCGTCACCGACCATGAAGCGCAGCGCAGCGCCCAGCGCGCCGCCAGCCATCACCACGCCCAGTTGCTGCCACCACACGGTAAGCCCGTCCATCACGTCGACCCCTTGTCCGCACGCGCCTGTTCGCGCGCCGCCCGCAACCGATCCAGCTTGTCCTTGAGCTTGATCTCCAGCCCGCGCGCGACCGGCTGGTAGTACACGCGCTCGCCCATCGCATCGGGGAAGCCGGTCTGGTCCAGCGCGATGCCACCCTCGGCATCGTGGTCGTACTGGTACTCCTTGCCGTAGCCCAGCTCCTTCATCAGCTTGGTCGGCGCGTTGCGCAGGTGCAGCGGCACCTCCTGGGTGCCGGTTTCCCGGACCTCGCGCTTGGCCTGGTTGAAGGCGGCGTAGCCGGCGTTGGACTTGGCGGTACTGGCCAGATACAGCACCAGCTGCGCGAAGGCCAGCTCACCCTCGGGGCTGCCCAGGCGCTCGTAGATGTCCCATGCCTCCAGCGCCATCGACTGCGCGCGCGGATCGGCCAGGCCGATGTCTTCGATCGCCATCCGGGTCAGCCGCCGCGCCAGGTAGGAGGGATCGCAGCCGCCATCGAGCATGCGCGTCAGCCAGTACAGTGCCGCATCCGGGTTGGAACTGCGCACTGACTTGTGCAGGGCCGAAATCTGGTCATAGAACTGCTCGCCGCCCTTGTCGAAACGACGCGTGCGGTCGGCCAGCACCTGCAGCAGCATCTCCGGGCCGATCCGCCCGCCCTCGCTGCCCGCCAGCTCGGCGGCGATTTCCAGCAGGGTCAGCGCGCGACGCACGTCGCCATCGGCGGCCGTGGCGATTTCCAGCAACGATTCCGGCGCCACCTCGACACCCTCCCCGCCCAGGCCGCGCCCACTGTCCTGCAACGCACGCTCCAGCGCTTCGACAATATCGGCGGGAGAAACCGACTCCAGTACGTGCACCCGGCAGCGCGACAGCAGCGCTGAATTCAGTTCAAAGGAGGGGTTTTCGGTGGTGGCGCCGACAAAGACGATGGTGCCGCGCTCGATGTGCGGCAGGAACGCATCCTGCTGCGCCTTGTTGAAGCGATGCACCTCGTCCACGAACAGCACCGTGCGGCGGCCCTCGGCGAAGCGATGCGCGGCCTCGGCCAGCACCTGGCGCACCTCGGGCAGGCCCGACAGCACCGCCGAGATGGCACGGAACTCAGCATCGGCGTAGTGCGCCAGTAGCAGCGCCAGGGTGGTTTTACCGCAGCCCGGTGGCCCCCACAGGATCATCGAATGCACATGGCCGGACTCGACCGCCCGGCGCAGCGCGCTGCCCGGTGCCAGCAGGCGCTTCTGGCCCACCATTTCATCCAGGGTCTGCGGGCGCATCCGCTCGGCGAGCGGACGCATGCTGTCTCGATCCACGGTCAGCAGATCGGGCGCGTTGAATGTCGTTCGGTTTCTGGCCACCTGTGCATTCTAGCGTAGCGCCGGGTTCTGCCCGGCTGCCGTTGGCGATGCATTGCAGCCGGGTACACCCGGCTCTACTCGCCGATGACGTCGGTGCCCTTGGCCGGGGTGAAGCTGAAGGTGCCGGCGGCAAAGCCCGGGTTGCGCTTCCAGCCGGTGAAGTTGATCACCGTGCGCTGGCCGACCGCATCGACCACTTCCATCCGGGCCAGGCCCTGCGCGTTGAAGCCCAGCGCGGCGTACTGGAAGGCGGTATCGGTCTCACGCTTGGGGCTCAGCGACAGCCACTGCAGGCCATCGCGCGCGGCCGCTTCTTCGCTGACGTCGTACTGCTTGTCCAGCAAGGCCGGGTTGATCAACGCGGTGAGCGGGCTGTTCTGCTCCTCGGCGCCCTGCGGACGCACGGTGGCCTGCTCCAGGTCCGGCTCGTACACCCAGACCTTTTTGCCATCGGCCACGATCAGCTGTTCGTGCGGCTTGATGTACTCCCAGCGGAACAGACGCGGTGCCGACAGCGCCACGCGACCACTGGTATTTTCCTTGACCTTGCCCTTGCTGTCGTACACCTGCTGGCTGAACTGCCCATCCAGGCCCTTGAGGCCCTGGGTGAAGCGATTGAGTTCGTCGCGGGCGCCGGCCCAGGCCGACGCCGAGCCCACGCTGGCCACGATCAGGGTGGCGGCAACCAGATAGCGGCGAAGAGGGGTATGCATGCGGGTATCCAGGCAAGAAGGAAGGATGGATGGCAGTGTGCCCGGTCAAACCTGAATGGGCGATCAGACGGCTAGTATGCGCCGCCCCGGCCACCACGGGAATGCCCGCGTGCCGGCGCTTTACGGGCTGGCCTGAACGCTCTTGAGGTCGCCATACACCACCTGCCCACGGAAACCGCGACGCACCTGCTGGTACAGCTCGCGGAACGCGGCGTAGTCCTGCGGTTCGCACAGCTGTTGCGCGCCACGGACGGCGTTCTGGTGCAGCCGGTGCCGGGCGATGATCGTCCTGCCCTCGCGGCTCCAGTCCAGCTGGTACTCGCCGGCGGCATTGCGGAACTGTTGGCTGCGCGGGATGGCCACGATCGGCACCCCGGCCGGCAACTCCAGCCGATAGGTTTCTTCGCGCAGGCTGTCGGTGCAGTAGAACGGGGTGGCGTTGTCCGGTGCCGAGGTGGTGGTGTAGATGTCACGGAACGATTCGCCACCCGGCGCATCGGGCAGCGGCATGCCGCCGACCACGCTGAAATCCACGTAGTCGCTGGCGTGGAAGTCGTAGCGGTAATTGAACGGACGGAGCAGATCCTGGGGATCGCCCAGCAGGGTCAGTTCGCCGCTGCCGTCAAAGCCGGACGAGGCCATGATCGACTCCTCCACCCGCGCGCGGTTCTGCGCGTTGAGCCGCGCGAACGACGCGCGCATGCCGATTTCGGTGACTTCACGCGGCTGCAGCAGCGTTCGCCCCGCCAGGTTGCCGGCTGCGTCGAAACGGAAGGTCACGTCCAAGCCGCTGCCATTGCGCGCGGCGTCGTTTTCCGGGGTGCGCGCCACCGTGGCCTGGCGGGTCAGCAGGACCGGCGCACTGAGATCACCGTCGGGCAGTTGCCCAAACCGCGCATAGGCACTGGTCGAATCCAGGTACAGGTCGAATTCGGGGATATAGGTGATGGCATGGTTGAAGCGCCCCAGCAACGGAATCGTCGGCAGGGTCGGACCACCGCCTGCGCCGATCAGCACCGGGGTGCTATGGATGCCGCGCGCGGCCAGCAACGCCTCCAGGATCACCACGTGGTCCTTGCAGTCGCCATAGTGGTTGTCCAGGATGCTCTGCGCCGGGTTCGGCTCCAGCCCGCCGTTGCCCAGGTACACCGCCACGTAGCGGATGTTCTGCGACACCCAGCGATACAGGGCGGCCGCCTGCTCGCGACGGTCATCGATGCCGGCGGTGAGCTGGTCGGCCAGGGCCTGGATGCCCGGGGTCACCGTGGCCGCTTCGCCGCCCTTGCGCTGGTAGGCACTGGCCACCTGCGCCCAGTCGCGGTAGGTACTGGCCATGATCGTCGGGCTGAATTCCCAGGCCGCGGCGGACCAGTTCTGCGCCTGCATCGGCGTGTCGCGACGGTAGTGCCACGCCCAGTGCGCCTGCCCCTTGTCGATCGTCGGCGCATCGCTGCCCTGCACGCCCCGCTGCTGCACGTACATGGGCATGGTCGCCGGCGCGGTGAGCGTCACCTGCGCATCGTCGTACTGGGTGAACACACTGAAGGTTTCCCACAACCCGAAGTAGCCCGGGAAATACGGCGTGTTCTGGGTGCGGCGGGTCTGGTAGACCACGCGCGTGCCCGGGGCCAGGTTCGGGAACACCACCACCCGCACCTTGCGGTCGGCATACATGGCCGCCGCCGCGCTTGAATAGCTTTCCTGGGTGTAGATGCGGTCTGCAGGCACGTCACGGCGCTGCCCGTCGGCGGTGAGCGTATAGGCGGCCAGCACCTCCAGCGTTTCCATCTTCTCGCTGTAGCTCAGCCGGACCTGGCTGAACTGCTCCACTGCCGCCTTGGTCTTCAGCAGGATTTCGTACGCTTCGGTCTGCGTATTGCCGGCATCGGCGCGCACCACGTAATCGGCGCGGTAGCGCACGAAGCTGAAGTTGTTGCTGGCCTGGGCATCGCTGCCCGGCTCAGCCTGCGCGCCAGAGGCTGGTGCTGCTGCCGGCGCTGCGGCGGGTGATGCTGGTGGCGCGTCGGCGCGTGCCAGCAGGGGCACGAAGGCCAGGCCGCCCACCATCATCCAGACCGTTGGCTTCATTGCGGGTTCCTTGTGCGGGGTAGCCGGGTATGGGCGATCTACGGCAGCCGGGTAACGCAGATCGACAGCAACCGGGTAGAACCCGGCTCTACTTGGGGGGTGGTGGGGCTAGTACGCTGCGGTCGCCGTTGTGCTCGGGCGGGCTGACCACACCGGCCATTTCCATCGCCTCGATCAGGCGCGCGGCACGGTTGTAGCCGATCTTCAGCCGGCGTTGCACGCCGGAAATCGACGCGCGGCGGGTTTCGGTGACGATGCGCAGCGCTTCGTCGTACAGCGGGTCGGACTCGTCGCCGCCCCCACTGCTGGCTTCGGGCAGGCCGCCGGCCCCCACCACCACGCCATCGCCCATCATCTGCACTTCATCCAGCACGCCGGTGATGTAGTCGGTGGGGCCACTGGCCTTGAGGTGCTCGACCACGCGGTGCACTTCCTCATCGGACACGAACGCACCGTGCACGCGGTCCGGCAGCGCGGTGCCCGGCGGCAGGTACAGCATGTCGCCGTGGCCGAGCAGGGTTTCAGCGCCGGACTGGTCCAGGATGGTGCGCGAATCGATCTTGGAACTGACCTGGAAGCCGATGCGGGTGGGGATGTTGGCCTTGATCAGGCCGGTGATCACATCCACCGACGGGCGCTGGGTGGCCAGGATCAGATGAATGCCGGCCGCACGCGCCTTCTGCGCCAACCGCGCGATCAGCTCTTCGACCTTCTTGCCGACAATCATCATCATGTCGGCGAATTCGTCGATGAAGATGACGATGAACGGCAGCGTCTCCAGTGGACGCGGGGCCTCGCCCAGTTCCGGGTTCGGCTTGAACAGCGGGTCCATCATCGGCTGCCCGGCGTCCTCGGCATCCTTGACCTTCTTGTTGAAGCCGGCCAGGTTGCGCACGCCCACCGCGCTCATCAGCTTGTAGCGCCGCTCCATCTCGGCCACGCACCAGCGCAGGCCGTTGGCGGCCTCCTTCATGTCGGTCACCACCGGCGCCAACAGGTGCGGGATGCCCTGGTAGACGCTCAACTCGAGCATCTTCGGGTCGATCATCAGCATCCGCAGGTCTTTCGGCGAGGCCTTGTACAGCAGGCTGAGCACCATGGCGTTGACCGCCACCGACTTGCCCGAGCCGGTGGTGCCGGCTACCAGCAGGTGCGGCATGCGCGCCAGGTCGGCCACGGTCGGGCGGCCGGCGATGTCCTTGCCCAGCGCCAGGGTGAGCACGCTGGCCGACTTGTCATACTCCTTGGAGCGCAGCAGTTCGGACAGGTAGATCATCTCGCGGGTGACGTTGGGGATTTCCAGGCCCACCACCGACTTGCCCGGAATCACATCGACCACGCGCACCGACTTGACCGACAGCCCGCGGGCGATGTCCTTGTCCAGCGAGCTGATCTGGCTGACCTTGATGCCCGGTGCCGGCTCGATCTCGAAGCGGGTGATCACCGGGCCCGGATAGGCGCCCACGACCTGGGCGTCGATGCGGAAGTCCTTGAGCTTGAACTCGATCTGCCGCGACAGGGTTTCCAGCGTCTCTTCGTCGTAGCCCTTGGGCTGCGGCTTGGGATCGTCCAGCAACGCCAGCGGCGGCACGTCCGAACCATCGCCATTGACGCCACGGAACATCGGAATCTGGGTTTCGCGCTTGGCGCGGTCGCTTTTTTCCAGCACCGGTTCGGGACGCGGCTCGATCTTGACCGGCTCACGCTTGGCACGGACCTCGGCGTCGACCTTGCGTACTTCCTGGCGCTCCTCGCGCATCGCGCGGGTCTGCTGCCACTCGGTGGCCTGTTCCTTCTTCTTGTTGAACAGCGGCGGCAGCGACAGCACCCAGCGCCCGATCTTCTCCATCACCACGAACCAGGAGATGCCGGTGGCCAGGGTGATCGAGGCCAGCAGCAGCACCAGCACGAACAGATTGGCGCCCAGCGCGCCAAAACCGGCACTGAGCGAGTTGCCGACCAGCCGGCCAAGGATGCCGCCGGCATGGCCGACATCGCCGGTGAACAGGCGCACATGCAGGAAGCCGGTGCCGGCAATCAGGAAGCCGACCAGGCCCACCAGCCGCAGCGCCGGGTCCAGGTCGTGCTCGCCCTTGCTTTCGCGCTTGAGCCCGAACATGGCAATCCAGGCCAGCGCGCCCAGCACGATCGGCAGCACGAAGGCGATGTAGCCAAACAGCTGCAGCAGCACGTCGGCGATCCAGGCACCTACCCGCCCCCCCATGTTGTGGATCGGCGCTACCACGCTGCCGGTGTGCGACCAGCCCGGGTCCGATGCCGAATAGGTAAACAGACTGGCCACCAGATACAGCAGCGCCGGGGCGATGGCGATCAGCCCCAGGTCGCGCCACAGCCGCTGGCGACCTGGATTGTCGGCAGGCGCAGGCGCGGCCGCTGCTTTGCGCGACGGTTTGCTGTCGGGAGACTTGGATCGTTCCGGGAGCTGCTTCGCCACCTTAGACCACACCTTGGGAATGCACTGTTAGTGCTTGATAATAAACGACTGACCGGCCCCAAGGTAGCGGCCGACCTTGGGTCGGTACCTGCTTGGGCCACAACCAGCACCCGAGGGCCGCGCGGCAGACGTCAAAACCCCGGCGCCCGGCCCGGCGGCGGCCCTTTCAGGTCACGCCATTCCACCGGTCGCCTTGAATCACTACGCCCCTGCCGCCACTCTATGGCTTGAATCAGGCGCCAGGCAATTCCCGCCAGCGCCCGCCCCATCACCTTCTTTGCGAGTCTACATGAGCAATTCCCTGCCCTCCCGCCACCAGAAGCTCGTCATCCTTGGCTCCGGCCCGGCCGGTTGGACCGCGGCGGTCTACGCCGCCCGCGCCAACCTCAAGCCGGTGGTGATCACCGGGCTGCAGCAGGGCGGCCAGCTGATGACCACCACCGAGGTGGACAACTGGCCGGGCGATGCCCATGGCCTGATGGGCCCGGACCTGATGGCGCGCATGCAGGCCCACGCTGAGCGCTTCGAGACCGAGGTGATCTTCGACCACATCCATACCGCCGACGTGTCCCAGCGCCCGTTCAGGCTGATCGGCGACAGCGCCGAGTACACCTGCGATGCCCTGATCATCGCCACCGGTGCCACCGCCAAGTACCTGGGCATTCCGTCCGAAGAGGCCTTCAAGGGCCGCGGCGTGTCTGCGTGCGCCACCTGCGACGGTTTCTTCTACCGTGACCAGGACGTGGTCGTGGTCGGCGGCGGCAACACCGCCGTGGAAGAGGCGTTATACCTGTCCAACATCGCCCGCAAGGTCTATCTGGTGCACCGCCGCGACACCCTCAAGGCGGAAAAGATCATGCAGGACAAGCTGTTCGCCAAGGTTGCCGCCGGCAAGATCGAGACCGTCTGGCACCATCAGGTGGACGAAGTGCTGGGCAATGAAGGCGGCGTCACCGGCGTCCGCGTGAAGTCCACGCTGGATGGCAGTACCCGCGACATCGACGCCCATGGCTTCTTCGTGGCCATCGGCCACCACCCCAACACCAGCCTGTTCGATGGCCAGCTGACCATGAACAACGGCTACCTGGACATTCGTTCGGGCCTGGGCGGCAACGCCACCCAGACCTCGGTGGAAGGCGTGTTCGCCGCCGGCGACGTGGCCGACCAGCACTATCGACAGGCGATCACCTCGGCCGGCTTCGGCTGCATGGCCGCACTGGATGCCGAGCGGTATCTGGATGCGAAGGGCGATCTGGGCTGAGCCCAGGCTGATCCCTGCGTTCTCTGAAGGCCGGCGCGATGCGCCGGCCTTTTTCATGTGTCTGACCCGTCCTGAATTGAGTTGACACCTTTTCCCACAGGAAGAGGAATGTTCAATGAATTCAACAATCAGGCGCAGCCAGCGGGATTACTCGCTGGCCTTCAAGTTGTCGGTGGTGGACCAGGTCGAGCGTGGGGAGCTGACCTACAAGCAGGCCCAGGAGCGCTACGGAATCCAAGGACGGAGCACCGTGCTGTCGTGGCTTCGGCGACATGGTCGGCAAGACTGGTCAGGTGGGGCATCATCTGCCCCCATGACCACAGCTCCCAAGTCCGGAACGGCCAAGCCGCTGACACCGGAACAACAGATCAAAGTCCTGCAGGTTCAGCTGCGGGAGGCGACCGAGAAGGCGCAGCTTTTCGAGGCCATCGTGGATGTGCTCAAGGAAGACTACGGGGTGCGCATCGTAAAAAAGCCTTCCGGCAAGTCCTCACGCAAAGGCGCCTCCAAGGCGTAAGCGTGGCAAGGGCTTGCCGCCATTTTGGTATCAGTCGCCAAGCGTACTATCAGGCAGGCCATCGTCAGCAGCGGCAACTGGCCGACGGTGCTCGGGCGCTCGCGCTGGTAGGTGGCTATCGAGCGCGCCAGCCGCGCATCGGCACGCGCAAGCTGCATCATCTGATTGGACCGACGCTTCAAGCATCGGGAGTGGCAATGGGGCGCGACCGTCTGTTTGGCGTCCTTCGTGATGCCCGGCTGCTGGTCCCCATGCGGCGGGCGTACCACAAGACGACCGACAGCCATCACCGCTTCCGGCGGCACCCCAATCTTCTCAAGCCCGGCGAAGGGCGCGTGGTACCGACCGGCAGTGAGCAGGTCTGGGTAGCCGACATTACCTACCTGCCCACGCAGGGGAAATTTGTATACCTGAGCCTGATTACCGATGTGTGGTCGCGCAGGATCGTGGGCTGGAGCGTGCACGACACCCTGCAGACCGAACAGGTCGCCCAAGCACTGCAGATGGCGCTGAAGGAACGAAAAACGCGGCAGCAGCTGATCCATCACTCCGACCGGGGCATCCAGTACTGCTCGGACTACTACCAGAAGATCCACGCCAGGCATGGGGTGACCTGCTCGATGACCGATGGCTACGACTGCTACCAGAATGCGCTGGCCGAACGGGTAAATGGGATATTGAAGGGCGAGTTCCTGCTGCACCGGCCCCGGGACCTGCTGCAGGCACGCCAGATGGTCGCCGAGTCGGTGGGGATCTATAACGCCGAGCGGCCGCACCTGTCGCTTAAAATGCAAACGCCCGATGCGGTGCATCGGGCGTCTCTGGCCGCCTGACGGCGGCCAGATCATCCGCCACAGGTGTCAACCTATGGCAGGACGGGTCAGTCACCAGGAAATGGACGGCACCGTCCCGGAGCACCTCAAGAACTGCGGATGCACTGCTGCCGATGCCGCACCGGTTCGGACTTCACCCCGTCATCGTCCACCAGCGAGGTTTCCCAGAACAGCGGTGCCGAGCCATTGTTGTTGCAGACCAGTCCAACCGTGATCGGCGCCGCCTGTGGCGCTTCCAACGTGGTCTCGGTGCCGTGGCAAACCCAGCCGGGCGGGCAGCCGACATTGCGGGTGATGACCCGTAAGGGATACTGCGGATAGCCCTCGAACGGCACCTCCACTTCGCGGGTGGTGCCTTGGTACATGGTGACTGCCTCGATGGCGTCACCCTTGAGCGGCTTGCAGTCCTTGCCTTCCCGGAACAGGCGATAGCCCTTTTCGACGCCTTTCATGGCGGCGGTGCGGAATGTTGGATCCTGCAGGGCGGCGGCATCCAGCGCATTGGAGTGGTACGCCACTTCCACCACTACCGACGGCATCGTCGCAAACCGGTTTTCGCCGTGGTCTGCAGTAGACGCCGCACTATTAACCGGGAAGCTTTCGTAGCCCTCTTGGGCCCGAATCAGCTCCTTCATGTAGCAGAGCATCGAAGATGCCATCTCACGGTCATTCGGCTTGGACGGGTGGTAATACACCTCTGCCCCTCGGACCTGTGAATTCTCGCTTCCGTTGGTATGAAGGCTGATCATTCCTTCGACTTCGAGATGATTCGCATAGTGCGGCCTAGCCCGGATGTCGTCACTGACCTCCCTGTCACGTGCGGTGCTGTTTGCAAAATGGTTCCAGATATCCGTCCGATCAGGCAGCAGGCTCTTAAGGTGGTAGCGCGACGACATCTCGACCCAAGGATGCATGGACTCCGGGTGCATCTCCTGCCCACCGCGCCTGGCACGATGCACGGTCGCCGCGCTTCGATCCTGCAGCACTTGCTGCAGGACCCCTGCGAAGCCAGGCGTGATCAGATCCTCCCGGATTCCGTGCGCCAGTGGTCGCTGCAGCGCCCAGGCTGCAGAGGGATGCACACGAACCCACCCATGGCTTGCCGACACAAGGACGGTGCCAACAACAGCTGTTCGGGACCCGAATTGCCCTGATACCGGATACGGGAAAAAGTGCTCGAACGGTTGCCCTTCGTACAGGATCAGCACTTCCACCTCCTGCTGGACAGCGCGCTCCATGTCATAACGGAGGGTGTTGCGGATGTTCTGCTCGATCTCTTCGGTGGAGCTGTTGTCCTCCTTAGGGAGGAAGCCGCGGCCAAAATTGATGACCAGTCGATTGCGGGCAATGTCGGCCCCGGCCGTGACCGTCACATTGGTTGGCAGCGATTGTGTCATCCGGTAGTTGTCCAGAATGCGCTGCCCTTTCCTGGTAAGCAGAAGATCCAGTGCCACATCACTTTCAACAACACGGGATGGATCGCCATCGCCTTGTAGCGCCAGTGCCGATTGGGGAGCACCGCAACAGGCGGCCAGCAGGACCAGCGCGGCCCGACGCATGAGACGGGGTGTAATCATGTTCATTTCCTTGACGTTGAAGGTGGAGCGCCTCTCTTCATGAGACCGGCGCCTGACCACCCTGCCCTCCAACTCGGCCTCAAGCGGCGCACTGCTGCCCAAGTGCGGAAAGTCGTAGCGCAACGTTTCAATCATTCCGTCAGAAGGCATTGATCCCGCTTCAATACACCTTCTTTCCATCGCACTGCCCTATCCTTCCCCCATGCCCGATACACGCTTCCTGCATCGCCTTTCCGATCTCCCGGCCCCGGCCTGGGACGCCCTGCACGACGGCAGCAACCCCTTCGTCAGCCACGCTTTCCTGGCCGGCCTGGAAGAGCACGGCTGCCTGCGCCCGGAATGGGGCTGGCGGCCGCGCCACTTCACCCTGTGGGACGGCGACACGCTGGTCGCGGCCGTGCCGGGCTACCTGAAGGACAACTCGCACGGCGAGTTCGTGTTCGACCACGCCTGGGCCAACGCCTATGCGCGGCACGGGCTGGACTACTTCCCCAAGTGGCTGGGCGCGGTGCCGTATTCGCCGGTGACCGGGCCGCGGCTGCTGGCCCGCAACGACGCCGACCGCGCCACGCTGCTGGAGGCGCTCCGGGCAGAGGTGGAACGGATGGGCTGGTCCTCGGCCCACATCAATTTCCATCCGGCCGAAGAAGACAGTGCATTCGACCCTGCGTGGATGCTGCGCGAGGACATCCAGTTCCAGTGGCACAACCCGGGCGGCTGGCACGACTTCGGCGATTTCCTGGCGGCGATGGACCACAAGCGCCGCAAGAACATCCGCCAGGAGCGCGCCAAGCTGGCGCGCAGCGGCATCACCTATCGGATCGTGCATGGCGACGACGCCAGCGCGGACGACCTGCAGGCCATGCACGGCTTCTACCTGCAGACCTTCGCCGAGTACGGCAATTCGCCGGCGCTGACCCTGCCGTTCCTGCAGCACCTGACCACCACGATGCCGCGCCAGCTGGTGATCTTCCTGGCCCTGCAGGAGGGCGTGCCGGTGGCCGGCGCTCTGTGCCTGCGCGGCGCCGACACGCTGTACGGCCGCTACTGGGGCGGCGCCACCCTGCCCGGCCTGCACTTTGAAACCTGCTACTACCAGGGCATCGAATACTGCCTGCGGGAGGGCCTGGCCTGCTTTGAACCGGGCGCGCAGGGCGAACACAAGCTGGCCCGCGGCTTCCTGCCACAGGTTGTGCGCAGCCGGCATTGGGTTGCCGAGCCGGCGTTCGCCGACGCGCTGGCCGACTGGTGCCGGCACGAACGCGCCGACGTGGCGCGCTATGCAGTGGAACTGGGCGCACACAGCCCGTTCAAGGCCAGCGACACCCCATGAGCCAGCGACTGCCCTGGCGTCTCGACGACCGTCCGGACGCGCCCTTCCCACCGGCCGAGACCGCCCTGCGTGAACCTGATGGCCTGCTCGCAATCGGCGGCGACCTGCATCCGGTGCGGCTGCTCAATGCCTATGCCGGCGGC
Organism: Stenotrophomonas sp. GL_101; assembly: GCF_057835675.1. Classification (NCBI taxonomy): domain Bacteria; kingdom Pseudomonadati; phylum Pseudomonadota; class Gammaproteobacteria; order Lysobacterales; family Lysobacteraceae; genus Stenotrophomonas; species Stenotrophomonas sp. GL_101. The sequence continues at coordinate 2,138,785 of NZ_CM174432.1, read as the reverse complement.
ATCTTTCCCTGGTTCTCCGACGGCCAGCCACTGCTGTGGTGGTCGCCGGACCCGCGCATGGTGTTCCGCACCGACGGCGTGCACCTGTCGTCGCGGTTCCGCCGCAGCCTGCGTGCCAGCCCGTGGGTGGTGCGTGCCGATACCTGCTTCGCCGAGGTGATCGCCGCCTGTGCGACCAGCTTTCGCCCGGGCCAGGACGGCACGTGGATCACCGATGCGATGCGCGACGCGTATGTGGCCCTGCACCGGATGGGGCACGCGCATTCGGTGGAAGTGTTCGAGGGCGAGCGGCTGGTGGGCGGCATCTACGGCGTGGCGATCGGGCAGATGTTCTTCGGGGAGAGCATGTTCAGCGCAGCCAGCGGTGGCTCCAAGGTGGCATTGGCTGCATTGGCCCACCGTTTGGCGCAGTGGGGCTGGCCACTGATCGATGCGCAGGTGGAGAACGATCACCTGCTGAGCATGGGCGCCGAACATTGGCCGCGTGAGCGATTTCTGGCGCTGGTGCGGGAGCAGGTGCGGAGGGATGCGCCGGTGGGCAGCTGGACGACGGGGTTTGGTGAGATGGCGGCGGTGGTGCTGGCAAACCAGGGATCCTGAGGAGCGGGCCAGCGGCCGGCAGTACCTGGCGCGGTCGAGAACCAGGAGGAGCCGGCCAGCGGCCGGCACTACCGGTGATCGGTCGGGATGGTGGGAGCCGGCCAGCGGCCGGAAGTGCGGGGTGCGCGGCGGGTGAATCGCCGATAAATCAGGCCGCTTAACGCAAACTTTGCATGAACGGGCGAACGCGCGTAAAATGCCCGCTCTTAAGGCCAGCTCGGCCGTTTACTGAACTGCACAGGACTACATGTCGAAAGACGACTCCATCGAGTTCGAAGGCACCGTCAGCGAGACGCTGCCGAACACCACTTTCCGCGTCCGACTGGAAAATGGGCATGAAATCATCGCCCACATCTCCGGCCGCATGCGCAAGAACTACATCCGCATCCTGACGGGCGACCGTGTCAAGGTCGAAATGACGCCCTACGACCTGACCAAGGGTCGTATTACGTACCGCATGAAGTAAGCGGTTCGGGGCGGCTTCCCTACAGAAGCCCCGCCAGAAGGCCAGCCAGGAGCTGGCCTTTTTGCGTGGGCGCGATATTGGTCGCTACCGTGCCGAGCGGCACCCTGACCGTGTGCACCCTGACGTCGGTCAGGCTGCCTTGCTGCAGATTCGCGCCGGCGGCCGAGCGCCCACCCTGTGAGTCGATCCACTCCGGATCGCCACTTGTCGGCCCCCGCCATGAAAATCCTGTCCCTGTTGAGCCTGCTGGCTGTCGCCGGCGCTTCTGCCACGGTCCGCGCCGCCGAGCCGGCCCCCGCGCCAGCGCCAGCGGCCGAGTGCATCACCCTGTCGGCCGACCAGCAGGTAGTCCGCGCCAACGCCAGCCAGGATGTCCTGCTGCGCAATGCGGATCAGCACTACATCGTGCATTTCCGCAACAGCTGCACCAGCGCGGCCACGTCGGCGAAACTGGACTTTGCCACGGCCGGGCGCGACGGCGAGTTGTGCAGCGGTGGCGTGAGCAGCTTGAACACCCAGAAGCAGACCTGCGTGATCAGTAAGGTGGAGCCGATCACGCCGCAGCAGTTTGCGACCCGGGCACGTGGGCGGCGCTGAGCGTTTTCATTTGAAGGGTGACAACGAAGAAGCCCCTTTCGGGGCTTCTTTCAAGCGTCACGACCAACGGTGGTGACCTACCTGGGATGCGTCGCCACCCACGGTGGTGACCTACACGGTGGCCGGGAGGCGGCGCTCCGGCTCGGCCTGGGTTTCCACGAACAGCTCGTCGTCGCGCACGTCAATGCTGACCCGGCCGCCGTTGATCAGCTTGCCAAACAGCAGTTCGTCGGCGAGTGGGCGCTTGACCTTGTCCTGGATCACCCGCGCCATCGGGCGGGCGCCCATCAACGGGTCGAAGCCGTGGCGGGCCAGCCAGTCGCGCGCGGTCGGGGTGGCCGACAGGCTGACGTGCTTTTCCTGCAGCAACATTTCCAGTTCGATCAGGAACTTGTCGACCACGCGCAGGATGTGCTCGAAGCCCAGCGGCTGGAACTGCACCACCGCGTCCAGGCGATTGCGGAACTCCGGCGTGAAGCTCTTGCGCAGGATCTCCATCGCATCGGTGGCATGGTCCTGGCGGGTGAAGCCGATCGAACGCCGCGAGGCCTGCGCCGCGCCGGCATTGGTGGTCATCACCAGCACCACGTTCTTGAAGTTGGCTTCGCGCCCGTTGGTGTCGGTGAGCACGCCACGGTCCATGACCTGCAGCAGGATGTTGAAGATGTCCGGGTGGGCTTTTTCCACCTCGTCCAGCAGCAGCACGCAGTGCGGGGTCTTGACGATCTTCTCGGTGAGCAGGCCGCCCTGGTCGAAGCCGACATAGCCCGGGGGTGCACCGATCAGGCGGCTGATCGAATGCGGCTCCATGTACTCGCTCATGTCGAAGCGGACCAGCTCGATGCCCAGTTGCAGCGCGAGCTGCTTGGTGACCTCGGTCTTGCCCACGCCGGTGGGGCCGGCGAACAGGAAGTTGCCGATCGGCTTTTCCGGGTTGGCCAGGCCCGAGCGGGCCAGCTTGATCGCCGAAGACAGGGTCTCGATGGCCGGGTCCTGGCCGAAGATCACCATCTTCAAGTTGCGCTCGAGGTGCTGCAGCACATCCTTGTCGGTGGCACTGACCTGCTTGGCCGGGATCCGCGCCATCTTGGCCACGATGGTCTCGATTTCCTCGATGTCGATCAGTTCCTTGCGCTCGCCTGCCGGCAGCAGGCGCTGGCGTGCGCCGGCTTCGTCGATCACATCGATCGCCTTGTCCGGCAGCAGGCGGTCGCCGATGTGCTTGACCGACAGGTCCACCGCGGCCTGCAGCGCGTCATCGGCATAGGTCACGCCGTGGTGCGCCTCATAACGCGGCTTGAGGCCCTGCAGGATTTCGTAGGTCTCGCCCACGGTCGGCTCGACGATGTCGATCTTCTGGAAGCGCCGCGCCAGTGCACGATCCTTCTCGAAGATGCCGCGGTACTCCTGGAAGGTGGTGGAACCGATGCAGCGCAGCTCGCCGGAGGCCAGCGCCGGCTTGATCAGGTTGGAGGCATCCATGGTGCCACCCGAGGCCGAGCCGGCACCGATGATGGTGTGGATCTCATCGATGAACAGCACCGCGTTGGGCATCTTCTTCAGCGCGGTCAGGACGCCCTTGAGGCGCTTCTCGAAATCGCCGCGGTACTTGGTGCCGGCCACCAGTGCGCCCAGGTCCAGCGAATAGATCACCGCGTCGGCCAGCACCTCCGGCACCGAGCCTTCGACGATGCGCTTGGCCAGGCCCTCGGCGATGGCGGTCTTGCCCACGCCGGCCTCGCCCACGTACAGCGGGTTGTTCTTGCGGCGGCGGCACAGCACCTGGATGGTGCGCTCGATTTCGTCGCGGCGACCGACCAGCGGATCGATACGCCCGTGGCGGGCCGCCTCGTTGAGGTTGCTGGCGAACTCGGCCAGGGCATCGCCCTTGCCTTCGCCCTCCCCGCCCTCGGTGCGGCTCTCGCCGTCGGCCGCGGGTGGCACTTCGCCGTCTTCGCCCAGCTTGGCGATGCCATGGGACAGGTAGTTGACGATATCCAGCCGGGTCACGTCCTGCTGGTTGAGGTAGTAGACCGCATGGGAATCCTTCTCACCGAAGATGGCCACCAGCACGTTGGCGCCGGTGACTTCCTTCTTGCCCGAGGATTGCACGTGGTACACGGCCCGCTGCAGCACGCGCTGGAAGCCCAGGGTCGGTTGGGTGTCGCGGCCGTCATCTTCGGCCAGACGCGAGACCGAGGCCTCGATGGCCTGCTCCAGTTCCTGGCGCAGGCGCTCGGCATCGGCACCGCAGGCCTTCAATACGGCCTGGGCGGACGGGTTGTCGAGCAGTGCCAGCAGCAGGTGTTCCACCGTCATGAATTCATGCCGGGCCTCTCGGGCGCGCTTGTAGCACTGACCGATGGTGTGTTCGAGGTCTTTACTGAACATGTTCTACTCCGGCGGCAGGTGGGAACAATATGCGGCCTTGCTGCGCAATTTCCATCACCCTAGCGGATCGGTGCGTTCAGACGGCGTTAGCAGTCCCGTATCCTCGCCTCGACCACCAGAATGCTTCCCAGCGACTCCATCATGCCCGAACTTCAGCTCACGAAATGGCAGCTTGCACGTGATGGCGACGTCATCGCCACGCCCAGTGGCCGGCTATGGCCGGTCCGGCTCCCCGACGGCACGGCGGCCATGTTGAAGGTAAGCACCGATGCCGAGGAACAGAACGGCCACCTGCTGCTGCGCTGGTGGCAGGGCGACGGTGCGGCGCGGCTGCTGGCCCATGAGGGCCCGGCGGTGCTGATCGAGCGGGCGGTACCGGGCCCGTCGCTGCGCGCGATGTCGACCCGGGGCGAGGATGCGCAGGCCACCTCGCTCCTGTGCGGGGTGCTGGCTACCCTGCACCGGCCACGCGGCCCGATACCGGAGGGCCTGGTGGGACTGACGCACTGGTTTGGCGATCTGCTGGCCCCACCCCTCCCGTTGTCGCCATTGCTGGAACAGTGCAGATCACAGGCACGGGTAGTGCTGGCCGCACAGGTCGACGTGCGCCCCCTGCATGGCGACCTGCACCACGACAACGTGCTGGATTTCGGTACCCGCGGCTGGCTGGCGATCGACCCCAAGCGCGTGCTCGGCGACCGCGCCTTCGATTACACCGTGCTGTTCACCAACCCGGACCTGTGCGGCCCGGACATCCACGTGGCCACCGACGAGGCGGTCTTCGAACGCCGGCTGGACCAGGTCAGTGCGCTGGCCGGACTGGACCGCACCACCCTGCTGCGCTGGATCGCGGCCAGCGCGGGGCTGTCGGCGGTGTGGTTCCTGGCCGATGGCGATGCAGCCGGGGTGGACCTGGCGGTGGCCGGCATGGCGCTGCGGCGGCTGGGCCAGGCGGGCGCCTAGGCGCCGGTCTTCTCCATCGTGCACAGCAGCGGATGCTGGTTCATGCGCGAGAACTCATTGACCTGGGCCACCTTGGACTCGGCTACTTCACGGGTGAATACCCCGCACACGCCGCGGCCGCGGGTGTGCACGTGGAGCATCACCTGGGTGGCCTTGTCCAGGTCCAGGCTGAAGAAGTGCTGCAGCACGGTCACCACGAAATCCATCGGGGTGTAGTCATCGTTCAACAGCATCACCTGGTAGAACGGCGGCGGCGCCACCTCCGGCCGGGCCGGCTCAAGCAGGACGCCGTGGTCGTGGTGGGGGTCGTGGGAAGGCTCGCGGGGCATCCGACCATTATAGCGGGAATGGACGTTGACCCTGTCCCCCTTCACAATCTGCACATCCACCACGCATTCACAGGGATTTCATGAAAAGGATCGTCACCGCGCTGCTGCTGACCGCCACGGTGTTCGGCGCGCACGCAGCCGAAGCTGAAGCCGACAAGGCCGTCGGCCGTGTGCTCAAACAGCTGGACTACCCGTACGAGATCGACGAGGACGGGGACTACAAGATGGTCTTCGATACCGGTGAGGATCGCACCCAGCTGGTGTTCGTGCGGTCGGCAGTGGAAGAATTCGGCTCGCACAAGGTCCGCGAGATCTGGTCGCCCGGTTACAACTCGCCGGGCAAGCAGTTCCCGGCCGCCGTGGCCAATCGCCTGCTGGAGGACTCCCAGGACGCCAAGCTCGGCGCGTGGGTCAAGCAGGAGCAGCTGGCCATGTTCGTGGTCAAGGTGGATGCCAATGCCAGTTCGGCCTCGCTGAGCGATGCCATCGATGCGGCCATGCGTACTGCCGATGCGATGGAAAACGAACTCACCGGCACCGACGAGTACTGATCGATGACGGCCGCACAGCACCCGCGCTGGACCCCGCATGTCACCGTTGCCACGGTGGTGGTGCGGGACGGGCAGCTGTTGCTGGTCGAGGAGCACATCGACGGCCGCCACGTGCTGAACCAACCCGCCGGGCACCTGGAGCCGGGCGAGAGCCTGGCCGCGGCGGCAGTGCGCGAAACCCTGGAGGAGACCGGCTGGGAGGTGCGTTTGACCGCCTTCATCGGCACCTACCAGTGGACCGCACCCGACGGCACCCCGTTCCTGCGCTTTGCCTATGCCGCCGAGCCGATCGCCCACGATCCGGCCCGGCCACTGGATGCCGGCATCGCCGCGGCGCTGTGGCTCAGCCCGGCCGCGCTGCAGGCCGAGGCCGCGCGCCTGCGCAGCCCGCTGGTCTGGCAGGTGGTGGCCGACTACCTCGGTGGCCAGCGCCATCCGTTGTCGATCGTGAAGGAGACGGCATGAGTACCCCTCGGATCATGGTGGGCGTCTCCGGCGGCGTAGATTCCTCGGTGGCCGCCTGGCGGCTGGTGCAGCAGGGCGAACCGGTCGCCGGACTGTTCATGCAGAACTGGGCCGACGACGGCAGCGGCGACTGTCGCGCCGAGGACGACCGCCGCGATGCCGTCGCGGTATGCGGCCTGCTGGGTATTCCGTTCCACTTCCGCGACTTCTCCAACGAGTACTGGCAAGGGGTGTTTGAGCACTTCCTGGCCGAATACGCGACCGGACGCACCCCGAACCCGGACGTGCTGTGCAACCGCGAGGTGAAGTTCAAGCACTTCCTGGACGCCGCCCGCGAGCTGGGGGCCGAGCGCATCGCCACCGGCCACTACGCCCGCACGGCCCAGGTGGGCGGGCGCTGGGCGTTGCTGCGCGGTGCCGACCGCAGCAAGGACCAGAGCTATTTCCTGCACCAGTTGGGGCAGGAACAGCTGGCCGCCACCCTGTTCCCGATCGGCGACCTGCAGAAGAACGACCTGCGCCGGATCGCCCGCGATGCGCGCCTGCCGACCCACGCCAAGAAAGACTCCACCGGCATCTGCTTCATTGGCGAGCGCGACTTCCGCGAGTTCCTCGGGCGCTATCTGCCGGCGAAGACCGGCGAGATCCGCGATCCCGAGGGCACCCTGATCGCCGAGCATCCCGGCGTGTTCTATTTCACCCTGGGCCAGCGCGAGGGCCTGAACATCGGTGGCGTGCGGGGCCGCCCGGCCGCGCCCTGGTACGTGGTGGGCAAGGATGTGGCCAGCAACGTGCTGTATGTCGACCAGGACCACGACAGCCCCTGGCTGCTCTCCACCCGGCTGCAGTCGGAGCCGGCGCACTGGATTGCCGGCGCCCCGCCCGCGCGCCGCTTCACCTGCACCGCCCAGACCCGCTACCGCCAGCCCGACGAGGCCTGCGAGGTGGTGGTCAACGATGATGGCACCCTGCTGGTGCGCTTCGCCCAGCCCCAGCGCGCCGTCACCCCCGGTCAATCGCTGGTGTTGTATGACGATGAGGTCTGCCTGGGTGGCGCGGTGATCGCCGCCACCGATGCACCGCTGGAACAGCGCCTGCGGACCGTCCCTTCCCCCTTCGAGGTATCTGCTGCATGAGTTTTTCCATCGACGACCGCGTCCTTGCTCTGGCCGGCATTGCCCAGGCCCTGCAGCAGGTGCGCCGTATCGCCGAGACCGGCCACTCCGAGGCGGCCGTAGTGCGTACTGCGATCGACAGCGTGTTCCGCATCGACGCCGACAGCCCGCAGGCCATCTACGGCAGCCCCGCCAACGTGGCACCGGGACTGCGCCTGCTGCACAACTATTTCCGCAACCAGGGCCAGGATGAGTCGCTGCCGCGGCTGGCACTGGCGGTGCTGCAGCTGGAGCGCCGCTTCGTTCGGGAGCATGCGGTGGTGGACACGGTCAGCCAGGGCATCGAGCAGGCCCAGCGGCAGGCTGGCGAACTGGGCGACAGCGCCCATCCGGACGTGCTGGCTGCACTTGGCGGCCTGTATGCCGACACCATCAGCAACCTGAAGCCGCGGGTGATGGTCCAGGGCAACCCGCACTACCTGGCCCAGGCGGGGGTCGTGGCCGAGATCCGCGCCCTGCTGCTGGCCGCGGTGCGTTCGGCGGTGTTGTGGCGCCAGACCGGCGGGCAGTACTGGGACTTCCTGTTCTCGCGCAAGGCGATGGTGGAAGCGGTGGACCGCCAGCTGCGCTGAGCGTTCGCCGGTGCTCGGTGCCGGCACACGGGTATCGCCCACCGGGCGGTACCTGCCCGGCAGGGGTGAAAGTGCATCCGCGCACTAAAGCAAACGGGGGTACGGCCGATACATTCTTCGTGCACCTCCCCGAGAACGTTCATGTACTCACGCCTTTTCATCCGTCTGGCCGCTCCGTTGGTCCTGACCCTGCTGCTCCCCTTCGCCATCGGCTTCGAGTGGCCGGCCGCCCTGCGCTGGGCGATCCTGTCCACGATGACGCTCAGCTGGCTGGGCTTTGCCTGGTGGACCGGCCATGCGCAGACCCGGCGTTCGCCTGAACATGCCCGCATGATGCGCGAGCAGTACCAGCTGCTGACCGAGCTGCGCTCGTTCGTCGGCAACGAAATCGACGGCTCGCGCGGTGAGATCGAACGCGCCCGCGACCTGATCCGCCAGGCCGTTGCCGGCCTCGGCGGCAGCTTCGAGGCGATGAACCGCAAGTCGCGCCAGCAGAGCCAGGCACTGGCTCGCATCGTCGACCGTGCCGGTGAGGACGGTGGCGCCGGCGTGGACGTGGCCCGTTTCGCCCAGCATGCCAGCCATCGCATGGAGCAGCTGGTGGAGGCGCTGGAACAGGTCAGCGGCCAGAGCAGCACCACCGTGCAGCACATCGACCAGATGGCGCAGCACCTGGATGGCATTTTCGCGCTGCTGGAAGACGTTCAAGTCGATCGCCGACCAGACCAACCTGCTGGCCTTGAACGCGGCCATCGAAGCGGCCCGTGCCGGCGAGGCCGGCCGCGGCTTTGCCGTGGTCGCCGACGAAGTGCGCAACCTGTCCGAACGTTCGACGACGTTCAACGAACAGATCCGCAAACTGGCGCACAGCTCCAAGGACGCCATCGCCAAGGTCCGCGAGACGGTGTCGCACATGGCCTCGCGCGACATGGACCGCTCCCGCGAAGCCCGCCACGAAGCGGCGCAGATGCTGGACAACGTGGCCCAGATCAACGCCTCGCTGGGTGACGGCATGCGCGAAATCTCCGAGTGCGGCCGTGCAATCGATACCAGCGTGGCCGAAGCGGTCCGTTCGCTGCAGTTTGAAGACATCGCCACCCAGGCCCTGGGTGGCGTGCACACCCACCTCGATCGCCTGACCTCGATCAACCGCGAAGCGGTGGGCCTGCAGGAGCTGCTGCACCGCAATGGCGGCGTGTTCGACGAGGAAGTGGCCAACGCACTGCAGCGCACCGGCAGCCGCCTGCGTGAGATGCGCAGCGAGTGGGAGCGTCCGCCGCACAAGCCGGTGAGCCAGCAGAGCATGGCCGCCGGCGCGGTCGAGCTGTTCTGATTGAGATGACGCGTGCCGGCTCCGGCACCGCCCACGGCCCCGGCATCCCCGGGGCCGTGGTGCTTACGCTTTCCGCCTTCGCTGCAGAAGATGACCCGATGCTGTTGAACACCGCCCCCTCTGCTACTGTGCCCTGCCCCATAAGCGCGCCTGACGCCGTGGCGTCGATGACCGCCGAGGTGGCCTCGCCCATGGCGGTCGCGGTTGCGCCGCTGCAGGGCCGGGCGCTGCTCGGACACTTGGAACAGCTGGCCCAGGCCGAGATGGTGCTGCTGCAGCAGCGCGTGGAGGTGTCGGCCACTGCGCTGGCCGGCCGCGCCGATTACGGGCTGGTCGGGCTGGCCTGGGACCTGGGCCTGAGCGCGGATGCATTGGCAGCAACCACCCGGCCTTGACGGCTTTCGGGTGCGGGCCGGGATCGATACCATCCATCGACTCCTTCAGCCCTTCCCGACGTATCCCGCATGCGCCCTGCACTGAACTCACGACTGCGGCATCTGGCGTTGCATGCGCAGGGGCTGGCATCACCACAACCGTTCGGTGAAGGCCTAGCCGCCACCCACCGCGCGATCTGCCATCTGGGATATGTGCAGATCGACACCCTGTCGGTGGTGGAGCGCGCCCATCACCATGTGCTGTGGAATCGCGTGCCGAGCTACGACCCGGCGCATCTGAACGCGCTGGTCGGCGAGCGGAAGATCTTCGAGTACTGGCACCATGCCGCGTCCTATCTGCCGATGCGCGACTACCGGTTCGCGCTGCCACGGATGATCTCCATCGGAAAGGGCGAAAGCCGCTATTTCCGCAACGGCGACAAGCGCCTGATGAAGGAGATCCTGGCCCGGATCACCACTGACGGGCCCATGCGGATGCGCCATCTGGATCAGGGCAACCGGGGAAAAGGTGCCTGGTGGAACCAGGGGCCGGGGCGACAGGCGTTTGAAACCTTGTTCATGCGTGGCGACCTGATGGTCTGCGAGCGCAACGGCATGGAGAAGACCTACGACCTCACCTCACGCTGCCTGCCCGACGCTATCGACCTGCGCGTGCCTACGCTTCACGAGTACGCCGCGCACCTGTTCCAGAGCACCCTGCGCGCCCATGGCGTGTTCACCTGGAAACAGCTCCTGCACCTGCAACCGGGAAATGCCCTGCGCGATGCCATGCGCGCGGTGGTGGATGCACAGGTTGAAGCGGGTGCGGTGGCCGCGCTGGACGCGGGCGATGGCGTGCGTGGCTATGTCGATGTCGCCGCACTGGAGCAGGTAGATCACCTTGCGCCCTGCGTGAGGATCCTCTCCCCGTTCGACAACCTGGTGATCCACCGCGATCGCCTGAGCGCGCTGTTCGGATTCAACTACCGGATAGAGTGTTACGTGGCGGCCTCCAAGCGGGTGTTCGGCTACTTCTGCCTGCCGGTGCTGTTCGGCGATACCCTCGTTGGACGGATGGACTGCAAGGCGCATCGGAGTGAACAACGGCTGGAGGTGCTCAGTTTTCACTGGGAGGACGTGACGCTGGACCGGGAGGCGTTGCTGCCTGCGTTGCGCGGGGAGCTGCACCGGTTTGCCGCGTTCAACGCGTGTACGGTACTGGATGATCGGGTCATGGCAGCGAAGCGCCGCAAGGCCCGGGCGCGGTAGCGACGGGCCATGCCCGGCTACGCCTCGTTGCGGGCGATGAACCTATGATTGCGGTCGTTGCTGAGGTTCAACGTCCTTGATCTGACGGTCCGTTGAGTTTGGCGGTGCCCAACGAACCAGAATTCGTAGTTGTTGCATTGCACCTCGTGAAAGCGACCGCGATTCTGGCGTTCCCCCTTTTGCTAAACGCCATGACATCCAACTCGCTTGAAGATATCGCGCAGCTCGTTCTGGTGCGCTGCGACACTCCCTATGTGCTCGCCGACGAGGACCTCGACACCCTGCGTCGCGCTGCCTGCGCATGGGGGGAGTACCAGCTGCCTTACTATCCCGCGGAGGGCCTTGACTTCGACGATGAAGGCGAAGTCGAGGTGGGCACCCACGTGCTGGCCGGCGGGGCCCGCATGTTCGGTCTCGATGATGAGAGTCAGGAGCCTTCGTTGCATCACCTCGTGCTGGATACCCCGTGGGAGGGTTCCCCGGCCGGCACGGTGTTTCTGCGCTGCGGTAGTCAGGCCCGCACGGTGTCGGCGATCGACGACCCGCAATGCGGCTATCTCGACACCGTTTTTGTTTCGCTGCAGACGCTGGCCCTGGCCTTGCCGCCCACCGGAAAGACGCCGGCGTCCGGCGAAGATAGTTCCGACCAGGCAGCGCATTGATTGAGCAGAACGCCTCATGAAATTTGACCACACGCGTGCGCTTGAGGCGTTCGATGACTTTCTGATGATCATGGACGACCAGCTGGAATGGCTGGTTGACCAGGCCGACGTGAGCGGGATGGAGCTGGATGGCAGCTTGGACAGCCTTGATCGACTTGAGCAGCTGCACGACATCCTGGTCCCGGCGCTGGATGACGACCAATGCTCTGCCCTGCGCATTGTGTTCGCCCGATATCTGGGGGAATACGTCCGGAACCGGTACGGTGGCCAATGGACCCTGCCGTTGGATGATCCCAAAGACGTGAATTTCAACCTGCCCGTCATCGTGGGGCACTCCTCCTGTCCCTGGCTGGAATTCAACCCCATTCGCACTATGTGTGCTTATTCGCTACGTCCCTACGCGGGTATGATCCGCGCGATTGTCGAGCACAGCGTCAAGCCGTCGATGTTGGACCTCAGCGATCTGGCCGAGGAATGAGCGCGCAGTTCCGGCCAAGTGAAGGTAGATCACGCTCGGCGGTGGCCGAGGACGCTGTTTTTGCTGGTGCTCATGCCACCACCGGGTGTTGGGTGATCTCACCGCGATTGATCGGGATGCGACGCTACCGGGCTATCCTGTATTTTTCTGAGTGCCTGTCGCGGCGCTGATGTCAACAAGGAACAGCATGGCCGAACTCACCGATTTCATGGTTTTTTGGGGCAAGGCGATGACAGCGGCGCAACGGCATGCCGCCTCGATGGAGGCGGAGGGCGCCGAAGCGTTCGCTCAGCTGCTTTATCGCCAATACCTCGAACAAGGCGCGCCGAAGCAGCGCAGCAAGTGGCTGACCACCCGCCTGGCCGATGCTTTTCCGTACATGGATGCCAAGCCGGACTGGGTGGGCGAACCCGCCTGGCTGTATCACCAGGGGCAGCCGATGGTGTTCCTGCACCAGTTCCAGGTCAGTCCTGCCGCGCAGCACCTGGTCGGCCACCTGTCATTGGGCGAAACGCTCTACATGTTCGGCGCCCGACACCGGTTGGGACCTGGTCCCGACGACGGCTGGACCGACATCTACCGCATCGTCGTGCAGACCTACGAGGGTGAAACGGTGGCAGAGATACCGGGCCCGTGGCGGTGACTCTACGCGTGCAGCAGGATCTGCCGTAGAGCCGACCGTTGGTCGGCTGCCATTGGTCGGTTACCGTCCGTCCGCGGCCAGGCACAGCCGACCAACGGTCGGCTCTACCCGTCGCGCGCGATCAAACCAGCTGAGTCAGTGCGGCCACGGTCGTGCGCGGCGCCATCTGCGCGCCGCCGGCCTTCAGCCACTGCGCCAGGTCGCGCGGGGTGAGCGGACGCGAATACAGGTAGCCCTGGATTTCGTCGCAGCCCTGGCGGCGCAGCATGGCTTCTTCCTGCTCGGTTTCCACCCCTTCGGCGACCACCTTCATGCCCAGCGCGTGGCCGAGATGGACGATGGCCTGGGTGACTTCGGCAGTGCCGGTGTCGTGCAGCATGCCCTGGACGAAGCTGCGGTCGATCTTCAGGCGGCCGACCGGGAAACGGTTGAGGTAATGCAGGTTGGAGAAGCCGGTGCCAAAGTCGTCCACCGCCAACGGGACGCCGTGGCGCTCGAGCACGTCGAAGCAATGGCGCAGCACGTCGGTGTCGCGGATCAGTGCCGACTCGGTCAGCTCCAGCTCCAGCCGCTGTGGCGGCCAGCCATGTGCGTGGCAGATGTCGATGACACGCTCGGCGAAACCGCGATCGCGCAGCTGCACGGCCGATACGTTGACCGCCACGCGGTCGAACTGCAGGCCGGCCGCCTCCCAGGCCGCCGCCTGGCGGCAGGCCTCGGTCAGCACCCAGTCGCCGATGCGCACGATCTCGCCGCACTTCTCGGCAATCGGAATGAACTCGGCCGGGCTGCAGTAGCCGATCCCCGGGCGATGCCAGCGCAGCAGCGCTTCGATCGCCGGCGGCTGGTCGTGCGCGGCGTGCAGCAGCGGCTGGTAGGCCAGGGTGAACTCTTCGCGTTCGATCGCGCCCAGCAGGGCGTGCTCGATCTCCAGCTTGCGCTGGATCCGCGCCAGCGCATCCTGGCTGTAATACTGATATGTGTTGCGGCCGGCTTCCTTGGCCGCGTACATCGCCGCGTCGGCGGCGCGCAGCAGCGAATCGAAGTCGGTACGGCCTTCGTCGAGCATCGCAATGCCCACGCTGGCGCCTACCTTCAGGGTGGTCTCGCCGCGTTGCAGCGGCTCGGCCAATGAGGCAATCAGCTTGCGGGCGACGTGGCCGGCGTCTTCGGGGTCGGCCAGGTCACGCAACACCACGATGAATTCGTCGCCACTGAAGCGACCGAACAGATCGGCGTTGCGCAGGTTCTGGTGCAGGCGCGTGGCGGCGGCCTTCAGCAGCGCGTCGCCGGTGGCATGGCCGAAGGTGTCGTTGATGGTCTTGAAGCCATCCAGGTCGATGAACAGCATCGCCAGCGGCGCGCCGCGGTCGCGCGCCTCTTCGATCGCATCGGCGGTCTGCTCGCGCAGCAGCATGCGGTTGGGCAGACCGGTGAGCAGGTCGTAGTGCGCCAGCAGCTCGATGCGCTCGTTGGCTTCGCGCTCCCGGGTGATGTCACGGAACAGCACCACGAAACGGGTCGGCAGCCCATCGCGGCGATCCAGTTCGATCAGTACCTGCACCCAGATGCGCAAGCCGGACTGCCGGTAGAAGCACAGGTCCAGCTGTTCGGGCAGGCCACCATCGGCGATGCGTGCCAGCGCGGCATTGAACGCATCCCGCGATTCCTGGGTGTACAGGGCCAAGGCCTGGTCCAGGCTGATCGGCTCCTTGCGCAGGCCGTGGATGCGGTAGCACTCCTCGGTCCATTGCATGTGGCGGGTGGTCACCTCGATCTCGCAACCGCCGATCCGGCCCAGCGCGGAGACCCGGTTGAGCAACTCGGTGCGCCAGCGGATCAGGGCATCGGTCTGGTGCTGTTCGGTGATGTTCTGGACCTGGCCGAGCAGGCGCTGGATGCGGCCGTCGGCGGCCAGCAGCGGCTGCATCCACAGGCGCAGGTGCAGCGCGCCTTCGCGCTCACGCGGCAGTTCCAGTTCGAGCGTGGCCGGCTTGCCGTCGTGCAGCATGCGCCGCCAGGCGTGGCGCAACAGGCTGCGCGAACGCGGTTCGAGCTGGCGCAGCCAGCGCCGCCGCCCGGCCAGCGGATCATCGCCGACACCGAGCAGGGCACGGAACTCGGGCGACCACCAGAACTGTCGATCGGCCGGGTCCCACGACCAGCTGCCCATGCTGGCGATCCGCTGTGCTTCGCGCAGATGCACCTGCTGCTCCAGCAGCAGGGCTTCCATCTGCTTCTGCGCCTGGATGTCGGTGTGGGTGCCGACCATCCGCAGCGGCTGGCCGTCGGCGGTGCGCTCGATCACCCCGCCCCGGTCCAGCACCCAGCGCCAGCGACCGTCGGGCTGGCGTAGCCGGTACTCGGCCGAATACACCTCGCCCTCGCCGCGCAGGTGCGCCTGCAGCGCCGCGCGCACGGCGGGCTGGTCGTCGGGGTGGATGGCGGCCAGCAGGGCCGTGCTGGCATCGCCGTGGGCCACCTCCGACGCCGACGCCAACGCGCCGTCCCGGCGCCGCGAGCGGGTCACCGCATCCCCGGGCAGGTCCCAGTCCCAGAGGCCATGGCCGGCGTGGTCCAGCGCCTGCTCCCAGCGGCTGCCGGCATAGCTGGCCACCGGTTCGGGCACGCTCAGGGTGAAGGCAAGCAGGTTGCCATCGGGATCGTGCACTGCGCGCATCCACCCATCGAAGCGACCGCGCGGGCCGCCGGGCAACTGGCAGGGCACCACGCCGCCATCGGCGGCGAGCAGGCGCAGGTCTTCAAGCAGCTCGCCGTAGGCCGCCACGGTTGCCGGCAATCCATGCTCGCGCGCGGCCGGATTGGCCGCCAGCGGACGCCCGGCGCGGTCGAGGATGACCAGTGCCGACGCCAATGGATGTTGCAGCAGACTGGCGATAATCCCTTGGTCCACGCGGTAAGACTCCGATAACGCACCCGACAGCCGGGAACGCAAACGTTAGCGGCGGATTTCGCCAATAGTTGAGCGGCCGGGCCTGTGCACCCCCAAACCGCACCGCACCCTCTAAGATGCATATCGCCCGCCCCGACCCCGTGCCTGCCCTGCCCATGCCTGTCGCCCCGTCCGGCCAACCCGCCTCGCCCCCGCCCGCCCGCCCGCTCGCCCAGGCGTTGCGTCGCGACCGCTGGCGGGTGGTGCTGGGCTACCTGGTGTTGGCGCTGGTATGGATTCTGTGCAGCGACGCGGCCGTGCAGGTGCTGACCCAGGACATGGCCACCGCCGCCCGCTGGCAGACCGCCAAGGGCGCCTTCTTCGTGGTGGCCAGCGCGGCGCTGGTCTACCTGCTGCTGCGCCCGCTGGCCCAGCACGTGCTGCACGCCCATGCGCAGCTGGCGTGTTCGGAGGATCGCCACCGGCAGATGTTCCAGGGCAATCCCGGGCCGATCCTGGTGTACGACCTGGATGCGCTGCAGATCCTGGATGCCAACGCGGCGGCCAGCGCGCTGTTCGGCTGGAGCCGCGAGGAACTGCTGGCGATGCCGATCACCACCTTGTGGCCGCAGGAAGATGCGCCGGCACTGACCGCACGGCTGGAGCAGATCCGCGCCGACCCCGCGCAGCTCTGCGTGGTCACCGGCGACCTGATGCTCAAGGATGGCAGCCGCCGCCGGCTGGAGATGCGCAGCAGCGTACTGGACTACGGCGGTCGCCGCGCGCGGCTGCTGATCGCCATCGACCGCACCCGCGAGGACCAGGCGCTGCGGCGCCGCGACCTGGCCCTGGCACGGGTGGAGGAAGCGCACGAAATGGCCCGTATCGGCGCCTGGGAGATCGACCCGGCGACCGGGCTGGGGCGCTATTCCAACCAGGTGTACCACCTGCTGGGCCGACGCCCGCCGGAGGCCCGGCGTTGGCACCGGTTCGAGGAACTGCTGGTGCCGGCCGACCCGGCCACCGCCGCGCTGGCCGAGCAGCTGTTGCAGGACCTGGCCGGCTACCCGGTGCAGATCGATGTACTGCTGCCGCTGCTGGCCATGGACGGGCGCGCACTGATGGTGCACCTGCGCGCCGAGAGCGGCCATGACGATGCGGGCCGGCCGCGCGTTCTGGGAACGTTGCAGGACGTTACCGAGCGCGAGCAGTCGCGGCGCCTGCTGCGCGAGCGCGAGGAGCAGTTCCGCGAACTGGTGCGGGTGCTGCCCGATGGCGTGGTGATCCTTTCCGACGAGCATGTGCTGTACGCCAATGCCTGTGCGGCGACGCAGTTCGGCTATGGCCAGCACACGCTGCTGGGCGAACCACTGGCCGCGCTGGTCGCTGCTGAAGACATCGCGCGGGTGCGTGCGCAGCTGTTTGCGCCGATCCCGCTGCCCAGTACCGGCACTGGTGAGGTGATCGGCATGCGCCGGCTGGACGGCAAGCGCTTTCTTGCCGGGCTGGCGGTGGGTGACGTGCGCTACGGCGGGCGCAACTGCAAGCTGCTGATCGTGCGCGACCTGAGCGATTCCGAGCGCATCCGCGAGGCGATGGAAACCAGCAACCGCGAACTGCAGGCGATGGCGGGACGGTTGTTTTCGCTGCAGGAAGACGAACGCCGGGCGATTTCGCGCGACCTGCATGACGATATCGGCCAGGCGATCACCGCGATGAAGTTGTCTGCCTATGCCGCGCAGGACGAGGCCGATGCACAACGGCGCGGCGAAGACCTGGAGCAGATCATCCAGCTGGCCGACGCCACGGTCGGCAAGCTGCGCGACATCTCCACCCTGCTGCGGCCGCCGCAGCTGGACGCATTGGGCCTGGAGGCGGCACTGCGCTGGCAGGCCAGCGTGCTGTTCCGCTCGGCGGCCACCGAACTGCTGCCGGACATCCAGTCGCTGCCGCGACGCCCGCCGGGCGACATCGAGCAGGCCTGTTTCCGCATTGCCCAGGAAAGCCTGACCAACGTGCTGCGACATGCGCGCGCCAGCCAGGTGAGCCTGCAGCTGCGCGATGTCGACGACCACGGCCTGCACCTCCAGGTGCGTGATGATGGCGAGGGTTTCGACCCGGAAGGCCCGCGCGGCCTTGGCCTGATCGTGATGCGCGAGCGCGCGCAGAGCGTGGGCGGCACCCTGCGCATCGAGTCGGCACACGGTGCCGGCACCCTGATCGACCTTTACCTGCCGTATCGCAGCCGCGCTGCGGCGCCCCCCGATACCTTGGAACACTGAACATGTGGAACCCTTCCCTGCCCCTGGTCAGCATCGAAGATGCGCCGCCGCGTTTGGGCGCGGGCAACCCCGAGCTGCAGGCCATGGTCAGCGACGCCGCCTCCGGTGGCACCTCGTTGATGCTGATGCACGTGGATATCGATCATTTCGCCTCGGTCAACGAGAACATGAGTGCCGAAGTGGGCGACCAGGCGCTGGTGCTGGTGGCCCAGCGGCTGCAGCACCACCTGCGCGGGCGTGGCAAGTTGTGGCGGCACGGCAGTGATGAATTCCTGATCGCGGTTCCGCGCAGCAGCGACGTGCCGCTGCCCGAAGACCTGGCCGAAGAGATCCGGCAGCAGCTGGAGCTGCCGCTGTCGGTATTGCCATACACGCTGTTCATGACCGGCAAGCTGGGCGTGAGCCTGTGCCCCGAGCATGCCAGCAGTACCTCGCGCCTGCTCGACCACGCCGAGGATGCGCTGCACCAGGCTGCACGCGAAGGCGGCAATGCGGTGCGCATCCATGCGGTGGACACGCCGTCGAGCGCGCACAGCGAGAGCATCATCGCGCGGCAGATCGTCGATGCGATTCCCAATGGCGAGCTGAAGCTGCGCTACCAGCCGCTGGTGAGCGCCCGCGATGGCCACGTGGTGGGCATGGAGGCGTTGCTGCGCTGGCAGTCGCCCACCCTGGGCATGCTGGTGCCGGAGCGTTTCATGCGCACCGCCGAACGGCTGGGCATCATCGTGCAGATCGGCACGTGGGTGCTGGAAGGCGCGCTGAAGCAGGCGCGGTTCTGGCGCGACCAGGGTTTCG
The DNA here is from genome assembly GCF_057835675.1 of Stenotrophomonas sp. GL_101. NCBI lineage: Bacteria > Pseudomonadati > Pseudomonadota > Gammaproteobacteria > Lysobacterales > Lysobacteraceae > Stenotrophomonas > Stenotrophomonas sp. GL_101. The sequence goes on along the minus strand of NZ_CM174432.1, from coordinate 2,119,944 downwards.
ACGACTTCACCATCGCCGTCAACGTCTCCACCCTGCAGCTGCTGCGCCCGAACTTCTTTGCCGAGGTGATGTCGGTGCTGCAGGCCGCCGGCGTGCCCGCGCACATGCTGACCCTGGAAATCAACGAAAGCGCGCTGACCAACAACGTCAATTTCGTGCATGAAACCCTGGTCAACCTGCGCAACGAAGGCATCAGCCTGAGCCTGGACAACTTCGGCACCGGCGACTCCAGCCTCAGTGCGCTGGTGCGCTACCCGGTGGACAAGCTGAAGATCGACCGCAGCTTCATCAAGAGCGCGCCGGCCGGCAACCGCGAGGCGGCGATCGCGCGCGCGATCATCGCCATGGGCCACCAGCTGGGCATGACGGTGATTGCCAACGGGGTGGAATCGCAGGCGCAACTGGGCTTCCTGCGCCGCAACGACTGCGATGTGTTCCAGGGCTACCTGTTCGGCGAGCCGATGTCGGCCGATGCGGCGGGGATGACCCTGCGCCGCCGCTATCTGCGCCCGGAGGCGTTCGCCGAAACCCGCCCGGACCGCACCCTGCTGCTGCTGGACGATGAAGAGAACGTGCTGCGCTCGCTGGTGCGGCTGTTCCGTCGCGACGGCTACCGCATCCTGGCCGCAGGCAACGTCCGCGATGCCTTCGACCTGCTGGCGATCAACGATGTGCAGGTGATCCTGTCCGACCAGCGCATGAGCGACATGAGCGGCACCGAGTTCCTGGGCCGGGTGAAGATGCTGTACCCCGACACGATCCGCCTGGTGCTGTCGGGGTATACCGATCTCAACACGGTGACCGATGCGATCAACCGCGGTGCTATCTATCGCTTCCTGACCAAACCCTGGAACGACGACGAGCTGCGCAAGCACATCCACCAGGCGTTCCGCACGCACGAGGAACAGCGCCGGGCGAACACGGCGCCACCAGCGGCGATACCGGCGCAGGAAGACGAATAGGTAGATGCCGACCGTTGGTCGGCATGCGCAGAGCCGATTTCGATCATTGCCGCGCTGCGCGCGGCCAGCCGACCAACGGTCGGCTCTACCCGCAGCCGCTAACGCGGCTGCTTGATCGGCAACACCAGCCGGAAGCGTGAGCCTACGCCGGGGGTGCTGTCCAGGTCGATGCGGCCGTGGTGCTTGTTGACGATGCTGTAGGAGATCGACAGGCCCAGGCCGGTGCCGCTGCCCACCGGCTTGGTGGTGAAGAACGGGTCGAAGATGCGCTGGCGCAGTTCCGGCGAGATGCCGCCGCCGGTGTCTTCAAATTCCACCCACACATGATCGCCATCCACACCGGACCGCACGGTGATGGTGCCACGCTCGGCAATGGCGTGGCCGGCGTTGAGCAGCAGGTTCATGTACACCTGGTTGAGCTCGGACGGCAGGCATTCCACCAACGGCAACTGACCGAACTCGCGGTGCAGGGTGACCTTGTACTTGAGTTCGTTCCAGATGATGTTGATGGTGGATTCGAGCCCGGAATGCAGGTCCACCAGCTTCCACGACTCGTCGCGGCCGGAGTACGAGAAGTCCTTCAGGTCGCGCACGATGCGGGTCACCCGCTCGATCCCCTCGCGTGACTCGGCCATCAACTGCGGCAGGTCGCGGCTGATGAAGTCGATGTCGAAGCGGTTGCGGATGTCGTCGATTTCCGGGATCAGTGCCTTCGGGTCCGGCGCACGCAGGGCGCGCTCGTAGGCTTCGATCACCGTGAACAGGCTGCGCAGGTATTCCTGCAGGCTGCCCAGGTTGGAGTGCACATAGCCGATCGGATTGTTGATCTCGTGCGCGACGCCGGCAGCCAGCTGGCCGATGGAGGCCATTTTTTCCGACTGCAGCAGTTTCTCCTGGGTGCCGTTGAGGCGCAGGTACGCCTGGCGCAGCTCGGCATGGCGCTGCTGCAGCTCGCGCTCGTAATCCTCCTGCCCTTCGATGCGGCGGAACAGTGCCAGGTAGTGGCGCTGGCCGGCAGCGTCGTGCTGGTAGAGGTGCACGATGACCATGCGCTCGCCCACCGGCAGGCTGCCATTCCAGTGGCCATGCTGGCGCGTGTGTTCCAGTGCATCGGGGGGCAGCAACTGGCGCAGCCATTGCGCCGCGCCCAGCCCGACGGCGTCTTCGGCCTGGCCGATCATTTCACTGACGGCCGCATTGGCCAGGGCCACGCTGCCGTCTTCGCCGAACAGCAGCATGCCTTCGTTGACCCGCTCGAACAGGGCAAGCAGGACCGGCTGCGGCGGCAGCGGCGCGGTGACAAGGTTGGAAGAGGCGGTCACAGTCACATCGGGCAGTCAAAACAAGCGCCCAATATACCCGCGTTGTCCGCCAAGGCGGATGCAGGCCGCTTCCGCGCGGCCCGGTGCAGCTCAGGCGACGGCCAGCGGCCGCCGCGTGTGCAGGGTGTGGGACTGGCCCTTGGCGTCGTAGGCCGAGGACTCCTCGCTGCGGCCGAGCTGGCGCAACGCCCAGTTGACCTCGCGGCGGCGCCGCGACAACAGCACGCCGTTGGCCCGGTTGCGCTCGGCCAGCTCCTGCAGGCGTTCGCCCTGCCCCACCGGCAGCGTCGCTTCAAGTGCGCGCAGCGCGTCCAGCTTGGCGCCGGTAGCCCGGATCAATGCATGCACGTCATGCTCCACCAACGCCTGGCGCTCGACGTCCAAGGCATCGCTGAGGCGCTGCAATGGCTCGCTCATCGCCAGGTTCATCCCTGCAGCTGCTGGTCCAGATCGAGCATGCGCGAGGCGATGGCATCGGGGTTGATCTTGTAAGTGCCATTCTGCAGCGACTCGCGCACGGCCTGGACGCGCCCGGCGTCGATCGCCGGTGCCGTGCTCAGTTCGCGCTGCATGGCCTGCAGGCTGGTGGCCTCGCCGGTCAGGCGCAGGCTGTCGGCCGCTTCGACCGGACGCGTCGGGGAATCGGCGCTGGCCGTCGGCTTGCTGCCAAGCGCGACGCTGCGCAGATGGGCGGTGGCCTGCAGGTTGCCGTCGATTTTCTGGCTCATGAAGTTGTCCTGGGAGTGCGGTTCACAAGGGATAACGGCATGGAGACCGCCATCTTTAGGGGGTTCTGCGCTTTTTTTGCCGCTGTGGGCAGGATGTTCAGCATTGTGTTCAGCGCGTCACAAAAACGTCGCCACTGGCGGCCACGGTGCCCTGCACGACCTTCCGCGAGGACAGATTCTCCACCGAAACGCGTTCATTTTCACCGGCGTCGGCCAGGGCCTTGCCCGCCACGCGGACCTCGACCCCGCCCCAGCGCGACACCAGGGCCACGCTGTCACCCCGGCGCACCAGGCGCTGGGCGACCAGGTCATTGGCCGCGAGCAGGCTGCCGGCACTCAGGGTACGCCGGGCCACCCGCCCGACCGCTGCGGCCGGATCGGCCAGCGCGGCGCCGGCGATACGCGCCACGTCACGCTGGGCAGTCGTGATATCGGCGGCGCCGAGGGTTTCTCCAGCGGCGATGCCACGATTGAGGATCAACACCTGCTGGTTGCGCCGGATCTTGACCGGGACGAACAGGCGCCAGCCACCGGCATCGGGGCAGCTGACTTCCACGGTACTGGTGCCGGTGGGCTGGGCGCGCAGGCCCTGGCCACAGGCAGGCAGGCGCAGCGCCGAATCCAGGGTGGTATCGCCTTCGCTGCCGGCCGGGAGCGTGGACAGGGCGGCGGTGCGGATGCTGTCCACCGGCTGCCAGCCGCCGGCGGCGGACGCGGGCAGCGCGGCCAGGGCAAGCACGGCAAGGATGATCCAACGCATGGCGACTCCACGGGCAAAGCACATGCGCAGCATCCTGCAAGCGTCGTGCCGGAATCGGGCCAGTACAGCGCTCAAGTCGATGGCGGCCGCGCCGATACCAGTCCCATGTCACATGACCTGCTCAACCGCATCGACCAGCGCACGCGCCTGGCCGGCCACAATCGTCTGGCCCTGCTGCTGTTCCGGCTGGGCGGACGCCAGCTTTTTGGCGTAAACGTGTTCAAGGTGCAGGAGGTGCTGCGCCGCCCGGACCTGTTCCAGGTGCCCGGGCTGCCCGGCCAGTTCGCCGGCGTGGCCGATGTCCGCGGCCGGTCGGTGCCGGTGCTGGACCTGGGCCTGGCGATCGGGCATCCCGAGCGCGAGCCGGACGCGGACAAGGCGCCGGGCTATCTGGTGGTGACCGAGTTCAACCGCTCCATCCAGGGCTTCCTGGTGAGCGGGGTGGAGCGCATCGTCAACATCGCCGTGGAGGACATCCACCCGCCACCGGAGCTGGGCGCCGAGTCGAGCTACCTGACCGCGGTGACGCGCTTCCAGGGCGAGTTGATCCAGGTGATCGACGTGGAAAGCGTGCTGGCCGACATCGCCCAGGTGCGGGGCGAGGCGGTGCTGGACCCCTCGTTGGCCATGCCCGCCGATGGCCCGCAGCTGCAGGTGCTGGTGGTGGACGACTCGCGGGTGGCCCGGCAGCAGATCCGCAGCGTGCTGGACCAGTTGGGCGTGGGCGCGACCCTGCTCTCGGACGGCAAGCAGGCGCTGGACCACCTGCTGCAGATCCATGCGGCGGGGGAAAACCCGGCCGAGCGCTATGCGATGGTGATCTCGGACATCGAGATGCCGGCGATGGACGGCTATACGCTGACGACGGAAATCCGTCGCCATCCGGGCCTGGCCGGGCTGTACGTGCTGCTGCATACCTCGCTGTCTGGCGTATTCAACAACGCGATGGTCGAGCGGGTGGGCGCCAATGCGTTCGTGGCCAAGTATTCGCCACACGAACTGGCCGATTTCGTGCTGGATCGGTTGCGGAAGGTGGCGTTGGCGGCTTGAAGCGGCGGTCGCACGCGAAAAGCGGCGGCCACGTTTGCGTGGGCAGGCCGGGGCGGATGGGGTTGCGGGACACGCCGTGAACCCATCCATGGGGGCTCGTGAGCGCCATCCATGGCGCCCAACGGTCCCGCAACCCCATCCGCCCCGGCCTGCTTACAGTGGGTCGGCGCCTGTTTGGCGAACGCGGGTGTAGGTAGAGAGCAGCCGAGCAGCGCTCGGCTCTACCTTGCGCCCCTTCCATTCCGTTCCCCGGTACAACGCGGCATCGTTTCATCATCACGCCCAGCCCCTGCTGGGCTTTTTTGTGGGCGTCGGGGTGCCGCAGCCGGGCAGAGCCCGGCTCTACCTCGCCTGCGTCGCAGGCGTTGCCGGCCAGCGGCCGGCACTACCCCTCCTCCCGAAGCCGGCTGTGGCATTTCCGTCCGACGATACAGACCTGTCCGGGCGAGAGGCGGTAGACCCTGCCGGGACCGTTGGGCGCCATGGGTCCGGCGCATGCGCCGGACGGGTTGGGCAGGACGCCCAACCCCGGTCTTGCCGTTTGTGCAGGATTGCACAAACGAGCAAGGCGCTCACGAGCCCCCATGGATGGGTCTACGGCGTGTCCCGGCAGGGTCTACCGCCTCTCGCCGCGCGCGGGAATGACCAGCGCCGCATCCGTCACCGCCCACCCACTGGCACAGCCCTTGCACCGCCCCTGGCATCGTCCCGTGGGAGCGCGTCATGCCCAATCTGATTTCCGACTATCTGGGGGTCCATGCCCAGGCCATGCCGTTGCGCGAGCAGCGGATGAAACTGATTGCCAGCAACCTGAGCAATGCCGACACCCCCGGCTACAAGGCCCAGGACCTGGACTTCGATTCCGCCCTGCGCAATGCCCAGGGCCTGGACGGCAACGGCCTGCTGACCACCACCCGCGAACAGCACTACGCCATCGGCGGCGGCCTCAACCCGTTCCAGATCATCAAGGAAGGCGTCCAGCCCAGCATCGACGGCAACACCGTCGACCCCGACGCCGAACGTGCCGCCTACGGCCGCGCCGCGCTGGAGTACCGCGCCTCGCTCAGCTTCGTCGAATCCAAGGTGCGCTCCATGCTCACCGCGATCACAGGCCAATAAGCCATGAGCAACCTGCCCATTTTCGATATCGCCGGCTCCGCCCTCCAGGCCCAGTCCGTGCGCATGAGCACCATCGCCTCCAACCTCTCCAACGCCGACACCGTGGCCGGCTCGGCCGAGGCCGTCTACAAGCCGCTGGAACCGATCTTCCAGTCGGTCACCAGCCGCACCGACCCGAACATCACCACCGTCCAGGTCAAGGAAATCAGCCAGAGCGACGCGGCGCCGATCAAGCGCTACGAGCCCGGCCACCCGCTTGCCGATGGCGACGGCTACATCTACCAGCCCGACGTCGACCCGGTCGCGCAGATGGTCAATCTGATTTCCACCTCGCGCAATTACCAGGCCGGCGTGGAAATGCTGACCACCGCCAAGGAACTGGCGCTGGCCACCCTGACCATGGGTCGCTGACCCCCCCCCCTTCACAGGACATCCCGTCATGAGCAGCACCAGCGGCGTCGGCCAGAACAGCGATATCTATTCTGCGCTTGGCCTGAACGCACCCAACAGCGACACCAGCAAGAAGAAGAGCACCCTGGACCAGGCCGATTTCCTGCGCCTGATGACCGAGCAGCTGCAGCACCAGGATCCGCTCAAGCCGATGGACAACACCCAGATGGTGGCGCAGATGGCGCAGCTCTCCCAGGTGCAGGGCATCACCGACCTCAACAACACGGTGAAAGGCTTCCAGGACCAGATGTCCGGCGACCAGATCCTGCGCGGCGCGGCCCTGGTCGGCCACGACGTGCTGATTCCCTCGACCAAATGGTCGCTGGAAGCAGAAGGCAAGACCAGCGGCATGGTTGCCGCGCCGGGCGCCGGCTTCGTCAACGTGGACATCACCGATGCCAACGGCGTCAAGGTCAATACGCTCAGCGTGGAAGCCAAGGCCGGCGGCGAAGTCACCTTTGAATGGGACGGCAAGGACGCCAACGGCAACCGCATGCCGCCGGGCGCTTACACCATCGCCGCCACCCATACCGACAGCGCCGGTACCAAGACCAAGACCAACACCTACGTCGAAGCGCCGGTGGAAAGCGTCACGGTCGGTTCGGACGGCCTGTACCTCAACCTCAAGGGCCTGGGAACGGCCCCGATCGACTACGTGCTCCGCATCAGCTGAGCCGCCCCACCCCGCATACCAGGAGCAATCCCATGGGCTTCAACGTCTCGTTGTCCGGCATCAACGCTGCCAATGCCGATCTGAATGTCACCGCGAACAACATCGCCAACGTCAATACCACCGGCTTCAAGCAGTCGCGCGCGGAGTTCGCCGACCTGTTCTCGGCCACCAGCTACGGCCTGTCCAAGAACGCGGTCGGCCAGGGCGTGCGCCTCACCACCGTTGCCCAGCAGTTCTCGCAGGGCAACAACGAACAGACCGGGCGCAGCCTGGACATGGCCATCTCCGGTGAGGGCTTCTTCACCATGACCATGAACGGTTCGCGGGTGTACTCGCGCGCCGGCAACTTCCAGACCGACCAGGCCGGTTTTGTGACCAACCCGCAGGGCGCGCGCCTGCAGGTGTTCGCGCCGAACGCCGATGGCACCGGCTTCGATGCCGGCCGCCTGGTCGACCTGCAGCTGCTGACCACCGACAGCCCGCCCAAGCAGACCAGCAACGTCAACGTTGCCTTCACCCTGCCGGCCGACGCCAAAGTACCCACGGTCAACCCGTTCAGCCCCACCGACTCCAACAGCTACAGCCAGTCCACCGGCGGCATCACCGTGTACGACTCGCTGGGCGTGAGCCACACCCAGACCTCGTACTTCGTCAAGACCGCCAACCCCAACGAATGGCAGGTCTACAACTACGTGGATGGCCAGGCAGCCGGCGCGGCGACCACGCTGACCTTCAACAACGCCGGTGCGTTGACCTCGCCGGCCAACGGCAAGATCACCCTGGACCCGTTCACCCCCAGCACCGGCGCCGGCCAGCTCGCGCTGACCCTGGACATCGCCGGCTCCACCCAGTACGGCGAGAAGTTCGCGCTGCGCAACACCCAGCAGGATGGCTATGCCGCCGGCAAGCTCAACGAGATCACCGTGTCCGAAGAAGGCGTGGTCTACGCGCGTTATTCCAATGGCGACGACAAGGCACTGGGCCAGGTGGCGCTGACCACCTTCAACAACACGCAGGGGCTGGAAGCCAAGGGCAACAACCTGTGGGTGGAAAGCTTCACCTCCGGCACCCCGCGTACCGGTGCACCGGACAGCTCCGACCTGGGCAAGGTCCAGGCCGGTTCGCTGGAAGCCTCCACGGTCGACCTGACCGAGCAGCTGGTCAACATGATCACCGCCCAGCGCAACTTCCAGGCCAACTCGCAGATGGTGTCGACCATGGACCAGATCACCCAGACCATCATCAACATCCGTTGATGAGCCACTGACCGCATCACGGGATTACAACGATGGACAAGGCGCTCTACGTGGCGATGACCGGTGCACGTGCCTCGCTGCAGGCACAAGGCACGCTCTCGCACAACCTGGCCAATACCGATACCCCCGGCTTCAAGGAAGCGCTCGCCAATACCGAAGCGTTTCCGATCAAGGGAACCGGCTACGCCTCGCGCGTGGATGCCCTGCACGTCGACGCCGGTTTCAACCGGCGCATGGGCGCACAGCAGATCACCGGCAATCCGCTGGACCTGTCGCTGCAGTCGGGCAACTGGCTGGCCGTGCAGGCCCCGGCCGGCGGCGGCGAAGCCTATACCCGTGGTGCGGCGCTGTCGATCACCCCCAATGGCCAGCTGGTGACCGCCGGCGGCCATCCGGTGCTGGACGAGAACGGCGCGCCGATCGCGGTGCCACCGCACCAGGCGATGGACATCGGCAACGACGGCACGATCTCGATCATCCCGCTCGGCGAAGGCCCGCAGACCATGGCCAACATCGGCCGCATCCGCGTGGTGGCCGCGGCCGATGAACGACTGCAGCGCGGCCTGGATGGGCTGATGCGCAACAGCGACCCGCAGCAGCCGTTCGTGCAGGCCCAGGGCAAGTCGCTGGAAAGCGGCCAGCTGGAAGGCAGCAACGTGGACGCCGCCGGCGCGCTGGTGCAGATGATCCAGCTGCAGCGCCAGTACGAAATGCAGGTGAAGGTGATCAAGCATGGCGACGACAACGCCCGCAGCGCCAACAGCCTGCTGCGCCTCGGCGGTTGAGCCCGCTGCGGCGACGCCGACGTAATTCTGGCGCGGTTCTGGCACGCGCCATGCATTGCCCCTGTAACGGCCGCCGCAGACGGCCACCCGCAACAGACAAAGGAACATCGCCATGAACCAGGCATTGTGGATCGCCAAGACCGGACTGGATGCGCAGCAGACGCGCATGTCGGTGGTATCCAACAACCTCGCCAACACCAATACCACCGGCTTCAAGCAGGATCGTGCCAGCTTTGAAGACCTGCTGTACCAGCAGGTGCGCCAGCCCGGCGGTTCCTCCTCGGCGCAGACCCAGTTGCCGACCGGCCTGCAGCTGGGCACCGGCGTGCGCGTGGTGGCCACCTCGAAGAACTTCGAGCAGGGCAGCCAGCAGCAGACCGGGCGCGCGTTGGACGTGATGGTCAATGGCCGCGGCTTCTTTGAAGTGCAGATGCCCGATGGTTCTTCGGCGTACACCCGCGACGGTTCCTTCCAGCGCAACCAGCAGGGCGAACTGGTCACCAACAGCGGCTACCCGGTGCAGCCGGGCATCCAGATTCCCGAGGGCGCGCAGTCGCTCACGGTCGGCACCGACGGCACCATCAGCGTGAAGATGGCCGACGACGCGGCCTCGGTGGAGATCGGTGCGCTGACCCTCACCGACTTCGTCAATCCGGCCGGCCTGCAGGCACGCGGCGAGAACCTGTTCCTGGAAACCACCGCCTCGGGCCCGGCGCAGAACGGCAACCCCGGCCTCAATGGCCTGGGCAGCGTGGTACAGGGCGCGCTGGAAGGCAGCAACGTCAACGTGGTCGAAGAGCTGGTGTCGATGATCGAAACCCAGCGCGCCTACGAAATGAACGCCAAGGCGATCTCCACCACCGACGCCATGCTCGGTTACCTCAACCAGAACGTCTGATCGGTCGAACCGGAATCCTGCCATGTCGCCCCTGCGCCCTACCCTCCACCTGCTGCTTGCCAGCGCCGTGACCGCCCTGCTCGGCGGCTGCGTCATCGCCGGCGATGTCCGGCCCTATCCGGCGATGGCGCCGGTCACGCCGATCATGGCACCCACGGTCGAACCGACCGCCGGCGCGATCTACGCCGCCGGCCCGGGCCTGCAGCTGTACTCGGACCGGCGTGCGCGCGATGTCGGCGACCTGCTGACCATCACCCTCACCGAGAACACCACCGCGCAGACCACCGCCAACACCACCACGGCCAAGGAGTCCGAACTGAGCATCGGCACGCCGACGCTGTTCGGTGCGCCGGTCACCCTGGGTGGCAAGGACATCCTGGCGGCCAGCGCGGGCGGCTCACGCGATTTCACCGGCAAGGGCACCAGCGCGCAGAGCAATCGCCTGCAGGGCAACGTGACGGTCACGGTGGTCCAACGCCTGCCCAACGGCAACCTGGTGGTCCAGGGCGCCAAGAACCTGCGGCTCAACCAGGGCGATGAACTGGTGCAGGTGCAGGGCATCGTGCGCGCCGCCGACATCTTCCCGGACAACACCATTCCCTCCAGCCGCGTTGCCGATGCCCGCATCGTCTATGGCGGCCGCGGCCCGGTTGCGCAGTCCAATGCGATGGGCTGGCTGAGCCGCTTCTTCAACTCGGCGTTGACGCCGTTCTGAGCCTGACATGACCTTTTCCCCTCTCCTCATTTGCGCCACGCCACGCCCCGAAGTATGCCCGGAGGCGGTGCGGTCGGGTGCTGGCGCATGGCGACGCATCACGCCGGCCGGTGCGCGCCGGTCATGGGGCGCGGCGTCGCTCTGCCTGGTGTTTGCGTTGTTGCTGATCGCTGCCCCGGCATCCGCCGAGCGCATCAAGGACCTGGCCCAGGTTGGCGGCGTGCGCGGCAACGCACTGGTCGGCTATGGCCTGGTGGTTGGCCTGGACGGCAGCGGCGACCGCACCAGCCAGGCACCCTTCACCGTGCAGAGCCTGAAGAACCTGCTCGGCGAGCTGGGCGTCAACGTACCGGCCAACGTCAACCCGCAGCTGAAGAACGTGGCTGCGGTGGCGATCCATGCCGAGCTGCCGCCGTTCGCCAAACCCGGCCAGCCCATCGATATCACCGTGTCCTCGATCGGCAACGCGGTGTCGCTGCGCGGCGGCTCACTGTTGATGGCCCCGCTGCGCGGTGCCGATGGCCAGGTCTACGCGATTGCCCAGGGCAACCTGGTGGTCGGTGGCTTCGGCGTGCAGGGCAAGGATGGCTCGCGGGTATCGGTGAACGTGCCCAGTGTCGGCCGCATTCCCAATGGCGCCACCGTGGAACGTGCCCTGCCTGACGTGTTCAGCGCCGGCGGCGACATCACCCTGAACCTGCACAAGAACGACTTCACCACCGTCTCGCGGATGGTGGCCGCGCTCAACAACGCCTTCGGCGACGGTGCTGCACGGGCGGTCGACGGGGTCACCGTGGCGGTACAGTCGCCCAGCGATCCCGGTGCCCGCATCGGCCTGCTGGCGCGCATCGAAAACCTCGAACTCACCCCCGGCACCGCGCCGGCCAAGGTAGTGGTCAATTCGCGTACCGGCACGGTGGTGATCGGTGCGCAGGTGCGCGTCGGCGCGGCCGCCATCTCGCATGGCTCGCTGACGGTGACGATCAACGAGAACACCAACGTCAGCCAGCCCGGTGCCTTCAGCAATGGCCAGACCGTGGCCTCGCCGCAGTCCACCATCACCGCCACCAACGATGGCAGCCGCATGTTCAAGTTCACCGGCGGCACCACGCTGGATGAGATCGTGCATGCGGTCAACGCCGTTGGCGCCGCCCCGGGCGACCTGATCGCCATCCTGGAAGCCCTCAAGCAGGCCGGCGCGCTCAGTGCCGAACTCGAGGTGATCTGACATGCGCATTACGCCCGCACTGGAACTCAATCCGGCCCAGCCCAACAGCCCGGCCAAGGTGGACAAGGTGGCGCGGCAGCTGGAAGGCCAGTTCGCGCAGATGCTGGTCAAAAGCATGCGTGATGCCAGCTTCGGCGATTCGCTGTTTCCTGCTGAAAACACCATGTTCCGCGAGATGTACGACAAGAAGATCGCCGAGGCGATGACCCGCGGGCGGGGCCTGGGGTTGTCGGCGATGATCACCCGCCAGCTCGGCGGCGGCGACGCGGAGGCGGCCAAGCCCACCGACACCACCTTGAACCCGGCCGCCGCGCTGCGCGCCTATCGGCTCAATGCGCCGGCGGCGGCGCCGATGGCGTTGCCCGGATCGGATATGCCGGCCAACGCGCCGAGCGAGGCGGACGTGCTGCAGCAGCTGCGTGGCGCCGATCCGGCGGCGGTACTGCAGCCGATGGAACGTGCGCTGGACCTGATCGCCGGCCGCGAAAGCAGCCAGATGCATGCGGCGATCGGGCACGACGACCCCTACGCTGCGTCGACCCGCGTCAATGATCCGACCCGGGAAAACTGGGCGGCGCTGGCCGACGACCGCTGGCGCGACATCACCCCTCCTGCGGCCGCGCGTGGCCCCGGCGCGGTCGATACGCTGGCCGGCAGCACCGCCGCCGCCCAGCTCGGGCCGCATACCCCGGAAGGCTTCGTCGCCAGCATCTGGGGCCACGCCCAACAGGCTGCACGCGAGCTCGGCGTGGACGCCAAGGCGCTGGTTGCCCAGGCCGCACTGGAAACCGGCTGGGGCCGCAAGCTGATCCAGCGCAACGACAGCGGCGGCAGTTCGCACAATCTGTTCGGGATCAAGGCCAATGGCTGGCGCGGTGAACGCGCCACCACCGGCACCCACGAATTCGTCGATGGCGTCCGCCGCAACGAAACCGCCAGCTTCCGTGCATATGCCTCGGTCGGGGAGAGCTTCGCCGACTACGTGAAACTGCTCAAGAACAGCCCGCGCTACCAGAACGCGCTGCAAGCCGGCGGCGATGTCCGCAGCTTTGCCCAGGGCCTGCAGAAGGCCGGCTACGCCACCGACCCGGGCTACGCGGCCAAGATCGCCGCGATTGCCGGCGGCCCGACCATCGAGCGCGCCATCGCCGCCGTGGGCGATGCCAGCCAGCGCCTGGGCCGCACCTTTGCCAGCACCACCAGCCCGACCGGGCTGGGTGTCATCCGTCGTTGAGGTAATCCATGTCCAGCGTACTTTCCACCGGCACCAGTGCCCTGCTCGCCTTCCAGCGTGCGTTGGCCACCACCAGCCATAACGTCGCCAACATCAACACGCCCGGCTACAGCCGGCAGAAGGTCGACTTCGCCACCGCCAATCCGCAGAACTTCGGCTACGGCGACGTCGGCAACGGCACCCGCATCACCGACGTCCGCCGTGTCGCCGACCAGCTGGCGATCTCGCGGCTGCTCGATGGCAGTGGCGAGCTGGCACGGCTGAAGCAGTTGTCGACCATGGCCGACCGGGTCGATGCGATGTTCTCCGATACCGCCACCAACGTCGCCGGGGTCTGGTCGAGCTTCTTCGATACCGTCAGCGGCCTGTCGTCCAATGCCTCGGGCACCTCCGACCGGCAGAACATGCTCGACGGGGGCAAGAGCCTGGCCAGCCGCTTCCAGCAGCTCAACGGCCAGCTGGACACCCTCAACGGCGAGATCAACAACGGCCTGATCGCCGGCGCCACCGAGATCAACCGGCTGGCCAAGGAAATCGCCCAGCTCAACGGCGCCATCGGCAGCAACGCGGCCAACGCCGCCCCGGACCTGCTCGACCGCCGCGACCAGCTGATCGCCAACCTTGTCGGCTACACCGGCGGCAACGCGGTGATGCAGGACGGCGGCATCATGAACGTCTACACCGCCGGCGGCCAGGCGCTGGTGGTGGGCACCGCCGCATCCAAGGTCACCACCGTGACCGACCCCTACATGCCCGAGCGCCTGCAGCTGGCGCTGGAAAGCGCCGGCCAGAAGATCACCCTGGAGCCGAAGACCCTCGGCGGCCAGATCGGCGGCCTGCTCGAGTTCCGCGACACCGTGCTCACCCCCACCCAGGCCGAGCTGGGCAAGCTGGCGATCGGCCTGGCCAGCAGCTTCAACGACGTGCACCGCCAAGGCGCGGACCTGTACGGCAACCTGGGCGGCGACTTCTTCAACATCGGCGCGCCGCGCGTCACCGGCAATGCCAACAATGCCGGCACGGCCAGCATGAGCGCCCGCTTCGGCGACCTGTCCCAGCTGGACGGGCAGAACCTGGTGCTGAAATTCGACGGGGCGCAATGGCAGGCCACCCGCGCCGACACCGGCGTAGCGGTGCCGATGACCGGCACCGGCACCGCGGCCGATCCGCTGGTGCTCAACGGCGTGGAACTGGTGATGACCGGCACGCCGGCCAGGGACGACCGCATGCTGCTGCAGCCCACCGCAGGCGTGGCCGGCACGATGTCGGTGGCAATCACCGATACCTCGCGCATCGCCGCCGCCGCGCCGATCAAGGGCACCGCCGGGCTCGCCAATACCGGCACCGGCAAGCTGACCGGGGTCAAGGTCACCGACCCCGACCATGCCGCGCTGCGCACCCCGGCGGCGATCGTGTTCACCGGCGCCAACCAGTACACCGTCGACGGCAACGGCCCGTACACCTACACCGCCGGGCAGACCATCAGCGCCAACGGCTGGAGCTTCGTCCTCGACGGCGCCCCCAAGACCGGCGACAGCTTCAGCATCGGCCCGACCCCGGCCGGCTCTTCGGACAACAGCAACGCCCTGCTGCTGTCCAAGGTGGAACAGGCCAAGACCTTCAACCAGGGCACCGTCACCCTGGGCGGCGCGCTGGGTGGACTGACCACCCAGGTCGGCGCAGCGGCGCGCGCTGCCGACTATTCGCTGCAGGCCCAGCAGGTGATCACCGACCAGGCGCAGGCCGCGCGCGACACGCTCTCCGGCGTCAACCTCGATGAAGAAGCCGCCGATATGTTGCGCCTGCAACAGGCCTACCAGGCCGCCTCGCAGTTGATCTCCACCGCCGACAACATGTTCCAGACCATCCTGGGAGCCGTAGGCCGATGAACAATCGCATTTCCACCGGGATGATGTTCAACCAGTCGGTCTCGCTGATGCTGGCCAAGCAGGCCAAGATGAACCACCTGGAGCAGCAGATCGCCACCGGCCGCCGCCTGGTCACCGCCAAGGACGATCCGGTCGCCTCCGGCGCCGCCGTTGGACTGGACCGCACCCTGGCCTCACTGGATCGCATGCAGCTCAACGCCGGCAATGTGCAGAACCGGCTCGGCCTGCAGGAAAACGCACTGGCGCAGGTGGGCGACATGATGGGCCGGATCACCGAGTTGACCGTCTACGCCAACAATCCGGCGCTGGCGGCGAGCGACAAGCAATCCATGGTCACCGAGATCGAGGCCATCCGCGGCAACCTGCTGGCGCTGGCCAACAGTACCGACGGCACCGGCCGCTATCTGTTCGGCGGAACCGCCGACGGTAGCCCGCCCTTCAGCCAGGTCGACGGCAAGGTGGTCTACAACGGCGACCAGAACCAGCGCCAGGTGGAAGTCGGCCCGGACACCTACGTGCTGGACGCCCTGCCCGGCAGCGAGATCTTCCTGCGCATCGGCACCGGCGACGGCCATGTCGATGCGGCCGCCGGCACTGCCAATACCGGCACCGGGGTGCTCACCAACGTTACCCGCGACCCCGGCAGCAGCTGGAATGGCGAAGGTTTCAGCGTGCGCTTTACCGCAGCCGACCAGTACGAACTGCTCGACGCCGGCGGTACGGTGGTCTCCACCGGCACCATGAAGGCCGGCGACGATCTGGTGCTCAATGGCGTGCAGCTGCACATCGATGGCAAACCAGCCGCTGGCGACACCTTCGCGGTGAGTGCGGCCAGCAGCCGCGACATCTTCAGCACGATGGACAGCCTGATCGGCGCGCTGCAGATGGACACCGGCACGCCCGCCCAGTCCGCCGCCCAGCAGAACCTGCTGCAAAGCAGCCTGCGCGACGTTGCCCGTGCGTCGGAGCGCATGATCGACTCGCGCGCTGCCGGCGGCGCCCAGCTCAAGGCGCTCGACAACGCCGCGGACATGCGTGAAGCCAACGTGGTCACGCTCAAGGGCACGCTGTCGCAGATGCGTGACCTCGACTACGCCGATGCCATCAGCCAGTACCAGCTGGAAAGCACGGCGCTGCAGGCCGCGCAGACCTTGTTCTCGCAGATGCAGCAGATGTCGTTGTTCAATACGTTGCGCTGATAGCGCGTTACGAAACACCGGTTGGCCCGAAGGCCGCGATGCGCACAGCATCGCGGCTTTTTCCTTTGCGCGTCTGCTGGTCCAGCCTGGTGCGCGCGTCCGGGGCCGCCTGGCGGCCGGCAGGCCCTTTTGCAAATGTCCCCCGGCCGGCGCCTGCGCGCCGCCCTCCTCCTTTATTTTGCCAAGGACCTGCCGTCCGCCAGGCGGCTCGGCTTGCGGTGGGGGAAGAGCGGTATCCGTGCATGGCGTGGATCCATGGCAGCAGACGCTCTACGTAGGTCACCACCGTTGGTGGTGACGCGGATCGTCCACCCGACAGGCATGGCTCACCGCGTGCACGAGCGCCACCACGCTCCCTGCCTGCTGGGACCGGCCCGGCCTCACCACCAGCGGTGGCGAGCTACCAACGCAGCGGCATCGGTACGCGCGCAGCCACCCATGGGACGGCTCTACCCGGGGCCCTGACACCCGCGACGCCCCCGGACGAAGCCACTCCCCTCGCCGGCCGTACATCCCCCAACCCTGCCCCACTCCCGGCAGGCATGCCAAAACCCCTTCAATTTCAGCCTCTCGGGCCGTTAACCCTTTTATCGGGGAGCACGGCCAGGGCCCCGGACGGCACCGCCAGCAGCCCCAGCGAGATTTCCGCCTAAAGGTTGTTGACAAAGCGCCGTTATTGATTTGGCAACAGCGAAGCACACAGCCAAACAAAAAAACAGGCGGCGCTTCGTTCCATTCACCACCGGGATTCCATTAAGGGAGACGACCCATGGCACAGGTAATCAACACCAATACGATGTCGCTCAACGCTCAGCGCAACCTGAGCACCAGCGGCAACTCGCTCGCTACCACCATCCAGCGCCTCTCGTCCGGTCTGCGCATCAACAGCGCAAAAGACGATGCCGCCGGCCTGGCCATCAGCGAGCGCTTCGGCACCCAGATCCGCGGCACCGACGTGGCCATCCGCAATGCCAACGACGGCATCTCGCTGGCCCAGGTCGCCGAAGGCTCCCTGAGCGAAATCGGCAACAACCTGCAGCGCGTCCGTGAACTGGCCGTGCAGGCCTCCAACGCCACCAACTCGGCCAGCGACCGCAAGGCCCTGCAGGCCGAAGTGACCCAGCTGGTCAGCGAAATCGACCGCGTTGCCAAGCAGTCCGACTTCAACGGCACCAAGCTGCTGGACGGCAGCTTCACCAGCCAGCTGTTCCAGGTTGGCGCCAACGCCGGCCAGGCCATCGCCATCAACAGCGTGGTGGACGCCAAGGCCAGCTCGCTGGGCAACGCCAAGTTCGCCGCGCCGGTCGACAGCACCGCCGACATCGCCACGATCACCGACCTGTCCGGCGTAACCATCAACGGCGCCACCATCGGCACCATCAGCGGCAAGACCACCGCCGAGTTCACCGCCTCGGCCGCTGCCCAGATCAACAGCCAGATCGGCGAAGCCGGTGTCTACGCCGAGGTGGTCACCACCGCCGGCACGCCGGACACCCAGCGCCTGAAGCTGACCTCGGTGCAGGCCGACCGCGACCTGGTGATCGACGGCGCCACCCAGCTGGGCCTGGCCGACTCCACCGCCGCCGCCCCCAGCTCGGTCGCTGCCACCGCCACCTCGGCCTTCGCCAAGGACCTGGATGTGTCGACCTACGTCGGCGCGCAGAAAGCCCTGGAAATCGTCGACAAGGCGCTGGAATCGGTCAACAGCGTGCGCGCTGACCTCGGCGCCATCCAGAACCGCTTCACCTCGGTAGTGGCCAACCTGCAGACCTCCTCGGAGAACCTGTCCGCCTCGCGCAGCCGCATCCGCGATACCGACTTTGCCAAGGAAACCGCAGAGCTGACCCGCACCCAGATCCTGCAGCAGGCCGGCACGGCCATGCTGGCCCAGGCCAACCAGGTGCCGCAGAACGTGCTCAGCCTGTTGCAGCGCTGACATGAGCCGCTCCTGAAGCACGTCATGAGCGTCTAACCCAATTTACGTGCAACCGCTCAAGGACCTCTTCCCATGGCACAAGTCATCAATACCAACACGATGTCGTTGAATGCTCAGCGTAACCTGAGCACCAGCGGCAGTTCCCTGGCCACCACCATCCAGCGCCTGTCGTCGGGTTCGCGCATCAACAGCGCCAAGGACGATGCGGCCGGCCTGGCGATCTCCGAGCGTTTCGGTACCCAGATCCGCGGCACCGACGTGGCCATCCGCAATGCCAATGACGGCATCTCGCTGGCCCAGGTCGCCGAAGGCTCGCTGACTGAAATCGGCAACAACCTGCAGCGCGTGCGTGAACTGGCCGTGCAGGCCTCCAACGCCACCAACTCGGCCAGCGACCGCAAGGCCCTGCAGGCCGAAGTGACCCAGCTGGTCAGCGAAATCGACCGCGTTGCCAAGCAGTCCGACTTCAACGGCACCAAGCTGCTGGACGGCTCGTTCTCCAGCCAGCTGTTCCAGGTCGGCGCCAATGCCGGCCAGGCCATCGCCATCGACAAGGTGGTCGATGCCAAGGCCAATGCACTGGGTGGCGCCAAGTTCGACAGCAATTCGCTGGCGCTGGCAAATCCGACGGCCAATGCTGATTTCAGCATCTCCGGCATGAAGGTCAACGGTGTCGACATCGCCGCTGTGGAAGTCAAGCAGGGCGCCGATCTGGCCGCCACCGGCAAGGCGTCGCGCGATGCCGTGGTCAGTGCGATCAATGCCAAGATCGGCGAAACCGGCGTCTATGCCGAAGTGAACGCTGCCGGCGATGCCGTGACCCTGACTTCGGTCAAGGACAGCGTCAACACCGACGGTACCTTCAAGGCGATCACTGCCACTCCCGGCACCTGGGCCGGCGGCGCTGCCGCCCCGACCTTTACTGCCACCCTGGCCGCCGCCGCACCGGCCAACGAGTACGCAAGCGATCTGGACGTGAGCACGGTCAAGGGTGCCCAGCAGGCGCTGGAAATCGTCGACAAGGCCCTGGGTTCGATCAACAACACCCGTGCCGACCTCGGCGCCATCCAGAACCGCTTCACCTCGGTGGTGGCCAACCTGCAGACCTCCACGGAGAACCTGTCGGCCTCGCGCAGCCGCATCCGCGATACCGACTTCGCCAAGGAAACCGCAGAGCTGACCCGCACCCAGATCCTGCAGCAGGCCGGTACGGCCATGCTGGCCCAGGCCAACCAGGTGCCGCAGAACGTGCTCAGCCTGCTGCGCTGATCCACGCCTGTGTCGTCGGCGCCGGTCTGACCGGCGCCGACGCCGAACTACCGCGCTCCACCCACGCCTGAAGGAACTCCCATGGCACAAGTCATCAACACCAACACGATGTCGTTGAATGCCCAGCGCAACCTGAGCACCAGCGGCAGCTCCCTGGCCACCACCATCCAGCGCCTGTCGTCGGGCTCGCGCATCAACAGCGCCAAGGACGATGCGGCCGGCCTGGCGATCTCCGAGCGCTTCGGCACCCAGATCCGCGGCACCGACGTGGCCATCCGCAATGCCAACGACGGCATCTCGCTCGCCCAGGTCGCCGAAGGCTCGCTGACTGAAATCGGCAACAACCTGCAGCGCGTCCGTGAACTGGCCGTGCAGGCCTCCAACGCCACCAACTCGGCCAGCGACCGCAAGGCCCTGCAGGCCGAAGTGACCCAGCTGGTCAGTGAAATCGACCGCGTTGCCAAGCAGTCCGACTTCAACGGCACCAAGCTGCTGGACGGCTCGTTCTCCAGCCAGCTGTTCCAGGTCGGCGCCAACGCCGGCCAGGCCATCGCCATCGACAAGGTGGTCGACGCCCGCGTCGGCTCGCTGGGCACCAGCACCTTCGCCAGCGGCGCCACCGCCGCGGTTGCCGCAGTGGCTGCCGATGCACGCTTCAGCGGTACGGTGATGGGCGTTGACATCGGCACGGTCGAGGTCAAGAGCGGCGCCAGCGTCGGTGACGCCGCCAAGGCGATCGCCACCGCGATCAACGGCAAGATCGGCGAAGCCGGCATCTACGCCGAAGCCAACGACGACGGCACCCTGAAGCTGTCCTCGGTCAAGGAAGGCAAGGCGGTGGTTGCCGCCGACGTCGCCCTGACCCGCAGCAACTACCAGTCGGCCACCAGCGACTGGAGCACCGCCGCGGCCACCAGCGTGTACACCGCCGGCACCGCCACCGACGCCAATGCGCAGAAGCTGGACGTCAGCTCGGTGCTGGGCGCGCAGCAGGCGCTGGAAATCGTCGACAAGGCGCTGGGTTCGATCAACAACACCCGTGCCGACCTCGGCGCCATCCAGAACCGCTTCACCTCGGTGGTGGCCAACCTGCAGACCTCCACGGAGAACCTGTCGGCCTCGCGCAGCCGCATCCGCGATACCGATTTTGCCAAGGAAACCGCAGAACTGACCCGCACCCAGATCCTGCAGCAGGCCGGTACGGCCATGCTGGCCCAGGCCAACCAGGTGCCTCAGAACGTACTCAGCCTGCTGCGCTGATCGCGTTTGATCCGAAGGCGCCGGGCGACCGGCGCCGCTTCCATCGCACCATGCTCCAAGCACGCCTGAAGGAAACCCCATGGCACAAGTCATCAACACCAACACGATGTCGTTGAATGCCCAGCGCAACCTGAGCACCAGCGGCAGCTCCCTGGCCACCACCATCCAGCGCCTGTCGTCGGGCTCGCGCATCAACAGCGCCAAGGACGATGCGGCCGGCCTGGCGATCTCCGAGCGCTTCGGCACCCAGATCCGCGGCACCGACGTGGCCATCCGCAACGCCAACGACGGCATCTCGCTGGCCCAGGTCGCCGAAGGTTCGCTGACTGAAATCGGCAACAACCTGCAGCGCGTCCGTGAACTGTCGGTGCAGGCCTCCAACGCCACCAACTCGGCCAGCGACCGCAAGGCCCTGCAGGCCGAAGTGACCCAGCTGGTCAGCGAAATCGACCGCGTCGCCAAGCAGTCCGACTTCAACGGCACCAAGCTGCTGGACGGCTCATTCTCCAGCCAGCTGTTCCAGGTCGGCGCCAACGCCGGCCAGGCCATTGCCATCGACAAGGTGGTGGATGCCAAGACCAACGCACTGGGCGGCGCGCAGTTCGCCACCGCCACCGTTGCCAAGGTGACCGGCGCCGCTGATACCGACGTGGCCATTACCGCGTTCAGCATCACCGACAGCAAGGGCACCGAAGTCAAGTTCGACAAGCTGGACGTGAAGAGCGTCGGCACCGGCGCCGAGAACGAAGTGGCCGCCGGCAAGGCGCTGGCGACCCACATCAACGCCAAGATCGGTGAAACCGGCGTCTACGCCGAAGCCGATGCGGCCGGTGCGGTGACCCTGACCTCGGTCAAGGACAGTGTCGACAAGGACGGCGTTGCCACGGTCTTCTCGACCGACGTGGCCGGTGCCGGCACCGTCACCCTGGGCACCAAGCAGTTCGCCGATGCGATCAACGTCTCCACCGTCAAGGGTGCGCAGCAGGCGCTGGAAATCGTCGACAAGGCGCTGGGTGCGATCAACAACACCCGTGCCGACCTCGGCGCCATCCAGAACCGCTTCACCTCGGTGGTGGCCAACCTGCAGACCTCCACGGAGAACCTGTCGGCCTCGCGCAGCCGTATCCGCGATACCGATTTTGCCAAGGAAACCGCAGAACTGACCCGCACCCAGATCCTGCAGCAGGCCGGTACGGCCATGCTGGCCCAGGCCAACCAGGTGCCTCAGAACGTGCTCAGCCTGCTGCGCTGATCCACGCGTCCACGCCGCCGGCCATTGCCGGCGGCGCGGGCAAACCCCGCAACATCCGTTCAAACCCCGCGCAGGAACGGGCCATGGCCATGGGCCGGACTCTCTCCCGGCAGCCAGACCCCCGTGGCCATGGCCCGCCCCTGCGGCAGAACTGTTATCAGCGCTGTTAGTTTGACTGAACATCCCGGGTGGCTTCGTCTCCCCCCGCTTTTCAGTAGCCTGAGCCCTCCTCTACATTGGAGGAGGGTTTTTTACCGACCACCGGCCGGACCTGCACTGCGTCCAGCCCTGAGATCCCCTGCAAAGCGCGTGCCATTCCTCCGCGCCAGGCCTCTGGCACAACTCCTGCATCAACGTGGTTCTAAAGACCCGGCGGCTACGGCCGCTACATTCGTTGACAGCACGGCCACGCGGCCTCCCGCGGCGGCTCATAGACAGGAGAAACAACGTGGCTGACTTTGGTTACGGCGGCATCGGTTCGGGACTGGATATTTCCGGCATGGTGGCCAGCCTGGTCGCGGCCGACCGCAAGCCTGCAGACAATGCGCTGAACCTGCAGCAGTCCAAGGCCAAGATGCAGCTGTCGGCCGTGGGCACGGTGAAGTCCGCATTCGACGTGCTCAACACCGCACTGAAGACGCTCAAGGCCTCCACCGCCTTCGATGCCCGCATCGTCAGCGCCTCCAAGAGCGGCACCGACGACATCCTGACCGTCAGCAGCACCAACGCGGCGGCCACCGGCAACCACGTGGTCAATGTCACCCAGCTGGCCACGGCCAACAAGTGGATCGCCGACACCTCGGTGCCCAACACCAAGACCTTCGGTGCCGGAACGCTGACGCTGGACGTGGGCGTGGGCGACAAGAAAAAGTCGCTGGAAATCCAGGTCGAGGCCGATGACACGTTGAGCTCGATCCGCACCAAGATCGAGAAGGCCGGGCGCAGCCTGGGCGTGCAGTCCACCCTGATCGCTTCGGGCGACAACCAGTTCCTGTCGATCTCGCAGGAAAAGGCCGGCACCGCCAACACGCTCAAGCTCAGCGCCGGCAGCGGCAACGCGGACCTGACCGCACTGGCCGCCAGCCTGTCCGAGCGCACCCCGGCCGCCGATGCCAAGTTGACCATCGACGGGGTCGAGGTGGTGTCCAGCGAGAACACCGTGACCGACGTGGTTCCCGGCCTGACCCTGAACCTGAAGAAGGTCGGTGACAGCACGATCACGGTAAGTACCGATATCGCCGCGGCACGCAAAGTGATGCAGGATTTCGTCACCGCCTACAACGGTGCCATCTCGGCGATCAACACGGCTACCAAGTACGACATCGAGAACAAGGAGCCCTCCTCGCTGACCGGTGACGCGCAGATGCGCGGCGCGTCCAGCCAGCTGCGCTCGATGATGAGTGGCGTGCTCAAGGACCTTTCCGCCGCCGGCCTGGATCCCAAGAAGCTGGGGCTGCAGACCCGCGCCTATCCCAATGCCGACGGCAGCCTGGTGCTGGATGCCACCAAGTTCGAAGCGGCGTTGACCAACCAGGCCGGTGCGGTGCGCGAGGCCTTCACTGGCGATGACGGCGCGGCCGCCAAGCTGTTTGCCATGGTGGAGGGCTACACCAGCACTGCCGTGGGCAAGGAAGGCGCGTTTGTGTCGCGCACCAAGAGCATCAACGCCACCCTGACCGACATCGACAAGCGCCGCAAGGCACTGGATGTGCGCATGACCGGTGTGGAAGAGCGATACAAGAAACAGTTCCTCGCGCTGGATGCGTTGATGAGCAAGATGAGCCAGACCATGACCAGCCTGAGCAGCCAGTTGTCGCAGTTGAGTGGTTGATCCCTGCACCAGCGCATGCCTGCTCAAGTTGCACGCGCACGCTGCCGATACTGGTACCGACGCAGCACTCCACCCGGTGCCGCAGACCTCGCAAGGCATGCGGCCCTGCACGAAGGAGACAAGATTGATGTACGGTTCAAACCGTCAGTTCACCGAGCAGTACCGCAAGGTCGGCGTGCAGAGTTCGATCACCGACGCCGACCCGCACAAGCTGGTGGCGCTGCTGCTGGCCGGTGCGCTGGAGCGCGTGCGGCTGGCCCAGGCCTGCCTTGAAGGCGGCGACCAGGCGCGCAAGGGCAAGGCGATCGGCGAAGTCTGCGCGATCGTCGGCCACCTCAATGGCTCGCTCGACCACGAGGCCGGCGGTGAAATCGCCGGCAATCTGTCGGCGCTGTACGACTATGTGATGCAGCGGTTGACCGAAGCCAACCTGCACAACGACCCGGAGGCCCTGCGCGAATCGCTGGAGCTGCTGGGCGAAATCGACGCCGCCTGGAATGCCATCCCGCGCGACCAACGCGTCCCCGCGCAGGCTGCACTGTAATGGCCGCCACCCTGCTTTCGCTGGCCGACCTCAACGCCGAACTGGACCTGCTGGAAGCGGCACTGCTGGCTGAGGATCACCAGCAGGCCAGCACCTGCCTGGACACCCTGCACGTCAACCAGGGGCGGTTCCTGGCCCAGCCGGGCGCACTGGAAGACGTCCCCGGGCTGAGCGCGCTGGAGGGCCGCCAGCAACGCGTCATGGTCATGATGATGAGCCAGCGCGACGAAGCCGGCCGCCACCTGCGCAACGGCGTCAACGCCCACCGCGCCGCCCACGCCTACCTGACTGCGGAATCGCTGGCATGAACGACACGCGCCCCAGCGCCATCCATCACCCGGCCGAAAGCGAGCTGTTCGATGAAACGCTGAGCTGCGAAGTCGCCTTGCCTGCCGAGTTCCGCCTGGGCAGCACGGTGATCCGCCCCGGCATTGCCGAGACCCTGCTGCGCAGCGTGGCCCTGGTGGAAGACGCGCGCAGCGACGACGGCCACGACGAGCGTGGCGAGTCCAGTACCCAGCTGCAGCGCCTGGAAGCCAAGCTGGACCTGACCATGGTGCTGCTGGGCCGACTGGTCCGGCAGAGCACGCAGGACCTTGATCTGCGCCCGTTGCGCTGGTCGCGGCGCGGCATCCGCCTGGAACAGGGCGCCCGCAGCGGCGCCGCTGCGGGCAGCCTGGGGGTGATTCGCCTGCAACCATGCGACTGGCTGCCCGATCACATCGACCTGCCGGTCGCGGTGGTGGCCGAAGCCGCCACCGGTGCCGGCGCTCACTTCCTCTGGCTTCGTTTCGAGCCGATGAGCGATGCGCTGGAAATGGCCCTGGAACGCCATCTGTTCCGCCTGCACCGGCGCCAGATCGCCCAGGCACGGCTGGCCGATCGGCGTCCGATCGACTCCTGATCGCGATGTGACCCACGCGCTGCCGACCGTCAGTCGGCGGTACCGTGACGGATTCGGCTTGGCGGTAGCGCGCCACTCCGTTAAGGTGGCGCCTTCCCCTTCACATCTTTCCTGCCTGTGCGCGTTCTCATCGTCGACGATCACACCCTGGTCCGCGCCGGCCTCAGTCGCCTGCTCCAGGGCTTTGCCGACGTGGAAGTGGCCGCCGAGGCCAGCAACGCCGAACAGGCGCTGCAGCTGGCGCTCCAGCACAGCCCGGATGTGATCCTGATGGACCTGTCGCTGCCCGGTCGCACCGGCCTGGAAGCGCTGACCGACATCCTGCTGCGTGCACCGGGCACCCGCGTGGTGATGATGACCATGCACGACGATGCGGTGCACGTGCGCGATGCACTGGACCGAGGCGCGGTCGGCTTCGTGGTCAAGGATGCCGCCCCGCAGGAACTGGAACTGGCCCTGCGCGCGGCGCATGCCGGCCAGGTGTTCCTGAGCCCGCAGATCTCGGCCAAGATGCTGGCACCGATGCTGGGCAAGGAAAAACCCGTCGGCGTGGCTGCCCTGTCCCCGCGCCAGCGCGAAATCCTGCGCCAGATCGGCCGCGGCGAAAGCAACAAGGAAATCGCCGCCGACCTGGGCATCAGCGTCAAGACGGTGGAAACCCACCGCGCGCGGATGATGGAGTCGCTCGGCTGCCGCCGCGCCAACGACCTGCTGCTGCTGGCGGCGCGCCACCAGCACGAGCTGGAGTAACCGGCGACGGTTCCCCGACACCCTGAAGCCTTCAGGCAATGCGCTGTCAGGATTTTGAACGCCCCGCCGCCACGGCAGCCCCGGAAACACAGGGACTTGGCGGCCAGAAGCGTCAAAATTCCGAATCGATGTAGGGATTTTCCTGACGAGGTGTCAGGAAATTAACGACCCCGCTCAGGAACCCCCTGATTTCCGTCTCGGGTAATCAGAAGCAAGATGTGTTCCAGATCGCACCGGGGAGTCGGTGTCGACGGGGAAATCGCAATGAAGCCGACGATGTCGACCCAGCTGGGTCAACAGCTACACCTCACGCCACAATTGCTGCAGTCGATCCGGCTGCTGCAACTGGACGGCATGCAGCTGGAACTGGAAATCCGCCGCGCACTGGATACCAATCCGCTGCTCGAAATCGACGAGGCCCCCGACGCACCCGCCGACGAGACCGGCGATACCACCACCGTCCAGGAAGTGGCCGCCTTCGACGAGCTGCCCGAAAGCGCCATGTGGGACGTGCCCGGCGCCAGCTGGCAGGACGGCGACGACGACCGCATGCAGCGCATCGCCGCTGACGAATCCAGTGACCCGCAGCTGCGTGCCCTGCAGCGCCTGGCGTTGGAGATGGATGCCCGTGCACTGGGCGTGGCCAGCTTCTGGCTGGAGCATTGCGATGATGCCGGCTACCTGGATGCACCGCTGGCACAACTGCAGCTGCTGGCCAGTGCGCGCTGCGACGTGGATGCCAGCGGAGTAGAGGCGGTACGCCAGCAGATCCTGCATGGCGACCCCGCCGGCCTGGCCGCACAGGACCTGCACGAATGCCTGAGCGTGCAGCTGCGCGCCCTGCCCGGCCGCGTGCCGGCCCGCCACCTGGCCCAGCGCGTGCTCGACCACGACCTGGCCGCGCTGGCCATGCATGATTACCCCGCACTGGCGAGCCAGCTCGACGCCGAGGTGGCCGACATCCACGAAGCCGTGCGGCTGATCCTGTCGCTGCAGCCCAGGCCGGGCGACAGCCTGCGCCCGCATGACAACGGCGTGGTCATTCCCGACGTGATCGCCTGGCATGCGGACCACCAGTGGCGGGTGGCGCTGAACCCGGCCACCAGCCGCCGCCTGAGCATCAACCCCGGCTACGAAAGTGCCCTGGCCGACGCCGGCGAGTCCGCCCAGCCGCTGCGCGACATGCTGCAGGAAGCCCGCTGGCTGACGCGTGGCCTGTCCATGCGCTATGACACGCTGCTGCGCACCACCCGGGTGATCATCGAACGCCAGGCCGGGTTCCTGACCCGGGGCGAAGAAGCGATGGCCCCGCTCACCCTGAAGGAAGTGGCCGACGCGATCGGCATGCACGAGTCCACCGTCTCGCGCATCACCACCGGCAAGTACCTGCAGACCCCACGCGGCACCCTGGAGCTGAAGCACTTCTTCGCAGTCCGGCTGGAAGGCGCCAGCGTCTCCGGCCAGGCGGTCAAGGCCATGGTCCGCCGCCTGATCGACGCCGAGCCGGCTGGCCGGCCGCTGGCCGATGAAGCCATCGCCGGGCTGCTGTCGCGCCAGGGCGTCAACATTGCCCGCCGTACCGTTGCAAAATACCGTGAACAACTGGACATCGCCCCGGCCCGCGAACGCCGCCGCGGCAATGCCCGCACCCCGCTATTGGCCCGGGTGGGCTGAAGGAAATGGAAGACATGAACAAGCTCACCGTCCTGCTGGTCGATGACCACGAAGGTTTCATCAACGCCGCCATGCGCCACTTCCGCAAGGTCGACTGGCTGGACGTGATCGGCAGCGCCGCCAACGGCCTGGAAGCCATCGAGCGCTCCGAAGCGCTGCGCCCGCAGGTGGTGTTGATGGACCTGGCCATGCCGGAAATGGGCGGGCTGCAGGCCACGCGCCTGATCAAGTCGCAGGACGACGCACCGTACATCGTCATCGCCAGCCACTTCGATGACGTCGAACATCGGGAACACGCGCTGCGCGCCGGCGCCGACAACTTCGTCAGCAAGCTGTCCTACATCCAGGAAGTCATGCCGATCCTGGAAGGCCTGAAGGGGAATGGATCATGAGTGAGTCGCGCATCCTGGTACTGGACAACGACGCCGTGCGTGCCGAGCGCACCGTCGCCCTGCTCGAATTCATGGACTTCAACCCGCGCTGGGTAGCCGATGCGGCCGACCTGGACATCAGCCGCCACCGCTCCAACGACTGGATGGCGGTCATCATCGGCAGCCTCGACCCGGGCGCGCGCAGTGAGGCGCTGTTTGCCTGGGCCGGCAAGGGTTCGCTGCCGCCACCGGTGATGCTGATCGACGGCGATGCCAGCGCTTTCGCCCGGCTGCATGGCCTGCACGAAGCCAATGTATGGCCGCTGGAAGCACCGCTCCGGCATGCCCAGATGGAAGCGTTGCTGCGCCGCGCCAGCCTCAAGCGCCTGGATGCCGAGCACCAGGCCGGTGCCGAGCAGGAACAGGGCCCCACCGGCGATGGCGCTGCGGTCAGTGCGCTGCGCCTGATGATCGACCAGGTGGCCGCGTTCGACACCACCGTGTTGGTGCTGGGCGAATCGGGCACGGGCAAGGAAGTGGTATCGCGCTCGATCCACCAGCGCTCGCCGCGACGGGATGGTCCGTTCGTGGCGATCAACTGCGGCGCGATCCCGGCCGACCTGCTCGAAAGCGAACTGTTCGGTCACGAAAAGGGCGCCTTCACCGGCGCACTCAGTGCCCGCAAGGGCCGCTTTGAGATGGCCGAAGGCGGCACCCTGCTGCTCGACGAAATCGGCGACATGAGCCTGCCCATGCAGGTCAAGCTGCTGCGCGTGCTGCAGGAGCGCAGCTTCGAGCGCGTCGGTGGCAACCAGACCATCCGCTGCAACGTCCGCGTCATCGCCGCGACCCATCGCGACCTGGAATCGCGGATTGCCGACGGCAAGTTCCGCGAGGACCTGTTCTACCGCCTCAACGTGTTCCCCATTGACGTGCCGGCATTGCGCGAGCGCAGCGAAGACCTGCCCGCGCTGGTGGTCACCATTGCCGACCAGCTGGCCCGCACCGGCCGCGGTGAAGTGCGCTTCAGTGGCGAAGCGCTGCAGGCCCTGGCCACTTACGAGTGGCCCGGCAACGTGCGTGAACTGACCAACCTGGTCGAACGCCTGGCGGTGCTGCATCCCGGTGGCAACGTCCGCGTGCAGGACCTGCCGGCCCGCTATCGCGGCGACTTCGCGGTCGTGGCGCCTGCCGCGGTGGCGATGCCGGCCGCACCGGCCGACGAGCGTCTTGACCTGCGCAGTTTCTCCTTTCACACCCCCACCCCGGGCAGCAGCCCGGCGCTGGAAAACGGCATCGGTCCGGTCACCCGCGCGCCGGCCCTGCCCGATGCCGGCCTGGACTTGCGCAACCACATGGCCAGCATCGAATTGAACCTGATCAACGAAGCGCTCGAACGCACCCAGGGCGTGGTGGCCCATGCCGCCCAGCTGCTCGGACTGCGCCGCACCACGCTGGTGGAAAAGCTGCGCAAGTACGGTATCGAACGCGAACATGCGGAACTGGCCGGGTAAGGCCGCCCCGCCATCCCCCGTAGTGCCGGGCTCTGCCCGGCAGCCTCTGCCCGGCCCGGCAACCCCCAACGCGGACAATCCACCGCGACAATTTGCATCGTTTCCTACAGACACGCGCGCAGCGCTGACTAGCATCAAACGCACTTCCCACCCGAGGTGTCCGATGCGCCTGCTCCCCGTGCTGCTCAGCCTTGCCCTGCTTCCCCCTGCCGCCATTGCCGCGCCGGCCTGCAGGCTGCCCGCGTCGTTGGACGCGCGCCAGTTCACCAATCTCAGCGACCCGCACTACCACCCCGGCAATCCCAATGCCGGGCGGATGGTGGCGGTGCGTTTCGCGGCCGATCACTACCTGCTGGACATCCTGGGCACTGCGATCAGCGTGCAGGGCAGCTACCACTACCAGCGCCACGCCCCGCACCTCGCTGAAATCCAGATGCGCGAGGCATATCCCGGTGGTACTACGGCCTACACCCTGCTGCTCACCTGCCTGACCGACACCGAAGGCATGTTCGTCTACACCCAGCACGACGGCCCGATCGCCCCGACCCGCCGTCAGAACGCCGGCCGTTGGACGCTGAAACCCTAGAAGGTAGGTCACCACCGTTGGTGGTGACGCTTCTCCCTCCATCGCCCTACGCTGCGTCCTGGTTCCTGGCGGGTGGTAGCTACGGTGTCTTCGCTCAACCATTCCGCGAGCGTCCGGGCCCCTTGGCGGCCGGCAGGCCCTTGTGCAAATGTCCCCCGGCCGACGCCTGCGGCGGCGTCCTCCTCCTTTATTTGGTTCATCGCGGAATACCGGGGAACGCTGCACGGATTTTCAGGAAGAAGTACTCCTGATCCCGATAGCCGTAGGCCCGGCGTTTGATGACCTTGATGGTGTTGTTGATGCCTTCGACGATGCTGGTATTGAGGCGGTGTCGGCAACGCGACACGATCCCATGCAGATAGGCTTTGAGCCGTTGTGCAAACAGCGCCAAGGCGGCGATTCCGCTGCGCTGGGCCTGCTCCAGCCACTGGTTCCAAGCCTTCCTGGCCCATCCGGGATGGCGGTAAAACCACAGTCGCTTGAGCTCATCACGCATCAGATAGGTGGTGAGGAGCGGTTGATTTGCTTCCAGCAGCTCATCCAGCCGCACCGTCTGATGCCGGTCCAGGTTGCTGCGATTGCGCAGTAGCAGCCATCGGCTGGATTTGATGACACGGCGCGCAGGCTTGTCGTGCCGGAGCTTGTTGGCCTGGTCCACGCGAACCCGGTCGATCACTTCGCGACCGTACTTGGCCACCACATGGAACAAGTCGAAGACGATCTCGGCATTGGGACAGTTGGCCCGGATCTCCACTTCATAGGCCGTCGTCATGTCGATCGCCACGGCGCGCAATTGCTCGGAAACGCCCGGGGGAAGCTGCTCAAAAAAGGCACGCGCCGTATCGCGGGAGCGCCCGTTGCCCAGCCAAAGTACCTGGCGACTGATCGGATCCACCACGACCGTTGCATAGCGGTGACCCTTGTGCAGCGCAAATTCGTCCATCGCCAGGTAGTGGATCTGGCTCCAGTCCGGGGCTTGGACAGACTCACGCAACAAGGCTTTATCCAGTGCCTTGACCGTATGCCAGCCCAACTGGAAAAAGCGTGCCACGGCCAGGATATTGCTGGATACCAGCAACTGGCTGACCGCTTCGGCCAGCCGGTCAGTGACCCGCTGGTAGCGGCCAAGCCAGCTCAACTTCTCCAGGCGCGGCCCAGCGCACTGGGGGCACCAGACGCGCCGTCGCGGCACCACCAGCGCAACGCGCAATGCCATCAGGGGCAGATCGCGTACCCGGCGCACCGTCGTCTCGTGCACTTGCCGGCATCGGCTCCCGCAGTGCTCGCAATGCATCGTGCGGGCCGTGGGTTTGAGGTAGATAGTGACGGTCCGGCTGTCGCCTTCCGGCCAGGCGATCCGCTCCACCCGGTAGCCTTCCCAGCCACCCAGCCTCTCAATCGTCTTCCGATCCAGCATGACCTGACCCCTGAGGCCCTGATTTCAGGCTTCAAGGGTAACGGGAGCCGGCAAAAGCTCCACGCTATTCCGCGATGAACCCTTTATTTTGCCAAGGGCCTGCCGGCCGCCAAGGGGCTCGGCTTGCGGTACCCGGTAGGTCACCACCGTTGGTGGTGACGTTGATCCTGCCATCGTCCGACGCTGCGCTGCAGAACCAGACATGTCCGCGCTGCGCCAGTTTTCCGTCGCCCGCCCGCCCGTATCCGCAGCGCGTCAAAACGCCGCAGCGATATTCCGTCGCGCGCTCCCGGCCCGCGCGGCGACGTGCGCCGCCGCGTGAACCGGCAAGCCCCTGTGCCATCGACAACACTGAACCACTCAGCCGTTTCGGCACGGCGCTTGCAACGTATTCACCCGAAACCCCCTCCCAGCTTCGGAACGTTCCAGATGTCCCATTCCGTCACCTCTGTCCTTTCCCAGATCCGCTCGTTCCAGACCCAGATCGGGCAGCCTGCTGTCAGCCCGCTGTTGGAAGCGCCGAAGAGCACTGCCATCCAGGGCCTGGTGTCCCCTGCCGAAGTGCAGGGCCCCAGCTTCACCGACACCCTGCGCAGCGCCATCGCCGGCGTCAACCAGGCGCAGCAGAAATCCGGCGCGTTGGCCAAAGCCTTCGAGCTCGGTGAACCCGGTGCCGACCTGGCCAAAGTCATGGTCGCCTCGCAGCAGTCCCAGATCGCCTTCCGCGCCACCGTGGAAGTCCGCAACCGTCTCGTCCAGGCTTACCAGGACGTGATGAACATGCCGCTGTAAGGATAGAAACGCATGGCCCTGTCGCTCTCCAAAGAATCCCTGAACGCCGAAAAGGCGGGCCAGTGGTTCGACCGGCTGCAAAGCCTGCAGATCACCCGTCGGCTCGGACTGATGGCGATGATCGCCGTGGCCGTCGCGGCAGGCCTGTTCGTGTTCTTCTGGTCGCAGAAACCCGGCATGGTCCCGCTGTATACCGGCCTGGACCAGAAGGCCACCGCCGAAGCCACGGACCTGCTGCGCACCGCGCAGATTCCCTTTGAACTGGACCCGGCCACCGGCGGCATCACCGTGCCGGAGAAGAACCTGCACGACGCCCGCCTCAAGCTTGCCGGCTCGGGCCTCACCGACAGCGGCCGGCTCGGCTTTGAACTGATGGAGCGCGACCCCGGCTTTGGCGTCAGCCAGTTCATGGAGAACGCGCGCTACCAGCACTCGCTGGAAACCGAACTGTCGCGCACCATCAACACCCTGCGCCCGGTGCGCGATTCGCGCGTGCACCTGGCCATTCCCAAGCCCAGCGCCTTCACCCGCCAGCGCGACGTCGCCAGCGCCTCGGTGGTGCTGGAACTGCGTGGCGGCCAGCAGCTTGAACGCGGCCAGATCGATGCCATCGTGCATATGGTCGCCGCCAGCATCCCTGACCTTGCCCCCGAGCGTGTCACCGTTGTCGACCAGAGCGGGCGCATGCTCAGCGTGTCCGACCCGAACAGCGAAGCGGCGATGAATGCCGCGCAGTTTGAACAGGTGCGCCGCCAGGAAACCTCGTTCAACCAACGCATCCGCGAACTGCTCGAACCGATGACCGGCCCGGGC
The DNA here is from genome assembly GCF_057835675.1 of Stenotrophomonas sp. GL_101. Taxonomy (NCBI): domain Bacteria; kingdom Pseudomonadati; phylum Pseudomonadota; class Gammaproteobacteria; order Lysobacterales; family Lysobacteraceae; genus Stenotrophomonas; species Stenotrophomonas sp. GL_101. Next base: position 2,086,763 of record NZ_CM174432.1, on the reverse strand, counting down.
CGCGTCAATCCCGAAACCAGCGTGGACATGGACTTCTCGGTCGTCGAAGAAGCCCGCGAGCTGTACAACGGCGAGCCGCAGAAACTGCGCAGCGAGCAGATGAGCGAAAACAGCAGCAGCGTGCCCGGCCCCCAGGGCGTGCCCGGTGCCGCCAGCAACACCCCGCCGGGCCCGGCCGCCGCCCCCGCTACCGCGCAGGCACCGACCGAATCGTCCAAGAATGCCACCCGCAACTACGAGCTGGACCGCACCCTGCAGCACACCCGCCAGCCGGCCGGCCGCATCAAGCGGGTCTCGGTGGCGGTGCTGGTAGACAACGTGCCGCGCGCCGGCGCCAACGGCAAGACCACCGAACAAGCGCTCTCGGCCGCCGAACTGACCCGCGTTGAAGCGCTGATCAAACAGGCCGTCGGCTTCGATGCCGAACGTGGCGACACCGTGTCGGTGATGAACGCCCCGTTCGTGCGCGAAGTCACCCCGGTGGAAGGCCCCAAGTGGTGGGAACTGCCGCAGGTGCAGGACGGCCTGAGGCTGCTGCTCGGTGCGATCGTGGTGCTGGCCCTGGTGTTCGGCGTGCTGCGCCCGGCGCTGCGCTCGATCACCGGCCAGAACCGGAAAGGCCGCGATGACGCCCTCGAACCGCACAGTGCCGACGTGCAGCTGGTGGACGATGGCGAGGGCCTGCCGGTACTGGGCAGCGAACGCATCGGGGCTGCCGCACATGAACAACTGGCATTGCCGGTGGACTCCTACGAGGAACGACTGCGCATGGCGCGTGAAGCTGTAAAGACCGATTCCAAGCGCGTGGCCCAGGTGGTCAAGGGCTGGGTGGCCAATGATTGACACCACCCACGCGCCACTCACCGGCGTGCAGCGCGCCGCCGTGCTGCTGCTCTCGCTGGGCGAACTGGACGCGGCCGAAGTGCTGCGCCACATGGAACCCAAGGAAGTGCAGAAGATCGGCATCGCCATGGCTACCATGACCGACATCACCCGCGAGCAGGTCGAGCGGGTCATGGACCAGTTCGGCGTCGAGCTGGGCTCCAAGACCTCGCTGGGCGTGGGTTCGGACGACTACATCCGCAACATGCTGGTGCAGGCGCTGGGCACCGAAAAGGCCGGCAGCCTGATCGACCGCATCCTGCTGGGCCGCAACACCACCGGCCTGGACGCGCTGAAGTGGATGGACCCGCGCGCGGTGGCCGACCTGGTCCGCAACGAGCACCCGCAGATCATCGCGATCGTCATGGCCCATCTGGAAACCGACCAGGCCGCCGAAGCGCTCAAGCTGCTGCCTGATCGCACCCGCGTCGACGTGCTGCTGCGCATCGCCACGCTGGACGGCATTCCGCCGAACGCACTGAACGAGCTCAACGAAATCATGGAGCGCCAGTTCGCCGGCAACCAGAACCTGAAGTCGTCCAACATCGGCGGCGTGCAGTGCGCGGCCAACATCCTCAACTTCATGGACAGCGGCCAGGACCAGGCCATCCTGGGCGAGATCGCGCGCATCGATGCGCCGTTGAGCGGCCGCATCCAGGACCTGATGTTCGTGTTCGACGACCTGGTCGACCTGGACGACCGCGAACTGCAGCTGGTGCTGCGTGAAGTCAGTGGCGAACGCCTCGGCCTGGCCCTGCGCGGCGCGGACATCAAGGTGCGCGACAAGATCACCCGCAACATGTCCCAGCGTGCCGCCGAAATCCTGCTGGAAGACATGGAAGCCCGTGGCCCGGTGCGCCTGTCCGACGTGGAAGTGGCGCAGCGCGAAATCCTCGCCATCGTCAAGCGCATGGCCGATGAAGGCACCGTCACCATTGGCGGCAACGCGGAGGCGATGCTGTGAACAACGCCGTGCGCTGGCTTGCCCCGGACCTGCTGGCGGTGCCCGAACCGCTGCCCGAAGACCCCTTTGAACTCACCGAAGCCGACCTGGAACACGAACCGGAGCCGGTGCTGCAACCGCCGACCCTGGAGGAGATCCAGCAGATCCAGGATGACGCCGAGAAGGAAGGTTTCGAGCGTGGCCATGCCGACGGACACGCCCAGGGCCAGGCCGAAGTCCGCCGCCTGATCGCGCAGATCGAAGGCATCCTGGACAATTTCAGCCGGCCGCTGGTGCGGCTGGAGAACGAAGTGGTGGCCGCGCTCGGCGAACTGGCGGTACGTATCGCCGGCACCCTGGTCGGCCGTGCCTACCAGGCCGACCCGGCCTTGCTGGCGCAGTTGCTGGATGAGGCGGTGGATGCCGTGGGCGGTGCCAACCGCGAAGTCGAAGTGCGCCTGCATCCGGACGACATCGCCGCGCTGACGCCACTGCTGCAGCTCTCGCCGAACCAGCGCCTGAGCGCCGACCTCAGCCTGAGCCGCGGCGACCTGCGCGTACACGCCGAAACCGTGCGCATCGACGGCAGCCTGGAAGCGCGCCTGCGCGGTGCGCTGGACGCGGTACTGCGCAGGTCCGGAGCCACCCCATGACCACCGAGACCGTCCCACTTCCCGCCGCCGACTGGGCCGCCGCGCGCAACCTGCGCCTGGCCGCGCGCCTGGACGGCATCCAGCCCGATGGCGCGCATGGCCGTGGCCTGATCCGCGAAGGCGTGCTGCGCCGCGCGGTCGGGCTGACCCTGGAAGCGGTCGGTTGCGAATCGCCGATGGGCGCCAGCTGCAAGGTGGAAGTGGCCGATGGCGGCTGGGTGGATGCCGAAGTGGTCGGCTTTGCCGGTGAACGCACCTACCTGATGCCCAGCGCCGAACTGCATGGCCTGCTGCCCAATGCGCGGGTCATTCCCGTGCTCGGGCGCGGCGGCGTGGAAGTGGGCGAAGGCCTGCTCGGCCGGGTCATCGACAGCGATGGCATACCCCTGGATGGCAAGGGCCCGATCCGCGCCGAAGACACGGTCGGCATGGCCGGCGTGTCGATCAACCCGCTCGCCCGCGAGCCGATCACCCAACCGCTGGATGTGGGCGTACGCGCGATCAACGCGCTGCTGCCGATCGGCCGTGGCCAGCGCGTGGGCCTGTTCGCCGGCTCGGGCGTGGGCAAATCCACGCTGCTGGGCATGATGACCCGCTACACCGCTGCCGATGTGATCGTGGTCGGCCTGATCGGTGAACGTGGCCGCGAAGTGCGCGATTTCGTTGAAAGCACGCTGGGCGAGGAAGGCCTGCGCCGCGCGGTGGTGGTGGCCTGCCCGGCCGACCGCCCGCCGCTGGCGCGCCTGCACGGTGCCTACCGCGCTACCGCCATTGCCGAGTGGTTCCGCGACCAGGGCCTGAATGTCCTGCTGCTGATGGACTCACTGACCCGCTTTGCCCAGGCCCAGCGCGAGATCGGCCTGTCGGTGGGCGAGCCGCCCACCACCCGCGGCTACCCGCCGTCGGTGTTCGCCAAGCTGCCGGCGCTGGTGGAACGCGCCGGCAACGGCACCAAGGGCCGAGGCTCGATCACCGCGTTCTACACCGTACTCACCGAAGGCGACGATCCCCAGGACCCCATCGCCGATGCCGCCCGCGCCATTCTCGATGGCCACATCCTGCTCTCGCGCCGGGTGGCCGACAGCGGCCTGTACCCGGCCATCGACGTCGAATCCTCGGTCAGCCGCGTGGTCACTGAAATCGCCGACGAACCGTGGCGCCTGCGTATCCGCAAGCTCAAGCGACTGGTCTCGGCGTACTCGGCCAACCGCGACCTGATCGCCATCGGCGCGTATCAGCGCGGCAATGACCCGGCCACCGACGAAGCGCTGGAACGCTGGTCGGACATCGTTGAATTCCTCGGCCAGGACGTCGGCAAGGCCGCCGACCTGCCGCACAGCCAGGCCGCGCTCAAGCGCCTGGTGGAACCAGAGAGCTAAGCCATGACCCAATCCAAGCGCATCGACCCCCTGCTCAAGCGGGCCCAGGACCACGAAGACGAGGTGGCACGCGACCTGGCCGAACGCCAGCGCACGCTCGACACCCACCTGTCGCGGCTGGACGAACTGCGCCGCTACGCCGACGAGTACGCCAACGCACAGATGGCCGCCACCAGCCCGGCCCAGCTGCTCAATCGACGCGCCTTCCTGGACCGGTTGGACAGCGCCGTGGCCCAGCAGTGCCAGACCGTGGACAGCAACCGCGAAAAGGTCGAAGCCGAACGCGCGCGCCTGATCCTGGCCAGCCGCGACAAGGCCGTGCTGGAGCAACTGGCCGCCAGCTACCGCGCACAGGAGAAAGTGGTGACCGACCGCCGCGACCAACGTGACATGGATGACATCGGCGCGCGTCGCAGCCGTCAGGCGCGGCGCGAAGATGCCGACACCGGGGGCACCGCGTGATGCCCCCCGCATTGCCGGGCAGCAGTGCTGCCAGCACCAGCAAGAACACCGGCGGCACCGCGCGCACCGACACACCCGGCAGCAGTCGCCAGGACTTTGACGCCCTGCTCAAAGGCGACACCGCACCTGCCGTCAAAGTCCCCGCACGGCCGGCTGGCAAGGCGGGCGCGACCGACGCCGCTGCCAAATCCGGTACCGGTACCGTTCCAGACCCGGGCGCCGCCGCCGATTCTGCCAAGCGCCCCGCCTCCGATGAAGCTGTCGACGCCGGCACTGGCACCGCCGCGGGCAGCACCCCGCCCGCGGCAACGGACGCCGCCGACACCGGCGACGACAACGACAGCGCGCCGTGGCCTCCACTCGGCCTGGCCGGGTTGGCCTTGGCCGGGGTGCCACTCCTCCCCCCCGCCGCGACGCCGGTGGTGACCGCCCCGCTGGCCAGCGCCGATCCGTTGCTGGCCCCGGCCACGGCATCGCCGACCGCGCCGCTGGCAGCGCCGGCCACCGCTGCCAGCGCCGAACCGGCTGGCGCCATCGCGCTGCCGGCCGATGTGCCGGTGGCCGACGACGCACCGATGCTCAAGCTGGTCACCGATGCCCTGGCCAACACCGACGGCGGCGACGCTCCGGCCACGCCGCTGCTGCATGCGCTGCACGCCGCTGCCGAGCTCAAAAGCGCCGCGGTGACTGCCGCGTTCACCGGCAGCCCAACGGCCACCCCGGACGTGGGCGCCGAGGACTTCGGCGATGCCATGAGCGCGCGTATCGGCTGGCTGGCCGACCAGAAGATCGGCCACGCGGTGATCCGGGTGACCCCGCATGACCTGGGCCAGATCGAGGTGCGCCTGCAGATCGACGGCGACAAGGTGCACGCCAGCTTCAGCAGCGCCCACGCCGAGGTGCGCCACGCGCTGGAAGCAAACATGCCGCGCCTGCGTGACATGCTCGGCGAACAGGGCTTCCAGCTCGGCAACGCCGATGTCGGCCAGCAGCACACCGCGCAGGACGGCAAGGCCGGCAGCGGCCAGGCCGGCCACGCAGGCGGCGACGGCGAACCGGCGCTGAGCGAGATCACCCTATCGCCCGCGCAGCTGATGCGCCAGCGCGGGCTGGTGGATACGTACGCGTAAGCGTCACCACCAACGGTGGTGACCTACCTTCTCCGGCGTCACCACCAACGGTGGTGACCTACCCCGCAGGGGCGTGCATGGACCGCTGGCGGCCAGTAGATCCACACCACGCATGGATACCGCATTTACCCACCACAAGCCGCGCCCCTTGGCGGCCGGCAGGTCCTTGGCAAAATAAAGGAGGAGGTCGTCGCCGCAGGCGTCGGCCGGGGGACATTTGCACAAGGGCCTGCCGGCCGCCAAGGGGCCCCGGACGCGCGCGTCGCACCCAATCGAAGACGCACCTGCCAGCTGCCGTCGCCCGTTGAATGGCCCGCGTGCGCGCCGCACCCGCCCGTCAAATTTCCGGCAACCGACGCGGACACCATTCAGGCACGGCCTTTGCATGTAGCCAGGAAGCAATCCAATGGAGCTTCCCCACGTGGCCGCAGCCGCTGACAAAACCAAGAAATCCGCCGACAAGGACAAGGCCGCCAAACCGCGTAGTCCGTTGTTGATCACTGCCCTGGTGGCGGTGCTGGCCGCCGGCCTTGCCGGCGGGGGCGCGTGGTACTTCGCCCAGTCCCAGTACCAGAAGGCCCCGGCCAAGCCCACCGCCAGCAAGGCCGTACCGGCCCCGGCGCAGTACTTCGGGCTGGAGCCGCCGTTCGTGGTCAACCTCAACGGCAGCTTCGACGGCCCGCGCTACCTGCAGGTCGAAGTGCAGCTGATGACCCGCGACCCGGCCGCGATGGAAGCGATCAAGCTGCATGCCCCGGCCATCCGCGCCAAGCTGCTGATGCTGTTCTCGCAGGTCGAGCCGACCCAGATCGCCGACCGCGCCGGCAAGGAACGCCTGCAGGCCGACTCGCTGGCCGAAGTGCAGAAGCTGCTGAAGGCCGAGACCGGCAAGAACAGTGCCGACGAACTGCTGTTCACCAGCTTCGTCACCCAGTAAGGGCATGCCATGAATGACCTGCTTTCCCAGGATGAGATCGATGCACTGCTGCATGGCGTGGATTCCGGTGCGGTCGAAACCGAGGACGATGCTGCCAGCCCCGGCGAAGCCCGCAGCTACGACTTTGCCAGCCAGGACCGCATCATCCGCGGGCGCATGCCGACCCTGGAGATGGTCAACGAGCGCTTCGCGCGCCTGTGGCGGATCGGCCTGTTCAACCTGATCCGGCGTTCGGCCGAGCTGTCGGTGCGCGGCATCGAGCTAATCAAGTTCAACGATTACATGCACTCGCTGTACGTGCCCACCAACCTCAACCTGATCCGCTTCAAGCCGTTGCGCGGCACCGGGCTGATCGTGTTCGAACCGACCTTGGTGTTCGCCATCGTCGACAACTTCTTCGGTGGCGATGGGCGCTACCCCACCCGCATCGAGGGCCGCGAGTTCACCGCCACGGAAATGCGCGTGATCCACCTGCTGCTCAAGCAGACCTTCGCCGACCTCCAGGAAGCCTGGGCGCCGGTGATGGACGTGGAGCTGGAGTACATCAATTCCGAGATCAACCCGCACTTTGCCAACATCGTGACGCCACGCGAATACGTGGTGGTGTGCAGGCTGCATGTCGAACTGGACGGCGGCGGCGGCGACATCCACGTCACCCTGCCCTACTCGATGCTCGAACCGATCCGCGAACTGCTCGATGCCGGCATCCAGAGCGATCGCAACGACCGCGACGCCAGCTGGGGCGTGATGCTGCGCGAGCAGCTCAACATCGCCGAAGTCACCCTGACCAGCGTGCTCGCCAGCAAGCGCATGAGCCTGCGCGAGCTGACCGGCCTGAAGGTCGGTGACGTGCTGCCGATCGAGCTGCCCAAGCAGGTGCCGGTGTGCGTGGAAAACGTGCCGGTGTTCACCGGCGAGTTCGGCGTCGCCAACGGCTTCAACGCGGTGAAGATCACCGCCACCCATCCCCCGGGCACCCGCCCGCGCGTTCCCGTACTGCAGGAAGACCCGCAATGAACGATATCGAATCCAACGACCCGGCACCGGCACAGTTCACCCAGCTGCAATCGGAAGAGGCCCACGGCGTGGGCGAGCTCAACCTGGACGTGATCCTGGACGTGCCGGTGACGCTGTCGCTGGAAGTGGGCCGCGCCCGCCTGCCGATCCGCAACCTGCTGCAGCTCAACCAGGGCTCGGTGGTGGAACTGGAACGCGGCGCAGGGGAATCGCTGGACGTGTTCGTCAACGGCACCCTGATCGCGCATGGCGAAGTGGTGGTCATCAACGATCGCTTCGGCGTGCGCCTGACCGACGTGGTCAGCCCCAGCGAACGGATCCGGAGACTGCGTTGATCGCATCGCTGCTCATCGCCGCCGGGACCCCGGCGACCCCGGTCGGCCAGCACGTGGCCACCGCACCGAGCATGTTCGGTGCGGTGCTGGCGCTGTTGGCGGTGCTGGCACTGATCGTCGGCCTGGGCTGGCTGCTCAAGCGCATGCCCGGCAGCGGCTTCCGTCCCGCCGAAGGCATGCGCGTGGTGGCCAGCCTCAACGTGGGGGCCAAGGAGCGCGTGGTGGTGGTGGAAGTCAACGGTGAACAGCTGCTGCTGGGCGTTACCGCTGGCGGCATCAACACCCTGCACCGCCTGCCCGAGCCGCTGCCTGCGCCCACCCCGGCGCGCCTGCCCGATTTCAAGAATCTGCCGAATTTCGCCCAGCTGCTGCAACAGCGGCTGCGCAAGGAACCCTGATCATGCGTGGCCCCCAAGTTTCCTGGACCCGTTACCTGCCGTTGCTGCTGATCCTGTTGTTGTGCGCGCTGCCGGCGCTGGCCATGGCCGCCCCCGGCCTGCCGGGTACGCCGGCGCTGCCGGACGTGAACGTCGGCAAGATCGGCGGGCAGCCGGTCAGCCTGCCGCTGCAGACCCTGCTGCTGATGACCGCGATCACCCTGATCCCGTCGATGCTGCTGGTACTGACCGCCTTCACCCGCATCATCATCGTGCTGGGCCTGCTGCGGCAGGCGCTGGGCACCGGCCAGACCCCGTCCAACCAGGTGTTGCTGGGCCTGGCCCTGTTCCTCACCGCGATGGTGATGCTGCCGGTGTGGCAGAAGGCCTGGGGCACCGGCATGGCGCCCTACCTCAATGGCGAGATCGACTTCCAGACCGCCTGGACGCTCACCACCCAGCCGCTGCGTGGCTTCATGCTGGCGCAGATCCGCGAAACCGACCTGATGACCTTCGCCGGCATGGCCGGCCACGGCACCTACGCCGGTCCCGATGCGATCCCGTTCCCGGTGCTGGTCGCCTCGTTCGTCACCAGCGAGCTGAAGACCGCCTTCGAGATCGGCTTCCTGATCTTCATTCCGTTCGTGATCATCGACCTGGTCGTGGCCAGCGTGCTGATGTCGATGGGCATGATGATGCTCTCGCCGATGCTGGTCTCGGCACCGTTCAAGATCCTGCTGTTCGTGCTGGTGGATGGCTGGGTGCTGGTGGTCGGCACCTTGGCTGCCAGCTTCAATCCGGTCTGATGCCATGACGCCCGAACTCGCCCTTACCGAACTGCGCGGCGGATTGATCGTGGTGCTGTGGGTCGCTGGACCGCTGCTGCTGACCGTGCTGATCGTCGGCGTGGTGGTCGGCGTGGTGCAGGCCGCCACCCAGCTCAACGAGCCCACCATCGCCTTCGTCGCCAAGGCCGCCGCGTTGACCGCAGTGCTGTTCGCGCTTGGCAGCCTGCTGATCGGCCAGCTGGTCGAATACACCACGCTGCTGTTCCAGCGCATTCCGCACCTGATCGGCTAGCGGCATGGACTCTGCCACCCAGATGGCTGCCGACGGCCTGCAGGCCTTCGGCATGATCGGCACGATCCTGTGGACGATGCTGCGCATCGGCGCAATGATCATGGCCATGCCGTTGATCGGTACCCGTGCGGTGCCCTCGCGGGTGCGCGTGGTACTGGCCGGCGCGCTGGCGGTGGCGCTGTCGCCGATGCTGCCGCCGGTGCCGGAATGGACCGGTTTCGATGCCACGACGGTGTTGAGCATCGCCCGCGAGCTGGCGATCGGGGTGTCGATCGGCTTCCTGCTGCGGCTGGTGTTCGAAGCCGGCGCCATGGCCGGCGAACTGGTCGCCCAGGGTACCGGCCTGGCCTTCGCGCAGATGAGCGACCCGCTGCGCGGCGGCAGTTCCGGCGTGATCGGCCAGTGGTTCTACCTGCTGTTCGGCTTGCTGTTCTTCACCAGCAATGGCCACCTGGCCTTGATCTCGCTGTTGATGGACAGCTACAAGGCCGTGCCGATCGGTGCACAGCTGCCGGATATCGATGCCTTCCTCGGCGCTGCGCCCACGTTCGCCCTGCAGGTGTTCCGCGGCGCACTCGGCCTGGCCCTGCCGCTGACCGTGGCGATGCTGGCGATCAACCTGGCCTTCGGCGTACTGGCCCGCGCTGCACCGGCATTGAATCCTATCCAGCTGGGCCTGCCGGTCGCCCTGTTGCTGGGCCTGTTCCTGCTGACCGTGCTGGCCGGCGAAATGGGCCCGCCGGTACAGCGCCTGTTCGACGCGGCCTTCCAGGCTGCCGACGGCGTGACCCGTTGAGGCTGCTGGCCGCGACAGCCGAACGCCGCTGCGTTTCGGCCCGGTCGTAGCGCTATTTCAATCACGCGCGCTTCACGCATTGGCAGAAAATCATCGTTTGCCACTTGCAGAACCCCCCATCATCAGCGGTAGGCTGCACGTATCGCACCGGGGACTGGTGCGGGATGACCGCATCGCCTACTTCATCGCAGATGTGCTGACCAGGGAGAGTCATTGATGCTCGTCGGCAGCTACACACCGTGGTTGGTCGTGGTTTCGCTGCTGGTGGCCATGCTCGCATCGTTCACCGCGCTGGACATGGCCAACCGGATCACCACCGCGCCCACCGCGCGGCTGAGTACGTTGTGGCTGTTCGGCGGTGGCTGCGCGATGGGCCTGGGCATCTGGTCGATGCACTTCATCGGCATGCTGGCGTTCCGGCTGCCCATTGCACTGGGTTATGACGTGGGGTGGACCGCCATCTCGCTGCTGGCGGCGATGGCCTCGTCGGTGTTCGCACTGTGGCTGGTCTCGCGGCCCACGCTGCCGCATTCCCGGCTGGCGCTGGGCGCGCTGTTGATGGGCAGCGGCATCGCATCGATGCATTACCTGGGCATGGCGGCGATGCGCATGCAACCGGGTATCGACTATGACCCGATCTGGTTCACCGCCTCGCTGCTGATCGCGTTGGCCGCCTCGTGGACCGCGCTGTTCGTGGCCTTCCGGCTGCGCCACAGCCAGCGCCGCCTGCGTCATCGGCTGCTGCCGGCGGTATTGCTGGGCAGCGCCATCGTGGGCATGCACTACACCGGCATGGCGGCGGCCCGCTTCCCCGCCGACAGCGTCTGCGGCGCCGCGGCCGGCGCCGGCCTGCACACCCAGTGGCTGGCGGCGATCGTGCTGGTGTTGACCACCGCGATCCTGGCCGTGGTGCTGATCGTGTCCTGGCTGGACCAGCGCATGCAGGCGCAGCTGCTGCGGCTGCGTAACGAACACCTGCGCAGCTCGCTCGACGATGCCCAGCAGGAGCTCACCCAGGCCGCGCTGCACGACCCGTTGACCCACCTGCCCAATCGCCTGCTGTTGCAGCAGCGCATCGAACAGGCGCTGGCCGAGGCCGAACAACGCGGCAGCCGCTTCGCGGTGCTGTTCATGGACCTGGACGGCTTCAAGCAGGTCAACGATGCCTACGGCCACCAGACCGGCGATGCACTGCTGGTGGCCGTCGCCGAACGCACCCGCCAGCTGCTGCGCCCAAGCGATGTGATGGCCCGTCTCGGTGGCGACGAATTCGTGCTGGTGGTGCGCATCGACAACGATGAAGACATCGCCACCCTGGCCAACCGCATCATCCAGGCCGTCGGCGGGGGGCCGCTGCTGCCCGACCATGACCTGCAGGTCACCGCCAGCATCGGTATCGCGATCTGCCCCGACCACGCCGCCAGCGAGCGGCAGTTGATGGCCTTCGCCGACGCGGCGATGTACCAGGCCAAGGAGGCCGGGCGCAACAGCCATGCGGTGTTCGCCGACTGGATGAACGACAGCGCCGAGCAACAGTTCCAGCTGCTGGCCGACCTGCGCCGGGCGATCGGCACCGACCAGCTGTTCCTGCACTACCAGCCCAAGATCCGCGTGGCCGGGCAAGGCGTGAGCGGTGCCGAGGCGTTGATCCGCTGGAAGCACCCGCAACAGGGCCTGATTCCACCGGAGCGCTTCATCCGCCTGGCCGAACGCAGCGGGGTGATCAACGAGATCGGCCGCTGGTCGCTGGACCAGGCGTGCCGCCAGCTGCGCCAGTGGCAGGACGCCGGCCACGACAGCTGGACGGTGTCGGTGAACCTGTCGCCGATCCAGTTCAGCTCCCCGCACCTGCTGCAGGAAGTCCGCGAAGTGCTGCAGACACACCGCCTTGAGCCGCGCCGGCTGGTACTGGAAATCACCGAAAGCACGGTCATGCGCGATACCGACGCCAGCCTCAAGCTGCTGCAGGCGATGGCCAGCCTCGGCGTGGGCATCTCCATCGACGACTTCGGCACCGGCTATTCCAGCCTGCTCTATCTCAAGCGCCTGCCGGCCACCGAGATCAAGATCGACCATGCGTTCGTCCGCGACCTGGAAAACAGCTCCGAAGACGTGGTGATCGTCTCGGCCATCGTCGCCCTCGGCCATGCGCTGGACATGGACATCGTCGCCGAAGGGGTGGAAACCGCCGGCCAGCGAGCCTACCTGGAACGGCTCGGCTGCGACTACCTGCAAGGCTATCTGCTGGGCAGGCCGGTGGACCCGGAGCGGTTCATGCAGCTGCATGACCACAAGCGGCCGCGGGTGGAGATGGCCGCAGGGTGGAAGGCACACGCCCGGCCCGGCGCGACGGGCGGCTAATCACCCTCGGGAACCTTGGCCTGAGCACCGGTCGCGGTCACGGAACAGATCTTGCACGACCCGGGTAATCCTCCCGTTTCGTGCCCACGATGTCCGAAAACGAACAAGCCGGCGAAAAAACCGAACAGCCCACCGAAAAACGCCTGCGCGACGCCCGCGAGCAGGGCAACATCCCGCGCTCGCGTGAGTTGGCCACCGCGGCCGTGTTCGGCGCCGCGGTGCTGGCGCTGATGGCGTTCTCCGGCGGCATCACCAGCAGTGCCAAGGCCTGGATGACCCTGGCGCTCAGTCCGGAGCCGGGCCTGCGGCTGCATCCGCAGGCGCTGTTCGGGCACTTCGGGCATCTGCTGCTGCAACTGCTGATGGGCATGTGGCCCCTGGTGCTGGTGTGCCTGCTGGCCAGTTTCCTGTCGCCGGTGGTGATGGGCGGGCTGCGCTGGTCGAACAAGTCGCTGATGCCCGATTTCAAGCGGCTCAGTCCGCTGGCCGGAATGAAGCGGCTGTATGGCCCGGAGGCGATCGCCGAGTTCACCAAGTCGCTGCTGCGCATCGCCTTTGTCGGTACCGCCGCCGGGCTGGTGGTGTGGCACGGCGTGCGCTCGCTGCGCGACCTGCTCAACCAGCCGCTGGAAGCAGCCATGGTCCATGGCCTGGGCTTCACCCTGAAGCTGATGCTGGCCACCGGCGGGGCGATGATGCTGCTGGCCGCCATCGACGCGCCGTACCAGCGCTGGAACTGGATGCGCAAGCTGAAGATGACCCGTGAGGAGCTGCGCCGGGAAATGAAGGAAAGCGAGGGCAGCCCGGAAGTGAAGGGCCGCATCCGCCAGCTGCAGCAACAGATGTCCAACCGCCGGATGATGGAAGCGGTACCCACCGCCGACGTGGTGGTGGTCAACCCCACCCACTACGCGGTGGCCTTGAAGTACGAGGGCGGCAAGATGGGCGCCCCTACCGTGGTGGCCCTGGGCGTGGACGAAACCGCCCTGCGCATCCGCGATGTGGCCGACGGCAACAGGATCGCGATCGTGTCCGCGCCGCCTTTGGCACGCGCCTTGTATCGGGAAGGTCAACTTGGAAAGGAAATTCCCGTGAGACTGTATTCGGCCGTAGCCCAGGTCCTGTCCTACGTTTACCAGCTGCGCACCTGGCGCGGCGGCCCGATGCCGGCAGCGCCGAGCATCGACGTGGATGAATTCGGCAAGGGGGGCCGCGCATGAGCGCCCAGCCCGCCGGTGCCGGCATGAACGTACGCAAGGCGCTGGACATGATCCGGCATGGCATCGGCGCGCCGCTGATCGTGCTGGCGCTGCTGGCCATGGTGGTGGTGCCGCTGGCGCCGCCGGTGCTGGATGCGCTGTTCACCTTCAACATCGCCATCTCGCTGATGGTGCTGCTGGCGGTGGTCTACGTGAAGCGCCCACTGGATTTCACCATCTTCCCGATCGTGCTGCTGATCACCACCATGCTGCGGCTGGCACTGAACGTGGCCTCGACCCGGGTGATCCTGCTCAATGGCCAGAACGGCCACGAGGCGGCCGGCAAGGTGATCGCCGCGTTCGGCGAGTTCGTGATCGGCGGCAACTACGCGGTCGGCATCGTGGTCTTCGCCATCCTCACCATCATCAATTTCGTGGTGATCACCAAAGGTGCCGGCCGGGTGTCCGAAGTGACCGCGCGCTTCATCCTGGATGCCATGCCCGGCAAGCAGATGGCCATCGATGCCGACCTCAACGCCGGTTTGCTGACGCGTGAAGAGGCCAAGGCCCGACGCGAGGAAGTCCGCGAGGAAGCCGACTTCTACGGTGCGATGGACGGCGCCAGCAAGTTCATCCGCGGCGATGCCATCGCCGGCATCCTGATCCTGTTCATCAACATGCTCGGCGGCCTGGCCGTGGGCGTGATGCAGCACGGCATGCCGTTCGGCCAGGCCGCCGCCACCTACACCCTGCTCTCCATCGGTGACGGCCTGGTGGCGCAGCTGCCGGCGTTGCTGGTGTCCTCGGCGGTGGCCATGCTGGTCACCCGCGCCTCGCGCTCGCAGGACATGGCGCAGGCGATGATGGGCCAGGTCTTCGGCCAGTACCGGGCGCTGACCATTGCCGCGGCGATCCTGGGCGTGGTTGGCCTGGTGCCAGGCATGCCCAACGTCGCCTTCTTGACGCTGGCGGCCATCCTCGGCTTCGTCGCCTGGAAGGCCTGGAAAAAGAGCACCGCCGCCGCACGCACTGCCGAAACCCCGGCCGCCGGCCGCAGCGACACCCTCGGCCTGCCCGGTGCGGCGCCCTCGCCCACCGCCGAACTGACCTGGGACGAACTGCGCCCGGTCGACCCGCTGGGCCTGGAAGTGGGGTACCGCTTGATCCCGCTGGTGGACAAGAACCAGGGCGGCGAATTGATGGCGCGGATCAAGGGCGTGCGCCGCAAGCTCACCCACGACATCGGCTTCCTGATTCCCTCGGTGCATATCCGCGACAACCTGGAACTGCCGGCCACGGCCTACCGCCTGCTGATCCACGGCGTGCCGGTGGCCACCGCCGAGATCCACCCCGACCGCGAGCTTGCGCTGGACCCGGGCAGCGCGCTGGGCGCGCTGGAAGGCATCGCCGGCAAGGACCCCGCCTTCGGCCTGGATGCCACCTGGATCCAGCCCCACCAGCGTGCGCATGCCGAATCGATGGGCTACACCGTGGTCGACCCAGCCACCGTGGTCGCCACCCACCTGTCGCACCTGATCCGCGAGCACGCCCCGGAACTTCTCGGCCACGAAGAGGCGCAGCAACTGCTGGCCAACCTGGCCAAGAGCGCGCCCAAGCTGGTCGAAGACCTAACGCCCAAGGCGCTGCCGCTGTCGGTGGTGGTGCGGGTGCTGCAGAACCTGCTGATCGAACGCATCCCGGTGCGCCAGCTGCGCAAAATCGTCGAATCACTGGTGGAGAACGCCCCGGCCAGCCAGGACCCGGCCGTGCTGACCGCGGCGGTACGCAACGCGCTGGGCCGCTTCATCGTGCAGGAGATCGCCGGGATGTCCGCGGAGCTGCCGGTGTTCACCCTCAACCCGCAACTGGAACGCGTCTTGCAGGAGTCCACGCAGGGCAACGGCGCCGCGCTGGAACCCGGACTCGCAGAGCGACTGCACCAGAGCCTGGCCGAATGTGTCAGCAAGCAGGAAGCGAAGAACGAGCCGGCGGTCGTGCTGGTGCCGGGCCCGGTACGTGCCGCGCTGGCACGGCTGGTGCGCCACAGCGTCCCCTCGCTGTCGGTGCTGGCCTACAGCGAGGTGCCCGAGGACAAGCGGCTCAAGCTGGTCGGAACGATCAGCTGAGCCGGAACTCCGACGGCAACGTGCCAGAAAACAGACACCCCATTTTTCGACAACACCGCAGCAGGACATAGAGGGAAACCCGGACCGTGCAGACCACCGACAACCAGCGCTTCCCTTCCACTACTCCGCCGCCCCAGTCCCGGTACCACAGCATGAAAATCAAACGCTTCGTCGCCTCCGATATGCGCTCGGCCATGAACCTGGTGCGCAAGGAACACGGTCCTGATGCGGTGATCCTGTCCAACCGGCGGATCGAGGAAGGCGTCGAGATCGTGGCCGCGGCGAACTACGACGAAGGCGCAGTGCAGCGCGCGCTGGAGGCCGCACGCAAGGACGTGGCACCGCCGCCGGCACCGCGTCCGCGCAGCGCTGCCGATGCGGTGATCGCCGCGGTCACCCGGCGCCGGGCGCCGGCATCGGCGCCCGAACCGGTCGCAGCCACCACCTCGGCCGTCGCTGCCTTGGCCCGTGCGGCCGTCGGTGCCACCGGCCGCACCCTGGACACCGCCAACGAAATCGTGCCGCCGCCGGGCAGCAGCGGCTTTGCCGCCACCCTGGCCCGCGCCGCCGTGGCCCCGCCGTCGGCCATGCCGGCGCTGCCGGAACAGATCTTCGCCCCGTTCAACGTCGAGCAGGCCGCTGCCGCGTCACCGGCCCCCGCCGAGCCGGCCGTCGCGATTGCCGCCCCGATCAACCGCGCGCGCTTCATCATCGATCCGCCGCACGACGACGCGCCGCTCTACCCGATGCACATCCCGGCCGCCTCGGTGGCGATGCCGCCGCTGCCGGTCAGCGTGACCGTGACCGCCCCGGTCCAGGCCTTGCCCGCCGTGGCAGCCGAGGCGCAGGCGCCGGTTGCAGCACGTGTCGACAATCCGGCACCGGCCACCGCCGGTGAACCGGCGCAGGCCCAGCCGCTGCCCGTCGCCGAACTGGTGGTGGTGCCGCGCGATGACGAAGAAATCCGCCAGCTGCGCCACGAGGTGGCCGGCATGCGCCAGGTCATCGAGCGCGAGATGCACCGCTTCACCGACGAGCGCCTGCGCGGTTCGCCGGTGCGCGCGGCCGCGCTGGACCTGATGGACGAGTACGGCTTCGACGCCGGCATCAGCCGCGACGTGGCCATGCAGATCCCGCTGGACACCGAAGCCCACCGTGGCCGCGGGCTGATGCTGGGGTTGCTGTCCAAGAAACTGCCGATCGCCCCGGTCGACCCGCTCGAGGCCGGCGGCGTCATCGCCCTGGTCGGCCCGACCGGTGCCGGCAAGACCACCACGATCGCCAAACTGGCCTCGCGCTTCGCCGAGAAGCATGCCGCCCGTGACGTCGCCCTGGTCACCACCGACACCGGCCGCATCGGCGCCCGCGAGCAGCTGTACGGTTTTGGCCGCCAGCTCGGCATCGCGGTGCACGAGGCCAACAGCGGCAGCGACCTGAACCAGCTGCTGGAGCGGCTGAAGGATTACAAGCTGGTGCTGATCGACACCGCCGGGCTGGGCCCGCGCGACCGCGCGCTGGCCGCCCAGCTGCAGTGGCTGCGCGCCGCCGAGCAGATCCGCACCCTGCTGGTGCTGCCGGCCAACACCAGCTTTGGCGACATGGACGAAGTGGTCCGCCGCTTCAGCGCGGCCAACCCGCAGGGCGTGGTGCTGAGCAAACTGGACGAAACCGGCCGCTTCGGCACCGCCCTGTCGGTCGCGGTCGACCACCGCCTGCCGATCACCTGGGTCACCGATGGCCAGGACGTTCCTGAAGACCTGCACCGGGCCAGCGCCGCCAATCTTGTACTTCGCCTTGAAGATTTGCGCCGCGCGGCCGATATGCCCTGCAACCCGGAGTTGAACCATGCCGTCGCGTGAGTACGCCAAGTTGACCAAGACCTTCCCGTTGTCTGCCACCCGCAGCCAGCCGCTGGGCCCTGTGCGCACCATCGCGGTGACCGGCGGCAAGGGCGGCGTGGGCAAAACGAACGTGTCGGCCAACCTGGCCGTCGCGCTCGCCGACATGGGCAAACGCACGCTGCTGCTGGACGCCGACCTCGGCCTGGCCAACATCGACGTGATCCTGGGCCTGCAGCCCAAGGTCACCCTGGCCGACCTCGTCGCCGGGCGCTGCACCCTGGAAGAAGTGATCCTGGAAGGCCCGGGCGGCGTACTGGTGGTCCCGGCCGCCTCCGGTCGCCGGCACATGGCCGAACTGCAGCCGGCCGAACACATCGGTCTGGTCAACGTGTTCTCCGAACTGGAGCGCGAGCTGGATTTCATGGTGGTCGATACCGCCGCGGGCATCACCGATGGCGTGCTGACCTTCTGCCAGGCCGCACAGGACACCGTGGTGGTGGTCTGCGATGAGCCGGCCTCGATCACCGACGCCTACGCGCTGATCAAGGTGCTCTCGCGCGAGCGTGGCGTGGACCGCATCCAGGTCGTGGCCAACATGGTCCGCGACCCCAACGAAGGCCGCGTGCTGTACGAAAAGCTGACCCGGGTCTGCGAGAAGTTCCTCGCCGATGTCTCGCTCAACTACCTCGGCTGCGTCCCGCAGGACGACTGGCTGCGCCTGTCGGTGCAGCGCCAGCAGCCGGTGGTGAAGGCCTATCCGTCCAGCCCGGCCGCACTGGCGATCACCGAGATCGCCCGCCGCACCGCGCGCTGGCAGGCCCCGACCGAACCGCGTGGCGGGGTGGAGTTCTTCCTCGAACGCATCCTCAAGCAACGTGGGGTGACCGTATGAAAGGCGCCGCCCGATACAAAGAAGTGCAGCGCGTTGCCGCCAACGAATGCATCGCCCAGCATTCGGACCTGGTCCGGCGCATCGCCCACCACCTGGCCGCGCGACTGCCGGCCAGTGTCGAGGTCGATGACCTGATCCAGGCCGGCATGATGGGGCTGATCGAAGCCTCGCGCAGCTACGACGCCGACCAGGGCGCGTCGTTTGAAACCTATGCCTCGATCCGCATCCGCGGCTCGATGATCGACGAGATCCGTCGCGGCGACTGGGTACCACGCTCGGTGCACCGCCGCGCCCGCGATGCCGCCTCCACCATCCGCCGGCTCGAGCAGAGCACCGGCCGCGCCGCCAGCGCCACCGAAGTAGCCGCGGCGATGGACATGCCGCTGCCGGACTACCTGCGCCTGATGGAAGACGCCGCACGCGGCCAGGTACTGAGCCTGGAATCGCGGATTGAAGACCAGGGCGAACTGGACACCGTCGCCCAGGGCGGGCCTACCCCGCAGCAGGTACTGGAGCGCGGTGAGTTCGGCCGTGAACTGGGCCATGCGATCGGCCTGCTGCCCGAACGCGAACAGTTGGTGCTGTCGCTGTACTACGAGCAGGAACTGAACCTGAAAGAGATCGGCGCCGTGCTCGGCGTGAGCGAGTCGCGCGTGTGCCAGATCCATGGCCAGGCCGTCCTGCGCCTGCGTGGCCGATTGAAGATCTTCGAGGCGGCCGATGCCGGCCTCGAGAACCATTGATACCGAGGAAAGTGCTTTGAACAAGAACATGCGTATCCTGATCGTCGACGACTTCTCGACCATGCGTCGTATTGTCAAGAACCTGCTGGGCGATCTGGGCTTCACCAACACCGCCGAAGCCGAGGACGGGCATGCCGCGTTGTCGATGTTGCAGAGCCAGCCATTCGATTTCGTGGTGACTGACTGGAACATGCCGGTGATGACCGGCATCGACCTGCTCAAGGCGATCCGCGTCGACCCCAGGCTCAAGACCCTGCCGGTGCTGATGGTCACCGCCGAAGCCAAGCGCGAACAGATCATCGAAGCGGCCCAGTCCGGCGTCAACGGCTACATCATCAAGCCGTTCACCGCGCAGACCCTGGAAGAAAAACTGGGCAAGATTTTCGAACGACTGGCAGCAAGCGCCTGATGGATACCCTCAGCGACAAATCCGCGCTGGTGCAGCGCCTGCAGGACGCGCTGGCAGCGCTGGAAAGCGGTGACGAAGCCGGCTGGCGTCAGCAGATCGACGCACTGGCGGCCCTGCGCACCCAGCCGATGATGGCCGGGCTCAACCGGCTGGCCCGCGAACTGGGCCAGGCGCTGGGCGAACTGCCCAGCCTGCCCAGCGAAGCGGGCGAGCTGGACGATGCCTGCGCGCGCCTGGACCACGTGGTGGCGATGACCGAACAGGCCACCCACCGCACCCTGGACCTGGCCGAAGAATGCCGGGCGCTGACCGAGCAGGTACGCGCCAACGGGCTCACCGCCGACCAGGACCAGCAGCTGGACCGGATCCGCCACAACCTCACCGAGATCGCGCTCACCCAGAGCTACCAGGATCTCACCGGCCAGATCATCCGCCGCGTGGTGGGGATCGTGCGCCGCGTGCACGAGGGTTTCGGCGCGCTCGGCCTGCCACCGCAGGAAGACGCCGCGCACAAACGCGACAACGGCCTGGCCGGCCCGGCCGTGACCGGCCTGGATCGCCACCAGGTATCACAGGTCGACGCTGACGACCTGCTTTCCGATTTGGGGTTGTAAGACCATGAGTGCTGTTCCAGACGATATTGCGGCCGACTTCATCCTCGAGGCCCAGGAAATCCTGGATCGCCTCGGCGAACAGCTGGTGTCGCTGGAGCAGTCGCCCCAGGACGCCGACCAGCTCAACGCGGTGTTCCGCGGTTTCCACACGCTCAAGGGCGGTGCCGGCTTCCTGGGCATCCAGGCGATGGTCGAGCTGTGCCACGCCGCCGAGGAAACCCTGGGCATGGCACGCTCGGGCAAGGCCACGTTGCAGGCGCATCACTTCGATGCGGCCCAGCAATCCCTGGATTACCTGCAGTCGATGCTCGATTCGGTGTCGGCCGGCACCGAGCCCGGCTATGCGCCGCCATCGCTGATCGCCCAGTTCGACGTCAATGGTCCGGCCAGCCCGGCCGCGGTCGCTGCGACCCCGCCGGCCGGCGGCGAGCTGATCACCGACGACGAGTTTGAAGCGTTGCTGGACCAGTTGCACGGCGGCGCCGCGCCCACGGCCGTGACGCCCCCCCAAAAGACCGATGACGGTCTGATCGGCGAAGACGAATTTGAAGCGCTGCTGGACCAGCTGCATGGCGGCGCCGCACCGGGCACCACGGCCGTGGCCGCCGTGGCCGCGCCGGTGGCGCGTGCACCCTCCGTTGCGCCCCGGCCGGCGGCCAACAAGCCGGTCGCCGAAGCCGAACATACCGTGCGCGTGGACACCAAGCGCCTGGATGCGATCGTCAACCTGATCGGCGAACTGGTGCTGTCGCGCAATCGGCTCAAGACCCTGCGCGCGCGCCTGCACGACGAAGAACTCGACCGTGCCGTGTCCACCCTGGACATCGCCACCGCCCGCCTGCAGTCGGCGGTGATGCGCACCCGCATGCAGCCGGTGGGCAAGGTGTTCTCGCGTTTCCCGAAGGTGGCCCGCGACGTCGCCCGCAACCTGAACAAAGAAGTGGAGCTGGAGCTGGTCGGCGCGGAAACCGAGCTGGACCGCAACCTGGTCGAAGCACTTGCCGATCCGCTGGTGCACCTGGTGCGCAACGCGATCGACCATGGCGTGGAAACCCCGGAACTGCGCGAAGCGCAGGGCAAGCCACGCAGCGGCCATGTGCGCCTGTCGGCGCAGCAGGAAGGCGACTACGTCAGCATCGAAGTGCAGGATGACGGCGCCGGCATCGACCCGGAGCGCCTGCGGCAGAAGGCCCGCGAAAAGGGCCTGATCGATCCGGAAGCGGCCGCGCGCCTGACCAGTGAGGAATGCCTGCACCTGGTGTTCCTGCCGGGCTTCTCGACCAAGCAGGAAGTGACCGACATTTCCGGCCGTGGCGTCGGCATGGACGTGGTGCAGTCGCGCATCCGCGAGCTCAGCGGCCAGATCCAGATCCAGTCCGAGCTGGGCCGCGGCAGCCGCTTCATGATCCGCGTGCCGCTGACCCTGGCGATCCTGCCGACCCTGCTGGTGCAGGCCGGCGAAGACGTCTATGCGTTGCCGCTGGCGCGGGTGATGGAGGTGCTGCACGCCCCCAACACCTCGCTGGGCTGGTTCGATGGCCGCGCCGTGCTCGACCGCAAGTCGCACACCCTGCCGCTGGTGGACCTGCGCCACTGGCTGGCGGTCGACCCGGCCCCCTCGCCGCTGCTCACCATCGTGGTGCTGCAGGCCGGCGAAGCCCGCTTCGGGCTGGTGGTGGACCAGGTGCGGGGCCGCGAGGAAGTGGTGATCAAGCCGCTGCCCAAGGCCCTGCGCGGCCTGCGCGGCTACGCCGGGGCAACCCTGATCGGCGATGGCCGGATGTCACTGATCCTGGACGTGGACGGCCTGCGCTGACGCAGCCTCTCAAGTCCCCTTCACGCAAGCCGATAACGGACCCATGGACAGACTCAGCCTCATTGGACTTTTCCTCGCCCTGGCCTCGCTGGTCGGCGGCAGCATCCTCAAGGGGGCCGGCCTGGCGTCGCTGTGGTCGCCGGCCGCATTCGTGATCGTCATCGTCGGCACCATCGCCTCGATCCTGCTGCACACCTCCCCGGCGGTGTTCAAGCACGCCTTCAAGATCGTGCGCTGGGTGATCCTGCCGCCCAGCAGCGACCGCCACGCGCTGATCAAGCAGATCGTCGAATGGAGCAACATCGCGCGCCGCCAGGGCCTGCTGGGCCTGGAAGCACAGGTGGACGCGCAGAGCGACCCGTTCCTGCGCAAGGGCCTGCAGCTGCTGGTGGACGGCGTGGAGCCGGAAACCATCCGGCACATGATGGAAATCGAACTGGGCAGCCAGGAGCACCGGGACCTGGCCGCGTCCAAGGTGTTCGAGGGCATGGGCATCTACGCCCCCACCCTGGGCATCATCGGCGCGGTGCTCGGGCTGATCGCGGTGATGAAGAACCTGGCCGACCCGAGCAAGCTCGGCCACGGCATCGCTGCCGCGTTCACCGCCACCATCTACGGCATCGCCTCGGCCAACCTGCTGTTCCTGCCGGTCTCGGCCAAGCTCAAGAGCGTGATCCACCACAACAGCCGCGACCGCGAGATGATCATCGAAGGCCTGATTTCGATCGCCCAGGGCGAGAACCCGCGCAACATCGAAACCAACCTGTCCGGGTTCCTGCACTGACATGGCCCGTCGCAGGCACCACGAAGAGCATGCCAACCACGAGGCCTGGGCGATTCCCTACGCCGACCTGATGACGCTGCTGCTGGCCTTCTTCGTGGTGATGTACGCCATTTCCTCGCTCAACGAGGGCAAGTACCGGGTCATGGCCGACGCACTCACCACCGCCTTCGGTGGCGCGCCGCGCACCATCAACCCGGTGCAGGTGGGCAACCAGCAGGTGCAGGGCGGCGGCTGGGACAGCCCGTCGGTGATCAAGGCCGGCAACCGTGTCGGCCCGGCCGCACCGGCCCCCTCCAACGACCCCACCCTGCTGCCGGCGATGGCCTCGCAGATGCGCATGCCGGTGTCGGTACGCAACCAGGAACAGCTGCAGCGCGCCGAGCGCCAGCTCAACACCATTGCCGACCGCCTCACCGCCACCCTCGCCCCGCTGATCGAGCGCGGCATGATCACCGTGCGCCGCACCGAGCTGTGGATCGAAGTGGAGATCAACAGCGACATCCTGTTCGTCACCGGCTCGGCTTCGCTGGACGTGCATGCGCGCGACACCCTGTCCAAGCTGGCCCAGGTACTGCACGACGCGCCCAACGGCGTACGCGTGGAAGGCCATACCGACAACGTGCCCATTGCCACCGCGCTGTTTCCCTCCAACTGGGAACTCTCGGCCGGGCGCGCAGCCAGCGTGGTGCATCTGTTCGCCGACCAGGGCCTGCAGCCGTCGCGGCTGGCGATGGTCGGCTATGGCCAGTTCCGCCCGCGCGAAGACAACGCCAGCGCCGAAGGCCGCAACCGCAACCGGCGGGTGATGGTGATCATCCTGGCCGATACCGCCCAGGGCGTGGACCCGATCGGCCCGCAGCTGACCGCCGAGTCCGATCCGGCCGCACGGCCCAAGACCCCTACCGTTACCCCCATCGCCCCGGTGCAGTTGCCACCGGTGCCGGCCGGCAGCCGCATTGGCGCCGCCGTTTCCCCCGCAATGAAGGAGTGAATCCAATGCGCATCTGGGCAATCGCCAACCAGAAGGGCGGCGTGGGCAAGACCACCACCAGCCTGGCCCTCGGCCGCGGCCTGGCCTCGCTGGGCCACCGCGTGCTGCTGATCGACCTCGATCCGCACTCCTCGCTCACCCGCGCCTTCGGCGTGCCGCTGGACCCGCCGCCGCCGGGCGTGCTGGAACTGTTTGGCGCACCACCGGCCGAGTTGTCCACGCTCAGCCGCCCCAGCAACATCCCCGGCCTGGACTACATCTGCGCGCAGGCCGCCCTGGCCACCCTGGAGCGCCGCAGCGCCAACCAGCCTGGCCTTGGCCTGGCCTTGCAGAATGCACTGGCACGCCATCGAGGCCAGCACGATTACATCCTGCTCGACTGCGCACCCACGCTGGGCCTGTTGATGATCAACGCGTTGGCCGCTGCCGACCGCCTGATCATCCCGACCCAGGCCGAGCCATTGGCCCTGCACGGGCTGGACGGCATGGTCCGCACCGGAGAGATGGTCGAGCGCTCGCGCCGCCGCGACTTGCCGATGTCGATCCTGCCGACCCTGTTCGACCGCCGCACCCGCGCCGGTAACGAAACCGTCAAGCAGATGCAGGACAAGCACGGCCTGCGTGTCTGGGAAGACGCGATCCCGGTGGACACGCGCATCTGCAACGCCGCCAGCCTGACCGTGCCCTCGCAGTCGGAGGAGTACCCCGGCCGTGGCCTGGCCGCCTACCGGCGCGCACTGGAGTGGATCCTCGCCGACGACGCGCTGCAGATGGAGCGCGCGGCATGAACGCCATCGGCGTGCTCGACGACTACCTGGAGCAGCTGCTCGGCGACGCGGTGGCACGGGTTGAACCGGACACGTTCGATACCCCCACCGCTGCCGGCTCGCCCGGCAACCTCGACCTGCTCGATGAACTGATGAACGACCCGGCGCTCGGCCCGGTGGTAGCCGCCAGCGACGCGCGCCCCGGTTGGGACGACCTGCCCGACGAGGTACTGCACGACAACGCCCCTGTCCCGGCAGCACCGGCAGTGGTCGAGCCCCCCGTCCAGGTGCCTGCCGCGGCCCCACCAGCGGCTCCCGTGGCCCGCGCCATGCCCACACCTGCCCCGCTTCCCACGCCGGTCTTCACCGCGCCTTCGGCACACAGCCGCCCGGGCAGCTGGCAGGAGCTGCAGGCGCAGGCGCGCAACCCGGCCTCGAGCCCACGCGAGAACCGGCGCGCCAGCGAGCGCACCTCGCGCTGGCTGCGGCTGCGGTGCGGTGCCCAGGCCTACGCACTGGAACTGTTGAAGGTGCAGGAAGTGGTACTGCCGGTACCGCTGCTGCCACTGCGTGGCACCGCCTCGGCGATGCTGGGCATCATGAACCTGCGTGGCCAGGTGGTACCGGTCATGGACCTGGGCCTCCATCTCGGCGCCGGCCCGGCCCAGGAAGACGCCAACACCCGCATCGTGGTGCTGGAAGAGAACGGCGAAACCATGGGCCTGCGGGTATCGGCCGTGGAAGATGTCGCCAACCTCACCGATTCGCAGATCGAGCCGCCGGACACCGCGCGCATCTGCCAGATCTCCAACGACCTGTTCCGGGGTGTCGCCCGGGTCACCGCGCAACCGATGATCCTGCTGGATGCGACGCAGTTGTTGAACTGAGGGCATCGCGCCGACGCGGCCGCATCCACGCCCTGTGTGGATGCGCCTGGCGCCCCACGCTAAAGGTTCGCCGAAATGCGCCGTTATAGATCACGGAACCGTTTGTCCGGAGCAACGATGAGCACTGTGGCCCTGGGGACTGATCTCGGCATCGAGACCAGCACCGAGCTGAAAACCCGTCTGGCCCCCTTGGTGGACCAGGCCGGCGCACTGACGCTGGATGCCAGCGAAGTGGGCCGTATCCATACCGCAGCAATGCAGGTCCTGTGCGCATTCGTCGCCGCCCGCCGCCAGGCAGGCCACCCGACCGGATTCGACGGCTGCACTGCCCCCTTCCGTGATGCCGCGCGCCTGCTCGGCATCACCCAGGCCCTGGGCCTGGACGCACCCCATGACAACCTGAAATCTGTGGAGAACGCTGCATGAGCGCACGTATCTTGGTGGTGGACGACTCGGCGTCGATGCGCCAGATGGTCTCTTTCGCCCTCACCTCGGCCGGCTTCACCGTCGAAGAAGCCGAAGACGGCGCCGTCGCGCTCGGCCGTGCCAAGGGCCAGCGTTTCAACGCAGTGGTGACCGACGTCAACATGCCCAACATGGACGGCATCGCTCTGATCCGCGAGCTGCGCCAGCTGGCCGACTACCGCTTCGTGCCGATGCTGATGCTGACCACCGAATCGGCCGCCGACAAGAAGTCCGAAGGCAAGGCCGCCGGCGCCACCGGTTGGCTGGTCAAACCGTTCAACCCCGAACAGCTCGTCGCCACGGTCCAGAAAGTCCTGGGCTGATCGCACCGGCTTTTCCCGCTCCATCCTTTTCCCTTCGCAACCGGACCCCACGCACCATGAGCATGGATCTGCAACGTTTCCACGCCACGTTCTTTGAAGAAAGCCGCGAGGGGCTGGATGCGATGGAGGCTGGCCTGTTGGCACTCGAATCGGGCCAGCAGGACCCGGAGATCATCAATTCGGTGTTCCGTGCCGCGCATTCGATCAAGGGCGGTGCCGGCACCTTCGGCTTCGATGCGATCGCCGCGCTCACCCACGTGCTGGAAACGCTGCTGGACGAACTGCGTGCCGGCAAGCGTGCGCTGGAAGCCAGCGCCGTGGATGCCATGCTTTCGTCGGTGGACGTACTGCGCGCCCTGCTGCGCGAGGCCGAACACGGCCAGCCGGCCGATCCGCAGGCGGTCGCCGCGGTCAAGGCACGCCTGGAAGAAGTGCTGTCCGGCCAAGCCGCTGCCAGCGCGCCGGTCGCTGCCGCCAAGGTCGATGACATCCCCGAAGCGTGGCAGATCGGCTTTGTGCCCTCGCCTTCGCTGTTCATGAGCGGCAACGATCCACTGCGCATCATCCGCGAACTGGAACACCTCGGTTCACTGCAGGTCGCCGCCCGCATCGAACGCCTGCCCGGCTTCGACCAGCTCGACCCGCTCGAAGCACACCTGGCGTGGGACCTGGGCCTGGTGGGCAAGGTGCCGCGCAGCAAGATCGAAGACACCTTCGCCTGGGTCGTGGACGACTGCGAACTGGACATCCGCCCGGCGGCACCGCCGAGCCTGGCCACCCCGGCCCCGGCCGCGGCTGTTGCCGCTCCCGCCGCCGTCGCTACCCCGGTGGCGGCCGCGGCCGCGCATGAAGCGGAAACCTCCATCCGGGTCAGCGTCGACAAGGTCGATGCGCTGATCAACCTGGTCGGCGAGCTGGTCATTACCCAGGCCATGCTCAAGCAGGTCTCGCACGCACTGGACCCGGTCCATGCCGAGCAGCTGTTCGCCGGCCTGGACCTGCTGGAGCGCAACACCCGCGACCTGCAGGAGGCGGTGATCGGCGTGCGCATGCTGCCCGTCGATGCGGTGTTCCGCCGCTTCCCACGCCTGGTCCGCGACCTGTCGTCGCGGTTGGGCAAGCAGGTCCGCCTGCGTACCATCGGCGAGGGCACCGAGCTGGACAAGGGCCTGATCGAGAAGATCGCCGATCCGCTGGTCCACCTGGTCCGCAACTCGATCGACCACGGCCTGGAAATGCCCGACATCCGCCGCGATGCCGGCAAGGATGAGACCGGCACCATCACCCTGGCGGCCTCCCACCAGGGTGGCCACATCGTGATCGAAGTCAGCGACGACGGCCGCGGCCTGAACCGCGACAAGATCCTGTCCAAGGCGCTCGAGCGTGGCCTGAGCGTGCCCGACAACCCCACCGACGCGCAGGTCTGGGACCTGATCTTCCAGCCCGGCTTCTCCACCGCCGATGCTGTCACCGACCTGTCCGGGCGCGGCGTGGGCATGGACGTGGTCCGCCGCAACATCCAGGCACTGGGCGGTGAAGTACAACTGGAAAGCAAGGCCGGCAATGGCACCCGCGTGCTGATCCGGCTGCCGCTGACCCTGGCCATCCTCGACGGCATGACCGTATCGGTAGCCGGGGAAACGGTGATCCTGCCGCTGGCCTACGTGCTGGAGGCGCTGCAGCCGCAGCCCGAGGACGTCCGCACCATGGCCGGCGAAGGCCGCGTGCTGCGCGTCCGGGGCGAGTACCTGCCGATTCTCTCGTTGAGCGAACACTACGGTTTCGGTGGCCGCACCAAGGACGACCTGCTGGTTGTCGTGGTCGAAGGCGATGGCCAGAAGATCGCGCTGGAAGTGGACGAACTGGTCGGCCAGCAGCAGGTGGTGGTGAAGAACATCGAGAACAACTATCGCCGCATCAGTGGCGTGTCCGGCGCCACCATCCTCGGCGATGGCCGGGTGTCGCTGATCGTGGATATCGGCGGCCTGGTGCGCTCGCTGCGGATGCCTGCTGCGGCGTAACGCCGCAGCGCCTCCGTGCCGGCCAACGCCCGGTCTGCATCCGGTGGATGCATTTCGTTGCATCGCCAGGATGGCCGCCTCGCCGCGCAGATCCACGTCGTGCATTCATTGCGCCTGGTTTCGGCGCAATGAACGCCTGCGCCGGGGACACCCGCCGCCTTCAAACGCCTGTGCCGCGTTTCGCGTGGTCGCCACTCATGGCTTGGATCCATGCAAACACGGTGATCGCCTTACCGCAGGCGTGAACGAGGCACGCCCTGAAACTGTGATGTTGAAACAGGGCCATGCGCGGGCGTACGCCCACCCCGGGTTTGTCACGCTTTGCAAACCCTTGGCGTTGCTTGCTTGTGCACCCCCTCCGGGTGGATCCATCGCCCCACGCATTCACGAAAAAATGTGACATCGAACGCTCAAGTTGCGGCGATGCAGCGCCGTTATCCCGGGAGAGTGATGACATCACTGTCACGCCCCTCCCGCCCTGCCCCGCCTTCGCAATGACCTGTCGCCCAGCACCCCACGGCTGTGCACCCCCGCCCTGCCCGGAGTTCCGACCATGAAGTGGTTCCACGATCTGCCCATTGCCCGCAAGCTGGCGGTGGGGTTCACCCTCACCACCCTGATGACCGTCGTCCTCGGCGCCTTCGCGCTGGTCCGCCTCAACGGCGCCAACGCCGAGCTGCGCGCGATGGCCGGCAACGACATTCCCTCGGTGCAGCACCTGGGTGAAGTGCGTTCGCAGCTGGGCGAGTTCCGCACCTACGAGATGGCCCAGGTGAGCATGTTCGACCAGCCCGACAAGGTGGCCGATTACAACAAGCGCATGGACACCACCGCCAAACTGGTCCGCGATGAACTGGCCGCCTATGCCGCACTGCCGGCGGGCGATCGCGAGCGTGCGCTGTTCAGCAAGGTCTCGGCCGACGTGGACAGCTACTTTGCCGCCAACACCGCCCTGCGCGCGGCCGTGGCTGCCGCCGACGGGGCACTGGCCCGCCAGGTTTCCGATGAGCAGTCGCGCCCGGCACGCCGCCAGCTGTTCGACGACCTCAAGGAACTGGGCGCCTTCAGCAACGGCCTGATGGAAAGCAAGATCGCCGCCGCCAACGACACCCACCGCATCAGCGTCATCGCGATCGTGTCGTGCATGGTGCTGCTGTCGCTGGTGGCCGCCGCGCTGGCCGTGGTGATCTCGCGTGTCATCACCGGTCCGCTGGGCCAGGCCGTGCATGCCATTACCTCCGTCGCGCGCGGCGACCTCAGCGTCACCACCCGCGCCACCAGCAAGGATGAAGCCGGGCAGATGCTGGCCGCCACCGGCGAGATGACCCACATGCTGCGCCGCTACTCCGAGGAAACCCGGCAGATGGCAGCGATGCACGCCGGCCCGGACATTTCGCATCGGATGCCGGTGGACTTCCCCGGCGTGTACGGTGAACTGGCCGTGGGTACCAACACGGTGGTCTTCGACCACCTGGATTCGATCAAGGACGCCATCGCAGTCCTGAACCAGTACGCCGCCGGCGACCTGTCCGCGGACGCACGCCGCCTGCCGGGCAGCCGCGCGATCCTGCACGAATCGATGGACGCGGCCAAGGCCAGCCTGCTGTCGATCAACACCCAGATCCAGTCGCTGGCCCAGGCCGCCGCTGCGGGCGACTTCACCCAGCGTGGCGATGCGACCCGCTTCGATCACGATTTCCGGGTGATGATCGAGCACCTCAACACCATGATGGAAGTGGCCGACGGCAACCTGTCCCAGCTCTCGCACCTGCTGCAGTCGATCGCCAACGGCGACCTCACCGCGCGCATGCACGGCCAGTTCCACGGCGTCTTTGCCAGCATGCGCGACGATGCCAACAGCACCGTCGCCCAGCTGACCCAGATCGTCGGCCGTATCCAGCAGGCCTCGGGCAGCATCAGCACCGCGGCCGGTGAGATCGCTTCGGGCAACAACGACCTGTCGCGCCGCACCGAGCAGCAGGCCGCCAACCTGGAAGAAACCGCCGCCTCGATGGAGGAACTCACCTCCACCGTGCGCCAGAACGCCGAACACGCACGCCAGGCCAACCAGCTGGCCATCGGCGCGCACGGCGTGGCCTCGCAGGGCGGCGATGTGGTCGGCCGCGTGGTCAGCACCATGCGTGAGATCGACGCCTCGTCGCGTCGCATCGCCGACATCATCACCGTCATCGACGGTATCGCCTTCCAGACCAACATCCTGGCGCTGAACGCGGCGGTGGAAGCCGCCCGTGCCGGCGAACAGGGCCGTGGTTTTGCCGTGGTCGCCTCCGAAGTGCGCACCCTGGCGCAGCGCTCGGCCAGCGCCGCCAAGGAGATCAAGGGCCTGATCGACGAATCGGTCGGCAAGGTTGCCGAAGGCTCGGCCCTGGTCAACCAGGCCGGCGCCACCATGGGCGAGATCGTCGCCTCGGTGCAGCGCGTGACCGACATCATGGCCGAGATTTCCGCAGCGTCGCAGGAGCAGTCGGCCGGTATCGAACAGGTCAACCAGACCGTGGTGCAGATGGACGAAACCACCCAGCAGAACGCCGCGCTGGTGGAAGAAGCCACCGCCGCCGCGCGCTCCATGGAAGAACAGGCCGGCCACCTCACCGACGCGGTGGCGCTGTTCAAGCTGGAGGGCCAGGCGGCCCCGGTGGTGGCTGTGGCCGCGCCGGCCCGCCCGGTTGTCACGGCGCCGGCCCGCAGCCGCAGCATGCCGGCCGCCCCGGTTCGACGCGCAACCCTGCGCGAGCCGGTGTTGGCCAATGACGGCGACTGGCAGGAGTTCTAAGCCCTGCCGAGCCGGTTCCCTACGACACCCCGCTACGGCGGGGTGTCGTGTATGTCGCCCTACATAATTGTGATCCAGTGCCGATAAAGCGACAGAGCCTCGGTGACATGTGCCGACGGCGCCCGCCCAATCCAGCACGAGTCCATGTCCGAAGGCAGCCTTGACGCACCCGACGCACCCCATGCCGCGCAGGACGATGGCACGGATGATCGTTACCTGGTCCGCAATCCCCGGCAGATCCGTCAGCTGCTGCAGGCGTTGATCGACCAGCGCTCGTTGATCAATGCCCACCTGGGGGGGCGCGATCAGTCTTTCCCCACGGCGATCCTGGAACTGGACGAGGACGAGGACTGGTTGCTGCTGGACGGCAGCCCGTCCGAGCCGGCCAACCGCGCCGCCGAAGCCGCCGGCCACCTGTTGTGTTTCGCGCAGCTGGACCGGGTGATGGTGCGCTTCCGCCTGGACCACCTGGAACGCACCACTGGCGGCGGCCACGTCGCCTTCCGCGTGCCGTTCCCGGCCGAGCTGGTGCACCTGCAGCGCCGTGAGCTGTACCGGCTGGAGACCCCGATCACCGATTCCCCGCACCTGCAGTTCCCGGTCAACGAGGACCGCAGCGAGCCCTTGAACCTGCGCGTGGTGGACATCAGCGGCGGCGGGCTGGCGGTGACGGTACCGGTGGATTGCAAGGTATTCACGCTGCAGAAGCGCTACCACGCGCGCCTGGACATGCCCGAAAGCGGTCCACTGCAGATTTCACTGATTGTCTGCAACCAGTTGGGGGTAAAGCTGCCCAACGGAGTGGAGATGAAGCGGATCGGGATGCGCTTCGACGGCCTGCCGCGCGGCGGCGACAGCGCGATCCAGCGCTACATTTTCCGCATCGACCGCCAACGCAGTGCGCGCAAGAATGGGGAGAGTTGAGGGGCTGCTTTTCTTTGAAGCAACAGCAACAGCGACGGCTCGGTGCTGTCGGAGCGGGTCGGTACGGATGGGTTGGCGGGACACGCCGCAAGTCCCCCTCCGGGGCCCGGCCCAGCCGCTGGCGGCTGTGCGTTCAGTCGCACGCGAGGCTGTGCCTCGCAAGCGTGCGCCTTCACCCATGTAAGCTCGTGAGCGCCATCCATGGCGCCCAACGGTCCTGCCAACCCACCCGCACCGCCCCTCGACAGATGGCTTTCGCCGCGTTGAGATCAAGTGCGGCGCAGCGCATGGTGGGGGATTGAGGAGCCGAGCAACGCTCGGCACTACCCTCCCACCACCGAGGCGTCTCTATCCCTCCGATCGCCGCAACATGTCAGGGCTGGCGGTGCCAGGCCCCGCCGGGACCGTAAGCGGCATGGATGCCGCTTACGAGCCCCCATGGATGGGTTCACGGCGTGTCCCGGTGGGGCCTGGCACCGCCAGCCCGTGCAGCAGCAGTGAATAGCTGCCCCAGAACCCCACCCTCTAAAGTCGCCCGGCTCCAAGCCGATATCCAGCGTGACGCCCGGTTTTCTACCGCCACGCCCGACCCAGGATTCCCTCCATGAACGACAGCAACCCCAACGCCGCCAGCAGCGGTGGCGAATACCTCAGCTTCACCCTCGGCGCCGAGCACTACGGCGTGGACATCCTCAAGGTCCAGGAAATCCGCGGCTACGATTCGGTCACCCGCGTGCCCGACGCGCCCGACTACATCAAGGGCGTCATCAACCTGCGCGGCACCATCGTCCCGGTCATCGACCTGCGCCTCAAGCTGCGCCTGGAAAATGCCACCTACGATGCCTTCACCGTCATGATCGTGCTCAACGTGGACAACCGCGTCGTCGGCATCGTCGTGGACAGCGTCTCCGACGTCATCCCTCTCAGCGCCGACCAGATCCGCCCGACCCCCGAGTTCGGCGCCGCCGTCGACACCCGCTTCATCTCCGGCATCGGCACCCAGGACGATCGCATGTTGATCCTGCTGGACATCGAAACCCTCCTGGACAGCGCCGACATGGGCCAGCCCAGCGCCGTCGAAGAGGCCGCCGCCTGAGCGCCGCCGGCACGGCCGCTTCGACCCTGCCG
Source organism: Stenotrophomonas sp. GL_101 (assembly GCF_057835675.1). Classification (NCBI taxonomy): domain Bacteria; kingdom Pseudomonadati; phylum Pseudomonadota; class Gammaproteobacteria; order Lysobacterales; family Lysobacteraceae; genus Stenotrophomonas; species Stenotrophomonas sp. GL_101. The sequence goes on along the minus strand of NZ_CM174432.1, from coordinate 2,053,687 downwards.
GAAAAAAGTTCTTCAGTTCCCCCCGGCACGGCCGATAGCTGCTTCAGGACCCGGCCGTACTGGGCTGCCCAAGGCCGGGCCAACTCGACCATTTTCCCCGGAGATTTTTCCCGATGAAGTCCCTGCTTGCACTGTTCTCGGTTGCCGTTCTCGCCTCCTCCTCCTCGACCGCCTTCGCCCAGTCGGCCGACATGATCCCGCCGGAGATGGCACCGCGCTCGGTCGGCAAGGACGGCATGGTCTGCGGCAAGGTCGAAAAGGCCCGCTACGCCGAAGGCTCCGAAGGCCAGCCGACCTTCCTGTACATGGGCGGCGCATTCCCCCGCCACACCTTCTCGGCCCGCATCGCCGGCGCAAACCGCAGCAAGTTCAGCTTCCCGCTGGAATCGCTCGAAGGCAAGACCGTCTGCGTGATCGGCAAGATCGCCCGCGACGCCTCGCGCGCAGAAATCGAAGTCAGCTCGCCGGCCGGCCTCAAGCTCGCCAACATCAAGTAATCCGCCGTATGCCCCTGCCATGCCGGCACTGGCCGGCATGGTCGCTGCAACCGGGCACCACGCCCGGACGCGTTTGCCACTGGAGATTGCACCGCCCATGCCCTGGATCAACAACCTCAAACTGATGCCGAAGTTGATGCTGACTTTCGGTGTCCTCCTGCTGGTGATGCTGCTGCAGGGCATCGTGGCCTATCGCGGCCTGTACTCACTCAACAATGTCACCACCGAGCTGGCCGGCCACCGGATGGAAAGCATCCGTACCGCCGGTGAGATCCGCGGCATGGTCGGGGAGTACCGCAACTCGGCCTACCAGGGCCTGATCCGCGCCAGCGACGACGTCAAGGCCGACGCCAAGACCCGCGCCGCCGGCCTGCGTACCCAGATCGACGCGTCGATCAAGAAGTATCCCGCGCTCATCGACAACGCCCAGCAGAAGAAGCTGTTCGAAACCTTCGCCAAGGATTGGAAGGACTCGCTTGCGTCCTACGATGCCGTCACCGAAATGCTCGAACTCGACCTGCCCGATGATGCCGTGGACACCTTCGTTGGCGAAACCCGCGCCAAGCACCTCAAGGCGTCCACCGCACTCGAAGCGCTGATCGCCGAAGACAACCGCCTCGCCCGCGCCTCGCGCGAAGAGGCAGAATCCACCTACGCCACCTCGGCCACCCTCACCGTCATCACCCTGCTCGGCGGCGCTGCGCTGGGCCTGGTGCTGGTGTGGCTGTTTGCCCGTTCGCTGGTCGGCAGCATCCGCAGCGCCGTCTCGGTGTCCAACGATGTGGCCGGTGGCAAGCTCGACGGCCATATCGACATCCGCCGCAAGGATGAAGTGGGCGACCTCATGCAGGCCATGCAGCGCATGCAGCGCGACCTGCGCGAGCGGACCGAGACCGACCAGGCCATCGCCCGCGAGAACCTGCGCATCCGTACCGCACTGGACTACAGCTCCACCGGCGTCTACCTGACCGACGACAGCCTCAACATCGTCTACAGCAACCGCGCCATGCAGCACACCCTGAGCCAGTACGAAGCGGAAATCCGCAAGGACCTGCCCGACTTCGATGCCACCGCCTCGCTGGTCGGCAAGCCGGTCACCGTGCTCGAGCACGGCAACGAAATGGACCAGAAGACCCTGGCCCAGCTCAAGCAGCACGGTGTCAGCCGCCGCCCGATGCAGTACGGCGACGCCCAGTTCGCCCAGGTGGTCTCCTCGATCGCCAACGAAGAAGGCCAGACCGTCGGCCACGTTGTCGAATGGCGCGACCGCACCCCCGAAGCGCTGGTCGAGATCGAAGTGGCCCGGGTGATCGCCCAGGCGGCCGCCGGCGACCTGTCCGGCCGCATCAGCGCCGAAGGCAAGGAGGGTTTCTTCCTGCAGCTGGCCCAGCAGATCAACGGCCTGCTCGACGCCAACGCCGCCAGTATCGAACAGATCTCCGGCCTGCTCACCGCGTTGTCGCAGGGCGACCTGACCGTGCGCATGCACGGTGACTTCCAGGGCGTGTTCGCCAGCATGCGCGACGACGCCAACGCCACTGCAGACCAGCTCAGCGGAATCGTCACCCGGATCAAGCACTCCAGCCAGCAGATCAGTTCGGCGGCCAGCGAAATCGCCACCGGCAACAGCGACCTGTCGCGCCGCACCGAGCAGCAGGCCGCCAACCTGGAAGAAACTGCCGCGTCCATGGAGGAACTCACCTCCACCGTGCGCCAGAACGCCGAGCATGCGCGCCAGGCCAACCAGCTGGCCATCGGCGCGCACAGCGTGGCCTCGCAGGGCGGTGAGGTGGTCGGCCAGGTGGTCACCACCATGAGCGCGATCCAGACCTCGTCCAAGAAGATCGCCGAGATCATCTCGGTCATCGACGGCATCGCCTTCCAGACCAACATCCTGGCGCTGAACGCGGCGGTGGAAGCCGCCCGTGCCGGTGAACAGGGCCGTGGCTTCGCCGTGGTCGCCTCCGAAGTACGCACCCTGGCCCAGCGCTCGGCCGCTGCCGCCAAGGAGATCAAGGGCCTGATCGACGACTCGGTCGGCAAGGTCAACGACGGCTCGGCACTGGTGCACAAGGCCGGCGCGACCATGGGCGAGATCGTCGCCTCGGTGCAGCGCGTGACCGACATCATGGCCGAGATTTCCGCGGCCTCGCAGGAACAGTCGGCCGGCATCGAGCAGGTCAACCAGACCGTCGTGCAGATGGACGAAACCACCCAGCAGAACGCCGCGCTGGTGGAAGAAGCCACCGCCGCGGCACGTTCGATGGAAGAACAGGCCGGCCAGCTGAGCGATGCGGTGTCGATCTTCACGCTGGACGAGTACGAGGCCGTGGCACCGGTCGCGGTGGTCAAGGCGCCCGCCCCGCGCGTGATGCGTGCGGTTGCCGCCGCACCGGCACCGGCGCGTCGTCCCGCAGCACGCTCGGTCGCCACCGAGCTGGCCGACGGCGACTGGCAGGAGTTCTAAGCGCGTCTGCGCTCAGCCACCTGGCATGACGGAAGGCCCCGATACCCATCGGGGCCTTTTTGTTGGCTCTACCCGCCGTGGACAGGTCCAACCTGAATACGCTCGGTCACCCCCGCTCAATAGCCACGGGCTTCGGTCGCCAACAGCCCTGCCTTGAACGCAAGCAACCGGCCGACACCGGAAGATGCCACACCTTGAAACCAGCACCTTGGCCCTGCGATGCACGTAAGCACCGTGTGCTTGGTGGCGTCCATGGACGGCCTCCCGGAAGGCTGCATCCGACGCCACTACCCCGTCTCAAGGGCGCGCAGCGCTCGCCCTGCCCTCATCGCCTATCGCCATACCTGAGCTTGTCGACATCGTATCCGTAGGTGGCCGCCATGTACTTCTTGATAGGCGACAGTCCTTCGATCAGCATTCTTCCGCCGGGCGTGCCACAGCGGTTGCTGACCTTTGTCATGCCGTAGATCAGGGCCTCCTCGCCGCTGCGCTTCGGCGCTGGGTCCGGCGTCCACCAAGGGAAGTGCAGCAATGGCCTGTTGCTGGGCCCGTCGTGTTGCCAGCAGATGAACACCAGGCTCTCCTTCCCTTGCGCGTTGTAGTCATAAACGCGATAGCTGGCGTAGCCACTGGTCGTTGGGGTGACTTTAAGGACACCCGCTTCGGCGTACGCCCTGAGGTCTTCATTGTAGGCATCAGGCGAAGCCGATCCGAAGTGGATCACCCGCGTGAGCTTGCCGTCGGCGCCGTAGATTTCCTGCCGGTTCAGATCGAGCGCACGCCACTGGCGCTGACGGGGCGTGCGGGCGCCGGCGTCGAACATTTCATAGATGACCATGCCGCTGCGATGGAGGTAGCGTTTGATCCGGGGGTAGCGATCTAGATGGGCGAACTTGTTATCTACAGCCGTCAGTGGAACCGCATGGTCAGGGAAGCTGTACGTGAGTTCTGCCCCGCCGTCGGTTGAGCGCTCCTCATACAGGGGCTGCGCGTCGTCCATGAAGAGATCCGTCTGCCTGGTGTATATGCTCGTCACAAAATTCGCCGCACTGAAGTCAAAGGAGGCGTCTATCTCGGGCCTGTGCTCTGAGCCATGCGCGAAGTACACCGTGCCACCGCCGCCTCCGTGACCCGGTGTAGACATCGCACTCTCATCAGGCGAAGCCCTCTTTTTGTAAACCAACCCTACGCGCAAAGTACCGTCGGAATTGTATCTGTACTCTCGATATGGAGCATCACCCCGAGTTAATTGATCGCAGGAGAAGCCAGGAAGACTACCCGCAATATCATTCCTGGGCACCGAATCTCTAACCAGCTTTCCGTCGCGATAGTTGAAACACTCCTGGACCCATCTCGCAGTCACCTTCTGGGAGCGCTTGTTGCTCATTGAATTTATTTCAGGAGACGCATACCTGGTTACTTCCACAATATTATTAAACTGATCGTAGTAGTAACCAACCGCACTCCTCATGAAATAGTAAGGAAGCAGCTTTGCCAGCGCCGGATTGCGCTTCTGGGTGGATGTCGGCTTGTACGAAATGACACCGACCTTTCTATCATCGTCCGTACGCAAGATCACTCTGGCGTCGCGATCGCCCTTGTACGTTGGTTCAATCGTCCTGCTCTCCCAGGTTTCTACACGACACACGCGCTGACCGCCACGCCCATCCGACTCGATAAAGTGAACTTTTCCACCCCATTGATCAAACCTCCCGTACGGCAAATCCTTAACATCCGGCAGCATGACGGGGAGCATCACGCTTCCATCCCGGTTCACGCTCGGGTTGCTGGCATAAGCATTTGGGGATAGCAGGTCTTGGAAGCGCAATACCACCCCAGTCGTTGGCGAGGCGAGTGGGTCATTGCGGTCTGTGCAGGCAGCTGCTGCGCCGGCGACGCCAAGGCCGCAAGCGATCAACGCCAGTGAGATAAAGTATCGTTCCAATATCATGCTTGCTCCGAAGGGGTATTCGCATCGGGATGGTCAAGCGCTTGTCTGCGCCCTGGGCCCGGGCCCATACGCGGCGGCACCGCTGCAATGAGCTCGACTGGCATACCTGGTGAAGGGTCGTCCATTCCATGCCCCCACCCAAGCGGCATCGTTACCCAGAAGCCACTGACTGGCTTGCTGTCCTTATCATCCCTAAGCCGAGCAATCGCCTTGGCCACCGCATGACGCCCAACCGTGCGTGTCACCGCCCCCTGCACGACGCTGGGGACCTCCATGTAAGCCGGCTGAAGGTCAGGCGGCTGCGCGTGCAGATAACGCATCACGGCCTTTTTCTTGGTTCATCGCGGAATACCGGGGAACGCTGCACGGATTTTCAGGAAGAAGTACTCCTGATCCCGATAGCCGTAGGCCCGGCGTTTGATGACCTTGATGGTGTTGTTGATGCCTTCGACGATGCTGGTATTGAGGCGGTGTCGGCAACGCGACACGATCCCATGCAGATAGGCTTTGAGCCGTTGTGCAAACAGCGCCAAGGCGGCGATTCCGCTGCGCTGGGCCTGCTCCAGCCACTGGTTCCAAGCCTTCCTGGCCCATCCGGGATGGCGGTAAAACCACAGTCGCTTGAGCTCATCACGCATCAGATAGGTGGTGAGGAGCGGTTGATTTGCTTCCAGCAGCTCATCCAGCCGCACCGTCTGATGCCGGTCCAGGTTGCTGCGATTGCGCAGTAGCAGCCATCGGCTGGATTTGATGACACGGCGCGCAGGCTTGTCGTGCCGGAGCTTGTTGGCCTGGTCCACGCGAACCCGGTCGATCACTTCGCGACCGTACTTGGCCACCACATGGAACAAGTCGAAGACGATCTCGGCATTGGGACAGTTGGCCCGGATCTCCACTTCATAGGCCGTCGTCATGTCGATCGCCACGGCGCGCAATTGCTCGGAAACGCCCGGGGGAAGCTGCTCAAAAAAGGCACGCGCCGTATCGCGGGAGCGCCCGTTGCCCAGCCAAAGTACCTGGCGACTGATCGGATCCACCACGACCGTTGCATAGCGGTGACCCTTGTGCAGCGCGACGTCCCCCCAAGATTGAGTAGCGCAGCTGTTTGGAGTCCAATCCTCAGTGACAAGGAGATTGGACGTGAAGAAACGCTTTTCCGAAGAACAGATCATCGGCTTCCTGCGCGAAGCAGAGGCCGGCATGCCCATCAAGGACCTGTGCCGTCAGCACGGCTTCAGCGAGGCTTCGTACTACCTGTGGCGCAGCAAGTTCGGTGGCATGAGTGTGCCCGACGCCAAGCGGCTCAAGGACCTGGAGGCTGAGAGCACGCGCCTGAAGAAACTACTGGCAGAGCAGGTTTTCGAGAACGACGTCATCAAGGATGCGTTGCGAAAAAAGTGGTGACCGCCCCGGCGCGCAGGCTGCTGGTGCGGAGCATGGTCGAGAAGGGGTTGAGCGAGCGGCGAGCGCTGACGGTGGTGCGGATGAGCGCCAGCGCGCTGCGCTATGAGCCTCGGGCCGACCGCAACGTTGAGCTGCGCGAGCAGATCGCTGCGCTGGCGCATCGGCACAGACGCTACGGGGTGGGCATGATCCATTTGAAACTGCGGCAGAAAGGGCTTGTCGTGAACTACAAACGAGTGGAGCGCCTGTATCAGGAAGCGGGCCTGCAGGTGCGTCGCAGAAAGCGTAAGAAGGTGCCGATAGGCGAGCGCCAGCCTCTCCTGCGGCCGTCCGCTGCCAATGAGGTGTGGTCGATGGACTTCGTGTTCGACCGCACCGCGGAAGGCCGGGTGATCAAGTGCCTGACCATCGTCGACGACGCCACCCACGAGGCTGTGGCCATCGAAGTGGAGCGGGCAATTTCCGGGCAAGGCGTGTCCAGGGTACTGGACAGACTGGCCATGCAGCGCGGCTTGCCACGAGTGATCAGGACAGACAACGGCAAGGAGTTTTGCGGTAAGGCGATGGTGGCCTGGGCTCACGAAAAGGATGTTGCCCTGCGTCTGATCGAACCGGGCAAGCCGAACCAGAATGCGTACGTCGAGTCCTTCAACGGACGGCTGCGCGACGAATGCCTCAACGAGCACTGGTTCCCGACGTTGCTTCATGCCCGTACCAGTATCGAAAGCTGGCGGCGCGACTACAACGAAGAAAGACCCAAAAGAGCGCTTGGCGGTCTAACACCCGTCCAGTACGCCGCCCAGTTGGCGGCGAAGAAAGATAACATCAGCACCGGACTCTAAACCCGCCCACTACTCAAGCCGGGGGGACGTTCGATCCGCAAGGCGGCGAATGTAGGTAATGGTGCTCTTATCGACGGGCTTTTCCAAGCTCAAGCCTTCATGAGACTGCATCACCATCGGGGGATGCCGCTTGTCATTTTTGGATAGAACATTTGTATAGCCTTCGCTTTTGCCGACCCGCCCCTCAACAGCCCCAATCTCAATCGACATCCCCAAAAACTTCTTCCAAAGCCGTATCCGAAGATCCCGAGCAAACGCGCGCGTCACCACCTTCACCCCGTTACCAAGATCCTGCAGCGACGTTTCCGTATCCACGATCACCGCCGCAAGCTCGGTATCGCCATCGCCCTGCAGACTACGGTCGTTGCAGTTGGCGCTACCGATGATCGCCACCGCGTCATCCACAATCAGCAGCTTGGAGTGCACATAGCACTGCTCGGTCACCAGATACAGCGGCGGGTTGGCCCCACTGCTGCCGGCAGTGCGCGGGCCTTCTGCGTACTGGTCGTGATTGGTATCCCGCAGCACGCCATAGCTGCGCAGGTTCAGTACGGTCAGATAGTCCTTCCATCCGCCCGCAGCCACCTCGGCGGCAAGGTCCTTCTCGCTGACGCTTGCATCCCGGATATCCAGCCGCCTGGCCACCAGCGTGCGGCAGATGCGGCGGATCAGGCTATGGTTGCCGCGCAACAAGCTCTGCTGCAGCCAGTAGTGCTGTTTGACAACCGCGCCGTCCTTCAAGCTGCCTTCCGGGTGAACCGGCAGCGTCATGTAGACATGAAATCCATGGCCGCTGCGAATGGCCTTGGCAATGCGGGTGGCGATCACTTCCACCAACGTGTTCTTGGCGGCCGATGGCACACCCGGCTTGAACGCGAGCGTGTCTGCAACAGGGGTACCCGGCAGCGCCGCATCCAGCGGCCCGCCAGCGATGCCCAGCCCCCGAGCGGTGCGCCGGGCGCCCTTTTCCTCCGCTTCCGTCGACGGACCGCGCCGGCTGTTGCGAGCGCTCCTGTCCAATGCCCGCCCCGGCTCGGCGTCGGAGAAGCCGCAGTCTGAAATCAGGAACTGGGTTTCGATGTAGACAAAGGCCTTCGCCGAGGCGATGCAGTTGAGCATGGCGTCCTGGATGGAGCGCATGGGCTGGTCGCGCTCCCAGTATGACGTCAGCTCGCTGCCGTCAACGAGGTCCAGGCGATACTTTCGGCAGGCCCTGCGCTCCATATCGTGTAGTGCAGTACCGGAGGACCGGACGATCTGAACGCTGGTGCCACCCGCGGTTCCGGGCGCACAGAGGTCGCCGAACAGTGCCTGGGGGCCTCCCATGGCCTGCACCCAGTCATCTGCCAGCGGCGTCAACTCCAGGCCACGTCCGATGGAGCGCTGCAGCGGCATCTGCCTGCCGTGCTCAGTGGCAAGATCGATACCGGCATTGATACCGGCAACAGCCAGTTTGCCGGGCATGGCCGCGCCGCGTTGGTTCTGCCATACCATGGCATTCCAGCGATGCATGAAATTCCGGCAGATGTCGAATACTGCCGGGCCTTCAATGCACGCATGCACGTCCTGCCACGGCATCCGCGGCTGGCGACCACTGTCGAGAAGGGCCCGGGACATATCGACGCCCTCCGCGATCCATTCCTCGAATGCCGCCCACTTCTGCTTGGCGCTATCGAGCTTTGCCAACACGTTGGCCTTACCTTTTTCGATATCCACCACCACCTCGGACGCGTCAGTGGAATAGGCGTTCAATCGTGCCATCGCCTTCAAGAATCGGCGGTGATAGCGCTCAAGTGTCGCCGACCTCTCGGTCAACCAGTCGTCCACATCCTTGCCGACAACGTCGGTGAACGCATCCACGGTGCCCCAGGCGGCATCAAATGTCCCATCAACATTACCCTTGGCGGCTTCGTCCAGCACCCGGTTACTTGCAGCGGTCACCTCCCGATACTTGTGCCTGGCCTGGTCCAGATCGATTTGGATCCCTTCCAGCAGGCTACCTGCCGTGCGCACCGCGGTGACGAACTCCTTGACGCCTTTGACGTCGGCCATTTCCTCCAGCACCGAGATGATCGCATCGCTCAGCATCCGCTCGCCCATCTCTTCGGCCTGAGTGCTGAGCGCGGTCTTGTCCGCATAGTCCAGTATTTCACCCAGCGCAGCGCCTGCCAGCCATTGGGCTTTCAGGCGATAGATGGCAATAGTCATTCCCGGCAGGTACGCGGGCGCGAAGCCCGGACGTATCCGGCCCTTGGCGTGCGGGGCTACTACCGGCACGTCAAAGGTAAGCTTGATTTCGGGGAAGGTCATGCCCCTGGGTTTCAGCAGGCAGTTGTTGTAGTGGTCATTGAGTACGTGCAGCTTGGGGTCACAGACCACGTCGAAGTTGCCATCGTCCCAGCGGCCATGGGCGATGTCCAGGCCGCCGACGAAGCCAAACCTCCCGTCCACCACCAACATTTTCTGGTGGTGCGAGAAGCCGATGTTGAACGTGTCACGGCGGCCGGTGGCCGGATTATGCAGCCCGACCTGGATTCTCCCCGACGTATTCTCATCGCGCATCTTGTACAGCGCTTCGCGCGCCTCATTTTCATGCGTATACGCCGCCGCCTCGATGCTGTCATACAACAATATCCGCACATCAACACCGCGCTCATTGATCGCATCAAACAGCAGCTCGCTCAGACGCCCCCGATGCGATCCGTCGCCTCGCCCGGTCAACTCCGTATCGAAGTTCATCTGCCAATCGGCAATGAAGATGAATTTCTCCGCGCCACGGATTGCCTCAGCCATCGCGTGCATGGCCGAGCAGCCGTCAGTGAACGCGCGCACGGCATTGCCATGCCGCACGGGGGCAAACTGCCGGTCAGGGGGTGCATAGAAGTCACCGCTGGAGGTGCCTACTTGACCAGACGTGCAGGTCAGCGCATTGCGCGCGACTGTGCTGGTGGAATTGCCATCGACCATGATTCAGAGCTCCTTGCGCTGCTTGGGCGTGGTGTTCGGCAAGGACAGGCGCGCGTACTCCACCCAATCGCTGGTCGCCGCAGCGCGTTGGCACGCGGCAGGTTCTGCAGGTCCTTGCTGTAGTGGTTGGTCCAGCGGCGAGGCCATATCCAGACTGCCGCCGGGCCACTCAATTGCAATTGGGAGAGCGTGGCGGCGAAGCGTAGAACCGAGCGCGGGCGGTCAACATTCGGAAGAACATGTGCATCCGACCGGAAAACGCATAGATGGCCTATAGCGCGCTTGATCCGTCATGCGCGGTCGCCTTCAACTCGCCGTCAGTGACCCAGACCGGCCATCCAGTGCAACTTGCGCCGCATTTTTTTCACACATGGGAATGCCAACACGTCGCATTCGACACCTGGCGATGGCGGCCGCGCCGAACGCCTGCATCAGCCCACGCCAGTAGCCGGGCTCGGATCCGCCCGCGGCTGCCTCAGCACTTGGACGTGTCTACCTGTCGCGTGACCCGATGAGGCCGGTTGGAGGGCACCCCACCCCAACCTGAATACGCTCAGCCACCCGCCCTCAATAGCCGCTGCCATTGGCCGATAACAGCATTGCCGCGACACGTTCGTCGACCAAAGATGCCCTGCCCATGCCCCTGATCCGCCGCTGGAACCAGTACTTCTCCAACCTGTCCGTCAGGCGCAAGCTCAACCTGCTGACCGCGTTGATCGCTGTCGGCGTCATCGCCCTGGCCGTGATCGCCGCGCGCATGCAGTACCTGGACCTGACCGAGACCCGCAAGGACAGCCTGAAGGTCCAGGTCGACCTCACCTACGGCATCCTCGATCATTACCACGGCCTGGCCGAAACCGGCGAACTGACCGAAGCGGCTGCCAAGACCGCCGCACTGGAAGCACTGGCCCGCATGCGTGCCGACCACGACGCCTACTACTACAGCGTCTACGACACCCAGTACCGCGTCCTGATGCATCCGTTCCGCAAGGACCTGATCGGCAAGGACATGAAGGAGTTCCGCTCCGAAGACGGCGTCGCGCTGTTCCACGACCTGGTCGCCGTTGCCCGCCAGGGCGGCGGCGTGGTCTCCTACAAGTGGGCCAAGGCCGGCGCCGACGGCCTGTTCGACAAGTCGTCCTATGCCGGCCTGTACCAGCCGTGGCAGTGGGTCGTCAGCAGCGGCGTCTACATGGAAGACGTGCAGCAGCAGGCCCTGGTGTTCACCGCGATCATGGCCGCCAGCGGCGGCGTACTGGTCCTGATCGTGCTCGCACTCAGCTGGCTGATCGGCAACCGCATCACCCTGCCCCTGCGCCAGGCCACCCACGTTGCCGAGAGCATCGCCGCCGGCAAACTGGACAGCCGCATCGGCGAACAGGCCCACGACGAACCGGGCCGCCTGCTGGAAAGCATGGCACGCATGCAGAAGCAGCTGCACGCGGTGATCAGTGGCCAGCGCGACATGGCCCGCCAGCACGAGGCCGGCCAGACCGCCTTCCGCATCGACGAAAGCGCCTTCCCCGGCGACTACGGGCAGATGGTGCATGAAACCAACACCCTGGTCGGCGCCCACGTGCAGACCATGCAGGACGTGCTGCACGTGGTGCAGCGCTATGCCGTCGGTGACCTCGCCGCCGACATCGCCCGCTACCCGGGCGAGAAGGCCGAGATCACCGCCACCGTGGACACCGTCAAGCGCAACCTCGGCAGCATCAACAGCGAGATCAAGCGCCTGGCCGGTGCCGCCGCTGCAGGCGACTTCAGCCAGCGCGGCGATGACCGCCAGTTCGACCATGACTTCCGCCTGATGATCGCCAACCTCAACGCGATGATGCAGGTCAGCGACGACAACCTGGGCAAGCTCTCGCAGCTGCTCTCGGGCATCGCCGAAGGCGACCTCACCGTGCGCATGCAGGGCGACTTCCAGGGCGTGTTCGCCCGCATGCGCGATGGCGCCAACGCGACCGTCAGCCAGCTTACCCAGATCGTCGGCCAGATCCAGGACGCCACCGGCAGCATCAGCCAGGCGGCCGGCGAGATCGCCAGCGGCAACAGCGACCTGTCCCGCCGCACCGAGCAGCAGGCCGCCAACCTGGAAGAAACCGCCGCGTCCATGGAGGAACTCACCTCCACCGTACGCCAGAACGCCGAGCACGCCCGCCAGGCCAACCAGTTGGCGATCGGCGCGCACAGCGTGGCCACCCAGGGCGGCGAAGTGGTCGGCCAGGTGGTCACCACCATGAGTGCGATCGAAGCCAGCTCCCGGCGCATCGCCGAGATCATCTCGGTGATCGACGGCATCGCCTTCCAGACCAACATCCTCGCGCTCAATGCCGCCGTCGAAGCGGCGCGTGCCGGTGAACAGGGCCGTGGTTTTGCCGTGGTCGCCTCCGAAGTGCGCACCCTGGCCCAGCGCTCGGCCAGCGCCGCCAAGGAGATCAAGGGCCTGATCGACGACTCGGTCGCCAGCGTCGCCGACGGCTCGGCGCTGGTGCGCAAGGCGGGCACCACCATGGGCGAGATCGTCGCTTCGGTACAGCGCGTCACCGACATCATGGCCGAGATCTCGGCGGCCTCGCAGGAACAGTCCGCCGGCATCGAGCAGGTCAACCAGACCGTGGTGCAGATGGACGAGACCACCCAGCAGAACGCCGCGCTGGTCGAAGAAGCCACTGCGGCGGCCCGTGCGATGGAAGAGCAGGCCACCCAGCTTGCCGATGCCGTGGCCATCTTCCGCCTCGACAACGAGGTTGCCGCCGCGGTCAGCGCGGTCACTGCGCGCGTGCAGCTGGCATCGCCGGCGCATCGCCCGGTGCGCGCACCTGCACCGACCGCGGCGCGCGCGCAGCCCGCACCGCGCAGCACCACGCCGGACGACGGCAACTGGCAAGCGTTCTAAGTCATCGCGGCGGATGTCCAGTCCGCCGCTCATCCCTTTCCTGCGAGTCCGCCCGTGTCCACGCCTCCTGCTTCTGTCGCTTCCTCCCAGACCGGCCGCGAATTCGAGTTCGCCGACCGCGACTTCCGCCGCGTCTGCGACCTGATCTACCAGCGCGCCGGCATCTCGCTGGCCCCGGCCAAGCGCGACATGGTCTATGGCCGGCTGTCGCGGCGCCTGCGCGCGCTCGGCCTGCGCAATTTCCAGGACTACCTGGACCAGCTGGAAAAGGACGGCGGCGAAGAGTGGCAGGCGTTCACCAACGCGCTCACCACCAATCTCACCGCGTTCTTCCGCGAGCCGCATCATTTTGAAAAACTCGATGCCGAACTGCGCACGCGCGCCGGCCACGGCACCCTGCAGCTGTGGTCATGCGCGGCCTCCACCGGCGAAGAGCCCTACTCCATGGCGATCACCGCCTGCGAGGCATTCGGTACGCTCAAGCCGCCCGTGCGCATCCTGGCCACCGACGTGGACACCCAGGTACTGACCACCGCCAGCCGGGGCGTGTACGCCATCGACCGGGTGGCCGGGCTCGACCCGGCAATCAAGAAGCGCTACTTCCAGCGCGGCAGCGGCCCCAACGAAGGCCAGTGCCGGGTGCACCCTGCACTGCGCGAGCTGATCGACTTCCGCCCGCTCAACCTGCTCGCGCCCCGCTACGACGTCGGCGGCCCCTTCGATGCGCTGTTCTGCCGCAACGTGATGATCTATTTCGACAAGCCCACCCAGCGCGGCATCCTGACGCGGCTGATCCAGCACATGGGCGATGACGGCCTGCTCTACACCGGCCATTCGGAGAACTACCTGCACGCCGCCGACCTGATCCAGCCGTGCGGGCGCACCCTGTACAAACGCGCCCGGAGCGCCGGCATGAACGCGGTGGTCCGCACCGACGAGGTGATGCGCTATTTCGACAGCCGCTTCAAGGTGACCGCCGCCAAGCTGCTGCCTACCCAGTATCTGGTGGTCGACGACGACACCGCGCTGACTACTACCCTGGGCTCGTGCGTGGCCGCCTGCCTGCGCGACCCGGTGCTCAAGATCGGCGGCATGAACCACTTCCTGCTGCCCGAGGGCAACGTCGGCGACGGCGCGCCCGCTCGCTACGGCAGCTACGCGATGGAACTGCTGATCAACGACCTGCTCAAGCGCGGCGCGCACCGCAAGCGGCTGGAGGCCAAGGTGTTCGGCGGCGCCAACGTGCTCAAAGGGTTCACCAGCAACCCGGTCGGCACCCGCAACGCCGAGTTCGTGCGCCAGTACCTGCAGGCCGAGCACATCCCGGTGCTGGCCGAAGACCTGTGCGGCATCCACCCGCGCAAGGTGTGGTTCTTCGCCACCACCGGCCGGGTGGTCGTGCAGCGCCTGCCGCATGCCCACGAAGCCGAAGTGGCCGCGACCGAATCGGCGGTGCGCGCGCGCCTGTCCAAGGCCCCGGTCACCGGTGGCGTGGAGCTGTTTGAATGACCCAGAACGGCCCTTGCCGCGTGCTGATCGTCGACGACTCGGCGGTCGTGCGGCAGATGCTCAGCGAAATCCTTGCCAGCGATCCCGGCATCGAGGTGGTCGGCACCGCCGCCGACCCGTTGCTGGCACGCGAGAAGATCAAGCGCCTGGCGCCGGATGTGATCACCCTGGACGTGGAAATGCCGCGCATGGACGGGCTGGCGTTCCTGGAAAACCTGATGCGCCTGCATCCGCTGCCGGTGGTGATGATCTCCTCGCTGACCGAACGCGGCGCCGACACCACCCTGCAGGCGCTGGCGCTGGGCGCGGTGGATTTCGTGTCCAAGCCGAAATTCGACGTGGCGCGCGGGCTGCAGGGCTATGCCGAAGAAATCATCGGCAAGGTCAAGATGGCCGCGCGCTCGCGCGTACGTACGCTGGCCCGCCCCATCACCCCGCGGGTCACGCTGGATACCCTGGCACCGCTCGCCGCGCCACGCACCATCCAGTTCCGCACCACCGACCGCCTGATCGCCATCGGTGCCTCGGCCGGCGGCACTGAAGCCTTACGCGTGGTGCTCGAAGGTATGCCGGCCGACGCCCCTGCCGTGGTGATGACCCAGCACCTGCCCGCCAGCTTCAGCACCCCGTTCGCCGAACGCCTGGACCGCCACTCGGCCATGTCCGTGCGCGAAGCCCACGACGGCGAAGCCGTATTGCCTGGCCACGCCTACCTGCCGCCCGGCGGAAAGCACCTGCGGATCATCCGCGACGGTGCGCGCTGGCGCTGCCGGGTGGACGACGGCCCGGCGGTCAACCGCCACAAGCCGGCGGTGGACGTGCTGTTCCGCTCGGTCGCCGAAAGCGCCGGCGGCAATGCCATCGGTGCCATCCTCACCGGCATGGGCGACGATGGCGCGCGCGGCCTGCTGGAACTGCGCAACGCCGGTGCGCCCACCCTGGTCCAGGACGAGGCCACCAGCGTGGTCTGGGGCATGCCGGGCGCGGCCTACAAGCTCGGCGCCGCCGAAGAGATGCTGCCGTTGGAACGCATCGCCGACCGACTGATGGCGCTGGCCCGCACCTGACATCGTAGAGCCGACCGTTGGTCGGCTGCCGCTGGGTCACCCCGCGTATCACCTGCAGCCGACCAACGGTCGGCTCTACCACCTGCGCTGTCGCCCGCTGACACTGGTCCGCACCCGACAGCGTAGAGCCGACCGTTGGTCGGCTGCCGTTGGGTCACCCCGCTTATCACCTGCAGCCGACCAACGGTCGGCTCTACGCGGAAAGCAAAAACCCCGGTTCGCACCGGGGTTTTTGTATTCAGTCCATCGACCAACGGTCGATGGCTACCCGAGGCCGGGCAGCGCCCGGCAGCGGATCAGGCAGCGACCGTCCTGGCCACGTCCTGGTAATCCTCGATCTGGTCGAAGTTCATGTAGCGGTAGATGTCCTTGCTGCTGGCATCCAGCACGCCCACGTCGGCCATGTACTCGGCCTTGGTCGGAATGCGACCCAGGCGCGAACAGATCGCGGCCAGCTCGGCCGAGCCCAGGTACACGTTGGAGTTGCGGCCCAGGCGGTTGGGGAAGTTGCGGGTGGAGGTGGAGAACACCGTCGCGCCCTCGCGCACCTGCGCCTGGTTGCCCATGCACAGCGAGCAGCCCGGCATTTCCATGCGCGCGCCGGCGCTGCCGAAGGTGCCGTAATGGCCTTCCTTGGTCAGCTCGGCGGCATCCATCTTGGTCGGCGGGGCCACCCACAGCTTGGTCGGAATGTCGCGCTTGCCTTCCAGCAGCTTGGCCGCTGCACGGAAGTGACCGATGTTGGTCATGCACGAACCGATGAACACTTCATCGATGGCCGCACCGGCCACGTCCGACAGCGTCTTCACGTCATCCGGGTCGTTCGGGCAGGCCACGATCGGCTCGTGGATGTCGGCCAGGTCGATCTCGATGACAGCGGCGTATTCGGCGTCGGCATCCGGGGCCAGCAGCTCCGGGTTGGCCAGCCAGGCTTCCATCTTCTCGATGCGACGCGCCAGCGAACGGGCGTCCTGGTAACCCTCGGCGATCATCCACTTCAGCAGCGTGATGTTGCTGGTGAGGTATTCAATGATCGGCGCCTTGTCCAGGTGCACCGAGCAACCGGCGGCCGAACGTTCAGCCGAGGCATCGGACAGCTCGAAGGCCTGTTCGACCTTGAGGTTCGGCAGACCTTCGATTTCCAGGATACGGCCGGAGAAGATGTTCTGCTTGCCGGCCTTGGCCACGGTCAGCAGACCGGCCTTGATCGCGTACAGCGGGATCGCGTTGACCAGGTCACGCAGGGTCACGCCCGGCTGCATGGTGCCCTTGAAGCGCACCAGCACCGATTCGGGCATGTCCAGCGGCATCACCCCGGTGGCCGCGGCGAAGGCAACCAGGCCCGAGCCGGCCGGGAACGAAATGCCCACCGGGAAACGGGTGTGCGAGTCGCCACCGGTGCCGACGGTGTCGGGCAGCAGCATGCGGTTGAGCCAGCTGTGGATCACGCCGTCGCCCGGGCGCAGCGAGATGCCGCCACGGGTGGAGATGAATTCCGGCAGGGTGTGGTGGGTCTTGACGTCCACCGGCTTCGGGTAGGCCGCGGTGTGGCAGAACGACTGCATCACCAGGTCGGCCGAGAAGCCCAGGCAGGCCAGGTCCTTCAGCTCGTCGCGGGTCATCGGGCCGGTGGTGTCCTGCGAGCCCACCGAGGTCATCTTCGGTTCGCAGTAGGTGCCCGGACGCATGCCCTGGCCTTCGGCCAGGCCACAGGCGCGGCCGACCATCTTCTGTGCCAGCGAGAAGCCCTTGCCGGTGTCCGGCGGGTCCATCGGCAGGCGGAACAGATCGGTCGGGGCCAGGCCCAGCGCTTCGCGCGCCTTGGCGGTGAGGCCGCGGCCGATGATCAGCGGAATGCGGCCACCGGCGCGCACTTCGTCGAACAGCACGTCGGACTTGACCTTGAACTCGGCGATCACCGCGCCGTCCTTCAGGGCCTTGCCGTCGTACGGGCGCAGCTCGATCACATCGCCCATGTTCATCTGGGTCACGTCGAGCTCGATCGGCAGCGCGCCGGCATCTTCCATGGTGTTGTAGAAGATCGGCGCGATTTTCGAGCCCAGGCACACGCCGCCGAAGCGCTTGTTCGGAATGAACGGAATGTCTTCGCCGGTGAACCACAGCACCGAGTTGGTGGCCGACTTGCGGCTGGAACCGGTACCGACCACATCGCCCACATAGGCGACCAGGTGGCCCTTGTCCTTCAGCGACTCCAGGAACGTGATCGGGCCGCGCTTGCCGTCTTCTTCCGGCTCGATGCCATCGCGCTTGTTCTTCAGCATCGCCAGGGCGTGCAGCGGGATGTCCGGGCGGGTGGTGGCATCCGGCGCCGGCGACAGGTCGTCGGTGTTGGTTTCGCCGGTCACCTTGAGCACGGTGATGGTCAGGCTCTGCGGCACTTCCGGGCGGCTGGTGAACCATTCGGCATCGGCCCAGCTCTGCAGCACGCCCTGGGCGTTGGCATTGCCGGCCTTGGCCTTTTCCTGCACGTCGTGGAACGCATCGAACACCAGCAGGGTCTTCTTCAGCGCATCGGCGGCGATCGCGCCGACGGCGGCGTCGTCCAACAGCTGCACCAGCGGGGCGACGTTGTAACCGCCGAGCATGGTGCCCAGCAGTTCGGTGGCGCGCTCGCGGCTGATCAGCGGATTGACTTCGCTGCCCAGCGCGATCGCGGCCAGGTAGGAGGCCTTGACCTTGGCGGCATCATCGACGCCGGCCGGCACCCGGTGGGTGAGCAGGTCGAGCAGGAACGCGGCTTCGCCGGCCGGCGGGTTCTTCAGCAGTTCGATGACGTCGGCCGTCTGCTGGGCGCTCAGCGGCAGCGGCGGGATGCCAAGCGCGGCGCGCTCGGCTACGTGGTGGCGGTAGGCTTCCAACATGACAACTCCCGGGAAATTCTTTGAAAAGACTGCGGTTGAATACAGCGGTTTACGATGCTTGGGCTCAGGCTTGCGGCACGATCAGCTTCAGGCCCTTGAAGTAGTCGCGATAAAATTTGTCGTTCCAGGTGATCAGGCCGTCGCACTGCAGCAGTGCGTGCGAACCGACCATGAAATCGTCCAGGCCACGCTTGCCGGTGCCGCGCTGGCGATGACGGCGATGCATCTCCCCGGCGCGCAATGCGGACTTGGCTTCCAACGGGCTGAAATGGATGCCCATTTCCTCCAGCGCCTCCTGCACCTCGGCCCCGCCACGCAAGGCGGCGCATATCTCGGCCAGGACCACGCCGCAGACCACCACGCGCCCGCCCACCAGGCTTTGCCGCAGGCAGGCTTCCACTGCGTCGGCCTGCGGGCCGTTGCTGAGCAGCTCGATCAGAACCGGGGAATCGACGGCGATCATGCGCGGCTCATTTCTCGTCGCGGACCGCGTCGACGGCGGCCTGCGCCGAATCGAAGCCATCCAGGGCGAACTTGCCACGGGCGCGCGAGATCGCATCGTCCACGCTCTTGCGCAGGATGATCCGGCTGCCGTCCAGTTCGACTTTCAACTGGGTACCCTTGGTCAGGCCCAGCGCATCGCGGACCGCCTTGGGCAGGGTGATCTGTCCACGTTCTGCAACGGTCGCTTCCATGGGTACGCTCTCTTCGGTATGTACGAATTATACATACTTAAGTGCCCATACCGCCAGCATCTCCCCTGCCCGGCCCTGAACCGGGCGCGTTGCCTGCACCCTGCCCGCCCCGGCGGACGGCCGGCCAGTGCGGCCGGCCCCACGCCAGCCTGGCTCAGAACGCTATCTGCAGCCGGGTGTTGAAGGTCGTACCCGCATCCTTGCCCGGCGCTGTCCCGCTGCGGTTGTCGGTCTGCCAGCGGATCACATCGAACATCACCCGGCTGAAATCGTTCAGGTACCAGTTCGTGCCCAGCGTCCACGCATGGCCGGTGCCGCCGCTGGGCAGTTCGGTGTAATCCACGTCTTCATAGCGCGCCTTCAGTTCCCACGCGCCGGGGCCGCCGCCGGTGACCGGATCGGCCACCTTTACCCTGCCCCAGGTCCCGGCCTTGCCCGAGTAGGCCGGGGCCGCCCCGGCCAGGAACCAGCCGGTGGACACGGCCCAGGCCTGGTGGTCCAGGTCGTAGCGGCCGCGCGCATCGATGCCACGCAGGCTGCGCGTGCCCCACTCCGCCGTTGCCCACGCCGGACCGAAGAAGCCCGCCGCCTCCACGCCGTAGGCATTGCTGCGCTCGGCACCGGCCAGCGCACCCGGCGCGATCTTGACCAGATCGTTGAAGTGGCCGGCAATGGCCGAACTGCGCAGCACCCCGCTGGCCCCGGCGGCAATCTCTTCGTGGAAGGCCCAGGCACCCAGGTGCACGGTGGCGGCCTTGCTGGCCAGCGGGTTCCAGTGCACGCGGCTGGCCCAGGTGAGGCTGTCGTTGCCATCGCCGGTGTTGTTGAGGTCGTTGCCGGCCACCGACAGGCTTGCGTGCCAGTTGCGGCCGTACACCCGCTCGGTCAGCCCGACGCCGAACAGGCCGCGCTGCGGAAGCATCAGCGTGCCGACCACGTTGCGGTCCGGGAAGGGCGTATTGGAGGTGCTGCTGGAGCCGTCCAGGCCGCGGTCGTTGAGGCGGTTGCCCACGCTCAGGTCGGCGGCCAGGCCGAACAGCCGATGGTCGACCGTGGCGTACACCGACCTCCAGGCCACCGCGTTGTCGGCGAAGTCGCCTTCCACCGCCCAGCCGAGGGTGCCATAGCGGCCTTCCGCGCCCAGCCGCACCGAGCGGATTTCGGTCCCCGATATATTGCGCTCGCTTGAAGAGGCACCGTCGGTGCTGGAGCCGTCGACGAACAGGCGGCCGCGCGGACGGAATGCCACGTCGCCATCGGCGCTGGTGAACTCCGGGGCGCCCTTGGACCAGGACACCTTCGGCAGCGCGGACTGGCGCGATTCGAGCGCGGCCACACGGGTTTCCAACACGGGGGCGGCCGTACCCGAGGGCGGTGCGGCGGCGGTTGCCATGGCCGGTCCTTCCAGGGCGTCCAGACGTACCTGCAGCTGCTGGATCTGCTGCGCCTGCTGTTGCACCAGGGCGGTCAGTTCGGCCTGACTGAGGGGCGCCGGCGGCGAAGCGGCCTGGGCACCGGCATGGCCGCTGGCCAACAGCAGGCCGAGCGCGACCGTCAGCGCTGCACGCGGCAGCACGGGATGGGTATGCATGTCTTCTCTCCGGCCAGCCGGCCACCTGGCCCGGCGCTGGCCTGTTGCGTGATGCGGGGGATGGGTCGCGCGGCGTGCCGCCGGTCAGTCCGGCGGCACGCCAGCCAGGCTCAGCTGGTGGCCTGGCCCTGGGTGTTGGGACGCCAGGTGATCAGGCGGTTTTCGACCACGTCGAGCAGCGCATCGATGACCAGCACGAACGCGGCCAGGATCATGATGCCGGCGAACACGCCCACTGCATTGAAGTTGCCCTCGGCCTGCGCGATCAGGTACCCCAGGCCCGCCGAAGCGCCCAGGTACTCACCGATGATCGCGCCCACCACCGCAAAGCCCACCGAAGTGCGTAGCGAGGACAGGATCCAGCTCGCCGCCGCCGGGAAGTACACATGGCGCAGCAGGTCGCTGCGGCCCGCACCGAGGATGCGCGCATTGGCCAGCACCACCGGGTTCACTTCGCGCACGCCCTGCATGGCATTGAAGAACGTGGTGAAGAACACCAGCGTCACCGCCAGCGCCACCTTCGACCACAGGCCCAGCCCCAGCCAGAGCACGAAGATCGGTGCCAGTACCACGCGCGGGATCGCGTTGAAGCCCTTGATGAAGGGGTCCAGGATGCGCGCCGAGCGTCGGCTCAGGCCCAGCCACACCCCGCCGGCCACGCCCAGCGCGGTCCCGATCAGGTAGCCCAGCGCGGTCTCGGTCAGGGTGATGTAGACGTGCTGGTAGAACGAGGTATCGGACAACCACGTCCAGGCCTGCTGAAGGATCGCGCTCGGTGCCGGGAAGAAGAACGGGTCGATCAGGCCCAGTGCGATGCCGCCCTCCCAGCCGCCGAACACGGCGACCACCAGGGCCAGCTGGATGAACCGATCAGTCTTGGCGTGCATAGCTCTTCTCCACTTCGCCGCGCAGGCAAGCCCAGATGTCGCGGTACAGGTCGGTGAAACGTTGGTCGAGCTTGATCTCGGCAACGTTGCGCGGTCGCTCCAGATCCACGTCGAAACTGCGCACGACGCGGCTGGAAGGCCCCGAGGACAGCACCACCACGCGGTCGCCCAGCGCGATGGCCTCCTCCAGGTCATGGGTGATCAGGATCACCGAGCGGCGATCCTCCTGCCACAGGCGCAGCAGTTCGTTCTGCATCAGGTGGCGGGTGTGGATATCCAGTGCCGAGAACGGCTCGTCCATCAGCATCACCTTCGGCTCGACGATCAGCGCCTGCGCCATCTGCACGCGCTTGCGCTGGCCACCGGAAAGCTGGTGCGGGTAGCGGTGCTCGAAACCGGTCAGGCCGACCTTGGCCAGCCAGGCGTTGACCCTCTGCCGGCGCTCGGCTTCGGCCACGCCGCGGAAGCGCAGCCCCAGCTCCACGTTCTGGTAGGCGGTCTTCCAGGGCAGCAGTGCATCCTGCTGGAACAGATAGCCGACCGACTCCTGCACGCCATTGACCGGCCGCCCGTCGATGGCCACGTCGCCGGAGGTCGGGGTCAACAGCCCCGCCACGGAGTTGAGGACGGTGCTCTTGCCGCAACCGGTGGGACCGACGATGGCGAGGAACTCACCGTCGGCGACCTGGATGTCGACATCGCGCACGGCGGTGAACTCGCCGAAGGACATGGTCACCTTGTTGATGGCGACCATGGTCTGTGCAGGTTCCAGCTGCGGCGCGCCGTTGAGGTGGCGCACGCTGGCATTGAGGGCCATGGGATTACCTCCGCTTAACGTTGGGCCGCCTTCGTCGTGGCGCTGGCGCGCTCGACGAAGGCGTTGGTGTAGGTCTTGGACAGGTCGATGTCGGTGTTGGCGACATCCTTGTTGAACTCGCGCAGTACCTTCAGCGGCGTTTCCAGGTCGGCCGGGGTGAAGTGCCCATCGGTGGTGAAGATGGCGCGGGCATTCTCCACCGCACGGGCGTAGGTGGCGCGGTCGCCGGAGACATAGCTGTCCGGCAATGCCGCAACGATGTCCTCGGCGCTGTTGTCGGCGATGAACTTCAGCGCCATCTGCTCGGCGCGGGCGATCTTTTCGGCCGCCTGCGGGCGCTTGTCGAGGAAACTGCGGTTGGCATACATCACCGAGGTCGGGTACAGGCCGCCGTAGACCTGCCGCGCCCCTTCATCACTGCGTGCATCGAGGATGATCCGGCCGACCTTGCGCTCGGTGATGAGCGTGGCGGCCGGATCATAGTTGACCAGCAGGTCGATCTTGCCCTGCTCCAGCGCCGCCACCGCCGCCGCGCCCGAGCCCACGCCGATCAGCGAGATGCTGTCGACCGGGATGTCATGCTGGGCCAGGAAATGGCGCACGAAGAAGTCCGAGGACGAGCCCGGCGCGGTGATGCCGACCTTCTGCCCCTTGATGGTCGCCGGCCTGGCCGGATCGAAGGTGGTGCCGTCACGCCCGGCCATCACCAGGCCCGAGTTGCGCGACAGCAGCACGAAGGCGACCACGTCCTTGTTCTTGGCCTGCATCTGGATGGTGTGGTCGTAGAAGCCCACGGCCACGTCGGTAGAGTTGGCCACCAGCGCCTGCAGCACTTTCGAGCCGCCCTGGGCGAAGTTCTCGGTCTGGACCTTCAGGCCGACCTGGTCGAAGTAGCCGTTGGCATCGGCGATGAAGAACGGCAGGTTGTTGAGGTTGTAGGAGCCCACGCTGATGCGGACCGGCTCGCTGTCGCCACCGTTGGCAGCGGTGCCGTCGGCGCCGCCCTTGCCGCAACCGGCCATGGCCAGGGTTGCCGCGACCAGCGCGGCGGTGAAGAAGTGCTTGTACATCTATCCCTCCCAGGATGTGGAGCGTTCTTGTTCTGTTTCTGTTGGGTCGGCCGTGTCCTGGCTCAGGTCATGCCGCCGATATCCATGCGGCAGCGTCGGTGGAAAGGGGCGTGGTGGCGAACACCCGGCCTTCGAACAACCGGCGTGCGGTACGGACCACGCTGGCGACGATCGGGGCGTTCTCCGAACTGCGGCTCAAGCCCACGTCCAGGGCACCGCTCGGATGTTCGAGAGTAATCCGGCCGGGCATCGGCACACACCCGACAAAAGTGTTGGCCAGCGTGCCCGCCGTGGCCGCCGCGGTGGCGATACCCACCCCGCCGGTGATCGCCAGCGCCGTATGGCACTGGTGGGGCATGAAGTAGCGCACCTGCAGGTGCCCGCCGTGTTGCGGTGCAGAAAGCAGCACCGGCTTGGGAATGACTTTGCTGCCGGCATCGGCGATGCCCATCCGCGCACCGGCCTGGACACGGATCGCCTCGATCTTCTGCAGCAGGGCGGGGTTCGCATTCAGTTCGGCCGCCGATTCCCCGCCCTGCACGCCCAGGTCCAGCGCGCGGATCATCACCATCGGCATCGCGCAATCGACCAGGCTCACGGTGACGCCATCGATCTGCTCCATGGCCTGCCCGGTCGGCAGCAGGTGCCCGGTGCGCGACCCGGCGGCATCCAGGAACGCCAGCTGCACCGGCGCGGCGACGCCGGGCGCGCCGGCAATGTGGGTGTCGCCGCGATACACCACCTGGCCGCCCGGGGTTTCCACCGTGGCCACGATCAGCTTGCCGGTGTTGACGTTGTGGATGCGCACCTCGGTGCGTGGGTGGCGGGCCTTCACCAGCCCGCTCTCGATGGCGTAGGGCCCCACCGCCGCGAGCATGTTGCCGCAGTTCGGCGAGGTATCCACGACCTGCTGCTCCACCCGGACCTGGGCGAACAGATAGTCCACATCCGCATCGGGGCGGCTGGCGGTATCGATGATGGCGACCTTGCTGGTGAGCGCGTTGCCGCCGCCGATGCCATCGATCTGCAAGGGATGACCCGAGCCCATCACCTCCAGCAACAGGCGATCGCGCGCGGCGATGTCGGCCGGCAGGTCGGTGGCCAGGAAAAACGGCCCTTTGGAGGTGCCGCCGCGCATGAGCACGCAGGGAATGCTGGGGAGATCGTTGGACATACGTGTGATAGATTGATGCGTATTGAGGATCAATATCCCCCGGTGATTCGATACTGGCATGACACGGATTAATCTGTGAATTGCTGTTTTTTGGATGATTAATACCAAATGAGCATCAATTGCGAGATCCTCGACCTGCGCGCGTTCCTGCTGGTGGCCGAGACACGCAGCTTCCACCGCGCTGCCGAAGCCCTGCACGTGTCCCAGCCCGCGCTGAGCCGGCGTATCCAGAAACTGGAGCAGGCGGTGGGTTCACCGCTGCTGGAGCGCACCACCCGCAGCGTCAGCACTACCGCCGTGGGCGAGAACCTGCTGCCGCTGGTGCGGCGCATGCTGGAGGAGTTCGATGGCTCGCTGTTTTCGCTGCGCGGAAGCGATGACAGCCGCGGCGCCACGGTCACCATCGCCTGCCTGCCCACGGCCGCGTTCTACTTCCTGCCCAGCGTCATGGCACGCTTCCACGAAGCGCACCCCAACGTGCGCTTCCGCATCCTGGATATTCCCGCCATCGAAGGCCTGCAGGCGGTGGAGCGCGGCGAGGTCGAGTTCGGCATCAACTTCATGGGCGCCAACGATCCCAACCTGGATTTCGACGTGCTTGCCGAAGACCCCTTCGTGCTGGCCTGCCGCCGCGACCATCCGCTGGCCAGGAAGCGCAAGGTGGAGTGGTCCGACCTGGCCCGGCACCAGCTGATCACCGTGCACCGCACCAGCGGCAACCGCACGCTGCTCGATGGTGCACTGGCGCGGGAGAACCTGAAACTGAGCTGGCACTACGAAGTCACCCACCTGTCCACCTCCCTGGGCATGGTGGAAGCGGGCATCGGCGTGTCGGTCCTGCCGAAGATGGCCACCCCCGACGGGGAGCACCCCACCCTGGTCACCCGCCCGATCGGCAACCCGGTGGTGTCGCGCACCATCGGCATCGTGCGCCGTCGCGGCGCGCTGCTCTCGCCCAGTGCCGAGCGTTTCCTGCAGATGCTGATGAGCCGGTGGCGCGGCAAGCCGTGACCGGGGCAGCGCCGGGGGGCGGTTGCATTTTCCGGCCATGTCGATGACATCCACGCTACATGCACCTGTGTAACCTTGCGTCCCATGCCAGACCTGCCTTGGAGCGGCACCGGATCCTTCATACTGGAGGCGATCCGGAGCTTCAGGGCCACCGGCAAACGCAAGCAGGCCTGCCTCGGGCGGGCCAATGCAAGCCATCCGCAAGAGGAGTCATCCCACATGAGCGATTCGTTCTCCACCCGTAGCCAGCTGGACGTCGGCGGCACGACCTTCGACTACTTCAGCCTGCCCAAGCTCGGGCAGCAGTTCGACATCTCCCACCTGCCCTATTCGATGAAGATCCTGCTGGAGAATCTGCTCCGGCATGAGGACGGCGGCGCCACCGTCGGCCGCGACCACATCGAAGCGGTGGCCCGGTGGAATCCGAAGGCCGAGCCGGACATCGAAATCGCCTTCATGCCCGCACGCGTGGTGCTGCAGGATTTCACCGGCGTGCCCTGCGTGGTCGACCTGGCCGCGATGCGCGATGCGGTGGTCAAGCTCGGCGGCCGCCCGGAGCAGATCAACCCGCAGATTCCCTCCGAACTGGTCATCGACCACTCGGTGCAGGTGGATGTGTTCGGCACCCCGGACGCGCTGGACCTCAACGGCAAGATCGAATTCCAGCGCAACCAGGAGCGCTACGGCTTCCTGCGCTGGGGCCAGAAGGCCTTCGACAACTTCAAGGTGGTTCCGCCCAACACCGGCATCGTCCACCAGGTCAACCTGGAGAACCTGGCCCGGGTGGTGATGACCGCCGACAAGGACGGCCGGGCGGTCGCCTACCCCGACACCGTGTTCGGCACCGACAGCCACACCACCATGATCAATGGCATCGGCGTGCTCGGTTGGGGCGTGGGCGGCATCGAAGCGGAAGCGGCGATGCTGGGCCAGCCCTCCTCGATGCTGATCCCGCAGGTGGTCGGCTTCAAGCTCACCGGCAAGCTGCCCGAAGGCGCTACCGCCACCGACCTGGTGCTCACCGTCACCCAGCAGCTGCGCAAGCACGGCGTGGTCGGCAAGTTCGTCGAGTTCTTCGGTGAAGGCCTGCAGCACCTGCCGCTGGCCGACCGCGCCACGATCGGCAACATGGCCCCCGAGTACGGTGCCACCTGCGGCATCTTCCCGATCGACAACGAATCGCTGAACTACCTGCGCCTGTCCGGCCGCAGCGAGGCGCAGATCGCCCTGGTGGAGGCCTATGCCAAGGCCCAGGGCCTGTGGCACGACGCGCAGACCGCGCACGCCAGCTACAGCGCCACGCTGGAACTGGACATGGCCACGGTCAAGCCGTCGCTGGCCGGTCCCAAGCGCCCGCAGGACCGCGTACTGCTCGAAGACGTTAAGCAGAACTACCGCGACAACCTCGGCGGGCTCATCACCAACCGCGACAAGCGTACCGACGATGTCTCCAAGTTCGTCAACGAAGGCGGTGGTGCGGCCGTTGGCAACGAGCAGCTGGCGCGTGGCTATGCCGATATCGAGGTGGACGGCCAGCGCTTCCGGCTGAAGGATGGCGCGGTGGTGATCGCCGCGATCACCTCGTGCACCAACACCTCCAACCCGGCGGTGATGATCGGTGCCGGCCTGCTCGCCCGCAATGCCGCGGCCAAGGGCCTGGACCGCAAGCCGTGGGTGAAGACCTCGCTCGGCCCAGGTTCGCGCGTGGTCACCGACTATCTCGAAAAGGCCGGTGTGCTCACCGAGCTGGAGAAGATCGGCTTCTACGTGGTCGGCTACGGCTGCACCACCTGCATCGGCAACTCCGGCCCGCTGCCTACCGAAGTCAGCGCCGGCATCGCCAGCGGCGACCTGGTGGTGACCTCGGTGTTGTCGGGCAACCGCAACTTCGAGGGCCGCGTGCACCCCGAAGTAAAGATGAACTACCTGGCCAGCCCGCCGCTGGTGGTGGCCTATGCCATCGCCGGTACCACCGACATCGACCTGACCACCGAGCCGCTGGGCAACGACCCCGACGGCAACCCGGTCTACCTGCGCGACATCTGGCCGACCAACAAGGAAATCGGCGACGTCATCGCCGCCACCATCGGGCCGGAGATGTTCAAGCAGAACTATGCCGACGTGTTCAAGGGCGACACCCGCTGGAACACCATCCAGTCGCCCGACGGCGACCTGTACGCCTGGGATGGCAACTCGACCTACATCAAGAACCCGCCCTACTTCGACGGCATGACCATGCAGGTCGGGCACATCGACGACGTGCATGGCGCGCGGGTGATGGGTCTGTTCGGCGATTCGATCACCACCGACCATATCTCCCCGGCCGGCAACATCAAGAAGGATTCGCCGGCAGGCCGCTTCCTGCAGGAACGCGGCGTGCAGCCGGCCGACTTCAACAGCTACGGCAGCCGCCGCGGCAACGATGACGTCATGGTCCGCGGCACCTTCGCCAACATCCGCATCAAGAACCTGATGTTCGGCGGCGAAGAAGGCGGCAACACGCTGTACTTCCCCACCGACGGCAGCCAGCCGCAGAAGCTGGCCATCTACGACGCGGCCATGAAGTACAAGGCCGACGGCGTTCCGCTGGTGGTGTTCGCCGGCAAGGAATACGGTACCGGTTCGTCGCGTGACTGGGCGGCCAAGGGCACCAACCTGCTCGGCGTCAAGGCCGTGATTACCGAAAGCTTCGAACGCATCCACCGCTCCAACCTGGTGGGCATGGGCGTGCTGCCGCTGCAGTTCAAGGCCGGCGAGAATGCACAGAGCCTGGGCCTGGATGGCTCGGAGCGTATCGACATCACCGGCTTGAACGACGGTGCCAGCAAGACCGCCACGGTCACCGCAAGCAAGACCGACGGCACCACCAAGACCTTCCAGGTGCACGTGATGCTGCTCACCCCGAAGGAAGTGGAGTACTTCAAGCACGGCGGCCTGCTGCAGTACGTGCTGCGGCAGTTGGCCGGCCGGTAGGCACCGAGCGTTGGTCGGGGTGGCCGTCAATGCGCCCCGATCAACCGCTACGGCGTCGCGATCAACCACAGCGGCGTCACGACCAACCACCGCCGCGTCACGACCAACCACAACGGCGTCACGACCAACGGTCGTGACCTACCCGGGGATGTGCCGTCGGCAGGGGCAGCCGTTGGCGCAGGTGCCAATCGGCAGGCGCCGACCGATGGTCGGGGCGGTAGGCAACAGCGGCCGCGCGCCGTTTTCACACCCCCTTCGCGTTTTCCATTCGGAACGGTATGCTGCCGGGACGTGAACTGACGGATACTCTCTGTCATCGCGTCATTTCATCAACGATTCCTGGAGGGGGAATATGAGTCTGGAACGACCCTGGCTGCAGAGTTATCCCGCCGGCGTACCCGCCGAAATCGACGTCAACGAGTTCGCTTCGGTCTCCGCCGTGTTCGACACCTCGGTGGCCAAGTACCGCGACCGTCCCGCCTACTCCAGCTTCGGCAAGCAGCTCACCTACGGCCAGACCGATGCCCTGGTCGAGCAGTTCGCTGCCTACCTGCTCGGTGAGCTGCAGCTGAAAAAGGGCGATCGCGTCGCCCTGATGATGCCCAACTGCCTGCAGTACCCGGTGGCCACCTTCGGCGTGCTGCGTGCCGGCCTGACCGTGGTCAACGTCAACCCGCTGTATACCGCCCGCGAACTCAAACACCAGCTGGTGGATTCCGGTGCGGCCGTGCTGGTGGTGGTCGACAACTTCGGCGACACCGTCCAGCAGGTCCTCGCCGACACCCCCATCAAGCAGGTGATCACCACCGGCCTGGGCGACATGCTCGGTGCCAAGGGCGTGCTGGTGAACTTCGTACTGAAGTACATCAAGAAGATGGTGCCCAACTACACCATCCGTGGTGCGGTGCGCTTCAACCAGGCGCTCAAGCTGGGCAGCGCCCACACCCTGCCCAAAGTGGAGATCGACCACGACGACGTCGCCTTCCTGCAGTACACCGGTGGCACCACCGGCGTGGCCAAGGGGGCGATGCTGACCAACCGCAACCTGATCGCCAACATGCAGCAGGCCTCGGCATGGTTGTCCACCTCGGGCATCGAGCCGGGCAAGGAAGTGATCATCACCGCCCTGCCGCTTTACCACATCTTCGCGCTGACCGCGAACGGGCTGGTCTTCATGAAGTTCGGTGGCTGCAACCACCTGATCACCAATCCACGCGACATGAAGGGCTTCGTCAAGGAACTCAAGGCGACCCGCTTCACCGCCATCACCGGGGTCAACACGCTGTTCAACGGCCTGCTCAATACACCGGGCTTCGAGGAAATCGACTTCTCCTCGGTCAAGTTCACCCTTGGCGGTGGCATGGCCGTGCAGCGCGCGGTGGCCGAGCGCTGGAAGAAGGCCACCGGGGTAACCCTGGTGGAGGCCTATGGCCTGACCGAGACCTCGCCGGCGGCCTGCATCAATCCGCTCAACCTGGCCGAGTACAACGGCGCGATCGGCCTGCCGATCCCGTCCACCGACGCCTGCGTGAAGGATGACGACGGCAAGACCCTGACCCCGGGCGAAGTGGGCGAACTGTGCATCAAGGGCCCGCAGGTGATGAAGGGCTACTGGCAGCGTCCGGAAGAAACCGCCCAGGCGATCGATGCCGAGGGCTGGTTGCACACCGGTGACATGGCGCGCATGGATGAGCAGGGCTTCTTCTTCATCGTGGACCGCAAGAAGGACATGATCCTGGTGTCCGGCTTCAACGTGTACCCCAACGAAGTGGAAGACGTCATCGCGATGATGCCCGGCGTGCTTGAGGTCGCCGCGGTGGGCGTGCCGGACGAGAAGTCCGGTGAAGTGGTCAAGGTGGTCATCGTCAAGAAGGACCCCAACCTGACTGCCGAGATGGTCAAGGAACATGCGCGCGCCAACCTGACCGGCTACAAGCACCCCCGAATCGTTGAATTCCGAAAGGAACTGCCGAAAACCAACGTCGGCAAGATCCTGCGACGGGAGCTGCGGGACGCTCCGCCCCCCGCCGCATAAGGCTTTCACGCCCCCGAACGACCCAAGGCCCCTGCCGGCGACGGCAGGGGCCTTTTGCGTTCCGGAACACACCGGGCCGGACCGGCGCTTGCAGGCGGTTCACATCCCGCGCATAGAATCACTCGCCGCCGCACGCTCAGCTCCCTCCCCCCTTCATTCTCCGTCCGCTCTGCGGTGGGCCGGACGGTCCCACGGAGAACTCCCATGTCTGCAGTCCATCCCTTTGCCCCCCGCCCACAGCTGCACCCGACCCTGCGCATCACCGAAGAGCCGCAGCGCGACGTGTACTGGATCCACATGCACGCCAACCTGGTCAACCAACCGGGGCGCCCGTGCTTCGCCTCGCGCCTGGTGGACGACATCGTCGGTTACCAGCGCGAGCTGGGGGAGCGCCTGAGCATTTCCCATGCGCTGTCGCCGCACGTGGTGCTGGCCTCGGACAGCGATGTGTTCAACCTCGGCGGCGACCTGGAACTGTTCTGCCGCCTGATCCGCGACGGTGATCGCCCGCGTCTGCTCGACTATGCCCAGCGCTGCGTGCGTGGCGTGCACGCCTTCCATGCCGGCCTGGGCGTGCGTGCGCACAGCATCGCCCTGGTGCAGGGCAACGCCCTCGGCGGCGGCTTCGAGGCGGCCTTGAGCTGCCACACCATCGTGGCCGAGGAAGGCGTCCTGATGGGCCTGCCGGAGGTGCTGTTCGACCTGTTCCCCGGCATGGGCGCGTATTCCTTCATGTGCCAGCGGATCAGCCCGCGCCTGGCCGAGAAGATCATGCTCGAGGGCAACCTCTACAGCGCCCGCCAGTTGTTCGACATGGGTCTGGTCGACGTGGTGGTCCCGGCCGGTGAAGGCGTGGCCGCGGTCGAACAGGTGATCAAGGACAGCAAGCGCATCCCGCACGCGTGGGCGGCCATGCGCGAGGTCAACGAGGTGGCCACGATGGTGCCCTTGCACGAGATGATGCGGATCACCGAAATCTGGGTCGATACGGCGATGCAGCTGGGTGAGAAGTCGCTGCGGACCATGGATCGCCTGGTCCGCGCGCAGGGACGGCGGAGCGGCGACGCCGGCTGATCCGGCGTCGTGGTCAGGAGGGCGTGCACTCGCCGCCGTCCTGCTGTCGCTGGGCGACAGCACGGGCGTCGAGTGCCTTCCTTCCCTGGCGCAGGGCGTTGGCCAGGTGCGCGCTGCGTGCGCTCCACTCGGCCTTGAGCTGCCAGTCGGGCATGCGCATCAGTTCGCCACCGCCACTGGCCACCTGGACCAGGCCCAGATTGCTGGCCACCCCGCGCAGCGCGTGGGCGTGTTCACGCAGCGGGTCCCAGCCCTGGGTTTCACCGGCACGCTGCAGGCGCAGCATGCAGTCGTCGAGGTCATTCAGGCACTGCGCCACGAACTGCTGTTCAAAGCCATCGCCCATGCCCAATGCCGCCAGCTCGTCCAGTACCGCAGGATCGAGCGCACCGGCGATGACCGGTGCCGCCGGCACCGACGGGAGGCCCGGCTCGGTGCGGATGTTGGCGGCCACGTCGGCCAGGATGTCCAGCAGCCGGGTCGCCACCACCGGCTTGGCCAGGAACGCACGTGCCCCGGCCTGCTCGCACCGCAGGATCGAATCGGGGGTGACATCGGCACTGAGTACCATCACCGGCAGGTAGGGCATGCCGCTGGCCTGCATCACCCGCAACTGTTTGAGCAGGTCCAGCCCGCTCATGCCCGGCATGTGCAGGTCGACGATGGCGGTATCGAAATCGGCCTGCTCCAGCAGGTCCAGCACCTGCTCGCCCCCGTTCACGCAGAACACCTTGTGCCCCGCCTTTTCCAGCAGGCGCTGCAGCACCATGCGGTTGGCTTCGTGGTCATCGGCCACCAGGATGCGCAGGCTGCGCACCCGTGCCCGATGGCGCAGGAACGGATTGGAGAAGGCGATGACGTTGCCGCTTTCGGCGGTGTCGGCGGCCAGCACCGGGGTGGTCGCCACATCCAGCGCGATTTCCACCCAGAACAGGCTGCCCCGGGTCGTACTGGGCGCATACCCGATGCGCCCGCCCATCGATTCCACCAGGCCCTTGGCGATCGTGGTGCCCAGGCCGGTACCTTCATGCCGGCGCGACAAGCCGACGTCGGCCTGCTCGAATGCATCGAACAGGCGCTCGCGCAGCGCCGGCGGCACGCCGATACCGCTGTCGAGGATTTCAAAGCGCAGCATCACCCGCTCACCGCCCTGCCCCTCCAGCACCGACACCCGCAACTGCACGAACCCGGCGTCGGTGAATTTCACCGCATTGCCCATCAGGTTCAACAGGATCTGCTGCAGGTGCCCGGCATCGCCGTACAGGCGCGGCGGCACCTGTTCGTCCACGACCACGCGGTAGTCCAGCGCCTTGGTCCGCGCCTGCGGGGTGAGAATCAGGTTG
This sequence comes from Stenotrophomonas sp. GL_101, assembly GCF_057835675.1. Classification (NCBI taxonomy): domain Bacteria; kingdom Pseudomonadati; phylum Pseudomonadota; class Gammaproteobacteria; order Lysobacterales; family Lysobacteraceae; genus Stenotrophomonas; species Stenotrophomonas sp. GL_101. The sequence goes on along the minus strand of NZ_CM174432.1, from coordinate 2,020,529 downwards.
ATCGCCTGCAGCACATCGGCCAGGGCGAACTCATGCCGCTCCACCCGTACCTTGCCGGCTTCGATCGCCGAGATGTCCAGCACTTCCTCCACCAGCGCCAACAGGCTGCGGGCCGAGGCCTGGATGGTGTTGAGGCACTCCCGCTGCTCCTCATCCAACCGCGTGGTGGCCAGCACCTCGGTCATCCCGGCCAGGCCATTCAACGGGGTGCGGAACTCATGGCTCATGTTGGCCAGGAAGCGGCTCTTGGCTTCATTGGCCTGGCGCGCCTCGGCCACTGCGCGGGTCAGGGCGTGCAGCAGCGAGTCGAAGTACAGCGGGATCGCGCCCAGCCCCAGCAGCAGGCCCCACGCCAGGTAGCTGTGCTGCTGCCAGTAGGGCGACAACGTAATGGTGCACAGGAAGGCCAGGCACCCCATCGCGGTGGCCACGCGCAGGTAGCTGCTGCCATAGCGCATGCCGTTGCCGATGGTGACCCACAGGCACACCGCATACAGCGGCGCGGCCGGCTCGCCCTGGATGGTCATGATCAGCCCCATGCAGGAGTAGTCGGTGACCATGCCGATCACCCGCCGCACGTGCGACACCCCTGGCTGCACCAGCATGGCGGCCAGCAGGCCGGCCGAGACCGTCAGCTCGAAGGCCAGGATCAGCCAGGTGGCCAGCAGCGTATCGCCGTGGTTTTCCAGGTAGCGCCAGCCCAGGTAGACGATGAACAGCGTGGTGATCGCCAGGCGGATCAGGTTCTGCGCATGCTCGCTGTCAGGACGCCCGGAAAGGCGCCGCTTGGCCCGGGCCAGCAGGTGGCCCTTGGCAACATTGCCCTGCGGGATATCGTTCATGGTCGTCGGTCGCATGCGTCGGCGCAGCAGGGTCGAGCAGCACAGCGGCACCGCCGCCAACCCCAGCCACAGGTAGAAAGCCAGTCTGCCATTGGCCACCCAGTAGGGCGTCAACAGCGCGGTTGCACCAAAACTGAGCATGGCCAGCACGATCGCGGCGGCCAGGTAGCGGTTGCCATAACGCAGGCCGTTGCCGACCGTCACCCACATCACCACGGCGTACACCCAGCCCAGCGGCTCGCCCATCTGGATCATGCCCAGGGCGATCAGGCCATAGTCGGCCAGCATGCCCACCACCCGCCGCAGGTCGGAGCGTTGTGGGCGCCACAGCAGCCAGCCAAACAACCCCAACGACATCACCAGGCCCACCACCGCGGTGACCAGGACGTCGTGGTACTGGGTGGTCAGCAGGTGGTTGCGCGCGCCGGTGAGCAGCACGTACAGCAGAATCAGCGAGATCAGCGCCACCCGCACGGTGGCCTGGCCGTGCTCGGTATCCGGACGTTGCGCCAGGCGACGCTTCAGCCACGGGTACAGGGGCCGCACCTCACATCCCCGGTCGGGAGGAAGCCGTCGAATGCTGCGCACAGATCTCGTCCAGCTGCTCGCGTCCCTTCAACAGTGCGTCCACGCAACGCGGATCGAACAACCGGCCGCGCTGGGCGTAAAGGTAGGCAAGCGTGGCTTCCATCGTCCACGCTTCCTTGTAGGGGCGTGGCGAGATCAGTGCATCGAACACATCGGCGACCGCCACGATCCGCGCTTCCAGCGGAATCGCATCGCCGATCAGGCCATCGGGGTAGCCGCTGCCGTCGTAACGTTCGTGGTGGCGCAGCGCGATCAGCGCACCAATCTGGATGAAGCGGTTCTGGCTGCCACTCAGCAGCTCATAGCCGATACGCGGGTGCCGGCGCATGATCACCAGCTCCTCTTCGTTGAGCTTGCCCTGCTTGAGCAGCACCGCATCGGGAATGGCGATCTTGCCCATGTCATGCAGCGGCGCGGCCATCTCGATCAGCTTGCACTCTTCCTCGGGCAGGCCGAGCTGTTCGGCGATCAACCCGGCCACGTGCGCCATCCGCTCCAGATAGGCACTGGTGCCGGCATCACGGAACTCGATCGCACGCGCCAGCCGCGACAACGTTTCGCGTTCGCGCTCTTCCACTTCGTGCATGCTGGCCAGCAGCCGCTGCTCCAGCGACAACGCGCGCTGTTTGACCGTCTCCGATTGTTGTCGCAACTGCAGCAGGTTGTAGCAGCGCGCGCGCAGTTCGCGCGGACGGATCGGCTTGACCAGGAAATCGATCACGCCCGCTTCCAACGCGGCCTGGCGGATCGGCTCATCGCCCACCACGGTAATCAGGATCACCGGGATGTCCCGATGCTTGGGCAGCCGGCGGAAGCGACGGGCGAATTCCAGGCCGTCCATCTCCGGCATGCGGTAGTCGAGCAGCAACAGATCCACCGGGTGCGATTCGCACCAGGCCAGCGCGGTCAGCGGATCGCCGAAGTCACGCACGCTCAGTTCCGGCGCGATGTCCTCGATGACATGACGCAGCATGGTGCGCGCGGATGTCTGATCATCGACGATGACAATATTCAAGGCTGCTTCCGCCGTCTTTCTGGACCACACTGGAACATGCTGCGGAAAAGAGATTCCGCCACTCTGCACACTGGCACCTTGCATGGATCCGCCTCCCGTCGTGATCGCCCGGTTCATGATCGTAGTCACAGTGTGATGCCGATGTCATGCATCCCCCTGGACCGACCATGGTGCGTGGCCACCCTTGCGACGACTGGAAAGACCACGTGGAAACGATACGCGCGCGGCCATGCCAGCGGAACCCCGGCCGGGCTGCCCAACGCGGACAGCCGGACCTACGTCTCAGTTTTCGGGGCGCATGTAGGGGAACAGCAGTACATCACGAATCGAACTGCTGCCGGTGAGCAGCATCACCAAACGGTCGATGCCGATGCCCAGGCCGCCGGTCGGGGCCATGCCATACTCCAGCGCACGGATGTAATCGGCATCGTAGTGCATGGCCTCGTCGTCACCACCGTCCTTGGCCGTGACCTGCGCCTGGAAGCGCGCGGCCTGGTCTTCGGGGTCGTTCAGCTCGGAGAAGCCGTTGGCCAGCTCCTTGCCATTGATGAACAGCTCGAAGCGATCGGTGTAACCGGGCTGGTCATCATTGGCACGCGCCAGCGGCGAGACTTCGACCGGGTGATCGGTGATGAAGGTCGGCTGGATCAGGGTGTGCTCGACGGTAGCTTCAAAGATCTCCAGCAGCAGCTTGCCCCAGCCGTAGGACGGCTTGATCCGGATCTTCAGGCGCTCGCAATGCGCGGCCAGCGCGTCGCGGTCGGTGCAGTCGGCCGCACTGATCTGCGGGTTGTGGTGGCGCACCGCCTCATCCATCCGCCAGCGGCGGAAGGCCGGGGCCAGGTCGATGCTGGCACCGTCCCAGTCCACCGTGGTGGTGCCCAGCACCTGGCTGGCCACGTCGCGGATCACCCCTTCGGTCAGGTCCATTACTTCGTTGTACGTGGCGTAGGCCTCGTACAACTCCATCATGGTGAACTCGGGGTTGTGGCGGGTGCTGACGCCTTCGTTGCGGAAGTTGCGGTTGATCTCGTACACGCGCTCCAGGCCACCCACGACCAGGCGCTTGAGGTACAACTCCGGTGCCACGCGCAGGTACAGGTCCAGGTCCAGCGCGTTGTGGTGGGTGGTGAACGGCTTGGCCGTGGCGCCGCCGGGGATGTAATGCATCATCGGCGTTTCGACTTCCAGGAAGTCGCGGTTGTCCAGCCACGAACGCATCGCGCGGATGATCCGCGAGCGCTTGATGAACACCTCGCGTGCTTCCGGGGTGACAATCAGGTCGACGTAGCGCTGGCGGTAGCGCTGCTCCACGTCCGACAGGCCATGCCACTTGTCCGGCAGCGGGCGCAGCGACTTGGTCAGCAGGCGGATGCTGGTGGCCTTGACCGACAGTTCGCCGGTCCTGGTGCGGGTCAGGCTGCCTTCGACGGCGATGATGTCGCCCACGTCCCAACCCTTGAAGGCGGTGTAGGCATCGCCCAGGGTATTGCCCTGCAGGAACAGCTGGATACGGCCGGACTCGTCCTGGATCTGGGCGAAGCTGGCCTTGCCCATCACCCGCTTGGCCATCAGCCGGCCGGCCATCCGCACCGAACGGTCGGCGGCCTCGAGGGCCTCGGCGGTCCACTGCCCGGCATCGACGAATTCCGTCTGCAGCTGGCCGGCGAAGTGCTCGCGACGGAAGTCGTTCGGGTACGCGATCCCCTGCCCACGCAATGCGTTGAGTTTCTCGCGACGCTCGGCGATCAACTTGTTTTCGTCAACGGGGGGGGTATCGGTAGCTTCGCTCATGGATCTGCGGGAATCGTGTAGTGAGGGGGGGGGTAATACGCCGGGCACAGCCGGCCCAACAGCATACCAAAACCACCCTGCCGCAGCCGGGCCAGAGCGGCCCGGCTGCGCCCCGCACGCCTCAGCCGGCCACGGGCGGGAACGCCTGGCGCAGCTCCTCCACCAACACCCGCTGGTTCTCCGAATAGTCGATGGGCACCGACACCAGGTGCACCCCACCTTCGTTGAACGCCGCTTCCAGGGTCGGGATGAACTGTTCGATGGCGGTCACCGCATGGCCCTTGCAGCCATAGGCCTGTGCATAGGTGACGAAGTCCGGGTTGCCGAAGGTCATGCCGTAGTCGGCGAAGCCATCCACCGCCTGCTTCCAGCGGATCATGCCGTAGGCACCGTCGTTGACGATCAGCACCACCAGGTTCAGGCCCAGCCGGCGGGCGGTTTCCAGCTCCTGGCTGTTCATCATGAAGCCGCCGTCGCCGCACACCGCCAGCACCCGTCGCTGCGGATACAGGATCGAGGCCATGATCGCCGACGGCAGGCCGGCGCCCATCGTCGCCAGCGCGTTGTCCAGCAGCAGGGTGTTGGCGACCTGGGTACGGTAGTTGCGCGCGAACCAGATCTTGTACATGCCGTTGTCCAGCGCCACGATGCCGTCCGGCGGCATCACCCGGCGCACGTCGTGCACCAGCCGCTGCGGGGTAAAGGCGGCCTCCTCGGCGCGGTCGCCGAGGTGCTCCAGGATCGTCGCGCGCAGCGGAAGCAGCGCATCGGCATGGGCCACCCGGCCCTCGATGCGGTCGGCCAGCAGGGTCAGCGAGCGGCCGATATCGCCGATCACTTCGACCTGCGGGAAGTACACCTGCTCCACCGCCGCCTGCGAGTAACCGATATGAATCACCGTCGGCCCGCCCGGGTGCATCACGAACGGCGGTTTTTCGGTGACCTCATGGCCGACGGTGACGATCACGTCGGCCTGGTCGATGGCCATGTGCACGTAATCGCGTTCGCTCAACGCCGCGGTGCCCATGTACAGGCCCGACCCACCGGTCACCGCGCCCTTGCCCATCTGCGTGGTGACAAACGGGATGCCGGCACGCAGCACGAAGGCCGACAGCGCCTCGCTCGACTGCGGCCGCGATGCCGCCGAGGCGATCATCAACAGCGGCCGCTGGGCGTTGCGGATGATCTCTGCGGCGCGCTCCAGCGCCTCGGGACTGGCGATCGGCCGGTCGACCGGGTGCGGCGGGATCAGCGCCACGTCCTCCACCTCCATCGCCGCGATGTCCTCGGGCAGTTCCAGCAGCACCGGGCCCGGGCGTTCCTCCTGCGCGGTGCGGAACGCCTCGCGCACGATGGTCGGAATGGTGCGCGCCGAGACGATCTGCCGCGCGGACTTGGTCAGCGGCTTCATCGTGGCGACGATGTCCACGATCTGGAAACGTGCCTGCTTGCTGGCGACGATGCCCTTCTGCCCGGTGATCATGATCACCGGCCAGGCACCGAGCAGGGCATAGGCCGCACCGGTGGTGAAGTTGAGCGCACCCGGGCCGAGCGTGGCCAGGCACACCCCCGGCTTGCCAGTCAGGCGGCCATAGGTGGCGGCCATGAATACCGCGGCCTGCTCATGGCGGGTGATGACCAGTTCGATGCTGGAATGGCGGAGCGACTCGACGACGTCGAGGTTCTCCTCACCGGGAATGCCAAAAATACGCTCGACGCCCTCGTTTTCGAGTGCGGCGACGAGCAGATCGGAACCCTTGGACATGGAATGACGTCCTTCTCGCTGGAAGTGGTGATGAAGCGTTGCAGATAAGGGCAAGGACCGGCGTCAACGACGGTCGAACCACACCGTCTGCGCGTTGACGAACTCGCGGATACCGAAGTGCGACAGTTCGCGACCGAAGCCGCTCTTCTTCACCCCACCGATCGGCACGCGCGGATCGGAGGCAGAGAAGCCATTGACGAACACACCCCCGGTCTGCAGCCGGCGCGCCAGCTGCTTGGCGCGCTCATGGTCGCCACTCCACAGGTTGCCACTGAGGCCGAATTCACTCTGGTTGGCCAGTTCCACCGCGTGATCGGCGTCGCGGGCGCGGGTGATCGAGGCCACCGGACCGAAGGTCTCGGTATCGAAGGCCTGCATGCCCGGTGTAACGTCGGCCAGCACGGTCGGCGCGTAGAAGCTGCCGGCGCGATCCAGCTGCTGGCCGCCGGCCAGCAATCGGGCACCGGCATCAACGGATGCCCGCACCTGTGCATCGAGCTGTTCCAGCAGATCCTGGCGCGCGATCGGGCCGATGCGGCTGCCGGCCTCGCGGCCGTCACCGACGGTCAGCGCCTGCACCCGCTCGCAGAACAGCGTCACGAAGCGGTCGTAGACCGACGCCTCGACGATGATGCGCTTGCCGGCGATGCAGACCTGCCCGGCGTTCTGGAAGCGTGAGGCGATGGCCGCATCGGCCGCGGCCTCCAGGTCGGCATCGGCCAGCACGATGAACGGGTCCGAGCCGCCCAGTTCCAGCACCACCTTCTTCAGCGCCTGCCCGGCCTGGGCGGCGATGCTGCGGCCAGCGGCCACGCTGCCGGTCAGGGTCACCGCGGCGATGCGGTCATCGGCGATGGCCGCACTGGTGCCTTCGCGACTGATGTTGGCGGCGATGAAGGTGCCCGCCGGCAGTCCCGCGTCGCGCCAGGCGGCATCGAGCAGCTTGGCGGTGCCCACGATGTTCTCCGCCGGCTTGAGCAGGAAGCCGTTGCCGCCCATCAGGATCGGCACCGCCGCACGCATCACCTGCCAGTACGGGAAGTTCCACGGCATGATGCCCAACACCACGCCCAGCGGCAGATAGGACACATAGGCCTTGTTGTCGGCCACCGGGGTTGCCTCGTCGCGCAGCCACTGCGCGCCGTTGTCGGCATACCACTCGCACAGCACGGCGCACTTTTCGATCTCGGCCAGCGCTTCGACCTGGACCTTGCCCATCTCGGCGGTGGCCAGTGCCGCCAGCGTCTCGCGATCGCGGCGCAGCACCGCGGCCATCGACCGCAGCACGCCGGCACGCTGCTCCAGCGACTGTGCACTCCAGGCAGCGAAGCCCTCGCGACCGCGATCCAGGATCGCGCCCAGCTCGGCCTCGTTGATGAAGGGGTGGCTGGCGATCTGCTGGCCGGTAGCCGGATCGCGTGAGATGGCGGCGGTTACGGTGGGGGAAGCGGACATGCGGTTCTCCTGTCGTCTCGACAACGGACCGGTGGCCCGTTTCCTTACAGGAATGTGGGCCCGTTGCCCCCAGACAACAAGGCGTCTGCTTATCCTGTGACTGTCAGTTACCTGTCTGAATGGGCCCAAAGCTGGCTTCCTGTGGGATGGCGGGGCGGGTCCGGTTGCGGGGGGCGCCGTAAATACGTCCTTGTAGGCTTGGTCGCCGCATCCATGCGGCTCACACCCCCGCAACCGGACCCACCCCGCCTTCGACAGATTTCCGCGACTTTCAGTAGAGCCACGCCACGCACGGATCGCTTTCTAAATTCGATTTCCAATCCATTCGAGAATTCTGAATTTGAAGCGAAGAGCAGCCGAGCGACGCTCGGCTCTACGACAGACCGCGCGGAGAACTGTCGAAGGCGGGGCACTGTGGGTTTGCGGGGTGTGAGCGCCATGGATGGCGCGACCAAGCCCCCATGGACGGGTTCACGGCGGCCCCGCACACCCACAGTGCCCCGCCTTCCCACGGGAAGCCAGCGGTTGCTGTTGTTGTTGCTGTCGCCCTGGCTTGAAAGCCTCTGCGGGTGCCGGGCGCAGCCCGGCCGCGCGCCCCCCCCGCCTTACCTGCGCGGCAGGTAGGTCACCAGCGAAAGATCGTGCCGGCTCTCCGGCACCAGCGCTACGTACTGCAGGTCCAGCAGGCCGCGCGTGGGATGGTTCAAGCGCTTGGCGCCTTCGTCGAAACGACGCACATCGTGCTCGGGCCACCACTGGCGGAATACGTCACTGTGTGCGGCGATGTCCTCGGCCAGGGCCAGGAACGGCGCCTTGTCCGGCGCCTGCGCCATTGCCGCGCGGAAACTGGCGAGCAGTCCACGGGCCATCTCTTCCCAGTTCAGGATCAACGTGCGGTAGGCCGGGTACAGAAACATCAAGCGCAGCGTATTGCGCTCATGCGGCGCCAGCTGGCTGTAGTCGACAAACAGCTCGGCGATGGCCGGATTCCAGGCCAGGATGTCCAGCCGGGTGTTGCGTACATAGGCCGGGATCGGCTGCATGGCCTGGACCAGCTGGCGCAACCCCTCGGTGACCGACTCGTCCGGGGAGTCCAGCGGCACGCCGTAGCCGGACAGCGCGAAGGCATAGGAACGCTCGTCATCGCTCATCCGCAGCACCCGCGCCAGCCGGTCGAGCGCCGCTGGCGAGGCACGTACGTCACGTCCCTGCTCGATCCAGGTGTACCAGCTGACGCTGACCCCGATGGCCAGCGCAACCTCCTCGCGCTTCAGCCCCGGGGTACGCCGCCGCCCGGCCGGCAGGCCCAGCGTGACGGGGTCGGCACGGTCGCGGCAGGCCTTGAGGAAACCGCCCAGCTCCTTGCGCTCGCTGTCGCTGCGCATCACCGCCCTGCCCTGCAGGCGTCACGCGCGGCGCAGGGCGTCATCCACGTCCTGCGCCGGAGGGCCCGGGCAGCGGGCAATGCCGCTGCCACTGGCCCGACCTCAGGCATCGACGCGCTTGGAGCCGACCGCCAGGCCCGACTTGAGGCTGGCTTCGACGAATTCGTCGAGGTCGCCGTCGAGCACCTTCTGCGTGTCCGAACGTTCGATACCGGTGCGCAGGTCCTTGATACGGCTCTGGTCGAGCACGTAGTTGCGGATCTGGCTGCCCCAGCCGATGTCGGACTTGGTGGCTTCCACCGCATCACGCTCGGCGTTGCGCTTCTGGATTTCCAGCTCGTACAGCTTGGCGGCCAGCATCTTCATCGCGTTGTCGCGGTTCTGGTGCTGGCTGCGGCCGGTCTGGCAGGCCACGACCGTGTTGGTCGGAATGTGCGTGATACGCACCGCCGACTCGGTCTTGTTGACGTGCTGGCCACCGGCACCGGAAGACCGGTAAACGTCGGTACGCAGGTCGGCCGGGTTGATGTCGATCTCGATGTTGTCATCCACTTCGGGCGACACGAACACCGAGGTGAAACTGGTGTGGCGGCGGTTGTCCGAATCGAACGGCGACTTGCGCACCAGGCGGTGCACGCCGGTCTCGGTCTTCAGCCAGCCATAGGCGTAATCGCCTTCCACGCGCAGCGTTGCCGACTTGATGCCGGCCACGTCGCCACCGGACACTTCCATCAGCTCGGTCTTCCAGCCGCGCGATTCGCACCAGCGCAGGTACATGCGCAGCAGGATTTCGGCCCAGTCCTGGGCTTCGGTGCCGCCGGCACCGGCCTGGATGTCGACGAAGGCCGGGGCGGTGTCCATCTGGCCAGAGAACATGCGCTGGAATTCCAGCTGTTCGACGTGCTTCTGGTACTTGTCCAGGTCGGCGACCACGGCCAGGGCAGTTTCTTCGTCCTGTTCGCTTTCAGCCAGTTCCAGCAGTTCGCCCGATTCGGCCAGGCCGTCGAGGATCGTGGCGATGCCGCCCACGGTCTTTTCCAGGTTGGCGCGTTCGCGGCCCAGGTTCTGGGCGTACTCGGCGTTGTTCCAGATGTCCGGGTTTTCCAGTTCCCGGGTTACTTCTTCAAGGCGTTCTTTCTTGACGTCGTAGTCAAAGATACCCCCTGAGCGATACCACGCGATCGGTGAGATCGGTGATGCGCTGGCGGACAGGATTGAGCTCAAGCATGTCGGCGATTGATGCGTGTAAAAAGACTGTGCATCATAGCCTATCCGGGCCTTTCCGGCGGTGAGGCCCGCGCCGCCGGCCGGCCCGTTGGCTTGGATGCGACATCACTGGACACGCCGGCCGGTCCAGGCGGTAGACTTCTGCCGCGCCCTGCAGCCCCCGCCGCCCGGCGCCCCCAATTCAACCACATGGAGTTCTACCCGATGAGGAAGTCATCCTCCGCCGCACTGCTGGTCCTCGCCCTGGTGGCCGCCGGCAACGCCTCGGCCATTGATCTGAAGTCGCTCGCCAGCACCGGCATGAAGGCCGGCCAGGCCCTGACCCTGTCCGATGCGGACGTGGCCAAGGCCGCCGACCAGGCCTGCGTGTACATGGACAAGGAAAACAAGGTCGCCCCGGCCAACAGCCCGTACACCCAGCGGCTGGCCAAGATCACCCAGGGCCTGGCCAACGAAGACGGCATGAACCTGAACTTCAAGGTCTACCTGACCGAAGACGTCAACGCATGGGCGATGGCCAATGGCTGCGTGCGCGTTTACTCGGGCCTGATGGACATGGCCTCCGACGATGAAGTGCGCGGCGTGATCGGCCACGAGATCGGCCACGTCAAGCTGGGTCACTCCAAGACCAAGATGCGCACCGCCATGCTGACCTCGGCCGGTCGCGAAGGCCTGGCCGCCTCGGGCAACGCCAATGTTGCCGACCTGACCCAGGGCCAGCTGGGCGAACTGGCCGAGGGCTTCGTCAATGCACAGTTCTCGCAGAAGGAAGAAAGCGCGGCCGACGAGTACGGCTACCGCTTCATGAAGCGCCACAGCTACGACCCGGCCGCACTGGCCAGCATGTTCCGCAAGCTCTCCAGCGAAGGCGGCCTGATGTCCTCGCACCCGGGCTCGGAAGCCCGCGCCGGGCGCATCGACGCGATGATCAAGAAAGACAGCAAGCGCTGAGCCTGCTGCCGGCATCCTGGCCTCCAGGGTGCCGGACCGGTGGCCGGCGCAACGCCGGCCCCGTCAGCGCTCAGCCCGCGGGCGGCACGGCCAGCGCCTGCCGGAACGCGGGCAACTGCCGCCGGCTGCACGGCACCCGCGCACCATCATCCATGTGCAGCAATGCCTCACCGCCGTCCAGCGGCTCGATCGACACCAGCCGACGCACGTTCACCAGCCAACTGCGGTGGGCACGCACGAATACCCCCGGGTCCAACCGCTCCTCCAATGCCGCCATGGTGCTGCGCAGGGGATAGTCGTGTCCGCGCACGCGCAGGTTGACGTAGTTGCCAGCAGCCTGGGCGTATTCGATGTCATCGGTGGCCACCAGGAAGTCGCGCCCCAGCTTGCGTATCAGGAATCGCCCCGGGCGCTCCACCGCCTCCACCGGCAACGCATCTTCCGGCGCGACCAGCAGGTGCGCCTCGCCCTGGCGACGGCGTCCGAACCAGCTGAAGAAGTGTTCGATCGCCACGAAACTGAAGAACGCGCGCACGTCCTTGAGGTACTCGTAGAGCAGGCGCGTCGCCCAGTGGGAGCCATCCACGTAGTGCTCGCCCAGGCTGGCGTAGGCCAGGTGGCGCAGCACCATCATCCCCGCCACATGCAGCAGCGACCAGCCTACGCTGGCCAGCAGGTACAGCGGCAGCCGCCGCTTCCAGGTATCGGCATGCAGCGGCCAGCGCTGGCAGCCCCACCACAGCAGCGGCAGGGTCAGCAGGATCATGCCGGCACTGCTCAGTTCCCAGATCATCGGCTGCCACAGCGCAAGGTCCTCGCCTCGGCGGCTGGCGTCCATCACCTCGACGAAGGCGTTGGCCACCGCACTGCCCAGCAGGATCGTGGCCCAGACCAGCAGGCGCGTGGCGGGGCGCCAGCGGGTGGGTGTGGCCTTGGGCACGGCAGGGTCCATCGAAAGGGCCGGTCAGGATGCTCTGGAGTGCCGATGGTAGCCGCCCCGTTGGTCACGGCGCGGCTACCACCCATCACATTCCCGCGCGGCAGCGCTGTCAGCGCACCTCGAACTCCCCCACCAGCACCGTGTCCGCCCGGTCCTTCAGGCGCATCGTGACCTGCTGGTCGCGCTGCCTGCCGGTGCCCCAATGGGTGCTCAGGCGCAGGCTCAAGGTGGTGGCGCCGGTGACCAGCTGCTCGCGGCTGCCGAAGAAGTTGGCCTCCACCTTGTACTTGCCTGGCTTGGCCTCACGCAGCGAGAACTGTTCCGGTCCGTAGCCGCCGGTGAAGTCCTGCGACATCTGCCCGCCCTGGTAGGTAAGCCGGTTGCCGTAGTACGCGCGCTCGCCGTTGGGGTCGGTCACCCACAGATCCATGTCGCTGTTGTCGCTGTCCCAGCTGAGCACCACGCGCAGGTCCAGTGGCATCGGCCGGCGCAGGCGCGGGTCCACCGCGCGGGTGTCCACGCGCTCGCGCGCGGCCAGGGTGTTGAGTTCGTCCAGTGCGATCAGTGCGATGCCATCGAAGCGGCTGTCCCACGGCCGCACCACGACCTCATTCAACGCCTCCAGCGCCTGCTGGTACTGGCCACTGGCCTGCAGCGCCAGGCCCAGGTCGCGGAAGCTCTGCGGCTCTTCCTCGCCCAGCCGCAGCACCTGCCGGAACACCGGCACCGCCAGTTCCGGCGCGCCCGCCTGCATCAAGCGGTAACCCAGGACACGCAGCACGTGGCGGTTCTCAAGCTGCATCTCGGCCAGGTTGGACAACACGCGCAGCGCCAGCTCGCGCTGGCCCTTGGCCAGCAGCAGGTCGGCCACGTCCAGGTAGAACGCGCTGCTGTCGCTGTGCTGGTCGCGTTCGGCCAGGTAGGTGGCGTAGAGCTGCGCGGGATCGGCCTCACGGAGGCGACGCGCATAGGCCGAATCGGGTTCCCATGCAGCCAGGGTGACCGCGATGGCGCCGCTGTTGGCGCTTTGGCTGTGCTTGCTGGTGGCGGCGTCGGCGGTCTCCAGGTTTCCCCTCGGCGCCGCGGCCAGCGCCATCTGTGCAGGGGGTGCTGGCGGTGAGGGAGCAGTGACCACATCATTGGCGCGTGCTTCCATGTAGTCCTGCGTCCTGGCGGCGGCCACCGCCATTGGCGCGGCCTTGGTCAGTACCGCTTTGGTGGCAGACGTGTCCTTGGGCCAGCGCGTGTTCCACCAGCGCTCGCGGTCGGCGAACTGCAGCGCGATCTGGTCCAGGCGCTGCGCACGCGCCTGCTTTTCGTCGTCGATGCGCACCGCATGCAGGCGGTCGTAGTCAGCGCGCAGCGGTGCCGGGGCGCGGATGCCGTAGCGCAGGTAGTCATCCAGGGTTTCCAGCACCAGCAACGAGGTGTCCGCCCCAACAAGCCAGAACTGCCGGGTGAGCGTGCCGATCGCCTCGGCATTGGCGACCGGATCGACCGCGTAACGGGCCAGCATCGCCGTGGCCCACGCCTGCGCGACCAGGCTGCCGTCCAGCGCACGCGCCGAGGCGACCTGCAGGCGCTGCACATGCACGGTGCCGTCGGCCAGCCGCAGCTGCACGTCCACCTGCCCATCGCTGCGCTGTACGCGTCCGGACACCCGCAACCAGCCCTGGCTGGCGCGACTGGCGTCGGCCAGCAACTGGTCCACGCCGTTGCCACGCAGGGCGACCACCTCGGCCGGTTGCTGCAGCAGCAGCGGCATCGCCCCGTCGACCTCGGCCACGCCGGACACCACCAGTACCTGCCCATGGTGGGCACCGGTCCACGCGCGCAGACGCGCGCTGTCGGTACGCGCACCGGCGCTGCTCAGCGCGTACAGGCGCTGCCCGGCCGCCAACGGCGGCAGGGATGCGGCGCCATAGTTGGACAGTCCATCGCTGACCAGCAGGTATTCGGCGATGTCCGCACGCGGCGTCCACGCGCCCAGCGCGCTGGCACCATCCAGCGGCAGGCCGGCCAGGTGGGCGCGCAACGCACTCCAGTCGCCACCGCGGATGCGGAAGCTGCGCGCCGGCTCGGCGCGGTCGCGCAGCACGGTCAGCACCACCTCGCCCTCGCCGATGGCACCGAAGTAGCGGTCCAGCACCGCCAGCTCGGCGGCACGGTCACGCTGGCGGGCCGAACCGGATGCGTCCCACAACAACCCGACCCGCTTGGGCAATACCCGTGGCGTGGCCTGCGCCGGCACGGGAATCTGCGCCAGCAGATAGCACTGGCCGGTGTGTGTGCCGCTGACCACGTCCAGCTGGCGTACCTGCGGCAGGCGCCACTGCGCCTGCGCCGGCAAGGCATCGCCACGGCCCTGCCACTGCATCCGGTAGGCGCCGTCGCGGGCATCGAAGCGGCCGGACCAGCGGCCACTGGCGACCGGCGCGCCGGTGCCACTGGCCTCCAGTCGCAGCGTCACCTGCTGCGCATTGCGCGCGAACTGCAGCGGCAGGGTCCAGCGCAGCCCCTGCGCGTCCACCGGCAGGGTCTCGCGGAAGGTCAGCACGAGGGTGCGGCTACCGCGCGCCGGAATCGGGTACACGCGCAGCCGGAACTGGTTGCCGGCGGTCTGCTCCAACAGGCCCGGGTCGACCCGCCGCCGCTCGATCGCCTCGAACACCTGCCGCCCCTGCGCCTTGGGCACCGGCACCGCCTCGCGCAGCACGCCGTCGATATCCAGCGCGAACCCGGCCACCTGCTGGCCATCGGCCAGCGGGAACTCCAGCTGGCCTTCCAGCACGCGATTGTTGGGGTTGAAGAACTCCATCTCGATGCGGGTCTCGCCCAGGCCGGCCACCACGCGGCTGTCCAGGCGTACCTGGCGCAGCTGCACCGGCACCTCGGCGCCGGCCACCTGCAGCACTGGCGCCCCCGTTGGCAGCGGCATGACTACCGTGCGCGCTTCGGCCGTTCCTACCTGCATGCCCAGCAGCATGCAGAGCATGCCGATCCCACCCAGTGCGCGTTGCATGTGACGCTCCTTATCCGATGACAGCAGGTTGAACGGATCATGCCGGCAAACGGGGTTGAGGCGACGCAGGGCTTGGCGGGTTCACTGGCGTGCGCCAAGATGCCAGTCCCTCCCAGCACCACCACAAGGATGTTCCGATGCGCCTGCCTGCCCTGCTGCCCCTGCTGTTGTTGGCCCCTGGGTTGCCGGCCCACGCCGCCGGCCCTGTTGCCGGGCTGAGCTTCAGCCACAACGACTGGACCGTGGCCTGCGACAACACCCGCACCTGCCGGGCGGCCGGGTACCAGAACGATGAGGAGGGCAGCAATCTGCCGGTGTCGATCCTGTTGACCCGGCTGGCCGGCCCCAACCAGCCGGTCAAGGCCGAACTGATGCTGGGCCAGTACGACGAAACCAAGCTGCCCAGGCAGCTGTCGCTGCAGATCAACGACGCCAAGCTGGGCGCGTTGAACTACACCGCTGCAGACGGCACTGCCGTGCTGTCGCCGGCGCAGGTCAGTGCACTGCTCACCAGCCTGACCGGCAACAGCCGCATCGTGCTGACCGGTAACGACGGCAAGCGCTGGACCGTGTCCGATCGCGGCGCGGCGGCGGCACTGTTGAAGATGGATGAATTCCAGGGCCGGTTGGGCACACCGGGGGCGCTGGTCCGCAAGGGCACCAAGGCGGAGAGCACGGTGCTGCCGGCCGTGCCGATGCCGGTGGTGAAGCTGGCCAAGGTAGTGCCGACCCGCGCTGCCGATGAAGCCCTGGGCGAATCGAAGGCGCTGCGCGCTGCGCTGGCAGCGGCCACCTCGGCCGACAAGTGCGAAGCCCTGCATCCGGGCGACGGCATGATCTCCAATGAAGGCCCGCAGGAAATCACCGTGCAGCGCCTGAGCGCGGACAAGCTGCTGGTCTCGCAGGCCTGCTGGCGCGCGGCCTACAACACCGGCGACGGCTACTGGGTGGTCAACGACCGCGCCCCGTACCAGCCCAGGCTGGTCACTGCCTCGGGTGCGGGCGACGACGTACGCACCATCGGCGAATCGCACAAGGGCCGCGGCCTGGGCGACTGCTTCTACAGCACCACCTGGGGCTGGACCGGCGCCCAGTTCGTGAAGACCGAGGTGACCAGCTCCGGACTGTGCCGCCTGGTCAGCGCGGGCGGGCCGTGGGACCTGCCGACGCTGGTGAGCAAGGTGCAGGAGTAACCGGCGCACCGGCCTGAGACCGCCTCACGCGTCGGCGCAATGCTCGATGATGAGCTGGATCGCCCCGCCGCCGCGGTAATCGTCACTGACCAGGCGGTAGGCGATATGCACGTGGTTGGCCGGGGCGGTGCCGTGCCAGCCACTGAAGTGGATCGCGTTGATCGGTTCGGCACGGCCCGGGAGGCGCAGGCTGAGCTTGAGGTGCTTCTCCTTCAGCACCTGCCAGCGTGCCACCTGGAAATGACCGTCGAACAACGGCTCGGGGAAGCCCTGCCCCCACGGACCGGCCAGCCGCACCGCCTCGGCGTGGTGGAAATCGAGTTCGCCCGGTGCCAGTTCGCCATCGCTGAGCAACTGCTGTTGCAGCGACGCCGGGTCCATGCTCGCTTCGACGACAGCAATAAACGCCTTCTGGAAATCGTCCAGCCGCGCATGCGGCAGGCTCAGCCCGGCAGCCATGGCGTGGCCACCGAACTTGTCGATCAGCCCGGGATGCGCGGCATTGACCAGCGCCAACGCATCACGGATGTGGAAGCCGGCAATCGAACGCGCCGAGCCACGCAGCGAATCGCTACCGGGCTCGGATGGGGCGAAGGCGATCACCGGGCGATGCAGGCGGTCCTTCATCTTCGAGGCGACCAGCCCGACCACGCCGGGATGCCATTGCGCATCGAACAGGCAGGCGGCGATCGGGCGCTCGCCTTCGGCGCTGAGCACTGCGCGTGAGACCGCCAGTTCGGCGTCCTCGGTCATCAGCTGCTGCACCGCGCGGCGCTCGGCATTGATCTGCTCCAGCGTGGTGGCGATCTCGCGCGCCTGCGCGCGGTCTTCGGTGAGCAGCAGTTCGATGCCCAGCGCCATATCCTCCAGACGCCCGGCCGCGTTCAAACGCGGCCCCAATGCGAAGCCGATGTCGGTGGCGCTCAGTCGCGCCGGATCACGACCGCTGGCTTCGATCAGTGCCTGCAGGCCGACACAGCCCTGCCCGGCCCGCAGCCGGCGCAGACCGGCCGAGACCAGGGCGCGGTTGTTGGCATCGAGCACGACCAGATCGGCGACGGTACCGACCGCCACCAGGTCCAGCAGGGTCAGCAGATCCGGCTCGCGGGTCGTGGCGAACGCACCCTGCTCGCGCAGGTGGCGGCGCAGGGCCATCAGCACGTAGAAGATCACGCCCACACCGGCCAGCGCCTTGCTCGGGAACACGTCGCCGTTGATGTTCGGGTCGACGATGGCATCGGCCGGCGGCAGCTGCTCACCGGGCAGATGGTGATCGGTGACCAGCACCTTCCAGCCCAGCGCCTTGGCGGCGGTCACACCGGCATGGCAGGCGATGCCATGATCGACGGTAACCAGCAGGCCCGGCTGCAGCGGCGCCAGGTCGGCCACCAGCGTCGGCGACAGGCCGTAGCCATGCAGCATGCGGTTGGGCACCGCGTGCACCACATCGCGCGCGCCGAGCATGCGCAGCCCGCGCACGCCGACCGCGCAGGCGGTGGCGCCGTCGCAGTCGAAATCGCCCACCACCAGAATGCGTTCGTTGTTGGCGATGGCCACGGCAAGCAGGTCGACCGCGGCCTGCATGCTGCCCATCAGTTCCGGCGCGTGCAGCTGCGCCAGTTTCGGCTGCGCCTGGGCCGCATCGGTGACGCCGCGCGCGGCGTACAGGCGCTGCAGCAGCGGCAGCATGTCGACCGGCCAGGTGGCCGTGGGCGCAACGGGGCGGCGCTGGATCTGGGGGGTATCGGAAGAAGACAAGTGAGGCTCGATCGCGGGGTATGAGGTGCTGCCACTGGCAGACCCTTGGATGATACCTGCCTGCTACCGGGAGGTGCCTGGAATGCTGTTCACTGAAGTGGCGGCGGCGTTGCTCGGGCATGCCTTCAGCAAGCCGAGCCCCTTCGCGGCCGACAGGCTCTTGGTGCAAATGTCCCCCGGCCGCCTTACGGCAGCCTCCTCCTTGATTTTGCCCAAGAGCCTGTCGGCCGCGAAGGGGCTCGGCTTGCTGAAGGCAGCGGAGATTCCATGCTGCTGTCGCCCGTGCGAGCGTCACCACCAACGGTGGTGACCTACCTTGGCAAGGGCATCGGTCGGTGCCCGCGCGGAAAACCGCAGCGCCCGCGCCAACCATCGGTGTGCGCCGTTGCGCACCGCAAGCCGAGCCGCTTGGCGGCCGGCAGGTCCTTGGCAAAATAAAGGAGGAGGCCGTCGCCGCAGGCGTCGGCCGGGGGACATTTGCGAAAGGGCCTGCCGGCCGCCAAGCGGCACCGAAAGCCCGCGTTACACCCAAGCGAAGACGCACACGCTCGCCGCTGCCGCCCGTTCAAGCGTCACCACCAACGGTGGTGACCTACCTGGGTAAGTGAATCTCTTCACCTCGGATGCGGCGCGGTGGATCAGGCGTCGTGCAGTTGCGCCGGCTTCTTCCAGAACTGCCAGCGCTGGGCCTTGTCGATCTCGAAACGTGCGCCGTCCTCGAAATCCAGCACCAACCGACGCAGTTCACCGCCTTGCAGTGCGGCCAGCAACGGACGGATCGCATCGTTGCCCAGTTGTTCCAGCGAACGCAGCTGGCGCAGGTCGACCAGCGCATCCACCTGCTGGTCGCCATCGGCCTGTACGCCGGCTGCCTTGGCCAGCGCCTGCAGCAGCGACTCGCGGCTGCGCACCTGCACGTGCGCGGTGCTGACGCGCTGCGGCAGCTCGCCACCGCCCCAGAACCACAGCGAGTTGATCGCCCGCTTGCCCGCTGCCACGCGTTGCGCGTTCCAGTCGTGCTGGTGCAACACCACCTGCGCCTCGGTCAACAGGGCACGCCAGCGGCGGCCGGCATCGCCTTCGGGCAGGTGGGCGAACAGGTCATCGCCCAGCACCTCTTCCGGCGAGGCAAACGCCGGCAGCGTGGTTCCCGGCGGCAGCCGCAGGTACCAGCGTGATGGCAGCGGTGCGTCCAGACTGAAGCCGAAGCCGGCGAACAGCGGTTGCAGTGCCGGCAACAACCGCGCGACATCTTCCGGTTCGGGCCGCAGCGTGTCGCCGTGGCCCATCATCCGTGCGCCGTGCATATCCGGCACCACATAGGCCGGATCGGCACGCAGCCAGACCGCATCGGCGGCATCGCCGACATCGAGCTGGCGGGTCAAGGCGGCTACCGGCCAGTGCGCCGGCTGCAGCTGGAAATGCCGCTGCAGCTGGGCACGCTCGCCGGGCTCGACGCTGCTGCGAACCGCCCGTCCCAGCGCCTTCGCCACATCTTCGGGCAACGGCGCGGCCGGGAACCGGCTGCGCGCGGGCAGCAGCAGCGTCGCTGTCGCCATCGTCGATCAGTCCAGGTACTGGACGCTGACGATTTCGTACTCTCGCTGGCCGGCCGGGGCGTCGATCACGATCGAATCGCCTTCCAGCTTGCCGATCAACGCACGTGCCACCGGCGAGGAAATCGCGATCAGGCCGAGTTTGATGTCGGCTTCCAGGTCACCCACGATCTGGTAACGCTTTTCTTCATCGCTTTCCACATCGGCCAGGTTCACCGTCGCGCCGAACACCACCTTGGTGCCGGCATTGAGCTTGGTGATGTCGATGATCTCCGCATGCGAAAGCTCGCCTTCCAGCTGCTTGATGCGGCCTTCAATGAAGCCCTGCTCTTCGCGCGCGGCATGGTATTCGGCGTTCTCCTTGAGATCGCCGTGCGCGCGCGCTTCGGCGATCGCGGCGATGACCTTGGGGCGCTTGTCCGACTTCAGGTGGTCCAGCTCTTCGCGCAGACGCTGCGCGCCCTTCAATGTGATCGGTGCTCTCATGCGTCCAACTCCTTGTGCAGTTCCTGCAGCGACCAGACCGGGCCGGTCCCGCGGAATTCCAGTGATTGCACCAGCGCCTTGGCGCCGGCAATGGTGGTCGAATAGGTGACGCGGTGCTGCAGCGCCTCGCGACGGATCGAGAACGAATCGTTGATCGCCGCACGCCCTTCGGTGGTGTTGACGATATACACGATCTCGCCGTTCTTGATCGAGTCGACGATGTGCGGGCGGCCTTCGACCACCTTGTTGACGATCTCGCAGTCCATGCCGTGCTGCTGCAGCCAGGCGCCGGTGCCGCGCGTGGCCACCAGCGTGTAACCGCGCTCCAGCAGCAGCTTGGCCACCGGCAGCACGCGCTGCTTGTCCGGGTCACGCACCGACACGAACGCCTTGCCCAGCGGCGGCGCCTTGATGCCACCGGCTTCCTGCGCGCGCGCGAAGGCGGCACTGAAGCTGCGGCCCACGCCCATCACCTCACCGGTGGAGCGCATCTCCGGCCCGAGGATCGGGTCGACGCCCTGGAACTTGGCGAACGGGAAGATCGCTTCCTTCACCGAGTAGTAGCCCGGCACGATTTCCTTGGTGGCGCCCTGCTCGGCCAGGGTCTTGCCGGCCATGCAGCGCGCGGCGATCTTGGCCAGCGCCATGCCGGTGGCCTTGGACACGAACGGCACGGTGCGCGAGGCACGCGGGTTCACTTCCAGCAGGTACACGATGTCTTCGCCATTTTCGCCGGCCTGGATCGCGAACTGGGTGTTCATCAGGCCGACCACCTTCAGGGCCTTGGCCAGTTCCACCACCTGGCGGCGCAGCTCGGCCTGGGTTTCAGCCGACAGCGAGTACGGCGGCAGCGAGCACGACGAATCGCCCGAATGCACGCCAGCCTCTTCGATGTGCTCCATCACCCCGCCGATCAGCACGTTGCCGTCCTTGTCGGCAATGATGTCCACGTCCACTTCCACCGCGTTGTCCAGGAAGCGGTCCAGCAGCACCGGCGAATCGTTGGAGACCTTGACCGCGTCACGCACGTAGCGGGCCAGGTCGGATTCGCCGTACACGATCTCCATCGCGCGGCCGCCCAGCACGTAGCTCGGGCGCACCACCAGCGGATAGCCGATCTCGCGCGCCAGCAGCAGCGCTTGCTCGTCGTTGCGGGCGATGCGGTTCGGCGGCTGCTTCAGGCCGAGCTGGTCGACCAGCTGCTGGAAGCGCTCACGGTCTTCGGCCAGGTCGATGGAATCGGGCGAGGTGCCGATGACCGGCACGCCGTTGGCTTCCAGCGCGCGCGCCAGCTTCAGCGGGGTCTGGCCGCCGTACTGCACGATCACGCCCTTCGGCTGTTCCAGCTCGACGATCTCCAGCACGTCTTCCAGCGTCAGCGGCTCGAAGTACAGGCGGTCGGAGGTGTCGTAATCGGTGGAGACGGTTTCCGGGTTGCAGTTGACCATGATGGTCTCGAACCCGTCGGCGCGCAGTGCCAGCGCGGCGTGCACGCAGCAGTAGTCGAACTCGATGCCCTGGCCGATGCGGTTCGGACCGCCGCCCAGGATCATGATCTTGTCGCGGTTGCTCGGCGCCGCTTCGCACTCGTCCTCGTAGGTCGAGTACAGGTAGGCGGTGCCGGTGGAGAATTCACCGGCGCAGGAATCCACGCGCTTGTACACCGGGCGCACCTTGTGCGCACGGCGCAGCGCGCGCACGGCCGCTTCGTTGGTACCGGTCAGCTCGGCCAGGCGGGCATCGGAGAAACCGGCGCGCTTGAGCGTGCGCAGGCGCGCGGCATCCAGCGCGTCGAGGCCATCGGCGGCGAGCTGGGCTTCGGCCTGGATGATCGCTTCGATCTGGTCCAGGAACCACGGATCGATGTGCGACAGCGCAAATACTTCCTCGACGCTGAAGCCGGCGCGGAACGCATCGCCGACGAAGAACAGGCGCTCAGGGCCCGGGGCCTTGAGCTCGCGCTTGATCGTGGTGATGTCGTCTTCGTTGCTCAGGTCCAGGCCGGTCGGGTCAAGCCCGATCTTGCCGGTTTCCAGGCCACGCAGGGCTTTCTGCAACGACTCCTGGAAGGTGCGGCCCATCGCCATCACCTCGCCCACCGACTTCATCTGGGTGGTCAGGCGCGCGTCGGCCGCCGGGAACTTCTCGAAGGCAAAGCGCGGGATCTTGGTGACCACGTAGTCGATCGACGGCTCGAACGAGGCCGGGGTCAGGCCGCCGGTGATTTCGTTCTTGAGTTCGTCCAGGGTGTAACCCACGGCGAGCTTGGCGGCGACCTTGGCGATCGGGAAGCCGGTGGCCTTGGAGGCCAGCGCCGAGGAACGCGACACGCGCGGGTTCATTTCGATCACCACCACGCGGCCGGTGGTCGGGCTGATGCCGAACTGCACGTTGGAGCCGCCGGTGTCCACGCCGATCTTGCGCAGCACGGCGATGGAGGCATCGCGCAGGCGCTGGTACTCCTTGTCGGTCAGGGTCTGCGCCGGGGCCACGGTGATCGAGTCGCCGGTGTGCACGCCCATCGGGTCGAGGTTCTCGATCGAGCAGACGATGATGCAGTTGTCGGCGGTGTCGCGCACCACCTCCATCTCGAACTCCTTCCAGCCCAGCACCGACTCTTCGACCAGCACTTCGCTGGTCGGCGACAGCTCCAGGCCGCGGGTGACGATGTCGATCAGCTCTTCGCGGTTGTAGGCGATGCCGCCGCCACTGCCGCCCAGGGTGAAGCTGGGGCGGATGATGGTCGGGTAGCCGACCCGGGTCTGGATCTCGATGGCTTCCTCAACCGTGTGCGCCACTGCGGCGGCCGGGCAATCCAGGCCGATCTCGCTCATCGCCACGCGGAACAGCTCGCGGTCTTCGGCCATCATGATCGCGTCGCGCTTGGCGCCGATCAGTTCGACGTTGTACTTCTCCAGCACGCCGTTGTCGGCCAGGTCCAGCGCGCAGTTCAGCGCGGTCTGGCCCCCCATGGTCGGCAGCAGCGCATCGGGCCTTTCCTTGGCGATGATCTTCTCGACCGTCTGCCAGTTGATCGGCTCGATGTAGACCGCGTCGGCCATCTCCGGGTCGGTCATGATGGTGGCCGGATTGCTGTTGACCAGCACCACGCGATAGCCCTCGTCGCGCAGTGCCTTGCAGGCCTGCGCGCCGGAGTAATCGAACTCACAGGCCTGGCCGATGACGATCGGGCCGGCACCGATGATGAGGATGGTTTTAAGGTCAGTGCGCTTGGGCATTGTCTTCTCTAAGTCTGGACAGCGTGGCGGATGGGGGTGATCGCTTGCTGTCGATCAGGAAATTTGGTCGGGGGTCAGCGCGATCCGGCACTGGTCCTGCAGGTCCTTGGCCAGGCGCGTCCCGTGGTCATCGGGGGTGGCGATGTCCTGGTCGAGCGTGGCGATGAAGCGTTGGAACGCCGGGCTGGCCAGGAACGCGGTCAGCGCCTCGCGCGCAGCCGGGTCCAGGTCGACGCTGGCCTTTTCAGCCACGGTTTCCGGGTTTGCGTTGCCGAAGGCCTTCTTGAGGCCATCGCCGGCCGGGGTGGCCAGGAAATCCTTCCATTGCGCCATCACCTGGTCACCGTCGTCGCCGAGGCCAACCACCAGCTGGCGCCGGAACTCGGCGTCCAGCAGCGAGCGCACCGGGCCCGCGGCGCAGGCGCGGTCGTTGTCGGGCAGTGCCTTCAGCGCCGGCACGTTGTCGATCATCATCCGGGCCATGCTGGCGCCCAGCGAATCCATGCCCAACGCCTGCACCACATGGCTCACCTGTGCATCGGTGGCCGGCGCGGCATGCACCGAACCGACCGCGCAGGACAGCACCAGCATCAGCGCACTGGCGCGCATCAAGCCTTGGCCTCGGCCATCAGGGTCACGAAACGATCGAACAGCGGGCTGACGTCGGTCGGCCCGGGCGATGCCTCGGGGTGGCCCTGGAACGAGAACGCCGGCACGTCGGTGCGCGCGATGCCCTGGTTGGTACCGTCGAACAGCGAGCGGTGGGTGACCCGCAAGGTGGCCGGCAGCGAGGCTTCGTCGACCGCGAAACCATGGTTCTGCGAGGTGATCATCACCTTGCCGGTGTCCAGGTCCTGCACCGGGTGGTTGGCACCGTGGTGGCCGTGGCCCATCTTGACCGTCCTGGCCCCGGAGGCCAGTGCCAGCAGCTGGTGGCCCAGGCAGATGCCGAAGGTCGGCACCTTCTTGTCGAGGAAGGTCTTGATCGCCGCGATGGCGTAGTCGCACGGCTCCGGATCGCCCGGGCCGTTGGACAGGAACACGCCGTCCGGGTTCATCGCCAGCACCTCGGCGGCCGGGGTCTGCGCCGGCACCACGGTGACGTCGCAGCCGCGCTCGGCCAGCATGCGCAGGATGTTCAGCTTCACACCGAAGTCGTAGGCCACCACCTTGTACTGGGGTGCGGCGCTGACGAACTCATTGCGGTCCAGGTCCAGCTGGCCTTCGGTCCACGGATAGGCCTTGTCGGTGCTGACTACCTTGGCCAGGTCCATGCCCTTCAGGCCGGGGAACTTGCGCGCCGCTTCCAGTGCCTGTTCAACGTCCAGCCCCTCGCCGGCCATCAACGCACCGTTCTGCGCGCCGCGCTCACGCAGGATCCGGGTGAGCTTGCGGGTGTCGATGCCGGAGATGGCCACCACGCCACGCTGCAGCAGCCAGTCCTGCAGCGACACCTGGCTGCGCCAGTTGCTGGGACGGCGTGGCACGTCGCGCACGATCAGACCGGCCGACCACACCTTGTGGGCCTCGTCGTCCTGGTCGGTCATGCCGGTGTTGCCGATATGCGGGTAGGTCAGCGTGACCATCTGCCGGGCGTAGGAGGGATCAGTCAGCACTTCCTGATAGCCGGTCATGGCGGTGTTGAACACCACCTCGCCGACGGACAGGCCGGGCGCGCCTACGGATTCGCCCTCGAATACGGTGCCGTCTTCGAGGACGAGGATTGCGGCTTGGGTCACGGGAATCTCACTTTGGCTACCGAGGGGTCACCGAAGTCACGCCACGCTTCACGGAAAAGCGGTTGCAAAAAAGCGCGGACTGCGGTGCGGGACCGGTCCGGCTGTCGTGATTCGGCGAGCGGGAATTGTAAAGGCAAGCACCCCGCGACGCCAGCGTTTACATGCAATCGCTGACGTACGGCCACGCATGGCCAGCCCGGGGTTCAGGGTCACCCCTCCCCCATTCAGCCAATAACGGCAGGGCCGGCACCGGCCAGCAGGTCGCGGACCCGGTAGCTGCCCGGCGCCCGCCCGGTCAGCTGGGCCGCGGCAAACAGCGCGCCGCGCGCGAATATGTCGCGGTTGGTGGCACGATGGGTCAGCTCGATGCGCTCGCCCAGCCCGGTGAACTGCACCAGGTGCTCCCCGACGATGTCGCCGGCGCGCAGGCTGGCGTAATGCGGTTGCGCGCCCCCCTTCTGTGCGGCTGCGCCCAGGGTCAGCGCGGTCCCCGAGGGCGCGTCCTGCTTCTGGCTGTGGTGGGATTCGACGATGTCGCAATCCCAGCCGTCCAGCGCCGCCGCGGCACGCTCCACCAGTTCATCCAGCACCGCCACGCCCAGGCTGAAGTTGGACGCCCACACCAGCGGGATGGTCGCGGCGGCCTGGATCAGTGCCTGGCGCTGCGCCTCGCTGATGCCGGTGGTACCCGAGACCAACCCGGCACCGCGCTCCACGCACAGCGCCAGTACCGGGTCGAACCCCTCGGGCAGGCTGAAGTCGATGGCCACGTCGAAAGGCGGCGCGCCGGCCAGCTCGCTGGCGGCGAAGTGCGGCACCCCGTCGACCACGCGCTGAACCGGCGAACGGCGGGTCACCGCCGCCACGATCTGCAGCGCGGGGGTGTCGGCGGCCAGCCGCAACAGGGCCTGGCCCATGCGCCCGGACGCACCGTGGATGAGCAAACGAAGAGGGGCGGTAGTCATGCCTGCAGGCTAGCGGAAAAGCCACCCCTCCGGTAGGTATCGACCGTTGGTCGATACACGCATGACCCACGGTGGTGCGTTACCTGGGCTTGGTCGGCCCGCAACTGTCACAGCCGCCACAAGCGCCCGCACCCCCGCTGGCCGGCGGCGCGACCTTGCGCCCCAGCGCCTGCACCCATGCAGCGCGCTGCGGCTTCACCAGCTCCAGCGCGATGGCTCCGCGCGTCTTGCGCACGGTGCCGGGGAACTGCTTTTTCACCACCACCCACGCGCTGACCAGCACGATCAGGGCGACCACGATGTACTGCAGCAGCAGGCCGATGCTCATCAGCCGCCGCCCAGTGCCACGGTCACCTGGTAGGTGACCAGCGCGGCGATGTAGGCCGCGGCGAACAGGTAGACGGTGGCAAAGCCCACCTGCTTCCACGAATTGGTCTCGCGCTTGATCGTGGCCAGGGTGGAAATGCACATCGGCGCATAGATGAACCACACCAGCAGCGACAGCCCGGTGGCCAGCGACCAGCCATGGGCCACCACCGGCGTCAGTGCCTGGATCGCCGCATCGTCATCGGCGGCCGACAGCGCGTAGATGGTGGCCAGCGAGGACACCGCCACTTCGCGCGCACCCATGCCCGGGATCAGTGCGATGCAGATCTGCCAGTTGAAGCCCAGTGGCGCGAAGATCGTCGTCATCGCGTGACCGATCTGGCCGGCGAAGCTGTAATCGATGGCCGGCATGGTCGCGTTGGCCGGCGCGGCCGGGAACTTCAGCAGCACCCACAGCAGGATGGTCAACGACAGGATGATGCCGCCCACGCGCTTGAGGAAGATCATGCCGCGCTCGTACAGGCCCACGGCGAGGTCGCGCGGATGCGGGATGCGGTAGGACGGCAGCTCCAGCATCAGCGGGTGCTCGCTCTTGTCGCGGCGCCACTTCTTCATGACCCACGACATCGCCAGCGCACTGAGGATGCCGGCCGTGTACAACCCGAACAACACCAGGCCCTGCTGGCTGACGAAGCCCCACAGGGTCTTCTGCGGAATGAACGCGCCGATGAGCAGCGCATAGACCGGCAGGCGTGCCGAACAGGTCATCAGCGGTGCCACCAGGATGGTCGCCAGGCGGTCGCGCGGATCCTGGATGCTGCGGGTGGCCATGATGCCGGGCACCGCGCAGGCGAAGCTGGACAGCAGCGGGATGAACGAACGCCCGGACAGGCCGGCCGAGGCCATCATGCGATCGAGCAGGAACGCCGCGCGCGGCAGGTAGCCGGATTCTTCCAATGCCAGGATGAACGCGAACAGGATCAGGATCTGCGGCAGGAACACCACCACCCCGCCCACGCCGGCGATGATGCCGTCGGTGAGCAGGCTGCTCAGTGGACCCTCGGGCAACACCGCACCGACGTTTTCGCCGAGCCAACCAAAGCCGGCCTCGATCCCGTCCATCAACGGCGTGGCCCAGGCGAACACCGCCTGGAAGATCAGGAACATGACCACCACAAGGGTGACCAGTCCGAACACCGGGTGCAGCAACCAGCGGTCCAGTGCGTCGTCGACCTTCGCGGTACGGGTGGGCATGCTCACCGCCGCGTTGAGGATGCCGCGCACGCGGGCGTGGTAATCACCGCCCTGGTCAGGCACGGCCACCGGCGCCTGCAGGTGCGGGACCATCGCATCCAGTCGTTCCACCAGCTGGGCCGCGCCGTGGCGACGCACGGCCACGGTTTCCACCACCGGCACGCCCAGCGCCTGTTCCAGCGCCTCTACGTCGATCTTGATGCCCCGCCGCTCGGCGGCATCCACCATGTTCAACGCCACGATCATCGGCTTGCCCAGCTCGCGCAACTCCAGTGCGAAGCGCAGGTGCAGGCGCAGGTTGGTCGCATCGATCACGCACAGCAGCACGTCCGGTGCCGCTTCACCGGGGTAGAAGCCCCGGCACAGGTCGCGGGTGATCGCTTCGTCCAGGCTGGCCGGCTGCAGGCTGTAGGCGCCGGGCAGGTCGAGCACGGCAAACTCGCGGCCGGACGGCGCGCGCAGGCGGCCTTCCTTGCGCTCCACGGTGACGCCGGTGTAGTTGGCCACCTTCTGGCGGCTGCCGGTTAGCTGGTTGAACAGCGCGGTCTTGCCGCTGTTGGGGTTGCCCACCAGCGCCACGCGCAGCATTGAGACATCCGCGCTCATGGATGTGCTCCCCCCGGCAGCGCGGTGATCACGATGCGGGCCGCTTCACTGAGGCGCAGGGCGAAGCGGGTGAATCCCACCTGCACCAGCAGCGGCTCGCCGCCGACCGGACCGCGGGCGACCAGACGCACATCTTCACCGCTGACGAAACCCAGCTCCTGCAGGCGGCGGGCGATGGCATCGTTGGCGTGCAGTTCCTGCACCGATTCCACCAGGGCGGAGCTGTGCAGCGGCAGATCGGACAGCGTCACGGAGCGCCTTGTGGGGGATAGGAATGGTTATCAATTCTACCATCGCCGCGTCGCGTCATGGCCGGTGACCAATGGCCCGCTATGATCTGTACATGTATGGAGCAACCGCAGGTCCCCCATGAGTGATGCATTACAGATAGAACGCAGCGCCTCGGTGCTGACCCTTTGGCTGAACCGGCCTACCCTGCACAACGCCTTCGATGCGGCGTTGATTGCCCAGCTGACCGCGGCGCTGGAAGCGGCCGGGCGCGACGAACAGGTCCGCGCGGTGGTCCTGGCCGGCCAGGGCGCGTCGTTTTCGGCCGGCGCGGACATGCAGTGGATGCGCGGCATGGCCGCAGCGAGCGAAGAAGACAACCGCCAGGACTCGATGGCACTGGCCCGGCTGATGCGCACGCTGGACGAGCTGCCCAAGCCGACCATCGCCCGTGTCCACGGTGCCGCCTTCGGTGGCGGCGTCGGCCTGGTGGCCTGCTGCGACATCGCCATTGCCAGCACCACGGCCCGCTTCGGCCTGACCGAAAGCCGGCTGGGGCTGCTGCCGGCGGTGATTTCCCCGTATGTCATCGACGCCATCGGCCCGCGCCAGTCGCGGCGCTGGTTCGCCACCGGCGAGCACTTCGACGCCGACACCGCCTGGCGGATCGGCCTGGTCCACCAGCTGATCGAACCTGAACGCATCGATGAAGCCGTGCAGCGCCAGCTCGGCCTGCTCGACAAGGCCGGCCCGATCGCCTCCTCCTCGGCCAAGGAGCTGGTCCGCCGGGTCAGCGCCGGCCGCGACCGGGACGGGCTGGACCGTGACAACGCCGCGCTGATCGCCCGCCTGCGGGTCTCGGCCGAAGGCCAGGAGGGCCTCGGCGCCTTCCTGGACAAGCGGGCTCCGCACTGGGTCACCCAGGACTGACCGAATCGGCCACGCTCGCCCCCACGCACCCCCTGCGCTTTCCAGGCGCAGGCTGGCCGCTTTAGCGTCCAGCCCGCGTAACCCCTTTTCGTGGCCCGCCGGGGAACGCAGGCCGCCCTTCTTCCATCAGGTACCCCTGTGATCCGAGCCCTTCCCTGCCTGTTGCTGGCCGTGTGTCTTCCCGCTCCCCGGGAGGCACGTCATGGATGATTTCGTCCGCATCGTCGAAGTGGGCCCGCGCGACGGCCTGCAGAATGAAGCGCAGCCGGTCGCCACCGCCGACAAGATCGAGTTGATCCGGCAGTTGTCGCTGACCGGCCTGCGTACCATCGAGGCCACCAGCTTCGTCAGCCCGCGCTGGGTGCCGCAGCTGGCCGACGCCGCCGAGGTATATGCCGGCATCGAACGCCGTCCCGGCATCGCCTACCCAGTGCTGGTGCCCAACGAACAGGGCTACGACCGCGCGCGCGCGGTGGGGGTGGAGGAAGTGGCGGTGTTCACCGCCGCCTCGGAAACCTTCAACCGTACCAATACCAATGCAGGCATCGACGAATCGCTGGCGCGCTTCGCGCCGATCCTCGAACGGGCCCGGGCCGACGGGGTCAAGGTCCGCGGCTATGTCTCCACCGTGCTCGGCTGCCCCTACCAGGGCGAGGTTGCGGTCAGCGAGGTGGTCCGCGTGGCCCGCGCCCTGCACGAGATGGGCTGTTACGAAATCTCGCTCGGCGACACCATCGGCGTGGGCACGCCGCGCAAGGCGCGGGCGATGCTGCATGCCGTGGCCACCGAGCTGCCGATGGCCGCGCTGGCGGTGCATTTCCATGACACCTACGGCCAGGCCCTGGCCAATATCGATGCCTGCCTGGACGAAGGGGTGCGGGTGGTCGACTCGGCGGTTTCCGGGGCCGGTGGCTGCCCGTATGCCAAGGGTGCCAGCGGCAACGTGGCCAGCGAAGACGTGGTGTACCTGCTGCACGGGATCGGCATGCGGACCGGCATCGACCTGCCCGCGCTGGCCGCCACCGGCCGCTGGCTGGCCGGGCGGCTGGGCCGCGAAACCGGCAGCAAGGCCGGCAAAGCCCTGGCGGCCACGTGAGCCGCCGCGGCCCGCGCAGGGACGTTGCGGTCGGTGACCATCTCACCGCCCACGTCCACGCGCTGGCCGCACTCGATCACGCACGCGAGCACCCGCCGGCCGCCGATGACCTGCACACCCTGCTGGGCAAGGTGCAGCAGGCCCTGCACGAAGCGATGGATGATCGCCAGCTGGCGCTGCGCCGGTATGCGGCACTGTTTGATGCCGTGCCCGATCCGGTCAGCATCCTGAGCGAATCCGGGGTGGTGCTGGATCTCAACCAGGCCGGCGTGCGCGCCTACGGGCGAGCGCGCGAGGACATCGTCGGGCAACCGATCGAGCTGTTGAACCCGGACCTGCCTGGCGACCACCTGGACCCGGTCTGGGAAGCCCTGCACCGGGGCGAGACCTACGTCATCGAAGTCACCAATATGCGCGGCGATGGCAGCCGTTTCCCGGTGGAGGTGCATTCGGCCGGTTTCGAGCACCAGGGCGAGCACTGCATCGTCGCGGTGGCCCGCGACCTCAGCAGCCGGTGGCAGGCTGAATCGCGCTACCGGCTGCTGATGGAATCGATCGACAAGGGGGTGGTCCTGTTCGACCGCCAGCTGCGCGTGGTCTCGGCCAACCCGGCCGCGCACCGCATCCTGGGCATGCCCGGCAACGGCAACAGCCTGCAATCGATGCTGGCCCCGGATGACTGGATCAGCGTGGACGAGCACGGCCACCCGCTGACCCGCGAACAGTGGCCGGCCAGCGTGGCGCTGCAGACCGGACGGATCATCCGCAGCACCATCGTCGGCCTGTACCACCGCCCCCGCGGGCGCATGATCTGGATATCCACCACCAACGTGCCGGTGTACGGCACCGGTCGCGATTGCCCGGACCACGTGTTCGGGTTGTTCAGCGACATCACCGAGCTCAAGCGCAACAACGCCCTGTTCGACCGCGCGCAATCGCTGGCGCACATCGGCGGCTGGGAATGGGACCGCGGCCTGCAGCGTCTGTACCTCACCGACGAGGCCAGCCGCATCCTCGGCCAGGAACTGCCGCTGCACGACATGGCGCACCTGCTGGACTGCCTGCGCCTGGACGACCGATCGTTGCTGCAGCAGGCGCTGCTGGACGTGATCGACCGTCAACTGCCGTTCGAGCTGGAACTGCAGGGACAGCGCAGCGATGGCCATTCGTTCTGGGTGCGGATGATCGGCGAGGCCGAAGCCGGCGATGTGGCTGCCGCGCGCATTGCCGGCACCCTGCAGGACATCACCACGCGCAAGCAGGCCGAGGAAACCCTGCGGATCCAGGCGCGTACCGATCCGCTGACCGGCATCATGAACCGCGACGCGGTACTCAACGACCTTGCCGCGCGCATGGCCAACCCCACCCACTGCCGGGTGGCGGTGCTGTACATCGATCTGGACCGCTTCAAATCGGTCAACGACCTGCTCGGCCACAATGCCGGCGATGAGCTGCTGATCGACGCAACCCGCCGCATCGCCACCGCGATCGGCACCGAGGGACTGCTGGCGCGGATTGGCGGCGACGAATTCCTGGTGGTCTGCGACACCCGCGACCAGGCCGACCAGCCCGAGCGCCTGGCCGATGCGATCACCCTTGGGTTCAGTACGCCGTTCCGGTTTGGCAGCGACGAATTCGCGGTGACCACCAGCATCGGCATCGCACGTGCACCCGAGCATGGGCTGCGCCCGCAGCAGCTGATCCAGAACGCGGACATCGCCATGTACGACTGCAAGCGGCGCACCCGCAACGGCTGGCAGGTGTTTTCGCCTGAACTGGCGCAGCGCCAGCACGACCGCCTGCAGATCGAGAGCCGCCTGCACCGTGCGCTGGACGATGACGAGTTCCACCTGGTCTACCAGCCTCAGGTCAACCTGCGCACCGGCACCCTGGTGGCGGCCGAAGCGCTGATCCGCTGGCGCAATTCGCAGCTGGGCGAACTGCGCCCGGACATCTTCATCGGCCATGCCGAGAATACCGGCGACATCGTGCGGATCGGATTGTGGGTGCTGCGCGAGGCCTGCCGGCAGATCCGCCAATGGCAGGATGACGGGCTGGGTATCGTGCGGGTGGCGGTCAATGTGTCCTACCGCCAGTTCGTCGGCGAAGACCTGGCCCGGCATGTGCGCCAGGTACTGGACGAATTCGGCCTGCCCGGCAGCGCGCTGGAGCTGGAGTTCACCGAACGGGTGTTGATCGAGGATGCGCCCGACACCCTGCAGACCTTCGCGCGCCTGCGCGAAATGGGCGTCCTGCTGACCATCGACGATTTCGGCGAAGGCTACAGCGCGCTGAACTACCTGCGGCGCCTGCCCATCCACGGCCTCAAACTCAGCCAGCTGTTCGTCGAGGGCGTCCCCGGCAACCGCTCGGACGTGGCCATCTGCGAGGCGGTCTGCGGGATCGCACGCAGCCTGGGCCTGGGCCTGGTTGCCGAGGGTGTCGAATCCGAACCGCAGCGGCACTTCCTGCAGTCGTTGGGGGTGGCGGTAGGCCAGGGCTTCCTGTTCGCCCCGGGCCTGCACCCGGACGAGTTCGCCTCCCGCCTGCGCCAGCACCGCTGAGCGCCTGCGCGCACTGCACAACGGTAGCGCCCCTCGCATCCGCTAGAATCGGTGGTTCTTGAACCAGCGGAACCGTGCAATGCAGCTGTCTTCTGTCCGTGCCGTCATCACCGGTGGCGTCTCCGGCCTCGGCCTGTCCGTGGCCCAGTACCTGGTGGCCAACGGCGCCAAGGTGGCCCTGTTCGACCTCAACGATGCCAAGGGTGCGGCCGCCGTGGCCGAGCTCGGCCAGGCCAATGCCTGCTACTTCAGCACCAATGTCAGCGATGAAGCCGCCGTGGCCGCGCAGATCGATGCCGCGCACGACTTCCTCGGCGGGCTCAACGCCGCCATCAGCTGCGCCGGCATCCTCGGTGCCGGGCGCGTGCTCGGCAAAGAGGCGCCGATGCCGCTGGCCAACTTCCAGAACACGGTGATGGTCAACCTGGTGGGCAGCTTCAATGTCGCCAAGGCCGCCGCCAACCGCATGCAGCACAACGCCCCCGGCGAAGACGGCGAGCGTGGCGTGATCATCAACACCGCCAGCGTGGCCGCCTACGAGGGCCAGATCGGCCAGGCCGCATACGCCGCGTCCAAGGGCGGCGTGGTCGGCATGACCCTGCCGATGGCACGCGAGCTGTCGCGCTTCGGCATCCGCGTGATGACCATTGCACCGGGCATCTTCTGGACGCCGATGGTGGATGGCATGCCGCCGGCCGTGCAGGAGTCGCTGGCCGCCTCCATTCCGTTCCCGCCGCGCCTGGGCAAACCGGAGGATTTCGCCGGCCTGGTCGGCCACATCCTCGGCAATACCTACCTCAATGGCGAGACCATCCGCCTGGACGGTGGCGTGCGCCTGGCACCGAAGTAACACCGGCCCGCAATTCGGCCGACACCGCAGGGCGCCCGGCATGGCGCCCGCCACCTCCCACGAACCGACCTTCATTTCCATGAAAGCCAACGACATCAAGAAAGGCAACGTCGTCGAGTACAACAACGGCGTCTACCAGATCCGCGACATCGAGCGCAGCTCGCCGCAGGGCCGCGGCGGCAATGTGCGCTTCCGCTTCATCATGTACAGCGTGCCGGGCGGCAACAAGCTCGACGCCAGTTTCGACGCCGACGACAACCTGCCCGAGGTCGAACTGCTGCGCCGCCTGTCCACCTATTCGTACAAGGATGGCGATGCGTTCGTGTTCCTGGACGACGAGGACTACACCCCGTACACGCTCGACGCGGAGGTGGTCGGCGATGACGCCGGCTACATCACCGACGGTCTGACCGGCCTCTACGTGCAGGTCATCGACGACGTGCCGGTAGCCGTGCAGATGCCGGCCAGCGTGGTCCTGGAAGTGGTGGAAACGCCGCCGGAGCTGAAGGGCGGCACCGCCACCAAGCGCCCGAAGCCGGCCAAGCTCAGCACCGGCATCGAAATCATGGTGCCGGAGTACATCGCCAACGGCGAGCGCGTGCTGGTCAACACCGCCACCGGCGAATTCGCTGGCCGTGCCGACTAAACGCTTCGCGCTGGTGACCTGCCTGGCGCTGCTCGCGGCGTGTTCGCCGCGGGCAGCGGACACGGGCAGCCCGCCGGCGGTGGCCGATGCCGTCGACGCCGGCGCTGACGTCGTCGCATCGACGTCGCCGCCCACACCGGCCGGACAGGACGACGCTGCCGTCGAGGCGGCCAGCCCCACGCCATCGTTGGAGCAACTGCAACGCGCCCGTGCACAGGCCGGCTGCGCGGTGCCGGCCGACCTGGATGACCTTGGCGACATAGGCGGCTACTGCACCCTGCCCGAGGACGTGCGCACGCTGCTGGTGCGCGAGGCCAACTGCCAGCATTTCCTCGGCGAAGAACCCTACGACCCGGCCCGTCGGCAGGCGCTGGACACCGCGATCGACGACCTGTGCAGTGGCCGCGAGCAGCGCTTCTCCGACCTCTACGAACGCCATTACGACGATTGCGTCATCCGCCACTTCCTGATCGGCGTGGGCAGGCGCTACG
This sequence comes from Stenotrophomonas sp. GL_101, assembly GCF_057835675.1. NCBI lineage: Bacteria > Pseudomonadati > Pseudomonadota > Gammaproteobacteria > Lysobacterales > Lysobacteraceae > Stenotrophomonas > Stenotrophomonas sp. GL_101. Next base: position 1,985,617 of record NZ_CM174432.1, on the reverse strand, counting down.
ACCTGTTCACCGATGCCGATGCACAGGACTACTGCCGCCCGCAGGACGTGCGCTGACCTCGCCGCTGCTTACGGCTTGGCGGCCAGCGACGGCGCGCCGGCAAAATCACCGCAGCCGTGATACTGGCGCGCGCCCACGGTGAGCATCGCGGTGGCGCCGAACGCCTGGCCGCTCATGTTGTCCTGGCACACGGTGCGCTGGAAACTCAGCTTGACCGGCGTGCCATCGGTGGCCGTACCCGACCAGCCATCCCTGCCCTGGGTAGGCGCGGCGATGTCGAACCTGCGCTCGCCATAGTCGGTTTCCACGCGCAGCGTCGGCGTGGCACCCGCGCCCACCTCGGCCAGCCAGCCCGGCTCGTTGCCGGTCGCACGGAAACCACCGCCGTCGGCGCTGGCGCTGGCGGCAGGCACCGGTGCTGGCACGCCTTCCTCGCCCGAGCCGGTGCAGTTGCGGTCCTTCTCGCCCTTCAGGGTGAGAATGCCGTCGGTGGTGCCCTTGGTCCAGAACACATTGCCCTGCTCGTCGCCATACTTGGCCCCGGAGGCCGATACCTGCGACGCCATGGCAAACGTGCGGTCACCCACCACTACCGTCGCCGAGTCCTGGCCACGGTAGGTCGCGTGCACGGCAAGATCGCCACACTGGAAACTGAAACTGCGTTCGTCGGAAGTGGCGTCGGCGGCGGACGGCGGTGCTTCGGCGCTGGCCGCCGCGCTCCCGCCTGCGTCCTGCGCGGCAGGTTGGCACGCACTCAAGGCGGTCATGATCGCCAGGCTCAACAGCCAGGGGGATGCACGCATGTTCAACTCCTTGCGGTTTACTCAATCAACAGCGAATGATAATCCGTCGCTGCATAAGGGCAGGTGAAGCAGGCCGACGCTGGCGCGTGCTCGTTCATCGTCCGTGCGAATTCATCGCGCCGCCCGGCAGTACGCCCACCGACAACAGATGCAGGCCGGCCGCTGACGAGCAGCTGGCCCACACCCGCAACAGGCGCAGCGCGCGTTGCTGTTCCCCGGCAGCGGTGGCGTAGCGCAGGCGTACGTCGCTGGAGACCAGCACCAGCTGCCCGCACAACAGGCGCTCCACCGGCCCCTGCTCGATATCGACCAGGCGCAGCTCGTGCCGGGCCCAGGCGTCCACGCACGGATGCGCACCGGCCCATTGCCCCTGCGGGTCGGTGAAGAACAGCGCGGGCGACAGCCAGCCACTCAACCCCTCGGCATCGTGCCCGCGCAGCGCGGCCAGCAGCGCCTGTTCGGCCTGCTCGATGCGTGCATCACACAAGGTGTCACTCATTCCGGTTTTCCTTTGCGGCGGCGCCAAGGGGCCCGCCAATGGCGAGCGCCCTGCACCAGGACATAGAACAGCGGGACGAAGAACACCGCCAACACCGTTGCCGTCAGCATGCCGCCGAACACTCCCGTGCCGATCGCGTGCTGTGTTTCCGCCGATGCGCCGCTGGCCAGCATCAACGGCACCACGCCGAGCGCGAATGCCAGCGAGGTCATCAGGATCGGCCGCAGCCGCAGCCGTGCTGCTTCGATGGCCGCGTCGACCAGACCGTGGCCCTGCTGCTGCAGCTGTCGGGCGAACTCCACGATCAGGATCGCGTTCTTTGCCGACAGCCCGATCACCGTGATCATGCCGACCTTGAAGAACACATCGTTGGGCAGGCCGCGCAGCAACACCGCCGCCACTGCGCCCAGCAGGCCCAGCGGTACCACCAGCAGTACCGCCGCCGGGATCGACCAGCTTTCATACAGCGCGGCCAGCACCAGGAACACCACCAGCATCGAGAGCAGCAGCAACCAGGGCGCCTGTGCGCCGGACGCGCGCTCCTGCAGCGATTGCCCGGTCCAGGCCAGCGCAAAGCCGGCCGGCAACTGTTGCGCCAGCCGCTCCATCTCGGCCATCGCCTGCCCGCTGGAGGCGCCTTCGGCGGCGTTGCCGGACAGGCTCAACGACGGAAAGCCCTGGTAGCGTTCCAGTTGCAGCGGTGCCTGCGACCACACCGGGGTCACCAGTTCATGCAGCGCTACCATGCCGCCACTGGCGTTACGCACATGCAGCTTGAGCACGTCGTCGACCTGCATGCGGTGCGGCGCATCGGCCTGCACGATCACCTGCTGCAGGCGTCCGGCATTGGGAAAATCGTTGACGTACTGCGAGCCCATCGCCGCGGACAGCGTATCGCTGATCGCGGCGAAACCCACGCCCATCGCGCCGGCCTTGTCGCGGTCGATCTGCAGCCGCACGGTGCTGCCCGAGGCCAGGCCTTCGGCGTGCACATCGCGCAACAGCGGGCTGGCCGAGGCCAGCGCCAGCAACTGCTGCTGGGCCGCCCGCAGCTGTGCCTGGTCCTGGCCGGTACGCGCCTGCAGCCGCAGGTCGAAGCCGGATGAATTGCCCAGGCTGTCGATCGCCGGCGGGGTGACGACGATGACCTGCCCTTCCGGCGCGGCCACCATCGCCGCCTGTGCACGTTCCACTTCCTCGGCGACGCTGCTGCCGGCGCGCTCGCCCCAGTCCTTGAGCATGGTGTAGGCCATCGCCGCGTTCGGCCCGGAACCGGCGAAGCTGTAGCCCATGATGGCCTGGTTGGAGGCGATGCCCGGGCGCGAGGCGATGTGCGCCTCATAGCGCTGCATCACCTCCAGGGTGCGCTCGGCGGTGGCGTCGGCGGGCAACTGGATGGAGGTCATGAAGTAGCCTTGGTCCTCCTCGGGCAGGAACGCGCCCGGCAGCAGGTGCAGGCCCAGCCCAAGCGCCATCACCAGTGCAGCGAACACGGCCATGGTGCGCCCGCCGCGCTGCAGGATGCGCACGACGTGGCCCTGGTAGCCGGCGGTCATGCGCGCAAGACCGCGGTTGAACGCGCCGAAGAACCCACCCCGGCCATGGTGCCCACGCGTGCTCGGCTTGAGCAGGGTCGCGCACAGCGCCGGGGTCAGGGTCAGCGCGAGCAGCGCCGAGAACAGGATCGAGACGGCCATCGCCAGGCTGAACTGGCGGTAGATCGCCCCCACCGAGCCATCGGCCAGCGCCATCGGAATGAACACCGCCGTCAACACCAGGGTGATGCCGATCACCGCCCCGGTCAGTTCCTTCATCGCCTTGGCGGTGGCTTCGCGCGGCGGCAGGCCTTCTTCGGCCATGATCCGCTCCACCCCTTCAACCACCACGATCGCATCGTCGACGATGATGCCGATCGCCAGCACCATGCCGAACATGGTCAGCACGTTGATGGAGAAGCCGGCCGCCAGCATCACCGCGAAGGTGCCCAGCAGCGCGATCGGCGCGACGATCGCCGGAATCAGCGTGTAGCGCAGGTTCTGCAGGAACAGGTACATCACCGCGAACACCAGCACCATCGCCTCGACCAGGGTGATGAGCACTTTCTGGATCGATATCCGCACGAACGGCGCGGTGTCGAAGGGCACCGTGGATTGCATGCCGACCGGCAGCGTGGGGCCCAGCTCGGCCATGCGCGCGCGCACCGCCGAGGCCACCTTCACGGCGTTGGCACCGGGTGAGAGCTGGATCGCCGCCGCCGTTGCCGGCGTGCCGTCCTCGCGCGTGGACCAGGCATAGCTCTGCGCGCCCAGTTCAACCCGGGCCACGTCACCGAGCACCACCTTGGCGCCATCGGGGGTGGCCCGCAGCACGATCGCAGCGAACGCTTCGGGGGTGGTCAACTGGCCTTCGGCGGTAAGCGGAATGGTCACCCGCTGGCCGGGTACCGACGGCGAATCGCCGACCCGGCCCGGTGCGATCTGCACGTTCTGTTCGTTGATCGCCGTCGCCAGGTCGCCCAGGGTCAAGCGGTATGCCACCAGCTGTGCCGGGTCCACCCAGATCCGCATCGCACGCTCGGCACCGAACAACTGCACCCGGCCCACGCCGTCGATACGCCGCAGCTCTTCGACGATGTTGCGCGCCATGTAGTCGCTCAACGCGACCTCGTCCAGGCGCCCGTCGGTGGAGCGCAGCCCGACCAGCATCAGGAACCCCGAGCCGGCCGCTTCCACGCCCAGCCCGTTCTGCCGGACCACCTGGGGCAGCCGCGGCTCGATCGCCTTGATCCGGTTCTGCACGTCCACCTGGGCCAGTTCGGGGTCGGTTCCCGGGCGGAAGGTGGCGGTGATGGAGGCCTCCCCGGAGGTATCCACCGAGGAGGAAAAGTACAGCAGGTGCTTGACCCCGGACAGCTCGCGCTCGATCAGGCCCACCACCGCATCGTTCATGGTCTGCGGCGTGGCACCGGGGTAGCTGGCATAGATGCTCACGCTGGGCGGGGCGACACTGGGATAGCGCTCGATGGCCAGGCGCGGAATGGCCAGCGCGCCCGCCAGCACCACAAACAACGCCAGCACCCAGGCGAACACCGGGCGATCAATGAAAAAATGCGGCATGCAACGTCCTTCCAGGGTCGCGCGGGCGGCTCAGGGCGGTCCGCGCGACCGCATTGTCCAAGGGAGAAATCAGGGCGTGCCCAGTGCAGCCGTTGCCGGCGGCCGCTGCCAGGGCCGGGCGGTGACCCGCAGGCCTTCCTGCAAGCGCTCCTGGCCCTCCACCACCACGCGCTCACCGGCCTGCAGACCGCTTTTCACCACGTACTGGCGATCCACCTGGCCGTCCACTTCAAGGGTGCGGATCACCGCCTTGCCGTCCTTGCCCACCACCCAGGCATAGGACTGGCCCCCGGTGCTGCGCAGCACCGCCTGCTGCGGCAGCAGCAATGCCGAGGGCTGCACGCCGCGCGGTACCCGGGCACGCACGAACATGCCGGGCAACAGGTGACGGTCGGGGTTGTCGACCAGGATGCGCAGCACGATGTCACCGGTTTCGGCATCCACGTTGATGCCGGAGAACAGAATGCGGCCCTGCTCGGCGCGCACCTTGCCGCCACTGCCCACCAGCGTCACCGGCAGGCCGACGGCCTTGTCGAGCTGGCCGGAGACAACGGCACGCTGGATGCTCTCCAGCATCGCGGCCGGCTGGCGCACATCCACGTACACCTGGTCCAGTTGCTGCACCACCGCCATCGGCGTGGCATCGGCAGCGGTGACCAGCGCGCCTTCGGTGACCAGGGCCTGGTCGATGCGCCCGGCGATCGGCGCTTCCACCGTCGCATAGCGCAGGTCCAGGCGGCGCCGCGCCACCGTGGCTTTCGCCTGCGCCACGTCGGCACGCGCCTGCTGGTGTTCGGCGCGGGCGTCGTCGCGGGCCTGCTGGCTGACCGCCTGCGCGGCGGCCAGCGACTGCAGCCGCTCGGCCTGGACACCGGTACGCAACAATGCCGCCTCGGCGCGCTGCAGCTGTGCCTGCGCACTGTCCAGGTCGGCGCGGTAGGCGGCCGGGTCGATCTGGAACAACGGCGTCCCGGCGCGCACCTCCGCGCCTTGTTCAAACAGGCGCTTCTGCACGATGCCGCCGACCTGCGCACGGATCTGCGCGGTCCGCACCGCTGCCACGCGGCCAGGCAGTTCGTCGTCGCGCTGCACGATCGCCGGCGACAGCGCCAGCACGCCCACTTCCGGCGCCGCCATCGGCACCTCCGCTTCCCTGGCACAGGCCGTCAGTACGGCCATCATCACCACCCATGCGGTGGCTTGGATCCTGTTGGTTGTCATCTGCTGCACAAGGGCCGGATGCCCGGCCAGAATCATGAATGGCGAAGTCTGCGCGGCTTGCGTGGGGTTTCGATGGAGGAACTGTGGAGATACGATGGAGCACAAGCACCTTCTGGCCCTGCCCTGCATGCACGCCACTGATTCACCCAGCGCCGCGGCGCACTGGGACCGCTCGCTCAACGCGCTGGTCCTGATCGTGGAAGACGAACCGGAGATCGCCGATATCGTCGCGGCCTACCTGCAGCGCGAAGGCCTGCGTACGCTGCGCGCGCTTGACGGGATCAATGCCCTGGCGCTGCACCGCAGCGCCCGTCCCGACCTGATCCTGCTGGATGTGCAGATGCCCGGCATGGACGGCTGGACCGTGCTCAACACGCTGCGCCAGCGCGGCGACACGCCGGTGATCATGCTGACCGCACTGGACCAGGACCTGGACAAGCTCACCGCGCTGCGCATGGGCGCCGACGATTACGTGGTCAAGCCGTTCAACCCGGCCGAAGTGGCCGCACGCGTGCGCGCGGTGCTGCGGCGTACGCTCAACGTGCGCGGTGAGGCCAAGCCGGGCATCCTGCGCGTGGGCACGCTGGTGATCAATCCGGAAACCCACAGCGTGCACGTCGAAGGCGACGGCTACAGCCATGAGCTGCTGCTGACCCTGACCGAGTACAAGCTGCTGCATTGCATGGCCGTGGCGCCGTCACGGATCTTCAGCCGCAGCGAACTCATGCTCCAATGCCTGCCCGAAAGCGAGGCACTGGAACGCACGGTGGACAGCCACGTCAGCAAGCTGCGCCGCAAGCTGGACGACGTCGGCCTGGAAAACGTACCCGCCAGCGTGCGCGGCGTCGGCTACCGCCTCGCGGCCGACCACTGATGCGCCGCCCGGGCTTGAGCCGGCACATCTTCATTTCGATGTCGCTGATGGTGCTGGCGGTGATCGTGATGGTGATCCTCAGTTCGTACCTGCTGTATGCGGTGCTGCTGAACTTCTATCCGCTGGCGGAGGAACCCACCGGCTGGGCGCCGACCGGCCCGGAGCTGATCTGGATGGCCTGCATCACCCTGATCGGCCTGGGGTTGGCGGTGGCGGCCTCGGTGCGGCTGTCGCAACGCATCCTCACCCCGCTCAATTCGGTGGTGGACAGCATCGGCAGGCTCGCCCAGGGCGACCTTGGCGCACGGGCCGCCGCCAGCGACCGCTCGCTGGGCGAGGTGGCGCTGCTGGTGGACGACTTCAACGCGATGGCGCGGCGCCTGCAGAACATGGACGCTGACCGGGTGATGTGGCACGCGGCGATCGCACACGAACTGCGCACCCCCGTGACGATCCTGCGTGGTCGCCTGCAAGGCCTGGCCGAAGGCGTGTTCCAGCCCGATGAAGCGCAGTTCCGCAGCCTGCTGGCGCAGGTGGAAGGACTCTCGCGACTGATCGAAGACCTGCGCGTGCTCAGCCTGGCCGACAACGCCCGGCTGGACGTGCGCCGCGCGCGCAGCGACGTGGTCCACGAGGTGCATTCGGTGATGACGCTGGTCGATCCCGGCTTCCGCAGCGGCGGTTTCGTGCTGGAACTGGAAACCTCGCGTGGCGAGCATCCTGCCCACTGCGACCCCACCCGCGTGCGCCAGGCACTGATGGCCCTGCTTGAAAACGCGCGGCGCTATGCCACGCCGGGACGGGTCCGTATCGCCGTGCACGACACCGCCACCCACGTACAGGTATCGGTCGACGATGAAGGCCCGGGCATCGACCCGGCGCTGAGCGCGCACATCTTCGACCCGTTCATGCGCGGCGACGGCTCGCGCTCGCGCCAGCGCGGTGGCAGTGGCCTGGGCCTGGCGGTGGTCAAGGCGATCGCCGATGCGCACGGGGGCCACGTAGCGTGCACCGCCAGCCCGCTGGGCGGTGCGCGATTCGTCATCGAACTGCCGCGCCAGTAGCGGTTTCCTCGCGGGCAAGCGCCCGCATCCGCGTGCCGAGCTGGTCCAGGTTGCGATCCAGGGTGGCCAGTTCCTGCTGCTGGGCCGCGGGCAGGCGCGCCCGCATCTGCCCCTGAAGCTGCTGCCAGCCATCCGTACCGCGGGCGCTGAGACGGGCCGTGGCGGCGCTCGCTTCGGTGCGCTCGGCGGCCAGTGGCAGCCCATACCCGGTACCGGCCACCAGCGCTGCGGGACTGACCAGTTGCCCGGCGTCCTGCAGCAGCGCCAACAACCGGCTGCGTGCGGCACGCGTACCGGCGTCCGGTGCGGCCAGCGTGCGCTTGAGCAGGTCGCGCGCGCGCAGCTCCTCGCGCTGGCGGGCCGCCTGTTCCAGCAACAGCAGGGCCGCGGTCGCGCGCAGCCCGCCCTGCTCCACCCAGGCCGCACGCTGGGAGGCGGGCTGCTGCAGCCAGGCGGTCACCCGGGTTTGACCGAGCGGCAGTTCGGCACGCACCACGTCGAACAACTGCTGGTAGTGATCCTGGGCGGAGGCGAAGTAATAGCCTTGCCGCATGGCCGCGTCGCGATCGGCCAACACCGTCCCGTCGGCGATCCCCTCGCGTTCCAGCCGCGCCAGCAGCCCGCGTGGCGTGAGCCGGTTCAGGCCCGGCGTCGCCAGCCGGGGTACGCCCTCCTGCAGCAGCTTGCCGGTCTCCACCGCACAGTTGTTGCTGACAAACAGATACCGCCCGTCATAGCTCCAGTGCACCTGCGCCACGCGCTCAAGCAACGTGGCGATCTCGTCCGGCTGCAGCCGCAACGGCACCGAGGACAGGCCACGCAGTTCCAGCTGGGTGTATTCGTCGATCACCTGGTTGAGCGGCAGCACGAACAGCCGCGACGGATACGCGCCGGTCAGCCCCTGCCAACTGCTGATCTGCACGTCCCCCACGAAGGCGCGGAACGACAGCACGCGGTGATCGGCCAGGTCCATCCGGCAGGCCGGCCCCGGCGGGCGTCCCGGCGCGCAGATCACCAGCCGCAGCATGCTGTGGCCCCAGCGGCTCATCAGCCGGTCGTTGCCTTCGGCCAGCAGGTAGTCCACGGCGTAGATCCGCGCGGGGTCCAGTTCCAGCAGCGACGCGGCACCGGTGGTTTCCTCGGCCTGCACCAGCGGCAGCCGCGCATCGCACGCCGGCGCCGGGCCACGTGGACCGATCGCCTGCACGAACCAGGCGTTCAGCGCGGGGCGGCGGCAGGCATAGTCGGCATCCAGCAGGAAGTGCTCGGCATTGACCGCTAGGAACTCGGCCGGGCTGCTGCGTTCATACGGGTCCGGGCTGCGTTCGCTGAAGTGGTTTCCGGTACGGCCCAGCCGCCACGGTCGGCGTTGCCATCCACTCAGATCGCGCCAACGTGCGGTGCGCGACCAGCCGCCCTGCGCCGAACGGTCCAGCACGTGGGTCAACTCGTGGATCAATGCCGCCTGTACCGCGCGCGGCAGTGGTTGCCCCTCGCGCACACCGTCAAGCAGGTCACGACGCAGGCTGATGGACCCGTTGCGGGCACGGCCGTGTACCTGTGCGGGCAGCGTATCGACCCAGCGCACCTGCACCGGGCGATCAAAACGCGCCTGCCAGCGCGGTGGCAGTTGCGCCTGCACCTCGGCCAGCACGCGACGTGCGGCGCGCTGTTCGGGCGCATCCAGCCCTTGCGGCTGCAGCTCCAGCTGCATCGCCGCCTGCGCCACGGGGGCGCCCAACAACACCGCCAGGGCCGCCCAACGCCAGCGGCGGGCCTGACGGCGCATGTGCATCAACGAGCCAGTACGGACCGGGCCAGGGCCAGGTCGCTGACCTCGCGCTGCGCCGCATCGGCTTCACGCAGGTGCAGCAGCGCCGCTTCCAGGCGCGCGCCACGGATGGCGCCGTTGCTGGCGACGAAGGCTGCCGCATCCTCGCGCGCGTCGAGCACGACTTTGTCATCGCCCGAGCTGGACGAGCCCGCCGACGATGCGCCGGACGCGGAACCGGCGGAAGAACCGGCAAAACTGGACGCCAGTGCCGACAGCGGCAAGGCAAGGACAGCGAGCAACAGGATCGGACGCATCATCAGGGTGTCGTTCGAGGTGGAAAGCACAGAGCGTATAGGCTGCGTGAAATCCTGTCGCGGGCTACAGGTCGAACAGCTTGCCGGGATTCAGCAGCCCTTGGGGATCAAACGCACGTTTGACCGCCTTCATCAACGCGATTTCCGGCGCGCTGCGGGTGCTGTCCAGGTAGCCCTTCTTGACCAGGCCGATACCGTGTTCAGCCGAGATGCTGCCGTCGAAACGGGCCAGTACCTGCGCCAGCAGCGTGGTGACGTGCTCGCACTGGGTGAGAAAGTCGGCGTCGGCGGTGGCATCGGGCTTGAGCACGTTGATGTGCAGGTTGCCATCACCGATATGGCCGAACCAGACCACGTCGAACTGCGGATACGCCTGGCCGATCAATGCCTGGGTTTCGGCCATGAACGCAGGCATCGCCGAGATGCGCACCGATACGTCGTTCTTGTACGGCGTGTATCGCGCCACCGCTTCGGTGATGCCCTCGCGCAGCCGCCACAGTTGCTGGGCCTGGGCATCGCTGGCGCTGACCACGCCGTCGCTGACCCAGCCCTGTTCCATGCACGCCTCGAACGCGGCCATCGCCGCCGCTTCCTGCGCTTCATCGCCGGCAGCGAATTCGGTCACCACATAGAACGGGTGCACCGTATCGAACGGGGCCTGCGCGCCATGGGCCAGCACGTGTTCGAGCGCGCGGTCGGTGAAGAACTCAAAGGCCTGCAGCTGCATGCGCTCACGGAACGCGGCAAACACCTGCATCAGCACCTCGAAGCTGGGCAACGCCAGCAGCATCACGTTGCTGGCCGGCGGTGGCTCGGTCAGCCGCAGCGTGGCCTCCACGATCACCCCGAGGGTGCCTTCGGAGGCGATCAGCAGCTGGCGGAAATCGTAGCCGCTGGAATTTTTGATCAGGCCCTTGTTGAGTTCCAGCAGCGCCCCGTCGGCGGTGACCACCTTGAGCCCGGCGATCCACTCGCGGGTGTTGCCGTAACGGATCACGCGGATGCCGCCGGCATTGGTGGCGATGTTGCCGCCGATCGAACACGAGCCGCGTGCGGCGAAATCCACCGGGTAGATCAAGCCGTGCTCCAGCGCGGCGTTGTGCACCGCCTCCAGCGCCATGCCGGCCTGCACGGTCAGGGTGCGGTCGACCGGGTCGAAGGCCAACGGCTTGTTCATCCGCTCCAGGCTGAGCACCAGTTCGCCGGTGGCTGCCACCGCGCCGCCCGACAGACCGGTCCGGCCGCCGGACGGCACCACCGCCACCTGCTGCGCCGACGCCCAGCGCAGGATCGCCTGCACCTCCTCGACGCTGCCGGGCAGTGCGATCGCCAGCGGCGCGGGGGTCCAGCGCCGGGTCCAGTCGCGCCCGTAGTGCTCCAGGTCGGCCGGCTCGGTCTTGACCCGCAGCCCCGGGCAGTCCTGCAACAACGATGAGAGGCGCGGATCGGTCATGGCATCAGACAGGAAACGGGGAATCCCCAAGCGTAGCAGACCACCGTTGGTGGTCTGGCCCTTGCCGTGGCACCCGACCCGTGCGCCGCCACCAAAAGATGCATCTGAAACCATCCCGCCCGGGTTTGGCGCACTGCACAATGCCCGCCCCGTTCTGGCATAGTTGAGTGCTCCCGCCCACCACCCCGCACGCCGCCCATGTCGCCGAAGAAGACCTCGTTCCCCAAGCAGGATATCCGCGTACTGTTGCTGGAGGGGGTGAGCCAGACCGCGATCGACGTGTTCACCGCGGCCGGTTACTCGCAGATCGAACTGCACAGCAAGGCGCTGCCCGAGGACGAGCTGAAGGCGCGCATCGCCGAAGCCCACATCGTCGGCATCCGCTCGCGTACCCAGCTCAATGCCGAGGTGCTCAGCCACGCCAAGCGCCTGATGGCAGTGGGCTGCTTCTGCATCGGCACCAACCAGGTGGACCTGGACGCGGCCGAACTGGCCGGCATCCCGGTATTCAACGCGCCCTACTCCAATACCCGCAGCGTGGCCGAGCTGGTGATCGCCGAGGCGATCATGCTGACCCGTGGCATCCCGCAGAAGAACGCCGAATGCCATCGCGGCGGCTGGTCCAAATCGGCGGCCGGCAGCCACGAAGTCCGCGGCAAGACGCTGGGCATCATCGGCTATGGGCACATCGGCACCCAGGTCGGGGTGATGGCCGAGGCGATGGGCATGCAGGTGATCTTCCACGACGTCGAAACCAAACTGTCGCTGGGCAACGCGCGCGCCGCGATCAGCCTGGACGACCTGCTCGCCCGCGCCGACATCGTCACCGTACACGTGCCGGAAACGCCGGCCACGCAATGGCTGATCGGTGCCGAACAGCTGGCCCGGATGCGTCCGGGCGCGCACCTGATCAATGCCGCGCGCGGCACCGTGGTCGATATCGACGCGCTGGACGCGGCACTGCGTGCCGGGCACATCGGTGGCGCGGCGCTGGACGTGTTCCCGGTCGAGCCCAAGGGCAACGGCGATGCGTTCGTGTCGCCGCTGACCGCGCACGACAACGTCATCCTGACCCCGCACGTGGGCGGCAGCACGTTGGAGGCGCAGGACAACATCGGCGTGGAAGTGGCGGCCAAACTGGTGCGCTACAGCGACAACGGCAGCACCCTGTCGGCGGTCAACTTCCCCGAAGTCACCCTGCCCGAGCACGCCGACAGCCTGCGCCTGCTGCACATCCACCAGAACGTGCCGGGCGTGCTGTCCAAGGTCAACGAGATCTTCTCGCGCCACAACGTCAACATCGACGGTCAGTTCCTGCGCACCGACCCGAAGGTGGGCTACGTGGTGATCGACATCACCGCCAGCGAAGCCCAGGCCAGCGCGGTGCGTGAAGCGCTTGCCGCCATCCCGGGCACGCTGCGCACCCGCGTGCTGTACTGAGCCAGGGACAGCGGGACGACCAACGGTCGTCCCCTACCCGGGGGATGGTCGCGGGACGACCAACGGTCGTCCCCTACCGGGGCATGGTCGCGGTACGACCAACGGTCGTCCCCTACCCGGGGGATGGTCGCGGGACGACCAACGGTCGTCCCCTACCCGGGGGATGGTCGCGGGACGACCAACGGTCGTCCCCTACCGGGGCATGGTCGCGGTACGACCGACGGTCGTTCCCTACCCGGTAGGTATCGACCGTTGGTCGATACGGGGCCTTACCGCGCCCGCCATCGTTTCGCCATGCGCGGCAGCGAATCATCGCCGTCCGGGGTCTCGATCGCCGCATTGGCCACGTCGGTGATCTCCCGCCAGGCCAGCGCCAGCGATTCCTCGCTGACCGCGAACTGCTCGCTGCCCAGCGCACGCACCACGTAGCGCGCGTCGTAATGCCAATGGCCGGGCACGTCGCGGCGTTCGGGAATCCAGTGCTTGTCGATGTCGAACAGTTCGGCGTCCTCCAGCACCAGGCCGGACAGCCCGGACTCCTCCTCGGCCTCCTTCAGCGCCACCCGGGCCAGGTTGCGGTCACCGTCGGCATGCCCGCCCAGTTGCAGCCAGCGGTCCAGCTTGCGGTGGTGGGTGAGCAGCACCCGCTGCCCGTCGGCACTGACCAGCCAGACGCTGCCGGTGAAATGGCCGGCCAGGCGCTCGCGCAGGAAGGGGTTTTCCGGGTCATCCAGCAATGTGCTGAATTCGTCAGCCAGGGCGGCGTGTTGCGGCTGGCGCAAGGCGTATCCGACCAATTGGGCGCGCAGTTCAGCGTCAGCAACGGCAATGGATTCAGGGTTCAGCGTCATGGCAACAGGGGGATGGGCGGGAATTTGTCGATTATCGCCCGGCCAATGCTGCATTTGTGCTTGTGCGCAGGCTTCAGCTTTGGCTAAGGTACAGCGGGCCCTGCACCGCTGGGCGCCCAGTTGCCATCAAGGTGCGCGGCAATGTACCGCGCACCTCACCTTTGTCCATTTAGGGAAGCACTGCATGCTGAAGTCTCTGTTGAGGGTCAAACCGGTTGCACCGTCCGCGCACATCGATGCCGGTGAACCGATCGAAGGGAGCCTGGACGGCGAGCCCACACTGAAACGGACCCTCACAGCCAAACACCTCATCATGCTCGGCATCGGCGCAGTGATCGGTGCCGGCATCTTCGTGCTCACCGGCCAGGCGGCGGCCAACCATGCCGGCCCGGCGGTGATGCTGTCGTTCGTGATCGCCGGCTTCGCCTGCGCCCTGGCGGGCCTGTGCTACGCCGAGTTCGCCGCGATGATGCCGGTCTCCGGCAGCGCCTACTCCTATTCCTACGCCACCCTGGGCGAAGGCATGGCCTGGTTCATCGGCTGGTGCCTGGTGCTGGAGTACCTGTTCGCCTCGGCCTCGGTCGCGGTGGGTTGGTCGGCGTACCTGATCAGCTTCATCACCACCACCTTGCACATGCCCTTCCCGGACGCGCTCAGCGCCGCGCCCATCGCCTGGACCGGCTCGGAGTTCATCAGCTCCGGCAAGCTGTTCAACCTGCCGGCGGTGCTGATCGTGGCGGCGGTGTCGGGCCTGCTGTACGTGGGCGTGACCCAGTCGGCCTTCATCAACGCGATCATCGTGGCGATCAAGGTCACCGTGATCTGCCTGTTCATCGGTTTTGGCTCCCAGCACATCGACATGGCCAACTGGACCCCGTTCATCCCGGAAAACACCGGCGTGCCGGGTGAGTTCGGCTGGAGCGGCGTGTTCCGTGCGGCCACCATCGTGTTCTTCGCCTACATCGGCTTCGATGCGGTATCCACCGCGGCCGGCGAAACCAAGGATCCGCAGCGCAACATGCCGATCGGCCTGCTCGGTTCGCTGGCGGTGTGCACCGTGGTCTACATCATCGTCTGCGCGGTGCTGACCGGGATGATGCCGTACCACCTGCTGGGCACCGACAAGCCGGTGGCCACCGCGCTGGAGCCGTATGCCTCGCTGTCCTGGCTGAAGACCGCCGTGGAGATCGGCGCGATCGCCGGCCTGTCCTCGGTGGTGCTGGTGATGATGATGGGCCAGACCCGCATCGCCTACACGATTTCCCGCGACGGCCTGCTGCCGAAGTTGTTCGGCAAGGTCCACAAGCGCTTCCGTACCCCGTACTGGGCCACGATCGTGGTGGGCGTCATCGCCGCCGCGCTGGCCGGCACGGTGCCATTGAACGTGCTCGGCGAGCTGGTCTCGATGGGCACCCTGCTGGCCTTCGCCACGGTCTGCATCGGCGTGCTGGTACTGCGCTATTCGCGCCCGGAACTGCACCGCCCGTTCCGCGTGCCGCTGGTGTGGCTGATCTGCCCGCTGGGCGCGCTGTCGTGCCTGTTCCTGTTCTGGCAGGCGTTCGTGGTGCATTGGCACCTGTTCGTCGGCTGGACCCTGCTGGGCCTGTGCATCTACTTCGGCTACGGCATCCGCCACAGCAAGCTGAACAAGACCTCCGCCTGAGTGCTGCCGGGCCGGCATCGCGCCGGCCCGGTCGTTCGACACGTCGCACCACACAAGAAAATCCAAACCATGTTCAAGCAACTCTGGGCCACCAAGCACCCGCACGCCGCCCACGAAGACGCCAACGGGCTCAGCCTGCGCCGTACGCTCGGCCCCTGGGGGCTGACCGCGCTGGGCATCGGCGCGGTGATCGGCGGCGGCATCTTCGTCATCACCGGCCAGGCGGCAGCCAACCACGCCGGCCCGGCGATCATGCTGTCCTTCGTACTGGCCGCGATCTGCTGCGCGTTCTGTGCGATGGCCTATGCCGAATTCGCGGCGATGGTGCCGGTGTCGGGCAGCGCCTATACCTATACCTATGCCACCTTCGGCGAGCTGGCGGCCTGGTTCATCGGCTGGATGCTGGTGCTGGAATACGGCGTCTCGGCCTCGGCGGTGGCGGTCAGCTGGACCGGCTATTTCCTGAGCCTGCTCAGTCATTTCGACATCCATCTTCCGGCGGCGCTGGTCAGCGCCCCGCTGGACGGCCAGCTGCGTCCGACCGGGGCGATCGCCAACCTCCCCGCCGCGGTGCTGGTCCTGCTGTTGACCTGGCTCTGCTACGTGGGCATCAGCAAATCCTCGGCCATGAACATGGCGATGGTGGTGCTGAAGACCGCGCTGATCCTGCTGGTGATCGTGGCCGGCTGGAAATACGTGGACCCGGCCAACTGGACCCCGTTCATCCCCGACAACGAGGGCCCCGGCAAGTACGGCTTCGACGGCGTGCTGCGCGGCGCGGCGATGGTGTTCTTCGCCTATATCGGCTTTGAGGCGGTGTCGGTGGCCGCTCAGGAATCGCACCGGCCGCAACGCGACATGCCGATCGGCATGCTGCTGTCGCTGGTGATCTGCACCGTGCTGTACATCGCCATGGCCGCGGTCATGACCGGCCTGGTGCCGTATCAGCTGCTCGGCACCGACGAGCCGGTGGTGACGGCCGTGGCCGCGCACCCGCAGTTGGGCTGGTTGCGCATCATTGTGGAGATCGGCGCGCTGATCGGCCTGTCCTCGGTGGTGCTGGTGATGATCATCGGGCAACCGCGCATCTTCATGATCATGGGCCGTGACGGGCTGCTGCCGCCGGTGTTCACCAAGATCCACCCGAAGTACCGCACGCCGCACATCAATACGGTAATCACCGGCATCGGCATTGCCCTGCTGGCGGCGCTGTTCCCGCTGGACATCCTCGGCGAGCTGACCTCGATGGGGACGCTGATCGCCTTCGCCGCGGTGTGCGCCGGGGTGCTGATCCTGCGCCGCACCCAGCCGGACCTGCCGCGCCCGTTCCGGATGCCGATGGCGTGGCTGATCTGCAGCCTGGGCGTGCTCAGCTGCATCGCGCTGCTGACCGCGATGACCGCGCATAACTGGATGTTGATGGGGGTCTGGACGGCGGTGGGTTTCGCGGTTTACTTCGGCTACGGCTACCGCCACAGCCGCCTTGGCGGTAGGTGACGACCGTTGGTCGTCACGCTCTGGAGCCGGCCACTGGCCGGCTTTGCTTTTTCTCCCCCACCCCGCCCAGCCCAGCCAGGAAAACGGCTCTCGCAGTACCTGCTTTCAAGCATTTACAATGCCAGCCATGACCACCTTCCCCTACGACACCGCGCACCTGAGCGACCTGGCCCAGGTACTGATCGACAACGTCCGCGAGCTGGCCCAGGCCGGTTGGACGCCGGCGACCAGCAGCAACTTCTCCCACCGCCTGGATGACCGCCATGCGGCGATCACCGTGTCCGGCAAGGACAAGGGTCGACTGGTGGAGGACGACATCATGGTGGTGGACTTCGACGGCAAGGCCGTCGGCCGCCCACTGCGCCCCTCCGCCGAGACCCTGCTGCACACCCAGCTGTACCGCCGGTTCCCGGAAATCGGCTGCGTGCTGCATACCCACTCGCCGGTGCAGACGATCGCCTCGCGCCTGTATGCACCGCAGGGCCACATCCGCCTGGAAGGCTATGAGCTGCTGAAGGCCTTCCAGGGCAACAGCACCCACGAGATGGCCATCGAGGTGCCGGTGTTTGCCAACACCCAGGACATGGACGTGCTGTCAGCCCAGGTCGATGCCCTGCTCGACACGCAATGCCTGTGGGGCTACCTGATCGACGGCCACGGCCTGTATGCCTGGGGCCGCGACATGGCCGAAGCGCGCCGGCACCTGGAAGCGTTCGAGTTCCTGTTCCACTGCGAGCTGGAACTGCGCAAGCTGCGCGGCTGAACGGTACCGCCGGCCGGCTCCACGCAATCCCCGGTAGTGCCGGCCGCTGGCCGGCTCTTCCAGATCTTCCAGCGTTCATGAGGAGCCGGCCAGCGGCCGGCACTACCGGGCGAGCCCCTGCGGACCCTCCAGATTCCTGAAGGGAATCTGTATTCCGCCTTCACCCTCAGCATGCGGTCCCTTCCCCGGCGCTGCGCTGGTACCCTTTCCTTCCCCCTTCGCCTCGCTGCCATCGCCATGAGCCGACTTCGCATTTTCAATGACACCGCCCCGGATACCCCGCTGTTCGACAGCCGCGATGGCGCTGCCATTGCCGCGGAACTGCAGAAGATCGGGGTCACCTTCGAGCGCTGGCAGGCCACCCAGGACGTCGCGCCGGGCGCCAGCCAGGAGCAGGTGTTCGCCGCCTACAAGGCCGATATCGACCGCCTGGTGGCCCAGCACGGCTTCAAGAGCGTGGACGTGGCCTCGATCGCCCCGGACAACCCCAACCGCGCCGAGCTGCGGAAGAAGTTCCTCGACGAGCACTTCCACAAGGAAGACGAAGTACGCTTCTTCGTCGCCGGCTCCGGGCTGTTCACCCTGCACCTGGACGGCAAGGTGTACGAGATCGAGTGCGTCAAGGACGACCTGATCGCCGTGCCCGATGGCATCACCCACTGGTTCGACATGGGCGAGGCGCCCAGTTTCGTGGCTATCCGCTTCTTCACCGAAGCCGACGGCTGGGTGGGCCATTTCACCGGCAGCGACATCGCCCAGCAGTTCCCGCGTTACCACCCCGCACAGCACCAGGCCGACTGACCCATGCCGCACCCGACCGTCATCCTTACCGATATCGAAGGCACCACCAGCAGCATCTCGTTCGTCAAGAACGTGCTGTTCCCGTATGCGCGCAAGGCGTTGCCGGCGTTCGTGGCCGAACACGGCCAACAGCCGCAGGTGCGTCGCTGGCTGGACGCGGTGGCCGTGGAAATCGGCGGGGCCTGCCAGGACAGCGTGATCGTGGAAACGCTGCAGGGCTGGATCGACCAGGACCGCAAGCACACCGCGCTGAAGGCGCTGCAGGGCATGATCTGGGAAAGCGGCTACCGCAACGGCGATTACAAGGCGCACTTCTATCCGGAAGTGGCCGCCGTACTGAACGGCTGGCACGCCGAAGGCAAGCCGCTGTACGTGTATTCGTCCGGCTCGGTGCCGTCACAGAAGCTGTTCTTCGGCTTCAGCGAGGCCGGTGACCTGACCGGACTGGTCTCGGGTTGGTTCGACACCGAAGTAGGTGGCAAGCGCGAGGCCCCGAGTTACCGCCACATCGTCGACGCCATCGGCGTGCCGGCCGGCCAGATCGTGTTCCTGTCCGATGTCGTCGAAGAACTCGACGCCGCCCGCGACGCGGGCCTGCAGACCCGGCTGCTCGATCGCCTGGACGACTACCCGCTGCCGCGCACCGGCGAGGCCACCCATGGCCATGACCGGGTAGAAAACTTCCAGCAGATCGCCCTCTGACGTAGAGCCGACCGTTGGTCGGCTGAGCGAGATCCCGTAGAGCCGACCGTTGGTCGGCTGAGCGAGATCCCGTAGAGCCGACCGTTGGTCGGCTGAGCTTCGATCGGGATGGCGCAGCCGACCAACGGTCGGCTCTACCGGATCCGGCTCACCTCGCCAACGAGGTCAGGCGCAGCGCCTTGCGCAGCGTCGCCAGATCAGCATCCGCGCGCAGCCGGATCGTCACCGTTTCACCCGGCAGCAGATCCAGCGCATTGTCGTCCAGCGTGGCATCCAGGCCATCGAAGTCGATCCACAGTGCACGTACCAGCTGCGGCGCGCGCAGTTCCAGCAGGTAACCGTCCCCGTCCGCCTGCCACTGCTGATCGATTTTCACCGGCTGCAACACAAGCGCCTTGGCCGCAACGAAATACACCACCTGCTGCGACAGGCGCCGATCACCCTCGAACAATTCGGCGACCGCCACCGTCCGGGCCGGATCCTTGTCGCCCAGCAATTGCACGTCGCTGAAGCGGCCGACCTCCAGTGCCGATCCCGGTGGCACGTTCACCGTATGCCGTTGCTGCTGATGCAGGGTGCCGTCGATGTCCATCACCCGCAGCCGCCATGTCGCCTGCAGTCCCTGCGGGCGGTCGTTGAGCAGGCTCACCCGGGTCACGCCTTCGTCGCGCAACGCCGCCACCGCCTGGTCGGCGAAGAAACGCCTGGCGTGGAAATGCAGCGCCTTCCAGCGGCCTGCGTAGTCGATGCTCGACCATGACGCTCCGGGCCACACGTCATTGAGCTGCCAATACAACGAGCCCATCGTGTACGGCCGCGAAGCACGGTGATGCAGTGCCGCCAGCTGGATGCCATCGGCCTGCATGACCTGGCTGAGGTACACGAATGCCGCGAAGTCACGCGGCGTACCGTACTCCTCCTCGATGTACTTGAGCAGGCGCTGGTTGCCCTCGCCTGCCATGAATTTCTGGTGCGCGCGCACCGTGGGGCTGTCCACGCGCTGCTCATCGGCGGCAATGATGCCGTCCAGCGTGCGCAGCACCGGCCATGCCTGCAGCCCGTACTCGGACATGAAGCGCGGGGTCTCGCGCAGGTAGGCGCTGACCGGCAGCGCCGGGTTACCCCACACCTGCCAGTAGTGCTTGTCGCCACGGGCGGAGTCGTTGGCCTTTTCGTCCAGGTCGTTGCTCGGCGAACTGGACCAGTACGGCACGCCCAGGCCTTCATCGGCGACTACCTTGCGCAGGTCGTTGCCGAACAGATCCACGTAGCCCTGCCAGACCTTGGCCGCGAAGGCCGGATCGGCTGCGGTCAGGTTGCGGCCGTGGCCCCAGTCCTTCCACGCGGTCTCTTCTTCGTTGTTGCCACACCACAGCACCACGCTGGGGTGGTGGCGCAGGCGGCGCACGTTGTCGCGCGCTTCGGCCACCACGTTGGCGCGGAATGCAGGGTCATAGCCCGGCTGCATCCCGCCGCCGAACATGAAGTCCTGCCAGACCAGCAGGCCCAGCTCGTCGGCGATATCGAAGAACGCATCATCCTCGTAGTAGCCACCGCCCCAGTTGCGCAGCATGTTCATGTTGGCATCGCGTGCAGCGGTCAGTTCGCGACGGATCCGCGCCGGGTCGACCCGCGCGGCGAACATGTCGAACGGAATCACGTTGGCGCCCTTGGCGAAGATCGGCACGCCATTGATCACGAACGCGAACCCCTGCCCGCCCTGGCGGTCCACTTCGCGGCGCAGCTCGACGGTGCGCAGGCCGATGCGTTGCTCGATGCGGGCAGCGCCTGTGGTGCCCGCCGCCAGCGTGGCGCGCACGGTGTAACGTGCCTGCTCGCCTTGCCCGGCCGGCCACCACCGGCGTGGCTTGCGCAGGGCAACCGGCACCACAACCGTGTTCCCGCCCACCTGCAGCACGGCGTCGCGATCGATATGCGCGACCGACCTGCCATCCGGGTCCAGCAGCTCCACCCGCAACGCCGCCCTGCCCGCTGCGGCGCTGTCCACCTGCACGGCAACGTCCAGCGCGGCCCGGTCGGCATCCAGCGCACGCGTGTGCACGGCCACGTCGACCAACCGCTGCGCATCCCAGCTGACCAGCTGCACCGGGCGCCAGATGCCGGCGGTCACGTAGCGCGGGCCCCAGTCCCAGCCAAAGTGGTAACCGGGCTTGCGCACGAAGTTGCCGACCATCGCCTCCTTGGGTTCATCGCCATATGGTGACGGGTAGTTGCCGGCGATCTTGTGCGGCATCGCCTGCACGCCCGGCAACAGCGTGGTGATCGGCGAGCGCAGCACGATGCGCAGCTCATTGCCGGTCGCGCGCAGCTTTCCCTCCACCCGCGCACGCCAGGTGCGATGGCTGTTGTCGGCCTGCAGCAGCGGCGCACCGTTGAGGGTGACCGTGGCGAACGTATCCAGGCCTTCAAACGCCAGCTCTGCCTGTGCGCGGGCCAAGGTGGCGGCGTCCACGTCGAAGCGCGCCCGATATTCCCAATCGGCCAGGCCGATCCACTGCAGCCCGGCCTCGGGCGCGCCCACGTAGGGGTCGGCAATCAGCCCCTGCGCCAGCAGGTCGGTATGCACCGCGCCGGGCACCTGCGCCGGCCGCCACTGCTGCAGGCCCGGGTGCGCCGTGCCCTGCGCATTGCCGGGAAGCATGCGGAACGACCAGTCTGCCGCCAGCGGGGCGGCCGCCGCGGGGAGTGCGCATGCCGCCATCAGCACCAGCAACAGCCAGCAGGCACGCTGAAGGACATGGAAGGAGCGATGGGCGCGCATGAAGACCTGCCTGGTGGGGTGACGTAGAGCCGACCGTTGGTCGGCTGCTGTTGCTGTTGGATGCCGCCAGGAGCAGCCGACCAACGGTCGGCTCTACGATCAACGCACCACGTTGAGCACTTCGTAACACGCGCCCATGGTGTGGTAATCGGTCTTGCCCGCCGGGCTCTTTTCGTCGCTGTACTTGCGGTTGTCGGCATCCAGAATGCGATACCACGCGCCATGACGGTGGTCGATCATGTGCTGCCAAGCGTAGCCCCACAGCCGGTCGTACCAGTCCCAGTACACCGCCTCGCCGGTACGCTTGGCCAGCAATGCCGCCGTCGCCAGCGACTCGGCCTGCACCCAGAAGTACTTGTCGTCATCGCAGACACTGCCATCGGGGGCAAAGCCGTAATACAACCCGCCACGCACCGGGTCCCAGCTACGCGCCACCGCCACGTCGAACAGATGGCGCGCGGTGGGCACCAGCCAGTCGGCCTGCACGTGCCGGTCCAGGATCAGCAGCAGCTTGGCCCACTCGGTCTGGTGGCCGGGCTGGAAACCCCAGGGACGGAACAGATGCTTGGGATTGTCGCGGTTGTAGTCCCAATCGATCTGCCACTGCCGGTTGTAGTGCTCCCACACCAGGCCCTCGCCCTGCGCGGCCTGGCGCCGGGTCATGTGCTCGGCCAGCAGCAACGCGCGCTGCAGGTAGCGGTCTTCGCCGCTGGCCTCGAACGCGGCCAGCATCGCCTCGCACATGTGCATGTTGGCGTTCTGGCCACGGTAGTCGCTGAAGACCCAGTCGGCATCGGCTTCGTCCTTGTACAGGCCGTACTCGGACTCCCAGAAATGCAGCTCCAGCAGCTTCCAGGTTTCGTCCATCCACGCGCGCGCCTGGCCGATGCCGGCCTTCAACGCGCAGCTGTAGGCCAGCAGCACGAAGGCCACGCCATAGCAGTGGTTGGTGGCGTCTTCCACCGCGCCATCGCGCAGGGTCCAGGCATAGCCGCCGGTGACCGGATTGCGGTGCACCTCGCGCAGGTAGCGCAGCCCATGCTCGACCGCCGCGCGGTCTTCGGGCTTGCCGAACTCGCGGTAGGCCATCGCGTGGTTGAACACGAAGCGCGTGCTGCTCACCAGATGACGGTGGCCGCTGTCGTAGACGCTGCCATCGTCACGGAAGTAGTGGAAGAACCCCCCCGCCGGGTCGATTTCGTGCGGCTGGTAGAAGGCCATGGTCTGCGCGATGTGAGCGCGCAGGAACGCGGGCGAGCGGAAATCGGGGGTCGGTGCGACGGGCGGGGTCATGCGGCAGTGTCCTGTTGTTGCTGTAGCAGTTGCTGGACTTCTTCAAGGCTGGGCATGGCCGCGAACGCACCCTTGCGGGTAACGGCCAGCGCGCCCACGGCGGCACCGAAGCGGATCGCATCGACCAGCTGTGCCGGGTTCTGGCAGAAGCCGGCAAAGCTGTTGCCATCGCCGCCGCGCTCGCCAATGCCGAACAGCAGGCCGCCGACGAACGCATCCCCGGCGGCGGTGGAGTCCACTGTCTGCACCCTGAAGCCGCTCAGTACGCCGTGCTGCTGGCGGGTATGCCAGCGGATCGGGGCAGAGCCATCGGTGATCACCACGGCCTGCGCCTGCGCGGCCAGCAGGCGCGCGATCACCGCGTCTTCGCCGCCTTCCTGCGCGGCCGCCAGGTAGTCCAGCTCTTCGCGCGAGAGCTTGACCAGGTCGGCCAGCTGCAGCGCTTCCCACAAGCGCGGCAGCGGGTCCATGCCGACCGGCCACAGGGCCGGCCGCAGGTTGAGGTCCACGCTGACCATCGCCCCTGCCGCCCGCGCACGGCGCATGCCCTCCAGGGTGACCGCGGCGATCTCCGCTTCGGTCAGGCTGTTGGAGCACACATGGAAGCTGCGGGTAGCCTCGAAGCAGTTGGGGTGGAAGTGCTCGCTGCGAAACAGCAGGTCCGCTGCCGGCGGCCGGTAGAAGCTGAAACTGCGCTCGCCCTGGGCGTCCAGCGCCACGAAGGCCAGCGCGGTCTTGGCCGCGTCGGTGCGCACGATGCAGTCGGTGGCCACCCCGGCCGTGGCCAGGCTCTCGGCGAGGAAGTCGCCGAACATGTCCTGGCCGAGCATGCCGGCGAAATGGGTGTCGGCCCCGAGCCGTGCGGCGGCCACGGCAACATTGGCCGGCGCGCCGCCTGCGTATTGCAGGAAGGCGCGCGGAGTGTCCGAGGTGGCCGGCGGCTGGGCGAGTAGATCGATCAAAATCTCGCCGAAACAGACAATCTTGCTCATTCGGGCCTCAGGCTCCCTGGCGGAATGCGGCGCTCGGGCGCGAACCCGACAGGCCATAGAAAATGATGTAGCCGTAGCACACCAGCGGCAGGATGAAGGACGGCTGCAGGCCGATGTGATCGGCCAGCAGGCCCTGCAGGTACGGCACCACCGCGCCGCCCACGATGGCCATGATCAGCAGGCTGGAGGCCTTGTTGGTCAGCGGGCCGAGGCGTTCGATGCTGAGTGCGAAGATGGTCGGGAACATGATCGAGTTGAACAGGCCGATGGCCACCACCGCATACAGCGCCAGCTGGCCCTGGGTCAGCATGGTGATGGCCAGCAGGGCCACGTTGATCACCGAGAACACGGTCAACAGCACGCGCGGCGAGACCCGGGTCATGATCGCCGAGCCGGCAAAGCGCCCGATCATCGCCATCGTCCAGTAGGCCGACACGTAATGGGTGGCTTCCTTTTCGCTGAAGCCGCCGATGGTCGGCATCGACAGGTAATTGACCAGGAAGCTGCCGATCGACACTTCGGCACCCACGTAGAAGAAGATCGCCAACACGCCGAACAACACATGCTTGTGGCGCAGCGCATCGAGCAGGGTGTGTTTGCCGCTGTCGGCCTGCTCGGTGGTTTCGGTCAGCGCCGGCAGGCGGAACAGGTAGACAAATACCGCCAGCAACGCCAGCGCGATGGCCAGGCCCACGTACGGGCCCTGCACCGACTGCGCTTCCTGCACGCGGTAGGCGATCTGTTCGGCCGAGGGCAGCGCGGCCAGTTCATCTGCACTCTTGACCGTGTTGCCTAGGATCAGCAGGCCGCCGAAGATCGGTGCGATCGCGGTGCCCAGCGAGTTCAGTGCCTGCGCCAGGGTCAAGCGGCTCGACGCGGTCTGCTCTGGCCCCAGCAACGCTACGTACGGGTTGGCCGCCACCTGCAGAACGGTGATGCCGGTGGCCAGCACGAACAAGGCGCCTAGGAAGGCTTCATACACGCGCAGCTCGGCCGCCGGCCAGAAGCCGAGTGCACCGACCGCGGCGATCGCCAGCCCCGCCACGATGCCCTTCTTGTAGCCCAGGTGCGCCACCAGCCGGCCGGCCGGCAGCGACATCAGGAAGTAAGTGCCGAAGAAAGTGAACTGCACCAGCATCGCCTTGGCATAGTTCAGTTCGAACACCGCCTTGAGGTGCGGAATCAGGATGTCGTTGAGGCAGGTCAGAAAGCCCCACATGAAGAAGATCGTGGTTGCCACGGCCAGTGCCATGCGCGTGTTGACCACGGGCGCGGACGCAGACGAAGACGGCAGTCGGGGCGTTGGAGAAATGGGCATCAGGTACGCGCCTCATTGCGCGAGCAGGTAAAAGGAAACGCCATCACGCAGCCACCGGGCCGCTGCTGGCGCGGATGCGCAGTTGTACCGGCGCCACGGTGCGTTGGGGCGCCGCTTCAGGGTGGTCAAGCCGTTGCAGCAGCAGTTCGGCCGCTTGCCGGCCGCGCTCGCGCGGGTTGACCGTGAGCGTGGTCAGGGGCGGCAATGCCACCGCCGCCTCGGAGATATCGTCGAATCCAGTGACTGCAAAATCCACGCCCGGGCGCACCCCGCGCGAGGCCAGGCCCAACATCAGGCCCAGCGCAACGCTGTCGTTGTAGCAGACCGCGGCAGTCGGGGCGGGATCACGGGCGAACAGTTCGGCGCTGCGTTCGGCCGCTTCGAGACGGTTGGGTGCCGATTCGATCAGCCACGCGTCCTGCACGTCCCTGCCCGCCTCGGCCAGGGCCTGCACATAGCCCAGGCGGCGTTGGTGGCACGAGCTGGAATCGGCGTGGCCACCGAAGAAGGCGATGCGCTCGTGGCCCCGTTCAATCAGGTGGCGGGTGGCCAGGTAGGCGCCCTGCTGGTTGTCCAGGGTGAGGAAATCCCAGTCGGCACCCGGCGGTTCACGGTTGAACAGCAGTACGTTGGCATTGAACCCGAGTACCTGGCGCAGTTCGGCCGCGTCACTGCCTTCGGCCGGCGACAGGATCAGGCCGGCGGGCGTGTGTTCCATCAATGTGGTGAGCACTGCGTGCTGGCGCTGCGGCGACTCACCGGTGCTGCCCAGCAAGGTCACAAAGCCCTTGGCACCCAGCGCCTCGTCCACGCCGGACGCGAATTCGGCGAAGAATGGATTGGACAGGTCGTTGATCACCAGTGCCACGCTGGACGAGGTCCGCCGCCGCAGGTTGGCCGCGCCACGGTTGTAGACGTAGCGCTGCCGCCGCAGTTCGGCTTCGACCCGGGCGCGGGTGTCGACATTGACCAGCGGGCTGCCACGCAGCACCAGTGACACGGTTGCACGCGACACCCCGATCGCCTCGGCGATGTCGGTCACGGTTACCGCGCGCGCGCCTTTGCCCGCTGTTCTGGCCTTGTCGTTCATCGTGTCCGCCCGGTCCTTGTCATCCGGCAAGCCTAAACGATCGCAATGGCGAGCGGACCGCGCCCGTGCCGGTGGTCAGGGTCGTGCTGCCGGCGATGCAACGGTTCATTCCAGCACCGCGCCCGGGGTGGCGCAGAACGAGCGCGGCAGCGCGTCCAGCCCGGTACCCCAGCCATCGGTGGGGGCCTGGCCGGTCAGCACGAACTCGATGCGCCCGCCCTGCTGCAGCCGGCTCCAATCCAGCCAGACCGGGGCGTGCTCCTTGCCGTCCACGCGCACGCCCTGCACGTACTGCAGGGCGCGGCCATCGGCGCCGTTGGCGGCCAGGGTCAGGGTCTGGCCCTGCCCAAGCTCCACCTCGACCTTGCTGAAACGCGGGGTATGCAGCAGGAACTGGCCGCTGCCCGGCACCGCCGGATACAAGCCGATCGCGCTGAACAGGTACCACGCCGACATCGTGCCCAGGTCGTCGTTGCCGGTCACCCCGTTGGGCGCGTTGGTGAACAACTGCTGCGCGGCGCGCACCACCGTGGCGGTCTTCCACGGCTGGCCGATCAGCGTGTACATCCACGGCGCGTGCAGGTCCGGCTCGTTGTTGGGGTTGTAGCGGTACTGGTTGTAATAGCTGTACGGCCCCACCACCCATTCCTTGCGCGCGGCGGTCAACGGCGACTGCACCAGCGCGTCATAGGCGAAGAACGCATCCAGGCGCTTGCCGGCCTGTTCGCGGCCATGCATGGCCTGGACCAGCCCGGGCATGTCCTGTTGGGCCAGCCACTGGTACTGCCACGCGGTGCCCTCATGGAAACCATGGTGCGAACGCGGGCTGTAGTGGCCATCGGACGGGACGTACCACTTGCCATCGTCCATGCGCGGGCGCGGGAACCCGCTCATGCCAGTGTCCTCATCGCGCACCTGCGGGTCCCACACCTTGTGCCAGTTGCCGCCGCGTGCGCGCAGGGTGCCGGCATCGGCGGCATGGCCAAGACCGTCGGCCATCTGTGCCAGCGCGCAGTCGGCCAGCGCGTATTCCAGCGTGGCCGAGCCGCCGTGGTGCGGGTCGACGTCCATGCCCTTGGAGGGGAAGGCGCGATCGTAGGCGACGTAACCGTTGTCGACGTAGCCCGGGTTGCCCGAGCGGCCGGCATGGCGCGAGTTCAGCGGTGGCTGTTCGAACGCATTGCGACGCAACGCGGTGTAGGCCTCCTCCTCGCGCCCGGCCAGTGCGCCGAAGCGCCACAGGTCGACCAGGAACGGGGTGACCGGGTCGCCGGTCATGATGTTGGTTTCAAAATTGGCATAGCCCCAGCGCGGCAGCCAGCCCCCCTGCGCGTTGATCGCCAGCAGGCTGCGGCCGATATCGCGCGCCACCGCCGGGCGGGTCAGCGCCAGCCACTGGTTCTGCGCGCGGTAGGTATCCCACAGCGAGAAGTACTCGTAGTAGGTCCAGCCGTCGGCGCGGTGGATGGCATCGTCATAGCCGCGGTAGCGGCCGTCGGCATCGCTGCCGGTCAGCGGCTGCAGCAGCGCGTGGTACAGCGCCGAATAGAACACGGTGCGGTCATCGGCACTGCCGCCCTGCACGCGCGTGGTGGCCAGTTCCTTGCGCCAGTGCTGCTGCGCCTGTGTGCGCATCTGCTCGAACCCGAGCAGTTTGCCGCCCTGCATGCCATCGCTGCGCAGGTTGTTGCGCGCGCCTTCGGCATCCACGTGCGAGATCGCGCTGATCGCGGTAACCGCGCGGTCCTTGCCCACATCGAAACTCAGCCACGCGCCGCTGGGCTTCTGCTCGCCTTCCATGCGGTGGCGGGCATCGGCCAGGCCACCCTCTTCGCCCCAGGTACCGAACGCCTTGAACGGGCGGTCGAACTCCAGGCGGAACCAGGTGGTGTACTGGTGGCCGCCGCAGAAGCTCTTGGTGACCAGCTTGCCCTCGACCACGCGGTCGCCGACCACGTCGATCACGCTGCCGATCACCGAATGACGCTCGTTGGCCTGACCGACGTTGACCAGCACGTGGCCGGTCCCGGCCTCCACCGGGAAGGTGTAGCGCTCGGCAGCGGCACGGGTACGTGCGGTGGCCTCGGCGTCGATGCCGCCGTAACCGGTCAGGCGCACCTTGTAGTAGCCCGCCTGGCCGATCTCACCGTCGTGGGTATAGGGGGAGGCGTAGCGCTTGTGGTCGAAGCTCGTGGCATCGTCGGTGTTGAAGCTGCCGCCCTTGCCGATGGTGCCGGTGACCGGGAGCACCGAGACCTGCCCGCCCTGCTCCCAGCACCCCGCCCCGGACAGGAACGAATGGCCGAAACCGCGGATTTTGGGATCGTCGTACCGCCAGCCCGCGTAGTGCTCGCCGATCGGGCTGACCTGGATCAGGCCGAACGGCGCCGAAGCGCCCGGGAACGTGTTGCCGTCATCCTTGCTGCCGATGAAGGTGTTGACCTCGCGCTCCAGCGCGGCTGGCGCGGCGGCCTGCAGCGCCGGGGCCAGCGACAACGCCAGCAGGCAGGCCAGGCCGGCCAGCGGACGGCGAAGGAACGGGACGGCGGAGGCGGACGGCATTCGGCGCATGTACGGATTCCTGTAGGTCGATGTCGATGCAAGGGCGAAGGCGCAGCGGCGTGGGCGGGCCCCCTTCGCCCACGCTCCCAGGACCACGTTCAGCTGAATTTAGATCGATTCAAGTAAAGCACGCGGATTTCGCCGGATGCATTCTGCGGCGCAACATGAACGCCCTGTCGGCGGCGCTGATCAGCCGGTTTGACCACACCCATTGCGCCCGGGCAGCGCCGCCCTGGCGCCCGGCCGGCGTTGATCCGGGGCCGGTCGCCGCGCAACCCCACGCCCTCGGCGGGGCCCGGTGTGCCTGCCCCGCCTCGCAAATCGCGCACGAAAACGTTTTCACCGCGTGCCGCCCGGCGCCACCCGCTCGATGGGTACTGGCCATATTGCGGAGCAGCATGCGTCGCCCGCCAACCCGTGTTAAAAATTCCGCGCCAATCGTTTAGATCGATCCAACTTCAAACGGTCACGATTGTCGGAGTGGTGGGTGGGGGCTCACTGCGCGATGCATGCGGGACGTACGGTAGCTCGACGCTGACAACAGCGCCTTCAATCATTAGATCGATTTAATTATGTATCGCCACCGTTTCAATCCAGGAGAGGGAGAGAGTGGAATGAACAAGATGTCCCGCACGCGCAATCGCGACACGCTGTCGGCAGCCATCACCGCCGCGCTGTTCGCCGCCGCACTGGTTCCGGCCAGCGCCTTCGCGCAACAGGCCAGCCCTGCTGCAGCGCCCGCCGCACAACCCGATGCCACTACCCTGGACAGCGTCCAGGTCACCGGTTATCGCTACGCCATCGAAAAGAGCCTGCAGCAGAAGCGCGACGCCAACGCGGTGGTCGAAGTGATCACCGCCGAGGACGTTGGCAAGTTCCCCGACAAGAACGTGGCCGATGCGCTGCAGCGCGTGCCGGGCGTGGTCATCGAGCGTAGCGGCGGCGAAGGCAAGACCGTCAGCGTGCGCGGCCTTGCCCCGGACCTGACGTTGACCCAGTTGAACGGCAATTACGTGGCGACCTCGGAAACCAACAACGAGGCCACGCGTTCGTTCAATTACACCCTGCTGCCGGCCAACATGCTGTCCAGCGCCGAGCTGTTCAAGTCGCCGGAAGCCCGTATCGACGAAGGCGGCATCGGTGGCACGGTGATCCTGCACACCCGCCGCCCGCTCGACATGGAAGCCAACTCCGGCTACGTCAACCTGGAAGGCACCTCCTCGGACACCAACCACGACGTCGACCCACAGGCATCGGCGCTGTACTCCTGGCATAGCAAGGACGAACGCTTCGGCGTACTGGTCGGCGCGACCAAGCAGACCCGCACCAGCCGCACGATGACGGCAAGCACCGAAGACTATCAGTGGTACGGCAACGGCACCGACGCGGTGGATGCCCATGGCAACGTGCTGCCGCAGGACGGCATCCACTACTGGTGGGGCCAGTCCGGCTTCAACGACCAGAGCGGGCGCAATTACAGCGAATTCTTCATGCCTACCTCGGTCAACTTCGCGGTGAAGGAAGAAGAGCGCAAGCGCACGGGTGGGCAGCTGACCTTCCAGTTCAAACCGCTGGACAACCTGACCCTGACCGCCAACTACTTCCGCTTTGAGCTGGAAGGCAACTACACCCAGAACATGCTGAAGATTCCGGAATGGAACCTGGCGCGTTTCAACGGCGACGGCAACTGGGACGGCGGACGCCTGCTCAACGGGCTCAGCTTCGATCCCAGCGGCAGCATCGTCACCGGCGCCCAGTATGAAAAGCTGGCCGGCAAGACCTATTACTGCAGCGAAGAGCAGGCGGCTGCGGCCGGCAAGGCCCCCGGCGGCTGGGGCCCGGACGACTGCACCATCCCCACCCCGCAGTTGACCGGCACCTACAGCAAGGAAAAGGCGCTGTCGCAGACCGCCGACCTGACCATCGACTGGGACATCAGCCCGCTGTGGAAGGCCTCCTTCACCGGCGGCCGGACCTGGTCCGAGGGCGGTCCGTCGATGAACTTCAGCATGTCGGCCAAGCCGCGTCGCCAGGTCGATGGCGTGTGGCAGTCCGGCAACTCCTACAGCGCATGGGACCTGACCGGCACGCCGACCGCCACGTTCTCGCCCAACCTGCAGGACCAGCTGATGGCCGGCATCGCCGAGGTCGACACCGGCTCGACCGGCTCGTCGTGGATGCAGACCAGCGTCAAGCAGAACTACTTCCAGGTCGACGTCACCAAACAGTTCGAAAGTGGCTGGCTGGACTCCATCCAGTTCGGCACCAAGTACCGTGACGGCGAAGTGCACCGCAACACCGGCAACACCTATTGGGTGTGCCAGGGCAAGGACCCGGCCGACTACGACAACAACCGCTACCAGTCCGGCTGCGACTCCAACGCCGGCGTTGCCCAGCCGGGCTTCTTCCTGTCCAATCCGATCAGCAACATCGCCGGCGGCTTCAATGCCAACGTGTTCCCCGGCATCGACTTCCCGGCCTACATCAACCATCTCAACGACACCTACGGCGGTTCGCACAGCCGCAAGGAAGAAGACTTCGTCTACAACGTCAACGAGAAGATCTTCTCCGGTTATTTCCAGGCGAACTTCCGCACCGAACGCGTCCGCGGCAACGTTGGCGTCCGGGTGGTACGCACCCGGCAGTTCGCCGAGTCCAGCGACTCGGTGGAGAAGTTCAACGACTATTTCCAGGACAACGCCGCCGGCGCGCCGATGGGCTGCAACGACCCGGCCGCCGCACCGCTGATCGCCTCCAACACCGGCTACGTCTGCCAGAGCGGTTTCGTCCGCCTGCCCGACACGCAGGCGCGTGAGAAGACCTATGCGTTCAGTTCAATGGACAGGACCTACACCGACTTCCTGCCCAGCTTCAACATCGCCTGGGATATCACCGACACCCTGGTCCTGCGTGGCGCGGCATCCAAGGTCATCGCACGGCCGGGCTACACCAGCATTGCCGCACCGGGTGCGCTGAACTACATCAGCGAGGAGTACAGCAACGATCGTCGTGTCGCCGGCGGTACCGATACGCCCGGCTGGTATGGCCACGGCAGCAACAAGAGCCTGGAGCCGTTCGAGGCTACCCAGGTCGACATCGGCCTGGAGTGGTACTTCCAGCCCGGTGCGGTGGCGGGGGTAGGCCTGTTCCGCAAGAACGTGGACAACTTCACGGTGCCGGTGGTGCGCGACCAGCAGATGACGGTCGGCGGCGAGTCGGTCACGGTGCAGAAGTACGAAACCGAGGCCAATGGCCGCGACGGTGTTTCGCAGGGCGTGGAACTGTACGGCCAGTACACCTTCGACATGGGCTTTGGCATCCAGGCCAACTACACCTACAACGACACCAACCTGGCTGCGATCGTGCTGGACGGCGAGAACATCGGTTCCTCGCCGCTGGTGGGCAGTGCCAAGAACCAGGCCAACGTGACGGTGTTCTACGAGAACCAGAAGTTCCTGGCGCGCGCCTCGTACAACCGTCGCGGCGAGATCGTGGGCGGCCTGATCAACGGCCTGACCCAGTACTCCGAGCCGTACGACCAGCTCGACCTCAACGTGGCCTACAACTTCACCGACGCGCTGACCTTCACCGCTTCGGTGCTCAACCTCACCGAATCTGAGCAGCGCATCCATCTAGGCAGCGACAGCAAGGCCCGCCTGCTGTCCAACAGCTACACCGGCCGCCAGCTGTACTTCGGCGTGAACTGGAAGTTCTAAGCATCACCCGTCCCTGCCTTCGGGCAGGGGAAACGGTCCTCCACGGCAGCTGCGCTGGTACAGGTGGCTGCCGTTTTTCATGCGCCGGCACCCCGCACGCCGATGGAACGTGCCCACCAACGGTGGGCACCTACCGGTCGAACCGATCTGCCGTGCCCACCAACGGTGGGCACCTACCGGCCGAACCGATCTGCCGTGCCCACCAACGGTGGGCACCTACCGGCCGAACCGATCTGCCGCGCCCACCAACGGTGGGCACCTACCGGTCGAACCGATCTGCCGTGCCCACCAACGGTGGGCACCTACCGGTCGAACCGATCTGCCGTGCCCACCAACGGTGGGCACCTACCGCTCGAACCGATCTGCCGTGCCCATCAACGGTGGGCGCCTACCCGGGTAGCGCACGACCGTTGGTCGTGCGGCCGTGAACAGCACCCTTTCCACGTGCGCCAATCGAGCGTGGCCACCCACGGTGGGCGCCTACCGGTCGAGGGCGGTGCGCAACGCCGAGACTTCGTCAGGGTCGGTGCCAGTCCAGTGCGGCGACAGTCCGATCAATGCCGGGTTCTGATGCCGCATTTCTGAATGCTGCACGGTCTTGGCCGAGGCGTGCAGCTCGCGGCAGCCCGTACGGGCCGCGATTCGGGCGATGTTGCGGGCCGTGAGCCCAGCCCCGGCCATCACGCCAATGCGATCGCCGGCCTGCGCTACCAAGGCGGCCAGCACGTCCGCGCCAGCATCGGCGCTGGCCTGCCCGCCGGAGGTCAACACGCGTTGGCAACCCAGCGCGATCACCTGCTCCAGCGCCTGCGGCAGGTCGCGTGCCGCGTCGAATGCACGGTGGAAGGTCACCTGCATCGGGCCGGCCGCCTCGACCAAGGCGCGACACAGCGCCATGTCGATGCCCGCATCCGGATCGAGCGCGCCGATCACCACCCCATCGCACCCCATGGCCCGGCAGTGGGCGATGTCGTGCAGCATGACCTGCGCTTCAAGCGCGTTGTAGTGGAAGTCGCCCGGACGTGGACGGATCAACACGAACAACGGCATCGCCAGATGCTCGCGCGCCACGGCGATGCTGCCGTGCGAGGGCGTGGTACCGCCCTCGGCCAGGTTGTCGAACAGCTCGATGCGGTCCGCCCCGCCCTGCTGGGCGGCCAGCGCGGAGGCCACCGAGTTGGAGGCGATCTCCAGCACGTGGCGCGCCATGCTCAGGTCTGCTCGCTGGTGTAGACCGACGCCGACTCGCGCAGGTCATCCTGGCGGTCCTTGTCGCACACGGCGTAGACGAAACCACGGTGCAGCGCGTACGCCCCTACCTCTCCATGCTTGTCCAACGCCAGAAAGCACACCTGCAGGGTTTTGCTGGCTTCCGGGCGTTTGCGCACCAGCCGTGCGATCGCTTCGCGGCAGGCAGCGGCCGGTGAGCGGCCCTGGCGCATCAGTTCCACCACCAGGAACGAGGCGGCATTGCGCATCATTTCCTCACCGACACCCGATGCTGTCGCGCCACCGACCTCGTGGTCCACGTACAGGCCCGCGCCGATGATCGGGCTGTCACCGACCCGCCCATGCAGCTTCCAGGCCATGCCACTGGTGGTACAGGCACCCGCCAGCTGGCCATGGGCATCGATTGCCAGCATGCCCAGGGTGTCGTGGTTGCTGCTGTCGCCAGGGCGCCCGCGTCGCTCGGCATTGATCTCCGGCGTGTAGCGGGCGGTCTTCAACCATTCCCGCCACGCCTTCTCCGCCGCCGGGGTGAGCAGCTTCTGCCGTTCGAATCCCTGCTGCAGGGCGAACTGCTGCGCACCCTCGCCCACCAACATCACGTGCGGGGTGTTTTCCATCACTTTTCGCGCCACCGAGACCGGGTGCAGGATGTCGGTCAGCGCCGCCACCGCGCCACAGCGGCCATCGCCGTCCATGATGCTGGCGTCCAGGCTGAGCACGCCGTCGCGGTCGGGATTGCCGCAGCGGCCCACGGTGGGGTTGCACAGCTCGCTCTCAGCCCAGCGCGCGCCGGCCTCCACCGCGTCCAGGGCGCTGCCACCACCGGACAACACCTTCCACGCGGCCTGGTTGGCGCCCACGCCGAAATCCCAGGTGGAGACCACCCGTGCGCCGCGCGGGCCCTGCGCGCCTACGCGCGGCACCAGCACCGCGCCGGCGGCCAGTGCACCGGCCTGAAGGAACTGCCTGCGATCGGTCATGCGAACCCTCCCCTGCAACTGCGGTCATCGGCCTGCCCGCGGTGCGGGCAGGGTCTGTCATGCGACGGCGCGCTGTCGGCGTGCGGCATGCCACACCGCCGCACCGAGCATGCCCAGCTCGCCGTGTTCCACCCGCCATACCGGCACCTGCGCCAGCACCCGCGCCATCACGCCCTTGGCCAGGAAACGCATGCGGAAGCCCCCGGCGTGCAGGAACGGCGCGATGCGGGTGGGAATACCGCCAGCCAGATACACCGAGCGTGCGCCGAAGGTAATCGCCAGATCGCCGGCCAGGCTGCCCAGCCAGGCGCTGAACACCTCCAGCGTTTCCACCGCCAGCCTGTCCTCACCGGCGTGCGCGGCGGCGATCACCTGCTCGGTGGTCTGCCAGCGCGGGACGGCACCGCGGATGCCGCATAGGCAGGGATAGAGGTTCATCAAGCCGCTGCCGGACAGGATCCGCTCCTGGTCGACGTGCTCCCAGCGCTGTTGCATCTGGCGCAGGATTTCCAGCTCCAGCGGGTTCCCGGCAGTCAGCGCCGCATGGCCCGCTTCACTGGCCAGCACCGGCTGCTCGCCCCCGTGGAAGCGCAGCGCCGCACCCAACCCGGTCCCCGGGCCCAGCACCAGCGCCGGCCAGCGCGAAGCGCCCTCGGGCTCGCCGTTCAGTGCCACCAGGGTATCGGCCTGCACATGTGGAATGGCGTAGGCGACCGCCTCGAAATCGTTGATCAGCGCCAGCGAGCGCAGCCCGGCCGCGTCGCGCGTGCTGCTTACCGCTACCGGCCAGGGCAGATTGGTGTTGACCAGGTCATCGCCTTCCAACAACCCGGCGATGGCCACCACGGCGGTCTCCAGCGGCCGCGCCGTGCTGCGCATGAAATCAGCCAGGATCGCGGCCAGGCTGGCAAATTCGGCGCAGCTGTAGCGGCGCATCCCACTCAGGCGCGGCGCCTGGCCTTCGCTTACCTCGGCCAGGGCCAGGCGCGCGAACGTGCCGCCCACGTCGGCGACGATGAGCGGTTCAACACGACGGTTGCGGCCGGGCGTCCCTGCAGGCACCGCGTCGGAGGGGGCCGGAACGGAGTCCGGAAACGGTGACGCAACGCTCACTCGCAGGCCTTGGCTGGGATCAAATCAATCCGCACGATTTTCGGTGATCCACCGGAGTTTGCAAAGCAGGCAATGCCGTACAGGGGCGTATGCGAATGCCGCGCCATGCCCCGCAGGCCCGCTATCAAGGCTTTGCCACCTGCAGGCGGTAGCTGGTGCTGGCGGTGGCGGTCGGGCCATCGGCATGCATCGCGCGTACCTCTACCTTGTGCGCGCCTGCCGCCAGGTTGGTTGGCAGCGCGCCCCGCCACAGGTGCGGTGAGGGCGTGGCTTCGGGCGAGCGATCAAAGCCGCGCAGGCGCTCGGCCTGGTCGTCGGCAACGTTCTCCACCAGCAGGCGTGGATCGGGCTGCTCCACCCGTTTCATGGTCTGCCAGGCGCCGTTGTCCACGCGGTACTCCACCAGCGTATCGGCCTGGCCCATGAACACGTTGGCGTACACGCCCCACGCCGGGTAGGCGTCCTTGCGCAGAACGGTCGGGGCGTGCAGCGAAATCTGGTAATCGTCGGGCGCGCGCGCCACGAAGTAGCGCAGGCTGTAGTCACCGCCGGGCTTGACCGACAGCAGCGCATAGCCGTTCGGGGTGCCATCGCTCATGGTCGCATCGGGGATCCCGCTGCTGTCCTTCACCCCGGACCAGAACGCACCGCAGGCCGCGCCGACGTTGTACTCGTGCAATGGCTTGCTGCCCTGCCAGCCCTCGGCGGCACCGTGGTAATAGTGCTGCTGGGTATGGCTGTGGCCACTGAGCACCAGCACGTTGGGGAAGTCCTTGAGCAAGCCGAACAGGCGCGCGCGATCGGCGTGGCGGAAGGTCTCTCGACCCGGCGCGGCATCGAACAACGGGATGTGCATGCCCAGCACCACCAGCCGGTCGCGCGGCAGGCCCTTGAGGTAGTTGCCCAGGAAGGTGAACTGATCCGGGCGCAGGCCACCGACGTAGGACGGCTTGGCCGCCGGGTCGTAGACCACGTCGTCGAGGAACACGAAGCTGGCACCGCCCTCTTCCACCGCATAGGTATCGGGCCCATACACGGCGCGCCAGCTGTCCAGCGAGTGGCGATCGTCGCCGGCATCGACATCCAGGTCGTGGTTGCCCGGCACGTGGAACCAGGGCACCTGCAGCTGCGCGGTGACCTTGTTGATGGCCGGGTACAGGCGCAGGTCATCGTTGACGATGTCGCCCAGGGTGGTGCCCAGGCGCGCCGGGTGCTTGCCGATGATCGGCTCGACAATGGCGCGCTGGTAGTAATCGATGTCCTGACGGCTGGCGGTCTGCGAGTCGGTGAACACCAGCATCTCAAACCCCGCGCGCGCCGCCTCGGTGCCCTTGGCCGGCTCCAGCGCGAAATCCCAGTTGCGGGTGTTGCTGCCGGTAGCGTCGATGCCGTCGTACTTCAGCCGTGGCGAGCCTTGCGGCGCGTAGTGGCGCCAGTAGGACGGCAGCCCGTTGGCGGCCGCCGGGAAGCGGTACTCGTCGGGCTTGATCACAAACACCGTCTGGCCATCGCGCACCGGCAGGCTGTAACTGCCGTCGGCGGCGGTACGCGCGATCACTTCCCCATTGGAGACCTGGACGCCGGCCAGGCCGGGATCAGTCGGGCCACGCCCGGGCTTGCCGTCGCGCTCCTGGTAGACCTTTCCGGTTACGGTGACCCCGGCGGCCCAGGCAGGCGTGGTCGTCAACAGCAGGCAGGCCAGCCAGGCAGCAGTGCGGGTCATCAGGGCAGTCCGTTGGGGGTAGGTGATTGTAGAGCGGCACATCATCGCCTGTGCCGCGTTTCACCGACGTTAAACGTGGCTGTGGTCGCTCAGCCGGCGTGACGCGACGCCAGCACCGCCACCGCATCGTCCAGCGCAAGGCCGCGGGCGCGCAACAGCACGGTCAGGTGGAACAACAGGTCGGCCGACTCGCCCAGCAGCGCGGCATCGTCCTGGACCACGCCGGCCAGCGCGGTCTCCACGCCCTCCTCGCCCACCTTCTGCGCGATGCGCCGGATGCCCGCCTCGAACAGCGAGGTGGTGTAGCTGCCGGCCGGGCGCTGCGTTTCACGCTCGCGCACCAACGCATCCAGGCGACCCAGGAAATTGCCCGGTGCCTGCGCAAAGCAGCTCTCGCTGCCGGTATGGCAGGTGGGCCCGGCCGGGCGGGCGCTTACCAGCAGGGTGTCGTTGTCGCAGTCGATGCGCACTGCGGTCACCACCAACACATTCCCCGACGACTCGCCCTTGGTCCACAAACGCTGTTTGCTGCGGCTGTAGAACGTCATGTGGCCGCTTGCCAGGGTCTGTTGCAACGAGGCGGCAGTGGCGTAACCGAGCATCAGCACGCGCAGGGTGTCGGTGTCCTGCACCACCACCGGCAGCAAACCCTCGCCCTTGGTCCAGTCCAGACCGGTCAATGCGTCCAGCGAGGGCAGTACTTCAATAGACATCTCGAACCTCGATCTGCTGTTCGCGCAGGAACTGCTTGAGCGCGGGTATGGCGATGGCGCCACTGTGGAAAACGCTGGCGGCCAACGCACCGTCGACGTCGGCCTGGTCGAACACATCGGCGAAATGCTGCATCCCGCCGGCACCGCCCGAGGCGATCAACGGCACCTGGCACAGCGCGCGGGCCTGGCGCAGCTGGGCTACATCGTAGCCGCGGCGCACGCCGTCGTTGTCCATGCAGTTCAGCACGATCTCCCCGGCGCCGCGGCGCTGGGCTTCCACCACCCAGTCCAGCGTGCGCAACGGCACGGCCTGGGTCTTGTCCGGATCACCGCTGAAACGGCGCACCCGCCATTCCCCATCGGGCTCGCGCACCGAATCGATGCCGACCACCACGCACTGCACGCCGAACGCATCGGCCAGTTCCTCGATCAGGGCCGGGCGGCCCAGCGCCGGGGAGTTGATCGAGATCTTGTCGGCACCGGCATGCAGCACCCGCCGCGCGGTGTCCACATCGGCGATGCCGCCGGCCACGCAGAACGGGATGTCGATCAGGCGCGCGATGCGCTCGATCCACGCCACATCCACCGCACGCCCCTCCGGGCTGGCGCCGATGTCATAGAACACCAGCTCGTCGGCGCCCTGGTCGCGGTAGCGCAGCGCCAGCTCGGCGATATCGCCCATGTCGACGTGGTCGCGGAAGCGCACGCCCTTGACCACGCGGCCATCGCGCACGTCCAGGCAGGGAATCAGCCGGCGGCTCAACATGCCAGCGCCTCCTGCAAGGACATGCGCCCTTCCAGCAGCGCCTTGCCGAGGATCGCCCCGCCACAGCCCACGGCCTTGGCCTCGGCGACGTTGGCGGCGCTGCGCACTCCTCCCGAAGCCTGCACCGCTACCCCCGGCAGCAACGCGGACAGGTGCTGATACAGGCCGATGTTGGGCCCGGACAACATGCCATCGCGGGCGATGTCGGTGCACAGCAGGTGGCGCATGCCAGCCTGGGCGTAGCGCTGGGCCAGTTCGTCCAGCGTGGCATCGGCGGTTTCGGTCCAGCCATGCACCGGCAGCAGCCAACGGCCATCCTCGGCCTGGCGTGCATCCAGCGCGATGGTCAGGCGCTCGGCACCGAACTCCTGCAGCCAGCCGATCACCGTGTCCGGTGCACGCACCGAGACCGAGCCGACCACCACCCGTGCAGCGCCCGCATCGAGCAGCCGGGCGACGTTGTCGCGCTTGCGGATGCCGCCGCCGGTCTGCACCTGCAGCCCTGCCTGCGTGGCGATCGCCGACAACAGCGGTGCCAGCGTGTAGCCGCCGGCGCGGGCCGCATCCAGGTCGACCAGGTGCATCCAGGTGGCACCTGCGTCGGCGAAGGCCTGGGCGCGTGGCAACGGGTCATCGCCGTAGGTGGTCTGCTGCGCGTAGTCGCCCTGCAGCAGCCGCACCACGCTGCCTTCGCGGATATCCAGGGCGGGGTAGACGGTGAAACTCATGACGGTTGGTTCTC
The DNA here is from genome assembly GCF_057835675.1 of Stenotrophomonas sp. GL_101. Lineage (NCBI taxonomy): Bacteria > Pseudomonadati > Pseudomonadota > Gammaproteobacteria > Lysobacterales > Lysobacteraceae > Stenotrophomonas > Stenotrophomonas sp. GL_101. Next base: position 1,945,762 of record NZ_CM174432.1, on the reverse strand, counting down.
GATGAAGTTGCGCAGGATCTGCGCGCCGGTGGCGGCAGACCGCTCGGGATGGAACTGTGCGCCGCTGTGGCGGCCGCGCTGGACCACCGCCGCGAACAACCCGCCGTGGTCACAGGCCGCCACGGTGTGCTCGCCCAAGGGCGCGGCGTAGCTGTGCACGAAGTACGCACTGGCGCGCGGCGGCACATCCGCCAACAGCGCCGAGTCCTGCAGTGGCAGCAGCCGGTTCCAGCCCATGTGCGGCACCCGGATGCCGGTGGCCGGATGCAGGTGGCGGACCACCCCGGGCATCAACCCCAGGCATTCCACATGCCCCTCTTCGGACCCTTCAAACAACAGCTGCATGCCCAGGCAGATGCCCAGCAACGGCACCTGCAGGTCGCGCAACGGCTGCACCAGGTCCTGCGCATGCAGGCGCGCCATGCCGTGCGGGGCCGCGCCCACGCCGGGCAGGATCACCCGTTCGGCACCCTGCAGGCCCTTCGCGTCGCGCACCAGCCGCACCTGCACGCCCAGCCGCTCCAGTGCGTAACGCACCGAGCCCAGGTTTGCGCCGCCGGCATCGATGAGCGCAACCGTGCTCACAACGCGCCCTTGGTGCTGGGCAGCGCCGTGCCCTGCCGCGGCAGCGCCTGGCGCAAGGCGCGGGCGAGTGCCTTGAAGCAGGCCTCCACCTTGTGGTGGTCATTGTCGCCGCGCACGCTCAGGTGCAGGTTCAACCCGGCTGCATCGCACAGCGAACGGAAGAAGTGCGGCACCAGCTCGGTCGGCATGTCGCCCACCCGCTCGCGCTTGAAGTCGCCGTCGAACACGAAATACGGCCGGCCGCTGAAATCCAGCGCCGCGCTGGCCAGGGTTTCATCCATCGGCAGGGTGAATCCATAGCGGCCGATCCCACGCTTGTCGCCCAGCGCCTCGCGCAGCGCTTGGCCGAGCGCCAGGCCGGTGTCTTCGATGGTGTGGTGTTCATCGATGTGCAGGTCGCCCTCGGCCTGCACGCTCAGCGCGAAGCCGCCGTGCTTGCCGATCTGCTCCAGCATGTGGTCGAAGAACGGCAGCCCGGTGTGGGTCTGTGGCTCGGCGGTACGGTCCAGGTCGACCTCGACGCGGATCCTCGTCTCCTTGGTATTGCGTTGCACGATCGCCTGCCGCGGTGCATCGGCCAGGGCATGCGCGATCCCGTTCCAGTCCCACTCGCCGCCGAACTGTGCGGTGCGCAGCTGGAAGCCACGGATCTTCATGTTGTCGGCGAACTGGATGTCGGTGGGGCGGTCGCCCACCATGGCCGAGCGGGCCCAGTCGATGCTGCGGTCCTGCAGGTAGGGCAGCAGCATGCCGATGCCCGGCTTGCGGGTGGGTGCGTTGTCGTGCGGCCAGCTGCCGTCGATCAGCACGTCACGGAAGACGATGCCCTGGCTGGCGAAGATCTGCAGCATCAGGTCGTTGGGGCCATCGAAGCTGGCCTGCGGGTAGCCTTCGCTGCCCAGTCCGTCCTGGTTGCTGACGATGACGAACTGGTAGCCGGCATCGCGCAGCTTGAGCATCGCCGGGATCACATCGCGTACGAAGCGGACTTTGTCGAAGGCATCGATCTGGAAATCGGCAGGCTCTTCAATCAGCGTGCCGTCGCGGTCGACGAACAGGATCGGGGTCATGCCGCCACCCTCCGTGCAGCCAGCGCACTGAGCACGCAGTCGTTCTCCAGGGTACTGCCCACGGTGATGCGCAGCGCATCGGCCAGCTGCGGCGCGGCACGCTGGTCGCGCACCACCACGCCAGCGGCCAGCAGCGCATCGAAGGCCTGCTGCGCATCGCTGAAGCGCACCAGCAGGTAGTTGCCATTGGAGGCGTACACGCGGGTCACCCCCGGTATGACGGCAAGCTCGCGCTGCAGGCGGCTGCGTTCGGCCTTGATCCGCTCCACCCGGGTGGCGGTGAGCTGCAGGCTGCTGTCGCTGAGCGCGGCCAGCGCCAGCTCGGCGCAGGGACCGGGAATGGGATAAGGCGCCTGGCAACGGCGCAGCAGCTGGATCAGTGCCGGTGCGGCGATCAGGCTGCCGATCCGTGCGGCGGCCAGCGCATGTGCCTTGGACAAGGTGCGCAACACCGCCAGGTTGTCATGGCTGGCCAGCAACGGCACCGCCGACGGCACCGTGGAGTACTCGGCGTAAGCCTCGTCCACCACCACCAGCGCCCTGCCCTGCAAGGCACCGGCTACCCGTTCGATCTGCGCCAGCGGGATCGCGCTGCCGGCCGGATTGGACGGCGAGCACAGGAAAACCACCTTGGCATTGCCGGCCAACGCGGTGGCAATCACCGCATCGATATCGGCGGTGAGCGCATCGCCCTGGTCACGCAGCGGTACCTCCAGCAGCGGCGCATTCTGCAGTCGTGCGCACACCGCATACATGCCGAACACCGGCGGGGTCACCAGCACCGCATCGCGGCCGGGTTCGCACAGCGCGCGGACCAGCAGGTCGATCGCCTCATCGCTACCGCGGCCGATCAGCAACTGCTCCGGCGTGCAGCCGTACAGGTCGGCCAGGCCGGCCCGCAGCGCTGCCGGTTGCGGGTCCGGGTAGCGGCGTGCGCGGCCTTCAGCGTCGGCCGGGTTGGCCCAGGCCGATTCGTTGGCATTGAGCCAGATATCACCCACCAGCGCGCTGCTGCGCGCCGAGGAATAGCCGGCAAACGCCTGCAGGTCGGCGCGCACCAGGGACATTACCGATACTTGACTGCTCATGCGGCAGCCTCCATGCGCAGGGTGACCGCATTTTCGTGCGCATCCAGTCCTTCCGCGCGGGCCAGCACGCGTGCACAGCTACCGATTGCCGCGATGCCCTGCGCGGTGGCCGACTGCACGCTGATCATGTTCTGGAAGCTGGCCACGCTGACCCCGCTGTAGGCACGTGCGGCGCCAGCGGTGGGCAGCACGTGATTGGTGCCACTGCAGTAGTCACCCAGTGCCTCGGGGGTGTAGTCGCCCAGGAACACCGACCCGGCTGCCTCGACCTGCGCCAGCCACGCACGTGGTTCGCGCAGCGCCAGGATCAGGTGTTCGGGTGCGTAACGGTTGCTGATCTGGAACGCCTGCGGCAGCGACTCCACCAGGATCAACTGCGAGGCCTGCAGCGCCTGCGCGGCGATTTCCGCGCGCGACAACCGCGCCAGCTGCGCCTCTACTTCGGCCTCGACCCGCGCCAGCATCAGCGCATCATCGGTGAGCAGCAGCACCTGCGAATCCGGGCCATGTTCAGCCTGCGACAGCAGGTCGGCGGCGACGAACGCCGGGTTGGCACCGGCGTCGGCAATCACCAGCACCTCAGAGGGACCGGCCGGCATGTCGATCGCCGCGGCACCGTCCTGGGCGACCTGTTGCTTGGCTTCGGTGACAAAACTGTTGCCCGGCCCGAACAGCTTGTCGCAGCTGGGTACGCTCTCGGTGCCGTAGGCCATGGCGGCAATCGCCTGGGCACCGCCGAGCTTGAACACGCGGCTCACGCCGGTCAGGCGCGCGGCCACCAACACCGCCGGATCGGCGCTACCGTCCTTGCGCGGCGGGGTGCACAGCACCACTTCGCGGCAGCCGGCCAACTGCGCCGGCACGCCCAGCATCAAGGCGGTGGACGGCAACGGCGCACTGCCGGCCGGCACATACAGGCCGACCCGGCCAATCGGGCGTACCACGCGTTCGCAGCGTACGCCCGGCGCGGTTTCCACTGCATAGCCCTGGCTCATGCCGGCCTTGTGGAACACACCGATGCGTGCGGCGGCATCGACCATCGCCTGCCGCAGCTCGGCCGACACGGCCTGTTCGGCGGCGGCAAATTCGGCGGCGCTTACTTCAAACGAGGCCGGCGCCACGCCATCGAAACGCAGGCTGATCTCACGCAGCGCGGCATCGCCATCGGCACGCACCGCGGCAATCAACGCGGCCACCGATTCGCGGGTTCGCGCCGCCACCGCCTGCACCGGGCGCTGCAATGCCTGCGCCTGCGCGTTGTCATCCAGTTGGGACCATTGCAGACGATTCATGCCAGCGACCGCTCCACGCTCAATACCATCAGGCCCTGGGCACCGGCGCGCTCCAGGTCTTCCAGGCGCTGCCAGGTCAATGCGCCGTGGCACATGGTCTGCAGGCGCAGGTGACCGCCGTCGTCGGGCAGCTGCACCAGCGGGTCGGCGTCGGGCAGCAACCGGACCAGGTCGGAGACCCGGTCCGCTTCGGCACGGAACATCAACAGCTTGCTGTCCTGCAGCTTCACCACGCCATCGAGGCGGCGCAGCAGCATGGCCATCAACCCGGCACGGGCGTCATCGGGGGTGCATACCGGGCCGGCCAGCACCGCCTCGCTTTCCAGCAGGGTTTCCACCGGCTTGAGCTGGTTGGCGGCCAGGGTGGCGCCACTGGAGACCAGGTCGCAGATCAGCTCGGCGGTGCCCAGCCGTGGCGCGATCTCCACCGAGCCGGACAGTTCCACCACCTGCGCATCCACGCCTCGCGCCGCCAGCCAGTCAGCCAGGATCGCCGGGTAGCTGGTGGCGATGCGCTTGCCGGCCAACTGCTCCACGCCGGTCCACTGCCATTCCTCGGGAACGGCCAGCATCAACCGGCACTGGCCGAAATTGAGCCCACGCAGCGCCTGGTAGGCATCGGGCAGGCCGACCCGGCGGCGCGCCGCCCCCTGCTCGTCCAGCTCGTTGCGGCCGACGATGCCAAAGTCGCAGACGCCGTCGGCAATCAACCCGGGAATGTCGTCGTCGCGGACCAGCAGCAGGTCCACCGGCAGCGATTCGCCATAGCAGAACAGCTTGTCGCGGCTCTGCCGCCAGCTCAGCCCGCAGGCGGTAAGCAGGCTGCGCGCCGGCTCTGCCAGCCGGCCGTTCTTCTGGATGGCGATGCGCAACCGGTCACGTGCCGGGGCGGTCTGGGTTGCACTCATGGGGGAGGCTCTCTACTCGGATTCGGGGGAGGTGGGCGCGGTGGTCGCGGCAATCGCGGCGGCATAGCCGCCGTTGCCATGCTCCAACGAACGCGCCACGCGGCCAGTAGTGGTCGCGCTGACACCGGTCAATTCGTGGATCTCGCGGTACGGCACGCCCTGCTGCAGCAACGGCACCACCTTCCAACGGTCCGACAGCGCTTCCAGCTCGGCCGGGGTGCACAGGTCACGCAGGAAGGCGGTGACCTGCTGCCGGTCGGACAGCGCGGCGAAGGCGCCGGCCAGGCGGGCCAGGTCAGCCTGGGCATCTTTTTCGCGGGGGATCGGGCGGATTTTCATCGTATCAATGTAATAGCGTGCTAATACATTAGCGCAACCTGGTGCGTGGCGTCAAACCGGCCGCACGGGCGGAACGGAACGGTTCAGGGGCTGGAAACCAACAACGCCCGCATGGGCGTAATGCCGTTCACTCAAGCGGCCGCGGCGTGGTTCGGGCCTTCGGCAAGCCGAGCCCCTTCGCGGCCGACAGGCCCTTGGGCAAAATAAAGGAGGAGGCTGCCGCAGGCGGCCGGGGGACATTTGCACCGAGGGCCTGTCGGCCGCGAAGGGGCTCGGCTTGCCGAAGGCGGGAGCAATCCCACGCTTCTGGTGGACCGCTCGTGTTCTGCCCAGCGCTCGACCCAGCCGCCGACCTCTGTGGTCTCCGGTATCTGGCCAGGCATTCGGGGCTGCGATCAGCGTCACCAACCACGGTGGTGACCTACCTGGGTAAGCGCATCGGTGCCCGCGCGCGGAAAACCGCAGCGCCCACGCCAACCCTCGGCGTGCGCCGTTGCGCACCGCAAGCCGAGCCGCTTGGCGGCCGGCAGGTCCTTGGCAAAATAAAGGAGGAGGCCGTCGCCGCAGGCGTCGGCCGGGGGACATTTGCGAAAGGGCCTGCCGGCCGCCAAGCGGCACCGAACGCTCGCGATACACCCAGGCGAAGACGCACACGCTCGCTGCTACGGCATGGGCGGGCGTTGTGCTGGATCTGGATGCGTTGCAGCCGTACCGACCAACGGTCGGTACCTACCTGCATTGCACCTGGGCGCGCAACGCACCGCGGCGCAGGCATTCGCCGAACAGGCTGCCCTGCTGGCTGGGAATGGGAGCCACAGCGTCCAGCGGCCCGGCCCCGTTCGGGCATTTCTGCCGGGCCAGCCCGCGCAGGTCGCGCTGCAGCTGCTCCCGGTCGATCACGTGGCAGCGATCAACGCTCAACCGGTACTGGCCCGGACCGATCCGCTGGCTGTGCAGCGCAGGATCGGTCCGGCACGCGGTCAACAGGAGCAGCAGCGCTGCCGCCGCCCCAAGCTGCCTCACGGCATGACCTTGGCCTGCTCCAGTTCCACCTGCAACGTGCTGGCCAGTTCGTCACGGGAGACCTCGAACTGCTGCTCCCGCAGCAGGTCCTTGACCGCCACCACGCCGCGCGCCAGCTCGTCTTCACCGGCCAGCACCACGAAGCGGATGCCGGCCTTGGCCGCATACTGGAACTGCTTTCCGATTTTCTTCGGTTCCATCTGCACTTCGGCATTGATGCCACCGGCGCGCAGGCGGCGGGCGATATCCAGCGACTGTGGCAGGCTGGCGTCGTCCATCAGCGCCACCAGTGCGTGCACGCTGCTGTCCTCGATACCGGCGATCAGCCCGGCTTCGCGCAGCTGCCAGAACAACCGGGTCAGCCCGATCGAAATACCCACGCCCGGCAGCCTGGACTTGCTGTAATGGCTGGCCAGGTCTTCGTAGCGGCCGCCCGAGCAGATCGAGCCGATCTGCGGGTGGTCGGTCAACGTGGTCTCGTAGACGGTGCCGGTGTAGTAATCCAGGCCGCGCGCAATCGAGAAATTCAGGCAGTACGCGGTTTCCGGTACGCCCAGTGCCTTGACCAGCTCCAGCACCTCGCGCAACTCGGCCACGCCCAGGGTCAGCGTCTCGCTGGCCGCGCCATCGGCTACCAGCGCATCCAACTGCGCCAACGCATCGGCGTGGCTGCTGGACCGCACCGCGACGAACGCCAGGATGCGCTCGACCTGCTCGGCCGGGATCGCAAAGCCTTCACCGACCAGCGTCTCGCGCACGTAGTCAGGGCCGCGCTTGTCCAGCTTGTCCACTTCGCGCAGCACCGCCATCTGGCGCTCGCCATCGGCCACGCCCAGGCTTTCGAAGAAGCCGCGCATCAGCTTGCGGTTGTTCAACTGCACCGAGAAATCGCCAATGCGCAGTTCGGCGAACACCGCGTGGATCACCGCCAGCACTTCGGCATCGTAACGCGTGCTCAGCGTGTCCTTGCCGATCACATCGATGTCGCACTGGTAGAACTCGCGGAAGCGGCCGCGCTGGGCACGCTCGCCGCGGTACACGCGCTGCATCTGGTAACGACGGAACGGGAAGCTCAGGTCATGCTCGTGCTCGGCCACGTAGCGCGCCAGCGGCACGGTCAGGTCGAAGCGCAGCGCCAACTCGGGCAGCGATGTGTCGCCGGCCTCGGCGGCATTGGCCAAGGCGCCGGTGGACTGCACGAAATACACCTGGCGCTCGGTCTCGCCGCCGGACTTGGTCAACAGCACGTCGGACAGCTCGAACACCGGGGTTTCCACCGGCAGGAACCCGAACCGCTCGTAGTTGCGGCGGATGACGTCCAGCATGCGCTGGAACGCGATCTGCTCGCGCGGCAGCAATTCCATGATGCCGGGCGGCGTACGGGGCTTGATCACTTGCGGAACTCCTGCGGAACGGGGGGATGAGCGTGGGACATATTCTAGCCGCAGCCAGCCCGACGGGCCGGTGTCGATCGCGCCGGTCCGGGCCGCTGGCCGCATGACGTATCATAGGCAGGCCCCGCTCCACTGGTTCGACATGACCCGGCCCCACTCCGGCACCCCGTTATCTGCCGTTGACGATCCCGCCAGCCCGGGCTGCGCACCGCTGCGCGACTGCCTGCATTGCTCGGTGCGCCATCTGGCGGTGTGCTCGGCATTGGCGCCGGACGAGGTCCAGGCATTGGAACGGGTCACCCTGTCCCAGCCGCTGCCGCTGGGCACCACCCTGGCCCGTGCCGGCGAGCCACGCCAACATGTCTATACCTTGACCGCCGGCGCATTGCGCCTGGTCCGCACCCTGGCCGACGGGCGTCGCCAGATCAGCGGTTTCGTCCTGCCCGGCGACTACCTCGGCCTGAGCGGCAGCGACCATCACCGCTACGACGTCGAAGCCATCGCCGACAGCCGCGTGTGCCGCGTCGCATTGCCGCAGATGAAAGACCTGCGCGCGCGTTTTCCGCACCTGGAACGCAAACTGCTGCAGCGCGCCTGCCAGGAACTGGATGCCGCCCAGGATGCCGCGTTGGCGCTGGGCCGCCTGCAGCCTGCGGAGAAACTAGCCGATTTCCTGCTGCGGCTGGCCGCGCGCGAAGCCCGGCTGGGTGCGAACGGCCTGCGCGTCACCCTGCCGATGGGCCGCGGCGACATCGCCGACCATCTCGGCCTGACCATGGAAACGGTGAGCCGCACCTTCACCAAGCTGCGCCAGCAGGGCCTGATCGCCCTGCCCCACCTGAACACCGTCGAGATCCTCGACGAAGCCGGCCTGCAGACGCTCGCCGGCGAATAGCCGCGGCGTCACCCCGCCAACAACACCTCGCGCAGCGCCGCATAGGCCGGTGCGCAGGGTTCGGCATGCGCGGGGCGCTGCAGCAGCGCCGCCAGCGAATCCGGCACCGCAAGGGTGTGGCCAACCAACGGTTCCACCACCGAGTCGAACTTGGCCGGATGCGCAGTCGCCGCTACCGCCCAATCGCCCCGCACACCCTCGGCGCGCAATGTTTCCAGCAGCGCCACCGCGGTCGCCGTGTGCGGGCAGAACACCTCGCCGGCCTGTGCCCAGCGACGGGCAATCAGCGCGCCGATCGCAGCATCCTCCACCGCTTCCACGCGGAACCCCGCGCGGAGCGCCGCATCATCGCCGGCATACAACCAGCGCAGGCGTTCGAAGTTGCTCGGCGCGCCCACGTCCATCGCATTGGCCAGCGTCGCCACACTGGTCGCCGGCTGATACGCACCGCCGTGGAAGAAACGCGGCAGTACGTCATTGGCATTGGTCGCCAGCGCGATACGCCCCAACGGCAGCCCCATCGAACGGGCCAGCACGGCGGCCATCGCGTTGCCCAGGTTGCCAGTCGGTACCACCAGGTTGAGCACCTCGCCGGTGGCCGCATGGTGGTTCAACGCGGCGTGCGCGTAATAGCTCATCTGCGGCAACCAGCGGCCCAGACTGATGCTGTTGGCCGAACTCAAGGGCACCTGCACCTGGAGTTCGCGGTCGCCCAACGCCTGCTTGACCATCGCCTGGCAATCGTCGAATGAACCGGCCACGCGCAGGGTCTGGATGTTGTCGCCGAAACAACCCAGCTGATGCGCCTGGCGCGGCGACACCCGGCCATCGGGATACAGCACCACCACGCGGATGCCGGGTTGGCGATGAAACGCCGCCGCCACCGCCGCGCCGGTATCCCCGGAGGTAGCCACCACGATGGTGAGGGGTCGCTCGCGCTCCTGCTGCAACTGGGCGAGGCTGGCAGCGAGAAATCGCGCGCCAAAATCCTTGAATGCCGCCGTCGGCCCATGGAACAGTTCCAGCACGTGATCGCCCGGTGTACTCAACGGGCGTAGCGGCGCGGGAAAATCGAAGGCCTGTGCGCACAACGCATCCAGCTGTGGTGCCAGCGCATCCCCGGCGAAGTAAGGTGCGAGCACCGCAGCAGCATCCTGCGCGAGCGTGCCCTGCGCCTCCCATCGACGTGCCGAGGGGCGCTGGCCGGGCACATACAGCCCCCCATCGGGGGCCAGGCCGGCCGCGATGGCCTGGCTCAGTGAAACCGGCGACGCAGTACCACGGGTGGAAACGAAGTTCATCGGCTGTCCTGGCAGAGAAGAAGAATGACTCACAGCAGCTGCGCACCCGGCGCATTCAACGGCGACACCCAGCCCTGGCTGTCGAAACCGGCGGCGGCAAAGGCCGCCTGCACCGCCGCCTGCGCCGCCAGCGCGGCCTGGCGCTGTTCAAACCAGGCAAACACACTCGGCCCGGCACCGGAAATACTGGCGCCCATCGCACCGGCGGCCAACGCCGCGTCACGCGCGGCATGAAACCCGCCGATCAATCCTGCACGGCGCGGCTCGACCAGCACGTCACGCAGTCCGGCGCGCACCAGCGCTGCATCGGCCCGGAAGCAGCCGCTGAGCACCAACCCCAGGTTCGCGCTCTGCGCGACGAACTCGTGCAGCGCGTAGCTGCCCTGCAGTGCCGCGCGCGCACGGCGTGTTTCCAGCACCGCCTCGGGATGCACCAGCAGGCTGTGCCACGGCTCCGGCACCGGAATGGATACCAGCTGCTCGGCCGTGCTCAGCACCAGCCCTCCCAACAGCATCGGCCCGAGGTTGTCGCCATGCCGGCCACCACTGGCCACCGCCTCGCCGGTCAGCGCGAACGGATACAGCGCCTCGCGTGCCAATGGCGCATCCAGCAGCGCATTGGCCGCCACCAATGCGGCCACGCACGAGGCGGCGGAACCGCCCATGCCCGAGCCCAGCGCAATGCCCTTGTCGATCTCCAGTTCAAACCCGAACGGCAACGCCAGCGCGTCACGCAGCGCAATCAGGGCAGCCCCGGCAGTGTTGTCCGGCGCATGCAGGGGCAAGTCGAACGCAGCAGCTCGAATCGCGGCGATACGCACCTCCGGCGCATCGATACGGCGCACGCTCACCGTATCGCCCACCCCGGCTATCGCATGCCCGAGGATGTCGAATCCCACGGCAACGTTGCCCACCGAGGCCGGCGAGAAAGCGCGCGCGACCCCATCAGAAGCCCTGCTCACAGGCGCGCTCCTTCACCCACGGCCACCCGCAGCACATCGGCGAACACCCCGGCGGCGGTCACTTCCGGCCCCGCGCCAGGCCCCTGCACCACCAACGGGTTGTCGCAGTACCGGCGCGTGGTGAACTGCACCACGTTGTCGGTCAACCGCAGCGTGGCGAATGCATGCCCGGCAGGCAGTTCGACCAACCCGACTTCGGCGCCGTCGGCCGACAGCCGTGCCACGTAGCGCAGCACCCCACCGCGTGCGCGCGCCTGTGCCAGTCGCTCGGCAAACACCGCGTCCACCGCGTCCAGCCCGGCCATGAAATCCTCCACGCTGGCCTGGCGCAGCACTTCGGGCACCAGACTTTCCACGCGCACCTGCTCCAGGCTGAGCTCGCGCCCGGCCTCACGCGCCAGGATCACCAGCTTGCGCGCCACGTCCACCCCGGACAGGTCATCGCGCGGATCCGGTTCGGTATAACCCATGCCCCGCGCCTGTGCGACCAGCGCGGAGAACGGCACCTGACCGTCGTACTTGTTGAACAGCCACGCCAGCGTGCCGGAAAAAATGCCATCGATGGCCAGCACTTCGTCACCGGTATCCACCAGGTCGCGCAGGGTGGTGATCACCGGCAGGCCGGCGCCCACGGTGGCCTCGTAGCGGAAGCGCGCGCCACTGGCGGCCGCCGCTTCCCGGATCGCGTGGTAACGCGGCAAGGGGCCCGCCCCGGCCTGCTTGTTCGGAGTCACCACATGGATACCGGCAGCCAGCCAACCCGCATAGCGGTCGGCAACATCGGCACTGCCGCTGCAATCGATGATCAACGCGTGCGGCAGGTGCGCCGACAACAGGTGCTCGGTAAAGCGCTCCAGGTCGGTAGGCGCCATCGCGCCGGCCAAGGCCGTGCGCCACGGGCCCTGCAGGCCACGCGTGTCCAGCAGCATGCCACTGCGCGATGCCACGGCACGCAGGCGCAGGTCCACGTTGGCACGCGACAGCAGCTGCGGTTGCGCGGCCAGCAGCTGGTCCAGCAGCGCCGCACCGACATTGCCCGGCCCGATCACGCCCACCGAGAAGGTCTGCGGCGACAGCCAGAAGCCAGCATGCGCCGCGCGCAGTGCCTTGGTGGCATGGCCGCTGTCCACCGCCACGGAAATGTTGCGCTCTGACGAACCCTGCGCGATCGCCAGGATGTTGACCTGGGCACGGCCCAGCGATTCAAACAGGCGCGCGGCCACGCCGGGCTGCCCGGCCATGCCGTCCCCCACCGCCGCCAGTACGCTGACGTTGTCGGTGAGCTGCACGCGCTGCACCTGTCCCAGCACCAGCTCATGCGCGAATGCCTGCAACAGCGCATCGCGCGCGCGGGCTGCCTCGGCCTGCTTGACCACGCAGCAGATCGAATGCTCCGACGAGCCCTGCGAGATCATCACCACCGACACATGCGCATTGCGCAGCGCCGCGAACACCCGCTCGGCCGTACCGGGCACGCCGATCAGGCCGGTGCCCTCCAGGTTCAGCAGGGCCAGGTCCGGGCTCAGGGTCAGGCCCTTGATCGGGCCGGACACGGTGCGCTCGGCGGTGATCCGCGTGCCCGGATGATCCGGCCGGAAGGTATTGCGGATGATGATGGGCAAGCCACGCTCGATGGCCGGCGACATCGTCTGCGGATGCACCACCTTGGCGCCGAAGTAGGCCAGCTCGCAGGCCTCGTCATAGCTCAGGGCGTCCAGCTGCACCGCTTCGGGCACCACGCGCGGATCGGCCGACAGCACCCCATCGACATCGGTCCAGATGTGCAGTTCATCGGCGTTGAACAGCGCGGCGAAGATCGCACCGGAGTAGTCGCTGCCGTTGCGCCCCAGGGTGGTGATGCGGTCGCGGCGATCGCGCGCGACAAATCCGGTGGCGACCACGCGCGGGCCGGGATGGGCCTCGCGCCACCGGGCCAGGCGCTGCGCACTCTGTACCCAGTCCACGTCCACGCCCAGCTCACCACGGTCGACCACCAGCACCTCGCGCGCGTCCAGCACCGCACAGTCCTCGCCCAGCGACTGCAGGTACTGGCCCAGCAACTGCGCCGAATACACTTCGCCCAACCCCTGCACACGGTCCAGCACCTCCACCGGCAGTTCGCCGATCACCGCCAGCGCCGCCAGCACCTCGGCAAGGTGGTCGAAGCGCGCATCCAGCCACTCCACCACCGGCCCCGCATGCTCCCCCAGCAGCGCCACCGCCGCGCCACGATGGCGGGCGCGCAGCGCATGCCAGTGGTCGCGCCATTGCGGGCTGTCGTCGGCTGCAAATCCGGCCAGGGCGATCAGTGCATCGGTCACCCCCTTCATCGCCGAGACCACGGTCACCTGCACCGCCTCCCCGCGCGCCAGCAGCAGCTGCGCGACATGGCGGTAGCGCTCGGCATCGGCCACCGAGGTGCCGCCGAACTTGTGCACGATCGTGGAGGTACCGGCGCGCAGCGCGACGGCGGAATCAGCGGGGGCGGGGTTGACGGCGACGGAAGACATGTTGACCTCGATTCGAGGCCCCGCGTCGGGTCAGGTTGAAGGCGCTCCCCCGCAACCTGTTCCGGGTGCGGGGCCGTTGTTTTCGGAAATTACGCGAAGACGACGGGCCGCACCAGGCGAGTGGTGACGGTGGTAATGGTGGTGGTGACGGTGCTGCTGCCGGTGTGCCGACCCGGCACACTCCGACCGACCGCAAGGGCGGCGACGGAATGCTGGGCGGTGGCGGCGAGAAGGACCATGGGTGAAGAAAACTACGCCGCCGGGGGGCTTGTCAAGTGTTGCAGTGCAAAAACAACGAGGGAGCGATCTGTCCGCAACGTCGGCAAACAAGTTGCGATTGAGACCATCCAGCCACATCAGGCGCGATCAGCCGGGATGTTCGGCAATCGCCCGCGGTGGACGATGCGCCCGCGCGCACATCAACACGCCCGATACCAGGCAAAGGATCGCCAACGTCTCCATCATCGTCGGCCAGCGCTGCTGCCAGGCAAACCCGTACAGCAATGCAAACAGGGTTTCAAACACGATCATCTGCCCGGTCAGGGTCAACGGCAGGTTGCGGCTGGCCCGGTTCCAGCAGGCGTTGCCAAGTACCGAGGCCACCACCGCCACGCCGGCGCTGATCACCCAGAACCAGCCCCAGTCCATCCCGGCGTGGTGGCCCGGTGACAACAGGAACGCGCTGGGCACCAGCAACAGCGACAACCCGCCGGTGGCCACCCCGGTCAGCAGCGACCAGTCATGCCCGGAAATGTCCGGGCGACGCGCCAGCCAGCGGCTGTTGCCGATGGAGTACAGCGCCCACGAGAACAACGCCCCCACCGCACAGAGCAGGCCCAGCAGACGGCGGCCGGCCGAGCCCTGCGCGTGCTCGGCCTGGAGCGTTTCATACCCCACCAGGCCAACCCCGAGCAGGCACAGCAGGAGTGCTGGCGCCAGTTGCCGCAGCGGTACCGCGCCCTGCTCACGTACGCCCACCAGCGTGACCACGACCGGAATCAGGCCCACGATCAGCGATGCCGCCGCGCCGCCCGCCCACTGCACCGCATTGGCCAACAGCACGAAATAGACCAGGTTGCCGGCCAGGCTCAACCACAGCAAGCCGCGCCACTCGGCCGCGCCGATGCGCATGCGCAGCTCGCGCCAGCGCGGTGCGAGCAGCAGCACCGCGATCAGCCCGTAAACCAGGTAGCGCCCCGCCGACAACTGCACCGCGCTGAACGGGCTGAGCATCGCCGGCGCCAGGAACACCACGCCCCACAACGCGCCGGCAGCGATACCGTTGGCGATGCCCACCCCCATTGATCGATTCATCTGCGCCTGCGGGGCTGTTGCCGGAAAGAATGCGCCAGTGTAGGCAGCGGAACGACCCGGATCTTGACCCAGGCTATTGCCGATGCACGCGCCGGTAGTCGGCCGGGGTCATGCCCCACTCCCGGCGCAACGCACGGGTCAACGCGCTCTGCTCTGAATAGCCGGCATGCTGGGCAATCGTGGCGATCGGCAGATCACCGGTCGCCAGCTGGCCACGTGCCCAGCGCAGCCGGCACGCGCTGAGCCACGCCTGCGGAGCGCGCCCAAATGCCGCGCGGAACAGCGCATGCACCCGGCTCCCGCTGACCCCGACCTCGGCCGCGATCCGCTCCACCGGCCAGGGCTGCCCCGGCGCCTGCTCGATACGCGCACACACCGCCTGCAACCGGGTAGCGCTGCCAGCCAGCGAAAACGCCTGCAACAGCAGCGGCATCTCAGCGGCCACGGTGACCGCGTCGATCTGCGCCGGCATCCCGGCACAGACCCGCCGCGCCATGCTCCGTACCTGGGCAGGAAGCGCCAACACCGGCTGCGCATGCAATCGTTGCAGGCTGTCATCGTCCAACAGATCGGCCGGGCAATCCACGATCAGGAAGCAGTCCTGTTCCAGCGCGCATTGCGCGTGCCCGGCCAATGGCGCGACGAAGCTGCCCTGCCACACATCCAGTCGCGCGCCGCGCCCTTCCAGCTCGAACGCCAGCTCCCCCCGGACCGGCACCACCCATTGCGCGAAGTCGTGCCGATCCACGCGTGAGGCGCGGCCGTAACGACGCAGGTTGAAGGCAGCAGCAGACATGGCAGCGGGGCCAGGCGAGACCGGAGACCGAAGGGAGCGGAGAGTCTGCCTGCCCCACCCGGTTGTCGCAACGGGAAAAACAAGGGGCGGTGCTATAGTCGAAGCGTCCAGTCAGCAAGGAGTGCGCGCCGTGACAATCTTCCGCAAGACCGCTCGTAGGTGGCAGTGGCACCGTCCCGCCCTGCTGGCCCTGGCCATTGCCTGCGTCCCCCTGGCGACCGCACAGAACGCCACCGCCCCGGCCACCGCACGCGTCGCACCCGGCCCGAACTGCATGGATGCCAAGGGCCTGCTGGAAATGAACCAGCCCCAGCCAGACACCCTTTCATTGCTGGCCGCCGACCAGTCCACCTGGCGGCTCAGTTTCGCCGGGGCCTGCCCGGGCGTCATCGACGCCGCCGACGCGCGCGTGGCAGCACCGGAAAGCTGGGTCTGCAGCGGCAGTCCGGCCCGGGTGATGACCGGCGACCGCAGCTGCCAGGTCCGCGCGGTCGAGCGCATCACCCGCCGCGATTTTTCGCAGGACGCCCGGCAGGGCGGCAAGAGTCTGGTCCCCACCTTGGGGACGGTCAACGTCACCGAAGCGCGGCGCTCGTTCCGCGGCTCGCCGTCTTACTGTTTCAGCACCCGCCACGTGCGCGGCTGGAGTGAAAACGCGAAGGGCATCACCGTGGAGACCCATCCGCAGCGTTCCGGCGGGCACCGTTATTACGTGGTCGAAGTGGGCACCATGTGCCGCTCACTGGTGCACTCGCCGCAGCTGCGCTTCCACTCCGGGTTCAATTCAGGCGTGATCTGCGGCAATCCGGGCGACCGCATCGAGATCCTGCCGATCGTGGACCCCATGATCGAAGCGTTGAGCGATGGACCGACGCAGAGCCACCTGGCCTCCACCAGCATCAACCGGATCAGTGACCGCTGCGACATCATGGCCGTATACCCGGCCGGCTGAGCAGGCACCCTTCGCTGCCGCGACCAGACCTTACCCCCAACCCCAACACGACAGCGCTCCCTGGATCCGGATATTCTCGGCGGTCGACGTCTACATGGAAGCAAGATGCAGCTGATTGCCCTGAGTGAGCGCCCCGACCTTTTACCGGTGCTGGCCGACTGGTATTACGGTGAATGGGGCCGCCATGTGCCCGGCGTGACCCTCGCCGATGAGCAGCAACGGCTGGAAGTGTTCCTGCAATCGGGCGAGCTGCCCCTGCTGCTCATCGCGATACAGGACGACTACGCAATCGCGGCGGCGCAGTTGAAATTCCATGAGCGCACGGAGCGACCGGAGCGTCTGCACTGGCTGGGAGGTGTCTACGTCGCGGCCGAACACCGCGGTAAAGGCCTTGCCACGGTCCTGATCAACGAGCTGTTGGAGCGCGCCAGCGCACTGGGCGTGCGCGAGGTCTACCTGCAGACCGAAGCCGATGACGGCGGCTTGTATCGACAACTGGGGTGGCAACCGCTGGAATTGATCCAGCATGCGGGCGGTTTCCCGGTCCGCATCATGCGTCGGGACGTGATGCCCGGTTGATCAACGCAGCGCCCGCGTCGGCTGCGCCGCAGGGCGATCGGCCAGCGAGCCGAGGGTGAAGGTGTAACCGGCTTCTTCCAGCAGCTTGCGCATACGCAGCTCGGCCCGCTTCGGGTAGGCCAGCGACAGCGGCGCGTGCAGCGCATACGAGGTGGACTTGCCGGGCAGCGTGTCGCGCGTCACCGTCGACTGGTTGCTCTCACACGCATTCGCCCACAGGTCCAGCAGCACCTTGGGGCCGATGGATTGATTGTTGCCAAGGCGAAGCGTCAGCCAACGCATGTGTTCCATAACAAAATCCAATCGGCCCTTTCGATCGAGTATGCACCAAAACCCCGATACCCGTACGCGGCCGTTCGGACCCCACAAACAGGCAGCCCCGG
This sequence comes from Stenotrophomonas sp. GL_101, assembly GCF_057835675.1. Classification (NCBI taxonomy): domain Bacteria; kingdom Pseudomonadati; phylum Pseudomonadota; class Gammaproteobacteria; order Lysobacterales; family Lysobacteraceae; genus Stenotrophomonas; species Stenotrophomonas sp. GL_101. The sequence continues at coordinate 1,928,371 of NZ_CM174432.1, read as the reverse complement.
ACGTGCCGGGGCTGCCTGCCTGTTCACCTGGCGTGCCGCCTGGCGGCGACGCCGAAAGCGATCAGTGCTTCATTGCATGCTTGCGGTCACGCATCACCGCGTGGCACTCCTGCACCTGCGGCAACAGGCGCTGTACTTCCTGGCGCGCGGCCGGCGGCGTATCCGCATCGGTCAGCGTGTCCTTGAACGCACCAAGCAGACGGTCTTCGGATTCTTCGAGTTCGGCAACGTAGCCGTACTGCTTGTCACCCAGGGTGGCGCGCACCTTGCCGTAGAACTTCTGCATCGAGCCCACCACGGTGCCATGCTCGGCCGGTGTTCCGCCCGCCGCCAGCACGGTGGCACTGAGCGAGCGCACGATCTCATCCTTCACCCCGGCAATGCGGGTGAACAGCGCGGCGAGTTCAGCATCTTCCACCTTGCCGGCGGCCTCGGTGTAGAAGTCCTTGCCATCGCGGGCGATCTCGATCAGGTCGTTCAAGCTGTGGGTGGTCTTGGATTCGGTGGTCACGTCGATCTACTCCTGTGATTCGGGGCTTGCCCGTGTTTGGGTGAATCCACCTTTGCGGAACGGCAATGAAGTGCGCGTGACCTTCAAAACACAGGATTCAGCGACGTATACGCGCGGAAAAATGCATGTCTGGATACTGTGTGCGCGGCGCTGTGCATTCGTCACGATGCGTACGCCACTGCATCACGCCGGCAATGCATACAGGCAGACGCAACCCGATCAATGTGCCGGCGACGGCGGCTCTTCAACCGGCGGCGTTGCAGGCGACGGGTCGTTCTCCGGCGGCACCTCGGTGGGAGGTTCCTGCGCCGGCGGATCGGGCACTACCGGCGACTCCACGGGGGCAGGCGTGGGCAGCGGCTCATGGGTCGGGTCGGGCACGGATGCGTTCATTCCATCACTCCATCTGCGGTTGGGATCTACGCAACCTGACGCAGACCGCGTCAACTCCGGGCGAGGAACGATGCGACGCTTGGGTGTAACGCGCCACGGCGGCAGGCTGGAGAATCCGCGCCGGCGTGCGCGGATCAAATACCGGCCAGCCGACCAGCGCGTAGAGAAACTCATCGAGCCAGCGCAGCAGCATCCGAACCAGGTCCATCACACCCCGTCCCACCGTTGCGGAGGCACTCCGGGCACTCGCAGCAGCGTTGCCACGGTGACATGGCAACCGGCATCGGCGAAAAGGCGGTGTGGCAGAGGCGCGGGGCGGAACCGCCCGGGCAATGATGATGTGGTGACCCCGGCCCGATTCGAACGGGCGACCTTCCCCTTAGGAGGGGGACGCTCTATCCAGCTGAGCTACGGGGCCATGTGCGGCTGGCAGGATACCGCCAGAACCGCAGGCTGCATCCGCGCAGGGCAGATGCAGCAGACAAGGATACCCACATTCAGCGAAGTGACCAAGGCCGCTTGCGCCGCGGGTGCCCCGTGCCGATCAACCAACGTGCAGTTCGTCGAAACCCTTGACCAGCTCATCCACCGCCTTGATCTGGGCCAGGAACGGCTCCAGCGCCGCCAACGGCAGTGCACTCGGGCCATCGCAGCGGGCGTGGTCCGGGTCGCGGTGCGCTTCCAGGAACAGGCCGGCCAGGCCCAGCGCCATGCCTGAACGCGCCAGCTCGGCCACCTGGCGGCGGCGGCCACCCGAGGCTTCGCTACCGGCGTCGCGGCGCTGCAGGCTGTGGGTCACATCGAAGATCGCCGGCAGGCCGCCGGTGGATTCGATCATTTCGCGGAAACCCAGCATGTCCACCACCAGGTTGTCATAACCAAACTGGGCACCCCGCTCGCACAGGATGATGTTCTCGTTGCCGGCCTCGCGGATCTTGGACACGATGTGCTTGATCTGGGTGGGGCTGAGGAACTGCGGCTTCTTGATGTTGACCGCGCGGCCGGTCTGCGCGATGGCCACCACCAGATCGGTCTGGCGGGCCAGGAAGGCCGGAATCTGCAGCACGTCCACCACTTCGGCCACCGGGGCGGCCTGGGCCACTTCGTGCACGTCGGTGATCACCGGCACTCCGAAGCGGCGCTTGACCTCTTCGAAGATGCGCAGGCCTTCGTCCAACCCAACGCCACGATAGGAGTTGATCGAGGACCGGTTGGCCTTGTCGAACGACGCCTTGAACACGTAGGGAATCCCCAGCTTGGCGGTCACCGTGGTGAAGTGCTCGGCAGCATGCAGGGTGGAATCCAGGTCCTCCAGCACGTTCAGGCCGCCAAACAACACGAACGGGAGACGATTCCCGACAACCACACCTTCTGCAACAGTAACGTTCATTCTGACTCCTGGAGGCACCGTGCGCCGGAGCCCTGGCTCCGATCAATACCCCATTCTAGGCCGCATGACAGGCGTCGAACATGCCGGCGACCCGACGGCCCCGCCGGCAGCCGGGAGCGGTACATGACCGCCGCCCTATGCTGCGCCTCCCCTGAAGTGAAACGGACGTTGCCGTGTGGGCACATCTTTCCCAACTGGGTGACAGCCGCTGGCTGCTGCCCCTCAGCGTGGTGCTGCTGCTGGCCGCGCCGCGTGAAAGCGCGTCGCTGCGGTGGCGCTGGGCACTTGCTCTGGGCCTGGCCGCAACGCTCACCCTGGCCTCGAAACTGGCTTACCTCGGCTGGGGGCTGGGCTGGGCGCGGCTGGATTTCACCGGTTTCAGCGGGCATGCCACGATGAGCACGGCGGTCTATCCGGTGGTGTTCTACCTGGCCGCGCAGGGTCGAAGCCGCCTGCCGCTGGCCTGGGCGGCAGCAGGCGCCGTGCTTGCCGCCGCCATCGCCTATTCCCGGCTTCCTCTCCATGCCCATTCGGTGTCGGAGGTTGTCAGTGGCTGGCTGCTGGGCGCTGCCGCGTCGGCATTTGCCTTGGCGGCGGCAACGCGTGCGCCCGTTGCCACTCCCATGCGTACGTTGCTGCTGGCCGCCTGCGCAGGGCTGTTGATGCCGCTGCTGATGCCCTCGCTGCGCACGCACGATCTGGTCATGCGGCTGGCGACCAGCCTGTCCGGGCGGGAAAGCGTCTACACACGCCACCACTGAGCAGGATGACCGGGCGAACTGCGCCTTGACACTGAATAGATAAAAAAGCCACCATTGCGGTGAAAATTTACCTGACGGAGTAGGAGACCCCGTAATGAAGAAGATTATTGCCGCACTGGCCCTGTTGGGCCTGTCGTCCCCGGTTATCGCCCAGGAAGCCCCGGTCGAAAACAACCAGGAAGTCGCCACCGCCGAAGTCGCTGGCACCACCGGTGCCACCGGCGCCGCCGAAGGCAGCCTCACCACCGCAGCCCAGATCGGCGGCGGCATTGCAGCGGCCGCTGTTGCCTACAGCCTCATTGCCGACAGCAGCGATGACGCCGGCAACAACAACGGTGGCGGCACCACGCCTCCGCCGACCGGCACGACCGGTACGACGGGTACCACCGGCACCACCGGCACCAATTGATCCGCTAGTCGGACCAAAGTCATCACGCCCTCGCCGGGCGCAGGTCCGGCGGGGGTTTTTTGTTTTTGCCCGACAGGGCCAGGAAGAATCATCGATGGACTGCAAGCGTCTCGGCGCCACTTTGGCACTCGCCCTCACCCTGTCTGGCTGCGTGTTCGCGCCCGGTCAACACATGCGCTCCAGCGCACTGGCCCGTGACGATCAGCCGGTCGGCAACGACCAGATCGAGCTGATCCCGATTACCCCCAAGCTGATCGCCATGGACCGCGCCGCGCGCGACGTCCCCGGTCTGCCCACTGCACTGACCAGTTACCAGCCCAGTGATTACCAGATCGGCGCAGGCGATGTCCTGTACATCACCGTCTGGGATCACCCCGAACTGACCGTGCCCGCCGGCCCACAGCAGCAGCTCAATGCTGCTGGCCGCCCCGTACAGTCTGACGGCACGCTTTTCTACCCCTACGTGGGCAAGGTCATGGCCGCCGGCATGACGCCCGGCCAGCTGCGTGAAGAACTCACCAGAAAACTGGCGCGCTACATCGAATCGCCGCAGGTGGACGTGTCCATCCTGACCTACGCCAGCCAGCGCGTCTGGGTCACCGGCGCCTCGCGCCAGGCCGCCACGGTTCCGCTGACGGTGACCCCGCTCACCCTGGGCGATGCGATCAGCCAGTCGGGACTGGACGCGGCGCAGGCCGACCTCTCCGGCGTACGCCTGACCCGCGACGGGGTCACCTACACCATCGATCTTGACCGGCTCGGCCGCCAGGGCGGCGGTGCGACCAACATTTTCCTCAAATCCAGCGATCACCTGTACGTGCCGTACCTGGACCGCAAGGAAGTCTTCGTGGTTGGCGAAGTCAATCAGCCCGGCGCGATGAGCTTCAAGACCAGCGATATTTCGCTGAGCCAGGCGCTGGGTCGCGCCCGCGGCCTGCAACAAAGCACGTCCAACGGCAATGCGGTCTACGTGATTCGCGGCTCGCAGGATCTGCAGAGCATGCCGTCCACCGTGTACCACCTGGAAGCCAAGTCACCGGCGGCGTTTGCCGTGGCCAGTCAGTTCGAGCTGCTTCCCGGCGACGTGGTGTTCGTCGGCGCTGCCGGCGTCACCCGCTGGAGCCGCTTCGTGAACCAGCTGCTGCCCTTCACCTCGATCATCAGCAACGCTGCCAGCGCACGCAACGATCTCGACAACTGACGGGAGGCCACGGATGAGCAGGAGCGCTCTCATCGCGCCACCCCGGACGCAGCGTGGCATTGCCGCGCTGCTGTTGATCGCCATTGCCTTGTCCGGCTGTGGCGTAGTGGGTCGCACCAGCTTGAAAACGGTACAGCTGGCCACGCAGGGCAAGCCTGACGTACAGCCCACCGCGGCGGACGTCGCGGCCAAGCGATACCCGCAGATCAAGGTCACCGGCCCCGAGGGCGGTGCGGTGCTGGTCCTGGGCAACATCGATGCTGGCCGCCAGGCGTGGTACAGCAGCGAACGCAGCATCGTGTTCCTGCAGGACGGGCTGCTGGTCGGCACCCACGGCGGCACCCCCGAACTCCAGAACATGTGGATCGAGGGCGACAACCCGTTCCATGCGCTGCATCGGCTCGAAGGGCCGGTAAGCGTGCAACGTCGCTATGACCTGATGCCGGGCTATCGCTATGGCGTGCAGGTAACAGGAACACTGGAGCGGCTGGGCACCGAATCGATCGACATCCTCGGCAAGGCGCGCATGCTCGTCCATGTCCGCGAAACCCTGCGGGGCGAGCACTGGAAGGGCGAGAACCACTACTGGGTGGATCCGGCCAACGGCTTCATCTGGAAGAGCCGCCAGGCCATCGATCCGGGCGCCAGCCTGGAGATCACCCAACTCAAGCCCTACAGCCTGGATCTGCAACGCCGATGAAGCTGCGACTGTTCGCCCTTGCGCTCGGCCTGGCCATCAGCAGCCCCTGCATCGCAGCGCCCTCCCTGTCGGTGGAAGTGCTGGGTTACGTGAACCAGCCCGGCGTGCTCACCCTGCCTGCAGGGTCACGCCTCAGCGACGCCGCACTGGCGGCCCAGCCACAGGCCAACGCCTATCCGCTGGCCGCCGCATGGCTGCGTCCCGCCGAGGCGCTGGTGCAAACCCGATTGAAGGCCGGCGTTCTGTTCGACCTCGAACAGCTTGAAGGCCATGAAGACCAGGATCGGGAGGGCGCTGCTGCCGCCACCGGGCTGGCCCGCGAGATCGAGAGCATGCCGGTGACCGGGCGCTTGCCCGCGTTGCTTGCAGCGCGCCAGATCGAGGCCGCCCAAGCGCGCAACCGACCGCTCGCCGACGGCGATCGACTGGTCTATCCGGCACGGCCCGGCACCGTCACGGTCATGGGCGCGGTTATCCAGCCATGCCAGGTGCCGCATGTCCCCGGACAGGAACCCCGCCACTACGTGCCGGCCTGCCCTGCCCTGGCGGCCGCCAGCAAGGACGATCTGTACGTGGTGCAGCCAGACGGCCACGTCGAGAAGCTCGGCATCGCCCTGTGGAACCGCTCCCCGGCCAGCACGCTGGCTCCCGGCGCGGTGATCTACGTGCCGCTGCGTGCGAGTTCCATCAAACAGATCAACCCCGATCTCAACGAGGACGTTGCCCGCTTCCTCGCCACCCAGGTGCTGGATGCGCCCGGAGTTTCGCTTTGACTTACTTGTACCGCACCCCCTTCGCGCGGGCAGGCCTGGCCGTGCTCGGCCTCAGTATCAGCGCCGCCCTGCATGCGCAGTCCGCCCCCCTGCCCACCGCGAGCGACTGGGGTGGCATCGGACTGCTGCAGACACCGACCGCACGCATGGCCGATGAAGGCGAACTTGCCTTCACCGCCAGCCATACCTCGCCCTACAGCCGCTACAACCTGGTGCTGCAACCGCTGCCCTGGATGGAGGGCGCGTTCCGCTATGTCTCCGTTGCCAACCGTCGGTACGGTTCGGTATGGCTCAGCGGCGACCAGAACTATAAAGACAAGTCGATCGACCTGAAGATCCGCCTGCTGCAGGAAGGCCGCTGGGTGCCCGAGGTATCGGCGGGCTTCCGCGACTTCGGCGGCACCGGGTTGTTCTCCAGCGAGTACCTGGTCGCCAGCAAGCGCTTTGGCCCGGTCGATGCCAGCCTTGGCATTGCAACGGGCTACATCGGCAACCGCGGTGACTTCAAGAACCCGTTGTCGGCCCTTGATGACAAATTCGAGACTCGACCACCTCCCGAAGGCACCGGCAATCTCAACAGCAGCAGCATGTTCCGTGGGCCCGTCGGCGTTTTCGGCGGCGTCGCCTATCAGACGCCATGGGAGCCGCTGCAGCTCAAGCTGGAATACGACGGCAACGACTACCAGCACGAGCCCCAGCGCAACAACCAGCGCCAACGCAGTCCGATCAATCTGGGCGCCTCCTATGCGGTGAACCGCAACGTGCAGCTGCACCTGGGCTGGGAACGCGGCGATCTGGCCATGTTCGGCGTCACCCTGCGCACCAACCTGGCGCAGGCCAGGTCCATGCCGAAAACGCTGGATCCGCTCCCGGTACCGTTGAAGCAGCACGCTGCGGCCCCCCCCTCCGAAGACGGCCAGCTTGCCTCCTCCGCGGATACCCAGGCTACCCCCCTCGACTGGGAAAGCATCTCGCACCAGCTGGAGCAGAATGCAGGCCTGCGCGTGCAGCGCATCAGCCAGCGCGGCGCCGAGATCATCGTGACCGGCGAGCAACGACGCTTCTATTTCCCCGCGCAGGGCCTGGGCCGTACCGCCCGCGTGCTGGACAGCCACCTCTCCGAGGAGGTGGACTGGATCACGGTCCAGAATACCCGCCTCGGGATGCCGATCGTCGAATCCAGCATGGACCGCGCGGCATTTGCCAATTACATCGACCATCGCACGGACCTGGGGAACCTGGCCGGGCACATCGAACTTTCGCCTCCGGCGATGCAGCGTCGCCAGACCCTGTACAAGGCACCCGAGCGACGCTTCGATGGTGCGTTCAACATCGGCTACCTGCAGTCGCTCGGTGGCCCGGATGGATTCGTGCTGTTCCAGGTGGCCGGCACCTACAACGCCAACCTGTACTTCAACCGCAACCTGTGGCTCAGCGGCGCCGTCAGCTACAACGCCTACAACAACTACGACAAGTTCCGTTACGACGCCCCCAGTCGGTTGCCGCGGGTACGTACCAATATCCGCCGGTACATGACCACCGAAGACCTGACCCTGCCCAACCTGCAGCTCACCGGCACCCGTCAGCTGGGTCGCGACCTGTATGGCATGGCGTATGCCGGCCTGCTTGAGTCGATGTATGCCGGTGCCGGCGGTGAAGTGCTGTATCGCCCCCTCAACGAGCGATGGGCCGTTGGCGTGGAAGCGAACTGGGTCAAGCAGCGCGACTTCGACCAGCGCTTCAGCTTCCGCGACTACAGCGTCGCTACCGGCCATGCCAGCTTCTATTACATGTGGGGCGAAGAGCGCCGGGTGGTCAGCGTACTCAGTGCCGGTCGCTACCTGGCCAAGGACTGGGGCGCCACGCTGGCGGTGTCGCGCGCGTTCGACAATGGCGTGACCATGGGCGCCTACGCCACCAAGACCGATGTCTCCTCCAGGGACTTTGGCGAAGGCAGCTTCGACAAGGGCATCTACGTGTCGGTGCCGTTCGACTTCCTGCTGCCCCGATCGACGCGCGCACGCGCCAACTTCCAGTGGAGCCCGCTGTACCGTGATGGTGGCGCCCGCGTGGGCCACACCTACAGCCTGTACCAGGCGACCTCCGAGCGCGACCCGGAGTTCTTCTACGACAACCTGGATGCCATCAGCAAGTAGCGCGGAAGGATGCTGGGCGCGTTGCGCGCCCAGTATCCATCCCATCCCCGCAACGCCTACTTCTTGAACACGCCCACCAGGGTTTCCCGGTCAAAGATCAGGAGCGCGGAGATACGCCGACGCTCCATCAGCTCCAGCGCATCTTCGACGCGCGTGCCAATGCTCACGCTTGCCGGGTTCGGACTCATCAGATCCTGCGCGGTCTTCTCGAAGACGTCCTTGCCATGGCTCTCGACCGCGCGTCGAACGTCACCATCGGTAATGATCGCCCAACCGCTCTCCTGCCTCACGATCGCCAAACCAAGACTGGAGCGCGTGATGGCATTGATGACCCCCATGATATCGGCACCCGCATCGACGATCGGAAGCTCACCGCCCACCATCTCATGCTCGACCCGGCTAAGCAGCCGACGCCCCAACGACCCGCCGGGATGAAATCGTGCGAAGTTCTCTGGCTTGAAATCACGCGCTTCCATCAGCGTCACCGCCAGGGCATCGCCCATCGCAAGGGTTGCAGTGGTGGATGCGGTAGGGGCCAGTTTGAGCGGGCACGCTTCAAGCGGAACGCCCACGTCTAGATGACAGTCGGCGGCTCTCGCAAGCGTAGAGGCCGGATTACCGGTGGCCGCAACCAGCACGTTGCCGTTCTCCTTGAGGAACGGCAGCAGCTTGACCACCTCGTCGGTCTCTCCAGAGAAGGACAGCGCGACAAAGACATCGGAGGCGGTCACCATACCCAGATCGCCATGATAGGCCTCGCCGGGATGCATGAAGAAGCTCGGTGTTCCGGTACTGGCGAGCGTTGCCGCAATCTTCCTGCCGATAATGCCCGACTTGCCCATGCCGCAGATGATCGTGCGGCCATTCGATCGCAGAATATGCTGCACTGCCGACTGGAAGTTCTGGTCCAACTTCTGTGCCAGTCCTGCGACGGCGTCTGCCTCGATCTGAAAAACGCGCCGGGCCGAAGCCAGGTAATCCGTGGCAGCCGATTCAACTTTACTCATCACAAACTCCTCGAATAACCATACGAACAAACAATTAGCACAACCGATGCAGCCCACTGCGCCACGTCAACCGTGGGTATGGGCGCAGATCACTGCACGACGTGTAGTTCGTTCCATCCTTCCATGAGAGGCTGGTAGGCCTGCTCCAGGGAGAGGCCACCGGACAGCAGGATATGCTCTGCCACTTCCCTTGCCACACCACCACCACCGCGCGCGGCCATTACGTGGTCTGCCCGGGCAAGGACCATTGCATGTGCATCGCTGGGGGCGAAGAAACACCCCACCTGACCGAGAAGCGGCAAGTCAACGACATCGTCGCCAACGTAGGCCACCTCCGCATCTTCGACGCCCAGGTCCCGCTTGATCTTTCGATAGGCGTCACGCTTGTCGAGTCGCCCCGTAACGGCAACATCGAATTTCAACTGCCGTATGCGGAAGTCCAGTGGCTCGCTGCTCTTGCCAGACAGCACGCCACTGCGAATGCCATGGCAACGCAGCAACGACACCGCCAGTCCATCCCGAACATTGAACTTCTTCACCAGTTCTCCGTTCGGGCCGAGATAGAGGCCACCATCGGTCAGCACCCCGTCAACGTCGAAAAGCACCAGCTTCACCGGACCCGCGTAGGTCGTCTGCATCGGATCAATCCACCTTCAAATCCGGAAGGCTCTTGACGAGGTCGTCTACCGCTTTGATCTGGGCCAGGAACGGTTCCAAGGCAGCCAACGGCAGCGCGCTGGGGCCATCACAGCGGGCGTTGTCCGGATCAGGATGCGCTTCCAGGAAAAGTCCCGCCAGGCCCAACGCCATGCCAGATCTTGCAAGTTCGGCCACCTGACGGCGACGGCCACCCGATGCTTCGCTGCCGGCATCGCGGCGCTGCAGGCTGTGGGTCACGTCAAAGATGGCCGGCAGGCCGCCGGTGGCCTCGATCATCTCGCGGAAGCCCAGCATGTCCACCACCAGGTTGTCGTACCCGAACTGGGAACCCCGCTCGCAGAGGATGATCTTCTCGTTGCCGGCTTCTCGGATCTTGGAAACAATGTGCTTGATCTGCGTCGGGCTCAGAAACTGCGGCTTCTTGATGTTCACCGCACGACCGGTCTGCGCGATTGCCACGACGAGGTCGGTCTGTCGCGCCAGGAATGCGGGGATCTGCAGTACATCGACCACCTCGGCGACCGTCGCGGCCTGGGCAACCTCATGAACGTCGGTGATCACCGGCACGTCGAATCGTCGCTTTACCTCTTCGAAGATCCGCAGCCCCTCTTCCATGCCAACGCCACGGAAGGAGTTGATTGAAGAGCGGTTCGCCTTGTCGAACGAAGCCTTGAAGACATAGGGAATCCCCAGCTTGCGGGTCACCCTGACGTATTCCTCGGCAGCGAAAAGCGTGGAGTCGAGGTCCTCCAGGACATTCAGGCCGCCGAACAGGACAAAAGGTTTGTCGTTGCCGACCGTCACACCCGCTGAAATCTTCACAGTCTCGACTTTCATGGTTTCTCCTGCTGCTATATATTTACGTTACCCGCGCAGCCAACTGGCTGCCTGGTAGTCATAGTGTTTGATGATACGTGCAGGCATGCCTGCAATAACGCAATGATCGGGAAAATCGCCCCGCACTACCGCGTTAGCACCGACAACGCATCCTTTTCCCAACGTTGTTCCAGCCTGAATCCGCGCACCAACTCCAATAAAGCAGTTATCTCCGATTCGAGTGCTCCTAACCGTAACCGGCTGGTGAGATACTGGCAGCAAGATATCACCGTACTGGTGGTCGGTATCAGTGATGAAAACACCCGAAGAAATCAAACAGCCCGAGCCGATGGAAAGCTCGGAACTGCAGATGACGTGAAAATTTTGACCAATAGACACATCGTCACCAATCTTCAGCGCTCCGCCCTCGAAACACTCCGCTCTCATTCCCGGGAATATTCGCACCTTCACTCCAAACGACATCCGAGCAGCGCCAAGAATGAATGTGGGCCTCCCAAGATAACCCGGCATTCCGAACGACCTGAAGAAGAATTTGAAGAGAATCGCGCGAACGACCCACGCCAGCTTGTAAAGTCGGTGCACAGGAACTCCAGACGAAGAAATTGGCATCAGGGAAGGGAAGCACGACTCGGGCCCTTGCTCGCAGCAGAAACCAGCCGGACGATGACGAAGGCAATCAACAACAGCGTTCCCGCCTTGAACATGATGTTGACGTTATAAGCCATCCAGCGAGGAAAAGTGAGGAACAGAAAGGTTCCGTACACAGCGAGCAGAGGATAGCGACCGCTGCGCCTCATCACCCAACCGAACAACGAACCGGCAAGGACTACACCCGGAACCCCCCCCCAAACGAAGAAAGTCACACCAGGAAATCCGCCGTTACCGGGAATGGGAATATGCTTCATTGCTGCAAAGTTGATGTAGGCAGAATCGTCCACCATAGAAGATGGTAGGAATATTGAAAGTGCCACATTAAGCATCGACGAAATCGCGAAGTGCACGTCGAATATCCCATCGTGCACGAGCTTCATGTACACCGCGGACGAGTAAATAACCCCACCTTGATTGTTGCGCATGGAGCCATCTTCACTAATGTTGAAGATGACCTGCGCAAAACTCTGGCCCGAATCCCCTACACGGAATAGTGCAAGCAACGAAAGAGCAACAAACCCTGCACCGAATATAAGAATAACCTGCCTAATATTTCTGGGTCGCACATAGAGAAGAAGTACAGCGAAGGCGACCATCGAGGCCGGCAAACGCTTACCGAAGTACAGCGGAGTAATAACAAACATGGCTGCAGCAAAGATCAGCACGCGACGCCGGATGACACCTTCTCCGGAGTAGCAATAGGCCACAAGAATCAGGATGAGTACGTACTCGAAAAGAATGGAAGAGCCACTCAATTCATAATCATAAGACTGCTCGAATATACTCCCCTGGATGGAACTTGCCGCCACAACGAGGCAAGCGACCATTGCGACAATGGCCGCCCAAAAAACAACGGCACTGTTGCGCCGCCTATAATCAACCACGGTAAATGGCCTGGAACTACCCATCACCAAGAAGAGACTGGCAAGAAATAGACCCTGAACACAAAACGCCTGAGCAATGAAACCAGAGTTTACGTTCCAATACAGATAGTGAATGTCCACACCGAGCAGAACAGAGAAAATCCAGAATATAGGATACGTGATCGAGAAAAGGAGGAGAAATGAAAACTCAATCGAGCTCGAAAGATCGCGCAGCTTGACGAAGTGATATGCGATCAGAGCGATGGGGACTACAACGCTACCGAACAAGCCATCGCTGACCAGCATGCTGACGACAAAGAAAACTCCAAATCCAAGATCAATCAATCTGCGAGCGCTCATTCCTGACCTCCAATGACCCAAGCTGCAACAAGACCATAAGAGGCGACGGAAACTGCAAGCATGTAAGGGTTCGTGAGCAGCACGCGATCAGCGAAGTAGATATAGATAGCCAGCGAGAGGCGAAGAGCAAAATAGAAGAGTCCACCGAGGAATGCAAACAGTACGAGGCTGTCTGCAGTTGCAGCTAGCCATTTCATCCAGACAAATAAACCCATGAGAGACATTGCCAAGAGCAGCGCAACCCTGGCCCGGCCATTGATCTGCATGTATTCAAGCACGGGCCCGCACACGCTGGAGAGCGCCAGGCCCGCGGACAGAACCAGTACCGCAGCAGGAAAGTCCGGCCCGGCCACTCCAAGCACCATTGGAATGAATGGTGAAATCACCGCAATTCCAATCAGCGCGGCGCAGGAAAGCGCCAGCGCTCGAATCTGCAGCGATCTGACGCGCCGCTGCCGATCGGAATCTTCCTTCAGAGACAGCAGCAGCGGCTCGGACGTCTTGGACATCGCCATGGCCGGAAACATGGCGGTGAGTGCCAGCATGTAGACCAGGTCGTACTCACCAGCCGTCTCTACACCCATGACTGCATTGATGATCAAGACGTCGATCCGGTCGACAGCGGCAAGTAGTGCAACGGGCAGCCCGATCACCAGCATTTCGCCAATCACCGACCTGCTCCCGGGCGAAGGCAGAGCAGGACCCGCCCCGCCCTTCAGCGCCGATCGGACGTGCTTCCATAGCTGCAGTAGCGATGTTCCCTGCGCAATGAACATCGCAGCAGACGCGGAGACCGCCGTTGGATGCAACCACGCGAATGCAATCAGAAGCGGTGCACGTAGAAGCCGCTGATAGAAGTTCAGGTGGATCTGCGCATGGGCAGGCGAGCCGGTGTGCCGCCAGATCGTGTTCGCGAGGTTGTAGCAGATGGTCAACGGAACAAGCAGTACGCCCAGCGCGAAGACTGGAAATCCTACTGTCCCGGCGAAGGCATACCGGGCGAGCACTGGGTAGGCAAGGAGCAGGATGCCGCTGCCGACCAAGGCGACCGTCATCACCATCCGTACGGTCCTGGCAACGCCAGCTGCGTCACCCTTCTGGATCAAGCGGCTGATCAACCGCTCGCCACCCAACGCAAGGAAGGGAATCATCAACGTGGAAAAGTTGGCACCCACACGAAACTCACCAAACTCAGCAGGACTGATCAGCCGGGTCAGCCAGAGCGTCGCCCCGAGCATCAGCGCGTTGCCGAGCAGGTTGGACGCCACCCCCAGATAGATTCCCTTGACCGTCATTCGATCGTCGCCTGACTGGAAACGACTGGATTTCCCCTGACGACCTCGCTATGGGCATTCACAACGATATCGGCGATGTGGGCCGGCGCAACCAACTCAGCGTCAAGCCAATGTCCCTCGATGAAATGGCGATCCCTCATCTGCGCGAAGATCGCCTTGGGATCGCGGCCGTCGATAAGATCGGATACCGCCTTCCCCTGCACTGAGTCGATGGCAGCGACGAGGTCCGTATCGCCTTCAACCCGCACGATCCCCGGGAGGTGATCATAGAACGCACGCCCCAGCAAAATGGCGGGGACATCGGACATATAGGCGTCGAACCCAGTCATGGAATTGACCGTCACCACGACTGTCGCCACTGACAGGTCGTCCTTCAATTCTGCATTTGAAAGCACGGCTTCAGGAGTGCGGGAAATCAGTTCGTACAGCTCGGCACTGTACTTGCGCCGATACAGGGGATGTTCCCTGACCAGGACACGTCCGCCCAACTGTTGAACCGCGCGTACTACCCACTCGACAAACTGCGCATCACCAAGACCCAGCGGGTTGTGATGAATGTTGTTTGCGTCGTCCGGAACCTGCAGCGCCACGAGCACACGCGGCCCACCGCGTGCATCGACGGTCGGCATCGGTCCCAGGCAGGCAGCGTAACGTTGCTCCGAACACCGGGGCATCGGCAATACCTCCCACTCGACCGGGAGCCGCGATATCGCCCCCAACGAGCGGGACAACAGATGATCGACGGCCCTGAACACCCGATTGCGCTTGAAACGACTGCGCTTGTTGAGCGCCGTTGCCGAGTAGCCCTCGCCGGTGAGCCCAGCGGCCTCGAACCTGAATGAACAATTTGCGTTGACGCCACAGCGATCAAGGATCGTCGTGCCACCAGGCCCCTGCTCGAAATGGAATTTCGGAATATCCGGCCAATCGCGCGCAAGGCAGAAGAGCAGCGACTCGCAGGCAATGCGAGTGTCGCCAGACATGATCACGCGGTCAGGACGAAACTCCTGAAGAATGCTGGACACAGCATCGACATACTTCGCCGCTCGTTCGCGAACACGTGCATTCTCCTGTCTACCCGCACCCGAGAGAATGTAGGCGTGGTATGCACCGATGCGATCCAGCTCAGCATCCGCAAGCGATGCGCCTGCCGGGCGTGCTTTTGTTGCTTCCCAGGGAAGCAGACGCACCGACCGCCTCTCACTCAGCAGGTAGAGGTAAGCACTGGGAAAAAGAGCGAGGTGAAGAAATTCAGCCTCACTGTCCCGTGCCTTGACTTCATCTTCGATTGCAGAAAAGAAACGGGCGAACGTATCGTAGTAGACGACGGTAAGGTACTTCATGCGCGGCCGAGTGAATTGAGAGTGCTTTCAAAGTGAGGGGCTCGGCAGCGAACTGCAGCGACGGCCCGATTAGGTACCAAGAACGCGCAGCAGCCAGTTCCTGGCAGAAAGCCCGACGCGGACTGACTCGGCATGCGGCACACCTTCAATGTGGAGAAATTCCCTGTCCACTTTCGGCGCGCTTCGATCAATCAGGCACACGCCTTGTTTCGAGTAGACGTCGTAATTGACGATGTCCTCATTCGTGGTCACCAGAAGACGCTGCGCGCCAATCGCTTCGATGGTCCGCATCGTAAGGCCAAGCTGACCGGGCCTGTTCACATCAATCACAGCGCGACTTTCTGCAATACGGTCGACAACTTCAGAAAGTGGAATGCCCTTGAAATCGACATACTTCCGGGCAAATCGCCGAAAGCCCGCATCGAACAGGGATCGCAAGCGAAAGAGCATGCGGGAAGGGTAGTAGCAGTAGACGAACACCTTCATGCCATCTTTCTCAAGCTGATCGATGATCTGCTCAAGGACCCTATACCGATCGGTATGGATGGTCCCGATGAAGCATGCGTCGTACTTGAACTCCCCGGTCCAGCTCGCGGCGCGCTCGAACTCCCTGCCATAGAAGAGTGGCAGGAATTGAATCTGCGGGTTCGCGTCGACGTCGGCACGATCAAAGGACAGGACGGCGTCGAACTTCCCCAACACCTTGCGGGCATTCGGGTTGTAGTGCATTGAATCCCAAAGGTACAGCACGAACTTCGCACGCGAATGAATGCTGCGCAGTCGATCAAGAATGCTGCCGGACACGGCCTCGGCGCGGATGATCAGCACGAGATCGTAATCACGACCTCGAGTCTCCTCGATGATGTCACCGTAGTAGCGCTCGATCTTCCTCGCAAGAAAGCGGCGGTCCACTCTGATCAAGGCCTTGGTCACGAAGTCCGCGCCCGGCCTGTCGCTGAAATAGTCGACCACCGCCCCCAGCTGTTCGAGCTCGCCCTTGATCAGCTTTTCATAGCCGAAGAACATCGGGGCGATGAAAAGCACGCGCTTGCCCGTCAGCGACTCGCTCATGCCGCAGGCTCCAGCCGCGAGGCGTGATTCACTTCAACAGCCCTTTTGCCCGCATCTCGTCCACCGACCGCTGGTAGCCGGAATCTTCGATCTGCTGGGTCAACACCCACGCCGCAAATCGCTTCACGCCCTCTGCAAACGTGACACGCGGGCGGTAGCCCAAGGCGGCTTCGGCGCGACTCAGGTCGGCAAAGTTATGGCGGATATCGCCGATACGATAGTTGCCGGAGATACTGATCTCTCCGCCCTTGCCATACGCCTCTTTCAGCGCGCTGGCGACGGTGATCACATCGGTCGCCTCACCGGTACCCACGTTGAATGCCTGGCCGCTGACGTCGGCGTCGATGGCAGCAACGGTGGCTGCCACCACGTCGTCGATGAACACGAAATCGCGAGTTTCCTTGCCGTCTTCGAAGATGTTCACGCCCTTGCCCTGCAACAGCAGGGTGGAGAAGATCGACAGGATGCCCGTGTACGGATTCTTCAGCGACTGGCCCGGTCCATACACGTTCTGGTAGCGCAGGGCGATACCCTGGATGCCGATGGCGGAGGCGCCAACCAGGACCAACTGTTCCTGGACCTGCTTGGTAATGCCGTAGATGGAGCTGGGGTGGATGCGGGAGTCTTCATCGGTCGGCAGGGGTGCCACCAGCTCGCCAGTCTGCGGGTCGCGGCACTCGAACACGCCATCGCGGAGATCGGCATCGACGCGCGCGCCGGGGTATACCGGGCCGTTTCCGCCCTTGTACCTGCCTTCGCCATAGATGGAGCGGGAAGAGGCCACCACCACCCGCTTGACCGACTCGCAGCCTTGCACCTTGTTGCCGATCAGATCGAGAAACAACGACGTCCCGCGCACGTTGACGTCGACATAGCGGTCGATCTCATACATGGACTGGCCGGTACCGGTTTCGGCCGCCAGGTGCACCACCACGTCCTGGCCGGGTAGAACCTGCAACCAGTCTTCACGCTGGCGGACATCACCCTTCACCACCACGACGTCCGCGGGCAGCGATGCCAGCAGCGCGGAGTTCTCCGGATTATCGCCATGGATCTGGGGGGAAAGGTTGTCCAGGACAGTGACCTCGTCGCCGCGTGCGACAAGCGCGCGTGCCAGCGCACTGCCAATGAAACCCGCACCACCAGTGATCAGAACTTTCATGTATTTCTCCGCAGTATCTCGAAATGCGTCGCGGACCTGCCCCCTGCAGCTGCCGTGACTTCCCTGTCGGTCAGGGCGCTGGTTGGCACCCTGCCCGCGGCCCGTTCATTGGGCCGACTTGTACTCGTAGTAGCCGTAACTGTAGTAGCCGGTTGCGCGTCGCTGGACCGCATTGAAGATCGCGCCCTTCAGCTTCACGTTGTTCTGCTCGAAGCGCTTCTTGGCCAACGCAAGTTCCTTGGGCTGGTTGAGCCCGAAACGGGCTACGAGCAGGCAGGTCCCCGCATGGTGCGCGATGATCGCCGCATCCGTCACCGCCAGGATCGGCGGTGTATCGATGATTACCAGGTCGTAATCACTGGCGATCGCTTCGAGCAGCTTGGTGAAGTTCTCATGCATCAGCAGCTCAGATGGGTTCGGCGGCACATCACCCCGGGTGAGGAAGCTCAATTGTTCCAGCCCGGGTAGGACCTGGATTGCGTCCTTGGCCGTGACCTTGCCAACCAGTACATCCGACAGGCCCGGTGCCTGCTTCGCCCCCATTGCCTTGTGCAACGTACCCTTGCGCATGTCCGCATCGATAATCAGGACCCGCTGACCGGCCTGTGCGATAACGGCGGCGAGGTTGGAGGAAACAAACGTCTTGCCGGCATTCGGGCTGGAGCCGGAAATCAGCACGATGTTGTTTTTCGCTTCCAGCCGTGCGAAGTGAAGGCTGGTACGCAGGCTGCGCACCGCTTCAATGGCGAGATCGGCGGGGTCTTTTATCGCAAGCAGGTGCAGCTTGCCATCCGCGCGGAATGCACCTCGCACCGAATCGGACTCCTGCTTGGGACTGACCGGAATGGACGCATAGACCGGCAGGCCCAGCTCCTCGATCTGCGACGGATCTTCCACGCCTCGGTTCAACACCTGCTTAAGCAACACCAAGCCGATCGAAACCAGCGCACCAAACAGCATGCCGATCAGCACGATCAGTGGCTTGCGGGGCTTGACCGGAGTGGTGGCGTCTACCGCTGCCGCGTCGACGATGCGTACATTGCCAACGGTACCGGCCTTGGCAACGTCGAGCTGCTGGGCCTGGTTCAACATCCCGGTGTAGATTTCGTTACCGACCTTGAGCTCACGGGTCAGCTTCAACAGCTCCTGCTGGGCATCGGGCAGGAGCTTGACCTGGTTCTGGAAGCCCGTCTTGCGGCCCTGCAGATCGTTGAGCTGGTGAAGCAGCGCCTGATACGCAGGATGATCACGGGTGAACTTACGATCCATCTCAGCCTGCTGCATACGCAGTTGCTGGATGCTGGTTTCAACCGCTACTTCCTGATCGAGCAACCCCTTGGTCTGCAGCGAAATATCCACCGAGTTGGCACGCGTCTGATACGCACTGAGGGCATCCTGTGCCGCATCGACCTGATTGCGGATATTGGGCAACTGCTCTTTGACGAAGGAGAGCTGCGCGGAGGCCTCCGCCGAGTTGCGGTCCACATTCTGGCGGACGTAGGCCTGGGCGACCTGCTGCAGGAATGCCTGCGCAAGCTCGGGGTCTGCGTTCTCGTAAGCAAGGGAGAGTATTCCTGAGTCCTTTCCTGCCTCGGAAACGCTCACCTTCGTCTGCAGGTCGCCGACGATACTCAACCGACGCAGCCGGGTAACCTGGAACCTCATGCCGGGGTGTGCACGCAACGCAGACACCTGCATGGTGACGCCCTTGGCCTTGGCCGGCTGACCGACAACGCCGCTCAGGACCAGAGTGTCATCTTCGTCATACAGCGAATACGTATTCGGCTGCGGACCAGCAACCACCGTCAGATCCGTGTCCACGAGCGCTTTGGGAACGTCCAGCTGGAAGATTTTCAGCTCATCGCCACCCCAGCCGAAACGGGTCATTCCAAATCGGGGTTCAGCCAGCTGATCCGGCGCCGAGCGCTCTGCCTTGCGGGCAAAGTAGCCACCGATCAGCGGAAAGCGATTGGGCTCGATACCGATGTCCAACTTAAGCTCATCGACCGCACTGCCGAGAACCGAACGCGATGTGATCAGCGCAATTTCAGTGGACGCTTCGGCGCTGCCGGTGCCCATGCCAAGCGACTGGCTCAGGTCTGCCAATCCCGGCAACGATGGCATCTTCGATTCGACCTGCACGATCGCATCGGCACGATAGATCGGCGTAGCGAGCAGTGCGTAGGCGGATGCGGCTGCGAAACAGATCCCGGTGACGCTACCGATCCACCACTTGTGATCGATCAACGTGCCCAGCAGTTGGCGCAGATCAATTTCATCGGCATCGTCGGAGGTAGGAACTCGGGACTCTTGGCTTGTCATAGAAGATCGCTGCTGTAATTTAAAAAGACGGCGACAGAATCAGCTGTCACTCAAAAAGGGGCCCGAAGGGATCAGATGTAGCGCTTCCACGCATCCACACCCTCGGCCATCAGCCGATACACGTGTTCAAATGCCGGGCGCTGCTGCCGATAGGGATCGGGAATCTCGCTGTCGTCTTGCCATTTGCCCAGCAGAAAGGACTTCCCGGAGGCTTCCGGCGCGATCTCACCGATCCGCTTGAGGTGCTTCCTTTCCATCACCAGCACCAGATCGGCGGCGGAGAGCATCCCGGAGGTGATCTGGCGCGCGCGGTGCGCACTGCCATCCAGCCCCCGCTCCACCAGCAGCTCCTGTGCCGTTGGATCGATCCCATGATCCACTAGGGCACCCAGGCCAGCCGAAGAGATGTGAATCCCCCTGCCCTGCAAGGCATCACGCATCATCACCTCGGCAGAAGGGCTGCGGCAGATGTTGCCGATACAGACGAAAAGAATATTCTTGAACACTACGTGCTAGTTCCGATGTGCTGCGGGTAGGTAGCGATGGACAGCCCGCCGGTGCGGGGGCTGCCGTCCGGCCGAGCAGAATAACCGATCAACCTGCCCCAAACCCTGGAAGCAGGCGATGTACACCCCTTGAAAGCAAGGTGACTGCTGAACCGCGCGCAATCTGCTTCATCCCCATCAGTATGCCGCCCTCTGCCCCAACACCTTGAACGCAGTCAGCCCGATGATGCGCAGGTCGAACAACGGGCTCCAGCGGCGGATGTAGTCGATATCGTACTGAACCCGCTTGCGCATGGACCGCAGCTCCGGGGTTTCACCCCGCAAACCATTGACCTGGGCCCACCCCGTGATGCCTGGCTTCACGTAATGACGGTGCATGTAACGCTCGATCAATCGCTCGTATTGATTGTTGTGCTGCACGGCGTGCGGCCTGGGGCCCACTACCGACATGCTGCCGCCCAGCACGTTGAAAAATTGTGGCAGCTCGTCCAGGCTGGTGCGCCGCAGAAAGGCACCGAACGGGGTGACCCGCGGGTCATTGCGGGTGGCCTGGGTAACACCACCGGTGCCTTCCTGATGGATACGCATCGAGCGGAACTTCAGCATCCTGAACTCTTTGCCGTCCAATCCATGCCTACGCTGGCGGAACAGCACCGGGCCCGGGGAGCTCAGCTTTACCCCCAGCGCGAGCAGCACGAACAGCGGCGACAGCGCGACCACCGCAACGGTAGCCACGACAACGTCTTCGATGCGCTTGAGCATCAGCATATGCGGCTCAACCATGCCTTGCCGCACGCCGATCATCGGCACCTGCCCCACCTGGTGCACACCGGGGTTGAGGGCGCCAAGGCCGGTCGTATCCGGCACCAGACGCACCTGCACCGGGTAACGCTCAAGCAGCTTCAGCACCTGCTTCAGCTGCACCCGGCTACCCAGCGGCAGCGACACCCAGATATGCTCGATCTGGCCACGATGCTGATCAAGATAGGGTTCCAGCTCATCCAGCGCGCCCAGATGCCGCGGCGCGTCACCACGGTCGCGCCGGGTTGCGATGTCGTCGGGCCCCGCAAAGTAGCCGATGACTTCCTTGCCAATTTCCGGACGGCTCAACAGAAGACGGTGGGCTTTGAGTGCAGGGGCACGCAGGCCGATGAGCAGTACCCGCTGCCGATCCAGCCCGCGTTGGCGCAGACTGTGCAGGCGTACACGGAACGCGAGCCGGCTCGCACTCATGCCAACCAGGCCCAACCCATACCAGCTCACCAGCCAACTTGCAGGCACCGCATCGGCGACATCGATCAACATCGAATACATCGAGAACAATGCGAACGCGCCGGTCCAAGCCAGGAACAGCGTCCATAGCTCGACAACCAGCCCACGAGCGCGCCAGTTGCGGTAAACAGGAGCAATCGCGAAGCAGATCACGCTGCACAGCAGCACAGCACCAAACACTACCCGCTGTTCGTGCGTCGCCGGGGTCCAGCCGTACCACAGAACATGCGCCAGAATCGCCGCACCGGGCGCCAGCAGCAGGTCGGAAATGCGCAGTGACACATCAAGGGCCGCGCGGGCCTCGGCAGTTACACGCTGGCGACCACGTCGCACGGGCAATTGATCCACGGATCCATGTAGCAAAGCGCCATCTCCATATTGAAACACCCGTCGAGGCAACCCGGCCCCCCGCCCGTGCACCCGCTCTCTAAAGGCCCATAGCGCTTTTTTACGAGCACCCACGGCATCGGATGACGCCATTTGATCCGTAAAAATATCACAATGTGACCGTTCCTGTCACATCCGTCCCGATCCTTTTTCTCTTCTGGATCAATGGATTGCTCAAGTTGAGCGGCTCCGCCAAGAGAAGCGAGCGCATGAATACGCGGTTCGAAGACCGCAAGCCGCGCCGCCGCCCTCTGCTACCATCACCGGTTCAGCTAGCCGCCCCCACCCTGCCAGCGGCCAGCGCCTTACAAACGCAACGCAACAGGAGTTTGCATGTCCTCTGATCTGCTCAAGGCCCTCGGCCTGGACGCGACCAACGCTGGCACCTACCTCGGCAACGGTGAGTGGTCTTCGGCCACCAGTGCCGGCGTGATCACCTCGGTCAACCCGACCACCGGCGAGGCCATCGCCCAGGTCCACGCCACCACCGACGCTGATTACGAAACCATCATCGCGCGCGCCCAGGAGGCCTTCAAGGTCTGGCGCACCACCCCGGCCCCGCGCCGTGGCGAAGCCGTGCGCCTGTGCGGCGAAGCGCTGCGCACGCACAAGGATGCGCTGGGTTCGCTGGTTGCGCTGGAAATGGGCAAGAGCAAGCCCGAAGGCGACGGTGAAGTACAGGAGATGATCGACATCGCCGACTTCGCCGTGGGCCAGAGCCGCATGCTCTATGGCTACACCATGCATTCCGAGCGCCCCGGCCACCGCATGTACGAGCAGTACCAGCCGCTCGGCCTGGTCGGCATCATCAGCGCGTTCAACTTCCCGGTGGCCGTGTGGGCATGGAATTCGTTCCTGGCCACCATCTGCGGCGATGTGTGCCTGTGGAAGCCGTCCAACAAGACCCCGCTGACCGCGATCGCATCGATGCGCATCTGCAACGACGCGCTGCGCGGCGCCGGTTTCCCGGACCTGTTCTTCCTGGTCAACGATGCCGGGGTGGAACTGTCGCAGAAGATGGTGGCCGACAAGCGCGTGCCGCTGATCAGCTTCACCGGCTCGACCCAGGTTGGCCGCCAGGTCGCCGAGAAAGTCGCGCACCGCCTCGGCCGCTGCCTGCTGGAGCTGGGCGGCAACAACGCCATCATCCTGGACGAAACGGCGGACCTGAAACTGGCCATCCCGGGCATCGTGTTCGGTGCGGTCGGCACGGCCGGCCAGCGCTGCACCACCACGCGCCGGTTGATCGTGCATGAATCCCTCCATGACGACGTGCTGGCCACGCTGGTCAAGGCGTACAAGCAGCTGGAAAGCAAGATCGGCGACCCGACCGATCCGGCCAACCTGATGGGCCCGCTGAACAGCGACGGTGCCGTGCAGCAGTTCCTGGCCTCCATCGAGAAGGCCAAGGCCAGCGGCGGCACCATCCAGACCGGCGGCACGCGCATCGATCGCGCCGGCAACTTCGTGCTGCCGGCGATCGTGACCGGGCTGAAGAACAGCGACGAAGTGGTGCAGCACGAAACCTTCGCGCCGATCCTGTACGTGATGAAGTACAGCACGCTGGATGAAGCCATCGACATGCAGAACGGCGTGCCGCAGGGCCTGTCGTCGTCGATCTTCACCACCAACCTGAAAACCGCCGAGCGCTTCCTGTCGGCGGCCGGTTCGGACTGCGGCATCGCCAACATCAACATCGGCACCTCCGGCGCCGAGATTGGCGGCGCGTTCGGTGGCGAGAAGGATACCGGCGGTGGTCGTGAGTCCGGTTCGGATGCGTGGAAGGTCTACATGCGCCGCCAGACCAACACCATCAACTACTCCGATTCGCTGCCGCTGGCCCAGGGCATCAAGTTCGACCTGTGAGCGCTGCCGATACCGGATGCCTGCCGGAACTGGGCCCACGCCTGACGTTCAACGGGCGCCGGGTACTGGTTGCCGGTGGCAGCAAGGGCATCGGCCGCGCGATGGCGCTGGCGTTCGCTGCGGCGGGCGCCCGCGTGTCGGTCTGTGCACGCGGCACGCCTGGGCTCGCCGCGCTGCGTGCCGATGCCCAGGCGCTGGGCCTGGACATCCACACGCATGCGGCCGACCTGGGCGTGCTCGATGACATCGGCCGCTGGCTGGCCGATGCCGCCGGGGTGCTCGGCGGCATCGACGTGCTGGTCAACAATGCCACCGGTTACGGCATGGGCGATGACGAGGCCGGCTGGGAGGCCAGCCTCACCATCGATCTGATGTCGGCGGTGCGCGCCTCGCGGCTGGCCCTGCCCTGGCTGCGGCAATCGGCCGACGCCTGCATCCTCAACCTGGCCTCGATCGCCGCGCAGCAGCCGCGGCCGGGCGGCGCCCCCTATGCGGCGGCCAAGGCCGCATTGATGCACTACACCACCTCCCAGGCACTGGCGCTGGCCCCGCAGCGGATCCGCGTCAATGCCATCGCCCCGGGCTCGATCGAGTTCGACGACGGGCTGTGGGCACGTCGCCGCGAGCAGGATCCGGCGCTGTACCACGGCACCCTGGCGAAGATTCCGTTCGGCCGCTTTGGCCAGCCGCAGGAGATCGCCAACGCCGCCCTGTTCCTGTGCTCGCCGCTGGCGCGCTGGATCACCGGCCACACCTTGAACGTGGACGGTGGCCAGGTCCTGATGGGCTGAGCGGCAGCACCGCCCCTGCGCCCGCGCCGATGGGCTAATCCGGGCGCAGGCACTATCATGGTGGCCTTGCCACGGAGGACCCGGATGAACCCACCACCCCGTCAAACCAGTGCATTGGCCGTGGTCAGCCTGATCATGGGCATCGTCGGCTGGACGGTATTCCCGTTCGTGGGCAGCCTGGTGGCCATTGTCACCGGGCACATGGCGCGCGGCGAGATCCGTCGCAGCAGCCACTCACTGGACGGCGACGGCCTGGCCGTGGCCGGGCTGATCCTGGGCTGGGTCGCGGTTATCGGCAGCATCCTGGTGGTGATCGGCTTCCTTCTGTTCTTCGGTGGGCTGGCCCTGTTTGCCGCATCCCAATCGTGAGGTCCCCATGAGCGCATCGGATTCGACCGAACGCTTCAGCAGCCGCGTCGCCGACTACGTCCGCTATCGCCCCGATTACCCGCCGGCCCTGCTGGACTGGCTGCATCACGATATCGGCGTGCCTGCCGAGACCCTGGTGGCCGATATCGGCGCCGGCACCGGCATTTCCACCCGCCTGTTCCTGGCCAGCGGCCACCCGGTCATCGCGGTGGAACCGAACGCGCCGATGCGCGAGGCCGCCGAACACTGGCTGGCCCCGGACTACCTGCGCCTCAAGCTGGTGGACGCCAGCGCCGAGGCCACCACGCTGGCCGACGACAGCGTGGGGCTGGTGGCCGCTGCCCAGGCCTTCCATTGGTTCGACACCGCCGCGGTGCGCCGCGAATGGTCGCGCATCCTGCGCCCGGGCGGCCTGGCGCTGGTGTTCTGGAACTCGCGCCTGCTGGATGCCTCCCCGTTCCTGATCGGCTACGAGCAGTTGCTGCTGGAGTTCGGCACCGACTACACCCAGGTCGCCGAGCGCTACCAGGACGATGACGCCATGCGCGCCTGGTTCGGCGCCGGTCTGCGCGGCATCGCCAGCTTCCCGAACGTGCAGCGCATGGATTTCTCCGGTCTGCGCGGCCGGCTGCTGTCCTCGTCCTACGCACCGCAGGCCGGGCACCCCCGCCACGCGCTGATGCTGGATGCGCTGCAGCAGCTGTTCGATGCCCACGCCGTTGATGGCCAGGTTGCCTTTGAATACCAAACCCGTGCCTTTGTCGGCACGCTGGACTGATTGAACGCCATGTACTCGCTTGCCCGCCCCTTCTTGTTCGCCTTCGATGCCGAGCGCGCCCACGGCCTGGGCCTCAGTGGCCTGGAGCTGGCCTACCGCACCGGCACCGCGCCGCTGCTGGCCGGCCGCATCGCCCCGCTGCCGACCAGGGCCTTCGGCCTGGAGTTCCCCAACCCGGTCGGGCTGGCGGCCGGGCTGGACAAGAACGGCGAGCACATCGATGCACTGTTGGCGCTGGGCTTCGGCTCGGTGGAGATCGGCACGATCACGCCACGACCGCAGGAAGGCAACCCGAAGCCGCGGCTGTTCCGGCTGCCGGCCCACCAGGCCATCATCAACCGCATGGGCTTCAACAACCTCGGCGTGGATGCACTGGTGCGCAACGTCGAACGTGCCAAGCGCCGCCACGGCCTGCTGGGCATCAACATCGGCAAGAACAAGGACACCCCCAACGAGCGGGCGTTCGACGATTACCAGCATTGCCTGCAGAAGGTGTACCCGCTGGCCGACTACATCACCGTCAACATCTCTTCGCCCAACACCGCCGGCCTGCGCGAACTGCAGGAAGAGAACGCACTGCGCCAGCTGGTCTCGCAGCTGCGCGACAGCCAGGAGCAGCTGGCGGCCAGGCATGGCAAGCGGGTACCGATGCTGGTGAAGGTGGCACCGGACCTGAGCGACCGCGATATCGATGCCGCCGCGCGCGTGCTCGGTGAGCTGGGCGTGGACGGGGTGATCGCCACCAACACCACCATCGACCGCAGCGCGGTGGCCGATGACCCGGCGGCCACGCAGGCCGGCGGGCTGTCCGGTGCGCCGCTGCTGGGCCAATCCACCCTGGTGCTGCGCCGGTTGCGCGCACGCCTGCCCGAATCGATGCCGCTGGTCGGCGTGGGTGGCATCCAGTCCGGCGCCGATGCGGTGGCCAAGATGGCTGCCGGCGCCGCGCTGGTGCAGTGTTACAGCGGCCTGATCTTCCGCGGCCCCGCCCTGGTAAGCGACTGCGTGGAGGCCATCCGCCGCCGCCGCGAAGCCCCCAGCCGCGGTGCGGTCGCCCCCCTATGAGTAACGCAATGCCCACCTGGACCCTTACCGAAAACGCCTCGCTGAAGGCGCTCAACACGTTCCATGTCGAGGCCTTCGCCGCCCGGCTGCTGACGCTGCATGAGCCGACACTGCTGCCCGAGGTGCTGGCACTGCCGCAGGTTACCGCCGGCCCATTGCTGGTGCTCGGCAGCGGTAGCAACGTGCTGCTCGCAGGCGACGTGGAAGGCACCGTGCTGGTGTTCGCCAATGCCGACATCCAGATCCTGGAACATCGTGCCGACCACGCCGTGGTCCGTGCCGGCGCGGGCGTGAACTGGCACGGGTTGGTGATGTGGTCGCTGCAGAACGGGCTGTCCGGGCTGGAAAACCTGGCGCTGATTCCCGGCACGGCCGGGGCCGCCCCGATCCAGAACATCGGGGCCTACGGCGCACAAATGGACGAATTCATCCAGGCCGTCGAGGCCTGGGACCGTGAAGCCAACGACTGGGTACGACTGGACCCCGACGCCTGCCAGTTCGGTTACCGCGACAGCGTGTTCAAGCATGCGCCGGACCGCTACCTGATCAGCGCCATCGAGCTGCGCCTGCCGCTGCTTCACGATCTGCGCCTGGGCTATGCCGGGATCAACGAGGAAATGCAGGCGATGGGCGTAGAGCTGCCGGTGGCGGCCGATGTGGCCAACGCGGTGATCAACATCCGCCGCCGCAAGCTGCCCGATCCGGACGTGCTGGGCAATGCAGGCAGTTTCTTCAAGAATCCGGTGCTGCCGCTGGAGCAGGTCGAGGTGCTGCTGCAGCACTTCCCCGAACTGCCGGTGTATCCGACCGACCAGGACAACCGGCGCAAGCTGTCGGCGGCCTGGATGATCGAGGCCTGCGGCTGGAAGGGCTTCCGCGAGGGCGACGCAGGTGTTTCCGCACATCACGCACTGGTGCTGGTGAACCATGGCAACGCCAGCGGTGAGCAGCTGCTGGTGCTGGCGCGGCAGATCTCGGCGTCGGTGCTGGAGAAGTTCGGCGTGCCGATCGAGCCGGAGCCACGCCTGATCGGCGCGCAGTGGTGACCCCGCCACTCGCCCTGTCCCCTCCCACCCCCTTGCGTGCGGCACTGTTGATGCTGGGCAGCACGCTGGCGTTTGGCCTGATGGCCGTGGCGATCCGCTACGCCACGCGTTATGTGCCTACCCAGGAAGTGGCGTTCTTCCGCAACGCCTTCGGCCTGCTCGCGCTGCTGCCGATACTGCTGCGCCCGGGTCGCGCCTCGCTGAAAACCCAACAACTGCCGCGTTACTTCGTGCGCAGCGCAATCGGCCTGGCCTCGATGCTGTGCGCGTTCTGGGCCATTGGGCACCTGCCGATGTCGCAGGCGATCTCACTGTCCTACTCGACCCCGCTGTTCGTCACCATCGCGGCGGTGCTGTGGCTGGGGGAAACGGTGCGCATGCGCCGTTGGGCGGCGGTGATCATCGGCTTCATCGGCGTGCTGATCATCGTACGCCCGGGCTCGGCCAACTTTACCCCCGGCACGCTGGTGGCGGTGCTGGCCGCCGTGCTCAGCTCGCTGGTGGCGATCCAGATCAAGCAGCTCACCCGTGTGGACAGCGCCGATGCGGTGGTGCTGTACACCTATGTGTTCTGGGTGCCGTTGTCGCTGGTGCCGGCCCTGTTCGTATGGACGTGGCCCACGGGCATGGCCTGGGTGTGGCTGGCCGCGACCGGGCTGTTCGGCACCATCGGGCAGCTGTTGTGGACGCGCGCGCTACGCTTGGGGGAAGTATCCGCACTGACCCCGATCAGCTTCATGCAGCTGCCCTTGGTGGCCCTGCTCGGCTGGTTGCTGTTTGATGAAGTCCTCGACCGCTGGACGGTGATCGGCGCCGGCATCATCCTCGCTGCCAATGCCTACATCGCCCATCGCGAGGCCGTGCTGGCACGGCGGGCGAAATCGCTGGCCGCCACGGCGGGCGCGAAGCCCGGCGAGTAACCCCGGGCCTGGCGCGCGCCTTTTTCCACTCCTACTGTTACCGGATGGATCGCGGCCCGCTCAGGCGTTGGCCGCCACCCAGCTGCGCGCGGCACTGTCGACCACGTTGCCCGGTGCGAACTGCTCGTCCATGAAGCGCAGGGCCTGGCGGCGCTGCACCGGCGAACGTGCCGCAGCGCCCGGTTCCAGCAGCAGGTCGTGGAATTCCTGCACGTCGTGCAGTATCCGCCAGTGCCGGTAGTAGGCCAGCCGCGCGGCATCGACCACGATATCGCCGTACCCGGCACGGAAACCGGGTGGGTCTTCACGCCCCCAACGCCCGCCTACGCCAGCACCGACGAACATCAGGTCGCGCTCGCGCGGGGCCAGCATCATGTCGTCCCAGTCGATCAGGCACAGCCGGCTGTCCTCACGCAGCAGCAGGTTGCCGGCATGCAGGTCGCCATGGCAGAGCACCCGCGACCACGACCTGCCCTGCAGCTGCCCGCGCAGCAGCACGCAGCGCTGCCAGACTTCGGCAATACGCGGCCGATGCTGTAGCCACGAGGCGAGGTAGGCGTCGGCCAGTGCATCGGGCACCGGCCAGCGCGCGTCGCCCCGCTGCAGCCATGCGCCGACGCGTTCCACGGCGGTGTCATCGTCGAAGCCCGGTTGTGCCAGGCCAGCGGTGAGCACCTGGGGCAAGCGCGTGGCATGAACCTGCCGCAGCACTTCCCCCAGCCGCCGCCACTGTGCCTGGGAAAGCGCCGACTCGAATCCGGACTGGCCCTCCACGTAGGAAAACAAGGTCCATTGCAGGCCGCTCGCGCGCAATGCCGGCGCGCCGTTCAGGGTTGGCTGGGGTGCGGCCACTTCCAGCAGGCCGACGTGGCTGCGCAGGTACTGCAGCACGTTCCACACGGTGTCTTCAACGGCGTAGCGACGGCACTTCAACCACCAGCGTGAACCATTGCGGGCGATCACCTGATAGACGGTGGCCCCGGCATCGGCGCCGGCCGGTCGCTGTACCACCAGCTCCACCTGCACACCCCATGCCTGCGCGAGCGCAGCCCCAATCTGCGGAGACGACAATTCCTGTGGATGCAGCATCAATCCGCCTGTCGCACGAACGTGGCATTACTATCGCAGAAACGCACGCGGCCACACAGCGCAACCGGTCACGAACTCCGGCATTTCCCGCTGCGAAACAGCGGCCGCTCAGAAGAACTCATCGAGCAGCCGATAGAAGGCCAGGCGGTGCGGATCCGGTGCTGTGCCGTAACGCTGGAAGAATGCCGGTACCCAGGCGTCGCCGAGATGATCGGCAATGCTGCGCGCGGCCAATGCCAGATCCTGATGCCGATCGGCGACACCCAGCCGGCCACAGTCGATGAAGCCGCTGAACCTGCCCTGCGCTGCCATCACGTTGGGCAGGCAGGCATCGCCATGGGTGACCACCAGATCGGCCTGCAACGGCGGTTGCGCCAGTAGCGAGACCAACACCTGCGCAGCCGACTGGCCACTGCGCTCGTCATCGAAATCGGATGCGTCCACCTGACCCGCTTGTACCCGCGCCTGCGCGGCCGCCAGCCGTAGGGGCAGCCGATGATCGAACGGACACGACGCAATGGGCAGTGCATGCAGCTGCGTCAGCGCATCGGCGAGGATCACCACGATCTGCGCCGGTGCCAGGTCTGGCGAGGAGGCAAGGTCGGCACCGGCCACGGCCGTCATCAACAACCAATGCCGGCCGTGATCCTCGGTCCAGTCCACCACCTCCGGCGCAGCCACGCCCTGTGCCCGCAACCAGCGCAGCCGGGCGACCTCATCGCCCAGCTCGCTGCAGGTATCGACCGGTTCGGACTTGAGGAACCGGTCCGCGCCCTCGCCATGACGTACCCGAAATACGTCCGCGCGCGACCTGCCGATCGCCTGTCGCACGATGCAGGCGCCGGCCAGGGGTAAGCGCCAGCCCTGCGGCAGGCGCAGGCCAGGGTCATCGAGGCATTCGGAAGGCGGGCGATCCATCGCCCTGATGTTGGGGATCCCCCTGGCCAGCGCAAGCCCTGTGGCAATCACCCCACCACGTGGATGCCCAGCCCGCTTTCGCCCTCGGCCAGTTCCGGGCGCAGGCTCAGCGCTGGAATCAGGTAGTCGCCACCGTTCTGGCGCCGGTAGGCAATCACCGGGTCGCTGGCCAGCCCATCCAGACGCTCGCCCAGCTGCGCCAGCACTGCCGGGTAGCTTGCAGTGTCCACCCGGCCGCTGCGATAGATCACATGCGGTGGCAGGACATCGAAGCCGGGGTAGAACAGCACGCCGTGCTGGATCGGGAACAGGACATCATCGATCGATCCGTTGATCCCGCGCGGGCCGTAGTGCGACTCCCAGCCGCCGGTGGTCACCACCAGCATCGCGCGCTTGCCGGCCATCGCACCTTCGCCATAGCGGTCGCCCCAATGCGTGTCCGAGTGTTCGCCGACCCCATAGGCGAACCCATAGGCGTAAACGCGATCCACCCAGCCCTTGAGGATGGCCGGCATCGAGAACCACCACAGCGGGAACTGCAGGATCACCGCGTCGGCCCAACGCAGTTTGGCCTGCTCGGCGGCAATGTCCGCGCGTTGTCGGCCGCTTGCATAGGCCTGGCGCGAGTCGAGCGAGGCATGGAAGGGCAGCGAGGGATCGCGACCGACATGGTCGTCGGCATCCAGCTGCGGCTTCCACTGCATGGCATACAGGTCCGATACCTGCACGCTGTGGCCAGCCTGTTGCAGACGCGCCACGGTGAAGTCTTTCAAGGCGCCGTTGAGCGAGGTCGGTTCGGGATGGGCGTGGACAAGGAGGATGTTCATGGGCGTACCGGGGTGGGAATTGGTGCCACGGTAGGCACGCAGGCGTTATAGTGGAAATGAATTCCGCTAATTGTCGCCATTGCCATGGACAATACCTTGCGTCGGCTCGACCTGAACCTGCTGGTCACCCTGCACGCGCTGCTGGAAGAACAGAACGTCACCCGCGCCGCCGCGCGCCTGCACCTGGCCCAGCCCACGGTCAGCGTGCAGCTCGCCCGTCTACGCCATCTGTTCGACGACCCGCTGCTGCTGCCCGGGCCGCGTGGCATGCGCAGCACCGCCCGCGCCGACGCGCTGCGTGAGCCGCTGGCCGACGCCCTGAGCGCATTGCAGCGCGCGGTGGCACCCACGCAGCCCTTCGACCCGGCTCGTGCGACGTTGACCTGGCGGATCATGGCCTCGGACTTCGGCGAAACCGTCGTGGTGTTGCCGGCCCTGCCGGGCCTGCGCCATGCCGCCCCCGGAACGCGCATGGCGGTGGTGGGGCTGGTGCCCGGGCAGATGGTGCACCAGTCCGAGCGCGGTGAGATCGACCTGGCCCTGCACATCACCTCCGAAGCGCCGCCGAGCCTGCATCACCGCCCGCTGTTCCAGGAACGCTACGTATTGGCCGGGCGCCGCAACCACCCCCGGTTGAAGCGCCGCCCCACGCTCAAGCAGTTCTGCGCGCTGGAGCACGTGATCGTGTCGCCCAGCGGCGGCGGCTTCCACGGCAACACCGACAGCGCGCTGGCGCATGTGGGCGCACGTCGCAACGTGGTGCTGTCGGTGCCGCATTTCCTGTTCCTGCGCAACGTGCTGCTGCATACCGACCTGGTCGCGATGATGCCCTCGCGGCTGGTCGCGCTGGACCCGGCATTGAAGGCGGTGGACGCGCCGGTGGACGTGCCGGGGTTTGAGATGGTGATGCTCTGGCACGAACGCGTGCATCGCGATCCGGCGCACCGGTGGCTGCGCGAGCAGATCGTGGCCTCCCTGGCGGTCTGACCGGCAGCGCTGCCTGTTCAGTATTGCGATGCGTCATGTAAACGATTACATCCCCTGCTAGCGTGTGCCCGGACCTCATTGTCGAGGCCGACGAGACCGGGAGAGCGTTGATGGGGTTGCATGTTGACCGCTGGATTGTCCTGCACAGGCCGTATTCCGGCATGGCGCGTGCCCTGCTCTTCCCTGCGCTGGCCCTGGCCTCGACCTGTTTTGCCCAGGACCTGCCACCACGCAGCCAATGGCAGGCCAGTAGTTCGTCGCAGCAGGTGCCGGCCATGGCGGTCAGCCACCTGATCGATGGCGATCCCAAGACCGTGACCGGCGGCGCCTTCAGCCCCGGCCACTGGTTCCAGATCGACCTGGGCAAGCCCAGTACGCTCGGCGGCGTCCGCATTACCTGGGATGTCTCCAACCCCGAGGGCTACCGCCTGCAGACCTCGCTGGATGGCAAACAGTGGCAGCCCGCCTACGTCATGGGCGACTCGCTCGGCGGCATCGAAACGCTGTTCTTCGCACCGCGTCCGGCCCGTTACCTGCGCCTGGCCAGCCCCGAGCGCACCTCCGACTGGGGCGTGTCGATCTTCGAGATGGAGCCATTGGATGCCACCACCAGTGCCCGCGTCGCCGGGCTCGACGCCGGCCAGGCGGCAGCGGTATGGCAGGGCGGCGGCGCGGTTGCGATCCCGGCCGGCCCCGGCAACACGCATGTGCTCGACATCACCCTGCCACGCGCGCAATCCACCACCGGCCTGGCCGTGGACTGGGCCGGCGCGCAGGGGGCGGCACGGCTGCAGGCACAGGACACCAATGGCCGCTGGATCGAGCTGGCCCGCGACCCGCAGGCGGGCAGCCGCCAACAGAGCTGGTTGGCCGCCAGCACCGCGGTAACCGTCAAGGCCTTGCGACTGAGCGTGGATGGCAACGCACCGCAGATGGCACGCATCCGCCTGCTCGGTCCGGCGGCGGTGATGACGCCGATGAAGCGCTACCAGATCGCGGCAGGCGGCGCGCAGCGCGCCTTGTTCCCGGCCTCGCTGCACCGGCAGCAGACCTACTGGACCGCCGTGGGCGTGCACGCCGGCCGGCAGAAATCGATTTTCGATGAGTACGGCAATATCGAAGCCTACAAGGGCGCGCCACTGGTGCAGCCGATCTGGCGCAACGCCGATGGCCATGCCGCCGGTGCGGCCGAGCAGCCGGTGCAGCACGCGTTGGCCGATGGCTGGAAGCCGATGCCCTCGGCCACGTGGTCGCCGCAGCCGGGGCTGGAACTGCGCAGCGAGGCGTTCGCCATTGAACTGGGCGGCCAACCGGTCACCTTGGTCCGCCATCGCCTGCGCAACACCGGGGCGACGCCGGTCAACGGCACCTTGACCCTGGCGGTGCGGCCGATGCAGATGAATCCGCCGTGGCAGAACGGCGGCCTGTCGCCGATCCGCGACGTCGCGGTGGACGGCCAGGCCGTGCGCATCAACGGCCGCCCGCTGCTGCAGTCGCTGACCCCGTTCGACACTGCGGGTACCGCGCCGTTCGGGACCGATGGCAGCAGTGAAATCACTGCCGCCATCGCCGAAGGCCGCCTGCCTGCTGCACGCCAGTCGCACGACGCCGAGGGCCTGGCGGCTGCGGCGCTGGGCTACCCGATACAGCTGGCACCGGGGGGCAGCCAGTCGGTGGTGGTGGCCTTCCCGCTCGGCACGGCCGCAACGGCCGCCGATGGTTCGCTGGCCGACGCCCCCGCGCTGGACCTGGGCAACGTCCCCCGCGACGCCGACGCCGCCTTCGAGGCGCTTGCCCGCCGCGCCTCGGCCGACTGGCAGGAACGGCTCGGCCATGTCGGCCTGCGCCTGCCCGATCCTTCACTGGTGGACATGCTGCGCGCGCAGGCCGCCTACATGCTGATCAACCAGACCGGGCCGGCCATGCAGCCCGGCCCGCGCAACTACAACCGCTCCTTCATCCGCGATGGCATGGCGACCTCGGCGGTGCTGCTGCGCATGGGCGAGCGCCAGGTCGCGCGCGATTACCTGGCCTGGTACAGCGAGCACGGCGTGCACCCCAATGGCCTGGTCTCGCCGATCCTCAACGACGATGGCAGCGTCAACACCGGGTTCGGCTCGGACATCGAGTACGACAGCCAGGGCCAGTACATCGCGTTGGTCGCCGACGTTGCCCGGCTGGATGGCGGCCCCGAATCGGTGCGTGCCTACCTGCCCAAGGTGAAGGCCGCGATGCGCTTCCTGCAGGAACTGCGCGAGCGCACGCTGGTACCCGGCTACATGGCCAGCCAGCCCTCGCCGGAGCGCTTCGCCGGGATCCTGGCCCCGTCGATCAGCCACGAAGGCTATCCCTCGCCCACGCACAGTTACTGGGATGACTACTGGGGGCTGAAAGGCTGGCACGACGGCGCATGGCTGGCCGAGTCGCTGGGCGACCACGACACGGCGGCATGGGCGCGCGAGCAGTACACGGCCCTGCACGATGCGCTGGCCGCCTCGATCCGCGCGACGATGGCCTGGAAGGGCATCGACTTCATCCCCTCCTCCGCCGACCTCGGCGATGGCGATCCGACCGGCGTGTCGATCGCGCTCGACCCGACCGGCGCGCAGGATGTACTGCCACCGGAGGCATTGCGCACCACCTTCGCGCGCTACCTGGAAGATGTCCGCAAGCGCAACCAGCCCGGCGCGCTGTACGCCTACACCCCGTATGAAATCCGCAACGTGCTCAGCTACGTGCACCTGGGCCAGCCGGAAGCGGCCGACGAACTTCTGCAGGGATTGCTGCATGACCGTCGCCCGCTGGAGTGGCAGGTGCTGGCCGAAGTGGTCCACTCGCGACTGCGCTTCCCGCGCTATCTCGGCGACATGCCGCATACCTGGATCGGCGCGGAGTACGGGCGCACGTTGTTCGGCATGCTGATGCGCGAGGACGACGATGCGCTGTCCCTGTTGCCGGGCACCCCGCCGTCCTGGGTGGCCGGTGAGGGGCTGGCCATTGATCGCCTGCCCACCGCCTATGGCACCTTGAAGCTGCAGGCCAGGCAGCGTGGGGGCATGCTGCAGGTCAGCCTGGGCGACGGACTGCGCAAGGGCACCGCCGTGCGCGTGTGGTGGCCCTCGCGTACGTTGCCAAAAAGCGTGCGCGTGGACGGGCGCGTGGTTGGCGATTACGACGCCGAGGGAATGCTGTTGAAGCAGCCGTTCCGGACGCTGGAGGCGCAGTGGTAGGGGACCGATGCGCTTGTCGAAGACGTTGTTGATGCCCGGCGCCGCGCTCCGGGCTGCCCAGCACGGGCTCGCAGGAGCCGCCAGCGGCCAGCACAGCGCATCGACAATGGTGGGATAGTAGCGCGGCAAATCCCCTGCCCCAGGACATCCGCATGTTGCCCCTGATCACCGCCAGCGCAGTGTTCGACCTCGGCTTTGCGCTGTTCCACCTGGCGTTCTGGCGCCTGTTCGGATGGCCGGCGACCCTGGGGGCCTCCGGCACCCTCAACACCGCGATTTCGCAGACGCTCAACGCGATGTTGATCTATTGCCTGTTCGCTTACTCATTTGCGCTGCTGTGGATGCCGGCAGGGGAAGGCGCACGCATTCTGGCCGTGGCAGGCGCAGGCTTCTGGCTGCTCCGGGCCGTGCTCCAGCCGGTGCTGTTCCCGACCCGGCATCGACTGTCGCTCACCCTGAGCGCGGTGTTCCTGATCGGAGCGGCCCTGCACGTGGCCGCCAGTCTGAGCCGCTAGGGCCGGAGGTTCAGCCCGTCGCTGTCGTCCGTCGATTGCGCCGATGGATCATCCAGCACTGTGCAATGAAGCCGACGACGAACATTGCGAACCAGACGGCAAGCGTACCCAGCACGACCGGTGCCAACGGTGCAGCGGCCAGCGGTTCGGAGAGCGGTAAGCGGGTCAGGGTTTCATTGGTCGCCGGTACCAGTGACAGCAGGAAACTGAAGGACAGCGCGAAAGTGGACAGATAGGGACCGACCCTGCCCAGGGCGTGCAGCCGATCAACCAGCGCGCCCGCGAAGGCGATTACCAGAATCACCACGCCGAAGGCGTGACCGGGGTTGAGTCCTCCCGTGCTGGACACCGTAAAGGAGGTCAGCACCGACAACACCAGCCCGACCAGATAGAGGTTTCCCGAACGGGTACCGGTATCGATGCGCCGATGGCGCACGAACCCGTAGATGCCGGCGACCAGCGGAATCAGGCTGATGGCGGTGTGCAGTGCGCCTAGCGGCGAAAGGGCGTGACTCATGGGTGACCTCGTCGATGGAATGAATGAACCTACTAGTAGGTAGGCAAATGGCGCAAAAAAATGACCCGCTTCTGCCGGGTCCTGTAACTCGCTCAGGCGGGAGAGGTCAGTCTCGCAATCGCCAGCCGGGCCAGTCCGATGAAGGTTTCAGCATCCCCGAAACCACGCGCGGCCAGCATGGCGCCATGCACCGACGCCATGAACGCTGTCGCCTCCTCGGCCGCGGTGCCCTGCAGGCGGAACTGCCCCTTGGCAACACCGCGCTCGAGCACCACTGTCAGCCAGCCGCTGAGATCCAGGAAATGCCCGCGCACTTCTTCGGCGATCTGCGGCGGAATCAGCGGCAATTCCGCGGCAAGCATCGCGCAGATACAGAACGAAGAGGTACCGCCACGGATGCAGCTGGACCAATAGTCCACGTAGGCGTTGAGTTCCTGCAACGGGTCGGCCAGTTGACGATCCAGCACGGCCAGGCCGGCCCTCGCTTCGGCACGATAGAGCACCACCACCACGCGAACCAGTTCGGCCTTGCTGGGGAAATGGTGGTGGATGCTGGCCTTGCTGATGTTCACCCGCGCGGCAATGTCGGCATAGCTGAAGCCGTTGTAGCCGCCGGTTTCCAGCAAGCTCCGGGCGTAACCGACAATCTCGGCCGCTTTGGGCGAAAGCGCTGCATCGTTCATATCCTGCTCCATCTACAATCGGCCAGGCGGCGCCTGGATGGCGCAACCGGATACTTCATCCTACTAGTAGGTAGACTCCCAGTCAACCGTTGCGTCCGGGCCAGCGGCAGCGCCGGCCGCGCGCACCGCAACGGACAAGGGCACCTTTCGGTGCCCTGTCGTCTGTCACTGCCTGCCGCGGCGACCTGCCACGGCCATGACGGCCGTCAAAGACTGCCCTCATGCTCATGCAGGGTGATCAGCGATTCCATCAGGTCCTCATCCGCACTCGCGCAGACCGCCAGCAACACGGCCTCCTCGCAGCCCTGGTCGACGATGTACGCATGCCCCATCTGGCTGTCTATGTAGATGCCCTGCCCGGTCTCCAGCACCACCGGATCGTAGAACTCGGTATGCACCTGGATGCGACCTTCGATCACATGCACGTATTCCTCGCCCGGGTGGCGGACCAGCTCACCGAACTCGGCGGTGGTCTTGGCGCGCACCTTGGTGATGATCGGAATCATCCGCTTGCGGCGCAATTCGGTGCACAGATAGAAGTAATCGTAGTTGTCGGTCTGCACCCGCAGTGCCTTGTCCAGCGTTCCCAGGCTGCGCCGGGCGGTCACCGGCTTGGGCGCGTTGTCGGTGTCCGGCTCGGAGAACAGCTCGGACATGCGCAGGTTCAAGCGCTGCGACAGGTGCTGGAGCTTGTCGTAGGTCAAGGTCAAGCGGTCGTGCTCGATCTTTGACAGGGTCGACAGGGGAATCTGCGTGTGTTCGCTCATTTCCTTGAGCGTCCAACCCTTGCGCGTGCGCAGGCCGCGCAGCAGGGTACCGAGCGTGGGGCTCTTCGGACTCATCGACAGGACCTTTGGGCTATTGCCAGTGAAGTTGTGGCTACGATACTACGTGCAGATGAATGCCATCCTGATCAGGATGCTTTCTCGACGCTATTGCCTCTTTCAGAAGCCCTGCAACTCCGGTACCCGCGCAAGTCTACTGCGGCGTCGCCCCGGGAAGCGGCCTTCGGAGGACCAAAAGGTCAAATCAGGGGGTCCGATCCCGGATCGGACGAGATGACGAATGTTTGACATTTCTCTAATCAGGAATATTGTTGTCTGATTGAGATAGTTTTGCACTTCGAAGCGGTCGCTTGGGGGTGCACTGTCTTCCAGCTCCAGAGGGGATCGTCGCATGCGTTCGTGGTCATGGCTTGTCGCGTTGTGTTGTGGAGTTCTGCTGTCTTTCCCGGTCGACGCACAGCGACCACCCTCGTCGCCCGCCGCGGCGCCCGCGCCCGGCCCCGACGGCAGCCCGCGGCTGACCGCCGAGGATGCGACCACCTGGCTGGATGGCTACATGCCCTATGCGATCGCGCGTGGCGATGTTGCCGGCGCGGTGGTTACCGTGGTCAAGGACGGCCAGATCCTGGTCCGTCGTGGTTACGGCGTTTCCGACGTGCAGAAGCAGACCCCGGTTGACCCGGACCGCACCCTGTTCCGGATGGCATCGGTCTCCAAGCTGATGACCTGGACGGCGGTGATGCAACTGGTCGAGGCCGGCAAGCTGGACCTGGACGCGGACATCAACCAGTACCTGGACTTCAAGGTGCCCGAACGCGGCTTGCCGATCACCCTGCGGCAGCTGATGACCCATACCGGCGGCTTCGAAGCCAACATCAAGTACATGTGGACCAGCGAAGCGGTCGCCGAGGCCGGTGGCATCGACCTGGGCCCGTACCTGAAGCGCCGCGTGCCGACCCAGATTTTCGCCCCGGGCACCGTTCCGGCGTACTCCAACTACGGCACCAGCGTGGCCGGATACATCGTCGAGCGCGTTTCCGGCCAGCCCTTCGCCGACTACGTGGAGCAGCACATCTTCGCGCCGCTGCAGATGCAGCACTCCAGCTTCCGCCAGCCGTTGCCGCCGGCGCTGCGTGCGCTGGTCAGCAAGGGCTATGCGCTGGGATCGGGGCCCCCGCGGGCGTTTGAAGTCACCCCTGCCGCACCGGCCGGTGCCATGTCCGCCAGTGGTACCGACATGGCGCGTTTCATGATCGCCCACCTGGCTGCTGCCGGCGGCGCCGACACGCCGCTGCTGAAAGCAGCGACCAGCCAGCAGATGCTGACCCCGCAGACCCGCTTCGCACCGCCGTTGAACACGATGGCGCTGGGCTTCTACGAGATCGACGTCAACGGCCAGCGCGTGGTGTCCCATGCCGGCGATACCTTCTCGTTCCACTCCCAGCTGTTCCTGTTCCGCGACCACAACGTCGGCGTGTTCGTCGCACTCAACAGCGCCGGTGCCGATGGCATCACCGGCCCGATCCGGCGCGAACTGCTGGAGAACTTCGCCGATCGCTATTTCCCGGTCAGCCGCCCCGCGCCCGCACCGGTCGCCGACCTGGCGCTGGCCAGGGAGCAGGCACGCATGCTGGCCGCACCGAGCTATCTCGAGTCACGCCGTGCCGAGACCGGCATCGGCCGCACCGGCATCCTGTCGCAGACGCGACTGCAGGCCCTGGACGACGGCGGGCTGCGCCTGGCGCGGCTGAAACAGCCCAACGGGCAGCCCAGCACCTTCAAGCCGATCGCACCGTGGCTGTGGCAGGCAACCCACAGCGAGCTGCGCCTGGCGGCGATCCTCAAGGACGGGCAGCCGGTGGGCTTCGCGGTCGACTCCTCGTCACCGTACAACGTGTTCCTGCGCGCTGAAGGCTACCGCTCCGCGTTGTGGCTCAAGCCGGCGCTGACCGCTGCCGTGGCGGTGCTTGCACTGGCCGTGCTGGCATGGCCGATCGCGGCCGTGCTGCGTCGTCGACATGGCCGCGTCCTGGGCTGGCCGCGCAGCGCGCTGCGGGCCTATCGCCTGAGCCGCCTGGCCTGCGGGTTCATGCTGGCGGTACCGGTGGCGGCGATGGCGGTGATGGCGTGGGCGTCGGCGGATTTTGCCCGCCTTGACGACCGCCTCGACCCGGCCATCATCGCCCTGGGCATCGCCTCGGTGATCGCGATCATCGGCGCAATCGCCGCGACGGCGTGGAATCTGCTGCAGACCGTCCGCGCTGGACGCGGCTGGCTGGCGCGGCTCTGGGCGGCACTGCTGCTGGTATCGGCCGGTGTGCTTGCCTACGCCATCGTGCTGATGGGCCTGGCCGACTTCGCTCTCAATTACTGACCCGTTGCCCCGCAACGGGGCTGGAGACTCCTGTGAAATTGACTCTGCAGATCGACCTGCTGCAGCTGCTGGCTCCGTTCCGGATCAGCGGCTATGTGTTCGAACATTCGCCGGTACTGCGCGTGGAACTGGAAGATGGCGGCCATCGTGGCCGTGGCGAAGCCAGCGGCGTGTACTACCTGGATGACAAGCCCGAGCAGATGCTGGCCACGCTGGAAGCGCTGCGTCCCCAGGTCGAAGCCGGCATCAGCCGCGCCGAACTGCAGCAGCTGCTGCCGCGCGGCGGGGCGCGCAATGCGCTGGACTGCGCGCTGTGGGATCTTGACGCCAGCCGCGCCGGCAAGCCCGCCTGGGCGCTGGCCGGGCTGCCGCAGGTGCGTCCGCTGTTGACGACCTGGACGCTCGGTGCCGAAGACCCGGCAACGATGCAGTCGATCGCGACCGGCCGCTATGCGCCGGCCCAGGCACTCAAGCTCAAGCTCAGCGGCGATCTGGATATCGACATCGAACGCGTGCGTGCGGTACGCCGGGTACGCCCGGACGTGTGGATCGGCGTGGACGCCAACCAGGGCTACAGCGTGGACGTGCTCGATGCCTTGATTCCGGTGTTGATGGACAACGGGGTCAAACTGCTTGAACAGCCGCTGCAGCGCGGCCGCGAAGCCGACCTCCAGGGATTCGCGCGGCCGTTGCCGTTCGCCGCCGACGAGAGCGTGCAGGACGCCGCGGAAATCGAGGCATTGGCGGGGCTGTTCGATGTGATCAACATCAAGCTCGACAAGGCCGGCGGCCTGACCGAAAGCCTGGCGATGGTGGACAAGGCGCGCGCACTGGGAATGCAGGTGATGGTCGGCAACATGATCGGCAGCAGCTGGGCGATGGGCCCGGCCTACATCGTCGGCCAGCACTGCGACGTGGTCGACCTGGATGGCCCGCTGGTGCTCAGCAACGACCGCGTCCCGGGCGTGCGCTATGACCACGGCCTGGTGCACTGCGATGACACCGTCTGGGGCAAGGGGGTGCAGGCATGAGCGTGCATCGCCCCCGCATGCGCCACTGGTGCCGCGTGGCCTGCGCCCTGCTGCTGACCTCGACCGCGGCGTTGTCGCCGCTGCAGGCGCAGACACCGGCGCCCGTCCCGACGCCCGCCACCGACCCGACGCCTGCCGTGGTCACGAGTTCCGCGGTCGCCGCCGGCACGTTGGATGCTGCGCGGGTCGATACTTTCCTGGATGGCCTGGTGCCCTATCTGATGGCCCAGGGCGATCTCGCCGGTGCGGTGGTCACGGTGGTGGAGAACGGCAAGGTCGTCACCGAACGCGGCTTCGGCTATGCCGATGTCGAAAAGCGCACGCCGGTCGATCCGAAGACCACCCTGTTCCGCCCCGGTTCGATCTCCAAGCTGTTCGTCTGGACCGCGGTGATGCAGCTGGTCGAACAGGGCAAGCTGGACCTGGACACCGACATCAACACCTACCTGGACATCAAGGTCCCGGCCAAGGGCAAGCCGATCACGCTGCGCCAGATCATGACCCACACCAGCGGCCTGGAAGAGCGCATGCGCTACCTGATCGTGCTGGGTCCGGACCATCCGGCCAACCGCGACAACTATCTCAAGGAATGGGTGCCGAACCAGATCTTCGATCCCGGCACCCGGCCGGCATACTCCAACTACGCCACCGGCATCGCCTCCTACATCGTCGAGCGCGTCAGCGGCCAATCGTTCGAGGAGTACGCCGAGCAGCACATCCTGCAGCCGCTGGGCATGCAGTACGCCAGCTTCCAGCAGAAGCTGCCGGCCGACCTGCTGCCGCACGCAGCCAAGGGCTACCTGCTGGGTTCGGGCAAGAGCTACCCCGCCGAGAAGAACACCGCGCCGGGCGTGGGCGGTCTGTATGCCTCCGGTTCGGCGATGGCGCGCTTCATGATGGCCACGCTCAACCATGGCGAACTGGACGGCCAGCGCATTCTGGGCGAGGACACCACCGCCCGGATGCTGACTCCGCAGGCGGCGATCCTGCCGCATCTGCCGCGCATGACGCTGGGCTGGATGGCATCGGACACCGGCGGCTACGACACCCGCTCGCACGGCGGCACGATGCTGTTCTTCTATTCGTGGCTGTGGATGA
This sequence comes from Stenotrophomonas sp. GL_101, assembly GCF_057835675.1. Classification (NCBI taxonomy): domain Bacteria; kingdom Pseudomonadati; phylum Pseudomonadota; class Gammaproteobacteria; order Lysobacterales; family Lysobacteraceae; genus Stenotrophomonas; species Stenotrophomonas sp. GL_101. Next base: position 1,885,452 of record NZ_CM174432.1, on the reverse strand, counting down.
TCCCCGAACGCAACATCGGCGTGTTCATCTCCACCAACAGCGTCGGCCGTGACGCCGCCGGCTCGGCGCTGCGTGCCCAGGTATGGGAGCGCTTCGTCGAGAACTTCCTGCCGACCCTCCCGGTCGAAGCCGCCGGCCCGGGCGTAGATGCCGACACCGCCCGCGCGCACGCCGCCACGCTGGCAGGGGTGACCTGGCAGAACACGCGCCGCTCGGATAGCTCGTATCTGCGCCTGGTGCCGTTGTTCGCGCCGGTGCGCGTGCATCCGCAGGACGACGGCAGCATCACCGTCGATGGCCAGAAGGGCCTCAATGGCCAGCTGCTGCGCTGGCGCGAGGTGTCGCCGTGGTTGTGGCAGCAGGAAAACGGCCGCGGCCTGCTCGAAGTAAAGATCGAGGATGGCCGCCCGGTGTACTTCTCCGCGGGGCCATTCGCCTCGGTGTTCGGCTTCGAGCCGATGCCCGGCTGGCGGTCGTCGGCGTGGCTGCGGCCTGCATTGTTCATCGCACTGGGCATGCTGACGCTGTCGGCGCTGCTGCGCATCGGTAGCGTGTTCGTGCGCCGTTATTACCGCGCCAGCGCACCGGCCGAAGGACGCGGCCTGCGCCGGCTGCAGACGCTGTCGATCACGATCCTGCTGGGCACCGTGGTTGCCTGGGCGCTGTATGTGAAGTCGATCGCCGCACCCGGCGCGATCTCCAGCTACAGCAACGCCCCGCTGATCCTGCTGCAGGCGCTGACCTGGGTGAGCGTGCTGGCGGGCGTTGCACTGGCGTGGATCGCGATCCGTATGCCGGCCAGCTGGCCACGCGTGCGCCGCATCGGGTCCTGGGCGGTCGCCGCGGCCGGGTTGATCATGGCGTTCGTGGCGATCACCCAGCGCCTGGTCAGCACCGGTGTGCAGCTCTGAGCAAGGGACGCCCCAGTGATGACCGTCGATGACCCCTGCAAGGCCTGGTTCGGGCAACCGCCAGGCCTGACCATCCTGTTCCTGACCGAGATGTGGGAGAAATTCTCCTACTTCGGCATGCGTGCGCTGCTGGTCTATTACATGACCAAACAGCTGCTGTTCTCGCAGGAACAGGCGTCGATGGTCTATGGCCTGTACACCGCGCTGGCATACCTGACCCCGGTGTTCGGCGGGCTGCTCGCCGACCGTTGGCTCGGCAAGCGGCGTGCGGTGATCATCGGCGGCGCGGTGATGGCCTTCGGCCATTTCCTGATGGCCTTCGACGCCTTGCTGTATCCGGCACTGCTGGCGATCGTGCTGGGCAACGGCCTGTTCCTGCCGACCCTGCCCGGCCAGGTCGGCGACCTGTACCGGCGCGAGGACCCGCGCCGGGGATCGGCGTTCAATGTGTACTACGTCGGCATCAATCTCGGGGCGTTTCTCGCCCCGCTGATCTGCGGCACGCTGGGCGAAGTGTATGGCTGGCACGTCGGCTTCTCCGCTGCGGGCATCGGCATGCTGCTGGGCCTGGGGATCTACATCGCCGGCCGCCGCCACCTGCCGCCCGATCCGCCGCGCAGCAAAGGCGCCACGCTGCCCTTGTCGGCGTTGTGGCAACCGGCCTATCGCCCGCTGCTGCAGTTGATGGCGATGGTCGCCGGTCTGATCGTGGTGTTCCGCCTGGCCTACGAACAGATCGGCAATACCATCGCAATCTGGCTGGACACCGGCGTCGATCGCGCGCTGAGCGCGGATTTCACCGTGCCGATGACCTGGTTCTTCTCGCTCAATCCGCTGCTGGTGTTTGTGATCACCCCATTGCTGGTCCAGCACTGGACCCGGCAGGCGCGCAATGGCCGCGAGCCGGCGGCGCTGACCAAGATGGCGATCGGCGCAGCCGTGGTTGGCCTGTCGTTCGCGCTGGTGGCGGTACTCGGCGGCGAGCCGTCGGCCAAGGTCGGCTGGCTCTGGGCCGCGCTGTTCTTTGCGATCTTCACCTTCGGCGAGTTGTTCATCCTGCCGGTCGGGCTGGGCCTGTTCGCGCGGCTGGCGCCGGTGGGCTTTGGCGCAACGATCATTGCGTTCTGGTTCCTCGCCTCGTTCGGCGGCAACCTGCTGGCCGGTGCGGTCGGCACGCTGTGGTCGACCCTCTCCAGCACCGCCTTCTTCTCGCTGATGGCCGGCACCTGCCTGCTGGTCGCCGCCCTGCTGCTGCACCTGGAGCGACGCTCACGCGTGTTGCTTGCGGGTAACCCGATGCACGCGCCACCGCCTGACCCTGTCCCTGATTCCGGAGAGCCCGCCACATGTGCACGACGATGAACCGTTCGATCCTCGCCACCACCATCACCCTGTGCTGCATGGCCCTGGCAACCCCGGCCACAGCACAGCAGGCCGAGGCCGACGGCAGCGCCAAGGTACCGGATGTGGTGGAGCTGGACCGCGTGGTGGCGACGGCACAGAAGCGCAGCGAGAACGTCATGGAAGTGGCCGCCGGCGTCAGTGTGATCAGCGAAGAGCGCCTGGAAGCGTTCGGCGCAACCCGCTTGAACGACTTTGCCGCCTACGTGCCCGGCTTCCAGGTCGACAGCGGCGGTGCGCCCGGCCAGACCACGATGGCGTTGCGCGGCGTGGCACCGCTCGGCGGGGGCTCGATCATCGGCACCTACATCGATGAAACCCCGATCGGCCCGAGCAGCAACAAGCAGCGCGCGACCACCTATGCGCTGGACCTGCTGCCCTACGACATCCAGAGCGTGGAAGTCCTGCGGGGTCCGCAGGGCACGCTGTACGGCGCCAGTTCGATGGGCGGCCTGTTCAAGTACATCACCAAGGCGGCCGACCCGGATGCGGTCGAGTTCCGCGCCGGCATGGACGTCAATGCAACCAAGGAAGCTGGCGACGTGGGCACCGGCGTGCGCACCTCGTTCAACGTGCCGCTGGTCGAAGGCAAGGTCGGCCTGCGTGCCAGTTTCTCGCGCCAGGGCACCCCCGGCTATGTCGACCAGCCCGATCTCAGTGGCAGTGACGCCAAGGACAGCAATGGCTACTACCAGCGGGCCTCGCGCCTGGCCCTGACCTGGCGCATCAACGACAACGCCAACCTGCGCGTGCAGGCCCTGTCGCAGGTAGTGGATGCCGACAACTCCAGCGCGGTGGGCCTGACCTACCCCACGCTCGCACCGATCCGCGGCCCGCTCGAAGGCATCCTCAAACGCGCCACGCCGTACCGGATGGAAACCGACTATTACTCGGCGATCCTGGACTGGGATCTGGGCAAGGTCGATTTCGTGTCGGCGACCAGCTTCTCCGAATCGCGGATGGACGAGGTGCAGGATTCCACCCTCGTGTATGGCGCGGCGTGGCCGTTGCTGACCCCGTATCCGGCGGGCCAGGCACAGTTCGACGTGTTCCTCGGCACCCGCAAATGGACCCAGGAGTTCCGCCTGAACTCCAAACAGGACGAACGCTTCGAATGGCTGCTGGGTACCTTCTTCACTGGTGAGAAGAGCGCCAACCGCCAGCAGGTCAGCGCCTACGATGCGAGCGGCGGGCCGCTGCCGTTCAACCCCGGCACCGCCAGCCTGCCCGGCACCTACGACGAGCAGGCGATCTTCGCCGACGTCACCTACAAGTTCAGCCCGCGCTTGGACCTATCCGCCGGCGTGCGCCATGCGCGCAACCAGCAGGATTTCCAGCAGCACAGCGTCGGCCTGTTGTACGGCCCGCGCCCGATCGACCTGGCCGATTCGGCCGATGACAGCGTGACCACCTGGAAGCTGGCCTCGCGCTGGCACTTCAACGACAACGCGATGCTGTATGCCCGCTACGCAACCGGCTACCGTCCCGGGGGCCCGAACGTGTCCACCTCCGGCGTGGTGCCGATGACCAAGGCCGACACGCTGGACAACCTTGAGCTCGGCTTCAAATCGCACTTCTGGGACCGCCGCGCGATGATCGATCTGGCGCTGTTCCGCATCGACTGGGACGACATCCAGGTGCGCGTGAGCGAAAACGGCCTGAGCTGGATGGGCAACGCCGGCAGCGCCCGCAGCCAGGGGGCGGAGCTGAGCTTCATGGTCCGTCCGGCCGATCGCCTGACCGTGGGCCTCAACGCGGCCTACATCGATTCGACCATTGGCGACGTGCCGGCCTCCAGCGGCCTGGTCTCGGGCAGCCGCATGCCGATGACCCCGCGGCTGAGCTGGTCGGGCACCATCGACTACGACATCGATGTCAGCGACCAGTGGCACGGCCGGATCGGTGCCGGCTACCGCGTCACCGGCAAACGTGTGGCCGGTGCTTACGAAATCGACAGCTACAACGCGCTGGACCTGCATGCCGAGCTGACCAACATGACCTGGACCGTGCGCCTGTATGCGCGCAATGCCACCGACGAACGCGCCTACGTCTCCACCGGCGCGGTGCGCGATGCGCTCAACCGCTATGTCGCGGTCACCGGCGTGCCGCTGCAGCCGCGCACCATCGGCATGTCGATCGACTATCGCTACTGAGTGCGGACAGAGGGGTACAACGCACCCGGCGCGTCCTTGCGCCAGGTGCGTAACGGAAATAAATATCCTAATTAGGTTGAATATTCTCTAATTAGGATCTATACAACACCGAGGGGAGCCGTCCGATGACGCCCCACTACCGCCCCTCCGCGTTTTTCCGCCCTCCTGACTACTGGACCCCGTCATGACCTCGACCCCCACCGCTGACGTGCACGCACTTGCCGCCCTCCCGCAGCCGTACCTGCTGTTCCTGGGCGACACCACCGAGGCCGGTTTCGCCAAGACCGCGATCGGCCTGCACGACTGGGCCCCCGAACGCTGCGTCGCCGAATGGAGCCTGCCGGGCTGCCCGATCACCACCGGCCTGCCGACGATGTCGCCGGCCCAGGCCCGCGAGGCCGGCGCCCGCGCGCTGGTGATCGGCGTGGCCAACGGCGGCGGGGTGATCACCGCGGCGTGGCTGCCGGCGCTGGTGGAAGCGCTGGAACAGGGCCTGGACCTGATCAGCGGCATGCACCAGAAGCTCGGCGATGTCCCCGAGCTGGCCGCGGCCGCAGAACGTGCCGGGCGCCAGCTGATCAACGTGCGCGTGCCACCACGCGGCATTCCGGTCGGCAATGGCCGCAAGCGCAGCGGCAAGCGCGTGCTGACCGTCGGCACCGACTGCGCGCTGGGCAAGAAGTACACCGCGCTGGCGCTGGTCCAGGGCCTGCGCGAACGCGGCGTGGATGCCGATTTCCGCGCCAGCGGCCAGACCGGCATCCTGATCGCCGGCAGCGGCATTCCGATGGACGCGGTGGTCGCCGATTTTTCCGCCGGTGCCGCCGAACTGCTCAGCCCGGACGCGGCCAACGACCACTGGGATGTCATCGAAGGCCAGGGCTCGCTGTTCCATCCGGCCTACGCAGGGGTCAGCCTTGGCCTGCTGCACGGCAGCCAGCCGGACGTGTTCGTGGTCTGCCACCAGCCCGGCCGCAGGCATGTGCTCGGTTATCCCGACTACGCGCTGCCGTCGATCGAGGATGTGATCGCATTGACCGTGCAGCTGGGGCGCCGTACCAATCCGGACATCCGTTGCATCGGTGTCAGTCTCAACACCCACGGCATGACCGAGGAGGCCGCACTGGCCGCCTGTGCCGAGGTGACCGCGCGTCTTGGCCTGCCTGCGGCGGACCCGATGCGGGACACTAGTGGTTTCAATCGCCTGCTGGAGGCTTGTATCGCATGAAGATGACGTCCCCAACCCTGCGCCTGTGTGTCGCGCTCCTGCTGGGCCTGAGCCCGCTTGCCGCCTTCAGCGCCGGCCCCCGCCCGGTTGAAACCGAAGTGGCACGCCTGGCCACCCTGATCGACGGCAAGGTCGGTGTCTCGGCCTGGCGCCTGGACGGCCAGGGCGAGCAGGTCCACCTCAACCCCGACGAGGGGTTCCCGATGGCCAGCACGTTCAAGGTCGCGGTGGCCGCGGCGATCCTGGCCAAGGTCGATGCGGGCGACCTGGCCCTGACCACGATGGTGCCGGTACCGAAGTCGTTCTACGTCGATTCGGAAGTGATCGCCGACCGCTTCATCCACGAAGGGGTCGCCCTGTCGGTGCACAACCTGCTCGAGGTGATGCTGACCCAGAGCGACAACACCGCCACCGACGTACTGGTGGCACAGGCCGGCGGACCGGCCGCGGTCACCGCCTGGCTGCGCGCGCAGGGCATCCAGGACCAGCGCCTGGATCGCAACACCCAGCAGCTGCTGATCGATATCTTCGGCCTGGGCAAGGGACCGCTGACCAAGGAACGCGTCGCCGAACTGGAGCTCGACCCGGAAGTGGCCAAGCGCAGGACGGCGGGCATGGCGGCATTCGACAACGATCCGCGCGACACCTCCACGCCGCGTGCGATGTCCACGCTGTTGACCCGGTTGTTCACGGGCAAGGCACTGAGCCCGGCCAGCACCGAGGTACTGGTGCAGGTACTGGAGCGGTGCCGTACCTGCAGCGCACGCCTGCGCGGCAGCCTGCCGCCGGGCACCAAGGTGGCCGACAAGAGCGGCACCGTGGCGGGCACCGTCAACGACGTGGGTGTGGTCACCCTGCCCGACGGCAGCCGGTTTGCCATCTCGGTGTTCGTCAAGGCCAGCACCGCACCGCGCAGCGAGCGCGAGCGCGTCATCGCCGAGATCGCACGCACCGTGCGCGACTTCTACCTGCTGCAGCCCAAGGCCTCCGGGAAATGACCGCCACCGCCAGCCGGTTCCAGCGTTATCTTCTGCCCGGGCTGGCGTTCAAGTCGGCGGTGATCGGTGGCGGCTACGCCACCGGTCGTGAGCTGGCGGAGTTCTTCCTGCCATCGGGACCATGGGGTGGCCTGGCCGCGATGCTGTTGTCGATGGTGATCTGGAGCGTGATCTGCATCCTGACGTTCCTGTTGGCACGGGCCATCGGTGCCAACGACTACCGCACCTTCTTCCGGCATCTGCTGGGCCGTGGCTGGTGGACCTTCGAGGTGGCCTACCTGGCGCTGGTGGTGGTGGTGCTGGCGGTGTTCGGCGCAGCAGCGGGCGAACTGGCCGCCACCATGTTCGGATCGCCGCGGATCGTCGGCACCCTGCTGCTGGTGGTGGTAATCACCACGGTGGTGCAGGCCGGCACCACGGCAGTCGAACGGATGTTCAAATGGATGTCGGCCTTCATGTACCTGGTCTACGCCATTGCCGCCTGCCTGATCCTGTACCGCTTCGGCGGCGGCACGATGACGCAGCTTTCCAGCACCCATGATCTCGGCCCGGGCTGGGTGCTCAACGGCGTGACCTACGCCGGCTACAACATGTTCGCGGCGGTCTCCATCCTGCTGGTGGTGCGCCATCTGCTGCACCGGCGCGACGCGGTGATCGCCGGGGCCCTGGCCGGCCCGCTGGCGATCCTGCCGGCGATCGTGTTCTACCTCTGCATGATCGCGTTCCTGCCGGACATCGCCGATGCCGCGCTGCCCTCGGACCTGATGCTGGGCCAGCTCGGGCTGCCGTGGTTCCAGTGGCTGTTCCGCCTGATGATCATGGTGGCGCTGGTGGAAACCGGGGTCACCCTGATGGCGTCGGTGGACGGCCGCATCGGGGCCAACTGGAAAGAGCGCACCGGTGCCCCGCCAGGACGCGGCATCCGCGTGGCGATCATCGCCGCGCTGCTGCTCGTGGCGGTGTTCCTTGCCGATGCCATCGGCCTGGTCGCGCTGATCGCGCAGGGTTACCGGCTTCTGGCCTACGCGATCCTGGCCACCTACGTGGTGCCGCTGCTGGCGTACGCGCTGTGGCAGGGGTGGACACGCCGGGAGCAGGCATTCCAGCGGCCCGCGGACTAGGCATCGGTCCGCGCCCTGCCCTCGCATGCGTTACCGGCCCTCATCCGCCACAGGCAAAGACCAGGAACCGATGCAGCGCGCGCGCGGGCGCCGGCAGCTCCTGGTCCGGTCGCCAGACCAGGCCGACCTCCATCGGCGGCACCGCGTCGGACAAGGTACGCACGTCGATCCTGCGCCCCTCCAGCGACCACGGCCGATAGACCATGTCCGACAGGATGGTGACCCCGAAACCGTAGGCGACCATGCCCCGCAGCGCCTCCAGCGAGGAGGTGCTGAAGGCGACGTTGGGGTCCAGCCCCACCGATCGCCAGTAGCGCATCGCCGACGCCTGGCCCTCGTCGACGGTCAGCATGATGTAGGGATACGGCGCCACGTCGGCCGGGCCGATCACCGGCAGCTGCAACAACGGATGCGACTCGGCCAGCCACAGCTGGCGGCGCGAACGGATCAGCACCTGCCGCTTCAGCACATAGGGCTCGGCCATGTTGGAAATGATGCACAACCCCAGGTCGAGCTCGCCCTGGGCCACGCCGCGCTCGATGGCGACCCGGTCCATGTCGTGCAGCTCGATCTCCACCTGCGGGTAGGAGCGCTTGAAACGTGCCAACAGGCTAGGCAGGAAATAGCCGAGCACCGTGTACGACGCGCCCACCCTGACCGTCCCCGGCAAGGTGTTGGCCAGGAACATCGGCTCGCTGAGCGCGTCCTGCAGCGTGTCCAGGACGTGCCGTACATGCTGGTGGAAGCGGTGCCCCTCGGCGGTCAGGACGACCCCGTGCGGGAGTCGATCAAACAGCTTGAGCCCCAGCAGGGCTTCCAGCTGGGCCACGGCGGTGGTGATCACCGACTGGGAGACGTGCAATTTGCGCGCGGCCTGCGAAAATTGCCCCAGTTCGGCCGCCTCGGCGAAATAGCGCAGTTGCCGCAGGGACATGTTGGCGGGAATTTGCATGCACGGCTCCTGGCGGGCGAAGATATCTGAATAAACAATACCTCATAGTCAATTAAACACATTTACGATGCACGGCGCTGCCTCTAGCCTTCACCATGGATGTACTGCGCCCCCACCACATCGCGCTCCCCCACACACCCTGTCGCGGCAACGTCCTGCCCGGATATCGAACGCGTCACCATCGCCATTGCCGTCGCCCCCCACCGGCGGCATGCCTGCAACTCCATGACCATGCCCAGCGAGGCCCCTGACATGTCATCACCCCAGATTCCAGCCGCGAGCGAACCGCTGCGCCTGCACGTTCCCGAGCCCAGTGCGCGTCCTGGCCAGGCCACCGACTTCTCCTACCTGAAGCTCAGCCCGGCCGGCGCCGTCGACAAACCCGCCGTGGACGTCAGCGCCAGCCAGACCGCGCCCATGACCGCCCAGCTGATCCGGGTTCTGGATGACCAGGGCGAGGCCATCGGCCCGTGGGCGGCCGATATCGACGAGGCGGTGCTGCTGCGTGCCATGCACGCCATGCTCAAGACCCGTGCCTACGACGCGCGCCTGCTGATCGCCCAGCGCCAGAAGAAGACCTCGTTCTACATCCAGTGCCTGGGCGAGGAAGCCATCGCGGTCGGCCAGACCCTGGCATTGCGCGATGGCGACATGCAGTTCCCGACCTACCGCCAGCAGGGCATCCTGATCACCAGGGACGTGCCGCTGGTGGACATGATGTGCCAGGTGCTGTCCAACGCGGCCGACCCGCTGAAGGGCCGCCAGCTGCCGATCATGTACTCCTACAAGGACCATGGTTTCTTCTCGATCTCCGGCAACCTGACCACCCAGTACATCCAGGCGGTGGGCTGGGCGATGGCCTCGGCGATCAAGGGCGACACCCGCATTGCGACCGCCTGGGTCGGTGACGGGGCGACCGCCGAAGGCGATTTCCACGCCGCGCTGACCTTCGCCCATGTGTACGCCGCGCCGGTGATCCTCAACGTGGTCAACAACCAGTGGGCGATCTCGACCTTCCAGGCCATTGCCGGCGGCGAGAACACCACCTTCGCCGCCCGTGGCGTCGGCTACGGCATTCCGTCGCTGCGCGTGGATGGCAACGACCTGCTGGCCGTCTACGCCGTCTCGCGCTGGGCGGCCGAACGCGCCCGCAGCAACCTTGGCCCGACCCTGATCGAGTGGGTTACCTATCGCGCCGGTCCGCATTCGACCTCGGACGATCCGTCCAAGTACCGCCCCGCCGACGACGCCCAGCACTTCCCGCTCGGCGATCCGATCGAGCGCCTGAAGCAGCACCTGATCAAGCGCGGGCTGTGGAGCGAGCAGCAGCACGAACAGGCCCGCACCGAGCTCGATGCCGAGGTCCTGCGTGCCCTCAAGGAAGCCGAGACCCACGGGTTGCTCGGCAGCGACAACCGTCCCGGCGCGGCGCTCATGTTCGAAGAAGTCTACAAGGACATGCCCGAGCACCTCCGTCGCCAGCGTCAGCAGTTGGGAGTCTGAACACCATGAGCGGGACTGAACTACACACTTCCGGCGGATCGCCGATGACCATGATCCAGGCGCTGCGCTCGGCGATGGATGTGATGCTGGAGCGCGACAACAACGTCGTGGTCTTCGGCCAGGACGTGGGCTACTTCGGCGGCGTATTCCGCTGCACCGATGGCCTGCAGGCCAAGTACGGCAAGCAGCGCGTGTTCGATGCGCCGATTTCCGAAAACGGCATCGCCGGCGCGGCGATCGGCATGGCCGCCTACGGCCTGCGCCCGGTCGCGGAGATCCAGTTCGCCGACTACATCTACCCGGCCTACGACCAGATCGTGTCCGAAGCGGCGCGCATGCGCTATCGCTCCGGCGGCATGTTCACCTCGCCGCTGGTGTTCCGCACCCCGTGCGGCGGTGGCATCTACGGCGGCCAGACCCACAGCCAGAGCCCGGAGGCGATCTTCGCCCACGCCACCGGCCTGCGCACGGTGATGCCGTCCAACCCGTACGACGCCAAGGGCCTGCTGATCGCCTCGATCGAAAACGACGATCCGGTGATCTTCCTGGAGCCCAAGCGCCTGTACAACGGCCCGTTCGACGGCCACCACGACCGCCCGGTCACCGCCTGGTCCAAGTACCCGGACAACCTGGTGCCGGAGGGCTACTACAACGTGCCGCTGGACAAGGCCGCCATCGCCCGCGAAGGCAAGGCGCTGACGATCATCACCTACGGCACCACCGTGTGGGTGGCCAAGGCCGCCGCCGAAGATGCCGGCATCGATGCCGAAGTGATCGACCTGCGCAGCCTGTGGCCGCTGGATCTGGAGGCCATCGTCAGCTCGGTCAAGAAGACCGGCCGCTGCATCGTGCTGCACGAAGCCACCCGCACCTGCGGCTTCGGCGCCGAGCTGGTCGCGCTGGTGCAGGAGCACTGCTTCTACCACCTGCAGGCCCCGGTCGAACGCGTTACCGGCTGGGACACCCCCTACCCGCACGCGCAGGAATGGGACTACTTCCCGGGCCCGTCCCGGGTCATCGATGCAATGCAGCGCGTGCTGGAGGACTGAACCATGGGACATCACGTCATCAAGATGCCCGACATCGGTGAAGGTATCGCCGAAGTCGAACTGATCACCTGGAAAGTGGAGGTCGGCGGCCAGGTTGCCGAAGACCAGGTCGTGGCCGAGGTCATGACCGACAAGGCGATGGTCGAGATCCCCTCGCCGGTCGCCGGTACCGTGGTCTCGCTGGGCGGTGTTCCCGGCCAGATGATGGCCGTCGGCAGCGAGCTGATCCGGATGGAGGTCGAAGGCGCCGGCAATGCCAGCGCCGCCAGCGCACCGGCCGCGGCCACGGCTGCCGAACCGGTAGTGGCGCCGAAGGCTGCAGCGCCGGCCGTTGCGCCTGCGCCCGCCGCCGAGACTACGCCGGCCGCAGCCGCTGCCAAGCCCGCCGCTGCACCCGCCGCTACGGTGAAGCATGACGAGCGCGGCGCGGTCACCAACGGCGTGCTCAATGCCGGTGAAGCCCCACTCGCCTCGCCAGCCGTGCGCCGCCGCGCCTGGGACCTGGGCATCGAGCTGCGCTACGTGCCGGCCACCGGCCCGGGCGGCCGCATCCTGCAGGCCGACCTGGAGGCCTATGCCGCTGCGGGCGGCAAGGCCCAGCCGGTAGGCGGCAGTGCCGGCGGCAGCAGCTACGCGCGGCGTACCGGCGAGCAGCAGGTGCCGATCATCGGCCTGCGCCGCAAGATCGCGCAGAAAATGCAGCAGTCGTGGTCGACCATTCCGCATATCACCTATGTGGAAGAAATCAACGTCACCGAAATGGAGGCCCTGCGTGCCAAGCTCAACGAGCGCTGGGGCAAGGAGCGCGGCAAGCTCACCCTGCTGCCGCTGCTGGCGCGTGCGGTGGTGCTGGCCGCGCGTGACTTCCCGCAGATGAACGCCCGCTTCGACGACCAGGCCAACATCGTTACCCGCTATGAGGGCGTGCAGCTGGGCATCGCCACCCAGAGCGAGGTCGGGCTGTCGGTGCCGGTGGTCGCACACGCCGAGTCGCTCGACCTGTGGCAGACCGCCACCGAGATCGCGCGCCTGGCCAACGCCGTGCGCGTGGGCAAGGCCACCCGCGAGGAGCTGTCCGGGTCGACCATCACCATCAGCAGCCTCGGCCCGATCGGCGGCGTGGTGTCCACGCCGATCATCAACCATCCGGAAGTGGCGATCGTCGGGGTCAACCGCATCATCGAACGTCCGATGTTCCGCGACGGCCAGGTGGTCGCCCGCAAGCTGATGAACCTGTCGTCCTCGTTCGACCATCGCATCGTCGATGGCATGGACGCGGCCGAGTTCGTGCAGGCGATCCGTACCCGCCTGGAAGCCCCGGCCCTGTTGTTCGTGGAGTAAGCGATGTCCAATACCATTGAAACCCAGTTGCTGGTCATCGGCGGCGGCCCCGGCGGTTACATCGCCGGCATCCGCGCCGGCCAGCTTGGCGTCAAGACCATCGTGGTGGAGGGCGTCAACCCGGGCGGCACCTGCCTCAACATCGGCTGCATTCCGTCCAAGGCGTTGATCCATGCCGCCGAGGAATTCGCCAAGGTCACCGCCTATGCGGCGGGCACCTCGCCGCTGGGCATCAGCGTGCAGGCCCCGGCGCTGGACCTGGCCAAGACCGTTGCGTGGAAGGCCGGCATCGTCAAGCGGCTGACCGGTGGGGTCAGCGCGTTGCTGAAGAAGAACGGCGCGCAGCTGATCAAGGGCTGGGCCACCATCGTCGACGGCAAGACCGTCGATGTGGCCGGCGCCGGCGAAGACGGCGGCACGCTGCGGATCACCTGCGAGCACCTGCTGATTGCCAGCGGCTCGGTGCCGGTGGAACTGCCATTCCTGCCGTTTGGCGGTAAGGTCGTGTCCTCCACCGAAGCACTGTCGCCGACCACGCTGCCCAAACAGCTGATCGTGGTCGGTGGCGGTTACATCGGCCTGGAGCTGGGCACGGTGTACCGCAAGCTCGGCTGCGAGGTCACCGTCGTCGAAGCCCAGGAGCGCATCCTGCCGGCCTACGATGCCGAGCTGACCAAGCCGGTCGCCACGCACCTGGAGAAATCCGGCGTGAAGCTGCTGACCGGGCACAGCGTGCTCGGCCTGGCCGACAACGGCCAGCTGCGCGTGCGCGACAAGGACGGTAACGAAATCGCGCTGGACGCCGACCAGATTCTGGTCGCGGTGGGTCGTCGCCCGAAGACCGACGGCTTCAATCTCGAATCGCTGCAGCTGGATCTGACCGGCAAGGCGATCAGGATCGACGACCAGTGCAAGACCTCGATGCGCAATGTGTGGGCCATCGGCGACGTGGCCGGTGAGCCGATGCTGGCGCACCGGGCGATGGCGCAGGGCGAACTGGTGGCAGAGATCGTCAGCGGCAAGAAGCGCCACTTCGTGCCGGCCGCGATTCCGGCGGTGTGCTTCACCGACCCGGAGATCGTCGTGGTCGGGCTGTCGCCGGACGAGGCCAAGGCACAGGGCATCGAGACCAAGGTCGCGCTGTTCCCGTTCGCCGCCAATGGCCGTGCGATGTCGCTGGAGTCCACCGATGGCTTCGTGCGCGTCGTTGCGCGCAGCAGCGACCACCGCATCCTCGGCTGGCAGGCCGTGGGCGTGCAGGTGTCGGAACTGTCGATCGCCTTCGTGCAGTCCATCGAGATGGGCGCCACGCTGGAGGACATCGCCGGCACCATCCATCCCCACCCGACGCTGGGTGAGGCGGTGCAGGAAGCGGCACTGCGTGCGCTGGGGCATGCGTTGCATATCTGAGGCGCCCTGTGCCCAGGCAATAAAACAAACGGCCCGCACTGCGGGCCGTTTGTCTGTGTCGTTTGCACGAATCGAAACGCGGTGACGATGCACCCTGCCCCAACCGGCGACTAGCGAGAGCCGCCTTGCGGGGCCACGCGGGTCGAGCCCACTATCCAGGTCATGTCCGAGGTGGCCCACGGCACGATGTGCGACGACCTCGCCGGCAACGGCGACGCATCCCGCGGCCAGCCATCGATCCCGGCTGCGACCTGCACCTGGATCGGGCCACTATCGGCCGGCCAGCGCAGTTCGATCCCGTCCGGGCCCGGTGCCTGCCAGCGCAGCCGCGACCAACGTCCCGCCTCGTCCAGCAGCGGCGCGTCTTCGCCCTGCAACTGCACCTTGGGCACCGCCGCAGCGCTCATCAGGCGCACGCGCAGATCGCGGGTACCGGCCGGTGCCCGTATGCGCAGCACCGACTGGCCCGTCGCAGCATCCTGCGACTGTTCAAAACGCACCCGTTCGGCAACCGCGATCGCATCGGCCTGGGTTGCCCATGCCTTGGTCAAATCCAGTACCGGTATGGGAAGGCGGGCTGGCTCGCCGTGCGCGACGCCCAATGCACGCCGGCTCCAGTCCGACAGCTGCGGCAGCACGCTGACGCGGTGGTACTGCTGGTTCTCCGGATCGGCCACGAAGATCACCTGGGACAGCGCCGGATAGCGCTCTGGATCGGCGCGGTTGAACGCAGCGGCGGTCAGTACGCCCGCGGCCACCAGCCCCGTGACAATGGCGGCGATGCCCAGCCAGCGCCCGCCATCGACCGCACGCACCCACGGCAGCAGCAACGCGGCCAGCCAGGCGAACGGCAACGCCAGCACCTCGGGGGTGCCGAATCCGATCGCCTCGAACAGCTGCAGCGCGAAGTGGAAGACATGCGCCAAGGCGAACGCGGTGATCAGCGCTGCAGCGATGACACGCGGCGCGGTCAGCGGCGTGTGCGCCGGCAGCAGCCAGGTAACCGCAGCCAGCGCCAGCAATGGCCACAGCAACAGAGGTGCCAATTCCGGCGCAAGCACCTGCACGACCGCCCCGATGATCCAGGCCACCAGCAATGCACCCAAGCGCACGCTTTCCCCGCGCACGGCGGTGCCCGCGCTGGTCCAGGCCAGCAGCGCCACCACCACACCCAACACCACCCCCACGACATCGAACCCACCCCGCAGAGAGGCGCACGCTCCGGCCAGCAATGCGAGCACGGCGGCGGGCTTGCGCGCCGCCTTGCACAGCGTCAGTGCACCCAACGCCAGCACCACGCCGATCGCCCACAGTCCCTCACCCGCCGCCAGCGTGGAGAACGCCGCCAGCAGGTCACGGTTGTTCACCAGCGTGGCATCGCCGCCGCCCAGCAAGCGGTACGACACGCGGACCGCCAGTGCGACGGACAGCAGTGCCAGCGGCCACCAGGCCACGCCGCTGACCACGCCGCGCCAGCCGCCCTGGCCGAAGCTCGCGCGCCGTGCGACCACCACGATCGCCAGCAGCCCGAATGCCAGCACGCACCAGCCCGACCACGTCGGCACGCTGATCATCCAGCCGCCGGGAAGATCGCTGTAGATCGCATCATGGGTAGAGACCGGCAGGGTCGCCGAGGTGGCCAGCCGACGCACCAGCGGCAGCACCTGTGCGCCCATGTGCTGCACGCTGCCCGGGTCCAGGTTGGCCACGCTGGCGCTGGCGGCGTGATAGTCGAACTGGCGGCCGATGATGGCGAAGTTGACCCCGGGAATGCCCTGCTTGGCCGGCACCGTGAAGTCGGTGCCATTGGGCATGTAGCGGTAGACGAAACCGGTCAGCGAGTTGCCCAGCGGCTGCGGCGCCTGCTTGGCGAAGGTGCTCAGCAGCGCGGCGTTGCCCGGGCCGGTTTCAAACAACACCGCACGGCCGCTGCTGCCGCGTGCCTCCAGATTGATCGCCGTGCCGATCCGGGTGGCCAGCGGGTGCGAGGCAAAGAACGCGCGGGCACCGAGCAGCCCGGCCTCCTCCGCGTCGGTGAACAGGAACACCACGTCGCGTTGCCGCGCATCCTTCTGCAGTGCACGGGCGATTTCCAGCATCACCGCCACGCCGAGGCCATCGTCGGCCGCACCGGGCGACTGGGCGACGGTGTCGTAGTGCGCCATCAACAGCACCGCCGGCAAGCTGCGATCGCGACCGGGCAGCACTGCAACGACGTTCTCGACATTGGCCGCCCGCACCCCGCGACCGTCGCCTGAGCCGTACTCCGCCGCCGCATGTGCGCGCTGCACCGACGCCTCCAGCCCCGCCTGCTGCAGGTGCGCAACCAGGCCATCGCGAACCCGTGCGGCCGCGGCCGAGCCGGTGGGATGCGGTTCGGCGGCAACCCAGTTCAGGTGCTGCATGGCCCGTGCGGCCGAGAATTCGGTGGCGGCGATGCTGGCCGGCTGCGCGGGCGGCGTCTTCTGGGCGCTCCAGGCCGACCAGACAGCGACGAGGATGCTCAGCAACAGCAGTGGCAGCGTGTAGTGGGCGACGCTGCGAGAGGCGTGCGAGGCGCTCATGCGCTTACCTCGCGATCAGTGGACGTTGCCAACCTGCAGTGGAGCGGCATCACGAGCACGGCGGGAATCCAGAAAGGACGACCTTCGCAGGATTACAAAGAGATTTCCGATCTGTCAAACATTTTTCTGATCAGCCAACCGCCAGCAGGGCGCTGCGGGCAGCGTTGGCCACCGTCATGAAGTCCTCAGCCCCGACCCTCGTATGCCTGAGCGATCAACGGCTTGGCTTGCTCAAGGTCGCCAAAATTGGCGATGGCAATTTCCAGATCACCGGTGCCCCAGTGACCAAACGTCCTCGCATCACGCATGTTGGGTGCCAGTGGCATGAGCAGATCGGGGTCGACATGCAGGAACAGAAGCAGACGACTCTTCTGCGGCACAACGGTCGCGAAGTTCTTCAAGCGTTTGAACGCCATGTACAACTTCAGTTCCTTACGCTGGACATCATCGCCAAGCGACCCGATGAAGTCATCCAATGAACTGACCAGCTCCTTCATGTCCTCCCCAAGCAACGCCATCCACTCCGCATAACTCCGGTCGCCGGTCGTTCCGACCGGCCGCAGTGCACTGGCGGGCTGCGCCTCGGCCTCCCAGAGACGGGACCGTGACTTGGTAGATCGACTGCTGCTGACCGCGTTGACCTGCTCGAAAAGCAGCAGGTCGGCGCCGAAGCGACGGTAGCGGATCAATTCCACGCTCTGATTGATCTGCTGGACCGCATGCGCATCGAACTTGGTGAAATCAGCAGCGATGCAGAGAACCCGGGGCGAGCTCCAATCAATCTGTGTGGCCGCGTCCATGCCGAGCGCATCCATCACCTGAAGCTTGAACTCGGCCTGGTGGTCCATCAACCAATCCAGGTAGTAGAGCCCCTGGTTGATCACGTTTTCACCAACGGAACGCTTGTACTCGAGAATGACGGGGCTGTTGTTCTCATCCAGGCCCAGCGAATCGATACGCCCCCCATGGGTTTTACCCGTCGCGTACTCAGTGGCGACGAAGCGGATGCCCAGCATGGGCAGCAGATTGGCCTCAATAAGCGACTGCAGGGGTTTCTCCAAGTCGGAGGAATTCCCTTGCAGCTCTGTCGCTTTGCCATCCACCAGCCTGAAAAGCTTGATGTCGCTCATTGCACCGGATTCCATTCGACTCTGCATGTAGCGTACCGGCAATCGGGCCGCCACGCTCCCTCGCACGTCAACGCCACCGCCCTTAGAAACAACAAGGGCGCCTCTCGGCGCCCTTGTCTTGTCAACTCATTCCCACTCGATTGTCGCCGGCGGCTTTCCCGAGATGTCATACACAACCCGCGACACCCCGCGCAGCTCATTGATGATCCGGTTGCTCACCGTGCCCAAGAAGTCATACGGCAGATGCGCCCAATGCGCCGTCATGAAATCGATGGTCTCCACCGCACGCAACGCAATCACCCACTCATACGCACGCGCATCACCGACCACGCCCACCGACTTCACCGGCAGGAATACCGCGAACGCCTGGCTGGTCTTGTCGTACAGGTCGGCCTTGCGCAGTTCGTCGATGAAGATCGCATCGGCCTTGGCCAGCAGTTCGGCGTACTCACGCTTCACTTCGCCCAGGATGCGCACGCCCAGGCCCGGGCCCGGGAACGGATGGCGGTAGACCATGCTGCGCGGCAGGCCGAGTTCGACGCCGAGGCGACGCACTTCGTCCTTGAACAGCTCGCGCAGCGGCTCCACCAGGCCGAGCTTCATGTGCTCGGGCAGGCCGCCCACGTTGTGGTGGCTCTTGATCACATGGGCCTTGCCGGTCTTGCTGCCGGCCGACTCGATCACGTCAGGGTAGATGGTGCCCTGCGCCAGCCACTTGGCGTTCTTCAGCTTGTTGGACTCTTCATCGAAGATGTCCACGAACAGGTTGCCGATGATCTTGCGCTTGGCTTCCGGGTCGCTCACGCCTTCAAGCTTGTCGAAGTAGCGATCGGCGGCATTCACGCGGATCACCTTGATGCCCATGCCGCCGTTCTCGGCTTCGCTGGCGAACATCGCCATCACCTGGTCGCCTTCCTGCCAGCGCAGCAGGCCGGTGTCGACGAACACGCAGGTCAGCTTGTCGCCGATCGCCTTGTGCAGCAGCGCGGCCACCACCGACGAATCGACACCACCGGACAGGCCGAGGATCACTTCGTCATCGCCCACCAGCTCGCGCACGCGGGCGATCTGGTCATCGATGATGTTGGCGGCGGTCCACAGCGCCTGGCAACCGCACACATCCACCACGAAGCGGCGCAGCAGCGCCTGGCCCTGCAGGGTGTGGGTCACTTCCGGGTGGAACTGCACGCCGTACCAGCGCTTCTCCTCGTTGGCCATCGCGGCCACCGGAATGCGGTCGGTGGTAGCGGTGACGGTGAAGCCCGGCGGCGCCACGGAAACGTGGTCGCCATGGCTCATCCACACGTTCAGGCGCGGCTCGCCGCCGTGGTCGCTCAAGCCCTTGAACAGCGCATCGGGGTGCACCACGTTGACTTCGGCGTGGCCGAACTCGCGCTGGTCGGCAGCTTCGGTGGCACCCCCGAGCTGGGCGGCCAGGGTCTGCATGCCGTAGCAGATGCCGAACACCGGCAGGCCGCTGTCGAACACTTCCTGCGGTGCGGCAGGCGCGCCCGGCAGGGTGGTCGATTCGGGGCCACCGGACAGGATGATGCCCTTGGCGCCGAACGCGGCAATGTCGGCCGGGTTGTGGTCCCACGCCCAGATTTCGCAGTACACGCCGATCTCGCGGATGCGGCGGGCGATCAGCTGGGTGTACTGCGCGCCGAAATCGAGGATGAGGATCTTGTCGTTATGGATGTTGGTCATGGCGCCCGGGCAATGCAGGAGTGAAAACGAAAAAATGAAACCGGCGGCGGATAGAGAAAGAGGAACGGGAATCAGCTTCCTCGTTCCTCTTTGCTCATCTACGCATCAAGCGCGGTAGTTCGGCGGCTCTTTGGTGATCTGCACGTCGTGGACGTGGCTCTCACGCTGGCCGGCGCCGCTGATCTTGACGAACTTCGGCTTGCTGCGCATGTCTTCGATGGTGCCGCAGCCCACGTAACCCATGGTGGCGCGCAGGCCGCCCATCAGCTGGTGGATGATGCCGCCGACCGGGCCGCGGTACGGAACGCGGCCTTCGATGCCTTCGGGCACCAGCTTGTCGGCACTCGAAGCGTCCTGGAAATAGCGGTCCTTGGACCCCTTCTCCATCGCTGCCAGCGAGCCCATGCCACGGTAGCTCTTGTACGAACGGCCCTGGAACAGCTCGGTCTCGCCGGGCGATTCCTCGGTACCGGCCAGCAGGCCGCCGACCATGATCGTCGATGCGCCGGCCGCCAGTGCCTTGCCGATGTCACCGGAGTAGCGGATGCCACCGTCGGCGATCAGCGGGATGCGGTCCTGCAGCGCTTCGGCCACCAGGTCGATCGCGGTGATCTGCGGCACGCCGACACCGGCAACCACGCGGGTGGTGCAGATCGAGCCCGGGCCGATACCGACCTTGACCGCATCGGCACCGCAGTCCAGCAGCGCCAGCGCCGCTTCGCCGGTACAGATGTTGCCGCCAACCACCTGCACGTGCGGGAAGTGTTTCTTGACCCAGCGCACGCGGTCCAGCACGCCCTGCGAATGGCCGTGCGCGGTGTCCACCACCAGCACGTCCACGCCGGCGGCGACCAGCGCTTCCACGCGGCGATCGGTATCGCCACCCACGCCGACCGCGGCACCCACCAGCAGTCGCGTGGCGGTGTCCTTGGCAGCGTTGGGGAAGTCGGTGTTCTTCTGGATGTCCTTGACGGTGATCAGGCCGCGCAGGGCGAATTCGTCATTGACCACCAGCACCTTTTCAATGCGGTTGCGGTGCAGCAGGTGCAGCACTTCGTCCGACGCGGCGCCTTCCTTGACCGTGATCAGGCGATCCTTCTTGGTCATGATGTGGCGGACCGGATCGTCCAGCTCGGTTTCAAAGCGCATGTCGCGGTGGGTCACGATGCCGACCAGCTGGCCCCCGCCATCCACCACCGGCACGCCGGAAATATTGCGCGCCTGGGTCAACGCCAGCACGTCGCGGATGGTGGTTTCCGGCCCGACCGTGATCGGATCGCGGATCACGCCGGCCTCGAACTTCTTGACCGTGGCCACTTCGGCAGCCTGCTGTTCGACGCTCAGATTCTTGTGGATGATGCCCATGCCGCCGAGCTGGGCCATGGCGATGGCCAGGCGTGCTTCGGTGACGGTATCCATGGCAGCGGAAAGAATCGGAAGCTTCAGCCTCAGGTCGCGGGTCAGCCGCGTTTCGAGGGTGACATCCTTGGGCAGAATGGTCGAATGAGCGGGGACGAGCGAGACGTCGTCGTAGGTGAGAGCTTCAGCCTGGATGCGCAGCATCGGCATACCCGAGATGTGGGGAAGCGCGACATTTTACCCTGATTCGGCCCGCTTGGGCAGGGGGCCGGTGCGACGCTGTGTCGCGCGGGGCGGGACGGTTCATGGGACCGGTGGGTAATCGGCCGTGGGGCCACACGACCAACGGTCGTGCGCTACCGGCAATGCGCGACCGGTAGGTGACGACCGTTGGTCGTCACGCAGTCAGCGGGCGCCCAGGCGGGCCCCAGCCCGGATCAGACCGACGCTTCGGCCGCTTCCAGGGTGTTCTGCATCAGCGTGGCCACGGTCATCGGCCCTACCCCGCCCGGGACCGGGGTAATCCAGCTGGCGCGCTCGGCAGCCGCCTCGAACCCGACATCGCCGACCAGGCGGCCATCGTCCAGGCGGTTGATGCCCACATCGATCACCACCGCGCCGGCCTTCACCCACTCGCCCGGCACGATGCCCGGGCGGCCAACGGCGACCACCAGGATGTCGGCATCGCGCACGCTGCGCTCAAGCACTTCGCGCGGGGTGAACTTGTGGCAGCTGGTGACGGTGCAGCCGGCGATCAGCAGTTCCAGCCCCATCGGACGGCCGACGTGGTTGCTGACCCCCACGATGGTGGCGTTGCGGCCCCGCACCGGCTGGTCGGTGTGGCCCAGCAGGGTGACGATGCCGCGCGGGGTGCACGGGCGCAGGCCGAACTCGCGCAGCGCCAGGTGGCCGACGTTTTCCGGGTGGAAGCCGTCCACGTCCTTGCGCGGGTCGATGCGGTGGATCAGCCGGCTGGCGTCGGGGATGCCCGGCAGCGGCAGCTGCACCAGGATGCCGTGGATCTTCGGATCGTTGTTGAGCTGGTCGATCAGGGCCAGCAGCTGCGCTTCGCTGGTGCCGGCCGGCAGGTCGTAGTCGAAGGCTTCGATGCCGACCTTCTCGGCGGCACGGCGCTTGTTGCGTACATACACGGTCGAGGCCGGGTCGCCGCCCACCAGTACCACCGCCAGGCCGGGCCGACTGCCCCCTGC
The DNA here is from genome assembly GCF_057835675.1 of Stenotrophomonas sp. GL_101. NCBI lineage: Bacteria > Pseudomonadati > Pseudomonadota > Gammaproteobacteria > Lysobacterales > Lysobacteraceae > Stenotrophomonas > Stenotrophomonas sp. GL_101. Next base: position 1,863,414 of record NZ_CM174432.1, on the reverse strand, counting down.
CGCCAGGCGGGCGTCAACGCGCACCTTCAGGCTGTCCAGCAGGTCTTCGGCGATGCGGCGTCCGTCCAGGATACGGGCGGAAGTAGCGGTAGCGGGGGTCAATGAGCTCATCGAGGGCGGCAGGCGTGGGGGCGACGGTCGTCCATTGTCCCTGATTCGGTCTGTCCCGCCCACCGGTAGTGCCGGCCGCTGGCCGGCAATCACGTTTACTAGGCCGGCCTTTGCCTGGTTGCCGGCCAGCGGCCGGCACTACCTGATCGTCATTCCTCTTCGGGCAGCTCGTCCGCATTGAGTGTGCGCGCCTTGCGCTTGGGCGCCGTGAACGGCGTCGGCGTCGGCACGCCCGGCAGCGCGCTGCCGTACACCATGTGCGCCCCGGCGGTCAGCCCGCCACCGGCCATTTCCAGCTCGAAACGTTCGGCGTCGCGGCGGCGGATCTCACCGGCGATGGTGGCGGCATCCTCTTCGTCCAGCCCCAGCTCGATCAACGCGGCCTCACCGAACGCCACCGCTGACTCGAAGGTCTCGCGGATCTGGAAATCGACACCGGCATGGATCAGCCGCAGCGAATGCTCGCGGTCGAACGAGCGCACCAGCAGCTTGGCCTGCGGGAACTGGTGGGCCACCAGTTCGACGATGCGGTCGGCCTGGGCGCTGTCGTTGACGCACACCGCAATGGCGCGTGCCAAGCCGGCACCAGAGGCATGCAGCACATCCAGCCGGGTGCCGTCACCGTAGTAGATCTTGAAACCGAAACGCTCGGCGCTCTGGATCATCTCGATGTCGTTGTCGATGATGGTCACGTCCACGTCGCGCGCCAGCAGCGACTGGCTGGCGACCTGGCCGAACCGACCGAAGCCGATCATCAACACGCTGCCGGACAACCCATCAGCAGCGTCGATGCCGTCCATCGAGACTTCGCGCTCTGGCGTGAAGCGATCGTGCAGCAGCACGAACAGCGGCGTCAGCGCCATCGACAACACCACGATCGCGGTCAGGTTGGCGTTGATTTCCACGCCGATCACCCCCGCTGTCGCGGCGGCGGAGAACAGCACGAAGGCGAACTCGCCGCCCTGGGCCATCATCACCCCGCGATCCACGGCCTGGCGATGGTCGCTGCCCATGATCCGCGCCACCGCGTAGATGCACACGCCCTTGGTGAGCATCAGCGCCAGCACCCCGGACAGGATCAGCGGCCAGTTGTTGGCCACCACGGTTAGGTCCAGCGCCATGCCCACGCTGAGGAAGAACAGGCCCAGCAGGATGCCGCGGAACGGCTCGATATCCGCCTCGATCTGGTGGCGGAAGGTGGATTCGCTGAGCAGCACACCGGCCAGGAACGCGCCCATCGCCATCGACAGCCCGCCCAGCTGCATCAGCAGCGCGGCACCGAGCACCACCAGCAGTGCAGCGGCGGTCATCACTTCACGCGCCTTGGCCGCCGCCAGGATCCGGAACAGTGGATTAAGCAGGAACCGCCCCACCAGCACCAGGCCGACGATCGCACCGGCGCCGATACCGACACTGACCCAGCGCGAGCTGTCGCCCGCCTCGGTATGCAGCGGCGACATCAGCGCCACCACCGCCAGCAGCGGCACGATCAGCAGGTCTTCAAACAGCAGGATGGAGACGATCTTCTGCCCGGAAGGCAACGCGATGTCGCCGCGCTCGGCCAGCTGCTGCATCACCACCGCGGTGGAGGTGAGCACGAAACCGAACGCGCCGATGAAGGCCACCGGCAAGGGGAAACCGAACAGCATGCAGATGCCGGTGAGCACCGCGCCGCAGACCACGATCTGCAGGGTGCCCAGGCCGAAGATCTCGTTGCGCAGGCTCCACAGGTGCGAGGGCCGCATTTCCAGTCCGATCACGAACAGGAACATCACCACGCCCAGTTCGGCGGTATGCAGGATGGCCTGGGGATCGGAGAACCAGCCGAAGCCGAACGGGCCGATCGCCAGGCCGGCGGCGAAGTACCCCAGCACCGACCCCAGCCCGAGCCGACGGAACAGCGGCACCATCACCACCGCTGCGCCCAACAGCGCCACTACCTTCACCAGTTCACTGGCACCTGCTTCGACCGCCATGCGGTTGCTTCCCCGGACTACAAACGATGCCTCAACGATAGGGCAAAGCGTCTGACGGCAATAGCATCGGCGCTGGGTATTTTTGTGCTGAAAACAGAACGATATCGCGCATCATCCGCCACATCGTCCTGAAAATGTCCGTAGAGCCGACCGTTGGTCGGCTGCCTCGCACGCCCCGTAGAGCCGACCGTTGGTCGGCTATCCCCATCGGGGCGGCCGCCCGCAGGTCAGGGCGCGCTGCAGAACGCGGCGTAATCGATGTAACCGGGGAATGCCCTGCCCGGTGCACACAGCGGGCACGCCGGATCCGGGGTCAGCCGGGTTTCGCGGAACCGCATGCCCAGCGCATCGAAGCTGAGCAGGCGGCCCACCAATGGCTCGCCGATCCCCAGCAGCAGCTTGAGCACTTCGGTGGCCTGCAGCAGCCCGACCATGCCCGGCAGCACGCCAAGCACGCCGGCCTCGGCACAGTTCGGGGCAAACTCGGCCGGCGGCGGCGCCGGGAACAGGCAGCGGTAACACGGCGCCTGGCCGCGCTGGCGGCCGGCATCGAACACACTCACCTGGCCGCTGAAGCGCTCCACCGCGCCATATACCAGCGGGATCCCATGTTTGATGCAGGCATCGTTGAGCAGGTAGCGCAGCGGAAAGTTGTCCGACCCATCCAGCACCACGTCCACGCCGTCCAGCAGCGCGTCGATGTTGGACGCATCCACACGCACCTGCACCGCCTCCACATCCAGATGCGGATTCAGTGCCAGCAGGCGCTCACGCGCCGAGTGCACCTTCGGCTGGCCGACGCTGGCATCGGTATGCAGGATCTGCCGCTGCAGGTTGCTGCGCTCCACCACGTCATCATCGGCAAGACGCAGGTGCCCGACCCCGGCGGCGGCCAGATAGAAGCTGGACGGCGCTCCCAGGCCACCGGCACCGAGCACCAGCACGCGCGAGGCCAGCAGCGCCTGCTGACCGCGCACGCCCACCTGCGGCAGCAGCAGGTGGCGCGAGTACCGTGCGTTGAAATCGCGCTCGGCATCGCTCTGCAACGGCTGCACCAGGGGCAGCCCTTCGGCACGCCACGCCGTGGTGCCGCCGTGTACCGAGTACACGTTGGCATAGCCCTGCCCGGCCAATCCCTGCGCGGTGTCCATCGAACGTTTGCCGCTCTGGCAGATCAGGACGACCTCGCGGTCGGTCGCCGGCAGATGCGTGGCCGGTGCGGCCAGCAGATCGCCCATGACGATGCCCAGCGCGCCTTCGGCCATGCCGCTGGCACGCTCATGCGGTTCGCGCACGTCGATCAGCAGGGCGCCGTGGGTGAGACGTTGGCGGGCCTGGGCGGGGGTGAGTTCGGGGATCGGGCGCATGCCGGCATTATCGGCCAATCGCTCACCCGGGTGGCGCATCCACCCGTAGAGCCGACCGTTGGTCGGCTGCGTTTCGTCGGGATCCCGGCAGTCGACCAACGGTCGACTCTACGGGGGGGTATCGGTCAGTCGACCAACGGTCGACTCTACCGGCCCTTGACGTGCTTGATCAGGCGCCGCTTGCGCTTGACCTGACGTTCGGTGAGCACGTTCTTCTTGCCTTCGTAAGGGTTCACACCCTCGCGGAAGATGAACTGCACCGGGGTGCCTACCAGCTTGAAGCGCTTGCGGAAGAAATTCTCCAGATAGCGCTTGTACGACTCCGGCAGGTCCTTCAGGCGCGTACCGTGCACGATGAAGGTCGGCGGATTGGAGCCGCCCGGGTGCACGTAACGCAGCTTGGATACGTGACCGCGAATCGCCGGCGGCGGGTTGGTCTCGTAAGCCACTTCCAGCGCCTTGTTGACTTCGCTGGTGCTGAACTCGTGCGTCGCCGAGGCATGCGCCGCATGCACGCAGCGGAACAGCTCGCGCAGGCCCGAGCCATGCTTGGCCGAGATCCGCACCACTTCGGCCCACGGCACGAACCCCAGCTTGCGCGAGACCAGTGCTTCGGCCTGCTCACGCTGGTAGTCGGTCAGCCCGTCCCACTTGTTGATCGCCACCACCAACGCACGCCCGGCATCGAGCACCGCACCCAGCACGCTGGCGTCCTGGTCGGTCACGCCTTCGCCGGCGTCCAGCATCAGCACGGCCACCTGGCACTGCTCGATCGCCTGCAGCGTCTTGATCACGCTGAACTTCTCGACCACTTCTTCCACGCGCGCCTTGCGACGCAGCCCGGCAGTATCGATCAAGCGGTACTCGCGACCGTCGCGCTCCATGTCCACCGAGATCGAGTCACGGGTGGTACCGGGCACTTCGGAGGCGATCATGCGCTCCTCGCCCAGCAGCAGGTTCACCAGCGTCGACTTGCCCACGTTGGGACGCCCGACGAAGGCGATGCGCACGCGATTGGGATCGTTGTCGAGCACCTCGGCACTGCCCTCTTCGGGCAACCGCTCGACCACTTCGTCCAGCAGATCATCCAGACCCTGGCGATGGGCGGCCGACACGGTCAGCATTTCGCTGAAGCCGTAGCGGGCGAACTCCGAACGCACGGTATCCTCGTTCATGCCGTCGATCTTGTTGATCAGCAGCACCGTCGGACGCGCCAGCTTGCGCAGCCACGCCAGGATCTCATCGTCCATCGGGCCCTCGCGGGCGTCCACCACGAACAGGATGAGATCCGCCTCGGCGGCCGCAGCGCGGGCCTGGCGCGCGGTAGCACCGGCCAGACCTTCTTCTTCACCGGCAATACCACCGGTATCGACCACCAGGAAATGGTGGTCTTCATTGAGACGACAAACACCGTAATTACGGTCCCGGGTCACGCCGGGCTGGTCATGGACCAGCGCGTCGCGCGTACGGGTAAACGCATTGAACAGCGTGGACTTGCCGACATTCGGCCGTCCAACCAGGGCGACCAAGGGCAGCATCGCGGTAACTCCTTATTGTGCCAACCGGAATGCGGTCAGCTTTCCATCAACGTTCTGCACCAGCAGAATCCCATCGGCGGTTACCGGCTGCGCCAGCAGGGCGTCGCCGCCACTTTTGGCGCGAGCCGCAAACTCGCCGTTATCCGTACGCAACCAGTGCAGGTAACCCTTGTAGTCACCTACCACGACATAGTCGCCGTGCACCGCCGGACCGGTCAGCGAACGCCGTGCCAGGCCATTCTGCGACCACATCGCGGTACCGCTGTTCTTGTCCAGGCCGAACACGCCGCCCTTGTTGTCGGTGACGAACACGTTGCCCGAGGTCAGGGCGATGCCACCGGCACCGCCATGATCGCGCGACCACAGCGGACGACCGGTCGGGCCTTCAATGGCCATGGTCTGGCTCTTGAAGCTGCTCACAAACAGCGTGTTGCCTTCCAGCACCGGGGCGCCGTCCACATCGGACATGCGCTCCAGCTCGGTACGACCTTCACCGTTGGCAACCATCTGGTCCCACACCGTGCGCCCATCCTGCATGCCAAGTGCCGCCACGCTGCCATCATCGTTGCCGATGAACAGCACGCCCGGGCCCGCCACCACCGGTGCGTTGCCGCGCACGGTCAGTGCCGGCAGCTCACGCGGGTTGAACCAGCGCTGGGTGCCGTTTTCGGCATCCAGGGCGGTCACGCGACCATCGTTGCTGCGCACAAACACCATGCCCTGGCCCACGGCCGGCGCGGAGATCACTTCGCCGGTTACCTTGGCCCGCCACTTCTCGGCGCCGTCGTTGGCGTCCAGCGCGATCACCTGGCCGTCCAGCGTACCAATCACCACCAGGCCGTCGCCCACGCCGGGGCCACCGGACAGGCGCAGCTTGGGCTTCTTCTTTTCCTTGGCCGGCTCCCAGGTCCAGACCTTCTTGCCGGTCTGCAGGTCGATGGCATGCACGCCGCCGTAGATGGCCGCCGCGTACACCTTGCCGTCGGCCACGGCCGGGCCCTGGCGCACGCCGATGCGTTTTTCGCCCTTGCCGACGTTGACACTCCAGATCCGGTCGACCTTGGCGGTCGGCTCGAACTTCACCAGCTCCGCCGGTTCCAGTGCCTTCTTGGCCGCCGCGTCCTTGCCGGCGAACCAGCCCTTGACGGTGGTGCAGCCCGACAGCGCCACGCCCAGCAGGACCAGGGTGGCAACGCGCTTGATCATGACCATCTGCTTCATTACACCGACTCCGCAGCATCGGTGACGGTGCCACCGGCATCCATCACTTTGGTTTCCAGCAGGCGCCGCTGCGGCGCTGCCACGTCCAGCGTCTTGAGCGCCTTCTCATACTGTTCGCGGGCCGCATCACGCTTGCCCTGCGCCATCAACGCATCGCCCTGGATCTCCAGGCTGGCGCTGTCGGCGGCACCGTTGAGCGCCTTGATGGCCTCGTCGGTCTTGCCGGTGGCCACCAGCAGGCGCGCGATGCGCTGCTCGATGACCGGCTGGAACTCCGGGTCGGCCTTGATCGCGCGCAACGTTGCCAGTGCGTCATCGTTCTTGCCGGCCTCGACCTGGGCCTTGGCCAGCTGCAGCGCGGCCAGGTCGGAATAGATGCTCGCCTTGCCTTCGTCCAGCGCCTTCACGCCCGTGACGGCCTGCGCCAGGTCTTTGTCCTGCAGGTGCTTGAGCACCATCTGGTACTGGACATTGGCGCCGGCAAGCTTGTTGCTGTGCTCCTTCTGCCACCACTGCCAACCGGCGATGCCGCCGATCGCGATCGCCACACCCGCCAGGATGCTGACACCGTTCTTCCGCAGCCAGCCGCGGACGCGTTCACTTTGTTCGTGCTCGTCGAGCAGGTCGTCGATCGCCATGCGTACTCTCGCCCCGCCCGTAAGGAGGAGCTGTTTGAATTGGATTGGGAAACGCAGCTCAGTGCGGAACTGGGGCTACGGAGCCGTCAGAGGATACCGTAAAGCGTGCCACGTTGGCTCGCTGGTACGGCGAAAGGTCGACGATAGTGCCGGCCTGCTGAACCTCGACCGCCGATGCATTGCCCAGCACCATGCGCCCGACCTGACCCGGGGTGAAGCTGCGCGCTTCGCCGGATTTGACCAGGGCTTTTTCCACGGTGCTGCCGTCGGGTGAGGAAATATCCACCCAGCTGTCGCCCTTGAACTGCAGGCTGAGCGCACCGGCCGGCGCCGGTGCGGTGCTGGCCGGTCGCGGGACCGGCGTCAGCGAGGCCAGGTACGGTGCCGACGGGCTCGCCGATGCCGCGCCGGGCACGATGGGGGCCGGGCCCGCCGATTCCGCCGGGGGCGTGCCATCACCGACCGGGACTGCCGCCGGGATCACATCCAGCGAAGCGGTGCTCGGCAAGCCGGTGGCATCGAAATGACCACGGGTGGCAAACCACACCGGAACCGCCAGGACGGCGGTGATACCGACATACAGTGCGCGGCGGCCCAGGCTTTCGGCGATGCGTCGGGCACGCGGGGTATGGGTATGGCTGACCAGCTGCGGCGGCACTACCGGCCCGATCTGGGCCTGGTCCAACGCATCGCCCAGGTCGATCTTGAGCAGGCGCGCATAACTGCGTAGCTGGCCGCGCACGAACACCGGTGCGCCCAGGCGCTGCCAGTGCTCTTCCTCAAGCGATTTCACTACCTGCATCGGCATGCGCAACTGCTGCCCCACCGCTTCGAGCGTCAGTCCTGCCGCTTCGCGCGCCTGGCGGAGACGAGCCCCACAGCCGGCTGCAGCATCAAAAGCGTTCACAGTCTGGTCATCAATCACAATGCTTCAACCCCGGGGATTAGGTGCCGCATCCTGCGGAAATTCGTCGCGGATTCGTTGCAGATAGCGACCGGATGCCACCGGATCGCCGAGCTGCACCTCGATCTGAGACGCAAGTTGTAACACGGATCGCGTGGCCGGTGCAGCCGCCAGACGCCGTTGCGAGAAGGCCCGCGCCTCGAAATAACGCCCCTGGGCGTACTCGCTGCGCGCCATCGACTCCAGCGCATAGGCATTGCCCGGGTCGCTTTCCAGCGCCGCGCGCAGGTCGCGGGCAGCCCGTTCGGCCTGGCCAGCCTCCAGCGCACAGCCGCCGGCATTGGCCAGCGCCGAGGCCGGCGTGGTGTATCCCGGCGCCGCAAGGGCCCGGTCGAACCACAGCAGCGACTCGGCTGCGCGGCCATGCGTACACAACCAGGCACCATAATTGTTGAGGACGTCACCGCGCTCGGGCGCCAGCTCGGCCGCCTTGCGGTACAAGGGCCCGGCCTGGGTATCGGCACCGCGCCGGGTGGCCAGCACCGCCAGCATCAGATAGGCCTCGGGACGGTCAGCATCCAGCTTCAGCGCCGCCTTGGACTTCTTTTCCGCCGCCTCCAGAGCGCCGGAGCGATAAGCCTCGGACGCCAACGTCATCTGGTCCTGGTAACTGAACCTGCGGCGGGTGGCGGCGTTGTCACGCACCTCATAGGTAGGCGCTACCCCCAGCTTCGAGGCGGGGGGCTTCATGCCTTGTTTGCCGCAGCCGACCACTGCCAGCGCGATGAAAACAACGGCTGGCAAGCGCAGGTCAGGCAGCAGCATCCCGGCTTTTCCCATCCTGCAGCGTTTTATTGAACTCGGCCTGGCGGCGCGTGCGGTCCATCACCTGGCCCTTGAGCTGGCCACAGGCGGCATCGATATCGTCGCCACGGGTCCGCCGCACCATGGTCAGCACCTTGGAATCGAGCAGGATCTTCTGGAAGGCGCGGATTTCGGTGTCGCCGGAGCGCTCGTAGCGGGTACCCGGGAATGGATTGAACGGAATCAGGTTGACCTTGCCCGAGTGCGCCGCCTGCACGGCGTTGTCGAACTGGCGCATCAGCCGCGCCAGCTGGCGGGCATGTTCGGGCTGGTCGTTGATGCCCTTCATCAGGGTGTATTCAAAGGTCACCGATTCGCGGCGCTTGTTGGCGCGCAGGTAGCGTGCGCACGATGCCATCAGCTCGGCGATCGGGTACTTCCTGTTGAGCGGGACCAGGGTCTCGCGCAGCGCATCGTCGGCGGCGTGCAGCGACACCGCCAGCGACACATCGCTTTCGGTGGACAGGCGGTCGATCTGCGGCACCAGGCCGGAGGTGGACAGGGTCACCCGCTTGTTGGCCAGGCCGTAGCCCAGGTCGTCGCGCATCACGCTCATGGCGCGCACGACGTTGTCGAAATTCATCAACGGCTCGCCCATACCCATCATCACCACGTTGGTGAGACGACGCTGCTTGTGCGGGATGTTGCCCAGATGGCGCGCGGCCACCCACACCTGGCCGATGATCTCGGCGGTGGAGAGGTTGCGGTTGAAGCCCTGGGTGGCGGTCGAACAGAACGTGCAGTTCAGCGCGCAGCCGACCTGCGAGGACACGCACAGGGTGCCGCGGTTCTTGTCCGGGATGTAGACCGCTTCGATGGCGTTCTTGCCATCGGTGCCCATCGCCAGCAGCCACTTGTGGGTGCCGTCGGTGGACGGTTTGTCGAACACGATGTTCGGGACGCGGACCTCGGCGTGCTGCTTGAGCTTGGCGCGCAGCGCCTTGCCCAGGTCGGTCATCTCATCGAAATCGGTGACGTAGTGATGGTGGATCCACTTCATTACCTGGTGGGCACGGTAGCGCGCTTCGCCGAGTGTCTCGGCGAAGAAGCGCTCCAAACCCTCGCGATCGAGGTCGAGCAGGTTCTGCTTGGCCACAGTCGCGCTCGGGACGAGCACGACGGGGATGGCGGTTGTCTGTACGACCTCGTTCACGGCATTACTCTCAGCGCGAGACGACTTCGGTGGCGGCGAAGAAGTAGGCGATTTCGATCGCGGCGTTCTCAACCGAGTCCGAGCCGTGGGCGGCATTGGCATCGATGGATTCGGCGAAATCGGCGCGGATGGTGCCCGCAGCCGCTTCCTTCGGATTGGTGGCGCCCAGCAGGTCGCGGTGGGCCAGGACGGCGTTGCTGCCTTCCAGGGCCTGGATCATCACCGGGCCGGAGATCATGAACTCGACCAGCGCGTTGAAGAACGGACGCTCGCGGTGCACGGCGTAGAAGCCTTCGGCTTCGCGGCGCGACAGCTGCTTGTACTTGGCGGCGACGACCTTCAGGCCGGCCTTTTCGAAGCGGGCGTAGATTTCACCGATGACGTTCTTGGCGACGGCGTCGGGCTTGATGATGGAAAGGGTGCGCTCCAGCGCCATGGGAATACTCCGTTGGGCGGGCCACTGATCGGCCCGAGATTAACATGAAAAAAACCCGCGTCAAAACGCGGGCTTAGCCTGATATACGTGAGGCAATTCTAACGTGTAACCCGACCATGCGGTAGTACCGGCCGCTGGCCGGCAAGCCCATGAACCGCAAGCGAAGCGCCCCCGTTCAGGCATTGTCGGGTTGCCGGCCAGCGGCCGGCACTACCGGGCAGATGAACGAATCCCGCGGCCCATTGTGCGTCGCACAATGCGCCAGCGCTGCCACAGGTCTAATATCAAACAATCGTTTGATTGAACCCTGCCCGACCCATGGCCAAGCCCGCTCATTTCTCCACCAAGGACCGCATCCTCGGCGCCGCCGAAGAGCTGTTCGCCCAGCATGGCTTCGCCGGCACCTCGCTACGCCAGGTCACCAGCCAGGCCGACGTGAACATCGCCGCGGTCAATTACCACTTCGGCTCCAAAGAAAATCTGGTCAACGAGGTGTTCCGCCGGCGCATGGACGAAATGACCGCCGCGCGGCTGTCGCAGCTGGATAGCGCCCGCCGCGAGCACCCCGGCGAGCTGCACCCGGTGCTGGCCGCCTTCGTCGAACCGGCCCTGGCGATGGCCCAGGACCGACAGACCGGCGGCGCGTTCGTGCGGGTGATCGCCCGCGCCTACGCGGAGAAGAACGACAACCTGCGCAAGTTCCTGTCCGACCACTACGGCCACGTCCTGCGCGACTTCGGCAAGGCCATCGGCGCCTGCGTGCCGGCGTTGAGCAAGGAAGAGCTGTATTGGCGGCTGGATTTCCTGGCCGGCTCGCTGACCTATGCGATGGCCGATTTCGGCTTGATCAAGCGCCCTGCCGGTGTCACCGAAGGGGCGCATCGTGCCCATGCCGCCCGCGAACTCATTCATTTCGCCGAAGCCGGATTCCGCGCCAGCGCGGGCACCGATGCTGCGACGACCTCCCTTTCCACCCCGTAGAGCCGGGCGCTGCCCGACTGCCAGACCAACAAAGGCTTATCGACATGTCCAATTCCCTGCTAGTCCGCCGCGTCGCCGTGCTGGGTGCCGGCGTCATGGGCGCCCAGATCGCCGCCCACCTGACCAACGCCGGCGTCGACACCGTGCTGTTCGACCTGCCTGCCAAGGAAGGCCCGGCCGATGGCATCGTGCTCAAGGCAATCGCCAACCTGGGCAAGCTCAGCCCTGCCCCGCTGGCCAGCAAGTCCTACGCGGAACGGATCACCCCGGCCAACTACGGCACGCCTGATGACAGCAGCGGCCTGGAGCAGCTGCGCGACTGCGACCTGATCATCGAAGCCATTGCAGAGCGCATGGACTGGAAGCAGGACCTGTACAAGAAGATCGCCCCGTTCGTGGCCGATCACGCGGTGCTGGCCTCCAACACCTCCGGCCTGGGCATCAACAAGCTGGCCGACGTGCTGCCCGAGCAGCTGCGCCACCGCTTCTGCGGCGTGCACTTCTTCAACCCGCCGCGCTACATGCACCTGGCCGAGTTGATTCCTGCCACCACCACCGATGCCGCCGTGCTGGAAGGCCTGGAAGCGTTCCTGGTCACCACCCTGGGCAAGGGCGTGGTGTACGCCAAGGACACCCCGAACTTCATCGGCAACCGCATCGGCGTGTTCTCGATCCTGTCCACCATCCACCACACCCAGCAGTTCGGCCTGGGCTTTGATGAAGTGGACGGCCTGACCGGCCCGCTGGTCGGCCGCCCGAAGTCAGCCACCTACCGCACCTCCGACGTGGTTGGCCTGGACACCATGGCCCACGTGATCAAGACCATGGGCGACACCCTGCCCAATGACCCGTGGCATGAATTCTTCAAGTCGCCGAAGTGGCTGGACGCGCTGATCGCCAAGGGCGCGCTGGGCCAGAAAACCGGCGCCGGCATCTTCCGCAAGGTCGGCAAGGACATCGTGGTGCTGGACCTGGAAAAGCAGGACTACCGCGCCGCCGACCGCAGCGCCGCGCCGGAAGTGGTCGAGATCCTGAAGATCAGGAACCCGGCCGAGAAGTTCGCCAAGCTGCGCGACAGCCAGCACCCGCAGGCGCAGTTCCTGTGGGCGACCTTCCGCGACCTGTTCCACTACAGCGCCTACCACCTGGCCGACATTGCCGAAACCGCGCGCGACGTGGACCTGGCCATCCGCTGGGGCTACGGCTGGTCGCTGGGCCCGTTCGAAACCTGGCAGGCCGCCGGCTGGAAGCAGGTGGCGCAGTGGATCGCCGATGACATCGTCGCCGGCAAGAGCATGAGCAATGCGCCGTTGCCGGACTGGGTATTCGATGGCCGCGATGGCGTGCACGCCGCCGAAGGCAGCTACAGCCCGTCGCGCAATGCCAAGCTGCCGCGCTCGGCACTCCCGGTGTACCAGCGCCAGCGCTTCCCCGATCCGCTGCTGGGCGAGCAGTTCAGCCCGGGCGAAACCGTGTTCGAGAACGACGGCGTGCGCATGTGGCACGACGGCGACGGCATTGCCGTGGTCAGCTTCAAGACCAAGATGAACACCGTGTCCGACCACGTGCTCAACGGCCTGCAGGACGCGATCAAGCGCGCTGAAAAAGACTTCAAGGGCCTGGTGATCTGGCAGCAGAAGGAACCCTTCTCCGCCGGTGCCGACCTGGCCGGCGCACTCGGCCTGCTGCAGGCCGGCAAGGTCGACCAGTTCGAAGAGATGGTGCACAACTTCCAGCGCACCAGCCAGGCGATCAAGTACTCGCTGGTGCCGGTGGTGACCGCCGTGCGCGGGCTGGCCCTGGGCGGCGGCTGCGAGTTCCAGATGCACAGCGCCAAGAGCGTGGCCGCACTGGAAAGCTACATCGGCCTGGTCGAGGCCGGCGTCGGCCTGCTGCCGGCCGGTGGTGGCCTGAAGGAACTGGCCGTGCGTGCCTCGCAGGCCGCCGGTCCCGGTGGCGACGTGTTCGCCGAGCTGAAGAAGACCTTTGAAACCGTGGCCATGGCCAAGGTCTCCAACTCAGCGATCAATGCCCAGGAACTGGGCCTGATGCGCGCCACCGACAAGGTGGTGTTCAACAGCTTCGAGGCGCTGTACATCGCCAAGGCCGAAGTACAGGCGCTGGCCGAAGGCGGCTACCGTCCGCCGATGCCGGCACGCCGCATCCAGGTGGCCGGCGACGTGGGTATCGCCACCTTCAAGATGATGCTGGTCAACATGCTGGAAGGCCGCTTCATCAGCCCCTACGACTACGAAATCGCCGTGCGCATCGCCACCGTGCTGTGCGGCGGCGAAGTGGATCGCGGCACGCTGGTGGACGAAGAGTGGCTGCTGACCCTGGAGCGCAAGCACTTCGTCGAACTGGCCCAGCAGGAAAAGACCCAGGCCCGCATCGCGCACATGCTCAAGACCGGCAAGCCGCTGCGTAACTGACCCTTTCAAAGAGATCACTGCAATGACCAAGCAAATCCAGGACGCCTACATCGTCGCCGCCACCCGCACCCCGGTTGGCAAGGCGCCCAAGGGCATGTTCCGCAACACCCGTCCCGATGACATGCTCGCCCACGTGCTCCGCGCGGTGGTCGCGCAGGCCCCGGGCATCGACGTCAACCGCATCGACGACGCCATCATCGGCTGCGCCATGCCCGAGGCCGAGCAAGGCATGAACGTGGCGCGCATCGGCGTGCTGCTGGCCGGCCTGCCCGACACCATCGCCGCGCAGACGGTCAACCGCTTCTGCTCCTCCGGCCTGCAGGCGGTGGCCATGGCCGCCGATCAGATCCGCCTGGGCAATGCCGACCTGATGCTGGCCGGCGGCACCGAGTCGATGTCGATGGTGCCGATGATGGGCAACAAGATCGCAATGGCGCCGAGCGTGTTCGACAACGACCACGTCGCCATTGCCTACGGCATGGGCATCACCGCCGAGAAGGTCGCCGAAGAGTGGAAGGTCTCGCGGGAGGAGCAGGATGCCTTCGCCCTCGCCTCGCACCAGAAGGCCATCGCCGCGATCCAGAACGGCGAGTTCAAGGATGAGATCAGCCCCTACGACATCCGCACCCGCCAGCCCGACCTGGCCGACGGTCGCCGCATCATCACCCGCGACACGATCGCCGACACCGATGAAGGCCCGCGCCTGGATTCGTCCGCCGAAGGCCTGGCCAAGCTGCGCCCGGTGTTCCGCAACGGCCAGTTCGGCGGCACGGTCACCGCCGGCAATTCCTCGCAGATGAGCGATGGCGCCGGCGCGGTGCTGCTGGCCTCCGAGCAGGCCGTGAAGGATTACGGCCTGACGCCGCTGGCACGTTTTGTCAGCTTCTCGGTGGCCGGCGTACGTCCGGAAGTGATGGGCATCGGCCCGATCGCCGCCATTCCCAAGGCACTCAAGCAGGCCGGGCTGACCCAGGACCAGCTGGACTGGATCGAGCTCAACGAAGCCTTCGCCGCGCAGTCGTTGGCGGTGATCCGCGATTGCGGCCTGGACCCGTCCAAGGTCAACCCGCTGGGCGGCGCCATCGCGCTGGGCCATCCGCTGGGCGCCACCGGCGCGATCCGCACCGCCACCCTGCTGCACGGCCTGCGTCGTCGCCAGCAGAAGTACGGCATGGTGACCATGTGCATCGGCACCGGCATGGGCGCAGCGGGCATTTTCGAGTCGCTGTGATGCCGCGTGGGTGCCGACAACACGTCGGCACCGGAGGGTGGGTATCGACCGTTGGTCGGTACACATCGCACCGGTAGGTATCGACCGTTGGTCGATACGGAACGCAAAAAGGGCAGCCGCGAGGCTGCCCTTTTCGTTTTGGTGCGTACCGACCAACGGTCGGTACCTACCTTGGTCCTGGCGTACCGACCAACGGTCGGTACCTACCGGTTGCTCGGGTTGGCGATCAACCTTCGGCCAGGGCCTTCTGCAGCATCTCGCGCGCCGGTCCGGCGAGCTTCTCGTTGTTCAGCGCGAAGCGGATGGTCGCTTCCACCAGGCCCAGATGGGTGCCGCAATCGAAACGCGTGCCCTCGAAACGGAACGCATCCACGCGCTCGCTCTTGAGCAGTTCGGCAATGGCATCGGTCAACTGGATCTCACCGCCCGCACCGGTGCCGGTGGCTTCCAGCAGCTCGAAGATCTTCGGGCTCAGCACGTAACGGCCGACCACGGCCAGGTCACTGGGTGCGTCCTCCGGCTTGGGCTTTTCGACAATGGCGCTGATATGGCCTTGCCGGCCGTCGAAGGCCTCGGTCGCCACGATGCCATAGCTACCGGTCTTGTCGTGCGGAACATCCTCCACGGCGATGACACTGGCGCCACTGGCCTGGTTGGCATCGGCCATCTGCTTGAGCGCACCGTCGCCGCGATTCCAGATCAGGTCATCGGGCAGCAGTACCGCGAACGGCTCGTCGCCGACGATGGCCTTGGCGCACAGCACCGCGTGGCCCAATCCGAGCGCCTCGGCCTGGGTGACGAAGATCGCGCGCACGCCATTGGGCAACACATGACGGACCAGCTCCAGCTGCTCCAGCTTGCCGGCGCGCTCGAGCTTCTGCTCCAGTTCGTAGGCCTTGTCGAAGTAATCAGCCACCGCATGCTTGTAGCGGTTGGTGATGAAGATCAGGGTGTCGCAGCCTGCTTCGATCGCCTCGTCAACGGCGTACTGGATCAGCGGTCGATCGATGATCGGCAGCATTTCCTTGGGTACCGTCTTGGTCGCGGGAAGGAACCGGGTACCCAGCCCTGCCACCGGAAAAACCGCCTTGCGAATACGCTTGTTCGTCACAGCCTGTTGGCCTCTCGAGCCGGAAAGGGAAGCACTTTAGCCGACGCGACGTTATTGTCCTGTTGCTGCAGCGGCGAGAACTCGGGCATCGTCGCGAACAGGATGGTGTTGATCGCATCGGTGTCATAGGAGGCGATGGCCTCGCGCAGGCGCGGCACATTGCCCAGCACCTGATCGCGGGCGAACGTGCGCACACCGGCTTCGAGAATCTTCGGATGCGCCGTCGGGCGATAGTCCTCGTCCGAATAGAACAGGGTCTCGTGCAGCTTCTCGCCCGGGCGCAGCCCGGTGTAGATGATCGCGATGTCCTTGTAGGGCTGCTTGCCCGCCAGCCGGATCATCTGTTCGGCCAGCACGCGGATCGGCACCGGCTCGCCCATGTCCAGGGTGTAGATGGCCCCATGCGACGCCGACGCGGCCGCCTGCAGGATCAGCTGGCAGGCCTCGGGAATGGTCATGAAGTAGCGGGTCACTTCCGGGTCGGTCACCGTGACCGGGCCGCCCTTGAGGATCTGGTCGCGGAACAGCGGCACCACGCTGCCGGCCGAGGCGAGCACGTTGCCGAAGCGAACGGTCACGAACCGGGTGTGGCTGGTTTTCTGGTCCAGGCTCTGGCAGATCATCTCCGCGTAGCGCTTGCTCGCACCCAGCGCGTTGACCGGGTCGACCGCCTTGTCGGTGGAGATGAACACGAAATGCTCGATGCGCGCTTCGACACAGGCCCGCGCCACCGTTTCGGTGGACAGGATGTTGTTGCGTACCGCCTCGCGCAGCTGGCGCTCCAGCACCGGCACCTGCTTGTAGGCGGCGGCATGGAACACGGCATCGACATTGGACAGCGACAACGCATGGCGAATCACCGCCGGATCGCCACAGTCGCCCAGCACCGATTCCACGACCAGGTCGGGGAAGCTGCGGGTGAGCTCGGCTTCAATGGTCAGCAGCAGCAGCTCACTCATCTCCAGCAGCACGATGCGCCCGGCGCCATGGCGCGCGCATTGGCGGCACAGCTCCGAGCCGATCGAACCGCCGGCACCGGTCACCAGCACCGTGCGCCCGCCCAGCCAGCCCCGGATCAACGACCAGTCCGGCAGGATCGGCTTGCGTCCCAGTAGGTCTTCAATCGCCACTTCCTTCAACTCGCCGGGCAGCGAGTGCCCCAGCAGCACGTCGTTGAGCTTGGGCACCATGCGGAACGGCACGCCGGTGGCTTCGCAGAGCGCGACCACCCGCTGCATGCCCACGGCATCCAGCGAAGGAATGGCAATCACCAGCAGCTTGGCAGCGGTTTCGCGCACCACCGCCGGTGCATCGTCGAGCGTGCCCAGGATCGGCAGGCCCTGCAGCTTGGCCCCTTGCAGGTGCGGCGCGTCATCGAGCAGGCCGACCGGTTCGAAGTTGCCCGAACGACGCAGGTCGCGGACCAGCGCTTCGGCGGCCTGGCCGGCGCCGAGGATCAGCACCCGGCGCGCGGTGGCGTCGGACTGCAACGACTGATAATCCTTCCAGGCCCGGTACAGCAGGCGCGGCGCGCCCAGCAGCGCCGACAGCGCGAACGGATAAATCACCAGCACCGACATCGGTACGCCGCTGAAGCGCTTGTACGCCAGCACCACGACGATGGCCAGCAGGCCGATGAAGCTGGCTTTGAAGATGTTGAGCAGGTCGGCCACGCTGGCGAACCGCCACAGGCCGCGATACAGGCCCACGCGCCAGAACACCACCGCCTGGATGACCAGCACCAGCGAGGTGTCGATGTTCCACAGCGGGAGGGATGGCGCATCGGCCAGCATCGAATAGCGGCCAGCATGCAGCAGCTGCCAACAGGCCCAGACCATGAACAGGTCGTGGGCCACGATCGCTGCTCGCGGAATCAAACTGGTGACACGGTCCAGCCAAGGCGCCATAAATCAAACAATCCTTCTAGTTGCGCATTCCTTTGCGCAGGAGGAGCCACAAACCGGTTGCGAGGATCATCCACGCTACGGCCACGACAGCCTCCCACCTCGGCTGCAGATCGCTGCAAGCATTAAACACTGTAATACTGAACACGCCAAAAACAAAATACATCCCGGTGACGAAAGTGTGGCTTGCACCACCTTTCACCGCGCGCTGGTAGAGATGCTGGGTGTGGGGTTCCATCCATCTTTGCCCAGACAGCATGCGCGACAGGAGTGTGAAGCCCGCGTCCACAAGGAAGGCGGTCAGCGGCACCAGCAGCAGCAGCCAGTTGACCTCGGTCACCACGCTGGCCAGGCAGACCAGGCCCGCAATGGCGTAGCCCAGCGCACCGCTGCCCACATCGCCCATGAAGATCCGGGCGCGCGGGAAGTTGAACGGCAGGAAGCCCAGGCACGCCCAGGCCAGCACCAACCCGGCCAGCGCGAACGGGGCCGGCATCACCAGGGCGAACGCCAACCCGGCCAGGATCGCCTGGGTCGTCGCGATGCCGTTGATGCCATCCATGAAGTTCCAGATGTTGATCAACGATGTCGTGAACAACACCGCCAGCAGCGCCTGCCAGGGATTGCCGCTGGCCTGCCAGACCAGGCCGCCCAGCATCAGCGCGGCCAACAGGTGCACCAGCAGGCGGCGCGCGGCCGGCAACGGGCGGTGGTCGTCCCACCAGCCAATGCCTGCAACCAGGCCAAGGCCCAACCCGAACACCCCCAGCGGCGTGTGGGCCGCCGGCCACAGCATGGCGGCGGCGGCAATGGCCAGCAGCAAGGTCAGAACGATCGCGATACCGCCGCCGCGCGGGGTCGCCACCCCGTGGCTGCGACGTTCGCCGGGCTGGTCCAGCAGGTTGCGGCGCAGGGCGTAATGCCGGGCCACCCAGGTAAGCGCGGCCGCCACGGCCAGCACCGCCGGCAATCCGATCATCCAGGCCAAGGGCATGGTTTACAGCACCGCGTAGTTCAGCAGCGGCTTGACCGTACCCCATTCCTTGCAGCTGGGGCATTGCCAGTGGTGGGTGCGCGCGCCAAAACCGCAGCGGGTGCAGCGATAGGCAGGGTTGCGCACCAACAACTGGTCGGTGATGTGCTTGAGGTCGTGCAGGGTTGCGGTGGCATCGGCGCCGTCGGCCAGGGTCAGGTCGATCAGTGCCGATTCGCCACGCACCGAAGGGCGGTCCTTGAGCTGGCGGCCGAGATAGGCACGGGCGGGGGCGACACCCTCCTGTTCTTCCATCAACTGGGTCAGGGCCAGGACCGGGGCAATGCCCCGGTAGTGCTCGGTCATTTCCGACAGGAAGGCACGCGCGCCACCGAGGTCGCCGACCTTGCGGTAGTTCTGCATCAGCGGTTGCAGTACTTCGGGCAGGTATTCGGGATCGTTGCGCGCGGCACGCTCGAATGCGCGCACGGCGGCTTCGGCATTGCCGGCATCGGTTTCCAGCCGGCCTTCGATGATGCCGGCACGCACCGACATCGCATCGGCCTGGTAGGCACGGGCAATGGCCGCCCTCGCCTCGTCGTTCTTGCCGGCGCCACGGAAGCGCTCGGCCAGTTCGCACTCGAACTGCCCGATCAGCTTGCCCATCGGCTCGCCGGTGACTTCCTCGTAACGGCTGGCGTTGTCGATGGCTTTTTCCCAGTCGCGCTCGGCCTGGTAGATACCGATCAGGTGCTTGAGCGCCTGCGGGGCGCGCTGGTCGAGTTGGGCCAGCTCGGTGAACACGGTCTCGGCGCGGTCCAGCAGGCCGGACTTCATGTAATCCTCGCCCAGCGCCAACAGCGCCTGGACCCGTTGCGCATCGGTCAGGTCGGCACGGTTGACCAGGCCCTGGTGCAGGCGGATCGCCCGGTCCACTTCGCCACGACGACGGAACAGGTGCCCCAGCGCGACCTGGGTTTCAAAGGTTTCCTTGTCCAGCTCGGCGATATGCAGGAACAGCTCGATGGCCTTGTCGGGCTGCTCGTTGAGCAGGTAGTTCAGGCCCCGGAAGTAAGTGCTGGACAGGCGGCTGACCTGGTTGTCGCCATGCCGCTGCCCGCCGCGCCGGCCGATCACCCAGCCGGACAGGGCCGCCAACGGCAGGAACAGGAAGAACCAGAACCACTCGGAGACAAATTCCATCGGCGCTCAGCGTCCGTCGAAAGTAGAAGAAGGGGGTGCAACGGGTGCGGCCACCACGACGGCGGGCGGCTTCTGCGCCTTGCGCAATTTTGCGTACAACGGGATCACCAGGCTGGCCAGAACGAGGCCGCCGCCGATGATGGCACCGGACAGCAGGGCGATGATGATCGCCAGGCCGGTGGTAGTGGTGATTTGGGTGAAGCCCAGACTGAGAACCATCTTGTCCGAGTTGAGCGCACCGATAATGAGCCCGGCGACCAGAACCGCCAGTAGAACCAGCAGACGTACGACTTTCATGCAGCAGCTCCAGTTCCGGGAGGCTTAGAGAGTAGCGGAATATTGGAGGGTAGCGGACTAACAGTCCGCTCTACATGTCCGCTCTACATGTCCGCTCTACACGTCCACTCTACGGGTCCATCCGGGGGAAATCATGCATCCGCGCAGCGGATGCCAGCAGTAGTCAGGCAGGGTCGCTTTCCAGCGGCACCACGGCGCTGACGCGTTCGCGCAGCTCCTTGCCCGGTTTGAAGTGCGGGACATGCTTGCCCGGCAATGCGACCGATTCCCCGGTCTTGGGATTGCGCCCCAGCCGTGGCGGCCGGTAGTGCAGGGAAAAACTGCCGAATCCGCGGATCTCGATACGATCGCCGCCAGCCAGCGCCCCACCCATCATTTCCAGCAACGACTTCACTGCCAGATCGACATCGTCCGACTTCAGATGCGCCTGTCGGCGCGCCAGGATTTCGATCAGCTCGGATTTGGTCATTACGGGCTCTTCGGGGGGAACTCAGACCCTGAAACGGCCCGGACTAGTGTCCGGGCCGTCCAGGAAACGACTACAGCGTAAGGCCGATTACTCGGACTTGTTGCCGTTCAGCTGAGCGCGCAGCAGCGCGCCAAGCTGGGTGGTGCCGCTGGACGCCGAAGAGGACTGGTATTCCTCCAGCACTTCGCGCATTTCCGCATCGTCCTTGGCCTTGATCGACAGCTGCAGGGTACGGCCCTTGCGGTCCATGCCCACGAACTTGGCTTCGACCTTGTCGCCGACCTTCAGGAACTGGGTCGCGTCGTCGACGCGCTCGTTGGCAACGTCGCGTGCAGCCACGTAGCCTTCGATGCCGTCAGCCAGTTCGATGGTTGCGCCCTTGGCGTCCACTTCCTTGACCACGCCTTCGACCTTGGAACCCTTCGGATTGGCAGCCATGTACTGGCCGAACGGATCCTGCTCCAGCTGCTTGACGCCCAGGCTGATGCGCTCGCGCTCCGGATCGACGGCCAGGACCACTGCGTCCAGGTTGTCGCCCTTCTTGTAGTTGCGCACAACGTCTTCGCCGGTGGTGTTCCAGCTGATGTCGGACAGGTGCACCAGGCCATCGATACCGCCGTCCAGGCCGATGAAGATGCCGAAGTCGGTGATCGACTTGATCTGGCCCGACACCTTGTCGCCCTTCTTGTGGATGGCAGCGAAGGTTTCCCACGGATTGGCGGCAACCTGCTTCATGCCCAGCGAGATGCGGCGACGCTCCTCGTCGACGTCCAGGACCATGACTTCAACTTCGTCACCGACCTGCACAACCTTGGACGGGTTGACGTTCTTGTTGGTCCAATCCATTTCCGACACGTGCACCAGGCCTTCCACGCCCGGCTCGATCTCGACGAATGCGCCGTAATCGGTCACGTTGGAGACCTTGCCGAACACGCGGCTGTTGGCCGGGTAACGACGGGCGATGTTGTCCCACGGATCTTCGCCCAGCTGCTTCAGACCCAGCGAAACGCGGTTGCGCTCGCGGTCGAACTTCAGCACGCGCACGTCCAGCTCGTCGCCGACATTCACGACTTCGGACGGATGGCGCACGCGCTTCCAGGCCATGTCGGTGATGTGCAGCAGGCCGTCGATACCGCCCAGGTCCACGAATGCGCCGTAATCGGTCAGGTTCTTGACGACACCCTTCAGGATCGCGCCTTCCTGCAGCTTGTCCATCAGCTGCTCGCGCTCTTCCGAGTGCTCGCTTTCGACGACAGCGCGGCGCGAAACCACGACGTTGTTACGCTTGCGGTCCAGCTTGATGAGCTTGAATTCCAGCTCCTTGCCTTCCAGGTAGGCCGGATCGCGCACGGGGCGCACATCCACCAGCGAACCGGGCAGGAACGCGCGGACATCCTTGATGTCCACGGTGAAACCACCCTTGACCTTGCCGCTGATGCGGCCGGTGATGGTTTCGTTCTTTTCCAACGCTTCTTCCAGCTCGTCCCACACCATCGCGCGCTTGGCCTTCTCGCGCGACAGAACGGTCTCACCGAAGCCGTTTTCGATCGAGTCAAGGGCAACCTTGACGATGTCGCCTTCGGCGACGTCGATCTCACCAGCGTCGTTACGGAACTGTTCGATCGGCACGATGCCTTCGGACTTCAGCCCGGCGTTGATCACCACGACGTCGCCGCGGACTTCAACAACAACACCGCTGACGATGGAGCCCGGCTTCAGCTTGGCCAGATGGGCCTGGCTGGCTTCGAACAGTTCGGCAAATGATTCGGTCATTAGATTTACTCTGTTGGACACATGGGCATTGGTCCCCGAAGGGTTCCGTTTACTGCCCGCCTGTTGGTCGACCCCGGTATGGCAGGTCGTGTGTTAAGTAGGAAAACCGCCACGCACTATTGCGGGACGGAGCTGTTGTTGCCTTGCGATGGTGCGACAACCGCCGATGCGTTGGCGGTACTCCTGTACAACGGATCAGGCACCCGAAACCGGAAGCAGATCCAACACGTTGGCAACGACGGCGTCGATGCCGATACCACTGGTGTCGATGATGACGGCATCGTCTGCCGGCTTCAGGGGCGCCACTGTGCGCTGTGCATCACGGGCGTCGCGGGCCATGATCTCGCGCAGGAGGTCTTCAAAGTTAACAGAAACCCCCTTGTCTTTCAACTGCTTATGCCGGCGCTCGGCGCGTTCCTCGGCACTGGCGGTCAGGAAGACCTTGAATGGGGCGTCCGGGAAGATGACCGTGCCCATGTCGCGACCGTCGGCGACCAGACCCGGCTCCATCCTGAATGCGCGCTGGCGCTCTTTCAGTGCCGCACGGACCTCCGGAATGGCGGCAATCGCCGAGGCCAGGGCCCCGGTGGTCTCCAGGCGCAGCTCGTCGGTGGCATCGGTATCGTTCACGATCACCCGCAAGCCGCCGTCGGCCGCTTCGACGAAGCGGACATGGGTGTCGAAGGTGCAGCGGACCAGCGCCGAGGCGTCGGAAGTGTCGATATCGGCCCAGCTGGCGGCCACGCCCACGGCGCGGTACAGGGCGCCCGAATCGAGGTAATGCCAGCCCAGGCGGCGTGCCACAATGCGGCTGACAGTGCCTTTTCCGGCCCCGGACGGGCCGTCGATGGTGAGCACGGGAGGAAGCTGGTTCATGGGGTTCCCTGTGGAATTGACCGCCCATTCTAGCCCCCGCCCGGGGCCGCCTGAGACTTTTTTGGCGCAACCACTTGAAAGGATGGAAAAAAGACCGGTAGAATGGCGGGCTTGAACGGGCGTCACCTGCCGATTGTCATCTGCATATCGCGGCCGCGCTCCACCCGAATCCAACGTTTACGCCGAGGTATGCAATGAAAGTTCTCTCTTCCCTGAAGTCGGCCAAGACCCGTCACCGCGACTGCAAGGTCGTTCGTCGTCGCGGCAAGATCTTCGTGATCTGCAAGTCGAACCCGCGCTTCAAGGCTCGCCAGCGCTGAGCCGAAGGGCGTCACGACCTCCGGTCGCGACCCGCCTGAATGAAAAGCCGCCTCCGGGCGGTTTTTTATTGCCAATTTTGTTGTAATCGCAAGGTGGGTCCCGACCGTTGGTCGTGACGCCTCTGTTGTAATCGCGCGGTAGGTCCCGACCGTTGGTCGTGACGCCGTTGCCGTGACACCTTTCTTGACCACTGGGGAGTAGATCGAGATGAAGCGTTACCTGACCACCCTGCCATTGCTGGCCCTGCTGGCGGTATCCAGCGCCCACGCCGACACCCTGCTGATCGACCGCAGCCAGGAAAAGCCCGCCACCGCCCTGCCCGTCCGCGGCCAGAGCATGCAGCAGGTCCAGGCCCGGTTCGGCGATCCGGGCGAGCGCCTGGAACCGCGCGGCGGGCAGAAGCACCAGTGGCCGACCATCAACCGCTGGGTCTACCCGCAGTTCACCGTCTACTTTGAAAAGCAGAAGGTGATCGACGTGGTGGCCAACAAGGCCGATGCCAACGAGGTCGGCCCGAAGCCACCGATCCGCTGATCGGGCCTTGCGGCCCGGCCCACCCCTTACCGCCCGCCACCCGGCGGGCCATCGCACCGAGATCATGAACGACACGCTCCGCTTTCCGGCCGAATGGGAAACCCAGTCCGCCATCCTGATTGCCTGGCCCCACGCCGACACCGACTGGGCCGACCGCCTGGGTAACGTCGAGGACACCTACATCGCGCTGGTCGCTGCCATCACCCGCTTCCAGCCGGTAGTGATCATCGTCGCCGACGACGACATCGAGGCCTACGCCGATGCGCGCCTGCGCTCGAACCGGATCGACGTGGACCGCGTTCGTTTCGTCAGTGCGCCCTATGACGACACCTGGCTGCGGGACTCCGGCCCGATCACGCTGCGCCGCGCCGACGGCAGCTTCCGCCTGCTCGACTTCCGCTTCACCGGCTGGGGCGGCAAGTTCGAGGCCAGCCTGGACGACCAGCTGGTGGGTGCACTGCACGCAGCCGGCGTGTTCACGCCCGGTGCGGAGGTGCAGAGCATTCCGTTCGCGCTGGAAGGCGGCGGCATCGAGACCGATGGTGCCGGCACCCTGCTCACGACCTGGCAATGCCTGCACGAGCGCCACCCGGACCGCGACCGGGCCTCGCTCAGTGCCGACCTGGCCAACTGGCTGCATCAGGATCGTGTGTTGTGGCTGGACCATGGTTATCTGGAAGGCGACGACACCGACGCGCACATCGACACGCTGGCGCGCTTCGCCTCGGTGGACAGCATCGTCTACCAGGCCTGCGATGACAGCAGCGACTCGCATTACGCCGAACTGCAGGCGATGGGCAACGAGCTGGCCGCGCTGCGCACTGCCGACGGACAGCCGTACCGGTTGTTCCCGCTGCCGTGGGCACAGCCGGTGATCGACCAGGGCCGCCGCCTGGCCGCATCCTACGCCAACTATCTGATCCTCAATGGCGCGGTGCTGATGCCGGCTTATGGCGATGTGGCCGACGATGCCGCACGCGACGTACTGGCCACGGCCTACCCGGACCACGAGATCGTGCAGGTACCCTGCCGTTCGCTGATCTGGCAGAACGGCAGCCTGCACTGCATCACCATGCAGTTGCCGGAAGGGTTGCTGGCTTAAAACGTGGCGCCGGGCAGAGCCCGGCAACTGATGCGTAGTGCCGGGCTCTGCCCGGCAACGCCCGAAGCTGCGCCTCTGTTTTTCCTGGCAGGGAGGTTGGCGCACAGCCCCCTCCGGGACACGCCGTGAACCCATCCCTGGGGGCTGCTCCAAAACATCCATGTTTTGGAGCGTCCCTGCGGGGGCTGCGCGCCAACCTCCCTCGATGGATTCCGTACGGCGGCAGGAACGGCAGAAGCGCGTCGCCGTTGCCCTGGCTTTCCAGTGTCCACCGAACCCCCGTGCCCGACGGCCCTGCCCAGGGATGCGCCAGCCGAGGGTGCTTTTCGCCCAACAGCATGAAGCAGCCGGGCAGAGCCCGGTGCCACGGGTGCGCGGCGGCACCGCGCATTTAGCGCGCAGCACGCTGCGTGCACGCATCCGCGATAAACTGCGCCATTCCCCCGCAGGACCGCACCCGGATGAGCTCACGCCACCCCCTTTCCGTCGCCCTGATCCAGGAGCGCAACCACGGTGACGCCGCCGCCAATCTGGCCGTGATCGAAACGCGCGTGGCGGAAGCGGCCGCGCAGGGTGCCAAGCTGATCCTGCTGCAGGAGCTGCACAACGGCGCGTATTTCTGCCAGCACGAGTCGGTCGACGAGTTCGACCTGGCCGAACCCATTCCCGGCCCCAGTACCGAACGCCTGGGCGCCTTGGCCAAAAAGCATGGCGTGGTCATCGTCGGCTCGCTGTTCGAGCGCCGCGCCGCCGGCCTGTACCACAACACGGCGGTGGTCTTTGAAAAGGACGGCACGCTGCTCGGCAAGTACCGCAAGATGCACATCCCGGACGACCCGGGCTTCTACGAAAAGTTCTACTTCACCCCGGGCGACATCGGCTTCAAGCCGATCGACACCTCGGTGGGCCGCCTCGGTGTGCTGGTGTGCTGGGACCAGTGGTACCCCGAAGCGGCGCGTCTGATGGCGCTGGCCGGTGCGGAACTGCTGCTCTACCCCACCGCGATCGGCTGGGACCCCGACGATGCGCAGGACGAGAAGAACCGCCAGCGCGATGCGTGGGTACTCAGCCACCGCGGCCATGCCGTGGCCAACGGCGTGCCGGTGCTGAGCTGCAACCGCGTCGGCCATGAAGCCTCGCCGCTGGGTGCTTCGGGCATCCAGTTCTGGGGCAACAGCCACGTGCTGGGCCCGCAGGGCGAGTTCATCGCCGAGGCCGGCGGCGATCCCACCGTGCTGCTCTGCGAGGTCGACCTGCAGCGCAGCGAACACGTGCGCCGGATCTGGCCGTTCCTGCGCGATCGCCGCATCGATGCGTATGGCGATTTGACCAAGCGCTACATCGACTGAGCCGACAGGACCCCTGCCCCGTGACCGTGCTGCTGCGCGACGCCTGCGACACCGACATCGACGCCATCACCGCGATCTACGCGGTGGAGGTGACCGACTTGGTCAACACCTACGAGTACGACATCCCCGATGCCGGCGAGATGCTGCGGCGCATGCACGACATGCTCGGCCGCGGCTTTCCCTACCTCGTGGCGGAGATCGATGGCCAGGTGGCCGGGTATGCCTATGCCAACACCTATCGTGGCCGCATCGCCTACCAGTGGACGGTGGAGAACTCGGTCTACGTGGATCAGACTTTCCAGGGCCGCGGCGTCGGCACCGCGTTGATGCAGGGACTGATCGATGCGTGCGTGGCGCGCGGTTACCGGCAGATGGTGGCGGTGATCGGCGAACCGACCAACACCGCCTCGATCAAACTGCACGAGCGCTTCGGTTTCCATACCGTGGGCATTTTCCGCGGCCTCGGCCGCAAGCACGGCCGCTGGCTGGACACCGTCCAGATGCAGCGCGCGCTCGGCGATGGTGCCGACAGCGCCCCTTCCAATGAATGAAGCAATGACTGATACCCAGATCGATGATACCGGCGACACCCTGTTCGCCGGCCAGCCTGTGCGCGTGGTCGAACGCGACGGCGTGCGCTACACCCTGTTGGGTACCGCGCACGTCTCCCAGGCCAGCGTGGAAGCAGTGGAGCGCGCGATCGGCAGCGGCCGCTTCGATGCGGTCGCCGTGGAGCTGGATGCGCAGCGCCTGCAGGCGCTGACCAACCCCGATGCGCTGGGCAAGCTGGATCTGGTCGAGGTGATCCGCAAGGGACGCGTGGCGTTGTTCGCCGCCAACCTCGCGCTGGCCGCCTACCAGCGCCGACTGGCCGAGCAACTGGGCATCGAGCCGGGCGCCGAGCTCAAGCGCGCCGTCACGCTGGCCAACGAACACCAGCTACCGGTGCACCTGATCGACCGCGAAGTGGGCCTGACCTTCAAGCGCGCCTCGCAGCGGCTGGGCTTCTTCGGCCGGATCAAACTGGTGATGGGCCTGGGCGCAGGCCTGTTTGCCTCGGACGAGGTCGGCGAAGACGAGATCGAAAAGCTCAAGCAGGGCGATATGCTGGAAGCGAGCTTCGGCGAGTTCGCCAGCGAGAGCCCGGCGCTGTATGAAACCATCATCGGCGAGCGCGACCGCTACATGGCCACGCGCCTGCGCGAAGTACACGACCCGGCCCAGCGCGAAGTGCTGGCAGTGGTCGGGGCGGGCCATTTGGCCGGCCTGGCGAAGTATCTGGAAACCGATACCGATGCGCCCGGTCCGCTGCGCGAGTCGCTGGAAGAGGTTCCGAAGAAGCGCAACCTGCCGTGGATCACGCTGATCATCCTGGCGGTGGTGCTGGCCGGCATCGCAGTGGGTTTCTACCGTGGCGGGCTGGGCATGGGCGGCGAGCTGCTGCTGACCTGGGCGATGTATACCGGCGGGCTGGCCGGGCTGGGCTGCCTGTTGGCCGGCAGTCATCCGTTGAGCATCCTCACCGCGATCGTGGTGGCCCCGTTCAAGCCGTTCCGCTTGAGCATTCCTACCGGTGCGTTCGCCGCGCTGGTGGAAACCCGCCTGCGCAAGCCGGCCTACGAAGATTTCCTGAAGCTGCGCGATGACGCGCAGAGTGTAAAGGGCTGGTACCGCAACCGGGTCACCCGGGTGGTGCTGACCTTCATGCTGACCAACCTGGGCAGCATGCTCGGGCTGTGGCTGACCGGCCTGCAGGTGTGGGGCAAGGTCGCCGGCTGACACCCCGCCCGTAGAGCCGACCGTTGGTCGGCTGCCCTTCGACCGGGGCTTATGAATGCTGGACGTACGGCTCGGCTAAAAAGCTGGCGCACGGTGGGGGTAGCGGTGGCATCTTCGTTCGGCCATATCGCGAGCATCCGGGGCCGCTAGGCGGCCGGCAGACCCTTGTGCAAATGTCCCCCGGCCGACGCCTGCGGCGACGGCATCCTCCTTTATTTTGCCAAGGATCTGCCGGCCGCCCAGCGGCTCGGCTTGCGGTGCGCCAGGAGCGGTATCCACGCATGGCGTGGATGCATGGGTTCACGGTGGTTCTCGACACGCGGGCACCGATACCCACGGGTAGGTCACCACCGTTGGTGGTGACGCTGATCCCAGCCAAGCATGCCCTCGCATTGCACTGTGCCTCTGCTTTCCGCACGCCGAGCCCCTTGGCGGCCGGCAGGTCCTTGGGCAAAATCAAGGAGGAGGCCGCCACAGGCGGCCGGGGGACATTTGCACCAAGGGCCTGCCGGCCGCCAAGGGGCCCCGGACGCTCGCGCTGCACGCAATCGAAGACGCACCCGCTCGCTGCTGCAGCCGGTTGAAACGAATCCATCCTCTCAACGGGCAGAAGAAACAAGAAAGCGCCTCGATTCCTGATGGAATCGAGGCGTTCTTCTTCCGTGATTGTCTGCAGCCGACCAACGGTCGGCTCTACGCGGGGGTGATTACCGCATCCTTGGGCGGCAGTCCACGCGCGCGGCGGACGATCCGCGACACCGCACTGCTCATGTCATCGAGCATCGCGTAGATGGTCGGCAGGAACAGCAGGCTGACCACCGTGGAGAACGCCAGGCCACCGGCGATGGCACGGGCCATCGGGTAGTACGGCGGGCCGTTGCCGAGCAGCTGGGTGTCGGTCAGCGAAATCGGCACCATCGCCAGGATCGCCGTGCCCATGGTCATCATGATCGGGCGCAGGCGTTCGCGTGAGCCTTCCACCAGTGCCTGGGTACGTCCCACCCCACGCCGGCGCAGGTTGTTGATGTGCTCGATCATGACGATGCCGTTGTTCACCACCACCCCCATCAACACCAGGATGCCGATGAAGGACATGATCCCGAACGAGGTACCGGTCAGCCAGAACAGCCAGAATACGCCGAAGATCGAGAACAGCACGCCACTCATGATCGCCGCCGGGAACAGCAGCGACTCGAATACCGCCGCCATCACCACGTAGATCATCACCAGCGCGATCAGCAGGTTGAACAGCATCTGCTGCATCGCCTCGTTGTCGTCGCCATAGTCGCCGCCATCGAAGGTGAAGGTGTAGCCGGCCGGGAAGCTCATCGGCTTGAGCGTCTCCTCCATCGCCTTGCGCGCTTCCGGTGCGGTGATCTTCTCGGCCAGGTTGGCCTTGATGGTCAACGTGGTCTGGCGGTTGGTGCGGCCGATCTGCGTGGCGGCGGGTTTGATCGACACATCGACCAGGCTCAGCAGCGGGACCGAGCGACCATCACCGGTGCGCACGGTGAAGCTGGCCAGGTCCTCCGGGCTGCTTTGCTCGGCGCCGGCAAAACGCACCCAGACCGGCACCTCGCTGTCACCACGACGGAACTCGCGCAGCGGTGCGCCACGCAGGGCCAGGCCGACGAAACTGGCCACCTGCTCGGCATTGAACCCGAATGCCGCCGCACGCTCGCGGTCGACATGCACGGCCAGCTCGCTGCCCTTCTCGCCGTTGTCGATACGCACATCGCGCAGCTCCTTGCGCTGGGCCAGCAACGGCACCACCTCCTCGCCGATCTCCTGCAGCATCTTGGTCGAGTCACCGACCAGCTGCACCTGCACCGACTGGTTGCCGCTGCCACCGCCGTCACCGCCCTGGTTGCCGACGATGTAGTCGGCACGTGCCGAGCGCGGCAGCCCCTTGCGCAGCGCTTCCTGCACGGCCGGCAGGTTGTCGGCGTGCTTGGGGTCGAAGGTCACCGTGGTACTGCTGCCTTCCTGCTCGCTGTACCAGGAATAGACCTGGATGATGTGCAGCCTCTCGCGGTTCACTTCCAGGTAGCGCTCGACCCGCGCGACCTCGTCGGACATCTGACCGTAGGTGAAAGCGCCCTTCCAGTTGTAGCCGATGAAGACTTCATGGCCGCCCTCGCCACCGAACATGTCGATTTTGGTCAGCTTCATCGGCACCAGGCTGATCAGCACCACCATCAGTATGCCGAACACGCTCCAGCCGCGGTGTTCCAGGGTCCATTGCAGCAGGCGCGCATAGCGCCGCTGCAACCGCGCGATCACCCCGGAGTCGGAATGCACCAGCTTGGGTGTCTGCATGCGCGCGGACAACATCGGGATCAGGCTGACGGCCACCAGCCAGGACGCCAGCAGCGACACCGAAATGGTGATCGCGATCTGCGACATGAAGATGCTGATGTTGTTGGTTTCGCCAAACAGGTTGGGCACGAACACGATGCAATGGCACAGCGTGCCGGCGCTCAGCGCGATGGCCACGTTGCGGGTGCCGATGATCGACGCCTGTACCGGCTGATCGGGCATGCGCTCGCGTTCCTGGTAGATGCTCTCCACCACCACCACCGCGTTGTCCACCAGCATGCCCACGGCCAGCAGCAGGCCCATCATGGTCAGGATGTTGAGGGTGACCCCGACGAAATACATGAAGCCCAGGGTGACCACGAAGCAGATCGGGATCGCCAGCGTCACCATCAGCGTGGACGGCCAATGGCGCAGGAAGAAGAACAGCACCGTGATCGACAACAGCAGGCCGACCGCGCCCGCTTCGGCCAGCTCCAGCAGCGAGGAGGTGACCATCTTGCCCTGGTTGTCGATGACCTTGATCTGCACATCGCGCATCGAAGGCTGCGTGCGGATGGATTCCACCTCGGCCAGCGCCGCGCGCGATACCTCCACCAGGTTGGCGCTGCGTTCCTTGTAGATGTCCAGGCCGACCGCCGGATTGCCGTCCAGGCGACGGCCGTAGTTCATGCGGCTGGGCTTGAGCCGGATCTCGGCGATGTCGCCCAGGCGCAGGCCCTTGGTGTCGATCACCAGGTCGCGCAGCTCCTGCAGGTCGGTGATTTCACCGATCGGCTGGATGCGCACGCGTTGGCCGTTGTCGTCGATCTGCCCGGCAGAGATCGAGAAGTTCAGCGTACGCAGGCGGTCGCTGAGCTCGTTGATGCTCAGGTTGTGCGCGGTCAACCGGTCCGGGCTGATCGCGATTTCCACTTCGTTCGGCGGCGCGCCGGAGATGTTCACCCGGGCCACGCCGGGAATGCGCTCGATGCGCCGTTTGAACTCGCGGTCGAGCATGTCGTACGCGCCGGTCAGGTCGGTGCTGCTGGCCAGGCGCACCTTCAGCACCGGATCGTCGCTGCTGGACCACTTGAACACGCTGTAGCGCTGCAGGTCGTCGGGCAGGTCGCTGCGGATCGCATCGATGCGCTCGCGCGCGTCGGACGCGGCGATGGCGATGTCGCGGTCCCAGTCGGTGAACTCGATGAAGATGCTGGCGCCTTCGGAGGTGGCCGAGGAGCGCATGCGCTTGATCCCGGTCATGGTCGCCAGCGCTTCTTCGGTCGGGCGGATGATGTTGCGTTCCACCTCTTCCGGAGTGGAGCCGGTGTAGGGCACCTGCACGAACAGGAACGGCGCGGAAATGTCCGGCAGCGCTTCCAGCGGCAGCCGGAACGAGGCGATCAGGCCAACCACCACCAGCGAGATGAAACACATGATGGTGGTGATGGGGCGACGGATGGAGAACTCGGCGACGCTCATGCCGGCTCCTGTGCGTCATCACCGCCAGCAGCGGTGTGCACCGGCGCGGTCCTCCCGGCATGCGTGCGACCACGTTCGCGGTAGTAGGCATCGCCGCGCCGATCAAGCAGGTCATACACCACCGGGATCACCACCAGGGTCAGCAGGGTGGACACCAGCAGGCCACCGATCACGGTGATCGCCATCGGCGCGCGCACTTCGGCGCCCTCGCCCATCGCTACGGCCAGCGGCAGGAAGCCGAACAGCGTGCACAAAGTGGTCATGATGATTGGCCGCAGGCGCGAGCGCGCGCCTTCCACCAGTGCCTCCTGCTTGGGTACGCCGGACTCGCGCAGCTGGTTGACCTTGTCGATCAGGATGATCGCGTTCTTGGTCACCAGGCCCACCAGCAGGATCAATCCGATGAACACCACCACCGAGATCGGCTTGCCGGTCAGCATCAGCGCCAGGATCGCACCGACCAGCGCCAGCGGGATGGTGAACAGGATGACGAACGGGTGCAGCAGCGATTCGAACTGCGAGGCCATCACCAGGTAGACCAGGAAGATCGCCAGGCCGAAGGCGAAGATCAGCGAGCGTGCCGATTCGGCCAGTTCCTCGCCCTGCCCACCGATGTGCATGCCCACCCCGGCACCCAGCGGCTGCTTGCCGACCATGTCCTGCACTTCGCGTACCGCGCCGCCCAGGTCGATGTCGCGCAGGTTGGCCGAGACCACCGCAACGCGGGTCTGGTCGGCACGGTGGATCTCACTGGGGCCGTTGGTGGCCACCACCTCTGCCACCGCATCCAGGGTGACCGGACGACTGCTGCCCGGGTTGACGATCAGGCGCCGGATGCTGTCCACGCTGGCGCGGTCACCTTCCTGGGCACGCACCAGCACGTCGATCTTGCGGTCGCGGAAGCTGTAGCGGGTGGCCACATCGCCACGCACCTTCTTGACCACCACATCGGCAATCTGCCGCGTGGTCAGGCCCAGCGCACCGGCACGCTCCTGGTCGAAGCGGATCTGGATTTCCGGGAAGCCCTCTTCAACGGTGGATTTGACGTCGGCGTAGTGCGGGTTGTTGCGCAGCATCGCGGCCAATGCCTGCCCGGCATGTTCCAGCGTCGCCATGTCCTGGCCGCGCAGCTCCACTTCCAGTGGGGTGGAGAAACTGAACAACGCCGGCCGCGCGAAATCGACCTGCACACCCGGGTGCTGCTTCATCGAGTCGCGCAGGCGTTCGGTGATCGCAGCCTCGGTGCGTGCATCACCACCACCGGCCATCACCACGGTCAGCTTGCCGATGTTCTCACCGCTTTCGGTCGGGCTGGCATCCAGCCGCGTGCCGCTACCGCTGACACCGTACAGCGAGGCGATCTGCGCGTCCTTGGCATGCCCCAGCTGCAGCTCACGGACCAGCGCATCGGTTTGCTTGAGCGGCGTACCGGCCGGCAGCTTGGCGGTCATTTCAAAACGATCCTGGGCCAGCTGCGGGATCAGGTCCGCACCCAGCATCGGTACCAGCGCCATGGTCAGCACGAACGCCAGCGCGGCCAGGCCTAGCACCTTGCCTGGATGGTGCAAGGCCCCCGGCAGCAGCTTGAGGTAGCCACGTTCGGCCCCGGCATAGGGCTTCATCGCCACGTCACTGGCCTTGCGCATCACTGGTCCGACCACGGCCACCACACCCCGCCATATCCGGATGATCGTCCAGGCCACCGCAAAGAAGCTCCAGCGCACCAGTGCGCCGATGCCACGGCGACCACCGGCCACCGGCTTGAGCCAGCGGTGCTGCGGCTGCCACGGGTCGTGCGCGGGTTCTTCCGGGAAAGCCAGCGGCGGGCGCCCCTTGAGCGAACTCAGCATGGGGATCAGGGTCATCGACACCAGCAGCGAAATCGCAATGGCAATGGCCACGGTCAACGCCTGGTCGCGGAACAGCTGGCCGGCGATGCCATCCACGAACACCAGCGGCAGGAACACCGCGATGGTGGTCAGGGTGGAGGCGACCACGGCCATGCTCACTTCGCGGGTGCCGGCAATGGCGGCCTGCAGGATGCCCAGGCCGCGTTCGCGGGCCTTGGCGATGCTCTCCAGCACCACGATCGAATCATCCACCACCAGGCCGGTGGCCAACGCCAGGCCGCCCAGCGACATCACGTTGAGGCTCAGGCCCATCTGGCCCATGAAGAAAAACGTGGTGATGATCGAGACCGGCAGCGACAGGCTGATCACGAACGTGCTCCAGCCATCGCGCAGGAACAGGAAGATGATCAGGATCGCCAGCAGGCCGCCGATCACCGCATCTTTCTTGACGTCGCTGATGGCGTGCTCGAT
Organism: Stenotrophomonas sp. GL_101; assembly: GCF_057835675.1. Lineage (NCBI taxonomy): Bacteria > Pseudomonadati > Pseudomonadota > Gammaproteobacteria > Lysobacterales > Lysobacteraceae > Stenotrophomonas > Stenotrophomonas sp. GL_101. Next base: position 1,828,770 of record NZ_CM174432.1, on the reverse strand, counting down.
GAAGCGCGACTGGTCTTCGATGGTGGTCAGTTCGGCATCGCCGGGCACCTGCGCCTTGATCTGCTCCAGGCGGGTGCGCAGTGCTTCTGCGGTGGCCACGGTGTTGGCGTCGCCTTCCTTGTAGATCGCCAGCTCGACCGCTTCCTTGCCGCCCAGGCGGATGATCGCCTCGCGCTCCTTGTACCCCTGGCGTACGCTGGCGACATCCTTCAGCCGCACCGGTATGCCGTTTGCAATCGTGGAGGAGCTGCTGCTGGAAGCACTCTGCGCGGCCGAGGCCGCAGCGACGGCGGCATCGGAGCCGGTCGACGCGGCAATCGCGAACATCTGCTGCATGGCCGCGTCGGCGGCACTGCCGTTGCTGCCCTGGGTGGTGACCAGCAGGTTGCGGATGTCGTCCAGGTCGGCGAACTGGTTGACGGTGCGCACCAGGAAACGCTGCGACCCTTCTTCCAGGCGGCCGCCGGAAATGTTGATGTTCTCTTCCTTGAGCCGCTTGATGACGTTGTCGATCGGCAGGTTGAGCTGGGCCAGCTTCTGCTGGTCGATGTCGACCTGGATCTCGTCTTCCAGGCCGCCGCCCACCTTGACCGCGGCCACGCCGGCCACTGGCTCCAGCTTCTTCTTCAGGTCTTCATCGGCATAGCGGCGCAGCTCGGTGAGCTGGCGCACCGCATCGGCATCGGACCCCGGATCATGCTTGGCCGAGATCACCAGGCGCATGATCGGTTCGGTGGACGGATTGAAGCGCAGCAGCACCGGGGCCTTGGCCTCCAGCGGCAGGTTCAGCGCTTCCATCTTGTCGCGCACTTCCAGGCTGGCCTGGTCCATGTTGGTGCCCCAGGCAAACTCCAGCACCACGTCGCTCTGCCCGGTACGCGAGACCGACTTGAGCTTGCGCAGGTTCTTGACCACGCCCACGGCCTCTTCGACCGGTTCGCTGATCAGGGTTTCAATTTCGGTCGGTGCCGCACCGGTGTACTCGGTGCGCACGGTCAGGGTGGGATAGCTCAGGTCGGGCAGCAGGTTGACCTTGAGGTTGCCCAGCGCGATGAAGCCGAACAGCATCAGCGTCACCGTGCACATGGCGATGGTGACGCGACGGCGGGTGGCGAACTCCACCAGGCCGCCGCCATGGGCGCCCGGTCGATCGCCGTGGTGCGGGTCGTTGCCGTGGTCGTTGCCGGCCGAGGTCATTGGCGGCTCTCCGCCTTCTTTGCCGGCGCGGCGGCATTGGCCACCGGCTTGGCGCCGATCACCTGCACGGCTGTCCCGTCACGCAACGCCACCTTGCCGGCAGTCACCACCTGGTCGCCAGCGGCCAGTCCCTCGCGGATTTCCACCCAGGGGCCCTCGGCGTAGCCCAGCGTGACCCGCACGCGCGCCACCTTGCCGTCGCGCACGCGGAACACCGCCGGTTCGCCATCGTCGAGCAGCGCCAGGCGCGGCACCACCAGCGCATCGGCGCGCTGGTCGTAATCGATGCGGATGCGGCCAAACATGCCCGGCTGCAGGCCGGCGGCATCTTCGCCGAAGCCGCTGACCACGCGGAAGGTGCCGCTGCCGGCATCGACCACCGGGGAAATGCGATCGACCACGCCGGGGAACGACTTGCCCGGCAACGCATCGGCCAGCAACGTCACCGGTTGCCCGGCACGCAGGGTGGACAGTTCGCGCTCGGGCACGTTGAGGGTGGCTTCCAGGCGCGAGTTGTCGACGATGCGGAAGATCGGCGTGTTGATCTGCACGAAGTTGCCGGTCTTGATCGAACGTGAGGCGATCACTCCGGCGATCGGCGCGACCACCGTAGTGTAGGACAGCTCAAGCGTGGCCAGGCGGTACTGCGCACGGGCGTTTTCCAGGTCGTAGCGGATCTGGTCGACATTCTCGATGCTGACCATCTGCTGGCCCACCAGCTTCTGCGCACGCTGGAAGTTGTTCTCCAGCTTGCGCATCACCGCCTCGCTCTGCGCGACGGCCAGGCGCGCGCGGTCCGGGTCCAGCCGCACCAGCGGCTGTCCGGCACGGACCGCCTGGCCCTCTTCGACCAGCACGGCCAGTGCCACGCCGGAGGTCTTGGCCACCACCTGCGATTCGGCGCGCGCTTCCAGCGCCGCCGTGCCGGTGTAACTGGCGGCGACCGCGCGACGGGTCGCGGCGACGGCCTCGACCGGTACGGCCTCGACGGCCTTTTCGGCCTTGGGATCCTTTTCCGCCGCTTGCGCTTCGGCACTACCGCCGCCGGCGCCACAGCCGCTGAGCAGCAGGCAGGAAGTCATCAACAGAGCAGCGGCGCAGGTTCCGGTGCGGCCGTGCAGGAAGGAGTTTCGCGACATCGTCAGGTCCCTGAGGGATGCGTGGGCAGGTGTGGTAGCAAAGTAATGCACCACGTCACGACTACACCATATCCCAAAGGTCATGGTGACCTGCGGCGCCCGCTCACCGCCCCGGTTTCAGCAAGATGAAAACGCAGGCTATACTCGGGCCAGTTCCGTACCCCACGCCGGAACGACCAGACCCGTACACCGGAAAGGACATCATGCGCTCGCAGCCGCTCGCCGCTTGTCTTCTGGCCGTCCTCCTGCCCCTCGGGGCCGCCGCACAGGCCGCAACTGCTCCAGCAGTACCCGCAGCACCTGTTCCCGCCCCTGCCGCGCCTGCCCCTGTCGCCCTCACCGGGAGCTTGGACAACGGGCGTGTGCTCGCTTACACCTGCCAGGGGTGCCACGGCATCACCGGCTACAAGAACGCCTACCCCAGCTACCGGGTGCCCAAGATCGGCGGGCAGACCCAGCAGTACCTCAGCCAGGCGCTGAGCGAATACCGCCAGGGCAAGCGCAGGCATCCCACGATGCAGGCGCAGTCCATGAGTTTCAGCGAACAGGAGATCGCCGATCTCGCTGTTTACCTGTCCACCGTCAAGTAAGCACCGCCCATGACGAAAGCCGCGCCCTTCAAGCGTTATGCCATCGCCCTGTCCGTTGCCCTGCTGCTGGCTGCCTGTTCGCAGTCGCAGGTGGAAAACAGTGCAGATTCCGCCGCCGATCCGGGCCACGCCAGTGGCGAGCACGGATCCGGTTCGTCCGCTGGCCTGCCGGCCGGCCGCATCGCTGCCGGTGAAGCCCGCGCCCAGGTCAAGGGCAAAGCCACCGGTCAAAGCTGCATCGACTGCCATGGTGCCGACGGCAACAAGCCGATCGACCCGAGCTACCCGAAGCTGGGTGGGCAGTACGGGGATTACCTGGCGCATGCGTTGCAGGCCTACCGCGCGGGAGACCGCCAGCACGCGCTGATGACCCCGCAGGCGACCGACCTGAGCGATCAGGACATCGCCGACCTGGCCGCGTATTTCGGGTCCCGGCCCAGCCAGTTGCGGGACCTGCACGGCCTGAAGTAGAGCCGACCGTTGGTCGGCTGCGCTTCGCCGGGAAATCGTGTGCAGCCAAGGTTACGTGCAGCCGACCAACGGTCGGCTCTACGCGGCCCTGGAGCCGACCAACGGTCGGCTGCTCCATCGGGCGTCACCAACCCCTGACGCACGCCGGGCAGAGCCCGGCGCTGTGCCTCAGGCGTCCAGCTCCTGCCAGCGCGCATACGCGGCATCCAGCTCAGCCTGCACCTTGCCCAGCTTTTCGTTGTGGGCGGCCATGTCCGGTGCGCTGCGCTGGTAGAACGCGGGGTCGTTCATCGCCGCGCTCAGGCCCTCGACGTCCTTTTCCAGCGTTTCGATCTTCAGCGGCAGCTGTTCCAGCTCGCGCGCATCCTTGTAGCTCAGCTTGCGCTTGGCGGCCGCCGCTTCAGCCGGGGCTGCGGCAACCGCGGTGGCCGGCTTGCCCGCCACCACCGGTGCGGCGGCGGCCGCTGCCGCCACGCGCGCGGCCTGGCGCTGCCAGTCGCTGTAGCCGCCCACGTACTCGCCCACCACGCCATCGCCTTCCATCACCATCGTGGAGGTGACCACGTTGTCGAGGAAGTCGCGGTCATGGCTGACCAGCAGGAGGGTGCCGGCATAGTCGCTCAGCAGCTCTTCAAGCAGCTCCAGCGTTTCCACGTCCAGGTCGTTGGTCGGTTCATCCATCACCAGCAGGTTGGACGGCTGCGCGAACAGCTTGGCCAGCAGCAGGCGGTTGCGCTCGCCACCGGACAGGCGGGTGATCGGCGCGCGCGCGCGCTCGGGCGAGAACAGGAAATCCTGCAGGTAGGCATGCACGTGCTTGCGCTTGCCGTTGAACTCGATGAAATCGCGGCCTTCGGCCACGTTCTCGATCGCGGTCCAGTCTTCGCGCAGCACCGCACGGTACTGGTCGAAATAGGCGATCTGCAGGTTGGTGCCGGCGCGCACTTCACCGCTCTGCGGCTGCAGGTCACCCAGCAGCAGCTTCAGCAGCGTGGTCTTGCCGCTGCCGTTGGGGCCGATCAGGCCGATGCGGTCGCCGCGCAGGATGACGGTGTTGAAATCCTTGACCATCCTCCGCTCGCCGAAGGCGAAAGAGATGTCCTTGACGTCGATGACCTTCTTGCCGGAGTTCTCCGCCTGCGCCGCTTCCATGCGCACGTTGCCGCCGAGCTCGCGCCGATCCGAGCGCTCGTTGCGCATCGCCTTGAGCCGGCGCACCCGCCCTTCATCGCGGGTACGGCGGGCCTTGATGCCCTGGCGGATCCAGATTTCTTCCTGCGCCAGCAGTTTGTCGAAACGGGCGTTTTCCTGTGCCTGCGCGTTCAGACGCTCCTCGCGGCGGCGTTCGTAGTTGGCCCAGTCGCCTGGCCAGCTGGTGACCTGGCCACGGTCGATCTCGACGATACGAGTGGCCAGCGCGCGCAGGAAGCGACGGTCATGGGTCACAAAGACCACGCTGCCGTTCCAGTTCTTGAGGAACATTTCCAGCCAGTCGATGGCTTCGATGTCCAGGTGGTTGGTCGGTTCGTCCAGCAGCAGCAGGTCCGGTGCGGACACCAGCGCGCGGCCGAGCAGCACGCGGCGCTTCATGCCGCCGGACAGGCGGCCGAATTCGGCATCGCCATCCAGGTCAAGCTTGGTCAGGGTTTCGCTGACGCGCTGGTCCAGGCCCCAGCCGTTGGCGCCATCGATCTTGGCCTGCACGGCCGACAGCGCATCGCCGTCGAATTCTTCGGCGACGCTCAGATGATGGAATTCGGCCAGCCACTGGCCGAGCTCGCCCAGGCCTTCGGCGACGACGTCGAACACGCTGCCGGCGGCGCCATGCGGCACCTCCTGCTCCAGCCGGGTGATGCGCACCCCCTGTTGCACGCGGACTTCACCGTCGTCGGGCTTGTGGTCGCCGGACAGCAGTTTGAGCAGGGTCGATTTGCCGGCGCCATTGCGCCCGATCAGGGCGATACGCTCGCCCGGCTCGATCGACAATTCGGCTTTTTCCAGCAACAAGGGGCCGCCGACGCTGAAGTCGACGTTTTGCAGAGTAATCAGAGGCATCCGACCATTGTACGGTCTGGCGGCATCCGGCGTCGCTCAACCCTGTGCAAAAACATCCGCTGGCAGCGCCAGCAGTTCAGCCAGCGGGGGTGGCACGCGCTTGCCGGGGTGGCGCACCACCCACAGCTGGCGTGACAGCGGCGGCAGCGGTGTGTCCAGGATGCGCAGCGTCCCCAGCGCGACCAGGTCGGCCACCGCATGCCGTGACAGGCAGGCCAGCCCCATGCCGGCCGCGGCCGCCTGCTTGATCGCCTCGGTGCTGCCCAGCTGCATCGCGCGGACAAAGTGGTGCAGGTGCGGCAGCAGCGCCTGCTCCACCGCCTCGCGGGTGCCCGAGCCCGGTTCGCGCAGCAGCCAGCGTGCCGCCGCCAGCGACGACAGACTGGCGGGGTTGGCCAGTGGCGAGTGGGTGGCCGCGACGATCACCAGTGCATCGCGTTGCCACGGCAGCACCTGCAGGCCGCTCTCGTGACAGGGCCCTTCGATCAGGCCCAGGTCCACTTCCAGCCGCTGCACCGCCGCCACCACCTCGGCGCTGTTGCCGATGCGCAGGTCCACCTGCGCCTGCGGGTTGGCGGCCAGCAGGGCGGCGACCCGGGTTGGCAGCAGGTAGTTGCCGATGGTGGTGCTGGCGCCGATGCGCAGTTGCAGCGGGAGCCCGGCGGTAGAGCGGCCGACGCCGGCCTCGGCCTCCAGCTCGGTAGCGGCCACCAGCAACGCGCGCGCCGGCCCCAGCAGCGCGCGACCGTGTGCGTTGAGCACCAGCCGCCGGCCGATGCGGTCGAACAGCGGCGCGGGCAGCTGCGTTTCCAGTTCATTGAGGGCAGCGCTGGAGGCCGACTGCGACAGCGCCAGCCGTTCGCCAGCGGCCGCGGTGGTGCCGGCCTCGGCGATGGCCACGAAAACCTGCCACTGGCGAAGACTGAGATGCATTCCTCAATTAACCCATAAATCAGGTTGAAATTATGTAAACAATTCGTTTTACAGGTTTATCGAGGCGGCGCAGGCTGGCATCTGTCCCGTTGGAGATCTGCCGTGAATGTGTCCCTCCCCGCCCTGCTCTCGCCCACTGCCCGCCAGCGCTGGCGCGGCCACGTGCCGGGCCTGCTGCTCACCGCGGTGGTCGCCGCCGCGTCGATGGCGCTGGCCACCGTGCCCTGGCTGCAGTCGCACGGGATCAGCGCGCTCACCCTGGCGATCGTGCTCGGCATGGTGCTCGGCAACAGCCTGTATCGGCCGCTGGCACCGGCCGCCGCTGCCGGCGTGGGGTTCTCCAAGCAGTGGCTGCTGCGCGCCGGCATCGTGCTGTATGGGCTGCGCCTGACCTTCCAGGACATCGCTCAGGTAGGCGTGGCAGGGGTGCTGATCGACGCGCTGGTGCTGGTCAGTACGTTTGGCCTGGCTTGGTGGGCCGGCACCCGCTGGTTCGGGATCGACCGCAACAGCGCGCTGTTGATCGGCGCCGGCAGTTCGATCTGTGGCGCCGCGGCGGTGATGGCGGCCGAACCGGTGGTGCGCGGGCGTGCCGAGCAGGTCACCGTGGCGGTATCGACGGTGGTGGTGTTCGGCACGCTGGGGATGTTCCTGTACCCGCTGCTGTACCAGCTCAACCTGGCGCAGGGCTGGGTGCCGATGAATGCTTCGGCATACGGGGTGTTCACCGGTTCGACGGTGCACGAAGTAGCCCAGGTGGTCGCCGCCGGCCGCGCGGTCAGCGCCGCGGCGGCCGACACGGCGGTGATCGCCAAGATGGTGCGGGTGATGATGCTGGCGCCGTTCCTGGTGGCGCTGTCGCTGCTGCTGGCGCGCGGGCAGCCTGCAACGACGGGCGGCAGCCGGGCGAAGATCGTGGTGCCGTGGTTCGCCTTCGGCTTCGTGGCGGTGGCCGGGGTCAATTCGCTGCAGCTGCTGCCTTCGACAGTGGTGAATGCAGCGATCGACCTGGATACGGTGCTGCTGGCGATGGCGATGGCCGCGCTCGGCCTGACCACCCACGTGTCGGCGCTGCGCGAGGCCGGCATGAAGCCGCTGCTGCTGGCCTTGCTGCTGTTTGGCTGGCTGCTGGCCGGTGGCCTGGGCATCAACCTGGGCGTGCATGCGCTGCTGGGATGAGCGCCGGTTGCATGCAACACTTCAGCGATGAAGCGTGAGCGCATCGCCCCGGTTGATCGCAGCCGCCTGCACATGCCGTACCGACGGGTGCTGGAGCGCTACGGTGCGGTGGATGAAGCCGAAGATGACCTGCTCGATCTGGTGCATCGGGTACTGGGCGCCCCCGTTGCGGTGCGCTGGGACCAGGACATCACCCATCCCAACCCCTGGTTCCACAGCGTGATACTGGATCTCAGCGACAGCGTGGGCGAGCTCAGCTACGCCCAGTACACCGCCCTGATGGAGGGGTTGCGGGCGCTGGATCTGGACTGAGCCATGCCGGCACCCCGCCCGGCGAGCGGCGCAGCGGGTAGAATGCGCCATGAACGAATTCTCCGAACTGCCCCTGTCGGCCTCGCTGGCGGCGGGCATCGACGCGCTGGGCTATACCCAGATGACCCCCGTGCAGGCGCAGAGCCTGCCGGCCATCCTCGAGCGCCGCGATCTGATCGCCCAGGCCCCTACCGGTAGTGGCAAGACCGCCGCGTTCGGGCTGGGCCTGCTGCAGGCGCTGGATCCGGCGGTGATCCGCGCCCAGGCCCTGGTACTGTGCCCGACCCGCGAACTGGCCGACCAGGTCGGCAAGCAGATCCGCAAGCTGGCCACCGGCATCCCCAACCTGAAACTGGTGGTGCTCACCGGTGGCATGCCGCTGGCGCCGCAGCTGGCCTCGCTGGAAGCGCACGACCCGCATGTGGTGGTGGGCACGCCCGGACGCATCCAGGAACTGGGACGCAAGCGCGTGCTGAAGCTGGGCGGAGTGACCACGCTGGTGCTGGACGAAGCCGACCGCATGCTCGACATGGGCTTTGAAGAACCCATCCGCGAAATTGCCGGCCGCACCAGCAAGGACCGGCAGACGCTGTTGTTCTCGGCGACCTACCCCGACGAAATCCGCGCCATCGCGCGCGAACTGCTGCGCGATCCGGTCGAGGTTACCGTCGAAGGTGCCGACCATGCCCCGGCGATCCACCACCTGTTCTGCGAGGTCGACCTGGCCAGCAAGCAGAAGGCGCTGGCCGGCCTGCTGCTGAAGTACACCCCCGAATCGACGGTCGTGTTCTGCAACACCCGCCGCGACGTGGATGACGTGGCCATTTCGCTGCAGCAGTTCGGCTTCTCCGCCCTGCCCCTGCATGGCGAAATGGAGCAGCGCGACCGCGATGAAGTACTGGTGCGCTTCGCCAACCGCAGCTGCAACGTGCTGGTGGCCAGCGACGTGGCCGCGCGTGGGCTGGACGTGCAGGACCTGGCGGCCGTGATCAACTACGAACTGCCCACCGATATCGAGACCTACCAGCATCGCGTGGGCCGCACCGGCCGTGCCGGTGCTTCCGGGTTGGCGATCAGCCTGGTGACCGGCCGCGAACGCAACCGCGCCGACGCATTGGAAGCGGCACTGGGCAAGCCGCTGGACTGGCAGAAGACGCCACTGGCCACCGCCCGCCCGGCGGTGCTGCCGCAGGCTGCGATGGAAACCCTGCGCATCGACGGCGGCAAGACCGACAAGCTGCGCCCGGGCGATATCCTCGGCGCACTGACCGGTGAGGCCGGGTTGTCGGCCAAGGTGATCGGCAAGATCGATATCTACGCCACGCGTTCGTATGTGGCCATTGCCCGCGAGCACGTCGGCAAGGCGATCGCGCGATTGGAAGCGGGCAAGATCAAGGGCCGTCGTTTCCGCGTGCGCCCGATGTAACGCAACGGTAGAGCCGACCGTTGGTCGGCTGCATAGCGCAGGGCCGACCGTTGGTCGGCTGCCTACCCGTACAGCCGACCAACGGTCGGCGCTACGCTCAATACACCAGGTTCGCCAACAGCGGCACGCCGGTGTCCCAGCGCTCGCGCCCGCCCAGCCCCGCCAGTTCCACCAGCACGGCCGCGCCCACCACCTCAACCTGCAACTGCCGGGCCAGCGACAACGCTGCCAGCAACGTGCCGCCCGTGGCCAGCACGTCATCGACCACCAGCACGCGCGCGCCGGCCGGCAAGGCATCGGCATGCACTTCGATGCTGTCGGTGCGGTATTCCAGCGTGTAGTCCTGCTTGAGCGTGCGGCCCGGCAGCTTGCCCGGCTTGCGCACCGGCACGAAGCCCACGCCCAGCACCCGGGCCATCGCCGCGCCCAGGATGAAGCCGCGCGACTCGATACCCATCACCGCCTGCAGGCCGGCATCGCGCCAGGGGGCGACCATGGCATCGACCGCTGCGGCGAAATCCTCGCCATCGGCCAGCAGCGGCATGATGTCCTTGAACAGGATGCCCGGCTTGGGGAAATCGGCGACGTCACGCAGGCGCGAGGCCCAGGCAGGCGCAGCGGTGGAATCGGTCATGGTCGGCACAGCGCAGGGGGTGGCACAGTTTACCCCGGCAACGCGAATGCCCCACCCATGGGCCTGTTCACGAACTGCAGGACAGCATCGAGCAGCCGGCTTTGTCACGCGCCCAGTGCGGGCGCTTGCCGGCGTAATGGTCGCGCCCGGGCTGCTGCGAATACGGCTGCCTCAGCACCTCCAACAAGGTGTGCACGCCGCTGAGGTCGCCCTGCTCGGCCTGCTCGATCGCCTCCTGTGCCAGCCAGTTGCGCAGCACGTACAGCGGGTTGGCGCGCTCCATGCGCTGCCACCTGGCCTGCCCATCCAGCGGATCGCCGCGCAGCCTGGCGGCGTAGTGCTGCAGCCAGGCCTGCAGTTCGGGCAGCACCGCCTGGCGTCGTGCGTCGCTGTAGAACGCCGCGTCCAACACCGACAGCGACGGTGCGACCGGATCCAGCTGCATCAGCCCCCGGAAGGCCAAGGTCATGTCCATCTCGCCGTCCTGCAGGATCTGCAGCCAGGCGGCCATCATCGCCACATCCTCGTCGCGACACTGGTCCAGCCCGAACTTGGCGGCGATGTCCTCGCGTTCGCACTGGCCATGCACGCGCTGGAACCGCGCCAGTCCATCCTGCAGTGGCGTGGCGTCGTCGAACAGTGGCGCCAGCGCCTGGGCCAGGCGGGTCAGGTTCCAGTACGCCACCTGCGGCTGGGTGCCGAAGCGGTAGCGCCGGCCTTGCGCATCGGTGGTGTTGGGGGTCCAGTCGGGGTCGTAGTCGTCCACCCAGCCATACGGCCCGTAGTCGATGGTCAGGCCGAGAATGGACATGTTGTCGGTGTTCATCACCCCATGCACGAAGCCGACCCGCATCCAGTGCGCCACCATCCGGGCGGTGCGTTCGCATACCTGCGCGAACCACTCGGCGTGGCGGCTGTCGCCCAGATCGGCCAAGGCCGGGAAGTCGCGTGCGATGCAGACATCGGCCAGCGCGCGCAGCAAGGTGTGATCAGCGCGCGACGCCGGCAGCTCGAACGTGCCGAAGCGGATGAACGACGGTGCCACGCGGCATACGATCGCGCCCGGTTCGGGCTTCGCATTGCCGTCGTAGAACATGTCACGGACCACGCGGTCGCCGGTGCCGACCAGGCTCAACGCACGGGTGGTGGGAACGCCGAGATGGTGCATGGCCTCGCTGCACAGGAATTCGCGGATCGACGAACGCAGCACGGCACGGCCATCGGCACCGCGCGAATACGGCGTGCGCCCGGCCCCTTTCAACTGCAGCTCCCAGCGCGCGCCATCGGCGGCCAGCAGTTCGCCCAGCGAAATCGCGCGGCCATCGCCCAGTTGGCCGGCCCAATGCCCGAATTGATGGCCACCATAGTTGGCCGCCCAGGGCTGCATGCCGGCATACAGCGCGTTGCCACCGAACACGCGCGGGAAGTCCGCGCTGTCCAGCAGGTCCGCACCGAAACCAAGCTGCGCGGCGACGTCGGCCGAGATGGCCAGCACGCGCGGGTCGGCGACGGGAGTGGGCAGCACCGACGACCATGCCGCGCCGCGCACCTCGCGCACGCGCGCGCCGGTTTCCGGATCGCCGGGCAGTTCAGCAATGAAACGGTTGTCGAAGCGCAGCAGGTCGGTATTCATGCCGCCTATCTGGGGGCGCCGCGACGCCCCCGCAAGCTCAGGCGGCGCCAGCGCCAAGATCCAGCGCGCCGCCGCGCTCGCTGGCGCGCTGATAGGCCGGGCGCTGCTCGATGCGTTGCAGGAAGCCCTGCAGCTTGGGGTAGGCGTCCATGCTGCCGGCACGCGACGCGGCCGCCTGGATCGGGAAGCTCATCTGGATATCGGCGGCAGTGAAGCGCTCGCCGGCAAACCACGGCGACGACCCCAGCTCGCGCTCCATCCATGCCAGGTGCAGTTTGAGCTGCGGGCCGACAAAGCCCTTCATCACCTTGTCGACGATGCCGCGGGCGATCGGCTTGGCGAAGAACGGCATCGGCGCCTTGCGCACCCGCGCGAACACCAGGCTCATCAGCAGCGGCGGCATCGCCGAGCCTTCGGCGTAATGCATCCAGTAGCGGTAGCGCAGCTTTTCCGGGGCCTGCGCCGGCAGCGGTTCGGGCGAGAGCTGGCGGGCGCTGTCGTAGCGGTCGGCCAAGTACTCCAGAATGGCACCGGACTCGGCCAGTACCAGGGCATCGTCCTGCAGCACCGGTGACTTGCCCAGCGGGTGGATGTCGCGCAGCGACTGCGGCGCCAGCCAGGTCGTCCGATCGCGCTGGTAGTTGACCACCTGGTAAGGCAGGCCGAGTTCTTCCAGCATCCACAGCACGCGCAGCGAGCGCGAGTGGTCCAGATGGTGCACCTTGATCATCGACGGGTCCGGTAGGTCAAAGCGTGATCGTAACCGGCGACGGTGATGGATGACGTTATCAGCAAGGTGCGCGTGGGCATCGGCAGGCCCTTTCCCACAACGGGCGACAGCAGCGAGCGGGTGCGTCTTCGCTTGGCGACAACGCGCGCGTCCGGGGCCCCTTGGTGGCCGGCAGACCCTTGTGCAAATGTCCCCCGGTCGACGCCTCCGGCGCCGACCTCCTCCTTTATTTTGCCAAGGGCCTGCCGGCCACCAAGGGGCTCGGCTTGTTGAGCGCAACGGCGCACGTCGATGGTTGGCGTGGGCGTGCGCGCATCGATGGCCGCACCAAGGTAGGTCACCACCGTTGGTGGTGACGCTCCTCGCACCCACGCCTGCGTGGCCACAATGCTGGCAGACCAGATGAAGCGGGTTTTACCTTGCCGTCCTCAAGCCGAGTTCCTTCGCGGCCGGCATACCCAAACGGCACCAGGAAACGCCCATAAAAAAACGCCAGGAGCTTTCGCTCCCGGCGTTTCATTGCAACCTGACGGTAGCGGGGGGCCTATTAGGCCGCCTGCACCTGATCAGCCTGCATACCCTTCTGGCCCTGGACGGCGACGAAGGTGACCTTCTGGCCTTCCTGCAGCGACTTGAAGCCGGTGCCCTGGATGGCGCGGAAGTGGACGAAGAGGTCCGGGCCGCTTTCCGGGGTGATGAAGCCGAAGCCCTTGGCGTCGTTGAACCACTTGACAGTGCCGGTCTGACGATCAGACATGTACTAACTCCTGAAACATAAGTTGGAAAAATCGCGGCTCCCGGAATCGGGGCCGAGACTGAGTTGCAGGCGTTGGTAAAGCGGATCGATGAGCAGATCGTGAGATCAACTGCACCAGGCCACGATTCACGGTGACCCTAGCAAACACAGTGAGGGGACGATACTCGTGTTTTACCGAAAAAGCGATAGCCAATTTATTCATTCATTCCCTTGTCCCGCCTGACGCGACAAGGGATTGGTCAATCTTACACGATTTCAGCCCCCCCTATTCAGAATTTTCCTACCTTAAGATCAGCCAAATGCCCGATTCAAGTTCTGCCCATCCCCACATCTGGGTCGACGCCGACGCCTGCCCCGGCGTGATCAAGGAGATCCTGTTCCGCGCCGCCGAGCGCGTGAAGATCCCGCTGACCCTGGTCGCCAACCACTGGCTGCGCATCCCGCCCTCGCGCGTCATCCGCTTCGTGCAGGTGCCTGCGGGACTGGACGTGGCCGACAGCGCCATCGTCGAACGGGTCGCCGCCGGCGATCTGGTGGTGACCCAGGACATCCCCTTGGCCGCGCTGGTGCTGAAAAGCAGGCCGTGGCGCTGAACCCGCGCGGCCAGCTGTACACCCCCGACAACATGGCCGAGCGCCTGTCGATGCGCAATTTCATGGAGGAACTGCGCGGGGCGGGCGTGCAGACCGGCGGGCCGCCGCCGCTGGGCCCGCGCGACCGGCAGGCGTTCGCCGCCGAACTGGACCGTTGGCTGGCGCTTCATTCATGCAAATGAACAAAACCCGGCCAGCACTAGCCTGCGCCGGGCAGGCTGCGTTCACTGCTGAACTGGCGGCGCTGGCCCGTCAGGGGGTCGTCGAACGCCAGCGCCTGCGCCAGCAACTGCAGCGGCTGTGCGTCCTCTTCCGGCGCCACGCGCAGGTCCGGGTACAGGTCATCGCCCAGGATCGGCGCCCCCAGTGCCGCCAGGTGCACGCGCAGCTGGTGCTTGCGGCCCGTCTCGGGCAGCAGCCGGTAGCGCCATGACGGGCCCTGCGCGTCGATCACCTCGATGCGGGTCCGTGCATTGGGTGCGCCGGGCGCTTCGGTCATGCGGAAGAACGGCTCGCCCGGTACCAGCCGGGTGTGGCGTTCCAGCGGGAACCTCAGCGCCGGCAGTGCCGGCGCCAGAGCCTGATAGGTCTTGTCGATGCGGCGCTCGCGGAACAGGCGCTGGTAGGCGTCGCGCGATGCCGGCCGGGTCGAAAACAGCACCAGCCCGGCGGTCAGCCGGTCCAATCGGTGCAGCGGCACCAGGTCCGGGTTGCCGGTGCGCGCGATCAGCCTGGCCAGCAGCGTCTCGCGTACGTGGCCACCGGCCGGGGTGACCGGCAGGAAATGCGGTTTGTCGGCCACCAGCAGGTGCTCGTCCTGGTGCACGATGCGCTCCACGAACGGAATCACCGGCTCATCGGCCACCTCACGGAAGTACTGGATCTCCAGTCCCACCTGCCACGCCTGCCCGGGCGCAAGCGCCCTGCCCTGCGCATCGCGCACCAGGCCGCGCGCGAATCGGCTTTCCCACTGGATACGATCGATGCGCGGAAAGCGCGCGCACAGCCCGTCGAGCAGGCAGGCCCAGTTGCCCGGCGGCAACTGCAGGCGGCTGGCGGCGATCATGTCGGTACGGCATCGTCAGCGCCGCTGTCGACAGGCAGCACTGCCGCCTCCAGCAGCGCCCAGCCGTCGCCGTACGCGGCGAACATCGTGGCCGCCACCTCGCCCGGGGCCGTCTGGCGAATGCTGCAGGTGAAGGTGGCAGCGCCGATCTGCAGGCGACGGGGACGGGAACGTGGCATGCCGCAGGAGGCTCACTGAAATACCAGGCGACAAGCGTGCCATCTATCGGCCCCGGCAAACACCCCGTACCGGACACCCTCCGGGCAAACCACTATCATGGTCCTCTTTGTTTCCGGTATCCCCATGGCCCTCACCGCCACCATCCGCAAGGCCGAGCTGCAGATCAGCGACATGGACCGCGGCTACTACGCGACCCACAACCTGACCCTGGCCCAGCACCCCTCGGAAAACGATGAACGCCTGATGGTGCGTTTGCTGGCCTTCGCATTGAACGCCGAAGAGCGTCTCGAATTCGGCCGCGGCCTGAGCACCGATGACGAACCGGACCTGTGGCACCGCGACTACACCGGCGACATCCTGCAGTGGATCGACCTGGGCCATCCGGATGAATCGCGCATCCGCAAGGCCTGCAACCGCAGCCGGCGGGTGCAGGTGGTCACCTTCGCCGGCAATGCCTCCGATGTGTGGTGGAGCAAGCAGGGCAAGGCGCTGGAGCGTTTCGACACGCTCTCGGTGCTGGACCTGGACGGCGGCTTCGTGGACCGCTGGAGCGAGCAGATCCAGCGTGCCATGCGCTGGAGCGTGTTGATCCAGGATGGCGAAGTGCAGCTGATCAATGACCAGATGCAGCTGGACGTCATCCCGACCTGGCGCAAGCGCGCCAAGGAATGAACCTGGCGATGACCATCATTGCCTGCGATGTGCTGGTGATCGGCGCCGGCGCGGCGGGGTTGATGTGTGCGCTGACCGCCGGTCAGCGCGGGCGCACGGTGCAGGTGATCGACCATGCCAACAAGGTGGGCAAGAAGATCCTGATGTCCGGGGGTGGCCGCTGCAATTTCACCAATACCGGCACCACCCCGGCCAACTTTCTGTCGGCCAACCCGCATTTCTGCAAGTCGGCGCTGGCGCGCTACACGCCGTACCACTTCATCGACATGGTCGAGCGCCACGGCATCGCCTATCACGAAAAAGAACTCGGCCAGTTGTTCTGCGATGTGTCGTCCAAGCAGATCGTGCGCATGCTGCTGGACGAATGCCAGGCCGCGGGCGTGCAGGTGCGTACCGACTGCGCGGTACAGAAGGTCGAGCGCGGTGCCGATGGCTTCCGCGTGCAGACCGCGCAGGGCCTCTTCCATGCCGCCTCGCTGGTGGTGGCCTGCGGCGGGCTGTCCATTCCCAGTCTGGGCGCGACCGGCTTCGGCTATGAACTGGCCCGCCAGTTCGGCCACGAGGTGCTGCCGACCCGTGCCGGGCTGGTGCCGCTCACCCTGAGCGGCACGCACCAGGAGCGCTTCCACGACCTCAGCGGCGTTGCACTGCCGATCACCGCGCGCTGCAACGACGTGGCGTTCCACAACGCGATGTTGATCACCCACCGCGGCATCAGCGGCCCGGCGATCCTGCAGATTTCCTCGTTCTGGCAACCCGGCGACGACCTGCGCCTGGACCTGCTGCCCGGCCAGGATGCCGAGGCCTGGCTGCGCGAAATGAAACGCGACCGCGGCGCGGCCGAACTGCGCACGGTGCTATCCGAGGTGCTGCCGCGGCGGCTGGCACTGCGCCTGTGCGAGCACTGGCTGCCCGATCGGCCCGTGCGCCAGATCGACGAGCGCCAATTGCGCGAGGCCGCTGCCCTGCTGCAGGATTTCCCGTTGGTGGCCAGCGGCACCGAGGGCTACCGCACCGCCGAGGTCACCTTGGGCGGGGTGGATACGCGCAAGGTGTCCTCAAGCACGTTTGAATCCCACCTCGTCCCCGGCCTGCACTTCGTGGGGGAAGTGCTGGATGTCACCGGGTGCCTGGGCGGCTACAACTTCCAGTGGGCGTGGGCCAGTGGGCACGCCGCCGGCCAGGTGGTCTGAGCAACGCATGGATCCGTGACCGGCTACCGTTTGCCGCATGGACGTAGCCACACGCATCGTGTATCAAGTTTGCAGTCCGGGGAGTAGTGAATGCAGAACGCGAATGACATCACCGTCCGCCTGCTGATCGTGGATGACAGCGGCGAGAACGCTGAAACCATCGTCAGCATGCTGCGCAACAGCGGCATCGCCGTGCGCCCGGCGCGCCCGCAGCACGCCGAGGAGCTGGCCCAGATCCTGGGCAGCCAGCCGATCGACCTGGTACTGGCCGCGCCCGCGCAGGGCATCCCGCTGCTGCAGGTGACCCAGCAGATCGCCGCCAGCGGCAAGGACATCCCGATGATCCTGCTGGCCGAAACGATCGATGAGAACGAATGGGTGGAGGCCGGCGCCAATGGCATCCGCGCCGTCGCCCTGCGCAACCGTCCCGAGCACCTGCTGGCGGTGGTCCGCAACGAATGGACCGACCTGCACGCGCGTCGCGGGCTGCGCCGCATCGAAGCGCAGATGCGCGAGACCGAACGCCGCTGCGATGCGCTGATCTCCTCCTCGCGCGATCCCATCGCCTACGTCCACGAAGGCATGCACATCCGTGCCAACGAGGCGTACCTGGAGATGTTCGGCTACGAATCGTTCGATGACGTGGAAGGCATCTCGCTGCTGGACATGGTCGCGCCACAGCACGTGGATGGCTTCAAGCAACTGCTCAAATCACTGAGCAAGGGCGAAGCGCCGCCGCCGCAGTAC
Organism: Stenotrophomonas sp. GL_101; assembly: GCF_057835675.1. Classification (NCBI taxonomy): domain Bacteria; kingdom Pseudomonadati; phylum Pseudomonadota; class Gammaproteobacteria; order Lysobacterales; family Lysobacteraceae; genus Stenotrophomonas; species Stenotrophomonas sp. GL_101. The sequence goes on along the minus strand of NZ_CM174432.1, from coordinate 1,811,263 downwards.
CAGGTGGACGCCCGCAACCAGGACGGCGCGGTGTTCCCGGCCACCATGGAATTCACCCAGGCCAGTTATGAGGGCGAATCCTGCCTGCAGGTGGTGTTCCGCCGCCGCCGCATGGAGTTCGACCCGGAGCTGGCGCGCGAGGTCGAGGACCTGCGCCAGCGCGACCAGGTTACCGGGCTGCTGAACCGGCCGACCTTCATGCTGCACGTCGAAAACGCCGTGGCCCAGGCCGGTCGCAGCGAAGGCCAGTTCGGTCTGCTGCTGATCGAGCCGGACCACTACGCGCGCCTGTTGCCGGACATCGGCCTGGATTCGGCCGACGTGCTGATCGGTGCCCTCGCCCGCGTGCTGGCCGGCAGTGTCGGCGAGCCGGTGCAGGTGGCCCGTTTCGGCGAGCACAGTTTTGCGGTACTCACCGAGGGTGCCTACGCGCAGACGGTGGCCCTGGCCGACCAGATCCGCGAGGCGTTCGCCGCGCAGGTATTCAGCATCGGCGAACGGTCGGCCACGGTTACCGTCAGCATCGGCGGCGTGCAGGTGGGCGAAAAGATCGCCAGCATCGGCCAGGTGCTGGCGCGCGCCACCGAGTGCCAGCAGGCGGCCTCCGAACTGGGCAACACCACGCGCATCTTCGATCCGGCCGCAGTCGACCGGGTCGAGGAGGAGCGCATCCAGCGCTGGGTGGCGCGCATCGGTGAAGCCCTGGCCGGCGACGGCTTCCAGCTGCACTACCAGCCGGTGCTGAACCTGCAGGGTGAGTCGCTGGAACTGTATGAGGCCTACCTGCGGCTGGAGAACAACGGCGAGCTGCTCAGCCCGACCGCGTTCCTGGGCATCGCCGAGGAACACGGGCTGATGGCCGACATCAACCGCTGGGTGGTGGCACACGCGATCAGCGTGCTGGGCCAGCGCGAGCGTGCCGGCCACCCGACCCAGATGATGGTCAAGATCACCCCGGAGTCGTTCAACGACCCGCAGATGGTCGCCACCCTGAAGCGCGAACTGCAGGCACACGGCGTGCCCGGCGAGCGGCTGTGGCTGCATGCGCCGGAAGCCAAGGTGTTCACCCACCTGCGCAACGCCCAGCAGTTCCTCGCCGACGTAGCGCCGCTGGGGTGCCGGATCGGGCTGGAACAGTTTGGGTCGGGGTTGGATTCGTTCCAGCTGCTGGCGCATTTCCAGCCGCAGTTCCTCAAGCTGGACCGCGACTTCACCTGCGATGTTGCCCGCACCCGCGAGCACAGCGCGAAGATCAGCGAAATCACCGCGCGCGCGCAGTCGGCCAACATCCGCACCATCGCCGAGTTCGTCGCCGATGCCAATTCGATGAGCCTGCTGTTCAGTGCCGGCGTGGATTACGTGCAGGGCGAGTTCGTGGGCCCGGCCGGGCCGTTGATGAATTTCGATTTCGGGTAAGGGGCGTCACGACCAACGGTCGTGACCTACCCGCACCGCCCGTTACCGGGTGGCTAGCAGGCCGCGCAGCAGCAGATCAAGCGCGGCCTGTGCCTGGCGCAGGCGTTCGGTCGCCTCGGGGTCCTCGGCAATCCAGAACGCCGCTTCGGCCAGGCTGCCGTAAATCAGCGAGGCCAGCGCCTGCGGGTTGGCGTCCGCCACCACGCCCAGGCGCATGAGGTTCTCGATCAGGCCCTGCATCGAGGCGACGCAATGACGCTGCGCCTCCGGTGATGCCCCGCCCAGCACCGCGCGCGCATCGCGCAGCACGATGCGTTGGATATCCGGCTCCAGCGCCATCTGCAGGTAGGCATGGCAGCGGCTGCGGAACCCGTCCCATGGGTCGGCCGCAGTGGCCGAGATCGTCTGAAGACGGGCGTCCATGGCGGCGTCCAGCTGCGCCACCAGGGCCTGCAGCAATCCCTTCTTGTCGCCGAAGTGGTGATACAGCGCGCCCCGGGTGAGCCCGGCCTGCGCGGTCAGATCGTCCATCGAGGCGTCCGCATAGCCCTGCGCGGTAAACACCGCATGCGCGGTCGCCAACAGGGCCGCGCGGGTTTCTTCCATCTCGGCACGGGTACGGCGGGCCATCCGATCAGCTCCTTACATACGGTACGTATGATTATTTACATTCACCTCGTATGTATATAGGATTTTATTCATACATGTCGTATGTATGTTCGTCCGCCCATCGTGCGGACGGCCGAATCCTGGAGAAACCCGATGTTCGCCCCGTACCGAATTCTGTTCGCCGCCCCCGGAACCGGGCGTTTTGCCCTGGCCGGGCTGCTGGCGCGTCTGCCCCTGCCGATGACCGGCATCGGCATCATCACCCTGCTTGCGCAACTGCGCGGCAGCTACGCCCTGGCCGGCAGCGTGGCCGCCACCTTCGTCCTCACCTACGCGCTGCTGTCGCCGCAGATCTCACGCCTGGTGGACCGCCACGGGCAATCGCGCGTGCTGCCGGTCGCAACGGCGATCAGTGTGTTGGGCATGGCGCTGCTGCTCGCGGCCGCTTGGCGGCAGGCACCGGCATGGACACTGTTTGCCGGGGCGGTGCTGGCCGGGTCCATGCCGAGCATGTCGGCGATGGTGCGCGCGCGTTGGGCCGCGATGTTCCGGGGGCAACCGCGCCTGCAGACCGCCTACTCACTGGAAACCGTGCTGGACGAAGTGACCTTCATTGCCGGTCCGCCGCTGGCGGTGGGGCTGTCGGTGGCGATCGATCCGCTGGCCGGCCTGTTCGTCGCCGCCGTGCTGTTGGCGTTGGGCGTCGCTGCGCTGGTCGTACAACGCGGCAGCGAACCGCCGCTGCAGCCCATCGATGCGGGGGACCGCCACGGGTCCGCGCTCGGCGTGGCGAACGTGCGTCTGCTGGCGTTGCTGATGGTGGCGATGGGCGTGATTGTCGGCACCGTGGACATCACCAGTGTCGCCTTCGCCGAGCAGCGCGGCGTGCCCGGTGCCGCCAGCGTGGTGTTGTCCGCCTATGCACTGGGCTCGTGCGTGGCCGGCCTCTTGTTCGGTGCGGTGTCGCTGCGTTGGCCACTGCCGCGGCTGCTGTTGCTGGGCGGCATGGCAACCGCGCTGTCCACCCTGCCCCTGCTGCAGGTGGACAGCATCGCCGCGCTTGCGGTGGCCGTGCTGGTGGCCGGGGTGTTCTTCGCCCCGACCATGATCGTGGCGATGTCGATCGTGGAACGGCTGGTGCCTGCGCATCGGCTGACCGAAGGCATGACCTGGCTGCTGGCCGGTCTCAACGTGGGCGTGGCGATGGGTGCGGCCGGTGCTGGCCAGATCGTGGATATCGCCGGTGCACGCGCAGGGTTCGGGGTCGCCGTGACCGGTGCTGCGTTGGTGGTGATCACCACGCTGTGGGTACATCAGCGGCTGCCCGGCAAGACTGGCACCGCACCCGATGCGGCCGAAGCGCCCGCCTCCCTTGCTGCAGGATCCGACCGATGACCCGCGTTTCCATTGCCCCCTCCTTCGCACCGCGTCCATGGTTGGCGGTGGTGGCTGCCGGCCTGGCCACGTTCTCGGTGGTCACCACCGAAATGCTGCCGGTAGGGCTGCTGTCGAGCATCGCCGAACAGTTGGGCACCCGCACCGGCACCGTGGGTCTGACGCTCTCGCTACCGGCGCTGCTGGCCGCGTTGTTCGCCCCGATCGCGGTGATCGGCGCCGGGGGCATTGACCGCCGCTGGATCCTGGCGGGCTTGCTTGCCCTGCTGGTGGTCGCCAACCTGGCCTCCGCGCTGGCGGTGGATATTTACTGGCTGCTCGCCGCCCGGGTGCTGGTGGGGTTCTGCATGGGCGGCATCTGGGCCATCGCCGGTGGCCTGGCGGCGCGGCTGGTGCCGGCCGAGGGCGTGGGCATGGCCACGTCGATCATCTTCGGCGGTGTCGCGGCGGCGTCGGTGCTGGGCGTGCCGCTGGGTACCTGGATCGGCGACCTGGCCGGCTGGCGATGGGCCTTTGCCGGCATGGCGCTGTTCAGCGCGGCGGTGTTGGCGCTGCATCTTCTGGCGATGCCCGCGCTGCCGGTAGCGTCTTCGCCCACGCTGCGGCAGTTGTGCGGGCAGCTGGGCAACCGGGCATTGCAGGCAGGGTTGCTGTTGACGCTGCTGCTGGTCGGCGGCCACTTCATGACCTTCACCTTCGTGCGGCCGCTGCTGGTCAGCATGGCCGGCATCGATCCGCGCTGGATGGGTGCGGTGCTGTTCGGCTACGGCATCGCGGGCAGCGGCGGCAATTTCCTCGCTGGCACCGCGGCTGCGCGTCGCACGGCACCGACCGTCGCGGCCATTGCGTTGGGCCTTCTGCTCACGCCGGTGCTGTTCCTCACCATCGGCGACACGGTCGCCGGTGGCACCGCCGTGCTGCTGGTCTGGGGGCTGGCCTACGGTGGGGTGTCGGTGGCGTTGATGACCTGGGTGATGCGGGCCGCGCCGCACGCCGTTGAAATGGCCAGCGCGCTGTATGTCGGCGTATTCAACGTGGGCATCGCGTTGGGCTCGTGGAGCGGCGGCCAGCTGATGGACGGGCCGGGACTGAGCACCATGCTGTGGACGTCGGCCGGCTGTGCCGGCGCCGCGCTGATTCTGGCGGCGGTGCTGACCGCACGTGGGCAGCCGCGGCGGACGGAAACGACAAACGCCGGGTAATCCCGGCGTTTGCAGTGCAGCTCAGGCGTGCCCTGGTCGGGCGCCCTGGGTCAGGCCATGTCGACCAGGTTTGGAATCTGCACGTCGGTGGCTACATCGGCGTCGTAATCCACGCCCTCCACGCCAAACCCGAACAGGCGCAGGAACTCGGCCTTGTAACCGGCCAGGTCGCTGATCTCGTACAGGTTCTCGTTGGTCACCGTCGGCCACAGCGCGACTACTTCGCCCTGCACGTCCGGCGCCATTTCCTTGTAGTCGGCGCGCAGGCGGCCGGCCTCGTCGATCAACGCCACCTGGCGGCCGTCATCGGTGACCAGGTCGTGGCGCAGGCGCTCATTGGCGGTGCCCACGTCCTTGCCGCCGTACAGGATGTCGTACAGCGTATCGAGCTGCTCGATGCACCCTTCATGGGTGCCCTTGGCCTTCATCACCTTGAACAGCAGCGACAGGTACAACGGCATGGTCGGAATGGCCGAGCTGGCCTGGGTGACCACGGCCTTGAGCACGGACACGCGCGCATCGCCGCCGATCTTCTCCAGCGTCGAACGCAGGCCGATCACCTTCTCGTCCAGGTCCTTCTTGGCGGCGCCGATCGAGCCGTTCCAGTAAATGGCCTGGGTGATTTCTTCGCCAACATAGGTGAAGGCGGTGGTGGTGGCACCTTCTGCCAGCACGCCCGCCTCCAGCAGCGCATCGATCCACATCTGCCAGTCTTCGCCCCCCATGACGGCCACGGTGCCGGCAACCTCTTCCGGAGTGGCCGGCTCGATGGTGGTTTCGGTGATGCGTTCCTTGTCGGTATCCAGCCCGCGCAGGGTGATCGGCGCGCCGATCGGCTTCAGCGTGGAGCTGATGATCTCGCCGGTCCTGGGATGCTTGCGGCGCGGCGCGGCCAGGCTGTACACCACCTGGTCGACCTGGCCCAGATCCTGGCGGATCAGTTCGATGACCTTGGCCTTCACTTCATCGGAGAAGGCATCGCCGTTGACGCTCTTGGCGTACAGGCCGGCCTGCCCGGCATACTTGTGGAAGGCTGCGGTGTTGTACCAGCCGGCGGTGGCGGGCTTGCTCTCGGTGCCCGGGCGCTCGAAGAACACGCCCAGCGTGGCGGCATCGCTGCCGAAGGCGGCGGTGATGCGCGCGGCCAGGCCGTAGCCGGTAGAGGCGCCGAGCACCAGCACCTTCTTCGGACCGTTGACGATCTTCGGCTTGGCCTGGATGTAATCGATCTGCTGTTTGACGGCCGCATCGCAGCCGACAGGATGGGTGGTGACGCAGATGAAGCCGCGCACACGCGGTTTGATGACCATGAAGACCTCGATGGAAACGGCGCAGCCGGAAGGAGGGCCTCGCGCAACCCTGAAATCGTAGTCCGCCACAGGCACCAGCACAACCGACGCCCCGGTACGGTGGAAAAAAACAAAGCCGCGCAATGCGCGGCTTTGCAGGGATCGACAACCCCGGCTGGAGGACAGCCCCCTTGATGTTCAAGGGGGCGCGCCAACGGCGCGGGGATAAGGCGGCATGCCCGATCCGTAAACAGTCGGCGCCTGGCGCCGATGGTTTACGGACGACGCTCCAGCGCCTCGATGTCCTTGGCCTTCGGCAACAGGTCCTGCTTGCTCACGCGCAGGAAGCCGATGGTCAGCATCGGCACGGCCACCAGGATCGAGGACAACACCACGATCACCGCACCCACCATGTGGGTTTCGGCCAGGCCTTCCATCGAGGTGCCGCCGTACATGTACAGGGCGAGCGCGGACAGGAAGAACATCACCGCGGTGATCACCGTGCGCGACAGCGTCTGGTTGATCGAACGGTTCAGCACTTCCAGCGGCTCCACGCGCAGGCTGCGGAAGTTTTCGCGGACACGGTCGAACACCACGATGATGTCGTTGATGGCAAAGCCCATCACCGACAACAGGCCGGCCAGCACGGTCAGGTCGAACTCACGCCCGGTGGCCGACACGAAGGCCACCGTCAGCAGCAGGTCGAACAGCGCCACGATACTGGCGGTGATGGCGAACTTCAGCTCGAAGCGGAACGCGATGTAGATCAGGAAGCCCACCAGCATGAACAGCGTGGCGTACAGCCCGTTCATGGCCAGGTCCTTGCCCACCTGCGGGCCGACGAACTCGTTGCGCAGCACCGTTGCCTTGTTGTCGGCACTGGAGATCGCCTTGACCACCGCATCGGCCGTGCGCTTGTCACTGGCCGAGTCGCCGGTGCCCGGGGCATGCTCGCCCTGCGGCGCCAGGCGGATCAGCAGGTCGGTGTTGCCACCGAAGCTCTGTACCTGCGCGCCTTCAAAGCCATTGGCTTCGAGCTTGGCACGGACGTCTTCGACGTCCACCTGGCGCTCGTAGCGGGCTTCGATCAAGGTGCCGCCGGTGAAGTCCAGCGCGTAGTTGAAGCCCTTGGTCGCGATCAACGCGATGGAACCCACGAACAGCAGCAGGGTGACCACCATGGCGGCATGCCGCCACCGCATGAAGTCGATCTTGGTGTCGTTGGGGAGGATGTGCAGCGGAAACAGTTTCATGTGCGAGTCGTCCCGTTAGATGGCCACGTTCTGGAGCTTCTTGCGACGGCCATAAATCAGCGTCGCCAGAGCACGAGAAACGGTGATCGCGGTGAACATCGAGGCAAAAATACCGATGATCATGGTCAGCGCGAAGCCCTTCAACGGACCGGTGCCGAACGCGTACAGCGCCACACCGACGATCAGGCCGGTCAGGTTGGCGTCGAGGATGGTGCCGCTGGCACGTTCGTAACCGGTGACGATCGCGGTCTTGCCCGGCATGCCGGCGCGCAGCTCTTCACGGATACGCTCGTTGATCAGCACGTTGGCGTCCACCGACAGGCCCACCGACAACGCCAGGCCGGCAAAGCCCGGCAGGGTCATGGTGGCGCCGAACATCGACATCACCGCCACCACGATCAGCAGGTTGAACAGCATCGCCAGCGAGGTGATCACGCCGAACATGCGGTAGTAGATGCTGAAGAACACCAGCGTGAACAGGAAGGCGTAGACCACGGCAGTGATGCCGTTCTCGACGTTTTCCTTGCCCAGGCTCGGGCCCACCACGCGCTCTTCGACGAAGTCCATGGGGGCGGCCAGCGAGCCGGATTTCAGCAGCTTGGCCAGGTCTTCGGCTTCCTTCTTCTCCAGACCGGTGGTCTGGAAGTTCTTGCCGAACACGCCGTTGACGTTGGCCACCGAGATCACTTCTTCCTTGACCCGGAAGCTGCGCACTTCCTTGCCATCGACCTCGGTCACGGTGGGAATGCGCTCGGTGTAGACCACCGCCATCGGCTTGTTCACGTTGGCGCTGGTGAAATCGAACATGCGCTGGCCGCCGACGTTGTTCAGCGTCACGCTGACCGCGGCGGCGCCGTTCTGGTCGGTGGTGGCCTGCGCGGCCACCATCTGGTCACCGGTGACGATCACACGCTTGTTGAGCAGCACCGGGCCGCCACTGTCGCGGCGCTGGTAGACCTTGGCTTCCGGCGGCACGCGGCCGCTGGTGATCGCATCCTGGGCATTGCCATCCACCACTGCGCGATACTCCAGCGTCGCGGTGGCACCGATCATGCGCTTGGCTTCGGCGGTGTCCTGCACGCCCGGCAGCTGCACGACCACGCGGTCGGCACCCTGGCGCTGGATGATCGGCTCGGCCACACCCAGCTGGTTGACGCGGTTGCGCAGGGTGTTGATGTTCTGCTCGATCGCACCGTTGGCGATCTGGTTCAGTTCGACCTCCGGCACCTTCACCGCGATGCGGTTGCCGGTGACTTCATAGCCCAGCGTCGGCTGCGCCTTGGCCATCACGTCGCGGGCACGATCGATCGCGTCGGCGCCGGCGGACGGGCTGATGGTGGCGAGGATGCTGTTGTCCGGGCGACGTTCGACCGACTGGTAGGCGATGCGGGCATCGCGCAGGCTGGTACGCACGTCTTCGGCGTAGGCATCCAGGCGCTTGTCGAGGGCGGCCTTCTGGTCCACCTGCAGCACGAAATGCACACCGCCCTGCAGATCCAGGCCCAGCACCATCGGGCGACCGCCCAGCCTGGCCAGCCAGTCCGGCACGGTCGAGGCCAGGTTCAGCGCCACCACATAATCCTCACCCACGCTGTCGCGCAACGTGTCGCTGGCGGCGGCCTGCGACTGCAGGTCCGACAGGCGGACGATCAGGCTGTCGCCTTCCTTCTCCACCCCCAGCGTGTTGATCCCGGCCTTCTTGAGGTCGGCCAGCACGCGGTCGCGAAGGACCTCGTCGATCTGCCCGCCACGGTTGGCGGTGATCTGGACGGCCGGGTTCTTCTGGTAGATGTTGGGCATCGAGTACAGCGCACTGAGCGCCAACACGATCAGGATGACGAAGTACTTCCAGCGTGGAAATTCGAGCATTGCTTGGGTCCCGCGCGGCGCCCGTCCCGGCGCCGCGGTTGTGCATCGGAAAAGGAGTGGCTCAGTTGGCCGACTTCAGCGTGCCGGTCGGCAGCACGTTGCCCACGGCGCCCTTCTGCACGCGGATGCGCACGTTGTCGGCCACTTCCAGGGTGATGAAGCTGTCGCCGATGTCGGTGACCACGCCGGCGATGCCACCGTTGGTCAGCACTTCGTCGCCGCGCTTGATCTTCTCCAGCATCGCCTTGTGTTCCTTCTGGCGCTTCATCTGCGGGCGGATCATCAGGAAATACATGATCGCGATCAGGATGATCGGGAACAGCAGGGTGGTCAGACCCATACCACCGCCCGGCTGGCCGCCAGCGGCTTGGGCGTGGGCGGCGGGAATCAGGAAAGCGATCAGGTTCATCTTGTAGTCCTTGGGTTGGGAGGCGCCCCCGCTGAAAGGCCGGGCACGCCGCGAAACGGGATGCAGCCACGAAGTATGCCATGGCCCCGGGAGTTCGTCCTTGGGCCGTTTGGCAGGGTTCGCGCGCCGATCAGGGGGCTGCCTGCCCCTTACAGCGCCGGCGTGGCCATGCCACGGGCTGCGTAGAAGGACTGGCGGAAGGCGGTAAAGGTTCCCGCCCGGATGGCCGCGCGCATGTCGGCCATCAGTTTCTCGTAGTAATACAGGTTGTGGATCGTGCCCAGCATGGGCGCCAGCATTTCGTTGCAGCGGTCCAGGTGGCGCAGGTAGGACCGGGTATAGCCGCTGGTGCAGGCATGGCAGCCGCAGCCCGGCTCGATGGTGTCCATGTCGCGCTGGTAGCGCGCATTGCGGATACGCACGGTTCCAGACGAGGTGAAATAGTGGCCGTTGCGGGCGTTGCGGGTCGGCATGACGCAATCGAACATGTCCACGCCCCGGGCCACGCCTTCCACCAGGTCTTCCGGGCGGCCCACGCCCATCAGGTAGCGCGGGCGGTCGGCCGGCAGGATCGGGTGCAGGTGGTCGAGCATGGCGTTGCGCTCGTGCTCGGGCTCGCCCACGGCCAGGCCGCCGATGGCGTAGCCGTCGAATCCGATCTGCTGCAGGCCCTCGGCCGAGCGGCTGCGCAGGTCGTGGTGGACGCCGCCCTGGACGATGCCGAACAGCGCCGCATCGTTGCCCAGTTCGTCGTGGGCATTGCGGCTGCGCTGGGCCCAGCGCAGGCTCAGCTCCATCGAGGTGCGCGCGACCGGCTCGGTGGCCGGGTACGGGGTGCATTCGTCGAAGATCATGACCACGTCCGAATCCAGCACCTTCTGGATGTGCATGCTCTCTTCCGGGCCCAGGAACACCCGGGCGCCGTCGGTTGGCGAGGCGAAGGTGACGCCCTGTTCGGTGATCTTGCGGCGATGGGCCAGCGAGAACACCTGGAAGCCACCGGAGTCGGTCAGGATCGGGCCGTCCCAGCGCGCGAAGCCGTGCAGGCCGCCGTGGTCGGCGATCACCTCCAGGCCCGGGCGCAGGTAGAGATGGAAGGTATTGCCCAGGATGATCTCCGCGCCCAGCGCGCGGACCTGCTCGGGCAGGATGCCCTTGACCGTTCCATAGGTGCCCACCGGCATGAAGGCCGGGGTTTCCACGGTGCCGCGCGGGAAGGTCAGGCGGCCACGGCGGGCGCGGCCGTCGGTGGTCTGCAGCTGGAACTGGAGTCGGGACATGGAGCGGGATTCGGGCAAATAATTGCCGATTATCGCCGAAATGCGCCCGACATGCCCCGCCGTGGCGACCGGTGGCCGGACGGGCACGTACCGACCCACCCATCTGTACCGACCAACGGTCGGTACCTACCGGTACGCCAACCCGTCCCGACCCACGTAGGGCCGACCGTTGGTCGGCTGCCCTCAGATCACGCCTGCGGGAACAGCAACATCGCATCGCCGTAGCTGAAGAACCGGTACTTTTCAGCAATCGCCACGCGATAGGCCTCGAACACCCGGTCCTGGCCGGCAAACGCCGAAATCATCATCAACAACGTGCTTTCGGGCAGGTGGAAGTTGGTCACCATCGCATCGACGCTGCGGATACGGTAGCCGGGCGTGATGAAGATCTGGGTCTCCCCGGAGTAAGGCAGCAGTTCGCCGTCGCGCATGGCGCTTTCCAGCGCCCGCACCACCGTGGTCCCCACGCCGATCACCCGGCCTCCGGCGGCCCGGGTGCGGCGCACCTGCTGGACCAGCTCGGCGCCCACGTTCAGCCATTCGCGGTGCATGACGTGTTCCTTCAGGTCATCCACCCGTACCGGCTGGAACGTGCCGGCGCCCACATGCAGGGTGATATGGCCGAAGTCCACGCCCGTGTCCTTCAGCGCGGCCAGCAGCGCCTCGTCGAAATGCAGGCCGGCGGTGGGCGCGGCCACCGCGCCGATCTCGCGCGCGAACACGGTCTGGTACCGCTCGCGGTCGTCCATGCCGGGCTCGCGCTGGATATAGGGCGGCAGCGGCAGGCGACCGGCGTGCAGCAGCCATTGCTCCAGCGCCTCGGGCACGTGGAACCGCAGCACATAGAACTCGCCATCGCGGCCCAGCACTTCAGCCTCACCCCCGGCGTCCAGGCCGATCCGGCTGCCTGGTTTGGGCGACTTGCTGGCGCCCACCTGGGCCCTCGCCTGCTGGGCACCGAGCAGGCGCTCGATCAGGATTTCGACCCGGCCGCCACTGGCCTTCTGCCCGAACAGGCGCGCCGGAATCACCCGGGTATCGTTGAACACCAGCAGGTCGCCGGCGCGCAGCAGCGTGGGCAGGTCGCGCACATGGCGATGCTCGAACGCGTCCGGGGCGGCCGGCACCAGCAGCAGGCGGCTGGCCGAACGCTCGGCCAAGGGCGCCTGCGCGATCAGCTCGGGCGGCAGTTCATAGTTGAAATCGGACTTCTTCAAGGGAGCGCACGACAACGTGTAGGCAATGTCGCGCATTGTACGACTGGCCTTCGGTAGCAATGCAGGATTTGGCGAACGTCGCGCAAAATGCTGCTATGCAACAGTTTTTCACGGGGTTATCGCGCGAAAAGCCGCGTGATAGCATCGGGTCGGAAGTCAGATGCACGAGCAGGAATCCCCCGAGCGCGCGCGAATAGACGCGCGTTTTGCATTTCCGCCGTGCCGCCAATCGTGTCAGGAGATCTGCAATGAGCTTCACCGAACGCCTCGCCCCCCTTCGCGCCCAGCCCGGCACCCGCCTTACCACCGGCCTGGATGACGCCACCCTTGAACGCCTGGCCACCGGCCACCCGCAGCTGGTTGCCGCGATCGACGCTGCCGTTGCCGAATTCGAGCGCGTCCGCGCCGAGCTCGGCGACCTCCTGGCGCTGGACGAACGCGCCCAGATCGATGCGATGCAGGACGGCTTCGTCAATTTCTATGCCGACGACGCCATCACCCCCTATGTCGCCCTCGCCGCCCGTGGCGCCTGGGTGGTCACTCTAAAAGGAGCCGTGCTGTATGACGCCGGCGGCTACGGCATGCTCGGCTTCGGCCACACCCCCGCGGCGGTGATGGAGGCCATGGCGGCCCCGCAGGTGATGGCCAACGTGATGACCCCGAGCTTGTCGCAGCAGCGCTTCATCAAGGCCCTGCGGCAGGAAATCGGCCATCGTCGTGGCGGGTGCCCGTTCGCCCGCTTCATGTGTCTGAACTCCGGCTCCGAAGCGGTGGGCCTGGCTGCGCGCATCGCCGACGTCAACGCCAAGCTGCAGACCGATCCGGGCGCCCGCCATGCCGGCGCGAAGATCAAGCGCGTGGTGGTCAAGGGCAGCTTCCACGGCCGCACCGACCGCCCCGGCCTGTATTCCGATTCCAGCCGCAAGACCTACCTGCAGCACCTGGCCAGCTACCGTGGCGAAGACTCGGTGATCGCCATCGCCCCGTATGACGAAGACGCCCTCAAGCGCGTGTTCGCCGACGCCGAGGCCAATCACTGGTTCATCGAAGCGATTTTCCTGGAGCCGGTGATGGGCGAAGGCGATCCGGGCCGCTCGGTGCCGCCGTCGTTCTATGCCGTGGCCCGCGAACTGACCCGCCAGCACGGCAGCCTGCTGCTGCTCGACTCGATCCAGGCCGGCCTGCGCGCCCATGGCGTGCTGTCGATCGTCGACTACCCCGGTTTTGAAGGCCTGGACGCGCCGGACATGGAGACCTATTCCAAGGCCCTCAATGCCGCCCAGTTCCCGCTCTCGGTCCTGGCCGTCACCGACCATGCCGCGCAGCTGTACCGCAAGGGCATCTACGGCAACACGATGACCTCCAACCCGCGTGCACTGGACGTGGCCTGGGCCACCTTGTCCCTGCTCACCCCGCAGGTGCGCGAGAACATCCGTGTGCGCGGCGAGGAAGCCGTGCGCAAACTGGAACAGCTCAAGAGTGAACTCGGCGGGTTGATCACCAAGGTCCAGGGCACCGGCCTGCTGTTCTCCTGTGAACTGGCCCCGCAGTTCAAGTGCTACGGCACCGGCTCCACCGAAGAGTGGCTGCGCAACCACGGCATCAACGTCATCCACGGTGGCGAGAACTCGCTGCGCTTCACCCCGCACTTCGGCATGGACAGCGACGAGCTGGACCTGCTGGTGGGCCTGGTCGGCCGGGCGTTGAAGGAAGGCCCGCGTCGGGAGCAATCGCAGGCCGCCTGACCGATCCATTGCTGGCCGCGACCAGGTGGCATTTCGTGGGTACCGGCCGTGGGTCGGTACCCGCGCATCGCGCGGCATGATGCCCCGATTGGCCCCGGCCGCGTGAAAGGGAGATAATTGCCGCTTGCACCGCCAAACCACACCCCGTCATGCGACCAGAACACCGGTCCGCGGCGGGGCGTTTGCGTTTCTGGGTGGCATCCTCCCGAACACAGGAAGAGTCAATGAAGTCGATCTGCGTGTACTGCGGCTCCAACGCCGGCAGCAAGCCCATCTACACCGAACGCGCCATCGCACTCGGCGACCGCATCGCCCGTGACGGCCTGCGCCTGGTCTATGGCGGCGGCAATGTCGGGCTGATGGGGACCGTGGCCAACGCCGTGCTGGAGGGCGGCGGCGAAGTCACCGGCGTGATCCCCAAGCAGCTGGCCGACTGGGAAGTGGCCCACCGCGGCCTGACCGAACTGGAAATCGTCGGCTCGATGCACGAGCGCAAGTCGCGCATGTTCGACCTGTCCGATGCCTTCGTTGCCCTGCCCGGCGGCTTTGGCACCATGGAAGAGATCTTCGAGATGCTTACCTGGCGCCAGCTCGGTATCGGCAACAAGCCGTGCGCGTTCCTGGATGTGGACGGCTTCTACGCACCGCTGATCGGCATGATCGACCGCATGGTCGACGAGCGCTTCCTGCACCCCGAACAGCGTGCCGACCTCTGGTACGGCTCGGATATCGACGCCATGCTGGACTGGATGCGGGCCTACCAGCCGGCGCAGGCGTCCAAGTGGATCGACGAGAAGCGGCGCAACGCGCTGCGCTGACGTAGAGCGGGGCTCTGCCCCGCTGCATCATCGTACGAAGGTTTCCATCGGTGCCGGCCGGCCAAGCAGGTAGCCCTGGCCGTAATCGCAGCCCAGCTGCAGCAACGTGCTGCGCTGGGCTTCGTTCTCGATGCCCTCGCCCACCGTTTCGATGCCCAGCGTTCGCGCCAGCGACAACACCCCCTGCACCAGCGCGTAGGTGCTCTGCATGTCCTGCCCGTGCAGGCCGGCGATGAAACTCTGGTCGATCTTCAACGTCGAAATCGGGAAGCGGTGCAGATAGGACAGCGCCGAAAACCCCGTGCCGAAATCATCCAGCTGCACCAGCACGCCGCGCTCGCGCAACGCCTGCAGGATACGCAGCGTACGCGGGCCGTCGTCGAGCAGCGCCACCTCGGTGATCTCCAGGCGCAGGCGCCGCGGGTCCGCCCCGGCCGCCTCGATCAGCCCGAACAGCCGCGCACTGAAGTCGGCGGAACGAAAATGCCGCGGCGACACATTGACCGACAGGTAACCCTCACCGCCTCGCGCCAACTGCCCGATCACCTCCTCATACAGCAGCCAGTCCACCTGTTCGATCAGCCCGCTTTCCTCGCCCAGGTCCAGGAACGCACTGGGCAGCAGCAGGCCCCGGCGCTCGTGCTGCCAGCGCAGCAGCGCTTCGTAACCGATCAGTTCGCCATCGCTCAAGCGCACGATGGGCTGGTAATACGGCAGGAAATCGCGGTTGATGATCGCCCGGCGCAGGTCCGCCTCCAGGTCCAGGCTGCGCATCGCCTCCTCGCGCATGGCTTCGTCGAACACCGCACAGCGATCCTTGCCCTGCGCCTTGGCCCGGTACATGGCCGCATCGGCGTCGCGGACCAGTTCTTCACCATTGCGATAGCGCGGGTTCCACATCGCGATGCCCAGGCTGCCGGACGGGAACAGCTCGCGCCCCTGCACCCACATCGACTCTTCCAGCGCCATCAGCATCCGCTGCGAGAATTCATGCGCCGTTTCCAGCCCCTGCTCGCATTGCAGCAGGATCGCGAATTCGTCGCCGCCCAGCCGCGCCACCACATCCCCACTGCCGACCATCGACACGATCCGCTTGGCCACCTCGACCAGCATCTGGTCGCCGGCGGCGTGGCCGATGCTGTCGTTGACCAGCTTGAACCGGTCCAGGTCCAGGAACAGCACCGCGAACAACGGCCCGTCAGGCAGCCGCGCGTGCGCGATCGCATCCTCCAGGCGGTCCAGCAGGTGCAGGCGATTGGGCAACCCGGTCAGGGCGTCGTGCATGGCCTGGTGGGTGAGCCGCTGCTCGGCGCGCAGACGCTCGCCGATCTGGCCGAGCAGCTTGTCATTGACCTCGGCCAGTTCGCGGGTGCGTTCTTCCACCCGTTTTTCCAACTCCGCGTGCGCGTTGCGCAGATGCTCCTGGTCGCGCTGGCGGGCCAGGCCGTTGCCGATGTTCTGCGCCACGAAGGTCAGCAGCCGCTGGTCATGCGCGGTGAAACTGACCTCCGGCGAATAGCTCTGCACCACGATCACGCCCACCACATCGTCATCGCTGAGCAACGGCACGCCCAGCCAACAGTGCGAGCGCGCGCCGAATTCGCGCACGCGGCCGGAATCGCGCAGGGCATCGATGTGCCCGCGCGTGGCCAGCAGCGGCTGCCGATTGCGCACGATGAATTCGGTCAGCCCCTCGCTGAACGGTCGCGGCGCGCGCGACGCATTGTATTCGTCCACCGAGTAGACGAAGTCGAGCCCATCGCCGTTTTCGTTGACCAGCGCGATGTAGAAATTGCGTGCATCCAGCAGCGTGCCCACCACCCCATGCACCTGCACGTAGAACTGGGCCAGGCTCTCGGCGCTCATTGCCATCTCGGCGATGTTGAACAGTGCCAGCTGCAGCTTCTCGGCGCGGCGGCGCTCGACCACCTCATCCTGCAGGCTGCTGTTGGCGCGCTGCAGTTCCAAGGTCCGCCGCTCCACCTGGCGCTCCAGCTGCACCTGCGCCTGGCGCCGGTCCATCGCGGTGAGGATGTGCTGGGCCACGTAACCCAGCAAGGTGCGATCGGCTTCGTTGTAACGCACGCGCTGTTCGTAGCTCTGCACCACGATCGCCCCGCACACGCGGCCGTCGCGCAGCATCGGCACGCCCAGCCAATCCAGGCTTTCCGGACCGCGGCTCGGGTCGTACTCGTCGTTCATCGCCGCCAGCAGCTCGTTGGACGGCCCACTGAGCGGCTGGCCGTGGCGCAGCAGCGCGAAGGTCAGGCTGCGCGGCATTTCGTGCTCTTGGTAACTCCGGTCCGGGTCGGCGACAAAGCTGTCGCGCTGGTCGGCGAAGTACAGGAAGCGCACCCGGCAGAGCACGTCGTCGTATTCGACGATGTAGCAGTTCTGTGCGTACATCAACGAATTGAGCACGCGATGGAAGTGGCGGAGCATCTCGGCCATTTCCAGGTCCGCGCCGGCCAAATCGGCGATCTCGTACAGCGCCTGCTGCAACCGCTCGGAGTTCTCCAACAGATTGATCTGTTCGCGTTGCCGCGCCAGCGCCAGCGCGTCCTGCAACGACTGCCGGGCAATCGCCCACCACGCCGGATCAGGCACCGCGCCATCGGCAGCCACCGCCTGCACGACCAGGTCACTGCCCTGATGCTGCCAACGGCGCACTGTCGCCTGCGGCCCTGCGCCGCCACCGAGCAACGCCGCCAGCGCCTCGGCCGGCGGCAGCGTTGCCGGCGGCTGCGCCAGGCATCCTTCCCCCAGGCCCGGGTCCGACCACGCCAGGGCAACCTGCGCGCCCTGCGGCAGCAGGGCACACAATGCCCGCGCGAGCGAGGCGGCAACCACCGCGTCACCTTCCGGATGCCCCAAGGACGTCACCAGCTGGTTGGACAACATGTTCATCTCTTCTGGTCCCGGGTACCCGGCACCTCCCCTGTGCTGCGAGCATAGCGCGGCACCCGGGGGGCAATGGAAGCCCGCAACCCCGTTCAGCGCCGCTGGACGTTTGAACCCCTGTCTCCCCCGCCATGCCGCCATGTTGTCGCCCGTGATCGCCGCCACCACGCCCTGCTATGCGCAAGCCAGCCCAGCGCTTACTCTGTGCGCCGTGGACGCCGCTGCCCTGCCAACCGACGAATCGCTGATGCTGGCCTGGGCCGGCGGCGAACTGCATGCGTTTGAAACGCTGTACGCGCGCCATCGCAGCCGCCTGTACAGCTTTCTGCTGCGCCAGCTGCGCGATGCGGCGCTGGCCGACGAAATGTTCCAGGACGTTTGGCAGCGGGTGATCGCCGCGCGTGCCGGCTGGCAACCCGACGCTGCCTTCACTACGTGGCTGTTCCGGATTGCCCACAACCGGCTCAACGATCATTGGCGCGCCGCCCGGCATCGTCCGCCCGCGCCGGGCGACGCCGATGAGCGGGTCGCACGCATGAGTGATACGCGGACGCCGGAAACGCAGCTGTCCGAGTTCGAGCAGCGTCGCCAGCTGCAGCTGGCGATGGAGCAGTTGCCGGAAGAACAGCGTGAGGTCCTGCAGTTGCGGCTGGAACAGGAACTGAGCCTGGAAGAGATCGCCCAGATCACCGGCGTCGGCCGCGAAACGGTTAAATCGCGGCTGCGCTACGCGATGGACAAGCTGCGCGCGGGGTTGACCGAATGAACCACATCGAACCGCTGACCCCGGAAGAACGCGAACTGGCACGCCTGCTCGGTCGCGGTGCGCCAAGTACGCCGTCGGCCGCACTCGACGAGGCGGTGTTGGCCGCCGCGCGGGCCGCCGTGCAGCCTCAGCCGGTGACTTCGGCCGCCCCGGTGATCGCCCCCGGGACGACCGCGGCACCTGTGCAACGGCCTCGCCGGTCGCGGCTGCCGGCCGCGCTCGGCCTGGCGGCGTCGGTGGTGTTCGCCGTTGGCATCGCCTGGCAGCTCAAGCCGGAACCGCCACAACCGCCACCGATGGCCGCCACCGCGCCGGTTGTCGAGGACGCGCCGGCGCTCGACGCCGCGCCCGCGGCCAGCGACACGTCGGCGGCATCCGCCGCCGCTGCCGAGATTGCCCAGACACCCGCTGCCGCGCAGAATGCTGCCGGGGCAGTCGCCCCACGGGCACGGACCACGCCCACCCCACCGGCCTTGCCCAAGCCCGCGCCGGTGATGCCAGCGCCGGTGATGCAGGCACCGCCAGCACCGCCGGTACCGCCCGCGCAGGTCGCGGCGGCCCCGCAGGCTTACGCGATGGACATCGCCGAGCCACGACCAACCGATATCGTCACCCCCACCGGTGACGCCAGGCAATCCAATGCCGCCGCGCCGGAGGCTGGCGCAGCGGCCAAGTCCTCGGCACGCAGCATGACCGGCGCCGCCGGTGTGATGCGACGCGCCCAGTCGGCACCGGCCAGTGCCGAACTGTCAGCCAGCGCGGTCGATGCCGCCGTCGACGCCGATGCCGCGCTGCCCCGCAAACAATGGCTTAAACGCATTCGTGAGCGCCGCGATGCCGGCGACCTGGACACCGCGCGCGCCAGCCTGGAGCGCTACCTGGTGCAGTATCCGGAAGCGCGCGTCCCGCGCGATGTCCGCCAGCTGCTGGACAACTGACGAGCATGTGACGACCAACAGTCGTCACCTACAATGGTGGGGATGCCCGATACGCTCGCCACCGTCGCCAGCCACAGCCTGGAAATCAAGCACAGCCGTTTCATCGCGCATGCCGCGCCGATCGACAGTGCCGCCGCCGCGCTGGCGTTCCTGCAGCAGGTGGCGATTGCCGATGCCACGCACAACTGCTGGGCCTACCGGCATGGCAGTGAGTACCGCTCCAGCGACGACGGCGAACCGGCTGGCACCGCCGGCCGGCCGATCCTGGCGGCGATCGACGGCCAGGGGTTCGATCGGGTGATGGTGGTGGTGATCCGCTGGTATGGCGGGATCAAGCTTGGGGCCGGCGGGCTGGTCCGGGCCTACGGCGGCACGGCCGCCGAATGCCTGCGCAGCGCCCCGCGACTGCCCCTGGTGCAGCTCTCGCAGATCCGCGTGCTGGCCGGCTTCGAGGATCTTGGCGCCCTGCATGCGGCACTGGCCGGGCACGGCGCCGAAAAACTCGGCGAAACCTTCACTCCGGCCGGGGTGGAACTGCAGCTGCAGTTGCCTGCCGATCAGGTTGACCCGTTGAAAAACCGCCTCCGCGACGCCACACGTGATCGTATCCGCATTGAAACGCATACCGACCCGGGCCACCTTGATGACTGACACTTCTTCCCCGCCGGCCACCCCGGTCCGTCGGCTTGGCAGCCTTGGCACGCTGTGGCCGTTCGTGCGCCGGCACTCCGGGTTGTTCGCCGCCTGGCTGGTCGCGCTGGCTATTTCATCGGCTGCCACGTTGAGCCTGCCGCCGGCGGTGAAGCAGATGATCGACCACGGCTTCAACAACAATGGCCAGATCAACCAGGCCTTCGCGCTGTTGTTCCTGGTGGCCGTGGTGATGGCGCTGGCCACGGCCGCGCGCTTCTTTTTCGTGTCCCTGCTGGGCGAAAAAGTCGTCGCCGACCTGCGCAGCCGCCTGTACGCCCACCTCATTGCACTGGGTGCCGGCTTCCATGACCGCAGCCGCAGCGGCGAGCTGGTCTCGCGCCTGACCGCCGACAGCGAGCTGCTGCGCAGCGTAATCGGCTCGACCATGTCGGTGGCCCTGCGCAGCAGCATCACCGTGGTGGGCAGCCTGGTGATGCTGTTCGTGACCAGCCCACGGCTGGCAATGTGGTCGCTGGTGGGCATTCCACTGGCGGTGTTGCCGGTCATCATCGGCGCGCGCCGCCTGCGCAACATCGCGCGCGCCAGCCAGGACCGGGTCGCCGATGCCAACACCCTGGCCGCCGAGACGCTCGGCGCGGTGCGCACGGTCCAGGCGCATGCACGCGAACCCTACGAGCGCGGCCGCTTCAACGCTGCGCTGGGCGAGTCGATCAAGGCCGCGCGGCGGCGTATCGGCGCACAGTCGATCGTCACCGCCACGGCCATCGTGCTGGTGTTCGGGGCGATCGTCGGGGTGCTGTGGCTGGGCGCGCACGATGTCAACGATGGCCTCATGAGCGCCGGTACGCTGGGCCAGTTCGTGCTGTATGCATTGATCGGCGGGGGCTCGGTGGGCGCACTGGCCGAGGTCTGGAACGAGTTGCAGCGGGCCTCCGGCGGCATGGGCCGGATTGCCGAGCTGCTGCAGGAAGACATCGAGATCCTCGCCCCGGCCAACCCGCTGCCGCTGCCACTGCCGCTGCGGGGCGAGATCCGTTTCGACGACGTCGTGTTCCATTACCCGCAACGCCCCGATACCGCTGCACTGGCGCATTTCGACCTGCATGTGCGCCCCGGCGAGACCGTGGCCCTGGTCGGCCCGTCCGGCGCCGGCAAAAGCACGGTGTTGTCGATGCTGCTGCGTTTCCACGATCCCGCCGCGGGCCGCATCCTGGTCGATGGTGTCGACGTGCGCGCGGTGGAGCCGGCCGCGCTGCGCGCGCAGATGGCGCTGGTGCCGCAGCAGCCGACGTTGTTTGCCAGCACCGCGCTGGAAAACATCCGTTACGGGCGGCTGGAGGCCAGCGATGACGACGTGCAGCGTGCCGCCGAAGCAGCCGAAGCCGATGAATTCCTGCAGGCGCTGCCCGATGGCTACCTGAGCGAACTGGGCGAACGTGGCGCGCGCCTGTCCGGCGGCCAGCAGCAACGCATCGCCATCGCCCGGGCGCTGCTGAAGGACGCGCCGATCCTGCTGCTGGATGAAGCCACCAGCGCCCTGGATGCGCAGAGCGAGCGCGCTGTACAGCAGGCCCTGGAACGGCTGATGGCCGGGCGCACCACCTTGGTCATCGCCCACCGCCTGGCCACCGTGCTCAAGGCCGATCGCATCGTGGTGATGGACCACGGCCGCATCGTCGCGCAGGGCACCCACGCACAGCTGCTGGCCGAAGGCGGTCTGTACGCGGAGCTGGCAAAACTGCAGTTCATCGATTGATGACACACCGCTAACGCGATCGGTCGCATGGTGCGCAGGTCACTGGTCCATGCTGTTGCAGGAGGTGTTGCATGTCGTTCCGACAGTTTCCCGCCACCGATGCGGTGGGCGAAAGCTACGTCATCATCGAGTTCAAGGACGAACAACCCGGCGATGCGTCGTCTGCCCCGTCCTCACCGCGCTACGAGTTGGCCGACGGTCGCCCGCTGGTGCGCGACGGCCGCGAGTTCCGCACCAACGGCGGCGAGTTGACGCTCCGCACCTGAGCCGCCGCCAGCCGATGAACGGGCCGGCGAAAAAAGATTGCGAAAGGCTGGTGATTTTATCGCCAAACGTCTTGACAGCCTTGGCAGGCAACGGCTGCGCGTGGTTATCCACATGTTTGTTCGGCACTCATCCACACCCCCTGTGGATGAGTGTGGCCGTGCATCCCTCAGCGCGGCAGGACCCGGCCAATGCCGCTGGCATCGATCTCCACCGCCGCCCGCTGCAGGGCCAGGCCGTCACTGCCGGCAACGAAGCCGACACGGAAATGCACTTCCCCGCCCGGGGCGCGTGACGAATGGATCGACGCAAGGCTGACCCCGTGGCGCTCGAACACGTGCAGCAGCTCGCGCAGTGATCCGGGCCGGTCTTCGGGCAGGTGCACGCTGATCGCATTGCGCTCGGTGAGGTCGGCCAACAGGTACCCCACCCGCTCGAAGGTGTAGTTGCCCTCGGCCAGCACGGCCGCGCCCTGGCTGTCGCGGTTGTCCAGCAGCAGCTGCTGGCGGAATGCAGCCCGCGCCGCATCATCGCCCTGCGCCACCTGCGCGCGCAGCTGCTGCAACTGGCCCAGCAACCGGTCCAGCATCGGCGCCACGTGCGGATTGCCGAACTGGATGTCTTCGTAGATGGCCGGGTTCAACGACAGGATGCGCGCCATGATCGCGGTATCCAGCTCGAACGAGGCCGAGCGGTACGGCATCAGCGTCGGCAGCGCCCCCAGCAGGGGTGCGTATTCGCGCAGTACGCCGGCCTGGGCCAGGTGGGTGGCATGCACCATCGCCTGCACCAACGCCATGACCTGGTCATGGTGCCCGGGCGTGGCGCGCACGCATTCGGCTTCCAGTGCATCGCACAACTGCTGCAGCCACGGCTGCCAGCGCGACAGCCGCGCTTCGCAGACCACCATCACCCTGCCCTTCAGGGTGGGCGCCTTGGGCGGCGCGGTCATCGGGTGCAGGCCGACCACCTCGGCCTGGGAGGCCAGCATCGCAGCCACCGGTTCGCTCTTGACCGAGGTCACGTCCAGCCACAGGCGGCCGGCTTCGCGGCCGGCAGAGCGGCGCACATAGTCGGCGATCAGTGCCGGGGTATGCCGGATGGGCGCGGAGAACACCAGTACATCGGCGTGTTCCAGCAGGGTGTCAGGCGTATCGGAGTGCGGGTCGGCCGGATCATGGCCAATGACCTGCAGGCCCATGCGCTGCTGCAGAAACCCGCGCAGCCAGCGCCCGTAGGTACCGGCGCTGCCGACGATGCCCACCACGACCGGTGCTGCACTCACGCCAGCCGCTCGGGCACGAAGCGCTGCGGCAGGGCCAATGCGGCCGGTGCGGCGGCCAATACATCGAACTCTTCATGGCCGTTGGCCAGGGTGGTTTCCAGCGCCACGTGCACGCCGGCGATCGCACGCGAGATCGCCTGCTCGATCGATTCGCCGCGCAGCAGGAACGCTACCAGCAGCGACATCAGCACATCGCCGGTGCCGGCCACGTCCACCGGCAGGTGCGGCGAGGACCAGCGCCAGATCGCCTCGCGGCTGACCGCCAGGGTGACCAGCTGGCCCGGCTCGCCGCCGACGCTATGGGCAAGCACCCACTGCGGACCTCGCGCGAGCAGCGCCTGCGCGGCGGCGATGGCATCGCCCTCCTCCAGGCTGGGCATGCCGGTCAAGCGGCCCAGTTCGAACGCATTGGGGGTGACCAGCCAGGCGTGCGGGAGCAGGCGCTCGGCGAACACGGCTTCCAGCCCGGGTTCCACATAGGGGCCGGTATGGGTATCGCCGATCACCGGGTCCAGGCAGTAACGCAGCTGTGGCGAGGCCGGCAGCACCTCATCGAGCCAGTCGGCGAAGGCAGCCCCGTTGCCGACGCTGCCGAAGTAGCCGGACACCAGCATCCGCGCCCGCTGCGGCAGGCCGCGTTCGCCCGCCCCCTGCAGCAGTTCGGCGAACCAGTCCGCAGGCAGCACGCGGCCGCGCGTGGTCGGGTAGAACGGCGCGTTGCTCAGCAGCGTGGTGGGCACTTCGGCCACGCGCACGCCCAGCGCGCGCAGCGGCGGCACCGCCGCGCTGTTGCCGGCATAGCCGTAGACCAGCTGCGACTGTACCGAGATAACGTCGACCGGCGACGGACCGTCCGGGCGCTGGCGGCGACCGTGAACCAGGTGGCTTTCGAGGGGTTCGTTCATGGCGGGCATTTTACGCCCGCCACCGCGGTTGGCGAAGATGCTTGCAGATGCAAGAGATCGCGGTGGCGTGCAGGGCGCGACGGCCCCGGGTGGATTGGACAGTAGCGCGTGTGTGCGTCTTCGGTGGGTTGCAACGCGAGCGTCCGGGGCCCCTTGGCGGCCGGCAGGCCCTTTCGCAAATGTCCCCCGGCGCCGGCCTGCGGCCGTCACCTCCTCCTTGATTTTGCCAAGGGCCTGCCGGCCGCCAAGGGGCTCGGCTCTCGGTACGCAACGGCCCACTCCGCTGTTTTGTATGTGCGCTGCACCTCTCTGCACGCGGCGACACCAATACCCTCAGGTAGGTCACCACCGTTGGTGGTGACGCTGATCTGGGGTGGTCGCCGCAGGCGGTCGGGGGACGTTTGCACCAGGGGCCTGCTGGACGCGAAGGGGCCCCAAACGCGGGCTCTGCCTTGGGAGAAATGGAAAAGGCCTCCTGTTACCAGGAGGCCCTTCTCAACATCACACACCAAGGCGCCCCGCTTACGAGGTCATCCGATCCCAGAAACCCTTCACCCCGTCCAGGAACGTCGCCGACTTCGGCGAATGCTTGCGCGCGTCCTCACCGGTGAACGTGGTTTCAAACTGCTCCAGCAGCTTGCGCTGCTCGGTGGTCAGGTTGACCGGCGTTTCCACCACCACGCGGCAGTACAGATCGCCCTCGGTGCGGCTGCGCACCGAGCGCACGCCCTTGCCACGCATGCGGAACAGCTTGCCGGTCTGGGTTTCGGCCGGGATGCGGATTTCCGCATAACCGCCCAGGGTCGCCACGCGCACGGTGTCGCCGAGTGCGGCCTGCGAGATGCGGATCGGCACTTCGCAGTGCAGGTCGTCGCCATCGCGCTGGAAGATCGCGTGCTCGCGCACCCGCACTTCCACATACAGATCGCCCGGCGGGGTCCCGGCCGGACCGGCCTCACCCTCGCCCGACAGGCGGATGCGGTCGCCGCTGTCGACACCCGCAGGCACCTTCACCGACAACACCTTGTCTTCCTCCACACGGCCATTGCCGTGGCAGGTCTTGCACGGCGTCTGGATGATCTTGCCGCGGCCGTTGCAGTTGTGGCACGCCTGCTGCATGGCGAAGATGCCACGCTGGATGCGCACCTGGCCGTGGCCATGGCACACGTTGCAGGTGTCCACCTTGCCGTCTTCGGAACCACTGCCATTGCAGTCGTCGCACTCGGCCAGGGTCGGAATCTCGATGCGGCGCTCCACGCCCATCACCGCTTCTTCCAGGTCCAGTTCCATCACGTAACCGACATCGGCGCCGCGACGTGCCTGGCGCTGGCCACCGCCGGCGGCCCCACCGAAGATGTTGCCGAAGATGTCGCCGAAGATGTCGCCCATGTCCGGGCCACCAGGGCCACCGCCACCGCCACCGCCACCGCCCATGCCATGCTCGAACGCAGCGTGGCCGTGGGCATCGTACATCCGGCGCTTGTTGCTGTCGGACAAGGTTTCATACGCTTCCTTGCACTCCTTGAAGGAGGCTTCGGCCGCGGCGTCACCCGGGTTGCGGTCCGGATGGAACTTCATCGCGCAGCGACGATAGGACTTCTTCAGCTCTTCTTCGCTGGCGGTGCGGGACACGCCCAGCACTTCGTAGTAATCACGCTTGCTCATGGTCTTGAATCAGTATCCGGAAGTCGGGATTCGTCAAAGCGGAAGAGCGGAACCAGGTCCGCTCTTTCGCCGGGGGCGCCCGGACAAACCGTGGTGCGGCTGCCAGGACCTAGCGGAAACGACAACGGGACGTTGCCTGCGCAACGTCCCGTGCCTTGTCCGGATCAGGACTTCTTGTCGTCCTTGACCTCGGTGAACTCGGCGTCGACCACATCGTCGTGCGCGCCGTTGTTGGCACCGGCATCCGGGCCCGGGGCGGCACCGCCCTGCTCGGCCGACGCGGAGGCGGCAAACAGCGCCTGGCCGGCTTCTTCCAGCACCTTCGACTTGGCTTCGATCTGCGCCTTGTCGTCATTCTTCATGGCGGTTTCCAGATCGGCCAGGGCGGCCTCCACCTTGCCGATCACATCGCCGCCGACCTTGCTGCCGTGCTCGGTGATCGCGGTACGGGTACCGTGGATCAGCGCGTCAGCCTGGTTGCGGGCCTGGACCAGCTCGTGGAACTTCTTGTCTTCTTCGCGGTTGGCTTCGGCATCGGCGACCATGCGCGCGATCTCGTCCTCGGACAGACCCGAACCGGCCTTGATCTCGACCTTCTGTTCCTTGTTGGTCTTCTTGTCCTTGGCCGACACGTGCAGGATGCCGTTGGCGTCGATGTCGAAGGACACTTCCACCTGCGGCATGCCACGCGGCGACGGCTCGATGCCGGACAGGTCGAACTTGGCCAGCGACTTGTTGAAGCGGGCCTGTTCGCGCTCACCCTGCAGCACGTGCACGGTCACCGCCGACTGGTTGTCCTCGGCGGTGGAGAACACCTGCGAGGCCTTGGTCGGGATGGTGGTGTTCTTTTCGATGATCTTGGTGAACACGCCACCCATGGTCTCGATGCCCAGCGACAGCGGGGTCACGTCCAGCAGCAGCACGTCCTTGACGTCGCCGCCGAGCACGCCGCCCTGGATCGCCGCACCCAGTGCCACCGCTTCATCCGGGTTGACGTCCTTGCGCGGTTCCTTGCCGAAGAACTCGGTAACCGCCTGCTGCACCTTCGGCATGCGGGTCTGGCCACCGACCAGGATCACTTCGTTGATATCGCTTGAGCGCAGACCGGCGTCGTTCAACGCCACGCGGCACGGCTCGATCGACTTCTTGATCAGCTCTTCCACCAGCGCTTCCAGCTTGGCGCGGGTCAGCTTGATGTTCAGGTGCTTCGGGCCCGACGCATCGGCGGTGACGTACGGCAGGTTCACTTCGGTCTGCTGCGCGCTGGACAGCTCGATCTTGGCGCGCTCGGCAGCGTCCTTCAGGCGCTGCAGGGCCAACGGATCCTTGCGCAGGTCGATGCCCTGGTCCTTGTTGAACTCGTCGACCAGGTACTCGATGACGCGGTTGTCGAAGTCTTCGCCACCCAGGAAGGTGTCGCCGTTGGTGGCCAGCACTTCAAACTGCTTCTCACCGTCGACGTTGGCGATTTCGATCACCGAGACGTCGAAGGTGCCGCCGCCCAGGTCGTACACCACGATCTTGCGATCCTTGTTGTCGCCCTTGTCCAGGCCATAGGCCAGTGCGGCCGCGGTCGGCTCGTTGATGATGCGCTTGACTTCCAGACCGGCGATGCGGCCGGCGTCCTTGGTCGCCTGGCGCTGGCTGTCGTTGAAGTAGGCCGGCACGGTGATGACCGCCTCGGTGACCGTCTCGCCCAGGTAGGCTTCGGCGGTCTTCTTCATCTTTTCCAGCACGCGGGCGGAGATTTCCTGCGGCGCCATCTTCTTCGCGTCGCTGGTCTGCACCCAGGCATCGCCGTTGTCGTGGCCCAGGATGCCGTAAGGCACGTGCGCGATGTCCTTCTGGACTTCAGCGTCGGTGAACTTGCGGCCGATCAGGCGCTTGACGGCGTAGAAGGTGTTCTTCGGGTTGGTGACCGCCTGGCGCTTGGCCGAGGCGCCCACCAGCACTTCGCCGTCCTTGGTGTAGGCGACGATGGAAGGCGTGGTGCGGTCGCCTTCGGAATTTTCGATGACGCGGGCCTTGCCGCCGTCCATGATCGCCACACACGAGTTGGTGGTGCCGAGGTCGATACCAATGATCTTGCCCATGAGGGAGACTCCTGAAAGTTCTGGGAACATCCGGCTGCTGCCGGGTTATGAATGGGATGTGGGGGACGGCGGGATCACATTCAAGCCATCAACCAAACGCTGTGTCCGTCGGCGGCACAACGTATTCAGCCTCTGGCCGGGAGGGACCTGGCCGCACCGCCCTGCGCCGGGCACGCCCGGCACCACGGGGTCAATCGCGGGCGACCACTACCAGCGCGGGGCGCAGCAGGCGGTCGTTGAGCAGGTAGCCCTTCTGGAATACCTGCACCACGCTGCCCGGCGCCGCGCCGGGCGCATCGGCCTGGCTGATCGCCTGGTGGTGGTCGGGGTTGAACGGCTGCCCGGTCGGATCGAGCAGGACCAGGCCATTGTCGGCGGCGACCTTGAGCAGCTGCTTGTAGGTCAGCTCGAGGCCTTCGCGCAGCGGGCTCGGCTCGGTACCGGCGGCATTGAGGCCGGCGTCCAGGCTGTCGAACACCGGCAGCAGCTCGCCCAGCAGCTTCTCGTTGGCAAAACGGCGCGCCTGTTCAACGTCGCGGGCCACGCGCTTGCGCTGGTTGTCCAGGTCGGCGCGCTCGCGCAGCGACTCGGCACGCAGCAGGGCCACTTCGTTATGCAGGCTCTCCAGCTGCTGCTGGAGCGATTCGGCCGCGGCGGGTTCGCCAGCGGCCTGGGCGGCGATATCAGGTTGATCTTGGTTCATTTCCGGATCCTTGGCGGTGACTCTCCGCCTCCACCCACCCCTATGTGGGCGTCGATTCCGGTTTCAAGAGTAGCGGGCCGCTTTATGTCCGATCGCGGGACAATCCGCCGCCAGCGGTCGAGCCCAGCGCCGCCCCCAGCACCTGGGCGGTGGCCTCCACCAGCGGGATCATGCGGTCGTAAGCCATCCGCTTGGGCCCGATCACCCCCAGCACGCCCAGCACCTGGCCATCGGCCGAATACGGCGCGGTGACCAGCGAGACGCTTTCCAGCGGCATCACCCCGGTCTCCTCGCCGATGAAGATGCGCACGCCCGGCGCCTGGATGGTGCGCTCCAGCAGCTGCAGGATCTCGCGCTTGCTGGCAAACACGTCGAACAGCTCACGCAGCCGGTCCAGGTCGGACAGGTCCTGTACCCCCATCAGCCGGGTCGCCCCGGCCAGCACCATGTCATCGGCCGGCGGCACCAGTGCCTGTTCGGTCAGCTCGATGCCGTGGGCCAGCAGCTGCTCCATTTCCGATTGCGCATCGCGCAGCTCCAGCAGCAGGCGCTGGCGGATCTCGGCCAGTGGGCGCCCGGCGCAGTTGGCGTTGAGGTAGTTGGCCACCTGCTCCAGCTCGCCCGGCTTGATGCGGTGGCGCGGTTCGATCACCCGGTTCTGCACCTCGTTGTCGGCAAACACCAGGATGGCCAGCACCCGGCGCGCGTCCAGCGCCACGAAATCGATGTGCCGGAAGGCGAACTGCTCGCGGCGCGGCGCACTGACCACGCCGACGAAATGGCTCATTGCCGACAGCAGCTCGGAGGCACTGCCCAGCAACGCCTGGGTGCCGGTGCCGGTGGCCAGCTCGGTGCGCAGCCGGTTCAGTTCGCCCTCGCCGGGGGGCTGCATCTTCACCAGGCTGTCCACGAATACCCGGTAGCCGTGCGCGGTGGGCACCCGCCCGGCCGAGGTATGCGGGGAACTGAGCAGGCCCAGGTCTTCCAGGTCGCCCAGGATGTTGCGGATGGTGGCCGGGCTGACATCCAGCCCGGCCAGCCGCGCCAGGGTCTGCGAGCCGACCGGCTCGCCGTCCTGGATGTGCCGCGCGATCAGCGTCCGCAGCAGGTGGCGGGCACGGGGCACAAGCGGGGGAACGGAAGGGTGCATGGAATCAGCCTGTGAGACGCCACATTAGATAATGGCTGCATCGCGCGTTGGCAAGTCATTGGAGCTGCCTGCTACCCATGCTAGCGTTGCGCGGCTCGGGAACCCAAGAACATGCTCAGACATCTATCGATCAAGGATTTTGCCGTCGTCCGTGCCACCGAACTCGAATTCGGGCCGGGCATGACCGTGGTTTCTGGCGAGACCGGCGCCGGCAAGTCGCTGATGGTCGACGCGCTGGGCTTCCTGTCCGGCCTGCGCGCCGACAGCGGCGTGGTCCGCCATGGCGCCGCCCGCGCCGAGCTGTCGGCCGAATTCGCCCCGGGCGAGCATGCCCCGGCCCGGCAGTGGCTGCGCGACAACGAGCTGGACGATGAAGACCAGTGCCAGCTGCGCCGGATCATCCGCGCCGACGGCGGCTCGCGGGCCTGGATCAACGGCCGCCCGGTCACCCTGTCCCAGCTCACCGAACTGGCCGCCCGGCTGGTTGAAATCCACGGCCAGCATGAGCAGCAGGCGTTGCTGTCACGCCCGTCGCAGCTGGCCCTGCTGGATGCCTTCGCCCGCAACGATGCCGAGCGCGGCCAGGTCCGCCAGGCCGCGGCCCGCTGGCAGGCGCTGGTGGACGAGGCCGAGGCGCTGTCGCGCCAGGGCGACGTCAGCGACCGCATCGGCTACCTGGAACACCAGCTGGGCGAGCTGCATCGCGAAGACCTCGACCCGGCCTCGATCGCGCAGATGGGCAGCAACCACCGCCGCCAGGCCCACGCCAGCGCGCTGATCGCCGCGTGCGATGTTGCCGCGGCCCGGCTCAATGGCGATGAAGACACCTCGGCGCTGCAGCTGCTGCAGCAGACCCGCCATGAACTGTCGCGGGTGGCCGAGCACGACCCGCGCCTGGGCGAGGTGGACGCCTTGCTGGACAGCGCCAGCATCCAGCTGCATGAAGCACTGGCCCTGCTGGACCGGGTCCACGACGACCTCGACGCCGACCCCGAGCAGTTCGAGGACATCGAGCGCCGGCTGGGCCGCCTGCACGACCTGTCGCGCAAGCACCGGGTGCCGATGGAGGCACTGGGCGAGCATCGCGACGCGATGGAGGCCGAGGTTGAACAGCTGCGGGGCGCCGATACCCGGCTGCAGGCACTGGCCGGCGAGATCGAACGTGCGGCCGGCCAATGGCAGGCCGTGGCCACGGTGCTCAGCGGCAGCCGCCGCCAGGCAGCCGAAGCGCTGTCGGTCACCACCACCACCCTGATCGGCGAACTGGGCATGGGCGGCGGGCAGTTCCTGATCGAGATCGAACCGCAGGCGGTGACCAAACCGGACCCCAACGGTGCCGAGCGGGTGGAGTTCCTGGTTGCCGCCAATGCCGGCCAGCCGCCGCGCGCCCTACGCAAGGTAGCCTCGGGCGGTGAACTGTCGCGGATCTCGCTGGCGATCGAAGTGGCCGCATTGGGCCTGGACGCCGTGCCGACGATGGTCTTCGACGAAGTGGATTCGGGCATTGGCGGCGCCGTGGCCGACATCGTTGGCCAGAAACTACGCGCCCTGGGCGAAAAGCGACAGGTACTGTGCGTGACCCACCTGCCCCAGGTCGCGTCCAAGGGCCACGCCCATTACCGGGTCAGCAAAGCACCGGTGGATGGCATGACCCAGAGCGCGGTGGAAAAACTGGACAGCAAGGCGCGCGAAGAAGAACTGGCGCGGATGCTCGGTGGCGTGGAAGTCAGCAAGGAAGCCCGCGCGGCGGCGCGCAAGCTGCTGCAGGTGTAGGCGACGACCGTTGGTCGTCGCGAGGCCCCCCAACCCACGGTCGGGACCTACCGGGAATGTCCACCGCCGTAGGCGACGACCGTTGGTCGTCGCGGCGACATCCCGACCCACGGCAGGGATTTACCGGAATTGCCCACCGTCGTAGGTGACGACCGTTGGTCGTCGCGGCGGCATCCCGGCCCCACGGCAGGGATTTACCGGCGCTTTTTACGCACGTAGAGCACCAGCGAGTGCTCTTCCAGCTCGTAGCCGTGGTCGGTGGCGATCTTGCGCTGCAGCTCTTCGATCTCGTGGCTTTCGAACTCGATGATCTTGCCCGAGTCCACGTCGACCATATGGTCGTGATGGCCACCACGATCCAGTTCGTAGACGGCCTGGCCGCCTTCGAAATTATGCTTCAGCACCAGGCCGGCGGCCTCGAACTGGGTCAGCACCCGGTACACCGTGGCCAAGCCGATCTCGTCGCCGTGCTCCAGCAGCTGGCGGTAAATGTCTTCGGCAGTCATGTGGTGATGGGCAGTGCGCTGCTCCAGCAGCGCCAGGATCCGCATCCGCGGATGGGTCACCTTCAGGCCGACTTTGCGCAGGTCGTGGGTTTCCATAGTTCTCCGTTCATTGGCGATTTAGCGCCAGCTGCCTCGGATTGGGTCGCGGCGACGCGTCGTGAGTGTATCATCGACTGGATTTCCCAAAACGCCATTCCTGATGCGCAATCTCCTGCTGGTCGCCGCCGTTGCCCTGTCCACCACGGGCTGCGGCATCATCTATAAGCAACCCATCTATCAGGGCAACCTGATCCGGGAGCAGGCCGTCGGTCAGCTGCAGGTGGGCCAGAGCAAGCAGCAGGTCAACGCTCTGCTCGGCACCCCCTCGATCCCGGATCCGTTCCATGCCCAGCGCTGGGACTACACCGCCAGCCAACGCGTGAACCGCGTGGGCAAGACCGAAGTGAAGAACTTCACGGTCTTCTTCGAAAATGACCAGGTCACCCGTTGGGACGGCGAGTACTTCCCCAACCAGGATGCCGACCTGGCCAAGACCAGCGTGCGCCAGTTCGGCCGCAACCTGGCCAAGGACAAGAAGAAGCGCGGCCGCTGAGGCCAGCAGCGGATTCAGCGGCCGGCGCGGGCGCGCCGGCGGCGGTTGTCCTTGGGGTCGGCCAGCAACGGCCGCAGCAGTTCCACCCGGTCGCCGTCATGCAACGGCTGCCCCGGCTTGGCCAGCACTCCGTGCACGGCCAGTGCCGGGCAATCGGCACTGCCTTCCAGCGCGGCGGCGGCCACGGCATCGGCCACCGTTGCACCGGCGGCCAGCTGCAGCTGGCATGAGGCGACCCGGTCCGGCCAGGCCAGGATGACCTCCACCCGGAGCATCGTTCAGTCCTGCTCGTCGGCGACGCGGACGAAATCATTGACCATGCGGTCGGCCAAGCCCTGGAAACCCAGCGCCAGCGCCGGGCCAAGCAGGCGCGAGGTGGGCTCGAACTCCAGGGTGAGGGTGACTTTGCAGGCATCCTCGGCCAGTACATGGAATTCCCAACGCCCGTGCAGGCGCTTGAACGGCCCGTCGCGCAGCTGCATATCGATGCTGCTGGGGCGCTGCAGGGTGTTTTCGGTCATGAACCAGGTCGAAAACGAGCCCAGGCCCAGGTCCAGCCGCGCCACCAGGCGCTCCGGACCGGATTCCAGGATCTGCGACGCCGAGCACCAGCGGAAGCGGCGCGGATAGGCGTCAATATCATTGACCAGGTCAAACATGCGGGCAGCCGAATGTTCGACCAGGGCGCTACGGCGGATAGTTGGCATGACGTCAGTGCTGATGGATCGACCGGGCAGGCCCGAATCGGAGACAATACGGAAATGAGCAAGAACAGCGGCAAGGATAAAGCAAAGAACGCGACGGCCAACAAAACCATCGCGCTCAACAAGCGTGCCCGTCACGAGTACCACCTCGAGGATCGCGTCGAGGCCGGCCTGGCCCTGCAGGGCTGGGAGGTCAAGTCGATCCGCGCCGGGCGCGGCAACATCGTCGATGCCTACGCCTATGTGCGTGACGGCGAGATCTTCCTGATCGGCGCGCAGATCACCCCGCTGATCCAGGCCTCCACCCACGTGGTGGCCAACGACCGGCGCGAGCGCAAGCTGCTCCTGCACCGCAACGAGATCGACAAGCTGATCGGCAAGGTCCAGCGCGACGGCTACACCATCGTGCCGACCGCGATGTACTGGAGCAAGAACAACATCAAGCTCGAGATCGCGCTGGCCAAGGGCAAACAGACCCACGACAAGCGCGATGCCGAGAAGGACCGCGACTGGGCCCGCGAGAAGTCGCGGACCATGCGCCGCCACAACCGCGACGCCTGATGCCCCACCCTGCTCCACCGCCCCGGATCGATCCGGCTACGGCCGATGAGACCGCAGCGGTGTTCGCCGGGTTGCGCGCGTTCAACCGCGCCGCCTGCGGCAACGCCCTGGACGACCAGCCGTTGAACCGGGTGGTGCGCGATGCGCAGGGCGAGCCGGTAGCGGGGCTGGCAGCCGATGTCTACGGCGGCTGGTTGATGGTCCATGCGCTGTGGGTACACGACAGCCAACGCGGCCGGGACCTGGGCCAGGCCCTGCTGGCAGACGCCGAGCGCCAGGCACGGCAGGCCGGCGCGCATTCAGCGATGCTGGACACCTTTTCCTGGCAAGCCGAAGGCTTCTACCTGAAGCAGGGCTACGAGGTGTTTGGGCGGCTGCCGGACTTCCCGCGCGGCCACCAGCGGATCTACCTGCGCAAAACGCTCTGACGAGGTGGCCCTGCACGGCGATTCACCGCAGCGCACCCACAACTGTCAGAATCGCCGCCTATTACAAAGTACCCGGAGCAACGCGTGACCCAGGAAACCCTCCCAGCAGACGCCCAAGGCGCAGACCTCCCCGTTGACCTGCAGGCCGAGGTTGCCGCCTACGAGGCGATCTTCGCCGAACTGGCCCGCGCGATGGATCCGGCCGCCCTGCACAAGGTGCTGAGCTACCTGCTGCGCAACGCCAAGCGGGATGCATCGGCCAATGAAACCTATGACAGCCTCGCCCACCGCCGGCTGGTGGCGCGGATCGAGGCGTTGATGGTCCAGGTGGCGCCGGAAGTGAAAAAGCAGGCGATCACCCAGCGCAACGAGCAGAACCACCTGCGCAAGCAGAAGGCCAAACACCAGGCCGACAGCCGTCGCGAGCGCGAAGGCAAGCGCTGATCGGTTCGCCGGCGCGCCGCTGGCTGCCCCGATGGAGCGGCCGGCCCCTGCGGGGCTGAACGCACCGGGGCGCCTGAATACGGGGCTGCCGGGCCGTCCAGGTGACTATTCAGCTGGATCGGAGTAGCATCGGAACCGTCAAGTAGCATCTGGGTCGCCAGATGTCTTGCGGTTCTTGAAGAAACCGGGGGTGCACTGGTTTCGACGGGGGTTGTGAAGTTACTTGGTGCATGCCGAGGGGGCAGCTTTCCTCGTTAATCCAGCAGCAAACTTTTAGTTGCCAACGACGACAACTACGGTTCGAACGACTTCGCAATCGCTGCCTAAAAACAGCTTTAGCGTTTAGTTCTACAGCCGCCTAAGGCGAACCCCCGAACCTACTTGTGCCCGTGCTCGTAGATGTAGGGTCATTATCACGGAACCGGTTGTGATGGCTGCCTGTCAGTCACGACTTAACTAAAGCAGGCTGGTCCTGGGGTGCGCTTTGCACACCGTGCTGCCACAGGATGAGATCCAACGGTGAGCTAAGCATGTAGTACCGGGGATGGAGTGCCTTCGGACGGCGGTTCAATTCCGCCCACCTCCACCATCTGTAAGCAGTTCAGCTGTATCTTGCTGATTCTGTTGGGTTTTGGCAGGGCGCGATACCGAAAAACGATCTTTCCAAAAGGATCTTTTGAGGTATCGCCCCTTGCCCAAGCCCTATCTTCTACGCCGACCTAGCGGACTTCATGTCCGCTTTCTTGTTCCTGTAGACCTGCGCGAGGCTATCGGCTCACGCTTCTTGGTCCGCCGCCTTCCGCCGTCCGCTGTTGACCTTGCCCGCCTCGTCGCGGCCCGCATGGCTGTGGCACTCTCCGAAGCATTCGAGCGCTGGAGGCGTAGCGGCATGGATGACAAGGACAGAGAGGACCTGCTGAAAGTAGTCAGCGGCTCTATCAATCAGTGGACCGGAAACATCCAGCTGCCGAATGGGACCAAGCTCACCGGTCTGAACGTCAATGGGCGAGAAGATGCTCAAACACTTCTGGATACGATCAGAGGCTTGGCGTTGCCTGGGCTCTCGGATGTGGGACTGCTCAATGGACCCAACCGCGCAGATTTCACGCTATCCGACCGCATCGCCCTGTATCTGGCGGACCTGAGGAATGCCAAAACCTCACCCGGCAATCTTCTGGATAGTGAGAACACGCTCATCATCTTCCAGGAAGTCGCGGGACCTGACCTGCTGATGTCGAAGGTCGGGGAAGCTCAAGTCAGAGCGTTTCTGACGGGTCTCCATCACTGGCCAAGCAATGCCAGGAAGAAGAGTGACTATAAAGAGCTGACTGCACCACAGATCATGGCCAAGGTCAGGCAGCAGAGAGATAAGGGCATCGTTGTTGCCGGTCTCTCAGATCGGACCCTCGGAAAGCACCGAGACCGCCTTGCCAGCTTCTTTAACGCACAAGTGGCCAGCGGCATCATCGCGCGCTCGCCCTTGGACGGGATCAAACGGCAGAACTCGGCACAATCTGTGGCTGCCCTGCCCCGCCGTCAGTTCACGATTGAAGAGATCAACAAGATCTTTGAGCCTGAGAATTTCCTGCCCTGGGCTAAAGGGCGACCTGATCGCTACTGGGGCGTGCTGCTGGCGGCAGGCACCGGGGCGCGAGTGAACGAAGTTGGCCAGCTCTATACGGAAGATGTTGCAGAAGTGAACGGCATCTGGGGGATCCACATCCGCGCCGTCCATCGCGACCAGAAGCTGAAGAACGCCAACTCGCTGCGCTTCATTCCACTACATCCCCGCCTCTTGGATGCTGGGATCCTCACCTATGCCCGTGATGTCATGGAGGCAGGCCATGAGCGCCTGTTTCCCCACCTGCCTTGGCATAAGAAGGCAGGCTACGGGGATGCCCTCGGAGATCAGTTCCGCGCCTATCTTGTTGGCTTGGGCATGATGCAGCCCGGCATGGGCTTCCACTCGTTCCGACATACTGCGAGCACCCGGCTTCTCTATGCGGGGGTGCTTAGCTCTATTGCCGCCGCCATTACGGGGCACAAGGCGCACATGCCCGGCGAGCTCGGAACCTATGTAGATGTGCCCACACTCCAATCGCGCGCAGACGCAGTGGCGCTTCTCCCCGTTCCCGAAGGTTTGCCGGTCTATCAGCCCGGAGAGGCTGCGCAGTCTCTCAGGCAAGCGCAACTGAGAGCGAAGCGGAGGGCAGTCAATGCGGCTGCACGTGAACGAAAAGCAGTCGCTCTCGCCAAAGGCGCGCGCGCCAAGACGCCAGCAAGTCGCGTGAGGAAGCCATCGAAGGCGTCGTAGCGCCCGGGGGATCGCGGCGACAATGATTAGGCAACGCCATCAACCACTCTAGGCACCCAAGATTCGGGGCCGGAGCCTTGCGATCAACGCAAATGGTGGTTTTATGAAAGCTCCCCCACGTTAGGAGCTTCATATGCCGTTAGAAAGAAAGCTGGCTATCGCTAGTCGAGTGCTGTGCCCGTTGATTGCCCAAGACCGGACCCGAGACACGCAGGAGCGGATAGAGGACATCATCCATGCCCTCGAAATCGCCGACGAGCTGATCAACCGATGCATGGCTCCAAAACCCCCGGCTGACGACC
This sequence comes from Stenotrophomonas sp. GL_101, assembly GCF_057835675.1. Lineage (NCBI taxonomy): Bacteria > Pseudomonadati > Pseudomonadota > Gammaproteobacteria > Lysobacterales > Lysobacteraceae > Stenotrophomonas > Stenotrophomonas sp. GL_101. The sequence continues at coordinate 1,774,057 of NZ_CM174432.1, read as the reverse complement.
ACACTCTGAAACCTGCCGTTAGGGTCAGAGAAGCCGTGGTAGAACGCGATCAGGTGCAGCTGAGCGACATGATCTCAGAACGCCGTGGCGCAGTGTCCAAGCCCACTCGCGGGCCTACCTACCACTGATGGCAATGAGACCAGAGTTGGCTAAAGCCCCGGTTCGCCGGGGCCTTCGCTTGCCTATCAGTGCAACCGGGCTCCAGGCTCCTTGCTCTGCTTCATTGCCAGCAAGGCATCAGCAGGAATAGTCGCTGCAGGAGCGTCAGTGGGCGCATCCTCCAACACCGGATATCTCCGAAGCAACACTTCGCTCCAGCGTTCCAGCTGTGAGAGGGACTCATCTGTTCGACGGTTGTAGTCTTCCTGAGCCTTCGGGCCAGTGGCTTCGTGAGCGCGTTGATACTCCTCGCGTCCCAGCTCGACAGCCCTGACACGGCGTGCCCGACGCCGCGACCAGTCTGAGCGATTCAAGAGGCCCGGCCTTGGGTTCTGGCTTTCGAAGTTCTCCAAGGCAAATTCTGCTTGGGCCAATACGTGCTGGGCACGATCTTCAACTTTCAGCCTACGCTTGAAGCGAAGAGCATCCCGCTTCAACTTCTTCAGTCGCGCGAGCAGTTCTTCCAGGTCGCCACGGAGCCTGGGCGCTGCGACATGAGCGGATATCAAGGCGGCACTGTTGCGCAGCAACCTGCGCGTGAATTTGAGCCTATCTCGCAACGCCTCTATCCACGCCTCGGCCCAAATTTCTAACACAGCCTTCAACGCCTGCTTGGATGCTGTGGCCTGCGGCTGCCGCGCCCCGTCATCGGCAACCGCTTCAACTGGCAGGCCTCCCTCCACCGCTTCAATCACAGAGCTCACCACGTCGGAAGACAGCATTGGTTGGATGGCGGGGCCCAGTGGAACCTGGCGCGAGCCAACCGGCACTGCCTGATCGGATGCGGGGTCCATCAACCTGCCCTCTCCTGCCATCTGGACCACGGCGCGATCCCAAGCAGCATTGTTAGCCTGTGCAATCCCGTCATTGCCCTGCTTCAAATCTGTATCCATACCTCGGCGGTGCAAGGCAGTGGCGTCTTTGCCCATATGAAGTCCTGGAGCTCGGGAAAGCTCCGCCGCTGTCAGCTCATCCCCTTGCTCTGCGGCCTCAGCTGCCTGCTCTTTCAAGCTGCGGTGATCGACACGGGCCGAGATACCTGCAGCAGCAAGGTGAGCATTGATGGCTTTCCCTACCATTGCCCGGATCCACTCGACTTCCCCTCGACCCGAAGGGCCACCATCAAGCTCTCTGGTCTTGTCCTTCAGTCCCTCTGCGTCCATACGCCTGGTCGTGGCTAGGATGTGGACGTGATAGTTGAGCCCGTCAGCGGTCTGCGGCTCATGGATGCTGGATTGGACAGCGAACCTGTAACGCTGGACCAAGCAGCGCGAAATCTCAGCCGCCAGATCGGAACGCTGCTCTTTGCTCAGTTCGTGTGGCAGCACCACCTCGAACTCGCGGGCAACGGTAGCGTCTTTTCGGCGCTCCGAGGCCTCGGCTGCGGGCCAGAGCTGCCGAGGATCGAAAGCCCAGTCAGGCGCCTCATCCGGCGCCAGGCAGCGGGTTTCGACAACGCCCCCACGCCTTCGGTAGTCGTGCCGGAGACCGGTGCGGTCATCGAGGATGAGAAGGCCTGCGCGATAGGCCGCTGCAGCGGTGGATGCGTGCCCCTGGGCACGGCTGAAGGTCTTTACTCTGGTGTGATAAATGGCCATTGATGCTCCTTGTTCTGGCCCCCGCACTTGCCTTTATGCCTAAGATTTAGGCTTTGGCAAGCGCTTTTCTAGGGGGTCAAGGGGCACAGCCTCTTGCGCACGCATTGCCGGAAGGGCAATGCCTAAGTGCGCTCTTGCGTTTAAGAATTCACCCGCCAGAAATCATCAAATGCATGCCTGTTGATTCCTAACCGCAGTGGGAAGGCCCTGAGCCTCCCAAGTCCCCCATCCCGACCTCGGCGAGCGCTCCGCTGTCCTTGCGGATCGGGCTGCACGGCGAGACACCCACAACACCAAGGCGAAGAACAGGCCCATCAGCCTCGTGGCACGGCCGGGCCGTCTCAACCCCTTCCCTATCCAGCGAGCCAATGGCCTAATAGGGAATAGGATGGCCTCGGCCGTCTCCTGGCATGAGACAAGGGAATTGGACAATGCCTCCGCTCCGTCCCACGAAGAAGCAGATGTCTACCGTCAATCGTACTAACAAGCCCTCGGCGCTCAAAGCAGCCGAGGCATCACGCGTTCACTTTCCGCATACGAATCCCACCAAGCACGCCGAGCTCTACTTGGCAGACGCTCTCCAGTGGATGGCCGAGCGCGAGGAATGCTCGATTCATGCAATTGTCACTGACCCGCCCTATGGCCTTGTCGAGTTCGACGAAAAGCATGTAGACAAGCTTCGCGGTGGTTCTGGAGGAGTCTGGCGCATTCCGCCATCCTTTGACGGGGCAAAGCGCGGGCCCTTGCCACGTTTCACCACACTGACGGCCAAGGATAGGGAGCGGCTTACGACGTTCTTTAAGGCTTTCGCATACCAAGCGGGACGCATCTTGGTGCCCGGCGGGCACATAGTGATTGCGTCAAACCCGCTGCTATCGACCACCACATTTGCGGCGATTGAAACGGCTGGTTTTGAAAAGCGGGGTGAGCTGATCCGGGTTGTGAAAACACTGCGCGGCGGAGATCGCCCGAAAGGTCACGAGGAAGAATATACAGACGTGTCCGTGATGCCGCGCTCCTGCTGGGAACCCTGGGGAATCTTTCGCAAGCCTATTGACCAACCTACAGTCGCTGCGAACCTTCGCAAATGGGGCACTGGCGGTTTCAGGCGCGTCTCTGAGGATGAGCCTTTCCGCGATTTAATCGAGGTCGCTCCGGCCAGGGACCCGGAAAGGGCGCTTGCGCCGCATCCGTCTATAAAGCCGCAAAAACTAATGCGCTACATAGTTCGGGGCGTCCTCCCTCTCGGGAAGGGCATCATTTATGATCCATTTTCGGGCAGCGGCTCCACTTTGGCCGCTGCCAGTCATCTAGGGCTAAAGGCTGTGGGGACAGAGCGAGACCCAATCTACTTTGCGATGGCTTCAGAAGCCATCCAGAAGCTGGCGAAGCTGCCATGAGCTCCGAGCAAATTACACCGGATCTCATTTTAACGAATGTTAAGGCGAACTTTTTTGGAGGCCAGAAACGCAAGTTTCTTCCAGGCCTCCTAATTGCAATCATTCGTTTCTTGCGCAGACTGAACGCGACGGGAGGGAAATACTCAAGCCTGGCTGAGTTCCACGAGCACTTCCCGCTCGTCACCCAGAAGAAAAATGGTGCTGGCGTAAATACCTTCATGGTCACTGCAGATGGAAGGGATCTGACAATCCGGAAGGATTACGACGCAATCGCCAACTTCTTTCGGAATGACAACCATCGCTATGATTTCCCAAGCTCAGCACCACACGCGACGCAGGCTTGGCGAGACTATGTTTCATGGATTGAAGCCATTCTCTCGTTTAGCGACGACTCGCTGGACAAGCTTGAGCAGGAGGTTATCGACTACGTTCTAGGAGCACTGCCATCTCAAGCAATTGACCCAACCACAGTCAAGCGAGATCCTCCGTTATTCTTGCAGTACTTACAGTCGTTTGACATGACCAGCCGTGCAGGTGAACCGACTGGCGCTGCGTATCAGGGCACAGTGTTTGGCTATATCCGTGCTGATGCTCCGCATCTACAAGTCGAAGTCGGCAAAGTTAGGACGGGCTCCAAGCGAGAGAAGCGCGTCGGCGACATTGACGCCCGCGACGGCGAAAAGCTAGTCCTCTCTGCAGAGGTGAAGCAGTATGTCGTTGACGAAGATGACATTGGCGAGTTCAGTGAGTTCTCCAAGCTTATCTCTCAACACCAAGCACTGGGACTTGTCGTAGCACTGGGTTTCAGGGGAAATGCTGCCAAGAAGATCGCGAAAATGGGGCTGGAGCCACTTTCGAGAGACGATCTTATCGAGCGCGTTCGCATCTGGGATCCTCTTAAACAACGGATTGCAATTAGCGCGATCCTTTACTACGCCAACTTCAGGGAGCAGAACTCCGTGCTTTATGAGCGGACTCGATCCTTCATAGCGTCATGTGAAGTCAGCAACCTTCCGATCTCCCCGATAGACCCAATCAACACCGAAGCCGAGACGGCAGACGAGTAGGCTCGGTTAGGACAACCAAGCCTTCATCCTAGCAAACCACTCATCTCGCTCAGTTTCATTGACCGCTGTGCTCCTAAGCCAGCGGTCGGAGTGGCGCACGAAGGGAACCAGCCAGAGCGGGTGAACAACATCCCGCACCTGGACTTCCAGGCGATGGGTGACGACGCCTTTGTAGTTGTATTCCCCAGTGCGGATAGCGAGCACTTCAGCCCGCCGCAGATAGCGCTCGCCCTTCACGGGGTCCCGAATCCAGATAGTGTCCCTGCCGAGGTCCAAGGCAATGTGGTCATGGGGTAATCCCCCCGCAGGTTAGTAGCAGCCAGAAGTGGAATTTTCTCGTAACCTAACCCGAGGAGATCCCATGAAGAAATCACGATTCACCGACAGCCAGATCATCGCCGTACTCAAGCAGGCCGAGGCCGGCACGCCTGTCCCGGACCTTTGCCGACAGCATGGCATCAGCTCAGCGACGTTCTACAAGTGGCGCAGCAAGTTCGGCGGCATGGATGCGTCCATGGTGTCCCAGCTAAAAGAACTGCAGGACGAGAACCGGCGGCTGAAGAAGATGTACGCCGATGCCCAGCTCAGTGCCGAGCTGCTGAAGGAAGCGCTCTCAAAAAAATGGTGAGGCCATCTCAGCGTCGCGAGATGGCCAGACTGGCGGTCCAGGCAGGCATCACCAGCATCGTTCATGCGTGCAGGACGTTCGAGGTGAGTCAGACCTGCTACCGCTATCAGGCCAAGGCCTGCCAAGAAAATGCGATCATCGCTGACTGGTTGCTCAGGCTGACCAGCGCCTACCGCGATTGGGGCTTTGGGCTGTGCTTCCTACACCTGCGCAACGTGAAGGGCTTCGCTTGGAACCACAAGCGCGTGTATCGGATCTATCGCGATTTGGAGCTGAACCTGCGCATCAAGCCGCGTAAGCGCATCGTCCGAGAAGTGCCGGCGCCGCTAGCGGTTCCGAAGGCGGCGAACCACACTTGGTCGATGGATTTCATGCACGACCAACTGGCTGATGGACGCAGCTTCCGGATGCTCAACGTACTGGATGATTTCAACCGGCAGGGTCTGGCGATGGAGGTCGACATCTCCTTGCCTGCGGCGCGCGTTATCCGCAGCTTGGAACAGATCATTCAATGGCGCGGAAAGCCTCGCGCCATACGCTGCGACAACGGGCCCGAGTACATCAGCGGAGCGCTGCAAGCATGGGCCGAGCAGCAAGGCATTGCGCTGCTCTACATCCAGCCAGGCAATCCTCAGCAGAACGCCTACATCGAACGCTACAACCGGACCGTGCGTTACGCTTGGCTTGCCAGCAATCTGTTCAATGACATCCAGCAGGTCCAGGACATCGCCACCCGTTGGCTATGGACTTACAACCACGAGCGCCCGAACATGGCGCTCGGCGGCATCACGCCAATGCAGAAGCTTGCACTGGCAGCGTAGTTCCACTTTTGGCGACCGCTAAAAGCGGGGGGATTACCCACCCAATCCGAGCCACTACAGCATTCCCCCTACTCGCATCCTGGATTGACCTCAGATACGCCACAGGACACAAATCCGGGCTGTGGATACCTCCGGAGCTAGGTGGGACGGCCAAGATATTGTTCCCCCCTCTCGAACACGGGGAGGAATCTCAGTGCTCGCATGGCGTCCTTGCAGATGTATTGGCGTTGCTCTCAGTATCGCCGATGCCAAGGCTTGCGCTGCGCCACCCGACAGAATTAGGATCATGTATCGTTTGAGGTATCGTCGCGCCAAAGCTCGCCACCCCAAGATAATTATTGGAATCAGTGAGTTACAGGTCTTTTGAGACCTCTCCGCCCACCTCCACCATACGACGGGTTCGAAAGAATCCGAAAGAAGCCCGGGAATCCTTACACAAGGGTTCCCGGGCTTTTTTAATTCCGGTGACCCGTCCTGAATTGAGTTGACACCTTTTCCCACAGGAAGAGGAATGTTCAATGAATTCAACAATCAGGCGCAGCCAGCGGGATTACTCGCTGGCCTTCAAGTTGTCGGTGGTGGACCAGGTCGAGCGTGGGGAGCTGACCTACAAGCAGGCCCAGGAGCGCTACGGAATCCAAGGACGGAGCACCGTGCTGTCGTGGCTTCGGCGACATGGTCGGCAAGACTGGTCAGGTGGGGCATCATCTGCCCCCATGACCACAGCTCCCAAGTCCGGAACGGCCAAGCCGCTGACACCGGAACAACAGATCAAAGTCCTGCAGGTTCAGCTGCGGGAGGCGACCGAGAAGGCGCAGCTTTTCGAGGCCATCGTGGATGTGCTCAAGGAAGACTACGGGGTGCGCATCGTAAAAAAGCCTTCCGGCAAGTCCTCACGCAAAGGCGCCTCCAAGGCGTAAGCGTGGCAAGGGCTTGCCGGCATTTTGGTATCAGTCGCCAAGCGTACTATCAGGCAGGCCATCGTCAGCAGCGGCAATTGGCCGACGGTGCTCGGGCGCTCGCGCTGGTAGGTGGCTATCGAGCGCGCCAGCCGCGCATCGGCACGCGCAAGCTGCATCATCTGATTGGACCGACGCTTCAAGCATCGGGAGTGGCAATGGGGCGCGACCGTCTGTTTGGCGTCCTTCGTGATGCCCGGCTGCTGGTCCCCATGCGGCGGGCGTACCACAAGACGACCGACAGCCATCACCGCTTCCGGCGGCACCCCAATCTTCTCAAGCCCGGCGAAGGGCGCGTGGTACCGACCGGCAGTGAGCAGGTCTGGGTAGCCGACATTACCTACCTGCCCACGCAGGGGAAATTTGTATACCTGAGCCTGATTACCGATGTGTGGTCGCGCAGGATCGTGGGCTGGAGCGTGCACGACACCCTGCAGACCGAACAGGTCGCCCAAGCACTGCAGATGGCGCTGAAGGAACGAAAAACGCGGCAGCAGCTGATCCATCACTCCGACCGGGGCATCCAGTACTGCTCGGACTACTACCAGAAGATCCACGCCAGGCATGGGGTGACCTGCTCGATGACCGATGGCTACGACTGCTACCAGAATGCGCTGGCCGAACGGGTAAATGGGATATTGAAGGGCGAGTTCCTGCTGCACCGGCCCCGGGACCTGCTGCAGGCACGCCAGATGGTCGCCGAGTCGGTGGGGATCTATAACGCCGAGCGGCCGCACCTGTCGCTTAAAATGCAAACGCCCGATGCGGTGCATCGGGCGTCTCTGGCCGCCTGACGGCGGCCAGATCATCCGCCACAGGTGTCAACCTATGGCAGGACGGGTCACGGGCTTTGACGCGCCTGCGCGGTATCGGATTCCGGGCTTGGATCACGGACGTGTGCCGATCGATACCGGTCACCACCGTGGCCACTTCAGACGGCAGCCAACCTGCAGCAAAACACCACCTCGGGATCGCCGGGGTCAAGGTTGTCGATGTGCCCACTAACCTCGAAGCCAGCCTGCATAAGCAATGCCTGCATCTGCGTGTTGGATTGGTTGGTCGAGGTGAACACCTTGGGCCGAGGGCAGATCGCCTTCAGGTGCTCAACCAGCCTGCGGGCCAGTCCGTTCCGGCGGCGCTCTGGCGCCACCATCACCATCTCGATGAACCCGTGGCCGAAAAAGTGGTGGTGCAGCACGCCGTAGGCAGCGGCGCGTCCGGCCACGGTAAGCACATGGCAGGTGCCGGCCCGTACCCAGGCGCGGATCTGGTCCGCGCGCTCCGGGTCCTGCATGGCGACCGTGTCGATAGCCACCAGCGCGTCGAGGTCCTGCGTTGTCGCTTGTCGAATGTCCATCACGAATATGCGGCCTTGCTCGTCGTCACCCGTGGGGTTGGCTTGATTCCAGGACGGTTCCCACGGTGTCGTTGCAGGCCAAGCCCAGCAGTGCGCCTCAGCCCCTACGGGCACGGCATCCGGCCAACCTCGCCGTCTGCGGGCAATAGTGCATGAATATCGAAATCCCTGGGAACGCCGCGCACCTGCCGGAAGTTGCGCAGCCGACCTTCATGCGCAAAACCGCACCTGCGCAGCACCGCCGCGGAGGCGGCGTTGCTGTCGAGCACGCAGGCCTGGATCCGATGCCAAGCAAACGCGTCCAGTGCCCAGCGGCTCACCGACTGGCACAGGGCACTGGCGATACCGCGCCCCCAGCAGGCCGGAATGAGCTCATAGGCGATTTCAGCCGTGCCGTGCTGCCACTGGATGCTGTGGAAGCCAATGCTTCCTACCACTGCGCCGCGACCATTCACCACCGCCATGCGCATCTGGCTGGGCAGCACCGCAACCTCCAGTGCATCGAAGACCGATGCCAGGTCGTCCACCGACGACACCTGCCAACTGGTGTGTTCGAGCACGCCCGGTCGCATGAGGCAGGCATACCATTGCGCGGCATCTGCCCGCAGCAGCAGGCGCAAGCTGACCTCGGGGTGCCCGGACGACGGAAGGCTGTCGCGCATTGGGGCCGGTGCGCTCATGGCAAGGTGAACTTCCGGGCCATGCGCAGGGGCCACACGGAGGTGAACTGGGCGCCGCCCACCAGCCGGTACGCCGCCGAAACGCTGTGCAGCACCCCGAGCCGCTCGAGTACGTCCTTGGCCCGCCGGAAGGTCGGGCGCGGTTCGGCGGTGAACAGGAACAGATTGATCTCCTTGGCACTGATGTCATGGCCGTCCAGCGTCGCAGCGCTGCCCAAGGCTTGGCTGAGCTCTGCCTCGAGGGTGGCCAGGAAGGCCTCGTCGTCCAGCGACTTTCGCCAGAACTTGATCACAAGCTGGTAATCCATCGGGGCCTGCCATTCAAGAAGGGGACCGACAAGGTTACCCTCCCTGGCGCCACCCACAACACTTGGATGTGAGGGTGAGTGCCGGGCACCTCCTGACCGCGATATGCCGCGCCGCCTTACTCAGTCGCCAACGCGCGCAATTCCCCCCTGCCCTGTTCCATGCGACCCTTTGGGAAACGTATTCATGGGATGGAGGGATTCCAATGTTGTCTCGTTTTCGTAGTAGCGCACTGTTGGCACTGGTTGCACTGTCGCTTCCCGTCGGCGCCGCATGGGCCAACGATGCCGAACCGCTGCGGGTAATGTCGTTCAACGTACGCACCCCGGTGGATACCGAACCGGGCCGCCGCTGGGACGACCGCCGCGATGCGATGGTCACCCTGCTGCGCGAGCAGCATCCGGCGGTGTTCGGCACGCAGGAACTGGTGCAGAAGCAGGCCGATTACCTGGTCGCCCAGCTGCCCGATTACCGTTGGTTCGGCAAGGACCGGCGCGGCGGCAACAGCGATGAACACATGGGCGTGTTCTACGACAGCACGCAGCTGACGGTGATTGAATCCGGCGACTTCTGGTTGTCCGATACACCCGACGTGGTTGGCAGCATCACCTGGGGCAACCTGATGCCACGCATGGTGACCTGGGCACTGTTCGAGCGCGTAACCGATGGCAAGCGCTTCTACCTGCTCAACACCCACCTGCCCTATCGCGATGAGGATGAGCCGCGCCGCGTACTGGGGGCCAGGCTGATCACCGAACGTCTGGGCAAGCTGCCCCAGCAGGTTCCGGTGGTGGTCACCGGCGATTTCAACAGCGAACCGGGCAGCGGCACCTATAAGGCCTTCACCCGCGTGCTTGGGGATGCGCGCAAGCTGGCCACCCGCGTCGACGGGCCGCGCCTGACGTTCCATGATTTCAGCGGTAAGCCCACCGTGGAGATCGATTGGATCCTGGTGCGTGGCTTCACAGTGGATCGCTTCAGCACGCTGGACCAGAAGCCCGGCGGCGTGCTGCCATCGGACCACTACCCGGTGCAGGCCGAACTGCGCTTCCCGGCAGCATCCACGCACTGACCGCGAATGCGCACGGGCCCCCACGGCGACACGCGGTGGTGGCCTGGCGCTTGCCAGTGATCAGCTACCGCGCCCGGGACCGGCCTCACCCAACAGCCGGCACAAGGCCAGGTGCTGATCGCGCGCCTGGAAGATCCGGGCGCCGATCGCGAGGAACACACCGGCCAACACCACGCCGATGTGCAGCAGGTTGTCAGGCAGCCGTGCGAAGCCCAGCGCGACGACCAGCGCGGCCAGTACCAGCAGGATGATCACTCTTGTCGACAGCGCTGATGCCGCAGGTGGGTCCACGTCCCCTTGCAGGCCATGTGCCCGTCTTGCTCGTTCCATCTCGCCCGGCTCCCTGTTTGAAGGGAACTCTTGTACATCGACACCGTCGGCTGTTGCAGTGGCAAACCCGTCAATGGCCGGTTTCCTTACACAACAACGCGGGGAGTTTCTGGCTTGTCACCTCGGCAACCGGGCGGAAGGACGCCAGCACGTCCTCCCGCCCACCCACTTACCGCAGCGTGCCGGCGACGGCCACCGGCACTGCGTCCTGCTGTTGCCCCCAACCACCCAGGGCCTTGTACACGCCCACCACGCTGACGTTGACCGTGGATTCGGCCGCCGCCAGTGCGTCATCGGCCGCCAGCTGGGTACGCTGCGCGTCGAGCAGGGTCAGGAAGTCTTCCGAACCCTCGCGGTAGCGGATCTGCGCCAGCTGCGCGGCACGCCGCGCGGCCTGCGCCTGCTCGGCGACGATCGCCAGCCGCGACTGCTGCTTGGCATACCGGGTGAGCGCATTCTCGGTGTCTTCCAGCGCCAACAGCACCGCCTTTTCGTACTCGGCGGCCACGCCGTCGGCCTGCGCCTTGCTTGCGCGCAAACGTGCCTTGACGGTACCGAAGTCGAATGCGGCCCAGCTGATCGACGGGGTCACCGACCACGCCTTGTTGTTGCCGTTGACCAGGCCGCTGGCATCGCCGGACAGGAAGCCGACGAAACCGCTCAGGCTGATCCGCGGGAACAGGTCGGCGGTGGCCACGCCTACCCGCGCGGTGGCAGCCGCCAGCCGGCGTTCGGCACTGCGTACGTCGGCACGCTGGCGCAGCAGGCTGGTGGTATCGCCCAGCGGCAGCTGCTTGGCATAAGCCGGCACTTCACGCGGCTGCAGCAGGTCGTCCAGTGCATCCGGACGCTTGCCCAGCAATACCGCCAGGCGATGCCGCGACTGCACTTCGGCCACTTCCAGCAGCGGAATGTCCGCTTCGATCGCCTTCAGCCGTGCACGGCTGCTCTGCACGTCCAGTTCGCTACCGGCACCCAGCTCCCAGCGTGCCTCGGTCAGGCGCTGGGTGTCGTGCAGGTTGACCAGGGTGCGCTTGGCCACGTCGATGCGCTTCTGCGACCCACGCAGTTCGAAGTAGTTGCGCGCCACTTCGGCGGCCACGGTGACCTGGACATCGGCGAGGTTGTCCTGCTCGGCACCCAGGTCCGCGCGCGCCGCTTCGGCGGCACGGCGCTGGCGGCCAAACAGGTCCAGCTCCCAGCCGGCGTCGAAGCCGAGCTGGTAGGTTTCGCTGAAGACCCGCTCGCCGCCCACGGTGGCATCGGGCTGCTTGCGGCGGTCGTAGCTGCCGCCGGCGGTCACGTGCGGCAGCTGGTCCAGGCGCTGTTCGACGAACACCGCGCGCGCTTCACGCACGCGGGCCATCGCAATGCGCAGGTCCAGGTTGGCACCCAAGGCGTCATGCACAAGCTGCTCAAGCACCGGGTCGTCGAACTGCGCCCACCAGCTGGCCACCGGCGAAACACTGCTGAACACCGGCGCGGCGGCCCCCTGCAGCGTCACCGGCTCGGCCGGCGGCGCCTTGTAGTTGGGGCCGACGCTGACGCAGCCGGCCAGCAGCGCGCTGGTCACGGCCACGGTCAACAGGCGGATCACCATGGCAGCACCTCGCCCAGGTAAGTGAAGCTGCCGTTGGGGCCGTCTGCACCGATCAACGCCATACCGACGCTGGAGCGCGCGCCTTCGCTGATTTCGATCTCACCCTCGCCACCGTTCATATCGGTTTTCACATAGCCGGGGTGCACGGTGTTGACCTTGGTGGTGCTGTCGCGCAGCTCGAACGCCAGCTGCACGGTCCAGGCATTCACCGCGCTCTTGGAGGCGTTGTAGGCCGGCACCGCGAAGCCGTAGATCGGCGAGCCCGGCTGGCTGTGCAGGGTCAGCGAGCCGAGGATGCTGGACACGTTGACGATGCGGCCTGCCGGGGAGGCATTCAGCAGCGGCAGGAACGCCTGGGTCACCGCGACCACGGCGAACACGTTGGTGTCGAAGGTGTTGCGCCAGGTCTCCAGGGACTGCGCCGACGGCGGCAGTTTGATGTCGTCCAGCAGGATGCCGGCGTTGTTGACCAGGATGTCCAGGCGGCCGTGACGCTCGGTCACGGCCTGCAAGGCGGCGGCGATGCTGGCGGCATCACCGACATCGAGCTGCACCGCTTCCACCGGCAGGCCCTCGGCCTGCAGCTTCAGTGCTTCGGCGACGGCGACGTCGCGCTTGCGCCCGGCCAGCAGCGTATGCACGCCGGCCTGGGCCAGCTGGCGGACGGTTTCCAGGCCGATGCCGCGGGTGGCACCGGTGACCAGGGCGATTTTCTGGGTAGCAGTATTCATTGCATGAACCTCGCGGGGGAGTAGATCAATGGTGGATGGTCGGTTCGCCGTGGGTGACCAGCTGGCCACCGCCGTTGCGGCTGACGAACTTGCGCAGCGCCACGTAGAACACAGGAGTGAGGAACAGGCCGAACAGGGTCACCCCGAGCATGCCGGCGAACACGGTGATGCCGGTGACCGAGCGCACTTCCGCGCCGGCGCCATGCGACAGCACCAGCGGCACAGTGCCGGCGATGAAGGCGATGGAGGTCATCACGATCGGTCGCAGACGCAGGCGGCACGCTTCCAGCGCGGCTTCCACGATGCCCTTGCCGCCCATCTCAAGCTCGCGGGCGAACTCGACGATCAGGATCGCGTTCTTGCACGCCAGGCCCATCAACACCACCAGGCCGACCTGCACGAACACGTTGTTGTCACCGCCGGTCATCCACACCCCGAACAACGCCGACAGCAGCGTCATCGGCACGATCAGGATCACCGCCAGCGGCAGCGACCAGCTTTCATACAGCGCGGCCAGTACCAGGAACGCGAGCAGGATGGCGACCGGGAACACGATGAAGGCGGCCTTGCCCTGGGTGGCCTGCTGGTAGCTCAGGTCGGTCCATTCGGTGGCCATGCCGACCGGCAGCACCTTGGCGGCGATGGCGGTGAGGTTGGTCATCGCTTCGGCCGACGACAGCATCCGCGGGTCGGCTTCACCGGCCAGGTCGGCGGCCGGGTAGCCGTTGAAGCGCAGCACCGGGTCCGGGCCGAAGGTTTCCTTGACGGTCACCATCGAGCCGATCGGCACCATCTCGCCACGGTCGTTGCGGGTCCGCAGCTTGCCGATGTCCTCGACACTGTCACGGAACTGGCCATCGGCCTGGGCGATCACCTGCCAGGTACGCCCGAACTGGTTGAAGTCGTTGACGTAGGACGACCCCAGGTAGGTCTGCAACGTATCGAACAGCTCGGTCAGCTGCACGCCCTGGGCCTTGGCCTTGACCCGGTCCACCTCGGCATCCAGCTGTGGCACGTTGGCCTGGTAGCTGGTGATCGGGAAGGCCATGCCCGGGGTCTGCGCCACCGCGCCCTGCATGGACTGCACCGCGTTCTGCAACGCGCCGTAGCCCAGGTTGCCACGGTCCTGGATGAACATCTGGTAGCCATTGCCGTTGCCCAACCCAAGGATCGGCGGCGGCATCATCGCGAACGCGAACCCTTCCTGCAGCCCGGCGATCTTCTGGTTGATCTCGGCATTGATCTGCGCCGCCGTGCGGCCATGACGCTCGTTGAACGGCTTGAGCGGAATGAACGCCACACCGGTATTGGGCGTGTTGGTGAACTGCAGTGCATTCAGACCCGGGAAGGAGATGGTGTGGGCAACGCCATCGGTTTCCTGGGCGATCTTGGCGACCTTGCGCAGCATTTCATCGGTACGCGCGATCGAGGAACCTTCGGGCAACTTCACGCCGGCGATCAGGTACAGCTTGTCCTGGGTCGGGATGAAGCCCGGCGGGACCAGCTTGAAGATGAAACCGGTCCCTACCAGCAGCACCGCATACACCACGAACACCGCACCACGGCGGCCGAGGATCTTCGACACGCCACGCTCGTACTTTTCCGAGCTGGACTTGAAGAAGCGGTTGAACGGACGGAACACCCAGCCGAACAGACGGTCGATGATGCGGGTCGGCGCATCCTTCGGCGCGCCATGCGGCTTGAGCAGGCGCGCGGCCAGGGCCGGCGACAGGGTCAGCGAGTTGATCGCCGAGATCACCGTGGAAATGGCGATGGTGACCGCGAACTGCTTGTAGAACTGACCGGTGACCCCGGACAGGAAGGCCATCGGCACGAACACCGCGCACAGCACCAGCGCGATGGCGATGATGGGCCCGGACACTTCGCGCATGGCCTGGTGGGCCGCGGCCAAGGGGGTCAAGCCTTCTTCGATGTTGCGTTCAACGTTCTCCACCACCACGATCGCGTCATCGACCACGATGCCGATCGCCAGCACCAGGCCGAACAGGCTCAGCGTGTTGATCGAGAAGCCCAGCACATACAGCGCGGCGAACGTACCCACGATCGACACCGGCACTGCGATCAAGGGAATGATCGAGGCGCGCCAGGTCTGCAGGAACAGGATCACCACCAGCACCACCAGCGCGATCGCTTCGAGCAGGGTGGTGACCACGGCCTTGATCGAATCACGCACGAAGATGGTGGTGTCATACACCGCTTCGAACTTGACGTCGTCCGGGAAGGTCTTCTGCATGTCTTCCATGGTGGCCATCACCGCATCGCGGATCTCCAGCGCGTTGGCGCCGGGAGCCTGGAAGATGCCGATGCCGACCGCATTCTTGCCGTCCAGCTGCGAGCGCAGGGTGTAATCGCCGGCACCCAGTTCCACCCGGGCCACGTCGGACAAGCGCACCACTTCACCGTCGGTGCCGCTCTTGAGCACGATGTCGCCAAACTCCTGCTCGCTGCGCAGGCGACCCTGCGCATTGATCAGGGTCAGGAACTGGCTGTTGGGCATCGGCTCGGCGCCGAGCTGGCCGGCGGAGACCTGCACGTTCTGTTCGCGCATCGCGCCAACCACATCGCTGGCGGTCAGGCCGCGTGCGGCGACCTTGTCCGGGTCCAGCCACGCGCGCATGGCGTAGTCGCCGCCGCCGAAGATCTGCGCATCGCCCACGCCCTGGATGCGCGCCAGCGCGTCCTTGACGTGCAGGCGTGCGTAGTTGCGCAGGTACAGGGTGTCGTACTTGCCCTTCGGCGAGGTCAGGTGCACCACCATCAGGAAGGTGGGCGACTGCTTCTGGGTGGTCACGCCTTGCCGGCGCACGTCCTCGGGCAGGCGCGCCAACGCCTGGGCGACGCGGTTCTGCACCTTCACCGCCGCCTCGTCCGGGTCGGTGCCCGGGCGGAAGGTGATGGTCATCTGCAGCACGCCGTCGGAGCCGGCCACCGACTTGAGGTAGATCATGCCCTCAACGCCGTTGATGGCTTCCTCAAGCGGCGTGGCCACGGTTTCGGCGATCACCTTGGGGTTGGCGCCGGGATACACGGTACGCACCACCACCGACGGCGGCACCACTTCGGGGTACTCGCCGATGGGCAGCATCGGGATGGAGATCAGGCCGGCGGCGAAGATCACGATCGACAACACCGCCGCGAAAATCGGCCTGTCGATGAAGAAACGGGAAAAGTCCATGGGTGGATTCCTGGGTTTTCACCAACGCCGACGTGCACGACCCTGGCCGCTGTCGCAGGCGACAGCGGTGGCGGGCTCCCCTGCACGGGGCGCTGGCAGACACGGTAGAGCCGACTGTCAGTCGGCTGCCTTTAATTCAACGCAACCGGTGCAGCCGCCGGCGCAGCCGCAGCAGCGGCCGGTTGCATGGCAACCACCTTGGCCTGCACCGGCATGCCGGGCATGAAGACCTTCTGCACGCCGTCGATGATCACCCGGTCGCCTGCGGTCAGGCCCTGCTGCACGATGCGCAGGCCCTCGGCATTGCGACCGAGCTGGATGTCGCGGCGCTGGGCCTTGCCGTCCTTGTCGACCACATACACATACTTGCGGTCCTGGTCGGTGAGCACGGCCTTCTCGTCGATCAGCATGGCCTGGAACTGGCCACTGCCCAGCAGCTGCACACGGGCGAACAGGCCCGGGGTGAAGGTGCGGTCGGCGTTGTCGAGCAGCGCGCGGACGCGGATGGTGCCAGTACTGCGGGTGACCTGGTTGTCGAGGAAGTCGACCTTGCCCGCATGCGGGTAGCCTTCTTCACCGGACAGGCCGACCTTGACCGGCAGGTCGCTGTCGCGCTCGCTCGGGCGCTCGCCCTTGCGTGCCATCTGCGCGTACCGCAGGAACGTACCTTCGTCGGCATCGAAGTAGACGAAGACCGTATCCAGCGACACCAGCGTGGTCAGCACGCTGGCGCTGTCGCCGGCGGTGACCAGGTTGCCGGCGGTGACCATCGCACGGCCCGCACGGCCGTTGATCGGCGCGCGTACCTTGGTGAACTCCAGGTTGAGCGCGGCCGCGTCCAGCGCGGCCTGCGCAGCCTGCACCGTCGCACCGGCCTGGTCGGAGGCAGCACGACGCTGCTCCCAGGTTTCGGTGGAGATGGCCTGCTGTTCGGACAGCTTCTTGGCACGCTCGGATTCACTGCGGGCCAGGGTGGACTGGGTACGGGCACGGGCCAGTTCAGCACGGGCGCGATCGTACTCGGCCTGGTAGCTGCGCGCGTCGATGGTGAAGAGCACATCGCCCTTCTTCACTTCCTCGCCTTCCACGTAGTTGACCTTGTCGATGTAGCCGGACACGCGCGGGCGCAGTTCAACGCTCTGCACCGCTTCGACGCGTCCGCTGAAGTCGTCCCACTGGTTGACCGGCTTGATCAGTACCGGCGCGGCGCTTACCTGCGGCGGCGGCGGCATGCCGGCTTCTTCGGCGTGGCCACCACTGCAGGCAGCCAGCACGGCGGCGGCGAGGATCGACACGCTGGCCATGGCCAGCCGTCGGGTGAAGCGATGCGAAGTGGAATTGGAGGAAGTCATGACATGCATCCGTACGTAGGGGTGGTATTCGAAAATCGGGGGTAGTGCAAAAGGCGGGTGGCGTATCCTGCGACCTCAACCTTGGTAGAGGTCAAGCAGCGCCGGCGGTATCGCGCGACAGCGGGGGAGGCCAATCCCGGTGCAGCAGCCCGCGCGGTAGTTCGGCATCGCGGGTATCGCAGCGCACGATGGCGCGGTTGTCGCTGCAGTTGTCCAGCAGCGACACCAGCCGGCGACCCACCAACAAGGCGCTGGGCCATTCGATGCAGGCGTTGGCCGCATTGGCCGGGGTACACACCGGGTTGCACACTTCCAGCATCTGCGCGCGCACGCCCAGCGCCTGCGCTTCCTGGTGCAGCACCTGCGCGTACATGCGGGTGGTGGACATGGTGATGGACGATTCACCGTGCCCGGCCCACGGCTTGAAACCGGCCGGGCCGCCCAGCAGCACATAGCGGCGTGGATGGGTGTCGCTGCGCAGCAGCGGCAACAGGTGGCGCGCGGCGTGCACGTGCGGCATCAGGTCGGCCTGCAGCGCCTCCAGCAACGCATCGCCGCTGCGGTCGGTAACCCGGCCACGGTGGTAGGGCCCGCCCATCGCATCGACCACCGCCGACAACGCGCGCCGGCGCGGCCCGATGCGCTCGGCCACGGTGCGCGCCGAGGCATCGTCGCCCAAGGAACCCAGCAGGGTTTCCAGCCCGGGCTCATCGGCGAACTGTTCGTGCAGGGCCGCCAGCCGCCCGGGGTCGCGGCCAACCACCAGAACCGGGCTGCCGGCCTCCAGCAGCGCAGCCACGATGCCCTGGCCGACACTGCCGGTGCCGCCCAGAACCAGGACCTCGGGGGCCAGCGTCCCGCTCATGGGACTTTCACTCCCGTCGCCGGGATAATCCCAATCCGACCCAGTCGCTCCAGATTGCCGGTACCCAGGCGCAGGCTGCCGCCACGCTGCATCTTGGCCGGCGGGGTGAACTCACGGAAAGCCTTGTAGGACAAGGACGGGGGCCGTTTCTCAACGGTCATCGCCAGGTCCAGCGAGGCGGTGCGGCCGGTCAGTACGCGGCCAAGAATGTTCCGCAACCACATGGCTGAGGTCCTTCGTTTCGGGAATGGCGCCACATTAGCCCTCAAACTCCCACTTGATTAGTCCGGATTAAGGGGAATAATCGTCCCGTACCCGGCACAATCTTTCGGGCACCCTATCCCCTCCCCGACTTCGGACCCGTCATGGCACACGATCTCAACGACACACTGATCTTCGTCAAGGTGGTCGAGCAAGGCAGCTTCATCGCCGCGGCCACTGCACTGGGCCTGCCCAAGACCACCGTCAGCCGCAAGGTGCAGGAACTGGAAACGCGGCTGGGCGCGCGCCTGCTGCATCGAACTACGCGCCGGCTGGGCCTGACCGAGGCCGGGTCGGTGTACCACGAGCATTGCCAGCGCATCGCCCGCGAGCTGGAAGAAGCCGAAGGTGCAGTCAACCAGTTGCAGTCCGGCCCGCGCGGCTGGCTGCGCTTCACCGTGCCCTATTCGATCGGCATCACCTGGATCGCGCCGCTGCTGGGCGAGTTCCATGCGCAGTACCCGGAAATCCAGCTGGACATGCACCTGGGCAACGAGAAGCTGGACCTGATCGCAGGCGAAGCCGATCTCGCGCTGCGCGTGGGCACCCTGCCCGACTCCAACCTGGTGGCGCGCAAGCTGGGCAGCCTGCGCACCCAGGTGTTCGCCAGCCCGGCTTACATCGAGCGTTACGGCGAGCCGCTGCATCCGGACGAACTGCAGTTCCACCGCATCCTGGCCATGCGCAAGGCGCGCAACCTCAACAACAACCGCTTCTTCTGGCAGCTGGGCGAGAACGGCGGCGACCTACGCGACTTCCCGGTCAATCCACTGCTGGTGGCCAATGACCCGTCTGCGCTCAACGGCGCGCTGGTGTGTGGCGAAGGGTTGCTGCTGACCGGTGACGTGATGGCCAAGCCGTTCGTCGAATCGGGCATGGTGCGCCGCGTACTGGCGGGCTGGACCGGCCCCGAGGTGGACTTCAACGCGGTGTTCGCCGGCGGCCGGCTGGTCTCGCCGAAGGTGCGTGCGTTCGTCGATTTCCTGGTGGCCAAGCTCGACTTCGACGCCAACTACATGCTGGCGCAGTGCCCGAACGCGAAGTTCGCCAAGCAGCAGAATGCGCAGGCCGAAGAGGAACTGCAGGCCACTGGGAAGCGGATTCTGGAGACGGTCACCGCGACCTGATCGCGGGTTTTTTCCCTGCGGTGGATTGTCGAACCACTGCCGCACAAGGCCGCCTCCGGGCGGCCTTGTCGCATCTGTCCCTGCCTGCGCGAATTGTCGTGATTGGCGCCCTTGCGCACTGCATCCATCGCACTCCTGCGGAGGCCTTCAGCGCGAACTGCATCACACCTTTGATCATTCCAATCGCTGTTTCTCCAACCCGCGTCACATTGACGAGCGCTGCCGCGAACCACTGCGCACTTCCACTGTCTACGCGGCGTTAGGTTCCGCCCCACGTGACCTGGCCAGCCCGGCCGGATGCATTGGAGGCGAGACATGCACCACCCGTTCCGCGCACGGATCCAACCGCGCAAGACCCCCCTCTCCCTGTTGCTGGTGGCCCTGCTGTCGCCGCTGCCTGCGCTGGCGCAAAGCACGGTCGGGGACATCCTTGGCCATGTGCCCGGGGCCACCCAGGGCACGGTGCAGATCCGGCACCTGGACGCTGGCACCACGCGTGAGACCCGGATCAACCCTGACGGCCGCTTCCGCCTGCCGGCGCTGTCCACCGGCCAGTACGAGGTCCGCATCACCCGTGCCGACGGCAGCAGCGAGCAACGCCGGGTAACCGTGGTGGCAGGCCAGACCACGCAGGCGGACTTCGCCCGGGCAGCCACGCTGGAGACGGTCAAGGTGCGCGCCATTGCCGCCGCCCCTATCGACCTGGGCAGCGTGGAAACGCGCACCACTTTCACCGCCGAGCAGCTCAACACCTTGCCGGTGGCACGCGACATCACCAGCATTTCGCTGCTGACACCAGGCACCGTGGCCAGCAGCAGCTTTTTTGGCCCGGCCTCGTTCGGTGGCGCCTCGGCGGCTGAAAACAGTTACTACGTCAATGGCTTCAACGTCACCAACCTGTTCGACAGCCTGTCCTTCTCCGAGGTGCCGTTCCAGGCCATCGACCAGCTGGACGTGCAGACCGGCGGCTATGGCGCACGCTACGGGTTCTCCACCGGCGGCGTGACCAGCGTCAACGTCAAGCGCGGCACCAACACCTGGAAAGGCGGGCTCAGCTGGACCACCGAGCCTTCTGCGCTACGGGAGAATGCACCGGACACCCTGCGCAGCGATGGCAGCATCCTGCGCTCGTACGACAACAACAGCAGGTCCAGCGACGTGGCCAGCGCCTGGGCCGGTGGCCCGCTCATCGAGGACACACTGTTCGTGTTCGCGCTGGGCAGCCTGAGCCGCTCGGACAGAACCGCCTTCGGTGGCCGCACGGCCAGCGGCCCGCGTCGGGCCAGCGATCCGGATACGCCGGTTCCGCCCGCCTCGCTGTCGGCATCGGCGGAAGACTACCGCTCGCGCGACCCGTACTGGCTGTTGAAGCTGGACTGGTACCTCAATGACCGCAACCACCTGGAATACACCGGCTTCGACAACCGCCAACGCTACCGCTACGACTACTACGACGCCGACTACAGCAGCGACCAGCCCGATGCCGAGCCCGGCAAAAGCGACTATCGCGGCCGCAAGGAAGGTCGCGCCGGTGGCACCACCCATGTATTCAAGTGGACCGGCCAACTCACTGATGACCTCACCGCCAGCGTGCAGCATGGCCGCATGCGCAACCACACGGGTGAGTACACGCTCAGCCCGGACGGAAAGCGCGGCGACTACGAGGGCGACATCAACGCTCCCGACGGTGAATGCCCGTACGTGGTGGACCGCGTACTCGGCAAGCAGGTGGGCTGTGCAGTGGACAGCCAGCTGGGCCTGCGCAGCGGCAGCAACGAACGCCGCACCACTCAGGCCGACCTGGTCTGGCAACTCGGCAACCACCAGCTCGGCGGCGGCTACAGCCAGGAAGACTGGACCTCGGTGCAAGGCACTGCGTACTCCAGCGGTGCATACTGGAACCTCTACGCGAACTACGCCCAGCGCATCAACTTCCGCACCGGCGGCACGATCGGCGTCAAACAGGCGTCGTGGTACCTGGAAGACCACTGGCAGGTCAACGACCGGCTGATGCTGTACGCCGGGCTGCGCAACGACTCGTTCGACAACCGCAACGGCAGCGGCGCCACGTTCGTCAAACAGGACAACATCTGGCAGCCACGGCTGGGCCTGTCGTGGGATCCCACCGGTGACGGCGACAGCAAGCTGTACGCCTCGCTCGGCCGCTACTCGTTGCCGATCGCGGCCAACGTGGCGCTGCGCGCCGCCACAGCTTCTTACTACACGATGGACTACTTCACCTACGACGGGTACGACCCGGTAACGGGCAAGCCGAACATCACCGGCTCCTACCGCAATGGCAGCGCCGACGGCGTAGTCAACGGCGCCGACGGGAGCACCCCCAACCCGCGTGCGGTCGCCTCCAAGGGGCTCAAGCCGTATACCCAGGACGAGTTCATCCTCGGCTACCAGCGGCAACTGCACTCGGGGAACGACTGGATCGATGGCTGGACCCTGGGCGCCAAGCTCACCCTGCGCCGGATCAACCAGGTAATCGATGACACCTGCGATTCCCGCGCGCTCTACACCGCCGCCAAGGCGGCCGGCTACGACGTCTCGCATTGGGACAGTGAGTGGGAAGTGCCCGGCGGCCTGCCCGGCTGTTGGCTGTACAACCCGGGCAGCGACCTGGTGCTGGACATCGACGTGGACGGCGACGGTACGCCCGACAGCATCCGCGTCCCCGGCGAAGACCTGGGACCGAAAGCCAAGCGCCGCTACACCTCCTTGACCTTGTCCGCCGAAAAGCGCACCGAACGCTGGTATGCCAGTGCCAGCTACACGTGGGCCAAGCTGCACGGCAACTACGAAGGGTTGGTGAAGAGCACCAACGGCCAGGATGACACCGGCACCACCTCGGACTTCGATTTCAAGGAGCTGTCTTACGGCGCCGACGGCTACCTGTTCAACGACCGTCGCCACAGCATCAAGCTGTTCGGCAGCTACCAGTTGAGCCCGCAGTGGCAGGTGGGCGCCAACCTGCTGGTGCAGTCGGGCACGCCGATCAGCTGCCTGGGCGGCGGCAACGGCACCTTCGGCACGGAATTCGGCTACCGCGGGGTATTCCACACCTGCAACGTGGGTGAGGACGACATCGCCAAGCTGGGCAGCAGCGGCCGTACGCCGTGGACGGCGACCTTCAACCCGAACGTGGTGTATTCGCCGGCCGCGCTGGCCGGGCTGAGCGTGCAGCTGTCGGTGATCAACCTGTTCAATTCCGTCAAGCCGGTGCAGGTCTACGAGACCGGCTATGACGTCAATGCGGCCGGCACGGTGACCGACTACTTCAACTACGGCAAGGCGCGCTACAACACCACCCCGCGCTACGCCCGGCTGCAGGTGCAGTACGACTGGTGACGGATGCTCAGGCAGGTGGGTTCATGGCGTACCGGCCAACGGCCGGTACCCACAAAAATGCCGCCTGCAAGGGCGGCATTTTTGCTCCGGCCGGTGACCGGAGCCGTAACGCTGCGCGTTACGCGTTATTGCCGAAGCGGAATCACCCGGATTTCCACGCGGCGGTTCTGCGCGCGGCCAGCGTCGGTGCTGTTGTCGGCGATCGGGTAAGCCTTGCCGGCACCCAGCGTTTCGATACGGGCACCCTGCACGCCTTGGGCGGTCAGGTAGGCAGCCACCGAATCGGCACGCTGCTTGGACAGACGGTTGTTGACCGCATCGCTGCCGATGCTGTCGGTGTGGCCAACCACTTCGATCATGGTCTGGTTGTACTCGGCAAGCGTGCTGGCCACGCCATTGAGCGAACCGTAGAACTGCGGCTTCAGCGTGGCCTTGCCGAAATCGAAGGTGATGCCGTCGGGCAGGTTCAGGGTCAGGTTGTCGCCATCGCGGGAAACGTCGATCCCGGTGTTGGCGGTACGCTCGCGCAGCGCGCGTTCCTGGCGATCCTGGTACTGGCCGATCGCCGCACCGCTGAGCGCGCCGATACCGGCACCGATCATCGCGTGCTGGCGGCGCTCGGTGGCACTGTTGCCACTGAGCAGGCCGGCGGCCACGCCAACGGCGGTACCGATCAGCGCGTTGCGGCCGGTCTTGTTCTGCTGCTCGGTGGGATTGCCGTAGGGGTCGGACTGGGTGTACGAGCCACCGGTAGCACAGGCCGACAAGGCGACGGCAGTCATCAGGGCCAGTGCCACGTTACGGGTTGCGGGTCGGATCATGGTGTTCTCCTTGGTTACCGGGTGACCGGCTTGCGGGCCGCCCAGAGCATAAACAGCCTGACGCGATGCCGGGATGACGACGCACACGGCCATCTGCCCCGCGTTCAGGTTTCTAAGCAGCGTCCTCGCCACGGGCGTTACGCGCTGCCGGTGTGCCGGTAAGCGTCCAGTGCCGCATCGCGACCGGCGGCCAGGTCGACCAACGGCATGCGGGGATACGAAGGCGCGTACGCGGCCAACAGCTGCGGGTGCTGCCACGGTGCAAAGCGCGCCTTCAATGGCAGCGCGGCCAGCTCCGGCACCCAGCGGGTGATGTAGCGCGCCTGTGGGTCGAACTTCCCGGCCTGGGTCACCGGGTTGAAGATGCGGAAATAGGGCGCGGCATCGGCGCCGGTGCCCGCTACCCACTGCCAGCCCATCGTGTTGTTGGCCAGGTCGGCATCCACCAGCGTGTCCCAGAACCAGCGCGCGCCCTCCAGCCAATGCTGGCGCATGTGCTTGCACAGGAAGCTGGCCACCAGCATGCGTACCCGGTTGTGCATGTAGCCCGTGGCCCACAGTTCGCGCAGCCCGGCATCGACGATGGGGATGCCGGTGCGGCCCTGCTGCCAGGCATGCAGCTGTGCCTCGTTGCGGCTAGCCCATTTGAAGCTGTCAAAGCGTGGATTGAGATTGTGGTCGGTGGTCTGCGGGAAGTGGTGCAGCAGGTGATATGAGAACTCGCGCCAGCCCAGCTCACGGAGGTAGCCGTCGATATCGGCGTCGCGACTGGCGCTGCGCTCGCCCTGCAACCGGCGCACGATCTGCCATGGCGCGATCTCACCGAAGTGCAGGTGCGGTGAGAGCAGCGAGGTGCCCACCCGGTCCGGCAGGTCACGCTGCTGCCGGTAGCCGTTCAGCGCGCCGTCGATGAATACCGTCAGCGCCTCGTGGGCACCGGCTTCACCGGGTTGCCAGTGCGTCCAGAACGGCGTGTCCCAGCCCAGTGTGGGGGCCAGGCCGAGGGCGTCCAGTGCATCGCCCTCCACCCCGTGCGCTGGCAGGCAGGCGGGCAGACGCGTCGGTGCCGGCACCTGCAGGCGAGTCAGTGCATTGCGCCAGTACGGCGTGAACACCTTGTACGGGCCGCCCTGCAGGGTCGTGATGTCCCACGGCTCGACCATCAGGCTACTGTTGTGGCTTTGGGCGTCGATGCCCTGTTCGCGCAGCGCGCGCTTGATCGTCGCATCGCGTGGCTGGGTGGCCGGTTCGTACTTGCGGTTCCAGTACACCGCCTGCGCGCCGGTCTGCGCGATCAATCGCTCCAGCACAGCCTGGCTGTCGCCCCGGCACAGCACCAGTGAAGACCCCCGTGCGCGCAGATCGGCACCCAGCGCGCCCAGCGAACGGTGCAGCCAGGCATCGGAGGCGGCGCCCGGGGTCCAGTCACCCTCTTCATGCGGCGCGTGGATATACACCGGCACCGGGAGGTGGCCGGCCTCCAGCGCCGCCTGCAATGCCGGGTTGTCCTGCAGCCGAAGATCCCGGCGGAACCATACCAACGCTACCGACACAATCAGCCCCTCGATATTCAGATGCCGCCATCATAGCCACGCCCAGTGAACACCGCGCGCGCGGCGCCCACCTGCAGCGTGTCAAGGCGCATGCCGCGCGCGTGGGGTAGGCTGGGGTTTCCCTGCTACCGGCAACGATCCCAGATGACCTCCCTGTCTGCACTGCGTCCTGCGTTCGCACGTTTCGACCCGCTGCGGCCGCAGCTGCCCGCATTGTGGAAGGGCCCGTTCGCACTGCCTGCGGCGCTGGCGCAGTTCTACCAGGACGTGGGCCCACACGGCGACACCCTGCACGCACACATCGGTCCGGTGGGCCTGTGCGTGCCAGGGGTGAATGTTGAGATTCCCGCGTTGGAGCGCCTGTGGGCACGGCAGGCCGGCTATCGCTGGGAGGGCGTCGACGAAACGCCCCTTGCCGGCTGGCCCGCGGCCTGGCTGGTGATCGCCGACCAGTATGCAGACCCGATCCTGCTGGACATCGACAGCGGTCGCATCCTGTTTGCCAGGCAGGGGGCCGGGCATTGGGACGCCGAGCCGCTTGCGCCGGACCTGGCCACGTTTGTCGCCGTGCTGGCAGCGGTGGGCACGGTCTACCTGGATGCCGACGACGACCTGCATGGCGAGGACGACGAAGTGCGCCCTGCCCATCATGCCGCAGCACTGCGTGCCGCCACCGAGGTACTGGGCAGCAGGCAGGCGGCGAAGGCGTTCTTCACTACGCTGGACTGGTGAGCTGGCCAAATCGCCAGGCCCTGGGCCGCCATCGCGCACGCGCCTGAACGCTGCCACCCCTTGCACTTGACCTCAACCCAGCTTGAGGTCCGATCATGCGCGCTCCCCCAACCCGGAGCGCCGCTCGATGTCCTACACCCTCCCCGCCCTGCCCTACGCCTACGACGCGCTTGAACCGCATTTCGATGCGCGCACGATGGAAATCCACCACGCGCGGCACCACCAGACCTACATCAACACCCTCAACGCGGCACTGGCCGATGCCGGCATCGAAGCGGTGCCGGTCGAGACGCTGATCGGCGATATCCCGGCGCTGCCCGAAGCGGTACGCAACGCCGTGCGCAACCACGGCGGCGGGCATGCCAACCACAGCCTGTTCTGGACCGTGCTCAGTGCCAATGGCGGCAGCCCCGACGGTGCGTTGGCGGCGGCGATCGACCGCGATCTGGGCGGTTACGATGCCTTCAAGGAGGCGTTCACCAAGGCAGCGCAGACCCGCTTCGGCAGCGGCTGGGCCTGGCTGACGCTGGGTCGCGACGGTACGCTGCAGGTCGAAAGCAGCGCCAACCAGGACAGCCCGCTGATGGGCGACTTCGCAGGCATGTCCGGCGGCACGCCGATCCTTGGCCTGGACGTGTGGGAACACGCCTACTACCTGCATTTCCAGAATCGCCGCCCGGACTACATTGCAGCGTTCTTCAACCTGATCAACTGGGCTGAAGTGGCGCGTCGCTTCCAGGCCGCAGGCGGGCGCTGATGGGCACCGGCCCGGTACCCGGCGGTGCAGCCCAGGAACGATCACTGCACGCGCCGTCGACCGGGCCGCACCCGGCGCAGCACAGCGTGCTGCCCCCCACCGCGCTGCGCCAGTTGTTCGGCCAGTACCCCACCGGCGTGGCAATCGCCACGACGGTCGATCCGCAGCGCGGCGTGATTGGCATGACCATCAACTCATTCGCCTCGTTGTCGCTCGATCCGGCGTTGGTGCTGTGGAGCATCGGCGAGCGTTCGCTCGACCTGCCCGCCTATCGCGATGCTGCCCGGTTCGGCATCAGCATCCTGTCGACCGCACAGGTCGAGGTGGCACGCCATTTCGCCGATCCATCACGACGCCGCTCCGCCGCGGGCATCGCGCTGCTGGATGGGATCGACGGCGTGCCCTTGGTGACCGGTGCAGTCGTCCGGTTGGTCTGCGCGGTTCAACAGACCATGGTTACCGGCGACCACCTGCTGATCATCGGCCAGGTCCTGCAGGCCAACACCACACCGAATGACACCCTCGCCTTCCACCGCGGTCGCTACGCACGCGTGCAGGGCTATTGATCACCCCCAACATGCCCTGGATACCGTTCATGGACCTCCTCGTACTGCAACGCATGCTCGGCCAGGGCCGCGACAGCCCGCTGCTCCGTTTCAGCCTGGGCAAGGCCCTGCTCGATGCTGGCCAGGCCGCGCAGGCAGTGGACCATCTGCGCCACTGCATCGCGCAGGACCCGCACTACTCCGCCGGGTGGAAGTTGCTGGGCAAGGCCTGCCTGGCCGCAGGCGACAACCGCGCCGCTGCAGCGGCCTGGCAACACGGCATCGACGTGGCGCAGCGCAAGGGTGACAAGCAGGCCGAAAAGGAAATGAGCGTGTTCCTGCGGCGCGCACTGAAAACACACTTGCCGGCCGCATGACTGGCCTGCACCTAGCCGAGCAACCCGTTGTTGTGCAGTGCAATCAGGCTCCACACCAGCGCCACGACACACAGCCCGGTGAAGCAGATCCAATTACTCTGCCCTTCGACCCCCTCCCATAGGTTCAGAGCGCCGGTTCAATCGCCCTTGGCGCGCCGCTGCCTGGCATCAAAGCGCTGCATCGAGTCCCGTATCAATACCTTGGCTTCTTCCGCATTGCCCCAGCCATTGAGCTGCACCGGATTGCGCCCTGCCGGCAGGTCCTTGTAGACCCGGAAGAACGCTTCGATGCGCTGGCGTTCGATCTGCGGCAGATCCTGCAGGTCACGGATGTTGGCGTAGGTGGGATCGAGCTTGTCGGTGGGCACCCCGATCACCTTCTCGTCGTGCTCGCCGTTGTCCACCATCTTCAGGTATCCGATCGGACGGAACCGCACGATCACGCCCGGATACAGTGGTTCGCGGGTGAGTACCAGGGCGTCGAGCGGGTCGTTGTCGCCGGCCAGCGTGCGCGGCATCGAGCCGTAGTTGGCCGGATAAGCCACCGGCATCGACTGGAAGCGGTCCACGTGCACCAGCCCGTCTTCCTTGATTTCATACTTGGTGACGCTGCCGGCCGGGATCTCCACCGCCAGGTTGGCTTCCTCCGGCGCCTCCCTCGGCTGGGCGGCCAGGAACGGATGCAGGATCGCGTTGGTGGCCGCAGAAGCGCCGGTGAGCAGCAGCAATGCGGCGGCAATGGCGGCCAGCGGAATGATACGTCGCGTGTCCATCATGATCTCCGTGGATGGCCGGACCCGGTGACGGGGCCGGCCGGGTCATCATTCCCAGCAACGGTCGGCGCGGCCCTTGAGGGTCTGCGTGCGCGTACAGTCGCGGGGGGCGATGCGTCCCTGCGTCACTTCGGTCTTGTGCTTGCGGCCGTCGGGCTGGCGGGTCAGTGTGAAACCGTCGTACAGCCCCCCGGTCACCGTACGCGCTTCGTAGCGCAATTGGCGTGGATCGATCGTGAGCACCTGGAACAGCTGGGTGTCCTCCCCGACCGGCGCCATGCTTGCGCGCGCCTGGTCGGACAGGCGGTACTGCTTCGGCCCGGCGACACTGACGATGTACTGCGGCGTGGCAGCCTGGCCTTCGCCACGGCGGCCATAGGTGTGATCGTGCCCCTGCAGCACCAGGTCCACCTGGTGGCGACGCACCACCGGCAACAGCACATCGCGCAGCTCGGCGTTCTCACGCCCCTCGCGCGGCGAGTAGAACGGCTGGTGCAGCAGCACGATGCTCCACGGGTGCGGGTTGTCGGCCAGTACCTTGTCCAGCCACGCGGCCTGTGCCTTGGCCGTACCCAGGTCCAGCGCCGAGGTGCCATCGAGCACCGCGATGCGCACGCCCTGGTAATCGAACCAGTAGGTGCTGGTATCCGCACTGTCCACGCCGTTGCGCGGCAGGGCGAAGGTCACCGGCCAATGGCGGCCCAGCACGCGGCGTTCCTGCGGGGTATCTTCGAACTCCTCGAAGTACTCATGGTTGCCGATCGCCGGAGCCACGACGGTTTCCTGCGGCAGCCAACCGGCGGCGGCAAACCATTCGCCCCATTCGCTGTCGTCCTGGCCATCGCCACCGCTGACCAGGTCGCCGGCAAACAGGCTCAAGCGCGCCTGCGGAGCGGCCTTGAGGCCGGCCCGCAACACGCGCGAAACGTGGCTGAGATTCTTGTTCTGGGTGTCGCCGAAGTACAGCAGGGTGAGCGGCTGCTCGGCCGTGCCGGCGGTGCGCAACTGGTTCCACGCGCTCCAGCTACCCTGGCCCTGCACGCGCCACAGGTACAGCGTGTCCGGCTGCAGGCCGGCGATGTCGGCGCGGTGGTAGTGCGCGCTACCGGTTTCGGTTTGCAGTGGGCGCGTGCTGGCAACAACCCGGGTCGGTGTTCCCACGTCGGGCGAATCACCGGCCAGCACCACCTCCAGCAGCGGCGTGCTGACCGTGGCATCGGTGCGCCAGGCCACCGCGAACCCCTGCGCGGCATCCTGCGCCGGCGAGGCAACGATGCGGTCCGGGAAACCGCTGGCGGCATAATGGCGATCACCCGCCGGCACCTGGGTGTTGGGTTCGACGGTGCCATCGGCCGGCTTGGCCAGTGCCGCGCCGCTGCACAGCAGCAGCACCAGTGCCAGGGTGGTCAACGAAGATCGTGCGCCGCTCATGGCGCGCATTCCAGCGGCAGCGACAACTGCCTGGCCACGCTGGCCCAGTCGAACGCCACCACGCCCTGGTCGTCATGCACCGCATACAGCACCCCCTGCGGGAAGCGCGCCGACGCGGTCGAATCCATCCAGATGCCGTCGGTGTTGGCCACCGTGTTGCCCTGGAACGCACCGACATGCTTGAGCGTGTGCCGGTCGAACAGGTGGAAGACGCTGCGCTGCTTGCCCTGTTCGGTGGTGATCCACCAGCCGTCCTTGCCGCAGGGGCGCAGCATCACGCCTTCGGCCTGGGCCTTGAACGCATCGCGGCCGAAGGTGGTGCCGGTGAAGCGGCCTTCCAGCGTGTAGACCTTGAACTCGCTGGCGTAGGTTTCGTCTTCCTCGGCAATCAGCAGCCGGTCATTGACCGGGTCGCCCCAGATCGACTCGACCACGCGCAGCGCGCCGGCCTCACCGGTGTCGCCAAAGCTCGATACCAGCCGTGCGTCCAGCGCGCCGTCTTTCAGGGTCAACCCATAGCGACGCACGCGCTTGTCCAGTTCAGCCAGTGGCGGCAGCACGTCATTGCCCTGCGCGTCCTCACCGGCATCATAGGAATCGGTGACGTACACGTCGTAGCCTTCACGCTGCTTGTTGACCCACAGGCCGTAGGGCTTGCGCAGGTCGCCGGCGGCGAACGTGCCAAGCGGTGTGAAGTCGGGCAACTGCAGCACCTGCACGCGATGGTTGTCGCGCTCGACGATCAGCACCAGGTCGTCGATGACGGCGATGCCGTTGGGCCGGTCAAACTGGCCCGGGCCGGTGCCGGTACTGCCCACGTCACGCAGGTGCGCGCCGCTCTGGCCGTCGTAGACGACCAGTTTGTCGGTCGCCTTGGCCGTGGCGATCAACCACGTCCTGCCATCGGGCGCGGTCCAGCTGGCCGGCGAATCGATGTTGTCGGCCGGGGTCATCGGGGTCAGGAAGGCTTCGGCCACGGTCGTAACCGAACGCGGGGCACTGGCCGCTGGCGCGCCCGCGGTCGCCGCCGTGGTTTCCGGTGCCGGCTTGCAGCCGGCCAGCACGGCGACAATGGCCAGGCCCAGCAGCCCGGGCAGGCGGGGCGCGCGCATCACAGTGCCACCTTCAGGCCCAGGGCGTAGGTGCGGCCATATTCTTCCATCTGCAGGGTGCGCGACCGTGTGCCCTGGTAAAGCTCAAGCGGCTTGTCCAGCAGATTCTGGGCCTCGACGTACATGCTGACGCGCGGGGTGAACTTGTAGTCCAGCGAGAAGTCCAGCTGGGTGTTGGGGGCCACGTAGATGTCATACGCGCGGCCCTTGCCCAGCGTGTCCAGGTACTCGCTGCGGTACACCGCGGCAAGGCGGGTGCTCAGGCCGGCCTTTTCGTAACCGATGTGGGCGCCGTACACGTGCTTGGACGCACGCGGCAGCATGAAATCTTCCCCGGCGCGGTCGGCGATGCCGGCATCGAACTCGGTATCCAGCCAGGTACCGCTGGCGCCAACCAGCAGCCCGTCCCAGCCGGCGGGCAGGAACGTCAACTGCTGCTGCCAGTTGAATTCGGCACCGCGCACGGTGGCCTTGTTGCCGTTGATCGGCTGGGTCACATCGTAACCATCGTAGGCCGGGTCGTTGCTGCGCACGGTCTCCACGATGTAGCCATCGATGGACTTGTGGAACAGGCCCAGCGAGAGGATGCCGGAGTTGCCGAGGTACTTTTCCAGCGACAGGTCGAGGTTCCGGGACTCGTAAGGATCAAGATCCGGGTTGCCCAGGCGCACTTCTTCGTCGCCACGGCTGTAGCCCACGCGCGGGGAAATGTCACCGAAGGACGGGCGCGAAACGGTCTTGTTGGCCGATGCGCGCAACACCCAGTCGTCGCCGGCGTCGTAGCGCAGGTGCAGGCCCGGCAGCACGTTGGTGTAGCTGCGGTTGGCCACCACCGGGGCAACCGTATAGCTGCGTCCATCCTCGGCAACATCGACCTGGTTGCCGGTGGCCTTGAACTGGGTGTTCTCCACGCGTACGCCGCCGATGATGCGCAGCGCACCGATGTCCCAGGTGCCCATCGCGTAACTGGAGAAGATGTCCTCGCTGGCGATGTAGTCCTCCTCCAGCGAGGCCACTGCGTTGCCACCGGCCTCCTGCGGGCGGGCGCTGTACTCGCCGCCACGCTGGGCCCAGTAGCGGCGCATGGCGTCAGAACTCATGCCCTGGCCAAGCGAACCGTGCCGATGCTCCGGGCTGGACGTGCTCCAGTCGGCCAGGTTGATGGCCGGGCCGCGCCGCAGCTCGGTCTCGTCGGTGTTGACGTCGCGGTCGCGCCAGCGGCCCAGCAGGCCGACCTTGTAGCTGGCGTTGTCGCCGTCGAAGCGCAGGTTGACCTGCGCGCTGTGTTCGGTGTCATCCACCTGCTTGGGCGACAGCACCACGCGGTCGAAGGCGTAGTTGGCGTTGTCCATCCAGGTGCTGTCGCCCAGCGTGTACGTCGGCAGGCGGCTGCGCTGGTCGAGCGTGCCGGACAGGTCGTCACCGTCCAGTTCGAAGCGCGCTTCCATTTCGTCATTCACGCGTTCTTCGGTCTTGGTGTAGCCCACTTTGTAATCCACCACCGCACCGGCCAGGCGGTTCTCGCCGCCCAGGCTCAGGGCCAGCGTGTTTTCCTTCTTGGTGCGGTAGCGCATGCGCTTCTGGATGGCATCGGCCGGCATGTCGTCCAGGCGGAACTGGTCGGTGCCGGTCGCCACCATGTCGGCATCATCGAAATTGAAAATGGTGCGCTGGCGGGTTTCAGCGTCGTCGAACTGGCTGTACAGCGTGCGCAGGTAGTAGCGGCTGTCGTCGTTGGGGCGCCAGTCCAGGTTGAGGTTGGCGCCGATGCGCTTGCGCTCGATCTCGTACTTGCGGTGCTGCAGGTTGATGGCGGTGACATCGCCCGGTGCGGCATCCTCCTCACCGTCGTACTCGACCTCGGTGTTGTCCGATTCAAACGTGCGCTTCTGGTAGTTCACACCCAGCGCCACACCGAAGGTGTTGGCGAATACATCGCTGTAATTGAACGCGGCCTTCGGGCTGGTTTCGCCGGACAACTGCTGGTGACTGGCTTCGATCTTGCCGCGCAGGCTGCGTCCATCACGGTCGAAGGCCGAGGCAGATTCGACCAGGATCGCGCCGCCGATGGCATCGCCCGGCATGTCCGGGGTCGGCGACTTGACCACGCGCAGGCGCTCGGTGGAGTCCGACGGAATCACGTCCAGCGGCGCGGCGCGGCTGGAATCTTCCGGGGTGCCGATGGCGATGCCGTCCACGCTGACGCTGTTGAGGTTGGCATCCAGGCCACGGATCACCACGAAGCGGCCTTCGCCCTGGTCGCGGGTGACGCTGACGCCGGGCAGGCGCTGCAGCGATTCGGCCACGTTCTTGTCCGGATAGACGCCCATCGCATCGGACGATACCGCGTCCTCGATGGCGTCACTGCTGCGCTTGAGATCGACCGCGCGGGTCTGCGATTCGAGCTGGGGGCGGACTTCGACGCGGTCCAGGTCGGTGGCGGCGCCTTCGGCGGCAAAGGCCGATGGACTGGTGGTGACCAGCAATGACAGGCTGATTGCCAGCCCCAGCGAGGTTTTCTTCTGCACGGCTATCCCCAACGGCGTAAAGATTGGGTCAGGACGGTATGTCCGGCAGGTTTCATGGGCATGACATCCGGGCAGGTACTGGCCCTGCGCTTTGGGATTGGGGAGCGGTCGGGCACACTATCTGCCTCTCCTTGCTCCCCTGCCCCTGCCATGAAAATTGTCGAAGTCCGCCACCCGCTGGTGCAGCACAAGATCGGCCTGATGCGCGACGCGTCCCTGAGTACCAAGGACTTCCGCGAGCTGGCCAACGAGCTTGGCGGCCTGCTGGCCTACGAGGCCACCGCCGACCTGGATACCGAAGCCCACACCATGGCCGGCTGGGCCGGTCCGGTGACGGTGCAGCGCATCGCCGGCGCCAAAATCACCGTGGTGCCGATCCTGCGTGCGGGGCTGGGCATGCTCAGTGGCGTGCTGTCGCTGATCCCGGCCGCCCGGGTAAGCGTGGTCGGTCTGCAGCGCGATGAGGAAACCCTGCAGCCGGTGCCCTACTTCGAACGCCTGACCGGCCGCCTGGAAGAGCGCGACGCGCTGATCCTGGATCCGATGCTGGCCACCGGCGGCACCCTGATCGCCACGATCGACATGCTCAAGCGCGCCGCTGCACGCCGTATCAAGGGCATCTTCCTGGTGGCCGCGCCCGAAGGCATCGCCGCCGTGCAGGCCGTACACCCGGACGTGGAAATCTACACGGCAGCCATCGATGCCCAGCTCAACGAGAAGGGCTACATCCTGCCGGGCCTGGGCGATGCCGGCGACCGCATCTTCGGCACCCGCGTGGTCGGCTGACAGCCCCTGCACGAGGGGTGGGCCGTGCACGCGGCCTGCCCTTGCGCGTGACGGCCCCGGTATTCACGCGGCCTACGCATCGACAGGCAGAAGCTGCGCGCAACCTCAACCCGCGCGTGGAACTGCCCGATGAAGACCGTGTCCCTGCTGGCCTGTCTGCTGTTGATCAGCAGCCCCATGATCGCCAGCGCCGCCACCCCGCAGCAACAGCGCATGGCCGATTGTTCGGCCAAGAACAAAGGCAAGACCGGCGAGGACTACAAGGCCTCGCAGAAGGCCTGCCTCAGCGCGCCCGCGCCGGCCGCTACCACGCCGCAGGAACGCATGAAAAGCTGCAACGCCGATGCCGCCAGCAAGAAGCTGGCCGGTGATGCGCGCAAGACGTTCATGAGTGGCTGTTTGAAGGCGCATTAGGGCGGCGGCGCATTTCGCCACCGCCCGGTAGCGCCCGACCGTTGGTCGGGCGACGGCGCAACGCGCCGGGGTTTATCGCATGGGAACCCAGCCGTGCCGACCAACGGTCGGCAGCTACCGTGCGGGTCAGGCCAGCGCGCGCGCCTTCAGCTCACCCTGTTCGTGGACGGTACCAAAGCGGCCCTTCTCATCGCGTGCCACCTGTGCCAGCGCGCACTGCGGGTCGTGGGTAAAGAACAGGTGTACGTTGCGCGCCAGTTTGTCTTCCAGGAAGCTGCGCTTCTCGTCGATCAGCAGCTCGGCATTGCGGTCGTAGCCCATGGTGATCGGCACGTGCACCCAGGAACGTCCGGGGATCAGGTCCGCACAGAACACCACGCCCCCGCGCGACTGGCCGTCGGCCTGCTGCTCGGGGCCGACGATCTCGGCCAGCATCAACCCCGGCGTGTGGCCGTCGCTGAAACTGAAACGCACGCTCTGGCCCAGCGCCTTGGAGTACGGCCCGTCGACGATTTCCAGCCGGCCACTGGCCTGCAGCAACGCCGGCAGCTCGGGGATGAAGCTG
This sequence comes from Stenotrophomonas sp. GL_101, assembly GCF_057835675.1. NCBI lineage: Bacteria > Pseudomonadati > Pseudomonadota > Gammaproteobacteria > Lysobacterales > Lysobacteraceae > Stenotrophomonas > Stenotrophomonas sp. GL_101. Next base: position 1,738,797 of record NZ_CM174432.1, on the reverse strand, counting down.
GCGCGGTCGCGCGGATGCGGATGCAGTGCGCGCTGCCAATGCTCGGCGCCGACCAGGAAGGTGGCATTGGGGAACAGCAGCTCGGGCCCGCGACCTTCGCTCCATTGCGCCAGCAGCCCACCGGCATGGTCGAAGTGCAGGTGGCTGAGCACCACCACGTCGATGTCCTCATGCTCGAAGCCGGCCTCGCGCAGCGATTCCATCAGCACATGGCGCGGTTCCTGCACGCCGTAGCGCTCACGCAGCTTGGGCTCGAAGAAGGCGCCGATGCCGGTTTCAAACAGCACCGTCTTGCCGGCAAGCGGGCTGGCCAGCAGCGCCCGGCAGGCCAGTTCGATGCGGTTGAGATCATCCGGTGCCGCCCATTTTTCCCAGACCGCACGCGGCGCGTTGCCGAACATCGCACCGCCGTCGAGCTTCTGGGAGTTGCCGCGTATGGACCATAGTTTCATCGGTAAATTATCCGGCGAACCGCGTTAAATATTCGCTAGTGGCGATGACGCCTGTCATGAAAAACCCCGCCGGGTGGCGGGGTTGAGATCAAAGCCCGGCACCACCGGTCAGGGCGGGGTCACCGCGGCACTGCCGACCGGGTTGCGCGGGTCGCTGCCGCCGCTGAGCACGTTGGTCGCACGGTTCCATTCCACGGTCTGCAGGTTGCCCCAGACATGGCTGGAGCCGCGCCCGCCGGCGGCGCTGTCACCGGGCAGGTCGATCTTGTGGCCCATCGCCTGCAGCTGCTTGATGGTGCCGGCATCGAACGCATCGGTCTCGGCCTCGATCAGGTCCGGCAACCACTGGTGGTGGTAACGCGGCAGTGCGGCCACCTGCTGCGCGTCCAGGCCATCGTCATAGCCCAGGATGCCCAGCAGCACCATGGTGATGATGCGGCTGCCGCCCGGGGTGCCCAGCACGACCACCTTGTCGGCCGACTCCATGAAGGTCGGGGTCATCGAACTGAGCATGCGCTTGCCCGGCTTGGGCGCGTTGGCCGCATACCCCATCACACCGAATGCATTGGGCGTGCCCGGCTTCAGCGCGAAGTCGTCCATTTCGTTGTTGAGCAGCACGCCGGTGCCCTTGGGAATCAGGCCCGAGCCGTACAGCAGGTTCACCGTCTGGGTGGCGCCGACGCGGTTGCCCTCGCGGTCGATGATCGAGAAATGGGTGGTTTCGTCGTCTTCCAACGGCGTCGGGTTGCCCGACAGCAGGTCGCTGGGGGTGGCCTTTTCCGGGTGGATGGTCGCACGCAGCCCCTGCGCGTAGTCCTTGCTGGTCAGCACCTTCTGTGGGATGGCCACGAAATCCGGGTCGCCCAGGAAGAACGTACGGTCACGGTAGGCGCGGCGCATGGCTTCCACCACCAGGTGCGTACGGTGCGCCGGGTCCATCGCCTTGATGTCCCAGCCCTCCAGGATCTGCAGCATCGATGCCAGCGCGATGCCGCCCGACGAAGGCGGCGAGGCGGTGGTGATCTTCCAGTCGCGGTAATTGAACACGATCGGCTCGCGCAGCTTGACCCGGTAACCGGCCAGCTCCTCGGCAGTCCACTTGCCACCGGCCTGCTTCACCCCGGCCAGCAGCAGCTTGCCGGTCTGGCCCTTGTAGAAGCCATCGAAGCCCTGCTCGGCCAGGCGCTCGAAGGTGGCGGCCAGTTCCGGCTGGCGGAACAGGTCGCCTTCGGCGATCGCCCTGCCGTTGCGCAGGTAGACCTCGCGTGTTCCAGGGTAGCGCTCCATCACTTCGCGGCGCGAGGCATAGCCCTTGGCCATGCGCGCATACACCGGGAAACCATCGCGGGCGATGCGCATCGCCGGGCCGAGCGAGGTGCGCAGCGGCAGCTTGCCGTGCTTGCTCGACAGCTCCACCAGCGCCGCCGGCAGGCCGGGGATACCGGCCGACCACGGGCCGTTGACCGAGCGGTCCCGATCCAGTGCGCCGTTCTTGTCCAGGTAGGCCGCCTCGGTGCCGGACTGCGGCGCGGTCTCGCGCGCATCCAGCATCACATCCTTGCCCGTGGCCGCGTCATGCAGCAGGAAGAAACCGCCGCCGCCAAGCCCTGAGCTGATCGGCTCGACCACGGCCAGCACCGAAGACACGGCCACGGCCGCATCGAACGCATTGCCGCCCTGGGTTAGGATTTCCATGCCGGCCTCGGTGGCCAGGTGGTGGCCGCTGGCAATCGCCGCACCCTGCGGATGTTTGGCCAGGGGGGCCTGTGCCGGCGCGGCGGCGCCTGCCATCGGGGACCACAACAGGACGAGCAGCAACCAGCGAGGCGACAGCATGTTCATTCGGATGGGGGCTCCGCATAAAGTTCGGGATGGTCGCGCTGCAGGCCGAACAACTTGGCCAGCAGGGCGTCCTGGGTTTCCGGGAGGTCCGGATCCGGGTCGATGCATTCGACCGGGCAGACGACCACGCATTGGGGTTCGTCGAAGTGTCCCACGCACTCGGTGCAGCGGGCCGGATCGATCACGTAGATGGTGTCACCCATCGAAATGGCCTGGTTGGGGCAGGCGGGCTCACAGACGTCACAGTTGACGCAGAGCTCGTTGATTTTCAGCGACATGGCGGTATTGCTCCACGCCCACGCCGGCGGATGAAGACCGGCCCACGCTGGCGCGGGCCGGTGTCCGGCGGCTCCCTGGCCGGAAGCCGCCCGGGCCGCGCCAGAAGCGCGGCCGCCACTGCATGGGTTACTTGGCTTCTACGAAGATGTACTCGGCGCCGGTCGGCTGCACGATGGCCTGCACGCGGGCGTTGTCAGCGGCTTTGCCGATGAACACCACGCGCACGCCCTTCATCGAGTCCGGCGACACGTCCTTGAACACCACCTGGATCATGTCGGCCATCTTCGCCGAGGCCGACGAACCGAAGGCCAGCATGTTGCCCGGCTGGATGCCACGGGCCACGGCCTGGGTGGCGCTCTCGACCTGGCGCTCGTACTTGGCGGCGAAGTCCGGGTCCGATTCCGGGGCGAGGTAGTACAGGAACGGGCTGTTGGTGATGTTGCCCATGTTCTGCACCGCCACCGACTGCAGGTACTTCTTCCAGCCGGCATCGTCATTGGCGTCCGGGGCGACCAGCGCCTGCTGGGCGTCGGCGACCGGTGCGGCTTCTTCCTTCTTGCAGGCGGTGAAGGCCAGCGCGAACGACGCGATCAACATGGCACGCATGGTGTTGTTCATGGAATTCCTCCCTTGGTAAATCTTGGTATGTATGGGTCTGACGGGTTTTACGATGGGCCCGACTTCGCTTCACGGACCTTGCGCAGCGCCTCGAGCACCGAGGCCGGCACGAAGCCGGACACGTCGCCCCCCAGGCGGGCGATCTCACGGACCAGCGAAGACGAAATGAAGCTGTGCTGCTCGGCCGGGGTCAGGAACAGGGTCTCGACCTCGGGGATCAGGTGGCGGTTCATGCTGGCCATCTGGAATTCGTACTCGAAATCGGACACCGCGCGCAGCCCGCGCAGCAGCACCCCGCCCTGCACCGAACGCACGAAATGCGCCAGCAGGGTATCGAAGCCGCACACTTCCACGTTGCGGTTGTGGCCGAGCGCGTCGCGCGCCAGCTGCACGCGCAGTTCCAGTGGCAGCGTCGGGCCCTTGGACGGACTCTGCGCTACGCCAACCACGACCTTCTCGAACAACGGCGCGGCCCGGTTCACCAGGTCGATATGACCATTGGTAATCGGATCGAAGGTGCCCGGGTACACGGCAATGCGGCGGTTGGCCACGGTCATACGGTAGCTACGCGTTGTGATCTGGTGAAAGTGTAGCAGCGGCGCGGCGGTACAGGGCAAAACGCACCTCCCGGGTGCCGCCCTCCCGATGCAGCAGCCACGGCGCTGGCACCCGCGGCGCCTGCGCGGCCGGCGACTCCAGGTACAGCCACGCATCGGCGGCCAGGTGCGGCCCCAGCCCGGCCATCACCTCGGCCCATACCCCATCGGCGAACGGCGGGTCGACGAACACGATATCGGCCTGCCCTGTCGGCGCCTGCCGCAACCACTGCAGCGCATCGGCCTGGACCACCTCGACCTGGCCCTGCGCGCCCAGCTTGCCCACCGAATCGCGCAACTGCCGGGACAATCCCGCATCCCGCTCGACCAGCGTGGCCCGCACCGCCCCACGCGACACCGCCTCCAGCCCCAGCGCGCCACTGCCGGCAAACAGATCCAGCACCCGCGCCCCGCCGAGTCGCGGTGCCAGCCAGTTGAACAGCGTCTCCCGCACCCGGTCACTGCTCGGCCGCAGCCCAGGCAGCAACGGCACCGGCAGCTTGGTCCCGCGCCACTTGCCACCGATGATCCGCACCTGGCCGACCGGCGCACCCACTGGCTGGCGCGGCTTCATGCGCGGCTCCCGGGCAAAACGAGGGTGGCAGGAGCGATCAGGCGGAAACAGGTCATGGGCACGCAGGGCAGGCGGTTCGAGCCAACATTCTAAGCGGTGATGCCGGGCGCACGCGTCTCCATGCACCAAAAGCGACACATGGCCTCCCTCAGTGGACGGCGGACAAATTCCGCCCACCTCCATCATTGCCTCATCCAGGCTCACCTCGGTGACGAGCGACTTGAACTCCCGGTTCTGCTCCTCCAGCCGCCGCGGGCGTTTCTGCTCGGATGGGCACAGAGCGCGGCATCGAATCACCTTTCAGGAATGGGCTACCCGCTGAGCAGGAAATCAGCGCGCCACGACAGTCCGCCATTCACCGTGCCAATGACCACGCAAGAATCAATGCAAATGATTCCGCGCCTGACTGGCATTTTCGAGACGGGGCACCCTGCATAGCCTCCTTTAACTAATGAGAATCCAAATGCCGCATCAGCGGCCACCAGGACACTCACAATGAAGAAACTTGCATTCGCCCTGATAATTGCATTTCCAGTATCCGCAACCCCTCCTCCCCCTCCCTCTCCCCAGGATCGGGTTGAAATGAATACAAGTGGGCAGAGGACACTGATCAGGGCCTCTGAGTGGCCAGACTTCGAAGGAGGCCTTATCGCTGTAGAACAGCGCCTATTGATGAACGAGGACGGGAATCCCACCTATCAGTATTCTCGCCAAAGCAGGGCAACACAGCTTTACCACGAGGCATTTTGCCTCGAAAAGAACGCCAGGCCGGCTGGAGGCGAGGCAGTGCTAAAAGGCAGCATCGCGGCCTGGATATGCGAGCTGAGCGACGGGGATGAAGCGCTCGACCCAGAAGCGATCAGCCCTCAACGGCCGCCGGCATCAAAAGAGCATCTGGATAGATCATCCGATTATGTTTTTGCAAATGCACCGAATGGCTCCGCCAGCGCCGGCGTCAACTTCCACTCCACGGGCACCATTCGCTACAGCAGCTCAAGCTCCGGCTCAATGCGAGGAAGCGTTTCAGTCGATAGCGGCAAATGCGCAACCGATTTCTCACAATATTACAATGGCCCGTTCAGCGGAAACCATATCGCGACCGCAATCTGCATCGTTCATGAGCCGAGAAGGATATCAACGAAAATGGAAGGCTGCGTCCCCCAGCTATGCGGCGCTGATAGTGGCTCGGTGACTGTCAACTGAAGGAAACGCACTTGTTCCCGAGTCCCAGTATGCCTACCAGCTGGCAAGCCGCATCACCAGCAAAGGAATACGACCTGGGATGTTGAGTAAATAGTGTGATCCTCATTAAAAATGGCGGTGAAGCGCGACCACTTCAGGCGGACGCGCTCCACCTCGCCCCCATCGACGTTGAAGGCCCGCCACTGTCCACCGCCTCCGCCGCCCACGCAATAAGGCTCCACGCTCTGGCCCAGGCTCCACGTTCTGCCCCCACGCTCTTGAAAACCCACCCCACCACCCCTACCCCTTGAGCCAGCCGCCGCGCCAAGCGCGGCATCGACCAAGGAGCATCGCCACCGTGACCGAGCAGACCCAAAAGCAAACCCTGGGCTTCCAGACCGAAGTAAAGCAGCTGCTGCAGCTGATGATCCACTCGCTGTACTCCAACAAGGAAATCTTCCTTCGCGAGCTCATCTCCAACGCCGCCGACGCCTCGGACAAACTGCGCTTTGAAGCGCTGACCCAGCCGGGCCTGCTCGAAGCCGACGGCGACCTGCGCATCCGCGTCAGTTTCGATGCCGGCGCCAACACCCTCACCATCGACGACAACGGCATCGGCATGAGCCGTGAAGATGCCATCGCCCACCTGGGCACCATCGCCAAATCCGGCACCGGCGACTTCCTGAGCCAGCTCTCCGGCGACCAGAAGAAGGACTCCCAGCTGATCGGCCAGTTCGGCGTCGGCTTCTACAGCGCCTTCATCGTCGCCGACCAGGTCGACGTCTACTCCCGCCGCGCCGGCCTGCCCGCCAGCGATGGCGTGCATTGGTCCTCGCGCGGTGAAGGTGAGTTCGACGTCGCCGCCATCGACAAGCCCGAGCGTGGCACCCGCATCGTCCTGCACCTCAAGGACGACCAGCGCGACTTCGCCGACGGCTGGCGCCTGCGCGGCATCATCAAGAAGTATTCGGACCACATCGGCCTGCCGATCCAGATGGTCAAGGAAGCCTATGGCGAGGACACCCCGGCCGAGGTGGAATGGGAAACCGTCAACCGCGCCAGCGCGCTGTGGACCCGCCCGCGTACCGACATCACCGATGCCGAGTACCAGGAGTTCTACAAGCACGCCGCCCACGACCACCAGGACGCGCTGGCCTGGAGCCACAACAAGGTCGAAGGCAAGCTGGAGTACACCTCGCTGCTGTACGTGCCCGGTCATGCCCCGTTCGACCTCTACCACCGCGACGCCCCCAAGGGCCTGAAGCTGTACGTGCAGCGCGTGTTCGTGATGGACCAGGCCGAGCAGTTCCTGCCGCTGTACCTTCGCTTCATCAAGGGCGTGGTCGACTCCAACGATCTCTCGCTGAATGTCTCGCGCGAAATCCTGCAGTCCGGCCCGGTCATCGACTCGATGAAATCAGCCCTGACCAAGCGTTCGCTGGACATGTTGGAAAAGCTCTCCAAGGACAAGCCCGAGGTCTACGCCGGCTTCTGGAAGCAGTTCGGCCAAGCGCTCAAGGAAGGTCCGGCCGAGGACGCCAACAACCGCGAGAAGATCGCCGGCCTGCTGCGCTTCGCGTCCACCCATGAGGCCAGCGGCGAGCAGAGCGTGGCACTGGCCGACTACATCGCCCGCATGATCGACGGCCAGGACAAGATCTACTTCCTGACCGGCGACAGCCACACCCAGGTCAAGGACAGCCCGCACCTGGAAGTGTTCCGCAAGAAGGGCATCGAAGTGCTGCTGCTCACCGACCGCATCGATGAATGGCTGATGGGATACCTGACCGAGTTCGACGGCAAGTCGTTCGTCGACGTCGCCCGTGGCGACCTGGACCTGGGCGCGCTGGAAAGCGCCGAGGACAAGCAGGCCCAGGAAGACGCCGCCAAGGACAAGCAGGGCCTGGTCGATCGCATCAAAGCCGCGCTCGGCGAGGAAGTGGCCGACGTGCGCGTCTCGCACCGCCTGACCGATTCCCCGGCGATCCTGGCCATCGGCGAACAGGACCTCGGCCTGCAGATGCGTCAGATCCTGGAGGCCAGCGGGCAGAAGGTGCCCGACAGCAAGCCGGTGTTCGAGTTCAACCCCGGCCACCCGTTGATCGGCAAGCTGGACCAGGAAGCGGACGCCGCCCGCTTTGACGACCTCAGCCGCGTGCTGTTCGACCAGGCCGCGCTTGCCGCCGGCGACACGCTGAAGGACCCGGCCGCTTACGTGCGCCGGCTCAACAAGCTGCTGCTGGAATTGTCCGCGTAAGGCCAGCGGCACCGGGCATGCGGGGACGGCCCGCACCCGGTAGGGGTCGACCGTTGGTCGACCCACGCCGTCAGGCGCGCATGCCCCGCAACGCCCCCACCAGGTCGTGGCGCCGCCGGATCAGCGCGGCATTGGCCGAACCAGCGGCCTGCGGGCCGCCACCCTGAGTGCACGCGGGCCGCACAAGCCCGGGTGGTAGCATATCCCACTGAATTTAAGCGTCTTTTGCCCATGCTCAGCTTCTTCCGTCGCAAAAAGCCCCAGGACGCTCCGCAGGACGCGCCCAAGACCCAGCATTATTCGGCTGAAGAACTGGCCGCGGCATTCCCGTCGGCCAGCCAGGATGCCCCGGCGGCACCGGTAGAGCCGACACCGACTGCCGGCGTCGCCGCGGCTGCCACGCCCGCGCCGGTTGCAGCAGCACCTGCGCCTGCAGCGCCGGTCGCATCGGAACCGGTCCGGCCGGAGCCTGTCGTGGCGCCGGCCGCGGTCGTCGCAGCGCCCGCACCGGTCATCGCAACACCCCTGCATACCCCGGGCCCGGTACACATCGCCGAGCCGATCGCCGCCCCCCTGCCCGCCCCGGTACTGGTGGCCAGCGAAATCACCCAGCAGGCCGCGCAGCCGCTGGCCAGCGAGCCGGGCACCGATGTCGCCCCCGCGGCGGCCGGCAAGACCGGTTGGCGCGACCGCCTGCGCAACAGCGTCATCGCCCGCAGCTTCGGCGGCCTGTTCTCGCGCAACCCCAAGCTCGACGATGACCTGCTCGACGAACTGGAAACCGCGCTGATCACCGCCGACGTCGGTGTCGGTGCCACCACGGCACTGGTTGAAGGCCTGCGCAAGCGCATGAAGGCACGCGAATTCGCCGATGCCAGGCAACTGCTGTCCGCGCTGCGTAGCGACCTGATCGCGATCCTGCAGCCGGTCTCCAAGCCGCTGGTCATCGACCGCACGGCCAAGCCGTTCGTGGTGCTCACCGTCGGCGTCAATGGCGTCGGCAAGACCACCACCATCGGCAAGCTGTCCAAGCGCTTCAAGGACGAGGGCCACAGCCTGATGCTGGCCGCCGGGGATACCTTCCGCGCCGCCGCCGTGGCCCAGTTGCAGGCCTGGGGCGAGCGCAACGGCGTGGCCGTGATCGCGCAGGGGCAAAATGCCGATGCCGCATCGGTGGCCTTCGATGCACTGCAGGCCGGCAAGGCGCGCGGCATCGAGGTGCTGATTGCCGATACCGCCGGCCGCCTGCATACCCAAGGCGGGCTGATGAACGAACTGGGCAAGATCCGCCGCGTGCTCGGCAAGATCGACCCCAGCGCGCCGCATGAAGTGCTGATGGTGATCGATGGCACCACCGGTCAGAACGCGCTGTCGCAGCTGCGCCAGTTCCACGCTGCGGTGACCGTGACCGGCCTGGTGGTGACCAAGCTGGACGGCACCGCCAAGGGCGGCGTGGTGTTCGCACTGGCGCGCGAGTTCGGCATTCCGATCCGCTTTGCCGGCATCGGCGAGCGCCCGGAAGACCTGCGCGTGTTCGATCCGGAAGCCTTCGTCGACGCGTTGCTGCCCGAAGCCTTGGGCGGCTGACAACGCGCCGCCCTCGGTCGCGCCGCCCATGGGTGGCCGCGCTACCCGGGCTGGCCAATCGGCGACCCTGCACGGTCGCAGCCACCGCTGGGGTGGCGCTCCCCCCGTAATGGAAACGCGATGCCACGCCAGCCTGCCGCCAGCGCTCCTGCCACCGTCGACGATGCCTTCGTCGCACGGCTGCTGCCGTGGTTCGATGGCCACGGCCGCCACGACCTGCCCTGGCAACATCCGCGCACGCCCTACCGGGTATGGCTGTCGGAGATCATGCTGCAGCAGACCCAGGTGGCCACGGTCATCCCGTACTTCCTGAAATTCCTGCAGGTGTTCCCCACCCTGCCGGCGCTGGCCGCCGCCAGCAACGACGCGGTGATGGCACAGTGGGCCGGGCTGGGCTACTACGCACGTGCCCGCAACCTGCACGCTGCCGCCCAGCACTGCGTGGCCCTGCACGGCGGCGACCTGCCGCGCGATGTCGAGGCGCTGCAGGCGCTGCCCGGCATTGGCCGCAGCACGGCGGCGGCGATACTCAGCCAGGCCTGGAACGATCGCGCCGCGATCCTCGACGGCAACGTCAAGCGTGTGCTGACCCGTTACCACGGCATCGACGGCTTCCCCGGCCTGCCGGCGGTGGAGAAAGTGCTGTGGGCGCTCGCCGAGACGCATGCGCGGCACGTGCCGAGCACGCGCCAGGCCGACTACACCCAGGCGCAGATGGACCTGGGCGCGACGGTCTGCACCCGCAGCAAGCCGGCGTGCGTTATCTGCCCTCTGCAGGTCGATTGCGTTGCCCGCCGCCAGGGCCGCAGCGACCAGTTGCCCACACCCAAGCCCAGCAAGACCCTGCCCGAACGCGAGGCGGTCGCCCTGCTGCTGCGCGATGGCCAGGGCCGGGTACTGCTGCAGAAACGTCCGGACACCGGCATCTGGGCACAACTGTGGACATTGCCGCAGGCCGACAACGGCATCGCGCTGCAGGACTGGTTCGACGCACACGTTGACGGCTCGCTGGAAGACGCTGAACCGCTGCCGGTCCTGCAGCACACCTTCAGCCATTACCGCCTGCATCTGCAGGTGCTGGCGCGGAAGGTCGATGGCCTGCGTCGCGACGACCCGGCACTGCGCTGGGTCGCCGCTGAAACGCTTTCCACGCTGGGCCTGCCCGCACCGATCCGCAAGCTGCTGGAAACCGGCGCGCCGCCCCCCCTGCCCAAGCGCCGTACAATGCCCCGCGCAGCGACATTCCAAGACCCCGAGTGAGCCTCATGCCCCGCACCGTTTTCTGCCAGTACGAACAACGCGATACCGACGGCCTGGACTTCGTGCCCTATCCCGGCGAACTGGGCCAGCGCATTTTCAACGGCACCGGCAAGAGCGCCTGGAGCGCCTGGCTGGCGCACCAGACCATGCTGATCAACGAGAACCGGCTGTCCCCGCGCGACCCCCAGCACCGTGCCTTCCTGGAAGCGGAGCTGGTGAAGTTCCTGTTCGGCGGTGGCGCCGAAGCGCCGGCCGGATTCGTGGCACCCACCCCGGGCCCGTAGGTACCGACCGTTGGTCGGTACACCGCATCAACGGCCTCGATCCCGCGCGCCACGACCAACGGTCGTGGCCTACCGTGCGGCAGGCTGGCCTTCTTCGCGCTCCTGCACCTGCGCCTGGCGCAGCTCCTGCTCGGAGGCGCGCAACGCCTTGACATCCAGCTTGCGGATGCTGCCGATGAAGCACGGCAGGCTCGGGCCGGGGCTGCCATCGCGTACCAGTACCTTGTCGAACCGCGACGACACCTGGCCCATCTGGCTGGTCAGGCCGATGGCGCTGGCAAAGGACAGCCCCTGGCAGGGGCCACGCAGTTCCAGCAGATAGGCCTCGCTGGGCCGGGTCCACACCGCCAGCGCGCTGTCGCCCAGCTCGGTCCAGCCGTTGAGCGAGCCAAAGTACTGCAGGTTCGGCTGTGGCGCAGCGGCATGGGCGCGGTACAGCGCCAGCCGCTGCTCGCTGGTGAGGCGGCCGGTGGTGGCACAGGCCACCAGGGTCAGGCACAGCGCAGTGGCTGCGATCAGGGTCTTCATGGCGCCTCCAATGGGGATGACTGCGCCGATCATGCGCCTATCGTGTGAGGCCGGCGACAGGATCGCGCCGGCCATTCAGCCACCGGCTCAGACCTGGCTGTGGGCCAGCGCGTGCAGCCGCCCTTCGCGCAGTTCCAGTACCCGGTCCAGCTTGCGGGCCAGGCTGCGGTCGTGGGTCACCAGCACCAGGCTGGTGTGGTGGGCGCGGTTGAGCTCCAGCATCAGCTCGAACACGGTTGCGGCGGTCTTGTCATCCAGGTTGCCGGTGGGCTCGTCGCCGAGCACGCAGGCCGGCTGGTTGACCAGCGCGCGCGCAACGGCGGCACGCTGGCGTTCGCCGCCGGACAACTCGCCAGGCTTGTGGTCCAGGCGATGGCCCAGCCCGACCGATTCCAGCAGCGCGCGTGCGCGTTGACGCGCACTGGCCACGGCTTCGCCGCCCAGCAGCCCGGGCATCATCACGTTTTCCAGCGCGGTGAATTCCGGCAGCAGGTGGTGGAACTGGTACACAAAGCCCAGGGCGCGGTTGCGCAGCTGGCCGCGCTGACCGTCCGACAGCCCGGACATCCGGTGCCCGGCCACGTACACCTCGCCTGCGGTCGGCGTATCCAGCCCGCCCAGCAGGTGCAGCAGTGTGCTCTTGCCGGCCCCGGAGGCGCCGATGATGGCCACCGTCTCGCCGGCCGACACGCTCAGGTCCAGCCCATGGAACACCGGCGTCTGCATCCGGCCTTCGGCATAGGTCTTGGCCAGCGCATCGGCGCGGATCACTTCGTCGCCGCGATTGATCGGCTCATTCATAGCGCAGGGCCTCTGCCGGCTGGGTGCGGGCGGCGCGCCACGCGGGGTACAAGGTGGCCAGGAAGCTCATGGCCAGCGCAATGACCGTGATGATGACGATATCCGGGGTCTGCATGTCGGTAGGCAGGCCGGTGATGTAGTACACGTCTTCGGGCAGCAGCTTGACGTTGAACACCGTCTCGATGGCGCCGAGGATGCGCTCCAGGTTCAAGGTCAGCGTGATGCCGCCGATCACCCCGGCCACCGTGCCCATGATGCCGATCAACGACCCCTGCACCATGAACACCTGCATCACTCCGCCGGGGCTGAGCCCGAGCGTGCGCAGGATGGCGATGTCGGCCTGCTTGTCGGTGACCAGCATCACCTGCGAGGACACCAGGTTGAACGCGCCCATGGCGATGATCAGCGAGAGCAGGATGCCCATCACCACCTTTTCCATGCGCAGCGAGTGGTACAGGTTCGCGTTCTGCTGGGTCCAGTCGCTGACCCGGTAGGCACCGCCCAGGTCGTGCGCCAGATCTACCCCCACCTCCAGCGCCTTGTCCATGTCATGCAGCTTGAGCCGCACGCCGGTAACGCCGTCCATGCGCAGCACGCGCTCCAGATCGGCCATGTTGGCGTAGGCCACGCCGCGGTCGATTTCGTTGTAACCGGCTTCAAAAATGCCGCTGACCTTGAAGCGCTTCAATCGCGGCATCGCCCCGACCGGGGTGCCCTGCACTTCGGCCAGGGTCACCAGCACGCTGTCACCGACATCCACGCCGAGCCAGATCGCCAGTTCCTTGCCGATCAGCAGGTTGTAGCTGCCCGGGGTGATGCTGTCGAAGCTGCCCTTGCCCTTCAGCACCTTCTGGTTGATCACCGACACGCCCGGCTCCAGCGCCGGATCGATGCCCTGCACGATCGCTCCCTGCACGCGTGGGCCGCTGAGCATGGCCTGGATCTCGATGTACGGCGCAGCGCCGGCCACGCGCGGATCCTTCCTGGCGATGTCCACCGCACGCTGCCAATCGGACATCGGCGCGCCGTCGCTGGTGATGGTGGTGTGCGCGGTCATCTGCAGCAGGCGGTCACGGATTTCCTTCTGGAAACCGCTCATGACCGCCAGCGTGGTGATCAGCACGGTCACGCCCAGCGCGATGCCGAGGATGGAGGCCATCGAGATGAAAGAGATGAAGCCGTTGCGGCGCTTGGCGCGCAGGTAGCGCAGGCCAATGGAAACAGGGATGGGTTTGAACATGCAGGTGCGCCGGACAATTCAGGCTATGGTGCCATCGCCGGGGCTGAACGGGAAATGCGCCGTGCATGTACGGCCAGTCGCAGTTCACGTCGCTGCGCCGGCGGCAATGTATCGGGCCAGAACAGGCAACGCCGTCGGCGCCCCTGCTGGCGCCAGGCCAGCTGCAGCAACCACCCGCGGTCAGACAGCTGCAGGTCCTCGACCGGCTGCCCGTCGCACCGCGCCTGCCCGTCACCGGGCAGGATCAGCCACGCCTGCACCGGGCGTTGCCAGTACCACCAGGCCTCGGCCCCGCCCAACGCCAGGACCAGCAGCGACGCTGGCCAACGCAGGGCCGGCGAGAGATCGGTGGCGCATAGCGCCCAGGGCGCCAGCGCGGTGATCAGCAGGTGCGCGGCAAACTGCCAGCGCGAGGGCCGCCATTCAAGCCGGCAGGGCGCGGATGCGGGCGATGAGCGCGGCGGGCTGGACATGTGGGCACTCCTCGTAACCCATGAACCATCGCCACAACTTATCGTCCTCGCTCTCCAGCAGGAACAGGAAAACCTCGCGTTCGTCGGTAGGCGCCTGCAGCCAGCAACGGTCAAGGTAGCGGCCAAACAGCTGGTCCAGCTCGCGCATGCCGCGCCGGCAACGCCAGCGCAGCTTCTTCAGTTCAGTGGCTTCGTCCATTGGCAGGGCTCCTGGAACGGCAAGGCCGGGCGTTGCCCGGCCTTTGGTGCAGCGGGGGCCCGCGGACAGCGGGGCAGAGCCCCGCTCTACGTGATGGGTGACCTTGCATGCAGCGGGGCAGAGCCCCGCTCTACCAGATCAGGCGCGGCGCGCCATCATCAGCTTCTTGATCTCGGCAATGGCCAGCGCCGGGTTCAGGCCCTTCGGGCAGGTCCGCGAGCAATTCATGATGGTGTGGCAGCGGTACAGCTTGAACGGATCTTCCAGCTCGTCCAGGCGGGCGCCGGTGTCTTCATCGCGCGAATCGATGATCCAGCGGTAGGCCTGCAGCAGGATCGCCGGGCCCAGGTAACGCTCGCCGTTCCACCAGTAGCTCGGGCAGCTGGTGGAGCAGCACGCGCACAGGATGCACTCGTACAGGCCGTCCAGCTTCTTGCGGTCTTCCGGCGACTGCAGGCGCTCACGGTCCGGCGGCGGCGGGGTCTGGGTGCGGATCCACGGCTTGATCGAGGCGTACTGCGCATAGAAGTGGGTCAGGTCCGGCACCAGGTCCTTGACCACGCTCATGTGCGGCAGCGGGTAGATCGGCACTTCGGCCTTGCCGCAGTCGGCGATGGCACGGGTGCAGGCCAGCGTGTTGGTGCCGTCGATATTCATCGCGCACGAACCGCAGATGCCCTCGCGGCACGAACGCCGGAAGGTCAGGGTCGGATCGACCTCGTTCTTGATCTTGATCAGCGCGTCCAGAACCATCGGGCCGCAGCTGTCCAGGTCGATCTCGTAGGTGTCGGTACGCGGGTTGCTGTCGTCGTCGGGATTCCAGCGGTAGATCTTGAAAGTGCGCGTATTCTTCGCACCGCTCGCGGCGGGGAAGTGCTTGCCCTTTCCGATCTTGGAATTCTTGGGGAGGGAAAACTCTGCCATGGCTGTTCTCGTTGGCTCAGGCGGCTCGCGCTGCGATGCAGGCGCGGCTAGCACGGAAGGTGAGGAAGTCGACACCGCCGGACCGCGGCGCACGCCCTGCCCCACCCATGCGGGTGGAGGTGTCGGCGAGCGCTGCGGGGCCGGTGGTCATGCCGCGGGCGATCAGTAAACGCGCGGCTTCGGCGGCACCACGTCCACGTCCTTGCTCAACGTGTACATGTGCACCGGGCGGTAGTCGAAGCTGCACTTGCCCTGGTCATCCACCGTGACCATCGTGTGCTTCTGCCAGTTGACGTCGTCGCGGTCCGGGAAGTCCTCGTGCGCGTGCGCGCCGCGGCTTTCCTTGCGCTGTTCGGCCGAGTTGATCGTGGCCACCGCGTTGAGCAGCAGGTTGTTCAGCTCGTAGGTTTCGATCAGGTCCGAGTTCCACACCAGCGAACGGTCGCTGACCTTGACGTCCTGGAAGGAGTCGAAGATCCCGGCCATCTTGCTGCAGCCCTCTTCCAGCGTCTTGCTGGTACGGAACACCGCCGCGTCGTTCTGCATGGTGCGCTGCATGTTGTCGCGGATCACCGAGGTAGGGGTGTCGCCGTCGGCGTAACGCAGCTTGTCCAGCAGGCCCAGCGCCTTGTCGCACGCATCGGCCGGCAGCATCTTGTGCGGCGCGCCGGACTTGATGGTCTCGGCGCAGCGGTTGGCCACCGCACGGCCGAACACCACCAGGTCCAGCAGCGAGTTGGATCCCAGGCGGTTGGCACCGTGCACCGACACGCAGGCCGCTTCGCCGATGGCGTACAGGCCCGGGACCACGGCATCGTTGTTGTCGCCCAGCTTGCGCACGACTTCGCCGTGGTAGTTGGTCGGGATGCCGCCCATGTTGTAGTGCACGGTCGGGATGACCGGGATCGGCTGCTTGTGCACGTCCACGCCGGCGAAGATGCGCGCGCTTTCGGCGATACCCGGCAGCTTGTCGTCGATCACGCCCGGGCCGAGGTGGGTCAGGTCGAGCAGGATGTGGTCCTTGTGCTCGCCGACGCCGCGGCCTTCGCGGATTTCGATGGTCATCGAACGCGATACCACGTCGCGCGAGGCCAGGTCCTTGTAGTGCGGTGCATAGCGCTCCATGAAGCGCTCGCCGTTGCTGTTGCGCAGGATGCCGCCTTCGCCACGCACGCCTTCGGTGATCAGGCAGCCCGCGCCGTAGATACCGGTCGGGTGGAACTGTACGAACTCCATGTCCTGCATGGCGATACCGGCACGCATGGCCAGGCCGCCGCCGTCACCGGTGCAGGTGTGCGCCGAGGTGGCACTGAAGTAGGCGCGGCCGTAACCGCCGGTGGCCAGCACCACGCCGTGGGCGCGGAACAGATGCAGCGAGCCGTCGGCCATGTCCAGCGCGAGCACGCCGCGGCAGACGCCTTCGTCATCGAAGATCAGGTCGAGTGCGAAGTACTCGATCATGAAGCGCGCGTTGTGCGCCAGCGACTGCTGGTACAACGTGTGCAGCATGGCGTGGCCGGTACGGTCGGCCGCCGCGCAGGTGCGCTGCGCCGACGGGCCTTCGCCGTACTTGGTGGTCATGCCACCGAACGGGCGCTGGTAGATCTTGCCCTCTTCGGTACGGCTGAACGGCACGCCGTAGTGCTCCAGCTCGATGATGGCCGGAATCGCTTCGCGGCACATGTACTCGATGGCGTCCTGGTCGCCCAGCCAATCCGACCCCTTGATGGTGTCGAAGAAGTGGTAACGCCAGTCGTCCTCGCCCATGTTGCCCAGCGCGGCGGAAATACCGCCCTGCGCGGCCACGGTGTGCGAACGGGTCGGGAACACCTTGGTCAGGCAGACGGTCTGCAGGCCCTTGGCGGCCAGCCCGAAGGTGGCGCGAAGACCGGCACCGCCGGCGCCGACCACGACCATGTCGTACTTGTGTTCGGTAATCTTGTAAGCGGACATCTACTCTGGATTCCTGTCTTGGTGCCTGGACTCAGGCAACGCCGAGCGCTATGCGGGCGACCGCAAAAACACTGACGATCGCGCCCAGCACGGCGATGAACTTCACCGTTGTCTGCAGCGCCAGGGCCAGCAACGAATTATGGATGTAGTCTTCCAGCACGACCTGCAGGCCGAGCTGGGCATGCCAGAACATCGCCACCAGGAAGCCGACCAGCAGCACCGCGTTCCACGGCTTGGACACCGCGTCGGTGGCGGTCACGTAATCGGCACCGATCAGGCTCAGCACGAACACCAGGAACCACACGGTCAACCCGACCAGCGCGGTGGCGGTCAGGCGCTGCATCACGAAGTGCTCGGTACCGGTCTTGGCTGCGCCGAGGCCACGCACGTTCTTCAGCGGGGTACGGAAATTGCTCATGCGGCGGCTCCGGCGAAGACATAAGCCCAGATCAGCGCGGTGATCACCAGGCTGGCGAACACCGAGATCCAGCTGCTGCGCACGAAGGCGGGAATGCTGAAGCCGATGGCGAAGTCCTGCACGATGTGGCGCAGGCCATTGCACAGGTGGTAGGCGAACGCCCACGTCCATGCAAACAGGAACACCTTTCCATACCAGCTACCGGCGTGGGAAGTGAAGCAGTTCCAGGATTCGGGGCCCATCATCAGGGCGAGCAGGCCGCCGGCGATGATCAAGGCTCCAACAGACAGAAAGATGCCGGACGCTCGATGCAGGATCGAGGTGGCCATCTGAATCTGCCAGCGATACACCTGAAGGTGCGGGGAAAGGGGACGTTCTCTGGCGGCCATTCGCTGGGCTCGTTGTCTCGGCTGGGCGGCGCAATGCCGCGTTGGCTCAATGCTGATCAAAAATCGATGCAGCGTCCGTTTTTTTCCCAATCGCCATACCGCACCGGATCAAGTCCGCCGCGGCCACCGATTTCCACGGGCACCACAGGGGTCTCGGGGAGCGGCTGCTCCTGGTCGACCTGCGGGGCGTTGGATTCGGATTCGGGAGTGGGGGTTGTTTGGCCTATCATGGGTGTTCTCGCAACGCACAAATTTTAGACCCCGTTCACGTGCCTGACAACCTGCCCCTCGAATTTGACGGTTTTCCGCGCCTCTCCGGTCACCAGCTGCTCAGCCTGGACGGCGTGGATGCGGCGGCGTTCGCGCATGCCCAGTTCTCCAGCGACGTCACCGCCCTGCCCCTGCGGCATTGGCAGTGGAGTGCCTGGCTGAGCGCCAAAGGCCGCACCATTGCTGTGTTCCAGCTGATCCGGGTGGACGCGGAAAACGTGCTGCTGGTGCTCGCCGACGGTGACGGCGATGCGATTGCGTCGCAGTTGCAGCGTTTTGTGTTCCGCCGCAAGGTCAAGATCACGCGGCGCGACGACCTCGGCGTGGCGGGCAGCTTCACCGCGCCGGAAGCCGCCTCTGGCGCAGCCATCGCGCAGGATGGCGCGGATCTGGAGCTGGATATGGGCAGCGATGCGCTGCCGCGCACCCTGCGCATCGGGCCGGTACATGGCGATACGACGGTGGACGACAGCGGCTTCGCCCTGGCCTGGCGGCAAGCCGACCTGCGCTACGGGCTGCCGCGCCTGGCCGCCGACCAGCGCGAGCAGTGGACGCCGCAGCAGCTGGGGCTGGACCGTTTGAACGGGTACAGCGTCAAAAAGGGCTGCTACCCCGGCCAGGAAATCGTGGCGCGCACCCATTTCCTGGGCAAGGCCAAACGTGCGCTGCAACTGCTGCGCGTGGCCGAGGGCGTGGCCAGCGGCGCGCAGGTGATGCAGAACGGCACGGTGATCGGCACCGTGGCCAGCGTGGCCGGCGATCTGGCCCTGGCGGTGCTGCCGCTGGAGATCAGCGCCGAGCCGCTGCAGGTGGCTGATGCGCAGGCGGCGCAGCTGCCGCTGCTGGACAGCCTCGCCCGGTAGGCATCGACCGTTGGTCGATGCGTGCGGCGCCGATGATTTCCCCGCGTCACCACCAACGGTGGTGACCTACCCTGCGTTCAACCGCTCGCCGGTCTGGGCATCGAAGAAATGCAGCGCCGGCGAATGGATCGCCACGCGGATCGTTCCGCCTACCGCCGGCAACGCCTGCGGCGCCACGCGCATCACCAGCGACTGACTGCCACTGGTCATGTTGACGAAGATTTCGTTGCCCACCGGCTCGATGCCGTCGATGACCGCATCGAATGCGCTTGCATCCTCGGCGGCCGCCGGCTGCAGGTGCTCGGGGCGCACGCCCACGGCGATCGGCCTGCCGATCCACGCCAGGTCGACCGCGGCCTGGCCCAGCGGCGCGGTCAGGGCGGTTTCGCGCACCACCAGGCCGGTGCTGCCCTGCTCCAGGGTACCTCGCAGCACGTTCATCGCCGGGCTGCCAAGGAAGCCGGCCACGAACAGGTTGGTCGGGCGGTCGTACAGCGCCATCGGGGTGTCGATCTGCTGGATCACCCCGTCCTTGAGCACCACGATGCGCTGGCCCAGCGTCATCGCCTCCACCTGGTCGTGGGTGACGTAGATCATGGTGGTGCCGAGCTTGCGGTGCAGCTGCGCGATTTCAGTGCGCACGCTGTGACGCAGCTTGGCATCCAGGTTGGACAGCGGCTCATCCAGCAGGAATACCGCCGGCTCGCGCACCAGCGCGCGGCCCAGCGCCACGCGCTGCCGCTGGCCGCCGGACATCGCCTTGGGCAGCTTGTCGAGCATGTCGGTCAGGCCCAGGGTCTGCGCGGCTTCGTCCACGCGCTTGACGATGGTGGCCTTGTCGTGGCCGCGCAGCTTCAGGCCGAAGGCCAGGTTCTCGGCCACGGTCATGTGCGGGTACAGCGCGTAGCTCTGGAACACCATGGCGATATCGCGGTCCTTGGGCGCCACGTCGTTGACCACGCGGTCGCCGATACTCAGCGTTCCGGCACTGATCTCTTCCAGCCCGGCGACCATGCGTAGCAAGGTCGACTTGCCACACCCGGACGGCCCGACCAGCACCATCAATTCGCCATCGGCCACTTCAAAGGTCGCGCCCTGGACGGCCACCTGGCCGTTGTCGTAGACCTTGCGCACGCCCTGCAACTGCACTTTTGCCATGTCACCCATTCCAGTCCGCCCGCTGCCGGGCTGTTGTGCGGAACTGCCTTCGGCCCTCCCGATGGCAGGTCGATGGCGTGGTGCCGCATGACGGCGACCACTGCAATCGAATACAGTCTGCTCATTCTGCCATGTAAACGTTTTCACGTGGCAGTATCCGTTGGTCGGTCATGACCGCGACGCATCGGCAGGCACATCGTCTCCCGATCGGCCCGGCACATGCCCCATGATGAGCGGCCGCGCGCCTGTTCATGCTGCACCTGCAGCATCGGACACCGCGCTGGGCGAGCCCCCCGAGAACATAGACGAGAAGCGATTGACAACGATGTCACCCGGATCTGAAACTCGAGCCATGCACGACACCCTCTTCCTGTTCGGCGCCACCGGCGATCTCGCCCAGCGCTACCTGTTCCCCTCCCTGTTGCGCCTGCTTGGCGACGGACTGCTGCCGGAGGACTTCAAGGTCCGTGCGCTGGCCTTGTCCCCGCACGACACCGAGGGCTTCCGCGAGATCCTGCGCCCACGCCTGCAGCAGGCCATGCCGCTGGCCAGCCAGGAGGACATCCAGTCGCTGCTGTCACGCATCGACTATCGCTCGGTGGACCTGCGCAATCCCGAATCGGTCGCCGAATCGGTGCGCGACCTGGTCGACCGCAAGTGCGTGAGCTACCTGGCCATTCCGCCGGGCCTGTACATCTCCACCTGCGAAGGCCTGGCCCTGGGCGGCGCGTTGGCCGCACCGGCACGGCTGATGCTGGAGAAGCCGATCGGCAGCGACAGCAAGAGCGCCGAGGAGATCCTGACCACCATCGGTGCGTGGATCGACGAAGACCGCGTGTTCCGCCTGGACCACTACCTGGGCAAGGCCGCGGTGCAGAACCTGATCGCGCTGCGCTTCGGCAACACGCTGCTGGAAGCGGTGTGGAACCGCAATTACATCGAGTCGGTGCACATCCTGGTCGCCGAAAGCGAAGGCGTGGACGGCCGCGATGCCTACTACGCACGCTCCGGCGCGCTGCGCGACATGGTCCAGAGCCACATCCTGCAGCTGCTGTGCCTGGTGGCGATGGAACCGCCGGCCTCGCTGGAAGCCGACCGCATCCGCGACGAGAAGGTCAAGGTGCTGCGCGCGTTGCGCCCGCTCGATGCCAAGCACGCCGCGCGTGACAGCGTACGCGGCCGCTACACCGCCGGCACCATCAACGGCCAGCCTGCGCAGGCCTACCAGCCGCCGGAAGGCAGCGATGTGGAAACCTTCGCCGGGGTCACCGCGCACATCGACAACTGGCGCTGGTCCGGCGTTCCGTTCCACCTGGTCACCGGCAAGCGCCTGGCCGAGCGCACCACCCGCGTGGTGGTCACGCTCAAGCCGGTCACCCACTGGCTGTTCGAGCGCCCGCACCGCCGCAATGCCACGCCCAACCGCATCACCTTCCAGCTGCAGCCGCAGGAAAACATCGAGCTGGGCCTGATGAGCAGCCTGGCCGGCCCGGAATGGGGCGCGCTGGAACTGCATCCGCTGGAGCTGGAGCTGTCGGTACCGACCGGCCTGCATCGCCGCATCGCCTACGAACGCCTGTTCCTGGATGCCTTCAACGGCAACCATGCGCTGTTCGTGCGCGATGACGAAGTGCGCGCCGCCTGGGCGTGGATCGACAGCGTCAGCGACGCCTGGAAGGAGGCCGCATTGCCGCTGCAGCCCTACCCGGCCGGCCAATGGGGCCCGGACCAGGCGGTTGATTTCCTGCCTGCCGATGTGGACGCCGACGCCGGCCGCCAGGACAGCAACGCATGACGCTGCAGACTCAACCGGTGCTGGTCGCCGACATCGGTGGCACCAACGCCCGCTTCGCCCTGGCCGACACCGGCCAGGCGGCACCGCTGCAGCAGGACAGCATCCGCGAATTCGTGGTGGCCGATTTCCCCTCGCTCGGCGACGCCGCGCGCCACTACCTGGACCAGGTCGGTGCGGAAGCCAGGCGCGGCGTGTTCGCCGTGGCCGGGCGCGTGGACGGTGACGAGGCGCGCATCACCAATCATCCGTGGGTGATCTCGCGGATGCGCACCGCGCAGATGCTGGGGTTCGACGAGCTGCACCTGATCAACGACTTCGCCGCGCAGGCCATGGCGATCTCGCTGCTGCAGCCGTACGACGTCATCCAGGTCGGTGGCGCCGCCTGGGTACCGGGCAAGCCCGGCCAACCGCGCAACTACGCGGTGATCGGCCCGGGCACCGGGCTCGGCGTGGGTGGCCTGATCCTGCGCCACGGCCGCTGCTACCCGCTGGAAACCGAAGGCGGCCACGTCAGCTTCCCGCCGGGAACGCCGGAGGAAATCCGCATCCTGGAAATCCTGTCCGAGCAGTTCGGCCGCGTCTCCAACGAACGCCTGATCTGCGGCCCGGGCCTGGTCAACATCCATCGCGCGGTCTGCGAGATGGCCGGCATCGACCCCGGCCAGCTGCAACCGGTGGACGTCACCGCGCGCGCGCTGCACGGCGATCCGCAGGCGATGCGCACGGTGGATGTGTTCTGCGCGGTGTTCGGCGCCATCGCCGGTGACCTGGTGCTGATGCAGGGTGCCTGGGACGGCGTGTTCCTGACCGGCGGGCTGACGCCGAAGATGCTTGATTCCCTGCAGCATTCCGGCTTCCGCCAGCGCTTTGAACACAAGGGTCGTTTCTCTTCGATCATGGCCCGCGTGCCATCGCTGGCGGTGATGCATCCGCACGCCGGCCTGCTCGGTGCGGCGGCCTATGCCGCCGATGCCGAATGTGACCTGCCGGGAGGCAACGCATGAACACCCTGGACAATTCCGATCGTTTCACCCTGGTCCGCCACGGCGACGCCGATGGCTGGATCGAGGCCATCGCCGCTGAAATGGCGCAGGCGCTCAACCAGGACATCACCACCTTCGGGCGTGCGCGCATGCTGCTCTCCGGCGGCACCACGCCGGCACCGGTCTACCAGGCATTGGCCGAGCTGGACGTGCATTGGGACCGGGTCGAAGTGAGCCTGGTCGACGAGCGCTGGCTGTCGCCCCAGGATCGCGACAGCAATGCGTGGCTGGTCCGCGAGAGTTTCCTCAACCGTGCCGACGGCGCGCACTTCGATCCGCTGGTGCGGGTCGGCAAGCCGTTGCCCGAGTGTGTGTACACCGCCAACCTGCAGGCCCAGCACAGCCAACCGCCGTGCCTGAGCGTGCTGGGCATGGGCAACGACGGCCACACCGCCTCGCTGTTCCCCGGTTCCCGGGACCTGGCTCGTGCACTGGAAAGTACCCTGCCCTACGCCGCCCTGGACGCCACCGGTTGCCCCGGTGCCAACCAGTGGCCGCTGCGCATCACGCTGACCCCGCATGGGCTCAAGCACAGCGGCCAACGGCTGCTGCTGCTGCGTGGCAAGCAGAAGCTGGAAGTGCTCAGGCAGGCGCTGGAAAGCAACAACCCGCAGTTGTATCCCATCCTCAACGCGATCGACCTCGACGGCGCCAAGCTGCGCGTCCACTGGTGTGACTGACCTGTCCCCGGTGTGGTTCGTCCGCCCTCTCATAGCCGGTAGCCAATGAGCCTGCATCCCCAACTCCATGCCATCACCCAGCGTGTCATCCAGCGCAGCGCGGCCTCGCGCGCGGCCTACCTGGCCGGCATCGATGCCGCCATGCGCGATGGTCCGTTCCGCTCGCGCCTGAGCTGCGGCAACCTGGCCCATGGCTTCGCCGCCTGCGGGCCGACCGACAAGTCGCGCCTGCGTGGCGGCGTCACCCCCAACCTGGGCATCATCACCGCCTACAACGACATGCTCTCGGCGCACCAGCCGTTCGAGTACTACCCGGAAATCCTGCGCCAGGCCGCACGCGACCTCGGCGCCACCGCGCAGGTTGCCGGTGGCGTGCCCGCCATGTGCGACGGCGTCACCCAGGGCCGGGGGGGCATGGAGCTGTCGCTGTTCTCGCGCGATGTGATTGCCCAGTCCACCGCGATCGGCCTCAGCCACGACATGTTCGATGCCAGCGTGTACCTGGGCGTGTGCGACAAGATCGTGCCGGGTCTGTTGATCGGTGCGCTGGCCTTCGGCCACCTGCCGGCGATCTTCCTGCCGGCCGGGCCGATGACACCGGGCATTCCGAACAAGCAGAAGGCCGAAGTGCGCGAGCGCTATGCGGCCGGCGAAGCGACCCGCGAGGAACTGCTGGAAGCAGAAGCAGCGTCCTACCACGGCGCGGGCACCTGCACGTTCTACGGCACGGCCAACTCCAACCAGACCTTGCTCGAAGCGATGGGCGTGCAGCTGCCCGGCGCGTCGTTCGTCAATCCCGATACGCCGCTGCGCGATGCGCTGACCCGCCAGGCAGCGGTGCGTGCGCTGGAGATCAGTGCGCTGGGCGATGATTTCCGTCCGCTCGGGCGGTTGATCGACGAGCGCGCGATCATCAATGCGGTGGTCACGCTGATGGCCACCGGTGGCTCGACCAACCACACGATCCATTGGATCGCGGTGGCGCGTGCGGCCGGCATCGTGCTGACCTGGGACGACATGGACCAGCTGTCGCAGCTGGTTCCGCTGCTGGCGCGGATCTACCCGAACGGCGAGGCGGACGTGAATCGGTTCGCCGCTGCCGGCGGAACGGCGTTCGTGTTCCGCGAACTGATGGATGCCGGGCTGATGCATGCCGACCTGCAGACGGTGGCCGAGGGCGGGATGCGCCAGTATGGGCAGGAGCCTGCACTGCGCGAGGGCACGCTGACCTACGTGGACGGTGTGCGTGAGAGTGCCGACCGCGAGGTGGTACGCGGGGTGGCCGAGCCGTTCGAGGCCCAGGGTGGGCTGCGGCTGCTGCGCGGCAACCTGGGGCGTTCGTTGATCAAGCTGTCGGCGGTGAAACCGCCGTTCCGGACGATCGAGGCGCCGGCGGTGGTGGTGGATGCGCCGCAGATATTGAACAAGCTGCATGCCGCAGGGGTATTGCCGCACGATTTCGTGGCGGTGGTGCGTTACCAGGGGCCGCGCGCGAACGGGATGCCGGAGCTGCATTCGCTGGCGCCGTTGCTGGGCCTGCTGCAGAACCAGGGCCGACGCGTTGCGTTGGTGACCGATGGTCGGCTGTCCGGTGCGTCGGGCAAGTTCCCGGCGGCGATCCACATGACCCCGGAAGCGTCGCGCGGCGGTCCGTTGGCGCGGGTGCGCGAGGGCGACATGATCCGCCTGGATGGTGAGGCCGGCACGTTGGAATTGCTGGTGGACGCGGCGGAGTTCGCCGCGCGTGCGCCGGCCCCCAATACCGCACCGGCAGCGCACGATATGGGGCGCAATCTGTTTGCGTTGAACCGTCGCGTGGTGGGTCCGGCCGATCAGGGCGCGATTTCGATTTCCTGCGGGCCGGCGACGGCCGAGGGTGATATCTGGAATTACGACGCGGAATACGATCTGGGGCATGACGCGGCGGCGGCGGATGCGCCGCATGAAGGCAAGGACGCCTGAAGCGCAAAGCGCGGCGGTACGGGCCAGGGCAGCGGATCGCCCTGGCCGGGACACGCCGTGAACCCATCCATGGGGGCTCGTGAGCGGCATCCATGCCGCTCAACGGTCCCGGCCAGGGCGATCCGCTGCCCTCGGACACAATTCGGCGCGTCATTTGCGCTGCAGTCATTGAGAAAGAGAGAAAACACATGAGCATCGCCGAACACCAGAAACGCGCTGAAACCCTGCTACATGCTGCCGGCATCCTGCCGGTAGTGACGGTGCATACGCT
Source organism: Stenotrophomonas sp. GL_101 (assembly GCF_057835675.1). Classification (NCBI taxonomy): domain Bacteria; kingdom Pseudomonadati; phylum Pseudomonadota; class Gammaproteobacteria; order Lysobacterales; family Lysobacteraceae; genus Stenotrophomonas; species Stenotrophomonas sp. GL_101. The sequence continues at coordinate 1,712,899 of NZ_CM174432.1, read as the reverse complement.
TGATCAGGCCCGTGCGGTCAGTGCGGCGCTGTTGGAAGGCGGGTTGCCGGCCATTGAGTTGACCCTGCGTACGCCGGTGGCGATGGAGGCGCTGGCGATGCTCAAGCGCGAGCTGCCCGATGTGGTGGTGGGCGCCGGCACGGTGTTGACCGTGGAGCAGATGCAGCAGTCCATTGATGCCGGTGCGGATTTCCTGGTGACGCCGGGTACGCCGGCGCACATGGCCGATGCCCTGGCGGCCGCGCCGTTGCCGGTGGTGCCCGGCGCAGCGTCGCCGACTGAAATGCTGGCGCTGTATGCGCGAGGCTTCCGGGTGTGCAAGCTGTTCCCGGCATCGGCCGTGGGCGGGCTGGCTATGATCAAGGGCCTGGCCGGTCCGATTCCGGACCTGAAGCTGTGCCCGACCGGCGGGATTACCGAGACCACGGCCTCGGAGTACCTGGAGCAGAAGAACGTGGTCTGCATTGGCGGCTCGTGGATGGTGCCCGGTGGCTGGATCGAGCGCGGCGAGTGGGACAAGGTGCGCGAGAGCGCCGCGCAGGCGGCGAAGATCGTGGCGCGGGTGCGCGCACACTGACGCTGCAACGAAAAACGCCCGGGTATGCCCGGGCGTTTTTTCATCTATCTTCGCGCGGCATCACATCGGTCGCGCAGGGTCCACCAGGCCGTACTGGCTGGCCATGCGTGCCAGGGCGATGTTGTCGTGGATGCCCATCTTCTCGAACAGCCGTGCCTTGTGCGTGTTCACCGTCTTGGCGCTCAGGCTGAGGCGCTTGGCGATATCTTCCTGGCGCAGGCCCTGGGTGAGCAGCAAGGCCACTTCCAGTTCGCGCGGGGACAGGGTGTCGAAGGGCGACTGGGTGCCTTCCACGTTGGACAGCGCCAGGTTCTGCGCGATGCTGCTGCCCAGGTAACGTCGGCCCAGCGCGGCGTCGCGCACGGCGCGCAGCAGTTCCTGCGCATCGCAGCCCTTGCCGATATAGCCGGAGGCCCCGGCTTCGAGCAGGCGCTTGGGCATCGGCCCATCTTCGAGGACCGAGACGATCACCACGCGGGTGCCATGGTCGCCACGCACCACCCGTTCGGTAACCTCCATCCCGCTCACGCCCGGCAGGTGCAGGTCGCACAGCACCACATCGGGGCGCAACTGACGGATGTCAGGGAGTGCCACCTCGCCAGAGTCCGCTTCACCGACTACCTCGATATCGGTCTCGTTGGACAGGATCATCTTCATGCCGGTTCGCACCAGCGCATGATCGTCCACCAGATACACTCGAATCGTCATCCACGCACCTCTTCAAACGCTGCAAACGGGGGCAAGCCTAGCGGCGGGATTGGGCGATAACAAGGCAGAAAACCCCCTACCGGCACGTTCTGGTGCCTGCATCACACCGACGCTGCGTTGCCCCACCCCTTAAGCCTTTCACCCCAGGCCCTTTCGGTTTACCGGCCCTATCAGTCTACGTCGACGTACTGACGCGATCGGCCGGGCCCTTTTCCACTCGGCTCACTGCCGGCGCCGCCAAGGGTACCGGCGGCGGAACATGACCAGGAAGCACCCTACCACCCAAACCAGTGCCGCACACCATCCGGCCAGGATGTCGGAGGGGTAATGCACCCCCAGGTAGACCCGGGAAACGCTGACCAGCACGCTGAACGACGGTGCCAGTACCAGCACCGGCCACCGCCAGCGGGTGTTCCAGGCCAGCAGCACCAGGGTGGCGGCCAGGGTCATCGAGCCCATCGCGTGTCCACTGGGGAAGCTGAAAGTGCTTTCCGGGGCGATCGACTCCCACAGGCTGGGCCGGTCACGCTGGAAGAACTGCTTGCTGCCCAGGTTCAACAAGGCCGAACCGACGAAACTGATCGCCACGAACGTGGCCTCGCGCCAGCGCCGCCGCCACAGCAGCAGCAGCACGATCAACACATCGGCTGGAATCAGGAACCACTCGTAGCCCAGCTTGGACAACAGCACGAAGAACCGGTCCAAGGCCGGCGCATGCAGGCCATGCAGGGTCCACAGCAGCGGGGCGTCGAAGTACACCACCTCCAGTTCGTGGACCTCATCGGCCAGCGCGACAAACCCGGCCAGCGGCAACAGCACCCCGGCAAACAGCAGCACGAAACGCCAGGCGTTGTGCGCCATCCACTGGCGGAAACCGGCGGCTGGCTCAGGCGTGGCCAGTACCGCAGGCTTATCCGATGCTTCGGACATACTTGCGTTCAACGTAATCGTCGATCAGGGCCACGAAATCCTGCGCGATGTTCTCGCCGCGCAACGTCACCGACTTCTCGCCGTCGATGAACACCGGCGCGGCCGGCGTTTCACCAGTCCCGGGCAAGGAGATGCCGATGTTGGCGTGGCGCGATTCGCCCGGCCCGTTGACGATGCAGCCCATCACCGCAAGCGTCATGTTCTCCGCACCCGGGTGGCTGACCTTCCACGTCGGCATCTTTTCGCGTACGTGGTTCTGCACCACCTTGGCCAGCTCCTGGAAGAACTCGGAAGTGGTGCGGCCGCAGCCCGGGCACGCGGTGACCAGCGGGGTGAACGCACGCTGCCCGGTGGTCTGCAGCAGTTCCTGGGCAACGATCACCTCGGCCGTGCGCGACTGGCCCGGTTCGGGCGTCAGCGAAATACGGATGGTGTCGCCGATGCCTTCCTGCAGCAGCACCGCCAGCGCCGCCGAGGAGGCAACGATGCCCTTGCTGCCGATCCCGGCCTCGGTCAGGCCCAGGTGCAGGGCGAAGTCCGAACGCTGGGCCAGGTCGCGGTACACCGCGATCAGCTCCTGCACGCCGCTGACCTTGGCCGACAGCACGATGCGATCGCGCGGCAGGCCCAGCTCGACGGCGGTCTGGGCCGAATCCAGCGCCGAGCGGATCAGCGCCTCACGCAATACCCGGCCGGCATCCCACGGCTGCTGGCGGTGGTTGTTCTCGTCCATCAGGCGTGCGGCCAGCGACTGGTCCAGCGAGCCCCAGTTGGCGCCGATCCGCACCGGTTTGTCGTAGCGGATCGCAAATTCGATCAGCTGCGCGAACTGGGTGTCCTTTTTCTTGCCGAAACCGACGTTGCCCGGATTGATCCGGTACTTGGCCAGCGCCTCGGCGCAGGCCGGTTCCTGGGTCAGCAACTGATGCCCGTTGTAGTGGAAGTCGCCGATCAGCGGGACATCGACCCCCATCATCAGCAGCTTCTCGCGGATACGCGGGATCGCCGCGGCCGATTCGGGGTTGTTGACGGTCAGCCGCACCATCTCCGAGCCGGCCCGCCACAACTCGGCGACCTGCTTGACGCTGGCGGCGACGTTGGCGGTGTCGGTGTTGGTCATCGACTGCACCACCACCGGCTGGCCTCCGCCCACGACCACGCCGCCGATGCGGACGGCCTGGGTCTGGCGGCGGGCCCACACGGTGGTGTCGGACGGTTGGGTCGGTTGGGTCACGGCGTCATGCATCCCCGCATTTTAGCGCTGCCGCATGGCGATTACGCCACTCCCATTCATCTGCGGGCCGGGCAACCGCGCCGATGCGGCCGATTGTCGCAGGCAGGCCGTGCCGCGAGCGCATAGGATGTGCGGTGATGACCGGTACCGACGCCCCCTTTCTCCGCACTCTGTGCAGCCTGCGCTGGTTGGCCGTGGCCGGCCAGGCGGCCACGATCCTGGTGGCCAGCTGGGTGCTGGGCCTGGAACTGCCGCAGCGGCCGCTCTGGGCCGGCGTGGCCGCACTGGCGTTGTTCAACCTGTACGCGCAGTTGCGCGTGCACGGCGCCGATACCGCGCCGGTCACCGCGTTCAGCCACATCCTGGTGGATGTCGCCATCCTGACCTGGATGGTCGGCTGGAGTGGCGGTATCGGCAATCCGTTCGGCTCGCTGTTCCTGATCCTGATCGCCCTGGCGGCGCTGGCCCTGCCGTTGCGCTGGACCCTGGCGGTGGCCGCGGCCTGCCTGATCGGCTACGCGGCCAGCGGCGTGTTCGGCCTGCCGCTGCCCAGCGGCTACTTCACCGCGATGCAGATGCATCAGTGGGGCGTGGTCTGCAATTTCCTGCTCTCGGCCACGGTGGTGCTGGTCTTCGCGACCCGGCTGGCGATCGCCCTGCGCCAGCGCGAACACGAACTGGCCCTGCTGCGCGAGCGCTTCGTGCGCAACGAAGGCATCGTCGCCCTGGCCACCCACGCCGCCTCGGTCGCGCATGAACTCAATACACCGCTGGCGACCATGACCCTGCTCGCCGACGACATCGCCGACCAGTCCGAAAGCAGCGAAGTCCGCGACGACGTGGAAACCCTGCGCGAACTGCTGGTGCAGTGCCGCGAGCGCGTGCTGGCGCTGGCCAAGCCGGCCGCAGGCGACGCGCCCGGGCGCGACCACGTCACCCTGCCGCAGGTACTGGAACAGTGGCGGCTGGTACGCCCGACGATCACCCTCAACCGCAACGATGACGCGCCGTTGAAGCTGCCGTTGGACCCGGGTATCGGCCATCTGCTGATGGTGCTGCTCAACAACGCCGCCGATGCCGGCGAAAAGGCCGAGCGCCCCCAGGTGGACCTGAGCGTGCGCATCGAAGGCGATGACCTGATCGGCGAGGTGCGCGACTACGGCCACGGCTTCGATGCGCGCCAGGCGGTACTGCCCGGCACCTTGTTCAACAGCGGCAAAACCCAGGGCATGGGCGTGGGCCTGGCCCTGTCCCATGCCACCATCGAACGCCTCGACGGCGAGCTGTGGATGCGCCCGGCCAACGGTGCCGGCACCCGCGTCGGCTTCCGCCTGCCGCTGAGCCCCCCGGAGACTTCCGCATGACCTTCCCCCACTCGCACGCGGCAAGCCATGGCCTGCTGGTCGACGATGACGAACTGTACCTGCGCACCCTGCAGCGCAGCCTGGCCCGCAAAGGGTTGGAAACGGTGACGGCCAGCGATATTGCCTCGGCGCTGATGCTGGCCCGCCAGCACCCGCCGGCCTATGCGCTGATCGACCTGAAGCTGGGGTCCGAATCGGGCCTGTCGCTGATCCAGCCGCTGCGCGCGCTACGCGAAGACATGCGGATCCTGCTGGTCACCGGCTATGCCAGCATCGCCACCGCGGTGGAGGCGATCAAGCTCGGGGCCGACGACTATCTGCCCAAACCGGCCACGGTGCCGATGATCCTGCGCGCCCTGGGCGAGGAAGACGACGGCCCGGCCGACGACGGCGAGCTGGAACCGCCCGATGCGATGACCCCGATCAGCCGCCTGCAATGGGAGCACATCCAGCAGGCGATGCATGAAACCGGCGGCAATGTGTCCGCGGCCGCACGCCTGCTCGGCATGCACCGGCGTTCGCTGCAGCGCAAGCTGGCCAAGCGGCCGAGCCCGGAGCGGCCGTAACCCGATGTCGGTTGCGGTTGCGTGCGCGACGACCAACGGTCGTCGCCTACCGCTGCAATGAATGTCGACCGCTACGCCGATTCACCTCGGCTGCGACGACCAACGGTCGTCGCCTACCGCTGATCGGGACACCGAATCCCCCGGTAGGTACCGACCGTTGGTCGGTACGCGAATCGCCCTCACCCCTTCAACTGCACCAACAACTCCAGCGTCACCGGGTCGGTGATCGCATGCGCGTCACCCTGCAGCGCCGGCAGCAACTGGCTGGCCAGCTGCTTGCCCAACTCCACGCCGAACTGATCGAACGCGTTGATGTTCCAGATCACCGACTGCACGTATACCGCGTGTTCGTACATCGCGATCAGCGCGCCCAGCGACTGCGGGGTGAGCGCGTCGAGCAGGATCAACGTACTCGGACGGCCGCCGGGATACTCGCGGTGCGGATCATCGCTGCCCTGGCCATTGGCCAGCGCTTCGGTCTGCGCCAGCAGGTTGGCCATCAATGCCTGGTGGTTGACCACATAGGGGTCATCGTTGTGCACGCAACCGATGAAATCGGCCGGAATCACGCTGGTGCCCTGGTGCAGTGCCTGGAAGAAGCTGTGCTGCACGTCGGTGCCCGCCCCGCCCCACCACACCGGCACGGTGTCGCTGGCGACCGGGCTGCCATCGAGCTGTACGCGCTTGCCCAGGCTTTCCATCACCAGTTGCTGCAGGTAGGCCGGCAGCAGCGCCAGGCGCTGGTCGTAGGTCATCACCGCATGGGTGGCATGGCCGAGCAAGTTGCGGTTCCAGATATCGGTCAGCGCATGCAGTACCGGCAGGTTCTGCTGCAGCGGTGCGGTAAGCGCGTGCTCGTCCATCTGCGCGGCACCGGCCAGCAGCTGTTCAAAACGCTCGAAGCCGATCGCCAGCGCGATCGGGAAACCGACCGCCGACCACAGCGAATAACGCCCGCCTACCCAGTCCCACATCGGCAACACGCGGCCGGCGGCGATCGAGAAGGCCTTGGCCGCCCGTTCGGGGTTGGCACTGACCGCATACAGGCGCTCGCTCCCGCCCAGCCAGTCGTGCAGGATCTGCCCGTTGAGCAGGGTCTCCTGGGTACCGAAGGTCTTGGAGATCAGGATGCCGGCGGTGGTGGCCGGGTCCAGCGTGGCCAGCGTGCGCTGCATGGCGGCGCCGTCGACGTTGGAAACGAAATGCACGCGGAAACGCGCGCCGCTGACCGGGCGCAGTGCATCGGCGACCAGGCGCGGACCGAGGTCCGAGCCGCCGATGCCGACGCTGACGATGTCGGTGACGTTGGTTTTTTCCAGCGCGGCGATGAGCTGCCCCATCTGCGCCCGGACCGGCACGGCGGTGGCGAACGCATCGTGGGCCACGGGAGCGCCACTGAGGTCCCCGCGCAACGCGGTATGCAGCGCCGCGCGGCCTTCGGTCACATTGACCGTTTCACCGCGGAACAGACGCTGGAACGCGCCGGCGACATCGCGCTCGGCAGCCAGCAGCAGCAGTGCGTCCAACGCCGCGCGGTCGTACTTCTGCCGCGCGAAATTGACGTACAACGGACCGACCCGCAGCCCCAGCGATTGTGCGCGGCCCGGTTCGGCGGCGATCAACGAAGGGATGCTCGCGCCACGCAGGCGCTGGGCATGGGAATGAAGCGGGTCGAATCCGTTGTGCTGTGTCATGCGGCCTGTGTCGGGATCGTGTCGTTGGTGTGGGAGATCTGATTGTTGCCGTCCACATATACCAACTTCGGCTTGAAGCTGTCAGCTTCTTCTTCGCTCATGCTGGCAAAGGCGGCGATGATGATGATGTCGCCCACCTGCACGTGGCGCGCGGCGCCACCGTTGAGCGACACCACGCCGCTGCCGGCTTCGGCGCGGATGGCATAGGTGGAGAAACGCGCACCGTTGGTGACGTCCCAGATGTTCACCTGTTCGAACTCACGGATGCCGGTGGCCTGCAGCAGGTTGTCATCGATGGCGATGGAACCTTCGTAGTTCAGCTCGGAGTGAGTGACGGTGGCGCGGTGGATCTTGGTCTTGAGCAGGGACAGGTGCATGGCAACGGCGCAACGGTAACGGAAAGCGAAATTCTAGCACCCACTGGCGGGACGGCAGCGCCAGCGGCGGCGGCCACGCTTTGGTACTACCGGTGGTTCAGGCAGATCAAGGACTTGGGGCCATAGCCTTGCCCCGGAAACGCAAAAGCCGCCCGAAGGCGGCTGCGTGTGGAACGCTGCGGCAACAGGGCCTCAGAATTCCAGGTTGTCGATCAAGCGGGTCGTGCCGATCCGGGCCGCGATCAGCGCCACCCGGGTGCCGTCGCTGGCATCGGCCGGCTCGGACAGATCCGACAGGCGCACCACCGCGTAGTCGACCTGGAACCCGGCCGCCTGCAGCGCGGCGGCGGCATCGGCCTCGATCACGCTGCGGCTCTTGCCGGCGATGAAGCCTTCGCGCATGCCCAGCAACACCTGGTGGATCACGATGGAGACCGGACGCTGCTCGGCGTTGAGGTACTGGTTGCGCGAACTCATCGCCAGGCCATCGTCTTCACGCACGATGTCCCCGCCGACGATCTGGATCGGGAACGCCAGGTCTTCCACCATCTGCCGGATCACCGCCAGCTGCTGGTAATCCTTCTTGCCGAAGGCGGCCACGTCCGGCTGGACCTGGTTGAACAGGCGCGAGACCACGGTGCACACGCCATCGAAATGGCCCGGGCGGTGCGCCCCTTCCAGCAGCCCGCTGATGCCAGGCACATGGATGCTGGCCGCCAGCGGGACGCCGAACGGGTACATCGATTCCACCGTGGGCAACCACAACACGTCGCAGCCGGCCTGCTCCAGGCCGGTGGTATCGGCCTCGGGCGTGCGCGGGTAGCGGGTGAAGTCCTCATTGGGGCCGAACTGGGTCGGATTGACGAACACACTGGAGACCACGCGGTCGGCGTACTGCCGCGCCAGCGTGACCAGCGAATAGTGGCCGGCGTGCAGGTTGCCCATGGTGGGGACCAGCGCGACGCGCAGGCCCTCGCGCTTCCAGCCGTTGACGACCGCGCGCAGGCGGGACAGTTCGGTGACGGTATCGATCATGAGGCGTAGGCGTGTTCTGCGTCAGGGAAGGAACCGTCGCGCACGGCGTCGGCGTAAGCGCGGACGGCGCCGGCCACCGAGCCGCCTTCGGCAAGGAAATCCTTGACGAACTTGGGCCGGCGGTGGCCGCTGTCCAGGCCGAGGAAATCATGCAGCACCAGCACCTGGCCATCGCAGCCGGGGCCGGCACCGATGCCGATGGTCGGCACCGCCACCTCGGCGGTCACCTGGGTGGCCACCGGGGTCGGCACGCATTCGAGCACGATCAAGGTGGCGCCGGCCTCGACCGCGGCCTTGGCGTCGTCGCGCAGCTGCTGCGCGGCATCGCCACGGCCCTGCACGCGGTAACCGCCCAGGCGCAGCACCGACTGCGGGGTCAGGCCCAGGTGCGAGCAGACCGGGATTTCGCGTTCAACCAGATAGCGGATGATGTCCAGCTTGAAGCCGGCACCTTCGATCTTGACCATCTCCGCACCGGCCTGGAGCAGGCGCACGGAGGCGTCCAGCGCGCGCTCGGGGGTGGCGTCAGCGCCGAACGGCAGGTCGGCCACCAGCAGCGCACGCTGCAGCACCGGGGCCACCGCGCGGGTGTGGTAGACCATGTCATCGGTGGTCACCGGCAGGGTCGAATCATGTCCCTGCACCACCATGCCCAGCGAGTCGCCGATCAGGATCAGGTCCACGCCGTTGGCATCGAAGGCCCGTGCGAAACCGGCATCGTAGGCGGTCAACATCACCAGCTTCTGCCCATTGCGCTTGGCCTCGGCCAACGCCGGGACGGTCCAGGGCTTGCTGTCTGCGTGGGTACTCATGAGCTGATAACCGGTGGCGATAAGCCCGGCATTATCCCCCTATTGGAGCGATCCCGCAGGCCTCGACCCGCATCACAGCATCCCGCACGCGGCCCTGCCCGGGAATCACCGCATCGGGTGCGATCTCGGCCAGCGGCAACAGCGCAAACGCGCGCTCGTGCAGGTAGGGGTGCGGCACCTTGAGCTGTGGCAGATCGATCACGTCGTCGGCATACAACAGCAGGTCCAGATCCAGCGTGCGTGGCCCCCAGTGCACGCCCGGTTCGCGGACACGGCCGAAGCCGCGCTCGATCGCCAGCAGGGCATCCAGCAGGTCCGGCCCGCTCAGGGTGGTGTCGATCACCGCCGCCGCGTTGACGAACGCCGGCTGGTCTTCATTGCCCCAGGCCGGCGTGCTGTACAGCTGCGAGCGCGCCCGCAGCGTGGTCTGCGGCAGTGCCGCCAGCGCAGTGAACGCGTCGCGCAGGGTCTGCGCGGCGTCGCCCAGGTTGGCACCCAATCCAATGCAGGCCTGGACCACGCCTTACTCGCCCGCCACAGCCCCACCGGGACGACGACGGCGGCGGCGACGCTTGCGCGGTGCACCGTCTTCGCCTTCGCCCTCGACATCGCCATCGGCGTGCGCGGCATCCAGTGCCGAATCCAGCTCGCTGCCCGACTGCAGTTGGGCTTCGCGCCAGAACTCCACATCGGCGCTGTGCTCGCTGGAGGCCACCTGGCGCAGCACCAGGAAGTCGTAGGCGGCGCGGAAGCGCGGATGGGTCAAGGTGCGCAGCACGCGCTTGCGCTGGCGCGAGCTGAAGCGACCCTGCAGCAGCCAGATTTCCTGCATCGGCAGCGAGAAGCGGCGCGGCAGCGCGATGGTGGTCAGCTGGTGCAGGGTGACGCGATCGGCGGCACGCCGCTGCGCTTCCTCCAGCGCCACGCCCTGCTTCTGCAGGCTGGCCAGGGCGCGGCAGAACGCCGGCCACAGCAGCAGTGCGAACAGGAACGACGGCGATACCGGCTCATCATTGGCCACGCGCAGGTCGGTGTTGTGCAGGCCTTCGATGACCATCCGGCGCAAGGCACCGCTGCGGTTGCTGTTCAGTGCGGCGGCGCTTTCGGGGAACATCACCGCAAACAGCCCGTAGCGCTCCAGCCCTTCAAAGCTGGCCACGCCGTGCCCGGACAGGAACAGCTTGAGCACTTCCTCGAACAACCGCGCCGGCGCGGCTTCGTTGAGCAGGCTGGCCAGGCGCGGCAGCGGCTCGGCGGTGGCGTCTTCGATCTGGAAACCGAGCTTGGCCGCCAGCCGTACCGCACGCAGCATGCGCACCGGGTCTTCCTGGTAGCGCTTCTCGGGGTCGCCGATGAGTTTCATCAGGCGCGCCTGCACGTCCTCGAAGCCGCCGGTGTAATCGCGCACCGAGAAGTCTTCGATTGCGTAGTAAAGGGCATTGCAGGTGAAGTCGCGACGGATCGCGTCGTCTTCGATGCTGCCGTAGACGTTGTCGCGGACCAGCATGCCGTTTTCCATTTCGCGGTCGCCGCTGCCGTCATCGATGTTGGCGCGGAAGGTGGCCACTTCGATGATCTCGCGGCCGAACACCACGTGGGCGAGGCGGAAGCGGCGGCCGATCAGGCGGCAATTGCGGAACAGCGCCTTGACCTGCTCCGGCGTGGCGTCGGTGGCCACGTCGAAATCCTTGGGGTTGCCGCCGACCAGCAGGTCGCGCACGGCGCCGCCCACCAGATAGCCGGTGAACCCGGAATCACGCAGCCGGTACAGAACGCGCAAGGCGTTGGGGCTGATGTCCTTGCGGGAGATGGTGTGCTGGTCGCGCGGGATCACGCGCAGGCTGAACGGAGATGTAGCAGAAGAATTGATGTTGGCGCTTCCGGTTGAGTTTTCGGGATTGCCCAATGGCATCTAGGTCCATATACTAGCGCGCTGCGCAGTTCGCGACAAAGCCTGCTCCCTTCGTCTAATGGTTAGGACGTGGCCCTCTCAAGGCTAAAACAGGGGTTCGAGTCCCCTAGGGAGCACCAGTCGCGGTGCAGAAAGCCAAAAACCCCGCCCCGGCGGGGTTTTTTGCGTCCGGGTGGTGGGCCGGCAGGCTCATCCCTCCATCTGCTCCAGTTCCCGCCCCTTGGTTTCGCGCACGTAGCGCAGGACGAAGACGATCGAGATCGCTGCGGCCAGCGTATACAGGCCATAGGCCCCGGCCAGGCCGATCCCGGTCAGCAACACCGGGAAGCTGACGGTAATGGCGAAGTTGGCGGTCCACTGCGCCGCCCCGGCCACGGCCAGGCCCGAGCCGCGGATCTGGTTGGGGAACATCTCGCCCAGCATCACCCACATCACCGGGCCCCAGGACATGTTGAAGAACACCACGTAGACGTTGGCCGCGACCAGTGCCAGCCTTCCCATGCCATCGGACAGCTGCAGGCGCCCGCCGTCGAGGGTGCCGCTGGCGAAGGCAACGGTGACCAGCGCCAGCGATACGGCCATGCCCATCGAGCCGATCCACAACAGCGGCCTGCGCCCGATCCGGTCGATCAGCACCACCGTCAGCAGGCAGGCGCCGATGCTCAGCGCACCGGACATCACGTTGATCAGCAGTGCATCGCTCTCCGAGAAGCCCACCGCCTGCCATAGCACGGCACCGTAATAGAACACCACGTTGATGCCCACCAGTTGCTGGAACACCGCCAGGCCGATGCCGATCCAGACGATCCGCCGCAGGCGCCCGGTGCCCTTGTCGACCAGGTCCGACAACTGCGGCCGGTGCTCGTCGCCGGCGAGCGAGCCGTGGATCTCGGCGAGCTTGGCGTGGGCCTCCGCGCTGCCGTACAGGCGGGTCAGCACCTCCAGCGCCTGCGCATGCCGGCCCTTGACCACCAGGAAGCGCGGGCTTTCGGGAATGCGTAGCAACAGCAGCAGGAACAGCGCCGATGGCAGCGCCTGCATCCAGAACATCCAGCGCCAGGCTTCCTGGCCCAGCCACAGCGGCTCGGTCGAGGTGCCGGCCGCGCGCGCGAGCAGGTAATTGCTTAGGAACGCACAGAACAAGCCACTGATGATGGCCATCTGCTGCACCGTGGCCAGGCGGCCGCGATAGCGTGCCGAGGCGACTTCGGCGATGTAGGCCGGCGACATCACACTGGCCGCCCCCACCGCGAAGCCGCCGACCACCCGCGCCAGCACGAATGCCATCGAGCTGTGCGCGGCCCCGGCACCCAGCGCCGAACCCAGGAACATCACCGCGGCGATGATCAGCACCCCGCGTCGACCCAGGCGGTCGCCGAGGCGGCCGGCGAAGAACGCGCCAATCGCGCAGCCGAGCAGCATCGAGGCCACTTCAAAGCCGATCCCGGCCTGGCTGGACTGGAAGGTCTGCTTGAGACCATCGACGGTGCCGTTGATCACCCCACTGTCGAAACCGAACAGAAAGCCGCCAATCGTGGCCACGCAGCTGATCAGGATGATGAAGGCGGTGTTTTCGCCCGCGTTGGGTCGGGGAAGCGCTGTGGTCATGTGAGCACCGGGCCGGGATACAGGAAGGTCGCCCGACCGCGCGACCACGGGAGTTTGCGCAGCGTCGCACAGCCGGGGCCGCCAGCGCCATGGCCAGCGGCCATCACCGCTGCGGCGCCCTGCACGACCACCGTTCTGATCGACGTTCCGGCTCGGCGGGACCCGGGCCACGGACGCAAGGTGATATTCACTTCGGCGCCAGCGGCCAACCTGTTCTAGAATTGTCCGGCTTACTGTCGGATCCAGATCCAGCCATGCCTTTTGTCGTCACCGAAAACTGCATCAAGTGCAAACACACCGATTGCGTGGAAGTGTGCCCCGTGGATTGCTTCCATGAAGGCCCGAACTTCCTGGTAATCGACCCGGATGAGTGCATCGACTGCACCCTGTGCGAACCGGAGTGCCCGGTCAACGCGATTTTCCCGGAAGACGACGTGCCCGCCGGGCAGGAAGTGTTCGTAGGCCTCAACGCCGAGCTGGCCAAGGCCTGGCCGGTGCTGACCGTGCGCAAGGATCCTCCCGCTGATGCCGGCGAATGGGATGGCAAACCGGACAAGCTGCCGCTGCTGGAGCGCTGAGCCGCTTCACGCGATGCCGGAACGAAAAAGGGCGCCAATGGCGCCCTTTTTGCGTGCGGGTGAGGTTTGCTTGCCTACCGACCAACGGTCGGTAGCTACCGGGTTGGGGTTACCTGCCCTGCCTCTACCGACCAACGGTCGGTAGCTACCCGGGCGTGCGATGGTAGCTACCGAGAAGCCCGCTTACGGTGCGAGCTTGGCCTTCAGCTCACCCAGCAGCTTGGTCGGCGCAGCGCCGGTGGCCGGCAGGCCACGCGGGTCGACGGCCGAAATGTAGGCGCCGGCTTCCACCGCCACGACGCGGACCAGGAAGTCACTGCCTTCGTAGGCCACGTCATAGGAGCCCAGCAGCTGGGCCTTGCTGGCGATTTTCACGCCCTCGACGGCCTCCAGCGCGGTGCCGACCTTGCCGAACACCTCGTCCTTGCCGCCCGGCACGGTGAAACCGGCCGCGTTGGCCGCGGCCTGGGTGGCCGCGGCCGGCGCCGGCTTGGCCACCTGCGAGGCGAGTACCGGGACCTGCCCTGCTGCACTGCCGCCCGGGGCGTTCAGGTCCGGCGGCACTTCCAGCGGACGCATTTCCGGGGCGAGCGCGTAATCGCCCTTCGCGCCGCGCTTGAAGCAACCCGTGGTACCCACGAGGGTGGCAGTGGCCAGGATCGCGAAGGACAGCACGCGGATGGCGGAAACGGATTGACGCATGTGAATCTCCTGGGTGACCACTGAGATCAGTGGTTGGATAGTGCTTCCAGCGCACCGATGTCGGCGGCCAGGTGTTCGGCAGCGGCGTGATGGGCCGCCGAGAGGGACAGCAGCGGCAGGCGAAGCCCGTGGCCGATGCCGATCCGGCGCAGCAGGTCCTTCACCGGAATCGGATTGGACTCCACGCCGCAGAATTCATGGAACGGCTCCAGCCGTGCATCCCACGCCCCGGTCGCCGCGTGCTCGCCGGCCGCAGCCAGGTCGCACATGCGCCGATAGGCGCCCGGCAAGGCGTTGGACCCCACCGAGACCAACCCGTCGACACCGGACAGGATCGACCGTGCGGCGGTGCCGTCATCGCCGCTGAGAAGGGCAAAGTGCGCCGAGCGCAGCGCCAGCAATGCCTGCACGCGGCCCACATCGCCCACCGCTTCCTTGATGCCGACGATGTTGGGGTGCGCGGCCAGTTCGGCCACGGTACCTGGCAGCATGTCGCAGCCGGTACGGCCGGGGACGTTGTACAGGACCACCGGCAGCCCCCCCTGGTCGGCCACCGCGCGGTAATGCGCGATCAGTCCGGCCTGGGTCGGGCGCACGTACGGCGGGGTCACCACCAGCGCGTGGGTAGCCCCGTTGGTCGCCGCGCGACGGGTCTGCTCGATGGTTTTGGCGGTACCGGACAGGCCGGTGCCGGCCAGCACCGGGATGCGCCCGGCGACGGTTTTGACCGCGCTGCGCAGCAGCTGGTCGTACTCGTCATCGGACAGGGCGGCGGCCTCGCCGGTCGAACCGGCCACCACCACCCCGTGAACACCACCCTCCAGTTGCAGGTGCAGCAGGCGCTGCCAACCGTCGGGATCCAATGCGCCATTGGCCTGGAAAGGCGTGGCCAGCGCGGTGATGAGACCGGAAAGGGACAAGGAAACGTTGCTCGGAAGAAGGGGGAAGCCCGGCCCGGGTAAACGCCGGCCGGTTGTACGTTGCATGTTACTTGCGGGTCGAAAGCGCGGGCAAGTATGCTGGACTCCGGCGAACGTGCCGTCGTCGGCCGTTCAGACTTGACTTGTATCACCCGGAACCATCTTGACCGACACCACGCCGCGGCCTGCGCCGACCGAAAACCATCTCCTGATCAACGCCTACACGACGCATCCGGAGTCCCCCCTGCTGCCCGTCACCCGGCGTATCGCCGACAGCGGCTGCAACCTGGTCGATGCCCGCCTGGCCACCGTGGGCCGCGATGTTTCGGTGACCGCCCTGGCCACCGGCTCGTGGGACGCAGTGGCCAAGCTGGAAGCCATGCTGACCCGGCTTGAGCGCGAAGAAGGCCTCAAGCTGGTCTGGTACCGCACCGGTGCCAAGCAGGCACAGTCCAACCTGCTGCCGTACATCGTGGAAGTGATCGCCGCCGACAAGCCGGGGATCCTGTTCCAGCTGGCCGATTTCTTCGACCGCCAGGGCATCACCATCGAAAGCCTGCAGAGCACCCGCTACCGCGCCATGCAGACCGGCGCGGAGATGTTCAGCGCGCAGGTCACCATCGGCGTACCGGCCAACATGCACATCGCCGCGCTGCGCGACGATTTCCTCGAATTCTGCGACCACCTCAACCTGGACGCGATCATGGATCCGATGAAGTTCTGAAACTTCGCGCGTTCGTCACGGGCGCACGGCGTTTCATGCAGTTGTAGTAGAAATAACCCAGGCTCCGGAAAAAGGACCTCATGAACATCGGCGATACCCTGGACAGCACCACTCTCTCCCTGCCGCTGGCGCTTTCCGGCGGCAAGACCACCACCCTCGGCGAGCTGGCCGGCCAGTGGCTGGTGCTGTACTTCTACCCCAAGGACAGCACCCCGGGCTGCACCACCGAGGGCATCGACTTCAACGCCCTGCTGCCGCAGTTCAGGCGCGCCGGCGCACGCGTGTTCGGCGTGTCACGCGACTCGGTCAAATCCCACGATAACTTCTGCGCCAAACAGGGCTTCGCCTTTCCGCTGGTCAGCGATGCCGACGAAGCACTGTGCAGCGCGTTCGAGGTGATCAAGCTGAAGAACATGTACGGCAAGCAGGTGCGTGGCATCGAGCGCAGCACCTTCCTCATTTCGCCGGACAGTCGTATCGTGCAGGCGTGGCGCAAGGTGAAAGTCGCCGGCCACGCAGACACCGTCCTTGAAGCCCTGAAGGCCGCGAAAACCCAGTGACCAATCCGCACCCCCCAATGGCCATCACCCTGCCCCGCAGGTCGTGATGGCTTGTCCCTGTTCTGCCACCAGGAAATGACAATGACCCGAGGCAAGCGCATCTACGTTCTGGATACCAACGTGCTCATGCACGATCCGACCGCGCTGTTCAAGTTCGAGGAGCATGATGTCTACCTGCCGATGCAGGTGATCGAAGAGCTGGACAACGGCAAGAAGGGCACCACCGAAGCCAGCCGCAACGCACGCCAGGTCAGCCGTTTCCTCAATGAGCTGGTGCAGGCCTCCGGGCTGGACAACCTGGCCGACGGCATCCCGCTGCAGCGTCCCAACGGGCTGCAGCTGCGCGGCAAGCAGAGCGTGGGCCTGCTGCGCTTCCAGACCAGTCACTTCGACGCCGGCAAGAGCTTCGGCGCGGTGATCCCCGACAACGCCATCCTCGGCGCGATCCTCGCGCTGAAGGAACTGGTGCCGGAAATTCCGGTGGTGTTCGTCTCCAAGGACATCAACCTGCGGATCAAGGCGGCCATCGCCGGGATCGTGTCCGAAGACTACGAGAACGACCGCGCGCTCGACGATTTCAGCCTGCTCTACACCGGTGCCACCGAGCTGCCGGAAGACTTCTGGAAGAAGCACACCGACAACCTGCGCAGCTGGAGCGACAAGGGCCGCACCAGTTACGAAATCATCGCCAGCGAAGACGAGAGCTGGCACCCCAACCAGTACGCCTACCTGCCCGGCGACGATGAAGTGGAACTGCGCGTGGCCAAGGTCGAGGGCGACAAGGTCACCTTGTCGCTGGTCAACGATTTCCGCCACGGCAGCCATGCGGTGTGGGGCATCAGCGCGCGCAACCGCGAGCAGAACTTCGCGCTCAACGCATTGATGGACCCGGAGATCGATTTCGTCACCCTGCTGGGCACCGCCGGCACCGGCAAGACCCTGCTCGCGCTGGCCGCGGGCCTTGCCCAGACCATGGACCAGCAGCGTTACCGCGAAATCATCATGACCCGCGCCACGGTCAGCGTCGGCGAAGACATCGGCTTCCTGCCCGGTACCGAAGAAGAAAAAATGACCCCGTGGATGGGCGCGCTCACCGACAACCTGGAAGTGCTCACCCACACCCAGGAAGGCGGCGCCTGGGGCCGTGCGGCGACCAACGACCTGATCGCCAGCCGGATCAAGATCCGCTCGCTGAACTTCATGCGCGGGCGCACCTTCCTGTCGCGCTACCTGATCCTGGACGAAGCACAGAACCTCACCCCCAAGCAGATGAAGACCCTGATCACCCGGGCCGGCCCCGGCACCAAGATCGTCTGCCTGGGCAACGTCGAACAGATCGACACCCCGTACCTGACCGAAACCACCTCGGGCCTGACCTACGCGGTGGACCGCTTCAAGAACTGGCCGCACAGCGCGCACGTCACGCTGCGCCGTGGCGAACGTTCGCGCCTGGCCGATTACGCCTCGGAGGTGTTGTGAACCGTTCCCTGTCCCGTGCCGTCCTGCCGCTGGCGCTCGCTGCGCTGGCGGCGGCCTGCACACCGGCCAACACGCGCCCGGGCGCTACCGTGCCCACCGCGATCAAGACCGGCCAGTCCTGGGTGGTGACCCGCCCGATCATCGCCGCCCAGGTGCTCGATACCTGCTCACGCTCCAGCCCCGGCCGCGAGCCGGGGCGCGTCACCGGCTACTGGGCCCCCAGCCGCCAGCAGGTGGAACAACTGGAAGCCAGCTTGCCGTCGCTTGAATCGCAGGTGCCCAAGGTGCTCGACTTCGACCGCCAGTACGTGGGCATCGAGATGGACGGCAAGCAGCGGATCTACCTCAACGCCTTCCACCTTCCCGATGCCAGCGACATCGATCCGGCCCGCACCGCGATCCGGGTCTGCGATGGCGGCGCGCAGTTCTGGGGTGCGGTGTTCGACCCGGCCAGCGGCAGTTTTTCCGATGTGCGGTTCAACGGCTCGCTCGGCGGCCCCTGACCGTAGCGTGGCCACGCCTGCGCACGCCGGATGAGCATCCGGCTTCCGACCTGGGTCTGGATTGGCGCGGTCGCCCTGTCGTGCGTGGCCGGCGGCAATGGACTGGCTGGCGCCACTGATCGTGTGCGCAGGCGATCCGCGGGTAGCCGGCCAGCGGCCGGCACTACCGGGATGCGGGGGACCCCGGCACAATCGCTGCATGAGCCCAACCACGCCCGTTTCCGCCCTGACCATTGCCGGTTCCGACTCCGGCGGCGGTGCCGGCATCCAGGCCGACCTGAAGGCGTTCGCCGCGCATCGGGTGCACGGGCTGTCGGCAATTGCCGCGCTGACCGCGCAGAACACCCGCGGTGTGCGTGCGGTGCACGTGCCCCCGCTGGACTTCCTGCAGGCGCAGATCGATGCCTGCTTCGATGATTTCGACATCCATGCCGTGAAGCTGGGCATGCTCGCCAACGCCGAGGTGATCGAACTGGTCGCCACCGCGCTGCAGACCTATCGCCCGACCCACATCGTGCTGGACCCGGTGATGGTGGCCACCAGCGGTGCCAAGCTGCTGGAAGACAGCGCGCTGCAGGCCATGCGCACGCGGCTGCTGCCGATGGCCACGCTGCTCACCCCGAATATTCCCGAGGCCGAGCTGCTGCTGGACCGCCGCATCGTCACCGCCGAAGACGCCGAGGATGCCGCCGTGGCGTTGCTGGACCTCGGCGCCGGCGCGGTGCTGCTCAAAGGCGGCCACCTGCAGGAAGGCACGCGGGTGATCGACCGCTACTTCGATGGCGTCACCCGCGAAGAGTTCATACACGCGCGCCTGCCTGTCGATGCGCACGGCACCGGCTGCACGCTGGCCTCGGCCATCGCCGCGCAACTGTGCCAGGGGCTCTCGCTGCCCAACGCCTGTGAAGCGGCCATCGATTACGTCGCGCGCGGCCTGCAGGGCGGCAGCCATCCGGGCCGCGGCGACGTGCTGGTGATCGATCACTTCGGCGCCGCGCGACCGGCATGATCGACGCGCGGACGCTGCCTGTGGCCACCACCGATGGCCATCGCTTCGAACTCCTGGCGCGGTTGCCGGCACAACCGCGCGCCCAGTTGCTGTGGCTGCCGGCGCTGGGTGTGGCCGCACGCCATTACCTGCCACTGGCCGATGCACTGGCGGCGCGTGGGGTGGCGGTGTACCTGCACGAATGGCGCGGCAACGGCAGCAGCAGCCTGCGGCCGTCGCGCGCGCAGGACTGGGGCTACCGCGAGATCCTCGGGCATGACCTGCCCGCCAGCCTGGCCCAGCTGGATACCGTTGCCGGCACCCCCTGCATCATTGGCGGGCACAGCCTGGGCGGGCAGCTGGCCTGTTGTTTTGCCGGCCAGCACCCGGCGCTGTTCCAGCGCCTGTGGCTGGTGGCCAGTGGCACGCCCTACTGGCGCGCGTTTCCCGGCCCGCGCGGCTGGACCCTGCCGCTGCTGTACCGCTTCCTGCCGTGGCTGGCGCAGCGACAAGGTGTGCTGCACGGTCGCAGACTGGGCTTTGGCGGCACCGAGGCGCGCGGGCTGATCCACGACTGGGCCAAGGTGGGGTTGAACAACCATTACGCCGGCGTGGGCATCGCCGAGGATCTGGAGGCAGGCCTGCGTGGTATCGGCGGCCAGGCCACGGCGGTGGTGATGGAACAGGACTGGCTGGCCCCGCCCACGTCCATGCAGGCCCTGCTGGCCAAGCTGCCGCAGACCCGTGCAACGCTCAGCGTACTGTCGGCCGCGGCGCTGGGCACGCGCGCCGATCACTTCGCCTGGATGAAGTCGCCGGAGGCCGTTGTCGACGTGCTTTTTCATTCATTTGAATGAAGACCTTCACGAAAAGCGTTGACGAATGCGGCCTGCATCCGCATAATTCCGCTCCTGTTGACGCGCCCGTAGCTCAGTTGGATAGAGTACCTGGCTACGAACCAGGCGGTCGGGAGTTCGAATCTCTCCGGGCGCACCATCAACAGGGTTTCGGCTCCGCCGCCGGCACCAGCACCAGCAGCACAAACATCGATGTAAGCATGCGCCCGTAGCTCAGTTGGATAGAGTACCTGGCTACGAACCAGGCGGTCGGGAGTTCGAATCTCTCCGGGCGCACCATTACATCGATGCAGTACAACCAGACAATGCAAATGCGCCCGTAGCTCAGTTGGATAGAGTACCTGGCTACGAACCAGGCGGTCGGGAGTTCGAATCTCTCCGGGCGCACCATTGCATGGACAGGAACGGCAGCCATCGGCTGCTGTTTTTTTTTGCCTGTTACGTGCCGATCAAACGCGCGGCAGGTCCGGTGCCGGGCAACGATCACCGGCATGGGCGTCCTCTGCCAGCCAGTCGTCCACCACCCCGCCCAGCAGGTCCAGTCGCAGCGGCAGCGTGATGTGGTCTTCGCCGCGCATCTCGATGTAGTGCACCCGCGAACTGGCCGCGGCCAGGCGCCGCCCCTGGTCCACGCGCACGTGCTGGTCATCCTGGCCGTGCAACAGCAACACGCAGGCGCGCGTATCGGCCAGTGCGCGCGACACATCCACCGCATCCAGATCCACGTCCAGGCGCTGGCTGGCCGCGGCGATCACCTGGTCGATATCCTGCCCGCCGTAACGCCAGCGTGCGTAGGACGCGATGGCCTGCGCCTTCCAGCCCGAAGGCTGCAACGACATCAGGTGCGGAATCATGCTGCGGATGGCATCGCCGGCATTGGCGAAGGACTCCATCGCCACCACCCCGGTCACCCGGTCGCCGAGCTTGTCGGCGGTGAATACCGCCGTGGCCGCACCGTAGGACACCCCGAACAGGTACAGCGGCCCCACCACCTCATTGCGCTTCTGCAGGGCATCGATCACATCGACCACATCATCCGATTCAAAGGTGCCGTAACCGGCCGGGCCCGCACCGGAGTGACCGTGGTTGCGCAGGTCGATGGTGACCACCCGGTAACCGGCCTGGGCCAGCTGCAGCGACCACGGCAGCATCGCGTCGCCGTTCATCATCCAGCCGTGCAGCAGCACCACCGTGCCGCGCGGCGACTGCGCCCGGAACGGCGTGGGCACCGCCAGGCTCAGCCCGGTCTGCAGCGGCAGGCCATTGTCGTGCTGCTGGGGCAGGTAGTGATAACGCAGCCCGTACTGGCCCGGGTCGAACGCCCGCCAGAAGATCGGCACCCCGGCGCGGCCGGTCACGAACCCGTGGCGATTGGGCACACTGTCCACCGCCTCGGCGATGCGCGCGGTATCCAGCAACGAGGACACCCCGCCCGGCGCCACCAGCCGGTCACTGAGCGAGGTTGCGGCAGGGGATGGGGTCAGCGAGGAGCAGGCGGCCAGCCACAGGCCGGCCCCGGCCAGCAGCAACAGCAGCAGGCGCTTCATGGGCAGTAGGGTCGATTCACGATGAGCCGCGCAGGGTAGCGGGGCCGGGAGTGCGGCTCTACCGCACCCTCATGACCATCCGATGACAGCGCAGGCGGGATTCAGTTTCAACGACGGAGATTTACACCCCCAGCCACCGCTCCATCATCGGCCACCAACCCGCCATCACCTGCGGCCGCCGCATGCGCTCGCGCCACCAGCGCAATGCAGCGCCCTCCTCGCCCGGCCGCCAGGCCAGCCAGAAGGTTTCGTCCGGCTTGGGCTCCTCGACCTGGCGGATCACCAGCCGCCCCTGCTGCACCGCGTGCCGGACGTAGGGTTCGGGCAGGAACCCAAAACCCAGCCCCGCGCACTGCAGGCGGAACTTGCTGACCGTATCGGGCACCGTCACCGTTTCCTGCCCCAGCAGCAGGCCGACGGTACGCGGCAGCAGCCGCCGTGCCGAGTCGGCCACCGCAATGGCGCAATGCTCCGCCAACTGCTCGCGCCCCAGCGGGCCCTCGACGGCCGCCAATGGATGCGAGGGCGATACCGCGAACACGAACGCCACCACCCCCATCGGCTCGACCACATAGCCACCGCCACTGGGGCCTTCGCCGGCCGCCCCTACCAGCAGGTCCGCGCGTCGATCCAGCAACGCCTCCCAGGTGCCCGAGAGCGACTCGCTGATCAAGCGCACCCGGGTCTGCTCGGCCACCGCAGTGAAGGCGCGCACGTCCTCGCCCAGCAGCGCCGGCGGGAACATCGAATCAACCGCCACAGTCAGCTCCGCCTCCCAGCCCGAGGCCACCCGGCGCACGCGCATTTCCAGCTCGCGCGCCGCCCGCAGCAGGTGCCGCCCTTCCTCCAGCAGCGCCTGGCCGGCGGCGGTCAGCTGCGCGCGCGGCCCGATCCGATCGAACAGCTGCACCCCCAGGTCCTGCTCCAGCTTGGACACGGTGTAGGAAATGGTCGACGGCACCTTGTGCAGCGCCTTGCCGGCGGCCGCGAATGAGCCGCGCCGGTCGATGGCATCCAGGATCTGCAGGGCATCCAGGCTGAGTTTGAGCATTCGAATTTTTCGATGATGGCTTGCGAAACTATCCGTTTTTCAAACCCAAGGTGCAAGCCGATACTGGCACCAACAGGAAAGGGAAGCCATGAAGGCCTCCCCCACCACCATCGAAATCATCGAATACCCCAGGAGAACCACATGCTGCAGATCCGCAAGAGCACCACCCGTGGCAAGGCTGACCATGGCTGGCTGAACTCCATGCACACCTTCTCCTTCGCCAACTACCACGACCCCCGCTACACCCGCTTCGGCCCCCTGCGGGTGATCAACGAAGACCGCGTGCAGGGCGGCCAGGGCTTTGGCACCCACAGCCACAGCAACATGGAGATCATCTCCTACGTGCTCGGCGGGGCGCTGGAGCACAAGGACTCGATGGGCACCGGCTCGGTCCTGCGCTATGGCGACGTACAGCGCATGAGCGCCGGCAGCGGGGTCAGCCACAGCGAATTCAACCACTCGGCCACCGAAGCGGTGCACTTCCTGCAGATCTGGCTGTTCCCCGACCAGGAGAACATCACCCCCAGCTACCAGGAAACCCATTTCGCCCCGGACACCAAGCGTGGCCAGCTGCGCCTGATCGCCTCCCGGGATGGCCGCGACGGGTCGCTGCTGATCCACCAGGACAGCAACATCTACGCCACCGTTCTGAACGGCAACGATCGCGTCCAGCTGCCATTGGCCCCGCGTCGCGGTGCCTATGTGCAGGTCGCCCGTGGCCAGCTGCAGGTCAACGGCATCACCTTGGAGACCGGCGATGCGCTGCAGGTCAGCGACGAGGCACAGCTGACGCTGGAGAACGCCAACGACGCGGAAGTCATCGTGTTCGACGTGGCGCTGTAATAACGAGGCGAAAAACGCAGACACCCCGGTTACCCGGGGTGTCGTTCGTTGCGTGGATCAGAATTTGTAGTTGAGCGTCAGCCGCACGTTGCGCGGTTCGCCCCAGGTGTAAGTGCTGTACCAGTTGAAGATCGTGTAGTAATGCTTGTCCAGCAGGTTGTTGACGTTGAGCGTGGCCGACAGTTTCGGGCTGAACTCATAGCGTGCCATCGCATCGACCACCCAGTAGGGGTCGGTACGGTGGACCAGGCTGCCACCGTCGACCGGGTTGGTGATCGTGCCGAACGTGCTGCCCTGCCAGCGCGCACCACCGCCCACGCTCCAGCCCTGCAAGCCGCCCTGCAGGCGATAGCTGGTGTGCACGCTGAACTGGTCTTCCGGTTCCAGCGTGGATACCTTGGTGGACTGCTGGCGCGCGATCTTGTGCGCGAAGCCACCCTGCACCTGCCAGCCCGGCGCCAACTGGCCCGACACCTCCAGTTCGTAGCCCTTGGTACGCACGCCCATCAAGCCGCGATAGGCGATGCCGCCGCTGGGCGTCAGGCCGCCGGTGGCCTGCGCAAAGTTGTCCTGCTCCAACTGGAACAGCGCAGCGCTGGCATTGAGGCGGCCGTCGTAGAACTCCGCTTTCAAGCCCGCTTCATAGCTGTTGCCTTCCATCGGATCGAGCGCCTTGCCCTGCTCGTCCTGATTGCCCTGCGGCTTGAAAATGGTGCTGTAGCTGGCATACACCGAGAAGTTGCGGTTGAGGTCGTACACCACGCCCGCGTAAGGCACGAACACGCCGCTCTCGTCGGTGTCCGGCGAGGTGTAGTTGGCGATGCGGCTGCCGAGGATCAGCTTGAGCGGGTCGGCCAGATCGAAGCGACCGACCACGTAGGCACCACTTTCGCGGGTGACCTGGTTGTCGCCATAGCCCCACTGCCAGTCCGGCTCGGGGATGTCGCCATTCCATTGGCGGTAGTCGGCCACGCTGGTCGAATAGCCCGGCTGCGGGGAATAGCCATTGTTGACCCAGCGCTTGCGCGACGCGCTGCCACCGACCACCAGCTCATGCTGCCGGCCGAACCATTCGAATTTCCCGCTGACATACAGATCGGCTGCATTGCTGGTGGTCTTGCCGATGTACTGGCCCAGCCACAGGCTGACGCCTTCGCCGGTCACCGGATCGGGATTGCCGCCGGCGGCCGCACCCAGCGATGCGTCGTAACCGTTGACCTGGTGGTTGAGCTGCAGCTTGGCCACCCAGTCGTTGCTGAAGGTGTGTTCCAGCGTGGCAAAACCGGTACGGCTGTACTGGCCCCAGCGGCTCCAGCGCGCGCCGTTGTTGAACGAGCGCGGCTTGTCATTGAAATTGCCGCGGGTATCGAGCAGCGGGATGCCGCCCCAGCTGGATCCCTTGGGATCGCTGTCCTGGTAGTCCGCGCCCACCGTCAGCAACGTGGCCTCGCCGATGTCGGCCTCGAGGATGCCGTAGAAGACCTGGTTGCTGCGCTGGTAGTGATCGGTATTGGAATGCTTGTCCTGGTAGGCAGCCACCGCGCGGCCACGCACGCGACCGCTGTCGGTCAGCGGCCCGCCGACATCGACCTCGGCGCGGTAGCTGTCCCAGGAGCCGACTCCCACCGTGGCGCTGCCGGCCAGTTCACGGGTCGGCTTCTTGCGCACCAGGTTGATGGTCGCGCCCGGATCGCCCATGCCGGTCAACAGCCCGGTGGCGCCCTTGAGCACCTCGATACGATCGTAGATGGCCATGTCGCTGAGCGTATTGCCGGCCGAGTAGGCCGAGTCGCGCGCCATCGGGATGCCGTCGTACTGGAAGTTCTGCACCGCAAAGCCGCGCGCGTAGTACTCGGTGCGCTCACTGTCGTAGGTGACGATGCTGATGCCCGGCGTTACCTTCATGACGTCATCGATGCCATTGAGGCCGAAGTCGTTCATTTCCTGCCGGGTGATTACGCTGATCGACTGCGGCGTCTGCCGCGGGCTGAGCACCAGCCGCGTCGCCGTGGCGATGGTGCCGGGCGTATACGAGTCACTGCCTTCGGTGACCGTCCCCAGCTGATTGGCGGTGACCTGCACGGTCTGCAGCGTCTGCGCGGCATCCTTCGCCGGGCCCGGTGCGGGCGGGGCCTCCTCGGCGTGGACGACGACCGGGGCCGAAAGGGCCAGGCCCAACGCGCAGCCCATCGCCTGCATCAGCGGAGAGACCCGGGGCAAAGCACGACGCCGACCCGTACGGGTCGGGGCGATACGGAACGAAACGACGGACACGGCACTACCTCCAGCAGGAAGGAAATCCTCTGGCGGCGGCTGGAGGCAAGGAATGGGCGGCATGATGCCGCATCCACGGCCCCAGCGGAAGCAGGCAGCGCGCTGGAGCCAGGCAACGCCGGTCCTGCGCCGGGGACCTTTCGCGGGATTCTCACGACCCCTGTGCTCCGCTGTGCGCTTGTCCGAGCCCTACCTGATCGAACTTTCCCCGTGGTCTGATTCGAGGAGCAAGCGATGGCAATCCGCGTTTGGCACCCCCGTCTTCTGGCGGTGTGCGTTCTGGCCCTCCCCTCCGCTTTCAGTTACGGGCAGGATGTCTCCTTCAACGTCGGGCAACAGACCACCACCAGCGAGCAGACAGGGTCCAGTTCCAGCTCAACCACGACCACCCTGCAGTCCACCGGCTCGCTGCCCCAGGACGGCAACACCAGCACGGACCAGAACGGGGACGCCGCGTTCGGCAACCTGGGCTCGGCCAACGCGCAGACCAGCAGCACCGGCACCTCCCATTCGGAGACCCGAAGCGAACGCAGGAGCAGCTCGGTCGATATCGACGTTGGCGACGACGACTGGCGTCATGACGACGATCGAGGCAACCGCTCGCCCTGGGAAACCGACATGGTCGGCAATTGGACCCTGGGCAAGGAGAGCGGCAACACCTGCACGATCCAGCTGAAGGACACCGAATGGTTTGGCGGCCACGGCGCCTACGTGCCGGCCGGATGCCCCGACGGATTTTTCCAGGCCACTCGCTGGGTGCTGTCAGGCCACCAACTGCTGATCACCGACACCAACAACACCGTCATCGGCAGATTCCGCCAAAGCGGCGCGGGGCGCTGGTCGGGACGACGTGAATCGGACGGCGCGCGCATGTACCTCAACCCTACCGGGCAATAGGGATCGACCGCGCTTGCTGCAAAACAAAAAGCCCCTGTCTCCAGGGGCTTTTCGTACATCTGGCGGAGCGGGAGGGATTCGAACCCTCGATAGAGTTTTAAGCCCTATACTCCCTTAGCAGGGGAGCCCCTTCAGCCACTCGGGCACCGCTCCAGTGTTCTTGTTCCGCCGCTGCGTTGTTTCATCTCAGCGGGGGCGCGAAGAATAACTTTTTTCGCACCCGTTGGTAAAGCCTTAATCCGAAGAATTTTCACTTCCGGATGCATTGGGCTCATCGCCGCGCTGGATCCGCTGGTAAATCTCTTCGCGATGCACGGCCACGTCCTTGGGAGCGGTGATACCAATACGTACCTGGTTGCCCTTGACGCCGAGCACGGTCACGCTGACCGAATCACCGATCATCAGGGTTTCGCCTACGCGGCGAGTCAGGATCAACATTTTTGCAAGTCTCCAGGGAACCGGTGAATTTTCCCCACCGGCTTGGCGCCCAGCCAAGGAGCGCACCACGACAAAGGGAAAGGATCAGCCATAGTAACGTCTGGCCTCCCGCGCCTTCAAGGAGCAGGAGGCCTCAGGTTGTTCAGATACGCGGGGTGACCCACTCGACGACTGCACCAAGGGCAGAAGCAAGGGCGGGCCCGTCCTCGCCACCACCCTGGGCGAGATCCGGACGGCCGCCGCCCTTGCCCCCGATCTGACTGGCGATATGGGACAACAGTTCCCCTGCCTTGACCTTGCCCATTGCACTGCCGTTCACCCCGGCAACCAGCGCGACCTTGCCATCCTGGGCGCCAGCCAACACGATTACCGCATCGCCCAACTGCTGCTTGAGGCGGTCGATTGCGTCACGCAGGGCCTTGGCGTCGAAGCCTTCCAGCCGCGAGGCGAGGATCTTGATGCCCTTGACCTCCACGGCCGCCGCGCCGAGATCGGCCGTGGCACCGGCGGCCTGTTTGGCCTTGATTGCCTCCAGTTCGCGTTCAAGCTTCTTCTGGCGCTCGCCCAGCTGGCGGATCTTGTCGACCACCTCGCCGGCGTTGCCGCCCAGCAGTGCCGCCGCCTCAGCCAACTGGGCCTCTTCGTGTGCGACGTAGTCCAGCGCGCCCTGCCCGGTCACCGCCTCGATGCGGCGCACGCCGGACGACACACCGCCCTCGGAGGTGATCTTGAACAGACCGATGTCACCGGTGCGACCGGCATGGGTACCGCCACACAGCTCGGTGGAGTAGTCGCCCATCTTGAGCACGCGGACGTTCTCGCCGTACTTCTCGCCGAACAGCGCCATCGCACCGAAGTCCAGCGCTTCCTGCATGGCCATGTTGTGCACTTCGACGGCGTTGTTGGCCCGCACCTGCGCGTTGACCTTGCGCTCGACCAGCGCCAGGTCGTCGGCACTGATCGGGGCAAAGTGCGCGAAGTCGAAACGCAGGCGGTCCGGCGCCACCAGCGACCCCTTCTGCTGCACGTGGGTGCCCAGCACGTCGCGCAGGGCCGCATGCAGCAGGTGGGTGGCCGAGTGGTTGAGGATGGTGGCGCCACGGCGCTGGCCATCGACCTGGCCGGACAGCACGTCACCGACCTTCAGGCTGCCTTGCGTGAGCGTGGCAACGTGGCCATGGAACTGGCCGGCGAACTTCTGCGTGTCGCTGACCTGCAGTTGCACACCGTTGCCGTCCAGCAGGCCGATGTCACCGACCTGGCCGCCGGATTCGGCGTAGAACGGGGTCTGGTCGGTAATCACGATCACCTGGTCACCGACCTGCGCCGAGGCAACCGGACGGCCGTCCTTGAGCAGGGCCAGCACGATCAGGCCGTCGGCCTGCAGGCGGTCGTAGCCCAGGAACACGGTCGGCTTGAGCGTGGCGACCAGATCGGCGGACAGGGTCACGCCGCCGCCGAACTTGCCGGCCGCGCGCGCGGTTTCGCGCTGGGTGTCCATGGCGGCGTTGAAGCCGTCCATGTCCACGCGCATGTCGCGCTCGCGGGCGATATCGGCGGTGAGATCGACCGGGAAGCCGTAAGTGTCATACAGACGGAACGCGTCCACGCCCGGGATCACGCCATCGGTGACCTTGGCGGCAACGTCATCGAAGATCTTCATGCCCGAGTCGAGGGTTTCAGCGAAGCGCTCTTCCTCGGCCTGCAGGGCGCGGGTGACGGTATCGGCCTGGGCCGGCAGTTCCGGATAGGCCACGCCCATCTGTTCGACCAGGGTGGGCACCAGCTTGCTGAAGAACGGTTGGCGTACGCCCAGCATCCAGCCATGGCGCAGCGCGCGCCGGATGATCCGGCGCAGCACATAGCCACGGCCTTCGTTGGACGGCAGCACGCCATCGACGATCAGGAACGAGCAGGCACGGATATGGTCGGCGATCACCCGCAGCGACTTGTTTTCCAGGTCGGCCATGCCGGTCAGTTCGCTGGCCTTGCGGATCAGCGCCTGGAACAGGTCGATTTCATAGTTGGTGTGCACGTGCTGCAGGATCGCGGCGAGGCGTTCCAGGCCCATGCCGGTATCCACGCACGGAGCAGGCAGCGGTACCAGGGTGCCGTCAGGCTGGCGATCGAACTGCATGAACACCAGGTTCCAGATCTCGATGAAACGGTCGCCGTCTTCATCCGGGGAGCCCGGGGGGCCGCCGGCGATATGGTCGCCGTGGTCATAGAAGATTTCGGTACACGGGCCGCACGGGCCGGTTTCGGCCATCTGCCAGAAGTTGTCCGAGGCAAACGGGGCACCCTTGTTGTCACCGATGCGCACGATGCGCGCTTCCGGAATGCCCACCATGTCGCGCCACAGCGCGTAGGCCTCGTCATCGGTCTGGTAGACGGTAACCAGCAGGCGATCCGCCGGCAGCTTCCAGACCCCGGTCAGCAGCTCCCAGGCCCAGGCGATGGCATCCTTCTTGAAGTAGTCACCGAAGGACCAGTTGCCCAGCATCTCGAAGAAGGTGTGGTGGCGCGCGGTGTAACCGACCTGGTCCAGGTCGTTGTGCTTGCCGCCGGCACGCAGGCAGCGCTGGACGTCCGCGGCGCGCACGTAGCTGCGCTTCTCCGCGCCAAGGAACACGTCCTTGAACTGCACCATGCCGGAGTTGGTGAACAGCAGGGTCGGATCATTGCCCGGCACCAGCGGTGCCGAGGGCACGATGGTATGACCCTTGCCCTTGAAGAACTCAAGGAAATCACTGCGGATCTGGGAGGTGGTGAATTTGGCGGATGCGGTCATGGGGGCTGGCTTCATGCGGGCCGGTCGATCCTTGGCACGCAGCCCCAATGGCCGGGTGTCAACACAGGACCGCCGAAACCACAAAGGGTATCAGGCCCGGGCCGCTCAGTCCTCCGGGTCGTAACGAGTGGCGTGGCGGATGCTGTCGCCAGCGAACCCACGCCGGGCCAGCAGATCGGCTGCCTTGCGGCGCTGCGGGAGCTCCTGGGGGCCTGCCTGGCCAAAGCGGCGGCAGATCAGATCGCGCGCGTTTTCGGTCCAATCACCCTCGAAGGTGTCCATGGCCAGGGCAATCTGCTCGCTGTCCAAGCCGTGGGTGCCCAGTTCGGCGCGGATGTGGAGGGGTCCATATCCACCATTGGCGCGGAGTCGGACCAGATTCTCAGCGAAGCGGGTGTCGTCCTGCCAGCCGGCCTCGCTCAGCTTGTCCACGGCAGCGCGGGCGTCATCGGTCTCGATGCCGCGGGCCTGAAGCTTACGGGTCAGTTCTTTCCGCGAATGCTCACGGCGTACCAGCAATGCCAGGCCGCGTTGCACCGGGGTCTGCTCTTGAACGCGGCGCTTGCGGCGCGGTACCGGCGCGTCTGAATCCTGCATGGCGGTTCTCAATCAAATGCGCCGTCCCTGGCGCTTCCCCCCGTCGGGGAAATACTGAAACCGCGGGACAGGGCGAGCGTCACTGACGGCGCCGCCCTGCCCCGCAGGAAACTCACTCGGCGTCGTCTTCGTCGTTCTGGCCGGCCTCGCGCGGTGCCTCTGCCGGCTGGAACTTCTCGCGCAGTTCCGCTTCCAGGCGCTGGGCAATCTGCGGGTTGTCGCGCAGGTAGCCGCGGGCGTTGTCCTTGCCCTGGCCGATGCGCTCTTCGCCGTAGCTGTACCAGGCGCCGGCCTTCTCGACCAGCTTGGCTTCCACGCCCATGTCGATCAGTTCGCCTTCGCGGCTGATGCCTTCGCCGTACAGGATCTCGGTGATGACCTGCTTGAACGGCGGCGCCATCTTGTTCTTGACGACCTTGATCTTGGTCTGGTTGCCGATGATCTCGTCGCCCTTCTTGATCGCGCCGATACGGCGGATGTCCAGGCGCACCGAGGCATAGAACTTCAATGCGTTGCCGCCGGTGGTCACTTCCGGGCTCTGGCCCGGCATCATCACGCCGATCTTGTGGCGCAACTGGTTGATGAACACCACCAGGGTATTGGAGCGCTTGATGTTGCCGGTCAGCTTGCGCAGCGCCTGGCTCATCAGGCGGGCCTGCAGACCCGGCAGCTGGTCGCCCATTTCGCCTTCGATTTCGGCCTTGGGGGTCAGCGCGGCGACCGAATCGATCACCACGATGTCCACCGAGCTCGACCGCACCAGCATGTCGGCGATTTCCAGCGCCTGCTCACCGGTATCCGGCTGCGACAGCAGCAGGTCGTCCACGTTGACGCCCAGTTTGGCGGCGTAGATCGGGTCCAGGGCGTGCTCGGCATCGATGAAGGCCGCGGTGCCGCCCTTCTTCTGGCATTCGGCGATTGCCTGCAGGGTCAAGGTGGTCTTGCCCGAGGACTCCGGACCGTAGATCTCCACGACGCGGCCCTTGGGCAGGCCACCGATGCCGAGTGCGATATCCAGCATCAGCGAACCGGTGGGAATGACCTCGACCGCTTCGACGACACGGTCGCCCATGCGCATCACAGCACCCTTGCCGAACTGCTTTTCGATCTGGCTCAGGGCGGCGGTGAGGGCACGCTTTTTGTTTTCGTCCATCGGTGTGGTCCTTGCAGAGGTCGTGTCGGTGGAGGTGCTGTCTTTGGAAGTCTTCTTGGCCATGGGGTCACTTTAAGGCTGGCGTATCGCACAGGCTGAGATTCTGCCCGGCGTTCGGAAAAAAATTATCGGACATCCGTACCAACCTCAGTGGAACCAGAGAATCGCCACAAAAGACCGTGCAGGTGAAGCGTAGTAAAGGGGGTTAGCGGTTCGGTCGAAGCAGGCCGCAATACAGGCCTTCAATGGCGAAGTCCTGGTCGGGCAGCACTTCGATCGGCTTGTAGTCGGGGTTGCGCGGCAGCAGCCGGATGCGGTCCTTGCCCATCTTCAGCAACTTGACGGTGATCTCGTCGTCGATGCGGGCCACCACGATCTGCCCCGAGCGGGCATCGCGGGTACGGTGCACGCCGATCAGGTCGCCGTCGAAGATGCCTTCGTCGATCATCGAGTCGCCCTGCACTTTCAGCAGGTAGTCCGGTGCGGGCGAGAAGAACACCCGGTCGAGCACCACGAAGTCCTCCGAGCCGATGTCCGCGCCGATCGGCAGGCCGGCGGCGACCCGGCCGAGCACCGGCAAGCGCAGCACGTGGTCGGGCAGCGCCGGTACGGACAGCGAGGCCGGCAAGCCGTCCTGCAGGGCGGGCGCCTGCACCAGCCGGATGCCGCGCGCCTGGCCGGGGATGCGACGGATCGCCCCGGCCTGCTCGAGCGCTTCCAGATGATATTGCGCGGCACGTACGCCCTTGAAGCCAAAGGCGCGTGCGATTTCAGTCTGCGACGGCGGTGCGCCATCGGTCTCGATACGCTCGGCGATCAACTGCAGGATCGCCTGCTGGGTGTCGGTCAGGTCCATGGTTAGTAGTATTACTACTAACGATGCGGGCACGCAAGTGCCCGCAGAAGAACAGCAGATAAAAGGGGGATGATCCAGCCCCGCCGAAGCCACCAGCAACTCTGTAGCCGCCGACCGTTGGTCGGCGACCGCGCGCAGCGCGGCAATGCCTGGCGCAGCGGCGGCGTGTCGGTTCCACCCCCATTTCCGACGTTTAGACGATCTGAACCTGGCGATCAGGCGTCCATGATCCGGGCGGACGGTGCTGCGCGGTGTGCGGGCAGCCGACTGACAGTCGGCTCTACCGGGGTTGTCGAAGATTGGTTGGTGACCGCGCGCCTGACGGCGCAGCCGACCAACGGTCGGCTCTACCGGGGTCGTCGAAAATTGGTTGGTGGCCGCGCGCCTGACGGCGCAGCCGACCAACGGTCGGCTCTACCGGGGTTGTCGAAGATTGGTTGGTGGCCGCGCGCCTGAAGGCGCAGCCGACCAACAGTCGGCTCTACCGGGGCCGTCGAAGAATGGTTGGTGGCCGCGCGCCTGACGGCGCAGCCGACCAACGGTCGGCTCTACACGCCATCCGCCGCCACGGGCGGGGGATGGCGGGGATCGTGCCGATCCCGGCGGCAAGAACCCTATGGGTTCTTGCCGCTGCGCCAGATCGAAAACAGGATCCACACTCCGCAGAAACCGGCCCCGACGAACCCGGCCACGCCCAGCGCCAGCAGCCAGCGGCTGGAAATGCCGCCGACGCTGTGCATGACGATCGAGGAACCGATGATCAAGGCGGCGGTGACGATGCCCATCACCAGCCGATTGGCGGCGCGATTGACCTGATCGCCGAAACCCTGCAGTGCGGTGGTTTCGACGTTGAGCTGGAGCCGCCCGCGTCGCGCCATCTGCAACAGCCGGCGTACGTCGCGCGGCAGGTCGCCAAGCAGGTCCATCACCCCGACCAGGCTGCGCTTGCCGCGCTTGAGCACCGCGCCGGGGGCATAGCGCTGCCACATCACCCGTTCCAGGTAGGGACGCGCGGCACTGGCCATGTCGAACTGGGGGTCCAGCTGGCGGCCCATGCCTTCCAGGGTCAGGAAGGTCTTGATCATCAGCGCCAGGTCCGCCGGCAGGGTCAGCGAATACTGGCGCAGCAACGTGGTGATGTTGCCCAGCATCAAGCCCATGTGCAGGTCCTTCAGCGGCACGCCCCGGTACTGGTCGACGAACACGCTGATGTCCTGCTGCAGCCGTGACTCGTCCACGTCCACGCCACCGGCCCAGTCGAGCAGGATGTCGGCCACCGGTTCCGGCTCCTGGCTCACCAGGCCGTGCAGCAGCTGGGCGACCTGGAAGCGGCGCTGCTCGGAAATCGCGCCGACCATGCCGAAATCGATCACGCCGATGCGGCCGTCGCGCAGGTAGATGATGTTGCCCGGGTGCGGATCGGCGTGGAAACAACCGTCTTCCAGCACCATCTTGAGCACGATGCGCGCACCGGTGCGTGCAAGCTGCACGCGGTCCAGCCCGGCAGCATCCACGCCCAGCAGGTCACGGCCGGCAATGCCGTCGACGAAGTCCTGCACGTTGAGGCTCTCGCAGGTCCACTGCCAGTGCACGCGCGGAATCAGGATGTCCTGGCGGCCCTGGAAGTGGCGCGCGATGCGTTCGGCGTTGCGGCATTCCGCGGCAAAATCGAGTTCGCGGCGCAGCGACACCTGGAACTGCTGCACCACTTCGGCCGGGCGATAGCGCTGCAGGTCGGGCAGCCGTGCCTCGACGATCTCGGCCAGCCGCGTGAGCAGGCGCAGGTCGGCTTCGATCACCTCACGGATGCCGGGTCGGCGGATCTTCAACACCACGGCGCTACCGTCGTGCAGGGTCGCGCGGTGGGCCTGGGCCAGCGACGCGGCGGCCATCGGGGTTTCATCCAGCCAGGCGAATACCTCGGTGGCCGGGGCGCCCAGGTCGGCCTCCAGCTGCTCGCGCACCTGCGCGTAGGGCAAGGCGGGCACGGCATTCTGCAGTTCGGAGAATTCGGCGATCCAGTCCGGCGGGAACAGGTCCACGCGGGTGGCCAGGACCTGGCCGAGCTTGACGAAGGTCGGGCCGAGATCCTCCATCGCACGGCGTACCCGTACCGGCGCGGTCATGCGCAGGATCCGGGTGTCGTTCCAGTGCAGCAGCCGCCCGGCGCGTTCCAGGACGTCGGCCAGGCCGATCCGGCGCACCAGGTCGCCAAAGCCATAGCGGATCAGGACCGAGGCGATTTCCTGCAATCGGCCGAGGTCGCGCACGGTTCCCAGCGTTTCCCACATCGGTACAACTCCTGTCAACGCACTTCGGCAGGATGTCACACCGGGGCGAAAATTCCCGTCAGTGCCTGTTGCACGGTCTGCCGGCGGATGGCATCGCGGTCGCCGTCGAACTGGAACAATTGCGCGCGCGCGTAGCCGCCACGTTGCTTCCAGCCGATCCAGACGCTGCCCACCGGCTTGTCCGGACTGCCACCGCCCGGGCCGGCAATTCCCGTCACCGCCACCGCAACGCCGGCACCGGAATTGACCAGCGCCCCGGAGACCATTTCCAGCACCGTCTCGCGGCTGACCGCACCGAACTGTTCCAGGGTCTGGGCGCGCACGCCGAGCAGGCGCTGCTTGGCTTCGTAGCTGTAAACCACCATCCCGCAGTCGAAGAATGCCGAAGAACCCGCGACGTCGGTCATGGCCTTGGCAATCCAGCCGCCGCTGCAGCTTTCGGCGCTGACCAGCTGCAGCGAGGCCTGCTGCAGGCGCTGGCCAACATCGCGGGCGAGGACGCCGAGGTCGGCATCGGTGGGTACGCTCATGGGGAATCCTGCATCGGGGGGACGTGCAGCGCCTGTTTTAGCCGAAATCGACGCGGCTGTCGTGTGTCGTCGGTGCGCCCGGATGTCGCGGCATGCCCGATACCGCCAGGTGCCGGCGGTATCGGTCCGGCGCTACCACTCCGGGAGCTTCTCCGGCAGCAGGGCGCGGATGGGTTCACCGCCCTCGCCTGCGGCCAGCTTCTCCGCTTCAGCAATCGGAATCTCCACTTGCAGCAGCCAGCCGTCTTCGTCCACCCGTTCGCCCCGCACCACTTCAAGCTGGTGCAGGCGCGAACGCAGGCGACCGGCGCTGGGCGGCAGCCGCAGGTCACCGGACACGTGCTGCAGGCCCAACCGCTTGCCCAGCACCGACTCCAGCAGCGGCAAGCCGAGCCCATCGCGCGCGGAAATCCACACCCGCTCGCGACGCGCCGTATCGGGAATGCCGTCCTGCCCGTCGTGGCGGACCTCGCTGCCCTCGATCCGGTCGATCTTGTTGAACACCAGCAGCTGCGGCAGGTCTCCCGCGCCGATCTCGGTCAACACTTCATCGACCTGGGCAATGCGCTCTTCGCGGTGCGGATCGGCGGCATCGACGATGTGCAGCAGGAAGTCGGCCTCGCGCGCTTCGCTCAATGTAGAGCGGAACGCGGCGACCAGTTCGTGCGGCAGGTCGCGGACGAAGCCGACGGTGTCGGCCAGCACCACGGCACCGCCGGGCACCGCGATGCGGCGCACGGTCGGGTCCAGGGTGGCAAACAGCTTGTCGGCGGCGTACGCCTCGGCGCCGGTCAAGGCGTTGAACAGGGTCGATTTACCGGCATTGGTGTAGCCCACCAGGGCCACGCGCGGAAGCTCGCTGCGCAGGCGCGCGCGACGCATCTGGGTGCGCTGTACTTCGACCTTCTCCAGCTTCTTCTGCAGCTGTTCCACCCGCTTCTGCAGCAAGCGCCGATCGGTCTCCAGCTGGGTTTCACCCGGGCCACGCAGGCCGATCGCACCACCGCGCTGGCGCTCCAGGTGGGTCCAGCCGCGGATCAGGCGGGTAGCCATGTGCCGCAGCTGCGCCAACTCCACCTGCAGTTTGCCTTCGTGGCTGTGCGCACGCTGGGCAAAGATATCCAGGATCAGGCCGGTACGGTCGATCACCCGGCGCTCCAGGAAACGCTCCAGGTTGCGTTCCTGCCCCGGCGAGAGCGAATGGTTGACCAGGATGAGGTCGGCACCGGTTGCCTCGGCCGCGGCTTTCACCTCGTCCAGCTTGCCGGTGCCGATCAGGATCGACGGATTGGGTCGATCGATGCGTGCGGTCAAGGTAGCCGCGATACTGGCGCCGGCGGACCGGGCCAGATCGGTGAATTCTTCAAGCACGTCTTCTTCGAGCCGGCCGGTATGGGGCTGGATCAGGAGCGCATGTTCGCCTCGCTTGGAACGGTCAAACACGCGGTTCTCCAGATTTTTTCAACGCGCCACGCAACGTGTCACTCAACGACATCTTCGCCTTCGGCACCTTCGGCACCTCCTTCATTGGACTGCACATACCCGCCACCCGGGCCGACCCGCACGTTGCGTGCCGGCACCACGGTCGAGATGGCGTGCTTGTACACCATCTGGCTCACGGTATTGCGCAACAGCACCACGAACTGGTCGAACGATTCGATCGTCCCCTGCAGCTTGATGCCGTTGACCAGATACACCGAAACCGGCACGCGTTCGCGCCGAAGTGCATTCAGAAACGGGTCCTGCAGCGATTGCCCCTTGGACATTGCACACTCCTGATTATTGTTTTTATGGTTTTCCGGCCGTTGCCACGGACCCCGCCGCCCACCGGAATCCTTGATGGTACACGGGCCGGAGGG
This sequence comes from Stenotrophomonas sp. GL_101, assembly GCF_057835675.1. Taxonomy (NCBI): domain Bacteria; kingdom Pseudomonadati; phylum Pseudomonadota; class Gammaproteobacteria; order Lysobacterales; family Lysobacteraceae; genus Stenotrophomonas; species Stenotrophomonas sp. GL_101. The sequence goes on along the minus strand of NZ_CM174432.1, from coordinate 1,675,644 downwards.
GGGAAGGCGTGGACTCAGCGTGCGACGAAGGTCGACACCGCATCTGCCAGGGAAGTCTGTTGGAGATGGGGGTCGAACCAGCGCACATCAAGCTCGCCGCGCAACCAGGTCAACTGGCGCTTGGCCAGTTGACGGGTGGCCTGGATGGCGCGGTCGCGGAACTGACTGGCAGTGCCCTGCCCGTCCAGATATTCCCAGGCCTGCCGGTAGCCCACCGCGCGGATCGCCGGGAGGTCCAGCGGTGCGGCCACCCGGGCCATCGGCGGCAGCGCACGCAGCGCCTCCACTTCGCCCAGGAAGCCCTGTGCCAGCATCGCGTCGAACCGGGCCTGGATACGCTGGTGCAGCACGCTGCGTTCGCGCGGTGCCAGCACCAGTTTGAGCGTGCGCACGGGCAGCCGGTCCACGCCAGGCAGTTTCTGCCATTCGCTGATCGGGGTGCCACTGAGCCGGTAGACCTCCAGCGCGCGCTGGATACGTTGCGGGTCGGTGGCATGGATGCGCCCGGCTGCCACCGGGTCGACACCGGCCAGGTCGGCATGGAGTGCGGCCCAACCCCGCTCGGCGGCTTCCCCGGCGAGCTGCGCGCGGGTGTCCGGATCGGCCGGCGGCATCGGCGACAGGCCCTGCAGCAGCGCACGGAAATACAGCCCGGTACCGCCGGCAAGGATCGGCATGCGGCCACGCGCCAGGATATCGGCCACCGCGCGCGCGGCATCGGCGGCGAACTCGGCGGCCGAGTAGGTCTGCCACGGGTCGCGCAGGTCGAGCAGGTGGTGCGGCGCCTGCGCTCGCTCGGCGGCGTCGGGCTTGGCCGAGCCGATGTCCAGGCCACGGTAGACCAGCGCGGAGTCGACGCTGACGATTTCCCCGCCCAATTGCCGGGCCAGCGCGATCGCGGTGGCGGTCTTGCCCGACGCGGTCGGGCCCATCACCGCAATCGCCAGCGGTCGCTGGTCGGCAGCCATCAATCCTCGTCCGGCCAGCGCGGCATCGCCGGTGCTGCGTCCACACGCGGCATCGGCACCGCGTCCACCGCCGCCCACACCTTCAGCGCATCGACCGTGGCGGCCACATCGTGCACGCGCAGCAGCAGCGCACCGCGTTGGGCGGCAATCAGATGTGCCGCCACCGAGCCGGCCACCCGGTCGCGCGGCTGCTCGCGGCCGGTCAGCTCGCCGAGGCTGCGCTTGCGCGACAACCCCGCCAGCATCGGTACGCCAAGCTCGATGAACCGGGCCGAGCGCGCCAGCAGGATCATGTTGTGCTCGGTGGTTTTGCCAAAGCCGAAGCCCAGGTCGATGACCAGGTTCTTCTTGGCGATGCCGGCCATTTCGGCGGCAAACAGGCGGTCGACCAGGAAGCGGTGCACCTCACCGACCACGTCGTCGTAATGCGGCGTGTCCTGCATGCTGCCCGGCTCGCCCTGCATGTGCATCAGCACCACCGGCACGCCCAGTTCGGCGGCCGCGGCCAACGCGCCGGGCTGGCGCAGCGCGTGGATGTCGTTGAGCATCCCGGCGCCGGCCGCAACGGCGGCGCGCATCACTGCCGGCTTGAAGGTATCGATGCTGATCGGCACCGTGGTCTGGCGTGCGAGACGCTCGATCACCGGAATCACCCGGCGCAGCTCTTCCTCCTCCGGCACCGGGCCGCTGCCCGGGCGGGTCGACTCGCCGCCGATATCGAGCAGGTCGGCCCCTTCGGCGACCAGTTGCAGGCCGTGCGCGACGGCTGCGTCCACGCTGTCATGCGCGCCCCCGTCGGAAAACGAGTCCGGGGTGACATTGACGATGCCCATGACGCGCGGACGGTCCAGCCGCAAGCGGCGACCGCCACAGTCCAGCGAGGGAGAAAGATCGAACATGGGCAGGTCCAGGAAGTACGCCAACGCCTAGTTTACGCTGACCTGCGGCACCGGCCTGGGTAGGGCCAGGCACTACCGCCGACGCTGGCGGTCCACGTACAGGGTCTTGGCGATGCTGAGCAGGATGCCCAGCGCGATGCCGATGCCGGCACCGAGCAGGAAGTTGTCACGGAACAGGCCGATGCCAACGCCGATGACCGTGGCGATCACCATCTCGGCGGTGTGCGAAACCGGTGCAGGGGGTGTGGTGGACATGGCAACTCCGCGACAGAAGAACAGAAGACAGGAACGAGTGCCGCATTATCGCGCGGAAACGACAAAGGCCGGGTCGCCCCGGCCTTTGTCATTCACATCCCCGCCTGCTTACAACTGTTCGGCAGGACCGGCGATCGGCGGCACCGGACGGGCGTCGCCACCCTTGTCGTTGTTGCTGCCGCCATCGCTCTTGTTGGACTTGTTCCAGCCCATCGGCGGCGGCGGATCGCGACCTTCCATGATCGCGTCGATCTGCGGCGCGTCGATGGTTTCGTACTGCAGCAGCAGCTGGGTCATCGAGTGCAGCTTGTCGACGTTGGCGGTGAGCAGTTCGGTGGTCCGGGCGTAGGCCTTGTCCAGGATGCTGCGCACTTCCTCATCGATACGGCGCGCGGTGTCGTTGGACACGCTCTTGTGCTGGGTCACCGAACGGCCGAGGAACACTTCATCGTCCTCTTCACCGTAGGCGATCGGGCCGAGAGTCTCGGACAGGCCCCACTTGGTGACCATGTTGCGGGCCATCTTGGTGGCACGCTCGATGTCATTGGAGGCACCGGTGGTGACCTTGTCGGGCCCGAAGATCAGCTCTTCGGCGACGCGGCCACCATACAGCGAGCACAACTGCGACTGGATCGCCACGCGGTTGATCGAGTACTTGTCGCCTTCGGGCAGGTACATCGTCACACCCAGCGCACGGCCACGCGGAATGATGGTGACCTTGTAGACCGGGTCGTGCTCGGGCACCAGGCGACCGACGATGGCGTGGCCGGCTTCGTGGTAGGCGGTGAGCGTCTTTTCTTCTTCGCTCATGGCCATCGAACGGCGTTCGGCGCCCATCAGGATCTTGTCGCGCGCACGGTCGAAGTGGTCCATACGGACTTCCTTCTCGCTGTTGCGCGCGGCAAACAGGGCCGCCTCGTTGCACAGGTTGGCAAGATCGGCACCGGAGAAGCCCGGCGTACCGCGCGCGATCACCATCGGCTCGACATCGTCTGCCAGCGGCAGCTTGCGCATGTGCACCTTGAGGATCTGCTCACGGCCCTTGACGTCGGCCAGGCCGACCACGACCTGACGGTCGAAACGGCCCGGGCGCAGCAGCGCGGGATCCAGCACGTCGGGACGGTTGGTGGCCGCGATCACGATCACGCCTTCCCCGCCTTCAAAGCCGTCCATCTCGACCAGCAACTGGTTCAGGGTCTGCTCGCGCTCGTCATGACCGCCGCCCAGACCGGCACCGCGATGACGGCCGACCGCGTCGATTTCATCGATGAAGATGATGCACGGGGACTGCTTCTTGGCCTGCTCGAACATGTCGCGGACGCGGCTGGCGCCGACGCCGACGAACATTTCCACGAAATCCGAACCGGAGATCGAGAAGAACGGGACCTTGGCTTCGCCGGCAATGGCGCGTGCCAGCAGGGTCTTGCCGGTACCGGGCGGGCCGACCATCAGCACGCCGCGCGGAATCTTGCCGCCGAGCTTGGTGAACTTGGTCGGATCGCGCAGGAAGTCGACCAGTTCGCCCACTTCTTCCTTGGCCTCGTCGCACCCGGCGACATCGGCGAAGGTGACCTTGATCTGGTCTTCGCCCTGCAGCTTGGCGCGCGACTTGCCAAAGGACATCGCGCCCTTGGTGCCACCGCCACCGCCCTGCATCTGGCGCATGATGAACAACCAGAAGCCGATGATCAGGATCACCGGGAGGAAGTTCATCAGGATCGCGCCCAGGGAAATGCCGCTGGACGGCTCTTCCTGGACAATTTCCACGTTCTTGCCGCGCAGCACGTTGATCAGGTCACGATCGTAGGGCGCAGTGATGGTGGCGCTCTGGCCGCCGCGGGTGGTGTAGGACAGCTGGCTGGTACCGCCGCGGACTTCGCCGGCGAAGGTCACCTTCTGGACGTTGCCGCTGTCCACCTGGTCCAGGAACTGGGAGTAGGTTGCCCCTTGGGCTCCAGCGCCACTGCTCTTGGGCGAGAAGCTCTGGAACACCACCATCAGCACCACGGCGACCACCACCCATAGCAGGAGGTTCTTGGTCAAGTCGTTCATCCTCATCGGCTCCGGTGTTCCTCTAATTCCTGACGCAATTGGTATGGTTGAGCTTACTTGATCTGTGCACGCTTGCCCTGCCCCAAGGCATATACCTCGGACGAGCGCTTGCGGGACGCTTCCGGCTTGCGGATCACCACCTTGTCGTACCGACGGCGCATCTCGCGCACGTAGTCGTCAAAGCCCACGCCCTGGAACAGCTTGATCAGGAACGCGCCACCGGGCTTGAGGTGCTGGTCGGCGAAATCCATCGCCAGCTCCGCCAGGTGCATCATCCGCGGCTGGTCGACCGCGTCCATGCCACTTTTATTGGGGGCCATATCCGATAGCACAAGGTCTACCGGCTGATCCCCCAGCATGGCTTCAAACTCCGATAGGACGGTTTGCTCCCTGAAGTCACCGTGAAGGAACTCCACGCCGGCCAACGGCGGCATCTCCAGGATGTCCAGGGCCAGCACCCGGCCGGTGTCGCCGATCTGGCGGCGGATCTGCTGCGACCACCCGCCCGGGGCGGCACCGAGGTCCACGACCACCATGTGCGGCTTCAGCAGCCGGTCACGCTCGAGCAGCTCCTCCAGCTTGTAAGCGGCGCGCGAACGCATGCCCTCGGCCTGGGCCTTCTTCACGAAGGGGTCGGCAAAGTGTTCTTTCAACCAGCGTTGACTGCTTTTGCTACGGGAAGCCATTGGAAATAGGGCCGGACGGGGTGGTCATGATACCCTGATCGCCCCAGTTAACCGCTTGTTCCTGAATGTCTATCGCACTGACCTCTGCCCAAACCCGCTTCCTCCGCGGCCATGCCCATGATCTGAAAGCCCTGCTGCAGATCGGCGGCAAGGGGGTCACGCCGGCCTTCCTGGCCGAACTCGAAGAAGTGCTGGAACGCCACGAGCTGGTCAAGATCAAGGTAGCCGCCGACGACCGCGACGCCCGTGATGCCATGATCGCCGAGCTTGCCACCGTTTCCGGCAGTGCCCTGGTGCAGCGCATCGGCCACGTTGCCGTGCTGTACCGGCCAAGCAAGGAACACCGCCAGATCGTGCTGCCGCGCGGCTGAGCCGGAACCGGAACCGCCGATGCAGCTGAGCCACGAACTGCCTGACTACGCCTACTCGCTGCGTGCTGCCGATGGCCGCACCGCGAAAGTGAACGACCGCACCCTGGCCAGCAGCTTCATCCTGACCCCGGACACGCTGGTGGATGCCTGGCCGGTCGCCAGCGTCGCCACGCTGACCCCGGAGGATCTGCAGCCGGTACTGGCGTTGAACCCGGCGCTGGTGGTGCTGGGCACCGGGGAGACCCAGGTGTTTCCGTCCGCCGCGGTGATGGCCGCCTGCCTGACCCGTGGGATCGGCCTGGAAGTGATGAACAACCCGGCCGCCGCGCGCACCTTCAACATCCTGGCCGGCGAAGGCCGTCGGGTAGCCGCAGCGTTCATCCTGACCGGCTGAAATGCGATTTTTCTGTTCAGAAAAGGCCGCCATGGGCGGCCTTTTTTGTGCCTCTGACCCGTCCTGAATTGAGTTGACACCTTTTCCCACAGGAAGAGGAATGTTCAATGAATTCAACAATCAGGCGCAGCCAGCGGGATTACTCGCTGGCCTTCAAGTTGTCGGTGGTGGACCAGGTCGAGCGTGGGGAGCTGACCTACAAGCAGGCCCAGGAGCGCTACGGAATCCAAGGACGGAGCACCGTGCTGTCGTGGCTTCGGCGACATGGTCGGCAAGACTGGTCAGGTGGGGCATCATCTGCCCCCATGACCACAGCTCCCAAGTCCGGAACGGCCAAGCCGCTGACACCGGAACAACAGATCAAAGTCCTGCAGGTTCAGCTGCGGGAGGCGACCGAGAAGGCGCAGCTTTTCGAGGCCATCGTGGATGTGCTCAAGGAAGACTACGGGGTGCGCATCGTAAAAAAGCCTTCCGGCAAGTCCTCACGCAAAGGCGCCTCCAAGGCGTAAGCGTGGCAAGGGCTTGCCGGCATTTTGGTATCAGTCGCCAAGCGTACTATCAGGCAGGCCATCGTCAGCAGCGGCAATTGGCCGACGGTGCTCGGGCGCTCGCGCTGGTAGGTGGCTATCGAGCGCGCCAGCCGCGCATCGGCACGCGCAAGCTGCATCATCTGATTGGACCGACGCTTCAAGCATCGGGAGTGGCAATGGGGCGCGACCGTCTGTTTGGCGTCCTTCGTGATGCCCGGCTGCTGGTCCCCATGCGGCGGGCGTACCACAAGACGACCGACAGCCATCACCGCTTCCGGCGGCACCCCAATCTTCTCAAGCCCGGCGAAGGGCGCGTGGTACCGACCGGCAGTGAGCAGGTCTGGGTAGCCGACATTACCTACCTGCCCACGCAGGGGAAATTTGTATACCTGAGCCTGATTACCGATGTGTGGTCGCGCAGGATCGTGGGCTGGAGCGTGCACGACACCCTGCAGACCGAACAGGTCGCCCAAGCACTGCAGATGGCGCTGAAGGAACGAAAAACGCGGCAGCAGCTGATCCATCACTCCGACCGGGGCATCCAGTACTGCTCGGACTACTACCAGAAGATCCACGCCAGGCATGGGGTGACCTGCTCGATGACCGATGGCTACGACTGCTACCAGAATGCGCTGGCCGAACGGGTAAATGGGATATTGAAGGGCGAGTTCCTGCTGCACCGGCCCCGGGACCTGCTGCAGGCACGCCAGATGGTCGCCGAGTCGGTGGGGATCTATAACGCCGAGCGGCCGCACCTGTCGCTTAAAATGCAAACGCCCGATGCGGTGCATCGGGCGTCTCTGGCCGCCTGACGGCGGCCAGATCATCCGCCACAGGTGTCAACCTATGGCAGGACGGGTCACTCCGCCACGTATCACCGACCGTTGCTGGTTATGCGGTTCACTAAACAGCCGCGGATTCGCTCAGGCATGCCGCGAGCGTTCGGGCCCCTCCGCGGCCGACAGGCCCTTGGTGCAAATGTCCCCCGGCTGCCTGCGGCAGCCTCCTCCTTTATTTTGCCCAAGGGCCTGCCGGCCGCGAAGGGGCTCGGCGTTCGGAACGTAGAGCACTCCAATGGTTCTGGTAGGCCGCAATCGTTTGCCCGCGCGTGGGATAGATTGGCGTGACCACCAACGGTGGTCACCTACCTTCGTACGGGCATCGGTACCTGCGCGCAAAAAAGGTTCATCGCGGAATACAGCCATACGCAAGCCGAGCCCCTTGGTGGCCGGCAGATCCTTGGCAAAATAAAGGAGGAGGTCGTCGCCGCAGGCGTCGGCCGGGGGACATTTGCACAAGGGTCTGCCGGCCGCCAAGGGGCCCGGACGCTCGCGTCGCACGCAATCGGGGACGCACCCCCTCGCCGTCGTCGCCCGTTGAAGTGAGCCTCTCCTCTCAGATAGAGAAGTGACCCGTCCTGCCATAGGTTGACACCTGTGGCGGATGATCTGGCCGCCGTCAGGCGGCCAGAGACGCCCGATGCACCGCATCGGGCGTTTGCATTTTAAGCGACAGGTGCGGCCGCTCGGCGTTATAGATCCCCACCGACTCGGCGACCATCTGGCGTGCCTGCAGCAGGTCCCGAGGCCGGTGCAGCAGGAACTCGCCCTTCAAAATTCCATTGACCCGTTCGGCCAGCGCATTCTGGTAGCAGTCGTAGCCATCGGTCATCGAGCAGGTCACCCCATGCCTGGCGTGGATCTTCTGGTAGTAGTCCGAGCAGTACTGGATACCCCGGTCGGAGTGATGGATCAGCTGCTGCCGCGTTTTTCGTTCCTTCAGCGCCATCTGCAGTGCTTGGGCGACCTGTTCGGTCTGCAGGGTGTCGTGCACGCTCCAGCCCACGATCCTGCGCGACCACACATCGGTAATCAGGCTCAGGTATACAAATTTCCCCTGCGTGGGCAGGTAGGTAATGTCGGCTACCCAGACCTGCTCACTGCCGGTCGGTACCACGCGCCCTTCGCCGGGCTTGAGAAGATTGGGGTGCCGCCGGAAGCGGTGATGGCTGTCGGTCGTCTTGTGGTACGCCCGCCGCATGGGGACCAGCAGCCGGGCATCACGAAGGACGCCAAACAGACGGTCGCGCCCCATTGCCACTCCCGATGCTTGAAGCGTCGGTCCAATCAGATGATGCAGCTTGCGCGTGCCGATGCGCGGCTGGCGCGCTCGATAGCCACCTACCAGCGCGAGCGCCCGAGCACCGTCGGCCAGTTGCCGCTGCTGACGATGGCCTGCCTGATAGTACGCTTGGCGACTGATACCAAAATGGCGGCAAGCCCTTGCCACGCTTACGCCTTGGAGGCGCCTTTGCGTGAGGACTTGCCGGAAGGCTTTTTTACGATGCGCACCCCGTAGTCTTCCTTGAGCACATCCACGATGGCCTCGAAAAGCTGCGCCTTCTCGGTCGCCTCCCGCAGCTGAACCTGCAGGACTTTGATCTGTTGTTCCGGTGTCAGCGGCTTGGCCGTTCCGGACTTGGGAGCTGTGGTCATGGGGGCAGATGATGCCCCACCTGACCAGTCTTGCCGACCATGTCGCCGAAGCCACGACAGCACGGTGCTCCGTCCTTGGATTCCGTAGCGCTCCTGGGCCTGCTTGTAGGTCAGCTCCCCACGCTCGACCTGGTCCACCACCGACAACTTGAAGGCCAGCGAGTAATCCCGCTGGCTGCGCCTGATTGTTGAATTCATTGAACATTCCTCTTCCTGTGGGAAAAGGTGTCAACTCAATTCAGGACGGGTCAAAGAACCAAAAAACGCCTCAATCCTTGATGGGAGCGAGGCGTTTTTCAAGTGAGCCGCAGTACGACCGTTGGTCGGCTGCCGTTGTGTCGGTCGGCGCGGCGTCCAGGAGCAGCCGACCAACGGTCGGCTCTACTTCGGCGGCAGGTACAGCAGCGGATCGACCGGCTTGCCGTTGTAACGGATCTCGAAGTGCAACATGTCGCGGGTGGTGCCGGTGCGGCCCATCTCGGCGATCTGCTCGCCCGCCTTCACGCTCTGCCCTTCGTTAACCAGGCGCTTGCGGTTGTGCCCGTACGCCGACAACCACTGGTCGCTGTGCTTGATGATGATCAACTCACCGAAGCCGACCAGGCCGGCGCCCGAGTACACCACCACGCCCGGCGCGGTCGCCCGCACCGGCTGGCCACTGGTACCGGCGATGTCCACGCCCTGCTTGGTCACGTCGGCGCCAACGAAACGGCCTACCAGTGCCCCGTCTGCCGGCCAACGCCAGTTGATGCTGCTCTTGATCGCCGTGGTCGGCGACGGCGTCGGGGCCGTCACCGGGGCCGTCGTCCCCGGACGCGGCGCGGTCACCACCGTGGTGGGCGCGCGCCCTGGCGCGCTGCCGCCCGGATACAGGCGCAGCGTCTGCCCCGGATAGATCGTGTACGGCTCGGACAACCCGTTCCAGCCGGCCAGGTCGCGCGGGGTGATGTTGTGGATCCGCGCCAGCGCATAGAGCGTATCGCCACGGCGGATCACCACCGTCTGGCCCGGCTTGGCCACCGACGACTGCGGCGTTGTGTGGACCGTACCCCCCGACCCCGGCTTGACCACCGTCGCGGTGCCACAACCGGCCAGCGTGGACACCACCAGCAACATTGCAGTGGCGCGCAGCCCCTTGCTCAAACGATCAGCACTCATGCGAACTTCGACCTCCAGACTAGCCAGGCGACCAGCGCCACGACCAGCACGGTCGCGATCCAGCCCAGCGGTTCAATCCAACGCCGCAACGCAGCTTCCGCGCGCGGTCCACCAATACGGATCACCGCCGCCAGCACGAACACGCGCTTGCCCCGGCCGATCAACATGCTAAGGAAATACTGCGGCAGCGGTACCCCGACGATACCCGATGCCCACGTGAAGACCTTCATCGGGATCGGCATGAAGCCGCCCAGCACCAGGAAGGTGAACACCGCCCAGGGCGACTCGGCCATCTTGGCCTGCACCACCGCGATGCCACTTTCGATGCCCGACAGCATGCCCAGCGCCGCAAAGGCCGGCTTGAGCGCCTCGAAGGCGAAGTGGCCCAGTGCATAGCCCACCAGCGCACCGGCCATCGACCCGGACAGGCTCAATGTAGCGAACCACCAACCGCGCTTGGGCTGGGCCACGCACATCGGCGCCAGCATCACCTCGGGCATCACCGGGAAGATGATCGCCTCGATGAAGCTCAACACGGTCAGGTAGGTAGGCGCCCGCTCGTGCGCGGCCCACTTCATCGCCCGCTCGTACAGCGGGCCAAATATCTTCATGACGTAACGCTCCTGTGGATCAATCCAGCATGCCAGACAGCAGCGGCACGAACGTGACCGGCGCCAGTACCTGCTGTTCGATGCTGCCGTCCTCGCGACGGGTCAACTGCACCAGCGACTGCGCGCCCGGGCCACCGACCGGCGCGACCAGGCGCCCGCCCACGGCCAGCTGCTCGACCAGGGCATCGACCAGCGCCGGCGCTGCAGCCGTCACCACGATCGCGTCGAACGGGCCGTGTTCGGCCCAGCCCACCCGGCCGTCGTCGTGCTTGGTACGGATGTTCATGCCCAGCGCGCGGAACCGCTTGCGCGCCTGGCGCAGCAGGTCGCCGATGCGCTCGACGGTATATACCTCCAGCCCCAGCGCCCCGAGCACCGCGGCCTGGTAGCCCGAACCGGTCCCTACTTCCAGCACCCGCTTGGGCGCGGACTGCAGCACCGCCTCGGTCATCCGCGCCACCACCCAGGGCTGGGAGATGGTCTGCCCGTGGCCGATCGGCAGCGCGGTGTCTTCATAGGCACGCGAGGCCAGCGCCTCGTCGATGAACAGATGCCGCGGCACCACCCGGATCGCGTTGAGGGTGTCCTCATCGACAATGCCGGCGTCGCGCAGGCGGTCGACAAGACGGTCGCGGACCCGTTGCGAGGTCATGCCGATGCCGACCGCTTCGGGCTGCAGGCGCAGGCGCTGGCTCATGCCGGGCGATCCAGCGCAGCAGTCAGGCCACCGACCCAGCTGGCGACCTTTTCCAGGGCCTGGTAGCGGGTCAGGTCGACCTGGATGGGGGTGATCGAAATGAAGCCGTTGCGCACCGCGTGGAAATCGGTGCCGGGGCCCGAATCCTGCTCGCGCCCGGCCGGGCCGATCCAGAACACCTCGTTGCCGCGCGGATCGCGCTGCGCGATGCAGCCCTCGGCGCGATGCCGGTTACCGAGGCGGGTGACCTCGAAGCCGCGGATATCGCTCCACGGCAGGTCGGGCACGTTGACGTTGAGGATGGTGTCAGCCGGCAACGGGTCGGCCTTGAGCCGGGTCACGATCTCCACCGCCGCGCGGGCGGCGGTTTCAAAGTTCTTCGGCTCGTGGTTGTGGGTCACCAGCGACATCGCCACCGCCGGCAGGCCGAGGAAGCGACCTTCCATCGCCGCCGACACGGTGCCGGAATAAATGACGTCATCGCCCAGGTTGGCGGCGTTGTTGATCCCCGACACCACGATGTCCGGCTCGTACTCGAGCATGCCGGTCAACGCCAGGTGCACGCAGTCGGTCGGCGTGCCGGCCACCGAGCAGGTGTAGTGGTCGATGCGTCGCATGCGGATGGGCAGGTCCAGGGTCAGCGAATTGCTGGCCCCGGAACGGTCACGATCCGGGGCGACCACCGTCACTTCATGACCGACGTCACGCAGTACCGAGGCGAGCATCTTGATGCCTGGCGCATCGACACCATCGTCGTTGCTGACCAGAATCCGCATCTGCGATTTAACCGCTTGATTTTTCAAGACTTCGATTCCATCACTTTCCAGCGTTGGCGGGGCCGGCCGCTCCCCGCCCGGGGAACATCGACCGCGCAAGTGCGTCCGCTATTGTGCCGCAAGCGGGCAGATCGTCCTACCCCGCTGACGGTAGGCAGCCGCCGTCAGGCGCATTAGGCTAGCGCCATGTCACATCCTGAAGACGAAGATCCCGCTGCGCTGTTCCGCTCGGCCATCGGCGAGGTCAAACCGCTGCGCAAGCCCGCTGCCGTACCGCCGGCCACGCCCAAGCCGAAACCCCGTGCGCGCATGGCTGAACGCGACGATGAGCAGGCGCGGGGCGAATTTGCGCGGCTGCTGCGCGACAGCAGCCCGCTGGAAGCCGGCGACACCGCCAGCTATCGCCGCGACACCCTGCCGGCGCGGATGTTCCAGCGACTCAAGCGCGGCCAGTATTCGGTACAGGACGAACTGGACCTGCACGGTGCCACCGTCGCCCAGGCCGAAACCCTGCTACGCCAGTTCCTGCTCGAAGCGCATGCGCATGAACACGGTTGCGTGCGCATCATCCATGGCAAGGGGCTGCAGTCCGATGGCGGTGCGCCGGTACTGAAGAACCTGGTCGACCGCGTGTTGCGCCTGCGCAACGACGTGCTGGCCTTCCATTCGGCGCCCGCCGGGCAAGGCGGCACCGGTGCGGTGCTGGTGTTGTTGGCGAACCGGTAACCGGCGCGGCCAGCCGACCAACGGCCGGCTCTATGTGATTGCCCGCCGCGAAATCATCGCCATGCACCGCACGCGGTAGCGCCGACCGTTGGTCGGCTGCACGCGCGGCATGGCTTTTCGGTGCCGGAACGGAATGCAGCCGACCAACGGTCGGCTCTACATGATTGCCCGCCGCGAAATCATCGCCATGCACCGCACGCGGTAGCGCCGACCGTTGGTCGGCTGCACGCGCGGCATGGCTTTTCGGTGCCGGAACGGAATGCAGCCGACCAACGGTCGGCTCTACGTGGCCTGGCTGGCGTCTTCCACCGGCCCAAGTTCGTGCAGCACGGCGGTGGCATAACACCCTGGCGGCAGCGCGAAGCTTAGTTCCAGTACGTCAGGTTGCAGCCACTGGTGCTGCAGCGTTGACGGGCGCAGGCGCAGCGCGCGGCGCTCCTGCTTCAGGCGCGCGCCTTCCAGCCCGGTGCGCAACGCCAGCGATTGTTCGTCGCTGATCGCGCCCAGTTCCAGTGCCGCTGACGCATCGGTGCTGCGCAGCTCGCCCTCGCCCCACAACGGGCCGCTGGGATGGATGTCGAAACGCGCCAGGCGGTCGGCCAACAGGTCGGTGAACGGCTCCGGGCCGAACACGCTGCGGCTGCCATCCAGCATCCAGACCTCACCGTCCAGCGGCGCGTCCCAGTTGCCCTGCTCGACGCGGGCGGCCAGGACCTGGTTGAACAGTGCCGAACGCGCGGCCGAGAGCAGCAGCGAGCGCTGGTCCGGGCGCAGCCGACGGCCGCCGAACATCGCCAGCGCGGCCGGTACGTTGCCGCCGTCGCGGCCGAAGCGCTGCTCACCGAACCAGTTCGGCAGGCCCCGCGCGGCGATCAGCGACAGGCGCTCGTCGATCGCAGCGGCATCGCCCTGCACATCGCGCAGCACCAGCTTGAAGCGGTTGCCGGCCAGCGCGCCGCGCTGCAGCTTGCGGTTGTGCCAGGTCGACTCGACCACCTCGATCTCATCGGCGCCGATCAACGCCAGGTCCGGCGCGATCCGCTTGGGCAGGTGTACGCTGAAACGCTGGGTGGTCACTGCATGGCGGTCTTTCATGCCCGCGTAGCTGACCGCCATGTCGGGCAGGCCGGCCCACCGGGCAAGCACCTTGGCGACATGCGCGGTGTTGGCGCCGCGCTTGCGCAGGGTCAGCAGCAAGTGCTCGCCCTCCCCGCTCGGCTCGAACGCGGGCAGTTCGTCCACCTGGAAATCTTCCGGGGTCGTGCGGATCTTGGCGCTCAACAGGGGCGCGCCATAGGCCAGCGGCAAGGGAATCACAGCGCCACCAACAGCACGACGGCCTGTGCGGCGATGCCTTCGGCACGCCCGGTGAAGCCCAGCTTTTCCGAGGTGGTGGCCTTGACGCTCACGCAGTCCAGCGCCACCCCGAGCACCGCGGCGATGCGCTCGCGCATGGCCAGTGCATGTGGCCCAACCTTGGGGCGCTCGCAGATCACGGTGATATCGGTATTGCCGACCTGCCAGCCGCGTTCACGCAGCAGGCCGTTGCAATGGTCGAGCAGATGCGCGCTGTCGGCACCCTTCCAGCGCATGTCCGAGGGCGGGAAGTGCACGCCGATGTCGCCCAGCGACAACGCACCGAGCATCGCATCGCACAGCGCGTGCAGGATCACATCACCGTCGCTGTGGGCAAGTACGCCGCAGCTGTGCGCGACGCGGACGCCACCGAGCATGACGTGGTCGCCCTCGCCAAAGGCGTGGACGTCGTAACCCTGCCCGATCCGGACCGGGGGAAATGCGGGGGTGTTCATGGCAAAAACCTGCAGTTGTGGCCAGCGCGCGCGGACTCAGTGCCCGCGACGCGACAGCTCGAATTCAAAGCGGGACAAGTCGGCCGGGGTGGTGACCTTGAAGTTGTCCTCGCTGCCTTCCACCAGCAACGGACGCAGCCCTTGCCGCTCCATCGCCATGGCTTCGTCGGTGACCTCCACGCCGGCAGCGGCCGCCTCCTGCAGCGCGCGCGCCAGTTGATGGCGGCGGAACAGCTGCGGGGTCAACGCGCGCCACAGGCGTGCGCGGGGTTCGGTGGCGTCGATGCCACCATCATCACCGGCCCGCTTGAGCGTGTCGCGGACCGGTGCGGCCAGGATCGCCCCGACCGGATCATTGCGCCCCACTTCCAGCAGCCGGCCCAGGTCGGCGGTGGCCAGGTTGGGCCGTGCGGCATCGTGGACCAGCACGAAATCATCGGCACGCACGCTGTCAGGCAGCGCCTGCAGGCCCGCCAGTACCGAACCGGCGCGGGTGTCGCCACCGATGCAGGTCAGGATCGGCTTGTCGGCCAGCGATTGCCAGCCCGGCCAGTCGGCATCCTGGTCGGCAATGACCACCACCACGCCGGCCACGACCGGGTGCGACAGCAGGGCTTCCAGCGTATGCGCCAGCAGCACCCGATCGCCTGCGAGCAGATACTGCTTGGGGGTGGGCCCGCCAAAGCGGGCACCCCGACCGGCCGCCGGCACCACCGCCCAGACGCTGCCCATCAGGGTACGTCCTGGTGCGGGGCATCGGGATCGACCGCCGCCGGCGCGCGCGGTGGCGCGACCGGGGCGTCTTCCACGACGCGGTAGAACTTCTCGCCAGGCTTGATCATGCCCAGCTCACTGCGTGCGCGCTCCTCGATGGCCGCCTGGCCTTCCTTGAGGTCCTTGACCTCGGCGGCCAGCGCATCGTTGCGCTGCTGCAGCCCGGCGTTGTCGCGCTGCTGGTTGGCGACCTGGGCCTCCAGGGTCATCACTTCCCCTGAATTGCCCGGGCCGAACCAGAAGCGATACTGCAACCACGCCAACAACAGCGCGAGCAGCAGCAGCATCCAGCGCCAGTTGCGCATGGGATCAGCGCTTCAACGACACGAACGCATCACGCCCGGCGTAACGCGCGCCGGCACCGAGGGCTTCCTCGATGCGCAGCAGCTGGTTGTACTTGGCCACGCGATCGCTGCGGCACAGCGAGCCGGTCTTGATCTGGGTGGCGGTGGTCGCCACGGCGATGTCGGCGATGGTGGTATCTTCGGTTTCGCCCGAACGGTGCGAGACCACGGCGGCGTAGTTGGCGCTGTGCGCCATCGCGATGGCTTCCAGGGTCTCGGTCAGCGTGCCGATCTGGTTGACCTTGATCAGGATCGCGTTGGCGGTGCCCGACTCGATGCCTTCCTTGAAGATCTTCGGATTGGTCACAAACAGGTCGTCGCCGACCAGCTGCACCTTGCTGCCGATGCGGTCGGTCAGCAGTTTCCAGCCGGCCCAGTCGTTCTCGGCCAGGCCGTCTTCGATGCTGATGATCGGGTACTGCGCGGCCCAGTCGGCCAGGAAATCGACGAACTGGTCGGAGGTCAGGCGCTTGTTCTCGCCCACCAGGTTGTACTTGCCGTTCTCGTAGAACTCGCTGGAAGCCACGTCCAGGCCCAGCAGCACGTCTTCACCGGCGGTGTAACCGGCCTTGCCGATCGCTTCCAGGATGGTGTCCAGCGCTTCGACGTTGCTGCGGAAGTCCGGCGCGAAGCCGCCTTCATCACCCACCGCAGTGCTCAGGCCATGGCCCTTGAGCACGGACTTGAGCGAATGGAAGATTTCGGTACCCGCGCGCAGCGACTCGGAGAACGAGCTGAAGCCGACCGGCAGCACCATGAATTCCTGGAAGTCGACGTTGTTGTCGGCATGCGCGCCGCCGTTGATGATGTTCATCATCGGCACCGGCAACGAGGGGGTCACACCGGTCTTGCCGGCCAGGTACTGCCACAGCGCCTGCTTGCTGGCGGCAGCGGCGGCGTGCGCGGTGGCCATCGAAACGGCCAGCAGCGCATTGGCACCCAGGCGGCCCTTGTTCTCGGTGCCGTCGAGGTCGATCAGGCGACGGTCGAGGCCTTCCTGGTCGGCCGCGTCATAGCCGGCCAGCGCAGTGGCGATGGTGGTGTTGACGTTGGCCACGGCGTTGCGCACGCCCTTGCCCAGGTAACGGGTCTTGTCGCCGTCACGCAGCTCCACCGCTTCCTTGCTGCCGGTCGAGGCGCCCGACGGAACCGCGGCGCGGCCGAACGAACCGTCCTCCAGGATGACATCGGCTTCCAGCGTGGGGTTGCCACGGCTGTCGAGGATTTCACGGGCGTGGATGCTGCGGATCGTGGTCATAGCGGGCCGGTTACCAGTTCAGGAAGGGGGAACGCGAAAAAGTGACGCCAAAAAAACGTGCCGCGTGATTATCCCCGTCAGCCTGCCGCTTGCCAAATCGGCCGGCTCAGAACAGCGCCGGCACGCACAGGACCGCCAGCAGCAGCACCAGCAGCAGCAACGCGCAGACCCCACCGGCCGGCTGGCGGCGCAGGCGGATGGACAGCACGCCGGCAACCACGGCCGAGAGCAGTGCGGCCGCTCCCAGCGCGAGAGTCAGGTACAGGTAGGGGGCGGTGGCCTGGATGGCATGGCTGCCATCGCCGGGCATGCCGACACTGGCCAGGACCAGCACCGTCAGCATGAACGCGCAGGCCCAGGCACCGATCGACAGCAGCAGTGCCGCCCACCCCCATGGCCAGGCCCGCCAGTGGCGGCGCTGGCGACGGGCGTCCAGTGCCGCCCAGGGATCCTGGCTCATGCCGGCCGCCGGCAGCGGCGGCCCAAGCGCGGGGCGGTCAGGCGCCCGCTGCCAGCGATGCGCCAGCGGCCTTGCGCTTGCGCGCAGCACCGATGAAGCCGATGAACAGCGGATGCCCCTCGCGCGGCGTGGACAGGAACTCCGGATGGGCCTGGCAGGCCAGGAACCACGGGTGCTGGTCACGCGGCAGTTCCACCACTTCGACCAGGGTGTCGTCCATCGACTTGCCGGCGATCACCAGACCGGCGTCTTCCAGCTGGGTGCGGTAGCGGTTGTTGAATTCGTAGCGGTGGCGGTGACGCTCGGACACCACGTCCTTGCCGTACAGCTCGCGGGCCAGCGTACCCGGCTTCAGGCGCTGCTCCTGCAGGCCCAGCCGCATGGTGCCGCCGAGGTCGGAACGCTCGTCGCGCTTTTCGGTTTCGCCGCTGGCGGTGCGCCATTCGGTGATCAGGCCGATCACCGGGTGCGGCGACTGGCGGTCGTTCTCGGTGCTGTTGGCGCCTTCCAGGCCGGCGACGTGACGCGCGTAATCGACCACGGCGGCCTGCATGCCATAGCAGATACCGAAGTACGGCACCTGCTGCTCACGCGCGAACTGCGAGGTCAGCACCTTGCCTTCGAACCCACGATCGCCAAAGCCCCCCGGCACCAGGATGCCGTCGACATCCTCCAGCGCGGTCATGTCGGTGCCTTCCAGCTCCTGCGCCTCCAGCCATCTCAGGTTGACCTTGGTGCGCTGGCGCAGGCCGCCGTGCTTGAGCGCCTCGCCGACGGACTTGTAGGCGTCCTGGTGGTCGATGTATTTGCCGACCACCGCAATGGTGACCTCGTCCAGCGGGTGCAGGGTGGCATCCACCGCCGCTTCCCATTCGGACAGATCGACCGGGCCGGCCTTGTCGCCCAGCTTGAGCTGGTTGACCACGATGTCGTCCAGGCCCTGTTCGTGCAGGCCCATCGGGATGCGGTACAGCACGTTGACGTCGGGCACGCTGATCACCGCGCGCTCGGAAACGTTGGTGAACTGGGCGATCTTGCGGCGCTCGGACTCCGGCACCGGCTGTTCGGAACGGCACAGCAGCACGTCCGGCTGGATGCCGATCGAGCGCAGTTCCTTGACCGAATGCTGGGTCGGCTTGGTTTTCAATTCGCCGGCGGCCGCGATGTAGGGCACCAGGGTCAGGTGCATGAACAGCGCCTTCTCCGGGCCGCGTTCGGTGCGCACCTGGCGGATCGCTTCCAGGAACGGCAGCGATTCGATGTCGCCCACGGTGCCGCCGATCTCCACCAGCGCCACGTCGAAGCCTTCGGTGGCTTCGTCCATGCAGCGGCGGATCTCATCGGTGATGTGCGGGATGACCTGCACGGTGGCACCCAGGTAGTCGCCGCGACGTTCCTTGCGGATCACGTTCTCGTAGATGCGGCCGGTGGTGACCGAATTCTTGCGGCTCAGGCGGGTACGGACGAAGCGTTCGTAATGGCCCAGGTCCAGGTCGGTCTCGGCGCCGTCGTCGGTGACGTACACCTCGCCGTGCTGGAACGGGCTCATGGTGCCCGGGTCGACGTTGATGTACGGGTCGAGTTTCATCATCGTGACCTTCAGGCCACGGGCTTCGAGGATGGCAGCGAGCGACGCGGCGGCAATGCCTTTGCCGAGCGAGGACACTACGCCACCGGTTACGAAGATCAAGGGAGTCATGGCTGGGGGTGTCCTGTCAGGAAGGGGAAAACGACGCCGGCGCGCGAGGCGACGGTCGACGTGAAGGGGAAATCGGGGAGGATCACGCCGGGGGCTGCGGGAAACGCACGCGCCGGGGACGGGATCGGGGGGGAGGCACGCGAGGGGCCGGTCAGCGACGTCGGGTCAGCCGTGCCGGCCACTGTAGAGACCGTCACCTCCTGCCTACCCTGCTGGCGATCGCGCACGACCGAACCAGTCCATTCGCTGATGGATGACACGTACTGCTCCCGGAAAGCGCTAGTTTACAGATTGAAGGCCGCAAGCCCAAGCGCTGGCGGCGACTTCACAGGAAAAGAGTTCATTTTTCAACGGCGTGAAAGATCACAGGCGGTCATTCGGGGCCGCTTGGCGCCCGGCAGGCCCTTGTGCAAATGTCCCCCGGCCGACGCCTGCGGCGACGGCCTCCTCCATTATTTTGCCAAGGGCGTGCCGGCCGCCAAGCGGCTCGGCTTGCGGTGCGTATAGGCGCACTCCGATGCTTGCCATGGGCCGCCGGGGTTCCCGACACGCGGTACCAACGTGCTTTTCCCCCAAATGGGAGAAGAACCAAAAAAAACGCCCCGGCAAGGCCGGGGCGCCCATGGCAGCAGAAGAGGGCTCAGCGCTTCTTGCGGGCTTCCTCTTCTTCTTCCTTCTGCGGGGCCTGTTCGCCCTTGGCTTTCATCTCGGCGGTGGCCTGGGCACGGCGCTTGGCCTTGGCGTCCGCCTCGGACTGCGCCTTGTCGGCCTGCTCGCCCTGCTGCGGGGTGGGCTGGCCCTGTCCGGCGTTCTGGGCCAGTGCCAGCGGCACGGCCACGACGGCGGCGGCAATGGCAACGATGGTCAGCAACTTCTTCATGGGGCACTCCTCGCGATATCGGCTTGGGATGGGGTCACCGGTGACGGTTTCCACCACGCACAGTCTATCCAATCCCGGTCGGCCGGCCCCTGAACGCCCGGCTTGAACATGTGGCGTGCAAAAAAGCCGCCCAGACCGCAAACTTCGCCGTCGCTTTGCGCTTTATGAAGACAGATGAACGCCCGCTATAACGCCGCCGATATTGAAGTCCTGTCCGGCCTGGACCCGGTCAAGCGCCGCCCAGGCATGTACACCGACACCTCGCGCCCGAACCACCTGGCCCAGGAAGTCATCGACAATGCCGTCGACGAAGCCCTGGCCGGCCACGCCCGTACCGTGGAGGTCACCCTGTACAAGGATGGCAGCTGCGAGGTCACCGATGACGGCCGCGGCATGCCGGTGGACATCCACCCGGAGGAGAAGATCCCCGGTGTCGAACTGATCCTGACCCGCCTGCACGCCGGCGGCAAGTTCAACAACAAGAACTACACCTTCTCCGGCGGCCTGCACGGCGTGGGCGTCAGCGTGGTCAATGCGCTGTCGACCCTGGTCGAAGTGCACATTCGCCGCGACGGCAGCGAACACCGCATCACCTTCCGCAATGGCGATCGCGCCACGCCGCTGGAAGTGGTGGGCAGCGTCGGCAAGAAGAACACCGGTACCCGCGTGCGCTTCTGGGCCGACCCGAAGTATTTCGATACGCCCAAGTACAACCTGCGCGCGCTGCGCCACCTGCTGCGCGCCAAGGCCGTGCTGTGCCCGGGCCTGACGGTCAAGCTGCGCGATGAAGCCACCGACGAACAGGACAGCTGGTACTTCGAGGATGGCCTGAGCGATTACCTGCGCGCCGAACTGGGCGAGCGCGAGATGCTGCCGGCAGACCTGTTCGTGGGCACGCTGAAGAAAGACAACGAAATCGTGGACTGGGCGGTGGCCTGGCTGCCCGAAGGCGAGCTGGTCCAGGAAAGCTACGTCAACCTGATCCCGACCGCCCAGCACGGCACCCACGCCAACGGCCTGCGCACCGGCCTGACCGAGGCGCTGCGCGAGTTCTGCGACTTCCGCAACCTGCTGCCGCGCGGGGTCAAGCTGGCCCCGGAAGATGTCTGGGACCGGGTCTCGTTCGTGCTGTCGCTGAAGATGAGCGACCCGCAGTTCAGTGGCCAGACCAAGGAGCGACTGTCCTCGCGCCAGGCTGCCGGCTTCGTCGAAGGCGCCGCCCATGATGCCTTCAGCCTGCTGCTCAACCAGAACGTGGCGCTCGGCGAGAGCATCGCCCAGCTGGCCATCGAGCGTGCCAGCGCGCGCCTGAAGACCGAAAAGCTGGTAGTCCGCAAGAAAGTCACCCAAGGCCCTGCCCTGCCCGGCAAGCTGGCCGACTGCATCAGCCAGGACCTGTCGCGCACCGAGCTGTTCCTGGTCGAAGGCGACTCGGCCGGCGGCAGTGCCAAGCAGGCCCGCGACAAGGACTTCCAGGCGATCCTGCCGCTGCGCGGCAAGATCCTGAACACCTGGGAGGTGTCCTCGGGCAGCGTGCTGGCCTCGGAGGAAGTGCACAACCTGGCCATCGCCATCGGTTGCGACCCGGGCAAGGACGACATTTCCGGCCTGCGCTACGGCAAGGTGGTGATCCTGGCCGACGCCGATTCGGACGGCCTGCACATCGCCACCCTGCTGACCGCGCTGTTCCTGAAGCATTTCCCGGCGCTGGTGGATGCCGGCCACGTGTTCGTGGCGATGCCGCCGCTGTTCCGCATCGACGTGGGCAAGCAGGTGTTCTACGCGCTGGACGAAGAAGAAAAGCGCAGCCTGCTGGACAAGATCGAGCGTGAGAAGATCAAGGGTGCGATCAGTGTCACCCGCTTCAAGGGCCTGGGCGAGATGAATCCGCCCCAGCTGCGCGAGTCGACCATTCATCCCGACACGCGGCGCCTGGTGCAGCTGACCATCGACGATGGTGAGCAGACCCATTCGCTGATGGACATGCTGCTGGCCAAGAAGCGGGCTGGCGATCGCAAGCAGTGGCTGGAGAACAAGGGCGACCTTGCCTCACTGGAAGCCTGACCCTGCGCTGCACCGGCACGATAGCCACTTAAGAAAAACGCCGCGATCCCATCAGGGATTGCGGCGTTTTTTGGTTTTTCTCCCGACTGCGGGGATTGCTCAAGCCAACGCCCGCAAAGCAAGGGCGGCGAGTGCGTACCTGTACTGGTTTGGCAGGTGCGGGTGGGTTTGCGGGACACGCTGCAAGTACATCCTTGTAAGCTCCGCCACCGCATCCATGCGGTGGAGGGTCCCGCAAACCCACCCGCACCTGCCCTTCGACACTTTCCTGGGGCGCACAGGAAAGCAGGGCTTCCCGTGCACCTGAAGGCTCACGGTTGCCGGTCCACCAAAGCGCAGACTGCCATCCTGTCGCCGCTAACGCGCCGAAAGGGCCCCGTGTTGTTGCACTTGGTTCTGGCCCAGGCCAGCAGCCAATTGTCGAGGGCAGGGGTGGGTGGGTTCACGGGACCCTGAGCGCCATGGATGGCGCGACGGAGCTTACATGGACGTACTTGCAGCGTGTCCCGTGAACCCACCCACCCCTGCCCAGCCTGGAAGCCGATGACAGAAGCCGCCTTCCGCATTTCCTTCCATTAGGCGGAGCCTTTGCTTAAGCGAACAGCATTACGCCTTTTGGCGGGTTTTTTCGTAGCCTGCCCGGGTGATAATCGAGCGCCACTTTTCCCTGCTGGAGCTGACATGGAAGGCATCCGCCCTGCCCGGCCCGATGATCACGCCCGCATCACCGAAGTGTGGGAGGCCTCGGTGCGCGCCACCCACGACTTCCTGCCTGCGTCGGCAATCAGCGCGCTGCGCCCGTTGATTGGCGACTACCTGCTGGCGGTGCAGCTGTGCGTTTACGACGATGCCCGCGGCACCCTGCAGGGCTTCCTCGGCGTGGCCGGGGAAAAGATCGAGATGTTGTTCATCGCACCGCAGGCACGCGGGGCCGGGATCGGCGCGCGGCTGCTGCGACATGCCGTCGAGGACCTCGGCGCCAACGCACTGGACGTCAACGAGCAGAATCCGCAGGCCGTCGGCTTCTACCAGCACCAGGGCTTCATCGTCACCGGGCGTTCGCCGCTGGATGGGCAAGGCCAGCCACACCCGCTGCTGCATATGCGCCTTGCCCGCCTGTGAGCTGCCAGCCTGCCTGACCGTTTTGAGGAGATGCCATGCAATTCGCCGATACCCTGCAGCTGCACAGCGACCGCCTGGTGCTGAGCCCGATCCGTGCGGGCGACGCGGCCGCGTTGTTCGCGATCCAGTCCGATCCGGCGGTGATGCGCTATTGGAACCATGCGGCCTGGACCACCATGAAGCAGGCGTATGCACAGATCCTGGACGACCTCGGTGCCCAGAACACCGGCGTGCAGCTGAAACTGGCCATCCGCGAACGCGCTGACGGCCCCCTGCAGGGCATCTGCGTGGTGTTCGCCATCGACGTGGCCTCCGGGCGCGCGGAAATCGGCTACCACCTTTCCCCCCAGGCGCAGGGCAAGGGTTACATGGGCGAGGCGTTGGAACGCTTTGTCAGCTACCTGTTCGACGAACGTGGGCTGCGCCGCCTGGAAGCGGAGATCGACCCACGCAACGTGCCCTCGGCCAAGGTGCTGGAGCGGATCGGCTTCCAGCGCGAAGGACTGCTGCGCGAGCGCTGGTGCGTGGCGGGCGAACTGTCCGATTCGGCGTTGTATGGATTGCTGGCGCGTGACCGCGCGGTGCCGGTCGCACGGTGACCGGCCGGGTCGCGCCGACCAGGCCCGGCTGACGCCCACCAGGCCCCCCCACGAAAAAGCCCGCCTTGCGGCGGGCCGTTCGTTGCAGCGGCGTGCTTACGCCCAGCCGAACATCTCGAACAGACGCAACATCAGGTAGGCGCAGCCACCGGCGGCCGGGATGGTCAGGATCCATGCCCAGACGATGCGCTCGATCACGCCAAGGCGCAGCGACCGCGGGTTCTTGGCGTAGCCCACGCCCATGATCGCGGTGGAGATGCTGTGCGTGGTGGAGACCGGCATGCCGAAGTGTGCGGCCACGGTCAGGATGGTGGCCGAGCTGGTCTCCGCGGCGAAGCCATGGATGGGATGCAGCTTGACCATCTTGTGGCCCAGGGTCTTGATGATCTTCCAGCCGCCCGAGGCGGTACCGGCCGCCATCACCACCGCGCAGGTCAGCACGATCCACATCGCGATGCCGTCACCGGTGCTCGCGTCCGGGTGCATGAAGGCCAGCCATGACGGCAGGTCGTTCAGCGCACCGGTGGCCTCGGCACCGATCAGGGTCATGGCGATGATGCCCATGGTCTTCTGCGCATCGTTGTGGCCGTGGG
Source organism: Stenotrophomonas sp. GL_101 (assembly GCF_057835675.1). Classification (NCBI taxonomy): domain Bacteria; kingdom Pseudomonadati; phylum Pseudomonadota; class Gammaproteobacteria; order Lysobacterales; family Lysobacteraceae; genus Stenotrophomonas; species Stenotrophomonas sp. GL_101. Next base: position 1,651,422 of record NZ_CM174432.1, on the reverse strand, counting down.
CAAAGCCCATGTAAGCGGCCGACACGATCTGCGCCTTGCCGAAGAACGCATTGACGATGCGCGGGCGGGCCATGCGGCCCAGCCAGCCACCGGCCTTGGCCATGCCGGCGATGATCGCCCACAGCAGCAGCATCACCACGATGCCCAGCAGGAAGCCGGCCACCGGCGAGGTGATCATCGGCAGGAACACCTTCCACAACAGGCCCTTGTTCTGGGCCCAGGTGCCGATGCGCTCGGACCAGATCAGCGCATCCCAGTTGTTGTGGGCGGCCGCCAGGCCGGCACCGCACAGGCCTCCGATCAGCGCGTGCGAGGACGAGGACGGCAGGCCCTTCCACCAGGTGATCAGGTTCCAGATGATGCCGCCCAGCAGCGCACACAGGATTACCTGCGGGGTCACATCCACCACGTTGGTGTTGAGCAGGCCCGAGGCGATGGTGAGCGCCACGGCGGTACCGGTGAGCGCGCCGATCAGGTTCATGACCGCGGCGAGCATCACCGCCCAGCCGGGCGAGAGGACTTTGGTCGCCACCACGGTGGCGATGGAGTTGGCGGTGTCGTGGAAGCCGTTGATGAACTCGAAAATGAGCGCGGCCAGGATCACCACCAGGACAAGGGTCAGCATGCTGTGGCGTCCGTCAGCTGTTCTTGAGCACGATCTGGTACGCCACCACGCCCGCTTCGCGGCAACGGTCGATGGCTTTTTCCAGGATCTCGAAGAACTCCTTGAGCAGGAACATCTGCAGGTTGTCCAGGCGGCCGGAATAGATGTCGCGGTACAGCTCGAGCATCAGCCGGTCGGCTTCGTTCTCCAGCGAGCGCAGCTTCTCGTTCAGCGCGGTCATCCGGTCCAGGTTCATGTGGCGCAGGTCGTTGACCATCTCCACCACCACGCTGGCGGCCTGCTCGAGCATCGCCGCGCGCGGCGCGAAATCGATGTGCTCCAGGTGGGCGGTGGCCAGCGAGTAGCGGTCGGCGAACTTTTCCACCTGCTTGGGAATCTTGTACAGCGCCGAGCCGAGCGCCTCGATGTCCTCGCGCTCGATCGGGGTCATGAAGCTGTCCACCAGCGCCTGGCTGATCTTGTCCGAGGCGGCGCGTTCGCGCAGGCGGGCCAGCTTGAAGGCGTCCAGGGCCGGCTGGCGGTCCGAATCGCGCAGCATGGCGTGCAGCGCCTTGGCGCTGTCCTGGGCGGCCTGGGCAGCCTCGTCCAGCAAGGTGTAGAACTGTTTGCCGGAGCCGAAAATGGTCTGCAGAGAGAACATTGAGAAACCTATCCGCCGTCGAGGAAGGACGGCACAGGGCGGAATTATGACGGTTTGATGTCCGTTGCGGGTACTCCCCCGATCTTCACGCCGGAAAGGCCCTGTCTGAACGACTCTTCTTGCTTCCCTGCCCTGGCCTTTTGTTAAGATACGCAGGCGCCTTCGGGCGCACTCTATGGACGACGACCCTACCCCCCCGCCGCACCGCCGCGCTCACGCGCCCTACGGTAGCCGCCACCGCTTGAACACGCCCTCCCTGCCACCAACCGGGGACGACGCCCGTGTTTGAACTGATTATTGTCCTGGCCTTGATCCTGCTCAACGGCTTCTTTGCCATGTCCGAAATGTCGGTCATGACCTCGCGCAAGAGCCGCCTCAAGCAGATGGCCGGCACCAGCAAGCGCGCCGAACGCGCGCTGGAGCTGTCCGAGAAGCCCGAGAGCTTCCTGTCCACGGTGCAGATCGGCATCACCCTGATCGGCATCCTGACCGGTGTCTTCGGTGGCGAGGCGATCGGCCTGTCCATCGCCACCTGGCTGCATGGCCTGTTCCCGGCCTTCGCCTACGCCGACGGGGTCGGCAAGGCGCTGGCGGTGGTGCTGATCACCTTCCTGACGCTGATTTTCGGTGAGCTGGTGCCCAAGCGGCTGGCACTGACCCGCTCGGAGGACATCGCCGGGCTGGTGGCGCTGCCGATGAGCTGGCTGGCCCGGATCGCCTTCCCGTTCGTGTGGCTGCTGTCCCATACCACCCGGCTGGTGCTGCGCCTGCTGGGCCTGGGCAAGGACGAGTCGGCGTCGGTGACCGAAGAAGAGATCCGCATGCTGGTGGCCGAGAGCCACGAGGCCGGCGTGATCGATGCGCACGAGCGCGACATGATGAACCGGGTGATGCGCCTGGGCGACCGTACCGCCGACAGCCTGATGACGCCGCGCAACCGGATTGCCTGGCTGGACACGCTGGCCGACCCGGAGAAGAACCTCACCACGATGCGCGAGAACGAGTTCTCGCGTTACCCGGTGTACCGCGACAACGACCAGGACATCGTCGGCGTGCTGGAGGTCAAGAGCCTGGTGACGCGGCTGGTCCGCGACGACCATTCGCTGTTCCAGCAGCTGCGCGAGCCGCTGTACGTGTCCGACTCCACCCATGCGATGAAGCTGCTGGAGATCTTCCGCGAGGAACAGCAGTCGATGGCGCTGGTGGTGGACGAGTACGGCGAAATCCAGGGCGTGGTCACCATCAGCGACCTGATGGGCGCGGTGGTCGGGCGGCTGCAGTCGGTGGAGAACGTCGACGAGGATGCGCTGGTGGTGAGGCGCGAGGACGGTTCGTTCCTGGTCGATGGTTCGTTGTCGATCGAGGACCTGCGCGAGCTGATGGGCAACGTGGACCTGCCCGATGCCGAGGATGGCGATTACTACACGCTGGCCGGCATGTGCATCCATTTCTTCGGGCGCATCCCGCATGCGGGCGAGTACTTCGACTGGTCCGGCTGGCGTATCGAGATCGTGGACCTGGACGGAGCCCGGGTAGACAAACTGCTGCTGCGCACGCTGTCCGAGGAAGAGGCCGATGAGCTCACCGGCTGATCCATCCGCCCCCACCCCGGGGCGGCCGGAGTACCGCAACGAAGGTATCCGCACGCTGCTGGCGATGTTCGACCACGGCGATCCGGCGCATCGGCTGCTGCTCGGGGACATCCTGCGCGACCTGCAGCAGAGTGCGTTCGGCGTGTTCCTGTTCGTGGCGATCCTGCCGGCGTTCATCCCGATCCCGGGCGTGGGCGGTGCGGTCAGCGGGCCGTTGATCCTGCTGATCGGTGCGCAGATGCTGTTCGGGCTGCGGCGGCCGTGGTTGCCACGCTTCATCGCCAGCCGGGGCCCCAGGCGCGGGACGATGCACAAGTTCCTGGCCCGCATCGACGGGCCGTTGCGGCGCCTGGACCGCTTGTTGAAGCCGCGCCTGCCGGCCCTGCTGGCCCCGCGGCCGGCACATGCGTTCACCGGGCTGCTGCTGATCCTGGTCGGGGTCCTGCTGTCGCTGCCGATCCCGTTCACCAACTATCTGTTCGGCTTCCAGCTGCTGTTGTTCGCGCTGGCACTGCTGGAACGCGATGGGGTGCTGATGCTGCTCAACTGGATCGGCGCGGTCGCCGCCGTGCTGTTCTTCGGCTTCAGCTCGGGGCAGCTGGTCAGCTACACGGTGGAGCTGTTCCAGCGCTGGTTTTGAACGGCCCGGTGCGGTGGTGGCTTCGTTCGGGTGCTCCTCGATCGTGTGAGCCCCTTGGTGGCCGGCAGGCCCTTGGCGCAAATGTCCCCCGGCCGACGCCTGCGGCGACGGCCTCCTCCTTGATTTTGCCCAAGAGCCTGCCGGCCACCAAGGGGCTCGGCTTGCGGTAGGCGAAGACACGCGCGCACCGATAACCTTCGGTAGGTCACCACCGTTGGTGGTGACGCTGATCGCCATGGATTGCTGACCGCTTCGACTGCGTAGCGATCACGCCCCTGGTTTAAGGTCCACGGTGCCGGTGTCCGACAACGTGCCCGGATCGTCGGTGACCGCCGACAACACAAAGTACAGCGCCTTGCCCAGCAAGCCACCTGGGCCGTCCCAGTACTCGGCCGATTCGGCGCTGACGTGGATCAGGCGCAGGTTGGGATCGTCCTTGCCGCCGGGAAAGAACAGCTTCATGGCCGGCGACCAGAGCGCGTCGATCTTCGCGCGGTCATTGACGATGCGGGCGGTGCCCGCGACGGACACATAGGTGTTTCCCGAGGGCGAGGAATAGGACACGTTGACGCGCGGATGCAACGCGATCTCGGCGACCTTGGGGCTGTCCGCCTCGGTGGCGAACCACAGGTCGCCGTCGAACTCGACGTCCTGCGTGCCCAGCGGGCGGCTGTACAGACGCCCGTCGACTCCGACGGTGGTGAACATGGCGATGTCCACATCGCCGATCATGTCGGCCAGTTGCCGGATGTGCTGTTGGCGGTCGTGCTCTGCCATCGGGTGACTCCTTGATCGGGGTCCACCATCACAGCCGATCCATGGCTACGACGGTGTGATCGGGAGGTCACGCCACCTTCGCGCACCAGGCCTGCATCGCCAGCCCGAACGAACGCTTGCGTGCGCCGTGGTCGAAGATGTTGGCGGTGAGCAGGAGTTCGTCGGGCTTGTGGCGGGCGGCGAAGGCGGCCATACCCTCGCCCACCTGGCCTACGTCGCCAACCACCGCGCAGGCCAGCGCATTCTGTACGCCCTGCTTTTCATGCGGTTCCCAGAATGCCTCGATGTCCTCGATCGGCGGCGGGACCAGGCCGGGCCTGCCGCGGCGCAGGTTGACGAACGCCTGCTGCTGGGTGGTGAACAGGCGCCGGGCTTCGGCGTCGGATTCGGCGGCGACCACGTTCAACCCGAGCACCGCGTAGGGCGCCTGCCGATACTGGGAAGGGCGGAACTCGCGGCGGTACACCGCCAGCGCTTCGTCCATCGCATCGGGGGCGAAGTGCGAGGCGAACGCGAACGGCAGCCCCATCGCGGCGGCCAGGCGCGCGCTGAACAGGCTGGAGCCCAGCAGCCAGACCGGCACCGGGATGCCCGCACCGGGCACGGCGCGGACCGCTTGGCCGGGCTGGGCCGGTTCAAAGTAGTGCAGCAGCTCGCGCACGTCCTGCGGGAACTGATCGGCGCTGTCGAAGTAACGGCGCAGTGCACGCGCGGTGGGCTGGTCGGTACCGGGCGCGCGGCCCAGGCCAAGATCGATGCGGTCCGGATACAACGAGGCCAGGGTGCCGAACTGCTCGGCCACCTGCAGCGGCGAGTGGTTTGGAAGCATGATCCCGCCGGCGCCGACGCGGATGCGCTGGGTCCCGCCGGCCACGTGGCCGATCAGCACGGCCGTGGCGGCGCTGGCGATGCCGGGCATGTTGTGGTGCTCGGCCAGCCAGTACCGGTGGTATCCCCAGCCTTCGGCATGCTGGGCCAGGTCCAGCATATTGCCGAACGCCTGCGTGGTATCGCTGCCTTCGCAGACCGGGGCCAGATCAAGAATCGACAGGTGCATGAACGCGTTCCCTAAAAGGTATGCGTTGGCAATGGGGGCTGGACCAAGGCAGTACGAGGGTCACCGGCGGAATGGTGATTCCTGTACGGCCCGGTCGCGGCCCCTCACCTCACTCGGCGGCCTGGTCCACCAGGGGTTTCAGCTCGGCATCCAGCGCCACGCGCTCGTCGAACACGAAACAGCGGCCCTCGTAGCCTTCGCCCCCCACCGCTTCAAAGTAGCCGAGGATGCCGCCGTCGAGCTGCAGCACGTTGTCCATGCCGTCGTTGCGCATCCACAGCGCAGCCTTCTCACAGCGGATTCCGCCGGTGCAGAAACTGACCACGGTGCTGTCCCGCAGCGCCTGCCGGTGCGGAGCCAGCGCGTCGGGCAGGTCGGTGAACTTGCTGATCGGCAGCACCAGCGCACCCTGGAAGGTGCCATACTCGATTTCCTGGGTGTTGCGGGTGTCCAGCATCACCACCGGCTTGCCGGCGTCGTCATGGCCCTGCCGCAGCCAGCGCTGCACGGTGGCCGGGTCGACCGAGGGCGCGCGCGGGTAGGCCAGCGGTTGGCCGTCATCCAGGCGGAAATTGATGATCTCCGGCTTGACCTTGGCCTTGAGCCGCGCAAACGGCTGCATCTGGCTGTGGCTGGTCTTGACCCGCATGCCGGCAAAGCGCGGATCGGCGTGCAGCGCGGCGTAGAAGTCGGCGATGCCCGCCTCGCTGCCGGCCAGGAACAGGTTGATGCCCTCGCCCGCCACCAGGATGGTGCCGCGCAGGCCGGCCGCGCTGGCGCGCTCCAGCAGGGTCGCGCGCAGCGCATCCGGGTCGGCGATGGAGGTGAAGTGGTAGGCAGCGGTATTGGCGATCATCGGCGCATTTTAGCGCACCGGCGGGGGGCTGCCCGGCGCCCCGGTTCAGCCGCGCAGCAACACGAACGGCAGGAACACCAGCGCCGCCGCGGCGACCATGCCCAGCAGCACCGCGACCACGAACAGCGGCCGGCGCTGCAGCAGGCTGCCGAACGTTTCGGCCGTGCCATCGCGCAATGCCGCCTCGCGCTCGGCCCGCACGCGCGCCCCGCGGGCCTCTTGATAGGGTGCCATCAACGCCTTGGCCCGCGGCAGGTCCTCGTTGTCGCGTATCCAGATCCCGCCCCAGGAGATCCCCCACGGGCTGGGCTCGGTGCGGTAATGGGCAATGCCCGCCTGGTCCAGCAGGGCGGTCACGTCCTGGATTTCATCGTCTGCGACGTTGCGCAGGTTGAGCAGCAGTTTCGACATGCGCCCATGATAGCGCCCGGCGATGCGCTACCCTTGCGTCCCGTTTTTCCGATCCGGAGCCGCCATGCGCCGCCTGCCCGCCTACCTGCTTGCTCCCTTGATGTTGCTGGCGCTCGCCGGCTGCACCCCGCCCGGCCCGCCCCCGGGCGGCAGCATCGCGCAGTTCGAGAAGATCGACACCCAGCCCGGCACCGGTGCCGAGGCAACCCCGGGCAGCAAGGTGACCGTGCACTACACCGGCTGGATCTATGACGAACGCAGCGCCGACAAGCACGGCGACAAATTCGACAGTTCGGTGGATCGCGGCGAACCCTTCCACTTCGACCTCGGCCAGGGCCAGGTCATCAAGGGCTGGGACGAAGGCTTTGCCGGCATGAAGGTCGGCGGCAAGCGCACGTTGATGATCCCGGCCGAGTACGGCTACGGCGATCGCGGTGCCGGCCCGATCCGGCCCGGTTCCTCGCTGGTGTTCGATGTCGAGCTGCTCGACGTCAAGCCACGCTGATCCCTGCATGACCGACCAGCACAAGCGCACGCATCGCGTTGCGATCATCGGTGGCGGCCCGGCCGGCCTGATGGCGGCCGAGACCGTGCGCGCCGCCGGCCACCAGGTCGACATCTATGAGGCCAAGGGGTCACCGGGGCGCAAGTTCCTGGTCGCCGGCAAAGGCGGCCTGAACCTGACCCATTCCGACCCGCATGACCTGTTCGTCTCGCGCTATCGGGAACGTGCGGCCGAGGTGGGCGCGTGGCTGGCCGACTTCGATGGCCCGGCGCTGCGCGACTGGGCGCGCGAGCTTGGCGTGGAGACCTTCGTGGGCAGTTCCGGCCGGGTGTTCCCGGTGGATCGCAAGGCCGCCCCGCTGCTGCGTGGCTGGGTACGACGACTGAAGGAACAGGGCGTGCGCCTGCATGTCCAGCACCGCTGGACCGGGTGGCAGGGCGACGGGGCACTGCGCTTTGAAACACCGGACGGCGCGGTGGCCGTCACGGCCGACGCGGTGGTGCTGGCGATGGGCGGCGGCAGCTGGCCCGAACTGGGTTCGGATGCCGCCTGGGTGGCGCCGCTGACCGCGCGCGGGGTGGATATCGCCCCGCTGCAGCCGGCCAATGGTGGCTTCGACCTGGACTGGAGCCCGTATTTCCGCGACCGCCAGGCCGGTGCGCCGTTGAAGCCGGTGGTGGCGTACTGGACCGCGCTGGACGGCCAGCCGCGTTCGCTGCAGGGCGAGTTCGTGATCAGCGCCGACGGCATCGAGGGCAGCTTGATCTACGCGATGGCCGCCGACCTGCGCGACTCCCTCGCCCGCGATGGCCAGGTGGAGCTGCAGCTGGACCTGCTGCCAGGGCAGACCGAGGCACAGCTGCTGGACAAGCTGCAGCGCTCCCGCCAGGGCCGCAGTTTCGGCGAGCACCTGCGCCGCCAACTGGGGCTGGGCGGGGTGAAATCGGCGCTGCTGTTTGAAGTGCTCGGCAAGGAAGCGGGGCAACTGCCGCCGGAACGCATCGCCGCTGCGCTCAAACGCCTGCCACTGGCGCCATTGCGTCCGCGGCCGATCGCCGAGGTGATCAGCACCGCCGGTGGCGTGCGCCTGGAAGCGCTGGACGCCCAGTTGATGCTGCGCGACCTGCCGGGCACGTTCTGCGCCGGTGAGATGCTGGACTGGGAAGCCCCGACCGGTGGCTACCTGCTGACCGCGTGCTACGCCAGCGGCCTGCGTGCCGGACATGGCGCGGTGGCATGGCTGGACAGCGCCGGTTAGGACCCGGGTGCGGGGCGCTGCATGCGCACCGATGCCAGCGCGACCCCGCTGGGGTGCGGGTAGATTTCCTCGCGCAGCGCTTCAAATCCACATCGCCGGTAGAACGGCACCGCGTTGAGCGACGCCGACAACCGCAACGGCCGAACCGGATCGGCCAGGGCCTCCATCGCCAGCATCAGCTGCTGGCCGATGCCACGCCCGCCGCAGTCCGGATCAACGAACAATGCATCGATCTCGTTGCCGGCCTGGTCGATCACCGCATAGCCCAGCAGGCGCCCGTCCTGCGTTTCGGCCACGATGCAGCCTCCCTGCGCCAGCAACGCGCGATAGTGCGCGGGCGGCGGCGATGCCGACCACGGTTCGATCACTTCCGGCGGATAGGCCGCGCTGCACAGCTCGCGCACGCAACGCGTGCGCAACTCCCACAGGCTATCGGCTTCCTCCTCGCGTCCACGGCGTAACCGCATGCCCAGCCCTCTTAACGTGATTTGCTCGCGCGCAGCGCCTGGATGCGCGCCGGCGGCTGGAACGAATCACTGCGCGCGTCGCTCCAGTAATCATGGAATACCGCATGGTCGGGTACCTGCCGCAGCAGTTCACCGGGGCTGAGGTAGCGGTACAGCGAGGCCAGCGAACGGATCTCCACCGGCGAAACGCGGCGCAGGATGTGTTCGGGGCCCAGCTCGGCCGGATGGTTCAGGCCGGCCGCGCACAACAGGTCGCGCAGGGCGCGCACCGTGTTGTCGTGGTAGCTGTGCACGCGGGTGGCCTTGTCGGTCGCGTCCAGATGGCGCCAGCGCGCCGGATCCTGGGTGGCGATGCCGGTGGGGCACTTGTCGCTGTGGCAGCTCAACGACTGGATGCAGCCCAGCGCGAACATGAAACCACGGCCGGCGTTGCACCAGTCCGCGCCAAGCGCGATGGTGCGGGCGATTTCGAACGCACTTGTGACCTTGCCGGCTGCGCCGATCCGGATCCGCTCGCGCAGGTCCAGCCCTACCAGCGTGTTGTGGACCAGCAGCAGCGCCTCGTGCATCGGTACGCCGACATGGTCGATGAACTCGGCCGGTGCCGCACCGGTGCCACCTTCGGCGCCGTCGACGACGATGAAGTCCGGCAGCAAACCGGTTTCCTGCATCGCCTTGGCGATGCCGAACCACTCCCACGGATGCCCGATCGCCAGCTTGAAGCCGACCGGCTTGCCGCCGGACAGCTCGCGCAGGCGTGCGACGAACTGCAGCAGCTCAACCGGCGTGCTGAACGCAGAGTGCTTCGACGGTGACACGCAGTCCACGCCCATCGGCACGCCACGGGTGATCGAGATTTCGGCGCTGACCTTGGCCGCCGGCAGCACGCCGCCGTGGCCGGGCTTTGCCCCCTGCGACAGCTTGATCTCGATCATCTTGACCTGGTCGTGGGTGGCGTTGGCCACGAATTTCTCTTCGCTGAAGCCGCCCTCATCGGCGCGGCAGCCGAAATAGCCCGACCCGATCTCCCACACCAGGTCGCCGCCCATCTCGCGGTGGTAGGGTGAAATCGAGCCTTCGCCGGTGTCATGGTAAAAGCTGCCGCGCCGCGCACCTTCATTGAGTGCGCGGATCGCATTGGCCGACAACGAGCCAAAGCTCATCGCCGAGATGTTGAATACGCTGGCCGAATAGGGCTTGGCGCAGTTGGGGCCGATCAGCACGCGGAAGTCGCTGTGGGCGATCTCGGTGGGCGCCAGCGAGTGGTTGATCCACTCATAGTCGACCGCGTAGGTGCTGCGCAGCGTGCCGAAGGGCACTACGTCCATTTCATTCTTGGAGCGCTGGTAGATCAGCGCGCGCTGCTGGCGCGAGAACGGCACGTCTTCCAGGTCGCTCTGCACGAAGTACTGGCGGATCTCCGGGCCGATCGACTCCAGCCCGTAACGGAAATGCGCCATGACCGGGTAGTTGCGCCGCAGCGTGCTGCGCTTCTGCACCAGGTCCCAGGTGCCCAGCAGCGCCAGCGCTGCGGTGGTGCCGACCCCCCAGTACCAGGCCGGCCAGAGCGTGGCCAGCCACAGGCAGACCGGGAACAGCAGGATGGCGAGCACGTAGACCAGATAGCGATGCATGGCTTTCCTTGATCAATAACGCAGTGAAGTCTACAACCGGTCGTCGACCACGTCCCGCGGCCACACTGATTTGACGTCGTACACCACCCCGTCCGGCTTCAGCAGCGCGCGGATGCTGGCGCTGTCGAACGCCCGGAACTCATCGTGGGCCACGGCCAGCACCACCGCATCGAACGCACCGGGATCGGCGCGTTCCACCCAGTGCACGCCGCTGTCGGCCAGGGCCGCCGGCCCCACCCAGGGGTCCTGCACGTCCACCCGTGCACCGCTGGCCTGCAGCGCCTGCGCCAGCTCCAGCGCGCGGCTGTTGCGCAGGTCCGGGCAGTTCTCCTTGAAGGTCACCCCGAGCACCAGGATATGCGTGGACGCCGGCCGTTTGTCCCGCGCCGCCAGCAGCGCCAGCACCCGTTCGGCCACGTGCGCGCCGACCCGGTTGTTGACCTGGCGCGCGGTGTGGATCAGGTCGGGGTGGTAGCCGACACTTTCGGACTTGTGCAGCAGGTAGTACGGATCGACACCGATGCAGTGGCCACCCACCAGGCCGGGGCGGAACGGCAGGAAGTTCCACTTGCTGCCCGCCGCGTCGAGGACGTCCTGGGTATCGATGCCGAGCCGGTCGAAGATCAGCGCCAGTTCGTTGACCAGCGCGATGTTGACGTCGCGCTGGATGTTTTCGATCACCTTGGCCGCCTCGGCGACACGTATCGATGGTGCCGGCCAGGTGCCGGCGGTGATGATGCCCGCGTACAACGCATCGACCAGCGCGGCCACCTCGGGCGTGGAGCCGGAGGTGATCTTGCGGATGTCCGGCAGGCGGCGCTGGCGGTCGCCGGGGTTGATCCGTTCCGGGCTGTAGCCGCAGTAGAAATCCTGGTTGAAGCGCAACCCGGAGATTTCCTCGAGCAGCGGCACGCACACCTCTTCGGTGGTGCCCGGGTACACGGTGGATTCGTAGATGACCAGGTCGCCTGGCTTGAGGACCCCGGCAATCAACGTCGATGCGCTGCGCAGCGGCCCCAGGTCGGGCTGCTCGAATGCATCGATCGGGGTCGGCACGGTCACGATGTACACGTTGCACCCGGCCAGGTCGGCCGGATCGACGCTGTAGCGGGCGTGCCGCGCGGCGGCCAGTTCGTGCGGCTCCATCTCCAGGGTGTGGTCGTGGCCGCGCTGCAGCTCCTCCACCCGCGCATGGTCGATGTCGTAGCCCAGCGTGGGCTGCCGGCTGCCGAACGCCACAGTCAGTGGCAGGCCCACATAGCCCAGCCCGATCACCGCCAGCCGCGCCTGCGTGGCGGCGCCGATGCCAGCGGCCATCAACTGCGCCTCCGCAGGGCGTGGGCACGGACGGGACAACGCGGCAGGCAGGAGGGACTCATCTGAGGGGCGCCAGGAAAATACATGGCGCAAGCCTAACGCGGGAGTGCCCGCGCCACAAAGAACAAAGCCGCCGCCCGCGGAGAGTACGGACGACGGCCAATAAGTGGTCCAGCTGCGGTTACTACCCTTTCAGACGGCCTGGCGGAATCTCCGCACGACCGGTCACAGCTGGTAGGTCAATGCTAGGGCAACCCCCGTGAGAATCGTGTTACGTGCAGAGAACCATTGCGTTACGAGCCCAACATCACCGCCGCCGGTTCCAGTTCGCCGGACACCCCGGTCCACAGTTCCAACAGGCGTGCGAAGCCAATCCGCGGCTGACCGTTGACCGGTGCCGCCGCGCTGAACCCTTCCCAGTGGTGTTGCACCATGCTGGTCAGTACCTCCGGCTCGATCGCCGCAGAGGTCATCGTCCAGCGCGGGAAGTGCCGGGTTGCTACCGGCCCCCGCGCCAGCTCGCGCAGGTGCGCATGGCTGCGCGCATTGAGCACGCGCTGGTACACCGAGTCCACGCCGTCCTCCGGGCCCTCAAAGTACTGCAGGAACCGGGTGCCATCGAACATCAACACGCCCGTGACCCCGGCCACCTTGTTGAAACTGGACGCCGCCAGCAGGATCCGATCGATATCCGATGCCTGGATCCCTTCAACGGCGACGCTGGTATATGCAATCGCACGCAACGACATGCGGATGAAACTCCCCTGTGAACTTACCTGACTATGCCATGAACCTTCACGTCTAGATAGGTAAGAACTGTGCGCGACAGCACGCACGAATCGACGGCGATCTGCAAAGGCATCAAGGTGCCTCGACCGCGTAGCCGGCCTGCTCCAGCCGGGCCAGATAACCGCCTGGCTGCAGCAGCATCTGCACTGGCACCACCGCAAAGGTGGTCGCATTGCCTGCCAGTGCCGTGCGTGCGGCGCGCAGCCATTTTTCCGCCGCCTGCTGCTCCACTCCCGCCAGGCCGCGACGCTGGCCGAACGCGCTGTCGGACACCGCCCCAAGGCAGGCGTCGTACTGGCTCTGCACGGCCAGCCGCTGCAATGCCTCGGTATCGCCCACAGCCCATGCATTGGCGCGCTCGACCAGCAGCGGCAACTGGCGTTCAACCACGTCCAGGGTGCGCTCGAAGCACTGCGTATCCTGCAGCGTGCCACCACGCACTTCCTTCAGTGCCTGTCGCGGGTCATCGATCTTCACCGCCACCCGGGTCACCACCGGCTTCAACCCGCGCGCCTTGTAAGCCTTGTCCAGTACCGTCGACACCGGCGTGCCACGGCCCAGCCCGACCGACTTCAACGCCTCGGCATACAGACGGATGGCGGCGACCAGCGGGCGGTCCTTCTCCACCCCGCGATCACGCCCCAGATAGCGCTGCTTCAGCGGCAACCAACGCGCATACAGCGGGGCCGGCAGGATCTGCTCGAGGCGGCGCCCCTGCGGGTCGTGGGCGGCCTTCATTGCCGACGGCAACAAGGTCAAGCCCTTGAAGAAGCCGACATCGGCATCCAGCGTCCAGCCGGGTTGCCCCAACACCTGGTCGGCCTGGGCGATCACCGCCTGCACCTCGTCGGCGCGCCAGTCCAGCTTGGCCGGCAACGGCGATACCGTGCCCAGTATCCACAACACGTGGCCATCGGGCCCGGTGATTTTCCACAGGCCCGGGCCGGGCTGCACGCCGGACACCAGCACCGGCGCCATGTCCACGACCGCCGGCCGTGTCGATGCCGCCCCGGGCGCCTGCTGCGCCTGCGCGACCGCCCCCCATGCCAGTGCCATCGCCAAGGCGACTGCCTTCCCTGCCCGTGCTGCGTTCGCCATGGTGCCTTGCCTGTGATGGGGTCGTGCGCAGCCTACGAGGTCGCGCAGGCGGCCGCGTAAAGGTTGCGTTCGGTGTGGACGAGGTGTTGATGGCCGGCGCGCATACTGCCTGCATCGATCCCAAGGAGATGCCCCATCGATACCCTTCACCGCGCTGAAGCCCTCGCCCGCCGTGCCCATGCCAGTCAGTTCGACAAGGCCGGCCTGCCCTACATCGGCCATGTCGCCCGCGTGGCCGCCCGCGTGCAGGGCGATGCCGACGCCGAAGCCGTGGCCTGGCTGCACGATGTCGTCGAAGACTGTCCGGCATTCGCCGACCAAGTGGATGACTTCCCCCTGCCCATCCGTGTGGCGGTGTCCTGCCTGACCCGGCGCAAGGACCTCCCTGCCGATGCGTACTACGCGGCCATCCGTGCCAATCCGTTGGCGCTGAAGGTCAAGCTGGCCGACATCGCCGACAACAGCGATCCCGGCCGCCTGGTGCACCTGCCCAGCGAGGTCGCGCAGCGGCTGGTCGCAAAGTACGCACACGCGCTGCAGGTGCTGGGCGTGGCGCCGGCCTGAGCCGCGCGCTGCGCGTGGTGGTGGCGGGCACGGAAAGCCGAGTGCCCGCCGCAGGTCAGGGCGTCAGCAGCGTCTGTACGTCGACAATGTCCACATCGTGCATGGCGCCCAGGTAGGTGTCGAAGTACGGCTTGTGGGAGGCGCCCACGATCGCCAGGACACGCGCCCCGGGCACCTGGGCGAAGGCGCTGCGCACGTTGGCCACCATGCGCAGGTTGCGGGTTTCCCACCATGCGACGTACTGGCGGCCGAAACGCTGCGGCGAAGGCTCGGCGAGCGCGGCACCAAAGTCCATCTGCACCGCTTCCTGCAGCACGTCCGGAGCATTGATGAAGCGGTACAGCGCCAGCATGTCGCTGCCCTGCTCCAGCGCGGTCTGGCGTGGCCCGAAGCTCGGCGATGCCGCCGTCCAGATGGCCTGGATGGTCGCCTCGTACTCGGCGCTGGCATTGCGCTTGATGCTGTCGGCGCTGTGGTCGTCCACCGCATACACGCGCTGCAGCCCGAGCCGGGCCGCCAGTGCCGCACCGATCTGGAAATTCTCGTTGGGGTGGGCGGCCAACCGGTCCAGCGTTTTCACCAGCGCCGCGTCCACCCCATCACCGCTTCGACGTTCGCTGGCAGGCAGCTGCAACCACTGCACCACGGCCGAGGACGCCTCGCCGGCGGCGGCAAACACGCCCGCCAGCTGCCGGCGCTGCGCCGGGGTCGGCGCCGCGGGCCATGCGGCGAGGATCGTGTCCATCCTGGCGGCTGCACTGACCGCATCCAGGCCGGTCGACTGGCGTGCCACGCCTGGGCTGCTGCAGAAGCTGGACGCGGCCTCCGGATACACGGTGGGGTGCCGGGCCAGGTGATCGCACTGCAGCCCGGACAGGCCCTCCACGGTGATTACCTGGGGGCCGAACGCGGCCAGGCGGTCCAGCAAGGGCTGCAGCGAGGCGGCGCGGAAACCGGCCGGCATCTGCGACAGGTGCACCGTGCCGAGCGTCGCCACCTCGGTCCTGGGACCGCTGACGCGCGCGGCCAGCGCAGCAGGGTCGAAGGCCAGCGCGGGCATCGACAGCGACCATCCCAAACATCCCACCCACCACCTGGCTGCTGCCTTCATGCCGCGCTTGCTCCCTGTCGCGCGCACCTCGCGCCGCCGGCAGCGTATCGGGGCCCATTGCGCGCCGGTAGTGCCGGCCGGCACCCCTCTGTCAGGCCCGGTCCGGCGCCGTGCGGTAAGGCTCTTCGAAGGGTCGGAAGTCGTGTTCGGCCAGCGCGCCGGCCACCCAGTGCTGCACGCCTGGCAATGCCTGTACCGCGTCCATGTAGCGTTGCACGCGCAGGGACACCGGCACCGCATAGGTCTTCAGCCGCATCACCACCGGCGCGAAGAACGCGTCGGCGATGCTGAAACGATCAAACAGCAACGGGCCGTCATGCCGGGCCAACACGGTCTCCCAGAGTGCCTGCAGCCGCTGCACATCCTCCACGACCGCCGGCTGCTCGCGCAGTACGCGCGCGCCGACCTCGGGCAGGTGCGCCTCGACGTTCATCGGGAAGTGTTGGCGCAGTGCGCTGAAGCCGCTGTGCATCGCCGCGGTCACGCAACGGGCCTGCGCACGCTGGTCGGCGGCGGCTGGCCACAGCTGCAACGCGGGGAAGCGCTCGGCCAGGTACTCGGCGATCGCCAGCGAATCCCATATCACCTGCTCGCCATCGACAAGCACCGGCACGGTAGCGGAGGGAGACAATGCCAACGCCTCGCGCTTGAACTGCGAACCGGCATCGAAACTGTCGAAACGCAGCAGCACTTCGTCGAACCCGATGCCCGCCTGGGTCATCAGCACCCATGGGCGCATCGACCAGGACGAGTAGTTCTTGTTGCCGATATGGAGCGTAAGCATGGCGGTGGCCGCACGCGCAGGAAGGGAGCGCTCATGCTAACCAAAGACGCCTCGCTGGCGCAGGCCTGCCTTGGTGGAGGCACGCCGACGTGATGGTGCCCGGAGCCGGAATCAGCCCCCCCTTGTGACACAGGGCTTCTGAGCGATCCTGGGGAAATCCTGCCAAGTCTGCGGCAGGAAGCTCCGATCGCCTCGTCGAGCAGCCAGCCGCCCGGCTCGCTGAAGTAGCCAGAGCCCAGTCCAGGTGGCTATGTCAGGGGGCGACGACCGAGGGTAATCCCCCAGGCAACCGCGAAATTACTTTCGTTGTTCAGTCACTAGCCGGGGTCGCACGGGGGATACTGCAACTCCGCAGTGCCGAGGTCAGATCCGATGCTGAGATGCACACCGCACTCGGTGTTTTCGTGGAACTATGAGGTTTCTGGTCTTGCGCTTGGCGACGCGCAGATCATGTTCGAGCCATTATCCGATCAGGGCATCATCGTATTCAATGACGTCAAGCTCGGTGTCCGAAAGAAGGGATGGGTAAATGCATGCTGGACCCTTGAACAGGGCGATAACATTGTCGCCGTCGCGAGAAAACGCGGTGTGATGGGTCACTCGTTCGATCTGACCTGGGGAGGTAATGCCTTTGTCCTAAAGCAACAGACCTTGATAACACGAGGCTACGACATACTCCTCGGGGATGCTGTGGTTGGCACCATTGAACCTGAGCATCCCCTCACTCGCAAAGCACGCGTGGAGTGTGAGACCACGGCGGACGACATCGTTCAATTGTTCTCATTTTGGCTCGTCGCAATGGTCTGGCGAAGCACCACAGATGCGTCCCCCACCTGAACCTCAGCGAGAACAACGACCGGCGGTCGCAAAGGTTGCGCCAAGGGAGAGTCGACCCTGGGTCATCCCCCACAGTCAACCCAAAATCGCCTTCACCAGCACCTGCCCATAGCGGCGCACGGATCCCTTGAGAAATGGCCGATGGTGCCCGGAGCCGGAATCGAACCGGCATGGAGTTGCCTCCGGCGGATTTTAAGTCCGATGCGTCTACCAGTTTCGCCATCCGGGCCACGGCGCACATAGGGTGCCTGATCGCGCCCGGTTTGGGAATGCGCAGTGCCGCGCCCTCAGATCGCGCGTGAATACCGTACCGGTTGATCGGCCCGGGCCAGGTACCGGTCGAAACACATCGCCAGCAGCCGCAGCAACGGACGACCGCGCTCGGTAGCGCGGACCACGCCGTCTGCATACTCGGCCAGGCCATCGCGCACCAGCGGCTGCAGCGCCTGCAGCGCATCAGCGAAACAGGTGTCGAACACCACCCCATGCCGTGCCGCCAGCGCACGCCCGTCCACCTCGCCCTGGCACATCAGCTGGCCGATCAGCTCGGCACGCAACACGTCATCGGCATCCAGCTGCAGGCCACGCCACACCGGCAGGCACCCGGCATCCACCGCCGCCTCCCAGCCGGGCAGATCGCGCGGGTTCTGGCTGTAGGTGTCGCCGATATGGCTGATGGCGCTGGCACCCAGCCCAACCAGGTCGGTGTCGGCATGGGTGGTGTAGCCCATGAAGTTGCGGTGCAGCTGGCCGGCGCGCTGCGCGCGGGAAAGGTCTTCGTCGGGCAGCGCGAAGTGGTCCATGCCCACGTACTGGTAACCGGCCAGCGACAATCGGCGCACCGCCAGCCCGAGCAGCGCCAGCTTCTGTTCGGGACTGGGCAACGCCGCCTCGGGAATCTGTCGTTGTGCCTTGAACAGATGCGGCAGGTGCGCATAGCCATAGATCGCCAGCCGATCCGGGCGCTCGCGCAGCACCGTTTCCAGGGTCTGCGCAAAGCCGGCCGGGGTCTGGTGCGGCAGGCCATAGATCAGGTCGACATTGACCGAGCGCAGCCCGTACTCGCGGCACGCGCGCAGGATATCCAGGGTCTGTTCAACGTCCTGTTCGCGGTTGATCGCCCGCTGCACCACCGGGTCGAAATCCTGGATGCCGAGACTGGCGCGGTTGAAGCCGAGCGCGGCCAGCGTGGCGATATCGCTGCGGCTGACAAATCGCGGGTCCAGTTCGATGGAGAAGTCGCGGTGGGCCGCCGTACTGAAGGCGAAGCGATGACGCAGGCCTTCAACCAGCTCGTGCATCTGCGCGGCCGCAAGGAAGTTCGGAGTGCCGCCGCCCAGGTGCAGCTGGATGACCTCGCGCGAGGTGTCGAACAACGGCGCGATCCGGTCCGCTTCGCCGAGCACGCGTGCAACATAGGCCGCACCCTTGCTGTGGTCGCGGGTGATGACCCGGTTGCAGCCGCAGTAGAAACACGGGCTGCTGCAGTACGGCACGTGCACGTACAGCGACAGCGGCCTGGCCGCGCCCTGGTTGCTGGTAAGGATCGCCGCACGCAGCTGCTGCGCGCCAAAGCCATCGTGGAAATGCGGGGCGGCCGGATAGGAGGTGTAGCGCGGGCCGGGCCGGTCGTGGCGGCGCAGCAGGTCCGGGTCGAAATGCCAGGCAAGCCCGGCGGCGGCAGGCGGGATCGTATCCATGCCACCAGCGTGCGCCAGTCCGTCGGCGCGCGCATTGAGCAGGATCAATCCCGGCCGGGAGCACCGGCCATCGGCAGGCTCGGCCAGCGCAGCATCTGGAAACGCCGCCAGAAGGTATCGGCGATGCGCGTGGCCACGTCATCGGCCAATCGTTGCATCGGCCGATTGGCACCCTCGGCGGTGGTCTGCCGGAACAGCGCCAACCAGCGATCGAACAGATCGCGGTCCAGTTCGTCCATGGCCATGTGCTTTGGCATCGGCGCACCACTGAAGCGACGCGTGCCGCGCAGCATCGCCGACCAGAAATCGACCAGTTGCGCCAGGTGCGCGTCCCAGTCCTCCACCCGCGCGGCGAACACCGGCGCAAGACGCGGCTCCAGGCGCACGCGCGCGTAGAAATCGTGCACGAGCCGGGTCACCTCCTGCTCGCTGCACAGGTCCAGTGACGGCGTCGGCAGCGCAGGGGCAGACGGGTCCAGCATGGCGGTGCTCCAGGGTCGACGGCGCCCAGCATCGGCCAGGCGGCGGTGCAGCGCCTTGATAAGGATCAATGTGCGCGCAGATCGTGCGCGCACGCGAACTCCGCACGGGGTGCCGTCAGGCCAGCCTGCTGATGCTGCCGGGTATCGGCCTGTATCGGTTGTAGATCACCCACCCCGCGTCACGCTGCCATCGCCGGAGGGCACCGGTCCCCCAACCGGTGTCAGCGCGCGCGCGTGGTCCTTGGCGGCACCATCTGCGCGCGCCGGACAATGCCGAGCTGCTCGATGATCAACGCCAGCTCGTTGGTGACCTGGGTACGGCTGCGGCCTTTGGGCACCAACCGTTCCAGTACCTGTTGATAGGTAGTCCAGAATTCCGGGCCGCAGCCATGCTTGCAGTAACTGGCTTCCAGCTCGGTGCGCACGCCATCAGCCAAGTCATGTACGCCGTAATGCATACGACCTCCCTTGGACTTGCCCTGCTTCGGAGACGAGCAACCACCCTGTTTTCAGCTTGTCGCGCAATACCAGCAAAGACAACAAAGGATTCACTTGCGGTTAACCTAAAATTTGCACGGTCTTCGCGCCAAGTCAATCGGCACGATCACTCTCGCGATAAGCTCGCTGAACCGTTCACATAATCCTCCCTCAGGCGCAGCATCCGCCGGAGGGATCAACCTCAATGCGCCGCACTCGTCTCCGGCGGCGTATCCAGATATCGGGCCACCACTTTCAACAAGCGGTCCAGGCCGGTGGCCGCTGCGGGATCACCGTTGACCCGCTGCGTAAAGCCAGCCCAGTCGCCCTCGGAAAGCTGCTGGATCAGCGCCGGATCCACGCTCAACCAGCGCATGCCCCAGTAAGGAAACCAGCGTTGTTCCACGCGCCCCCGGTTGAGCTCGACCACCGCCTGATGGCTGTGCGCCTGCAGCACCCGCTCATACACCGCCGCTACGCCGTCTTCAGGCCCTTCGAAGTACTGCAGGAACCGTTGGCCATCAAACAGCAGCACCCCGGTGACGCCCGCCAGCTGGTTGAATCGGGCGGCGTCCTGCACAAGGCTGTCCAGACCGGCGTTGGACAAGCCGGCGGAGGCCTCGCTGACGTAGGCGATCGCACGAAGGGGCATGGGCGGAGTCCTCGGGATAAGGGCCAATGCTGTCACCTTCAGCCAGATGAATAAAGTGACCGAATGAAGGGTTCAGATAGTACCCCGTGCGACGAACTCGACGCCGGAAAACGCATGAAGCCCGCTTCCGCGGGCTTCATGCTTATTTCAATCTGGAGGCCTGGACGGGAATCGAACCCATCTCAACGGATTTGCAGTCCGGTGCATAACCACTCTGCCACCAGGCCGGTGACCCTACCGCCAATCAGGGAAATCATACCCCGATATGACAAGACCCCGAGAACGGGGCCTGGTCAGGATTTGGAGCGGGAAACGAGACTCGAACTCGCGACCTCAACCTTGGCAAGGTTGCGCTCTACCAACTGAGCTATTCCCGCAAAATCAGCCACGTATCTTACCGAAACCGCAGGTAACACACCAGCCTTTTCACACTTTTTCCTGCATCCCCGTCGACCGTGCCGACCCCGGATGCCCGCGTGCCACCGCGGAGAAAAACAAAGCCCCACCGGGGCCCTGTCGATATCTGGAGCGGGAAACGAGACTCGAACTCGCGACCTCAACCTTGGCAAGGTTGCGCTCTACCAACTGAGCTATTCCCGCAGAATTTCTGCTTGCTCCAACGTCTCTACACCCTGGGTGCTGGAGACTGCCGGCCCATCGACCTGCGTCGAAGGAGCGCTATTGTGTCGGGATTCCTTCACGCCGTCAATAAGCTTGTTCAGCCGATGCATCGGGTCACACCCGCATGCCGCGTCGATGGAAATAGACCTGCTCGGCCACCCGTCGCATCACCCCGGACTGCAGCATCAGATCGAGCGGCCAATCCATCTGCAGATGATCCATTGCCCAGCGCATCAGCCGCTTGCGGCGGAAGGTGGGAGCCGCGCGGGCCGCAACCGGCTCGGGGGGCGGCCCCTTGCCACGCAGGTGCAGTGCCACCGCATCCCCGACCGTCCAGCCATGGCGCCACGAGGAGTGGATACCGCCGGCGGACAGTGGCGAGACGATACCGGCCGCGTCGCCGGTGAGCATCAGCCCCGGCGCGGTGATCGGTCCGTCCGGCAGGCCGCAGGGCACCAGCCCGGCGCGGGTGGCACTGGGCATCGCGCTGGCGGGCAGCCCCACGACATCGCGCACGTGCGCCAGGAAGCCTTGCAGGTCCGGTTGCCGGACGTGCCGTGGGTCATGCCGCAGGGCCAGGCCGATCTGGATCCCGGTCGGATTCTGCGCCGCCCAGCCGATATAGCCCGGCGCGAAACGTTTGCTGGCAAAACAGTGCAGCGCCCCCGGCTCGGCCAGCTGCAGGCCGGCAAATTCGTGTTCGACGCCGTAGAGGTTGTCGCGCACCTGCCCCAGCCCGGTGCGTTGGGCCACGCGCGACCGCGCGCCGTCTGCACCGACCAGGTAGCGCGTGCGCCCCGCTCCATCCACCTGCCAACCGTCGCCCTCGCGCTGTGCCTGGGTGAAGGACTGCTGCAATCGCAGGTCCACGCCATTGGCGCGCAGTTCCTCGGCCAGCCAGCGCATCAGGTTGGGCGTGTCGGTGGTCATGAAGTAGTACCCGGGCGCGGCCAGGCGCACGCTACGCAGGTTGGGCGCGTAAAGCCGTACCTGTTCGACCCGCTGTACCAGTTCGGCCGGCAGTCGTTTCAGCCATGTCTGTTCCACCACTTCCTTGACCAGTATCCCGGTGGTGTGCAGGCGCGCCCCCGGGTCGGCCTTGCGCTCCAGCACGCAGACGCGCAGCCCATACTGGGCCGCCGCCAACGCACATGCCGCGCCGGCGAAACTGGCGCCGACGATGACCAGGTCCCAGTCGTAGTGCGCGGAGGTGTTCTGCATCTCGGTGGCCCTGCATGGTGAAGGACCACAGGGTCAACGCCACCCACGGGGAGGCGATGAAGTACCGGTGAAGTGGGCATGAAGCGCCACCCCGCGCGTATGATCCGGAACAGGAATACCGCATCGAACCGAGACGCATGAAACCGGCATTCCGCAGCATGATTGGCCTCCTCGCCGCCGCAGGTCTGTTGATGGCCAGCGTGGCGACGAACCTGGGGTCGAACACAATCATGTTGTTGCTCGACCGGGACAACTTCATCCCTGAACAGTCATCGATCTTCAGCTTCGACCCGTATCTCATCAACCCGGGGTCATCGAACTACTGGCTGTATGGCAAGGACCGCAGGTACTACTACTACTTTACCTACCAGTACCCGGCACCGTACCTGTACATCCCGGTGAACAACGCCTGCCCCGGCTTTGATCCCAATGCGGTGGCTACCTGGTGCGATGCGCGCAAGGGACGGCGGCGTTGAGCGCGCGGACGCCAGACCAACGAAAAAAGCGACCCGGAGGTCGCTTTTTCGTTGGTATCGGCAGCACTGAAAACCGCCGCGAACACCGTATCTGGAGCGGGAAACGAGACTCGAACTCGCGACCTCAACCTTGGCAAGGTTGCGCTCTACCAACTGAGCTATTCCCGCTTGGGAGGCGAGATTCTACAGCCAAACCGGGGGCTGTCAACAGCCCTCAGCCATTCTTTTTTGCACGCGTACTTTCGCGTGCGGCGCGCTCGTCCTCGCGCAGGCTTGGCCACGCCGCGTGCAGGTACTGCAGGCCGGAGAACAGGGTAAGGACCGAGGCGATCGCCAGTGTCCAGTCGCCGATGTGGAAGACGGTGGTACCCATCCAGATATCCTGCATCGGCGTATGCGGGGCCACCGAATACAGCAGGCACAGCAGCGCCACCATCTGTGCGGTGGTCTTGACCTTGCCGATCATCGCCACGCGCACCTTGGCGCGCTGGCCAAGTTCGGCCATCCATTCGCGCAGCGCGGACACGGCGATTTCACGGCCGACGATCACCGCCGCCCACACCGCCATCCAGGCAGTGGGATGGCCCTGCACGATCAGGAACAACGCTACGGCCACCATCAGCTTGTCCGCGACCGGGTCGAGGAAGGCGCCGAACGCCGAGGCCAGGTCGTAGCGGCGCGCGATCCAGCCATCCAGCCAGTCGGTGATCGCAGCCAGGCCGAAGATCGCCGCCGAGGCGAAATTGGTCCACTTGTAGGGGAGATAGAACACCAGCACGAGTACCGGGATCATCAGGATCCGCAGCAGGGTGAGCCAGGTGGGGAGGGTCAACTTCATTGCGTCTCTCTACTCGCCCGCCGCGTCGGGCGTGGGCAGTCCATGCAGGTTAGCGTAGATGCGTGCAGCGAGGGCGTCATTGATGCCGTCCACTTTCGCGATTTCCGCCTCGCCAGCGGCCTTCAGGCCCACCAGGCCGCCGAAATGCTTGAGCAGGCTGGCACGTCGGCGCGGGCCGATCCCGGCGATGTCTTCCAGCTTGCTGGTCATGCGCGCCTTCTGGCGGCGCCCGCGGTGGCCGGTGATGGCGAAGCGGTGGGCTTCGTCGCGCACCTGCTGGATGAACTGCAGGGCCGGCGAGGCCGCGCCCGGGCGCAGCTCGCGGCCGTCGGGCAGCACCAGGGCTTCGTGCCCTGCCCTGCGCTCCACGCCCTTGGCCACGCCGACCAGCATCACCCCTTCCACGCCGAGATCGGCCAGCGCGGCCTGGGCCTGGCCCAGCTGGCCGGCGCCACCGTCGATCAGCAGCAGGTCCGGCAGCACGCCGTCTTCTTCAACCGCGCGACGGAAGCGACGTTCGATCGCCTGGCGCATGGCGGCGTAATCATCGCCCGGCTCGATGCCGCTGATGTTGAAACGTCGGTACTGGCTGCGCACCGGGCCGCTGGCGTCGAACACCACGCACGAGGCCACGGTGGCCTCGCCCATGGTGTGGCTGATATCGAAGCACTCCACCCGCTTGACCTGTTCGGCCAGGCCCAGCATCACCCGCAGGTCTTCGCTGCGCGCGTGCTGGGCGCTGCGGCTGGTGAGTTCGCTGACCAGGGTGATCTGCGCGTTGCGGCTGGCCAGGTCGACATAGCCGGCGCGTTCGCCGCGCACGTTCCATTTCAGCTGCACCTTGTACTCGGCCGAGGCCGACAGCGCCGATTCGATCAGGCTGGCGTCGGGGATCTCACGGTCGAGCAGGATCTCGCGCGGCGGTGAATGCTCGGCGTAGTACTGGGAAACGAACGCGCCCAGTACTTCCTCGGCGCTATCTTCGCCGTTGGTGCGGGGGTAGAACGGGCGCGTGCCCAAGTTGCGGCCATCACGGAAGGCAAGCAGCATCACGCAGGCATTGGCCCCCTGGGTGGCACAGGCCAGCACGTCCAGGTCGGCGGCACGACCGTCGACATACTGGCGGGTCTGCATGCTGCGCAATGCGGTGATCAGGTCGCGCAGGCGCGCGGCCTGTTCAAATTCGAGCGTTTCGCTGGCGGCCTGCATCTGGGTGCCCAGTTCGCGCGCCAGCTGGTCGCTTTTGCCTTCCAGGAACATCGAGGCGCGGCGGACCGATTCGGCGTAGTCGTCGGGCTTGACCAGTTCCACGCAGGGCGCGCTGCAGCGGCCGATCTGGTACTGCAGGCATGGCCGCGAGCGATTGCGGAACACGCTGTCTTCGCAGCTGCGCAGCTTGAACAGCTTGTGCATCAGGTTGAGCGTCTCGCGTACCGCGGTCACCCCCGGATACGGCCCGTAGTAGCGGCCCGGCACCGCGCGCGGCCCACGATGCAATGCGATGCGCGGCCACTCCTCGCGGGTCAGCAGCACGTGCGGGTAGGTCTTGTCATCGCGCAGGGACACGTTGTAGCGCGGCGACAGCGATTTGATCAGCTGGTTTTCCAGCAGCAGGGCCTCGGCCTCCGAGCGGGTCACGGTGACGTCCATGCGCGCCACCTGCGACAGCATCGACATGATCCGGGTGGTCTTGGGCGTGCCGCTGAAATAGCTGCCCACGCGGTTGCGCAGCGCGCGCGCCTTGCCGACGTACAACAGGGTGTCGTCGGCGGCGTACATGCGGTACACGCCGGGAGCCGTGCTCAGGTGGGCCGCAAATGCCTTGCCATCGAAGGCCGGAACGGTGGACGCAGTCATTCGCTGATCGGCACGTCGCTCAGTACGCCGCTGACCGGGTCGAACCGCAGCACGGCATGCGCATCGGTCTCGGCAATCCACACCGCACCACCGCCCAGCGCCAGCCCCGCCGGGCCGTGCAGGCGCCGCGGCAGTTCCAGCGTGCTCAATTCGCCGCCACCCAGCCGCAGGGTGCGCAGCCGCCCGTTGCCGGTATCGGCAATCCACAGCAGCGGCGCGTCGGGGCTGAGCGCGATCGCCTGCGGGTACTGCAACTGGGCCAGCGTGCGCGGGCCATCCTGTTCGCCAAACGACCACAGGCCCTGGCCGACCAGGGTCTGCACCAGATCGCCGCGCAGCTGCATGGCGCGGATCGATGAGCCCAGCGCATCGCAGACGTACAGCACCTGCTGCACGGCGGCCAGCGAGGCCGGCTGCGCGAACGCGGCCAGGTGGCCGCTGCCGTCGCGCTCGTCGATCGCACCGGAGCCGGCGCGCCAGTTGAGCGTGCGCTGCCCCAGGTGATAGCTCCATATGCGGTTGTCGCCAGCCATGGCAATGTGGATCTGGTTGTCGGCTACGGCCAGGCCCTGCGGGTGATTCAGTGCAACCAGGCGCGGCTGGGCGACATGCCCTTCGATCGGTTCGCCGGGACGGCCGGTGCCGACCAGGGTGTCGACCTGCCCGGTCAGCAGGTGGATACGGCGCAACGCATGGTTGCCGGTGTCGGCCACATACAGCGACTCGCGTTCCAGGGTCAGCCCTTGCGGCCGGTTGAAGGCGGCCTCGCCCGGCCCACCATCCATGAAATCGGCCGTGCCCAGCCCGAACTGGCGCAGCACGCGCCCGCCGTGGCTGCATTCGAGCACGCGGTGATGGCCGCTGTCGGCGATATACAGGCGCTCGGTGGTCGCCACCAGCCCGGTCGGGAACAGCAGCGGCAGGCGCGGCTCGGGATGCAGTTCGCGGGCCCGCGACAGCTCGCCGTCGGCCGGGCGCGAGCCGCCTTCGCACAAGGCGTTGAGCGCGCGTTCGAGTTCGCCACCGAAGCCCACCAGGCGCTCGCGTTCGCGACCCTGCGCATCCAGCAGTACCAGCGTCGGCCACGCGGTGATGTTGAAGCGGCGCCAGCCATCCCAGTCGGCATCGAGCAGCGCCGGGGCGCCCAGGCCCTGGCGGCGCAGCAGCTTCAGCGCCTGCTCCGGGTCGCGTTCACAGTCGAAGCGCGGGACCTGCAGCACCAACAGCTGCAGCTTGCCCGGGTTGCGCGACTGCCATTGCGCCAGTTCGGCCAGGCGCTGTGCGCACCACACCGAGGCGGCATTGACGAAGGCCAGCACCACCGGCCGCCCGCGCAGCTCGGTCAGCGTGGTGGGGGCGGCGTTGAGCCACGTGGCGAATTCCGGCAGGTCCTGGACAGGCTGTACGTTCATGCCCCGATTATGCCGGAGTCGGCGTCATGCAACCGTCGTGCCGGTGCACGCTGGCGCCGGCTTCCCGTCGGCTCAGGAATGGGCGGCCAGCCAGGCCTCGGCGCGCGCAAGATCGTCGGGGGTATCGATGCCGGGCGGGAACTCGGCCGGGGTCAGTGCCACGCTGATCCGATGGCCGGCTTCGAGCGCCCGCAGCTGTTCCAGCGATTCCAGCTGCTCCAGCGCACCGGCCGGCAGCGCCGCGAACTGGCGCAGGAAGCCGGCGCGGTAGCCGTAGATGCCGATGTGGCGCAGCCAATGCGGGCCGGACAGGGTGTCGCGCGAGCGCGCGAAGGCATCGCGGTGCCACGGGATCGGCGCACGACTGAAGTACAGCGCGTCCAGATTCTGCTTGCGCACCACCTTGACCACGTTCGGATCGAACAGGGTGTCGGCGTCTTCGACCGGGGTTGCCAGGGTGGACATGTCCGCCCCGCTGCAGACCAGCGCCTCGGCCACGGCGCGGATGCCTTCGGCCGGGGCGAAGGGTTCGTCGCCCTGCAGGTTGACCACGACCGTATCGTCGCTCCAGCCGGCCTGGGTGGCGCACTCGGCCAGGCGATCGGTGCCGGAGGCGTGCGCGGCCGAGGTCATCGCCACCCGTACCGTCGACAGCCCCTGCAGGGCATCGGCGATGCGGGCGTCGTCGGTGGCCACCCACACTTCGCGCGCACCGGCCAGCAGCGCGCGTTGGGCCACGCGCAGCACCAGCGGCTCACCGCCCAGCGGGCGCAACGGCTTGCCGGGCAGGCGCGAGGCGGCGTAACGGGCCGGGATGGCGACAACGAAATCGATGGCTTGGCTCATGCGGGGACTCTCTGCAATGACGGGTAGTACGGGAAGGCGGTGGTCAACGCTTGCCGAGCTTGTCGACCCGGTCCAGCAGGTTCACCCAGAACGCGGCGGGCAGGTCGGCCGACAATGGCACGGCGAAATGCCACTCGTTGGCGAACACCTTGCACTTCACCGCGTCCTTCTCGGTCATCAATACCGGCAGCTCGCTGCCGAAGCGCAGGTCGGCCACCTGGTAGGCGTGGTGGTCCGGGAAGGCGTGCGGCACCACGCCGATGCCGTGCGCACGCAGCATGTCGAAGAAGCGCTGTGGATGCGCGATGCCTGCCACGGCATGCACGCGCTGCCCACGGAAATGCGCCAACGCGCGTGCCCGGCCGCCGCTCAGTGGCTGCGCACTGTCGATGTGCAGCTGCATCGGCCATTCGCCGAAACCGCAGGCCGGCTGCGCGCCCACGCCATCGCTGGCCTGGCCCATGTTGACCACGCGGAAATCGCAGTCCTGCGCGCGGCTGGCCGGCTCGCGCAGCGGACCGGCCGGGATCATCCGGCCATTGCCATAACGGCGCTGGGCGTCGACCACTTCAATTTCAATGTCGCGCGCCAGCCGGTAATGCTGCAGCCCGTCATCGCAGACGATGATGTCGCAACCGGCCGCCGCCAGCGCCTTGCCCGCGGCCACCCGATCGGCATCCACGCGCACCGGCACGCCGGTCTTCCAGGCAATCAGCACTGGCTCGTCGCCACCCAGGGCGGTGGACGTGGTGGTATCGACCCAGCGCGCCACCTTCGGTTCTTCACGGCCATAACCGCGGCTGGCCACGCCGGGCTTCCAACCGGCCTCACGCAGGCGGTTGACCAGCGCGATGGTCAGCGGCGTCTTGCCGGTGCCCCCCGCCGTGACGTTGCCGACCACGATCACCGGCACCGGCAATGCGTGCCGCTTCAGCCAGCGCCGCCGGTACAGCAGGCGGCGCAACGCGATGGCACCGGCGTACAACGGCGCCAGCAGGCGCGCCGGCAACGGGATCGGGCTGCCGTCATACCAGTACGACGGCGTGCGGGTACCTTTGGCCGCCATCAAGCCTGCCTTTCGCGGAACTGCATCTTGTGCAGGTGCTCATACAGACCACCCAGCGCCAGCAGTTCCCCATGCGTACCGCGCTCGACGATGCGGCCGTGGTCCATCACCAGCACCTGGTCGGCATGTTCGATGGTGGACAGGCGGTGGGCGATCACCAGCGTGGTGCGTTCGGGCATCAACCGTTGCAGCGCATCCTGCACCAGGCGCTCCGATTCGTTGTCCAGTGCGGCGGTGGCCTCATCCAGGATCAGGATCGGCGCATCGCGCAGGATCGCGCGCGCGATCGCCAGGCGCTGGCGCTGGCCACCGGACAGCAGCGCCCCGTTCTCACCGACCGGGGTCTGCAGCTGCTGCGGCATGCGTTCGATGAACTCCCACGCATTGGCCGCTTCGGCCGCCGCGCGGATCTGTTCGTCGGTGGCGTCCATGCCATAGGCGATGTTGGCGCCGACGGTGTCGTCGAACAGCATCACCTTCTGCCCGACCATCGCCACCTGGCGGCGTAGGTCGGCCAGCGGATAATCATCCAGCGGCATGCCATCCAGGGTGATGCGCCCCCCACTGGGTTCGTAGAAGCGCGGCACCAGCCGGATCAGGCTGGTCTTGCCACTGCCCGAACGGCCGACGATCGCCGTCACCGTGCCGGGTTTGGCGACGAAACTGACGTCGTCCAGGGCAACGCCGGTGTCTTCACGGTAGCGCAGCATGACGTGCTCGAACGCCAGTTCGCCGCGCGCACGCTCGATCTTCGCCACGCCCTTGTCGCGCTCCACCGGCATGTCGAGGATCCCGAACAGCCGTTCGGCCGCGGCCACGCCACGGGCGATCGAGGACTGCACGCTGGTCAGGCGGCGCAGCGAGGGAATGATCGCGGTCATCGAGATCATCAGGCCCATGAACTGGCCCGCGTTGAGGCGCCCGGCAAGGGCTTCGCGGGTAGACACCCAGACGATCACGGCCAAGGCCAGCGCCGCCAGGAACTGGACCATGCTGGACGCCGCCGCGCGGGTGGTTTCCACCTTCATGTTCAGGCCCAGCATGCGGTTGGCCAGCCGCGCGTAACGACCGATCTCCTGCTGCTGGGTGCCATGGACCTTCACTTCCTGCTGCGCGGCCAGCGACTGCTCGGCAGTGGCGGCCATGGTGCCCATGCCATCCTGGATGCCGCGGCTGATGCGCCGGTAGCGCTTGCCCACGTAGGACACGATGAGGCCGATCATCGGCACCACCACCAGCATCGCCACGGTCACCTTGACGCTCATCTGCAGCATCACCGCGAGCATGCCGATGATGGTGAGCGTATCGGCCACCAGGGTCTTGAGCGCATCGGCGCTGGCCTGGGTCACCTGCTCGGTGTCGTAGTTGAGCCGGCTGACCATCACCGGGGTCGATTCGGTGTCGAAATGCGACGACGGCAGGTGCAGGTACTTCTCCAGCACCTGCTGGCGCAGGTCGCGCACCACGCTGCGGCCGGTCCGGGCCAGCGTGTAGTCGCTGACGAAGGTCGCTGCGCTGCGCGCGATGAACAGCCCCAGGATGGTCAGCGGCAGGATCACCGCCATGCGCGGCTCGGGGTTGACGAAGCCCCGGTTGACCAGCGGTTCCATCAAC
The DNA here is from genome assembly GCF_057835675.1 of Stenotrophomonas sp. GL_101. NCBI lineage: Bacteria > Pseudomonadati > Pseudomonadota > Gammaproteobacteria > Lysobacterales > Lysobacteraceae > Stenotrophomonas > Stenotrophomonas sp. GL_101. The sequence goes on along the minus strand of NZ_CM174432.1, from coordinate 1,621,198 downwards.
TTGGTGAAGTGATAGCCGGCCACGGCCTCGACCACCATGCCGATCACCGCGGCGATCATGAAGGTCCAGTAGGCCTGGGTATAGCCAAGCAGGCGCTTGTAGATCGGCCAGATGGGGGCGTGGGGTTTATTCATGGACGCACCTCCGGCGCGGTAGCGATGGCGATGCGGCGGAAGCCGAGCTGGCCCAGGGCATCCTGGGCAGTGACGACCGCCTGGTATGGGGTGCGTGCATCGGCACGCAACAGCACGGTCTGTTCACGGTCGCTGCCGGCGACGGCGGCGATGGTCTGCTTGACCGACTCGACATCGGTGCGCAGCACTTCCTGGTCATTGATGAAATAGCGGCCTTCGGCGTTGACCAGCACGCTCAACGAGCGCGGTGGTTCGGCGGAGTCCTGCTGGCTGGCGGTCGGCAGCTGCAGCTGCAGCGTCGAGCGCGCATCGAAGGTGGTGGTGATCACGAAGAAGATGATCAGCACCAGGATCACGTCGATCAGGGGGACCAGATCGATATGCGGCTCGTCCTGGACCCGGTCATTGCGAATACGCATCCGTCAGCCCTTGGCCGTGACGGGCGCGGCGGACGCAGCCGCTGCGGAGGCGCGGGCAGCGGGGTTCATCACCCCGGGGCGACCGTCGAGCGCATCCAGCAGCGCGCCGGCTTCCTGCTCCATCTCGATCACATAGCCGCTGATGCGGCCCTTGAAATAACGGTGGAACATCAGCGCCGGGATCGCCACGATCATGCCGGTGGCGGTGCATACCAGCGCTTTGCCGATACCACCGGCCAACTGGTTCACATCGCCCACGCCGTGGTCGAGGATGCCCAGGAACATCTGGATCATGCCCACCACGGTGCCCAGCAGGCCCAGCAGCGGACCGGCCGAGGCGATCGTACCGAGCGCATTGAGGAAGCGCTCCATGCGGTGCACCAGGTGCCGCCCGGCATCTTCGATGCGCTCGCGGATCTGGTCGCGCGGACGATTGCGCGCTTCCAGCGCCACGGCCAGCAATGCACCCAGCGGCGAGTTGGCCCGCAGCGACTGGATGTGGCTCGGGTCCAGCTTGCCGCGCGCGGCCCAGTTGCGCACTTCCTGGCCCAGCCCGGGCGGCAGGACTTCGTTACGCCGCAAGGTCCAGAAACGCTCCAGGACTATCGCCAAAGCCAGTACGCCCAACAGCAGCAGCGGCACCATCGGCCAGCCACCGGCCTTGACCAGTTCCCACACGTTTCAACCCTCCGGCCCATTGGCCGCCTGTTTCACCGCCGATAGAATAGCAGCCGACCGCGCCCGCTCTGCGGCATCCCACCAACGCGGCTGAAAAACCCGCTGTTCACGCACCTGCAGACCTTCACGTCCGAGCCAGATGCGCACCGCGCCGCTGTCGGCGGTGTTCAGCAGTTCGGCCCCTACCGCCTGCCAACGTTCCACCACCGGCGGGCGCGGATGACCAAACCGGTTGCCATGCCCGGCCGACACCACCGCCAGCCGGGGCGACACCGCCTGCACCCAGGCCGCGCTCGACGAGCCGGCGCTGCCGTGATGGGGCACGACCACCGCCTCGGCGCGCAGCGCGGCAGCCTCCTGCGCCAACAGCACCGCCTCCACCCCGGCGCCGATATCGCCGGCCAGCAGGATCGCGCCATGCGCGGTGCCGATCCGCAGCACGCAACTGCTCTCGTTGCCGACATAGCGCTGGCCGGGCGCTGGATGCAGGTAACGGAACTCGACGGCGTCCCACACCCAGGCGGTGCCGGACGCACATGGCTGCATGACCCCGGCCACCGCGCCCACCGGCGCCTGCAGCGGCGGATCGGCGAAGGCACGACGCACGGCCTGCGCACCGCCGGCATGGTCGCGGTCGGCATGACTGAGCACGAAGCGGTCCAGGCGCCCCTCGCCCAGCGCACGCAGCGTTGGCACCACGATCCGCTCCCCTGCATCGAAGCCGCCGTCGGCCGCGGGCCCGGCGTCGTAGAGCATCCGGTGATGGCCGGTACGCACCCACACCGCCAGACCCTGCCCCACATCCATCACCAGCAGTTCGACCTCGCCCGGCCCTGGCCGCTGCTGCGCCGGCCACAGCAACGGCAGGCACAGCAGCAGTGCCGGCAGCCGGGCCCCGCCAGCGCGCGGCAACAGCAACCAGAACACGCCCAGCAATGCCGCCAGCAATGCCCAGCGGTCGGCCTGCGGCAGCCACCACAGGGCAAGCGCACTGCGCGCGGCATGGCCAAACAGCCACCAGCTCGCCTCGAAGCACCGCGCCGCCAGCTGCCACGGCCAGTGTCCGGCGCCGGCCCACACCGCCTCCAGCCCGGTGCCGAGCAGCGCCAGCGGCACCACCACCAGGCTCCACCAGGGGATCGCCAGCAGGTTGACCAGCGGCCCGGCCCGCGAGGCCTGGCCGAACAACGCCACGGTCAGCGGCAGCAATGCCAGCGTGGCCACGCCCTGCGCCCCCAGGAAGGTACGCAGCCAGTGCGGGTCGCGGCCAGGCAGGCACCACACCAGCCACAGCACCCCGGCAAAGCTGAGCCAGAACCCCGGCGCCAGCACCGCCAGCGGATCGACCAGCAACACTACCAATGCCGCCAAGCTCAGCGCCTGCCCCACCGTGGCCGGGCGGCGCGCGCAGCGGGCAGTGGCCACCACCGCGATCATCAGCACCGTGCGCACCGTGGGCAACGCGAACCCGGCCACCGCCGCATACACCGCCGCGCCGAGTACGGCGGCCATCGCCACCGCCAGCGGCCGTGGCAGCCCCCGTCCGAGTGGCGGCCACAACCGCCAGGCCAGCGCAGCCAGCCAGGCGGCGAAGCCGGCGACCAGCCCCACGTGGAAGCCGGAAATGGCCACCAGATGGGTCAGGCCGAGCGCGCGCAGGTCATCCCAATCCGATTGGGTGAGGCCTCGGGTGTCCCCGAGTGCCAACGCCTGTACGAAACGCATGCCCTGCCCCTGTACCTGCGTGGCGATCGCCGTGGCCATGCGCTCGCGCCAGGCCGGCAGGCCGATGGGCGGGCCCAATGGCCGGGCCGAAGCGGGCTCGCGCACATAGCCACTGCCCGCCAGCCGCTGCAGCAGCGCATGCCGTTCGGCGTCGAATCCCCCGGGATTGAGCAGCCCGCGCGGCGGGCGCAGGCGGACGCTCAGTTGCCAACGGGCGCCGGCCTGCAATTGCCGGCGCGGCGGTGCTTGGTCGCTGTTGCGCAGGTCATGCCAGCTCAGCGCGAACTCACGGCCACGCACCTCCCGTGGCAACGCAGCCACGTCGTCGACACGGAAGCGGAAGCGCGTGCTGCGCGGCCCGTGCTCGGGCAGGTTGACCACCCTGCCCTGCACGGCATAGTCGACAGGCAGCGCGTGCGCCGGCAGTTGCGACGCCAACGCCATATGTCCCTGCAACCCAGCCCAACCCAGCCCCCACAGCGCCGTGCCCAGGCAACGCCCCTGCGATGGCCAGGCCCAGCACGCAAGGCCGACGAACATTGCCAGCAACACCGCCCAGCGCGGCAGCAGTACCGGCGCGAACACGGTGAGGCAAATACCAGCGACCATGCCGACGGCGCAGGCCTTGCCGAACAGGGGAAGTGCATTGAGACGGCCCGCTGTGGCGAGGCCACGCCTGCGCAACATGTGATCGGCCCGGGCTAAAGCACCATGATCGGTATTGCCGCACATCCTTCCCATCGGTCAGCGCGCCGAGCTGATGTGGGGGATTGCCGACGCATTCGTCATCGATGTGATGCGATGCGCAGAAAGCAAAAAAGCCGACCTGATGGCCGGCTTTCCTGTTGTTCCACCGCAGTCTCCGGGACTGGAGTGGTGGGCGGTACAGGGTTCGAACCTGTGACCCCTACCATGTCAAGGTAGTGCTCTACCGCTGAGCTAACCGCCCGTTTCTTACTCTCTGAACCGCTGCGAATGCGTCGGTGCAGGCCGCGTATATTACGGACGTCCCCAGGCAAGCGCAATACTTTTGTGAAGATAATTCACAACGCGTCGTTCAGCCCAGGCTGGCCTCCTTCAGCAGCCGGATCTGGTCACGGACATTGGCCGCATCCTCGAACTCCAGGTCACGCGCGTGCTGGTACATCTTCTGCTCCAGCGCCTGCAGGCGCTTGGCGATCTGGGCCGGCGCCAGGGTCCGGTAGTCCACCGCTTCCTCGGCCACCCGCCCGCCCCGGCCCTTGCCCTTGCCGCGCGATTCCTTGTCGGCCGCCTCCGAGCGTGCGCCTTCCAGCACATCGGTGATCGGGCGCAGCACCGACCTGGGCGTGATGCCGTGCAGTTGGTTGTACTCCACCTGCTTGGCGCGGCGGCGGTCGGTCTCGTCGATCGCCGCCTGCATCGAGCGGGTCATGCGATCGGCATACAGGATCGCCTTGCCGCGCAGGTTGCGTGCGGCACGGCCGATGGTCTGGATCAGCGAGCCGGTGGAGCGCAGGAAACCCTCCTTGTCGGCATCGAGAATGGCCACCAGCGACACCTCGGGCATGTCCAGGCCCTCGCGCAGCAGGTTGATGCCCACCAGTACATCGAACTTGCCCAGGCGCAGGTCGCGGATGATCTCCACGCGCTCGACCGTTTCAATGTCCGAATGCAGGTAGCGCACGCGGATGCCGTGTTCGGTCAGGTACTCGGTCAGGTTCTCGGCCATGCGCTTGGTCAGCGTGGTGACCAGGACGCGGTCGCCGAGCTTGATGCGTTCGTTGACCTCGCTCATCAAGTCGTCCACCTGCGTGCCGACCGGGCGGATCTCCACCACCGGATCGATCAGGCCGGTCGGGCGCACCACCAGTTCGGTGATTTCATCGGCCGCTTCGCGCAGCTCATACGGGCCCGGCGTGGCCGACACGTAGATGCTGCGGGGGCAGCGCGCCTCCCATTCCTCGAACCGCAGCGGCCGATTGTCCAGCGCAGAGGGCAGGCGGAACCCGAACTCGACCAGCGTTTCCTTGCGCGAGCGGTCCCCTTTGAACATCGCGCCGATCTGCGGGATGGTCACGTGCGACTCGTCGATCACCAGCAGCGCGTCGGCGGGCAGGTAGTCGAACAGGGTCGGTGGCGGCTCGCCCGGTGCCTTGCCGGTGAGATGCCGCGAGTAGTTCTCGATGCCGTTGCAGAAGCCGACCTCGGCCATCATCTCCAGGTCGAACTGGGTACGCTGCGCCAGGCGCTGCGCTTCCACCAGCTTGTTCTGTTCGTACAGTTGTTCCAGGCGCGGCTTGAGCTCGGCCTTGATGGTTTCCACCGCCGCCAGCACGCGCTCGCGGGTGGTGGCGTAATGGGTCTTGGGATAGAGCGTGTAGCGCATCAGCTTGCGCAGGCTCTCACCGGTGAGCGGGTCGAACATGCTGATCTGCTCCACTTCACCGTCGAACAGTTCGATGCGTACCGCCTCGCTGTCGGACTCGGCGGGGAACACATCGATCACTTCACCGCGCACGCGGAACGTACCGCGCTGCAGCTCGTACTCGTTGCGCGTGAACTGCAGCGAGGTCAGGTGGTTGATCAGGTCGCGCTGGTCGATGCGCTCGCCGGTGGACAGGATCAGGCGCAGCGACAGGTAGTCTTCCGGCGCGCCCAGGCCGTAGATCGCCGACACCGTGGCCACCACGATCGCATCCGGGCGCGACAGCAGGGTCTTGGTTGCCGCCAGGCGCATCTGCTCGATGTGCTCGTTGATCGAACTGTCCTTCTCGATGAAGGTGTCCGATGACGCCACGTAGGCTTCGGGCTGGTAGTAGTCGTAATAGCTGACGAAATACTCGACCGCATTGTTGGGGAAGAACGACTTGAACTCGCCGTACAACTGTGCGGCCAGAGTCTTGTTCGGCGCCATGATCAGCGTCGGCTTCTGCACGTTCTGGATGACGTTGGCGATGGTGTAGGTCTTGCCCGAGCCGGTCACGCCCAACAGGGTCTGCTTGGCGATACCGGCCTCGAAGTTGGCCGTCAGCTTCTCGATCGCCGCAGGCTGGTCGCCGGCCGGCGAATACGGGGAGACAAGTTCGAAGCGATCGCTCATGGTGCCGCCAAATCCCGGGCCCTCCAGTATACCGAGGGCAAGGGTGACGGCTGGCTGAGGGGCTGGACGATGCCCAAGCAGGCAACCCACCTATTCCCCCGGCATGAACCACCGCGCAGGCTGGGTTTCCCAGCCCTCCCCTGTGCGGTGGCACGATGCTCTTCCCCATGCAGCTGCGCCTGTCCCGTCGGGGCTATCGCGGCCTGTCCCTGTTGCAGCTGATGGTGACGCTGTTGGTTCTGGCGGTTTGCGTGGCGGTCGCGCTACCCGGGTTCAGCGGGCTGATGGACCGCCAGCGCGCAGCTGGCGCCCGCCACCTGCTGAGCAGTCATTTCGCCTCGGCGCGAATGACCGCGATCCAGCGCAATGCCACGGTTGCGCTCTGTCCGAGCAGCGATGGCCGCCACTGCACGCCCGGGGTGGACTGGAGCGACGGCTGGATGTCATACCTGGCGCAGAATGACAGCGCACAGGCTCCCGCCAAGGGCGACATTCTCCGCTTTCAGCAATGGAGTGCCCGCCGGGGATGGCGCATCCAGGCCACCGAAGGCCGGGTCCGGCTGCGTTACCTTGGCAACGGCCGCGCCTACGGCAGCAACCAGACCCTGCGGATCTGCCGTGGCAACCACCTGCATGGCAAGGTGATCGTCAACAACAGCGGACGAATACGCTCGGAGCGCTTGGACGAGCCGGGCAAGTGCGCCGACTGAAGACGGAAACCGGCTTGAGCTGAAGTACATTCGCCCATGAAAAAACCGCGATTTCTCGCGGCTTCTTCAAATATGGCGCCCGAAGTTGGACTCGAACCAACGACCCCCTGATTAACAGTCAAGTGCTCTAACCGGCTGAGCTATTCGGGCGGGGAGGCGCATTGTAAAGGGGGTTTTGCCGGAGGGCAACACCTTGCTGCACCCATGCAAGCCAACCAAACCTTACCAGCAGTCCGCCAGTTCACCGGTACTGTTGGTCTTGCGGTTGGCCTGGTCCACGCTCAACGTGCCGCACTTGTCCTTGGCCTGCTCGCCCTGCGGCGCCGCATTGATCGTGAAGCTGGAACCATCGCCGTCAAATTCGAGCTGATAGCGCGTTGTCCCACCCTCGCGCGGCGATATTTCAGACGGCAAGGTGAAATTGGCATAGGTGTTGTTGACCGAGTGGTAGCGCTCGGCCCGCTGTGCGTACTCCACCATGTCCGCCTTCACCACGGCACGCCGCGTCTTGAGCATGTACTGCTGGTAGGACGGATAGGCAATGGCCGCCAGGATCGCGATGACGATGACCACGATCATCAGTTCGATCAAGGTGAAGCCTGCGGCATTGGCCTTGCCCCGAAGGGCGCTGCTGTTGTTCATCATGTCCAAGGTTCCGGAGCGTTACTGGATCTGGCGCCAGGATTGGCGACCGCAGGGGTACGGGATATACAGCGGCTGGGCGCCGGCAACATTGACCACCATCCAGCAGGCGCGATCACCAGGGCCACCGCCGCCTGTCAGGCGCGGAACCACCGCTACGCCAACATCCTTCACCGGCGCCGTCCCGCCCGTATTGAGACTGGTCGCAGCAACGCCGGTGCCGTAGGGGTCTCCCCCGGGCGAGCCGACGCGCGCCTGCTCCATTGCGGCCCCACCACTGACCGGGCTCAAGCCGAACAGCCAGTTGGAGCCCTCGGTGGAGCAGCCTTCGCCACCGGAATTGGGCAGGTAGGTGGGCATGAAGACCACGCCAGCAGCAACCGAAGGGTTGCCGACGAAACGCTCGCCACTGCCGGGCAGGACCACGTTCCAACCGCTTGCCACACCCGAGAAATCGGCCGCTTCGATCGACCGCACTCCGTCCGTCGTGGTCACGGTGTAGGTGACCAGGTCTGCCGGGACCAGCGTCGCGGCCGGCTGGCGCTCACTGACATCATTGACGCCATACAACGACTGCGAAGCCACATCGAGCGGGTCGCTGTTGAAGGAGAAGCTGCCGGTGCCGAACAGCAGCATGACGCCGCCGGCGGGCCCGGTCACCGTGGTCATGCCGCCGGTGATCGGCTGGCGGAACACCTGTGCGGAGTTGGGGGCGGTCTGGCGGGCCGTGGTGAACACCGGAACAGAAACCGTATCGGCGGCATCTTCCAGGTTGAATTTCCACAGGGCACCGCGCTGATCGGCGGCATACACGGTATCAGCCAGCCCATCACGGCCATTGATCGACTCCTCACCGACCGGCGGATTGGCGGCCGGCTTCGGGCGGAAACGATCGATCACCACGATGTTACCCAGGCCATTGCTACCTGATGGCGCGGTGGCCTCGGCTTCCGTGGCGGTGATCATGCGGGTGCTGCCATCACTCATATCCACGACGAACAGAACCGCCTTGCCATCAGCACTGCCGTAACCGTTACCGAAAATCGCCTTCCATGCCACGCCATTGCCCGACTTCACCGGCACGATCACCGGCTTGCCCAATACGTGGCCGATGTTGGCACGCACCGGTGCACCAAGCTGCGTATTGACGTCACTGATTTCCCACAGGCGGCTACCCGTGCCGAAACTGGACGGGGTGGTCACATCGAGCCCGAATACAGCACGTCCGCCAGCACCCGCAGTGCCCACCAGCGCGGTCGCCCAGCTGCTGCCCAACTGCACGTCGGCCACGGCAAGGGGGCCATCGACGTAATAGCGATGGCGGAACTTCTGGTCGGTCTTGTCCGACGCCTTGTAGGGATACAGCAGGTTGCCCATGTGGCCCAGCGCCGTACCGGGAACATACGCAAATGTTTCGGTACCGCCTGCGCTGTCAGCGGTACCTGCGCCATCCATGCCACCATCAAAGGCATGCAGCATGCCGTCATTCGCGCCGACGTAGACCATGTAACGGCCCCGGTCTGCCTTGGTCTTCAGATAGTCCGCGTACGAGGAGGCAAACGCGGCGCTGATGCGCTGGTAACCATAGTCATCGGTCGGCGAGCTGATCAACGGGCTGGAGTTCACGATATCGCCCAGCACTGTGGTGCGGGTACGGTAAATGCCATTGGTGTTGCGCACTTCGCGAGACGTATTGCCGCGCAGGTACGCCATGGCCGTTGCGATATCGCCCCCCAACGCCTCAATCTGAGCCGCACTGCACAGCACCATGTCGTTGTAAAGAGAATTTGGCTTGCCGCACAGATCAGCAAAGGTGATGTTGGTGCTGTTGAAACTAACCGCACCCGTACCCTTGGTCGCCACGATGTTTCGGTTCGTCTGCGCGCCGAGCTTGGCCGCCGCCTCCCACACGGTAACGTACTCGGCCTCACGGTCATCATTGACCTGAAGACGCGAGGCAGTGAGGCGACTGAACCAGTCGGTCTCTTCGTTGGCAATCTCGAAGGTCGGGGTGACCGACAACGAACCGGTGCCGATACGTGCGCCGGTCAGCGCCAGGCTGCCTGACGGTGCAGCGCCTGCGGTCACCGAGGACAGCACGCGGCGCATCGCGGCGGTGATGTCAGCCGGGGTCCGCGCGTTGATGTACTCGCCACGGGTATTGGTGGCGGCATGCCAGATATCGTCGACGGTGCTGGGGTTGTCGTTCTGGCGGGACGGCCAGTTGTTGTAGATGGCCGGGGTGGTGTACGGATTCTGGCTGCGGTTGGGGTCGTACAGATTGCCGCGCGCGCCCAGGGTGATGCCGTAGAAGTTGATGTGCAGGTCTTTGTTGCAGTCCAGCGACGGATCACCGCCAACACCACACGCCTGGGGGATCGGCACCTGGCCGCGCGGCATCAGTGCGTCGGTGCGCAGCGGGCTGAGGTAATACTGCGACACGATGTCGGCCATCGTGTCGCTATTGCCATCGGTGAACGGCGCCCCCATCGCGCCATCGATGTTGCCGACGTCCGGACCACCGCCGTTGCTGTAGCCATCGGTGAACAGCATCACCGCATTCTTCTGGCACGACAGCTTGATGGGTGCGTTGGCATCAGTGCGCTGGAACTGCATGCCCGCCGAGTTCACCGCCTGCCGGTTGGGCGTACCACCACTGGCGGTCAGGGCGATCATCGACTTGTACAGCGCAACCTTCTCCGCAGGCGTGGCCATATTGCGGATCGCCAGCCGTTTGTTCGTCTCGGTGGCGCTGTTGTAGTCGCCGTGATCGTTGATGCGGAAGTACCCGACGTTCATGTTGTTGACGTCGAGGGCGCGGGTCATGCCTGCGATGATGGCGCGGTTGCGGTTACCGTAATACGAATACCAGTTGGCAAAGTTCTGCATCGCCGCCGTGTCCGTGCTGGCAATGGTGTACTTCCACATATGGCAACCGCTGCCACAGGCGTTATCGATCTTCGTCCTGGCAACGTTGGCGTAAGCGCCGGTGGTGCCCGTAAGCTGCGGACGCGCATCGCCCGTGCCGCTCCAGGGCATGAAGAACGTGGAGGGCGTGTATTGAATGCTCGCGTACCCAGTGCTGTTATACGTTGCACCGTTACGATTGGTAACCACGCCACCAAAACTGAAACCGGTGAAGTTGCCGTTGCGGTCATAGTTGGCTGTCGCCGTTCGATAGGGCGTGCCTGCGGGAATGGTCATTCCGTTCTGCATGCGCGACACGTCGCCATCACCGGTACCCAGGTAGGCCGCCCCGAGCACGACCACGTCGTTCCTGCGCGGATCGATCTTGGTGCTGGTCGGCGATGCGGCCGGGTACGGCGACACACTCTCCACGCCGTTGGAGGTGAATACCCCCAGCCAGGGCTCGTACTGCACCGTGGGGTCGTAGAAGGTGGGGTTGTAGGTGGCAGAACGCGCGAACCCGTACAGATCCAGCTGCGGCAGGCCCACGTAGCCCACGCCGATGCGCGGCCCCGGCAACACGTAGAAGTAGCTGCATTCGCCCAAATTGGCCGTGTTGTTATTGTTTCTGATCGTCGCCGGCGTATTGAGCGCACCCGCCGCGGTGAAGAAGCTCTGCCGTGACGAGCTCCAGCAGCCAGTGCCATCCTGCCCGGGGAACTGGGTCTGGAACGTCATCGAGCCGGAATCATCCACGGCCATGATGAAGGAAGGGGTGGCCGACACCTTCACATTCAGCGGCGCCTGGGCCAGGCTGCCCTGCCCCTGCGCGGCGAACAGCGAGTACGCCAACCAGCCGGCCGCTGCCACCAGCAGCAGGCCCGAGCCAGTGAAAACCTTGGTCTTTCGGGTGAGCATGACGGGGGTCCTCAGAGCTTGAATACAGTATCGATGGCAGCCGATGAGGTGCCTTCGTTGTTGTTGGCGTCGTCGCGGTCGGACGCGTACGCGGTGATCTGGTAGACGCGGGTGGGCTCTTCGCTTTCCGGTGCGCCCATGTCCAGCGCCGCCTCCCCCTGGATGCAACCTTCGATGCGGCGCACGTTGACTGCCGGCGCATCGGCCAGGGCCTGTTCGCCGACCCAGCGGGTGGGGTCGTAGCCATCGTCGCAGATGCGCTTGATGTCATCGGCGCTCAGCGCCCCGCCATCGCCGGTTTTGTTGTCAATTGCCTCGATCGAACGTTCGGTGTCGCGCACCGCCTGCTCAGTGGCCTGGAACGCGACGTTCACGGCCCGGTAATTGGAGGACATGCGCTCCTGCATGCTTGCCACCTGCATGCCGACGATGCCCAGCAGCGAGAGCAGAATCAGCAGCATGAGCGCGATGTACAGCACCGCACCCCGTTGCCGTGCGGGTACCTTGAACTGACGGCGGGCGGAAAGGGTCATGGCTCAGTTTCCGAACAGTCGGTTGCGCAGTGCCACCGACACCTCGTATGAGGCGCGGTAACGGCGATCATTGGTCGTAGGTGGATTGAAGCCCACGCCGAGTACGCCCAGCTGGGCGACAGCGACGTCGGCCTGCTCAGCCGAGGCCGGCTGCGGGCTGCGCACCAGGATGCCCAGTTGCACCATGCCGACCCGCCGCCACTCCGCCACCGCACTGGCGTCGGTCCCCGTGCTGACATCGGCGGCGGTGCGCTGGACGGTAATCCTGCCCGTCGGCGGGGCGACGCTGCTGATGTTCGGCTCGGCGTCCAGTCCGTAAAGGAACTGCAGGCTTTCGATACCCTCGACCAGTTCCTCACCGTTCTCGAAGGTGCCACCGCCATTGGCCCGCGCGCGGTACAACGCCGGCTCGTTGGCCGGGTTGGTCGCCACGTAATACGCCACCGCTTCAGCACGGTAGACCATGGTGACGGCATTGTTGGCAGCGTAGCTGGCCAGCGACGTGGCCGAGGCAGTTATCGTGTTGGCCGCCAGGCTGCCCGCGAACACATCGACCCGACTGCAGTCGGAAACGGCGAACAGGGAGGGCGTCGTGGCCGTACCGGCGGACAGGCGCGCGGCGGCATCGGAGGCCACGGTCACTTCAGAATCGGTGCCGTTGGTGATGTTCAGTACGGGCGACCCTTCCGAGGTGAGATACCGCATCATCAGGATGTCGCTGCCACCGATCGGTGCCGGTGTCAGGCCACTGATCGCACTCGGCACGCTGCCTGCAGCCGACCAGGTACCGCCAATGGTGAGCGCATCGCCCGGTGCGGTGCCGTCAGCTTCGTAGCCCTGGATAGGCACCGAGAAATCCAGCGGGCTGCCGTCGCCCTCGGTGATGCCGGCGATGTTGACCCGAATGCTCTTCCCATCCTTGATCACATGGCCCTGGTCGTTGACGCACCCCATGTGCCCGGCCATGCGGATATCGCGCTCAAGGAAATCCAGCGCGAAACGCGCGTTCTCCTGCGTGCGCGCCGCACCCTCGGACAGCCGGGAGGCCGCATGCGAGGCCATGAAGATCTGCACCACGCCCAGCATCAGGACCAGGCCGATGACCATGGCGACCATCAGTTCAACCAGCGACATGCCGGCAGCTGTGCGACCAGCGCGGAACGAGGAGCGGCTCATAGACGCGTGACCAGAGTGAAGGTGGTGGTGGTATCGGCGTTGTCGGCATCCCAGCGCTCGTCGCCCCAGCCAATGCCTACGGTGACCAGGCCATCGATGACGCTGACGTTGGCGCTCGCTTTGTCCCCGAGGGTTTTGACCACCTGGCACTGCCAGCGGGTAATGTTGCTGGACTCGGCAGTGGCATCGGTGCCCACCGGCCAGGTACACGGCGCGGCTGCCACGGCCACGTCACCGGCGCCGAACGATGCAGTGGTGTAGTCACCGCCATTGAGCGTGGCAGTGCGCTGTACGCGCATCAATTCAATCAGGTCCGACGCCAGGTTGGTGGCCTGGGTACGCTGCCCCGAACTCTGCACAAAACGCACATTCATGGTCTGCAGCAGGGCGAAACCCAGCAGGCCGAACGCCAGCACCAGCAGCGCGACCAGCACTTCCAGCAGGCTGAAGCCGCCATTGCGACGGCGGCCGGAAAATCCGGAGCGGTTGCGCATCATGAGCAGGTTCCGTTGGTGGAGCGAACCTGACCGGACAGGTTCACGGTAAGGGTGCGGCGGGTCTCGCCACTCTTGCAGTCCGCCGGCGCGAGCGTGATCGACTGATCGCTGACGGCGCGGCGGCGGCCGCGCGGATCGAAGGCGATGACCGCTGGGTCCGGCGCGCCGACGCTCAGGCCTTTGTTGCCAGCGCTGTAGCGCAACACGGTATCGCCCGCGCCGAATGCCCCATCGCCATCGGCATCAGCCCAGGCCATTACGCCATCGGCCCAGTCGCCATCGCAGGCGGTACCGTCGGTGCTGCCGCAGACCCCGCCACCGGTGTTGTTGCGGATGCCCTCGCTGCGGGCCAGCGACAGCAGGCCGAGCAGTTCGTTGTTGCCGGTGCTGATCCGGTTGGAGCGCATCATTCCGGTGAAACTCGGATACGCGATACCGGCCAGCACTGAGAACACGATCAACGTGATCATCAACTCAACCAGCGTGAAGCCCTTGGATCGACGGACGGACATGGAACGCTCCCCAGCGTGATGACACAGAAGATGGACGAGGCTCCCCCCGGCAGCAAGCAGCGGCAGGACGAACGGTCGCCCGGGGGCGACGGGCGTCAACCGGTTGACGCCCATGGGCGGTGAAAAGGGGGATGGCTCCCTGCCACCCCCGCCACCCCCGCCCGGCCGACCGGCCAGGCGTCAGCGGGCGGCCCGGATCGTTCGATCCAGTCCGCCCGGCCACTCAGCTCAGGCCAGCACCTTGTAGCAGGGCTGGTACTCGCCGGAAATCTTCATCCGGCGCTGCTCGACGAAGCCGCGCAGCAGCTCGTCCAGGGCCTGCATCATGTCCGCGTCGCCGTGGATCTCGAACGGGCCGAACTCCTCGATGCGGCGCATGCCGTCTTCCTTGACGTTGCCGGCGACGATGCCGGAGAACGCGCGACGCAGGTCCGCGGCCAGCGCATGCGGCGGGCGCCCGTGGTGCAGGTCCAGCGCGGCCATCGCTTCGTGGGTCGGCACGAACGGCTGCTGGTAGTCCCACGGAATCTCGATGGACCAGTTGAAGAAGAACGAATCCTTCTGCGCCAGACGGTGCTCGCGCACGCGCTTGATGCCGGCGGACATCCGCCGTGCGACGGCCACCGGGTCGCCGATGATGATCTCGTAACGCGACGCCGCTTCATCGCCCAGGGTCAGGCGGATGAAGCGGTCGATCTGCTCGAAGTACGGCGCCGCCACGGTCGGGCCGGTCAGGATCAGCGGGAACGGCAGGTCCTTGTTTTCCTCGCGCAGCAGGATGCCCAGCAGGTACAGGATCTCTTCGGCGGTGCCGACGCCACCGGCAAACACGATGATGCCGTGGCCGATGCGCACGAACGCTTCGAGACGCTTCTCGATGTCCGGCATGATCACCAGGTGGTTGACGATCGGGTTCGGCGACTCGGCGGCGATGATGCCCGGCTCGGTCAGGCCGATGTAGCGGGTGACGGTCTTGCGCTGCTTGGCATGGGCGATGGTGGCGCCCTTCATCGGGCCCTTCATCGCGCCCGGGCCGCAGCCGGTGCAGATGTCCAGGCCGCGCAGGCCCAGCTCGTAGCCGACCTGCTTGGTGTACAGGTATTCATCGCGGCCGATCGAGTGGCCACCCCAGCACACCACCAGGTTCGGGTCGCCCGGGTTGAGGATGCGCGCATTGCGCAGCAGCCCGAACACCGCATTGGTGATGCCCTCGGACGATTCCAGTTCGGCTGCGTACTGCGGGCCCATCTCGATGGCCATGTAGGCCAGGTCGCGGACCACGGCGAACAGCAGCTCGGCCACGCCGCGGATGATCTCGCCGTCGACAAATGCCATCGCCGGCGCATTGGCCAGGTCGATGCGTACGCCGCGATCCTGCTGCGCCACCTGGATGTCGAAGTCCGGGTACAGATCGCGCGCCGCGCGCGGATCGTCGGAAGCACTGCCACTGGTGAGCACCGCCAGCGCGCAGCGCCGCAGCAGCTCGTGCATGCCACCACCAGAGGCATCGCGCAGGCGCGCCACCTCGGCCCGGGACAACACGTCCAGTCCACCGCGCGGGTAGATCCGCGCGTCCTGCACCGGCAGCGTACGCGCCGGCTTTTCGGTGATCGTCATTTCCATTTTTTTCGCTTCCTCAAGGTAGACGACTTTACTGCTGCCCCCTTAAAAAGCAAAACGGCCGGGAAACCCGACCGTTGGATGTGTTTTTCCTGCAGCCGGTGATTTGGGCCGCAGCGGCGCGCCAAGCAGCGCGCAACCAGACGACAATACATTACTGGCTGCAGGAGCACAAGCAGAGCGACCACGTATCGACCCACAACGGAAAACGGCCGGGTTTCCCCGGCCATTTTCACTTACGCATCAAGTTCGATGGATCAGAACTTGTACTTAAGGGTCAGCTGCATCGACCAGCGCGACACGCCGGTGTTGCCCTTGTCGTTGTTGTTTTCCTGGATCGCCGGCTCATCAACCGTGTTGAAGTTGTAGATGTACTTGCCGGTGGCCGGATCGATACCGGCGTAGCTGGCAACACGAGCGGTGGAGTTGAAGCCGTAATCCTCGATCTTGCCCCACTTCTTGTTGATCAGGTTGCCGACATTCATGATGTCCAGCGCCAGTTCACCCTTGTGCTCCTTCATGAAGCCCGGGAATTCCTGCGCGATGTGCACATCGAAACTGTTGGTCCACTTGGTACGGAAGGCGTTCGCCGGGGCGATACGGCCCTGGTAGGCCCCCAGTTCCGGGTTGTTGGCCAGCCAATCGAAGAAGGCCTTTTCCATCGCCGCGCCGCCGGTGAACTTGACGTCGCCCGGGCCGTTCGGCACGTAGAACAGGTCGTTGAAGTAACCGGCACCGGTGGCGGCGGCGGCATCGCCGTTCATGTCGTTGTAGTAGATGTAGCTGAACGGACGACCCGAACGGCCTTCGTAGAACAGGCCGACGGTGGTGTTGTAGTCGCCGAAGAACGCCTTCTTCCAGTTGATCGAGCCGGTGATACGGTCCTTGATCGCGTAGCGCGAGTCATAGGCCACGTTCTCATTGGCGGTCCCGATCAGGGTGCTGCCCCAGTTGGAGGTGTTCTGCGAGCTGGTCAGCGGGCTGACTTCCTTCGCGGCGGTGTAGGTGTAGGCCAGCGACCAGCCCCAGTTCTCGGCCAGCGGCTTGTTCAGACCAACGGTGAACTGACGGCTGCTGCCCTTGTCGGTGTTCTTCATCAGCAGCACGTCGCCGATGTCATCGGGACGGTTGGCCTTGCCACCGACCGCACCACCTTCGCGGATCGAGCAGTTGACGCCTACGCACGGCACGTAGCCCCCAGCATTCCAATACAGCTCACGACCATCCTGGCCAATGCGAGTGGCCGCAACGTCGCCGTTCTTGCCACGCAGGTCCAGGCGCTCGAAGTAAATGCCGTTGTTGACCTTGGTGTACAGGAATTCAGCCGACGCAACGATGCCGTACCACGGCAGTTCGTGATCGAAGGCCAGGTTGGTCTTCCACACCGACGGCAGCTTCAGGTCCGGCGCGGCAATGTCCACGTTCTGGCGCGCACCCGCACCGGCGCTCGGAATGTACGGCGGATCGGTTTCCGGGGTGAAGATCCCGTTCTGGTTGCGGACCGTGTACTCGATGTAGTTCAGACCGGTGTTCTGGTACGCACCGGCCAGCCACACGTTCGGGGCGGCGCCACCAAACAGGCCCACACCACCGCGCAGCTGGGTCGGGCGGTCACTGTCGAAGGTGTAGTTGAAGCCGAAGCGCGGCTGCACCAGCTTCTGGTCGGGCAGCTGGGTGTTGTCATACCCGTACAGTTCCATGATGCGCGGGTTGTACAGCTTCTGCGAACTGAAGTCCGGCATGTCGATACGCACGCCACCCTGCAGGGTCAGGTTGCTGTTGACAGCCCAGCTGTCCTGGATGAACACACCGGTGTTCTTCAGCGTGTACTTGGCCGGGATGTCGTCGTAGCTGCCGCCGGCACGCGGGGCGCGCACCACGTACTGGTTCACGCGGTTGTTGGCGAAGTCTTCCAGGTTCGAGAAGGTGTACGCGCCGTTGACGTTACGACCGTAGTAGTTCATCAGGTCGTTGTCGGAGTAATCGAAGCCGAACTTGACGGTGTGGTCACCGACGTACCAGGTGGCAGCACCGAAGGCGCTCAGTTCCTTGCTCTCGACCGCATTGACGTGCGAGTTCTGCTCGGTGCCGAAGTACAGCGAATCGTTGCCGCTGGCGCCGAAGCCACGGATCTGGATCTGCGGCAGGCTCGACGGGGTGGTGCGGATCGAGGTGTATTCCTTGTGCGACAGCTTGAACTCGGTCGAGAAGTTCTCGGACCAGTCACTGAACAGCTCACCCATCCAGGATTCGTAGGTTTTCGGCTGCTGGTACCAGAAGCTGCTCAGCGACACCGCGCTGTTGCTGATCTGCGGGAAGCGGACCACGTTCTGCTCGAGCTTGTTGTAACGCACGGCGGCACGGTGGTTGTCGCTGATGTTCCAGTCGATCTTCAGCGCGTACTCTTCCACTTCGGTCTTGTTGGACGGCGCGTTGAGCGAGCCGGCGTCAAAGCCGTAACCGGTGGCGATCTGCTGCGCACGGGCGATGTCGGCATCGGTGACGGTGCCCTTGCCGTACGGCGAGTCGGTCAGGCTGACGCCCGGCGCCGAGCGCTCCATCTTTTCGTAGTTGGCGAAGAAGAACAGCTTGTCCTTGATGATCGGGCCACCCAGGGTCATGCCGTAGGTTTTTTCGTCATCGAAGCCGTTGAAGCGGACGCCTTCCAGATCCTTGCGGACCATGTCCTTGTCGCGGTACGCGTAGTACACCGTGCCGCCAAAATTATTGGTACCCGACTTGGTCACCGCATTGATCACCGCACCGGTACCACCAGCAATGGTGGTGTCGTAGTTGGCGATGTCGATGTTGATTTCCTGGATCGCATCCATCGACACCGGCTGACGCTCGGTCGGCAGGTTGTTGGATTCCAGGCCGAACGGATCGCCAGCGCCGATGCCGTCGATGCGGATGGCGTTGTAACGGGTGTTCTGGCCACCGACCGAAATCGCGCCGTCAGCCTTGCTGACCTGCGAAATGCGCGGGTCCAGGCGGATGTAATCCTGGATGTTGCGGTTCACCGACGGCAGCGATTCGATGCTCTCGCGCGTGACGTTGGTGCCGGTGCCCATCTTGTAGGCACTGAAAATTTCCGACCCACCGGCCACGGCCACGACCTGCACGGCATCGAGGTTGGTAGCACCGGCCACATCACCGGCCAAGCTGGCGTTGATGGTGTTGACCTGGTTGAGGTTCAGGTAGACACCTTCTTCGGTCTTGGTGCCTTCACCGGACTTGTTGATTGTGATGGTGTACGGACCACCCACGCGCAGACCGCGCGCGCTGTAACGGCCCGATGCATCGGTGGTGGAGCGGCTGACCGTGCCCGACTCGGTGTGCGTGATGGTGACTTCGGCGCCGGCGACAGGCGTACCTGCGGCGGACGTGACCTGGCCGCCAACACCGGCAGAGGTGCTCTGGGCGAAGGCGGGAGCGGCGGCAAGTGCGGCCACGAGACCAAGAGCGAGCTTGGACATCCGGAGTGGGTGGGTCATTTTGGGGTAGCCTCGATGCGAGATTGGGGATGGCGGAGAAAAAAGCGCGCCCAAGCAGCCTTGCTGGCGGCTGACTGGACTTTGATCTGGGTTCCCTAGCCGCGTGCTGGATTCAGCCGCAACGGTTAACACTAGATTAACACGGTACTGGCGAATTGTGACGGTTTGGAGTCAGAACACACGCCATCACAACGGTATCGTGACGTTTTCTTCACATTTAGTGTGCGCTGCAGCAATGGCAGCGTCGTGACAGGCGCCGGCCGTTTGCCAGGCCACCGCTCGGCAATGGCCGGAAGCCGGCCAGCGACCGGCATTACCGTGCGGCCAGGACCTGTCCGCGATGGATGGCGCCAGCGCCGGAAAGCAACAGCACGGCCGCGGCGGCGCAATCGACCGGGTCGCGGGCACTGCGGTCTTCATCCAGCGAGAATGCACGGGCGCGCAGCGCCGTGCGCATGGGGCCCGGCTGCAAGCCACTGACCCGCACGGAAGTGCGCCCCAGTTCGTCGTGCAGGCTACTGATCAGCCCGCGCACGCCATGCTGGGCCGCGCCATAACCGCCCCAGTACGCCTGCCCTACCCGCGCCGGGTCGTCCACGGTGAACACCAGTGCCGCGTCCTCGCGCTGGCGCAGCAGCGGCAGGCAGGCCTGGGCCAGCCACGCCGGCGCGGTGAGATTGACGTGCACCGCGCGTGCGAAGACCGCCGGGTCGGTCAGTTCAAACGGGGTCAACCCCGCGAAATCGGCAGCGCAGTACAACAACCCGTCCAGCCGCCCCAGCTCGGCCTGCAGGCGCTCGGCCAGCACGGCATAGTCGTCCGGGGTCGCGCCTTCCAGGTCCAACGGGTACAGCAACGGCTCCGGCCCGACCGCCTGCACGGCGGCGTAGACCCGGTCGAGCCGGCGCGGCTTGCGCCCCAGCAGCACCACGGTGGCACCGGCCTGGGCACAGGCCACTGCCGCGGCACTGCCGAAGCCGCCGCCCGCCCCGGCAATGAGGATGGCCCGGTCGGCCAGCGCTGCAGTCCCGGCCACGACGGTCGGGACCGCGCTCATGGCTGCGATGCCTCTTCGACGATGCGCTTGAGCTCGCCGGACTCGAACAGCTCCAGCACGATGTCGCAGCCGCCGATCAACTCACCGTGGATGAACAACTGCGGGAAGGTGGGCAGGTTGGAGTAGCGCGGCAGGTTGGCGCGAACCTCCGGCTCTTCAAGCACGTTGACGGTACGCAGCGCAACGGCGCCGGCGGCCATCAAGGCCTGGATGGCGCGGTTGGAAAAACCGCACATGGGGTACTGCGGGGTGCCCTTCATGAACAACACGAGGGGGTAACGCTCCACTTCGGACTGGATCTGCTGCATCACCGCCACAACGACTCTCCCTGCGGGTTGGGACAACCGGACCTGGCCGGTCGGCTAGACTTCCCTCACCGCCATTGTAAGCCTTCCGGGCCTGCCTCCGGCGCCCCGTCCCCAAACCGTTGCGAGCCATGCCCCTCGACCTGCCCCGCCTGCCCTACGACCGCACTGCCCTGCAGCCGCATCTGTCGGCCGAAACGCTTGACCTGCACCACGGTCGCCACCACCGCGCCTACATCGATGCGGTCAACGCCCGCATCGAAGGCACGGAACTGGCCGACCTGCCGCTGGAGGATATCGTGCGCCAGAGCCAGGGCAGCCTGTTCGATGCGGCCGCCCAGGCCTGGAACCACGCGTTCTACTTCCAGTGCCTGCATCCGCGCGGCGGTGGTGACCCCAAGGATCGGCTCGGCGAGCTGGTCACCCGCCATTTTGGCGATGTGCGGCGCCTGCGCGAGGATTTCGACCGCGCTGCGCTGGGCCTGTTCGGCTCGGGCTGGGTGTGGCTGGTTCAGCACCCGACCGGCGCGCTGGCGATCCAGACCACCCGTAACGCGGGTACTCCCCTGACCGGGCAGAGCATTCCCCTGCTGGCCTGCGATGTGTGGGAGCACGCGTATTACACCGACTACCAGAACGAGCGGGCACGCTATCTGGAGGCGTTCTGGAAAATCGTCAATTGGGATTTCGCGGCCGCGCAGTTGCGCGATTGACGAGCCGTACCGAGAGGCGTACCGACCAACGGTCGGTACCTACCGGGATCTGGGTGGCTGTCGTACCGACCAACGGTCGGTACCTCCGGGCTGTGGGCCGGTGTTATCGGCGCAGCGCGGCGACTACCGGGGCGACCTGGGCGGCACGGTCCAACTGGCTGCCCACCGCTTCCAGTGCGTCGGCCAGCGTGTCGGCCTCGTCATCGCGGAGGGTCGCATGCCCTACCTTGCGGCCTTGGCGCGGCTGCTTGCCGTAGTCATGCCAGTGCCCGCCGGGCTGTCCGAGCACCGCACCGGCCTCGGGCATCGTGCCCAGCCAGTTGAGCATGCAGGCATGGCCCAGCATGCGGGTGTCGCCCAGCGGCAGGCCGAGCACGGCGCGCAGGTGGTTTTCGAACTGCGAGGTCTCGCTGCCTTCGATGGTCCAGTGGCCGGAGTTGTGCACGCGCGGTGCCATCTCGTTGACCAGCAGCTCACCATCGCGGCAGAACAGCTCCAGCGCGAACACCCCCACGTAATCGAGGTGCTCGGCCAACGCGCGCGCGTGGCCGATGGCAGCCTCGTGCTGGACCGGACTCAACCCGGCCGGCGCCAGGCTGGCCGAGAGCACGCCCTCGACATGCCAGTTGCCGGTCACCGGCCACGCACGGAATTCACCGTCGCGACCGCGCACGGCCACCACGCTGACTTCGCGATCGAAGGCCACGAAACCTTCCAGGATCAGCCCGGTTTTCTCGACGTAGTCGCCCAGGGCGGCCCACGCGGCGTCGATGTCGGCATCGCTGCGGATGCGGAACTGGCCCTTGCCGTCGTAGCCCAGGCGGCGGGTCTTGACGATGCAGGGCATGCCGAATTCGGCGACCCTGGCGGCCAGTTCCTCACGGCTGCCGATATCGGCGAACGGCGGCAGCGGAATGCCCAGCTGCTGGAACAGGGTCTTTTCGCTGAGCCGGTCCTGGGCCACGGCCAGCGCATCCGGATGGGGATACACCGGCACGCGCTCGGCCAGGAACCGGGCGCTGCGCGCCGGCACGTTCTCGAAATCGAAGGTGACCACGTCCACGCGGGCGGCGAACGCGGCCAGCGCGGCCTCATCCTCGAACGCGTCCACCTGCAGCGGCGCCACCTGGGCGCCACAGGCATCAGCGGCCGGGTCGAACAGCTCGAACCGCAGGCCCAGCGGTGCGCCGGCCAGGACCATCATGCGGGCGAGCTGGCCGCCGCCCAGGATGCCAACGGTCCTGGGGGTCATTGACGCGGGTCGTCGTGGGCCATGACGTCTTCGGTCTGGCGGGCGCGGAAGGCGTCCAGCGCCTGGCCGATGGCCGGCTGCTCCGGGGCCAGCATCGCGGCGGCGAACAGCGCGGCATTGGAGGCTCCGGCATTGCCGATGGCAAACGTGGCCACCGGAATGCCCGCCGGCATCTGCACGATCGACAGCAGCGAGTCCATGCCGTTGAGCGCCTTGGACTGCACCGGCACGCCCAGCACCGGCACGGCGGTTTTGGCTGCGATCATGCCCGGCAGGTGGGCCGCACCGCCGGCACCGGCGATGATCGCGCGCAGACCGCGCTGGCCGGCCTGTTCGGCATAGGTGAACAGAACGTCCGGCGTGCGGTGCGCCGAAACCACTTTCACTTCGTAGGGAACGCCGAGCGCATCAAGCTTCTGCGCGGCGTGCTGCATGGTTTCCCAGTCGGAGCGGGAACCCATGACGATGCCGACGAGCGGCGCGGATTGGTTGGGGGTCATTGGCCGTCACCTGCCTTAAAGACGTATTCTAGCCGTCTTCCACGCAAGACGAAGAATCCATGGATCGCAAGCTGCTCGACCTGCTGTGCTCGCCGGACACCCGCCAGTCCCTGTCCCTGCTCGACCCCAAGGGCCTGGAGGCACTCAACCGCGCGATCGGCGCCGGCAGCGTGGCCAAGGCCGATGGCAGCGCCCAGGCCCAGCCCCTGCGCGAAGCCCTGCTGACCCGCGACCGCAAGCAGGTGTTCCGCGTGGACGACGGCATTCCGGTGCTGCTGGCCGAAGAGGCCATCGCCACCGCACAGATCGCCGATTTCCCCGAAAAATGAGTCCGCCCAGGGTTGCGGCACCGGATGCCGCCGTAGTGGCCGCCGACGTGGCGCGTGCGCTGGCCGAGGATATCGGCAGCGGCGACGTTACTGCTGCCCTGCTGCCCGACCACGCAGACAGCGCCTACCTGCTGTGCAAGCAGGCGGCGGTGATTGCAGGGCGGCCGTGGTTCGATGCCACCCACCAGGCGTTGGACCGGGATGTCCGGATCCAGTGGCAGGTAGCCGAAGGTGACGCGGTCGCCGCCGGCACGGTGCTGGCGATCCTGCACGGGCGCAACCGCAGCCTGGTGAGTGCCGAGCGCACCTCGCTCAATTTCCTGCAGACACTGTCCGGCACTGCCACGACCACCGCCGCTTACGTCGCCGCCGTGGCCGGCACCGGCGCGCGCATTCTGGATACCCGCAAGACCCTGCCCGGGCTGCGCGTGGCACAGAAGTACGCGGTGCGCTGCGGCGGCGGCGACAACCACCGCATGGGCCTGTTCGACACGGTGATGCTCAAGGAAAACCACCTGCGTGCGGCCGGTTCGTTGACCGCGGCGGTGCAGTCCGCACGCGCGCAGTGGCCGCAGCTGCCGCTGGTGGTCGAGGTGGAAGACCTGGAGCAGTTGCGCGAAGCGCTGGTGGTGGGCTGCGAGCGCATCCTGATCGACGATTTCGATGCCGGGATGCGGCGGGAAGCCGTGCGCATTGCGGCCGGGCGGATTCCGCTGGAAGTCTCCGGCAGCGTGAGCCTCGAAGGCCTGCGCGCGATCGCCGAGGACGGCGTGGACTGCATTTCGATCGGCGGGTTGACCAAGCACGTTCACGCCATCGACCTGTCGTTGAAGTTGGGCCCGCCGCCGGGTTGAGCCGCGTGCCGACCAACCGTCGCTACCTACCCCGCCGGTAGCGCACGACCGTTGGTCGTGCGGCATCGACGTGCGGTGTTCACAGGATCGGCAGACCGGGTCTGCGAGGCTTGCCCTGCCCCCACCCGGAGAGCGCGCATGCGCCCCTTGTTCCTGCTTGCGTGCCTGTCGCCGCTGGCGACGCTGCTGCCGGCCACCGCGTCCGCGGCCGAGGTCTGCGACATCCCGCCCCGGTTCGGGCTGAGCCCCCTGGCGGTAACCATCGTGCAGACCGCCTGCAACGAACATCGGCTCTGGTATCGGCCGTTCATCGACCGCGACGGCCGCGTGGCCAGCATCAGCGCAACCGAAGCCGAGGATGTGCACCTCGCCGACAACGGCATGGTCGCCTGGCAACGCGTGGTGGGGTACTGGCGCCAGAGCGGCACACTGTCGCCGATGGGCGGCCAGCCCGGTGCATCCAGCTGCATGGCCCCGCCGGGCACGCGCTACACCGACACCGACTGCCGGGCCTTCCTGATCGACAACCCGTGGTCGGCCGCCTTCATTTCCTGGGTGATGACCCGCGCCAGCGTGCCGGGCTTTACCCGCTCTCCCCGGCACATCGACTACATCCGCGCGGCGTACCAGAACAATGGCCCGTACCGGATGACCGACCCGGCCGTTGAAAAGCCCGCGCCGGGCGACCTGCTGTGCTACCTGCGCGATCGCCGGGAAGCGCTCAGCTACAGCGGCCTGGTGCAGTCGCTGGGCAGTGGTGCGGTGAACCACTGGAAGTCGCATTGCGAGGTGGTGATCGCGGCCAACATGGGCGGCGACCGCACCCTGTACCTGATCGGCGGCAACGTGATGAACACCGTGGCGATGCGCAAGCTGTCGCTGGACCGCAGCGGTCGTATCGAGTTGCCGCCGGCCAAGGCCAATGCCAGCGATGGCATGGAACTGGGGTGCACGCCGGGCCGCGAAGAGGAATGCAACTTCAACCGGCAGGACTGGGCCGCACTACTGAAGCTGGTGGCGACCGCGCCTGCGGCGCTCCCGCCCTCGCCCACAACCCCGCCACCGGATGCGGAGGGCGTGCCACCGGGACCCGCCCAGCCGTTGCCGCCACCACGCCCGTTGCCGGTGTCGCCTGCTGCGCCGGGGGCGGCACCGATCCCGGCACGGCCGTCGTCGTTACCGGCTACGCCGCCCCAGCCTCCCGTGGCGTTGCCCGGGGCCACGCCACGCAACAGCGGGTGACGGGCGCGTGGCTGGCTTGATCCGTGCGAGGTTCGCCGCCATCTTGGAGCTTCCAACCGCTCAGAACGTACCGAGTCACCGATGCCCAGTTTGATCCTGCTGATGATTGCCGGCGCCTTCGCCTACGCGTTCTGGAACTCTTCGCGCGCCGCCGCCGAGCGTGCCGGCGAGCTGGGCCGCAATGCCTGCCGCGCCGCCGACGTGCAATGGCTGGACCAGGCGGTACACGCCACCGGGCTGCGCGTATGCCGCAAGCCCAGCGGCTGGCTGGGCTGGGAGCGCACGTTCAAGTTCGAGTATTCGCACGACGGCGTGGACCGCCACAGCGGTCGCATGGTGCTGCGCGGCGACGAACTGGTGGCGTTCGTGGGCCCGTCGGCGGCACGTATCAGCGAGATCCGGCGCGACATCGATACGAGCGATGCCGAAGACGTTTGAGCCCTGGAGCGCCAGGGTCCTGCTGCCCCACAGGTAGAGCCGACCGTTGGTCGGCTGTGGCGGGGTCCGGCGAAGGCCAGCTGAAGGCCAGCCGACCAACGGTCGGCTCTACGGGCGGTAATTGATTATTTGACTACGCGCAGGTGCGGGCGGCCGCTGGGCTTGGGCGGCGCATCGTCCGGTGGGCTCGGGCTGTCGTCGGGCGGCAGTTCATCGTCCGGACCGGGCTCGTGGCCGGGGATGTCATCGGGCAGCGCCATGCCCTGCCCCGTCTCGCGGGCATACACCGCCAGCACGGCCGAAATCGGTACCTGCACCGGGTAGCTGCTGCCCGAGAACCGCGCCGAGAAGCTCACGCTGTCATTGTCGATGTGCAGCTGCACCACCGCGCGTTCGGCGATGTTCAACACCACCCGGCCATCCTTGACCGCGCTCTGCGGCACCTGCACGCCGGGCATGCCGGCGTCGACCAGAATGTGCGGCGTCAGGTCGTTGTCGTTGATCCACTCCACCAGGGCCCGCAACAGGTACGGACGGTGGCTGGTCATGCGAAAAGTGTCTTCAGTCATATCGTGGCGCGGGGCCGTGCCCTGCTGTCTTGGATCCGATTGCGCAGCGACAAGTGTACGCGCCCGCATACCCGCCGGTCAGCCACCCCGGGCGGCCTGCGCCGCGCCGAAGCGGAATCATTCAGCGCACCGGCCCCCTGCGGCGGCCGATGCAGGACCATCAACCCGGCAGGTCGCGCAGCTTCTTTTCCTGGTCGGTCAGGCTGCGGATGAAACCGGGATGGCGGAAGATCCGGTTGCCGTAGTCTTCGATCGACTTGCCATCCTTGGGCAGCGGTATGTCCAGCGACTGCAGGCGCCAGATGATCGGCGCCATGGCGCAATCGGCCAGGCTCATTTCCGGGTTGAGGAAGAACTTGCTGGCCTTGAACAGCGGCACCGCACTGGTCAGCAATTCCTTCAGGCGCTTGCGCCCGGCTTCGGCCTGGGTCTTGTTGCCAAGCTGGATGGCCTGCACCTGCGGCACCCAGTCGTGCTCGATGCGCAGCATCGCCAGGCGGATGCGCGCGCGCGACAACGGGTCCACCGGCATCAACGGCGGGTGCGGATAGCGCTCGTCCAGGTACTCGCTGACCACCGACGCCGCGTACAGCACCAACTCGCGCTCGACCAGCGTGGGCACCGAGTGGTACGGGTTCAGATCGATGAGATCCTCAGGCGGATTCTGCGGATCGACCGGCACGAAATCGTAGGTGACGCCCTTGGCCGCCAGTACCAGCCGTACGCGATGGCACAGGACATCGTCGTTCGAGGAAAACAGCGTCAGGGTATTCCGCATGCGTACGCTCGCCGCCATCAAAGGCTCTCCAACGTCCGGTAACCGCCGGTCGCATCGGCGCCGCCAGCCCATTGCCGACGGTCGTCACAGTACCCGAGTGTGCAACCGCCCATCACAAAAGCCAATAGGCTGATCGAACCCGGGCCAGATCGATCTTCGCCGTGCGGCGCGAGGATGCTCAGTGCACGTCCTTCCAATATTCCTTCTTCAGCAGGTAAACCAGGAAGGTCAGCAGGGCCAGGAACAGGATCACCCAGACGCCGAGCTTCTGTCGCTTGAGCGCGGCCGGCTCACCGGCATACTCCAGGAAATTGGTGATGTCACGTACGGACTGGTCGTACTGCGCCGGGTCGACGTTGCCGGGCTGCTCGACCTTCAACCCGATCACCGGCGGGTCCAGGCCTGCTGCTTCGGACTTGCCGTGGATGGCGTGCTGCAGGCCCTGCATCTCCCACAGCGGGTTGGGCATGGAGGCATTGGGGAACAGGCTGTTGTTCCAGCCCAGCGGGCGCGTCTGGTCCACGTAGAACGACTTGAGGTAGGTATAGACCCAGTCGCTGCCCCGCACGCGGGCAATCAGGCTCAGGTCCGGCGGCATCTTGCCGAACCATTTTTCCGCCTCGGCCTTGGGCATGGAGACCGGAATCTGCTCGCCGATCGGGGTACCGGTGAAGTTGAGGTTGTTCATCACCTCTTCCTCGCTCAGACCCAGGTCTTCGGCCATGCGCGAGTACCGCAGGTACTTCAATGCGTGGCAGCCGGAACAATAGTTCATGTACAGCTGTGCACCGCGCTGCAGCGAGGCGCGGTCACTGAGGTCGTTGCCGGCCTGCAGGGTCTTGCCGCCCTCGGCGGCGCCGGCCAGGCTGCTGGCCAGCATCAGGGCGGCCGCGCAGGCCAGCCGGACAATCCAGTGGTCAGTCATGCGTGGTCACCCGATCCGGTACCGGTTTGGTCCTGTCCAGCCTGGTCCATATCGGCATGGTGATGAAGAAGGCGAAGTACAGGAAGGTCAGCACGCGGCCGACGTAGGTCTCGTGCGCATCGGTGCCCGGGCCGGAACCGATCACGCCCAGCCAGACGAAGCACACCGCGAATACCCCCAGCAGCACCCGCGACAGCACGCCCCGGTAGCGGTAGGACTTGACCCGCGCCCGATCCAGCCACGGCACCAGGAACAGGATGGCGATCGCCGAGAACATCACCAGCACGCCCCCCAGCTTGTTGGGCACCACCCGCAACATCGCGTAGTACGGCGTGTAGTACCACACCGGCTTGATGTGCTCGGGGGTGACCAGGCGGTTGGCCTCGGTGAAGTTGTCGTGCTCCAGGAACAGGCCACCGAAGGCCGGTGCGAAGAAGATGATGAAGGCCGCGATGACCAGCAGGAAGCCGGCGCCCACCCCATCCTTGAGCGTGTAATACGGGTGGAACGGGATGCCGTCGGTGGGCGCGGTGGCCGACCAGCGGTTGCCCTTGGGGCCCTTCTTGATCTCCACGCCGTCGGGGTTGTTGGAACCCACCTCGTGCAGCGCGCCCAGGTGCAGCACCACCAGCAACAGCAGCACCAGCGGCAGGGCGATCACGTGCAGGGCGAAGAAGCGGTTGAGGGTGGCGTCGCTGGGCAGGTAGTCGCCCATGATCCACTCGGTCAGCCCGTTGCCGATCACCGGGATGGCGCCGAACAGCGAGATGATCACCTTGGCTCCCCAGAACGACATCTGGCCCCAAGGCAGCACGTAGCCCATGAAGGCTTCGGCCATCAGCACCAGGTAGATCAGCATGCCAAGGATCCACACCAGCTCGCGCGGCTTCTGGTAACTGCCGTAGAGCAGGCCGCGGAACATGTGCAGGTAGACCACGATGAAGAACAGCGAGGCCCCGGTGGAGTGCATGTAACGGATCAGCCAACCCCATTCGACATCACGCATGATGTATTCGATGGAGGCGAACGCTTCGGCGGCGTTCGTCTTGTAGTGCATGGTCAGGAAGATGCCGGTGACGATCTGGTTGACCAGGATCAGCAGCGCGAGCGAGCCGAAGTAGTACCAGATATTGAAGTTCTTCGGCGCGTAGTACTCGCTGACATGCTTGCGGTATACCGGCATCAGGCCGGGCGCGCGGGCATTGACCCAGTCGGCGACGCCGGTGGCGGTGCGGGTAAGGATGTTGGCCATGCTCAAGCCGCCCCCTGCGGGTCAACGCCGATGATGATGGTGTTGTCGTCCTGGTAATGGTGCGGCGGCACCAGCAGGTTGATCGGCGCCGGAACATCCTTGAACACGCGACCAGACATGTCGAAGCGGGATTTGTGGCAGGGGCAGAAATAGCCGCCCTTCCACTGTGGGTCATAGGGCTCGGGCCGGATCTCGGCCACCATTTCCGGCGAGCAGCCCAGGTGCGTGCACAGCCCGACCAGCACCGACACATCGGACTTGATCGACCGGAATTCGGGATTCTGCTTGAGCACGTACTCGGGCTGCTGGTCCTTTTCGCCGGACTCGGGGTCCTTCAGCCGCCCGTCCAGGCCGTGCAGCGCTTCCAGGATGGCCTTGGAGCGCTTGACGATCCAGATCGGCTGGCCACGCCACTCCATGACCAGACGCTGGCCTTCCTGCAATGCACTGATATCGGCAATCACAGGGGCACCGGCCAGTTTGGCGCGGGCACTGGGATTCCAGGACTTGATGAACGGTACCGCTGCAAATCCGACGCCGACCGCTCCGACCACCGCAGTGGTTGCTGAAAGGAATCGTCGACGTCCGGTGTTGACTGGATCGTTTACCCCATCGTTGGCCATCCGGCACTCCGATATAGATTTAGGTAGCTAGAGGCTGCCAGTGGACCGGTGGGGGCCAGTCCACATTGAATCAGTCACGAGTGTAGCTGAACCGAAGTCGGCCACACAACGCGTTACTACGGAACAACACTACAGACAGACATTACGGCATTTGCGGCCGCCGGCGCCATGGGTGCGATGGATCATTGGGTACTGGCCTGCGCGCCGCGATAGCGGTCGGCCAGCTGCGCCACCCGTTTCACGTAGTACTGGGTCTCGCTGTAGGGCGGTACGCCACCGTGGCGGTCTACCGCCCCCTCGCCTGCGTTGTACCCCGCCGCGGCCAGGGTGAGGTTGCCATTGAAGCGCTTGAGCAGCCAGGACAGATACTGCACGCCACCGCGGATGTTCTGCGCGGCGTCATAGGAATCGGTGACGCCGAAGCGGCGCGCGGTCGGCGGCATCAGCTGCATCAGGCCCTGTGCGCCGGCACGACTCAGCGCGGTGGGGTTGTAGGCCGACTCGGCATGGATGATGGCGCGGACCACCGCCTCTTCCACGCCGAACTCGCGGGCGGCGGCGGCGATCTCGGCCTGGAAGGCGGTGGTATTGAGCCGCACCGAGCCGAAATTGACGCCCGGGTTGGCGCCGCAGGCGTAGCAGCGCTCGATGAAGCTGTAATGGATGGTGCGGACCTGGCCCAGGCTGGCCATCTGCGCCGGGCGGGCGCTGGTGTAATGGCGCACCCCGTCCTTCATATAGGAATAGACCTGGCCGGTGACCACGCGCTGGGCCTTGCCGGGCCGTGCAACGGGGGCCGACGGCGCGGTGAGCACGGTTGCCGGCTGGACCGGGGCGTTGGCGGTCAAGGCAGTCCCGACCCCGGCGCCGTCTGACCGGGCCAGGCTGGCGGCGGCGACGGCCACTGCGGGTACCGGGGCCGGCGCTGGTACTGGCGGCGCCACCTGACGGCGCGGCGCGCTGCGGTCGGGACGGTAGTTGCTGACCACGCTGCAGCTGGCACCGGAGACGCGCTTGCTGACATAGCTGGGGATGCCATCGGCGCCGACACACTTGTACAGCGTGCCCGCACTGGCCGGCAGCGCGGTCAGCGCAGCCAAGGCCAGCGCACAGATCCCCAAGATCCCCTTCATGGGCGCGAGTGTTGCAACTTCGGGGAGGGTTGCCAAGGGGGGCCTGGCCCTGAACCGGCCCGGCAGCGGCTTCGGGCATACAATAGGCGGCTCATCGCAGCCACCCGGCTGCACGCCCGCCCACCCGACTGGAATAAGCGCCATGACCGGGACGCCAGCTACGACCGCGCCGACTTCGGCCGGCTCCGCCTTGCCTGCCTCTGCCCCTGCCACCTCTTCGCCCCGCCCCGACCTGATTCCCTTGCCCGGCGCCAGGCCGCAGGTGAGCGGGCCGGTACGCGGCAAGCTGTACATCAAGACCCACGGTTGCCAGATGAACGAGTACGACTCGACCAAGATGGCCGACGTGCTCGCCGCCGAGGAAGGGCTGGAGCTGACCGATGATCCGGCCGAAGCCGACGTACTGCTGATGAACACCTGCTCGATCCGCGAAAAAGCGCAGGAGAAGGTGTTCAGCCAGCTGGGTTACTGGAAGGCGCTCAAGAACAACGGCCGCGACGTGATCATCGGCGTGGGCGGCTGCGTGGCATCCCAGGAAGGCGAGGCCATCATCAAGCGCGCTCCGCATGTGGACCTGGTATTCGGGCCGCAGACCCTGCACCGGCTGCCGGAGCTGATCCGTCAGCGCCGTGAATCGGGCAAGTCGCAGGTGGACATCAGCTTCCCGGAGATCGAGAAGTTCGACCGCCTGCCCGAGCCGCGTGCCGAGGGCGGGTCGGCGTTCGTGTCGATCATGGAAGGCTGCTCCAAGTACTGCTCGTTCTGCGTGGTGCCCTATACCCGCGGCACCGAGGTCAGCCGCCCGTTCGAGGACGTGGTGGTGGAAGCGGCGCAGCTGGCCGCGCAGGGCGTGCGCGAGATCAACCTGCTGGGCCAGAACGTCAATGCCTACCGTGGCCCGTATGGCGAGGGGGAGTTCGCCGATCTCGGCCTGCTGATCCGCACCATCGCCGAGCTCGACGGGGTCGGCCGGATCCGCTTCACCACCTCGCACCCGCTGGAGTTCAGCGATTCGCTGGTGGATGCGTACCGCGATGTGCCGCAGCTGGCCAATTTCCTGCACCTGCCGGTGCAGGCCGGCAGCGACCGGGTGTTGTCGGCGATGAAGCGCGGTTACACCGCGCTGGAGTTCAAGGCCAAGATCCGCAAGCTGCGCGCGGTCCGCCCGGACATCTCGATCAGCTCGGATTTCATCGTCGGCTTCCCCGGCGAGACCGACGCCGATTTCGAGAAGACCATGAAGCTGATCGAGGACATCGGGTTCGACCACAGCTTCTCCTTCATCTATTCGCGCCGCCCGGGTACCCCGGCAGCGGATCTTGAAGACACGATCAGCGATGCCGAAAAGCACGCACGGCTGTCGCGCCTGCAGGCGCGGATCAACGAACAGGCCGCGGCGATCTCCGCCAGGATGGTCGGCACCGTGCAGACCGTGCTGGTCGAAGGCCCGTCCAAGCGCGATCCGAACGAGTTGACCGGCAAGAGCGAGAACATGCGCTCGGTGAATTTCCCCGGCCACCCACGCCTGATTGGCCAGTTCGTGGATGTGGTGATCACCGAGGCCTACAGCAATTCGCTGCGCGCACGGATGGCTGTGGCCTGACAGCGTGCCGACCAACGGTCGGCACCTACCAGGGCACGCACATGCCCCCGGTCGGCATGCCCATCGCCCCGGCACATCCCCCGGTAGATGCCGACCGTTGGTCGGCATGGGCGTCAATCCAACCGCTTGCGGAACCGCACGATCGCCAGGGTCATCATCACCACGATGAAGGCCAGCAGCGCCAGCACCTCCGGCCACATCTCCCACCAACGCGCGCCGCGCAGCATGATCCCGCGTACCAGGCGCAGGAAATGGGTGAGCGGCAGCACCTCGGCCAGCCATTGCACCACCCGGGGCATGCCGGCGAACGGGAACATGAAACCGGACAGCAGGATCGACGGCAGGAACACGAACATCGTCATCTGCATGGCCTGGAACTGCGACTGCGCCTTGGTCGATATCAGCAGGCCCAAGGCCAGGTTGGCGGTGATCAGCAGCATCGCCGCCAGGTAGACATCCAGTACGCTGCCGCGTACCGGCACCTGGAACAACCACATGCCCAGCAACAGCACCAGGGTGGTCTGGACCAGCCCGATCACCGCATACGGCAGCACCTTGCCGATCATCAGTTCGCTGCGGGTCAACGGCGTGGCGATCAACAGTTCCATGTTGCCGCGCTCGCGCTCGCGCACGATCGCCACGGCGGTGAACATCACCATGGTCATGGTCAGGATGATGCCGATCAGGCCCGGGACGATGTTGATCGCCGAGCGCCGCTGCGGGTTGTAGAACGCCACCACGCTGATCTGCCCCGCGCTGCCGATCGCACCGGTGCGCAGCGGCCGGTCATTGCGTTGCGGCTGGGTGTCCAGCGGCACCTGCGCCAACTGCACCGCTGCACTCTGCACCACGGTGTCGCTGCCATCGACCAGCACCTGCACCGCCTCGCGCCCTTCGAAGCGACGCCGCTCGAAGTCCGGCGGCACCACCACGCCGATGCTGATCCGTCCCTCGCGCAGCGCCTGCATCAACTGCTCTGGCGTGTCCACGCGCAGGATCGGGGTGATCACACCGGTGGCGACCATGTCCATCAACAGCGCGCGCGACGCCGAGGTATCGGCCTGGTCGGCGATACCGGTATCCAGATGCCGCAGGTTGAGATTGATCGCATAGCCGAACAGCACCAGCTGCATGACCGGGATACCGACGATCATCGCCAGGGTGATGCGATCGCGGCGCATCTGGCGCAGTTCTTTGAGCACGATCGCCCAAAGCCGGCGCAGGCTCATCGCGGCGCGCCGGCGGTGGCCGGATCCTCACGCCCGCGCGTGGCCGACACGAACACGTCTTCCAGATTGGCCACCACCCGCGCGACGTCCGCACCCTGCCCGCCCGCACGCAGGGCTTGGCGGACCCGCTCCTCCCCGTCGTCCTCGCGCGCCAACAGCACCCGCAGGGTGTTGCCGATCTGCGCCACGCTGAGCACCCCCGGCAGGCCCGCAAGCAGGCGCTGGGCCTGCCGCGGCTGCTGCGCGCTCACCTCCAGCGTGCGCCCGTGCAGGGCGGCGGTAAGCTCGGCCGGGCTGCCATCGGCGACCAGCGCGCCCTGATCGAGGATCGCCAGCCGATGGCAGCGCTCGGCCTCGTCCATGTAGTGGGTGGAGACCAGCAGGGTGGTACCGGCATCGGCCAGGTCGAAGAGCTTCTCCCAGAAATCGCGCCGCGACTCGGGATCGACCGCGCTGGTGGGCTCGTCCAGAAACAACAGCTCCGGCTGCTGGATCACCGCACCGGCCAGCGCCAGGCGCTGCTTCTGCCCGCCACTGAGGGTGCCGGCCAACTGCTTCTGGCGGTCCTGGAAATGGTACTGCTCGACCAGCGCGTCGATGCGCTGCCGTGCCTTGGCGCGCGGGATGTCCTGCACCGCGGCAAGGAACTCCAGGTTTTCGCGGATGGTAAGATCTTCAAACAGGGAAAAGCGCTGGGTCATGTAGCCGATGCGCCGGCGCAGCGCCTCGGCCTGCTCGGGAATGCGCAGGCCGAGCACCTCGATGTCGCCCTCGCTGGGGGTGAGCAGGCCACACAACATGCGGATGGTGGTGGACTTGCCCGAGCCGTTCGGGCCCAGGAAGCCGTAGACGTTGGCGCGCGGTACGCGCAGGTCGACATGGTCCACCGCGAGCAGGGTACCGAATCGCTTGCTCAGCCCGCGCACACGGATCGCCAGGTCTTCCTCGCCGTTGTCGGCAGGCGCGACCGTGGCAGTGGCCATCAGAACGTGACCCGCACCGGCACGCCGGCCGGCAGCCGTGCCATCGCGGCGAGGTCGGTATCGGTCAGTTCGATTTCGGCCAGGTAGCTCAGGCGCGCCGCGTCCTCACCGGTGAGCGCGTAGTACGGGGTGAACACCGGGTCGCTGCGCACTGCGCGCACCTTACCGGCCAACGCGCCCTCACGGCCCTGCAGGTGCACCTGGGCAACCTGCCCCACCGCTACCGAGGGGCGCAGGGTTGCGGACAGGTACACCCGCGCATAGGGATGGTCGCCCACCAGCAGCACCGCCAGCGGCGCACCGATCGGCGCCTGGTCGCCCAGGCGATAGGGCAAGGCATCCACCACACCCGCACGCGGTGCCAGCAACGCCAGCTTGCCCAGGCTGACCGCCTGTTCGGCCTGCTGCGCCTGCGCGGCCTGCAGCGATGCCGCGCCCTGCCCGATCTGTTCGCTGCGTGTGCCATGTTCCAACGCCAACAAGGCCTGCTCGGCGGCGTGCACCACACCCTGTGCGTTGCCGGCTGCCGCGCGGGCACGATCGACATCCGCTGCGGCCACCAGGCGCTGCCGCCCCAGCGGTTGCAGGCGTGCGTAGTACGCCGTTGCATCGGCCGCCTGTGCACGTGTGGCGGCCAGGTTGGCCCGCGCCTGGGCGATGTCCTCCACCCGCGGCCCGTGTTCCAGTTCCTCCAGCGCCTGCCCGGCACGTTGCGATTGCGCCTGCAACGCCGCCAGTTGCGCGGCCGTGCGGGTGGTCTCCAACTGCAGCAGCGGCGCGCCCGCCGGCACACGCTGGCCCTCGACCACCGAGACCGCCACGATGGTTTCGGCGGCCGGTGCCGGTACCGTGATCCGGTCCCACTCCAGGGTGCCCAATGCCTCGGGCGGTGCAGCGTGGCAACCGGCGAACAACAGGGCCGCCACCGTGCACAACACGATCCTGCGAGAGCACACGATGGGCGACGGCATCAGGGGGTTCCAGGCAGCACCGGGTCCATTCATGTTGCCTCGCGCGACCATGGGCGCCTGTGAAGACGAGGCATCGAGGTTGAAGCGCGTACTACTGCGGCGGAAAAATCCACCGTAGCAGGTCCATCAGATCCGACAGCGCGCTTTGCGTTCCGGTCACCGCGGCGCTCATGGCCATGCCCAACAATGCCTGGACGATGAAGAAAAGCCCTAGCAGGCCCACCAGGTTCATGACGATACCCAGCGTTGCCGGCCGCGCGTGCGGCACGCGCTGGAACAAGGCAACCACACCTGCCAGCAGGCCCACACCGAACACCAGGGGCAGTGACAGGACGGTCCAGAAGACCGTACCCACTACGCCTGCAATGCGCCAATTCACTTCGATCACCCACACCGCAATGGCCAGCCCTGCGGTGACGAGCAGGCCTGCGATGCCCAGCACCAAGGAGACCCGGGTGGTGCGGGAAAGGCGCTGCCGCACTGCAGGCGGTGCATCGCTCCGGGTGTCGCCGATGTTCATGCGCGATCCTCTCGATGGACAGTGGATACCCGGCAGAACGCAGCGCGGTGCGGCGTTAGAACGGACTGTAAATCAAACGCCTGACAGACCAGCCGTACGTCTGCTGCAACAACGCTTCGATATCCCGGCTGCCGGTGGCCAGAACGTTGCCATCCGGGCCGCCGCACTGGGTTTGACGCGGGCTGCCATCGGCATCAGCCCCCCCCGCCCAGCAGGCAAACACGAGCGCTTCCCTGCCCTTTCTGTCCACACGATACACGCGGTATTCGGTGTCCAGCAGGCCCGGTTTGAAGCCGGCGTTGCGCCCTGCTGCGTGGAGGTCCTCGGCGTATGTCTGCGGGGATGCCTGGCCATACTGCGCCACCTGCCGTAGACGGCCGGCGGCGTCGTAATCCTCCTGCCGCCGGGCAAATCGGGAGCGCCATATACGTTGCTTCATGACATGCGAGTGCGCGCCGAACACTTCGCCCACCCGCGCCTCCGTCCCGTAGTCGTAGCTACGGATGCGCGGATGATCGGCAAGGGCGGAGAAGCCGGTGGCGGCGGCGGACAGAGGAACCTCGCCTTCCGGGAACTCGTAATACACCTTGGGAGCGAACCTGCTGCCTGCCTGGGGCCGTTGCAGGTACAACGGCTGCGCATCGTCGGCAGCGAATGACTCAAGGCTGGTGTAAAGCGAGGCCAAGCCACGGCCCTGCGCGATGCGCGCGTCGACCCTGTTGAGAATGGCCTCGACGCCCTTCTTCGGTGGCAACAGGAAGGTGGCTTTGCCACCCCAGCCAGAATCGTCATATCCATCCGGACTGACCAACGCCACCATCGAGCCCTCCGGCAGCGGGGACGACGTGGTATCGAGCAGTGCCTGCACGCTGCCATCTTCTGCATAGACCACCCGGCGCGAGTCAGCGTTGTCCTCGCTGAAATCGGCGCATTGCACCTCGGCGGAGGCAGGGCGCGCGCTTTTTAGACTGTCAGAAGACCACAGCATGCGCCCCTGCTGGTCGTAGCGTGCGCAGAACACCAGCCCGGGCTGGGGAGCCAGCCAGGCCGGCGTTGCACTGGGGGATTCCTGGGCGCTTACGACGTCACGAACCTCCAGCAGACGGCCCGCGGGGTCATACCGATAGGCGCGGACTGCGACCAGGGAATAGCCGTGGGTCACCTTCTGCAAGGCGGCATCCTGATTGCTTGCGCCCTTCCCCGCCTTCGTCGCGACTGCGCCGTCTGCGGACCTTTCCCATCGCTCTTCCCGGCACACCCGCTGGGTGGTGCCGACCGGCTCCAGGAAAACTAAAACCCCGCCGTCCTCTGCAAACGGGGTAGTGGGCTTGGACTGCACGGTGTAGGGGACGTCAACCGATGGCAGCACCGGCTGGTTGCTGTCATCGGTGCCGAACCCGTTGATCCGGGCCACGAAACCGTCCGATACCGCAGCGGTGATGATGCTGCCCTTCTCCGGGATGACCGGCGAGGCAAACAGATCATCGGGATCGCCAGCGCACGCGCT
The DNA here is from genome assembly GCF_057835675.1 of Stenotrophomonas sp. GL_101. Taxonomy (NCBI): domain Bacteria; kingdom Pseudomonadati; phylum Pseudomonadota; class Gammaproteobacteria; order Lysobacterales; family Lysobacteraceae; genus Stenotrophomonas; species Stenotrophomonas sp. GL_101. The sequence continues at coordinate 1,583,368 of NZ_CM174432.1, read as the reverse complement.
GGCAATCGGTGCGACCAGGAGCCCGTGGATACCGAGTGTGGCAACGACTGCGAGCCTGAGGGGGATCATTGCTTTCTCATCCTTGAGGCCGATTCCATGTGCTGCGAGAGGGTGCCAATGGCCTTGGGCACAGGCGCTTGGCTGGCGAGATCAGCGGGTGCGACACGTGTCCACTCAGCGCTCTTCGCCATAGCTCAATTTTTCGACGTCATAGCCATAGGTTTTTGCCATGTACTTGTTGATCGGGGAAAGACCCTCGACCAACATCTTTCCGCTTGGTGTACCGCAGCGATTGGCGACATTCTTCATGCCGTAGATGAGCGCATCTTCCTTGCTGCGCTTGGGCTGAGGGCCTGGTGTCCACCAGGGGAAGTGACGCAGCGGCGTGTTGTTGGGCACGTCATGCTGCCAGCAGACCAGCACCAGGTGCTCCTTGCCCGTGGCATCGTAGTTGTACACACGGTAGCTCGCGTAGCCGCTGGTGGTCGGCGTGACCTTCAAGACGCCACTTTCTGCATAACGCTTGAGGTCTTCCTGATAGCCGTCGCGGGGCGCCGCGCCATAGTGAATCACACGGGTGAGCTTACCCCTTGCATCGAACATCTCTTGTCGGTTCAGGTCCAGGCTGCGCCATTGGCGTTGCCGCGGCACACGCATGCCCGCGTCGAAGACCTCGGTAATATGCATCCCGCTGCGGTGCGGGTAGGTCCGCAGCCGCGCGTAGCCGCCAAGCGTGGTGAAGTGGGTGTCGATGACGGTAAGCGGGACCGGCTGGGAGGGGAAGCGATACCGCAAAGTGGCGCTGCCATCCCGCGAGCGTTCCTGGTACAACGGCTGCGCATCGCTCTGGAACGCGTCCATGTCCTCTGTACTGAGGTCGGAAAGCCCGTGGACCGGCCAGTACTGGACTACCGCACGGGGGCGCGCCCCACCGCCTGCTGTGGGTGCCAGCCACACCGCCCCTTCTCCGCTATCTGGCGCGCGAGCGTCCCGCGTGGTCGAAGACAGGGTGTCCTCTACTTCAATGCTGGCGTTTGTGCGCAGCTCGGCAAGGACGGTCCCGTCGGCGTTGTAGCGATAGCGGGTGAGGGTGACTTTCGCGTCCTCGAGCCGATGGCAATCGAAGCCTTGGGAACTGCTGACAAAGCCACCCGCGTGCTCGAAGCCAGCGGTCTGCATCAACCGACTTCCCTGGTAGGCCATGCAGTAAGCGACCTCGTCGCCGACTACCTTTACCGGCCTGCGATCTTTGAGCGTATTGATCTCCGCCGAGCCATGTCGACGCACTTCGACCAGATGCCCCGCACGATCGTAGTAATAGGCTTCCGCGGAACGGAGGAAATAGTGCGGCGCCAGCGTGGCCAAAACCGGGTTGCGTTCCTGCACGCCGCCCGCCCGATACGCTACCACCTGCGGCTTGCCGCCATCGCTCTGCCACTTTCCCAGCGAGCCGTCAGGCATTGCAGGGGCGAGCGGATCGTGGATGCGGCTTTCCCAGGTTTCTGCACGGCACAAACGCTTGCCGCCCTTTTCATCCGATTCAAGGAACAGTACGCGCCCCCCCAGCGCGTCGAACTTCCCCGCCGGGATGTCAGCGACTGCAGGCAACAATTGCGGGGGCCGGAGAGAGCCGTCCGGGAGCACCTGTGGCGCCTCCAGCCAGACGCGTCCAGCGCCCGTGGCCGCAAATCGCAGCTCCACGCCTGTTACGGGGGATGCCAACGGATCTGCCCGATCGGTACAGGCGTTCGCGCTGAAGGCGAGGATGCCGAATACGCCAGCCGCCACCACCCCGATCCTGCGTGGCACGCTCATGCCTGCTCCTGCCCTGGGTGGAGGGTCGTCGTACCGGTGGCCGCCAAGGCCTGGTCCGAGCGCCCTGGGGTATCGGGAGTCTGCAACGCGATCAACTCGACCGGCATGGCGGCCGAGGGATCATCCATGCCGTGCCCCCATTCCAACGGCATCGTGACCCAGAAGCCTTTGACCGGCTCCTGTCCAGCGCCACCGTTACGGAGACGGGACAACGCCTTGGCCACGTTGTGGCGCCCTACCGTCTGGGTGACATCGCCGCTCATCGTGCTCGCAACCTCCATATAGGGACCCTGCAGATCGGCCGGTTGAGCGTAAAGATAACGGAGTACCGCCTTCTTCTCCTCACTCCAGCCGGCAGTCGCAAATCCCGTGAAGACCGCATCATAGCGAGCCATTGAGTTTCGCGGCACGTTTGTGAAGACTTCCTCATAGCTGGCGGCGTTCGCAGCAGCAAGATCTTGAATGTACCTCACAGTTTTAGGGTCTGCCGGCCGATCAAGATCCAGCCCCGGGTGCGACTGGGGAGACATCGGCGGGTGATGCGCGCCGCCGCTGGCGTCGGTGTAACCCTGTGGCTTATCGACACGACCGGCCAGCCGTCCGGTCTGGATCGACGTGCCGAGGAACTTCTTCCACAGCTGGATTCGCAGGTCACGGGCGAACTTGCGCGTCGCCACTTTCGTGCCGTTGCCAAGATCAAGCAATAGCGCGTCCCTGTCAACGATCACCGCGGCAATCTCGGTGTCGCCCGTCCCTTCCAGACTCCGGTCATTGCAGTTTGCGCTTCCAATGATCGCCACCGCATCATCAACGATCAGTAACTTGGAATGCACATAGCATTGCTCGGTAACCAGATACAACGGCGGGCTTGCCGCGCTGCCGCCCGTTGTGGGCGGCGCGCTTTTGTACTGATCGTGATTCTTATCCTTAAGCACACCGTAGCTGCGCAAGTTCAAGACAGTGAGGTAGGCCTTCCAGCCGCCCGCAACTACCTCTTTGCGGATGTCCTCCTCATAGACGCTTTCCTCGCGAATCGCCAGCCGTTTTGCAACCAGCGCCCGGCAGATGCGGCGAATGAGGCTGTCGCGCCCCCGCAGCAAGGTCTGTTGTGCCCAGTAATGCTGCTTGAGCACGGCACCATCCAACAGGCTGCCTTCGGGATGGACCGGCAACGTCATGTAGACGTGGAACGCCTGCCCGCTGCGGATCGCCTTGCTTATGCGCGCGGCAATGGTCGGGACGAGCTTATTGCGTGCCGCCGAGCGCACGCCCTGCTGGAACGCGAGCATATCGGCCACGGGCGTGCCCGGCAAAACCTTGTCTGCTGCACCCTGCGTTGCGCCGAGTACCCGACCGGCATTCTTCTCTTTCTTCTTCTCAGCATCCGTGGAGGGCCCGCGTCTGCCGCCGCGGATGACCGTTTCCAGTCGATTCCCAGGCTCACGATCGGAATACCCACAATCGGAAATCATGAACTGCGTCTCAATGTAGACATACGCTTTGGCAGACTCGATGCAGTTCAGCATCGCATCCTGGATGGAGTGCATGGGCTGGTCGCGTTCCCAGTAGGACGTCAGGCAACTGCCGTCATCCAACGCCAGTCCAACTTTTCCGCAGGCCTTTTTCTCCATGGAATGCAGGGCGGTGCCAGACGAGCGCACGATCTGGACGCTGATGTTCCCGGCCGACCCCGGTCTGCCCAACTCTCCGAACAGTGTGCTTCCTCCCATGGCCTGTAACCAGGCGTCGTTCAAGGCAGTCAACTCCTGGCCTCGGGCGAACGTGCGCTGTTCGGGAAGCGAAACGCCCGGCAGTCGGTTGACCTGCCCGATGCCTTTATTGACTTTGTCCCTGATGTAGGTGCCGCCTGCACGATCGCCGCCCTGGTTCTGCCACATCATTGCATTCCATCGATGCATGAAATTTCGACAGATATCGAACACCGCCGGCCCCTCAAGACGCGCATGAACATCCTGCCAGGGCATGCGCGCGTGGCGACCACTGTCGAGCAGCATCTGCTCCCGCCCCACTGGGGTTTTCAACCAGGTCTCAAATGACTTCCAGGCTTCGAGTGCACGGTTGAGTGCATCGGTAATCGCTTTCCGCGCGGTTGCCACGTCCTCGCTTATCGCCGAGGGATTCTCGACGTAGTCACCAATCCGATCAACGATCTTGCCGGCAGTACCCAAGGTAGATTCTACCGTGGCACGCTTTTCGGCCATCCATGCATCGAAATCCTTGGCCTTGATGCTCAAGTATCCTTCCACCGCTCGCAACGCTGCATCCGCTGAAGCGCCACCATTGCCTTTGGCTGCCTCGTCCACGGAGCGATTGGCAGCCGCAATTACTTCGGCATACTTAAGCTCGGCCGCGTCAAGATTCACCTGGATGGAATCCAGAACGCCCGCCACTGTCCTCACGATTTTCATCGTCGGACCGTAGCCAGGAACGACATACTCCGCCAGCTTCCTCAGGCCCTCCTTCTCCAACCAATCGGGCACCGCCAACTTGTCTGCGTAGTCCAGGAGTTCGGCCAGCGCTGCGCCGTTGTCCCACTGCTCACGCATGCGGTCCATCGCAATAGCCATACCCGGAAGATAGGCCTGCGCAAACCCTGGGCGTAGCCGGCCAGCGGCGTCTGGACTGTCGTCCGGGGCGTCGTAAGTGAGCTTCAGCTCGTCCCCAGTCATTCCGCGTGCTTTTGAAACGCTGTTGTTGTAATGATCATTGATCACGTGAAGTGATGGATCGCAGACCACGTCGAAGTTGCCGTCATCCCAGCGTCCGTGCGCGACATCGAGTCCTCCGACAAACCCGATGCGGCCGTCCACCACCAGGATCTTCTGGTGGTGGGAAAAACCGATGTTGAAGGCATCCTTCCGGCCCGTGGCGGGGTTGTGCAGCCCTACTTCCACGTTACCCAACGTGCGGTCGTCCCGCATTTTGTACAGCGCGGTGCGCGCCTCATTTTCATGGGTGTACGCAGCCGCCTCCACGCTGTCATACAGCAACACCCGCACATCCACGCCACGCGCGTTGATCGCATCGAACAGCAGCTCGCTCAGCCGCCCGCGATGCGATCCATCCCCGCGCCCGGTCAGCTCCGTATCGAAGTTCATCTGCCAATCGGCGATGAAGATGAACTTCTGCGCGCCCCGGATCGCCTCGGCCATCGCATGCATGGCCGACCGTCCGTCGGTGTAGGACCGCACCGCATTGCCATGCCGCACCGGCGCGAACTGGCGATCCGGTGGCGCGTAATAGTCGCCGCTGGAGGTGCCCAGCTGGCCGGACTGGCAGGTCAGCGCGTTGCGCGCGACGGTGCTGGTGGTGGTGCCGTCGGCCATGGCTCAGATTTCCTTGCGCTGTTTGGGCGTGGTGGTCAGCAGGGACTGGAACTCGTATTCGACCCGGTGGCGGATGGCGCGCAGCGCGTCGCTGTCGGGCAGGTGCTGCAGGTCCTTGCTGTAGTTGTTGGCATCCAGCGTTTCGACGATCTCGCGCACGCCCGGGCCGGTGCTGAACTGACGCATCTGCAGCGGGATGGCGTCGATGCCGTGCACCAGGTACAGGCGCCCGGGGAAACGGGCCACCGCATCCCAGACCGCCTTGCAGTCGGTATCGCTCAGCGCGACCTTGCCGTCGTCGTCGGCGCTGCCTTCCTTGAGTACTTCCACCCACTGGTCGGCATCGACCGCATGCAGGTTGTCGGGGGTATCGCTGGCCGACTGGCGGGTGCGCACGATCTTCCACGACTGGCCGGCCAGCGCGATGCCCTGCGGGCCGGGAATATCCTGCAGGCGGAAGGCGAAGCTGGGCAGCACGTCGGGCGATTCGCTGCGCGGCATGGTCGGCAGCGGATAGGTGAGGTTGGTGGGGCCGACGAACGACTTCCTGCCGGCATGCACGGTGATGTTGCCCGGGCAGGTCACCGTGAGGTTGCCACCGGCCAGGGTGATGCTGGCACCGCCGGCGGTGGCGATGTGCACCGTGGTAGGCGCGGCCAGTTCGACCGCGGCCGAGGCGCTGGCCGCACGCAGGCCGGCGCGGGCCTGCACCAGGATGCACTGGTCCTGCGCCTGCACCACCAGTTCGCCCAGCCCTGCCACCACGCTCAGGGTGTTGCCCGCAGGCGTCCCCATGGTGGCGGCCAGTACGCCAATGGCCTGGCCGCCATGCAGGCGGGTGTCGGCCAGCACCACCGTCTCCGAGGCCTGCCCGCTGGCGAGGGTCAGCACCTCGCCGACCGCCCATTGCAGGCTCTGCCCGGCCACCTGGGCAAGGCCATCGCTGCCGGACAGGCCCAGGGTGGGTTCGCCGGTATGCGGCAGGCGCCCTTGGCCGGCGTCGCTGGCATAGTCGGCGGCATCGGCGCGGCCACGCTCGAACGCGTTCCCGGCCACCGTGGTGCGGGTACTGCGCAGCAGGTTGGCCAGCGGCGCGGGCGCATCGGCCTGCCCGGCCACGCCGGTGTTGCCTGCCAGCACGACGCTGCGGTGCGTGTTGGCGGCCTGGTCCTGGACCTTGCCGAGCTCGCGCAGCTGGGTCAGCAGCGCGGCGGGGGCCACCGCTTCGCCCGCCGGGGCCTGGGCGGCATGCGACTGTGCGCTCAACCACAGGCCAGCGCGCGCGCGCACCGCTCCCCAGGCGTCGGTGCGTAGTTCATTGCCTTCGCCCCGCAGGCTGCCTCGGAAGTTGTCTGCCTGGTGAATCAGATGGCCCAGATTGAGCTGGCTGCTGGCGTGGGTGGTGGCCAGCTGCAGGCGCAGCTGGCCGTCGCTGTCGTCGAACAACAGCCGTGAATGCCCCTGCCCATGCCATTCGCGGGACTGGATGCCCCACAGCGCGGCCGCATTGCGGTGGGCGTCTTCGCCCGCGCCCATTGCGTGCCATGCCGGGGCATGGCCGCCGGCGAGGTTGGCCTGGGCGCTGCTGCGGGTGTCGCCGGCCTGCGCGTAGCTTCCCAGGTCGGAATCCGCTGCGGCACCGGCTGGGGTGGCGGCGACGCCCGCCTCGCCGCGTCCGTTGTAGAGCGCACCGACGATCAGCGGCCGGTCGATGTCGCCCTCCAGGAAAGCGACCAGCACTTCCTGCCCCACGCGCGGCAGGAACTGGGCGCCCACCCCGGGCCCGGCATAGCGCTGTGCCACGCGCAGCCAGCTGCTGCCGTCATCAGTGCTGCCATCGGCCTGGAAATGAAAACGCACCTTGATCCGGCCAAGGTCGTCGCAGGACACCTCGCCGCTGTCACTGCCGTCGGCCGGTACCACCCGCGCGGTCTGGTAGCCCGATGCCAACGGACGGGGATTCAGACGCAGGCCGGTGCCGTCTTCAAGCGCTGGCCGCCATGGGCAGGCACGGTCCACGCCATCGAAAGCATTGGCATAGCCCAGCGACTCCGCGCGCGCGCGCAGCCCGGCATGGCGCAGGTGTACGCCGGGATCGGTGGCGCTGCCCGGCAACGCATCGCCCAGGCGCTGCTGCAAGCCCTCGCGTGCGGCCATCGGGAAGTTGTTGCTGCCGTGGTGCAGCACACGTGTCACCAGTACCACCGGTGCGCCGCCGCGGTCGGTTGCCGGCCACTGGCGTACGTTGGCCCAGGTGCCTGCACGCAGGCTGGGGGCGGTGCTGGTGCCCAGCCAGGCGGCGCTGCGCGCCTCGTGCGCCTGCGCGGCCACGCGGCTGTAATGGTCCGCAGCGGCGCGGTTGGCGAAGGCGTAGGCACCGGCCGGCGCATAGGACTCCAGCACGGTAGCGCCTCGCTGTGCAGACAGTACCGGGGTCTGCCCTTGCCGGCCCTGGCGCGATACATAGTCATCGCTGGCCAGCACCAGCTGGGTCAAGCCGATGCGGCGCGCACGCCCCAGCGTGAGCACGCTGTCGGTGGCCTCGGTGGCATCGGCACGATGGAAGCGCAGGCCGCCGTCCCGTGCGGAGGTGGAATCCTGCGGCTGCGCACTGCTGTCGGCAAAGATCACCAGCACATGCCCGGCCGGTGCCTCTGCGTCTTCTTCAATCCGCCAGCCCAGGCCCTCTTCGGCCAGCAGCCGCTGCATGAACGTCAGGTCCGATTCGCGGTACTGCACGCAGTAGCTGCGAAGCGGCACGGCGGCGAGGAACTCCACCACTTCGTCGCTGGCCCGCCAGGCGGCATGGGCAGCGTAGCCGTCAAACACCGCCTGCAGGATGTCGAGCAACGCGCGTTCCTGGAACACCCGGCTATGGCGACCCTGCCCCATCACCCAGGTCCACGGCACCAGGCACAGCCGGTAGCGCGCCAGCCCGCCATCGGCGGCGACACATGCCGCTTCGCGGACCAGGCCGCTGCGCACCACGTCGTGGCCCCCGGCCTGGCGCGAAGACAGGGTGGCCGATGTGCCCAGCCAGCCGTCCACGTCGCGCCCGGCATCGTGGGCCAGTACATCGACCCACCATTCAAAACCGTCGGACAGCTGCTCGTGCCCCCACCAGCGCTCCACCAGCAGCGAAGCGTCATCGCCCAGTGCCAGGCGGTGCGGACGGCTTTCGCCTTCCATGCCCACCACACCGGTCAACGCGGTAAAAAGCGTGCCTGCATCCTGCATCGTACCCATCCATTGGCGGCCATCGGGCCGACCGGCATGTCCAGAATCCATCGACGCAACCGGCGTGCCGACAGCTCCGGCATGACCGCGTGCGCATCCTTGCCCCGCCAGAATCAACGCGATAATGCGTGCGTGGCGAGGTACATTATCCGTTGATAAACTCCGCCGCCCAGCAGGCCTGCCCAAGGGCCCCGCGGTTGAGCGGGATGGTAACTCACCCGAGTGGCTTTCACGGCATCCGCAAAAACCCCTACGACATAGTCAGAAACTTCCTACCCCGCCTGGCGCCAAGACACAGCGCCTGCGCGGCGACCCACCGCCTGGCCAGGGCGGACGATGGATAGCCACCGGTTCGCCGGGAACGCCCCCGCACCGGGGTGTGGACACCCCCGCCGCTGTGGCGGGTACGGGACCTGCGCGCTACCCTGTTCTTCCTTTCCCAGCTTGCGGCCCGGTCCCTGGATCGACGGCTGCCGGATGCAATGACCGCACTGTCCCAACGCGACTTCACCCTGGAACCGGAAGACAACGAACGCCTGGCCAACCTGGCCGGCCCGTTCGATGAGCACCTGCGCCAGATCGAACTCAAACTCGGCGTGGAAATCGCCAACCGGGGCCACGTGTTCCGCGTGACCGGCCCCCAGCGGGTGGCCGAGGAAGCCCAGAAGCTGATCGAGGCGCTGTATATCGAAGCCGGCGAGGTCAGCTTCGACAGCCACGCCGTGCACCTGCGCCTGAACCAGGCCAACGTCGAACACGTGGTGCAGCGCGCGTACGAGGCGCAGGACGTGACCATCAAGGTCAAGCGCGGCACCGTGCGCGGGCGGGGAGCCAACCAGGCCAGCTACCTGCACCAGATCACCACCCACGACATCAATTTCGGCATTGGCCCGGCCGGTACCGGCAAGACGTTCCTGGCGGTGGCCAGCGCGGTGGAAGCGCTGAACGAATCGCGCGTACAGCGCCTGATCCTGGTGCGGCCGGCGGTGGAAGCCGGCGAGAAACTCGGGTTCCTGCCCGGCGACCTGAGCCAGAAAGTGGATCCGTACCTGCGCCCGCTGTACGACGCGTTGTATGAAATGCTGGGCGTGGAGAAAGTTCTCAAGCTGCTGGAAAAGAACGTCATCGAGATCGCACCGCTGGCCTACATGCGCGGCCGCACGCTCAATGATGCGTTCGTGATCCTGGACGAGGCGCAGAACACCACCGTGGAGCAGATGAAGATGTTCCTGACCCGGCTGGGCTTCGGCTCCACCGCCGTGGTCACCGGCGACCTGACCCAGACCGACCTGCCCAAGCACGTCAAATCCGGCCTGCGCGACGCCGTCGAGGTGCTGCGCGAGGTGGACGGAGTCAGCTTTACCTTCTTCGAGGCCCGCGACGTGGTTCGCCACCCGCTGGTGGCGCGCATCGTCAGCGCCTACGACCGCCGCGACCTGCAGCAGCTCAAGCCAGGCGCCGAGTAAGCCGGGGCGCGACGCGCGGAAGTCGCAGTGAAAGGCGACACGCGCGATACTGTGCCCTCCTGATTGATCTGAATTGCCGGTATCGCCATGACCAAGGGCCCCGTCCGCCTCGATGTAGCCGTCAGCTACGCCCTGCCCCGCGCCGGGCTGCCTTCGGCGGTGAGCTTCCGCAAGTGGGTGGCCGCGGCCCTCAAGGGCCGTATCCGTGAAGCGGACCTGGCCATCCGCCTGGTCGATGCCAAGGAGGGCCATTCGCTGAACCGCCATTATCGCGGCAAGGACTACGCCACCAACGTGCTCAGTTTTCCGGCCGAGTTGCCCGAGGGGCTGCCCAAGGGCGTCAAGTTCCCGCTGCTGGGCGACCTGGTGATCTGCGCACCGGTGGTGGCGCGCGAGGCCGACGAGCAGGACAAGGCACTGAACGCCCACTACGCACACCTGACCGTGCACGGCGTGCTGCACCTGCTGGGCTGGGACCACGAGGACGACAAGGAGGCCGAGGCGATGGAACAGCTGGAGCGCGAGATCCTGGCCGAGCTGGGCATCGATGACCCCTACGCCAACGAGCAGTGAGCCGGTGACAGCCGCCCGCCAGACGGACCTGCCATGACCGCACCGAGAATCGCCTGCCTGGGCCTGCTGGCCCTGTGGCCCGCTGCGGCCTGGGCCGCCCCGCTCGACCTGGCCGCGCTGATCGAGTGCCGCCAGGGCCTGGCCGAGTACAACCAGGTGGCGCCGGTGGTGGCCGACCCGCTCAAGGCCGTGGCCAACGGCCTGCAGCCGCTGCCGCAGGGCAACCAGTTCATGAGCGAGTTCCGGCTGGCTACGCCGATGACGGTGTTCGGCCAGCGCACCGAACAGATCGCGGTGGCCGGGGCCAGCATCATGGCCATCCTCGACCTGCCCGACCCGCGCCCGCTGGCCAAGGCGCTGGCGCTGGAGGACGGGGTCGACAACCCGGACAAGTTCATGGCCGGGCGCGAGCTGGTCAGCCGGGACGTGACCGACCCCAGGACCGGCGAACCGATGATCGAGTCGGTGATTCTGAGCCTGTCCACGGTCAAGACCCACCCGGGCAAGACCCTGGCCGGCTGTACCTACAGCCTGGACCTGCCGCCGGAGGAACCGCCCGCCGCAGGGACCGCCGCGCCCGCCGCGGCCCCGGCCGGCGGGTGAATACGGCCCCGGTGGCCGGGCGCTGACAGCGGCCCGCATCCTGCTAGACTCGCAGCCAACGCCCGGTTCGCCGGGTGCCTTTTTTTCAAGAGATGTCTGAAGACGACAGTAGTAGCTCCGTCCAGGAGCCCAATGAGAAGAAGCGCAGCTGGCTTGAACGCCTGACCGCTGCCTTCTCCGGCGAACCCCACACCCGCGACGAGCTGGTGGCCGTGCTGCAGACCGCGCACGAAGATGGGCTGATCGCCGCCGATACCCTGCGCATGATGGAAGGTGCGATCTCCGTCGCCGAGCTGACCGTGGGCGACGTGATGATCTCGCGCTCGCAGATGGTCTCGCTGCCGGTGGAAGCGCCCTTCCTCGACCTGATGAAGCAGGTGGTCGAATCCGGCCACTCGCGCTTCCCGGTGCACGGCGATAACAAGGACGACATCCTTGGCATCCTGCTGGCCAAAGACCTGCTGCGCGGCGTGGTTGCCGACCACGGTCCGGCCAACGTGCGCGAGCTGCTGCGCCCGGCGGTGCTGATCCCGGAGGCCAAGAAGCTCAACGTGCTGCTGAAGGAATTCCGGCTGTCGCGCAACCACATGGCCATCGTGGTCGACGAGTACGGCGGTGTTGCCGGGCTGGTCACCATCGAGGACGTGCTGGAACAGATCGTCGGCGAGATCGACGATGAGCACGACGAAGCCGAGGACCACACCGCGCAGATCGCGATCCAGGCCGACGGCCAGTACGTGGTCGACGCGCTGACCCCGATCGAGGATTTCAACGAGCGTTTCGGCGCCACGTTCTCCGATGACGACTACGACACCATCGGCGGCCTGGTCACCGAGGCGATCGGCCACCTGCCCGAAACCGGCGACGAACTCAGCCTGGACCGCTTCGTGTTCCGGGTGGCACGTGCCGATGCCCGCCGCGTGCAGGCGTTCCACGTGACCGTGCTGCCACCTGACACAACCAACGAGGATTGACCCCCGCCATGCGGCCCCTGCTTGATCGGTGGCCGCTGCGCCGCCTGTTGTTCCTGTCGTGGCTGCTGGCCCTGGCCAGCCTGCCCGTCCCAGTACTGGCCCAGGAGGCCGCTGCCGTTGAAGCTGCGGCGTCCCCTGCCACGCCAGTGGCATCGCCGGTTGGCGAGACAGCGCTTCCCGCACCGCGCATCGGCGTGGTGACGATGCAGCCCGGCGAGATCTTCTTCGAGCGCTTCGGCCACGACGCGCTGGTAGTGCTGGACCCGGTCAACGGGCAGGCGATCTCGTACAATTTCGGCTACTTCGATCCCGGTGAACAGGATTTCGTCGGCCGCTTCGTGCGCGGCGACATGATGTATTACCTGGTGGCCCTGCCGCTGGACGAGGACATGGCGTACTACCGCCAGAGCGGTCGCGGCGCCAGCATCCAGTGGCTGGACCTGGACCCACGGCAGGCGCGCACCCTTGCCGCGGCGCTGGCCGAGCGGGCCAAGCCGGAGAACGCGCGCTACCACTACGATTACTACACCGCCAACTGCGCCACGATGGTCCGCGACACGCTCGACCAGGCGCTGGGCGGCGGGCTGCACTCGCAGCTGTCCGGGCGCTCGCGCGGCAATACCTACCGCAGTGAATCGGTACGACTGGCCTCGCCATCGCCGTGGATGTGGCTCGGCTTCGATATCGGCCTGGGCCCGTTCGCCGACCAGCCGCTGTCGCGCTGGCAGGAAGCGTTCGTGCCGATGCGCCTGGCCGATGCGTTGCGCCAGGCCCGCAACAGCGAGGGCCGCCCGCTGGTCCAGGCCGAGCAGGAGCTGCTGCCGCACCGGATCGCCGCCGAACCGACCGAGTCGCCTCGCCGCTGGTGGCCGTGGCTGCTGTGCGGCGTGCTGGCCGCCGCCGGCCTGCTTGCGCTGCGCCAGCGTCCGCGCCTGCTCGGTGGCATCGCCTTGCCGCTGTGGCTGTTCTGCGGCATTGGCGGGGCGCTGCTGACCTACCTGTGGGGCTTCAGCGCACACCAGGCCGCGTGGGCCAACCGCAACCTGCTGCAGCTGTCGCCGCTGTGCCTACTGTTGCTGCCCGGTGCCATCACCCTGCTGCGCGGGCGCACCCCGCGCGCGTGGTTCCGTGGCGTGCTGTGGGCGGTAGCGCTGTTGTCGGCACTGGGGCTGGTACTGCACTGGCTGACCCTGCAGGCGCAGGTCAACCTGCAGTGGATCGTGCTGCTGCTGCCGGTACACGTGGCACTGGCCTGGGTGCTGGGCCGTCGTGACTTGCCCGTCACGGCCCGCTGACGCACGATGCCGCCCATGGAAAACCCCCTTCCCACCACGCCTCCCGCCAATCCGGCCTGCGTCATCAACTGCGTGCACTACGACGACCAGGGCACGCGTCACGACATCAGCCTGGATGCGATCAGTGACGTGATCGAAAGCGGCAACGGCTTTGTCTGGGTCGGGCTGTACGAGCCGGCCGACAGCGTGCTGTTGAAACTGCAGGAGGAATTCTGCCTGCACTCGCTGGCCATCGAGGATGCGCGCAACGCCCACCAGCGGCCCAAGGTGGAGGCGTACGGCAACTCGCTGTTCGTGGTGGTCACCACCGCGCAGATGGTGGACGAGCGCATCCAGTACGGCGAAACCCATGCCTTCCTCGGCCCGCGTTTCCTGGTAACGGTGCGCCACGGGGCATCGCTGTCCTACGCCGCGCCGCGCGCTCGGGTGGAGCGCGAGCCGGAGCTGCTGCGCACGATGGGGCCGTCGTACTGCCTGTATGCGGTGCTGGATTTCGTGGTGGACAACTACCTGCCCATCATCCAGCGCTACCGCGACACACTGGAGCTGCTGGAGAAGGACATCTTCTCGGACAGCTACAAGCGCCAGACCGTGGTGCGCCTGTACGAATTGAAGCGCGAGCTCAACAAGATGCGCATGGCGGTGGCGCCGTTGCAGGACATGCTGGCGCAGATCAAGCGCTACCAGGGCGACCTGGTGCCCGATGAGGTCAAGCTGTACCTGCGCGACGTGCACGACCATGCCGTGCGGATCAGCGATGTGATCGATACGCTGCGCGAGATGCTGGGCACCGCCTTGAGCGTGAACCTGTCGCTGGTGACGCTGGCCCAGGGCGAAACGGTCAAGCGCCTCGGCGCCTGGGCTGCGCTGCTGGCCGCACCGACGTTGATCACCAGCTGGTATGGCATGAACTTCACCCACATGCCCGAGCTGAGCCAACCGTGGGCCTACCCGGCGATGATCGTCGGCGTGGGGGCCATCTGCGTAGGCTTGTACCGGTTGTTCAAACGGGTGCGCTGGCTGTAGGTAACGCTCCATTGGTCGTTATCACGCCGAGCCGACCAACGGTCGGCTCCTACCGAATGATCACCGTTGGTCGTCGCGACACCGTCAGGCGACATAAACCGTCTTGATGTTCATGAACTCATGGATGCCATGGTCGGCCAGTTCACGGCCGAAACCGGAGCGCTTGGTGCCGCCGAACGGCAGGCGGACATCGCTTTTGACGATGGCGTTGACGAACGCCGCGCCGCACTCCAGCCGCTTGGCGATTGCTTCGCCACGCACCGGGTCGCCACTCCAGACACTGCCGCCAAGGCCAAAGGTGGTGTCGTTGGCCACCCGCAAGGCGTCGGCATCATCGCGTACGCGCAGGATCGCGGCGGCCGGGCCGAACAGTTCTTCCTCGTAGGCCGGCATGCCCGGCCCGACGTTGTCCAGGATGGTGGCGGGGTAACCCGCATGCGAGCCGACCACCGGTTCACCGCCCAACACCACCTTGGCCCCCTGCGCGACACTGGCTTGGACCTGCTTGTGCAGTTCATCGCGCAGGTCGGCGCGGGCCATCGGCGCCAGCGTGGTCTTCTGGTCCTGCGGATCGCCATAGACGCGCGCAGCGGCGGCGGCGACGAACTTCGCCACGAAGGCATCGGCAATCGCATCGACCACGATGAAGCGCTTGGCGGCGATGCAGGTCTGCCCGGCATTGTCGAAGCGCGACTTCACCGCAGCGGCCACGGCCTTGTCCAGGTCGGCATCGTCGAGCACCACGAACGCATCGCTGCCCCCCAGTTCCATCACGCACTTCTTGAGCTGGTCGCCGGCATTGGCAGCAATTGCGCGCCCCGCGCGTTCGCTGCCGGTGAGGGTAACGGCCTTGACCCGCCTGTCGCGCAGCACGTCAGCGGCCTGGTCGTTGTCGATATGCAGGACGTTGAACACACCGTCGGGCAGGCCACCATCGCGGCACACCGCGAGGATCAGGTCGGCGCACTGCGGTACGTTGCTGGCGTGCTTGAGCAGGGCCACGTTGCCGGCCATGAATGCCGGGGCCAGGAAGCGGAACACCTGCCAGATCGGGAAATTCCAGGGCATGACCGCGAACACGCAGCCGATCGGCTCATAGCGCACGTAACTGCGCTGGGCTTCGGTGTCGATCAGCTGCGGCTTGAGATAATCAGCGGCGTGGTCGGCGTAGAACTCGCAGGCCTGCGCGCACTTTTCCACTTCGGCCAATGCCTCGGCCTTGAGCTTGCCCATCTCCCCGGTCATCGCCTGCTGGATATCGCCCTTGCGCGCACGCAATTGGGCGGCGATACCCCGCAGGATCACGCCGCGTTCCTGCAGCGAGCGCGCCGACCATAACGGGAAGGCACCGGCAGCCGCAGCCAGGCGCTGTTCGATCTGCGCGGTATCCAGCAGTTCGTGGCGGTAGCTGACCTGGCCGGTCGCGGGATTGACGATTTCAACGGTCATCGTGGTACTCCGGAAGACAGACCCGCATTCTGCGCCTGCGTTTGTGAGCCGGATGTTGCCGGAGTGGCTGGAGGCCATGCTTCTTTGAAGCAGAGGCGGAGCGAATCTGTACTTTCTGAGGTTGGCAGGGGGCAGGCAAGTTCCCGGCGCACGCTGCAAGTACGTCCATGTAAGCTCCGTCGCCGCATCCATGCGGCTCAGGGCCCCGGCAACTTACCCGCCCCCTGCCCAGACAGTTGATTGGTCGCCGCATTGAGATCCAGAGCGGGCATGGCCGGTGTATGGGAGAAAGAGCAGCCGGGCTCTGCCCGGCTTGGGGCGGTGTCCCACCGCCCCGCTCCACCCTCCCAACACCAAGCGGCAAGCGCTTTGCGCTGTCGCTTTCACCCAAGGGGCCAGCAATGCGTCGGGCGTTGGTGTGGGTGGGTTGGCGGGACCGTTGGGCGCCATGGATGGCGCCCACGAGCCTCCAAGGATGGATTTACGGCGTGTCCCGCCAACCCACCCACACCAACGCCAACCGGCGCAACCGACCCCGCCGTTGACGTTGACGTTGACGTTGACGTTGCCGCCGCCCTCACATCACCCTTTGTCCTGCAACGCCATCTGCATATCGCGCTGGCGCCGTTTCTCACTGCGCGCAGTGATGAACCAGCCGACCACCGTCGCGATCGACACCGCCAGCACCATCAGCGTCGCCAGCGCGTTGATCTCCGGCTTGATCCCCATCCGCACCGAGGCGAACACCTTCATCGGCAAGGTCGTCGAATTCGGCCCCGCCACGAAACTGGCGATCACCACGTCGTCCAGCGACAACGTAAAGGCCAACAGCCAGCCGGCCACCAATGCCGGCGCGATGATCGGCAGCGTGATCTGGAAGAACACCTTCAACCGCCCTGCCCCCAGGTCCATCGCCGCCTCTTCCAGCGACCGGTCCAGCTCCTGCAGCCGCGAAGACACCACCACCGTCACGAACGACAGCGTAAAGGTCACATGCGCGATCCAGATGCTGGTCACCCCACGGCTCGGGAAACCCGGAATGCCGCCCATCGCCACCAGCAGCGTCATCAGCGAAAACCCCAGGATCACCTCGGGCATCACCAATGGCGCGGTTATCAACGCCCCGAACGCGGTCTTGCCCGGGAAGCGCTTGAACCGCGTCATCACCATCGCCGCCATCGTGCCCAGCACCGTGGCCGCACAGGCCGTCCAGAACGCCACCTTCAGGCTGATCCACAACGCATCCAGGATCTGCCGGTTGTTGAACAACTCCCCGTACCAACGCGTCGAAAAACCCGACCACACCGTGGCCAGCTTGGATGCGTTGAACGAGTACACCATCAACAGCAGGATCGGCAGGTACAGGAACGCAAAGCCCAGCCCCAGCACCGACCACCCCAGCCAACGGCTGCCGCGCACCATGCTCATGCCAGCTTTCCTTCCAGCTCACGCTGCTGCACCCGGTTGAACAGCAGGATCGGCACCAGCAACAACAGCAGCATCACGATCGCCACCGCCGATGCCGTCGGCCAGTCACGGTTGTTGAAGAACTCGCCCCACAATACCCGCCCGATCATCAGCGTGTCCGGCCCGCCCAGCATTTCCGGGATCACAAATTCGCCCACCGCCGGGATCATCACCAGCATGCAGCCGGCAATGATGCCCGTGCGCGACAGCGGCAACGTGATCCGCAGGAACGCCTGCCACGGCCGCGCGCCAAGGTCGTAGGCCGCTTCCAGCAGGCGGTTGTCCAGCTTGACCAGGTTGGCGTACAGCGGCAGCACCATGAACGGCAGGTAGCAGTACACGATGCCGATGTAGGCCGCTGTGGGCGTGTACAGGATCTGCAAAGGCGCATCGATCAACCCGATCTTCAACAGCAGCTGGTTGAGCAGCCCGTTGCGGTCCAGGATGCCGATCCATGCATACACCCGGATCAGGAACGAGGTCCACGAGGGCAGCACCACCAGCATCATCGCCACGTTGCGCGCAGCCGGCGACATCCGCGAGATCACATACGCCATCGGGTAGCCGATCAGCAGCGTCAGCAACGTGGCGATCACCGCGATCTTGATCGAGCTCAGGTAGGCCAGCACGTACTGGCTGTCCTTGATCAGCACCGCATAGTTGCCCAGGTTGAGCTTCAGCGAAAACGCACCGTCCACGTATTCCAGCAACCAGGTGTAGGGCGGCGAGCCCACCTGCGTACGCGCGAACGAGATCATCAGGATGATCACGAACGGCACCGCGAAGAACAGCAGCAGCCACAGGTAGGGCGCGGCGATCACGCTGCCGCGGGTACCGGGGAGCCAGCGCTTCCAGCCGGTCGCGTTCATGCGGTGAGCACCACGCCGTCGTTGTCGCGCCAGTGCACCCACACGCTGTCGCCCCAGGTCAGCCCATCACTGGCCCAACGCTGCGAATTGGCGAAATTGGCCAGCACCTTGGCCCCGCTCGGCAGACGCACGTGATACACCGAATGACTGCCGAAGTAGGCGATCTCCTCGATCACCCCCTGCGCCTTGTTGGTGTCCCCGGCCGGCTCGTCCTTGCCGATCATCACCTTCTCCGGGCGCAGCGCGAACGCCACCGGCTGGCCTTCGTAGCCGGTGATGCCGTGGGCGACGTAGATCGGCGCCGGGAACAGCGGTGTGCGCACGGTGACGTACTCGGGCAGATCCTCGTCGATGACGCCGTCGAACAGGTTCACCGAGCCGATGAACTCGGCCACGAAACGGTTGGCCGGCTGCTCGTAGATTTCATCGGGCTTGCCCACCTGCTGGATCCAGCCGGCATCCATCACCGCGATCCGGGTGGCCATGGTCATCGCCTCCTCCTGGTCGTGGGTGACCATCACGCAGGTCACCCCGGAGGTTTCGATGATGTTGACCAGCTCCAGCTGCATCTGCGAGCGCAGCTTCTTGTCCAGCGCGCCCATCGGCTCGTCCAGCAGCAGCATCTTGGGCCCCTTGGCCAGCGACCGCGCCAGCGCCACGCGCTGCTGCTGGCCACCGGACAACTGGTGCGGCTTGCGCCTGGCCAGCTTGCCCAGCTGCACCAGCTCCAGCATCTCGCCCACGCGGGTGCGGATCGCATCGCGGGCCAGGCCGTCCTGTTTCAGCCCGAAGGCGATGTTCTGTTCCA
Source organism: Stenotrophomonas sp. GL_101 (assembly GCF_057835675.1). NCBI lineage: Bacteria > Pseudomonadati > Pseudomonadota > Gammaproteobacteria > Lysobacterales > Lysobacteraceae > Stenotrophomonas > Stenotrophomonas sp. GL_101. The sequence continues at coordinate 1,564,439 of NZ_CM174432.1, read as the reverse complement.
CCGTCATGTGCGGGAACAGCGCGTAGGACTGGAACATCATGTTGATCGGCCGCTGGTACGGCGGCAGGTCGTTGATGCGCTGGCCATCCAGCTCGATGCTGCCCTTGGTGGGGGTTTCGAACCCGCCCAGGCAACGCAGCAGCGTGGACTTGCCGCTGCCCGAACCGCCGAGCAGGGCGAAGATTTCGCCCTTGCGCACGTCCAGGCTGACATCGTCGAGCGCGACGAAGCCGTCGAATTCCTTGCGCAGCGCGCGGATGGACAGATAGCCCGGCTCGAGGACCGGCACGACCTCGCCTTCCGGCTTGGCATCAAATGGCATGGGGGGCGGCTCCAGGAGCGGCGGCAGGGACGGGGGGAGGATCCTATTTTAGCGGTCGTGGCGGTGTCATGCAGTGCCCGGGTGGGCGGCAGGCCCCTGCCCCGCCCTGGCGCTGCCGGGGCCCTGAAACGACGACGCCGGCCCCGGGGCCGGCGTCGCAGGGGGCGATCAGCGCCCGGTTTTCACCTCGGTCCACAAGCGGGTGTAGAGCTTGTCCACCTCCGGCGGGTTGATCGAGTAGGTGAACATCCTGGCGGCCACCTCGGCCGGCGGGTAGATGGTGGGGTCGTTGCGGATCGCCTCGTCCACCAGCGGGGTGGCCGTGGTCACCGGGTTGGCGTAGTGGATGAAGTTGGTGTTGGCCGCCGCCACCTTCGGTTCCAGCAGGTAATTGATGAAGGCGTAAGCGGCCTGCGGGTGCTTGGCATCCTTGGGGATGGCCAGCATGTCGAACCACTGCGGGCCGCCCTCGCGCGGGATCGAATAGGCCACCGTCACGCCGTTGTCGGCCTCGGCGGCGCGGTCGCGGGCCTGGATGATGTCGCCCGACCAGCCCACCACCAGGCAGGTACCGCCGTTGGCCAGCGAGCCCACGTACTGCGAGGAGTGGAAGTTCTGCACGTACGGACGGATGCTCTTGAGCAGGTCGGCCGCCTTCTGCAGCGTGGCCGGATCCTTGCTGTGCGGATCCTCGCCCAGGTAGTGCAGCGCGATCGGAATCATGTCCGATGGCGTGTCCAGGATGGTGATCCCGCAGTCCTTCATCTTGGCGATGTTTTCGGGCTTGAAGATCAGGTCCCAGCTGTTGGCGATGTCGGTGCTGCCGCCGAAACGCTGCTTGAGCATCTCCACGTTGTAGCCGATGCCGGTGGTGCCGATCATGTACGGCACGCCGTACTGGTTGCCCGGGTCCTGCTGGGCGATGCGCTTCATCACCTCCGGGTCCAGGTTGGCCAGGTTCGGGATCTTGCTCTTGTCCAGCGGCAGGAACACGCCGGCCTGGATCTGGCGGCCGAAGAAATTCAGCGTCGGCACCACCACGTCGTAGCCGCTGTTGCCGGCCAGCAGCTTGGTTTCGACCATTTCATCGCTGTCGAACACATCGTAGGTAACCTTGGTGCCGGTGGCCTTTTCGAAGTTGGGAATGGTGTCTTCGGCGATGTAGTCGCTGTAGTTGTAGACATTCAGCACCTTGCTGTCCTCGGCCTTGTCGCCACTACAGGCGCTGAGCACGGATACGGCAATGCCGAGGGTAAGGATTCGCAGCTTCATTGGACTCTCCACAGGTCAGGTGCGGGATGGGGGAACCGGCCAGACCGGCACGACGGGTGCAAGCCTAACGGGCGGGCCGGCATTTTCCCAGCACATGGCCCTCACGGCCATGCCGGACCCGGCCGCGCCGGCCACTCAGACGTTGAGCAGCAGGAACTCGCGCTCCCACGAGCTGATCACCCGGAAGAAGGTCTCGTATTCCTTGCGCTTGACCGAAACGTAGGCCCGGCAGAAGCGTTCGCCGAGCATCTCGCGTAGCGCCGGGCAGCCTTCCAGCCCGTCCAGCGCCTCGCCCAGCGAGCGCGGCAGGTCGTAGCCCAGTTCCTTGGCGCTGCCGCTGATCGGCGCAGTGGGCGAGCCCTGCTCGCGGATCCCCAGCAGGCCGGCAGCCAGGGTGGCGGCCATGGCCAGGTAGGGATTGGCGTCCGAGCCGGCGAAACGGCTTTCCACGCGCATGTTGTCCGGCGTGTCCAGCGGCACGCGCAGGCCGCAGGTGCGGTTGTCGAAGCCCCAGTGCACGTTGCTGGGGGAGACCTCGCCGAACATCAGGCGGCGGTAGGAATTCACGTTCGGCGCAAAGAATGCCATCGCCATCGGCACGTACTTCTGCAGCCCGGCCAGGTAGTGGCCAAACAACGGGCTGAAATCCTCGCCACCGTGTTCGCCGGTGAACACATTCTGGCCGTCGCTGATCCGCAGCAGGCTCTGGTGGATGTGCATCGCGCTGCCGGGCTCGTTTTCCATCGGCTTGGCCAGGAACGTGGCGTATATCCCGTGGCGCATCGCCGACTCGCGCATGGTGCGCTTGAACAGGAACACCTGGTCGGCCAGGTCCATGGCGTTGGCGTGGGTGAAGTTGACTTCCAGCTGCGCAGCGCCGGATTCATGGATGAGCGTATCCACATCCAGCTTCATCGCGTCGCAGTAGTCGTACATCAGATCCAGGATCGGGTCGAACTCGTTCACCGCATCGATGGAGTAGGACTGGCGCGCGGTTTCCGGGCGGCCGGAGCGACCGGCCGGCGGCAGCAGCGGGAAGTCCGGGTCGGTGTTCTTCTGCACCAGGAAGAACTCCAGCTCCGGTGCCACCACCGGGCGCAGGCCCAGTTCGGTATAGGCATCGAGCACCCGCCGCAGCACGTTGCGCGGGGCCAGTTCGTGCGGCTCGCCGGTCTTGGTGTAGCAGTCGTGGATGACCTGGGCGGTGGGGTCGGTGGCCCACGGCACCATGCGCACGGTGTCCGGGTCCGGGCGCAGGATCATGTCCGAGTCCGACGGTGAGGTCAGCTCGTAGTAATCATCAGGGAATTCGCCGGTGACGGTGGTGGCGAAGATGCCTTCGGGCAGGCGCGTGCCGTAGTCGTGCGAGAACTTGTCGGCCGGGATGATCTTGCCGCGTGCGTTGCCGGTGATGTCCGGCACCAGGCACTCCACCTCGGTGATGCGCCGCTCCTTGAGCCAGCGCAGCAGCGCGCTTTCTTCGGGCACTGGCGGCGCGGCGGCCTTGCGCGAAGAAGAGGCCGCTTTGCGCGGGGTGGCGGCTTTGCGCGAACGCGTTCGGGTGGTCATGACCGGTCTGCTTTGCTGGAGTAGCGGCGACAAGCATCGCCGAAGGCTTGGAACATACGGTGATGAAACGGGTGCTCGGACACCTGCCATTCCGGATGCCACTGTACCCCGAGCACGAAGTGGTGCGCGTGGCTGCGGGCCGCCTCGACCAGCCCATCGTCGGCACGCGCCTCGATGGTCAGGCCGGCCGCCAGGCGGTCGATGCCCTGCCCGTGCACCGAATTGACCTGCACCGCGCCGGCACCGGCCCACCCGGCCAGCCAACCGCCTGCGACCAGCTGCACGGCATGCGCCGGGCCATACTGCTGCTCCACCGGCGCGGCGGGATCTTCGCGATGGTCGGCCAGGCCGGGCACCTCGTGCACGCGGGCATGCAGGGTACCGCCGAGGGCGACATTCAACTCCTGGAAACCACGGCAGATCGCCAGGATGGGCAGGTCGCGCGCCAGCGCGGCCTCCAGCAGCGACAGCGCGTTGGCGTCGCGCGCAGGATCATGCAGGTTGCCTGGCCCGCTCGGCGGGCCGCCGTAGCGGTGCGGTTCGATATTGCTGACCGCGCCGGTCAGCAACAGGCCGTCGAGGCGGTCCAACCACGCGCCAGCCGGCAGCGGTGGTTGCAGGCTGGGCAGCAGCACCGGGGTCACCCCGGCGGCGGTGTGCAGCGCACGGACGTACTTCTCGCCAGCGATCGCGAAACGGTGGTGGCCCAGCAGCGTACTGTCGGTCGGCAGTCCGACCCAGGGAGGCGAGACCATGCGTCATGCCCGGATGACCTGCGGCCACGTTACCGCCGTGCCACCACGTGGCGCAACACGCCGGCGCAGGCGTCACCCTCGTCACGTACCCGCCGCCGAGGCTGCGACAGACTGTCGGCTGTTTTCCCGCGCCCGGTTGCTGGCATGCTGTCACCATGAATACTGTTGTCCCCGTTCCCTGCCGGCGCACGCCGTGAGCCGCACCGGCCAGGATCACATCCCCAGCTGGTACGCCGACAGCGTGCCGGCGCAGCCCGTACGCGCACCGCTGGCAGGCGATTGCCGCGCCGATGTGTGCGTGCTGGGTGCCGGCTATACCGGCCTTTCCACTGCCCTGTCGCTGGCCGAGCGTGGCTTCCGGGTGGTGGTACTGGAGGCCCAGCGGGTCGGCTGGGGCGCGTCCGGGCGCAATGGCGGCCAGGCCATCGTCGGCTACGGCTGCGAGGTGGATACGTTGGAGCGGTTGGTCGGCGCAGCGGACGCGCGGCTGCTGTTCGACTTCTCCCGCGACGGCATGGCGCTGCTGCGTCATCGGCTGGACCACTATGCGATCGACTGCGATTGGCGCGATGGCCATGCCAGCGTCCCCATCACGGTGCGCCAGGAGCGTGCGCTGCGCACCGGGATGCTGGCGCTGGCCGAGCGTTACGACTATCCACTGCAGTGGTGGGACCGGCAGCAGCTGGCCGGGCAACTGGAGAGCCCACGCTATCGCGGCGCGATGTTCGATGCCGCCAGCGGGCACCTGCACCCCCTCGCCTATGCGCAGGGGCTGGCGCGGGCCGCCGAAAGTCTGGGCGTTACCCTTCACGAGCAGTCGGCCGTGGTGGAACTGGTTCGCGGCGCGCAACCGGTGCTGCGCACCGCGTCCGGATCGGTGCGTGCCGACCACGTGGTGATCGCCGGCAATGCCTGGCTGCAGGGCATCGCGCCGGCGCTGGAGTCGAAGATCATGCCGGTGGGTACCTATATCGGTGCCACGCCGGTGCTGGGTGCGGAGCGGGCGCGGGCACTGATCCGCAACGACATGGCCGTGGCCGACGTCAGCTGGGCGCTGGACTATTTCCGGCTCAGTGCCGACCACCGGCTGTTGTTCGGCGGGCGCGCGAGCTATTCGGCACTGCCGCCGCCGGGCCTGCGCGGAGTGATGACCCGGCGCATGCACCAGGTGTTTCCGCAGTTGGCCGACGTGGCCATGGAGCAGGTCTGGGGTGGGTATGTGGACATCACCCGCAATCGCGCCCCGCATTGGGGCCGGCTGACGCCGAACGTGTATTTCGCGCAGGGCTTTTCCGGGCACGGCGTGGCCGCGACCGGGCTGGCCGGGGCGGTACTGGCCGAGGCCATCGCCGGGCGGGCGCAGCGGCTGGATGTGTTTGAACGCATACCGCACCGGCGCTTCCCGGGCGGGCGTTGGTTGCGTACGCCCCTGCTGGTGGCGGCGATGTCCTGGTACAAGCTGCGTGATGCGCTGTGGTGAAGCGAGTACAGCATCGTTCGGATCTGGGATAAGCATCACGGACAAGCTGCCACTGCGCCAATGCAATTGATACTCCACCCTCATTCGATTCCTATAATCCATCACTGCGATTGCATAATCCGGTTCTTGCCGATAACGTCCGGCTGGAAGGGAATGTTTGATCGAATGGATGCCGATTTGGAATGAACAGGAGTGAGCGCGTGCAATCGGGTTGGTGGAAGGAGGGTCTTCAGCTGAATTTTCGCGTTCGCCCGGCTGGACTTGCGCTTGCACTGCTCTATGCCATCGCCAGCTGGGCTGCTCGCCAACTGTCGCTTGATCAGTTCTATCTGCCTGCCGGCGTTCGCGTCGCCGCTGTACTGCTCTGCCCGCCCCGTCTTTGGCCCTACCTGCTTCTGGGTGAGTACGCCTACTTTGCCCAGATGCGGTTTCCGATGGTGGAAAAGTACGGATTGACCTGGGTGATTCTCGCCTCTGCCAGCCTGATGCCTACCGTGATGCTGGTCGTGCGACTACATCGCGGAATGATGAAAGCCACGAAAAATGCGTGGCTTGTTTCCGTATCCGCAACGTCCGCTGTTTTGATTACGCTCCTCAATCTCTCGCTCGCCCACCTGCTCTGGCCGACGCCGCCGGAGTTGCCCCTACTGGCCAGCGTGGCACGCCTCGTCGTTGGCGACTTCATCGGCATACTGACGATTGCCCCGCTTGCTCTGCTTTGGGCCAGACGACGCGACGAGCGGGAATGGATGACCCGTTCGCTCAGACCCACCCTCGCCGCGCTGTCGCTGATGGTGTTGTTGGGGGTCTCTGCTGCGCTGATTCCTGCGGAGACGGCAACCACCCGGTCCAGTTTGCAACTGTTGATGGCACTACCAGCCATTGCACTGACATGCCTGCTCGGCTGGCGCGGAGCAGCCATCGCGGTGCCTGCACTGAACCTGATCATCGGCCTTACAACGCCTAAGCCCTACCCGTCGTCATTTGACCCCGCGACGTTTACTACCCAGTTGATCATGGCAATCGCTGGCGTGGCGCTGCTCGTACTGGGCTCACGCATCACGCACTATTACCATCGGTACAGACTTCGTGAAGTAGGCGAGAAGAACGCCATAAACCTCGCTAGAAGTTCTCACATCGCGAGTGAGATGGATCTTCGCGAACGCGCAGTGCACCTGAGGAAGATTGGAGATGGCATGGATCTGTCTCTCGGTGAAGTGGTCAATTGGCTGAATCAGCAAGGCCACAATACGATTGCAAACAGTCTTCTGCATACATCCACCGTGCACTCACGGATGTTCCGCGAGCAGGCGAGCATGGTCTATCCGACAGCACTTGAACAGGTCGGCCTCTATGTCGTGCTGCAGGCAGGAGGCGTTCGTGAAGCCTGGGATACTACCGAGCGAGTGACTCGCCCTCATCTGACGGGTGATCCCTGCCAGATGAGTATCGGATTGCAACTCGCTGCCTATCGCGCATTGACTGAAGCAGTATCACTTCTTCTAAAGAGTGAATCCGGCCAGATCCGGGTCCGCGCACGTTGCGGTCGGTTTGGCCAGCATCGCGGAATACTGGTAACCGTGGCACTTCTTGACGCGTATCGCAGCCTCGCCCCAGACACCGCAGCGATGGCCCTCGAGCGGCTTGCTGGTAGAACCATCGCCTACGGCGGTGTCGTACGGTGCCACCGCAACCGGATCAGGATGCTGTTGAAGGAGACACAGGCAAACTGCCCCAGCAGTCCCATCTACCCAGGCGCGTCTGATGCCGCCGGGATCCGTGGGTGGAACAGCCAGCCAGCCCGGTCCTGAGGGAAGGTCTGCCAGGCGAGTGACTCCGTCTGCGAAGCGCAGGCACAGATGGATCAATCCGCGCCTGGCTCGCCTTACCGTGCGCAGCATCGTCCTGCTGCCCAAGGCCCCCGTCGGCTTGCTAGTTGCCGTCAGCCCGCAGTTCAACGGACCATACGCCACCGGTACCCGTTCCGTAGCGTACCAACGAGAACTCAGCCGCCCGATAGACCTCCGTTCGAGTCACATTTCCGGCCAGCTGGATACGCTGCGTCGGCAATGACACTTTGGCGAGGCTTTCACCGGCGGGGAGTGTCCAGAACACATCATCGGCGCTGCCAATGATCACCTGCACGCGCCCGGCCAGGTCATTAACCTGGAAATAAGCAATTCCATCGCGCTGGAATCCATACACAAGCCAGTTTGGATCCTGGCTCAGGTTGATTGCCGATGGGAACGCTTGGCCCAACCCCTGCTGTGCCAAGGGGCGCCCATGAAAATCCGATTGGGCGAGTGCCAGCATGGGAATCGAAGCCATGACCAGAATACCGGCAGCACGGCCAAAACATGAATGTCGCACATCCACCTCCAAGTCGAAATTGTCGAGAGGAACTTCAGTGATACTAACCCCGAATCACCGGACCACTGAACCATTTTTCATGGCTGGTTCGATACTCAGGGTGCAGGCGTAACATCCCGTGCATATCACGACACCTATTGGCATATTTGCCATATAGCGTCTTGTCCATGGCAGGTAAAGCACGGAGGTGACCTGAAACAAGGGCGGCAGGTCGCCTCGACGCCACGGCCCCCACCCCATCGCCGGCGATGATCCACCAACGCTGCAGACAGCGCCAACCCACCCTAAAGTTGCACGTGAAAACGCCGCTATCCCTGCAGACCCACTCGGAATCGAGCGCACGCCACATGTCGGCACTGCTTCAGGGCGCTTTCGACAGCGCCCCCGCGGATGTATTGCCCCAGCGGATCCTGCTGGTGGAAAACTCGCGCACCTTCACCAGCATGCTGCGCGAGGCGATCGAGCAGCGCCTGGAGTTGCCGGTATCGGTGGCCACCAGCCTGGCCGAGGCCGGGCGGCTGCTGGATGAGGAACAGGGCTGGTTCCTGGTGCTGACCGGGCTGGTGCTGGCCGACGGCGACCGCGACAAGGTGGTGGCGTTCTTCGTCTCGCGCGGGCTGCCCACGGTGGTGGTCAGCGGGGTCTATGACGAGGACCTGCGTAAGCGGGTGCTGCAGCAGCAGATCATCGATTACGTACTGAAGAACACCCCCGGCAGCGTCGACTACCTGGTGTGGCTGGTACAGCGGCTGGAGCGCAACCGGCGTATCGCCGCCCTGGTGGTGGACGATTCGATGTCGGCGCGGATGTACGCGGCATCGTTGCTGCGCATGTACGGGCACGAGGTGTACGAGGCGGCCGATGGCGCCGAGGGGCTCAAGGCGATCGAAGCGCACCCGGCGATCCGGCTGGCGGTGGTCGACCAGGAAATGCCGGGCATGGAGGGCGTGGAGTTCACCCGGCGGCTGCGCACGCTGCGCTCGCGCGACAAGGTGGCGGTGATCGGGATTTCGGGCAATACCGACCCCTCGTTGATCCCCCGCTTCCTCAAGAACGGCGCCAACGACTTCCTGCGCAAGCCCTTCTCGCGCGAGGAATTCTTCTGCCGCGTCTCGCAGAACGTGGACCAGCTGGAACTGATCGGGACGCTGCAGGACCTGGCCACCCGCGACTTCCTGACCGGGCTGCCGAACCGGCGCTGCTTCCTGGAACAGAGCCAGCGCCAGCTGCCCCAGCTGCAGCACAACGACGAACTGGTGGCGGTGGCGATGATCGACATCGACCACTTCAAGCACATCAACGATACCCATGGCCACGAGGCCGGCGACGATGCACTGCGCGCGGTGGCCGGCGCGGTGGCCGCGCACGCGCGTGAGCAGGACCTGGTCGCGCGCTTCGGCGGCGAGGAGTTCTGCCTGCTGGTGCCGGGGCTGGAGGAGGATGAGGCCCGCGGTTACTTCGAGCTGCTGCGCCAGCGCATTGCCGCGCTGGAGGTGAAACGCGGCGAGACCACGTTGCGGATGACCGTGAGCATCGGGCTGTGCTGCCTGCGGCCACAGCATGATTCGCTGCACCGGTTGATCTCCGAAGCCGACCGCCAGCTGTACCTGGCCAAGGCCGGCGGCCGCAACCAGGTCAGCTGTACCCGCGTGGCGGTGGCCGCGCGTGCGCTTGCCCTGGCGCCTTGATCGAGATCAACGCAGGCCTGTCGCAATCGCCCTAGAGTCGCGCCCAGTTGAACAGCGCGGGGAACGCACCATGGCACTTCTGGTCTGGCAGGACGACCTGAACATCGGCATCGACGTCATCGACCACCAGCATATGCGGATCGTGGAGATGCTCAACCACCTGCATGTCGCCCAGACCAGCCTGAAGCGGCTGGCAGTGGCCGAGGTGATCGACGAACTGGTGGATTACACCATGTCGCACTTCGCCTTCGAGGAAGAGCTGATGGAGGAAGCCGGTTACCCGTTCTGCGCGGCGCACAAGCGCGTGCACGAGATTTTCATCAAGCGCGTGGGCGAGTACCGGCTGCGCTTCCAGGCCGGTGAGGACATCAGCGACGAGCTGCGCACGATGCTCTCGCGCTGGCTGTTCAACCATATCCGCGGCGACGACAAGGCTTACGCACCGCAGGTAAAACTGCACTTGAACCAGTTCGCCCGCGAGCATCAGCAGGGCGGCTGGCTGGGGCGCACGCTGAAGCGCTTCTTCCGCTGATCGCGGTGCCGGTCAGCGCGGTCGCGTCGCGTGCCGGCCCATCGCCAGCAATGCCAGGATGGTGACCACCGCGGTCAGGCACAGGTACAGGCCGACGGCGAGCAAGCCGAAGCGCTCGGCCAGCCAGGTCGCCACGTACGGCGCTGGCGCCGCGCCGAGGATGCCGGCCAGGTTGAACGACAACGAAGCGCCGGTATAGCGCACCTGCACCGGGTAGATCTCGGCCAGGAAGGTGCCGCAGGGGCCGTAGGTGAGCCCCATCAGGAACAGCCCCAGTGACAAAAAGCCCAGCACCATCCACGGGCTGCCCGCCTGGAACAGCGGGGCGAACACCACCCCGAAGGCGATGATCAGGCCACTGGCCACGATCATCGTGCGCCGGGTGCCCCAGCGATCCCCATACCGCGCCGACAGCGGAATGCCGAGCGCGAAGAACAGGATGCCGACCATCTGCATCAGCAGGAACTGTTCGCGCGTGTAGTGCAGCACCGTGGTGCCATAGCCGAGGGTGAACACGGTCATCAGGTAAAACAGCACGAAGGTGGCGAACGCCCCCAGCGTGCCCAGCACCAGCGCCATCGGGTGCTCGCGGATCACCGTGAGCATCGGCAGCTTGACCCGCTCGTTGCGGTCCAGCGCGGCTTGGAACTGCGGGGTCTCGTGGATGTTCAGGCGCACCCACAGGCCCACGGCGACCAGCAGCGAGCTGGCCAGGAACGGCACCCGCCAGCCCCATTGCAGGAAGTCGGCCTCGCTCATGGCACGCCCAAGCAGCAGGAAGATGCCGGCCGAAAGCAGGAAGCCCAAGGGCGCGCCCAGCTGCGGGAACATGCCGTACCAGGCGCGCTTGCCCGGCGGCGCATTCTCGGTGGCCAGCAGCACCGCCCCGCCCCACTCCCCGCCCAGCCCAAGGCCCTGGCCGAACCGGCACAGCGCCAACAACGCCGGCGCGACGATGCCGATGCTGGCATGGGTGGGCAGCAGGCCGATCGCCACGGTGGAAATGCCCATGGTCAGCAAGGCCGCCACCAGGGTGGCCTTGCGCCCGATCCGGTCACCGTAATGGCCGAACACCGCCGACCCGACCGGGCGCGCGATGAAGGCCACCGCGAAGGTTGCCAGCGACTGCAGGAGTGCTGCGCCATCGCTGCTGTCGGGGAAGAACAGGTGCGGGAACACCAGCACCGCCGCGGTAGCGTAGATGTAGAAGTCGAAGAACTCGATGGTGGTGCCGATCAGGCTGGCCAGCAGGATGCGGCGGGGGGAGTTGACGGCAGGTGCGGTGGGAGTCGACATCGGGCACACGAAAAGGGGCAGCAGTCGGATTCTGCCATGGCCATGGCGGCCTGCGGTTGATGGTTGCAGGGGAGACCGTTTGCGCCAGCCGACCAACGGTCGGCTCTACCGGGTCAATCGCGCGGTGGGTCGCGGGCAGCCGGCCGGGGCCGGGTCAATCGCCGAGGTGGATCCAGGTGGCCTTGAGGTCGGTGTACTTGTCGAAGGCATGCAGCGATTTGTCGCGGCCGTTGCCCGAGTGCTTGTAGCCCCCGAACGGGGCGGTCATGTCGCCGCCGTCCCACTGGTTGACCCAGACGCTGCCCGCGCGCAGCTGGCGGGCCACACGGTGGGCACGGCCGAGGTCGCGCGTCCACAGGCCGGCCGCCAGCCCGTAGCGGGAATCATTGGCCAGGCGCAGCGCGTCCTCTTCGTGGTCGAATCCCAGCACCGACAGCACCGGGCCGAAGATTTCCTCGCGCGCGATGACGTGGGCGGCATCGACCTCATCAAACACCGTCGGCTGCACGTAGCTGCCGCCGGCCACCACCTCCACCCGTTTGCCGCCCAGCAACAGCCGTGCGCCTTCGGCCTGCCCGCGGTTGATGTAATCGAGCACCCGCTCGGCATGGGCGTTGTCGACCAGCGCGCCCATCGAAGCGTCCGGATCGAACGGATGCCCCGGCTGCATGTGCCGCGCATGGGCCAGCACGCGAGTGACGAATTCGTCCTGGATGGAGCGCTGTACCAGCAGCCGCGAGGCCGCCGTGCACACTTCCCCCTGGTTGTAGAAGATACCCGTGGCAGCCGCCTTGGCGGCCTTGTCCAGGTCCGGCGCATCGGCGAACACCAGATTCGGACTCTTGCCGCCACATTCCAGCCAGGTGCGCTTGAGGTTGGACAGCCCGGCGCACTGCAGCAACCGCTGCCCCACGGCGGTGGAGCCGGTGAACGCCAGCGCGTCCACGTCCATGTGCAGGGCCAGCGGTTCGCCGGTGCGCTTGCCATCACCGGGCAGCACGTTGAACACGCCGTCGGGCACGCCGGCCTCGGCGACCAGCGCGGCCAGCCGGATCGCACTCAGCGGGGAGCGCTCGGAGGGTTTGAGAATCAACGAATTGCCCGCGGCCAGCGCCGGGGCGATCTTCCAGCAGGCCATCAGCAGGGGGAAATTCCACGGCACGATCGCCGCCACCACGCCCACCGGTTCACGGCTGACCAGGCCCAGCGTATCCAGTGCGGTCGGCGCAATCTCGCCGTACACCTTGTCGATCGCCTCGGCGGTCCAGCGCAGGCAGCGCACCGCGCCCGCCAGATCGCCCTCGCGCGCATCGCGCACCGGCTTGCCCATGTCCAGGCTTTCCAGCAGCGCCAGCTCGTCGGCATGCTGCTCGACCAGCTCGGCCAGCCGCAGCAGGACGCGCTTACGCTGCGCCGGCGCAGCGCGCGACCAGTGGCCGGCCTCGAAGCTACGCCGTGCCGCGGCCACGGCACGCTCCACATCGGCCGCGCTGCAGTCGGCCACCTGGGCCAACACGCGGCCATCGATCGGGCTGATGCAGGCAAAGCGCTTGCCCTCGGTGGCGTCCACGTAGCGACCATCGATGAAGGCCTGGCCCTTTACAGCCAATACGTCGGCCTGGCGCTGCCATTCTTCGCGGGTACGGGGCACGGTCATCAGGTACTCCAGCAACGGATTCCGGCCTCCTTTATACCCGTCGCCCTCACGGCGCGCCGTGACGCATCTGCGATAGAGTCGTGACCAACCGGTTCCCTGCGGAGTTGCCGATGCGCCGTGCCGAAAGCCCCTTGTCATCCTTGTCCCAGCAGCGTCCCGACGCGCTGGACGCGTACTGGATGCCGTTCAGTGCCAACCGCCAGTTCAAGGCCGCCCCGCGCCTGCTGGTACGCGCCGAGGGCATGTACTACCACGATGTCGATGACCGCCCGATCCTCGATGCGGCCGCTGGGTTGTGGTGCTGCAACGCCGGCCACGCCCGCCCGCGCATCGTGCAGGCGATCCAGCAGCAGGCGGCCACGCTGGACTTCGCCCCGCCCTTCCAGATGGGTACGCCGTTGCCGTTCGTGCTGGCGCAACGCCTGGCTGCGCTGGCGCCGGCCTCGCTCAACCATGTGTTTTTCAGCAACTCCGGCTCCGAAGCGGTGGATACCGCGATGAAGATCGTGCTGGGCTACCACCGCCTGCGCGGCGAAGGCCAGCGCACCCGCTTCATCGGCCGCGAGAAGGCCTACCACGGGGTCGGCTTCGGCGGCATGTCGATCGGCGGGCTGCCCAACAACCGCAAGCAGTTCGGTTCGCTGCTGGCCGGCAGCGATTTCCTGCGCCATACCCTGGATCTGGAGCGCAATGCGTTCAGCCCCGGCCTGCCACGCCACGGCGCCGCGCTGGCCGACGACCTGGAACGGCTGATCGCGCTGCACGATGCCTCCACCATCGCCGCAGTGTTCGTTGAGCCCATCGCCGGTTCCGCCGGGGTGATCCTGCCTGCGCCCGGCTACCTGCAGCGGCTGCGCGAAATCTGCGACCAGCACGGCATCCTGCTGGTGTTCGATGAGGTCATCACCGGCTTTGGCCGGGTCGGCAATGCGTTCGCTGCGCAGCGTTTCGGGGTCACCCCGGACCTGATGACGCTGGCCAAGGGGCTGACCAACGGCGCGGTGCCGATGGGCGCCACGCTGGTCTCCGACACCGTGCATGCGGCCTTCATGCAGGGCCCGCCGGCAGCGATCGAGCTGTTCCATGGCTATACCTATTCGGCGCACCCGCTGGCCTGCGCCGCCGCACTGGCCACGCTGGACACCTATGCCGACGAACACCTGTTCGAGCGCGCCATCGAACTGGGCGAGTACTGGCAATCGGCCCTGCACTCCCTGCGCGGGCTGCCGCACGTGATCGACATCCGCAATTTCGGCCTGATCGGCGCGGTCGAGCTGGCCCCGCGCAAGGATGCCCCGGGGGCGCGCGGCTACGAAGTGTTCGAGCGCTGCTTCCGCGATGGCGGGCTGCTGGTGCGCTGTACCGGCGACGTGATCGCCCTGTCGCCGCCGCTGATCATCGACAGGGCGCAGATCGACCGGATCGTGGAGATCCTGGGCGACATGATCAACGCGACCGGCTGAGCCGGCGCCTGAACCTGCCGACCGGGACGCCACTCCCCCCACCCCACTACAATGGTCGGTCACGTTCCGCTCGCGTACGGATTGCATGGACATTGTTGTCAAAGAAGAACTCAAGGCCTACATCGACCCGCTGACCACCGATGAGCACGACGCACTGGAGCGCAGCATCCTGGCCGAAGGCTGCCGCGATGCACTGGTGCTGTGGGGGGATGTGCTGGTGGATGGGCACAACCGGCACGGCATCTGCCAGAAACACGGGCTGCCTTTCCAGACCGTGCAGAACACCCGCTTCCAGTCGATGGATGACGTGCACCTGTGGATGATCGAGCAGCACCTGGGCCGGCGCAGCGTGTCCGATTTCCAGCGCGGCGTGCTGGCCCTGCGCAAGCGCGACATCCTGGCCGAGCGCCACCGCGCCGAGCAGGCCCTGTTGCAGCAGGAAAGCGACGGTGACATTGCCAGTGCGAACACTGAAAACGACGCGGACAGCCCGCCGTGGGCGCCCGCGCCCAAGGTCAGCCGCGCCGAGATGGCTCGCCAGGCGCGTCTGAGCAACAGCCAGGTGACGATGATCGAGCGCATCCACAAGCAGGCCGCGCCGGAGCTGGTGGAAGCGGTCAAGACCGGGGTGATCTCGATCAGTGCCGCGGCGGCGGTGTCGGCACTGCCCGAAGACGAACAACGCGCCGCAGCGGTAGGCGGCAAGGACGAGCTGAAGCAGGCCGCCAAGCGCGTGCGCGAGGCCAAGCGCAAGCCGCGCAAGCCGGTGCAGGACGTGCTGCACCGCGCCGATGACGAACGCGAGGTGGACCCCAACCGCGAGGCCGAGATTGCCGATGCGCTCACGGCGCTGGGTGAAGGCCCGGCCGAGCTGCGCCAGCGGGTGATTGCGCTGACCCTGGACAACGACGCGCTGCGCCAGCAGCTGGCGGCGTTGCGCAGGCAGCTGGCCGCGTAACCCCGGGGGTGCCGGCCGTTGGCCGGCACCACGATCTGATCATCGGTGGATGGGTAGACTGCCGGCATGACAGCCATTTCAACTGCCGACCCACGCCGCGCGCAGCTGCGCCGCCTCAAACTGATCGCGCTGGCCATGCTGCTGGTCATGCTGGCCGGCTTTGTGGTGAGCCACCTGCAGGGCGAACGCGGCATCTGGGCCTGGGTCTCGGCGTTCTGCGAAGCGGCCGCGGTGGGCGCACTGGCCGACTGGTTCGCGGTGGTGGCGCTGTTCCGCCGCCCGCTGGGCCTGCCGATCCCGCACACCGCGATCATCCCGCACAGCAAGGACCGCATCGCCGACAGCCTGGCGGTGTTCGTGCGCGACCAGTTCCTGGAACCGCAGGCGCTGCTGGCGCGGTTGCAGGTGTTCGACCCGGCCAGCCGGCTCGGCAGCTGGCTGGCCGATCCGGCGCGCTCGCGGCTGCTGGCCGACATGGCACGCGGCTGGGCGCTGCAGGCGCTGGACTTCCTCGACGAAGCGGCGGTACGGCGCAGCATCCAGGGGTTTGTGATCCAGCAGCTGCGGCAATGGAACGCCGCGGCCACCGCCGGCGAACTGCTCGGCCTGCTCACCGCCGACAACCGCCACCAGCGCGTGCTCGACGAAGGACTGACCCGGGTCAGCGAATGGCTGGACACCGATCCGGTCAAGCAACGCGCCTCTGAACTGATCGTGCGCTACATCCAGCGCGAGTGGCCCAAGCTGGCCAGCACGGTGAACTGGGTCAAGCCGATCGACGAGATCGGCGACAGCCTGGCCGAGCGCATGGCGCACGCGATCCTGTCCGAGCTGCAGCAGATCCTGGCCCAGCCCGAGCATCCGCTGCGCCGCGACTATGAAACCTGGCTGGCCGACTACATCCAGCGCCTGCGCAGCGACCCGGCGCTGGCCGACAGGATCGACCAGATCAAGCAGCAGCTGATCGACCACCCCGCCGTGCAGGACTACGTGCAGGGCCTGTGGGAGCGCATCCACGCCAGCCTGCGCGCGGACCTGTCCAGCGAGGACTCGGCACTGGCCGGCCACCTCCGCCGCAGCCTGGCCTCCGTCGGCCAGGCGTTGCAGGACGATCCATCGCTGCGCGAGGCACTCAACCAGCACCTGATGGACGGCGCCGAGCGACTCACCAGCCGCCTGCGCGACGGCGTCACCCAGCACATCGCACAGACCGTCAAGGGCTGGGACGAACGCCACCTGGTCGAGCAACTGGAACTGAGCGTCGGCCGCGACCTGCAGTTCATCCGCTTCAACGGCACCCTGGTCGGTGGCTTGATCGGGCTGTTGCTGCATGCCCTGACGGTGTGGATGCACTGGTAGGACGGCCGGCGCGGCTGGATGACAAGCGCCGGATGCCGTGCGCGAAGCGTTGGCCCGGTGCCGGTGGCAGCGATGAATAATCGCGCTTGCATTTCGTATCCATATGGATACACTCGATTTCCATGGCATCGGTCCAGGCAACCGAGGATTTCGACCGGTGGCTGCGCCGATTGCGCGACACGTGCGCCCGCGCGGTCATCGCCGAACGCATCCGGCGCTTGGCCAATGGCCTTCCCGGTGACGCCAAGCCGGTGGGTGCCGGCGTCAGCGAACTCAGGATCCACCATGGCCCGGGCTACCGCGTGTACTTCACGCGGCGTGGCAGGCAGTTGATCATCCTGCTATGCGCCGGCGACAAGGACAGCCAGCGGTTGGACATACAGAAGGCGCAACGGATTGCCGCCCAGCTCTAACGCGGATCGCCACGCTGCTCTCTTCAGGATCCCCCATGCGCAAGCCACGACTACTCACCTTCGACCCCGCCGATCATCTGATCGACGATGCTGCCATCGCGGCGTACCTGACCGAGGCATTGGCGGCCGATGACGCCATGCACTTCCAGGACGCGCTGCAGGTGGTCGCGCGCGCGCGCGGCATGGCACAGATTGCCGAGGCTGCCGGTCTCGGCCGCGAAAGTCTGTACAAGGCCCTCAAACCAGGGGCGCACCCGCGTTTCGACACCGTCCAACGCGTCCTTGGGGCGCTTGGTGTGCGCCTGGTCATCGCACCGCTGGGCCCGCCCGGGACAACCTAACCGGTTACCCCGCCACCGCGCGTACCGCGCCCACCAGGGCGTCCATCTGCGCCGGGGTACTGAAGATGCCCGGGGTGACGCGCAGGCAGGCGCCGGAGGCCAGCCCTTCGCGCGGGACCACGAACACGCCGGACTGCTTGAGCATGCGTTCGGCAGTGGCCGCGTTTGCCGCCATCGTGGCCTGCCCCGGCAGGCGGAAAGAGGCGATGGCGCTGGACAGGCGCGGGTCTGCCGAGGCCAGCAGCTGGATGCGCCGGTCATCGCGCAGCGCATCCAGCCAGTGGTTGCGCAGCCGCAGCAAGCGGGCGCGCTTGTTGGCGACGCCGATGTTCTGGTGCAGGTCGAGTGCGACGGGCAACGCCATGTACGCGGCGAAATTGACCGTGCCGGTGTGCAGGCGGGTGCGGATATCGTCGTGGTCGGCCTCGCCCATATACGGGTCGAGATCGCGCACGCGGCCACGGCGCACGTAGATCGCACCGACTCCCACCGGGGCACCGAACCATTTGTGCAGGTTGATGCCGATGAAATCCACGCCCAGCTCGCGTAGCGGCGTGTCGACCTGGCCGATGCCATGGGCGGCATCGAGCATCACCTCCACCCCGGCCGCCTTGGCCAGCGCGGCGATCGCTGCCACCGGCAGCAGCATGCCATTGCGGTGGTTGACCTGGGTGAGCAGCAGCAGGCGCGTGCGCGGGTAACGCGCCAGCGCCCGCCGGTAAGCGTCGATGATGCCATCGTGGTCGAATGGCTCGGGCAATACGATGCGCTGCACGTCCACGCCGCGGCGCGCGTGCAGCCATTGCATCGCGCCGATCATGCTGTCGTAGTCGGTGTCGGCGTACATCACGCCATCACCCGGGCCCAGCCGGCGGTAGCCGCCGATCAGCGCCTGCATTGCTTCGGTCGCGCCCCGGGTCAGGGCGATTTCATCGGTCTCAACGCCCAGTACCTGGGCCAGCCGCACCCGCGCCTGCTCGAACAGCGGCGGAAACGCCCGCCGCCCGAACCAGGCATTGCCGGCGTTCACCGTGGCGGTGGCCTGCTGGTAGGCCTGCAGCACCGGGCGCGCCATCGCGCCCCAGTAGCCGTTGTCGAGCATCACCACCTCGTCGGTGAGGTCGTACAGCGCGCGTACCTGGCCCCACCAGGCCTCGTCGCCGGCCAACTGCTCCGGCGTGCGCCCGGCCAGCGCCGGCAGCATGGTGGTGTCAGCGGCCATGGCCGCCCCGAAGGCAGCGCTGGCCACCGGCAGCGCCAGCGCGCCGCGCAACAGGTGCCTGCGTTGCCGGTCCATCAGTAGCGCACCCGGTATTCGGCGTAGACATTGCGGCCGTCGGTGTCATACGGCGCGTTCCGCGAATAGATCAAGCCGCGGCTGGCCTGGAAGCTGGCCTCGTCGGGATAGCGGTTGAACAGGTTGTCCGCGCCGACCCGCAGGGTCTGTTGATCGGTCACGCGCAAGCTGACGGCCAGGTCGACGAACTGCATCGCACCGAAGCGCTGGAAAACATCGCCGGTGGCATTGCCGGAAGAATCGGTCCATGCCCCGTAGTATCGCAGCTTGCCAAGCAGGCTCCAGCGGCCAAGCGCGTAGCTGCTGCTCAGGGTGGCCTTGTGCTCGGGCAGGCGCTCTTCAAAGATCCGCCGCTGGCTCGGGTTGGTGGCCACGCCGGTGCGGCCGCCATCGACGCGGGTCTGGTTGTAGTTGTAGCCCAGCGTGGTGCTCAGGCGCCCGGCACCCAGCGCGGCGGCATGGCTGGCGACGATGTCGATACCGCGCGTGGTGGTGTCGAAATCATTGGTGAAGAAGCTCACCGAGGTGAAGCCCAATGGGTTGGGCACGCCGGCCGGGACCGCGAACGACGCCGACTGGCTGAAGCGGTCGGTGACCTTGATGTCATACACATCCACCGAACCGGACAGACCCAGGTCGTTCTTCCAGGTCAGGCCGAGCGAGGCGGTACGCGACTGCTCCGGTTTCAGCGGCTGTGCACCCAACTGGATCGCCAGTGGGTCGCCGGGCGACAGGCGGCCGGTGGTGAACACCTGCAGGGTCACCGTATCCAACCCCTGCTGGGTACTCTGGGTGTACAGCTGGCCGGGGGTGGGCGCGCGGAAGCCGGTCGACACCGACCCGCGCAGGGCCAGGTCGGGGGTGACTTCAAAGCGGGTGGACAGTTTGCCATCGACGCTTTCGCCGAAAGCGGAGAAATGCTCATAGCGTGCCGCTGCGCCCAGTGTCCAGCGCGCGGTGATCGGCGCTTCCACATCGAGGTAGCCGGCGCGGCTGCGCTGGCTCCAGCGGCCGGCATTGGCCGCGCTGAAGCCCGGCGCACCGTTGGCGCCGCCGGCCAGGCCGGTGACCGCGCCCGGACCGATCGCATAGGAGGCCGGGTCGCCGGCATCCACACCGTAGGTTTCCTCGCGCGTTTCAGCCCCGAAGGCGATGTTGATCGGGGCGGCCAGCGCGCTGACCGGCAGCGAATAGACGATATCCGCGTTGAGGTTCTTTTCCTCCTGCGACAGCCGGCCCAGGTAGAACGCGGTGGGGCTGTCCGGGCCGAGCGAGGCGTTGATCGAATTGCCCAGCGTGTAGTCGATGCGGTTGCGCCCATAGGAGCCGCTCACATCCCAGCGCCAGCGCTCGCCCCATACCCCGCGCAGGCCGAGCACGCCCTGCAGGTCATCCTGCTCATTGCCGTAGCGGGGGCTGAAACCGGTGGGATACAGGTTGCGCGCATTCCAGCCCGGGAAGACCCGGCTGGGGGTGTAGACCGATGCGGTGCCATCGGGGTTGCGCCAGTTGAAATCGCTGACGCCTTCGCTGTGCCCGTACAGGCCGAAGCCATACAGGTCGATGCGCTTGTTCAATGCCAGAGCGAGGTTGAACCCCATATGGCGATTTTCCAGGTCCGGCTGGCCCCAGCGCTGTACCGGATCGGGCACGGACAGGTCCGGGTGTGCGTTCTGGAACGCGATCGCATCGGCACGCTGGCGGCTGCGCGAGGTGGCATCGGATTTGTCCCAGTCGGCGAACAACGACAGGCTGCCCGCGTCGCCCAGCGCGATACCGTGGCGGCCGCCGATCTTCCTGGCGCGACCGTCGCCTTCGCTGTACTCGGACAGCCCCAGCGACAGTTCACCACCGACACGATCGTCCAGGATGATGTTGATCACCCCGGCAATCGCATCGGAGCCGTACTGCGCCGAGGCGCCATCGCGGAGCACTTCGATGCGCTGGATCGCGTGCACCGGGATCTGCGCCAGATCCGGGCCCTGCGCGCCGCGCGCGCCCAGCAGCGCCGACCGATGGAAGCGGCGCCCGTTGACCAGCACCAGCGTCTGGTCCGGCGACAATCCGCGCAGCGTGGCCGGGCGCACGAACACCAGGCCGTCGTTCATCGGCATGCGCTGCACCACGAACGAGGGCACCAGTTGCGCCAGCACGTCGTTGAGGTCGGTGGAGGCGATGGCCTGGATCTCTTCCTGCGAAAACACATCGACCGGTGCCAACGTATCGAACTGCGTGCGGTTGCTGCCGCGCGTGCCGGTGACGATCATCGTGTCCAGGGTGGCGGGGGCCGCGGCAATCCCTGCCGGGGCGGTCTCGGCGCGCCCTTCGGCGGCCACGACCAGGGACATTACGGACACAACGGCAACCGCCAACGCACTGCGCTTCACATACCACTCCAGTAACCACGGAAAGGGGCGCGTGGCGGGCGCAAGCAGCCCGAAACGCGTGCGCAGTCTGTGCACGCGATGTGTCCGGTCGGTGACACCGGTACGCAGCAACGATGACGTCGCCGCCCCGCTACCGGTGGCGGGGCGGCGCGTGCCGATGCGCAGCGACGGTCGGTTTCGGACGCAACTACCGATCGATAGGCAAACGCTTGAATAACGAAATGATAATGACTATCATTCCGGCATTGGTTGTACGCCCAGCTCCACCGGCCAAGGATGCGCCCCGCGTTTCCCGGCCCACGCCCCGCGTACGCCCCTGAGAATCGATCCCGTGCCTGCGTGCAGCTGATGGCTGCAGCGCCATGCCCGTGACCCATCCGACAGGAGCCGCAGGCGCGCCTGCTTCACCCCGGTTGTCACGTGGTATCGCGTTCCGCGCGGCCCGCCATGGATTGCATGCCGCATCACCCTCCAGGAACCCGCTACATGTCTGCTCCCACTGCCGCGCCGCTGTCCCGCCCTTCGCTGCTGTCCCTGGCGCTGCTCGCCGCGCTTGCCGGCCACGCCCCGCTTGCACTGGCCGACACCGATCCGGGCGATGCCACCACGCTGGACACAGTCAAGGTCACCGCCGGCGGCGATATCCCCAACTCCTACACGGTCAAGCAGGCGCGCACCGCGACCAAGCTGGACCTGTCGCTGCGCCACACCCCGCAGTCGGTCACGGTGGTCACCCGCCAGCGCCTGGACGACATGGGCCTGTACGCGTTGTCCGATGTGATGGGCCAGGTCACCGGCGTGCATGTGGCGGTCACCGACAGCGAGCGCATCAACTACATCTCGCGCGGTTACAGCATCACCAATTTCCAGATCGACGGCATGCTCAACACCTTCGGTGGGTCGATCAAGACCAACACCGACAGTGCCATCTACGACCGTATCGAAGTGGTCCGCGGCGCCACCGGCCTGACCACCGGTGCCGGCGATCCGTCGGGCACCATCAACATGGTGCGCAAGCGCCCGACCGACGCGGTGGCCATGAGCGCCAACCTCACCCTCGGCCGTTGGGGCAACCAGCGCCTGGAAGCGGACATCGGCGGCCCGGTCGCTCTGGATGGCCGCGTGCGCGCGCGCTTGGTCGCCGCCAAACAGCAGAGCGATTCGTTCCGCGATGTGTACCGACTGGACAAGGACGTGTTTTACGGGATCGTGCAGGCCGACCTGAGCGACAGCACCCTGTTTGAACTCGGTTACGAGTACCAGTCGCCGAAAACCATGGGCGTCACCTGGGGCGTGGTGCCGTACTGGGGCGCCGACGGCAACCCGGCCAACCTGCCGCGTTCGACCAACCTGTCCGCCGAATGGAGCAGCTGGCCAATCGTGGAAAAGACCACCTTCGCGCGGCTGGAGCAGCAGCTGGGCAACGGCTGGTCGCTCAAGGCCAGCGCCACCCAGGCCAAACGCAGCACCGATGGAAGCGTGTGGTACGGCGCATCCGGTTACCCACGTGCCGACGGCACCGGGGTATCAGCCTTCATCAGCCACTTCGCTGAAGACAGTGAAATGAACGTGTTCGACCTCAATGCAGGCGGCACCTTCCGACTGTTCGGCCGCGAGCATGAACTGGTGGTCGGCGTGGGGCAGTCGGTGCGCAAGGGCAAGTACCCCGACTCGGATTACACCCTTCCGGACGGCTACAGCCAGGTGCCGGACTGGCGCAACTGGAGCGGCGATGTCGCTCCGTTGCCGCTGATCCGCCATGGCTGGCTGGGCTCGCGTGACGAGCTCAAGCAGAAGGGCGCCTACCTGGCCACTCGCCTGCAGTTGGCCGACCCGTTGATGGCGGTGCTGGGCGCGCGATACAGCACCTGGGAAACCCGCAGCTGGACCTATGACCGCGACGCCGCCGGCACCCTCACCGGTACCCGACTGTCCGGCTACAAGCCGGAGAACACGCTCACCCCGTACGCCGGGCTGATCTATGATTTCACCGAGCAGTTCAGCGGCTATGTCAGCTACACCGACATCTTCCAGCCGCAGAACTATCGCGACCGCAACAACCAGTACCTGGAGCCGGTGGTCGGCGACATGTGGGAAGCCGGCGTCAAAGCCGAATTCTTCGGTGGCCGCCTGAATACCTCCGCGGCCGTGTTCAAGGGCCTGAAGGACAACGTGGCCGAGCTGGACGATTCGGTGGCGCCGAGCTCGCTGCCCGATGGCGGCAGCGCCTACCGCTCCACCGGCAAGGGCAACAAGGTCAAGGGCTGGGAACTGGAAGCCCAAGGCAGCCTGAGCGAAAACTGGAACCTGTCGGCCGGGTTTGCCCACACCACCATCCGCAACCAGGCCGGCGTGGCGCAGAACACCACCAACCCGGTCGATACCCTGCGGCTCAACACCAGCTGGCGCCCGAGCGGTGAATGGAACCGCCTGTCGCTGGGCGGCGGGGTGACCTGGCAGAGCAGCATCTGGCGCAACAGCGCCAAGCCGCGCGCCGATTACTCCAGCAGTGGCCGCACCGAGACCGCACGGATCACCCAGGATGCGTTCTACCTGGTCAACGTGTTCGCCGGCTATCGCTTCAACGACAACTTCTCAGCTCAGCTCAACATCAACAACCTGCTCGACAAGAAGTACTACAGCAACGTCGGCTTCTACCAGGGCGTGTACTGGGGCGAGCCACGTAACGTGATGTTGAACCTGCGCTGGAAGCTGTAACCATTCTCCAGGGAGCGTTGCCACGCGCAACGACACGGCCACGGATGGCCACTATTCCATGCATCACCGGCTGCGGCCGGTGATGTCCGTTGATCGACCCGACATCGTAGGTTCCCCGTGGACAGCACGCCTCACGCCAGCTGGTTCAACCGCTTCGGACGTTTCTTCGCCCGCCCCTGGCTGGGCGTGTTGTCGCGCTCGTTGGCCGCCATCGTGGGCGGCTACGCGCTGGCCGCGACCTGTTCGATGTTCTTCGCGGTGGCATTGCCAATCGCACGCGGCCAGGCCGTGTTGACCGGCATGATGGTCGCCATCGTGCTGTGCGCCTGCGCCGCGCTGTGGGCGTTCGCCACCCGTACCGCACTGCGCGCGTGGGTCGGCATCCTCATTCCCACCGGCCTGTTCTGGCTGGGCACCGTATTGCTGAGGGCCAGCGCATGAAGAACGGATTCCGCCAATCGATGGCCTGGCTGCACACCTGGACCGGCCTGCTGGTGGGCTGGTTGCTGCTGCTGATCTTCATGGCCGGCACGGCCAGCTACTACCGCGAAGAGATCAGCCGCTGGATGCGCCCGGAACTGCCGCGCAGCGCGGTCAGTGCCGATGTCGCCGCCGAACGCGCGTTGACGTTCCTGCAGCACAAGGCGCCACAGGCCGAAAGCTGGAACGTCAGCCTGCCCGACCCGCGCAACCCGGCGATGCGCATGTTCTGGCGCAATCCCGAATCGATGGTCAAGCCACCGGTGGAAGGCGAGAAGCGCCAACGTCGTGGCGGTGGCCGCTTCGGCGATGCCACGGTGGATCCCAACAGCGGTGAAGAAGTGGCCGCGCGTGAAACCCGCGGCGGTGACTTCTTCTACCGGCTGCACTTCGACCTGCACTACATCCCGGTGCTGTGGGCGCGCTACCTGGTCGGCTTCTGCGCGATGTTCATGCTGGTGGCGATCATCACCGGGGTGATCACCCACAAGAAGATCTTCAAGGACTTCTTCACCTTCCGCAAAGAGAAGGCGCTGCGTTCCTGGCTGGACTTCCACAACGTCAGCGCGGTGATGGCCCTGCCCTACCACGCGATGATCACCTACACCGGCATCGTCACCCTGATGTTCATGTACCTGCCGTGGGGGGTGAGCGTGGCCTACCCGAAAGACGAGGATGCGTTCTTCAGCGAGGCGTTCGCGCGTCTGGCCGACATCGACACGCCTTCGGAAGGCCGTGCGACCCCGCTGCCGATCCAGCAACTGCTGGACAGCGCGCGTCGCCAGTGGAACGGCGCCGACGTGGGCGGCTTCACCCTGTACCACCCGGGCGCGGCCAATGCGGTGATCGACATCCAGCAGCGTGACGGCAAGCGGCTGTCGGTGGATACCCCGTCGTTGCGCTATAACGCGGTGAGCGGCGCGCTGATCGAGGCCAGCCCGGCCTCCGGTGGCGCCACCCAGACCCGTGGGGTGATGTACGGCCTGCACCTGGCCCGCTTCGCCGACTGGGGCCTGCGGGCATTGTTCTTCCTGTCCGGCCTGATCGGCTGCCTGATGGTGGCCAGCGGCGTGGTGCTGTGGGCCGTCAAGGAGCGCCCCAAGCACGCCAAGTCCGGCAGGATCGGCTTCGGCCTGCGTCTGGTCGATGCGCTCAACATCGGCGCGGTGGCGGGCCTGCCGATCGCATTCGCGGCCTACTTCTGGGGCAACCGGTTGCTGCCGCTGCAGCTGGCCGAACGCGCCGATGCCGAAGTCAACGTGTTCTTCTATGCGTGGGGCGCCGCCCTGCTGGCCGCCTTCCTCTGGCCCAAGCGGATGATGTGGGCGTGGCAGCTGTACCTGGGCGCGGCGATGTTCGCGTTGATCCCGGTGGTCAATGCGCTGACCACGCAGGCGCACCTCGGCGTGACCGTGCCCGCAGGTGACTGGGTGCTGGCCGGGTTCGACCTGGTGATGCTCGCCTTCGGCGCGATGCTGGCCTATTGCGGCCTGCGCATGCAGCGCTGGCAGCCCGCATTGAGTGCTGCGGAGAAGAAGAAGCGCCAGGCTGCCGCTGCCGCTGCCGCCACGCCCCGCGTCGATGCAGAGGCCAGCGCATGATGCTGCTGGCGATCACCTTGAGCTTCTCCGCGTTCACCGCGTTGTCGCTGGCGATGGAGAAGCATCAGCTGGAGCTGCACGGCAAGGCGCACGCCAGCGCATCGCGCAGGCGCCTGTGGCGCTGGCTCGGCTGGGTGCTGCTGACGGTCGCGTTCGGGCTGTGCGTGTGGGACCACGGCTGGGCGATCGGCCCGGTGCTGTGGCTGGGCGCGATGACCCTCGGCGGCATGCTGATCGCCTTCGGCCTGTATCCGTACCGGCCGCGCTGGATCGCGCCGCTGGCGTGCGCGCTGCCGGTGATCGGTGCGGCGGTGGCGCTGTACTGAGGCGCGAGGCGGCGGGTCAGGGAACCCGCGAGAATACGTGCGCCGATACGGCACGGTCGTCGATGAGCAGACGGTTGCGCGCCACGCCCTCGCGCAGCGCGCCAGACTTCACCGCCACCCGTTCGCTGGCCACGTTACCCACCCCCACGACGATCTCCACCCGCTGCAGGTGCAGCGACCCGAACGCGTGGGCCACCAGCGCGTGCACGACGCCGGTGGCAATGCCCCGGCCCTGCCACGACTGCCGCACCCAGTAACCCAGGTTGCAGAACCGATGATCGTGACGGATCTCGTTCAGCCCTGCCCCGCCCAGGAACACAGCGGTTTCCGGGTCGAATACGCCGTACTCGTACGCCGTGCCCGCCATCCGGGCACTGCGGCATGCCTGGAACCACTGCAGCGCCTGGTCGATGCCGTAGTCGGCCGAGCACCATGGCATCCAACGCCGCATGCCGTCGGCCGACTCCCGCACCGCCGCGGCAAACGCAGCGGCGTCGGCGTCCTCGAAGGGACGCAGCAGGAGTCCGTCGGCGTGGATGCGGCTGTCGTCCATGTTGGCCGCTGCCGGTCAGGCGCCGTAGCGGCGCAGTTCCCACGCGCGGTGGATGCGCGGGTTGCGCTCGAAATCATCGCCGATGGTGTCCGCGGAGATCTCCTTGCACTCGGCGAACTCCTTGATCGCTTCTTCGTCCAGCTTGAAGCGACGGAAGTTGTTGGAGAAATACAACACGCCTTCCGGGCTCAAGCGCGCCACGGCGGCACGCAGCAGGCGCACGTGCTCGCGCTGCACGTCGAAATCCTCGGCGCGCGCGGAGTTGGAGAAGGTCGGCGGATCGCAGAAGATCACGTCGAAGCGGTGCCGTTCGGCTTCCAGCCAGGCCAGCGCATCGGCCTGGATCAGCTGATGGTGGCTGCCACCCTTGCCGTTCAAGGCGAGATTGTCGGCGCACCACTGCAGGTACGTGCCGGACAGGTCCACGCTGGTGGTGGTCGCCGCACCGGCCACCGCCGCCTGCACGGTGGCCACGCCGGTGTAGCCGAACAGGTTGAGGAAACGCTTGCCGATCGCTTCCTGCGCCATGTGCCAGCGCAGCGGACGGTGGTCCAGGAACAGGCCGGTGTCCAGGTAATCAAACAGGTTCACGCGCAGCAGCGCATCGTTCTCGCGCACCAGCACGAACTCGCCGCGCTGTTCAAATCGACCGTACTTGCTGCCACCCTTGCCACGCTCGCGCGACTTCAGCGCCACCTGGTCGGCCGGCAGCTGGAACACCTCGCGGGCGGCCGACAGCAATTCGTTGCGGCGGCGGCGCACATCGACATCGGGAATGGTCGCCGGCGCGGCGTATTCCTGCACGTGCAGGAACGTGCGGCACGCGCCGCCATCTTCTTCATACACATCGATGGCGGCGGCGTATTCGGGCAGGTCCGCATCGTAGACGCGGTAGCAGGTGATGCCTTCGCGTGCACGCCAGTTCTTGAACTTCTTGATGTTCTTGCGCAGCCGGTTGGCCACCATCTGCGCGCCTTCGCTGAGCTCACGCGGCTGCCCGGTGTTCTCGCGCTGCGGCACCGTGATCGGGTCGCAGACGATCAGCGCGCATTCGATGGCGCCGTTGAACAACTGGTATTTCTTGCTGGCGCGCAGGCCGGTGGCAAAGGCCAGGTCGGCGCTGCCGCACAGCAGGCTGGCACGCCACTGCGGCACCGCACGCTTGAGCGCGTCGCCGAGGCGGCGGTAGAGCACGGCATCGGCGGCCAGGCGCTCATCGTAGGGGGGATTGCACACCACGCAGCCGGTTTCCTGCGGCGGTACCTGCAGATCGGTTATATCGCGCACGCCGAACCAGATCGCCTCGGCGACCCCGGCGCGTTCGGCGTTGTCCTTGGCTGCGCGGATCGCGTGCGGGTCGATGTCGCTGCCATGGATGACCTGCTTGAGCGCAGCCCGACCGGCGGTTTCGCGCAGGCGCGCGTCTGCCATCAGACCGTTCCAGGCGTCCAGGTCGAAACCCAGCCAGCGGCTCGGCGGGATGCTGCCGTGGCGCTGCAGGCCCGGGGCCACGTCGGCGGCCATCAGCGCGCCTTCGATCAGCAGCGTGCCGCTGCCGCACATCGGGTCGAGCAGGCCACCGCCTTCTGCCTGGATCTTGGGCCAGTTGGCGCGCAGCAGCACCGCGGCAGCCAGGTTTTCCTTCAACGGGGCCTCGTTCTGCGCCATGCGCCAGCCGCGGCGGTGCATGGGGCCGCCACCGAGGTCGATGGAAATGCTGGCGCGGCCCTTGCGCAGCGACAGGTTGATGCGCACATCGGGGAACTCGGTGTTCACCGACGGCCGCTCCAGGCCCTGCGCACGCAGGCTGTCGACCACGCCGTCCTTGACCCGCTGCGCGGCAAAGCGCGCGTGGGTGATTTCGGTCCCCGACACATGCGCATCCACCGACAAGGTCAGCTCGGGGCTGATGTGCTTGTCCCACGCCATCGCCGACACGCCCTGGTAGAGCGAGCCCTCGTCGGGGCAATCGAACTCGGCCAGCGGCCACAGCACGCGGCTGGCCAGCCGCGACCACAGCACCACCCGCAGCGCCTGCGGCAGCTCGCCCTCGGCGTTGACCCCGGAAATGGTGGCAGTGGCCTTGTCCAGGCCGAGCGCCAGCAGTTCGTCGGCGAGCAGGTACTCGAGGCCTTTGGCGCAGGAAACAAAGAATTTCACAGGATCGGTATCGCAGGTCAGCGGAAAGGGGGTGCCCACGGGCACGGCAAGCGGCCCGGCGCAGGCGCCAGGAGGGGCATTGTACGTGACCGGGAGCATGCCCCATGAATCCTGGGCCTGCGCCCATGGCGCCCTGCCGACCAACGGTCGGCCGCTACCGAAGCTGCAACAGCAACGCTTCGAACGCCCTGGCCGAGGCCTCCACATGGTTGTTCAGCCGGTGCCCGTCATCGACCAGCAGCAGCCGCGCCGAGCGGGCCTGGGCCCAGGCGATCACCTCGCCCGGCGGAATCAGTTCGTCATGCCAGGCATGGACCACGCTGATCGGCACGCGCGCGGCGTCCAGCGCCGGCATCGGGCCCATGCGGGTCGGCGGCACCATCAGGAACAGGCCCCGGGTGGACACCTGCAGCGAGGCGAGTGCCGAAATGTACGCGCCCAGGCTGGAGCCGGCCAGCACCACCGGGCCCTGTCCTGCGGCCTTGGCCGCCAGGCCGATCAAGCGCTGCAGGCGCGCGTGCACGTCCCCGACGCTGCTGACCTCGCGCATCGCGTCCAGGTCGGTGAAGTCCGGGCGTTCGTGGGTCCAGCCCAGGCGCTGGGCGACCTCGGCCAACGCGGTCACCTTGGTGGCGTCCGGGCCGCTTTCAAACCCATGGGAAAGGATGCAGTGGCCGCGGCTCATGCACGCGCCCGGCGGAATTCAAGGTGAGCATTCATGGCCGAATGCTAGCATCGCCGCATGCCCGACCGCCCCCCGCCGCTGATCGCCCTGCAGCCCCTGCCCTACGTGGACCTGCTGGGCGTGCGTGCGTGCGCGGACATCGACCTGGCGGTGATCCACTGCACCGAACTGCCGGACCTGGCGATGGCGCGCAGCTACGGCGAGCGCGTGCTGTACGCCAGTGGCAGCGGCAACAGCGGGCATTACTACATCGACCGCGATGGCCGCATCGTCCAGTACGTCGCGGTGGAACGCATCGCCCATCACGTCACCGGTTACAACCCGCGATCGGTCGGCATCGAACTGGTCAATACCGGACGCTATCCGCACTGGCTGGATTCACGCCACCAGGCGATGGACGAGGCCTACCCGGATATCCAGATCGCTGCGTTGATAGACCTGCTGCAGCACCTGTGCGGCACGCTGCCGGCGCTGCGCCACATCGCCGGCCACGAATGGCTGGATACCCGCGACGAAGTGGCCAGTGACGACCCCGAGCGGCGGGTGCCGCGCAAACGCGATCCCGGCCCGTTGTTTCCGTGGACGCGGGTATTGGCGGCGGTGCCGCTGCAGGAACTGCGCGGCTGACCCGGGGTTGCCGGGCAGCGCCCGGCGTTACGCCTGGCCGGTAGCCACCGGCCGCGAGGCATCGCTGACCCAGCCACTCCACGATCCGGCATAGATGCGCGCGCCGGACAGCCCGGCCACTTCCATCGCCAGCAACAGATGGCAGGCGGTCACCCCGGAACCACACATCAACACCACCAGCTCGGGGGCGTGCGTGCCGATCAACGGCTGCAGCGCGGCGCGCAGTTCGGCCGCCGGACGCAGCCGGCCCTCGTGCACGTTGAGTGCGAAGGGCCGGTTGAGCGCGCCGGGGACGTGCCCGGCGACCGGGTCGAGCGGCTCCACTTCACCCCGGAAACGCTCACCTGCGCGCGCATCCAGCAACCAGCCCGGCGTGTGCGTGAGGCGTGCGGCCAGTTCCTCGGTCGAGGCCACCTGGCGAGGATCGAACCGGCCCGGATACGGCGGCAGTGCGGTCAACGCAGGAACCTCGCCGGACAACGCCAGGCCGGCGGCCTGCCAGGCTGCCAGCCCGCCGTCGAGCACCGCCACCCGGCGATGGCCGATCAGCCGCAGCAGCCACCACAGCCGCGCGGCGGCCATGCTGCCATCGCCGGCGTCATAGACCACGACCTGCGTCTGCGCGCCGATCCCCCATGCGCCCAGGCGGGCAGCGAACGCCTCGCTGTCCGGCAGCGGATGGCGGCCCTGGCCGCGCTTGGTCATATCGGCCAGGTCAACGTTGAGGTCGGCATGCAGCGCGCCCGGAACATGTCCCTGCGCGTAGGCCTGCGCGCCGGACTGCGGATCGGCCAGCGAAAACCGCGCGTCCACCACGCGCACCGCCGTGCTGGCGGTCGCGCGCGCGTCGATCACGCAGGTCGCCTCCTGCGCCAGCGCGGCGGCCAGGGCGGCGACATCGACCAGGGTGGTCCATTCGGGAGTGACGGTGCTCATCGGGTCTGCTCCAGGCGGCGACGCAGGTTGTAAAGAATGGCGGCAGTGGCGCCCCATATGCGCTGGCCCGGCCAGCCATATTCAAGGACATGGCGGACCCGGCCGCGTACGTCGATCTGGATCTGGTGCAGGTTGGCCGGCTCCATCAGGTAAGCCAGCGGCACCTCGAACACTTCGGCCACCTCATCGGGCTGCGGCACGGCCACGAAGGCCGGGTCGATCACCGCCACCACCGGCATCACGCGGTAGCCGGTGATGGTCACGAAGGGATCCAGGTAGCCAAGCACCTGCACCTGGCTGGCGCGCAGTGCGATTTCCTCTTCGCTTTCGCGCAGCGCCGCCGCAACGGCATCTCGATCGTCCGGCTCGGTGCGCCCGCCGGGAAAGCCCACCTGGCCACCATGCTGGCGCAGGGTTTCGGTACGCCGGGTGAGGATCACCTGCGCGCCCTCGGCACGCGGCACGATCCCGGCCAGCACCGCCGCTTCCACCGGGGGTCCCGGCGGCAGCAGGTCATCAAGTTCGCTGCGGTTCCAGCCGTCCCCGGCCGGCGGCCGGTCCAGCGGATGCAGCGCGCGCAACAGGCGCTCGTGCTCGGCCAGCGAGCCACGCAGCGATTGCCGCAACTGCTCGCGCAACGGCAACGTGTGCTGCATCGCGTGCTTCTGTTCGGATCGGCTCATGGTTGACCAGCGGGTGATTTCATCCACCGTGCGCAGGCATCCGGTGCACAGGCCGGCACGATCCAGCGCGCAGGTACCGATGCAGGGAGTGGGTGTCGCACGCGAGGAGGTTTCCGTGGAATGCACCGGGCCACAGTAGCGCGAATGCAGGGGATGTGCGCGGCAGGTAGCGGCCGTTGCAATGACGGAAACGACAACGCGCCGGTGTTGCCACCGGCGCGTTGTTTTCCAGCGGTTTGCTTTACTTGACGCTGACCAGCTTGATCTCGAACTGCACGGCCACGTTCGGCGGGAACGGGGTCCGCGGGTCGGCACCGTAGGCCTGTTCCGGCGGCAGGGTGACTTCCCACTTGGAACCGGCCGGCATCTGCAGCAGTGCTTCGCGCATGGCCTTCATTTCGACTTCGCTGACCTTGATCGCCGGGATCTGCTGCGCAGGACGCGCTTCGGCCGGACGGGTGCCCCACGGGTAGGGACCGGCGACTTCGAGCTGCACGGTGCTGGCCTGGGTCGGCTTGGCACCCTTGCCCGCTTCGATCACGCGGTACTGCACGCCGCTCGGCAGCGACTGCACGCCGGCCTTGGCCTTGTTGGTGGCCAGGTACTGGGTGCTCTTGGTCTTGTTCTCGGCAGCGGCCTTGTCGTACTCGGCCTTGGCGGCCTGGGCACGCCCCTGCTCGCGCTTCTGGAAGGCTTCAACCGCCGGCTTCAGCTGATCGGCGGTGATCGACGGCTGCTTCTTGGCGTAGGCATCCTGCAGGCCCTTGACCACTG
The DNA here is from genome assembly GCF_057835675.1 of Stenotrophomonas sp. GL_101. NCBI lineage: Bacteria > Pseudomonadati > Pseudomonadota > Gammaproteobacteria > Lysobacterales > Lysobacteraceae > Stenotrophomonas > Stenotrophomonas sp. GL_101. The sequence continues at coordinate 1,531,737 of NZ_CM174432.1, read as the reverse complement.
CGTTGATGTCCAGCTGCTCGCCGCGGCCGGTGAGCTCAGCCAGGTTGTTGCCGTAGTCGTAGCCAAAGTAATAGCTCAGCTTGCCCTTTTCGGACGAGGTGTCCTGGGCGAAGGCATTGCCCGTCAGGGCCAGGGCCGCAACGGCGACCGCGATAGAACGCAACTTCATCAAACGTTTCTCCAGGGGTGGTAACTCAGGACGCGTTGGGCCGCCCTGAGGCGACGGGTTAGGATAGCCGTCGCAACGTTGAACCGCCACTAACGACGCAGCCTCTGACCTGACTTCGTTTCAAGAGTTCAACATCACTTTTTTTTAACGTTTTTCAGGAGCCTGCCGTGGCCGACACCCCGATCGCCATCGCCCCGATCGCTATTTCCGACGACGGCGGCCTGCGGACCGTGACCGTCAACCGCCCCGACAAGCTCAACGCGCTCAACCGCGCCACCCTGGAAGCCCTGGATACGGCCTTTGCCGCGGCCGCCGCCGACCCGGACGTGCGCGTGGTGGTGCTGACCGGGGCCGGTCCCAAGGCCTTCGTGGCCGGGGCCGACATTGCGGAAATGAACGGATTGACCCCGGTTCAGGGACGTGACTTCTCCCTGCTGGGCCAGCAATTGATGCGCCGCATCGAACGCATGCCCAAGCCGGTGGTCGCCCGGATCAACGGATTTGCGCTGGGCGGCGGGCTGGAACTGGCCATGGCCTGCCATCTGCGCATCGCCTCGGACACGGCCAGGCTGGGCCAGCCGGAGGTCCAGCTGGGCCTGATCCCGGGCTTCGGCGGCAGCCAGCGGCTGCTACGCCTGTGCGGCCGCGCCGCGGCGCTGGAACTGTGCCTGCTCGGTATCCCGATCACCGCCGCGCGCGCCCTGCAGCTGGGCATCGTCAACGAGGTGGTCGCCGCCGATGCGCTGGACGCACGCGTGGCCGAGCTGGCGTCGCATCTGGCCAAGGCCGCGCCGCTGGCGCTGCGCGGCATCCTCGATGCCATCCATATCGGCGGTGAGTGCGCACTGGGCGAAGGGCTGGAGTATGAAAGCGCGCAGTTCGGCCTGATGTTCGCCACCGACGACATGCGCGAGGGCACGGCGGCCTTCCTGGCCCGCCGCCCGCCGGTCTTCCAGAATCGCTGAGCCATGCCGCACGCCGACACGCCCCTGCCCGCCCGGCTGCTGCAGCTGGTGCTCGAGGACAACCTGGACGCCGCAGTGGCGGCCGGCCTGATGGCCTACGTGCCCGTCGCCGGCGACGACCGCCTGCTGCCGGGCCACCCGGAACTGCCCACGCGCCTGTTGCAGGCCCAGCGCCACCTGCAGCGTGCGTGGGCGGCGCGCGAACGCCACCGGCAACGCGCGCAGCGCCTGGCGCAGCGCGCCGCCGAACGCCAGGCACGCCGCGCACCACCGGCCCCCACCCCCGAACTGAAGCCGGCCCTGCCTCCCGCGGCGGCGGCGATCCTCGCCCGCGCCAAGGCCAGGGCCGCTGGAAAACCGTCCTGATGAGTGCCGTTGCAAAGCCCGCCCCGCGCAGTGCGCGCATGCCCAAGGCCGACGTGGTCGAAATGTTCACCCGGCTGCGCGAACTCAACCCGCATCCAAAGACCGAACTGGAGTACCGCTCACCGTTCGAACTGCTGGTGGCGGTCACCCTGTCCGCGCAGGCCACCGATGTTGGCGTCAACAAGGCCACGCGCAGGTTGTTCCCGGTAGCCAACACGCCGCAGGCGATCCTGGCGCTGGGCGAGGAAGGCCTGAAGAAGTACATCGCCACGATCGGCCTGTACAACGCCAAGGCCAGGAACGTGATCGCCGCGTGCGCCTTGCTGGTGCAGCAGCATGGCGGCGAAGTGCCGCGCGACCGGGCCGCGCTGGAAGCCCTGCCCGGGGTGGGCCGCAAGACCGCCAACGTGGTGCTCAACACCGCATTCGGCGAACCGGTGATGGCCGTGGACACCCACATCTTCCGGGTGTCCAACCGTACCGGGCTGGCCCCGGGCAAGGACGTGCGCGCGGTCGAGGACCTGCTGGTCAAGGTGATCCCGGCCGACTTCCTGCTCGATGCACACCACTGGTTGATCCTGCATGGCCGTTACGTGTGCAAGGCACGCAAGCCGGACTGCCCGCAATGCGTGATTGGCGACCTGTGCCGTTTCAAGCAGAAAACCGCGGCCTGAACACTCGGCCGGGATTGCCATCTGTACGCAACCGGGCGGTCATCTGCGGCGGGCATCAATGGCAACCCCTGACACGGCCGGCTCCGCGCCGGCCGTCGGTTTGTCCGAAACTGTCACATTTACGCAATCTTCACTAATTAGCCTGCGCAGCATCTTCCCACCTGCCTGCAAGGCTCTCCATGAAACTGCATCGCCAACTCCTGACCGCGGCCGTTGCGGCTGCCCTGTTCGTCCCGGCTGCCCACGCCGAAGTGGCCATCGATGTGATCGGCGGCTCGGAGATCACCTTCGAAGGCCTGGTCCAGGCTGACGGCAACTGGTACGACAACGACCTCACCGACCTCAACGGCGGCGACGCCGGCAACGGCAAGAACAGCGAGTTTGAACTGCGTCGCGCCGAACTGGTGCTCAAGGGCAAGGGCCCGGGCAACATCGAGTGGGTGGTCGGCTACGACGCCAAGGCCGACAAGTTCCTGGACACCAACATCAAGTACAAGCTGGCCGGCAACGCCAACCACTTCGTGCAGTTCGGCCAGTTCAAGCAGCCCAACAGCCTGGAAGAACTGTCCAGCACCAAGAACAACGACTTCATCTCCAAGGCGGCGGTCACCAATACCTACGCCGTGGCCCGTCGCCTGGGCGCCGGCTACAGCGTCGGCGACAACAACTGGTCGGTCACCGCCAGCGCGTTCGGCCGCGAGCTGACCCGCAACCTGGCCCACGGCAGCGGCTACGGCGCGCGCGGTACCTGGGCGCCGATCAACGAGAAGGGCCAGGTCCTGCATTTCGGCCTGAGCTATGTGGACTACGACACCGACGCGGACACCCTGCGCGTGCGGGCCCGCCCCAACGCCGACCTCGCCACCGCGCGCCTGGTGGACAGCGGCAACCTGGTGGACACCGACCGGGTGAGCACGATCGGCGCCGAAGCGATGTACATCGGCGGCCCGTTCAAGGCCCAGGCCGAGTACTACACCAGCAAGGCCAAGCGTTACACCCGCGACAACTACACCAGCGACGGCTACTACGTCAGCGGCCTGTGGAACATCACCGGCGAAACCTGGGGCTACAAGGGCGGCACCCCGAGCACCGGCCTGCCGGACGAGCCGGGCCGTGGCATGTGGCAGCTGGGTGCGCGTTACGACCACATGGACCTCAACGACGGCAACGTCAACGCCAACCCGGTGGCCGGGCGCCCGCCGATCGTCGACGGCGTACTCGGCGGCAAGATGGACATCTGGACGGTGGGCGTGAACTACTACTGGCGCTCCAACGCCAAGGTCGCGCTGAACTACGTGATGGTGGACAGCAAAAAGTACAACTCGACTGCGCGTGCGTTCGTCAACGACGATCCGAACATCCTGGAAGCGCGCCTGCAGTTCTTCTGGTAAGCGCTGCGGTAATGGTGTGACCGTGTGACCGGAAGGGCGCAGCTTGGGCTGCGCCCTTTTTTGTTCCTGCCGCGTAGCGCCGACCGTTGGTCGGCTGCTGCTGGCATGCGCGCCAATCATGGCCAATCAACGGCAGCCGACCAACGGTCGGCTCTACGCGCGCGAACGGCAGGCACCGGCATCGGTGCATATGCGGTGCCCCCGCCCGCCGCGCTGCCCGCCCGTGCGCAGGCCGGCGCACGCAGGGACTGTGCTGCCCGGTGCGCTGCAACCTTGCCCCATGCGCGGCAGGTTCACGCCCGACCGGACTCCTCCATCACGCATGTCACGATGCCGTCATATGACAGACGCTGCGCTGTCATCGAACCGTTATGGAATGAGCACCGGGCGGGACACCCCGCACCATCATCCATCCCAGGAGCCACCCCGTGATCCACGCCTTCAAGTCGCGCGCCGCTGTTGCCGTCCTCGCCGCGTCGTCCGTGTTCGCCGCCAATGCCGCCGATGTGACCGGCGCGGGCGCCTCGTTCATCTATCCGGTCATGTCCAAGTGGTCGGCCGACTACAGCACCGCCACCGGCAAGAAGGTCAACTATCAGTCGATCGGTTCCGGCGGCGGCATCGCGCAGATCAAGGCGGCCACGGTGGACTTCGGCTCCTCCGATGCCCCGCTCAAGCCCGAAGAGCTGGCCGCTGCCGGCCTGGCCCAGTTCCCCTCGGTGATCGGCGGCGTGGTGCCGGTGATCAACGTGGCCGGTATCGCCCCGGGCGCGCTGAAGCTGGATGGCCCGACCCTGGCCAACATTTTCCTGGGCAAGATCAAGACCTGGAACGACCCGGCGATCGCCGCGTTGAACCCGGGTGTGAAGCTGTCCGACGGCAAGATCACCGTGGTGCACCGCTCGGACGGTTCGGGCACCACCTTCAACTTCGTCAATTACCTGTCCAAGGTCAATCCGGAGTGGAAGAGCAAGGTTGGCGAAGGCACCTCGGTGCAGTGGCCGGTCGGCATCGGTGGCAAGGGCAATGAAGGCGTCGCCGCGTACGTGAAGCAGATCAAGGGCGGCATCGGTTACGTCGAGCTGTCCTACGCGCTGCAGAACAAGATGTCCTACGCATCGATGAAGAACGCGTCGGGCAAGATCGTGCAGCCGAGCGATGCTTCGTTCGCCGCCGCCGCCGCCAGTGCCGACTGGGCCAGCGCCAAGGACTTCTATCTGGTCATGACCAATGCCCCGGGTGCCGAAGCGTGGCCGATCACGGCGACCAACTTCATCCTGGTGCGCAAGCAGCCCAAGAACGTGGCCAATGCCAAGGCCACGCAGGAGTTCTTCCGCTGGATCTACAAGAACGGCGACGCGCAGGCCAAGCAGCTGGATTACGTGCCGCTGCCGGACGCGCTGGTGAAGCAGATCGAAACCTACTGGACCCAGAACCTGAAGTACTGAAGGGCCACCACCTACGGTGGTGACCTACCGGTAGGTACCGACCGTTGGTCGGTACGCATCGCGGCGCAGCCGACCGGCAAAGAGCAAATGGCAGCGGCAGGTCCTCTCTCCCCTTGCCGCTTCCGGGCGCGGATCGAAAGATCCGCGCCTTTTCTTTTTGTGGGGGTGGTTTGTTTTTATAAAAGCTGAGAGCGCAGAGCCAGAGCCAGAGCTGACGGCGGTGCACTTTCGTCGGCTGGGCTGGTGGGGGTAAGTAGCCGGGGCACGCTGCAAGTACGTCCTTGTAAGCTCCGCCATCGCATCCATGCGATGGAGGGCCCCGGCCACTTACCCCCACCAGCCCCCGACACTTTCACGGCTGCCCTGGGGAAAGCGCCCGCGGTGTCGCGCTCACACGGCCCATGACACCTCAAGCATCCAAGACTGGATCTCTGAATCTCTGGATCTCTGGATTCGTAATTTGGAATTTGGGGTCTGGGCCCTGAGAGTCTGGACTCTGAGGTCCAAGGTCGGAGGTCGGAGGTCGGAGGTCGGCGGTGGCGGAGCTTACATGGGTGAAGGCGTGCGCTTGCGAGGCACTGCCTCGCGCACGACTGAACGCCGCGCCGCCATGCGGCGTGGCCGGGCCCCGGAGGGGGACTTGCAGCGTGCCCCCGTGAACCCATACTCCCCCGCCCTCCCACGGCCCCAGCGGCAACGGCTCTGGCTCTGGCAACGGCTCTGGCAACGGCTCTGGCTCCGGCTCCGGCTCCGGCTCCGGCAACGGCTCTGGCTCCGGCTCTGCGCTCCGGCTCTGCGCTCCGGCTCCTGCTCTCCGCTCTTCAAGCCCACCCACCACCCCCGCCCCACGGGCCTTTCCCGTGCCTCCGGTCACACCGTCATACGGTTGTAACAAAAACATCATTTCATAGCAGCGTCGCCGGAGACACCGGCCCCTATCCCGCTACGGAGTGACCGATGAAACTGCACACGGCTGGCTTGACCGCCCTTTCCCTGGCCATCGCGCTGGGTCTTTCCGCCTGCAAGCCGGGCGCTGAAGGCCAGGCCACCGCCCCGGCCACCGATGCCCCCGCCGCTGCACCCGCTGCAGGCGATCGCCTCACCGCTGAAATCTCCGGCGCCGGCGCCTCCTTCATCTTCCCGCTGGTGTCCAAGTGGTCGGCCGACTACAACACCGCCACCGGCGCCAAGATCAACTACCAGTCCATCGGCTCCGGTGGCGGCATCGCCCAGATCAAGGCCGGTACCGTCGACTTCGGCTCCTCCGACAAGCCGCTCAGCAGCGAAGAGCTGGCCCAGGCCGGCCTCGGCCAGTTCCCGTCGGCGATCGGCGGCGTGGTCCCGGTAGTCAACATCGAAGGCCTGGAAGCGGGCAAGCTGCGCCTCAGCGGCGCGCTGCTGGCCGACATCTTCCTGGGCAAGGTCAAGACCTGGAACGACCCGGCCATCGTGGCCGCCAACCCGGGCGTCAAGCTGCCCGACGGCAAGATCACCCTGGTCCACCGCTCCGACGGCTCGGGCACCACCTTCAACTTCTCCAACTACCTGTCCAAGGTCAGCCCGGACTGGAAGAGCAAGGTCGGCGAAGGCACCTCGGTGCAGTGGCCCGACGGCGTGGGTGGCAAGGGCAATGAAGGCGTGGCCTCGTACGTGAAGCAGATCAAGGGCTCGATCGGCTACGTCGAACTGGCTTACGCGCTGCAGAACGGCATGCCCTACGCCGCGATGCAGAACGCCGCCGGCAACTGGGTGCAGCCGAACGCGGACACCTTCGCCGCCGCCGCTGCCAGCGCCGACTGGGCCAGCGCCAAGGACTTCAACCTGGTCATCACCAACGCCCCGGGCGACCAGGCATGGCCGATCACCGCCACCAACTTCATGCTGATGCACAAGCAGCCCAAGGATGCCGAGCGCAGCAAGCAGACCCTGGCGTTCTTCAAGTGGGCCTTCGAAAACGGCCAGGCCCAGGCCAACGAACTGCACTACGTGCCGCTGCCGGCCGCCCTGGTAACCCAGATCGAAACCTACTGGACCGCCGAGTTCAAGTAACGCCGGGCTCTGCCCGGCTGTGAATCGAGCGTGTTGCCGGGCAGAGCCCGGCACTACGTCCGGCTGTAACCAAGCGTGCTGCCGGGCAAAGCCCGGCATTACCTCTTCTCTTTTCGGGCCCCTGCCTTTCCCATGAATGCCATCGCCCAGCCTGTTCCCGCACCGTCCATCCGCGACCTGCGTGATGCCCGCAACGACACACTGTTCCGCTGGGTATTGGTCGCCACCGTCATCGTGGTGCTGGTCGCTCTGGCCTGTGCCGCGCTCTCGATGCTGTGGGGCGGCCGCCATGCCCTGCAGGAGCAGGGCCTGAGCTTCTTCTACTCGTCCGAATGGAATCCGGTCGAGAACAAATTCGGCGCGCTGGCGCCCATCTACGGCACCCTGGTCACCGCGCTGATCGCGATGGTCATCGCCGTCCCGGTGAGCTTCGGCATCGCCTTCTTCCTCACCGAAGTGGCTCCGCGCTGGATGCGCGGCCCGGTCGGCACCGCCATCGAACTGCTGGCAGGCATCCCCTCGATCATCTACGGCATGTGGGGCCTGTTCGTGCTGGTGCCGGTGATGACCGAGTACGTCACCCCGGCCCTCAACGACCACCTGGGTACGCTGCCGATCATCGGCCCACTGTTCCAGGGCCCCCCGCTGGGCATCGGCGTGCTCACCGCCGGCTTCGTGCTGGCGATCATGGTCATCCCCTTCATCTCCTCGGTGATGCGCGAAGTGTTCCTCACCGTCCCCACCCGGCTGAAGGAATCGGCCTACGCGCTGGGCTCCACCAAGTGGGAAGTCAGCTGGGACATCGTGCTGCCCTACACGCGGTCGGCGGTGATCGGCGGCATCTTCCTGGGCCTGGGCCGTGCACTGGGTGAAACCATGGCGGTGGCCTTCGTGATCGGCAACAGCGTGCGCCTGTCGCCGTCGCTGCTGGAACCGGGCACCACCATTGCCGCGCTGATCGCCAACGACTTCGGCGAAGCCACCGAAACCTACCGCTCGGCGCTGCTGCTGCTGGGCTTCGTGCTGTTCATCGTCACCTTCGTGGTGCTGGCCATCGCCCGCCTGATGCTGATGCGCCTGGCCCGCAAGGAGGGCAACTGATGTCCGCCGTCGCTACGAGTTCTTCCCAGCCGCTGTACCTGCGCCGCCGCATCGTCAACGTGGTCGCGCTGCTGCTGTCCTGCCTGACCGCGCTGTTCGGCCTGTTCTTCCTGGGCTGGATCCTGTGGACGCTGGCGTCCAAGGGCCTGGCCGGCATCAACATCAACCTGTTCACCAAGATGACCCCGCCGCCGATGCAGGAAGGCGGCCTGGCCAATGCGTTCTTCGGCAGCGCGGTGATGTGCGGCCTGGCCATCGCCATCGGCACGCCGCTGGGCGTGCTGGCCGGCACCTGGCTGGCCGAGTACGGCAACGCCCGCAAGGCCGGTACCGTGGTCCGCTTCGTCAACGACATCCTGCTCTCGGCACCGTCGATCGTGCTTGGCCTGTTCGTCTACACCCTGTATGTGATGCAGACCGGCGGGCAGTTCTCGGCGTTTGCCGGCGCGCTGTCGCTGGCCTTCATCGTGCTGCCGGTGGTGGTCCGTACCACCGATGAAATGCTGCGCCTGGTGCCTTCGCAGATGCGCGAAGCGGCCCTGTCGCTGGGCATCCCGCAGTGGAAGGTGACCGTGCAGGTGCTGTACCGCAGTGCCGCCGCCGGCATCCTCACCGGCATCCTGCTGGCCCTGGCGCGCATCTCCGGTGAGACCGCGCCGCTGCTGTTCACCGCCTTCGGCAACCAGTACTGGAACAGCAACGTGTTGCAGCCGATGGCCTCGGTGCCGGTGGTGATGAACCAGTTCGCCGGCAGCCCGTATGAATCCTGGCAAGTGCTGGCCTGGGCCGGCGCACTGGTGCTGACCGTGTTCGTGCTGCTGGTCAGCCTTTCTGCGCGCGGCATCCTGCTGCGCAATCGTATCTCCCATGACTGACCTTTCCGCGGACATCGCCATGAACGATCTTTCCAACGCCGTGCCGATGCAGCGCATCGTGGTCCCGGCCTCGCATGAAAGCCTGCACACCCCGGCACCGATCAAGCTGGCCGCGCGTGGGCTGGACTTCTACTACGACAAGTTCCATGCGCTGAAGAACATTTCGCTGGAAGTGCCGGAGAAGCGCGTGACGGCGTTGATCGGCCCGTCCGGCTGCGGCAAGTCCACCCTGCTGCGTATCTTCAACCGCATCTACGCGCTGTACCCCAAGCTGGAAGCGCGTGGCGAAGTGCTGCTGGATGGCGAGAACATCCTGTCGCCGAAGTACCCGATGAACCGCCTGCGCAGCAAGGTCGGCATGGTGTTCCAGAAGCCGGTGCCGTTCCCGATGACCATCTTCGAGAACGTTGCCTACGGCATCCGCCACCACGAAAAGCTGTCCAAGGCCGACATGACCGTGCGCGTCGAGCAGGCGCTGCGCCAGGGCGCGTTGTGGGACGAGGTGAAGGACAAGCTCAACCAGAGCGCGCTGGGCCTGTCTGGCGGCCAGCAGCAGCGCCTGTGCATCGCCCGCGCGGTGGCGCTGCGCCCGGACGTGCTGCTGCTCGATGAACCGACCTCGGCGCTGGACCCGATCTCCACCAGCCGCATCGAGCAGCTGGTCGAAGAACTCAAGAACGACTACACCATCGTCATCGTCACCCACAACATGCAGCAGGCCGCGCGCGTATCGGACTACACCGCCTTCATGTACCTGGGCGACCTGATCGAACACGACCGCACCGAAGTGATCTTCTCCCAGCCCAACAAGCAGCAGACCGAAGACTACATCACCGGTCGCTTTGGCTGATTCAGCGGAATCCACCTTCTTGCAGCCGGGCAGAGCCCGGCTCTACGGAAACTCACATGAACCTTCCCAACGACCACATCGTCAAAAGCTACGACGAAGAGCAGCAGCGGCTGGTGGCCGAGATCGTGCGCATGGGCGAGATGGCAGTAGCCCAGCTCGACGCCTCGATGGATGTCATCGAGAAGCGCGACGAGAACGCCGCCCAGCGCATCATCGCCAATGACGAAGCCATCGATGGCCTCGAACAGCAGATCAGCCACGACGTGATGCGCCTGGCGCTGCGCGGCCCGATGGCGCGCGACCTGCGCGAGATCCTCGCCGGCCTGCGCATTCCGGCCGACATCGAACGCATCGGCGACTACGCCGCCAACGTGGCCAAGCGTTCCATCGCATTGAGCAAGGTGCCGCCGCTGCCGCAGATCCAGGGCCTGCGCGCCTTGGGCCGGTTGGCCGCGCAGCAGGTGCGCCGCGCCATCGAGGCCTACCGCGACAACGACGCCGATGCCGCCTTGGCGCTGCGCGACGATGATGCGCGGCTGGACGCGCAGTACACCGCGCTGTTCCGCGAGCTGTTGACCTACATGATGGAAGACCCGCGCAACATCACCCCGTGCACGCACCTGCTGTTCATGGCCAAGAACCTGGAGCGCGTGGGCGACCACGCCACCAACATCGCCGAGAACGTGTGGTTCCTGGTGCATGGCGAACAGGCACTGCCGCCGCGTGAGAAACGCGACGAGACCAGCAACACCGAACTGCCCTGACCGCTCGGACGGTTCACCGCGCCACCAGCAGAGCCGGGCATTGCCCGGCTCTGTCGTATCTGCGCCCGGGGCAGGCTCTGGGCCTGCCAGGATCGGCCCGATTGTCGCCAACGGTGCTTTTGTGCTGAATCCCCGCTGTCTTCCTTCCGCGCCCCGCGCATCCCTTCCCACGTGGCAAGGCTCTTATCCTGTGATCGTCAACGACAGGAACCCACCTCCGCGATGCGTACCCTCTGCCAGCACGAACTTGCCGCCGCCCACCGCGGCGACCGCGACGCCCTCGAGCGCGTGCTGCTGCATTCGCGCCAGCACCTGCGCCGGTATGCCGAATACCACTGCGTCATCAACGACGTCGAAGATGCCGTCCAGGAAAGCCTGATCACGCTGTCGCGGCGGCTGGCCGACCTGCGCCTGCTCGAATGCTTCACTTCCTGGGCGTTCCGCATCGTCAAGCGCGAGTGCAACCGGCTCAAGCGCGCCCGCTGCGAATGGCGGCATGAAGAACTGCGTGAAGAGATCCTGCCGCCGGTACCGCGCGAGGACCTCGACCTGCGGCGTGACTGCGCCGCCGCGCTGGAATCGCTGCCGGCGCACTACCGCGATGTGATCCTGCTGCGCGACCTGGAGGGCCTGTCGATCGCCGAGATGGCCGCCCAGCTGTCCACCCCCCCCGAAACCATCAAGGCCCGGTTGCACCGCGCCCGCGTCATGGCGCGCGAATACCTGGCCTGATGTTCCCCGCGTGCCGGCAATCGGGCATGCTCCGCTGGCAAGACCCCCGGCCTCCGTGCCATCCCAAGGAGTTTCTGCATGAACAAGACCTGCAAGCGTGTTTCCCTGCTGACCTGTGCCGCACTGGCCGGCACCCTCGGCGCTGCCGGCACCGCCTCGGCACTGTCGATGACCGACCTGGTGCAGGGCTATGCGCTGGCCGCACAGGCTGCGCCGAAGACCGAGGCCAAGGCCGCCGAAGGCAAATGTGGCGAAGGCAAGTGTGGGGCTGACAAGGCCAAGGCCAGCGACAAGAAGGCCGCAGAAGGCAAATGCGGCGAAGGCAAGTGCGGTGCCGACAAGGACAAGGCCAAACCCGCCGCCGCGCCCAAGGCCGGTGACAAAAAGGCCGCCGAGGGCAAGTGTGGCGAAGGCAAGTGCGGTGCCAAGCACTGACCTCAGCGGCCGCGTGAGCGCCCCGGTCCCCTCCTCGCTGCCTGCAGCGACGGTGGGGCTGGGGCTGCGCCGGGCGTTGCTGGATGACCTGGACCACGCGCCGGCCGGCGACATCGACTTCCTCGAATGCGCCCCTGAGAACTGGCTTGGGCTGGGCGGTGCGTGGGCCGAGCGCCTGCAAACCCTGAGTGCGCGCTACCCGCTGAGCTGCCACGGGCTGTCGCTGTCGTTGGGCGGCAGCGCCCCGCTGGATGTTGATTTCATCGACCAGGTGGGTCGTTTCCTGCGCCGGCACCGTGCCGTGCTGTACAGCGAACACCTGAGTTACTGCAGCGACGACGGCCATCTGTACGACCTGCTGCCGCTGCCGTTCACCGAGGAAGCCGTGCGCCACACCGCCGCCCGCATTGCCCAGGTCCAGGATCGCCTGGGCCAGCGCATCGCGGTGGAAAACGTGTCGTCCTACCTCACCCCGCATGCGGCCATGAGTGAGCTGGATTTCACCTGCGCGGTGCTGGCCGAGGCCGACTGTGACCTGCTGCTGGATGTCAACAACGTCTACGTCAACGCCATCAACCATGGCTTTGATGCCAGCGCCTTCATCGCCGGGCTGCCCGCCGCGCGGATCGCCTGCATGCACGTGGCCGGGCATTATGATGAAGCGGAAGACCTGAAGATCGATACCCACGGCAGCCCGGTGATCGACCCGGTATGGCGCCTGCTGCGCCAGGCCTGCGCGCGCTTCGGACCACGCCCGACGGTGCTGGAACGCGACTTCAACTTCCCGCCCTACGCCGAGCTGCAACAGGAACTGCGACAGGTGCGGAAGATCCTCGACGACAACCCGCAGTTGGACCCGGCATGAGCGACACCCTGCGCGCGCAGCAATGGGCCTTGACCAGGCACCTGCGCGATCCGCAGCATCAGCCGGCCCCGGCCGGGCTGGAGGAACGCCGCGTGCAGGTTTACCGCGAGCTGTTGTTCAACAACCTGCAGGCATTGCTGGCCACCAGTTTCCCGGTGCTGCTGGAGGTGCTGGACAACGAGGAGTGGAACGCGCTGTGCCGGCGCTACCTCGTTGAGTACCGTTGCACCTCACCGTTGTTCACCGAGGTGGCCGGGGAGTTCGTGGCGTGGCTGCAGACCCTGCCCAGCCTGCCGCGCCCGTTCCTGGCCGAACTGGCGCATTACGAATGGATCGAGCAGGCGCTGCTGGGAGCCGATGCCGCCACCCTCGACGCGGTGGCCGAGGATTTCGATCCATGGCAAAGCCCCTTGCAGCGTTCCCCGCTGGCCTGGCCGTTGGCCTACCGTTGGCCGGTGTCCCAGCTGGGGCGCGATCACCAGCCCGGGCAGCCGCCCGCACTGCCCACCTTCGTGCTGGTGCGGCGTGGCCCGGACGGGGCCGTGGTGTTCTCGCAGGTCAGTGCCATGGCCTGGCAGTTGCTGCAGCAGTTGGACACCCTGCCGGCGCGCACCGGTGCCGACCACCTGCAGCAGCTGGCCGACCAGAACGGCCTGGCCTTGTCGGCGATCGAAGCGGACGGGCGCGCGCTACTGGCACAGATGGTGGCCGCGGGCGTGGTGGGAGCAGGGGCGGCCCGCCGGGCTGAACCGGGTGCAAGCCCGCATCACGGCGCGGGAACGCAACACTGGGCTGAAACAGGGCCTTCAACCCGCTCTGCTAGACTTCCGCGATGACTGACGACCTCCCCCTGTCTGCCGCCCCGCCGGCAGACGTTGCCGCTTCGCCCTCCCTTGCCCAGCGCCTGATGTCGACCCGCTTCCGGGGTTTCCTGCCGGTGGTGATCGATGTGGAGACCGGCGGCTTCGACTGCAATCGCAATGCCCTGCTGGAAATTGCCGCGGTGCCGATCGAAATGGACGACCAGGGCCTGCTGTTTCCCGGCCAGACCGTCAGCGCCCATGTGATTCCGGCCGAGGGCCTGGAGATCGACCCGAAATCGCTGGAGATCACCGGCATCATCCTCGACCACCCGTTCCGCCTGGCCAAGTCCGAGAAGGACGCGCTGGACCACGTCTTCGCGCCGGTGCGCGCGGCGGTGAAAAAGTACGGCTGCCAGCGCGCGATCCTGGTCGGGCACAACGCCCACTTCGACCTTGGTTTCGTCAATGCCGCGGTGAACCGGGTGGGCCACAAGCGCAATCCCTTCCATCCGTTCAGCGTTTTCGACACCGTCACCATGGCCGGTATCGCCTACGGCCAGACCGTGCTGGCGCGTGCGGCCACCGCGGCAGGCCTGGGCTGGGATGCCGACGAAGCACACAGCGCGGTGTATGACACCGAGCAGACCGCCAAGCTGTTCTGCACCATCGCCAACGCCTGGCCCCGGTAAGCGCACCACGCCCCCCCGAACGTAGAGCCGACCGTTGGTCGGCTGCCTTTTCTTTCTGCACATCACGCATCGCGAGGCGCCGGCCAGCGGCCGGCACTACCGTGCGCCTCACCCGATCGCGGTACGGTCGCGCCCTTCGCTCTTGGCGCGGTACAGCGCGCGGTCGGCGCGCTGGTACAGCAACATCGGGGTGCGGTCGGCAGCGTCCAGTTCGACCAGGCCGGCGCTGAAGGTCACCCGCAGCCCCGGCACGCCGGCCCAGTCCAGGTGGTCATGGAACAACCCGCGCAGCCGCGCGCACACCTGCGCCGCTTCGGCCAGCCGGGTGTCGTTGAGCAACAGGGTGAATTCTTCACCGCCGGTACGCGCGGGCATGTCCGAGTCGCGGCAGGCCGAGGCGATCACCCGTGCCACTTCAACCAGGACCACATCGCCCACGCTGTGGCTGTGCTTGTCGTTGACCTCCTTGAAGTGGTCAATGTCCAGCACCACCAGGCACAACGGATGCCGGCTGCGCTGGGATCGGGCGAAGTCGCGTGCAAAGGCCTCGTCGAACGCGCGGCGGTTGGGCAGCCCGGTCAACGCGTCCTCGCGCGCCTGCCGTTCGAACTGCTCGGCCTGCACGGCCAGCCGGTCGGCCAGCTCGGTCTTTTCCTGGTTCAATGCCTGCAGGTTCACCGTCTGCGCCTGCAGGTCGCGGGTGGCTTCGTCCACCAGCCGCGCCAGGCGGATGTTGCTGGCCTTGTAGCGCTTGATCAGGTACAGGTACAACGCGACCAGCCCGGCCAGCAACAACAGCAGCGCGGCCAGCTGCACGCTGTGCCGCTGCCACAGGAACGGCTCGACCGTGAACGCCCACACCGCCTCGCTGTCGCTCCAGCTGCCGCCCGGATGCGCCGCCGATACGTGCAGGGTGTAATCGCCGGGCGGCAGCCCGATGAACTCCACGCTGCGCTGCTGGCCGCGTTCGATCCAGCCACTGTCCAGGCCAGACAGGCGGGTGCGGTAGCGGATCCGGTCGGACATCAGGTAGCTCAGGCCCACATAGCTCACGCTGAGCCGGCGGCCACCGGGAATGCTGTTGTGGTCGGCGCCCTGCCAGTGCAGCGGCCGGCCATCGACCTGCACGTTTTCGATCACTGCCGGTGGCGCCAGGCGATCACGGAAGCGCTGCAGGCGCAGCGGGTCGACCATGCTCAGGCCGCCGGCAGTGACCACCCAGAAGGTGCCGTCCTGGCGCAGGATCGCCGATGGCCCGGAACTGCCGTTGGCCTGTGCGTTGGCCATGCCGTCGATTTCGTTGTAGTGCTCCACCTCGATCCGCCGGATGCGGCCGTCGGCAACCTCGTTGAGCATCGCCATGTCGGTGCGCAGCACGCCGCGGTTGCTGCTGATCCAGACATAGCCGATGCGGTCGGGTACCAGCTGGAACACCGTATCCACCGGCATGCCCTGCTCCAGCCCGACCCGCGCAAGCCGGCCATCCTGCCAGCGGTACAGGCCCCGGTCGCTGCTGACCCACATCGCATCGCCGATCTGCTGGAAACCGAACACGCTGCGACCGCCACCCAACGGGGCCAGGTCGATGGACTGCACGCGATTGCCACGCAGCACGCGGATGCCTTCGATGGTACCGATCCACAACCCGCCATCGGCATCGTGCGCCAACGCGGTGATCAACCCACCGGGCATGCCCGGGACGTGGGGCACCTCGACGCCGTGGCGATCAATGCGTACCACGCCTTTCTGGGTGCCGATCCAAACCGCGCCGGCGCGGTCCACGCTGATCGCGCGGACGTTGCCACCGGGCAGGCCATCGTCGGTGCCATAGCTGCGCAACGTGCGTCCTTCGGCATCCAGGTGGAACACGCCGTCGCCGAAGGTACCGGCCCACAAGCCGCCCTGCTGGTCCTGGGCCAGGCTCAGCACCGAGGGGGTCTTGCCACTGCGGTTGTGCAATGCCACCGGCGAGAAACGGCCTTCCACGTCGCGGCGGTCCAGGCCACTGGCGCTGCCGATCCACAGCTGCCTGCGCTGGTCTTCCAGCACCGTGCGCACGTAGTCGCCACTGAGTCCATCGCGCTCGGTGTAGCTGCTGAAGAGGGTTTCGCGCAGGCGATACAGGCCGCCGTTGGCGCCCACCCAGATGCTGCCCTCGGCATCCTCACGCAGGCTGACCACGCGCCCCCCCGGCAACGACAGGCCGTTGGGCAGGCGTTCCATCCCATGCCGCGACAGCCGCAGCAGGCCCTGGTTCTCGGTCCCCAGCCAGAGGTCGCCATGCCGGTCCTGCAACATCGCAGTGATATGCGCCACGCCTGGCAGCCGATGCTGCAGCTGCGGCGTACCGTCCTGCATGCGGTAGATGCGCTCGCCAGCGACGATCCACATCACCCCGTCGGGCGCGCGGTAGGGCCAGACCAGGCCACGCCCCAGTCCGAACGCTTCCGGTGCACGCCGCATCACCCCGTCGGTGTCGCGCACCACCAGCCCGTCCAGGGTGCCCACCCAGACCCGGTCCTGCGCGTCCACCACCAGCTTGGTGAAACTCATCGCCATCGGCACGCCGGCCGGTGGTTTTTCGTAGTGAATGCGCCCGTCCGGGGTCAGGCTGCCGATGCCGTTGCCTTCGTACAGCAGCCACAGACGACCGTGACTGTCCATCTGCATGGCCTGGATCAGCACCTGCGGCGTATCGGCCTGGTGCTCATACACGTGCCAGCGGCCATCGGTGCCGCGCCGGGTGACGTTGCCGCGCGAATCGCTGATCCACAGGCCGCCGTCGCGGTCAACGAGCAACGCACCGACCCCGTTGTCGCGCAGGCCGGGCCGGGTGCTGCGGTCGAACACGGTGAAATCCAGCCCGTTGTAGCGCACCAGGCCTTCCCAGGTGGCGAACCACAGATGGCCTTCAGGGGTCTGGGCGATGTCGCGCAGCGAGTTGTGCGGCAGGCCATTGCTCGAGGTCCACACGTCGATGGCGTAGTCACGCAGCGGTGGCGGCCCATCCTGGGCGGCGAGCGGCCACGCCACCACGCACAACAGGCACAGCCAGAGCCAGGCGGCGCCGATACGCTGGAAAACGTTGGCGCGGACCGGCTCCCCCCGGTTGACGTGTCCCGCTGGGATCATCCGTGACGACCCGCCGGAAACGGGGCGGGGGGCGGGGCGACAGGCGGCGGTGCAACGGGGGAGCAACCGGCGGAGTAAGACGCGCTCATGCGGAAGAAAGCTGTGGGGTTGCCCATCATAGTAGGCAAAACCGCCTGTGTTTGTGTCTACAACGCCCCGATCGGGCGGCTACCGGGCGCACGCAGGGCCGCGGGCAATTCCACCACCGCCTCCAGCCCACCCTGCGGGTGGTTGCGCAGCTGCAGCCGCGCGCCGTCCTTTTCGGCCAGCGCACGCGCGATGGTCAGGCCCAATCCGGCACCGCCGGTCTCGCGCGAGCGTGAGGTCTCCAGCCGCACGAACGGGTCGAACACCGCCTCCAGCTCGTCCTCGGCCAGGCCCGGGCCGCTGTCGCGGATGCGCACCACCACGTTGCCGGCGTCCTGCTCGACGCTCACGCGTGCCGACTGGCCATAGGTCACCGCGTTGTCGACCAGGTTGGAGAACAACCGGTGCATGGCCAGCGGGCGCAGCATCAGCACCGCGCCGCTGGGCCGCTCGAAACAGACGTCGGCGCCGGCTTCCACCGCATCTTCCACGATGCTTTCCAGCAGCGAGTCCAGGTCCAACGCGGCCCGCTGCTCGGCACTCTCGGCGCTGCGCGCCAGTTCCAGGCCTTCGCGGATCAGCGCCTGCATCGCCGCCAGGTCGCCGACCAGGCGCTCGCGCAGCGCTTCATCGGTGACATTCTCCAGCCGCAGCCGCAGCCGGGTCACCGGCGTCTGCAGGTCATGGGTGATCGCCGCCAACATCTGCGTGCGCTCGCCAAGGTGGCGCTGCAGGCGCTTCTGCATCGCATTGAAGGCCTCGGCAGCACGCTGTACCTCCAGCGGCCCGGTCACCGGCATCGGTGCGCCCTGCAGGTCATCGCCCAAGGCCGCGGCGGCCGAGGCCAGCCGCTGCAGGGGCGCGCTGGCAATCCGCGCGACCACGTAGGCCAATATCGCGATCGCCATCACCAGCAGGGTCAGGAACAGCGGGTCCACCGCCAGGATGCCGTTGTGCGCCACCGCCGGTGAATCCAGCGCCAGCTGCAGGGGGGTGCCATCGCTCAGGCGCAGCGCGACCATGCGGCACTTGGGCGGGATGAAGGCCGGGTCGCGCTCACGCGGGGGACCCTTGCGCGACTTGTCCTTGTGCGGGAACACCGGCAGCCGTGGCAGGCAGGAACGGAACGAGGTAAAGGCGACCTGGCTGCTGGCCACCGGGCCCGGGCGGTCATCGAGCACCTCCATCAGCGCCGCATCCGGCCGCCCTACCCGTGCGTCCGGCGGCAAGCGCCGCACGCTCGGCCCGCCGCTGTCGAGCAGCCGTGCGCGCAGCTCGGGGTTGTCGTCCAGCAGGTTGACGAAGCCCTGCAACCGGTCGGCGATGCGGTTGAGGTTCTGTCGCTCGAATTCCTGCTGGCGCTTGGCACTGGCCAGCATCGTCGCGCCGATCGCCGCCACGCTCATGCCCAGCAGCAGGATCACGAACAGGCGCCCCACCATCGAGGCGAAGAACCGGCGCAGGCGATTCATTCCAGGGTTACCGCCGTGGCCAGCACATACCCTTCGTTGCGCACGGTCTTGATCAGCCCGTCGCTGCCGCCATCGTCGGCCAGCTTGTTGCGCAGCCGGCTGACCTGCAGGTCGATCGCGCGGTCCTGCGATTCGTAGCTGCGGCCGCTGCTCAACGCGACCAGCTGTTCTCGCGACAGCACCTTGTTGGCGTGTCCGACAAATACCCGCAGCAGGCGGAACTCGGCACCGGACAGCACCACCACGCGGCCGTCAGGATCGAGCAGGTGGCGGTGCTCCAGGTCGAAGATCCACTGCGAAAAGCGCGCGCGGCGGATCGCCAGCGGCTCCAGGTTGGCCGGCAGGGCTTCGGTACGGCGCAGCACATTGCGGATGCGCGCCAGCAGCTCGCGCGGCTCGAACGGTTTGCCCAGGTAATCGTCGGCGCCCATTTCCAGGCCCAGCACGCGGTCGATCGGTTCGCTGCGCGCGGTGAGCATGATCACCGGCGTACTCGACCGTGCGCGCAGGTCGCGGCACAGGGTGAGGCCGTCTTCGCGCGGCAGGTTGAGGTCGAGCACGATCAGGTCCACGTGCTCGCGCTCCAGTACCTGGCGCATGCCATGGCCGTCGCCGGCGGTGCTGACCTGGTAGCCGGCACGGCCGAGCTGCTCGGCCAGCAGCTGGCGGATGTCGTTGTCGTCGTCGACGATCAGCAGTCGATGCATCGGGTTGGGAGTCTCCATGCGGCCATGATCCCCTGTCGGGAGCTGAACCGCATCCAGTGGTTTGCGTACGCATGTTTCAAACACCGCAACCGACACACGGCGACATACAAAAACGCCGCGCCGGTTACGCCGCGACACACGGCAAGTGTTGAGCGCCGGGGTAACGGTCTTCACAATGCTGACAACGCCGCATCGACGGCCTGCCGAGTTGACGACCTTCGTGAAGCCCCACCTGCCCACCACCCGTCGCGGCCGCGTGCTGCTGTTGATTGCTGCCGTGGTCGTGCTTGCCGCGATTGTCGCATGGTACCTGCGCAAGCCGGCCGCCCCGACCCTGGCCACCAGCCCGGTCAGCCGCGGTGACATCGAGCAGACCGTGGAGGCCACCGGGGTGATCGATGCCTACAAGCTGGTCAGCGTGGGTGCGCAGGCCTCCGGCCAGATCAAATCGCTGAAGGTGCAGCTGGGCGATGCCGTCAAGGAAGGCGACCTGATCGCCGAGATCGACGCGACCACCCAGCAGAACCAGGTGCTCAATGCGCAGGCCACGCTGGACCAGGTCAAGGCACAGCGCTCGGTACAGCAGGCCAGCCTGCGCGAGGCCGAGCTGGAGTTCGCCCGCCAGCAGCAGATGCTGGCCGCCGAAGCCACCTCGCGCGCCGAGTACGACGCCGCCGATGCCAAACTGAAGACCGCTCACGCGCAGATCCAGTCCTATGACGCGCAGATCAAGGGGCGCCAGACCGAGCTGGACACCGCCCGCGCCAACCTGGCCTACACCCGCATCACCGCGCCGATGGACGGCACCGTGGTGGCGGTGGTCGCCGAGGAAGGCCGCACCGTCAACGCCAACCAGACCGCACCGACCATCGTGATGCTGGCGCGGCTGGACCTGGTCACGGTCAATGCCGAAGTCTCCGAGGCGGACGTGGTCAAGATCAAGGCCGGCATGCCGGTGTATTTCACCACCCTGGGCGATCCGGACCGCCGCTATACCGCCACGCTGCGGCAGATCAACCCGGCGCCGTCGTCGATCGCCAACGACAGTTCCTCCAGTTCCAGTTCGTCCAGTTCCAGCGCCAGCACGGCGGTGTACTACAACGCGCTGTTCGACGTGGAGAACACCGACGGCACGCTGCGCATCGACATGACCGCGCAGGTGTCGGTGATGCTCAAGCAGGCCAAGAACGTGCTGACCGTTCCGGCGGTGGCGCTGGGGCCGAAGACCCGCGACGGCCAGCACATGGTGCGCGTGGTCGGCAAGGACGGCCTGCCGACCCCGCGCAAGGTCCGCATCGGCATCAACAACGGTGCCAATGCCGAGGTGGTGTCCGGGCTTGAGGAAGGCGACAAGGTGGTGGTCGGTGAAGGGGGTGCGGCGGCGGCGTCCGGTGGCAACCGGGGCGGTGCCCAGATCCGCATGAGCGGCCCGGGCATGGGCGGATCGCGCCGATGAGCCCCGCCGCCACCGGCGTGCCGTTGCTGCGGCTGCGCGACCTGCGCCGCGAGTTTCCGGCCGGCGATGACACCATCGCGGTGCTGCGCGACGTCAACCTGGACATCGCCGCGGGCGAGATCGTGGCCATCGTCGGCCAGTCCGGCTCGGGCAAGTCAACCTTGATGAACATCCTCGGCTGCCTGGACCGCCCCACCCGGGGCAGCTACCAGGTGGCCGGGCGAGAAACCGGCAGCATGCTGCCGGACGAACTGGCCGAGCTGCGCCGCGAGCATTTCGGCTTCATCTTCCAGCGCTACCACCTGCTCGGCGACCTCGATGCGCGCGGCAACGTTGCCGTACCGGCCGTCTATGCCGGCAGCCCAGGGCCGGTGCGCACCGCGCGTGCCGAGCAACTGCTGCAACGCCTGGGCCTGGGCGACCGCATGAACCACAAACCCGGCCAGCTCTCCGGTGGCCAGCAGCAGCGCGTGTCGATCGCCCGCGCCCTGATGAACGGTGGCGAGGTGATCCTGGCCGATGAACCGACCGGCGCGCTGGACACCCACGCCGGTGAAGAAGTGATGGGCATCCTCGGCGAGCTGCATGCCGAAGGCCACACCATCATCATCGTCACCCATGACATGAGCGTGGCCGAACACGCCCAGCGCATCATCGAAATCCGCGACGGGGAAATCATCGCCGACCGCAGCAATCCCAATGCGCCCCAATACCGCGCCCAGCGCCAGCCAACCGTGGCCGCCGCCACAGGCCACAGCTGGCGGGCCGCGCGCGACCGTTTCACCGAAGCGTTCCGGATGGCGTTGCTGGCGATGAACGCCCACCGCCTGCGCACCTTCCTGACCATGCTCGGCATCATCATCGGCATCGCCTCGGTGGTGTCGGTGGTGGCGATGGGCAATGGTTCGCAGCAGCAGATCCTGCAGAACATCAGCGCGCTGGGCACCAACACCATCGATGTCTACCCCGGCCGCGGTTTCGGCGACATGCGCTCGGCCCGGGTGCAGACGCTCAAGGCCAGCGATGCCGATGCGCTGGCGCGGCAGAGTTACGTCGACAGCGCCACGCCCAGCGTGTCTTCGTCGGTGACCGCACGCTACCGCAACCAGTCGGCCACCGCCCAGGTCAGCGGCGTGGGCGAGCAGTTCTTCCGGGTCAAGGGCGTCACCCTGACCGCAGGCAGCTTCTTCCAGGCCGATGCGGTCAGGGGCCTGGCCCAGGTGGCCATCATCGATGAGAACACCCGGACCCAGTTCTTCCCCGGCGGCGAAGATCCGATCGGCCAGGTGATCCTGCTCGGCAACGTGCCGGTGCGGGTGATCGGCGTGGCGCAGCGGCAGAGCTTCGGTTTTGGCGGCAGCACCAGCCTGGGCGTGTGGGTGCCCTACACCACGGTGATGTCGCGCATGCTCGGGCAGACCTACGTCTCCAGCATCACCGTGCGGGTGGACGATAGCACCCCGATGGATGCCGCGCAGGCGGCCATTTCCAAGCTGCTGGTCATGCGTCACGGCACCGAGGACTTCTTCCTCAGCAACAGCGCCGAGATCCGCGAAACCATCGAACAGACCACCCGCACCATGACCCTGCTGATCAGCGCCATCGCCGCGATCGCCTTGCTGGTAGGCGGCATCGGGGTGATGAACATCATGCTGGTGTCGGTGACCGAGCGCACCCGCGAAATCGGCGTGCGCATGGCCGTGGGCGCGCGGCAGAGCGACATCCGCCAGCAGTTCCTGATCGAGGCGGTGCTGGTGTGCCTGCTCGGCGGCCTGCTGGGGGTGGGCCTGTCGCTGGTGGTGGGCTGGCTGTTCGGCAAGTTCGCCCCGGACTTCCAGATGCTGTTCTCGACCGCGTCGATCGTCGCGGCGTTCGCCTGCTCCAGCCTGATCGGCGTGGCGTTCGGCTTCCTTCCGGCGCGCAATGCCGCCCAACTTGATCCCGTGGAGGCGCTGGCGCGCGAATGATGAACCGTCCTTTCCTGCCCATGCTGTCCCGCCTGCGCCCGCTCGCCCTGGCCTGCGCCACCACGCTGGCGGTGTCGGCCTGCGTCAGTACCGGCCACTACCCGGCCGATGCCCCCACCGTACCGGCCAGCTATGGCCGCGGCGATGCCGCGCGCAACGCGCCCGTCGACGCCGTGGACACCCTGCCACAGGCGACCGGCAGCGATGTCCGCAACGATCCCTGGTGGACCCTGTTTGGCGATCCGCGCCTGGACCAGGTGGTTGAGCGCGCACTGATCGCCAACACCGACCTGGCCTCGGCCGGGCTGGCCGTGCAGCGCGCGCGCCTGCAGGCCGGCTTGGCCGACAACGCGCTGTGGCCGCAGCCTTCGGGCAGCGTCAGCAGTGGCGGCAACCGCCCGATCGACCACGCCGCGGACTGGAGCCGCAGCAGCTCGGCCAGCGTGTCGCTGCAGTGGGAGATCGATCTGTGGGGGCGCCTGCGCACCCAGCGCGACATCGCCCAATGGGAGGCCCAGGCCAGTGCCGAGGACCTGCAGAACACCGCGCTGCTGGTGATCGGCGATGTCACCACGCAGTACTGGACCCTGGCATTCCTCAACCAGTCCATCGCCGCCGGCCAGGCCAACCTGGAACGCCTACAGCGGACCCAGCAGTTGGTGCAGGCCCGCTTCGACGCCGGCGCGGTATCGCGGCTGGAAGTGCGCCAGGCCACCCAGAGCCTGGAGGCGCAACGCGCCGTGCAGAGTGCGTTGGCACAGCAGCGGGTGGCCAGCCGCAATGCGCTGACCGTGCTGCTCGATGGCCAGCCGTTGGCGCTGGACGAGGAGCCCCGGCAGTTGCTGGATGGCCGCCGCCCGGTGATCGCCGAAGGCCTGCCGGCCGAGCTGCTCGGTCGCCGGCCGGACCTGCGTGCGGCCGAGCTGCGCCTGCGCAACAGCCTCAAGACGATCAAGGTGACCGCAACCCAGTACTACCCGGCGCTGAGTCTGAGCGGCGGCGTCGGCAGCGGTTCCACGTCGCTGTCAGACGTACTGAAGAACCCGGTGGCCACCCTGGGCGCGGGAGTGTCGCTGCCGTTCCTCAACTTCCGCCAGGCGCAGTTGAACACGCGCCTGGCCGGGACCGATTACCAGATCGCGGCCAACAGCTTCCGCCGCACCCTGTATACCGCGCTGTCGGAAGTGGACAACGCGCTGTCGGCACGCGAGCAGTTCATCACCCAGGTGGCGGCATCGCAGGCGTCCTACGACGAAGCGGTGGAGATCGAGCGGATGTACGAAGTGCGCTACCGGGTCGGCGCCACCGACCTGCGCACCTGGCTGGAAGCCCAGCAGACCCGCCGCGACGCCGAACTGTCGCTGGCGTCGGTGAAGCAGAAGCAGCTGATCAACGATGTGACGTTGTTCAAGGCGCTGGGAGGCAGCGCGGGGTAGAGCCGACCGTTGGTCGGCTGCGCTGCGTCCGGGGCCACGAACGCAGGACCCATTGCCGCGCGTTGCGCGGCAGCCGACCAACGGTCGGCTCTACCCCGGGCACGCCAGATCCACCACAGACGCGTAGAGCCGACCGTTGGTCGGCTGCGCTCCGTCCGGGGCCACGAACGCAGGACCCATTGCCGCGCGTTGCGCGGCAGCCGACCAACGGTCGGCTCTACCCCGGGCACGCCAGATCCACCGCAGACGCGTAGAGCCGACCGTTGGTCGGCTGCGCTGCGTCCGGGGCCACGAACGCAGGACCCATTGCCGCGCGTTGCGCGGCAGCCGACCAACGGTCGGCTCTACGCGCGCGGTTACCCCGCGCGCTGGCGTACCGCTTCAAACAGGCTGACGCCGGTGGCCACCGAGACATTGAGGCTTTCGATGTCGCCCGGCATCGGGATCTTGACCAGGCTGTCGCAGTTTTCGCGGGTCAGCCGGCGCAGGCCGTCCGCTTCGCCGCCCAGCACCAGCGCCACGTTGCCGCGCAGGTCGATCGAGTACAGCGATGCGGTGGCTTCACCGGCCAGGCCGTAGATCCACACGCCCAGCTTCTGCAGGTCCTTCAGGCAGCGCGACAGGTTGGTCACCGCCACCACCGGGATACGGTCGGCCGCACCGGCCGAGGTCTTGCGCACGGTGGCGTTGACCGTGGCCGACTTGTCCTTGGGAATGATCACCGCCGTGGCACCGGCTGCCGCAGCGCTGCGCAGGCAGGCGCCGAGGTTGTGCGGATCCTGCACCTCGTCCAGCACCAGCAGCAGGGCCTTGCCCTCGGCCGCTTCGATCAGCCCTTCCAGTTCGTTCTCACCGTAGGTGCGTGCGGCCTGGTAACGCGCCGCCACGCCCTGGTGGCGCACCGAACCGCCCACGCCGTCCAGCGCCTGGGTGTTGACCTTGCGCACGTCGATGCCCTTGCGCCGCGCGTTCTCTTCGATCTCGGTCAGCCGCGGATTCTTCGCCCCGGCTTCGATCAGGACTTCGCGGACATTCTCGGCATCGTTTTCGATCGAAGAGGCGACGGCGTTGACGCCGACGATCCACTGGCTTTGCTTGCTCATTGCGGGGCGGGACCGGTACAGGGGGTGGTAATGGTAGAGCATCAAGGCCCGGCCTGCCCTGCCGGGCGTTCACGGGGTGTCGCGGTCCGGGTGCTGGTGGCTGACCAGGCCCTGCAGCAGGGCCATCTCAGGGTCGTCCTCGTCAGCGATGGCCGGGAGCGCGCCCAGCGTGTCCACGAACGGTACCTTGGCCTCGGTGCCGTACTGCACGGTCGGTGGCAGGCGGGCCGGCTGGTCGAAGGCACCCGCGGCGATCGCCATGCCGTTCGGCGCTTCATAGGTCAACGGCGTGCCGCAGTCCGCGCAGAAGCCGCGCTGAACCCGGTTGGAGGAGGCAAACCGGCGCGGCTCGCCCCGGGTCCAGGTGAACGCGACCCCGCGCACCGAGACCAGCGGCGCGTAGTAAGCCCCGAACGCCTTCTGGCACATGCGGCAGTGGCAGATCGAGCTGTCGGTGAGTTCGCCGCGGACATGGAAGCGGATCGCGCCGCATTGGCAGCCGCCGCTGTATTCAGGGAGTGCAGGCATGGTCGCTCCGCATCGGGTCCGGGTGGAGCCGGCCGGTAGGTACCGACCAACGGTCGGTACCTACCGGGTGGGTTCCGTACCGGCCGGTCATGCGCCGGGTGGGTACGTGCCGGCCGGTCATGTACCGGCCGGGTAGCTGCCGACCGTGGGTCGGCAGCACATCTCAGTACTTCTGCTTCTTGCGCTTGGCCGGCTGGCCGCGCGGCGGCAGTTCGGCCACCTCGTCGTCCTTCTCTTCGACCAGGCGGAAGTCGATCTTGCGCTCTTCCATGCTGGCCTTGAGCACCAGGATGCGGACGCGATCGCCCAGCCGGTAAGCCTTGCCACGGCGTTCGCCGTTGAGCGTCTTGCGTACCGCATCGAACTGGTAATAGTCGTGCGGCAGCTGGGTGACGTGCACCAGGCCATTGACCTTGGATTCGTCCAGTTCCACGAACAAACCGAAACTGGTCACGCCACTGATCACGCCATCGAACTGGCCGCCGACGTGTTTTTCCATCCACGCGGCACGGTAGCGCTCGTCGACCTCGCGCTCGGCCTCGTCGGCACGGCGTTCGCGTTCGGAACACTGCAGGGCCAGCGCTGCCATCTCGCGCTGCGAATAGGTGTACTTCTCCAGCGGCTTGCCGCTGAGCGCGTGCTTGATCGCACGGTGCACCAGCAGGTCGGGGTAGCGGCGGATCGGCGAGGTGAAGTGTGCGTAGGCATCCAGCGACAGGCCGAAGTGGCCCTGGTTGTCCGGCGAGTACACCGCCAGGCTCTGGCTGCGCAGCAGCACCGATTCCAGCAGCGCTGCATCGGGGCGCTCGCGCACCTTCTTGAGCAGCTTGGTGTAATCGCCCGGCTGCACCTTGGACCAGGCCGGCAGGCTCAGCTTGAATTCCTTGAGGAACTCCAGCAGGTCGTCGTACTTGGTTTCCGGCGGCTTGGCATGGTCGCGGAACGGTGCCGGCACGTGCTTGCTCAACAGGTAGCGCGCCGCCTGCACATTGGCGGCGATCATGCATTCTTCGATCAGCTTGTGCGCATCGTTGCGCACCATCATCCCGGCCTGGGTGACTTCGCCGGTGTTGTCCAGCACGAAGCGCACTTCGGAGGATTCAAACTCGATCGCCCCGCGTCGGGTACGCGCCTTGGCCAGCACCTTGTACAGCTGGTGCAGGCGTTCGACCTGCGGCAGCACCGCGGCGATATCATTGCGCGTGGCCACATCGTTTTCGCCCACCGCCTGCCAGACCTGGTTGTAGGTCAGGCGTGCATGGGAATTCATCACCGCTTCGTAGAAGCGCGAGTGGATCACCTCGCCCTCGCGGTTCACCTGCATGTCGCAGACAAAGCACATGCGGTCGACCTTGGGCATCAGCGAGCAGATGCCGTTGGACAGCGTCTCGGGCAACATCGGCACCACGAAGCCCGGGAAATACACCGAGGTCGCGCGCTTCTGTGCTTCATCGTCCAGCGGCGTACCGGGACGGACGTAGTTGGAGACGTCGGCGATCGCCACCACCAGGCGGAAACCTTCGGCGTTGGGTTCGCAGTAGACCGCGTCGTCAAAGTCCTTGGCGTCCTCGCCGTCGATGGTCACCAGCGGCGTGCTGCGCAGATCCACGCGACCGCCGGTCATTTCCGCCTCGACCACCAGCGGCACGGCCGAGGCTTCGTTGAGCACGTCCTGCGGGAACTCGAACGGCAGCTCGTGGCCGTGGATGGCGGTCTCGACAATCAGCGAGGCGGTCAGCTTGTCGCCGAGCACCGCGATGATGCGGCCGATCGGCGGGCGCCGGGTGTCCGGGGCCTGGGTCAGCTCGCAGACCACCAGTTGGCCGTCGCGCGCATCACCGGTCTGGTCCGGCGGAATCTGTACGTTGCGCTGCACGCGCTTGTCGTCGGGCACCACGTAATTGATGCCGAACTCAACACTGAAGCGGCCGATCAGGCGGGTCATGCCGCGCTCGAGCACGCGCGAAATGCTGCCCTCGCGGCGACCCCGGCGGTCGATGCCGGTCACGTTGACCAGCACCTTGTCGCCGTGCAGCACCTTGCGCATTTCATACGGCGGCAGGAACAGGTCGTCGCCGCCTTCCACCGGGCGCAGGAAGCCGAAGCCTTCCGGGTTGGCGATGACCACGCCGGTGATCAGGTTGACCGCCTGCACCGGCGCGAAGCCGCCGCGGCGGTTCTGCACGAGCTGGCCGTCGCGGACCATCGCGCCGAGGCGCTTGCCGAGCGCATCGGCACGGTCCGGTTCGGTCAGGCCGAGGTGCAGGCCGATTTCTTCACCGGTCTGCGGGCCATCGCAGCGATCCAGCAGCTGCAGGATCGCCTCGCGGCTGGCGATCGGCTGCGCATAGCGCTCGGCCTCGCGTGCCGCGTGCGGATCCAGCACGTTCATGTCCGGGGCGGTGGTCGGATGCGGCCGGCGACGGGTCGGGACCGGCGGGCCGGCATCCGGCTTGGGGCCCGAACGCTTGCCACCGCGCGGTGGCGCAGGCGCAGTCATGGATTCGGGCATCCAAGGCGGCAGTTTGCCGGCTTTCTTGGCGGCAGCGCGGGGCTTGCCCGACGGACCGGCTGCCTGCTTGGGCGCCGGGGACTTGGGGGCTTTCGCGCCCTGGGTCGGTTTCGTTGGTTTCATTGGCCTCCATGATAACCGCTGGCGGTGTGCAGATCCGGTCAGCGCGCGTCACCTGTGCAGGATTGTGAAGAATTTTCACAAAACCGTTGACAAGCGTGGGCCACATGCCCAGAATTCGCGTCCTGAGTCGCCCAGGTGGCGGAATTGGTAGACGCACTAGCTTCAGGTGCTAGCGGGGGTAACTTCGTGGAGGTTCGAGTCCTCTCCTGGGCACCATGACTCAGAAAATGATCAAACCCGCGCAAGCGGGTTTTTTCGTTTCTGCGGTCCACCACGCACCACGCACGATTCGCGCGGCATCGACCGCGATGACGCAGCAACGCGCGACAAACGAACTTCCTGCGAAATCCTGTTGACACAATCGCGGTTCTCCCGCAAAATTCTCGTTCTGAGTCGCCCAGGTGGCGGAATTGGTAGACGCACTAGCTTCAGGTGCTAGCGGGGGTAACTTCGTGGAGGTTCGAGTCCTCTCCTGGGCACCATGACTCAGAAAATGATCAAACCCGCGCAAGCGGGTTTTTTCGTTTCTGCGGTCCACCACGCACCACGCACGATTCGCGCGGCATCGACCGCGATGACGCAGCAACGCGCGACAAACAAACTTCCCGCGAAATCCTGTTGACACAATTGCGCTTCTCCCGCAGAATTCCCCTCCTGAGTCGCCCAGGTGGCGGAATTGGTAGACGCACTAGCTTCAGGTGCTAGCGGGGGCAACTTCGTGGAGGTTCGAGTCCTCTTCTGGGCACCATGACTCAGGCAATGATCAAACCCGCGCAAGCGGGTTTTTTCATGCCCGCGGTTTGCCCACCGCTGCGGCAAATGGCGCGCGGCATTACGCGGTGGAGCCGGCCGTTGCTTGTGACCTTGATCACTCGATGCCTGCCTTCGACGGACTATTGCCGGTGGCAGAAGGCCTCTGCAGCCGCCCTCGCCTAATGGATGTCGCCTGGCAGAGCCTGCCGGCTCAGCGAACGCGTCCTACAACACCGCCTGGATGCTTCCCCTTGCTCTGCTGCGTGACTGCGGCTTCGCGGGCGGCGCGCTGCACCTTCCCGGGAATCTTTACCGGCACGTGCACGGGCCACTGCACCACAGTGCGGATGATGCTGTCCTGGGTGGCTTCCACGTTGAGGCGTCGCAACCGGCGTGGTGTAGGCGCGGGTGCTGGTGTGCTTTGCGACCGTTGGTCGGCTGACGTTGATATCCCTGGGCGCTGGGGGAAGCCGACCAACGGTCGGCTCTACCCGGAGGGGCAGCGTGTCCCGCCTCCCGTGCTTACGCGGGCCGTTGGTTTGCATTTTTCCATCCGCCGCGGACAGACGAACCCATGAAAAAACCCGCCTTTCGGCGGGTTTTTCGTTTCACCTCACGCCAGGCTCAATGCCCGCCGGCCGATGCCGCACCCGCCCCTGCACCGAACGGTGGCTTGGCCAGCCACAGGAACGCGATGATCGCCAGGAACACCCAGCCCAGCAGGAAGAAGATGTCGTTGAAGCCCATCTGCGAGGCCTGGTGGTTGATCATGTTGTTGAGCGCCGCCGCGCCATGCTGCAGGTTGCCCTGCCCCATCGCGGCCACCTGCTCCTGCATGCCCGGCGTGTAAGTGGACACGTGCTCGGTCAGGTGCGCGTGATGCTCCTGGGTGCGGCGTGCCCACAGCCAGGTGGTCAGCGATGCGGCAAAGCTGCCGCCCAGCGTGCGCAGGAACGTGGCCAGGCCCGAGCCGGCCGCGATCTCGCGCCCGTCCAGGTCCGACAACAGAATCTGCAGCACCGGCATGAAGAACAGCGCCACACCCACGCCCATGATCAGCTGCACCATCGCCACATGGTTGAAGTCCACCTGCAGGTTGAAGCCCGAGCGCAGGAAGCTGGTGAAGGACAGGAACACAAACGCGAACGAGGCAATCCAGCGCATGTCGAAGCGCGAGGCATATTTGCCCACGAACGGGGACATGATCACCGGCAGAATGCCGATCGGTGCCGTCGCCAGGCCCGCCCAGATCGCGGTGTAGCCCATGTCACGCTGCAGCCACTGCGGGATCAGCAACGACACGCTGAAGAACGCCGCATACGCCACCACCATCGCCAGCGTACCGGCGCGGAAGTTGCGATGCCGGAACAATCGCAGGTCCACGATCGGGTCCTTGTCGGTGAGTTCCCAGATCAGGAACACCGCCAGCGACACCACGGCCACGCAGGCCAGCACCACGACCTTCATCGAGGCGAACCAGTCTTCGTCGTTGCCCAGGTCGAGCACCAACTGCAACGCGCCCACGCCGATCACCAGGGTGACCAGGCCCACGTAGTCCATCTTCGGTTTTTCAGTCTGCTCCGGACGGCCCTTCAGCTGGCTACCCACCACCAGGGCCGCGAAGATGCCCAACGGCACGTTGATCAGGAAGATCCATTCCCAGCTGTAGTTGTCGGTGATCCAGCCGCCCAGGATGGGCCCGCAGATCGGCGCCACCACGGTGATCATCGCCAGCAGCGCCAGCGCCTGCCCGCGTTTCTCACGTGGATAGATCGAGACCAGCAGCGACTGGGTGATCGGGTACATCGGCCCGGCCACGAAACCCTGCAGCGCGCGCGACAGCACCAGCATGCCCATGCTCTGGGCCAGCCCGCACAGCAGCGATGTGGCCACGAACGCCAGCGTGGCCCAGATGAACAACTTGCGTTCGCCAAAGCGGCGGCTCAGCCAGCCGGTCAACGGCAGCGCGATGGCCATGCTGACTGCAAAGGAAGTGATGACCCACGTGGCCTGCTGCGAACTGGCGCCAAGATTGCCGGCAATGGTGGGCAGGGACACGTTGGCGATGGTGGTGTCGAGCACCTGCATGAACGAGGCCATCGCCAGGCCCACGGTGCATAAGGCGATGCTCGGTGGCAGGAAGCCGGCGACCGCACCCGGCGCTGCTGGAGCTTGTGCGGACATGGTCGCCTCAGCTCGCCTTGGCCGGCTGCGGCAGGTTGCCCTGGATGATCGAATGGATCACATCATCGGCATCGTGCAGCTGCTTGGCATAGACATCGGTGTCGAACACCGCCCCCTTGGCCACCGCGCTCGGCAGTACCGTGCCCTTCTGGTCGCGCAGGCTCACTTCGGCCTTGATCGACAGGCCGATGCGCAGCGGGTGTTCGGCCAGCTGCTTGGCGTCGATGGCAATGCGGACCGGCACGCGCTGCACGATCTTGATCCAGTTGCCGCTGGCGTTCTGCGCCGGCAGCAGCGAGAACGCCGAACCGGTGCCCAGGCCCAGGCTGTCGATGCGGCCCTTGTAGGTCACATCACCGCCATACAGGTCCGAGCGCAGCTCCACTTCCTGGCCCAGGCGCATGTGCCGCAGCTGGGTTTCCTTGAAGTTGGCTTCCACCCACATCTGCTCGGTCGGCACCACCGCCATCAACGCGGTGCCCGGCTGCACGCGCTGGCCGACCTGCACCGAGCGACGCGCCACGAACCCGCTGACCGGGGCGACGATGCCGGACCGGGCGTTGTTGAGGAACGCCTGGCGCAACTGCGCGGCGGCGGCCTGCACGTCCGGCTGGGTGGCGATCACGGTGTCGTCCACCAGCGCGTTGTTGCGCTCGAAGGTCTCGCGCGAACCGGCCACGGCCGCTTCGGCACCGGCCAGTTCGTCACGCGCATGGGCCAGTTCTTCGTTGGAAATGGCGCCACTGGCAGCCAGGCCCTTGCGGCGGTTGAAGTCCTCACGCACGCGCTTCAGGGTCACCTGGCGGGCGTTCAACTCGGCCTGCGCACCTTCCACGCTGCGGTACAGGCCGCGGGTCTGGCGCACGGTCTTGGCCAGGTTGGCCTGGGCCTGTTGCAGCGCCACTTCGGTATCGGCCGGGTCCAGCTGCACCAGCAGCTGGCCACGCTCGACGCGCATGCCGTCATCGGTATTGATCGCCACCACGGTACCGGCCACCAGCGGGGTGATCTGCACCTGGTTGCCCTGCACGTAGGCGTCGTCGGTTTCTTCGAACCAGCGGCCGAACATGAAGTACCACAGCGCCACCGCGGCCAGCAGCAGCACCACGATGACCAACAGGCCGCGCAGCAGCTTGCCGCGACGGGACGGGGCTGCCGGAGCGGCAGCAGGAGCGGATGTCTGGCTCATGGAATGTGTCTCAGGAATGCGTGGAATCAGGGGAATGGGCGAGCGTGGCGGTGTCGCTGGAGGGGATGAAGCCCCCGCCCAGCGCCTGGCTCAACCGTACCGATACAAGAATCTGTTGGGACTGCAGCGACGCCAGCCGCTGCTGGGCGAGCAGCAGCTGTTCTTCCACGCTGAGCACCTCCAGATAGCTGCCGATGCCGGCGCGGTAGCGCTGCTCGGCCAGGTCGTGGGCGGCCTTGGCGGTGTCCACGGCCTGTTGCTGCGCGGCCGCCTGGCCGGCCAGCGAACGCACGGCATTGACCTGGTCGGCGACGTCGCGCAAGGCGTTGACCACCGACTGGTTGTAATCGGCCACGGCCAGGTCGTACTGCGCGTCGGTCTTGTCCAGGTTGGCACGCAGGCGGCCACCGTCGAAGATCGGCAGGCTCAGGGCCGGGCCGAGGAAGGCGAACGTGGAGCCGCTCTTGAGCAGCTGGTCCACTTCACTGGAGACCACGCCGCCGAGCGCGGTCAGGTTGAGGCTCGGATAAAACTGCGCCTTGGCCGCATGGATCTCGCGCCCGGCCGCTTCCACGCGCCAGCGCGCGGCCACGATGTCGGGGCGACGGCCGAGCAGTGCGCTGGGCAGCACGCCGGGCAGCTGCAGCGCCAGCGGATTGAGCAGCTGCGGGCGTTCGATCTGCAGGCCGCGGTCCGGGCCCTGCCCGACCAACGCCGCCAGCGCGGTGCGGGCCTCGTCGATCTGCTGCTGCGCGGCCTGTTGCTGCTGCTGCGCGGCAGGAATACGGGCCTCGGCCTGGCGCATCTGCAGGTCGCTGTCGATGCCGGCGCGGCGGCGCTGGGCGGTCAGCTCCAGGGTCTTCTGCGAGCGCGCCAGTTCTTCGCTGGCCACATCGTGCAGGCGCCAGGCGTACCCCAGCTGCGCATAGGCTTCGGCGATCCCGGCCGACAGGTTCAGGCGCGCGGCCTGCGCGTCCACTTCGGCAGCGTGGCCGCTGTCCACGGCCGCTTCCCAGGCCGCGCGCTTGCCGCCCCACAGGTCGATGCCATAGCTGAAGCTGAGGTAGGCCTGGCCACTGCCGGCATAGCTGCCGCCGCGCTCTTCACCGACCATCGACTCGGGCAGGCGCACGCCGGTGTAGCCACCGGAGGCCGACAGGCTGGGCAGCCGGTCGGCGTGGGCGGTCCCGATCTGCGCGCGGGCCTGGCGCAGGCGGGCATCGGCCGCATCCAGACCGGGGTTGCGCTGCAGGCCTTCGGCAATCAGCGCGTCGAGCTGGGGATCCCCCAGCGCGCGCCACCAGTCCGACGCCGGCCAGCCGGGCTGGCTCAGGCCATCGGCGGCCAGCGTACGCTGGGTCTGCAGGCTGTCGGCATCCAGCAGCGTGCCCTGCGGCTGCAGGCCGCGGCTGCTGGCACAGGCGGCCAGGGCCAGCGCCAGCGCGGTCAGCAGCAGCGGCCGCAGCGGGCGCAATGAAGTGGTGCGATCTAGGAAAGTAGTCATGGCGTATTGAGGGAGTCACGTACACGGGTCATGAGGGAAAGCAGCTGCGCGCGCTCGTCGGTGGACAGATCGCGCATCGCATCGTTCATCGTCTGGTCGCCGCGCTGCTTCAGCCGGACCCACAACTGGCGGCCCTGCTCGGTCAGCACGATCTGCAACGCCCGGCGGTCCTTTTCATGCGGCTCGCGCCGCACACAGCCCATCGCTTCCAGCTTGTCCAGCAGGCGGGTCACCGCGCTGGGCACCTGGTCCAGGGCCTGGGCCAACTCGTTGGCGGTGCACGGGGCCTTGGCCGAGAGCACCTTCAAACCGAGATAGTGGGTGAAGCCAATGCCGAGGTTTTCCTCGGCCATCGACGTGTCTAGCTGACGGACCAGCCCGTCGCGCACCTGGCGCAACAGCAGGCCGAAGCTGGGAGGCGTGGCTTCAGGACAGATCATCATGGGGGCGCACTTTACTTCCATAAAATATATTTCTCAATGGAAATATTCAACTTGGAAGCAAATGCTGTGTTGCAGCAAACAGAACAATGGGAGACGCCACCTTAATGGCGCTTCCGGCTGGCCCGGTATTACAATCTGGACAATGGATAACATATTCAGGCCAGAGGAGGCGATCCTCACCCCGCCCCTGGTCCGCAATGATGTGCTGGACTGGATCGAACGCGACGACGGTTTGAGCGTGCTCGGCTTCCAGATCGAAAGCGCGCGCGGGCTGAATCGGGAGATCGACTGGCACCAGCACTACCGGGCCCAGCTGATCTGCGTGGAGGCCGGGTTGCTCACCACGCGCACCCGCCACGGCACCTGGTCGCTGCCACCGGGCTGTGCCGGCTGGATGCCCCCGGGCGAACCGCACACGGTGGAGATTTCCGGGCCGTTGCGCGGCTGGGGCCTGATCATCACCCCGCAGATGGCCCATGACCTGCCCGATGAGCCCTGCGTGGTGGCCATTTCCGACCTGCTGCAGGCACTGGCCCGGCGCGTGGCCCGCTGGCTGCCGACGGCGGCCCCCACTCTGCGCCAGCAACACATGATCGAGGTGCTGCTCGACGAGATCCGCAACGCGCCGCGCCAGCGCATGCACCTGCCGATGCCGCAGGACCGGCGCCTGCTGCGGATCGCCGCGCAGCTGATCGCCGACCCGTCCGACGGGCGCAGCCTGGAACAATGGGCGCAATGGGCCGGCCTGTCGCCGCGCAGCCTGACCCGGCACTTCCGCGATGAAACCACCCTCAGCTTTGCCCAGTGGCGGCAGCAGGCCCGGCTCGCCGAGGGCCTGCGCCGGTTGTCCGACGGCCAGAGCGTGTCCGATATCGCCCACGAACTGGGCTTCAGCAGCCCCAGCGCGTTCGTCACGGTGTTCGGTCGCCACTTCGGCTGCCCGCCCGGGCGCTACCTGGCACGCACCGGCCAGCCCCTGAATCCAACACGCGGCTTGGCATCCCCGGCCGCATCCGGATAATCGACCGCCTGCGAGGGCGACAGCCGTCGCCGTCCCTTGCCACAGGTAACAATCCCGCATGACCGATCTTGCCCGCCCCGCCTTCCACGGCTTTGAACAGCTGCCCCTGCGCGAGTACGCCGAACGGGCGTACCTGGACTACTCGATGTACGTGGTGCTTGATCGCGCGTTGCCGTTCATCGGCGACGGCCTCAAGCCGGTGCAGCGCCGCATCATCTATTCGATGAGCGAGCTGGGCCTGAATGCCGGCTCCAAGCCGAAGAAGTCCGCGCGTACCGTGGGTGATGTGATCGGTAAATACCATCCGCATGGCGACAGCGCGTGCTACGAGGCGCTGGTGCTGATGGCCCAGCCCTTCTCCTACCGCTACCCGCTGATCGAAGGCCAGGGCAACTTCGGTTCCACCGACGATCCCAAGTCCTTCGCGGCGATGCGTTACACCGAGTCCAAGCTGACCCCGATCGCCGAAGTGCTGCTGGGCGAGATCAACCAGGGCACCACCGACTGGACCCCCAACTTCGACGGCACCCTGGAAGAGCCGACCTGGATGCCGGCCCGCCTGCCGCACCTGCTGCTCAACGGCACCACCGGCATCGCCGTGGGCATGGCCACCGACGTACCGCCGCACAACCTCAACGAGATCGTCAGCGCGCTGCTGCACCTGCTGGACGATCCCGATGCCAGCGTGGCCGAGCTGTGCGAGCATGTGAAGGGCCCGGACTACCCCAGTTTCGCCGAGATCATCACCGCGCCGGCCGACCTGCGGAACATGTATGAAACCGGCTACGGCAGCGTCCGTGCGCGCGCGACGTACTTCAAGGAAAACACCAACGTCGTCATCAACGCGCTGCCCTTCCAGGTTTCGCCGTCGAAGGTGATCGAACAGATCGCCGCGCAGATGCGGGCCAAGAAGCTGCCGTGGCTGGAAGACATCCGCGACGAGTCCGACCATGCCTACCCGGTGCGGGTGGTGCTGGTGCCGCGCTCCAACCGCGTCGATGCCGATCAGCTGATGGGCCACCTGTTCGCCACTACCGACCTGGAGCGCAGCTACCGGGTCAACCTC
Source organism: Stenotrophomonas sp. GL_101 (assembly GCF_057835675.1). Taxonomy (NCBI): domain Bacteria; kingdom Pseudomonadati; phylum Pseudomonadota; class Gammaproteobacteria; order Lysobacterales; family Lysobacteraceae; genus Stenotrophomonas; species Stenotrophomonas sp. GL_101. Next base: position 1,494,878 of record NZ_CM174432.1, on the reverse strand, counting down.
AACGTGATCGGGCTGGACGGCCGCCCGCAGGTGAAGAACCTGAAGGTGCTGCTGTCGGAGTGGCTGCAGTTCCGCGCCACCACCGTGACCCGCCGGCTCACCCATCGCCTGCAGAAGGTCGAGCGCCGCCTGCACCTGTTGGAAGGCCTGCTGGTGGCCTTCCTCAACCTGGATGAAGTGATCCACCTCATCCGTACCGAGGACGAGCCCAAGGCGGCGCTGATCGCACGCTTCGGCTTGAGCGACGACCAGGCCGAGTACATCCTGGAAACCAAGCTCAAGCAGCTGGCCCGCCTGGAGGAAATGAAGATCCGCGGCGAGCAGGACGAACTGGCCAAGGAGCGCGACAAGATCCTCTCGATCCTGGACAGCAAGGCCAAGCTGAAGAAGCTGATCCGCGACGAACTGGTGGCCGACGCCAAGAAGTTCGGCGACGACCGCCGCTCGCCGCTGGTGCAGCGTGGCGCGGCCCAGGCGATCGACGAGACCGAGCTGGTGCCGAGCGAGCCGATGACCGTGGTGCTGTCGGAGAAGGGCTGGATCCGTGCGGCCAAGGGCCATGACATGGACCCGTCCACGCTGTCCTACCGCGACGGCGACGCGCTGCTGGGGGCGGTGCGCGCGCGCAGCACCCAGCAGGTGGCGTTCCTGGACAGCGAAGGCCGTGCCTACTCGACCCTGGTGCATACGCTGCCCTCGGCGCGTGGCAACGGCGAACCGCTGACCGGCCGCTTCTCGCCGGCCGCCGGCAGTGCCTTCATGACCCTGGCCAGCGGTGAGAACAACACCCGCTTCGTGCTGGCATCCACCCATGGCTATGGCTTCGTGACCCGCTTCGAGAACCTGACCGGGCGCAACAAGGCCGGCAAGGCGATGCTCAACCTGACCTCCGGCTCCAAGGTGCTGACCCCGGCGGTAGTGGCCAACCCGGCCACCGACCGCATCGTGGCGGTGACCAGCTCGGGCAACCTGCTGGCCATCGCGGCCACCGACCTGCCGGAACTGGACAAGGGCAAGGGCAACAAGATCATCGACATCCCCAAGGCCAAGCTCGCCACCGAACGCGTGGTGGCGGTGGTGGCGGTGGGCCCGGGCAACACGCTGCTGGTACGCAGCGGTGCGCGCACCATGAACCTGTCGTTCAAGGACCTGGAAACGTACCTGGGCACGCGTGCCACGCGCGGCCACCTGCTGCCGCGGGGTTGGCAGAAGGTGGAAGGGTTGGCGGTGGAATGAGCCCGCCCCGGGGCGAACCCGTAGAGCCGACCGTTGGTCGGCTGCGCTTCGCTCCGGCACCGCGTGCAGCCGACCAACGGTCGGCTCTACGTCGTTGGATGATCCGGACGCCGTTGGACACGAAAAAGCCGGGGAATCCCCGGCTTTTTCATTCGTCGCTGGCTGGCATCTGCTGGCGGGCGGACGATACGTTCCTGCGGCGTGCTGGCGAAGGCTGGCGGGCGTGCAGAAACCGCGGCGCGATCAATGCGCCACTGAACCCTTCGAGTCGATCTTGCTGGTCTGGTACAGCGCCAACCCGATCCGCTTGATCAGGCCCAGCTGCTGTTCCAGCCACCAGGCATGGTCTTCTTCGGTGTCCTTCAGCTGTACCAGCAGCATGTCGCGGCTGACATAGTCCTGGTGCTGCTCGCACAGCTTCATGCCGGCAGCGAGGTTGTTGCGCACGCTGTACTCGGTGTCCAGGTCCTTCTGCAGCATTTCTTCCACGGTCACGCCCGGCTCGAAGGCATGCGGGTGCATGTCCGGCGTGCCGCCCAGGAACAGGATCCGGCGCAACAGCGCATCGGCATGCCCGGTCTCTTCTTCCATCTCGTGGTTGAGGCGTTCGTACAGCGCGAACAGACCCTGGTCTTCATAACGGCGCGAGTGGATGAAGTACTGGTCACGCGCGGCCAGTTCGCCGCGCAGCAGTTCCTTCAAGCAGGCGATGACGTCCGGATTGCCTTTCATGGGGGAGCTTCCTGGTGAATCGATGGAGGCCATGGTGCCCCATCCAGAAATCCAATGATCTAATCGGAATCAGTTGCAGTTGCGCCTGCAGAACCCTTCACGCATCGATCACCTCCGCTGCCAGCGCTCCATCGCGCTCAACAACGGCCCGGTCATCGCCGTGGTCACCAGCGCCATGATCACCAGCACCGCGAACAGACGGTCGCCGAGCAACCCCAGTTCATAGCCCAGGTTGAGCACGATCAGCTCCATCAGACCGCGGGTATTCATCAGCGCGCCGAGCTTCCAGGCCTCGTGGCTTGCCATGCCGGCACTGCGCGCTGCCCCCCAGGTACCGGACAACTTGCCCAGCGTCGCCACCGCGATCACCACCAGGCACAACAGCAGGTCGCCGGCCTGCAGCGCATCGGCGCGTATGCGCAACCCGGTCATGGCGAAGAACAACGGCAACAGCAGGGTCACCGCAAACGGCTCCACCTTGCTGGCCACCGTCTGCCGCAACGTGGCATTGCCCGATACCGCCACTCCCGCAGCGAAGGCACCGAACAGGGCGTGGATACCCAGCATTTCAGTCACCAGCGCACACCCCAGCGTCAGCAACAGCATCAGCAGCAGCCAGCGCCCTTCCTGCCCGGCCACGATCACCCGGCGCGAGAACCAGGGCCGCACCCAGGCCAGCATTACCGCCACGAACAGCACCACGCAGACCAGGTTGATCGTCGTCGGCAGCCAGCCCTGTGCCTGCGTTGCCGCCACGACAAGCGCCAGCAGGCACCACGCGGTGGCATCGCCCAGCGCGGCGCAGGCGATGGCGGTCTGGCCCAGCGGGGTCGCGGTCATGCCACGGTCGGCGAGGATGCGCAGCAACACCGGGAAGGCGGTGATGCTCAGCGAGATCCCCACGAACATGGCAAACCCGGTGAAGCCAACGCCGCGCGGCGCATGCGCGTCATACAGCCAGATCGCCAGTGCCACGCCGAGCACGAACGGCACGGCGATACCGGCATGGCTGACCACGAAGGCGAACCGACGTCGCCCGCGCAGTCCCCCCAGGTCGAGTTCGGCACCGGCCACCAGCAGGAACATCAGCACGCCCAGCTGGCTGAGCAGCCCCAGCGAGCCCAGCGACGCCGGCGGGAACAGCGCGCCCTGCAGCTGCGGCAGCAGCGCCCCCAGCACCAGCGGACCCATCATCAGGCCCGCGGCCATTTCGCCGATCACCCCCGGCTGGCCGAAGCGACGGAACAGCCAGCCGGCACCCTTGGCGACCAGCAGCAGTACCAGCAACTGCAGCAGGAACAGGCCCAGCGGCGACAACAGGGGATGCGCCACTGCCGTGCCGGCAACCATGCCGGCCTTGGCAGCCACGGCCGGCACGGCCGGGCCGGCATAGCGGGCCAGCAGCAGGCCGATCAACAGCGGCACCCCTGCCCAGGCCAGGTAGTGCCAGCCCCATTTCATCCGTGGCACCCCGCCCCCGGTCTGTGCATCCATCTGTAGCCCCCTTGTGCAGCCCTCGATGATACGGGCTGCGCGGAGGGTCGCGGTCAGGCCAGCGCTTGTTCGTGCACGCCGGCCACGGCACGGCCGGAGGGGTCGGCCATGGTGGCGAAGCTGGCATCCCAGGCGATCGCCGCCGGCGAAGAACAGGCGATCGACTTGCCGCCGGGCACAGTTTCGGCCGCGGCCTGGGTCGGGAAGTACTGCTCGAAGACATGCCGGTAGTAATACGCCTCCTTGGTCTGCGGCGGGTTGTGCACGAAGCGCTTGTCGGCCGCCGCCATGACCCGGTCGCTGATCTGCGACGCGGCGTGCGCCTTGAGCCCGTCGATCCAGCCGTAGCCGACACCGTCGCTGAACTGCTCCTTCTGCCGCCACAGGATCGACTCGGGCAGGTAGCCCTCGAACGCTTCGCGCAGCACCGCCTTCTCGATCCGGCGCGCACCCTGCGGCCCCTGTCCGACCATCTTGTGCTTTGCATCGATGCGCATGGCCACGTCGAGGAACTCACGGTCCAGGAACGGCACGCGCGGTTCCACGCCCCAGGCCATCATCGACTTGTTGGCGCGCAGGCAGTCGTAGTTGTTCAATGCGTCGAGCTTGCGCACCAGCTCTTCGTGGAATTCACGCGCGTTGGGGGCCTTGTGGAAGTACAGGTAGCCGCCGAAGATTTCATCGCTGCCTTCACCGGACAGCACCATCTTCACCCCCATCGCCTTGATCCGGCGCGCCAGCAGGAACATCGGGGTGGACGCACGGATGGTGGTGACGTCGTAGGTTTCCACGTGCCGGATCACTTCCGGCAGCGCGTCCAGGCCTTCTTCGAAGGTGTACTCAAAGCCGTGGTGCACGGTGCCCAGGGCCTCGGCGGCGATGGCCGCGGCGGCCAGGTCGGGCGAGCCCTTCAGGCCGATGGCGAACGAATGCAGGCGCGGCCACCAGGCTTCGCTCTGGTCGCCATCCTCGATGCGATGGCGGGCGTAGCGCGCGGCCACGGCCGCCACCAGCGACGAATCCAGCCCGCCGGACAGCAGCACGCCGTAGGGTACGTCGGTCATCAGCTGGCGATGCACGGCGCGCTCGAATGCTTCGCGCAGTTCGACCCGGTCGGCCTGGATACCTTCGACCGCGTCGTAGTCACGCCAAGGCCGCTCGTAATAGCGGGTCAGCGTATCGGTAGCGCTGTCGTACCAGTGGCCGGGGGGGAACTGCGCGGCATCGGCGCAGCTGTCCACCAGCGATTTCAATTCCGATGCCACCACCAGGCGGCCATCCTTGTCGTGGCCCCAGTACAGCGGCACCACCCCGATGGGATCGCGCGCGATCAACACGCGCCTGGCATCGCGGTCCCACAGCGCGAAGGCGAAGATGCCGTTGAGGCGGTTGAGGAACGAGGCCGGGCTGTCTTCCCGGTACAGCGCGTTGATCACCTCGCAGTCCGAGCCGGTCTGGAAGGCGTAGGGCTGGGCCAGCTCGGCCTTCAGTTCGGTGTGGTTGTAGATTTCGCCGTTGACCGCCAGCGCCAGCTGGCCGTCCGCCGACAGCAGCGGCTGCGAGCCGCCGGCCGGGTCGACGATGGCCAGCCGCTCGTGGACCAGGATGGCGCCGGCGTCGACATACACCCCGCTCCAGTCCGGGCCACGGTGGCGCTGGCGCTGCGACAGGTCCAGCGCGTGGCGGCGCAGCGCCGGGAGGTCGTCACCGGCCTGCAGGCCGAAAATACCGAAGATCGAACACATGGGAACAGCTCCTGATGATGGGGGAATACACGGGGTACATGCGTTCGAGCGGCCATAAAAAAACCCGCATCGGCCGATGCGGGTTTTCTGGAGTCCGGGCGTGTTGCTGTTTCTAGCCCTGGTCGCAGTCCCGCATCGGCCGCGCACGATTATTCGCGCGCAGATTGCTGCGGTTGGTATTGGTGACGGCGGTGGCCAGGAACGAGGGCATGGATCGACCGTAACCGGGTTTTGGCGGCAGTGCAACTGTTGCGATGGCAACCAAACCGACCGCTGCGGACAAGCCGGGGCTCCGGCGCCGGGCGATAATCTCGGCCCTTCTGCACCCCCTGGCTGGCATGATCCTTCGCTTCGGACGCTTCGCTTCACGCCTGGGCGGCATCGCCCTGGCCTTGGCTCTGGTCGCCTGCAGCACCGCCCCTGCACGGACGCCGGCGAGCATCGTGCAGTCGGTCGAGACCAAGGCGGCCGATGGCCGCTTCGACAGTGCCTGGGACGCAGCCAGGACCTACGAAACCTTCAACGACCCGCGCGCGGTGACCTGGTACGAGCGTGCTGCCGCCGTCACCCCGTGGACCTTCCACAACCCCCAGGCCGAAGAGGCGCTGGGCCGGATCTGGACCGACGGTGAGCTGCTGCATGGCACCGGCCCGAACATCAACCAGGGCACTGCGCTGCGCGCCTCACCGCGCAAGGCCGAACGCTGGTATCGCGCCGCGGCCGAGCACGGCAACCCGATGGCCATGCTGATGCTGGCCAGGTTCCATCGCGAACACGGCCAGCCCGCCAGCGCCCTGCGCTGGGACCTGCGCGCGACGATCTACCACCACATGCCATCGGAATCATCGCGCCTGCCGCAGGGGATCGCCGCGCAGGACGGTGTCCTGCCGCCGTTGGTGGTGGATATCCAGCGGCGCGCGCAACGCGGCAACGCCGACGCCCAGGTGGACCTGGGCACGCTGTATGAAACCGGGATGGGCGGCCTGCCGCGCGACGGCGCGGAGGCACTGCGCTGGTACCGGCGCGCGGCCGACCAGGGCAATGTCTATGGCCAGTACTTCAGCGGCCTGCTGCTCGGGCGCGGCCGCGCGGGGGTGACACGCGATCTGGACGCGGCCGCACGCTGGTTTGCCAAGGCCGAGGCGCAGCAGTTCTACCTGGCCGGTGAATCGTACTGGCGCGAGCGGATCAAACCGCCGTTCTGGACCTTCGATTGACCCGGCAGCTGGCGGGCTGCCGCGCCACCCCGAACGAAACCCGTAGCGCCGACCGTTGGTCGGCTGCCGCGCCGGCATTAAGGGCAGCCGACCAACGGTCGGCTCTACGGCCGGTGCGGTTGTACACACTCCGTGGCTGCCTTCAAGACTGCCGCATGCGGTGTGCATCGCCCACAATGGCGGCATGACGACTGCCACTTTCCGCGATGAAACCCTAACCCGCGAGCGCATGCAGACGATCATCGCCGCGCATCCGCGCGCGGCGATCTTCGACAACTGCTGTCTGGACAGCGGCGACTTTTCGCGGCTGGACATGGATGGGTTCCAGTTCAACCAGTGTTCGCTGGCCAACGCGAGCTGGCTGGCGGCCTCGCTGGAAGAAACCCGCTGGAGCAAATGCCGCGGCAGCCACGCCGATTTCAGCGCGGCGTTGCTCGGCGATGCGCAGTTTTCCCATTGCGATCTGAACAACAGTCACTGGCGGCGCGCCACGCTGTCCTCGGTGCAGTTCCACGACTGCAAGCTGACCGGCGCGCACCTGCAGGAAGTGACGGGCTGGGCACTGGAGTTCCGCGATTGCCTGCTGGTCAGTGCCGACCTGCGCGGGCTGTCGTTCCGCAAAGCGCAGCTGCACGGCATGGATTTTTCCGACGCGGAACTGTCCGGCTGCGATTTCCGCGATGCGGTGTTCATCGGCGGCAGCCTGCGCAACGCGCAGACCCGACTGACCCGCTTTGAAGGTGCGGACCTGCGTGACACCGACATCAGCGGGCTCAACGTGATGGATGCCAAGCTGTTCAAGAAGGCGGTGATTTCGCAGCGCCAGGCGGCCGCGGCGCTGGCCGCGTTCGGGTTGATCGTGGCGTAACGTCGAACCGACCAACGGTCGGTCCCTACCTGACGCGGTCGGTCCCTACCTGACTCGGTAGGCGCCGACCGTTGGTCGGCGCAGCGCGACCATCCGGTAGTGCCGGCCGCTGGATTCAGCCCAGCAGCCGCTCGATCAGCCGCTGGTACAGCGCTGGCAGCTTTTCCAGATCCGACACCCGAACATTCTCGTCGACCTGGTGGATGCTGGCATTGACCGGCCCCACTTCGATGCACTGCGCGCCCAGCGGCGCGATGAAGCGCGCATCGGAGGTACCGCCGCCCGTGCTTTCTTCCGGCGGTGCACCGGCAAATTCCCCCAGCACCTCGCGGGCCACCCGACGCAACGTGCCTTCGGGGGTGTAGAACGGCTCGCCACTGCGATGCCACCTTAGCGTGTACTCCAGCGCATGGCGATCCAGCAGCACGCCGACCGCCTGCTCCAGTTTCGGCGCGTCCCAGTGCGGGTTGTAGCGCAGGTTGAACAGCACCTGCAGGTCGCCGGGGATCACATTGTTGGCCCCGGTGCCGGCGTGGATGTTGGACACCTGCAGGCTGGTCGGCGGGAAGCTCGCATAGCCGTCATCCCAGTGCCGTGCGGTCAACTCGGCCAGCGCCGCAGCGGCCAGGTGGATCGGGTTGCGCGCCTTGTCCGGGTAGGCCACGTGGCCCTGCACGCCCTTGACGGTGAGCGTGGCCGACAGGCTGCCGCGTCGGCCCACCCGCAGCAGATCGCCGAGCATCGCCGTGGAAGACGGCTCGCCGGTGATGCACCAGTCGATGCGCTGCCCGCGTTCACCGAAGAGGTCGGCCACGCGGCGCACGCCGTCGATGGCATCGCCTTCCTCATCGCTGGTCAGCAGGACCGCCAGCGTGCCCGGATGATGGGGATGGGCGGCGACGAACTGCTCGGCGGCCACCACGAACGCGGCCACGCTGCCTTTCATGTCCGCCGCGCCGCGCCCGTACAGCACGCCATCGCGGATCTGCGGATCGAACGGAGCACTGGTCCATGCCTCTACCGGCCCGGTCGGGACGACATCGGTATGGCCCAGCAGCACCAGTACCGGCGCGCCCTGCCCGTGCGTGGCCCAGAGGTTGTCGACCTGGCCCAGGCGCAGGTGTTCGCAGTGGAAGCCGGCCGCGCCCAGCCGTTCGGCGAGCAGTGCCTGGCAGCCGGCATCGTCGGGCGTCACCGACGGCCGCGCGATCAGCGCGCAGGTCAAGGCAAGCACATCGCTCACGCACCCACTCCAAAGCGCTGCTTGAAGGCGTTGTCCGAGAACCCCTGGCTGATCGTGCCATCGGCGGTGACCACCACCGGGCGTTTGATCAACTGCGGATGCTCGCGCAACAACAGCTTCCATTCGGCATCGGACGCGGCCGCCTTGCGGTTGTCCGGCAGCTGTCGCCAGGTGGTGGAGGATTTATTGATGAGCGCAGCAAAGCCACCGGCCTGACCGGCCCAGTCCACCAGGGTCTCCGGCGATGGCTTGGCGTCGCGGTAGTCGACGAAAACATACGGCACCTCGACGCGGTCCAGCCATTTGGTGGCCTTTTTGCAGGTGTCGCAGTTCTTCAATCCGTATACGGTCGTGGTCATCGCAGCGTTCAGTCGGCCAGGCCGCGCAACAGGTCGTTGACGCTGGTCTTGCTGCGGGTCCTGGCGTCCACCTGCTTGACGATCACCGCGCAGTACAGCGAGTGCGAGCCATCCTTGGACGGCAGCTGGCCGGACACCACCACGCTGTAAGGCGGCACCGAGCCGTAGCTGACCTCACCGGTGGCGCGGTTGTAGACGCGGGTGCTCTGGCCCAGGAACACGCCCATGCCGATCACGCTGTGGTGGCCGACCACGAAACCTTCCACTACTTCCGACCGGGCGCCGATGAAGCAATGGTCTTCAATGATGGTCGGGCTGGCCTGCAGCGGCTCGAGCACGCCACCGATGCCGGCACCGCCGGACAGGTGGCAGTGCTTGCCGATCTGCGCGCACGACCCCACCGTGGCCCAGGTATCGACCATGGTGCCTTCGCCCACGTACGCGCCGATGTTGGTGAAGCTCGGCATCAGCACCACGTCCTTGCCGAAGTAGCTGCCACGGCGCGCGATCGCACCGGGCACCACGCGCACGCCGGCGCGGCGGAAGCCGGCTTCATCGAACCCGGCAAAGCGCGATTCGACCTTGTCCCAGAACGGCGCCGGCTGTGCATCGACCACGGCCATGTCGTTGACGCGGAAGTACAGCAGCACGGCCTTTTTCAGCCATTCGTTGACCTTCCAGCCGCCCTGGCCATCCGGCTCGGCGACACGGAACTCACCGGTTTCCAGGCCGTCGATGACCCGCCCGACCAAGGGCTTGGTCGAGCCTTCCAGCTCATGCAGGGTCAGCTGGGCGCGGCGTTCGAAGGCACTTTCAATGCCGAACTTCAGTTCTTCCACGCCCGGGGTGGCCGGCCTGCGCAGCGACTTGCGCGCGATGGTGGCCTCGCGGCTGGCGCTGCGCTTGGCGGCGCTTTCCGCTGGGCTGGCCGCCTTGCTCGCCGCCGGCTTCTTCGCCGCGGGCGGCTTGACCCCCGCGGCCTTCTTCACGACCACCGGCTTGGCGGCCACCGGGGCGGTCCGGGCAGTGGCGGTCTTCTTCGCCGCCGGGGTCTTGGCAGCGGGCTTCTTGGCAGGCTTGGTGGCCATCAGTGGGGGTCTCCGGCGTTTCGATCAGGGTCCAGGCAGGCCAGCATCGCATCGTGCAGCTGCTGCCTGGCGGATTCGGTAAGGGGGTGGTCGTGTTCGTCGCTGATCACGAACATGTCTTCGGCGCGCTCGCCAAACGTGGCGATGCGCGCATCATGCACGCGCAGGCGCTGGTTACGCAGCACGAAGGCTACGTCGGCCAGCAACCCGGGGCGATCCGGGGCGACCAGGCTGAAACGCGTGCCGTGGCTGCCCTGGCCGCCGTCGCGGAATTCGATGCGCGGGGCAAAGCGGAAGTGCCGCAGCTGGCGCGGAATCACCCGGCGCGACGGGCGCAGGCGGGTCAGGTCACCGGACAGCGCGTCGCGCAGTCCCACCTCCAGCCGCTGTGCATCACCGTCGGCAAAGCTGTCGGCGGGGGTGACCTCGAAAGTATCGAAGATGGTCTCGGCCGGGCCGTCCAGTACGCGGGCGCGATGGATGCCATAGCCCTTGCGGTCCAGCGTCATCACGATCGCCGCGAACAGGCCATCGCGGTCGGGCGAATGCACGAACACTTCCAGCGCGTGGTCATCCGGGGTGATCCGGCGCACCTTGACCAGGGTCTGGCCCTGCTTCACCGGCACCAGCGCAGCGGCCTGCCAGGCCAACTGCTCCGGGCGCAGGCGGATGAAGCTTTCATCAGGCATCACCGTGAACTGGCGATCGATGGTGGCATCGTCGTAGCCGCGCTCGCGAACCAGCGCGCGCACCGAGTCGCGCGCTTCGGCCACGCGCTCGGCGGCGGGCATCTGGTTTTCCAGGCCATCGCGCAGTGCGCGCCGTGCGGCGAAGTACAGATCGGCCAGCAGGCGGTCCTTCCACGCGTTCCACAGCTTCGGGCTGGTCCCGGCGATGTCCGCGCAGGTCAGCAGGTAGAGGTAGTCCAGGCGGTCGCGGCTGGTCACCAGCGTGGCAAAGCGATGGATCACGTCCGGGTCGGAGATGTCCTGCTTCTGCGCGGTGATGGACATGCGCAGGTGCTGTTCGACCAGCCAGGCCACCAGTTCGGTGTCGGAGGTGCTCAGCGCATGCGCCTGGCAGAACGCGCGCGCGTCCACCGCCCCCAACTCGGAATGGTCGCCGCCGCGGCCCTTGGCGATGTCATGGAACAGCCCGGCCAGCAACAGCAGTTCGGGCTTGCGCAGGCGCGGCCACACCTCATGGGCGATCGAAAAACGTTCGTCTGCACGGCTGCTGGCAAACAGGCCGATGTTCCGCAGCACCATCAAGGTGTGCTGGTCGACGGTGTAGACATGGAACAGGTCGAACTGCATGCGCCCGGATACCTGCGCGAACGCAGGGATCCACTGCCCGAGCACGCCCAGCCGCGCCATCCGGGCCAAGCTGTCGACCGCGCGCGGGCTGCGCAGCAGCGTCATGAACTGTTCGCGCGCCGCGGCGCTGGCATCGGTGTAGGCCGGCAGGTCCGGCAGAGCTTCGGCCAGCGCGCGTGCGGTAAGCGAATGCAGGCCGCGTACGTCGGGGTTGTAGGCCCAGCTGGAAAACAGCGCCAACACCTGCTCGATGTCGCCCTGTGGCCAGCGCGCATCGTTGGCGGCAAGGTAGCCACGGCGCAGCGAAAAACCGACGCTGACCGGCTCGGGCACCGCTTCGCCATCGAACTGTTCCTCGAAGCGCTGCAGCAGGCGGTCGCTGATCCGGCGCACCACGCTGGCGCTGCGGTAGAAGCCCTGCATCATTTTTTCCACGGCCAGGCTTTCGAGGTCGTCCTCGAAGCCCAGCCGCGCCGCCAGCGTCTTCTGGTAATCGAAGCGCAGGCGTTCTTCGGGGCGGTTGGCCACCAGGTGCAGGCCGAAGCGCAGGCGCGCCAAGGCGCAGCGTTCGCGTTGCAGCGCGGCGGCCTCGTCCGCGCCCAGGTGGCCCAGCCCGACCAGGGCTTCCAGGTCGCGCACGCCAAACGCGCGCAACGCCATCCAGCCCAGCGTATTGAGATCGCGCAGCCCACCGGGGCCATCCTTGATGTCCGGCTCCAGGTTGTCGGCGGTGTCGCCGAAACGCTGGTGACGGGCCAGCAGCTCCTCGCGCTTTGCCAGGAAGAACGCGCGCGGCGGCCACAGGCCGTCGGTGTTCACGGCCGCCTTCAAGCCGTGCCGCGCGGCATCGTCGGCCACCAGCGGCCGTGATTCGATCAGCGCGGTCATCACGGTCTGGTCGGCACTGGCATCGATGCATTCGGCGGCCGAACGCACGGCGTGGCTGACCGGCAGACTGCAGTCCCAAAGCAGCGCGAACAGGCGCGCCAGATGGGATTCATGCTGGCGCTGCTGCGTGGCCGGGCCGAACACCAGCAGGTCGATGTCCGAACGCGGGAACAGCTCGCCGCGCCCGTACCCGCCCACCGCAAACAGCGCCAACCCGCTGGCGGCCGGCAGGCAGCGCTGCCAGGCCAGCCGGATCAGGTGGTCGGCCGCGCGCGCCCGCAGCGCCAGCAGGCGCTCGATGTTGTCGCCCTGGTCGAAGCGGCGGTACAGGCGCGCATCGGTCTGCTGCAGCGATTGGCGCGCCAGCGCCGACCATTCCAGGTCGGTGATGGACGCTGCCGGCGCGTCCAGCATCGGGCTCGCCGGCAGCATGCTCAGACCTGCGATTCGCCGGGCGAGAGGGTCAGCACGTCCACGCCGGTCTCGGTGACCGCGATCATGTGCTCCCACTGCGCCGACAGTTTCCGGTCCTTGGTGACCACGGTCCAGCCGTCCGGCAGCACCTTGTTGTAGCGGGTGCCCTCGTTGATCATCGGCTCGATGGTGAAGGTCATGCCCGGCAGCAGCACCAGGCCCTGGCCGGGACGGCCGTAATGCACCACCTGCGGCTCATCGTGGTAGACCTTGCCGATGCCGTGCCCGCAGTACTCGCGCACCACGCTGAAGCGTTCGCCTTCGGCCAGGCTCTGGATCGCATGGCCGATGTCGCCCAGCGTCGCGCCCGGCTTGACCGCGCGGATACCGGCCCACATCGCCTCGTAAGTGGTATCGACCAGGCGCTTGGCCATCGTCGAGGGCGTACCGGCGTAATACATGCGGCTGGTGTCACCGTGCCAGCCGTCCTTGATCACGGTGACATCGATGTTGACGATGTCGCCGTCCTTGAGGACCTTGGCTTCGCTGGGAATGCCATGGCAGATGACGTTGTTGACCGACGTGCAGACCGTCTTCGGGAAGCCCCGGTAGCCGACATTGGCCGGCGTGGCCTTCTGCACGTTGATGATGTGGTCGTGGCAGATGCGGTCCAGCTCTTCGGTGGTCACGCCCGGTTTCACGAACGGGGCGACCACGTCGAGCACTTCGCTGGCCAACCGGCCGGCGATGCGCATCAGTTCGATTTCCTCTGGGGTTTTCAGATTCACGCTCATGGCGACCATTATCGCCGATCCGGGGCCGGTCTGAACCGAATCGGATGGAACGCTGACAGCGCAGGTTCGGCCGGGAGGTCGCGGCGCCCACCCCGTGGCGAGGTGAAAAACGAGAAAAACGGCCAATTCTCCTCACGCCGCCCCGACGATGGCCTGCCTATAAGCGGAATAGCGCCTTCGCGCGCCACCCCTGCAGTACGGCAGTAATCGACTTGTTCATCCAGGACCCCGTCCAAGGAGCATGCCATGCGATCCCTCCGCCCTCTCCTGCTCAGTATCGGCCTGGTTGCCCTCGCCTCCCCGGCATGGGCCGCAGATACCACGACCTTCAACGTCAAGATCATCATCACCAAAGCCTGCACCATCACCGCGGCGGCGGCCACGGATGTGGATTTCGGCTCGGCGCTGTCCACCGCGACCACCCCGTCCAACGCCCAGGGCACCATCACCGCCCAGTGCTCGGCGCTGACCCCGTACACCATCGCGCTCAATGCCGGCTCCAACGCGTCCACTCCCAGTGATGTCGCGACCCGCCGCATGAAGAACACCGACGCCGGGGTCACCGCCAACAACTACGTCGGCTACCAGCTCTACCAGGATGCCGGCCATGCCACCGTGTGGGGCGCCACCACCGGCACCGATACGGTCGCGGCGACCGGCACCGGCTTGCCGGTGGCCTACAACGTGTATGGCCAGATCGCCAACCCGAGCGTTTACAACGCTGCCACGGGTAACTACCAGGACACGGTCACCGCCACCATTTCCTATTGAGGCCCGCCATGCCGATGACCGCACGGGTCCGCGCCTGGCGGGGCTGGGCAGTGGCGTTCAGCCTGCTCGTCCTGCCGATCGCCCCCTGCCTGGCTGCCAGCCTGCAGGTCGCCCCGACCTCGTTGCAGTTGACTGCCCGGCAGAACGCCGATGCGCTGTGGATCAGCAACAGTGGCACCGCGCCGGTCCAGGTGCAGATGCGCGTGTACCGCTGGACCCAGGCCTCGGGAACCGACCAACTGCAGCCCACCGACGAACTGCAGGTAAGCCCGCCGATGCAATCCCTCGCCGCCGGCCAGCAGCAGCTGGTAAGGGTGGTGCGTACCGATCCCCAGGCGCCCGCACAGCAGCTTGCCTACCGCGTCATTGTCGATGAACTGCCGACGCTGGACCCCACGCGCAGTGGCATGCAGTTCGTGCTGCGCTATTCGGTGCCGGTGTTCGTGCAGCCTGCCGATGCCGGGCAGCTGCGCCTGCAGGCCCAGCTGATCACCCTGGACGATGGACGCCCGGCCCTGCAGGTGCACAACCACGGCACCGCATACGCGCAACTGGCCGACCTGGCCATCGGCAGCGCAGAACACCCGCAGACCCTGCATCCCGGGCTGCTTGGCTACGTGCTTGGCGGACAGACCATGCGCTGGCCGCTGGATGTACCCCCGGCCCGCATTGCGGGCGCCACCTTCATGGCCAGGATCAATGGCGAGTCGGCCCAAACGCCACTGCCCACCGCGCCACCGGCTCGCTGAGGCCTGCATGCGCCTGCTGCTCAGCGCCAGCCTGCTGCCCTGGACAACCTGCGCGGCGGAGGGCGGCGTGGAAGCGGCGACCGCCTATGGGGAGGCCGCATTACCCCCGCCCACGCCACTGACCGCCGGGCAGACCCTGTACCTGGAGGTCACCCTCAACCGCGCCCCGCGCGGGCTGTTGCCGTTCACCCAGGAACAGGGCCGGTTGCTGGCCGCGCCGGCCACGCTGCGTCAACTGGGCTTTCCTGCCCGGGGCGAGGCACCGGTTGCGCTGGACCGGCTGGCCGGGGTGGTGCTGCGCTATGACGCCGCGCTGCAGACCCTGTCGCTGGACGTCCCGCTGGACCAGCTCGAGCTGCCGACCACCCGCCTCGAGCGCGCCGCCCAGACCGCGCCGACCGCGGCCGCGTCGCCCGGCGTGCTGCTCAACTACGACCTGTATGGCAGCCACAACGAAGGCGGGGGCAACCTCGCCCTGACCAGCGAAGTGCGCCTGTTCGGGCTCGGCCGTGGGGTGCTGGAAAACCGCACCCTGCAACGCACCTACCAGGACACCGGACACCAGTGGCGCGGCGACAGCGTACGCCTGGACAGCCGTTGGCAGCTCGATTTCCCCGACACGGCGATGACCCTGACGGTGGGCGATTTCTACAGCGGCTTCGTCGACTGGAGCCGGCCGGTGCGCATGGGGGGCATCCAGATCGGACGCAACTACGGCCTGCAACCTTACCGGTTGCTGACCCCGACCCCCACCTTCCTCGGCGAAGCGGTGGTGCCCTCCAACGTCGAGCTGTATGTCGATGGCCTGCGCCAGTACAACGGCCAGGTACCGGTCGGCCCGTTCCAGCTGGCCGCGCAGCCGGGCATCAGCGGCACCGGCAATGCCCAGGTGGTGATCACCGACGCGTTCGGGCGCATGCAGACGCTGGATTTCGCCTTTTATGGCACCCAGCAACTGCTTGCCCAGGGCCTGTCGGACTGGTCGCTGGGCGTGGGCCGGATGCGCCGCGACTACGGCATCCGCTCGTTCGCCTATGACGACCAGACCCTCGCCAGCGGCACCTGGCGCTACGGCGCCAGCGACCGCTTCACCGCCGAACTGCACGCCGAAGGCGGTGGCGGCGTGGCCAATGCCGGCGCCGGCGGCTGGTGGCTGCTGGGCGGTGCGGGGGTATTCAATGCCGCCTACGTGCACAGCCGTTTCCAGGGTCGCCAGGGCGGCCAGTACGCACTGGGTTACAGCTGGAACAACCGCCGCCTCAACGTCAACCTGTCCAGCCGCCGCAGCCATGGCGACTATCGCGACCTGGGCGCGCTGCAGGACAGCCTGCCCGCACGGATCAGCGAGCAGGCGACACTGGGGGTGAACCTGGACGCGCTGGGCGCGATCAGCGCCAGCTACCTGCGGCTGCGCTACCGCGAGGGCGACGACAACCGCTATGCCAGCCTGTTCTGGTCGCGCAGTTTCGCCCAGCACTGGTCGGCCTACCTGTCGGTCAACCAGAACCTGTCCGACAGCCAGGACCGCAGCCTTTACCTGTCGCTGTCGGCCAGCCTGGGCCGCAACCGCCAGGCCAGCGTGTCGGCGCAGCGCAATGGCGACACCACCGGCTACATCGCCGACCTGTCCCAACCGGTCCCGGGCGATGGCAGCCAGGGCGGCGTCGGTTGGCGGCTGCAGGCGCGCGGCGGCGACGATGGCGGCGGCGGACTGGGCGAAGTGGGCTGGCTCAACCGGGTGGGTCGCTACGCGCTGGGTTACTCGCGCCAGGGCGACAGCGACTACGGCTATGCCAGCGCCAGCGGCAGCCTGGTCTGGATGGGCGGGCACACGTTCGCCGCGCGCGAGGTCCCCGATGCCTTCGCGGTGGTCTCCACCGGCAGCTTCGGTGGCATCCCGGTGCGACTGGAGAACCGGCTGATCGGCACCACCGACCGCAACGGCATGCTGCTGGTGACGCCCTTGTTGTCCTGGCAGCGCAACCGCCTGTCGATCGACACCCTGGACCTGCCCGCCGACGTCCGCGCCGCCGAGGTCGACCGCTGGGTCACCCCCCGCCAAAGCGCGGGCATCGGCGTGGATTTCGGCCTGCGCCGCACCCGCGCGTTCACCGTGATCCTGCACGATGCCGATGACGCGCCGGTGCCGGCCGGCAGCCAGGTATCGCTGCCCGAGGGACGCACGGCCATCGTCGGCTACGACGGCGAAACCTACCTGGAAGACGTGGCAATGCCGGTCACCCTGCAGGTCACCACCGAACACGGCCGCTGCCGCGTCAGCGTGCCGGCCGCCCCCCTTGGCGGTGCACCCGCGCACCGGATCGGCCCGCTGCGCTGCGTGGCCGAGCCGGTCCGATGAGACGCGTCGCGGTGGCACTGCTGTTGGGTCTGCTGGCACTGCTCGGCAGCGGCAGCGCACGCGCGGACACCACCTGCACCATCACCACTGCCCCGGTGACGCTGGCGTTCGGCCCGATCACCAATGGCGCGGCCGGGGTCACCAACACCATGACCACCTTTACCCTCACCTGCAGCACCACCGCACTGAGCCTGCTGGCCACCGCCTCGGTGCGCGCCTGCCTGGGGATTGCCAGCGGCAGCGGCGGCGCCGCCATTGTTCCCACGCGCAGCATGACCAACGCCAACAGCGATGTGATGGCCTTCCAGCTGTACACCAACGCCACCCGCAGCACGGTGTGGGGACTCACTCCGGGCAGCACCCCTGCCCCGTTGTCGGTGACCCTCAATTACAACGTCCCGCTGATCGGCGGCAGCGGTGCGGCGACGGCCACCATCTACGGACAGGTGCCCGCCGCGCAGGTCCTCTCGGCCGGCAGCTTCAGCAGCGCCTTCAGCGGGGCGGCCGTGACCCTGCGCTATGCCTACAACGAAGTGCTGTTGGGCACGGCCACCCCGCCGGCGGCCTGCACCACCGCCGCAGGGGCCGGGGCGACCGGCAACAAATCGGCCACCGGCGGCTTCCCCTTCAACGCCACCGCCAACGTGCTGCCACAGTGCAGCACCTACGTCACCACCGACATGGACTTCGGCAGCAATGCCGGGGCGATCGCCAGCAACATCGACCGCACCTCCACCCTTGGCCTGACCTGCATCAACCGCACCGCCTACACCATCGGGCTCAACAACGGCCAGAACGTGCTCGGCACCACCACCCGACGCATGCGCCACACCACCAACCCGGCGTACTTCATCCCCTACGAGCTGTACCGCGACAGCGCCCGCTCGCTGCGCTGGGGCAACACGATCAACACCGACACCGTGGCCGGTACCGGCAATGGCGCGGCGCAGACGCTCACCGTCTATGGCCGCGCCCCGCCCACCAGTGGCAGCCTGCCGGCCGAGGGCACCTACAACGACCTGATCCAGGTGACCATCACCTACTGAAACGCCCCAGGCAGGGCCGCTCAAGCCTGGCGCGCACGTGCCGATACCGGCTCCATCCCCTGTCCTGTGATGTGCGATGACCCTGCGTCGGCCTCTTTTCACCCTGGCCTGCGGTGCTGCCCTGTGCGGGGCCGTCGCTGCACAGACCTCCGCGCGCCCGACGGGCAACCTGCGCATCGCCGTGCAGATCCTCGCCAACTGCCGCCCCGCCGCCCACCCCGCGCCCGGCAGCACCTCCTGCCTACCGGCCGAGCAACGCAGCGATGCTTCCCACCCGGTACCCCCGCAGGTGCAGGCCCTCACCCCGTCCGAGCCGGACGCCGAAAGCCGGCCCGACCGCGTGACGGTGACTTACTGATGTATCGCCGCGCCCTGCTGGCGCTGGCCCTGGCGCTGCCCGTACCCGGCGCGCACGGCCTGCAGCTCTCTGCCACCACGGTGCTCGTGCCGGCCCAGCGTGCCGACACCGAGCTGTGGCTGGACAACCCGGGCCCGGCCGCGTGGACCGGCCAGGCCCGGCTGTACCGCTGGGACCAGCAGGAACAGGAGGAACGCCTGCGCCCGGCCGAGGACGTGGCCCTGAGCCCGACCCAACTGGAGATTCCCGCCGGTCAACGCCAGCGACTGCGCGTGGTGCGCCTGTCGGCCCCGCCCGGGCAGGCGCAGCAGGCCTACCGGCTGGTGATCAGCCCCGACCCGGCCCTGCCTGCTGCAGCGCGCTACTCACTGCCGGTGTTCCTGCAACCGCTCGCCGCGCTCCCCGTGGCGGCTTCGCTGCAGGCCACGCTGCAGCCCGGGCCGGCCCCGCAGCTGCTGCTTTACAATGCCGGCGGTGGCCACGCCCACCTGGCCGACCTGGTGTTCATCGACCGCCACGGCCACCGGCACCGGCTGATCGACGGCCTGGCCGGGTATGTCCTGCCCGGCCAGCACCGCCGTTGGCCGCTGCCGGCCCGCGCCGACGGCTACGCCGGTGGCCAGTTCAGGGCCCGGCTCGACCACGCCGCCGAAGCCGCACTGGACCCGCCCGGCCCGCCAATTGCACCGGCAGCCACCCGCGGGCTATAATCGACTGGATCTCTGGCGCCCCGGCGCTGGGAAACCGTCAACACCGGACGTCACCGGTGAATCCACACCTGCCGCCCATATCCGTGCCGGGGTGCTCCGCAAGGAGTTCGGTCACGGAAGCGACAGGGAAGCCAAACCCCGGAACCTCCCGCCTCACGGCGGACCGCCCATCTATTACCCGTGGCGGCCGGTTCCCTATCAGGAGTTACTGCAATGCCCCAGGTCACCATGCGTCAGATGCTGGAAGCCGGCGTCCATTTCGGCCACCAGACCCGTTACTGGAACCCCAAGATGGGCCAGTACATCTTCGGCGCCCGCGGCAAGATCCACATCATCAACCTGGAAAAGACCGTTCCGCTCTTCAATGACGCGATGAACTTCATTTCCAGCGTTGCGCAGAAGCGCGGCACCATCCTGTTCCTGGGCACCAAGCGCAGCGCCCGCGAGTCGATCCGCGAAGAAGCCGAGCGTTGCGGCATGCCCTTCATGAACCAGCGTTGGCTGGGCGGCACCCTGACCAACTTCCGTACCGTGAAGCAGTCGGTTGCCCGTCTGAAGGAACTGGAAGCCGGTGAATCCGACGGCACCTTCGAGAAGCTGGTCAAGCACGAAGTGCTGGGCCTGCGTCGCGAGCGTGACAAGCTGGAAGCCTCGCTGGGCGGCATCAAGGACATGAACCGTCTGCCCGACGCGATCTTCGTCATCGATATCGGCCACGAAGACATCGCCATCAAGGAAGCCAAGAAGCTCGGCATCCCGGTGATCGCCGTGGTCGATACCAACTACAACCCGGAACTGGTCGACTACGCGATCCCGGGCAACGACGACGCCATCCGCGCTGTGCAGCTGTACGCCCGCGCTGCGGCCGACGCCGTGCTGGAAGGCAAGGCCGCTGCTCCGCATGCTGCCACCGTCCGTGAAGAAGAGTTCGCCGACGCTGCTGCCAGCGAAGAAGCCAAGCCGGCTCGCCGCGCCCCGGCCAAGAAGGCCGCTGCTGCCGACAAGGCTGTTGAAGCCCCGGCCGTTGAAGCCGCTGCCGACAAGGCCGTTGAAGCTGCCGCCGACAAGGCTGGCGAAGCCCAGGCCTGATCCAGGCCCATGGTGGGCGCCACGCGCCCACCGTTCCTGTCCGCTGCCGACGGCGCGACGACAGGACACTGTCACACGGGCCGGCCACCATGCCGGCCCAATCCCTTTCTTTCGTGAGGAAATCCCGTGGAAATCACTGCTTCCCTGGTCAAGGAACTGCGCGAGCGCACTGGCGCCGGCATGATGGAGTGCAAAAAGGCACTCGTCGAAAATGGCGGCAACATCGACGCCTCGGCCGAATGGCTGCGCAAGTCCGGCCTGGCCAAGGCCGACAAGAAGGCTGACCGCGTGGCTGCCGAAGGCATCATCGTGGCGGCGCAGGACGGCAACAAGGCCGTGCTGGTCGAAGTCAACTCGGAAACCGACTTCGTGGCCAAGGACAACAACTTCCTGGACTTCACCAAGGCCGTCGGCGCTACCGCGCTGAGCTCGGGCGCTGCCGACATCGACGCGCTGAAGGCGGCCAAGCTGCCGACCGGCGAGACCATCGAGGAATCCCGCGCCGCAGTCATCGCCAAGGTCGGTGAGAAGCTCGACGTGCGTCGCATCGTGCGCCTGGAGTCGACCAACAACGTCGCTTCCTACGTGCACGGCGGCCGCATCGGCGTGCTGCTGGAACTGGCCGGCGGCGACGCCGAGCTGGCCCGTGGCCTGGCCATGCACGTGGCTGCGATGAACCCGCCGCACAACAAGGCCGCCGATGTGCCGGCCGAGTTCGTTGCGAAGGAAAAGGAAATCGAGCTGGCCAAGATGACCGACAAGGACAAGTCCAAGCCGGCCGACATCCTGGAAAAGATCATCAGCGGCAAGATCGCCAAGATCGTCAACGAAGTCACGCTGTACGGCCAGCCGTACGTGCTGGACACCAACCAGTCGGTCGAGCAGGTCCTGAAGGCCGCCGGCGCCGACGTGGTCGGCTTCAAGCGCCTGGCCGTTGGCGAAGGCATCGAGAAGGTGGTGGAAGACTACGCCGCCGAAGTGATGAAGCAGGCCGGTCTGGCCTGATGATTCCCACGGGCGTTTCGGCGCTGGTGCGATAACGAAAAAACCCGGCTTCGGTCGGGTTTTTTTGTGGGTGGTTGTTTTTTTTCGAAGCGTAAAGCGCAGAGCTCAGAGCGCAAAGCTGGCTTATTTGCTGTTTGCGTTTCCGTGCGGGCTGGCAGACTTACCCCCTGCCGGGACACGCCGTGAACCCATCCCTGGGGGCTCGTGGGCGCCATCCATGGCGCCCAACGGTCCCGGCAGGGGGTAAGCCTGCCAGCCCCGACGTTGTGTCGCCAACGGATGGATGGGAAGCAGCGGGGCTGTGCTTTTGCCGTTGATTGGGGCTTGGTCGGTTGGTCGATTGGTCGGTGCTACTAGTTGGATTTGATGGTTTGGATGGTTTGGATGGTTTGGATGGTTTTTGATTTGGGTGGGATATTGGGTGGGATATTGGGTGGTTCGGAGCAGCCGACCAACGGTCGGCTCTACCCCCCCCCATCTCTCAATGAATCCCCCCCCAATTCACTCACCTACCCACCCGCCGGCCACCAACCAACAGCACACCGTCAGCCCCCCGGCCACCGGCTACCGCCTTCCCAACCGCACCCGCACTCTGTCGGGGGTTGGTGCGGGTGGGTTGGCGGGACCGTTGGGCGCCATGGATGGCGCCCACGAGCCTCCAGGGATGGATTCACGGCGTGTCCCGCCAACCCACCCGCACCGACCCAGCCAGCAGCACCGCAGCGCTGATGTTGATGTTGATGTTGATGTTGAAGTTGCACTCAGCCGCGCGCCAGCGCAAAAAACACCCCCACCCTTACCCCTTGGCCTGGAAGGAAACTTCCTCGTACGGCTGCACCACCACCCAGCCCTCGCCGGCGAACCGCATCTGCAGGCTCTCGCCCGACCCGCGCCCCACCAACGTGCCCAGCGAAATGTCCGCCACGATCTCCGGCGTCAACGACCCCGACCAGGCCACCGTCGCATTCGGATCGGTGAACACCGGACCGCCCTGTGCCGTCACCGGCAACGTCATCGGCTCGTAATGCGAGGTCATCGCCACGATCCCGTGACCACTCAACTTGATGTTGAACAGCCCGCCCGACAGCATCCCCGCCACCTTTTTCATCATCGTGATCTTGGACTCGATGCCGGTCTCGAATGCCAGCACATCATTGCCATTGACGAAAATCGACTCGCCCGCCAACCGCAACAGCGTTACCTGCTTGCCCGCATCGGCCAGATACACCCGGCCCTGGCCCTCGACCTTCATCAACTGAAGCCCCTCGCCCGTCACCATCTTCTTCAGCAACGTCCCCAGCCCCTGCTCCAGGATGCCCTGCCGCGTGAACTTGACGCCGCCCTTGCGCGCCACCATCGACCCCGCCTTGGCCCACACCCGCCCATCCACCCGAACCTCCAGCAGGTGCGGGCTTTCCAGCTCGAACGCCTCGGCGCTGACATCCTTCTCGCGCGTGGTGGACAGAAACTCCTGCAGCGACTTCACAGCCATGTTCGCGCTTCCTTGTAGGTGGATCGCAAATGGTAGCCCCACCGGCCTGCCTGCGGACGCCGCCGCCCATCGGCCACCACCCCGCCCTCCCGCTATGCCCGTGGATGTGGTACCAAAGGCGCAGCAACCACGCGCGTCGTCATCTGCCCACTGGTTTTGCCCCGCATGGCGCGTCAGTACGGCGGCGCCCACGCCAGGCTCGGTAACGACGCAAGAATCAATGATCAAATCTGTGACGCACTCCATGTATTCTTGCCACAACACACCAATAGCCCCGCCATGCCTCCCGAGCTGACAGCCGCCCTGGCGCTCTGCCGCAACCTGCCCTCGCCGCCCGGTATTGCCCTGCGCATCATCGAACTGGCCCAGGACCCGGAAGCGGACATCACCACCGCCGCCGACATCATCGCCATCGACATGGCACTGAGCGCGCGCATGCTGCGCATCGCCAATTCCTCGCTGTACGCCAGCCGACGGCGCATCGAGAACCTCGGCCAGGCACTGACCATGCTCGGCCTCAACGCCACCGTCAGCCTCGCCTTGGGCTTCACCGTCACCCAGGGCCTGACCGCCTCCGGCGACGGCCAGGACCTGCGTGAGCGGGCCTGGCGGCGCAGCATCCTCAGTGCCCTTGCCGCCAGCCTGCTGGGCCAGGCCCGCGGCCTGCGCAAGGCCGAAGAACTGATGCTCGCCGGCCTGCTCCAGGATCTCGGCGTGCTCGTCCTGGCCCAGGCCCAGCCCGACAGCTACCTGCCCCTGCTGCGCCAGGCCACCGACAACGACGCTCTGGTGGCTCTCGAACGCGAGCACCTGCAGTGCAGCCATGCCGAGGTGGGGGCCTGGATGGCCGAGCAGTGGGACCTGCCGCGCTACCTGGTGGACAGCATCGCCCGCAGCGAGACCCCCGCCGCCACCGAAGACAACTTCCAGGCCTGCGTGGCCCTGTCCGGCGCCGTTGCCGATATCTGGCTGACTCCCGACGCCGATGCCGCCCGCGAACACGCCCTCCAGCTGGTCAATGAAAAACTGCAGCTGGACAGCGCCCAGTTCGACCAGGTCCTGGCCCGCATCAGCGACGTATTGCCCGACATCAGCGCCCTGTTTGAAACCACCCTGTTCTCGCCCTCGCGCGTGCAGCAGCTGATCGACCACGCCCAGGAACTGGCCACGCTGCGCAACCTGCGCGAAATGCAGGATGCCGCCCTGGCCCGCCAGCGTGCCGACGAATTTGAGGCCCGCGCCAACCGTCTTGCCGAACAAGCCCACCGCGACGCCCTCACCGGCGTCCTCAACCGCCGCCAGCTCGAGGCGGTGCTCGAACAGGAGTTCCTGCGCGCCACCCGGCATGGCTGGCCGCTCTCGGTCGCCTTCATCGACCTGGACGACTTCAAGAAAATCAACGATGCCCACGGCCACCTCATGGGCGACCAGGTGCTGCGCGCCTTCGCCGGAAAACTGCAGGAACAGCTGCGCACCAGCGATACCGTGGCCCGTTTCGGCGGCGAGGAATTCATCGCCCTGCTGCCCAATACCACCGAACCGGTCGCCCTTGAAGTCGTCCGTCGGGTGCTGGCCAACATCGTCACCACGCCCATGGCCGAAGTGGCCGATGGCCATTTGTTCGTCACCTTCTCCGCTGGCGTGGCCACCCAGGGCGGCTACGAGCGTTTCGCCGATGTTCAGGACTTGCTGAAGGCCGCCGACGACGTGCTTTACCGCTCCAAGAACCTGGGCCGCAACCGCGTCATCGCTCGCTCTCCGGGTACCACTCCGGCCTGAGCGGCGGGTGCGGCGATGACCGGGCGAGCGGCGGGTTCGCACGCGGCAACGCCACAAAATAAATCTGCCCCGCGCGCCGGCTTCCAGTAGAATTCCCGCGTTTTCCACGTATCCAGAGGTCACCATGTCCAGTCTTGCCTATCGCCGCATCCTGCTGAAAGTTTCCGGGGAGGCGCTGATGGGAGACGAGGACTACGGCATCGACCCCAAGGTCATCAACCGCCTGGCCCGTGAAGTGATCGAGGCCCAGCAGGCCGGTGCGGAAGTGGCGCTGGTGATCGGCGGCGGCAACATCTTCCGTGGCGCCGGCCTGGCCGCTGGCGGCATGGACCGGGTCACCGGCGACCAGATGGGCATGCTGGCCACGGTCATCAACGCCCTGGCCATGCAGGACGCGCTGGAGAAGCTCGGCGCCAAGGCGCGCGTGATGAGCGCGATCAAAATAAACGACGTGTGCGAGGACTACATCCGCCGCCGCGCCATCCGCCACCTTGAAAAAGGCCGCCTGGTGATTTTCGCCGCCGGCGTCGGCAGCCCGTTCTTCACCACCGATTCGGGCGCCGCGCTGCGTGCGATCGAAATCGGCGCGGACCTGCTGCTCAAGGCCACCAAGGTCGACGGCGTCTACGACAAGGACCCGAACAAGTACGACGACGCGGTCCGCTTCGACAGCCTGACCTACGACGAAGTCATCCGCCGTGGCCTGGAAGTGATGGACACCGCCGCCTTCGCGCTGGCGCGCGACAGCGACCTGCCGCTGCGCGTGTTCGACATGGGCCAGCCGGGCGAACTGCTGAAGATCCTGCACGGCAGCAATATCGGCACCCTGGTCCGCGGCCGCGACGCCAGCTGATCGGCCGGCTCCCCCGGACGACCAACGGTCGTCCGCTACCCGGTTGGTGACGACCAACGGTCGTCCACTACCCGGCTGGTGACGACCCACGGTTGTCCTGCCCGGTAGGTGACGACCGTTGGTCGTCACGCTCCATGTCCTCACGCCCCCGCCCACCCACGCCGGTGCATTCCATGGACGACCGCGGCTCGTCACGCGCGCCGGGGTCGATTCACCCGATTTCGCCTATAATCGTCCGATTACCAGTTACATCCAGGATTCGGGCGATGCTCAACGAAATCAAGCAGGACGCGCAGACGCGCATGGCCAAGAGCATCGACGCTCTGAAGCACACCCTGACCTCCATCCGCACCGGCCGGGCCTCGCCGGCGCTGCTGGACCGGATCACCGTCAAGGCCTACGGCAGCGACACCCCCCTGAACCAGGTCGCCTCGATCAGCGTTTCCGAGGGCCACTCGCTGGTCATCACGCTGTTTGACAAGGGCATGATCAAGGACGTCGAGAAGGCGATCTACGCCTCCGACCTTGGCCTGACCCCGAACGTCGCCGGCACCGTGATCCGCCTGAACCTGCCGCCGCCGACCGAAGAGCGCCGCAAGGAACTGGGCAAGCAGGTGCAGAAGGAAGGCGAAGGCGCCAAGATCGCCGTCCGCAACATCCGCCAGGATGCCAACAAGGCCATCGCCACCCTGATCAAGGACAAGGCGATCAGCGAAGACGACAAGAAGCGCGGCGAAGACGACATCCAGAAGCTGACCGACAAGTCGATCAAGGACGTGGACAGTGTCGTGGCCGAGAAAGAAAAGGAACTGATGTCGGTCTGAGCCCCATGACCCAGGCCCCATCCTCCCGCATGCCTGCACCGGTGCCGCGCCACGTTGCCATCATCATGGATGGCAACGGGCGTTGGGCGCAGAAACGACGCCGCCCGCGCCTGATCGGCCACCGCGCAGGTGCGCGTGCGGTCAACCGCACCATCGATTTCTGCCTCGAACGCGGCATCGCCGCGCTGACGCTGTTCGCCTTCTCCAGCGAAAACTGGGGCCGGCCGAGCGACGAAGTCGATGCGCTGATGAAGCTGTTCCTCAATGCACTCGACCGTGAAGTGGACGAGCTGCACCGGCGTGGCGTGCGCGTGCGTTTCATCGGCGAACGCGAGCGTTTCGGCGCCGGGCTGGTCAGCCGCATGCAGCTGGCCGAGCAGCGCACCGCCGACAACCGCGCCATGACCCTGAACATCGCCGCCAGCTACGGCGGCCGCCAGGACATCGCCCGCGCCGCGCGCGAACTGGCCGCCGAAGTGGCCGCCGGCCGCCTGCTTCCCGAGCAGATCGACGAAGCCATGCTGTCCAGCCGCGTCGCCCTGGCCGACCTGCCACCGCCGGACCTGTTCATCCGCACCGGTGGCGACACCCGCATCAGCAATTTCCTGCTGTGGCAGCTGGCCTATACCGAACTGTGGTTCACCGACGTACTGTGGCCCGAGTTCGACGCCACCGTCCTGCAGCAGGCGCTCGACGCCTACGCCGCCCGTGAACGCCGCTTCGGCCTGACCAGCGCCCAGATCGCCGCCCTGGCCACCGAGACGTCCACCCCATGACCAAAACCCGAGTCATCGCCGCGCTGATCATGGCGCCGGTCGCCATCGCGGCCATCCTGCTGCTGGAGACGCAGTGGCTGGCCGCCGCCGCCGCCGCCGTGTTCCTGATCGGCCTGTGGGAATGGCTGAAACTGGCCGACGTCGAGGACACCCTCGCCCGCACCGTGCTGCTGGTGTTGAACCTGGTGCTGATGGTGCTGATCGTGTGGGCCGACGCCGGTACCCTGGTGCTGTACCAGATCGCCGCGCTGGTCGGCATCGGCTGGTGGCTGCTGGCCCTGCTGTGGCTGCGCTTCTTCACCTTCGGGGCCAGCCCGAGCCGCCCGGCGCGTACCCTGAAGCTGCTGGCTGGCAGCCTGGCGATCGTCCCGGCTTGGGCCTCGCTGGTGCTCATCCATGCCAGCGGCGACAACGGCCACCTGTGGCTGCTGACCGCGTTGGCCGTGGTGTGGGCCGCCGATTCGGGCGCCTATTTCGCCGGCCGTACCTTTGGCCGCACCAAGCTGGCGCCGCGCATCAGCCCCAACAAGACCTGGGAAGGCCTGGCCGGCGGCATGCTGGCGGGCCTGGCGGTTGCGCTGGGCTTTGGCTACATCGCCGGCATCGACAACGCCCACGTCATTGGCCTGGTCGTCACCGCCGTGGTCACCGTGTTCGCCTCGGTGCTGGGTGACCTGTACGAGAGCCTGATCAAGCGCCATGCCGGCGCCAAGGATTCGGGCCACATCATCCCCGGCCACGGCGGCGTGCTGGATCGCATCGACGGCGTCCTCGCCGCCCTGCCCGTGTTCGCGCTGGGCAAGGAAATTTTCGGATTCTGAACATGGATAGTGCTTCCGCCCCTTGCCGGGTCGCCGTCTTCGGCGCCACCGGCTCGATCGGTGCCTCCGCGCTGGATGTGATCGCGCGCCACCCCGATCGCTACCAGGTCAGCGTGCTGGCTGCCGGGCGCCAGGTGCAGGCGCTGGTCGCGCTGTGCGCCGTGCACCGGCCGGCGCATGCGGTCATCGCCGAGGAGGCGCTGTTTGGCGACCTGCGCGACGGCCTGCGCGACGCCGGCCTGTCCACCCAGGCCCATGCCGGCGCGGCCGCGCTGGACCAGCTGGCCGCCAGCGAGCATTGCCAGACCCTGGTGGCGGCAATCGTCGGCGCTGCCGGGCTGTCCTCGACACTGGCCGCTGCCACGGCCGGCAAGCGCATCCTGCTGGCCAACAAGGAATCGCTGGTGCTGGCCGGCGAACTGCTGATGCGCGAGGCGGCCAACGGCGGCGCCGAGATCATCCCCATCGACAGCGAACACAGCGCCATCTTCCAGTGCCTGCGCTCGCGCGATGCCAGCCTGGACGGCGCCGGCGTGCGCCGGATCCTGCTGACCGCCTCCGGCGGCCCGTTCCGTGGCCGCAGCCGTGCGCAGCTGGCGCAGGTCACCCCGGCCCAGGCCGTGGCCCACCCGAAATGGTCGATGGGGCCGAAGATCTCGGTCGATTCGGCGACGTTGATGAACAAAGGCCTGGAAGTCATCGAGGCCCACCACCTGTTCGGCGTGCCCGGCGCGCACATCGAGGTACTGGTGCACCCGCAGAGCCTGGTGCATTCCCTGGTCGAATTCGTCGACGGCTCCACCCTGGCGCAGATGGGCCTGCCGGACATGCGCACCACCCTGGCCGTCGGCCTGGGCTGGCCGCAACGGATCGAGTCGGGGGTGGCCGGGCTGGACCTGCTGAGCCAGGGCCGGCTGGATTTCGAGGCCCCCGACAACGATGCCTTCCCCTGCCTGGGCCTGGCCTGGCAGGCCATGGCCGCCGGCGGCACCGCCCCGGCGATCCTCAATGCGGCCAATGAAATCGCTGTTTCAGCATTTCTTCAGGGGCGGGTCGCTTTCCTAGCCATTCCAGCGCTGGTTGCTAACGCTCTGTCAACACTGTCTGCGGACTCCGCCGATACACTGGAGGTCCTGCTGGCTGCCGACCAGCGCGCCCGCCAGCTCACCCAAGCCGCCATCGACGACGCCTGAATGCCTGTCCCGCCTTTCTCCAGCGACCTCCACCATGGGTGAATTCATCGGCTCTGTCTGGTGGATGATCGTCAGCCTTGGCGTGCTGGTGACGTTCCATGAATTCGGCCATTACTGGGTAGCCCGCCGCTGTGGGGTGAAGGTGCTGCGCTTCTCGGTCGGCTTCGGCCGCCCGCTGTGGATGCGCCGCAACCGCGACGGCACCGAGTTCGCCATTGCCGCGATCCCGCTCGGCGGCTACGTGAAGATGCTCGATGAACGCGAGGTCGAGGTGCGCCCGGCCGAGCGCACCCTGGCCTTCAACAACAAGACCGTCTGGCAGCGCATCGCGATCGTCGCCGCTGGGCCGGCCGCCAACCTGCTGCTGTGCATCGCCCTGTTGTGGGCCATGTTCGTGCTGGGCAAGCAGGATTATTCCTCGACCATCGGCCGCACCACCGGCATGGCGCAGGCCGCCGGGCTGCAGGCCGGCGACCGCGTGGTCAGCGTGGATTCCCGCAACGTCGCCACTGCCGGCCAGGCCAGCATGGCCCTGACCACCGCGGCAATGGACCGCCACGACGCGCGGCTGGACGTGCTCGATGCCCAGGACCGCCCGCAGACCCGCGTACTGCCGCTGTCGCAGTTGCCCAGCGGCTTCGATGAACGCCGCGTGCCGATCCTGGCCGGGCTGACCTGGCAGTTCTGGGTGCAGCCGGCGCTGGTCGAAAAGGTCGCTCCCGACACCGCAGCCCAAGGCGTTCTGATGCCCGGCGACCTGATCGTGGCCGTGGACGGCCAGCGTATCGACGGCGCCGATCAGGTGTACACGCAGGTCCAGGTGCTGGGCAGGCGCGGCGGGGTGGGCATGATCGAAGTGCTGCGCGGCGGCGAGCGCCTGGCCCTGGAAATCACCCCACGGCAGGGCAAGGATGGCCAGGGCCAGCCCATCTGGCAGGTCGGCATCGGCTTCTCCGAGACCAACGCCCCGGCCTATGATGCCCAGCTCAAGTACGGCCCGCTGGCGGCACTGCCGGCGGCGCTGCGCGAAACCGGGCAGATGGCAGGCGATTCACTGGGCATGATGCGCCGCATCGTGACCGGCAACGCCTCGCTGCAGAACATCTCCGGACCGGTCACCATTGCCCGGGTGGCCAATGTCTCGGCCCAGCGTGGGCTGGATTGGTTCCTGTATTTCCTGGCCCTGCTGTCGCTGAGCCTGTGCATCATCAACCTGTTGCCCATCCCCATCTTGGACGGCGGGCACCTGCTGTATTACCTTATCGAGTTGGTCAAGGGCAGCCCGCTGAGCGAGCGTGCCATGGCTGCCGGCCAGTTCGTTGGTCTGGCGCTGTTGGCCGGGCTGATGGGTTTGGCGTTCTACAACGACATCCTCGGCCTGGCCACGCGATGAACTTTTTCCCTTTTGTCGTCGTCTTATGCGCCGGCATCCTGCAACATTGCATTCGACTCCAACCGGACGTGACATGACGCGACTCCCCAATCGCCGCCTGCTGGCCCTTGCACTCGCCGCCGGTTTCGGCGCGCCCGCCCTGGCCCAGGCTGCCGAGCCCTTCACCGTCAGCGACATCCGTGTCGATGGTCTGCAGCGCATCACCTCCGGCACCGTATTCACCTACCTGCCGGTGGAACGCGGCGAAACCCTGACCGACAACAAGGTCGGCGAGAGCATCCGTGCGCTGTACAAGACCGGCTTCTTTGAAGACGTGCAGCTGGACCGCCAGGGCAACATCCTGGTGGTCACGGTCAAGGAGCGTCCGGCGATCAACAAGTTGACCGTCACCGGCAACAAGGACATCAAGAGCGACCAGCTGCTCAAGGGCCTGAGCGACATCGGCCTGACCGAAGGCGGCACCTTCGACCGCCTGAGCCTGGACCGGGTCACCCAGGAACTTCGCCGCCAGTACAACGACCGTGGCAAATACAACGTCGAGATCACCCCGACGGTGAGCCCGCTGGACCGCAACCGCGTGGACATCACCATCGCGATCAAGGAAGGCAAGGCCGCCAAGATCCAGCACGTCAACCTGGTCGGCACCGACAAGTTCGCCTCCGAAGACATCCTGGAGACCTGGGAATCCAAGGAGCACAACTGGGCCTCGTGGTATCGCCGCGATGACCAGTACTCCAAGGAAAAGCTGTCCGGCGACCTGGAAAAGCTGAACGCCTGGTACCTGGACCGTGGCTACGTGGACTTCAGCATCGATTCCACCCAGGTCTCGATCAGCCCCGACAAGCGCGACATGTTCGTCACGGCCGGGGTGACCGAAGGCGAGCAGTACAAGATCTCCGACATCAAGGTCACCGGCGACACCATCCTCCCGCAGGAAGATGTCGAGCGCATGGTGATCCAGAAGTCCGGCGACACGTTCTCGCGCGCGCTGCTGGAATTCAGCTCGGATGCGATCACCAACTCGCTGTCCAACATCGGCTACGCCTTCGCCAAGGTCAACCCGATCCCGACCAGCAACCGTGCCGACCGCACCGTGGCGATCAACATGCAGGTTGTCCCGGGCCCGCGCGTGCAGGTGCGTCGCATCACCTTCCGCGGCAATACCCGGACCTCCGACGAAGTGCTGCGTCGTGAAATGCGCCAGTTCGAAAACAGCTGGTACTCCCAGGCCGCGATCGACCGTTCCAAGATCCGCCTGCAGCGCCTGGGCTATTTTGAATCGGTCGAGGTGGAGACCCCGGCGGTCACCGGCAGCAACGACCAGGTCGACGTGGTCTACAACGTCAAGGAAACCACCTCGGGCAGCTTCGTGTTCGGCCTGGGCTATTCGCAGTCCTACGGCATGACCACCTCGGTGCAGCTGTCGCAGAACAACTTCCTCGGCGGCGGCAACCGCGTGTCGGTCGAAGCCTCGCGCAGCAGCTACCTGCAGCGTTACGGCTTCAGCTACACCAACCCGTATTTCACCGACGGCGGCGTGTCGCTGGGCTACAACCTGTCCTGGCGCGAGCTGGATTACTCCGACTTCAATACCGCGCAGTACAACAGCACCAACCGCTCCGCGCAGGTGGTGCTGGGCGTGCCGATCACCGAAAACGACACCGTTTCGCTGATGGTGGGCATCGACAGCAACCAGATCAATACCTACCAGGGCTCAACCCCGCAGTCGATCATCGATTACATCGATGCCATCGGCAGCAAGACCTTCCACTCCTGGCGCACCGAGCTGGGCTGGGCCCGCGACACCCGTAACGATTACTTCATGCCCACCCGCGGTACCTACCAGCGTGTCGGCCTGGAAACCACCCTGCCGGGCTCAACCATCGAGTACTACAAGCTGAACTATCAGTTCTCCAAGTACTGGCCGATCCTGCCGTCGCTGGTCATCAATACCCGCGCGGAAATCGGCTACGGCGACAGCTACGGCAAGGACATCACCCGCGACCTCTGCTACACCGCACCGACCGCGGCCAATCCGAATCCGACCCAGACGGTGAACTGCAACTCCGCCTCGGCTGACTACGTCAAGACCGTCACCGCGACGGGCCTGCCGTTCTACGAGAACTTCTACGCCGGCGGCACCAACTCGGTGCGCGGCTTTGAAGACAACACCCTGGGCCCGCGTTCGGAGCAGAACGCCAGCTACTACAACGGCCAGCCGCTGGGTGGTTCGCTGAAGACCGTCGGCTCGATCGAAGCCTACTTCCCGCGCCTGTTCGACAGCCCGTCGGCCCGCATCTCGGCCTTCGTCGATTTCGGCAACGTCTACAACGGCACCAAGAACTTCAAGGCCAACGAACTCCGCGTCTCCACCGGTGTGGCCCTGCTGTGGCGCGCCCCGGTCGGCCCGATCTCGATCAGCTATGCGTTCCCGCTGAAGAAAGAAGACGGCGACGAAGTCGAGCGCCTGCAATTTACCTTCGGTGGTCAGTTCTGACCACCGAAGGTAACCCAAGGTTTGCCTGGCAAACCTTGGGCCCCGCACGGCTTCCTATCCCCCGCGCCGTTGGCGCGCCCCCCTTAACAGAAGGGGGGCTCTCCACCAGACGCACTACGAGACGCCGGGCTTTGCCCGGCGTTTTCGTTTGTGCGCCGTGGTAGGTACCGACCGTTGGTCGGTACGCTCTTGCCCAGCCCACCCTCCACCTTCCGTGCCGACCAACGGTCGGCACCTCCCTGGCCGCGTCTGCACCTCCCTGGCCGCGCATGCGACCCACTGTCTGGGCAGAGGCGGACAGCCCGACCCCTCCCCTGCATGACCGAACCGGCGCCACACGGTAAACTCGCGCCGTGAATACTCCTACCTATACCGCCCAGCAACTCGCCGAGCAGTTCGGCCTGCAGGTCCATGGTGACGGCAGCACCGCCATCCATGGCGTGGCCACGCTTGCCCATGCCGGCCCCGGCCAGCTCACCTTCCTGGCCAACCCGCGCTACCGCGGCCTGCTGGCCGACAGCCAGGCCGGCATCGTCGTACTGCGCGCCGAGGATGCCGAGGCCGCCCCCGGCGCGGCGCTGATCGCCAAGGCCCCCTACACCACCTTCGCCAAGATCGGCGCGCTGTTCGACATCGCGCCCACGCGGCCGCCGGGCATCCACCCCAGTGCCGTGATCGATCCCAGCGCCCAGGTCGCCGCCAGCGCCCACATCGGCCCGTTCGTCAGCATCGGCGCCGGCAGCAGCGTCGGTGAGAACTGCATCATCGGCACCGGCAGCATCATCGGCGAGAACTGCCACCTGGGCGCCGGCTGCGAGCTGATCGCCCGGGTCACCCTGGTCACCCGGGTCACGCTGGGCAAGCGCGTGCGCATCCACCCCGGCGCCGTGCTCGGCGCGGACGGCTTCGGCCTGGCCATGGATGCCGGCAAGTGGATCAAGGTGCCCCAGCTGGGCGGCGTGCGCATCGGCGACGACTGCGAAATCGGCGCCAACACCTGCGTTGACCGCGGCGCGCTGGAAGACACCATCCTCGACGAGGACGTCCGCCTGGACAACCTCGTGCAGATCGCCCACAACGTCCAGATCGGCGCCCACTCGGCCATCGCCGGCTGCACCGGCATCGCCGGCAGCGCCAAGATCGGCCGCTACTGCCTGCTGGGCGGGCACGTCGGCGTGGTCGGCCATCTCGAGATCTGCGACAAGGTCGTCATCACCGGTAAATCGGTGGTGCGCAATTCCATCCATGAGCCGGGTGAGTATTCCTCCGGCACCCCCCTGACCGACAACCGCACGTGGCGCAAGAACGCCGCGCGCTTCAAGCAGCTGGACGCATTGGCACGCCGCGTCCTGGCCGCTGGCAAGGAGAAAGAATGAACGACACCCTGCAGCTCCCGATCGACATCACCCAGATCCAGGAGTTGATCCCCCACCGCTACCCGTTCCTGCTGGTGGACAAGGTCGTCGAACTCGACGTCGAGGCCAAGCGCATCCTGTGCCAGAAGAACGTCAGCTACAACGAACCGTACTTCCAGGGCCATTTCCCCGGCCGTCCGATCATGCCCGGCGTGCTGATCATCGAAGCGCTGGCCCAGGCCGGTGGCGTGATGACCCAGCTCACGCTCGGCCGCGATGCCCAGTCCAAGCTGTTCTACATGGTCAAGGTCGAGAACGCCCGCTTCAACAAGCAGGTCATCCCCGGCGACGTACTGATGCTGGACGTGCAGATGAAGCGCCTGATCCGCAACATGGGCTGGTACTACGGCGAAGCCAGGGTCAACGGCGAAATCGTGGCCAGCGCGGAAGTCATGTGCGCCGGCGCCAAGGGCTGAGCCACCACGGAGGCAGGAATGACTGACAACGCACCACGGATCCACCCCACCGCAGTGGTCGACCCGTCCGCGCGCCTGGCCAACGACGTCCAGGTCGGCGCCTTCACCCTGATCGGTGCCGATGTCGACATCGGCGCCGGCACGGTGGTCGGCCCGCACTGCTCGATCCACGGCCCGACCCGGATCGGCCGCAACAACCACTTCGTCGGCCACGCCGCGATCGGTGGCGAGCCGCAGGACAAGAAGTACAAGGGCGAGCGCACCGAACTGCGGATCGGCGACGACAACGTCATCCGCGAGTTCGTCACCATCAACCGTGGCACCGAGGGCGGCGGCGGCATCACCACGGTCGGCAACGACAACTGGATGCTGGCCTACACCCACGTCGCACACGACTGCCACGTCGGCGACCACTGCGTGTTTTCCAACAACACCACGCTGGCCGGCCATGTGACCGTGGGCGACTACGTGATCATCAGCGGCTTCGCTGGCGCGCACCAGTTCTGCCGGATCGGCGCGCATGCCTTCCTCGGCATGGGCGCACTGACCAACGGCGACGTCCCGCCGTTCACCATGGTCGGCAGCGACTCGCTGGGCCGCCCGCGCGGGATCAACAGCGAAGGCCTCAAGCGCCGCGGCTTCGATGCCGAGCGCATTGCCAGCATCAAGCGCGCCTACCGCACGCTGTACGTGGCCGGGCTGCCGCTGGCCGAAGCCAAGCTGCAGCTGGCCGAACAGGCCGAGCACAGCGCCGACGTGAAGGACCTGCTGGACTTCATCGAGCACGCCGAGAGGCCGCTGCTGCGATGACCGGTACCGGCCCGCACGGCGCTGCCGGCAGCACCGCGGAGATCATCACCCTGGCCACGGTGGCCGGCAGCGTGACCCCAACCGCGCTGGCGCATGCCTCCGACCGCCCGCTGCGGATCGCACTGGTGGCCGGTGAGGCGTCCGGCGACCTGCTGGGCGCCGGCCTGATACGCGAACTCAAGGCGCGCTTCCCGAATGCCGAGTTTGCCGGCATCGGCGGCGATGCGATGCGCAACGCCGGCTGCCAGACCTGGTTCGATGCCAGCGAACTGGCGGTGATGGGCCTGACCGAAATCCTGCGCCACCTGCCGCGCCTGCTTACGCTGCGCGGGCAGTTCCGCGCGCGTGCACTGGCGTGGCAGCCGGATGTGTTCATCGGCATCGACGCACCGGACTTCAACCTGGGCGTGGAGCGCTGGCTGAAGCAACGCGGCATCACCACCGTGCACTACGTCAGCCCGTCGGTCTGGGCGTGGCGGGAGAAGCGCGCGGAGAAGATCGGGGCCAGCGCCGACCTGGTGCTGTGCCTGTTCCCGATGGAACCGCCGATCTATGCAAAACACGGTATCGATGCGCGTTTTGTCGGGCATCCGATGGCCGACGATATTCCGCTGCACAGCGACCGCGACGAAGCGCGCATGGCCTTGGGCCTGCCCGCCAACGCCAAGGTGCTGGCAGTGCTGCCCGGCAGCCGCCTGGGTGAGATCGGCAAGCTGGGCGAGGCGTTCTTTGAAGCCGCCTGGCAGGTATCCGAGCGCATCCCCGGCCTACACGTGGTGGTGCCAGCGGCCAACCCGGCCTGCCGCCAGTTGATCAGCGAGCAGTTGTCGCGCTCGGCGTTGCCGGTGGCCTATTCGCACCTGCTCGATGGGGACGCGCGCAACGCGATGATCGCCGCCGACGTGGTGGTGCTGGCATCGGGCACGGCGACACTGGAAACCATGCTGGTCAAGCGCCCCATGGTGGTCGGCTACCGCGTGGCGGAACTGACCTATCGGATCGTCAAGGCGCTGGGGCTGATCAAGGTCAACCGCTTCGCCCTGCCCAATATCCTGGCCGGCAAGGACCTGGCGCCGGAGTTGATCCAGCACGATTGCGTGCCGGACAAACTGGCCGCGGCGATCCTGCAGTGGTTCGATCATCCGCAACGGGCGATCGACCTGCAGGAGACCTACCGGCAGTTGCATCTGCAGCTGCGCCAGGATGCTTCGGCGCGCGCCGCCGACGCGGTGGCCGAGCTGCTGGCACGCAAGGCGACGGCATGAGCCGGCGACATGCGGCAGCGGCTTCGCTGGCGCTGTTCGACGGGGCGGCACTGGCCACGGTGGCGCCGCGCTACGTGGCCGGGGTGGACGAGGCCGGGCGCGGTCCACTGGCCGGGCCGGTAGCGGTGGCGGCGGTGGTGTTCTGCCCGGAGCGTCCGCGCCTGAACGGGCTGGACGATTCCAAGCAGTTGACGGCGCTGCGCCGCGATCAGTTGTTCGACAGGATCCTGGACCGTGCGCTGGCCTTCCATGTGGTGATGGTGGAGGTGGGCGAGATCGATTCGCTCAACATCTACCAGGCCACGCTGCTGGGCATGCGGCGCGCGGTGGAAGGGGTGGCGCACGTGGCGCAGTTCGCGCGGATCGACGGCAACGTGGTGCCAAAGGGGCTGCCCTGCCCGGCGCAGGCGCTGGTGGGTGGGGATGGGCTGGACCGGGCGATCATGGCGGCGTCGATTCTGGCCAAGGTGACTCGCGATCGTTTCATGCTGGCGCTGCATGCGGAGCATCCCGAATACGGGTTCGATCAGCACAAGGGTTATGGGACGCCGGCGCACCTGGCGGCGTTGCGGGCGCACGGTCCCTGTCCGCAGCATCGGCGCAGCTTTGCGCCGGTTCGCGCTTGTTATGAGGTGGTTTAGGTTTTTTTATGCTGCGCATGGCAGAAGCCAGGGCCAAGGCCAGTGCCGAAGCCGGAGCAACTGCAACGGCCCGGCGGTCGGCTGCTCCCTGCGGGGGCGGTACGGTTGGGTTGGCGGGACACGCTGCAAGTACGTCCCTGTAAGCTCGTTCGCGCCATCCATGGCGCTCAACGGTCCCGCCAACCCAACCGTACCGCCCCCCGATAGCGCATCTGTGCGCATGGGCAGTCAACAGCGGATAACCGCAGTTTGCGCCTAGCTGGTGACCTCACTTGGGCCGGCAGTGCACGTTGATATCTGATAGTTGGTGTTGGGTGTTGTTGTTGGTGTTGGATTTGGAGGTGCCGAGCGTTGCTCGGCACTGCTCTCCTTCCCCCAATTGACCCACCCAACTGCCCTGCTCTGCTTCCACTCCGGCTCGCGCCTTGGCCTCGGCTTCGGCTTCGCCTTGGCCCCTGCTCGCCCATGCGCACCGCCACATTGTCGGGGGTGGTGGAGGCAGGGTCGTGGGGCCCTGAGCCGCATGGATGCGGCGACGGAGCTTACACGGACGTACTTGCAGCGTGCCCCACGACCCTGCCTCCACCGCCCCAGCCCTTCAGCACCCGCACACAGGGCTTGCAGCCGTTGACGTTGACGTTGGCTCCAAAAAAGAAAAACCAACCTGAACCCCGAAACTCTTCCCGCCCCCTGTAACACCCCTGTCAAGCCTTGTTCGGTCAGGCCCGCGCCGCTACCCTGACCGGGCATTACATTGGCCCGGCATGACCACTTCCCGTTTCGTACATCTCCACGTCCACACCGAGTTTTCGCTGGCGGATTCGACCATCCGTGTCCCGGCGAAGCCGGAGCAGGCTGACCCGAAGAAAGCCAAGCAGGCCAACCTGCTCAGCCGCGCGGTGGAACTCAAGCTGCCCGCCCTGGCGGTCACCGACCTGAACAACCTGTTCGCCCTGGTCAAGTTCTACAAAGCCGCCGAAACGGTGGGCATCAAGCCCATCGCCGGCGCCGACATCATGATCGCCGAAGAGGGCATGACCCCCTGGCGCATGACCCTGCTGTGCCGCGACCGCGAGGGCTACCTCAGCCTCTCCCGCCTGCTCACCCGCGCCTGGATGGAAGGCCACCGTCCCGAAGGCGGCGTCGCCGTGCACCCGGACTGGCTCAAGGCCGGCTGCCACAACCTGTTTGCCCTGGCCGGCCGCGACAGCCTCGCCGGCCGCCTGGCCAACGACGGCCGCCACGACCTGGCCGAGCAACAGCTCGCCGACTGGCAGCGCGTGTTCGGCGACGGCCTGCACCTGGAACTGACCCGTACCGGCCGCGACGGCGAAGAAGCCTTCAACCAGTTTGCCCTGCACGCGGCCGGCCAACGCGGCCTGCCGGTGATCGCCAGCAACGATGTGCGCTTCCTGCAGCCGGAAGATTTCAGCGCCCACGAAGCGCGCGTGTGCATCTCCTCCGGCCGCGTGCTCGACGACCCCAAGCGCCCGCGCGACTACAGCGACCAGCAGTACCTCAAGTCGCCCGAGGAAATGTGCGCGCTGTTCGCCGACATTCCCGACGCGATCGACAATACCCTCGCGCTGGCCGAACGCTGCAACATCGAAATGCGCCTGGGCACCTACTTCCTGCCCAACTACCCGGTGCCCGAAAACGAAACGCTGGACAGCTGGATCTGCAGCGAAGCGCGCAAGGGCCTGGAAACGCGCCTGGAAAAAAACCCGCTGGCCGACGGCAAGACCCGCGCCGACTACGTCGAACGGCTCGAGTTCGAACTGGCCACCATCATCAAGATGGGCTTCCCCGGCTACTTCCTCATCGTGGCCGACTTCATCCAGTGGGGCAAAAACCAGGGCATCCCGATCGGCCCCGGGCGCGGTTCCGGCGCCGGTTCGCTGGTGGCCTGGGCGCTGCAGATCACCGACCTCGACCCGATCCCGTACAACCTGCTGTTCGAGCGGTTCCTCAATCCCGAACGCGTGTCGATGCCCGACTTCGACATCGACTTCTGCATGGACCGCCGCGACGAAGTGATCGACTACGT
The DNA here is from genome assembly GCF_057835675.1 of Stenotrophomonas sp. GL_101. NCBI lineage: Bacteria > Pseudomonadati > Pseudomonadota > Gammaproteobacteria > Lysobacterales > Lysobacteraceae > Stenotrophomonas > Stenotrophomonas sp. GL_101. The sequence continues at coordinate 1,455,175 of NZ_CM174432.1, read as the reverse complement.
CGCACGCAAGTACGGCCGTGAGCGCGTCAGCCAGATCATCACCTACGGCACCATGGCCGCCAAGGCCGTCGTGCGCGACTCCGGGCGCGTGCTCGGCTTCCCGTATGGCCTGGTCGACGGCGTGTCCAAGCTGATCCCCAACATCCTGGGCATCTCGCTCAAGGATGCGATGGGTGAAGGCAAGGACTCGGAGATGGCCTCGCCCGAGCTGATCCAGCGCTACCAGAACGAAGACGATGTCCGCGACCTGATCGACCTGGCGCGCCAGCTCGAAGACCTCACCCGCAACGCCGGCAAGCATGCCGGTGGCGTGGTGATCGCACCCGAGCCGCTGGCCGAATTCTGCCCGCTGTTCGCCGAGCATGACGAAGGCGGCCGCGGCCGCAACCCGGTCACCCAGTTCGACAAGAACGACGTCGAAGAAATCGGCCTGGTGAAGTTCGACTTCCTCGGCCTGCGTACGCTGACGATCATCGATTGGGCGGTCAAGGCGATCAACAAGCGCCACGCGCGCGCCGGCGTCCCGCCGGTGGACATCACCGCGATCCCGCTCGACGACACCCCGACCTACAAGAACATCTTCGCCTCGGGCAACACCGGGGCGGTGTTCCAGTTTGAATCCTCGGGCATGCGCCGGTTGCTCAAGGACGCCAAGCCCGACCGCTTCGAAGACCTGATCGCGCTGGTGTCGCTGTACCGCCCCGGCCCGATGGACCTGATCCCGGACTTCAATGCGCGTAAGCATGGCCAGCAGGAAATCATCTATCCCGATCCGCGCACCGAAGCGATCCTGAAAGACACCTACGGCATCATGGTGTACCAGGAGCAGGTCATGCAGATGGCGCAGATCGTCGGCGGTTACTCGCTCGGTGGCGCCGACCTGCTGCGTCGCGCGATGGGCAAGAAGGTGCCGGCCGAAATGGCCAAGCACCGCGAGATCTTCCGCGAAGGTGCGGCCAAGGGGGGCGTGGACGGCCCCAAGGCCGATGAAATCTTCGACCTGATGGAGAAGTTTGCCGGCTACGGCTTCAACAAGTCGCACGCCGCTGCCTATGCGCTGGTCAGTTACCAGACTGCCTGGCTCAAGCATCACTACCCGGCTGAGTTCATGGCCGCCACGCTGTCCTCGGACATGGACAACACCGACAAGGTGGTCGGTTTCCTGGCCGAAGTGCGCAACCTCGGCCTGACCGTGCTGCCGCCGCGGGTCAACGACTCGGCGTACATGTTCGAAGCGGCCACCGCCGACACCATCCAGTACGGCCTGGGCGCGATCAAGGGCGTCGGCCAGGGCGCGTGCGAAGCGGTCGTGGACGAGCGCCTGCGGGGCGGTCGTTACGAATCGCTGCTGGATTTCTGCATGCGCTCGGAGTCCGGCAAGCTCAACCGCCGCACCCTCGAAGCGATGATCAACTGCGGCGCGATGGATGGCCTGGGCAAGAACCGCGCCTCGCTGATGCTGCAGTTGCCCGAAGTGCTCAAGGCCACCGACCAGATGGCGCGCGAGAAGGCCTCCGGCCAGAATTCGCTGTTCGGCGCGCCCAGCCCGCAGTCCACCGCGCTGCAGCTGGACCTGCCCGAAGCCAAGGAATGGGCGCTCGGCCAGTTGCTGGACGGTGAGCGCGACACGCTCGGCTTCTACCTCAGCGGCCATCCGTTCGACCCCTATGCCGACGACGTCAAGGAACTGGTCGGCACCGACCTGGGCATGCTGGAGAAACTGATTCCGCCGGCACGGCCCAGCAAGGATGGCGAGAAGCGCGCCTGGCGCCAGGAAACCCCGGTGATCCTGGCCGGTCAGGTGGTCGGCGTACGCCGCAAGGGCGAAAGCCAGGTCTTCATGCAGCTCGAAGACAGCAAGGGCCGGGTGGAGTGCAGCGCGTTCACCGATGGCCTGGCCGAGTTCGGCCATCTGATGACCAAGGACCGCATCCTGATCGTCAAGGGCGGCCTGCGCGAAGACGAATTCAACGGCGGCTATGCCCTGCGCATCCGCCAGTGCTGGGATTACCAGGATGTCTGCGCCAACTACGCCACGCGCCTGTCGCTGCGCGTGGACCTGCGCCAGGACGGCCCGGTCTGGGCACGCGTGAACGCGCTGCTCGACCGCCACCGCCCCGGCCGCACGCCGTTGCGCATGGACCTGCTGCTGGCCTCTGCCGAGGGGCCGGTGGCCGGCATGCTCGACGTGGGCGGCGACATTGCCGTGCGCGTGGACAGCCAACTGGTCGACGCCCTGCGCGCCGACCCCGCCGTGCGTACCGTCAAGGTGCGTTACAGCCCACCGTGGGCCAACTGATCCGCTCCACCCGTTCTACAGGTACCTAGTTTTGATCAAGCGTTTTGCTGTGCTGCTGTTTGCAGCCGTTGCCATTGCCGGCTGCTCCAGCCCCGCCCAGACCTTTGAGATCGACAATCCGGGCGACGCGCCGTTGACCCTGCGCATCGACGGCAACGAACTGCCGATCGCCGCGCACGCCTCACGCCCGGTGCGGCTGAAACCCGGTGAGCACCACCTGCAGACCGAACAGCTGGGCAAGGTGCATTTCATCGTCTATGCCCGCGGCAACGGCGGGTTGATCAATCCGACCCTGGGCGAGTATGTGATCGCCCGCCAGGACCACGCCGACGAACCGGACAACGTCGGAACGACCACCGCACCCCCGCAGCGCATCGCGCTGGGCGAGGTGACCGTTGAAGGCCCCTACCGGATAACCCACGACCTGTTCATCGACCGGGACTGGTCGCTGGGCGTGCGCGAGCCGTTCCCGGACCAACAGACCGTGGCCCCGATCGAGGCGGGCGGCGACCGGGTCACTACCAAGATCTTCACCGCGGTCGACTTCATCGATTACCTTGAAGCCAGCGGCGACCGGCTCGGTGCGCATCTCCGCGGGCAAGCCGGCGGCTACGTGGCCCCGACCTTCACCGTGGCTACCGCGCCAGCCAGCCTGCCGGCGCTGGATCCAGCATTCGAGGCGCATGCCGGCCCGCTGCGCGAGCTGTACCGCCGCTACCTGCACGCCACCACCGCCGATGCCCAGCTGCAGCTGCAGCAGGAGGCCGCGCAGGCACAGATGGCCTTCACTGCAGCCACCGCTTCGCTGGGCGCCCACCTTCCGGTGGCGGCCAACGCCGCCTGCAGCGACTTTGTCACCACCCGCCGCCAGCTGATGGCCCGGGCCGCGCTGATCGTCCCCTGATCCCGCCGGCCGCCTGGCTGGTACGTTCTGCCCCACTACGCTACCGTCGGTTTCCAGACGACGGCGTACGGGGCATTCCGGCGCATTCGGCTACACTTTCCCTCTTTACTTCACGACGGTTTCCGATGAATCCGAACTACCTCGACTTCGAGCAACCCATCGCTGATCTAGAGGCGAAGATCCAGGACCTGCGCAGCGCCAGCGCCGGCCCTGCGGTCAATGTCGAGGCCGAGGTGCATGCCCTGCGGGACAAGCTGCGGGTGCGCACCGCGCAGATCTTCCGCAACCTCAACTCCTGGCAGGTGCTGCAGCTGGCTCGGCATCCTTCGCGCCCGTATACCGCCGACTACATCCGCATTTTCTGCGATGAGTTCCAGGAACTGGCCGGTGACCGTGCCTTTGCCGACGACAAGGCCATCATGGGCGGCCTGGCCCGTATCGGCGGCCGTTCGGTGATGCTGATCGGCCACCAGAAGGGGCGCGATACCAAGGAAAAGATCAAGCGCAACTTCGGCATGCCCAAGCCGGAGGGCTACCGCAAGGCGCTGCGCCTGATGAAGATGGCCGAACGCTTCGGCCTGCCGGTGCTGACCCTGATCGACACCGCCGGCGCCTGGCCGGGCATCGATGCCGAATCGCGCGGCCAGTCCGAGGCGATCGCGCGCAACCTGATGGAAATGGCCGAACTCAAGGTGCCGGTGATCTGTACGGTGATCGGTGAAGGTGGCTCCGGCGGCGCGTTGGCGCTGGGCGTGGGCGACCGCACCGTGATGCTGGAATACAGCGTGTATTCGACCATCACCCCGGAAGGCTGCGCTTCGATCCTGTGGAAGGATGCCGGCAAGGCCAAGGAAGCGGCCGAACAGCTGGGCATGACCGCCCCGCGGCTGAAGAGCCTGGGGCTGATCGACAAGATGGTGCGCGAGCCGACCGGCGGCGCCCACCGCAACCCGACCCAGATGGCCAAGCGCCTGAAGGCGGTCCTGCTCAACGAGCTGGACGAACTGCAGAAGCTGTCGGTGGACGAGCTGCTGGCCAAGCGCTACGAGCGCCTGCGCAGTTACGGCACTTACGAGACGGTGTAAGCGTCCGGCTGCGGGCATGGAAAAACCGGATGCCAACGCATCCGGTTTTTTTTGGGCTCTTCTCCCCTGTGCGGGGATGGTTTCACCCGCAGGGCAACAGCGGCGAGCGGGGGGTCTTCGTCCATCTATGACGCGCGCGTCCGGCCCGCTTGGCGGCCGGCAGGCCCTTGTGCAAATGTCCCCCGGCCGACGCCTGCAGCGCCGGCCTCCTCCTTTATTTTGCCAAGGACCTGCCGGCCGCCAAGCGGCGCGGCTTGCGGAACGCGTAGGTCACGCCCTTGGGTAGGTCACCACCGTTGGTGGTGACGCATATCGGCCGCAGGCCGGCCTGCGCTCAGAACGGTTTGGCCAGTACCAGCCACACCACGCCGATGAACAGCACCAGCGGCAGCTCGTTGAACCAGCGCAGCGCGCGCGAGGTCGGCAGCGGCTTGCCGCGCACGTTGCCCTTCAACAGCCGCCCGGTCCACGAGTAGTACACCAGCAGCAGCACCACCAACCCCAGCTTGGCGTGCAGCCAGGCGGCCGCGCCCGGGGCGACCATGGTGGGGAAATCGGGGATGACCTTGTAGCCCAGCCACAGCACCAGGCCCAGGATCAATGCGAAGCCGAACATCATGTGACCGAACTTGTACAGGCGCAGGCCCATCAGCTGCAGCCGCTCGGTCACCGGCAGCTGGCCGGCGGTTTCGCTCAGGTTGACCAGTATCCGCGGCAGGTAGAACACCGCCGCCATCCAGGCCACCACGAACAGCAGATGGAAGGTCTTTACCCAGTAATAGCTCTGCATGTGCTCGCTCCGGCGGCTGGCGTAGGTCGACCGTCATTCTCGCACGCCCCGGTAGAGCTACCCCATGAGGGTCTGGCGCGACATTTCGCCACACCGCAGCCACGCACGGGGGGCGCCAGGCCGTACGATAGGCGCCGTTTTCATGACTGTGCCCAATGCCCGTGGACAAGACCTACGACGCCGACTATTTCAAGCGCTGGTACCAGGCCGACCAGGCCGGTGGCGCCGCGCGCCTGGCACGCAAGGTCGCCCTGGCCGTGGCCAGCGCCGAGTACTACCTCGAGCGGCCGATCCGCAGCGTGCTCGACATCGGCTGCGGTGAAGGCGCCTGGCGCGCACCGCTGCTCAAGCTGCGCCCGCGCGTGCAGTACCTGGGCTTTGACAGCAGCGACTATGCAGTACAGCGCTATGGCCGCAGCCGCAACCTGCGCCCGGGCAAGGTGGGTGATTTCGCCTGGCTGCGGCCGTGTGCCCCGGTCGACCTGCTGGTCTGCTCGGATGTCATGCACTACGTCCCCAGCCGCGAACTGCGCCCGGCCCTGCACGGGTTTGCCGAACTCACCGGCGGAATCGCCTTCCTGGAGGCGTTCACCGCCGAGGACGAGTTCGATGGCGACCACGAGGGTTTCCAGTCCCGCCCGGCACGCTGGTACCGCAGCCAGCTCAAGGCCGCCGGTTTCAGCGGGCTCGGATCGCACTGCTGGCTGGGGCCGGCACGGGCCGGACACGCCGCCGCCCTTGAGCGCGCCGAGCGCTGAGTCTCGACAACAAATGAGACCCCCCCCCGTATTAAGGCGCCGACCCCGGCGGTGCGTTATGCTGCGCGGCAACATAAGACCATACATATTCGGACGTCATGCTCTACCAACTGCATGAGTTGACCCGCAACATGCTCGCCCCGTGGGTGCACCAGGCCCAGGCCAACGCCAAATTCTTCGCCAACCAGGGCCACTGGTGGTCGCAGATGCCCGGCGCCGATCGCCTGGCGGCGGTGAACGAGCTGTTCCATCGCATCGGCAAGGATTACGAGAAGCCCGAGTGGGGCATCAACGAAATCGAGGTCGATGGCGAGCGCGTGCCGATCGTGGTGCACGAAGAAGTCAGCAAGCCGTTCTGCAAGTTGCTGCGCTTCAAGCGCCACAGCAACGAAGCCGACCAGTTGCACACCATGCTCAACCAGCCGTTCGTGCTGGTGGTGGCGCCACTCTCGGGCCACCACGCCACGCTGCTGCGCGATACCGTGCGCACGCTGCTGCGCGACCATCGCGTGTATGTCACCGACTGGGTGGATGCGCGCATGGTGCCCGGCAGCGAGGGCGAGTTCGGGCTGGAGGATTACATCGCCTACGTGCAGGAATTCATCCGCCACCTGGGTGCCGAAAAACTGCATGTGGTCAGCGTCTGCCAGCCGACCGTGCCGGTGCTGGCCGCGGTATCGCTGATGGCCAGCCGTGGCGAACCTACCCCGCGCACGCTGGTGATGATGGGCGGCCCGATCGACGCACGCTGCAGCCCGACCGCGGTGAACAACCTGGCCACGCAGAACCCGCTGTCGTGGTTTGAAAACAATGTGATCCACAGCGTGCCGGGTACCTACCCCGGCGCGGGCCGGCGCGTGTATCCGGGCTTCCTGCAGCACGCCGGATTCCTGTCGATGAACCCCAGCCGGCATTTCAGTTCGCATTGGGATTTCTATGCCGACCTGGTCAAGGGCGACATGGAAGACGCCGATGCGCATCGGCAGTTCTACGATGAGTACAACGCCGTGCTGGACATGCCGGCCAAGTACTATCTCGATACCATCCGGGTGGTGTTCCAGGAGTTCCTGCTGCCGCGCGGGGAGTGGATCGTCAACGGCGAGCGCGTGGACCCCGGTGCGATCACCGGCACCGCGCTGTTGAGCATCGAAGGCGAGCTGGACGACATCGCCGGGCTCGGCCAGACCGAAGCGGCGCAGTCGCTGTGCACCGGCATTCCGGCGGCAAGCCGCGAGCATTTCATCGTCGAGGGCGCTGGCCACTACGGCATCTTCAGCGGCCGCCGCTGGCGCGAGACGGTCTACCCGAAGGTGCGCGATTTCTTCGCCACCCATGCGCAGCCGGCCACGGCCAAGCCGAAAAAGGCCGCCAAGATCGCCAGCAACGTGACCCCGTTGCGGCGCAAGGCGGGGTAAACGCGTACCGACCAACGGTCGGTACCTACCTTTGCCGCTCCGGTGGGTGACGACCGTTGGTCGTCACCGCCGCACCCTTACAACCGCACCAGCAGGTGCTTGGCCATCATCCCGTGCAGGCGGCCGATGCCGCGTGCGAGGTGCAGGGTGGCAAACAGCAGCACCACGCCCACGATCGCCAGCAGCGGGGTCACCCACATCGGCATCATCTGCTGGCCGTCGATCCAGATGCCCCAGTACTTGTTGTCGAACATCAGCGCGGCGATCGGCGACCAGATGAAGGCCAGCGAGATCGACAGCAGCGTGGTGAAGATCGTGAAGTACACGATGCCCAGCGGCAGCATCAGCACGAAGTACAGCTGGGTCAGCCAGGTGCGGCCGTCGGTGAACATGTCGCCGATCCGCTGCAGCCAGCTGCGGCTGCGGTCGGAATAGGTCGGCCGGCGCGGCATGCGCTCGCCCAGCAGGGCTTCCACCAACCGCCCTTCCAGCAGCGACAACCCGCGTACCGATCCGAAGAACAACACCGTCAGCGGAATGCCGATGATCAGCACCATCAGGCCCAGCGACAGCGACAGGCCGGTCACCACCCAGGTGAAGAAGAAGATGCCGGTGGCCAGCGACAGCAGCATGTAGAACAACGCGCCATAGGTGCGCGGCTCCAGCGCGACGCCGAAGAAGCGCGCCAGCAGCGAACGCGGCGCGGCGGCCGATGGCGGCGGGCTGGCGCTGGCGGTGGCAGCGGCCGCTGCGCCGACGGCGGCCACCGCGACCGGCACCGTGCGGGCGATCGGGCGCGCGCCCGCACTGGGAACCCGCAGTGCGCGGTTCACGGTGATCTCGGTTTCGCGATAGATCTCGGCCACTTCTTCCGGGGCGCCATAGCTGCCGGCGACATCGGCGATCACCTCGGCCTCGCTGCGGCCCGGCTGCGCGGCCAGTTCCGAGCGCAGGTACTCTTCGGCGTCGTACAGCGCGTCCTGCACCATCGCCGGGTCGGCGTCATGCAAGGCGGCACGCAGCTGTGCCAGGTACTGCGGGATGGTGGTGGGCAGGCTGTTGCCTGCCAGAGTCGGATCGTTCATTGCAGTACCCCCTCCAACACGGAATCGACGGAATCGCGGGTGGCGCGCCAGGCCTGGATCCACTGCTCCAGCACCCCACGGCCACGTTCATTGATGCGGTAGTAGCGCCGTGGCGGGCCGGCCATCGACGGTTCGACATGGCTCTCCAGCAACCCGGCCCCTTCCAGGTTGCGCAGCACCGGGTACAGCGCGCTCTGCTTGCCACTGAGCACCCCCTCGCCCACCCGCTCCAGCTCCTTGGCAATCAGGTAGCCGTACAACGGCTCGCCGGCCTTGGCCAGCACCGCGAGCAGGGCCAGCGATACCGTGCCGGCGCTGAGCTCTTTCTGGAACTTCTTCAAGTAGGCGTCGTCGTCGGCCATGACCGGTTCTCCACTACGTTGAAGTCAACACTAGTGTGAAGTCCGCTATAGCGAATGTGTCGTTAGTCACCCTGCCTGCGGGCATGGGTGGCGGTCGGGCGCTGCATTCACGCAGAATCAGGGCACATTCCTGATCGGGTCCGCCATGTCGCCACGTCATCCTGCCCTGCTCGCCCTTGCCCTGGCCTGCGCCCTGCCTGTCGTGGCCACCGCCGCCACGCCCTACCGTAGCCCGCAGCAGATCCTTGATGCCTCGCCGGCCACCGATTGGCGTACGCCGGACCCGGCCAACGTGCTGTACATGACCCTGGACACCGGGCGGGTCACCATCGAGTTGGCACCGGCCTTCGCGCCGCAGCACGTGGCCAATATCCAGACCCTGGCCCACGAGCATTTCTGGGACGGGGAAAGCATCTACCGGGTGCAGGACAATTTCGTGGCCCAGTTCGGCGACGCCGATGCCGACGAGGCAGGCAAGGCCAAATCGCTGGGCTCGGCCAAGCGTGCGCTGCCGGCCGAGTTCCAGCACGACAGCAAGGGCTTGAAGGTCAGCGTGCTGCCCGATCGCGATGGCTGGGCCGACCAGACCGGGTTCGTCGATGGCTTCGCCGTGGGCCAGGACCGCAAGGATGGCAAGACCTGGCTGGCGCACTGCTATGGCACTTTGGGTGCCGGGCGCAGCAACGAGGAAGACAGCAGCATCGGGGCGGAGTTGTATGTGGTGACCGGGCAGTCACCCCGCCAGCTGGACCGCAACATCACCGTGGTGGGCCGGGTGCTGCAGGGCATGGAGCTGTTGAGTGCGTTGCCGCGCGGACCGGCGCCGATGGGCTTCTATGCACAGGCCGATCAGCGCACGCCGATCCGTTCGATCCAGCGCGCCAGCGATGTGCCAGCGGCGCAGCGGCCGACGCTGCAGGTGCTGCGCACCGATTCAAAGACCTTCGCCGATACGGTGGAGGCGCGGCGCAACCGCGTGGATGATTTCTACAAGCGTCCGGCCGGGCATATCGATCTGTGCAACATCGCGGTGCCGGTGCGGTAAGGGCCGGCGGGCAGCGCGCTGCCTACCGCTTCTGCGAGGCGGCGACGCTTCCCAGGATCAACACACCGGCCAGCACCATCGCCCAGGTCACTGCCTCCCCCAGGAACAACCACGCAAACAGCGCGCCGAACATCGGCACCAGGTAGGTCACGGTGGAGGCGCGGGCCGGGCCGATGCGGGCGATGAGGCGGTAGAACATCAGAAACGCCAGGCCGGTGCAGACCACGCCCAGGGCAATGGCGCAGGCCCAGGACAGGGTGGGAATCGGCGTAGTCGGCCAATGGGTGAGCGCCATCGGCAACAGCGCGATGGCCGCACAACCGAGGGTGGCACCGGCCGAGGCGGCCGGCGGCAGGCCGGTCATGTGCCGCTTCACCAGGTTCACGCCCAGGCCGTACAGCAGCGCGGCCAGCGCGCCGGCCACCACCGCCGCGCCGATGCTCAGGCCGGAGACCTTGGCCGTGGCCAGTACCACCACGCCGGCGAAGCCGACCAGCAGCGCGATGGCGCGGCGCATGCCGATCTTTTCGCCGAAGAACAGGAACGCGATCAGCGCGGCGAACAGCACCGTCATCGCGTTGCAGATCGCGCCGATCGCGGCCGGGGCGCGCTGCGCGGCCCAGGCAAACAATACGAACGGAATGGCCGAGTTGATGATGCCGATCGGTGCCAGCCACAGCCAGCGCCGGGCCGGGAAATGCGCGCGCGCCTGCCACAGGAACGGCAGCAGCACCAACGCGCCCAGCAGCAGGCGTACTTCCACCAGTGCATAGGGGCCGAAAGCCGGCACGGCCACGCGCATGAACAGGAACGAGCAGCCCCAGATCGCGCCGAGCACGGTCAACTCCAACGGCGTGCGCCAATCGCGCTCGACCACCGCCCCGGCGACCGGGACGCCGCTCATGGCCGGCTCCCGGACAACAGGCAGATGCGCGGCTGACAGGCGTTTTCGGGCGACATCATGAGCAGACTCCGGGGGACAGGGAGATAGCTTCCGCCTACCGGCAACGGCCGACAAGCGCGTAGTATCCGGGCAAGCCACAAATTTAGTTTGGGTCTCGACCATGATTCTGCGCCCTGCCCTGTTGCCTGCGCTGGGGGTGTTCGCGGTTGCCGCGCGCCACCAGAACTTCGCCCATGCCGCCCAGGAACTGCACCTGACCGCCAGCGCGGTCAGCCACCATGTGCGCAAGCTGGAAGACGTGCTGGGCACGGTGCTGTTCCAGCGCCATGCACGCGGGGTGCGATTGACCGCCGAAGGGCGCCAGCTGGCCGACGCAGCAGCCGCTGCGCTGAGCGACCTCAATGCAGTGGCCGGCAACCTGCACCCGCATGCGGACATCGTGCCGTTACGGGTGACCACGATCCGCTCGCTGTCCTATTGCTGGCTGGTGCCCCGGCTGCCGCGCTTCACCCACGCCCATCCACAACTGCGCATCGAGCTGCAGACCAGCACCGAACTGGTGCGTTTCGACGAGAACGGGCCGGAACTGGGCATCCGCTACGGCCTGGGCCAATGGCCGGGGTTGCGCGCCCACCACCTGATGGACGACGAACTCTGCCCGGTGGCCTCGCCGGCGTTGCCGGGGGTGGCGGTCCTGCGCGAACCGGCGCAGATCGCAGCGTTGCCGCTGATCAGCGACATGTCCCCGCAAGGCTGGCGCGACTGGTTCCGTGCGGCTGGCGTGCGCGCCCTGGAGCTGCCCTCGCTGCACACCTTCAGTGACAGCACCGATGCGATGCGCGCGGCGGTGTACGGCATCGGAGCGGTGCTGGCGCGCAAGCACATCGCCCAGCCCTACCTGCAGCGCTACGAACTGGTGCGCCTGCCCGGCCCCGCATTGAAGGCGCGCTACGCCTACTACGTGGTGCATGCCGAACACCGCCCGCTCAGCCCCACCGCGCTGGCCTTCATGGACTGGCTCAAGCGCGAGGCGCAGGACGAGCGCACGCCGATCCCGGCGCTGCCGGATGAACTGCTGGGGCGCCCCCCTGCCGACGTTCCGCAGGCGTAGCGCCGAACGCGCGCTCCCTCGCCGGATCATCACCCGCCCTTATCCGCACGCTGGCTAGGCTGGATGCTCCTTTCCCCCGAGGCGCATTCCATGGCCCTGTTGCGACTCCGAATCACCGGCACCGAAGACGATGCGCGTGCCATCAGCGACCTGCTGCAAAGCATCGACGGCATCGAGCACATCGAAGAAACCGACGACCTGATGCCGCACATGGACGATGACGATTCCAGCTCGGCAGGCCTGTCCGATGACATCGGCCCGGGCACCCACGAGCTGGAGGTGGAAGTCGGCAATGCCTACACCGCCCAGCGCGTGCGCGATGCCGTGCAGGAACTGGCGCTGGAACTGGATGTGTTCGTCGAGTACGAACACGACGAAGGGTGACGCGCAGGCGGTGCCGGCCCGGCCGGCACCGCCCGATCGCCTAGCCGCTCTGCGCGGCGATCCGGCGCTTGCGCCGCCGCCACAGTTTCAGGCCGGACCAGCCCAGCACCCAGCCCAACACCGCCCACGGCAGCACGGCGGACACGGCGCGGATCAGGAACGCCACGCTGGTGGTGAGGATCGCGCCGGACTCGCTGAGCGCCTGGCCGATGTCGCTGCGGCTGCGCTGCCCGGACGGCGTGCGGAACTGCATCGTCACCAGCTGCGTATCGATGCGCCGACGCTGCTGGGCAGCCTCCTTGGTGGCCTGTTCCACGCCGGCTTCGATTTCCGACAGGCGCTGGGTGATGGTGAGCAGGTCGGCCAGCTTGATGTCCTTGCTGTCCTGGTAGGCCAGCAGGCGTTCGTGCTCTTTTTGCAGGCGTGCCCGGGTCAGTGCGGTATCGGCCACCTGCTGGGCCAGGTCTTCGGCATGGGTGTTGCGCGAGGACACTTCCCCACCCTGCCCGGCCAAACCGATGAGCGGTTCGACGCCCTTCGGGGCGATCCGCACCTTGATTGAACCGCTGGGATACTCCCCGCCCTGCTGGCCGACCTGCAGCACCGCGCAGTCGCCGAACCGTGCCGACTGGCAGGCGTCGGCGATCTGCTTCACCCGCGGACCGATCTGTGCCGCGTCCAGCGCGATGTCCAGGTCATGCTCATAGGCCAGCATCGCCCCCTCCGGCGAAGCCACCGCGCCGGCGGCAGAGGCACCGCCTTGTTCACCGTGCTTCTGTGCGGCGCAACCGGCCAGTGCCAGTACCAGCATCCCTGCCAGGGCACCGGTGCGGTGCCAGGTCGTCCTGTTGATCACATGCTTGCTCCATCGAATCGGTTGATCTTGAGCCCATCCAGGTCCAGGCCCGGCAGGCAACGCACGTTCACCGCCACCATCGGCTGCCCGCTGCGCGGGTCCACGCCCTCGCTGAACGGGGCAGTGCCGCAGGTGCGGCAGTGGTGGTGCTCCAGGTGCTGTTTGTTGAAGCGGTAGGTGGCGACCTCGGCCGGCTCGGTGCTCAGGGTCAGCGCGGCGCGCGGCGCAAACCAGAGCAACCCGCCCCGGCGGCGGCACAGCGAACAGTTGCAGTCCAGCGCTTCGTTGATCGGCTCGGCGGCCTCGACCACGAACGCGATCCGGCCACAATGACAGCTCCCTTCGTACTGCATGGCACGCCCTCCCGGTGGATGCGGCCATGGTAATCCAATGGCACGGGTGCGGCCGGGCACATCGGCCTATGCTCGGGGATTGACCAACTGCACAGGATCGCCGATGCGCCAGCATCTTCTCGCCCTCGCCCTGATCGCCGCCCTCGGCGGCTGCCAGCAGGCCGATGCCCCGTCGTCTGCCCCCGCCGGCACCCAGGCGCCCGCCTCCGCCGCCGATGCCGCCGTGGATGCGGCCTTCGCCGACCTGTCCAAGCGCGCCCTCGACAGCTGGATGCAGCTTTCCCCGATCAGCGCCACCCAGATCGGCGACCACCGCTACGACAGCGAGATCGACGACCTGAGCGTTGCCGGCCAGCAGAAGATGCTCACCGCCTACAAGGGCCTGGTCGCCGACCTGGACCGCATCGACGTCAGCAAGCTGTCGCGCGAGAACCAGGTGGACGCGGCAATCCTGCGCAACCAGCTGCAGTCGGACATCTGGAACGCCGAGGTGCTGCAGTCGTCCAAGTGGGACCCGCAGATCTACAACGGCATGGCTGGCAGCGCCCTGTACGGGCTGATGGCCCGCGAGTTCGCGCCGCTGCCTGACCGGCTCAAGGCGGCCACCGCGCGGATGGAGAAGCTGCCGCAGATCTTCGCCCAGGCCCGTGCCAACCTGGATCCGGCACGCGTGCCCAGGATCCACGCCGAGACCGTGGCCAAGCAGAACCGCGGCATCCTCAGCATCGTCGATACCTTCATCGCCCCGCACGTGGGCGAACTGCCGGCCGAAGACGGCAAGCGCCTGCAGGCGGCCATCGAGGGCCTCAAGAAGGCCGTCGACGAGCAGCAGACCTGGCTGGACAAGACCCTGGTGCCCAATGCCAAGGGCGACTTCCGCATCGGCGCGGAGCTGTACGACCAGAAGCTGAAGTTCGCGCTGAATTCCTCGCTGTCGCGCGCCGAGATCGGTGAGCGTGCACGCGCCGAGCTCAAGCGCGTGCGCCAGGACATGTACGGCATCGCCCAGACCGTGCTCAAGGACAAGCCCGGTGCCCCGGCCCTGCCGGCCAACCCGAGCGACGAGCAGCAGCAGGCCGCCATCGAAGCCGCGCTGGAACTGGCCTACGCCGACAAGCCGGCCCGCGACAAGGTGGTCGACGATGCCAAGGCCGCGCTGGCGCAGTCCACCGAGTTCGTGCGCAAGCACGACCTGATGACCCTGCCCGACTCGCCGGTGGACATCATCCTGATGCCCGAGTTCCAGCGTGGCGTGGCGGTGGCCTACTGCGATTCGCCCGGTCCGCTGGACAAGAATCTGAAGACCTTCTACGCGGTCTCGCCGATTCCCGACGACTGGACCGACAAGCAGGTCGATTCGTTCCTGCGCGAATACAACAGCCGCATGATCCACCTGTTGAGCATCCACGAAGGCACCCCGGGCCACTACCTGGAAGGCTGGCATTCGGGCAAGTTCCCCTCCACGCTGCGCGCGGTGCTGCGTTCGGGACTGTTCGCCGAGGGCTGGGCGGTCTACACCGAGCGGATGATGCAGGAGCAGGGCTACCTGGACAACGATCCGCTGTTCCACCTGGTGCAGCTGAAGTTCTACCTGCGCACCATCTCCAACGCGATCCTCGACCAGGGCGTGCACGTGGACAACTGGACGCGCGAGCAGGCCATGCAGCTGATGACCCACGATGCGTTCCAGCAGGAAAGCGAAGCCTCGGGCAAGTGGGTCCGCGCCCAGCTCACCTCGGCGCAGCTGCCGACCTACTTCGTCGGCGCGCAGGAACACTTCGATACGCGCAAGGCCGTGCAGGACAAGCAGGGGGCGAAGTTCAACCTGAAGGCCTACCACGACCAGATGCTGTCCTACGGCGCCCCGCCGGTGCGCTTCGCGCGCCAGCTGATGCTGGACCAGCCGATCGAGTAAGCGATGTCGCCGGGCAGCCCCGGTGCCAGGTGCAACCACAAACGGCCCGGGGAAACCCGGGCTGTTCTGTTTGCGCGCCTATTCCGATATCGAAACGCCGGGCTCAGGCCATGATCGACGAATAAACGCGTGCGGCAAGATCGTGTGCCACGCCAAGGTTGACCAGCGCGAAACCGGCTTCATCCTCACCACCCGTCTTCTTGGGTACTTCCTGTAGCTGATACTTGCGCTCGTACGAGGCAAGCACATCGCCAACGTCGCCCTTTGAACGGGCAGCGCATACGATCACCCTGCAGCTGGCCTGTACCAGTTCGTCAATCAGCCCATCCACAGTTTCGGAAACATCCCCGCGATTGAATATACCCACCTTGCAACCGTTGATCTGGACGATGGCACTGAAGTCGAGCTTGTAACCAATGGCTTCGAACGCAATGATCCTGGTGGCAGGATCAGCCGCCAGCAGCCTGTACAGCGCAAGAAGCGCCGAACTCTTTCCCGAATTGCTAGTACCACGAAGCGCAATCAACTGTTTCTTCATTTACGAAATCCATTTTCAGGCCGGAAGTAGCGCTGTCGGAATCTGACAACACTGGAAGCGGAATGATGCCACTAGACAGGTGCAGCTTCCGCCCTCTTCAGACAACCGTCTGCCGGTGGGTGGAGCCGCTCATGGTCAGTGATCACCTTGCAGGCTCAGGGGCTCAGGAACACGTCGATACCCACAAGGCCGCGCAGGACAAGCAGGCGGCGAAGTTCAACCTGAAGGCCTACCACGTCCATCACCGCGCCACGCCAACCCCGTAGAGCCGACCGTTGGTCGGCTGCCCTGGACCTCAACGGCAACGGCAAAAGCAAAAACAGATGCAGCCCACCAACGGTCGGCTCTACGCGTCGGCGGCCACGAACCCACCGGTCTGCCGGGCCCACAGGCGCGCATACAACCCGCCGGCTGCAATCAGCTCGGCGTGCGTACCGGTTTCCACGATCCGGCCCTGGTCCATCACCACCAGCCGGTCCATGCGCGCGATGGTGGACAGGCGGTGCGCGATGGCGATGACGGTCTTGCCCGCCATCAGCTCATCCAGATTGTCCTGGATGGCCGCTTCCACCTCCGAATCCAACGCCGAGGTTGCCTCGTCCAATACCAGGATCGGCGCGTCCTTCAGCAACACCCGCGCAATGGCAATGCGCTGGCGCTGGCCGCCGGACAGCTTCACCCCGCGTTCGCCTACATGGGCATCGTAACCCTGGCGGCCTTCAGCATCGCGCAGGGTATCGATGAACCCCGCCGCGCGCGCCTTGGCCACCGCCGCCTGCAGTTCGGCGTCCGTCGCATCCGGCCGACCGTACAACAGGTTGTCGCGGATGGAACGGTGCAACAGCGAGGTGTCCTGGGTGACCACACCAATCTGCCGGCGCAGGCTCTCCTGCGTCACCGCCGCGATGTCCTGCCCGTCGATGCGGATCTGCCCGCTTTCCAGGTCGTACAACCGCAGCAGCACGTTGACCAGCGTCGACTTGCCCGCGCCGGACGGCCCGACCAGACCGATTTTTTCACCCGGCTTCACCGCCAGGTCGAGCCCGGCGATCACCCCGCCACGCTTGCCGTAGTGGAAATGGATGTGATCCAGGCGCACTTCGCCGGCATGTACCTGCAACGGCACCGCGTCGGCGCGGTCCTGCACCGTCAACGGCTGGGCGATCGTGGTGATGCCATCCTGCACCGTCCCGATGTCCTCGAAGATGCCGTTGATGGTCCACATGATCCAGCCGGACATGTTGTGGATGCGGATCACCAGCCCGGTCGCCAGGGTGATCGCGCCCACGGTGATGTGCCCGCCATTCCACAGCCACAACGCCAGCCCGCAGGTGCCGGCGATCAGGAAGCCGTTGACGATGGCGATGGTCAGGTCCATGCCGGTGGTCACCCGGGTCTGGCGACGGTGCTTGACCGCCAGTTCCTCGATCGCCTCGGCCACGTACGCCTGCTCGCGGCCACCGTGGGCGAAAAGCTTGAGCGTGGGAATGTTGGTGTAGCCATCGACGATGCGGCCCATCGCCTTGGAGCGCGCTTCGGAGGCGATCCAGGCGCGCTCCTTCGCCCGCGGCACGAAGTACCACATGATGCCCGCATAGGCGGCCATCCACAGCATCAGCGGAATCATCAGCCGCCAGTCGGCCTGCGCGAACAGGTACAGCGCGGTACCGGTGTAGACCACGATGTACCAGAGCGAATCGACCATCTGTACCGCCGATTCACGCAACGAGGTGCCGGTCTGCATCACCCGGTTGGCCATGCTGCCGGCAAAATCGTTGTGGAAGAACGACAGACTCTGCCGGACCACGTAGTTGTGCATCAGCCAGCGCGAGCGGTTGCTCAGCCCGGGCACGATGGCCTGGTTGACCAGCAGGTTGTGCAGGCCGACCAGGATCGGCCGCGCCACCACGGTGATGATGACCATCCACAACAGGTCATCGGCATGGCGCTGGAAGAAATCCGCGCCGGGCTGCTCGGCGACCATGTCCACGATGCGCGCGAGGAAGTCGAACATCGCCACTTCCACCAGGGCCAGCAGCAACCCGGCGACCAACGTCGCCAGCAGCACCGGCCATACCGGGCGCAGGTAGTGGATGTAGAACGGCACCACCGTGCGCGGCGGCATGCGCGCGTCGATCGGCGGGAACACCGGAATCAGCGACTCGAACCAGCGGAACATTCCATTACTCCCAAGCAAACACAGGCCGCGATTATCCCACCGTGGCCTGCTTCCTGCCGTTACCTGCAGCTCACACCGCGCACACGGTTCAGCCCTTCGCCTCGGCCACGATCGGGACCAGCAGCAGGTCCTGGAAATCGAAGCTGAAATCGGTCAACGACGAGATTGCCTGCATACGCACCTCACGCACCTTGCCATCCGGATCCAGGCTGAAATTGACGAACGCATCGGCGTTGAGCGAGCGGTCATCCCAGCGCACGATGAAGGTGTCGTGCTGCCAGTGTTCCATCGTCCCCACCAGCTGCGCGGTCTTGCCGAAACGCAGGCGCAGTTTGCCGCCTTCGCGCGCGACGACCACATCGCCATACCACGCATCGCGATACCCGCCGGCATAACCGGCCAGCGGCAGCGACGGCGTCGAGTGGCGATCGCGCGCGGCCTGGTGCTTCGCCCAGCCCTCGTCGGCCTTGTCCTGGGCCTTGGCCACCGCGGCGGCATAGGCGGCCACCCAGTCGGTCGGCGGTGCCTTCAGATAGGCGTCCAGCACCTCCATGGTGATCGCGTTGAAGGCCGCGCCCACTTCCTGGTTGGTCAGCACCACGATGCCCAGCTTCTGCTCGGGCACCAGGGTGACCCGCGAGACCATGCCCGGCCAGCCGCCGGTGTGCCAGACCAGTTTGCTGCCACGGTAATCGCTCAGGCTCCAGCCTTCGCCATAACCGGCGAAGTTCGGTCGCGCCGCGGCCAGCTGCGGCACGCTCGGTTCGGGCACCGTCTGTGGGGTGATCATCTGCCACATGCCCTGCTGGCTTTTGGCACTGAACAGCGCGGTGCCGTTCTCCAGCGTGCCCTGGGCCAGCTGCACGTTCATCCAGCGCGCCATGTCGTGCACGCTGGAGTAGATGCCCCCGGCACCGGCGTTGTTGGACCAGGTCAGCGGTGCCACGGTGCGCAGCTGGCTGAAATCGTACTTGGCATGGCCGACCGCGGCGCTGTCGCCGGGCTGGAGCTGGTCGGCGTTGTAGCGGGTACCGGCCATGCCGACCGGGGTGAAGATGTGCTGCTGCAGGAACTGCGCATAGGACTGCCCGGACACCTGTTCGATGACCTGCTGGGCCACCGCGTACAGGATGTTGTCGTAGGCGTAGCGATCGCGGAACCCGGCCTTGAGCGGCACCTTGGCCAGCCGCTGCACCACGTCCTTGTTGCTGTAGGACGTGGTGGGCCAGAACAGCAGGTCGCCCGCACCCAGGCTGAGCCCGCTGCGGTGGGAAAGCAGGTCGCGGATGCGCATTTCACCAGTGACGTACGGGTCGGACATACGGAAGCCGGGCAGATGGTCGATCACCCGGTCATCCATCTTCAGCTTGCCCTGTTCGGCCAGCAGGTTCAGCGAGGTGGCGGTGAAGGCCTTGGTGTTGGACGCGATCGCAAACAGGGTATCGGCCTGCACCGGAGCCGGCTTGCCCAGCTCGCGTACCCCGTAGCCGCGCTCGAACACCACCTGGCCGTCCTTGACCACGGCCACGGCGATGCCGGGGACCTCGAACTGGCTGCGTACGCGCTCGACGGTGGCGTCGAGCCGCTGCAGTTCCGTCGGCACCGACGCCGACGCCAGGGGCGCACATGCCAGCAGCACGAAACCTCCGATCCAGGATCTGTTCAAACAGTGTCTCCAAGTGCATGTCGTGGGGGCGTTGAGATCGGCAGGGGGCTGCCGGGCGCCGGTTTCGCACGATGGTAACGCGGCCCCCGGCAGGCTCGCCTGTGCCAGAAGCAGCCCCTCTGGGAGACCCGCATGACCGCCCCCGCCGACACCGTGTCCACCGTCATTCCGTGCCTGCGCTACCGCGACGCACGCGCCGCCATCGACTGGCTGCAGCGCGCGTTCGGCTTCGCGGCGCAGGCGGTGTATGCCGAGGGCGATATCGTCCACCACGCACAGCTGGTCTTCGGCAACGGCATGATCATGTTGGGGTCGGTGGACAACGGCAGCGAGTGGGGCCGCCACAGCGTGCAGCCCGATGAAGTAGGCGGCCGCCAGACCCAGAGCGCCTGCGTGATCGTGGCCGATCCGGATGCGCATTACGCGCGCGCGGTGGCCGCCGGTGCCGAGCTGGTGATCGATATCGCCGACCAGGTCCATGGCGGCCGTGGTTACGCCTGCCGCGATCTGGAAGGCCATCTGTGGTGGTTCGGCAGCTACGATCCGTGGCGCGCGCACGCCGCGGACGCATGAGCACGGCCCCCGGTACGATCCGCACCGGCATCGGCGGCTGGGTGTTTCCCGCCTGGCGCGGCGGCACGTTCTATCCGGCCGGGCTGGTGCAGCGCGAGGAACTGGCGCATGCCAGCGGCGTGCTGGGCTGCATCGAGATCAACAGCACCTTCTACCGCGCGCAGAAGCCGGCGGTGTACGCGCAATGGCGCGAGCAGACCCCGCCCGGCTTTCGCTTTTCGGCCAAGGCACCGCGCACCATCACCCAGGTCCACGACCTGGGCACGGTCGGCGCGCGGGTGGATGCATTCGTTGATGGCATCGCCACCTTGCAGGATCGGCTCGGACCGCTGGTCTGGCAGTTCGGCCAGACCCACCCGGCCGGCGCAGTGGAGTTCGATGCGTTCCTGCAGCGGCTGCCGCGTGAGGCCGGCGGGCGCACCCTGCAGCACGCGCTGGAAGTGCGCAATCCGGCCGCGTGGACCGCCGAGCTGGTCGCGGTGGCACGGGCGCGCAATGCGGCGCTGGTGTTCAGCGGTTCAAACGAGCACCCCAGCTTCGCCGACCCCACCGCCGACTTCGTCTATGCACGGCTGATGCAGGCGCGCCCCAACCTGCGCGCCGGTTATCCCGAGCGTGCGCTGGAACAGTGGTGCCTGCGGGCGATGCGCTGGGCCCGCGGCGAGGACAACCCGGACCTGCCGCATGTCCTCTCCGATGCCGCGCCCACGCCTGCGCGCGATGTCTATGTGCTGTTCATCGGCGCGGCCAAGCAGCGCAATCCGGCGGCGGCGATGGCCTTGCGCGAGCAGTTGCGGCGGCTGGGCGCCGGGTAGATTGATCCCCTGCGCACCCACGCACGGCGTGGATCTACCGCGGTAGCCGCCAACGATGCAGCCGTTGATCCAGCCGCCACAACAACGCCCCGAACGCCACGAACACCAGCCCGACCCCCAGTACGTTGCGCGCCACCGCAAGCGCACCCAGTGCGTCCAGATCCAGGAACGGATACGGGTACTGCCCGCTCCAACGGCCTACCAGCAGCGCCCAGCCCAGGTACAGCGCCGGGAACAGCAGCGCCAGGCCCAGCTGGCGCCCGCGCAGGAAACCATGCGGCCCCCACCACCAACCGGCCAGGTACAGCACCGGCACGGCGTAGTGCAGGCCGCTGTCCGCCCACCATTGCCACCCTTGCGGATGCCACAACGGGCGCAGCACCAACACATACACCAGCCCGGTGATGCCGATGTACAGCGCAATGGCGGCACTCGGGCCGGGCGCGGCCATGCCGTCGTGGCGGCCGCGCAGCCGGGCCAGGCAGACCGCGGCCACGCCGATGTTGCTGAGGATGGTGAAATAGCCCAGCAGCCGCAGGATCGCCTGGCCGGTACCGGTCGTTGCACCCACCGCCTGCAGCAGCAAGGCGTACTGCAGCGCCACCGCAGCCACGGCAGTGAGTGCGGTCAGGGCTGCCCAGGCGCGGGCGCGCGTGGAGGGGATCGGTGGGCGGGCGGTGCCATCGCTCGGGCGGGTATCCATCGGCGCAGGATGCCACGGGTGTTCGACGCTGGCGTGCATGTATCGCCGTAGCGACCGGCTTGCCGCACACTATGCCGATGACCGATACGCGCAAAGCCCTGTTGCAGATCCACTTCTGTGTCCTGTTGTGGGGAATCACCGCCATCCTCGGCAAGCTGATCACCCTGCCCGCGTTGCCGCTGGTGTGGTGGCGGATGCTGCTGGTGGTGGCGATGCTGGCGCTGGTGCCGCGGGTATGGCGCGGGCTGCGGCAATTGTCGCCAGGCTTGTTTGCCGGCTATTGCGGCATCGGCGCGCTGGTTGCGCTGCATTGGCTCACCTTCTATGGCGCGGTGAAGCTGGCCAACGCCTCGGTCGCAGCGACGTGCATCGCGCTGGCGCCGGTATTCACCGCGGTGATCGAGCCGTGGGTGGCCAAGCGGCCGTTCCAGATGCGCGAACTGGCGTTCGGCCTGGCGGTGCTGCCGGGCGTGGGGCTGGTGGTGGGCGGCGTGCCCGATGGCATGCGCCTGGGCGTGTTGATCGGTGCGCTGTCGGCGCTGCTGGTGGCGGCATTCGGCTCGCTCAACAAGCGCCTGGTCAGCCACGCCGACCCACTGACGGTGACCGCGCTGGAACTGGGCGCCGGCACCCTGACCCTGACCCTGCTGGCGCCGGCGCTGCCGTTCCTGCTGCCGCCGTTGGCCAGCCCGCTGTGGGTGCTGCCCGACCTGCGCGACGGCCTGCTGCTGCTGGCCCTGTCCGGGTTGTGCACGTTGTTGCCGTTCGCGCTGGCACTGGTCGCGCTGCGGCACATCAGCGCCTACACCTCGCAGCTGGTAACCAACCTCGAACCGGTCTACGCCATCCTGCTGGCGATGGTGCTGCTCAACGAACAGCGCGAACTCACCCCGACCTTCTATGCGGGCGTGGCGATCATCCTCGGCGCGGTGTTCCTGCACCCCCTGCTCAATCGCCGTCGCAAGGTGCAGCATCCGGAAATCCTGGCCACCGCCGAAGCACGCAACATCGTCGATTGAGCGGCAGGCATCGATCAACCGTCGATGCCTGTCCGCCAGCCCATCGTCAGGGGCGCCCCATCACCGCGTGAGGCCGGGCGTCACCACTCCTGCTGCTGTGGCAGCAGGCCCTTGAGCTCGGCGTCGGTAAGGTTGCGCCACTGGCCGGGCTTGAGCGCACCGATCTTGATGTTGTCGATGCGCACGCGGCGCAGCTGGGTGACCCGGTAGTCGAACGCGGCAGCCATCAGGCGGATCTGCCGGTTCAGGCCCTGGGTGAGGATGACCCGGAAGCCGAATTTTGCCAGGCGGCTGGTCCGGCATGGCAGCGTGGTTTCATTGCGGATGCGCACGCCACGGGCCATGCCGCGCAGGAACTCGTCGGTGACCGCCTTGTTCACCGCCACCATGTACTCCTTCTGGTGGCCGTTTTCGGCGCGCAGGATCTGGTTGACGATGTTGCCGTTGCTGGTCATCAGGATCAGGCCTTCGGAATCCTTGTCCAGGCGTCCGATCGGAAAGATGCGCTGCTCGTGGCCGACAAAGTCGACGATGTTGCCCTTGACCGTGCTTTCGGTGGTGCAGGTGATGCCCACCGGCTTGTTCAGCGCGATGTAGACATGCTTGCGGCCGCCGGCCTTCTTCGCTTCACGGGCGCGCAGCGGCTGGCCGTCGACCAGGACCACGTCGCCCTCGCCGACCACCGCGCCGGTACCGGCCGCTTTG
Organism: Stenotrophomonas sp. GL_101; assembly: GCF_057835675.1. NCBI lineage: Bacteria > Pseudomonadati > Pseudomonadota > Gammaproteobacteria > Lysobacterales > Lysobacteraceae > Stenotrophomonas > Stenotrophomonas sp. GL_101. The sequence continues at coordinate 1,431,711 of NZ_CM174432.1, read as the reverse complement.
CCGTTGACGGTAACGCGGCGCTCGCCGATCAGGCGGTCGGCTTCGCGACGGGAACAGAAGCCGGTGTCGGCGATGTGCTTGTTGAGTCGGATTGTCATCGGCCTATTATCCGGCAAACCCGGGTCGCGCAGGGCCGCCATCGTTCACACCGCCCGCGGGGCGTCCGCCGGTGCGCTGCGCTCGGCGTCATAGACCTGGTTGCGGCCGGCGCGCTTGGCGCGGTACATGGCGTGGTCGGCCCGGCGCAGCAGCGAGGCCAGGTCGTCGCCGTCGCCACGCAGCACCGCCAGGCCGATGCTGGCCGACACGCCCAGGCCGGGGATGGCCAGCACCTGGGTCACCGCCTGCACCTGCTGGCGCACGCTTTCCAGCCGTGCCACGGCGCCGGCACGGCTGGCCCCGGGCAGCAGCACCAGGAACTCCTCGCCGCCCATGCGGATCACATCGTCGTGGTTGCGCACCGAGCCGCGCAGGCCACGTGCCACGGCCACCAGCACCTGGTCCCCCACGTCATGGCCGAACTGGTCGTTGATGTCCTTGAACAGGTCGATGTCCAGGAACCCGATCGCCAGCGGCTGCTCGTCCTGGCGCGCACGCGCCAGGTACTGGGCAAGCAGGCGCAGGCCGGCGCGGCGGTTGGGCAGCCCGGTCAGCGCATCGGTGTCGGCCAGCTGGCGCATTTCATCGCGCTGCCGGCGCAACCGGCCCAGGCGCAGGTTGAGCGCGTAGGCGGCCATCATCAGGAACCAGGTCGCGGCCAGCTGCAGGCACTCGATCCGGTAGGCCACCAGCCATTGCGCATGCAGCGCATCGGCGCTGATCATCACCCAGCACGGGACCAGCGCACTGAGCCCGGCCAATGCATAACGATCGCGCTGCAGCACGGCCCACACCCCGACCCCCAGGCACAACAGGCAGCCCAGCACGAACAGGAACTCCAGGGTGCCAGCCCACCACGCCAGCGCCGCCAGCCCCATCCAGGGCACGCACAGACCGACCCCCACCGAGGCCCACAGCACCGCATGCTGCGCCCCGCGCGAACGCGGCCACAGACGGTCGCCACCGTTGAGCCGCCACAACACCGGCAGCAGCACGCCGTGGGTGAACGCGCCCAGCGCCACCAGCCACCAGGAGGCGCGGTCGTGGACCGGCAACCACGGCTCGGGATATCCGCTGAGCCCGCCCAGCACGGCCTGCCACAACACGAACAACACGCAGATCACGACGTACACCAGGAACGAACGGTCCTTGGCAGTCACATACCCCATCAGCGCGGACAGGCACAGCGCGATCGCCACGGCAATGCAGGCCGCCCGCACCAGCAGACGCGCGGTGTCGTTCTGCTGCACCGGGCTGGGCGCGCCCAGCTGCACCGTGGGGATCCAGCGCGGCTTGAGCGGGGTCGCCCAGGACACCACGATCGGCTCGTGTTCGCCTGCCTGCGGTACCACCACCATCCCGACCCCGGCGCGGAAGCGCGAATCACGCGTGCGGGCGTCATGCATGCTGCCGCAGATCTGGCGATCGCCATGGCTGATCCGGACTTCGCCGGAGAGCACGCCGAACACGTCCACCGCCTGTGGTTTTCCCGACCAGCCCGCAGCCGGCGCCGGTATCGCCAGGACCTGCTGGTGCCGCGCCAGCACGTCGGCGGCGCAGGCCCGTTGCGGTGCCTGCTCGGCCGTCGCGGCCCCCAGCAGCAGCACATCGGTGCCCACCTTCGGCGATGCGCCGGGCACGCCGTGGGCGAGCACCAGGCCGGGCAAGCACAGCAACAGCCACGCCAGCAGCACACGCACTACCCTTGCTTCATTGCATCTGCCGACCCCGTCCCTCACATCCTGTCCGCCCATCGGTTCCGCCGATACGCACACCGCGTACCACCCTTGGCCGGGATTATCGCAAGATCCTGCCGTTTTCACGCCGCAGCAAGGTCGGACCGCCGTCGGGCCGCCGGCAATCGGGTACCGGACCTCATGGCGGACCCGGACGGCCCTCTGCGGCGGTGCCCGCGCGCGTGGCCCACAGAGTCGGCTGGGTCAGCCGTTCCAGAGGCATCGGGCGTTCGATCGCATACCCCTGCAGGCCATCCACGCCGAGTACCTGCAGCTGCGCGGCCACCTCGTCCGACTCCACCCATTCGGCGATCACGGTCATGTGCAGCTCGCGGCCGATTTCGGTGATCGCGCGCACCGCGGCCCGGCTGACCGGGTCGATGTCCATGTCGCGGACGAACACACCATCGATCTTGAGCATGTCCGCCGGCAGCTGGCGCAGGTAGCCGAACGAGGACAGGCCCGAACCGAAGTCATCCAGCGCCACCCGGCAGCCGCGCGCCTTGACCGCTTCGATGAAGCTGCGGGCCTGGGCCAGGCTGCTGATCGCCGCGGTTTCGGTCACCTCGAAGCACAGCTTGCGCGCCACGCCACGGTTGCGCTCGAGCAGGTCGCAGACAAAGGCCAGGAAGCTGGGCTCGGCAATCGACTGGGCCGACACGTTGACGTTGCACAGGCCCAGCCGCTGTACATGCGCCGGGCATACCTGCAGGTGGCGGAACAGCAGGCCGAGCACGTGCCGGTCCAAGGCCATGCCCATGCCATAGCGCTCCACCGCCGGCATGAAGTCACCCGGCCCCTGCAGCAGGCCGTCGGGGCTGCGCATGCGCACCAGCACTTCGTAATGCAGGAACGCCGGATCGCCGACCCGCTCGATCCGCTGTGCATACAGCAGCATGCGGTTCTCGGCGATCGCACTGGACACCCGCGCCAGCCGGTCGGCCTCCAGCCGGCGCTCATCCAGGGCCAGACGGCTTTCGTTGAAGCAGTGCACGCGATTGCGCCCGGCCTCCTTGGCCGCATAGCAGGCGCTGTCGGCCGCGCTCATCAACCAGTTGACGTCGGCGGCCTCGGCCGTCACCTCGACCACGCCGATGCTGCAGCTCATCCGCAGGCTGCCGTCACCGTACTGGGAACTGGCCTGGCCGAGCGTGCGGATGATCCGTTGCAGTACCTGCTTGGCGTCGTCCTGCCCGGCGTTGGCCAGGAACAGGGCGAACTCGTCCCCGCCCATGCGTCCGACCCAATCGCCATCGCGTACCGCCCCGACCAGGTAATCGGCAAAGGTGCGCAGCATCTGGTCGCCCACCGCATGGCCCTTGGCATCGTTGACCAGCTTGAAGTAATCCAGGTCGATGTAGCACAGGCTGTGCACGCCGCCGTGCGCGCGCACCTCCAGCAACGCCTGCTCGAGCAGCCGCTCGATCTCGCGGCGGTTGACCAGCCCGGTGAGCGGATCATGGCTGGCGTGGTGTTCGACCTCGCGGGCCAGCGCGTGGTTCTGCGAGACGTCCTCCACAATCGCAAACACAGCCGGCTCGCGGCCCGGCGTGCGCACCACCGTGCCGCTCCAGCGCCCCCAGAGCAACCCGCCATCGGCGCGCCGGAAGCGCAGTTCGGCCGGGCGCAGCTGGCGCGACCAGTCAATCCGGCCGGCGTCGTCCAGCACCAGTTCGCCCTCCTCCAGCAGGTCCTGCAGATGCAGTCCGAGCAGCGCCTCGCGGCGGTGGTCGAGGATATCGGCCAGGGCCTGGTTGGCTTCGATGATCCCGCCTGCGTGGTCGAGCTTGAGCATGCCCACGGTGGCCTGGTAGAACGCGGCGCGGAACCGGCTTTCCTGCTCCAGCAGGTCGCGGCGCACGCGTCGCGACAGCATCACCGCCATCACGGTGATCAACAACACCGACAAGCCGCCCACCACCAGCGTGGTCATGCGTACGACCGAGGCGGTGTGCTGCAGCGACATCGAGAACGCCAGGGCGCGTGCCTGCATGTCCCGGTCCAGTGCCTGCACCTGGTCCAGCAGCAGCGCCTGGGTCAGCGGTTCCACCTCGCTGCGCGAATGCAGCGCCTGCGCCGCACCGACCAGGCCGGTCAGTTGCAGCAGCGGTCCATCGGTCTGCCGCCACAGCCGCACGGCCTCCTTGAAATACCCCAGATGGCCCAGGTAGCGGAACGACACGATCAACCGGTTGATGTCGCTGCGTGCGTTGCCGCCGGCCAGGAATCCGCGTCGTGCACGCTCGAGATCGGCATCGGGCTGTTCCAGCGCGCGACGTGCGTCCAGGTCGCCCAAGGGCACGGCCAGCGCCTGCCGCGCTTCGGCCAGGTCGCGCGGGCGACCATGATGAATGTAGCGGCTGAGCGCAAAGGTGGCCTGCTGCTGGCTGCGCGACCAATGACTCTGGCCGACGATCCAGGCAGTCGAGGCCGCCTGCAGTTCCTGGATCAGCGCGGAAATGCCCACCAGGCCGATGGCCATGCCGGTCAGCAATACAAAGCGCAGGGTCAGCCCCCGCGTGGGATACGGAACCGCCGTCGCACCAACGTCCCTGCCAGTTGCCAGCATCGCGGATCCCCCCGGAACCGTGGATTGGGTGTCAAGTCCGATGTAGCCGACGCTCAGGCTAGAGTGGGCAATGTTGACGCCGTGCGAAAGCCGGCGCTGAAACGACAACGCCAGCCCGAAGGCTGGCGTTGTCTGGATCATCGTGGAGCGATGTGGCGTCAGCCGTTGCGCGGACCGCGCGGCTTGAAGCCGTCGCGACGCGGCGGACGGTCGTTGCCGCCCGGACCACCGCGATGGCCACCCGGGCCGCCCGGCTTGCCCTGGCCGAACTTCGGCTTGAACGGCGGACGCGCCGACGGGGTCAGGTCTTCACCCGGCTCGACCTTGCGCATCTGAAGCTGCTGGCCGGACACCCACACCTTCTTCAGGTGGGTCAGCAGGTCCTGCGGCATTTCCGCCGGCAGGTCCAGCACCGAGAAGTCGTCGTGGATGTCGATGCGGCCGATGAAGCGGCTTTCCAGCCCTGCTTCATTGGCGATCGCGCCGACGATGTTGCCCGGCTTGACGCCGTGCACATGGCCCACTTCGATACGGAAGGTTTCCATGCCCTGCTCGGCGGCACCGCGCGGAGCGATGTCACGGCGCGGCGCCCGTTCAGCGCCACTGTCGTTGCCGAAATCGCCTTCCGGGCGCGGCGGACGCGGGCCACGGTCGTCTTCACGACGCGGGCCACGCTCAAAACGCGGCTCGAAGCGGGCCGGACGCTCGCCGCGGTCACCACGATCGTTACGGTCGTTGCGCGGGCTCGGTGCACGTTCTTCACGCGCGCCCCGCACCGGCGCGGTCAGCAGGAACGGCGAGTCCCCCTGCAGCAGCTTGGCCAGCGCCGCGGCGATGTCGATCGCCGGCACGTTCTTTTCGGTTTCCAGGCGCTGCAGCAGGTCGCGGTAGAACTCGGTGCCACCGGCATCGAGCACATCGCTGATGCGGCTCATGAACTTGGTCACGCGGGTATCGTTGACCGCATCCACGCTCGGCAGCTGCATTTCTTCGATCGGCTGGCGGGTGGCGCGCTCGATCGCGCGCAGCATGCCCTTTTCGCGCGGGGTGGCGAACAGGATCGCATCACCGGTACGGCCGGCACGGCCGGTACGACCGATGCGGTGCACGTAGCTTTCGGTGTCGTAGGGGATGTCGTAGTTCAGCACGTGGCTGATGCGTTCAACGTCCAGGCCGCGCGCAGCCACGTCGGTGGCTACCAGGATGTCCAGCTTGCCTTCCTTGAGCTGGGCGATGGTGCGCTCGCGCTGGGCCTGCTGCATGTCGCCGTTGATGGCGGCAGCGGCCAGGCCGCGTGCCTGCAGCTTCGCGGCCAGTTCCTCGGTCGCCGCCTTGGTCCGCGAGAAGACGATCATCGCGTCGAACGGTTCCACTTCCAGGATGCGGGTCAGCGCGTCGAGCTTGTGCATGCCGCTCACCCACCAGTAACGCTGGCGGATGTTGGCCGAGGTGGTGGTCTTGGTCGCGATGGTGACTTCGGCCGGGTTCTGCAGGTAGGTCTGCGCGATGCGGCGGATCTGCGACGGCATGGTGGCCGAGAACAGGGCCACCTGGCGGGTTTCCGGCAGCTTCTTGAGCACCGCTTCGACGTCGTCGATGAAGCCCATGCGCAGCATTTCATCGGCTTCGTCCAGGACCAGCGTCTTCAGCTCGGACAGGTCCAGGGTGCCGCGGTTGAGATGGTCGATGACCCGGCCCGGGGTACCCACCACCACGTGTACGCCACGGCGAAGTGCGGCCAGCTGCACGCCGTAGGGCTGGCCGCCGTAGACCGGCAGCACGCGGAAACCGGGGATGCCGGAGGAATAGGTCTGGAACGCCTCGGCGACCTGGATGGCCAGTTCGCGGGTCGGCGCCAGCACCAGCACCTGCGGCTTGGTCTGGTTGAAATCGAGCTTGGACAGCACCGGCAGCGCGAACGCGGCGGTCTTGCCGGTACCGGTCTGGGCCTGGCCCAGCACGTCACGGCCTTCCAGCATCGCCGGGATGGTGGCGGCCTGGATCGGCGAAGGCGATTCGTAGCCAACGGTGGCGACGGCCTGCATCACAGCGTCGGACAGGCCGAGATCTGCGAACAGCAGCGGCGCGGGGGATTCTTGGGACATTGGGTAACTCCGGGGGCACCGCCGCGAATGCAGGCGTGCTAAAAATGGTGTCTATTGTGCGCCTTGCGCGGCGTCCTGTCGCGCCTGACGCGCACTTTCCGTTCAGGAACAGGCTAGCCCTGACCGGATGAGGACCATGTGCACTCTTCCATCAGCGTTCGGGCAGGCTATCGGCCGCGCACAGTATCCACGACAATGGCCACCATTTCCAGTTGATAGTGCCATGCAGACCCTCGAATTCGAACTTGACAACGACTACGTCGAACTGAAGCAGCTGCTCAAGCTGGCTGACCTGGTCACCAGTGGAGGTGAAGCCAAGACCGTGATCGGCGACGGCCAGGTGCGGGTCGACGGCGAGGTGGAACTGCGCAAGGCCTGCAAGATCCGCGGGGGCCAGGTGGTGCAGTTCGGCGACACCACCATCAACGTACTGGCCGATACCGACGCGCCCTGAGCCGGCTCAGACCCGCGCGTCGCCGCGCTGGGTCAGGTGGGCGGCGATCAACTGGCGGAACGGGGCCACCCCCTGCGCCAGCCGCAGGCCGGCCCGGCGCAGCACCCGCGCCGGCAGCCGGTCATCGGTGTACAGCGCGGCAATCGCGTTGGTGGCTTCATACAGCGGACGCGAGGCCCGCCGATGGCCACGCTCATAGGCCGCCAGGCCGGCCGGGGCGGCGATGTCGCGCCCCTGCGCGGCGGCCTTGCGCAGCACGCTGGCCAGCCGATGCTGGCTCTGCAGGCCCAGGTTGAAGCCGTGCGCGGTCACCGGGTGCATGCCCACGGCGGCATCCCCGATCAAGGCGCAGCGCTGCCCCACGAAGGCATCGGCGTACACCCCCACCAGCGGATAGGCGATCGGTTTGGCCAGCGGCCACATCGCGCCCAACCGGTGCTCAAACAGCGTACCGATATGCTGGCCGAAGGTTGCCTCGTCCAGGGCCATCAACGCCTCGATCCGGCGCGGTGGCAGGGTGATCACCGCCGAGGCCTGGTCACCGTTGAGCGGCAACAGCGCCATCGTGCGCCCGTAGCCGAACCATTCCCACGCGGTGTGCCGGTGCGGCACCTCGATCTGCATCCGGCATACCAGCATCGATTTGCCGAAGTCACGCAGGCGCGCACCGATCCCGAGCAGGCGCCGGGTACTGGAGAAACGGCTGTCGGCCGCCACCACCAGGCGTGCGGCCAGCCGCCGGCCATCGGCCAGGGTCACCGTGCTGCGCGCGGGCCCTGGGCTGATCGCGGCCACCTGCGACTGATCCAGCACCTGCACCCCCGGCTGGTCCTGCACGCTGTCCCAGGCGGCACGCCGGATCAGGTGATTGGGCACCAGCCACCCCAGGTCGCCGCCATCGCGCTGGGTAGCGGCGAAGGTCAGCGCGAACGGCGAGCCGCCATCCATCACCTTGGCATCGCGCAACGGCGAAATCTCGGCCGGGTCCAGGCGCGACCAGATGCCCAACGACGCCAGGATCTGCCGTGATGCATGGGTCAACGCAATTTCGCGGCCATCGTAGGCGGCCTCGGCCAGCGCGGCGCGCGGTTGCTGCTCAACCAGGGTGACGCTGAGGCCGCTGCCCGCCAGCGAGCGCGCAAAACACAGCCCGGCCGGCCCGGCTCCCACCACCACTACATCCACCGCCTGTTCCGTGGCGCACTGCGCCTGAGGGTTTCCATCCGACATGTCAGGTCCTGCGGTTGCAAGTCACCGCCAGCTTACCCGTGTCCGCATGCGCGCCGCCTTGATCTGGATCAGGCGCGTCGGCATCGGTTCACCGCCGCTAGTGGAGCAGCGACCACACCAACAGCACGATACCGATCAGCGACGCCAGCCAGACCAGGCTGCGGACGTACGGCACCCCGGCCGCGTACAGCGGCAGGTAGATCACCCGCGCCCAGAAATACAGCTGGGCGGCCAGCGCGGTCAGCCCATCCTGGCGCTGGGTCAGCACCACCGCCAGCACCGCGGCGGCAAAAAACGGAAAGGTCTCCATGAAATTGGCCTGGGCCCGTTGCAGGCGCCCGGTGAGTGGCCGTACCGGCGGATTCTGGCCATCACGCGCGGAAGCATTCCAGTGCAGTCCGCGTTCGCGGGTGACCGCGGTGGAGGCGGCGAACAGATGCACCACGCCCAGCACCATCGACCACGCCAGCATCTGGATCTCGATACTCATGTCACGCTCCTTGCAGCAAAGGGAACGGGAAAATCACGGCGCGGCCGCGCGCACGCTGTAACCGGCCAGGCGCCAGACCCGGTCTTCGTCGAGGCGGAAGGACACCAGCTCGCGCACCGGCTGGGCGCTGTTGGCGAAACGGGTGGGGAAACTGACGTTGATGTACAGCCCTTCCGGCACGGTCGCACCAGCGGCGTACTTGACCCGGGTGACCACCGGCTGGCCACGCGCGGCCAGCGCGCCCAGGCGTTTGCGATCGGCACCGAGCTGGTTGACGAAGGCCTGTTCGGTAACCGACTTCCTGGCCACGGCCGACGCGCCCTGCCACGCTTCGGCGGCGCGGTTGGCGTCCACCAGCTGCGCCACCTGCACGGCCGCAGCGGTCATCTCCGCATCCTGCTTGTGCGCCTGCGCCTGCTGCGCCGGGGTAAGTGCCGGGCGCGCGCTTGGCGCAGGCGTAGGCGTAGGCGCGGCAGCAGGTGCGGGCCGGGCGGGCGCCGGGGCCGGCGTTGCCGGTGGCGGCGGGGTCTGCGCCTGGGCGACAGTGGCAAGCAACAGCGAAGACAGCAGCAGCGGAACACGCATCAGGACACCGTTGGCTGTGAAGATGACCGCGCCAGTCTACGGGAACCCCGTGAGTGGTCCGTCAGTTGCGTTCGGCGGTTTCCGCCGGCGGCTGGCCGGCATCACTGGCGGTGCGCTCGACCGGCGCCTCGCGCCCCGGTGCCAGGCGGGACGGCAACAACGTGGAGACATCGATTTCCGACAACGGGCTTTCGTCCGGGCAGGTCGCATCAGGGAATCCAAACCGCTGCTTGAGCGTCTGCCCGCAGCTGTTGACCGCGTCCAGTTCGCTGCCCTCGTGCTTGCACTCCTGGTCGAAGGCGACCAGGAAGGCATCCTTGCGACGCACGAAATCATCGCCGCACTTGCGCATCTGCTTGATCCGCTCCAGGTCGTCCTGCACCGCGTTGGTACCGTCCAGCCCGAACTGGCGCAGCTCGTCGCTGGTCAGCAGGCGCAGGCTGCGGTTGGGCACGGTCATCATCAGGTCGGCCACGCCCACCGCTACGCCATTGCGCTGCAGGTAGTCCTTGACGTTGTCATACACCTCGTGGAGCTCGCGGTTGAGCTCGGCACGCGAGGTCGCCTTGGAACTGATCCGCATCATCCGGTGGATGCCGACCTTGCCGGCCACCAGCCGGTTGTCGCCGGCGGCCAGCACGAACACGCACGCGCTGTGGCACACCGAGCCCTCGCGGATCCAGATGGTCCAGTTGGATTCGCCGATGCGGTCGCCGGCCACGATCGCCGCTTCCACCTGGCCACCGCTGGAATCCAGGTCGAGGATGCGCTTGGAGATGCGCTGTGCGTCGGCCACCACCGCCAACCGCGCCACCAGCTCGGAAAAGCCGGGATTGATCTTGCCCACATAGCGCACGCGCACCAGGCCACGCTCGGCGCACGGTGCCAGCGCGGCATCGATACTGTCGCGGTCCAGGGCGTCCAGCGCGGTGCCGTCGCCGCCCTCGGCGGCGTAGTCGGTATCGCAGCTGACCCAGGCCTTGCCATTTTCCAGCGCCGCCTCCGGCCAGCCCTGGTCACCGCGCTTGGGCGGCGGCGGTGCCGGCGCAGGGGCGTCGGCGGCGTTGATCGAGACCATGTGGTCGCCATCGGCGGTCTGCGCGCGCACCGCCTTGTCGGCGGCGGTGACATTGCCCGGGTTTTCCAGCGGGCTGCACGCCGCCAGGCCCAGGCACAACAATGACAACCACCACGACTTGAGCAACATGAACGATCCGGGACCTGTACGAAGGAGCGCGCGCAGCGGCACGTGAATGCACAGTCTAGTGCGCGCGACCGCTGCCGCGCGAACCGGTCCTGAACCACACCGTCCCACCCCCGCATTGCTGTCCGAAAACGGCGAGCCTGCCCCAGCCGGCGGGCATAGACTGGGCCCCATGGATACCGCCCTGCCCCTGGACTACACCGCCTGCGAAAGCGCCCGGCTGGCCCGCGATGCGCGCTTTGACGGGGTGTTCTTCACCGCCGTGCGCAGCACCGGCATCTACTGCCGCCCGGTGTGCCCGGCACCCCCGCCCAAGCCGCGCAACGTGGATTACTACCCCACCGCCGCTGCCGCTGCTGCCGCCGGGTTCCGCCCCTGCCTGCGCTGCCGGCCGGAGCTGGCGCCGGAGGCGCAGGACGCACTCAACAACGAAACCCTGCAGCGCGCGCTGGCGCTGATCCAGGACGGCTTCCTGCAGGACGCCCCGGTTGCCGCGCTGGCCGTGCGGCTGGGCCTGAGCGCGCGCCAGCTGCAGCGCCTGTTCGTGGCCCGGCTGGGCGCAGCCCCGGCGCAGATCCACGCCACCCGCCGGCTGCTGCTGGCCAAGCAGTTGCTGACCGAAACCGCCCTGCCGGTCACCGACGTGGCGATGGCATCGGGCTACAACAGCCTGCGCCGCTTCAATGCCGCCTTCCTGGAAGGCTGCGGCATGCCACCGACGGCCATCCGCCGCCAGCGCGGCGCGCTCGATGCAGGTGCGCTCACCCTGCGCCTGGGCTATCGCCCGCCGCTGGATTTCGCCGCGATGCTGGGCTTCCTGCGCCGGCGTGCCCTGCCCGGCATCGAGTGCATCGGCGCGGACAGCTACCAGCGCGTGATCGGCCCCGCCGAGCGCCCCACGGTGCTCCGGGTCAGCGCGCATCCCACCCGCGCCGAGCTGCAGCTGCAGCTGGGCCAGGTGGATCCGCGCGCGATCCCCGGCATCGTACGGCGGGTGCGGCGCATCTTCGACCTCGATGCCGACCTGCGCATCGTGCACGCCACGCTGGCGCAGGAACCACTGCTGGCCCAAGGCATCGCGCAACGTCCCGGCCTGCGCGTACCGGGCGGATGGGACGGATTTGAAGTGGCGGTGCGCGCGGTACTCGGCCAACAGGTCAGCGTGGCCGCGGCCACCACCCTGGCGCGCCGCGTGGTCGATCGCTTCGGCCAGGTACTGGCGGATATGCCGGAAGGCCTGGACCGCCTGTTCCCCACCCCGCAGGTGCTCGCCGAGGCACCGCTGGAATCCATCGGGCTGCCCGGATCCCGCGCCGCCACCGTGCGGGCGGTGGCCGCTGCCGTCGCCGACGGCCGCCTCGACTTCGCGGCCGGACAGCGCCTGGAAAGTTTCGTCGAACGCTGCGTGGCGCTGCCCGGGATCGGCCGGTGGACCGCGCACTACATGGCCCTGCGTGCGTTGGCGCTGCCCGATGCGTTCCCCGCCGGCGACCTGGTACTGCAACAGGTGCTGGGCGGCACCACCCGTTTGAGCGAACGCGCCACCGAAGCGCGCTCGCAGGCCTGGCGCCCATGGCGCGCCTATGCCGTGCTGCACCTGTGGCATCTGTCCACCCCCACTTCCGGAGCCAACCAATGAACCTGTTCTACGACACCTTCGACAGCCCGATCGGGGCGCTGACCGTGGCCGGCGACAGCCAGGGCATCCACCACATCCTGTTTGAAAACAACCGCTACGACGCCAAGGGGCGCGAGCACTGGCAGCACGATGCGCATGCGCTACGCGATGCACGAAAGCAACTGCTGCAGTACCTGCACGGCGAGCGCCAGCACTTCGAGCTGCCGCTGGCCCCGCACGGCACCGAGTTCCAGCTGCGGGTGTGGAAGGCGCTGGCCGACATCCCGTTTGGCCAGACCTGGAGCTACGTGGATCTGGCGCGACACATCGGCCACCCCACCGCCAGCCGTGCGGTGGGCGCGGCCAACGGCCGCAACCCGCTGCCGATCGTGCTGCCCTGCCACCGCGTGATCGGCAGCAGCGGCGCGCTGACCGGTTTCGGCGGCGGCCTGCCCACCAAGGCGGCGTTGCTGCAGCTGGAAGCCCCGCGCGATTCACTGTTCGCCTAGCGCCAGGTTCTGCCCATCCGCAGCTGCTGTCTTCGTCACGTCACCGCGGCGCACTATGATGGCCGCATGATCTCCGTACGCCTTCCGCTGGCCCTGGCGGCCGCACTCAGCCTGGCCGCCTGCACCACCACACCGTCGGCTCCGTCGGCCACGGTCGCCGCGGCCACCGTGGCAACACCCCCGGCCGCCACGCCCAAGCTGCTGCTGGTCTCCATCGACGGCCTGCGCGCGGACATGCTCGACCGCGGCATCACCCCGAACCTGTCGCGGATCGTCAACGAGGGCGTCCGCGCGCGCTGGATGACCCCGTCCTATCCGTCGCTGACCTTTCCCAACCACTACACCCTGGTCACCGGCCTGCGCCCGGACCACCACGGCATCATCCACAACAGCATGCACGAAGCCGAGCTGGGCAGCTTCCGCCTGAACCGGCGCGAGGCGGTCACCGATTCGCGCTGGTGGGGCGGCGAACCGATCTGGGTCGGTGCGGAGAAGGCGGGCGTGCGCACGGCCACCTGGTCCTGGCCGGGCAGCGAAGCGGCCATCCAGGGCGTGCGTCCCAGCCAATGGCGCACCTTTGATACCAGCGTGCCCCTGCCCGACCGGGTCGACCAGGTGCTGGGCTGGGTGGGCCGGACCGACCCGCAGGCGCCGCGCCTGGTCACGCTGTACATGGAGCAGGTTGACCACGCCGGCCACGGCCATGGCCCCGATTCGCCCGAGTACGCGGCCGCGATAACCGAGGTGGACCTCGCCATCGGCCGCCTGCTGGACGGGCTGCAGGCGCGCGGCCTGGCCGCGGGCACCAACATCATCGTGGTCTCCGACCACGGCATGGCTACCGTTGCCGACGGCCACACGATCGCCATCGAGGACATGATCGACCCCAGCATCGCCACGGACGTATCGATGGGCCAGTCGATCGGCTTTGCGCCACTGCCCGGCAAGCACGCCCAGGCCGAGAAGATCCTGCTCGGCGCGCACGCCCGTTACGACTGCTGGACGCGGCAGACGCTGCCGGCGCGCTGGCAGTACGGCAGCAACCCGCGTATCCCGCCGATCGTGTGCCAGATGCATGAAGGCTGGAATGCGCTGAGCCGCGCCAGCGTCGCCACGCGCGAGCCGGGTATCCGCGGCTCGCATGGGTACGACAACCTGCTGCCGTCGATGCGCGCGGTGTTCATCGCCCGCGGTCCCTCGTTCCGGCAGGGCCAGACGTTGCCCGGGTTCGACAACGTGGATGTGTATCCGCTGTTGGCGCGCCTGCTGGGGGTACCGGCCGCGCCCAACGATGGCGATCCGGCCACGCTGCTGCCGGCACTGCGCTGAAGGCAACCCGCGCCTTGCCTCGCGCTGCGTACAGCGACCTTCAAGGCGGCGCGGGAAGAAAAAAGGTTCTTCTCCTCTGTGAGGGGAGAGGCTCAGCCAACGGGCGGCAGCAGCTTGAGGGGGCTTCGCCTGGCTATGACGCGAGCGTCCGGGGCCCCTTGCGGAGGTAGGTCACCACCGTTGGTGGTGACGCTGAACTCACCCCACCCCTGCCTGGCCAGATGCAGGAACCCAAACGCGCTTTAGTGTTTTTCCCACTGATGGGAGACGAACCAAAAAAAACGCGGCGCAAGCGCCGCGTTTTTTGACCCGCCAGGCGGAATCAACCGGCCTTGGCGACAGCCTTCTTGGCAACGGCCTTCTTCGCCGGTGCCTTGGCAACGGTCTTCTTGGCGACCGGCGCTGCTGCGCCCACGGCCGCCTTGCTCACCACGTGCGAGCGCGAATTGCCGTAGCTGGCATTGAAGCGCTTGCCCTTGGCGGTCTTGCGGTCACCCTTACCCATGTCGTCAACTCCTTAGTCTGAAATCTGATTAATCCCCGTACTGACACGGGTTCGACGGGGCCGCCCTCTCAGGCGCCCCCGCGCACGATCAGAAAGCCTACCACAGCGCCTCAATGCGCACAGCTGGCGTCATGGACGTGGCCGTGGTTCAAGCGCAGGTTGACCAGGTGCGCGACCCCCACCAGCACACCGCCCAAGGTCATCACCACCGCGTGCGGTACCACCGAATGGTGCAACGGGGCATACAGCAGGCCTAGCCACAAGGCGGCCAAGCCGGGCACCAGAAACCCCAGCGCGCGCAGCGCGCCGTGGCGGCGATAGCCCCAGAACAGGCTGAACAGGCCCAGCAGGGTCACGAAGCTGACCAGCGCCAGTTCCACCCCATCGCCCAGCCAGACCGACAGGCCCAGCGACGGCGCAGCGGCCAGCAGCACCGGCAGCACGGCGCAGTGCACCGCACACAGCAGCGAACCGGTGGCACCGAAGCGATCCAGCAGATGACGGACTCGAGCAAACAGGGGCATGACTTCCAGCAGGGTCGGCGAGCGTTATGGAATAATATAACATCAATCCCCGCGCGCACCGCCCCTCTCCCCTCCTCCCCTCTGCAACGTCTCGTTCCATGGGAATCGCGCGCCCCACCATTGATATATTGTAACAATCGACTGACGGACCTACTGCCCATGCGCCCTACCCGCTCGCTTCCGCCGCACGCCCTGTCCCTCGCGCTCGCCGCCGCGCTGATTCCCTCACTGGCGCTGGCCGCCGACGATGCCGGCCCTCGTGGCCACCACCTGACGGAACTGTCCACGGTAAAGGTGACCGCTTCGCCACTGCAGGGCGATGCCGAATCGCTGGCACGCCCGGTCGATGTACTGGCCGGTGAACGCCTTGACGAGCAGAAGGCCGGCACCCTGGGCGATACCGTGGCCAAGCTGCCCGGCGTGCAGAGCACCTTCTTCGGTCCCGGCGTCGGCCGCCCGATCATCCGCGGCCAGGAAGGCCCGCGCGTGGCGGTGCTGTCCAATGGCATGGGCAACATGGATGCCTCCACGGTCAGCGCCGATCATGCCACCAGCATCGAACCGTTCCTGGCCGACCAGATCGAAGTGCTGAAGGGCCCGGCCACGCTGCTGTTCGGCAGCGGCGCGATCGGCGGCGCGGTCAACGTGGTCGATGGCCGCATCGCACGCGAGTTGCCGGACCGTCCGCTCAGCGGCCGTGCCGAACTGCGCGGCAACTCGGTCAATGACGAGCGCAGCGGCATGTTCCGCCTCGACGGGGTCAGCGGCAATGTCGTGCTGCACGTGGACGGCCTGGTCCGCAATGGCGATGACTACCGCATCCCCGGTTACGCGGTGATCGACGGCCTGGAAGACCACGACGACCACGGCCACGACGCCGGCGACAGCGACGAACCACGTCGTGGCCGCCTGGACAACAGCTCCATCCGCACACGCGCCGGCGGCGTCGGTGCCACCTGGCTGGGCGACGGCGGCTACCTCGGCGCCTCGGCCAGCACCTACCGCACCAACTACGGCATTCCCAACGGCGCGCATGTGCATGCCGACGATGACCACGGGCATGATCACGACCATGACCATGGTGATGAAGAAGAGGGCGACGAGCACGATGTGCGGATCGACATGGTGCAGAACCGCTTCGAAGTGAAGGGCGGCATCTACAACCCGGTGTCGTTCCTGAAGAACATCAACCTGCGCGCCGGCTACACCGATTACGAGCACACCGAGCTGGAAGCGGGCACCCCCGCCACCCGCTTCACCAACCGTGGCATCGAAGGCCGCCTGGAAGCGGTGCAGCAGCAGATCGGCGGCTGGGACGGCGCGTTCGGCCTGCAGGTCGGCAACAGCGACTTCGGCGCCAAGGGCGAAGAAGCCTTCGTTCCGGATACCGGCACCAAAAACATCGGGCTGTTCGTGCTGCAGGAAAAGCAGTTCGGTCCGTTCAAGCTGGAACTGGGCGGTCGCCACGACCAGGTCAAGCTGGATCCAACCGGCGACTACCGCGCCCGCAAGTTCGACGCCACCAACCTGTCGGCCGCCGGCATCTGGACGCTCAACGAGGCGGTCGATCTGCGTTTTGGCGTGGACAGCTCCGAGCGCGCACCCACCAATGAAGAGCTGTACGCCGCCGGTGCGCACATCGCGACGCGCTCGCTGGAAATCGGCGATGCGAACCTGAAGACCGAACGTGGCCAGCGCATCGAACTGGGCATCCATACGCACAGCGAGCGCGTCGATTTCTCCGCGTCCATCTACCAGACCCGGTTCAAGGACTTCATCTACCTGGCCGACACCGGCGTGGTCGAGTCGCTGCCGGTGCGCCTGTGGACGCAGCAGGACGCGACCTTCAAGGGCGCCGAAGCCGAGGCGCTGGTGCATCTGTTTGAAGGCACTGCCGGCGACTGGGACCTGCGCGTGTTCGGCGATTACGTGAAGGCCGAGCTGGATGGCAACGGCAGCCGCAACGTGGACATCGCGGTACCGCATGGCGACCACAACCACAACTACAGCGTGGAACTGGCCAACACCGGCTACCTGCCGCGCATCGCGCCGGCCCGGGTCGGCGCGGACCTGCGCTGGAACAAGGACGGCTGGCGCGCCTCGGTGGGCGCGGTACGTTACAGCAGCCAGAAGGACGTGGCCCAGAACGAAGACCCGAGCAATGCCTACACCCTGGTCGATGCCCACCTGGCCTACCGCTGGGACCGCAACGACAGCAACAGCTACGAGGTGTTCCTGGATGGCAGCAACCTGACCAACCGCGAAGTGCGCCCGCACACCTCGCTGCTGCGCGACTACTCCCCACTGCCCGGCCGCGGCGTCGCCTTCGGTATCCGCGCGTTCTTCTGAGCCACCGGTTTCACCACTGGAGTCGTTGTTCTTACCCTTAGGGGGCCGCAAGGCCCCCTTTTTTGGTTCTTATCCCAACTGCGGGGACTGCTGAACACCGAAGCAAGTCCAGAGCAACCGCAGTGAGTGCATGCGTGAACTGGATTGGGCAGGTGCGGGTGGGTTTGCAGGACACGCTGCAAGTACGTCCGTGTAAGCTCCGCCACCGCATCCATGCGGTGGAGGGTCCCGCAAACCCACCCGCACCTGCCCTTGACACGTTCCTGGCGCGCACAGGAAAGCGAGGCTTCCAGTGCATCTGCAGGCAAATTGCCGCTGCTCCATCAAAACGCAGGAACCACTCTGTCGCCTCTAACGCGTCGAAAGGACACCAGTTTGTTGCACTTGGCTCTGCCCAAGGCCACCAATCAACTGTCGAGGGCCGGGGTGGGTGGGTTCACGGGACCCTGAGCCGCATGGATGCGGCTTAGGAGCTTACATGGACGTACTTGCAGCGTGTCCCGTGAACCCGCCCACCCCGGCCCAGCCCAGGAGCGAGGCGCCTCGTGCCTTCCCCGCCGTCGTGCGAAGAACCTTTCTTTTACCTGCAGGCACTGGCAGCCACCCTTTTACGTGCATATACACGTATCATCCAGCCATCCCACCCGGCTTGCCCCCATGGACCTGCTCACCGCCAGCCCTTGTACCTGCTTCCGCCTGCGCCGCGCCGCGCGCCAGCTCTCGCAGATCTATGACCACCACCTGGCCCCGCTCGGGCTCAGCCTCAACGCCTATTCCATCCTCCGTCGTGCCCCGCAGCCACGCCTGCTCGGGGAGCTTGCCGACGCCCTCGGCATGGACCGCACCACCCTTACCCGCAACCTCAAGCCGCTGCTCCAGGCCGGCTGGCTGGACGAACAGCGCGGTGACGACGCGCGCCAGCGCCTCATCGTCATCACGGCCGCCGGCAAGGCCCTCCTGCGCCGCGCCCGACCGCTGTGGCAACGTGCACAGGATCACGTTGAAACCGACTTCGGTACCGCCTCTACCACCCGCCTGAACGCCCTGCTCGACCAGCTCGACCACGCCCTGGCGGCCGGAGCCGGCGCATGAGCACTCCCTCCAGCCCTGCACGTGCACCGTCCATGCATTGGGGCCTGCTCGTCGCCGCCTCCGCGATCCTGATGGTCACCATGGGCGTGCGCCAGACCAGCGGCCTATATGTCGATCCCATCCATCGCAGCACCGGCGTCAGCGTCGTCGAGATCAGCTTCGCACTGGCCATCGGGCAGTTCGTCTGGGGGGCCGTGCAGCCGGTGTTCGGCGCCGTGGCCGACCAGCGCGGCGCGCTGCCGGTGCTGGTGTTCGGCGCGGTGCTGCTCACTGCCGGCCTGCTGCTCGCGCCACTGCTGACCAGCCCGCTCGGGCTCAGCTTCACCCTGGGCCTGCTGATGGCCGCCGGTGCCGGCGCGGGCAGTTTCTCGGTATTGATCGGCGCCACCGCGCATCGCCTGCCCGCCGAGAAGCGCTCGTTCGCCGCCGGCCTCATCAATGCCGGCGGCTCGCTGGGCCAGTTCGTGTTCGCTCCGTTGGTGCAATGGATCATCGGCAGCGCCGGCTGGGCGCGCGCCATGGTCACCATGGCCGTGGTCACCCTGCTTTCGCTGCCGTTGGCATGGCCGCTGCGCCGTCGCGCCGATGACCACCCAGCGGCCGCCAATGCCATCGACGATGGCGGCCTGCGCGCTCAACTGCGCATCGCCCTGCGCGACCGCAGCTATTGGTGCCTGCACCTGGGCTTTTTCACCTGCGGCCTGCACATCGCCTTCCTGGTCACCCACCTGCCCGGCGAGATCGCCCTGTGCGGCCTGTCGCCGACCGTCGCCTCCACCTCGATCGCGTTGATCGGCCTGTTCAACATCGCCGGCAGCCTGATCGTCGGCGCGCTGGGCCAGCGCTATCGCATGAAGTACCTGCTGTTCTGGATGTACGCCAGCCGCGCGGTGATGATCGGCCTGTACCTGCTGGCACCGCCCACCCCGATGACTTTTTACCTGTTCTCCGCCGCGCTGGGCTTCACCTGGCTGGCCACGGTACCGCCCACCGTGGGCCTGGTCGGCAAACTGTTCGGCCCGCGCTACCTGGGCACGCTGTTCGGGCTGACCCTGCTTTCGCACCAGCTCGGCGGCTTCTTCGGCGCGTGGCTCGGCGGCGTGGCATTGGCGCAGTCGGGAAGTTTTGAATGGATGTGGTACGCAGACATGGTACTGGCCGCACTGGCCGCGGTGGTCAACCTGCCCATCCGTGAAGCCCGCATGCCGCGCATGGCAGCAGCCACCGCGTGACGTTCACAGGCTGTTGATCTTCCCCTGCGGCACCCGACTGATTGGCGGGTGCCGCCTTTTCATTCGGACACCTTTGTCCGATGATGGCCCATGCCCAGCCAACGTGCCGACGCGGCTGCTCGCCGCGCACTCATCCTCGACGCTGCCGATGCGGTTTTCGGCCAGCATGGCGTAACCGCCCCCCTGGACCTGGTGGTCGAACGCGCGCAGGTCGGGCGCGCCACCCTTTACCGCAACTTCCCCGACCGCACCGCGCTGGTCGAAGCCCTGCTGCAACGCACGGTGGCGCGGATCGCACGCCAGGTGCAGACCCTGGGCGACCGCGACGATGCGCTGTTTGAAGTGCTCAACGGCATGGCTGCGCGCATCGTGCAGTCGCCGGCGCTGTCGGACTACTGGCGCGCGGTGGACCCGGACGAACCCACCATCAAGGCCGCCCGGCAGACCATCTGGAACCTGCTCGAAGCGCCGATGCAGCGTGCGATCGCCGCCGGCCTGTGCCGCGCGGACCTGCAGGTGACGGACATTTCACTGATCTCAGGCATGCTGGGAGCCGCGCTGCGGGGCAAGACCCGCGACGAACGCGCACAACTGGCCACGCGTGCGCTGCAACTGCTGCGCGGCGGATTGCAGGGAGCTGTCCACGGGGAGGTGTGATGCCGTCGTACCTCAAACCGATTCCAGACTGGGAAGACCACGAACGACCGACCCTGCCCGGGTCGGCGTCGATGCCGTGGCATCCGCCGCACCGGCGCGTGGCCTATGCGCTGGTGGCGCTGCTGGTGGGCATCACCGGTGGGCTGGGCAACGCGCTGGTCACCGCCAACCTGCCCTTCATGCAGGGCCAGCTCGGCTTGACCCCGGCCCAGGGCAGCTGGCTGGTGGCCGCCTACGCGATGGTCAACGTCACCGCCAACCTGCTGGCCTTCAAGTTCCGCCAGCAATACGGCATCCGCCTGTTCGCCGAAATCGGGCTGGGCCTGTATGCCGCACTCGCGGTGGTGCATCTGTTTGTCGGCAGCTACGAAACCACTCTGCTCACCCGCGCGGCGAGCGGCTTCGCCGGCGCGGCCTGCAGCACGCTGGGCACGCTGTACATGCTGCAGTCGCTGCCGCGCCGGTTCACCGGCAACCTGCTGGTGGTCGGCGTGGGGATTTCGCAGCTGGCCATTCCGATCGCCTGGCTGGTCTCGCCGGGCCTGGTCGATACCGGCCAGTGGCACAACCTTTACCTGTTCGAAGCCGGGTTGGCGCTGTGTGCGTTCGCGGCGGTGGTGGTGTTGAAACTGCCGCCGGGAATGCAGATCAAGGCCTTCGAGCCGCTCGACTTCCTCACCTTCGCCCTGCTCGCCCCGGCGGTGGGGTTGCTGGTGGTCGTGCTGGCCCAGGGCTATACGCGCTGGTGGATGGATACCGCGTGGCTGGGCTGGGCGCTGGTGGCCTCCATCGCGCTGACCACCACCGCGGTGGTCATCGAGTACTACCGGCGCAACCCCCTGCTGCAGATCCGCTGGTTGACCAGTCTGCCGGTGCTGCACTTCATCGTCGGCGCCTTCCTGATCCGCTTCCTCACTGCCGAACAGACCTACGGCGTGGTCGGGTTGATGCGCCAGCTGGGGATGGGGCCCGACCAGATGCGGCCATTGTTCGCGGTGATCCTGGCCGGGGTGGTGACCGGCATCGCCACCAGCGCACTGACCTTCGGCCCGAAGCGGATCATTCCGCAGCTGCTGATGGCGATCCTGCTGCTGGGCAGCGCCGCCTTCGCCGACCAGGGCCGGACCAGCCTGGACCGCCCGCACGACTTCTTCCTCAGCCAGTTCCTGGCGTCGGTGGGCGCGGGCATGTTCATGGGCCCGCTGATCATGCTCGGCATCACCCAGGCGCTGAAACAGGGCGTGGACCACATGATCACCTTCCTGGTCACCCTGTCGATCACCCAGACCCTGGGCGGGCTGGCCGGCTCGGCGGTGCTGGGCACCTACCAGCTGCATCGCGAGCAGGTGTATTCCAGCGCGCTGGTCAGCCAGCTCGACCCGGCCGACGGCGTGGTCGCCCAACGGCTCAAGCAACAGCAGCAGCTGTATGCCGGCCTGATCACCGACCCGGTGCAGCGCAGCGCGCAGGGCACCGCGCAGCTGGCGCTGACCACCCGCCGCGAGGCCAACGTGCGCGCCTACAACGACGTGTTCACCCTCAGCGGCACGGTGGCCCTGGCCTTCCTGGGCTGGTTGCTGCTGTTGTCGGTGCGCACCGCCGTCCTCAAGCAATGGCGCAAGCGCCACGCTGCCGTCCTTTCCGTTCCTGCCGCCGCTGGCGCGGCCCGCCGATGAGCCCCGACATGCCCACTCCACCACCGCGCGACGACGCCGCGCCCGACGACGTCAATCCGCCACCGCCCACCGACGCCGCACCGGCGCCCGGCCCGGTGCCGGCCAATGCCGCTCCGACGGTGCCCAAGTACCTCAAGCCCAGCACCCGCAGCGTGGTGGTGATGATCGTGATCGCCCTGCTCGGCATTGCGCTGATCCTGCGCGCGTGGTCGCTGTGGCCGTTCGACAGCACCCTGGTCAGCACCGACAACGCCTATGTGCGCGGCCAGATCACCGTGCTGGCGCCGCAGGTGAACGGCTACGTCACCGAGGTGTTGGTCAAGGACTTCCAGCACGTCAAACAGGGCGACGCCCTGGTCCGCATCGACGACCGCATCTACAGGGAGAAGGTCGCCCAGGCCCAGGCCGATCTCGACAGCGCACACGCAGCGCTGGCCAATTCGGACCAGACCCAGGCGCAGAACCGCGCGCAGATCGCCGCCGCGCAGGCCAACCTGGCCGCCGGGCAATCCGAACGGTCGCGCGCGCGCAGCGAACTCAAGCGTTATGAAGCACTGGCGGCGCAGCAGCTGGTGGCGCTCAACGACCGCGACAAGTTCCGCACCGGCGCGCAATCGGCGCAATCGGCGGTGCTGCAGTCGCAGGCGCAGATCCGCATCGCCGAAGAAACCCTGACCTCCACCCAGGTCGCACGCAAGAGCCTGGAAGCGCGCGTGGAAACCGCGCAGGCGCAGTTGGAGCTGACCCGGATCGACCTGGCCAACACGGTCATCCACGCCCCGCGCGACGGCCAGATCAGCGAAGCGTCGGTGCGCCTGGGCCAATACGTCACGGCGGGGTCGCAGCTGCTGTTCCTGGTGCCGGACACGCTGTGGGTGGTGGCCAACTTCAAGGAGGGCCAGACCTGGAAAATGCGCATCGGCCAACCGGCATCGTTCAAGGTGGATGCCTTCGACGGTGAGCGGCTGCACGGCCATATCGAACAGATCGCCCCGGCCACCGGTTCGGAATTCAGCGTGCTGCGCCCGGACAACGCCAGCGGCAATTTCACCAAAGTGGTGCAGCGCCTGCCGATCCGGATCGCGATCGACCCCGATCAACCGTTGGCCAAGCGCCTGCGGCCGGGCATGTCGGTGGTGGTGCGGGTGGAGACGGCGGACGCGGGTCGTGAACCGGCGCCATGAAAAATGCCGCGCAGAGTGCGGCATTTTCGTCAAACACAGCGTACCGACCACCGGCCGGTAGCTACCGGGGTTTCAGCCCGCGCAGCGCGCGCACAGCCCATGCACTTCCAGGGTCTGTGCCTGCGGCTGGAAGCCCAGCTCCTTGGCCCGCTTCTCCAGCTGGCTGACGATTTCGCGGTCTTCCAGTTCCACCGCACTGTGGCAGCTGTTGCAGATCAGGAACGGCACCGAGTGCTGCGCACTGCTGGGATGGTGGCAGGCCACGAAGGCGTTCACCGACTCCAGCTTGTGCACGAAGCCATTGGCCATCAGGAAATCCAGCGCGCGGTACACCGTAGGCGGGGCATCGGCACCGACGCCCTTGCCGTTGCGCACCCACTCCAGCAGCTCGTAGGCCTTGACCGGCTTGCCGGCCTCGGCGATCAGGCGCAGCACGTTAGCCCGGATCGGGGTCAGGCGCAGCCCGCGTTCGGTGCACACGCGCTCGACCACCTTCACGAAGTCAGAGGCGTCGTGAACGTGGTGGTGCGGGGCGGTACAAGCGGTTTTGGCAGGCATGCGCGGTCTCCTGTGGTCAGGCCGTCGGTACTTTAGTAAGTGCGACGTCGATGCGTTTCAAGGCCTCTTCACGTCCGGCCAGGAACACTGTTTGGGAAATGTCCGGGCTGACCTGGGTGCCGGTGATGGCCACGCGCAGCGGCTGGGCGACCTTGCCCATGCCGATCTCCAACGCGGCAGCCACCTCGTGCAGCGCCGCCGAGACGCTCTCGACGGTCCATTCAGCGGCCACCGCCAACTGCGCGCGCGCCTTGCCCAGCGCCAGTTCGGCACCCGGCTTGAAGTGCTTGGCCACTGCCGCGTCGTCGTACTCGGTCAACGGCTGGTACCAGACCACCGCCTTCTCGGCCATTTCCTTCAGCGTGTGCACGCGGTCGCGCAGCGCCACCACCACATCGGCCGGGGCCGGGCCGGCGGCCAGGTCCAGGCCCAGCGCGTCCAGCTGGTAGACCAGGTGCGGGGCGATGCTGGCCGGCGCTTCGGTCTTCAGGAAGTGCTGGTTGACCCAGCCCAGCTTGGCCATGTCCAGCCGCGCAGCCTTGGAATTGCAGTTGGTCACGTCGAACAGGTCGATCAGCTCCTGGCGGCTGAACAGCTCCTGGTCGCCGTGCGACCAGCCCAGCCGGGCCAGGTAGCTCAGCAGCGCGTCGGGCAGGTAACCGGCGTCCTTGTACTGCATGACATCGGCCGCGCCGGTCCGCTTGGACAGCTTGGCGCCCTGCTCGTCCAGGATCATCGGCATGTGGCCGAACTTCGGCACGGGGGCACCGATGCCCACGTACAGGTTGATCTGGCGCGGGGTGTTGTTGATGTGGTCGTCACCGCGGATCACCTCGGTGATGCCCATGTCCCAGTCGTCCACCACCACCGCGAAGTTGTAGGTGGGGAAGCCGTCCGGGCGGAAGATCACCATGTCGTCCAGCTCGCTGTTGGCGATCTCGATCGGGCCCTTGATCAGGTCGTCGAACACCACGCTGCCTTCGAGCGGGTTCTTGAAGCGGATGACCCGGTTCGGGTCGTCCTTGTGCGGCAACGCCAGCTCGCGCGCGGCACCGTTGTAACGCGGCTTTTCCTGCCGGGCCATGGCCGCTTCGCGCATGGCGTCCAGCTCGGCCTTGGTCTCATAGGCGTAATAGGCCTTGCCGTCGGCGACCAGCTGCTCGGCCACTTCCAGATAGCGGGCCACGCGCTGGGTCTGGTAGATCGGACCGACGTCGTAGTCCAGGCCCAGCCACGCCATCGCCTCCAGGATCGCGTCGATCGCGCCCTGGGTGCTGCGCTCGCGGTCGGTGTCTTCGATGCGCAGCACGAATTCGCCGCCACGGTGACGGGCCTCCAGCCAGCAGTACAGCGCGGTGCGGGCACCACCGATGTGCAGGTAGCCGGTAGGACTGGGGGCGAAACGGGTGCGGCAGGTCATGGAGGGCTCGGGGCGGGAATCTGGAATCCCGGCAATTTTACCCGCCCCGGCTGGAAACCGGGGAATCGCCGTCAGCCAGGGCGCGGGCGGCCGTCAACCCGCCCGCGCCGGGTCGGCTCAGGGCGCCAGCAGGGGCTTGCGTGGCATCTTTTCCTCGCGCATCGCCGCGTTGTACACGAACGAGGCCACGATCGCGGCGGCCTGCTTGAGGTCTTCCGGCTCGGCGTGGTCCCAGGTGTCCAGGTTGCTGTGATGGACGTTGGTGAAATAGTCCAGGCGGTCCTGGATGAACTGGAAACCGGGCAGGCCGACGCGGTCGAAGGCGATGTGGTCGGTGCTGCCGGTATTGCGGGTGGCCACGGTGGTGGCGCCCACGTCATGGAACGGGGCCAGCCACGCCTCGAAGATCGGCACCGCAGCAAGGTTCTCCTGGGCGTAGATGCCGCGGAAGCGGCCCGAGCCGTTGTCCATGTTGAAGTAGACCGAGAACCTGTCGTAATCGCGCTGGCGCTGCAGCGCGCCGGTCGGCTCGCGCATCGAGGCGGGCAGCTTCTTCTGCGCCGGGTCGGTCGGCTCGGGATAATGCGCGAAGTGCCTGGACACGTGGTCCTGCGAGCCGACCAGGCCCTGCTCCTCGCCACTCCACAGCGCCACGCGGATGGTGCGCTTTGGCTTGGCGCCCACCGCCTTGAGGATGCGCATGGCTTCCATCATCACCGCCACGCCGGCGGCGTTGTCGGCCGCACCGGTGCCGGTGTGCCAGGAATCCATATGCGCGCCCAGCATGACGATTTCATCGGCCTTGCTGCTGCCGCGGATCTCGGCCAGCGTGTTGTAGCCGGGCTGGTCGGTCTCGTCGGTGAAGCGTGCCGCCACGTTGACCCGCAGCTTCACCGGCTGCTTCTGCTCGACGGCACGCGCGAGCTGATTGTAATGCTCGGCCATCATCGCCAGTTCCGGCACGCCAACCGGTTCGCCGGCCTTGCGCGAACCGCCGCCGCCGACGCGGATGATGCCGTTGTCCCAGCCACTGATGCTGATCGTGGCCAGTACGCCCTGCTCGGCGAAGAACGCGTTGGTGGCACGGGTGAGATCCTGCTTTTCCAGGTACTCCTTGGCCTTCTTGGCACGTTCGGCCTTGGCATCGGCCACGTCCTTGGGGACCGCGAACACCTGCAGTTCGGCCAGGCCGGCCTCGTCATGCCGATGCGAATCGGACTTGCTGGCGCGTTCGTAGTCGCGCGCGTCGTTGAGCAGCAGGATCTTCCCAGCCAGTTTGCCCTTGTACGTGTCCAGGTCGGCGAGCTTCTTGATCTCGACCTTGATCACCTCACCCTCGACCGGGCCGCCGGTGCCCGGCGTCCACGCCTTGGGCAGCGCATACAGCGGCGCGATGCGCGGGCTGAGCATTTCCACGCTGGCATTGCTGAACTCCCAGCCACGGCCGAATGCGTCGAAGCCTTCGTCATGCACGTTGACCAGGCCCCACTCGGTGAATTTGCCGCGGCTCCAGCGGTTGGCCTCCCCCATCGCCGGCGAGTTGGTCAGGCGCGGACCGATCCGTTCGGTGAGGTGGCTGAAGGTAGCCATCACCTGCGAGCGGTGGAAGGCTTCCTGGCGGATCCGGCTGACCATGTCCAGGTCCACCGGTTCGGTGGCCGGGGCCGCCGCGGCCATGCTGCTTGCTACCAGCGCCAACACCACCATGCCGCACTTCATCGTGCCACGCTTGAACATGCTCCGATTCAACTCACACCCCTCGCCTGCGGTGACCCCGCGATCAACCCTGGAGTCTAGCGAGCCGATGCCGGTGTCCCCCGGGCCAAGAGTCATGGTCGACGGGATGCACGCACCCTGTCAGCGGCGCCATCCATACCAGAGCTGCCCGCGCTCGGGCAGCAGCAACAGCCAGTGGTTGTCGTCCTGTGACGCGGCGGCAAAGACCGGGGTGTGTTGTGGCCAGTCCACCGGCAACCCGACGATGCCGATCTCGCGTAGTGCAGCGGGGCCTTCGCGCCAGGGCCGGTAGCCGGCCGTGGCGGCCGGCAAAGGACCACGCGCCTGGTGGGCGCCCTGCAGGTAGGCCAGCCCCTGCCGCCGCAGGGCTGCGCAGGTATCGGCGGCCAACGCGAAGCGGACCTGCCCGGGGGCGATGCGAGCCCCCGGCAGCGCCATCAACGGCGAAGGCAAGGCGTCGCCGCCCTCCCCGGCCAGCAGTGCGCAGCGCCCCAACCGGGCCGGCAGCACCCGGCTGGCGCGTTCCTGCAAACGGCGATGCCCGTTCATCGTCATCGCCTTACTTGAGAGTCGCGCCGACTTCATACCAGTCGATGCGGCGGGTGACCCACATCGCCGTGGCCAGCACGCCGAACAGCAGCAGCGAGCCCATCAGCAGCGCGTTGTTCTCCGAGATCAGCAAGCCATACAGCGCGCCGTACAACACCGTCAGCATGCCGGCAAACCCGAGGCCACGCGTCCAGCTCTTCAGCACGCCGGACAGGTAGACCGCCTGCACCGCGATGCACGCCGTCGCCGAGACCACATAGGCCAACCAGAACGCGATGTGCTCGGACAGGCTGAGCAGCAACAGGAAGAAGATCGCCAGCCCCAGGCCCACCATCAGGTACTGCAGCGGGTGGATGCGCAGGCGCTTGATCAGTTCAAACAGGATGAACCCCACGAACGTCAGCAGGATGAAGAGGATGCCGTACTTGCTGGCGCGGTCGGCCTGGGTGTAGATGTCGACCGGGTTGACCAGTTCCACGCTCACCGTTTCCGGATCGATGTCGCGGTTGTCGCGCAGCTGGCGCTGTGCTTCGGAGGCCAGCGAGGACACCGCCCACTCCGCCTTGAAGCCCTGCTCGCCCACCTCGCGCTGGTTGGGCAGGAAGCTGCCGCCGAACGAGGGATGCGGCCACGGCGACTGGATCGCGATACGGCTGTCATCGCCCACCGGCACCACCGCCAGCGAGCGGGTGCCATCCAGGACCAGCCCCAGGTCGACCTTGCTGCCCTTGAGCATGCCGCCCGCCGTGTCGTCGAACCCGCGCAGCGGCACGTGCAGGCCCTTGCCCATGCCGTTGACCGCACCGATGCCCGGTTGCAGCGTCAGCGCGGCGCCATCCACGCTCAGCGTCGGCGAGCCGACCAGGCCACGCACGTCGGCGATACCCACCGCCAGGTACGGGGTGCCGTAGACCCGGCCGCGTTTGATCGGGTAATCGTCGTCGCTGAACTCGGCCGTCACCTTGGCGTTCCAGCTGTACACCGGCACCCGGAACAGGCCGATGCGGCGCTCGTCCGGCTGCATGCGGCCATCGACGGTCAGCGTCGACGGCATCTGCAACCAGTAGCCCGGCTCGGTCTGCACGCCCTTGGTCTTGTTGCCGGCCGCATCCACCACTTCCACTTCGCGGGTTTCCGTCCACGGCACCACGCGCACCGGGCCGGTCAGGGTCTGCGCGCCGGCACGGCTCTGCGACACCCGCAGGTAGGCCTGGTCGCGATACGCCTCACGTTCGCTGATGACCCCTTTGATCATCGTCAGCGGGACCAGCAACAACAGGATCAGTCCGCCGACAATGGCGAAGCGCAACAGCATCTGCAGGGATTTCATGGCCCGTCCTCGGTTGGGAGGGGGCCAGCTTCGGTGCCGTCGGTGTGCGGGGTTTGTGCTGTGCTTGAAGTCTGTGTGAAGTCGTTGCGCAGCGGCGCTCAGCGCCGGATCGGCGCGGCAGGATCGCGCCAGGGCAGCCACAACGCGGCCACCGCGCCGCCGCCTTCGCGGTTGCGCAGCTGCGCGCGGCCCCCATGCAGGCGCGCCACTTCCTGCACGAACGACAACCCCAGCCCGGAGCTGCGCAGACCCGTGGCCGGACGCGCCAACGAATAGAACCGTTCAAACACGCGCTCCAGGGCGTAATCGGGCACACCACTGCCACGGTCGGCCACGCGCAGGGCCACGCCCTCGCCCTCGCGCGCGGCACTGAGCTGGATGCGGCTGCCGGCGCTGGCAAAGGCCAATGCGTTCTCCAACAGGTTGTTCAGGGCCTGGCGCAGCAGGTAGCCGTCGCCCTGCAGGACCATGCCCTCGGGCACCTCGATATCGATGCCCACGCCTGCGGCCTGCGCGCGCATCGCCACCGCATCGGCGGCGGCCGGCAGCAACAGGGTCAGTTCGATCGGCTCGCGCTTCTGTAGCCAACCGTGCTGTTCCACTTCGGCCAGCGCGAGCAGCTTGTCGATGGTTTCGGTGAGTCGTTGTTCCTGGCCCTGGATGCTGCGCGCGAAGTGCACGCGGTCGGCATCGGGCAGCGGCTCCTGCAGCAGCTCGGCGGCACCGCGGATGGCAGCCAGCGGGCTTTTCATCTCGTGGGTCAGCGACTGCACGTACTGCTCCACATACGCCTTGCCCTCCAGCTTGCGACGCATGGTTTCCAGGGCCTGGCCGAGGTCGCCGATCTCGTCGCGGCGCGGCTTGGGCGGCGGCACGGGTTCGCCGGCACTGACTGCCTTGGCATAGCGGTTGAGCCGGTTCACCCCGTGCATCAGCCAGGCGGTCATCAGCAGCCCGATCAACGCCGACAGGCCGATCAACCATGCCCCGCGCTGCATGATCGCGCGCTGGCTGGCGGCAATGAACGGGTCGATGCTGCGGTTGGGCTGGGCCAGGCTGAGCACGCCGATCAGGCGGCTCGCATCGGCCGGGTCATGGATCGGCGCGGCCACGTGCATCACCGACTGGGTGTCGTCACCGGGCGTCTCCGGACTGGAGCGCGCACCGTACTCGCCGCGCAGGGTGCGGTAGACATCGTTCCAGCGCGAGTTGTCGCGGCCCAGGTCGCGGCCGGCCGAGTCGTACACCACGATGCCCTTGGCATCGGTGATGGTCACCCGGTAGTCCAGGGTGCGCTTGGGGAAGCGCCACACCATCGCCTTGGGATCGCGGCGCTGCGCCCGGGCCAGGTTGGCAACAAAGGCGCCATTGCGCAGGGTGCCGGCCTTGAGATCGGCGGCGGCCATCTCGGCCAGCACGTTGGCCGCGTCCACCAGCGTGGATTCCATCGCCTGGCGTACACCGGGCTTTACTTCGTTGACGAAGATGCGCATCACGAAGAACGCGGCGATGCCCACGATCAGGAAAAAACCCAGGAACAGCTTCAGGCCAAGCCGCATCGCTCACACCTCCAGCGCGTAGCCGAGCCCGCGGTGGGTGCGGATCGGATCGGGCTCGGCGCCGGCCGCGCGCAGCTTGGCACGCAGTGTCTTTACATGCGTGTCTACGGTGCGGTCGGCGCTGTCGGCATCGCTATCCCAGCCACGGTCCATCAGCTGCGCGCGGCTGAGGATGGCGCCCGGGCGCTGCAGCAGCGCGGCCATCAGCGCGTACTCGTAGCGGGTCAGTTCCAGCGGCTGTTCGGCATAGCGGATGCGGCTGCCTTCGCGGTCGATAGCGAAGCGGCCCTGCTGCTGCCAGCCGGCGCTGTCGGCCACGGCACCGGCGCGGCGCAGCCGGGCACGCACGCGGGCCACCAGCTCGCGCGGGGAGAACGGCTTGGCCATGTAGTCGTCGGCGCCCAGCTCCAGGCCCAGCACACGGTCGAACTCCTCGTTGCGCGCGGTCAGGAAGATCACCGGTACCTCGCTGAAGGTACGCAGCGTGCGGCAGACCTCGAAACCGCTCATGTCCGGCAGCCCCACGTCCAGCACCACCACATCGAAGGCCTGCTGGCGTACCAGCGCCAGCGCCTCGCTGCCGAGCAGGCAGTGCCGGGCGCCATAACCCTCGCTGCGCAGGGCATACAGGACGGTATCGGCGATGGCGGTCTCGTCTTCGACCACCAGGACGTTGTGCAGGGGCTGGCTCATGCGCGCAGCATAGCCGCTGGGCCCGGCGCGCCGTACACTGCGCCGATGAATTACCGCCACGCCTTCCATGCCGGCAACCATGCCGATGTGCTCAAGCACATCGTGCAGCTTGCCCTGCTCGACACCTTCAAGCGCAAGGACAGCCCGTTCTTCGTGCTGGACACCCACGGCGGCGCCGGCCGTTACCTGCTGGCCAGCGAGGAGAGCCGCAAGACGCTGGAGGCCGAAGACGGCGTGATGCGCCTGATGGCTCAGCCCAAGCTGCCGGCGGTGGTCGAGCGCTACCTCAAGGCCGTGCAGGCCGACAATCCGGTCGGGGCGATGGTCAGCTACCCCGGCTCGCCGCTGCTGACCGCCCAGACCCTGCGCGAGCAGGACCGCATGGCGGTGTGCGAAACCCAGGACGCCGAAGCCGCCTCGCTCAAGGCGCTGTTCGCCCACGACAGCCGGGTGACGGTGCTGCACGCCGATGGTTATGCCCAGAACCGCAAGCTGCTGCCGCCCAAGGCCAATGGCGTGAAGATCGGCCGCGGGCTGGTGCTGATCGACCCGCCTTACGAGGGGCAGGATGCCGAGTACCAGGCGATCCTGGCCTCGATCACCGAAATCCTCGGGCGCTGGCCGCAGGCCACCTTTGCGATCTGGTTCCCGATCAAACAGCGCCGGACGGTGCTGCACTTCCTGCGCAAGGCCTGCGCACTGCCGGTGAAGTCGGTCCTGACCGCCGAACTGCTGGTGCGCCCGGACGACTCGCCGCTGCGGCTCAATGGCAGCGGCATGCTGCTGCTCAACCCGCCCTGGCAGTTCGACCAGGTGCTGGCCCCGGCCATGCCGGCGCTGAAACAGTACCTGGGCGAAGCCGGTGCCAACACCCGCCTGCAGTGGCTCAAGCAGGCTGAATAACCGCCGCAGGCACGGGCCGGCACCTTCCGGCCCTGCCCCGAGCGCACCCCGCGCGGTGTGAGCGTTCCGTTCACGGAACGCGGCCCCGGGGATGCGAGAATCCGAAGACCACCTAGGAATCACCGGTATGGCTACCCGTAACCGCATGCCGCCCTGGCACGAGATTTTCAAGGCACCCAGCGGCCATGAGCTGCTGATCCGCCCGATCCGACCGGAAGACGGCCCGCCGCTGCATGCCGCGTTCAGTCTGTTCGGACCCGAAGAGATCCGCGATCGTTTCCTGCAGTCGGTCACCGAGCTGTCGCCGGAAACCACCCAGCGCCTGACCCACCCCAATCCCAAGAGCGAAATCACCCTGGTCGCGGCCGAGTCCCTGCCCGCCGGTGAGGCCGTCGTGGGCGCAGTGGCGCGGGCCTCGATCATCCAGGGCACCCGCGAAGCCGAGTACGCCATCCTGGTCAGCCGCTTCCTGGTCGGCCAGGGGCTGGGCCGGCAGCTGATGCGCAAGCTGGTCAAATGGGCCCGTGGCAAGTACCTGGACCGCCTGTACGGCAACGTCGCCGAAGAGAACGAGCCGATGAAACAGCTGGCCGCCTCGCTGGGCTTCAAACCGGTCCCACACCCCAATGGCACCGCCGGGCTGGTGCGCATGGTGCTTGAACTGGACAGCTGACGGGATTGCCGGCCAACGGTCGGCACTGCCGTTGTTTCGTGGCCGGTGCGGGCGCGGGCGCGCCGTCTGCTAAAATCGGCGGTTCATGTCTCGCACCTCCTATCCCGCTCCTCCGCTGCCGCGTGCCGGCCAGCTCCGCGCCTGGTGGCGCGCTCCCGCATCGGCCACGGCGCTGGCGTGGTATGTCGCACGCGCGGCAGAGGCCCATGACGGGCCGCTGCTGTTCATCGCGCGCGACAACCACACCGCCAACCAGATCGAAGCCGACCTGCGCACCCTGCTGGGCAGCGCCTCGGACCTGCCGGTGGTGGCATTCCCGGATTGGGAAACCCTGCCCTACGATGCCTTCAGCCCGCACCCGGACATCATTTCCCAGCGCCTGGCCGCGCTGCACCGGCTGCCTGCGCTCACCCGTGGCATCGTGGTGGTGCCGGTGCAGACCCTGCTCCAGCAGCTGGCCCCGCTCAAGTACATCGTCGGCGGCAGTTTCGACCTGAAGGTTGGCCAGCGCCTGGACCTGGACGCCGAGAAACGACGCCTGGAAGGCGCGGCGTACCGCAACGTGCCGCAGGTGATGGACCCGGGTGATTTCGCCGTGCGCGGCGGCCTGCTCGATGTGTTCCCGATGGGCGCGCAGACGCCGCTGCGGATCGAACTGCTCGACGAGGACATCGATTCGATCCGCGCCTTCGACCCGGAAAGCCAGCGCTCGCTGGACAAGGTCGACGCGGTACGGATGCTGCCCGGCCGCGAAGTGCCGTTGGACGAGCTGAGCGTATCGCGGGTGCTGGCCATCCTGCGCGAGCGCTTCGACGTGGATACCCGGCGCAGCGCGCTGTACCAGGACCTCAAGTCCGGGCTGGCCCCGGCCGGCGTCGAGTACTACCTGCCGCTGTTCTTCGATACCACCGCCACCCTGTTCGACTACCTGCAGCCCAACGCGCTGCCGGTGATCGGCGCGGGCGTTGGCGACGCGGCCGCGGCCTTCTGGGCGCAGACCGGCAACCGCTACGAGCAGCGCCGGCATGACCTGGAACGCCCGCTGCTGGCCCCGCAGGAGCTGTATCTGAGCCCCGAGGCGCTCAACGGCACGCTCAACGCCCTGCCCCGCATCGAGGTGTGGAACGCCGACCACGCGCGCATCCAGGACGCGCAGCCGCTGGGCGACCAGCCGCTGCCGCCACTGCCGGTGGCCGCCCGCGATGCCCCGGCGGGCGAAGCGCTGAAGTCCTTCATCGGCCACTACCCGGGCCGGGTACTGATCGCCGCCGATTCGCCCGGCCGTCGCGAGGCGCTGCTGGAAGTGCTGCAGGCCGCCGAGCTGAAACCGCCAGTGGTGGGCGACCTGCCGGCCTTCCTGGCCGACACCGGCACCCGTCTGGCCATCACCGTGGCGCCGCTGGAAGACGGTTTCGCGCTGGACGCACCGCAGATCGCGGTGCTGACCGAGCGCCAGCTGTTCCCCGAGCGCGCCGGCACCACCCGCCGCAGTCGGCGTGTCGGGCGCGAACCGGAAGCGATCATCCGCGACCTGGGCGAGCTGACCGAAGGCGCACCGATCGTCCATGAAGACCATGGCGTGGGTCGTTACCGCGGGCTGATCGTGCTCGATGCCGGCGGCATGCCCGGCGAATTCCTCGAGATCGAATACGCCAAGGGCGACCGCCTGTATGTACCGGTCGCCCAGCTGCACCTGATCAGCCGTTACTCCGGGGCCTCGGCCGAGACGGCGCCGCTGCATTCGCTGGGTGGCGAGCAGTGGACCAAGGCCAAGCGCAGGGCGGCCGAGAAAGTCCGCGACGTGGCCGCCGAACTGCTGGAAATCCAGGCCCGCCGACGTGCGCGCGCCGGTTTGGCGCTGCATGTGGACCGGTCGATGTACGAGCCGTTCGCCGCCGGTTTCCCGTTCGAGGAAACCCCCGACCAGCTCGCCGCGATCGACGCCACCCTGCGCGACCTCGCCAGTAGCCAGCCGATGGACCGGGTGGTCTGCGGCGACGTCGGCTTCGGCAAGACAGAGGTGGCCGTGCGCGCCGCGTTCGCCGCCGCCAGTGCCGGCAAGCAGGTCGCCGTACTGGTGCCGACCACGCTGCTGGCCGAACAGCAATACCGCAACTTCCGCGACCGCTTCGCCGACTGGCCGCTGCGGGTGGAAGTGCTGTCGCGCTTCAAGAGCACCAAGGAAATCAAGGCCGAGCTGGAGAAGGTGGCCGCGGGCACCATCGATGTGATCATCGGTACCCATCGGTTGTTGCAGCCGGACGTGAAATTCAAGGACCTGGGCCTGGTGGTGGTCGATGAGGAGCAGCGCTTCGGCGTGCGCCAGAAGGAAGCGCTGAAGGCAATGCGCGCCAACGTGCACCTGCTCACCCTCACCGCCACGCCGATCCCGCGCACGCTCAACATGGCCATGGCCGGGTTGCGCGACCTGTCGATCATCGCCACCCCGCCGCCGAACCGGCTGGCGGTACAGACCTTCATCACCGCATGGGACAACGCGCTGCTGCGCGAAGCCTTCCAGCGCGAACTGGCCCGTGGTGGCCAGCTGTACTTCCTGCACAACGATGTGGAAAGCATCGTCCGCATGCAGCGCGACCTGGCCGAACTGGTGCCCGAGGCACGCATCGGCATCGCCCACGGGCAGATGCCAGAACGTGAGCTGGAACGGGTGATGCTGGATTTCCAGAAGCAGCGCTACAACGTGCTGCTGTCAACCACGATCATCGAATCGGGCATCGACATCCCCAACGCCAACACCATCATCATCAACCGCGCCGACCGCTTCGGCCTGGCCCAGCTGCACCAGCTGCGCGGCCGCGTCGGTCGCTCGCACCATCGTGCCTACGCCTACCTGGTGGTGCCGGATAAACGTTCGATGACCCCGGATGCGGAAAAGCGCCTGGACGCCATCGCCTCGATGGACGAACTGGGCGCCGGCTTCACCCTGGCCACCCACGACCTGGAAATCCGTGGCGCCGGCGAACTGCTCGGCGAGGACCAGAGCGGGCAGATGGCCGAGGTTGGCTTCAGCCTGTACACCGAGCTGCTGGAACGCGCGGTGCGCAGCATCCGGCTGGGCAACCTGCCGGACCTGGACAGCGGCGACGAAGTGCGCGGTGCCGAGGTCGAACTGCATGTCCCGGCATTGATCCCCGATGACTACCTGCCCGACGTGCATACCCGCCTGACGCTGTACAAGCGCATCAGCAGCGCGCGCGATCCCGATGCGCTGCGCGAGCTGCAGGTGGAGATGATCGACCGCTTCGGGCTGCTGCCCGACCCGGCCAAGCATCTGTTCGCCATCGCCGAACTCAAGCTGCAGGCCAATGCGCTGGGCATCCGCAAGCTGGAGCTGGGTGAAAACGGCGGCCGCATCGTGTTCGAAGCCAAGCCGACGATCGACCCGATGGCGGTGATCCAGATGATCCAGAAGCAGCCCAGGCTGTACAGCATGGACGGCCCGGAAAAGCTGCGCATCAAGCACCCGCTGCCACTGCCCGAAGACCGTTTCAGTGCCGCCAAGGGCCTGCTGCTGACGCTGTCGCCACGCTGACCTGTTCCCCTGACGACCCTCCGCTTCTGCGGGCCGGAGGGTCTTCCCTGTTACCTGCCCGCGACAAGGAGAGTTGCTTTGAAACGATTCCATACCCTGCTGCTGGCCGCCAGCATTGCCCTGCTCAGCGCCTGCAGTGGCGGCAGCGGCATGACCTCCAGCGAGTACCTGACCGAGAACGTCGCGCTGTGGAACGGTACCGCCAGCACCGTGCAGCAGTGGACCATCGGTGCACGCGGTGAAGAGCTGCAGAAGTCGCTGGCCGACGGCAAGGGCCTGGCCACGTTCAAGAGCGGCCTGCAGGGCGCCAGCGCCGAGATGAAGCAGTACCTGACCATGATCGACCAGATGCCGCCGGCCGAGGATGCCAAGGACGTGCATGGCAAGCTGCGCACCTACGTGCAGAGCTCCGATGAGATGTTCGGCATCCTGCTGGAAATGGCGGCGCTGCCGGAGGGCTACAGCAAGGACCAGATCATGCCGCTGGCCGAGAAGCTGCAGACCGTTGGCAACCGCATGGACGTGGAGATGCAGGCCCTGGATACGGCCCAGGACGCCTTCGCCAAGAAGCACGGCATCCAGCTGCAGAAACATTGACCCCACCGTGCCCTGGCCGCCTGCGGCCGGGGCACGCTGCAAGAAGTAGCCGTGACCGATTCCTCCCCGCTCCCTGCCAGCGATACGCTGGACTGTTCCATCGACGCACTGTCGCTGTCCCTGCAGCTGCGCGATGCCTATACCCGCCACCACTGCGACCGCGTCGGCCTGCTGGCCTATTCATTGGCGCGCCAGTGCGATCTGGATCCGGAGCATTGCGCCCGCATCGAACTGGCCGCCTGCTTCCATGACATCGGCAAGATCGGCATTCCCGATGATGTGCTGCTCAGCCCCGGCCGGCATGATGCCGCCGAGCAGGCGATCATGCGCCAGCATCCGCTGCACGGTGAGCGCATCTTCCTGGCCACCGGGCGCAGCGACGCGGCCGAGGTGGCACAACTGATCCGTGCGCACCATGAAGCCTTCGATGGCAATGGCTATCCCGATGGCCTGCGCGGCGAGGCGATACCGCTGGGCGCGCGCATCCTGACAATTGCCGATGCCTGGGATGCAATGACCAGCGACCGGCCCTATCGCGACGCGATGGACCGCAAGCGGGCCATGCGCATCCTCGATGACGCGACCGGCGGGATGATCGACCCGTATGTGCTGGGCAGCTTCCAGGACCTGCTGAAACGCCAACCTGCGTTGGCGTGATGCGTGGCGACTGGGCCTGCGCGAGAGCGGCGACTGCCCGACGTGCGGTTTCGCTGCTGCTCCGTCAAACGGTGGACGGAGCAGATCGGACACCAAACCAGCACAGAACACTGCCCGACAGCAGAAGTACCACGGCAATGCCAATCGACAGATGCATGCCGCGCATGAAGGCATCCGGTGCGGTATCGCGTACCAGGTAACCAAAGATGGCCACGCCGAGCATCCCACCGACCTGCCGCGCAGCATTGAGAACGCCCGAAGCGATCCCCGCGCGCGAGGCGTCCACCGATGAAAGCGTTGCGTTGGTCAGGGTCGGCACCATCAGGGCGATCCCGCTGGCGGCGAGCAACATCGGCACCACCAACAGCCAGTAGCTGCCCTCCACGCGCACCGGCATCAGCAGCGCGTAACCCAGGGCGGCCAGCGTCAGGCCGGCGACCATCAAGGCCCGGGCACCCAGCCGGGTGATCAGGCGGCCGGCGAGCACATTGACTGCCATCAGCACGACCGTCATGGGCAGGAAGGCCAGCCCCGTCATTTGGGCGGAACGATGCTGCTGGATCTGGAAGAACAGACTGAACACGAAGATCAATCCGTAATAGGCAAAATTGACCACCACGCCGGCCGCCGAGGCCACCGCGAAGGTCGGAATCCGGAACAGCGCCAAGGGCAACATCGGCGAACGGCTGCGTGCTTCGATCCCGATGAACGCCAGCGCTGCACTGATGGCCAACAGCAGGCTGCCCAGCACCACGCCATGTTGCCAGCCGAGAGGGCCCGCCTCTGTCAACGCCATCGTCAGCGCCGCCAGCGCCAGGATGGCGGTGCCCTGGCCGCCCCAATCCAGGCCGCGCCGATGGCTGCCACCCTGCGGGGCCACGCAGCGCAGCGTCAGGTAGATCCCCACCAAGCCGATCGGCAGGTTGATCAGAAAAATACTGCGCCAGCCCACGTGCGTCACGAGCAGCCCGCCCAGCACAGGACCGGCTGCCAGGGCGATGCCGCCGCAGGCACCCCACCAGCCCACTGCACGGCTGCGCTGCTCGCGGTCCGGGAATGCCTGTTGCAGCATGGAGAGCGAATTGGGGACCAGCAGCGCCGCGCCCAGGCCCTGGACCAGCCGGGCCATGACCAGGATCGGTAGGCTGCTCGCCAAGCCACAAGCGGCCGACGCCAGCGTGAACACCCCGAATCCGAGCAGAAACATCCGCCGCGCACCGTAGCGGTCGCCGAGTGCGCCGCTGGTCAATAACAGTGCGGCAAAGACCAGCGTATAGGCGTTGATCACCCATTGCAGGCCGGCCACATCGGTGGCCAGTTCATGGCGCAAGGCATCCAGCGCCACATTGACGACGCTGACATCCAGCAGGACGACCACGAAGCCGAGCGCGGCCGCCAGCAGTGTGCCGCGCGTGGAGGGGGAAGGAGACAACATGGAAAGCATCCGGTTGAGCCGATGGCTATCGATGCTAGATTGGGCAACTGCTGGCGTAAATTCTCTAAAAACGCCATCCAGACTGGAGAAAATGCACCGATGCTTGACTGGGAGAACCTTCGTCATTTCCTGGCGGTTGCCCGTGTCGGCACCCTGTCCGGCGCGGCCCGGACCCTACACGTAGACCATGCCACCGTCAGCCGTCGCCTGATGGCGCTGGAAGCGGCGCTGCAGATCCCGCTGGTGGAACGTCTGCCACGCTCCTGTCGGCTCACCCCCATGGGCCTGCAGATCTACGAGCAGGCCAAGGCAATGGAAACCGCAGCCTTCACGGTGGAACGCCTGGCGCGCGCCAGCCAGGAACCGCTGAATGGAACGGTGACGCTCAGCGCCCCGCCGGTGCTGGTGACCCACCTGTTGGCAGGCCGATTGGCCGACTTCTGCAACCAATACCCGGGCATCCAGCTTTCTGTTTCCGCACAAGCACGGCAGGTGTCGCTCAGCCGCGGGGAGGCCGATGTGGCACTGCGGCTGGTGCGCCCCAAGGAATCCAGCAGCGTGGTGCGCAGACTCGGGCAGATGCCCTTTGCCTTGTACGCGAGTGGCGATTACGTGGCCACGCACCGCCCCGAAGACTGGACGTTCATTGCCTACGACGCGCAGTTCGTCGACATGCCCCAACAGCAGTGGCTGCTGGGGATCGCCGGCAGTCGCCGCGTAGGCTGCGAGCTCAGCGATATCAGCAGCCATCTGGCGGCGGCGCGGGCCGGGGCCGGCGTGGCCGGCCTGCCCTGCTTTCTGGGTGATGAAGCGCCCGGATTGATCCGACTGGACCCTGCCGGCGCCCTGTTTTCGCGCGACATCTGGCTGGTGGTGCACCGCGATCTGCGGCGCTCTGCACCGGTGCGTGCCGTGATGGACTTTGTTACCCGCGTCGTCGCTGAGGAAGCGGGGCTCGGTCTGGAAACGTCCGCGCCAATCCCGCCGCCTTGAGCCTCGCTCTGGATACTCGGCATCGCGCGTGCACCTGCATCTGTATTGGCTGCGGCGACGTTCCGCGAACGTCGGCGCTGGCATCCTGGTGAAATGAAAAAACCCGGCGTGCGCCGGGTTTTTCGTTTCACTCA
This sequence comes from Stenotrophomonas sp. GL_101, assembly GCF_057835675.1. Classification (NCBI taxonomy): domain Bacteria; kingdom Pseudomonadati; phylum Pseudomonadota; class Gammaproteobacteria; order Lysobacterales; family Lysobacteraceae; genus Stenotrophomonas; species Stenotrophomonas sp. GL_101. The sequence goes on along the minus strand of NZ_CM174432.1, from coordinate 1,391,773 downwards.
ACCGCCTGCGCTTACCAGAGCACCACGCGCTTGTCGTCGGCGCGCACCATCGCATCGCCGGCCTTGCACTCGAACGCGGCCGCGTAGGACGGCATGTTCGAGGGCGCGCCATTGGCACGGAAATTGGCCGGTGCATGCGGGTCGGTGTTCAGACGCACGCGCAGTTCGCCTTCGTTGAAGTTGCGACGCCACACGGTGGCCCAGTTCATGAAGAAGCGCTGGTCCTGGCTGTGGCCATCGACGGCCACGTTGGCCTTCGGGTCTTCTTTCAGCGCCATCTGCAGTGCGTCGTAGGCCACGGTCAGGCCGCCGAGGTCGCCGATGTTCTCGCCCAGGGTCAGCTTGCCCTTCACGTGCACGCCCGGCAGCGATTCATAGCCGTCGAACTGCGCCACCAGCTGGTCGGTACGCCCGGTGAAGGCCTTGCGGTCGGCATCGGTCCACCAGTTGTCGAAGTTGCCGTTGGCCGCGAACTGGCTGCCCGAGTCGTCGTAGCCGTGCATCATTTCGTGGCCGATCACCGCGCCGATGCCGCCGTAGTTCAGCGCCGGATCGGCCTTGGCGTCGAAGAACGGCGCCTGCAGGATCGCCGCCGGGAACACGATCTCGTTCTTGGTCGCGTTGTAGTAGGCGTTGACGGTCTGCGGGGTCATGCCCCACTCGGTCTTGTCCACCGGCTTGCCGATCTTGTTCAACATGAAGCGGTAGTTGAACGCGCGCGCGGCCTGCATGTTGCCCAGGTAGCTGTCGGCATTGGTCTCAAAGCCCGACCAGTCGCGCCACTTGTCCGGGTAGCCGATCTTCGGGGTGAAGCTGGCCCACTTCTCCAGCGCCTTCTTGCGGGTGTCCTCGCCCATCCACTCCAGCTTCTCCAGGCGCGCCTTCAGGGCCACCGAGAGGTTCTCCACCAGGTGCTGCATCTGCACCTTGGAGTCGGCCGGGAACACCGCGTTCACGTACAGCTGGCCGAGGCCTTCGCCGATTGCGCCGTTGACCGATTCCAGCACGCGCTTCCAGCGCGGCTGCATTTCCTTCTGGCCACGCAGGGTGGTGCTGTAGAAGTCGAAGTTGGCCTTCTCGTAAGCGCTGCTCAGGTACGGCGAGGCGTCATCGATGGTGTGGAAGCGCAGGTAGGCCTGCCAGGTCGCGGCCGGCACCTCGGCGAGCATCTTGTCCACTTCGCCGAAGAACGCCGGCTGGGCCAGCGAGAACTTCTGCGCGGCCGGCACCTTGAGCGTGTCGAACAATGCGGTCCAGCTGAAGTTCGGGGTCAGCTTGTCCGCCTCGGCCGCGCTGACCGGGTTGTAGCGCTTGGCCGGGTCGCGCAGTTCGATGCGCGACAACGAGGCCTTCGCCAGGCGGGTTTCAAAGTCCAGCACGGCCTTGGCCTGGGTCTTGGCCTGTTCGGCGTCCACGCCGGACAAGGTCAGCACCTGCGCGATGTAGGCCACGTAGGCGTCGCGGATCTTGGCCTGCGCATCGTCAACGTAGTAGCCCTTCTCCGGCAGGCCCAGGCCACCCTGGCCGACGTAGGCGATGACGTTGGCCGAATCCTTGTAATCGGCATTGGCAGACAGCGAGAACAGCACGCCCTGGCCCTGCGCCTGGCTGTCGCGCAGGTACTGGGTGATGGCGGCGGTGTCGCCCAGCGCGGCGATCTTGTCCAGCTGCGGCTGCAGCGGGGTGATGCCGGCCGCCTCGATCTTCGCCTCGTCCGAACCGGTCTTCCAGATGTCGCCGATCTTGGCTTCCACCGAGCCGGCCTCGGCCTTGCTGCCTGCGGCCTGCTGGACCAGCGCATGCTGCACTTCCAGCGAGCGCTCGCGCAGGATTTCAAAGCTGCCCCAGGTAGTCTGGTCGTTCGGCACCGGGTTGGCGGTCAACCACTTGCTGTTGACGAAGCCGTTGAGGTCGGTACAGGCGGCGATGGCCGGGTCCAGGTCGGCGCTGTCGAGCGAGATCAGCGGGGTCTTGATCTGCGACAGATCGAAGGCCGGGGTGTCATCGGCCGCAGCGGTCGGTGCGGTATCGGTCTTGCCGCAGGACGCCAGCGAGGCGGCGATGGCGACGGTCAGGCCCAGCGGGACCAGCTTGGAAAACTTCATTCGACTCTCCGGCTACAGATGGATGCATCACCCGGACGACGGGCAATGGACCAGCGTAACGCGGGAGCGGCGGCGGGGGACCGGCCAAAGGTCACAGGGGGTAGGTGCGGACCGTTGGTCCGCACACCGGGGCATACGCCAATGGAAAGGCCGGCGTGCGCCGGCCTTTCGTTGTTATTTCGCCTTGCCCTGGTTGGCCACGGCCTCGGCGGCCTTGCGCGCCGCTTCCGGGTCGCCCAGGTAGCGGAACGACTGCACGGTGAGGTCGTCGTTGAGTTCAAACAGCAGCGGGATGCCGGTCGGAATGTTGAGCTCCAGGATGGCCTCCTGCGAGACGTTGTTGAGGTACTTGTACAGCGCACGCAGCGAGTTGCCATGCGCGGTGACCAGCACGGTCTTGCCGTCCTTCAGCTGCGGGGCGATCGCATCGAACCAGTACGGCAGCACGCGCTCCAGCGTGGTGGCCAGCGACTCGGTGCCCGGCAACGCGTTGCGGTCCAGGCCGGCGTAGCGACGGTCGTGGATCGGGTGACCCGGGTCATCGAGCGACATCGCCGGCGGCGGGATATCGTAGGAACGGCGCCAGATCTTGACCTGGTCCTCGCCGTGCTTGGCCGCGGTTTCGGCCTTGTCCAGGCCCTGCAGGCCGCCGTAGTGACGCTCGTTCAGGCGCCAGCTCTTGCTGACCGGCAACCAGTCCTGGTCCAGCTCGGCCAAGGCACCCTGCAGGGTGTGGATGGCGCGCTTGAGCACCGAGGTATGCGCCACATCGAACTGCAGGCCTTCTTCACGCATCAGGCGGCCGGCGGCGGCGGCCTCGCGGCGACCCTGCTCGGTCAGTTCCACGTCCACCCAACCGGTGAAGCGGTTGTCCAGGTTCCACTGGCTCTGGCCGTGGCGCAACAGTACGAGTTTACGGGTCACTGCAGTCTCTCCGACAGGTAGGCAAGGCAGGCGGCCATTGTAACGGCAAGCCCACCTGCCCTGCCCCACGCCGGTTCAAGGGTGCGGGTGGCCGTGGTGGCCCTGCGCATCCGGTGCACTGCGGCGCTGTTCGGTGGCACCGGCGTGGTCATGCCCGGCATGGTCGTGCGGATCGGACGCGCGCGGGCTGCCCACGCTGCACGGGTCGCCACAGTGGTCCGCTTCAATCTGCAGGGTCACATGGTCGATGCCGAACTGCTCATGCAGCAGAGCGCCCAGGGTGCGCCGCAAGGGGTCGGCGTCGATGCCGTCGGCCATCACCACGTGCACGGTCAGCGCCGGGGTGCTGGAGGCCAGTGCCCACACGTGCAGGTCGTGCACGTCGACCACGCCGGGCTGCGCGCGGAGTGCGTCGCGCACGGCATTGACATCCATGCCCTTGGGCACGCCTTCGAGCAGCACGTTGATCGCCTCGCGCATCAGTACCCAGGTCCGCGGCAACACCCACAGCCCGATCAGCACGGCCAGGATCGGATCGATCGGTTTCCAGCCGGTCCATTGGATCAGCAACGCACCGATGATCACCGCGACCGAGCCCAGCATGTCGGCCCACACTTCCAGGTACGCGCCCTTCACGTTGAGGCTTTCGCCGCTGCCGGCGCGCAGCAGGCGCATCGAGATCAGGTTGATGACCAGGCCGATCGCGGCGATCACCAGCATCCCGGTCGAGGCGATCTCCTGCGGCTGGCGGAACCGTGCGATCGCCTCCCACAGGATGTAGCCGGCCACCACGAACAGCATCGCGCCGTTGATCATCGCACCCAGCGCTTCCAGCCGCGCATACCCGTAGGTGCGCTTGGCGTCGGGCGGGCGCCGGCTGAGCCGTACCGCTACCAGCGCGATCATCAAGGCCAGCGTATCGGTGGCCATGTGCGCCGCATCGGACAGCAGCGCCAGGCTGTTGGTCCAGAACGCGCCCACCACTTCCACCAGCAGGAAGGTGGAGGTGAGGCCGAGCGCCCACCACAAGGGTTTCTCGTGGCGGATCTCGCTGGGCAGGTGATCGTGGTCGTGACCCATGGGGGTGTCTCCGTAACAGTGGCTGCAGGTTAGGCAGCGCCGCCTGCGGAGACTATTACACTTGGGCCAGCGTTCATTCTGTAACTTCATTACAAGCGCGCACGGCCGCTAATGTTCGACGGCCTGAGCCGCGGGAAGAGCAACCATCGTGGAAAACGTTCCAACCCTGGATGAAGCCAGCCAACCGCTGGCCGACGCCTGGCAGCAGACCCTGCAGGGCACCAGCGCAGCAGCGGCGGCCCTGCTGGCCGACCTGGCGGCGCAGTCGCCGCCGGACCTGGCCCATCACTTCTATGACGTGTTGCTGGTCGACCCGCGCGCCAGCCGTTTCCTGTCCCACGACCAGGTGCGGCTGCGCCTCAAACCAGCCATGCAGCGTTGGCTGGCGCAACTGCTGACCGCCACGCCGGCCAGCATTCCGGCGTTGGTCGCCGCGCAGCGGGTGATCGGCGACGTGCATGCGCGCGTGGGCATTCCGGTCGATCTGGTCAGCCGCGGTGCGCGCGTGCTGAAGCAGCGCCTGTTCGAGCGCATCCTCGCCCAGGCAACCCATCACAGCATCGCCTTCGCGGCGATCAGCAGCCTGAGCGCATCGGTGGATATCGCGCTGGAAGGCATGACGCTGGCCTACACGCATGCGCGCGAGCGTTCCTCGCGCACCGATGCCGCCTACCGTCTGTTCTCGCTGGTGCAGAACGTCAGTACCGAACGCGAACGCCAGCGCGCGCTGCTGCTGGATTGGGAAAATGCACTGCTGTATGCGATCGCCAGCCAGGGCAGCGCGGCCGATACCGTCGACCTGGCCCATTCCGAATTCGGCCTGTGGTTCACCCACAAAGGCATCCCCAGTTTTGGCGAGAGCAGCGAGACGGCGCAGGTGGGTACGTTGATCGACAGTGTCGATGCGCGCCTGCACGCGGCACTGGCCGATGCCGATGCCGGGGCGCGACGGGGCGCGCTGCAGGATATCCGCGAGCAGCTGGCACGCATTCGGGCACTGATGAGCATGCTGTTCGAGCGGATCGGCGAACTCGATGCCGGCAGCGACGCGTTGACCAACCTGCTCAACCGGCGCTTCCTGCCCACCGTGCTGCGCCGTGAAATCGAACTGGCCACCTCGCACCGCACGCCGTTCTCGATACTGCTGCTGGACCTGGACCACTTCAAGGCGATCAACGACAGCCACGGCCACGATGGCGGCGACCGCGCCCTGCAGCACGTGGCGGCCCTGCTTGGCCAGCTCACCCGTGGCAGCGACTACCTGTTCCGCTACGGTGGCGAGGAATTCGTGGTGATCCTGGTCGCCGCTACCGGCGCCCAGGCGCAGGTGATCGCCGAGCATCTCCGCCACCAGATCGCGCAGACCCCGGCGCAGCTGGCCAATGGCGCGGCGTTGGCGCTTACCGCCAGCATCGGGGTGGCAACGCACGACGGCCATCCGGATTACGAACGCCTGATGGCCCGTGCCGACGCAGCCATGTACCAGGCCAAGAAGCAGGGTCGCAACCGCGTGGTGCTGGCCGATGATGCCTTGCCCGACGCGCCGGGGCGCACCGCCTTGCAGCGCGGCTGACGGCCATGGCGTTGCTGCCAATGGCCTGTTCACGCACAACACCTGCCCCCAACGCGCATGTCGATGGTGGCGCTGTCGGCGTAGGATCAGCCGGCGGATGCCTCCGCGCTGCTCCTGCCTGCCAAGGATTTACTTTCGATGCCGCACCGTCGCTGCCTGCCCCTGCTGCTTCCGCTGCTGTCTGCCATCCTGCTGCTGGCCGCCCCGCCAGTGGGCGCGCGCGACGTCGCCGAGCCGGCCGAACACGTCGATGCCGACGGTCCTTACGTGTTCGTCACCGCGCACGGCCATGAGGCCCAATGGGTCTGCAACGACCACGTCATACGCCGCCAGTTGCCGGCCCGTGGCGATGCCAGCGTGGTGCTGCCCGAGTGCGGCTACCCGCACCCGGTGACCGTGCTGCCACCGCGCAGCGCCGGCGTGGCGCAGTTTCCGGCCACGCCGCGGATCGTGGCGCTGTCGGACATCCACGGCCAGTACGCGCTGCTGGTCAGGCTGCTGCGCGCGCACCATGTGATCGATGCCGATGACCGCTGGTCGCTGGGCGATGCCACGCTGGTGGTGGCCGGCGATGTGTTCGACCGTGGCCCACAGGTGACCGAGGCATTCTGGCTGCTGTACGGCCTGCAGCAACAGGCGGCCGCGGCCGGTGGCGCGGTGCATTTCGTGCTCGGCAACCACGAGACCATGGTGCTGTACGACGACCTGCGCTACGTCAACCCGAAGTATCTCAAGAGCGCGCAGCTGCTCGGCCGCACCTATCCGGCCCTGTACGGGGCCGACTCGGTGATCGGCCAGTGGCTGCGTACCCGCCCGGTGCTGTTGAAGATCGGCGATACGCTGTTCCTGCACGGCGGCATCGCACCGGAGAACCTGGACCTGGTCCGCGACATGGACACCACCAACGCTGCTTACCAGGCGTCGGTCGGGCTGCCACGCGAGCAGGTCAAGGCCGCGCCGGACAGCGCGCGCCTGTTCGACGGCAAGACCAGCCCGATCTGGTATCGCGGCTATTTCGATGGGCGCATGGATACTGCGCAGGTCGATGCACTGCTCAAACAGCTTCAGCTCACGCGCATCGTGGTGGGCCACACCTCGATGCCGCACGTGAGCAGCTTCCACGGCGATCGCATCATCGCCATCGACAGCAGCATCAAGAAGGGCGAGAACGGCGAGTTGCTGTTCATCGAAGACGGCACGCTCAGCCGCGGCCTGCTGGACGGTTCACGGGTGCCGTTGGTGGAAGGAACCATGGGCCTGGACGACTGAGGCAACGCTTGAGGCAACGCTGCGCGAGGGCACTTGCACGACGCGCGACAGTTGTCGCACACTTGCGACACCATCCACTGCCGCTGTCGTTGCCATGGCCCGCACCCCCACCCCGTCCAATGCCGAGCTGGAACTGCTCAAGTGCCTGTGGCGCAACAGCGCCTGCAGCGCCCGCGAGCTGCACAACGGCGTTGCTGCCACGCTGGCGTGGTCGTACTCGTCCACCCGCAAGACGCTGGAGCGGATGGTCGACAAAGGCCTGGTCGAGGAAACCGCCGAGCACGGCCTGAACGTCTACCGGGCCAAGGTCGGCAAGGTCGCCACGCTGGCGGCACTGAGCGCGGACTTCGCCCGCCGGGTGCTGGAGATCGACGGCGCGTTGCCGGTGCAGGCCTTCGCCGACAGCCGCCTGCTCAGCGAGCAGGAGATCCAGCAGCTTGAAGCGCTGCTGCGGGCACCCGACCAGGACACCTCGCCATGATGCTGCCACCGCTGGAATCGTGGCTGGTGTACCTGCTCGGCAGCCTGCTGGGGGCCGGCCTGGCCTGGGGCCTGGGCCATGCGCTGCAACGGCTGCTGCAGGTGTCGCCGGCGGCGTCGCGCTACTGGCTGGGGATCTGGCTGCTGGCGGCCCTTCCACCGTTGCTGGCGGCGGCGCTGGCGATCAGCGCTCCGGCACAGATCGGCGCGATGCCGATGCCGCTGGCGCTGCCGATCGCGTTGGACACCGGCGCGAGCGGCACCACGATGGCGGGCGGCGCAGCGGCCGGGCTGGCGTGGCCATCGCTATCGCTGCTGCTGGCCGTGGCGTACCTGGCCGGTGCCGGCGCCGTGCTGCTGCGGCTGCTGGTCGGCACGCTGGCCACCGCGCGGATCGTACGCAGCGCCACTGCGGTCGCCCCCACGGCATGGCCCGGCCCGTTGAGCCACGATCAGGCCCGGCGCCTCGAACAGGACGGCATCCGCGTGCGCCTCACCGCGCAGTCGATGAGTCCGTTCGCGGTGCGTTGGCCGCGCCCGAGCATCGTGCTGCCCGCCGCCGCGCTGCAGCACTTCAACGACCGCCAACTGCGCCTGGTGCTGCGCCACGAAGAGGCGCACCTGACGCGTCGCGATCCGCAGCGTGCCGGCATGATGGCGATGGTCGGCGCGCTGCTGTGGTTCAACCCGTTCGTGCGCCTGATCGCGACGCGCGTGCAGATGGCCGCCGAGCTGCGGTGCGACGCGCTGGCATTGGCCACCGACAGCGCCGCCCGGCGTGAGTTTGCCAGCGCCTATGTGCAGGCGCTGCGCCTGGCCGGGCACGGTGCCGCGCCGACGCCGTTGAGCGCGCTGACCCAGCGTGACGCCGCCGGCCACCGGCTGCGCCTCCAGCACATGCTGCAGGGCGACGGCGGCCGCCGGCTGTCGCTCGCCGCGCGCACGTTGCTTGGCGCGGCCGCGCTGGCCGGCGGCGCGATGCTGGTGCTGGTCCAGGCCGGTACCGCGGCGACGCCGCGCCCCCTGGGCATCGTTGCAGTGGCCGCGATACCGACCGCCGGCGCCCACGATCCAGCGCCGCTGCTCGCCGCGAGCATGCGCTTCACCGCGCCGCTTGCCCAGGCGCGCATCACCGGTCACTTCGGCGACACCGGCGGCATCCGCCAGCGTGCGCACCGCGGCACCGATTTCAGCGCCCGGGTCGGCACACCGGTACGCGCGCCGGCAGATGGCACGGTGATTGCCGCGACCTCGCGCTATCCCGATGGCGCACAGTACGGAACCGTGGTGGTGCTGGACCACGGCGACGGCTGGCAGACGCTGTTTGCCCACCTGGACCGCGCCGATGTGCAGGTCGGACAACAGGTCCGCAGTGGCCAGCTGATCGCGCACAGTGGGCGCAGCGGGCGGGTGACCGGCCCGCACCTGCACATGGAGATGCTGTTCAACGGCGAACGCGTCGATCCGCAGCGTCGCCTGCAATGAGCCGCTGACCCGCGCCACCCCCGGTTGATTCCCCTTGCATTTCGTCTTCCTGGTCGCAGGAGGGGCTGCTGTTGCCCGACGCAATGCCTTCCCGGCTGCTCCCCAAGGACCGATTGCATGCCCCTGCCCGCTTCCCGCCCCCTGCTACTGCTGCTGCCGCTGTGCATCCCCACACCGGCCTGGGCCCAGTCTGCCGCGGGCGACAGCCCGCTTCCCGCCACCACCGAACTGGAGACCGTGCAGGTCCAGGCTGCACCCTACGATGCGCGTCGCGACGACACCGCCACGCGGATCGTAATCAACGCGCAGGCACTGCGTCAGTACGGCGATCCGGCCCTGCTGGATGCGTTGAAGCGCCTGCCCGGGGTCAGCGTCAGCACCGGGGCACCCGGCCGCGCCGGCACCGTTTCATTGCGCGGGCTGGGCGCGGGCTACACCCAGATCCTGATCAACGGCCAGAAGGCGCCCCTGGGTTTCGACCTGGACTCGCTCACCCCGGAGATGGTCGAACGCGTCGAGATCCTGCGTGCGCCGACCGCCGACCTGCGCTCCGAAGCGATCGCCGGCACCCTCAACATCGTGCTGGTGGCCGGCGCGCGCGCCAATACCGAATCGCTGACACTGGCATGGGGTCTCTCCAATGCCCGCACTACCCCGTCACTGACCTGGCAGCGCAGCCGTCGCGATGGACAACGCAGCCAGTCGATCACGGCCAGCGCCTCACGCCGCGAGTTCCTGGTGGAACAAGGCGCCATCGAATCGGCCCAAGGCAGCAGCGGACAATCCGAGCTGCTGCGGACCAGCCAGCTGCGCGCCACCGGCTCGCGCGAAGTGGTGTCGGTGGCGCCCAGCCTGGACCTCACCCTGGGCAATGGCGACACCCTGGCACTGCAGGCCTTCGCCGATGCCAGCCGCTTCCAGCGCAGCACCGACATCGCGTGGGACACCTGGCAGGGGCCGCCACTGCAGACCCGCCAGTACCGCCAGCAGACCCGCATCGCGGTTGTCCAACTCAACGGCAGTGCCAGCTGGACGCACGGGTTCGACGCCGGCGGCAGCTTCACCAGCAAACTGGCGGTGGGTGGCAACCGCGAGGACTACCGCTACCGCGAACAGGGCCAGGCCAGCGACGGCCAACGCAACCTGGATGACCATACCGATGCACGCCTGCACGTGCACACCCTCAACAGCACCGGCAAGTACGCGCTGCCGACGCACGGCCGGCATACCCTGGAACTGGGCTGGGAAGGCAGCATCGATGGTCGCGATGAAACCCGCCTGCAACAGCTGCTGCCGGTCGCCGGCCAGCCCGGCAGCGTCAGCGACCTGTCTTTCGACGCGCGCGTACGCCGCCTGGCGCTGTATGGCCAGGACGACCTGCAGCTCACCCCGCGCTGGTCGATGTACCTGGGCATGCGCTGGGAACGCATCCAGACGCGCAGCGCGGGCAGCGGATTTGCCGCCATCCAGCAACGCGACGACGTGGTGTCGCCGGTGCTGCAGTCGCTGTGGAAACTGCCCGGCAGCGGCGATGACCAGCTGCGCGTCGCGCTGAGCCGGACCTACAAGTCGCCGGCATTGGCATCGCTGATCCCGCGCCCGTACACGTCCACCAACAACCGGCCACTGAATCCGGACGAACAGGGCAACCCGGCGCTGCGCCCGGAGCTGGCCAGCGGCATGGACATCGCTTACGAAACCCGCGGCAAGGACGGCACCGAACTCAGCCTGGGCGCCTACGCACGGCGCATCCAGGACGTGGTGCGCACCGAAACGGTACTGCAGGCCGGGCGCTGGGTCGCCACGCCGCGCAACGGCGGCGATGCCACCAGCTGGGGCGTGGAACTGGATGCGCGGATGCCGCTGGCACGCTGGATCGACGCGGCACCGGATGTGGCGCTGCGCCTCAACGCCACGCGCAACTGGTCGCGCGTGGATGACGTGCCGGGGCCGGACAACCGCCTGGACGGGCAGGTGCGCTTCACCGGCACGCTGGGCGCCGACTATCGCATCACCCCGCGCTGGACCACCGGGCTGAACTACACCTACCGCAGCGGCGGCGCGGTACGCATCAACGCCAACCAGATCGACATCGACGCCTACCAGCGCGAACTGGATCTGTATGCGCTGTGGACGCTCGGCCCGCACAGCAAACTGAGGTTCAGCGCAAACAATCTGCTGCACCAGGATCTGGTGTCCGGCCAAACGCTATGGGATGCACAGGGCGGGCAACGCCTGCAGCAACGCCGGCGCGGTGCACCGCTGTGGCGCCTGCAGTGGGAGCAGCAGCTGTGAAGCGCCGACCGGCTCAGCCGGGCTGGGTGCTGCCGGCGCCGACCGCCGCCAACGCCGTGCGGCGCCCGGGCTTGCTCGGGAAGGCATGCCGCACGATCCGCCACATCACCTGGCCGAACTGCCTGGGCAGCGAACCGGTGTTGTAATGCTGGCCGTAGCGGGCGCAGATCGCCTTCACGTCCACCGCGATCGCCGCGTAGCGGTTGGCCGGAATGTCCGGGTAGAAATGGTGCTCGATCTGGTGGCTCAGGTTGCCCGACATCACGTTCATCAGCCTGCCGCCGGTCAGGTTCGACGACCCCCGCAGCTGGCGCAGGTACCAGTGGCCACGGCTTTCATCGCGCACGCATTCCTTGGGAAAGGTTTCGGCGTCGGCGGTGAAATGACCGCAGAAGATGATCACGTAGGTCCACACGTTGCGGATCAGGTTGGCGACCACATTGCCCAGCAGCACCGGCAGGAAGAACGGGCCGGCCAACGCGGGGAACAGCAGGTAGTCCTTGAACACCTGCCGGCCCATCTTGCGGCCGACCGGGCGGAACTGCGCGGCCAGCTGCCGCAGGGTCATCTTGCCGGCAAACAACCGGCCCAGGCGCAGGTCCTGGATGGCGATGCCCCATTCGAACAACAGCGCGAACACCACCGCCACCACCGGCTGCATCAGGTAGAACGGGCGCCAGCGCTGCTCGGGGAAGATCCGCAGCAGGCCGTAGCCGATGTCATCGTCCAGCCCGCGCACATTGGTGTAGGTGTGGTGGCGGAAATTGTGGGTCTTGCGCCAGTTGTCGGCGGTGCCGGCGATGTCCCACTCATAGGTGCTGCCCTGCAGCTGCGGGTCGCCCATGAAATCGTACTGGCCATGGATGACGTTGTGCGCCAGCTCCATGTTTTCCAGGATCTTGGACAGCGCCAGCAGCACCACGCCGGCGATCCACGCCGGGATCAGCACGCTGTGCACGAACGCACCGAGGAACAGCAACGCGCGCCCGGCCACGCCGGTCCAGCGCACGCCGGCCACGACACGGCGGATGTAACGCGCATCGGCGGCGCCAAGCGTGGCCAGCTGACCGGCGCGCAGCGCATCGAGTTCATCGCCGAAGGACTGCAGCTCGGCTGCGGACAGCGCACGGTTCTGCACGGAAGACATGGTCAGAGCTCCAGGATCAGGTCGGTGCTGGCGCTGTTCACGCACAGCTTCACTTGCGTGGCCGGTTCGTCGGCGTAATCGCCGGTCAAGGTGTGCCGGGTTACCCCGGAGGCCTTGCCGCACACGCAGGTATTGCAGATGCCCATGCGGCAGCCGCTGGCCGGGCGCAGCCCCTCGGCTTCCAGCGCCAGCAGCAGCGAGGTACCACGCGGGACCTGCAGGGTGCGGCCGCTGCGGCGCAGCTGGACCTGCACCGTGCCGGTTTCCGCATCCGGCAGTACCGGCGGGGTGAACGCCTCGAACTGCAGCCCGGCGACGCGGCCGTCCAGGCGCGTTCGCGCCGCTTCGACGAAACCGCCCGGGCCGCAGACCAACGCCTGCACGCCGGAGAGATCGCCCAGCGCGTCAAAGGCGAAGCCATCCACGCGCGGGGACGGGGCCAGCGGATCCCGGGTCAGCGCCAGGTGCACGCGCAGGTTCGGGTGGCGCGCGGCCAACCCGGCCAGTTCGTCGGCAAAGCACAGTTCTTCGCGGCGGCGCGCCCAGTACACCAGCTCCACCCGGGCGGGCATGCCAGCGCTGTCCAGCTGGCGCAGCAGCGCGCGCATCGGGGTGATGCCGCTGCCGGCGGCCAACAGCAGCAGCGGCTGCGCGGCCTGCGGCTGTACGGTCATGTCGCCGAAGGCCTGGCCCAGTTCGAAGGTCTCACCGAGCGCGGCGTGGTGGACCAGATGCTGGCTGACCTTGCCGCCTTCGATCGCCTTGACCGTGATCGCCAAGCGGCCATCGGCCAGCAGGGTCGGGCTGTAACTGCGGCTCAGGCGACGCCCGTCCACCTCCACCCCGAGGGTGATGTGCTGGCCGGGCAGCAGGCCACCGAAATGGCGGTTCGGCCGCAGTACCAGGGTGACCGCATCGACGCTGGCAGCGTCGCGCGATACCAGCCGGGCGCGCACGCGGCGCAGCGTCCACAACGGATGCAGACGGCCGGCCCAGAAATCGAACACGGCCTCAGGCACCCAATGACGGGGCGAGATCGGGTTGCGGCGACGGGACGGGGGGCGTGGAAGAGCGCTCATCGGGCAACTATACGCACGCACATACAACCGTGTATACACTTGTGCACCGTATAGACGGGCTATGATTCAGGGACTTGACCGCCCTGCCCCCGATGACCTCCCCAGACCTGCCTCTTCCGGCCGCCGATGACGCCCATCCGGCGCGCAAAGCCGCGATCTCGCGCGACGACCTGCTGGCCGCCGCCCTGGCCCTGATCGGCCCGCACCGCAGCGTCTCCACGCTGAGCCTGCGCGAGGTGGCACGTGAGGCCGGGATCGCCCCGAACTCGTTCTACCGCCAGTTCCGCGACATGGACGAACTGACCGTTGCGTTGATCGATCTGGCCGGGCGTTCGCTGCGCACCATCATCGGCGCCGCCCGCCAGCGCGCGGCGTCGTCCGAGCGCAGCGTGATCCGGTTGTCGGTGGAAACCTTCTTCGAACAGCTGCGCGCCGACGACAAGCTGCTGCACGTTCTGCTGCGCGAAGGCAGCGCCGGCTCGGACGCGTTCAAGCACGCCGTGGACCGCGAGCTGAACTACTTCGAAGACGAACTGCGCGTGGACCTGATCCGCCTGGCCGACGCCGATGGCGGCGCGGTGCTGCACGAACCGGCGCTGGCCTCCAAGGCGATCACCCGGCTGGTGTTTGCGATGGGGGCCACCGCCGTCGACCAGCCGCCGGAGAAAGACCCCGAGCTGATCGAGCAGCTGTCGCAGATGCTGCGCATGATCATCACCGGCGCTCGTACGATCGCGGGAAACCCGCCAACGCGGTGAGGTCGGCGACGGAGCAGGTAGGCGACCACCGTTGGTGGTCGCGCGCATGGGGCACGCGCGGCAAACGGACCGATCACCGCCGCTCGCCTACCGTTTGCCCAGCGTGTCGCCGAGACGATCCAGCCGGGCCGACAGTGCCTTCAGCGCCTGGCTGCCCTTGCCCGACAGCCATGACAGCTCGTCGTCCATGAAACCGGCAGGGTCGTTGTCCTTGCCATGCCCAGCGGCGGGCAACGGCGGCAGGATGTGGGCGAAATAGCTCTTGCCCAGCAACCGGTGCAGCACCCGCTCACCGGGGAACGGTTCGTTGTTGTTGAGTGCGCGCGCGGCCTTGAGCAGGTTGCGGATGTCGTATTGGGCCGGGCTGATGTCCGGCACCTGCTTGTCCAGGTCGAGCAGCGTATACACCGCCACCCGCGCGGTGCGGATCGAGCTCTCCATGGTGAAGATCACATCGTTGCGGGTCTCCACGAACTGGCCGAGCAGGCCCAGGTTGGTGCAGCCGGCCGGCACCACGTGCGGGCGATCGCCGGCCGCGCGTGGCATGAACTGCGCGGTGATGTAGGGCATCAACGCCAAGCGCACCTTGGTCGCGGCAGCCACGGCATCAAGCTGGTCGCCGATGCCCAGGTGGTGGCACAGCTCGGCCAGGATCTCGCGGCCGGTGCAGGCCGGCATCGGCTTCTTGATGTGGTTGCCCTCCTGGTCCATCAGCAGCGCATACACCCAGACCACCAGCACATCCTTCGGCTGGTCGACGAAATGCGGCTGGCGGTTCACCGTGAAGCTGAGCACCCAGTTCGAATCGGTGATGGTGATGACCCCACCGGTTACGGTCCTGCCCGAGTAGGGATCGTTGACCGACAGCTGCTTGATCTTCTCCACCAGCGCTGACGGACTGCAGGTCAGGGTGGCCGACTCCCACATCGAGCGGTCGATGTCGCCGTAGAACTTGTGCGGCTTGCCGAAGATCGGCGACTGCCGCGCCAGGTTCCGCCACAGTGCCCAATCGCTGTCATCACCGGGCTCGTGGCGGTCGCGCTGCAGCACCGGGGCGGTATCCAGGTCGCCGTAGGCGGTGCCTTCGGTCATCGAGCCGGTCAGTGCGAACACCAGGTCGCCAGCGGCAACGGCGATACGCTCATCGCGCCCACCCACCTTGCAGCGGATCGCGGTGACGGTACGCGCCTCGCCTTCGACGGCCATCTCCAGGTCGTGCACGCGGGTATTGAACTGCACCTGCACGCCCTGCGCGCGCAGCATCCGTGCCAGCGGCACCACGAAGCTCTCGTACTGGTTGTACTTGGGAAACACCAGCGCGGACATGTCGTTCAGCCCGTCGATCGCATCGAGGAAGCGATGCATGTACAGCTTCATTTCCAGCAGGCTCTGCCAGTTCTCGAAGGCGAACATCGAGCGCCAGAAAAACCAGAAGTTGGTCTGCAGGAAACCCGCGCTGAAATACGCTTCGATGGTCACGTCATCCAGTTCTTCCTTGCGCTTGAGCAGCAGCTTGAGCAGTTCCCATTGCTGGCCCTTGCTCAGTCCGAAGCTGGAGAAATCCTGGATCGTTCCCTGCTTGTGCAGCAGCCGCGCCTTGGACCAGTTCGGGTCGTGGTCGTTCACCGCACGGTACTCGTCCAGAACGCTGAACCCCTCGGGCAACTCCAGCGCCGGAACGTCCTGGAACAGATCCCAGAAGTTGTCGTAGTTCCAGTTCATCTCGCGGCCGCCGCGCACCAGGTAGCCCTGTTCCGGATTACCGGCGCCATCGAGCGAACCGCCTTCGATGTCCAGGCTGTCGATCAGGGTGATGTTGGCGGCCGGCATGCCACCATCACGGATCAGATAGAACGCTGCGGCCAGGCCGGCAATGCCGGTGCCGATGATGTAGGCGCGACGCTGGGCGATGCCTTCCGGCGGCAGCGGACGATTGCGCATGTAGGCGCCCATCATGTCCGGCGGCGGCAGCGTATTGAGCGGCTGGTTGGACCAGTAGGTACCACTGCCATCGGGCTCGTGATCGAACGCGGCCGATGCGGGGCGGGTTGCGGACTGCGCGGGCTGCCGGGTCATTGGACCATTTCCTTGTGGGTCTGCAGGGGAATCGCATGGCCGTTCACGGCCCTGTACCGACGGTAGCACCACCGTCCTTTGGGCACGGTGACGCAATGGTGTCGCGCATGCCTTGATCGACATCAATACCCCGCCCACCCCGGATGCGACGACGCCGCCCCAGTGGCCGGCGTCGCGGTGCTACTCCCCCGATTACCCATCCGCTCAGGGATAGCGGCGCTCGCAGCGGCGTTCAACCACGCGATCACCATTGTTCTGCTGGCTGCGGCCCTGGATGGTGCGGCCCGCGGCACCGCCGGCCACGGCACCGGCCACGGTCGCCAGTTTCTTGCCGTTGCCACCGCCCACCTGGTTGCCCAGCAACCCACCCACCACCGCACCGGTGGCGGTGCCGGCGATGCGATTGGGGTCCTTGGCGTTGCGCTGCACTTCCACGTTCTTGCAGACCACTTTGCTGCCGTCATTGAAGCGGCGACCTTCGTCCTTGGGACCGTAGGTCTGTGCGACGGCACCGAACGAGGCAGCGGCCAGTGCGGCGGCGCACAACAGGCGTTGGATGATCTTCATGGGATTTCCTCACTGCGCAGTACGTGGCAGCAGTGTCTTCCCGGCGCGCGCAACAGCCGGTGAAATCATGTCCACACCGCGTCAACAGTCGTCGCTGTGTTCAGCGCGCGGATACCCTGCCAGCGCCGGACGTCGGTGCCTCACGCCCCTCCACTGTCGTTGCAGGCACGCAGGCGGCGGGATCGGCAGGCTGCTACAGTCCCGCCAACAGCAGCGGCTACGGGCCTTTCGGCATGAACAATGAGAGCGGCATGACCGGGACCACGCGGCGGCCTGCGTGTGTGCCCTGGACCGACTGGGCCTCCGAGGCGATGGGCTGATCCGTGCACCGCGTCCGTCTGGTCCTGGAAGGCAGCGCGATCACCGATATCGACAGCCTGTATGCCGAGATCAACCGGGTGTTCATGGCCGACGAGGACTGGCAGCTTGGGACCAGCCTGGATGCGCTGGACGACATGCTCTACGGTGCTTACGGCGTCCTGGCCGGTGCCGCGCCGGCCCAGTTGCTGTGGAAGGACATCGCGCACAGTCGCGCCGCACTGGGCGTGGATGCTACACGCGCCTGGCTGCTGGCCAAGCTGGAGCAGCCGGGAACGTTCAATCGTGTGGCGATCAGCGCCCAGTTGGGTGCTCTGGAACGTGGCGAGGGCCAGACCTATTTCGACATCGTGCTGGACGTGTTCGCTGCACACCCGCAGGTGACACTTGTACCCAGCTGAGGCCAGACGCGCTTCGCCGTCCCCGCGCCCTCCCCTACAATGGTCGTTCCGGCGGCCTTTCCGCCCGCCCCCGACGTTGATGGACCCCGCGTGACCGAAAAGCAGCCCGAACACACCCCCCTCATGAAGCAGTTCTTCGCCGCAAAGTCCGAATATCCGGACCTGCTGCTGCTGTTCCGGATGGGCGACTTCTACGAGCTGTTCTACGACGACGCCCGCAAGGCGGCGCGGCTGCTGGACATCACCCTGACCCAGCGCGGCAGCTCGGGCGGTGCGCCGATTCCGATGGCCGGCGTGCCCGTGCATGCTTACGAGGGCTACCTGGCGCGGCTGGTGGCATTGGGCGAGTCGGTGGCGATCTGCGAGCAGATCGGCGACCCGGCGCTGGCCAAGGGCCTGGTCGAACGCAAGGTGGTGCGCATCGTCACCCCCGGCACGGTCACCGACGAGGCGTTGCTGGACGAGCGCCGCGATACGCTGCTGATGGCGCTGTCGCGAGGCAAGCAGGGCTACGGGTTGGCCTGGGCCGACCTGGCCGGCGGCCGCTTCCTGGTCAACGAAGTCGATTCGGAGGATGCGCTGGAAGCCGAACTGGCCCGGCTGGAGCCGGCCGAGCTGCTGATGCCCGATGAGGAAAACTGGCCGGCGTTCCTCGCCCAGCGCAGCGGTGTGCGCCGCCGCGCGCCGTGGCTGTTCGACGCCGACAGTGGCCGTCGCCAGCTGCTGGCGTTCTTCAAGCTGCACGACCTGACCGGTTTCGGCATCGACGACAAGCCACGCGCCACCGCCGCGGCCGGCGCGCTGCTGGGCTATGTCGAGGAAACCCAGAAACAGCGGCTGCCGCACCTGACCGCGATCGCCACTGAAACCGCGAACGAAGCGATCGCGATGAACGCCGCCACCCGCCGCCACCTGGAGCTGGACACCCGGGTTGATGGCGATACCCGCAACACGTTGCTCGGCGTGCTCGATACCACCATCACCCCGATGGGCGGACGCCTGCTACGACGCTGGCTGCATCGCCCGTTGCGCCTGCGCGAAGTGCTGGTACACCGCCACGACGCGGTGGCCACGCTGATCGACCGCGGTGCCGACGGCGACATCCGTGATGCGTTCCGTGCGCTGGGCGATCTGGAACGCATCCTCACCCGGGTGGCGCTGCGCTCGGCGCGCCCGCGCGATTTTTCCACCCTGCGCGATGGCCTGGGCCTGCTGCCGGACGTGCGCACGGTGTTGGCACCGCTGGATTCGCCGCGCCTGGTCGCGCTGCGCGATGCACTGGGCTCGCACGACGAATGCGCGCACCTGCTGGCATCGGCCATCGCGCCGACACCGCCGCTGAAGCTCAGCGATGGCGGGGTGATCGCCGAAGGCTTCGATGCCGAACTGGATGAACTGCGCCGCCTGTCCACCCATGCCGACCAGTTCCTGATCGAGCTGGAGCAACGCGAGCGCGCCAGCAGCGGCATCGCCACGCTGAAGGTGGGCTACAACCGCGTGCACGGGTACTACATCGAAATCAGCAAGGGCCAGAGCGACAAGGCGCCGGTGCATTACACCCGCCGCCAGACCCTGACCAATGCCGAACGCTACATCACCGAAGAACTGAAGTCGTTCGAGGACAAGGTGCTGTCCGCGCGCGAGCGCTCGCTGTCACGCGAGAAGCTGCTGTACGAACAATTGCTCGACACCCTGGGCGGCCAGTTGGAACCCCTCAAGCAGTGCGCCGCCGCACTCAGCGAACTGGACGTGCTGGCCGGCTTCGCCGAACGCGCGCAGGCCCTGGACTGGGCCCGCCCCGAGCTGGAGACCGCCCCGTGCCTGCGCATCGAACGCGGCCGCCATCCGGTGGTGGAGGCAGTGCGCGAACAGCCCTTTGAACCCAACGACCTGGACCTGCATGCGGACCGCCGCATGCTGGTGATCACCGGCCCCAACATGGGCGGCAAGTCCACCTACATGCGCCAGAACGCGCTGATCGTGCTGCTGGCCCACATCGGCAGCTTCGTGCCGGCCAGCCGCGCGGTGATCGGCCCGATCGACCGCATCCTCACCCGCATCGGTGCCGGCGACGACCTTGCCCGCGGGCAATCGACCTTCATGGTCGAGATGTCCGAAACCAGCTACATCCTGCACAACGCCAGCGCGCAGTCGCTGGTGCTGATGGATGAGATCGGCCGGGGCACCTCCACCTACGACGGCCTGGCGCTGGCCGACGCGGTCGCGCGCCACCTGGCCTATGCCAACCGCTGCTACACGCTGTTTGCCACCCACTACTTCGAGCTGACCGCACTGGCCGACGAACAGCATGAAGGCGGCCCCAGCGGCATCGCCAACGTGCACCTGGATGCGGTCGAGCATGGCGACGCCCTGGTGTTCATGCATGCAGTCAAGGACGGCCCGGCCAACCGCAGTTTCGGCCTGCAGGTGGCCGCGCTGGCCGGCCTGCCCAAGACCACCGTCGCCCAGGCCCGGCGCCGCCTGGCCGAGCTGGAACAACGCGGTGGGGAAACCCATGCCGCCGCGGTTGCGCCGCAGGCGCTGGACGCACCGCAGCAGTTCGGGCTGTTCAATGCGCCCAACACCGCCGCGCAGGAGGCATTGGCCGCGATCGACCCGGACGAACTGACCCCCAAGCAGGCGCTGGAAGCGTTGTACCGGTTGAAGGCGCTGATCTGACCGGGCCCGGCGCTCCGGTTCACACCAGTCACGACCAACGGTCGTGACCTACCGCGGGCCCGACCCGGGTAGCCCCCGACCGTTGGTCGGGGGGAACGCTTGACCGGATTGCCCTGCCCACGGCCGCGTGAAGCCTTCGCATTGCCGTCGTATACGCGGCGTTATGCTCGGGCGGTTACCCACCCTGCCGGAGTCCGCCATGAATACCGAATCGATCGCCGCATCCCTCTTCCAGCAGCTGCAGCAAGGCGACGGCCTGAAGCAGGTGTCCCAGCAGCTCGGCATCGACCAGAGCCAGGCCAGTACCGCGATCGGTGCCGCCCTGCCCCTGCTGATGGGCGCAATGGGCCGCAACGCGCAGCAGCCGCAGGGCGCTGAGGCCCTGCTGGGTGCCCTGCAACGCGACCATGCGCCCGCCGCCGGCGGCGGCTTCGACCTGGGCGGCCTGCTCGGCAGCGTGCTCGACGGCGGTGGCGGCGGCAATGCCACCAACGGTGCCGGCATCCTCGGCCACGTGTTTGGCGGCAACAGCGACCGCGCCGCACAGGGCCTGAGCCAGGCCACCGGGCTGGACAGCGGCAAGACCAGCCAGCTGCTGGCCATCCTCGCCCCGATCGTGATGTCCTACCTGGCACAGCGTTTCGCCGGGGGCGGCAACGCCAACCAGCTCGGCCAGGCGCTCGGCCAGGAAGCCCAGGCCGCCGGCGGCAGTGGCGGGCTGCTGACCTCGGTGCTGGACCAGGATGGCGACGGCCAGCTGGGCATCGGCGATCTGCTCAAGCTCGGTGGCGGCCTGCTCGGCAAGCGCTGAGTCGGGCGTACGCCCGATGCGACTCGCCAGAATAGACAAAGGCTATCAATTCGGTTGATTCGTTCGATTTTACCGAATGAACGGGAATGCTTACCGTGTCCCCATGCCTTCACGGCACGCCCCGTCCAACCGGATCGGGGCCATGGTCGCGAGATGTTGCTGCCCACGCCCAGCCCCCACGTCGTCCGCGACGCTGGCCGCAGAGGGTTTCACGTTCGCAAGTACACAGGTAGATACCCATGAAAAGCGAAGCCAAGTGCCCGTTCAATCACGCCCTGGTCGGCGATGCCACCACCAACCGTGACTGGTGGCCCAAACAGTTGCGTGTTGACCTGCTCAACCAGCATTCCAACCGCTCCACGCCGCTGGGCAACGGATTCGACTACGCGCGCGCCTTCGAGCAGCTTGACTACACCGCGCTGAAGGCCGACCTGAAGGCACTGATGACCGATTCGCAGGACTGGTGGCCGGCCGACTTCGGCCACTACGGTGGCCTGTTCATCCGCATGGCCTGGCATAGCGCCGGCACCTACCGCATCGGTGACGGGCGCGGCGGCGGCGGGCGCGGGCAACAGCGCTTCGCCCCGCTCAACAGCTGGCCCGACAACGTCAGCCTGGACAAGGCACGGCGCCTGCTGTGGCCGATCAAGCAGAAGTACGGCCAGAACATCTCCTGGGCCGACCTGCTGATCCTCACCGGCAATGTCGCGCTGGAGTCGATGGGCTTCAAGACGCTGGGCTTCGCCGGTGGCCGCCCGGATACCTGGGAACCGGATCAGGACGTGTACTGGGGTCGCGAGACCACCTGGCTCGGTGGCGACGTGCGCTATGCGCACGGCTCCGAAGGCGTGGACAAGGCCGGCGGGGTGCTGGTCTCCGACGACGATGCCGATGGCGATGTGCATTCGCGCACGCTGGAAAACCCATTGGCAGCGGTACAGATGGGCCTGATCTACGTGAACCCCGAAGGCCCCGACGGCAACCCGGACCCGCTGAAGGCCGCCTTCGATATCCGCGATACGTTCGGCCGCATGGCCATGGACGATGAGGAAACCGTCGCGCTGATCGCCGGCGGCCACAGCTTCGGCAAGACCCACGGCGCTGGCCCGGCCGACAACGTCGGGGCCGAACCGGAAGCGGCCGGTCTGGAAAGCCAGGGCCTGGGCTGGTCCAACGCCTACGGCAGCGGCAAGGGCGGCGACACCATCACCAGCGGCCTGGAAGTGACCTGGACGCGTACCCCGGCGCAGTGGAGCCATGACTTCTTCGAGCTGTTGTTCAAGCACGAGTGGGAACTGACCAAGAGCCCGGCCGGGGCCCACCAGTGGGTCGCCAAGGACAGCGACGCAGTCATTCCCGACGCGCATGATCCGTCGAAGAAACATCGCCCCAGCATGCTCACCACCGATCTGTCGCTGCGCGTGGACCCGGCCTACGAAAAGATCTCACGTCGCTTCCTGGCCGATCCGCAGGCGTTCGCCGACGCCTTCGCCCGGGCCTGGTTCAAGCTGACCCATCGCGACATGGGTCCGCGCGCACGTTACCTGGGCCCTGAGATTCCGGCCGAGGAATTCGTCTGGCAGGATCCGGTACCGCAAGCAACGTCTCCGCAGATCGATGCCCAGGACATCAGCGCGCTCAGGCAGCAGATTGCCGGCGCAGGCCTGAGCGTGGCCGAGCTGGTTTCCACCGCCTGGGCCTCGGCATCCACCTTCCGCGGGTCGGACAAGCGCGGCGGCGCCAACGGCGCACGCATCCGCCTTGCCCCGCAGAAGGACTGGGCGGTGAACCAGCCGCAGCAGCTGGCCAAGGTGCTGGCCGCGCTGGAGAAGATCCAGACAGGCTTCAACGGCAGCAGCAGCAAGCAGGTCTCGCTGGCCGACCTGATCGTGCTGGCCGGTGGCGTCGGTATCGAACAGGCGGCAAAGGCCGGCGGCCATGACGTCAGCGTGCCGTTCACCGCCGGCCGCACCGATGCCAGCCAGGCGCAGACCGACGTGGACTCGTTTGCCGTGCTGGAGCCCTATGCCGACGGTTTCCGCAATTACCTCAAGGGTCGCTACAGCGTGCCGGCCGAAGTGCTGCTGATCGACAAGGCCCAGCTGCTGACGCTGACGGCACCGGAACTGACAGCCCTGGTAGGAGGCCTGCGCGTCCTGGGTGCCACGGTAGACGGCAATACCCAGGGCGTACTGACCGACCGCCCGGGCACGCTGAGCAACGACTTCTTCGTCAATCTGCTGGACATGCGCACGCAGTGGAAGGCCAGCGGCGACGGTTATGAAAGCAGTGGCGGTGCACAGCGTTGGACCGGCAGCCGTGCCGACCTGGTGTTCGGTTCCAATTCGGTGTTGCGTGCCCTGGCCGAGGTCTATGCCAGTGCCGACGGTGATCGCAAGTTCGTGCAGGACTTCATTGCCGCCTGGACACGCGTGATGGAGCTGGACCGCTACGACCTGCATGGTTGAGCGCAGGGAAAGGCGCCGAGCATGGCTCGGCGCCAACCGCCCCGGGGTCTACGGGTCAGCGCGCAGGCGCTGCAGGATAGGAGCGAACAACGGCGTTTCGGCACGGGGTGGGGTGGGCACTCCGCCCGCCTCCTGCGCCTTCCAGTAGGTCCACGGCAGCGGCGTGTCGCCCAGCTCGTAATCCATGCCGTCCCAGGCATCCTCGCGGAATGCGTAGAACGCCCAATGCACGTCGGTGTCGTCGAGCACCGCCAGCACGTCATGCAGGTAGGCCGGGCAACCCGACCAGCGCCGCATGCAGCCGAACTCGCCCACCACCATCCGGTTGCGCGCGATGCCCTTGGCCTGCGCCCACTGCATCGGCTGCATCAGGTACTGGCGCACCCGCGCGGCATCCCAGTGCGTGGTCCCGCCGGCAAACGGCACCTCGGCAGGATAGCCATACGGCTTGCTCCGTTTCTGGTTGGGCGCACTGGTCGCGGCATATGGCTCGTACATGTGCACGCTGTACAGCAATGCAGGATCCTCCAGCGCCGCCGGCCAGTACGAGAACGCATCGGCGGCGGCGTACCAGCCCGCATCCAGCATGATCGGCGTGCGCGGGTCAGTGCTGCGTACCGCGGCGATCAGGCGGGTGTAGAACGCCGGCAGATCGCGCCCACTGCCCTGCACGCCCGCGTACCACCGCGCGAGTTCGGCCGGCTCGGCGTGTTCGGCCACCTGGCCCAGTTCGGGTGCCGGTTCGTTGATCAGGTTGTAGGCCGCCAGCGCCGGGTGATCCTTCAGTGCCGTGGCCAGATCGGTCCAGAAGCGTACGGCCGGCTGCTGCGTGTCCAGGCTGCGCCACAAGCGGCTGTCGTGCTGGCCGCCGTTGTTCTGCGACCAGCGCAGCAGCGGCAACGACAGCGGCGTGAGTACCACCTGCAGACCCGCTGCATGCGCATCGTCGAGCACGCGGCGCAGCAGGGTGAGATCGGTCGTGTCGAGCCTGCGGTAGTGGTCGGCGTTGCCGATCAGGAAATCGCGCTGGTGCGCCGGCCACTTGTCGTAGCTCAGCCGCACCCAGGTGGCGCCAGTGGCACGCAACGCGTCGAAATAGGCGCGGTCCGGTGGTACCTGGTTGAAACTGTTGCCGCCGTGGCGCGGGGTATCCCAGAAGGTAATGTCACCGGCCTGCGCGCTGCCGGCCACCAGCAGGCAGCCCAACAGCAGGCAACAGCCTGAACGCCGTAACGAGCGCAACAGCAAAGGAAACGACATCGGGAGCACTCGGCAAGGATCGGACTGCCAGCATGGCCGCCTCTGCCCCTACAGGTCGTGACCGGGATCAGATACAGCGTGGACAGCCGCTGTCATTTTCTATCGATCCGGCAGGGTTCTCAGTTACAGCGCATCCAGATCGCCCAGCGCACGAATCAGCCGACGCGCACGCTTGTCCGGCCGATGCTCGGGCGGCTGGTAGCCATTCCGGGTCGCCGCGCGCTGCGCACGCTGCTCGGCGCGGTGCGCGCGCGAGGCCTCGCTTTCTTCATACAGCTGCTGCGCCACCGGAGCCGGCCCGCGCATTTCGCTCAGGCCGCGCACCTGGATGTCCCAGGTTTCATCACCGCGGCTGATCTGCAGCTGCTCGCCTACGCGCACCGCGCGCGAGGATTTCGGCCGCTGTCCGGCCACATCGACCTTGCCGGTCTCCACGGCCTGCTTGGCCAGGCTGCGGGTCTTGAAGAAGCGTGCGGCCCACAGCCACACGTCCAGCCGCACGGCGGCAACAAACGGTTGTGCTTCAGTCATGCGGCTTGCTTGGCTCCCCGGCATCACCCGGTCGTCGGTTCAGCGGTTGCGGTGCGTCCGGATTGCCTCGGCACCCGGTGCCGCCGATCAACGCGGGCACCCCCGCATCCAGATCGCGGCGCTGGCTGCCGACCTGGCATTCCGGTCGGTCCATGGGCCGGACCTGCGCATCGCCCAGGCGGTCCGTACTCGAACATGCGGGCAACGTGGCGGCAATCAAGAGCAGCGCCGCGACGGGCATGAACCGCCCAGCCAGCGCAGCCATCCCACCTTCAGTGTGTAGCGGTCGCATCGCGATATCCCGCAGACAGGCTTGGTGCTAGTGTGCCTCTCCCCGGGCGTGATCTCCAGAGCACATGGCCAAAGCGCCGCTTGACCTGACCACCGGCCCGATCGGGCGCAATCTGTTCCTGTTCGCGCTGCCGATCCTGGCCGGCAACATCGCCCAGTCGCTGAACGGGTCGGTGAATGCGATCTGGGTCGGGCGTTTCCTCGGCGAGTCGGCGTTGACCGCCACCGCCAACGCCAACAGCATCATGTTCTTCCTGATCGGCTCGGTGTTCGGCATCGGCATGGCCGCCAGCATCCTGATCGGCCAGTCGATCGGCGCGCGCGACATCCCGCAGACGCGGCGGGTGATGGGGACCAGTGCCACCTTCTTCATCGGCCTGTCGGTGGTGATCGCCATTGCCGGCTGGTGGTTGTCGCACCCGCTGCTGGCGGCGATGGGCACCCCGGCCGAATCGCTGCTGTTGGCCGAGGCCTACCTGCGCATCATCTTCCTGGCCACACCGACGCTGTATGCGTTCGCGTTCCTGAGTTCGGCGCTGCGCGGCGTGGGCGATTCGCGCACGCCGTTCCGGTTCCTGCTGCTGTCGGTGCTGCTGGACATCGTGTTCAATCCGCTGCTGATCTTCGGCCTCGGCCCGTTCCCGCAACTGGGCATCGCCGGCGCGGCCTGGGCCACGCTGATCGCCCAGACGCTGTCGCTGGCCGGGTTGCTCTGGTACATGCGCAACAAGCGGCATGTGCTGTGGCTGGGCCGCAAGGACATGGCGCTGTTCAAGATCGATCGGGAGATCCTGCGCGCGCTGGTGGTCAAAGGCGTGCCGATGGGCCTGCAGATGGTGCTGATCTCGCTGTCGATGATCATGATGATGAGCATGGTCAACAGCTACGGCACCGACACCGCCGCCGCCTATGGCGCGTCACTGCAGTTGTGGACCTACGTGCAGATGCCGGCGATGGCGATCGGCGCGGCCTGCTCGTCGATGGCTGCGCAGAACGTGGGCGCCGGCAACTGGGCGCGCGTGCGCGGTACCGCGCGCAGTGGCGTGCTGTACAACTTCATGTTGACCGGTGCGCTGATCCTGCCGCTGATCCTGCTGGATCGCTACACGCTGGCTTTGTTCCTGCCCGCCTCCAGCCAGGCCCTGGACGTGGCGCGGCATCTGAACCACATCGCGGTGTGGTCATTCCTGTTCTTCGGGGTCAACTTCGTGATCTCCGGCGTGGTCCGCTCCACCGGTGCGGTGATCGCCCCGTTGCTGATCCTGGCCGTGTCGCTGTGGGGCATCCGCGTACCGTTTGCCGAACTGCTGCAGGACCGCCTGGGCGCCGATGCGGTGTGGTGGAGTTTCCCGGTCAGCTCGTTGTGCGCGATGCTGCTGTCGCTGGCGTATTACCGCTGGGGGGGCTGGCGCAAGGCGCGGATGCTGCCCACCCATCGCGAGGAAATCGCCGTCCCGTCCGAAGTCCCGGCGATGCCCCCCTCGCCGGTGGCCGACCTGGACCCAGACGCACCACCGACCGTCGCGCCAGCGCCACCCTCTCCTCGGTAGACGCCCACCCTGGGTGGGTGCGTAGGCCCCAACGCAAACGGCCACCCGAAGGTGGCCGTTTGCTGTGCGCGACAACCGAGGTCGTCGGCGCGGGTATTACTGGGCAGCCTTGGCAGCAGCCAGGCGGGCCTGCTTGGCCTGCGCAGCGGCGGCCAGATCTTCCTTGATGCGGGCAGCCTTGCCTTCCAGGCCACGCAGGTAGTACAGCTTACCGGCGCGGACCTTGCCACGACGCTTCACTTCGACCGAGTCGATGATGGCGCTGTGGGTCTGGAAGACGCGCTCGACGCCGTAGCCGTGCGAGATCTTGCGGACGGTGAACGCGGAGTTCAGGCCGGCGTTCTTGGTGCCGATCACGACGCCTTCGTAAGCCTGCACGCGCTCACGGTTGCCTTCCTTCACCTTCACGTTGACCACGACGGTGTCGCCCTGGCTGAACTTCGGCAGCTCGCGGGTGATCTGGGCGGATTCGAAGTCCGAGAGGATGGATTTGTTCAGCTTGCTCATGGGTGCACCGATAGTGTTCGGGTGGTCGTGTCGTTCGACAACGTGGGCTCATGCAGTCACCGGACTGTGCTGCACGTTTTTTGTAGGGATTCCACCATCTGGCCCAAAGGCCCGATGGGAATCCGGCATTCTAACCAAGAACCGGCCCCTGCGCTAGGGGCTCGGGTCCTTCGGTTCGGCCTGGCGGGCCTGCTCCAGCAGGATCCGGTCAGCCTTGGACAACTGGCGTTCGTCAAGCAGGTCCGGCCGCCGCAGCGCGGTACGCAGCAGCGACTGCTGCCGACGCCAGCGGGCGATGGCGGCATGGTTACCCGAGCGCAGTACGTCAGGCACCTGGCCCCATTCATGCTGGGCCGGATGACTGTAGTGCGGGCAGTCCAGCAACCCCTGCGGGCCTTCAAAACTGTCCTGCACCGCCGATTCGGCGTCGCCCAGGGCCCCGTCCTGCAGCCGGGTGACGGCATCGACGATCACCGCCGCGCCCAGCTCACCGCCGGACAGGACGTAATCACCGATGGAGATTTCCTCGCTGACCTCGGCGCCCAGGAAGCGTTCGTCGACGCCTTCATAGCGCCCACACAGCAGGATCATCCGCGGCAATGCCGCCAGTTCCCGCACTTTCGCCTGGGTCAACGGCCGCCCCTGCGGGCTGAGGTAGATCACCGGCGCAGGCGCCGGATCGGCCGCCTTGGCCGCCGCAAGGCAGGTGCGCAACGGCTCGATCAGCATGACCATGCCCGGGCCACCACCGAAGGGACGGTCGTCCACCCGGCGGTAGTTGCCTTCGGCGTAATCCCGCGGATTCCAGCCGTGCAGGTCGAGCAGGCCGCGCTCCTGTGCACGGCCGACCACGCCCAGCGCGGCCGACTGTGCGATGAACTCGGGGAACAGCGTGACCACGTCGATACGCATCGGGCTAGAACTCCGGGTCCCAGTCGACCACGATCAGGTTGGCCTCGAAAT
The DNA here is from genome assembly GCF_057835675.1 of Stenotrophomonas sp. GL_101. NCBI lineage: Bacteria > Pseudomonadati > Pseudomonadota > Gammaproteobacteria > Lysobacterales > Lysobacteraceae > Stenotrophomonas > Stenotrophomonas sp. GL_101. The sequence continues at coordinate 1,363,156 of NZ_CM174432.1, read as the reverse complement.
CCACCGACTTCACAAACTCCGGCTGCACGAACGGAATCATCCGCTCGCGGTCGCCCTGCACCACCAGTACGTCGTTGGAGCCGGTCGAGAACAGGTGCGAAGCCCGCCCCAGTTCGACGCCGTCAACGGTACGCACCTGCAGCCCTTCCAGATCGACCCAGTAGTACTCGTCGGGCCTGGGAGGCGGCAGCGCGCTGCGCGCGACATAGACTTCGGTTCCGTACATCGACTCGACCACATCGCGGTCGGTGATATCGGGAAACACCGCAATCAAGTGCTTGCCGGCCTGACGACCGCGCGCGCCCTTGAAGGTGCTCTCCTGGCCGGCGGGTGTACGCAGGATCCAGGGCTGATAGTTGAAGATGGCGGTACGCGGCTCGGTCCAGGACTCGAGCTTGATCTCGCCTCGCACACCAAAAGCGCCGACAATCCTGCCCAGCAGGATGCGGCGCTCAGTATCTTTCATCTGTATAGACCGATGGGCCGCGCCAGGCGCGGCCCTTCAGGATCAGGCCGCCGGGGCGGTCTGGGCCTTGGTCGCTTCCTTGTACAGGTTGCGAACCTTGTCGGTCAGCTGGGCGCCATTGGCAACCCACGCGTCAACGCGCGGCAGGTCCAGCACGATGCGGGCTTCGGCGCCCTGGGCAACCGGGTTGTAGTAGCCCAGACGCTCGATGTTGCGGCCGTCGCGCGCGCTGCGCGAGTCGGTCACGATGATGTGGTAGAAGGGACGCTTCTTGGCGCCGCCGCGGGTCAGTCGAATCTTGACCATGGTGTAAATCCTCTATTGCCCAGTCGCCAGGATGGCGCGGTAAGCCGGCGATTATAGCGGCGCTTCCCGTTCATTCCAAGCCTGTGAAGACCCGGCACGCTGAACAAGCCCCCTGCCCTGGCACCGTTCAGGCGCCCAGCGGCTGCCACGGGGTGGCGCTCAGGACCTCCCGGGCCCGCTGGCACAGCGCTTCGGACCGGGTAAACCCCACCGCATCGACGCACGCCAACGGCCACACCCCGGCCGAATTGCAGGCCAGTGCCGCATCGAACCCGGCCAGCTCGGCCAGTGCCACCGGCCGTACCTGCTGCGCCGGGCCGAGCCCGGCCTGCAACAGGCGCTGGTGGGTGCCGTGCAGGGCCGGCGCATCCGGCCAGATGACCTGCTCCCCCTGCTGGAAGGCGATGTTCCAGGTGGTGCCTTCGCTGACCTGGCCGGTGCCAGTGACGAACAAGGCATCGTCGAACCCGTCCTGCAGCGCACGCCGACGCTGCTCGAACAGCGCAAAGGTGCCCACATGCTTGAGGTGCGGCAGTTCACGCTGGTAACCCACCGAGCGCAGCCGGCGCAGCGTGGCCGGCAGCGCCACCGGCGGCGCGACGGACACCAGCACATCCACCGCGACCGGCTGCAGCGGCTGGCGGAAATCGAAGTGCCGCGAGAACACCGTTACCCGCAGCGAGGCATCGGCGATGCCTTCGACCTGCAATGCGTGCTGCATCCACGCCTGCACCTGTGCGGCATCCAGTGCGGTGCCGAACAGTTCGACCGTGGCCTGCTGCAGCCGCTGCAGGTGCAGGTCCAGCCCCTGCACGCTGTTGCCACGCACCTGCAGCGAGGTGAAGTGGCCGTAGTTGGTCAGCGCGCCGGCCAGGTCGTCGGCCGTGGCGCGGTGGCCGTTGCAGTAAAGGCTCATCGCAGCAGCGCCCGCGCATCGGACCACATCGTGGCCAGCACCGCCGCCGCCGGGCGCGCCGGTGCCATCCACGCCGACTGCCCGGCCCAGGCCTGCATGGCGTCGATGCGATGCTCGGCCGTGGCGCGTGTGCGCATCGGCGCGGTCAGCCCGCGCTGCACCGGGTACGGACGCGGCGCGGGCGCATCGGCAGCGGCAGCGGCGCGCACATAGGCGGTGGCCAGGCCACGCCCGAGCCGACCGCTGAAGGCGCGGGTGGCCCAGGTGTCTTCGGGCTCGGCATCGGCCAGCGCCTGCGACCACGCCGGGTCGATCGCACATTCGGGCGTGCGCAGGAACGCCGTGCCCACCTGCACCGCGCTGGCGCCCAGCATCAATGCCGCGGCGATGCCGCGACCATCGGCGATGCCGCCGGCAGCCACCACCGGGACCTGCAGGTGATCGGCCAGCCGCGGCAGCAGTGCGAACAGCCCTACCCACTGGCGCTCGGCCGCCGCCGGGTCGAAGGCGCCGCGATGTCCACCGGCCTCAGCGCCCTGGGCGACCACGGCATCGGCACCGGCGGCCTGCGCGGCCAGGGCTTCGGACAAGGTGGTGGCACACGCGAACCAGGCGATGCCAGCGTCTTTCAGTCGCTGCACCTGCGCGGGCGAGAAGACCCCCATGATGGTCGAGGCCACCGCGGGACGCGCGGCGATCAGCGCATCGAACTGCGCGTCGAAATCGGCCGGGCCGGCATCAGCGGCGCTGGCTGGTACCTCCGGCCCCCACGCCTGCAGGAAAGCCCGCGTGGCCGCTTCGCCAGCGGGATCACGCGCGGGCGCGGGATCGGGGATCCACACGTTGACCTGGGCCGGGCCGGACGACTGCGCCCGGAAGGCCTCCATCCACGCCACGATGTCCTGCGGCTGGGACAGCACCGCGCCCATCGCGCCCATGCTGCCGGCGTTGGCCAGCACCGCTGACAGCGGCACCGGGCAGGCACCGGCCATTGGTGCGAGCAGGATCGGGGCCTGCAATGCAAAACGCCGACAGAAGCTGTCGGCGCGTTCGAGGATCGGCGAAAGACTCACGCGCGGCGCACCTGTGGGATCGGACCGGGCCAGCATACGCCGCCGCAGGAGCAGCCGACCAACGGTCGGCGCTACGATCGCCCTGCCGGGTGCGTACTGCGCGGGTCGGCTGCCATTGCCTGGCTGCCGTTGCTCAGCGCGCGGACACCGCGTAGGTGCGTACCAGCTGGCTGTCCATTTCCGCATTGAAGTGGAAGGTGACGTAGCGGGCATCATCGGCGGCGAATTCTTCCTCGGCCACGGCGCGGCCAATCTCGGTGCCCTCGGCATCCAGCGCGCGCGCCACCAGCTTGCCGGTGAAGGCCTTGTCGGCCACCACATACACCGCCGCCTCCTTGGAGCCCATGCCGCGGCTCTTGCCCAGGGTGACGGTGAGGCCACGGGCCGCCAGGCCCGGATCGGCCTGCAGCGACACGTTCATTTTCTTGTCGACGCCCTCGCCCAGCCCGGCGACGAAATCGGCGGCAGTACCGCTGAGTGCGCTACCTGCCTTCTGCGACATGGATGCGTCGTCCTTGCATGCGACCAGCCCCAGGGCCAGCGCCATCACCACGATCGACTTGTTCACAAGCATTCCTTTGATTTGGTCTGGCGAGATAGTCAGCCACGCCGAGGAGCGTGGCAAGCGTCATCGGCGCCTGCCGATGACGTTCATGCCTGTACTCAGCGGAACGGCATGCCGCCGCGGCCACCCATCGCACCCATCATGCCCTTCATGCTGCGCATCATGCCCTTCATGCCACCGCCGGCCATCTTGCTCATCATCTTTTCCATCTGCTGGAACTGCTTCATGAGCTTGTTGACGTCGGCCGGGGTCAGGCCGGAACCGCGCGCGATGCGGGCGCGGCGCGAGCCGTTGAGCAGGCCCGGGTTGCGGCGCTCTTTCTTGGTCATCGAGTTGATGATGGCGATCATGCGCGGCACTTCCTTGCCCTGGCTGACCTGCGCCTTGAGATGCTCGGGGATCTGGCCCAGGCCCGGCAGCTTGTCCATCAGGCCGCCGATGCCGCCCATGTTCTGCATCTGCTCGAGCTGGTCGCGCATGTCATTGAGGTCGAACTTCTTGCCCTTGGCGACCTTCTCGGCGAGTTTCTGCGCCTTGTCCTTGTCGACCTGCTGCTCAACCTGCTCCACCAGCGACAGCACGTCGCCCATGTCCAGGATGCGGCTGGCGATACGGTCCGGGTGGAACACGTCCAGGCCTTCCGGCTTTTCGCTGACACCAACGAACTTGATCGGCTTGCCGGTGATGTAGCGCACGCTCAGCGCAGCACCGCCACGGGCGTCACCGTCGGTCTTGGTCAGCACCACGCCGGTCAGCGGCAGCGCATCGCCGAAGGCCTTGGCGGTGTTGGCCGCGTCCTGGCCGGTCATCGCATCGACCACGAACAGCGTTTCCGCCGGGTTGACCGCCGCATGCAGCGCCTTGATCTCGGCCATCATCGCGTCGTCGATGGCCAGGCGGCCGGCGGTATCGACGATCAGCACATCGGCGAACGACTTGCGGGCATCGTCGATGGCCGCGCGCACGATCGCTTCGGGCTTCTGGTCGGCGCTGGACGGGAAGAACAGCACCCCGACCTGCTCGGCCAGGGTCTGCAGCTGTTCGATCGCGGCCGGACGGTAAACGTCGGCCGACACCACCATCACTTTCTTCTTGCGCTTTTCCTTCAGGTGCTTGGCAAGCTTGGCCACCGTGGTGGTCTTGCCCGCGCCCTGCAGGCCGGCCATCAGGATGATCGCCGGGGCCGGCACGTTGAGGTTCAGGTCCGAGGCGGCCGAGCCCATGACCGCGGTCAGCTCGTCGCGCACGATCTTGATCAGCGCCTGGCCCGGGGTCAGCGACTTGAGCACTTCCTGGCCAACCGCGCGCACCTTGATGCGCTCCACCAGCGCCTGCACGACCGGCAGCGCGACGTCGGCTTCCAGCAGCGCGATGCGGACTTCGCGGGTGGCCTCGCGGATGTTTTCCTCGGTGAGGCGACCACGGCCACGCAGCCGCTCGATGGTGCCGGAGAGGCGCTGGGTCAGGGACTCGAACATGGAGGCAACCTGTTCAGAACGAAAGACAAAGAGGCGAACAGTATAGCGGGTCCGCCCGGCTCCCCGGCTGGCGGCCCCGGCCCCGGGCCGCAGGCATCGCCAGCACCGCAGGGGTATGCGAAACTGACACGATGACAATCGTTCTCATCGCGACCCTGCTGTACCTGGCCGCCACCGCCCTGCTGGTGCGTGCGGTCAGCCGCGATGATGCCGTGCGTTCACCGGCGTGGCTGTGGCCGGCGCTGCCGGCGATGCTGCTGCACGGCGGGTACCACGTCCTGGTGGCGATACGCACCGACGGCGGCCCGGACATGCATTTCTTCGCCGCGCTGTCGCTGGTCGGGCTGGGCATGGCCTGGCTGACCTCGCTGGTGGCCGCGCGCGGGCGCATGGCCGCATTGGGCGTGCTGGTGTTCCCGATGGCGGCGGTGGTGCTGTGCGTCTACCACGCCTACGGCCACGCGCCGAGCCGGCCGCTGGGCTGGCAGCTGGCCACGCATGCCTGGATGGCGTTGCTGGCCTACGCCACGCTGAGCGTTGCCGCGCTGCTGGCCATCATGCTGTGGTTGCAGGAGCGCGCACTGCGCCGCCGCGACTTCCGCCCCTGGCTGCGCGCCTTGCCGCCGCTGGCCGACCTGGAAGCGTTGCTGTTCCGGGTGATCGCCGTCGGCTTCGCGCTGCTGACCCTGACCCTGGTAACCGGCGTGTTGTTCGTCGATGACCTGCTGGCACAGAAGCTGGTGCACAAGACGGTACTCAGCGTGCTGTCGTGGATCGTGTTCGGCACGCTGCTGATCGGCCGTCGCCGCTACGGCTGGCGCGGTGCCAAGGCGGTGCACTGGACGCTGACGGCGATGGCCTTGCTGCTGCTGGCGTTCTTCGGCAGCCAGTTCGTGATCGAACTGGTGTTCGGGCGCGGCCGCTGACCCGGCGCCAGGCACTGCCCGACGCCGGGTGAGGTTGAATCGGCCGGGCAACGCCCGGCGCAACAGGGTTACAGGCCGTAACGTTCGATGACGTCGAGATGGCGCTGTTCGTCCTGGTCGCAGGCTTCGGCCAGACGCAGCCAGCACAGCGGATGCGCCCAGGCGGCGGTCGCCTCGCTGAGGAAGCGATGCAGGGCCAGCGGCGGCTGCTCCTGCGGCTGGGCGACTGTGAACAGCACGCCGGGCAACTGCGCATCCTGCTGGTCCGGGTCGGTCAACTGGTAGTCGTCGCGGCTGTGCTTCCACACTTTCCAGCCGCGCGCTTCGACTGCTTCGGTGAACCCCGTCCAGGTATCCTCGCCGGGGTCGACGCCATCGACCAGCCAGCTGGCGGCATGCCCACCACTTTCCAGCAGATGCACCTGCGCATAGGTCGGCATGAAGTGCTCGCGCTCTTCCTCGCTCTCCGGTGCCGGGTGCACCAGTTCGGCATCGAACACCACCCAGTCGTCGACGCGCTGCGGGCGGTTGGCCGGGGCGTTCTCGATGATGCGCGCGGTGACCGGGCCGGTGCGGCGCGCGTAGTACTCGATCGGCTCGCCGTCATCCATGCAACGGATGATCACCCAGCCGAAATTCTCTTCGACCGGGCCAGGCCCATCGCTGAGTTCCATGCCGATCGCGGCGGCCGAATGCCGCACCGCCTCCCAGTCGCGCGCGGCGCTGGCAGCGGTCATGTGATCCCAATGGGCGCTGCGCGGCTCTTCCAGTATCCCGGTGAGGTGGCGGTACTGCTGCTTGGCATCGTCGAAGCGCTTGACCGCCATCAACGCGGTGGCCAACAGACCCCGCGCGCCGTGCGACCCGGGCGAGCGTTCCAGCAACGCGGTGCAGGCCTGTTCCAACGCGGCCCAGTCCAACAGACGATGGGCAAGCTGGGCCTGGCACCACAGCGCGAACACCGGCACGCTGGCCTGGTAGTGTTTCACCAGCCGCGCCAGGCCGGTCTCGTCGCCGCCCTGCACCAGCAGCCGCATCAAGGTGTAGGCCGGCATGGCGTCTTCGTCGGCATGCCGCTCGACGAACCCCCACAGCAGCGCGATCGCATCGTCTTCAGCGCCACAGGCACTCAACGCCGAGGCGGCGACATCGACCAGGGCGGCATCGTCCGGACGCTCGGCCACGGCCTGCAGCAGCCACTGCGCTTCGCGCTCGGGATCGCGTGGGTTGCCGGCCTCGCCCTGGGCGGCCAGCCAGTCCATCAGTGCATCGGCTGCCACCGGCAACGCCGCCTGCGCCGGCGCGCCATCGATACGCGCGGCCATCTGCGCGACCTGTCCGCTGGCGCCGCGGTCCTGCCGCAGCTGCCCCAGGTGGCGCTGGGCCAGCGCCAGGTGACGGCGCGCCATCCACACCGCCCCGCGCTGCAGGGCCATGTCCACGCACAGCCCGGCGATCTCGATCACAAAGCGGTGCGCGCCGACCTCGGCGAAATGCGCCAGGGTCACGTTGAGACGGCGGCCCAGGTCCCAGCTGTTGCTCTCCGGCGCGTTGCGCACCAGTAGCGCCACCACATGCGCCCACATGCGCCGGTAGTTTGGCGAGAGCTGGGCGAAAGGCACCATCGAGGCCATCGCCTCGTCGTCGCGACCGAGCTGGGCCAGCGCCCAGGCCTTGGAGAGCTTGCGCGGAATGGTGCAGTTGGCCGGCTCGTAATCGCCTTCGGCGGCCACCTCGGCCTCGCGCTGCCCGATCAGCGCCAACGCCTCCTGCGCACGGCCGCTGGCCAGCAGAATCTTGATGCGCATTTCCGGGAAGCTGTCGTACACCTTGCCGCCGTGCGCCAACACGGTCTCGGCCTGGGTCTCCAGATAGGCCAGCGCGTCATTGCTGCGACCATCGTCGAGCAGCGCATCGGCCTTCTCGCAGCTCAGGCACTGGTAGCACGCCCAGCTCGGATCGATCCGCGCCAAGGTTTCATCGCAGACCTCCACGCGCTCAGGCACCCAGCCGGGACCATCGATGTTGCCGTAGCACGCGGCCAGGTCCTGGGTGACGCAGATGCTCTGCGGGCACTCAGCCGCATCGGCGCGGTGCGCGCGCTCGAACAGTGCCACGGCATCGCCCAGTGCGGCCTCGCCTTCGAGCCGGTTGCCGACCCGGTTGCGCATTTCCCAATGGCCGACGAACACCTCCAGCCACGGATTGGCCAGCGTCTTGCCGAGCGCACGCGCCTCAGGCAACAGGGCATCGACGCGATCCATGCGCAGTTCGCAGACTTCATCGGTCAGCCGCGTCAGCAGCTCCGCACTCTGCGGCTGGCCGGCCTGGCCCAGGTCATCCTGCAGTTTTCCCACCCAATTCCAGATATCCATGCGGTTCGTACTGTCCTGTTGAAGCGAGTTGAAAGAGAAGAGCTCAGCGCGGTGCCTGCAGCATCTGCTGCAGGGCGGCGGCAATGTCACCGAAGGCGCGGTTGAGGTCGGCGCTGGCGTCGCGACCGTCCTGGCCGCGCGCCTGCGCACCGACAATGACCTTGAGCGAGCGCAGCAGGCGCGCGGCTGCCACCGCCTGCGGGTTGTCGGCGCGCCGGGCGGCAAGCAGTGCCTGCACGGCCGGGTTGTCCAGGTTGAGATACAGGCGCGAGGTTGGCCGCACCGGGATGCGTGCGGTGAACTGCCGCGCCAGACGCAGCGCGGCCATCGACACGCGCTTGTCGTTGTCATCGCTCTCCAGCCGCTGCTTCAGTTCGGCCTCGCGATCGGGCACCACCACCACCGGCAGCTCGACCGGATTGAAATGCGCAGGCAGCAGTTGTTCGCCATCGCCCAGGTGCTGCTCCAGCCAGGCAAGGTCTTCGGCCGGCAGCGTATCGGTCTGGAACAGCGCGCGGTTGCCCTGCTCGGTGCCCAGCTCGACCAGGCGCATGCCCCGGGCCTGGGCCCAGCGACGCAGGAACGGCACCACCGCGTAGCGGTTGCCGTGCGCGACCGGTATGCCCATCGCGCGGAACAGCATTTCCTCAAAACCACCACCGCTGTCCAGGATCACATGCACCGCGCCACGCGCCGGCAGCTCGCTGGCTTTCATGTCGCCCTGCGAGGTGGGCAGGCGCACGTGGTCCATCAGCAGCTGGAACAGCCGGTCATCGCACAGCGCCGCACCGAGCAGCGCTTCGTTGTGCCGCACCAGCACACGCCGCCAGGCTTCCGGTTGCTGGCGCGCCACCTCGGCCAGGCCGTCGATGAGCGCCTCGCCCAAGGCATGCTGGACCGATGCATAGGCCTCATCGCGCTGAAGGTCCTCGCGGCTGGCGGTGGGAGTCAGGCGGTTCGATTCGATCACCCCGCCGATGAAACCGGCCCACGGCGGCAGCAGGTCGCGGGCGTCATCGTCGAGCAGCATGCCGCGCACGAACACCGACAGGTTGCGGTTGTCGCTGGTGCCATAGGTGGCGCCGTCCTGCACCCAGAGCAGGCCGACCGCATCGCTGCCGGCGGCCGCACGCACCGGCACCGCACAGATCGGCTCGAAATGAGGCTCGAAGCGGGCTGCGAACTCCACCGCGCGTCGCTGCGCCTGCAGCGGATGCAGCAGCACGCCATCGCGCGGACGCCACGGCGGCGGCTCGGGATTGATCGCCTGCGCATCGCGACCGATGTGGATCGGCTCGCCCAGCAGTGCGCAGTAGCGGCCGAGGATGTCGCGCAGGTTCGCCTCCTGGGCCAGGTGCTGGAAATCGGTGTGCAGTTCCAGCAGCACTTCGGTGCCGACCGCACGCGCGGGCATCGGCGACACCGTGTACTGCTCGGCATTGCTGGATACATAGCAATGGCCGAGCGCAGGATTCTGATAGGAGGTGGTGCGTACGGTGACCCGCTTGGCCAGCACGAACGCCGACAGGAAGCCCAGCCCGAACATGCCGATCAGGCCTTCGTCATCCTCGCCGGCCTGGCGCAGGCCGCGGGTGTAGCCGACTCCGACGGTCGCCAGGTAATCGTGGATTTCCTGCTGGGTCAGGCCGGCCCCGGTATCGACGATGCGGACGATGCCGCTGCCGACCTCGCCGTGCACTTCGATGCGGCCGGGCTCGCTCCAGCCGGGCTGTTCGAGGCGACGCCGGACCAGCGAGTCGTGCGCGTTCTGGACCAGTTCGCGCAGTGCCACCACCGGGGTGGAATACAGGTGCTTGCCAAGGACCGTCATCAATCCGTTGAGATCGACGCCGGCGCGGCGGATTTCAGTGGCGCCGCTGGCGTCGAGGGTCGTGTCGTGCATGTAATCGTTTTCTCTGGCGTGCGTGGCTCCGGGGAGACACGGGCTGGAACGAGGGGGCAGCAGGAAAAATTAGCACAGGCACGGTGACATGTGCCTGCGCCGGGTTCAGATCGCGTCGATCGCCTCGGACAACCGCTCCACCGCGATCACCTCCATGCCCTTCACGCTGCCGGTCTTGGGCGCATTGGCCTTGGGTACGATGGCGCGCTTGAAACCATGCGTGGCCGCTTCGCGCAGCCGGTCCTCGCCATTGGGCACCGGCCGGATCTCGCCGGACAGGCCGACCTCGCCAAAGGCAATGGTCTTCTCGGCCAGCGGCCGGTCCTGCAGCGAAGACAGCACCGCCAGCAGCACCGGCAGGTCCACCGCGGTTTCCTGCACGCGGATGCCACCGACCACATTGACGAACACGTCCTGGTCGCCGACCAGCACGCCACCATGGCGATGCAGCACCGCCAGCAGCATCGCCAGCCGGTTCTGTTCCAGGCCCACCGCGACCCGGCGCGGATTGGACAGCGGCGAGGCATCCACCAGCGCCTGCACTTCCACCAGCAGCGGCCGGGTGCCCTCGCGGGTGACCATCACGCAGCTGCCCGGTTGCCGGGTGCTGCCCCCGGAGAGGAAAATCGCCGACGGGTTGGAGACTTCCTTGAGCCCCTTCTCGCCCATCGCGAACACCCCCAGCTCGTTGACCGCGCCGAAGCGGTTCTTGAACGCGCGCAGCAGGCGGAAACGGCTACCGCTCTCGCCTTCGAAATACAGCACCGCATCGACCATGTGCTCCAGCACGCGCGGGCCGGCAATGCCGCCCTCCTTGGTGACGTGACCGACCAGGAACACCGCCGTGCCGGTTTCCTTGGCGAAGCGCACCAGGCGCGCAGCGCTCTCGCGGACCTGGCTGACCGAACCGGGTGCGGCGGTCAGCGACTCGGTCCACAGGGTCTGCACCGAATCGGCCACGATCAGCTTCGGCCTGGCCACGCTGGCGTGCTGCAGGATCGCCTCGACCTGGGTTTCAGCCAGCGCGTTGACGTTGTCCAGCGGCAGGTCCAGCCGCACCGCGCGGCCGGCCACCTGCGACAGCGATTCTTCGCCGGTGATGTACAGCACCGGCAGCGCCGCGGCCATCTTGGCCACCGCCTGCAGCAGCAGGGTGGACTTGCCGATGCCCGGGTCGCCGCCCACCAGCACCACCGCCCCTTCGACCAGGCCGCCGCCCAACACCCGGTCGAACTCGCCGATGCCGGTACTGACCCGCAGGTGTTCGGTCTGCTGGACATCCTTGAGCGCCATGATCTTTGGCGCGTCGACCTTGCCGGCCCAGCCCGAGCGGCGGGCGGCCGGCGACGTCTTGGTGGGGGTCGCGCTTTCCAGCGTGATCTCGCTAAGCACGTTCCAGACGCCGCACTCGTTGCACTGCCCCTGCCACTTGCCATATTCAGCGCCACATTCACTGCAGACGTACGCGGTAAGCCGCTTGGCCATGTCCCGTTCCACTTCATCGACTGTCGGGCAGGATAGCCGAGCCGGGTCGCAGCAGCGGAGACATGTGCCCGTCCATATCCTCAAGATTGTCGCGCGGTCGCCGATACTGCGGCGGGCCACCGCGCTTTCCCCTCCCCTCCCCCAGGCATTTCCATGACCGGCACCTACAGCCAGAGTCTTGTCGTATTCTCGCTGCTGGTCGCCATCCTCGCTTCCTATACGGCGCTGGACATGGCCGGGCGGCTGGCCAGCACCCGGGGCCGCGTGGCGCGTTGGTGGCTGGCCGGCGGCGCAGGCGCGATGGGCCTGGGGATCTGGTCCATGCACTTCATCGGCATGCTCGCCTTCGACCTGCCCATCCCGATCGGCTACGACCTGGCCTTGACCCTTTACTCGCTGGCGGTATCGGTGGGCGCTTCGGCCTACGCGCTGTGGCTGGTGTCGCGTGCCGCGCTGCCCTGGCAGCGACTGGTTGCCGGCGCAATGCTGATGGGCCTGGGCATCGCGGCCATGCATTACCTGGGCATGAGCGCGATGCGCATGCAGCCCGGCATCGACTACGACCCGCTGTGGTTCACCGCCTCGATCCTGATCGCCATCGGCGCGGCCGGCGCAGCGCTGTGGATCGCCTTCCGGCTGCGGCTGGAGCAGCGTCACCCGTACCTGCTGCGCGGGCTGGCCTCATTGGTGATGGGCCTGGCCATCGTCGGCATGCACTACACCGGCATGGCCGCCGCCCGCTTCCCCGCCGGTGCCATCTGCGGCGCGGCGTACGGCCAGGGCATCGACAGCAAGTGGCTGGCGGTGCTGGTGATCGTCACCACGCTGGCCACCCTGGGCATCGCGCTGATCGCCTCGGTGTTCGACCGGCAGATGCGCACCCGTACCGGGATGCTCGCCGACTCGCTGGCCCAGGCCAATGAAAAACTGATGCAGGCGGCCCTGCACGATCCGCTGACCCAACTGCCCAACCGCATGCTGCTGCAGGACCGGATCGAACAGGCCATCGAGAAGGCTCGGCGGCATCAGATCACGTTCGCGGTGATGTTCTGCGACCTGGACGGCTTCAAGGCCATCAATGACGCCTACGGCCACCAGATCGGCGACCAGCTGCTGATCCAGATGAGCGAACGGGTACTGGCGCTGCTGCGCGCGCAGGACACCTTCGCGCGGTTGGGCGGCGATGAGTTCGTGATCGTGTTCCAGGTGGAAGCGCCGGAGGATGCCGCCGTGGTCGCAGAGCGCATCCTGGCCACGGTGTCCGAGGCGTTCATGGTCGATGCGCTGGAACTGCAGGTCAGCGCGAGCATCGGCATCGCCCTGTACCCGGCCGACGCCACCAGCGAGCGCGAACTGATGGCGCACGCCGACGCGGCGATGTACCACACCAAGGAATCGGGGCGGAACAGCTATACCTTCTTCACGCCCTCGCTCAATGTCAGCGCCAACCGCCAGTTGAAGCTGCTGCAGGAGCTGCGCAAGGCGGTGATCCGCAAGGAACTGGTGCTGCACTACCAGCCCAAGTTCCCGGCCAGCGGCCCGCCGCTGATCGGCGCGGAAGCACTGGTGCGCTGGCAACATCCCGAACTGGGCCTGCTTGGCCCGGATGCCTTCATTCCACTGGCCGAGCGCAGCGGGTTGATCCTGCAGATCGGCGACTGGGTACTGGACCAGGCCTGCGCGCAGCTGCGCCAGTGGCACGACGCGGGCAACCCGGGCTGGTCGATGGCGGTGAACCTGTCGCCGCTGCAGTTCGGCTCAAGCACCCTGCTTGATACCGTGCGCGGCACGCTGGAGCGGCATGGGCTGGATCCCCGCTGCCTGACCCTGGAAGTGACCGAGACCACCGCGATGAAGGATGTGGAGGCCAGCCTGCTGATCCTGCACGGCCTGACCGCAATGGGGGTGAACATCTCCATCGATGATTTCGGTACGGGCTATTCCAGCCTGCTCTACCTCAAGCGCATGCCGGCCACCGAGCTGAAGATCGACCGGGCCTTCGTACGCGACCTGGAAGACAACGCCGAGGACGCGGCGATCGTCTCCTCGATCATCGCGCTGGGCCGTTCGCTGCAGCTGCAGATCGTCGCCGAAGGGGTGGAAACCGCAGGCCAGCGCCAGTACTTGAGCGACCTGGGGTGCGACCTGTTGCAGGGCTACCACCTGGGCCGGCCGGTGGGCGCGGAGGAGTTCCTGCGCATGGCGCAGGCGCCGTAACGCCTTCGGCGACTGCGTAGCGGCATTCCCTTGAACGGCCGCGGTGTCGTTTGGACATGCCGCAAGCGTTGGGCCCCGCGACAGCGTCACCACCAACGGTGGTGACCTACCGCCCACCGAAAGCCGAGCCCCTTGGCGGCCGGCATGTCCTTGGCAAAATAAAGGAGGAGGTCGCCGCAGGCGGCCGGGGGACATTTGCGCAAGGGCGTGCCGGCCGCCCAGGGGCACCGGACGCTCGCACAGTAGCCAAGCGAAGACGCACACCCTCGCTGTGACCACGCGTTGCAGTAAACCGCACTGCTGCCGCCGGGCGGCGCTACGTCCAACAGCAATCGGACAACGAAAAAGGCCGCCCGAAGGCGGCCTTTCCGTATGCAGCAACGTCCTTGGACGTCAGTGCATCATGTGCACGTTCATGTTGTGCATCACCCACAGCGAACCGGCCACGATGATGCCGATCACCACCACGGTGAAGGCTGCCGCGCTGACGTTCCAGCGCTGCTCGGAGGAGCGGTTCAGATGCAGGAAGAACACCAGGTGCACCAGGATCTGCAGCACCGCGGCGATCACGATGATGACCCCGGTGGTGAAGGTCGGCAGGTTGCCGTGCATCACCAGCCAGAACGGGATGATGGTCAGCACGGCCGCCAACAGGAAGCCGACCAGGTAGGACTTGACGCTGCCGTGGCTTTCGCCGCCGGCACCGTGGTCGTGGGCATGGTTGTCGTGTGCGGACATTACAGCGCTCCCTTCAGGTAGACGACCGAGAACACGCCGATCCAGATGAGATCCAGGAAGTGCCAGAACAGGCTCAGGCACGCCATGCGGGTCTTGTTGGTCGGGGTCAGGCCGTTCTGCTTGATCTGGATGAACATGATCAGCAGCCACAGCAGGCCGGCACTCACGTGCAGGCCGTGGGTGCCGACCAGCGCGAAGAACGCCGACAGGAACGCACTGTGGTCCGGACCATAGCCCTCATGGATGAGGTGGTTGAACTCCCACACTTCCATGACCATGAAACCGAAGCCCAACAGCCAGGTCAGGCCCAGCCACAGGTACATCTGGCCAACCTTGTGCTTGTGCAGGGCAATCATGCCCAGCCCGAAGGTCAGCGAGGACACCAGCAGCAGCGTGGTTTCCCATGCCACGAAGGACAGGTCGAACAGGTCCTTCGGGCCGGGGCCGCCGTTGGTGCCACCGGACAACACGATGTAGGTGGCAAACAGGCTGGCGAAGATGAGGCAGTCGCTCATCAGGTACACCCAGAAACCGAAGACGGTGTTGCCGCCGGTGTCGTGGTGCTCGTGCTCGTCATGGCCGTGGGCCGCCGCGTGCGCGGCGTGCCCATGGTTCATGGTGTTGGAGATATCGCTGCTCATGCCTTCAGCTCCGCTTTCACCAGGCCCTGCGCCACGAGATGGCGACGGTGCTCATTTTCGATCCGCTCCACTTCGGCGGCGGGCACGTAGTAATCGGTGTCCTTGTCGAAGGTGCGCCAGATGAAGGTACCGATCATGCCGACAATGCCGACGATGGCCAGCCACCAGATGTGCCAGATCATCGCAAAGCCCAGCACCAGGCTGAACGCACCGATCACCACGCCCGTGCCGGTGTTGCGCGGCATGTGGATGTCGCTGTACTTGGCCGGGCGTTCCCACGCCTCACCACGCTGCTTGCGCTCCCAGAACTCGTCCAGCTCGTTGACCTTGGGCAGCATGCCGAAGTTGTAGAACGACGGCGGCGAAGAGGTTTCCCACTCCAGCGTACGGGCGTCCCACGGGTCGCCGGTCAGGTCGGCGGTCTTCTTGCGGTCGCGGATCGACACGGCGATCTGGATCACCTGGCAGAGGATGCCGGCGCCGATGATGAAGGCACCGAACATGGCGATGATCAGCAGCGGCTGATATTCCATGTTCGGGTAGCTCTGCATGCGGCGGGTCATGCCCATGAAGCCCAGGATGTACAGCGGCATGAAGGCCACGTAGAAGCCGATGAACCAGCACCAGAACGCGCGCTTGCCCCAGGTTTCGTTGAGGCGGAAGCCGAACATCTTCGGCCACCAGTAGCTGATGCCGGCGAACATGCCGAACACCACGCCGCCGATGATGACGTTATGGAAGTGGGCGATCAGGAACAGGCTGTTATGCAGCACGAAGTCGATGGCCGGGATCGCCAGCATCACGCCGGTCATGCCGCCGATGGTGAAGGTGACCATGAAGCCGATCGTCCACAGCACCGGGGTGGTGAACTGCACGCGACCGCGGAACATGGTGAACAGCCAGTTGAAGATCTTCACGCCGGTCGGGATCGAGATGATCATCGTCGTGATGCCGAAGAAGGCATTGACGTTGGCACCCGAGCCCATGGTGAAGAAGTGGTGCAGCCACACCAGGAACGACAACACGCCGATGCAGGCGGTGGCGTAGACCATGCCCTTGTAGCCGAACAGCGCCTTTCGCGAGAACGTGGCGATCACTTCGGAGAACACGCCGAAGGCCGGCAGCACCAGGATATAGACTTCCGGGTGACCCCAGATCCAGATCAGGTTGATGTACAGCATGGCGTTGCCGCCACCGTCATTGGTGAAGAAGTGCGTGCCCAGGTAACGGTCCAGGGTCAGCAGCACCAGGGTGACGGTCAGCACCGGGAAGGCGGCGATGATCAGCACGTTGGTGACCAGCGCGGTCCAGGTGAAGATCGGCATCTGCATCAGCTTCATGCCGGGGGTACGCATCTTCAGGATGGTAATGAAGAAGTTGATACCGCTCAGCGTTGTACCCAGGCCGGCGACCTGCAGGCCCCAGATGTAGTAATCGACACCGACCCCGGGACTGTATTCCTTGCCCGACAACGGCGGGAAGGCCAGCCAACCGGTCTGCGCGAACTCACCCACGCCCAGCGAGATCATCACCAGGCCCGCGCCCGCCACGAACAGCCAGAAGCTGAGCGAGTTGACGAACGGGAAGGCCACGTCGCGTGCGCCGATCTGCAGCGGCACCACCACGTTCATCAGGCCGGTGATCAGCGGCATCGCCACGAAGAAGATCATGATCACGCCATGGGCGGTGAAGATCTGGTCGTAGTGATGGGGCGGCAGGATGCCCTCGTTGCCCCCGGCAGCCATGGCCTGCTGCACGCGCATCATGATCGCGTCGGCGAAGCCGCGCAGCAGCATGACGAAGGCGATGATGAGGTACATCACGCCGATCTTCTTGTGGTCGACCGAGGTGAACCACTCTTTCCAGAGATAGCCCCACAGCTTGAACTTGGTGACCAGGGCCATTACCAGCAGGCCACCGATACCCGCACCGATCAACGTGGTGATGATGATCGGGTCATGCGGGATGTCGGCAAATGTCAGTTTACCCAACAGATTCATGCTTATTCTCCCGAGCCTGCGTGACCGGCGTGACCGGCGGCGGCGTGCTCGTCTGCAGTGTGTTCGGCGTGCTCGGCGGCAGCATCTGCGGCGTGCGCCGCATGCGTGTCGTCGGCGTGCACGTCCGCCGGGGCAGGACCTGCAGCGGCAGGCATGTCGTGGCCGGCGTGGCTTTCGCCCGCGGCGCCGTCATGGCCCATCGCGTTGTGGTCGTGCTTCATGCCGTAGTGCTGGTTGTCGCCCATGTGCTTGGCGATGACCCAGTCGAACAGGCCGGCTTCGGTGGTGCCGTAGTAGGTCACCGGGTGCCAGTCGTGGTTCTTCTCGGCCACCAGCGCATTGAAGGCGGTCTTGTCCAGGGTCGCCGCGTCGCCGCGGACCTTGGCCAGCCACTGCTGGTACTGCTCGTCGGTCACCGAGTGCGCGGTGAAATGCATCTTGCTGAAGCCCGCGCCGCTGTAGTGCGAGGACATGCCCGGGAACTCACCGGTCTCGTTGGCGATCAGGTGGAGTTTGGTCTCCATGGCCGTCATCGAGTAGATCATGCTGCCCAGGTGCGGGATGAAGAATGCATTCATCACCGAATCGGAGGTGATCTTGAAGTTCAGCGGGGTATCGACCGGGAAGGTGATCTCGTTGACCGTGGCGATCTTCTCTTCCGGATAGATGAACAGCCACTTCCAGTCGAGCGAGATGGCCTGGATCACCACCGGCTGCTTGTCCGACTCCAGCGGACGGTACGGGTCCAGCGCGTGCGAGGAACGCCAGGTCAGCACGGCCAGCACCAGCACGATCATGCACGGGATCGACCACACCACCACTTCGATCGCGGTGGAGTGCGACCACTTCGGCTCATAACGGGCCTTGGTGTTGGTCGCACGGTACTTCCACGCGAAGGCAAGGGTCATGACGATGACCGGCACGACGACCAGCAGCATCAGCACGGTAGCCGTGATCAGCAGCGTCTTCTCATCGTGGCCGATCTGGCCCTTGGGGTTGAGGATGGCCGAATTGCAGCCCGTGAGGAACACGGACAACGCAAACAGCAGACCCGGACGCAAAAAGCGTCCAAGGGGGTTCAACGGAATCATCGGTCGATCCAATTGCGTAGGGAATGCCAGGTCAAGCGCGTCCCGTCCCGGCCAAGGCCGGTTGTACCGGCCCAGGGGACAGGTATACGAGACGATCATGTCAGCCCTCTAATTTTATGCCGTCACGCACCATTTAAGAAAGGCATTGACAATGATCCGACGCAGGAAAGGCCTGTTTTGGGCTGCGACACGTTGTCGCACTGCGGGCAAGACGCCCGGATCGGCAAGATGAACGCGCTCTTGTATAGACATGAACGGGTCAGGCGGCCGGCACCCGGTTCGGGCAGGCGGCACCGGTGGTGAAATCGGCCAGATTGCGCAGCGTGATGGCGGAGATCTCGCGCAGCGCCTCCACCGTGAAGAAGCCCTGGTGCCCGGTGACCAGCACATTGGGGAAGGTCATCAGGCGCTGGAACGCATCGTCGTCGATGATCTCCCCGGACCGGTCCTGGAAGAACAGCGCGCTTTCCTGTTCGTAGACATCGATGGCCAGATGGCCCAATTGCCGCGACTTGAGCGCGCCGATGACTGCGTGGGTATCCACCAGCCCACCCCGCGACGTGTTGACCAGCATCGCGCCGGGCTTCATCCGGGCCAGCGAGGCATCGTTGACCAGGTGGTGGGTCTGCTCGGTCAGCGGGCAATGCAGCGAGACGATATCGGACCGGGCCAGCAGCGCGTCCAGCGCGACCGCTTCACCGAGCGCCAGGAAATCCGGGGACGGATACGGGTCGTAACCCAGCACGGTGCAGCCCATGCCCCTGAAGATCCGCGCGGTGGCCAGGCCGATCCTGCCGGTTCCCACGATACCGACCGTGCAGCCATGCAGGGTGCGCCCCAACAGGCCGTCGAGCATGAAGTTGCCTTCGCGCACCCGGTTGTAGGCCCGATGGGTATGCCGGTTGAGGGTCATCACCAGCGCGAGCGTGTGCTCGGCGACGGCTTCGGGCGAATAGGCCGGCACCCGCGCGACGAACAGGCCCAGCTGCTGGGCGACGGCGAGGTCCACATTGTTGAAGCCCGCGCAACGCAGCAGCACCGCGTCTACCCCCAGGCCATGCAACGCCTGCAGGACGGGCGCGTCGAGGCGGTCATTGACGAACACGCAGACCGCCTCGCAGCCTTGGGCGAGCGCTGCGGTGTACACATCCAGGGCCGCATCGAAGTAGGCGAACTCGATCCCCTGCCCCGCCCCGGCAGACTGGCCGACAACCAGGTTTGCTTCGTCCAGGAAGCGACGGTCGTAGGGGCGTGCGCTGAAAACGGCGATCTGCATGTGAGCTGCCTCGGAGAAATCTGCTGCGACGATACCTTGAAAGCCCGGGATGCTCCCGCCATGCCGGGCCTGGTTCGCCGCGCGGGTATCACCGAGGTCGGCCGCTACGCGGGGGAACCACTGGCCAGCGTCAGCGCCGGCACCTGCTCAAAGCACTCGATCAACAGATCGGTGAGTACCCGCACTTTCCGCACCGGGTGCTGGCTGGGCGGGCGGATGACGTAGATGCCCGCAGGCGGGGGCGGATAGCGCGTCATGAGCGGCACGAGGGCGCCGGAGGTGACATGCGCATCGGTGATGTAATCGGGCAACCAGGCCACACCGAGCCCGGCAAGGGCCGCCGCCGCGAGCGCGCCTGCATTGTCGGCCTTGAAGCGGCCTCGCGGATGCACGGTGACGATCTCGCTGTTGTCCATGAACTGCCAGGCTTCGGTTCCCTGCATGAGCGCCTCATGCTGGGCAAGGTCGGCGGGTGTTTCGGGGGAACCGTGCAACCTGACATAGCCGGGACTTGCGACGAGCTTTCCAAACAGCGGCCCGACGCGCCGTGCAATCAGATTGGAGGTCTGTAGATACCCTACCCGGATCGCACAATCGAATCCTTCCGAAATGAGGTCGACGAAGGTATCGCTGTAGCAGGTGTGGATATGCAGCTTCGGGTGGCGTCGCGCCATTTCTGCAAGGACCGGTGCGAACTGATCGGGACCGAAGGACAGCGGCGCGGCAACCCGCAACCGGCCACACAGCTCGCCGGCCGGCAGCAGGGTTTCCCGGGCCACATCGATTTCGTTGCAGGCCTTGCTCGCATGTTCCCGAAACGTAACCCCGGCCTCGGTGAGCGCGGCGCCACGGGTGGTGCGCGCAAGCAACTGGATACCCAGCTCCGCTTCCAGCCGGCCGAGCCGCCGGCTGACGATCGATTTGGACACGCCCAGGCGGCGCGCCGCAGGAGAGACGCCGCCCGCGTCGGCGACTTCCACGAATGTCCGCAGTTCCTCGATATCCATCCCGGCCCTCCTGCTGTTGCGCGCCCCTCTTCGCGACACAGCTTGCCATAACCGTTTCGGACCCGGCGTTCCCCGTTGTGCGACACAGCGTGGCCGGAGCCGCTACTACCGCCTCGCCGGGCGGAATGACAAGGTCTGTACCCAGCGCTGCACGCGGAATTCCATGCCCGCAGGCGCAGACCTGATCACCCACCCCTGCACCATGAGGATGTAGCCATGACCTTCCGTAACGGCCTTGATTCGCTGCTTCGCCCCGAGGACTCGGTTCTCGTTCTGATCGATCACCAGCCGTACCAGCTCGCCAACCTGAACAGCCACGACCCGCAGGCCGTGGTCAACAACACCACTGCGCTGGCAAAGACCGCCCACGTGTTTGGCGTTCCCACCATCCTGACCAGCGTGATTGCCAGCCGCGGGGGTCTCATCTTCCCGCAGATCACCGATGTGTTCCCCGGGCAGGAGGTGATCGACCGCACGTTCATCAACACCTGGGAAGACAACAAGGTGGTGGACGCGGTCAAGGCCACCGGCCGCAAGCAGCTGATCATCGCCGGCCTGTGGACCGAAATCTGCGTGGCAATGCCGGTGATACAAGCGCTTGGCGAAGGCTGGGACGTGACCGTGATTACCGATGCGTCCGGTGCCACGTCGGTGGAAGCCCACCAGGTTGCCATCCAGCGGATGATCGCCGCGGGTGCCAACATGATGACCTGGCTGGCGTTGGCGTCCGAATGGCAACGGGACTGGGCGCGTTCTGAACACATCGCCGCGCTCAATGAAGTGATCAAGTACCACGCCGCAGGGAGCGGCATCGCCTACCTGTGGGAGCAGCAGTTGCTCAACACGCCGGCACCGGGCCCGGCAGCCTGATCCCAGGCAGGGATGATTTGGCGCCCCCGCGAGCAGTCGTGCGGGCGCTTCCCTTGGCCCGGCCCGGCCTCCCCCTCTCAAGGGAGGTGCCAGGCCTGGGCTGCGAGCTGCTGCGAGCCATCTGACCATTTGAAGGAACCATGAAAATCTCACTGGATCGTTTTCCCGTCGGGCTGGAGATGGATGTCTGCTACCCGAGCTTCCAGGTCAGCCTCACGCTGTTGTCCACTACGCAGTTGAAATTCGAGATCAAGGAAGGACCGTTCGCCCGTACCGAGGTTGTCGATATCCAGATCGTGCCGCTGGGTAACAGCTTGTACGCGGTCAGCTCGACGTCCCCCCAAGATTGAGTAGCGCAGCTGTTTGGAGTCCAATCCTCAGTGACAAGGAGATTGGACGTGAAGAAACGCTTTTCCGAAGAACAGATCATCGGCTTCCTGCGCGAAGCAGAGGCCGGCATGCCCATCAAGGACCTGTGCCGTCAGCACGGCTTCAGCGAGGCTTCGTACTACCTGTGGCGCAGCAAGTTCGGTGGCATGAGTGTGCCCGACGCCAAGCGGCTCAAGGACCTGGAGGCTGAGAGCACGCGCCTGAAGAAACTACTGGCAGAGCAGGTTTTCGAGAACGACGTCATCAAGGATGCGTTGCGAAAAAAGTGGTGACCGCCCCGGCGCGCAGGCTGCTGGTGCGGAGCATGGTCGAGAAGGGGTTGAGCGAGCGGCGAGCGCTGACGGTGGTGCGGATGAGCGCCAGCGCGCTGCGCTATGAGCCTCGGGCCGACCGCAACGTTGAGCTGCGCGAGCAGATCGCTGCGCTGGCGCATCGGCACAGACGCTACGGGGTGGGCATGATCCATTTGAAACTGCGGCAGAAAGGGCTTGTCGTGAACTACAAACGAGTGGAGCGCCTGTATCAGGAAGCGGGCCTGCAGGTGCGTCGCAGAAAGCGTAAGAAGGTGCCGATAGGCGAGCGCCAGCCTCTCCTGCGGCCGTCCGCTGCCAATGAGGTGTGGTCGATGGACTTCGTGTTCGACCGCACCGCGGAAGGCCGGGTGATCAAGTGCCTGACCATCGTCGACGACGCCACCCACGAGGCTGTGGCCATCGAAGTGGAGCGGGCAATTTCCGGGCAAGGCGTGTCCAGGGTACTGGACAGACTGGCCATGCAGCGCGGCTTGCCACGAGTGATCAGGACAGACAACGGCAAGGAGTTTTGCGGTAAGGCGATGGTGGCCTGGGCTCACGAAAAGGATGTTGCCCTGCGTCTGATCGAACCGGGCAAGCCGAACCAGAATGCGTACGTCGAGTCCTTCAACGGACGGCTGCGCGACGAATGCCTCAACGAGCACTGGTTCCCGACGTTGCTTCATGCCCGTACCAGTATCGAAAGCTGGCGGCGCGACTACAACGAAGAAAGACCCAAAAGAGCGCTTGGCGGTCTAACACCCGTCCAGTACGCCGCCCAGTTGGCGGCGAAGAAAGATAACATCAGCACCGGACTCTAAACCCGCCCACTACTCAAGCCGGGGGGACGTCGAGCTGGCAGGAGCACGATGGCGCTACCGTCACCAATCTCCAGGATTACGATCGCGGCCAGGTTCATTCCTTCGCAACGCTGCCCGATGGCCGCTTCCTGCGCATGGGCGGGACGATGGCGATAACCCGGCCTGCTGCACGTGCCATCGATGATCGCCCGCAGCGCAACAAGGCGCTGGTACTCGACGCGATGACCGCCCTGTTCCAACGCCATGATGCCAGCGCCGTGGAGCGCCTCTACGCAGCCAACTACATCCAGCACAATCCCGGCATTGCGCAAGGTCGCGATGCGCTGCACGCGCTGGTCGCCGAGCTGCCGAAGGATGTCTACTACGAGCCTGGCCTGATGGTCGCCGAGGGCGATTTCGTCGCCATCCACGGCCGCATCCGCGGCTGGGCGGATGCACCGCAGGTAGTGGTCGATCTGTTCCGGATCGAGCAGGGGCTATTGGCCGAGCATTGGGATGTTCTGCAGGACGAGGCGCCGGTCTCGGCGACTGGCGGCGGTGTCTCGATGTTTGATGCCGGGGAGCGTGCGTGCCAGGTTGTGGATGCTCGTACTTTGCCGTGACCTGGCCTTCAAGAGGTGGGGCTTTGGGGGGTGGCTCCAAACCGGTGCGCTGCTCCATCTTTGGGGACGTCGCCGGAAATGGGAATCGAACCCACGCCCCACGCACTAAGCATCACGAAGCCACATGCAGGCCAGCGTCCCTAGAGCGTCTTTTTTACTAGCCAAAACAATCCCCGAGCTGGTCAACCAGTACGGCTCCTTGGACCAATACAGTGAACTGAGGAACGGAGCCCATCAGGTAGCAGTCAACCATCACAAGGCCGGCGGGATCATTCACTGAAAAAACCGGCGAGCCCTCCGTTTTGGCAGCCAGACCAAGCAATCCACTGACCTTTACATCGTGCACCTTCGCGCCACCTAGATAGTGCTTTCCGTCTAAGTGAATGAAGCCGTCGACTCGCCCAACAATGCTATCGATGCACGCAACGATCTTCTCTGCGGCCTTGCGATCAATGTATGCGGATACGAGACCCGGAGCCGACCTAATGTCCTTTGGCCACACGACCTGCTGACAGTCATAACTGGTTATGAAATCAGATAAGGACAGGTTCAATTGCATACTATCGTTAACCGCCGCAACGAAATCAGGCGCGTAACGCTGACGAAGGGCCAACTGCTCACGAGCCTGACCAGCCATCAGCCTGGCCGCCTTCAGCACACGATACTCTTCGTCAGATTTACTCATCACTCTCCATTTGGCTTGAAATCACCCCTGGTCTTTCCTTCGTTCTGAATTCCGGGTCTTCCACCGCCATCCACCTGCCCAGCAGCCTTCACAGTACCCGCCTCAACTGAAAGCCGCTGCACTTCCCGTTGGCATCGTCCAGGAATTCGCCAGCAGAGCATGGAGGTCGCCCCGAGACCCTCTATTCCTTGTGATCTGAAGCCACGCCCACCTCGTCATGAATAACCACTGGCCCCACCTTTTCTACAGCCACCACTACGTCAACCGCTGCCAGCGAACTCATGACTCCAAACCATGGGGCAATGGAGTCCTTCGCTAGACCAAACTCTGCCCGGACCCTGACGACTTGGTACCACTTGTCTTCAAGGAGGGACAAATCGCCCCCACTTAACGCGATCGCGTTGACTACGACATCGTGAAGGTAGTCCTGCTCGCCGGGAAAGAGCAGAACCACGCCATTCCTCGGCGCCAAGAACCCAACAAGCGTTACCTGCCTATCCACAGCAG
Organism: Stenotrophomonas sp. GL_101; assembly: GCF_057835675.1. Classification (NCBI taxonomy): domain Bacteria; kingdom Pseudomonadati; phylum Pseudomonadota; class Gammaproteobacteria; order Lysobacterales; family Lysobacteraceae; genus Stenotrophomonas; species Stenotrophomonas sp. GL_101. The sequence continues at coordinate 1,338,525 of NZ_CM174432.1, read as the reverse complement.
ACACGGGGTTCGCCATCAGCCGCTGAAAGCTGGTGTTGCACCGATCTGAACCCTTGATTCGGTAATAGCATGCGTCTAGAGGCTCGAAATCTATGGATCCAACCTGGTCGCGCTGACTACATCCAGCGCTGATGAGAAGAGGGAGGCCGCACAGAACTACCAAGGAGATCATGCTTTTTGCTTTCATATTACTTCCCGATCTGTTCCACAGGAGAAGACACACCGTTGAACCGGAACACCCCATTTTGGGGGGACGTCGCAAGGTCGCGATGCGCTGCACGCGCTGGTCGCCGAGCTGCCGAAGGACGTCTACTACGAGCCCGGCCTGATGGTCGCCGAGGGCGAATTCGTCGCCATCCGCGGTTGGGCGGATGCACCGCAGGTAGTGGTCGATCTGTTCCGGATCCAGCAGGGGTTGCTGGCCGAGCATTGGGATGTTCTGCAGGACGAGGCGCCGGTCTCGGCGACGTGCGGCAGTGTCTCGATGTTTGATGCCGGGAAGCGTGCGCGCCAGGTTGTGGGCTCGTTCCTTGCGGTGACCTAAGAAGTGGAGTTATGGGGATTTGGCTCCAAACCGGTGTGGGTACCTTTTCCGCTGCGACTGTCACCCTCATCATTGTGTTGAGAACGCGTGACTTACGCTAGCTGGGCACCTCTAGCTAGTGAATGAGATGAGCGAACGCTTCAGATCAACGTGAGCCTCGATCGCTGCAATCAGGCCAAGGTCTCTTGTGGCACCTCCGGCCGCAAATAAAAAATACTCGACAGCCTCGTCACCATCGCAGAACGAAGTCGTTACGACATCGATATTGTTATCCAGCTCCAATGCCGAATCCAGAGCGTCCTCCAGCTCCATCGACAGTTGACCCACGCAGCAAACCTCTCTACATCCAGCAGCCGTCAATGAGACTGCCATTCTAAAAGATGATTCTCTTTCGGAAATCGTATAAGCAGGCAACAATAGAGCAAACTGCCGACCCTTGATAAAATCCAATGTTTCCTGAACCACCCCAAGGCCGCCCACCAATATTACTCGACCATCAAATTCAATAATCATCACACGGGACTCGGAGGGGGAGGGGGAGGAGGAGGGTTTTTGAGCTTCTCTATATTGCCCCTGAAAGCCTTTATCTCTTGCTCCAAATGTTCAACACGACGCTGCTGTTGCCGCTGGATGACTTCCCTCGGCAACTTCTCCATTCCAGGCCTGACGGTAGGATTGTCTTTGAAATCTTGCATCTTCTTCTGATGCTCCGCGATCCTCTTCTCCAATGAAGCAACCCCCCTCCTTGACTCCTGACTGAGCTCACGCCTCTCAGCGATTCTGAGCAATCTAGCGGTTGCGGGAAGAATGCGCCCCCCGGTCACTAAAATGAAGGGGCCGGCTACAGCTCCAATGACAGCACCGGTGGCGCGGGCTTCTGATCGCTCATTGAACTGATCCGTTGTCATCTCACCACTATTCATAGCGGCTATATCACGATCAATCGCGCACGTCGAAGGGCCATCACAGCGCCCATCTGGATCAGTATTTTTGTATGGTTTGTTTGAAGCGTACCAATAACGGTTGAAATTAAGCCCGCTGATCGGACTCACTCCAACCGGATCCACGGACAGGAACCTCCCCAACTGTGGATCCATGTAGCGCTGCTGCATGTAGCTCAGCCCAGTTGCCGCATCACTGACATGCCCTGTATAGCCCGGACCATCAGTGACAACGCCACCGACTACGGCCCCGTAGGGCTCGTAGATATATCGCTTGATCACAGCACCGCTAGCATCCGACTCAGCCACCACCGAGCCCAAAGCATCCGTATGGACATAGGTGACCACCTGCGCGTTGGTGCCGAAGCAGCACATCAAGAGAGCGACCACACCTATCAGCCTGGCAATGCTCCTTCCCGCGCTCATCGATTTCCCCTCTCGCATTTGCAGCGTCTTCCATCTCGCCTGCATGACTCCCTTCATCGCTCGAACCCGTCCTGCACCACCAACGCATTGGAGGGAACCGAACAGCCACTGGCGTTGCAGGCATACACGCGGAATGCTGTGATCTTCGGCTGACCTCTGGCAATGGCGGAGCAGAACAGCAGAGTCGTTGTGCAGCTTGTCGAGCCGCTGAACTCATAGCGTGTCGCGCCAGCTACCGCTGTCCAGCCCCCCCGGTAGGTAGTATCGCCTTCCGAGTAGTAGTACCAAGCTTCCCGCAGCTGTGGAGCCGCCGGCACCGGCGGCGGCACATTCACCACCGTCGTGACTGTTCCCGAGTACCCTCCGCAACCAGCTTCATTGCAGGCCGCCACCCGGTAGCCATAGCTTGCATTGCCTTTGCCTGCGATAGCGCGCTGACTGGAGCCATCGTTCTGGATGTTCGCCCATCCACCGCCGTTGACCTGCTCCTGCAGCAGATACCTATTTGCCCATGCAACGGCTGTCCAACTCACGGTGAAGCTGCCCGTGTTGCTCGCCGCCGGTGCATTCAACGCCGGGACGCCGGTGGGCGCAAGAATGACCTCCACTCGCGAAACAACGGAGTAAGGGCCACAGCCCACCGATGCACAGCCACGCACTCGATACTCGTATGCCGCGTATGTCCGCCCGGAAATGGCCAAGCTTAACGACGCGCCAGTGGATATCGCCCCCCAGGCTCCGCCATTGACGCGCTCTTCCAGTTGATACGAAGCCGCATTGCCTACCCCAGTCCAACTCAGGCTATAGGCGGGACCGAGAGACTTCGCCGGGGCGGTCAGACCAGGAGCAGCCGTCGGCACGTAAACAACCTCAACGTTGCCAGCGGCGGAGTATGGTCCGCAACCACTGGCGTTGCAGCCACGAACACGATAGCCGTACGTACCTACCGGTGCCGAGGTGAAGGATCTGCTACGGCCCGCGCCATTCTGCAGCTCCACCCATGCAGCGGTTCCCTTGCGCTCCTCAAGCCGGTAGGAAGTCGCACCTGTGACCACCGTCCAGGTCACCGCGTAATTGCCGCCTGCGGCGATGGCAGGAGCGCTGATGGTTGGTGCACTGCCCGGAGCAAGCTCCACCACCACACTTGCCGTCGCACTCCAACTGCCGCACAGGGCCGCCCGGCAGGCGCGGACCCGATGACCATGGGCGCCGGACGGTCGGCCGCTGGCAGACCAGGATAGTGAGGCCCCTGAGTACGCTGATGCCCAGCTGCCCTGCCCTGCCTGCTGCTGAAGCTCATAGGACGTTGCGCCAGAGACCGCTGACCAAGTCACCGTGTAGCTTCCGTTGCTGCTGAACGAAGGCACCTGGATGACTGGCACGCCCGGAGCCACTGTTGTAACCAGCTTGGCCAACAAGCTGCCATTGAGATGCACGTACTCGGTATTCTCACCAGTGCGCTGGCTCTCCTGCCGACGCAACACGCCTTGGTTGTCATACAGCGAGAGAATATCGCCGCCCTGAGACTGACTGACCACGCGACGCCCATGCGCATCGTAGGCATACTTCTCTACACCGTCGACCTCACGCAATCGATTGCCAAAATCAAAACGGAACGGCTGACCATTGCGGGTCGCAAGATTACCCTGCACGTCATAAGCCAGGCCCATGGTGGTAGAGCCGTCCGAAGCCCGTACGTTCGTCAGCCGATTGCTGTTGTCGTACGAGTAGCTGTGATCCTTGATGCCAGCCAATCGTGCCGTGCGCAGATTATCCAGTGCGTCGTAGCTGTAATTGACAACGCCATCGCCGCGAAATGCCGGCGAGGTTGCCCGGGTCAGACGGTCAAGGTCGTCATACTGCATCGACCGGTTACGCGTAGTATCGAGCGCATCACCGATGGCCGTAACGTTGCCACTTGCATCGTAGCTATACGTATTATCCAGCGCGCCTCGGGTATCCACCACTCGCGTCGGCAACTGACGTGCATTCTGGGACATGGTATGGGCAACCCCATTGCCATACGTGAACTGGCGCATGGCCCCGTTGGGGTGGTAGGCCACACCGAGGGCGTATGCGCTCACGCGCGTGGCTTGCCCGAGTCCGTTGGGTGCCAGGTCCACCGGGAGGCCACTCGGATACTGGATGCTGGCCAGCACTCCTCTGGCGTCGTACCCATAGCCCAGTGCCCAACTGAACGTGCCCTCGAGCGCACTGCCCTCGCTCGTCATCAGACGCCGCTTGTTGTAAGCATATGTATTGACGACTGGAATGGGGCTAATCGCGTTCTTTGTCGATACCTGCGCAGGTAAGCCATCCGGCGCATAGGCCCATGTCTGATCGCCGTTTCCATCTGGAAATACCAAGGCCTTCAAACGGTTGCGAGCGTCATAGGTCCGATCCACACGCCGACCGGAGGAATAGGCGCCCGTGGCATCACACGATCCAACTGCTGGCAACGCCAGGCCAGCCGCGGTCCAGATGGTGTTATCCGCACCGTCATAGGCAAGGACAGTCGCCCCTACCTCCGGCTCGATGCTCTTGCACAGTCGCTGGTGCGCATCGTAGACATAGCGACGTGTCAGCGAGACTGTACCGTCGGCACTGCGCTGGGTGATGCTCAGGGGTCGGCCAAACACGTTACGGGGAATATCCAGAACGACATTCGCCGGCCGCTGTATGAGCGTAGGCGCCGAGTACTCAGGCTGATCGAATGATTGATAGGCAGTGACAGTCTGCTTACCCCGGGGGTCGGTGACCCGAGTCCTGGACCCAGACAGATAGTCGGTGATCGCGATGAGCGAACCCAACTCACTGTCCTGGGCCGTCGCGGTGTTCCGGCCAAGGGCATCGTACTCACTCCAGGTACCGGTCGTCAGATTGGCACTGCTGCCTGGATAGGAAGCGAACAACTGCCTCCCCTCATGGTCGTAAGCAAAGCGCTGCATCCGCTGCGTCCCGGCCACGCTGCCGCTGTCATACTCACGCGTAACAATGGGACGCCACAGGGCATCGTAGACGGTCTCCGTGCGTCCGTTGCCCGTTGCTACTGCTTGTCGCCAGTGTCCCGGCTGCACGCCGTACTCATCCACCGATATCTGCTGGAACGAACGGGATAGCGGCGTCCAAGCGGTGGTATCGCTAGCTGGATAGGTGACACTGGAGACACGACCGAGTGCGTCGTAGCCATAGCTCGTTGTGAATCCGTTCTCATCTGTGGCGTCGAGAATCCAACCGTTGTTATCGATTCCAACTCGGGATGTGGTCGCATCTGGGTTCCGCACCATTCCAGGAATGCCACGCTTCCACTCCAATAGCGTGGTGATATTGCCGTTCCCATCGCTGAGCGTGGCTACAGTGCCGTCGGCGTTATAGGTCCGGGCCTGTGTGCGCCTTCCGAATGCAAAGGTCTGCACCGGCATGGCATTTGCGTCGAATGCAGCCTCAGCAACAACCACACCACTACCTACATCGGTTACACGGGACAGCTGCCCCAGCACCCACCGATCTGTACTGTCGTGATAGTCAAGCCGCTCACGCACCGCACCACTGGGGCCGGTACGCACCCGCTCCGTGGGCCGGGCAAAGCGATCGAATGCAGCGGCCTGCCAGATATAGTTCGTGCCATCCTGCTGCAACAGAGTCTGGATGATCGGTCGAATACGAACCGTCGCAGGATCGCTCAGGCCGCCGAGAATGCCACCGTACTCGCCAAGGAAGGGCTGACCGGAAACTGCGGTGTCGGCGAGATAGTCGCTGGACCGGGTCTGCGCGACGCTGCCCTGTGCGTCCACCACTTCCTCACGAAGCTCGCGACCATCATTGAGCATGTAGACATTGCCGAACGTCAGGCGCTGGGACGTCGCGTCCGGGCGTTGGACCTGCACCAACTTGGTCTGTGTGCAAGTTGTGCAAGGGTAGTTTGCAGCCTCGTTCTGGGTACCCCAGAACGTTGACGGAGATCCGCCAAAGTCGTACTTCCATTGCATCACCTGCAGTCCGGGGCCGGAGATCGACTTGGCCACGATACTCAGCACATCGAAGTAGTGAGGCACATCGAGCACGTACTCCGGATCCAGCGAAGGACCCTTCTGATGACACTCGGTCTGATGGACGCCATGTCGCCAGTGACGCCGATTTGAGAAGGAAAACGCGCCCACGGCGCCGGCAGGATGAGTCGCGGTAATGGCATACCCTGCAGAAAGAGGTATCTGTGCGCTCCTGCACCAGGGAAGTGCCGGGAGTGCATCGGTGTCCAACGGCGCGGACGGAAGAAGCGTGCCCGAGTACGCATAACGCCAAGAGCTCCCATCCGGACGGGTCACCGCTGTCAGCTGAACATCAGGAAAGAGCGCCTGGTAATCAAATCCCCAGGTTCTTCCATTGGCTGTGGCGCTGGTCATACGTCCCTGACTGTAGACAATGGTGATCTCGCGACCGTCGTTGCTCCAAATTCGGGTGGGATGACCATCGGCGTTGTACGAAAACTGAACCGTGTTGCCGAACCTGTCCTCGATGCGGGTCGCCAGCAGATAGTAGCGGGTGCGCTCAAGAATCATGCTGATCGGTGGGTTCCCGTCATTGGTCGGCACCATCTTCTGCAGAGGCGCTTCCGGTCGGGTGGCAAGCTGGTTGAAATAGTAGCGTTCACCGTTGGTCGTCGTCAGCCGGAATCCGTCGCGACTGCCGTCGCCCATGCCAATGCAATCGATAGCATCTCGTTCCTTGGTCGTCAGTCGGGCACCAGCTCCACTTGTTGGAAGCGGTGTGCCCGAAACGATGGAAAGCATGGCCGTGTCGCCGCGTGCCGGCAGATGCACATTCAACCCGCTCCAAAATTCGCGGACACTGAAGGCTCCGCCACTCGGCACGCTTCCCTGTGTGCAAACCCGCGCAGGAAGACCAGTCGAACTTGCATAGGTCGCCGCCACATAGGGAACCTCCACGTCCCAGTTGCCCAATCCGAGCAGCCTGGCGTCGTGGTCCCGAATGGAGCCCTGCGGTTGCAGCTGGACACTCAGTCTGCGAGCGAGCTGCACAGGAAGAGCATTGTTTCCGGGCAGGTCAATCTCGACGACCCGGAACTGCGTACTGCCGTCATACAAGCTGACAGCTTCACCGAACAGGCCGGTGTCCAGCGCCGAGAGCGATTCGGCGGATTTGATCCGCTTCTGGTACTCCAAGTAAGGATGAATGCCATCGGCTACCGACTGCGCCAGCACCGGAGCAGCACACATCACACCTGCCAAACTGACAAACAGGATGAGCCAACGCATGGATCCATGACGCAACAATGCACCGATCACTACGCATTCCTTTGTAGATAGCTACAGCTTCCTCAGGACTGGCATTGCACCATCCCTGCCCCTTCGTCGAACCACAATCACCTTGGCCGACGATACTGCAGGCGAACTTATCACGAACAACTCGCAGGCGCCTGTCAGAAAAATCTGACCATAGCATTCCCGATCACACGCAATTTTCGGCCCCTGCTGCATGTTGCTCAGCCCAGTGGTCGCATTACTCACATTCCCCGTATAGCCCGGGCCATTGGAAGCCTTTCCGCCGACCACCGCGCCATAGGGCTCATAGTCGCAGCGCTTGATCACGTTGCCGTTCGGATCGGACCCGGCCACTACCGAACCGAAGACATCGGTGTGCATGTAGGTGACAGTTTTCTGGGCGCCTGCAGGCGAGATCGACGACAGCCCGATCAGCAACGCCAACAGAGCCAAACGCTCAAGCCGCACAACCTATTCATCCCCCGTTTTCACGGACACTTACGAGAAGGCCGACCGAGGCCTTGAGGAGCGTTCATGTCGAAGTGAAGGAAGTTCAGTGCAGAGTTCAAGCGCGGTGCGGTTGAACAGGCTAACCATCCGGGCGTCAGTAGTGCCTAGTTTGCTCGGGAGTTGGGGATTCGGGACACTCAGCTGACCCGCTGGAAGCGTGAGGCTCAGAGCCAGGGTTCAGTGGCCTTTGCAGGTACGGGTACGCCCCGGGGACGAAGAGCTGGCCCACCTCAAGCGCTAGCTGGCTCAGGTGAAGAAGGAACGGGATTTTTTGCGAGAAGCGGCGACGTTCTTTTCCAAGGAATCATCCTGAGGTATCAGGTGATCGAACGTTGTCGCGATGCGTTTCCGGTTCGACTGATGTGCCGGTGCCTGCAGGTATCAGTCGGCGGCCATTACGATTGGAGTAAGCGCCTGACCAGCGCCCGCCAGCTCGACAACGAGCGTTTGCCCGGTCACATCCGTGAACCGCACGAAGACAGCCTTGGCCTGCTGGGCGCAGGCTGGATGCGGGAGACTTGGTCGATGATGTTGAAACTGCCAGCCTTGATCGCATGGCTAGGTTGATGGCAGGCAATGGCCTGCAGGGTTGGCCGCGGTTCAAGCGTCGCGACCAGCGCAGCTGGGCCACGCTGACGCCCCCGGGCGCGCCTAACTGGTTGGAGCGGGACTTCACTGCGTTGGAGCCGGAAACCAAGTGGGTCACCGATATCACCGAGATCAAGACGCAGCGGAACAAGCTGTATCTGTGTGTCGTCCTGGATCTGTTCGACCAACGTGTCGTGGGCTGGTCGATGCATCACCGCCAAGAGCGGCAGATGGTGATTCGAGCGGTGCAAATGGCTGCCTAGCCGCGTTAACGCCACCATCTGGTAACCCTGCACTCCGATCGTGGCAGCCAATTCCGAAGTGGCAACTTACAGAGCGACCTGAAAGCCAATGCGTTGGTGTGCTCGATGAGCGCAGTCGGACATTGCGGTGACAATGCTGCATGTAAAGGCTTCTTCGGGATGCTCAAGCGCAAGCGGATACATCGGATGAGCTAACCAACATTCGATGCAGCAAAGGCCGATGTGCTTGAATCCATCGAGCATTTCCGCAACCGCCGGATGCGACGAAGGATCGCCAGGCGCGATTTTAAGTACTCAACCCGTTCACAACCGTCCGTAATTTCGGGGCAGGACCCTCTTGACCACTACCGAGCCCGAGGCTCCTAACCAGCGAAGTGCTAGAATTTACACCGGCGCCAGATGGATAGACGGATGAGAGATTTCCCTGTTCCCTGCTATAGCTTGATTGAGACTTCCATCGGTAGCGATCCGGCTATCATAGTTGTCAATTCCACGTTGCTGACTTTTACGGGACGTGATGCCTTTCCGTGGCACCTGAGGATTGGAGTAAATTGCAAGCTGCAAGGCGTGAACGGCATGCCGACCAAGGAAGAGATTGAAGCCCTTGCCCGGCTGGAGGAAAAAATTGCGCCCGCACTTGAGGTTGATCACAATGCTATTTTTCTCGCTCGAATTACGGCCCGTGGAGAACGCGTACTCCTATATCGAGTGAATGAGCCCGAAAAGGCGAATGAGATATTGCAACGTCTGATTTCCACGTCAGATGGTCTGCGCGAGTGGGAATATCAGATGGAGTACGATGTCGACTGGATATTGGCGAAGCCGGAGCTGGACCTACTAGTACAGCCTTCTCGCTTTAACTAGCCATACCGTACATTGAGCCCCAATTGCCAATTCATGCACTTGGGTTCAATGTTCAGTGCGTCCGTTGGTCGGGCAAGGCACACCAGTCGCGCCTCTTTTTTCTGACGGCTAACACCCGAACTCCCTATTGCACGCCTCCATTCGGGCCTCGTGTCTTGGATTGCTGGGAGAGCTCGCATTGATCTTGTTGGCTGACGCCCCTCCTTGGGACTGCGCCCCACCATTACTTTCAATCAGGCGCTGCTCGCGTCCGGCGATTGCATCAGGATTTGAAGAGTTTTTGTCCACCGTGGCGGGACGGTACCCATCTGCAGTTTTGGCTTGATGATCTGGCTGAGCTGTACGCTTTGCCACCTGCTGCTCAGGTGTCCCCGTCCCGCTCGTTTTTCCCGAGTATGTAGGCTTGGCCGGATGGTCACGGGTGTAGGTCGTATACGTCTTATCGACCATGTTAGCGGTCGTCCTGACGCCCCGGACCGCCGCACCACCACCCGGAATAGCATCGAATGCATCGCCTACTGGTGCACGTTGAACCGCCTCGCCAGGAGCTGGTGCATTCGCCGACTCGGAGTGCGTCATGGCTACAACGAAGAAGACAATTACAGGACAAACGGGGCAGCGACCATCCGGATCAGTGAAACGGTATGGATTGTTGTACGCGTATGAGTAGCGATTAAAGTGTCTCGAATCGCCGCCATCCGCCGTCACCGGATCCACCGAGAGGAACGTCCCCAGTTGCGGATCCATGTACCGTTGCTGCATGTAACTCAGCCCGGTGGCCGAGTCGCTCACATGTCCCGTATACCCCGGGCCATCAGCAAGCGGCGCACCTACGACAGCGCCATAGGGCTCGTAAGTGATGCGCTCGATCACATTGCCGTTGGCATCGCTCTTTGCCACCACCGAGCCCAAGGCATCGGTGTGCATGTAGGTGACTGTTTCCTGTGCACCTGCGGGCGAGACTGACGACAGACCGATCAGCAGCATGCAGCAGAGCCAAGCGCTCAAGCCGCTCAGCTTCCTGAAACTCTTTTTAGATCCTTTGAGACGGGCAGACCCACCGCCTGCAGTTCTCCCAAACCTGCGCATCCTTCCAATCCCTGAAAGAGCCTTGAAGCAAGGCTTGGCATTCATAACACAGCAGCCACCAGCAGGGAATGCCAGGCAGGCATTCAAGTCAACTACGCCACCTTCTGCCGCCTCGAAACTTGGCGCCAAGCGTGACTGAAGCCGGCACCCAAGGCGGGGGCTTTTCGCTGCATCTGGTGCCGGAAATAGGAGTCGAACCTACGACCTACGCAATTGATGGCTGCCTGAAACAGCCAGGGCCTTCCAGGATTGGCGAACGGACCTCCCCTATTCAATCTCCACGAAAGAATATTCACCTACCGGGAACTGCCAAGCACTTGAAGCAGCCTCTCCCGGCACGGTCAGGAGAAATGTGCCTGGCACATCCAACGCCACAGCAGAGAAATTTCTACCATCGGCGAAATGCAAACCTAATCCCGCATCAACCATCAAGCCATTGCCTTGCCAACGAATGATCTCGACCCCAGCAACCTCAAGTCCTTCCGGCAGCTCCAAATTGCGCCATTCACAAGTCGGCTCTGACGCGCCCCCGGATAATAATTCGACGTTGATCGTTCCAAATTCGTCCCACCCATACGCAAGGGTGCTGGAGCACGTCAGTTCAAGGGTGATATCTGAGTCAAAACTCAAGATGGCCTGCCACACCGCTCTTCCTACTTGCAGCCGGGGAACTTTACAAGTGAGCAGCTGACACCCTTTGAGTAACGCGGCAAGTCTGTTCGGCTGCGTACCTTCAAATTGCATCGGCAGATAGCGCACACCGCCAGAAAGCTGTTCAATCATAGTGTAGGGTTTCATGCGGCTTACCATCGTTTGCAGGAATGTCGATACTCTTGCCACCTGAGCTGTTTGTCTGGCGACCAAAGACGCCATTCTCTCCGATCTGTGCCCCAGGAGGGGCGCTGTCTCCACGAACCGCAGGTCTTGTGTCTCCAGCGAGCGTTTTGAGATCGTCGCCATAGCTCCCCGTTCCACCGAACTCCGGCTTTAGATTGCCGCTCGTATGCCGCGTCCCATTCTTGCTCGTCCCTGCCAAGGGGCTACTCTGATCACCGACCAATTCTGTTGGCAAGGCCGGGGGGGGTGGCGCTACTGGGTCTTGCCGCAGAGTCGGACGGATCAACCTCCTCGTTTCGCTGAGCCGAATCGATTGCGTTTGACAGCAACCGACCCCCGTAATGTACCGTTAGAATGATCGGGAGCGCTAAAGCATCCCCTATGGTTTTGACCTCACCAGAACACCGATTCTCATCGCACGTAACGGCCCGCCCATCTGGATCTGTGAACTTATACGGATTCCCGTTCGCATACCGATACCGATTGAACTGCCCCACCGGCTGCGCGTACGCCGTCACCGGGTCAACGGAGAGAAACACACCCAACTGCGGATCCATATACCGCTGCTGCATGTAGCTCAGCCCAGTCGCCGCATCGCTCACATGCCCCGTGTAGCCCGGACCATCCGCAACCTGTCCGCCGACCACCGCACCATAGGGCTCATAGTCGAACCGCTTGATCACGTTGCCGTTCGTAGCAGACTCGGCCACTACCGAGCCCAAGGCATCGGTGTGCATGTAGGTGACTGTTTCCTGCGCACCTGCAGGCGAGACTGACGACAGACCGATCAGCAGCATGCAGCAGAGCCAAGCGCTCAAGCCACTCAGCTTCCTGAAACTCTTTGTAGATCCCTTGAGACGGGTAGACCCACCGCCTGCAGTTCTCCCAAACCTGCGCATCCTTCCAATCCCTGAAAGAGCCTTGAAGCAAGGCTTGGCATTCATAGCACGGTAGCCAGCACCGGGGAATGCCAGGCAGGCATTCAAGCTAACTACGCCACCTCCTGTCGGCCCAAATTGGGCGCCAAGCGTGACTGAAGCTGGCATCCATCCAGAGCCGGCTACGGAGAACCACCATATAAAGCAGCCGGGCATCGCCCGGCCCTACTGAAGCAGCGGGCCAGCGGCCGGCACTACCACCAAGCGAGCCTGACCCGTCCTGCCATAGGTTGACACCTGTGGCGGATGATCTGGCCGCCGTCAGGCGGCCAGAGACGCCCGATGCACCGCATCGGGCGTTTGCATTTTAAGCGACAGGTGCGGCCGCTCGGCGTTATAGATCCCCACCGACTCGGCGACCATCTGGCGTGCCTGCAGCAGGTCCCGAGGCCGGTGCAGCAGGAACTCGCCCTTCAAAATTCCATTGACCCGTTCGGCCAGCGCATTCTGGTAGCAGTCGTAGCCATCGGTCATCGAGCAGGTCACCCCATGCCTGGCGTGGATCTTCTGGTAGTAGTCCGAGCAGTACTGGATACCCCGGTCGGAGTGATGGATCAGCTGCTGCCGCGTTTTTCGTTCCTTCAGCGCCATCTGCAGTGCTTGGGCGACCTGTTCGGTCTGCAGGGTGTCGTGCACGCTCCAGCCCACGATCCTGCGCGACCACACATCGGTAATCAGGCTCAGGTATACAAATTTCCCCTGCGTGGGCAGGTAGGTAATGTCGGCTACCCAGACCTGCTCACTGCCGGTCGGTACCACGCGCCCTTCGCCGGGCTTGAGAAGATTGGGGTGCCGCCGGAAGCGGTGATGGCTGTCGGTCGTCTTGTGGTACGCCCGCCGCATGGGGACCAGCAGCCGGGCATCACGAAGGACGCCAAACAGACGGTCGCGCCCCATTGCCACTCCCGATGCTTGAAGCGTCGGTCCAATCAGATGATGCAGCTTGCGCGTGCCGATGCGCGGCTGGCGCGCTCGATAGCCACCTACCAGCGCGAGCGCCCGAGCACCGTCGGCCAATTGCCGCTGCTGACGATGGCCTGCCTGATAGTACGCTTGGCGACTGATACCAAAATGCCGGCAAGCCCTTGCCACGCTTACGCCTTGGAGGCGCCTTTGCGTGAGGACTTGCCGGAAGGCTTTTTTACGATGCGCACCCCGTAGTCTTCCTTGAGCACATCCACGATGGCCTCGAAAAGCTGCGCCTTCTCGGTCGCCTCCCGCAGCTGAACCTGCAGGACTTTGATCTGTTGTTCCGGTGTCAGCGGCTTGGCCGTTCCGGACTTGGGAGCTGTGGTCATGGGGGCAGATGATGCCCCACCTGACCAGTCTTGCCGACCATGTCGCCGAAGCCACGACAGCACGGTGCTCCGTCCTTGGATTCCGTAGCGCTCCTGGGCCTGCTTGTAGGTCAGCTCCCCACGCTCGACCTGGTCCACCACCGACAACTTGAAGGCCAGCGAGTAATCCCGCTGGCTGCGCCTGATTGTTGAATTCATTGAACATTCCTCTTCCTGTGGGAAAAGGTGTCAACTCAATTCAGGACGGGTCAGCCACCAAACAAAAAGCCCCGACCAAGGCCGGGGCTTTTTGCTGTATCTGGTGCCGGAAATAGGAATCGAACCTACGACCTACGCATTACGAATGCGCCGCTCTACCAACTGAGCTATTCCGGCTGAGCAGGCAATTCTACGGGGCGGCGACCGGAATGGTCAATTCCGGGCAGCGCGCCGCAGGACGGTGCTCCGGCCGGTGCTACCGGGCCGGGGCCGCCCCTTCCCTCAGAACCGGTAGCCCAGGCCCAGCATCACCCCGTTCTGGTCCTGCCCATCGCGACGCTCACCCACGTAGTCCACCATGATCGACAGGTGCTCGCTGGCGCGGCTGGTGACGCCCACGTTCCAGGTCAACACGCGCTCACCGACCTGCTGGCTGGCGGCGCCGAAGACCAGGTCCGGGGCCGCGCTGAACGCGTTGCTGTACTGCGCCTGGGTATCGCCCAGCTCCTTCTGCCAGACCACGCGGGCGTGCGGGGTGATCTTCTCGCCGTTGCGTCCGTTGAAGGTCTTGTACAGCTGCAGGCCGGCACCCACGCGGATGCTTTCCAGGCTGCCGCTGCGGCCAAGCAGCGCGCCAGCGCCCTGCCCTTCGTCGAAGCGGGTGGCCGAGGTGCGGGCGTAATCGACCACCGGCAGCAGCGGCTGGATGACCACGCCGGCGGCGGTGGTGAACGAGAAGCCATGCTCCAGGCGGGCCGACACGGCGTTGTTGCTGTACTTGGCTTTCAGCGGCGCTTCCAGCCCCTCGATACCACTGATGCTGCGCCGGGTGTCGTGGCGCAGGTCGGTGTAGCGGGCCGAGAACGCCAGGAAGCCGCGCGCGTAGGTGGCATCCAGGTAGCCGCCCACATCCAGGGCACGCACATCGCCGGTGAAGGCCGCCCCGTCGCGCGCCTTGGTCGACATGTCGGCGGCGGCCACGCTCACGCCCAGGGTGACGCGGTCGTCGGCGAGGCGGGTGTCGGCACCCAGCACGATGCCGCCGGTGGTGTGGGTCATCCCGGCGACGCCGTTGGCGCCCTCGATCCGCCCCTGGCTGCCAAAGCCCCTGCCCCACACGCCCGCATTGCGGCCACTGCTGTCGGTGGTGGCACCCATGCCGTCATTGCCCGGCTGCACCAGGTGCATCGCCAGCTGGTTGAACAGGCTGCCGTTGGTCACGCCCGGCTGCGCCGAGGCCGACTGCGCGGCCTGTGCCGCCAGGCCGTCGGCATCTCCGCCGCCGCTGCGCATGGCGAACTGATGTTGCTGGACGACGTTGCCGATGCTGCCCACCAGGGCGGTATCGGCCAGTCGCTGGGTGGCATGTGCATCGCCGCGCAGGCTGCCGGCCTGCTGCTGGATCACGTCGCGGTCGGCGAACTGCAGCGATGCCAACAGGGGTTTCAGCGCGGCGTTGTTGCCGCTGGCGGCGCTGGCCAGCGCGCGGCCGAGGCCGTCGCCGGCGCCTGCATTGGCAAACAGGCCGAGCTGATCGAAGCCGGGATTGGCGGTCAGCCACAGGCCATCGGCGGTCTGCGTGAGGTTGAAGCTCAGCAACGAGTTGTGCCGCGGGCGGAACACCTCACCGTCCGCGATGCTGGCGGTGTAGCCGGTGTCGCCCAGCCGCACTGCATCCTGGAAGCCCTGCTGGTAGATCGGACCTTCGACGAGATCGCGGCGGAATTCCTGGCCGTAGAAGCCCTTGGCCACGTTCAATTCCAGGTAGGCGCCGGTGGAGATCACCAGCGCGCCGTCGGACTGCTGGTTATCGAAGAAGGTGCCCACGCGCAACCGGCCACTCGCGGCGCCTCCGTTCTCGGTCACATCGAACAACACCTTGCCGCCCGGCATGATGTTGACGTAGCCGTGGGTGACCAGGTCGCCCCCGCGCGGCATCAGCGTGCCGTACACGCGCAGGCGGTTGAAGCCGTCTTCGCGCCAGGAGGGGCCGCTGCCGTCGAAGAGCGCGTCCCGGTCCATCGCGGTGCCGGCCACGTCGCCGTGGCCCACCAGCATGCCGGCGCCCAGCACGCGCACTTCGGAGGCACGCAGCGCACCGCCCTCCAGAGCGATGGTGCCGTTCTCGACCAGCATGAAGTCCGCACCGGTGGTGGCCGCAGTGCGCCAGGTGGCACCGTTGGCCACGCGGATCACCCCCATGGAATCGTCCAGCGTGGATGCCGCCAGATCACCCAGACGCAGCCTGGACAACAGGTCGGCCTGGTAGCCCGCGTCGTTGAGGTAGTCCTGCACCGAGTAGGTGCCGATGCCCTGCAGGCCGCGGCTGGAGGCGTTGTAGATGCCCTGCGCCAGGCTGATGTAGGTGGACTGCATGTTGGTGTTCCAGCGCGCGAAATCGTCATCGACGAAGGTCTGCAGCTGGCGGCCGGTACGCAGGTAGCCGGCATTGATATCACCGCTGACATTGGCGGTCACATTCAAGGTGTCGCCGGGATCGCGGTAGCCCGCTGCGGTCACGATGTTGTTGGTGTAGATGTCCTGGCCGGCGAAGGTTTCGCGCTTGCTGCCGCTGCCATCGGGATCGAAGCTGACCGAGTTGCCACGGGTGCGTGCCGGATCAGCGAACGCGAGCAGGCCATTGGACTCGACCACTTCGTACATCGCCTTGTGCAGCAGCGCCGGGTCCATGCCGCCGCCGTAGTTGCCGGTGTAGATCTGGGTCATGCGCGGCGACGGCGTGTAGATCACCGTGCCGCCACTGCTGGCGGCATGGATCTGCACCGAATCCACGATCGGCAGATCGCCGGCGAGGTAACGCTCCACGCCGCCGGACTGCATGATCGAGCAGGAGGAGATGCAGTGGCCGGACACGATGGTGTTCAGCCCGGCAGTGCGGATGATACCCTGCAGCCACTCACCGGCGATCAGCGCGCCGCCATTGGAGGTGCGCAGCACCACCTCGCGGATCGGACGGCCTTCGGCCTGCGCCTTGGCCAGCAGCGCCGGCAACGACACCACGTCGGCGTAGGTCACCCCGCCGCTGAGGAAAATGCGATCGCCCTGCAGGTGGTAGTTCATCGCGGCGGCGTCACCGGCCGCCCCCATCGCTGCCACGCCCAGTACACCTGCCAGCGCCACACTCAACACCGAATACTTCATTAGCTCTCTCTCCAGAAAGGGTCTGCCCCCGCAGTACGCGGGACCCGAAACAAAACGGTGCAGGGCGCCCACCTCCCCCATCCACGCCCGGATGGAAATCTAAATGCATTCAGTTTTGACCGGAGCTGACATGCGCTCTTCCTTATCCTGTCAACGTCGCGCAATACTCGATCGTCCGTTGCCCCATGCCGTTCGAGGTACTGCTCTGTCCGTCCCGTCTCCCCTGATCTGCAGCGCACCGGATCCACTTCCGGCGCCGGAGACCTTCACTGCGTTCGTACGTGGCGAGCGCGGGCCGTTGTGCGCGTTCCTGCGCACCCGTGGCGTGAGTAGCGAAGACGCCGAGGACATCGCCCAGGACTGCATGGAACGCCTGATCCGTTACCAAGCCCATTCCACCGACGAACTGCGCCTGCTGCTGTACCGGATCGCGCGCAATCGCCTGGCCGACCGCGGGCGTTCGCCACAAGCGGGCGCGCATGTGCCGCTGCTGGATGACGCGGCCGGCAGCGAGCCGTCCTCCACCACCGCCGGTCCGCTGCGCCAGGCCGAATCCGGACAGATGCTGGCGATGTTGCGGCAGGCGCTGTTCAAGCTGCCTGACCGCTGCCGCGAGGTATACCTGCTCAACCGCATCAGCGGCATGAGCTATGCACAGATCGCCCAACATTGCGGCATCACCGCCAAGACGGTGGAAAAACACATCGCCCGTGCCCTGCAGGGACTGCGCAAGGAACTGGACCCGGATACCTTCGGCAAGGACGGAGAATCATGATGAGTGCTGCCAAGCACGTT
Organism: Stenotrophomonas sp. GL_101; assembly: GCF_057835675.1. Classification (NCBI taxonomy): domain Bacteria; kingdom Pseudomonadati; phylum Pseudomonadota; class Gammaproteobacteria; order Lysobacterales; family Lysobacteraceae; genus Stenotrophomonas; species Stenotrophomonas sp. GL_101. The sequence goes on along the minus strand of NZ_CM174432.1, from coordinate 1,320,790 downwards.
GCCGCCGAGACGGCATTCCAGCGCGCGAGCGAATGGATCGCACGATTGGAGGCGGCAGACTGCACCGGCGAGGAGCGCGATGCATTTGAAGACTGGCTCGCCGAAGACCCCGCACACGTGCATGCCTGGGCACGGGCCGAAACCCTGCACCAGCAGACCCGACAGCTGGCCGATGACGCCTGGGTGCGGGCCAGTACCGCCCGCATTGCGCGGGTACCCGCCCGGCGATGGTGGCCGCGCGTGGCAACCGCCGCCGCACTCTGCCTTGCCTTGGGCAGCGGCTGGATGGTCGCCATCGATGGCAATCCAGTGCCACGCCATTACGCCAATACCAGTGGCCTGCCGCAGCAGCGCGTGCTGGACGACGGCAGCACCGTCACGCTGGATGCCGGCGCGGCAGTGGCCACCCGCTTTGGCTGGCGTGGGCGCCGCATCGCGCTGGAGCGCGGCCGCATCCAGCTGCAGGTAGCGCCTTCGTCCAGGACGCTGCGCGTACAAGCTGGCAACAGCAGCATCCGCGACATCGGCACCACCTTCCAGGTGGAACGCCGGGACGATGGCCGGGTCGACGTCGCCCTGCTCGACGGCCTGGTGGAAGTCACCAGTACCGGGCCGAGCGCCAACCGGCACACCCTGCAACCAGGGCAGCAACTGCAGGTGCAACCGTCCGGGCAGATCCAGCCCGGCCCGGCGCTGTCGCGACCGGCGGCAGAAGGCTGGCTGCACGGCCAGCTGGTGTTCGATGCCACCCCGTTGCAGGCGGTGGTGGAGCGGATGAACCGCTACGGCACGATCCCGATGGTGATCAGTGATCCGGCGCTCGCGTCGTTGGCGGTCAGCGGCACCTTCCAGGCCGGCGACGCCGATGCGCTGCTGTCGGCATTGCACCAGGGCTGGTCGATCAGCGCGCGGCAAGGCAAGGATGGTGCGCTGGAACTGCACCGCCTGCACTGAATGCGATGTCCATACCGGGGGCTGATTCGCTGCTGATGTGGTTGCGCAGGACCGCGCTGGGGTTTGCACTGGCGCTGCCGGTGCCACCGGCACTGGCAGCACCGCGCGACCCGCCTGCCACGGCAATCTACCGCATCGAGCACGGCCCCTTGGCCGATGCGTTGCGGCAGTGGGCACGCCAGAGCAGGCAGACCCTGTTGTTCGATGCCGACGAGCTGGCCGGGTTGCGTTCGCCCGGCGTCGACGGTCGGCTGGCATCGGCCGCCGCGCTGCAGCGACTGGTCCAGGACCTGCCGGTGCGGATCCTGCAGACCTCACCCGGTGTGTTCGTGGCGCGCCGCGCGGCACCGCCGTCCAGGCGCGTGCGCGCAACGGCACACACGCCCGAACCGTTGCTGCCTGCCCCCGTCGCCCAGGTGGACCTGGCCCCGGTGCATGTCACCGGCAGCCGCCTGCCCCGCAGCTCGGTGCAGGCCACCCTGCCGGTCACGGTCATCGAGCGCGACGAAATCCTGCGCAGTGGCTACGGGTCGTTGTTCGACCTGCTGCGCCACCTGCCCGGCATGAACGGCCACTCGCCGCTGTCGACCTCACGCGGTGGCGATTCGCTGTACCTGCCGGTGGGCGCGGCGGCCACCACCAGCCTGGACGGCATGGGACCGCGCGCCACGCTGTTCCTGGTCAATGGCCGGCGGCTGCCGCGCTACCCGATGGTGTCGCTGGAACAAGGCGCGTTGACCGACCTGGGCGGCATCCCGCTGAGTTTTGTCGAGCGTATCGAAATGGTCCGCGGCGGCGCATCGGCCATCTATGGTGCCGATGCGATGTCCGGGGTGGTCAACATCATCCTGCGCGACCAGGCCGACGGCCCCGAAGCGATGCTGCAGTCGGGGGTGAGCAGCCGTGGCGACGGTGACCAGCAGCGGCTGCAGCTGGCCGGCGGCGGTACGCGCGACAATGGCGACCGCTGGTTCACCGGCCTGGATCTGCAGCGTACCCAGCATGTGGCCGGCGACAGCCGTGCCTGGCACGGCGAGCAGCAGCGCTACCAGATCGGGCTGCTCACCGACGACGGCCAGTACCTGCCCGCCTGGCTGTGCCCGGCACCGCTGCAGCGCGACGAGGACGGCTGCTGGTATGACAGTTCCCGCCCGCGCTCGCTGCAGCCGGCGGCCTCGACCCTCGCCGCCTATGCGCGTTATCGACGTGACCTGGGCCAGGGTCGCTATGCCTACGCCGAGGTGCGCAGCAACCAGACCCGCCAGCGTTTCGAACTCGGCTCCACCGCTGCTGCGGTGCCGCTCGGCGGCGGGTTGTTGATCAACCACGTGTTCCAGGAAGGCGGGGTGGTGCGCCCACGGGTGCGGGCAACCGAGTTCGACGCCAGTGCCGGCACCGGCCGCGACCTTCCTGGCCATAGCTGGGAGCTGGGGATCAGCGGCCAGCGCAGCGCGGTGTCGCTGACCACCGAAGGTGCGGTGCGTACGCAGCGCTTGTTCGACGCAACCCGCAGGGGCTTCCTGCCCGGCTTCACCGCGTTGCAGCCGACGCTGGCCGCAGAGCTGTTCCCTTCCATCCGCAATCGCGGCCGCACCGATCAGTGGCAGGCGTGGTGGGGCGTGCAACGCAATCTGTGGAGCCTGCCCGGCGGTGCGGTGCAGCTGGCCAGCGGCGCCGACCTGCGCCACGAAGCCTGGACCTCCCATCCCGACCCATTGCTGGGCGAAGGCGAACTGGCGCTGGGATTGCCGATGGAACGACGCCGGCTGTCGCAGGCGTCCGGCGCGGTGTACAGCGAGTTGGGCCTGCCGCTGGCGCCCAGCCTGCGGATGGATCTTGCCGCCCGCTGGGATCGCGATGGCGGCGATACCGCGTTTTCTCCCCGCGCCGGCCTGCGCTGGAATCCGTCACCGCACTGGTCGCTGCTGTTCTCCAGCGGCCGCGGCTACCGCGCGCCAAGCCTGTTTGAACGTCGCCGTCCCCCCGGTTATTTCGAGCCGGTAACGCTGCCACCGTCCTCGCTGCTGCCTCCTTGTGCCTTCCCCACCACGCAGGGCGGCTGCGTGGTGGACGTGCATGTGCAGGAAAACACCACGTTGAAGGCCGAAACCACGCGCAGCCACTCGCTGGGCGTGACCTGGTCGCCCACCGGGGCGTTGTCCTGGTCGCTCACCCACCACATCATCGAGCTGCGCAACGAGATCCTCGCCCTGCGCCCCGAAGATGCCTTGTGGAACCGCGATACCCGCGAGCTTGACCCCGCCGGCAATCTCCAGGCACTGCACCTGTCGTTCGACAACATCGGGCGGACCCGGTCGCGCAACTGGGTGCTGCGCGGCGACTACCACTACGAGACGCGTGCGCACGGACAATGGCGGCTGGCGCTGGATACCCTGAAACAGCAGGAACTGCGTCGTTTCCGCCGCCATGGCGAGGCGGTGGACCTGCGCGGGCATGCGACGCCCTCGCTGGCCGCGGTACTCACCACGCAATGGCAGAACGAGCGCTGGGACATTGCACTGCGCGCCAACTACGTGGGCAGTACCCGCGCCTGGCTGCCCGGCGAATCCTGCCCGACCCTGCAGCGCGACCAGGATCGCTGCAGCAACCCCGACCAGCTGCGCTGGAACCTGCACCTGGGCCGGCAACTGGGGGCACGGCTAAGCGTGGCGCTGGACGTGCACAACCTGCGCGACGCACAACCGGTCAACTACCTGAGCGGCAACGGCGGCCTGGCATTGGGCCTGGATGACCCGTTGGGCCGGTACTTCCTGCTGACCTTGCAGGTGCATTGAGGCTTTTCCCTACAGCCCAGCAGGACATTTCCTGATACCAATTTACTCGCTGTCGGAAAAGGCTCATTGCGCCCACCCGGGCACCCTACCCATCAACCAGGGGAATTCCGATATGGCAGCACGTTATGTACTGAGTGGCGCAGGAAGTCAGTACCGGTTTGTGTTGAAGGCCGGAAACAACGAAACCATTCTCACCAGCGAGAGCTACACCACCCGGCAGAGCGCGTTGAACGGCATCGAATCGGTCAAGACCAACGCGCCGCTGGATACCCGATACGAACGCAAGGACACCTCCAGTGGCAAACCGATGTTCAACCTCAAGGCCGCCAATGGCGAACGCATCGGCACCAGCGAGGCGTACTCCTCGGTGACCGCGCGCGAGACCGGCATCCAGTCGGTGAAGACCAATGGTCCCACCGCTACCACCGACGACCAGACCTGAGCACGCGGCGGCCCGCGCCAATGCGGGCCGCCCTCTCAGCGCGGCGACAGATGCCGCGTGATCAGCGGCGCGAGGTCATCGCGCCTTCCACAGTTCGGCCAGGCGATCGGGCTTGCCGGCAATCCGCTCCAGCGAGGGATACAGCAGGCCGCCGTGGTATTCCAGGGTCACCGTATCGATGCGATCGAAGCTGCGCACCAGCAGGCTGATGGGGGCCTTGTCGGTCTTGGCGGCGGTGACCGCGTCCTTGAGTGCGTCGGCCTTGTAAACGCGGCCATTGACCGCCAGCACGGTCATGCCCGGGGTAAGACCGGCATTGAAGGCCGGGCTGTCCCACAGCACGTCGGTGAGTGCACCGCTGTTGGCCACGGTCACGCCCAACGAGTACACCAGGTTGGCGTTGTTGCCACGGGTCTCCTGCGCCTTGACCGTCTCACTCGGGGTATCGGTGTAGACCAGCTTCCAGCCGGCCGCGTCGAGGCCGCCGGTCAACGGCCCCTTCCCGTCCAGGCGCTGGCGCAGGAAGGTAGCCCAATCGAACGGCGCGATGCCGTTCAAGGTGCTCACGACGTCGTCGAACGTGTACGGATTGACGTTCCAGTCGCCATCGTTCATGCCGAAAAAAGCCTTGGCGAAATCATCCAGGCTGCGCTTGTTGCCGGTCAGCGCACGCAGCTTGCCTTCCACCTCCAGCCACACCATCTGGCCGCCGGAGTAGTAGTCCTCGCTCATCTGGTAGTTGCGGAATGGCAAGGCGCGGCGTTGGGCGATGGTCGGATCGTTGGTGGTGTCCTGCAGGTTGCGCCAGGCCAGGCCCGGGCGACCGCGATCGTAGGTGGCCGCCACATTGGCCAGGGTTTCGCGGGTCTGCTGCACGCTCCACAGGCCCGAGCGCGCGGCCAGCACCTGGCCCCAGAACTGGGTCTGGCCTTCATACACCCATAGCAGGCTGTCGCCCATGGGCACGTTGAAGTTGGGCGTGCTCAGGTCGGCACCGCGGCGGTACTTGCCGTTCCAGGAGTGGTTGAATTCGTGCGGCAGCAGGTCGCGACCCAGCCAGGTCTTGTCCCAGTCGGTGAAGTAGCCGGTCTCGGCGCTGTTTTCACTGGAGCGCTGGTGTTCCAGGCCGATGCCGCCCAGCTTGCTGGTCAGTGCGAGCAGGAACTGGTAATGGTCGAAGTGGCGTGCGCCGTAAAGCTTATAGATCTGCTGCACCAGCGCGCGGTGCGCCTGCAGCTGCGCGGGCGTGGCGACCAGCGATTTGGCATCGTCGGCGAACACGTTCAGATGCACCGGCACCTTGGCACCCGGGTCCAGGTCGAACTGCTTGTAATAGCGGCCGGCGAACAGCGGCGAATCCACCAGGTGGTCGTAGCTGATCGGCTTGAACACGACGGTGTCGCCCTCGCGGCGCTCGGTCTCCAATGCCGTGGCGTACTCCCAGCCGGCAGGCAGGGTCACGCTGGCCTGGGCCTGCAGGTTGCGGGTGACCACGCCGGCCGGGTACAGCGAGTTGGCGTTCCACTGCAGGTTGAGCATGTCCGGCGTCATCACCACGCGGCCCTGGCTGCCACCCTGAGAGGACAGGAACTTGAACTCGGCCACCACCGTGCTGGCCCCCTGCGGCACCACCACGCCGAAGGCGTACACGTCGTAGGGATCGCGGGTCCACTGCAGCGGTTTGCCGTTGGCCGACACCACCAGCCCGGCCAGCTTGTCGATCGGGCCACTGGGCGAATGCGCACCGGGCAACCACTGCGGGTACAGCAGGGTCAGCGGGCCGGGCTTGGCCGGCAGGGCCACCTTGACCTTGAAGATGCGCCGACCGATATCGCGCGCGTCCACATCGATGCGCAGCACGCCCGGCCATGCAACATCCTGAGGGGGCGGGGTCTGTGCCTGCACGCTGGTGGCCGTCAACGCCAGCAGCACGGACAGGACGGTGGCACGCATGTTCATCGGCAAGGCTCCAACGGTGAAACATCCGATGCTAGACCTCGCTCCTGCCCTGCCCCATGGCCAAAGGTCATGCGTGGGGATGTGGACAGAAACGGCAAAGCGTTGCCACGCGTGCGGTGGTGGCGTTGGACAGTCGTCGGGCGGTGATGCATTTGTACCGACCAACGGTCGGTACCTACCGGGTGGACAGGGTGTCCGTGGGAATCGGACCCGGGGATGGATGCGGTGTCCGCCGGAAACCGACGCGGGGATGGACGCGGCGTCCGTCGGAAACCGACGCGCGGATAGATGCGGCGTCCGTCGGAATCCGACGCGGGGGATAGACACGGTGTCCGTCGGAAACCGACGCCGGGATGGACGCGGTGTCCGTCAGAAACCGACGCGGGGATGGATACGGTGTCCGTCGGAAACCGACGCAGGGATGGACGCGGCATCCGTCGGAATCGGACCCGGGGATGGACACGGCATCCGGCGGAAACCGACGCGGCCATTGCCACGAAACGCCGGTAGGCGACGACCGTTGGTCGTCGCGCCCGATCAGCTGATCAGGCGCAGCCGCAGTTCCTTGGGCAGGGCGAACACCATTGATTCCGGCTCGCCGTCGAGTTCGCCGATGCCGCTGGCACCGAGCTCCTTCAACCGTGCGATCACCCCGTCGACCAGCACCTGCGGTGCCGAGGCGCCGGCGGTCAGGCCGATGTGCTGCTTGCCGAGCACCCAGGCCGGGTCGATCTCGTCGGCACCGTCGATCAGATACGACTCCACGCCTTCCCGACGCGCCAGCTCGCTGAGCCGGTTGGAGTTGGAACTGTTCGGCGAGCCCACCACCAGCACCAGATCGCAGCGCTTGGCCAGGTCGCGCACGGCGTCCTGGCGGTTCTGCGTGGCGTAGCAGATGTCATCGTTCTTCGGGCCCTGCATCGCCGGGAAGCGGGCGCGCATGGCCTCGATGATGCCGCGGGTGTCATCCACCGACAGCGTGGTCTGGGTGGTGTAGGCGAAGTTCTCGGGCTGGTCGATCTCCAGCGTGGCGACGTCTTCAACGTCCTCCACCAGGTAGATGCGGCCGGTGCCGCGCTCGCGGCTCCACTGGCCCATGGTGCCTTCCACTTCCGGGTGCCCGGCGTGGCCGATCAACACCACGTCACGGCCAGCGCGGCAATGCCGCGCCACTTCCAGGTGGACCTTGGTGACCAGTGGGCAGGTCGCATCGAACACCTTCAGGCCGCGGCGCTCGGCTTCCTGGCGCACCGCCTGGGAGACGCCGTGGGCGCTGAAGATCACCGTATTGTCATCGGGCACTTCATCGAGTTCCTCGACGAAGATCGCACCGCGCCGCTTCAGGTCATCGACCACGAAACGGTTGTGCACCACCTCGTGACGCACATAGATCGGCGCCCCCAGGGTTTCGATCGCGCGCTTGACGATCTCGATCGCACGATCGACACCGGCACAAAAACCACGCGGATTGGCGAGCAACACGTCCATCGATCAGATACTCCGGCCGGCGCAACGCCGGTTCAGTGCTGGTAACAGGGGGGAATTATCCCGCTTTTTTCTGGGCCTTGCCGTCAAACAGCCCGAACAGGGCGATGCCGACCGCCCCGCACACGATCGCCGCGTCGGCGATGTTGAACGAGGGCCAGTAGTGCTCGCCGACGTACCACTGGATGAAATCCACCACATGGCCGTGCATCAACCGGTCAATCACGTTGCCGATCGCCCCGCCAATGACCAGTGCATAGGGCACGGCGCTGCGCCAGTGGCCGCGTGCGGTGCGCGACAGCCAGAACGCCATCAGGCCGCTGATGCCCACCGCCAGCGCGGTGAAGAACCACAGCTGCCAGCCCCCGGCGTCGCTCAGGAAGCTGAAGGCCGCACCGGTGTTGTAGGTGCGGAACCAGTTCCAGAAGCCCTCGATGACCACCACCGGCTGGTACTCGGGCAGGCTGGACAGCACCCATGCCTTGCTCCACTGGTCCAGGCCGATGATCGCCGCCGACAGCAGCAGCCAGATCAGCGCGCTCGGGCGCGGGCGGGCGGCGGCCATCAGAACCACCGCCGGTCTTCGCCGGCCCCGTCGATGTTGGTCACGCAACGGCCGCACAGCTCGGGATGGGCGGCCACGCTGCCCACATCGGCGCGGTAGTGCCAGCAGCGCACGCACTTGGTCTTTTCAGTGGGCTGGGCGCTGACGAACACCTCGTCGGTGGTCGCCGGGCGCACCTGCACATCGCCGCTGATCAGCAGGAAACGCAGTTCCTCGGCCAGCGGTTGCCAGCGTGCGGCGGTCTCCTCGTTGGCGGCCACGGTGATCTCGGCCTCCAGCGCGGCACCGATCGCGCCGTTGGCACGCATCGGCTCGAGCACCTTGGCTACCTGCTCGCGCAGCGCCAGCAGCTGATCGAAATCGGCCGCATTGAGGGGTGCATCGGCCGGCAGCGGGGCCAGGCCTTCGTACCAGGTGGCCATCAGCACGTTGTCCTTGCGCTCACCCGGCAGGTAGTCCCACAGCTCGTCGGCGGTGAAGCTCAGGATCGGGGCAATCCAGCGGGTGAATGCTTCGGCGATGTGGTACATCGCGGTCTGCGCCGAACGCCGGCCACGCGAGTCCACCGGCATGGTGTACAGCCGGTCCTTGGTGACGTCCAGGTACAGCGAGCCCAGGTCGACGCTGCAGAAATTCAGCAGCAGCTGCACGATCTCGGCCATGGTGTAGCCGGTGTAGGCCGCCTTGATCTTCTCCTGCACTTCATGGGCGCGATGCACGATCCAGCGGTCCAGCGCGACCATGTCGGCCGGGGCCACCAGGTGCTGGGCCGGGTCGAAGCCGTCCAGGTTGCCGAGCAGGAAGCGCGCGGTGTTGCGCAGGCGCCGGTAGGCGTCGGCGTTGCGCTTGAGGATTTCCTGCGACAGCGACATCTCGTTGCTGTAGTCGGCCGAGGCGATCCACAGGCGCAGGATGTCCGCGCCCAGGGTCTTCATGATGTCCTGCGGCTCGATGCCGTTGCCCAGCGACTTGGACATCTTGCGGCCCTTCTCATCCACGGTGAAACCGTGGGTGAGGCACTGCTTGTACGGGGCATGCTTGTCGATCGCCACGCCGGTCAGCAGCGAGGACTGGAACCAGCCGCGGTGCTGGTCCGAGCCTTCCAGGTACAGGTCGGCCGGCTTGCCGAAGCCACGGGCCAGCAGCACGCCTTCATGGGTGACGCCCGAGTCGAACCACACATCCAGGATGTCGGTGACCTTCTCGTAATGCGGCGCTTCATCGCCGAGCAGCTCGGCGCTGTCCAGCGAATACCACACGTCGATGCCCTCGGCTTCGACGCGGTCGGCCACCTGCTGCATCAGTTCCACCGTGCGCGGGTGCGGCTCGCCGGTTTCGCGGTGGGTGAACAGCGCGATCGGCACGCCCCAGGTACGCTGGCGGCTGATGCACCAATCCGGGCGACCATCGACCATGCTGCCGATACGCGCCTTGCCCCAGCTCGGGAACCAGCCGACGTTGTCGATCGCGGTCATCGCGTCGTTGCGCAGGTTGGCCTTGTCCATCGAGATGAACCACTGCGGGGTGGCGCGGAACACCACCGGGGTCTTGTGCCGCCAGCAGTGCGGGTAGCTGTGCACGATCTCGACGAAGGCCAGCAGCGCGCCACTGGCGCGCAGTACATCGACGATCAACGGCTGCGCCTTCCACAGGTGCACACCGGCCAGTTCGACATCGCCTGCCGGCGGGGTCGACGGCAGGTACACGCCACGGCCGTCGACCGGATTGATCTGGCCGGCGTTGTAGTTGTCCATCAGCCCGTACTGCTGGCTGACCACGAAATCTTCCTGGCCGTGGCCGGGGGCGGTATGCACCGCACCGGTACCGTCTTCGTCGGAGACATGCGCGCCGTTGAGCAGCGGGATGTCGCGGGTGGGGTAGAACGGGTGGGCCAGCAGCAGGTTTTCCAGCGCCGCACCGGCGGCGTGGCCATGCGCCACCACCTCTTCAACGCCGTAGCGGCGCAGCGCGCGCTCGGCCAGCGTGGCGGCCACCACCAGCCAGCGGCGCGTGCCATTGTGCGCCGGGCCTTCGACCAGCGAGTACTGGATGTCCGCGCCCAGCGACACCGCCAGCGAGGCCGGCATCGTCCAGGGGGTGGTGGTCCAGATCGGCACGGCCACCTCGACATCGGCCGGCAGGGTCACGCCGAAGCGCGACGCCAGCTGCGCCGAATCACGCGCAACGTAGGCCACGTCGATCGCCGGCGAGGTCTTGTCCTGGTACTCGATTTCCGCCTCGGCCAAGGCCGAGCCGCAATCGAAGCACCAATGCACCGGCTTGGCGCCGCGCACGATGTGGCCGTTGGCAAACACCTTGGACAACGCGCGGATTTCGTTGGCTTCAAAATCGAAGCTCAACGTCTTGTACGGGTTGTCCCAGTCGCCGATCACGCCCAGGCGCTTGAAATCGCGGCGCTGCAGTTCGATCTGCTCTTCGGCGAATTCACGGCACTTCTGGCGGAACTGCGCGGCATCGAGCTTGACCCCGACCTTGCCCCACTTCTTCTCGACCGCGATCTCGATCGGCAGGCCATGGCAATCCCAGCCCGGCACGTAGGGCGCATCGAAGCCGGCCAGGTAGCGCGACTTGACGATGATGTCCTTGAGGATCTTGTTGACCGCATGGCCCAGGTGGATCTGGCCGTTGGCGTACGGCGGGCCGTCGTGCAGCACGAACAGCGGGCGGCCCTGCGCGTTCTCGCGCAGGCGGGCGTACAGGCCCTGGTCTTCCCAGCGCGACAGAATGCCCGGCTCGCGCTTGGGCAGGTCGCCGCGCATCGGGAATTGTGTTGCCGGCAGATGAAGGGTGGCTTTGTAGTCCTGGCTCACGCAGTGGCTCGCAATCTGTGTTCGGAAAGGATGTGGCGCGCTTGGTCGGCGTCACGGTGCATCTGGTCGGTCAAGGCGGCCAGATCTTGGAACTTCTCTTCATCGCGCAACTTGGCGACAAATTCCACTTCAATGTGGCGACCGTACAGGTCGCCCTGGAAATCGAACAGGTGCGCTTCCAGCAGCGGCTCCACCCCGTCCACGGTGGGGCGGGTGCCGAAGCTGGACACCGACGGCCAGGGCTGGTCGAACACCCCGTGCACCCAGGTGGCGTAGATGCCCGACAACGGCGGAGTCTTGGGGAAACGCAGGTTGGCCGTCGGGAAGCCCAGCGTACGGCCGAGCTGGCGCCCACGCACGACCCTGCCACCGATCGCGTAGGGCCGGCCGAGCAGGTCGTTGGCATGGGCGAAGTCGCCGGCGCGCAGCAGCTGGCGGATGCGGGTGCTGGAGATGCGCTCGCCATGCAGGTCCACCGGCTCGATCTCGCCCGCGGAAAAACCCAGCGCCGCGCCCATCGACTGCAGCAGGGCCAGGTCGCCGCGACGGCGGTTGCCGAAGCAGAACTCCGGGCCGATCCAGACCTCGCGCGCGCTCAGGCGCTGTACCAGCAGCTGCTGGACGAAGTCTTCCGGCTGCATCGCGGCCATGCGCGCATCGAAGCGCAGCAGGCCCACGGCATCCACGCCCAGTTCGCGCAGGATGGCGACCTTGTCGCGGGCCAGGGTCAACCGCGGCGGCGGCTCGCCCTGGGCGAAATACTCACGCGGCAACGGCTCGAACGCGACGGCCACGGCCGCCACGCCCAGCGCGCGCGCACGCGCCACCGCATGCCGCACCAGGGCGCGATGGCCCAGGTGCAGGCCGTCGAACGCGCCGATGCAGACCACGCTTCCGTGCGGGAACAGCGGCCCGCCTTCGATGTTTCTAAACAACGTGCTCATCAACTGGGAGTCCGGCCCACCAGGACCGATGTGTTGCAGGGGATAGCCATGAAGTATAGCCGGGGTGTCCAAGGATCAATGCTCGCGCAGGTGACGCGGGCGGAAGCCCATCGCCACCAGGGCCACCAGGTAGGTCAGGCCACCGCCGCCGACCAGCAGCGCCAGGTTGCCGATGCGGTGCCACTTGTCCATCGCGGTGAAGCCGGACATCCCGTGCAGCAGGCCCAGCAGCACCGCCACCATCGCCACGCAGGCCAGGCCCAGCCGGGTGGCATAGCCGGCCCAGCCGGGCTTGGGCTGGTAAACATCGGTCTTGCCCAGCCAGTACCAGAGCAGGCCCAGGTTCAGGTAACTGGACAGCGCACTGGCAATGCCCAGCGCCAGGTGCAGGCCGGGCTGCTTGCCCAGCGCCACCCACACGCCCTGTGCCTTGAGCGCCTCGGGCACCATCACGTGGTACAGCACCGCCAGCAGGGCGAAGTTGAAGACCATGTTGGCCACCAGGGCGATCAGGCCGGCGCGCACCGGGGTGCGGGTGTCCTGGCGGGCGTAGAACGCCGGCAGCACCACCTTGAGCAGCGCGAACGCCGGCAGCGCGAAGCTCAGGCCATACACCGACAAGGCGGTCATGCGGGTATCGAACGCGGTGAACTGCCCGTGCTGGAACACCGTGGCGATCAGCGGCTCGGCCAGCAGCATCAGGCCCAGCATGGCCGGCACGGCGATCAGCAGCGTGGTCCGCAGCCCCCAGTCCAGCGCGCTGGAGAACCCGGCCTTGTCGGTGCTGACGTGGTGGCGGGCCAGCGCCGGCAGGATCACCGTGCCCAGCGCCACCCCGAACACGCCCAGCGGCAGTTCCAGGAAGCGGTCGGCCAGCGACAGCCACGACTGCGAGCCGTCGGTCAGCTTGGCGGCGATCACCGTATCCAGCAGCAGGTTGATCTGCGCCACCGACGAGCCGAACAGGGTCGGCACCATCAGGGTCAGTACCTTGCGCACGCCCGGGTGGGTCCAGCCCCACCGCGGCAGGGTGAGCAGGTTGATGCCTTTCAGCGAGGGCAGCTGGAACAGCAGCTGCAACAGGCCGGCAGCCAGCACCGCCCAGCCCAGCGCCAGGATCTGCTTCTCCGGGGTGCCACCCAGCCGCGGGGCCAGCCACAGCGCGCCGGCGATCATGCACAGGTTGAGGATCACCGGGGTCAGCGCCGGCATCGCGAATTTCTGGAAACTGTTCAACGCCCCGCCCGCCAGCGCGGTGAGCGATACGAACAGCAGGAACGGGAAGGTCAGCCGGAACAGATCCACCAGTAGCCCGTGCTTGGCCGGGTCGGTGTCCACCCCGCTGGCGAACAGCGTGGCCAGCTGCGGGGCGAAGATCAGTGCCAGCGCGGTGACCAGCAGCAGCACCCCGCCCAGGGTGCCGGCCACTCGCGCCATCAGTTCGCGCAGTTCGGCGTGCGAACGGGTTTCCTTCACTTCGGTGAACACCGGCACGAACGCGGTGGCAAACGAGCCCTCGGCGAACAGGCGGCGCAGGAAGTTGGGCACCCGGAAGGCCACCCAGAAGGCATCGGTCACCGCGTTGGTGCCGAAGGTAGTGGTAATGACCAGGTCGCGAACCAGCCCCAGCACCCGCGAAATCATGGTCATACTGCTGAACGACAGCAGGCCCCGCAACATCCTTGGTGAACTCACCCGTGTTCCCTCTTGACAATTGACTTGACGTACATTTTCCCAGCCATCATACTTTCCAGCTTGCTGTTCCCATTACACCGATTTTTCAGGAAACCACCACTGTGGCCAATATCAAGTCCGCCAAGAAGCGCGCCAAGCAGACCGTCGTGCGCAACGCGCGCAATACGGCTCAGCGTTCGATGCTGCGCACCGCTGTCAAGAAGGTGATCAAGGCTCTGGATGCCAATGACGCCGCCGGCGCCGAGGCAGCCTTCGCTGTTGCCCAGCCGATCCTCGACCGTTTCAGCTCGCGTGGTCTGATCCACAAGAACAAGGCTGCTCGCCACAAGAGCCGCCTGACCGCGCGCATCAAGGCCATCAAGGCCGCCTGATACGGCGAAGCGGTTGCGGTGGAGCCACGCCCTGCGTGGCTTCGACCAGGCAACACAGAAAAACCCGGCCCTGGCTGGGTTTTTTGTTGGGCGCAAAAACCCCGGAACCGTAGCGCCGGGCCCTGCCCGGCGGCCCTTCGCGGCGGCACCCTGCACGTCGGACGCAAGCCGGGCAGAGCCCGGCTCTACGACGCGTTGCCCACGCCGCGCGAGCACCCCACAGAAAAACCCGGCCGGAGCCGGGTTTCTGAGCGTCGAGGCAGCTGCCTCAGTACGCATCGCGCGCTTGCGCCTCGTCTTCTTTCTGGCGGTCGAAGAAGGCCATGATGTTGGTCATGATCGGCCAGGTGCCTTCACGGCCCAGCGCCGAGACCAGGTACCACGGCTGGGTCCAGCCCAGCTCGGCGATGATCTTCTCGGCAGCGACCTTGGCCTCGTCCTCGAACATCAGGTCGGCCTTGTTCAGCACCAGCCAGCGCGGCTTGTTCAACAGCTCCGGATCATGCTTCTCCAGCTCGCGCTCGATCGCACGGACCTGCTCGATCGGCGACACGTCTTCCACGCCACCTTCCATCGGCGAGATGTCCACCAGATGCAGCAACAGGCGGGTGCGCTGCAGGTGGCGCAGGAACTGCGCGCCCAGCCCGGCACCGTCGGCGGCACCTTCGATCAGGCCGGGAATGTCGGCAATCACGAAGCTGCGGTAATTTTCAACGCGCACCACACCCAGGTTCGGGTACAGCGTGGTGAACGGGTAATCGGCCACCTTCGGGGTGGCGGCGGACACCGCGCGGATCAGCGTGCTCTTGCCGGCATTGGGGAAGCCCAGCAGGCCGACGTCGGCCAGCAGCTTCAGCTCCAGCTTGAGCAGGCGCTCTTCACCCTCTTCGCCCGGCAGTGCCTGGCGCGGCGAGCGGTTGGTGGAGCTCTTGAAATGCATGTTGCCCAGGCCGCCGCGGCCGCCCTTGGCCACCAGCAGGCGGTCGTCGTGCTGGGTCAGGTCGCCGATCACTTCATCGGTGGCTACGTTCATGATGACCGTGCCCACCGGCACGGTGATGACCAGGTCTTCGCCGCCCTTGCCATAGGCCTGCCGGCCCATGCCGTTCTCGCCACGCTGCGCCTTGAAGATGCGGTCATGGCGGAAGTCGACCAGGGTATTGAGGTTGGCGTCGGCACGGATCCACACGTTGCCGCCATTGCCGCCGTCACCACCGTCCGGGCCACCCAGCGGAATGAACTTCTCGCGACGGAAGCCGACGCAGCCGTTGCCGCCATTGCCGGCGGTGACCTGGATTTCTGCTTCGTCTACAAGTTTCATGATTCTGGATGCCAACTGGAGGCGATGGGCCGCGAATGCGCCCGACCGCAGAGTCTAACGTCCCCGGTGCGATCCCGGGACGGTGGCGGGAAAGATCCCGCCCGATAGTGGTTCAATAAAAACAAAAACCCCGCCGAAGCGGGGCTTTCGTCAGCGGCCCCACGCCTAGGCGTGGGCGCCTGCGTATCGCGAAGATCAGGCTTCGGCGACGACGCTGACGGTGCGACGCTTCTTGGGACCCTTGACCGAGAACTCCACCTTGCCGTCGACCAGCGCGAACAGGGTGTGGTCACGACCGAGGCCAACGCCGGTACCCGGATGGAACTGGGTGCCACGCTGACGGATGATGATGTTGCCGGCATCGATGGCCTGGCCACCGAAGATCTTGACGCCGAGGTATTTCGGGTTGGAGTCGCGACCGTTGCGCGATGAGCCTACGCCCTTCTTATGTGCCATGACTGCTTCTCCTGATTACTTGCTGCCACCGGCGATGCCGGTGATCTCGATTTCGGTGTAGTACTGACGGTGACCCTGACGCTTCATGCTGTGCTTGCGGCGACGGAACTTGATGATCCGGACCTTGTCAGCACGCCCCTGGGACAGAACCGTGGCGGTGACCGAAGCGCCGCTGAGTGCGTCGCCGATCTTGATGCCATCGCTGTCACCCAGCATCAGGATGTTGTCAAACTTGATCTCGTTGCCGACTTCGACTTCGAGCTTTTCAACGCGGAGCTTTTCGCCCTGCGCCACGCGGTATTGCTTACCGCCGGTTACCAGTACTGCGTACATGACCAGACTTCCTTTGTAGTTATTGTGGTCTATGGGCTGCTGCCATCGAGGGCAGACAGAAGCGGGATTTTAAAGGGCGCCCCCGGGCCGGGTCAACCCACCCCTCGGCTTGCCCCGCCTGGACCTGAATCCTGTTCAGGTAAGCCCCTGGCAGGTCTCAAAGGGTGAGATCCGGGGCTGGCAATGTGCGCGATTGCCCCCAAATCCCAAGCTCGGTAGGCTGACCGATTGGCGTCTCCGCTTGCCCCACCCGCTTGCCGACCCCCACCCGGTCGAAGCCTCACAACGGATCCCCCCATGGCGATGGACTTCATCCGCATCCGCGGCGCGCGGACGCACAATCTCAAGAACATCGATCTCGACCTGCCCCGCGACAAGCTCATTGTCATCACCGGCCTGTCCGGGTCGGGCAAGTCGTCGCTGGCGTTCGACACCATTTACGCTGAAGGCCAGCGCCGCTACGTGGAATCGCTGTCGGCCTATGCCCGGCAGTTCCTGAGCGTGATGGAAAAGCCGGACCTGGACCACATCGAGGGCCTGTCCCCGGCCATTTCGATCGAGCAGAAATCGACCTCGCACAACCCGCGCTCGACCGTGGGCACCATCACCGAAATCTACGATTACCTGCGCCTGCTCTACGCCCGCGTCGGCAGCCCGCGCTGCCCCGACCACGGCTACCCGCTGGAAGCGCAGACGGTCAGCCAGATGGTCGACCACGTGCTTTCCCTGGACCAGGAACAGCGCTACATGCTGCTGGCCCCGGTGATCCGCGAGCGCAAGGGCGAACACGCCCAGGTCTTCGACCAGCTGCGCGCGCAGGGGTTCGTGCGCGTGCGGGTGGACGGTGCGCTGTACGAAATCGACGCGGTGCCGCCGCTGGCGTTGCGCCAGAAGCACACCATCGAAGCGGTGATCGACCGCTTCCGCCCGCGCGAAGACATCAAGCAGCGCCTGGCCGAGAGTTTTGAAACCGCGCTGAAGCTGGGCGATGGCATGGTGTCGGTGCAGTCGCTGGATGCGGAGGATGCGCCCGCCCACCTGTTCTCGTCCAAGTACAGCTGCCCGGTCTGCGATTACTCGCTGCCCGAGCTGGAACCGCGCCTGTTCTCGTTCAATTCGCCGGTCGGCGCCTGCCCGGGCTGCGACGGGCTGGGCATGGCCGAGTTCTTCGATCCCTCGCGCGTGGTGGTGCACCCCGAGCTGTCGCTGTCGGCCGGTGCGGTGCGTGGCTGGGACCGTCGCAATGCCTATTACTTCCAGCTGATCGCCTCGCTGGCCAAGCACTACAAGTTCGACGTGGACGCGGTCTGGCAGACCCTGCCCGAGGACGTGCGCCAGGCGGTGCTGTATGGCAGCGGCGAAGAAGCCATCACCTTCACCTACTTCACCGAAGCCGGTGGCCGCACCCAGCGCAAGCATCGGTTCGAGGGCATCATTCCGAACCTGGAGCGGCGCTACAAGGAAACCGAATCGTCGGCGGTGCGCGAAGAGCTGGCCAAGTACATCAGCGAACGCGACTGCCCCGAATGCCACGGCCAGCGCCTGAACAAGGCCGCGCGCAATGTGTTCGTGGCCGATCGCGCACTGCCGGAACTGGTGGTGCTGCCGATCGACGAAGCGCTGAAGTTCTTCAGCAGCATGACCCTGCCCGGCTGGCGCGGCGAGATTGCCACCAAGATCGTCAAGGAGATCGGCGAACGCCTCGGCTTCCTGGTCGATGTGGGCCTGGATTACCTCACCCTGGAGCGCAAGGCCGACACCCTCTCCGGTGGCGAAGCGCAGCGCATCCGCCTGGCCTCGCAGATCGGTGCGGGCCTGGTCGGGGTGATGTACGTACTCGACGAACCGTCCATCGGCCTGCACCAGCGCGACAACGAGCGCCTGCTCGGCACCCTCACCCGCCTGCGCGACCTGGGCAACACGGTGATCGTGGTCGAGCATGACGAAGACGCGATCCGGCTGGCCGACTACGTGCTGGACATCGGCCCGGGCGCGGGCGTGCATGGCGGCGAGATCGTCGGCCAGGGCACGCTGCAGGACATCCTGGATGCGCCGCGTTCGCTCACCGGCCAGTACCTGTCGGGCAAGCGTGCCATCAAGATCCCGGCGCGCCGGCACAAGCCCAACCCGAAGATGACCCTGCACCTGCGCGGGGCCAGCGGCAACAACCTCAAGGGCGTGGACCTGGATATTCCGTCGGGCCTGCTGACCTGCATCACCGGTGTCTCCGGCTCGGGCAAGTCGACCCTGATCAACGACACCCTGTTCTCGCTGGCGGCCAACGAGATCAACGGTGCCTCGCACCCGATCGCGCCGTACAAGGAAGTGGTCGGGCTGGACCTGTTCGACAAGGTGGTGGACATCGACCAGTCGCCGATCGGCCGCACGCCGCGCTCGAACCCGGCCACCTACACCGGTCTGTTCACGCCGCTGCGCGAGCTGTACGCGCAGGTTCCCGAAGCGCGCGCGCGCGGCTATTCGCCGGGCCGTTTCAGTTTCAACGTGCGTGGCGGCCGTTGCGAAGCGTGCCAGGGCGATGGCCTGATCAAGGTCGAGATGCACTTCCTGCCCGACGTGTACGTGCCGTGCGATGTCTGCCACGGCAAGCGCTACAACCGCGAGACGCTGGAGATCCTGTACAAGGGCTACAACATCAGCGACGTACTGCAGATGACCGTCGAAGACGCGCTGAAGCTGTTCGAGCCGGTACCGAGCATCGCGCGCAAGCTGGAAACGCTGGTCGACGTGGGCCTGAGCTACATCAAGCTGGGCCAGAGCGCGACCACGCTGTCCGGCGGTGAGGCGCAGCGCGTGAAGCTGTCCAAGGAACTGTCGCGCCGCGATACCGGGCGCACCTTGTACATCCTCGACGAGCCGACCACCGGGCTGCACTTCCACGACATCGAAGCGCTGCTCGGCGTGCTGCACAAGCTGCGCGACGAGGGCAACACGGTGGTGGTGATCGAGCACAACCTGGACGTGATCAAGACCGCCGACTGGATCGTCGACCTGGGTCCGGAAGGCGGCCATCGCGGTGGCACCATCCTGGTCACCGGCACGCCCGAAGACGTGGCCGCGTGCCCGACCTCGTACACCGGCCAGTTCCTGGCCAAGATGCTGCCCTCTACCCACGCACGTCCGGAACAACCTGCGGCGGTAGCCAACAAGCCCGACGCACGCCCGCCACGCAAGGTGAAGCCGGAGAAGCCGGCCCGCAAGGCGGCGGCCGCCAAGAGCCCGGCCAAGCCCAGCAAGACCGGCGCAGCCAGCAAGAAGAAGGACGCCTGATGGGTGCCGACCACAAGATCCTCGCCCGCGTACCGATCAGCGTGCGCTGGCGCGACATGGACAGCATGGGCCACGTCAACAACGCCAAGTACATTTCCTACCTGGAAGAAGCGCGCGTGCGCTGGATGCTGGGCGTGGAAGGGGTGTCGATGAGCGACCGCATCGCCCCGGTGGTGGCTGCCACCAACGTCAACTACCGGCTGCCGATCGTTTGGCCCAACGACGTGCTGGTGGAGCTGTTCGTGGAGCGACTGGGCAACAGCAGCGTGACCATCGGCCACCGCATCGTGGACCAGAACGACGATACCAAGCTGTATTCCGATGGCAACGTGGTGGTGGTGTGGATGGACACGCAGACCGGCAGGAGTGCGCCGTTGCCGGACGCGATCCGCAACGCGTCCAGCTGAGGGTGATGCCGGCCTCTGGCCGGCAACCCCATGACGCCGGACGGATGTTCATGGTTGCCGGCCAGCGGCCGGCACTACCGTAATTGTTACTGGCCAGCGGCCGGCATCAGCGTTTTTCTGCAAAGGATGGCCATGTTCCACCAGACCGATATCCGCACGCTGCAACCGGGCCTCACCCCCTTTCCGGCCGATGTGTTCACACCCGACCAGCCTTGGCTGGCCGACCACCTGCTGCCGTTGATCAGCATCGACCTGGGCCTGCTGCGACCAGAACTGGCCGGCACCGTGGCCACGATGCTGTGCCCGATCGAGCCGTATGAAGGCTGTCTGGGCGAGGGCACCGAGGCGCACCACACCGCCTTTACCAGTCGCAACTGGCTGTCTTTTGAACTCACCGAGGACAATCGGCTGCGATTTCTCGGCAACGAGCGCTACTTCCAGCGCGCGCCGCAGAACGTCGCCACGCAGGGACTGGATGCGGACCTGCGCGAACACGCCACGGAAATGCGCGACAGCCATACCCAGGCCCGCGCGGCATTCCTGCAGCATGGTCGGCTGTGCGCCGGCATGGACGACGTGGACGACATGATCGGGGAACCGTTCCTGGATAGCCTCGGTGGGCCGTTCTGGTACGGTAACTGGACCGAGTACGAGCCGCTGCCGTCCGGATTGCTGTTTGAAGACCTGGCCGGCTACACCCGGCGCGGCCGGTTGAGCATCCGCAACGACAGCGATGATCTGCCCGATGACGGCATCCGCATCAGCCGCGACGGCCAGCCGTTTTTCCCGGTCGCCTGCGTCGCCGCTTACCATTGGTGCGCCGCCGGCGCCGATGCGATCCTGATGTTCTACGAACCGCACAGCCGCACCGTGCTGTTTTCCTACGACTGGACCTGACTGCACCACCCGCCGGCGCAGGCAACCCCGCCCAACGCCCAGCCGGCCATCACCAGGTGCAGGCGTCCCGAACACGCCCTTGGCGGAGGTCGCTACGCCGGAACATCCGTCATCGGGGCGCATCGATCCGCCAACCCCGCATGGCGACCATTCATCGACCAGTTTGCGAATGCCTGCCATTGCTCCACGGAGGCCAGCCGCAGCGCAGGGTCGAACCGGTGGAGGGAGACGCCACGCATGATCGCGCTGTCGATCTCCCGCATGCGCGTTGACTGCAGAATCCGCACACGGACCACCCTGCCCTGCGCGTCCACCTGTAGCGCCAGTGGCATGCATCCGGCGGGTATGTCGCCTCCTACGGGACCGCGATTGAACATCAGAGGCTCGATCCGACCGGACGCCTGCGCGGGCAGCAAGGGCAGTTCGGTTGTGGGCGCCAGGGCAGCGACCAGCGTCAGCATCGCACGCCACATCAACGCGCCGCCTTGCGTACCTGCAGCGTGCCATCCACCTTGCGCCCGTCTTCCAGGCTGAGCCGCAACGGCAGCGCGGCACCTTCCTTCAACGCCACCTCCGGCTGCATCAGCATCAAGTGCAGGCCGCCGGGCTTGAGCGTCACGCTGGCACCGGCCGCGATCGGCAAACGCTCCACCGCGCGCATGCGGCTGACCCCGTTCACCAGCGTGGTTTCATGCAGCGACACCTCGCCAAACGCCTTGCTGCCCGCGCCCACCACCACCACGCCGACGCGACAGTCGTTGCGTATCTGGCCGTAACCGGCCGCCATCGGCATCGCACCCGGCGGCAGCCGTACCCAGCCGTCGCGCACGCTCACGCATGCCGGCTCGGCCGCGGCAGCCGATGTTGCGAACGCACACAACCCCAACAATACGCACACGAATGGTTTGGTTATCATCGTCTCCGTTCCCTGCCCGCAACGAGATCGCAGCATGACGACGCTTATCGAGCTGATCAACCACGGCCCCATCCGCGAACTGCGCCTGGCGCGGCCCCCGGTCAATGCGCTCGACACCGAGCTGTGCCGCCACCTGATCCACGCGCTCAACCAGGCCATGGCCGACGACGTGCACGGCATCGTGCTGTCGGGCAGCGAGCGCATCTTCAGCGCCGGCATGGACGTGCCGCACCTGCTCGGCCACGGCGATGACCAGCACAAGCTGCTGGACAGCTGGCAGGCGTTCTTCGGCGCGGTGCGCACCCTGGCCGAATGCCGGGTGCCGGTGGTGGCCGCGCTGACCGGGCACGCCCCGGCCGGTGGCTGCGTGCTGGCGCTGTGCTGCGATTACCGGATCCTGGCGCGCAGCCCGGACCCCGCCCAGCCCACGGTGATCGGCCTGAATGAGGTCCAGGTGGGGCTGGTGGCACCGGAAGGCATCCAGCGCCTGATGCGGCGCGTGGTCGGCCACCATCGCGCCTCGCTGCTGCTGGTGGGCGGTGAAATGGTGCCGGCCGAGCGCGCCCTGGAGATCGGGCTGGTGGATGAACTGGCCGACGCCGCCCAGGTGGTGCCGCGTGCGGTGGCCTGGCTGCAGCGCCTGCTCAAGCTGCCGCGCCAGCCGATGCTGTTGACCCGCGCCGCCGCCCGCGCCGACCTGCATGAGGCCCTGCACCCGGACCTGATCCACCTCGACCGCTTCATCGAGGCCTGGTACGCCCCGGATGCACAGCAGGCGCTGCACACGCTGGTGGCCAGGCTCGGCAAGGGCTGAAGCCCGGTAAACGCCAACGGGGCGGTAGTGCCGGCCGCTGGCCGGCAACCAGGCGATGAACGATATAATTCGGGTCCGCCCCCTGCCGGTTGCTTCCCTTGTCCGACACGCACGAACCCGTCGTCTCCGAGCTGATCGACCTGCTCACGCTTGAACGCCTGGAAGACAACCTGTTCCGCGGCCAGAGCCGCGATATCGGTACCAAGTACGTGTTCGGCGGCCAGGTGCTGGGCCAGGCCCTGTCGGCCGCGCAGGCCACCGTCGAGAACGGTCGGCATGTGCACTCGCTGCATGCCTATTTCCTGCGCGCCGGCAACATCGACCACCCGATCGTCTACGACGTGGACCGCACCCGCGACGGCGGCAGCTTCTCGGTCCGCCGGGTCACCGCGATCCAGCATGGCAAGGTGATCTTCTTCTGCGCGGCCTCGTTCCAGCAGGCCGAAAGCGGTGCCGAGCACCAGCACAAGATGCCCGAGGTGCCGCAGCCCGAAGACATCGAGCCCAGCCGCCCGCTGCCGCCAGAGGTGCTGGAACGGCTGCCGATCAAGGTGCAGCGTTGGCTCTCGCGCGGTGGTCCGTTCGAATTCCGCCACGTCTACCCGCGCGATGAACTCCACCCGCCCAAGCGCCCGCCTTACCACCAGGTCTGGTTGCGCTTGAACGAGCGCGTCGGCGACGCGCCGGAGCTGCACCAGGCGCTGCTGGCCTATGCCTCGGACTTCCACCTGCTGGGCACGGCGACCTTCCCGCACGGCATCAGCTACTACCAGCCGCACGTACAGATGGCCTCGCTCGACCACGCGATCTGGTTCCATCGCCCGTTCCGCGCCGACGACTGGCTGCTGTACTCGCTGGACAGCCCCAGCGCGCAGGATTCCCGCGGACTGGCCCGGGGCCAGTTCTTCACCCGCGATGGCCTGCTGGTGGCGAGCACCGCCCAGGAAGGCCTGATCCGCGTGGTACCCGACAGTGCCGCGGCCGCCGCCGTACCGGCCAAGGACTGACATGAGACAGATTTTCAACAGCCAGCGCGTGGAAACCGTGGAAGGCGTGGCCCAGCTGCTGCGCGAGGCCGGTATCGAGGTGCGCATCACCAACGGCCGCTCGTACCACAGCAAGCGAGGCAGCCAGTTCAGCTACCTGGATACCAGCAAGGCCACCACCCATCCCACGCTGTGGGTGGTGCACGCCAATGACCAGCCGCGTGCGCGCGAGATCCTGCGCGACGCGCGCCTGCTGGAAACCACCCGGCGCGACCACCCCACCGCCGAGTTCGCCTTCCGCGACCAGGTGGGCGAAGTGGCCCCGCGCCGCAACTGGGCCTGGCGCATCCGTATCGGCCTGCTGCTGGTGATTGCGGCCGTGGCGATGGTGGTGGTGATGCGCCACCGCAGCGCCCCGCCCGTGGCCCCGGCTCCCGCCATACAGCAGGCCCCGGCCGCAGCCCCGGCCCAGCCCGCGCCCCCGGAAGACGAAGAAGTGCGGGTCCGGATCCAACCGGCGAAGTAACCGGCCCTGCCGGGCGCTGCCCGGCCCGATCCCATAACGCCCGGCTCTGCCCGGCTCGCACCCCGATCCCGTAGAGCCGGGCTCTGCCCGGCTGCCCGGCTGCCCGGCTGCTCCTGCGGCCAGATCCATGCAGAGCCGGCCAGCGGCCGGCACTACCCGGTCACAGGCGACCGGCCGACCCCCACCCGGTCACATTCTTTCGCGGCCCTCGTCATACTCGGATCACCTCCGGAAACGACGCCATGACGCCCCAGCTGACTGCCACCCTGGAACGCGAACTGCCCGCGGCTGCCTCTGGTTGCACCCAGTCCTACGGGCGCATCGTGCTGGCCTGCCAGAACACCGTCACTGCGATCGCCCTGGCAATCACCCGCGACGTGCAGGCCAGCGAGGACATCGCGCAGGAGGCCTTCATCAAGGCCTGGCAGCAGCTCAACCAGCTGAGCAATCCGTCCAGCTTCCTGCCGTGGCTGCGCCAGATCACCCGCAACCTGGCCCGCGACTGGCTGCGCGCCAACCGCGGCCGCCCGCTGTCCGGCGAAGCAGCCGAGATCGCGATCAGCATGGCCGCCGATCCCGGCCCGACCGCACCCGAGCGGCTGCAGCGGGTGGAAGAGGAACTGGCGGCCGAAGAGATCATTTCGGCCCTGCCCGAAGACGCCCGCGAAACCCTGCTGCTGTACTACCGCGAGGGCCAGCGCTCACAGCAGGTGGCCGACCTGCTTGGGCTCAGCGATGCCGCCGTGCGCAAGCGCCTGTCGCGCGCCCGCGCCAGCGTGCGTGAGGAAATGCTGCGCCGTTTCGGCGATTTCGCGCGCAGCAGCGCCCCCAGCGCCGCGTTCGCCACCACCATTGCCTCGGTGCTGATGGTCGCCGCCCCCGGCACCGCCAGTGCCGCGATCCTGCTCGGCACCGGGCTGGGCACCGGCAAGCTCGGCCTGGGCGGGGCCACGGTCTCAGGCGGCACGGCGTTGGGCTCGCTCAGCGCGGCGCTCAGCCAGAACGCGACCCCGGACCAGATGCTGAGCCTGGGCGCGGTCATCGGCGGCCTGGTCGGCGGCATGCTGGGCAGCTATCTCGGCGGGCGCTACCTGCTGTCGTATGCCGAATCGTCCGGCGAACGGGAGCAGATCCGCCGGTTCGTGGTGCTGAGCAGCGTCACCGCGATGGTGATGTGCGTGTCGGTGCTGATGCTGAGCGTGCTGCAAGCGCCGGTCTGGATGCTGTTGTCGGCGATGGCGCTTGGCATGGCCGCGGTCAACTACCAGTGCCTGTTCCCGCTGCAGAAGGTGATGGCGCCGATGCTGGCACGCGATGCGGCGCGCCATGGCCGCAGCGGGCCAAGCTGGACCTTCCAGCTGATGTACGGCCGTTGGGCGGTGGTGCTGGTCACCCTGGGCGTGGCCGCGCTGGTGCTGTACAGCCTGGTGCGCACCGGGCGGCTCTGAACGACACGGGCGCCGGTCGATGACCGGCGCCCGTGGGTAGTACGGCGAGGGCTTACTTTGCGGCCGGTGCCTTCGGCGGCATCGGCGGCTTGCCATCGCGGTGGCCACCACGCGGGCCGCCGACCGGCCCCTTGGCCGCATCGAACTCGGCCTTGGTCAGCTGGCCGTCCTTGTTGGTGTCGGCCGCGGCGAACCACGCATCGCGGTGCTGCTTGCGGCCCAGCTCGCGGTCGGCCTTGTCCAGGTAGCCGTCCTTGTTGACGTCCATCTGGTCGAAGCGCGCGGCCAGGCGCGGGTCGGCCTTGGCTTCCTCGCGGCTGATGCGGCCGTCCTTGTTGGTATCCAGCTTGGCCATCATCTCGCCACGGCCACCCGGGCCGCGACCATGGCGTGCGCCGTGCCAACGCGGCAGTTCGTCGCGCGAGAGCTTGCCGTCCTTGTTCTTGTCCAGCGTGTCGAACTGCGCGGCCAGGCGCGGGGCCTTGGCGGCTTCGGCACGGTCGATGACGCCATCGCCATTGGTGTCCAGCTTGGCGCGGGGCGGTGCGCCGGCCGGGGGCGGCACGTCGGCGGCCATGGCCAGGCCGGCGCCGCCGGTGGACAGCAGCAGGGCCAGCAGCAGAAGGGGTTTGCGATTGCGCATGGGTCACTCCGGTAGGGGAAATCGGCGTGCGGTGCATCGGCACCCACGCCTACAACAACGCGCTGTCGGCGGCGGCGTTGACAGCCGGGCCGGCCATGTTCATCTGGCGGACAGTCGCGCCCGCTGCGACGCCCCGGCGCTATGCTGTGGGCATGGCAATTCATGGCGACCGCGACGACGAGCTGCGACTGTTCCAGACCGGTGACCACCCCTGTGGTTACTGGCCGGAACGGGCCGCGCGCGACCTGGTGCTGGACCCGCAGGACACGCGGCTGGGCACGCTGTACCCGATGGCGTTGAGCTGGGGTTTCCGGCGCTCGGGCGACCTGGTGTACCGGCCGCACTGTGCCAACTGCCACGCCTGCGTGTCGGTGCGCATTCCGGTGGCACGCTTCGCCCCGGACCGCAGCCAGCGCCGCTGCCTGGCCCGCAACGCTGATCTTGAAGTGCGGATCGTGGCGGCCGAGCAGACCGAAGAGCAGTTCGCGCTCTACCACCGCTACCTCACCCACCGCCACGCGCAGGGCGGCATGGACGGGCACGGCCCGCACGAATTCGACCAGTTCCTGATCGGGCAGTGGGCGCAGGGCCGCTTCATGGAACTGCGCGCGCCCGGCCAGGCCGGCAGGCGCGGCGAGCTGCTCGGAGTCGCGGTCACCGATGTCACCCCGCAGGGGCTGTCGGCGGTGTACACCTTCTTCGACCCCGAGCACGCCCACCGCAGCCTGGGCACGTTCGCGATCCTGCAGCAGATTGCCTGGGCCCGGCGCGAGCAGCTGCCGCACCTGTACCTGGGCTACTGGATCCGCGACCACCGCAAGATGGATTACAAGCGCCGGTTCCGCCCACTGGAGGCCTACGACGGGCGCCGCTGGCACGAATTCGACGACGCCCGGGAAGGGCGCTGACGCCGCCCTGCATGAACGCGACGACCTGCAGGTGCAGCAGCTGTCGCATCCAGCCTTGGCCCACACGCCTTGGCTGGGCAAAGTGGGCAGCATTTACCGCACCGGCTAACACCATGCAGCGAGTACCGTATCTGGCAGCATCCGCGCTGCTGTTGTTGAGTGGTTGTGGTAGCGGCGGCGGCAATGATGGCGATTCTGCCTCGATTGCGCCCACCGAAGCCACGGTCGCCAGCCCTGCGGCCATTCCCGAACCTGTCGACGTCGATCCGGCCATCGTCCCGGCGGCCGAACCGTCGCCTGTCCAGGCCTTGGCCGTGACCGATACCAAGGCGTGCCTTGCCTCGCTGAAGGCGCATGCACGGGCGCCGCGGGTGCGGGAGACCGTCAGCATATTCCGCATGTTCAATGCCTATCCGCCACGTCCAGGCGCTCTGCACGACGCCCAAGACTTTGATGCCGTCGATGTGCGGCGGTTGCACCGGGTGAACATTTCGCCGGACTGCTTGCCGTCGCTGCCTTCACATTCGACGTCTATGAACGCGACGCGGAGGGTGACATCAGGCGCAGGACGGCCAAGCCCGGCGACCTGCATCCCATACGCGCCCTTCGTCTGAAGACCGGCAACTTCCTGGTGCTGTACGCGCATCGGATGATCGAAAGCTCCCTCGCGGGAGAATATGTGGTGGCGGTATCAGCCGTTATGTTCAACACGGAAGGCCGTGTATCGGATTACGTTCCTCAGATCTCGCTCTACCTGACGAATGAGAGCAGCCTTTGGCTGGAAGATGCGACGCTGGACGACATGGGACTGACTGTCGCCTATGCAAACATCCACCCAGAGCGTCGGGATCGCGCGGGCAATGTTCTGGAATACACCCGCGCGCGGCCCCCCGAATTGCATCGCCGCTATATCCTGAAGAATGGGCGATTCGAGCGACAGCCCGTCTCGGAGGATAGTATGGCCGGGTGGGATCCTGTCCAGCACATTTCTGGTTACAAGTCGGGGCTGACGCATCCCTGACACCGGCTTGGGTGCAGAATAGGCGCATGAAAGCCCATCCCCTGATCCTTGCCCTGGCCCTGCTGTGCAGCGCCTGCGCCCAGACCCCCGCCAAGACCGCCATGCAGGAAGCTGCCCCCGCGCCGCTGCGGATCGCCACTTACAACACCTCGCTGTACAGCGACGAGACCGGCGGGCTGATTGCCGAGCTGGAAGGCGACAGCGAACACGCCCGCAAGATCGCCGCAGTGCTGCAGCAGGTCCGCCCGGACCTGGTGCTGCTCAACGAGTTCGACTACGACGACGCGCACCGCGCCGCCGACCTGTTCCAGCAGCGCTACCTGGAAACCGCCCAACCCGGCGGCGGCAAACCGCTGCACTACGCCTACCGTTACCTGGCCCCGGTCAACACCGGCGTGCAGAGCGGGCTGGACCTGGACAACAACGGGCAGATCGGCGGCGACGGCCGCGCGCGTGGCAACGATGCGTGGGGCTACGGCCTGCACCCGGGTCAGTACGGCATGCTGGTGCTGTCGCGCTATCCCATCGACGAAGCCAAGGTGCGCAGCTTCCAGCTGCTGGAGTGGAGCACGCTGCCCGGCGCGCTGCGCCCGATCGACCCGCGCACTGGAAAGTCCTTCTACAACGACCACGTCTGGTCGAAGCTGCGACTGTCGTCCAAGTCGCATTGGGACGTACCGGTGACCACGCCCAACGGCGTGGTGCATGCGCTGGTGTCCCACCCCACCCCGCCGGTGTTCGACGGCCCGGAGAAGCGCAACGCCGCGCGCAACCACGACGAACTGCGGCTGTGGCAGGAATACCTGGCGGCCGGCAGCAAACCCTGGCTGTGTGACGACAAGGGCCAGTGTGGTGGCCTGCAGCAGGACGCCCGCTTCGTGATCCTGGGCGACCTCAACAACGACCCGGTCGACGGCGATGGCCGCCACGAGGCGATCGTGGAACTGATCGAGAACCCGCGCGTGCTGCGCTACCCGACCCCGCGCAGCGTGGGCGCCGAGCAGACCAGCCTGGCGTATGCGGAAAAGGGCATCGTGCGGCGCGGGGCGCCATTCCACGCCACCGGTGATTTCGGCCCGAAATCGGGCACGATGCGACTGGATTACGTGCTGCCCTCCACCGGGTTTGAGTATGTCGGCAGCGGCGTGTTCTGGCCGGACAACAACAGCCCGGAAGCGAAGATCGCCGACGGCAGCGACCACCACCTGGTGTGGGTGGACGTGCGCTGACCTCGGTTACCAACGTGCCGACCAACGGTCGGCACCTACCGGGCGCGCCGCGTCAACGTCGGTAGGGCATGCGCGAACCCGGTAGCACACGACCGTTGGTCGTGTGGACGTGGACGTGGACGTGGACGTATGGCGATGGCCCCGTCGCAGGCCCGGAAACGGCGGACATTGCCCGCCGTTGTCATGGCTCAGGAGCGCAGCTCGATCCCGATCGCTTCCGCGGCCTCACGCGCGATCTTGCGCGCCGTATCGATGTCTTCCGCGCGTGCCAGGGTCACCCCCACGCGGCGGTGGCCGTGCACGCTGGGCTTGCCGAACAGGCGCAGCGCCGAATCGGGGTGCACCAACGCCTCGGCGACATTGCTGAAGAACGGCACGCCTTCGCCATGGGCCAGCATGGCGCACGATGCCGACGGGCCGTTCTGGCGGATCAGCGGGATCGGCAGGCCGAGGATGGCGCGCGCGTGCAGGGCAAACTCGCTCAGCTCCTGCGAGGCCAACGTCACCAGGCCGGTATCGTGCGGACGCGGCGACACTTCGCTGAACCATACCTCTTCGCCCTTCACGAACAACTCCACGCCGAACAGGCCCCACCCGCCTAGATCGTCGGTGATCGCCTGCGAGATTTCCTCGGCGCGGGCCAGCGCGCGCGGCAACATCGGCTGCGGCTGCCAGCTTTCGCGGTAGTCGCCGTCCTTCTGCCAGTGCCCGATCGGTGCGCAGAACGCGGTGCCGGCCGCATGCCGCACGGTCAGCAGGGTGATTTCGTACTCGAAGTCGATGAAGCCTTCCACGATGCAGCGCCCGGCGCCGGCACGGCCACCGGTCTGCGCGTACTCCCAGGCCGGGGCGACGTCCGCTTCGCTGCGCAGCGTGCTCTGGCCCTTGCCCGAGGAGGACATCACCGGCTTGACCACGCACGGCAGGCCAATGGCCGCCACCGCCGCGCGGTACTCCGCCTCGGTATCCACGAAACGGTACGGCGAGGTGGGTAGACCCAGCGTTTCCGCCGCGAGCCGGCGGATGCCCTCGCGGTCCATGGTCAGGCGCGCGGCACGGGCGGTCGGGATCACCCGCTGCCCGGTTTCCTGCTCCAGCTGGACCAGGGTTTCGGTGTGGATGGCCTCGATCTCCGGCACGATCAGGTGCGGCTGTTCCTGGGCGATCAATGCACGCAGCGCCATCGCATCGAGCATGTCGATCACATGCGAACGGTGCGCGACCTGCATGGCCGGGGCATCGGCGTAGCGGTCCGCGGCGATCACCTCCACGCCCAGTCGCTGCAGCTCGATGGCGACCTCCTTGCCCAGTTCGCCCGAGCCCAGCAGCAGGACGCGGGTGGCGGAGGGAGACAGCGGCGTGCCGAGCGTGGTCATGGCGATTTCCGGGCATCAGGGGCGGGGGGGCATTTTACGGCCTGGCGGCGACGCGTGGCTTGGCGGCACTTGCGGACTGATATCAGTTTGATATCTTCAATGAAAACCACCCAAGGACGCCCTGCCATGAAAGAGAAGCCTCTCCGCTCGCTGTCCGGCCTGCCCTTCCTGCTGCTGGTGCTGGCCCTGACCGCGCTGGCGATCTGGCTGTTCGTGGCCGGGGTGCAGCGCGGCAACCCCAATCCGGCGCTGATCGTCGGTGGCCTGTTGCTGGCCTTCCTGGCCCTGCTCAGCCTGACCGGCCTGTACACCGTGCAACCCAACCAGGCGGTGGTGCTGAGCCTGTTCGGCAAGTACGTCGGCACGGTCAAGGACAACGGCCTGCGCTGGAACAACCCGTTCTTCAGCAAACGGAAAGTCAGCCAGCGCGTGCGCAACTTCGAAAGCGGCAAGCTCAAGGTCAACGAACTGGACGGCAGCCCGATCGAGATCGCCGCGGTGATCGTCTGGCAGGTGGTGGATGCCTCCGAGGCCGTCTACAACGTGGACGACTACGAGAGCTTCGTGCACATCCAGTCCGAATCGGCGCTGCGTGCGATGGCCACCAGCTACCCCTACGACCAGCATGAGGAGGGGCAGCGTTCGCTGCGCAGCCATGCCAGCGAGATCTCCCAGCACCTCAAGGACGAGCTGGCCGAACGCCTGGCCGATGCCGGCGTACAGGTGCTGGATGCACGCATCAGCCACCTCGCCTACGCACCGGAAATCGCCCAGGCGATGCTGCAGCGCCAGCAGGCCAACGCGGTCATCGCCGCGCGCACCCGGATCGTGGCCGGTGCGGTGGGCATGGTTGAAATGGCCCTGGCCGAACTGCAGAAGAACGGCGTGGTGCAGCTGGATGAAGAGCGCAAGGCGCACATGGTGAGCAACCTGCTCACCGTGCTGTGCTCGGACCGCGGCACCCAGCCGGTGATCAACGCCGGTTCGCTGTACTGAGCCATGGCCGAGAAGAAAGCCTATCCGCTGCGCATCAACGCCGACGTACTTGCGGCTCTGCAGCGCTGGGCCGATGACGAACTGCGCAGCGCCAACGCACAGATCGAATACGTACTGCGCGATGCACTGCGCAAAGCCGGGCGCATGCCCAAATCCGAGTCAAGCAAGGAGCGCAACTGATGAGCACCCGTTGGAATTACCTGGCCATCGAAGTGAAGTGCAGCTGGGGCGGCGCCATGAAGACCGACGACATCCAGACCGAGCTGACCCGCCAGGGCCAGCTGGGATGGGAGCTGGTCACCGTTACCGTGCCCGGCCCCATGCACCCGGCGGTGCTGGTGTTCAAGAAGGAGGCCTGAGATGGCCCCCTGGATCGAGGCGCAACGATGAGCACTGCCTCTGCGTCGGCGAAGGACTTCGCCGTGGCCCCGGCTCCCCTCTGGCGCCTGCTGTGGCTGTGGGTGCCGCTGCTGCTGGTCATGGCCTGCATCGCCCTCACCACGCTGCAGGCCGCGCAGCGCACCCCGCACGAACTGTGGCTGACGCTGCCCTTCGTGCTGCTGGTAGGCGCCGCACTGAGCGGGGCGTTCTTCCGCCGCCGCCTGCAGTTGCACGACGGCACGCTGGACGTGGTGAGCACGTTCTACCGCAAACGCGTGCCGGTGCAGGACATGCGCCTGGACGAGGCGCGCGTGGTCGACCTGGCCGAACACGGCAGCCTCAAGCCGCTGGTCAAGAGCAACGGCTACGGCATGCCCGGTTTCCAGTCCGGCCACTATCGGATGCGTGATCGCAGCAAAGCCTTCTGCCTGCTCACCGACGCCAGCCGCGTGCTGTACCTGCCGCTGCGCGACGGCAGCGCGCTGGTGCTCAGCCCGGAACAGCCACGCGCCCTGCTGCACGCCCTGCAGGCGCTGGCCGCATCCCACGGCACGCACTAAGCTGGGCGCATGCGCCGATCCCCTGCCCTGTTGATCAACACCGCCGACATCGAGCTGTGGCCCGGCGGCCTGCTGCGCGCGCGCAGCAATGCCGACGCGCGCGCGCTGGCCCAGGCGCACTGGGTGCTGCGGCGCAAGCGCGATGGCCGTTACCTGGCCGTGGCCACCGCGCACGGCGTGCTGCCACTGCTACCGCGGCTGATGCGCGAGGACGGGATTGAAGCCGCGCTCGACGCGCTGGACCATCACACGCTGGCCCATGGCCGCAGCGCGGTGGCCGACAGCACGCTGCTGCCACTGAGCGGCCTGCAGCAACGGCTGGCGCAGCTGGGCATCGATGCACACGGCTATGAAGACGCCACCGGGCTGGCGCTGGAGGCCGAACCGGCGCAGCTGCAGCTGGCCGGGTTCGATCGCTACCGGCGTCCCCTGTGGTTGCGCCGGTCCGCCGCACGCGGCTGGCAACGCCTGCAGTTGGCGGCCGCCACCGAAGGCGTCGCGCTGGATGCGATTTCCGGCTACCGCAGCCATGCCTACCAGTTGGGCATTTTCGAGCGCAAGCGCGCGCGCGGGCTGGCCGTGGCCGACATCCTCCAGGTCAATGCCGCCCCCGGCTACAGCGAACACCACAGCGGCTTCGCGCTGGATATCGGCACGCCCGGCGAACCGCCGGCCGAAGAGAGTTTCGAACACACCGCGGCGTTTGCGTGGCTGCAAGACAATGCCGGGCGGTTCGGCTTCCAGCTGAGCTACCCGCGCGACAACCCGCACGGCATCGTCTACGAGCCTTGGCACTGGTGCTGGCGCGCCGGGACCGCGATGCGCTGAACCCCGTAGCGCCGGGCTCTGCCCGGCTGCTCTTGGCTGGCATGAAGCTGCCGGGCAGAGCCCGGCATACGGCTGATCAGTCCTGCGAGCGGTTGGTTGTTTCTTTGGCGTCCGCGCTGAAATCGGCGATCCGCCACAGGTACAGGCTGGCGTAGGTCCGGAACGGGCCCCACTTCTCGCCGCGGGCATGCAGCTCCTTCGGCGTGGGCATGACCTCGGCCTTGTCCACGCGCTGGGCGCCCTTGCGGATGCCCAGGTCGTCGATGGGCAGGATGTCCGGCCGGCCCAGGCGGAACATCAGCATCATCTCCACCGTCCAGCGGCCGATGCCGCGGATCGGTACCAGTGCCTCGATGATGGCGTCGTGCTCCATCACCGACATCCGGCGCAGGTCCGGGATCTCGCCGGCCGCTTCGCGCCGGGCCAGGTCGCGCAGCGCCAGTGCCTTGTTTCCCGACACACCACAGATGCGCAGCGCCGCATCGTCGATGCGACCCAGCGTATCGGTATGCAGGCGGGCACTGCCGATCGCCACCTCCACCCGCCCCACGATCGTCGACGCCGCCTTGCCACTGAGCTGCTGGAACAGGATCGCGCGCGCCAGCGCATCCACCGGATCGAACGACCGGGCCCAGCCCGGCGGCGCATCGATCGGCCCCAGCCGCTTCATCCAGGTGCCCAGCCGCCGATCACGACGGCTCAGCCAGTCGTGGGCCTCCTGCACATCGAAGCCGCGTCGGAAGCGTGGCATGTCAGCGCCGCAGCGCGTTGAAGCCGTACGCCAGCCAGCCCAGCATCAACGCCGTGCCGCCGACCGGCGCCAGCCCGGTACTGCGCTGCCAGAGGGCACCGGCCACCAGGCTGCCGGAGAACAGCAGCGTACCCAGCAGCAGCACGTACAGCGACAACTTGCCCACGCTGTTCTGCTGGGTCGGGCCGAGCACGGCCAGCGCCACGCCATGGCCGAACGCATACATCGCGGCAGTGTTGACGTGCGACTGGGCCAGCGGGTCGGCGATGCCATGCGAGGCGTAGGCCGACAGACCGACGGCGGTCGCCGCCAGCAGGCCGCCCAGGCAGGCCAGAAGGGAGGGTTTGCGTGCGCGTCGTTCCAGGTTGAGCATGCGTGCATCCTTCGGAGAGTGTGCTCCGCAGGCGGAGCAAAAAAAAACGCGCCGCAGGAAGCGGCGCGTTTTCAGTCGTGCGTTACATCACGGCAGCCGTCGGCTTACTTGACGGCCCAGTAGATGTCGTACGTGCCGTCGGCAGTGAACGACTTGTCCACGCCATCCTTCCAGGACTCGTACGGACGGTCGATCACTTCGTTGCCGTTGGTCACCGCCCACGCACGCAGGGCGTTGCGGGCGATATCCAGGCCGGCCATATGGCCGGTGAAGGCGGCATGGGCCGAACGATGCGGCGCAACGTGCACGTACTTGACCGGGGCACCTCCGTCGATCTTCACCGTCAAGGCCTCGGTCGACGCACCTTCGGTACCCTTCTTCCTGACCGGCTGGGCCACGTCGAAGGCGTACTTCTCAGCACCGAAATCGGTGGTGATGATGCGGAACGGACCGGCGGCTTCGAGGTTGTTGGCCTCCATGATGCGCTTGACCCACTCCTGGTTGTCCTTGATGGACTTGGTGATGGTGTCCTGGCCGCGGTCCACGTTGCCGGCGGTGACCACCAGCAGGTCTTCGACCGGGACATCCACGATGGCCAGGTCGGTCAGCGGGGCTTCGGCAGTGCGGTAGTCGATGTTCGGCACGGTCGCCAGCATGTTGGCCATGCGCGACAGACCCAGCTTCAGGTCGTCGCCGATGTGACGGCTGACATACAGGCCCGCGTAGCGACCGAACAGGTTGAACCCGTACTTGACGCTGTAGTCCTGGGTGATCTTGACGTTGCGGCCACCCTTGCCGGTCGGCTCGAGGGTGAAGCTGGTCTTCTTGTCGTGACCCTTGGTGGCGTCCTCGATGTCGATCGCCACGCGCTTGTTCTGCTCGGCGTCGGTAATCACCCAGCTACCCTGGGCCAGCGAACTGTCCTTGGAGCTGTAGTCCAGACGGGCACCGACACCGGTGGCCGGGCCGGAGAGCTTCAGTTCAACGGCGGGATCGCGCAGCAAGAGCGGGTTCCAGTCCTTGAAGCGGCGCAGGCTGCTGACCGTGTCGTACACGATCGTCATCTTGCGGTTGGTCTCGATGCTTTCGGAAATATGGCGCTCGCCCGGCAGACATACGCCAATGATGACGAACAGGCCAGCCACGATCCCAAAGGCGATCAGGAACTCGATAATACGGGTCATTCAGAAGTCTCCGGGGCCGATCCCACGGCCGGGTTGATTGAAGCGAAGCGCCAATCCTAGCAGGCTTCGCGGGTGTTGTTGATCAGGATTGGCGCACCGGTTTCCATGCCAGCTGCGGTTTTGCATAGACAAGGAGCGGAACGATAACGTATCGCGCGTGTCAGCACGTAGCGGATAGGCAATATTTCTTTGCCGAATTCGGCCAGACGCCCTCCTCTACCCGTCACATCCCTTGTCGCACAAGGGATTTCGCAGATATTCAGATTATCGCCGAAAGGCGCCCGGTAACCGTGCCGCCGAGCGCCCCGGCGCGCCTCAGACCAGTTGCAGCTCGAATGCCTTCAGGACCGCGCGGGTACGGTCGCGCACGCCGAGCTTGGACAGGATGTTGGAAACGTGGTTCTTGATGGTGCCTTCGGCCACGCCCAGCGAATTGGCGATCTCCTTGTTGGAGAAGCCGCTGGCCATCAGCCGCAGGATCTCGGTCTCGCGGTCGGTCAACGGGTCCGGCCGGTCCAGGCTGACGAACTCGTTGCGCATGTGCTCCAGCCCGGACAGCAGGCGCTGGGTCACCGCCGGCTGCACCAGCGAGCCGCCGTCGGCCACGGTGCGGATCGCGCCGACCAGCTGGTCCAGGGTGACGTCCTTGAGCAGGTAGCCCTTTGCGCCGGCCTTCAGCCCGGCCAGCACCAGCTGGTCGTCATCGAAGGTGGTGAGGATGATGGTCGGCGGCAGCTGGCCCAGCCGCGACAGCATCTGCAGCGCCTCCAGCCCGGACATCACCGGCATGCGCATGTCCATCAGCACCACGTCCGGGCGTACCTGGGGCACCACCTCGACCGCCTGGCGGCCATCGGCGGCTTCGGCCACCACTTCGATGCCGGCGTCGAGCGCCAGCAGCGAGCGGATTCCCTGCCGCACCAGGGTTTGGTCGTCGACCAGGCAGACGCGAATCATCAACGCACTCCTTCAAAGGGTGGCCAGCATCAGCACTGGGACACCGGGAACCGAGGCGCGCAGGCGGAAGCCCTGGCCCCGACGGGTTTCAATCTGCAGCTCGCCGCCGCACTGGAACAGGCGTTCACGCATGCCGCGCAGGCCATTGCCGACCACGATGGCATCGGCGCCCACCCCGTCATCATGCGCCTGGATGACCACTTCGCCCTCGCTTTCGCGCCGGACCTGGATCCACAGGTTGCGCGCGTTGGCATGGCGCACCGCATTGGTGATGATTTCCTGGGTGCAGCGCAGCAGCACGTGGGCGCGCTCGGGGTCTTCCACGTTCAGCGGTTCTTCGATGTCCAGGTGGATATCCAGCGAGGGCACCTGCGCGGTCAGCGGGCGCAGCGCGGCGGCCAGGTCGATGGCGCCGCTGTCGCGCAGCTGGCTGACCGCCTCGCGGACATCGGTGAGCAGCAGCTTGGCCAGGGTATGGGCCTGGTGCACGTGTTCCTGGGCCTGGCCCTCGGTGATGTGCCCGGCCACTTCCAGGTTCAGGCTGAGCGCGGTGAGGTGGTGGCCCAGCAGGTCGTGCAGCTCGCGCGAGATGCGGGTGCGCTCGTTGACCCGGGCGCTTTCGGCCAGCAGCACGCGGGTGGCGCGCAGTTCGGTGTTGAGCCGGCGCTGCTCCTCGCGGGCGTCGGTCTGCTGGCGCGCGACCAGGCTGGTCACGAAGATGAACATGGAGAAGCCGCCGTACAGCAGCGACTGCATGGCCGCCTCGAACAACGGCATGTTGAGGATCAGGTAGTAGACCGGCAGTACCGCCAGCTGGCTCAGCAACAGCCAGATCACGCCACTGCGCACCTGCAGCAACCAGGGAATGACCCCGGCGGCCACCATCATCAGGATGCTGCCCAGGCCCGAGCCGCTGAGGAAGCTCACCGCCAGCGCGCAGACGGTCAGCACCAGCAGGATGGCGCGGTCGTACCAGGCCGAATGGCCGCCATCGCGCAGGCCACGGGTCAGCCAGAAGTAGCAGCCGCCGAAGGCCAGGTAGGCCGCGAACAGCCACAACGCCCAGCGATCGACGCCGTCGCCGCCGCGGCGCAGCAACGACTCGTATTGGGTGTAGACCACGGGCAGGCCGACCATGACCCAGGTGAACAGGCCGGCCAGTCGCAGTACTCGGGTTTGGCTCAGGTATCCCAGCATGGACGCATCTTAGGCTGAACCTGCGCCCCTGCACTCGGACATAAGTAATGGGCCCGGACGTGCCCGCGTCGGCCACCCATGCAATAATCGGCCCCAGGGCCCCTGGTTGGGCCAACCGCGTTACCCCACGGAGTCACAATGTCGATTGTCATCCGCGACGTGCGCGAGCACGAGCTCGATTCCGTCCTGGCCCTGAACAACAATGCCGGTCTGGCCATCCTGCCGCTGGATGCCGCCCGCCTGCGCCTGTTCTATGAAACCGCTGAGTATTTCCGCGTCGCCGAGCGCGACGGCAACCTGGCCGGCTTCCTGATCGGCTTTGGCAGCGACAGCCAGCACGACAGCAGCAACTTCGCCTGGTTCCAGCAGCAGTTGCACAGCAAATTCTTCTATATCGACCGCATCGTGGTGGCCAGCCGCCGCCGCGGCGGTGGCGTCGGCCGTGCGTTCTATGCCGATGCGCAGAGTTACGCCGAGCTGCGTTACCCGCAGATGACCTGCGAGGTATTCCTGGACCACGGTGCCGACGCGGCGCTGCTGTTCCATGGCAGCTTCGGCTTCCGCGAGGTCGGGCAGAACAACATGGCCCACGTGGACGTGCGTGCCAGCATGCTGCTCAAGGACCTGTGCAGTTACCAGTGGGTGCATGACACCTACGGCGACCAGTTGCCGGACGTGCCCTGGGTGGGCCATCGTCGCGAGCCGCTGCGCGCGCATCGACCGACGGGGACCTGAGGTGGCGGCGAACATGGATTTCGAGCAGGCCGGTGAGCTGAAGATCGGCCAGGTGGGCATTGCCAACCTGCGTATCCGCACCCTGGACGTGGAACGCCTCACCCGTGAAATGCACGACCGCGTGGCGCGTGCGCCGAAGCTGTTCGGGCGCGCGGCGGTGATCCTGGATTTCGGCGGCCTCAGCCAGATTCCCGACGTGGCCACCGCACGGGCCTTGCTGGATGGGCTGCGCGGCGCCGGCGTGCTGCCGGTGGCACTGGCCTACGGCACCACCGAAACCGAGCTGCTGTCCCAGCAGCTGGGCCTGCCGCTGTTGGCCAAGTTCCGCGCGCAGTACGAGCGCGCCGAGCTGGAGGCCGTGCAGGCCGCCCCGCCACCGCCGCCGGCCGCACCAGAGCCGCCGGCCCGCCGTGCGCGCGCTGCCGCGCCGGCGCCGGCCGCTGCGGCATCGGTCGACCCGGCCAAGCCACCGCAGCCGGGCCGCATGCAGACCAGCAACGTGCGGTCGGGCCAGCAGCTGTATGCCGAAAACTGCGACCTGACAGTGATGGCCACGGTTGGCGCGGGCGCTGAAGTCATCGCCGACGGCAGCATCCACATTTACGGTACGCTGCGGGGCCGTGCCCTGGCAGGTGCCCAAGGCAACACCACGGCGCGCATTTTCTGCCGTGAATTCCACGCTGAACTGGTCGCAATTGCCGGCCACTACAAGGTACTGGACGATGTCCCGGACACCCTGCGCGGCAAGGCCGTGCAGGTGTGGCTGGAACAGGACCAGATCAAGATCGCGGCGCTGGATTGATCCAGCCCCTAAAAAATTAGAACCAGGAGAAGTCCTTTGGCTGAAATCATCGTAGTCACCTCCGGCAAGGGCGGCGTGGGCAAGACCACCAGCAGCGCCAGCCTGGCGTGCGGCCTGGCGCGGCGTGGCAAGAAGGTGGCCGTGATCGACTTCGACGTCGGCCTGCGCAACCTCGACCTGATCATGGGTTGCGAACGCCGCGTGGTGTACGACTTCGTGAACGTGGTGCACGGTGAGGCGACGCTCAAGCAGTCGCTGATCAAGGACAAGCGTTTCGACAACCTGTACGTGCTGGCGGCATCGCAGACGCGCGACAAGGATGCGCTGACCCAGGAAGGCGTGCGCAAGGTGCTGGACGATCTGGCCGCCGATGGCTTTGAGTACATCATCTGTGATTCGCCGGCAGGCATCGAGAAGGGTGCGTTCCTGGCGATGTATTACGCCGACCGCGCCGTGGTGGTGGTGAATCCGGAAGTGTCCTCGGTCCGCGATTCGGACCGCATCATCGGGCTGCTGGATTCGAAGACGCACAAGGCCGAGGCGGGCAAGAACGTGCCGGCTTTCCTGCTGCTGACGCGCTACAGCCCGGTGCGGGTTGAGAGCGGGGAGATGCTTAGCATCACCGACGTGGAAGAGGTGTTGGGCCTGAAGGCGATCGGCGTGGTACCGGAGTCGGGCGATGTGCTCAATGCGTCCAACAAGGGCGAGCCGGTGATCCTGGATCCAGAATCGGCGGCGGGCCAGGCTTACGAGGATGCGGTAGGCCGTATTCTTGGCGAAGAGCGTCCGATGCGCTTCACCACCGTGGAGAAGAAAGGCTTCTTCAGCAAGCTGTTCGGAGGGTAAGCATGGGACTGTTCGATTTCCTGAACCGGAAGAAGACCACTGCCGAAACGGCCAAGAACCGCCTGCAGATCATCATCGCGCAGGAACGCAGTCATCGTGGCGGCCCGGATTACCTGCCGCTGCTGCAGCGTGAGCTGCTGGAAGTGATCAAGAAGTACGTGAACATCGATGCGGACGCCGTCAGGGTGGATCTGGTGAAGGACGGGGAGCACGATGTGCTCGATATTTCCGTAGCCTTGCCGGAAGGCCCGCAGCAGTAAAGCCGTCATCGCCCCTTCCTGTCGGGAGGGGGCGATGCAAGAAAGAAGCGCATGCATGACCACTGATGTTTCCCACGCCGACGCGCAGGTGACCTGCGTTGGCGATATCCATTTCGAGGATGCGCTGGCCCTGCTGGCGTCCCATGCGTTGCGCCTGCACCGCGTGGCCGATGGCGCGCCGATTCCAGGCAGCTACTGGGGCGAGCCGGAGGCGGGGATCATCGGCAGCGATGTGTACGTGCGCGATGACACGCCGGTGCATTCGATGCTGCACGAGGCCTGCCACCTGATCGTGCTGCCGCCGGAGCGACGCGCACTGGTGCATACCGATGCGACCGATTCGGTGCCCGAAGAAGACGCAACCTGTTACCTGCAGATCGTGCTGGCCGGGCAGTTGCCGGGCATGGGCAGCGATCGTCTGATGCTGGACATGGATGCGTGGGGCTATACCTACCGCCTGGGCTCCACGCGCGCGTGGTTCGAGCAGGACGCAGAAGATGCGCGCGCCTGGTTGATCGAGCGTGGGTTGTTGGCCGCTTAAGAGCCTTTTGAAGCGCTTCTGTTCGCCGTCTGCTTGAGGCGCGAGGGAGGGGTATCCCCCGGCGGGACACGCGTGAACCCATCCATGGGGCTCATCGCAGCATCCATGCTGCTCATGGTCCCGCCGGGGGATACCCCTCCCTCGCGCCCCTGTTCTCTGCTGCGACCGGATCGATAAGCACAGAGCAGAACACTCAAGAGCAAAGAAGAGCAACAGCGCGTATTGCGCTACCGCCGACGCGTTGAAAGACGCTACATGCATGCGCTGTGTGTTCTCAATAAGAGAAAGAGAGCCAAGCAAAACGGCTCACACCACCTGTCTGCATGCAGCGCGCGACCAAGCGCCACCTGCTCCTGCTCTACCCTTCCCACCGCCCGCGTCGACCTGTCTGGGTGCGGGACGGCAGGGGGCAGCGGGGCCTTGAGCAGCATGGATGCTGCGACGAGCTCCACGGACGGATTTACGCGTGCCCCGCTGCCCCCTGCCGTCCCGCACCACGTCCCTCAGCAACAAAACGCTAAAAAGAGACGCAGAAAAATAAATCACTGCCCAGCCATCGCCCGCAACGTAATCCCCACGATGTAAGCCAGATAGGTTCCCGTCGCATACCCCATCGTCCCCAGCAACACCCCCACCGGGGCCAGCGAAGGATGGAACGCAGCGGCCACCACCGGCGCCGACGCCGGCCCACCGATGTTGCTCTGCGAACCAATGGCGAAATAGAAGAACGGCACCTTCAACACCCGCGCCAACGCCCACAGCAGCACGATGTGCACCGCGATCCAGATGATGCCCAGCAGGAACAACCACGGCCGATCCAGCAGCGCCAGCAGATCCATCTGCATGCCGATGCAGGCAATCAGGAAGTAAAGCAGCAGCGAGCCCAGCTTGGATGCCCCGGCCCCTTCCAGCGTGCGCGCCCGGGTGAAACTCAACGCCAGCCCGCACGTCGTGGAAATCACCACCACCCATACGAACGGCGCATCCAGGCTGAACTGCGACGCCCACGCCACGTGCCCCTTGAACCACGCCGATACCGGTCCGGCAATCGCGTGCGACAGCCCCACCGTGCCAAACGCCACCGCCACGATCAGCATCAGGTCGGTCAGGCTGGCCACGCGCTCATGTTCGCTCTGGAACTTCTCGATGCGCGCTTTCAACGCATCGATGCCCGACGTATCGGCACCGCTGCGTGCGTCGATCTTCGCCGAGCGCCCGGCCAGGAAGATCAAGGCCGCCATCCACACATACCCCACCCCCACATCGACCACCGCGAACTGGCCGAAGGTGGTGGCGTTGACGTCGAACACCTCGCGCATCGCCAGCATGTTGGCGCCGCCGCCGATCCAGCTGCCGGCCAACGCCGCCATGCCCGCCCAGGTATCGCCGGCCACCGTTTCCGGGTGCAGCCACTTCATCAACTGGAAGGCCACCACCGCCCCCAGCATGATGCTGAAGGAAGCACCGAGGTACATCAGGATCAACTTCGGGCCGAGCCGCAGGATGCCCTTGATGTCCACGGCCAGGGTCAGCAGCACCAGCGCGGCCGGCAACAGGATGTCGCGCGCGACCGGGTTGTACAGGTGCGTGTTCTGCCCGTCGATCAACCCGAACGTGTTGTAGATGCCCGGGATCAGGTAACACAGCAGCAGCGCCGGCACGACCGAGTAGAAGCGCTTCCACAGCCCCTGCTGGCGTGAAGCGGTCCAGAACACGGCGCCCAGGGTGGCGGCGATCAGGCCGAAGACGACGATGTCGTTCTGGATCAGGGCGGGTGCTTTCACGAGAAGGGAATGCCTGGAGTGGGGGCGTGGAACGGACGGTCGCAACGCGCCGTAGAGCCGACCGTTGGTCGGCTACCGGAACACCGCCGCATCGGTGCACTCCGGGGGCGGTGGAGCAGCCGAGCAGCGGTTGGTTCGACGGGCAGCCGACCAACGGTCGGCTCTACGAGGAAAGGCGATGACAAAACGCCGCCCCGTAGGGCGGCGTCATCATCGGACTTATTCCCCGATGTGCTGCTTCAGCCAGCCGTTGACGGTGTCATGCCACTGCACGCTGTTCTGCGGCTTGAGCACCCAGTGGTTTTCGTCCGGGAAGTACAGGAACTTGGACTCGATGCCCTGGCGCTGGGCGGCGGTGAACGCGGCCAGGCCCTGCTCGACCGGGATGCGGTAATCAAGCTGGCCGTGGATCACCAGGATCGGCTTCTTCCAGTCGGACACATGGTTGACCGGGTTGAATTTCTCGAAGTTGGCCGCCTTGTCGTACGGCGTGCCGCCCTGCTCCCACTCGGTGAACCACAGCTCTTCGGTGGCGTAGCCCATCATGCGCTGGTCGAACACACCGTCATGGTTGACCAGGCACTTCCACGGCTGGTTCCAGTTGCCGGCGATCCAGTTGACCATGAAGCCGCCGTAGCTGGCACCCAGTGCGCAGGCCTTCTCACCGTTGAGGAAGGAATACTGCTTCTGCGCGGCGGCCCAGCCCTTCTGCAGGTCTTCCAGCGGGCGGTCGCCCCAGTGCTGGCTGATCGCGTCGGTGAATGCCTGGCCGTAACCGGTGGAGCCGTGGAAGTCGATCATCACCACCGCGTAGCCCTGGCCGGCGTAGGTCTGCGGATTCCAGCGGTAGCTCCAGCCATTGCCGAAGCTGCCCTGCGGGCCACCGTGGATCAGGAAGGCGACCGGGTAGGTCTTGCCTTCCTGGTAGTTGTACGGCTTGACCACGTAACCGTGCACGGTGTCGTTGTTCCAGCCCTTGAACTCGAACTGTTCGTAATCACCGAAGGCCACGTCGGGCAGCATCTGCGAGGCGCTCGGGGTGATCTCGCGCGGGCTGCTGCCGTCGGCGCTGGCCACCACGATCTGGTCGCCGCTCTTGAGGCTGTTCTTCGTGTAGGCCAGGGTGGTACCGGCGATGACCGGCGAACCGATGCTGCCGCCTTCGGCCACGACCGTGGCCTTGCCGGTGGCGATGTCGATGTTGAACAGGCGGTGCTCGCCCAGGTCATCGGCGCCGGTGAAGAAGCTCTTGCCGTCGTCGGACAGCACGATCTCGCCGGCCGAACGATCCCATGTCGGGGCGATCTCGTGGGTCTTGCCGGTGGCCAGGTCCAGCGCCATCACGCCGTAGCGGTCGGCTTCGAAGCCCGGGCGCTTCATCGCGCGGTAGTACAGGGTCTTGCCATCGGCGCTGAACACCGGGCCGGCATCCCAGGCCGGGTTGGACGCGGTCAGGTTGCGCGGCGCCTGCTTGCCCTCGGCATCAAGCTGGTACAGGTCGAAGTTGGTCGACCACGGCTCCTGCTTGCCGGCCACGCGGATCGCGGCGACCACGGTCTTGCCATCGGGCGACCAGGTGAAATCGTCATTGCCGCCGAACGGCTTGGACGGCGCATCGCCGGCCAGCGTGGCGCTGATGGCCGAGGCGCCCTTCACCGCGCCGGCCTTGGCCGCCGGCAGCGGGGCGACGAACAGGGTGTTGCGGCGGCCATCGTTCCAGGTATCCCAATGGCGCAC
This sequence comes from Stenotrophomonas sp. GL_101, assembly GCF_057835675.1. Classification (NCBI taxonomy): domain Bacteria; kingdom Pseudomonadati; phylum Pseudomonadota; class Gammaproteobacteria; order Lysobacterales; family Lysobacteraceae; genus Stenotrophomonas; species Stenotrophomonas sp. GL_101. The sequence continues at coordinate 1,276,248 of NZ_CM174432.1, read as the reverse complement.
GAACAGGTTGTCGAACACCTCACCGGTGTTCTTGCGCGCCTTGTGTGCGTCCAGCTTCCGGCTGGTGCAGGCCAGGTCCGAACCGCAGTCCTGGAACACGCCGCTGCTGAAAGCCACGCGGTCGCCCTGTGGGGCGACGTGGAAGCTGTCCACATCAACCGGGAAGTCCGTCAGCTGGCGCGGTGCGCCACCGGCGACCGGCATCGCATACAGCTGCTGGCTGCCGGCCTTGGCGCTGAGGAAGTAGACGGTCTGGCCATCGGCCGACAGCGCGGCCGAGTTGACGTTCCAGCCAGCCGGGGTAAGCGGCTTGGGCGGTGCGGCATCGCGGGTGAGCAGGTTGCGGATGAACAGGCCGGTGCTGGCCTTGCTGTCGGCACCGACCACGCGCTTGGCGAAGATCACGTTGCCGCCGTCGGCGGTGAGCAGCGGGGCCGAGACCCGATCCAGCGCGATCATGTCGCGCACATCCAGGCCACGCGTGGCGGCCAGCGACGGCAGCGCGGTCAGCAGGCACAACGGCAGCAGGGCGTAACGAAGTTTCATCGGGGTCTCCGCAGGACGGCAAAACGCCGATGGTAGGGCCGCAGGGGTGGCCGGTGCAAAGGCCATGGGTCATGGTCGGATGGGGAGGTCGGGCGGCGTCGTTGGGGTGTGCCGCGAGCGTTGGGGCCCCTTCGCGGCCGGCGGGTCCTTGGCAAAATAAAGGAGGAGGTCGTCGCCGCAGGCGTCGGCCGGGGGACATTTGCGCAAGGGCCTGCCGGCCGCCAAGGGGCCCCGCAAGCTCGCGTTGCAACCAAACGAAGCCGCACACGCCCGCGGCTATCGCCCGTTGCAGTGAACCGCTTCCCTCAACGGGGGAAAGAACCAAAAAAAATGCCGCGATCCTCAACGGAATCGCGGCGTTCTTCTTACGTGGACAGCATTACGCCAAAGCGTAGTCTTTCAGGGAAGCGCTCCCCCGATCAGACCTTGCCGCCCGAATGCTTGCCGGTGCGGTAGATCAGCCAGCCCACCACGGACAGCACGGCCAGGCCGATCCACTGCGCGGCCGGCAGGTGGAACGGCAGGGCCAGCACGTCGGCGCGGCTGCTGACCACGATCGGTACCGCGATCGCGATGCCCATCAGCGCCTCGCCGGTAATCAGGCCGGCGGCGAACAGCACGCCCGGCTTGTGCACGCGGTCGCGGCCTTCTTCGTCATCGGCGCGCACCTTGTGGAAGCGCTCCACCAGGTAGGAAATCAGGCCACCGAGGAAGATCGGCACCATCAGTTCCAGCGGCAGGTAGATACCGATGGCCGCGGCCAGGACCGGCACGCGGAAGCGCGCGTTGCGCGACTTCAGCCAGCTGTCGAACGCGATGATCGCCGCGCCCACCACCGCGCCGATGCCGATGAAGGTCCACGGCAGCTCACCGCCGAACAGGCCCTTGGCCACCGACGCCATCAGGTTGGCCTGCGGTGCGGCCAGCGCGTTGGGATGCAGGTCGGTCTTGACGCCGATGCCATAGGCGGTGGCCAGCAGGTTCAGCACCGGGGCCATGATCAGTGCGCACGAGAACGCACCGATGCCCAGCATCAGCTGCTGCTTCCACGGCGTGGCACCGACGATGTAGCCGGCCTTGAGATCCTGCAGGTTGTCGCCACCCACCGCCGCCGCGCAGCACACCACCGCGCCGATCATGATCGCCGCGACCGCGCCCAACGGGGCACCGCCAACGCCGACCGGCTTGAGGCCGTCGGCGCCCAGCAACACCACCAGCACCGCCGAGGCGAACAGGATGGTGGAGATGGTGATGCCCGACACCGGGTTGTTGGACGAGCCGATCAGGCCGGCAAGGTACGCCGACACCGACACGAACAGGAAGCCGGCGACGATCATGATCAGCGTCATCGGGATCGACACGTGCCACTGGCCGACGATGGCCTGGTACAGCGCCAGCAGCGGCAGGGTGAACACCACCAGCGCCACCAGCATCCACTTCATCGGCAGGTCGCGTTCGGTGTGCGCCAGCGCCGGGCCGCCGCTCTTGCGCGCGGCGGCGAAGCCGCTCTTGACCCCGCTCAGCAGCGACTTGCGCAGCGAAATCAGCGTCCACACACCGCCGATCAGCATCGCGCCGACGCCCAGGTAGCGCATTTTCGCGCCCCAGATGGCGAACGCGGCTTCGGTGGACGACACCGTGGCGAGCGAGGCGGCCAGCGCCGGATCGGTGTTCATGAAGAACGCCTGGTACAGCGGAATGGCGATGTGCCAGGTGAGGATCGAGCCGGACACCACCACGATGCCGACATTCAGGCCGACGATGTAGCCCACGCCCAGCAGTGCCGGCGACAGGTTGGTGCCGATGAAGGCGGTGATCTTGGAGCTGCCCACGTAGGCCGAGGTGGCCCACGCATCGGGGATCAGCCGCAGGCCGCTTTCGGCGGCAAGCTTGACGAACGCACCGATCACCGCCGACACGGCCAGGATCTTCAGGCCCGGACCGGGGTTCTCACCGGCCTTGAGCACTTCGGCGGCGGCCTTGCCTTCGGGGAAGGGAAGCGGGTCTTCGACGATCATCGAGCGCCGCAGCGGCACCGAGAACAACACACCCAGCAGGCCACCGAGGCCGGCAATGCCCAGCACCCACCAGTACTTGAAGTCCGGCCAGTAGCCCATGATCACCAGCGCGGGGATGGTGAAGATCACACCGGCGGCGATCGACGAGCCGGCCGAGGCACCGGTCTGCACGATGTTGTTTTCCAGGATGGTGCCGCCGCCAAGCAGGCGCAGCACCCCCATGGAAATGACCGCCGCGGGAATCGCGGTGGCGATGGTCAGGCCTGCGAACAGACCGAGGTAGGCGTTGGCGGCCGACAGAATCACCGCCAGCACGATGGCAAGCACCACCGCGCGGAAAGTGAGCTGGCGTGGCGCAGCGTCGTTGTTCATGAAAGCCCCTGCTGGCAAAAAATCCCCCTCACGCTAGCGTTCATGTCCAGGCAAGTCCAGTGCAGGTAGTGCCGGGTTCTACCCGGCAACCGGGCGCTGCGCGCGCCCCCGGGCATCACTGCACGCGTACCGCCGTCTTCGGCAAACCCATCGGCTGCGCATCTTCTCGCAGCCTAAACTGTTATGTTATATCTCATCATATTACGCACAGGGCCGCCCGTGGCTGCGACGCTTCCCCGCCTGACCTCCATCGACCAGCTACGCGGCACCGTGATGGTGCTGATGCTGCTCGACCACGTGCGCGAGACCTTCTACATGCACCAGCAGGTGCCGGATCCGATGCTGGTGGACCAGACCGAACCGGCGCTGTTCGCCAGCCGCCTGCTGGCGCATCTGTGCGCGCCAGTGTTCGTGCTGCTGACCGGGCTGTCGGCGTGGTTGTATGCCAGCGGCCAGCCGGATGGACGCCGCGCGGCGTCGGCGTTCCTGCTCAAGCGCGGCCTGTTCCTGGTGCTGCTGGAACTGCTGGTGGTCAACTTTGCCTGGACCCTGCAGTTCCCACCGAGCGTGGTCTACCTGCAGGTGATCTGGGCGATCGGGCTGAGCATGATCGCCCTGGCCGGCCTGCTGTGGCTGCCGCGCGGCGTGCTGGCGGCACTGGCGCTGGCGTTGATCGCCGGGCACAACCTGCTCGATGGCGTGCGCGTGGATGGCAATGCTCCGCTGGCGGTGCTGTGGAAAGTGCTGCACCAGCGCGACTGGATCGAGATCGGCGGCGCCCTGCGCCTGCGCACTTCCTACCCGGTGCTGCCGTGGATAGGTGTGATCGCCCTGGGCTGGGTGATCGGGCCGTGGTTCGCGCGCGCGGGCGCCGCGGCGGCCCGGCAGCGGCGGTTGCTGCTGGCCGGTAGCGCGGCGGTGCTGGGTTTCGTGCTGCTGCGTGCGGCCAACGTGTATGGCGACACCGCCTGGCAGGCGATGGGCAGCGGCGGACAGACGCTGATGAGCTTCCTCAACGTCACCAAGTACCCGCCGTCGCTGCTGTTCCTGCTGCTGACCCTGGGCATCGGGCTGTTGCTGCTGCGTCTGTACGAGCATCCCGGCGTGGCGCGCGCGTTGGCGCCACTGGCCACCATCGGCGCGGCGCCGATGTTCTTCTACCTGCTGCACCTGTATGTGTCGAAGCTGCTGTATGTACTGGCCGAGACAACGTGGGGGGCCCCCCATGGCGGGTACTTCGCGGTGAATCAGGTGGCCACGCTGTGGGCGATCACCGCCGTGCTGGCGCTGGCGTTGTATTGGCCCACCCGCGCGTTTGCGCGGTTGAAGGCGCGGCGGCGGGACGTGGCGTGGTTGCGTTATTGGTAGCGGGTGTCACGACCGTCTGTCGTGACCTGCCGGGATCGTCACGACCAACGGTCGTGACCTACCCGAAGGCATCCGTTCCGCCCTGTCCGGCAAGGCCGGGGCCATAGGACGCGCCTATACTGCCGGCCTTGTCCGCCGGCCCAGACTCCGATGACCGCAGCCGCCCTGCCCGCCCCTGCTTCGACCGCCACCGACGATTTCCTCGGCCATCCCAAAGGCGTCTACGTCTGTTTCTTCACCGAGATGTGGGAGCGGTTCTCGTTCTACGGGATGAAGGCCCTGCTGTTGCTGTACCTCACCAAGTACCACCTGTTCGGCGACAAGGCCGGGCTGGACCTGCTCGGCGCCTACGGTGGCCTGGTGTACTGCATCCCGGTGTTCGGCGGGCTGCTGGCCGACCGCTGGCTGGGCATGCGCAAGGCGGTGGTGTTCGGCGGCGTGCTGCTGGTGCTGGGCCATCTGGGCATGGCGTTCGAAGGCCATGCGGCGACCCGTATCAACGGTGAGATCGTGCGCGATGACGCCGCGCTGGGCATCACCTATCTGTCGCTGGCGCTGATCATCATGGGCGTGGGCTTCCTCAAGCCCAATATCTCCACCATCGTCGGCAAGCTCTATCCGGAAAACGATCCGCGCCGCGATTCGGGCTTTTCGCTGTTCTATGCCGGCATCAACCTGGGCGCGCTGTTCGCCTCGCTGGTGTGCGGTTTCCTCGGCGAAGCCTACGGCTGGAAGTACGGTTTCGGCGCGGCGGGCATCGGCATGGTGATCGGCCTGGCGATGTTCCTGTGGGGCCAGAAGTACCTGCAGGGCCACGCCGAACCGTCCGACGCGCCGGCCCTGCGCCAGCGGGTAATCGGGATGCGCCGCGAATGGTTGATCTATGTCGTGGCCGTGCTGGGCGTGATTCCGGTCGCCGCGCTGATGTGGGCCGCGGCCAATGGCGCGTTCGCGCTGGGCGGCGAAATCAGCCTGGCGTTGATGCTGATGATCGTGGTGCTGGGCGGCGTGCTGGTGTGGTTTGCCTGGTTCACCGGCACCCGCTGCACGCCGGTGCAGCGCCAGCAGATGATCGCGCTGATGGCGTTGATCTTCATGGCGCTGGTGTTCTTCACCCTGTACGAGCAGACCTACGGCTCGTGGGTGACCTTCACCGACCGCCTGTTGACCAAGGACCTGGTGCCGTCACTGGTGATCCGGGGCGGTACGCCGTTGCCGTGGTCGATCGCCTCGCTGCTGCTGGCACCGCTGGGCTTCGTGGTGGCCGCGCGCCTGTCCGAACGCAACCCGGCCTCGTCGGCGCCGCGCAACCTGTTCATCGCCATCGTCGCGCTGATGCTGGTGATGCTGGTGCGCGACTGCCTGGTGATTCCGCAGACCGCCGGCTCGCTGACCTACCTGGGCGGCCTGTTCCTGGTGGTGCTGGCTCCCCTGTTCGCGGTGCTGTGGGCGTGGCTGGACAAGCGCCGGCTGGACCCGTCCAAACCGCTGAAGTCCTCGTTCGGGCTGATCTTCGCCGCGCTGTCGTTCGTGCCGTTGGCCCTGGCCGCCCAGCACGTGGGCGCGACCGGGCAGATGGCCAGCGTGTGGTGGCTGGTGCTGGCCTACCTGATCCTGGAGATCGGCGAGATGTGCCTGTCGCCGGTGGGCCTGTCGGCGGTGACCCAGCTGGCCGCGCCGCGCGTGGTCAGCCTGATGATGGGCACCTGGTTCCTGGCTACGGCGTTCTCGGAAACCCTGGCCGCGCTGTTCGGCAAGCTGGCAGCCATCGAGGTGCCCGAGGGCGAGACGATGAACATCGCCGCTGCAGCGGCCAGCTACGAGCACCTGTTCTGGCTGCTGATGTGGATCGGCCTGGGTTGCGCGGCGGTGGCCCTGGCCTGTTCGCCGCTGCTGAAGAAGATGATGCACGGGGTGAAGTAGAGCCCGGCAGCCATGCTGCCGGACCATCGGGGCCCCTTGGCGGGGGCCCCTGCCCGCTTATGGCGCTTTGTCGCCCGTGCTGGCGGCAGTGGCCGAGGCGGTCTGCCCGCCCAGGCTGCGGGAAAGGAAGGCCAGCAACTGGGTGTAGTACTCACGGCGATGCGGATCGGTGTAGAAGCCGTGGCCCTCGGTGGGGTAATACAGCGACTGGACCGGTACGCCGGCCTTCTTCAAGGCCGCTTCCATGCGCTGGGTGTGCTTGATCGGGGCGCGTTCGTCCTCGCCACCGGCGGCCAGGAACACCGGCACCTTGATCTGCGATGCCAGGTTCACCGGCGACACCGCGGCAAGCTTCTGTGGATCGCCGATCCATTCCTTCAGGTAGGTTTCGCCCGAACCGCGGCGCTGGATGTCACCGGTGGTGAACATCAGCGGCAGGTCGTAAACGCCAACATAACCGGCGGCGCACTTGTACAGGCCGGGCTCCCGGGCCGCGCCCATCAGTGCGGCATAGGCACCGTAGCTGGCGCCGTAGATGCAGATGCGCGACGGGTCGGCGTGGCCCTGGGCGATCGCCCAGCGGGTGGCATCGGTGATGTCATCCTGCATGGCCGCGCCCCACTGCTGCGCGCCGGCCTGGTGGAAGGCACGGCCGTAGTTGCCCGAACCGCGGAAATTGACCTGCAGCACGGCGTAGCCGGCCGCCGCCAGCAACTGGGTTTCGGTGTCGTAGCTGCCTTCGTCGAACACCCCGAACGGACCGCCATGGGGCATCACCACCATCGGCAGCTTGCGCGCGTCACGACCGGCCGGAACCGTGAGGAAACCCTGCAGGTCCAGCCCATCGCGTGCTTTTACCGCCACCGGCAGCACCTTGGCCGCTGCGCGTGCATCGACCCAGCTGCTGCGGCTGATGACGTGGTCGGCCTTCTTGGACTCGGTGTCGAAGAGGTAGAAATCGCCGGGATTCTGCCCCGACCAGGCCTGGATCAGCAGCTGCTTGCCGTCGCGGGTGCTGGAGGTGATGAAGATCGCATCGCCACCGAATGCCGCTTCCAGGCTGCGGTACAGGCGCGCATCGGCCGAGGTTTCGTCGAAGAAGCGCGTGCGCGGCTTGTCGCCCAGGTACAGCGCACCCACCGGGATTGCGGTGCCCGGGCGCACGATCACCCGGTTGAGGTCGACCTGCGGGTCACGCAATACGGTGGCGCGCTGGCCGGTGGCCGGATCCCACGACACGATCGCATCCGGTCCCTGCGGCTGCTCGGAAATGAGGTAAGCCAGGGTGTTGTCGGCCGAGAAGCCGATGGCCTGTTCGATCCGGCCATTGAGGGCTTCATCGTTGACCAGCTTCCAGTTGTCGCCGCTGCCCTGGCGATAGTAGAGCTTGTTGACGTTGTCGGTGCCGGCGCCATGGGCGAAGCGCACCTGGCCGTTGTTGTCGCTGACAAAATCGGCACGACGCACCGGCGACATGGCGATGGACTGGCGGCGGCCACTCATCACGTCGAGGCGGTCGACGCGGGTGAACGGATCGTCCTGGAACGGCCAGACCGACACCAGTACGGTGCGGTCGTCCTGCGGCAGGTCGTCGAACATGAAAGCGGCCACCGCCTCGACCTTCTTGGGCTGGATGCGCGTGCCCGGCCCATTGCCCTGCACCCGGTAGCCCACCAGCAGCTCACCGCGGCCGCCATCGGCGTTGATGCCATACAGCTCGCCGGTCGGGCGCGGCATGTCCAGCGTGCCGATCTTCTCCGACAGCCCGATCAGCACCCGCTCGTTGTTGACCCAGTTGAAATCCGACGCATGGTTCTTCGCCGGTGGCACGAAGGAACCGATGACCTTGCTGTCCGAGCGGCGCAGGATGGCCAGCCCGGTGCGGTCCTCCAACGGAACCGTGGCGGCGAAGTACCTGCCGTCCGGTGAAATCTTGATATCGGTGAAATCATCGCGCTTGAGATAGCGCTCCAGATCCACTGCTGCGGCCTGACCGGCCACCAACCCCATGGCGATCATCGCCATCCATGCTGACTTGCGCATCCTTCCCCCCGTTCTCCAGACACCTTGTCCGGCTGCGCGATTCTAGACAGAAGCAGGAGCGGGCTGCCAGTGGCACGCGACAGAAAGAAAAATGGCACCGCGAACGGTGCCATTTAAGGAATGCATTGATGGAGAGAGAGATCAATGCACGCCGCGGAACGCCAGGCTGAGGGCCAGGATCGAGAGGATCACCGCAATGGTGCCGTCCAGGATCCGCCAGGTCTTGGGTTTGGTGAACAACGGGGCCAGCATGCGCGCGCCCAGGCCCTGCGCGGTCAGCCACAGGCAGCTGGCGGTGACAACACCGGCCGCGAAGGCCATGCGCTCGTTGCCGAAGTTTTCGGCGATCGAACCAATCACCATCATGTCCAGCCAGAAATGCGGGTTGATCAGCGAGAAGCCGACCGCAGCGGTCAGCACCGCGCGCCGCGAGCTGGTGTCGTTGTCGTCCACCTGCATGCCGCCGCCCCCCGCCAGTGCGCGTCGCGCCGACTGCCAGGCGTACCAGACCAGGAAGGTGACGCCGCTCCACAGCACCACGGTGGTCAACCACGGCAGCGCCTTGGTGAGGGTGCTCAGGCCGGCCACGCTGGCGAAGATGAAGATGGCGTCGATCGCCGCGCAGGTGGCCACCACCGGCACGATGTGCTTGCGCAGGATGCCCTGGCGCAGGATGAAGGCGCTCTGCGCACCGACCACCGCGAACAGGCCGATGCCAGCCGCCGCGCCACTGAACCATGCGGCCAGACCGGGGCCGCCGGAGATGATGGAGAACATGGGGTACCGCCTTGTAATACTGGGGGAGCGGTGCCTCGCCAAGGCGTACAGCACCGGATGGCGTGTATTGTCGCGCTGCAGCATTAAAAAGTAGAGCTAAACTTACTTAACCATCTTTAGCAGGACTTAAGACGATGCGTATCGACCATGCCCAGCTCCGCGCCCTGGCCGCGGTGGTCCGCGAAGGCAGCTTCGAGCGGGCCGCGCAATCGCTCAACGTCACCGCGTCGGCGGTCTCACAGCGGATCAAGGCGCTGGAGGACCGGATCGGGCGGCTGCTGGTCAAGCGCTCCTCGCCGGCCGTGGCCACCCCCGAGGGCCAGGTGCTGGTGCAGCTGGCCGAGCAGACCGCGCTGCTCGAGCACGATGCCCTGCACCGGATGGGCATTGCCGACGAGGACCTGCCGCACGCCAGCATCCCGGTGGCGGTCAACCACGACAGCCTGGAAACCTGGTTCCCCGAGGCGGCGTTGCAGTTCGCCCGGCAGACCGGTACCACCCTGGACCTGCGTTCGGAAGACCAGGACCACACCGTGGCGCTGTTGCGCCAGGGCGCGGTGCTGGGTGCGGTGACCACCCTGGACGAACCGGTGCAGGGCTGCCAGATCCACGCGCTGGGCAGCATCCGCTACGCCGCCACCTGCACCCCGGCCTTCCATGAGCAGCACTTCGCCAAGGGGGTCAACGCGCAGTCGCTGGCGCAGGCGCCGGTGCTGGTATTCAACCGCAAGGATGACATGCAGGCGCGTTTCGCCCGCCGCCTGGCCGGCAACGACCTGCCGCTGACCGCGCCGACCTGGTGGATTCCCTCGACCCGCGCCTTCGTGCAGGCCAACCTGGGCGGGCTGGGCTGGACCATGAACCCGCTGCCGCTGGTCAAACGGCACCTGGACGCCGGCCGGCTGGTACACATGAAGCAACGCGCCTGGGAAGACGTGCCGCTGTACTGGCAGCACTGGAAAGGCGATGTCCAGACGATGGCGCTGCTGACCCGCGCGGTGCTGGCGGCGTCGGCGACGCTGGTGCGCAAGAAGCGCGCGTAGCGCCGATCAGCGGGCGCCGTCGCCCACCCGGCCGTCCACGATATGCAGCTTGGCGCGCACGATGGTGGCCTCGGCTCCCTTGCGTTCAGGGGTGATGTTCAAGCCGAACACCGCATCCAGATCCACCGGGCGCAGCGCGAAATCGGTGATTTCCTTCGGTGTGATCGGCCAGGTGAAACGCACCGACTGGCCCGGCGCCAGGGTCTGCAGGTCCTTGAGCATCAGGCCGTCGACCGGATTGCGGCGCAGCTGCTTTTCCTTGCCCGAATGGCGATCCACCAGGCGCACGGCCGGCCCGCGCTTGCGCAGGAAGGCCACCGGCAGCGCCACCGCGGTGCGGCCGCCATTGCGCAGTTCCAGCTCGACGCGGACGTCTTCCCCAAGGAAACGGCATTGGGCATCGTCGATGCAGCGGGCGTGGAGTTCGATCATGGGGGCAGGTTCCGGATTCTGGGCAAACGTGGGTGACGCGGCAAACAGGCTAATCAACACACTCAGGAAACGGTACATGTTATCTCCCGGCCAAGGTCGCGACTGAGCAGTTCCTGCACCTCGCGAGCGATGTTCCAGGCATGCCTGGGATGGGTGCCGGTGCCATGGTAGGTGGACATGATGGTGGCCAGCGGATCGGTGCTGTCGCGGAACGCCAGCGCCTCCACCGTGGCCGGATCGAAACTGCCATCCGGGCGGACATAGCGGACGGTGTCCGGCGCGTCGTCCTCGTTCTCGGAGTACTCATCGGGCAAGCCCAGGCAGTGGGCGAACTCGTGCGCGTAGGTCCATCCATCGGTGGTGGTGGCCACGTAGACCGTGGGCGGATCGACCATCTCGCGATCGTAGTCCTTGTGCAGCAGCAGCGTGTAATCCTGCCCGGCATCGACCCAGTGGATCTCGTAGCGGATCGGGAAGGAACGCGTGCCGCACTGCGGGTCGTTCACCGCCAGGGTGAACTTGCCGTTCCAGTGGCCGGCCACGCCTTCCATCATGCGCAGCTTGGCGCCGGTGACATCGCCGGGGGTCACCCCGGCCAGCGCGGTGACCCGGGCCTTGATCGACACCACCACGTCGCCACCGGACTGAGCCGGCACGGCGATGTGATACGACACCGGGAACGGACCTTCGTACTTGCTGCCGTGCGGGTCGAGGGTTTCAAAGTAGCGGCCATCGGCATCCACCGCGATCTGCGCCTGGTGGTCGCGTACCCAGCACTGCGGCGGCGCGGGGGCGTCGGCGGGCGGCGAGACGGGACTTTCCGGCTTTTTCAGCAGCGCCCCGGCGAGGGACACGGCCGCGGCGATCACCGCAGCGGCGTTGCCTGCTCCGCCGCCGCTTTTTGATCCGCCGCCACCGCCGGCTTCCACGCTGACCGTGGCCTGCTGGCCAGCCAGCAGCGTGCAGCCGCAGCTGGCCTTGTCACCGTGGCGGGCGACCGGGTTGCCGTCGATGATGAGCGTGCTGTCGCCGCTGGCGATCACCCCGGGGCCGTGCACCTTGCACACCACGGGGTCGTTGATACGGGCGACGGCGCGTCCGTCGATATCGGTGAAGGGCGAGCCGGCGACGACCGTGCCCCCCAGATGAAGGTGGTCACCGACCACGACCAGCATCCTTGCCATTACTTACCTTTGCGTTCGAGAGCGGCTTTGCGCATTCAGTTTATCGGGTGCAGGCCGATACCGACACCCCGTCGGATGCTGCGTTGCACCAAATCCGTACCGGAAAGGGCTAGAATTCGTCGCAAGGAGCCGCTACGCGCCCTGTCTTCACAGGCGCTCCCCGTCGCGTCGGCATCCTGTTCACATCTCCCCCCTCCGAGATCCCCATGAAAAAATTCGCCAAGGTCGTCCTCGGCCTGCTCGTGCTGTTGCTGCTGGCAGCGGCGGTGTTCCTGTACTGGCCGCTGCACCAGCGCTCGGTCCCGGCGGCCGGCAACGACAAGCCCGTCGACGTCGTGCTGGTCGGCGGCGGCATCATGAGCATTACCCTCGCCACCTTCCTGCAGGAACTGCAGCCGGACTGGAACATCCAGCTGTACGAACGCCTGGATGGCGTTGCACTGGAAAGCTCGGACGGCTGGAACAACGCCGGCACCGGCCACTCCGCGTTCGCCGAGCTGAACTACACCCCGGAACTGCCCGATGGCAGCATCGAGACCAAGCGCGCGGTCGGCATCGCCGAGCAGTTTGAGATTTCGCGGCAGTTCTGGTCGCACCAGGTGAAGGAAGGCCGGCTCAGCCAGCCGTCGGATTTCATCAATCCCACCCCGCACATGAGCTTTGTCTGGGGCGATGACAACATCGCCTACCTGCACAAGCGCCAGCAGGCGTTGGTGAAGAACCCGCTGTTCTATGGCATGGAGTACTCCGAGGATGCCGCGCAGATCGCACAGTGGGCACCGCTGCTGATGGAGGGTCGCGACCCGAAGCAGAAGGTGGCCGCCACCTGGATGCCGCTGGGTACCGACGTCAATTTCGGCGTCATCACCCGGCAGCTGACCCACGGCCTGCAGCGCAGCCCCAACTTCCAGCTGCACCTGAAGCATGAAGTGGGCGCGCTGCGCCAGAACGAAGACAAGACCTGGAACGTGACCGTCAAGGACCTCCAGTCCGGCAACGAGTCCACGATCAAGTCGCGCTTTGTGTTCATCGGTGCCGGTGGCGCCGCGCTCAAGCTGCTGCAGCTGTCAGGCATTCCGGAATCGAAGAACTATGCCGGCTTCCCGGTCGGAGGCCAGTTCCTGGCGTTCCAGTCGCCGCAGATCGCCGGACGCCATTCGGTGAAGGCTTACGGCATGGCCGAAACCGGCTCGCCGCCGATGTCGGTGCCGCACCTGGATGCGCGCAAGCTGGATGGCAAGCCGGTGGTGTTGTTCGGACCGTTCGCGCTGTACAGCACCAAGTTCCTCAAGCACGGCTCGTGGTTCGACCTGTACTCCTCGGTCAACCACAACAACGTGGTGGGCATGCTGGACGTGGGCGTGGAAAACCTGGACCTGGTGAAGTACCTGATGGGCCAGGCACGCCTGGACGACGCCGACCGCCAGGCCGAGCTGGTCAAGTACTTCCCCAAGGCCAAGCGCGAGGACTGGACGCTGGTCACTGCCGGGCAGCGCGTGCAGATCATCAAGCGCGACCCGGAAAAGGGCCCGATCCTGCAGTTCGGCACGGAGATCGTGACCGATCAGGACCACACCCTCGCCGCGCTGCTGGGCGCTTCGCCGGGGGCATCGACCTCGCCGCCAATCATGTTGGACCTGCTGAAGAAGGCATTCCCGCAGCAGATGGCCGCCGGCTGGGAGGCGCAGCTCAAGCAGATCGTGCCGTCCTACGGACGCAAGCTCAACGACAGCCCGGCGCTGACCAACGAAGTCCGTCGCCAGACCAGCGATACGCTGAAGCTGCCGTACCTGGACGTGCCGGTGGAGACTTCCCCGGCGGTGATGCTGACCCCGCCGCCGGCCCCCGTGCCGGCGCGGAAGACGCGCAACGCCGAAGAGGAACTGCAGGCGCTGTAAGTCCGATGGCCGACGGCCGACGGCCGACGGCGTCAGCCGTAGTGCCCGAAAAATCCGGCCCCTTCGCGGGGGCCGGATTTTTTTTGTTCTTCGCGGTAATCGGGGAAAGGCACAAGCAGCTTTTGTCATCGGCTCCCAGGCTGGGCCGCAGTGGCGTGAAAGGAAACGCGACAAGGCGCACACCGCGACCCCGAAGGGGAGCCTGTCGCTTCCGGCGCATTCAGTAATTGTAAAGCGAGTGAGAACGATTTACATTTACGACCCTGCGCTGCCGGCGCGGGCCCGGACGTGCGCAAGGAGTTGCCGCCGGGCCTGCGGGTGTACCGGCCAGCCGCGATGGCAGCCACCGTTGATGTGGCTCGCCTCCCAAAAGGAACTGACCGCCAGGCGTCCGCGTCCGGCCTGTTGTGCCTGCTCACTTGCCGCCCCCCTCCACACCGATTCGAGACCTGCGCATGTCCTTCCGCGATGCTCCGCCCCGCTCCCTCCGCCGCGCCCCGCTGAGCCTGGCCCTGCTGTCTGCACTGGCGCTGGCCGGCACTGCCGCCGCCGAGGTGGCCAACACGGACGCCAAGACCCTGGACAAGGTCAGCGTGGTCGGCGCGCGCGCCGCGCCGTCCAGCAGCACCCGCCTGCCGATCACCCTGCAGGAAACCCCGCAGTCCACCAGCGTGCTGGGCCTGCAGCGGCTGCAGAACGAATCGCTGTTCAGCATCAACGACGTGATGCGCAACATCACCGGCGTCAACGTCTCCTTCTACGACACCCAGCGCCCGCTGTACTACGCGCGCGGTTTCACCATCACCGATTTCCAGGTGGATGGCCTGCCCACCTACAGCGGCTCGACCAACCAGGAGTACGACACCGCCTTCTATGACCGCGTCGAAGTCATCCGCGGTGCCAATGGCCTGCTCAGCGGCGCCGGCATTCCCTCGGCCACGGTCAACCTGCTGCGCAAGCGCGCAGGGCGTGATTTCGACGCCTCGTTCGCGGTCAGTGCCGGCAGCTGGGATTTCCGCCGCATGGAGATGGACGTCAATGCCCCGCTGACCCGCGATGGCCGCTTCCGCAGCCGCGTGGTCGCCGCCTACCAGGACCGCGATTACTACTACGACCGCTATACCGAAGACAAAATGTCGGGCATGGCGGTGCTGGAAGGCGACCTCACCGATTCCACCACGGTCACCGTGGGCTACCAGCGCCAGGACAACAACCCGGTCGGCTCGACCTGGGGCACGGTGCCCTTCTTCAACAGCGATGGCACCTTCGCGCACCTGCCGCGCTCCACCAACATGGCCCCCAGGTGGAGCTACTGGCAACGTGAGACCAGCACCGCATTCGCCAACCTGGAGCAGCGCTTCGGCGAGGACTGGCTGCTGAAGGTCAATGCCGCGCACACCCGCGGCAACGTGCAGAACATACGCGTTTACGGCAGCGGCAACCCCGATCCGGTGACCGGCGCGGGCGTGTACCTGCTGGCCGGTGCCGGCGATGCCGAAGACACCCGCAACGGCGTGGACGTGTTTCTGTCGGGCACCTTCCCGCTGTTCGGCCAGCAACACGATGTGGTCGTGGGCGGCAGCTGGTCGGACGTGGAAGCCACCACCTGGACGCTGACCCCGGTCAACAGCTGGCGCTATGACATTCCCGACATCCATGCCTGGGATGGCGACATTCCGGAGCTGACCGCCCCCCGTACCGGTGCGCGCCGCATCGCCCGCACCCGCCAGAGCGGCGTGTACGCCTCCACCCGCCTGCGCCTGGCCGAGCCGCTGTCGTTGATTGCCGGCGCGCGCCTGAGCCGCTGGGAAACCATGACCCGCGCCTACAACACGCAGGGCGCATACACCGCCACCAGCGGTCAGTACAAAGTCACCGACGCGCTCACCCCGTATGTGGGCGTGGTGTATGACATCGTGCCGGACTTCTCGGTGTACGCCAGCTACACCGAGATCTTCAATCCGCAGAACTACAAGGATCGCAACGAGAACCTGCTCGCCCCGGTCGAAGGCTCCAACCTGGAAGCGGGCATCAAGTCGCAGTGGTTCGAGGGCCGCCTGACCGCCAACGCGGCGATCTTCGAAGCCAAGCAGGACAACTACGCGGTGCGCGACATGAGCCTGCCGGACGGTTCGCTCAGCGATGGCAGCTCGGCCTATATCGGCGTCAACGGCACCAAGTCACGCGGCTGGGAGCTGGACATCAATGGCGAGATCCGCCCGGGCTGGACCGTCAACGCCGGCTACACCCACGTCAAGGTCACGCGCGCGGCCACCGACCTGATCTATGCCAACCTGCCCGAAGATTTCCTGCAGCTCAACACCAGCGTGCAGTTGCCCGGTGCGTTGGAGCGTTTGAGCATCGGCGGCGGCTTCTCGTGGCAGAGCAAGGTGCAGGGCTTCAACATTCCCTATCCCCCCGGCGGCAGCGTCACCGTGAATCAGCCCGCCTACCTGCTGGTGAATTTCAACGCCAACTACCGCATCAGCGACAACTGGATGGCCACGCTGAGCGTGCGCAACGCGCTGGACAAGACCTACTGGGCCAACCTGGACTACAACAACTACGGCGAACCGCGCTTCGTGTCGGCCAGCCTGCGCTGGAAGTTCTGACCGGTTCGAGCCGCCTCGACGGGTCGCCCGCCGCGCTTCAACCTGAATGGGCCCGCCTTGCGCGGGCCCTTCTTTTTGCTGCACTGCGAGTTGCGGCCCACGTCATAATTATGGCGTAATTATCGAAACGAGCGTCGGAGGCCAGTCAATGAACCCCAGTTGGGACACCGTGGAGCGCGATCGCCAGGCGCGGCTGGAACGGGCGGGGCCCTGGGCGCATGGGCGTGAGGTTGCCGCCGCCGATGTCACCGCGCTGCTGCACGCGCTGCTGGAACCGGGCGACAAGGTCTGCCTGGAGGGCAACAACCAGAAGCAGGCCGATTTCCTGGCCCAGTGCCTGGCCGAGCTGGACCCTGCCCGCATCCACGACCTGCACATGGTGCAGTCGGTGTTGTCGCTGCCCTCGCACCTGGACGTGTTCGAGCGCGGGATTGCTTCGCGGCTGGATTTCTCCTTCTCCGGCCCGCAGTCGGTGCGGCTGGCCAACCTGGTCGCCGAGGGGCGCATCCAGATCGGGGCGATCCACACCTACCTGGAACTGTTCGGCCGCTACTTCATCGACCTCACCCCGCGCGTGGCGCTGGTGGCCGCGCACGCCGCCGACCGCCACGGCAATCTCTACACCGGCCCCAACACCGAAGACACCCCGGTGATCGTGGAGGCCACCGCATTCGGCGGTGGCATCGTCATCGCCCAGGTCAACGAGATCGTCGACACCCTGCCGCGCGTGGACATCCCCGCCGACTGGGTCAACTTCGTGGTGAAGGCACCACAACCCAACCACATCGAGCCGCTGTTCACCCGCGACCCGGCGCAGATCTCCGAAATTCAGGTACTGATGGCGATGATGGCCATCAAGGGCATCTACGCCGAGTACGGCGTCAACCGGCTCAACCATGGCATCGGCTTTGACACCGCCGCCATCGAACTGCTGCTGCCCACCTACGCCGAATCGCTCGGGCTGAAGGGCAGGATCTGCCAGCACTGGGCACTCAACCCGCACCCGGCGCTGATCCCGGCGATCGAGTCGGGCTTCGTCAAATCGGTGCACTCCTTCGGCTCGGAACTGGGCATGGAGAAGTACATCGCCGCGCGCGGGGATGTGTTCTTCACCGGTGCCGACGGCTCGATGCGCTCCAATCGCGCGTTCTCGCAGACCGCCGGCCTGTACGCCTGCGACATGTTCATCGGCTCCACGCTGCAGATCGACCTGCAGGGCAACAGTTCCACCGCCACCCGCGACCGCATCACCGGCTTCGGTGGCGCGCCCAACATGGGCTCGGATGCACGCGGACGCCGGCATGCCAGCGCGGCCTGGATCAAGGCCGGGCAGCAGGCCGCGCGGCCCGGCGACATGCCGCGCGGGCGCAAGCTGGTGGTGCAGATGGTGGAGACGTTCCGCGAGCACATGGCGCCGGCCTTCGTCGACCGCCTCGACGCCTGGGACCTGGCCGAGCGCGCCAACATGCCGCTGCCGCCGGTGATGATCTACGGCGACGATGTCAGCCATGTGCTGACCGAAGAAGGCATCGCCAACCTGCTGTTGTGCCGCACCGCCGAAGAACGCGAACAGGCGATCCGCGGCGTGGCCGGCTACACCGCCGTCGGGCTGGGACGCGACCGGGCGATGGTGGAAAACCTGCGCGACCGCGGCGTGATCCAGCGCCCGGACGACCTCGGCATCAACGTGCGCGACGCCAGCCGTGACCTGCTCGCCGCCCGTTCGGTGAAAGACCTGGTGCGCTGGTCCGGCGGTCTGTACGACCCGCCCAAGCGCTTCCGCAACTGGTAAGGGAACGACAATGGAAACCCTCGAGTATCGATTCGACGGCACCACCCCCGTGCGCTTCGGCGGCGCTGCGGTGCTGGTCGGCGTGTTGGCGTCGGGCAACCTGGAAATCCTGCTGGAGCCGGCCGCGCTGGATGGCGCGATGACGGTGCGCATCGTCACCGCCGCCAGTGGCTTTGGCGGCATCTGGCAGGCGGTGATCGGCGATTTTGCCCTGCGCCATCCGCTGCGCGATGTCCGCGTGTCGATCAACGACGCCGGGGCAACGCCTGCCGTGGTCAGCCTGCGCTTGGACCAGGCAGTGGAAACCTTGCATGCCGGAGACAACGCATGAGCATCGCCCCGCGCCACAGTTACTACGAAGCCGATGCGCGCGAACGCATCGCCGCGCTGCTCGATGCAGGCAGCTTCAACGAATGGATGGGCCCGGCCCAGCGCGCGATGAGCCCGCACCTGGCGCAGCTGGATCAACCGTCCGCCTTCGACGACGGCATCGTGGTTGGCCAAGGCCTGCTACGGGGCACGCAGGTGCTGGTGGCCGCGCAACAGGGGGCCTTCATGGGCGGCGGTGTTGGCGAAGTGCACGGTGCCAAGCTCACCGGGCTGCTGCGGCGTGCCGCGCAGACCGCACCGGCAGGCGTGTTGCTGCTGCTCGACACCGGCGGCGTGCGCCTGCACGAAGCCAACGCCGGGCTGATCGCCATCTCCGAAATCATGCGTGCCACGCTGGCCACGCGTGCAGCCGGCGTGCCGGTGCTGGCGCTGATCGGCAGCGGCAACGGCGCGTTCGGCGGCATGGGCATCGTGGCGCGCTGCTGCAGCACGGTGATCATGTCCGAAGAAGGCCGGCTGTCGCTGTCCGGCCCGGAAGTGATCGAAACCGTGCGCGGCGTGGAAGAGTTCGATGCGCGCGACCGTGCGCTGGTCTGGCGGGTGACCGGTGGCAAACACCGCTACCTGATCGACCAGGCGCAGGTACTGGTCCCCGATGCGATCAGTGCGTTTGCGCAGGCCGCCTTCGACGCGCTGCAGCCGGACACCGCCAGCACCGATCCCGACACCGCGCTGGCCGCGCTGCAGGCCCGGCATGCAGCCTTGAAAGCACGCGCCACCGCGTGGGGCGATTGTCGCGATGGCCTGGAAATCTGGGCCCGCCTGGGCATCGCCGATCCACAGCGCCTGCCGCTGCTGGAAACCGATGCCTTCCTTGCCGCCACCGCGCAACGGAGCCTGCCATGACCGTTCCGCTGAACACCCTGCTGGAAGCGCTGTTCCCCCGTGGCCATGCCATCGCGGTACGCGAGGGTGTACTGACCGGCAGCGCCAGCACCGACGACGGCGAGGTAACCGTGATCGGCACCACCGACAAGCTCGAAGTCGGGGTGGACCACGCGCTGGCACTGGCCGAGACCGTGCTGGCCAGCACCGCTGCGCACCCGCATCGGGCGATCGTGATGCTGGTCGATACCGCTGGCCAGCGCCTGTCCCGCCGCGATGAACTGCTGGGCATCAACGGCTACTTCGCGCATCTGGCGCAGAGCCTGGACCTGGCCCGCCGCCGTGGTGCGCGCCTGGTCACGCTGGTGTACGGCGAATCGGTCAGCGGCGGCTTCCTGTCCTTCGGGCTGATGGCCGACCATATCCATGCCCTGCCCGAGGCGCAGGTACGGGTGATGGACCTGCGGGCGATGGCCCGGGTGATCAAGCAGCCGCTGGAGAAACTGCAGGCGCTCAGCGAAACCTCGCCGGTGTTCGCCCCCGGCGTGGAGAACTACGTGGCCATGGGGGCGGTGCAATCGCTGTGGGACGGCGACCTCGCGCAGGCGTTGCTGCTGGCACTGCGCACCCCGGCCGACGGCGATCGCCGCGCGCTGCTCGGCGCAGCGCGTGGCGGCCGTACCCTGGCCGCTTCGGTAGCTGCGGCGGTGGCGGCCGGCAATGGCTGAGCAGCTGGCCCGCCACACGCTGGTCTGGTTGTCGGCACAAGCCGACTGGCGCGCCGACGTGGCCGCACAGGACCCGCGTCTTGCCACATGGTTTGCCCAGGGCTGGCCTGCCGTGGTCGCACGTCGTGCCGCCGACGATCCGGATGTGCGCGTGCGCCTGGGCGTGCCGTTGCCGCCCTGCGAAGGCAAGCAGCGGCTGGGCCTGCGGGTGCCCGTGCAGCACCTGGCCCGGCGCCAGCCGCCCTTGCCGCTGGCGCCGCTGCTGGACACCCCGGCCGCGCGGATTCCGGCGGACTGGCGGACGCCGCTGCAGGCATTGTCGGCGCTCGCACCGGCCCGCGTGTACGGTGCGTTCGCGTGGCAGGCCTTGACCGGCATGGACTATGTGCACGCGCGCTCGGACATCGACCTGCTCTGGTCGGTCCACAGCGCAGCGCAGGCCGACGCGCTGGCCGCCCGGCTGCTGGCATGGGAAGCGCAATTCGACCGCCGCGTGGATGGCGAGCTGTGCCTGGCCAGTGGCAGCGCGGTGAACTGGCGCGAGTACGCCGGCCGCGCGCGACAGGTGCTGGTCAAGCGTATCGACGGTGCGCTGCTGGAAGCGCGCGAAAATTTGTTCGCCCTGCCAGGCGCGGTCGCATGAACGCCGTGTTGCAGCCCTGCCCACCGCATGCCGTGCGCATCGATGGCATGCGCCTGGGTCGGCTGGCCATTGCCAGCCTGCATGCCGAGCTGGCCTGTGCGCCGAAGCCTGGGCTGGTGACCCCGGTTGACAGCGGCAGCCACCACGACATGGATGCGGCACTGTTTCTGCGCAGCCTGTTTGCACTGCGCCACTACTTCCTCGACATGGCCCGGGCCGGCGCCGACGATGCCTCCTTCGTGGTGCTGCGCACGCATGGCATGGCGGCCGAGGCGGCGATGCTGCGCGCCACCGCTGGCGTCAACACCCATCGCGGGGCGATTTTCAGCCTGGGGCTGCTGGTGGCCGCCGCTGCCGCCTGCCAACGCAACCTGGGCCACCCGGGCCGCGCCGAACAGGTCTGCCTGGCGGTACAGCGCTGGGCCCCGGCCCTGCAGCAGGCGCCGTTGGATTCCAACAGCCCGGGCCAGCGCGCCCGGGCGCGCTACGGGGTGGCCGGTGTGCGTGAGCAGGCGATGGCCGGCTACCCGCTGCTGCGTGAGGTGGCACTGCCCGCGCTGCGCCAGGCGATGCGCGCCGGCCTGCCGCGCGAGGCCGCGCTGTGCCATACGCTGATGCAGCTGGTCGCGCAGGTGGACGACCTCAACCTGCTGCATCGCGGCGGCGCCCCCGGCCTGGCCTGGGCCCGTGCGCAGGCGACCGCGTTCATCGCCGAGGGCGGCGTCTTCGCACCGCACTGGCGCACGCGGCTGCAGGCGCTTGGCGCGGCCTTCGTCGCGCGCCGGCTCAGTCCTGGTGGCAGTGCCGACCTGCTCGCGTGCAGCTGGTTCTTGCTGCAACAGGAGGCGGCATGAGCCTGGCCCTGCTCTGCCCCGGCCAAGGCGCGCAGCACCCGGCGATGTTCGACCGCGTGCGCGACAGCGCCGACGCACGCACGCTGCTGCAGACGGCCAGCGCGGTACTCGGCCGCGACGTGCTGGCCGCAGCCGCCGCCGACGATCGCTTCGACAACGCGCAGGCGCAACCGCTGCTGTGCGCGGCCAGCCTGGCGCACTGGCAGGCCCTGCGCGCGGCGCTGCCCCTGCCCGCAGTGGTTGCCGGCTACAGCATCGGCGAGCTGGCCGCGCATGCCATCGCCGGCAGTCTCGATGCGGGCACCTGCCTGACACTGTCGGCGCAGCGCGCCGCGTTCATGGATGCCGCCAGTCCTGCCAATGCCGGCATGCAGGCCGTGCTCGGGCTGGATCGCACGCAGCTGCAGCCGCTGTGTGCGGCGCACGGCGTGCATGTGGCCATCGCCAATGGCCACGATCACTTCATCGTCGGCGGTGCGCTGACGGCCCTACAGGCGCTGGCCCGCGACGCCCGCGCCCAGCGCGCGGAGACGCGCCTGCTGCCGGTGCATGTTCCGGCGCATACGCCGTTGCTGGCCGCTGCCGTGCCGGCCTTCGCCGCCGCCGTGGACGCCATCGCATGGCAACGCCCATCGTTGACGGTGCTGGCCGGCATCGATGCGCGCCCGGTACGCGATCGCGCGGCCACCGTGCACACGTTGTCGGCACAACTGGCGCAGACCATCGAATGGGCACAGGTGATGCGACAGGCATTCGAGCGCGGTGCGCGGGTGTTCCTGCAGCTGGGCCCGGGCAACGCGCTGGCACGCATGGGGGCCGGTGCCTATCCCTGCTGCGAGGTACGCGCGGTTGAAGAATTCCAGCATCTGGATGGGGCGGCCGCGTGGGTCAACGCCGCCCTGCAGCGGATGCGTTGACGTAACCCAAGCGATACCGCACCACGCCGTAACCCGGGATGGCGGGTTTCCATCCGAGCCGTAAGCGAAGCACGTGTCTGGGAGGGCGCATGAGTCCACAAATTGCAACGATCATCGGTCTGGTGATCATGTTCATCGTCGCCACCGCCATGCCGATCAACATGGGCGCGGTGGCCTTCGCACTGGCGTTCATCATCGGCGCGGTGTACGTCGGCATGGATGGCAAGGAGGTCCTTGCCGGCTTCCCGGGGGATCTGTTCCTGACCCTGGTCGGCATCACCTATCTGTTCGCCATCGCACAGAAGAACGGCACCATCGACCTGCTGGTGCATTGGGCCGTGCGTGCCGTGCGCGGGCGCATCGTGGCCATTCCCTGGGTGATGTTCATCATCACCGCCGTGCTCACCGCGTTCGGCGCATTGGGCCCGGCGGCGGTGGCGATCATCGGCCCGGTGGCCTTGCGGTTCGCCAAGCAGTACAAGATCAACCCGCTGCTGATGGGCCTGCTGGTGATCCACGGTGCGCAGGCCGGTGGTTTTTCGCCGATCAGCGTGTACGGCAGCATCACCAACGGCGTCGTCCAGAAGGCGGGGCTGGAAGTCACCGAGATGGCGGTGTTCCTGACCAGCCTGGGCTTCAACTTCATGATGGCGGTGATCTGCTTCTTCGCCTTCGGTGGCGTGGCCCTGCTGCGTCGCGGCGCGGTAGCGGTGGGCGGTGGCGTGGCCACTGCGGAGATGGCGCTGGCCGGCGGCCAGCAGGCCTCGTCGCGGCAGTTCTCCATTGAGGGCCATGGCGCACTGGTCTCGGCCGGTGGCGGCACGCTGTCCACCGATCCCGACGCACTGGAAGCGGTCGGGTTGACCCGCGAACGGCTGTTCACCCTGGTTGGCCTGCTCGGCCTGGGCGTGGCGGCGCTGATCTACAACCTCAACGTGGGCCTGGTGTCCATCACCGTCGCGGTGGCCCTGGCGCTGCTGGCACCGAAAGGCCAGAAGGGCGCGGTGGACGGGATCAGCTGGTCCACCGTGCTGCTGATCTGCGGCGTGGTGACCTACATCGGTGTCCTGCAGCAGGCCGGCGCGGTCGACTTCATCGGCAATGGCGTCTCGGAAATCGGCATCCCGCTGCTGGGTGCGCTGCTGGTCTGCTACGTGGGTGGCATCGTGTCGGCGTTCGCGTCATCGGCCGCCGTGCTCGGTGCCACCATTCCACTGGCGGTGCCGTTCCTGATGCAGGGTCATCTCAGTGCGGCCGGCGTGATCTGCGCGCTGGCGGTGTCCTCCACGATCGTGGATGTCAGCCCGTTCTCCACCAACGGTGCATTGGTGGTGGCCTCGGCGGCGAAGGAAGAGCGGGAATCGCTGTTCCGCCAGTTCCTGATCTACAGCGGCCTGGTGGTGGCGTTCGGACCACTGCTGGCCTGGCTGGTGTTCGTGGTGCCCGGCTGGATGTAAGGGCCGCGTTGCGGTCGCCCCCTGGCTCAGGGGGCGGTTTCCCCCGCAAGCATCCCGTCAGGACCTGTCACCCAACAGAACGACTACAATCGCTGCATGGCCATTGCTCCCGCCGCCCGATCACCGAAGAAGCGCGCGCCGCTGTACGAAGAAGTGGCCGACCACGTGCGCGAGCGGATCTACGATTACCGGCTGCCACCGGGTGAATGGATCGATGAGCCGGCCCTGTGCGAGGAACTGGGTATCAGCCGCACGCCGCTGCGTGAAGCGCTGAAGCTGCTTGCCGCCGAAGGCCTGGTCCAGATCGATGCCGGTCGCGGCTGCCGGGTGACCCGGTTGACGCTGGAAGACCTGAACCAGCTGTTCCCGGTGATGGCGATGCTGGAAGGCCGCTGTGCGCACGAAGCGGTGACGCACATCGACGATGCCGGCGTGCAACAGCTGGAAGCCCTGCATGCAGCCATGGAAGCGGCCGCCGCCGACGGCAACATCGCCGAGTACTACCGCAACAACTATCTCATCCACGAAACCGTGCAGCATTACGCCGGCAACCCCTGGTTGATCCGCATCACCCACGACCTGCACCGCATTCTGAAGATGCATCGCGGCCGCCAGTTGTTGACCCCCGGGCGCACCGCGCAGTCGCTGGCCGAGCACCGGCAACTGATGGACTGCTTCCGCCGTCGCGATGCGCTGGGTGCCGAGCGCACCATGGAAGGGCATCTGCTCAGCCAGGGCCAGGCGCTGGCCGCCTACGTCGCCGCCGGCGGCCTGCTGAACGTGCCCGCGCCGCTGCCCACCGAAGGCGGGCGCTGAAGCAAGGGATCGCCGCCTACCCGGTGCCGTCTTCGATGGGGCGTGTCTCGCGCAGGGTCCACATGACCGGCAGCACCAACACCGCCACGACCGCGATCATCGCGCCGGGCACCGCCGACCAGCCGGTGTGGCGCACCAGCAGTTCGGCCAACAGGGGCGTGGCCCCGCCGAAGAACGCGGTCGCCATGGTCACGCCCAGTGCCAGCCCGCTGAGACGCCCTTCGCCGGGAAACTGCTCGGCGGTGGCCGGCGCGGCCACTGCACTGACCCCACCGGCCAGGCAGGCCAGCACCACCGCCGCCGCGCCGATCTGCAGCGTGCTGCCACCGGCCATCAGCGCGAACATGCTCAGCGGCAGCAACGCGCACAGCAGCGCCAGCACGATCAGCACCGGGCGCCGCCCGACCCGGTCGGACAACGCACCGGCCAGCGGGGTCACCGCGATCACCGCCACCGCGGCCAACGTGGACAACCACAACGCTTCGGACTCCCCCACTTCGCCGGCCGAGCCCAGGAACGCCGGTACATAGGTGATGCCGACGTAGTAGGTGATCGAGCCCAGCGCGGAGATCGCGAACGTGCGCGCCACCGCGCCACGGTGATACCGCCAGGTGTCGCGGATGGGCGCCACCGGCACCGTGCCGGCGGCCTTCTGCCGCTCGAACTCCGGCGATTCATGCATGGTCGAACGCGCCAGCAGGATCGCCGCTGCCAGCGCCGCACCGACGAAGAACGGAATCCGCCAGCCCCATCCATCCAGCTGCGCGGTGCTCAACAAGGCCACCGTCAGCGCCGAGAGCGCCACCGCCAACAAGGCGCCCACTTCGCTCGCCGCCGATGCCAGCGAGGTGACCAGCCCGCGCCGGCGCGTGGGCGCGGTTTCCAGCAGGTAGGCCACCACGCCGGTGTACTCGCCCCCCACCGAGAACGCCATCACGCAGCGCAGCAACAGCAACAGCACGCCGGCCGTGGCACCGATGCTGTCGAAGGTGGGCAACAGCGCGGTGGCCAGCATCGCCAGAGTCATCAGCAGCATCGAGGCCAGCAGCATGTAGCGCCGGCCGAAGCGATCGCCCAGATGGCCAAAGCACAACGCACCCAACGGACGCATCAGGTAGGACACCGCAAATCCAGCCAGGGTCGCCAGCAGCGCATTCTCGCCACCGCCGAAGAACACCCGCGACAACACCGTGGCCAGGTACAGGTACAGGGTGAAGTCGTACCACTCCACCACCGTGGACAGCCCGGCGACGATCATCGACCGGGTGCGCGGTGGCACCGCCTGCACCGTCATCGTTGACGCTCTCGCTGCACGTGGCATCGGCCCAGCACGGCGAAGGGGGTGGGGTCTGGCATCTGTGTGTATCCGCTGCTTGCGCTCATCCAGTGGGCGAGCGTACGTCAGCGGATCTGCACGCGGCGTCACGACCGGCCGCCGTGCAGGACGTGCGCCGCAGCGAGTGGCTGCACCGGCGCCCGGTGATCGGGCGCGATGCCGCTGCACCCTCGGCGCTTGACAAGCAGCCCGGACGGGAACACCATCAGTTAACGAATTAGTTAACTAACCACCATGGACCGCATCTTCGAAGCCCTCGCCTCCACCGCACGCCGCCAGATCCTGGCCTACCTCAATGGTGGCCAGTTGAGCGCGGGCGAGCTGGGCGAGCGTTTCGACTTCAGCAAGCCGGCGCTGTCCAGCCACCTGCGCATCCTGGAGGATGCCGGGCTGATCGAGCGCGAGAAACGCGGCCAGTTCGTGTACTTCCGCCAGGTGCCGGACAAACTGACCAACACGCTGTTTGCCTGGGCGGCGGAAGTCTGCCCGGTGGGTGGCCCGCTGCAACGCGAAAGCCGCGCCCGTGCGCGGCGCAAGCCTGCTACCTGATTCGTTCTGCCGTACGTCAAGGAGACCGGCATGATCGGCATTACCCGCGCGAGTGGTTCGTTTCCCAGCGTCAGCCTGCCCTCCCATAGCGGTGGCAGTCCGGTCGAAGTGGCGCTGATTGCCCAGCTCGGGGTCGGCGCCGGTGACCGGCTGGTACATGACGCCGGGATCCGCCAGGCCGCACACCCGCACTTCATCGATGCGCTGGACGAGCCCTCGGCCCGCCTGGGCGGCATGCACCTGGCGCAGGGGGATGCGTCTTCGCTGTACTCGTTTTCGGTCGGCCGGCGCGGCCACCGCTTCCACCGCCATGCCGGGCCGCGCATGTTCACTGCGATCTCCGGCAGCGGCGGTGCACAGCTGCGTTTCTGCACGGCCTCTGATGCCCAGCTGCAGCAGGATCCTGCCGCGTTCCTGCACGCCCTGCACTGCGTGGACATCCCGCCGGACTGCCTGTTCACGGTGCGCTTCGGCA
This sequence comes from Stenotrophomonas sp. GL_101, assembly GCF_057835675.1. Lineage (NCBI taxonomy): Bacteria > Pseudomonadati > Pseudomonadota > Gammaproteobacteria > Lysobacterales > Lysobacteraceae > Stenotrophomonas > Stenotrophomonas sp. GL_101. The sequence goes on along the minus strand of NZ_CM174432.1, from coordinate 1,249,250 downwards.
ACGGTACCTGGCATCAGTTCGTTCCCCGGCATCACCGCCACCCGGCGCTGTTCGCGTTGTCCTGCCATCCCAACGAGCACGGCGGTGCATTGAGCCAGGCACAGCGCGCGCGCGTGGAGGCCGGCACCGCCGATATCCCCAGCCTCACCGACAGCCTGCCGCCGGCGCTGCAGTTGCTGCTGGACCAGGCCGACCTGGCCCAGCTGCCGGTGGTCGCCCTGTCGTTGCACGTGCCCTCGCCATCGATACTGGCACGGGTGTGCACACGCAGCCGCGAGTGGATGGGGCGGTTACGTACGGGGCTGGCGCGGTTGCGCCCCGCGCAGGGATACGTCGGGCATCGCCCGGCGGTCTACCCGGTGCATGCCGAACCGGCCGTGCCGCTCGACTCCCTGTTGCAGCAGGCGCTTGCCGACGGCTTCGAGCACCAGGACTACGCGACGCTCACCTTGCCTGCGCAACGCATCGTCGGCCGTTCCGCGCGCGCCCTGCTGGAAGCGGTGCTGGACGGGTTCGTGCTGAATCCACCGCGCAGCGTGGGCCGGCTGATGGCCCTGCGCAACGTCCTGGTGGCCCCTTTGCGGCTGCGTACCTCGACTTTGGGCTGCCCGGTATCCTCGCTGCTGTCGCAGGATCGGCGCGAAGTGTTCGCGCAGCGCTTCCCGGTCCATGCCCAGGCGGTGGATGCCGCCGATCGCAGTGCCGAAGTGCTGCTCGGCGCGGACGATCGCCACCTGCAGTTCCGTTCCTGCGTGCGGGTACAGATGCGCGAGGACGGGACGGCCACGATTGCACTGGGTACGCGGGTGCGTACCCACAATCGCTTCGGGCGGTGCTACCTGGCCGCCATCCGCGGCGTGCACCACCGCCACGTCACTCCCACCCTGCTGCGCATGGCGGTGGCCCATGCACTGGCACCGAAGCTGGAGCTGGAGCTGGAGCTGGAGCTGGCAACGCCTGCAATGCAGAAGGATGCGGCGCTGGCCTAGCGCCTGCCACTCCCTGGAAAGAACTGCAACAGCGCGCGGGTCAGCATGCCGGGAAACACCGTCAGGTGGTCCTCGCCATCGATCACCTGGTTGTCCAGCTGCAGGCCTTCGTAACCGCGCTGGCGCAGCCGCTCGACAAACTGCCGGGTATCGCGCAGCAGGTCGTTGCGCGGTGCGTCCACGGCACCGGGAGCGATGGTTTCCTTGCCACCCACGGCAAACAGCACCTGCGCGTGCAGTGCACGGTGCTGCTGCGCGAAGGTCTGCTCGAGCTGGTCGATGATGTGGTGATCGAACCACAGCGAAGGGCTGGACAGCAGGTAGGTCTGGAACATTGCCGGACGGGTCAGCAGCATGTAAGTGCCCAACAGCCCTCCGTAGGAATGCCCGGCAAAGGCACGCCGCGCCGGATCGGTGCGATAGCGCGCGTCCACGGCGGGTAGCACCCCATCCGCGAGGAAGTCGCGGTAATGTGCCGCGCCCCCGTAGCTGACCTCATTGCTGTAGGCGTCGCCAGGCGCGCGCACGGGCGTGCTCGGGGTGTAATCGCGTGACCGGCTCTGCCGCGAACTCAGGCCCTGCTGCGGCGGCAGCCCGACCAGGATGACATCCTCCAGGTTGGCGCCGCCCAGCCCGACCAGGTCGCGCACGCTGCGTGCCAGCGGGAAGGTATACAGCGCATCGGTGAGGTACAGCACCGGATACCGGCGATGCGGCTGGTCGGCATACCCGGCCGGCAGCGCGACCCATACCGGGTAATCGCGCCCGAGCGGATCCTGCACGCTCCACGCGTCGGTATCGGCCAGCACCACGCTGGCGACCGCTGCCACCGGCACCATTCAGGGTGCCTCCCGGCGCAGGGTGATCAGGGTGATCTCCGACGGCACGCCGATGCGTGCGGCAAAGCCCGGCCACAGGCCGGCACCATTGCTCACGTACAACGCCATGCCATCGACGTCGTAGCGGCCGGAGACATACCCGCCGTTGGCGTACTTCACCAACTGGTCCATGCCCACGATGTGGCCACCGTGGGTGTGCCCGGACAATTGCAGCGCGACGCCGTGCGCGGCATTGGAACGCGCCGCACCCGGCCGGTGATCGAGCAGGATCACCGGCGCCTGCGGATCGGCACCGGCCAAGGCCGCCGTCAGGTCCGGCAGCGGCAGCCCGTAGCGGGCCGCGACCGGGTCGGTGACACCGGCGATGGTCAGCACGGCACCGTTGCGGGTGAGCTGGACATGGCGGTTTTCCAGCACCTGCATGCCCTGCTCACGGAAGGCCTGCATCCACGCGGCGTACTGCGCGTAGTACTCATGGTTGCCGGTGATCGCAATCACCCCGTCAGGCGCGTGCAGTTGGGCCAACGGCGCCACCTCGGCCACGCGCGCCGCAACGGTGCCGTCGACCAGGTCGCCGGTGATCACCACCAGGTCTGGATGCAGCGCATTGCCGTTGGCCACCACCTTGGCCACCCAGCGCCCGGTCAACAGCCGGCTGGCGTGGAGGTCGGTCAACTGCAGCACGCGATAGCCATCGAACTGCGCCGGCAGGTCCTTGATCGCCACCTCGATCTGCCGGGTCTGTGGCACCGCCATCCCTTGCCAGATGCCATACGCGGACAGCAGCAACGCCACGCCCATCGCGGCAGGACGCAACCACGCAGCGCGAAGTGCCGCCGTCGCACGTGGACACCGCAGCACCCGTGCACCGAGCAGCAACACGTCCAGCAGCAACACGTCCAGCAGCACCAGCATCAAGCCGCACAGCAGCACGGCGGTAAAGCCGGTCGCAAGGATCACCAGCGCGACGGTGGGAATCTCCGGCGACGCCATGGTGCCGGCGAAACGGGCCACGATCCGGTGGTGCAGCGCCAGCGCCATCACCAGCAGGCCCAGTGGACCGCGCAGGGACAGCGACACCTGCAACGGCCAGATCAAACGCCACACGACATACAGCGCAAGCAACACACCCACAACACTCAGCACAGGCAGATCCAGTTTCAAAGGGGAAGCCGGCAAGGCGGCCTTGCGTCCGCCATGCAGCCTTGCATCTTTGCCCAATCCTGTTGCGCATGCCACCGTGCCGATGGAATGCTGCTGGCGACTCAACGCCGGTAGCGGTACACCTGATCATCGGGATCGCTGCGCGCCGCCGCAGGATCCAGCTGACCGCCGAGCCGCTGGGCGACCCGCGCCGAGCGGGCATTGTCGGCAGCCATGTAGCTGACCAGGGTATCCAGGCCAAGCGTGGTCATCGCCCACGCGCGCATCGCCGCGGCCGCTTCGGTCGCCAGGCCCCGTCCCTCGTGGCCGTCGTAGAGCAGCCACCCCAGCTCCTTCTCCGGAAACAGCGGGCCGTCGTTGATCCCCACCTGGCCGATGCACTCGCCGCTGTCGGCCAGCTCGATCATCAACGCCCCGTGGCCGAAGAAATGCCAGCAGGCCTGGTCATGGCAGAACATGCCCCAGGCGGCGCGCAGGTTGAACGGCCCGCCCAGGCCGGCCGCGCGCGGCGATGCCAGGAAGGCCGCGTAGGCGGGGAAATCGGCGATCGTCTGTGCGCGCAGCCACAGGCGCGGGGTGTGCAGCGTGACCGGGGCGGCGGTAGGCATGTGCGCAGTCCAACGGGAACAGGTCCGCATGGTCACGCCTGCACGGCTGCCGGAGCAAGCCGGGCGCGGGCATCTGGCTTGGCTGAACCGCAGCCGTGGCGGTGCGGCCCGGCACTTGCCTCGGCGCTACCATCCGCCTATAAATGAGCAAGCACTCACTTATCTACTTTCATGGCCCGCCCCCTCAGCGAACAGAAGCGCACTGCGATCCTCGATGCCGCCGCCCAACTGGTGGCCGTCCAGGGCGTGGGCACTTCGACCGCACAGATCGCGCGGGCGGCCAAGGTGGCCGAAGGCACGGTGTTCACCTATTTCCAGACCAAGGACGCGCTGCTCAACGCCGTGTTCGTGCGTCTGGAGCAGCGCCTGTCGCGGGCCATCGCCAGCGACTTCCCTGCCGACGCCGATGCCCGCGGCCAGCTGCAGTACGTCTGGAACGCGCTGATCGCCTGGGGCACCACGTATCCGGTGGACCGCTTGGCGCTGCGCCAGCTCAAGGTCTGCGAACGCATCGACGCACAGACCCGCGCCGAGTGCGCGGACCTGTTCGGCAGCATGTTGCGCAGCCTGGAAACCGGCCTGGCCGGGCACATCGACAGCGAGCGCCTGCCGTTCTACCTGGGCCCGGTGCTGATCAACCTGCTGGAAACCACGCTGGAAGCCATTGTCGCCCAGCCAGCGCAGCGCCCGATGCTGCAGCAGGCCGGGTTCGACCTGTTCTGGAAAGGGATCCAACGTTGAGCGTTTTCTTTCCCCCTATAAATGAGTGCCTACACACTCACCAACCCAAGGCACCCCCATGCGAGCCCTGCCCCTGCTTGTCGCTGCCTTCGCCCTCACCGCCCTTCTCGAGATGACCTTCACCGTGAACATCGCCCCCCATGACCAATCGCCGCAGATGCGTGCCGGCCACTTCAGCAACGTTGCGCCCAAGCCCAAGGAAACCGTGACCGGCACGCTCAAGCTGCTGTGGGAATTCCTGTTCGACCGCCCAGCCGGCACAACCCCGCCACAGGCACCGCCGGTCCGGTCGATCAGCGCCGCCGAACTGGCCGACGCCCCCGAGCACAGCCTCTACCGGCTCGGGCATTCCACCCTGCTGATCAAGCTGGCCGGTGGCTGGTGGCTGACCGACCCGGTGTTCTCCAAACGCGCCTCACCGGTGCAGTGGATGGGCCCGAAGCGTTTCCACGCGCCGCCGATCGCCCTGCACGAGCTGCCGCCGATCCGCGGCGTGCTGCTGTCGCACGACCACTACGATCACCTCGATCGCGCCACCGTCAAATACCTGGCCACCCGCGCCGATGTGTTCCTCACCCCGTTGGGCGTTGGCGACCGGCTGATCGCCTGGGGCGTCCCCCGCGACCGCGTCCGCCAGCTGGACTGGTGGCAGGAAACCGAGGTGGATGGCGTGCGCTTTGCCGCAACACCGGCCCAGCATTTCTCCGGCCGTGGCTTGCGCGATGGCAACCGCACGCTGTGGGCATCGTGGGTGATCCTGGACCGCGACCTGCGTCTGTTCTTCAGTGGCGACACCGGCTATTTCGACGGCTTCCGGCAGATTGGCGAGCGCTACGGCCCGTTTGACGTCACTTTCATCGAAACCGGCGCCTACGATGCCAAGTGGCCGTTCGTGCACATGCAGCCGGAGCAGACCGTACAGGCGCACCAGGACCTGCGCGGCCACTGGCTGCTGCCGATCCACAACGGCACCTTCGACCTGGCCCTGCATCAGTGGGACGAGCCGTTCGAGCGGGTCAGCGCGCTGGCTGCGCAACGTGCGATCGCACTGGCCACACCGGGCATGGGCGAACGCCTCGACCTGGATGCCCCGCACCCGGGCACGCCGTGGTGGCGGCAGGTGAAGGCGGCGCAGGATGCGCGCCGTGACATCCCGGTAGGGGATGCGATGTAAGCCCAGCTGGCCACGCGAGGGAACGGCCAGTGCCACGGCCCGAGGCGGCATTTCGCATCGTGCCGACAAGCGTGCGTTGATTGCGACAGTTTTCGTCCGTGAATGCACATTGAGGGCAGTCGGGGTGCGTGAGAGCATTTTCTTCATTCCTCCACGTCGCATCTGCACCTGGAGAAGCCGCTGTATCCCTCCAGGCTCTCCGCTGTGCGAGCCCCGGCCGAGCGTCATGCATGAACATTCCCGCGCCTCGTCAGCGTCTGTCGCCGCTGCTTTTCCTGCTGGTAGCGGTACTGCTGGCCGCCGCCCTGCTGTTGTGGTCCAGAGCGCCCACGCGCGGCGTCGGCACCCGCCCATTCGTGCTGGCGGCCGGGCCACAACTGACCGGCAGATACGGGTTGGGCGGCTCGGCAACCATCAGCCCGATACGCGCCTACCTGGAGGCGGTTGAACGCGGCACCTCGTTGAAGATTGCCCTGGCCCCGGCCGCCACGTTCGACCAGGCGCTGTCCCGCTTCGAGCGCAACCAGGCCGATGGGGTGACCCTTGTACTGGCCACCTCACAGGCACAACTACCCGCCACCGCCCTGCTGTCGCCGTCGTTCTACCGCGGCAGCTCGGTGCTGGTGTCGCGCCGCGCCCAACCGTACGACAGCCTGGCCGCACTGGCCGGAAAACGGGTCGGCGTTATTGCCGACGGGGAATACCAGGCGTACCTGGCCAGGCAGCATCCACGCATCCAGGTGCTGCCCCTGCGCAGTCCGTCGGACATGGTGGCTGCGGTCACCGCCGGTGCCGCGGATGCGGCGCTGGGCATGGATGCGGTGTTCATTCCCCTGGCGCAGCGCAGCCGCAATCCGCTGTTGTCGGTGCACGCGGCCGACGATGCCCCTGCGGTTGACCTGCGCGTGGCGTCATGGCCGCAGCGCGCCGGCGATATCGCGCGTGCACACGCGACATTCCGGGCACTGCCGCTGGCGATCCAGCAAGGAGTGACGTCGCGCTGGTTGAACACGCTGTATCGCGCGCCGCCCACGCTGCGCGCGGTGCTGGCCCATTACCGGGTAACGCTCATCGCACTGGCCGTTGCCGGGCTGGGCATCCTGCTGGCCGTCGTGCATGCGTGGCGAAGCGCGCGTGCGACAGCGGCGATGCACGCGGCCACGATGCGTGCGTTGACCCTGGCCAACCACGAAGTCCGCAACAGCGCGACGCTGGTCATGGCGGCCATCGACCAGCTTCCGTCCACGCCGGGCGTTTCCACCGACCCAAGCCCACAGGAGGCGGCGCGCGTGGCGGCCAGTTCGCTGCAGCACATGCTTGCCAACGTGCTGGAGTATGCGTTCCTGGACCGCCCCGGGAATGCCCGTGGCCAGTGGCAGCCCACCGCCCTGGCCGTGCTGCGCGAGTGCGTCTTCGCCACCGGCCCGCTGGCCGCGCGCAAGGGCATCGCACTGACCCTGTCGATCGACCCGGCGGTACCCCCGGCGCTGTGCTGCGACGTGCGCGCGTTGCGCCACCTGGCCACCAACCTGGTCTCCAACGCGGTCAAGTTCTGCGACCAGGGCGGCGTGGAGGTCCGCCTGCGTTTCGAGGCGGGCGTTGGCGGGCTGGGCCGGGTGCTGCTGGAGGTCACCGACAGCGGGCCCGGTATCGCGCCGGCTGTCGTAAAGACCCTGTTCGACCCGCTGCATGCCTCCAGTGCGGACGGTCGTCGCCGCGGCGGCGCCGGTATGGGCCTGGCGTTGTGCCATCGCATCGCGGTGGCGCAGGGAGGCAGCATCGGGGTCGACAGCCGGCTTGGCGGCGGCTCGACCTTCACCGCGATGCTTCCCGGCCGTGACTGCGCCGAAGGCGCGCCCATGCGCGAAGCCACCGTGCCGGCCGTGCCTGTCCACTGCGCCGGCGATGCCTTGGTGGTGGAGGACGAACCGACCGTCGCGGCAGCCATCAGCCAGCACCTGCGCCATCGCGGATTCACTGTCACCCATGCCGTCAGCGGGGAGGCGGCGACGGTGGCGATGCGCCAGCAGGGCCCGTTCACCCTGGTGACCCTGGACGGCACGCTGCTGGAGCAGAGCGGTAGCGAGGTCCTGGCTGCCTTGCGTGCGGTGGAACGGCAACTGCGCTGGCCGTCGGCACCGGTGGTGTCGGTGAGCGGTGAACCGGTTCGGCCCGGTTCCCCGCGCTACGCAGATGCCGGCGTGATCGCCTACCTGTCCAAGCCGATCGACTGGAACGCCTTCGCTGCGGCGATCTCCCTCGATGCGCAACCCTGCGTGGCACCGGCACCGGCACCGATCAATGCGGAGATACTGATGATCTACCGCGCCCAGCTTCCCAAGGACCTGGCCGCGCTGCATGCCGAAGTCAGCAGCGCGCGGTGGCGCAATGCGCTGGCGATGACCCACCGCATCCGCGGCGCTGCATCGCTGGTGGGCGATACCGACCTCGTAGAGGCGGTGACCGGCCTGGACCGGCAGTTCAAGTCGCATGCCATCAATGGCGGGCCCGCTGCCAATGGCATGGCAGCAATCACCCGCTGCGTCGAGCGGATCCAGCACAGCGCAATGCTGGCGTCATCGCACTGAGTCCACCCGCTGTGCATGCGGGTGGATCGTCGGCGGCGCGCGGCGAAGGGCGCGCCTGGGCCATTGGACACATTGCCGCCCTATTATTGTGATGTTATAACATCGCCTTTCAAGGGGGATTTATGCGTAACCACGCACTTGCCGTTGCAGTACTTTTCAGTATCCAGAACGTCTACGCCGATGACCTCACCCTGCCGACGGTCAACGTCCAGGCCGACAGCCCGTCGAAGATCGACAGCGTCGTCATCGTAGAAAACACCCGCGCCCAGAACCGGACCCTGGGCGACATGCTCGACCATGTCTCCGGCGTTCAGAGCAGTGCGTTCGGTCCCAATGCTGGCGCGCCGGTGATCCGCAGCCTGAGTGGCAGCCGCGTGCAGATCCTGGAGGACGGGCAGTCCATCCTGGGCATGAACGCGCTGAGCGGCGACATCAACATTCCCTTCGACCCGCTCTTTGCAAGGCGCGTCACGGTCAACAAGTCCTCGGACACGGCTCGCCATGGCGGCAATGCGATCGGCGGCAGCGTCGACATCGACTCGGGCATCCTGTCCAGGAAGATGGAGGACAAGGACCAGGAGATGGAGCTGGTGGTCCGCAAAGGCTTCAATGATGCCGATGCGCAGGGCTTCCGGATGAACTTCAACAACCAGAAGAACATCTCCACCAACCTGCAGATGTCGATGCAGCGGATGTCGCACTATGACATTCCCGGCAACAGCAAGGCCGGCGTGTGCGACAGCCGGTTGTTCGTGGGCGGCGGGGTCAACGCCTCGCTGGCTGACAGTTGCCAGAAGGAAGCCCGGGTGCAGCAGGTATACAACAAGGCATCGCAGCCTTACGTCGACCAGTTCATGACCGAGAACCCGGACTGGGCCGACGGCGACTTCTCGTTCTACACGAATCAGCCTACCTCGACATGGTCGGGCAGGACCTACACCAACCCCGCCAACCCGGCCTATGTGGAAGGCACGACGCCGTATGTGCGCAGGCAGATCAACCGCGATGTGACCCCCAACTACCGCGGCACGCTGGGCAACAGCTACTTCAGGAACTCGCACCTGGCGGCGGGCTCGACCTACTTCTTCGACCGTGGCTATGTCGGCGTCAGCATCGATTCCAAGGACAGCGAATACGGCGTGCCGGGGTTCTCGACGGAGAATCTCTCGTTTGGATCGAACTACGCCCTGGGACGCCCGGTGGGCGTGGTGCTCAAGCAGGACAAGTACGCGCTCGAGGCTCATCTGCTTGAGCCCCTGCCGCTGCTGGAAAGCGCCGAGCTCAGCGTCTCGCGGTTGAAGAACACCTCCGGGGAGTACATCGGGGCGACCCAGGCCAATGCATTCGATTTCGACACCCTGCAGGCAGAGGCGTTGCTTGCGCATCGGCAGGCCGGTCCACTCACCGGTCTGGTTGGCCTGAGCTACCGGTCCAGGGACGTTGTCGGCACCGGTGTGCAGCAGTACCTGCCGGATGTAGGCACGACCACCCGGGCGGTGTTCGTGAAAGAGAGCCTGACCTTCGACTGGGCGTCCTTCGACGCGGGTTTCCGGCACGAGCGCGTGGACCATGATGTTCGGCAGAGCCGCTTCAAGACCTCCCGGAACGCGGCCAATTCCGGTCTGGAGGATCGCGCCTTCGTCCTCAACAGTTTCAACACCGGCGGCTACGTCCAACTGGGCAGGATGTTCGGCGCAAAAGTGCGGTACGCCTCTTCCGCGCGGGCACCGGAGGTGAATGAGCTGTATGCGAGCAACCCGCACTATTCGATCATGACCCAGGAAGAGGGAAACCAGGATCTGAAGCCCGAGCGTGCACGAACCTCGGAGTTGACGCTGCTGTTCAGCCATGCCGGGCTCGACATTTCCGCAACCGGCTATCGCATGCGGTATGCGAACTATCTTTACCAGGGACACTCGGGAGCACAGATGGCCAATCGTCTTCCGCTCAAGTACTGGAAGCAGACCGATACCACGGTCAAGGGCATCGAGATCGACGTGTCGCAGTCGCTGGACCTGGGGCGCCATGGAACGCTCACTGCCTCGGCCTTCTCCGACCTGGTCAGCAACAAGGCGGACAATCCCGATTCCCTGCGCGCCCACAATGATGGCGAGTACCTGCCCAACATGCCCACCAACCGCTACGGGGCCGATCTTCGTTGGGAAAACCAGGGCTGGAAGGCAAGGTTGTCCAGCACCTACTACGACAGGCAGAAGTACCTGGGCAAGAATGTAAGCGAGGAGATACCGCTCGATGGCTTCAACATGCTGGACATGCAGGTCAGCCGGGAAATCAAGGCCTTCGGGAGTTATGTCTCGGGCATTGAGGTTTTCCTCAGCGGGTCCAACCTGCTCGACGCAGAGGCGCGACCGCACAACTCCCCGCTCAAGTACATCGCACCACTACCGGGACGCGGGTTCCAGATCGGGGTGAGCGTCCGGCTCTGACCGCAGAAAGGTTCCTTTCTCTGGCGTGTCTTCGCTTGGCTATTACGCGAGCATCCGGGGCCGCTTGGCGGCCGGCAGGCCCTTATGCAAATGTCCCCCGGTCGCCGCCTGCGGCGACGGCCTCCTCCTTTATTTTGCCAAGGACCTGCCGGCCGCCAAGGGGCTCGGCTTGCGGTACGCACAGGCGCACTCCGATGTTTGCCGTGGGCCACCGGTATTCTCGACACGCGGGAACCGATACCGCTGCGTAGGTCACCACCGTTGGTGGTGACGCAGAGGCGCCAACCGGCGCCCCGCGGCGCCATCACCTGACCCTCGGCGCACCCGTCGAGCCTCGCAACATCAAGCTGAAATCCAGTGTCTGCTGACGGGGCACCTCCACACGTTCGATGATGGCGAGCAGCAGGTTGACCGCGCGGATACCGATCTCCCGCATGGGTTGCCTGATGGTCGTCAACGGGGGCGTGAGGTAACTGGACGAGGCCAGGTCGTCGAAGCCGACGATGGACAGGTCATCGGGCACGCGGATGCCCAGATCCCGGCAGGCCGCCAGGGCGCCCAGTGCCATCTGGTCGCTGAAGCAGAAGATCGCGGTCGGCGCGGGCGCGCGGGCCAACAACGCCATCGCGGCCGCATGACCGGATTCCACCGAGAAGTCGCCCGGCGCGACGCTCAGCGTGCGCAGGCGGCCGCGTGCCTTGCCGGCGGCCCTGGCTCCTTCCAGCCGCTGCTGGTGCAGGGGATTGTCGGGCGGCCCGCCCACTATGGCGATCCGCTCGTGTCCCAGTCCGTACAGGTGTTCCATCACGGCGCGCGCGGCGGCCGCGTTGTCGATGTGCACGCTGGGGATGCCCAGCGCGGGGTCGAACTCGCATCCATTGACCACCGGCGCGGCGGCACCCTGCTGCTGGACGATCTCGCGCGCCGTCGGCGGCAGGCGATGCCCCAGCACGATCAGGCCGTCGGCCTCGTTGCGCCGGAGCATCTGTGCGTAGCGCTCCTCACGGTCGGGTCGATGCTGGGTATCGCCCAGCAGCACGGCGTAGCCGACGGCCTGCGCCGCTTCCTCCGCGCCCTGCAGGATCTGGGCGAAGAACGGATTGGCAATGTCCGGGACGGTGACCAGGATCTTGCCACTGCGCTGGGTCTTGAGCGTCCTGGCCACCGTGTTGGGGACATAGCCCAGCGCGGCGGCCGCCTGCTCGATGCGCGTGCGCGTGGCCGGCAGGACTTTCTCCGGCCGGGAAAGCGCGCGCGACACCGTGCCGGCGGAGACGCCGACGTGCCTTGCGATGTCGTAGATGGTTGCCATGGCGTTAGGTCTTCTGTCCGCTGTGCAGTGCACAACAGGTCTTGCGGGAGGGCAATGCTAGGATAATGCAATCGATTGCATCGAGGCGAATCACGTTGAAAACGCTCAAGGGTCCAGCGCTGTTCCTGGCGCAGTTCATCGGCGACACACCTCCCTTTGATCGGCTGGACACGCTGGCCGGGTGGGCCGCGGGGCTGGGCTATTCTGGCGTACAAGTACCGACCAGCGCTCCCCACCTGTTCGATCTGGCCGAGGCGGCGCGGAGCCAGGCGTACTGCGACGACGTCGCCGGCATGCTGGCCGGCCATGGCCTGCAGATCACCGAGCTGTCCACCCACCTGCAGGGGCAGCTGGTCGCCGTCCATCCCGCTTACGACAGCCTGTTCGACGGATTCGCGCCACCGGACAAGCGCGGCGATCCGGCCGCCCGCCAAACCTGGGCGGTGGAGCAGCTGATGCTGGCCGCCAAGGCCAGCCAGCGCCTGGGGCTGACGGCGCATGCCACGTTCTCCGGCGCGCTGGCCTGGCCTTACTTCTATCCCTGGCCGCAACGCCCGCCCGGGCTGGTGGAAGAAGCCTTCGCCGAACTCGGCCGCCGCTGGCGCCCCATCCTGGATGCCTTCGACGCCTGCGGCGTGGACCTGTGCTTTGAGATCCACCCGGGCGAGGACCTGCACGATGGCGCGACCTTCGAGCGCTTCCTCGACGTGGTGGACCACCACCCTCGCGCCAGGATCCTGTACGACCCCAGCCACCTGCTGCTGCAGCAGATCGACTACCTGGGCTTCATCGACCGGTATCACGCGCGCATCGGCATCTTCCACGTCAAAGACGCGGAGTTTCGCGCCAGTGCGCGCAGTGGCGTCTATGGCGGCTACCAGGACTGGATCGATCGTCCGGGGCGGTTCCGTTCGCCCGGGGACGGCCAGATCGACTTCAAGGCGATCTTCTCCAAATTCGCGCAATACGATTTCCCGGGCTGGGCGGTGCTGGAGTGGGAGTGCTGCCTGAAGCACCAGGAAGACGGCGCGCGGGAGGGTGCCGCCTTCATCCGCGATCACATCATCCGCGTGACCGAGCGTGCGTTCGACGACTTCGCCGACAGTGGCACCGATCCTGAATCACTGCGCCGCATGCTGGGACTCTGAGTCACTACCGCCCTGGGAGGGCAAGCCATGACGCACGCCATGTCGCGCTTGGGCGCGATGATGTTTCTGCAGTTCTTCATCTGGGGCGCCTGGTTCGTCACGCTGGGGACGTACCTGGTGCAGGGCCCGCTTCAGGCCAGCGCAGGCCAGGTGGCGACGGCCTTCCTCAGCCAATCCATCGGCGCGATCGTGGCGCCCTTCCTGGTCGGCCTGGTCGCGGACCGCTACTTCGCGGCGCAGCGCATCCTCGCGGTACTGCACCTGGCCGGCGCGGTGCTCATATGGCTGGCGTCCACGGCGACGAACTTCAGCATGTTCTTCGCCTGCGTCATGGGCTACATGCTGCTGTTCATGCCGACCCTGGCACTGGTCAACAGCGTGGCGATGCGGCACATGCAATCGCCTGAGAAACAATTCCCGCTTGTGCGGGTGGCCGGCAGCGTCGGCTGGATCGTGGCGGGCGTGCTGATCGGCTGGCTGGGCTGGGAACAGGCACATCGGCTCGAGCTGACCTTCCAGATGGCGGCGATGGCGTCGCTGGCCCTGGGCCTGTATGCCTTCACCCTGCCGCACACGCCGCCGCTGGCGCAACAGCGTGACGCCGGGCTGGGGCAGGTCCTGGGGCTTGACTCGCTGCGGCTGCTGAAGTCGCGCTCCTACCTGGTGTTCTTCCTGGCGTCCATCGCCATCTGCATCCCGCTGGCGTTCTATTACAACTTCACCAATCCGTATCTCAATGATCTGGGTGTGCGCGGCGCGGCCGGCCTGCAATCGCTGGGCCAGGTTTCCGAAGTCCTGCTGATGCTGGCCATGCCGTTCCTGTTCGTGCGGCTGGGGGTCAAGACGATGCTGGCGGTGGGCATGGCAGCGTGGGTGGTGCGCTACGCCATGTTCGCCTTTGGCGATGCGGGCGGTGGCTTCTCGCTGCTGGTGATCGGCATCGTGCTGCACGGCATCTGCTACGACTTCTTCTTCGTCACCGGCCAGATCTATACCGATGCGCATGCCGGCCCCGCCGCACGCAGCAGCGCGCAGGGTTTCATCACCCTGGCCACGTATGGCGTGGGCATGTTGATCGGCACGTTCCTGTCCGGCGCAGTGGTGGAGCACTACACCACCGCGGCCGGTCCGGACTGGCAGAAGATCTGGCTGTTCCCGGCAGGCGTCGCGCTGGTCGTGCTGGTCGCCTTCCTGTTGCTGTTCCGCGACCGCCCGGTCGTCGCGGCCACACCCTCCACGCCCTGAGGACCCCATCCGATGCCAAAGCTTGGAATCGCCATCGTCGGCACGGGCATGATCGGCGCCGTGCATCGTCGCGCGGCACTGCTGGCCGGTGCCGAGGTCCGCGGCGTGGCCGCTTCTTCCCCGCAGCGCGCACGCGAGGTGGCGCAATCGTGGAATGTTCCGCGGGCCTATCGCGACATCGAGGAGGTGGTCGCCGATCCGCAGGTACAGGTCGTGCATGTCTGCACCCCCAACCATCTGCACCGCGCCATGGCGCAGGCGGCGCTGGAAGCCGGCAAGCACGTGATCTGCGAGAAGCCGCTGGCCACGACGCTGGAAGACGCCCAGGCATTGGCCGCATTGGCCGCCTCGACCGGGCTGGTCGCCACGGTACCCTTTGTCTACCGCTACCACCCCGTGGTCCGCGAGGCGCGCGCACGCATCGCGCAGGGTGAACTGGGGCCGCTGCACCTGATCCACGGCAGCTACCTGCAGGACTGGCTGCTGGACCCGGCCAGCAACAACTGGCGGGTGGATTCGGCGCTGGGTGGCGCGTCGCGTGTGTTCGCCGACATCGGCTCGCATTGGTGCGACCTGGTGGAATGGGTCAGCGGCGAGCGCTTCGTCGACGTCAGCGCGGCGTTCGCCACCGTGATCGCCGAGCGCGGCACCCTCGCCGGGCAGAGCTTCACCACGCCGGCGGCGGGCGGCGCGATGCAGGCGGTATCGAGCGAGGACGTGGCCGCGGCGATGTTCAGAACCGGCGCGGGTACGCTGGCTTCATTGACGGTCAGCCAGGTATCGGCGGGACGCCGCAATCGCCTCTGGTTCGAGATCGATGGTGCCCGGGCCAGCGTGGCGTTCAACCAGGAAGACGCCGAGCGGCTGTGGATCGGCCTGCCCGACCAGCGCGAGGAGATCTTCGTGCGTGGGCCCGGCGCCGGCAGTGCCGAACAACGTCGGCTGTCGGTGTTGCCGGCTGGGCACGCGCAGGGCTACGCCAATTGCTTCGAGGCGTTTGTCGCCGACACCTATCGCGCCATCGACGGCGAGCGGCCGCAGGGCCTGCCCACCTTCGAAGACGGCGTGCGTTCGGCGCTGATCGTCGATCGCGTCATCACATCGGCCAGGACGCGCGCCTGGACAACCATCGATTGAATCCCGGGAGGATTTCCTGATGAACACCCCAACACGCCGGACCATGACCCTCGCACTGTTGTTCCTCGTTGCCCTGCCCGCCTTCGCACGCGAGGCCGCCGGCCCGCAGCAGCCCATCGCGGTGCAGATGTATACGTTGCGCAATGCCGGCTCGCTCGACCAGCAGTTGAAGATCGTCCACGACGCGGGCGTGGGCGCGGTGGAAACGGTCGGCACGCAGAATGTCAGCGCCGTGGAACTAAAGCAGCTGCTGGACCGGTATTCGATCAAGGCGATTTCGTCCCACGTGCAACTGGCCGATCTGCGCAAGGACCTGGACGGCGTGGTGGCCTTCAACCGGTCGATTGGCAACACGACGCTGGTGGTGCCCTACCTGGACGAAAAGGACCGGCCGACCGATGCCGCAGGCTGGACCGCATTGGGCCAGGAACTGGGCCGGATCTCGACGCAGGCGCGGGCCAAGGGCATGCAACTGGCCTACCACAACCACGACTTCGAGCTGGTCGACTTCAATGGCAAGACGGGCCTGGAACTGCTGTTCGCAGCGGCCGGCCCCGGTCTGCAGAGCGAGCTGGACCTGGCCTGGGTCGCGCGTGCGGGCTACGACCCGGCGGTGATGCTGGGTAAATTCCGGGGCCGCCTGTTCGCGGTACACGCCAAGGACAATGCGCCGAAAGGCCAGGCCGAAGACGAGGGCGGCTTTGCTGCCGTGGGCCAAGGGGTGCTGGACTGGCGCGCGATCCTGCCTGCCGCGGCAGGTGCCGGGGTGCAGTGGTACATCGTCGAGCACGACCATCCGCGTGATCCGGCCAAGGTCATCCAGGCCGGGGCGGACTACCTGCGTGAACACCTGATCCCCACGCTGCCCGCCAGCGCACCGCGCTAGCGCGCGAAGGAGCCCCGCTTGGACACCCGTTTGAACCTGCCTTTGAAAACGATCCTCACCGTGGCCGTGATGCTATCCGGCGCGACGTTTGTTACTGCGGCGTGGTGCAAGGACGACCCTGCGGCCGGTGCGAAGCTCTACACAGCCCACTGCACGGCCTGCCATGGCGTGGATAGCGCGGGCATGCCGGGCGCGTTTCCCGCGCTCACCGACGTCGGCAAGCGGCTGCAGCCGGCGCAGATCAAGGAGAAGATCAGCAAGGGCGGCGGGTTGATGCCGCCCTTTCCCCAGCTGTCCCAACAGGAGATCGACGACATCGCCAGCTACCTGGCGAAATAGGATTCCGGCGGCGCGCCGGCGCTACAGCTGGCGCACCCAGATGTTGCGGTAGCTGACCTTGGAATCGTGCTCCTGCAGGGAGATCGGCGCGCAGGCATGTGGCGAGTACGAAGGCGCGCCGATGTACTCGGTCTTGCCCGACAGCACGGTGTCGTCCTGCACCAGGACGCCGTTGTGCAGGACGGTGATGCGGGCCGGTGAGGTGAGCCCGCCCCCCTGCGAGAAGCGGGGCGCTTTCCAGATGATGTCGTAGGCCTGCCACTCGCCCGGCGCACGCGAGGCGTTCACCAGCGGCATGGCCTGCTTGTAGATCGAGCCGGCCTGGCCGTTGGCATAGGTCGGGTTGTTGTAACTGTCGAGCACCTGAAGCTCATACAGTTCCTGCAGGAAGATGCCGCTGTTGCCCCGATGCTGTCCCTCGAAGCCCCCGGTTGCGAGGGGCGCGCGCCACTCCACATGCAGCTGGATGTCGCAGAAGCGCTGCCGGGTCCGGATGCCCTTGCTCCCCGGAACCACGGTCAGCGCGCCGTCGTCGACGAGCCAGGGCACGCGTCCGCCCTGCTCGGACTCCCAGGCGGAGACATCCTTGCCATCGAACAGCACGATCGCATCGGAGGGCGCGCCACCTGCAGGCGTGGCCACGCTGGCGGGCACCGGCGTCCACACTTCGGTCTTCGCCGGATCGCGCGCGGGGTCAGTGCCGGCCTGTGCGAGCACCGGTGCCGCAGCCAGCAGGCCGGCCGCCATCAGCAGTGGCCTGATCATCAGGATGCGCTCCATCAGCTGGTCCCCCACGCAGGCGTACCGGGAACATACGCCAGATCGCCGTCGTAGCGACCCGGCACGGCGACATACCGCAGTACTTCGGTGGCGCCGACCTTCGAAGTGAAGAAGCCGAAGATGGCCAATTGCTTGATCATCGTGAAGTAATGCGGCATCGCTTCACCTTCTTCGGCGGTGCCGGTATCGGTCACCTCGACCGCACGTGCTTTTGCTTCTGCATCCAGTGTTCGCAGCAGATCGGCACGGGCCTGCGGTGCGAGCGACACGAATCGGCCGCCGGCACGTTTATCGATATCGACCAGGCCGGCGCGGAACGTTGCCTGCTGCCGGGCGGTGTAGCAGTCGGTGACGAATTGCGCCATGAACACGCCGGCGCCGGCGTCCTTCGCCCCCGGTGTCTTGGTCCGCGGCAGGATGGTCTCGGCGATCTCGTCCAGCGTGCCGACATCGGCGGTGGAGAAGGGTGTCTTCGCCGCCGCGGTCGGTGCCTGTCCCTGGACGAGCGCGGGCAGGCCGACCATGGCCGCGCCGGTGGCGGCGACGATCATCTTCAGCAGTTCGCGGCGATCCATTAGAGGTTCCCCGCTTTCAGCTCGCGCACGGCATGGTCGGCGGCCCGTGCCGTCAGCGCCATGTAGGTCAGCGAGGGATTCACGCAGGCGCTGGAGGTCATACAGGCACCGTCGGTCACATAGACATTCGGCGCATCCCAGACCTGGTTGTGCTGGTTGAGTACGGAGTTGCTGCGGTCACGGCCCATGCGCGCGGTCCCCATTTCGTGGATGCCCTTGCCCGGAGCGTAGTCGTTGTCGTGCATCTTCACGTCCTTGACGCCGGCGGCCTCCAGCATCTCGGCGGCATCGGCGGCCATGTCCTTGCGCATGGCCATTTCGTTGGCGCGCATCGAAACGTCCATCGCCAACACCGGCAGCCCCCACTTGTCCTTGCGGTCCGGGTCCAGGCGGATCGTATTGTCGTGGTGCGGCAGCATTTCGCCGAATCCGGTCATGCCGATGCGCCAGTCGCCCGGCAGGGTAAGCGCGTCCTTCAGGTCGGCGCCGATGTTCATTTCGGCGATCTCGCGCGACCACCCGTTGCGGCTGGCGCCGCCCTGGTAGCCGAACCCGCGCCGATAGCCACGCTTGTCATCCGTGGCGACGTTGCGGAAACGGGGAATGTAGAAGCCACACGGACGGCGACCGAAGTAATACTTGTCCTCAAAGCCCTCGACGCGGCCGGAGGCACCGGCACCAAAGTGATGGTCCATCACGTTGTGGCCCAGCTCGCCGGACGAAGAACCCAGCCCGCCCTCCCAGACATCGGTGGCCGAGTTCATCAGCAGCCACGTCGAGTTGAAGGACGACGCGTTGAGGAAAATGACCTTAGCGGTGTACTGGTAAGTCTGTCCGGTTTCGGCGTCAATGACCTCCACGCCCCGCGCACGCTTGCGGTCCTTGTCGTAAAGCACTTCCTTGACGATCGAGAAAGGCCGCAACGTCAGGTTGCCCGTCTTCATGGCCGCTGGCAGCGTTGCCGACTGGGTGGAGAAGTAGGCGCCGAAGGGACAGCCCAGGATGCACTTGTTGCGATACTGGCAGTTGACGCGGCCCTGCTCGGGCATGGGCTGGGTGATGTTGGCGGTGCGCGAGTGGATCATGTGCCTTGTCCCGCCAAAGGCCTTCTTGATCCGCGCGGCCACGTCCTTCTCGACGATGTTCAACGGGATCGGCGGCAGGAACTCGCCGTCCGGCAACACGTCCAGCCCCTCGCGCGTGCCGGCGATGCCGGCGAACTTTTCCACGTGGTCGTACCAGGGCGCGATGTCGGCGTAACGGATCGGCCAATCGGTGGCGATGCCGTCCTTGAGGTTCGCCTGGAAATCCAGGTCCGACAGGCGATAACTCTGCCGCCCCCACATCAGCGAGCGGCCGCCCACGTGATAGCCGCGGAACCAATCGAACCGCTTGGTCTCGATGTAGGGCGATTCCTTTTCGTTGGCCCACATTCCTTCAAGGTTCTCGGCCAGGCCGTAGTCGCGCATCAACACCGGATAGTCGGCCATCATCGCCTGGGTTGGCCGGTTGCGGTGCGGGAAATCCCACGGCTCCTTCATCGCGTTGACGTAGTCCTTGACGTGCTCGATGTTGCGTCCGCGTTCCAGCATCAGGACCTTGAGGCCCTTCTGGGTCAGTTCCTTTGCCGCCCAACCGCCACTGATTCCCGAGCCAACGACGATGGCGTCGTAATGATTGTCTGCCATGGGTACTTCACCTAGGTGGATATCGTTTCAGACGTCGCAGAGGCGGATCGCCTCGCGCAGCGAGCCGACGGGATCCGGCGCCGCAGGCATGAATTCCTGCGCCAGATAACCATCGAAACCGGTGTCGCGGATCGCGCGACAGATGGCGGGATAATGGAGTTCCTGCTGGTCTCCGATCTCGTGCCGGCCAGGCACGCCCGCGGTGTGGTAATGCTTGAAGTTATCGTGATGCTTGCCGATGGTGGCGATGATGTCGCCCTCCATGATCTGCATGTGGTAGATGTCGTACAGCAGGCCGAAATGATCCGAGCCGATCCGCCGGCACAGCTCGACGCCCCAGGCGGAGTGGTCGCACAGGTAGTCGGGATGATCGACCTTGGAGTTCAGCAACTCCATCACCAGCACGACGCCGCGCTTCTCGGCATGCCCAAGGATGCGCTTGAGTCCTGCTTCGGCATGGGCCATGCCTTCCTGGGGGTCCATGCCGTTGCGATTGCCGGAAAAACAGATGAGGTTGCGATAGCCGGCATCGGCCACCAGGTCGATGTGCCGCGTGTAGCGCTCGACCAGTTGGTCGTGGAACTGGCTGCCGGCGAAGCCCTTGTCCAGGCCCATCTCCGCGCCGTTGCACATCGAGCTGTACACGCCATTGGCCTTCAGCGTGGGCCAATCGGCCGGGCCCACCAGGTCGATGGCGGCAAAACCAATGCCCTTCACGGTTTGGCAGAGCTGGGCGATCGACTGCTGCGGGAACGTCCAGCGGGCTACGGAATGCTTCAGCTTGCCCTTGAGCGGCGCGGCGGCTGGGGCGGCAAACGCAGGCAGCACGCCAGCAGCCCCAAGGCCAAGGCCAACGCTCCCGGCGGCCGCCATGCGGAGCGCATCTCGCCGCGTGAACCCCGGCGCCGGTGCCGGTCCAATCGAATGGTTAGACATCCACTTCCCGGCCTCCCAACCGGCATCAAACACTGAGGATTCGCCGCAATGCAATCGATTGCACCATAGAGGAGGAAATCGTTTTTTTGCAAGACGCAGTGCACTAAAACCGATGCTGCAGGGCACAACGCCGGCCACGCCGGTGGCTGCGTGACAGTGATGGAATACCGGGAGTTGATGGCGCCGCACGGTTTGCACGGTGGCGGGGGGCCGGTTCGAGCTGGCGTTTCAGGGCCTGCCCGACACCGTAGGCGAGCGCCTGGCGTGCGGCGGCGCGCTGGAGGGCGGCTGTGGCCCCGTCGATGGGGCCTGCGCGCCTACCCAGGCAATGGCGCGTTGAGTGAAAGCATCATTGCGCTAAAGAAAAAGCCCGCTGAAAAGCGGGCCTTTCTGATCCAGACGCACCGAGGGCACGACTCAGAACGGTAGTGCCTACTTAAAGACCGTTGATAAAGGCGAAAACCACTGAAATGTAGAACCAACACTTCCGAATACGAACATACGAATGTTGTTAGCTTCACTTATTTCTATCAAATATCCACCAGAGGGTCAAACTGATCGAAAAGTGTTGATAGACGGGCATACTGTGCAGAGATAGGACCACGACAGCCGAATAGCTGCTTCGACTTCACCAGGAGTCAAAGCCTAGAGCGCGGCCGCTCTGAGCAACCGAGAAGCCGGCATTCGCAGAACCGCAGCGACTCGAAGAATAGTCGACAAGCGACAGTCCTTCCTCCCTTGCTCGATATGTCCCAACTGCGTCCGATGCATGCCCAGGGCCTCCGCGAGGTCCTCCTGGCTCATGCCCATCCGCTGCCTCTCCGCCTGAACGGCGCGGCCAAAAGCTAGTTGGTGAGGGGCAGTAGTCACCCGTCAAAGCTTTGTCTCTGCAGTACTTATGGTCTACAGTACTTACGGTAGCATTTAACTCGTGGGCAGCCGGTCCTCGGAAGACACGAGCCACATCTGCGGCTCCTTCGCCGCGTCGAAGGTAGCGACCATGAGCCTTTTCTTAGTAGACCCCGAATCGGACTTCACTCTGGAGTTAGCTCTGACGCGTGAGGGCGTGGAAGATGTCCGGCGCCAAATTTCAAAGATCCAGAGTGGCGGGGATCCGGAGACCTTCTCCAAGAGACTCGCCCTAGAATTGTCGCGGATTCTTCCTGAGTTGCTGGATTGGGATGTCAAACGCCCGACGAAGGCTCAGATCGCCTATGCCAAGACGATCTGCTACCAATTGAAGATCGATCTTCCGGAACAAGCGCTTAGGTCGCGTCAGGCAATGCATTTCTTCATTGCATCCAAAGGGAAACCCGCAAAATAAGGCTCCTTCTACGGCGAACTAGCTTTCAAAGTCACTACTAGCACAAGAGCTGATGCCCTCACACGGGCAGTCCCATCGGCTTCACCGCCCGCACCACTGGTATTGCCATTGTTGTGCATGCTGAACGCATGCTCGGTAGCGCTGCACTCCATGGTGCCGCTGGTGGAGGAGCCGATGGACGTACCTGCAGGCGAACTTGGGCACAGCTGCACCGAGCCGTTGCCGATGGATTGGGCAAATGGCACCGCGTCATCCGCTGGCAAGGTAAAGAACACACGGCATCGCCAGCAGCCAAACGCACGCCATGCGATGGATGGTGCGCTGGTGTCGGGCCCGGAAGGGGTTGCCCGTCATCCCTACGCGACGTAGCTCCAGGCGACCTCCCTAGCCCTTTGCGAGGATACGGGTGGCTTCCTGATTCTTGCGCCTGATCGCAATCTCTTCGACAAGGCTGAGTTATGTATAGCGCTGGATGTTGGCGTCACAGCTATCCACTGCCCGTCGCAATCCCTTCTGCGTCGGCTGCTGATTCCCTGGCCGATCTTGGCATTGGTCGAGTTCCTTCTGCTTCAATGCCCTGGTCTGATTCTCGTGCGCGATGCTCTTGATATTCTGAGCAATCCTGTTCTTCGACTGGACAATCTCGCGTTGAACGCGATTCAAATCGGCTATGTCTGTCGCGGTACTCGGCATGCTCTGGCCCTTCCCATGGTCGTTCACCGACTTCAACCCGTCCCAGGCTTTCTGTCAAACTAGGTGCGGGTGCGCACGCACGCGGTCACCGGCTGCGGTGTTGCGCACCGATGCCGCATGCGGCGGCTTCTCTACGTCCTCAGGCTTGGCGCGCACGGCGTTCTCCATACCGGGCTTGCCATCCTCGACCCAGCTCTCGATCTCGGCCGGCGTCAGGTCGAACTGGCGACTGGCCGCGGCTACCGTCGTCTTGCCCTGGATGATCTCAAGGACCAGTGCCGACTTGCGCCGTGCCGTCGAAATCAACGGGTCATTACAGGAGATGCTTCGTGTCAAAGTCGTTAACAGCACTGCTAGAGGGCACGAGTACCAATTCGCCAGCTACGCATAGTAGAAACAGGGCCAACGAAAAGCCCCCAGTTAGTGGGAGCTCTTCGCATGTGGCAGGTCCTTCATCCATGAATTCACTTGCCTTTACGCCCCTCCGCACTCCACGCTGAAAGTGGTCCTCGAAGTTACACCGTCGGCATCAATAAATGTAACGGCCCATCCGATGGTGAACCTTGGCATGGTGTCGCGAGCGGTGCAGGTCCCTTTAGTGACGAAAGAGTTATCCGTCGCTGCGGTCAACTTTTGCGTGCTGCCGGTGCACGTAATTCCAGAGGGACAGCTGGTTGCCTTACTAGTTCTCGTCACTGGAAATGTTGGGTTTCCAGTGAAATTCGATACGATGTTAAAGCTGCTAATTGAAGGTGCCTTGATATCAGGGGTGCTCGTGATTGCAAAGGGTTCGCAGGTTTTACCGAGGCGATACATCCGATAGCCCTTTTCGAATCCAAGCATGGCAGCTTTCTGGAAATTCGGGTCTTTAAGGGCGGCTTGATCCTCAGGGTTGGTGTGGAAGCCGACTTCCGCAATGACGGTGGACATATGGGCCTCACGCGTTTCAGCATTGTCATCCTCATGTACGCCGCCTATTGGGTAAGACTCGTACCCCGGAGTCGCATGGATGACCTCTTTCATGTAGCACAAAGCACTTTCCGCCAACTTCCTATCTTCCAATCGCCCAGGCTGATGGATCAGCCTCAGGCCGCGAGCGGTGGTGTCAGCAACGCCATTGGTGTGGATTTGAAGCAGTGTATCGACGTTCTGGTTGTTGGCGAACAGAGGACGCGCGTACAGGTCCTCTGTTCTTTCGATATCGCCCGTACGTGGCGAGGATGCTTTTGAGTTCCACACTGAAGTGAGATCAGGATACTTGCTCGCCAGATGGTACCTGGACGAAACTTTCCACCACTCGAGTCCACTCGGCCCATGGATCGTGGACTCCCGTGACCTGACGAATGATGTTGTTGCCCCACTTCTAGATATCAGTGCACTCGAGAGAAGCTCCGCCATCGGCGGGGTGATTAGATCTTCCAAGACGCCATTGTATTCGTCTCGCTGGTATCGCCAGTCCTTGTAGCCATAATGATAGTAGGACCCGTGCCCGGCGGAAATCATTACTTTTGGGGCGACTGCAGTCGGCAGAGAAAGAGCCGACGACTTGGTAGATGGTGAGATTTGAGGTGGCGTTTCGCGCTTGTCTTCAGGGAAATATTCGTACCGGTCTTTTCCGCTGAAAATAAAGCGCACCCCTGCCACTGGAACCTCTCCCTCCAGCAGTGTGAGAAGTAAGGTAGATACCTCATGCAGGTTGTCCTCGAACTGGGCTCCGTTGATTTCAGGGATGAAGTCTCTTCCCAAATCAACAATCAGCATCTCTCCTTTCCCATCAAACCTCACCGAAACCTTATGGTTGTTCGAGGCTTGCCCCTCCAACGGCGGGAGCCTGTCTACAATCCTCTGTGCTTCGTTGGTGAGATCGTATTCGAGCTGTGCTCGATCCAACGCCCTCATATGAACAACATTCTTAGGGCTATCGGTAACACCCGCATAGGTCATTGCATCTTTTTTGTCCGGTGAGGCGCTTAGCGCCTGGTCGGAGTAGAGCGAAAGCAGTACAGCTGCTGCAAGCACGGTGGCAGGGATCTTCATGATTCCATCTCCTTGGCTAGTATCTCTGCATCAGCGGCGCTAACTACCTAGGCCGCGCATAGAACCTACCACCACCGCTACGACGTTGCACGCGAAGTCTCAGTCTGTGCGTCACGCTGCCAGCAGGATTGGCCATGCCAACACCGCGCTTTTGTGACGCAAGTCCGCATCAGCGAAATATAGGACTTTTTCTAGATGCCTGCGCATCTCTCCTGGATAACGCTGTCATCAGTTGGGAGCACGTCGTGGCCAGCGAAAGCGTCAGGACGGTCGATGCCCTTTCTCCAGCGGCTACAAGGGATTGCATGATGAAAGTTCAGAACAGCAGCATCACCTACATCAATGCAGCTATCGGCCTAGCTCTGCTCGCCCCCATGCCCCCCCCCGTGGGCGTGGAGGTAGTGCAGCAGCAAGACCGCGCGAGACGATGCCAACCGTCAGGATGACAAACGGGATTTTGCCAAGGAAAAAGGCGATGGCGGCCCCTCGCCAGCCAGCTAACTGCCCCGGTTACGGCAACCGGCATCAGTGCCGGCACGCTGATCCCGGCCTTGTTCTTGACTGGAATCAACAGTGACTTGCTTGGTCAGATCACCGTGCAAGTATCCCAG
This sequence comes from Stenotrophomonas sp. GL_101, assembly GCF_057835675.1. Lineage (NCBI taxonomy): Bacteria > Pseudomonadati > Pseudomonadota > Gammaproteobacteria > Lysobacterales > Lysobacteraceae > Stenotrophomonas > Stenotrophomonas sp. GL_101. Next base: position 1,223,989 of record NZ_CM174432.1, on the reverse strand, counting down.
CCGGTCTTCGACGCCGCCGAATGTCAGCTGCATGGATGGCTCCTCAACATGAGCCGTCATTGTCTCTCAGGTTGCCGGCCAGCGGCCGGCACTACCCCGGGAGCTGTTCAGAGCATCCCTAGCGGCCATGCGGGCCTCCTTCATGCGTTAGCCGGCCGTCCTTCCAGCTGCCGGCTTCGTTATAGCGGATGTGCTGGCAGCGCCCGGTCATCAGCGAGCGTAGTGAGTCACGTAGTCTTGCTTTTTATCGTTCCACCCAAAGCTGATACCAGTGACCGCAGAGAATTCATCGGCAAATACGCTGAAGATGCATATTAGGTTTTCAATCAAGAATTCGTAGACCCACTTATACCGCATGTAGTCAGAGAAGACGAGCATGCCCTTGAAAGCAGTGCCCTCTGACCATGTCTGCATCCAATAGTAGTGAATGAGCTGATTGCAAACATCGAGAATGCTCAGATCAACAGTCTCAGCATTTGCAATGTCAAATCGATCTTCCGGAAATCCTGCGCCTACAAATGTGAATGGCTTGATGCCGATCTTCTTGTAGCGAATTGCAGGTAGCCGAACGCTTCGAGCACGATCGCTGACCTTGGGGCGCTCAAGCAAGGAGCGGACCTGGAAGGCCACTAGCATTAGACGGCGCTCATACAGAACCAAGCTGCTTCTCGGACCATCTTCGATATTTGCGATGCCGCTTGAGCCACAGCACTTCTGCGCGCAGCTCTTGCCGCCAATAAGTTGACTCGATCATCCGTTTGAAGCCAGAAGTAGCTGCAGCTTAGATTGTCACCCATTGCAGAATTCATCAACGGGCAATGCCATCAGTCAGCGGGGTCGTCGGCCAAATGCGATCTTAAGCCTTGGTTCCTGCTTATTGCCCGTGCCAGCGCAGTCGGCTTGAAACAAAGAGAAGATGTCTTCCACACCCCTGATAAACATCCCAAATCGGGACGCAATCATCTGCCATTGGTCCAGCAGCGATTGGGCATCCTCGCTGACGCCATTGCTCGCCTGAAGACGAGCCAGCCAGTCCGGCTTACGTGGCTGCTAGGATTCGCCGGCAGGATTGAGTCTCGATAGCCGACAGCCAAGCGGCAGATAAAAATGATGGCATCTCCTCCGTTGCGCGCAGTGCCGCTGCGACATAGAGGGCTTGGCGCATCGCGACCTCTACCGCCTCTCCGGGCAGTGGCTCAGGTGCCGTACCGGGAGGGTCTTGCGCCGGCTCATCGCACCAAGGGCAGGGGCTTTGAGTGGTCGCGCGCCGGACGGCGGACCTGCGCCGACGGGGATCTGCCCTTCTACAGGATGACGAATGGACCTGGCTTCCATACACACGCAGGCAATTGCGTCTCACATCTTGCGCAGTCAGGTTGCGCGCCTCGGCAGCTCCGATTTCAGCTGCAACCCGCAGTGAAGGTAGTACCGTACGTCGTGCCAGGCTTGGTCGGTTGCTGCGCGATTATGAAAATGACTGGTGCTCGAACACCAGCGACATATTGCAGATGAAGCGTTGAAGGGTCGCCGAACTGGCGGCTCTGACGTAGCTCCGGATGCTACCCGCCATACTCGCGCAAAAATTCAAACTCCGTCACGGAGTGAAGATCACGATGCATGCGGTGCGTTGCCCGATCGGCGACAATCATGATGAATACGCACATGGAATTGCGGATCGGCTGCCTTGCTTGCACCGCAGCACATTGCCTGTTGATTTTTTGTTCCAGCAAAGGTGGCACGACGTTGGCCGTTGCGTTTGCCGATGATGGGGTATATTTTGGCGCAACCCAGCTGCCCGTCGTCGCTCTTCGGCAGATTGATTCGGAATGCCCCCCGTGACTTGGTTGCCACAAGGAAGGTTGCACCGATGGTACGTTACTGTTTGCCTGAACAGGGGCTCGAGGTCGCGCAGGTTCGCGAGCGTTTGACGGAAGCACAGCAAGGAGATTGGGGCGTACGCAGTGGGCGATTGCCGCTGCATTGCTACTTCGCCAGCGAAACGGTAGACGAAATCTCGCGGGCGGCATTCATTCAGTTCGCTGATGCCAACGTGCTGGCCCCGAAGGCGTTTCCAAGCTGCCACAAGATGGAACTCGAGGTGGTGGCGATGGCGCTTGGCCTGCTCAATGCGCCGCTCGATGCCTCCGGCAGCATCACTTCCGGCGGCACCGAAAGCATCATCCTCGCGTTGAAGGCTGCAAGGGATGAGGCTGCAGAGCGACATCGCACTGACAAGCCCTCGATTGTCATTCCGGATTCGGCGCATCCTGCCTTCGACAAGGGGGCACAGCTTCTGGGCTTGAGTGTGATCCGCGTCGCGGTAGATGCTGACATGCGCAGTGATGTCGCGGCGATGGAAGCGGCGATCACCCCCGATACAATCCTGATCGCAGGTTCCGCACCCTCGCTGCCATTCGGCCTGGTGGATCGCATCGAGGAACTTTCCGACCTTGCGATGCGCCATGGGCTGTGGCTTCACGTCGATGCCTGCGTGGGAGGCATGCTGGCACCTTTCGTCCGCGAACTGGGCCATCCCCTCCTGGCGTTTGATTTCTGCATGCCCGGTGTGCGCTCACTTTCTGCGGATCTACACAAATTCGGCTATTCGGCGAAGGGCGCATCGCTGGTGCTCTATCGCAGCGCAGATGATCAGCGCTTTCAGTTCAATCATTTTGCCAATTGGCCCAAAGGGGGCTACTTCACGCCAACGCTCGCTGGAACCCGTTCTGGAGGCCCGATCGCCTCGGCCTGGGCGGTGATGCATCATCTGGGGCGGCGCGGATACCTAGACATCACAACGGCCCTGATGAACCTGCGCGCGCGTTATCTGGAGCAGCTCGAGGGCATCGAGGGGCTGCGCCTCGTGACGGCGCCGGATCTCACCATCATTGCCTTCACCGCCGTGGATCTGGATATCTTCGATATTGCCGCGAAGATGAGCACCCGCGGCTGGTATATGAGCCTGGTGGGCAGGCCCAAGGCCATTCACCAGACGTTGAATCTTGTTCACCACGCACGTTTTGACCACTACTTCGGCGACCTTCGACAGTCTGTTGCCGAAGTCCGGGCTGCGACAGCCAGGGGCGAACCTGCCGAGCAGGACTATCTGGTGCTGACCTACTAATTGCCGGTCAGTGACCGACACCGACCGCTGACCGCTGACCGGACGAGGCGTGATGAACAGTAAGGATGCGATTCTGCGTGGTCTCAGTCGTGCCCAGCTCCAGGATCTGTTGGCACGATCGAAACACATGACGTCGAAGGTGGCCTCTTCTGCGCCCGTCATCGAACGCATCGAACGCGGCGGTGATCTGCCCCTGTCCTTTTCGCAACAGCGCTTGTGGTTCATCGCCAGGCTTGAACCACATGCTACCCACTACAACATAAGCGCAACCCTCGCCCTGCGGGGGATGTTGGACACGTCGGTGCTCAGAACCGCGCTCGACGCGTTGTATGCCCGCCATGAAGCGCTGCGATCGGTGTTCGTCGAACGCGGCGGCGAGCCACAGGTACGTCTGCTTGAGCCCTCGTCAGGCCTTCCATTCACTGTGGTCGATGCACGCCAGTCCGAACAGGCTCCGAACGACGCTGCCTTTGATCTCAGCGTGGGTCCGTTGGCGCGCGCTTACCTAGTCCGGGTCGGTGAAGATGAGCACCTGCTGACGTTGTCGCAGCACCACATCGTCTCCGACGGATGGTCGTTGGGCATTCTGGTGCAGGAATGGTGCGAGTTGTATCGCGCCATTGTGGAGATGCGCGAGCCGGCGCTGCCGGTGTTGACCATCCAGTATCCCGACTTCGCCGCATGGCAGCGTGCGCACATGACCCGGGAACGGCTGGAGGCCGGACTGGACTATTGGCGTGGGCAGCTGACGGGGGCTCCGGAGCAGCTGATGTTTCCCACTGACAGACCGCGCCCTTCACGCCAGTCCACCGAGGGCGCGAGCGTGCCGATCGCTGTGGGCGATGCGTTGACCGCGCGCCTGAAGGCGCTTGCGCGCGCGCACCACTGCAGCCTTTACGTAATCCTGCTGGCGGCCTGGAGTATCGTGCTGTCACGTCTTTCGGGCCAGGATGAGGTGGTGATCGGCAGCCCATCAGCCAACCGCGACCGGCGCGAGATCGAGCCGCTCGCCGGGTTCTTCGTGAACACGCTGGCGCTGCGCGTCAATCTGTCCCGGTCTCCCTCGCTCGCGCAGCTTGTGGCGGCTGTACGCGACACCGTCCTGGCAGCGCAGGAGCATCAATCGGTTCCTTTCGAGCTGATCGTTGAGACGCTCAACCCTCCCCGTCGGCGCAATGCGACGCCCTTGTTCCAGGTGATGTTCAACTGGCAGAACAACCGGGAGCCGCGATTCGATCTTCCGGGGCTCAGCGCAGAGGTGGTGTCGCGCCCGGTAACGCAGGTTAAATTCGACGTCGAGCTAAATCTCAGCGAACAGGGCGCGGGCATCGCCGGCACGTTCAACTATGCGACCGCCCTGTTCGATGCTGGCACCCTCAAGCGTCATGCGGCGTATCTTACCGAGACGCTGCAGGCGATGGTCGAGGGCGACGCGCAGCCGGCGCTGCGGTTGCCGATGCTGCCCCGGGCCGAATACGATCTGCTGATTGATCGCTTCGCCGCCGGTGCGCCCATGCCCCCCCCCCAGCGCTGCGTGCACGATATGTTCGAGGCACAGGTGCGTACGCGCGGGGGGGCGGTGGCGATCGAGTGCGGCGCAGAGACGGTCAGCTACGCCGAACTGAACATGCGTGCCAACCGCATCGCGCATGCACTGCGCACGCGTGGCGTGCGCCCCGAGCAACGTGTGGCGTTGTTCCTGCGTCGCAGCGTGGATATGGTCGCCGCGCTACTGGGCGTGCTCAAGGCGGGGGCCGCCTACGTTCCGCTCGACCCCGGCCTGCCGCTGCAGCGCCTGGCCTACATGCTGGCCGATGCTGCGCCTGCGTGCGTGCTCAGCCATTCCCCTGTTCGCGGGTTGCTGCCCCAAACCGACCTGCCGGTGCTGGCGCTGGATGCGCAGGAGGCCTGGGCCACGCAGCCCGCGCATGATGTGGCGCTGGCCGACAGCGGGGTGTCCGGGCGGAGCCTGGCCTACGTTATCTATACCTCCGGTTCCACCGGTGCGCCCAAGGGTGTGATGGTCGAGCATCATGCCCTGTCACAGTACCTGGCGTGGGCAGTGCAGACCTATCCGTCGCAGCCGTCGATGGTGGCGCTGGTCTCCTCCCCGCTCGCATTCGATGCCACCCTCACCAGCCTGTTCGTACCGCTGCTGTGCGGGGGACGTGCGCTGCTGCTGTCCGAGGACAACAGCCAGGGCGAGCTAGAGGCACTGCTGGGCAGTGAGCGGCATATCGACCTGATCAAGATCACCCCGCAGCACCTGCAGCAGCTGGGGGAGCGCCTGCGGCGTGAATCGCGGCGCCCGAAGGTGGGTTGCTTCGTGGTGGGGGGCGAGGCATTGCCGGCCAGCACGGTCGCGACGTGGCGCGAACTCGCACCCGGGGCCCGGATCATTAACGAATACGGACCAACCGAAACGGTGGTCGGCTGTTCCATCTTCGAGGCCAGCGCGTCGTTCGACGTGACTGGTGGCGTGGTTCCCATCGGCCGCCCCATTGCAAATGCCTGCATCCATATCGTCGACCACCACCTTCAGCTGGTTCCCTTCGGGGCGGTTGGCGAGCTGTTGTTGGGCGGCCCGCAGGTGGCGCGCGGCTATCTCAATCAGCCTGCGCTGACGGCGGAGCGCTTCATTGCCAACCCGTTCGACCCTGCTGCCGGCCTAGTCTATCGCAGCGGTGATCTCGGGCGCTGGCAGGCCGATGGCAGCATCGAATACCTGGGCCGCAACGACTTCCAGGTCAAGGTGCGCGGCTTCCGGGTGGAACTGGGGGAGGTCGAAGCGCACCTGTCTGCACTGGAAGGGGTCCAGGACGCCGTCGTCATCGCGGGTGACGACGGCGCCAGCGGCAAGCAGTTGGTGGCCTATGCGGTAGCGCGCGAGGGCGCGGCGCTGCAGGTTTCTGTACTGCGTGCGGCGCTGGCCCGCGCCCTGCCCAGCTACATGGTGCCGGCAGCGATCGTGTTGTTGCCAGCACTGCCACTCACCGCGAATGGAAAGCTCGACCGCGCCGCCCTGCCCGCACCTGGCCTGCAGGCACGCGCCACGCAGTCCTATGTAGCTCCGCAGGGGGAGCTGGAAGAAAGCGTTGCGCGGATCTGGGTCGAACTGCTTGGCGTGCCGCGCGTGGGGCGCAAAGACCACTTCTTTGAACTGGGTGGGCACTCTCTGATGGCCACCCGGATGCTCAGCCGGGTGCAGGAGGAACTGGACGTGACCCTGGAGCTGTCGAGCGTGTTCGACCACCCGCAACTGTCCGACTTCGCCGAAAGCATCCTGATGGGCATCTACTCGCGCCTGGGGCCTGGTAGCGACGTTGAGGCGCTGATAGAAGACATTACTGATCGGAAAGCACAGTGAACAAGATTGTCAGGAAGCCGGTCATGACACCGGAAGCGTTCATCCAGGACCATCTGCAGGCCAGTGTGCCGGTGATCGTCACCGATGCGATGCGGGACTGGCCCGCACTGGAGCGATGGTCTCCGGCCTACTTGAAACAGAAATGCGGCGATATGGAGGTGCAGGTCTATGATGATCTGTTCGCGCTGCAGAACATCGAAGCGCTTTCCGATTACCTCGACAGCAACTTCGGCAAGCCGGCTGGCACCCGCTGCAACCAGTACGTGCGTGCCTATGTCCGCTTCAAGGATGTTGACTTCAGCTGGGCCGACAGTCTTTTCGATGCCTTGGCCGACGACTGGGATCATCCCACTTTCTTCCCCCGCGACGCCTTCGTACTGCCGCGCACCCCGCCGGGGGGGGGATGTTCGCCGGTAACCGACCTGTTCCCGTACAAGGGACTATTCATCAGCGGCGGTGGCGCCCGTACGCGGCTGCACCGGGACCCGTTCGGCACCGATGCCGTGCTGTGCCAGTTCTATGGCGAGAAACGGCTGGTGTTCTACGCCCCGGACGCGGCTGCCAGCGTGATGGATGCAAACGGCTACGTTGACCCGCAGGACATCGATGCAGCGCGTTTCCCTGCGTTCGGCGCCGTCGCGCCGACCTTCGAGGATGTACTCCGGCCCGGCGAGATCCTGTTCATCCCGGGCTCTTGGTTTCACGACGTCACGTCCTTGTCCGATTCGATTTCGGTGACATGGAATTTCGTCCACGAGTCACACGCCGAGTCCTATCGGCGCGAGGTCGCTGACATGCGCAACGACTTTGACCGCGACATGCTCGCCTATCTTGGCGGCCGGGGCTGACCCCTGCTCCGTCGCGCCTGAATTTTTCCGCAGCACTCTCAAATGGAAGGGAATCCGCAATGTCAATCACTGAAAAGCTCAGGAAGCTGACCCTCTCCGAGCTGGCCGAGTTGCGAAACCGCGGTTCGGACAGCTCCAGCCGTCTGCCATCCATTGACCTGGTGCCGCGCGAGGCCGGTTCGCTTGGACAGCTGTCCTTCGCGCAGCAACGCCTCTGGTTGCTGGCGCAGATGCAGGGCGCAAGTGATGCCTATACGATTCCCTTGACCCTAGAGCTGCGTGGCCAACTTGACGTTGCAGCGCTGCGGGGCGCGCTGGACGCGCTGGTCGCGCGCCATGAGTCGCTGCGCACGTCGTTCGTGACGGTGGACGGCTCGCCGGCGCAGCGGGCAGAGCCCGCCAATGTGGGCTTCCCATTCGCCGTGGAGGATCTGCGCAACGTGGCCGATGCGGAGGCGGCCCTGCCAGGCATCCTTGCAGGTGAAGCCGCTCGGTCCTTCGATCTTGGCCGGGGCCCGCTGGTGCATGCACGCCTGTTCCAGCTCGCTTCCGAGCATCATGTGCTGGCACTCAACATGCATCACATCGTCTCCGATGGCTGGTCGGGTACGGTACTGCTGCGTGAACTGCAAGTACTTTACGCCGCACGCCTGCATGCGCAGGAGCCAGAGCTCTCGCCCCTCCCCCTCCAGTACGCTGACTATGCGGCCTGGCAGCGGCGCTGTCTTTCGCAGGAGGCGCTGGTGGAGCAGGCCCAATACTGGCGCAGCCAGCTGGCCGATGCGCCGGCGTTGCTGGAACTGCCCACCGATCGCCGCCGCCCCCCGGCGCAGGACTTCGCCGGTGATAGCGTGGCGCTGAACATCGACGCCCACCTGACCTCGCAACTAAAGGCGCTGAGCCAACGCTGTGGTGTCACCCTTTACATGACGGTGCTGTCGGCCTGGTCGGTGCTGCTGTCGCGGCTCTCCGGTCACTCCGACCTGGTGATCGGCACGCCCACCGTGAACCGCCCGCGGCGTGAACTCGAGGCGTTGATCGGCTTCTTCGTCAACACCCTGGCGCTGCGGATCGATACCTCCGGCCCACTGGACGTGGAGGGCCTGCTGCACCGCGTACGCGAGGTGACACTGTCGGCGCAGCGGCACCAGGATCTTCCGTTTGAACAGATTGTCGAGATCGTGCAGCCGGCGCGCAGCGTCGCCCACTCGCCGATCTTCCAGGTCATGCTGTCCTGGCAGGACATGCAGCAGACCGAGCTTGCACTGGCCGATCTGGCGGTACGTCCACTGGATGGTTCGCCGCCGTACGCCAAGTTCGACCTCACGTTGAACCTGGGCGAGGGCCCCCAGGGCCTGGTCGGTTCGCTCAACTATGCCACTGCACTGTTCGACCGCAGCACCGTGGAGCGTTTCGGTACCTATCTGCAGACCCTTCTGTCGGCGATGGTGGAGGACAGCACCCGACAGATCGACGCACTGTCGCTGCTGCCCGCGGAAGAGCGGCATAGGATCCTGGTGGACTGGAACGCCACGGCGGCCCCCTATCCGGCCAAACGCTGCATCCATGAGCTTTTCGAGGCACGCGCGACCGAGGCCCCGGATGCCACGGCGTTGCGTTTCGAGGAACATGAACTCAGCTACGGGGAGCTCAACGCTCAGGCCAACCGCCTGGCACGGCACCTGCGCGAGCAAGGCGTGGCGCCTGGCGTGCAGGTGGCGATCTGTGTGGAACGGTCGCCGGAAATGGTGGTCGGGCTGATGGCGATCCTCAAGGCCGGCGGTGCCTACGTTCCGCTGGATGCGAGTTACCCGGCCGACCGTCTGGCGTCGATGCTGGCCGACGCCAGCCCGCAGGTGGCGCTGGTGCATGCGGCCACCGCCGCGAAGCTGCAGACGGCGCTGGAAACCCTGTCCAGTACACCGGTGGTCATCGACCTGCAAGCCGATGCGCCGCGGTGGGCCGATCAGGACGCGGGCAATCTGTCGGCTGCCCTGCTCGGTCTGGGCAGCCGCGACCTGGCCTACGTGATCTACACCTCCGGTTCCACCGGCAAGCCCAAGGGCATCAAGGTCGCCCATGCGCCAGTCATCAACCTGATCCACTGGGTCAACCGCACCTACCAGGTTGACCACCGCGATTGCCTGCTGTTCATCACGTCGATCAGCTTTGACCTGTCGGTCTATGACATCTTCGGCATCCTCGCCGCCGGTGCCACCATCCAGATGGCCAGCAGCGCACAGCTGGCCGATCCTCAACGCCTGGCCGAGGCGGTGCTCGACCCGCGTGTCACCTTCTGGGATTCGGCTCCTGCCGCGCTGCAGCTGTTGGTGCCGTTCCTGGAGCAGATCCCGCAGCAGAATCCCTCGCTGCGCCTGATCTTCAACAGTGGCGACTGGATTCCGCTGTCGCTGCCCGGTGCGGTGGCCACCTCGTTCCCGAACGTGCGCTTCATCGCACTTGGCGGCGCCACCGAGGCCACGATCTGGTCCAACCATTTCGAGGTCCACCAGGTCAGCCGCGACTGGCGCAGCATTCCCTATGGTCGGCCCATCCAGAATGCCCGTTACTATGTTCTGGATGCGCACCTGCAGCCGGTTCCGGTCGGGGTCATCGGTAACCTCTACATTGCCGGCCCTTGCCTGGCCGAGGGCTACACCGATCCGCAGCTGACCGCCGAGCGCTTCATCACCTCGCCGTGGCCGGATATTCCCGGGCCGCTCTACTGCACCGGCGACCTGGCGCGCTTCTTCCCCAGTGGCGACATCGAGTTCATCGGTCGCAACGACTTCCAGGTGAAGGTACGCGGCTTCCGCATCGAGCTGGGCGAGATCGAAGCCCAGCTGCTGGACGTCCCGGGCATCCGCGATGCGATTGCCATGGTCCGCGAGGACGTGCCCGGTGATCGGCGCCTGGTGGCGTACTACACCACCGCCCCCGGTGTGGAGGTATCCACCGAACAACTGCTTGCGTACCTGGCCGGCAAGCTGCCGGACTACATGGTTCCGGCCGCGTATGTGAAGCTGGACACGATGCCGGTGACCTCCAACGGCAAGCAGGACCGCAAGGCGCTGCCGGCCCCTGATGGCGAGGCCTACCTGAGCCGGCCCTATGCGGCACCGGAAGGTGAGATCGAAACCGCGCTGGCACGTATCTGGGCCGAGGTCCTGGGCGTGGAACAGGTCGGGCGCCATGACAACTTCTTCGAGCTTGGTGGCCACTCGCTGCTGGCGGTGCGCATGTTGTCGCTGGTGCGGGAGCGCTTCGCGGCGGAGGTCAGCTTGGCCACCGTGTTTAGCGATCCTTCGGTCGCCCGTTTCGCGGAGACGGTGGCGCGCGCGCAGCAGCCCAGTCTACCGGCCATCGCCGCAGTCCAGCACACGCAGGGGGCCGACATCCCCCTTTCCTCCAACCAGCAGCGGCTATGGTTCCTCACCCAGTTGCAGGGCGCGAGCGCGGCCTACAACATGCCGTCCGCGCTGGAACTGCGTGGCCCGCTGGATGTAGCGGCGCTGCGTCGGTCGCTCGATGCGCTAGTGGCACGCCATGCTTCGTTGCGCACCGCGTTCGTGGCGGTGAATGGCGCGCCGATCCAGCAGGTTGACGCGGTCGGAGACGCGTTCCCGTTCGCGTTCGACGATCTCAGCGATGCGCCGGAGAGCGCGTCGATCCTTCCGGTGCTGCTCGAGTTTGAAGCGACCACCCCCTTCGACCTGAGCCAGAGCCCGCTGGCTCGCGCGCGGTTGATCAGGCTTGCGGCACAGCACCACGTGCTGGCCCTGAACATGCACCACATCGTCTCCGATGCCTGGTCGATCACGGTGCTGATACGCGAGCTGCAGGCGCTGTACGCCGGCTTCCTCGAGGACAGGCACGCCGCGCTCCCCGCGCTGCCGATCCAGTACGCTGACTATGCGCTCTGGCAGCGGCAGTGGCTGTCCCATGAAGCTCTGGCCGCCCAGGCCGACTACTGGCGCAACCGGTTGTCGGGTGCGCCGGCAGTGCTTGAATTGCCGGGGGATCGTCCGCGACCCACCGTCCAGGATTTCGCAGGCGATTCCGTGCCGATGGTGATCGATGCGGCCCTGACGGCGCGCCTGAAGGCGCTGAGCCAGCAGAACGGCGTGACCTTGTACATGACGATCCTGTCGGCCTGGTCGGTGCTGCTATCGCGCCTGTCGGGACAATCAGACCTGGTCATCGGCACGCCCACAGCGAACCGTCCGCGGCTGGAGCTGGAGGGACTGATCGGCTTCTTCGTAAACACGCTGGCACTGCGCATCGATACCTCCGGCTCACCGAGCGTGGCGGAACTGCTTCAGCGTGTCCGCTCGGCTGCGCTGGGGGCCCAGCAGCACCAGGACCTGCCGTTCGAGCAGATCGTGGAGATCCTGCGCCCCACCCGCAGCCTGTCCCACTCGCCTGTCTTCCAGGCCATGGTGTCCTGGCAGGACATGGAGCATGCCGACCTGTCGCTGGCCGCACTTGCGGTGCAGCCACTGCAGACGGCCGCACCGTTTGCCAAGTTCGACCTGACGCTGAATCTTGGCGAGCACGACGATGCGCTGCAGGGCTCGCTGAACTACGCCACGGCCCTGTTCGACCGCAGCACCATCGAGCGTTTTGCCGGCTACCTGCAGACGATCCTGTCGGCCATGGTGGAGAACAGCGTGCAGCGGGTGGATGCCCTGCCGCTGTTACCGCGGGAGGAGCGGCAGACGCTGCTGGTGGACTGGAATGCAACCGCAAAGCCGTTCCCGGCGCAGCGCTGCGTCCATGAGCTGTTCGAGGCGCAGGTGGAGCAGCGGCCGGAGGCCACGGCGGTGCGCCAGGACGACCGCAGTGTCAGCTACCGCACGCTCAACGCACAGGCCAACCGCCTGGCCAGGCACCTGCGTGAACAGGGCGTCGGCCCTGGCGTTCCGGTGGCCATCTGCATGGATCGGTCCCCGGAAATGATGGTCGGGCTGATGGCCATCCTCAAGGCGGGCGGTGCCTATGTGCCGCTGGACCCTTCCTATCCGGCCGACCGCCTGGCGTTCATGCTCGCCGATATCGCCGCCCCGTTGGCCCTGACCCATGCCAGCGCACAGGACTCGCTGCAGGCGGCCCTCGCCGAGCTGGCACTGGCGCCGGCAGTGATCGATCTGCTGGCCGATGTGGACGCTTGGAGTGCGCAGGACGCCACCAATCTGGGACCGGCACCGATCACGCTGAACAGTCGCGATGTGGCCTACATCATCTACACCTCCGGGTCCACGGGCGTGCCGAAGGGGGTGCTGATCGAGCATCATTCCCTGGTCAACCGCCTGGTCTGGATGCAGAACACCTACGGCTTCGGTCCTGACAGCCGCATCCTGCAGAAGACCCCGATCACATTCGACGTGTCGGTCTGGGAGCTGTTCGGCCCGCTGATCGCGGGGGCTTGCCTGGTGCTGGCGCGCCCGCACGGGCACAAGGATCCCAGCTACCTGATCGCACTGATCAAAGAGCAGCGGATCTCCATCGTGCACTTCGTTCCGTCGATGCTGCAGGCATTCATCGACACCGAAGGCAGCAGTGGGTGCACCTCGCTGGAGCACGTGTTCTGCAGCGGCGAGGCGCTTCCGTCAACGCTGGCGCGCCGCTGCCTGGAACGGCTGGAATCCACACAGCTGCACAACCTGTACGGGCCCACCGAAGCGACCGTGGACGTGACCTCATGGACCTGCCCCAGGCCCTTCGACGAGGACCAGCAGGTCGCCATTGGCAAGCCGATCGACAACGTCCGTACCTACATTCTCGACCCCTCCGGGGAACCCACGCCCATCGGTGCGGTAGGCGAACTGCATCTGGCAGGTACCTGCCTTGCCCGCGGCTATCACAACCGTCCCGAACTGACCCGCGACAGGTTCATCACCCGCCCGCTCGTAGCCGGCGAACGGATGTACCGGACGGGAGACCTCGCCCGCTACCGTGCCAATGGAGACATCGAGTACATCGGCCGCAACGATTTCCAGGTGAAGCTGCGCGGCTTCCGTATCGAGTTGGGGGAGATCGAAGCCCAGCTGGCCAGCTTTACCGGCGTACGCGAGGCGGTGGTGCTGGTGCGTGAAGATTCTCCCGGGGACAAGCGTCTAGTCGCGTACTACACCACCGGCGGCGCTGCCACACCGTCCCACGAAGGTCTGTCGGCGCGGCTCGGGGCGGTACTGCCCGACTATATGGTGCCCGCCGCTTACATCGCCCTGGAGGCGATGCCCCTCACCGACAATGGCAAGCTGGACCGGACCGCGCTTCCGGCACCGGATCGTCAGACCTACCTGAGCAAGCCCTATGAAGCGCCGGTCGGTGACATCGAAGTCGCGCTGGCTGGTATCTGGACCGAGGTGCTGGGTATCGGCACTATCGGCCGCCACGACAACTTCTTCGAGCTGGGTGGCCATTCGCTGCTGGCAGTGCGCATGCTTGAGCGGATGAAGCAGTCCAATCTGCATGCCAACGTGCTGACCGTGTTCAAGGCGCCGGTACTGATGCAGCTTGCCCAGGTGCTGCAGGAGGAGACCGGCGGTTCGCATGACGCTCTGCCGCCGGCGGTTCCGGCAGGCACCGAGCGGATCACGCCGGACATGGTGCCCCTGGCGGGGCTCGGCCAGGAGGATATCGACCATATCGCCGCAAGCGTTGCCGGTGGCATGGCCAACATCCAGGACATCTACCCGCTCACCCACCTTCAGGAGGGCATCCTCTTCCATCACCTGATGGCGACGCAGAGCGATCCCTACCTGATGTGGAGCCTGGTGCGGTTTGGCGAGCGGCACGCGCTTGACGCCTACATCGCCGCGCTGCAGACGGTGGTCGTGCGCCACGATATATGCAGGACAGCCGTGGTCTGGGAAGGCTTGGTCAGCCCTGTGCAGGTGGTATGGCGCGATGCGCCGCTGCAGGTCGAAATCCTGGAATTCGACGCGGCCGCCGGCGACGTGGCGAGCCAGCTGCTCGACCATGTGGATCCGCGCCATTACCGGCTCGACCTGCGGACGGCACCGCTAACCCGCATCTATGCCGCGCGCGATAGCACCAGCAACCAGTGGCTGGTGCTTCGCCTGGTCCATCATCTCATCGACGATGTCACCACCGCGCAGCTGTTAAACAATGAAGTCATGACGCTGCTGCACGGCAATGGAGCCTCGCTTCCCGCGCCGTTGCCATTCAAGCATGTGGTTGCACGGGCGCGGCATGAGCGCGGCAACGTCGAGGATGAGGCGTTTTTCCGGACCATGCTGGGCGGGGTTAGCGAGCCGACAGCACCGTTCAACCTGCTCAATGTGCACGGCGATGGCACCCAAGTGGTCGAGGCCCGACACCGCTTGCCTGCCAGCCTGTCGCAGCAGATCCGGCGCAGATCAAAACAGCTCGGTGTTAGCGCGGCCAGCCTATTCCACGTGGCATGGGCCCAGGTCGTGGCACGCACCGCCGGTCGTGCCGATGCGGTGTTCGGCACGGTGCTGTTCGGCCGCATGTCTCTCAATGAATCGGCTGATCGCGTGTTCGGGCCCTTCATCAATACGCTGCCCATCCTGATCGGGGTCGAGGGTGTGCGGGCATCCGAGGGCGTCCGTCAGGCCCATCAGCGGCTTACGGAGCTGATGTCACATGAGCATGCTTCGCTGGCACTGGCCCAGCGCTGCAGCGGCGTCGCCGCGCCCGCCCCACTGTTCACTGCCATTCTCAATTACCGGCATGCCATCAACGAAGGCCAGGATGCCAGCGGTACCAACACGCTGGCCGATGTGGAGGAGCTGGTCAGTGAAGAGCGCACCAACTATCCGCTGGTGCTCAATGTCGATGATATCGAGGACGACTTCCTGACGACGGTCCAGGTCATGCCTGCGGTGGACCCCCACCTCGTGGCCGCCATGGTGCGCACCGCACTCGAATCGCTGATCCATGCGCTGGATCAGGACCCTGAAAGCGAATTGCAGACCCTGAGCATGCTGCCCGCAGAAGAGCGGCACAGGATCCTGGTGGACTGGAACGCCACGGCGGCCCCCTATCCGGCCAAACGCTGCATCCATGAGCTTTTCGAGGCACGCGCGACCGAGGCCCCGGATGCCACGGCGTTGCGTTTCGAGGAACATGAACTCAGCTACGGGGAGCTCAACGCTCAGGCCAACCGCCTGGCACGGCACCTGCGCGAGCAAGGCGTGGCGCCTGGCGTGCAGGTGGCGATCTGTGTGGAACGGTCGCCGGAAATGGTGGTCGGGCTGATGGCGATCCTCAAGGCCGGCGGTGCCTACGTTCCGCTGGATGCGAGTTACCCGGCCGACCGTCTGGCGTCGATGCTGGCCGACGCCAGCCCGCAGGTGGCGCTGGTGCATGCGGCCACCGCCGCGAAGCTGCAGACGGCGCTGGAAACCCTGTCCAGTACACCGGTGGTCATCGACCTGCAAGCCGATGCGCCGCGGTGGGCCGATCAGGACGCGGGCAATCTGTCGGCTGCCCTGCTCGGTCTGGGCAGCCGCGACCTGGCCTACGTGATCTACACCTCCGGTTCCACCGGCAAGCCCAAGGGCATCAAGGTCGCCCATGCGCCAGTCATCAACCTGATCCACTGGGTCAACCGCACCTACCAGGTTGACCACCGCGATTGCCTGCTGTTCATCACGTCGATCAGCTTTGACCTGTCGGTCTATGACATCTTCGGCATCCTCGCCGCCGGTGCCACCATCCAGATGGCCAGCAGCGCACAGCTGGCCGATCCTCAACGCCTGGCCGAGGCGGTGCTCGACCCGCGTGTCACCTTCTGGGATTCGGCTCCTGCCGCGCTGCAGCTGTTGGTGCCGTTCCTGGAGCAGATCCCGCAGCAGAATCCCTCGCTGCGCCTGATCTTCAACAGTGGCGACTGGATTCCGCTGTCGCTGCCCGGTGCGGTGGCCACCTCGTTCCCGAACGTGCGCTTCATCGCACTTGGCGGCGCCACCGAGGCCACGATCTGGTCCAACCATTTCGAGGTCCACCAGGTCAGCCGCGACTGGCGCAGCATTCCCTATGGTCGGCCCATCCAGAATGCCCGTTACTATGTTCTGGATGCGCACCTGCAGCCGGTTCCGGTCGGGGTCATCGGTAACCTCTACATTGCCGGCCCTTGCCTGGCCGAGGGCTACACCGATCCGCAGCTGACCGCCGAGCGCTTCATCACCTCGCCGTGGCCGGATATTCCCGGGCCGCTCTACTGCACCGGCGACCTGGCGCGCTTCTTCCCCAGTGGCGACATCGAGTTCATCGGTCGCAACGACTTCCAGGTGAAGGTACGCGGCTTCCGCATCGAGCTGGGCGAGATCGAAGCCCAGCTGCTGGACGTCCCGGGCATCCGCGATGCGATTGCCATGGTCCGCGAGGACGTGCCCGGTGATCGGCGCCTGGTGGCGTACTACACCACCGCCCCCGGTGTGGAGGTATCCACCGAACAACTGCTTGCGTACCTGGCCGGCAAGCTGCCGGACTACATGGTTCCGGCCGCGTATGTGAAGCTGGACACGATGCCGGTGACCTCCAACGGCAAGCAGGACCGCAAGGCGCTGCCGGCCCCTGATGGCGAGGCCTACCTGAGCCGGCCCTATGCGGCACCGGAAGGTGAGATCGAAACCGCGCTGGCACGTATCTGGGCCGAGGTCCTGGGCGTGGAACAGGTCGGGCGCCATGACAACTTCTTCGAGCTTGGCGGCCACTCGCTGCTGGCGGTGCGGGTGCTGGAGCACATGCGCCGGTCCAATCTGCAGACTGATATCCGCACGATGTTCACGACGCCGGTGCTAGCCGATGTTGCCGCCAATACCCAGGAATATGGAGAAATCGTGCTATGAGCCTCGCTCCTCTTCGTGCGCTCCTGCAGCAGCGGCAAGCGTCAATCCGGCTGGTGGACGGCAAGCTTTCATTGCGTGGTCCGGGCGCGGCGCTCAAGGATCAGGCGCTGATCGAGCTGATCAAGTCCCACCGCGATCAGCTCCTCGAGCAGCTCGGTGCTGGTGAATCCTTCAATTATGAAGCGCAAGAGGCCGAAGCGATTCCCGCCAACCTGCTGGCGCCGGGCACGGAGCGGATCACGCCCGAACTGCTGCCGCTGCTGCAGATCGGGCAGGAGGAGATCGATCAGATCGTCGTGTCGGTCGAGGGTGGCGCCGGGGCAATCCAGGACATCTATCCGCTGACCCCGCTGCAGGAGGGCATGCTCTTTCATTACATGATGGCCGACAAGGGCGACCCCTACCTGATCTGGAGCATCTATGCCGTGGAGGACCGCGCCACGCTGGATGCGTACGTGACCACATTCAACCAGGTCATCGCACGCCACGATATCCTGCGCACGTGCCTGCGCTGGGAGCACCTGAGGGACCCGGTGCAGGTCGTCCTGCGGGAGGCGAAAGTGCAGGTCGAGGACGTGGAACTGGACCCGGCCGACGGCGATATCGTCGAGCAGATGAAGGCGCGCTTCAATCCGACCCACTACCGCCTGGACCTACGCGTGTCGCCGCTGGTCAAGCTGCTGGTCGCTCGGGATGCAACGCGCGACCGGCTGATTGTCATGCAGCTGATGCATCACCTGACCACCGATCGGACCACCGGTGACGTGGTGACCTCGGAGATCATCGCGCTCATGACCGGGCAGGCGCATACCCTGCCCAAGCCCGTCCCTTACCGCAACTTCGTTGCCCACGTGAAGTCGAGCCAGGGCAACGGGCAGCCCAACGCGTTCTTCGAGCAGCTGCTCGCCGGGGTGGACCGGACCACCGCACCGTTCGGCCTGCTCAATGTCCATCGCGACGGCTCGGGCATTCTCGAGCGCAGCATCGTGCTCGATCAGGACGTCGCCTCCCGTCTGTCGCGGCTTGCCCGCATCGAAGGCGTCAGCACCACCAGCCTCCTGCATGTGGCCTGGGGGCACGTTCTTGCCAAGGTATGTGGCACGGATGCCCCGGTGTTCGGCACGGTCATGTTCGGTCGATTGAAGGCCGGCGGCAGCAACGAACGCATCCTGGGCGTATCCATCAATACGCTGCCCGTCATCGTGCATGCAGATCGGCCGGTCATCGAGTGCGTGCGTGACATGCAGCGCCTCCTGGCCGAGCTGCTGCACCACGAACACGCACCGCTCACCGTTACCCAGAAGGCCGCAGGCCTTCCCAGCGGTGTTCCGCTGTTCACCTCGGTGGTCAATTATCGCCACAGCGGTAGCCGCGACCGACCGCTGCTGGACGCGCCGGTTGTTCCGGAAGCAAAGATCAGCTTCCTAGAACAGCACGAAGGCAACAATTACCCGCTCACCCTGTCAGTGGACGAGTATCAGACGGCGCTCAAGCTGTCGATCCAGGCGGCGCGCGGCATCGATCCTGAGCAGGTGCTGTCGCTGACCCGTAACGCCTTGATGGGCATCATCGAGGCGCTGGAAACGGCTCAATCGCGGGCCCTGAAAGACATTCCGGTCCTGAATGACGAGGACGAACGCCAGTTGTTGAATGACTGGCAGGGTGCGCCGCTGTCCGAGGCTGACACGGCCGGGACGATGCACCGCTACGTGGACCAGACCATTGCTCAGCATCCCGAGCGGTTGGCGATCCGCGCGGGTGGGGCCACCATGACCTACCTGGAGCTTGGCCGGCGCGTGGACGACCTTGCCGGCCGCCTTCAGGCGGCCGGGGTCCGCAGGCACGGCGTCGTCGGGGTCCACCTGCCCCGCTCGATCGAGCAGGTCGTGGCCCTGCTGGCCGTATTCAAGTCCGGTGGCATCTACCTGCCCCTGGATCCGGATTACCCGGCCGAGCGCCTCGACTACATGGCCCGCGACAGCGGCTGCACGGTGCTGGTGACCTGCTCGAACCACGTTGGGCACCTCAGCCTGCCGGTGACCACCACCGTGCTGGTGGACCACGACCCGACCCCCGCCCCACCGTGGTCCGATCCGGCCCTTGCTGCAGACGACACGGCGTACATCCTCTACACCTCTGGCTCCACCGGGCGCCCCAAGGGCGTGCCAGGCCTCCACCGCATGCTGACCAGCCGCCTGTTGCCGGAGCGTGCCCTGCGCAGCGGCGACGAGGTCTATGCGCAGAAGACCTCGATCAACTTCATCGATTCGCTCTGGGAGGTGTTCCTGCCGCTGTCCACGGGGGCCACTATCGAGGTCATCCCGCACACGGCCGTGCAGGATCCCCAGGCGCTCAGCCGGGCGCTGCACGATGCAGGGATCAGCCATGTTGTCATGGTGCCGACCCTGCTGGCGGCGCTGGTTTCGCACCTGGAAGCCGGCAATGACAGGCTGCCTGCCCTGCGCTACTGCGTATCCAGTGGTGAGCCGCTCTCCGCCGACCTGGCTGCCCGGTTCCACGCTGCGCTGCCACACGTCCAACTGGTCAACATCTACGGGACCACCGAGTTCTGGGATGCCAGCGCTCACACCTTCGCCGATGTCGATGCCGGCGAAGGTGCGGGGCAGGCCGGGCGCGGCAGACCGGTACCGATCGGACGGCCGATGCCGGGGGTGCGTGTCTACGTGCTGGACGAGCGCCAGCGCCCCGTCCCCCACGGCGTGGAAGGGGAGCTGTATGTCAGCAGCCACGGCATGGGTACCGGCTACATCGGCAATCCCGAGGTGACCGCCAGAGCGTTCCTGCCCTCCCCCTTCGTAGCGGGCGAACGGATGTACCGCACCGGTGACCGGGTGATCTGGCGGCAGGACGGTGGCCTGGAGTATCGCGGGCGAGCAGATCGCCAGATCAACAAGCATGGCTTCCGCATCGAGCCCGGCGAAATCGAGGCCACGCTGAATCGCCACCCCCAGGTGGCGGAGTCGGTGGTGGTGGCCCGCGGGGAGGACCAGCAGTTGGCGGCCTACGTCGTGCCCACCGCCGGACAGGCGGCTGAGCCAGTGCCCTTCGGGTTGTTCTATTTCTCCGACGCTGCCAGCACCTCGGGAACAGACGAGCTTGCCCTCTATATCGAAAGCGTCAAGCAGGCAGATCGACTGGGGTTCAGTGCGATATGGACGCCGGAGCGGCATTTCACCCAGGTTGGCGCGGCATTCCCGAACCCCTCGGTACTGAGTGCGGCGGCGGCCATGGTCACCACGAAGCTGCAGCTTCGCTCAGGAAGCGTGGTGCTGCCGCTGCACGATCCGCTACGGGTGGCCGAAGAATGGGCCGTGGTTGATCGCCTGTCCGGTGGTCGTGTGGCGCTCTCATTTGCATCGGGCTGGGTGCCGAATGATTTCGTGCTGGCGCCGGACAACTTCGCCCATCGTCACGAGGTGATGCTCGAGGCGATCGAGCAGGTGCGTACCCTTTGGCGGGGGGGCACCATTACCCGCAAGAACGGCGTCGGCCAATCCGTCGAAATCGCCGTGCAGCCGCGCCCGGTACAGGCCGAGCTGCCGGTGTGGGTGACGGCGGCCGGTGCGCCGCAGACCTTCGCCGACGCGGGAAGGATCGGCGCGAATGTACTGACCCACGTGCTCAACACCACGGTCGAGGGACTGGCCGAGAAGATCGCTGCGTATCGTGCGGCGCGCCTGGCGGCGGGTCATGATCCCGCGTCGGGGCGTGTGGCGGTGATGCTGCATACCTATGTGGGAGAGGATGCCGGCGAGGCGATTGCCGAGGCGCGCCCGCATCTGGAGAACTACTTCCGATCGCAGTTGATGCTGCGCAAGGATGTCGGCAAGGCGCTTGGCCTGGACGTCCAGACCGATGAGGAGCTTTCGGATGATGTCGTGCATCTGGCCGTCGATCGCTTCCTGGCCAGCAAGGCGCTGATCGGCTGCCCACAGTCATGCCAGGGTACGGTCCGCAGCCTGCTCGAGGCAGGGGTCGACGAAATTGCCTGCCTGATCGACTTCGGGATTCCTGGCGAACGCGTACAGGCGGCCCTGCCTGTCCTTGACCGCCTGCGCCGGAGTTGCACGCGAGGCGTGCGTGCGGCGGATCTGGAAGCCATGATGGCGCGCGAGCTGCCGCCGTACATGCGGCCGGCCAGCATCGTGCTGATGGACGCCCTTCCACTGACCGCCAGCGGAAAGATCGACCAGACGGCGCTGCCCGATCCAGGTGGCACGCGTGCCCGGCCTGGACGCGTCGCACCACGCAATGAGATGGAGGCCGAACTGGCCCGGATATGGGCGGAAGTGCTGCGCCACGAGAGTGTCGGCATCACCGATGGCTTCTTCGAATTGGGCGGCAATTCGGTCTCCGCCATCCGGATGATCAACCGTGCACAGAAGACGCTGGGGCTGAAGATATCGGTGCGCGAGTTGTTCGAACGACAGACCATCGAGGCGCTCGGGGTCGGTACGCCGGTGCGCCCCGCGGCCGCCGCCGTGCTCTCGAAGCTGTCGCAGGGTCACGTCGCTGCGCCCCTGTTCTGCGTGCATGGCGGTACCGGCGATGCAGCGCACTACGCGAAGCTGTGTGCGGCGGTGGGAGATGCAGCAACCGTATACGCAATCCAGTACCCGACACCCTCCAGCGATGCCGCAAACCCGGCCAGTGTCGGCGATCTGGCGCGTAGCTATATCGGGCTGATAAAGAGCGTGCAGCCGACGGGACCCTACCAGCTGTTGGGGTGGTCGTTCGGCGGTCTTACCGTATACGAGATGGCGGGGCAGCTTCGGGCTGCAGGCGAAGACGTATCCTTCCTGTGCCTGCTGGATGCACTGATCGCCAGTGGCGAGCCGCCCAGCACCCGCTGGTCTGACCGGCAGGCGTTGCTGTACATGCTCAAGGTCTATGACCTGATCGGCAATGGCGATGACCTGTCCGAACTGGAGAGGCTGGGCGATTCCGCGGAGAGCCGCGAAGCACTTCTGGCGCTGGCACTTGCGTACCTGCAGCGCCGGCACATCTATCCGGAGAGCGCGCGGGTGGAGGATCTGGACAGGCAGTTGTCGGCGATCAAGGAGGTGATCCACATGAGCATGCATTACCGGCCCGGCAGCTATGACGGCGACCTGGTCTACGTGGGTGCGCGGGATGATGACCATGACCTGGATGACATGGTGCGGCGATGGACCGGCCTAGTGAAGGGCAATATTGATCTCATCACCGTGGACATGCGGCACAACCGCATGTTCGATGATGCCCACGTCAGCCAGATCAGTGCGATTGTCGGTGAGCGCCTGCGCAAGGTCGAGAAGGTGCTGGCAGACTGATGCCCGCACCTGTACCCGCCGCACCCTGCCAACCTGGCAGTGCGGCGGGCAACGTGATCAGTCGGCAACTTCGTAAACGATGCTTTCCTCGGCGCCCTTGTCGGAGTTGATGATGCCGCCCCCGGCGCCGCGTTCCATCAGTCGCAACCAGCACCCGGAGTACTGGTCACCGAAACCATACACGCCCCACACCACGTTGAAGATGCCGAACCCGTGCTCCCCGTGCTGGCCATAGAACGGGAGCGACTGACAGAACTCCTGGACCAGCCAATTGCCACTGGAGAGCCCCCGCATGACCAGGCGGATCCAGTCCTGGGTGGACTGATACTTGCCGACGAAGACGTCATCACCTTTGCCGCCCATCGCAACCTTGATCACGAAACGATCCTTGTCGCGGAGCAAGAGGGACGGCAAGTCCTCGAGCTGGCCTTCAAACTCGACCTTGCCGGGGCGAAGCGGCGTGGCCCAGGGCAGAAATTGTTCGATGATCCTGCAGTCGTCTTCGCTGAAGGATGCATGCTTGCGATGGCGGTAAAGCAGTGCCAGCGAACGCTTGTCGGCCAGCACCCATTGCAACGCGTTGTCGCTCCAGATGATCTGCCCGGTGACGCTGGCGCGGAACAGCTCAGCCGGGGGGGCATCATGGGCCGAAACAATCGCACCCAAGCGTTCGCCAGCCAGGTACACGCCATCGGCGCGGAACACAAGTTCGGAAAGGTCGGTCCGGAAGTGGATCGCGCCGACCTCGCCATGGTCGGCAAGTGCCTGCTCGAAGATCGAGCCGATCATGCGCACGCCGTCCTGCCCGAAGAAATCTGCGTTGATGATGAAGGCGACATTGATTTTGCCATCGGCCGCATGCGCCTTCTGCTTGCGCACGGAGCGGATCAGATAGCTCATGTATCCATAGGGGATGTTCCGGGAATGGCACGCCATGCCATCGATGAACGGCTGCAGTTCGCGTTGCTTGCGGTACTGCTGGTCCATCCACTGGATCTGCCACCCACCCACGGTGAAGCCCAGGTTGAGCTCGACGATCTTCAGGCCCTTGCCGGTGAGGATGGCATCCGTTCGCTGGCAGACGTACTCGGTCTGCAGGCCGCCTGCCAGCACCATCTCACCAATGACATCGGCCAGTTTATAAAATTCACTGAATCGGCGCGTGTCGCGGTCGAATTCCAGCAGTACCGCGCGCATGACCAGCGCCGGGATGCGACTGACGCACTCTTCCAGCATGGCCCGTGTGGCCGGCGAGATGAACCACGGCCAGGAATGCAGCCCGAACTGATAATGGCGCAGCATCGGCGGCAGGTCATCATCAAGCAGGTCGAGCCTGCCAAGGCATTGCTGCTGCCCGACTGCGTATTCAATGAAACGCGCGGAGGCTGCGGAAACAGTGGCGTGATTATCTAGGATTTCCTTTTCCATGGCGCTGTCCTGGCAATATGACTTGAGGAAGGTTCATGCAACGGACCACATCCGCATGGGCCGGCAGGAGCCGATTGCCGGCATGCCACGCCGGGTATTTTGTAGCACATTTTGTTGCATGGCCTGCCTGCCCTGCGATGGGCTGCCGGAATACTGCGACGTTGTACTGCATTCTTCGCCGCTTTGATGCAGAATCCCACGCTACGAGGCC
Source organism: Stenotrophomonas sp. GL_101 (assembly GCF_057835675.1). NCBI lineage: Bacteria > Pseudomonadati > Pseudomonadota > Gammaproteobacteria > Lysobacterales > Lysobacteraceae > Stenotrophomonas > Stenotrophomonas sp. GL_101. The sequence goes on along the minus strand of NZ_CM174432.1, from coordinate 1,199,833 downwards.
TGGACCTGACGAATGGATGTCGATCTGATCCACCGTACGTATGTTTCAACACCGTGCGCCGACGCCGCAGGCTCCCAGGTCGCCCGTTCATCATGAGGATGCCGGGCATTGCCACCCGGCATCCACTGCTTGTGCGCGTTGCGCTGTTCCTGCTGTTGCCGCTCGGGCTGGTCGCGGCCTGGTTATGGGTCGACCTGCAGCGGAGCCTCCCGGAAACCGGCGTTACCCTGCTGCAGGATGGCGTCAGCGCAGCGACGATGCTGCAACGTGACGCGCATGGTGCGGTGCACATCCACGCCACGCAGGATCTCGATGCCTACTTCGCCGTCGGCTACGCGCAGGCGCAGGATCGCCTCTGGCAGTTGCAGGTGCAGCGCTGGATGGTTCGCGGGCGGCTCAGCGAGGTGTTCGGCAGGCAGAGCATCGATTCCGACGTCTGGTTCCGTACCCTCGGCCTCTACGAATCGGCGCGGACCGCATGGCCCGCACTCAGCCCGCAGGCGCAGGCCTCGTTGACCGCTTACACCCGCGGGGTGAATGCAGCGATCGCCCGGACACCGTCCCTGCCTCCGGAGTTCCGGCTGCTTGGCGTCAAGCCCGAGCCATGGACCGAGCTGGACTCACTGGCGTGGATCAAGATGTTCGCCTTGAGCATGGGCGGCAACTTCCGCCGGGAGATTGATCGCTACGTGGCCGGGCATGCCCTGCCTACCGCACAGGCCGACGTTTTCTTTCCGGGCTATCCCCGTTACCCGCAGCAGACGCCCACAACAGCCCGCGTCCGCTCCACTGACGGGGCCCTGACCGCCCTGGCAGTCCGCCAGCAGCGCCTGCAGGAGCAGTTGCAGATGCCGCACCCGGGAACGGGCAGTAATGCGTGGGCCGTTCAGGGCCGCCTGACATCCGACGGCGGTGCGCTGCTGGCCAACGATCCCCATCTGGCATTGCAGATTCCATCACTGTGGTACGCCATCAGCGTGCGTTCGCCTGGCTTGACTGTCTCCGGCATGAGCCTCATCGGCCTGCCAGTCGTGGTGTTCGGACGCAACGAGGCCATCGCCTGGGCCGGCACGAACATGATGGCTGACACCCAGGATCTGTTCCTGGAACGTGCCGATGCGGAAGGCCGCCGCTACCAGACGCCGGCGGGCTGGGCGGCCTTTGACGTCCGCGCGGAAACCATACAGGTTCGGGCGGATTTCCCCGAGCAGCTGCGCCGGCCCTACACCGGGATATCGCTCAAGGTACGGCGTACCGGTCACGGGCCGGTTGTCAGCGACTATTTCGATGTCTTCGACAGTCCGGTCGCACTGCGCTGGACGGGGCTGGATGATGGCGATACCAGCTATGAAGCGTTTTACCGGCTGGGCTACGCACAGGACTGGACGCAGTTCAAGCGGGCGCTCGAGAAGCACGTTGCGCCCGCATTGAACATGCTCTACGCCGACCGCGCGGGCAACATCGGCTATCTGGCGGCGGGGCGCATTCCGATCCGCAGCCAGGGCGAAGGCACTGCGCCGGCGCCGGGCTGGGATGCCAGCCACGCCTGGAAGGGGTATGTACCGGTCGAGCGATGGGTGCAGCTGTACAACCCGCCAGCGGGCTATATCGTCAGCGCCAACAACCGCATGGTGGGCGTGGACTATCCCTATTTCATCTCGCACGACTGGGCCTCTCCTGCGCGCGCGATGCGGATAGAACAACTGCTGCGCCAGCAGATGGATGCGGGCCGGATGTTGAACCCGGATGACATGAAGCGGATCCAGGCAGACACCCTCGATCTCGATGCCGCGGCGCTGATGGATACGCTGCGGCAACACCTGCCACGCCAGGGCCATGCGGCCGTCGCGGCGCAGTATCTGCAGAACTGGGACGGCGATATGCGTGGGGACAGCCAGGCCGCCGCCCTGTTCCATTCGTGGATGCGGCATTTCCGCCAACGCCTGTTCCGGGAGCGGCTGCGTGGCAGCTGGGAGGCACCCCAGTCCACGGACATCGCGGTGCGGCTCGGAGAGGGGGTCAGGACGTCCCAGTTGAACCGCCTGCTGCAGGGCGACGAAGAGGGCTGGTGTGACACCAGCAATGATAATTCACTCCGTAGCTGCGCGCGCCTGCTTGCCCTCTCGCAAGAGGATGCGCTGGCTGAGCTGCACAAGCTCCGGGGTGACTGGAGCATGCGCCGCTGGCACTGGTCGACCGTACAGCAGACCGTCTATGCGCATGCGCCGTTCAGCGCCATGAAGCCCTTCAATGTGCTGTTCGAGCGTCGCGTCGGCAACGGCGGTTCCAGCGATACCGTCAACGTGGCGGCGTCGCACTTCGTGGAGGGCGAGGGCTACCGGCAGCAGTTCGGTGCGGGCTTCCGGCAGGTCATCCAGATGGGGCCGGACACGGTGGTGCAGGACTACATGATTTCCACCGGGCAGTCCGGCAATCCGCTGAGCCCGCACTACGCGGACATGGTCATCCCTTTCCACGATGGTCGCTACGTGCCACTTGACGCTTTCCTGCCGGCACCGGAATCCGCGGCAAGGAGCGCGACCGCAGAGGTCACCCCATGAAGCTGTTTTCGCAGTTCGCCACGCACGCCCCCAACCGCGTATTCGTCTCCGTGGTGCTGGGCGCGCTATCCGGCATCTGCTATGCCCTGCTGATTCCACTGGTCCTGAGCGCGATCCGCGCGGAAGATCCGCGTCTGGCACAGGTGGCGGCCCCCTTGCCGCGCTTCCTGGGGATCGAAATCGCGCATGCGCCTTTCGCCGTCGTCTTCGCGGCGATCTGCCTCATCATCCTGCTGGCGCGCACGCTGTCGCAGATCATGCTGACCCGGATCGCCATTGACGTGGCCTCCGGGTTGCGTACCCGCATGTATTCACGAATCGCCAATGCCCCCCTGCCCGCCCTGGAGCGGATTGGGCCGGCGCGGATGATCGCCGTGCTGACCACCGACGTTCCCCGCATCGTGCTGGGCGCGCGGATGATGCCCGATCTGCTGATCGATATCGTGATGCTGGTCGGCATGCTGGGCTTCCTGCTGGTGCTGAACACGCATGTGTTCCTGTACGTGATAGGTTGCATCGTATTCGGCGTTGTCACCTACCAGGTGCCGATGCTGTTGGGCAGGCGCTATTTCATACGGGCGCGCACCGGCTTCGACGGATTGCAGGAATCGATCCACGGGTTGATCCATGGCATCAAGGAGCTCAAGTTGAGCGACGCCAAACGCGGCGCGTTCTTCGACGAAGTCATCATGAAGCATGAGACTGACGTCCGAACCAATGAGAAGGCCGGCCATACGATCGTGCGTGCCGCCAGCAATTATGGCGACCTGCTCAGCTTCTTCGTCATCGGCTCGATTGTGTTCATCCTCGTCAACTATCGCACCATAACCAGCGAGGACCTGATCGGCGTGGTCATGGTGCTGCTGTATATCACTGGACCGATAGCCATCATCCTCAATGCCATTCCGCAACTGAGCATCTCGCGGGTCTCGCTCAAGCGTTTCGCCGCGCTCTTCGAGGAGATACCCGCCGAGTCGTTGTCGGCGCACCAGGAGATTGCACGCGAATGGAGCGAGCTTAGTTTCGAGCAGGTCTGTTACCAGCATGAGCGCAAGGAAGGCGGCGGCTTCCAGGTGGGCCCCTTGGACCTGACCCTGCACAAGGGCGAGATCACCTTCATCGTCGGCGGCAATGGCTCCGGCAAGTCCACGCTGAGCAAGTTGATTACCCTGCACTACCGGCCCAGCGCCGGGCGCATCTGCTTCGGTGGGCAGGAAGTCACCGATGCCAGCCTCGGCTCCCTGCGCCAGGGCATCGGCGCGATCTATTCGGATTACTACCTGTTTGATCGTGTACTGGGCCAGGATGATGCGGCCGCGGCTCCGCAGGTACAGCGACTGCTGGCCGAGCTGCGTCTGGAACACAAGATCGAATTCCGTGATGGACGCTTCTCGACCCTGTCACTGTCCGATGGCCAGCGCCGCCGCCTGGCACTGCTGGTGGCGGTCATGGAAGACAAGGAACTGTATCTTTTCGATGAGTGGGCGGCCGATCAGGATCCTGTCTTCAAGGCGGTGTTCTACCACGAGATTCTGCCGGCGTTGAAGCAGCGCAACAAGGTGATTGTGGCCATCAGTCACGATGATCGCTACTTCGATGTAGCTGACCAGATCATCACGATGGAAGAAGGTGTGATCGTGTCGGTGCGCGCGGGCCATGCGGCGGTAAACGCGGCGGTCGACAACGGCCTCGCAGTGGCCCATCCGCCCTCGCCTTCATCTGCATCCAGTGCAGCGACGGGGGGGCCTTGACCCGGATCGGCGCCCACCCACCGCCTGCTGGCGCCGATGCCATTCAGCTTCCGCAAGACGGCCTGGCAGCGCTGCTGGACGCCCTGGCCCCGGCGGCGATGCCGGCCATCTGTGCGGCATGGTGCGAGCATCCGCTGTTTTCCCGGCCCGGGGCTGGGCCGGTGTGCCTGATCCGCTTCGATGCGCAGCACTTCGATGCCGGGATGTTTGCGGCAACCGGCATCGAGAGCCCGTCACAGATCGCCCGAAGCGTGCACGCCCGTCAGGCGGAGTTCTTCTTCGGGCGGTTGGCCGCGCGGGCCGCCCTGGCCCTGCAGGGGGGGCCGGGGGCCCCGATCGCGATCGGGCCGTCGCGCCAACCGCAATGGCCCGACGGCACGACCGGCAGCATTTCCCATATCGACGGCCTGGCGGCAGCGGCGGTGTCCTCGCGCAGCGATTGCCAGGGGTTGGGGCTGGACATCGAGTCCTGCGCCAATGTGGGCCGTGATCTGCAGGCCATGCGCCTGTTGGTGGTCGACGCCACGGAGCAGGCGTACCTGGATGGCCTGCGGGGCGGCGACCAGGAGGCCGCCCTGCTTGCGCTGTGCTTTTCGGCCAAGGAAACGCTGTTCAAGGCTGCATTCGCGGCCGTGGGCCGCTACTTCGACTTCACGGCCGCGCGGGTGGTCAGGATCGATCATCGGCGTGGCATCATCGAGCTGATCATCCAGCAGACCCTGTGCAGCGACTTCCGGGCGGGTCAGTACTGCCGCATCGACTACCGCTGGCTGGATCGGGACGTACTGATGACCGGGTTCGCGTGGTAGCAGTTCAGGCCATGACACCCCGGGCCAACGTCGTGCTGATGAGTGCCAGCACATGCTCGCGCTGGCCCTGTATGAAGAAATGACCGCCCTCGAACAGGTAGTGATCGAAGCCGGCCGAGGTCTCCTGCGACCATCCGGTTACCTGCTCCAGGCCGGATCGCTCTTCGTCCTCGCCGGCGAAGGCGCTGATCGGCATCGAGAGTGGTTCGCCGGGTACGTAGCGATAGGTTTCAGCCAGGGTGAAATCGGCACGGACAATCGGCAGCAGCATTGCCATCAGGTCCTGGTCTGCCAGGATCTCCGGCGGAGTGCCGTTGTAGTCAGCCAGCACCTCCAGCAATCCGGCATCGTCCAGCAGGTGGTGGCCTTTGGGTGGGTCCCGCAGGCGCGGCGCCTGGCACCCGGATACGAACAGATGCCGCGGTGCCGGGCCACCTACCCGGGCAAGCCCACGCGCCGTTTCAAAAGCGACCAGGGCCCCCAGGCTGTGACCGAAGAACGCGAAGGGAAGGTCAGCGCTCTGGGCCACCAGCGGCACCAGGGTGTCGATCAATGGCGGCAGCGCGTACAGCGGGGGCTCGCGCAGCCGCGCCCCACGCCCTGGAAGCTGCACAGCACAGATTTCGACCTGTGGCGGAAGCTGGCTCTGCCAACCGAGGTAGCTGGCGGCGTTTCCACCCGCGTAGGAAAAGCAGTACAGCCGGAATGTCCTGCCCGGCTGGCGGCGACGAACGAACCACCCCCCTTCAACCATGCCTGTCGCTCCGTTCACCGTCACCGAGATCTAGTTCCATCGCCGCCACCTCGTCGCTGGAGCAGCTGGCCAACATCGCCAGCAGCACCTGCTCGCTGAGGTCGGCGAGATGCGGATGGCGGAAGACGGTGGCAAGGGCCAGATCCACTTCAAATGCCATCCGGATGCGGGAGACGAGTTGTATCGCGATCAGCGAATTTCCCCCGAGGTCGAAGAAATGATCGGCGCGGCCGACCCGGGCCACGTCCAGCAGTTCGCACCACAGCTGTGCCAGTGCCTGCTCCATCCCTTCCCGGGGCGGCTCGTAAGCGCGGGCCGCCAGTGATTCCATGCCTGGCACCGGCAGTGCCTGCCGGTCCAGCTTGCCGTTCGGCGTCAGCGGCAGCGCCGGCAGGCTTACCACCGCGCTGGGCAACATCACCTCGGTCAGGGTCCGTGCCAGTGCCTCACGCACCGTCGATACGGTCAGTTCCACCCCCGGCACGGTCACCACGTAGGCCACCAGGCGAGGGTCGCCCGCACGGTCCTCGCGTGCCACCACCACCGCATCACGCACGTGCGGCAACTGCTGCAGCTGCGACTGGACCTCGCCCAGTTCGATCCGCTGTCCACGCAGCTTCACCTGATCATCGTTGCGGCCGAGGTAGTCGATCGTGCCGTCCTGGCGCCAGCGCGCCAGGTCACCACTGCGGTAGACACGGCCGCCGGGATGGAACGGGTCCTCGATGAAGCGCTCGGCGGTCAGCTGCGGCTGGTTCAGGTAGCCACGCGCCACCTGCACCCCGCCGATCAGCAGTTCACCGGCCACCCCGATCGGCACCGGCTGCAGGTAGCGGTCAACAATGTGGATCTGCGTGTTGGCGATCGGGCGCCCGATCGGCACCGTGGCGCTGCCCGGCTGGCAGCGCCAGCAGGTCACGTCCACCGCCGCCTCGGTCGGCCCGTACAGGTTGTACAGCGCCACCTGCGGCAGCCGCTCCAGCAGCCGGTTCTGCAGCGCCGCCGGCAACGCTTCGCCGCTGCACAGGATCTGCCGTACGCCGCCGCAGCCGCTGGTGTCGGCCTCGTCCAGGAACACCTGCAGCATCGAAGGCACGAAATGCAGCACGGTGATGCCGGCCGAGGCCATCAGGCCCGCCAGGTAGTGCGGGTCTTGGTGGCCACCGGGACGGGCCAGCACCAGCTGTGCCCCGGCCAGCAGCGGCAGGAAGAACTCCCATACCGAAACGTCGAAGCCGAACGGGGTCTTCTGCAGCACCCGGTCACTGGCATCCAGCGCGAACTGCTCCTGCGCCCACAGCAGGCGGTTGACCACGCCATCGTGCTGGTTCATCACCCCCTTGGGGCGGCCGGTGGAGCCGGAGGTATAGATCACGTATGCCAGGTGCTGCGGGGTCAGCCCCAGCGCCTGTGGGTCCGGGTCATGCACCGGTTGGCCGTCCAGCAGGCCGGCCTGGTCCAGTGCGATCACCGGCACCGACGCCGGCAGTACCGTCTGTACCGCCGCCTGCGTCAGCACGCAACGTGGCGCGCTGTCGGCCAGCATGTAGCCCAGCCGGTCCGGCGGATAGCCCGGGTCCAGCGGCACGTAGGCGCCCCCGGCCTTGAGGATGCCCAGAAGCGCCACCACCAGCGCGATGCCCCGCTCCAGGCACACCCCGACGCGGTCATCGGGGCGCACCCCCTGCCCGATCAGGTAATGCGCCAGGCGGTTAGCCTGTGCGTTGAGCTCGCCGTAGCGCAGCACCTGCGTGCCTTCGACCAACGCCACCGCCTGCGGACGGGCCGCGACCTGGGCTTCAAACAGAGAGTGGATGGAATCATGGGTCGAATACGGCCTGTCGGTCGCATTGAAGCCCTGCAGCAGCCGCTGGCGTTCCGAAGCGCCCAGCACTTCCAGCTGGAACTGCGGAGTTCCGGGTGCGCTGTCGAGGGCATCGACCAGACTGGAAAGCGCCACCGGCAGGCTCGCGCCGATCCGCCGGCCGTCCAGCCCGTCCCACCACTCCGTGGTCAGCGCGAAGGTGTCTGCAGTGTCATCGATCCGGATACTCAACGGATAGCTGGTGTGGTCACCCTCGACAGCGAGGCTGCGGATGCCGTCCTGCAGGGCGCGAGAGGCCGTGTCGGCAGCAAGGATGCGCGCTTGACTGTGGCGGAAATTCAACAGCGTGGAGAACAGCGGCTGGCTCCGCTCGACACCGCTGCAGCGCTGCGCCAGCAACAGTGGCGCATGCTCGTGGGCCAGCAGCCCCCTCATCCGCTGCGACGTCTCCAGCAGCAGCTGGCGAACGCTGCGTGCACCGAGCGAAATGCGCAGCGGCAAGGTGTTGATCGTCATGCCGAGGATCTGCTCGGCACCGGCAACACCCTGCAGGCGGCCGGACAGGACGGTGCCGAACACCACATCATCGTTGCCCGTGTAGCGTGCCAGTACCTGTGCCCAGGCGACATGGAAGAGCACGGCCGGTGCAATACCCTCGCGGCGCGCGCAGGCGCGGATGCGCTGCACCAGCTGGGGTTCCAAGTGCTCCACGGACTCGATCAGCGCCCGGCCACCCGGAAGCATGTCGGCCACGCCGAAGGGAGCGGTGGGCGTCTGGATGTCATGCAGCTCCTGTCGGAAATAGGCCTCGTGTTCCTCAACCGAAACCTGCCGGGCCTGCACCACGATCTCGCGGAAGGGCCGCGGAGCACCCAGCCTTTTCTCCTGCCCCCGCAACACCATGGCGACCTCTTCCAGTGCCAGGTCCAGGGTCACATGGTCACAGACCACATGGTGGCGTACCAGCGCCAGCAGCCACTCGCCCTTCGCCCTGTCCTCCACCCCATACGCGGCCAGAACCGGCGCATTGCGCAGATCCAGGCGCAGCCGCCGCGGATCACTGGCACGTTCCAGTGCCGACCGTGCGCAACCATCCGATGCGGGGAAGAGGACCTTCATCTGCAGCGGTGCGTGCCGGTGCACGACCTGTACTGGTGTTGAGATACCTTCCCAGCGCAGCGCGCTGCGCAGGATGTCATGCCGGGCAATGACGATGTTGAGTGCGTCCAGAAAGCCATCCAGCAGTGCGCGTGAATCAAACGCCAGCAGATCGCGCGAGAGATAGGTATCGCCCTCCTCCTCCAGCAGGTGATGGAACAACAGGCCTTCCTGCAGGGGCAGCAGCGGATAGACTTCCTGGATGTTCGCAGTACCGCCCGGGACGCTGACAGCGATCAGATCGATGTCGTTCTGGCCCAGCGTCACCAGCGGCAGTTGCGCCGGCGTGATACGCACAACCTGCGGAAGGATCGGCGAAACCGCCGACGACACCCCCTCCGTGCCCACGTCGGTAACTGCGCTGGCCAGCACATGCAGTACCGGGGTGGCGAAGACCGCCTGCGCGGGCAGATGCAGGCCGGCCTCACGCAATCGGGTCACCAGGGTCACCACCATCAGCGAGTGCCCGCCCAGCTCGAAGAAATTGTCATTGCGACCGATGCGCTCCGGGCCGAGCAGCGCTGACCACAGGGTCGCCAGGGTCTGTTCAACGGGGCCGATCGGTGGCTCGAACGCGCGGCTGACAAGTGCGTCCGCGTCCGGCAACGGCAGTGCCTGGCGGTCCAGCTTGCCATTGGGGGTCAGTGGCAGCGATGGCAGGTGCACGAAAGCACTGGGAATCATATGCTCCGGCAGCTGCCTGTGCAGGGCGTCGCGGAGTTCGGCGGCCACCGGCTGCGGGTCGGCGACGACGTAGGCCACTAGGCGGACCGTGTCTGGCGCGTCATCACGCGCGACCACAACGGCCTCGCGAATGCCCGGGCAAGCGCCCAGCTGGGCCTCGATCTCTCCCAGTTCGACACGGAAACCCCGGATCTTGACCTGGGAGTCGTTGCGACCGAGGAATACCAGCGTGCCATCCGGCCGCCACCGCGCCAGATCGCCGGTGCGGTACATGCGCTCCCCCTTCTGGCCACTGAAGGGGTCGGCGAGGAATCGTTCGGCGGTCAGCGCTGGCCTGTCCAGGTAGCCACGGGCGACGCCGGCACCGGCTATGTAGATCTCGCCGGCCACGCCGATCGGCACTGGGTTGCCGAGGGTATCCAGCAGATAGATGCGGACGTTGTCGATCGGACCGCCGAGGGTGGGAGTGCTTCCCGCCACTTCGATACCGATGATGGTCGCATCGATCGTGGCTTCGGTCGGACCGTACATGTTATGGAACTGCACCTGCTGAGACGCCCTGAGCCGCTCCCAGAGCGCGGCGCGGATCGGCTCGCCGCCCACCAGCACGCTGCAGGGTCGGTGGCGGCCCGGTTCAAGCAAGCCGGCCTCCAGCAGCCCCTCCAATTGGGATGGGGTCGTGTCCAGTGCGTCTATCCTGTTGTCTTCAAGGAACTGCACCAGCTCGTAACCACTTGCACGGATGGACTGCGGAATGGGCATCAAGCAGTGCCCGGACAGCAGCTGCAGAATGCCCTTTAACGACATGTCAAACGAAAATGCGGCGTTGAGGCCGATCCGCGAGCCCGGCAGACAGCGGGCGTGGGTGGTTCTGGTCATCACCCGCCAGAAATTGACCGCCGAACGGTGCTCGACCATGACCCCCTTGGGCTGGCCGGTGGATCCGGAGGTGTAGATCACATAGGCCAGATTGCGCGGGCCCAGGCCGGACCGGCGCAATAGGGGGTCGTGAGCAGGCTGGGCTGCAAGCCCGGTTCCTGTGGCCTGCCAATCCAGCACGACCAGCGGCACCGTGCTGGGCGGCAACCGGGCCACCAGCCCGGCCTGGGTGACCAGGGCGACTGGCTGGCTGTCCTGCAGCATGTACGCCTGTCGGCTGGTGGGGTAGTCCGGGTCCAGCGGAACGTAGGCGGCCCCAGCTTTGAGGATGCCGAGTATCCCCACCGCCAGGTCCACGCCACGCTCGACGCAGATCGCCACGCGCTGGTCAGGTACCACGCCGCGCTCCAGCAGATCATGTGCCAGCTGGTTGGAGCGTGCATTCAGATCGCCGTAGCTGAGGTACTGATCCCCCATGCGCACCGCTTCGCATTCCGGAATTTCCGCCGCACGCTGCTGGAACAATTCATGGATCAACGCATCCTGCGAGTCATCGACGGCCGTTGCGTTGAAGCCTTCGACCACCTCCTGGCGCTGTCCGGCACTCAGCAGCGACAGGCTGCCGATGTGCGTGCCGGGGTGTTCCACCATGTCTTGCAGCAGCGTGCACAGATGCACGGACCACCGTTCGACCGTTGACGCGTCGAACAGATCGGTGCTGTAGGTGATCGCTCCCGACAGTACCCCGTTTTTCTCCCCTAAGGCCAACGAGAGGTCGAAATGGCTGCTGGTGCGGGGGGGGGCGAGTGGCTCCATCGAGAGCCCGGGCAGTGCCGCGGCGCTGGTGTCGGGCGCATCGTCCAGGCTCAGCATTGCCTGGAACACAGGACTGTAGGACAGGCTGCGCTGCGGTTGCAGCGCCTCGACGACCTGCTCGAAGGGGAGCTCCTGATGGGCGAACGCCGCCAGCGCGCTGGCCTTTACCTGGGCCAGCAGTGCATTGACGCTGGGATTTGCGGACAGGTCCACACGCAGCGCCAAAGTATTCACGAAGAAGCCGAGGATGCGCTCGGTCTCCGGTCGTTGCCGGTTCGCCACGGGCGTGCCGATGACCACCTCCTGTTGCCCACTCAAGCGTGCCAGCAGCACCGACCAGCCCGCGAGCAGCACCATGAACACGGTGCAGCCCTGCGCCTGCGCGAGCGCCTTCAACGCTTTGGTCAATCGCTCGGGCAGGACCAATGCGATGCTTGCACCGGCATGGCGCTGGAGCGGTGGCCGTGGCCGATCCGCAGGCAATTCCAGAAGTGCCGGAGCGCCCTCCAGATGCTGGCGCCAGAAGGCGAGCTGATGTTCCAGTACCGGTCCCTGCAGCCACTGGCGCTGCCATGCCGCGAAGTCCGCGTACTGGACTGCCGGCAGCGGCGTGCTGTCCCGTGCACAGGAATGGAACGTGGCATAGAGCGAGGCGACCTCACCAATCATCAGTCGCAGCGACCAGGCATCGGTAATGATGTGATGCTGGGTGATCAGCAGGACGTGGTCGTCGTCCGCCAGCTGCAACAGCTGCCCACGGATCAGCGGACCTTGCTCCAGATCGAACGGTGCCTGTGCCTCCTGTGCAACAAGACGCTCCAGCTCCCGTCGCCGCTCCCCGTCCCGCAGGCCACGAAGATCCACGTCGATCAATGGCAGGCCGGCGTCATCCGCACTGAAGGCCTGGGCCGGGACGCCCTGTACGCAGGGAAAGTGCGTGCGCAGGGATTCATGGCGCGCCACCAGGCGATTCAGTGCTGCCCTCAACGCCACCTTGTCCAGCGCGCCGCGCAGCTGCAGGGCGGTCGGCAGACAGTAGGCCGCGCTCGCCGGGCCCAGCTGATCGAGCAGCCACAGCCGCTGCTGCGGCGGGGACAGCGGCACCGGACGGCTGCGATCGGCCACAGGGATGCCGGCAGGGGCCATCGTCGCGCGGTGCGCCTGCATGCGGCTGCGCAGACGCTGCTGCAGGATCTTCTGCCGGAGCGCCTGCGCGGAGGCAGGCGGGGTCTGCTCACCCATCACTTGCTCTCGTCCGTCAGCAACCGGTCTAGTTCTTCGGTGGACAATCCGGCAAGCTCGGCCTCCATGGCAGCCAGCTCGTCGCCGAGGAACGTCTGCAGTTGCGCCGCTGCAATGAACGCGGCAAGTGACTGCAACTCGGGATTGTCGAACAGGTCGCGCAGGGAGATATCGACCACCATGTCAACTCGGATCCGCCCAAGCAGCTGGATGGCGATCAGCGAATTTCCCCCGAGGTCGAAGAAATGATCGGCGCGGCCGACCCGGGCCACGTCCAGCAGTTCGCACCACAGCTGTGCCAGTGCCTGCTCCATCCCTTCCCGGGGCGGCTCGTAAGCGCGGGCCGCCAGTGATTCCATGCCTGGCACCGGCAGTGCCTGCCGGTCCAGCTTGCCGTTCGGCGTCAGCGGCAGCGCCGGCAGGCTTACCACCGCGCTGGGCAACATCGCCTCGGTCAGCGTCCGTGCCAGTGCCTCACGCACCGTCGATACGGTCAGTTCCACCCCCGGCACGGTCACCACGTAGGCCACCAGGCGAGGGTCGCCCGCACGGTCCTCGCGTGCCACCACCACCGCATCACGCACGTGCGGCAACTGCTGCAGCTGCGACTGGACCTCGCCCAGTTCGATCCGCTGTCCACGCAGCTTCACCTGATCATCGTTGCGGCCGAGGTAGTCGATCGTGCCGTCCTGGCGCCAGCGCGCCAGGTCACCACTGCGGTAGACACGGCCGCCGGGATGGAACGGGTCCTCGATGAAGCGCTCGGCGGTCAGCTGCGGCTGGTTCAGGTAGCCACGCGCCACCTGCACCCCGCCGATCAGCAGTTCACCGGCCACCCCGATCGGCACCGGCTGCAGGTAGCGGTCAACAATGTGGATCTGCGTGTTGGCGATCGGGCGCCCGATCGGCACCGTGGCGCTGCCCGGCTGGCAGCGCCAGCAGGTCACGTCCACCGCCGCCTCGGTCGGCCCGTACAGGTTGTATAGCGCCACCTGCGGCAGCCGCTCCAGCAGCCGGTTCTGCAGCGCCGCCGGCAACGCTTCGCCGCTGCACAGGATCTGCCGTACGCCGCCGCAGCCGCTGGTGTCGGCCTCGTCCAGGAACACCTGTAGCATCGAAGGCACGAAATGCAGCACGGTGATGCCGGCCGAGGCCATCAGGCCCGCCAGGTAGTGCGGGTCTTGGTGGCCACCGGGACGGGCCAGCACCAGCTGTGCCCCGGCCAGCAGCGGCAGGAAGAACTCCCATACCGAAACGTCGAAGCCGAACGGGGTCTTCTGCAGCACCCGGTCACTGGCATCCAGCGCGAACTGCTCCTGCGCCCACAGCAGGCGGTTGACCACGCCATCGTGCTGGTTCATCACCCCCTTGGGGCGGCCGGTGGAGCCGGAGGTATAGATCACGTATGCCAGGTGCTGCGGGGTCAGCCCCAGCGCCTGTGGGTCCGGGTCATGCACCGGTTGGCCGTCCAGCAGGCCGGCCTGGTCCAGTGCGATCACCGGCACCGACGCCGGCAGTACCGTCTGTACCGCCGCCTGCGTCAGCACGCAACGTGGCGCGCTGTCGGCCAGCATGTAGCCCAGCCGGTCCGGCGGATAGCCCGGGTCCAGCGGCACGTAGGCGCCCCCGGCCTTGAGGATGCCCAGAAGCGCCACCACCAGCGCGATGCCCCGCTCCAGGCACACCCCGACGCGGTCATCGGGGCGCACCCCCTGCCCGATCAGGTAATGCGCCAGGCGGTTAGCCTGTGCGTTGAGCTCGCCGTAGCGCAGCACCTGCGTGCCTTCGACCAACGCCACCGCCTGCGGACGGGCCGCGACCTGGGCTTCAAACAGCTGATGCACGAGACCTGCAGTGGCCGGCACCGCAAGGGCCGGGCCGGCACGTGAGCGCAACTGCGCCTCGCGCTCGGCTGCCGTAATCATCTGCAATTCGCCCAGCGGACGCTGGGGATCGGACGCGATGCTGGATAGCAGCGTCTGAAGATGCCCGGATATCCTGGTCAGGTCGTCCTTGCCGAAGCGACGCGTGTCATACACCACCGTCACGGACATCGACTCCCCCGGTTCGATCATCAGGGTCAGCGGGTAGGCCGTACGGGTGTGGCGATCGACCAGCGGAAGCACGCGGACGGCCGATTCCAAGTGGCCAAGAACCTCGCTGATCGGCTGGTTCTGGAACGCAATGATGCTGTCAAACAGCGCTGCCCCGCGAGGAACGCCACCCCACGCCTGGATCTGGACCAAAGGACAATGCTCGTACTCACGTGCATCCAGCAGCTGCTTCTGCAGTTGCCGCAACCAGTCCGCTACTGGACGGTTGGCATCCATCCGGGCACGCACGGGAAGGGTATTGACGAACATGCCGACCATTGCACCACCCCCCTGCAGATTTGGAGAGCGCCCGGAGACCGTCGAACCCACCACAACGTCTTCGCTGTCCGTATAGCGCCCCAGCAACAGCGACCACGCCCCCAACAACAGGGTATTCAAGGTCAGCTGCTGTTGGCGCGCGAAAGTTTCCAGCTGCGACGTGGCTGCCGCCGGAATGCGGAAGCTGGTTTCCGCGTACTCCTCGCCGTCCGCGGCGGGAGCTGGGGTGCCGGGCATCGGAACCGTCGTCGCGGTAGCCGCGTATCCGTTGAAGTTCTCCGCCCAGAAGGCCATGGCCTCGTGCTCGGGCTGTTCCTGGAGCCAGGCGATGTAATCACTGAAGGGACGGGCACGTGGCAGGACCGGCGCGGCGCCCGTGCAGAGGGCGCTGTAGGCGGTGAACAGGTCGCGAAGCACTAGCGGAATCGACCATCCGTCCAGCACCAGATGATGGAATGTCCAAACCAGATAGTGCGTCCGTGGCCCGGTCCTAGCCAGCATGAAGCGTGTCAAGGGCGCGCAAGCTAGATCGAAGCTGCGGCGGCGATCGTGGCTCAGGAAGTCCGCCAGGTGCTGCTGCAGCCGATCCTCCGTTTCACCCTGCCAGTCCTGGAAGACATAGCTGGGGGCGGCCGTCGTGCGGACAACCTGGACCGGCGCATCCAGCCCTTCCCAAAGGAACGCCGTACGCAGTACGTCATGGTGCGAGAGGACCACCTTCCAGGCCTCGACGAAGGCAGCCTGATCCAGCTCACCCTCCAGGCGGTAGCTCACCTGCTCGACATAACTGCCCTCTCCTGGCGCATACAGTGCGTGAAAAAGCATGCCGCGCTGCATGGGGGAAAGCGGATAGATGTCCTTCACGCCTTTCATCGATAGAACTCCTGTTTCACAGCTTCACAGCCCTTGTCGTAACTGGTGGAGAAGTGCCCCCCGGCGCGACTACTCCAGCATCTTCATGATTCTGTCCAGTTTGTCCGCGTCCAGTGCGGCGAGCGGGAAGTCCGACGGGGAGACGACCTCACGTTCTGCTTTCGCGCAGTGCCTGCCCAGTGCGGCCATGCCATCACGGTGCGCGGTAGCCAGCGCCGCGACTACGTCGCGGTCCAGACGCGCGGGATCGTAGCTCCAGTGCAGATGCAGGCTTCCTGCTTGGACAACACAGCGCACGCTCAGCGCGTACCCGGACCAATGGGGATGCTCGATGCCGGTCAGTGCCGCCCCCGGTGCTAGGCGAAGGCCGGCACCGGGCGGCAGCGCGTCGTCAAGATCGCCAAGGTAGGCGAAGCCTACCGACGGCCGCGACAGGCGGGCGCTGCCGGCACCTTCGTGCGCTGCATCGCCCATTTCAAGAACCAGCTCATACACCGTGCCATTGCGTGGCGCGGCACGCGACTGCTCCTTTACCCGGGTCAGCAGCGCAGCCGGATCGCCGCCCGGCGAAGGGCTGAACAGCACCGGTGCCGCGGTGGCGAACGCGCCGATCACCGCACTCACGTCCTCGCCCCCCAGGCGGTGCGGGCGCCCCTGGCAATCAATCCACAGCGGGCGCCCAGCTGTCTGTCCGCCCAGCACCTCGACCAGCTGCGCCAGCGCGCAGTCCTCGATGCGCAGGCGGTAGGCGCGGGCGGCCTCCGTCTGAAGCAGACGGGTCTGCGCGTCGTCCAGGGCCACCGAATAGAGCGATCGCGAGGGTTCAGTCTGCTCGCCCCGTGCAGGCCACAGCACGCTGTGCTCATCGCTGCCGTCGCGCCAGTAGGCGAACTCCGCGTCTGCAACGGCGGACTGCGCAAACGCAGCCAGTGTCTCGGTGGCCTCGCGATAGCGCGGAATGTTCTCGGGTTCACCGGCCACACGCTGCAGCGGATCCAGCGCCACCCGCAAGGCCGAAAGCAGCGGGGCCGCAGCGCCAGGATCCACCGCCGCAGGATGCGCGGCGACCAGAAGCGTAGCAGACTGTCCAGCGCCTGCCTGGAACAGAACGAGGCGAACCAGAGCCGGCGCATCGGCCTGCAGCCCGGCGGCGATCTCCCGTGCCTGTTCGACGATGAAGGCTTGGCGCTGGTGCCCGGCAACCGAGCCCACGTCCACGATCTCCAGCAGACCATCGGCAGATCTGCTCACCTCTGCACGGACCGCGTGCCCGCTGCCTGAGAACTGCAGCCGCAGTGCATCGTGGTCCTGCAGAAAGCCTTCAAGGCGTTCGCTCAACACCGATGCCGTGTGGTTTGGATCGATCTCCAGCAGCACTGTCCACCCTCCCGCCGCCGCGTGTGTACCGGCGGCGAGCAGGTGCCGCTGCAGCGGAAGCAGCCGAAGCGTGGCCCTCTCCTGGGCGGCTGACGGTGCGGCGCCGGTGTCTTGCAGACAGGCCGCAAGCTGCGCCACGGTGGGGAACTGGAACAGTTGCTGCACACTGAAGGACAGTCCCGCCTTCCTGGCGATGGCCATGATCTGGATGGCGAGCACGGAGTTCCCGCCCAGCTCGAAGAAGTCGTCATGCAGCCCAACCCGGTCGATGCCCAGGCCGTCCTGCCAGAGCTGGGCCAGGCGGCGCTCCAGCTCACTTGCAGGTGCGACGAACTCGGTATCCAGCCCCGGTCGGGCATAGCTGGCCAGCGCGGGCACCGCTGCGTCCATCGAGGACAGCCGGTCCAGCGAGACGTTACGCGCGCGCTCGATGGCCGCCGCCAGGTCGTTGGGCGACACCACCACCTGCGCGGGCACGCAGCGGCTCAGCAGCCGATCAAACACCCGTGCGCCCTCTTCCGGTGAGATCCCCTGGTTCAGGACTTCCTCGAACGGGCTGGCGATATCGGACGAGGAGCTGCGCGGCTCGACGACCACCACGTTGCCAACGGAGGCATCGCCCCCTTGCTGGTGGCCAGCCATCAGCGCGTTGACGGCCTTGCCAACTTCGTTGATGCGCTTGTGTGCGAAGCGGCTGATCTGTGCCAGCACGGTACCGTCCTCGGCGAGCACATCGACATCAAAGACCGTGGTCTCCGCGTCGGTGGACGGATCCGCCCCCCCTCGGGAGTACACGAACATCCGCTGCTGGAACGGGGCGTAGAGTCGCAGGCTGCCATAGCCGAAAGGCAGATAGTTGCCGGTATCCACGAGGAACAAGAGCCCGACGCCCGCGGCGCGGTCGAGCAACGCCGGGTGCAGGTGCAGGTGCTGCAGATCGCCGGCGAACTCGTCGGACAAGCGCAGCTCCATCAGCATCCGGCCCTCATCGACCTTCACGTGGGTTGCGCACTGCCAGCGTGGCCCCAGGCTCTCGTCGTAGAAATTCTCTTCATTGAGCCGCTGGCCGTCGCCCGGGAACCCGGCCGACAGCGCGGCGATATCCTGCCTCTGCGCCGGCGGAGCCGCAATCGAGCTGATCTTTCCGATCACATGCCTCACCCATTCCTGCGCGGCCTCCACCGCAGTGGTGGAGGCGCTTTCCACGCAGAAGTCGTAGCCTTCCTCGCTCCTGTCCAGCACCACCCGCACCGTACGGGCGTCGTCGTCCTGCACGCGCAACGGCGTCAGGAAGTAGACATTGGAGATCTCCACCGGACCGCCGCCCACCGCGCCTGCAAGTGCTGCTCGTGCCATCTCCAGGTAGGTGGCACCGGGAACCACGGCCGTACCGAGTATCCGATGTTCGTCCAGCACCCAGTGAGACTTCACCGCGAAGCATGAATGGAAGACGTGGCGGTCAGCGCTGGCCAGTACGTGGCGCTCGACCAGCGGATGGCCAACGGCCTGCCCTGCGGGCACGGCCGCATCGTGGCGGAGATGATGGCGCGCGGCACTGTCCACAAGCATGCCCACGCCCTGCCAAGCCGGCCAGTTGACCGACACGATGAAGTCGCCGGTCTGCCGGCGTCGAGCGTGAGCGAACGCGTCCAGATAAGCATTGGCGGCACAGTAGTCCACGCTGCTGATGCCGCCGAACAGGGCGCTGCGGGAGGAGCACAGGATCGAGAAATCCAGCGGTTGGCCGGACAGCGCATCATACAGGGCACGGGTGCCGGCCACCTTGGCGGCCAGCACCTGATCGGCATGCTCGCGTGTCTTCAGCTGGATGAGACCGTTGCCCGCAATGCCGGCGGTATGGATAAGGCCATTGACCGGTCCGAGCTGTGCCGTTACCTGCTGCACGACCTCGTGCAGACCCACGGGATCGGCAACATCGACAGCGTGGTAGACCACCTGAGCGCCACTCTCGCGCAGCACGCGCAATCCCTCCCGCATCCGGCTTCGGCCCTGATCGACCTCGGTCGTTGCGTCATTGGCGGCGTCTTCATCGCCCAGGCTGCGCCTGCCGAGCAACGCGAGCTTCACGCCGGGCAAGCGGTCGGCCAGGTGCCGGGCCAGCGTCATGCCCATGCCGCCCAGGCCGCCGGTGATCAGGTACACGCCATCGGCCCGCAGCCGTTCCCCGGGCACCGGCGAGGCATCGGTCTGGATATGCTCAAACAGCTGCTCCCAGCGATAGCCATTCCGATACGCCACGCTCGCCGCGTCGCTGCGTTGCAGATCATCAAGCAGGGCGGCGGGCAGCACAGCCCCTTCTGCCCTGCCTGTCTCGCTCCGGTCCACCTCTAGCAGGCGGCAGCTGATCCCGGCGTACTCCTGCGGAATCACCAGCGCCGGGCCGGTCAACATCGCCTGCTCGGGACACAGCACTTCCGCGCCGGTAACGTCATGTGCATTGGCGACCAAGACGTCGATGTGGACCGTCTGCCCCCCCGCCTCCATGCCCAGGGCCTGCGCCAGATACAGCAGGCTGTAGAACGCGGCCGGTGCTGTCGCGTCCGGGTCCGGCCACTGCAGGCCGAACGCATGCACGATCCGGTCCGGTAGTAACTGGTCACGCTGCAGCTCGGCTAGCAAGCGCGAATGATGCGATGCATCCGTCGGGTCGATACCGAACGCGTGGGATCCATGGCGCACGAACTCCGTGGCGGCATGCACCGTCACGACCTGTGTGGCATGTCTTTCAACGCTTCCCGCGATCTGCGCCGAGACGTCTCCTGCATGGCTGAACAGCAGCCAGGATGCGGGGGGAGAGCCTGCCGGGGGCCTGGCTCCCTGGGCGGTGCGTTTCCACGAAGGTGCATACAGCCAGCGTCCGGGCTCCGGATCGCGCTGCAGCGGATCGGACAGGACCGAGCCGACGGAGACCGGGTCGACCCAGTAGCGTTGTCGCTCGAACGGATAGGTGGGCAACGGTACGCGGGCGCGCGGCGTCTGCCGGTGCAGCGCCTCCCAGTCCGGCTCGACACCCGCGGTCCACAGCTGGCCCACGGCCAGCAGTGCCGATTCGACGCTCGAACGGCCGCCGTCGGGCGTCGGCAGTGTATGCAGGGCCAGCTGCGCGGCGGCCTTCTGCGGGTGCCGGCGCGCCATCGACATCAACGTGCGCCCGGGGCCAACCTCCAGCAGGATCCACGCCGGGTCCGCGAACAACTGTGCGACGCCCTTTCCGAACTGGACCGGCTCGCGCAGGTGGCGCGCCCAGTAGGCCGGGGACGTGGCCTCGGCGGCCGTGATCCAGGTCCCGGTCAGGGTAGAGATGTATCGACCGCTGGGCGCGTGCATCTCCACGCCATCGAAGGCTTCGGTGAACGCGGCGAGGATGGGGTCCATCATCGATGAATGGAAGGCGTGCGAGGTGCGAAGCGCCAGGCAGCCTACGCCCTGCTCGACCAGGCCCGCCTCGAATTCGACCACCCGTGCCGACTGCCCGGCCACCACGCACAGCGACGGCGAATTGACGGCGGCAATCTCCAGCCCTGGGCTCAGGCGGGCGCGAAGCTCCTGCTCCGGAAGCGCCACCGACAGCATGCTGCCGCCGGGCAGCCCCTGCATCAGCCTGCCACGCGTGGCTACCAGCCTGAGCGCATCCTCCAGCGAGAAAACGCCGTTCAGGCAGGCCGCGACGTATTCACCGATGCTGTGCCCGATCATTGCCTGCGGCTTCACGCCCCAGGCCATCAGTTGCCGTGCCAGCGCATATTCCACTGCGAACAGGACCGGTTGTGCGTACACCGTCTGCTGGAGGCGATCAGCGGCAGCGGCCGCCTGGTCCGGCGTGGCGAACAGCAGGTCGTGAAGCGGTCGGTCAAGATGGTCGCGCAGTCCGGTCGCGCAGCGGTCGAATTCTGCGCGGAACACCGCTTCCGTCTGGTAGAGATCTGCGGCAGCATTGACGTACTGCGCGCCCTGCCCCGGGAACATGAATGTGACCGCGCGGCTGGCGGCTTCATTGGCGCCCGAGGCCATCCGTCCGACATCGCCCATGCTCAGCACTGATACGGCATCGTCGTGGTCGCGGCAAACGAACGCGCAGCGTTGCCCCAACGCCCGGCGCCCCACCTGCAAGGTGTACGCAATGTCCCCCAGATCCTGCTGCGGGTTGTGCAGGAGATGCTCGGTCAGGTTGGACACCATGTCATTCAGCGCTGCCTTGCTCCGCGCGGACAGCACCAGCAGTTGGGGCTGGCGGCGCGCGGGCCGTGGCGCCGGTGCCGGGGCCTGCTCGATGATGAGGTGGGCATTCGTACCGCCGATGCCGAACGAGCTGACGCCTGCAATGCGCGTCCCCTGCTCCGCAGGCCAGTCGCTCAACGTGGCATTTACACGGAATGGCGAACCGGCGAAATCGATCCGCGGATTGGGCGCTGAGAAATGGAGGCTGGGCGGCAACTTGCGGTGTTCCAGCGCCAGGGTGGTCTTGATCAGCCCAGCGATCCCTGCCGCCGCATCCAGGTGGCCGATATTCGTCTTGACCGTCCCGATCGCGCAGAAGCCGGTGCGTGCGGTCGCGCGCCGGAATACCTGGCCCAGTGCCTGCATTTCAATCGGATCGCCCAACGGCGTGCCCGTGCCATGGCACTCGATGTAACCGATCTGGTCCGGTACAACGCCGGCGATCTCCTGCGCCAGTGCGATGGCCTGGGCCTGCCCGTCAACACTGGGCGCGGTGTAGCCGATCTTGTTTGCCCCATCGTTGTTGATCGCAGAACTGCGGATGACGGCACGGATGGTGTCACGGGCTTCAATGGCGTCCGCGAGCCGCTTGAGCACGACCACGCCAGCGCCACTGCCACTGACCGTGCCGTTGGCCGCCGCGTCGAAGGCCCGGCAGTGTCCATCGGCCGACCCGATCCCGCCTTCTTCATACAGGTAGCCAACCCGGTTGGGCACCGCCACCGAGACACCGCCTGCCAGCGCCATGTCACACTGGTAACCGATGAGCGCCTGGCAGGCCATGTGCACGGCCACCAGCGAGGTGGAGCATGTGGTCTGTACGGTGACCGCCGGGCCCTTCAAATCGAGGGTGTAGGCCGTATGCGTGGCCAGATGGTCATTGCGATTGAATATGACCGTGTTCAAAAGGCCCATCGCATCCACGGCCCTGCGGTTGTGCAGGAGGTTGTTGATGAGATAGGTGTTCATGCTGGCCCCGCAGTACAGGCCGATGTCGCCGGCGTACCGGGTCGGATCGCACCCTGCGTTCTCGAGCGCTTCCCAGACGCATTCCAGAAAAACCCGGCGCTGCGGATCGGCGATCTCGGCCTCGCGTGGCGTGAACCCGAACAGTGCGGCATCGAACATGTCGATGTCGGCAAGCTCGGCCCTGGCCTTCACGTAGTTCGGATCGCCCAGCGTGTGCACGGGCACGCCAGCACTTACCAGTTCCTCGTCGGAATAGAAACGAATCGATTCGACGCCGCCTTCCAGGTTCCGCCAGAACGCATCCAGCCCGCGCGCGCCCGGGAAGTGGCCCGACATGCCGATGATCGCGATGCCGTCCATCAGGGGGTTCTCCGTCGACTGCGTCATGCTTCGCTCCTGGTTGCAGGCGCCGGGTTGGGCCGACGCCGTTGTTCGTTTGCCGCTTTCATGCGGCTGGCGCGATCCCGTGCGCCCTCGAAGGCGGGCGCTTCTTCGGTGCCCTTCTGCTTGCGTTGCACATGCTGGGCCAACGCGGCAACGTTGGGGTTCTGGAACACATCGAGAATCAGCAGCTCCACTCCGAGTTCCTCGCACAGGCGGCGATGCAGCTGGATCAGCAGCAGCGAATGCCCGCCGATATCGAAGAAGTTGTCCCGCAGCCCCACGCGCTCCAGCCCCAGCACCTCCTGCCAGACCGAGGCAATCTGCCGCTCCAGCTGGCTCTGCGGCAGCTGTTGGGTCTCATCGAGGTCACCGGCACACACGCCCGCGTTCGCCAGGCCGTTACGGTCGACCTTGCCATTGCGTGTCAGCGGCATCTCCTCCAGCAGGACCAGACTCGCCGGCACCATGTAGCCAGGCAGATGTGCCTTGAGGTGTTCACGGAGCTCCTGTGTGGTGAGGACGTGCGGGCCGATGGCCGGCCGCGCGGCCGGCGCAGGATCGGCTACCGCACCGGGGCGCAGCCCGAGCCTGCTGGCGTAGAAATTGAATCGATCCGTCCCAATCAACTCGCCCTCCTGCTCGATCAATGTCTGGAAACCGTGACGTTCCAGCAGGCGTGCGACCACCCCGGTACGGCCTGCACTCTCGGTGCCCTCACCGTCATGGATTTCCATCACGACCTGCTGGATCAATGGCCAGTGCGCATCGTCAATGCCTTCGAGTACATCCAGCTCCGCACGCTGGACATCGATCTTGAGCAGATCGATGTGCGTCACTTGCTGCTCGGCGATGACATCTGACAGGCGTCGCAAGGTACAGGCGTGGTGCTCGGCGATGAAGCGTCCAGGCAGGAGCGCATCGGCGTGTTCATACAGCTGGCTGCTCCCTTCCGCCTCAGCGTCCTTCTGGTTGGCCAGGTAGCGCTTGATGACTTCCATATCGGCATTCGCATCGGAGTACGCTTCCCGGCCGGACATCATGCTGTAGTGGGGGTAATAGGTGAACGTGGCTGTCTCTTGGCAACCGGAAAGCCCAAAGGGAAACAGGCGTGTGTGCGGGGCATACAGTTCGGCGTTTATCCTGCACAGCGCAAAGATCGGCGGCAGCGGCTCGAATGCATACAACGCCCCATGCGGGCAGCGTTCGGCAACCAGCATGGAGAACATGCCGATATTGGCCCCGACGTCGAACACGACGGCGTCTTCCGGCAACGTGATCCCGTTGCGCAGATAGGTCAGGCGCTCCACGATTTCCAGGTAAAGATACTCGCTCTCATTGCGGTTGCGCTGCACGATGGCACGACCATCAGGCAATACGAAGCGCCGGTTTCCTTCTATCTTCCTGCGATAGTGCGGGTGGGGCAGCACATGACCCGCAAGCTGCTCCACCTCACCGGTCGCGACTACCACCACCGCTTCGCGCACGCCGGGGTGTTCGCGCAAGACCTGTTCGATCTCCGGCAGTTCGATGCGAGTGCCCTGGATCTTGACCTGGTGATCCACGCGGTGCAGATACTGAAGGTTGCCGTCCGGGAATTGACGGACCTTGTCGCCGGTGCGGTACATGCGGCGGCCAGCCGAGGGATGGAACGGGTCGGCGACGAACCGCAGCGCGGTCAGTTCCGGACGGTTGAGATAGCCGCGGGCCACACCATCACCACCGACGTACAGCTCACCCACGGTGCCGGTTGGAACTGGATTCATCGCGTCGTCCAGCACATACACGCGCACGTTCGGGAGCGGCCGGCCGATGGTGGGCCGCGGACCTTCAATCCGCGCGATTGTGGCATCGACGGTGCATTCGGTCGGCCCATAGAGGTTGTAGCAGCGTTTGCCCGGCGCGTCGGCCAGCACCCGCCACAACGATCCATCCACCGCC
The DNA here is from genome assembly GCF_057835675.1 of Stenotrophomonas sp. GL_101. Taxonomy (NCBI): domain Bacteria; kingdom Pseudomonadati; phylum Pseudomonadota; class Gammaproteobacteria; order Lysobacterales; family Lysobacteraceae; genus Stenotrophomonas; species Stenotrophomonas sp. GL_101. The sequence goes on along the minus strand of NZ_CM174432.1, from coordinate 1,175,202 downwards.
TCACCCCCCACCAGAATGATCGACGGCAGGCCTTCAAGCGTCGCAGGCAGCCCCGCGACCTGCCACAGTGCGAGCTGCGAAGGCGTGCAATCCATGGCATCAACACGGTGCTGCCGCAGGTACGCACACAGCTCACCGGGGTCGCGCCGCACCTGCTCCGTGACGATGCATACGCAGTGGCCGTTTATCACTTGGATCAGCTGTTTGACGGACGCATCGAACATCAGAGGGGCATTGAGCGCGATCGTCAATGCCCGACCCATCGGCTGGTAGATCGCATCCTGCAGGGCAAATGCCAGATTCACAGCGGCACCGTGCTCGACCATCACGCCGTTCGGCGTGCCGGTTGATCCGGACGTATACAGGATGTAGGCCAAGCTGTCCGGCGCGCAGGCGGGCAGCTCGGCGTTCACTGGTTCGCCGTCGTCGAGGCTGCCCGGCACGTCCAGTGCGAACAGGGGGCATGGCAGGTCGCTCAGCGCTTCGACCAGGCGCTGCTGCGTGAGCACGGCCGCGCACCCGGCTTCGCGCGCCAACAGGGCACGGCGTGCGGGCGGCAGCGAAGGGTCGATCGGAACGTAAGCACAGCCGGCCTTCCATATGCCCAGTATGGCAACCAGCATCCAGCAGGAGCGGTCAAGGCATACCCCGATGGCGGACGCCGGGGCCCCTGGGGGGCGCAATGCAATCACGCGCTGGGCAACAGACTGCGAGAGGCCATCAAGTGCCAGGAAGCTCAGGGACTGCTCGTCACAGATCACCGCAGTGGCATGTGGCGATCGCTGCACCTGGTCATGGAACAACGCATGAAGCGTAATGCCGCGCGGGTACGTCCGTTCGGTTTGATTCCATTCAACGAGGACGCGGCGCCGCTCCCCCTCGGGCATCAGATCCGCCAACAGCACGTTACGCTGCGGCGCATCCAACAGCGCATCCAGCAGGACCAGCAGGCGCTCCATCAGGCGGTCGGCTGCCTCCTCGGGGTAACGCCGGGCATCATAATCGAGCCGGAGCGCGACTTCGGCGTCGGTCTGGAGGCCTGTCAAGCTGAACACCGGTGCGGCCGCGCGGCCGCGCAGGTGCGTCAGCTTGAGACGCAACGCACCGCGCTCACGTGCGGCAGGATACGCAACCCAGCCAAATGCTATCTCCGGCCGCGCCGCACTGCCCGGCAGGTAGTGGCCATGGGCAGCGGCAGCCTGCGCCAGCTGGTCCCGGGTTCTGCGCACGACATCGGCGAAACTGTAATCCTCCTCGATGCGCAACGCGAACGGCAGCGGCTTTTCAAACAGACCGAGCGCCGCGCCGAGCCCATCCATCGCGCGGCCTTCCACCGGTATTGCGAGCACCGGCACCTGGCCGTCGCCGGTCCGCCACAGCAGTACGCTCAATGCCGCCAGGACAACGGTGGATGGCTCGACCTCCTGCGTGCGGGCAAATGCGCGCATCCGCTCGACCACCGCCGCCGGCAGCGTGCCCAGCCGGAATGAGGGGATGGCGCCGCCTGTCTGCGCGTCATCCCTGCGAAGGGCCCCTGGAACGCCGGCATCTACGTCGAAGCCTTCCCAGTAAGGGCCCCCGGTGGCGCTGGTGCCTGCTTCCACCGTCTCGTTCTGCCATTCGCTGTAGTCGGCATACTGGACCACGTCTCCATCGTCGGCGGCATCGCGCTCGTCCAGACACAGGTCCGCCAGTTGCGCGTACAGGTTGAGGAGCGAGGCGGAATCGCCACACAGCGAGGGAACCGTCACCAGCAGCGTGCCCGTATCATCCGCCGTGGCCAACCAGGTATAGCGGACCTGGTTGCCGCCTGCCGCGTCCGGGCGCGCGTCTGCTTCGAGCTGCATTTCGATCGCCTCCGCCAGCACCGCGTCGTGCGCGAGCGTAAGGACGGATAGCCGCGCCTGGGCCACGGCCCCCGGCACCTGCACCGGCACGTCCATTCCCGGGAACGTCTGGAACTGCGTCCGAAGCACTTCATGCCGCGCCGTGAGGGTGCTCAGTGCCTGTTGCAGGCGCGCCTGCGTCAGTGGCCCGGCGATGGAGATAGCGCATTGGCAGACATCCCTACGCCCGCCTCCAGCCAGCCACAGGTGCCTCTGCTGCGGAGAGAGGCGAAAGCCCTCGATCACGTCATTTTGCATCTGGCTGTCCTTAATGCTCACTGATACGGTGGAGTTGCAATTACGGCCGGGGCTCGAACTGGGGCTGCGATGATCCATCGTCCGCAAGCGAATAGCGCTCCGCCATCGCCACCAGGATCTGGCGCGCACCTTCAAATGGCTCACGCCCGTGCGAAACGAGAAAGTTGTCGACGAGGAGAATGTCGCCAAACTGCCAGTCGAAGGCGACCATGTTCTCGCGGTAGATGCAGCGGACGTCTTCCATCAGCGCATCGGGGATCGCGCTGCCATCGGCGAAGAAGGCATTGCGCGGCACCTCGTCCTCGGCAAACTGCGACAGCAGCCCGTCACGAATCGGCGCAGCCAGACTGGAGAGATGGAACATGTGCGCGTGATTGAACCAGACGCGCGTGCCCAGGGTCGGATGCGGAACCATCACGTGGCGTATAGCCCGCGTCCGCAATCGCCCCCCCGAGCGCCACTCGAACTGCATCCTGGCGTCATTGCAGTAGCGCTCTACCACATGCCTGTCGTCGGTCTGGAAGGCTTCCTGCCACGACAGGTCCAGACCCTCGCCGTAGTTCTTGACGTACATGACGCCCTTCTCAAGGAACAGATCCTTGATCGATTTCGGCAGCTGTTCCACGACCCTGCGATCATCGGCGATCGGCGTCTGCCCGCCGGACTGTGCGGGCTGCCGGCAGTGGAACAGGATCTTGCCGGGCCAGCAATGCGAGAAGGACATTTCATGATGCAGCGGGATCGGCAGGTCCCGGGGAAATTCGGTGGAGGTGAAAATCTGTGCCGCCACCTGGGTTCGTGCCGCCGCACGCTCCTGGTAGTCCAGAACATCGGTGGTGACCGTGTGCACGAACCGGGAGAAATGATCGACGGTGTCGCTGGAAAATCCCCGGAAGAGAATCGCGCCGTGCGAAATCAATGTCGTATTGATCAGCTGCCGATTCCCTGCCGCCCATGCGGCGAGATTCAGATCGCCTATCGCGGGGGTCACGACCAGGGGAAACCCTTCCAGTCCATCGAGTGATCCAAGCGTGACCAGCTCGCGCTCTGACAGTCGCAGCCCTTTGCGCCGCGTAGATATCGTTGCATTCATCTGCGGGGTTCCCATGCGTTGATCAAACGTCTGCCCAGGCGCAGGGGCGGGCCATGCCGACCACGACCTTGCGCGCTCCGCTGAACGGCTCGCGCGCATGCGCGCACAACAGGTTGTCGAGCATCAACACGTCGCCCTGTTGCCAGTTGAAGGTCTTCTTCTCCGCAAGATACGCGTCGCGAAGTTCCTGCATCACCGGGTCGGGAATGGGGCTGCCGTCGCCATAGCAGGTCTGGTTGGGGAAAGCGCTGTCACCGAAGCCCTCCCTCAGTTGGTGCTGCAGTCGCTCATCCAGGGTGGTGACATTGAAGAAGGTGGCATGATTGAACCAGGTCAGCTCACCGGTCTGCGGATGCCGCGCGATGACCCGTCGGACCTGCCAGGTCTTCAACCTGCCGCCCGGCTTCCACTCCCACGCGATCGCATTATTGCGACAGTAGGCCTCGACGGCCGCAGGATCCTTGGTCCGGAATGCGTCCTGCCAGCTCAACCCGAGCCCGTCGCCGAAGTTCCGTACGTACATGTAGCCATCGCGCTCGAAGCGCTCACGCGTCGCTGAGGAGATCCGCTTGAGCACGGCACGGGTATCGGCGATCGGCGTCTGCCCGCCGGTTTCGCTGGCAACGACACACTGAAAGAAGATCCGGGTCGGAAACGAGATGTTGTAGGACTGTTCGTTGTGCAGAAAGATCGGGGATTCGGGCGGATGGTCGGTGGAGGTGTAGATCGCGCCCTGCACCTGGGTGCGCGGCGATGAGCGCTCGGTATAGTCCAGGGCTGCGCCGCTGGTGGTGGTGACGAACGCCTGGAATCCGGCCACATCCGTCGGGCGGAAGCCCCGGAACAGAATCGCGCCATGCTGGTAGAGGTTGTCGTCGATGAACCCGGTGTTCCCGCGCGCCCATTCAGCCAGGTCCAGACCGTCCACCAGCGGCTTCACCACCTGAGGGCACTGGCTGCAGCCATCCAGGTACGTGCTGCTGACCAGCGTCTGCTGCGACAGTCGGATCGATGCCTTGCGTTTGAAGGGAGACGCTGTACCGCGTGGTTCGACGGGGTGGCTCATAAAGAAGTTCCTCGCTCGTGCGCAGGGACCATGATGGCCTTCCTGCGCGCACTGAATTGGCCGCCCTTACCGGTCCGTGCAGTGTCACTCTGGCCGGGCATGGCCGCCGACATCCGGCCCTCCAGCGCGGGCAACAGGCTGCTCAGTCGTTGGTCGGGGTCGATGATCACGCTGTCCAACAACGTCATGTAGTCGGCATGCAGGCGCTCGATCGTGGCCGGCTCGAACAGGTCACTGCGGTAGGTCCACTTGATGTCCAGCGTGTCCTCCCCTTCGTAGACCCATACCGTAAGGTCATAGCGTGCGGTGTCGTTCTGCATGGCATAGACCGACAGCTCGAGATCGGCGGCATCCATGGAAAGCGGAAGCTGCGGCTGCAGGCCGAACGCCACCTGGAAGAACGGCGTGCGACCGGGCAGGCGCTCGGGTTTGAGTTCATCCACCAGCACGTCAAATGGCAACTCCTGGTGCGCGAAGGCAGCCACCGTCGTCTGCCTGACACGGGCAAGCAGCTGCCGGAAGAGCGGGTCACCGGACAGGTCGGTGCGCAGCACCAGCATGTTCACAAAACATCCGATGAGGTGTTCGACCTCGACGGGACCACGCCCGGAGATCGCAGAGCCCACCACGATGTCATCAGCGCCGGTGCGCTGCGCGAGCAGCATCTGGAAGCCAGCCAAGACCGTCATGAATAGTGTGGCTCCCTCCTGGCGAGCCAGTGCGCGCAGTCCGCGGACCTGGTCGTGGGAAAGAGGAAAGGTGCGGTAGTCGCCTCGCGCGGCGCTTCCGTCAACGCGCGGGTGGTCGGTCGCCAGCTCATGGCGTGCGTGGCTGCCGGCAAGCGCGCCACGCCAGTAGTCCAGCCGGTCCCGCAGATACTGACCGCGCATTGTTTCGCGCTGCCATTGCGCGTAGTCCGCGTACTGAACCGGCAGATCGAGCAGATCCGGAACCTCGCCGGACGCCAGGGCCTGGTAGATGCGTCCAATCTCGGCCTGCATGAGCTGGATCGACCAGCCATCGCAGATGATGTGATGGGCGGTCAGGAGCGCCACATGCTCACATGCGTCGAGACGCAGCAGCCGTACCCTGAACAGCGGCCCAGTGGACAGCTGGAAGGGCGTACTCGCCTCTTCATTCGCCGCCGCCTGCGCCAGCCGCTCTCGTTCCCCAGCAGGCACGGTGGAGAGATCCTTGAACACCAGAGCATGATCAGGCGTGGCCAGCACACGTTGGACTGGACGATCGTGCCTCAGCGCGAACACAGTACGGAGCGCCTCGTGCCTTGCAAACAGCAGCGCGATCGCCTTGGAGAATGCCTGGACATCGAAGGCACCCCGGATCCGCAAAGCGGCGGACATGTTGTAGGCGGGGCTCGCCGGATTGAGCCAATGGTCAAGCCACAGCCGCTGCTGCGCGAACGACAGCGGAACCTCGTCGGCGTGCGACGCCCTGCGCAGCGGCGGCGGGACCGGGCGCGCCACGCAGTGGCGCTGCCGTTGGATCCATTCTGCCAATGCTGCAAGGGTGGGCTGATGGAAGATCTCCTTGACCGGTACCTCGACCTGCAACTCGCGTTGCAGCCGGGATGCCAGCGCAAGCGCGTTCAATGAATGGCCGCCGAGCTCGAAGAAGTGGTCGTACCGCCCTACCTGCGCCACGCCGAGCAGCTCGGACCAGATGCTGGACAGGGTCGTTTCGAGCAGACCCTGGGGCGCTTCATAGCTGTTCGCGGCCAGCGCGGACCGGGCGGGTTCTGGGAGTGCGTGCCGGTCGAGTTTTCCGTTCGGTGTCAGCGGCAGGCTCGGCAGGATGACGAACGCAGCGGGGACCATGTACTCGGGCAATGATCCCGACAATGCCTTGCGCAATGTCGGTACGGACGGAGCACTCGCGTCCACGCCCACCACATAGGCGACCAGACGCTGCTGGCCGGCCGGGTCGTCGCGCGCAACCACGACGGCATCGCGAACCCCCGCCAGCCGGGCCAGCTGGGCTTCGACTTCGCCCAGCTCGATGCGAAAACCACGCACTTTCACCTGAAAATCATTGCGTCCTAGGTACTCGATGTTCCCATCCGGACGCCAGCGGCCGAGGTCACCGGTCCGGTAGAGGCGACCGTCCGTGGCGTCCTCAAGGAAGCGTTGGGCAGTCAGTGCCGGCTGGCCAAGGTAGCCTCTGCACACACCCAGGCCACCGATCAGTATCTCCCCGGTGACACCGATGGGAACTGGCCGCATCAGGGTGTCGACGATGTGGATCTGGGTATTGGCCACTGGTGCACCAATGTGCGCCTGGAACCCCTGCTCCCGCGACATCGCCACCCAGGTGGAATAGGTGGTGGTTTCCGAAGGACCATATAGATTGGCCACCCCCCGGACCCCAGTACGGGAAAAGATCCGTTCCACGAGCGCCCGCTTGAGCGGCTCTCCCGCCAGGTTGATCTGGATCACGCCGCGCAGCGTTTCGCCGCGTTCCAGCACGGCGTCAATGGCGGAAGGAACCGTGTTGATCAGGGTGGCGTGACCGAGCAGGGGGCCTGCGCTGACCAGATCCTCCACAAGCACCACCGTTGTGCCCGCCGACAGCGGCACAAACAATTCAAACACTGCCAGATCGAAATTGATCGAGGTGGAGAACAGTGTTCGTTCCAGTACGTCGCGCGGGAAGCTGCGCAGCCCCCACGCGACGAAGTTTCCTGCATTGGCGTGTTGGATCATCACGCCCTTCGGCCGTCCGGTGGAACCGGAGGTATAGATCACATAGGCGAGGTGGGAAGCCTTCAGCCCGACAGCAGCGTGGTCGGGGTTGGTTTCCAGATGCCCGTCAAGGAGGCCGGGCGTGTCCACGCAGACGACGCTTGCCGGGTGTTCGGGCAGCAGGCCGCACAGCGCCCTCTCGCTGAGGATGCAGTGCGGTGTACTGTCGGACAACATGTAGGCCAGGCGATCCGGCGGATAGCGGGGGTCGAGCGGAACATATGCCCCACCTGCCTTCAGCACGGCCAACAGTGCAACCACAAGGTCGACACCGCGATTCATGTAGATGGCAACGCGCGCCTCCGGGCCGACGCCGAGGGCAATGAGATAGTGCGCCAGCTGGTTGGAGCGGCGGTTCAGCGTGTCATAGCGCATCGCACCGGCATCGCTCAGCAAAGCGATCGCGGAGCCCGCATGGGCGGCCTGCCGCTCGAACTCGTGATGCAGCGCGCCTTCGCCGGCAGGCGCCTGCGTCGCATTGAACGTAGCGTGCATGTCACGCTGTTCGTGCCGCGACTGCAGGGGCAACTGGTCAACAGTGGTATCCCCCTGCCCCGCCATTGCCGCCAGCAACGTCTGCAGATGCACCGACCAGCGTTGAATGGTCGACTCGTCGAAAAGATCGGAGGAATACTCAAGCCAGCCGTGCAGTGCACCGTCGCGTTCGCTCAGCGACAGCGAAAGGTCAAACTGGGTCCGGTGGCGGATCGTCGCCAGCTCCACCACGTCAAGCCCGGCAAGCTCCATCCGGATCGACGGTGTGTTGTCCAGCGCAAGCAGGGTCTGGAACACCGGATTGTGCCCCAGGCTGCGCACCGGCCGTACTGCCTCGACCAGCTGGTCGAAGGGCAGCGCGTCGTTGGCGAAGGCGTCGAGTACGACGTCCTTCGCCTGCGCCAGCAGTTCGGTGACGCGCAAGGCGCCGTCGGCCCGGATCCGCAGCGGCACGGTATTGACGAACAGGCCGACCACCGGCTCCCATTCGCGCCGCGGGCGATTGGCCACCGGCGTACCCACCACGACGTCAGGCTGGCCGCTCAGGCGCGAAAGCAGCACCGACCACGCCGCCAGCAACGTCATGAACAGCGTTGCATCGTTGCGTTGCGCCAGATGCCGCAGCCCCTCGACCACGCTCGGCGGCAGGCGCAGGGCGACGCTGGCCCCGGCATGGCTCTGCACCGGCGGGCGTGGCCGGTCACTGGGCAATGCCAGCAGGGCGGGCGCACCGGCGAGCTGGCCCTGCCAGTATGCTGCCTGCTGCTCTGCCTGCCCGGGCGGCACCTGATCGCGCAGCCAGGCGGCATAGTCTGCGTACTGCAGCAGCGGGGGCGGCAGCGGATTGTCCCGGGCTTCGGTGAAGGCGGCGTACAGTGCCATCAGTTCGCGGACGAGAATCCCGACCGACCAGCCATCGGAGATGATGTGATGCTGGGTGACCAGCAGCAGGTGCTGGTCAGCCCGCAGCTGCAGCAGACAACCACGGATCAGCGGCCCCCCCGCGAGGTCGAAGGGCGCGAGCGCTTCCCGCCTGCTCCACTCGGCAATGGCGGCGTCGCGGACATGGGCGTTGCCGGCAGGAACGGTGTGCTCGCTCAGCACGAAGCCCGTGGCAGCCGGCGCAACCACCGGCACCGGTGCGTCACCTCCGCGGATGAAACGGGTCCTGAGCACCTCGTGGCGCGCCACCAGTGTGTCCAGTGAGCGACGCAGCGCGGCGTGGTCCAGTGGCCCTGTCATCATCAGCCGGGCGGGCATGTGATAGGCGGTGCTGGCCACCTTGTCCAGCTGGTCCAGGAACCACAATCGCTTCTGCGCCGGCGTCAGGGACAGCGGCACCTGTTGGTCACGGCGGGTGATCACGGCCGCCTCGGCAGGGCCGTCGGCCAGCAGGCTGGCCATGTCATCCAGCCTGGGATGGGCGAACAGGTCACGCAGCGACACCCCGGGGCAACCCCATTGGCGTATGCGGGCGACCAGGCGCACCGCGATCAGCGAGTTTCCCCCGAGGTCGAAGAAATGATCGGCGCGGCCGACCCGGGCCACGTCCAGCAGTTCGCACCACAGCTGTGCCAGTGCCTGCTCCATCCCTTCCCGGGGCGGCTCGTAAGCGCGGGCCGCCAGTGATTCCATGCCTGGCACCGGCAGTGCCTGCCGGTCCAGCTTGCCGTTCGGCGTCAGCGGCAGCGCCGGCAGGCTTACCACCGCGCTGGGCAACATCGCCTCGGTCAGCGTCCGTGCCAGTGCCTCACGCACCGTCGATACGGTCAGTTCCACCCCCGGCACGGTCACCACGTAGGCCACCAGGCGAGGGTCGCCCGCACGGTCCTCGCGTGCCACCACCACCGCATCACGCACGTGCGGCAACTGCTGCAGCTGCGACTGGACCTCGCCCAGTTCGATCCGCTGTCCACGCAGCTTCACCTGATCATCGTTGCGGCCGAGGTAGTCGATCGTGCCGTCCTGGCGCCAGCGCGCCAGGTCACCACTGCGGTAGACACGGCCGCCGGGATGGAACGGGTCCTCGATGAAGCGCTCGGCGGTCAGCTGCGGCTGGTTCAGGTAGCCACGCGCCACCTGCACCCCGCCGATCAGCAGTTCACCGGCCACCCCGATCGGCACCGGCTGCAGGTAGCGATCAACAATGTGGATCTGCGTGTTGGCGATCGGGCGCCCGATCGGCACCGTGGCGCTGCCCGGCTGGCAGCGCCAGCAGGTCACGTCCACCGCCGCCTCGGTCGGCCCGTACAGGTTGTACAGCGCCACCTGCGGCAGCCGCTCCAGCAGCCGGTCCTGCAGCGCCGCCGGCAACGCTTCGCCGCTGCACAGGATCTGCCGTACGCCGCCGCAGCCGCTGGTGTCGGCCTCGTCCAGGAACACCTGCAGCATCGAAGGCACGAAATGCAGCACGGTGATGCCGGCCGAGGCCATCAGGCCCGCCAGGTAGTGCGGGTCTTGGTGGCCACCGGGACGGGCCAGCACCAGCTGTGCCCCGGCCAGCAGCGGCAGGAAGAACTCCCATACCGAAACGTCGAAGCCGAACGGGGTCTTCTGCAGCACCCGGTCACTGGCATCCAGCGCGAACTGCTCCTGCGCCCACAGCAGGCGGTTGACCACGCCATCGTGCTGGTTCATCACCCCCTTGGGGCGGCCGGTGGAGCCGGAGGTATAGATCACGTATGCCAGGTGCTGCGGGGTCAGCCCCAGCGCCTGTGGGTCCGGGTCATGCACCGGTTGGCCGTCCAGCAGGCCGGCCTGGTCCAGTGCGATCACCGGCACCGACGCCGGCAGTACCGTCTGTACCGCCGCCTGCGTCAGCACGCAACGTGGCGCGCTGTCGGCCAGCATGTAGCCCAGCCGGTCCGGCGGATAGCCCGGGTCCAGCGGCACGTAGGCGCCCCCGGCCTTGAGGATGCCCAGCAGCGCCACCACCAGCGCGATGCCCCGCTCCAGGCACACCCCGACGCGGTCATCGGGGCGCACCCCCTGCCCGATCAGGTAATGCGCCAAGCGGTTGGCCTGTGCGTTGAGCTCGCCGTAGCGCAGCACCTGTGTGCCTTCGACCAACGCCACCGCCTGCGGACGGGCCGCGACCTGGGCTTCAAACAGAGCATGTACACAGCGGGCATCGGGGTAATCTCTTCGCGTCTGGTTGAAGCTGTCGACGAGGCGCTCGCTCTGCCCCGGGGGCAGGATCGGCAGCGATGCCACCGCCATCGCAGGCGCAGCGTCGGTCATTGCTTCAAGCAGGCCACCAAAACTGGATGCGAAATCTGCCATCACAGCCGCGTCAAGCTGCCCGGCGTCGAATCCGAACTCGCAACGAATCCCTTCATCCAGCTCCAGGGCCTGCAGACTGATCGCGATGCCTTCGATGCCGACATGCTGATGCATCGGGAACGGAGACAGTGATGCCTGTGCCCAGCGCGGCCGCGCCGCAGGATCGTCGCGCGTTGCCCAGAGCCGATGAATTCCCCCATCCGCGCGCGCCCGCTGCAACGAGAACAGGGCCTGGAAAACAGGATGTGTAGCACCCCGTGGAATGTGAAGCTGCTCTACCAGCGCCGCGAAAGGGTAGTCCTGGCGGGACATGCCTTGAAACGCGGCCGTCCTGGCTTGGCGGAGCGCCTCGCCCAGGCCTGGCGCACCCTCGAAGCGCGCGCGTAGCCCGATGACGTTGACGAAATCGCCGACAACCTGATCCCACTCACCCATCCCGCGGGCAGGCATCGGGCATCCCACCACGATGTCGTCCTGTCCACTGTAGCGATGCAGCAGGATCTGAAAGGCGGCCAGCAGGCAGGTAAAGAGCGTGCCACCATGGGCCACAGCCAGCGTATGCAGGCGCTCTGTGCACGAAGCGGGCACAAGAATCTGGGCAAACCGCTGCCTTTCCTGGCCGCCACCCGTGGGTTGCGCAAACGACACATCGAGTGCCGGCAACGGGCCCGCCAGCGCCTGTCGCCAGTAATTGAGTTGGCCCAGCGCTTCGGGGCCTTCCAGCCAGCGCTGCTGTGCCGTGACGTAGTCAGCGTAATCGAGCGCAAGCGCGGAGGTCTCCGCACACCCGTTCAAGTGGTCACCAAGCTCTGCCAGCAGCCGCCAGTACGCCCATCCGTCCAGTACCAGATGATCCGCCGCCAGGCAGAACACCGCCTCGTCTTCCCCGCAGGTATAGAGAACGGCGCGCAGCGGAGGCGAATGGACGACATCGAAGGGGCGGAGCGCGTCGTCGCGTACGCGGCGCACCAGGTCCTCCCCGCTCCACCCGGTGGCATCGATGCAATCGAACGGAACATCGGCGATGAAGTCAACGCTCTGCAGGGGTTGCCCGGAATCCTCACGGAAGCGAGCACGCAACATCGAATGCCGGGTCGCCAATGCGATCAACGCGCGGGAGAGTTCCTCAACGTCGATGCTGCCATGCAGGCGCGCGGCGAACACGTTGTTGTGCTGCCCTTGCCGTTGCGGAGCCCACTGATACATGAACCACCGCGCACGCTGGGCATGCGACAGGTCGAACCAGTACCGTTGGCTGTCACCGCCCATGGTCGTGCCGTCAGGCATCGGCGTTCGCCTCATCGGCTTCACCGGACGCTACACGTCCATCCAGGAATCGCGCCAACTCGGCGACGGAGGGATGGTCGTACATCCACTCCAGCTCAATCTCGATCCCCAATGCATCCTGCGCCCTGCGCATGAAGCGCAGGCCCGCTATCGAATCCAGCCCCAACGCTGAGAACGCTGTTTCTGCAGATACCTGCCCGGCATCCACGTCCATCTCCCGGCGCAGAATCTCAAGCAGCAACTGTTCTGTAGTACGCATCCCTGCCTCGTTGAGATCAAAACCAACCCAATGGAGCCGCCGTTGTTGACGCGCGAGCCGTTATCAAACCGCAGCACCTGCCGCAGCCTGCGAGAACGCTCCTGCCAGGTGGTCCGCGCGGCATTGCGAACGCCGCACCTTGCCACTCGATGTCCTGGGCAACATGCCAGGCCTGATGAAGACAATGTCGGTGACCGTGAGGCCGTGACGAGCGAACACCGCGGCACGGATGGCGGATTCCATCTGCAGCCACGCATGGGTCTGCCGCAGACCCTCGCGTTCAATCTCCGCAACGATGACAAGCCGTTCGCCGCCGGCCGTGTGTTCCATCATGAATGCAGCCACCCCGCCGCGCCGAAGCAGCGAGCACGCACTCTCGGCGGATTCCTCGATATCCTGTGGCGCGACGTTGCGGCCGTTGACGATGATCAGGTCCTTCAGCCGCCCGCAGACAAAAAGTTGCCCGTCCTCCAGCCAGCCCAGGTCACCAGTCCTGAGGTAGCGCGCCGCCGGTTCGCCGCTCAAGCGCGCATGGAACACTTCACGGGAAAGCGCTTCGCGCATCCAGTAGCCCTGCGCAACACCACTTCCGCGCACCCAGATCTCGCCAATCTCCCCCTCGGCCACTGGCTGCCCGGTGCGGTGGTCGACGATGCGCAGTTGCGTGCCCGCTGCAGGTTCGCCGCAGCACACCACGTCCACACCGTCGCGGGCCGTCATCCGGGGCACCTGCCCCAGCCGGTTGCCGGTGATGAACAACGTCGCTTCGGCCATGCCGTAGCAGGGATAGAATGCCTCCGGGCGGAATCCAGCGGCCGCGAAACGCGCCGCGAACCGCTCGTAAGTGCGCGCGCGGATCGGCTCGGCACCACAGAAGGCCAGCGTCCAGCACGACAGATCAAGCCCCTGCAGGTCGGTGTCACTCACTTCCCGTGTGGCCAGGTCATAGATGAAATCAGGCCCGCCACTGGTGGTGATGCGAAGGGCCGAAATCAGGCTCAACCAACGTTCCGGGTACTGCACAAGCTCCGATGGCGGAATGAAACTGGCCTGGCAGCCGACAAACATCGACTGCACCACGCCCCCCACCAGGCCCATGTCATGGAAGAGCGGTAGGCCGATCAGTACCGACGAGGCGAAGGACATACCCATCGACCCGCGGATTGCTTCACTGTTTGCCATCAGGTTGGCATGACTGACCGCAACGCCCTTGGGATCCCCCGTGGAGCCGGACGTATATTGCAGAAATGCCAGGTCGTGCCCGGAGCCCATCCTGGGAACGAGACCCGGATTCTCGAAACCGGACGGCTCGCGAATATCGAACAGGTGCACGCCGGCGAATTTCGCGCCAGCCCCCAGGGCCTCCTGCATGGGAAAGTCGCAGATGATCGCTACGGCCCGCGAATCCTGGACCAGCAACCGCAGCCGCTCCCGAAGAAGCTGACGGCGCGGCGGAGCTGTCGGCACCGCGACCACACCCGCCAGCAGGCACGCGTAGAACGCGACAACGAATTCCTGCTGCCCCTTGCAGACCAGCAAAACGCATTGGCGATGCCAGCCGCGCTCGATGAATGCGGTCGCCAGGCTGCTGGCGCGTTGCCAGAGTCCGTTGAACGTAAGAACCTGCGGCTCGCCACGACCCTGGAAGAAGCGATAGGCAATCCGATCAGGGTGGGTCTGCCAGCGTTCTCTTACCAGTTCCGGGAGCAACTGCATGTCATCGGCCCCATGACCGCGCAAGGACGGCTGCGCTCTGGTGTGTCCACGATCTCAACCGGGATCGCCGCCATGCACATTGCGGGACGGGCCAGCACCAACCTTGAAGTGCATCGAATTCCATTTCGTTTCATCCATTTCCGTGAGGCATACCGCAACAAGGATCGGAACAACGTCGGACAAATCACTGTCCGCAGCCGCGTCGCATTCAGATCGACACCTGCGGACCCTCCTCCATCGCACCGGCGTAGTTCATCAACGGCGAGTGCATGGGCAGGCATTCCCTGCAGCATCTGCATGCAGGACCTAGCAGACACTATCGGCGGGAATTCGAATAGTCAACATAATCGGGGCAGGATGGACGGGCCAGCGGGATCCGGCTTTTCTGAATTGGCACCGCACTACATCACGATGTGAAATCGGCGGTGTCCAAATCAGCTATTGCGCACTGCATCACGAATACTGGCGTTGAATTCGTCGATTCGCGCCTATCATGCGGGTCAGTCTGCATGGCGATGGAACAACCCAAAAAGGGGGAATGCATGAAACTGGGCATCGGACGTCTGATTGGCACCACCGTACTGGCGTCCAGCGTTGCTTTTTTCGCGCTGGCACAGACACAAGGACGGGTGAACCAGCGCACGCCGGGCCCTGCGCCCGCGCAGGCCCTGCACGGCAGCGCAGAGGCAGCCATCGACCTTCCTGCTGATCTGGCCGGCCTGCTTCGCGCTTATGAACAGGCGTGGCAACGCAACGATGCATCCGCGCTCTCGCTGCTGTTCTCGGAAGATGGATTCGTCCTGCAGAACGCGAGGCCGCCGGTGCGCGGCCGCGAGGCCATCCGTGCCGTCTACAACGGCCAGGGTGGAAGCCCGTTGCGGTTGCGCGCACTCGCCTACGATGTAAGCGGGGACAGCGGTTCGATCATCGGCACCTATGGGTTTGGACAGAACACGACCGAAACCGGAAAGTTCACCTTGACACTGCGGCGCACGGCGGACGGGGCCTGGCTGATTCGCTCGGACATGGAAAACATGAATCGGCCGGCACAATCTTCTGTAGCGGCCACCTGCCTGCCAACGCCCCCCGACGTGCGTCCTGAAGACGCCGTGCGCTAGCGCATTGCATCTACGGTAGAAACTTGTTGATGTGACAGACTCTGGTATAGAGTCGCCCAGATCGGGACGGACCCGGGCGGACAGAAGGAAGCAGGGATGCTTGGACCGCAACTGGATCATTCAACGCGCGCCGTCGCGCCACCGGGTCATCTGCTGCGACCTGCCCGCCAGACAGCATCGCATCCCACAGCCGGACATGTTTCTCCTGCGCCCGTGATCATTTGCCCGCAGGCTGCGCGCGTGTGCCTTGCCGCACGCTCCTTGCCGGCCCACTCATTCTTCCGTGCCGACCAGACACCATGACGACATCACTGGCAACGTCGATTCGCCTTGCCCTCTCCCTCGCCCTGCTCGGAGGGGGCGGCACCGCACGGGCAGCGCCGCAGGACGCCGGCAAGGAGCAGAACACCGTCGTACTCGAAACCGTTGAAGTATCAGGGACCTCAGACACCGGCATCCGGCGCGAGGAAGTCACCAATCGCATCAGCATTGGCCGTGAAGAGATCCAGCGCCACAACGATGATCAGCTGAGCAGTACGTTGCGACGCCTTCCGGGGGTGACGGTCACTGCCGAAGGTGTCCGCATGCGCGGACTGGGGGGCGGTTACGTGCAGATTCTTCTGGACGGAGACCCCGCACCCACTGGTTTCTCCCTCGATTCGATCCCACCGGACCTAGTCGAACGTATCGAAATCCTGCCTACCGCCATCGCCGAGTACAGCACCCGCTCGATCGCCGGAACCATCAACATCGTCCTGCGCAAGTCGGCGAGCACCCGCCAACGCACGCTTAAATTGAATGCAGCCAAGGCGGGCGCGGAGTGGTACCCCAGCGCCACCCTGCTCTTCTCCGGAAAGCGGAAAGGATTTTCCTGGTCATTGAGTGGAACCGCATCCAATCCCAAGGATCGCCTGAATGGAGTTATTGACGATGAGGCCACCGACAGTTCCGGGGCAACGCTCTACGAGCGTCATACGCGGGAACGCTATGAGAGCGAAAACAAAACCCTGAATCTTGCGCCGCGGCTCACGTGGGACTTCGGCGAGAGCAATTCATTCAGCTGGCAGAGTCTGCTTCAGTATGGCAAAGAGGAATGGTCCCGCGACCGCAACGAGGAGGTGCTCGCGGGCGGTCCGAGTGAATATCCGCGCAACATATGGATCAGCGATTCACGCACGCTGTCTGCCAAGACCGATGGCAACTGGACGCGTGAAATCGGCGAGGGAGATAGCCTGAACATCAAGTTCGGCGTGAATTACCTCAAGCGGGACACCGATTTCGCTTTCCTGGGGTTCGCACCGGCGGGCGATTTCGCGCTGGATCGCAAAGTTGTGTCCGACGCGATCGATACCAGCTATACGACCGTCGGCAAGTACGTAACCCACGTTGGCAACAAGCACAGCATGACCTTCGGATGGGATGGCGCCTACACGCATCGCAGCGAAAGCCGACTCCAGCATGATCTCGCCCCGGATGGCACGCTGCTGGACCTGATCGATGAGGACTACAGCGCCGGCATCAGCAGAATCGCCCTTTATGCGCAGGACGAATGGCAGACTGCCGCGCGACTGCAGACCTACCTCGGCCTGCGCTGGGAGGGCTGGAACACCTCGGTGAGTGGCCGCACCATCGCCCGCATCAGCAACCGTTCGAGTGAGTTCAGTCCGATCGCGCAGATGGTCTGGAAGCTATCGGAGAACAGTAAGGACCAGTTGCGGTGGGGTGTCGCACGCACGTTCAGCGCGCCGCTGCCGAGGCGGCTGGTGCCACGCCGCTATACGGTAAACAACGGCAACGGCCCCACCAATCCCGACCAGCAGGGCAACCCTGGCCTTCGCCCTGAGATCGCCTGGGGCCTGGACGCAGCCTATGAGCACTACTTTGGCAAGGACGCCATGGTGAGCCTGGGCGGCTACGTTCGCCGGATCGACGACGTCACACTGGAGTCGCTGTTCGAGCAGGACGGCATCTGGATCTCGATGCCCTTCAATGCGGGCAAGGCGCGTACCCATGGGCTGACGCTCGAAGCCAAGTTCGCCTTGAGCGATCTGATCCAATCCACGGCGGATATTCAGTTTCGTGGCAACCTGACACGCAACTGGTCGCGGGTTGATGCGGTTCCCGGCCCGGACAACCGGCTGGCGAACCAGACTCCGTTCAGCGGCACCTTCGGCGTTGAATGGAAGATGTCGGAGCGGTTCTCGAGCGGCATGGATTTCAGCTATGTGGGAAGCAGCTTCAATCGCCTCAGCCCGGTCTGGAGCATGTCGTCGTGGCCAGAACGCACGCTCGGCGCCTACGCGAACTGGAAAATCGACGCGGCAAGCAAGATCACGCTGTCACTTTCCAATTTGCTGCACCAGACGCAGTCTTCGCGCGTCAGTTATCAGGACCCAGACGGCACGAGCTCGCGGTATTACGGCACCGACAGCAATATAGGCATCAAGCTGCTGTACGAGCGCCAGCTGTGAGTGACCTTAACGATGCTTTTGGTGGAAGTCCGTCACTAGGATGCTTTTCCGGGTCTTTCAGGTCTCGCCTCTGTCGGAATTTCCGCAGAAGTACTCACACGCAGGCGGAACAGCTCCCACGGTGGTGTAGCGGTCCACGGATTCGCAATG
The DNA here is from genome assembly GCF_057835675.1 of Stenotrophomonas sp. GL_101. NCBI lineage: Bacteria > Pseudomonadati > Pseudomonadota > Gammaproteobacteria > Lysobacterales > Lysobacteraceae > Stenotrophomonas > Stenotrophomonas sp. GL_101. Next base: position 1,157,362 of record NZ_CM174432.1, on the reverse strand, counting down.
CGGATGGCGATAACGATGCCCGGCGCTGAAGGCAATTACAAGAGGGCCAATCTAGGTCATGAGGAGTGTTCATGCCGGACGCAAGGAAGTTCAGCGCAGAATTCAAGCGCGGTGCGGTTGAGCGGGTAGGCCGGCCGGGTGTGAGCTGTGCCCAGGCCCAGGGGCGGAGGATCCGAGATACGTTGCTGACGCGCTGGAAGCGCGAGGAGCAGGGTCAAGGGTGAGTCGTCTTCGCTGATCCTTGTTGCTTGATCGCACTTGTAACAAGTGTGCAGGCCCGTCAGGACCGCAAAGCGCTTCTCGCCAGATAGTTCAGCCCATGCTCCTACTCAGGCAGCCCGCCTAAGAGGTCAGACGCGGACATAAGTCCAAGACTTGAGTGTAATGACCCACCGCTTTCTGCTCAGGTCACGCGGTTAATGTAGCCGCATAGGCCGCATCTGGGGTCATCATCTTCAGCGCCTGATGAGGGCGCTGTTGGTTGTAGAAGGCGATCCAGTCAGTAACACCCGCAGCGCGTGGGTCTGGCTCTCGAAGCGATGCCGGTGCACGCATTGCTCTTTGAGCGTCCGGATCACGCGTTCGACCATCCCGTTCTGCTGCGGGCAGTGTGCTGTAGGAGGTAACGGCGGCGCGATAGGCGTGACATTCGCACCGGGGAAGTACCAGGAGACAGCCATGACGGGATCATGGAACCGCGACCTAGATCTGGACCTATGCGCGATTCGCAGATGGGGGGGGGCGCGCACCTGATCTCCCTCATCGAGCCGTGGGAGTTCGATGAGCTCAGGATCGTGGCGCTGCCTGAGCGAGCAACGGCTCTAGGTGTCATATGGCATGGCCTTCCAATTGTGGACGGCGGAGCTCCCAGCGAAACCTTCCTCAAGCAATGGCGTGTACTTGGGCCGACACTCTATCAAGCGCTACTGGATGTGCCCGCGAGATGGAAGCCATGGTGGACAGCGCCAGATTGGAGCGCTCGCTCGGGCGAGTCTACCCCGAGCTCCCGTGGACCGACCGAGGCAGGCTATGATTCTTACGCTCAGGCCTCCGCTGACAGGCGTGCTGCTCAAAGTGCCGCTGTCCTCGACCTTGCGCCAGACATTGGCCGGACACGCCAAGAAGACCGGGGTGGGCGAGAGCGATGCCCTGTGCCAATGGCTCGCCCTGTACCTGGAGCGGACCCACCTGCTCCCTGCGTGTCCGGTAGATGCTTGGCATGCCTAGCTGCCCCCCCATCCGGACATCCTGCGACCTGGTCGTTCAAGTGCGGGGAGCGCCAAGAGGGGAAGGCATGAGCGTGGTGGAGTCCATCCGGCGGGTAGTTACAGCCCACGCGTTCTGAGGCCCAACTTGGCCACGCCCGGCGGATGCCACTTTCCCTTCGCCAAGCGCCTTTGCACGAAGGCTTTATAGAGCTTCGGGGAGGGAGGGTACGGTCGGAGACCACGCCCATTGAGCGGCCCTGTTGGATCAATCGCCAAGAACGTCCTGGCTCGCGGCTTCAAGGTCAGTGAACCAAATCGCGCGTGGGTGACGGACATCACCTACATCCGCACGTACGACGGCTTCCTGTACTTGGGGTAGTGCTTGATCTGTTTTCGCGTCAGGTTGTTGGATGGGCAACCCGACCAACTCAGCATACGGACTTGGTTTTGCAGGCGCTGTTGGCTGCAGTGTGGCGGCGCAAACCAAGCCCCGGGCTTCTGCTTCACTCCGACCAGGGAACCCAGTTCACCAGCGAAGATTGGCAGAGCTTCCTGCGCGAACACGACATCGTGTGAAGCATGAGTCGACGAGGAAATTGCCATGACAACGCAGCGATGGAGAGCTTCTTCCAGCTACTGAAGCGGGAGCGTATTAAGCGGAGGATCTACAGCAATCACGACGAGGCACGGGCCGGCATCTTCCAGTACATCGAGATGTTCTACAACCCAAAACGGCGGCACGGTTCCAACGACGGGCTGTCCCCGGTAGAGTTTGAGAAGCAGTACGCACTAAACGGTTGACGACTGTCTACAAAACCCTGGGCGATTCAATCCGCAAATTAAGCTGCCCTGTAAGGCGAGCTATTTTTCAAGGGGCCAGCGACAGGGACGATGTCCTCAGCCGTGCCGGTTCACACGATGCTCGCAATACGAGCAGTTGACCAGGGTATCCATTGGGAACGACCCAATCCCCCTGGCCGCCGCTTAACCCTCTTTGACATTGACCAATACCCGCGTGACATTGGGCTGGGCGTGCCTCCGCGAACGGGAGCAAGCTACAATTCGTTAAGTTGCGGATAGAATCCGCTGATGCCTAGGCCAGTCCGCGCCAGCAATTGCACAGGCGCATGACCGCGCGTTATCGTGCGCGAAGATCGGCTGCGCATCAGCGTTTCTCATTAGCGATAAGGGGAAGGAAAATGGCAAGGATAACCATTACTCTTAAGGACTTTGCGAGCTACTCGGAGGCGACTCCGGCGACACTAGTGATCGAGAAGCCAATCGCGATGATCTACGGCACGAACGGTTCCGGGAAGAGCACGATCGCACGCGCATTGAGACATCACAGTAATCCAGCGTTGGGGCCGGCAGGAAAATGCCAGATCTCCGTGACCGGACTGGCAAATCCTGAGATCCTCATCTACGACACTGACTACGTGGAAGACACTTTTCAGCCCAAGGAAGGAGCCGGCATAAAGGGTATTTTCACACTGGGGAAAAAATCTGCGGAGGACCTTGCCGCGATAGCGGAAGCTGAGCAGTTGCTCACGGTGGCCCAAGCAAAACTCCCAGAGTTGGAAGCGCAGATTGTCCAGATTGGCACATCGCTGGATGCAGCAGAGGTTGCGGCAAAGGAAGCCACTTGGCAGATCAAAAAGGACTATGCACTTAGCCCCCTTAGGTTCTGCTTGGAAAGTGAATCCCTGCTGGGGGACAAGGGTCGCCTGCTCACGCACCTTCTCAAGGTCCCCACTGCTGACGGAAGCCATTCACTAGAGGAATTGCTCGCCACTGCACACGAGCTTGACGAGGACAACCCCACGGCAAAGCCGGAACCGGTTACGGAAGACTTTGTACACTTTGCACTGGAAGGCGATCCAACTCTCGGAGCCGTGATTGCGCCATCTACCGACAGCAGACTATCTCCGCTTATCGATAGGCTAGCATCGCAGAACTGGGTTAAGGAAGGCATTGAACTGTCGGCACAAACACAGGGTATTTGCCCCTTCTGCCAGCAGACTGAGCCTCATGACCTCAAGGCTGAGCTAGAGCGGATGTTTGATGATGCGTACGAATCGTCCACCTCTCATATCAATCACCTAGTCGATCAATACACCGCCGTGGCCGCGAGTCTCGAAACACTGGCTTCCAGCCCGGCTCTCCAGGACATCTATGCACTAGAAGACGCCGGCCTCCAGGTAATCCCCCCGCAGGTTAGTAGCAGCCAGAAGTGGAATTTTCTCGTAACCTAACCCGAGGAGATCCCATGAAGAAATCACGATTCACCGACAGCCAGATCATCGCCGTACTCAAGCAGGCCGAGGCCGGCACGCCTGTCCCGGACCTTTGCCGACAGCATGGCATCAGCTCAGCGACGTTCTACAAGTGGCGCAGCAAGTTCGGCGGCATGGATGCGTCCATGGTGTCCCAGCTAAAAGAACTGCAGGACGAGAACCGGCGGCTGAAGAAGATGTACGCCGATGCCCAGCTCAGTGCCGAGCTGCTGAAGGAAGCGCTCTCAAAAAAATGGTGAGGCCATCTCAGCGTCGCGAGATGGCCAGACTGGCGGTCCAGGCAGGCATCACCAGCATCGTTCATGCGTGCAGGACGTTCGAGGTGAGTCAGACCTGCTACCGCTATCAGGCCAAGGCCTGCCAAGAAAATGCGATCATCGCTGACTGGTTGCTCAGGCTGACCAGCGCCTACCGCGATTGGGGCTTTGGGCTGTGCTTCCTACACCTGCGCAACGTGAAGGGCTTCGCTTGGAACCACAAGCGCGTGTATCGGATCTATCGCGATTTGGAGCTGAACCTGCGCATCAAGCCGCGTAAGCGCATCGTCCGAGAAGTGCCGGCGCCGCTAGCGGTTCCGAAGGCGGCGAACCACACTTGGTCGATGGATTTCATGCACGACCAACTGGCTGATGGACGCAGCTTCCGGATGCTCAACGTACTGGATGATTTCAACCGGCAGGGTCTGGCGATGGAGGTCGACATCTCCTTGCCTGCGGCGCGCGTTATCCGCAGCTTGGAACAGATCATTCAATGGCGCGGAAAGCCTCGCGCCATACGCTGCGACAACGGGCCCGAGTACATCAGCGGAGCGCTGCAAGCATGGGCCGAGCAGCAAGGCATTGCGCTGCTCTACATCCAGCCAGGCAATCCTCAGCAGAACGCCTACATCGAACGCTACAACCGGACCGTGCGTTACGCTTGGCTTGCCAGCAATCTGTTCAATGACATCCAGCAGGTCCAGGACATCGCCACCCGTTGGCTATGGACTTACAACCACGAGCGCCCGAACATGGCGCTCGGCGGCATCACGCCAATGCAGAAGCTTGCACTGGCAGCGTAGTTCCACTTTTGGCGACCGCTAAAAGCGGAGGGATTACCCAAGTACCTCTCAAAGCCTCCTTCCGCAGCGTAAAGGCGTTGGCGATCTCTGGATACGCACTTAGCGTAAACCTGGAATATGCAATGCCCGTCGTCCTCTCCACTGCAGCGATAAGCAGGCCCCATGTCAGCTTGCCCTTCCAGCCGTCAATAGCATCGAGGACGCTACCCACGAGATCCTCTGTGAGGTCAGGAGCACGTTTCTTCTTCATTTGGCTAGCTTCAAATTCTTGGACCTGGACAAACTACGTTGAACTTCACTGCGGTCTACGATCAGTGCTGCATTGACGATGTTCAGCCGAATGCGTGCACCAGCGGAAACTGAATTGTCCTCCAATATAGCCAGCAGCGAATCAATTCTCTCCAGCGTCAGCTCCTGATGCTTCACCCATGTGTCTGCGCCGTACTCCTCTTCTTCAAGTGCAAGCTTGGCAGCCACCAGAAGCGACTCGGTCTCCTTCTTCAATGCACGCAGGTTCCGCTCCTTCTGCTCCTCCCCCTTCACGCACTCCTGCTCCTCGCAATTGATGCAATCGCGATACATCGGACATGGCTCGCTTGCGAAATCATGCACGCACCAGCCAAACGCGGTTGTGTGGGCGGCTGAGGCACCCGCCTCGGAGAATCGGCTTCGCAAGATGATGTGCTTGGACGGCTTGTCGACCAGATTGGCCATGAAGCCAGATGCGATGGCTTGACTCACTGGAGCTTGGACTTCGTCAGAGGTCATATGGTCGTATGCGCGGTTCTGCGCTACGTCCTTGCGGCCGGAGAAGATCGCAATCTCGACGTCACTCATACCTCCCATCTGAGCAAGCATATTCAAGTAGTGCCGAAGCGAATGCGTGTTCATGTTGATTGGGGTGCCGTCATCCTCGGCATATCCGAATCGCGTGAAGATGGACGGCTGGCCATCATGCGTAGTAAGCGCGTTTGCGATCGCCCCGTAGTCCACGCAACTGAACATACACGTATAGGTACCCCTGTGGGCATGAAGCTCATTGACAAGCACAACACCGATCGAGTCCCGACATAGCAGGTTAGGCGCACCAGGGACAAATGGAAATGTGCGAGGAAGCATCGCGATCACTGCCTCCTCTACATCTGAAAAACGAAAGCCCATCTGCCTTCCCCCCATCTGAACTGGTTCAAGCTTCTTCGCGCTCCTCGCCCAATGAAATGCAGAACGGAAAGCACTCTCGTCACCCCAAAGTATCAGCGCAATCTGAGCCGGAATCAGAACCTCTACCCCTCTAAGATGAGCTACATCATCACCTAGAAACAGCACGCCCGGATTCTTCGTGTACCACGCAGAAACTCGGTTCGCCGCATGCGTTGCAATCAGAAGCTTCCTCAGAGCTTCTCTCGCGATAGATGCCATCTGCGTGGGCAGCCACTTGATGGTGTCCTTCGCTCCCTTCGATCCCGGCCACCGGAAGCCCAGCTTTGCCTGAAAGCGCCCCGAGCCCTCAACTATGCAATTGCGCTCCAGTCGCAGCGCTTCGTTGATCCGTTCCGGCGCGCAGCTCAGAAGGGCCGAATAGCTCGAAACAAGGACGTCCAGAGGCTTGACCGCTTCTTGGAATATGCCACCGAGCCCGCGCAGCGCGGCAGCTGATGGCAGCTTGTCCTGTCGCGCCTGCATGGCCTGCTCGGATATTCGGGAACCGAGCTCCTTCGGCTTCACCAGGCTGCAGTTCCAATTCTGCGTCAGGCTGATGAAATTCTTTTCCCTCATGAACTTCGCAATGAGCTCCAGCTGGCCACCAACCCTATATGCTACCGAGGGCGAAACCGATCTCACAGCAAGCTCAACCGCACTATCCAGAACACCGATGTCAACTGCGGTCGGCCTAGATGCCTTGTTCCCCTGGCGCAAAGCGGCTTCTAGAAAGCGTAGAGCAGACACTCGAATGCTCTGCGAGACCACCGGCCGACAATCGTGAAGATAAATCAGAGTGGCCTTCGCAAAATCCAGAAATGGCTGTGACATCGTCTCGACGCTTCGCCCGCCCCGCACAGATTCATAGGTACTGAAGACTGCCCTGTGTACTTTGTTGTGGCCCTTAAAACTACCCAGACTCCAGACATCGCTATCGAACTGACAGTTTGCTCCTAGGACCTTGCTTTTGCGGCAAATCGTTATGAACTGTTGAATGTTCTCGCGCGGCTCAAGCTCATCCCTCGGCGTAAAGTGGAGTACATTCTTTGTCATATAGCCACCCCGCCGTCCCGCTGCTTCCGCACGTGCGCACAGTCTGCAATGACCTCCCGGATTGCCATGATCGCGAGATTGTTGATCGCCGCCATTCTAGGATCTGCTGCCCATTGATCACGCTCTCGCTCGAGGCGGGCCAGGACCAACTCGTGTGGACCGTCAAGCCAAGGTTCAAAGCGGAAGCATGTATAACAGGCAACCGGTTTATTCAGCGCACACCCCCGCCCACCGGCAGAGCAACTTGCTAACGGATTACTGGATACGCGGAAATCAATGATTCGGCTGCCTGCCCTACCCGCCTGTGTAGCTTGTTCTTCAGCATCGATCATGCGGCCACGGAAGGCTCGGGCCAGCGGAGCGAGCTGCTCTCCCATGGCGTGGTCAATGTTGTCCACGATGTCCGGAGATGCCTCAAAATACACGTCTACGTTCTGAAGGTCGGCATGACCCAACCTATCAGCGATCTCAGCCTTACTTGCCCCCTCTTCGGCTAAGCGCGTGCCGTACGTGTAGCGAAACCTCCTCGGATTGATTGGGATCTTCTCGAAATCCAGTCTGGAGGTAAGCGGAGCGATAGAGCCAAGAATTGTGCTGAAAATTCGACTCAATAGTTGTTGCGTGCAGTGGCCAAAGAACGGATCACCTTCAGCCCTTTGATCCCGACGAGGCCGACGCCACATCACCTCTTCCTGAAGAAAAAGCGCTGATTCGGCATCGCAATCAACACGACTCTCGATAAGATCAAGCACCAAGCGCGCAGTCGGATGGCTAATGGGGAATACCGTGAATGACTCGCGAGAGTGATCGAGGCCATTCTTTACTTGAGGAAGCTCCAGCAGATATGAGCCATTGACGCACGTGAAATCCTTCACCTTCAAGGATGCGAGCTGGGAGATCCGACCGCCTGTAGCGAACAGAAGTCGTGTTAAAACCAGTACCCAGAGAGGAATCTTCTCCTGCCCGTAGGCAGCATCTACTGATCTGTAAAGAGCAACGTACTCTTCATCTGAGTACGGGCCTTCGACAGGACAGCTTTGTCTTACTGCCCGGCCTTTGGCATTTCCTGGCTTGCGCCTTTCCCGAAGATACTCGGCGCAGTCGGCACGAACACCCGGCAACCCCAGCTTGACCCACTTTTGAATCAGTACATTCAGCCAACCTACGCGCCATGCCTCGTCTTCGGCCAACCGAGCCCTATAGGAAGACAAGTCCTCGACGCCAATTGATTCGACGGGCGACTCAAGTTCGGTTTCGCGGAGAAAATGGAGAAATTCGTTGAAGAGGTTAAGGGCGTATGTGGGAGCATTGCTTCTTACGAGGATGTGCAGCGTGTACTTTAATGATTCCACGAACTGATTGTCATGCATCGAAAGACGACTAAAGTCCATACGGATTGAGAACACACCGTCAACCCACTGCCACACGTCATCTCGAGGATTAAACACCAGGCCACTCCGAGTCAGCGCCCTTGAAGGGAGCCTCGTGAGTGACACCGCCCTGGCGAGATTACTGCTTGCCATTGATCTTCCCCTCCAAGTCCTCTTGAATCCTCAACGACAGCTGCTGTGCCTTCCTATCCGTGTGCCGCCGCGTGTATGTTGTCGCCGTCTTCGAGTTGTCGCTCCAACCTTGCTGGGAGTTCCGGGCCCGCTGCTCCACAATCTCCGATAGGCCGATGGCATCTGCCTGCTCAGAGAATCGCTCGTTCCATGTGTGTCGCATCACATGGCTCGTTATCTTCACCGAGAGGTCCGGGCAAGCAGCCCTGATCTGCTGAAAAATCTTGTCGATGCTTTTCTGCGATAGCGCATCGCCCTCATCAGATACGATCAGCTGAGGGTGCCTTCGCGCCAACTTGATAACACGGCGCTCTTTCACATAAGCAAGCAGTACTCGCATGATCGACGGTGCGACCTCGAGGGTCCGATCACTGGTCTTCGTATTTGGTTGACTGAGCCTTGCGTCTTCCGGCGCATCAGCGCGCCTTATGATGTCGATCTTTGGCTGATCCGCGTGTATGTCTCTAAGCTGCAAGCCGAGCAGCTCACTTCGGCGAATGCCGATTGCCAAGAGGAGAACAACGATGAGCCAGTTTCGTCGACGGGTGAACCCACGCACCCACGGATTGGTGGGCGACTCCGGGTGAACGACCACGAGAACTCGATCCTGCTCCTCCATACTCAAGCCCACACGTGCGCCCAACTTGGCCCGCTTAGTGATGCGCGGAATATGCTCCCGAAAGCCTGCGAGTGCATGAAGGGTTTCGGCCCTTAGCTCGTCGCGCTGCACACGCGGCAAAGTTGCCCCAACGTAACTAGAGATGTATGACAGGAAGCCCGCTATGTAGCGTAAGCGCGAGGCACGGGTCTGAACGTCGACCACGCGTTTCAAGACCTCAGTATCGCTTCTGCCCCGTCTAGCGCTGATTGTCCGAACATTGATCGCGGAGGATGGCTTACTTACCTCCTCGTCGCCATCCTGCACCCAGTACTGGGCGGCCGTGGCTATGCGCGCTAGTTCCGGCGCCGTTAGAAACTCACCGTGGCAAAGGCGTTGAATCAGGTCGATCTTCTCAGATCTTAGGCTGTTGTAGAGGACAGCTATGCTTGCGCAAGCAAAGTGAATCGTGTTCGCCGCGAGCCCCTTCGTCCTGAACGTGCCCAGGTAGAGCGTCACTTCATGCGCAGGGAGGCCACTGGGTCCACGGAGCACCGAGTGCCGCTCTCCGTTTTCAAATCTGATTCGCTCAGCCGTGTAGCCAGTCATCTATCAACACCTCGGGTAGGTAGAAGGTTAGATCACAGCGAAATTCTGCCAGAAATAAATGTTGTTAACGAAAAAGGCCTCCAACCGTAGGGAAGGAGGCCTCTATCAACAACAAAACGCTTAAGTAGGACCTAGAACGGAATATCGTCATCGGCGAAGTCGTCCATCGGCGGCGCCTGCTGCGGTTGCTGCTGCGGACGCTGCTGGCCGTAGCCGCCGCCCTGCCCACCCTGGCCGCCCTGGCGCTGACCGCCGCCACCACCACCGCCGTATTCCTGGCGCGGGGCCTGCTGACGCTGCGGGCGCTCGCCGCCACCGCCACCGCCTTCACGGCCGCCGAGCATCTGCATTTCATCGGCAATGATGTCGGTGGAGTACTTTTCCACACCGTCCTGGCCGGTGTACTTGTCGTAGCGCAGGCTGCCTTCCACGTAGACCGAGCTGCCCTTGCGCAGGTATTCGCCGGCGATCTCGCCGAGCTTGCCGAAGAACACCACGCGGTGCCATTCGGTACGCTCCTGCTGGTTGCCATCCTTGTCCTTGCGGACGCTGGTGGTGGCCAGGCTGATGCGGGTGATCGCCATGCCGCCTTGGGTGTACTTCACGTCCGGGTCGTTGCCGAGGTTGCCGACCAGGATGACTTTATTGATGCCGCGCGCCATAGGGTTGCTCTTCCGTTGTCCGAGGGCAGGCCGCAGTCATATCACAGCCCCGGGCGGGGTGCAGATACGCCGGGCCGCCCACGGGAGAATTGGGGGGGGATCCAGAACAACCCATCTTACCATCGCGGCCGTCCCCGGCCCTGTCAGGAATCCTCCCTGCAGGGTTCGGAATCCTGCCCAGGCCTAGCGCCCCAAGGCCCGCGGGATCCCGCCAGGCTGACGCCCGCGCCGCCCCCGGGCCTACCCCGCCCGCGCATCCGCGCGACCGGCCGGGGTATGCGCCGCATGGCATCATGCAGATCGTCGTCCCCGCCCTGCCCCTTATGACCATCCGCGGCAAAGCCACCTCCCTGGACATCGCCCACCTGGCCGGGGTTTCCCAGCCGACCGTGTCGCGTGCCCTGCGCGGCAGCCCGATGGTCAACCAGGAAACCCGCGAGCGCATCCTGCGCATCGCCCGCGAGCTCAACTACAAAGTCGACAAGAACGCCTCCAGCCTGCGCCTGCGCAATGCCGGCACGCTGGCGCTGCTGTTCTTTGAAGACCCCACCAACGACGATTCGCTGATCAACCCGTTCTTCCACGCCATGCTGGGTGCGATCACCCGCGCCTGCGCGCTGCGCGGCTACGACCTGCTGGTGTCCTTCCAGCAGCTGTCCACTGACTGGCAGGCCGATTACGAGGACAGCAACAAGGCCGACGGCATCATCCTGCTCGGCTACGGCGACTACCACGAGTCGCGCGAGCGGCTGCAGCGGCTGGTTGAACAGGGCACCCATTTCGTGCGCTGGGGCGCGGCCCTGCCCGACCAGCCGGGGGTGTCGATCGGCAGCGACAACTTCCAGGGCGGCTTCGACATCACCGCCCATCTGCTCGACCAGGGCTGCAGCCGCATCGCCTTTGTCGGCCATGCCTCCAGCCATTACCCCGAGTTCGAGGAACGCTACCGCGGCCACGTAGCCGCCATGGCCGCCCGCGGCATCGCCGCCGCGCCAGGCCTGCAGTGCGATGCGATCACCACCGAACAGTCCGGCTTCGATGCCTGCCAGGCGCTGCTGGCGCGCGGCGAACGCTTTGACGGCCTGTTCGCGGCCAGCGACCTGATCGCCATCGGTGCGATGCGTGCGCTGCGCGAGCAGGGCCTGCGCATTCCGCAGGACGTGGCGCTGACCGGCTTCGACGACATTCCGCTGGCCGCCTCGGTATCGCCCCCGCTCACCACCGTGCAGCAGGACACCAAACAGGCCGGGCAACTGCTGGTGGAGAAACTGCTGGCATTGATCAACGGCGAGCCGGTGCAAGGCCAGACCATCGCGGTGAAGCAGGTGCTGCGCGAGTCGTCACGGCGAGGGTGAAGGCGGCCTGCCGACTACCTTGGCCGCGCCGTAGGATTCGGCCAAGGGGCGTGCCTGGATGAACGCCTGCATCAGGCGCAGATAGCCGTCGGGCTGCCGGGTGGACACACGCTCGCCCGCCGCATCGCGTTCAAAGGCATACATGCCGTGGTCCGCGTCCGGGAACACCGCGGTCTGGATCGGTCGGCCCTCGTGCTGCAGGCGTGCCAGGCGGCGCAGGGTTTCGCCCGGTGGAGCGTCGCGGTCTTGGCCGCCGAACACCCACAGCTGGGGGACGTCCAGGTGGGTCAGCACCGGCATCGGGTCGTAATGCGCCGGTACGCCGTCGAGCAGCCGGGGCCCATCGACCCGCACGATGGCCTCCGGCGTGGCCAGCAGGTAACCGCTGATGTTGCCGCGCACCGCCTTGAACCACGGCGCCTGCCCGTAGCGTGCCTTCACTGCGTCCAGCGCTGCGTAACCGTCGGTGAAGCCGCTGTCGACGAGGGTCGCGGTGGCATCGGCGACGGCCATCGCCTGGGCCACCACGTCCGCTCCGTAACCGGCGCGTGCCATGTCCCCGGCGATGGCCTCGCGGTCTTCTTCCAACGGCGACACGGCCAGCCCGAAACTGACGATGACGAAATCGACCGGTTCGATCCTGGCCGCCAGCGGTGCGACCCAACCGCCCTGGCTGCCGCCCTGGTAGCCGAGCCGGCCAGCCCCAGCCGACGTGCCTCGCGCGCCGCCTGGATGGCATCGTTGGCCAGGGTGAGGTAGTTCTGCGTGTAGCGGCCCGAGGAGTGGCCGGTGCCGCGCTTGTCGTAGGCGAATACGCCGATGCCGGCGGCGGCGAACTCACGCTGCAGCGAGTAGCGCGGCAGTGCCGCGTCATGTTCGGCACCGTGCACCAGCACCACGATGGGAACCGGCCCGCTACCCGGCGGCAGGGTCAGCCGGCCGGCAAGCAATGCCCCGCTGGAGGTGAAGCGGGTGTCGGTCTGCAGCAGCGCGATGCGTTCACCGTGCAGGCCATCGAAGGCGATGGTGGTGTCGCCGCACTCCGGCAGCAGCAGCCGATGCCCGTCGGCGCGTTCGGTCCAGCCCAGCGTGCTGGACCAGCGGCCCGGCGCCACCGCCCGCAACCTGCCGGTGCGCCCGTCCGGAAGCCGCCAGCGCAGTTCCCCGGCCGTGGCGCCCGGGCCGATGTCCAGGCTGCTGCCATCGCGCATGCGGTAACTGCCCACCGCGCAGTGCGGGGAGGCCGACGGGTCGGGCGCGGGGCTGGCGCTGGCAAGGCCGGTCGCCAGAAACACGGCCGACAGCATCGCCAGACGCCGCAGCCGCACACGGGACGATGAGGCATGGATGGACATGGCGCGCTCCTGCAGTCGATGACCCAGCGTGCCGCTACCGGCTGCCGCCTGCCACTACGGCATGACGAAGGCCCCCCTGGCGCGATGAAACGCGATCACCACGGTGCGAGCACGCCTTCAATGGCGCGGCGCGCTCCAACCAAACCAACGGCTGAAGGTCAGGAAACAGCATACCCCCATCGCCACTGCCGGCCAGATCGCGGCGAGCGCGCCCCACAACCACGCGCGCCTGCCCTGCGCACGTGCCGCCTGGGCCACGTGCCAGGCCGCGACCAGATTGACCAGCCACACCACCACCAGGGCAAGTTCGGCCGAATACCCCAGCGCGGCCAGCACCATGCCCAGCGCCGCGCTGCCCAGTACCTCGATGAGGAAAAGACAGACGGCGATATTGGTATGTCGTTCACCACGTGCCTCAAGCGAAAGCTCGCCCATGGACAGTCCGGATCGGAGAGTAGCCGGCAGCCTACCTGCTTCGTCCTGCGGCAGCCATGACTTACGGCCGATGTGGTGGCGCCCCTTTGCCGGGATAACTCGCTCTTCCACACAGGGAAAGGTGTCCGCCCCATGCTGCAGATCCAGTCGCTTTCCAAGACCTATGCCAATGGTGTGCACGCACTGGATGCGGTGACCCTGGACATCCCGCGCGGCATGTTCGGCCTGCTCGGCCCCAACGGCGCCGGTAAATCCTCGTTGATGCGCACCCTGGCCACGCTGCAGGAAGCCGACAGCGGCAGCGTCAGCCTGGCCATTCCCGGCGAGGCGGCCATCGATGTACTGCGCGACAAGGATGCGGTGCGCCGCCGGCTGGGCTACCTGCCGCAGGATTTCGGGGTGTACCCGAAGGTCAGCGCGCTGGACCTGCTCAACCACTTCGCCCTCCTCAAGGGCATCACTGCCCGCGGCCAGCGCCGCGAGGTGGTGGATGCGCTGCTGCAGCAGGTGAACCTGTGGGATGCGCGCAAGCGCAAACTGGGCACTTATTCCGGCGGCATGCGCCAGCGCTTCGGGATCGCCCAGGCGCTGCTGGGCGATCCGCGCCTGGTGATCGTCGATGAACCCACCGCCGGCCTGGACCCGGAAGAGCGCAACCGCTTCCTCAACCTGTTGGCGGCGATCGGTGAGAACGTCGCGGTGATCCTGTCCACCCACATCGTGGAGGACGTCACCGACCTGTGCCCGAGCATGGCGATCATGAACAAGGGCCAGGTACTGCTGACCGGCAAGCCCACCGACGCGATCGAGGCGCTGCAGCAGCAGGTGTGGCGCAAGCAGGTGGATGCGTCGGCGTTGCCGGACTACGAGGCCAACCATGTGGTGCTGTCCACCCGGCTGGTAGGCGGGCGGCCGGTGATCCATGTGCACAGTGCCAGCGACCCGGGCGATGGTTTCGTGCCGGTCGCGCCGGATCTCGAGGACGTCTACTTCCAACGCCTGCGCCTGCAGGCGCGTGCAGCCTGACCGGAGCACGCCCATGATCGCCACCTTCTTCCGCTTCGAGCTGCGCGAGCAGCTCCGCTCCCCGCTGCTGTGGCTGCTGGCCCTGCTGTTTGCCGCCCTGGCCTTTGCCGCCGCCTCTTCCGAGGCCGTGCAGATCGGCGGTGGCAGCGGCAACGTGCACAGCAACGCGCCCATCGTGATCGCCCGCTTCATGGGCATCTTCACCATGATGGGCATGCTGGTGTCCACGCTGTTCGTCAGCAATGCGCTGCTGCGCGATTTCGAGCTGGGTACCGCCGAACTGATCTTCGCCAGCCCGATCAAGCGCAGCCACTACCTCAGCGGCCGCATCCTGGCCGCGCTGTGCGCGAGCCTGCTGGTGTACGTGATCATCGCCGTCGGGATCTTCCTGGCACCGTTCATGCCGTGGGTGGATCCAGCCCGGCTCGGCCCGATCTCGTTGCGCGCCTATGCGTGGAGCTTCGCCTTCATCGTGGTGCCCAACGTGGTGTTCACCGTCGCGCTGCTGTCGCTGCTGGCCGCGCTGACCCGCTCGATCCTGTGGGTGTACATCGGCCTGGTCGGCTATTTCGTGCTGTACGGGGTGAGCGCCTCGCTGCTGCGCGATATCGACAACACCTGGATCGCCACCTTGAGCGAGCCGCTGGGCATGCGTGCGCTGGGCCGCACGGTGCGCTACTGGGCCATCGACCAGAGCAACACCCAGCTGCCGGCGCTCTCCGGCTACCTGCTGGCCAACCGCGCGCTGTGGCTGGGGGTGGCGGCGGTACTGTTCGCGGCAACCTTCGCCCTGTTCCGTACCGAGCGCAGCGGCAGCGGGCGCCGTCGCTGGGGGCGCCAGCGTGCTACACCGGCCGCCACCTCGCCGCGCCCGGCGCAGGTGACGTTGCCGCGCGTGCATCCGCGTTTCAGCGCAGCCACGGGCTGGCACCAGTACCTGCGCCAAGTGCGCTTTGACACCTCCGGCGTGCTGCGCAGCGTGCCGTTCCTGGTGCTGCTGGTGCTGGGCCTGGCCAACTTCATCCCCGCCGCGTTGTCGCAGGACACTCTCTACGGCACCCCCATCTGGCCGGTCACCTCGCAGATGCTGGCCGCGCTGCAGGGCGCCTACAGCTGGCTGCTGGTGATCATCGTGCTGTTCTATGCCGGCGAGCTGGTGTGGAAGGAGCGCACGGCGCGGCTCAATGAAGTCAACGACGCCATGCCGGTGCCGAACTGGGTGCCGCTGCTGGCCAAGTTCACCACGCTGGTGGTGGTGATTGCCTGTTTCCAGGGCATCGGTGCACTGGTATCGATGGCGCTGCAGCTGGCCCAGGGCTATACACGCCTGGAACCGCTGGTCTACCTGCAGACGCTGGCGCTGGGCTCGATGTTCTATGTGCTGATGGGCGGCATGGCACTGGTGCTGCAGGTGCTGACCAACAACAAGTTCTTCGGCTACGCGCTGCTGATCCTGGTGATGATCGGGCAGATCGCGCTGGGCATGCTCGACTACAGCCAGAACATCTACAACTTCGGCAGCTGGCCGAACGCCCCGTATTCGGAGATGAACGGCTTCGGTCATTTCCTGCCCGGCCAGTTGGCGTTCCAGGGCTACTGGGCAGTGTTGCTGGCCGCACTGCTATGCCTGGCCTCGGCATTCTGGGTACGTGGTGTGGGCAATGGCCTGCGCCAGCGGCTGGCGCTGGCCGGCCGTCGCCTGCGTGGGCCGGCCGGGCTGGGCACCGCGGTGGCGATGCTGGGCTTCATCGCGGTGGGCGGCTGGCTGTACTGGAGCACCAACATCGCCAATCCTTTCCTGTCTCCAGACCAGCAACGCGACCTGCAGGCCCGTTACGAGCGCGAGCTGTCCAGGTACCGCAACCTGCCGCAGCCGCGGATCATCGCCGTGGACAACCGGGTCGACCTGCATCCGGAAACCCAATCGGTGGTGATCGATGCGGACTGGACCGTGCGCAACACCCACGATGCGCCGATCCAGGACATCCACATCACGATGGGCGACGACCGCCAACTGGTGTCGGTGGACCTGGGCGGGCAGACGCTGGGCTTCCACGATGTCGAGCTGGGCTATCGCATCTACCGCCTGGCAACCCCGCTGCAGCCCGGGGAGGAACGCCGCGTCCACTTCCGCGTGGACCAGCACCCGACCGGCCTCACCGCCGAACAGGCACCGACCAACCTGGTCGAGAACGGCAGTTTCTTCAACAGCCGCATGCTGCCCTCCTTCGGTTATGACGACGCTGCGGAACTGGAGGATCGCAACGAGCGGCGCAAGCGCGGGCTGGGCGAACCCACCCGTATGCCCAAGCTGGAAGACGAGGCCGCGCGCGCCAACACCTACATCTCCGACGATGCGGACTGGCTGGACTTCCGCACCACCGTGTGCACCGCACCGGACCAGATCGCCCTGGCCCCGGGCTACCTGCAGCAGGAATCGGTGGTGGATGGGCGACGCTGCTTCCGCTATGCCATGGACCGACCGATGCTGAACTTCTATGCGTACCTGTCGGCACGCTGGACGGTCAAGCGCGGCATGTACAAGGACATCCCGATCGAGGTGTACTACGACCCGCGCCATGACTACAACGTGGACCGCATGATCGAGGCGGTGCAGAAGTCGCTGGCCTACTACGAGGCCAACTTCACCCCCTACCAGCACCGCCAGGTGCGCATCATCGAGTTCCCGGGCTACCAGAGCTTCGCGCAGTCCTTCGCCAACACCATCCCCTACTCCGAGTCGATCGGGTTCATCGCCGACCTGCGCGACCCGGACAAGATCGACTACGTGTTCTACGTCACCGCGCATGAAATCGCGCACCAGTGGTGGGCGCACCAAGTGATCGGGGCCAACGTGCAGGGGGCAACGATGCTGTCCGAATCGCTGGCGCAGTACTCGGCATTGATGGTGATGGAGAAGGAATACGGCCGGGCGCACATGCGTCAGTTCCTGAAGACCGAGCTGGACCGTTACCTGTCCGGCCGCGGCGGCGAGCGCATCGAGGAGCTGCCGCTGGCGCGCGTGGAAAACCAGCAGTACATCCACTATGAGAAAGGCTCACTGGCGTTCTACCGGCTGCGCGAGGAGATCGGCGAGGCGGCATTGAACCGCGCCCTCAAGCGCTTCGCGCAGGACAAGGGCTACCAGCAGCCGCCCTACACCACCTCGCGCGAGCTGCTGGACTACATCCGTGCCGAAACGCCGGCCGACCGCCAGCAACTGGTCACCGACCTGTTCGAGAAAATCAGCCTGTACGACAACCGGCTGTTGGCGGCCACGGCGCGCAAGCGGCCCGACGGCAAGTACGACGTCAGCCTGTCGCTGCACGCGCAGAAGCGCTACGCCGATGGCAGCGGCAAGGAGAGCGAGGGCACGATGGACGACTGGATCGAGGTGGGCGTGTTCGCCAACGGGCCCTCGGGCAAGGAGCGCGACCAGAAGGTGCTGTACCTGCAGCGCCACCACATCACCAGTGGGTCGCCTACCCTTACCGTGGTCGTGGACGCCAGGCCGGACGAGGCTGGCTTTGATCCGTA
Source organism: Stenotrophomonas sp. GL_101 (assembly GCF_057835675.1). Classification (NCBI taxonomy): domain Bacteria; kingdom Pseudomonadati; phylum Pseudomonadota; class Gammaproteobacteria; order Lysobacterales; family Lysobacteraceae; genus Stenotrophomonas; species Stenotrophomonas sp. GL_101. Next base: position 1,139,408 of record NZ_CM174432.1, on the reverse strand, counting down.
CAACAAGCTGATCGACCGGGTCAGCGAGGACAACCGCCGCAAGGTGAACCTGTAGTACGACCATCCCGGGCGCATCGCTGCGCCTGGGATCGCCTGTAGTTTGGTTACTTGACCTGCCGATCCAGCACGAAGTACACCACGTTGCCGAGCCCCGTCGCGCCCAGCAGCAGGGCAATCGCACCGGGAGTGACGCGGTCGATCCCAAGCAGGTCGACCAGGCCGAAGCCCAGCGCCAGGGCAAGCATCACGCAGCCCCAATGCAGGGCCGCCAGGCGTCGCTTGGCGGTGTCGCCTTCCAGCAGCGAGCGCACCAGCGCTTCGGAACCGCGTACCTCGACGATGCGCCGGCGCGTACGTGCATCGACCACCGCCTTGATCGCGTAGACGGTGCCCAGGATGAAGGTGATGGGAAGAATCAGGTTGAAGTCCATGAGGCGGCGGTTCCATTGAGTGGGGGTGTGTGCATTGAGATACACCCAGTGCGCGCCCGGTTGCAGCCGATGCGCGTGCAACCAACCGCCTGCTCGACGTATCCCCTGTACTGATGACTACCCCGCCTGCTGCCGCCACCGCCAGCCTGGACGCCGACCTCGCCCTGGTCGCGGCGATCCTGTCGCACCAGCCCGGTGCCTTCGACCACCTGGTGCGCCAGTACCAGGGCCTGTGCTGGCGCGTGGTCGAGCGCATGGTGCGCCACCCCGATGACACCCGCGAGCTGTGCCAGGAAGCCTTCCTGCGCATCCACCAGTCGATCCACCAGTACCGTGGCGAAAGTGCGTTGAAGTCCTGGGTGGCCCAGGTCGCCTACTCGGTGGCCAAGCGCCACCTGGAACGGCGATGCCTCCCCATCGCCGACAATGGCGCCGACCAGAATGGCGTATCGCTGATGGACCAGATCAGTGACGGGATCGACCTGGAGGCGTGCGTCGGCGAACGGGAGATCGCCGCGCACCTGCATGCGGCAATCGATGCATTGCCACCGCTGCAACGCACGCTGCTGACGCTGTACCACCTGGAAGAGATTCCCATCGCCGAGATCGCCATGCTGACCGACCTGGCCGAAGGCACCATCAAGAGCCACCTGTTCCGCAGCCGCAAGCGGCTGCGGGATCTACTCGAATCACGCATCGGAGTGCCGGTATGAACAGCGCGGAGAATCCGCATATCGACCCCGTCGAATGGGACGCCCAGGAGCGTGCGCTGCGCGCGACGCTGTCCGGCGAGCGCCTGGTTGCCGATACGACGACATCGGACTACCTGCGTGTCGCACAGGCCATCGCCACCGCACCGCTCAGTGGGCCACCGATGGACTTGGCCGGCGAGGTGGCGGTACGCATCAGCGGGCACGACGCCTGGGTCGAGCGCTGGGTTTCCCGGGTGCTGCTGGGCCTGCTTGCCACCGTTACCGTGTTGATCGGCGCATGGTATGCACCCGCAGGGTGGCAGGCGTGGGCCCATTGGGCAGGACCCAATGCACTGGCGTGGATGCTGGCCGGGGCCGGCTGCATCGCGCTGTCATCGATTGGAGCACGCTGGCGCGGCACCGGCACGCGGGGCAGGATCACCTGACCCGCAGTGCCGGCCGCGAAGCGTTCACCCGCTGCCGGCCATCGCCAGCGCCGGCATCGAGCCGCGCACCGCCGCGCTGAACTCATCCAGCACGAAGGGTTTGGCGATCATCGCCATGCCCGGTTCCAGGAAGGACGAACGCTCCTGGGCTTTTTCCGCGTAGCCGGTCATGAACAACACCGGCAGCAGCGGCCGCGACTGCCGGGCGATTTCGGCCAGTTGACGTCCATTGAGGCCGGGCAGGCCCACGTCGGTAATGAGCAGGTCGATGTGGCGGGACGAGGCCAGGATCGGCATCGCGCCATTGGCATCGCCCACCACCTCGACCTGGTAGCCGAGGTCTTCCAGCACCACGGTGACCAGCATCCGCACCTGTTCGTCATCTTCGACCACCAGGATCGACTGGCCTGCGCCCAGCGCTACCGCCGGTGTGCCGGCCTCCTGCTCCGGCTGCGCCGCCGCTACCAGCGGGATGAACAGCGAGACCGTGGTGCCCTGGCCGGGCATCGAATCGATGCCGATGTGCCCGCCGGACTGCTGCATGAAGCCATACACCATCGACATGCCCAGCCCCGTGCCTTTGCCGATCGGCTTGGTGGTGAAGAACGGTTCAAACGCGCGCTCCACCACTTCCGGGGCCATGCCGGCACCGGTATCGGCCACGGCAATCACCGCATAGCGACCGGCCGGAATGGTGGCCGATTCGCCCTCCTGCATCACCACCGAGGAGGTTCGCAGCTCCAGCACGCCACCGTGCGGCATGGCATCGCGGGCGTTGATCGCCAGGTTGAGCAACGCACTGTCGAACTGGTTGGTGTCCAGTGCGGCATGCAGCGGCTCGGCGGCGATGCGGGTCTCGATGCGCACCGTTTCCCCCAGCGAGCTGCGCAGCAGCTGCGGTAGTGCCGCCACCAGCGCATTGAGCTCGACCGGGCGGGTATCCAGCGACTGCCGTCGCGAAAACGCCAGCAAGCGCTGGGTCAGCGCGGCTGCGCGCTGGCTGGATGCCGTTGCGGTATCCAGGAAGCGCTCCAGGTCGTCGAACCGGCCCATTTCCAGGCGCATGCGCACGATGTCCAATGCCGACAGGATACCGGTCAGCATGTTGTTGAAGTCGTGCGCGATGCCCCCGGTCAACTGCCCGATCGCTTCCATTTTCTGGGCCTGGCGCAACGCCGCTTCGCTGGCCTCGCGTGCGGCCATCTGTGCCTCCAGCTCGCCGGTGCGCTCGGCGACCATCGCCTCCAGGTCCTGGGCGTGCTGGCGGCTGGTCTCCAGCGCCAGTTTGGACACGGTGATGTCGGTAACGAACACGTGGAAGCCGTCGGTACTGCCGTCGGCGGTGAAGCGCGGCGAATAGCGCACCTCACTGTCACGCCGACGTCCGTCCGGGCGCGGCCAGTGGATCTCGAACACCGATTCCTCGCCGGCCAGCGCGCGCGCCATCGCCGGCTTGCGCGCCTCCCAGGCGTCGTTGCCGATCACCTCGCTGACGTGCCGTCCGATCACCTCGCCCACCGACAGCTCGAACCAGGCTTCGTAGGCCTTGTTGGCGAAGCGGTAGTGCAGCGAGCGGTCGATGAAGGCGATCAGCACCGGCATCGCGTCAGCGATCAGGCGCAGCTCCGACTCGCTGCGCACCAGCGCGACACGGCTATCGGCCAATGCACGCATCTGGTCGCGTACCAGGTACTGTTTTTCACGGGCCCGCAGCGCCCCCTGCACCGCGCTGAGCAGCGACAAACTGCCCAACGGGCGATCCAGTTCGACCACGTTGATGGAACCCGGCAGCAACCCGTCGGCCGGTGAACGTCGGTGCGTGCGCGGAGAGCGCAGCAGGATGAACGGCAGGTCCGACCAGGTGGGTTGTGCGGACAGCGCCGCCATCAGCCCATCGGTGTCGGCGGCCACGGCTTCTTCGGTCACTACCACCAGGCCGGCGCGTTCATCCAGTGCGTCGGCCAGGGCAGCCAGGTGGGGCTGCACCTGGGGGGTCAGCCCGGCACTGTGCAGCACCGATGCAATGCTCGGGGCATCCGCCCGAACGGCGCGACGATATGGACGATTCCCGATGCGTCGTCATCATCCGGCATAGGGGTGGCCCAGCAGCGCGCCATTGTCGCCGACGAACTCCGGCGTGCCGGTCAGGATGCCCTTGAACTCCTTCAGCGGCGCGCTGAGCGACAATCCACCGGCATCGATCTTGAGCTCACGGATGGTGTCCTCATGGGCACCGCCGCGGTTCTTGATCACCGAGATCGCCTTGCGGATGCGCCCCTGCGCTTCAAAGAAGCGGAACAGGATCACCGCATCGGCGATGTAGGACACGTTGAGGTTTCCGGTGGACATGGTTCCGACCAGCCCGTGCTGCGGATTGACCAGGAAGGTCACTACGCCCTTCTGGTTGAGGTAGGACAGCATCTCGTGCAGCTGCAGCATCAGCTGCTTTTCCTGCGGCATCGCCGCCACGTAACCGTTCAGGCTGTCGATAAGCAGTACACGGCAGCCGCGTTCCTCCACGGCCCGCTGGATGTTCCAGGAGAACTCACCGGGCGAGATTTCCGCCGGATCCATCTGCATGATCTCCAACCGGCCCGAGGCCAGGTGTGCGCCAAGGTCCAGCCCAAGCGCCTTGGCCCGGGTCAGCAGCGTGCCGACCCGCTCGTCGAATTCAAAGATGCAGCAGTTCTCGCCCCGTTCGCAGGCGGCCCAGACGTACTGCAGCGCCACGTTGGTCTTGCCGCTGCCGGCCGGGCCGGTCAGCAGCGTGCAGGTGCCACGCAGCGGCCCGCCGCCCAGCAGGTTGTCTATTTCCACCACGTCGCTGCTGATCGCCGCCCCCGCAAACTGCTCGTGATGCTGGGAGGCGATCAGCCGCGGGAAGATCTCCAGCCCACCTTCGCGGATCACCATGTCGTGGTAACCGGCCACGAAATCCACGCCGCGCAGCTTCTGCACCTGCAGCCGCCGCCGCGCCGCGCCGAAGTCCAGCGTCAGGCGCTCCAGCGAGAGCACGCCATGGCACAGGCTGTGCAACTGGCCATCGTGATCCTGACCGGTGGAGGTGAGGTCATCGACCAGGAACACGGTGGTGCTCTTGGGCGCGAAGAACTGCTTCAGGGCCAGGATCTGGCGGCGGTAGCGCAGCGAATCCTGGGCCAGCAGGCGCAGCTCGGACAACGAATCGAACACCACGCGCTGGGGCGCGATGCGATCCACCTCGCCCAGGATCAGGTTGACCGTTTCGTCCAGCTCCACCTCCCAGGAGTGCAGCACGGACTGCAGCCGCCCATTGCCCAGTGCATCCTCGGCCGAACCGAGTTCGAACAGATGCAGGCCATCGAGCGACCAGCCGTGCGCCGAAGCGACTTCGCGAAGTTCTTCGGCCGTCTCCGACAGGGTGATGTACAGGCAGCGTTCGCCGCGCTTGAGCCCCTCCATCAGGAACTGGAGCGACAACGTGGTCTTGCCCGAGCCAGGTGGACCTTCCAGCAGGTACAGCCGCCCCTGTGGAAAGCCGCCGCGCAGGATCTGATCCAGGCCTTGGATACCGGTGGTTATGCGTGAACTCTGTGTCTGCATAAAATCCCCAATTTCAACGACGGGGAGTCTAGCAACGGGTTCTGTGTACGAATTGTGTGATCAAGATCGCGCCAGAGCGGCACGTTCAGCAAACTCATGACGGCGTAGTGGAAGGCATGAAAGCCCTCGTCAACGCAAGGCGCGACGTGGTGGCCGCGCGACAGGCGTCAGGCAAAATCCTTGAGGATCTCGCCAATGCCCGCGGCGGACAATTCCAGCCCCAGCGAGGTCCCGGGATTGACCACCACGCCGTAGCCGCCGGGCACGCGCTTGAGCACATTGAGCATCTGCATGTGGAGCGTGTGCGGGGCCTGCTGGCTGTGGAAGCCGACCCGCGACAGGCCGGTGAACACCGCCACGTGCAGCACCCCCTGTTTGTCGAACAGCAGCGGATCGAAGCCGCTGCCATCGGCGGTCACCAAGCTGCCGGTCAACAACACCACCTCCGAGGCGACGAATGCCTTCATGAACAGCGCGATCGGCAGTTGGCCGTCCATCGCGGACTTGAGCAGGGTTTCGATCGGGGTCTGGGGCGGCAGGTCGGTCATGGCGGCAGGAGGTGAGGGGCGCCCCATTGTAGAGGCGCTCCCTGCCCGGCTGTATTTCCTTTGGCATCCGGGTCGTAGACCGCGCGTACCGACCAACGGTCGGTACCTACCCTGTTACCGGGCCAGGCGCCTGGTCCTGGCGGCCTGGTCGGTGACGGCGCGGTGCAGTTCGGCCTGGAGCGCCTTCTGGTTCACCACCGCGTCCAGCAGGAAGACCTTGACCCCGTGGGCCGGCACCTCGGCCTCCAGGCGGTCGGTCACCTGCCGGCTGCCGCCATCGAGCGCGTCGCGCCACTGGCCTGGCTGTAGGTAGCGGCCGACCTGGATGCGGCGCGCGGTGTCGCCCTTGTTGAGCAGCACCAGCGCGGTCTGGGCCATGCCGTCGTGCTGCAGGACACGGAAGAACACCGCCTCCTCGCCGGACAACCGCTCGTTGACCTGCAGCCCCCGCTGCAGGGCCGGGGTGGCGGCGCGCAGCCTGGCGATACGCTGCAGCGGGCCGAAGATCGGGCTCTGCGGGGCGGCATCGACACGCTGCTGGCCGAAGTACGCGCGGTTGCCGGCGTGTTCGGCACGGCTGCGCATGAAGCCGGTTTCCGACCCGTAATAGAGCACCGGAATGCCGCGCGCGGTGAACAGCCAGTTGTGCGCGTCGATGAAACCGGCATCGGTGGCATCCAGTCGCGCCATGTCGTGGTTGTCGTAGAAGCTCATCAGCTCATACGGGTTGGCATAGGGCCCACCCAGCAGGTACAGCGGCTCGGCCAGTGTTTCAAAGCCCTTCTGCTCTTTGCCGAACACCGAGGACAGTGCGCCGCGCAGCGGGAAATCCAGCACGCTCACGTTCGCGTTGGCCGGCCAGGTGTGCTCGGCAATCTTGCTGGCGTCATAGTCGAACGCTTCGCCGAACATGAACATGCCCGGATGCTCGGCACGGATACGACGGACAAACGCGTGCCACCACGGGTGTGGCAGCCAGCCGATGGTATCGATGCGCAACGCGTCCACGCCCTGCGCGGTCCATTGCAGGTAGGCATCGACCAGGTAATCCATCACCGCCGGATTGGCCTGGTTGAAGTCGCCCAGCTCGGCCAGGTTGCCGTCGAAGATCGAACCGTGCTCACCGTCGACCGGGCCGACAGTGTTGTAGAACCCATGCAGCCGGTTGTGTGCCGGGTCCAGCTGCTGCGGCGGCAGGTTCTGGTGGTCGGCGACCAGGGTGCCGGCCTTGTCGAAGACCTGCCCGAACTGTGGCTGCCGCACCGGCATGGTCCAGGCCGGCGAGCCGTGGTTGCCGACGATGTCCAGCACCACTTTCAGCTTGGCCGCGTGCAGGCCGCGGGTAAGCCCGGCGAAATCCAGGTCGGCGCTGGGCAGGTGCTCGTCGAGGGTGTAGAAGTTGATGCCCCAGTAGCCGTGGTAGCCGGTCTTGCCGCGATCGGTCAGCGTGCTGCTGCAGCTGATCGGCTTGCTGCCGGTGAAGGCCTCGTCGGGGTTGTCCACGATCGGCGTGATCCACACCGCACCAAAACCGAGGTTGGCGATGTACCCGGCATTGTCGAGCACGCCCTTGAAGTCACCGCCGAGGTAACCGATGTTGCCGTCCACCTTGTCCGGACAGGCCACCGGGATGTCGAACGTAGGATGCTTGCCACCCTGGTCGCGATGGTCATTGGATGGATCGCCGTTGACGAAGCGATCGGTGACCACGAAGTACACCGCGTCGCTGGCGAACGGCTCCTGCGTCCCCACGTACTCCGGCGGCGATGCGGCCATGACCGGGCCCGACAACAGGGCCAGCGACAGCCCCAACGACACACGCGAACGACAACGCATCATGCAACCTCCGGGTGGGTGGTCACGCGCAGCACGCACAGGCCGGCCACGAACAGGCTGGCACCGCCGACGGCAAGCACGTGCATCGGATTACCGCCCAGCACGGTGCGCAGCACGAAGCCGAGCGCACTGGCCGCGACCAGCTGCGGAATCACGATGAAGAAATTGAACAGGCCCATGTACACGCCCATCTTGGCGGCGGGAACGCTGTCGGACAGCAGTGCATACGGCAACGACAGGATCGAGGCCCAGGCAAAGCCCACCCCGACCATCGACAACAGCAGCCAGGTCGGGTTGTCGATGAACAGCAACGACACCAGCCCCAGTCCGCCCAGCCACAGGTTGACCAGGTGGCTCCAGCGCAGGCCGAGCCAACGCACCATCAGCGGGATCAACAAGGCGGCCAGCGCGGCAAAGCCGTTGTAGGCGCCAAACAGCACGCCCACCCAGTTGGCGCCTTCGTTGTAGGCCGCCGACGCTGGATCGACCGAACCGAAATGGGTGCCGGCCACGGCGGCCGTGGTGTAGATCCACATTGCGAACAGGGCGAACCATGAGAAGAACTGGACCCAGGCGAGCCGGCGCATGGTGGGCGGCATCGCGCGCAGGTCATCGACGATCACCGCCAGCATGTGCGTGCCGGGCAGGTACCGCGCCAATGCCAGCAGCACGCCGTAACCGACGCACAGGCCAGCCAGCACGTACAGCATCTTGTCGCCGTGCTGCCAGGCGATCAGTGCGGCCAGGGCAACACCGATCAACAGCCACTGCACGCTCTGCGTCCAAGCCGGTGGCCCGGCACTGCGCGTGTGCTGCTGCGCCAGCGGTGGTTCGGCATCGTCGAAGGCGGCCAGCTCGGCGGGCGCGTACTCGCGGGTGCTGAGCACGGTCCAGGTGATTGCCCCCAACAGCACCACCGCACCGAAGTAGAACGCGTAGCGCACGGTATCGGGCACGCTGCCGGGGGGTGCGGTGTTGGTCACGCCAACCTGGGTCAGCAGGTAGGGCAGGAAGCTGGCCACGATCGCGCCGACCCCGATGAAGAAGCTCTGCATCGCAAACCCGGTGGGACGCTGGCGCGGCGCCAACTGGTCGCCCACGAAGGCGCGGAACGGCTCCATCGACACGTTGATCGAGGCATCCAGCACCCACAGCGTGCCAGCGGCGATCCACAGCGTGGACGAGTTGGGCATCACCAGCAACGCCAGCGTGGTGAGCACTGCACCGATCATGAAATACGGGCGGCGACGACCCCATCGGGTCCAGGTGCGGTCGGACAGATAGCCGATGATCGGCTGCACCAGCAGGCCGGTCAGCGGCGCGGCGATCCACAGCCCGGGTACCGCGTCCATCGGCGCACCGAGGGTTTCAAAGATGCGGCTGGCGTTGGCATTCTGCAGCGCGAAGCCGAACTGGATGCCGAGGAAGCCGAAGCACATGTTCCAGATCTGCCAGAACGACAGGGTCGGCTTGGCCGGGCGGTTCATCGGGCAAACTCCACGTCGGCGGCGATCGGAGCGATCAGCAGTGCGCTGACCGTGGCCTGGTTGAGTACGCCCTCACGGCCGCCCTTGCCGCCGTTGTAGGCGGCGAAGTGTTCCAGCGCGCTCATGTTGAAGCCCTCCTCCAGGCGGAAGCGGCAGCGGCCCTTGCCCAGGTCGAAGGTTGCGGCGGTGGACGTCTGCACCCCCACGCTGTGCGGCATTACCACGGGGGCGCGCTGTTCGGGCTGGCCGGGGCATTGGGCCACCAGTTGTTTGACCGCCGCAGTGACGCCGGTGTTGATCGGACCGTTCGGGTTGCTGTAACGCAGGCGGATGCGCACGCGGGTGGCCTGCGCGGCATTCCAGTTCCACGTCGATGCACCGGCCAGGCGCTGCTGCGGGCCGACGCAGGTCATCGCGCTGTGCAGCGATTCCACATTGCCCTCGCGTCGAGTCAGGCTGAGGCAATGCTGGTGGCCGTCATCGTTGAGGGTGAAGGCGGTGGCCGTGCTGACCTCGCGGCCGTCCTGCCAGAGGGTGTGGTGGGGCGGGACCGGGAAGGTCCAGGCATTGCCACGCTTTGTTGGCGTGGGGGCTGCGGGAGTGGCGGGGGCGTAGGTAGACGCTGCCGTAACGACATGCGCGGCCGGGCGTGGCGCGGCGACCGCCACCAGCTGGACGGTGACGGTGTTGCCGTTGCGCACGACCTTTCTGGCAACCAGCAGGTCGCCGTCCAGCCTGCGCGGGCGCTTGAGGATGTAACGCCGCGTGCCGTCGTCCAGTTCGATGCTGCTGCGTTTGCCGAACAGCAGTGGGACCAGCGCGGTGGGCAGCTTCGGGGTGACGCTGCCATCGGCCTCCACGCCGAACACGCCTTCCAGCACCATCGACAGATAGCCGGCCACCGACCACAGCTGGCGCGGCGAATTCACCACCGGCCCGCTCAGTGCGCCGTCCTCGACGTGCACGGCCAGGCCACGCATCTCGTAGTTTTCCATGTTGGACCCGGCCAGCGCGCTGCCACGCATGAGCGATTGGATGTCCAGCTGGATACGTGCTGCATCGTCAAGCTTGCGCGCCGCGCGCAGCGAGTAGGCACTGACGAACGGCCACACGGCGCGGTTGTGGTAGATCGGCTGCTGCGCCTCCTGCGGCCATACCACCGGGCTGCCACCTTCCACCGCCGGGTAGGCGGACAGCGCGCGGCGCGCCCGGTCGGCCGGAAAAACATCGGCCAATACGCCGAGCGAGGTCGCCAGCAGGTCGTACTTGGCATACGGCACCGGGTGCGCGGCCTCGCCGATGTAGCTCATGTACTGGCCGGCATCGTCGCGCCAGAAGCGCGCATCGATCTGCGTGGCCAGGGCGGCGGCCGAACCGCCGTATTCACTGGCACGGGCATCGCCACGTTCGCGCGCCAGCCGCTCGGCCAGGCGCAGCGCCTGGTAGTGCAGCACGTTGGTGGACAGCGCGAACGACTCGCCGATGAAGCGCACGTCCTCCCGCGTCCAGTCCGGGTAGGTCTGCTCGCGCCAGTCCAGGAACGAGGTCTCACCGCGGTACAGGCCGATGCGCGCATCGAAGACCATCGCACGGTCCTGCGCCAGCGTGCCCTGCAGCGCCTGCCAGGTCTGTTCGGCAAAAGCACGGTCATCGAGCAGGCTGCGCGCGGCGAGAAACCACACCACGCGGTCGCTGCTGATCGGCCAGCTGCCACCGGAGCCGGTGTCCTGGGCCACGAACATTCCCGCAGTACGCCCGTCACGCGCCGCGGAGAGCTTGAACTGCAGTGATTGCCGGGTGCGCACCGGGTCCAGCCGCGCCAACCCCAGGTCGGCGGCGAAGCTGACATCGCGGGTCCATACATACGGCCAGCGTTCGCCGGTCTGGAAACATTCGCAGGGCACCGGCCGGCCATGATTGAAGGCCGGGTCGCGGATCGCGTCGACGCGGTCGGCGTGCATGTCCTGCTGGGCCAGCGCGAACAGCGCATCGAACATCACGCTGTCGGTGTGGCTGCGCATCGGCTGCGCGGCGATCGCCACCTCGCCCGGTGGCGCATGCAGGCGGAAGCCACCGTCGGCGGCGGACTCGGCGCGCGCATGGCGGCCGTCGAAAGTCAGCTCGTCCGCGGTCGCGGTCGAAACCAGCGCTGCCCCGAAGGCAGCGGTCAGGCAGATCATCTTCAGCATCGAAGCGGCGGACCGGCTTGCGCCCGTCGGCCTCCCTCCCTCTTTGCACGCGTTGTGGTTACGCAGCGCCGCGCCGTCCAACGGCGCCGTGCTGCGTGCGCGGCCCCCTCCCAGGGTGCCTGGCTCCATGGTAGACGGCAGGCCACAGCGCGCGCCCCCTTGCATACGTATTCATCGCTGCCGGGCGTAACGGCCGCGGCGGCGTGGCTATAGTCCAAGCCGTGTCCAGGCTGCCTTGGGAGGGGAAAATGCCGACAAATCCGCATCCGCTGCGTGGCGGCCACAGGCGCGGTCGCCGGCCCTGGCTGGCGTTGTTGCTGCTGCTTGGCAGCACCGCTGCGCTGGCCGCGCCGGTGACCGTGGCCAGCGTCCAGTCGCCGGGCAAGGTACTCACGGTGTCGTTGCAGCTGGACGGCGGCACTCCCAGCTATCGGGTCGAGCGCTTGGGCGACACCGTGGTGGGCGACTCCAAGCTGGGCTTCCAGCTACGCGACGGTCGCCTGGACCGCGATCTGGCGGTGCTCTCGCAGCACCATCGCAGCAGCGATGAGACCTGGGAACAGCCGTGGGGCGAGCGCCGTTTCGTACGCAACCACTACAACGAAATCGTGGTGCGCCTCGGCGAGCGCAGCGGGGCCACGCGTCGCCTGGAGGTGGTGTTCCGCGTCTACGACGATGGCGTGGGCTTCCGCTATCGCTTCCCCGAGCAGCCCGGCATGCGCGAGGCGATCATCGATGACGAGCTGACCGAGTTCGCGATCGCGCCCGAGTCCACCGCGTGGTGGATTCCGGCCGGCGAGCCGATCCACTATGAATACCTGTACCAGCGCACGCCGCTCGACCAGGTGCCGCTGGTGCATACCCCCCTGACGCTGCGCAGCCGCGATGGCCTGCACGTGGCCATCCATGAGGCGGCCCTGGTGGACTACGCCGGCATGTGGCTGCGCCGCACCGAGGGCCAGCGCCTGCGCGCGCAGCTCTCGCCGTCGGCCGAAGGCTGGAAGGTCCGCCGCACCCTGCCCTTCGATACGCCCTGGCGCACGTTGCAGATCAGCGACCGCGCCGGCGGGCTGGTGGAGTCGGACCTGATCCTCAACCTCAACGAGCCCAACGTGCTCGGCGATGTGAGCTGGGTGAAGCCATCCAAGTACCTGGGCGTGTGGTGGTCGATGCACCTGGACCAGGAAAGCTGGGCCACCGGACCGAAGCACGCCGCCACCACCGCCAAGACCAGGAAGGTGATCGACTTCGCCGCCGCGCATGGCTTCCGCGGCGTGCTGGTGGAAGGCTGGAACCCGGGCTGGGACGGCAACTGGGTGGGCAACGGCGGCGACTTCGACTTTACCCGGCCGACCACCGATTTCGACATCGAGGCGCTGTCGGCCTACGGTGCGAAGCAGGGCGTGCACCTGATCGGCCACCATGAAACCGGCTGCGCCATCGAGCATTACGAAGACCAGCTCGGCGCCGCGCTGGACCTGTATGCGCGGCTGGGGGTGGATTCGTTCAAAAGTGGCTACGTCTGCGACGACGGCCAGGTGGACCGGCGCAATCCGGCCGGTAGCCCGCTGTGGCGCGAATGGCACGACGGCCAGTTCATGGCCCGCCACCATCTGAAGGTGGTGCAGGAAGCAGCCAGGCGACACATCGCGGTGAACCCGCACGAGCCGATCAAGGACACCGGGCTGCGCCGCACCTACCCCAACTGGATCACGCGCGAAGGCGCACGCGGCATGGAGTACAACGCCTGGGGCCAACCACCGAACCCGCCCGAGCACGAGGTCAACCTGGTGTTCACGCGCCTGCTGTCCGGGCCGATGGACTACACCCCCGGCATCCTCAGCCTGAAGGGCCGTGGCGGCCAGGCCATTCCCAGCACGCTGGCCCGGCAGCTGGCCTTGTACGTGACGATCTACAGCCCGATCCAGATGGCCGCCGACCTGCCCGAACATTACCTGCAGCACCGCGAGGCATTCCGCTTCATCGAGGATGTCGCGGTGGATTGGGACGACTCGCGCGTACTCAATGGTGAAGTGGGCGACTACGTGACGATGGCGCGCAAGGACCGCCACAGCCGCGACTGGTACCTGGGCAGCATCACCGATGAACACGGCCGCGTGCTGCCGGTGTCGCTGGGCTTCCTGGAACCGGGCGTGCGCTACCGCGCCGACATCTATCGCGATGGCGACGGCGCGGATTTCCGCAGCAATCCCTTCGCCTTCGTGCGCGAAACGCGCGAGGTGAGCAGCAGCGATTCACTGGTACTGACGTTGGCACCCGGCGGCGGCCAGGCCATCCGCTTCACTCCGCTGTAAGACCCCGGTAGCGCACGACCGTTGGTCGTGCGACGCGCAAGGTGCCGACCCGTCCATGCGTGGATGCGACGTGCCGACCAACGGTCGACACCTACCGAACGGACGCACGTGCGTCGGTGCGGCCGCGATGTCGCACCTGTAACCGATTTCAACGCTGCATACGCCAGTGAATACGTATGCAGGGTGATTCCCGCAGCCTGCATGCTGCCTACCATAGCCACGCAGTCAACGGCCACCGCGCCGTGACGCTCCCGGTTCTCCGGGCAACCAAAAAATCGATTGGCAACATTGCCTGGGAGGGGAAAATGTTGAACCGCAAGCGCAGCGCGCTGAGTATCGCGCTGGCCGTCGCCCTGACGCCGTTGATGGCGTCGGCGCAGACCGCCGAACCGAACACCACCACGCCACCGGCCGGTACCGCGGCCACCAACCTGGACACCGTGCAGGTCACCGGCATTCGTCGCGGCATCGAGAACGCGATCGCGATCAAGCAGGACGCCACCTCGGTGGTGGAAGTCATTTCGGCCGAAGACATCGGCAAGCTGCCCGATGTGAGCATCGCCGAATCGCTGGGCCGCCTGCCCGGGCTGGCTGCGCAGCGCGTGGCCGGGCGCGCCCAGGTGATCAGCGTGCGCGGCCTGTCGCCGGACTTCGCCACCACCCTGCTCAACGGGCGTGAAGTGGTCAGCACCGGCGACAACCGCAGCGTCGAGTTCGACCAGTACCCCTCGGAGCTGGTCAACGGCGTGACGGTCTACAAGACCCCCGATGCAGCCCTGGTCGGCCAGGGCCTGTCGGGCACCATCGACATGCAGACGGTACGCCCGTTGAGCTTTGCCGAGCGGGTGATCGCCATCAGCGGCCGCTACCAGAAGAGTTCGCTGGGCAAGGCCGCCAATGTCGACCCCTACGGCAACCGTTTCAGCGCCAGCTACATCGACCAGTTCATGGACAATACCCTGGGCATCTCGATCGGCTACGCGCACAGCGACATGCCGATCCAGGAAAACCAGGTGGGCCTGTACGAGCCGTGGACCACCGAAAATACCGACAACGGCAACCGTCCTGGCCTGGCGCCGGGCACGGTGTTCTCCGATGGCATCAAGGCCTTGCGCCGAACCGGCAACAACAAGCGCGACGGCGTGATGGCCACCGTGCAGTTCCGCCCGTCCAACGTGTGGACCAGCACGCTGGATGCGTTCCACACCGAAGCCGAGCAGATCGACACCGCCAACCAGTTCGAGGTCAACCTCAGCAACTACAACGGCAACTACAGCCCCGGGCTGTTGATCACCGCCCCACAAGTGAACGCCGATGGCACCTTCACCGGTGGCAGCGCCAGTGGCGTGTACCCGCTGGTGCGCGGCATGTACAACAAGCGCAAGGACAAGATCGACGCGTTCGGCTGGAACAACGAATTCAACTTCGAGCGGGTCAAGGTGGTTGCCGACGTCAACTACTCCAAGGCCACGCGCGATGAGCTGAACCTGGAAAACAACCTGCAGCTCACCCCCATGCCGCAGCTGGATACAGTGGGCGTGGTGGTCAACCCGAACGGCTTCTCGCAGATCCGCCCCGGGCTGGACTACGCCGACCCCGATGCGCTGTTCCTGACCAACACCATCTACGGGTCCGGCTACGGCAAGGTGCCGCAGGTCGAGGACCGCCTGAAGGCCGCACGCCTGCAGGCGACCTTCGCCTTGCCCGAATCGCTCAGGTGGTTCTCCGACCTGGACGTGGGCGTGAACTACGCCGACCGCCGCAAGGACAAGACCCAGGCCGAAGGCAACATCCTGCTGGGTGACCAGGGCGATGCCAACATCGCCGGCGACCTGCAGTACCGGCCGGTCAACCTGGGCTTCGCCGGGCTGGGCAATATCCCGGCCTGGAACGTCCCCGGCGCGGTGGACCGGTACATGGTGTTCAACCCGGTCACCAACCTGGACTACCTGATTCCCAAGGCCTGGACGGTGCAGGAAAAGACCAGCACGGCCTGGTTGCGCGCCAACATCAACACCGACATTGGTGACGTGGGCCTGCGCGGCAATATCGGCGTGCAGATGATCCGCACCGACCAGAGTTCGCAGTCGAACTACTTCGACCGTTCGCGACCGGACGGCCAGAACATCCTGCCGATCGACAGTGGCAAGACCTACACCGATTGGCTGCCCAGCCTGAACCTGGCCTTCATGTTCCCGCACCAGCAGACGCTGCGCTTGGCTGCGGCCAAGCAGGTGGCCCGCCCGCGCGTGGACCAGATGCGCGCCGGCCTGGAGTTCGGCGTGGATACCGCCACCGGCAAGCCCGGCGGCAGCGGCGGCAACCCGCTGCTGGATCCGTGGCGGGCGACCGCGCTGGATCTGTCCTACGAGAAGTACTTCGGCGAGAAGGCCTACGTGGCCGCGGCGATCTTCTACAAGGACCTCAAATCGTACGTCTACACGCAGTCGCGCGATGACTACGATTTCAGCGACCTGCTGAGCAGCTACGTGATTCCGCCGGGCATGACCGCTCCGCTGCTGACCACCGGTACGTTCTCCGCGCCGGAGAACGGCCAGGGCGGCAAGCTGAAGGGACTGGAACTGACCGCCTCGTTCCCGCTGGACATGCTCACCGACCGCCTGCGTGGCTTCGGCGTGCAGGCCAGTGCGACCTTCAACGACAGCGACGTGAAGATCCTGGACCCGGAAAGTGCTTCCAGCGTGGGCAGCGAGCCGATCGCGCTGCCGGGTCTGTCCGAGCGGGTCTACAACTTCACCGCCTACTATGAGCGCAGTGGTTTTGAAGCGCGTGTCAGCCAGCGCCGTCGCTCGGATTTCATCGGTGAGATCGGCAACTTCAACGGCAACCGCACGCTGCGTTACGTGGTAGGCGAGAACGTGACCGACGCGCAGGTCAGCTACACCTTCGCCGATGGCACCGCGCTGCAGGGGCTGACGTTGTTGCTGCAGGGAAGCAACCTGACCAACGAGCCGTACCGTACCTACGCCGGCAGCAAGGACCGCCCGCTGGAGTACGTCGAGTGGGGCCGCACCTACATGCTGGGCGTGAACTACAAGTTCTGAGCCGGCCGTAAGGGCAACATCAGAAACCCGCTGCGCGAGCAGCGGGTTTTTTCATGCGCAACAGCAGAGCAACGGCAGCAGATCAACGGCAGCAGATCAACGGCAGCCAGCACGGTGTCGCTACCGGTTTGGCAGGTATGGGCAAGGTTGCGGGACACGCCGTGAATCCATCCATGGAGGCTCGTGTACGGCATCCATGCCGTACACGGTCCCGCAACCTTGCCCATACCTGCCCTTCGATATGTTCCCGTTGCTCACAGAAGATCAACGACACCAGCATCACGACCGCCAGCGTGCAGCAATCCGTCGCACGCCCTGCACCACCGCTGTTGATTCCGCTTTCCTGTGCACACCCGCCCACTGTCGAGGGTGGGGGTGCGTGGGTTCGCGGGACCGTTGGGCGCCATGGATGGCGCTCACGAGGCTACATGGACGTACTTGCGCCGTGTCCCGCGAACCCACACACCCCCGCCCAGCCAGAACGCACGAAGCACCGGACGCCGTTCGCCGTTCGCCCTTGATCGCCTTACAAAAAAAGAGGGCGAAGCCAGAAGCTCCGCCCTCTCAATACCACCGGAAAATCGAATCAATCCCGACGCGCGCAGTACATCGACTGCGCCGACAACAGCAGCTCGCCACCCTCGGCATGGCCCACATCCGGTCCCGGCACGGCCAGCGCATGCCACGCACCAACCGGCAACGCCACGCGCACCGCCTCGGTGGAAAGATTGAAGGCCAACAGCAACGTCTCGCCCGCATGGCCGCGCTCGAACATCAGCACCGGCTCGGCCGTCTCCAGGAACACGATGTCGCCTACCAGCAGCGTCGGCATCGTCCGCCGCCAGGCCAGGAACTGCCGAAACGCATTCAACACCGAGTGCGGATCCGCCGATTGCACCGCCACCGACAGCACCCGATGCTCGGCCGGAATCGGCAACCACGGCTCGCCCGTGGTGAACCCCGCCAACGGCGCATCGATCCACGGCATCGGCGTGCGGCAACCATCGCGGCCCTTGAAGTTCGGCCAGAACGTGATGCCATACGGGTCCTGCAGCGCCTCGAACGGCACCTCGGCCTCGCCCAGCCCCAACTCCTCGCCCTGGTACAGGCAGATCGAACCGCGCAGCGAACACAGCAGCGCCACCAGCAGCCGCGCCAACCGCGGCTGCGCCGGATGCCCGCCCCAGCGGGTCACCGCGCGCTCCACATCGTGGTTGGAGATCGCCCAGCAGGGCCAGCCCTCGGTCATCGTCGCTTCCAGCCGCGACACCGTGTCGCGGATGTAGCCGGCGCTGAAATCCTTCACCAGCAGCTCGAAGCTGTAGCCCATGTGCAGGCGGCCCGGCGCGGTGTACTCAGCCGTGGTGGCCAGCGCATCCTCGGCCGAGATCTCGCCCAGGCTCACCGTGCCCGGGTACGCATCCAACAGCACCCGCAGCTGCTCGATGAACGCAATGTTCTCCGGCTGCGTGTTGTTGTAGTAGTGGTACTGATAGGCGTACGGATTGTCCGCGCTGAAACCACGGCCCAGGCGCTTCTCCCGTGGCTTGGCCGGGTTGTCGCGCAGCTGCGCATCGTGGAAACAGAAATTGATCGAATCCAGCCGGAAACCATCCACGCCCCGGTCCAGCCAGAACCGCACATAGTCCAACGTCGCCTGCCGCACGGCCGGATTGTGGAAATCCAGGTCCGGCTGGTCGGCCAGGAAGTTGTGCAGGAAGTACTGCTCGCGACGCGGCTCCCACTGCCAGGCCACCCCACCGAAGATCGACATCCAGTTGTTGGGCGGCGTGCCGTCCTCGCGTGGGTCGGCCCATACGTACCAGTCCGCCTTAGGATTGGTGCGGTCCTGGCGGCTTTCGCGGAACCAGGCATGCTCGATCGAGGTATGGCTGAACACCTGGTCGATCATCACCTTCAGGCCCAGCGAATGCGCCCTGGCCAGCAGCCGGTCGAAATCGGCCAGATTGCCAAACAGCGGATCCACATCGCGATGGTCGGCGATGTCGTAACCGAAATCGGCCATCGGCGAGGTGAAGAACGGCGAGATCCAGATCGCGTCCACGCCCAGCGCGGCCACGTAATCCAGGCGTTCGATGATGCCGGGCAGATCGCCTACGCCATCGCCGTTGGCATCCAGGAAACTGCGCGGGTAAATCTGGTAGATGACGGCACCGCGCCACCATGGAGTCTGCGACATCGAGGGCCCCCCTCCGGGCTTCCACGGCACCCGCGGACGGGTGCAAAAAACGACCCGACAAGCTTATCCGCGTGCCTGTGGTGGTGGCGATGCATGCATACGTATTCACCTGCCGGCCCAGCCGCCGCGCGGGCGCGACGCGGCGGAAAACCGCTCCCACCCCGGGTTTCGGCCTCGGCCGCCCGCCGCCCTGCCCGTTCAAACCGGCCGGCAATGGGTCGGCAACGGGTCTTCGCAGGCGGAAGACCACCACACCGCCTATAATTCAGGTCAAGCCTGAAAGTCAGAACGCATGACCATCACCGAAGACACCCGCCCCGCGCTGGGCCTGCCCCAGATCCAGACGCTCGCCGCGCCCGACATGGCCGCCATCGATGCGCTGATTCGCCGCCGACTGTCCTCGGATGTCGTGCTGATCAACCAGATCGCCGACCACATCATCTCCGCGGGCGGCAAACGCCTGCGGCCGATGTTGGTCATGCTGGCCGGTCGCGCGGTCGGCCAGGCCGGCCCGGAACACCACCAGCTGGCGGCGATCATCGAGTTCATCCATACCTCCACCCTGCTGCACGACGACGTGGTGGACGAATCCAGCCTGCGCCGTGGCCGCAGCACCGCCAACGCGCTGTGGGGCAATGCGCCGAGCGTTCTGGTCGGCGATTTCCTGTACTCGCGCAGCTTCCAGCTGATGGTGGAACTGGACCGCATGCCGGTCATGCAGATCCTGGCCGACACCACCAACCGCATCGCCGAAGGCGAAGTCCTGCAACTGTTGCATGTACACAACCCCGATACCGACGAAGCGGCCTACCTGCGCGTGATCGAGCGCAAGACCGCGGTGCTGTTCGCCGCCGGCACCCGCTTGGGCGGCCTGGCCAGCGGCGTTGACCAGGCGACCCAGCAGGCGCTGTACGACTACGGCATGCACCTGGGTTATGCCTTCCAGATCGCCGACGATGTGTTGGATTATTCGGCCAATGCCGACGAGCTGGGCAAGAACCTGGGCGACGACCTGGCCGAGGGCAAGGCAACCCTGCCGTTGATCCACGCGATGGCGCATTCGGACGCGGCCACCCGCGAGCGCCTGCGTGCGATCGTGCAGAACGGCGAAGCCGAGGCGATGCCGGAAGTGCTGGCGGCGATCCACGCCACCGGCGGGCTGGACTACAGCCGCGCCCGTGCCGAGGAATATGCCGCCGCCGCCGAGCGCGCGCTCGACGGCCTGGCCGACAATGATGCCGTGGCCGCCCTGCGCGGCCTGGCCCGTTACGCGGTGCGGCGTTCGCATTGACGGCAGGCGTGCCGACCAACGGTCGGCATTTGCCGCGTGTGTCTGGAGCGCGGTTTTCGTCGCGGGACACCGGTCGCCGCATGCCGGTAGGTACCGACCGTTGGTCGGTACCCGCGCCAGGCATCGCCGTTCGTGCGCTATCGGCCGACCGTCGGCAAACAGGCCGCGATGTCAGCGGCGTTCGAACCGCTCCTCGAAGAACTCGTCCAGCGCCTTCCAGGCGCGCTTGGCGGCGCGTTCGTTGTACAGGCAGCCCGGCGGGCTGTTGGCGTCGGCCTCGGCGAAGCAATGCACCGCGCCGCTGTAGTTGGTGAACTCCCAGTCGACCTTGGCTGCGTTCATTTCCTGCTCGAAGCTGGCGATGTCGTCCTTGCTGACGCTCTTGTCGTCGGCACCATTGAGCACCAGCACCGACGGATGGCGGCCACCGGCCTTGGCTGGCAACGGTGAACCCAGCCCGCCATGCAGGCTGACCACGCCGGCCAGCGGTGCGCCGGCCCGGACCATTTCCAGCACGGTGGTGCCACCGAAGCAGAAGCCGACCGCGCCGATCCGCGACGCGTCCAGCGGCGCCTTGCCGGCCTGGGCCTTGAGCACGTCGATGGCCTTCAGCGCGCGCGCCCGCAGCAGCGGGCGCTCGTTGCGCAGCCGGGTCGCCACCGGCCCGGCCTCGGCGTCGGTCTTCGGGCGCACGCCCTTGCCGTACACATCGGCCACCAGCACCACATAATCGTCGCCGGCCAACTGCTTGGCCTTGGCGATCGCCGAGTCGTTGACGCCCTTCCAGTTCGGCACCATCACCAGCCCGGGGCGCTTGTCGCTGTCGCCGTCGTCGTAGACCAGCACGCCACTGAAGGAGGTGCCGTCCAGCTGCCATTCCACTGGTTGGGTCTTCATTGCCGCCATCGCCGGCAGCGCCACCATCCCCAACAGCACCGCCGCGCCCCACCGCCATTGCCTGACCATGCGCCTGCTCCTCCGGACAAGAACCCCGAGTGTAGGACGGCCGGGCGAACACCCCGTGTAGAGCGGGGCTCTGCCCCGCTGCCGTTGCGCACCCTCCGTAGGGCCGGCAGCCGACCAACGGTCGGCGCTACGAAATGCCGATGCCTGCGATCGCGGTGATCGCCTCCGGGTCGAACCCGGCCAGTGCGGCGAAATGGCGGCCGCGTGCGACGTAATCGCGATACACCCCGTAGCTGGGCGCGCCCGGCGACATCACTACCACCCCGCCCTGCTCGCCCAGTGCGATGCGGGCCAGTTGCATCGCCTCGGGCAGGTCGGCGGCGGCGTGCAGGCCGAAGCGACCGGCATCGGCCAGCGGCTGCAGCAGCGCATGGATGCGCGGGCCATTGGCGCCCATCGTGATGATCTCGACCGGGGGCACGTCGTGCGCCATATGGGCGACGAAGTCGTGCCAGTCCAGGCCGCGGTCATGGCCACCGACCAGCAGCGCGATGCGCCGTCCACTGAAACACTCCAGCGCCGCCAGGCTGGCATGCGGGGTGGTGCTGATCGAATCGTTGACGAAGGTGATGCCCTGGTCGGTACCCAGGGTCTGCAGCCGATTGGGCAGCGGCCGGAAATCCTGCACCGCCGGCGCCAGGCCCACCGCATCCAGCCCCAGGGCCTCCACCGCGGCCAGCACCGCGCACAGGTTGCCACGGTTGTGCCGGCCCGGCAGGGGCGTGTGCGCGGTATCGAACACCGCCTGTTCGCCGCGATACACCATGTCATCGCGCATATGCCAGCCCTGCGGCTGGTTGAACCACACCACCGTGCTGTGCGGCAACGACAACGCGGCCAGGTGCGGGTCGGCGGCGTTGAGCACGGCGATGCGCGGCTGCGCCTCGGTGACCAGCCGCAGTTTGTCTTCGATGTAGCGGGCCTGGCTGCCGTGCCAGTCCAGGTGTTCCGGGAACAGGTTGAGCACCACCGCTACCTGCGGGTGCGCGCCACTGCGCCCGACCTCGCCGGTCTGGTAGCTGGACAGCTCCACCGCCCAGTAGTCCGGTGCTGGTTGCGGTGCCAGCACTTCCAGCAGCGGCAGGCCGATGTTGCCGACCAGTGCGGTGCGCGCGCCGGTGGCACGCAGCAGGTGCGCCAGCAATGCGGTGGTCGTGCTTTTGCCCTTGGTGCCGGTCACGCACACCGTGTCGCGCACGGTGCCGTCGGCATCGGCATGCTCGGCGAACCACAGCGAGGTGCCCCCGATGAACCGGGTGCCCTGCGCGCTGGCGTGCAGGGCGGCCTCACCGTACGGGCTGATGCCAGGCGATTTGATCACCACCTCGAAGGCGGCCAGTGACGCCGCGCTGACATCCGAGCGCACCGCCAGCAGGCCACCGGTTTCTTCCACCGCAGCGGCCACTTCGGGCTCGGGGCAGAACAGGGTCAGCGGCAGCGACGGCAGCCGCTGCTGCAGCACGCCGAACGCGGCGCGCCCTTCCCGTCCCCATCCCCACAACGCAACGCGCTTGCCTTCAAGCTGCGAAATTCGCACGCAGGCGCTCCCAGATCGGGGCAGGAATGCGGTGCTCGCCTTCCAGCACCAGCAACGGCGCGATCGGCAACTCGGCCGCGACCAGATGGGGCTGGATGTCGTTGCAGAAGCGCTTCACCAGCGCATCCTCCTTCCACTCCGGGCGCGCGGCCAGCGCGGCCATCGCCGCCCGCGATTCACGGCCTTCGCCAACGCACTCGAACGGCTTGTGGTCCTGGAACTCCAGCAGGGCATCAAAGCCACCGGCTTGGTCCGGGTCGTCCAGCAGGTTGCGTCCAAAGATGCCCACCAGGCGGGTCTTGGGCATGAACGGCGCCAGCGCCAGGAACACGAAGTGGCACTTCGGGCAGACCCCGCACCAGCGGTTCACCGGGCGCTCGCCAAGGATGTGGAAATTGCGGTTGCAGCTGGAAAAATGTGCGTCGTAGAAATCACTCTTGGCGAACTGGCGCGCCACCGCCAGCTCCGACAACGGGCGCAGCAGCGAGTAGTACTGCAGGTCGGCGGCAACATGCTGCTGCAGGTATTCACCGAAGGCCTGCTCGAACGCCCAGCCCTTGGACCACTGGTGATTCACCTCGCCGGTGCCGGGGATCTGGCTGCCATAGCTGGCCGAGCGCTCATTGGAGAACACCACCTGGTCCACGCCCTGCAGCAACGCGGCCAGCACGATGATCGCCGAGTTCACCGCCGTCACCGGGATGTGACCGTTCCACGCGCCCTGGCGGTTCAGCTCGAACAGCTCCGGGGCCAGCGCGCGGCCGATGTTCAGCGTGGGCAGGCCGGTGCGTTCGGCGCAGGCACGGATCAACTGCGAGGCGCCGATCCAGGTCACCGTCTCGGCGATGCCCAGGCTGCGCAGCGCTTCGATGCTGACCAGCGAATCCTTGCCGCCACCGATGGCCACCAGCGCGTGTTCGCGCAGGCCCACCGCCGGCGCGGCGAAAGCATCGCCCTGCACCGGCAGGCGGAAGCGGCCGCGCAGGTTCAAGCCGTTGCGATAGGCAAACTCGCCCAGGCCATTGAGGTAGACGTCCTCCACCAGTGCCGCGGTGGCCGCATCGATGGCGTAACCGTCGATGCGCACCTGCGCGGGCACGCCGGCCTTGTAGTAGCTGACGCCGGCTATCAGGTGCAACAGGCGCAACGCATGCTGCACCGCCTCGCCGCGGGCGCCGTCCAGCACGAACGGGGCACCGGGAATGGTCACCGTCTCGATCAGCTCGGGGCCGTCGTCGAAGGCATAGACCAGGTTCGCCACACCGCTGTCGGCGGCGAAATCGCAGCGGACGAAGCGGAACACGGCAACCTGGTGTTTATCGAAAGCAGTCATGGTGTATCCGGTTCAGAGCGCGGCCGTGCGTGTGCACGGCACGCCTTCAAGGGTGGGCGGGCGGCGGCGCTCAAGCGACGTCATCGATGACGTCCTCACGCGGCAGCTCGCGCTGGTTGTAGGTGTTGGCCATGACATAGCCGTAGGCGCCGGCATCGGCGATCAGCATCACATCGTCTGGCGCAGTCGACACCGGCAGCTTGCGACGCTTGCCGAACACATCGCTGGATTCGCAGATCGGTCCGACCACGTCGAACGCCGCCTCGGCGTAGCCGCCCAGCCGGCTCAGGTTCTCGATGTCGTGCCAGGCGTCGTACAGGGCCGGGCGCATCAAGGTGTGCATGCCCGCATCCAGGCCAACGCGGCGCACGCCGTCCTTCTCGATCACCTGGGTGGCACGGGCCAGCAGCACGCCGGATTCGGCGACCAGGTAACGGCCCGGCTCGATCGCCAGGCGGAACGCCGGGTGCACGGCCTTGACCTCGGCCAGTCCGGCCGCCCACGCGTCCAGGTCGAACGGTTCATCGTCGGCGCTGTACGGAATCGGCAGCCCGCCCCCGATGTCGATGGTCTCCACGCTGCCGATGCGACGCGCGAAACCGGCCAGCTCATCGCACATCAGGCGCCAGTGCTGCGCGGTTTCCACGCCACTGCCCAGGTGCGCATGCAGGCCGACCACGCGGGTGCCCAGGTCGGTGGCCAGGCGCACGAACTCGTCCACGCGGGCGATCGGCAGGCCGAACTTGGAGTCCTTGCCACCGGTGCGGACCTTGGCGTGGTGGCCTTCGCCCCGGCCCAGGTCCACGCGCAACCACAGCTCGCGGTTGGCGAACAGCTCGGGCCAGCGCTGCAGCGCTTCCACATTGTCGACGGTGACCGTCACGCCCAGCGCGAAGGCCGCTTCGTACTCGGTGCGTGGGGCGAAGCTGGGGGTGAACAGCACGCGCTTGGGCGACAGCGTCGGCAGCGCGTTGAACACATGCTTGAGCTCGCCATGCGAGACGCACTCCAGGCCGAAGCCCTCCTGCTCCAGCACGGCCAGGATGGCCGGGTGCGAATTGGCCTTGATCGCGTAGTAGCGCTGGTCGATCGCCTTGATCGCCTTCAGCGCGCGGGCACGCGCGCGCACCGTGGGCAGGTTGTACACGTAGCGCGGCGTACCGGCCTGGGCCAGCTGCAACAGGTGCTCGCGCTGGCCCCGCCACCAGGCGGTTTCGCGCGGGCGGACAGTGCCGGCGATCTCGCGCCAGCGCGGGCCGAACACTTCGCCCTCCTCCACCGGCATCGCACCGCTGTCGATCAGCTCGGCATGCAGGATCGGCAGCAGCCCGTCAGCATCGGCCTCATCGATGACGAAGGTCAGGTTCAAGTCGTTGGACGACTGCGAAATCATATGCACGCGCTCACGCCCGAACGTGGCCCACACGTCCGACAGCTTGTGCAGCAGCGAACGCATGCCGCGGCCGACCAGGGTGATCGCCGCGCACGGCACGATGATCTTGACCTTGCAGATCTGCGACAGGTCGGCCGACAGCGCGGCCAGCACATCGGTATTGACCAGGTTCTCGGACGGGTCCAGCGAGACGGTGACGTTGGTTTCGGCCGAACCGATCAGGTCCACCGACAAGCCATGCTTCTTGAACAGCCCGAACACGTCGGCCAGGAAGCCCACCTGCTGCCACATGCCGATGCCTTCCATGGACACCAGCACGATGCCGTTGCGGCGGCTGATCGCCTTCACTCCCGGCACCGGCGCGGCATTGCCGTCGATGCTGGTCCCCGGCAGTTCCGGGCGTTCGGTATCCAGGATCGCCATCGGCACGCCGGCGTCGCGGCATGGCTTGATCGAGCGCGGGTGCAGCACCTTGGCGCCGGTGGTGGCGATTTCCTGCGCTTCGTAATAGTCCAGGCGGGTCAGCAGGCGCGCGTCCGGGACCTCGCGCGGGTTGGCGCTGAACATGCCTGGCACATCGGTCCAGATCTCCACGCGGCTGGCGCCGAGCAGCGCACCGAAGTACGCCGCCGAGGTATCCGAACCACCGCGACCCAGGATGGCGGTACCGCCATCGGCATGCCGCGAAATGAACCCCTGGGTGATCAGCATGCGGGTGGGCTGGGCACGGAAACGCGTGGCCCAGTCCGCATCCGAACGCCACTGGCAATTCACCGACAGGCGCTGCGACCAGTCGCTCTGGTTGGGCTGCGGCGGCAGTGCATCGAGCCATTGGCGCGCGTCCATCCAGCCGAAATCCAGGCCGCTGGCGCGCAGGTAGGTCGCCCCCACCGTGGAGGACAGCAGTTCACCCTGGCCGAGCACCTCGGCCTGCCACTCAAGCGGGCGGCCGGCCGCACGCGGGTCCTCGAGCAGGCCGGCCAGCGCATCCAGGCGCACATCCAGCGCCGCCGCGTCCAGCTCCAGCTCGGAGAGGAACGCGCGATGGCGCGCCACCAGCGCGTCCACGCGGGCGCGGCTGTCGGCAGCACCATCGGCAATGGCGGTCAGCTCATTGGTGACCCCCGACAGCGCCGAGACCACCACCAGCACGCGCGAGCCGGTCTCTTCCGCCCGTTTTTTCGCCAGCGTCCCGATCGTGTCCCAGCGATGACGACGCGACACGGAGGTGCCGCCGAACTTCAGTACGATCCAACGATCGACAAGGGGGGAAGCTGACATGGAGGTAGGGAGGGTTTCGTAGTGAGGGGGAGGATTGCCCGGCACACCGGCCGAACCCCCGATTCTATGCCAAGCCCGGCCCCGGCAGTGGGCAGGCCGGGATTGGTAAGCTGCCCGGCCGTTCCATGGACCCTTCCCCATGACCTCACGCCGTTTCCTGCAGCTGGACGTGTTTTCCCCCCATCCCGGTGCCGGCAATCCGCTGGCGGTGGTGCTCGACGCCGAGGGTCTGGACGATGCGGCCATGCAGGCGATCGCCCGCTGGACCCGGCTGCCGGAAACCACCTTCGTGTTCCCCGCGCAGATGCCCGGCACCAGCTACCGCATCCGTATGTTCAGCCCGCAGAAGGAAGTGCCGTTTGCCGGCCATCCCAGCGTCGGTACCGCCCACGCGGTGCTGGAGGCCGGGCTGGCCACGCCGGTGGACGGCGTGCTGGTGCAGGACGGCATTGCCGGGGCACTGCCGTTGCGCGTGGACGGCGACGGCGCGCAGCGCCGCATTGCCATCCGCACCCCGCGCGCCCAGGTGGCCGAGGTGAGTGGCGCCGACGACCCGCGCCTGGCGGCGGCCCTGGCCGGCTGGCCATTGGGCGCGTTGCCACCGGCACGGATGGCCGGCGGTCGCAGCTGGTGGGTGGTTGCGCTGGCCGACGAAGCCGCGCTGCGCGGCCTGCAGCCGGACTGGGCGGCGATCGCCGGGTTGGCCGAAAGCACCGACAGCATGGGGGTGTTCGCCTTTGCGTACAGCCAGGGCCAGCCGTGGGACCTGGCGGTTCGTGCGTTCGTCGGCAATGGCCGCCGGTTTGAAGATGCCGCCTCCGGCGCGGCCAATGCCGTGCTTGCCGCCTGGCTGGACAGCCGCAACGCCCTGCCCGGCGGCGCACGCCGTTATGTCGTCAGCCAGGGCCGTGAAGTGGGGCACGATGCACGCCTGAGCCTGCAGATAGACGCCGCCGGCGAGGTCTGGTCCGGCGGCCAGGTGCAGACCGTGATCCGCGGCAGCCTGGACTGGTAATTGCCCGCACCGGGCCGTCTCCGGACAGGTTCACGCCCTGCTATGGATACCCGACACGAAGGGACGGGGCCGACCCATGGCCGGCGCCGTCCCTGCGCGGGCTGGCAATCAAGCCAGTTCGGCGTCGAGACTGATCGGTACCGCGCTCAACGCCTTGGACACCGGGCAGTTCTGCTTGGCATCATCGGCAATCGCGCGGAACTGCGCGGCGTCGATCCCGGGCACCACGGCCTTCACCGTCAGGGTGATCTGCGAGAGCTGCGGGCCCCCGTCCATCGAGAGGTCGACCTTGGCCTCGGTATCCAGCGAGGTCGGTACGAAACCGGCTTCGGTGAGCTTGGCCGACAGGGCCATGGTGAAGCAGCCGGCATGCGCGGCGGCGATCAGCTCTTCGGGGTTGGTGCCCTTTTCATCGCCAAAGCGGCTGCTGAAGGCATAGCGGGTCTTGTCCATCAAGCCGCTCTGCGGCGTGCTCAATTGTCCCTTGCCTGTCTTGAGGTCACCTTCCCAGTGCGCGGTGGCATGACGCGAAATGCCCATCGGTGTGTCTCCTGCGGATGAATGGCAGCTCCAGCGTAGATCGCACGGCGTTAGCGTCGCGTCGGGCCGGTGCCTTCACCGTGGCACGACACCGTCGAAATAGCGCGACGGCCGCCGCCATTGCGAGAAAAAAACCGCTGTTTTCAAGGGGTTTGCGCATGTTCCAGCTGTTTTTCGCCGGCCGCGCCGCGCGCCGTCCTGGCCTTGGCAACCCCTGTTTTCCGGGCATGACCTGATGCGCTGCGGTAACCGGCAGGCAGGAAATCACGAATTTTTATGCGATTGCCTATTGGCGCGGCCGCCGGGTTGCCCTACATTTCGCTTGCCGACCGGGTTCGGCGCGACCACACAACCAACCGTTCACGGAATCAGGAAACCATGGCAAAGACCGCTAAGAAGGCTGCCCCGAAGAAGGCAGTAAAGAAAGTCGCTACCAAGGCAGCCGCAAAGCCGGCCGCTCCCAAGCCGATCAAGGACGCACTGAGCAAGTCTGGTCTGGTTGCACACATCGTTGAAGCGTCCGGCGTTGTTGCCAAGGACGTGCGCGCCGTACTCGCCTCGCTGGAAGGCGCGGTGGCCGCTTCGGTGCACAAGAAGGGCGCTGGCAGCTTCACCCTGCCGGGCCTGCTGAAGATCACCACCGTCAGCGTTGCCGCCAAGCCGAAGCGCAAGGGCATCAACCCGTTCACGAAGGAAGAACAGTGGTTTGCCGCCAAGCCGGCATCCACCAAGCTGAAAGTGCGTCCGCTCAAGAAGCTCAAGGACGCCGCGCTGTAATCAGCGCGTTTCCTGCAGCACCGAACGGGGCGGCCATTGGCCGCCCCGTTTTTTTTGGTTCTTCGCCCCGCCTGGGGGAATCCCCCACGCGAAACACAGCGTTGCCCAGCGCTGCTGGCAGCCCGGTTGTGCGTGCAAACCCCGTCGCCCCAATCGTCTTGGGGCCGCGCGGCAGCGACGGAACGCACAAGGTGGAACACTGCGTGCGACCGCGCCGCTCGTCCACGCCCAACGGCACGCCTATGGTGGCTACGTCCCCCCAACGCCAGCCGCCATGACCAGCCCCTCCCAGCGTTACCGCATTACCGTCACCCCGATCGAGAAGGACGGGTTGCAGTGCAGCGGACGCTGCACGATCGAACTGGAACATCGTGCCCAGCAGGACTGGATGCGGCTGCTGGAAGCGGCGCGCCGCCACACTGGCCTGAGCGGCGACGAGCGCGCCGCGGCGATCGTGGCCACCCAGCTGCTGCACGACCTGGCGCGGCGCCACGCCGACGAGCCCAGCCATCCCCTGACCGCCCTGCAGCCCAGGCTGGATGAAGTGCTGCAGGCCCTCGACGCGATCCAGCGCACGCCCTGAGCCGCCCCACCGGGACGCTACACTCTGCCCTTCTCCGGGGAGAGACCGCCATGCGTCGTGCCGTGATCCTGTTACCGCTGCTGCTGGGCGGTTGTTCGTGCCAGCGCAATGCCGATGACGCCGCAACCGATGCGCGGCCCAGCGCCGCATCCGAGCCGCAGCCACGCGAGCGGGCCGCCCATGACGACGGCGCAACGCCTGGATCGCAGGCTGGCCCTGCGGTACCGGTGCTGGCGGCGGTGCCCACCAGCGCCGACGATGAGAACACCGTGGTCCGGCACTACCTCAACGCACTGATGCGTGGTGACCGTACTGCCGCCGATGCATTCTGGAGTGGCGGCCGCACCTCCACCCATGCTGACGACGCCGCACTTCGCGGCCTGTCCGGCCTGCGCACGCTGCGCGTGGATACCGACCCTGCCGTGGCCCGCGATAACGTGCACCCTTCACGGCTGCGAGAGGTGCCGGTACGGCTGCGCGCAGTCACTGCCGACGGCACGATGCACTTCAAGGGCTGGTACCGACTGCAACCGCGACCGGATGGCAGCGGCTGGGAGATCCATGGCGCCTCGCTGCAACCGGTACTGGAGTGAGCTACCCCACGCCCGCGTTGCATGGCTCTGGCGTCCAAGCTGGATTCAGCCGAAGGCGCTATCGTGGGCATCTCCTTCCCAAGGCCTGACGCCATGAACGTACGCCCGCTGTTGTCCCGCCTTGCCGCCTGTACCGTACTGATCGCCGCGGCCGTGGGCGCGCAGGCCGCCCCCAGCGTGTCCGGTCGCCAGCTGTCGGTCGGCGCCACCGACGTCCAGCAGTACCTGGACGGCAGCTTTCCGCGCACCCAGGACGCCCTCGGCGGCCTGATCGCGATGACCATGAGCCATCCCCAGCTCGCCCTGCCACAGGGCAACCGGCTCGACCTTGGATTCGATGTGGCAATGGCCACCGCCGGCGGCGCACCCGCTGCGCTGGGCAAGGTGAAGCTGAGCAGCGGCCTGCGTTATGACGCCCAGACCCAGGGCTTCCACCTGGACCAGCCGACCGTGGACGACTTCACCCCGGCCAACAACGGCGGCCGCCTGGATTCACGCACCCGCAGCCTGCTCAATGCCTGGCTGACCGACTACGCCCGTCGCGAGCCGATCTACAAGATCGATCCGACCGTGGCCAGCGTGCTCGGCGCGCTGCAGGTGCAGTCGGCGCAGGTGGAGAACGGCAAGCTGGTGGTCACCTTCAACCAGGACCTGGGCAAGCTGGTGCCGGCGGGGATGCTGGGCAACTGACTGGGCCGCGTATCGACCAACGGTCGATACCTACCGGCGGCGGACCCGTGAAACACCGGCAGGTACCGACCGTGGGTAGATACGCGGCAGGTACCGACCGTTGGTCGGTACGCCGTAGATTGGGCACGGACCGTGGGTAGATTCGCGGTAGGTACCGACCGTTGGTCGGTACGCCCCGGCGATGCGATGCATCGACCAACGGCCGATGCCTGCTTCAGCGCTTGGGCTGCAACATCGTCCCGGTGCACTTCTTCGCACCGCAGCGGCATTCCCAGATCTTCTTCAAGCGTGCGGTGTGGCGCTCGGCGAGGGTGATGCCGTAGTTGTAGGTCAGTTCGTCGCCGGGCTGGATGGCCTTGATCGCCTCGATGAACACCTTGTCCTCGCGGCGGTTGTCGCCCTCGGCCTCTTCGATCACCGCCTCGCAGTTCGGGTCGCAGCTGTGGTTCAACCAGCGCGCGTCGTTGCCCTTGTAGTTGGCATCGATGACGTAATCGTCGTTCAGGGTGAACAGGAAGGTGTGACCGCTTTCCACGTCCCCGGTATCATCGGCATCCACGTCGGCGTGGCTGCGCAGCAGGCCCTTGTACTGGATGACCCGCTCGCCCTGCTTGAGCGGCGCCAGCGCGAATACGCCGTTGCCGTGGATGGCGGACTTGCGGGCTTGGATCTTCTTGGGCATCTGGCTGGCCGTTGCGGAAGGTAGGATCCGATTCTCGCTTAATCTTTGTGATTGCCAAAGCGCCGCCGCACCCCGTGCCCACCGATACGTACCGCCACGGCCGCTGAACGGGGTGGGTTGGATGCCCGCCGATAAAAGCGTACAATTTCAGTCCGCTTTATGGTTCTGCCCTCCCCATGCTCCGCGTCACCAAGCTCACCGATTACGCCACCGTCGTGCTGACCGTGCTCGCCGCCCGCCCGGGCGAGGTGCTCAGTGCGACCGAACTGGCCGAGTTCGCCCGCCTTGAGCCGCCCACGGTCAGCAAGCTGCTCAAGCCGCTGGCCCAGGCCGGCCTGGTCGAAGGCCTGCGCGGCGTGCGCGGCGGCTACCGGCTGACCCGTGCGGCCGAACAGATCACCCTGTTCGAAATCGTGGAAGCCATGGAAGGGCCGCTGGGCCTGACCGAGTGCGCGCACGACCACAGCCAGTGCGGGCGCGAACGCCAATGCGGTGCGCGCAGCAGCTGGCGGCTGATCAACGACGTGGTGTCCGAAGCACTGCGTGCGGTCAGCCTGGCGCAGATCCTGCCCCCTCTTCCCCTTGTTGATGCCCCCCGTCGCGCGATCGCGGCGGATGTCATCTCCTGATCCGTAGGCAGCCCCCATGGCCACCGATACCCTCGACACCGTCGCCGCCGGCGATACCCCCAACCGCGAGATCCATGAGCAGCTCGGCCGCAAGTACGCCGCCGGCTTCATCACCGAGATCGAATCGGACTCGCTGCCGCCTGGCCTGGACGAGGACACCATCCGTGCCCTGTCGGCCAAGAAGGAAGAGCCGGAATGGATGACGCAGTGGCGCCTGGACGCCTACCGTCATTTCCTGACCATGCCGATGCCGGACTGGGCCAAGCTGCAGATCGCCGCGATCGACCTGCAGGCACTCAGCTACTACTCCGCGCCCAAGGGCCCGAAGTACGCCTCGCTCGATGACGTGCCCAAGGAGCTGCTGGATACCTACGACAAGCTGGGCGTGCCGCTGCACGAGCGCGCCAGGCTGGCCGGCGTGGCCGTGGATGCGGTGTTCGACTCGGTCTCCGTCGGTACCACCTTCCGCAAGGAACTGGCCGAGAAGGGCGTGATCTTCTGCTCGATGTCCGAGGCCATCAAGGAGCACCCCGAGCTGGTCAAGCAGTACCTGGGCACGGTGGTGCCGGTGGGCGACAACTACTTCGCCGCGCTCAACTCGGCCGTGTTCTCCGATGGCAGCTTCGTGTTCATCCCCAGCGGCGTGCGCTGCCCGATGGAACTGAGCACCTATTTCCGCATCAACGCCGGCCACACCGGCCAGTTCGAGCGCACCCTGATCATCTGCGAGGACAAGGCGTACGTGTCCTACCTGGAAGGCTGCACCGCGCCGATGCGCGATGAGAACCAGTTGCACGCCGCGGTGGTCGAGCTGGTGGCGCTGGACGATGCCGAGATCAAGTATTCCACGGTGCAGAACTGGTACCCGGGCGATGAGAACGGTGTGGGTGGCATCTACAACTTCGTCACCAAGCGTGCCGAATGCCGTGGCGCACGCAGCAAGGTCACCTGGACCCAGGTCGAGACCGGCTCGGCGATCACCTGGAAATACCCGTCCTGCGTGCTGCTCGGCGATGACTCGGTGGGCGAGTTCCACTCGGTGGCGCTGACCCACCACCGCCAGCAGGCCGATACCGGCACCAAGATGATCCACATCGGCAAGCGCACCAAGAGCAAGATCATCAGCAAGGGGATCAGCGCCGGCCGCGGCCAGAACACCTATCGCGGCCTGGTCAGGATCGACCGCAATGCCGAGGGCGCGCGCAATTACACCCAGTGCGATTCGCTGCTGATCGGCAAGAAGTGCGGCGCGCATACCTTCCCGTACATCGAGGTCAAGAACCCCAGCGCGACGGTCGAGCACGAAGCCACCACCTCCAAGATCTCCGACGACCAGCTGTTCTATTGCCGCGCCCGCGGCATCGACCAGGAAAACGCGGTGTCGATGATCGTCGACGGCTTCTGCAAGCAGGTGTTCCGCGAGCTGCCGATGGAGTTCGCCGTGGAAGCCAAGAAGCTGCTGGACGTGTCGCTGGAAGGCTCGGTGGGGTAACGCGCCGGGCGCGTTGCGACTTTTATTTTTGCCACGCACGGCGTGGCACTACGCGGGCTCCGGTCCGTTTTACGGATACTTACCATGCTGAAGATCGAAAACCTCCACGCCCGCATCGGCGACAAGGAAATCCTCAAGGGCCTGTCGCTGGACGTGAAGCCCGGCCAGGTGCACGCCATCATGGGGCCCAACGGCGCCGGCAAGTCCACCTTGGGCAACGTGCTGGCCGGCCGCGACGGCTATGACGTCAGCGAAGGCAGCGTACAGTTCGAAGGCGCCAACCTGCTCGACCTGGCTCCGGAAGAGCGCGCCGCCGCCGGCCTGTTCCTGGCCTTCCAGTACCCGGTGGAAATTCCCGGGGTGAACAACACCTACTTCCTGCGCGCCGCGCTCAACGCCCAGCGCAAGGCGCGCGGCGAGGAAGAACTGGATTCGATGCAGTTCCTCAAGCTGGTCCGGCAGAAGCTGGCCGTGCTGCACCTCAAGGACGAACTGCTGCACCGGGGCGTCAACGAAGGCTTCTCCGGTGGCGAGAAGAAGCGCAACGAGATCTTCCAGCTGGCCGTGCTCGAACCGAAGCTGGCGATCCTGGACGAGACCGACAGCGGCCTGGACATCGACGCGCTCAAGAGCGTGGCCGACGGCGTCAACGCACTGCGCTCACCGGACCGTTCGTTCATCGTGATCACCCATTACCAGCGCCTGCTGGATTACATCAAGCCGGACGTGGTGCATGTGCTGGCCGACGGCAGGATCGTGCAGAGCGGCGGCCCGGAGCTGGCGCTGGAACTGGAAGCCCACGGCTACCACTTCCTGAAGGACCGCGTGGTACCGGAGGCAGCGGTCTGATGAGCGTCCTGCTGGATTCCCTCGCCAGCGGCTTCTGCGGCAGCGATGCCCGTCGCGCCGAACTGGACGCTGCACTGCAGGCCGGCCTGCCCGGCCCGCGTACCGAAGCCTGGAAGTACACCTCGCTGCGCCAGCTGGAACGCCGCAGCTTCAGCCCGGCGCCGCTGGCCGCTGCCGATGTCGACCCCGCGCTGCTGGCCGACATCCCGTCGCCGCGCCTGGTGTTCGTCAACGGCCGCCCGTCCGATGCGCTCAGCGACCTGGCCGCACTGCCGGCCGGCGTGCAGCTGCAGACCCTGTCCTCGGCGCTGGCGGCCGGCGAGGAGGCACTACGCTTCCTCGGCCGCCGC
Organism: Stenotrophomonas sp. GL_101; assembly: GCF_057835675.1. Classification (NCBI taxonomy): domain Bacteria; kingdom Pseudomonadati; phylum Pseudomonadota; class Gammaproteobacteria; order Lysobacterales; family Lysobacteraceae; genus Stenotrophomonas; species Stenotrophomonas sp. GL_101. The sequence continues at coordinate 1,104,616 of NZ_CM174432.1, read as the reverse complement.
TTTGAACGCAGCGACGAAGTGTTCGCCCGCCTCAACGCCGCGCTTGCCGACGAGGGCGTGCTGATCCGTGTCGATGACGGCGCGCAGGTCGAGGTGCCGCTGCAGCTGGTCTTCATCAGCGTGGCCGGCAGCACCGACCTGGCCTGGCACCACCGCCACCTGATCGAGCTGCGTGCCGGCGCCACCCTCGGCGTGGTCGAGCATCACCTGCATGTCGGCGACGCCGCGCACCTGGACAACACCCTGGTGCACGTCCACCTCGCTGCCGATGCGGTGCTCTCGCACGCCCGCGTGCAGGCCGACAGCGCCCGCGCCACTGCCCTGCTGCGCACCGATGCGGTGCTGGGACGCAACGCGCAGTACCGTCGCGTCGACCTGGAGCTGAGCGCGGCACTGAGCCGCCACGAGCTCAACGTGCGCCTGGAAGGCGACAACGCCCAGCTGACCGCCAATGGCGTGCTGCTCGGCAATGGCCGCCGCCACATCGACACCCGCCTGGGCATCGACCACATCGCACGCGATACCGCCTCGGAAATGGTCTGGCGCGGCGTCGCCGCCAACCGCAGCCGGGTGGTGTTCCATGGCGGCATCCACATCCGCGAAGGCGCCGATGGCACCGATGCCAACCTGTCCAACAAGAACCTGCTGCTGTCGGCCGACGCCGAGATCGATACCCAGCCCACGCTGGTGATCGACGCCGACGAGGTCAAGGCCGCGCACGGCGCCACGGTGGGCCAGCTGGATGCCAACGCGCTGTTCTACCTGCGCTCGCGCGGCCTGGCTGCCGAACAGGCCCAGCAGCTGCTCAGCGCCGCGTTCTGCCACGAACCGCTCAAGGTGCTCGATGCGCGCCTGACCGAACAGCTCAGCCGCCAGCTCGACATCGCGCTGGCCCAGGCGGGCATGGCATGAACCTGTCCACGCCGCGCCCGGTCGCCGCCCCCGACGTCGCCCCCGACTGGGACCGCGTGCGGCTGGACTTCCCGCTGCTGATGCGCGAAGTGCACGGCAAGCCGCTGGTCTACTTCGACAACGCCAACACCGGCCAGAAGCCGGTGCAGGTGATCGGCGCGCTGGACGAGTTCTACCGGCGCTACAACGCCAACGTCAGCCGCGCCGTGCACGCGCTCGGCACCGAGGCCACCGATGCCTATGAAGGGGCGCGCAACAAGCTGGCGCGCTTCCTCAACGTGCGTGCCAGCGAGCTGGTGTTGTGCAGCGGCACCACCTTTGCGATCAACCTGGTGGCCTACTCGTGGGCGCTGCCGCGGCTGAAAGCCGGCGATGTCATCCTGGTGTCGCGGATGGAGCACCACGCCAACATCGTGCCGTGGCAGCTGGTTGCCGAGCGCACCGGCGCCACGATCCGGGTGGCCGAGATCACCCCGGAGGGCGCGCTGGACCTGGATGCGCTGCGCAAGGCGATGACCGCCGAGGTCAAGCTGCTCGCGGTCACCCACGTCTCCAACGTGCTCGGCACGGTCAACCCGGTCCGCGAGATCTGCCGGGAAGCGCGCAAGCGCGGCATCATCACCGTGGTCGACGGCTCGCAGGCCGCGCCGCACCGCCGCATCGACATCCCTTCGATCGGCTGCGACTTCTACGCCATCACCGGCCACAAAATGTGCGGCCCCACCGGCACCGGCGCCCTGTGGGCACGCCGCGAACACCTCGACGCGATGCCGCCGTTCATCGGTGGCGGCGAGATGATCAAGGAAGTCAGCTTCGAGGGCACCGTGTTCAACGAGGCCCCGCACAAGTTTGAAGCCGGCACCCCGAACATTGCCGGCTTCATCGGCCTGGGCGTGGCCGTGGACTACCTGGAATCGATCGGCCTGGACCACATCGAAGCGCGCGAGGCCGAGCTGCTGGCGCACTTCAACGAAGAGCTGGGCAAGATCGACGGCCTGCGCATCTTCGGCACCACCCCGGACAAGGCGGCCGTGGTTTCATTCCTGGTCGAAGGCGCGCACGCGCACGACCTGGCAACCCTGCTGGACCTGGAAGGCGTGGCCGTGCGCTCGGGCCAGCACTGCGCGCACCCGCTGCTGCAGTATTACGGCGTGGCGGCTACGTGTCGGGCGTCGCTGGCGTTCTACAACACGCATACGGAGATCGAGCGGTTTGTTGCCGCGCTGAACAAGGTGCGCAAGCTGCTGGGCTGAGGCCTTTCCGCCGCAAGGGAACGCAGAAACGCCGCGAGAGATCGCGGCGTTTCCATTTGCGGCCGTCCCCCTGCACCGATCGCGGCCCAGCCACGACCGTGCCATAATGCGAACACTTCTCATTTGCATGACTGGCAACGTCGGCCCCGGTCGTTCCCCACGATATGCAAGCAACGCCGTTCGTCCAAGGAGCCCCGCATGTCCGCCTCCCCCGCCCCGGCAGCCATCACCCGCAGCCAGCGCCTGAAAGACGCAACCCACGCCACCCATGACCGCCTCGACCAGCGCATCATGCGCGGCCAACCGTTCGCCTCCACCGACAACTACCGGCGCTTCCTGCGCGTGCAGTACCGCTTCCACCGCGACATTGCCGCGCTGTATGCGTTGCCTGCGTTACAAGCGGTGGTCCCGGACCTGGCCGGGCGCCAGCGCCTGCAGGACCTGCAGCAGGACATGGCCGACCTGGGCGAGGTCCTGCCCGCCGACGACACCCAGGCGCTACCGGTCGACACCGACCTGACCACCGCACTGGGCTGGTTGTACGTGGCCGAAGGTTCCAACCTGGGTGCGGCGATCCTGTTCAAGCTGGCCGCGAAGATCGGCCTGGATGCCGATCGCGGTGCCCGCCACCTGGCCGGGCATCCGGACGGACGCGCCCGTCACTGGCGCCAGTTCACCGCCGTGCTGGACAGCACGCCGCTGGACCCGGCCCAGGAGCAGCGCCTGATCGACGGCGCCACCCAGGCCTTCGTGCGCGTACACGGCTTTGTCGAGCAGGCGTTCGCCGACTGACATGGCCGCCAGCGTGCCTGTCCTGCGCCGCCCGATCACGCGCCCGCGACACCGCGTGGTGCGCATGGGCTACCTGCTGCTCGGGCTGCTGATGGTGGCACTGGGCATCATCGGCGCCCTGTTGCCAGTGATGCCCACCACCATCTTCATGATCCTGGCCGCCGGCTGCTTCGGGAAATCTTCGCCGCGCTTCGAACGCTGGCTGCTGCAGCACCCGCGCTTCGGCCCGCCGCTGGTGCTGTGGCGCGAACAGGGCGCGATGTCGCGCCGGGCCAAGGGGTTCGCCTGCAGCGGCATGGCCTTCGGCTTTGCCACGTTCTGGTATTTCGCCCACCCCTCGTTCGTGCTGTGGATCGCCGTGGCGATCGGCATGGGCAGCTGCGCGCTGTACCTGCTGTGCCGCCCGGTGCCGCGCGGCAGCCCACCCAACCGGCTGCTGGCCTTCGGCGAACGCCACGCACACGGGCTGGCCGCCAGTTCGACCGTCCTGGCCCATGTCGCCCTCTTCGCCGCGCTGCTGTGGGCGCGCACCCACGGCATGGCCGACCTGCCGCCACCGCCGGCCGACCGCACGCAGCTGGTGCTGCTGCCGCCGCAGGCACCGGAAGTGCCGCCGGAAGACATCCTCGCCCCCACTCCCAGCACTGCCGCCGCGATGGTCGAGCAGACGCCGGAACCGCCACGCCCGCTGCCGCAGACGCCACCGCGCGCCGCCGCCCACTGGGTGATTGCGCCGGCCACCCCACCGCAGCCGGCGCTGGATTCACCGGCACCACTGCAACAGGAAGCCTCGGTCGCGGCCGCCCCACCCAGCCCGCCGCTGCCGCCCGGGCCGAACGAAGCCACGCCCGGCCGCGATAGCTGGGAGGGCCGCGTGATGGCGCGGCTGGAGCGCTTCCGCCGCTACCCGTCGCCCGCGCGTGCACGCCGCCAGGAAGGCGTGGTGCAGGTCCGGGTCAGCCTGGCCCGCAATGGCAGCCTGTTGGCACTGTCGCTGGAGAAGACCTCCGGTTTCCCGCTGCTGGACCAGGCCGCGCTGGAAACCTTCCGCCGCGCCGCGCCGCTGCCGGCGGTACCCGATGATCGACCGACGCCGGTCGAGCTGTCGTTCCCGGTGGAGTTCTTCATGCGTTGAGGGAAACGCGCAGGGAGTGACATCCGCTGCCGCCGGTCAGCGGCCGGCACTACAATGGCCGCATGACCACCCTGACCTTCCGCGCGGCTACCACCGCCGACATTCCCGCCCTGATCGCCCTTGTCACCTCGGCCTACCGGGGCGACGCCAGCCGCGCCGGCTGGACCACCGAAGCGGACCTGCTCGACGGTGCCCGCATCGACGCGCAGGGCCTGCAGGCCGACCTGGCCAAGCCGCGCTCGACCATCCTGCTGGCCGAACGCGATGGCCAGCTGCTGGCCTGCGCGCACGTGGCCGACGACCACGGCAAGGGCTACTTCGGCATGTTCTCGGTCGACCCGGCCCAGCAGGGCGGTGGCGTCGGCAAGATCATGATCGAGGCCGCAGAAGCCCACGCCGCGCGCGAATGGGGCGTGCCGGTGATGCAGATGACGGTGATCGACGTGCGCGACGAGCTGATCGCCTTCTACGAGCGCCGCGGCTACGTCCGCACCGGCATCAAGAAGCCGTTCCCGTACGGCGACGAGCGCTTCGGCATCCCCAAGCGCGACGACCTGCAGTTCGAGCTGCTGGAAAAGCCGCTGGTGGCCCAGGCGTGAGCGAGACCTGGACCTTTGTCTGCGCCAGCGCCGAACTGCTGCCCGGCGAGATGAAAAGCACGTTCGACGAGGTTACCGGCACCCCGATCGTGGTGTTCAACCTGGAGGGCGAGCTGTACGCGCTGGAAGACCAGTGCACCCACGATGAGTTCGAGCTGTCCTCGGGCACCTTCGACACCGGCGAGGCCAGCATCGAGTGCGTGCTGCACGGCGCGCGCTTCGATATCCGCGATGGCCGCGCCCTCTGCGCCCCGGCCTATTCGCCGGTGGCGAAGTTCCCGGTCAAGCGTGAACACGACGGGGTCTGGACCCGCGACGACCGCGACTGAACGGGCGGCGTTTTGAAAACGCGAATTATTACTATTACCATAGGCATTGCGGCCGTCCGGTCGCTTCTGCCCGGTACCCCGTGTCCGCCCACCGTTCCACTATCGGTATTGCCGCCCTGTGGGCCACGCTTTGCGTGGTGCTGCTGGCGTGCGGCTGGCTGAACGGGGCGGCTGCGTCCTCGCCATCCACGCCGTGGAAGGCGGGCCTGGCCACGCTGCAGGACGTACCGTCGGCGGCCTGGGCCCGGCTGAAGACCCCGCCGGCCCCCGCGCCGGAAGCCCCGCTCAGCGAGACCAGCATCACCGTCGAGAGCGGTGCCGATCCCGATACCGGCAGCCACGCCACCGCGCTGCGCCTGGGCCGTCCGGCGTGGGTCGCGGTGGTGCCGCTGTGGCCAGCCGATGCGCTGCGCTGGCCGTTGCTGGAACCGTCGCTGCGGCTCAACCCCGGCCACGCCCCTCCCTACGCCTGATCCGGGCCCCACGCCCTGCGTGGTGGCCTTTCGTGCCTGCGCCCGCGCGCAGCCGCCTGCCTGGCCTGCCCGACTCCCGTGTGTTTCCAGCCTGCTCGGCGCCACCGGCGCACCCGGCCCTGCACGTCCGCGCACGCCTTCGGTCTTCCCTTCGCTGCATTTCCGCTGTTTCGCCTACCTGGGCCGCCCCGACCATGATCAAGAGCCGCAAACACTCCCCTTCTCCGCGCAGCGCCGCCAGCCTCGCCACCGCCGGTCTGGTGACCGGGCTGAGCCTGGTGGTCCTGCCGGGCCTGGCCCACGCCCAGTCCAACGCAAACGCGCCGCAGACGCTGGACCAGGTCCATGTGGTCGGGGTCCGCGGCTACAAAGCCGACAAGGTGGCTTCGCCCAAGTTCACCCAGTCGCTGCAGGACACCCCGCAGACCATCCAGGTGATCACCGCCGACCTGTTCAACCAGCAGGGCGCCACCACGCTGACCGATGCACTGCGCAACAGCCCGGGCGTGGGCACCTTCTACGTGGGTGAGAACGGCAACACCAATACCGGCGACAGCATCTTCATGCGCGGCTTCGACACCTCCAGCAGCATCTTCGTCGATGGCGTGCGCGACCTCGGCTCGATCTCACGCGACGTGTTCAACACCGAGCAGGTGGAAGTGGCCAAGGGCCCGGCCGGCACCGACAACGGCCGCTCCGCGCCGACCGGTGCGATCAACATGGTCAGCAAGCAGGCCACCCTGCATGACGCGATGTCCGGCACGGTTTCGGCCGGCACCGACAGCCAGAAGCGCACCACCGCCGACTGGAACCAGCGCCTGGGCAACACCAGCGCGCTGCGCCTGAATGCCATGTGGCAGGACAGCGACCAGCCCGGCCGCGACCACGTCAACAACAAGCGCTGGGGCATCGCGCCGTCGCTGGCATTCGGGCTGGGCACCAGCACCCGCTACTTCCTCAACCTGCTCTATGTGGACCAGGACAACGTGCCCGATGGCGGCGTGCCCACCCTGGGCCTGCCCGGCTGGATCCCGCAGCCCACGCTGGAGCCGCTGGCCGGGCACCCGGTGAATCCGGAGAACTTCTACGGTACCCGCGCCGACCACGACGATGTCACCGCGAAGATGGCCACCTTCCGCATCGAGCACGACTTCAACGACAGCGTCCGCCTGACCAACACCGCACGCTGGGGCCGCACCGACCAGGACTACCTGCTGACCGCCTTCATGGGCACCGGCGCGCGCGGCGGCAACGGCGCGCCGAGCGGCAACATCCGTTACACCACGCCCGGCGACCTGGGCAGCTACACCCTGGCGCGCAGCCTGCCGACCTTCAAGGACCAGCAGAACACCATCCTGACCGACCAGCTGAACCTGCGCGCGGACTTCAGCACCGGCGCGATCGTGCACAACCTGAGCACCGGCCTGGAGTTCACCCGTGAAGAACTGAAGAGCTTCGGCCAGGCCGCAACCGGTGGCACCACCTGGTCGCCGGCCAACCTGTACGCACCGGACTGGAATGCGACCGGGCTGAGCTGGGCGCACAACGGCGCCGACAGCCGCGGCAAGACCACCACCTCCTCGGTGTATCTGTTTGACACGCTCAACATCGGCGAGCGCTTCCTGCTTACCGCCGGCCTGCGCGCGGACCACTACAAGACCGAATACCAGAGCGCGACGGTCTGCGGCGGCCGCGGCCCGGCCTGTGGCAGCAGCCCGGTCGGCACGGTGATTGCGAACCCGTCGCTGGCCCAGTCCGATACCTTGATCAACTGGAAACTGGGCGCGGTCTACAAGGTCGATGACATCGTCAGCCTGTACGCCAACTACGCCATTTCCCAGCAGCCCCCCGGCGGCAGCAACTTCCAGCTGAGCACCTCGGCCAGCAGCGCCGACAACCCCAGCCTGGACCCGCAGAAGGCCAAGACCGTCGAGGTGGGCACCAAGTGGAACTTCCTGGACGACGCGCTGGCCTTCAACGTGGCGCTGTTCAAGACCGAGGTCAGCAACGAGATCAACACCCAGGTCCTGGACGACGCCGGCAACCCGACCCAGACCGGCAAGAAGTCGGTGCAGGGCATCGAAGTGTCCACGGTCGGCCGCATCACCGACAACTGGTCGGTATCGGCCGGTTACAGCCACCTGGATACCAAAGTGGAAGAAGGCGCCAACACCGCCGCCGACGGGACCCGCAACCTGACCTATACCCCCGGCGACACCTTCACCAGCTGGACCACCTACACCTTCCCGTTCGGGCTGACGCTCGGCGGCGGTGCGCGCTATGCCGGCTCCATGCATCGCGGCACCGACGGTGCGGTCGGCACGCCGGCCTTCACCAAGTCCTACACTGTCTACGATGCCGTGGCCTCGTATGCGATCAACGAGCACCTGCTGCTGCGTTTGAACGCCTACAACCTGTTTGACAAGCAGTACGTGGCTGCGATCAACAAGAGCGGCTACCGTTACACCCCGGGCGCGCCGCGCTCGTTCCTGCTCAGCGCCGACTACCGGTTCTGAGCCACGGGCGGCGCGGGGCAGCCCCTCGCGCCGCACAAGGATCCGCCATGCTGCTGCATGTTCCCGCTGTACTGACCGCCGACGAGCTGGCCCACCTGCAGCGCGCCCTCGCGGTGGCAGACTGGGCCGATGGCCGCGAAACCGTCGGCGCGCAGGGCGCGCAGGTCAAGCGCAACGAGCAACTGCCCGATGCGTCCGTGCTCAAGGCCGAACTGGGCCGCATCGTGCTGGCCGCACTCGAACGCCACCCGCTGTTCTTTGCCGCCGCGCTGCCATTGCGCATCCTGCCGCCGCGCTTCAACCGCTACCAGGGCGGCGGCGAGTACGGCTTCCATGTCGACGGCGCGGTGATGATCACCGGCCACGATGGACAACGCACCCACCTGCGCTCGGACGTGTCGTGCACCCTGTTCCTGGGGCCGCCGGACGACTACGACGGCGGTGAACTGGTAATCAGCGACACCTACGGCGAGCACGAGGTCAAACTGCCCGCCGGCGACCTGGTGCTGTACCCCTCCAGCAGCCTGCACCGGGTCAATCCCGTCACCCGTGGGGCCCGCCTGGCCTCGTTCTTCTGGGTACAGAGCATGGTCCGCGACGACAGCGCGCGGCGCATGCTGCTGGAAATGGACGGCGCGATCGAAACCCTGCGTGTCAGCGGCGCCGATGCAGCCGCCGTGCTGCAGCTCAGCGGCGTGTACCACAACCTGCTGCGGCGCTGGAGCGAGGTGTAAGCGCGTCGCTCATTCGCAAATCATTCGCATTTGCGTTGGATAACCAATCCCATTTACAATTCCGCCGCCTCGCGCCCGGACTGACCCGGTTGCGCCGCTCACCGGGAACCCCCTTGCGCCATCCGCATCGCCATCGCAGCTTCGCCCCCGCCATGCGCGGGCAGCGACCCGCGTTGGCCAGCGTGCTGGCGTGGCTGACCGTGCTGGCGATGCTGCTGGCCGGTTTGCCGGTGCTGGATCGGGCCGTGCCGGGCAGCGCGGCGTGGGTACTGCAGCTGCCGGCCGAAGAACGCCCTGGCGGCGGTGAAACCGCGCCGCAGGAAGAAAACCCGGCCAAACCGCGCCGCACCGCCACAGCGGCCCCGGCCAAGCGCCCGCAACCGCCGTTGCCGGTGTCGCTGGACACGCTGATGGCCAGCCTGCTGCCACTGCCGCCGCAGGTCGCTCCTTCGATTGATTCGGCCCCGGCCACGCCGCTGCCCTCGGCCCCCGGGTTGCGCGTACAGCGCGGCCAGGCGCCTCCACAAGGCTGATTGCCGGCAAGCAGGCGCGGCCTCGCCGTACCTGCTGCCCATCGCGCTGCCTGCCCGCCCTGCGGGCCCGTTCCTGATCTTCTGCCCGTGCCGCGGCCCCTGCGCCTGCGGCACCTCGCGTTCGTTTTTCTTTTCGAGGTTACTGCCATGGCCCAGCGCCAGCGTCGTCGTACGTCCCTGTCCCGTTGCTCGTTGAGCACTGCCCTGCTCTGCGCCCTGGGCGCCGCGCCCGCCATCGCCCACGGCGAGGCCGCACCGACCACGCTGGACAAAGTGGTGGTGACCGCCGCCGGCTTCGAGCAGAAGATCACCGATGCCCCGGCCAGCATCAGCGTGGTCAGCCGCGAGGAACTGAGCAAGCGCCCCTACACCAGCCTGGTGGATGCGCTGCGCGATGTGGAAGGCATCGACGTGGGCATGGAAACCACCGACAAGAACGGCCGCGCCACCATCTCCATGCGCGGGCTGCCGTCCGAATACACCCTGGTGCTGATCGACGGCCGCCGCCAGAGCAATGTCGGCCAGTTGTACCCCAACAACTTCGGTGGCGGCCAGTTCGCCTACCTGCCGCCGCTGGATGCGATCGAGCGGATTGAAGTGGTCCGCGGGCCGATGTCCACCCTGTACGGGTCCGATGCGATGGGCGGTGTCATCAACATCATCACCCGTCGCAACCAGGACAGCTGGCACGGCTCGGTCACCCAGGGCTTCACGCTGCAGCAGGACGACCAGTTCGGCGATGCGCGCACCACCGATGTGTACCTGACCGGCCCGCTGGTCAAGGACCGCCTGGGCCTGGCCGTGCGCGGCAGCTACTACGACGCCAAGGCGTCCAACCCGGAATGGGACGACCTGCCGTTGCCGGACGGCACGCTGTGGTCGCGCAGCATCGGTTTTGGTGGCGGTGGCAAGGCGGTGGCCAACACCAACTGGAACACCGGCGTGCGCTTGAACTGGACGATCAACGATGACCACGACCTGTCGCTGGACTACGACGTATCGCGGCAGAAATACGACAACAGCGAAGGCCAGACCGGCACCCTGGACAGCCTGGCCAGCCTGTGGCGGGTCGGCAATGCCACCCTTCCCAACCCGAACGGCAGCGGCACGGTCAGTCGCCGCGTGGTGCAGCCGCGCGTGGGTTACACCGCCTACCAGCGCTACGAGCGCGACCAGCTGGCACTGAGCCACCAGGGCCGGTATTCGTTCGGCACGTGGCAGACCACGCTGACCCACACCACCAGCAACAACCTGGGCCGTTCGCTGCCACTGACCCTGGACGAGCGCGGCGACCTGCAGGCGCTGTGGAACGACGTCTGCGCGCGCACCGGTGCGGCGGCCAACTGCGCGGCCGGCCGCAACAACGGCCTGGGTGCACTCAACGCCAGCGAGCAGGCCCGCCTGCAGGCCTTCCTGCCGCGCCCGCTGCGCACGATGGAGCTGGAAGGCTATGTGCTGGACACGATGCTGGACATGACCTTCGGCGCGCACAAACTGACCGTGGGCGGCCAGTACAACGACACCGACATGGTCGACGGGGTGTTCGGCATGGATGGCGCCGGTTACCGCGACAACGTCAAGCAGCAGCACCGGATGTGGTCGGTCTTCGCCGAGGACAACTGGTCGCTGACCGACACGCTGACCGCCACGGTGGGCGTGCGCTATGACGACCACAACATCTTCGGCAGCCACGTCAGTCCGCGCGGCTACCTGGTGTGGAACGCCAGCGACGCGTGGACGTTCAAGGGCGGCGTGAGCACCGGCTACAAGACGCCGCGCCCGGACCAGCTGTTCCCCGGCGTCACCGGCTTCGGTGGGCAGGGTGTGCTGCCGTTGGTGGGCTCGCCCAACCTCCAGCCGGAAACCAGCACCAACTACGAGGTCGCGGCGTACTACGAGGGCGACCGTTGGGGCTTCAACATCACCGGTTTCCTCAACAAGTTCGATGACAAGATCGCCAGTGGCGGCACGTTCCCGAACTGCGAAGTCGCGCCGGCCGGCAGCGGCTACTGCGTGGACGTCGGCCCGGGCTGGGCGGCGCTGGGCTACAGCACCTTCAGCCAGAGCGTGAACATCGACAAGGCCGAGACCCGCGGCATCGAGGCGGCCGCGAACGTGGACCTGCTGGACAACCTGCAGTTGCGCGGCAACTACACCCATACCCGGTCCGAGCAGACCAGCGGCGTGGACAAGGGCAAGCCGGTGGGCAGCACGACGACGCCGGCCAGGCACATGGCCAATGCCAGCCTGAACTGGCAGATCAACGACGCGGTGAGCCTGTCGTTGATCGGCGAGGGCCGCTACGACCGTTACCGCGACACGCTGGTCAGCAACGTGGGCGGGGTGAGCAATTCGCAGGTGCGCTACTACGAGGACTACACGATCTTCCACCTCGGCGGCAGCTGGAACATCAACCGGTGGCTGACGGTCAACGCGCGGGTCAACAACCTGTTCGACAAGGACTTCGTCTCGCAGTCGTGCGTGCTGATCAGCGACAGCGAGTACAACTGCGTGGACGATTACGCCACCAAGGACCAGCGCCGCAGCTATTGGGTGTCGTTGAACGCGAAGTTCTAAGGCGAACTGCGTCGGGGCTGTTGGGGTACTTGGCTGGGTCGGTTGGGGTACTTGGCTGGGTCGGTTGGGGTACTTGGCTGGGTCGGTTGGGGTACTTGGCTGGGTCGGTTGGGGTACTTGGCTGGGTCGGTTGGGGTACTTGGCTGGGTCGGTTGGGGTACTTGGCTGGGTCGGTTGGGGTACTTGGCTGGGTCGGTTGGGGTACTTGGCTGGGTCGGTTGGGGTGGGGTTGCGGGGCACGCTGCAAGTACGTCCCTGTAAGCTCGTTCGCGCCATCCATGGCGCTCTACGGCCCCGCAACCCCACCCCAACCGCCCCCAGACAGTGGATCGGTCGCCCAACGAGAATCAACAGCGGAGCAACAGCAGGAGCAGTAGCAGGAGCAGGAGCAGGAGCAGCCGAGCAGAGCTCGGCTCTACGGATACTGCGCTGCTCGGCTGCTTTCCCCCAACTCTCGAAGCAGACCCGCTCTTCCCCGACGCGCCGATGTCCCTTCTGCGCGAGGGTGGGCATGGGTTCACGGGACCCTGAGCCGCATGGATGCGGCTTAGGAGCTTACAGGGACGTACTTGCAGCGAGTCCCGTGGACCCATGCCCACCCTCGCGCTACCCGTAGCAGCCAATCCCCGCTTTGGTTCTGGCTTCTACCAAAATGCCCCACCCCAACCCACAAATTGCGAACCATTCTCATCAATGGTGTAATTCGCCATTCAGATCCTGATCCCGTGACCGTGGCCACTCCCCCCTCCAGCGTGCAGCAACAACAAAGCCGCGGCTTCTGGCTGCGCACCCTGCACCAGTGGCACTGGATCAGCTCGGCCGTGTGCCTCATCGGCATGCTCCTGTTTGCCGCTACCGGCATCACCCTCAACCACGCCGCCAGGATTGAAGCCAGCCCGCAGGTGGTCAACCGCCAACTGGCGCTGCCCGCCGACCTGCTGGCCAAGCTCGGCGACCGCCCCGACGGCAACGCTCCCCTCCCGCGCAGCGCCAGCCGCTGGCTCGATGCCCAGCTCGGTATCGCCATCGGCCGCCGTCCCGCCGAATGGTCCGATGGCGAGATCTACCTCTCCATGCCCAGCCCCGGTGCCGACGCCTGGCTCAGCATCGACCGCGCCAGCGGTGCGGTCGAATACGAATCCACCGCGCGCGGCTGGGTGTCCTATTTCAACGACCTGCATAAAGGGCGCAACGCCGGCCCCGCCTGGGGCTGGTTCCTGGATGTGTTCGCCGCAGCGTGCCTGGTGTTCTGCATCACCGGCCTGTTCCTGCTGCACCTGCATGCCCGGCAGCGTCGCCTGACCTGGCCGCTGGTCGGCCTCGGCCTGATGATCCCCCTGCTCATCGCCCTCCTTCTCATCCACTGACCTGCCCCCCGGAGCCGCACCATGCGCGTCACCCTCACCATCGCCCTGAGCGGCCTGCTGGCCACCTCGCCCGCCTACGCGGCCACGTTGGACATCAACGTCGAAGTGCCCAAGCTCACCGTCGCCGAATACCACCGTCCGTATGTGGCCGTGTGGCTGGAAGGCGCCGACCAGAAAGTGGCCGCCAACCTCTCGGTCTGGTACCAGCAGACCGGCAACAGCGAAGGCCACGGTACCAAGTGGCTGCCCGACCTGCGCCAGTGGTGGCGCAAGAGCGGCCGCACCCTGGACGTGCCCGTCGATGGCGTCACCGGCCCCACCCGTCCGGCCGGCAAGCAGGCCCTGTCGTTCAACGACAAGCAGCCCGCACTGAAAGCCCTGGCCCCCGGCAACTACACCCTCGTGGTGGAAGCGGTGCGCGAAGTCGGCGGCCGTGAACTGCTCAAGATTCCCTTCACCTGGCCGGTCACCGCCACCCAGAATGGCAAGGCCCAAGGGGCCACCGAACTCGGCCTGGTTACCCTGACCGCCACGCCCTGACCTGTTGCCCGCCCTCCCCGGCGGGCAGCCCCTGTTCTGACTACATGGAGTTGTTGATGAAGCGCTCGCTCGTCCTAGCCGCCGCCCTGGCCGCCGCACTTCCGTTCTCCGCCCTGGCCCACAAGGCCTGGCTGCAGCCCTCGCAGACCGTCATCGCCGGTGAGAATCCGTGGATCACCGTGGACGCGGCCGTGTCCAACGACCTGTTCTACTTCAACCACGTGCCGCTGCGCCTGGACAACCTGGTGATCACCGCCCCGGACGGCAGCACCGTGCAGCCGCAGAACGCGGCCACCGGCAAGTTCCGCAGCGTGTTCGATGTCGAACTCACCCAGCAGGGCACCTACCGCCTGGCCACCGTCAACAACGGCCTGTCGGCCAGCTGGGAAGAAGACGGCAAGCCCAAGCGCTGGCGCGGTACCGCGGCCACCTTCGCCAGCGAAGTGCCGAAGAAGGCCAAGAAGCTGCAGGTTGCACAGTCGGTGGGGCGCGTCGAGACCTTCGTCACCAACGGTACCCCCAACGACACCGCGCTCAAGCCCACCAAGCAGGGCATCGAAATGGTCGCGCTGGGCCATCCCAACGACCTGGTCGCCGGTGAGCCGGCCCGCTTCCGCGTGCTGGTCGATGGCAAGCCGCGCGCCGGCCTGGCCTTTGAGATCACCCGCGGCGGCACCCGTTACCGCAATGCCCAGGAGGAGATCAAGGTCACCTCCGACAAGAAGGGCGAGTTCTCGGTGACCTGGCCGGAAGCCGGCATGTACTGGCTGGAAACCGGCAGCGAAGACAAGAAGACCTCGCTCAAGCAGGCCAAGACCCGCCGCCTGAGCTATGTGGCTACGCTGGAAGTGCTGCCGCAGTAACCGCCGTTGCAGCGCCCCCTTCAGCATGAAGGGGGCTTCCCCCGGATCCCAGCCGGCAATCGGGCCGACCACGCCTGCCATGCCCACCCTCATGACCGACCCCACATACGACATCGCCAGCCTCGGTGGCCACACCATGGGCACCACCTGGCAGGTAAAACTGGCGGTTGCGCGCACGCGCGACCTGCACCCGCTGCATGCCGGCATCCAGGGCCAGCTCGATGCCATCGTCGCGCAGATGAGCACCTGGGAAGCCCACAGCGACATCAGCCGTTTCAACCGTGCCGCACCCGGCGACAGGCACCGCCTCCCCGCATTGTTCGCGCAGGTGATGGAGGCCGCGCTGGACATCGCAACGCGCAGCGACGGCGCCTTCGACCCCACCATCGGCCCGCTGGTGGCGCTGTGGGGATTCGGCGCGCACGCGCACGCACAACGCATTCCCGACCCGGCCATGCTGGCCGCCACCCGCGCCCGCTGCGGTTGGCAGCGTCTGCACTGGGCCGATCAGACCCTGCACCAACCCGGTGGCGTGGAACTGGACCTGTCCGCCATCGCCAAAGGCTTCGGCGTGGACCAGGTCAGCGCCTGGCTGCGCCAGCAGGGCGTGCACGCCGCGCTGGTGGAAGTGGGCGGCGAACTGCACGGCTACGGCCGCAAGCCCGATGGCCAGCCATGGCGCGTACTGGTCGAAGCCGGTCCCGAAGAAGAGGCCAGCAGCGCGCTGTCACCGCGGGTGCTCGCACTGGATGACCTGGCCGTGGCCACCTCGGGCGACCGTTGGCACCACTTCGAACAGAACGGCGCGCAGTTCAGCCACACCTTGGACCCGCGCACCGGCGCGCCAGTTACGCGTGCGGCCGCGGCGGTCACCGTGGCCGCACGCGATGCGATGCACGCCGACGGCTGGGCCACCGCGCTGACCGTGATGGGCGTTACGCAGGGCCTGGCCTTCGCCCGCGAGCACGCGCTGGCCGCACGCTTTGTCAGCCGCGGCGCGCACGGCATCGAAGAACACATGAGCCCGGCCTTCGCGCAGCTGATTGATGCACCGCAAGCGCCGCCCGCATGAGCCGTCCTTCGCGCGCCACGGTCGGCAACCTGCTGGTGATCGCCCTGCTGGCGGTGCAGGCGTGGCTGCTGCTACGCCTGCATCTGCAGGAGCCGTGGTGGCAGGGCGCACCGCTGGCATCGCACTGGCGCATCGCCGCAGCCAGCGTGTTCGGCTATGCCGTGCTCTGCGCCCTGATCTGGTGGCGGGGCCGGCCGCGCGACGATGCAGCGGTGGCAGGCGGGCAGGCACCGCTGCTGCTGGTCTGGGCCAGCCAGACCGGCTTTGCCCAGCAGCTGTGCGAACGCAGCGCCGAGGCGCTGCGCGCGGCCGGTGTGCCGGTGCGTCTGCGGGGCCTGCACCAGCTCGACGCGCAGGCGCTGCAGCAGGCCACGCGGGTGTTGTTCATCGCCAGCACCACCGGCGAAGGCGATGCGCCCGACCACGCGCTGCCGTTCCTGCGCACGGTGATGCCACAGCTGCTGGCACTGCCACAGCTGCAGTACGCCGTGCTGGCGCTCGGCGACCGCAGCTACGGGCATTTCTGTGCATTCGGCCACCAGCTCGATGCGTGGTTACGCCAGCACGGCGCGCGGCCGCTGTTTGACACCGTGGAAGTGGACAACGCCGACCCGTCCGCCCTGCGCCACTGGCAGCAGTTGCTGGGCCAGCTCGGCGGCAGCGCCACCGACCTGCCCGACTGGACCCCGGCTGATTACCTGCACTGGCAACTGCGCAGTCGCACGCTGGAAAACCCGGGCAGCCCCGGTGCCGGCACCTGGCGCGTATCGCTGGTGCCCGCCGACAGCGCCCTGCCCGCGTGGCAGGCCGGCGACGTGGTGGAAATCGGCCCGCGGCATGCGCCCGCCGCGGTGGATGCGTGGCTGGCCGCCACCGCGCTGGACGGCACGCAGCAGATCGACGGCGACACCCTGCACACGCACCTGTCGCGCGCGCATCTGCCCGATGCCGATGAAACACCGGGCAACGACGCGGCGGCGTTGGTGGCGTCATTGCGCCCGCTGCCGCACCGCGAATACTCCATCGCCAGCATGCCCGGCGAAGGCCACGTGCAGCTGCTGCTACGCCGGCAACTGCATCCGGACGGCACGCCCGGTCTGGGCAGCGGCTGGTTGTGCGACCACGCCGCGCTCGGCGGACGCATCGATCTGCGTTTTCGCCGCAACCCCAATTTCCACGCCCCCGCGCACGACGCACCGCTGATCCTGATCGGCAACGGCACCGGCATCGCGGGACTGCGCGCACACCTGCGCGCACGCATCGATGCCGGCGCGCGCCGCAACTGGCTGGTGTTCGGCGAGCGCACGCAGGCGCATGATTTCTACTACGGCGATGATCTCCAGGCCTGGCAGCAGGCCGGCTGGATCGAACACCTGGATACGGTGTTCAGCCGCGACGGTGGCGAGCACCGCTACGTGCAGGATCGCCTGCAGGCCCACATCGACCGGCTGTGGGAATGGTCACGCGAAGGCGCCACGATCCTGGTCTGCGGCAGCCTGCAGGGCATGGCGCCGGCGGTGGATGCGGTGATCGAACGCGCCCTCGGCCGTGAAGGCAAGGAGGCCCTGATCGTCGCCGGAAGGTATCGACGCGACGTGTATTGAACCGCGTGTGCCGACCAACGGTCGGCACCTACCGGTTGATCGGCCATGACCGGATCGATCCACCACGATCCCATCGGTAGGCCACGACCGTTGGTCGTGGCTCGCAATCCATGCACGCCGACGCATCGTGCCGACCAACGGTCGGCACCTACCGGTGGATCGGTCATGACCGGATCAATGCACCACAACCCCATCGGTAGGCCACGACCGTTCGTCGTGGCTCGCAATCCATGCACGCCGACGCATCGTGCCGACCAACGGTCGGCACCTACCGGTGGATCGGTCATGACCGGATCAATGCACCACAACCCCATCGGTAGGCCACGACCGTTGGTCGTGGCTCGCAATCCATGCACGCCGACGCATCGTGCCGACCAACGGTCGGCACCTACCGGTGGATCGGCCATGACCGGATCGATCCACCACGATCCCATCGGTAGGCCACGACCGTTGGTCGTGGCACGCAATCCATGCACGCCGACGCATCGTGCCGACCAACGGTCGGCACCTACCGGTTGATCGGTCATGACCGGATCGGTGCACCACGACCCTACCGGTAGGCCACGACCGTTGGTCGTGGCTCGCAATCCATGCACGCCGACGCATCGTGCCGACCAACGGTCGGCACCTACCGGTGGATCGGTCATGACCGGATCAATGCACCACGAGCCCATCGGTAGGCCACGACCGTTGGTCGTGGCGCGCCATCCATGCACGCCGACGCATCGTGCCGACCAACGGTCGGCACCTACCGGTGGATCGGTCATGACCGGATCAATGCACCACGAGCCCATCGGTAGGCCACGACCGTTGGTCGTGGCACGCAATCCATGCATGCCGACGCATCGTGCCGACCAACGGTCGGCACCTACCCGATCAGGGGGTGCGTGTCTGCATCCGGATCGCCAACAATTCGCCACCGCCGGTCAACGCAAACCGCTTGCGCGGGCCGGCTGCCAGCCACGCGGTGTCGCCAGCCGCCAGCGGCAGCAGGTCCGGCTCGCCGTCAAACTGTGCCTGCCCAGCCAGCAGGTGGATCGCCCATGCCGTGCCCGGTTCGGTAAAGAAGAACATGCTGCCCACCAACGGCCGGTGCAGCAGCTCGGCGTCGATCGCATCGCGTCGCCACATCAGGTTGAAATCGTGGGTCAACCCGTCAACCAGCTCACCACTGACCTGCGCCTCGCCGGCAAACCGCAGCCGCTGGTGCGGTGGCAGCAGGGTGTGCACGGCGCCATCGGCAAAACACAGGCGCAGGCCTTCGCCCCGCAACAACACCAGTTCACGCTCGACGCCGGGGAACGCAGAGAACGCCGCGTCCTGTTCAATCTCGGCGATCGACAGGCGCACCTGCCAGTCGTCGTTGTCGGGCACGCGCAGGATCTCCCGGGTCCAGCCCAGGCCATTGCGCCAGCGCTCGCGGCGGTACAGGACACTCGGGATGACGCGCGTGGGCGCGCCCAATGCAATGGCGTTGTACATACCGCCATTGTGCCCCAGCGCGCGCTCAGCCGGCGCGGTCGCCGCAGTCGGCGGCCAGCAGCGGCGACCGCGCCAGCCACTCTTTGTCCGGGTAGTAGGCAAACACCAGCGCACCGCCGCGCAGGCTGTCGATCAACGGCCGCGAGATCGACAGCCGCACCGCAGGGCAGCCCAGGCTGCGGCCCAGGCGGCCCTGCAGGCGCGCGATGGTCGGGTTCACATAAGGCGCGCCGTGGATGACGATCGCGCGGTCGCGTGCATGGTCGTTGAAGCCTGGCTCCAGCCCTTCCAACCGCAGCGAGTAACCGTTGCCGCCCAGGTAGGTTTCCTTGGCGGTGAACGCGCCGAGGCTGGACATGAAACTGCCGTCGCGATTGGAAAAATGCTCGGTCTGGTTGCCGCCGCTATTGCGGCCATGCGCTACCCATTCCTCGAACAGCAGCGTCTGCCGGTCCAGGTCGAACACCCACATGCGTTGCTCGGTGGACGGCCGCGAGTAGTCGATCACGCTCAGCCGCGACGGGTCCACGCCCAGCTCGGGACGGCGCAGCGCGCAGAACCTGGCATGGGCGGCCAGCTGCAGCACCTTGCGGTCGGCCCCCGGTGCGGCGCGCGCCAGCATCTCGGCCAGCTGCGCTGGGGGCAGCTCAACCGAACGCGCCGCGGACGGGGTCGGCGCGGCAGCGGCCGGCGCGCTCAGCGCCAGCCCGTACCAGCCCAGCAGGAAGATCGAAGACACACGCATCAACGGCGTACCGGCAGCCATCCAGACCTACAGCGTGGACCCGCCCGCGTCCGATTCCAACACCGGCTGCAGGTTCTGTTCATCGGCCACCGGGCGCACCGCCGGCAGGCTGGTCACCAGCAGCGTGGTGCCCGGCACCAGCGCTTTGTACAACTGCTCGGCAAAGGCCGGCGGCAACGCCATCGGCAGGCTGGGCGTGGCCAGCAGGTCCGGGCTGGCATTGGAGGCGCTCTGGCCCAGCAGCGGGTAGGCGGTCCACTTGTGCAGGCGCTGGTGCGCATCCAGCGGGCTGGGCACGTCCGAGTAGCCCTGCTGCATCACGAACAGGGTGGTGCCCTCGAACGCCGGCAGCGCCTTGGCCTGCAGCCGCGACTCGCCAATCAACACGCCATCGCGCAGGACATACAGGCGCTGGTCGTGCAGGCTGACCAGGATGCCGACCTGGCCGGTGGGCGCGGCGGCATCGTTCCAATAATGTTCGGGTGCGTCGGTGGTTTCCAGCAAGGGCTTGCCGGTGCTGTTGACCGGCGCCAGCACCGCCGGATAGGCCAGCGTCATCGGCGCGCTCTTGGCATCGGCCACCACCACGGTATCGCCGCGCTTGGTTTCGCCGAACAGTTTCTGCGCGAACGCCTGGGGCAGCCGCACGCAGCCGTGCGAGGCCGGGTGCCCGGGCAGGCTGCCGCCGTGCAGCGCGATGCCGTCCCAGGTCAGGCGCTGCATGTAGGGCATCGGCGCGCTGTTGTAGAGGTTGGAACGGTGGTCCTTGTCCTTCTGCAGGATGGTGAACACACCGGTCGGGGTTTCATGCCCGGTCTTGCCCGAACTGATGGTGCTCAGACCGATGGCGATGCCGTTGCGGTACACGTAGGCACGCTGCTCATCCAGGCTGACCACCAGCACGATGGGCCCGGCCGGCGAAATCTCCGGATGCCAGAGAAACTCGCCGGGCTTGAGATCGGTCGGGCCGCGCGGTGCGGCGGTGGCCTTGTCGGCGGCAGGCGTGGCCGGCGGTGTCGCGGCCACGGCCGCGCCCAGTCCGGTGGCGAACAAGGTAGTCAAAGCCAGGGCAAGCAATGCGCGACGTGGTGCCATGGGGTTCATTCCATCCAGTGATGCGCAGACGCTACACCACCGCGCTGCATGTAGCAGGTAATGGCGCGCTCGAAAAAAACTGCGAGGCTTCGCCTGCGGCGACGGCCTCTTTGCGGGAGGAGGCAGGTCACCACCGTTGGTGGTGACGCTGATCGCCGCACGCTCGAACAACCTGCCGCCGCGCTCGGGAACGCCCCAAAAAGAAATTGCCCGGCCACACATCCTGTGCGGTTCCGGGCAATCATTACGTCCTTGTCGGCTTCCCGCCTTCCCCCTGCGCGTCCTGCCCAGTATGGGTGTCGGCCATGCTCCCTGCACTCGGCCGTATCCTGTTCCGCCATCACAGCCCTTCCCGGGTCTGGATGCCATCGTCCTGATGGATCCGCGCCAATCCTTCGCGCCACATCCCTGTGTACCGCTTCCCTGCGATCGTCGGTGTCGCCGTGCGTCCTGCCCGGCGCGCCATGACCGGCTCCCTGCCCGTCCCCGACCCTTCCTGTTGATCAGCGCCTCGGTACGGATGCCGGCAACGCCCTCCTGGGCGGTTCCACAGCGGGGCTCTTCATGATCCCCGTCGTCATCCGTTGTCGATTCCGTTCGACGGTTGCTGTCCCTATCCCCTTCACCCGGGTCATGTCCTCGACCCGAAGGAATGGTCCGTGTTGTCGCCGGTATGCGACGATCGCTTCGGCCTTGTGTGGCCCCACGTTCGCCAATCCCTGCTGCAGCGTCGACGCATCCGCTGTATTGATGTCGATCCGGTCAGCCGCGTTCGCAGTGGCCATCACGAGCATCCCCAGCAGCAGCGCCTTCCACGAAAACCAAGGCCCCACCTTGCTACTCCTTGTGGCTTGGAACCGGTACGCACCGGCTATCCCGTCGGAGGTCACAGTGTCCCTCGCCACATACACACAGCCTATCGTCCACACCCGCTTCACACAGCCGGGCGAATACCCGACGTGATGTAGGGAAATCCCTACCCTGCGCGCGGGCGTAGAATGCGAGGACTTGCCAACGCATTCGGAGTTTCAGATGGACAGCGCCAAGCTCGGCCAATTCGTCAGTGAAAAGTGGGACAGCGAGATCGTCCCGCAATTGGTCGAATACATCCGCATTCCCAACAAATCGCCGATGTTCGACGCCAATTGGGTGGAGAACGGCTATATGGACCAGGCGGTCACGCTGATGGAAGGCTGGGCCCGCGCCCAGAACCTGCCCGGCCTGACCGTGGAGGTGGTGCGCCTGGAAGGCCGCACGCCGCTGATCCTGCTGGAAATTCCCGCCACCGGCGCCGAAACCGGCGACGACACCATCCTGCTCTACGGTCACCTGGACAAGCAGCCGGAAATGACCGGCTGGGATGCCGACCTCGGCCCGTGGGTGCCGGTGCTGCGCGGCGACAAGCTGTACGGCCGCGGTGGCGCCGATGACGGCTACGCCATGTACGGCTCGCTGGCCGCGGTGCTGGCGCTGCAGGAACAGGGCCTGCCGCACGCGCGCTGTGTGGTGCTGATCGAGGCCTGCGAGGAATCGGGCAGCTACGACCTGCCGGCCTACGTGGACCACCTGGCGGACCGCATCGGCAAGCCGTCGCTGGTGGTGTGCCTGGATTCGGGCTGTGCCAACTACGACCAGCTGTGGTGCACCACCTCGCTGCGCGGCCTGACCGGCGGCAATTTCTCGGTCAAGGTGCTCAATGAAGGCGTGCACTCCGGCGATGCCTCCGGCGTGGTGCCGTCCAGCTTCCGCCTGCTGCGCCAGCTGCTGTCGCGGATCGAGGACGAGAACACCGGCCGCATCCTGATCGATGGCATGAACGTGGAGATCCCGGCCGAGCGCCTGGAACAGGCCAAGCGTGCGGCCGATGTCGTGGACACCGCGATCTTCGAGAAATTCCCGATGGTCGACGGGCTCACGCCGATGAACGATGACCTGACCGAGCTGGTGCTCAATCGCACCTGGCGCCCGGCGCTGTCGGTGACCGGCGTGGACGGCATGCCGGCGCTGGCCTCGGCCGGCAACGTGCTGCGCCCGCATACCGCGGTGAAGCTGTCGCTGCGCCTGCCGCCGACCGCCGATGGCAAGGCCTGCGGCGAGCTGCTCAAGGCAGCGCTGCTGCGCGATCCGCCCAACGGCGCCGAAGTGAAGCTGGACCTGGAAAAGGCCTCCAGCGGCTGGAACGCCCCGGCGATGGCACCCTGGCTCACCCAGGCCATCGACGACGCCAGCCAGACCTTCTTCGGCAAGCCGGCGATGTACATGGGCGAAGGTGGCTCGATCCCGTTCATGGGCATGCTGGGCGAGAAGTTCCCCGGCGCGCAGTTCATGATCACCGGCGTGCTGGGCCCGCATTCCAACGCGCATGGCCCCAACGAGTTCCTGCACATCCCGATGGGCAAGAAGGTCACCGCCTGCGTGTCCAAGGTGATCAGCGAGCACTACGCGGCCAGCCTGCGTGGCGAGACCAGCGGCTCGCCGGTCGCCGCCGACAGCGGTACCCGCCACGGTGGCCACGGCTGCTGCTGAGCGGCCCTGGCGTGACGGATGCAGCCTGGCCTTGCTAGGCTGCATCCACTCTTTGCAGGCGTAGATGGCATGAACGGACTGTTCGGCAGCAGCAGCTGGCTTTACATCATCCTGGTCGGCTTTTTCGTCGGCCTGCTCGGGCGCTTCTTCATGCCCGGCAACAACCGCATGGGGTGCCTGCTGACCATCGTGCTCGGCATCGGCGGCGCATTGCTGGCCGGCTGGTTCGGCCAGTACATGGGCTGGTATGCCGCCGGTGAACCGGCTGGCTTCCTCGGCGCGGTGCTCGGCGCAGTGGTCGTCCTGGCGATCCTGCGGCTGTTCAGCAGCAAGCGCTGAGGCGCCCCTCCCCTATTCCTCCCGGCGCCACACGGTGCCGCTTCGACGTACCTGTCCATGAACGATCCAGCTTCCGACCCCCAGCGCGCCGAGCTTCGCCGCCAGTGGGCCAGCGCCGCGCTTGACGATGCGCACCTGGCGCTCGACCGTGCCTCGGTCGATGCCGGTTTCCGCAGCTACTGGCGGGCCACCAGCGTGCGCGGCAGCCACATCGTGATGGACTCCCCGCCCGGGCTGGAAGACGTGCGCCCGTGGCTGCGCATGCACGACCTGCTTGAACCCAACGGCGTGCGCGTGCCCAAGGTGCTGGCGCGCGATATCGACCAGGGCTTCCTGCTGCTGGAAGATCTCGGCGGCCCCACCCTGGCCCGGCATATCGACCAGGACAATGCCGATGCCTGGTTCGATGCCGCATTCGCGCAGTTGATCCGCATCCAGTCGATCCCGGTGCCCGAGGGCATGGGCACGTTCGGTGAAGCGCTGCTGCAGCGCGATGCCGGCCTGTTCGACGAGTGGTTCCTGCAACGGCACCTGGGGCTGGAGCTGGGCGGCGACGAGCTGGAGCAGCTGCAGCAGGTCCACCGTCGTTTGATGGACAACGCCCTGCAGCAACCGCAGGTGCTCACCCACCGCGACTACATGCCGCGCAACCTGATGCCGGTCGACGACGGCCCGGCGGTGCTGGATTTCCAGGACCTGGTGCGGGGGCCGATCGCCTACGACCCGGTGAGCCTGTTCAAGGATGCCTTCCTGAGCTGGCCGCTGGCGCGGGTGGATGCCTGGTTGGCGCGTTACCACGCCCAGGCGCTGGCCGCAGGGCTGCCGGTGCGGCCGTGGCCGCTGTTCCTGCGCGATGCCGACTGGATGGGCATCCAGCGCCATCTGAAGATCCTCGGCCTGTTCGTGCGTCTGCGCGACCGCGACGGCAAGGGCCATTACTTCGACGATGCACCGCGCTTCATCGGTTACCTGGAGGAAGTGCTGCCACGCCATCCCGAACTGGCCGCGCTGGACCGCCTGCTGCAACAGCGCATCAAGCCGGCGCTGGCCCAGCTGGCCAGCCCGATCCTGGCGCGCCCATGAAGGCGATGATCTTCTCGGCGGGCAAGGGCGAGCGCATGCGTCCGCTGACCCTGCACACGCCCAAGCCGCTGCTGGTGGCCGGGGGCAAGCCGTTGATCGTCTGGCATCTGCAACGCCTGGCGGCGGCGGGCATCGAGGAGGTGGTGATCAACACCTCCTGGCTGGGCGACCAGTTCAACCCCGCACTCGGCAATGGCGACCGCTGGGGCCTGCGCCTGCATTTCATCGACGAAGGCACGGTGCCCCTGGAAACCGGTGGCGGCATCCTCAACGCGCTGCCGGTGCTGGGCGATGCGCCGTTCCTGGTGGTCAACGGCGATGTGTGGACGGACGTGGATTTCACCGTGCTGCCGCGCGATCCATCCGCTGACGCGCACCTGGTGCTGGTCGACAATCCCGTGCAGCACCGGCGTGGGGATTTCATCCTGCACGCCGATGGCCGGGTCCGCGACGACGGCGACGCCGCACGCCTCACCTATGCGGGCATCGGCGTGTACCGCCCGGCGATTCTCGACCGATGGCGCGAGGTGATCGGCGCCACCGCCGGTGCCGCGGCCACTCCGCCGAGGTTCGGGCTGGCTCCGTTGCTGCGTCACGCCATGGCGCAGGGCCGCGTCAGCGGCCAGCACCACAGCGGCCGCTGGACCGACGTAGGCAGCCCCGAACGCCTGGCCCAACTCGACGCGGCCCTGCCGTAGCGCCGTCCGTTGGTCGGCGGCTCTTTCGTTGCCGATGAAAATGCGTGGATTGCAGCCGACCGGCGCTCGCCATGCGGTTTACTTCAATGGACTGCAGCAGCCATCCTGTACGTCTTCGTCTGACTGCAACGCGAGCTTCGGGGGCCCCTTGGCGGCCAGCAGACCCTTGTGCAAATGTCCCCCGGCCGACGCCTGCGGCGACGACCTCCTCCTTTATTTTGAAGGGCCTGTCGGCCGCGAAGGGGCCCCAACGCTCGCGGCACGCCCGAACGGCGCGACGGGCCGTTCAAGTGAACCGCATTCCCACCGTTGACCGGCTGCAGTTCGCCCGGTCACAGACGCAGCCGGGCAGAGCCCGGCTCTACAACCGGTGCGGGCCGTCTTCCAGTACCTGGCGCAGGAACGGCACGGTGATGCGGCGCTGGGCGGCCAGCGATTCGCGGTCCAGCCAGTCCAGCAGGCTGACCAGGCTGCCCAGCTCGCGCCCGGTGCGGGTCAGCAGCCATTCGATCGATGCTTCGTCGATGGCCAGGCCACGGCGCAGCGCGCGCTCGCGCAACACCGCCGCGCGACCTTCGTCATCCAGCGGCTGCAACTGCACGCGCACGCACTGCTGCAGGCGCGAACGCAGGTCCGGCAACAGCAGCCCCAACGAGTCCGGCGCGTGCTGGGCGGTATACAGCAGGGTGATGCCGGCGCTGCGTGCGCGGTTGTGGAAGTCGAACAACGCCACTTCGTCGTCGCGCTGCCCGGCCACCGCATCCAGCCCGTCCAGCGCGACCAGGTCGCGCCCTTCCAGCGATTCCAGCGCCGCACGGGTCCGCCCGACCACCGCCTTCAGCGGCAGGTAGGTGGGCTGGCGGCCAGCCTGCTCGGCCAGCGAACACATCGCCAGCGCCTGGTGGGTCTTGCCGGTACCGGCCGCGCCTTCCAGGTATACCCAGTCGTGCGCGGCCCCCACCGCGATCGCACGCAGCTGCGCCAGCGCCCCGTCGGGGGCGCCGATGAAGGTTTCCAGGCGCTCGTCCTGCGGATAGCGCAGGGCGAGCGGCAACTGCGGAACGACGCTCACTTCGAGTCGGGCGCCTTCGGGGACTCAACCACGATCGCCGGCGTATCAATGTAGGAATCGAGCACGATCGCCGAGCGCTCCCCGGCATACAGGTCGCTCTGCCGGTAGCGCTGGTGCGCATAGCGCAGCAGCACGTTGCTGACCGCCGCCACCGGCAACGCCAGCAGCATGCCGAGGAAGCCGAACAACTGGCCACCGGCCATCACCGCGAAGATCACCGCCACCGGATGCAGGCCGATCTTGTCGCCAACGATGCGCGGGGTAAGCACGTAACTTTCCAGCAGCTGGCCCACCGTGAACACCACGCCGACCAGGATCAGCAGCTTCAGGTCCAGCCCCTGTGCCTGCACCAGTGCGGCGGCAACGGCCATGACGATACCGGTGGTAGCGCCGAGGTAGGGAATGAAACTGATCAACCCGGCAACCAGGCCGATCAACAGGCCCAGCTTCAAGCCCACCAGCGACAACCCGGCCGCATACACCACGCCAAGCGCGATCATCACCAGGAACTGGCCACGGATGAACGCCCCGAGCACCTCGTCCGATTCACGCGCCAGCTTGGTGATGGTGCCGATGTGGTTGCGCGGGATGGTCGAGGCAACACGTTCGACCAGCTTGTCCCAGTCGCGCAGGAAGTAGAACGCCAGGATCGGCAGCAGCAGGATGTTGACCACCCAGGTCACCATGGTGAAGCCCGAGCGCGACACGTAGCCGAAGAAGGTCTTGGCGAAACCACCGGCCTGTTGCCAATGGCTGCGCACCCATTCGATCAGCCGGTCCGGGTCCATCCACTGCATGACCTCCAGCCCGGTCTTCTGCTCGAACCACGGGATGCCGGTCTGCATCAGCCACTGCTGGGCCTGCGGAATGGCCGCGATCAGGGTGGCGATCTGGCGCTCGATCATCGGCACCAGAATCAGCAGCAGCGCGGTGATCCCCAGCACCATCGCCACGAACACCAGCACCACGCCGGTGTTGCGCGAGCGGCCGGTGGCCTCGATCCGGTCCACCAGCGGGTCGCCCAGCCAGGCCAGGGCCAGGGCCAGCACGAACGGGGTGAGGATCGGGCCAAGCAGCCAGATCACCCACCCGACCGCCAGGGCCACCAGTACGTACTTCAAGCGGCGCAGGAACTGCGCGATTTCCGCTTCAGGGGTGAGGATCATCGCAGGCGGTACTCGTTGCTGGCAGGCGGCGGCGGGATGCCGGGGGCGTCGGGGCTGTTTTCATCGATCGGCACCGGCAACGGTGCCAGCGGCACGATGACGCCGTTGTCGCCAAGCATCCGGTTCAGACCGGCCAGGCCAGTGTTCATCTCCAGCGAAAGTTCCAGGCGGTTGCCGGAGGCACGCACCGGGGTGAGGCTGCGTACCACCGGGTTCTCACGCAGGCCCGCCGCCAGGCGCAGATAGTCTTCGGCACTGTTGAGCCCGCTCACCACGATGCTGTAACGGCCGGCCGCGCCCGTGGCCACGCCGGCCTTGGCGTAGCGGCGCACCAGGGCATCGGCGGCGCCATCGGCACCACTGGCCATGGCACGGCGCGCGTCGGTGTCCTTGGTGGTCCATTTGTTCAGTTCCTTGCCCGCGTCCACGAACACCCAGTCGGCCACCCAGCCACCGTTGGCGCGGTACAGCTTGCCCACCAGCTGCATCGGCGGGGCGTAGCGCGAGGACGCGCGGGCCACCGCGGCGGTGTCCTGGCGCCAGATCGCCCCCACCAGGGCCTGTTCGGCCGCGCTGCCGCCAGGCAGCCCCAGCTTGTAACCGCGCTCCACCGCGCGGCTCAGCAACGGCCGCGCGGCATTGGCCTGCTGCACACTGACCAGGCGCGGGCCACTGCCATCGTCGATGGCCAGCCAGACCACCGGCTTGGGCCGCGGCTGCGGCCACAGCGGCAGGCCGAGGGCGGAAATCATCCCATCCACGTCATCCTGGCGGAACCGCGCCACCAGCGTGGTGCGGTAGCTGGGCGCACCGCTGGCCGAAACGCTCTGGTCCTGCCGGTAATCGTAGCTGGCCACATAGTCCTTGGCCCCGCGCAGCGCCTGGGCCACGCCCGGGCGGCCCATCACGCTGCGGTCGCCGGACAGCTTGGCCAGCACGTTGCCCAGCGCGCGCGCGAGTGCGCCGTTGCGGTCGGCATCGGCCTGGCTGTTGACCGGTACTTCGGCCTCGTAGGCGCCACTGGCAGTAGCCACATCGCCTTCGGTACGCAGGCCGCTCTGGGCCATCGTGGCCACCGGCAGGCATAGCGTGAGGAGCATCATCAAAAAGAGGCAGCGGCGCATCAGGACTTCCATTGAGCGTATCCGGGGGGAATTGTTGCCCGAATAGGGCCTGCGCGCCAACGTGGCCTGTTAAAATCGCGCTTTCACCCCAGCGCAGCGCCGACGCCCGTGACCAACTCCCCGTCCAACCCCTCTCCCCTGACCTACCGCGACGCCGGTGTCGACATCGACGCGGGCAACGAACTGGTCGAGCGCATCAAGCCGCTGGTAAAACGCAGCTTCCGCCCTGAAGTGATGGGTGGGCTGGGTGGTTTCGGCGCGCTGTTCGACCTGTCCAACAAGTACCGCGAGCCGGTGCTGGTATCGGGCACCGACGGCGTGGGCACCAAGCTGAAGCTGGCACAACAGCTGGGCCGCCACGACACGATCGGCATCGATCTGGTCGCCATGTGCGTGAACGACGTCCTGGTGCAGGGCGCCGAGCCGCTGTTCTTCCTGGATTATTTCGCCACCGGCAAGCTGGACATCGACACCGCCGCGGCGGTCGTGGGCGGCATCGCCAACGGCTGCACCGAAGCCGGGTGCGCGCTGATCGGCGGTGAAACCGCTGAAATGCCCGACATGTACGCCCCGGGCGAGTACGACCTGGCCGGCTTCACCGTGGCCGGGGTCGAAAAGAGCGAGCTGAAGGACGGCGCCAGCGTGGCTGCCGGCGACGTGCTGATCGGCATTGCCTCCTCCGGCCCGCACTCCAACGGCTACTCGCTGGTACGCCGCATCTACGACCGCGCCGGCCGCCCGGCCGAGCTGGAACTGGACGGCGGGGTCAAGCTGGTCGATGCGCTGATGGCCCCGACCCGGCTGTACGTCAAGCCGATCCTGGCGTTGCTGAAAACGCACGGTGCGGCCATCCACGGCATGGCCCACATCACCGGTGGCGGCCTGACCGAGAACATCATCCGCGTGGTCCCCGAGGGCCTGGGCCTGGACATCCAGGCCAACGCCTGGACCTTGCCGCCGGTGTTCCAGTGGCTGCAGAAGGAAGGCGCGGTGGCCGACAGCGAGATGTGGCGCACCTTCAACTGCGGCATCGGCTTTGTGCTGATCGTGGCCGCCGACCAGGTCCCGGCGGTGTCCGCCGCCGTGGCCGCACAGGGCCTGGAGCACTGGAGCATCGGCCAGGTCACCGTCGCCGACGGTGCCGACCGCGTAACCATCGGCTGATCCTGCCCATGGAGCCCCGCATGGATGCCCCCGCTCCACCGCCGCTGCCAGCCCCGCTGGCGGCCGCGACCGCGCGCGGCGGCCCGGATGACGCTGCGCAACTGCGCCTGTTGTCGGTCCTGCACTACGTGATGGCCGGGTTTACCGCGCTGTTCTCGCTGTTTCCGGTGATCTACCTGGTGATGGGCATCGCCGTGCTCAGCGGGGCCATGCCGGTGGACAGCAGCACTGCATCCAGCCCGTCGGAGACCCGGCTGCTGGGAGGCGTGTTCACCGCGCTGGGCGGCGTGTTCTTCGTGGGCATGCTGGGCATGGCGGCCTTCCTCGTCTACGCCGGGCGCTGCCTGGCGCGACAGCAACGGCACACGCTGTGCCTGGTTGCCGCCGGCGTGTGCTGCATGTTCATGCCGCTGGGCACGGCGCTGGGCGTGTTCACGCTGGTTGTCCTGACCCGCACGTCGGTGCGTGAGCGCTTCGCCCCGGGTGCAACCGCGCGCGCCTGCACGCCCTGACCTGCTGGCTGATCCCCATGAATCCACGTGGCCGCAGCGCCCGTCCGTCGTCGATGCCCAAGCAACTCGCCCTTGCCGCCGTGCTGGCGGTGTTCGCGGCCAGCTGGATCCACCCGCTGTGGCCGCTGGAACAGACCCTGCACAGCACCCTGACCGTGATCGGGCTGGTGGCGCTGTGGTGGGTGGACCGGCGTTGGCAGCTGGGCAGCGGGGCATTCGCCGCGATCTGCGGCTTCATCGCCATCCATTGCATCGCCGCGCGCTGGCTGTACTCCAACGTGCCCTACGACGCCTGGCTGCAGGCCGCGCTGCACTGGTCGCCCACGGCCGCGTTCGGCTGGGAACGCAACCACTTCGACCGGCTCATCCATTTCCTCTACGGCCTGTGCTTCACCCCTGCCCTGCTCCAGCTGGCACGGCATGCGTGGCCGGCACTGCGGCTGGGCCAGGCGTTCAGCCTGGCGGTGATGGCGGTGATGTGTTCCAGCCTGGTCTACGAATGGCTGGAATGGGGCATCGCCCTGGCGCTGTCGCCGGAGGCGGCCGAAGCCTACAACGGCCAGCAGGGCGATATGTGGGACGCCCATGCGGACATGCTGCTGGCCACGCTCGGCAGCCTGCTGGTGTGGCCGCTGGCCCGTGCGAGCGCGCGCCGATGAAGACGCCCAGCCGCATCGCCGTGCTGGCCTCGGGCGGTGGCAGCAATCTGCAGGCGATCCTGGCCGCGATCGGCGCCGGCCAGCTCGACGCCGAGGTGGTCGCGGTGCTGTCCGACAAGCCCGATGCACCGGCCCTGCAGCGCGTGGCGGTCGAACGACGCTGGGCCGGCACGCCGAAGGACTTTGCCGACCGCGCGGCGTTCGACGCCGCACTGGGCGATGCCCTGGCCGGCGTTGCACCGGACTGGGTGGTCTGCGCCGGCTACATGCGCATCCTTGGCGAGGCCTTCGTGGCACGTTTCGACGGCCGCCTGGTCAACATCCATCCGTCGCTGCTGCCGCTGTACAAGGGCCTGCATACCCACGCCCGGGCGCTGGAAGCTGGCGATGCCGAACACGGCGCCAGCGTCCATTTCGTGGTGCCCGAGCTGGACGCCGGCAGCGTGCTGGCCCAGGCGCGGGTGCCGGTACAGGCCGATGACACCGCCCAGACCCTTGCCCAGCGGGTGCTGGCGGTCGAGCACCCGCTGCTGATTGCCAGCCTGCAATGGCTGGTGGCCGGGCGTGTGACTGAACGGGACGGGCAGCTGCAGGTCGACGGTCACCCCCTGTTTAGTCCTTTGCGCCTAGATTGCGCCGGCAAGCTGAACAGGTGAGCGGCGCCCACACGCGCTACTGATCCAGACGCTGGCATCCTTTCCCTTCCTCCCGCTGCGTGCCCGCATGAAAACCTCTTTGTCCAAGCCAGTGCTGCTGATCGCATCCCTGCTGTGCACCGTGGCGATGGCGCAGGCGCAGGAACCACCTGCGGCTCCTGCCGAAGCACCGCTGCCGCCGCTGCCGGCGATGCAGTGGGAAGCGCCGCCGCTGGAGCCGTTCACCGCCACCTACCAGGCCCTCTACAAGGGCAAGCAGGCCGGCGACGCCACCCTGCGCGTCACCCACACCGGCGGCACGCAGTGGCGGGTGGACATGCAGGTGGTGGGCCGGCACGGCTTCGCCAGCGTGCTGGGCCTGAACCTGGAACAGAGCACGGTGTTCGAGAAGCAGGGCGACCTGTACGTGCCGCTGAGCCAGGCGACCGTGCGCAAGGGTTTGTTCCTGGGCAAGAAGGTCACCGGCACCTACAACTGGCAGGCCGGTACGGCACAGTGGCTGGGCGACCTGAAGAAGGAGCGCACCCAGCCGATCCCGCTGCAGGCCGGCGACCAGAGCGCCCTGCTGCTGAACCTGGCGATCATGCGCGACGCCCGCCCCGGTGGGCAGATGCATTACCGCTATGTCGATGTCGGCCGCGTACGCCAGCACGACTACCAGGCCGCGCCGGACACCGAAACGGTCCAGGTCGGCGAGTTGTCCTACAACGCGCTGCGGGTCTATCGGACCAACGGCGGCAATGACGAAACCATCCTCTGGATCGCCAACGGGGTTCCCACCCCGGTGCGCATCCTGCAACGCGAAGACGGCGAAGATCGTGTCGATCTGCGCCTGATCGAATACCAAGGAGTCTGAGCATGAACCTGATGAACCGTCCGCTGACCTGGATCGCCGCCGGCGCACTGGCCGCGGTGAGCCTGCCGGCCATGGCCCTGGAGCCGTTCAAGGCCGACTACCTGGCCAGCTACATGGGCATGCAGGCCAATGGCAGCATGACCCTGGCCAGCGAAGGCGCTAACAAGTGGCGTTACAGCCTGAACGTGAAGAACCAGCTGGCCGATCTCAGCCAGAGCACCGTGTTCGAGGAAGCCAACGGTCGCCTGCGCCCGCTGAGCAGCCACGACCGCTCGGTGTTGCTGGTGAAGAAGCGCAACGTGGACGCCAACTACAACTGGTCCAGCAACCAGGCCACCTGGACGGGCGACATCAAGGCCGACCGCCGTGGCCCGGTGGCGTTGAAGGCCGGCGACATGGATGCGCTGCTGATCAACCTGGCGATCGCCCGCGACCTGGCCGCGGGCAAGCCGCTGAACTACCGCATGGTCGACGAAGGCCGGATCAAGCCGATGAGCTACAAAGTGGTCGGCACGGAGAAAATCACCGTGGGCGGCAAGTCGTATGACGCCACCAAGGTGTCGCGCACCGACGGCAACAAGGAGCTGATCGCCTGGATCGTGCCGGAGTTCCCGGTGCCGGCGCGCCTGCTGCAGCGCGAAGGCGGCAAGGACGCGCTGGATCTGACCATCAAAGGAATGAACTGAGGTAGAGCCGACCGTTGGTCGGCTGCGCTTCGTCCATCCAGATACCAAGGCAACGGCAGCCGACCAACGGTCGGCTCTACGTTGTTGCCGCATGCAGAAACGCCCGCTTGCGCGGGCGTTTTTGTTATTCCTTTTTGGCGTCTTCGCCAAACACCGTCTTGCAGTCCACGCGGATCTGCTGGCCGTTGCCGCGCCAATAGAACGTGCGGCAATGGCGGTTGCCGTCCTGGGTGGTGGTCGCGCCTACGGCATAGAACGCCTGCAACACCTCGGTCCGGCTGACCGTGCCGTCGGCGTTCCAGTCCATGTCCTGCTGCTCGATGCCCTGGGTGATGGCGATGTTGGCGTACCAGGCATAGCCCAGCCATGCCAGCACCACCAGTACCAGGATCAGCAGCGCCTTGCGGCGGCGGGTGAACTTGCCGCGCAGGATCATCCGGTGATCCGCCGGATGGTCGCGCCCAGCGAAGACAGCTTCTCTTCGATGTTCTCGTAGCCGCGGTCGAGGTGGTAGATGCGGTCGATGGTGGTGTCACCCTCGGCCATCAGCCCGGCCAGGATCAACGACGCCGACGCGCGCAGGTCGGTGGCCATCACCGGCGCACCGCTCAGGTGCTCGGCGCCGCGCACGATCGCGGTGTGGCCTTCCACCTGGATATCCGCACCGAGGCGCAGCAGCTCGTTGACGTGCATGAAACGGTTTTCAAAGATCGTTTCATTGATCACGCCCACGCCCTCGGCCACGCAGTTGAGCGCCATGAACTGCGCCTGCATGTCGGTCGGGAAGCCCGGGTACACCGCCGTGGTCAGGTTGACCGCGCGCGGGCGCTTGCCTTCCATGTCCAAGGTGATGCTGTCTTCGGTGGTCTCGATCTTCGCGCCGGCTTCCACCAGCTTGGACAGCACCGCGTCCATGGTGTTCGGCCGGGCGCGGTTGACCGTGACCTTGCCGCCGGTCATCGCCGCGGCGACCAGGAAGGTGCCGGTTTCGATGCGGTCGGGCAGCACTTCATGGCGGCCGCCGGACAACGTCTCCACGCCCTCGATCACCAGGCGGGCGGTGCCCAGGCCTTCGATCTTCGCGCCGAGTGCGATCAGGCAATGCGCCAGGTCGGTGACTTCCGGCTCCATCGCCGCGTTGTCCAGCACGGTGGTGCCTTCGGCCAGTACCGCGGCCATCAGCACGTTCTCGGTCCCGGTGACGCTGACCATGTCGAAGGTGAAATGCGCCCCCTTCAGCCGCGTGGCCACATGGGCCTTGATGAAGCCGTTTTCGACGGTGATCTCCGCCCCCAGCGCCTGCAGCCCCTTGATGTGCTGGTCGACCGGCCGTGAGCCGATCGCGCAGCCGCCGGGCAGCGACACTTCAGCCGCGCCGAAGCGGGCCAGCAACGGGCCCAGCACCAGGATCGAGGCGCGCATGGTGCGCACCAGCTCATACGGGGCCACGTGCTGGTTGACCGAACGCGGGTCGACCACGATCGCGCTACCGCGCGACAGGGTGCCCTGGTCGATGGTGACCTTGGCCCCCAGTTCGCTGAGCAGCTTCACCGTGGTGACCACGTCGTGCAGGTGCGGCACGTTGGTGATTTCCACCGGCGCATCGGCCAGCAGGGTGGCGCACAGGATGGGCAGAACGGCGTTCTTGGCGCCGGAAATGTTCACTTCACCGTGCAGCGGCTTGCCGCCGGTCACTACGATCTTGGCCATGGAGTCTACTTTGAATGAGGTAGAGCCGACCGTTGGTCGGCTGAAACGATAAACGCGACGGATATTCCGGAATCAACCGCCGCCCGCTTCGCCCGGGGTCACCGTCTTCAGCGCCAGCGCGTGGATCGCCCCGCCCATCAGATCGCCCAGGGTGGCATAGACCATGCGGTGGCGCGCCAGCGGCAGCTTGCCGGCAAAGGCGTCACAGACCACGGTGGCCTCGAAGTGCACGCCATCGTCACCCTGCACGTCCGCGCGGGCGCCGGGCAGGCCGGTTTCGATCAGATTGCAGATGGTCTCGGCGTCCAACGGGCTTTCCTAATAAAATGAGCGTCCATTCTACTCTTCCGCGTGGCGCCCGCATGGCTGTATCGCCCCTGCTCCCCCATCCGGCCGACCCTGCGGCACTGGTCGCCAGCGGCCGCCGCGTGTTCCAGATCGAGCGCGACGCGCTGGAGGCGGTGGCCGAGCGCCTCGGCGAGGACTTCGCCGAGGCCTGCCAACTGGTCCTGCACGGCAAGGGCCGGGTGGTCGCCACCGGCATGGGCAAGTCCGGTCACGTGGCCCGCAAGATCGCCGCCACCCTGGCCTCCACCGGCACCCCGGCCTTCTACGTGCACCCCGGTGAAGCCGGCCACGGCGACCTGGGCATGATCACCGAGGACGATGTGGTACTGGCGCTGTCCTATTCGGGCGAGTCCGACGAGCTGCTGATGCTGCTGCCGGTGCTCAAGCGCCAGGGCAACCGGTTGATCGCCATGACCGGCCGGCCGCAGTCCAGCCTTGCCCTGGCCGCCGACGTGCATCTGGACGTCAGCGTGCCGGCCGAGGCCTGCCCGCTGGCGCTGGCGCCGACCTCCAGCACCACCGCCTCGCTGGCGATGGGCGATGCGCTGGCGGTGGCCCTGCTGGACGCGCGTGGCTTCACCGCCGACGATTTCGCCCGCTCGCACCCTGCCGGCAGCCTCGGCCGCCGGCTGCTGCTGCACATCACCGATGTGATGCACAGCGGCGAGGAGCTGCCGCAGGTGGACGCCGGGGCCAGCCTCAGCGAGGCCCTGGTGGAGATGAGCCGCAAGCGCCTGGGCATGACCGCCGTGGTCGACGCCGACAACCGCCTGATCGGCCTGTTCACCGACGGCGACCTGCGCCGTGCGCTGGACACCGCGCTGGACGTGCGCAGCGCGAAGATCGCCGAGGTGATGACCCGCAATCCACGCACCATCGGTGCCGACCGGCTCGCCGCCGAGGCCGCGCAGCTGATGGAGACCTACAAGATCACCGGCCTGATGGTGGTCGACGCCGACGGCCGCCTGGTCGGCGCGCTCAACATTCATGACCTGTTGCGGGCGCGGGTGGTTTAAACCACAGTTCCCCTTCCTCCATTCAGCCAACCCTGCCCCCGCCGATGCCCTATTCCCCGCTGCCCGCCTTTCCGTCCCACCTGCATGCCGTTGCCGGCCGCATCCGGCTGGCCTGCTTCGACGTGGACGGCACGCTCACCGACGGTCGGCTCTACTACGACCGTGAAGGCAACGAGAGCAAGGCGTATTACGTGCAGGACGGACTTGGCCTGAAACTGCTGCAGCAGCATGGCATCCACCCGGTGCTGATCACCGCGCGCAACAGCCTGTCGGCGCAGAAGCGGGGTGCCGACCTGGGTATCGACACCCAGATCGCGGTCGGCGACAAGCTGGCCAGCGTGCGCGCGCTGTGCGCCACCCACGGCATCGGCCTGGACCAGGTCGCGTTCATGGGCGATGACCTGCCCGACCTGGCGCCGCTGTGCGCGGTCGGCCTGGCGGTCGCCCCGGCCAACGCGCACCCGTGGGTCGCCGAGCGCGTGCACTGGCAGACCCGCAGCGACGGCGGTCGCGGCGCCGCACGCGAGCTGTGCGACGTGCTGCTGGCCGCACAGGGCCATGTGGACGCGGTGCTGGCGAGGTTCGGCGCATGAACTGGCGCACCCTGCTGGGAGGCCTGCTGCTGGTGGCCGCCGTGCTCAGCGGCTGGTCGCTGCTGCGCCACCGCGATACCCCGGCCGCCGCGGTCGCCGATGACGGCAGCAAGGATTACGTGCTGCACGACTTCCAGATCGTGGCGCTGGACGAACAGGGCAAGGAGTCCACCACGCTGCAGGCGCCCTTGATGGAGCGCGCGCGCAATGACGAGACGATGACCATCGCCACGCCGCTGTTCCTGCTGCCCGACAACGAGGGCAACCACTGGGAACTGCGCAGCGAGAAGGGCTGGGTCAGCGCCAATGGCGAGCAGCTCAAGCTCACCGGCAACGTCAGCGGCGACAGCCCCAAGGTGCCCAGCGTGCCGCCCACCACCTTCCGCACCGACCATCTGGACGTGTTCCCCAAGGAAAGCCGCGCCAAGACCGACGCCCTGGTGACCATGACCCGCCCGGGCATGACCCAGTCCGGGGTCGGGTTCGAGCTGGATTCCAAGAGCAAGACGTATCATTTCCTCAGCCAGTCCAAGGGCCGCTACACGCCCAGCCGCTGAACCGATGCAGGCCGGGCGACGTCCACTGGACCGGCGCCGGCGGCACCCACACCCCTATCCCCGGCCCGGCTCCCGCCTGGCCACGCCCCCAACACCGGCAGGAAATCCCCAGTCAATGAAGATTCTATTTGCAGCCGCATGCGCGATCAGTCTTCTGGTTCCGGCCTTCGCCACCCAGGCGAAGTCGACCGACCGCAACCAGGACATGACCATCGACGCAGGCGCCCAGTCCGGCACGCTGATCGGTGACGGCAAGACCACCCTGTCCCAGGGCGTGGTGATCACCCAGGGCACGCTCGACCTGCGCTCGGCCGATGCCGAGATCTACATGAAGGACGGCGAAGCGGTGCGCGCGGTGTTCACCGGCAAGCAGGCCAAACTCAAGCAGCAGCTCGACGACGGCAGCTGGATGGACGCCACCGCCGACCGCATCGACTACGACATCAAGGCCGAAGTGCTGACCATGACCGGCAACTACAACGTCAAGAGCGCTCGCGGCACCAATGCCGGCCAGAAGATGACCTACAACACCCGTACCGGCGAAATGAACAGCGGTGGCGACGGCACCCGCGTGCGTACGGTCATCCCGCCCAAGAACAAGACCGCCGCCCCGGCCGCGACCACCCCGGCCACCAAGACCACCGTCCCCACTGCCGGGAGCAAGAAGTAATGCTCGTCGCCAAAGGCCTGCGCAAGCGCTACAAGCAGCGTGAAGTGGTCAAGGACTTCGAACTGACCCTGGAGGCCGGTGAAGTGGTGGGCCTGCTCGGCCCGAACGGTGCCGGCAAGACCACCTGCTTCTACATGATCGTGGGCCTGGTCGAAGCCGATGCCGGCAGCATCGTGCTGGACGGCAAGGACATCACCGGCGACCCGATGTACACCCGCGCCAAGCAGGGCGTGGGTTACCTGCCGCAGGAGCCGTCGGTGTTCCGCAAGCTGAGCGTGGCCGACAACATCCGCCTGGTGCTGGAGCTGCGCGATGACCTGGACAAGGCCGGCCGCGAGAAGGAGCTGAATTCGCTGCTGGACGAACTGCAGATCGGCCATGTCGCCGACCAGCTCGGCGCCAGCCTGTCCGGCGGCGAGCGCCGCCGCTGCGAGATCGCCCGTGCCCTGGCCGCGCGCCCGCGGCTGATCCTGCTGGACGAACCGTTCGCCGGCGTCGACCCGATCTCGGTCGGGGAGATCCAGCGCATCGTCACCCACCTCAAGCAGCGCGGGATCGGGGTCCTGATCACCGACCACAATGTGCGTGAGACCTTGGGAATCTGCGACCGCGCGTATATCCTCAATGAAGGCAGCGTACTGGCGCAGGGGGCACCCGAAGCGATCCTGGACAATGCCGACGTCCGTCGCGTCTACCTTGGAGACACCTTCAAGCTCTGACCTGCGGCCGTCGCGACGCCTTTCCTTCGTTCGGCACAGGCATGAAAGCACGGCTGCAGACATCGCTGGGGCAACAACTGGTCATGACGCCGCAGCTGCGCCAGGCGATCAAGTTGCTGCAGATGTCCAGCGCCGAACTGGACCTTGAGATCGCCGAGGCGGTGGAGACCAACCCACTGCTGGACTGGGCCGAAAACAGCGAGCCCCCGCTGGACGTGGCACCCGGCGACGACGAGCGCCCCGCCACGCCCACCGACACCCATACCGACGGCGAGCACCCGGTCTCGGCCAGCGACGACTGGTCGCCCGGCGAGGGCGACTGGAGCAGCGGCAACAGCGGTGGCTCGTTCGACGATGACGACACCGGCAGCGCCGCCGAGCGCGTGGCCGAAACCGAGACCCTGGCCGACCACCTGCTGTGGCAGCTGCATCTGTCGCACCTGTCCCTGCGCGACCGCAGCATCGGGGCGGCGCTGATCGACGCCTTTGAAGAAGACGGCTATCTGCGCGAGCCACTCCCGGCCATCGCCGATACCCTGCTGCCGGCCATTCACGCCGATGAAGGCGAGATCCTGACCGTGCTCCACCAGATCCAGCGTTTCGACCCGATCGGGGTCGGCGCGCGCAGCCTGGGCGAATGCCTGCAGCTGCAGCTGGACGTACTGCCCGCCGACACCCCCGGCCTGGCCCTGGCCCGGCGCATCGCCGACGGCCCGTTGGAGCGGCTGCCCCGCAGCGGCGTCGCCGGATTGGCGCACGAACTGCGCGAGCCGCTGGCCGTGGTCGACACCGCCGTGCACTTGCTGCGCTCGCTGGACCCGCGCCCGGGGGCCCAGATCGGCGCGCTGGCCCATGACAGCTACGTGGTCCCCGACTGCGTGGTGTGGCGCCAGAACGGGGTCTGGCGCGCGGCCCTGGCCGGCCATGCGGGCCCCAAGGTGGTCATCCACCGTGGCTACGAACAGATGATCCGACGCTGTGGCGAGGCCGACGCCGGTTACCTGCGCGCCCACCTGCAGGAGGCGCGCTGGCTGCTCAAGGGGTTGGAGGCGCGCGGCGAGACCCTGCTGCGGGTGATGCGCAGCCTGCTGCAGCAGCAGTCGGCCTTTCTCGAGTTCGGTGAACAGGCGCTGCGCCCGCTGACCCTGCGCGAGGTGGCCGGCGAGCTGGGCCTGCACGAGTCGACCATTTCGCGGGCGATCGCCCGCAAGTACGTCCGCACCCCGCGCGGCACCCTGCCACTGCGCGCGTTCTTCGCCTCCGGGATCGACACCGACAGCGGCGGCGAGGCGTCCAGCACCGCCATCCAGGCCATGATCCGGCGCCTGATCGACGACGAGAATCCGCGCAAGCCGCTTTCTGACGCCAAGCTGGCTGACCTGCTCAAAGGGTCGGGAATACCGGTAGCGCGGCGCACCGTGGCGAAGTATCGTGAGGCCATGAACATTTCCGCCTCGCACGAAAGAGTAAGGATCGTCTGACGCTTCGCCGCATCAGGCGGGAAGGTTCATTGGCTCATCCGAACAAAAAGGAGAAACCCGATGCACATCGAAACGTTTGGCAAGGACCACCTAGAGATCACCCCGGCTCTGAACGAGTACGTGGAGACCAAGCTGGGGCGGCTGGGGAAGCACTTCGACCAGCACTGCGAGGTTCGCGTGCAGTTGTCGATCCGCAAGCCGGAACACCATGCCGATGCGAGTGTGAACGTTCCCGGGCAGACCCTGCACGCCGATGCCAGCGCCTCCACGATGTATGCCGCGATCGATATCCTGGCCGACAAGCTCGACCGCCTCGTGATCAAGCACAAGGAGAAAAAACAGCAGCACGCACCGCTCCCGGTGGGCGACAATGACGACTGACGTCCTCGTTCTCCCCTGACATGCCCTTGACTGATCTTCTGGCGGCCGTGCGCACGCAAGTGTTGCCGGCCGCCGATCGCGACAGCGTGCTGCTGGCCGCCGCCCGGCTGCTGGCCTGCCGCGAAGCCAACACCGAGCTGATCTACCAGAACCTGTGCCAGCGCGAACAGCTGGGCAGCACCGCGATCGGCCATGGCATCGCCATCCCGCACGGCCGCGCGCCCCTGCTGGAACGCCCGCGCGGTGCCCTGCTGCGGCTGGACACCCCGGTGGAGTTCGGCGGCGACGAGCCGGTCGACCTGGTCTTCGCGATCGCCGTTCCCTCGCATTACACCCATCAACACCTGATGCTGCTGTCCGAACTGGCCGAGCTGTTTTCCGAGCCCGCCATCCGCCAGGCACTGCGCGACGCGCGCGATGCCGATGGCCTGCGCCAGGTGATCGAATTTCCCCCGCCAGCGAGTGCCGCATGAATACCAGCATCACCGCGCGCGAACTGTTCGAACAGCAGCGCGACCGCCTGGCCCTGCGCTGGGTGGCCGGGCAGCAGGGCGAGCGCCGCGAACTGGAAGCCGGCAATACCGTCTCGCGACGCCCGTCGCTGGCCGGCTACCTCAACGCGATCTACCCCAACAAAGTGCAGATCCTTGGCACCGAGGAGCTGTCCTGGCTGGACTCGCTGGACTCGCGGCAGCGCTGGGAGACCATCGAGCGGATCATGCAGTCGCACCCGCTGGCGCTGGTGATCACCCGCAACCAGCCCTGCCCGGAAGACCTGCGCGCGGCCGCCGACGAATCGCAGACCCCGTTGTGGATCTCGCCCAAGCGCGGCCACGAACTGCTCAACCATCTGTCCTACCACCTGGCCCGTACGCTGGCGCCACGGGTGATCCTGCATGGCGTGTTCATGGAGATCTACTCGATCGGCGTGCTGATCACCGGCGAGGCCGGGTCCGGCAAAAGCGAGCTGGCCCTGGAACTGCTCAGCCGCGGCCATCGGCTGGTGGCCGATGACGCCCCCGAATTCACCCAGATCGCCCCGGACGTGCTCGACGGCACCTGCCCCGAGCTGCTCCAGGACCTGCTGGAAGTACGCGGCCTGGGGGTGCTCAACGTGCGCGAGATGTTCGGTGACACCGCTGTAAAGAAGAACAAGTACCTTCGGCTGATCGTCCACCTGACCAAGCCGATGACCGAACCCACCCCGCACGGCTATGAGCGCCTGACCGGTGATTCCGGTACCCGCCACGTGCTGGACCTGGACGTACCGCTGATCACCCTGCCAGTCATGCCCGGCCGCAACCTGTCGGTGCTGACCGAAGCGGCCACCCGGCTGCACATTCTGCGGACCAAGGGTATTGATCCTGCGGCCATGTTCATCGCCCGCCATAGCAACCTGCTGGAACGACGCACCCCATGAACACCCCCGCCCCCGCCTCCGCCCCGACCGCTGCCACCCTGATCATCGTCAGCGGCCTGTCCGGTTCGGGCAAGACGGTCGCGCTGAAGACCCTGGAAGACCTCGACTACTACTGCTCGGACAACCTGCCGATCCACCTGCTGCCCGATTTCGTCCGCAGCCTGCTGGCTGGCCACGACGCCGAGGCACCGCGCCGGCTGGCGGTGGGCATCGACGTGCGCGGCCAGAGCGACCTGACCCAGCTTTCGCACTGGCGCGAAGAGGCCCAGGCCGCCGGCCTGGACGCGCAGCTGCTGTTCTTCGATGCCACCGATGAAACCCTGCTCAAGCGCTACGCCGACACCCGCCGCCGCCACCCGCTCAGCCAGCTGGGGCTGTCGCTGCCCGAAGCCATCGCCCGCGAGCGCGAGCTGACCGCCCCGCTGCGCCGTGCCGCCGATGCGGTGATCGACACCACCCACTTCAACGTGCACCAGCTGCGCCGCAAGGTGGTCACCGAATTCGCGCTGACCCACGGCAACAAGCTCTCGCTGCTGTTCGAGTCCTTCGCCTACAAACGCGGTGTCCCGGCCGAGG
Organism: Stenotrophomonas sp. GL_101; assembly: GCF_057835675.1. Lineage (NCBI taxonomy): Bacteria > Pseudomonadati > Pseudomonadota > Gammaproteobacteria > Lysobacterales > Lysobacteraceae > Stenotrophomonas > Stenotrophomonas sp. GL_101. The sequence goes on along the minus strand of NZ_CM174432.1, from coordinate 1,061,983 downwards.
CCGACTTCGTGTTCGACGTGCGGGTGCTGCCCAATCCGCATTGGGACCCGGAACTGCGGCCGCTGTCCGGTCGCGACCGGGGCGTGCGCGAGCACCTGGAACAGCAGCCGGACGTGCAGCGCTACACCGGCCAGCTGATCGATTTCCTCGACACCTGGCTGCCACGGCTGGGCAATGACACCCGCAGCTACGTCACCGTGGCCTTCGGGTGCACCGGCGGCAAGCACCGCTCGGTATACATGGCCGAACGCATGGCCCGGCACGCACGCGAGCAGGGCTGGGCCGAGGTGGCCACCTTCCACCGGGAACTGGATTGACTGCGTGCAGGGGCACCCGATCTGGAACACAGAAATGTCACCGGATTGGGGGCCGTGCGCGGAAACGCCCTTTTTTAAACGTCATCGGACCAACGGTCCGGTGCTACCCGGGATAGGCCGCGTGCGGCTTACCCCTACCCCCAATTCATGTTGACCTGTTAACGTTCGGCAATGACCTGTGGCATTCTCCTCGTAACTCATCCCGGTGTAGGCACGTCGCTGTTGGACGTGGCTACGCGGCTGCTGCGGCACCTGCCGCTGAAGACCGAAGCTTTCGAAGTACCGTTCGACGCAGACCTGGACGTCCTGCTCCCACTCGCCTCGGCCGCCTTGCGCCGGGTGGACAGTGGCCAGGGCGTGCTGATCCTGACCGACCTGTACGGTGCCAGCCCCAGCAATCTGGCCGGGCAACTGGCTCGTCTGGGCACCCCGGCACGCCGGGTTTCGGCGCTTAGCCTGCCGATGGTGTTGCGGGTGATGAATTACCCGGAACAGGGACTGGATCAACTACCTGCCACTGCTGCGGCAGGCACTCGCAATGGAGCGATTGTCGACGATGCTTGAACGTGAACTCACCGTATCCAACCGCCTGGGCCTGCACGCCCGCGCTACTGCCAAACTGGTGCAGGAGCTGGCGCCGTTCCGCTGCAACGTGACCATGGCCGCCAAGGGCCGTGAGATCAACGCCAAGAGCATCATGGGCGTGATGCTGCTGGCCGCCGGCCAGGGCACCCCGGTCACCGTGCGCATCGAGGGCGAAGATGAAACCGCCGCGATGGACGCGGTGGTGGCGTTGTTTGAACGGCGCTTCGACGAGGACAGCTGAGCATGCCGGGGCTGCCGCGACCAGGTTCCAGCGCACCGGCACGGACCGCGTCCGGCGCCCTGCTGTTGACCGGCCACGGCGCCTCGCGCGGCAATGCCCTCGGCCGCGCCCGGTTGCGCCTGCCGCACGCCCTGGAAGTGGCCGAGCAGCGCATTGCGCCGGCCAAGGTGGAGGCCGAACTGGAGCGCCTGCACCAGGCCGTGGACGCGGCGCGTGCGGAAATGCACGACCTGCGCCAGCGCCTGCAGGGCGCCTTGAACAAGGAGGCCGGTGAATTCCTCGACCTGCATGCGCTGCTGCTGGACGACCCCGAGCTGCTGTTCGGGCTGGACCAGCTGATCCGCAGCGGCCCCTATACCGCCGGCTATGCACTTCGCGTCCAGCGCGACCGCCTGGCCAAGGTCTTCGACGGCATGGACGATGCCTACCTGAAGAGCCGCATGGACGACCTGGACCATGTGATCGGACGCATCCACGCCTTCCTGCAGAAGCGCCCGCCCGACGTCAAGGGCATGGCCGGGGAGATCCTGGTCTGCGACACCATCGCCCCCTCCGAGCTGGCCCAGCTGCAGGCCCATGGCGTGGTCGGCATCGTCACCGCCGGCGGCAGCGCGCTGTCGCACAGCGCAATCCTGGCGCGCAGCCTGCACCTGCCGTTGATCGTCAACGTCCCCAATGTTCTGCAGAGGATCGCCGATGGCGACGTGCTGATCATGGACGGCAACGACGGCACGGTGACGATCAATCCGCAGGCGCCGGACCTGCGCGACTACCGCGTGCGCCTGCGCGAGCATGCGCGCGAGCAGCGCGAGCTGGGCCGGCTGCGGACCAAGCCCACCCGCACCCGCGACAACGTCGATATCGCCCTGCTGGCCAATGCCGAATCCAGCGAAGACGTCACCCAGGCCCATGCACTGGGCGCGCACGGGCTGGGCCTGTACCGCACCGAATTCCTGTTCCTGCAGCGCAACGAGCTGCCCGACGAGCAGGAACAGTTCGAGACCTACCGCGACGCCGCCCTTGGCATGAGTGGGCGGCCGGTCACCATCCGTACCCTGGACCTGGGCGCGGACAAGGCCGACCGCACCGGGCTGACCTTGAGCAACGAGGAGAACCCGGCGCTGGGCCTGCGCGGCGTACGCCTGTCGCTGGCCCGGCCGAAGGTGGCCGACACCCAGCTGCGCGCGATCCTGCGCGCCTCGGCCTACGGCAAGCTGCGCATCCTGGTACCGATGGTCAGCACGCGCGAAGAACTACTGGCGGTGCGCCGGCGCCTGGCCAGGCAGGCCGCGCTGCTGCGCGCCGAGGGCCACGAGGTGGCCGAGCACATCCCGTTCGGCGCGATGATCGAAGTGCCGGCCGCCGCGATCGCGCTGGAGAGCTTCATCGACCTGGTCGACTTCCTCTCCATCGGCACCAACGATCTGGTCCAGTACCTGCTCGCCGCCGACCGCAACAACGAAGCGGTCGGCGAGCTGTACTCACCGCTGCACCCGGCGGTGATGCGGCTGTTGGCGCATATCCTGCGCACCGGCCAGGCCTACGACATCCCGGTGGCCATCTGCGGCGAAATCGCCGGCGACCCACGCATGACCCCGCTGCTGCTGGCGCTGGGCCTCACCGAGTTCAGCCTGCACCCGGGCACGCTGCTGGAAGTACGCCGGGCGATCCGCGACAGCGATCTGGCCGCCCTGCAGGCGATGGCACCGAAGCTGCTGGCCGCGCGCGACCGGCGCGGGATCGAGCGCTGGATCGAGAAGGCCGGTCTGTCAGACTGAAATCAGCACCGGGCCGCGCATCCGACATCTTGGCAGCGGTATGATCCAGCTGCGGACCCAAGGGCCTGCTCTCCGGCACGCGTCATGATGTTCTACGTTGCATCGAGGATCGGCCATGCAACTCAGTTTGCGCTTGGTAATGCTGCTGTTGGCGTCAGTTCCAGCAGGCATTGCTGTGGCTCAGAGCGTGGAGTACATCCACACCGACGCCTTGGGGTCCATCGTGGCTGTCACCGATGAGAGCGGACTGGTGGTCAAGCGAAGCAGCTACGAGCCCTATGGCGGAAACATCTCGTCACAGCGGGCAGATGGCCCTGGCTATACCGGACACGTAGAGGATGCGGCTACAAGTCTTACCTACATGCAACAGCGCTACTACGACCCCGACATCGGGAGGTTTCTATCTTCCGATCCAGTCAGGGTGAGCTCGCGTGACGGCAACTTCAATCGTTATGCATATGTCGCCAATAATCCCTACTCAGCCATCGATCCTGATGGCCGGTACCTATGCAAGGGAAGTGCCGAGCTCTGCGGGGGGATGAAGAAGGCACTGAACAGCATTCGCTCCTCTGCCAAAGCGCAGACCGGCACCCGCATTACCAACTCCAGATCTGCCCAAGTTTCCCGGTTCTACGGGAAAGAAGGGGTGGACAATGGCGTCGAAATCAATGAGACGTCCATCAATGCCTATGGGAAGGCTGAGACATCGGGCAACACAACTACCATCTCGTTCAACCCTTCTGCCATGCAGAAGATGAGCAGCCCTGACACCACGGCGCAAAGCATCTTCAATGCAACGGCACTTCACGAAGGCTCGCATGGCGTTGACCAACGTGACCGGCTGGGCAGAGGCCTTGCTCCGATGACCAGCAGCCGCGCATCGCTCCATCAAGGGGAGCTTCGCGCGTATCGAGCGGAGGCCGCCTATCACGAATCGCTTGGGGTCCGCTCACCATGGGGACTTTGGGAAGTCAAAACCGGTCGCGATGAAGGCTTGATCCGTGAGGAAGCACAGAATAGTGTGAACACTGCATGCGGACTTGGAAGGTGTACGCCATGAGACCTTCAGTTCTTGCTGCCCTCATGATGTTTGCTGCTGGTACAGCGCTTGGGAAAGACTGTGCAACCGACAGTACGGATGTTTCGGTTATGCAGCTCAGTTCGGAGCTCCGTTTAGGGCAGCAGGTGATCGTTGCTGGCTGTTTTCGAGGTGCCCGCCACGGAATATCGCTGCATGACTGCAGCTCCGGGTATGGCTCCGGCCTGTGGATGGAACTCGCCGAAGGGTTGGACAAAGACCCGAACGTCGATTCGTTCGTCACATCCACGTTCCAGATGCAGGCCTACAGAGATCTGCCCCCCCTTCACATCCGGGTAAGCGGTCACCTCACGCGGAGTGACGCCCATGTGCCGGGCGGAGTGGTGTTTCTCGCCACCGCATTGCATTGTTTCGAGCCAATTCCTCCGAGGTCATCGGATCCAGGCCTGAAACTGCCGCATTCGAGCTGATAATCCAGAGTGTGGCTGCCGTGGTCGTACGCCAGGGTAGGTTTCACCAGGTCCAGCGCAAAGTGGAGCCGCACGAAAGAGGCATTCTGGAAGGTTGCGACAGCGTCGCAGGGTGTTCAGTGAAACATCCGCGCGCGATAATGACGCGGTGACCACCCCTCATGCCGCATCCTCTACGGGATAGCGGCCTTTTCTTTTCCCGCCGGAGCTGCCCATGGCCGAAGCCGTACGCCACGACAAGACGGCACGCCAGCTGCGGCTGTTGTCCGATGCATTGGACAGTGGGCGACTGGGTCCGGTGCGCCGGCTGGTCAATACGCTGGCGCCGGCCGAGATCGGCAACCTGCTCGAATCGCTGCCGCCGGGCAAGCGCGAGATCGTCTGGGGCCTGGTCGATCCGGAAGACGACGGCGAGGTATTGGTCCACGTCGGCGACGAAGTCCGTGAAAGCCTGCTGGCGGACATGGACCCGGATGAAATCATCGCCGCGGTCGAAGACCTGGACATCGATGACCTGGCCGACCTGGTCGAAGACCTGCCGGACACGGTCATCGACGAAGTGCTCAAGTCGATGGACCGCGAGAACCGCGAGCGGCTTGAGCAGGTGCTGTCCTATCCCGAGGACAGCGCCGGCCGCCTGATGAACCCGGACGTGGTGACCGTGCGCGCCGACGTCAACGTCGACGTGGTGCTGCGCTACCTGCGCCTGCGCGGCGAGCTGCCCGACCACACCGATCACCTGTTCGTGGTCAGCCGCCGCCACCAGTACCTGGGCCGGTTGTCGCTGGCCGCGCTGGTCACCCATGAAGACAACACCCCGATCAACCGGCTGATCGACGACGAGCAGCCGGCCATCGACGTTGGCGAGAGCGCCGAGGAAGTGGCCCGGCAGTTCTCCGATCATGACTGGGTGTCCGCGCCGGTCGTGGACGACAACAACATCCTGCTCGGCCGCATCACCATCGATGACGTGGTCGACATCATCCGTTCGCAGGCCGAGCACCAGGCACTGGGCGCGGCCGGTCTGGACGAGGAAGAAGATCTGTTCTCGCCGATCAAGCGCGCCGTGCGCGGCCGCGTGGTCTGGCTGGGCATCAACCTGTGCACCGCGTTCCTGGCGGCCAGTGTGATCGGCCAGTTCGAGCTGACCCTGCAGAAGGTGGTGGCGCTGGCGGTGCTGATGCCGATCGTGGCCGGCGTCGGCGGCAACGCGGCGGTGCAGGTGCTGACCTTGATGGTGCGCGGCATCGCGCTGGGCCAGGTGGGCCCGAGCAACGCGCGCATCCTGCTGTGGAAAGAATCACGGGTGGCGTTGATCAACGGCACGTTGATCGGCCTGCTGGTGGGCATCATCGCCTTCGTCTGGTTCCACAGCGTGCTGCTGTCGCTGGTGATCACGCTGGCCTTGATGATCAACTTCCTCGCCGCGGCATTGGCCGGCGTGCTGCTGCCGCTGCTGCTCAAGCGCATGAACGTGGACCCGGCCGTGGCCGGCACCGTGGTGGTCACTGCCGTCACCGACGTGATGGGCTTCTTCAGCTTCCTCGGCCTGGCCACGCTGATCCTGTTGCACTGATTTCTGGAATCCCCATGGCACTGACGCTGGACAACTACTTCATTCCCGGCTGGCGCGATGTCGCCCACACCTGCGCCGCCTGCGAATGGCAGGGCAGCGCGCGCCAGATGGTGATGGAACTGCACGAGGACGAAGCGCAGTTCGACTGCCCGCAGTGCGAAAACCCGATCCTGCTGGTGGTGCACCCGAGCCTGGCGCAGGTGCAGGCCGCTGCCGCCGAGGGCCATCCCGAGGCTATCGAGCAGCTGGAGATACTGGCCGCGGCGCCGCGCCCGCACTGACGCACTGCAAGATGCCCCATCGGTGCAGGACGCTTAGACTGAAAACGTTTCCAGTCGAGGACGGGCAATGGCACGACGCATCGGTGGGGTGTTGTGGGCGATGGCGATGGTAGCGCTGGCCGGGTGCACGCCGACCCGCGAGGACGCCGGCCATTTCCAGGCGCGCGCGGTAAAGCTGGACGGGCACACGGCGTACTACCAGGTGTTCGTGCCACGCGGCGCACGTGCGCAGGCCGGTGCGCTGCCGGTGGTGCTGTTCCTGCATGGTTCCGGCGAGCGCGGCGGCGACAACCAGGCGCAGACCCGGGCCGGCCTGGGGCCGTACCTACGCGCGCACGCCGACACCTTCCCCGCCCTGGTCGTGCTGCCGCAGGTGCCGGGCGACGAGGAATGGTCGGGCGACAACAACCGCATCGCGCTGGCCGCGCTGGATGCCACCCTGGCCGAGTTCGGCGGCGATCCGGAGCGCCAGTACCTGACCGGCATGTCGATGGGTGGCTATGGCAGCTGGAACATCGCGCTGGACACCCCGCACCGCTTCGCCGCGATCGTGCCGGTCTGCGGCGCGGTCCTGGCGCCGCGCGCGGTGCGCCCGACCCTGTTCGTCGAAGACGTCGCCCATGAAGCCGATCCCTACGCGAGCATCGCCCAGCGCCTGAAGCACACCCCGATCTGGATGTTCCATGGCGCCCTGGATGACGTGGTGCCGCCGGAAGACGACCGCAAACTGGCAGCGGCATTCAAGCAGGCCGGAGCAACGGACGTGCGCTACACCGAGTACCCGGACGGCAACCACAATGCGTGGGATGCGACGTATGGGGATGCGGCGATGTGGACCTGGTTGTTCGCGCAGAAGCGTTGATCCGGCCACCAACGGTAGGTATCCACCGTTGATGGGTACGATCCGCGCGCCGCCCGCGCGGTCAGCCCAGCAACGTTTCCAGCACCGCCATGCGCACGGCCACGCCGTTGGCGACCTGGCGCAACACCCACGACTGCGGGCCGTCGGCGACTTCATCGGTGACTTCCACGCCGCGGTTGATCGGGCCCGGGTGCAGCACGGCCGCATCGGTGCCGGCGCGCTTCAGGCGCGTGGCGTTGAGGCCGTACTGGGTGTGGTACTGCTCGATCGAGGGCACCAGGCCTTCTTCCATGCGTTCGCGCTGCAAACGCAGCATCATCAGCGCGTCGGCACCTTCCAGCAGGGCGTCGAAATCCTGGCCGACGATGCAGCCTTCCAGGGTGTCGTCGTCAGGCAGCAGCGACTGCGGGCCACACACGCGGATCTCGCCAACGCCCAGCGTGCGCAGCGCATGCAGGTCGGTGCGCGCCACGCGCGAGTGCTTCACATCGCCAACGATGATCACCTTCATCTTTGAAAAATCGCTGCCCTTGGCCTGGCGCAGGGTGAGCATGTCCAGCAGGCCCTGGGTCGGGTGCGAGCTGCGGCCGTCGCCAGCGTTGACCAGCGCAGTGCCCTCGCCGGCCGCCGCCGCCAGCGCGGCCACCGCGCCGTCATCGGGATGGCGCACCACGAAGCCGCGCACGCCCATTGCTTCAAGATTCTTCAGCGTATCGCAGGCGGTCTCGCCCTTGCGGGTGGAGGAGGTGGACGCATCGAAGTTGAGCACGTCCGCGCCCAGCCGCTGCGCGGCCAGCTGGAACGAGCTGCGGGTGCGGGTGGACGGTTCGAAGAACAGCGTGCACACCGCCGTCCCCCCCAGTACGTGGCGCTTGTTGCCGACCCGGCCGACCGCCGCGTCGCGGATCTGCCCGGCGCGGTCGAGCAGCTGCAGCAGCGTCGCGCGGGGCATGCCTTCGAGAGTCAACAGGTGGCGCAGGCGTCCATCGGAATCGAGTTGCGAAGCGGTCATGGGCAGGGTCTGGGAGTCAGGTAACAGGGGTGGCGTCGTCCGGGCAGGACAACCAGCGTTCGATGATCACCGCCGCGGCCACCGCATCCAGGGTGGCGGCATCACGGCGGCGCTTGCGGCCCTCGGCACGCTCGACCGCGAACCGGCGCGCGGCTTCAACCGAGCTGGAGCGCTCGTCGACCAGCACCACCGGCAGCTTGAAGCGCTCCCGCAGCTGGCGGGCAAAGCCCTGCGCGCGCTTGCGGTTGGGCTGGTCCTGGCCATCCAGGGTCAGCGGGTCGCCAACCACCAGGCCATCGGGCCGCCATTCCTTGATCAGGCGTTCCACCGCCGCCCAGTCAGGGCCATTGCCGTGCACGTCAACCACCGCGATCGCGCGCGCATGGGTGCCGAACGAACTGCCGATGGCCACGCCGATGCGTCGCGAGCCGACATCAAACCCCAGCACGGTGCCGTCGCGGCGTATGCCACCGGGCGTGGCGACCGATGGCGGTGGCGTGGCCGGCTCAGACATGGCCGCTGTAATCGGTAAGCCGGAACAGGTCCACCCCGATCCGCGACGCCGCGCCTTGCCAGCGCTGCTCGAACGGCGTGCTGAACAGCAGCTCGACATCGGCCGGCACGGTCAACCAGCTGTTCTCGGACAATTCGCTTTCCAGCTGGCCTTCGCTCCAGCCGGCACAGCCCAGCGTGACCAGGGCATTGCTCGGGCCTTCGCCCCGGGCCATCGCTTCAAGGATGTCGCGTGAGGTGGTCAGGTACACGCCCTGGCCGACGGCCAGGCTGGACTCCCAGCGGCGGGCATCGTCATGGAGGACGAAGCCGCGCTCGGGATGCACCGGGCCACCGTTGAGCACTACCTGCCCACGCAGGCCGGTGTCGTCAGTGGCGATCTCCATCTGCGCCAGCACTTCGCCCAGGGTGTACTCGGAGGGCTGGTTGACCAGTACGCCCATCGCACCGTTGTCGTCGTGCTGGCAGATCAGCGCCACGCTGCGCGCGAACGTCGGATCGGTCAGCGACGGCAGCGCGACCAGAAAGTGGTGGGCAAGGGAAGTGGACAGCTCGGACATGGCCCTATTCTACCCGCTGGCTCCGGGGCACGGGCGTGAGCGCTCAGCTAGGATGCAGGTCTTCAAGCAAGGATCCCTCTGCATGACCGAGCGCCCCCCACTGCCCCTGCCCACGCGCAGCGCGATCGTGTTGATTGCCCTGTTGCAGGGACTGGCGCTGTATGTCGCCACCCAGGCAAACGACACATGGCCATGGGGCACCACGACCGGTCAGATCTGCTGGAACGCGGTGGTGCTGCTGGTCCCCAGCGCGATCGTACTGACCCTTACCGAGCTGGGCGATCGCCGGCTGTGGCTGCACGCCGGCATCGCCACGCTGGGGGTGCTGGCCCTTGCCGGGTGGATCGGCTGGAACCTGGAGGGCGCCCCCGGGCTTGCCGAAGGGCCGATGGTGACGCCGTTTGCGCTGGGCATGAGCGCCGGCTTTTTCGTGCTGTTGCCGTGGTGGCAGTTCCGGCTGGAGCATGGGCACTGGCGGGCCAGTTATGCGGCGCTGTTCGAGCACGCGTGGCAGAACGCGCTGACGCTGGCGCTGGCCGTCGCCTTCACCGCACTGACCTGGCTGTTGTTGTGGCTGTGGGCGCGGTTGTTCCTGTTGCTTGAGATCGACGTGTTCCGCAGGGTGTTCGCTGAGAATGCCTTCATTGCGCTGGCAACCGGTGCCCTGCTCGGCTTCGGCGTCCTGGTCGGCCGCACCCAGCAGCGCGCGGTGCAGGTCACCCGCCAGGTGCTGTTTGCGATCTGCAAGGGCCTGTTGCCCCTGCTCGCCTTCATTGCGGTGCTGTTCGTCTGCAGCCTGCCCTTCACCGGGCTGGAGCCGTTGTGGAAGACCCGTTCGGCGGCCACCCTGCTGCTGGCCATCGTGGTGCTGCTGGTGGTGTTCACCAACGCGGTGTACCAGCAGGACAGCGATATCCCGGCGTACCCGCGGTGGCTGCGACGACTGGTCGAGGCCAGCCTGTTGAGCCTGCCGGTGTATGCGGGCCTGGCGCTGTACGCGCTGGGCCTGCGCATCGCCCAGTACGGCTGGTCCCCGGCGCGCGTCTGGGTGGTGTTGATGGCGTTGCTGGCCGCCAGCTATGCGCTGGGGTATGCCTGGGCGGTACTGCGCCCACGCCGTCGCTGGCTGCAGGGGATCGAGCCGGCCAACCGCTGGCTGTGCTGGGGCGTGGTGGCGGTGGTGGTGCTGGCCAACTCACCCCTGCTCGATCCGGTGCGCATCAGCGTCCACAGCCAAGTGGCGCGGCTGCACGCCAGCGCCCCACAGATCGACCCCGACGCTGCACGCGTACTGCGTTTCGAGCTGGGCCGGCGTGGCTACCAGGCCCTGCAGGCGCTGCGTACCGAGCCGCGCTTCAATGCCGATCCGGTGGCGCTGGCGGTCATCGACGGTGCGCTGGCGCGCCAGTCGCGCTGGGGCGATGACCGTGACGCGGCCACGGCCGCTGCCGTGCAGGTGCGTACCGTGGCGGCACTGCAGCAGCAACTGCTGCTGGCCGCGCATAGCCCCGCGCCCGATCAGGGCTGGTGGCAGGCGGTCCTTGCGGGCGAGGTGCCCAGCGCCGACTGCCTCGGTCGCGGCCATCCGTGCGTGGCACTGCGGCGCGATTTAGACGGCGATGGGCGCGACGAGATGCTGCTCTGCGATCTTGTCGAGACCCTCGGCATCACGTGCCAGATGCACGTGCTGGAACAGCAGCAGTGGCGCGACGGGGGCAGCATCGCGTTCTGGCCCGACGATAGCCGCAACCGCGCCAGCATCCAGGCCGCCCTGCGCCAGGGCAAACTTGAGATCGAGCGCCCGCGCTGGCCGCGGCTGTCGCTGGATGGCGAGCGCGGCCGCGATATCGATCCACCGTCCAATCCCACCGGGGAATCCCCATGAGCGGTTACTGCCTCATCGCGCCCGGCCATCCGGTGCACGGCCACTACCACGACCACGAATACGGCTTCCCGCAGCGCGACGAGCGCGAGCTGTTCGAGCGCCTGCTGCTGGAGATCAACCAGGCCGGGTTGAGCTGGGAAACGATCCTGAAGAAGCGCGAAGGCTTCCGCGCCGCCTACGACGGCTTCGACGTGGACACCGTCGCCGCCTACGGCGAGCGCGACATCGAACGCCTGCTCGGGGACGCCAGGATCATCCGCAACCGGCTCAAGGTGCACGCGGCGGTCCACAACGCCCAGGTGATCCAGCAGCTGCGGGCCGGCCATGGCAGCTTCGCGGCGTGGCTGGATGCACACCACCCGCAGGACAAGGCGGCGTGGGTGAAGCTGTTCAAGAAGACGTTCCGCTTCACCGGCGGCGAAATCACCGGGGAATTCCTGATGAGCCTGGGCTACCTGCCGGGCGCGCACGGCCCGGAGTGCCCGGTGTTCGCGCGTCTGCAGAAAATGCGCGCCGATCCGTGATCGGCACCGGCCCGGTAGGCCACGACCGTTGGTCGTGGCAGGACCGTCAAACCCCCATGTAACGGCCGGGGCGATGGTTGAACATCAGCACCAGGCTGAGCACCACCGCACCGATGGCCGAGTACATCACCTTGTCCGGGGTGAGCACGAAGAACGCCACGCACATCAGCAGCGTGTCGAAGGACATCTGTACCTTGCCGGCGCTCCAGCCCCGGGTACGCTGCAGGTACACCGCCAGGATGCCGATGCCGCCCAGGCTGGCGCGGTGGCGGATGAAGAACAGGATGCCCAACCCGGCCAAGGCGCCGCCGACCAGGGCCGAGTACAGCGGCGCGATATGGGCAACATCGGCCCAGCGCGGCAGCAGGTCGGTCAACACGCCACAAGCGGTGACCGCCGCGAAGGTCTTCAGGGTGAATTCCCAACCCATGCGCCGCACCGCGACCCAGTAGAACGGCAGATTGACCAGCACGAACACCAGGCCGAAATTCCAGCCGAACGCGTAATGGGCCAGGAAGGCCATACCAGCCATGCCGCCAATCATCAGCCCGCCCTTGGCGAAAATCGCCAGGCCCAGCGACGCCACCAGCGTGGCCAGCACCATGCCCTGCACATCCTCGGCGACCGAGTGGCGCAAGACCTGTTCATCGGCGGCGGTGCCGGCGATGTCCGGCGGCGGGGTCAGTGGGCCGGCAGTGACCAGGTGGCCGTCGGCGTCGTCGCACGGCGCGGGGCCATGGGAATCAAGGGACATGGGGGTGGGGGCTGAACGTGGGGAGCGGTATTAGACACGATCAGCGTGACAGTTGCAGGGGAACCTGATTCAGCTGCCCGCCGGCCTTCAGGTGGTGGGCCACCAGGGCATTGGCGTGGCCATGGCCGAGCCCGTGTTCGGTCTTCAGGAACGCCACCAGCGCCAGGTGCCTGAGCCCGCCCTGGGCCACCAGCAGCGCCAGCCAGTGGCCCACCGGCTGGCCGTAGGTCTTTTCGATGGACGGGAAGTAGCTCGCCGGACCCTTGGCCCTGGGGGTATCGCTCATGTCCTTCGCCTCGCTGGAGAATCCACGACCGCGCCGGAGTGGCCGGTCCTGTTGATACGACGAACGGCCAGGCACGGAATCGACACCGGCCTTTCATGCCCGCTGAACACCCTGCTGCCGCAGCATGTCCAGGCATCGATCCCAGCGTGCCCCTCCCCTTCCCCCACAGGAGCCATTGCCATGCCTTTCGTCACCACGGCCGACAACACGCAGATTTTCTACAAGGACTGGGGCACCGGCCAGCCCATCGTGTTCCACCACGGCTGGCCGCTCAGTGCCGACGACTGGGACAACCAGCTGCAGTTCTTCCTGCTGCAGGGCTATCGGGTGATCGCCCATGACCGGCGTGGCCACGGCCGCTCCTCGCAGACCCGCAGCGGGCATGACATGGATACCTACGTGGCCGATGTCAACGCCCTGGTCGAGCACCTGGACCTGCGCGATGCGGTGCACGTCGGCCACTCCACCGGGGGTGGCGAAGTTGCCCACTACGTGGCCCAGGCCACGCCCGGGCGGGTGGCCAAGGCGGTGCTGGTGGGCGCGGTGCCGCCGATCATGCTCAAGAGCGAGCACAACCCCGGCGGCACGCCGATGGCGGTGTTCGATGGCTTCCGCACGCAGCTGGCGGCCGGCCGCGCCGGGTTCTACCGCGAGGTGCCGATTCCGTTCTACGGTTTCAACCGCGACGGCAGCCCGCCGCAGCAGGGCGTGGTCGACAACTGGTGGCGGCAGGGCATGATGGGCGCGATCAACGCGCACTACGACTGCATCAAGGCGTTCTCGGAAACCGACTTCACCCAGGACCTGAAGAACATCGACGTGCCGGTGCTGGTGCTGCATGGCGACGACGACCAGATCGTGCCGATCGCCGATTCGGCCGAGCTGTCGATCAAGCTGCTCAAGCACGGCACGCTGAAGGTCTACAAAGGCTATCCGCATGGCATGTGCACCACCCATGCCGAGGTGATCAACGCCGACCTGCTGGCGTTCATCCGCGGCTGAGCGACGTGCCGGCCAACGGTCGGCAGCTGCCACGAAGCCGGTCGCGTGTCAGCGCGTGACCAGCTTCTGCCGCTCGGCGTTGTAGCGCTCGCCCACGATGGTGATGCTGTCCAGCGCATCGCCTATCCGCTGCAGATCATCGGCATCGAGCTGCAGCGACACCGCGCCCAGGTTTTCCTGCAGGCGATGCAGCTTGGTAGTGCCGGGAATCGGCACGATCCACGGCTTGCGCGACAACAGCCACGCCAGCGCGACCTGCGCCGGGGTGGCGCCCTTGACCGCGGCAATGGCGCCGATGCGGTCCACCAGGACCTGGTTGGCCTGGCGCGCCTGCGCAGCAAAACGCGGTGCGGAACTGCGGAAATCATCGGCGGCGAACTGCGTCTCGGCGGTGATGGCGCCCGTCAGGAAGCCCCTGCCCAGCGGACTGAACGGCACAAAGCCGATCCCCAGTTCTTCCAACACCGGCAATACGCTCTGCTCCGGCTCGCGCCACCACAACGAGTACTCGCTCTGCAGTGCCGCCACCGGCTGCACGGCATGCGCGCGGCGCACGGTGTCCGCGCCCGCTTCGGACAGGCCGAAGTGCTTGACCTTGCCTTCGGCAATCAGGTCCTTGACGGTCCCGGCAACGTCTTCGATGGGCACGTTGGGGTCGACGCGATGCTGGTAGAACAGGTCGATGCGGTCGGTCTTCAAGCGCAACAGGCTGGCCTCGGCCACCGCGCGGATGTGCTCGGGGCGGCTGTCCAGCCCGGCATCGGCGCGGCCATCCTTGAAGCCGAACTTGGTGGCGATCACCACCTGGTCCCGGTGCGGCGCCAGCGCCTGGCCCAGCAGTTCCTCGTTGCGGAACGGACCGTAGACTTCGGCGGTATCGAAGAAGGTAACGCCCTGCTCCACGGCAGCGTGCAGCAGTGCGGTGGCCGCGCGCGTGTCGGGCGCCGGGCCGTAAGCGAAGCTCAGGCCCATGCACCCCAGGCCAAGTGCGGAAACCCGCAGGCCGCTGTTACCCAACGTTCGTGTCTGCATGATCGTGCTCCTTCCGGCATCGCCGGTGGTCGAGGAAACGGCACCGGGCAACCGCCCGGTGCGACCGGACCACGATACGGCCGCACGGCGCCTTGATTGCACCGGGGCAATCGCTGTTGGTAATGAAATTTACTCATCAATACCCAGGGCACCGCACGATCAGGCCAGCGCTACGTCTCAGTTGCGCTCGACCGGCAACGATACGCCGTACAACGCGATCAGCAGGAAGATCCCACCCAGGATCACCAGCAGGATGTGCCACACCCCGAAGCGGTCCATGCGCTGCATGTCCACGCGTTCGTCGTGGTGGTAGCGGCGCAGCAGGCTGTTGACCGGCAGCAGCGGCAGGAAGCTGAACAGCGATACCAGCGCCAGGCCACCGGGCAGGCGTCCGCCCAGGTTGATCAGGAAGAACGCCACCCCCAGCAGGCCCGGTGCGAATGCCAGCTGGCGACGACGGTTGCTGGCCACATCGCGCAGGTCGCTGAAGCACAGATAGGCCCACAGCGGGGCGAACAACGCCCGCGCCCACGGCCATTGGGTACCGCCGGTCTCGCGCTTGATCGCCTGCCAGTTGCGCCAGAACCAGTACAGCGGATACAGCCCCAGCGTCACCAGCGACAGCGTGACCAGCTTCAACGTGGGCGGTGAGTAGTACTGGGCGGCGTCGGTTGGGTTGGGCGCGGCCCGGACAACGGGCGGCAAACTCGGCGCGGCCACGTGTGCCGTCGCCGGCGCACGGTAAGGATCGTCCACTTCCATATGCGGATCACCTGCAATGCAATTGCCGGCACGGTGCCGGCGCCCCCTGTCACCCCTGTGCCCGGGCAAGCCTGGACGGCGCGACTATCGCAGAGCCGCGCGCCGTTGGGAAGCCCGCCGCTCAGCGGACTTCGGAGATCTCCACCCCGTCCAGCCCCTGCGACAAGGTGCGTGCATCGCCGCCCTGCGACAGCTTGATGCGCAGGCGCACTTCGTTCTGCGAATCGGCGTAGCGCAATGCGTCTTCGTAACTGATTTCGCCGGCCTGGTAGAGCTCGAACAGGCTCTGGTCGAAGGTGCGCATGCCCAGCTGCACCGACTCCTTCATCACTTCCTTGAGCTTGTGGATTTCGCCATCGCGGATGTAGTCCTGCACCAGCGGCGTGCCGAGCATGATCTCCATCGCCACCTTGCGCGACTTGCCGTCCGGCGAGGGCACCAGCTGCTGGGCGACCACGCCCTTGAGGTTCAGCGACAGATCCATCAACAACTGGTTGCGACGGTCTTCCGGGAAGAAGTTGATGATGCGGTCCATCGCCTGGTTGGCGTTGTTGGCGTGCAGCGTGCACAGCACCAGATGGCCGGTTTCGGCAAACGCGATGGCGTGGTCCATGCCCTCGCGGGTGCGCACCTCGCCGATCATGATCACGTCCGGGGCCTGGCGCAGGGTGTTCTTCAACGCCGCCTCCCAGCTGTCGGTATCGATGCCGACTTCGCGCTGGGTGATGATGCAGCCTTCGTGCTTGTGCACGAATTCGATCGGGTCTTCGATGGTGATGATGTGGCCGGTCGAATTGTGGTTGCGGTAGCCGATCATCGCCGCCAGCGAGGTCGATTTGCCGGTACCGGTGGCGCCGACGAACAGGATGATGCCGCGCTTGGTCATCGCCAGCGTCTTGACGATCGGCGGCAGGCTCAACTCTTCGATGGTGGGAATGCGCGTCTCGATGCGACGCAGCACCATGCCGACCTGGTTGCGCTGGTAGAAGCAGCTCACGCGGAAGCGACCGACACCGGACAGGCCGATGGCGAAGTTGCATTCGTGGGTCTTCTCGAACTCTTCGCGCTGCGCCGGCGTCATCACGTTGAGCACCATGTCGCGGCTTTGCTGCGGCGTCAGTGGCGTCTGGGTGATCGGCGAGATCTTGCCGTTGACCTTGATCGCCGGCGGCATGCCCGCGGTGATGAACAGGTCCGACGCCTTCTGGTGCGCCATCAGCTTGAGGAACGAGGTGAAGTCGATGGTGGTGGTGCTCATCGCGGTGTACTCCGAAGGTTGCCTGGAGCCGGCCAGCGGCCGGCCCTACCCATATTCGAAAATTATTCGAAAATCCGCTTGTCCTTGGCGTACTCGCGCGCTTGGTTGCGGGTGATCAGGCTGCGCTTGACCAGGTCCTGCAGGTGCTGGTCCAGGGTCATCATGCCGTGCTGCTGGCCGGTCTGGATGGACGAGTACATCTGCGCCACCTTGTCCTCGCGGATCAGGTTGCGGATGGCCGGGGTGCCCACCATGATTTCCCACGCGGCGGTACGCCCGCCACCGACCTTCTTCAACAGCGCCTGGGAGATCACCGCGCGCAGCGACTCGGACAGCATCGAGCGCACCATCGGCTTTTCGCCGGCCGGGAACACATCGATGATGCGGTCGATGGTCTTGGCCGCCGAACTGGTATGCAGCGTGCCGAACACCAGATGGCCGGTTTCCGCGGCGGTCAGCGCCAGGCGGATGGTTTCCAGGTCACGCAGTTCGCCGACCAGGATGATGTCCGGATCTTCACGCAATGCCGAGCGCAGCGCTTCGTTGAAGCCGTGCGTATCGCGGTGCACTTCGCGCTGGTTGATCAGGCACTTCTGCGAGGTGTGCACGAATTCGATCGGGTCCTCGACGGTGAGGATATGCCCGTACTCGTTCTTGTTGATGTGGTCGATCATCGCCGCCAGCGTGGTCGACTTGCCCGAACCGGTCGGGCCGGTGACCAGGATCAGGCCCTGCGGCTGGTCGATGAGCTCGCGGAAGATCGGCGGCACGGCCAGGTCTTCCAGCGTCAACACTTCCGAGGGAATGGTACGGAACACCGCACCGGCGCCACGGTTCTGGTTGAACGCGTTGACACGGAACCGGGCCAGCGACGGAATCTCGAAGGAGAAGTCGACTTCGAGGAATTCCTCGTAGTCGCGACGCTGCTTGTCCGACATGATGTCGTACACCAGCGCGTGGACCTGCTTGTGGTCCAGGGCTGGAATGTTGATGCGACGGACATCGCCGTCCACGCGGATCATCGGCGGCAGGCCTGCCGACAGATGAAGATCCGACGCTTTGTTCTTTACGGAAAACGCCAACAGTTCGGCGATATCCATGCGCTGCTACTCCCCATGACTGCTGCGACTGGAAGGTTCTTTCCCCGGGCGGCAGTATAGCGTTCCTGATCTACCGGAAAACGCCCGTGCCCGCGCAGCCCCTGCCGACGATATTGCTGAACCTGCACAACGCGGCCACCGCCGCCGGGCGGCCAGACCCCCGCCTGCTGGCGGTGTCCAAGACCCAGCCGGCCGAAGCGGTCGCCGCGCTGGCCGCGCAGGGGCAGCGCGCGTTCGGCGAGAACTATGTGCAGGAGGCGCTTGCCAAGATCGACGCACTGGCCGCGCTGGGCCTGGAATGGCACCTGATCGGCCGCCTGCAATCGAACAAGGCCGAGCTGGCCGCGCAGCACTTCGACTGGGTGCAGAGCGTGGACCGGCCCAAGCTGGTGGCCGCGCTGGCTGCCCACCGCCCCGCCGCACTGGCGCCGCTGAACGTGCTGATCCAGGTCAACATCGATGACGAAGACAGCAAGCACGGCTGCAGCCCCGAGGACGTGCCCGCACTGGCCGCCGCCATCGGCGCCTCGCCGCGCCTGCAGCTGCGCGGGCTGATGGCGATCCCGGCACCGTGGCCACAGGCCGAGCGCCGCCAGCATGCCTTCGCGCGCATGCGCGCACTGTTGGACACACTGGCCGCGGCGCATCCGCAGGTGGATACGCTGTCGATGGGCATGAGCAGCGACTACGCCGAAGCCGTCGCGCAGGGTGCCACGCTGGTGCGGATCGGCACCGCCCTGTTCGGCGCGCGCCCGCGCCCGGCCTGATTCCCTTTCACACGCAACACCCGGAGATTGCATGAGCGCCATCACACTTACCTTCATCGGCGGCGGCAACATGGCCCGCAGCCTGATCGCCGGACTGGTCCGCCAGGGCGTCGCCCCCGCGCACATCCACGTGGCCGAGCCGGTCACCGAACTGCGCGAGCAGTTGAGCGCCGATTTCGGCGTGAAGACCTATGCGAGCGCCAGTGACGCCGCCGCCCAGGGCGGGGTATGGGTGCTGGCGGTGAAACCGCAGGTGCTGCGCGAGGTGTGCGCCAGCCTGGCCGATACCGCGCAGGCGACGCGGCCACTGGTGGTCTCCATTGCCGCGGGCATCACCAGCGCGCAGCTGGAACGCTGGCTGGGCGGCAACGCGGCGGTGGTGCGCGCCATGCCCAACACGCCGGCCCTGCTCGGTGCCGGCGTGACCGGGCTGTATGCCACCGCCGGGGTGAGTGATGCCCAGCGGACCCAGGCCGATACCGTACTGGCCAGCGCCGGGCGCACTGTGTGGATCGACGACGAAGCCCGCATGGACGCGGTAACCGCGGTGTCCGGCAGTGGACCGGCCTATGTGTTCCTGCTGGCCGAGGCGATGGAAGCCGCTGCAGTGGCGCAGGGCCTGCCTGCCGACGCCGCGCGCACGCTGGTGGTGCAGACCCTGCTGGGCGCCAGCCGCATGCTCGACGAATCCGGCGAAGCCCCGGCCGAACTGCGCCGCCGGGTGACCTCGCCCAACGGCACCACCCAGGCGGCGATCGAATCCTTCCAGGCCGACGGTTTGGAGGCCATCGTCGCCCGCGCGATCGACGCGGCGACCCGGCGCGGGCAGGCGTTGTCGGCCGCGAACGACTGAGGCGGCCAGCACGCATCCGATCCGGATGCGGCCTTATCGATGCAATGGCGTGGCTCTACCCGGATCCGACCTTGGCCAGCAGGAAATCCACGAAGCTGGATAACTTCGGCCGCGGCCGGCGGTCAGGCAGGTACACCAGGTGCAGCGGGCGCGGCTCGGGCAAATAGTCGGCCAGTACCGGCTGCAGGCGCCCGCTGGCGATGTCGTCGGCCAGCAGCACCGCTGGCTGCAGGATCAGCCCGGCCCCGGCCAGCGCGGCACGGCGCAGGCCATCGCCGTCGTTGCACAGCAGCCGCGAATACTCCGACCAGTCCTGCTCGGGATGCCCGCGCAGGCGCCAGCCATGGCCACCGCGCCAGGCCAGGGGGTCAGGCAGTGGTGATCGCGCAGGTCGCCTGGATGCTGTGGAATGCCGTTGCGCTGCAGGTAGGCCGGCGCGGCGCAGATCTGCATCGCATAGGGCGGCAGCGGCCGCGCCACCCATTCGGCCGAGCCGATCCGGCCCATCCGTATCACCGCGTCGAACTGCTCCTCGATCAGGTCCACGCGCCGGTTGCCCAGGTCCAGTTCCACCGTCACCAGCGGGTAGGCGGCCAGGTACTGCGCCACCAGCGGCGCCAGCACGCAGCTGCCCCAGGTCACCGGCGCGCTGATCCGCAGCACGCCCTGCGGTTGTGCCTGCAGGCCGGCCACGCTGGCCTGCGCCTGCTGCACCTGTTCCAGCACGCTGCGGCAGCCAGCCAGGTAGTTGCGGCCAGCGTCGGTCAGGCTCTGCCGGCGCGTGTTCCGCTGCAGCAGGCGCACGCCCAGGTGCGTTTCCAGCTGCTGGATGTACTTGCCGACCATCACCGAGGACACCGCCAACTGCTCGGCGGCGGCATTGAAGCTGCCCTGTTCGACCACGGCCACGAAGGCCTGCATGCAGCGCAAGGTATCCATTGGTAACCACTGGTTTGCAATCTACAAAGCATACGCCGGTTACCTAACCATCGCAGCGGGCGCAGACTCGGGCCACGTCCTTATCTGGAGCCTCCCGCATGAAGATCCTTCTCGTTGGTGCCAGCGGCACCCTTGGCCAGGCCGTCGCCGCTACCCTGGGCACCCATCACCAGCTGATCCGCGCCGGCCGCCACGGCGGTGACGTGCAGGTGGACCTTACCGACGACGCCAGCGTGCAGGCGATGTTCGCCCAGGTAGGTATGCTGGACGCGGTGGTGGCCACCACCGGCAAGCTGCATTTCGGCCCGCTGGGGTCCATGACCCCGCTGCAATTCAACCTGGGCCTGCAGGACAAGCTGCTGGGCCAGGTGCGGCTGGCGCTGGCGGCCCAGCACCGGCTCACTGCAGGCGGCTCGATCACCCTCACCAGCGGCATCGTCAGCGCCCAGCCGATCCGCGACGGTGCCAATGCCACGGCGGTGAACGCCGCGCTGGAGGGCTTCGTGCGCGGCGCGGCCTGCGAGCTGCTGCCACGCGGGCTGCGCATCAACGTGGTCAGCCCGAACGTACTGGTCGAATCGCTGGACGACTACGGCGCGTACTTCCCCGGCTTTGAAGCGGTCACCGCACAGCGCGCGTCGCTGGCCTACCAGCGCAGCGTGGAAGGCGTGCAGAGCGGGCAGGTGTTCAACGTATGGTGAGGTGCGGCCGTGGGCGGATGATGCGTATCGACCAACGGTCGATACCTACCGTCCCTACCCGGTAGCTACCGACCGTTGGTCGGTAGACAGGTGGTGCCAACCGCTGGCCGGCTGTTTCAACCGGTGCCAGATGACGGCGCCAAGCCACGTGCAAACACACGCGCCATGACCGCGCGCTCATCCCCAGCGCTGCGGTCCATCGCCTTGGTCGCCCAGCGCATCGCCCGGGTTGGCCAGGCGGCAGCGCTTCAACGACAGGCAGCCGCAGCCGATGCAGTCGGTGAGCTGGTTGCGCAGCAACAACAACTGCTCGATACGCAGGTCCAGTTCACCACGCCACAGCGCCGACATCCGCGCCCACTCGGCCTTGGTTGGCGTCTTGTTTTCCGGCAGCGCGGCAAAGGCGCTGGCCACCGCTTCCAGTGGCATGCCCACCCGCTGCGCGACGCGGATCACCGCCAGCCGGCGCAGCACGTCACGGGCAAAACGACGCTGGTTGCCAGCGGTGCGCAGGCTGCGGATCAACCCCTTGCGTTCATAGAAGTGCAGCGCCGACACCGCCACTCCGCTGCGTTTGGCTACTTCGCCTACACTCAATTCCTGCGCGATCACCGCTTGACCTCAACCATGGTTCAGGTGGCATCCTGCATGACGTGGGGATGCGCTGCAAGCAGGCCCTGCCCATCCGCTGCCTGGAATCCTGCATGTCATCCGATGTAACCGCCGCCGCCGCGGCCGCTGCCGACGCGCCAACGCCGTCGATCCTGTCGCCCCGCTACCGCGCCACCACCATCGGCATGGTCGCGCTGGTCTCGCTGTATGGCTTCGAAGCACTGGCCGTGGCCGCCGCCATGCCGACAGTGGCCCACGAGCTGGACGGCCTGCGCCTGTATGCGCTGGCCTTCGGCGGCACGCTGGCCACCAGCGTGATCGGCATGACCCTGGCCGGGCGCTGGTGCGACCGGCTGGGGCCGGCGCGGCCGCTGTGGCTGGGCCTGGGCTGTTTCATCGCCGGGCTGCTGCTGGCCGGCTTCGCGCATACCATGCCGCAGCTGGTGCTGGGCCGGCTGCTGCAGGGGCTGGGGGCCGGCGCGGTCTCGGTGTCGCTGTACGTGATGGTCGGGCGCACCTTTCCCGAGGCCATGCGGCCGCGGGTATTCGCGGCGTTCTCGGCGGGTTGGGTGGTGCCATCGCTGATCGGCCCCGGCATCAGCGGGCTGATCGTGCAGCACCTGGGCTGGCGCTGGGTCTTTCTGCTCGTGCCGCTGCTGGCGGTGCCGGCCGCACTGCTGCTGCGCCCTGCCCTGCGCGATGTAGGCGCGCCGCCGCAGTCGGCGCGTGGCGATGACCGTGTCATCCGCTGGGCGATCGGTGCCGCCGCCGGCGCGCTGCTGCTGTACATCGGGGGCCAGCAACAGGGCTGGACAGCCCTGGCGCTGCTGACACCGGCGCTGGCCCTGCTGGCGCTATGCAGCTGGCAACTGCTGCCCACCGGCACGCTTCGGTTGCGCCGTGGCCTGCCCAGCGTGATTGCCTTGCGGGGCATCGCCGCGTCCGCCTTCTTTGGTTGCGAAGCCTTCCTGCCACTGCTGCTGCAGCGCGAACGCGGGCTGAGTCCGCTGCTGGCCGGGGTGGCGCTGAGCCTGGGCGCCCTGGGCTGGTTCAGCGGCTCATGGCTGCAGGGCCACCAGCAGCGCGGCTGGACACGCCAGCAGTTGCTGGTCACCGGCGCGCTGCTGATGTGCGTGGGCATCATCGCCACGTCGCTGGCGATCCAGCCGGCCACGCCGTTGTGGTTCGCACTGGGCGGCTGGACCCTCACCGGCTTCGGCATGGGCCTGATCTACCCCAGCCTGTCGGTGCTGACCCTGTCGCTGTCGCCGCCGGCGCAACAGGGGGCGAACACCTCGGCACTGCAGCTGAG
This sequence comes from Stenotrophomonas sp. GL_101, assembly GCF_057835675.1. Lineage (NCBI taxonomy): Bacteria > Pseudomonadati > Pseudomonadota > Gammaproteobacteria > Lysobacterales > Lysobacteraceae > Stenotrophomonas > Stenotrophomonas sp. GL_101. Next base: position 1,038,962 of record NZ_CM174432.1, on the reverse strand, counting down.
CGAAGCGCTGGGCGTGGCCACCACGCTGGCGATTTCCGGTTCGTTGTTCGCGCTGTTCCTGCAGGGCAACGTGATGCTGGGGTACCTGCTCACCTACGCCATCATGCTGGTGCTTGCCGTGGCCGCCGTGGTGGTTGCGCGGCGGATCTGAGAAGGGCAGCGGGGCAGAGCCCCGCTCTACGGGCCGGTGCGTGTCACCGGGCCAGGCCCGATTTACGGCCGCTTATCGCCTACTTCCTTGAGGTCTTCGCGCAGGATGCGGCGGATTTCCAGCACCGCCTGCGGGGTTTCCTGCACGCTGTGCCCGGAGATGATCACCTTCTCCGACACCGCCCCGTCCAGGTGCGCGCTCCAGTACGGCACCAGGCCATCGTCGGACTGCTGCAGCGGCACGTCGGGTTTGCGCTGGGCGATGATCGAGTGGTACTTCAGCCCCGGCATGATCGGCAACGCGCCGGCGGCCTTCACGAACGGGTCGCTGGCCTTGAGGTTGTCGATGCTGTTGGGAATCTGCAGCTTGGTCGGCTGCGCCGACTGGCTCTCGGACTGTTGCAGGGCCTGGAACACGTCATCGAACTTGCCCAGGATGGTGATCGGCAGGCGCACCAGGCGCCCGATCAACCGACCCAGCCGGTTGCCGGCGATGTCGGTACCCTTGTGCGGGGCGGCAATGAAGATCGCGCGCTCCACGTTCGGTTCGGCATTGAAATGCAGCAGTGGCCCGAGCTTGGCCTGCACCCGCTTCAGGCGCTCGCCCTTGAGGTCGTAGCTGGCCAGCAGGTCGTTCCACAGCACGTCACCGGAGGAGGTCACCAGCAGCCGGGCCAGCACCCCGCCCATGCTGTGGCCGATGAACACCATGTCCTTGGACGCCGGGCTGCTGCCGGTCGGGTCGAAGTGCTTGAGCGTGTTGTCGAACGCCGCATCGATCTCGAACCGGTTCAACGCAATCGGCGCGTTGGTCGGGTAGTACACCTGCCACACCTGGAAGTGCCTGCGTAGTTCAGGGTCGCCCATGATTTCGTTGGCCACGTTCACCCACGCCTCCGGGCTGCTGCCCAGGCCGTGCAGCATGAAGATGATGCGGCGGTTCGGGTCCCACGGCTGCATCAGGTACATGTGCGGTTCGCCGATGCCTTCGGCCAGGCCGAACAACGTGCGCAGCGACTGCCTGGCAAACCCGGACTGCGCCAGCCACATGCCATAGGCGGCAGTGAAGTTGCCGGCCAGCGGCACCTTCTCGCCGTGCAGGTCCACGCTTTCGGTGGACTCGGGCGAATACACGTCGAACAATACCTGGGTCGTATCGAGCACCTGCTGCAGGCTCTCGCCCTTGAAGCGCAGCAGCGCGGTGGCGTTGATCGCCGACATCTCGCTGTACTGCGGAATCACTGCCTTCTGCCCATCCACCGCGGCCACCAGCTTGGGCGGGTCCATCACCACCACCAGCTCGGCCCCGAAGCCATCGCGGCGGTAGGTGCTGCGCAACCCGGCAAAGCTCAGCGACGAGGCCGAGACCATGCCGGTGGGAATGCTGGGCATGCGCAGTTCGTCGAAGTCCGAGGTCAGCGTCCAGCGCTCGCCGGCTACCGGGGCGTTGTAGTCCTCGCCCTCCAGCGCGCTCTCGCGGGCACGTTTGAACACCACCGCCGCGGTCTGCTCGGCGGCATAGTTGTAGTAATCGCGGACCTGGGTCTGGCGGTCTTCAAATGCGCGGTCGGACGGCGTGCGGCCGCTGAAGAACAGGTACGCATACGCATAGCGCGCCGCTTCCAGCCACGCATCCAGCGCGGCATCGCTCATCGGGTGCTTGTCACGATCCTTGGGCTTGGGGCTCAGGCCCAGTGCGGTCTTCACCCACAGCTCGGACAGCGCCGACAGGCGCTGTTCTTCCGGCAACACGGCGGTGTCTTCCAGGGTCTTCTGGCAGGTGGCCACGTCCTTGGCGCACAGGTCCTCATCCAGCCCGACCACGCTCAGGGTTTCCTGCGAGGCCGCACTCAGCTTGCCCGAGGTGAGCACGTCGCCGCGCTTGCTGGCCAGGTAATCGGTGGGTGCCACCTGTTTCATGGTGACCATGGCGCAGCCGCTGGACAGCAGCAGCGACAGCACCACGGCCAGCAGTGGCAGCAGGCGGCGGGCGAAGGTGTGGGGCGACATCATGGTGCGTTTCCTGGTTGCATGCCCGGCACGCCCTGGCGGATCAACTGCGAGAATGCCGGGTCGTTGCCGGCGGCGCGTGCGCGGTCGGTGATGCGGCCACGCGCCTTGAGCGTGGCAAAGTCCACGCCGGGGGTGAGCACGCCGAGGTCGCGTGCGTATTCGGCGAAGTACCCCGACACCAACAGCCGGTAGTCCAGCGGCAGGCCGGGGGCGATCTGCCTGGCCAGCTCGTAGACGATGGTGGTGCAGTTGCTGGTCAGGGTGTTGTAGAACGCCGGCGCGGCGTCCAGCTTCCGGGCCTCGCCCAGGTAGGACACGAACAGCCCCTTGAGCTGGTCGCCGGTCATGCCCTGCAGGCGGTACAGGTACACATCTTCGCCACGCACGTTGCTGCGCACGCGGATGATGTCGGTCTCTTCCGATGCCACCAGGGTCATTTCGAATTTGCGGAAGAACCCGCCCAGCGCCGAGAACGACTCGCCGCGCTCTTTGCGGATCTCCAGCGAGAACACCAGCTGGCGGCCGTCGGCGAAGCCGAAGGAGATCAGCGTGTGCGCGATCATCGGCCCCATCCAGTAGGACATCACCAGATCGGCCGAGCGCAACTGGTCCAGGTCGTAGCTGCGGCGCTCCCAGCGCACGTCGTGGTCCTCTTCGGTCCGCCAGGTGAAGTTGCGCACGTTGTCGAGCACCACGTGGGTGCCATCGAAGTCGACCACCTTCAGGCGCTGGGCGACGTCATCGGCCCAGACCCGGTCCTGGCGCGGGGTGAGCAGCAACCACCACACACCGCACAGCACCAGCGCCCCCACGTACACCGCACCGGGCCAGCGCCCTGCCCGCGCACGGGCCACGCCCACCACGGTGGTCAACGCAACGCCCGCCCACGCCGCGATGGCAACGCCGCGCAGCCAACCCGGTCCGGGCATCTGGTAGGCCAACAGGCCGGTCACCCACAGCGCCGCGACCAGCATCAACAGCGCCAGCCCCCATCGTCCTGCCTTCTTCACGCGTCGTTCCATCGTTGGTTCGGGGGCGCTAGTTAGCCACAACCGCGGTGTGGGGGACATGTTCGCGTGTTCAGCTTGGGCCGCCCCCACACCGGCGGGGTCACGAACGCCCACAGGAGGCGCTTGCCCTGCCCGGCCTTCACGCCATCGGCCGGGTGCCGATCCTGCGCCACTGGGCGGGATCAACCACCCGTCCGACCCGCCGCCGGCACGGCCTTGCCCAGCCGCCGCACCAGCACGAAGAACAGCGGCACCAGCACGATCGCCAGCAGCGTGCCCGACAGCATGCCGCCAATCACGCTCACGCCGATCTCGCGGCGGCTGACCGCGCCGGCCCCGGTCGCCAGTGCCAGCGGGATCACGCCGGCCACGAACGCCAGCGAGGTCATCACGATCGGGCGCAGGCGCAGGCGCGCACCCTGCAGCGCCGCGTCCACCGCCGAACTGCCGGCGCGGTAACGGGCCTCGGCGAACTCCACGATCAGGATGGCGTTCTTGGCCGACAACCCGATCGTGGTGAGCAGCCCCACCTGGAAGTAGATGTCATTGACGAACCCGGCGGCCGTGGTGGCCAGCACGGTGCCCAGCACGCCCAGCGGAATCACCAGCAGCACCGCCACCGGCACCGTCCAGCTCTCGTAGAGCGCGGCCAGGCACAGGAAGATGAAGGCGATCGATGCCGCGTACAGCCACAGCGTCTGGTTGCTCGACAGCTGCTCCTGATAGGACAGCCCGCTCCATTGCAACTCGAAGCCCGGCTCGGCGGCCACCAGCGACTGCATGCGCTGCATCGCCTGGCCGGAACTGCGTCCCTCGGCAGCGCTGCCCTGAATCTCCATCGCCGGCAGGCCGTTGAAGCGCTGCTGCAGCTGCGGGCCGCGCGCCCAGTGGCTGCTGGCGAAACTGGCAAACGAGGCCATCTGCCCATCACTGCCGCGCACGTACCACTGGCCGATGTCGTCGGGCACGCTGCGGTAGGGCTGGTCGCCCTGCAGGTAGACGCGCTTGACCCGGCCACGGTCAAGGAAGTCGTTGACATAGGTGCCGCCCCAGGCCGCTGCCAGGGTGCTGTTGATGTCCGACTGCGCCAGCCCCAGCGCACTGGCCTGGGCATGGTCGATGTCCAGGTGCAGTTCGGCCTTGTCGCCCAGCCCGTTCAAGCGCACCGAGCTGAGCCCGTCGTCCTGGTTGGCCGCCCCCACCACTCGCTGCTGCGCGGCCTGCAGCGCGCTGCGCCCGGCCGCACTGCTGTCCTGCTGCCACAGCTCGAACCCGCTGGACTGGCCCAGCCCACGTACCGCTGGCGGTGCCAGCACGTTGACCTTGGCATCGGCCAGCCCACGGAAGTGCGCGTTGGCACGCGCGATGATTGCCGCGGCGGTGTTGTCGCCATCGCGCTCGCCCCATGGTTTGAGCGCCAGGAAGCCCTGCCCGGCATTCTGCCCGGTGCCGGCATTGTTGCGCCCCACCACCACGAACGCCGCCTCCAGGTTCTGCTTTTCGTTCTGCAGGAAGTACTGGCTGATCTGCGCGCCCAGCGCCTCGGTGCGCGCCATCGGCGTGCCTTCCGGGGTGGAGAACTGGAACATCACCTGGCCCTGGTCTTCCACCGGCAGGAAGCCGGTGGGCATGCGTGCATACAGGGCCACCATGGCCACGATCACCAGCAGGTAGAACGCCATCCAGCGCTTGGGTGCGGCCACCACGCCGCCCAGCCGCCGCCGGTAGCCCTCCTGGCTGCGCTGCACGCCACCGTTGAACCACGCGAAAAAGCGCCCGGGCGGTTTCTGTGCGGCCGACGGTTTGAGCAGGGTCGCGCACAGCGCCGGGGTCAAGGTCAGCGCAACCAGCGCCGACAGTGCCATGGCCGAGGCGATGGTGATCGAAAACTGGCGGTAGATGATGCCAGTGGAACCGCCGAACATCGCCATCGGCAGGAACACCGCGCCCAGCATCACGGTGATGCCGACCAGCGCGCCGGTGATCTCGCCCATGGATTTCTCGGTGGCTTCGCGCGGCGGCAGGTGTTCCTCGTGGATGATGCGCTCCACGTTCTCCACCACCACGATCGCATCGTCCACCAGCAACCCGATCGCCAGCACCATCGCAAACAGGGTGAGCGTGTTGATGGTGAACCCGGCCACCGCCAGCACCCCGAACGTACCCAGCAGCACCACCGGCACGGTGATCGCCGGGATCAGCGTGGCGCGCACGTTCTGCAGGAACAGGAACATCACGATCACCACCAGCACGATGGCCTCGATCAGCGTATGGATCACCCCTTCGATGGAGACCCGCACGAACGGCGTACTGTCACGCGGGTAGGCCACCTGCACGCCGGGCGGGAAGCCCGGGCGCAGCTTCTCGATGGTCGCGCGCACCGCATCGGCGGTTTCCAGCGCGTTCGCGCCGGAGGCCAGCGTCACCGAGAAACCGGCCGCCGGGTAGCCGTTGAGGTAGCTGCTGGTCTGGTAGTTTTCCGCGCCGATCTCCACCCGCGCCACGTCGGCCAGGTGCACCGCCGCGCCACTGGGCAGCGTGCGCAGGATGATCGCGCGGAACTGCTCGGGCGTCTGCAACCGCGACTGCGCGGTGACCGTGGCATTGAGGCTCTGCGTGGGCGATGCCGGCAATGCCCCCAGTTCGCCGGCGGTGACCTGGGTGTTCTGCGCTTCGATCGCGCTGCGCACATCGGCGGGCATCAGGTCGAAGGCACGCAGCTTGTGCGGGTCCAGCCAGATGCGCATCGCATACTGCGCACCGAACACGTTGATCTCACCCACGCCGGCGATGCGGCTGATCGGATCCTGCACGTTGCTGACCAGAAAGTCGGACACGTCCACGCGTTCCATGCGCCGGCTGGTGTCGTACAGCGACACCACCATCAACGCATCGCCCTGCGACTTGGCCACGGTCACGCCCTGCTGCTGCACTTCCTGCGGCAAGCGGTTGATGGCCTGGTTGACGCTGTTCTGCACCTGCACCTGGGCGATGTCCGGGTTGGCGCGCTGGTCGAAGGTGACGGTGATCCGCGCCTGGCCCGAGGACGAACTGGTGGAAGAAAAATACAGCAGGTGGTCGATGCCCTTGATCTGCTGTTCGATCACCTGGGTGACGCTGTCTTCCACGGTCTGCGCCGAAGCGCCGGTGTAGTTGGCGGTGATGTTCACCTGTGGCGGGGCGATGTCCGGATACTGCTCCACCGGCAGCTGGGTCACCGCGATCGCGCCCAGCGCCATGATGCAGATCGCCAGCACCCAGGCGAATACCGGGCGATGGATGAAGAAGCGTGGCAGCATGCGCTCAGTCCTTCCCGGCGGGTGCGGCGGCAGGCTTCACCCGCACCGGCATGCCATCGGCCAGGCCCTGTGCCCCGGCCACCGCCACGCGTTCGCCGGCAGCGATACCGTCCAGCACCAGCCATTGGTTGCCGACCGCGCGGGCGGTGCGGAACACCCGCAACCGCGCCTTGCCGTCGGTGCCCACCACCCACGCCTGCGCCTCGCCCTTGGGGCTGCGGTCCACCGCTGCCTGCGGCACCAGCAGTGCCTGCTGGCGGATGCCCTGGCCCACTTGGCCACGCACGTACATGCCCGGCAGCAGTTGTCCGTCCGGATTGGGAAACCGCGCGCGCAGGGTGATGCTGCCGGTGGCCTGCTCGACGTCGATATCGGCAAATTCCAGCGTGCCCGGCAGCGGGTAGTCGGTGCCGTCGGACAGCCGCAGCCTCACGGGCGCGGTGCTGGCCTGCACGCCGCCATCGGCAATCGCCCGGCGCAGCGCCAGGTATTCGTTGCTGGACTGGGTGATGTCCACGTTCATCGGGTCCACCTGCTGGATCCGCGCCAGCGGTTCGGCCTGGCCGGAGGTGACCAGCGCACCCGGGGTGAACAGCGCGCGGCCGATGCGCCCGGCGATCGGCGCGGTGATCGTGGCAAAGCCAAGGCGGGTGCGTGCCGTGTCGCGTGCAGCCTGCGCGGCCTGTACGGCCGCGGCGGCCTGCTGCCCGCTGGCAATGGCATCGTCCACGTCCTGGCGCGCGGCCAGCTGGTCCTTGCCCAGCGCCTGCAGCCGCTGCGCGCGCAGGCGCGTGGCCACCGCGCTGGCCTCGGCGGTCTTCAGGTTGGCCTGGGCCTCGTTCAGCGCGGCCTGGTACAACGCCGGTTCGATCTGGAACAACGGTTGCCCGGCCCGCACCATCTGGCCCTGCTCGAACAGCCGCGCCACCAGCACGCCGTCCACCTGCGGGCGCACCTCCGATTCCTGCGAGGCCACGGTGCGCCCGGGCAGTTCCTGCTCAAGTGCCAGCGGCTGGGCCTGCAGGGTTAGTACGCCCACCTCCGGCGCGGCGGACACCGCCTTGGGCGCGTCCTTGCCGCATGCAACCAACAGGGTAGCCATGCCCAAGGCAAGCCAGGGCGCGCGCCAGGCCCGGGGCGACAGCCAGGCACTGGCCGGGAAGCAGGAATACGTGGGGGTCATCGGTTGCGGGGTTCCAGGCGTGGGGGAAGCGCTGGGCGTGCCGCCAATGGAACGGCGCACGGCCCGGGGACGTCGATACCCAGGGCAGACGTCCTGTGTGGACACGCCCGGCCAGGGCCGCAGCGGGGTTCCACGGGGCCGAATATAGAAGACGCAGCACCGCGATCCCGCGAAAAACGCATGAAACATTTTTCATTTGCCCTGGCTGCCCCCGGTTGCGACGATGCATGGGTCCCAACCTTCAAAGTGGCCCATGCCGCGCGTACTCACCATCGAGGACGACCTTGTCACCGCCGAGGAAATCGCCACCGAACTGCGCAGCCACGGCTTCGAGGTGGACCTGGTGGCCGATGGCGACACCGGCCTGGCGATGGCGCGCCGCGGCGACTATGCCGTCATCACCCTGGACCGCATGTTGCCTGGCATCGACGGCCTGGCCCTGGTCACCGCGCTGCGGCGTGACGGCATCACCACCCCGGTGCTGATGATCAGCGCGTTGTCTGACGTGGACGAACGCGTGCGCGGGCTGCGCGCCGGCGGCGACGACTACCTGACCAAGCCGTTCGCCTCCGATGAAATGTCCGCGCGGGTGGAAGTGCTGATCCGACGCCGCGGCCAGGCGGGAACGCTGGACAGCGTGCTGCGCGTGGGCGACCTGGAACTGGACCTGATGACCCGCTCGGTACGCCGCGCCGGGCAGGAGATCGCCCTGCTGCCCACCGAATTCAAGCTGCTCGAATTCCTGGTCCGCAACGCCGGCCAGGTGGTCACCCGCAGCATGCTGTTCCAGGAAGTGTGGGGGTACCACTTCGACCCCGGCACCAACCTCATCGACGTGCACATCGGGCGGCTGCGCAAGCGCATCGAGCACCCCGGCCGCGCGCAGCCGATCAAGACCGTGCGGGGTACCGGCTATGTCCTCGACGAGCATGTCTGACCAGTGGCGGTCGTCCAGCAGCCGCCTGCTGGGGCTGTACTGCGTGCTGTTCGTGGCCTGGTCCAGCGTGCTGCTCGGGGTGATGTACTGGCGCGTGTCGGACTACCTCAACGAACTGTCCGAATCCGGGCTGCTGCAGCGCGCGCACCTGTTCGAGAAATTCGAAGGCCAGGCCCTGGACGACGCCCTGCGCGACAGCCTGCGTTACGACATCCACGGGTCCTACGCCTATGGCCTGTTCACCCCGGAGGGGCAGCCGCTGGGCGGGCCGCTGGTGGCCATTCCAGGTGAGCTGCAGATCGATGGCCGCTCGCACCCGGTGGACGGCTGGCGCCTGGAGGCAGGGCCGCGCAACGAACCCGGGCGCGCACTCGGGGTCGCCACACGGGACGGCCGGCGGCTGGTGTTCGTGCGCCAGAGCGGCAAGCTCAGCGCGGTCAACAGCATCATCCTCGACGCACTGCTGTGGGGCGTATCGCTCACCATCATTCCCGGCCTGGCCGGCTGGCACCTGCTGCGGCGCCGGCCACTGAAGCGCATCCAGCAGATCGAAGCGGCCACCAAGCGGATCATCGCCGGCGACCTCGGGCAACGCTTGCCGGTCTCCGGGCGGCCGGATGAAATCGACCGCCTGTCCAGCATCGTCAACGCCATGCTGGAGCGTATCGAGCAGTTGATGACTGAAGTCAAAGGCGTGTGCGACAGCATCGCGCACGACCTGCGCACCCCGCTCACCCGGCTGCGCGCACACCTCTACCGCACGCGCGTGGACCTGGGTGAGCACGACCGGCACGGCGAGCAGATCGACAAGGCGCTGCTGGAAACCGACCTGCTGATGGCCCGTTTTGCCGCCCTGCTGCGCGTGTCCGAGCTGGAAAGCCACCAACGCCGCTCGGCGTTCGTCGCGGTCGACGTGGCCGAGCTGCTGCAGGAACTGCACCAGTTCTACCTGCCCCTGGCCGAAGAGAAACAGCAACTGCTGCAGGTGGAGATCGCCCCGCTGCTGCCGCCGGTCAGCGGCGACCGCGAGCTGTTGTTTGAAGCGTTGGGCAACCTGCTGTCCAACGCGCTGCGCTTCACCCCCGAACACGGGCGCATCCTGCTGCGCGCGGTGGACGAGGACGGGGCCACCCGCATCGATGTCATCGACAACGGCCCGGGCATCGCCCCGCAGGACCGCGCCCTGGTTTACCAGCGCTTCTTCCGCGGCGCCGCCGAAGCCGGGCATGGCGAAGGCTTCGGGCTGGGCCTGTCGATCGTGGCGGCCATCGCCGGCCTGCATGGATTCCGCCTGCGCACCGGCACCGGCCCCGATGGCGGCGCCTGGCTGAGCCTGCGCTGCGTGGCCGACGCCCTGCGCTGAGGCGATCCCCACCCGTTCAGTTTGAGAATCATTTGTATTCGCAATAGGCCATCCGGATAATCCGTCGCCATCTGCCTGCCCGGACCACCCCGATGCCCGCCCTGCCCCGTACCCGCACCCTGCTGCTGTTGTCGCTGGCCGCCCCGACCCTGCTCGCCTCGGCCATCGCCCAGGCCCAGGACGACAGCGCCGCGCGTACCCTGGACGCAGTGAGCGTGGTGGCCGAGCGCGCCAGCACCGCGACCAAGACCGACACCCCACTGACGCAGACCCCGCAGGCGATCAGCGTGGTCACGAGCGAGCTGTTCAGCGACCGTGGCGCGCACAACCTGCAGGAAACCCTGCGTTACAGCGCCGGCGTCACTGCCGATGCCTACGGCCTGGACACCCGCAGCGACGGCAGTACCGTGCGCGGCCTGGACCCGGTGCAGTACCTGGACGGCCTGCGCCGCAGCTACGGCTTCAACCCGATGGCACGCACCGAGGTGTATGGTCTGGAGCGGGTGGAAGTACTGCGCGGCCCATCGTCGGTGCTGTACGGCGCCGGTGCCACCGGCGGCATCATCAACGCCATGACCAAGCGCCCCACCTTCACCGACATCGGCGGCGAGCTGGGCGTGCAGCTGGGCAACTTCGATCGCAAGCAGTTCCAGGGCGACATCGGCGGCAGCCTCAACGACGCCGGCACCGTGGCCGGCCGCGTGGTTGGCCTGGTCCGCAACGCGGGCATGCAGACCGACGGCGTGGACGACGACCGCGTGTACATCGCCCCCTCGATCAGCTGGCGTGGCGAGCGCAGCACCCTCACCCTGCTGGCCAGCTACCAGCACGACAAGACCGCCTCCAGCCAACAGTTCCTGCCGGTGGTGGCCACCTTGCACGCACCGCCCGGCCGCCCGCGCCTGGACCCGTCGACCTTCCTCGGCGACCACGACTTCGACATGCTCGACTCGCGCGTGTACAGCCTCACCGCATTGTTCGACCACGCCTTCAGTGACGCCGTCAGCCTGCGCTCCTCGGTGCGCTACCTGGACGGCAAGACCGAGTTCCGCGAGCTGTACCCGGACACCTACACCACCCCGACCGACCCGTTCATCGATGCCGACAAGCGCGTGGTCAACCGCAACGCCTACGGCGTGCGCCCGGACGTGCGCGTGCTGACCAGCGACACCGCGCTGCAGTTCGACGTTGCCACCGGCGCGTTCCAGCACCTGCTGCTGGCCGGCGTGGACTACACCGACTACCGCGAGGAATCGGCCGGGCTGGATGCCACGCCCACGCCGATCGACATCTACGCCCCGGTCTCCACCGGGGTGACCATCAATGGCTGGAACCGCCTGCCCGACCAGCGCACCACCCAGCTGGGCGTCTACGTGCAGGACCAGATCCGCTGGGCCGACCGCGTCTCGCTGGTGCTCGGCGCCCGCCGCGACCACGCGCGCAGCAAGACCGAAGGCCTGCCCAGCCAGACCGACAACGCCACCACCTACCGCGCCGGTCTGATCGGCGAAGTGGGCGCCGGCGTGTCGCCCTACATCAGCTACAGCGAGTCGTTCCTGCCGGTCAACGGCCAGGACCTGTACGGTCGCGCGTTCAAGCCGATGCAGGGCCACCAGACCGAAGCGGGCGTGAAATGGCAGCCGGCGCGCAACATGCTGGTCACCGCCTCGCTCTACCGCATCACCGAAACCAACCGCCAGACCAACGATCCGGACAACGTGCTCAACGTCATCCAGACCGGCGAGATCCAGTCCAAGGGCGTCGAGCTGGAAGGCCAGTTCTCCTTCGCCAACGACCTCACCGTGACAGCCGCCTACGCACGCAACAAGGCCGAAGTGACCAGAAGCAACTTCGCCATGGAAGTGGACCAGCGCCTCAACGACACCCCGCAGGAGCTGAGCTCGCTGTGGATCGCCAAGGGGTTCCAGCTGGACGCCGATGCGCGCCTGCGGGTGGGCGTGGGTGGCCGCTATGTCGGCAACACCCAGTCGCTGGGCTACGGCGGTTTCATCCGCACCCCCAGCTACACGTTGATCGACGGCCTGTTCGAAGTGCAGGTCATCGACTGGACCATGGCGCTGAACATCACCAACCTCACCGACAAGAAATACTTCGCGCCGTGCCGCAACTTCGGTGACTGCTTCACCGGCAACCCGCGCACCGTCACCGGCACGATCAGCTACCGGTTCTAAGTACCACCGCTTGTCTCCAGCCTTCGCCAGAGAACCGTCATGCAACGATCCACCCTCAAAGCCTGGTTCCTCGTGCACAAGTGGAGCAGCCTGGTCTGTACCGTATTCCTGCTGTTGTTGTGCCTGACCGGCCTGCCACTGGTGTTCGGCGAAGAGATCGCCCACCTGGCCGAGCCGCACGTGGACGCACCGGCCACCGATGCCGCGCCGCGCGATCTCGACGCACAGGTCCGCACGGCGCTGGCGCAGTACCCGGGCAACGTGCCGCTGTTCGTCGGCTGGGACCCGGATGCGCCGACCGTGTACGTCAACACCGGTGCGCGCGCCGACACCCCGCCGCCGCAGATGCAGACCGTGCTGCTGCATGCGATCAGCGGCGAGGTACTGCCCGCCGCGCAGTTCAACGAAGGGGTCATGTACTTCCTGTACCGCCTGCACACCGACCTGTTCCTGGGCCTGCCCGGCATGCTGTTCATGGGCACGATGGGCCTGCTGTTCGCCGTGGCGATCATCTCCGGCCTGGTGCTGTACGGCCCGTTCATGCGCAAGCAGCCGTTCGGCACCCTGCGCACCGGGCGCAGCCGCCGGCTGGCCTGGCTGGACCTGCACAACGTGCTGGGCATCGTCACCCTTGGCTGGGCGCTGGTGGTGGGCATCACCGGGGCGATCAACACCATCGCCAAGCCGCTCGAACAGGCCTGGCAGGGCGAACAGCTGGGCGAGTTCGCCGCGCGCTACGCCGGCCAGCCGCGCCCCACCACGCTGGCCTCGCTGCAGGCCGCGGTGGACACCGCGCGCGCTGCGGAACCGGGCATGCGCCCGGCCTTCGTCAGCTTCCCCGGCACCGGCTACAGCGGCAACCATCACTATGGGGTGTTCATGCAGGGCAACAGCGCCCTCACCGAACGCCTGTACCGCCCGGTACTGATCGACGCACAGACCGGCGCGCTCACCGCGCAACCGCAGTTGCCGCTTTACATGAGCATACTGCTGCTCAGCCAGCCACTGCACTTCGGTGATTACGGCAAGCTGCCGTTGAAGATCCTGTGGGCGCTGCTGGACCTGCTGACCATCGGCGTGCTCATCAGCGGCCTGTACCTGTGGGTCAAACGCGGCAATACCGACGCTCGCGTGAGTGAGATCGAACGTGCCGCACGCACCGGAGCGGCCGAATGAGCCGGCCTCCCTCAGCGCCACGCAGCCCGTTCATCGCCCCGGCCTGGATCGCCGTGGCCAGCCTGCTCGGCCTGGTCAGCGCGTTGCTCGGCGATGGCATCTTCGATGCGGTGTCGTGGGCAGTATTTGCCGGGCTGATCGCGCTGGTGGTGCGCGCCTGGGTCAAGCGCACGCGCTAAGCTGTCAGGCTTGCACACCGACCTTCCTCCATGACCATCACCCATCGCAGCATTCTCAACCACCTGGCCGGCGGCGAACTGGTGGATGCAATCGAATCGGAGGTGAAGCGCTGCGCGCTGTGGGCACGACTTTCCCCGGACAAGGCCGCGCGCGATCCGGCCGAGATCGGCGCGGAGGTCATTGCCCTCCTGATGCTGCGCTGGCGCTGCATCCTGGACAGCGACGATGGCGTCAGCACCCCGCTGTACCGCCACAAGACCGCGCTTGCGCTGGCCACCGCACTGCATCAGCAGGGTTTCCACGCCCCGATGCTGACCGCCCAGGCCCTCGCTGCGATCACCGCACTCAATGATGCGGTGGCCCTGAGCGATTACTTCCACCGTAAAAGTGCGGACATCGGCGCGCTGCTGCAAAGCCCACCGGTGATGCCCGCACGCCGTCCCGCGCACAAGAAGTCGCTTACGCTGTGGCGCGCCGGCGATGTGGCCTCGGTGCAGGTGGACGACCACTACCATGCCATGTACGTGCTGGAGGTGGCCCACGGTGCACCGATCGTCGAGTTCTACGACTACCTGCACCGCCTGCCGCCCACGATGGACACGCTGCGCCCGCTACGTGCACGTGGCACGCCGGCATCGGCCGAAGGCAGCTACCTGGACCGGCACGCCCCGTTCGGGCTGGTCCACCAGCCCGATCCTGCACACCAGTTCGTACTGCTTGCCAGTGCGGTGGACGGCCCCGACAACCAGCACCTGCTGCGCCGGGATGGGCTGTACGTGGTCAGCGATGTATTCCGCCTCACCCAGCACCTGCGCGACCGTCACTGAATGCGGCGGTGACCGCCGGCGCGGCCGTGCCCAGGAAACCGCGCACTCAGCGCGGTTCGGCCGCCGCCGGCGCGATCAATGACCACTGTGCGGCGACTGCCTCGACGCTGTCGGCGTGGACCGCGCGCAGGTCACGCGGATAGGCCACGCCCTGGGCCTCCCGGCTGCAGGTGGCGTGGAACTGGCCATTGCTGGCGCGCAGGACCCAGCCGCCCTGCACACAGGCCGACGAAGCCAAGAACACAACGCCCGGCGCAACCGCATCTGGCTGCAGCTCGTCCGGCTCGCCTTCCACGCCCCACATGCGGGTCTTGGCCACCGGTGACACCGCGTTGACCACGATGCCGTGCGGTGCGCCCTCGGCGGCCAGCACGTTGGCGATGCCCACCGCTGCCAGCTTCGCCGCCGCATAGGCCGCCAGCCCCTTCTGCACGTACTGCGGATACAGCGCGCGGTCGGAGGTGGTGAGCACGATGCGACCGTGGCCGTTGGCCTGCATCGACGGCCACGCGGCTTGGGCCAGCCACAGCGGCGTCTTGGCCGCGAGGGTCATCATGCGGTCGAAGCGGTCGTCGTCCAGTGCCTCGATCGGCTGGTACTCCACCCAGCCGGCGTTGTGGATGATGAAATCCAGCCGCCCATGGCGCTGCAGGATGTCGGCGACCAAAGCGTGGCAATCGGCGCGGTTGTCGATGCGGCCATGCGCGGCATCCACGTCCAGCCCGCCCTCGCGCAGCAGCGCGACCGTCCCGTCGATCCGCTGCGGGTCGTGGCCAGTGCCATCGAGCCCTGCGCCCACGTCGTGCATCACCACCCGCGCGCCGCGCGTGGCAAGCAATCGACTGTAGGCCAGGCCCAGCCCGCTGGCAGCGCCGGTGACCAGGCCGACCTGGTCGTTGAAGGAAACAATGCGTGGTGTATTCATTCGGACAGGATCCGCCGAAAGCAGGCACGGCGGCCAATACCCGTTACGTGCCGTGGCGATACGCGGCGGGTATCACCCGGACGGGCTGGACCCCGGCAGCGGGGTACGCAGCAGCCGGTAGGTTGTATAGGCGATGGCCAGCCACAGCACCACGTAGCCCAGCAGCAGCGTCCCGACCGACAGTGCATCGTCCGGTTGGGTCCTGGCGATGACGTGCCAGGTATCCAGGCCGAATGTGCCAAGCCCGATCAGCAGCACACCCCCGCCCAACGCCGCCCCCAACATCCGCACCCAGGCATGCCGGCGCAGTAGCAGCAGGGGCAGAAGCAACAGCAGGGTGATCGCCAGCAGCATCAGCGTCATGCCCGTCAACATGCCGGTGAAGTCCGATGCCACCGCGGGCAGCGGCAGGCACGCCAATGCGCCCGCGTAGAGGCGGGCGAGCGGCTGGGGAACTCGTGGGGAGGTGGTCTGCATCTTCATTCCTTCAGCAGATTCTGGAAGCAGATCAAGCATCGTTCGGACGCAGCCCTCACGTGTGGCTACAACGGCAGGCGATTGGCCACGAAGTTGACCACGTTGCCCATCGCCTCCGGGTCAACGTTGCTCAACCCGACCAGTACATAGCCCTGCGCGGGCAGCACGTAGAACACCGTGTTGGCCCCCGGCGCCCCGCCCTCGTGGCCGTATATCCGCTCCTTTCCATCGCCACGCACCATGAAACCGTAGCCGTACCACGCCTTGTGGTTCTGTGCGGAGGTGGCCGCCGCCAACGCGGCTGGCGCCAGCAACGTTCCCGTACGCAGCGCTTCACCGAATTTGAGCATGTCACCCGGCGTGCTGTATCCACCGCCGGCCGACGTGCCCCGCCACGGAAGTGATGCGGTTTCCAGCGTCCACTGGCCGTCGACCCGGGTATAGGCCATCGCCCGCCCCGCGACCGGGGTTGCTTCGGGCAGGGAGCCGGTAGCGGTCATGCCAGCCGGCGCGTAGATGTGCGCGTGCACATAGTCGTAGTACGACTGGCCCGAGACCGACTCGATGACGGTGCCCAGCACGATGTAAGCGTAGTTGGAGTACTGGTCCTTGCTGCCCGGCGGGAAGGCCAGCGGCTCATCACCGAACACCTTCCAGTAGTCCTGCAGCGTACGCAGTGCGGCTGCATTGCCGATGGCCTTCTCGCCGAAGATATCGCCCAACCCGCTGGTGTGGTTCAACAGCTGCCTCAGGGTGACTGCCTTGGCGATCGCGGAATCGGGATACTGCGGCAGGTGCTGGGCAAGTGTGTCGTCGAGTGAGAGCTTGCCTGCCTGTTCCAGCTGGAGGATGGCCACCGCAGTGAACATCTTGTTCAACGAGGCCAGCCGGAACTTCGTGTCCGGGGTCACCGCTACCGCGTGTTCCCGGTCGGCAAGCCCACCTTGCCACTGCATCCGCACGCGGCCGTTGTGGGCCACCAGGAACGCGCCGGCCACCTGGTCGGCCGCCTGCAGTGCATCGAGCCGCTTCCTGGCCTCACCCAGAACATCCGCCTCGGGCATGCGCCTGGGCTTGAACTGCTGCGGGGTATCGGCGCCTTCGAACTGGAGCGCAGCCACGCCGGTGTCAGGGTTGAGCGTGGCGGTCACCAGCATCGCGCGATCATTCACCGTTGACAGCACCAGCACCTGCGCCTTGCCGGGTTCACCGGGCCGAACCTCCACTACCTGCAGTGCGCCGGTATCCTTGCGGAAATCCAGGTCACCCTGCACATCGTCGCGCATCTTGTACCTGGTTCGGACGGCGCGCAGCGCATCCGCATCGGCAGCGTTGAAGGCGGACAGCCAGGCGTTCAGTGCCTGGTCGGCGCGGGCTTCCGGAATGGCAGGTTCGGCATGGGCCGCCAGTGCACACGATAGCAGCGCTGCAACACTCAACGATCTGAACAGACGCATGCATTCCACCTCGTCCTTTTGGAGAATGTTCGACGCCCCGTCGCGGGTGCGTGACCGGAGCACTATCCAATAGGTGGCAGTGCAATTCAACGCAGGATGAGGCTGTTGTTGGCCCGCGCCGGTATTGATGGCTTGGATATATCTGCGCTTTTACGCTTCCTGGCAGCTGAAACGGCTGATTGCGACATTCAGCAGTCGCGTCGTGAACGCGGTACGCCGCCGCACCCAGCGATTCTCGTGGCGACAAGCGTGCGGTACACCACAGGTGACGCCAGCCAGACATCACGCTTCGCGCAGGCTGTGCAGTTTCCCTACAGCGCAACGCCTTGAGCAGGCGTAACACCCGGATACCGGACGCGTCGACGGTCGATGCATCCGACTTCCAGGAGCAACCCATGAACGTCACCCCATTGGCTTTGGCCGTCGCGCTGTTCGCCTTTCCTGCGCATGCGCAGGATGAGGACGACTGCCCCAGCGATGAAGAGATGATCGCCAGCATGACGCTGAGCGAACTTCAGCGGTATGAGAAGACGCTGCAGAATAAGGAAATTTCGTTTGAAGAGGCGTGCAAGGGCGCCACCGATCAGCACGGCCAGGAGGCTACCGGTTCACGCCACCACTATTGCGTGAAGCGGACTGAAGTGTACAAATCGCCCAATCCCGAGACGGGCGTGGAGGAGATTGCCAACGTCATCTTGTATGACTACGTAGCGGTGCAGCACAAGGGAACCGTATGGAACCATCGCCTGCGTGTCGAATTTGAAGCGGTGCAGGGAAATGCCATGGCCGGCTTGATCGTTGCGCCTGAAATCTACTGTGGCAGTTGCACCGAGAAGCAGCAGTTCACGCCTCAGACGCTCAGCGGCCCGGGGACGTATGACTTCGCTGTGGCATTGGGTATGGATACCGAAGATGAAAAGACCGGTCAGGAGACACAGCTTGTACTGTCACGCTTCAACAGCGATCAATCGCTGATACAGGCCAGTGCGCCGCAACTTCGGTGTGACAAGCTTTCATGGAGCAAGTCATCGGGATGCAGATTCTCAGGTTATCCAGCCGTTTTTGAAGTTAGCCTGAGCGATTCGGAAACCGATGAATCAGCAGCGCACATCAAGGTTGCGCAGGAGATCCTGCCGGGAATGATCGGTCGCTGGCATCCAGATCCCGCTCTTCGTGGCTCAGCTCTGACACGCACGCGGAATGGCGAGATTAGAAGAGCGAACCGTCGAGCTTCAGGAGAGCTCTGCAAAACGCGCTTTCCAGGCGAAGCAGAGTCTGGGCTGAACTGTGATGAGTACCCGTTTGCGGCGACCCATCAGGGGGCGTCGCTCGTTCCGGAGACATCCATGTCGGTTAAATACATCTTGGGAGCGGACAACCAGAAGGTCGGCAGTCGGCTAGGCACCCATCTCTGTTCGGAAGCTCGAGTCATTGACGGAGAGGAGTTCTGGGTGAAGATCATCGACTAACGGTCGGGAACACTATTAACAATAGCGCGGGGCACCAACGTACCAGACGTGCCATCGACGCTTTTGAGGATGACCGGGCCTATCAGGAGATCCCAACACTATGAACCATGATGCCTGGAACTCACTTCTAACCGAGCTGAATCGTGCGTGCCTGGATATCATCCCGCACGTCCTGGCATCGCCTCCGCCACACTTGGGTATGTCGCAACTGATCCAGCGGCATCCGGACACAGCCATTGCGCAAGTCGCTGCATCCGTTCTTTCCGGCCAGGCACGCTGGCTAGGAATGCCCCCAGCCACTGCTCAAACAATCAGGGCAGTGGAAGTTCGGCTAGGGGTACAGTTTCCAGCCAGCTACAGGTCTTTCCTACAGGTCTCCAACGGCTTTTTGATTCCTGGCGAAGCCATCAGCTCATTCTTGCCGGTGGAGCTGATTCGGCCTTTCGGTGAGGATCACGTAGAGCTGGCACGGTACTGGCGCGATGCGCTTGGCGAAAACAAGCCTATCAACCACGCTCAGAGTCGATTGGAGTACACGATCCAGCTCTCAGGTCCCCCTAACGGCAGACCCGAATTTGTGCTTCTTGACCCAGACCTTGACGAAGCCATCGGTGAGCTTGAGGTTCTAGAGCTTGTCCATGAAGGACCAGACTATGTTGAAGGCTTTGATTCGGTAATGAGAGGTGCGCTTCATTCCGTCAAATATGGGCTGCACCTCCACACCCAGAAGCGGTAGTTGCCTTTGAAGACGGCACTGCCTGCAACTACGTGATCCAATCGCTATCCGCTGTCCCAACAGGAGGGGACCAAATTGCGCGGAGATTTTCCATCTGATTGGACAGCAGCGGATGGATGACAATCCGCCGCTGTTGTTCTCACAGCACTAGAACCGCACCGGCTCCACCACCACCGCCGTCCCATAACAAAGCACTTCGGTAAGCCCGGTCATCACATCGGTAGCGTCATAGCGCATCGCGATGATCGCGTTTGCCCCCAGCATCCGCGCATGCTTGGCCATGTCCCGGTAGGTCTCTTCGCGTGCCTGCTCGCACAGTTCGGTGTAGATGGTGATGTTGCCGCCAAAGATGGTCTGCAATCCGCCCAGGAAATTGCCCACGATGGAACGCGAGCGCACGGTGATGCCGCGCACCACACCCAGGCTGCGTACCACGCGGAAGCCGGGCAGCTCCATGGCCGTGGTTACCATCGAATCGTCCAGCCGCGGTGCGGTGGGCGGCTGCGGGCCGCTGTTGTAGGGATCTGCCATTGCTGCCTCGCATGAAGGGGACGGTTACCGGCGGGCATGCCAGCGTGCCCTGACCGGCCTATTTGAGCATGGCAGCGATGTCCGCGCCGCCCTGCCCTCAGCTGATCGGCCGGGTAGTCACCAGACCATTGCCGGCGGCCCATTGGTGGATGTCATCGCGCCGGATCGCCGCGGCCATCAGACCCGGGAAGGCGTCGGGCGTACATGCAAACGAGGGCACGCCGAGCGCGGCCAGGCGTCCAGCCAACTGCGCATCGTAGGCCGGCGTACCTTCATCACTGAGCGCCAGCAGCACGATGAACTGCACGCCGGCCTCCACCAGCTCCAGCGCGCGTGCCAACAGCTTCTTCTCCACACCGCCCTCGTACAGATCCGAGATCAGCACCAGGATCGCGCTGTGCGGCTCGCGGATCTGCGCCTGGCAGTAGGTCACCGCGCGATGGATGTCAGTGCCGCCGCCGAGCTGCACGCCAAACAGCAGGTCAACCGGGTCGTCGAGCTTTTCGCTCATGTCCACCACTTCGGTGTCGAACACCACCAGCTTGGTCGATACCGCTGGCAGCGAAGCCATGACCGCGCCGAAGATGCTGGAGTACACCACCGAGGCCGCCATCGAGCCGCTCTGGTCGATGCACAGCAGCACCTCGCGCTGCGGCTTGCGTGCCTTGCGGCCGTAGCCGATCAGGGTCTCCGGCACCACCGTGCGCAGTTCCGGCTGCCAGTGCCGCAGGTTGGCGCGGATGGTGCGGTTCCAGTCGATCTCGACATGCCGCGGGCGACGGTTGCGCCGCGCGCGATCCAGTGCGCCGCTCACCGCCGAACGCATCGGTTCCTCCAGCCGCCGCAGCAGGTCGTTGACCACGCTGCGCACCACCTGCCGAGCGGTTTCCTTGGTTTCGGCCGGAATCACCCCGGACAACGCCACCAGGTTGGCTACCATGTGCACGTCGGGCTGAATCTGCTCCAGCATTTCCTTTTCCAGCAGCATCTGGCGCAACTCCAGCCGCTGCAGCGCATCGCGCTGCATCACCTGCACCACCGAGGAGGGAAAGTAGCGGCGGATGTCACCCAGCCAGCGGGCCACGTTCGGCGCTGAACCGCCGCGTCCGCCGCGCCGCGCCAGTCCGTTGTCACCCTGCGGTTCGTACAGCGCAGCCAGCGCCTTATCCATGCCCTGCAGCATCGTGCTGAGCCCACCACAACTGCCGTTGCTCTCCTGCCCCAGGATCAACCGCCAACGCTCGGCGCGGGTGGTCGGAGGCGCTACGGTAGGGTCAATGGGCTCGCTCATGCATCCACTCCAAACAGTTCGCGCAGCATCGGCAAAGCGCGCTCGGCGCGTGTGCTGTTCCAGGTTGCCGCAATGACCGGGGCGGCCGCCATGCCGCCGCCGCGCTGTACGCGCTCGCCAAGATCTCGGCGTTCGGCGGCCTCGAACGCGGCGAAGGTGCGCCGCACCAGCGGCACTACCTGCAGCAGATGCGCGTCGGACAACCCGCACACCCAGTCGTCGATCAGGCGCCACACCGCGTCGTCGTGCAGCAGCACGGTGGCATTGCGGTTCAGGAAGCCATCCAGCCACTGCGCCGCCTGCAAGGGCTCGGCACCTATCGACAACGCACGTTGCAGCTGCAGGTGCACCTGCTCGGCATCCAGGTGGCCAGCGTCGAGCAGCAGGCGGGTACCGGCGCCGGCCACCAGCGCGCTGGTGGTGGACGCCGCCGCCACGCTGGCCAGGCTGCGCCGCCAGGCCTGCTGACCGGCCTCATCGCCACGCAGGGCGATCGCGCGATCGGCCGCCAGCAGGGTTTCGCGTGCCTGTTCGGCTCGGCTGTCGTCCAGGTCGCACAGGGCAATGCCCAGGCCGATGCAGGCGCGTTGCAACATGCCGTCAAACAGGTGCGCCACCTGCTCGCCTTCGGTGCGGCGTACGTTGCCGTAGCGGTACACGTTGGCCAGTGCAGGCAGGGCGTCCAGCAACGCCAGCGGGCCGGCGTCGGTGGCCGCGCGCGCTTCCAGCTCAGTGGCAATCGCACTGACTGCCTCGGGCAGGTTGGCCAGCAGCACGCTGTCCACCAGTGCCGACAGCGTGGACAGCGCGGTCGCGTCACGGGCGCGGTTGAGCGCACGCTGGCTTGCTGCGGCGGCCAGGGTCTGGCCAAGCCGGCTGGCATCGATCAGGTCCACCTGGAACTGCGGTTGCCAGGCCAACAACCAGTATTCGTGGAAGGTGCCGCGCCCGGCCTTGGAGGCGTGCGTTGGCTGGCCCCACGGGATATCCAGCAGCGCCAACCGGTGCAGCAGGTGGCTGCGCTGCAGGTCGGTATCGCCGCGCAGGTCCAGGTCGAGGGTCCGGGCCAGTGCCTCAGGCTTCAGCCGCAGCCGCTTCTGCTGCGCTTCCATGTCGCGCTGCAGCGGCACCACTGGCACCGTCGAGGGCACGCTGCCCAGTGCGTCTCCGAGCAGCAGCCGTTCGCGGATCAACTGCATGGGGGTGTCGTCGCCATTGCAGATCACACTGCGGGTGGCATCGTTGATTTCTTCCAGACCCGGTGCCGGGCGCTCGCGCAGTGCCGCCAACGTGTCGGCCAGCCGTGCCGCTTCGATCAGGTGCGCGGACGAACAATCCAGGCCGCTGTCGCGCAGCAGGCCGGCCACCCGCGCGTACCAGCCGATGGCGCGCTGGCCGCGTGCGCCGGCATTGCGCCACAGGTGGTCGTACCAGCCGGGGGCATCCACGCCGGCGCCGTAGCCGCTGCCGGTGCTGAGGTGGCGATAGGTCCACGGCACCCAGGTGGGCTGGGTCTTGCGCTTGGGTATGCCCTTGAGCAGGCGGTTGTCGGCGGCCGCACTGGTGGCGGCCAACGCGGCCGGGTCCAGCGCCGGCACGTGCCAGGCCCCGCAGACCACCGCGATGCGCTGGTGCTGTTTGCACGCCGCGCGCAGGCCGGCACGCATGTGCGCCTCGCGGACGGCATCCTGCGCGGCGCGCACGCTGGGCCGCGCCGGTGCGTGCGCGCGCACCTCATGCATGGCTTCGGCGATGGCGGCGAACAGGTCTTCACCGTCGCCACGCTCTTCCACCATGTGGTTCCACCACGCCTCGCCATCGCCATAGCCGGCGGCACGCGCCAGCCAGTCCAGCGGATCGATGGGGAAGCTGTTTTCGGGTTCGGGTTCAGCGTCCGGTGCGGCAGCGGCCTCGGGCGCGTAGCAGTCCGCTGCATCGGCAGGATCTGCGCTGTCCGGCGCGGCAGCGGCGTGCGGCGAAGCCACGTCCGATGGCGCGTCCGGCCGGACCGGGACGTCGGCATCGGCATCGACGTCGACCTCGGCGTCGCCCGCAGCGTCCACCTCCGCCTGCTGCGCCAAACGCACCTCCCTGGCCTGCTGCTGCCACGCCAGCGACAGCGCCGGCGGCACGTCGATGAACTGCACCGGCACGCCGGCCGTGCGCGCCCACTGCAGGGCCTGCCATTCCGGCGAAAACAGTGCGTAAGGATGGAACACCGCCAGTTGCGGGTCGTCCACGCTGTAGGACAGCAACGCCACCGGCGGCACCATGGCGGCATCGGCCAGGTGTTCCAACAGCGCTTCGGTGCCGGCCGGGCCTTCGATCAGCACGCAGTCCGGCTGCAACGCATGCAGGGCAGCCAGCAGACTGCGCGCGCAGCCCGGGCCGTGGTGGCGGATGCCAAACAGGGAGACACTCGGGTTCATCGGCGTGGCTTAGGCGTGGTCACGGAAGGCGCGGTACAGGTCCTTCCACTCGCTACGCTCCTTCACCACCGTTTCCAGGTACTCGTTCCACACCACCTGGTCCTGCACCGGGTCCTTGATGATGGCGCCGAGCATGCCGGCCGCCATGTCGGCGGGGCGCAACACGCCGTCGCCGAAATGCCCGGCCAGGGCCATGCCGTTGTTGATTACCGAGATCACCTCGGCGGTGGACAGTGTGGCAGTGGGCGACTTCAGCTTGGCCTTGCCGTCCTCGGTCATGCCATTGCGCAGCTCGCGGAAGATCCGCACCATCCGGGCCACTTCCTGCAGTGCCGGTGGTTCGGCCGGCAGGTCCAGCGCAACGCCCATTTCACCGACGCGCTTGGTCACGATGGCGATTTCGTCCTGCTCGCTGGACGGCACCGGCAGGATCACCGTGTTGAAGCGGCGCTTGAGCGCGCTGGACAACTCGTTGACGCCCTTGTCGCGGTTGTTTGCGGTGGCAATCACGCTGAAGCCGCGGGTGGCCTGCACTTCCGAGCCCAGCTCGGGCACCGGCAGGGTTTTCTCGGACAGCACGGTGATCAGCGCATCCTGCACGTCGGCCGGGATGCGGGTAAGTTCTTCGATGCGGGCGATCTTGCCCAGCCGCATCGCGTTCATCAGCGGACTGGGCACCAGGGCGGCCTCGCTGGGGCCGTTGGCCAACAGCTGCGCGTAGTTCCAGCCGTATCGGATCTGCTCTTCGCTGGTGCCGGCGGTGCCCTGCACCAGCAGCGTGGAATCACCGCTGATGGCAGCGGTCATGTGTTCGGACACCCACGATTTGGCGGTGCCCGGCACGCCAAACAGCAGCAGCGCGCGGTCGGTCGCGATGGTGGCTACGGCAACTTCCATCAGGCGGCGCTCGCCGATGTACTTCGGGCTGACCACAAAACCGTTGTCGAGCGTGCCGCCCATCAGGTAGGTCACCACCGCCCACGGCGACAGTTGCCAGTTGGCCGGGCGCTGGCGCTGGTCCAGACGGCGCAGCTGGTCGAGTTCTTCGGCGTATTGGTGTTCGGCGTGTTGGCGCAGGACGGCAGTGCTCATCGTGGCTCCAGGTAAAGGTCAGAAGGAAGAATGCAGGGCATGGCGCACCGCCACGATGCGCAGCAGGTCGTGTGCGCAGGCGCGCATGCTGTCGGTGGCATCGTCGGGCGGTGCGGGCAGCTGCGCTTGCGGCAATACGGCCGGGTGCAGCAGCGTGGCCAGTTCGAGCAACTGCTGGCGCAGCACGTAATCGTGGCGCAGAGGGTCGTCGCCAAAGCAGGCGCACAGGCTGGGCAGCAGGCGTTGTGAGTAGTGTTCGGTCAGCGTTTCACCGGGTGCGCATGCGCCCAGCACATCGCTGAGCACACCCTCGCCGGCCAGCGCCTGGAGCGTGCCGGGCCAATACGCTTCGCGCTGCTGTACCGGCAGCAGCGACAGCAGACGCGCGGTGTGTGCGTGCAGGCTGTGCTCGTCCAGCATCGCCGCGATCCAGTGCGGATGCGCAGCGTCCACGCGCTCCAGCCACGCGCGTTGCAGCGCGCCGTCCCAATCGGTGCCGCGGGCAAAGGCCAACAGCTGCACCGGGGTCATCGCCATGTGCTCGCTCCACCAGGCCAGGGGCACTTGGCGCGCCAGCTGGTACAGCCACCAGGCGCGCTCGCCCAGTGCATCGTGCTGCGGGCGCTTGGGCTCGATACCCGCCTCACTCCAGTCCGGGTCTGCCAGCTGCGGCGCGTCGCATTCCCACGTCGTCCGGCGCAGCAGGCCGGCGCGTCTGGTCAAGTGCTGCTGCATCCATTGGATGACGCGCTGGGCATGCGCCGAGGCAGGCAACCGCGCCAACAATGGCCCGGCCAGCGCGCGCACCTCGCGGCTGCGGTCCTTGAGCAGGGCCTGCAGCAGCGGCGCGTCTGCGGCGTCCAGGTGCTCGGCCAGAGTTGCGACAAAATCTACCCGCTCGCGCGCCGACAGTGTCTTGAGGGTGTCCTGCAGATGTTCACGCGCCAGCGCGGGATCGCTGCGGCGGGTCTGTGCAAACCAGGCCAGGCGTGCTTCGTGGCTGGCGTCGTCCCATGACAGGGCCAAGTCCGGTGCCGCTGCCGGTACCTCCACAGCGCTGACCGCATCGCCCTGGGCGAACGCCCACGCCGGGTTGCAGCCGGCCAGCCAGCGCCCGCGTGCGCCCAGTACCGGCAGCAAGCGCACGCGCAACGCCACGCTGCGCGCGCCGGCATCCAGCGCCTGCGGCAGCACCGCGTGCGGCAACGTCCGTTGCTGCGCGGCGAGCCGCAGACAGGCCTCATGCCGCAGCCGCAGCTCGTGTCCCTGGGTGGACACACTGCGCGCAAACACGCTGGCGAGCAGCGGCGTCCACGTGTGGGTGTCGCCCAGCACCTGCGCGTCCTGCGCGGCCGGCGCCGGCAGCGCGGCTGCGTCGGCCGGCGCGAGGCGTACCGCGGCCAGCCCACAGGCGGCAATGGCGCCCACGCTGCGGCTGTAGGCCAGTGCCGCATCGTCGCCCTGCCCGATCTGCTGCAGCAGCGCGCCCAGCGCGCCGTCAGCGGCGATCCGTTGCGGGCGGTCGATGCCCAGCAGTGCCGGTTTCAACCAGACCTCACTCATGCATCGCTCCTGTGCCAGTACTGCCCGTGCGCGGTCCACGCCGACAACGGCAGCAACGTGTAGCCGTCCCACTCCCCCATCACGCACAGCGCATGCCCGCCGGCAAAGGCCATCAGTGCCCAGCCGTTGTCGGCATCCAGTTGCAGTGGCAGGCAACCGGCATCGGTATGCAGCTGCCAGGCGCCGTCGGCGCAGTGCACGCGTGCCTGCGGCAGGCACAACGGCACCTGTGGCAGCCAGGGGTTGCCCGCCAGCCGGGCCGAAGCCTGGTCGATGGCGCTGGTGCTGTCCAGCAACGCCGCCGTGGGGGCATCGGTGCGCGCCACCGCGGTCGGCGCCAGCGCACGCAGCGGCACCGTGCCAGGGTAAAAGTGCAGCGTGGCGTCGAGCACCTGGTTGCCGGGCCAGCTGCGCTCCCAGCCGCGCCCGCCGTGCGCGTAGTCCTGCAGCAGCGCCGGACGCTGGCTGTCCAGCCCCTGCAGCCAGACACGGCGTTCGGTCAGCCGCCCGGGCAGTTCGACCACGCATTGGCCGAGCACGTACCAGCGGTCGGTGAGAGTTTCACCGCTGGCCAGCACTTCGTCCTTGTCCAGCGGCCAGCCCAGTGCTGCACGCAGATCGGCCACGCGTGCCGGCGACAGCGTGGCACGCTGGTGCACAGCGTGGTTGAGCAGTTGCAGCAGCCCCAGCCGCTCGCCCATGTCGGGCAGCCCGGCCAGGCCCTGCTGTTCGGCCGCCATCGCCAGCTGCACCTGGCCGGCCAGTGCCGGCGCCTGCGCATCGACCATGCGCGCGGCCATTTTCATCGCATCCTCGCGCTGGCTGGCGCCCAGGTTGGCCAGACCATGGCGGAAGGTGTCGGCGATCCAGCGTTCCAGTTCGGCGCAGCCCTGTGCGATGCGTTTCCAACGCGCGGCTTCGCGCTTGGCGGCGGCAGCGGCCACGGCGGCAGCGGCTTCCGGTGCTACGCCTGCGCTGGGGGCAGCATCTTCGCTGGCAGGTGATTGACGCGCGGCACGCTCGCGGCGGCCGCGCAGCCATTCGTCCACCCAGCCGGGCCGCGGTTGCGGCAGCGGTGCAAAGCGGGGGTTGCCCTGGGCGTACAGCAGCAGCAGCGCCAGGCCGTGTTTACAGGGAAATTTCCGGCTGGGGCAGGAGCAGCGGCTGACCAGCGCGGACAGGTCGACCTGGGCCTGGTAGGGCTTGGCGCCGCTGCCCTGGCACTCGCCCCACACCGCCTCCGCGTCGCTGCCCAGCAGCCCCCATTTGCCATCCGTTGCCAACCCACCGGCTGCCTTGCTTGAAGCGGCATCCGGCGCCAGCGCGAGCACCTGCTCGCGGGTGAGACGCACATCCATATCCGTTCCCGGGGCGTTGCTTGCCTGGGCGGGATGATAGCGAAGCTTGACGGTGCTGGCAGAACTGCGCGGCAAACTTCTGCGCTACCGCCGTTCTGCCGGGCTCGACGCGTACAGCAGCTTGGCGTTTTCGGCCGGGCAGGCGCACGTGCAGCACGTCGCGCGACCGAAAAGCGCTTTGTGCTTCTCCTGTAGACGGATGACAGACGCAAAAAAGCCCCCGTTTCCGGAGGCTTTTTTGACTGAATCATGGTGGGCGGTACAAGGTTCGAACTTGTGACCCTTGCCGTGTGAAGGCAATGCTCTACCGCTGAGCTAACCGCCCGATACTGCTGAGCCGCTCATTATAGGGCGGCAGATTTCCCCGTCAACGGGTCTGCGTTAATTTCTTCACATCGTATGGGTCGGCTTGTCCGAGGTGAGGATGCCGGCCAGCAGGGTCTCGATCTTGTTGCGTACGTTCTCGCCTTCCACTCCATCGGCCAGCTGCACGCCGATGCCGGCGGCGCGGTTGCCCTGGGCGCCGGCCGGGGTCACCCAGATCACCTTGCCGGCGACCGGCAGGCGCTCGCTGGAGTCCGGCAGGGTCAGCAGCAGGAACACTTCGTCGCCGAGGAAGTAGCGCTTGGGGGTGGGGACGAAGACGCCGCCGTTCTTCACGAACGGCATGTACGCGCTGTACAGCGCGGCCTTGTCCTTGA
Source organism: Stenotrophomonas sp. GL_101 (assembly GCF_057835675.1). Taxonomy (NCBI): domain Bacteria; kingdom Pseudomonadati; phylum Pseudomonadota; class Gammaproteobacteria; order Lysobacterales; family Lysobacteraceae; genus Stenotrophomonas; species Stenotrophomonas sp. GL_101. The sequence continues at coordinate 1,010,603 of NZ_CM174432.1, read as the reverse complement.
CCGCCAGCGACAGGATGCCCTGGCGGGCGTTGGTGGCACTCATGCTCTATTCCCCTTTGCTTGCCGCTCGTTGACCCTGTTCCAGGCCAACAACAATTCCACCACCGCAAGATCGGCGCGCACCGTGGTGCGCAGCAGGTCGCGGGTACGGTTGGCGGCGTCGAACCACGCCGCCAGCTTGTGCAATCGGTCAGGATCGGTCAAGCCACCGCCGGTGGCCTGGGCCAATGCCAGGTCGGCGGCGTGGCGCAGGCGCAGGGCGGCGTGCTCGTCGCCTGCCCAGCGCTGGGCCAGCTCCACCGCGCCGGCGCGGCCGGCGACCAGCGCCTCCAGGTCGGTCGCCACCTGCCGACGCAGCGCCAGGCCATCCTCGCGCAGCCATTGGTCGGCCAGGCCGGGGTGGCCGCGGGCGGCATCCAGGGCTTCGCGGGCGCTGGCTTCGCTGTGGCCCTGGGCCTGCAGCCACGCCAGCGCTTCCTCACGCGGCGGCAGCTTGAACTCCAGCCGCTGGCAGCGGCTGCGCACGGTCGCCGGCAGGCGCGCCGGGTCGCTGCTGAGCAGCCACAGGTAGCGGCCGGGCTGGGGTTCTTCCAGGGTCTTGAGCAGGGCGTTGCAGGCCGCGCGGTTGATCGCATCGGCCGGATCCACGATCACCACCTGGGCGATCCCGTACTGCGGGGTCAGCGACAGCTTCTGCGAGATCTCGCGGATCTGCTCGATCACGATCTCGGTGCGCAGCTTGTCGCCGGACTTGTTCGGGATGAACGAGATCCGCTGCAGGTCCGGGTGGGTGCCGGCGGCGATCAGCTGCGCGCTGCGCTGGGCGGCGGCAGGCTCACCCCGGCACAGGATGTACTGGGCCATGCGCAGCGCGACGGCGCGCTTGCCCAGCCCGGCCGGTCCGCAGATCAGCAGGCCGTGGCCGAGGCGGTCGGCATCCAGCGCGGCCACGGTCTGGTCATAGGCGCGTTGTTGCCAGGGGGAAAAGGTCTCGCTCATGTCAGGCCTCCAGCCGCCAGGCATCCACTGCGGCCACCACCGCGGCGGCCACGCCGGCCGGGTCCTGGCTGGCGTCGATCAGACGGAAACGGCGGGGATCTTCGCTGGCGCGCTGGCGGAACACCGCGCGCACCCGCTGGAAGAAGTCGTCCTTCTCGGCCTCGATGCGGTCCGGCCACAGGTCGCGGCCATTGGCGCGGGCGCGGCCGATGGCCACGTCCACGTCCAGCAGCAGGGTCAGCCCGGGCAGCAGGCCCACGGCGCGGCGCTCCAGATCCGCAATCCAGGCCGGGTCCAGGCCGCGGCCACCGCCCTGGTAGGCGTAGCTGGAATCGGTGAACCGGTCGCTGATGACATAGCTGCCACGGCGCAGCGCCGGCTCGATCACCTGGCGCACGTGCTGGGCGCGGGCGGCGAACACCAGCAGCAGCTCGGCCTCGGCCGACAGCGGCTCGGCGGCGATCTCGGCATCGGGGGTCAGCACCAGCGCCCGGATGCGCTCGGCCAGCGGCGTGCCGCCTGGCTCGCGGGTCAGCAACACCTCATGGCCACGCGCGTGCAGCGCATCGCGCAGGGCGTTGATGGCGGTGGTCTTGCCCGCGCCCTCGCCGCCCTCCAGGCTGACCAGACGCGGGTGGCGCAGCAGTGCAGTGGTCATTGCCTGCCCGCCTCGCTGCGCTGCTGGCGCAACTGCTGCAGGTACCGTGCGACCGCCGCGTTGTGCTCGGTGTAGCTGGCCGAGAACACATGCGCGCCGCTGCCATCGCCCACCGCGACGAAATACAGCGCGTTGCCGTCGGCCGGCTGCGCGGTGGCATGCAGCGCATCGCGGCCGGGCATGGCGATCGGGGTCGGGGTGAGGCCGGCGCGGGTATAGGTGTTGTAGGGCGTGTCGGTGGTCAGGTCACGCTTGCGGATGTTGCCGTCGTAGCTGCTGCCGATGCCGTAGATCACGGTGGGGTCGGTCTGCAGGCGCATGCCCATGTTCAAGCGCCGCACGAACACACCGGCAATCTGCGGGCGCTCGCTCGGCAACGCGGTTTCCTTCTCGATGATCGAGGCCAGGATCAACAGCTCGTACGGCGAATTCAGCGGCAGGTTGTCGGCGCGGCTGTCCCAGGCGAGGGTGAGCTCCTTTTCCATCGCCGCATGCGCGCGCTTGAGCACGTCCATGTCGCTGTCACCGCGCTGATAGACGTAGGTCTCGGGCAGGAAGCGGCCTTCCGGATGCTCGCCGGGCAAGCCCAGCGCCTTCATCAACGCAGCATCGTCGAGGGTGTCGGTGGTGTGTAGCAGCGGGTCGGCGCGCTTGAGCGCGGCACGCAGCTGGCGCAGGTTCCACCCTTCCACGATCGTGACCCGGTGCTGCAGTACCCGGCCCTGGCGCATGCGGGTCAGCAGTTCGCGTGGGGTCAGGCGATCGTCCAGCGCGTATTCGCCCACCTTGAGCTTGCCGGCGGCGTCCAGCTGGCGCGCCAGCAGCTGCCATTGCGTGTTGCTGCCTTCGTCCACGCCGGCGGCGCGCAGCTTGCCCAGCACCGTGTTCAGGCCGTCTCCGGAGGCGATCACCATGCTCGGCTGGTCGGGGGTCAGCGGCGCATCGGCAAAGCCGCTCTGGCCGTGCCAGAACCACGCGCCCGCCGCGGCCAGCAGCAGTACGCCCAACAGCAGCACCGCCAGCACGGCCAGACATCCCCGTTTCGCACCCGCCATGGTCACCTCGAATCGATTTCGCCGCCGCGCAGCATACCGCGCGGGTGCTGCACCCGGCCAAACGGATCAATCATGCCGGCCCAGCGCACGCATCAGGCCGCGCGCCTTGGCCCGGGTTTCATCCAGCTCCTTGTCCGGGTCCGAATCGACCACGATGCCGGCACCGGTGCGGAAGGTGGCGCGGTCCGCGGCCACTTCGGCGGTACGGATCAGGATGTTCAGGTCCAGGTCGCCATCCCGGTTCAGCCAGCCGAACGCGCCGGTGTAGGCGCCACGCGCGGTCTGTTCCAGCTCGGCGATGATCTGCATGCAGCGCACCTTGGGGCAGCCGGTGATGGTGCCGCCCGGGAAGGTGGCGGCGATCACCTGGCCGGGAGTGACGCCAGTGCGCAGGCGCCCGCGCACGTTGCTGACGATGTGGTGCACGTGGGCGTAGCTTTCCACGCTCATCAGCTCGTCCACCTCGACGCTGCCGGGGCTGCAGATCCGGCCCAGGTCATTGCGCTCCAGGTCGATCAGCATCACGTGCTCGGCGCGCTCCTTGGGATGGCCGACCAGTTCCTGGATGCGCGCGGCATCGTCGTCGCCGGCAAACCGCGGGCGGGTGCCGGCGATCGGCCGGGTCTGCACGTCATCGCCATGCACCGACACCAACCGCTCCGGCGAGGAACTCACCACCGCCCTGCCCTGCGCCATGAACAGGCCGGCGAAGGGGGCCGGATTGGCCACGCGCAGCTGGGCATACAGCGCCTGCGGGGAAAGCGTGTCGGCGAACTGCGCGTCCCAGCGGCGCGACAGGTTCACCTGGAACACATCACCGGCACGCAGGTAGTCGATCACCGTGCCGACGCCGTCTGTGAAGCGCGCCGGGGCGTCTTCGTCGACCTCGCCGGGTGGCTGCCAGGCCGGCAGCGGCGGCAGCCCGGCGGCGGCGTCCAGGTCAGTCTGCAGGACCTGCAGCAGCCCCTCCTGGCCGATCTCGCAGACGGCGTGGTACTGGCCGAGCACGCAGTCGTGCAGCACCGCAGCGGGGCAGCGCAGGGCCAGCGCCGACGGCAGGCCATCGGCGCGCGCGGGAAGCTGCAGGATGCTCTCGATCTGCCCGGCCAGCTCGTAGTCGAGCATCAGCGCCCAACCACCGCGGAACGGCAGTTGGGTCTCTTCGCGCGGTTGCCGCAGCGCCGCCCAGTGCGCATCGAGCACATCGAGGAAACGGCCGGGGTGAACACGGCCATCGGCGTCGCGCACCACGCCATCGGCATGCAACGCCAGCGACTGGCCGTCGGCCATCAGCAGCAGGTCCCAGCGGCCCTGCGCGGTGCCCGACGCGGTGGACTCCATCAGCAGCGGATAGCGCGAGGGAGCCAACCGCTGCAGCGCAAGCAGGTCGGTGGTGGCGGGCAGCGGAAGGATCTGGAGCATGGCAGGAGACCGTAGGAGTGCGGAGCCAGATACACCAAGGCCGCCAAGATGGCGGCCCGGGTGCGGTTGCAGCAGCGGTCCCATCAGACCCGCTTGAACACCAGCGTGCCGTTGGTGCCGCCAAAGCCGAAGCCGTTGGACATCACCACGTCGACCTTGGCCTGGCGTGCTTCATTGGGCACGTAGTCCAGGTCGCAGCCTTCGCCCGGCTGCTGCAGGTTGATGGTCGGCGGAATCACGTTGTCCTGCAGCGCCATCACCGAGAAAATGGCCTCCACGCCGCCGGCAGCGCCGAGCAGGTGGCCGGTCATCGACTTGGTGGAACTGACCATCAATTTGTAGGCGTGCTCGCCAAAGGCCGCCTTCATCGCCATGGTCTCGCCGAGATCGCCCAGCGGCGTGGAGGTGCCATGCGCGTTGAGGTACCCGACCTGCTCCGGGGCGACGCCGGCGTCCTTCATGGCCATCACCATGCAGCGGGCGGCACCTTCGCCATTCTCGCTCGGGGCGGTCATGTGGTACGCATCGCTGCTGGCGCCGAAACCGGCGAGCTCGCAATAAATCTTCGCGCCACGCGCCTTGGCGTGCTCGTACTCTTCCAGGATCAGGATGCCGGCGCCGTCACCCAGCACGAAGCCGTCGCGGTCCTTGTCCCACGGACGCGACGCCTGCTCAGGCGCATCGTTGCGGGTGGACATGGCCTTCATCGCGCAGAAGCCGCCCAGCGCGGTCGGCGAGGAGCCCCGCTCGGCACCACCGGCCACCATCACGTCGGCATCGCCGTACTGGATCATGCGCATCGCGGTGCCGATCGAATGGTTCGACGTCGCGCAGGCCGACACGGCCGAGAACGACGGCCCCTTCAGGCCGGTGATGATGCTCAGCTGCCCGGGCAGCATGTTGATGATGGTCTTGGGCACGTAGAAGGGCGAGATCTTCTTGCCTTCGTGGAACTCGATGGTCTGCTCTTCGATACCGAGCAGGCCGCCGATGCCGGCGCCAACGATGGCGCCAATGCGGTCGGCGTTGGCGTCGGTGATGTCCAGGCCCGCGTCGTGCAGGGCCATGAACGCGGCACCGAGGCCGTAATGAATGAAGGGGTCCATCTTGCGGGCATCCTTGCCGCTGACCCGGAACTTGCCGAACAACGCGTTGTCGGCGGTGATGTCGAATCCTTTGACCTCACCTGCGATCTTGGTGGTGAAACGATCGAGATACGCATCGGAAACGTTGGTCAGCGGACCGATGCCCGAGCGACCGTGGGTGATGCCTTCCCAGCTGCTGGCCAGATCATTGCCCAACGGCGAGACGATGCCCAGGCCGGTTACGACGACGCGACGCTTCATTGCTGATTCTCCTGACCCGAACGTTCTCAACGGGTAACTCGTTCTACTTCGGTGTGATGCTTAAACACACAGGGCCGCAACTGCGGCCCCATGGGGTGCGGTGCGCGGCAAGCGGGAAGCCCGCACGCGCACTGCCGTCTGACATCAAGCCTTGACGTGGGCAGTGATGTAGTCGACCGCTGCCTGGACGGTGCTGATCTTTTCGGCTTCTTCGTCCGGGATCTCGCACTCGAACTCTTCTTCCAGCGCCATCACCAGTTCAACGGTGTCCAGCGAGTCAGCGCCCAGGTCATCGACGAACGATGCGCTGTTGGTGACTTCTTCTTCCTTGACGCCAAGCTGTTCGACGACGATTTTCTTGACGCGTTCTTCGATGGTGCTCATTGGATATCGCTCCAGATGGAGTAGTGGTTCAAAAATGACGCCATCCGGTGATGGATGGCCGTGGGATAGTGTAGTGGAAACCACCGATACCTTGCATCGCTGCAAAACATCTTGCGGATCAACCACTTGCGGCGCAGTCCTTGCGCCACATGCTTACGGCATGTACATGCCGCCGTTCACATGGAGGGTTTCGCCGGTGATGTAGCTGGCCGAGGGACCGGCCAGGAACGCCACCGCGTTGGCGATATCGGTCGGTTCGCCCAGGCGCTCCAGGGCAATCGTCTTGACCAGACCGGTGCGCTGTTCTTCCGGCAGCGCCTTGGTCATGTCGGTGTCGATGAAGCCAGGAGCGACCACGTTGACGGTGATGCCGCGCGAGCCGATTTCCTTGGCCAGCGACTTGGAGAAGGCAATGATGCCGGCCTTGGCGGCGGCATAGTTGGCCTGGCCGGCATTGCCCGTCACCCCGATCACCGAGGCGATGTTGATGATGCGCCCCTTGCGGGCCTTCATCATGCCGCGGATGACCGCCTTGGAGGTGCGGAACACGCTGGTCAGGTTGGTGTCGAGGATGGCCTGCCAGTCCTCGTCCTTCATGCGCAGCAGCAGGTTGTCGCGGGTGATGCCGGCGTTGTTGACCAGGATGGAGATGGCACCAAATTCCTTGGCGATGCCGTCCAGCACGGCGTCGAGCGCAGCCGGGTCGGTGACGTTCAGCGCGCGGCCGTGGCCACCCGCTGCCGCCAGCCGCTCGCCGATGGCGGCGGCGCCGGCATCGGTGGTGGCGGTGCCGATCACGGTCGCGCCCTGCGCGGCCAGTGTGTCGGCGATGGCGGCGCCGATGCCACGGCTGGCGCCGGTCACCAGTGCGATTTCACCCTGAAGGGGCTTGCTCATCTGTAATTCCTCGAACGGGACTGGTCCGTGCGCCGGGCTTGCGGCCGTGACGCGACGGAGCCGGTCGAAAGATCAGGCGGCCCAGGTTTCGCGGGCTGCCTCGAAATCGGCGGGCGTGGACAGTGTGCGCGCGTCCAGCGATTTGTCGATGCGCTTGATCAATCCGGTCAGTACCTTGCCCGGGCCGCATTCGGCGACACGGGTGACGCCACGGGCGGCCAGCGCCTGCACGCAGCCGGTCCACTGCACGGGCAGGTACAGCTGCTGGACCAGGGCCTGGGCGATCGCACCGACACCCTCATGGATGCGGGCGTCGACGTTCTGCACCACCGGCAGCGCCGGCGCGCGCCAATCCAGGCCGGCCATGGTTTCGGCCAGGCGGTTGGCGGCTTCGCGCATCAGCGGGGTGTGCGAGGGTACGCTGACGGCGAGCTTCACGGCCTTGCGCACGCCCTTTTCGGCGAGCAGCGCCAAGGCGCGATCCACTGCGGCGGCATCGCCACCGATGACGATCTGGCCGGGCGAGTTGTAATTTGCCGGGACGACGACCTGGCTGCCGGCCGCCTGTTCACAGACCTCCAGCACCAGCGCATCGTCGGCGCCGAGCACGGCGGCCATGGCGCCGACGCCGGTCGGTGCGGCTTCCTGCATCAGCTGGCCACGCAGGCGCACCAGGTGGGCGCCGTCATGCAGGGTCAGGGCACCGGCGGCGACCAGGGCGGTGTACTCGCCGAGGCTGTGGCCTGCCAGCACGGCCGGCTTGGCCCCGCCAACGGCAGTCCAGACGCGCCAGACGCCGATGCTGGCGGCCAGCAGGGCCGGCTGGGTGTATTCGGTGCGGTTGAGCATTTCCTCGGGGCCACCCTGCGAGAGCGCCCAGAGGTCGACGCCGGCGCCGTCGGAAGCCTCGGTGAAGGCGTCGCGGACCTGCCGGTGCAGTTCGGCCAGTTCAGCCAGCATGCCCAGCGACTGCGAGCCCTGGCCGGGGAACACGAAAGCGAGATTGGAATCGGTCACGCGGTCATCCGCCTGCAAAAATCGAACGGCGAATGATAAGGGGGAACACCGCCCTTCGTCTGTACTGGGGAGTATGTGGGGGCCGTTTTTGGAGCGCGAGCAACGGCCAAAACAGCGGTTCAATGCTACGGAGAGGGCTGGGGCGGGCGGGTATGCGGGGCACGCTGCAAGTACGTCCATGTAAGCTCCGTCGGCGCATCCATGCGCCTCAGGGCCCCGCATACCCACCCGCCCCAGCCCTGACAGACATGGTCGCCGGGCACAGGCGATCAACGGCGGAGCAACGGCCGTCTTTGGGATGGAGGAGGTGCCGAGCAGAGCTCGGCACTACACCCCACCTCTCACGGGTGGGGATGCTGTGGCCTTGGCACAGCGAACGCTGTGTGTACGGGGGTTTGATTGCCCATGCTCGCCGGCCAACTATCGGGGGTCGGCGTGGGTGGGTTGGCGGGACCGTTGGGCGCCATGGATGGCGCCCACGAGCCTCCAGGGATGGATTTACGGCGTGTCCCGCCAACCCACCCACGCCGACCCGGCACATCCCAAGCGAGCAGTAACGCTCTGGCTCTACGCTCTTAAAGCTCTGGCTTCAAAAAGAGCCCCACCCGATCAAACCAACAACTGCAGGATGTCGAGGTCGCCGTCGGAGAAGAAGTCGACGCAGATCACCGCCAGCATCAGCATGCCCAGCGTCGTCGCCCCGTGCACCACCAGGATCGCGTGGGCCAGCGCCCGCGCCGAACGGCCCATTTTCAGGCTCGCCCGGGCCAGCCCCTGCAGCCGCCCTGATACCGCGTGCGCGTGCGCCAGCACCGGCGCCTCGGCCCCATCCATCGCCGCCGCCATCAGCGCCTGCAAACGCTTCGGGCGCTTCTCGTAATACTTGGCCACCCCATACCCGAACAGCAGCCAATCGCGCGCCTGCGCCTGTGCAAGGCCATCACTTCCAACGGGTCTTCTTCGAAATCGATGAAACCCACGTTGCTGCCATCCCAGGTCAGGTTGCGCGGCAACGGCTGGCCGAAATAGGCCCCGTTGCGGTGCGCCTCGGCGATGGCCTGCATCGCCGCCGACACCAGCCGGTCACGCCCGGCCTCGTCCGCCTCGCGCAGGCACACATTGAACGAACTGCCGTTGTCCTCCAGCACCAGCGCCGCGTGGCCACTGCCGATCACATGCGGCACGTTCACCCCCTGCGCCTGCAGCTCGCCCAGACGGCGCGCCTCGGTTTCCCGCGCCGCATCACCGCCCCGGTGCGGCGGCGGGCGCAGCGCATCGAGCTGGAAGCGGTTCGCGACGAAATTGAGCAGGCCCAGCGCGACCGCGCGGCTACCTTCACCGTACTGCTTCAGCCAGGCGCGCTGCCCCTCGATGACGATGGGCTCAACCATGACAGATCTCCTGAAATGCAAACGGCCCCAAATGGGGCCGTAACGACAGCGTCACGTTGTCGTAACTTGCACTATCAATAGCGCAGCAGGGCCGAACCCCACGTGAAGCCACCCCCGAACGCCTCCAGCAGCAACAGCTGCCCGCGCTCGACACGACCGGAACGTACCGCGACGTCCAGCGCCATCGGCACCGAGGCCGACGAGGTGTTGCCGTGCCTGTCCACCGTCACCACCACCTGCTCCATAGACAGGTCCAGGCGCTTGGCGGTGGCTTCGATGATGCGCAGGTTGGCCTGGTGCGGGATCAGCCAGTCGAGATCGGCCTTGGTCAGCGCATTGGCTTCCAGGGTTTCATCCACCACCGAATCCAGCGCCTTGACCGCATACTTGAAGACGTCGTTGCCCTTCATCAGGATCGCGCCGCGCGCGTTCTCGCCCTCGCCGAAGCCCGCAGACACGCCGACCGGATTCCACAGCAGCTCTTTCTTGCTGCCATCCGAATGCAGGTGGGTGCTGAGAATGCCGGTGTCTTCGTCGGCCTTGAGCACGACCGCGCCGGCACCGTCGCCGAACAGCACGCAGGTGGTGCGTTCTTTCCAGTCGACAATGCGGGTCAGGGTTTCCGCACCGATCACCAGCACATGGCGGGCATCACCGGAACGGATGAATTTGTCAGCCACGCTCAGCGCGAACACAAAGCCCGAACAGGCCGCGTTGACGTCGAAAGCGGGGCAACCGCTCGCACCGAGCTTGGCCTGGATCAGGCACGCGGTGGAGGGAAAGATCAGATCGGGCGTGGTCGTACCCACCACGATCATGTCCAGCTGCGACGCATCGATACCGGCCGCTTCCAGCGCGCGTACCGCGGCGTGGTAGCCGAGGTCGCTGGTGGTCTCACCTTCGGCTGCAATGTGCCGCTCACGAATACCCGTGCGCGACTGGATCCACTCATCGGTGGTGTCGACCATTTTCTCCAGATCCTGGTTGGTCAACACTTTTTCGGGCAAATAGCTACCAGTGCCCGCGATCCTCGAGTAGATCCGCTTGCTCATTGCATGTCCTGTAGCACGGCCATCAACACTGACAGCCGGGAAGAAAAAGGCAAAGGCCGCTGCCCGACCGGGCAGCGGCCTTCACGAATCAATCTTCTTCGACGGCCGAATTCGACTTGGTCGCAATCACCTTCTTGCCGCGGTAGAAACCGTCAGCGGTGATGTGGTGACGCAGGTGCACTTCGCCGGTGGTCGGGTCGGTGGACAGCTGCTTTGCGCTCAGGGCGTCATGCGCACGGCGCATACCGCGGCGGGACGGGGTGACACGGGATTTCTGCACAGCCATGGGATTGCTCCAAACTCGGTTCGTTTTGCTTCGTCGTATCGTCGCGCAGGACGCCAGCGCCCAGCACAGTCTTCGCTTTCGCCGCAGCCGCCGACGACAATCCGGCTGCTATTGTTTTTTCAGCGCCGCCAACGCCGCGAACGGGTTGGCCTTGTTCATTTCTTCTTCGGTCGGTGCCCAGTCCTGGCCCACCGCCTCGCCATCGGGAGACAACGGCACGGCGGGCACGGCCAGGACCAGCTCGTCCTCGACCAGTTCCAGCGGTCGCAGCATGCCGTCTTCAGGCACAAGCCACGGCTCGTACCCTTCCGGCAACGAGGATTCATCCTCTTCGCTGCGGATCAGGCCGAGCCGCTGCACCAGCGAGACCGGCAACAGGAATCGCTGCAGGCTGCGCTGACAGATCAGCGGCAGCTCGGTGTCGATGGACAGTTCAACATAGGATACCCGCAGGATGTCGTCGTGCGCGAATTCCAGTGAATAGCTGCACTGGCCTTCGGTATCGGCAACAAGCCCTTGCAGGCGGGTCAATTCAGCCAGGCTGACGTGACCGTCGAAGCGCCTTCGCGCTGCGACCATCCGCCAAGCATCCAGCATTTCGGGTACGTTTGCGGACATAAGCCGCTGAATGTTAAGGATCGTCTGCCCGGCTGTCAAATCCAACCGTAACAGCGCTTGCTGCCCCCGCCGCCGGAGGCCAGACTTGCCCTCCCCCAGCACCGGTATTGTCGCATGTCCCCGCTACTGCTTGCCTCCACTTCCCGCTACCGCCGCGAGCTGCTGGAACGGCTGGGGCTGGCCCTGGCCTGCGCGGCACCGGCCGTGGACGAGACCCCGCGCCCGGGCGAGGCCCCGCGCGCGCTGGCGGTGCGGCTGGCCGGGGCGAAGGCGGCCGAGGTGGCCGCGCGCCACCCCGGGCAGTGGGTGATCGGCTCGGACCAGGTCGCCGAGCTGAACGGCGCCCCGCTGGGCAAGCCGGGCACGGTGGCCGGCGCGCAGGCCCAGCTGGCCGCGATGTCCGGCCAGACGGTCGCCTTCCACACGGCGGTCAGCCTGCACGGCGGTCAGCCTGCGATGCGATGAGCGGGTGCTGGAGGCCTGCGATCTCACCCAGGTCCACTTCCGGGTGCTCGATGCCGGGGCGATCGCGCGCTACGTTGCTGCCGAACAGCCGCTGGACTGTGCCGGCAGCTTCAAATGCGAAGGGCTGGGCATCACCTTGTTCGACGCCATCGACAACCACGACCCCACCGCGCTGGTCGGTCTGCCACTGATCGCGGTCAGCCGGTTGCTGCGCCAGGCCGGCTACACGCTGCCCTGAGCGCATTCAACGCTCGGGCACCACCAGCAACTGCTCCTGCCAGGGCTCCACGCTGCCATCGCGGCCATGCAGGCGCAGGCCCAGCCAGTGCCGCCCCGGCGCCAGCGCGCGCGTATCGATGCGCGCATCGAAGCCCACGTTGGGGTGCTGCGGGTCGTTGGAGAGGGTCCAGAAACTGGTGATGTCGTAGCTGCGGCCATACGCAGCCTCGGCCACCGCCTTGCCATCCAGCAGCACCTCCACCCGCGACAGCCCTACCCCGTCCTTGAACGCCCATCCGCGCACCTCGACGATACCGTCGGCACGCGTGGCCGGCTGCGGCGTATCGATCCATGCCATCGCCGGGGTCACGCACGGGCCCTCGACACGCTCGGCCGGCAGCCTGAACAGCAGGAAGCGCTGGAAACCATGGTCGTTGCTGACCACCCGCGGCGGCGGCAACGGCCCCACCTGCGCGCAGATGTCGTGATACCGCTGCAGCAGGTCGCGGTAGCGCTGGTCGCTGGGCGACAGCACCAGCAACATCGGCGCGCGGCGCTGGCCGTCATGCAGCAATCCCCACAGCCCCAGCTGTGCGCTGCGGCCATGCTTGTCATTGAGCGGGTGCGGCAGCACCTGGATCGACGGATCGCGCAACTGGAAGCCCAGCTCCGCCCCCACCTTGAAGTTGCCGGCCAGCACCTGCGCCCCGGCCGGCATGCCCGCCAGTTCTTCGCGCACCGCCGCCGCCAGCGGCTCCCAGCCGGCGAAGTTGCGCGGGTAGTACTTGTCACCGGCCAGCTGCTCGCGCAGCGCCGGCGTGGAGGCCATCAGGTAGTAGCCGAAGGCCAACGCCAACCCGGTTCCGGCCAGCCACCAACCGGTGCGGCGCAGCCAGCGCGGCCAGCCGTTGAGCACCACCGGTACCGCCACCAGCAGTGCCAGGTAGCCCGGCAGCGGCCAATGGAAGCTGATCCGCTCGACGTCGGTGAAAAAGCCCAACCCGAAGATCGCCACGGTGGAGACCGCACCGACCAATCCGAAGTAACGCCACTGCGCGCGGGCACCGCCGCCGGAGCGCGTTCCGGCCAGTGCCACCTTCCACATCGCCAGGCACAGGATGGGGGTGACCAGCATCGGCTGGATCACCAGGAACCACAGCCCGGTCCATTCAAACCGCCACGGGTGGCGCTCGACCACCTGGAATTTCAGCCCCGCGTCATGGTTGTCGGCATTCCACGCCAGCAGCGGCAACCAGGCCAGTACGCCGACCGCCAGCGCCACCCACACGCGCGGATCGCGCAGCATGCGCCGGCCCTGCGGCAGCAGCAGCAGCGCGACGAAACCCACCACGATCACGCCGATGAAGCGGTAGTGGCTGAGCGCGCCGATCATCAGGCCCAGCGCCAGCTTCACCGCCGAGCCGGCATCGACGCTGCGCAGCAGGCGGGCGCCGGCATCCAGGCACAGCACCGCGGCCAGCGCCATCGGCACGTCCGGCACCGCCAGGATGCCCAGCGTGCCCGACAGCGGCATCAACAGGGTCAGGCTGCCGGCCTGCCAGCCCGCAACCGCGCCAAACCAGCGCGTGGCGATACGTGACACCAGCCACGGCAGGGCGGCACCGATGGCCAGGAACGGCAGCCGCTGCGCCAGCACATGCGCGCCGCCCACCTCCACCCCCAACCGGGACAGCCATGCGGTCAGCCCGGGCAGGTCCGAGTAGGCGGCCGCCAGGTGCTGGCCTTCCTGCCAGTAGAAGGCTTCGTCCACGAACAGCGGCAGACGCGCGGCAATCACCAGCTTCACCGCGGTGATCAGCGTCCACAGCATCAGGAAAATTGTGCGTGCGCGTTGTTCGCCCTGCATTGCTCTATAGAATCGAAGGAATCATCGACACGAGACGGACATGGAAAATTCGCCCCACGTGCCAGCCATGCTAACCGATGTACTGCGACAGGCCCTTCGCAGCGCCCAGGACCAGGTCAACGGGCTGGTGCTGGGCAAGGCCCACGAAGTGCGGCTGGCGTTCGTCGCGCTGCTGTCCGGCGGCCACCTGTTGATTGAAGACCTGCCCGGCCTGGGCAAGACCACGCTGGCCCACGCGATGGCCTCCAGCCTCGGGCTGCGCTTCCAACGCGTGCAGTTCACGTCCGATCTGCTGCCCGCAGATGTGCTCGGCGTCTCGGTTTACGACGCGGGCAGCCGCCAGTTCCAGTTCCATCCGGGCCCGGTGTTCACCCACGTGCTGCTGGCCGACGAAATCAACCGCGCGCCGCCACGTACGCAGAGTGCGCTGCTCGAAGCCATGGCCGAGCAGCAGGTCACGCTGGACGGGATGACCCATCCATTGCCCGACCCGTTCTTCGTGATCGCCACGCAGAACCCGGTGGATCTGTCGGGCACCTTCCCGCTCCCCGATTCGCAGCTGGACCGGTTCCTGCTGCGGCTGGCGCTGGGTTACCCCAATGCCGAATCCGAACGCGAGCTGTTGCGCGGCACCGACCGTCGCCACCTGATTGCCCAGGCCAGCGCGCGTCTGGATGAAACCCAGGTACGCAGCCTGCGCGAGGCGGTCGGCCAGGTCCATGCGAGCGATGCGCTGGTGCACTACGTACAGGCGCTGCTCACCCGCAGCCGCCAGCATGCCGGCGTGCGCGTGGGATTGTCGCCGCGCGCCGGGCTGGCGCTGCTGCGCGCGGCCAAGGCGCATGCGCTGCTGCTGGGCCGTGCGCACGTGGTGCCCGAAGACGTGCAGACGTTGTTCGTTGCGGTCGCCGGCCATCGCCTGGTCGCCGAGGCGGAAGCGGGCAACGGCCCGGCACTGGCCCGGGCGATCCTCCAGACCGTGCCGGTGGATTGAGATGCGCCGCGGCTGGGGAGCCCGTTTGAAAGATGCCATGTTGCCGGCCAGTGGCCGGCCCTACACGCGGCCGCGCCAACCCGAACCCTTGCCGCGCCGGCTGGACCGGCGCCGCATCTATGTGCTGCCCACCCGTTTCGGCCTGTTCGTGGCCGCCTTGCTGGGGGCCATGCTGCTGGGCGCACTGAACTACAACAACAACCCGGCGCTGCTGCTGGCCATGCTGCTGGCCACGGTGGCGATCGCCAGCACCATCAGTGCCCACCTGCAGCTGTCGGGCCTGCAGATCGACGCGGTCTCGGCCGAACCGGTGCAGGCCGGCCAACCCATGCGCCTGCGGATCAGCCTGTCGCGCCCGGATGCGCGTGCGCGTCGCGGTCTTGAGCTGCAGCATGCGCAGGACACCGCCTTCGGCCACCTGCTGGACAGCGACCAGATCGAAGTCGACCTGGTCCTGCCCACGGTCCGCCGCGGCTGGCTCGACCTGGAGCGCATCCGCATTTCCACCACGCAACCACTCGGGCTGGTGCGGGCGTGGTCATGGGTGTGGCCGGAGACGCCGCTGCTGGTCTACCCCGCACCGGAACGCCAGCCACCGCCGCTGCCGGAAAGCGGGGGCGATCCGCTGCACACCCGCGTCCATGCCAGCGGCGATGAACTGCACCAGCTGCGCCCGTATCGCGCCGGCGACCCACCCCGCAGCATCGCCTGGAAGCACTCGGCACGCCGCGACACCCTGCTGGTGCGCGAGTACGAAAAGCCGGTCGGGGTGGACGTGCTGCTGGACTGGCGGCAGTTGTCCGGACTGCCCACCGAAGTACGCGTCGCGCGGTTGGCCCGCTGGGTGGAACTGGCCGAGCGCGACGGGCGTCGCTACACGCTGCAGTTGCCCGGGCAACCCGTGCTGGGGCCTGGCAGCGGCAGCGCCCACCACCACCTCTGCCAACGCGCACTGGCGCTGATACCGCATGGCTGACCCCACGCCTTCGCCGTTGAGCCCCAGTGCACGCCACTGGACCCTGGCCAGCGCCGCGCTCGGGCTGGTGCCGCTGCTGCTGCAGTTGCCCGGCCTGCTGGCGATCGGCATCGCGCTGGTCGCCCTGCTGACCGCCCTGGCCTCGCAACAGCGCGTGTTGCCGGCGTCGCTGCGCCTGCTGCTGGTGATCGGCATGCTTGGCGCGATCTACTGGCAGATGGGCGCACGCCCGGGCCGGGATACCGGCTGCGCCTTGCTGGCGGCGATGCTGGCCTTGAAATCCAGCGAACTGCGCAGCCTGCGCGATGCCCGCAGCCTGCTCGGCTTCGCCCTGTTCGCGCCTTTCGCTGCCTTCCTGCTCGACCAGGGGCCGCTGACCATGGGCCTGGCGGTCATGGCCGCGCTGACCGCGCTGTTGGCGCTGCAGCGCCTGGCACATGCCGAGGGCCACGCCCCCAGCCCGCCGATCGGCGGCCAGCTGCGCGGTGTCGCCCGGCTGGTGGGGCTGGGCCTGCCGCTGGCCCTGGCTGGGTTCTGGCTGTTTCCGCGACTGAGCGAGCCGTTGTGGGGCATCCCCGATCGCGCCGTGGGCAAGCCCGGGTTGTCCGATCACATGGAACCGGGGCAGTGGCTGGACCTGATGGCCGATGACGCCCCGGCCCTGCGCGTGCAGTTCTTCGGCGCGACGCCCGCGCCCGAACAGCGCTACTGGCGCGGCCCGGTGATGACCCACTTCGACGGCCGCCGCTGGGAACAGGATCGGTATGCCAGGCAGCGCGCACCCGCCACGGTGACCCGTGCCGGCGCACGCTGGGACTACCAGATCGATTACGAGCCCACCGACCGTCGGCAGCTGGTGGCATTGGACCTGCCCCTGCAGGCGCCCCACGGCAGCAGCCTGGATGCCGATCACAGCCTGCGCAGCGATGCCTCCCTTACCGCGCTGACCCGCTGGCGCCTGCAGTCCTCACCGGCACTTGCCTACCCCGCTCCCCTGCGCCCGTTCGAGCGTCAACAGGCCTTGCAGCTGCCGGAGGGCCTCAACCCGCGCACGGCCTCGCTGGCGCGCCAATGGCGGGCCGATGCCGGCACCGACGATGCGGCGATCGTCGCGCGCGCGCTGGAATGGATCCGCAGCCGGTTCGCCTACACCCTGGTCACCCCGCTGCCCGGACGCGATGGCGTGGATGAGTTCCTGTTCGACCAGCAGGCCGGTTTCTGCCAGCACTTCAGTTCTTCGTTCGTGGTGCTGATGCGCAATGCCGGCATCCCGGCGCGGGTAGTGACCGGCTTTGCCGGTGGCGTGCACAACCGCTATGGCGATTACTGGGTGGTGCGGCGCATGGACGCCCACGCCTGGGCCGAAGTGTGGCTGCAGGGACGCGGCTGGGTACGCGTGGACCCGACCGCCGCGGTGGCGCCCGAGCGCATCTACGACACCCTGGAAGACCGCCTGCAGCGCGATGCGGCCCCGACCTTCGAAAGCCGCTGGCTGCAGCTCGGCCAGGCCAGCGACTGGCTGCGCCGTGGCTGGAACGACCTGGTGCTGTCCTTCGACGCCAACCGCCAGCAGCAGTTGCTGCGCCCGCTGGGGATCGAAAAACTGGAGCCGACGCAGCTGATTGCCGTTTTCGCGGTCTTCGCGCTGGCCACGCTAGGCTGGATGGCATGGCTGCTGGCCCGCGGCGAGCGCGAGCGCGACCCGTTGCTGCGCGCCTGGCACCGGCTGGGGCGCCGCTACGCCGCGCATGGGCTGGCCCGCGACAGTGCCGAGCCGGCAGGCAGCTGGGCCCGGCGCGTCCACCAGCAGCGCCCCGACCCGGCGCTGGTTTCACTCAGCAGCCGTTTCGTTCTGGCGCGCTACGCTGGCGCTGGCGTCGACCTCACTTCATTATTGCGCGACCTGCGCAGGCATCGCCCGACTTCCGGAGCATCCCCATGAAGATCCAGATATTGCTTCCCCTCGCCGCATCGCTGGCGCTGGCCGCCTGCGCGACCGCGCCCAAGCCGCTGCAAGGCCAGTTCAGCATGGTCAGCCCGCGCGACGCGGTTCCCACCCAGCAGGTGGGCACGCCGGTGCGCTGGGGCGGCCGCATCATCGAGACCAATCCGAGCCAGGGCCAGACCTGCTTCCAGATGATCTCGCGCCCGCTCAACGGCAGCGGCCGGCCCAGCACGACCTCGGCCGATGCCAGCGACGGCCGCTTCATCGCCTGTCGCGCCGGCTTCTACGATCCGGCGGTGTTCGAGGCGGGTCGTGACGTGACCTTCATCGGCAAGATCGCCGGCTACGAGAACACCCGCATCGGCGAGTACGACTACCGCCTGCCGAAGCTGGACGCAGACGTCATCTACCTGTGGCCGGAACAGCGCCAGGTCGATGTGGTGCCGGCGTACCCGTACGGGCCGTGGGGCCCGGGCTGGGGTCCAGGCTGGGGCTATCGCGGCTGGGGCTGGTGGTAACCGGTAGGTAATGATGGCAACCGGTAGGTGCCGACCGTTGGTCGGTACGCGCTGAAGAAAAAACGCCACCTGACGGTGGCGTTTTTTTTGCATTTGACCCGTCCTGAATTGAGTTGACACCTTTTCCCACAGGAAGAGGAATGTTCAATGAATTCAACAATCAGGCGCAGCCAGCGGGATTACTCGCTGGCCTTCAAGTTGTCGGTGGTGGACCAGGTCGAGCGTGGGGAGCTGACCTACAAGCAGGCCCAGGAGCGCTACGGAATCCAAGGACGGAGCACCGTGCTGTCGTGGCTTCGGCGACATGGTCGGCAAGACTGGTCAGGTGGGGCATCATCTGCCCCCATGACCACAGCTCCCAAGTCCGGAACGGCCAAGCCGCTGACACCGGAACAACAGATCAAAGTCCTGCAGGTTCAGCTGCGGGAGGCGACCGAGAAGGCGCAGCTTTTCGAGGCCATCGTGGATGTGCTCAAGGAAGACTACGGGGTGCGCATCGTAAAAAAGCCTTCCGGCAAGTCCTCACGCAAAGGCGCCTCCAAGGCGTAAGCGTGGCAAGGGCTTGCCGCCATTTTGGTATCAGTCGCCAAGCGTACTATCAGGCAGGCCATCGTCAGCAGCGGCAACTGGCCGACGGTGCTCGGGCGCTCGCGCTGGTAGGTGGCTATCGAGCGCGCCAGCCGCGCATCGGCACGCGCAAGCTGCATCATCTGATTGGACCGACGCTTCAAGCATCGGGAGTGGCAATGGGGCGCGACCGTCTGTTTGGCGTCCTTCGTGATGCCCGGCTGCTGGTCCCCATGCGGCGGGCGTACCACAAGACGACCGACAGCCATCACCGCTTCCGGCGGCACCCCAATCTTCTCAAGCCCGGCGAAGGGCGCGTGGTACCGACCGGCAGTGAGCAGGTCTGGGTAGCCGACATTACCTACCTGCCCACGCAGGGGAAATTTGTATACCTGAGCCTGATTACCGATGTGTGGTCGCGCAGGATCGTGGGCTGGAGCGTGCACGACACCCTGCAGACCGAACAGGTCGCCCAAGCACTGCAGATGGCGCTGAAGGAACGAAAAACGCGGCAGCAGCTGATCCATCACTCCGACCGGGGCATCCAGTACTGCTCGGACTACTACCAGAAGATCCACGCCAGGCATGGGGTGACCTGCTCGATGACCGATGGCTACGACTGCTACCAGAATGCGCTGGCCGAACGGGTAAATGGGATATTGAAGGGCGAGTTCCTGCTGCACCGGCCCCGGGACCTGCTGCAGGCACGCCAGATGGTCGCCGAGTCGGTGGGGATCTATAACGCCGAGCGGCCGCACCTGTCGCTTAAAATGCAAACGCCCGATGCGGTGCATCGGGCGTCTCTGGCCGCCTGACGGCGGCCAGATCATCCGCCACAGGTGTCAACCTATGGCAGGACGGGTCAATTGCGCAGCCTCAGCCGTTCGCCGTACCGAAATGCCCCAGCGGCGCGCCGGCCAGCAGATGCAGGTGAATGTGGAACACGGTCTGGCCGGCGTGCTCGCGGCAGTTCATGACGATGCGATAGCCTTCCTGGGCGAAGCCCTGTTCGCGTGCGTACCCGGCAGCGGCCAGCGCCAGCTTGCCGATCAGGTGCGCCTGCGAGGGCTGCAGGTCATCCAGGGTCGGGATCGCCTCGTTCTTTGGAATGAACAGGACGTGCACCGGCGCCTGCGGCGCGATGTCCTTGAAGCCCAGCACCTCGTCGTCTTCGTAGACGATGGTGGCCGGGATTTCGCGGCGGATGATCTTGCCGAACAGGGTGTCTTGGCTCATGGGGCACCTCTTGGAACAGGGCCATGGAGAGTAGCGCGGATGCGTTCCCGGTTTCGGTCGGTGCCGCGCAATCGTGTGGGGTCATTCCTGGATTTCGGTGCGGGTGCCGAAGGCGTGCGACAGCGTGCCGCGATCCACGTACTCCAGCTCGCCCCCCAGCGGCAGGCCCTGCGCCAACCGGCTGGGGCGCACCTTGTGCGCGCGTGCCAGCTGCGCCAGGTAATGCGCGGTGGCTTCGCCTTCAACCGTCGCGCTGGTGGCGATGATCAGCTCCTGCACCTCGCCCTGCTTCAGGCGTGCCTCCAGCTGGTCCAGGCCGAGCTCGCGCGGGCCGATGCCATCCAGCGGCGACAACCGTCCCTGCAGCACGAAGTACACCCCGCGGAATCCGGTGGCGTGTTCGATCGCCAGCCGGTCGGCCGGCGACTCCACCGCGCACAACTGCTGCCGCTCGCGGCTGCCGTTGGCGCACACCGCACAGAGGTCGCTCTCGCTGAAATCGCGGCACTGCTCACAGTGGCCGATGCGCTCGATGGCCTTGGCCAGCACCTCGGCCAGCTTCTGCCCACCCTCGCGTTGACGTTCCAGCACGTGGTAAGCCATGCGCTGGGCGGTCTTCTGGCCGACCCCGGGCAGTACCCGGAAGGCCTCGATCAATTGTTCGAGCAGGGGCAGGCTCATGGCAGTGCGCTCATCTCAGAAACAAGCACGCCAAGCCCGGAGGCTTCGCGACAGGGTGCTGCAACACCGGGCAGACCCGGTACAGGCGCCACTCAGAACGGCAGCTTCATGCCCGGCGGCAGCTGCATGCCGGCGGTGGCCGAGCCCATGCGGGTCTTCGACTCGGCATCGATCTTGTTGGAGGCATCGTTGAAAGCGGCCGCGACCAGGTCTTCGGTCATTTCCGCATCGGACAGCACCGACGGATCGATACGCACCTTGCGGCACTCCTTGGCGCCGGTCAGGGTCACGCTGACCATGCCGCCACCGGCGCTGCCGGTGACTTCCAGCTTGGCGATTTCTTCCTGGGCCTTCTGCAGGTTTTCCTGCATTTTCTGGGCCTGCTGCATCATTTGGGCGATATTGCCGCGCATGTTTCTTTACTCATCAAAGGGACGGATGGAATCGGTGACGACCCGCGCGCCATGCTGCTGCACCAGCAGCTGCACGTCGGGGTCGGCCAGGAAGGCCGCTTCGGCCGCCTGTTGGCGTTCGCCGCGTTGGCGGTCGGCACGCTGGTGCAGGGTTTCGGCGCCGGTGTTGCCCTGTTCGATCACGATCTGCGGGACCTGCCCCAACGGCCCGGACAGGGCCTCGGTCAGCGCGGCCAGCGAACGGTCCGAACACAGGTATTCAAATCCGGGCGATACCGCCAGTTTCAAGAGGCCGTGCTGGAAACCGATGAACGCCGCGTGCGCCGCCAGCTGGCGCGACGGGCCGGTGAGCTGGCTCTGGGTGACCAGCTCCAGCCAGGCTTCGGCCGAGGTCAGGGCAATCCGCGCGCCCGTAGGAGCAGCTCCTGCAGCAGCGGCGACCGGGGCAATGCTGATGCCCTGCGGACGCGTGGCCTGGGCCGGTGCGGAAGGCACCACCGCCGGGCGGGCCGGCGCGGCCTCCCAGGGGGCCACCATGGCTGCATCCGGGCTGGCCATTTCCGCCGCCAGGGCCTCGTCACGATCCACGGCATCGGGCTGGTGCCACGGTGGCGGATCGTTCTCCGGCGTTGGTGCCGCCACGGGCGGCGGCAGGGGCTTGGGCACCTCGGTAACGGCCGCGGCCACGACCGGCACTGCTGCGACGGGTGTCTCCACGACGGACGCCGCCACGGGGGCCGCGGCAGCAGCCGTAGCCGCTGCGGCGGCCCTGCCACTGCCTTGGGCCGCAGGGCCGGCGCCGGGAGTGACCTCCGTCCCCGCGCCCGGATCGCGCGGGACCGGCGGCACCGCCGCGGCCGGACGGAAAGCCAGCATGCGCAGCACGGCCATTTCAAAGCCCGCGCGCGGGCTCGGCGCCAGATGCAGGTCGCGGCGCCCGCTGAGCGCCATCTGGTACCAGAGCTGGACCACTTCCGGGCGCAGGCGCTGGGCAAAGGCGGCAGCATCGATGCCCTCGCCTTCGGCCGGGGCGCCCGGCACCAGCTGCTGCACCTGGATGCGGTGCAGGGCCTCGGCCAGCGCGTCCAGCACGCCGCTCCAGTCCGGTGAGAACTCGGCCAGCGCCGCCACCACCTGCAGCAGGCGCACGCCATCGCCATCGGCCAGCGCGTCCAGCATGGCCGCCACCTGGGTGCGGTCGACGGTGCCCAGCATGGTGCGCACCACGTCTTCACGCAGCGCGCCGCCGGCATAGGCGATGGCCTGGTCCAGCAGCGACAGGCCATCACGCAGGCTGCCATCGGCGGCCTTGGCCAGCTGCACGATCGCACTCGGGTCGGACTCGATCTCCTCGGCGGCCAGGATCCGGGTCATCTGGCCCTGGATCTGGTCCTCGTCGAGGCGCTTGAGGTTGAACTGCAGGCAGCGCGACAGCACCGTCACCGGCAGCTTCTGCGGGTCGGTGGTGGCGAGCAGGAACTTCACGTGCTCCGGCGGCTCTTCCAGGGTCTTCAGCAGCGCGTTGAACGCCGCCTTGGAGAGCATGTGCACTTCGTCGATCAGGTAAACCTTGTACTTGCCACGCGAGGGCATGTACTGGGCGTTCTCGATCACCTCGCGGACGTCATCCACGCCGGTGTTGGACGCCGCATCGATTTCCAGCAGGTCGATGTAGCGCCCGGAATCGATATCCAGGCAGGCCGGGCACTGGCCGCACGGGTCGGCGCTGGTGCCCTGCTCGCAATTCAGCGATTTGGCGAAAATACGCGCGATGGTGGTCTTGCCGACCCCGCGGGTACCGGTAAACAGGAATGCATGGTGCACCCGGCCGCTGTCCAGCGCATTGCTGAGCGCACGGACCACGTGTTCCTGGCCCACCAGCTCGGCAAAACGCTTCGGACGCCACTTGCGGGCAAGGACGAGATAGGACATCAGGCCACCGTCTTCATCAGAGCGTCCATTGTGCCACGCCTGTCCAGCCCCCCTGCCCACCGCGTCGTACCGCTTGTGCGAATGCAATTCCCCCGCTAGAATCTGCGCCCCTGCAGCGGGTTATCGCAGCAGGTCCGGAGAGGTGTCCGAGCGGTTGAAGGAGCACGCCTGGAAAGTGTGTAAGCGTCTAAACCGCGCTTCGGGGGTTCGAATCCCCCTCTCTCCGCCAGATTAAGCAAACCCCTGTTTACGCAGGGGTTTTTGCTTTTCTGGGGTGACTGGATGCAGGGCACAAACCGGGACACATCTCTCGATGCCCATCCCCCACCATCTTGTTCGCTCGCCCTCTGGTCCCTGGTCGTTCCGGCAACGGGTTCCCACCGACCTTCAATGCCTGATTGGCCGACGCATCTTCAAGCCACCGTAAGCTCCCCCGTCAAGCAGACATTTCTAAAGTAGAGCTTCTGGTGTGAGCGGTACGGTACTCGACGGGGCTCATGCCGCTGAGCGAGTCATGTGGACGAATCTCGTTGTAATCGATCATCCACCAATGCGCTGCCTCACGTACGTCCTCAAGGCGTGCGAAGAGGTGCTGGTCCAGCACTTCCTCACGGAACGTGCGGTTGAAGCGTTCGATGAAGGCGTTCTGGTTGGGCTTTCCAGGTTGGATGTATCGCAGCGCCACGCCGCCGAGTTTGGCCCACTGGGTAAATGCTTCGCCCAGGAACTCAGGGCCATTGTCCGACCGTAGAACCTGCGGTAATCCGTGATCACGTTTGAGCTGCTCGAACACGCGCACCAAGCGACCAGAGTTGAGTGATGTATCCACCTCGATATGCAGCACCTCGCGGTTGAAGTCGTCGACCACATTGAACGTTCGGAATCGTTTGCCACAGGCCAACGCGTCACTCATGAAGTCCATGGACCAGACGGTATCTGGCTGCCTGGGAACATACAGCGGCACCCGCTCGCGCTTTGGCAGACGGCGCTTGGCCGCTCTTCTCAGGTTGAGCTTCATCGCCTTGTATACCCGATAGATCCGCTTCGGATTCCAGTCCCGTCGCTTCTTGCGTAGTTGATCGCTGCACTTCCAGAAACCTCGACTGGGCCGCTCCTCGACCAGCTTGGCCAATGCCGAGATCAACTCCGCATCGCGCACGGTCCAGTCCAGTGGCGGCGCATACCAGGCCGCACGAGACAAACCCACATAACCGCAGGACCGGCTCAGGGGGCGCGCGTGCACCTCGGTGAGGAAACGCACTGCCTCACGCTTCTGACCCGGCCCTACAGTTTTTTTGCGATCAGGTCCTTCAGCGCCGCGTTGTCCAGCGCCATTTCCGCATACATGCGTTTGAGCTTGGCGTTCTCAGCTTCGAGGTCCTTGACTCGACGAAGCTCGGACGCCTCAAGCCCGCCGTACTTGCTCTTCCACTGGTAATACGTCGCCGTGCTGATGCCGGCCTGGCGACATAGATCCTTCACCGCAAGCCCGGCATCGCCCTGCTTGAGGATCGTGATGATCTGCGTCTCGGTGAATCTTGATGTGCGCATGCAACCTCCTGGCTGGTTAAAGATGCCAGAAAGCTCTACTTATCGGGTGTCTGGCTGCCGGGGGAGCTTACGAAGGGCTCGCTTCGCGCGCCACCTGCACTCCCTTGGCATCGCATCAGGTGGAATGCCAGAGTTGCGCCTCACCTGTGCAGGTCGGCTCGACATCGCAGGCGTGTCCAGGAGCCGAATCACCGAACTGCTGAGGATCGCGGACCCATCCGCGAAATTCTATAAGCAGTTTTTCCACGAAAGCTATCGCAGAAATGAGTTGAAGGGCCTGATGGATAATAGTGCTCCCATGCCCTTTAAATTGCCTCGCTACAGCGCCGAGTAGAAGCTCTGTCTGGACCTCGCAGCAAAATGAGCCGCAGTGGATGCGGAGACGATAAGTTCCACTCCACAAAGCGTGAACCCCTAGCGGCCTTGAAGAGCAGCCAGGGGTGCTGGGAGCAATCCGTCTTCAGCTGATCTGCTGCGCCGGACCCACGTCAACGATAGGCATTTTGCCACCGCAACTGCCGTAACAGCCGCCGCCGATCAGCACGCCACCGCCACCGCCACTACCACCGCCACCGCCACCGCCGTTCGAGCCGACCGACTGGGAAGCCTTCTGTGCCATTTCTTCAGCTGAGCTGTCGCATGGCTTCTCAATGTAGATATTGGCCGCTCCAGTAATCATCATCATCTTGAATGAATATGCGACGTACCCGTGAAACGCATTTGCCCGCCAGTTCGCCGAGCCGACAAGCTTTTCAGCCGCCCCATCCAGCCTTTTCATGAAGGCCGCGTTCGCGGGGTTGCTGTAATCGGTGGCTTTAGGCATATCAGCCATCGTGACTTTCAGCGGTGCCATAGGCGGCATCGGAAGAACCTCACAGGCAAGCGCCACACCGACAACTGCTCCAAGACCGATGACGGAAAGCGAAATTTTCTTACTTATCTTCATGAATCCATTCTCTTCTGTGTTGATCCGTTTGCTCTTCAAGAGTGACCTATCGGCCGCGGGATGAACTCCGCAGGTGCGCCGTATTTGTCGAAGTAGAGCTTGTTCATCGTTTCATTCAACCGCAAAGCTTCTGCCTCTCCCAGCAGACGCTGCTCCGGAGTCAGCGGCGTGGTCATCATCACCTCCCGCCCTATCGCGGCGCGCAAGTCCCCACGCATTTCACTGACCCGCGAAACTGCATAGGCAGCCACGGGGTCGCCGTTTCTGCTTCCAGCTTGATAAGAGGCCAACAACTGGAGCGCGAACAAATTGCCGTCAACGCCGGCTTCCACCAGGCGCTCCTGAGCCTTGGAGTCCGTTCTCAATAGTCTTCCGTCAAGCATCGCGCCCGCAACGGCATCACCGGCAGCTGCCGCTTCTCGCAATCTTTCATTGGGAGCAGCAGTGTATGTTTCCCACTGCCTGATGTTCGGGTAACCATGCAGGTCAAGCCACTGCTGCTCAGCCTCGCTCTCTGCAAAACCCGGGTCATCCTCGAAATCCATGCCTGCGCGCGTAAGCGGCACTTCCGGGAATGGATGACGATGGGCTGAAAGAGGCTGGCGCGGGGACCCTGCTGCAGCCGAATCGGCGGCCTGAAGCTTGGCACCAGCTTGTCCGGGCGCGGGACTTGAATCGCCTGCTTCACTTCGCTTGGCGGGTCTCACGCTATCCCCCAGCTGCGTCCACCCCACAGCGGCCAAGCCAATCACAGCAACAGCAGCAACACCGATGACTTTGAGATTCATGCAGTCCTTTACATAGCACTAAAAATTCCGCGAGCAATGCTGATGCAGTATCCGCAGCATGTCAAGAAGAGCCCCCGAAAATCGAGATGCCACGGCCCTGCTCCCCTGACCGAAATTGGATGAGCAAGCTAGCCTCTTATGCGGCGTGAAACGGATCGATCACCCGACCTATCGAGGTTCCTGTCCGGAATCGCGCTGCCGCATATCTTTGCCTCATCCATCTGACCGCGTTGAATCGCCCCGGCTTCTGTACACACCCCGAAGCCTCATTTTTATTGCTGCTTTTCGAACTCTACCGGAGACAACCCGTTGTTATGTCCTTGCTGTCGCCTGGTGTTGTAGAACATCTCGATGTAGTTGAAGACGTCGAACTTCGCTTCTTCGCGAGTCACGTAGATCCTGCGCTTGATGCGCTCGCGTTTGAGGAGTTGAAATAAGCTCTCAGCGACCGCGTTGTCGTGACAGTTGCCGCGCCGGCTCATGCTGCTGACGATTCCATGTGCTTTCAAGAAATCTTGCCAGTCGCGCCCAGTGAACTGCGTGCTTTGATCCGAATGCACCAGCAGCCCCGCAGGCGGCTTGCGTCGCCCATAGCGGCCCTTCATTTCCCGCAACGGTGTAGGCGGTCCCACGCTGGAACTTGGCTGACGAGAAAAGCAGCTCCCAGCGTGAATCCACGGGGCAGGCCATCAACCAGCATCAAACA
Organism: Stenotrophomonas sp. GL_101; assembly: GCF_057835675.1. Lineage (NCBI taxonomy): Bacteria > Pseudomonadati > Pseudomonadota > Gammaproteobacteria > Lysobacterales > Lysobacteraceae > Stenotrophomonas > Stenotrophomonas sp. GL_101. The sequence continues at coordinate 983,674 of NZ_CM174432.1, read as the reverse complement.
TCTACGCCGAAGACACACAGGGCCACAGTTCTGCACCCCTCAATCCGGCGCTCCTGATGACCGCGGCGACCTTGGCGCTGACAATCATTGCGTTTGCCGACTGATGCTCTACACCGAAGCGCTGAACGCTGTGGAAGAGCGGAACTTCCGGGGGAAGTATCGGCGCGGGGAAGAAGCCCCGATCGTGCCAGGAATAGCGCTCTCTCCCGCACTGTCCACAGCGGATTCCTTCTACCCCTTCCAGGGACAGCGGGACTGCGGGCCCTAAATCAAGCTGAATGACGTCGTCCAGCGTCTTGCCCTTGCTGTCCTCCACGGGGAGCCGAGCAATGCCCAAGCCGGAAAGATGCTCCGACCAGACAGAGGTCTGCATGAAGCACGCCTCCTCTACCCAGTGCAGCTTCAAAAAAGCATTCCTCCCCCACCTGAGCGTGCTTTTTACCCTAAAGGGCGCCACTTGGACTGCACCCTCCCCGCATTTGGAACACCAGTTGCTCAGGTCGTGGGTCCGCTCTCGAAAGGAAAAATTCTGCTCTGGCTGTGGATAGCCGCTGGCATGAACGACCTGAAGCGCACAGTGATCAGCACCAGCAACCTCGGCAGGCGTGAACTCGGTGGTGACGGTCGTCATACCGTCCCACGAGCGGATCAGGCTGCAAGCCTCGCTCCATCCTGGGGCACCCTCAACGGCATGACTTACTGCGATGCCACCAACGTCTGGCCGAGGCTCGGCGGGCGGCACCACCTTCAAACCTAAAGCGGCAAGCTTCGCACCTCGGGATTCATCCCAAACGAAGGTGAACCGGTATCTGATCCTCATAAAGCGATGCTATCAGAGCCCAAGCTCCTCCTCTCCGGTGTGGCTTCCTGCTCCTCGTCTTCCTCTTCGCCCTCCAGCTCACCATCGCACAGGATCCGGCGCTCGCAAGACATCATTGATCACCACAATGACGGAACACACGTCGGGTATGCGTCTCGCGTGCAGTCAGGCAGTGAGGTCTTCGGATCAGTACCTCCCCCCTCACCGCCAGACAAACGCAAAAGGTCGCCCTTCGGGGTGGCCTTTTGCGTTTGTCTGGCGGTGATGCGACTGCGCTTCACGCTGAGGCTGCGTCAGCGTGAACCGTGGGCAAGCGCATCGAGCATGAGGCAGCCTGGACGCTCACACGCTCAAAAGTCGGGCTCAGCAGCCTGTTCCCACGGTGCAGATGTCTTGGCCCAGAACGACAACGCTGCACCGTGCAGCGCGACCATGCGCGCCGCATGGCAAGGTGTCTCCCTCACCCTTCCTGCGCCCCCATCATGTTCCCCATCCGCGCGTTCAGCCCCGCCGACGTCGACGCCTGCCTGGGCATCTTCGACAGCAACGTGCCTCACTTCTTCGGCGCACACGAGCGCACCGACTTTTCCACCTTCCTGTTGCAGCCCGCCCCGGCGCAGGACTATCTGGTGCTGGAGCACGCTGGGCAGGTGGTGGCCTGTGGTGGACTTGCGCTGGACGACGCGCTGACGGCCGCGTTCTGCTGGGGCATGGTCCACAAAGCCTGGCACCGCAACGGACTGGGCAAGGCGCTGGCCGTTGCCAGGCTGGCGCGGGCCGAAGCGCTGGGCGTGCAGCGCCTGACCTTGAGTACCAGTCAATACACGCAGGGCTTCTATGCGCGGTTGGGTTTCACGGTGACCGGAGTGGTGGCCAATGGCCACGGCCCGGGCCTGGATGCGGTGGAGATGGTGGCGGCAATGGCCTCGCATTGAACGAGGCCATTGCATCGCACCTGTGCTGGCCACGCAGAACGTGGCTCAACCGATCAGGTGCTCGACAGCTTCATCAGCACCAGCCCGCTCACGATCAACACCGCCGCGGCAATCCGCATCGTGCTGATCTGTTCGCCCAGGAAGGTGATGCCGATGACGAACGCGCCGACCGCGCCGATGCCGGTCCAGATGGTGTACGCGGTGCCCAGCGGCAGGGTACGCATCGCCAATGACAGCAACCAGAAACTGGCGATCATGGTGGTGATGGTGATGATCGAGGGAGTGAGCTTGCTGAAGCCTTCGGACTGCTTCATCGAAAACGCCCACACGATTTCCAGCACACCGGCAGCCAACAGATAGATCCAGGCCATACGGCCCTCCTTGATAGGGGCCAGGTCGTCCTGGTCGTTGATTCCCGATGCGGGGGAGGTCGTTCCTCCAGAGGTGGCCGCATTCTAGCAACCCGATCCGGCCCGGGGCACCGGGCGGCCCGTCGCTTTGCGTGGGATTCAGCCGGGGTAGACGAGCGGTTCAGGCATCTGCCATGGCATCCTGTCCCGCCCCTCGGACGCCTTTCGCATGCAGATCGACCCACACCTTGCGGCCTGGCTGGAGCAGGCCCTGCAGGCGCCCCTGCCCAGGGAGGTGGTGGGCCTGTCGTTCAACCTCAGCGAAGGCGCCGCGGGCAACGACGCCGGGTTCTGCATTGAACTGGTCGGCACCGACCGCTTCGATGCGCAGGACCCGGACTGGGCCTGCGATGAAGTATGGGAACCGGCGATCCGCCAGATCGAATTGCCCTACGTGCTCACCGGCCACACCTGGGACCACTGCCTGGCGGCGGTGCGCGCAATGCTGCTGCAGGCACTGGACACGCCCCGCTTCGGGCCACGCCTGACCCGGCAGGTGCACGGCATCGGCCTGGGTTTCGTTGATGGCGATCTGGACGTGCTCTGGCAGCGCGCTGGCTGAGTGGACCGTCGCTGGCACTGCATGCGGCGCATGCGCTAGAATGCGCGACTGCACTGCCGGGCACTCCCCGCAATGCAGCTCCAGCACCCGCTGATTTCGATCACCCGGTGCCAGGAACGTCTCTATGGTGGCCCCGTCGGCCCCTCGCGACGCTAGGTCGAAAATCCCGCCAGGGCCGGAAGGCAGCAACGGTATCGATCGACGCGGGCGCCGAGGTCAGCCGGCGGGGCCACCACCTTTTTGGGCCCCTGCCATCGCGCGCGTAGCGCCGATCGTTGGTCGGCTGATCCGTAGAGCCGACCGTTGGTCGGCTGCCCTCAGCTCCCCGGATGATTACGTCAGCCGACCAACGGTCGGCTCTACGCCGGGCGTGCCCTGGTGGAACAGCACACGCCACGCCGCATCGTGCAGCCGCCACAGCGAACTGCGCAGCACCGCGCGCTGGCGCACACCGTCGACCACATACCAGCTGCAATAGCGCACCTGCGCCAGGGTCGGGGCCAGCAGGGAAACGCGGTAGTCGTCGGAGATGATCTCCACCACGGCGCGCTCGGCGGGAATCTCAGCCAGCGCGGCAGCGCGCCCGTAACAGGTGCCCGAGCTGCCGATTTCACTGAACTCCGGATCGAGTAGTGCGTCCAGGCGCGCGGCATCGGCACGCACCACCGGATCATGCAGGGCGCGCTCGAGCGCTTCCAGATGGGCGGCAAGCGCGGTGCTGTCCGTCGCCTGCGCCATGCTCAGGGCGGATCCTGCGTCAGCACGTGCAGGGCGGTCGGCGCGGCCAGCGCCACGCATTCGCCCGGCACCGCCACGCGATGCCCGCGCTGGCGAAGCGCGTCCCCATCGGCCTCGCTGGCGTAGTGGTACAGCATCATCCGCGCCTGCAGCGCACCGCTGTACTCACGTTCCAGGTCGTCCACGCCGGTATGCGACGGGTTGCCGTGCAGGCCGCAGTCGTGGGCGATCAGTTCGTTGTCATCGGCGTAGCGGGCCAGCATTTCCGGAATCGGGCGGGTATCGCCGCTCCAGGTCACCGCGCCCTTGAGGCGCAGGCCATAGGCGGTTTCCGGCCAGTGGTGGCGCACCGGGAACACTTCCAGGCGCACCCCGTCGTGCCAGAACGCATCGCCCACCACGATCAGCTGGAAGGCGTCCCAGAAGTTGGCGCCGCCCTCGGCCAGCACGTTGGGATAGTCGGCCACGCGCTTGTGCAGCAGCGGCACCACCGTGGCCGGCACGTACACGCGGATGCGCCCGCGCCGGTGCGGCGAAAAATACGCATCCACGAACAACCGCTCGAAACCGGCCACGTGGTCCAGGTGCACATGGGTGACGAACAGTGCCTGCGGCACCTGCCCGTACTGCGCCAGGAAGGCGGTCAGGCCTTCGCCACCGCAGTCGATGGTGAGCCACGGCCGGCCGTCACGCTCGATCACCGCCATCGGCGACCCCAGCGCCACGGCGGACGCGTTGCCGACCCCCATGAAACGCAGTGCCCAATCCATCAGTAACCCCGGTTCCAGGCCAGGTCGTAGGCACGGCGCAGCCGTGCATAGTCTTTTTCCACGTCTTCATGGCTGCGCTCACCGCGCAGCTTGACCAGCGAGCGCAACAGGCGCTTGAGGTTGCGCTCGCGCCAGCCGGTGGCGGGAATGCGTTGCACGCCACGGTCGAAGTCGATCAACCAGCCATGCCCGTTGGCATCGAACAGGATGTTGTGGGCGTTGAGGTCGGCGTGGTCCAGCCCGGCGCGATGGAAGCGCGCCACCAGTCGCCCGGTTTCCTCCCACGGTGCCCCACGCCCGGCCACCAGCGCACGATCGGCCAGCGAGCGCACCCCTTCCAGCCGTTCCATCAGGATGGCGGCGCGGTAGCGCAGGCCCTCGCGCAGATAGAACGCGGCGATCGGGCGGGGCACCGGCAGCTTCAGCTCGCGCAGCGCGCGCATCAGGCGGAATTCGGCAAAACTGCGCGTCTTGTTGGCCCCGCGCCACAGGTACTGGTCGCGGCTCAGCTTGGCCGCCATGCCGCCTCGCAGGTACTGGCGCAGCACGCATTGGCCGAACGGCGCGTCCACGAACCAGGCCCCGCCCCGGCCACCCTCGCCGACCGGCCGTGCCCGCTCGGCCCAGTGGCCGGGCGAGAACAGTTCCATCTCGGCTTGCCGCAGCCGTTCGCGGTCGAACAGAATGGCACCCAGGCCGCGTCCATCGCGGCAGGGCGTCAGCGCTTCATTGGCGTCGAATGCGACCATTCCTTCGAGTCTAACAACACCATGGCACCAACGTCCCCTTCCTTGTGTCTTTTGCGTTTGTCCGCACTCGGCGATATCACCCATGTGGTGCCGCTGGTGCGCACCCTGCAGCAGGCGCGGCCGGGCGTGCCGCTGCACTGGATCATCGACAAGGCCGGGCACAAGCTGCTCGATGGGCTGCCCGGCGTGGTGTTCCATCCCTACGACAAGAAGACCGGCCTGGCCGGGATGCGCGCGCTGCGTGCGACGTTTCCGCCGGGCCGCTTCGAGGCGCTGCTGCAGATGCAGGTAGCCTTCCGCGCCAACGTGCTGTCGGCCTTCGTGCCGGCCCAACGCCGGATCGGCTACGACAAGGCCCGCTCGAAGGACCTTCACGGGCTTTTCATCAACGAACGCATCCCCGACCGCCCGGGCATCCACGTGCTCGACGCGATCGGCAGCTTCTGCGAGCCCCTGGGAATGAAGCAGACCGAGGTCAGCTGGGACCTGGCGGTGCCACCGGCGGCGGTGGAGTGGGCGCAGGCGCAATGGCAGCAGGACGGTCGCCCGGTGCTGATGATCTCGCCCTGCTCCAGCCATGTGCGTCGCAACTGGTATGCCGACCGCTACGCGGCGGTCGCCAACCATGCCACCGCGCGCGGTTGGCAGGTAGTGCTGTGCGGCGGACGCAGCGAACTGGAGCGCGACATGGCCGACGCCATCCTGGCCCAGTTGCAGGTGCCGGCGCTTGATCTGGTCGGCAAGGACACGCTGAAACAGCTGCCGGCGCTGCTGGCCCGCGCAGCACTGGTGATGACCCCCGACTCCGGCCCGATGCACATCGCCAACGCCATGGGGGCCAAGGTGCTGGGCCTGCATGCGGGCAGCAACCCGCACCGCAGCGGGCCGTACTCGGACCGGCGCTACTGCGTGGACCGCTACGACGACGCCGCGCGGAAATTCATCGGCAAGCCCGCTGCCGCGCTGAAATGGGGGACCAAGATCGAATTCGACGATGTGATGCAACTGATCACCGTCGAGGACGGCATCGCCGCCTTCGAGCGTTACGTGGCCGATCACCGCCCCGGGTGAGTACGCCATCCCGGCAGCGGCCGGGGGGCGTCGCCGCGTCCTGCACGGCGGGGTTGCCGGGCAGAGCCCGGCACGACGGCAGCGCGTGGCTCAGCGCGCGGTGTAGTCCTTGTACGATTTTTCTTCCACGTAGCCCGAGCCCAGCGCCAGGTTGATGTCCTTCTTGATGCGGGCGCGCTCGTCGTTCTGCAGGTACACGCTGCGGGCCAGTTCGACGAAGCGGTCGTCGAAGGCCTGGGCCTTGTCCTGCAGGCGGATGTTGTCTTCGATGTCCCACAGGCGCTCGTTGACCGCCTTGAGCTCGCCGCGCAGGCGCGCGATGTCCCTGACCCCGGCCGGGTGCGCCATCCAGGTCTTTTCCAGCGCGCTCAGCTCGGCGTGGATGTTGGCCAGCTTGGCGGCATCGTCGATGCGCTCGGACTTGATCTGCAGGATCGAAATCTTGTCCAGCAGTTCGCCGAAGGACACGGGCACGAGGATTTCAGCGGTCATGGGGAGCATCCGTTACGTTAGGTGGGCAGTTTAGCCGACGACGCGTGGAACCGATGCTTGCCTCCAACGATGGTTATGCCGCAACGGGAGAAGCAAGCCCCTCTGTTGAGGGGCTGCCCCGACAGGGGCGGGGAGAGGCCGGCAACGGGAACGGGCCCAAACGATGCTGCGCATCGTTTGGGGCGACGGCGCTACGCGCCGTCGCATCCCGCGCCAGATTCAAAACAAAAGGGCTGCCCGTAGGGCAGCCCTTTTGTTTTGAATCTGGCGGAGAGGGGGGGATTCGAACCCCCGAGGCGCTATAAACGCCTGCCTGATTTCGAGTCAGGTACATTCAACCGCTCTGCCACCTCTCCAGATGGTCCCGGCGAACCGGGGAGCGAATGATACGGTCAGGACGCGCTGACGACAAGTCATTGCCTGCATTCAAGTGAATTTCTTCTGTATGGATGCCTTGCCGGATGTCCGGCGGCCCGCGATCATGCCGTTATTCCCCGCAACGTTCCCTGGCTGCCGCCCTCCATGATCGAATTCGGACACCTCACCCACCCTGGCCTGCGCCGTGACCTCAACGAGGACACCTACTACGGCGATGGCGAACTGGCGTTGTGGCTGGTGGCCGACGGCATGGGCGGGCACGCCTGCGGCGAGGTTGCCAGTGCCCTGGCCCGCGAAACCATCGTGCGCGAGATCCGCCGCGGCGCCACCCTGGCCACCGCGATCCGGATTGCCGACGAAGAGATCATCCGTACCTCGCGGCGGCGCAACGACAGCCTGCCGATGGGCACCACCGTGGTGGCCGCGCGGGTCCAGGGCAACCGCTACGAGGTGGCGTGGGTCGGCGACAGCCGCGCCTACCTGTGGCGCGACGGCACGTTGGCCCAGCTCAGCCAGGACCACAGCGTGGTCCAGGAACTGGTCGCGCAGGGCAACCTGACCGCCGAGCAGGCGCGGGCCCACCCGCACCGCAACGTGGTTACCCAGGCGCTGGGGGTAACCGACCCTGCGCACCTGAACGTGGCCACCACCACCGGCGAGCTGCGCCCGGGCATGCAGCTGCTGCTGTGCAGCGACGGGCTCACCGAGGAAGTGGAAGACAACGGCATCGCCCGCACCCTGGCCTTCGACGACGCCAGCGCGCAGGAATGCGTGGATACCCTGGTCGCCGCCGCACTGGATGGCGGCGGCTCGGACAACATCACCGTGATCCTGGTGCGTTGCCATTGATGGAGGGCGTCACGACCCACGGTCGTGACCTACCGCGTGTTGCGCGGGCGACCGCCGGTGTGGCCCCGGCGGGGGATGCGTCTGGTAGATCACGACCGTGGGTCGTGATGCCGTTACGCCACCGCCTCATCAACCTTCGGTCCATCCCAGATGGCCTGCCCGGCCTTCTTGCGCAGCTGGGCCAGGCGCGCCTCATGCGCCTCCCGCTCGGAGGCGGTGGCCACCACGCGCGGGCGCGGCAACAGCCGTGAGCTGTCGAACGCCTGGGCCCGTGCAGCGCCCCCCTTGCCTGCCTCGGGCGAACCGAAGCCGATCTCTTCCTGGCCCGAGGTCAGCGCGATGTACACATCCCCCAGGATCTGCGCATCCAGCAGGCCGCCGTGCAGCTGGCGGTGCGCGTTGTCCACGCCCAGCCGCCGGCACAGCGCGTCCAGCGAATTGCGTTGGCCGGGGAAGCGCTCGCGCGCCATCTTCAGTGTATCGACCACGGTGCAGCGGTCGGTGATCTTTCCGTAGTGGTCGCCCAGCAGCGACAGCTCGTTGTCCAGGAAGCCGATATCGAACGCGGCGTTGTGGATGATCAGTTCGGCGCCGTCGATGAAGGCCAGGAACTCCTCGGCAATCTGCGCGAAGACCGGCTTGTCGGCCAGGAACTCCAGGGTCAGCCCGGTGACTTCCTGCGCGCCCTGTTCGAACTCACAGTCCGGCTTGAGGTACTGGTGGTAGTTGTTGCCGCTCGGGCGGCGCTCAAGCATTTCCACACAGCCGATTTCGACGATGCGGTTGCCCTTTCGCCACTCCAGGCCGGTGGTTTCGGTATCGAGAATGATCTGACGCATGGGCTCAGTGTACCGGGCCGGCGGCACGGATCCGGATCGCCGCGTCGCGCGCCAGCTGGTCCACCCGCTCGTTGTCCGGATCACCGGAGTGGCCCTTCACCCAGCGCCAGTCGATCTGGTGGCGCAGCGTGGCCGCGTGCAGGCGCTCCCACAGTTCACGATTCTTCACCGGCGAACCGCCGGCGGTCTTCCAGTTCTTGCGGACCCAGCCGGGCATCCATTCGGTCAGGCCCTGGCGCACGTACTGCGAATCGGTATAGAGCACGATCTGGCACGGCTCAGTCAGCGCCTCCAACCCCGAAATGGCGGCCATCAGCTCCATGCGGTTGTTGGTGGTATGGGCTTCGCCACCGCTCAGTTCGCGCTCATGCGCGTTGAAGCGCAGCAGCGCGGCCCAGCCGCCGGGGCCGGGATTGCCAAGGCAGGAACCGTCGGTGTGTATTTCTATGGTCTTCATTGCATTCCAGATCAGGTCGCCACGGTGCCGTGCCAACGACGGACCGGCAGTGGCGTAGGTCCTGGCAGGGCCAGGGTGCGTTTCTCGGCGGTGAACAGGCAGGCCGCGCGCAGCGGCGCGAGACTGCGTTGGCCCGGGGCGCGGTCACGCCACATCGGGCCCAGGTAGCAGATTTCGCCGCAGGCCAGGCCGGCCTGCTCCAGCGTATGCCGCAGGCGCTGCGGCGAACGGACCACCAGCCCATGCTGGCGCCACTGGCGGCGGTACGGGCTGAACGGATTGAGCGTGGACAACCACAAGCGGCCCCCGGGCATCAGCACCCGCGCGCACTCGGCGATGAGCTGCTCGGCGTCGCGCGCGGTGACATGCTGCAGCACGATCGCGTTGACGCTCTCGTTGGGCAGCGGCAAGGGCAGCGCGCAGCGGGTATCACCGGCGTAGCCTGCGCCCTCCCGGTGCAGGCGCAGGCCGCGCCCGGGCAGGTCGACGATGGCCGCCCAGGCCGGGGTCGGGGCCAGCCACAACCAGGGCGTGATCGGATACGCATTCAGCAACGGCATCAAATGTTGCTGCTCCAACTGGCACAACACATGTGCCGGTTCAGTATCAAACCAGGATGCGACTGACGCTTGACGGGGGCTCGGCGTGGCGGGCATGGTCCAATTCTATGCGACTCACTGCCCTACCCGCATTGGCGGACAACTACATCTGGGCGCTGGTCGCCGATGACGGCCAGGCGGTCGTGGTCGACCCCGGCCAGGCGGCACCGGTTCTGGCTGCGGCAGCGCAGCAGGGATGGACTCCCGGTGCGATTCTGCTCACCCATCACCATGACGACCACATTGGCGGCGTGGCCGAGCTGAAGGCCCACTACCCGGGCCTGACGGTGCATGCACCGGACGATCCGCGCATTGCCACCGCCACCCATCGGGTGGCCGAAGGTGAACCCGTTCAGGCATCGGGCCAAAGGTTCCACGTAGTATCCGTGCCCGGTCACACCCGTTCGCATGTTGCGTTTCACACCGCTGAACATCTTTTCAGCGGCGACGCACTGTTCAGCCTGGGCTGTGGCCGCATGTTCGAAGGTACGCCGTCCCAGCTTCTGGCATCCCTGCACAAGCTGGCGTCCCTGCCGCCGCACCTGCTGTTGTGCTGCGGGCACGAATACACCGTGTCAAATGCCGTCTTCGCGCGGCATGTCGACCCCACCAACGCTGCGCTTGCGCAGCGCCATGAGGAGGCCCTGGCCATGCGCCGCGATGAACGCCCCACGCTGCCGGTACCACTGGCCAGCGAGCTGCTCTGCAATCCGTTCCTGCGTACCCGTCATTCCTCGATCCAGCAGGCCGTCAGTGCCCACCTGGGTCGCCCGGTCACCGATGAAGTCGATGTCGTCGCAGGTCTGCGCGGCTGGAAAGACGGATTCGCTACATGACCCGGCGATTGTTGCCGCTCGCGCTCGGCCTGGGTCTTGCCCTGGCCGGTGGCGCGAGCGCCCAGTCGTTGAGTGCGGGAATGTCGCAGAACGTGGCCGGGCTCTCCCAGCTGCCGCTCGACCCCGCCGCACTGCCGCCGGTGTCGGTGCGCAACGGGCAGGAAATCTTCGCCAGCTTCCGTGATGGCCTGGCCGAACCCACCTGCAACGCCGAGGCCACCAGCCCGCGCTGGCAGAAGCAGTTCGCCCATGCCCCCTCGCGGCTGGCCAACCAGGATGACGATGCGCTGGTGTTGTTCGGCTATGTGGTCGAAGAACTGCGCAAGTCCAACCTGCCGACCGAATTTGCGCTGATCCCGTTCGTGGAAAGCGGCTACCGCCCCAATGCCCGCAATGGCAACGGCCCCGCCGGGCTGTGGCAGTTCATCGCCTCCACCGCCAAAAACCACCGCGTGCAGATGACCGCCGGCTATGACGGCCGCCTGTCGGCCGCCGATTCCACCCAGGCGGCGGTGCGTTACCTCAAGACCCTGCATGGCATGTTCGGGGGCGACTGGCGCCTGGCCACCATGGCCTACAACGCCGGCGAGTACCGCGTGCTGCAGTCGCTGCGGAAGGCCGGCATGAACGCGCAGAACGCGCGCCCGGCCGAGCTGCCGGGGTTGTCGCCGATCACCTACGCCTATGTCGAGAAGCTGCATGCGCTGGCCTGCGTGCTGGAGAACGCCGAAACCAAGCCGGCCGTGATGGCCTCGCTGGACCGCACCGTGCCGGTCCTGAAGGGCCACCCCCTGCCCGCCGGCACCAGCGTGCAGCAGTGGGCCGTGCAGCGCTCGCTCGACCCGGCGCGTATCGCCCGCCTCAATCCGGCCCTGGCCAGCGGCAAGGGCCGCCCCAGCGGCCAGGTGACCGTGCTGGCGCCGGCCAGTCATGCGCCGGTGGATGCCAGTGCCGCGGTGATGGCCACCGTTGCCGCGGTCGATACCGCTGCCAGCAAGCCCGACACCAGCACCGGCACGGCCAGCACGCCCAAGCCGGGCATGGCCCGTACCGTGGCCAGCAACGCCGACCGGCCGCGCAGCCGCCGTCACACCGTGCGCGACGGCGAATCGGCCTGGACCATCGCCCGCCGCTATGGCATGCCGCTCAAGGCCCTGCTGTCGCTCAACGGACTCACCGGCAGCAGCGTGATCAAGCCCGGTGCCGTGCTCCGGGTGGAAGACTGATAGCGGGCCGGGCCCGGTCCCTGCAACACCCTGATGCCCGGCAATGCCGGGCATCGTTGTTTCCGGGGCATGGCAGCCCCCTGGAACGCACAAGGCCCGGCAGTGCCGGGCCTTGTGGATGATCTCCTGACCGATCCACGCAACGCGCGGACCGCTCGGCGAACCGGTTACAGGTTCGCTTCTTCGGTCTGTACCTTGTAGTGCTTGCGCATCGCTTCGATGTAGGCCTTCGCCGCGGCCATGCCGTCGATCTGGTCGAGCTGGTCGGTGAAGGCCTTCTTCTGCTCCGGCTGGATCTCGGCCAGGTTGGCCGGGGTGACCTTGGTCACCGCGTACACCAGGTACTGGCCCTGCACCACGACCTTGCCGTAGCTCGGCTTGCCCTCGGCCGGCAACGGCGCACTGAACACGGCGCGGTTGATTTCCGGAGTGGGCACAGGCTGGGTGCGCGGCAGGCCCGGCAGGGGGGTGACCTGGAGCTTCTCGCTGGCCGCCAGCGCCTGCAGGCTCTGCCCGCCCTTGAGCTTGGCCAGCAGCGCATCAGCGGCCTTCTCCGAGGCCTGGCGGGTACGGTCGGCATGAACCGCGGCGATCACCTGCTCGCGGGCCTTGTCCAACGGCAATGCCTGTTCCGGGCTGTGCTCGGTGACGCGGATCATCACGTTGTGGTTCGGCGCGATTTCGATCGGGTCGCTGACCGTGCCGTCCTGGGTGAGCACGTCGGAGAACGCCGCACGCAGCACGGCCGGCGTGGCTGCGATGCCGCTGGCGGTGGCACGGGTGAACGGGCCCAGCGTCTGCAACGGCAGGCCCATGTCCTTGGCCGGGCCTTCCAGCGAGGTCGGGTTCTTGTAGACCTGGTCGACCAGGCGGCCGCTGAGGTCGGTGAAGGCACGATCGTTGTCGGCCTTGAGCTGCTCGGCAGCCAGCTGGTCGCGCACTTCCTCGAACGAACGGCTTTCACCGCCCTTTTTCTCGCGCAGCAGCAGCACGTGGTAACCGAAATCGGTCTTGACCGGTCCGGTCACTTCGCCGGCCTGCAGGTTGAACAGCGCGTCCTCGAACGGCTTCACCATCGACCCACGCTCGACCCAGCCCAGGTCACCGCCCTGTGCCTTGGAACCGGGATCTTCGGAGTTGGCCTTGGCCAGGGCGGCAAAATCAGCGCCCGGCGCCTTGGCTTCGGCGGTGATGCGCGCCGCTTTTTCCTCGGCCGCCTTGAGCTTGGCCGGATCGCTGCCGTCGGCGGCGATCAGGATGTGCGAGGCCAGGCGCTGTTCCGGTGCGGCAAAGCGCGCCTTCTCATCGGCATAGCGCTTGCGCAGGGCGGCCTCGTCGGCAGCGGTGGCCGCCGGCAGGGTGGCGCCGTTGATTTCCACGTACTCCAGCGAGACGGTTTCCGGCTGGCGGAAATCCTTGGCGTGGCTGTCATACCACTGCTTGATCTGCGCATCGGTCACCGCGGCGGTGTCGGCCGGCAGTGCGGGCAGCGCCGCCAGTTCCACGTCACGGGTTTCACCGAGCAGCTTGAGCAGGCGCTCGGTTTCCGCCTGGGTGGCAAAGCCCGAGCTCTGCAGCGCCGACGGAATCACCGACTGCTGGATGCTCTCGCGGACCAGCGCTTCGAACTGGCTGGGCGTGCGCGGCGGATTGCCACCGGCCAGGGCCAGCCGGTACTGGGTTTCGCTGAACTTGCCGTCGGCGCCTATGAAGGCCTGGATGCCGGCGATGTATTCGCGCACCGCGTTGTCGCCGATGACGATGCCGGACTGTTCGCCGGCCAGGCGCACGACCTGTTCATCGACCATCTGGTCGAGCACGGCCAGCTTGTTCTCGGTGCTTTCGAACTCACGCGGGTCGAAATCGTCTCCCTTCTCCTGGCGGGCCTGCTGGCGCGCCTGTTCGAAGCGGACACGGAAATCCTGCGAGCTGATCTCATGGTGCTGCCACAGGAACGACATCGGCCACCACGACGGCGCCGAGCGCCACCACGTCGGCGGCGCTGCCACCTTGGCTACGTTCTGCGCACCCACGCCACCAAGGTAGCTGGAGTCGATCACGAACAGGAATGGAATCATCAGCAGGCCGAGGATCACGGTAACGATCCAGCCCGAGGTCTTGTCGCGAAGTTTCTGCAGCATGGGAAAATCATGGCCTGAGTGGCGAGCCGCGCAGTGTAACCCGCTTCTGGGGCGGGTCCCAAACGGGCCCGGCTGGTGGGCAATCCGCGGATGCTGATCTTCGTTCGGGCATGGCGCGAGCGTGTGGGCCCCTTGGCGGCCGGCAGGCCCTTGTGCAAATGTCCCCCGGCCGACGCCTGCGGCGACGGCCTCCTCCTTTATTTTGCCAAGGGCCTGCCGGCCGCCAAGGGGCTCGCTTGTGGAATGCACAGGCACACTCCGGCGATTGCCGTGGGCGGCCCGCGGGTACCGATGCCGTTGTGGAGGTAGGTCACCACCGTTGGTGGTGACGCTGGTCTCGACCCACCTGCCGCCACCTTCTGCCGATCGCACCCACCCTGCCCGGCCGGATGCAGGAAGGCAAAAGGTGCTGCGTGCTTCTCCCGTAGTTGGGAGAAAAACCAAAAAAAAGCCCCTGGTTTGCACCAGGGGCTCTTCAAAGATTGGCGGAGCGGACGGGACTCGAACCCGCGACCTCCGGCGTGACAGGCCAGCATTCTAACCAGCTGAACTACCGCTCCGCGCTTGAAACTTTGCAGGCGCTCATTCTATCCGAAGATATTCAGAAAACCTACCCCGAAAGACTGCTTTTTCAGGGATTTTGTTGAAACTGGCGGAGCGGACGGGACTCGAACCCGCGACCTCCGGCGTGACAGGCCAGCATTCTAACCAGCTGAACTACCGCTCCGCACTTAACTTTTTCAGCCGACCAACGGTCGGCTCTACTTTCGTCTTCCCCGCGATCTGCATCGCTGGAGAAAACAAGGCCCCCGATTGCTCAGGGGCCTCGATGAAACTGGCGGAGCGGACGGGACTCGAACCCGCGACCTCCGGCGTGACAGGCCAGCATTCTAACCAGCTGAACTACCGCTCCACATTTCAAACGGCTACTGCGGTGCTGTGGTGGGTGCTGAGGGTTTCGAACCCCCGACCCTCTCCGTGTAAGGGAGACGCTCTACCGCTGAGCTAAGCACCCCAGCAAGCCGCTTAGTTTACGGCATCCTTCAGGGCTTTGCCAGCCTTGAACGACGGATTGTTCGATGCAGCAATCTTGATGGTGTCGCCGGTCTTCGGGTTGCGGCCGGTGCGGGCAGCACGCGCGCGAACCTGGAACGTACCGAAGCCCACCAGCGTCACTGCGTCACCGCCCTTCAGGGCCTTGGTGATGGAAGCGATGACGGCATCGACGGCGCGGTTGGACTCGGCCTTGGTCAGGTCGGCGGCCTCGGCAACGGCGTCGATCAATTCGGTCTTGTTCATTCTGTACAGCTCCTTTGGCGGGGATTCCGCATGTTCGACAGTGAAGCATCCGACCCAGATGGCAGCCGGATACCAGTGAAGTTCTCGATTCGCCGACGTCAGTAGCGTGCTGACTCGCGAGTGCTGCTTTTATACCAGTGCACCCCTACCCGCGCAAGCTGAAAAGCCAATAACGACGCGGGTTTCAGGCATTTCGACAGCACGCGTCAATGCTTGACGCGCGCGTTGGAAGCTGTCTTGCTCTTGCCGCGCACTGTGACGCGCGCCCCATCCTTCTTGGCCTTCTTGGGCGTCAGCGGCGTCTCCAGGGCCAGGTCGAGCACCTCTTCGATCCACTTCACCGGAATGATTTTCAGATCGCGGGTGACGTTGGCAGGAATGTCGGCAAGGTCCTTTCGGTTCTCCTCCGGGATGATCACCGTGGTGATACCGCCACGCAACGCGGCCAGCAGCTTCTCCTTGAGCCCACCGATGGCGGTCACGCGCCCGCGCAGGGTGATCTCGCCAGTCATCGCCACTTCGGCGCGGATCGGCACCTTGGTCAGCGTGGACACCAGCGAGGTCACCATCGCGATGCCGGCGCTGGGGCCGTCCTTGGGAGTGGAACCATCGGGCACGTGCACATGCACGTCGTGCTTCTGCAGGAACTCGCTGTCGATGCCAAAGCCGACCGCGCGCGAACGCACCACCGACAACGCCGCCGACGCCGATTCCTTCATCACGTTGCCCAGCTGGCCGGTCAGGATCAACTGGCCCTTGCCCGGCACCAGGGTGGATTCGATCTGCAGCAGGTCGCCGCCCACTTCGGTCCAGGCCAGGCCGGTGACCAGGCCGATCTCGTTCTGCTCTTCGGCACGGCCGAAGTCGACCCGGCGCACCCCCAGGTACTTGTCCAGGTTCTTGCCGCTGACCAGGACCAGCGCCTTCTTCTTCGCGGCAGCCTTCTTGCCGGGCTTGCTCGGCTTGGGCAGCGCGACCGGGCCGGCCAGCGCGATTTCCTTGACCACCTTGCGGCAGATCTTGGCGATTTCGCGCTCCAGGTTGCGCACCCCGGACTCGCGTGTGTAGTAGCGCACGATGTCCTGGATGGCCTCGCCGACGATCTCCAGCTCCTCCGGCTTCAGGCCATTGGCCTTGATCTGCTTGGGCACCAGGTAACGCATGGCGATGTTGAGCTTCTCATCCTCGGTGTAGCCGGGGATGCGGATCACTTCCATGCGGTCCAGCAGCGGGCCGGGGATGTTGAGCGAGTTGGAGGTCGCCACGAACATCACTTCGGACAGGTCCAGGTCCACTTCCAGGTAGTGATCGTTGAAGGCGTTGTTCTGCTCGGGGTCGAGCACTTCCAGCAGCGCCGAGGACGGGTCGCCGCGGAAGTCCATCGACATCTTGTCGATCTCATCGAGCACGAACAGCGCGTTCTTGCTGCCCACCTTGTTGAGGTTCTGCACGATGCGGCCCGGCATCGAGCCGACGTAGGTACGACGGTGCCCGCGGATCTCGGCCTCGTCGCGCACCCCGCCCAGGCTCATGCGTACGAACTTGCGGTTGGTCGCCTTGGCGATCGACTGACCCAGCGAGGTCTTGCCCACGCCAGGCGGGCCGACCAGGCACAGGATCGGGCCCTTCATCTGCTTCACGCGGGTCTGCACCGCGAGATATTCCAGGATGCGGTCCTTGACCTTGTCCAGGCCGAAGTGATCGGCATCCAGCGTGTCCTGCGCGGCCTTGAGGTCCTTGCGCACCTTGGTGCGCTTCTTCCACGGCACGCCCAGCAGCCAGTCCAGGTAGTTGCGCACCACGGCCGCTTCGGCCGACATCGGCGACATCTGCTTGAGCTTGTTGAGCTCGGACTTGGCCTTGGTCTCCACCGGCTTGGGCATGCCCGCCTCGGCGATCTTGCGGGCAAGCTCTTCCAGCTCGCCCGGCGCGTCGTCCAGGTCGCCCAGTTCCTTCTGGATGGCCTTCATCTGTTCGTTGAGGTAGTACTCGCGTTGGCTCTTTTCCATCTGCGACTTCACGCGACCGCGGATGCGCTTTTCCATCTGCTGCACGTCGATCTCGCCATCGACCAGGCCGACCAGCATTTCCAGGCGGTCGCCGATCTGCAGGGTTTCCAGCAGGCGCTGCTTGTCGGCCAGGCGCACGCTGATGTGCGCGGCGATGGTGTCGGCCAGGCGCGCCGGCTCATCGATGCCGGCCAGGGTCTGCAGCAGCTCCGGCGGCAGCTTGCGGTTGGTCTTGACGTACTGCTCGAACAGGGACATCAACGAACGGGCGATCGCCTCGATCTCGCGTGGCTCGCGCGACTCGTCCGATTCGATTTCCGTGGCGATGCCGTGCAGCGCGCCATCGCGCTCGGTGACCTGGGTCACGTTGACCCGCGACAGGCCTTCGACCAGCACCTTGATGGTGCCGTCGGGCAGCTTCAGCAGCTGCAGCACGGTGGCCAGCGTGCCGACCTGGTAGAGGTCGGCGGCGGTCGGGTCATCGGTCTCGGCCGACTTCTGCGCCAGCAACAGGATGCGCTTGTCCGCCGCCATCGCCTGCTCCAGCGCGTGCATGGACTTGTCGCGGCCGACGAACAGCGGAATGACCATGTGCGGGAACACCACCACGTCACGCAGCGGCAGGACCGGCAGGTCGAGAGTCTCAGTTGGGGAACGGGCCATGTGGGCTCCAGTGGAACAGTGGGGATGGCCTCCGGGCGGCCTCGCCCGGATACAAAAAAAGCCGATGGCCTCGTTATGGGGCCATCGGCTTCTAGATGCAAGCTGTTCCGAAAAACTTCTATCAATTCAATTGCTTGAACCGATTATTCAGCACCTGCGGCCTTCTGTTCAGGGGCCGGCGGGGTCTGGTAAATCAGGTACGGCTCGGACTTGTGCTCGATCACCGATTCATCCACCACCACCTTGCTGACGTTCTCCGCCGACGGCAGGTCGTACATGGTGTCCAGCAGCACCGATTCGACGATGGTGCGCAGGCCACGGGCACCGGTCTTGCGCTTGAGCGCCTTGCGGGCAATGGCCGACAACGCGTCCGGGCGGAACTCCAGCTCCACGTGCTCCATCTCGAACAGCTTCTTGAACTGCTTGGTGATGGCATTCTTGGGCTCGGTCAGGATCCTGACCAGGGCCGCCTCGTCCAGTTCTTCCAGCGTCGCCACGACCGGCAGGCGGCCGACGAACTCGGGAATCAGGCCGAACTTGATCAGGTCTTCCGGCTCGACTTCGGCCAGCACCTTGCCGATTTCCTGCTTGCGCTCGGAACTCTTCACCTTGGCGCCGAAGCCGATGCCGCCCGCGTCGTTGGAACGCGCCTGGATCACCTTGTCCAGCCCGGCAAACGCACCGCCGCAGATGAACAGGATGTTCTTGGTGTCCACCTGCAGGAATTCCTGCTGCGGATGCTTGCGCCCGCCCTGCGGCGGCACGCTGGCCACGGTGCCTTCGATCAGCTTCAGCAGGGCCTGCTGGACGCCTTCGCCGGACACATCGCGGGTAATCGACGGGTTCTCGCTTTTGCGCGAGATCTTGTCGATTTCATCGATGTAGACGATGCCCTGCTGTGCCTTCTCGACGTTGTAATCGCACTTCTGCAGCAGCTTCTGGATGATGTTCTCCACGTCCTCGCCCACGTAACCGGCCTCGGTCAGCGTGGTGGCGTCGGCCATGGTGAACGGCACGTTGAGCAGGCGGGCCAGGGTTTCGGCCAGCAGCGTCTTGCCCGAACCGGTCGGACCGACCAGCAGGATGTTCGACTTCGCCAGTTCGACTTCGTCGTTCTTCTGGCGGCTCTCGATGCGCTTGTAGTGGTTGTACACGGCCACGGCCAAGGTCCGCTTGGCGCGGTTCTGCCCGATCACGTACTGGTCCAGGACTTCGAGGATCTCTTTCGGCTTGGGCAGCGAACTACGCGCCGACTGCGCCTTTTCCTCGAGTTCTTCACGGATGATGTCGTTGCACAGCTCCACGCACTCATCGCAGATGAACACGCTCGGGCCCGCAATCAGCTTGCGCACCTCATGCTGGCTCTTTCCGCAGAAAGAGCAGTAGAGGATCTTGCCGGTGTCCGTGGAACGACCTTGGCGGTCTTCGCTCATGCTTCGCTTACCCAGTTACCCCACCCGCTGAACGGGGGTTCGATTCGAGAATAACACAGGGTCGGGAGGACACCAGTCCAGCCCGACCCCGCGGAAACAGGCCGTTTGTCGGCCTGGCTGCATCATCACGCCGCGGTAATCGACTCTTCCGGACGCCGTTCCAGCACGCTGTCCACCAGGCCGTAGGCCACCGCATCGGCGGCGCTCTTGAAGTTGTCGCGCTCGGTATCGCGCGCGATGGTCTCCAGCGACTGCCCGGTGTGCTTGGCCAGCACTTCGTTCAGGCGCGAACGCAGGGTCAGGATTTCGCGGGCATGGATGTCGATGTCCGAGGCCTGGCCCTGGAAGCCACCCAGCGGCTGGTGGATCATCACCCGCGAATTGGGCAGCGCATAACGCTTGCCCGCCGCGCCGGAGGCCAGCAGCAGGGCGCCCATCGAGGCGGCCTGGCCGACGCAGATGGTGCTCACGTCCGGCTTGATGTACTGCATGGTGTCGTAGATCGCCATGCCGGCGGTGACCACGCCACCGGGCGAGTTGATGTAGATGCTGATGTCTTTTTCCGGATTGTCCGCTTCCAGGAACAGCAGCTGCGCCACCACCACGTTGGCCATGTGATCGTCGATCGGGCCCACGAGGAAGATCAGGCGCTCCTTCAACAGGCGCGAATAGATGTCATAGGCGCGCTCGCCACGGCTGGTCTGCTCAACCACCATGGGAACCATGTTCAGGGCTGTGGTTCGGTTGTCCATTACTGAGGCACCTATTGTTGGGGGAAACACCCCCGCGCCGGGGCGCGGGGTGGGAAACACCGGCCGCTTACTGGCGGATGGCGTCCTGGAACGACAACGGCTGCTCGGTGTGCTGGGCGCGCTCGGCGATCCAGTCGATCACCTGCTCTTCCATCACCCGGTTCTGCAGCCCACTCATCAGCTGGGGGTCGTTGCGGTACATCTCAATGACCTGCTCCGGCTCTTCATAGGTCGACGCGATCAGGCGCATGGTTTCGTTCAGACGCTTGGGGTCCAGGCGCAGGTCGTTCTTGCGGGCCACTTCGCCGACCAGCAGGCCGACCAGCACGCGCTTGGCGGCGGCGTCCTTGAAGCCTTCATGGGCGTCGGCCGGGACGTCACCGGGGTTGCGGCCGCTGCGGCGGATCTGCTCGACCTGCTGGCCCAGCATCGCACGGGCTTCGTTCTCGACCAGGCGCGGCGGCATTTCGACCGAGGCATAGGCCGCAATCAGCTGTTCGCCCACTTCACGGCGCAGGCGGTTCATCAGCGCGCCCTTCAGTTCACGCTCCAGGTTGGCGCGGATGTCCTTGCGGAACTGCTCCTCATCGCCGCCCTTCACGCCGAAGCTCTTGATGAACTCCGCGTCCACGTCCGGCAGCACCGGCTCGGACACGTCCACCGCCTTGACGGTGACCTTGGCCTGCTTGCCGGCCAGCGCGGGCACGCGCCATTCGGCCGGGAATTCCACGTCCAGGGTCTTTTCTTCACCCTTGGCCAGGCCGATCAGGCCCTGTTCGATCTGCTCGAACATCATGCCCTGGCCGACGATGACGCTGCCCTTTTCGCTGCCTTCGGCCGGCAGACGCTCGTCGCCGATCTGCGAGAAGGTTTCCAGCGCGACCAGGTCGCCTTCCTTCGCGCCGCGGGCAACCGGGCTCCAGCTGCGACGCTGTTCGCGCAGGTTGGTGATCATCTGGTCGATGTCGGCGTCGCTGATTTCAGCGGTGTTGCGCACCACGGTCAGCTGGGTCACGTCGACGTCGCCGAAGTCCGGGATCAGCTCGACGGTCGCCACGAAGGAGAACTCGCCTTCCTCGCTCTTGTCGATGCGCGGGGTACCGGCGATGCGCAGCTCATGCTCGCGGATGGCGGCATCGAAGGTCTCACGCAGCAGGCCGTCGACGGCCTCGCTGCGGACCTGCGGGCCGAAACGCTGTTCGATCACTTTGGCCGGGATCTTGCCCGGGCGGAAGCCCTTGATCCGCGCGGTGCGGGCGATTTCGCCCAGACGGCCACTGATGTGGGTCTGCAGGCGGTCTTCCGGCAGCGAGAAGGTCAGGCGGCGTTCCAGATTGCCAGTGGATTCGATCGAAGCTTGCATGTTGACTCCTGCCACCGGCGGCAACGCCCCCGGCACGATGTGATGGATGAAACGGGTGATGGACGCGGGGTCGTGGACGCGCATGCCCGCCGCAGCCCTGTAGTTTCGCCGATAACGGCCAGCGCCGCCAGCGCAGGGCCGGAAGCGTCGGGCGCCAACCTGCCCAGCATGCCGCCGTCTCCCGGGATCCGGGACGTGCCCATGGTCATGGTGCCGGCCACCGGCCGGAAATCACTGGTGCGAAAGGGGGGACTCGAACCCCCACGCCTTGCGGCACTGGAACCTAAATCCAGGGCGTCTACCAATTCCGCCACTTTCGCGAGCGTTACCGCCCAGCCGTACATTGTTGCAGGGCACGGGCCAAAGCAACAGCACTGATGACGCTGGCTGAACAGGGCGCAGCAACGCGCCTACCCCTCCCGGGCGGGCCCAGGGGCGGTCGAACCGGGCACCGCCGCCGGCAGGGCGGCCAGCAGCCGTTCGGCCAGCGCGCGGTACAGCGGCTGGCGGCAGACCAGGCCGGACAGGGCCCGGGCCAGCAGCACGGCCGCCAGAATCGGCAGCAGCATGGCGCTGCTGTCGGTCAGTTCAAGGGAGATCACCGCCGAGGTCAGCGGCGCCTGGGTGACCCCGGTGAGATAGGCGCACATGCCCAGCAACACCACCGCCGAGGGGTCGACCCCGGGCAGCAGCACGGCCAGGTTGTGGCCGATCCCCGCCCCCACCGCCAGCGCCGGCGAGAACAACCCGCCCGGAATGCCGGCCACGTAGGACGCCAGGTTGGCGGCCAGCTTCATCACGCCGAACTCGTGCCCGACCATCCCATGGCCCTGGACCAGCGCGCGCGCCTGCTCATAGCCGGTACCGAATGCGCCGGCACCGAACACCAGCCCCAACAGCGCCAGCAGCAGCCCGCAGGCGGCCGCGAACAGCACCGGGCGCGAGGCCCGCGCACGCCCCAGCCAGCGCGGCCGACCGTCCACGGCGGCCAGCACCATACGGCTGAACACCCCACCGGCCAGCCCGCCGACCACCCCGCACAGCAGCACCGCCAGCCAGCCCATGCCCAGCGGCAGCCCCACCTCGACCCGACCGAAGTAGGTGTAGTTGCCGAGCAGGCCCAACGAGACCACGCCACCGACGATGACCGCGGTGAGCAAAGCGCCCGAGAAGCGGTGTTCAAACCGGCCCGACAGCTCTTCGATGGCGAACACCACACCGGCCAGCGGCGTGTTGAAGGCAGCGGCGATACCGGCCGCGCCGCCGGCCAGCAGGAAGTGGCTGGCATGGCGCGGGTCGCGGAAACCGAGCGCGCGGCCAATGACGTACATCAGGCTGGCGCCGACGTGCACGGTCGGGCCTTCGCGACCCACCGACGCGCCGCCGGCCAGCGCCAGTACGGTCAACCCCAGCTTGCCCACCGATACCGGCAGCGACAGGTTGCGCTGACGGAAATCACCCTCCGGCCGGTCCAGTGCCGCGATGACCTGCGGGATGCCGCTGCCACGCGTGGGCTTGAGCACGCCCTGGGTCAGCCATGCCAGCAACGCGAACACCGCCGGTGTCAGCAGCAGCGGCCACCAGGGCGAGGCATCGTAAACCCGACGGAACAGCGCAAAGGCCAGGTCACTGGCCTTTGCGAACACAATGGCAGCCAGCGCGACCGCGACCGCCCCGCCCCACAGGACAAGGCGTTCGAGCCATTGCTGGCGCGATCCCAGCCGGCGCGCGATGGGTTCAGCAGAGCGGGTTTCCATGCGGCCATTGTTTCACCCGCGCGCGGCAGGCGATGTGCAGGCGCTGGCGGCAGCCGTGGCGGAATCAGGGCTGCGGGAGGGGCTGGGCCGGCTGCGCGTCGGCCGGGTCGATGCCGTCGCGGTTGACGGTCTGCGCGTGCGGATTGGCGCCACTGTCCGCCTCCACCACACTGGCAGGCAGAGCATCGGCATCGGCGGCGCGGGTCATGGTGGTGGCATGCGGATCGGCCGCTTCGCCGCTGGACACCACCGAGGCATCGTGCGCGTGCGCCGGGTCCTCGGCATGCAGTTGCGCCGAGGCAGGTGCTGCGGGCTGTTCTTCAGACGATTGCGGACCGGTGCAGGCCGCCACCAGCGCAACGAAAGCAACAAGGACAGACGCCGAGGCAAGGGTGATTTTCATCCGGGACAGTTCCAGTAAGCGCGTGTCGCGCAGAAGGGTCAGTTGAACGTAGCGCGCCCGTGCAGTGCGTGCGCCGTGCCACAAGATCGCAACCTTCAATGGCGGATATGGCCTGATGCGATCGTAGGGGAACTGCAGGCAAGAAAAAACGTCCTGCTTCCATATGAGAGGTTGGTTCACCCACAGGGCGACAGCAGCTTGCGGGGCTTCGCTTGGCCATGTCGCGAGCGTCCGCGCCGCTTGGCGGCCGGCAGGCCCTTGTGCAAATGTCCCCCGGCCGACGCCTGCGGCGACGGCCTCCTCCTTTATTTTGCCAAGGACCTGCCGGCCGCCAAGCGGCGCGGCTTGCGGAACGCGAAGAGCGCTCTTCCTTGTTTGCCATGAGTCGCCAGGGTTCCCGACACGCGGGCACCGATGCCCTGCGGAGGTAGGTCACCACCGTTGGTGGTGACGCTGACCGCAGGTCGGCCCGCCGGATGCGATCGTCGAGGAACTGCAGTGACCCGTCCTGCCATAGGTTGACACCTGTGGCGGATGATCTGGCCGCCGTCAGGCGGCCAGAGACGCCCGATGCACCGCATCGGGCGTTTGCATTTTAAGCGACAGGTGCGGCCGCTCGGCGTTATAGATCCCCACCGACTCGGCGACCATCTGGCGTGCCTGCAGCAGGTCCCGGGGCCGGTGCAGCAGGAACTCGCCCTTCAATATCCCATTTACCCGTTCGGCCAGCGCATTCTGGTAGCAGTCGTAGCCATCGGTCATCGAGCAGGTCACCCCATGCCTGGCGTGGATCTTCTGGTAGTAGTCCGAGCAGTACTGGATGCCCCGGTCGGAGTGATGGATCAGCTGCTGCCGCGTTTTTCGTTCCTTCAGCGCCATCTGCAGTGCTTGGGCGACCTGTTCGGTCTGCAGGGTGTCGTGCACGCTCCAGCCCACGATCCTGCGCGACCACACATCGGTAATCAGGCTCAGGTATACAAATTTCCCCTGCGTGGGCAGGTAGGTAATGTCGGCTACCCAGACCTGCTCACTGCCGGTCGGTACCACGCGCCCTTCGCCGGGCTTGAGAAGATTGGGGTGCCGCCGGAAGCGGTGATGGCTGTCGGTCGTCTTGTGGTACGCCCGCCGCATGGGGACCAGCAGCCGGGCATCACGAAGGACGCCAAACAGACGGTCGCGCCCCATTGCCACTCCCGATGCTTGAAGCGTCGGTCCAATCAGATGATGCAGCTTGCGCGTGCCGATGCGCGGCTGGCGCGCTCGATAGCCACCTACCAGCGCGAGCGCCCGAGCACCGTCGGCCAATTGCCGCTGCTGACGATGGCCTGCCTGATAGTACGCTTGGCGACTGATACCAAAATGCCGGCAAGCCCTTGCCACGCTTACGCCTTGGAGGCGCCTTTGCGTGAGGACTTGCCGGAAGGCTTTTTTACGATGCGCACCCCGTAGTCTTCCTTGAGCACATCCACGATGGCCTCGAAAAGCTGCGCCTTCTCGGTCGCCTCCCGCAGCTGAACCTGCAGGACTTTGATCTGTTGTTCCGGTGTCAGCGGCTTGGCCGTTCCGGACTTGGGAGCTGTGGTCATGGGGGCAGATGATGCCCCACCTGACCAGTCTTGCCGACCATGTCGCCGAAGCCACGACAGCACGGTGCTCCGTCCTTGGATTCCGTAGCGCTCCTGGGCCTGCTTGTAGGTCAGCTCCCCACGCTCGACCTGGTCCACCACCGACAACTTGAAGGCCAGCGAGTAATCCCGCTGGCTGCGCCTGATTG
This sequence comes from Stenotrophomonas sp. GL_101, assembly GCF_057835675.1. Classification (NCBI taxonomy): domain Bacteria; kingdom Pseudomonadati; phylum Pseudomonadota; class Gammaproteobacteria; order Lysobacterales; family Lysobacteraceae; genus Stenotrophomonas; species Stenotrophomonas sp. GL_101. Next base: position 958,349 of record NZ_CM174432.1, on the reverse strand, counting down.
TTGAATTCATTGAACATTCCTCTTCCTGTGGGAAAAGGTGTCAACTCAATTCAGGACGGGTCACAGGCAAGAAAAAAGCCGCCTGGCGGACCAGGCGGCTTCTGTCTTGGTGGGCTGTCAAGGATTCGAACCTTGGACCTATTGATTAAGAGTCAACTGCTCTACCAACTGAGCTAACAGCCCGAAAATCGGGGGACGAATTATGACGCGGCGGCGCAGGTGGATGCAAGCGTTTTGCTTGAACGGGAGGAAAACCGTTACCTGCGGACGATCGCCGCATTTGTAGGCCAGAGAACGGCAGGCAAGAAAAAGCTGCCTGGCGAACCAGGCGGCTTCTGTCTTGGTGGGCTGTCAAGGATTCGAACCTTGGGGACGCTGCTGCGCATTCGCGCTGCAGCCCCACGATTTGCTGCGCAAAACGCGGGCCCCTTTTCATCAGCACCCACATCCCCGCGGCTTCGCCGCGCCCCCTTGACTCAAGGGGGCTGCCCCGCCGGCCCGCCAGATGCGATCGCCGAGGAACTGCAGGCAAGAAAAAAGCCGCCTGGCGAACCAGGCGGCTTCTGTCTTGGTGGGCTGTCAAGGATTCGAACCTTGGACCTATTGATTAAGAGTCAACTGCTCTACCAACTGAGCTAACAGCCCTGAAAACTCAGGCGCACATTGTAACGTGACTGCCCTTTTTTGCAACCCTGATTCACTTTCGGCGAACCAGTTTTTATCAGTGGGGTGGCTGAGGGGACTCGAACCCCCGACCTCCGGAATCACAATCCGGAACTCTAACCAACTGAGCTACAGCCACCACTGAAACCTTTGCTTCCTGACGCATGCACCGGATGGTGCGCCCGACAGGAATCGAACCTGTAACCGCCGGCTTAGAAGGCCGGTGCTCTATCCAGTTGAGCTACGGGCGCCCTGGCTGGATTATCGCATTCCAATCCTGTTTTGAGCAGGTTTGGTCGGGGTAGAGGGATTCGAACCCCCGACATCCTGCTCCCAAAGCAGGCGCGCTACCAGACTGCGCTATACCCCGGTGGTTGCCCCCGAGGTTTCCCCCGAAAGAGTCGGCTATTGTGGGAATCAGCGCGGCATCTGTCAACGCTTATTTCACATTGTCGTGCATGTCCCGATGGCGCCGGGTCGAATCCGCTATTCTCGACACTGCGGCCAGATGGCTGGAACCCCACCCTTTCAAGGAGATTGGCAATGCGCAGCGGCAATCCCGCACTTTCCGAGTCGACGTTCCTCGATCTCGCCAGCGGTTCGGTGGTGACCTCACCCGACCAGGCGATGACCATCAACGGCACCGTCAACAAGACCGGCGTCCTGCTGTTGCTGACCGTGCTGACGGCGGCATTCGCGTGGAGTCAGTCGATCGATGCATTCGGCCTGCCCACCTCCAGCGCGTCGCTGTACGCCATCGGCGGCGGGATCGGCGGCCTGGTACTGGCACTGGTGACGATCTTCAAGAAGGAATGGTCGCCGGTCACCGCGCCGATGTACGCGCTGGTCGAAGGCCTGTTCCTGGGCGCGATCTCGGCGGTGTTCAACGCCAAGTTCCCGGGCATCGTGATGCAGGCGGTGATGCTGACCTTCGGCACCCTGTTTGTGATGCTGGTCGCCTACCGCAGCGGCCTGATCAAGGTCACCGAGAACTTCAAGCTGGGCGTGGTCGCCGCAACCGGCGGCATCGCAGTGCTCTACCTGGCGTCGTTCGCGCTGAGCTTCTTCAACATCAACGTGCCGGTCATCCATGAAGCCAGCTGGATGGGCATCGCCTTCAGCCTGTTCGTGGTGGTCGTGGCCGCGCTGAACCTGGTGCTGGATTTCGACTTCATCGAAACCGGCGCCGCCGCGCGCGCGCCCAAGTACATGGAGTGGTACGGCGCGTTTGGCCTGATGGTCACGCTGGTGTGGCTGTACATCGAGTTCCTGCGCCTGCTGTCCAAGATCCAGCAGCGCTGAACCCACCCGCTACTGGGACTGCGAAGGGCGCCGATCGGCGCCCTTTTTTCATTGGCCGACGTGGCGGGCCAGCAGGGTCGGCAACGCCGACGCCAGCAGTGCGATCCCCGACGCGGTCAGCAGGCCCAGGACGATCTGCCGGAAGCGCGCTTCGCTGATGCCGATGTACAGGCGGGCGCCCAGCAGCGTGGGCACCAGCATGGCCGGCGCAACAATGGCGAAGTACGGCAGCATCCGCACGGTGACCACACCGGTGCCCAGATACACCCCCATGGTCACCAGCAGCATGGACAGGTTGAAGTTCTGGATGACCGCGCGCTGCTCGTCCTTGCCGAAACCGCGCAGCGTGCTCCACAGGGTGGGCACCGGTCCGGCGAATCCGCCGATGCCACTGAGCACGCCCCCGGCCATGCCGGCCACCGCATCGCCCAGGCGACCGCCGACGGTGATCGGCGGCAATGTGCGTGCCATCAGCATCAGCGGGCACCACAGCGCCAGGAACGCGCCCAGCAGCGCCTTGAACCACGCCATGTCCAGGTGCGGCAGCACCGCCACGCCCAGCGGAATGCCGGCCAACCCGCCCAGCACGAATGGCAGCAGCAATCGCAGGTTGAAACCACGCCGCACGGTGAACACCGCCAGCAGCTGGCCGACCAGCGCGCCGAACACCGCCAGCGTGGCGGCCAGGCGCGGATCCAGCGTCCAGGCCCAGAACGACATGGCCACCATGCCGAATGCAAAGCCCGACAGGCCCTGCACGAATCCCGCCACGATCGCGCCGAGCGCGACCATCAGATACACCGAATCCATTGCCCATCCTCGTTGCAGCGTGGCGGGAAGCCGTCGGCTTCGCCGGCCTGGCAACCCTTGAAACGCCACGGGGCGCCCGAAGGCGCCCCGTGGTGGAATCGACCGATGCCGACGGACCGCTTACAGGCGGCTGGCGATGGCCTGGGCGAAGCCCATGGTGTTGCCGGTGCCGCCGAGGTCGCCGGTCAGCGAATCCTTGGCTTCCAGGGTGGCCACGATGGCCTTGCGCAGGCGCTCGGCGTTCTCCGCCTGGCCGACGTGGTCCAGCATCTGCGCGGCGGCCAGCAGCAGCGCGCACGGATTGGCCTTGCCCTGCCCGGCGATGTCCGGCGCGGTGCCGTGGACGGCTTCGAAGATCGCCGCGTTCTCGCCGATGTTGGCACCCGGGGCCAGGCCCAGGCCGCCGACCAGACCGGCGCACAGGTCGGAGATGATGTCGCCGAACAGGTTGGTGGTGACGATGACGTTGAACTGTTCCGGACGCATCACCAGCTGCATGCAGCAGTTGTCGACGATCATTTCCTGGAACTCGATGTCCGGGTACTTGGCCGCCACTTCGCGCGCCACGGCCAGGAACAGGCCCGAGGTCGACTTGATGATGTTGGCCTTGTGCACGGCGGTGACCTTCTTGCGGCCGGCACTACGGGCCAGCTCGAAGGCGTAGCGCACGATGCGCTCGGAGCCCTTGCGGGTGATGCGGGTGCCGGAGAACGCGGTCTCGCCGTCGGCCGACACTTCCTGGCCTTCGGCCAGGTAGGCGCCTTCGGTGTTCTCACGCACGGTGATCAGGTCCACGCCGTCGCCGAAGCGCGACTTGGTGTTCGGGAACGAGGTCGCCGGGCGCACGTTGGCGTACAGGTCGAAATGACGACGCAGGCTGACGTTGATCGAGGTGAAGCCACCACCGACCGGGGTGGTCAGCGGGCTCTTCAGCGCGATCTTGTTGCGCGCGATGGACTCCAGCGTGGAGGCCGGCATCAGGTCGCCATGCTTTTCCAGTGCGACCAGGCCGGCGTCGGCGTCTTCGTATTCAAAGCCGGTGTCCAGCTTGCCGAGCACGAACAGGGTAGCGTCCATGATCTCCGGGCCGATGCCGTCACCGCGGATGACCGTGATTTTCTGCGTCATTGATGTGTATTCCGAACCGAGGGGGAGCGCCGTCCGTCAGGGTCGCGGAGCACGGGCGCAAGGGAAGTTTCACTCGCAATTATGCCTTACCCGGCCGAAGGACCCCAAGTTACCCATTAGTCCCAGGCGCGCCTTCGGCGCGCCCCTGCAACAGAAGGGGCTCGCCCCCAGCAGGGTGGAGGGCGCGGCGGGAACATGAATGGCGATGCGCGAGCGTATCGACCAACGGTCGATACCTACCGGATGGTGAAGCACCGGTAGCCGCCGACCGTTGGTCGGCGGGCACGCGACCATGAACGTTGGGACTAATGCTCGTGAACGGCCGGGGCGGCCACGCCGCCTTCCAGCTGGTCCAGGAAATCCACCGCACGGCGCAGGTGCGGGATCACGATCGAGCCGCCAACCACCAGGCCGACCGAGAAGGTCTCGAAGAACTCTTCACGGGTCACCCCGGCGTCCTTGCACTGGGCCACGTGGTAGCTGATGCAGTCATCGCAGCGCAGCACCATCGAAGCGACCAGGCCCAGCAGTTCCTTGGTCTTCACATCCAGCGCGCCGGCCTGGTAGGTCTGGGTGTCGAGCGCGAAGAAGCGCCGCACCACCTGGTTGGGCTCGCCGAGGATGCGCTGGTTCATGCGCTGGCGGAACTCGGTGAATTCGGCAATGCGGTCCTTGCTGCCGTCGTCGGCAGCACTCATGGCTGGCCCTCGCCGGCCAGCAGGGGCTCCAGCTTGCCGGCGCGGTGCAGCGCCATCATGTCGTCATAGCCGCCGACATGGACTTCGCCGACGAAAATCTGCGGCACGCTGGTGCGGCGGGTCTTGGCCATCATCTTTTCGCGCTCGACCGGGTCCAGGTCGATGCGCACCTCGGTCCAGTCGCGGCCCTTGCTCTTGAGGAAGTTCTTGGCGGCCACGCAGTACGGGCAGACGGCGGTCGAATAGAGGGTGATGGCAGGGCCACCGGCCGGGTGGGAAACGACGTCTTGGCTCACGGGAAACTCCACGGACAAACGAGTGTCTGTATATGGTAGCTGGCCGCTGGATTTTCCACGTCATCACCGCAACACTGTGGATTAACCGCAGAGTTGCCCTTGGCCTGTCACGCTGACCCCCCGTCCGCCCTGCCGTACCTCCAGGAGCCCTGTTTGCGCCCTCTGCTGCTCTCTACTGCGCTGACCCTCGCCCTGGCCGTGCCGCTGGCCTCGGCCCAGGACGCCAAGCTGCCGGACATCGGCTCCTCCGCCGGGGAACTGCTGACCCCGGCCCGGCAGGCTGAATATGGCGGCATGATGCTGCGCGAACTGCGCAACTACGGCTACCTGCTGGATGACCCGCTGGTGGACGAGTGGCTGCAGGGCATGGGCACCCGCCTGGGCTCCAACAGCGCCACGCCGCGGCAGTCGTATACGTTCTTCATGCTCAAGGACCGGCAGATCAACGCCTTTGCGACCCTGGGCGGCTATATCGGGGTCAATGCCGGGCTGGTGTTGACCGCCGAGCGCGAGGACGAAGTGGCCGCGGTGCTGTCGCACGAAATCGCCCACGTCACCCAGCAGCACGTGCTGCGTGGGGTGGAGCGTGCGCAGCGCGACCAGATCCCGATCCTGCTGGGCATGCTGGCCGCGGTCGTTGCCGCGCAGCAGGCCGGCGGCAACTCCTCCGGCGATGCCACCATGGCCGCGATCACCTCGGGCATGGGCCTGATGCAGCAGCGCCAGATCAACTACACCCGCAGCAACGAATCCGAGGCTGATCGCCTGGGTATCCGTACCCTTGCCCGCAGCGGCTACGACGTGGATGCGATGGCCGGGTTCTTCGAGCGCATGGCCGCGTCGATGCGCGGCAATGCCGGCGGCTATTCGGCGCCCGATTTCCTGCAGACCCACCCGGTCAACACCACCCGCATCAGCGAGGCCAAGGCCCGCGCCGAGCAGATGAAGAAGGACACGGTGCTGCTGACCACCGCCGTACCCGGAGGCATCCGCCAGGAACGGGTGAACCCTTCGGACCCAAGCCTGTCCGAACCGATCATCAAGCGCAGCAATCCGCTGCTGCCGGCGTCGATGCAGATTTCGGTGAGCAGCCTCAGCCGCGGCGCCAGCGGTCAGTTCGACTGGGCCCGCGAGCGCCTGCGTGTGCTCAGTGCCGACACCCCCGGCGAGGTAGTACGCGAGTACGAGAACCTGCAGCGCGCGCAGAAGAACGGGCTCACCCCGTCGCAGCGCTACGGCCTGGCGCTGGCCCGGCTGCGCAACAGTGGCGCCGCCGACGCCCGCCGCGACCTCGGCGAACTGCTGCGCGACCACCCCGACAACCTGTGGGTGGCCGTGGCCCTGGGCCAGGCCGAATCGCGCTCGGGCCAACCAGCGCAGGCCAGCGCCCGTTTCGAGGCCCTGTTGCGCCAACATCCGGGCAGCCGCCCGGTGGCACTGACCTACGCGGAGATCCTCAACGAACAGGGCGGGCGCGATGCCGGCCAGCGCGCCCAGGCGATGCTGCGCCCGCTGCTGTCGCAAAGCGGCAATGACCCGGTTTTCCAGCTGCGTTACGCCCGCGCCAGCGAACTGGCCGGCGATACCGTCCGGGCCAGCGAGGCGTATGCCGAGGCGGCATTCCTGAATGGTCGCCCGGAGCAGGCGCTGATGCAGCTGCAGGCGCTGAAGAAGCAGCCGGCGCTGGACTATGTCGGCCGTGCGCGGGTAGATGCGCGCATCGAAAGCATCACCCCGACCGTGCTGGAAATGCGCCGCCAAGGCATCCACGACCCCGAGCTGGAGCGCCGCTGAGCGTGCCGGGCACGGGGGGGCGCAGATGACCGCCGGATGGCAATGCAGGCCAATCCAGGCCGGGTCGTCACAAACATGTCATGAAACCGTAGTCTACTGGGTTCAATCCCGGTCTGATAAGCAATACGGTGCCACGTGCAGAAACGCATCCTGATCGTCGATGACGAACCCGCAATCCGTGAAATGGTCGCTTTTGCCCTGCGCAAGGGCGATTACGACCCGATCCACGCCGGTGACGCCCGCGAAGCGCAGACGGCCATCGCCGACCGCGTCCCGGACCTGATCCTGCTCGACTGGATGCTCCCTGGCACCAGCGGCCTGGACCTGGCCCGGCGCTGGCGCAAGGACGCCCTCACCCGCGAGGTGCCGATCATCATGCTGACCGCGCGCGGCGAAGAAAACGACCGCGTCGGTGGGCTGGAAGCGGGCGTCGACGACTATGTGGTCAAGCCGTTCTCGGCGCGCGAGTTGCTGGCGCGCATCCGTGCGGTGATGCGCCGCGCCCGCGACGACGATGAAGATGGCAGTGTCGCGGTGGGGACGATCCGTATCGACGGCGCGGCGCACCGCGTGTTCGCCGGTGACCAGCCGGTGCCGATCGGCCCGACCGAATACCGACTGCTGCACTTCTTCATGACCCATCCCGAACGCGTCTATAGCCGCGCCCAGCTGCTGGACCATGTGTGGGGCGGCAGCGTGTACGTGGAGGAGCGCACCATCGACGTGCACATCCGCCGGCTGCGCAAGACGCTGGAACCGTTCGCGGCGGAGAACATGGTGCAGACCGTGCGCGGTGCCGGCTACCGCTTCTCCACTTCGACCTGATCACTACGACTCCTGTTATGGTCCGGTAGCGGGGCAGAGCCCCGCTCTACCTACAGAACGCGCAGCGGGGCAGCACCCCGCTCTACCCCGGATCACGCCGGGGACCGAACTTTCCGCGAGACCGCAATGCCGCGCCACATCCGCTCTGCCTGGTTGAAGACACTGGCCACCCTCGCCGTTCTGCTGCTCGCCGCCGGCGTGCTGGGGCTGCTCACCGGCCATGTGTGGATGTGCGTCGCGCTGGCCTCGATCGGCGCGCTGGCCTGGCACTACTGGCGGTTGCGCCGGGTGCTGCGCCGGCTGACCGCACGGCATCGCTGGGACATGGGCGGCGGCAACGGCGTCTGGAACGAACTGGACCGCCTGCTGTATCGCAACCAGCTGGAAATGCGCACGCGCAAGCGGCGCCTGCTGGACATGCTGCGCAGCTACCGGGCCGCCGCCGCCGCCCTGCCCGACGCGGTAGTAGTGGTGGACCGCAACAGCCAGCGCGTGCAGTGGTTCAACGAAGCGGCCACGTCATTGCTCGGCCTGCACCATCCCGGCGATCTCGGCGAGGCGCTGGTGGAACGCCTGCAGCCGATGCCGCTGGCCCACTGGCTGGCCGGTGGCCGAAATGCCGAACCGATCCTGGATGTGCCCTCGCCGGTCGATCCGGCGATCCGGCTCAACCTGCGCCTGATTCCCTACTCGCCCGACTACTGGCTGTTGATCGCGCGCGACGTCAGCAAGCTGTTGCGGCTGGAACAGGTGCGCCGTGATTTCGTGGCCAACGTCTCGCACGAACTGCGCACGCCGCTGACGGTGGTGCACGGTTATCTGGACATGATGGAACCGGAGGACTTCCCCGGTACCGGCCCGATGCTGGAAGAAATGCGCAAGCAGTCCCAGCGCATGGCCCAGCTGGTCGAAGACCTGTTGACCCTGTCGCGGCTGGAGTCGCAGGAACACACCGAAGAAGAAGCCGTGGCGATGGCGCCGATGCTGGCCACGTTGCGCCGCGAGGCCGAAGCGCACAGCCAGGGCCGCCACCAGATCAACGTGATCGACAGTGCCGGGGTCGATCTGCAGGGCTCCAACAAGGAACTGCACAGCGCGTTCTCCAACCTGGTCACCAATGCGGTGCGCTACACCCCGGCCGGCGGCCGCGTCGAAGTGGAACTGGCGCGCGAAGGACAGGGGGTGGTGCTCAGCGTGCGCGACACCGGCTATGGCATCCCCGCTGCGCACCTGCCGCGCCTGACCGAACGCTTCTACCGGGTCTCCAGCAGCCGTTCGCGTGAAAGCGGCGGCACCGGCCTGGGCCTGTCGATCGTCAAACACATCCTTGGCCTGCACCACGCGCGCCTGGAGATCCAGAGCGAGGTCGGCAAGGGCAGCGTGTTTTCGTGCCACTTCGATGCCGACCACGTGCGCGCCCGCGCCGAGGTTGCCTCCCTTCCCTCTTCCGAAGACTTTTCCGCATGAGCACTCTCGTCCCCATCGCCGTGCCTGTGGACAACGATCCGCTGCGCGACCCGGCGCTGTACATCAACCGCGAACTGTCGCAGCTGGACTTCAACTTCCGCGTGCTGGCCCAGGCCATGGACACCCAGGTGCCGCTGCTGGAACGGCTGCGCTTCATGTGCATCTCGTGCACCAACCTGGACGAGTTCTTCGAGATCCGCGCCGCCGCGGTCCGGCATGCACAGGAGTTCGGCCTGCCGCCGGCACCGGATGGCATGACCCCGCAGGCGATCCTCAATGCGATCCATGACCGCGCCGCGCAGCTGGTCGACCAGCAATACCGGTGCTGGAACGAAACCCTGCGCCCGGCGCTGCACGAGGCCGGCATCGATGTGCTCGGACGGCACTCCTGGAACCACCGCCAGAAGCGCTGGCTGCGCGCGTACTTCCGCAACGAGATCATGCCGGTGCTGTCGCCGCTGGGCCTGGACCCGTCGCACCCGTTCCCGAAAATCCTCAACAAATCGCTGAACATCGTGGTGGTGCTCAAGGGGACCGATGCGTTCGGCCGCGCCGGCCACCTGGCCATCGTGCGCGCACCGCGCTCGCTGCCGCGCATCATCCAGCTGCCGGAGAAGCTCGGCGGGCCGCAGACCTACGTGTTCCTGTCCTCGGTGCTGTCGACCTTCGTCGATGAACTGTTCCCGGGCATGGAAGTCCAGGGCGCCTACCAGTTCCGGGTCACCCGCAATTCCGAACTGGTGGTGGACGAAGAGGAAGTGGAAAACCTGGCGCTGGCGCTGCGCGACGAGCTGGTCGACCGCGGCTACCGGCCGGCGGTGCGGCTGGAGATCGCGCAGGATTGCCCGCGCGACATCGTGCGTACCCTGCTGCAGAATTTCGGCCTGACCGAGAACGCGGTGTACCGCATCGACGGCCCGGTCAACCTCAACCGCGTGATCCAGCTGTACGACCTGCTGGCCCGCCCGGAACTGAAGTACCCCACGCTCAATCCGCGCGTGCTGCGCGACGGCGACGGCATCTTCGAGGTGGTCGCGCGCAAGGATGTGCTGCTGCACCATCCCTTCGATGCGTTCACCCCGGTGCTGGACCTGATCAAGCAGGCCGCCGTGGACCCCAATGCCTTGGCGATCAAGCAGACGCTGTACCGCACCGGCAAGGATTCGCAGATTGTCGATGCATTGATCCAGGCCGCACGCAACGGCAAGGACGTCACCGTGGTGGTGGAGCTGCGCGCGCGCTTCGATGAAGAGGCCAACCTGGGCCTGGCCGACCGCCTGCAGGAAGCCGGCGTGCAGGTGGTGTACGGGGTGGTGGGCTACAAGACCCACGCAAAGATGCTGCTGATCGTGCGCCGCGAAGGCCGCAAGCTGCGCCGTTATGTACACCTGGGCACCGGCAACTACCACAGCGGCACGGCGCGCGCGTACACCGACATCAGCCTGATCACCGCCGATGCGGACATCGGCAACGATGTGCACCTGCTGTTCCAGCAGCTGTCCGGGCTGGCGCCGCGGACCAAGCTCAAACGCCTGCTGCAATCGCCCTTCACCCTGCACCCGGGGCTGCTGCAGCGGATCGAGCGCGAAACCCGCCTGGCCGCCAGCGGCCGTCCGGGCCGCATCATCGCCAAGATGAACGCCCTCAACGAGCCGCAGATGATCCGCGCGCTGTATGCCGCCTCGCAGGCGGGGGTGCAGATCGACCTGCTCGTGCGCGGCGCGTGCACGCTGCGCCCTGGGGTACCGGGGGTGTCGGACAACATCCGGGTGCGCTCGATCGTCGGGCGTTTCCTTGAGCACAGCCGGGTGTACTGGTTCGGCAACGATGGCGCCGCTGAACTGTTCTGCGCCAGCGCCGACTGGCTGGAGCGAAACCTGCTGCGCCGGGTCGAGACCTGCTTCCCGATCCTGGACCCGGAGCTGGCGCGCAAGGTCTACCGCGATGTGCTGCAGAACTACCTGGACGACAACCTCAACGCGTGGCAGCTGCAGGCCGACGGCGGCTACGTGAAGTGCAGCCCCGGCCATGACGAACCGCCGCATGCGGCGCAGATGGCGTTGCTGCAGGGCCTGTAGGTACCCACCGTTGGTGGGTACGTGCCCGATGACCCGCGCCGCCTGCCGTGCCGGCCAGGTGCCGTGCCCACCAACGGTGGGCACCTACCGGTGACCGATGGTCGCAGTCCCTACATGTGAAGACCGTGCGGTGACGCCGCGCCCCGCCCTTCGGCTAACATTCGCCCATGCCGCATACCATCACGACTCCGCCCGCATTGCAGGATGGCGACCTGCTCGCCGCCATCGACCTGGGATCCAACAGTTTCCACATGGTCATCGCGCGTTACACGCTCGGGCAGCTGCGGGTGGTCGACCGCCTGCGCGAGACCGTGCGCATGGCCGATGGGCTGGATGGCAAGGGCGGCCTGTCGGCCGAGGCACGCCAGCGCGCGCTGGAATGCCTGGCCCGGTTCGGCCAACGCATCCAGGCAATTCCATCGGTGCGGGTACGGGCCCTGGCCACCAATACGGTGCGCCAGCTGCGCTCCCCACAGGCGTTCCTGATGCCGGCAGAAACCGCGCTCGGGCATGCCATCGAAGTGGTCAGCGGGCGCGAAGAGGCGCGCCTGATCTATCTCGGCGTGGCCCATGCGCAACCGCCCAAACCGGACCAGCGTCGGCTGGTGATCGACATCGGCGGGGGCTCCACGGAGTTCATCATCGGCCAGGGCATGCAGACGCTGGAACGCGAAAGCCTGCAGGCCGGCTGCATCGCCAGCACCCGGCGCTTCTTCCCAGGCGGCAAGCTCAGCCGCAAGCGCTGGAAGGACGCGCTGACCGAAATCGGCGCGGAGTTCCAGCAGTTCGCGACCAAGTACCGGGCACTGGGCTGGCACGAAGCGCTTGGCTCGTCGGGCACGCACAAGGCGATCAGCGAAATCTGCGCCACCATGAAGCTGAGCAAGGGGGCGATCACCGCCGAGGCGCTGCCGCAGCTGCGCGACGAGCTGCTCAAGGCCAAGCGCATCGAAGACATCAACCTGCCCGGCCTGTCCCCGGACCGTCGGCCGATCATCGCCGGTGGCATCTTGGTGCTGGAAGCGGCGTTCCAGGCGTTGGGCCTGCAGAAGCTGCTGGTCAGCAAGGCGGCGATGCGTGAGGGCATCCTGTACGACATCCTCGGCCGTGCCGGCGAGAACGACCTGCGCGATGAGTCGGTGGCCGCACTGACCCTGCGTTACGGCATCGACATCGTGCAGGCCGAGCGGGTCGAACGCACCGCGATGTACCTGCTCGGACAGGTCGAGGACAGCTGGGGGCTGGATCCCGACGATGCCCGCATGCTCGGCTGGGCCGCACGCCTGCACGAGCTGGGCCTGATGATCGCCCACAGCGGCTACCACGTGCATGGCAGCTATGTGCTGGAGAACTCGGACATTGCCGGCTTCTCGCGACAGGAGCAGCAACTGCTGGCCGCGCTGGTGCGCAGCCATCGCCGCAATGTGTCCAAGTCCGCCTTCGAGGCGCTGCCCGAGCGTTTGCTGCAACCTGCGCGGCGCATGACCGCCTTGCTGCGGTTGGCGGTCCTGCTCAACCGCGCGCATGAAGACACGCCCATGCCGGCGCTGGAGTTGACCGCCGATGACGCCCGCCTGGCACTGATCCTGCCCCAGGCCTACATCGACGCCCGGCCGCTGCTGCGGGCCGACCTCATCGGCGAGACCGACGGCATGGCCGGGCTCGGCGTGCAGTTCCGGCCGTTCGTGGCCTGACGCTCGCCCGTTCAGTCCCACCGCGCGGCCCGCCCGCCCGAACACGGCCCCTGCCAAGGGGCCGTGTTTTTTTGTGTGCGCGGTCACGAGCAACGCGGACGCCCGCGCGAAAACCATGCGGCAACGCAGCAAATTGTTACGTCTTGATACAAACCGATACGCAACGACGTTTGACCCTTTCTCGCAACGCATTGCTTTTCCTCACATTTCGTCTCGATAGTTAGATCGACGTGATGAATTTGTTGATGGAGCTTTACAAACACTTAACGTCCGAGACTATGATCGGGGAACCGGCCCAATTTGGGTCGGATTTTGGGAAGGCGGGAACTTGGGCCCGCCAACTCCTTTTGATTCAGTTCCAACCGAGAGAGAGAGCCTTATGAATTCACGCACCAACGTACTGGGGCAGGCAATCCGCTACGCCCTGGTCGCCGGCACCGCAGGCCTGATGGCCGCCCCGGCGATGGCACAGGACGCGCCGGCCGCTACCAATCTTGACCGCATCGAGATCACCGGTTCGCGCATCCGCCAGGTTGACGTTGAGACCGCGCAGCCCGTGCTGGCGCTGACCCGCATGGACATCGAACGCCAGGGCTTCAGTTCGGTATCGGACATCCTGCAGAACGTCACCGCGATGGGCAGCCCGACGATCAGCCGCGCCAACGTGCTGACCGCCGGTGAAAACGCCGGTGGCACCTATGTCGACATGCGTGGCCTGGGCACCCAGCGCACGCTGGTGCTGATCAACGGCAAGCGCCTGGGCATCAGCACCTCCGGCTACCAGGACCTGTCGGTACTGCCGGTGTCGGCGATCGAGCGCGTCGAAATCCTGAAGGACGGCGCCTCGGCCATCTATGGCTCCGACGCCATGGCCGGCGTGGTCAACATCATCACCCGTAGCAACGTCACCGGCGTCACCGCCAACGTCTACCACGGGCAGTACAGCGAAGGCGACGGCGCACGTGACCGCTTCGACGTGGTTGCCGGCTGGTCCAACGACCGCTTCTCGGCCACCCTTGCCGCTGAGCACTCCGAAGAAAAGGCCGTGTGGGCGCGTGACCGCGGCTTCAGCCAGTACAGCAATACCGACCGGCATGCGACGGAAGGTTGGACCACCACCAGCCAGTGGGGCCAGTTCACCGGCCTGAGGGGCGGCCCGGGCTGCACCAGGACCGCCGGTTGCGACTACTCGCTCAACCGTGGCACCGATCCGACCAACCCGGCCAACTATCACCTGACCAACCCGGCCGCGTTCACCGGCGACACCAGCAACACCAATGATCAGATGCACCTGAGCTACCCGATCAAGCGTGACTCGGTGTTCTTCTCCGGCCAGGCCAACATCACCGACAACGTCCGCTTCAAGACCGAGCTCGGTTACAACAAGCGCGAGTCGACCCGCGTCACCGCCGGCTACCCGCTGTCCTCCAGCACGCTGGGCAAGCTCGCTGCCGATGGCAACATGTCCATCGACAGCTACTTCAACCCGTTCGGCAACAAGAACGGTTACGCCACGCCGACGTCGATTGCCTGGAACCGTCGTACCTGGGAACTCCCGCGCGAAAGCACCAGCGAGCTGAAGACCTACCGCGCGGTGGCGGCGTTTGAAGGTTCGTTCGACCTGGGCGAGCGCTACTTCGATTGGGAAGTGGGCTACCAGTACAGCAAGAACGAGCTGACCCAGCACACCACCGGCAACCTGCACAAGCAGCGCGTCATCGATGCGGTCGGTCCGTCGTACCTGAACAACGCGACCGGCAAGGTCGAGTGCGGCAGCGCGGCGGCACCGAAGGCCAACTGCATGGTGTGGAACCCGCTGGTGCCGTACGGCGTGCAGAACCCGTACGGGCTGGACGGCAACCAGGCACTGCAGGATTGGCTGTTCCCGGAAGAGAACGCCACCGGCCAGACCTCGACCAAGAACTGGTTCGCCAACCTGAGCGGCAGCGCCTTCACCCTGCCGGCCGGTGACGTGGGCTTCGCCTTCGGTCTGGAAAACCGTGAAGAGAACGGCAAGTTCGTTCCCGACGCACTGGCCCAGACCGGCGCGACCACCAACCTGGCCGCCGGCCCGACCGGTGGTTCGTACAAGGTCAAGGAAGCCTACCTGGAGTTGAACGTGCCGGTGCTGGCCGACCTGCCCGGTGCCAAGGAGCTGAGCTTCAGCGCCGCGACCCGTTACTCGGACTACAACACCTTCGGCGACACCCTCAACAGCAAGTTCGGCTTCAAGTGGAAGCCGCTCGACCAGCTGCTGGTGCGTGGTACCTGGGCCGAAGGCTTCCGTGCCCCGACCATCAACGACCTGTACGGTGGCGGTTCGGAAACCTTCGCAACCTTCAGCGATCCGTGCGACAGCGTGTACGGCTCGGCCAAGACCAGCAGCAGCGTGCGTGCACGTTGCGCGCAGGACATCGCCAACGTTGCTACGTTCCGCCAGCTGGATTCGACCCGTCAGCCGACCACCGGCTCGAGCGCGGCCACCCCGGTTGCGTTCAGCTCCGGCTCGAACCCGAACCTGTTGCCGGAAACCTCGACCAGCAAGACGCTGGGCGTGGTCTGGAGCCCCACCTTCATCAGCAACTTCAATGTGTCGCTGGACTGGTGGAAGATCCGCATCGACAACACGATCGTGTCCGACAGCCCGAACCAGATTCTGATCGACTGCTACGAGCAGAACATCGAATCGCGTTGCGCACGCTTCACGCGTGATCCGGTCACCGGCATCGTCACCGGCCTGCGCTTCGGCAACCGCAATGCCGGTTTCGCCGAGACCGAAGGCTACGACATGGACCTGACCTACCGTCTGGATACCGCTTACGGCAAGCTGAGCACCAACTGGTCGACCACCTACGTCAGCTCGAACATCAACCGTTCGTCCAACGACGCTACGATCGTTCCGACCACCACCAACGGCATCGGCACCAACACCGGCATCGGCTTCCGCGTGCGCTCCAATGCGACCGTGGGCTGGGACCTGGAGAACTTCGGCGTCAGCTGGAGCGCGCGTTACTACTCCGGCGTGAAGGAGCAGTGCCTGAGCCTGCCGAACCATCCGGACGAGTGCTCCGATCCGGGCGTGTACGCACCGTGGTACAAGGGCGCGCGCAACTACAACGAGCGTGGTTCGGTCACCTTCCACGACGTGCAGGCGCGTTACAAGCTGCCGTGGAACGCCACCGTCTCGGTCGGTGCCAACAACGTGTTCAACCGCCTGGGCCCGGTGATGTACACCAAGCCGAACTCGGTGTACTCCTACTCCGGCGGCTACGACATCGGCCGCTTCGTGTACATGCAGTACAAGCAGCAGTTCTGATCGCTGCGCGGTAACAACGCAGCAATGCACCACCCAACCACGGCCCTTCGGGGCCGTGGTTTTTTGTTGTTCCTCCCGCAAGCCGAGCCCCTTGGCGGCCGGCAGGTCCTTGGCAAAATAAAGGAGGAGGCCGTCGCCGCAGGCGTCGGGCGGGGGACATTTGCACAAGGGCCTGCCGGCCACCAAGGGGCC
Organism: Stenotrophomonas sp. GL_101; assembly: GCF_057835675.1. Classification (NCBI taxonomy): domain Bacteria; kingdom Pseudomonadati; phylum Pseudomonadota; class Gammaproteobacteria; order Lysobacterales; family Lysobacteraceae; genus Stenotrophomonas; species Stenotrophomonas sp. GL_101. The sequence goes on along the minus strand of NZ_CM174432.1, from coordinate 942,086 downwards.
CTGGACGCTCGCGCAACAGCCAAGCGAAGAAACCCCCGCAAGCTGCTTCGCCCTTTGGGTGAACCCCTCCCCTCACATCGGAGAAGAACCCCCCTAGGCCAACGCCGTCATCGGGCGGTCATGCAAGCGTCATGGAGACAACATCACCCGGCCCCAGCATGCGCCCATACCGGAGGCCCGCCATGCGCTATGCCATCGTCACTGAAACGTATCCCCCTGAAGTCAACGGCGTTGCCCTGACCGTGCAGGGACTGGAACAGGGACTGCGCGCCGCCGGCCACCAGGTCGACCTGGTCCGTCCGCGCCAGGCAACCGACGGTGTCGATGTCGACGGCACAGTGCTGGTCCAGGGCGCGGGACTGCCGCGCTACCCCGGCCTGCGCTTCGGCCTGCCGGCGCCCAAGCGGCTGGCACGGCAGTGGCAGCAGCAGCGCCCCGATGCCATCTACATCGCCACCGAGGGCCCACTGGGCTGGTCGGCGCTGCGCACCGCACGCCGACTCGGCATTCCGGTAGCCAGCGGCTTCCACACCCGCTTTGACGAATACCTGCCCGACTACGGCGTGGCCTGGCTGCAGGCCGCCGCACTGCGCTGGATGCGGCGCTTCCACAACCAGGCCGATGCCACCCTCGTACCCACCCAGGAACTGCAGCAGTTCCTCGGCGAACAGGGCTTCGAGCGGGTGCGCCTGCTGGCCCGCGCCGTGGACAGCAGCCAGTTCGAACCGCAGCGCCGCGACCCTGCGCTGCGCGAGGAATGGGGCATCGACGGCAACGGCTTCGCCGCGATCTATGTCGGCCGCATCGCCCCGGAAAAGAACCTCGCGCTGGCGGTGAAGGCGTTCCGTCGCCTGCAGCAGATACGCCCCAAGGCACGTTTCGTCTGGGTCGGCGACGGACCTTCGCGCGAGAAGCTGGCGCACGAAAATCCGGATTTCATCTTCTGCGGGGTGCAGCGCGGCGATGCGCTCGCCCGCCACTTCGCCAGCGGCGACCTGTTCCTGTTTCCCAGCCGCAGCGAAACGTTCGGCAATGTCACCCTGGAGGCGATGGCCAGTGGCGTGGCCACGGTCGCCTTCGACTACGGTGCCGCCCGCGAATACCTGCGCAGCGGGGAGGATGGCCTTGCAGTGAACGATGACAACGCCTTCATTGCCGCCGCCCTGCAACTGGCCAGCGACGACGCGCTGCGCGCCCGCCTCGGGCACAACGCGGCCACGGCGATGAAGCGCCTGCGTCCGCAGCAGGTGGTCGCCGAATTCGACGCACTGCTGGCCGAACTGGCCCATGCGCGGAGGGCACATGCCGACCACGCCGCTTGAAGCCCTGCGCGGACGCGAAACCCGCTGGTGCCGCCGGGCAAACCACTATTGCCGGCGGCGTCGCGTGCGCCGGCTGTTTGCCGCGGTCAGCCGGCTCGGCGACGGCCTGTTCTGGTACGCGCTGATGGCCGCGCTGGTCCTGCTGGATGGCGTTGAAGGCCTGCGCGCATCGCTGCACATGGCCGCCACCGGGCTGATGGCGCTGCTGCTGTACAAGGGCCTCAAACGCTGGACCCGGCGCCCGCGTCCGTACGCGGCCGACCTGCGCATCCGCGCCTGGGTGGCACCGCTGGACGAGTTCAGCTTCCCCTCCGGGCACACCCTGCACGCGGTGTCGTTCACCATCGTGGCGCTGGCCTACTACCCGTGGCTGGCGCCGCTGCTGGTGCCATTTACGGCAGCGGTGGGGCTGTCGCGAGTGGTACTGGGGCTGCATTACCCCAGCGACGTGCTGGCAGCCACGGCGATCGCCACCGCCCTGGCCGGTGCCAGCCTGCGCTGGCTGCCGGTGTAGCGCATTCGCGCCTCTGCTCCCGTGTTGTTGCGCAAACGCGGGCCAGCGCAAGCCCGCCCCCACGTCTTACAATGCGCCCATGACCACGCTGTTCATTTCCGATCTGCATCTGGACCCGAGCCGTCCAGCCATCACCGACCTGTTCCTGGCGTTCCTGCGCGATGAAGCGATGCAGGCCGACGCGCTGTACATCCTCGGCGACCTGTTTGAAGCCTGGATCGGCGACGACACCCCCTCGGCGGCCGCCGACGCCGTGGCCGACGCCCTGCATGCCGTGGCCGATGCCGGAGTGCCGGTGTACTTCATCCGCGGCAACCGCGATTTCCTGGTCGGCAACCACTACGCGCAGCGCGCGGGCTTCCGCATCCTGCCCGACCCCAGCGTGATCGACCTGTACGGTCACCCGGTGCTGCTGCAGCACGGCGACCTGCTCTGCACCGACGACGTGGCCTACCAGCAGTTCCGCGCGCAGACCCGCGACCCGGTGTTCCAGGCGCAGTTCCTGTCGCAGCCGCTGCCGGCACGCATCGCCTTCGCGCAGAAGGCGCGTGAGGCCAGCCAGGCCCGCCAGTCGGAAATGAAGCAGGACGACCGGTCGACCTTCGAGACGGTCACCGACGTGGCCCCGGCCGAGGTGGACGCCACCTTCGTCCGGCACGGCGTGGCGACCATGATCCACGGCCACACCCACCGCCCGGCCATCCATGCATTGCAGGTGCAGGGCCGCCCGTGCACCCGCATCGTGCTGGGCGACTGGTACGAACAGGGCTCGGTGCTGCGGGTGACCGCGCAGGGCTGGTCGCTGGATTCGCTGCGGCGCTGAGCGCTGCAGACCCGCGGCCGTCAACGACGGCCGCGGGCGCAGGGGATCAACGGAACGCGGCCACCGTGGCCTTGGTGTTGACCAGCACGCGCTGGTTGTCCGCGCTGGCGGCAATGCCCATCGGCACGCCGTTGTAGTTGATGTTCGGGTTGGACCAGAAGTTCAGCCGCGGGCAGCCTGCCGAGCAGGCGTAGGACATGATCGTGCGCCAGCGCGAGCCACTGGCCGGCTCATACCGGTAGCCATGCCCATAGGCGTACGGCGAGGTGCTCGGATCGGTGGCGATGTCATGCCGCGCGCTCTGCAGGTGGCCGATCTCATGGGCGAAGGAGTAGTAACCGGTCGCGCAGTCCCAATGCACCGCGGCAAACGCGGTGGCCGCGGTCGAGCCGATGCTGGACGCCAGGCCGCAGGAGCTGGCGTTGTTGATCACCAGCACGGCGACATCGGCGCGGGTGGTGTTGCGACTGGTGTGGATGCTGTCCATCACCCCGTCACTGGTACTGCGGAAGCGCGACAGGTCCGTGGAGAAACTGCTCGACTCGGCATAGCTGGTGGTCTCGTAGCCGGCCAGCTCCAGGGTAATGCCGACGTTGCTGTTGATGTAGCCCTGGTTGGATTCGGCCACGGCCAGTTGCACCAGCGACTGCATGTTGCCGCCGTAGGCAACGACCGCGCCGTTGGTGGCCACCACCAGTACGCGGATCGTGGCCGGGGTGCCGGAGGAGGCCGCGGCGATGCCGGCGCGGTCGTTGATCGGCATGCTCACCTGCGGCAGGCTGTTGTAGTCGGCGGGATGGTCGGCCGGCATGCGGCTTTCATCCACCTCGACCAGCACGTGGCGGCCGTCGCTCAGCGGGCGCAGGCGGTACAGCTGGCCATCCTTGCGGATCGAGCCGGTCACCGTGTCACCCGAACGCACCAGGATCACCGTGTTGGCCGGGTCGTTTACCGTCGCGTTCGCGCTCAGCTTGCCGGCGCGCGCGTGCAGTTGGCCGTACCAGATGCTGCCACCGTCGGGCAGCGCTTCCACCCGCTGCTGCACGGCCTGCACGGCGGTTCCCAGCAGTTCAAATTCCAGCTGACGCTGGCGCGGATTCACCGCGGCGGCATCCACCGCGACCTCCTGCACCGCAGCGCTGGAGGCGGCCGACAACACCGCCTGCGCGGCGGGCTGGTTGCTGCTGCCGGCGCGGCTGAGCACCGTCACCGGCTCGAACAACGGCGCGGCGGTGGCCGCCCCTGCCGCTGCCAGGCACAACGTGATCACACCTGCGGCCTTGCTCATCGAACTGGACATCATGTCGTCTCTCTTTGAGGGGATAAGTCGGGGGTAGTCGTCGTTTCAGTGCGGCCCAGCCAGCGGGCTCGGCCATATGGCGCCAACTGATCGCGTGAATTCAATAGACTTGGCCGATCAATATTCCGAACTGTGACCGGCGACAGGCTGGTTCAGCGACGTCGCGGTGATGTCGTTTTCGCGCTACTTTGCGCTTGTATCCAAGGGATCACGCACCATGGCAGGACAGTCCACTCCGACCCCCACGGCGACGGCGTCGCTGCAGATCGGCCTGTTCTTCGACGGCACCCGCAACAATGCCGACAACCTGCTGCACGCCTCGCGCCCGCCCGGCAGCACCACGCCAACCGCGCGGCCGCCCGCCTCGCTGCTGGCCGATGACGCCTCGCCTTACCAGAGCCGGCTGACCAGCAGCTACAGCAACGGCTTGACCAACATCGCCCGGCTGCATGCGCTATACCCCGATAGCCGCCAGCAGCCCACACAGCCCGGCGCACTGTCGCTGGCGCTGTATATCGAAGGCGCCGGCACCCGCACCGGCGAAGACGACGACCTGATGGGGCTTGCATTCGGCATCGGCCGCACCGGCGTGCGCGCCAAGGTGCGCCGGGCGCTGGACCAGCTCCTGCCCGACGCGTTGCGCACGCTGGCACGCCAGCAGCGCCCCCTGCCCCTGGACAGTGTGCGTATCGACCTGTTCGGCTTCTCGCGGGGCGCGGCCTCGGCGCGTGATGCGCTCAACCGGCTCACCCGCGCCGAGGGACGCAGCTGGCTGCGCGAGCAGCTGCACCGCACCGGATGGACCCTGGCCAGCGACGCGGCGATACCGGCCCGGCCGGTTCGTTTTGTCGGCCTGTTCGATACGGTGGTGGCGATCAACCCACAGCGGCGCGATGAGCTGCCCGACGTCGGCCTGCCCGCCGGCTGTGCCGACAAGGTGCTGCAACTGGTTGCGCGTGACGAGCATCGCGTCCATTTCGCGCTGACCACGGTGGCCCCGCAACACGAGGAAATCGCCCTGCCCGGCGCCCATGCCAACATCGGAGGCGGCTATGACCAGCGCATTGAAGGCCCCAAGCTGCTGACCCGCCCGCTCGGGCAACGGCTGCGCAACCCGGGGCTGGCCGACGCAGAGATACCCTCGCTGGCCTTGCTGCAGGGCACCCAGGTGTATGCCCGCGCGCAGGCCGCATGCCGGCGTTGGCAGGCTGAACTTGGCCTGGGCGACGAGGCGGTATGGGTGGATGTGTGGCACCGCTGGCAGTCGCAGCGCGTGGCCGGCAGCGCCAGCGTGCTACCCAAATGGGTGCTGCATGCCCATGCCGCGGTGGTGCTGCGACGGGAGATCGATTGGCGCTATCAGTTGCTGGCACTGCGGCTGATGCACCAGCGCGCGGCGATGGCCGGTGTCCACTGGCGTGCCGCACCCGATGCTGTCGCCGCGCTTGCCCTGCCCGTCGCATTGCAGCCGATCGCCGCACGGCTGCTGGCCGGCGAGGCATTGGACGACGCGCAGGAGCGGCTGTTGCGACAGCACTACCTGATGCAGTCGGCCCATTGGAATTTCGATGCGCTGGGCGATACCGCGCTGCTGTATGCCGCCGATGAAGCCACCCGCGAGCTGCCGTATCGGCCCGGCCCCGGCTTGTTCTACATCAACCGGCCCACCGAGGATGGCCGGCGCGTGGTGCTGCCCAACGCATAGGCCTGCACCCTGCGTGGATGCAGCAGGTTCGGCCGTGGCGTTACGCCGGGGTGTTCCCGGTCGGTGCCGGCCGGTGCGTGCCGGCGGGGCCACTGGTGCGACCGGCCTGCTCGATCAGGGTGGCGATTTCTTCCGCGTCGAACCCGGCCAGCAAGCGCGCTTCCAGGTTGAAGGGGCCATACAGGAATCCACCGGCGTACTGGTTCAACAGCGCGATGAAGCGCGCACGCGGTTCCACCCCGGCACGCTGGCAATACCAGTGATACCAGCGCGACCCGGCAGCGACGTGCGCCACCTCTTCGCGCAGGATGATCTCCAGCACATCGGCAGTGGCCGGGTCGTTGGCCGACCGCAGCTTGGTGATCATGCCGGGGGTGACATCCAGGCCGCGGGCTTCCAGCACGCGCGGCACCAGCGCCATCCGCGACAGGCCATCGTGCGCGGTCTTCTCGCACATTTCCCACAGGCCGTTGTGCGCATCGAAGTCGCCATAGGCATGGCCGGTGGCCTGCAGCCGCCCGTGCAACAACATGAAATGACGCGATTCGTCATCGGCCACGCCGACCCAGTCGGCATGGAACGAGCCGGGCAGGCCACGGAAGCGGTACACCGCATCCCAGGCCAGGTCGATGGCGTTGAGCTCGATGTGGGCGATGGCATGGATGAAGGCGGCGCGGCCCTCCACGCTGCCCAGGCCACGCCGCGGCAGGTCGCGCGGATGCACCAGGGTGGGCTTGGCCGGGCGGCCCGGCATGCGGATCGGTTCGGGCGGCGGCGCATCGGCGCGCGCCTTGAGTTGGCCCGCACGGAACTGCGCGGCGTAACGCTGGGTCAGCGCGACCTTGTGCAGTGGATCGGTGGCGGCCAGGCACTGCTGCGCGGCGCGCAGCAGGTCACCGGCCGCATCCTGCGGCAACGGCTCGGCCATCACCTCAGGCGCGGCGCTTGTGCTTGGCATCGTCCGAACGCAGCTGCTGGATGCGCTCGAAGTACCCCGGCTCGATACCGGTCGGGTAAACGCCGTTGAAGCACGACGAATCGAACGCCTTCAACTCCGGGTTGCCTTCACGCACCGCCGCTTCCATGTCCTCGATGTCCTGGTAGATCAACCAGTCGCAGCCCAGGTGGGCTTCGATTTCTTCCACGCTGCGGTTGTGCGCGACCAGTTCTTCGGCCGCCGGCATGTCGATGCCGTAGATGTTGGGGTAGCGCACCGGCGGTGCCGCACTGGCCAGGTACACCTTGCGCGCGCCGGCGTCGCGCGCCATCTGCACGATCTGCTGGCTGGTGGTACCGCGCACGATCGAGTCGTCCACCAGCAGCACCACGCGGTTGCGGAACTCCAGGTGGATCGGGTTGAGCTTGCGGCGCACCGACTTCACCCGCTCGCCCTGCCCCGGCATGATGAAGGTGCGGCCGATGTAGCGGTTCTTGATGAAGCCTTCGCGGTACTTCACGCCGAGCGTGTTGGAGATCTCCAACGCGGCATCGCGCGAGGTATCGGGGATCGGGATGATGGTGTCGATGTCGTGGTCCGGGCGCAGCCGCAGGATCTTCTCGCCGAGCTTGATGCCCATGCGCATGCGCGCCTTGTGCACCGAGACGTTGTCGATCATCGAATCGGGACGGGCGAAGTACACGTACTCGAAGATGCACGGGCTGTGCTCGGGCAACTCGGCGCAGACCTCGGAGAACAGCTCGCCGCGCGCGGTGATCACCAGCGCCTCGCCCGGGCGCACATCGCGCACGCGGGTGAAGCCAAGGACATCCAGCGCCGCCGATTCGGAGGCCACGATGTATTCATCGCCTTCGGCGTGGGCGCGCTTGCCCAGGACCAGTGGGCGGATGCCATGCGGATCACGGAAGGCGACCAGGCCCAGGCCCAGCACCACGCTGATCACCGCATAGGCCCCTTTGCAGCGGCGGTGCACGCCGGCCACGGCGCGGATCGCCGCTTCCGGGGTCAACTGGCGCTGCGCGTCCAGTTCAAAGGCAAACACGTTCAACAGCACTTCGCTGTCCGAATCGGTGTTGACGTTGCGGCGATCCTGTTCGAATACCTGCTGGCGCAGGCTTTCGGTGTTGATCAGGTTGCCGTTGTGGGCCAGCGCGATGCCGTAGGGGGAATTGACGTAGAACGGCTGCGCCTCGTCCATGCCTTCGGAGCCTGCGGTCGGGTAGCGCACATGGGCGATACCGACGCGGCCTTCCAGGGTGGACATGGTCTTGGCGTCGAACACGTCGCGGACCAGGCCGTTGGCCTTCTGCACGCGCAGGCGGGTGCCGTCGACGGTGGCGATGCCCGCCGCGTCCTGGCCACGATGCTGGAGGACGGTCAGGCCGTCATACAACTGCCCGGCGACGTTCTGGTTGCCGACGATTCCGACGATGCCACACATGGTGCGAATCTCCGCTGGGCGATGCCCATCTACAGTGAAGGTGGCCGTACCTGGCCGGAGGACCCGCTCCTTACCGGAGCGGACGGGTCCGCGCGCAGGTGCGCCGGATCGGTATTTTCAGGGGCTGCTGCCCGGGTGCTGCGTACCCGCACGTCAGCGGGGGCCACCGCCTGCGGCGGGGATTCATCCAGCGGTCGCGGCCATCCGCGCACTGCCAGCAGTTCACCAAGCACCCCATTATCGCCTGTCCGCCCCGGCTTGCCCAACTCCGCGGTGGGAAGTTGCGCGGCATTCACCTCGGGCAGCGCCGCAGGGAGCCCCTGCAGGGCCTGCAGGCCGGGCAGATTGTCCAGGTCGGGCAGCGCTGGCAACGCGGGCATGCCGGGCATCTGCGCCTGCATCCAGCCCACGCCGGGGTCGAGTGCGGCGCGCAGGGTGGACGCGTGCCAGCCCGGTTCGCGGGTCAGCGGGGTGTAGGAGGCCGCCAGCAGCAGCACGCAGGCGATCAGGCCGCCACGGGCCACGCCCAATGCCCCGCCCATGACCCGGTCGGCACCGTTGAGGCTGGTCGAACGCACCACCTGCCGGATCACCAGCCCGATGCCCCAGATCGCCACCATCACCAGCAGGAACACGCTCAGATAGCCGGCCACCATGTGCCCGGTCCCCGCCGCTTCCGGGGCGGACCACCAGGCGGCCGCGGAGTGCCCGAACACCATCGCCGCCCAGCCGCCGAGCAGCCAGCCCAGCAGGCTGACGACAATGGCGACGAAGCCACGCAACACGCCGAGCAGCGCGGACAAGGCGATGACCGCCAGCAGGACGATATCGATCATGCGCGCCGTCCCTGCTGGGACGATCCGGCCTCAGGGCACGGGCGCGCACGCGCCATCAGGGGTGCGGCCGGACCATGCCTGCCACGCCCACCTTGGAGGCCACCTGGGCCTTGAGGTTTTCCGCCTCGGCGCGATTGGCGACCGGGCCCACGCGGACACGGTTCAGCGTCCCCTTTTCGGTGCGGACCTGCTCGACGAACGCGCTGAAACCAGCCGCGCGCACCTTGTCGCGCAGCGCATTGGCCTCGGCCGCCTGGCCGAACGCGCCCAGCTGCACGGCAAAGCCCACGCCGCTGGCCGCTGGTGCGGCCGGTGCGTCGACCGGCTTGGCGGCGGTCGCGGCCGGGTCGGGCCTGGCGGGCTCAGGCTTGGCCGGCGTCGGCTTCGGCTCGGGTTTGGGGGCCGCCGGCTTGGCCGCGGCAACCGGCTCGGGCGGCAGCGATTCGGTCTGCACGGCCTGGGTGGACGGTGCGGCTGCGGCACGGGAAGCGCTCGGCGCGGCCGGCGTCGGCGTCGGGGCGGCAGCAACGGCAGTGTCGGCGCGGGCGTCGAGGGTCACCACTTCGGCCTTGACGTCGTTGCGCACCTTCACCGCCTGCAGGCGGGCCGCTTCGGCCTGGGCACGGTCGGCATACGGGCCGACGCGCACCCGCCACGCCTGGCGTCCACCGATGGTGGCCGGTTCGCTGAAACCGGGCAGCTGCGATTTTTTCAGGTGGGCGATCACCGCATCGGCGTCGGCCTGGCTGCCATAGGCGCCGAAACTGACCGCGTAGTTGCCGGCGGCAACGGCCGGCGAACTGTCCGCCGGGGCCGGATCGGCAGCACCGTTATCGGCCAGTGGCTGGGTGCTGGAGGCGCCGGGCTGCAGGCCGGTGGCCCCGCCGGTCGGTGCCACCAGCGGCAGCTCACGGGTCTGGAACTGGCCGTCGGATGGCGCGGCAGGCGCGCTGATCGGCACGTTGGCCACACCGCTGTCGGGCGCAGGGCCCTTCACCAGCATGGGCAGGAAGATCACAGCCAAAGCCACCAGAACGATGGCACCAATCAGTCGCTGTTTCAGAGGAGTATCCACGGAAGGCAGGCAGGGCGGCGCGGCGGAATGCCACGGCGATTATACGGGTGTACGCGTGAGCGTCAGGGGGTGCGGCTGAACAAGGCGCACGAATCGACGCACGCCATTCAGCGCGCGCGTTATGCGGAGGGGTCCAGCCATTGCAGGCCCTGCGCGGCGGTGTGGAACGAGCCGAACACCAGCACCCGGTCGCCCGCGGCGGCATCGCGCAGGGCCTGCTGCAGCGCTGCGGCGACGCTGGCATGGCGCGTACCGTTGGCGGCGGCGCTGCCCTGCAGCCGCGCCTGCAATGCCTCGGCGGTCTGCGCGCGGGCGCCCTCCAGGCCAGCCAGGTACCAGCCATCGACCGCATCGGCCAGGGCATCGACCACACCGGGAGCATCCTTGTCCTGCAGCGCGGCAAACACGGCCAGCGTGCGGCCGGCCACCGGCATCGCCTTGAGCGCGCCGGCCAGTTCGCGTGCGGCCTGCGGGTTGTGGCCGACATCGACCAACACCTCCACGCCATCGCGCGCGAACGCCTGCAGGCGTCCGCGGATGCGCGCGGTGGCCACGCCTTCAACGATGGCTTCGGCCGGCAGCGGCATGTCCAGCGCGCGTAGCGCGGCGATCGCCGAGGCCGCGTTGCGCAGCTGGATCGGGCCACGCAACGCCGGCGTCGGCAGCTCGAACTGGACGCCGACATCGCGCCAGCGCCAGTGCCCGGCGTCGATGACGTCGGCGAAGAAATCGCTGCCGCCGCGGATCGCATTGGCACCCAGCAGGTAGGCCCGGGCCAGCACGCTCGACGGCGGATCGGTTTCCCCCAGGATGACCGGCTTCCAGGCGCGGATGATGCCGGCCTTCTCCACGCCGATGGCTTCGCGGTCCTCGCCCAGCCAGTCGCTGTGGTCGATGTCCACGGTGGTGATCACCGCCACGTCGGCATCGACGATGTTGACCGCGTCCAGGCGCCCACCCAGCCCTACTTCCAGCACCGCCAGGTCCAGCCCGGCCTGCGCGAACAGCATCAGTGCCGCCAGCGTGCCGTACTCGAAATAGGTCAGCGTGGTGTCGCCGCGCGCGTCTTCGATGGCAGTGAAGGCGGCGACCAGCGCGTCATCGGACACCTCCGCGCCGTCGATGCGCACCCGCTCGTTGTAGCGCAGCAGGTGTGGCGAGGTATACGCGCCGACCCTGGCGCCGGTGGCGCGCGCGATCGACTCGATGAAGGCCACCGTGGAGCCCTTGCCGTTGGTACCACCCACCACGATGGTGCGCGCGCCGGGCGCGCCCAGTGCCATCGCCTGGGCAACACGGCGCACGCGGTCCAGGCCCATGTCGATTGTGGCCGGGTGCTGCAGCTCGATGTAGCTGAGCCAGTCGGTGAGGGTCTGTGGGCGGGCGGTGGTCATGGGCGTTGGATCGATGGGGCGGACGGCAGCAACAGGGTACCGGGGCGGCAGGCAGGCACGGCGCGCCGCTTACAGCGCGCGGTGCTTGGCCTCGCCGAAGAACGGAGTGTGGTGGGCGCAGTCGTTGAGGCGCACCAGTTCAAGCTGGTCCAGCTCGGCGCCTTCAAGCAGGTTGAGCGTGGTCGGGGCCTGGCGGAAGGTCCACAGGCGCGACAGCGGCAGGCCCAGGATGCGGCACAGGATCACGCGGTTGACCGCGTCATGCGCGACCACCAACAGGGTGTCGTGCTCGCCGAGGCCTTCGGCGGCGCGGGCCAGGCCGCGCCAGCTGCGTTCCAGCACCAGGCGCAGCGATTCGCCGCCGGGCATCAGCACGGTATCGGGTTCGTCGCGCCAGGCCTGCAGACGCGAAGGATCCTTGTCATTGATTTCACTGGCCAGCAGCCCTTCCCACTCACCGTGGGCGATTTCCTGCAGCTCCGGCTCGGTCAGCAGCATCGCCGCACGGTCGGCGCCGAGCGCCAGCTGCGCGGTGCGCTGCGCACGCGACAGCGGCGAGGCCACGGCGCGGGTGATGTCGACCGACTTCAGTCGTTCACCCAGTGCCTGGGCCTGGGCCTCGCCAATGGGCGACAACGGGATATCGATCTGGCCCTGGTAACGGCCTTCGGCATTCCACGGGGTTTCACCGTGACGGGCAAGCAGGATGCGCATGCGAACGGGGGTCCTTGGGGGGAGGAGTGCTGTCGCAATCGTTCACATGGCGTGAATGATCGAGGGGGACACGCATGATACCCCGCCCGGCTCTGGCCGCGTCGGCGGTTCTACCGGCACCGGCAGGTACCGACCGTGGGTCGGTACGCCAGAACAGGTAGGTACCGACCGTTGGTCGGTACGTCGCGAAGGCAGCCGACCAACGGTCGGCTCTACCGGGCCAGGTTCAACTCTTTCAGCAGCTGCGGCGCGGGCGCCACTTCCTGCATGATCCACTGCATGTAGCGGCTGTCCACCGCGATCATGCGGGTCATCACCGGGTCGAATACCCAGTTGGAACTCACCGACTCCCAGTTGCCATCAAAGGCCAGGCCGACCAGCTTGCCGTGGGCATCGAGCACCGGCGAGCCGGAATTGCCGCCGGTGATATCCAGGTTGGAGAGGAAGTTGACCGGCACCGAGCCGATGCGCTTGTCTTCCAGGCCGCCGTAACGCTTGGCCTTGACCGCCTCCAGCAGCGCCTTGGGCGAATCGAACGGGTCTTCGCCGGTTTCCTTGGCGGCCACGCCTTCCAGGGTGGTGAACGGGGTGTAGTTCACCCCGTCCTTGCCGTAACCCATCACGTTGCCGAAGGTGATGCGCAACGACAGGTTGGCATCGGGATAAACAAACCCGCCCTTGCTCTTCTTGTAATCGGCCACGGCCTGCAGGTACAGCGGACGGGCAGTCAGCGATTCGCCTTCGCGGATCTTCTTCTGCTCTTCCTGCTTCAGCAGTGCCGGCATCGCCGCCACCGCGTACTGGATGGCCGGATCGGTGCTGGCTTCAAACGCGGCACGGTCGGCCTTGAACCACTCCAGGCGCTTGTCCAGGCTACCCAGCTGGGTGCCACCCAGCTTGGCCACCAGCGCCTTGACCGCGTTGGCATCGCTGCCCGCCAGCCACTGGTTCAGCAAGGCGTTGTCGCGCTGCGCGGCCGGCAGGGCGATGTACTGGTCCAGCCAATAGGTCTGCAGTTGCTGGTCCATCTTCGCCACGTAGCGGCGATCCATCTGCTTCAGGCTGCCCTCGATGGTGGTCAGGTCGCGGTCCTGGTAGCCGGCTTCACGCTCGGCGTCCGGCTTGGCACGCTCGATCGAAAGACGATACAGCGACAGCGCCGCACTCACCGCCGAGGTGGCGTTGAACTGGCTCACGAACAGGTCGCGCTCACGCGTCGCCTTGCTGGTATCGAGGTGCTTGAGCAGCTGCGCGTGCGCGGCCAGCGCCGGCTTGCCGGCGGTACCCTGCTGCTTCAGCCAGGCCAGCACGGCCGCTTCTTCGGCCTGCTTCTGGCCGGCCGCGTCGATGCGCTTGAAGCCTTCCAGCTGGCCGGCGTAGTTCTTGGCCACGTTGTTCATGCTGGCCGCGGTGGCGGCGTACTTCACCTTGACGTCGGCGTCGGCCTTGCCGGCGTCGTCGATCATCTTCAACACCGCGTTGTAGTGGCGGGCGATGGTCGGATAGGTGAAGGTGGCGGTTTCGTTGAACTCACCGGCCAGGGCATAGCGGTTGGTGCGGCCCGGGTAGCCGGCCACCATCACGAAGTCGTCGGCACCCAGCGGCTGGTCGGCGAAGGTCAGGAAGTGCTTGGGCTGGTAAGGCACGTTGTCGGCGGCGAACGCAGCCGGCTTGCCATCCTTGCCCACGTAGGCGCGGTAGAAGGAGAAGTCGCCGGTGTGGCGCGGCCACATCCAGTTGTCGACGTCGCCGCCGAACTTGCCCACGCTGCCCGGGGGCGCATAGACCAGGCGCACGTCCTTGATTTCCATGTTGCGGAACAGGCGGTAGGTGTTGCCGCCGGAGAAGCTGAACAGCCGGCAGCGGAAGCCGGCGTCGGCTTCGCAGGCCGCGGTCTGCGCCTTGTCGAAGGCATCCAGCGCGCGGGTCCGCGCCAGCGGGTCCTTGCCGGCGGCGGCGATCGCGGCCTTGGCCTGGGCGGTCACGTCGGTGATCTGGTCGAGCACGAACACGCGGGCGTTCGGGCCGGCGCTCAGCTCATCCTTCAGGGTCGGCGCATTGAAGCCGTCCTTGATCAGGTTCTTTTCGGCGGTGGAGTTCAGCTGGATCGCGCCGTAGGCGCAATGGTGGTTGGTGACCACCAGGCCCTGCGGGGAGACGAAGCTGGCCGTGCAGCCGCCGAGTGCCACCACCGCGCCCATCGGGTCGCCGGTCAGGTTGGAGATCTGCTCGGCGGACAGCTTCAGCCCGGCCTGCTTGAGCGGGCCGGCGATCTCCGGCAGCTGCTGCGGCACCCACATGCCTTCAGCGGCCTGGGCGACCTGGACCAGCCCAAGGCTGGCGACGACGGAGAAAGCGAGCAGGTTCGAGCGCATTGAGCAGCCCCTGTTTAGAGAACCGCCGAGTGTAGCCCAGCCCCCTGCCCTGGCCCGATGCCCGGAAGTCATGGACGGTGCCAGCCGGGCAGAGCCCGGCTCTACGCCCCGCGCTTGCGACACTCTGTCCGGAGGGGGCGGGGCCACCGCCCCAAACCACCCGCGCTGCAACATGGGAAAACCGCGTACGGCTCTATAATCCGCGTTTTCCCCCAGACGAGTTCCACCCCGATGGCGCAGCAAACAATGAAGGCCCTGGTCAAGCGTGAAGCCGGCAAGGGTATCTGGCTGGAAGAAGTGCCGGTCCCGACCCCCGGCCCGAACCAGGTCCTGATCAAGCTGGAAAAGACCGCCATCTGCGGTACCGACCTGCATATCTACCTGTGGGACGAATGGAGCCAGCGCACGATCAAGCCGGGCCTGACCATCGGCCACGAGTTCGTCGGCCGCATCGCCGAAATCGGCCCGGGCGTGACCGGCTACGAGATCGGCCAGCGCGTCTCGGCCGAAGGCCACATCGTCTGCGGCCACTGCCGCAACTGCCGTGGCGGTCGCCAGCACCTGTGCCCGAACACCGTGGGCATCGGCGTCAACGTCAACGGCGCCTTCGCCGAGTACATGGTGATGCCGGCCAGCAACCTGTGGCCGATCCCCGACCAGATCCCGTCCGAACTGGCCGCCTTCTTCGATCCCTACGGCAACGCCGCGCACTGCGCGCTGGAGTTCAACGTGATCGGTGAAGACGTGCTGATCACCGGTGCCGGCCCGATCGGGATCATCGCCGCGGGCATCTGCAAGCACATCGGTGCGCGCAACGTGGTGGTCACCGACGTCAACGACTTCCGCCTGAAGCTGGCCGCCGACATGGGCGCCACCCGCGTGGTCAACGTGTCCAACACCTCGCTCAAGGACGTGATGAAGGAACTGCACATGGAGGGCTTCGACGTGGGCCTGGAAATGAGCGGCAACCCGCGCGCGTTCAACGACATGCTCGACTGCATGTACCACGGCGGCAAGATCGCCATGCTCGGGATCATGCCCAAGGGTGCCGGCTGCGACTGGGACAAGATCATCTTCAAGGGCCTGACCGTGCAGGGCATCTACGGCCGCAAGATGTATGAGACCTGGTACAAGATGACCCAGCTGGTGCTGTCCGGTTTCCCGCTTGGCAAGGTGATGACTCACCAGTTGCCGATCGACGATTTCCAGAAGGGCTTCGACCTGATGGAACAGGGCAAGGCCGGCAAGGTGGTGTTGAGCTGGAATTGAACCACCGCGCCGTCACGACCAACGGTCGTGACCTACCGGGATCGTTGCGCCGTCATGGCCAACGGTCGCGGCCTACCGGGATCGTTGCGCCGTCATGGCCAACGGTCGCGGCCTACCGGGATCGTTGCGCCGTCATGGCCAACGGTCGCGGCCTACCGGGATCGTTGCGACGTCATGGCATTGGTAGGTGCCGACCGTTGGTCGGTACGAAAAAGGCGCCCGATGGGCGCCTTTTTCTCGTGCCTGCCACGACCGACGGTGGTGACTTCCCCGTGCTGGGGACGACCGGAGCGGGCGTCAGTTGCCGATCGCCACGGTGAACACCACGCGGTTGTCGGCCAGCTTGCCGTTGTTGTCGCGGCCGGCGCCATCGGTGCCGTGGTAGCCCAGGCCCAGGTTGAACAGGCCGAACTGGCGGCTGACGCCCACGCTGAAATCGGTGTAATCCTTGCCGGTTGCCGTCTCCAGGGTGGTGCGACCCACGCCAGCATTGAGCGTGAAATCGTTCGGCAGGCCCCACTCACCGCCCACGGCGTAGTACCAGCTCTTGGTATCGGAACCGGAAATATCGTTGGTGTAGGCCACGGTCAGCTTGTACTGCTTGGCAAACGTGGTGGTGGTGATCAGCTCGTTGTAGTTCAGCTCGCTGGCACCGGGATAGGTGTAACGGTTGAGCAGCACGTCGAAATTGACGCTGTCGCTCACGTCCACGCCGTAGCCGATCAGGTAGTCAAGCTCCACGCTCGGGTCGCCCGGCCCGAAGTCCACGCCCGAACCCCACACCCCGGCGTACAGGCCCACCGGCGAGGTATAGGTGAAGCCAGCCTGCAGGGTCGGATCCTCATCGGTCTGGGAAATCCCGCGGAACACGTAATCGGACACGCCGGTAACGTTCCAGCTGAATGGAGACTCGGCCTCCTCCTGGGCACTGGCGGCGAACGGGGCAAGCAAGGCGGCGCAGAGCACAACGGCGGCGGTACAGCGCGTGGCGTGGTTCATGCGGGGTCTCTCCGGGGCGGTGGGGGTGGGCGGAACGCGGCGGTTTACAGTTTTTTAACCTGATTGATATTGCGATGCAACAATCACGTCTGCAACCGATTTGTCCCCCGGCCCCGGCCCTGCCCGCCGACAACGGCCCCCTCGTCGCCCCCGGCAGGTAAAATCACCGGCTTCCCGTGCTGATGATCGCCTGCCATGACCGCTGCCAAGACCGCCCCGCTGACCCAGCATTACGTTGAGGAACTGGAGGCGATCCGCGCCCAGGGCCTGTTCAAGTCCGAGCGCATCATCACCAGCCCGCAGTCGGCCGAGATCACCCTGGACGATGGCCGCACGGTGATCAACTTCTGTGCCAACAACTACCTGGGCCTGGCCGACCACCCCGACCTGATCCAGGCAGCCAAGGACGCGCTGGACAGCCACGGCTTCGGCATGGCCTCGGTGCGCTTCATCTGCGGCACCCAGGACCTGCACAAACAGCTGGAAAAGCAGATCGCCGCGTTCTTCGGCAAGCAGGACACGATCCTGTACGCGGCCTGCTTCGACGCCAACGGTGGCCTGTTCGAGCCGCTGCTGGGCGAGAACGACGCGATCATCTCCGATGCGCTCAACCACGCCTCGATCATCGATGGCGTCCGCCTGTGCAAGGCCAAGCGTTTCCGCTACGCCAACTGCGACATGGCCGACCTGGAAACCCAGCTGCAGGCCGCCGATGCCGCTGGCTGCAAGACCAAGCTGATCACCACCGACGGCGTGTTCTCGATGGACGGCTTCATCGCCCCGCTGGATGAAATCACCGCGCTGGCCAAAAAGTACAACGCGCTGGTGCACATCGACGAGTGCCATGCCACCGGCTTCCTCGGCAGCACCGGCCGCGGCTCGGCCGAGGTCAAGGGCGTGCTGGAGAAGATCGACATCATCACCGGCACGCTGGGCAAGGCCATGGGCGGCGCGCTGGGTGGCTTCACCTGCGCCAGCGCCGAGGTGGTCGAACTGCTGCGCCAGCGTTCGCGCCCGTACCTGTTCTCCAACTCGCTGCCGCCGCACGTGGTCGCCGCCGGCATCAAGGCATTTGAGATGTTGGCCGCTGCCGGCGACCTGCGCACCACCCTGGCCGACAACACCGCCTACTTCCGCGAAAAGATGACCGCCGCCGGTTTCGACGTGAAGCCGGGCGTGCACCCGATCAGCCCGGTGATGTTGTACGACGCGCCGCTGGCGCAGAAGTTCGCCGAGCGCCTGTTGGAAGAGGGCATCTACGCGATCGGCTTCTTCTTCCCGGTGGTGCCCAAGGGCCAGGCCCGCATCCGCACCCAGATCAGCGCCGCGCATACCCGCGCGCATCTGGACCGTGCGATCGATGCATTCATTCGTATCGGCGTTGAGCTGGGTGTGATCAAGGGGTGACCCGGTGACGGCGCGCTGCGCCGTCCCGTTCGAACGCCGGGCAATGCCCGGCGTTATTTTTTCTTTTTCTTCTTGTCCTTGGCCGCGTCCTTGCTGGCCACCACCACCGGTGCGGCCGGCCGGTCCTGGCCATTGCCCTTGGCCACGCGGATGCCGTTGGCCTTCATCCAGGCATCGAACTCATCGGCGGACATCTTCTTGTCGCCCTCGCTCATCATGAAGCGATAGCTGCCGCGTCCGTCCAGTTCGGGCGTCTTTATCTCCACGATTTTGTCGGTCACCAGTGCGGTGTCCTTGGCGGACTGCTTGTGGCCGCCACAGGCCGTCAGCAACGCGACCGGCAACAGCAGGCAGGCGCTGCGGAACAGCGGGCGATAGCGAGCGATGGTGTGCATGGGGGAATCTCCCGGTAGTGAATGGATCGTCGGGTGAGAGGCCATCCATTGCCTGGTTCGGTATGCCTGCCGCACGCGGGCAGGCCTTGGATTCACGGCGATGCCACGGCGCCATCGGCCGCGGCGTACAGCAGTTCCAGGTCGTGCGGGCCCAGTTCACGCCAGGCTCCCTTGCCCAGCGTGCCCATCGGCAACTGCCCGATGGCCACGCGCACCAGCCGCAGCACGTTGATGTCCAAGGCGGCCAGCAGGCGCCGGATGTGGCGGTTGCGCCCTTCTTCCAGCACCACTTCCAGCCAGGCGGTCTTGTCACCGCTGCGCAGCAACGTGGCGCGGCGCGCACGCAGGTGCTCGCCGTCATTGTCCACGCCGATGCACAACGCCTGCAGCTGCGCGGCATCGGGGATGACGTCGATCTGTACGTGGTAGGTCTTGTCCGGGCCGCTGGTGGGGTCGGTCAGCCGCGCCGCCCACTGCGGATCGTTGCTGAACAACAACAGGCCTTCGCTGGCCTTGTCGAGCCGTCCAACCGGTGCGAGCCACGGCAGGCCACTGCCATCCAGGCAGCGGTAGACGGTGTCGCGCCCTTGCTCATCCTGCGCGGTGGTGACCAGCCCGCGCGGTTTGTTGAGCATCAGGTGGATGCGCCGTGGCGCGCCCAGCGGCTGGCCGTCGACGCGTACGTGGTGGCGCCCATCGACGATCGGGAATTCAGGGTTGTTGATGACCCGGCCATCGACCGTGACCCGTCCGGCGGCAATCCAGCGCGCCGCTTCGGTACGCGAGCACAGCCCGGCCTTGGACAGCACCCGTGCCAACCCATGGCGCGCTGCGCCGTCGCTGTACGGCAGGGTTGCCGGTGACGCACGCCGCTCGGGGCGGCGTGGTCGTGAGGCAGGCGCGGCAGGGGGCCGGCGTGTGCTCATCGTGCTCCGCGCGGGGCGGCTTACTTCTTCTCGCCCGGCTTGGTATCTGCCGGTGCTTCAGCGGCAGGGACGGCCGCAGCGGGTACGGGGCGCGCCTTGACCACGCGCACGCCGCGCGCCTTCATCCAGGCGTCGAATTCCTCGGCGGTCATGCGCTTGCCGTTCTGGCTCATGTCAAAGCGCCACGGCGTGTTGTCAAACTCGGTCTGCGGCTTGTACGCGGCCGGATCATTGGGCTTGATCGCCGGCGCGCCGGGCATTGCCTTGGCGATGTTCTGGCACCCGTCGATGCGCAGGCGCTGCAGCACGCTGTCCAGCGACTGGCGCTGGTCGTAATTGGAGGTCAGCACGCCGGCCGGCATGCCCAGCTGGACGTTGCGGATGTACAGCTCTTCGGCCACCGGAGCGATCGCCGTTGCCGGCAGCGCCAGCGGCGACGCGCTGGTGGCGTTGGCCGAGCAATCCACGGCTGCGTGAGCGGTGTGAACCAGGGCCAGGCCAAGCGCGGCGGCCAGTGCGATACGCAGCATGGAATGCATCCAGGGAAAAGGGGCGACGCGCCGAGTTTAACAGCGCCACAACGGCTTTCAAGATCCCACATTCAATGAATACGGCAACTTGTTGGATTTATTGTTGATTTTCTGGGCGATCAAGCGCGTAAGGCGCGGATCAACGGCTGCCTGTGCCCCCCACCATGCGTGGATGCCGCTCTTCGCCCACCGCAAGCCGAGCCCGTTGGCGGCCGGCAGGTCCTTGGCAAAATAAAGGAGGAGGCCGTCGCCGCAGGCATCGGCCGGGGGACATTTGCACAAGGGCCTGCCGGCCGCCAAGGGGCCCCGGACGCGCGCACCATGCCGAACGATGCCGAACGATGCCGCACGATGCCGCACGATGCCGCGATCAGCGTCACCGCCAACGGGCGTCACCACCAACGGTGGTGACCTACCTCGGGTGAAGAAGCAAAAAAAGGGCCCGGCAATGCCGGGCCCTCTTCTGAGGCTGTACTACCAGAAGGATTAGTTCTGGACGTTCAGCTCGGTACGACGGTTCTTCGCACGGCCTTCCGGGTTGTCCGAGCCATCCGAGTTGGTGTTCGGCGCAATCGGACGGCTCTCGCCGTAGCCGATCGGACCCACCAGACGCGAAGCGGACACGCCGTTCTTGGTCATGTAGTCATACACAGCGGTAGCGCGACGCTCCGACAGCTTCTGGTTGTAAGCGTCGGTACCCTTCGAGTCGGTGTGACCGGCAACTTCAACACGCAGATCCGGGTAACGCTTCAGGATCTCGGTGGCTTCGCTCAGGATCGCCACGGCGTCCGGACGCAGGGTCGACTTGTCGAAGTCGAAGTTGACGCCCTTCAGATCGATGGAGACCGGAACCGGGCAACCGTCCGGACCGATGGTCTGACCCGGCTGCGAATCCGGGCACTTGTCGTCGCAGTTGTTGACGCCGTCACCGTCGTCATCCAGGTCTGCGCAGCTCGGAGCCACCGGAGCCGGGGCAACCACAGCAGCGGTCGGGGCCGGGCCCAGCGGGATCACGACGCCGACCGAAGCCAGCACGTCGCCGAACCAGCTTTCGTCCGGAGCCGAGATGCTCTGGTCATCGAAGTCAGCGCGGTAGGCCACTTCGGCGCGGACAGCAACGCGCTTTTCGAAGGTGGTCTGCAGGCCGACGCCGAGCTTGGCGGCAAAGTTGCCGTCCTTGCGCTCACGCGGACCATTCAGGTTGTTCGCTGCGTACTCTTCTTCCGACTTCTGGTAGCCCAGACCCATCAGCAGGTACGGGTTCCAGCCACGGCCTTCGGAGATGAAATGGCGACGCATGTCGACAGACACGCCGTACTGGCTCCAGTTCAGGTCCTGGTTCGCGTCGAAGTTCGGGTTCTGATAGTTCAGTTCACCGTCCAGCGACCAGTTGGGGCTGATGAACTTACCGAGGCCCAGGGTAACGAACGGAGCGTCGTTGGTCAGACGGTCGCTATCCTGGAAGTTGAAGCCGGCCGAACCGGTCAGGTACCAGCGGTCGTCGAAATCCTGCGCCGATGCAGCCTGGGCGAAAGCCAGGCCGCCCAGCAGCGCGGCAGTAAGGATCTTCTTGTTCATTGAGTACAGCTCCTATTTCGGGGGTATGAAACCGGTAGAGGCATGGGCCAGCACCTGCGTCGTTTTTCCGACTGCCGATTCAGCACGCCACCGCCGCGAACATTATGCTCAGGCGAGTGAAGGTGATGTTAACAGTCCCGTAACATGTGAAGACGACTGCCAGACCTCTACCCGGTCCAGCTGGTGGCACCCTATACAGGTTGATGAAATTCCGCAAGGCCGAGCAATGGCAAGGCTTCTCGCGCTTTTCCCGCCTATTTTGCGGTGAATTGCGTCATTCCAGCCCGGCAACCTGGCGTGCATTGATTCAGCGCATAAACAGGTTTGTCGACAGTCGTATGATGAAGGCGAATCCTGAACTGGAGACGTCATGAAAGCCGTGGGATTGCATCATTACCTGCCGATCGACGACGAGGCTTCGCTGCTCGACCTGACCCTGCCGCCGCCTGGCCCGCCGCAGGGGTCTGACCTGCTGGTGCGGATACAGGCTGTTTCCGTCAACCCGGTGGATACCAAACTGCGCGCGCCCCGGGCCCAGCACGAAGACGCGCCGCGCATCCTGGGTTATGACGCCGCCGGCACCGTCGACGCGGTCGGGCCGGAGGTCACCGCGTTCGTGCCCGGCGACGAGGTGTACTACGCCGGGGACGTCACTCGTTCGGGCTGCAACGCGCAATGGCAGTGGGTGGATGAGCGCCTGGTCGGGCGCAAGCCGGCCACGCTGGAGTTTGCCGAGGCGGCGGCGTTGCCGCTGACCACGCTGACGGCGTGGGAACTGCTGTTCCAGCGCATGCCCCTGCACTTTGATGGCCGCCGCCATGCCGGCCAGGTGCTGTTGGTCATCGGTGGCGCCGGTGGCGTCGGCTCGATGGCGATCCAGTTGGCCCGGCACGCCGGCTTCACCGTCGTGGCCACCGCCTCGCGGGAATCGTCGGCGCAGTGGTGCCGGCAGCTGGGCGCCGACCACGTCATCGACCATCGCCAGCCGTTGCCGGCGCAGCTGCAGGCGCTGGGCATCGCGCAGGTGCACGCCGCCGTGAACCTGGCCGATACCGACCAGTACTGGGAGGTGCTGGGCGACCTGCTCGCACCGCAGGGACATGTCGGGCTGATCGTGGAACCGCGCGCGGCGCTGCGCCTGGGCGATCCCTACAAAGCCAAGTGCATCGGCATCCACTGGGAATTCATGTTCGCGCGGGCGAAGTTCCGCACCGCGGACATGATCGAGCAGCACCGCATCCTCAGCCGGGCCGCCAGCCTGGTCGATGCCGGCGAGCTGCGCAGCACCGCGCACACCCACCTGGGCACGATCAACGCAGCCAACCTGCGCCAGGCGCATCGCCAGGTGGAAGGCGGTGGGGTGATCGGCAAACTGGTGCTGTCAGGGTGGGACGAGGCGGACGCGGCACGCTGATCAGCGCTGCAGCGGTGCTGCGCCCCGGGCGGCGGCCGGCGCAGGCCGCTGCCGCCCGGCGGGCCGGACACCGTGTCGGCGCGCATTGGCCTCCATCTGTATCTGTCGGCGCGATCGCGCGCGGCCTACATTCAAGGCCCCTCCCGGTGATGCCAGCATGCCCACGTCCCTGCCCCTGCGTCTGATTCAACTGTTGCTTGGCCTGTTTCTGTACGGCTTCGGTGCGGCGGTGATGATCCGTGCCGCGATCGGCGTGGCGCCATGGGATGTGCTGTCTCAAGGCATCGCACTGCAGACGCCGTTGTCGTTCGGGCTGGCCACCAACGTGATCGGTGCGCTGGTGCTGTTGCTGTGGTGGCCGATCCGGCAGAAACCCGGGCTGGGCACCGTGCTCAACGTGCTGCTGATCGGCCCGAGCGCGCAGTTCGGGCTGTGGGTGCTGCCGGAAGTTCACGGCCTCGCCCTGCAGGTGCCGATGTTCCTGTGCGGGCTGCTGCTGGTGGCGCTGGCCACCGGCCTGTACATCGGCGCGCGCTTTGGTCCGGGCCCCCGCGACGGCCTGATGACCGGCCTGCACGCCCGCACCGGCTGGCCGATCTGGATCGTGCGCAGCCTGATCGAAGGCACCGTGCTGGTGATCGGTTGGCAGCTGGGCGGCAACGTCGGCGTGGGTACCCTGGCCTTCGCCCTGCTGATCGGGCCGCTGTGCGGGTACACGCTGCCGCTGTTCGGGATCAGAAAGGCAGCCCCCGCCGCCGCCACGCCGTAGCCCCGGGCGATCACGCGCCGCGCCGCCAGCCGTGCCGACCAACGGTCGACACCTACCCGGCTGCCCCACAATCGGTCTGGTGGAAAGCCCCTTCTGTTGAAGGGGCGCGCCGACAGGCGGGGGTAGAGGAAGCATGCCCCAGGGTCCAAGGTTCGCGCAGCGAACCTTGGAGCGAAGCGTGCAGGCGTGCCGTGAAAGGCCCTTGCGCGCAAGGGCTATTCGCGGCACCCTGCGCGCTTCCGTACGCAAGCGTATCGACATGTCGCCAGCCGCCGAATCCATCGCCTACCCCCATCTGTTCGCTCCGCTGGACCTGGGCTTCACCCAGCTGCGCAACCGCATCCTGATGGGCTCCATGCACACCGGCCTGGAGGACCGCGCGCGCGACTTCCCGCGGCTGGCCGCCTATTTCGCCGAGCGCGCCGCCGGCGGGGTCGGGTTGATCGTCACCGGCGGCTTCGCGCCGAATGTGGTTGGCTGGCTCAAGCCGTTTGGCGGCAAGCTGTCCTGGCCGTGGGAAGTCCGCCCGCACCGGCTGCTCACCGCGGCCGTACACGACAACGGCGGCAAGATCTGCCTGCAGCTGCTGCACGCCGGGCGCTACGCCTACCACCCCTTGTCGGTGGCACCGTCGAAACTGAAGGCACCGATCAATCCGTTCACCCCGCGCGCGCTGTCCACACGCGGCGTGGAACGCCACATCGCCGACTACGCACGCAGCGCGCGGCTGGCCCGCGAGGCCGGCTACGACGGTGTCGAGGTGATGGGCTCGGAAGGCTATCTGATCAACGAGTTCATCGCCCCGCGCAGCAACAAGCGCACCGACCGCTGGGGCGGTGACGCCAACCAGCGCATGCGCTTTGCGGTGGAAATCGTGCGCCGCATCCGCGAAGCCTGCGGGCCGGACTTCATCATCATCTACCGGCTGTCGCTGGTGGACCTGGTCGAAGACGGCAGCAACTGGGAGGAGATCGTGGCCCAGGCCAAGGCGATCGAAGCGGCGGGCGCGACGCTGATCAACACCGGCATCGGCTGGCACGAGGCACGCATCCCGACCATCGCCACCTCGGTGCCGCGCGCGGCCTTCGCCGGGGTCACCGCCAAGCTCAAGCCGCATGTGCAGGTGCCGGTGATCGCCACCAACCGCATCAACATGCCCAACGTCGCCGAGCGCATCCTGGCCGATGGCGGCGCGGACATGGTGTCGCTGGCGCGGCCCTTGCTGGCAGATCCCGAATGGGCCAACAAGGCCCGCGCCGGCCGCGCCGAAGCGATCAACACCTGCATCGCCTGCAACCAGGCCTGCCTGGACCATGTGTTCGAGAACAAGACCGCCAGCTGCCTGGTCAACCCGCGCGCGGTGCACGAAACCGAACTGGTCTACCGCCCGGTGAGCACCGCCAAACGCGTGGCGGTGGTGGGTGCCGGTCCGGCCGGACTGGCCTGTGCCACGGTCGCGGCCGAGCGGGGCCACCGGGTCACCCTGTTCGACGCCGGCAGCGAGATCGGTGGCCAGTTCAACGTGGCCAAGCGCATCCCGGGCAAGGAGGAATTCCACGAAACCCTGCGCTACTTCCGCCACAAACTGCAGGAAACCGGCGTCGAGGTGAAGCTGGACACCGTTGCCGACGTGGCCGCGCTGGCCGGTTTCGACGAGGTGGTGGTCGCCACCGGCATCACCCCGCGCCGGGTCGAGTTCCCCGGTGCCGATCATCCCAAGGTGGTCTCCTACCTGGATGTGCTGCAGGGCCGCGTCCAGGTCGGTGCGCAGGTAGCGATCATCGGTGCCGGCGGCATCGGTTTCGACGTGGGAGAGTTCCTGGTCCATGCCGGCGGTCCCTCCTCGGCGCTGGACCCGGCGCGATGGATGGCCGAATGGGGCGTGGACCCGAGCTTTGAAGCACGCGGTGCGCTGGCCAGGGCAGTGCCGGAAGCGCCCGCGCGCCAAGTCTGGCTGTTGCAGCGCAGCCCCGGCAAACCCGGCGCGCGACTGGGCAAGACCACCGGCTGGATCCACCGCGCCACGCTCAAGGCCAAGGGCGTGAAGATGCTCGGCGGCGTGGCGTACCTGGGCCTGGATGACAGCGGCCTGCGCATCGGCATCGACGGCCAGGAACAGACCCTGCCGGTCGACCACGTGGTGGTCTGCGCCGGCCAGGAACCGCGCCGCGACCTGTATGCCGCGCTGCTGGCAGCCGGGGTCACCGCACACCTGATCGGCGGCGCGGACGTGGCCGCCGAACTGGATGCCAAGCGCGCGATCGGCCAGGGCAGCAAGCTCGCCGCCGGTCTCTGATCGAGGCCGATTCAACGCTGAACAGGGGAGCGGAATCCGGTTCCGCCGCCTGCCCTGAACCTGAATGTCAAGCTTTCAGGTTCAGGATGCATTGGGAAATGGCCCCCTATCGTGCGCCAACTTTCCCGCTCACCACCCAGTTCGAGTGAGCGCGCGGCCCCCACGTCTTGTTTGGGGCCGACAACGGGCGGCCCCGATGGCCGCCTCCCCATGACGCCAAGTCGACCCCTCGCCCCCTCCGAATGATCGGAAGGACCGCCAGGTGCGGCCCACACGGAGCAAGGAGTTTCATGAAACTGGCCTGGATTCTCTGGCTGTCGCAGTTGTTGCCGCAGCCGGCCGCCGATTCGTTGTGCCTGAGCACGACCGTCTACCTCGAAGCGCGTGACCAGACCCTGCGCGGCCAACAAGCCGTCGCCGAGGTGGCCCTGCGCCGCCTGGACAGTGGGCTGTGGGGCGATTCGATGTGCAAGGTGGTGACCGCGCGCAAGCAGTTCGCCCCGACCATCGTCGCCCCCGGTACCCAGCTGGGCAACGCCGATGCCTGGCAGGAAGCGATGACCGTGGCCTTCGACGCCGAGCGCAACTGGGCCCTGCCGGCCGGTGAGCGCAAGGAAATCGTGCCCGGGGCCAGCCACTTCGCTGCGCTGGCCATCGCCAACCCGAGCTGGCGCAACGCCTACCAGGTGGCCACGATCGGCGACCACACGTTCTATCGCGTGCAGAAACTCAAGCCGCGCGCATCGTAACGATCTGTTACGGCAATACCGTTGAGGATGCGGGGCCCGCTCTGGGATAGTGGGCGGCTCACCTTCCATCGATCGCCAACGGAGTTCCCATGAAGCTGTACAGCAAGCCCGGTGCCTGCTCCACCGCCGACCACATCGCCCTGCAGTGGACCGGCCAGCCGTTCGACGTGGAACTGCTCGACAAGGACACCCTGAAGGCGCCGGCCTACCTGGCGATCAACCCGGCCGGCTCGGTGCCGGCGGTGGTCGACGGCGATTTCATCCTGACCCAGAACGCGGCCATCATGGGCTACATCGCCGACACCTACCCGCAGGCAGGCCTGGCCGGCGACGGCAGCGCCCAGCAGCGCGCCGAGGCGACCCGCTGGCTGTCCTTCGTCAACTCGGACCTGCACCCGGCGTTTTCGCCGCTGTTCGGGCCGGGCAAGTTCATCGGCGATGAAAGCCAGTACGACGCCGTCCGCGCGGCCGCACGCACACGCCTGCGCGGCCTGTTCGAGCGCGCCGACCAGCAGCTGGCCGGTCGCTCCTGGCTGGCCGGCTTCCGCAGCTTCGCCGACCCGTACTTCTACATCACCCTGCGCTGGGCGGCCGGCGCCAAGGTCGACCTGGGCGGCCTGGACAACCTGGCCGCCTACAAGGCCCGCATGGAAGCCGATGCCGGCGTGCAGGCGACGCTGAAGGCCGAAGGCCTGCACTGATCGCCGCACGGCTGCATATATAAGGAACGCGCCCGGCACTGCCGGGCGTTTTCTTTTGCCAGCGGCCTCAGCCGATGGTGCGTACCACCGCGCCCTGCGCATCGCGCAGCCGGGTCGGCTCGATCCGTACCTGCAATCGGCCCCCCGGCAATGCGTGCAGGCCACGCTCGGGCCGCAACACCGCCATCAACGCGCGCAGGCTGGCCGGCGCCAGAATGCAGCGCACCGCCGCCGGCTCGACCTCGATCCGGTCGGCCTGGCCCGGCTCGAAACGCCACGCGCGTTCGCGGTCCATCAGGGTCAGCGCGCGCCCATGGCCCAGGCGCAGCGGCAGCAACGCAGCGATGCTGTCCACCTGGCCGGCCCCCAACACCAGTTCGATCGCCTCCCCGTGCGGTTCCCAGCGCAGGGTTTCCACGAACAGCATGCCGGTCGTGGAGCCGTCCCGGACGCTGCCGGCCTCCACCTGTGCCGCCCGTGCCGGGTCGGCCAGCAGCGAGCCGCGCGCCAGGTCGGTGATCCACAGCGGCATCGCCGGGGCCAGCACGTCCAGCACCTCGCCGGTGGACCAGCGCTTCACCGCAGCCATCTCATCGTCGGTCAAGCCAACCGCCTGCAGCATCCGCACCCGGCCATTGGCGGTGTCCAGCGCGGGCAGCTGCGGGTCGTCCACGAAGGCCAGGTGGCGCAGCGCAGTGTCGGTGTCCAGGGCAATCGGGCCATTGGCATCCAGATGATGGCCCTGCTCGAAGCCGTTGCCGCTCTTGAACACATAGCGGGCCAGGTTCTGCAGCAGGCTCATCGGCCAGGTTGGCGGGGCATCCTCCGGCCCCGTTCCCGGCGCGGCGGCGAGGCGGAAGGTCAGCTCGAAGCCGTACCCGCTTTCCTTCGCATCCTCGCTCTCCTTGGCATACAACTCCGAGAAGCCGTAGGTGACGTAGTGCCAGTGCGGCTGCGGCGTATCGCTCCAGTACACGCTGATGCCATCCAGCGGATCCTGCCCGCCCAGCGTGTACGGCATCGCGGTGCCGAAGTGTCGGGGCTCCTGGCCCGGATACAGCGCCGCCAGGGCAGCATTGAGCGCGTCCCAGCCGGGCGTGCTGGAATCATCGTGGTGGCCTTGGCCCATGGCGCGGCTCCTGCATCAAAGCAGCACACGTTACCGCCCTGCCTTTTGATCGGCCAGCGCCGCGGTCGTCAGCGCGCGCCGGGGCTCACTCGAACGCAGGCTCGGACTGCAGCAGATCGTGGGTGTCCTTCAGCCATCGACTCGCCAGCGCCGGGCTTTTTGCCTTGCCCACCGCGATGGCCATGTCCGGCCACAGCTTTTCCAATGCCGCCGCATCGGCGCAGCGTTCGATCTTGAGCTGCATGAAATAGCCCTTGAGCCCCAGGTGCCTGCGCACCGATTCACTCATCCAGTCGTACAGGCGCTTGTACAGCTCTGGATCCTGCTCGCGCCCGGCAGTGAACGCGCGGGCCGCAGGCGGCGTGACCACCCCGCCGATGACCTCGATCAGGCCCATCTGCGCGAGCTGTTGCACCGCATCGTCCGGCGCACGCAGGCCCGGAATCAATGCCGTCAGCGCATCGTCATCGCGTTGTCCATCGACCATCAACAGGATCGAGCGCAGCGCCGGCGGCAGCCGTCGCGCGCGGTCTTCCATTTCCTGACGGCCAGCGGCCGTCTTTGCATGCAGCAATGCCATCAGCTTCCCCCTTGGCTGGATGCGGTTGCGTGCACGCCCCTGCGGGCGCACCCCTCGGGTCATCGGTGCAGCCCCGGCACACCATCCCCTGTGCGCGCAGGCCCTATTGCAGGCCGATGACAGCCGGAGCTTAGCGCACCGGCGCGGCCTGCAGCGGTGCAGTGCAGCACACCGCGCAGGCCTGGCCCGCTTAGGTTCCCAGCGCGCGCCGGATCTCGTCCAGGGCGGCCGGATCGTCCAGGGTCGAAAGATCGCCCGGATCGCGATCCTCGGCCAGCGCCTGCAGCGAGCGCCGCAGCAGCTTGCCCGAGCGCGTCTTGGGCAATGCGTTGACGATGTGGATGTGCGCCGGTCGGGCCAACGCGCCCAGCGATTGCGTCACCCGCTGCATCATCTCGACGATCACCTCACTGCCATCGCCCTCCACCGCCTGGCGCAAGGTGACGAACACCAGCGGCACCTGGCCCTTGAGCTCGTCCTTGACCCCGATCACCGCCGCTTCGGCCACCAGCGGGTGGCCGGAGATGCACTCTTCGATTTCGCGCGTGCCCAGGCGATGCCCGGCGACGTTGATCACATCGTCGGTGCGGCCGAGGATGAAGGTGTAGCCGTCTTCATCGCGGATCGCCCAGTCCAGGGAGCTGTACAGCAGCTCCTTGAAGTGGCTGAAGTAGCTCTGGATGAAGCGGTCGTCATCCTTCCACACCGTGCTCATGCAGCCCGGCGGCAACGGCGGGACCATCACCAGTACGCCCTTCTGCCCCGGCGCGACCTCATCGCCGGTGTTCTCGTCGATCACCTTCATCCTGTAACCAAGATTGGGAAAGCCGGGCGAACCGAAGCGCACCGGTTTCATGTCCACGCCCGGCAGCAGGGTCAACGCCGGCCAGCCGGTTTCGGTCTGCCAGTAGTTGTCGATGATCGGCTTGCCGAGCGCATCGTGGATCCAGTGCGCGGTAGGCTCGTCGAGCGGCTCGCCGGCAAGGAACACGTACTTCAATGCCGCCAGATCGTGGCGACGGATGAAGTCGGCATCGTGCTTTTTCAGCACGCGGATCGCGGTGGGCGAAGAGAACAGCGTGCGCACGCCGTACTGCTCGCACAGCGCCCACCAGATGCCCGGGTCGGGATTGGTCGGCAGGCCTTCGTAGAGCAGCGAGGTACAGCCGCCGATCAGCGGTCCGTACACGTTGTAGGAATGGCCAACCGCCCAGCCCACGTCCGAGGTGGAAAACATCACCTGGCCGGGCTTGCAGTCGAACACGGTCTCCATCGACTGCGCCATCGCCACCGCGTACCCGCCCACATCGCGCTGCACGCCCTTGGGCTTGCCGGTGGTGCCGGAGGTGTACAGCAGGTAGCTGGGCTCACTGGATTCCAGCCACACCACCGGCACGTCCTGGTCGCCCACTTCAGCGCGCAGGGTGGCGTAGTCGACATCACGGCCGGGCACCCTGGGTTCAGCCGGATCCAGTCCGCGCGAGACGATCAATACATGCGGCGGTGGCGAGGTGGCTTCGGCGCAGGCCGCATCGACCATCGCCTTGTACGGAATGACCTTGCCGCCGCGCTTGCCGGCGTCGGCGGCAATCAGCAGCTTGGGTTCGGCATCGTCGATGCGCAGTGCCAGGTTGTGTGCGGCAAAACCGCCGAACACCACCGAGTGGATCGCACCGATGCGCGCACAGGCCAGCATCGCGAACACCGCTTCGGCCATGTTCGGCATGTAGATCACCACGCGGTCACCGCGCTGCACGTCCAGCCGCTGCAGGACCGCGGCAAACGCATTCACTTCGCGGTACAGCTGACGGTAGGTGACTTCGCGGGTGAGGCCGGTTTCGGTGGAGATCGCCACCAACGCAAGCTGGTCTGGACGCTCGGCCAGATGGCGGTCCACGGCGTTGTAGCAGAGGTTGGTTTCACCGCCGACATACCAGCGCCGGAATGGCGGATTGCTGTAATCGAGCACCTGTTGCGGTGGCTTGTGCCAGTAGATCCGTCGGGCTTCTTCGCCCCAGAATGCCTCGGGCTCATCGACCGAACGACGGTACATTGCTTCGTAACCCATGACAGCCCTCCCAGACAGACTCATGGGATCGAGCATAGTCCGATGCCGGCGGCCGGGCCGTCCGACCTTGGTCGTAGAGCCGACCGTGGGTCGGCTGCTCTGCGCCGATCATTGCCGCGCGCTGCGCGGCCAGCCGACCAACGGTCGACGCTTCGGAACGTCAAATGCAACAAAAAACGCCGGGCAATGCCCGGCGTTTTCGCTACCACACCCGCGTGGGATCAACCCAGCAGGTGGGCCACGCCAGCGCGCTCTTCTTCCAGCTCGGCCAGGGTCTTGTCGATGTACTTCTGGCTGAAGTCGTCCACCGGCAGGTCCTTGACCAGGGTGTACTCACCGTTTTCGGTGGTCACCGCGAAGCCGAAGATCACCCCTTCCGGAATGCCATAGGAACCGTCGGACGGCACGCCCATGGTGACCCACTTGCCGTTGCTGCCCAGCAGCCAGTCGCGTACGTGGTCGATGGCGGCGTTGGCCGCCGAAGCCGCCGAGGACGAACCACGGGCTTCGATGATCGCCGCGCCGCGCTTGCCCACGGTCGGGATGAAGGTGGTGGCGTTCCATTCCTGGTCGTTGATCGCCTCGCCCACCGACGCGCCATCGACAGTAGCGAAACGGTAATCCGGGTACATGGTCGGGCTGTGGTTGCCCCACACCACCAGCTTCTCCAGGGCGCCGACCGGCTTGCCCAGCTTGGAGGACAGCTGGCTCAGCGCGCGGTTGTGGTCCAGGCGCAGCATGGCGGTGAAGTTGCGCGGGTTCAGGTCAGGCGCCGACTTCATGGCGATGTAGGCATTGGTGTTGGCCGGGTTGCCGACCACCAGCACCTTCACGTTGCGGCTGGCCACCTTGTTCAGCGCCGCACCCTGTGCGGTGAAGATCTTGGCGTTTTCCAGCAGCAGGTCCTTGCGCTCCATGCCCGGGCCGCGCGGACGCGCGCCGACCAGCAGGGCGACGTCGGCATCCTTGAAGGCCACTTCGGCGTCATCGGTGCCGACCATGCCGGCCAGCAGCGGGAACGCGCAGTCTTCCAGTTCCATCATCACGCCGCGCAGGGCGGCCTGGGCCTTGTCGACCGGCAGCTCGAGCAGCTGCAGGATGACCGGCTGGTCCTTGCCCAGCATTTCGCCGGAGGCGATGCGGAACAGCAGGGCGTAGCCGATCTGGCCGGCGGCGCCGGTCACGGCAACACGAACAGGTGCTTTCATGGGGATTTCCTCTGCTAAGAAGCTAAATAGCGGTGTGGGGGAAAGGCCGCGCGGGCGGGGACAGGCCTGGCGGGGCGGCCACAACATGGAAACGGCCCCCTTTTCAGGGGACCGTCGGCTTGGATCAGGCGGCGAGGATCTTGTTCCACTCCGCGACGCGGTCGGCCTGGGCGGCCAGCACGGCGTCGGTGTCGCCTTCCAGGGTGATCGAGTGGATCACGTCGCCCTGCTTGACCGAGTCGACGATGGCCTGGCCATCCAGCACCTGACCAAACACGGTGTGCTTGCCATCCAGCCAGTCGGTCTTGATGTGGGTGATGAAGAACTGGCTGCCGTTGGTGGCCGGACCGGCATTGGCCATCGACAACGAACCGATCTGGTGCTTCACACCGTTCTTTTCATCTTCGAACTTGTAGCCCGGGCCGCCGGTGCCCTGGCCCTTGGGGCAGCCGCCCTGGATCATGAAATCGGGGATCACGCGGTGGAAGACCAGGCCGTCATAGAAGCCATGCTTGACCAGGTTGACGAAGCTGGCGACCGTCAGCGGGGCCTTGTCGGCGAACAGCTCGACCTTGATCGGGCCCTGGGTGGTGTCGAAAGTGGCGATGAGGGACATGCAAATCCTTGGGGTACGGGGGTTTGTCGTTAGCCCCATAGGATACACCGCGCCCCTTGACCATCGGGCGCCCGTTGGAAAAACGCGTCGCCACGCGCCGGGCACCTCCGCACCGGCACGGAAACGCTTTCCTGAATATCCCGAGGACACCCGGTAATGCCGGCCGCTGGCCGGCACTACCTGAATGGGTGCCCGGCGCGGTCTGAAGCGCGGTTTTCGCGTTTGGTCATCCAGGCCGTATAATGTTGGACTTCTTTTTCCAAATCCGGCGCCGACTGGCCCCCTTTCGCATGTCTATCGAAAATCTTCGCAACATCGCCATCGTCGCCCACGTCGACCACGGTAAGACCACCCTCGTCGACCAGCTGCTCAAGCAGTCCGGCACCCTCTCCGAGCGCACCGTGCTCGCCGAGCGCGTGATGGACAGCAATGACCAGGAAAAGGAACGCGGCATCACCATCCTGGCCAAGAACACGGCCATCACCTGGGAAGACAAGAAGACCGGTATCAAGAACCGGATCAACATCGTCGACACCCCCGGACACGCCGACTTCGGCGGCGAAGTGGAGCGCGTGCTGTCGATGGTGGACACCGTGCTGATCCTCGTCGATGCGATGGACGGCCCGATGCCGCAGACCCGCTTCGTCACCCAGAAGGCTTTCGCGATGGGCTTCAAGCCGATCGTGGTGGTCAACAAGGTCGACCGCCCGGGCTCGCGTCCGGAGTGGGTGATCGACCAGGTCTTCGACCTGTTCGACAAGCTCGGCGCCACCAATGAGCAGCTCGACTTCCCGATCGTCTACGCCTCGGCCCTGAACGGCTATGCCGGCCTGGAAGACAGCGTGCGCGACGGCGACATGACCCCGCTGTACGAAGCGATCATGCAGCACGCGCCGAAGCCGGAAGTGGATCCGGAAGGCCCGTTCCAGATGCGCATCAGCCAGCTGGATTTCAACAATTTCGTCGGCGTGATCGGCATCGGTCGCATCCAGCGTGGCACCCTGAAGAAGGGCATGCAGGTCGCGGTGATCAATCGTGAAGGCAAGAAGCGCAACGGCAAGGTCGCGCAGGTGCTGGGTTTCCTGGGCCTGGAGCGGATCGAGCAGGATACCGCCGAGGCCGGTGACATCGTCGCCATCTCCGGTATTTCCGAGCTGACCATCTCCGACACCCTGTGCCACCCGGATACGCCGGAAGCGCTGGAGCCGCTGACGGTCGATGAACCGATGATCTCGATGACCTTCCAGGTCAACAACTCGCCCTTCGCCGGCAACAAGGACATGTCCGGCGGCAAGTTCCTGACCAGCCGCCAGATCAAGGACCGACTGGACCGCGAGCAGGTGCACAACGTGGCCCTGAAGGTCGAGCAGCTGGAAGACGCCGACAAGTTCCTGGTCTCCGGCCGTGGCGAACTGCATCTGTCGGTGCTGATCGAAAACATGCGTCGTGAAGGCTACGAGCTGGCCGTGTCGCGCCCGGAAGTCATCATCAAGCAGATCGACGGCCAGGCCATGGAGCCGATCGAACAGCTGGTGGTCGATGTGGAAGAGATCCACCAGGGCGGCGTGATGGAGAAGCTGGGAACCCGCAAGGGCCAGCTGACCAACATGGAGCCGGACGGCAAGGGCCGCGTGCGCCTGGAATACCAGATCCCGGCCCGTGGCCTGATCGGTTTCCAGAACGAGTTCAAGACCCTGACCCAGGGTTCGGGCCTGCTGTTCCACGTGTTCGACCATTACGGTCCGAAGGAACAGGGCTCCATCGCCAAGCGCCAGAACGGCGTGATGATCGCCAATGCCCCGGGTGCCACCCCGGCGTACTCCCTGGGGCCGCTGCAGGAACGCGGCAAGCTGTTCGCCGCTGAAGGCGACAACGTGTACGAAGGCCAGCTGATCGGTATCCACTCCAAGGACAACGACCTGACCGTCAACGCGATCAAGACCAAGCCGCTGACCAACATGCGCGCTTCGGGCAAGGACGATGCGATCCAGCTGACCCCGGCGATCAAGTACTCGCTGGAGCAGGCCCTGGACTTCATCGAAGACGACGAGCTGGTGGAAATCACCCCGAAGGAAATCCGTCTGCGCAAGAAGGGCCTGACCGAAAGCGACCGCAAGAAGTCTTCGCGCGGCGGCTGATCGGATCGTTGTCGTGACCGACAAGCCCTACAACCCGGATCCGCACAGGCATCCGGGTCTCCATGTGATCGCCTTGCTGGAAGCCAGCAAGGCGGCACTGGCGCTGTTGGCGGCGACCGGACTGGAAATACTCGGTCCGCAGCCGCTACGCGATTGGGTCAATGCCCTGATCCGGCGTTTCAGCCTGGACCCGGATCACGGCACCCTGCCCTCGCTGCTCAACATGATCAGTCCCGATGCCGTGCACCTGGCCGCTGTGGCCATGGTCGCCTACGGGGTACTGCACCTTTTCGAGGCCTGGGGCCTCTGGCGCGCCAAGGCCTGGGCTTCCTGGCTGGGCTGCGTCACTGCCGGCATCTACCTGCCGTTCGATATCTACGCCATCATCCGCCACCCTGGCTGGGCCTCGTGGTCGGTGCTGGTGATCAACCTGGTCGTGGTCGGCGTGCTCGCCCGCGATATCCGCAAGCGCCATCCCCACCCTGCCGCTGCGCCCTGAGTTGCCAAGCGTGGCTCCGGCTGGTTAGCCTGAGCGCCGGTTTCCGGGACACCCTGATGCGTCTGCCGCTGACATCGATGCTGGTGCTGGTCGGACTGTCCGGCTGTGCGCCCGCCCCCGCCCCCGCGCATGCCAGCCAGGCACGTGCGGCGCCGGCAGTGATCCCGCTGGATACCCCGTTCGCCTACGCCGAGACCGACATCGCCGATCTGCAGGCGCAGATGGCTGCTGGTGCGCTGGACAGCGTCACCCTGACCCGCGCCTACCTGGACCGGATCGCGCGCGTGGACCGCACCGGGCCACGCCTGAACGCGGTGATCGAACTCAATCCCGATGCGCTCAAGGACGCCGCGGCGCTGGACGCCGAACGCCAGCACGGGCAACTGCGCGGCCCCCTGCATGGCGTGCCGGTGCTGCTCAAGGACAACATCGGCGCGCGCCCGATGAGCAACAGCGCCGGCTCGCTGGCGCTGGCCAAGTTCCGTCCCGACGATGCGTTCCTGGTCACCCGCCTGCGTGCCGCCGGTGCGGTGATCCTGGGCAAGACCAACCTCAGCGAATGGGCCAACTTCCGTTCCAGCCAGTCGGTGTCCGGTTGGAGCGCGCGCGGCGGACAGACGCGCAACCCTTACCGGCTCAGCCACACCCCGTGCGGGTCCAGCAGCGGCAGCGCGGTGGCGGTGTCGGCCAACCTGGCCGCGGCCGCCGTGGGGACCGAGACCGACGGCAGCATCGTCTGCCCGGCCGCGATCAATGGCGTGGTCGGGCTCAAGCCGACCGTCGGGCTGGTCAGCCGCGAAGGCATCATCCCGATCTCCTTCAGCCAGGACACCGCCGGGCCGATGACCCGCAGCGTCGCCGATGCCGCCGCGATGCTGACCGCCATGGCCGGCCGCGACGATGCCGACCCGGCCACCGCCACCATGCCCGGGCGCGCCGTGTACGACTACACCCTGCGCCTCAACCCGGACGGCCTGCGTGGCGCGCGCATCGGCGTGCTGCAGAGCCCGCTGGATACCCTCCCCGGCATTGCACCGGCGCTGCAGCACGCCATCGACGTCCTGCGCGAAGCCGGCGCCATCGTGGTGCCGGTGCAGCTTCCCACCGACGGCCAGTGGGAAGACGCCGAACGCATCGTGCTGCTGCATGAATTCAAGGCGGGGCTGCAACGCTACCTGACCACCTACAACGCGCCGGTCCGCGACATCGACCAGGTGATTGCCTGGAACCGCGACCACGCCGACACCGAGCTGCTGCCGTTTGGCCAGGACCTGATGGAGACCGCTGCCAGCAGCCCCGGCCTGGGCAACCCGGCCTACATCGCCGCACGCAGCGCCGCACGCCGCCTGGCCGGCCCCGAAGGCATCGATGCCGCCCTGCGCGGGCAGCAACTGGATGCGCTGATCGCGCCGACCACCGGGGTTGCCTGGCCGATCCGCGCCGGTGGCCACGATGAATTCCCCGGCGGCAGCTACAGTGCCGCCGCCGTCGCCGGTTACCCGAGCCTGAGCGTGCCGATGGCGCACGTGAACGGCCTGCCGCTGGGGCTGCTGTTCATGGGCACCGCCTGGAGCGAACCGCGCCTGATCGAGCTGGCCTACGCCTACGAGCAACGCACCCGCGCGCGGCGCCCGCCGCGCTTCGGCACCCATCTGCTGCTGCCGCATACCAGCCCACCGTAACCGGTAGCGCATGGCCGTCACCGGTAGCGCACGACCGTTGGTCGTGCGGGACGCGTGAGATGCGGATGCATGGCCGGTGACCGCGCGAGCCGACCAACGGTCGGCTCCTACCGTTGTTGTCGGCGCCTACCGCTCAGGCACCTCCGCCGGCGCCCCGTCTTCGGCGCCGGGCGAACGCACCTCCTCGGCCGGTTGCGAGCGCCGGCCGCGCAGGCTGGGGTCCGGCTGCTGCAACAGCTCGGCGCGGGTGCGCGGCAGTGCCTGCGGATGCTCGCGGGCCAGGAAATCCAGCATGCGTTCGCGCACGATGCAGCGCAGGTCGAAGGCGTCGCCGGAGTTGCGCGCACTGACCAGCAGGCGCACCTGCACGGAGTGGTCGGTGGTTTCGGTCACCTGGGTCACGCAGACCCGGCCATCCCACAATGCTTCGCCCTTGCAGATGCGCACCAGCTCGGCGCGCAGCGCGGCAATGGGGGCGCGGTAGTCCAGCCACAGGAACGCGGTGCCCAGCAGGTCGGCGCTGCGCCGGGTCCAGTTCTGGAAGGGATGTT
The DNA here is from genome assembly GCF_057835675.1 of Stenotrophomonas sp. GL_101. Lineage (NCBI taxonomy): Bacteria > Pseudomonadati > Pseudomonadota > Gammaproteobacteria > Lysobacterales > Lysobacteraceae > Stenotrophomonas > Stenotrophomonas sp. GL_101. The sequence continues at coordinate 904,125 of NZ_CM174432.1, read as the reverse complement.
CGATGAACCAGGTCAAGGGCACCACCATCCGCCGCTCATCCCACACCCGCACCACCACATAGCTGCTGTTGATCTCCTCCACCCGGCCCCATTCGCCCTCCACGATCACCACATCGTCGAGCCGGATCGGCTGGGTCACGGCAATCTGCAGGCCGGCAATCAGGTTGCCGAACACCGGTTTGGCCGCAATGCCCGCCACCAGGCCGATGATGCCGGCCGAGGCCAGCAACGCGGTGCCGATCTGGCGCACCATCGGGAAGGTCAGCAGGATCAACGACACGCCGACCAGGATGATCGCGCCCATCAGCACCCGACTGAGCACGCGGGTCTGGGTCTGGACGCGCCGCGCGTCGAGGTTGTCGGCCACCTCCATCGGATGATCGCGCAGGATCGCCTGCTCGCCGGCAGCCACAGCACGCACCAGCAACCAGATGACGCAGGCGGTCAGCCCGATGTGCAGCAGCCGCAGCGACTGGTCCAGCCAGTGGCCGGCCAGCGGCGTCGCCTCAAGCGCGGGAATCAAGACCAGCATGGGCAGTGCGAAGGCCAGCGGCCGGCTGATCACCCGCGCGATGCGCGCACGTCGGTAGTCACGGCCCTTGAGCCGGCGGGTCAACGCCATCAGCAGCCACCACCCGCACACGCCCACGGCCAGCGCGATGCCGATCGGCCACAGATACAACGCCGCATGTTGTCCGTCCACGGTCACGGCACACTCCTGCGATCTTCAAGGTAAGAGCGCAGGGTGCCAGCGTGGCCATGACCGGCACGTCAGCCGAATGTAAGCCGCGTGTGGACGACCGCTACAGCCACGCCGTGCGTGGCTGCGATGCAACCTAGCCCGCGTAGTGCTGCTGCTTGCGCACGATCGCCATGGCGATCTCCAGCGACTGGTCGTAGTTCAGACGCGGATCCACCGACGAACGATACGCACGCTCAAGATCGCGCTCGGTCAGCTCTCGCGCACCACCGGTGCATTCGGTCACGTCCTCGCCGGTCAACTCCAGGTGCACGCCGCCCAGCCGCGTACCGGCGGCAGCGTGCAGGTCGAAGGACAGCTCCACCTCGCCGCGCACGTTGTCGAAGCGACGCGTCTTGTAGCCGTTGCTGGTGCTCTCGGTGTTGCCGTGCATCGCATCGCATACCCACAGCACGCGCCGCCCATCGCGCTTGACCGCCTCCAGCAGCGGCGGCAGCTTCTCGGCGATCTGCGCCGCACCCATGCGATGGATGAAGCTCAGGCGGCCGGGCTCGTCATCCGGGTTGAGCACGTCGATCAGGCGCAGCAACTGGTCCGGTTGCACCGACGGCCCCACTTTGATCGCGATCGGGTTGCGCACGCCACGCAGGTATTCCACGTGCGCCCCCTCCAGGGCCGCCGTACGCATGCCGATCCACGGGTAATGCGTGCTCAGGTTCAACCAGCCGTGCTGGCGCGGTACCTGGCGGGTCAGCGCCTGCTCGTAGGGCAGCAGCAGCGCTTCGTGCGAGGTGTAGAAATCGATCCGGTTGAGGTTGTGCACCCGCGCCCCGGCCAGGGTTTCCATGAAGTGCACCGCATCGCCGATCGAGCCGACCATCTTCTGGTAATCGGCCGCCAGCGGCGAATGCTGCACCCAGTCCAGGTTCCAGTACTCGGGGTGGTGCAGATCGGCGAAGCCGCCATCGATCAGCGCGCGCACGAAGTTCATGGTCATCGCCGAATGCGCGTGTGCCTGCAGCATCCGCTTCGGGTCCGGCAGGCGCGCGGCCTCGGTGAACTCCGGTGCGTTGATCACATCGCCCCGATAGCTCGGCAGCGTGATCCCATCGCGGGTTTCGGTATCGGCCGAGCGCGGCTTGGCGTACTGGCCGGCAAAGCGGCCCACGCGGATCACCGGTTTGCGCATGCCGTGCACCATCACCAGGCTCATCTGCAGCAGTACCTTGAGCCGGTTGGAGATGGTGGTGGATTCGCAGTCGCTGAAGTTCTCGGCGCAGTCGCCGCCCTGCAGCAGGAAGCGCCTGCCCTCCTGCGCATCGGCCAATTGCTGTTTGAGGGCCAGGATTTCCCAGGACGTCACCAGCGGCGGCAGCCGCTTGAGTTCGTGCAGGGCCGCATCCAGCGCCAGCGGATCGGGGTAGGTCGGCATCTGCAGGGCGGTCTTGCCGCGCCAGCTCTCCGGCGACCAGGCGGTATCGACAGCGGTCGCGACAGGATCGGCTACAGGCGGGACGGACGGGCTCATCGCAGACTTCCGGGGGTGGGGGCCGATCATGGTCGCAGAGCCGGCCCCCGCCGCAAAGGGCCGGGTCCGGATCGGCGTTGGCTGAACGCTGGAAAACAACCTGCGCGAGCGGCCACGACCGGCACGTCCATCGGCCCCGGGACAGGCGCATGATTTGTTACGGAGTAACACTTGCCAGGCCGGCCCCTCCCCTTGCCCAGCCCTCAAGACATCCCTATGAAGCCTTCCCTGCTTGCTACCGGCATCCTCACCGCCCTGGCCTTCGCCAGCCTGCCTGCACTGGCCGCCGCGCCGGCCACCGCTACCCCTGCCGTCACCGACCTGGACGCGGTCACCGTCAGCGCCCAGCTCGACCAGGCGCGCAATGCGCTGTCGCCGGATATCGGCAGCAGCCAGTACCAGATCACCGCCGAAGACATCCAGAAGCAGCCCCTGGGCGCCTCCGCCCCGCTCAGCCAGGTGCTGCTGCAGGCGCCCGGCGTGGTCCAGGACAGCTACGGCGGCGTGCACGTGCGTGGCGACCACGCCAACCTGCAGTACCGCTTGAATGGGGTGCTGCTGCCCGAGTCGATCTCCGGCTTCGGCCAGACCCTGGACGCCCGCACCATCAAGAGCATCCGGCTGATGGACGGCGCACTGCCGGCCCAGTTCGGCGAGCGCACCGCGGCAGTGGTCGACATCACCACCCGCAGCGGCGCCGAGCTCGGCAACGGTGGCAGCGCCGGGATCACCACCGGGTCGTTCGGCAAGGTCAATCCCAACGCCTCCTGGTGGGGCAACCAGGGCCGCTGGAGCTGGTATCTCACCGGCAACTACGACCAGAACGCGGTCGGCCTGGAGAACCCTACCGCCTCGCGTCGGCCCAGCCACGACGACACCCACCAGGGCAAGGCATTCGCCGACCTGACCTACCTGGTCAACGACAGCACGCGCCTGAGCGTGTTCGCCGGTTTCGCCAACAACCGCTTCCAGATTCCGACCAACCCCGGCCAGCAACCCCAGTTCGGCTACCTGGATACCACCGGCCTGGATTCCTCGCGGCTGGACGAAACCCAGAACGAATCCACCCGCTTTGGCATGCTGGTACTGCAGGGCACCCTCGGCGAGACCGCCTATCAAGTATCGGCCGGCCAGCGCTACAGCGACCTGGCCTTCAACCCGGACATCGCCGGCGACCTGGTCTTCAACGGCGTCGCCTCACAGGTCGAGCGCAGCAATCGCGCCAGCACGCTGCAGGCCGACTTTTCCACGCCGCTGGGCCAGGACCACACGTTGCGCTACGGCGTCTACAGCAACAACGAACAGGCCCGCTCGGGCAGCACGGCGTGGGTGTTCCCGGTGGACGCCGACGGCCAGCAGGCCAGCACCACGCCGATCGTGATCGGTGATGCCGGCGCGTTCCACGCCAGCACCACGGCGCTGTATGTACAGGACGAGTGGCGGATCGGCGATGACTGGACGCTCAACTACGGCCTGCGCGGTGATCGCTACACCGCCTTCGGCAGCAGCGAAGGCCAGCTCAGCCCGCGCCTGGGCGTGGTCTGGAACGCCAGCGACAGCACCACCGTGCACGCAGGTTACTCCCGCTACTTCACCCCACCGGCCAGCGAACTGGTAGCCAGCAGCGACATCGCCCGTTACGACGGCACCACCAACCAGCAGCCGGGTACGGGCAACAACACACCGCTGTCCGAGCGCAGCGACTACCTCGACGTGGGCGTGTCGCAGCAGTTCGGCCCGCACCTCACCGTGGGCCTGGATGCGTACGACCGTCGGGTGGACCGCCTGCAGGACGAGGGCCAGTTCGGCGCGGCCTACATCTACTCCACGTTCAACTACCGTTACGGGCATATCCGTGGGGTGGAATTCAGCGCGGACTACAGCAACGGTCCCCTCAGCGCGTACGTCAACGCCGCCTACAACAAAGCGATGGGTAAGCAGGTGATCACCGGCCAGTACAACCTGGACCCCGAGGCCCTGGCCTACGTGCAGGACAACTGGATCCACCTGGACCACGACCAGAAGCTGACGTCGTCGGGCGGCATCAGCTATGCCTTCGCCGGGCACAACCGGGTGGGGGCCAACTACGTGTTCGGCAGCGGGCTGCGCTCGGACATCGAGGGCGTGCCCAACGGCGGCGAGCTGCCGTCCTACCTACAGGTCAATCTCAGCGCGGCGCATGACTTCAACGCCGACAGCGGCCATCCGCTGCATGCACAGGTAGCGCTGGTCAACGCCCTGGACCGCAGCTACCAGCTACGCGACGGCGGCGGCATCGGCGTGTTCGCCCCGCAATGGGGCCCGCGCCGCGGCGCGTACCTGAGCCTGCAGCAGGATTTCTGAAGCCTCCCGGTAGAGCCGACCGTTGGTCGGCTTGCTGCAGATCCCCGGGGCCTCAAAAGCAGCCGACCAACGGTCGGCTCTACATGGGCGGGCGGAACATCTGGCGTTGAATTGGAACCACACGGTAGAGCCGACCGTTGGTCGGCTTGCATCAGATCCCCGGGGCCTCAAAAGCAGCCGACCAACGGTCGGCTCTACGCGGGCGGGCGGAACATCTGGCGTTGAATTGGAACCACACGGTAGAGCCGACCGTTGGTCGGCTTGCATCAGATCCCCGGGGCCTCAAAGGCAGCCGACCAACGGTCGGCTCTACATGGGCGGGTTGAACATCTGGCGCTGAATTGGAACCACACGGTAGAGCCGACCGTGGTGCGCGTCGGGTCGATCAGCGCTTGATGCGGCGGAACGACGCAAACAACGCCCAGCCGGCCAGCAGCACGAACCACACCAGGCTCCACATCGGCATGGTCAGCCCGAGGAACTGCCAGTCGATGTTGCCGCAGTCGCCGGTGCCGGTCAGCACGGTGCGGAACACTTCCAGCGGGCCCATGGTTTCACTGAGGAAGGCCAGCGGCGGGCCGCAGCTGGAGCCCATATCCTTGGGCAGCAGCTGCACATAGACGTGGCGGCCGGCGATATAGATGCCCACCGCGGCGGCGAGCAGCGCGAGCACGCCATAGGTCTTGCGCCCGGCCGGCTCGCGCGGCCCATGCAGCGCGCCGATCAGGAACAGCAGCCCCAGCGCAGCAAACGCAATGCGCTGGAAGATGCACAACGGGCACGGTTCCAGCCCCATCTTGAGCTGCAGGAAGATCGCATAGCCCAGCAGCCCGGCACAGATCAAAAACCCCAGCAGGAACTGGGCGCGGTAATTCCAGCGCAGTGGATTCATTGCCAACACTCGTCAAAGTCCAGGCAGCAAGATTAGCAGGCCACCACGCGGCCCGGTCCGTGCGCGGCTACCGGCTATCGGCCCGGTGGACCAGACAGCGCGTTGTGCTTATCCGCCGTATCGCGCCTGACCTCGTGCCAGATGCAAGAGCAACTACAACTGCAAAGGCAGCGCGGCTAGTCATTGATCCTGGACAGGCGAGCGGCGCCAGGCCCCGCTCGCCCAGAATTGTCATGCACCCGGATGGCCGAAGCAGCCACCTAGTCGACGCTCCATCCGCCGGCGCTGACGACTGCAACCATGGCTGTAGCTTCACCCTCCCCATGGAGTGAAAGGGGGAAGGTGCGCTTGAACTTGAATTGGACGTTGCCGTCGCAGTCGCAGCGGCCTTAAGCCGGCGTACCAGCCAACTGTCGAGCGAGGGCATGGGTGAGTGTGCGGGACCCTGAGCCGCATGGATGCGGCGCCGGAGCTTACATGGGTGAAGGCGTGCGCTTGCGAGGCACTGCCTCGCGCACGACTGAACGCCGCGCCGCCATGCGGCGTGGCCGGGCCCCGGAGGGGTACTTGCAGCGTGTCCCGCGGACTCACCCATGCCCTCGCCCCCAGAGATCACAGGCCGCCGCTTTGGCTTTGGACGTAGCCTCAACCGCCCCCAGAAACGGAAAAACCCGGCACTGGGCCGGGTTCTTCACCGAATTACGGGGTGTTACGCGTCGATTATTCTTCGACGGCTTCAGCCACGGCAGCCGGACGGTCGACCAGTTCGACGTAGGCCATCGGAGCGTTGTCGCCAGCGCGGAAACCGCACTTCAGCAGACGCAGGTAGCCGCCCGGACGGCTCGCGTAACGCGGGCCCAGGGTGGTGAACAGGTTACCTACAGCTTCGTTGTCGCGCAGACGGGCAAAGGCCAGACGACGATTGGCAACCGAATCAACCTTGGCCAGGGTGATCAGCGGCTCAGCGACGCGGCGCAGTTCCTTGGCCTTCGGCAGCGTGGTCTTGATCAGCTCGTGCTTGAACAGCGACGCCGCCATGTTCTTGAACATTGCTTCGCGGTGGGCGCTGGTGCGGTTGAACTTGCGGCCGGACTTCATGTGACGCATGGGAGTATTTCCTTGATTGAATGTTGAATCGGTTGGGTATCGCTGTCGCCATCCTGGCGTTGCTGCTTGGACTGCGGTTGGTCCGATGCCGGCCCTCCTGGCCGACCGTCACCGCAGGCTATCGGCCTGTCGGTGCGAGATCTTGCGGGTAAAGCCCCCGCACCCGAAGGTGCGGGGTCAAGCATCTTGCGTCGCGCTGGATCAGCCGAGCATGCCGTGCTGGGCGACACCGGCCGGCGGCCAGTTCTCCAGCTTCATGCCAAGCGAAAGGCCGCGCTGTGCGAGGACTTCCTTGATCTCGGTCAGCGACTTCTTGCCGAGGTTCGGGGTCTTGAGCAGCTCCACTTCGGTCTTCTGGATCAGATCGCCGATGTAATAGATGCTCTCTGCCTTCAGGCAGTTGGCCGAGCGGACGGTCAATTCCAGATCGTCGATCGGGCGCAGCAGCACCGGATCCACGCCGTTGTTGGCCGGCTTGGCAGCACCGCGATCGCGGTGGGTGAAGTCACCGAAGACCGACAGCTGATCGCTGAGGATATCCGCGGCAGTACGCACGGCTTCCTCGGCATCGATCGTGCCGTTGGTTTCGATGTCCAGCACCAGCTTGTCCAGATCGGTACGCTGTTCAACGCGGGCCGCTTCCACCGAATAGGCGACGCGACGGACCGGCGAGAACGACGCGTCCAGAACCAGACGACCGATGGCACGGGTTTCTTCATCCGGACGACGACGCGCGGCCGCCGGCTGGTAGCCGAAACCACGTTCGATCTTCAAACGCATATTGATCGCCACATCCTTGGTGAGGTGGCAGATGATATGGTCGTTGTTCAGAACTTCGACGTTGTGATCAAGCTTGATATCGGCAGCGGTCACGACACCCGGACCCTGCTTGGACAGCGACAGCGTCGCGTTGTCGCCAGTGTGCATCCGGATGGCCACGTCCTTCAGGTTGAGCAGGACTTCAAGCACGTCCTCCTGCAAGCCTTCCAGCGTGGTGTACTCGTGCAGTACGCCGTCGATCTCAACTTCCGTGATGGCGAAGCCCGGGATGGACGACAGCAGCACGCGACGCAGGGCATTGCCCAGCGTATGTCCGTAACCACGCTCCAAGGGTTCGATAACGACCTTGGCGCGGGTATCGGTAAGGCGTTCGATCTGCGGACCACGAGGACGCAGAACCTGGTTGGCGGTAACCGTCATGTTGCGGGTTCTCCTAGTGAATCCCCGGCCGTCGCCGGGGATTCTCCAATGTGAATTACTTCGAATACAACTCGACGATCAGCGCTTCGTTGATATCCGCAGGCAGGTCCGAACGATCCGGCACGGCCTTGAAGATGCCGGCGAACTTGCCGGAATCCACTTCAACCCACGACGGACGCAGGTCGTGCGTGGCAGACACGGTCAGGGCTTCCTGAACGCGCAGCTGCTTGGCAGCCTTCTCGGACAGAGCGACGGCGTCGCCAGCCTTGACCTGGTACGAAGCCAGGTTCACCGACTTGCCGTTGACCGTGACACCGCGGTGCGAGACCAGCTGACGAGCAGCCGGACGGGTCACTGCGAAGCCCATGCGGTAAACGACGTTGTCAAGACGGGTTTCCAGCAACTGCAGCAGGTTCTCGCCGGTGTTGCCCTTCTTGGTCGAGGCCTTCTTGTAGTAGTTGCGGAACTGACGCTCCAGCAGACCGTAGATACGCTTGACCTTCTGCTTTTCACGCAGCTGGGTAGCGTAGTCGGACAGCTTGCCCTTACGGGCAGTGGCGCCGTGCTGGCCGGGCTTCTGCTCCAGCTTGCACTTGGAGTCCAGCGCGCGCGCCGGGCTCTTGAGGGAAAGGTCGGCGCCTTCGCGGCGGGCGAGCTTACAGGTAGGACCGATATAACGAGCCATTTCTTATCGCTCCTTTAGACGCGACGCTTCTTCGGCGGACGGCACCCGTTGTGCGGGATTGGCGTCACGTCGATGATGTTGGTGATCTTGTAGCCCACGTTGTTCAGCGAGCGCACGGCCGACTCACGACCCGGACCCGGGCCTTTGATTCGGACTTCCAGGGACTTGACGCCGTAATCCAGCGCGGCACGGCCGGCTTTCTCGGCAGCCACCTGGGCAGCGAACGGGGTGGACTTACGCGAACCGCGGAAGCCAGCGCCACCGGAAGTCGCCCACGACAGAGCATTGCCCTGACGGTCGGTGATGGTCACGATGGTGTTGTTGAAAGAAGCGTGGACGTGGGCGACGCCGTCAGTGACGACGCGCTTGATCTTCTTCTTGGTCTTAGCGACGGGCTTAGCCATGTTTTAGGTCCCTTACTTCCTGATCGCCTTGCGCGGGCCCTTGCGGGTGCGGGCGTTGGTACGGGTGCGCTGGCCACGAAGCGGCAGGCCGCGACGGTGACGCAGGCCGCGGTAGCAGCCCAGATCCATCAGGCGCTTGATCGCGATACCGATTTCACGGCGCAGATCGCCTTCCACGATGTACTTGCCGACTTCCGAGCGCAGACGCTCGATTTCCGGCTCCGACAGATCGCGGATCTTGGTGGTCGAGGTCACGCCTGCGGCGTCGCAGACCTTCTTCGAACGGGTACGGCCGATGCCGTAAATGCTTTGCAACCCGACCCAGACGTGCTTCTGGGCTGGCAGGTTGACGCCTGCAATACGCGCCATGACGCGATTCTCCAGCTGAGTGATGGCCGACAGCGCGCCAAGGGCACGCCAATCCGGCAGGATGGATCAAAAAGTGAGCCAGCGATACTAACAAGGTTCCGGTTTACTTGGAAGCCCGTGAAACACAAGGTTTCACGAACCCGGCCCAGGGAGTGTGCCCAGGCTCCGGCGCCGGACCAGGTTGACACCGAAGAAACTGCACCGAGGTGCCCTTCTCTGGTGACGCCCGCGCTACTCCAGCGCAGGACGACCCGATCTCACCCCCACCCGGAACCGCTGCGGGGGCCGCCCTTCGTTTGTGTGGCCAGAGTCCGCGGAGCGGAGGACCATCACGTCAGGAAGACGAAAGTGTAACAGGCTTATCAGCCGCGGGCAAAACCGCCGCGGTTGCCGCCCTTCAGGTTGGCCTTTTTCAGCAGGCTCTCGTACTGGTGCGACATCAGGTGCGCCTGGATCTGCGCGATGAAGTCCATCACCACCACCACCACGATCAGCAGCGAGGTGCCGCCGAAGTAGAACGAGGCGCCGAGCTGGGTCCGCATGATTTCCGGCAGCAGGCAGACGATCACCAGGTACAGCGAGCCGGCAGCGGTCAAACGGGTCAGCACCGCGTCCACGTAGTCGGCGGTCGCCTTGCCCGGGCGGATGCCCGGAATCAGCGCGCCCGACTTCTTCAGGTTGTCGGCGGTTTCCTGCGAATTGAACACCAGCGCGGTATAGAAGAACGCGAAACCACTGATCAGCGCAGCGAACACGATCATGTGCAGCGGCTCGCCCGGACCCAGCGCATTGGCCACCTTCTGCAACCACGTCGCCGAGCTGGCCTGGCCGGACCACATGGCCAGGGTGGTCGGGAACGCAAGGATGCTCGAGGCAAAGATGGCCGGGATCACGCCCGCCATGTTCAGCTTCAGCGGCAGGAACGAGGTCTGGTTCATGTACGCGTTGCGACCGCCCTGGCGGCGCGCGTAATTGACCGTGATCCGACGTTGCCCGCGCTCGACGAACACCACGAAGTAGGTAAAGGCCAGCACCACCAGCACGATCAGCAGCAACGAGATGAAGTTCATGTTGCCATCGCGATACGCCTCGATGGTGTGGATGACCGCGCCCGGCAGGCCGGCGACGATGCCGGCGAAGATGATCAGCGACACGCCGTTGCCGATGCCACGCTCGGTGACCTGCTCGCCAACCCACATCAGGAAGATCGTACCGGCGGTCAGCGCGATGATGGCGGTGAGCACAAAGCCCATGCCCGGTGCGTAGACAACCGCGGCGCCGCTCGGCGACACCTGGTTCTGCAGCGCCAGCGCGATGCTGCCGCCCTGCACCACTGCCAAGAACACGGCACCGATGCGGGAATATTGGGTGATCTTGCGACGGCCCGACTCACCTTCCTTCTGCATTGCCTTCAATGCCGGGAAGATATGGACCGCCAGCTGCATCACGATGGACGCCGAAATGTACGGCATCACGTTCAGCGCGAAAATGCTGAAGCGGTGCAGGGCGCCGCCCGAGAACATGTTGAACATGTCCACGATGCCGCCACCCTGCGCCTCCATGAGCGCAAGCATGGCATCGGGATTGACGCCCGGCACCGGCACATAACAGCCGATGCGGTAGACGATCAATGCCCCGATGACGAACAGCAGACGTTGGCGAAGTTCCGTGAACTTGCCGAGCCCGCCGCCGAGGTTACCAATGCCAGCCTGCGCCATGTCTTACTCCTGTACGCTGCCGCCGGCAGCTTCGATCGCGACCTTGGCACTGGCCGTTGCGGCGATGCCCTTCAGGGTGAACGCCTTGGTCAGGCCGCCCTTCATGACGATCTTGGCCCGCTTTGCGGTGCTCGGAACCAGCTTGGCAGCGCGCAGCGCGGCAAAGTCGATCTCGCCCGCGTCCAGACGGTCCAGCTGATAGGACAACACTTCGGCAGTGTCCTTGGCAATCTTGGAACGGAAACCGACCTTCGGCAGACGACGCTGCATGGGGGTCTGGCCGCCTTCGAAGCCTGCCTTGATCTTGCCGCCACCCTTACGGGCGAACGAACCCTTGTGGCCGCGGCCGCAGGTCTTGCCCAGGCCGGAGCCGATGCCGCGACCGACGCGCTTGCGAACGGTGCGGGCGCCCGGAACCGGGCTCAGTTCATTGAGATGCATGGTCATTGGATTATTCCTCAACCTTGACGAGGTAGTGGACCTTGTTGATCAGACCGCGAACCTGCGGGCTGTCCTTCAGTTCACGCACATCATTGAGCTTGCCCAGGCCCAGCGCACGCACCGAAAGACGGTGACGCGCCTGAGCACCACGCAGGCCGCGAACCAGACGGACCTTGACGGTCTTGGTGGTGTCATTAGCCATGGTTGAGATCCTCCAGCTTCTTGCCGCGCTTGGCTGCAATGCGGGCCGGCGACTGCATTTCCGACAGACCCTTCAGCGTGGCGCGAACCAGGTTGATCGGGTTGCGCGAACCGACGGCCTTGGCCAGCACGTTCTTGACGCCAACTGCTTCCAGCACGGCGCGCATGGCACCACCGGCAATGACGCCGGTACCTTCCGAGGCGGGCATCATGAACACGCGGGCTGCGCCGTGGCCGGACTTGACCGCATGCCACAGGGTGCCGTTGTTCAGATCGACGTCGGCCAGGTTCTTGCGCGCCTGCTCCATCGACTTCTGGATGGCGACCGGCACTTCACGTGCCTTGCCGTAGCCGAAGCCAACCTTGCCTGCGCCGTCACCGACCACGGTCAGTGCGGTGAAGGTGAACTGGCGACCGCCCTTGACGGTCTTGCTGACGCGGTTGACCGCGACCAGCTTCTCGATCATGCCGTCGTCGACTTTCTCTTCGCGGTTACGGTCGCGATCGCGACCCCGCGGCTGACGTTCTTCTGCCATGTTGATTCCTTGATTGATTGAGTATGTACGGCTCAAGGCCGCTTATAGCTGTGGAATGGTGCGGTGTTGCGATCGCCCCTGCATAAGAAGGACGTCGCCCGGCGCAACCCGCGCCGGCAGGCAGGCGGAAGCAGGGACATGCCCTGCTTCCTTATCCCTTAGAACTGCAGGCCGCCTTCGCGGGCTGCATCGGCCAGTGCCTTGATGCGACCGTGGTAGCGGTAGCCCGAGCGGTCGAAAGCGACCTTCTCGATGCCCGCAGCCTTGGCGCGCTCGGCGACCAGCTTGCCAACCTTGACGGCGGCATCGCTGTTCTTGCCGTTCTTCAGGCCTTCCTTGACGTCGGCCTGGGTGGTGTTGGCAGCTGCCAGCACCTTGGAGCCATCGGCGGTGAAGACCTGGGCGTACAGGTGCTGACCGGTGCGCAGCACCGACAGACGCGGCACGCCGAGAATGCGGATGTGTGCACGGGTCGACTTGGCGCGACGCAGGCGGGCGATGTTCTTGTTGATGCTCATGATTTGAGTTCCTTGAAAGCTGAAGTAAAGCGGGCTTTTGCTTTGAGACGCCCGACCGGCAATGGCCAGGCGTCCGTGGAAGATCCCGCGCCTGATTAGGCCTTCTTGGCTTCCTTACGAATGATGACTTCGCCGGCGTACTTCACACCCTTGCCCTTGTAGGGCTCCGGCGGACGGAAGCCACGGATCTTGGCAGCCACTTCACCAACCTGCTGCTTGTCGGTGCCCTGGACCAGAATTTCGGTCTGGGTCGGGGTGCTGATGGTGATGCCTTCCGGCGCCACGAACAGGACCGGATGCGAGAACCCGAGCGACAGGTTCAGGTCCTTGCCCTGCATGGCGGCACGGTAACCGACGCCGACCAGCTCAAGCTTGCGCTCGAAACCGTCGGTGACGCCCTTGACCATGTTGGCCAGGATCGCGCGCACGGTGCCGGTGAGGGCAAGCAGGCTCGGATCGTTGGCGGCAAGGCTGGCAACGCCGTTGTCGACGGTGATTTCAACGCCAGCAACCTTGGGCAGCGACAGGGTGCCCTTGGGGCCCTTCACGCTGACGGATTCCGGCTGGATGTTCAGTTCAACGCCCTGGGGCAGGTTGACCGGCTTCTTGGCTACGCGGGACATAGTATTTTCCTTCTCGCCTTAGGCCACGAAGCACAGGACTTCGCCGCCGACGCCCAACTGGCGCGCCTGCGCATCAGTCATGATGCCCTTGGAGGTGGAAATGATGGAGATGCCCAGGCCGTTGAGGACCTTCGGCAGCTCGGACTTGCCACGGTACTGGCGCAGACCCGAACGCGAGAAGCGCTTCAGGGTCTCGATGACCGGCTTGCCCTCGAAGTACTTCAGGACGATTTCAAGCTCGGCCTTGTTGTTCTCGATCTTGGTCACGCGCAGGTCGGTGATGTAGCCCTCGGCCTTCAACACCTCTGCGATTGCCACCTTGATCTTGGACGACGGTGCTTTCACCGTCTGCTTGCCAACCGCGGCCGCATTCTTGATGCGTACCAGCAGGTCGGCGATGGGATCAGTCATGCTCATAGTCGATACCTTTGAGTGCACCGATATCCGCTTTCGCGAAAATCTTGCTGTTTTCCTGGGAACGGGCCAGAACCCTGTTGCTTGTTGGTCAGCGGACCAACGGTCCGCTCTACACGCCAGCGGACCAACGGTCCGCTCTGCGACCGCCCCTTGCGGGCCGGTGAGAAGCGGGAGTATACGGCAAAAAGAGCCCGACTTGCGTCGGGCCCTTCAATTGGGGACAAACCTGAATGAACCGGTCAATCCCCCTGCCCCGCATCCAGGGGATGCGCGGCAGGTTTCGGGACGAATCCCTTACCAGCTGGCCTTGCGCAGGCCCGGCACGTCACCACGCATGGTGGCTTCGCGCAGCTTGTTGCGGCCGAGGCCGAACTTGCTGTAGACGCCACGGGCGCGACCGGAAAGCACGCAACGGTTGCGGTGGCGGCTCGGCGACGAATCGCGCGGCAGCTTCTGCAACTTGATCACGGCCTCAGCCTTTTCGTCGTACGACGCGGTCGTGCTGGAGATGATCTTCTTCAGCTCTTCACGCTTACCAGCGAACTTGACGGCCAGCTTGGCGCGCTTCAGATCACGGTTGACCATGGAGGTCTTTGCCATTTCGAATTCCTCGACGTATCAGTTACGGAACGGGAACTTGAACGCTGCAAGCAGCGCCTTCGCTTCCGCATCGGTCTTGGCGGTGGTGGTGATGGCGATATCCATACCGCGGATCGCGTCGACAGCGTCGAAGTCGATTTCCGGGAAGATGATCTGTTCCTTCACACCCATGTTGAAGTTGCCGCGACCGTCGAAGGAACGACCGGACACACCACGGAAGTCGCGCACGCGCGGCAGCGAGATGTTGATCAGGCGGTCCAGGAACTCGTACATCTTTTCACGACGCAGCGTGGTCTTGCAGCCGATCGGCCAACCATCGCGGATCTTGAACGAAGCCACCGAGACGCGGGACTTGGTCACGATCGGCTTCTGGCCGGAGACCTTGGCCATGTCAGCGACGGCGTTTTCCAGGATCTTCTTGTTCGTGGCCGCTTCGCCGACACCCATGTTCAGGGTGACCTTGACCAGCTTCGGAACCTGCATCGGATTGGTGTAGCCGAACTGCTTCATCAGCGCCGGCACCACTTCTTCCTTGTAAAACTTTTCGAGACGGGTATTCATCAGTCCATTCCTCAGGCGTCGAGCGCCTCACCGCTGGAGCGGAACACACGCAGTTTGCGTCCATCCTCCAGCACCTTGAAGCCAACGCGTTCGCCCTTGCCCGAAGCCGGGTTCAGCACATTCACGTTGGAGATATGGATCGACGCTTCACGCTCGACCACGCCGCCGGCAACGCCTGCCTGCGGGTTCGGCTTGGTGTGGCGCTTGACGATGTTCACGTTGGCAACGATCACACGATCGCCGTCGACGCGGACGATTTCGCCCTGCTTGCCCTTGTCCTTGCCGGTGTTGACGACAACCTGGTCGCCCTTCTTGATACGGTTAGCCATGATTATCTCCTGTCGCTCACAGCACTTCGGGAGCGAGCGAGACGATCTTCATGAACTTCTCAGAACGAAGTTCACGGGTCACCGGTCCAAAGATGCGGGTGCCGATCGGCTCTTGCTTGTTGTTGAGCAGGACCGCGGCGTTGCCATCGAAACGGATCAGCGAGCCATCGGCGCGACGCACACCCTTGCGGGTACGCACCACGACGGCGTCATACACTTCGCCCTTCTTGACCTTGCCGCGCGGGATTGCATCCTTGACGGTGACCTTGATGATGTCACCGATGTGCGCGTAACGGCGCTTGGAGCCACCGAGCACCTTGATGCACATCAGTTCCTTGGCGCCGGAGTTGTCGGCGGCGTCAAGGTAGCTCTGCATCTGGATCATGATTCAGGTCTCCTTATTCAGCCGAACGGGTGATGACTTCCACCACGCGCCAGTTCTTGGTCTTGGACATCGGAGCAATTTCAGTCACGCGCACGACATCGCCTTCGTTGCAGGCGTTGTCAGCATCGTGGGCGTGCAGCTTGGTCGAACGCTTGATGTACTTGCCGTACAGGGCGTGCTTGACCAGGCGTTCCACCAACACGGTGACCGTCTTGTCCATCTTGTTGCTGACGACACGGCCTTCGACCGTGCGCAGCGCTTTGTTTTCAGTATTGTCGCTCATCGCGGCCATCCTTACTTGGTGCTGCCGAGCAGGGTCTTGACGCGAGCAATCTCGCGGCGGACCCGGCGGGTTTCGTGAGTCTTCGGCAGCTGCCCGGTAACCTGCTGCATACGGAGCGAGAACTGCTCCTTACGCAGATCGGTCAAGTGGGACTTCAGATCGTCAGCCGACTTTTCGCGAAGTTGTTTGATATCCATTACATCACCGTCCGGGTCACGAAGGTGGTGGTCACGGAGAGCTTGGCAGCCGCCAGGCGGAACGCCTCGCGAGCCACGCTTTCATCCACACCTTCAATTTCATAGATCATGCGGCCGGGCTGGATCTGGGCGACCCAGTATTCCACGTTGCCCTTACCAGAACCCATTCGGACTTCGATGGGCTTCTTGGTGATCGGCTTGTCGGGGAACACTCGGATCCACATCTTGCCGCCGCGCTTGACGTAGCGGCTGATCGAGCGGCGAGCCGCTTCGATCTGACGCGCGGTCAGCTGACCATGAGCGGTTGCCTTCAGGCCGTACTCGCCGAAGCTGACAGCGTTGGCGCTCCAGCTCAGGCCGTCGTTACGGCCCTTGTGTACCTTGCGGTACTTGGTTCGCTTGGGTTGCAACATTGTCGTTACCTCGCTTCACGAGCCGGGCGCTGACGGTCACCACGGTCGCCGCGATCGTTACGATCGTTGCGCGACGGGGAATCGTCCTGCTTTTCCTGGCCAACCTGGGAGAAATCAAACACTTCGCCCTTGTAGATCCAGACCTTGATGCCGATGATGCCGTAGGTCGTCTTGGCTTCAGCGAAGCCGTAGTCGATGTCGGCACGCAGCGTGTGCAGCGGCACGCGACCTTCGCGGTACCACTCCGAACGGGCGATTTCTGCACCATTCAAGCGGCCACCCACGTTGATCTTGATGCCCAGGGCACCCAGACGCATCGCGTTGCCGACCGAGCGCTTCATTGCGCGGCGGAACATGATGCGACGCTCCAGCTGCTGCGCGATCGACTCGGCAACCAGCTGTGCGTCCAGCTCGGGCTTGCGCACTTCGGTGACGTTGATGTGCGCCGGGACGCCCATCATTTCGCTCACTTCCTTACGCAGCTTCTCGATGTCCTCACCGCGCTTGCCGATCACCACGCCCGGACGGGCAGTGTGGATCGTCACGCGAGCGGTCTTGTTCGGACGCTCGATCAGGATCTTGCTGATGCCGGCCTGCGCGAGCTTCTTGCGCAGCATTTCCCGCACCTTCAGGTCGGCCGCCAGAAAACCAGCGAACTCGCCCTTGTTGGCGTACCACTTGGAGTTCCAGTCCTTGGAGATGCCGAGGCGGATACCAATCGGATGAACTTTATGACCCATGGTGTTTTCCTTTCCGCTTACTTGGCGGCGCCCACAACCACAGTGATGTGGCTGGTGCGCTTGAGGATGCGGGTGCCGCGGCCTTTCGCCCGCGCCATGAAACGCTTCAGGGTCGGACCTTCATCTACCATGATGGTCTGTACCTTCAGCTCGTCGACGTCAGCGCCCTGGTTGTTTTCGGCATTTGCGATAGCCGACTCCACCACCTTCTTGATCAGGTGGGCAGCCTTCTTATCCGAAAACTTCAGCAGGTTGACCGCACGCTCGGCCGGCAGGCCGCGCACCTGGTCTGCGACCAGGCGGGCTTTCTGCGCAGAGATGCGCGCGGAGCGCAGGATTGCTTTCGCTTCCATTGTCATCTCTCCTTACTTGCCCGACTTCTTGTCACCACCGTGGCCCTTGAAGGTCCGGGTGATGGCAAATTCGCCGAGCTTGTGGCCGACCATGTTCTCGTTGACGAGCACCGGAACGTGGTTCTTACCGTTATGAACGGCGATGGTGATGCCTACCATTTCCGGCAGGATCATCGAACGGCGCGACCAGGTTTTGATCGGCTTCTTGCTACCCGCAGCGGCCTCCACCTTCTTGACGAGGTGGTGATCGACGAACGGGCCTTTCTTGAGTGAACGTGCCATGGTCGATTAGCCCCTACGATCGCGGACGATGAACTGCTGGGTGCGCTTGTTCTTGCGCGTCTTGTAACCCTTGGTCGGAACACCCCACGGGGTGACCGGATGCGGATTACCCTGGCCGGCCTTCGCCTCACCACCACCGTGCGGGTGGTCAACCGGGTTCATGGCAGCACCACGAACGGTCGGGCGAACACCGCGCCAGCGCTTGGCGCCAGCCTTGCCCAGCTTTTCCAGGTTGTGCTCGTCGTTACCGACTTCACCGATGGTGGCGCGGCACTCGACCGGCACCTTACGCATTTCACCCGAGCGCAGGCGCAGGGTGGCGTAGATGCCTTCACGAGCGACGAGCTGCACGGCGGCGCCGGCGGCACGCGCGATCTGTGCACCCTTGCCCGGCTTCAGTTCGATGCCGTGGACAGTGGTACCGACCGGGATGTTGCGCAGCGGCAGGGTGTTGCCCGCCTTGATCGGCGCATCCGAGCCCGCGATCACCTGGTCACCGGCCTTCAGGCCCTTCGGTGCGATGATGTAGCGGCGCTCGCCGTCGACGTAGCACAGCAGGGCGATATGGGCGGTGCGGTTCGGATCGTATTCGATGCGTTCCACGCGCGCCGGAATGCCTTCCTTGTTGCGCTTGAAGTCGATGACGCGGTAATGCTGCTTGTGACCACCACCGATATGACGGGTGGTGATGCGACCGTGGTGGTTACGACCACCGGAATTGCTCTTCGGCTCCAGCAACGCTGCGTGCGGTGCGCCCTTGTGCAGATCGGGCGTAACCACGCGCACGGCCGAACGGCGGCCGGGGGAAGTGGGCTTGAATTTCATCAATGGCATGGGATGTACCTCAGGCCTTGGCCGTTACATCGATGGACTGGCCATCGGCGAGACGCACGTACGCCTTGCGCCAATCGCCGCGGCGGCCGGTGCGGTTACGGAAGGACTTGTTCTTGCCCTTCACGTTCAGCACGTTGACCGCTTCGACCTTGACGTCGAACAACTGCTCAACCGCGGCCTTTACATCGGCTTTGGTGGCTTCGTTCGAGACTTCGAAGACATACTGGTTGGAATGTTCCTGCAGGCGCGCGGTCTTTTCGGAGACTCGCGGAGCACGCAGCACGCTGAAGATTTTTTCGTTGCTGCTCATGCCAGCCACTCCTCGACCTTCTTGACCGCGTCAGCGGTGATGACGACCGTGTCGGCACCGACCAGCGACACCGGGTCCAGGCCCTGCACGTCACGCACTTCCACGTAGGGAATGTTGCGCGCCGACAGGTACAGGTGCTCGGAGGCGTCCTCAGTGACGATCAGCGGGCGCTTGCCCACTTCCAGGCCGGCCAACTTGGCGATCAGCGCCTTCGTGTTGGTCGCTTCGACATCGAAGGACTCCACGATGGTCAGACGGCCCTGGCGGTTCAGCTCGGACAGGATCGCGCACATGGCGGCACGGTACTGCTTACGGTTGACCTTCTGCTCGAAGCTGCGCGGCTTGGCCGCAAAGGTGACACCGCCGCCGATGAAGATCGGAGCCGTCAGCGCGCCATGACGCGCACCGCCGCCCTTCTGCTTCTTCGACTTCTTGGTGGTACCAGCCACTTCAGAACGCGTCTTCTGTGCCTTGGTGCCGGCGCGACCGGCGTTGCGGTAAGCAACGACGACCTGGTGAACCAGATCTTCGCTGAAATCGCGACCGAACACGGCATCGGAGACCGAGACCTTGTTGTTGCTACCCGTGATAACGAGTTCCATCGTCATCTCTCCTTATGCCTTGCTAGCCGGACGAACGATCACATCGCCACCCGCTGCGCCCGGAACGGCACCACGGATTGCGATCAGACCACGTTCGACATCGACCTTCACCACTTCAAGATTCTGCGTGCTCTGCTGCACCGAACCCATGTGGCCGGACATCTTCTTACCCGGGAAAACGCGACCCGGGGTCTGGCGCTGGCCCAAGGAACCCGGCGCGCGATGCGACAGCGAGTTACCGTGGGTTGCATCGCCCATACGGAAGTTGTAGCGCTTGATGGTGCCCTGGAAGCCCTTACCCTTGGTGACACCCTGGACGTCGACCTTCTGGCCAACCTCGAAGATGTCCGCCTTGACTTCGCCGCCAACGGCGAAATCGCCGAGCTGCGCGTCTTCAACGCGGAATTCCCACAGGCCACGGCCCGCGTCGACCTTCGCCTTGGCGAAGTGACCGGCTTCCGGCTTGTTGACCAGGGCAGCGCGACGCGCGCCGACAGTCACCTGCACGGCGCTGTAGCCGTCAGCTTCGACGGTCTTGATCTGCGCGATGCGGTTGGGGGTTGCTTCAATCAGGGTCACCGGGATGGCCTGGCCATCTTCGGTGAACACGCGGCTCATGCCAGCCTTGCGGCCCACGAAGCCCAACGAATATTTCTTCGTCATGGTCGTAGTCCTCAGGTCAGCTTGATCTGAACGTCGACGCCGGCAGCCAGTTCGAGCTTCATCAGCGCGTCCACGGTCTTGTCGTTCGGATCAACGATGTCAAGCACGCGCTTATGCGTGCGGGTCTCGTACTGGTCACGCGCGTCTTTGTCGACGTGCGGGGAAACGAGGATGGTGTAACGCTCGATCTTGGTCGGCAGGGGGATCGGGCCACGCACTTGCGCGCCGGTCCGCTTTGCCGTTTCTACGATCTCGCTGGCCGAACGGTCGATCAAACGATGATCGAACGCCTTCAGCCGAATCCGGATCTTTTGGTCCGCCATGACGGTGGGTTCCTTCGTTAAAAGAGCGACGGACAAGGCCTCTGGGTTGCCTTGTCCCATGAATATCCTGAATGCAGACGCCGCACATTCCGCGCGGCGACAAGATCTTTCCGTAGACCTCAAAAATCGAGGCAGACCGGTCTCCCGATCTGCCCAGACAAAAAGTATAGCGCGCATACAACGCGGCGGTCAACAGGGGGTCCCTGCTGACACTGCCTGAATGGCGCGACCCTTCCTGGTCCGGGGAACACGAGGCACTTCCTGCGCCTCTTTTCCCTTGTAAGTGCGTCCCGATGCCCTACCCAGGCAACATCGGGGCGCAGAGTCTAACAGATTACAGCAGGATCTTGGAGACCACGCCGGCGCCGACGGTACGACCGCCTTCACGAATGGCGAAACGCAGGCCTTCATCCATTGCCACCGGATTGATCAGGGTGACGACCATCTTGACGTTGTCGCCCGGCATGACCATTTCCACGCCTTCCGGCAGCTCGACCGCACCGGTGATATCGGTGGTACGGAAGTAGAACTGCGGGCGGTAGCCCTTGAAGAACGGGGTGTGGCGGCCGCCTTCATCCTTGGACAGGACGTAGACTTCGGCATCGAACTGGGTGTGCGGCTTGATCGAACCCGGCTTGGC
The DNA here is from genome assembly GCF_057835675.1 of Stenotrophomonas sp. GL_101. Taxonomy (NCBI): domain Bacteria; kingdom Pseudomonadati; phylum Pseudomonadota; class Gammaproteobacteria; order Lysobacterales; family Lysobacteraceae; genus Stenotrophomonas; species Stenotrophomonas sp. GL_101. The sequence continues at coordinate 882,928 of NZ_CM174432.1, read as the reverse complement.
CAGAACCTGGCCACGCTCGACGTCGTCACGCTTGGTGCCGCGCAGCAGCAGACCGGCGTTGTCGCCTGCCTGACCCTGGTCGAGCAGCTTGCGGAACATTTCCACGCCGGTCACGGTGGTCTTCTGGACCGGACGGATACCGACGATTTCGATTTCTTCGCCGACCTTGATGATGCCGCGCTCGATACGACCGGTCACCACGGTGCCGCGACCGGAGATCGAGAACACGTCTTCGACCGGCATCAGGAATGCCTTGTCCACGTCGCGTTCCGGGGTCGGGATCCAGGTGTCCAGCGCCTCGACCAGCTTCATCACGGCCGGCACGCCGATGTCACTCTGATCGCCTTCCAGCGCCAGACGGGCCGAACCGGAGATGATCGGGGTGTCATCGCCCGGGAAGTCGTACTTGCTCAGCAGTTCGCGGACTTCCATCTCCACCAGCTCGAGCAGCTCGGCGTCGTCCACCATGTCAGCCTTGTTCAGGAAGACAACGATGTACGGCACGCCAACCTGACGCGACAGCAGGATGTGCTCGCGGGTCTGCGGCATCGGGCCGTCAGCCGCCGAACAGACCAGGATCGCGCCGTCCATCTGCGCAGCACCGGTGATCATGTTCTTGACGTAGTCAGCATGGCCCGGGCAATCGACGTGGGCGTAATGACGGTTCGCGGATTCGTATTCGACGTGTGCGGTCGAGATCGTGATGCCACGGGCCTTTTCTTCCGGCGCGGCGTCGATCGCGGAATAATCCTTGAACTCGCCACCGAAGCGCTCAGCACCGAGCTTGGTCAGTGCGGCGGTCAGCGTGGTCTTGCCGTGATCGACGTGACCGATGGTGCCGACGTTGACGTGCGGCTTGGTGCGCTCGAACTTACCCTTTGCCATTGTTGTATACCTTGGATATCAGAAAGAGGGAGGTGAAGCCTGAGCAGATGCTCAGGACTTCTTCATCACGGATTCGGCGATGTTGTTCGGTGCCGGCTCGTAATGGTCAAATTCCATCGTGAACGTTGCGCGACCCTGGGTCTGCGAACGCAGCGAGGTGGCGTAACCGAACATTTCGCCCAGCGGAATCATTGCGTTGATGATGCTGGCCGACCCGTCACCGGTGGTGCTCGAACCCTGCAGCACGCCGCGACGACGGCTCACATCGCCCATCACGTCACCCTGGTAATCCTCCGGGGTCACGATCTCGACCTTCATGATCGGCTCCAGCAGGACCGGCTTGGCCTTGTTGAAGCCCTGCTTGAAGGCCATCGAGGAGGCAAGCTTGAACGCCATTTCCGAGGAGTCAACGTCATGGTACGAGCCGAACACCAGCTTGACCTTGACGTCCACGACCGGGAAGCCGGCCAGCGGACCGCTGGTGATGGTTTCGCGCAGGCCCTTTTCGATCGACGGAATGAACTCCTTCGGAATCACGCCACCGGTGATGTCGTTGATGAACAGGAAGTCGTCCTTGATGCCGGCGGCGAGCTTCTCGTTGGCACGGTCTTCAGCGGTGATCGGCGACAGCTCGATCACGACGTGACCGTACTGACCCTTACCACCGGACTGCTTGGCGTGCTTGTAGTCCGACTTGACGTCAGCCAGGGTGATGGTTTCGCGGTAGGCCACCTGCGGCTTGCCGACGTTGGCTTCCACGTTGAACTCGCGCTTCATGCGGTCAACGATGATGTCCAGGTGCAGCTCGCCCATGCCCGAGATGATGGTCTGGCCGGATTCTTCGTCGGTCTTGACGCGGAACGACGGATCTTCCTGGGCCAGACGACCCAGGGCCAGACCCATCTTTTCCTGGTCGGACTTGGTCTTCGGTTCGACGGCCATCGAGATCACCGGCTCCGGGAACACCATGCGCTCCAGGATGATCGGGTGATCCTGCGAGCACAGCGTGTCACCGGTGGTGGTGTCCTTCAGACCCACGGCCGCGGCGATGTCACCGGCCAGCACTTCCTTGATCTCTTCGCGATCGTTGGAATGCATCTGCAGGATGCGGCCGATGCGCTCCTTCTTGCCCTTCACCGAGTTCAGCAGCTGGTCGCCTGCATTCAACGTGCCCGAATAGACACGGAAGAAGGTCAGCGCGCCGACGAACGGGTCGGTGATGATCTTGAAGGCCAGCGCCGAGAACGGTGCCTTGTCGTCGGACTTGCGGCTCAGCGCAATGGTTTCGTCATCGACGTCGGTACCGGTCACGTCCGGCACGTCGATCGGCGACGGCAGCAGCTGCACCACGCCGTCCAGCATGGCCTGCACGCCCTTGTTCTTGAACGCCGAGCCGCAGAACATCGGCACGATGTCGGTGGCCAGGGTGCGCACGCGCAGGGCTTCGATGATTTCGGCCTCGGTCAGCTCTTCGCCGCCCAGGTACTTTTCCATCAGCTCTTCGCTGGCTTCGGCAGCGGCTTCGATCATGAAGGTACGGGCCTCTTCGACCTCTTCCTTCATCTCGGCCGGGATCTCCACGTACTCGAACTTCATGCCCTGCGAGGCTTCATCCCAATGGATGGCCTTCATCTTGAGCAGGTCGACCACGCCCTTGAAGCCTTCTTCAGCGCCGATCGGCAGCTGCATCGGCACGGCGACGGCACCCAGCTTGGCCTTCAGCTGGCCAACGACCTTGGTGAAGTTGGCACCGGTGCGGTCCATCTTGTTGACGAACGCAATGCGCGGCACCTTGTACCGGTTGGCCTGGCGCCACACGGTTTCCGACTGCGGCTGCACGCCACCGACGGCGCACAGCACGAACACCGCGCCATCGAGCACGCGCAGCGAGCGCTCGACTTCGATGGTGAAGTCAACGTGTCCGGGGGTGTCGATGATGTTGAAGCGATGCTCCGGCAGGGACTTGTCCATGCCTTTCCAGAACGCGGTGGTGGCAGCGGACTGGATCGTGATGCCACGTTCCTGCTCCTGCTCCATCCAGTCCATGGTCGCGGCGCCGTCGTGCACTTCACCGATCTTGTGGCTCTTGCCGGTGTAGAACAGGATGCGCTCGGACGTGGTGGTCTTGCCGGCATCGATGTGAGCCATGATGCCGAAGTTACGGTAACGCTCGATGGGAGTGTTGCGGGCCACGGGGAGCCTCTCAATTTCTTGGAATTCGGATGGCCGAACGCCGCCTTTCGGCGGCCTTCGGATTGGCGCAGCCCTTCTGGGGCCGCGAGGCAGCACCTCAATGGTGCTGCCGCGCCTGTTTTACAAGGCCGTCAAACTCACCAGCGGTAGTGCGCGAATGCCTTGTTGGCTTCGGCCATGCGGTGGGTTTCTTCGCGCTTCTTGATGGCGCCGCCACGGTTTTCCGAGGCATCCAGCAGTTCAGCAGCCAGCTTCTTGGGCATGGTGTTTTCACCACGCTTACGCGCCGAGTCGATCAGCCAACGCATGGCCAGCGCCATCTTGCGCGACGAACGCACTTCGACCGGCACCTGGTAGGTGGCACCGCCGACGCGGCGGGACTTCACTTCGACCGAGGGAGCCACGTTCTCCAGAGCCTTCTGCACCAGCTCGACGGAGTTCGGGTTCTTCTCACCGATCACGTCCATGGCACCGTAGACGATCTTCTCAGCGACGGACTTCTTGCCGCTCAGCATGACCATGTTGATGAAACGGGCGATGGTTTCGCTTCCGTGCTTCGGATCCGGCAGGACTGCGCGCTGCGGCGTATTACCTTTACGAGACATGTGTACTTTCCCTTAGCTCTTCGGACGCTTGGCGCCGTACTTGGAACGGCCCTGGCGACGCTTTGCAACGCCGGAGGCGTCCAGCGAGCCACGCACAGTGTGGTAACGCACACCCGGCAGATCCTTGACGCGACCGCCACGGATCAGGACCACGGAGTGCTCCTGCAGGTTGTGGCCTTCGCCGCCGATGTAGCTAATCACTTCTTCCTGGTTGGTCAGGCGAACCTTGGCAACCTTGCGAAGCGCCGAGTTCGGCTTCTTCGGAGTAGTGGTGTACACGCGCGTGCAGACACCACGGCGCTGGGGGCACTTATCAAGCGCCGGGGAGGCACTCTTATAAGTGGTTGCCTGCCGCGGCTTGCGGACAAGCTGATTGATCGTCGCCATCAGTAATGTTCTTCTGAGAGAGGCCAGTGAAAAAACCGGCCATGAATGCGGAAATGTGCGAGCAGACCGAGCTTCCGGCCTGCTGAGACAGACGATTGTAGCAACCCGGCGAAAACGCAGTCAAATGCGCACACGCCAAGCCAGCCCTGATCCCGGGCCGTTACAGGGGAGCCTTTTCCGTGCCCCCCGTTCAGGTTGTCAACCGGCCCATTGAATGAGCCGGGCGGCATCCTACCGCATTGGTGGCGGTTATTCCACCGATGCGTTTTTCCGGTGCGGCACCACCAACGGTGGTGCCCTACCCCGGCCAGCGGCCGGGGCCTACCTGCATGTCCCGACCAACGGTCGGGACCTACCGGCCGGAGCCGGCGTGGTGAATCAATCCTCGGCCTGCTCGGCGTCGGTGGATTCCACCGCCACTTCCGCTGCCACCACGGCCACGACCGGGGCTGCAGCTGCCTGGGTACCGGCCAGGGTCTGCATTTCCGAATCGGTCAGCCCGCTCGCGTTGCGGCGGCGGTTGGCGTGGTAGGACAGACCGGTACCGGCCGGGATCAGACGGCCGACGATGACGTTTTCCTTCAGGCCGCGCAGGTTGTCCTTGGTGCCGCGGACGGCAGCCTCGGTCAGCACGCGGGTGGTTTCCTGGAAGGAGGCCGCCGAGATGAACGATTCAGTGGCCAGCGACGCCTTGGTGATACCCAGCAGGACCGGATCGAAACGCGCGATCAGTTCGTTGCGGGCATTCAGGCGTGCATTTTCCTCGATCACGCGCTGGCGCTCGGCCTGCTCGCCATTGAGGAACTTGCTGCTGCCCTGGTCGGTGATCTCGACCTTGCGCAGCATCTGGCGGGTGATCACTTCAATGTGCTTGTCGTTGATCTTCACGCCCTGCAGGCGGTACACGTCCTGGATTTCCTTGACCAGGTAAGCGGCCAGCGGTTCGACACCCAGCAGACGCAGGATGTCCTGCGGGCTCGGCTCGCCGTCCACGATGGTTTCGCCCTTGGTCACGTGCTCGCCTTCGAACACGATCACCTGACGGTACTTCGGGATCAGCTCTTCGTGTTCGGAACCATCAGTGTCCTTGATGATCAGGCGCTGCTTGCCCTTGGTGTCCTTGCCGAAGCTGATGATGCCCGAACGCTCGGCCAGGATCGCCGGGTCCTTCGGCTTGCGGGCTTCGAACAGATCGGCCACGCGCGGCAGACCACCGGTGATGTCGCGGGTCTTGGACGCTTCCTGCGGGATCTTGGCGACCACGTCGCCCACGCCGACGGCGGCGCCGTCCTGCAGGTTGACGATGGAGCGCGGCGGCAGCAGGTACTGGGCCGGCAGATCGGTGTTGGGGATGGTCAGGTCATTGCCCTTGGCATCCACGATACGCACGATCGGACGGAGGTCCTTGGCCTGCGAACCACGACGCTTGGGATCGGTGATTTCACGCGATGCCAGGCCGGTCAGTTCGTCGGTCTTCTCGATGACGGTGACGCCGTCGATGAAGTCGATGAAGCGGATGAAACCAGCCACTTCGGACACGATCGAGTGGTTATGGGGATCCCAGTTGGCCACGGTCTGGCCAGCCTTGACGGAGTCGGAATCCTTGGAGGTGATGGTGGCACCGTAGGGCAGCTTGTAACGCTCGCGCTCACGACCATGGGCATCGAGCACCGAGATTTCGCCCGAACGCGACACCGCCACCAGCGAACCGCTGGCGTGTTCAACCGACTTGAGGTTGGTGAACTTGACCGTACCGGTGGTCTTGACGGTGATGCTGTCTACCGCTGCCGCACGCGATGCCGCACCACCGATGTGGAACGTACGCATGGTCAGCTGGGTACCCGGCTCACCGATCGACTGTGCGGCGATGACGCCGACCGCTTCACCGATGTTGACGATGTGGCCACGAGCCAGATCGCGGCCGTAGCAATGCGCGCACACGCCGAAGGGCGAGGCGCAGGAGATGGTCGAACGGACCTTCACCGACTGCACGCTGGCGTCTTCCAGCTTGGCCACCCAGGCCTCGTCCAGCAGCGTGTTGCGGGTCACGATCGGATCTTCGTCGTTGCCCGGCAGGAACACGTCCTCGGCCACCACACGACCCAGCACGCGGTCCTTCAACGGCTCCACGACGTCGCCGCCTTCCACGATCGGGGTCATGGTCAGGCCTTCGGTGGTACCGCAATCCACCTCGGTGATGACCACGTCCTGCGCCACGTCGACCAGGCGACGGGTCAGGTAACCCGAGTTCGCCGTCTTCAACGCGGTATCGGCCAGACCCTTACGGGCACCGTGGGTGGAGTTGAAGTACTCCTGCACGTTCAGGCCTTCACGGAAGTTGGCCTTGATGGGCGTCTCGATGATCGAGCCATCGGGACGGGCCATCAGGCCACGCATACCGGCCAGCTGGCGGATCTGCGCCTGCGAACCACGCGCACCGGAGTCGGCCATGATGTACAGCGAGTTCATCGACTTCTGGTCGATGGTCTCGCCCTCGGCGTTGACCACCTTCTCGGTACCAATGGTGTCCATCATCGCCTTGGCGATGCGTTCATTGGTACGCGACCAGATGTCGACCACCTTGTTGTAGCGCTCGCCGGCGGTGACCAGGCCCGACTGGTACTGCTCCTGGATTTCCAGCACTTCGGCTTCGGCCTCGGTGAGGATGCCCTTCTTCTCATCGGGGATCAGCATGTCGTCGATGCCGATGGAGACGCCGGCGCGGGTCGCGTAGGCGAAGCCGGTGTACATCAGCTTGTCGGCGAACACGACCGTGTCCTTCAAGCCCAGCTGGCGGTAGCTGGAGTTGATCAGGCGGCTGATGTTCTTCTTGGTCAGCTCGGTGTTGGCCAGCGCGAACGGCAGGCCTTCCGGCAGGATTTCAGCCAGCAGGGCGCGACCGATCGTGGTCTCCACGATCGAGGTCTTGTTCTGCTTGTTGCCGTCCTCGTCGGTCACCACTTCGGTGATGCGGACCTTGACGCGTGCGTGCAGTTCCACCACGCGGTTGTCATAGGCACGCTTCACTTCGGCGATGTTGGCGAAGGCCATGCCCTCGCCCTTCTTGTTCACCAGCGAGCGGGTCATGTAGTACAGACCCAGCACGACGTCCTGCGAGGGCACGATGATCGGCTCGCCGTTGGCCGGCGACAGGATGTTGTTGGTGGACATCATCAGCGCACGCGCTTCCAGCTGGGCTTCCAGCGAGAGCGGTACGTGGACGGCCATCTGGTCACCGTCGAAGTCGGCGTTGAACGCGGTGCAGACCAGCGGGTGCAGCTGGATGGCCTTGCCTTCGATCAGCACCGGCTCGAACGCCTGGATGCCCAGACGGTGCAGGGTCGGCGCACGGTTCAGCATCACCGGATGTTCGCGGATGACCTCTTCCAGGATGTCCCAGACTTCAGCTTCTTCGCGCTCGACCAGCTTCTTGGCGGCCTTGATGGTGGTGGCCAGGCCACGACGCTGCAGCTTGGCGAACACGAACGGCTTGAACAGTTCCAGCGCCATCTTCTTGGGCAGGCCGCACTGGTGCAGGCGCAGGTACGGACCGACCACGATGACCGAACGGCCCGAGTAGTCCACGCGCTTGCCCAGCAGGTTCTGACGGAACCGGCCCTGCTTGCCCTTGATCATGTCGGCCAGCGACTTCAGCGGGCGCTTGTTGGTACCGGTGATGGCACGGCCGCGACGGCCGTTGTCCAGCAGCGCATCGACCGATTCCTGCAGCATGCGCTTTTCATTGCGCACGATGATGTCCGGCGCGTTCAGCTCAAGCAGGCGGCGCAGGCGGTTGTTGCGGTTGATGACCCGGCGGTACAGGTCGTTCAGGTCGGAGGTCGCAAAGCGGCCACCGTCCAGCGGCACCAGCGGACGCAGGTCCGGCGGCAGCACCGGCAGCACGGTCATGACCATCCACTCCGGACGGTTGCCCGACTCGAGGAAGGCTTCGACCAGCTTGATGCGCTTGGTGAGGCGCTTGAGCTTGGTTTCCGAACCGGTGCTGGCGATTTCTTCGCGCAGGCGGACCATCTCCGACTGCAGGTCGATGGTGCGCAGCAGTTCGTACACGGCCTCGGCGCCCATGGCGGCATCGAAGTCGTCACCATGTTCCTGGCGGGCCTGCAGGTACTGTTCTTCGGTCAGCAGCTGGCGGCGTTCCAGGACGGTCAGGCCCGGCTCGGTCACCACGTAGGCTTCGAAGTACAGCACGCGCTCGATGTCACGCAGGGTCATGTCCAGCATCAGGCCGATGCGCGACGGCAGCGACTTGAGGAACCAGATGTGCGCGACCGGCGAGGCCAGGTCGATGTGGCCCATGCGCTCGCGGCGCACCTTGGCCAGGGTGACTTCGGTGCCGCACTTTTCGCACACGACACCGCGGTGCTTCATGCGCTTGTACTTGCCGCACAGGCACTCGTAGTCCTTGACCGGTCCGAAGATGGCGGCGCAGAACAGGCCGTCACGCTCCGGCTTGAAGGTACGGTAGTTGATGGTTTCCGGCTTCTTCACTTCGCCGAAGGACCACGAACGGATCAGGTCCGGCGAGGCCAGCGCGATCTTGATCGCGTCGAAGTCCAGCGTCTGTCGCGGCTGGTTGAAGAGGTTGAGCAAGTCTTTCATGGTGTTTCTCCGAAAGGAGGAAATCTTGTCGATGGGCTGTCAACACACGAACGGGCGGCGCGGCTGCCGGGGCAGCCGCGCCTGCACCATCAGCTGTCTTCCAGTTCCATGTTGATGGCCAGCGAGCGGATTTCCTTCACCAGAACGTTGAAGGATTCCGGCATGCCCGCGACCATCTCGTGCTCACCGTCGACGATGTTCTTGTACATCTGGTTGCGGCCCTGCACGTCATCGGACTTCACCGTCAGCATTTCCTGCAGGGTGTAGGCCGCGCCGTAGGCTTCCAGCGCCCAGACTTCCATTTCACCGAAGCGCTGGCCACCGAACTGCGCCTTGCCGCCCAGCGGCTGCTGGGTAACGAGCGAGTACGGGCCGGTCGAACGGGCGTGCATCTTGTCGTCGACCAGGTGGTTCAGCTTCAGGTAGTGCATGTAGCCCACGGTGGTGTGGCGATCGAATGCCTCACCGGTGCGGCCGTCAAACAGCTGGGTCTGGCCGCTCAGCGGCAGGTCGGCCAGGGCAAGCATGTGCTTGATCTCGGCTTCGGTGGCACCGTCGAACACCGGGGTGGCCATCGGCACGCCGTCGGTCAGGTTGTCGGCCAGGCGCAGCAGTTCCTCGTCGCTGAACTGGGTCAGGTCGACGTGGTTGGCGTGCTGGGTCTTGTCGTGGTTGTAGACATCGTCCAGGAACTTGCGCAGGTCGCTGATCGCGGCCTGGGCCTCGAGCATGCCCTGGATCTTGCGGCCCAGGCCCTTGGCGGCCCAGCCCAGATGCACTTCCAGGATCTGGCCGATGTTCATACGCGACGGTACGCCCAGCGGGTTCAGCACGATGTCCACGGTTTCGCCCGAGGCCATGTACGGCATGTCCTCGACCGGCACCACGTTGGAGACCACACCCTTGTTGCCGTGGCGGCCGGCCATCTTGTCGCCCGGCTGGATGCGGCGCTTCACGGCCAGGAACACCTTGACCATCTTCAGCACGCCCGGGGCGAGGTCATCGCCCGCGGTGATCTTGCCGCGCTTGTCGGCGAAGCGACGCTCGAATTCCTTCTCGTGCGCCTGGATCTGCTTCTGCGCGCGCTCGATGGCTTCGGAGGCGTCGTCGTCCTTCATCCGCAGCACGAACCAGTCAGCCTTCTTCAGGCCGTCCAGGTACGCGTCGGAGATGACGTCGCCCTTCTTCAGGTTGGCACCACCATTGGCGACCTTGCCCACGATCTGCGAACGCAGACGTGCGTAGATGGCCGCTTCCAGGATGCGGAACTGGTCGTCGAAGTCCTTCTTGACGCGCTTGATTTCAGACTCTTCGATCTGACGGGCACGCTTGTCCTTCTCGATGCCGTCGCGGGTGAAGACCTGCACGTCGATGACAGTGCCGTCCATGCCCGGCGGCACGCGCAGCGAGCTATCCTTCACGTCCGAAGCCTTCTCACCGAAGATCGCGCGGAGCAGCTTCTCTTCCGGGGTCAGCTGGCTTTCGCCCTTCGGGGTGACCTTGCCGACCATGATGTCGCCGGCGCGCACTTCGGCACCGATGTACACCACGCCCGATTCGTCCAGACGGTTCAGCGCCTGCTCGGACACGTTGGGGATATCGGCGGAAATTTCCTCCGGCCCCAGCTTGGTGTCACGCGCAACGCAGGTCAGTTCTTCGATGTGGATCGTGGTGTAACGATCCTCTTCCACCACGCGCTCGGAAAGCAGGATGGAGTCTTCGAAGTTGTAGCCGTTCCACGGCATGAAGGCGATCAGCATGTTCTGGCCCAGGGCCAGTTCGCCGATGTCGGTGGACGGGCCGTCAGCCAGCACGTCGCCACGCGCCACCACGTCACCCACTTCCACCAGCGGACGCTGGTTGATGCAGGTGTTCTGGTTGGAACGGGTGTACTTGATCAGGTTGTAGATATCCACGCCGGCGTCGGTGGCGTCGGTGATCTCCGCTTCGTTGACCTTGACCACGATGCGGCCAGCGTCGATCTGCACGATGTCACCGCCACGACGGGCGTTCACGGTCACACCCGAGTCACGGGCCACGGCGCGTTCGATACCGGTACCCACCAGCGGCTTCTGCGCACGCAGGGTCGGCACGGCCTGGCGCTGCATGTTGGCGCCCATCAGTGCACGGTTGGCGTCATCGTGTTCCAGGAACGGAACCAGCGCGGCGGCGATCGACACGGTCTGCATCGGCGAGACGTCCATGAAGTGGACTTCCGCCGGCGGCTTGAGCAGCGATTCACCCTGGAAACGGCACGGCACGAACTGCTCGGTGAGCACGCTCTTGGCATCGGTCAGGGCGTTGGCCTGGGCGATGACGTACTCGTTTTCTTCGATGGCCGAGAGGAACTCGATCTCGTCGGAGACCTTGCCGTCGGCGACCTTGCGGTACGGGGTTTCAAGGAAACCGTACTGGTTGGTGCGGGCGTACACGGCCAGCGAGTTGATCAGGCCGATGTTGGGGCCTTCCGGGGTTTCGATGGTGCAGACGCGGCCGTAATGGGTCGGATGGACGTCGCGCACTTCGAAGCCGGCACGCTCACGGGTCAGGCCGCCCGGGCCCAGGGCCGAGACGCGACGCTTGTGGGTGACTTCGGACAGCGGGTTGTTCTGATCCATGAACTGGGACAGCTGCGAGGAGCCGAAGAACTCCTTGATGGCAGCGGCGACCGGCTTGGCATTGATCAGTTCCTGCGGGGTCAGGCCTTCGGACTCGGCCATCGACAGGCGCTCCTTGACCGCGCGCTCGACGCGGACCAGGCCCACGCGGAACACGTTCTCGGCCATTTCACCGACCGAACGCACGCGACGGTTGCCCAGGTGATCGATGTCATCGACCACGCCGCGACCGTTGCGGATCTCGGTCAGGACCTTGATCACTTCCAGGATGTCCGAGCTGTCGCCCAGCTCGTTGACCAGGCGCTTGGACTCTTCGTCGTTGCGCTCGCCGAAATACTTGCGGTCGTACAGCACGGCTTCGCCGGTGACAGCCTTGCGACCGACACGACGGTTGAACTTCATGCGGCCGACCGTGGACAGGTCGTAGCGCTCGAAGGTGAAGAACAGGTTGTGGAACAGGTTCTGCGCGGCATCCTTGGTCGGCGGCTCGCCCGGACGCATCATGCGGTAGATTTCGACCAGGGCTTCCAGCTGGGTCTTGGTCGGATCGATGCGCAGGGTGTTGGACAGGTACGGGCCACGATCCAGATCGTTCACCCACAGGGTGCCCACGGCATCCACGCCGGCCTTGCGGAAGGCCTGCAGCTGCTCGTCGGTGATTTCGTCGTTGGCCTGGGCCAGCAGTTCACCGGTGTTGGCGTCGACGACGTCGTGCGACAGGATGCGGCCGACGATGTAATCGTCCGGCACGGCCAGGGCGGCAATGCCCGAGGCTTCCAGCTGCTTGACGTGGCGCGCGGTGATGCGCTTGCCAGCTTCGACGATGACCTTGTCGCCGTCGGCCAGGTCGAAGTTCAGGGTCTCGCCGCGCAGGCGCTCGGCAACCAGTTCGAGCTGCACGCCCTCATCAGGATTGATGTGGAAGGTGTTGATCTCGAAGAACTCGGCCAGCATTTCTTCATTGCTGTAGCCCAGCGCACGCAGCAGGATCGACACCGGCAGCTTGCGGCGACGATCGATACGGGTGAACAGCGCGTCCTTCGGGTCGAACTCGAAGTCCAGCCAGGAGCCGCGGTAGGGAATGATGCGGGCGCTGTACAGCAGCTTGCCCGAGCTGTGGGTCTTGCCACGGTCGTGGTCGAAGAACACGCCCGGCGAACGGTGCAGCTGCGACACGATGACGCGCTCGGTACCGTTGACGATGAAGGTGCCGTTGTCGGTCATCAGCGGGATTTCGCCGAGATAGACCTCCTGCTCCTTCACGTACTTGATGGCCTTGGTCGACGACTCGCGGTCGTAGATCACCAGGCGCACGGTCACGCGCAGCGGCGCGCCGTAGCTCATGCCGCGCTGGCGGCATTCGCGCTCGTCGAAGACCGGGTCGCCCAGCTTGTAACCGACGTATTCCAGCGCAGCGTTGCCGCTGTAGCTGGCAATCGGGAACACCGACTTCAGGGCGGCGTGCAGGCCCAGATCACGGCGCTTGGCCGGATCAATGTTTTCCTGCAGGAATTCGCGATAGGAATCCACCTGGATGGCCAGCAGGAACGGCACTTCGAGGATCGAGCGCTGCTTGCCGAAATCCTTGCGGATACGCTTTTTTTCGGTGAACGAATATTGCGTCATGGGGTCTCACCTTGGCTGTGCGGGCCGCCGTGCAGGCGCGGCCCGAAGGGAACATGAAAATTGTCAGTTGGAAGTCGCTGGTATTGCCGGCACCAGCACGCCTTCTCTTGCTACTTCCAACTACCAACTTGCCGGCTTGGGGCCGGTAAGGTCAGCCGACCAACGGTCGGCTCTACGCAAATCGATCAAGGCCAGCCGACCACCGGTCGGCTTTACGCGCGCGTCGAACCGACCGCGCAACAACGACCAAAGGCCGGGGGCTTACGCCCCCAGCCTTGGCTGCATCGCCGTGATTCGATGGCGAGGCAAGGATCTGCTTACTTGACTTCGACAGTCGCGCCAGCAGCTTCCAGGTCCTTCTTGAACTTGGCAGCGTCGTCCTTCGAAGCGGCTTCCTTGATCATGCCGCCAGCTTCTGCCAGGTCCTTCGCTTCCTTCAGGCCCAGGCCGGTGATGGCGCGGACAGCCTTGATGACTTCGACCTTCTTCTCGCCAGCCGACTTCAGGATGACGTCGAACTCGGTCTGCTCTTCAACAACGGCAGCCGGGCCGGCCGGGCCAGCAGCAGCAACCGGAGCAGCGGCGGAGACGCCGAACTTCTCTTCGATGGCCTTGACCAGCTCCATCACTTCCATCAGGGACTTCTCGGCGATTGCGTCGACGATCTGTTCGTTGGTAAGGGACATTTTGATTACCTTTGGATAATTTTCTGGGTTGAGGTTCCGTCAGGAACCACGGAAACGTCGACTCAGGCGGTCTCGGCGACCGGCTCGGCAGCGTCGGCGGGGGCTTCATCGCCACCACCCTGCTTGTCGGCCACGGCCTTGACGGCGCGGGCAAACATCGTGGCCGGCTCGGCCAGGACGCGGGCCAGCATGGCCAGGGCCTGATCACGGGTCGGCAGCGAGGCGAGGACGTTGACATGGCCAGCCGGGAACAGTTCCCCGCCGATGGCCACGACTTTCGCCTGCAGCTTGTCGTTGGTCTTGGCAAAATCCTTGATCAGGCGACCGGCTGCGCCGGGCTCCTCAAGCGAGAACGCGTACAGCAGGGGACCGACGAGGGCGTCTTTGGCGCATTCGTATTCGGTGCCTTCCACTGCACGTGCCGCCAGCGTGTTCTTGACAACTTTCAAGAAAACGCCGGTTTCGCGTGCCTGCTTGCGCATCGCGGTCATCTGGGAGACCGTGGTGCCAGCGTATTCGGCTGCGATCAAGGAGTGTGCCTTACCGGCGACTTCTGCCAGCTCCGCGACTACTTCTTGCTTCTGGGACAGATTGAGAGCCATTGCACTCCTCCAATTGAACTCCGCTTACGGCTCCTGCCGTGTGCGGTCCTGGGCGGCATCCGTCCTGGACGCCGGGAACATCAGGTGATGTTCCAAGGGTGGGCCGTTCTAGACCTGGATGGCCAACCTGGGAAAAACCCAGACGTGCGTGAACCAGAAAAACTCCAGAAGGGCACCATCTACGCAGGGTGATTCCCGGGGGAATCGATTAAGCGATCGGTACTGCGCCGGCGGCGACTCCTTGCCAATGCGAGCATCCCTGCCCGTCGCCGGTATGTACTGACCGCGCCTGCGGTCTTTGACGGCTATCTCCGCAGGGCGGGCCCCACTCGGATTGCCTTCAAAATTCGCCAGTGCCAAGCCTGGGCCTGGCACCGGCGTCAAACAATTACTTCAGGGTCAGCGACGACGGATCGACGGTGACGCCCGGGCCCATCGTCGAGCTGACCGACACCTTCTGCAGGTACAGGCCCTTGGAGGTTGCCGGCTTGGCCTTGATCAGGTCCATCAGCAGCGCCTGCAGGTTCAACTTCAGCGCGTCTTCGGCGAAGTCGGCCTTGCCGATGGTGCAATGGATGATGCCGGCCTTGTCGGTGCGGTAACGCACCTGGCCCGACTTGGCATTCTTGACCGCTTCACCCGGGTTGGCCGACACGGTGCCGACCTTCGGGTTCGGCATCAGGCCGCGCGGGCCGAGCACGGTGCCCAGCTTACCCACGACGCGCATGGCGTCCGGGGTGGCGATGACGACGTCGTAGTTCAGATCGCCGGCCTGCATCTTCTCGGCCAGGTCTTCCATGCCAACGGCTTCGGCGCCAGCGGCCAGGGCTTCGTCAGCCTTGGCACCGGCCGGGGCGAACACGGCAACGCGCACGCTCTTGCCGGTACCCGACGGCAGCACGGTGGAACCGCGCACCTGCTGGTCGGACTTCTTGGCGTCCACGCCCAGGCGCACAGCGACGTCGAAGGACTCGACGAACTTGGCCTTGGTAGCGGTCTTCAGGATCTTGATTGCGTCCTCGAAGGCATATGCCTTACCCGGGACGACGGCGGCCTTGATGGCCTTCTCACGCTTGGTCTGTGCCATCTTCTTAACCCTCCACCACGAGGCCCATGGAACGGGCAGAACCGGCAATCGTGCGCACCGCGGCGTCCAGGTCGGCGGCCGTCAGGTCGGCTTCCTTGGTCTTGGCGATCTCTTCCAGCTGCTTACGGGTCACCTTGCCCACCTTGTCGGTGTTCGGGCGCTTGGAGCCCGAGGAGATGCCAGCAGCCTTCTTGAGCAGCACCGCAGCCGGGGTGCTCTTGGTGATGAAGGTGAACGTACGGTCCGAATAGGCCGTGATGATCACCGGCACCGGCAGACCCTGCTCATGCTTCTGCGTTGCAGCATTGAAGGCCTTGCAGAATTCCATGATGTTCAGGCCGCGCTGACCCAGCGCAGGACCGACCGGCGGCGAGGGGTTGGCCTGACCGGCCTTGACCTGCAGCTTGATATAACCGACAACTTTCTTTGCCATGTGAGTATCTCTCCGGGTGCAAGCGCCTTACGACAACAGGCTCCCCATCGGACCGGGAATCACGCGTCCCGGCATCGCGTTTTGAATTCACGCAGAAGGCCACCTCGCGGCGGCCCTTGCTTTTGCCAGCTTCCTGGCAGGAAGCCGCGCATCATATCAGATTTTCGCCCACCTGCCTGAACAGGCAGGCCGTAAAGCGGGGCTCTGCCCCGCTGGGGCATGATGCATGGCCGGGCAGAGCCCGGCGCTACGATTTCTCCGCCGGGCATTGCCCGGCGAGACGATCAGACGGCCTTTTCGACCTGGCCGAACTCGAGTTCGACCGGGGTGGCACGACCGAAGATCAGCACCGAGACGCGCAGACGGCTCTTCTCGTAGTTGACTTCTTCGACCACGCCATTGAAGTCGTTGAACGGGCCTTCGGTGACGCGGACCATCTGGCCCGGCTCGAACAGCACCTTCGGACGCGGCTTTTCAACACCTTCCTGAACACGGTCCAGGATGGCAGCAGCCTCTTCGTCGCGGATCGGCAACGGACGGTCGGCGGTGCCGCCGATGAAGCCCATCACCTTGGACGTATCCTTCACCAGGTGCCAGCTTTCGTTGTCGATGCGCGGAATGCCGTTTTCTTCGTGGGTCTCGATCTGGACCAGCACGTAACCCGGGAAGAACTTGCGTTCGGAACGGCGCTTTTGACCTGCGCGCATTTCGACCACTTCCTCGGTCGGGACCAGGACATCACCGAAGCGCTCCTGCATCTCGTCACGCACGATGCGATCGCGCAGAGCCTGCGCAACCGACTTTTCGAAGCCCGAATAGGCGTGAACGACGTACCAACGCTTCACTGGTTTCTCCTTATCGACCCAGGAACCACTGGGTCGCTTTCTGAATCACGAAGTCAAATCCGCCCAGCAGCAGGCTGAGGATGATCACAACCACGATCACCACCCAGGTCATGCGGATGGCTTCCTGACGGGTCGGCCAGACAACCTTGCGCAGCTCGAAACGAGACTCGGAAAGGAATTCACGCGTGTCGCGACCCTTGCCGGTCAACATGAACACGCCAACGCCGGCCACCAGGCCAACGACAACGGCCAGACCGCGCAGCGGACCGGCCCATGCATTCTGGGAGGTATGCTCAGGGGTTCCGAACCAATACCAAGCAAAAAGACCCGCCAGCACCAGAATGGCTGCGGCGGCGTACTTGACGATATCACCTCCCTTGGAGGTGTTGTCTTTGGAATGCTCGATCTTGCTGTTCATCCGGCTCGGCTACTGAGGCGGCATGGCCGCTGGAAGGGAGAAGTGGCACGCCAGGAGGGACTCGAACCCCCAACCTGCGGTTTTGGAGACCGCTGCTCTGCCAATTGAGCTACTGGCGTACTGAAAAAAACTGCCTTCCCTTAGACGGCGAAGGCGGACCGAGGTTCCCGGCCCGCCATTCGCGAGACCGGCAGCTGTGAAACCGCCGGGTGGTGCGAAATTACAGCAGGATCTTGGAGACCACGCCGGCGCCGACGGTACGACCGCCTTCACGAATGGCGAAACGCAGGCCTTCATCCATTGCCACCGGATTGATCAGGGTGACGACCATCTTGACGTTGTCGCCCGGCATGACCATTTCCACGCCTTCCGGCAGTTCGACCGCACCGGTGATATCGGTGGTACGGAAGTAGAACTGCGGGCGGTAGCCCTTGAAGAACGGGGTGTGGCGGCCGCCTTCATCCTTGGACAGGACGTAGACTTCGGCGTCGAACTGGGTGTGCGGCTTGATCGAACCCGGCTTGGCCAGAACCTGGCCACGCTCGACGTCGTCACGCTTGGTGCCGCGCAGCAGCAGACCGGCGTTGTCGCCTGCCTGACCCTGGTCGAGCAGCTTGCGGAACATTTCCACGCCGGTCACGGTGGTCTTCTGGACCGGACGGATACCGACGATTTCGATTTCTTCGCCGACCTTGATGATGCCGCGCTCGATACGACCGGTCACCACGGTGCCGCGACCGGAAATCGAGAACACGTCTTCGACCGGCATCAGGAATGCCTTGTCCACGTCGCGTTCCGGAGTCGGGATCCAGGTGTCCAGCGCCTCGACCAGCTTCATCACGGCCGGCACGCCGATGTCGCTCTGATCGCCTTCCAGCGCCAGACGGGCCGAACCGGAGATGATCGGGGTGTCATCGCCCGGGAAGTCGTACTTGCTCAGCAGTTCGCGGACTTCCATCTCCACCAGCTCGAGCAGCTCGGCGTCGTCCACCATGTCAGCCTTGTTCAGGAAGACAACGATGTACGGCACGCCAACCTGACGCGACAGCAGGATGTGCTCGCGGGTCTGCGGCATCGGGCCGTCAGCCGCCGAACAGACCAGGATCGCGCCGTCCATCTGCGCAGCACCGGTGATCATGTTCTTGACGTAGTCAGCATGGCCCGGGCAATCGACGTGGGCGTAATGACGGTTCGCGGATTCGTATTCGACGTGTGCGGTCGAGATCGTGATGCCACGAGCCTTTTCTTCCGGCGCGGCGTCGATCGCGGAATAATCCTTGAACTCGCCACCGAAGCGCTCGGCACCGAGCTTGGTCAGTGCGGCGGTCAGCGTGGTCTTGCCGTGGTCGACGTGACCGATGGTGCCGACATTGACGTGCGGCTTGGTGCGCTCGAACTTACCCTTGGCCATGGCTGCTTATCTCGAATCGTCTGGATTGGTGCACTAGATGGTGCTCACGAAAGGAATCGAACCTTCGACCTCCTCCTTACCAAGGAGGTGCTCTACCGACTGAGCTACGTGAGCGAGTTTTCTATTATGGCATGAATTTGAATACAATCAAACTCATTCAATGGAGCGGGAGACGGGGATCGAACCCGCACCATCAGCTTGGAAGGCTGAGGTTCTACCATTGAACTACTCCCGCATCGGAAGCTTTTGCCACAACATTGAAACTGGTGGAGGGAGGTGGATTCGAACCACCGAAGGCGTAAGCCAGCAGATTTACAGTCTGCCCCCGTTGGCCGCTTGGGTATCCCTCCTTACCACCCTGTTCCTTGGCGCCGAAGCGTTTTCGGTATGGGGTGGAAGAGCCGTGAATTTTGGGGGTGAATGCGGGTTCTGTCAACACTCTTTTTCAACTTTTTCACATGAGCCGGCAATCGCCCCGCCAGGACAGGTTACTGGCCGGGAAGCGGCAGGGCTTCGTCGGCGAAGATCGCCACGTGCGGCACGCCCTCCACGCCGATCCAGCCGCGGTACATGCCCTGGGTGTTGAACGGCGTGGCGGCGCGACCGTCCGCGGACAGCACGATCGCACCGCCGTCGCCACCCAATGCCGGAATGCGCTCGTTGATGACCGCACGGCCGGCGTCCACCGGACCCTGCTTGAGGTATTCCATGCGCGCACAGATGTCATGCGCGGCCGCGGTGCGGATGTAGTACTCGCCCCAGCCGGTTCCGGACACCGCACAGGTGGCGTTGGCATAGGTGCCGGCACCGATGATCGGGGAGTCGCCGACCCGGCCATAACGCTTGTTGGTCATGCCACCGGTGGAGGTGCCGGCCGCGAGGTGGCCCTGCGCGTCCAGCGCGACCGCCCCGACGGTACCGAAGTGGCGGGCGGTCTCCAGATCGGCATGGGCCTGGCCACTGGCCTCTTCCTTGAGCGCCCTTTGCAGTTGTTGCCAGCGCTTGTCGGTGCGGAAGTACGCCGGGTCCACCAGGGTCACGCCCTGGCTGGCAGCGAAGGCTTCGGCGCCCTGCCCGACCATCATCACGTGTGGCGAGTGCTGCATCACCGCCTCGGCCAGCAGGATTGGATTGCGCACCCGCTGCACCCCGGCCACCGCACCAGCCTTGAGCGTGGCGCCATCCATCAGCGATGCATCCAGTTCATTGCGCCCGTCGTGGGTGAACACAGCCCCCTTGCCGGCATTGAAGGTGGGATCGTCCTCCAGCACGGTGATGGCGGCGGTGACCGCCTCCAGCGCCGGCTTGCCGGCAGCCAAGGCCTGATGGCCGGCAAGCAGGGCCTGGCGCAGCGCGGCGCGGGCAGCCTTTTCTTCGGCCGGTGAGAGGTCCTTGCGCTCCACCCCGGCGCCGCCGTGGATGACCAGTACCGGCTCGGCCGCAGCGCCACTGGCAGCCAGCGGGATCGACAGACACAGCGAGAGCAGCAACGTGCTTGAACGGGACATGGGCAACGCACTCTGATGGGGCGGACCCCCATCATGGCGACGGCAGCGCGCCGTGGGTAGGGTGACATCGCCCTGCCCCATGCCCCACGCGCGTGAGCTACCTGAGCTCCAGGCTGCCGCCGCGGATGTCGGCGGTCATCTGGAAGGCCGCATCCTCCACCTGGAAACCCTCCAGGTGCAGCCGGCTGCCACTGCCTACTCCGGTCACCGGAACTGCATGGAAGTCCAGCGGCTCGCCCTCGCGCAGGCGCTCGGCGGTATGCCGGGGCATCACCAGCCAGGCATAGCCCCCGTCCCTGCTGAACACCCGGCCGCGACCATCGGCCTCGATGCACAGCGCGGTGTCTTCGTCCACGCCGATGCCGACCATGTCCTCGCGCCCGCTCTGGCGGGCCGCACGGGCCACGAACACGATCAGGCGCCCGAGGCGGTCGCGCTTGCCGAAATGGGTGTCGGTGACCACGTTGGACAGGTACGGCAGGGTCAGGAAGTCACTGTCCAATGTCACCCCACTGCCCATCGGATCGTGCAACGCGCGGGCGGAGGTGAGGCTGCCACCGTCCAGTGCCCCGTAGCTGTAGCCGCCGAGGATGGCCAAGCCCGCGCTGGTGCCGGCGATCGGGCGGCCGGCACGGACGTGGGCATTGAGCGCCTCGTTCAAGGCGGTGCCCTTCCAGAACCGGATGTAGCGCGACTGGTCGCCGCCGGCGATGAAGATGGCATCGGCCGCGGCCACCACCCGCAACACCGCCGGGTCGTCGGCGGCACGGCGGTGGTCGAACACCAGCGTCTGCACCGAGGCCGCGCCGCCGATGTCGCGGTACAGGCGCTGCTGCAGGTCGTCGCCGCCGGAGGCGCGCAGGATCACCACCCGCCCGTGCCCGGCCTTCTGCAGCCACCAGTGGAACGCCTCGGGTACCCATTCGCCGCCGCCCATCAGCATCATCGCCGGCTCGGTATGGGCGGCCGGCGCGGTATCCAGATCGCCGACGTCGTAATAACGGTAGCCGGCGTGCTGCAGGCCGGCCCCGGCCTGGGCCTGCGCGGTCAATGCCCCGCCGGCCAACAGCACGGCAAGGATCCAGGCGACGCGACGTGATCGGCGACCCATGTTTTGCCTCCTGAATCGGATGGAAAACTGAACAAAAACCGGGTGTAAGCGCTTTCACTCTTTGCCAGAGAAATTGCCAGTGGTCAACCCCGTAAAAAAGGCGTTAAATGCGCGCCGTCCATTCGCGAAAAGTGAATGGGGGCCGGGCCTCCCCTGAGGCCGACTTATCTTCTCGAGAATTCTCATGCGTAAACAGGCGATGGCGTGGTCGATCCAGCTGGCGTTGATGGGTGTGGCCGCAACTGCGGGCGCACAGGCCCCAGCGGCTCCCGGGGTACAACAGCTGGACACGGTGCAGGTCACCGGCTCGCGCATTCCGCGGGCACAGGTGGAAGGCCCGGCACCGGTGACGGTGATCACGGCCGAGCAGATCCAGGCCAGCGGCTTCACCAGCGTGCCGGACGTGCTGCGCTCGATGACCCAGAACGGGGGTGAAACCCAGAGCCAGCAGTCGGCCAGCGGCGCCGACTTCTCGCCGGGCGCGCAGCAGGTCGACCTGCGCGGGCTGGGCCCGAACCACACCCTGGTACTGGTCAACGGCCGCCGTATCGCCGACTTCCCGATGCCCTTCCAGGGCCGCAGCAACTTCACCAACGTCTCCAACATTCCCCTCGGGATGATCGAGCGGATTGAAGTGCTGACCGGCAGCGCCTCGGCGATCTACGGCTCCGATGCCATCGCCGGGGTGGTCAACTTCATCCTGAAAAAGCGCGTGGACGGCACCACCGTCGATGTCCGCATGGGAACCACCACCGAAGGTGGCGGCGAGTCGTTCGACATCAGCCTGGCCAGCGGCGTCGATGCCGGCCGCTTCAGCGCGGTGTACAGCGTCGAACTGCAGTCGCAGACGCCCCTGTGGGCCTATCAGCGCAGCCAGCAGGATTCGACCCTGGACGCGCCGACCGACAGCGCGCGCATCCCGCGCCGCGCGTACCTGCGCACCGACTACAACGACGATTACCTCGACCCGGGCCAGGCCACCTGCGATGCGCTGGCTGGGCAGAACCGCGGCAGTACCCAGTACGCCGAGCGCCCGCGCTACGGCTTCTACTGCGGCAGCGACAAATCCATCGGCTACGGCACGATGCTCAGCAAGCGTCGCGGGGCGAACGGCTATGCGTCGCTGAACTATGCCTTCGACAACGGCGCGGCGTGGTTCGCCGATGTGCAGATGGGGTACCACGACATCGCGTTGATGCGCGACGTCACCCAGTGGGGCCGCATGGCGGCCGACGGCAACGAAGACGGCTACTTCTACAACCAGGCCACCGACCAGGTGGAGTTCTGGCAGCGCCAGTTCTCGCCCGAAGAAATGGGCGGGCTGCGCAACGGCATGATCCGCAGCACCCAGAAGACCTTCAGCGTCACCACCGGTTTCAAGGGCAGCCTCGGGGCGAACTGGGATTACGAAGCCTCGCTGAGCCATTCGCAGTACCAGTCATCGATCCGCTGGCCGCAGATCATCGCCTCCAAGGCCAACGCGCTGTTGCTGGGCGAGCAGTTGGGTGAGTACACCGATGACGACGACAACGTGTTCCCGATCTTCAACGCCGACCCGGCGCGCCTGTACCGGCCGCTGAGCCGTGGCGAGTACGACTCGATTGCCGCCAGGACCACCTACACGCCCAAATCGCGCACCGACACCGCCGCATTGACCCTGACCAACGGCGAGCTGTTCGAGCTGCCCGGCGGCAAGGCCGGTTTCGCCGCCACCGCCGAGTTCGGCAACCAGTCCTACGCGCTCAATCCCGATCCGCTGGCCACCCAGTACTACTACTACAGCTGGAAGGACTCGGACGGGCACGGCAGCCGCAACCGCTGGGCCACCGCCGCCGAGCTGCGCCTGCCGCTGCACGACACGCTCAATGTGAGCGTGGCCGGCCGCTTCGACCAGTACCGGTATTCGGGCAATACGATCGGCAAGGCGACCTGGAGCGGCGGCATCGAATGGCGCCCGATCGACACGCTGCTGGTGCGCGGCTCGTACGGCACCGCGTTCCGCGCGCCGGACCTGCACTACGTGTATGCCGGGCCGGGCAACGATGAGACCAGCAACAACGACTACTACAACTGCCAGCTGGACCAGGCCGAGGACTGCTCGGACTACGAAGAGAACCTGATCCGCACCCGCGAAGGCAACCGCAAGCTGGACCCGGAAACCAGCACGTCGTGGAGCGCCGGACTGGTGTGGTCGCCGGCGATCGGGCTGGACCTGTCGGTGGACTGGTTCGACATCGACATGCGCGACCAGGTGCAGGACATGGACGTGGGCAGCATCCTGCGCGATGAGGCGACCTGCCGCCTGGGCAGCGCCGATGCCAGTTCGCCGACCTGCGTGGATGCGATCAGCCGCGTCACCCGTACCAGCGACGGCCGCTTGTATGGGGTGCACGTCAGCCCAATCAACATCGCGCGCGAAACCACCCAGGGCATCGATGTGGGGCTGCGTTATCGGCTGAGCACCGGGCTCGGCGATTTCATCCTGAGCGGCAACCACACCTGGGTGAAGACGCACGATTTCCAGCAGTTCGACGGTGACGTGGTGGAGGACAAGTTCGCGGTAAACAGCGGGTTCGACATTCCGCGCACCAAGACCAGCGCCAGCATCACCTGGGAAAACGCAGCATGGTCGGCCACGCTGTATGGGTCGCGGCTGGGCAAGCTGCCGACCTACGACAGCTATGACGAGAGTTTTGATCCGGAGAGCGGCGACAGTCCGTGGATCGGCGCGACGTACCGGTACAACGTGTCGGTGCAGTATCGCTTCGACGACCATTCGCGCCTGTCGCTGTCGGTGGTGAACGTAGGCAACAAGATGCCGCCGAAGGATGTGACGTATACGTCCTACCCGTACTACGACGTGTCGTGGTTCGATACGGTGGGCCGTACGGTGAACCTGCAGTACACGCACAAGTTTGGTGGTACGGCGCTGTAAGCGGCGCGGTTGCAGCGGATGCGGACGAAAAGACGGAGGCATTGCCTCCGTCTTTTTTTTGGTTCTTCTCCCATGTTTGGGGAGAGGTTCACCCACCGGGCGACAGCAGCTTGCGGGGGCCTTCGCCTGGCTATGACGTGAGCGTCCGGGCCCCTTGGCGGCCGGCAGGCCCTTTCGCAAATGTCCCCCGGCCGACGCCTGCGGCGCCGGCCTCCTCCTTTATTTTGCCAAGGACCTGCCGGCCGCCAAGGGGCTCGGCTTGCGGAATGTAAAGGCGTACTCCGTTATTTGCCGTGGGGTGCCAGTTCCCCTGCGGAGGTAGGTCACCACCGTTGGTGGTGACGCTGTTCCCACCATCGTCCGGCGCTGTGCGCTAAGAACCAAAAACGTCTGCGCTGCGCCGGGGTTCCGGGTTGGTGGTTGCTGCAGTGTCTTCGCTCGGGCATGCCGCGAGCGTCCGGGCCCCTTGGCGGCCGGCAGGCCCTTTCGCAAATGTCCCCCGGCCGACGCCTGCGGCGCCGGCCTCCTCCTTTATTTTGCCAAGGACCTGCCGGCCGCCAAGGGGCGCGGCTTGCGGTACGCGGATGCGCGCTTCGATGTTTGCTGTGGGTTGCTAGCACTTACTGCCCGTGGGTGCCTGTTCCCCTGCGGAGGTAGGTCACCACCGTTGGTGGTGACGCTGTTGCCGCCATCGTCCGGCGCTGTGCGCTAAGAACCAAAAACGTCTGCGCTGCGCCGGGGTTCCGGGTTGGTGATTGCGGTGGTGTCTTCGCTCGGGCATGCCGCGAGCGTCGGGGGCCCTTGGCTTGCGGAATGCGGATGCGCGCTTCGATGTTTGCCGTGGGTTGCCAGCGTTTACTGCCCGTGGGTGCCGACTCCCCTGCGGAGGTAGGTCACCACCGTTGGTGGTGACGCTGTTGCCACCATCGTCCGGCGCTGTGCGCTAAAAACCAAAAACGTCTGCGCTGCGCCGGGGTTCCGGGTTGGTGGTTGCGGTGGTGTCTTCGCTTGGGCATGCCGCGAGCGTCGTGGCCCCTTGGCGGCCGGTGCGTGAAAACCCGCCAGCATGTTTTCCACACCCCACGTGGAGAGGCGTGGGGGTTTGGTGTGGACAAGTGGGTGCAAGCCAACCACGGCAAGGGTTTCAAGGCGTGGTGATTTTTTGTCCAGGCACGTGTGGGGTTTTCCACACGATGCGTGGAAAGCGAGGGGGGTTTGCTGTGGACAAGCCTGTGTGAGCGATGCGCTGCAAGGGTTCCCGACGGTGGTCATAAATTGTCCACCCTGCCAGCGAGCGGAGTCGCGAGGTTGTCGGCCAGCGGCCGACACTACCGGTGCACGTGTTTTCCACACGGTACGTGGAAAGCGGTGGGGGTTTGTTGTGGACAAGTGGTGCGGAGCCATGCACACCAGTCGTTTTCAAAGCTGGTTGTTTTTTGTCCAGTGCGCCGCGATGGGAGCCCGGAACGCAAACGCCCCGCTCAAGGCGGGGCGCTGCGGGCATCAACGTGCGATGAACTCAGACGTTGAAGCGGAAGTGCAGGATGTCGCCTTCCTGGACGCGGTATTCCTTGCCTTCCAGGCGCAGGCGACCGGCTTCCTTGGCACCGGCTTCGCCCTTGTACTTGATGAAGTCGT
The DNA here is from genome assembly GCF_057835675.1 of Stenotrophomonas sp. GL_101. NCBI lineage: Bacteria > Pseudomonadati > Pseudomonadota > Gammaproteobacteria > Lysobacterales > Lysobacteraceae > Stenotrophomonas > Stenotrophomonas sp. GL_101. The sequence continues at coordinate 857,317 of NZ_CM174432.1, read as the reverse complement.
CATAGGCGATGGTTTCAGCGCGGATGAAGCCCTTCTCGAAGTCGGTGTGGATCACCGCGGCGGCCTGCGGGGCGGTAGCGCCCTTGCGCACGGTCCAGGCCCGCACTTCCTTCACGCCAGCGGTGAAGTAGGTCTGCAGGCCCAGCAGCTGGTAGGCGGCATAGATCACGCGGTTCAAGCCGGGCTCGGACAGGCCGAGGTCGGCCAGGAAGGTATCCCGGTCTTCGTCGTCCAGCTGCGACAGCTCTTCTTCGATCGCCGCCGAGACCGGCACCACCTGCGCACCTTCGGTGGCGGCGCGGGCGCGCACGGCGTCCAGGTGCGGGTTGTTCTCGAAGCCGTCTTCCAGCACGTTGGCGATGTACATCACCGGCTTGAGGGTGAGCAGGAACAGGTCGCGCACCAGCGCCTGCTCTTCCTCGTCCAGGCCGGCCGAACGCCCGGCCTTGCCGTCGGCCAGCGCAGCCTGCAGCTTGGCCAGCACCGGCTTGCGTGCCGCCGCGTCCTTGTCGCCGCCCTTGGCGGCGCGCTCGGCGCGGTTGAGCGCCTTCTCGACGCTGTCCAGGTCGGCCAGGGCCAGCTCGGTGTCGATGGTGTCGATATCCGACAGCGGGTCGACCTTGTTGTTGACGTGGATGACGTCGGCGTTCTCGAAGCAGCGCACCACATGGGTGATCGCATCCACCTCGCGGATGTGGGCGAGGAACTTGTTGCCCAGGCCTTCACCACTGGCCGCGCCGGCCACGAGGCCGGCAATGTCCACGAACTCCACTGCAGTCGGGATGACCTTCTGCGGGTTGATGATCGCGGCCAGTTCGTTCAGACGCGGGTCCGGCACCGGCACGATGCCGACGTTCGGTTCAATCGTGCAGAACGGGAAATTGGCCGCGGCGATGCCGGCCTTGGTCAGCGCATTGAACAGGGTCGACTTGCCGACGTTGGGCAGGCCGACGATGCCGCATTTGATACCCATCTTTGACAACCTCTGGGGTGAAAGTGATTGGGGAAACGGCGATGGTGGGCGCGGTTTTTCCAATCATTCTCGGGGGCGGTGGGGGCAGCGCGTACCGACCAACGGTCGGTACCTACCGGTTTACTTTGGGGTGTGCAGCTGTTTCATCGCCTCGCTGAAGTCGCCCTTCACTGCCAGCGGCATCACCTGGATGGCGTCATCAACGGCATGGCCGATCAACACGTCATCGTCCTTGCTGGCACGCCCCAGTACCCAGGGCACCACGCGATCCTTGTGGCCGGGGTGGCCGATGCCGATGCGCAGGCGGTGGAACTGGCCGTGGCCGAGCAGACGGATGGTGTCGCGCAGGCCATTCTGGCCGCCGTGGCCACCATCGAACTTGAGCCGGGCCACGCCGGGTGGCAGATCCAGTTCGTCGTGGGCCAGCAGGGTCTGTTCGGGTTCGATCTTCCAGAAGCGCTGCGCGGCGGTGACCGATTTTCCACTGAGATTCATGAAGGTGGCAGGCTTGAGCAACCACACCGCCTGCCCGGCGATATCGACCTTGGCGGTCTCGCCGAACAGCTTGCTGTCCACGCTCCAGCGCGCGCCGGCCTGTTCCAGCAGGGCGTCAATGAAACGAAACCCGGCATTGTGCCGGGTCTGGGCGTGCTCGGGGCCGGGATTACCCAGGCCAACGATCAATCGCAATCCTGTCATCACTCTTCTTCGTCGGTACCAGCCCTGTGCCGGCACATACAAAAAACGGCGCCCGCCCCGAAAGGCAGGCGCCGCAAACACTTACTCTGCGGCCGGCGCTTCGTCGGCAGCGTCTTCCTTGCCGAGCTTGGCGGTGACGATCGCGTCGTCGTGGTCCTTGCCCTGGGCCAGGGCCGGGATCTCAACGCCCTTGGGCAGCTTGATGTCCGACAGGTAGATCACGTCGCCAGCCTTCAGCTCGCCCAGGTCGATGTTGATCGACTCCGGCAGGTCCTTCGGCAGGCAGCTGACGGTCACTTCCTTCAGTTCGTGGGTGACCACGACGTCGGCAGCCTTGCCAGCCGGCGAGGTGTCTTCGTTGATGAAGTGCAGCGGGACGTTGGCGGTCAGAACCTCGTTCTCGTTCACGCGCAGGAAATCCAGATGGATGATCAGCTGCTTGAACGGGTGGCGCTGCATGTCACGCAGCAGCACCTTGGTGATCTGGCCATCCAGGTTCAGGTCCAGGATCGAGGAGTAGAACCAGTCGTTGTACTGGGCCAGCCAGATCTGGTTGTGGTCCAGGTTGATGTTGATCGGAGCGACATCGCCGCCGTACACGACGGCCGGGATCACGCCGGCGTGACGCAGGCGGCGGCTCGCACCCTTGCCCTGCACGTCACGAGCGGTGACCTTGATTTCATGGGTCTTGGACATTGTTTTACTACCAGTTGTTGCCCAGCCTGAGGGCCGGGCGGATAAAGGTACTTCCGCGACCAGAAGTACCCGGGACCCTGCCTGCCGTTGCCGGCAGGCAGGAGAAAATCAATCCACGTACAGCGAGCTGACCGACTCGCCGAAGGCGATGCGACGCATCGTTTCGGCCAGCATTTCCGCCACGCTGAGCTGGCGGATCTTGCTGCACACCCGCGCTTCTTCACGCAGCGGGATGGTGTCGGTCACCACCAGCTCATCGAGCTGGGAGTTGTTGATGTTGTCCACCGCCGGGCCCGAGAGCACGGCATGGGTGCAGTACGCCGCCACCTTGAGGGCGCCGCGCGCCTTCAGCGCCGCGGCAGCCGCACACAGGGTGCCGGCGGTATCGACGATGTCATCGACCATCACGCAGGTCTTGCCTTCGACGTCACCGATGATGTTCATCACGGTGGAGACGTTGGCGCGCGGACGGCGCTTGTCGATGATCGCAAGGTCCGCATCGTCCAGGCGCTTGGCCACGGCACGAGCACGTACCACGCCACCCACGTCCGGGGACACCACGATCAGGTTTTCGGTGCCGTAGGCGCGCCAGATATCGGCGAGCAGCAGCGGCGAGGCATACACGTTGTCGACCGGCATGTCGAAGAAGCCCTGGATCTGGTCGGCATGCAGATCCACCGTCAGTACCCGGTCGGCACCGACGGCGCTGAACATCTTGGCGGCCACCTTGGCGGTGATCGGCACACGCGAGGAACGCATGCGGCGGTCCTGGCGCGAGTAACCGAAGTACGGCACCACCGCGGTGACGCTGTTGACCGACGCACGCTTGAGCGCATCGATCAGCACCAGCAGCTCCATCAGGTTCTCCGCACTCGGTGCGCAGGTCGGCTGGATCACGAAGACGTCCTGCTTACGGACGTTCTCTTCAATTTCGACCTGCACCTCACCATCGGAGAAGCGCGACACCAATGCCTTGCCCGGCCGCACCCCCAGTTCCTTGCAGATGCTCTGCGCAAGGCGCTTGTTGGCGTTGCCGGAAAATACCAGCAGGTTGGGGTGTTCTTGCATCATGACGGTCTCGGGCGGGAGCGATGTGGAGAACTCGGTGACAAACACTGCGGAGGGCCGGCCGTGCCCGCGCAGGCATGCGCATGGGACGCGGCGGTCATCCGCAAGTGGCAGGGGCGGGAGGATTCGAACCTCCGAATGCCAGGATCAAAACCTGGTGCCTTGGGCCTCTTGGCGACGCCCCTGCATCAAAATCAATAACGCTCGAGTACATCAAGCAGTGGCGAGCGCTCCATGCCCACAGCTACCCATGCCCGCAGTTCTTCCGGCAACCGCGCCAGGCCCTGCTCTGCGGCAGTGCGGCTGGCGAACTCGACGAAACAACCGCTTCCCGACCCGGTGAGTCGTGCCCGACCGATCCTGCTCAACGCTGCAAGCACTGCCTCTACGGCGGGCTCGCGACGGCGCAGTACCGGCTCGAACGCATTCCCGAGCAAAGACCCGGAAGCGAAGTCCGCTATTTTCGCCACTGGGGCGTCGCGCGTCAAATGCGGATCTGCAAAAAGTGCCGGGGTCGGCACATGGACGCCGGGATCGGCCAGCACATACCAGGCCGGAGGCAGGGCGATCGGGGTGAGCAGTTCGCCCACGCCCTCGGCCCAGGCGTTGTGACCGCGCACGAAAACCGGCACGTCCGCGCCCAGGCTGAGACCCAGCGCAGCCAGCGCCTCCACGTCCAGGCCGGCGCCCCACAGGCGGTTCAATGCCACCAGTACGGTGGCCGCATCGGATGAACCACCGCCAAAGCCGCCACCGGCTGGAATGATTTTTTCGATACTGATGTCAGCGCCTTGCGCGACGTTGGCAGCATTTTTCAAAAAATATGCGGCACGCACGGCGAGGTCATCGGCCTCCTCCACCCCCGCTGCGGAGACCCCGTGGCGGCGGATCAGGCCGTCCTCACGCAGTCGCAGGCCGATCCGATCCCCCCAGTCGAGCAGGCGGAACACCGATTGCAGCTGATGGTAGCCGTCGGGTCGGCGGCCGGTGATCTGCAGGAACAGATTCAACTTGGCCGGGGCCGGCCACGACGACCAGCGTTCGTTCAGGTCCAGCGCGGTCATGGAGTGCCCAGCACCCAGCTGTCGACCACCAGGCGCACCTTGGCGTCGCCACTGACCGCTTCAATGCGCCGCGGCAGCATCGGACGGTTGCCTTCGGCCGGGTACCAGTCCAGGTACTGCACCTGCCAGCCCATCTGCTCGACCCGGCGCGGCCGGCCCTGATCGTCGCGCTCGACCCGCTCGGCCGGTGCGGCGTCGTCAGCCACCATGCCCCGCACCCAGGCGGGCAGCTGGTTGACCGGGATGTCCCAGCCAGTCGCCTCCAGCAGCAGCTGCTGTGCGTCCTCGCCCTCGCGTGGACCGCCGTCCAGCCCTTCCAGACGCCCGGCCTCGGCGTGGGTATCGCCCATCAGCCGGAAACTCTGGCGGGTCACCGGTGCACTGAGTTCCACCACGTAGCGGCGCGCATCCTGCTGCCAGTCGATGCGGCCATTGCCACCGTTGCGCCCCTTGTTGATCGCCACCCGGCCCTGGAAGGTCCATCGGGGCTGGCCCTGCAACGCGGCCACGCGCGCCGCTTCGGCCTGCTCGGCCTGGGCCGAAACGGTCTCCACCACGGTGGGCGCGGCCGGCGCCTTGCGCTCGTCCAGCGAAACGCAGGCCGACAACGCGACGGCCATCGCCAGCGCGCTGCCGGCCTTGAGCAAATGCAGGTTCATGCGCCGTACTTCTCGATCACGCGCTGCAGGGCGCGGTTGTCAGGGTCCAGCTTGCGGGCTTCATCGAGGAAACGGCGGGCCTCCTCCTTGCGTCCCAGCACCCACAGCACCTCGCCCACATGTGCGGCAATTTCCGCATCCTTGGTCAGGGTCCAGGCGCGGCGCAGCTGTACCAGTGCCTCTTCGTTGCGGCCCAGGCGGTAGAGCACCCAGCCGTAGCTGTCGACGATGGCGGCATTGTCCGGCTCGGCCACGCGGGCGCGGTCGATCAGTTCCAGCGCCTCCTGGTAGCGCTGGGTGCGGTCGGCCAGGGTGTAGCCGAGCGCGTTGAGCGCAGCCACGTTTTCCGGCTCGGTGACCAGGATCTTGCGCAGGTCGGCCTCGGCGCGCGGCACGTCGTCGCGGCGCTCCCAGGCCAGCGCGCGGGCGTACAGCAGTGCATTTTCATCGGGATAGGCGGCCAGGCCACGCGCCAGTGCATCCAGTTCGCCGGGCAGGTCATCGCCACGCAGGCGCAGCTCGGCTTCGAGCAGGTAGGCATCGCGACGGGCCTGGTCATCGACGCTGGCGTCGGACTGGATCGCATGCACTTCGGCGAAGGCCTTGTCCGGACGGCCCACCTCATACTGCGCATTGGCCGCGCGCAGGCGCGCTTCGTCCAGTTCGTCGCCGCCGGGCACGCTGTGGTACCAGTCCACCGCCTCGCCCGGGCGCTTGAGGAATTCAGCGATCTTGCCCAGCAGCAGGCGCTGCGCCGGATCGGGCTTGGCGGCCTTGGCCGACAGGTCCTTGTACAGCGCCAGCAGCGCGGCGTTGTCCTGCTGCTTGGCCAGCAGCGAGGCGCGCATGCCGTAGGTCTGTACATCCTGCGGGCCCACGGCCAGCACGCGTGCGGCCGAGCGCGCATCGCCCATGCTGTCGTAGGCGATCGCCAGTGCGTTGCGCAGTTCCGGGTCCTGCCGCGACCGCGGCTCCACGCCGCGCAACAGCGCCAGCGCCTGCTCGGTCTTGCCGGACTGGCTCAACTGGCTGGCGTTGAGCAGCGCCACGCGCGGCTCGTTGGGGAAGCGCCTGACCACCTCATCGACCATGCGCCGGGCCAGCTCCGGCCGTTCCATGCGCATCGCCAGCCGGCCAAACTCCTGCCAGATCTCCAATTGGTCGGGGATGGCGTTGTCGTCCACCAACCCGCCCAGCACCTGCGCCGGGACCGCCGGGTCGCGGCCACCGCCGATCAGCGCGGCCATGGCGAACTTCCAGCCACGCGGGTCGGGATCCTTGAGCAGCGCGCCCAGTTCGGTGCGCGCGGCCTTCACATCGTTGCGGCGCATGTCCAGCGCGGCCGCGCTGCTGCGCATGGCCAGGGTCCGCGGCGAACGGGCCTGCCACAGGGCCAGCGCGCGGGCGGCACGCTTGTCATCGTCGGCCAGCATGGCGATACGGGTAGCGCGCTCGGCCAGCCCGGCGTCGTCGGCGCCCGCCTCGGCCGCCTCCAGGTACCAGCGCGCGGCATCCCCGAGCTTGCCGGCCTGCAGGGCGAACTCACCGGCCATCACCGGGGTCAACGGCGCCAGCTCGGCGGTCGTGGCCTTGTCCGGCGCGGGCGCGGGCGGGCCCGCAGGGGGGGCTGCCAGGGCATTGGCGACGGACAGGGACAGCAACAGAACGCTGGAGATGCGAATCAATGCGGGCATCGGGGGCTTCTGGCCTTAAAATGGCGACTTGAATGGCCAGCAGCTTATCGCAAGCAACTGAACAATGACCCTGTGGGTGCTCGGACTGAATCACCAGACCGCGCCAGTGGAGCTGCGCGAACGCGCGTCCTTTGGCGGCGACGCCCTGCCCCAGGCATTGGCGTCGCTGCGCGATACCCCGCAGGTGGCCGAAGCGGTGCTGTTGTCCACCTGCAACCGCACCGAGTTGTATGCCGTGGCCGACTCCGGCGACGCCTTGGCGCAGTGGCTGGAAAGCCATGCCGGACAGCTGCACGGCTACCTGTACCAGTACGCCGACGCCGACGCGGTGCGCCATCTGTTCCGGGTTGCCACCGGGCTGGATTCGATGGTGCTGGGCGAGCCGCAGATCCTGGGCCAGGTCAAGGATGCCTGGGCGATCGCGCGCGACCACGGCCTGCTCGGCCAGCGACTGGACCGGCTGTTCCAGCAGACCTTCTCGGTGGCCAAGCGTGCGCGTACCGATACCCGCGTGGGCGCCAACCCGGTGTCGGTGGCCTCCACGGCGGTGCGCCTGGCGCAGAACTCGTTCGCGCGGCTGGAAGATTCCACCGTGCTGCTGGTGGGGGCCGGGGAAACCATCGAGCTGGCAGCCAAGCACCTCAGCGAGGGCCGGGTGCGCCGGCTGTTGATCGCCAACCGTACCCTCGCCCACGCCCAGGACCTGGCCAGCCGGCATGGCGGCGTGGCGCTGCCGCTGACCGAACTGGAACGCCACCTGGGCGAAGCGGACGTGGTGTTTTCGGCCACCGCTGCGCGTGAGCCGGTGATCGCCCGGGCGCACGTGGCGGCCGCATTGAAGACCCGCAAGCACAAGCCGATGCTGCTGTTCGACCTGGCCGTGCCGCGCGACATCGACGCCGGCGTGGGCGATTTGCCCGATGCCTTCCTGTACACCGTGGATGACCTTGAGCGGGCGGTGGAAGACAACCGCCGCAGCCGCCGCGAAGCGGCCGCCGAAGCCGAAGCGATCATCGAGCTGCAGGTCGCGCGCTTTGTCGAAACGCTGCAGGCCAGCGCCCACCAGGCACCCCTGCGGCAACTGCGCGCCTATGGCGAGGCGACCCGCGTGGAGATGCTGGACAAGGCCCGCCAGCAGCTGGCCCACGGCAAATCGCCGGAGGAAGTGCTGGAGCTGCTGGCCCATGGCCTGACCAACCGCCTGCTGCACCCGCCCACTGCCGCGCTGCGCGCGGCCGCGTTGAGCGGCGATACTGAATTGACCCGCGCCGCCGAGCGCCTGTTCCCGGCCAAGCCGGGCTACCTCCATCCTGCTGTGAAGACTGATGACGCCGACCCTGCGCCGTAAGCTGGAAGCGCTGGCCGAACGCCGCGAAGAACTCGAACGCCTGCTTTCCGACCCGGGCGTGGTCAACGACAACGATCGCTTCCGTGCTTATTCGCGCGAGTTCGCGCAGCTGCAGCCGATCGCCACCGCCTTGGCCGATGAAGCACGTGCCAAGGCCGACCTGGCTGCCGCCGAAGCCATGCGCGGCGACCCCGACCTGCGCGAGCTGGCCGAAGAAGAGATCACCGCCGCCGAGCAGCGGCTGCAACAACTGGACCGCGACCTGGCGCTGCTGCTGGTCCCGCGCGACCCGCGCGATGACGGCAACCTGTTCCTGGAAGTGCGCGCCGGCACCGGCGGCGACGAAGCGGCGATCTTTGCCGGCGACCTGTTCCGCATGTATGCCCGCTACGCCGAGCGCCAGGGCTGGAAGGTCGAGATCGAATCGGACAGCCCGGGCGAACACGGCGGTTACAAGGAAGTAGTGGCGCGCGTGGTCGGGCGCGGTGCGTATTCCAAGCTGAAGTTCGAATCGGGCACGCACCGGGTGCAGCGCGTGCCGGCCACCGAGTCGCAGGGCCGCATCCATACCTCGGCGGCGACAGTGGCGATCATCCCCGAGGCCGATGAAGTCGACGAGATCGTGATCAACCCGGCCGACCTGCGGGTGGACACCTTCCGCTCCTCCGGCGCCGGTGGCCAGCACGTCAACAAGACCGAATCGGCGATCCGCATCACCCACCTGCCCAGTGGCGTGGTGGTGGAGTGCCAGACCGAACGCAGCCAGCACGCCAACCGCGACAAGGCGATGAAGCGGCTCAAGGCGCAGCTGCTGGACAGCGAGCGCAGCAAGCAGGCCGCCGCCACCGCTGAAAGCCGCCGCCTGCAGGTGGGCAGCGGCGACCGCAGCCAGCGCATCCGTACCTACAGCTTCCCGCAGGGCCGGATCACCGACCATCGGGTGGAAGGGCTGACCCTGTACGACCTGCCCAACATCATCGCCGGCGAGCTGGACACGCTGGTCGAGCGCTTGATCCAGGAACACCAGGCCGACGAACTGGCGCAGCTGGCGGCGGGCACCTGAGCATGGATGCCGAACGGCAGCAGCTGCGCCTGGCGGTGCAACGGCAGCCGTCCGATTTCATCGCCTGGGTAATGCTGGCCGATGCCGAGCTGGAAGCCGGTGATGTCGCGGCCGGCGAACAGGCGGCCACGCGCGCCTTGCAGCTGCGCGGCGAACATCCCGAGGCGCTGGCACGCCTGGGCCGTGCGCGCTGGATGCAGGGCCGCCACGACGAGGCCGCCCACCTGCTGCGCCAGGCCTCCAACCGGGCGCCACAGCATCCGGGCATCGCATTGTGGCTGGGCCATGCCCTGGAAGATGCCGGCCAGCCGGAGGCCGCCGCAGACGCCTACCGGCACGCACACACCCTGCTGCCGGGGGAGCCTTACATCACCGCGCAGCTGCTCAACTGGCAGCGTCGATTGTGCGACTGGCGCAACCTCGAGCCGCTCTCGGCACAGGTGCACCAGGCCGTCGCGCAGGGCCAGGCGGTGGTCGAACCATTCGCCTTCCTCAGCGAAGACAGCAGCCCGGCCGAACAGCTGGCCTGCGCGCGGCAACGCGCGGCGGGCATCGCTGCCAGCGTGGTGCCACTTTCGCCGGTACGCGTGCGTGCGCAGGGCCGGCTGCGGGTCGGGTTCCTGTCCAATGGCTTTGGTGCGCACCCCACCGGCCTGCTGACCGTGGCACTGCTGGAGCAGCTGCGTGCGCAGGGCGCGATCGACCTGCATCTGTTCGCGCTCAACACCGATGACGGCAGCGACATCCGCGTGCGCCTGCAGGCGGCGGCAACCCAGCTGCATGCGGTGGACGCGCAACCGCACCAGCAGATTGCCGCAAGTATCCGTGCGGCCGGCATCGACGTGCTGTTCGACCTGCGTGGCTGGGGCGGCGGTGGCACGCCGGCGGTGCTGGCGATGCACCCGGCCCCGGTGCAGGTGAACTGGCTGGCCTACCCCGGCACCTCCGGGGCGGCGTGGATCGACCACGTGCTGGCCGACGCGTTCGTGCTGCCCGACGTGCTGGACGCGGGTTTCAGCGAAGACGTGCGCCGCCTGCCGCGCGCGTTCCAGCCGTCCGATTGCACCCGCCCGCTGCTTCCTGCGCCCTCGCGCGCAGACTGCGGCCTGCCCGACCAGGGCGTGGTGCTGTGCTGTTTCAACAACAGCTACAAGCTCAACCCGCGCAGCGTGCAGCGCCTGTTCGCGGTGCTGCACGGGGTGCCCGGCAGCGTGCTGTGGCTGCTGTCCGGGCCGGGCAATGCCGATGCCCGCTTGCGCAGTGCCGCGCGCCAGGCGCAGCTGGATCCGGCGCGACTGGTGTTCATGCGCAAGCTGCCGCACCCGCAGTACCTGGCGCGCTACCAGCATGCCGACCTGTTCCTGGACACCCACCCCTACAACGCCCACACCACCGCCTCGGACGCACTGTGGGCCGGCTGCCCGGTGCTGACCTGCCCCGGCGCGACGTTTGCCTCGCGCGTGGCCGGCAGCCTCAACCACCACCTGGGCCTGGCCCGCATGAACGTGGCCGACGACCGCGCCTTCATCGCCACGGCCATTGCGTTGGGTAACGACGCCCAGGCGCTGGCGGCGCTGCGCGACGAACTGGCGCAGCGCCGGCGGGACAGCGGACTGTTCGACATGGCCGGGTTTGCGCGCGATTTCAGCGCCGTGGTCGAAACGCTTGCCCGCGAGCGCGGCTGGCAGGGCGTGGCATGAGCTTGGCGGTGGGCGTGCCGATGGCCGCATCGCCGGTGCAGATCGGTGGCCAGCCGATCCAACGGGGGCCGGTCGATCTGCGGGTGCACCGACCGCCTGCCGTCCCCGGCGATCCCGACACCGTTTGAACCACTGCCGCGCTAGGCTCGTGCTTCCCTTGTGGATGACCGAGGCACGTGGATGGGCAAGCTAAAGCGCAAGCAATACCAGGCCCTGCTGGAACCCATGCAGCTGGAACTCACCGCGATGGCGCGCTGGGTGCAACACACCGGGCAGCGCGTGCTGGTGCTGTTTGAAGGACGCGATACGGCCGGCAAGGGCGGGGTGATCCAGGCGATCAGCGAACACCTCAACCCTCGCCAATGCCGGGTGGTGGCACTGCCCAAGCCGACCGACCGCGAGAGCACGCAGTGGTACTTCCAGCGCTACGTGTCGCACCTGCCCGCCGCGGGCGAGATCGTGCTGATGGACCGCAGCTGGTACAACCGTGCCGGCGTCGAGCAGGTCATGGGCTACTGCACCGAAAACCAGTACCACGCGTTCCTGGCGCAGGCACCGGTGTTTGAGAAGCTGCTGGTCGACGATGGCATCCTGCTGTTCAAGTACTGGTTGAGCGTGGACCAGGTGCAGCAGGAAAAACGCTTCGCCGAGCGCCACCTGGATCCGCTGAAGGGTTGGAAGCTGTCGCCGGTGGACCTGAAATCACGCAGCAGGTACAGCGCCTATACCGAGGCGCGCGAGACCATGTTGCGCGCCACCCACCGCGATGAAGCGCCGTGGACGCTGGTGGATTTCAACGACCAGAAGCGTGGCCGGCTGGGGCTGGTCCGTAACCTGCTGGATCGCCTGCCCGACACCGGCGTGGACGAGCCGGTGCTGGCGCTGCCGCCGCTGAAGGGCAAGCTGCACAAGGAGCAGTTCGGGGTGCTGGCGCCGATCAAGGAGGTTGAGATTCCGTAGTGCCAGGCGCTGCCCGGCAGCTCAGCCTTCCTTTATCCGCACCTCGATGTCATGCGCGGTGACCGGGCCGAGGAACTCCTGGGCGACCTTGCCATCGGGCGCGATCAGGTAGGTCAACGGCAAACCGCGCGGGATGGCGAAATCCTCCGGCGGGTTGTAGGTGTCCACGATCACGATCGGATAGGTGACCGGGTGCTTGTCCAGGAACGCCTTCATTTCGACCGGCTCGATATCTTCATACGCCAGGCCGACCACCTCGATCTCGCTGCGCATCGCATGCAACGCCGACAGTTCCGGCATCTCCTTGCGGCACGGCGCGCACCAGGTCGCCCAGAAATTGACCACCACCCACTTGCCGCGATGTGCGGCCAGGTCGTAGCTGCTGCCATCCAGCGCCGGCAGTACCAGGCGCGGCTGTTGGACGGTCTTGCGCTCGGTGGCCGCGGGCGGTTCGGCGGCCGGTTCGGCGATCGGCGTGGGTGGGGCGGCCGTCGCGGCGGCATCGGGCTGTGCGGCGGGCTTGTTGCAGGCGGCCAGGGCCAGCAGGCCGATGGCCAGCAGCAGGGGCTTGGCGCTCATGGTGTGTCTCCAGGGGTGGAATAGATGTCGCTGACGCGGCGCTTGAGCAGCTCGCGCAGGGGCAGCCGCAGCGTATCCAGCGCAAGCACGGAGGCTTGGCCAAGCGTGTCGTCGCGGTACGGCAGGTAGGCTTCGCGCACCGGGATGCGCATCTGCGTGGTTTCGTACAGGTCGGCCAGGGTGAGCTTGTCCAGGTCGCGCGCGAGCAACCATTGGCCCCGCTCATCCCGGCGCACCACGCGGATCGCTTCCAGGTCGCACAGCATGGTCTGCAGCAGCGAGTCGGTCAGCATCGGCTCCAGCCGCAGGATTTCATCGTCGTCCAGGCTGTGCCCTTCCACGCGTGCCTGTTGAAAGCGCCCGATCAGGCGCAGCAGGCCGTAGATTTCATAGCCGGTGGGCAAGCGCAGGTCCGCCGGCTGGTAGCGGAACGCGGCAATGGAGGATGCCAGCGATGCGCCCAGCAACACCGAGACCCAGCACAGATAGATCCACAGCAGCAGGATCGGCACGAAGGCGACGGTGCCATACAGCTTCTGGTAGGACTGGAAACTGCCGAGGTAGGCGCCCATGCCCCACTTCACCAGTTCCAGCATCACCGCCGCCAGGATCGCGCCGGGCACCGCGTGGCGCCACTTCACCGTGTGGTGCGGCACCACCCGGTAGACCAGCATGATGCACACGAACTCGATCAGGATCGGTGCCACGGTCAGCGACAGGTTGGCCAGCCAGCGGCCCTCGCTGGTGCCGAACAACGGCAGCGCGAACACCCGTGCCGATACCGCCAGTGATGCGGCCGCCAGCATCGCGCCGAGGGTCAGCACGGTCCAGTAGACCAGGAAGCGGGTCAGCTTGGGCCGCCCCGAATTCACCCGCCAGATCTGGTTGAAGGTCTGCTCGACGCTGTTGAGGGTGATCAGCAGCGATACCACCAGGGCGATGAAACCGGCGGCGGTGAGCTGCCCCGCGCTGGCCGAGAACTGGCGCAGGTAGCCTTCGGCGGCACGCGCGGCGTTGGGTACGAAGTTGGAGAAGACGTAGTCGCTGAGCTGGTCGCTCCAGCGGTCGAACACCGGAAACGCCGACAGCACGCCGAACACGACGATCGCCAGCGGGACCAGCGCGAACACGGTGGTGTAGGCCAGCGATGCGGCCGCCTGGAACAGACGGTCATCCAGGAAGCGCCGCCACAGGAAGCGGCCGAAGCTGGCGGCGCGCGGCCGATCACGTACGCGCTCCATCCACAGGTTGACGGTGTCGAGGGGTTCCATCGCCGCAAGGGTACCCGATGCGGGGGAACGGGCACGTGTTCCAGAAGGTCTGCCGGTGCATGGCCGGTACCGGGCGTCGCGGAAGATGCCGGTGTACCGATACACGCTCGCCCTCGGCGGCCGGCATCGCCATACTGGCCACTGGTCCCGAAGAGATGATGCGCGATGGCGGAAATCCTGGTGCTGTACTACAGCCGCGGTGGTTCGGTGGCCCGGCTGGCCCGCCAGATCGCGCGCGGCATCGGCGAGGTGCCGGGCATGAGCGCGCGCCTGCGCACGGTGCCACCGGTGGCGGCGGTGACCCAGACCGCGCGCCCGCCGGTGCCCGAAGACGGCGCCCCCTACGTGGACGTGGCCGACCTGGCGCAATGCGATGGCCTGATCCTGGGCAGCCCGACGCGCTTTGGCAACATGGCCGCGCCGGTCAAGCATTTCCTGGATGGACTGGGTGCCGAGTGGGTCAACGGCACCCTGGTCGGCAAGCCGGCGGCGGTCTTCACCTCGACCGCATCGCTGCACGGCGGACAGGAATCGACCCTGCTGTCGATGCAGGTGCCGCTGCTGCACCATGGCTGCCTGATCGTCGGCATCCCGTTTACCGAGCCGGCGTTGAGCCACACCACCACTGGCGGTACGCCCTACGGTGCCAGTCATGTGGCCGGCGCCGACGACAACCCGGTGCCGAGCGAGGATGAGGCGATCCTGGCGCGTGCGCTGGGCCGGCGCGTGGCCGACATCGCACGGCGGCTGGCATGAGCGGCCGCGCGCAGGAAACGGTGCTGACGCTGCTGTTGCTGGCGTTGGCGGCGGTATACGCGGTGTGGTTCGCCCACGATAAACACTGGCTGGCCACGCAGCTGGTGTTCACCCTGCCGGCGCTGCTGCTCGCGCTGGGGGTGTGGCTGCGGCGCGGCAAGGCCGCTTTCTGGGCCGGGGTGCTGGCCCTGTTCTGGTTCAGCCATGGGGTGATGAGCGCCTGGAGCCATCCGGAAACCGCGCTGTGGGCGTGGGCGGAGCTGCTACTGGCGCTGGCAGTGATCGGCGTGGCCAGCGGCCCTGGCCTGCGCCGGCGCTTCGGGTAAGCTCATCGCATGCGTGCCGCTTCGCGGCCGCCCCCTGACTCGGGGGGCGCTGCGCCGTATCATTGGCGCATGGCGCGGTAATCCGCGCGGCTCACTGTCAACCAGGATTGCTGCAATGGAAGAACTACTGATCATCACCACCGGTGGCACGATCGACAAGATCTACTTCGACGACAAGTCGGATTACCAGATCGGCGATCCACAGATCGGGATGATTCTGCGCGAGTTGGGCGTGACCTTCCGTTTCAACGTGATCCCGATCCTGCGCAAGGACTCGCTGCACATCACCGACGACGACCGCGAACTGATCCGCGCGACCATCGCCGCGCAGCCCACCCGCCACGTGCTGGTGACCCACGGCACCGATTCGATGGTGCAGACCGGGCAGGTGCTCAAGAGCATCGCCGACAAGACCATCGTGATGACCGGCGCACTGAGCCCGGCGCGTTTCCGCGGATCGGATGCGGAGTTCAACATCGGTTGTGCGATCGGTGCGGTGCAGTCGCTGGCCAGTGGCGTGTATATCGCCATGAACGGCCGCATCTGGAACCCGGAGCACGTGCGCAAGAACGTGGCAGCAAACCGGTTCGAAGAAGCCTGATTCGCGGCACGGTTTTTTCCTGTTCGCTGGTTGCCGTCAAAGGCAGAAGCCCAAAGCTGCACTTCCCTGCGCACTTAGCTGGGCGGGGGTGTATGGGTTTGCGGGACACGCCGTAAATCCATCCCTGGAGGCTCGTGAGCGCCATCCATGGCGCCCAACGGTCCCGCGAACCCACACACCCCCACCCTCGACAGTGAGTCGGTGGCCGTGGCGAGGGCCAAAGCAGCACAGCGCAGAGCAGCACGCACACGTTCGAAGTTGCCGCTCTTTCGTTGCGCCCCAGCACACTGTCAAAGGCTGGGTACGGGTGGGTTGGCGGGACCGTTGGGCGCCATGGATGGCGCTCACGAGCCTACACGGACGTACTTGCGGCGTGTCCCGCCGACCCACCCGTACCCAGCCAAGCCAGCGCAGGCACAAACGCGCGGCCGTTGATCCTGCTTCGGCTCAAGCTCTGGCTTCGGCTCCGGCTCCGGCTCCGGCTCCGGCTTTCAGCTTCTAAAAAAAGAATACCCAAAAAAAAACGCCCCGACCGAAGCCGGGGCGTGCCCATTGGAGAGGGATCTGGGCTCAGTACTGCGCGGTCAGGGTGACCCCGGAGAAGGTCGAGTAGCCCTTCACCCGCACGTGCCAGGTACCGGCCGCCGGTGAAGTGATCGTGCAGGTCTCGTTGTTGCCGCTCAGGTACGGGCGGCAGTTGTAGACGGTATCGGTCGGGGCGCTGCCCGAACGCACGTACAGGTCCGCATCACCACTGCCGCCGGCGATGGTCACCTTCAGCTGCGAACTCCCCGAAGGCACGGTCACGGTGTAGGCCAGCGAAGCACCACTGGCCGCGCCCAGGCCGGTCACCGGCACGTTGTTCTGCAGCACGGTGCCGGTACCCGGTCCCGGGCCGGTGCCGTTGATGGCTGCGGTGACCGCCGCATCGGCATCGACGATGCCTGCACCGCAACCGCCGCTGCACGCGCCCGGCAATGCCCGTGCGGTGTTCTTCAGCAGGGTTTCGATGGCCGCCGGGGTCAGCGCGGTCGGTGCCACCGACTGCACCAGTGCGACCACGCCGGCCACGTGCGGCGCCGCCATCGAGGTACCGTTGTAGGACGCATACGACGCCGTGCCGGGCACGGTGGTGCCGCTGTTGAGGGTGGACAGGATCGCCTGGCCCGGCGCCGAGACGTCGATGCCCGCACCGTAGTTGGAGAAGCTGGCGCGGGCGCCGGCCGAGGTGGTCGCGGCTACCGCGATCACGTTGGCGCAGTTGGCCGGTACCGACGAGGACACGTTGGTGTTGCTGTTGCCCGCCGCCACCACCACGGTGGTGCCGCGCGAGACGGCACCGTTGATCGCGTTCTGGTAGGTGGTCGAGCAGCTGCCACCGCCGCCGAGCGACATGTTGATCACTTCGGCCGGATTGGCATTGGCCGGCACGCCACTGACCGTGCCGCCGGAGGCCCACACGATCGCATCGGCGATGTCGGAGGTGTAGCCACCGCACTTGCCGAGCACGCGCACCGGCACGACCTTGGCATTGAACGCCGTGCCGGCAACGCCGGTGCTGTTGTTGGTCACCGCGGCGATCGTGCCGGCCACATGGGTGCCGTGCCAGCTGGAGTTGGACGCCGGGATGCCCGAGCCGCACTCGTTGGCCCCGTACCAGTCGCCTTCATCGTTGGGGTTGTTGTCGCGACCACCGCCGTCGCGGGCCATTGCCGCGTCGCTGATGAAGTCATAGCCCGGCAGGATGTTGGCGTTGAGGTCGGGATGGTTGGTGATGCCGGTGTCGATCACTGCCACTACCACGCCTGTGCCGGTGGCCTTGTCCCAGGCCGGCCGCACGTTGATGGAGGCGTTGCTGGTGCCAAAGCCCCACTGCTCGGACAGGCGCGTGTCGTTGGGCACCAGGGTGGCGTGCATCAGCTGGTCGACCTCGACGTATTCCACGTTCGGGTCGGCCGCCAGGCGGCGCATCAGCAGCTCGGACTCTGCCGCGTCCAGCGGGCGGTCGGCCATGAGCACGGTCGGGCCGATGGCCAGCTGGCGCAGCTTCTGCAGGCCCAGCGCACGCCCCTGCGCGGCCGGCACCGCCGAGGCGGCGGCCTTGAGCGAGGTGGCCAGTGCGGTCGGCGTGGCGACCAGGTTGGAACCGTCTTTGTACTTGACGATGAAGCGCTGATGGGTCGGTGCCGAGGACAGGCCACTCAGCTGCACATCGCCGGCGAACGCCGGGGCGGCAAGCAGCAGGGTGGAGAGGACGGACGCGCCCAGTACAACCAATGCACGCTGACGCAAACGCGGTTGCGGATCATGAGACATCGGATTTCCCTTTCAGACAGTGGTTGCCGCCAATGCGGCTGAGAATCCAGCGCCGATCCGGTGGCTGTTGAAGCGATGGCACGGATCGGCACCGGTTGTTGGATCGGTTCCCCTGAAATCAAACCGCCCGCAGTGACGCTAGTGGGTCATCGCGGGATCAACAATCTTTCAGCCGCACTTCAGTGACATGAAATGTCGGATCTGAGACTTTCCGGGTCGACGGTTTGTGAAAGTGAAGGAACTTGGCGCCTTTCGATGGGTCTGCATGAGCCATGCAGCGGCCATTTCGGCTGTCGCCACCGCCAGAAACCGGACAAGCCTTGCGCGACGGGGCCTGCGCACGGTTACTACCGATGGACAACGCACACTGCCATCCATCGGCGGGCATGAAAAAACCCGCCTGTTGCCAGGCGGGTTTGGGGGCGCTTGCGGGGCGCCTGGCTCAGGCGTCCAGTCGCACCAGCCAGCCGTGACGGTCCGGCAGGCGGCCGTACTGGATGTCGGTCAACTCCTTGCGCAGCGACAGGGTCACTTCGCCGGCCGGGGCATTGATGTCGCCCACCGCGAAGCCCTCGCCCTTGAGCTGGCCGATCGGGGTGACCACTGCGGCGGTGCCGCAGGCGAACACTTCGGCGATTTCACCGGAGGTCACGCCCTGCTTCCACTCCTCGATGGTGACCTTGCGCTCTTCGACCTTCATGCCACGGTCGCGGGCCAGCTGCAGGATGCTCTCGCGGGTGATGCCTTCCAGGATGCTGCCCGACAGCGCCGGGGTCACCAGGGTGCCGTCCTTGTAGACCAGGAACACGTTCATGCCGCCCAGTTCTTCCAGGTACTTGCCCTCGACCGGGTCCAGGAACAGCACCTGCGAGCAGCCCTGCGCCTGGGCCTTCTGCTGCGGCAGCAGCGAGGCGGCGTAGTTGCCACCACACTTGGCCGCACCGGTGCCGCCCTTGGCCGCACGCGCGTATTCGGTGGACAGCCAGATCGACACCGGGGCCACGCCCTTGGCGAAGTACGGGCCGGCCGGGCTGGCTATCACGTAGTAACCGGCCTTGTGCGCGCCGCGCACGCCGAGGAAGGCTTCATCGCCGATCATGAACGGGCGGAAGTACAGGCTGGATTCGTCGGCCGACGGCACCCAGCTGGCGTCCACGGCGATCATCTGCTTGAGCGATTCGACGAAGATGTCCACCGGCAGCTCCGGCAGCGCCAGGCGCTGCGCCGACCGCTGCAGGCGACGGCCGTTGGCATCGGGACGGAAGGTCCAGATCGAGCCATCGGCGTGGCGGTAGGCCTTTATGCCTTCAAAGATTTCCTGGCCGTAATGCAGCACCGCGGCGGCCGGGTCCAGCTGCAGCGGGCCGTACGGGCGCACGCTGGCGTTGTGCCAACCGGTGTCCTTGTCCCAGCGCACTTCCACCATGTGGTCGGTGAAGTGCAGACCAAAACCGGGGGCGGCCAGGATGCGATCACGCTCCTCGCTGCTGCGCGGCTGGGCGGAACGGGTGGTCGTGAAGCTCACAGAAGACTGGGACACCGGATATTTCCTGTTCTGGTTACGGGGAACGCTGGCCGCTGCGTCTTGCGGCGGCCAGCCATTACAGCATGCCGGTCTCGAGCCGGGCGGCCTCGGACATCATGTGGCGGCCCCACGGCGGGTCGAACACCAGCTCGACGTCGGCCTCGGCCACCGTCGGAATCATTTCCAGCTTGCTGCGCACGTCATCGACCAGGATATCGCCCATGCCGCAGCCGGGCGCGGTCAGGGTCATGGTCACATCGATCTCGCGCTGGCCATCGTCCAGGTGCTTGATGTCCACGTCATAGACCAGGCCCAGGTCGACGATGTTGAAGGGGATCTCGGGGTCGAAGCAGGTGCGCAGCTGCTGCCACACCAGTTTTTCGACTTCTTCATCGGAGGCGTTGTCGGGCAGTTCCAGCGCCGGCGGCGGTTCCTTGCCGATGGCGTCGCCATCCTTGCCGGCGATGCGGAACAGGTTGCCTTCGACGAACACGGTATAGCTGCCACCCAGGGCCTGGGTGATGTAGCCATAGCTGCCGGCGGGCAGCGTGACCGTTTCGCCCTGCGGGACCATGACGGCCTCGCAGTCGCGTTCGAAGTGGACGGGTTCACTGCTACGGGAGTACATGTGGATGGATATGGGGTCGCGGCCAATTCCCGCAAGGCGATCATTTTAGCCCAGCGGCCGGCCACGCGCCGGTCGGCGCGCAAGCCGGTATCCTGTGGGCACTCACAGGAAGATTGCATGTCATCCACGTCCGTGCCTGTCCGGAGCCGCCACTGGCTCTGGCCCCCGATGTTGTTGCTTGGTGTATTGACGGCCACCCTGGCCTGGTTGTTCATTGCCCTGCTCAGCGGCCGCCAGGCCGGCTGGATGGCCGTTCTGGCCGCGCTGGACATCGCGTTCATGCTGCGCATCGGCAGCTTCCGCGCCGGTCCGGCCAGGGTCGCACTGACCCTGTTGGCAACGGTGCTGGTTGCGCTGGCGGCCAACTGGGGCATCGCCTCGGCCTATCTGGGCGGGTCGATGGGCCTCAGCCCGTGGGATTCAGCGTTGCGGATGGGCCCGTTCATGGCCTGGACGCTGATCCAGCTGGCCAACGGCGCCGCCGAGGTGCTGTGGCTGGGCGTGGCGCTGGTGATTGGGTGGTGGGTGGCGAAGTAACGCCCCCCACGACCAACGGTCGTGGGCTACCGATGATGGTCCGCCCACGCCGGCAGGTCACCCCCGTTGGTCGTGACCCCGATGACCATCCACCCATGCAGGTAGGTCACGACCGTTGGTCGTGACCCCGATGACCGTCCACACGCCGGTAGGTCACGACCGTTGGTCGTGACGGCCCAACGCCCACTCAATGCCCCCCGTCGAGCGCCTTCAGCTCGCTGACCAGCGCGCTGGCCGCACCGGCGCCATCGCCGTACAGCATGCGGGCGTTGTCGGCGTAGAACAGCGCATTCTCGATCCCGGCAAACCCAGTGCCCTTGCCACGCTTGATCACCACCACGTTGCGCGCATTCACCACGTCCAGGATCGGCATGCCGTAGATCGGGCTGGCCGGGTCGGTGCGCGCGACCGGGTTGACCACATCGTTGGCGCCGATCACCAGCACCACGTCGGTGTTGGGGAACTCGGGGTTGATGTCGTCCATGTCGGCGATCAGGTCATACGGCACGCCCGCTTCGGCCAGCAGCACGTTCATGTGCCCGGGCATGCGCCCGGCCACCGGGTGGATGGCGAACTTCACCTTGATGCCGCGCTCGATCAACCGCTGCGCCAGTTCCCAGACCTTGTGCTGGGCCTGGGCCACGGCCATGCCGTAGCCGGGCACGACCACAACGCGCTCGGCGAAGGCGAGCATCGCGGCCACGTCGCTGGCCTCGATCGGCTTCTGCGCGCCGCTGATCTCCTGCGCGACGCCGCCCCCACCGAAGTTGGAGAACAGCACCCCGCTGATCGGCCGGTTCATCGCCTTGGCCATCAACCGGGTCAGCAGGATACCGGCCGCGCCGACCATCATGCCGGCGATGATCAACGCCTCGTTGCCCAGCACATAGCCTTCAAAGGCCACCGCCAGGCCGGTGAACGCGTTGTACAGCGAGATCACCACCGGCATGTCGGCACCGCCGATCGGCAGGGTCATCAACACCCCCAGCGCCAGCGCCACCACGAAGAAGCTGACGATCGCCACCGGGCTCAGCGTGACGCCCGCCCAGATGCCGAGCACCACCATCGCCACGGCCACCAGCAGGTTGAACACCTGCTGCCCGGGGAAGGTGACGCGTCGATCCAGCCGGCCGTCGAGCTTGGCCCAGGCAATGATCGAGCCGGACAGCGACACGGCACCGATCGCCGAGCCGACGATGGCCAGCGCCAGTACCGTGGCCGAGGGTTGGCGCGCGGCCAGGTCGGCAATGGCCTGTTCGCTCCAGTGGGTGGTGTCGCGGTTGGTCAGGAACGAAAAGCGCAGCAGTTCCACCGCACCGATCGCCGCGGCCGAGCCGCCGCCCATGCCGTTATAGAGGGCCACCATCTGTGGCATGTCGGTGATCGCCACGCGCTTGGCCGACCACCAGGCCACGCCGGTGCCGATCGCCACCGCCGCCAGGATCAGCGGGATGTTGTGCAGCTCGGGCAGGAAGAAGGTCGCCACGGTGGCGATCAGCATGCCCAGCCCGGCCCAGCGGATGCCGCTGCGCGCGGTCATCGGCGAAGCCATGCGCTGCAGGCCGAGCAGGAACAGGGTGGCAGCCACCAGGTAGCTCACCTGGACCAGCCACTGCAGCAGTTGTGCGGTGCTCACGTTCAAGGCGCCTTCTCCCCGGCACCGCGCCTGGCGCTGGGCTTGAACATGTCCAGCATGCGCTCGGTGACCACATAGCCACCGGCTGCGTTGCCCGCGCCCAGGACCACGGCGATGAAGCCGATGATCTTCTCCACCGGGGTTTCCGCGTGGCCCAGCACCACCATCGCGCCGATCAGCACGATGCCGTGGATGAAGTTGGACCCGGACATCAAAGGGGTATGCAGGATCACCGGCACCCGCGAAATGATCACGTGGCCGGCAATGGCGGCCAACATGAAGATATACAACGCCACGAACCCGTCGCTCATTGCAGTCACTCTCCCAGGCGGACATCCCGTCCCGCCCATCATAACCATGCGCTGAACCGTTCTGCAGCCCGGTCAACCGCAGCGGCCCCGGGGCGTTGTCACTGTATCCCCTTGCGCGAGCGCTACCCTGTGCTGGTGAGCCCCACCCTACCGACGCTGTCCGACCCGACCGACGCGACGCTGCCGGCAACGCTGGATGTGTTCCTGGCCGGGGTTGGGCCACGTGCGTTCCGCTTCGCCGAGGCCGGCCTGCGCCAGCGTGATGATGCGCTCGATGCGGTGCAGGACAGCATGTTGAAGATGCTTGCCTACCGCGACAAACCCGCCGCCGAGTGGGCGCCGCTGTTCTGGAGCATCCTGCGCCGCCGGGTGGTCGACCTGCAGCGCCGCCGCGGCTTCCGGCTGCGCTTCTGGCGCAGCAGCGACGAGGTCGACGGCGACCACGACATCGATTGGGCCGACCACACGCCGGGCCCGGCACAGGCGCATGAACAGCGCGAACAGTACGCGCAGCTGGTGCAGGCACTGCGCGAACTGCCCGCCCGCCAGCGCGAAGCCTTCACCCTGCGCGTGCTGCAACAGCTGGATGGCGCCACCACCGCCACCGCCATGGGCTGCAGCGAAGGCGCGGTCAAAACCCATCTTTCGCGCGCCCGGCAGGCGCTGCAGCAGCAACTGGAGATCGAACTGTGAGCCGCCCCATCGCCCCGCCCATCCACGATGACGCCGCCCTGCATGCCCTGCACGGGGAGGCCCTGCAGCAGTTGTCACCGGCCACCCTGGCGCGGCTGCGCAGCGCCCGCCAGGCGGCCGCACCGCGCCGCGCCCGCGCGCACGGCTGGTGGATGGCCACGGCCTGTTCGGCCGTGGCCGCGCTCGCCCTGGGCTACAGTTTCACCGCCAACCCGCCCAGCGCGCCGGCCACCCCCAGTGCCGCCACGGCGCTGGATGACAGCAGCGACGTGCTCGACGAGAATCCCGACCTGTACGTGTGGCTGGGCACGACCGACCTGGCAATGGAGTGAACATGACACCGCGATGGATTCTCACCCTGGCGCTGCTGTCGGCAAGCGCAGCCAGCAGCGCCCAGAGCCCCACCCTGCCCGAGTGGGAGCGGCTGACGCCACAGCAGCGCGAGGCCCTGATCGCACCGGTGCGCGACCGCTGGAACGACGCCTCGCCGCCGCAGCGCGAGCGCATGCTGCAGCACGGCCAGCGCTGGCAGACCATGACCCCCGAGCAGCGCGAGCTGGCCCGGCGCGGTCGCCACCGCTTCGAGAGCATGAGCCCGGAGCAGCGCGAACAGGCACGTGCGCTGTTCGCGCAGATGCGCGACCTCAACCCGGCCCAGCGCGATGATCTGCGCGCACGGTGGGGCAAGATGACTCCGGAGCAACGCCAGGACTGGTTGAAGGCCAATCCGGTGAAGGAACTGCCGCCGGCGCCGCCGAAACGCTAGCGCCACGCCAGGCGTGGCTGCCTGGGGCTGGCGTTACGCCTCGGCCACCCACCGGGTTTTGGCCAGCAGTTCGTCGTCCCAATCGAATACGATCGCGCCGTCCTTCAGGAACAACGCGACGAAGTTGTACAGGTTGCGGGCATACATCTCGCTGGCGTGCACCGCGCCCATGCTGGCCAGGTCGAGCGGGCCATCGATGGTGATCCCTTCCAGGTCCACCACCTCACCGGGGCGGGTGGCCTCGCAGTTGCCGCCGGTTTCGGCGGCAAGGTCGACCACCACGCTGCCGGGCTTCATGCCGCGCACCATCGCGGTACTGAGGATCTTCGGCGCCGGGCGCCCCGGCACCGCCGCGGTGCAGATCACCACATCGACCAGGCGCAGGTGCTCGCCCAGGCGACGCTGCTGTTCGGCCCGTTCCTCTTCGGTGAGCGGGCGCGCGTAGCCGCCCTCGCCCACCGCGCTGACGCCCAGGTCGAGGAACTTGCCGCCCAGCGACTCGATCTGCTCGCGGGTTTCCGGGCGCACATCAAACCCTTCCACCTGCGCGCCCAGCCGGCGTGCGGTGGCAATGGCCTGCAGGCCGGCCACCCCGGCGCCCACCACCAGCACCCGTGACGGGCGGATGGTACCGGCGGCGGTGGTCAGCATCGGGAAGAAGCGCGGTGCGCGCTGGGCGGCAATCAGGGTTGCCTTGTAGCCGGCCATGCCGGCCTGCGAACTGAGCACGTCCATGGACTGGGCGCGCGTGGTGCGCGGCAGGCGCTCCAGCGGGAACGCCTGCAGGCCACGCGACTGGATCATCCCGGCGCGTTCGGTATCGGCCTGCGGGTGCAGCATGCCGACCAGGCTGGCACCGGATTTAAGCTGGCCCAGCCGTGCGGTGGTCGGCGGCTGAACGCACAGCACGATGTCGGCGCTGCCCAGCCGCGCCGCATCGGCCGGCTGCGCGCCGACATCGAGATAGGCCTGATCAGGAAAGCCGGCCGCTTGGCCCGCACCGGGTTCGAACCACGTCGTTGCGCCGAGCGCAGCCAACTTGCGCGCCGTCTCCGGCGTCATCGCCACGCGCCGTTCGCCCGGCGCGCCTTCCTTCACCACTACCACCTCGACAGCCATGCTTGTCCCCGACGATCAGCCGATTGTGGGCTGATCGTAACCTGATCGGCGCACGCACGCCTGGCATCCAGACCGACGCTGACGGGCCGGGCCAAGCCCGGCAACCGCGCGACGCCCGGCACCCGCCTCAATGCACGGTCGCGCTCTTGCTGTCCAGGCGGTCGATCACGCCCTGCATGGCACTGTCGAAGGCGCCGTCGTCGATATGCGCACGCAGGCGCCCCAGCCGCACCATCACCGCCAGCTCCTCGGGCGAGGCCACGCAGAAGCGCACGCCGCGGCGGTTGACGAACAGCAGCCGCGAGGAAATCGGGCTCACCCAGGACAGCTTGCCGGCCTGGACCTTGCCGTCCTTGTCGACGAAGTCCAACCAGTTGCCGATCTCCATGCTGCGGAAGCGGTCGGCATCGGCATTGTCGAAATCGCTCACATCCACCTTGCCGCCCAGTTCGACTGCGGGGCTTTCCGGTGCCGGCGGCGATGGCAACACCACCTGCGGCAGTTCGGGCAGCGCGCGTTCCAGTTCCGGGCGCGATTCGGCGATCGCCTGCAGGGTGTCGTGCAGGATGTCGATCGCGCCGGCGGCGGCATCGGCATGCACGCCGACACTGGCAAACACCTTGCGCAATGCCGGGTGCCAGGCCTGCAGCCAGGGCTTGCCGACGATCTTCCGGCGCGCCTCGGCGACTTCTTCCAGCATGCCGTCGGCCAGTGCCAGCGCCTCGCCAACCGAAGCGCCTTCTTCGCCTTCGCGCAGAACGGTCAGGGTCAGGTGGTGCTGCCAGGGCTGGCGCAGGAACTCGCCGATGGCCTGCGGCAGGGTGGCATCGGCGATGCGGCGGTCCAGCTCGGCGGCCGATCGGTTGCGGGCCATTTCCAGCTTTTCCTGGCCGCGCTGGGTCTCGGCGGCGCGGCGCTCGGCAATTTCGATGCGGCGCCGGTGCTGGGCCAGGAAATCGCGGAATTCTTCTTCCAGGGTCAGGAAGATCGCCAGATTCTCGTTGAACTCGGCCACCAGGCGTTCGATGATTTCCTCGACCTTGCCCATCAGCACGCGCTCGGCCTGGCTTTCACCGGTATTGCCTTCGCAGGCCTCGGCCAGTGAGTTGAGCAGCTTGCGTGCCGGGTGGGTCTTCTGCACGAACATGCGGCGATCGAGCATGGCCACCTTGACGAACGGCACCACCAGGCGGCCGATCAACTCGCGCGAGCGGCCTTCCAGGTCGCGCTCATCGAGCATCACGTCAAACAGCATGCCGACCAGGTCGATGGCATCTTCGTCCTGGGGATCCAGCCGCGCCTGCGAGGGGTCCACGCCCAACCGGGTCGCGCCAGACAGCACTTCGCTCTTCAGCCGCTGCGCCAGGGACTCGCCGTCCTCACCGATCGCCGCGCGCAGGGTTGCACTCGGCGTGGCCTGCAGCAGCGACAACACCGACATCATTTCGCGCTGGCTGAGCGGGCGTTGCTGGCCCACCGCCACGCTGGCCGCCGAGGTGGCGTCCTCGCGCACATGCCGGGTCTGCTGCAGCAGTTCATGCAGCGCCTCCAGCAGCATGCCCGGATTGGTGCTGATCGACTCACCCGACTCGCCGGCAGGATGCCCGGCCGGTGTGGATTGCATGCGCCCGCGGCTTTCGGCCCAGCGGTCGGCAAAGCGCCGCGCCCACGCGGGGGCGGCGGCATCCTCGCCAGCGCCGCCCAGCATGTCAGGGTCCAGCGCCTCCACCAGGTCGTCCAGTTCATGCCGGGGTGCCGGCGGGCGCGGTGCCGGGCGGCGGGGCGCGGACATGTGCGGCATCACGCCGGCCGCCGCCAGTTTTTCGTCCAGGACCTCGTACCGCTTGCCGATCGGGGCGTGCAGGTCGCGCTCGCACAACTTGATCAGCACCAGGCGCACTTCCGGGGCCAGTTCACAGTCGGCGAAGGCCTCATGGATGGCGACCCCGATATGTTCCGGGCTGATCGGGTTGCTGTCGGCGTTCAACTCCAGGCTGCCGGCGATCCAACCGAGGCGACGGTCCAGCCGCGCCAGCACCGGCTTCCAGTCGCGCAGCAGCACGGTGGCGAAATTGCGCACCGCCAACCGCGACTCCAGCACATGCTCGGGCACCAGGCTCAGCCCGTCCTCGATCTGGCCGGCCAGGGTGGCCTCGGCCGACAGCGGCTCGGCACGGTCCAGGGCGTCCCAGGCCAGCAACAGGTGGCCGCGGAAACCGGCCACGATGTCCTCACGGCGGCGGCGCAACTCGCGCATGCCATCCAGGAACAGCAACTGTGACGCGCCGGCAGTGCCGGCACGGTCGAACAAGACGTCGTCAAAGCGGGCCAGCACCGTCGCAAACGACTCGGTCAACGCCGGCAGCGCGGCCTCGCGGGCAAGCTTCAACAGCGCCGGGTCACGACCCGGCTGCCCCAATGCATTGGGCGTGGCAATCATGCGAAAAGGCTCCCCACCCTCGCAGGCACAGAATGCAGCATGGAAACAAAGGACCTCGGCGCCCCCCAGGCACCGCAGTCCGGATGGTAGGTCGGCCCACCGGTATGGGACAGTGAAGCAGTCCGCACTTTGAACCTCATGACCGGGTGCCGGCAGGCCTTGTATCGTACGGCCAGCGCCGCGGCGATGCGAGTACAGCCACGTGAAGGAATACCGCTGATTAGGTGATGTTCATCACGATTTACCGCAAATGGCACGCAATGGCCAGGCGCCGGCGTCACAAACCGACGCGACTATAATTGGCGGACCGTACTGTTTGATCGAGCCCCCATGCCTGTTCCCCCTGCGCTGCAAGCCCTGGACGCCCGCCGTTCGGTTCCCGCCCGGCAACTGGGCGAACCCGGCCCCGACCCGGACACCCTGCTGCGCATGCTGGCCGCCGCCTCGCGCGTACCCGACCACGGCAAGCTGGTGCCGTTCCGCTTCCTGCGGATCGCCGGCGATGCACGTCACAGTCTGGGTGCCTTCCTGGTGGACCGCACCCGCCAGCGCGACCCGCATGCCAGCGAGGCCCAGCTCGAGAAGGATCGGCGGCGTTTTTCGCATGCCCCGGTGGTGATCACGGTGGTGGCGCGGCTGGCGCCGGAGGCGACGATCCCCGAGCAGGAACAGCTGATGACCGCCGGCTGCGTCTGTTTTGCACTGTTGCAGGCCGCCCAGGCGCTCGGCTTCGGTGCCCAGTGGCTGACCGCATGGATGGCCTTCGACCCGGCCGTGCAGGCGCATCTGGGCCTGGCCGACAACGAGCGCATCGCCGGCTTCATCCATATCGGGACGCCCCAGGCGCCGGCCCCGGAGCGCGAGCGCCCGGATCCGGCAGCGTTGCTGCAGGACTGGGTGGGCTGAGGTGTCCATTCCCGGTTCCGCATCGCCCGTCTCGCGGCCCCCGCTGTACCTGGTGGATGCCAGCCTGTACGTGTTCCGTGCCTGGCATTCGATGCCCGATGAATTCCAGGACCAGCAAGGCTGGCCAACCAACGCGGTGCACGGCTTCGCCCGGTTCCTGCTGGACCTGCTCGAACGCGAGCGCCCGCGGCATATCGCCATCGCCTTCGACGAAGCGCTGGACAGCTGCTTCCGCCACCGCCTGTATGCCGCCTACAAGGCCAACCGCGATCCTGCGCCGGACGCCCTGCGCCGCCAGTTCGCGCACTGCAAGGCACTGTGCGGCGCGCTCGGGCTGGCGGTGCTGGCCCACCACGAATACGAAGCGGACGACCTGATCGGCAGCGCGCTGCATGCGCGTCGTCAGGACGGCATGCGCGGGGTGATCGTCTCGGCCGACAAGGACCTGTCGCAGCTGCTGTTGGAGCAGGACGAACAGTGGGACTACGCGCGCAACCAGCGCTGGGGCATGGCCGGGGTCAAGGCCCGCCACGGCGTGCACGCGCACCAGATCGCCGACTACCTGGCGCTGTGTGGCGATGCGGTGGACAACATCCCCGGGGTCACCGGCGTGGGCGCCAAGTCGGCGGCGGTGCTGCTGGCCCATTTCGGCAGCCTGGACACCCTGTACGAGCGCCTGGACGAAGTGCCGTTCCTGCGCCTGCGCGGTGCGGCACAGATGGCGGTACGGCTACGCGAACAGCGCGAACACGCGCTGTTGTGGCGGCAGCTGACCACCCTCGCGCTGGATGCGCCGCTGGACAGCAACCAGCCTGACTTCACCCGTGGCGGTGCCGACCCGCAGATGCTGCAGGGCCTGTGCGACGCGTTGCGGTTCGGCCCCTTGACCCGCCGCCGGCTGTTCAGCGCCGCAGGCCTGTCCGACTCCCCTTCCATTGCCAGCGAGTTCGCATGAGCCCAAACACGCAAGCCCCCCAGGTCGTCTACGAAGGCAAGTACCAGCGCATGGTCGTGCGCGGCACGTGGGAATACAGCGAACGTACCCACGCCGGCGGCCTGGCTGCGATCATCATTGCCGTCACTCCCGAGGACAACGTGCTGTTCGTTGAACAGTTCCGGGTGCCGCTGCAGGCCAACACCATCGAGATGCCGGCCGGCCTGGTCGGCGATATCGACGCCGGCGAGTCGATCGAAGCCTCGGCGGTGCGCGAGCTGGAAGAAGAAACCGGCTGGACCGCCGCGCATGCCGAGGTGCTGATGATCGGCCCGACCTCCTCCGGTGCCAGCAGCGAGAAGATCGCCTTCGTACGCGCCACCGGCCTGCGCAAGGTGGGTGAAGGCGGCGGCGATGCCAGCGAAGACATCACCGTGCACGAGATCCCGCGCACCCAGGCCGCGGCCTGGCTGGTCGAGAAAATGGGCCAGGGCTACGAGCTGGACGCCAAGTTGTGGGCCGGGCTGTGGATGATCGAACACCATCTGGACGGCACCCCGCGTGGCTGATTCGTTCGCCCCACCGATCACGCCGGGCGCGCTGCTGGGGCCGTCCGACCCGGCACCGTTCACCGTGCACCAGGCGCGGGGACGCTCGCCGTACCTGCTGATCGCCGACCATGCGGGCCAGCAGGTGCCGACCGCAATGGGCAACCTGGGCCTGCCGGCATCTGAACTGGACCGCCACATCGGCTGGGACATCGGCATTGCCGGGGTCACGGTGGAACTGGCGCGCCTGCTTGACGCCTGGGCGATCACCCAGACCTATTCGCGGCTGGTGATCGACTGCAATCGCCCGCCGGGCGCGCCGGGGCGGTTCGCACCGCTCAGCGACGGCACCGTGGTGCCCGGCAACCAGGGGCTGGATGACGCGGCACAGGACGCGCGCGTGCAGGCCATCTTCGCGCCGTACCACGGCCGCATTGCCACCGAACTGGATGCCCGCGCCGCAGCCGGCATCCCCACGGTGCTGATTGCCATGCACAGCTTCACTCCGGCGATGCAGGGCGTGGCGCGGCCGTGGCACGCCGGCGTGCTGTATCAGCGTGATGCGCGTTTTGCGCATGCGTTGATGCACGCCTTGCAGGCCGAAGGTGACCTGGTGGTGGGCGACAACCAGCCCTATGCGGTCAGCGACGCCACCGACTATGCGATCCCGGTGCACGCCGAAGCACGTGGGCTGGCGCACGTGGAACTGGAGATCCGCCAGGACCTGATTGCCAACGCCGCCGGGCAGCAGGCCTGGGCACGGCGGCTGGCGCGGCTGTTGCAGCCGTTGGCGCCGGGGTTTGGTTGAACGCGGCGGTGGTACGGCAGCCGACCAACGGTCGGCTCTACCTCATGGGCTGCCACGGGAACGAACGATAGCCGGTGACCCGCAGCGCCAGCCCGATCGCCGCGAAGCGCGCCTGCAGTTCGGCGCTCGCCGCGCGATCGACGTTGCAGGCCACTGCCAGCGGCAGCGCACGCACCTGCGCCAGCGCCTCGCCCACCGATAGCGCCTTTACCTCAGCCACCAGGCTGGCCGCTGTTTTGCGCTGTGCCGGCTCAACCGTCTCCAAGGTCAGGTCGAAGGCGGCATACAACCCGGGCGACAGCCCTTCGGCGCGCGCACGGGCCAGCTCATCCTGCGGCGCATCGCCGTACGCCATCGACAACCCGGGGCGTTCAAGAAACGCATCCTCTTCGCTGTAGTGGTCCAGCGCGCGTGCGTAGTCGTCCACGGTCGACAACGGCTGCTGCCGTTTCTGCACGCTGAGCACATCGGCGAACGTGGCGCCCTCCAGGTAGTGGCGCAGACCGTGCGTGGCCGCGAACGGATGCACGCCTTCGGCATCCTCCTCGTCCTCGGCGTCGTGGCCGGCCAGCCAGAAGCGGCCCTGGCGCGCATCGCCGTCGCTTGCATGCACCCAGGCGTGACGCTCCCACACCTGGCCATCGTCACTGCATGCGGCGATGGCCTCCAGGGTCTGGGTCAGGGTGAGCAATTCGGTCATGGCGGTGCGTCCGGGCAAACCGCGATGGTAGAGGCACCCGGCGCACCGACCAACCGTCGGTGCCTACCGTTCGGTGGCGCAGGCCGGTTGCAGGGCCGCACCGTCCGGCCGCGGCTGCGGTCGCAACCACACCGCCACGCCCACCCCGAGCAGCGCGAACACCGCCGCGCCGTACTGCGCGTTGACCAGGCCATGCAGCGCTTCCGGGCTGGTGCCGGCCGCACCGGCATTGCGACCGGCGTTGGCCAGCATCACCAGCACGGCCAACCCGAGTGCACCGCCAATCTGCTGCGCGGTGGCGGCCATGCCCGAGGCCACGCCCTGCTGTGCTGCCGGCACGCCCTGCCCGGCCACGATCCACATCGCCGTCCAGGTCATGCCCTGGCCGATGCTGAGCACCACGATGCCTGGCAGCAACGCCCAGTAGGTAGCGCCGTAAGGCAAGGCCACGGCCACCGCGGCAATGCCGATCGCACCGGCGGCCATGCCCAGCGACAACACCTGGCGGGGCGAACGGCGCATGAGCATGCGTTCGGTGATCCGGATGCCAAACGTGCACACCAGAGTGGGCGGCAGGAACGCCAGCCCGGCCTGCAGTGCACTCCAGCCGTACCCGTCCTGGAAGTACAACGCCAGGAAGTAGTACTGCACCCCGAAGCTGCTCATGAACAGCATCGTCAACAGCATCGCCGCGCGCAGGCTGCGCAGGCGCAGCAGCGCGAACTGCATCAGCGGGTCGCGGCTGCGCTTCTCGATCTGCACGAACATCGCCAGCAGCACGGCCGACAGCAGCAGGCACCCCAGCGTGCGCGGCGCCAGCCAGCCCCACTCCGGACCCTGCACCAGCGTGGTCACCAACAGGCTGCCGCCAACGGTCACGGTGAGGCAGCCGGCCAGATCGAAGGAACGGCCGGACTGTACCGCGGGATCGCGCGGCAGCCACCAGCCACCGAACAACGCACAGGCACTGGCGAACGGGACGATCACCAGCAACACCGAGGACCAGCCAAAGCTCTGGGTCAGCACGCCGCCCAGCAACGTACCCAGTGCCAAGCCACCGGCGCTGGCCATCGACCAGATCGCCAGCGCGCGGTTGCGCGGCGCACCTTCGGCGTAGAGCGTGTTGATCAATGCCAGCGTGGCCGGGAACAGCAACGCCGCGCCGATGCCCTGCACCGCGCGCGCGGCGATCAGCAGCCAGGCGCTGTTGCTGAAGCCGCCGACCAGCGAGGCCAGCGCGAACAGCGCCATGCCCACCCGATAGATGCGGCGACGCCCGAGCAGATCGGCCGCGCGGCCGCCCAGCAGCAGGCAGCCGCCAAACGCCACGGTGTAGCCACTGACGATCCACTGCAGCTGCTGGGCGTTGATCTGCAGCTGCACGCCCATTTCATGCAGGGCGACAAAGATGATGGTGGCGTCCAGCGCGATGATCAGCTGGGCCATCGCCAGCAGGGTCAGTGCCAACCGGGGCGGAAAAGAGCGGGAGGAATCGGTCATGCCAAGGGGGAAATGCAGGGGAAGGGGCGCAGTCTCATTGATGACGGGCAACAAATAAATACGGATAATTCGATTTCTGTCATGCCTTTTCGCATTAATGAGGGACTGCCGTGGATCTCAATGCCGTACGCATGCTGGTGCAGGTGGCCGAGGCGCGCAGTTTCACCGTGGCCGCCGGGCAACTGGGGATCAGCCAATCCGGGCTGTCGCGGGCGATCGGCCGGCTGGAACAGGCACTGGGCGTGCGCCTGCTCCACCGCAATACCCGCAACGTCAGCCTGACCCCGGACGGGCGCCAGTTCGTGGAGCACTGCACGCCACTGCTGTGCGGGCTGGAGGATGCCGAGCGGCGGCTGGGCGACCGGCCATGCACGCCCTCGGGAGTCCTCAAGCTGACCGCGCCATCGATGTTCGGGCGCAAGGTGCTGGTGCCGCTGGCCGGGCAGTTGATGGCCGCCCATCCGCAGCTGCAGTTCGAGCTGGTGTTGAATGACCGGTTGGTGGACCTGGTCGAGGAAGGTTTCGACGCCGCGTTGCGCACCGGCCCGATCAGCGATGTACGAATGGTGGCGCGCACGCTGCGGCCGTTGCACTGGGTGACCGTGGCCTCGCCGGACTATCTGGCCCGCCACGGCGCTCCGGCCACGGTGGATGCACTGCAGGACCACACCTGCCTGGCGGTACGCAACCTGCGCAGTGGACGCCAGGTGGACTGGCAGTTCCGCCAAGGCGATGGCCACCTGCGGGAGTTCAGCCCGCCGGCGCGGATGGTGTTCGACAGTGGCGACCCGCTGGTGGAGGGTGCAATCGCCGGCATCGGCATCGTGCAGGTGATGGATTTCGCGGTAGCCGATGCACTGGCCGACGGCCGCCTGCAGCGGGTGCTGCAACCCTTCGAGGGCCGCAGCCGCGCGTTGTCGCTGGTGTACCCGCCGTCGCGGCAGGCCTCGCCGAAATTGAAGGTACTGGCCGACGCCCTGTTGGCCGGAACTTGGTAGGTGCCGACCGTGGGTCGGCACGGTCGGTCGGCATGCACGGATCCCGCGTGCCACGACCAACGGTCGTGGCCTACCGCGTAGGTGCCGACCGTTGGTCGGCACGATCGGCTAGGCGAAACGATCGGTTGCGCGGATCAATGCGTCCACGTTCTCCGCTTCAAAGGCCGAATGCCCCGCGGCCGGGCTGATCTCCAGCGTGGATTTCGGCCACGCCTTGTGCAGCTCCCAGGCGCTCTGCAGCGGGCACACCACGTCGTAGCGGCCGTGCACGATCACCCCGGGGATGTCGGCGATGCGGTGCGCGTCGCGCAGCAGCTGCTCTTCCACCTCGAAGAAACCGCCGTTGACGAAGTAGTGGTTTTCGATGCGGGCGAAGGCCAGCGCGAACTGCGGATCCTGGTGGCTGTTCACGAAATCATCGTCCACGTGCAGGAAGCTGGTGGCGCCTTCCCATACGCTCCACGCCCTGGCGGCGGCCAACCGGGTGGCCTCATCGTCGCTGGTGAGGCGGCGGTGGAAAGCGGAGATCAGATCGTGGCGCTCCACCGACGGGATCGGCGCGAGGTAATGCTCCCAGGCATCCGGGAACAGGCGGTTGGCACCTTCCTGGTAGAACCACTCCAGCTCCCAGCGGCGCAGCATGAAGATGCCGCGCAGGACCAGTTCGGTCACGCGCTGCGGGTGGGTCTGTGCATAGGCCAGGGCAAGCGTCGAACCCCAGCTGCCGCCGAACACCTGCCAGCGATCCAGCTTGAGGTGCTCGCGCAGCGTCTCGATGTCGGCCACCAGGTCCCAGGTGGTGTTGTCGACCAGATCGGCATGCGGGGTCGAGCGCCCGGCACCGCGCTGGTCGAACAGGATGATGCGGTACTTGGCCGGGTCGTGGAACTGGCGCATTTTCTCGCTGCAGCCGCCACCGGGGCCACCGTGCAGCATCACCACCGGTTTGCCGTCGGGGTTGCCGCACTGCTCGAAATACAGCGTGTGGCGATCATCGACCTTGAGGGTGCCCACGTCGTAGGGGGTGATGGCGGGATACAGCGTACGCATGACAGAACTCCGTTGTTGGGAACAGGCGCGGACGAGCGGATTCACCACTCGCGCGGGCTGGTCAGATCATCGACATCCACATCGAAACCATAGCTGCGTGCGATCAGCTCGAAATCGGCGCCGATGTTTTCGCGCGCCGCGGTTTCCAGCTCGCTGTCCTGCGCTTCGAATGCTTCGCCAAGCACGTTGAACTCGTGCGTGGCGGCATGGGTGAGCGCCATCAGCGCGGCGCCGTCGGCCGGGCGTTCGCGTTCGATGCGTTCGCACAGGCGCAGCAGGATCTGCTGGCCTCGCGCCACCAGCGCCGGCGGAAAGTACGCATCCTCGACCATGTCGGCCAGGAATTGGTGGGACTGCAGCTGCGCGTGCGAAACCGAGGGGCTGGCAGTGGTCATGGCGCTTCCTTTCGAGTGGATCGCCATTCTACCCGCGCGATGTTTCAGGCAGCGTCAGCGCACGCCCGGCAGACAGCCGCAGGTCACCCGGTCGCGGTGTTCCAGATCCTGCGCGGTGTGCACCTGCACGAACCCGGCCTGTTCAAACAGCGCGCGGATCGCCACACCCTGGTCCCAGCCGTGCTCGATCAGCAACCCACCGTGTGGCAGCAGGTGCGCGGCCGCACCCGCCACGATGAGGCGGATGTCGTCCAGGCCGTCGATGCCCGCCGCCAGCGCGGTGATCGGCTCATGCCGCAGGTCGCCCAGGCGCAGGTGCGGATCGTCGCTGGCGATGTACGGCGGGTTGCTCAGAATCAGGTCGAAGTGCATCCCGGCCAGCGGTGCCCACCACGACCCGTGCAGGAAGTGGACGTTATGCACCGCGTTGCGCGCCGCATTGGCGCGGGCAACGGCCAGTGCGGCGGCACTGAAGTCGGTGGCGGTCACGCGGGCCAGCGGGCGCTCGCGGGCCACCGCCAACGCGATGGCACCGCTGCCGGTGCCAAGGTCGGCGATTGCCAACGGTCGGTCGGCAGCAAGCCGCTCCAACGCCAGTTCAACCAGCCGTTCGGTGTCCGGGCGCGGAATCAGGGTGGCCGGGCTGACGGCCAGGTCCAGTGTCCAGAAACCCCGATGCCCGAGCAGGTAGGCCACCGGCTCGCCGGCCTGGCGACGTGCCAGCAGCGCGTGGAAGGTAGCGGCATCGGCCGGGTCGACCGGATCGGTGGCATGGGCGAACAGCCAGCTGCGCTCACGCCCCAGCACCGCCAGCAGCAGCAACTCGGCCTCATGCCGGCCTTCCACCCCGGGCAGGGCGACGGCGGCATCGGCAATCAGTTGGCGGACATCGCGCGAGGCGGCGGTCATGGCGGGCCGGGCAGGAAGCGGGCGCGCAGTGTAGTGCACCGGATGCTCCCGGCCGGGCCGGCAACAGGGGCGATGAGGCGTCCGCTGCGCCGAAAATCCATTGATTGACTGGATTACGGAACCTATGTCGATACCTCATCGCTATCGATTTAAAGGCCAAACGAGGGTTTCCTGGCGCGCCCGCTGCCCCAATCGTTCATGCAACACCCCTAGGGAATAAGCAGGGACTATTGCGCCGAACAGCCCCTGTCGTCAGCCAGCCTTAGTCCTGCAAGGGCAATGCAGGATATCGGGGCGAATATTCATCGCCGGATCAGGCCGTTTTGATAGACTCCATCTATCGTATAGATGCAATCAATGGATTGTCCTTATGGGAAAGGAGCCGCTAACCTGTGTTGGTCGCTTCACCCACCCCCTTCACCAAGAGGAATAACGATGTCGCTCATCAACACCCCGATCAAGCCGTTTGAAGCCAACGCCTACCAGAATGGCGAGTTCATCAAGGTCTCCGACAGCACCCTGAAGGGCCAGTGGTCCGTGCTGATCTTCATGCCGGCCGCATTCACCTTCAACTGCCCGACCGAGATCGAGGACGCGGCCGACCATTACGCCGAGTTCCAGAAGGCCGGCGCCGAGGTCTACATCGTCACCACCGATACCCACTTCTCGCACAAGGTGTGGCACGAAACCTCGCCGGCCGTCGGCAAGGCCCAGTTCCCGCTGGTCGGCGACCCGACCCACCAGCTGACCCGCGCCTTCGGCGTGCACATTGAAGAAGAAGGCCTGGCCCTGCGCGGCACCTTCATCATCAACCCGGAAGGCGTGATCAAGACCCTGGAGATCCATTCCAACGAGATCGCCCGTGACGTCTCCGAGACCCTGCGCAAGCTGAAGGCGGCCCAGTTCACCGCCGCCAACCCGAACCAGGTGTGCCCGGCCAAGTGGAAGGAAGGCGAGAAGACCCTGACCCCGTCGCTGGACCTGGTCGGCAAGATCTAAGCGGGATCCAAGCCGTTTTCCATCCCCATTCCCGTTTCGACGGGGATGGGGGTGAACCCAAGCCGGTGCCCGCGCGCCGGTTTGGGTTCACCCCCACGTCGCGCAGGTGCATCCTTGGGGTGCGCTGACGCCGCCTGCTTGCCTGAACGAAGGAGTTTCTCGATGTTGGATGCCAACCTCCAGTCCCAGCTGAAGACCTACCTGGAACGCGTCACCCGCCCGATCCAGATCACCGCGCATGCCGACGACAGTGCCAAGTCGCAGGAAATGCTGGAACTGCTGAACACCCTGGAATCGCTGTCATCCCAGATCACCCTGCAGGTGCTCCGCGACAGCGACCAGCGCACGCCGTCGTTCGCGCTGACCACGCCGGGCCAGGACATCCACCTGGCGTTTGCCGGGCTGCCGATGGGCCATGAGTTCACCTCGCTGGTGCTGGCCCTGCTGCAGGTTGGCGGGCATCCGTCCAAGGCCACCGCCGAGCTGATCGAGCAGGTGCGGAACCTGGAAGGCGACTTCAGGTTCGAGACCTATTTCTCGCTGTCCTGCCAGAACTGCCCGGACGTGGTGCAGGCGCTGAACCTGGCCGCGGTGCTCAACCCGCGCATCCAGCACGTGGCGATCGACGGCGGGCTGTTCCCGGCCGAGGTCGAGGCGCGCCAGATCATGTCGGTGCCGACGGTGTACCTCAACGGCGCCCTCTTCGACCAGGGCCGCATGAGCCTGGAACAGATCGTGGCCAAGCTGGATACCGGTTCGGCCAAACGCGACGCCGAGAAGATCGCCGTCAAAGCACCCTTTGACGTGCTGGTGATCGGCGGTGGCCCGGCCGGTGCGGCCGCGGCGATCTACGCCGCACGCAAGGGCATCCGTACCGGTGTGGCGGCCGAGCGTTTCGGCGGCCAGGTGCTGGACACCCTGTCGATCGAGAACTTCATTTCGGTCAAGGAAACCGAGGGCCCCAAGCTCGCTGCCGCGCTGGAACAGCATGTGCGCGAGTACGAGGTGGATATCATGAACCTGCAGCGCGCCACCGCACTGAAGCCGGCCGGCGATGATGGCCTGGTCGAAGTCGTGCTGGAAAACGGTGCGTCGTTGAAGTCGCGCTCGGTGATCGTGTCCACCGGCGCGCGCTGGCGCCAGATGAACGTGCCCGGCGAAGACCAGTACCGCAACAAGGGCGTGGCGTACTGCCCGCACTGCGACGGCCCGTTGTTCAAGGGCAAGCGCGTGGCGGTGGTGGGCGGCGGCAACTCCGGCGTGGAAGCGGCGATCGACCTGGCCGGCATCGTGACGCATGTGACCCTTCTGGAATTTGATGACAGACTGCGGGCCGATGAAGTGTTGCAGAAGAAACTGCGCAGCCTGGGCAACGTCACCATCATCACCAGCGCCCTCACCCAGGAAGTGCTGGGCGATGGCCAGAAGGTGACCGGGCTGGTCTACCAGGACCGCGTCGGTGGCGATGCGCACCGGGTCGAGCTCGAAGGCATCTTCGTGCAGATCGGGTTGCTGCCCAACACCGAATGGCTGAAGGATTCGATGGCACTGTCGCCGCGTGGCGAAATCGTCATCGATGATCGGGGCCAGACCAGCGTTCCCGGCGTATTCGCAGCAGGAGATTGCACTACCGTTCCGTACAAGCAGATCATCATCGCGATGGGTGCCGGCTCCACCGCCGCGCTCAGTGCGTTCGACCACCTGATCCGTACATCCGTACCCAAGAGCAGCGGCGTTGTCGCCGAAGCTGCCTGATACGTCCGGTTCCCGGTTCGCTGGGAGCCTTGTACTTTTGCTGGGTAAGCCACGCCGTCACCCGGTCCATTACCGCTTAGAGGTCCAAGGAAATGAACCTACGTGATCTGAAATACCTCGTGGCACTGGCCGACCACCGGCACTTCGGCCGCGCCGCGGCGGCGTGCTTCGTCAGCCAGCCCACCCTGTCCACCCAGATCCGCAAGCTGGAGGACGAGCTCGGCCTGCCGCTGGTGGAACGTGCTCCCCGCAAAGTGATGTTGACCCCGGCCGGGGTCGAGGCGGCGGCGCGTGCGCGCACCATCGTGGCCGAGGTGGAGCAGCTGAAGGAAGCGGCACGGCGCAGTCGTGACCCGGAGGCCGGTACGGTGCGGCTGGGGATCTTCCCCACGCTGGGGCCGTACCTGTTGCCGCATGTGATCCCCAACATCCGCGAACGCTTCCCGCAGCTGGAGCTGCTGCTGGTGGAAGAAAAAAGCGACGAACTGCTGACCCGGCTGCGCGAAGGCAGGCTGGATGCGGCGCTGCTCGCGCTGCCGTTGGATGACGACCAGTTGCACGCCGAGTTCCTGTTCGAGGAGCCCTTCCTGCTGGCGGTCTCCGGCCAGCATCCGCTGGCCCGCCGGCAGCACCTGGATGTCCAGGAATTGTCCTCGCAGAAGCTGCTGCTGCTGGAAGACGGGCATTGCCTGCGCGACCAGGCGCTGGCGGTCTGCCGCCTGTTCGGGGCCAACGAGAAATCCGAGTTCCGTGCCACCAGCCTGGAAACACTGCGGCAGATGGTGGCTGCCGATGTCGGGATCACGCTGCTGCCGACGTTGTCGGTGAAGCCGCCGGTGCCGCGTTCGGAGAACATCCGGCTGCTCGACTTCAGCGGCGATGACCGGCCCAGCCGCCGGATCGCGATGGCATGGCGCCGCAGTTCGGCCATGACCGGATTCCTCGAACAGCTGGCGCAGCAGTTCAAGCGATTGCCGCAGGAGCTGTTCACGATCGAAAACGCCGAGCTCGCCGGCGAGCGGCCGGGGCTGCCCGTACACAGCGCCTGAGCGACGCTGAACCTGCCGCATCGGCAGGATTGGCCAACGGGTCGCATCCGTCTTCGATAGGCAGCACAATAGAACCCAGGCGGCGCCAGCAGGCGCCGCCTTTTGCATGGGCCATCACTAATCGCAAGGAGCTTCACATGTCCACTTCCAGCGGGCTGCCGCCGTCCATCACTGTTTCCAGCCGCGACATGGATCGGCTGGACGCCATGCTCGAGTCCCCGGCGGTCGCCCAGACCCCGGCTGCGATCGCATTGGCAAAAGAACTCAACCGGGCCACGGTGGTGGCGCCGGAGCAGATGCCCGAGGGCGTGGTCATGATGCATTCGCGCGTGGAATGCGAAGATGAGCTGCAGAACGAGAAGCACGTACTGACGCTGGTCTTTCCGCGCGAAGCCGACGTGGAACAGGGCAAGGTGTCGATCCTTGCGCCGGTGGGCACTGCCCTGCTCGGCCTGGCGGTCGGCCAGACCATGGATTGGGACGCTCCGGGTGGTCGCAAACTGCGCCTGCGCGTGACTGCGGTCCACAACCAGCCCAACGCCTGACCTTCCTGCCGCCGCGCAGGTTCCCGTTTTCGTACCAGGAGTCGCAATGAGCATCGTTTCTCCGTCCAAACTCACCCAGTTGCGTGACCTCTCCGTCGTGGTGGCCGATACCGGCGATTACGAGGCGATCAAGCGCTTGAAGCCGGTCGACTGCACGACCAATCCGACGCTGGTGAAGAAGGCGTTGGACCTGCCGGTGTACGCAGACCTGATCGAGCGCGAGCTGGCCTGGGGCCGGGCGCAGCCGGGCGAGCGGGAGACGGTGGTGCATGCGGTGGCCGATCGTTTGACGGTGGGCGTGGGCACGCTGTTGAGCTCGTTGGTGCCGGGGCGGGTGTCGACCGAGGTCGACGCGGACCAGGCGCACAACACCGAGGCGACGGTGGCCAAGGCGCGCCAGTTCATCGCGATGTACGCGGCTGCCGGCGTACCGCGCAGCAAGGTGTTGATCAAGATCGCGGCAACGTGGGCGGGCGTGGAGGCCGCGCGGGTACTGCAGGCCGAAGGCATCGACTGCAACCTGACGCTGATCTTCAATCCGACCCAGGCGCTGGCCTGCAGCGAGGCCGGCGCGTTCCTGATTTCGCCGTTCGTGGGGCGCATCCTGGACTGGTATGTGGCCAACGGGCAGAGCCCGGCCGACATCGATGCCGATCCGGGTGTGGTGTTCGTGCGCGGGGTGTACGCCGAGTTCAAGCGCCGGGGTTCGGCGACGGTGGTGATGGGGGCCTCGTTCCGTTCGACGGCGCAGATCGAGGCGCTGGCCGGCTGTGATCGCCTGACGATTTCGCCGGATCTGCTGGAGAAGCTGGACGCCGAGCACGGCGCGCTACCGCGCAGGCT
The DNA here is from genome assembly GCF_057835675.1 of Stenotrophomonas sp. GL_101. Classification (NCBI taxonomy): domain Bacteria; kingdom Pseudomonadati; phylum Pseudomonadota; class Gammaproteobacteria; order Lysobacterales; family Lysobacteraceae; genus Stenotrophomonas; species Stenotrophomonas sp. GL_101. The sequence continues at coordinate 815,950 of NZ_CM174432.1, read as the reverse complement.
GGTGGCCGGAGCAGCGGAACCGGTGTCGGTGACGCCGGTGGATGCGGCGCGTTTTGCCGCCGACCTGGCCGCCGACGCCATGGCCACCGAAAAGCTGGCGACCGGTATCGATGCGTTTGCCAAGGACCTGGACGCGCTGCGCCAGACGATCCGCGAGCGGCTGTAAGCGCGCCGGGTTGCTGGACGACAAAAGGCCCCGCATTGCGGGGCCTTTCTGGTTGATGCGGACCGGATCGTAGAGCCGACCGTTGGTCGGCTGCCGTCGACCCGCGCAGGGGCATGTGCAGCCGACCAACGCTCGGCGCTACGTGATCCTGCAGCCGACCAACGGTCGGCTCTACGTGGTCCTGCAGCCGACCAACGGTCGGCTCTACGTGATGTCCACGCCGATCGGGCAGCTCACCCCGGTGCCGCCGATGCCGCAGTAGCCATTCGGGTTCTTGGCCAGGTACTGCTGATGGTAGTCCTCTGCGTAGTAATACTCGGGCGCCGGGAACGCGATTTCGGTGGTGATCGGGCCGAGGCCGGCCTCGCTCAGCCGCTGCTGGTAGGCGTCGCGACTGGCCAGTGCCGCGTCGAACTGGGCCTGGCTGGTGGCGTGGATGGCCGACCGGTACTGGGTGCCGGCGTCGTTGCCCTGGCGCATGCCCTGGGTGGGGTCGTGGTTTTCCCAGAACACCTGCAGCACCTGCGCCAGCGAGATGATGGCCGGGTCGAACACCACTTCCACGATCTCGGTGTGCCCGGTCATGCCCGAGCAGACCTCTTCGTAGGTTGGGTGCGGGGTGGCCCCCCCGGCGTAGCCCACCGAGGTGGAGTACACCCCCGGCAGGGTCCAGAATTTGCGCTCGGCGCCCCAGAAACAGCCCATCGCCACGCGGATGCGCTGCAGGCCGGCAAAACCGTCCTTGAGCGGGTGGCTGTTGACGTAATGCTGGTTGTGCAGCGGCAGCGCGTGCTCGCGGCCCGACAGCGCCTCTTCCGGCCGCGGCAGGCGCTGCTTGAACGCTCCGATGCCCAGCAGGCCCTTGGCAATCCCCAACATGGCGTTCTCCTAGGCCGGTAACAGGCCGGCGCTTTCGTCACCGTCGAATATGGGGTCGTCCGGGGCGCCACCCAAGTCGAGCCCGGCCACGATGCCCTCGGCCTCCGGGCGGGCCAGGTCCGGCACGCAGACCCGCAGCACCCCGAACAGCGGCAGTTCGCCCATGCCGCCCAGCAGCGACTCGCCGAACACGAACGCGGGGATGCCCGCGTCCTCCAGCGCGTGCTTGACCAGATGGGCGTCAAACAGGTTGTCGGCCTGGTAGATCACGTGCATGGGCGGGCTCCGGCGGGTGTGGTCCCAGCATACCCCCGGGGGCTGAAGGCGTGCCGACCCGCGGCCCCCACCGACCGGAAGGCGCCCGGTAGTGCCGGCCGCTGGCCGGCTCCTCTTACTGCCGGCATTGTGCAGAGCCGGCCAGCGGCCGGCACTACCGGTTCCTTGCTGGCTCGTGCAGAGCCGGCCAGCGGCCGGCACTACCCGTTTAGCCTGTCGCTTCGCGACAGGCTAAACTGTTGGTCTTTCTGCCTTTTCATTGCGACCCGCGCATCATGTCCGAGCCTACTGCCGCCCCCACCGACGCCCTTCCGGAAACCCACGAAAAGCGGGATTTCATCCGTCAGATCGTTCGCGAGGACCTGGCCGCCGGCAAGCACGTCGCGATCAAGACGCGCTTCCCGCCCGAGCCCAATGGCTATCTGCACATCGGCCATGCCAAGTCGATCTGCCTGAACTTCGGCATCGCCGGCGAGTTCGGCGGCGTGTGCAACCTGCGCTTCGACGATACCAACCCGGCCAGGGAAGATCCCGAGTATGTCGCCGCCATCCAGGACGACGTGCGCTGGCTGGGCTTTGAGTGGAACGAACTGCGCCACGCCTCGGATTACTTCGACGCCTATTACCTGGCCGCCGAAAAGCTGATCCGCGACGGCAAGGCCTATGTGTGCGACCTGTCGGCCGAGGAAGTGCGTGCCTACCGCGGCACCCTGACCGAGCCGGGCCGCCCGTCCCCGTACCGCGAACGCAGCGTGGAAGAAAGCCTGGACCTGTTCAGGCGCATGCGCGCCGGTGAATTCCCGGACGGCGCGCGCACCGTGCGCGCCAAGATCGACATGACCAGCGGCAACATCAACCTGCGCGACCCGGCGCTGTACCGGATCAAGCACGTCGAGCACCAGAACACCGGCAACGCCTGGCCGATCTACCCCATGTACGACTTCGCGCATGCGCTGGGCGATTCCATCGAAGGCATCACCCACTCGCTGTGCACGCTGGAATTTGAAGACCATCGCCCGCTGTACGACTGGTGCGTGGACAACGTCGATTTCGCCCATGACGCCGCACTGACCGCACCGCTGGTGGAGCGCGGGCTGCCGCGTGAAGCGGCCAAGCCGCGCCAGATCGAGTTCTCGCGCTTGAACATCAACTACACCGTGATGAGCAAGCGCAAGCTGATGGCGCTGGTCACCGAACAGCTGGTGGATGGCTGGGAAGATCCGCGCATGCCGACCCTGCAGGGCCTGCGCCGCCGTGGCTACACCCCGGCGGCGATGCGCCTGTTCGCCGAACGCGTGGGCATCAGCAAGCAGAATTCGCTGATCGATTTCAGCGTGCTCGAAGGCGCCCTGCGCGAAGACCTGGACAGCGCCGCTGCGCGTCGCATGGCGGTGATCGACCCGGTCAAGCTGGTGCTGACCAACCTGGCCGATGGCCACGCCGAAACGCTGACCTTCTCCAACCATCCGAAGGATGAATCCTTTGGTACCCGTGAGGTGCCGTTCGCGCGCGAGCTGTGGATCGAGCGCGAGGACTTCGCCGAAGTACCGCCCAAGGGCTGGAAGCGCCTGGTGCCGGGCGGCGAAGTGCGCCTGCGCGGCGCCGGCATCATCCGCTGCGACGAGGTGGTCAAGGATGCCGATGGCACCATCACCGAGCTGCGCGGCTGGCTGGACCCTGAGTCGCGTCCGGGCATGGAAGGCGCCAACCGCAAGGTCAAGGGCACCATCCACTGGGTCAGCGCGGCACATGCCGTCCCGGCCGAGATCCGCCTGTACGACCGCCTGTTCTCGGTGCCCAACCCGGACGATGAATCGGACGGCAAGACCTACCGCGATTACCTGAACCCCGAATCGCGCCGCACCGTCACCGGCTATATCGAGCCGGCTGCGGCCAGTGCCGTGCCGGAGCAGGCGTTCCAGTTCGAGCGTACCGGCTACTTCGTCGCCGATCGCCGTGACCATACCGCCACCGCACCGGTGTTCAACCGCAGCGTGACCCTGCGCGACACCTGGTCGGCCTGAGCCGTCCAGGTTTCACCCGGCCGCAGAGACATCCACGCACGGCGTGGAGCTACGGTCTGCACCCTTTTTGAAGAGGCCCCCGCCCCGATGCTGTACGCGCAAGTCCACCTCACCCTGCCCGCCTGGATCCACGACCAGATCGACCTTGATCGGCGCTATCCGGGCGATGAAGCCAAGGTCGCACTGGCCATCGAGCTGTCGCGGCTGAACGTCGAGCACGCCAGCGGCGGCCCGTTCGGTGCGGTGGTGTTCGGCCCGGAAGACAAGGTGATCGCCGCCGGCGTCAACCGCGTGATGCCGCACACCACCTCGTTGGCGCATGCGGAGAACATGGCCTACATGCTGGCCCAGCAGCGCCTGCAGACCCCGCGCCTGAACGATGTGCTGGCCCCGATCACCCTGGCGACGTCGTCCCAGCCGTGCTGCCAGTGCTATGGCGCCACCATCTGGGCCGGCATCGACCGCCTGCTCATTGGTGCCAGCGCACAGGACGTAGAAGAACTGACCCCGTTCGATGAAGGCCCGTTGCCGGCCGACTGGGTGGGTGAACTCAACAAGCGTGGCATTGAAGTCGTACGCGGGCTTGAGCGTGATGCTGCGCGTGCCGTGCTGCGCCAATACGGGGAGATCAACGGTGCGCATTACTGATTACCGCGCTTCGGGCGCGACCGCATGAGCGGCCTGCTGTGTCTATGCCGCCAGGGTTTCGAGCCGGAGCTGGCCGGGGAACTGTCCGAACGCGCGGCCTACGCCGGCATTGCCGGCTACGCGCGCACCCAGCGCAACGACGGTTACGTACTGTTTGCCACCGACGAAGGCGCGGCGCTGTCCAAGGCGCTGCCGTGGCGTTCGCTGATCTTCGCCCGGCAGAAGCTGGTGGTGGTGGCCGAGCTGCCGCAGCTGGATCCGAGCGACCGCATCACCCCGATCATCGCCGCCCTGCAGGGCCAGCTGCGCTTCGGCGACATGTGGGTGGAGCATCCCGATTCGGATGCTGGCAAGCCACTGGCCGGGCTGGCCCGGGCGTTCGGCAATGCGCTGCGCCCGGCGCTGCGCAAGGCCGGCCTGCTCACCGACAAACCCAATACCGGCCTGCCCCGCCTGCACATCGTGTTTGTCGACGGTCGCCATGCATTCGTGTGCGTGGCCGATACCCGTGACAGCGCGCCGTGGGCGCTGGGCATTCCGCGCCTGAAGCTGCTTCCCGATGCCCCGTCGCGTTCGGCGTTGAAGCTGGACGAGGCGCTGCTGACCCTGATGACGCCCGAAGAACGCGAGCTGCTGGTCAAGCCCGGCATGCGTGCGGCCGATCTGGGCGCAGCCCCCGGTGGCTGGACCTGGGTGTTGACCCGCCAGCACGTGCGGGTGATCAGCGTGGACAACGGCCCGCTGCGCGAGCACGTGCTGGAAGGCGGGCTGGTCGAACACCTGCGTGCCGATGGCTTCCGTTGGCAGCCGGACGCACCGCTGGACTGGATGGTCTGCGACATGGTCGAGCAGCCGCGACGGGTCGCCGAACGCATGGCCACCTGGTTCCGCGAGGGCTGGTGCAAACATGCGATCTTCAACCTCAAGCTGCCGATGAAGAAGCGCTGGGATGAAACCCGGATGTGCCTGGACCTGTTCCAGGAACAGGCCGGCAAGCCGCTGGTGGTGCGTGCCAAACAGCTGTATCACGACCGCGAGGAAATCACCGTACTGGCCTCGCCGATGCGCTGAGTGCAACGGCCGGGCTCTGCCCGGCAGGCTCCACCCCCGTCATGCCTGGAGATAATGATGCGTCCTCGTTCCTGCCTGAGCATGCTGCTGTTGTCGCTGCCCACCCTGGCCGCGGCGCAGGCCTACACACCGGCCCCGGCCATCAGCGAACCACTGCGCGAGGTGCCCGCCAGCGTGCGCACCCAGTCCCTGTCCGAGGGTCGGGTGACCCACCAGGTGACGTTGCCCGCGCCGGCCGGCGAAGCGGCGGTGACGGTGCGTTCGGTGCAGCCGGTTAGCGTGGTGGGCCAGTACCGCTTCGCGTTCGCCACGCTGGATGTGGACGGCGACGGCTTCATCAGCCGCGCAGAGGCGCAGGCCAATCCGGCGCTGGCCGATGAGTTCACTGCGCTGGACGTGAAGCGGCGCGGCAAGCTGGACCGCGCCGACCTGGCCGGCTGGTGGGTGGATTGAACGGCGTCCACGCCATGCGTGGAGATGCATCACACCCCGGCGGCGCGCTTCCATAACAACGACACCAGCGGCGGCAGCTTGCCTGCACAGCCCAGCGCGCGGCCACGGGCCAGGGTCAGGTGCAGTTCGTCGTTGGAAAACACCTTGTTGATCGCATCGAAACTGTAGGCGGCCACGGCATTTTCGCTGCGGCGTTCGCGTGCCCAGCGCTGCAGGCGGTGCGGCGACATCCCGTCCTGGCGATGCCGTTGCGCCTGCAGCACCGTTTCGCGCAGCGCGGCAACGTCGCGCAGGCCCAGATTGACGCCCTGCCCGGCCAGCGGATGCACCACGTGCGCCGCATCGCCCAGTGCAAGCACGCGGCCGGCGACGTAAGCGGTGGCCAGCTGCCGACGCAGCGGGAAGGCTGCCCGCCTGGACGCCAGCGTCATCGTCCCCAGCCGCCCGGCGAAGGCATGGGTCAGTTCGCGGTCGAACGCGGCCGGGTCCAGCGCAAGCATCCGGTCGGCCTCCGCATCCGGCAGCGTCCACACGATCGAGCTGCGCCGCGGGCCAATCGGCAGCACCGCCAGTGGCCCGGTCACCAGGAAGCGCTGCCAGGCGGTGGCCTCCGTATCCTTTTCCGAATCAACGTAGGCCACCACGCCGCGCTGGCCGTAGTCCTGGCGTACCACCTCCAGCCCGGCAAGGCGACGCAACGTGGATTCAGCACCGTCGGCGGCGATTGCCAGCGATGCCTCCAGTCGTCGTCCATCCTCCAGGCGCAGGCGCACGCCGTCCGCGTCCTGCTCCAGCGCATCCACCCGCGCCGGGCTGCATACCTGCACGCCGGCAGCGGGCAACGCGGCCCACAGGCGATCAACGAGCAGATCGTTTTCGACGATCCAGCCCAGCTGCTCCCGGCCCAGCCGGTCGGCATCGAAACGCAGGTCATCGCCACCGGCCGCATCCCACACGCACATGCGCCGATACGCACAGGCACGCGCGGCCAGCACGCTCGGCCATACCCCCAGCGACACCAGCAACTGTGCGTTGTCCGGTGCAAACGCATACACGCGCAGGTCGGGCTGCCCGGGTTGCCAGGGTGCCGGCTCGCGGCCCTCGACCAACGTCACCTGCAGGCCTGCGTCGGCCAAGGCCAGCGCACAGGTCGCACCGACCACGCCGCCGCCCACCACGATCACATCGCGCGCGCGCCGGCTCATGCGCCACCCTCCCGGCACAGCGCCGGTACGTCACCGCGGTAGCCCATCGCCCCGCCGACCAGCATCGATTGCATCGGCGTGGCCTGCGCCGCCAGCAGGCCAAGGCTGCGCAGCGGCCGCATCAGCGGCGCCGGATTGCTGGTCAAGCGGGCCAGGCCGCCGGAGAAGGCGATGGTCTGCTGGCGGTCTTCCTGGCGCCGGGCCACATGGGCCTGCAGCAGCGCATCGGCGCCGGCATCGTCGGCCTCGGCGATCAGTTCAGCCAGGGTCAGCGCGTCGCGCAGCCCCAGGTTGAACCCCTGCGCCCCCAGCGGATGGATGGTCTGCGCGGCATTGCCCAGTAACACCGCGCGTTCGCCGACCAGCGCCCGGGCCAGCACCTGGATCAACGGATAGGCACTGCGCGGGCCGCTTTCCAGCAGCCGCCCGGCGCGCCAGCCGATGGCGTCCTGCAGCCGCTGCAGCCAGGCCGCATCGTCCAGCGCCAGTACTGCCTTGGCCTGGTCGCGGGCCACGCCGTGCACCGCGCCGTAGTGGCGGTCGCCACGCGGCAACAGTGCGGTGGGGCCGGTATCGGTGAAACGCTCGAACGCGGTGCCATCGGGCACGCGCGCGCTGCGCACCCGCGAGACGAACAGGGTCTGCTGGAAATCATGCTCGTCCACGCCGATGCCCAGCGCCTCGCGCACCCCGCTGCGGGTCCCGTCGGCACCGACTACCAGCCGGGCCAGCAGGCAGCGCTCGCCGTGGTCATCGGCGATGAACACCTGCCGATACCCCTCGACGGTGGCACCCAGCCGCACGAAGCGCGCCGGGCGATAACGGGTCAGGTGCGGCAGGCTGGCCAAGCGGGTTTCCAGCGCCTGGCCGAAATCACGTGCCACCACCACCTGCCCGAACCAGGGCCGCTGGTACTGGGCCGCGTCCATCTGCACGCGGCCGAAGTCGCCGGCGCGACTGACATGGATGCGGGTGATCGCGCCGGGCGCCGTGCCCAGCAACGGCATCACGCCCAAGGCGGTCAGGGCGTTGACCGTGGCCGCGGCGAAACTGAGGTTGCGCTGGTCGAACACCGCCGGCAGCGTGCCCGGCGGCGTGGCTTCCACCAGCCCTACCTCGCGCCCGGCGCGGTCCAGGGCAATGGCCAGGCTGGCGCCGACCAGGCCACCGCCCACGATCACTACATCATGTCGTTCACTCATGCCGCCCATGATAAGGGGTCGGCCGGGGCGGGGGCGTGCGGCGGCATGCCGCAGCAGGCGCTAGAATGAACGATCAACCCCTTCCCGTCGCCGCCATGACCACCCCTGCCCAACGCGCCTTCGTCCTGTCCGTGCTCGTGCTGCTGCTGGCTGCGACCCGGGTCAACCATTTCATGGCGATCCCCGACGCGTCCTGGGCGGTGTTCTTCATCGGCGGCTTCTACCTGCGCAGCTGGACCCGCTGGGCCTTCCCGCTGCTGATGGTGCTGGCCATCGTCATCGACATCCTGGTCATCAGCAGCAGCGGCCAGCAGTACCTGCAGCACTACTGCGTGTCGCCGGGCACCTGGATGCTGCTGCCGGCGTACTTCGCCCTGTGGGCCGGCGGCATGCTGCTGCGCCAGGGCTACCACGGTGCGCACTGGAGCACCCTGGCCAAGGGCGCACTGCTGCTGGTCGCGGCGGTCGCGGCCTGCCATCTGTTGGCACAGGGCGGCTTCTACTGGAGCAGCGACAGCGTGGCCGAACCCACCGTGGCCGGCTGGCTGCAGAATTACGCCGACTGGTTCGTCCCCTACCTGCGCACCGCGGCGATCTATGTCGGCCTGGCGGCGGCGCTGCAACTGGCCACCGAACAGGTCGGCAAGTTGCTGCAGGCCCGCCACGACGTGCTGCACTGAGCCGGCGCTGCGATGGGCAACCGGCTTTCGCGCATCTATACCCGTACCGGCGATGACGGCAGCACCGGGCTCGGCGATGGCAGTCGGGTGCCCAAGGATGCACTGCGGGTCAGCGCCTACGGCACGGTCGACGAGGCCAACTCGGCGCTGGGCGTGCTGCTGGCCGTCGCCCTGCCCGACGACGTGCGCGCGCTGCTGACCACCGTGCAGCACCAGTTGTTCGACCTGGGGGGCGAGCTGTGCATTCCTGGCCATGCCGCGATCCAGGCGGCAGACATCGCGGCACTGGAGCGCCAGCTCGACCATTACAACGCCGACCTGCCGGTATTGAAGGAGTTCATCCTGCCGGCCGGGGGCGAAGCCGCCGCGCGTTGCCATCTGGCCCGCACCATCGTCCGCCGTGCCGAACGCGACACCGTGGCACTGGCACGGCAGGAAACCGTCCGCGCCGAGGCGATCGGCTACCTCAACCGGCTTTCGGACCTGCTGTTCGTGCTGGCGCGGGTGCTGGCCCGTGCCGATGGCCACGGCGAAGTCCTGTGGCGACACGAACGCCGCCACGCCTGATCGCCCCCACCGCCCCACCGGAACCCCTGCCCGCATGCTGGTCTTCACCCACCCCGCCTGTCTGCAACACGATCCCGGCCGCGGCCACCCCGAATGCCCGCAACGCCTGCAGGTAGTGCTCGACGCCCTGCATGCGGCCTACCCGGACCAGCTGGACTGGCGCGACGCGCCGCCGGCCAAGCTGGGCGAGCTGGCCCGGGTGCATGACAGCGAACTGATCGACCGGGTCCTCAGCCCACAGACCGAGCCGCTGCGGCTGCTGGACATGGACACCCTGACCTCGCCCGGCTCGGCCAGCGCCGCCCTGCATGCCGCCGGCGCCGGCGTGGCCGCCGTCGATGCGGTGATGCTGGGCGAGGACCCGGTCGCGTTCTGCGCGGTCCGCCCCCCCGGCCACCATGCCAGTGCAGGCACCGCGATGGGCTTCTGCCTGTTCAACAACATCGCCGTGGCCGCGGCCTATGCGCGCGACCGCTACGGGCTGGAACGCATCGCCATCGTCGATTTCGACGTCCACCATGGCAACGGCACCCAGGACATCTTCGCCGCCGACCCGGGCGTGGCCTACTACAGCACCCACCAGGCCGGGCTGTTCCCCAACTCGGGCCTGCGCCGCGACCGGGGCGTCGGCAACCTGATGAACATCCTGCTGCCACCGGGCAGCGGCGGCTTCCGCTTCCGCAACACCTGGGCCGACGAGATGCTGCCGGCGATCGACGATTTCCGCCCGCAGCTGCTGCTGATCTCGGCCGGCTTCGATGCGCACATGCGCGACCCGCAAGCCGATCTGATGCTGGAGACCGACGACTTCGGCTGGATCACCGCCGAGCTGCGGGCGCTGGCCCGGCGCCACGGGGGCGGCCGGATGGTATCGATGCTGGAGGGCGGCTACGACCTGCAGGCCTTGGCCGAATGCAGCGTGGCGCACGTGGGCCAGCTGCGCTGACCCGCTGCGCGGTCCGGCCTCGCGCATGAACCTGAACCCTTTGCCGGCCGGGGCCTTCATTGCCCCTATGCAAGGGATGGGGCAAGCTACGATCCGTTTTCGTCTGAATCCGACTCCCGCGTGCGCCGAGCCCTCCGCCTGCTGCCTCTCCCCCTGAGCATCGCCATCTGCCTGCCGGCCATGGCCGACGACAAACCGGTGAACTGGGGCCTGTGCCCGGCCACCGATGTGTTGCCCGTGTTCTCCGATGCCCCCAAGCCCGACAAGGCGGCGGCCGCCGCCCGTGACCAACAGGACACCGACATCGAGGGCGACCAGCTGTTTGGTACCTCCACGGTGCCGCAGTACCAGGGCAACGTGGCGCTCAAGCGCGGCGACCAGTTCCTGGGCACCGACCACCTGAGTTTCGATACCGAAAGCGGCAACTACATCGCCGAGGGCAACGTCCGCTACCAGGATTCCTCGATCCGGATGGTGGCCAAGCGTGCCGAAGGCAACCAGGAAGCGGACACCCACAAGATCAGCGACATCCGTTACCAGCTGGTCTCCCGGCGCGGCAACGGCGGCGCCGAATCGGTCGACCTGCAGGGGGCGGTCGGGCAGATGCACCGCTCCACCTACACCACCTGCGACCCGTCCCAGCCGGTCTGGACGCTGTCGGCGCCGCAGATCGAAGTGGACAACGACGAAGGCTTCGGCACCGCACGCAATGCGATCCTGCGCATCGGCAAGGTGCCGGTGCTGTGGGCGCCCTACTTCAAGTTTCCGATCGACGACCGTCGCCAGACCGGCCTGCTGTACCCGGAGCTGGGCCTGTCCGGGCGCAACGGCTTCGATTACGCCCAGCCGATCTACTTCAACCTGGCGCCGAACTACGACGACACCTTGACCCCGCGCTACATGAGCAAGCGCGGTTTCATGCTCGACAATGAATTCCGCTATCTGTACGACGGTGGCCGCGGCGAGCTGCACACCGCCTACCTGCCCAACGACAAGCTGCGCGACAAGGACCGTGGGCAGGTCGAGTTCAACGGCTACCACAACATCAACGACCACTGGCAGGCCCGCGCCAACCTGGCCTGGGTCAGCGACGAGCGCTACACCGAGGATTTCTCCAGCAAGCTGCTGGGCGTGACCGCCTCCAACCTGCAGAGCCAGGTCGGCATCTACGGCACCGGTGAAAACTGGACCAGCGGCCTGATGGCCGATTACTGGCAGCTCACCGACTACACCCTCAACGAAGACGCCCTGCCCTATGCGCGTCAGCCGCGCGCGTTCTTCACCTGGGACAAGCCGCTGCTGCCGTGGCTGGAAACCGGCGTCTACGCCGAAGCGGTGCGGTTCACCCATGACGACGTCAACGTCAAGTTCGACGCCGCCGGCGAGTACGAGCGCACCGGCCAGGTGCTGCCGCGCTTCAACGGCTCGCGCCTGGACATCAAGCCGTACGTGTCGATGCCCTTCAGCGGCCCGTCCTGGTATGTCACCCCCACCGTGGCGTGGCGCTATACCGCCTACGACCTGGACCAGGGCCTGGCCGACCAGATCCGCCTGCAGAACCTGACCGCCGCCGGCATCACCAACCCGACCCCGGACCAGCTGCGCGGCAACACCTCGCCCAGCCGCAGCCTGCCGGTGGCCAGCCTGGACGCGGGCATGTTCTTCGACCGCGAGACCACCCTGGGCGGTAAATCGTTCCTGCATACGCTGGAGCCGCGCCTGTTCTACCTGCGCACGCCTTACCGCGACCAGAGCGACCTGCCGATCTTCGACACCCGTGATTTCACCTTCAGCTGGGGCCAGCTGTTCCGCGATTCGCGCTATACCGGCGCCGACCGCCAGAACGATGCCAACCAGCTGACCATGGCCTTGAGCACCCGTTTCATCGACCAGACCACCGGCCGCGAGCGCTTCTCCGGCAGCATCGGCCAGATCCTGTACTTCGATGATTCGAAGGTGACCCTGCCCAACAATCCGAGCCAGGTGGAGAAGGGCAAGTCGGCCTGGATCGCCGATGCCAATTACGCCATCAACGACCGCTGGAACCTGGGCGCCACCTACCAGTGGGACCCCAAGTACAAGCGTGAGGACCTGGCCAGCGTGCGTGCGCGCTACCTGATGTCCAACGACGGCGTGGTCAACCTGACCTACCGCCACCGCCTGAACGCACTGGCCTCGGCCACCGCGACCAAGGAAGAACGTACCCTGCTGGAACAGGTGGACCTGTCCTTCCTGTACCCGATCAGCCCGACCTGGAGCGTGGTGGGGCGTTACTACTACTCCCTGGAAGACAAGGCTCCACTGGAAATCATCGGTGGCGTGCAGTGGGACAGCTGCTGCCTGGCGGTCCGCGCCATCGCCCGCCGCTACGTCCGCAACCGCGAGGGCGAACTCAACAACTCCTTCCAGATCGAGTTCGTGCTCAAGGGCTTGAGCTCCATTGGCCAGAACACGGACCGCACCTTGCGCCGTGCTATTCTCGGGTACTACCGAGACGACCTCTATCTCGTGCCGCCCAGCAATACTGGCGCTGACCGCGAAGACTACGATCCGAACCTGATCCCATGACCAAGACCTTCCCTGTTCTACTCGCTTCCCTGCTTGCGGTTTCCACCGTCTCGGCACCGTTGCAGGTGCAGGCCCAGCAGGCCCAGCCGCTGGACCGTATTGCCGCCATCGTCGATGAAGACGTCGTGCTGCAGAGCGAACTGGACCGTGCGGTCCAGAACATCAAGGCGCAGTACGCCGGCCGCGAGGCCCAGCTGCCGCCCGAAGACGTGCTCAGCCGCCAGGTGCTTGAACGCCTGGTCCTGGTCAAGCTGCAGGTGGCCCGTGCCGAAAGCAGCGGGATCAAGATCAGCGACCAGGAACTCAACCAGGCCCTGAACGCGATCGCCCAGCAGAACGGCTCCAACCTGGACGCCCTGCGCCAGCGCCTGGCCCATGACGGCATCGATTTCAACGACTTCCGCAATTCGGTGCGCGATGAAATCACCGTGCAGCGCCTGCGCCAGAGCTTCGCGCAGAGCCGCATCAGCGTCAGCGAAGGTGAAGTGGATGCCGCGCTGAAGCAGCAGGCCAACGTGGGCACCCAGTACCACCTGGCGCACATCCTGATCGCGCTGCCCGAAGGCGCCACCGCCGAGCAGATCGGCACCGGCCAGAAGAAGGCCGATGGCGTCAAGGCGCTGCTGGACAAGCGTGAGCTGGATTTCAACGCCGCTGCGGTGCGCTACTCCGACAGCCCCAACGCGCTGGAAGGCGGCGACCTGGGCTGGCGCTCGCTGGATGAAATCCCCAATGCGTTCGCGCAGATGATGACCCAGATGAAGGCCGGCGATGTAGTCGGCCCGATCCGCGGCCCGAGCGGCTTCCAGCTGCTGAAGCTGGTGGAAGTGCGCGATGCCAGCGCCGCTGCCGGCGGCCAGACCATCACCGAGTACCACGGTCGCCATATCCTGGTGCGCATCACCGACCAGCAGGACAACGCGGCGGCGAAGGCCAAGATCGACACCCTGCGTGCACGCATCGCCGGCGGTGCCGAATTCGACGCGGTTGCCAAGGAGTCCTCCGAGGACAACAACAGCAAGGGCCAGGGCGGTGACCTGGGCTGGTTCCCGGTCGATGCGTTCGGTCCGGAATTCGGCAAGCAGGTGTCCGGCGTGGCCGACGGCGGCGTCAGCCAGCCGTTCCGCACCGATGCCGGCTGGCACATCGTGCAGCGCGTTGCCACGCGCCAGACCGATTCCACCACCGACAACGAGCGCGCCCAGATCCGCGAGACCATTGGTCGCCGCAAGCTGGAAGAAGAGTACAACCGCTACCTGCAGGAACTGCGTGGCGAAGCCTACGTGAACCTGCGCACCGGCAGTGCTGACGGCGCCGAAGGCGCTGCCACCCCTACCCCGCCGAAGTCCTGAGTACCGGCCGATGATCCCGCAGCTCGCTCTGGTACCGGGCGAGCCCGCCGGGATCGGCCCGGAACTCTGCGTACGACTGGCACAGCAGCCGCGCACCGATTGCCGGCTGCTTGCTTTTGCCGACCCGCACACCCTGCACGCCGCTGCCGCGGCGCTGTCGCTGCCACTGCAGCTCCTGCCTGAAGACGCCATCGCCCGCCAGCCGGGCGATCTGCCGTTGCGCGCAGTAGGCAATGCCACCCCCTCGCGCTTCGGCCACACCGACCCGGCCAACGCCAGCGCGGTGATCGGCGCCCTGCTGCAGGCCGGCCAGGCCTGCCTGTCCGGCGAGCTGCAGGGGGTGGTGACCGGCCCGGTGCACAAGGCCGTGATCAACCAGGGCGGCATCGCCTACAGCGGCACCACCGAGCTGCTGGCCGACCAGGCCGGCGTGCAGGTGGTGATGATGCTGGCCAACGACATCGTGCGCGTGGCCCTGGCCACCACCCACCTGCCGCTGCGCGCGGTAGCCGACGCGATCACCCGCGACGGCCTGGCCCGCACCCTGCATACCGTGCACGACGCCCTGCGCCGGCAGTTCGGCATCGCCGCCCCGCGCATCGCCGTGCTCGGGCTGAACCCGCATGCCGGCGAAGACGGCCACTTGGGCCGGGAAGAGCTGGACCTGATCATTCCGCTGCTGGCGCGCCTGCGCGCCGAGGGCATGGACCTGATCGGCCCGCTGCCGGCCGACACCGCCTTCCTGCCGGCCAAGCTGGCCGGCTTCGACGCGGTGCTGGCGATGTACCACGACCAGGGCCTGCCGGTCCTCAAATACAGCGGCTTTGAACAGGCCGTCAACATCACCCTGGGCCTGCCCTACCCGCGCGTTGCGGTCGACCACGGCACCGCACTGGACCTGGCCGGCCGTGGCATTGCCGACCCTTCCAGCCTCCTCGCCGCCACTGCGCTGTGTGCCCAGCTGGCGCGGCAACGTACACTGACGCCATGACTTCCTCGTATTCCTCCTCGGCTGGCGGGTTCACCGCGCCGCCCAAAAAGCAGCTCGGCCAGCACTTCCTGGCCGACCGCAGCTATATCGACAAGATCGTGCTGGCGGTCAGCCCGAAAGACGACGACCGCCTGGTCGAGATCGGCCCGGGCCAGGGTGCGATCACCCTGCCGTTGCTGCGCCGCCATCCACGCCTGACCGTGATCGAATTCGATCGCGACCTGATCGCGCCGCTGACTGCCGCGGCCGAACCGCTGGGCGAGCTGACCATCATCCACCGCGACGTGCTGCAGGTGGATTTCACCGCGCTGGCCGCCGGGGGGCAGATCCGCCTGGTCGGCAACCTGCCCTACAACATCTCTTCGCCGATCCTGTTCCATGCCATGGAGCACGCCACGGTGATCCGCGACATGCACTTCATGCTGCAGAAGGAAGTGGTCGACCGCATGGCCGCCGATCCGGGCAGCAAGGTCTATGGCCGCCTGAGCGTGATGCTGCAGGCCTGGTGCAAGGTGACCTCGCTGTTCGTGGTGCCGCCAGGCGCGTTCCGGCCGCCGCCGAAGGTCGACTCGGCCGTCGTGCGGCTGGTTCCGCGTGATCCGGCCACGGTCGGCATCCTGGACCGCAAGCGTTTCGCCGAGGTGGTCCGTGCCGCGTTCGGCCAGCGCCGCAAGACCCTGCGCAACGCACTCAGCAACGTGGTCACGGCCGAGCAGTTCGAGGCGGCCGGGGTACGCAGCGATGCGCGGGCCGAGCAGTTGGAGGTGGCGCAGTTCATTGCCCTGGCCAACGTTCCGCACGCACCCGACACCCTCTAAACTGCCCGCATGAACGACGCTGCAAACTATGCGATCTCGGTCGAGGTCGCCCCGCGTTTCCTCGACGACCAGTCCACGCCGGAGGACGGGCGCTACGCGTTCGCCTACACGATCCGCATCCACAACCGCGGCCGCGTCGCCGCGCGCCTGGTCGCGCGCCACTGGCGCATCACCGATGCCAACGGCCGCACCGAACATGTGGACGGCGACGGGGTGATCGGCGAGCAGCCACGGCTGCGCCCGGGTGAAGACTTCCGTTACACCTCCGGTGTCATGCTGGAAACCGAACACGGCACGATGCAGGGGCACTACGACATGGTGGCCGACGATGGCACCGAGTTCGCCGCGCCGATCGCGCCGTTCGTGTTGACCGTTCCTCGCACACTGCACTGATGGAGGCGCACGCATGAGTGTCTGGGCCATCGGCGACCTGCAGGGCTGCTACGACGTCACCCAGCGGTTGCTGGAAAAAATCCGCTTCGACCCCGCGGCCGATACGCTGTGGTTCTGCGGCGACCTGGTCAACCGCGGCGGGCAGTCGCTGGAGACCCTGCGCCTGGTCCACTCGCTGCGCGAGAGCAGCGTGGTGGTGCTGGGCAACCACGATCTATCGTTGCTGGCCGTGGGTGCACGCACCGAGGAAGAGCAGCGCAAGGTCAACCCGGACCTGCTGCGCATCGTGCAGGCCGAGGACCGCGACGTGCTGCTGGAATGGCTGCGCCTGCAGAAGCTGGTGCATGTGGACCGCGAACTGGGCTGGATGATGGTGCATGCCGGGCTGGCCCCGAAGTGGACGACCCAGCTGGCCGAGAAGCACGCCCGCGAAGTGGAAGTGCAGCTGCACGGCAGCGGCTATCGCAAGCTGTTCCGCAACATGTACGGCGACAAGCCCGTCTGGTCGCCGGGCCTGTCCGGCTACGACCGTTCGCGCGCGATCATCAACCTGTTCACGCGGATGCGTTACTGCACCCCACGCGGCCGGATCGGGATCGAAGACAAGGGGACGCCGGGCACCCAGGAACAGGGCCTGTACCCCTGGTTTGAAGTGCCGGGCCGGGTCGAGCGCGATTTGAAGATCGTGTGCGGCCATTGGTCCGCGCTCGGCCTGACCATCACCCAGGGCGTGCACGCCATCGATACCGGCGCGGTGTGGGGCGGCAAGCTGACCGCGCTGCAGCTGGACACCGAGGAACTGCGCGTGGTGCAGGTACCGGGGCGCGATGTACCGCGTCCGGTGAACCCGCCGCGTGCGCCGGCACGACGCTCGGCCGGCGAAGGCGATCACGCCAACGGCCGTCCGCCGCGCCAACCCCAGCAGGGCCAGCGCCGCGAGCGCGGGCCACGCGGGCAGCCACCGCGGCGTGCCCCGGAACCGGCCGGCGACACCGGCGGCAGCACCCCGACCCCGGCGTGATCCGGGCCCGGCAGTGGCTGCTGGTCGGCCTGCTGGTCGCTTCGGCCACAGCCTGCCAGCGCGTTCCCGCACCGGCGGGCGATGTCGCCGAGGACCGCCCGACTGCATCGGCGCCGGTGACGGCCTCACCACCGCTGGTGGCGGCCGCACGCGCCCAGATCGGGCAGACCGTGCGTTACGACCCGGCCTACACCGTACTGGGCTATCCGGGGGGCGACGTCGCGCTCGACCGTGGCGTGTGCACCGATGTGATCGTGCGTGCGCTGCGCGTGCAGGGCCTGGACCTGCAGCAGCGTATCCATGAAGACATGCGCGGCCATTTCAGCGCCTATCCGGCGCTGTGGGGGCTGTCCCGCCCGGACCGCAACATCGACCATCGCCGCGTGCCCAACCTGATGCGCTGGTTCGAGCGCCACGGCTGGCAGCAGCACGCGTCGGCACGCGCCAGCGACTATGCCGCCGGCGACATCGTGGCCTGGAAGCTCACCGGCAACGGACTGCTGCATGTGGGGATCGTCTCGGACCGGCAGCGCAGCGACGGCACCCCGCTGGTGCTGCACAACATCGCGCGCGGCACGCAGGAAGAAGACCTGTTGTTCGCCCATACCATCATCGGCCATTACCGGCCGCCAGCGTAGCGCCGGGCTCTGCCCGGCTGCCTTTCGATGCGCGCCGGCGTGGGCATGCCGGGCCCACGCCCGGCGTTATCGGCGGCGGGTGTAATCCACGAAGTCGAACGCCGCCGAATGGCGCGCATCGGCCGGGTGGTGTTCGCGCGCCACCTCCACCCACAACGTCGGATCGACCGGCGGGAAATGGGTGTCGGCGGCCACCGTGGTGTCCACCCAGGTCAGGTGCAGGTCGGTGGCCTGGGCCATCGTCAGCCGATAGATCTCGCCGCCGCCGATCACGCACAGTTCGTCGGCGCCGTTGGCAGCAGCGAAGGCCAATGCGTCGTCCACCGACGCCACCGCCTGCATACTCTCGAACGGCACCTGGCCGCTGCGGGTCAGTACCAGGTTGGGCCGGCCAGGCAACGCCCGGCCCAGCGACTGCGCGGTCTTGCGCCCCATCAGGATCGGTTTGCCCAGGGTCAGCGCCTTGAAGCGCTTGAGGTCATCGGGCAACTGCCACGGCAGCTGGTTGTCGTGGCCGATGCCGTGGGTGCGATCCAGCGCTGCGATCAGCGAAAGCTTGATGGCACTCACACCGCCACCGGTGCCTTGATGGCCGGGTGCGGGTCGTAGCCATCGACGCGGATGTCGTCGAACTGGAAGCCGAACAGGTCGGTCACCGCCGGGTTCAACCACAGCGTCGGCAGCGCGCGTGGGCTACGCGACAACTGTTCGCGCGCCTGTTCGTAGTGATTGGAGTACAGGTGCGCGTCGCCCAGGGTATGCACGAAATCACCCACGCCCAGCCCGGTCGCCTGCGCCACCATGTGGGTAAGCAGCGCGTAGCTGGCGATGTTGAACGGCACGCCGAGGAAGATGTCGCCGCTGCGCTGGTACAGCTGGCAGCTGAGCTTGCCGTCCAGCACGTAGAACTGGAACAGGTTGTGGCACGGCATCAACGCCATCTGCGACAGCTCGCCCACGTTCCAGGCACTGACCACCAGCCGACGGGAATCCGGGTTGCGTTTGATCTCTTCCACCAGCCACTGCATCTGGTCGATGCTGCCGCCATCGGCGGTGGCCCAACTGCGCCACTGCTTGCCATACACAGGGCCGAGGTCGCCATTGGCATCGGCCCACTCGTCCCAGATCCGCACCTGGTGGTCCTTCAGATACCCGATGTTGGTATCGCCCTTCAGGAACCACAGCAGCTCGTGGACGATCGACCGCAGGTGCACCTTCTTGGTGGTGACCAGCGGGAACCCATCGGCCAGGTTGAAGCGCATCTGCCAGCCGAACACGCTGCGCGTGCCGGTACCGGTGCGGTCGGACTTTTCCGCGCCGTGTTCCAGCACGTGCTGGAGCAGGTCCAGGTAGGGCTTCATGCCTTGCCCTCTGCGCCAGCTACCGGCAGCACCGGCTGCAGCACCGGGGCGCGGCGCGACATCGCCAGCAGCACCAAGCCGAAGGCGATCAGCGGCACGCACAGGATCTGGCCACGGGTCAGCCAGTCGAAGGCGACGTAAACGCCGTTGTCGGGCATGCGCACGAACTCCACGGCGAAGCGGAACAGGCCATACAGCAGCGCGAACAGGCCCCCGATCACGTAGCGATGGCGCGGCTTGGCCGACACCGCCCACAGCACCACGAACATCACCAGCCCTTCCAGCAGCGCTTCATACAGCTGCGAGGGATGGCGCGCGTACGGGTTGAGCGCACCGGTGGCGAACTCGGCCTTGAGCGTGGCCATGTCCAGCCCGTTCAACGGCGCCGGCAGGCCACTGGGAAACACCACGCCCCAGCTGCCGCCGGTGTATTTGCCCCACAGCTCGGCGCCGATGAAGTTGCCGATGCGGCCGAAGCCCAGCCCCAGCGGTACCAGCGGGGCGACGAAATCGAGGGTATCAAACAGGTGCAGGCGGTGCTTGCGCGACCACCACCACGCCGCGAACAGCACCCCGAGCAGGCCGCCGTGGAAGCTCATGCCGCCATCCCATACCTTGAACAGCAGCAGCGGGTTGTGCAGGAAATCGCCCAGCGCATAGAACAGCATGTAGCCCACGCGCCCGCCGACCACCACGCCGAGCATGGCGTAGAACAGCAGGTCGGAGAACCCGTTGGCATCCACCCCGGGCAGGCGCCCGGCCGCGATCCGCCTGCGCCCCAGCCACCAGGCCGCAGTGAAGCCGAGCAGGTACATGATGCCGTACCAATGCACCTTGATCGGCCCGAGCGAGATGGCGATGGGGTCGATGTCGTGGAAATAGATCATGGGCGATGCCTTGCAGGTAAGCGGCTATTCTCGGGGTACAGCCGCCCCACCTCAACCAAGCAGCTGGGGCGTGTTCGGCAGGCCGTCATCCTTGGACCCGGCGATCGGCGGATAGTGCCCGGCCAGCAGGTCGGAAATCTCCTCGATGGCCAGCAGCACCGCCGCGTGCCGGTCGCCCTGGCGCAGGCGCTGCTGCATGTGCGCGCAGATCTGCTGCCACTGCGCCTCACCGATCCTGCCGCGCAGGCCGCGGTCGGCCACCAGTTCGATGGCGTGGTCGGCCAGCAGCAGGTAGACCAGCACGCCGTTGTTGTGTTCGGTGTCCCAGGTGCGCAGCTGGGCGAAGGCATGTTCGGCACGCTGGCGTGGGCTGACCCGCTGCCACAACGCCCGCAGTGGCAGGTCGGCCTCCACGGCGAACATCACCTGGCCGCCGTGGCGGCGCTCACCGGTGGTGATCGCATCGGTGATCGCCTGCAGGCGCGCCGACGGGAACGCCCGGCGCAGGGAGGGCGCGAACAGGTGCCGCAACCAGCGCATCACCAGCCCCCCGAGGCGCCACCGCCCCCGGAACGTCCACCGCCGCCACCCCAGCCGCCACCGCCGCCGAAGCCACCGCCGCCACCAAAACCGCCTCCCCCGCCCCAGCCGCCACCGCCGCCCCAGCCACCGGTGCGGGCAAAGGCGCCGCTGCGGCCCGAGGACAGCCCGACAAACAGGCCGATCAGGCCGGCCAGGCCGCTGGCCAGCCACAACGAGGTGAACAGGAAGGCGGCCAGCGCCGCGCCGCCACCGCCGAGCAGCGCGCGCACCGGGCGTGGCAACCAGCCCAGGATGGCGCGCAGGAAGCTGCCGACGAAGAAGCCGATCACCAGCGCGAAGGTCCAGCCATCGCCATCGGGATTGCCGGTGGCACGGTGGGTGCTGACCGGTGCCGGCAGGGACTCGCCGTCGATCACCTTGACCAGCGCGCCGGTAGCGTCGGCCAGCCCGCCGGCATAGTCGTTGTCGCGGAAACGCGGGGCCAGGTATTCCTGGATGACGCGGTTGGCGATCGCATCGGGAATGGCCCCCTCCAGCCCGTAACCGGGTTCGATGCGCACGCGGCGGTCGTCCTTGGCCACCACCAGCAGCACGCCGTCATCCACGCCCTTGCGACCGATCTGCCACTGCTCGAACACCCGTTGGGTGTACTGCTCGATCGACTCCGGCGCGGTGCTGGGCACCATCAGGATCTGCAGTTGGCTGCCCTTGCGCTGTTGCAGCGCCAGCGCCTGGGCTTCCAGCGCCTGCTTCTGCGCGGCATCCAGGGTGCCGGTGGTGTCCACCACCGGCGAGTCCATCGGCGGAATCGCTGCGTCGCCCTGCGCCCCGGCCGGCAGGGCCAGGCTCAGGGCCAACAGCAGCAGGCCGCGCAGCAGCAGGCGCATGGTCACCGGCTCAGTGCGCCGGCTGCGGCGCCGGCGGAGTCTGCGCCGCAGGAGCCGGAGCCGGGGCCTGCGCACCGAACTTGACCGCCGGCGGCTGGGAGATCTGCGCTTCGTTGTCCACGCTGAAGTTGGGCTTGACCGCATAGCCGAAGAGCTTGGCGGTGATCAGCTGCGGGAACTGGCGCAGGTAGGTGTTGTAGTCCTGCACCATCTCGATGTAGCGGCCACGCGCCACGGTGATGCGGTTTTCAGTGCCTTCCAGCTGCGCCTGCAGGTCGCGGAAGCCCTGGTCGGATTTCAGGTTCGGGTAGTTTTCGGTGACCACCAGCAACCGCGACAGCGCACCGCTCAGTTCGCCCTGGGCCTGCTGGAACTGTTTGAGCGAGTCGGCATCATCGGCATTCACGTTGACCTGGCCAACCCGGGCACGCGCGTTGGTGACGTCGGTGAGCACCTGGCGTTCCTGGTTGGCATAGCCTTCCACGGTCTGCACCAGGTTGGGGATCAGGTCGGCGCGGCGCTTGTACTGGTTGAGCACTTCGGCCCAACCGGCCTTGACCTGCTCGTCCTTCTGCTGGATGGCGTTGTAGCCACAACCGGACAACAGGGTGGCCAGCACGGCCAGCAGCAACAGGCGGGAGAACGTACGCATGGTCGGCTCCGGGGCGGCGATGGATTCAGCGCCGGAGCATGCCACGTTTGCCGTCAAGCCGATGTAGGTGCGACGGGGGCCCGGGTGGCCTCCGGGGCGTGTCGACCAACGGTCGACACCTACCGGTGTTGTTCGGCATCCCGCGGCCGGCGGCGTGCGGCCCGGTAGGTGCGGACCGTTGGTCCGCATATTCCCGGCGCGCGCGACCCTGTCACCAGTTGCCGGCACCCGGCACGTGGTGGGCCACGGCGCGGCGGCGCATCAGCAGGTTCAGCCATTCCACCAGCACCGAGAAGCCCATCGCGGCGTAGATGTACGGCTTGGGCACGTGCACGCCCAGCCCGTCCAGGATCAGCACTGCGCCGATCAGCAGGATGAAGGCCAGCGCCAGCATCTTCACGGTGGGGTTGGCATCGATGAAGCGACCCAGCGGGTTGGCCGCCAGCAGCATCACCGCGACCGAGAGCAGGATCGCGGCGACCATCACCGGGACGTGGTCGGCGATGCCGACGGCGGTGATCACCGAGTCCAGCGAGAACACGATGTCGATGATGGCGATCTGCAGGATCACCATGCCGAACACCGCCGAGGCCTTGGTGGTGGTGGGGTCTTCGTCTTCGCCGCCGGTGATCAGCTCGCGGATTTCCATGCCGCCCTTGATGATCAGGAACAGGCCGCCGAGGATCAGCACCAGGTCGCGGATGGAGATGCCCACGCCGGCCACGGTGAACAGGTTGGCTTCCATGTGCGCCAGGTAGGCCAGCGACACCAACAGCAGGATGCGGGTGATGCAGGCCACGGCGATACCGAGTTTGCGCGCGAACGGGCGGCGCGCTTCGGGCAGCTTGCTGACGGCGATGGAGATGAACACCAGGTTGTCGATGCCGAGCACGATTTCAAGCGCGCTCAAGGTCAACAAGGTCAGCCAGACGTTGGGGTCGGACAGCAGTTCAAGATACATGCAGGTGGATCCTTACAAAGGGGAATGAGCGGGGGCGCTCAGAAAAAACGCGGCCACAGGATCAGGCCCCAGCACAGCAGGACGTTCATCATCAACACGAACACGGCGGCCGAGCCCATGTCCTTGGCGCGGCCGGCAAGCTCATGGAACTCGGCGCCGTAGCGTTCGATCACCGCTTCGATGGCCGAGTTGGCCAGTTCCATGGCCAGCACCAGCAGCATCGAGCCGATCATCAACGCGCGCTCGACCGGGGTCTGGCCCAGCCACAGCGCGAGCGGGGCCAGCAGCACCAGCAGGTAGACCTCCAGCCGGAACGAGGACTCGTGCAGCCAGGCGGCGCGCAACCCCTGCCAGGACCAGATGGCGGCTTTGAAGATGCGCTTGGGGCCGCGCGGCATATGCCCTATTTGATCAGCCACGTGGGCACGCTCCGGGGTCAAGGGCGGGCCAGGACGGGGGAAACAGCACGCGGCAGGCGGTCATGGGCAGGGCTGAATGGGCAGGCAATCGGTCATTTTGCCACAAGCCTGTCGGACCATCGTCGAAGGCGGCCGCAAGGGCGGTCCGCCCCGGACGGTAAAGCAGCGGCGGGCGGCAGCTTCTATGATGGGATTTCACTGATCTGCCCGCCCGCAGGGCATCGTGCCAAGGAGCCTGAACATGCCGTATCGCCGTCCCCGCCCCCTGCTGCTCGCCCTGGCGCTGTGCGCTGCCCTGCCGGCGCTGGCGCTGTCCCCGGCCAAGCCACCGCAGGTGCCGGCCGAGGTGTCCAACGTGGCCTGGGCACAGGACATGGCCAGCTTCGCCCAGGCCGACGCGGCCCTGCCCCCGCCGCGCGGTGGGATCGAGTTCATCGGCAGCTCGTCGATCCGGATGTGGGACACGCTGGCGAGCGACTTCCCGGGGCAGCCGGTGTTCAACCGTGGCTTCGGCGGGTCCGAAGTGCGCGACAGCACCTGGTATGCCGACCGCATCGTGGTGCCCTACGCACCCTGCAAGGTGTTCTTCTATGCCGGCGACAACGACCTCAACAGCGGCCGCAGCGCGGTGCAGGTCCGCGACGATGTGGTGGCCTTCGTGCAGCGGGTACACCGCGACCTGCCCAGGACCACGGTGGAGGTGATTTCGATCAAGCCCAGCCCGTCGCGCGCGCAACTGCTGCCGGCGGTGATGGAGGCCAACGGCCTGATCAAGCAGGCACTGGCCACGCTGCCGAACACCGGCTTCACCGACATCTACACGCCGATGCTGGGCGCGGACGGGCAGCCACGTGCGGCGTTGTTCCGCGAGGACATGCTGCATATGACGCCGGAGGGGTATGCGATCTGGCGGAAGGCGTTGGTGCCGAAGGTGCATTGCGATTGATTTTTTGAAGCAACTGCAACGGCAGACTACTGTTCTATCGAGCTGGGCTGGCGGCGGCGGGTTGGTGGGACACGCTGCAAGTACATCCATGTAAGCTCCGCCACCGCATCCATGCGGTGGAGGGTCCCACCAACCCACCGCCACCAGCCCCCGACAGTTGGCTGGTGGGTGGAGGAGAAAGGCGTGCCGACCAACGGTCGGCACCTACCAGAGCGGGCATGCATCGGTAGCACCCCGGCGGTAGAGCCGGCTCTGCCCGGCTGCTCTTGCCCTCCCCCGACGCGCCGACCCACTGTCATGGGTCGGGGTGGGTGGGTTGGCGGGACCGTTGGGCCGCATGGATGCGGCCCACGAGCCCCCAAGGATGGGTTTACGGCGTGTCCCGCCAACCCACCCACCCCGACCCGAACTCTGGCGCCATGAACGCATGCGGTTGTGGTTGTGGTTGTGGTTGTGGTTGTGGTTGCCGTTTGCCGCAACTACCGAAACGCAACCGACGCCTGCGTCCCCTTCCCCGGCTCGCTGCTCAACGTAACTTTCCAGCCGAACCGGTCGCACAACCGCCGCACGATCGACAGCCCCAACCCCGTGCCCTGCGGGCGCGTCGGCTCGGCCCGGTAGAACGGCTCGAACGCGCGTCCCAATGCCTCGGCCGACATCCCGATGCCGGTGTCGCGCACCACCACCCGATCGTCCAGCACATCCACATCGATGCGCCCCTCATCGGTATAGCTGCATGCATTGCGCAGCAGATTGCTCACCACCACCTGCAGCACCCGTGGCGGCGCATGCAACTGCACCGCGCCGGCACTGTGCAGGAAAATCTGCACCGGCCGCCCCGCCAGCAGCTCGCGTGCATTGTCCACCTCGTACCGCACGATGTCGTTGACATCGAACAACTCCACCTGCGGCTCCACATCCGCCTCGCGCGCCAGGATCAGGAAGGCATCGATCACCGCCTCCATGTCGCGACCCGCCCGCTGGATCCGGTTGAGGCTGCGGCTCAAGCGCGGCGACAGCTCCGGATCGGCCAATGCCATGTCGCTGGCAACCCGGATCACCGTCAACGGCGTGCGCAGCTCATGGCTAGCATCGCGGGTGAAGTTGCGCTCGCGCGCCACGTGCGCGGTCACCCGGGTGGCCAACGAATGCAACGCCGCCGCCAACTGCCGCGTCTCGCCCTGCATGTCCGCCGGCAGCTTCTCCGGTGCCAGGTCCACCGCCTCCGGGTGGCCCGGATTCCAGCGCGAGACCCGCCGCGCCAGCCAGTTCACCGGCGATACCAGCCGCTTGGAGGCCCGGTAGGTGATCCACGAGGCGCCGTACACCGCCAGCAACGTCAGCAGCACCGGCACGATCCCGAACCAGAACGCCAGCATCTCCGCCCGCGAGCGCAGGAACACCAGGTACAACCGCCCCTCCGGCCGCGCATCCACCAGCACCAGCTGGTCGTCGGCCTTGAGTTCATGGAATCCGGGGGGCAGCGTGCGCAGGTTGGCCGGCAGCGCCAACGGCGACTGCCCGGTCTCCAACAGGTAGCCGCGGATGTTCTGCGTGTTCGGTGGCGGCTGCATCGCCGAGGCGTCGTGCAGCTGCCAGTAATACGCCGCCTCCTCCTTCAGCGCGCTGCTGACCAGGCTGTGCTTGATCACCAACGACACCAGCCAGGCACCCAGCAGGATGCCAAGGCTGGCCAGCACGGCTTGGAGGATGAAGACGATGCGTATCTTGCGCGGCAGACCGTGCGGCATTACGGGGTCCAGGGCGGTTCGCCGCGATTATAGGAAACCGCGCCGTGATTCCATCGTGCAAGAAACGACAACGACCCGGCAAAGGCCGGGTCGTCGCCTCGATCAGGGCCCTGCGGGGCCCGTCTGGTCACTGCCCTGCCACCTCGCGTGGCATCAGCTCATCGGCTGGGCGATGTCGGCAATGCGGTAGCCGGCGCTCTGCACGGTATGCAGCAGCGGGCGGTCGAAGGGCTTGTCGATGATCTTGCGCAGGTTGTACAGATGGCTGCGCAGGGTGTCCGAATCGGGCAGCCCGTTGCCCCAGATCTCGCGCTCGATCTCCTGGCGGGTCACCACGCGGGGCGATTCGCGCATCAGGATGGTCAGCAGGCGCAGCCCGATCGGCGACAGCTGCAGCTCGGTGCCGGCGCGGGTAGCGCGCATGCTCACCGGGTCCAGCACCAGGTCGGCGACCTTGAGCACTTCCGACCCCACCTGGCGACGCTCACGGCGGATCAGCGCACGCAGGCGCGCTTCCAGCTCCTGGATGGCGAACGGCTTGGTCAGGTAATCGTCGGCACCGAAGCCCAGCCCGGTCAACTTGTCGTCCAGCGTGTCGCGCGCGGTCAGCATCAGCACCGGGGTCGACTTGCGGGCGTCGTTGCGCAGGCGCCGGCAGACCTCGATACCGTCCAGACGCGGCAGCATCAGGTCCAGCACCACCACGTCATAGCTGTTCTCGGCCGCCAGGCGGTAGCCGTCCAGCCCGTCCTGGGCATAGTCGACCTCGAACCCGCGACCTTCCAGGTATTCGCCGATCATCTCGGAAATATTGCGGTTGTCCTCGACCACCAGCACCAGGCCGGAGGTTTCCTTTGTCTGACGCATGGGATTCCCTTTTTCTTCAGCTTTGTGAAACATGCCGCATCGGCAGTGGACGCGGTGTGAATTCGCTCACATCCGAAGCAAAGCGGCCGTCATAGCAACGGTTGCAGGTGCGGCCACACGTTTTCCAGCACCCGTGGCTGGCCGGCGGCGGTCGGATGCAGGCCATCGGACTGCATCAGGCCCGGCTGCAGGGCGACCCCCTCCAGCAGGAACGGCAGCAGGGCCAGCTTGTACTGGCTGGCCAGCCCCGCGTACACGTCCTTGAGCCGCTGGCGGTAGGCCGGGCCATAGTTGGGGGGCACGTCGATGCCCAGCAGCAGCACCCGGGCCCCGGCCTTCTGGCTGGCGAGGATCATCTTTTCCAGATTGCCGCGCAGCTGCGCCGGGCTGAGCCCGCGCAGGGCATCGTTGCCGCCCAGCTCGATCACCACCACCGACGGCCGGTGCTTGTCCAGCAGCCCGGGCAGACGGGTCAGTGCCCCTGCCGTGGTTTCGCCGCTGATGCTGGCATTGATGATCGCCGGGCTTGGCTTGACCCGTTGCTTAACCCGCTGCTGAAGCAGGTTTACCCAGCCCGATTCGACCGGGATATTGTGGGCGGCACTGAGGCTGTCGCCGACCACCAGCACCGCGTTGCGGGTGTCTGCACCTTTGGCACAGGCGAGCAACGGCGCCAGCATCAATCCTGCCAGCAGCCAGACCATCAGGGCCGCACGGCCCGTCCACATTGCTCGATACATTGGAGAATCCTCATCGACAGCCTGTCCCCCCGCAGCGCGCCCGTCGCCATCGCCGCCCTTGATGTAGGCAAATCCGCGCGTGGCCCGGAGGGTGAAGTCCACATACTGGACAACATTGGCATGACCGTCCATGAAGGCGAGAGCATCGCCATCGTCGGTGCTTCAGGTTCGGGCAAGACCACCCTGCTCGGCCTGCTGGCCGGGTTGGACCTGCCCACCCGGGGCCAGATCCGCCTGGCCGGTGCAGACCTCAACACGCTCGATGAAGAAGCCCGCGCGCAGCTGCGCGCACGCGAGGTGGGCTTTGTGTTCCAGAGCTTCCACCTGCTGCCGGCACTGACCGCCGAGGAAAACATCGCGCTGCCGCTGGAACTGGCCGGGCGCGAAGATCCCGCGCGCGTGCGCGAGGTGCTGCAACAGGTCGGGCTCACCCATCGTGCCCGCCACTACCCGCGCCAGCTGTCCGGCGGCGAGCAGCAACGCGTGGCACTGGCACGCGCGTTCGTGGCCAAGCCGCGCATCCTGTTCGCCGACGAACCCACCGGCAGCCTGGACCAGGCCACCGGCCAGCAGATCAGCGACCTGCTGTTCGCCCTCAACGCCACCAGCGACACCACCCTGGTACTGGTCACCCACGACCTGCGCCTGGCGCAGCGCTGCGAGCGCGTGTACCGGCTGGATGGCGGGCGCCTGGTGGACAGCACCACCGGCGTGCCCGCATGAATGTCGTCAAGCATGCCGCGCGCGCACTGCGCCGTGAGTTCCTGGCCGGCGACCTGCTGACCGTGTTCGCGGCGCTGGTGCTGGGCGTTGCGGTGATGACCGCAGTGGGCACGCTGGTCAACCGGGTCACGCTGGCCTTGACCGGCAGCGCCGCGGAGATGCTCGGCGGCGACCTGGGCCTGAGTGGGCGCGAGGACATTCCCACGCGCTTCGCCGATGCCGCGCAGGCGCGCGGCCTGGCCAACACACGCTTGGTCAGCTTCCCCAGCGTGTTGTTCCATGGCGAGGCCAGCCAGATGGCCAACATCAAGGCCGTCAGCGATGGCTACCCGCTGCGCGGGCAACTGCAGGTCAGCCGGGCGCTGCATGACAGCGCCACCGAGACTGCCGGCACCCCGCCACCGGGCCAAGCCTACGCCGATCCACGGCTGATGCAGGCGCTGGGGCTGGCGGTAGGCGATGCGCTGGAGTTCGGCGCCGGCAGCCTCACCGTCACCCGGGTGCTGCAGGCCGAGCCGGACACCTCCGGCGAACTGATGCAGCTGTCGCCGCCGCTGCTGGTCAACCGGGCCGACGTGGAGGCCGCCGGCCTGCTCGGACCAGGCAGCCGCGCGTCCTACCGCATGATGTTCGCCGGCGATGCGCAGGCGATCGCCGATTTCCGCCAATGGCTGGCACCGCAGGCCACCGGCTACCGCATCGTCGGCATCGCCGATGCGCAGCGCGGGGTCCGCGGGGCGTTCGACCTGGCCGGTCGCTTCCTCTCGCTGGCCGCGCTGCTGGCCGTGCTGCTGGCCGGCGTGGCTACCGCGCTGGCCGCCAACCGCTTCGCACTGCGCCGGATCGACCAGGTGGCCGTGCTGCGCTGCCTGGGCGCGCGCCAGCGCGACATCCTGACGGCGATGGCGCTGCAGCTGGTGATGCTGGCGGTACCGGCCTGCCTGGTCGGTATCGGGCTGGGCATGGCCGCGCAGGCCGGACTGGTGCAGGCGCTGGGCGGGTTGATCCCCAACCGGCTGCCGTTGCCGCAGGCCACCCCGGCGCTGAGCGGGGCCGGGATCGGGCTGGCGCTGCTGCTTGGCTTCGGCCTGCCGCCGCTGCTGCGGCTGCGCAGCGTGCCGCCGATGCGCGTGCTCAACCGCAGTTTCGCCGCGCTGCCGCCCAGTTCGGTACTGGTGTATGCGGCTGCGCTGGCGGCCACGGTGGCACTGACCGTGCAGGCCACCGGCGATGTGAAGCTCGCCGCCTGGGTGCTCGGTGGGCTGGCGGCGCTGGCGGCGCTGGCCGGCGGCCTGGGCGCCCTGTTGCTGTGGCTGCTGCGCGGGCTGCAACCGCGCCTGCGTGGGCGCTGGAAGCTGGGCTTGGCGGCACTGACCCGGCGCCGTGGCCTGGCGGTGATGCAGCTGGTGGGGTTGTCGCTGTCGCTGTGCGCGCTGTTGTTGCTGGCGGTGATCGGGCCGGGGCTGCTGGCGCAATGGCGCGACCGCCTGCCGGTGGATACGCCCAACTACTTCCTGATGAACATCCAGCCCGAACAGCGCGATGCGGTGATAACCACCCTGCAGGGCCTGGGCGTGGCCGCGCCGGGGATCGAGCCGTTCAGTACCGGGCGCCTGCTGTCGGTCAACGATCGCCCGCCCCAGCGGCAGCAGCGCGAAGACAACAGCAACGACGACGACGACGCCAACCGCCCGGTCAACTTCTCCTGGCGGCATGACTTCCCCGCGGCCAACACGCTGTTGAGCGGGCGCTACTGGGCGCCGGGCAGTACCGCGGCCGAGGCGTCGATCGAGCAGGGCTGGGCCGAACGCTACGGGATGAAACTGGGCGACAAGGTCACCCTGCAGATGGGCGAGCAGCAACGCCATTTCACCGTGACCAGCATCCGCAAGGCCGACTGGGATTCGTTCCGGGTCAATTTCTTCCTGCTGCTCAACGAAGGTGCGGTCGGCGATGCGCCGTACAACCTGATCACCGCCTTCCACCTGCCCAAGGCGCAGGCACCGCAGCTGGCGGCGCTGACCCGCGAGTACCCCAACATTTCGCTGCTGGACATCGACAGCATCCTGCAGCGGGTGCGCGAGGTGGTGGACCGGGTCAGCCAGGCGGTGCAGCTGGTGATGGGCTTCAGCCTGCTGGCCGGGTTGCTGGTGCTGCTGGCGGCACTGCAGGCCACTGCGGGCGAGCGCCGTTACGACAGCGCGGTACTGCGCACGCTGGGGGCCACGCGCACCCAGCTGCGCGGCGCGGTGCTGGTGGAGTTCGGTGCGCTGGGGCTGTTGTCGGCACTGCTGGCGGTGGGCACCGCGGCGCTGCTGGGCAGCGTGGTGGCCCGGCAGGTGTTCGAGCTGACCCTGAGCCCGCCGTGGCTGGCGCTGCTGGCCGGCGGTGCGCTGGGCATGGCGTTGAGCATGCTGGCCGGCTGGTGGGGCACGCGGCGGATCCTGCATACGCCGCCGGCGCTGGCGCTGCGCGAGGTGTGAGCGGCGCCGGGGGCGTTCAGCCGGCGCTGACACGCGGCCGGGGTGCGTGGCGCTATGCTGCGCGCCCCTATCCCATCGAGACCGCCCGGATGCCCGGCACGCCGCTCAGCGCTTACCTGTACCCCGTGTTGCTGCTGCTCGGCAGCAACATCTTCATGACCTTCGCCTGGTACGGGCACCTCAAGTACAAGAGCGCGCCGTTGATGACGGTGATCCTGGTGAGCTGGGGCATCGCCTTCTTCGAGTACTGCCTGCAGGTGCCGGGCAACCGCCTGGGCAGCGCGGTGTACTCGGCCCCGCAGCTGAAGGGCATGCAGGAGGTGATCACGCTGGTGGTGTTCGCGGTGTTCTCCTCGGTGTACCTGGACCAGCCGATGAAGTGGAACCACTACGCGGCATTCGGGTTGATCCTGGTGGCGGCGTTTTTGATGTTCAAGGAGTGATGGGCGAGGCCATCGCTCCGGGGCCAACTGAGCGTTGGTCGGTTGCGCTCATGGCGTCTTGATTTCACTGCGTGAAGGGCAGCGGATAGCCGCGCCCAGGACACGCCGTGAACCCATCCATGGGGGCTCGTGAGCGCCATCCATGGCGCCCAACGGTCCTGGGCGCGGCTATCCGCTGCCCTTCTTCGAGATGGCCTTGGGCGGCTGGGAGCGCAGCCGCGCATGACATTGCATTGCCAACGTGCAGCCGCACTTGATCTTCTTGCCGCACAGGCGATCTGAGCAGAGGGTGCCGGGTAGCCCCGGCCGGGACCGTGTACAACATGGATGTTGTACACGAGCCCCCATGGATGGGTTCACGGCGTGTCCCGGCCGGGGCTACCCGGTACCCTCCTGCGCCAGCAGCCAAGACGCCAGAGCTTTGGCTTTGGCTTTGGCTTTGGAAAAAGAATCAGCGCGCAGCCTCAGCCGGCGCTTTTTCCACCCACTGCTTGAACACCTTGTCGATGTCGGCGTCCTTGACCGGCTTGCCGTCCTGGATGTCCTGGGCCTGGGTAAACAGCGGAATGATCATCGCCATCCCGTCCAGCTTCGTCTTCAGGTGTACGCCCGGGGCCTGCCCCAGGAACCCGTCCCAACGCTGCCGCACCTTGGCCCAGAAGCTGGCGGTGGCGGTCCAGTAGTCATAGGCGGGTTTGAAGTCGACCTCGGTGGTCTTGTTGTAATCGTTGAAGCCGAACTCGCGGGCGATCTCCTGCTGGCTGCCGTCGGCATTGCGCAGGATCTTCGTGTTGAACTGCTCGTGCGTCCACCCGTTCGGCGTCAGCGTGTGCCGGTTGACCACCGACAGCGCGTTGTAGTCGCTGCGCCGGGTGTACTCACGGCGCGGCAGCGGGCGCCAGCTCAGATCGCTGGTCCACGTCGCCACCCCGTTGTCGTAGGCCCATTTGCCCGTGCCGCAGTAGCGCGGCGCATCGCTCACCTCGTACACGCACTGGGTCCACGCACCGGCATTGACCGCTGCCGCAATCGTCCGCACCTGCCAGGTCTGGTCAGCGCTGAACTCGAACCGGCCCGGTGCCTCGTATACCCAATCCTGCCGCCAGTGCTTGGTTACATGCCCGCTCCTGGGATCCACCAGCAGGTGCTGCAGCACCACCCGCTTCGGGCTGTCCTCCACCACGATCACCACCTCATTGCCCCCGCTGCGCACGGCCGGCGCGCGCTCGTAACCCGGCTTCAACAACACCGTCTCGTCGAAGGCGAAGTCCACTACGTACTCGCCCTTCATCGCCACGATGCTGTCGTGGTCGCGCTGCAGGTTCGAGGGCTGGGCGTAGACCACACCGCTGCTGGCAAGCAGCAGCCACGCACTGGCTATCTGGCGTTTCATCCAAGGAGTTCCTTCAAGGTTGGCTTGCATTGCATCGTGTTGGTTACAACCGCACCAGCGGCGGTGCGCTACGGTCCAGTGGCGCCAGCGCCTGGCGCGCCGCCGTGGCGCAGCAGCAGTCGTCCACCCACAACGCACCGTCTGCGCCTTCCACCCGTGCAATACGCCGCGCCGCCGTCGCGCCCAGTGCCGACAGCGAGGCCAGGCTCGCCGACAGCCCCTGGCCCTCGTTGGCATGCAGGCGCAGCGCACACATCCGCCACGGCTCACCGCCCAGGCGCGTGGCCAGCCGGCGCCACAGGCGCTCGGCCACGCCGCCATCGTTGACCGGCTCCGGCCGCGCGGGGAACGCCGTCACCAGCCGGTCCCAGGCCAGGAAATCGCTGTCGGGCAGCAGGTACAGGCGCCAGCAGCAGCGGCCGCGCGCGTCGGCAAAACACAGGCTTTCACGGATGCCCTCGCTGTCCATGCCCTGGCAGGCATGGGCCGACACCGCGTGCTTCCAGCCGCCCAGCTCGCTGCTGTCGGGCCGGTACAGGCACAGCACGGTGCCCAACGCCGCCAACTGCGCTGGCGATGGCAACGGTGCCGCACTGCGTGCACCGGCGAACGGACGTACGGCAGACAAGGCTCGGCTCATGGCGGCTACCAGCTCACGGCTAGGCTGGCCGACACGGTGCGGCCAGGGTTGGTGAAACGATCGGCCACGCTGCTGGTGGAAACCAGCGACGAGGTGATCCCGGAATAGTCGATGTACCTGCGGTCGCCGAGGTTGAACACCCCCACGTTGAGCTTGGCGCCCGGCGCGAAGTCCCAGTGCGCCATCAGGTCCAGCACGCCGTAACCGGCCGGGGCGAACGGCGTGGTGTTGGCCACGGCGGCCGGCGGCAGGCGGTTCTTGCGCTGGGCGAAGGTGCCCACCAGTTCCACGCCCCAGCGGTCGCGGTCGAAGGCCAGGCCCACGGTGCCGCGCAACGGGTCGATGGTCGACAACGGCACGTCTTCGGTCTTGTTCTGGCCGTGCGCCCAGGCCACCGAACCGTTCAACGACCAGCCTTCCAGCGCGCTGCTGAGCTGGCCGAACTCGACCCCGGCCTTCAGCTCGGCACCGTAGATGTCCGCATCGGCCACGTTGCGCGACTGGAACACCTGCAGGCCCTGGTTGTTGAACCCGACAAAGCCCTGCGACTCGATGAAATCCTTGTACTGGTTGTAGTAGCCGCTGACGCTTGCATACGCGGTCGCGCCGATGAAGCGCACGCCCAGTTCCAGGCCATCGCTGGTTTCCGGCTTGAGGTCGGGGTTGGGAATGGCGGTATAGCCGAACTGCACGTTGGTGAAGCCCAGGTTGACGTCATTGAACGGCGGCGAGCGGAAGCCATGTGCGTACCCGGCGAACAGCGACCACTGGTCGGCAAAGCGCCAGACCAGGCCCAGTTTCGGCGACACGCTGGTCTTGGTCAGGTCCGACACGGCCACGCCGGGGTTGTCGGTAGCGAAGATGCCATCGGTT
Organism: Stenotrophomonas sp. GL_101; assembly: GCF_057835675.1. NCBI lineage: Bacteria > Pseudomonadati > Pseudomonadota > Gammaproteobacteria > Lysobacterales > Lysobacteraceae > Stenotrophomonas > Stenotrophomonas sp. GL_101. The sequence goes on along the minus strand of NZ_CM174432.1, from coordinate 781,483 downwards.
TCCGGGCGCAGTTCGTAATGGTCCACGCGCACGCCGGGCACCAGTGACAGGCGTCCATCGGCGAAGCGCATTTCATCCTGCACGTACAGGCCCAGCTCGGTGGTCCTGCTGATCGGGAAGTCGCGTACCGGGAAGGTGTCGGGCACGATCGTGGTGCTGACCTGGCCCTTGGCATTGACCTGGAAGCCATCGCGCTTCTGGTGGGTGTCGGTCCAGGTGCCTTCCAGCCCGTAGGTCAGCGCATGCTCGACCGAACCGGTCTGCAGGTTCTTGTGGAACACCGCCTGCAAGCCATACACGCGCTGGTCGAAGTTGAATTCACGCTCGCGGCGGCTGGCGTTGTCGCCGCTGCCACGGTTTTCATACGTGCGCTGGGTGGTTTCGCTGTCCTGCCGGTATACCTGCCAGGACAGGTCATCGGCAAAGCCCTGGCCCAGGTTGTCCATCTCGTGGCCGAACGACACGCGGGCCCGGGTCTGGTGGTCGCGTGCCTTCATCGCGGTAGTGGTGGTGGCAGCGACGACGGCGGCGGGCGGCGCCACCGACGACAGCACGTCGGTGTCCACGCTGTCCTCGTTGCCTTCCACGGTCAGCTTGAAGCGCTGGTCCTGGCTGGGCGCAAAGACCAGTTTGGCCAGCACGCTGCGGCCGTCGCGGTCCTGCGGGTTGGCAGCGGTGCGGGTGCTGTCGTTGCTGCGCCGGTCACCCATGCTCCGGGTTTCCTGGCCCTGGCGGTGGTTGACGTTGACCATGCCACTCCAGCGGTCGCCGCCGAAGGCGGTGGTGGCGCTGCCCAGCAGGCCTTGCCACTGCCCGTCGTAACCGAACTTCAGGCCGACGTAGCTGTTTTTCCCGTCGGTGAGATAGTCCGCCGGGTCCTTGGTGACGAAGGCGACCACGCCGCCAAGGGCGTCCGACCCGTACAGCGCGCTGGCGGGCCCGCGCACGATTTCCACGCGCTTGAGCGTTTCCAGGTCGGTGAAGTTGCGGTTGGCGTCGGAGAAGCTGCCGATTGCGAAGGCCTTGGGCATGGCGATGCCGTCGGTCTGGATCAGCACGCGGTTGCTGTCCAGGCCACGGATGCGGATGCCGCCCAGGCCGAACCGCGCCGGGCTGCTGGTCACCGACAGGCCCGGTTCGTAGCGCACCAGGTCCTTGAGGTCACGCACCAGGTGGTTGTCCAGCTGCTCACGATCGATTACATCGACGGTGGCGGGCACATCGCTCAGCGCGCGCGCAGTGCGCGTGGCGGTGACCTGCACGCGGTCGAACTGGCGCGCGTCGGGCGCCGCATCGGCGGCGGCATGCGCGGCCATCGGCAACGCCAGCCACAAGGCGGCGCTCAGGGCATGGGGGCGGAGATTCATGGTGGGCGGCGATCGGCTGGACGCGGATGGAGACCCCCGACCGACGCCAGCGACCCAAGCCGCTGACGAAGAATCGAGGGGGAGAGAGCTGTGGGTAACGTCATGCCCGGGAAGCCAGGTGATCGCGCGGCCGCACGCCTGGTCGCCTTCCCGCGGGGGAGGCAGGGCCGTTATTTGGTCAGGATCAACTTGTCGTTGCTGGTATGACGCAGGCGATAGAAGCGGTCGCCGTGCTGGATCAGGATTTCACGGCGGCCCTTGAGCAGGGCTTCGCTGTCGATCACTTCTTCCGGCGGGACCACACGCACCGGACGGTCGCGGAGGGTCAGCGTTTCGGGGCGCAGCAGTACAGCAGCTTGAGTGTTCATTGTCTGGACTCGTGCGAGGGGCGAGTCAAATGATAATGATTCTCAGTTGACAATCAACACCCATTCTCATCTTGATCGATGGTATTGATGATTGAATTCGATATTTCGATTCACGCAACCTATCGCAAAGATGCAAGCAACGCGCCGTCGCAAGGAATTGCGAGCACGGCCGGCGTCCGCGTCACCACCAACGGGTGGTGACCTACCGCAAGCCGAGCCCCTTGGAGGCCGGCAGGTCCTTGGGCAAAATAAAGGAGGAGGCCGCCAGGCGGCCGGGGGACATTTGCGCCAAGGGCCTGCCGGCCTCCAAGGGGCCCAAACGCTCGCGAAAGGCCGCAACGAAGACACCGCGCTGCCCCCACCAACGCCCCGCCCGCCGCTGCCCAGCTCAGGCGAAGATGGCATCCACCTGCTGCCACACCGCTGCATCCACCTGCGCCAGCAGGTCCAACGCGCCCAGATTCTCTTCCAGCTGGCCTACCCGGCTGGCGCCGAGGATCACGCTGGAGACGTTCGGATTACGCAGGCACCAGGCGATCGCCAGCTGCGCCGGCGACAGGCCCAGCCCGGTGGCCAGCGCGGTGTAGCGGCGCACCTTGTCCAGGCGCTGCCCGGCCGGGTCCAGCACCATGTCCTTCAACCAGCCCAGCTGGCCCTGGCCCAGGCGCGATTGTGCGTCCACGCCATCGTTGTACTTGCCGGTCAGCAGGCCCGACGCCAGCGGCGACCAGATCGTGGTGCCCAGGCCCGGGTCGGCGTACAGCGGCGCGTATTCCTGCTCGACCCGCTCGCGGTGCAGCAGGTTGTACTGCGGCTGCTCCATCGACGGCAGGTGCAGGTGCTGCGCGCGCGCGATGGCCACCGCTTCCTGGATCTGCGCGGCCGACCACTCCGAGGTTCCCCAGTACAGCACCTTGCCCTGCCCGATCAGCGTGTCCATGGCCTGCACGGTCTCGGCGATGGGAGTGTCCGGGTCCGGGCGGTGGCAGTAATACAGGTCCAGGTAGTCCACCCGCAGGCGCTTGAGCGCGGCGTGGCAGGCGTCGGTGACGTGCTTGCGCGACAGCCCGTGCTGGGTCGGGCGCGGCTCGTCCACCGCCCCGAAGAACACCTTGCTGGACACACAGAAGCCGTCGCGGGGCAGGCGCAGGTCGGCGATCACATCGCCCATCACCTGCTCGGCGCGACCGCGCGCGTAGCCCTCGGCGTTGTCGAAGAAATTGATCCCGTGGTCCCAGGCGCTGGCGACCAGGTTGCGGGCCTCATCGCGGCCGATCTGGTCGCCAAAGGTGACCCAGGCCCCGAAGGACAGGGCCGACAGCTTCAGGCCGGTGGATCCAAGACGCCGGTATTGCATGGGGATTCTCCTTTGCTGCAAGCCCGCAACCGGGCCGGAACGATGCCCGCCAGTGTAGCCGGGCAGAACGCGCAAACCCTTATGGATACTTGCCTGATCACGGCCGATCGGCTCGTGGACGCCGCTTTTCCTTGCCCCGCCCCTGCCACCGCTATAGGCTTCCCGTTTTTCGCGGCGCCCCAAGGGAAGTCTCATGGTCGAAGGTTTGGGCAGGATTGGCTTCGGCCTGTTCGGGTTGGTGGTGCTGATCGGCATCGCCTGGCTGTTCTCGAACAACAAGCGCGCGGTGGATTGGCGCCTGGTGGTCACCGGTATCGCGCTGCAGATCGCCTTTGCTGCGGTGGTGCTGCTGGTGCCCGGTGGCCGCGATGTGTTCGACGCGCTGGGCAAGGGCTTCGTCAAGATCCTCAGCTTCGTCAATGAAGGCTCCAGCTTCATCTTCGGCAGCCTGATGAACACCGAGCAGTTCGGTTTCATCTTCGCCTTCCAGGTGCTGCCGACCATCATCTTCTTCTCGGCGCTGATGGGGGTCATGTACCACCTCAACGTCATGCAGGGGATCGTGCGCGGCATGGCCTGGGCGATCACCAAGATCATGCGCGTGTCCGGCGCGGAAACCACCAGCGTCTGCGCCAGTGTGTTCATCGGCCAGACCGAAGCCCCGCTGACGGTGCGCCCCTACATCGCCAAGATGACCCAGTCCGAACTGATCACCATGATGATCGGCGGCATGGCGCACATCGCCGGCGGCGTGCTGGCCGCCTACGTGGGCATGCTCGGCGGCAACGATCCGGTGCAGCAGGCGTTCTACGCCAAGCATCTGCTGGCCGCCAGCATCATGGCCGCCCCGGCAACCCTGGTGGTGGCCAAGCTGCTGGTGCCCGAAACCGGTACCCCGCTCACCCGCGGCACGGTCAAGATGGAAGTGGAGAAGACCTCCAGCAACATCATCGACGCGGCCGCCGCCGGTGCCGGTGACGGCCTCAAGCTGGCGCTGAACATCGGCGCGATGCTGCTGGCCTTCATCGCCCTGATCGCCCTGCTCAACGCCCCGCTGACCTGGCTGGGCGAAGTGAGCGGCCTGCAGGCCGTGATCGGTCGCCCGACCGACCTGTCGACCCTGTTCGGCTACGTGCTGGCCCCGATCGCCTGGGTGATCGGTACGCCGTGGGCCGATGCCACCACGGTGGGCTCGCTGATCGGCCAGAAAGTGGTCATCAACGAGTTCGTGGCGTACTCGGAGCTGTCCAAGATCGTCAACGGCCAGGTGCCGGGGATGAGCCTGTCCTCCGAAGGCCGCCTGATCGCCACGTACGCGCTGTGCGGTTTCGCCAATTTCAGCTCGATCGCCATCCAGATCGGTGGTATTGGTGGACTGGCCCCGGAACGTCGCCACGACCTGGCCAAGTTCGGCCTGCGCGCGGTGCTTGGCGGTACCATCGCCACCTTCATGACGGCGACCATCGCCGGCGTGCTGACCCATTTCAGCTGATATCCGCTCCCTGAGAAGCAGTATTTATGAGTAACACTGTCGTCGTTGTCGGTTCTTTCAATGTGGATCATGTCTGGCGTTGCGAGTCGCTCCCGGCCCCGGGTGCGACCATTGCCGGCCGCTACAGCACCGGTCCCGGCGGCAAGGGTTTCAACCAGGCCGTGGCGGCCCGCCGTGCCGGTGCGGCCACCACGTTCCTGTGCGCGCTGGGCGATGACGCTGGCGGTGCGATGGCGCGCGGGCTGGCCGCACAGGACCGTTTCACGCTGACCGCCGAGGCCAGCAGCGAGCCGACCGGCACCGGCGGCATCTATGTGGATGCGCGTGGCCGCAATACCATCGTGATCGGCCCGGGGGCCAATGCGGCGCTGAGCGTGGACTTCGTCCAGGCCCAGCGCGACGCGCTGGGCGGCGCCAAGGTGGTGCTGGCCCAGCTGGAATCGCCGGTGGAAACCATCGAAGCCGCCTTGGCGATCGCCCGTGAGGGCGGTGCCATCACCGTGCTCAACGCCGCACCGGCCGATGCCCCCTCCAGCATCGGCCTGCTCAAGCTGGCCGATGTGCTGACGCCCAACGAGACCGAGTTCGCCGCCCTGCTCGGCCGCCATGTCGGCGAGCGCGTGGATGCCGACGACGTTGCCGCACTCGACGGTGCCAGCCTGCACGCACTGTGCCGCAAGCTGACCGGCACCGGCACGGTGGTGGTCACGCTCGGTGCGGTGGGCGTGTTCGTGTCGCACGCCGAAGAAACCCTGCGCGGTGACACCCAGCCGTACTACCGGGTGGGCGCCGAACAGGTCCAGGTGCTGGACACCACCGGTGCCGGCGACGCCTTCAACGGCGCCCTGTGCGCCTCGATCGCGCAGGACCCGGAAGCGGCCTTCATCCGCCACGTGCGCTTTGCCAACCAGTTCGCCGGCCGCTCCACCGAGAAGGAAGGCGCCGCCGTGGCGATGCCGCACTTCACCCCGGCAGACGCCGCCACGGCCTGATCGTCTCCACAAAGTTGACCCACCCCACGTAGAGCCGACCGTTGGTCGGCTGCGGTGTAGAGCCGACCGTTGGTCGGCTGCGGTGTAGAGCCGACCGTTGGTCGGCTGCGGTCTGTCCTCTGGTGTCCACGGCAGCCGACCAACGGTCGGCTCTACGTGGCGTTTGCCTTGAGCACCGACGCACTGATCCACAGCGCCAGCCCCCCGACCAGCAGTCCGGCAAGCACGTCCAGCAGATCATGCTGCCAGGTGGTCAGGGTCGACAGCAGGATCAGGCCACAGGCGCCATGCCACAGCCAGCGCAACGCCGCGGCATCGGCCTGCAACCAGCGCCGCCATGCCTGCCACACCAGCACCAGCACGGCGGCATGCAGCGACGGGGCCATGTTGAACGGTGCCTCGAACGCCCGCAGTTGTGCGAACAGCAACCCGCTTGCGCCATCGGGCTGCGGCAACAACCGAATATTGCCGGTCGGCCAGCACACGAAGGCAAGCATGCAGCCGGCCTGCACCAGGGCGATGGCAAGCGCATGGCGGCGCAACGCCGATCGGGTCGGGCAGATGAAGAAGGTCAGCGGGTAAAGCAGGTTCAGCGCCAGGTAGGGCCAGATCGTCCAGGCCCAGAACGGGATCGCATCGTCCCAGCGCCCGTGCAGGCTGTAGGTCTGGGCCTGGCTGGCGGCCCACTGGTTGCTCCAGCTATAGCCATGGATGAACATCGCGCCGAGCAGCAGCATCCACAACAGGGCTTCGCGCCAGGGCGGCTGGGGGACCGAAGCGTTGGCGACAGAGGGTGCAGGCACGCGCGCACCGTAGCAGAACGTGGCGAACCTGTTTGCCGTTATCCTTGCGTTCCGGCGGATGCATGGACCAGGCACGGTGGCAGCAGCAGGTAATCAGGAACAAGCATGCCCGCCGGCTGGCCAGCAGCGCTGGACGCGCAACCCGGCCTGGGCCTTGTTCTCGCAGACGCATGTGCAGCGCCAGCTGCTGCTGGTGTCCGGTGGCGCCGACGAGGTGTATGTGGTCGATGAGGCCGATACCCCGACGGTTGTCGAACGGGTGCTTGACCACTGGCGGAACGACACCCTGCCGCTATTGCAGGACGATGCCGAATGCGGCCCGGCGGTCCGCCAGTTGATCCGCCTCGGCGTGCTGGTGCCGCTGCAGGCCGTGCACCGGGTACGACGCTATGCACTGGCGTGGCTGGGCGAACCGCTGCCCGGATTGGCCGACGCCTTCGACCGTCATGCCAGCGCGGATCTGCAGCGCGTCGATGCCGCCGCCGATGCCGACCTGCTGGTGCTGGTCCGGCATGGGCTCGGCTGGGAAGAGGCACTGGCCCGCTACCGCACACAGATGCCGGCACAACCGCATCTGCTGCTGGACCTCAGCTATCACCACACGCTCGCGCTCGGCCCGTACGTGGTGCCCGGCCAGAGTGCCTGCGTGTATTGCCTCGGCAACCGGGTGCTGCGCCGTTGGGGCGACGCGGCGGTGCCGGCGATGCCGGCGGTCGCCGCGCAGCCGGCACGGATTGCAGCGCTGGTCGCGCCTTTGCTGGATCAGCCGCCGCTGTTGCTGGGCTATCTCGAACGCAGCGTCTGGCTCGACCTGGATCGCCTGCACGGCGAGCGCGACCGGGTGCTGCGGCTACCCTGGTGCCCCGCCTGCCAGAGCGGTGAGGCGTTGCTGCCGCCGCCGCTGTCGTTGCCCTGGTGATCCGGGCTGGCGCTATAGTGGGCCTCACGCACCGGGTGTCTGCGCATCCGTCAATGGAGTGACCGAATGTATCGCCTGCCTACCCAGTTCGATGCCAGTGCCTCGCGCCAGGATCTTGCCGCGGCAGGCGGCGGCTCGACGTCGACCACCTGCAGTTCCTGCGTCGTCACCCTGATCGGCAGCTCGGTGCTGTCGGCGGTGGTACTCAGCTCGCTGGTACCGGTAGCGCCCGCCACGGCCGATACCGGCGATAGCGACACCGGCGTTCGCGCCCAGCCGCCTGCGTCGCTGCAGGAACCGCCCATCGTGCCGGATCCGGACCTGCCAGAGGCAGCCACACCCGTAGTGCCGGTGGCCGGACTGAGCCGCACGGCACGGCTGCTGCTGGGACTGTTCGCCTTGCCGCTGGCAGCGCTCGGCGGTGGCATTTTCATCGGCATCGGCAGCTCGATATTCGGCCTGTTCGTCGCCGTCGGGGTGTTTGTCGGTATCTACGCCATCGTCTACGAGCGCTCGGGGCGGCCGCTCGGGCGCGGCATCGGTATCGGCATCGCGCTGCTGCTGGGCCTGTTTGCCGCCAGCGCGCTGGAGATGATGCTCTGGCTGAGCGTGATGAAATGAGCCACGCCGCCGTGAAGGCGGCGGCGCCGGAAACCCCCACGCTGTCTTCGCACCTGCTGCATGGCGCGGCGCGTCCGCGCTGCGGTCTGGTGCGCCCGGCGCAGCCGATCCAGGCCAGCGCCTGCGATGCCACCGGCCCGTTGTTCGAGGGACGGCCGGTGCACAATGCCGCCACCCCGGCCGACCCGGCCAATCCCTGGCAGAGCGTCTCAGGCGCGGTTGCCCTGGACGCCGATGCGGCCGCTGACGGCGCGGTCGCCGAGGCGCTGGAGCGACTGGCGGCGGCGCAGGCGGGGTTCGAGGTGCGTCGGCGTGATGCGCTGACGCCCGCACAACGCCTGGACGAATCGGCCTTCGCCTTGTTCTCGGCCAGCCAGCGCGCAACACCGGGCTTTCCGTGGCCAATGCCCGAACACGACGACGACCTGTTCGCGGCGGTGCATGCGCTGGATGACAACCGGGTGGCCTGGGTGCCGCAGGAACTGGTCGGGCTGGGGCCGCGCAGCGGCCAGGCGCGATTGCCATCGACGTCCAGTGGGCTGGCGGCCTGGCGTGATGGCCGCGATGGCGCCTGGCTGGCGCTGCTGCGCGCGGCTCAGGAACTGCTCGAACGCGATGCGCTGGCGGTGACCTGGCTCAATGGCGTGGCCGGTCGGCGCATCGCGCTGCCGGCGCAATGGCACGCCCATGTACGCGAGCGCGGTGGGCAACTGCAGGCCTTCGACCTGACCCAGCAATGGAACCCGCACCCGGTGATCGCGGTCGCTGGCGGCATCCCGTTTGAAGGCCGCCCCCGACACGTACTCGGCATCGCCTGCCGCGCCGATCCGGGCGAGGCGCTGCACAAGGCGCTGCTGGAATGGCAGCAGGCGCTGACCTTTGCCGCGCATCTATGTGGCCGCCAAAGCGACCGGCTTCCGCGCGAACCGTCCGCGCTGCGCAGCTTCGACGAACATGCCGCGTTCTACACCCTGCGCCCGGAACTGTGGCCACAACTGCCGCTGCTGCGGGATGCGGGCGACAGCACGTTGCAGCTGCCTGCGCCGGGCTGCGCGGTCCGCCCCCCGGCGCAGCGCGCGATCAGCGAGCTGGATCTGCTGCGGCGCCGGCTGGGCAGTGCCGGTATCGCGCTGTACTACCGCGAGTTGACCACCACCGATGTAGCCGCGGCCGGGCTGCGGGTGATGCGGGTGCTGTCGCCGCAACTCAGTGGCCTGCATGCCGACGAGCGTGCGCCGTTTCTCGGCGGCCGCTGCCGGGACGTGGCATGGCGTTATCCCGGGGTGCCGCACAGCGGCGACGTCCCCAATCCTTTTCCGCATCCATTGGGCTGATCCACGAGGACCGCATGCCGTCACCGCCTCCCCCTTGGCAGGATGCCCCGCTGTTCCATCTGTTCTGGCACAACGGCGAGCTCAATCCTGCGCGCGCCACAGTGATGGGCACGCGCATCGCCGAAGATGCCGCACGCGCCTGGTCGCCGCCGCGGCCGTTGCATGCGGCCGCCGGCATCGCCCTGCCGGACCCGGTACAACCCGGCGACGCCTTGGCGCGGCGCCACAGCGGCCGTCGTTTCGGTGACGCACGCTGGGGCGCGCGCGAACTGGGGCGCGTGCTGGCCCCGCTGCGTGCGCGACCCGGCGACAGTGACACGCGGCGCCTGCCTTCCGGGGGTGCCAAGTACCCGATCCAGGCCTATGTCGCGTTGTACGGCGCCGACGATGCGCTCGGCGCAGACCCGGGCATCCATTGGTACGACCCGCTCGACCATGCGCTGGTGCCGGTGGCGCCCTGCCCGGCGTGGCCGGCGCTGTCCAGGCTGCTCGGCGTGGAGTGGCCGGAACGGCCGGCGGCCGTGCTGTTCCTGATCGCCGAGCCGGCCGGCACCCTGGCCAAGTACGGCGAGCGTGGTGGCCGCTTCGTGTTGATCGAAGCCGGGGTCTGGCTGGGCGCGCTGGGGCAGGAAGTGGCGGCGATGAATGCCGCCGGCTGCGCGATCGGCTCCTTCGAGGATGCCGCCGTACTGGCCCTGCTCGGGCTCGACCCGCGGCGGCATCTGGCCGTGCTGGCCTATGCCTGTGGTCCGGCGCCTTGAACTAGCGCCGGGGCAACGGCAGCCGACCAACGGTCGGCTCTACGGGGTGTGTGAGCCCTCCAGCAGCCGACCCACGGTCGGCGCCACGGGGCGGGGCAGCCGTCCAGCATGGTGTGTCGCTGGGGGCGGTGGAAGCCATCCTCAAGCATATGCTCATGACCTGAGCGCATCAGGGCCTTCCCGATGGGTCTGAACAGGGCACCGCCCAGCCCGGCCGGCCCCTGCCCCGGCGCTCTACAATGCGCGCATGCAGATTGGCCCCTACAACATCCAGCCCAACGTGGTGCTGGCGCCGATGGCCGGTGTCACCGACAAGCCCTTCCGCCTGCTGTGCAAACAGCTGGGCGCGGGGCTGGCTGCTTCGGAGATGACCATCTCCGACCCGCGCTTCTGGAACACCCGCAAATCGATCCACCGCATGGACCATGCCGGCGAACCGGACCCGATCAGCGTGCAGATCGCCGGCACCGAGCCGCAGCAACTGGCCGAGGCAGCGCGCTACAACGTCGACCACGGCGCGCAGATCATCGACATCAACATGGGCTGCCCGGCCAAGAAGGTCTGCAATGCGTGGGCCGGTTCGGCGCTGATGCGCGATGAAGACCTGGTGGCGCGCATCCTGACCGCGGTGGTCAGCGCCGTCGACGTGCCGGTCACGCTGAAGATCCGTACCGGCTGGGATGGCGACCATCGCAACGGCCCGCGCATCGCCCACATCGCCGAGGACAGCGGCATCGCCGCGCTGGCCGTGCATGGCCGCACCCGGGACCAGCATTACACCGGCCGCGCCGAGTACGAAACCATCGCTGCGATCAAGGCCGCGCTGCGCATTCCCGTACTCGCCAACGGCGATATCGACTCACCGCAGAAAGCCGCGCAGGTGCTGGCCGACACCGGCGTGGACGCGGTGATGATCGGCCGCGCCGCGCAGGGCCGGCCATGGATCTTCCGCGAGGTGGCGCATTACCTGGCCACCGGCGAGCTGCTGCCGCCGCCGTCGTTGCTGGAGGTCCGCGACATCCTGCTCGGCCACCTGCACGCCCTGCACGATTTCTACGGTGAGCCGCAGGGCGTGCGCATCGCGCGCAAGCACCTGGGCTGGTACGCCAAGGACCGTCCGGAGAACGCCGCGTTCCGCGCGGTGGTCAACCGTGCCGAAGACCCGGCCAGCCAGATCGCGCTGACCACCGACTACTTCGACCGTCTCGCTGCCGGCGAACCGTTGTCATCCCACTCCCCTGTCGCCGAGCCATGCTCGACGGCCCCATGATCCCTCGAGCCGCGCTCGCCCCTCTCTGACTACGCCGCCATGACCCCGCCGATTACCGCACCCACCTATCTCCACGGCTTCTCGGACACCGAACAGCACCGCCTGGTCACCCAGGCCCGTCTGTTTGAATCGAGCATCTTCGGCAGCATCGACTACAGCAGTGCGCAGCGCCTGCTGGAAGTGGGCAGCGGCGTGGGTGCACAGACCGAGATCCTGCTGCGCCGCTTTCCCGACCTGCATGTCACCGGGGTGGACCTGAGCGAGGCGCAGCTGGCCACCGCACGCGGAAACCTGGAAAAGACCCCCTGGTGCAGCGAGCGTTACACCCTGCTGCAGGCCGATGCCGGCGACCTGCCGTTCGGCGCCCGCCAGTTCGATTCGGCCTTCCTGTGCTGGGTGCTCGAACACGTGCCCTCGCCCGCCCGCGTCCTCAGCGAAGTGCGCCGGGTACTGGCACCGGGCTCGCCGGTCTACATCACCGAGGTGATGAACGCATCGTTCCTGCTCGACCCGTATTCGCCGCACATCTGGCGCTACTGGATGGCCTTCAACGATTTCCAGTACGACCACGGCGGCGATCCGTTCGTCGGTGCCAAGCTGGGCAACCTGCTGTTGGCCGGTGGCTTCCGCGACGTGCATACCGAGATCAAGACCATCCACCTGGACAACCGCGAACCGGCCCGGCGCAAAACCATGATCGCGTTCTGGGAGCAACTGCTGCTGTCGGCGGCCGACCCCTTGCTGGAGGCAGGGTTGGTCGACCAGGACACCGTGGACGGCATGCGCCGCGAATTCGGCCTGGTCCAGAACGACCCCAACGCAGTGTTCTTCTTCTCGTTCGTACAGGCCCGCGCCACGGTCTATTAGTAGCGCCGGGCTCTGCCCGGCTGCGCTGATTGTTCTTTCCGGCTCTGCCCGGCGGCTTCCTGCCGGTTTGTCGCCGGCTGTAGCCAAGCGGTTAGAATGGACGACAGGTTGGTGCCCAGGAAGGCGCGCGCCAGATCCTCGCCGTGCTGCCACCGTCGCCGTGGCGCATTGCGTTCTGCGCCCGACGGGAGACCAAATGAAAGAACGCGCGTTGACCGGGGATGTCCGGTTGCCCCGGCCCCTCCATGACGGCGGCCTGTTGAGCGGGCTTGATCCCCGCCACGCCCGCCTCTGCATGGCCGTCATCGCGCTGTTGTGCCTCCTGTATGTCGGCTTCGCCCTGACCCCGTCCTCGTACGCCCTGGCCAGTGAGTACCTGGGGCTGGCGCCGATTGAGCCCCTGTTGGGCAGGGCGCGCGGCATCCGCATGGACGAGTGGATGGTGTACACACCCTATGTGCAGATCGCCGTGGCCAACGATTTCGGCCCGACCAATGCTTATTCGCCGTACCACGAGACCTTGCGCTCGTTCCAGGCATTGCCATTGCTGGACTGGGGGCTGGCGTTCAAGCCCTATCACTGGGCATTTTTCCTGCTACCGCCGGCCAACGCGTACTCCTTCTTTTTCATGTTCATGGCCATGGCCTTCCTGTGCGGCTGGGCGCTGTTCCTGCGCCAGCTACGGCTGCCACCGCTGGCGGCCGTGCTGATCGCACTCACGCTGTACTTCTCGCCCTACGTCCAGGTGTGGTGGACCAGCAACGCTGGCGCATTTGCGCTGGCCCCGTGGGCGGCAGTGGCCTGGCTGCGGATCGACAATCGCGTTTTGCGCATCCTGGCCAGTGCCTACGCACTGGTGGTCTGGCTGCTCGCCGTGGCCTACCCGCCCTTCATCATTTCCGCCCTGCTGGCCATGGCCGTGCTGGTCCTGGCTGTGCGCCGCGATGCGCTGTCGCTGCCCCGCCTGTTGGACGCCGTACTGGCCGGTGCACTCGCGCTTGCGGTGTTCCTCGGCTACTTCCATGAAGCGATCGAGGTGATACGCAACACGGTCTATCCCGGGCACCGCGAAAGCGCGGGCGGCGGCGTCAGCTGGATCACGCTGGTGGCGCATGCGTTTCCCAACCTGATGACCCGGGGCTTTTATCCGCTGCCTGCATTCGACTACTCCAATGCCTGCGAGATCGCGGTGCTGGGCAGCCTGCTGCCGCTGTTCACCGCAGTACTGGCCGACTGGCCCCAGGTGGCCCGCCGGGGCCGCGCCAATCGCCTGTCCTTGGCTCTGTTCGCAGGCGGCTTCGGCCTGATCGCCTGCTGGATCTTCCTGCCGGTTCCGCTGGTCGTCGGCAAGCTGACCGGGCTGTCCATGCTGCCCCCGAGCCGGGCGGTGCTGGCCTTCGGCCTGCTGCTCAACATCGGCTGCGCAATGGTGCTGGTGCAGGGCGGCACGCGCTTCACCCGCAACCGCCTGCTGTTGCTGGCCGCCTTGCTGGTGGCCGGCAGCCTGGCCAAGTTCGCCTTCGGCCAAGGCAGCTTCAGCCGCCTGCATACCACCGCCGATGCCTGGCCACTGGTGTGCGTGGGCATACTGGCCTTCTGCGCACGGCGGCCGCGACTGGCCGCGCATCCGGCAGCCTTGGTGCTGGCCGTGGCCACGTTGGGCAACCTGCTGATCAACGGCCTGTTCAATCCAGTGCAGTCGGCACAGCCGATCTTCGCCATGGACCATACCGCCGTGCTCCAGTCCATACAGGCCAAGGGTGCACAGCAGGCAGCGGACGGTTCCTGGGTAATGGAAGGGCGCTACGGAGCGATGTTGTCCGGCATCGGCATTCCGGCGGTCAATCACACGCTTTACTTTCCGCAGCTGGAATATTTCCGCAAGCGCTTCCCGACAATGCCCGAGGAAGCCTTCAACACCACCTTCAACCGCTACCACCACGTGATGGTCAGCGATGTGGTCGAGCCCATCTCCCGCCACGCCGACCTGGTGGAAGTGCCCGCCGCGGCAATGCTGGCAGCGCCTGCACCCTACGCTGATGCCCCCCTGGCAGACGGCGCCCAGCCCTCGGTGCCGCAATGAGAACCGCGTCCGTGTCCCCTACCGCCAGCGTCACCAGCGTGCCGAAGATCGCCGTCATCATTCCCTGCTACAAGGTCACCCACCATGTCCTTGGCGTGCTGGCAGCGATCGATGGGTCCGTGACCGCGATCTACTGCATCGATGATGCCTGCCCGGATGGCAGCGGCAGGCTGATCCAGAACACCACGGCCGACCCGCGCATCTCGGTGCTGTTCCATGCGCAGAACCGTGGCGTGGGCGGTGCGATCAAGACCGGTTATCGGGCCGCCATCGCCGACGGCATGGATATCCTGGTCAAGGTCGACGGAGACGGCCAGATGGATCCCGCACTGTTGATGGACTTCGTCGCGCCCATCGCCGACGGCAGTGCCGATTACACCAAAGGCAACCGCTTCTGGAACCTCAGCCATATCCGACGCATGCCGCTGGTGCGGCGCGTGGGCAATCTGATGCTGTCGTTCATGACCAAGGCCTCGTCCGGCTACTGGCAGGTGTTCGATCCGACCAACGGCTACACCGCCATCCACGCCAAGGTAGCCAGCCACCTCCGGCTGGATGCGATCAGTGATCGCTACTTCTTCGAGACCGACATGCTGTTCCGGCTCAATACCATCCGCGCCGTGGTCCAGGACGTGGCCATGGACGCGCGCTATGCCGATGAAACCAGCAACCTGCGCATCAGCCGGATCGTGGGTGAGTTCGCCTTCAAGCATGCCCGCAACACGCTCAAGCGCATCGGCTACAACTACTTCCTACGCGACCTGTCGATCGCCTCGCTGGAACTGATCGCCGGCATCGGCCTGCTCGCGTTCGGCAGCGCCTTCGGCCTGTATCACTGGGTCGCCTCGGCGTCAGCGAACATCGCCACACCGGTCGGCACCCTCATGATCGTGATGGTGGCGCTGATCTCCGGGCTGCAGTTCCTGTTGGCGTTTGCCGGCTTCGATATCGCCAACGCGCCGCGCCAGATCCTGCACCGCTCCATCACCGTCAACCGCGCGCTGCCGCCACCGCGGTGACGCACCCGCTGCAGGCCAGGGTTACTGCGCCGCCTGCAGGGCAGGGGTGGGCTGCTGCCAGATCCGTTCCCACATCCCGGCAAACCGGCGCTTGAGCTGTGCCCTGCCCTGCTCGCCTGCATAGGCCGGCCGTACCTGCTCGGGCGTGATCGCCGCCCAGCCCGCGCCGTCGGTACGTGCCACTGCGAAGGTAAAGGTGTAGTCCGGTTCCAACCCCATGCGCAGGTCGCTCAACTGCAGGCGACCATCCACCACCTGGGCGCGCATGAAGCCGCGGTTGAACCACAGCAGCCGCTGCACGGCGGGAATCCCCGCCAGCTCGGCCTGGCGCAGCGCCTGCACGTTGGATGGATGGCCTTCAAAGGTCATCGGGCCACGGTCGGCCACTACCGAACGTTCGCCGATGACGTAGCCGCTGGGGGTCATCGCCACTACCTGCCACAACAGCGTGTTGAACGGTGTGGCCACCGAGAACCGCGGCGCATCGGCCAGGCCCATCGCCGCCAGTGCGCGGTCGGCCTCCCGCTCCACCGTGTGCTTGGCCAGCAGCGACCAGCCCAGGTAACCGCAACTGAGCACCAGCCCGGCCACCAGTGCTTTCTGCGCCACCGGGCGAGCGCGTGCAAACCAGGCCACTGCGCAACCGAGCAGCAGCCACACGGTGTACAGCGGGTCGATGATGAACACACTGGACCACATCGTCGGTGCGGGCGTGAACGGCCACCACAGCTGCGTGCCGTACACGGTGAACGCATCCAGCAACGGATGGGTGACCAGCGCCAGCTGGATCGCCCAGAACCAGCGCCCCGGTGCCTGCGCGACCCGGCCATGGCCATGCCGTTTGAACAGCCACCAGATCAGCGCGGCCACCCACGGCAGGACCAGCAGCGAATGGCTGTAGCTGCGATGTTCGGTCATCACCCCCACCGGATCGGCGGTGGTGAATGCCAGCAGCAACGCGTCCAGGTCCGGCAACGTGCCCAGCGCGGCACCGGCCAACAGGGCCGCGCGTCGGTGCCCGGCGGGGGCGATGGCGGCAGCGACAGCACCGCCCAGTACGATCTGGGTAAAGGAGTCCATCGGCCGATGCTAGCAGCCGTGCCGCGCCACTGTCTGCGGGCGGGTCCTGTGCCGGTGGTGTCAGCGACCGCCGCTCAGGCAACCGCGGCAAGGTCGGCCTGGCCCGGCAGCTGCGCCAACGTGCGGCCGCCGTGGTCCAGCAGCCGCAGGCAGCCATCGTGATCCTCGGCGATGGCCGTCAGGCTCTCCACCCAATCGCCATCGTTGGCGTAGATCAGCCCATCGCGCTGGAGCAGCGCGGCGCGGTGGATGTGCCCGCAGATGATGCCGTCCAGGCCGCGCCGGCGCACATCGTCCAGACCGGCCTGGACGAAGCGTTCGATGTAACGCTCTGCCGCGCTGCTGCGCTTCTTCAGGAATTCCGACAGCGACCAGTAGCGCATGCCGAGCCGTCGCCGCAGCGCATTGAACAGGTGGTTGCCGGTGAGGATGCGGTAATACAGCCAGTCGCCGAACTTTTCCTGCAGGCCCCCGAAGTGGGTGACGCCGTCGTAGTCATCGCCGTGGGCGACCAGCAACCGGCGGCCGTCGGCGGTGACGTGGATGGCGCGCCGTCGCACCTGCATCGCCGGCAACATCAGCCCGCATACCTGGCGCAGCGACGCATCGTGGTTGCCGGGGATGTAGATGATCTCGGTACCGGCGCGACGCAGCGCATGCAGGGCCTGGATCACCTCGCTGTGGGCCTTGCCCCAGTTGGCACGGCGCTGCGACATCCACCAGAGGTCGATGATGTCGCCCACCAGGTACAGCCGCTGGCAGCGCAGCTGGCCAAGAAAGCGCGCCAGTTCGGCGGCGTGGCAATGGCGCGACCCCAGGTGGACATCGGACACGAACACGGCACGCCGATGCGGGGTCAGGCTTGCCAGCGCGCTCATGCCGGCACCGCCGCGTCGCGCAGATAGCGCTTGCGCTTGTGTGGCCGGATCGCATGCAGATCGACCTCGATCAGCCCATCGATCGAATCGCTGAAATCCGGATCTACCCCGAACGCCAGGAAACGCGCGCCACCGGGCTCGCACAGGTCGGTGTACTGGCGATACAGCGTAGGCACGCCTGCGCCGAGCGCGGCCAGGTTGGCCTTGAGCACGTCGAATGCCGCCGCCGTATCGAGCGTGCCGAAACTGGGCGGGGCCGCGAAGTACTGGAACGGCCGGTTGGATTCGACCAGCCCGGCAGCGGCGCCGTAGTAGCACTGGTAGTAGGCCACCAGCTGCTCGCGCGCGTCGCGCGGCAGCGCGGCACTGATCGATACCGCGCCGAACAGATAGCGGATACCGGGCTGGCAATGCAGGTAGGCGCCGATGCCCTGCCACAGGTAGTCCAGGCTGCGGCTGCCCCAGTAGTCGGGCACCACGAAGCTGCGGCCCAGTTCCAGGCCTTCGGCGATGCGGGTGATGGCATCGTCGGAGTAACGGAACAGCGAGGCGGTGTAGAGCCCGGCCAGGCCGCGACGCGCCAGCGCGTGGGCGCCGCGCATGATCCGGTAGGCGCCGGCGATGCGTTGCGCGGCCCCGTCCCAGATCACGATGTGCTCGTAGTGCAGATCGAAATCATCCAGGTCGCGGCTGCGCCCGGTGCCCTCGCCGACCCGGCGGAAGGTCAGCTCGCGCAGGCGCCCCAGTTCCAGCAGCAGCGGTGCGTCGGGCGTACAGCGTGCCAACAGGATCTGCTTGCCATCGGCGGTCTGCCCCAGCCGGGTCGCGGCGGCGATCGCGGCGGCAACCTGCGACGGCGGCACCGGCGCGGCCAGGGGCTCCGGCCCGCCTTCCGTGGCCGCCTCGGCCACCGGGGTGCGGCCGAGTGAGTACAGCGCCTTGCGCACCGCCAGCAGTTCAGCCTCCGCCCCGCCCTGGCCCAACCGCATCGGCGCACCGATGCGCAGCCGCAGCGGCCGGCCACGGCGGGTGAACATCTCGCGCGCCAGCAGGGCGGTACCGGCCGGCTTGAACAGCGTCGAGGCGCCATAGAACAGCGCCGAGTTGCGCGCCTCCACCCGTACTGGCAACACCGGCGCGCCGGCCGACCGCGCGAAGCGGACGAAGCCGCGCTGCCAGCGGCCGTCGCGGATCCCGCGCAGCGACAACCGCGAGACCTCACCGGCCGGGAACACGATCACGCACTGTTCGGCGGCCAGCGCCTGCTCCACCGCGTGCAGGCTGGCGCGCTGCGCTTTGCCGCCCAGCATGCGCACCGGCAGCAGCAGGTCCTGCAGCGGGCCGATCGCCGCAAGCAGGTCGTTGGCCACGATCCGCACGTCGCGGCGGATGCGGCCGACCGCGTCGAGCAGGGCCAGCGCATCGAGCGCGCCGGACGGGTGGTTGGCGACGATCAGCAGCCGGCCGGTGGCCGGGATCCGCGCCAGCGCGGCCGGGTCCACCCGGTACTGGCCATCGAGGAATTCCAGCCCGGCCGTGACGAAGGCAAAGCCGCGCAGGCTGGCGGTACGTTGCAGGAAGTCCTCGATCCGGTCCAGCCGCGACCAGCGTCCAACGCTGCGCAGCAGGGGCCGGGCAAGTTGCCCGCGACGACCGTGGAACCACTCGGGAAAGCGCTGCTGGAGGCGCTGTTCAAGGTCCTGCATGGCATGCTCCCTCCTGCCCGGCGGCCGGATTGGCCGAGAGCCTGCGCCTGGCACGCGGCAGGACGATGACCGTTGCGCGGCAACCCGATGACGGCCGTGCCGGCATGGCGCGGCGGGTGCTTCCGGCGATGTGAAGGCCTGCCAGGGGAGCGCCGGTTGTCACGCTGGTGGAACACTGGCCCCCGACGCTGGCCCTCAATCCCGTCCTGCCGGCCTCTGCGCCAGGCACATGGGCTTAACCACCGGCAACTCCGGCGGGCGCACAATGCAACAGCGCGGCTTGCCGTGTATCATTCGCACCCATCTTTCCATCCGAATCAAAGGATATTACGCCTGATGTCCAGCTACCTGTTCACCTCCGAATCGGTCTCCGAAGGCCATCCGGACAAGATTGCCGACCAGATCTCCGATGCGGTGCTGGACGCGATCCTTGCCCAGGACCAGCGCGCCCGCGTCGCGTGCGAGACCATGGTCAAGACCGGCGTGGCAATCGTGGCCGGTGAAATCACCACCAGCGCCTGGATCGACCTGGAAGCGGTGACCCGCAAGGTGATCCTGGACATCGGCTACAACAGCTCGGATGTGGGTTTCGACGGCGCCACCTGTGGCGTGCTGAACCTGATCGGCAAGCAGTCCCCGCACATCGCCCAGGGCGTTGACCGCAAGAAGCCCGAAGAAATGGGCGCCGGCGACCAGGGCCTGATGTTCGGCTATGCCACCAACGAGACCGACAGCTACATGCCGGCCGCGATCCACCTGTCGCACCGCCTGGTCGAGCAGCAGGCCAAGATCCGCAAGAAGAAGAACTCGGCACTGTCCTGGCTGCGCCCGGATGCCAAGAGCCAGGTCACCCTGCGCTATGAAAACGGCGTGGTCTCGGCCATCGACGCCGTCGTGCTGTCCACCCAGCATGCCCCCGGCGTGAAGCAGAAGGACCTCATCGAGGCCGTCCGCGAAGAGATCATCAAGCCGGTGCTGCCGGCCAAGTGGCTGCACAAGGGCACCAAGTTCCACATCAACCCGACCGGCAAGTTCGAGATCGGCGGCCCGGTGGGCGATTGCGGCCTGACCGGCCGCAAGATCATCGTCGACACCTACGGCGGCTGGGCCCGTCACGGTGGCGGCGCGTTCTCGGGCAAGGATCCGTCCAAGGTCGACCGTTCGGCGGCTTACGCGGCCCGCTACGTGGCCAAGAACGTGGTCGCCGCCGGCCTGGCCGACCGTTGCGAAGTGCAGGTCTCCTACGCCATCGGCGTGGCCGAGCCGACCTCGATCTCGGTCACCACCTTCGGCACCGGCAAGATCAGCGATGAGAAGATCGAAAAGCTGATCCGCAAGCACTTCGATCTGCGCCCGTACGGCATCATCAAGATGCTGGACCTGATCCACCCGATGTACCAGCAGACCGCCGCCTACGGCCACTTCGGCCGCAAGCCGAAGGAGTTCAGCTACCTCGACGGTGCAGGCGAAACCGTCAACGCGACCGCCTTCTCCTGGGAGAAGACCGATCGCGCCGCCGCCCTGCGTGCGGATGCGAAGCTGAAGTAGAGCCGACCGTTGGTCGGCTGGCCGCGCGTAGCGCGGCAATGATCGAAGCCTTTGACCGAAACAAAACGACGGGCCGCGAAAGCGGCCCGTCGTCGTTCGGGCACCACGCCCAGCCGACCAACGGTCGGCTCTACCGGGCGGGCAACCGGCGCTACACTGCCGCCATGCCCGAATTCAAATCCAACCAGCTGTCCATGACCGTGCTGATGTCGCCGGAGATGGCCAATTTCTCCGGCAAGGTCCATGGCGGCGCAGTGCTGCGCCTGCTCGACCAGGTCGCCTATGCCTGCGCCAGCCGCTACGCCGGCCGTTATGTGGTGACGTTGTCCGTGGACCAGGTGATGTTCCGCCAGCCGATCGCCGTGGGCGAGCTGGTCACCTTCCTGGCCTCGGTGAACTACACCGGCACCTCCTCGATGGAGATCGGGGTCAAGGTGGTGGCCGAGGACATCCTCAAGCGCAGCGTGCGCCATGCCAACAGCTGCTTCTTCACCATGGTCGCCGTGGACGAGGACGGCAAGCCCACCGCCGTTCCGCCGCTGCAGCCGGAAACCAGTGACGAACGCCGCCGCCACGCCGCCGCGCTGATCCGTCGGCAGCTGCGCGAGGAAATGGAGCAGCGGCATCTTGAACTGCTGGCCTCCAATCCGCCTACCGAGTCGTAGCGGACGGATCGTGTGTCACCACCAACGGTGGTGACCTACCGGGTGTGTTGCGACCAACGGGCCGTGACCTGCCACGTGTGTCACCACCAACGGTGGTGACCTACCCGGTGGTGACCTACCGGGTGATGACCTGCCCGGTAGGTATCGACCGTTGGTCGATACGGGCACGCAGGTCAGCCGGTGTTCTGCACGCCCTGCGATACGCCGTTCACGCACGCCACCAATGCGCGCAGCACGTCGTCGTCCTCGCCGCCGCTGGCCCGCCAGCGCTGCAGCAGGTCCACCTGCAGCACGCTGATCGGATCGATGTAGGGATTGCGCAGGCGGATCGACAGCGCCAGGCGCTGGTCGTGCTGCAGCAGTTCGTCCTGCCCGGTCAGCGCCAGGATCAACGCGCCGGTGCGCTCCAGTTCCTGCTGGATCTGCGGGAAGAAGGTCTCGTGCAGCGGCCCTGACAAGCGCGAGAACTGCTCGGCGATGGTGATGTCGCCCTTGCACAGCACCATCGCGATATCGTCCAGGAAGGTACTGAAGAACGGCCAGTCGCGTGCCATCTCCTGCAGCGTGTCCGCATGCCCGGCGTCGATCGCGGCCTGCAGGCCGCTGCCCACGCCGAACCAGCCTGGTATCACCGCACGCGCCTGGCTCCAGGCGAATACCCACGGAATCGCACGCAGGTTGGTCAATGCCGCATCTTCGCCGAGCCGGCGCGAGGGCCGCGAGCCCAGCGTCATCCGCTCGATCACGTCGATCGGCGTGGCGTGGCGGAAGTACTGCATGAAGCCGCTCTGGCCCACGAATGCGCGGTAGGCATCGGCGCTGGTCTGCGCGACCAGGTCCATCACCGGCCGCCATTGCTGCTCACGTGGCTCGGGCGCGCGCGGTCGCAGGCTGGAGCGCAGCACCGCCGCGGTGGACTGTTCCAGCGACCGCAACGCCAACGCACGGATGCCGTACTTGCGGTGGATCACTTCGCCCTGCTCGGTGACCCGCAGGCGGCCATCGATGCTGCCGCGCGGCGAGGCATCCACCGCATGGGTGGTCTTGCCACCACCGCGGCTGATCGACCCGCCGCGGCCGTGGAAAAAGGTCAGCCGGATGTCGTTCTCCGCCGCCACGTCGAGCAGTTCCACCTGCGCGCGCTGCAGGCCCCAGCGCGAGGCCGCGATACCGCCATCCTTGCCGCTGTCCGAATAACCCAGCATCACCATCTGCACATCACCGCGCGCGGCCAGGTGCGCGCGGTAGACGGGATCGGCCAACAGATCGCGCAGGGTATCGGTACCGCGCTTGAGATCGTCCACGGTTTCAAACAGCGGTGCGATGTCCAACGGCACCGCGCCGCTGTCCTCGACCAGGCCGCCGCGACGGGCCAGCGCCAACACCGCCAGCACGTCGCTGCGGTCGTGCGCCATGGAGATGATGTAACTGCCCAGCGCATCGGCACCGTGGCGGCGACGGGCATCGGCCAGCGCGGCAAACACCGCGTCCAGGCGCGCGCCAGCGTCGTCAGTACTGGCCGGGAGGGTCTGCGCGCCGCTGGAAAACGGCGCCAGCCGCGCCGCGCGCGCGATCGCATCGGCACCGTCCCAGGCGTCCTGGCCGTCCAGTACGCTGGCCAGCGCGCGCCCGTGCACGCTGGATTCCTGGCGCACGTCCAGCCGCGCCAGGTGGAAACCGAAGGTGCGCACGCGCCACAGCAGCCGGCGCACCGCGAACCCGCCGGCATGGTCGCCCTTGTTGGCGTGCAGGCTGGCCAGGATCAGTTCGAGGTCCTGTTCCAGTTCCTGCGGCGAGGCATACGCACCGTCATCATCATCGAGCGTGGCCTGCACGCGCGCGCGCATGCGGTCGTTGAGCAGCCGATAGGGCATGTCGGCATGGCGCGGGCGCGAGGTGACCTGCGGCAGCAGCTGCAGATAATGCGCCACGCGGGCCTGCAGCGCGTCGCTCACTGCAATGCGTTCGGTGGACTGGCTGAGCAGGCTGGCCAGCTGCAGCAGGTCTTTCTGGTAACGGCCCAGTACCGCCTGGCGCTGCGCATCCAGGGTATGCCGGAGGGTGCCGGCATCCACGTTCGGGTTGCCGTCCATGTCCCCGCCCACCCAGGTACCGAAGCGCAGCAGGCGCGGCAGCGGCAGGTCTTCACCATAGGTGTCCAGCAGGGCCTGCTGCAGCGATTCGTACAACACCGGAATCACCCGGTACAGCACCTGCACCAGGTAGAAGCCAACATGCTCGCGCTCATCGTCCACGCTCGGACGTACCGGTGAAGAATCGGTGGTCTGCCACGACGCGGTCAGCGCCATGCGGAAGCGCGCGGCATCGGCGGCGGCCTCGCCCGGGGTGCGCTGGCCATCGAGGTTGTCGACCAGGCTGGCCACCATCAGCTGCTCTTTTTCCAGCAGCGCGCGGCGTACCGCTTCGGTGGGATGGGCGGTGAACACCGGCTCGATGTCGATGCGCGGCAGCCACTCGCCCAACTCGGCCAGGGTGACCCCTTGTGCTTTCAGTTTCTGCAGCGCGTCCTGCAATCCATCCGGCTGCGGCGCGGCCGTACCGGCCCGCTGGTAGTCGCGGCGGCGGCGAATGCGATGCACGCGCTCGGCGATGTTGACCACCTGGAAGTAGGTACTGAAGGCCCGCACCATCGCTTCGGCACGCTCCGGCGGAAGCCCGGTGAGTGCGTCGTTGAGATCGGACAACGGGGCGGCGCTCTCGCGGCGGGCAATGGCGCGCGTGCGCACCTGTTCCACGTCTTCCAGGAACTGCGTGGACACCTGTTCGGCGAGCAGGTCGCCGACCAGTGCGCCGAGTCGGCGCACGTCATCACGCAGGGGAATATCGGGAGTGGCAAATACGATGCTGCTGCGGTACTCGTTCATCTGCGACGCACTGGCCTGAAGGAACGGAATCGCCCAAGCCTACCGCAGATCACCGTGGATGCTGCGTTGCAAAAATGGTTTCATCTGCAGATATCTCCCCGTAGAGCCGACCGTTGGTCGGCTGTTCTTTCGGATCGTGCGCAGAGCAGCCGACCAACGGTCGGCGCTACCTTGGGCGGTGGGATCGTGCGCAGAGCAGCCGACCAACGGTCGGCTCTACGTCAGCGCGATGGCGGCTTGCCCGGGCCTACCGTCTGCTCCAGCCAGCGCTCGCTCTCGGCCAGCATGGTCATGATCGATTCGCGCGCGCGGTAGGCGTGCGATTCGTTGGGCAGCATCACCAGCCGCGCGGTACCACCCAGGCCTTTGACCGCGGCGAACATGCGCTCGCTCTGGATCGGGAAGGTGCCGGAATTGTTGTCGTCCACGCCGTGGATGAACAGGATCGGGTCCTTGATCTTGTCGGCGTAGTTGAACGGCGCCATCGTCTGGTACACGTCCTGCGCCTGCCAGTAATTGCGCTCTTCAGCCTGGAAACCGAATGGCGTGAGGCTGCGGTTGTAAGCACCGCTGCGTGCGATACCGGCCTTGAACAGGCGCGTATGCGCCAGCAGGTTGGCGGTCATGAACGCGCCGTAGGAATGCCCGCCGATGGCGATATGGTCGCGGTCGGTGACGCCCCGGCGCACGACTTCGTCCACCGCCGCCTCGGCGTTGGCGATCAGCTGCGGCAGGTAGGTATCGTTGGGTTCCTTGTCGCCCTCACCGATGATTGGCATCGACGGGCTGACCAGCACCGCATAGCCCTTGGCCAGGAATGCCTGCGGGCCCCAGTAACTGATCGCGTTGAAACGGTACGGCGAATCGGTGACCTGGCTGGCGGCCGCGGCCGTCTTGAACTCACCCGGGTAGGCCCACATCAGCAGCGGCAGCGGGCCGTTCTTCTTCGCGTTGTACGCCGGTGGCAGCATCAAGGTGGCGGTCAGGTCGACACCATCGTTGCGCTTGTAGCGGATCTGCTCCTTGCTCACGCCGCGCAGCTGCGGCAGTGGATGCGGGAAATGGGTCAGGGCACGCGGGGTGGCGCTCGCATCGGTGAGCGACTGCACATAGATATTGGCCGGCTCATCGGGCGATTCGCGGGTCAGCAGCAGCGACGTGCCTTCCTGGTCCAGCAGCGCCACCGGTGCGGCGTAGGTCGGCGCCTGCGAGTGGAACAGGCGCGTGGCCTGTTTGCTGCCCAGGTCGAAACGGTCCACGAACGGGCGATCGCCTTCGGGTGACGCCCCCTGGCCGTACAGGAAGATGCTGCGCCCATCGGCGCTGATCTGCAGTCGTGAGCGACCGTTGACATCACTCACCAGGCCCGGCCGGCCCGGGTCGTTGTAGCGGTCCTGCGAGGAACGCTCGGACAGCAGTTCCGGGGCCTGTTCGGGCTGGTCCGGCGCGATGCGCCACTGCTTGACCTGGCGGTTCTTCCACCACGATTCATTGAGCAGGGCCAGGTCGCCCCGGCCCCACTGGATGCCGGCGTAACGACTGCCCAGCTGGGCCAGGGTGAGCGGCGGCTTGTCGAACGGCGCGGCCTGCATCAGCACCGCATCGCGCACCTTGGCCGCGCGGTTGGGATCGCCGCCGTCCTGGGCTTCGGCCCACACCAGGGTAGCCGGCGCATCGGCGCGCCAGTCGATCCGACGCACGCCGGTGGCGACCGCGTCGTTGCCGGTCGGCAGGCCTTCCACCAGCGGCAGGCTGGCCACGGTGTGCTCAAGCGTGCCGTCGACGGCGGACAGCACTTCAATGCGGCGCGGGAAGGCGCCGACCGGCACCAGGTAGGAATACGGACGCACTACCCGTTCGCTGAGCAGGTAGCGGCCATCCGGTGACACGCTCATGTCCAGGTAGACGCCGCCGATGGACAGCGGCGTGGTGACCCCGTTGAGGGTGACCCGCGCCGGCTGCGCGCTGGCGTAGTAATCGAACTGGCGTGCATCGGCCTCATTGCTGAGCAGGTCCTGGTAGGTGCGGATCGCGCGGACCCCGGCGTCGGCCTGGGTCTGCTGGATCGCCGGACCGCTGGGAACACCGCCAGTGCCCGGTGCCGGGCCGGAGCCCTTGCGCTGCTGCATCACCAGCAGGCCGCGACTGTCGGGCAGCCAGCGGTACCCCGTGTCCATCACCGTGTTGAGATCGGCCAACAGGCGGCGCGCCGACCCGGCGGCCACATCGACGATCCACAGTTCATTGGCGCCGCTGGCCGCGTGCACCTGGTTGAAGGCCAGGTACTGCTGGTCCGGCGACCAGGCCATGCTGGCAACCGACAACGGCTGCGGCAGGCCGCTGATCTGGCGCTCCTTGCCGTCGGCCACGTTCATCAACCACACCCTGTTGCCGAAGCTGAAACGGCTGGAAGAATGCGTGGCCGGGTTGATGCGCAGGCCGGCCAGCTTCAGCTCGGGCTGGGCCACCTCGGCAATCGACGGCAGCGACGGGGTCTGCAGCAGTGCGGCGATGTCACGGCGTGGCGACAGGCTCAGGGTCGGTGCGCGCGGCGCGTCGACCACTGCCTGCAGCGCGGCCGATGGCAGCTCGTAGCCCTGCGCGCCCTTGGCCACGGCCAGCGGCGGGCGCTGCGCCGTGCCGGCCGCCGGTGCCGCCAGCGCCAATGGGGCCACGGCCAACAAGGCCATGCCCACGATCAACCTGCTGCCCCAGCGCGCACCGCGCCGACGATCACTGCCTGTCATCTTCCTACCCCATGCCGATGCAAACCTTGGACCTTAACAGCCGGGCGCCGATCGCCCCCCTGCCGATGGTTGGGGGACCCCGCAGATTCATGCCATCGCAACGCGCCGCGATATAATGGGTGACCCTCCACCGAGGGGCGCTGCGACCGTTCCAGACCCTGTCTGGCCGGCCAGGCTCGGTGGCTGGACTGGTTCCAACGGCGCCCGGCGATTGCGAGTTTTTCTTGTTGGGCGTGCGCCTGTAGCTGGGTCTGCGCTTGATGAGCAACACTCGTCACTACCGGAGCTTATGCATGAACGCTGTTGCCAAGACCTTCTCCACCGAAGGTGATTACAAGATTGCCGATATCTCGCTGGCCGATTGGGGCCGCAAGGAACTGGACATCGCCGAGCACGAGATGCCGGGCCTGATGTCGATCCGCCGCAAGCACGCCGCCACCCTGCCGCTGAAGGGCGTGCGTGTGACCGGCTCGCTGCACATGACCATCCAGACCGCGGTGCTGATCGAGACCCTGAAGGACATCGGCGCCGACGTGCGCTGGGCGTCCTGCAACATCTTCTCGACCCAGGACCACGCCGCTGCGGCAATCGCCGCCACCGGCACCCCGGTGTTTGCCTGGAAGGGCGAGTCGCTGGAGGAATACTGGGACTGCACGCTGGACGCGCTGACCTTCACCCTGGCCGACGGCACCCTGACCGGGCCGGAGCTGGTGGTGGACGACGGTGGTGACGTCACCCTGCTGATCCACAAGGGCTTCGAGCTGGAGAACGGCAGCACCTGGGTCGACGAGAAGGCTGCCTCGCACGAAGAACAGGTCATCAAGGACCTGCTCAAGCGCGTGGCCAAGGAACGACCGGGTTACTGGGCGCGTGTGGTCAAGGACTGGAAGGGTGTCTCCGAAGAGACCACTACCGGCGTGCACCGTCTGTACCAGCTGGCCCAGGCCGGCACGCTGCTGATTCCGGCGATCAACGTCAACGACTCGGTCACCAAGAGCAAGTTCGACAACCTCTACGGCTGCCGCGAGTCGCTGGCCGATGGCCTCAAGCGCGCGATGGACGTGATGCTGGCCGGCAAGGTTGCGGTGGTCTGCGGCTACGGTGACGTGGGCAAGGGCTGCGCCGCTTCGCTGCGTGCCTACGGCGCGCGCGTGGTGGTCACTGAAATCGACCCGATCTGCGCGCTGCAGGCGGCGATGGAAGGCTTTGAGGTCAACACGCTGGAATCCACCCTGGGCCGTGGCGACATCTACGTCACCACCACCGGCAACAAGGACATCATCCGCATCGAGCACCTGGGCGCGATGAAGGACCAGGCCATCGTCTGCAACATTGGTCACTTCGACAATGAGATCCAGGTCGACGCACTCAACGCGCTGGCCGGCGTGCAGAAGATCAACATCAAGCCGCAGGTGGACAAGTACATCTTCGACAACGGCAACGCGATCTTCCTGCTGGCCGACGGCCGCCTGGTGAACCTGGGCTGCGCCACCGGCCACCCGAGCTTTGTGATGTCCAACTCGTTCGCCAACCAGACGCTCGCGCAGATCGACCTGTGGGCCAACAAGGACAGCTACGAGAACAAGGTGTACCTGCTGCCCAAGCAGCTGGACGAGGAAGTGGCGCGCCTGCACCTGGAAAAGATCGGCGTGAAGCTGACCACCCTGAGCAAGGACCAGGCCGATTACATCGGCGTGCCGGTGGAAGGCCCGTACAAGCCGGAGCATTACCGCTACTGATCGGCTGGCCGGTCACTGCGTGTTGAAATGAAGACGGGCGCCGAGAGGCGCCCGTTTTTTTGGTTCTTCTGCCCTGTGGGGGAGAGGTTCACCCGCAGGGCGACAGCAGCTTGCGGCGAGTCCTCGCCGGGCTATGGCGCGAGCGTCCGGGGCCCGTTGGCGGCCGGCAGGCCCTTTCGCAAATGTCCCCCGGCGCCGGCCTGCGGCCGTCACCTCCTCCTTTATTTTGCCAAGGGCCTGCCGACCGCCAACGGGCTCGGCTTGCGGCGGGCGAAGAGCGGTATCCGTGCATGGCGTGGATCTGCGGGTCTGGTTCGGCCGCCGGCATGCTCGAGCGCGGGTGCCACTATCCCTCTGCCCGGGTAGGTCACCACCGTTGGTGGTGACACTGTTCGCCGCAGGCCGGCGCCGGGGGCTTCGCACGCACGGGCATCGGTGTCCGGCGCTCGCCCCACCTGCCGCGTGAACTCACCCACCAATAGCCTCGGTCAAGCCACGCCCGCTGCACGGCGCTACGATGGCATCGCACCCGGCAACAAGGAACCGCCATGACCCCGGCCATCAACCTGCTCAAGAAGCATGGCATTGCGCACACGGTACTGTCTTACCAGCATGACCCCGATGCTGACTCCTATGGCGGCGAGGCCGTGCAGCAGCTGGGGCTGGATCCGGCGCTGGTGTTCAAGACACTGTTGGCCAGCAACGAAAAGCACGAACTGCTGGTGGCGATCGTGCCGGTCAGCGGCACGCTGGATCTGAAGGCGCTGGCCGAGGCTGCCGGCTGCAAGAAGTGCGAGATGGCCGATGTGGAGCAGGCGCAGCGTGCCACCGGCTATCTGGTAGGGGGCATCAGTCCGCTCGGACAGAAGAAGCAACACCGCACCTTTCTGGATGCCAGCGCGCAGGCGCTGCCGGCGGTGCACGTGAGCGCCGGGCGGCGGGGGTTGGAAGTGGCCCTGGCACCGGCGGCGTTGCTGGAACTCACCAGCGGTGTGCTTTCGCCGATCGGCAAGGCGCGATGATCGGCACGCTGTTCGAGCGTCTGTTCGGCGCGTCCCTGCCGCCGCTGCAGGACGGTCGCCCCGGCACCGCACTGCTGCGACCGCTGGGCAGTGGCGACTACGGTCTGCTGCGCGTTGCGGCGGCCACCATCGCGCTCACCCGCGATGCGGCATTGCTGGATGACCTGGCCGCACAGTTGCCGTACGTGGAAGCGGCCCGGGCACGCTACAACAGCGACCCGAAGTGGATCCGCGAACACTACGAACTGGACTTCGTCCTGCGCAAGCTGCGCCACTGGCGTGACCAGGCCGGCTGCCTGTGCCTGCTGTACCCGCACTGGATGCACTACCAGCCCGCGCGCGAGATCAGCAACGGCCACCTGCTGCCCCTCGCCACCGGCACCGCCGACGACGGCTGGGGCGATACCCAGGACGGCACCTGCACGGTATGTGGGCGCGGGTGGCGCTGCACCGACCGTGAGTATCACGCGCCGTGGTGGGAGTGGAACGCACTGCCGATGGCCTGAAGCCGAATGCCCCACCCATGGATGGCGTTACCGGAGCACGTTACGGCCGCCAGTTGGCATTGCTCTCCCAGAACGCCACCGCACGCTGGTACGCCTCCCGGTCCAGCGGCACACCCGAGCCGCCTTCCTCCACCCCCAGCGCGTTGCGCATCATGGTGATCGGCGCCATCGGCACTTCTTCCGGCTCGGCGGTGTAGATGCAACCGACGATGCCCCAGTCGGCCTCGATCGGCGAACCCTCGGCTGCCAGCTGCGCAGCGCTGTACAGGATCACCACCAGGTAGTTCGCACGCGGCGATTCCACGCCCTCGAACCAACGCACCAGCACCGGCAGTTCCTCGCGGTTGCGCGCTTCGTAGCCGGTATGCAGCTGGTGGCGGTTGGCATCGGTGATCGGCACGGTCAGGCAGCGCGTGCTGGTCCAGTTCTCGTACACATGCAACTTGCAGAACGGCGCGTAGCCGTCGAGCACCTTCAGCGGTGCGTGTGCGTTGAGGTGTGCCTGGAACTGCTCGGCACTGCAGTCCTGGATCGTGTTGCCACGGGGAACGCGCGGGAACAGGCGGGGGCGGGCGAACGGGGTGAGAACGATGGACATGGCGCACGCAGCAGGAAAACAGGGGGACAGGGTAACCCGAGCTGCCTGCGGCACTGGCACGGCAGCGGTGACTGCGCCAAGCTCCCGCTCTGACGACCGCAGCGGTGACCTTCATGGACGAGACTTCCTGCTCCCTGCCATGGCTGGCGGCACGGCCACCGGTATGCGCATGAAGCGCGGGCCGATCCGTGCGCTCCGGTGGCTGGGCATCGCCATTGTCATCGCGGCGGCACTGTTGGCGATCGCTATCCGATGGCCGGTCGCGAATGCGCCGTTGCCCGATCCGGCCACGACGCGCCTGCTGAGCAACGTACGCATCATCGACGTCGAGCGGGGCACCGTCGGCGCGCCCACGCGGGTGCTGATCGAAGGCGGCCGGATCACCCGGATCGCCCCGGAGCTGACCGTCCCGGCAGAGGTGCCGGTACTGGACGCCGGCGGGCGCTTTCTGTTGCCCGGCTTCTGGGACATGCATACGCATGCATTCCAGTTGTCCCCGCAGCTGCACTTTCCCCTGTTCGTGGCCAACGGCATCACCGGCACGCGCGACATGATGGATTGCCCACGCGAGCACGACAGCCTCATCGCCTGCGTGGAGGACAAACGTCGCTGGACCGCGCAGGTGGCAGCCGGCCAGCTGAGCGCACCGCGGTTGGTGGAGATGGCCAGCTTCTACTTTGACGATCCGGCGATGACACCTGCCGACGCCGCCCAGCGCGCCGCCATCTTCCACGCCAGGGGGCTGGACACGCTGAAGGTCTACAACCGGCTCCAGCGGCCCATCTACCTGCAACTGGCTACTGATGCCCGGCGCCTGCGCATGCCGCTGGTGGGGCACCTGCCCAAGGCGGTCCCTCTTGAGGAGGCAGTGCAGCAGGGCCAACGCAGTTTCGAGCACGGCCACCTGCTCACCCGTCATTGTTTCAAGGACGCTGCACAGTGGCGCGCAGGGGCCCTGGACCAGTCCCCGCCGACGCTGCTTGCAGAGCGCATGGTCGCTGAGCACGACCCAGCGCGCTGCCAACAGGCCTTCGAGGCGATGCGGCGGGCAGGCAGCTGGTGGATACCCACCCACGTCACCCGCGAGGAAGATGCGCGTGCGACCGACCCGGCGTTCCTGCACGACCCCCGCCTGGAGTACCTCGATCCGCTCTCACGCTGGGCCTATGCCGACGACCTGGCCGCCACTGCGGCACGTTATCCCGGGGAGCGCGGCCAGGCCGCGCTCGAGCGTTACTTCAACCACGGCCTTGCGCTGACGGTAGCGGCGTACCGCGCGGGCGTACCGGTGCTGGTCGGTACCGACACGGCCATCGGTGGGTTCCGTTTCCATGATGAAATGGCACTGCTTGTCCGCGCCGGGCTGTCGCCCGCCGAGGTGTTGCGGGCGGCCACGCTGGATGCCGCCCGTTACGCGGGCATGGAGCACCAGCATGGGTCGGTTGCCGTCGGCAGGGTCGCCGATCTGCTCCTGCTCGACGCCAACCCGCTGCAGGACATCGGCAATACACGCCGCCTCCATGCCGTGCTGCTTGGCGGACGGCTGTACGACCGCCCGCGACTGGATGCATTGCTGCAGTTCAGTGGCGACCAGGCCAACGCGCCGACCCTGTGGGTCAAGCTGCTATGGGGCTTCCTGCGCAGCCCGGTCAGTGCCGAGCTCTGAGGGCACCGTTTACCGCGCCATCCGTTCAGGCAACGCGCGCCCGGCGCAGATCAATGCGGCGGGGGCGCCCGCCCTCTACTTCACATTCATCGCGATGAAGCGATATGATGTTCGCACATCCGCTGCCGCCGCCGCCCATGACCGCCCTCAGCTTCGAGTTCTACCCGCCCAAGACCGATGACCAGCGCGCCCAGCTGGACCGCACCGCCGCCAAACTCAAGGTGTTCGCACCGGAGTACGTGTCGTGTACGTTCGGCGCCGGTGGCTCGACGTTGAGCTACACCTCCGAAACCGTGCGCCACCTCAAGCAGCACCACCGCTTCGAGGCGGCCCCGCACCTGTCCTGCGTGGGCGGCAGCCGCGAGGAGATCCGCGAGCTGCTCAAGCTGTACCGGGCGATCGGCTGCCGCCGCATCGTCGCGTTGCGCGGCGACCTGCCCTCGGGCATGGGCCACCCGGGCGACCTTCGTTACGCCGCCGAGCTGATCAGCTTCATCCGCGCCGAGCACGGCGATGCGTTCCGGATCGAGGTGGGCGCCTACCCGGAAACCCATCCGCAGGCCAACGACGCACTGCTGGACCTGAAGCACTTCAAGGCCAAGATCGATGCCGGTGCCGATGCCGCCATCACCCAGTATTTCTTCAACGCCGATGCGTACTTCCACTTCGTCGATGCAGTACGCAAGCTGGGCGTCAGCGTGCCGATCGTGCCGGGCATCATGCCGATCTCCAACTTCAGCCAGCTGCGCCGCTTCTCCGAACAGTGCGGTGCTGAAATTCCGCGCTGGATCGGCAAGAAGATGCAGGCCTACGGCGATGATGCCGAGTCGGTACGCGCGTTCGGGGCCGAGGTGGTGGCCAGCCTGTGCGAGCGGCTGGTGGCCGGTGACGCGCCAGGCCTGCACTTCTACACGCTCAACCTGGCCAAGCCGACCAGCCAGGTGCTGAAGCTGCTGCAAAGTTGAAAATCGGCGTATATCGCTTGCAGATAACGCCGGCCCGGCTACTCTGCTGCGATGAAATCGCTGCTCCTGTCCCTGCTGTTGCTGTTGTGCCTGCCTGCCCCGGCATCGGCGCAGGCGCAACGCGTGAACCGCTGTACCAACGCGCAGGGCCAGACCGTGTTCACCGACCGCCGCTGTGATGCGCTGGGTGCTACCGAACGCATGCCGGTGCGGGCGCCGTCGGTGGGGAACACGGGCATCTACCGCGCCGGCTGCGCGCGGCGGCTGAGCGAGCTGACCGGCCAGATACGCGACGCGGTGAGCCAGCAGGACGTGAACCGGCTCTCGTCGATCTACCTGTGGAGCAATGTTTCCAATGCCACTGCCAACAGCATCATCGGGCGGCTGGAATCGGTGGTGCAGCGGCCGTTGGTGGATATCGCGCCGGTGTATCCGTATCGCGAGGAAAGCGCGCCGATGGAGGCTGCGGCTGAGGCGCCAGTGGGCAGCGATGGACTGCCGCTGCCGGTGGCCGCGCCGAGCCGGCCGCGCCCGGTGGGATTGCGCCTGGAGCAGACCTTGGGCAACAGCGCTACGCCGGCACGCACCGTGTTTGGGCTGCGCCGTCAATACGGGTGTTTCTGGATCACGCTGTAGCGCCGCGGGTAAGGCGTACCGACCAACGGTCGGCACCTACCCGGACCCGGTAGGCATCGACCGTTGGTCGATGCGCGCCATGCCCCCCGCCACCCGGTAGGCATCGACCGTTGGTCGATGCGCGCCAAAGGCGCGGGGGATGACCGCGAATGCCCGGGCAATCAGCCGTTGACGGCCGACGGCCAGAGACTGCCGATCGCGGCGATGCCCTGCGCGCCATGTCGGCGCGCCTCGACGATGTCCTGCGGGTGCAGCCCGCCAAGGGCGTACAACGGCAGCGAGACCTGCTCGCGCAGCTGCTCGAAGGCATCCCAGCCCAGTGCGGGCACATCGGGATGGCTGGCGGTGGCCTGCACCGGGCCGAGTACCGCGAAGTCGCAGCCCAGCCGCTGCGCCGCCTGCAACTGCGCCAGGTCGTGGCAGGAGGCGGCCACCAGCTGGTCGACCGGCAGCGGGCGCTGGGCCAGCGCCAGCAGCTGCTCGCTGCCCAGGTGCACGCCCACACCGAGGCGCCTGGCCAGCGCGATATCGCGGTTGAGCAGCCATTGCACGCGGCCGCGGTGGGCCCCGATGGCCTGTTCGGCCAGCGCGATGCGCGCCGGGCTGGCAGGGGTCCGCAGTTGCACGCGGTTGACCCCGGCGGCCAGCGCCTGGGCCAGCCGTTGATGCCAGTCCCGGTGGGCCTGGTCGTGGTCGGCCTCGGGTTCGGGGGTGATCAGGTAGCGGTCGGGGTGGCGCAGCGCGGCGACTACCGGCAGGTCGGCCGGCGGCATGGAGTAGCGCGACAGTTTGTCCGGGGCGACCCAGGTGATGGCCTGGCCCTCGCGCCCACGCGGGGAGCCCTTCCAGCTGCTGATCCGGCGCACTTCCAGCCGCAGCCGCTTGTCGGGGTAGATCTGTGGGACGTCCATGATCCACTCGCCGATCTCGGCCTCGATGCCCAGCTCTTCGCGCAGCTCGCGCACCAGCGCCTGTTCGGAGGTTTCACCGGGCTCGCGCTTGCCGCCGGGGAATTCCCACAGGCCGGCCATGTCGCTGTTCTCGGTCCGGCGGTTGAGCAGGATGCGGCCGCGGGCGTCGGTGATGACGCCGGCCACGACGTGGATCGATCGTTTGGGAGATGGCATGCCCAGAGCATGCCCAAAGGCACGGGGGGGATGCAATGGCGGCACGTGGCCGGCGCCGGACTCAGCCCGGCGCGCTGGCGATCCGCCAGAGCACGCCGGACGGATCGTGCAGGGTGAAATCGCGCAGTCCCCAGGGGCGGTCCTCGACCGCGCTGCAGGCCACGCCGAACCGGCCAGGCACGTCCTGCGCCTGCAGCTGTGCGTGGACGCCATCGACGTCATCTACTTGCAGGTGCAGCATCAGGTTGTCGGCCAGGGCAGCGACGTAGAAATCCTGCAGGAAGAACGCGCACGTCCCACCCGCCCGGAACCCGCACAGGCCGTCGCCCTGGAATTCCAGCGTGAATCCGATGGCCTGGTAGAACGCCTGCGACACGGCGAAGTCCCTGGCCGGAACAAAGACCTTCAGTTGCTGTGCGTGCCAGCTCGTCATGGAATACCTGCAGAGGGGATGAAGCGCAGCAGCGATGGTATCCCAGCGACACCATCTGTCCCGGCGTCGGCGTCGGCGAACCGCCTCCACGCATGGCATGGATATGACGGGCGCGGCGAGCTCTCCAAAAGGCGCTTGTCCCATGTAAGACGAGAGGTTCACCCACGGGGCGACAGCAGCGTGCGGGGATGTCTTCGCCTGGCTATGGCGCGAGCGTCCGGGCCCCTTGGCGGCCGGCAGGTCCTTGTGCAAATGTCCCCCGGCCGACGCCTGCGGCGACGGCCTCCTCCTTTATTTTGCCAAGGACCTGTCGACCGCCAAGGGGCTCGGCTTGCGGTCCGCGGTAGGTCACCACCGTTGGTGGTGACACTGTTCGCCGCAGGTCGGCGCCGGGGGCGTCGCACGCAAGGGCACCGGGCCCGGAAGAACCCCAAAAAAACCCCGCACCAGGCGGGGTTTTTCAGTGGGTCAGGTCAGCTGACCGTGGCAGTGCTTGTACTTCTTGCCACTGCCGCAGGGGCACGGGTCGTTGCGGCCGACCTTGGGTTCGTCGCGGGTGACCTGGGAGACGCCGTTCTGCAACGCTTCCACGTCGGCCGCTTCTTCGTCGGCGCTGTAGCTGCCAACATCCTGGTGCTGGAACTGCGACTGCAGCAGGCGCGCTTCCACCTGCTGGCGTTCGGCTGCTTCCAGCGCCGCCACTTCTTCTTCGCTGCGGATGCGCACGCGCGCCAGCAGGGTCACCACTTCGCGCTTGACGTTCTCCAGCATTTCCGAGAACAGCTCGAAGGCTTCCTTCTTGTATTCCTGCTTGGGCTGCTTCTGCGCATAACCGCGCAGGTAGATGCCCTGGCGCAGGTAATCCATGCGGGCCAGGTGCTCCTTCCAGCTCTGGTCGAGCACGGTGAGCATCACGTGCTTCTCCAGCGCGCGCATGGTCTCGTCGCCCACGCCGGCTTCCTTCTCGGCGAAGTGCTCGTCCACACGCGTCTGCACCTTTTCGGCGATCGCTTCAGCATCGAGCTCTTCGTGCTGCTTGAGCAGCCCGGTGATGTCCATCTGCAGGCCCAGGTCGGAGGCCAGCGTGGCTTCCAGGCCCGGCAGGTCCCACTGTTCGTCGATCGAGTTGGGCGGCACGAAACGCGCCACGATGTCGTAGATCACATCGCCGCGGATACCGTCCACGTTTTCCTTGACCGACTCGGCGTCCAGCAGTTCGTCGCGCTGGGCGTAGATCACCTTGCGCTGGTCGTTGTTGACGTCGTCGAAGTCCAACAGGTTCTTGCGGATGTCGAAGTTGTGCGCTTCCACCTTGCGCTGCGCCTTTTCGATCTGGCGGCTGACCAGGCGGTCTTCGATGACGTCGTCTTCCTTCATGCCCATCATGCGCATCGCCTTCTGGACCCAGTCCGAGGCGAAGATGCGCATCAGGTTGTCTTCCAGCGACAGGTAGAAGCGGGACGAACCCGGGTCGCCCTGGCGGCCGGAACGGCCGCGCAGCTGGTTGTCGATACGCCGCGATTCGTGGCGCTCGGTGCCCACGATGTGCAGGCCGCCGGCGGCCTTGACTGCTTCATGGCGGGCCAGCCAATCCGCCTTGACCTGGGCGCGCTGCGCGTCGCTGATGTCTTCGCCCAGCTCTTGCAGCTGCGCTTCCAGCGAGCCACCGAGCACGATGTCGGTACCACGGCCGGCCATGTTGGTGGCGATGGTGACCGCACCGGGCATGCCGGCGTTGGCGATGATGGTCGCTTCGCGATCATGCTGCTTGGCGTTGAGCACTTCGTGGTGCACACCGGCCTTGCGCAGGTGCTCGGACAGCATCTCCGAGGTTTCGATCGAGGTGGTACCCACCAGCACCGGCTGGCCCCGCGCGTTGCATTCCTGGATGTCGGCCAGCACGGCGTTGAACTTGCCGTTGCGGTTGAGGAACACCTGGTCCGAGCCGTCCTTGCGGATGGTCGGGCGGTTGGTCGGGATCACCACCACTTCCAGGTTGTAGATGCTCTGGAATTCGTAGGCTTCGGTATCGGCCGTACCGGTCATGCCGGACAGCTTCTTGTACATGCGGAACAGGTTCTGGAAGGTGATGCTGGCCAGGGTCTGGTTCTCGCGCTGGACCGGCACGCCTTCTTTTGCTTCCACGGCCTGGTGCAGGCCATCGGACCAGCGGCGGCCGGCCAGGGTGCGGCCGGTGAACTCATCAACGATCACCACTTCACCGTCGCGCACGATGTAATCCACGTCGCGCTGGTAGATGGCATGCGCGCGCAGCGCGGCATTGAGATGGTGCACCACGGTCAGGTTCTGCGCGGCGTACAGGCCTTCGGTCTCGGCGTTGAGGATGCCGGCCTCGACCAGCAGCGCCTCGGCGTGCTCCATGCCCGCTTCGGACAGGTGCACCTGCTTGCCCTTCTCGTCGACCCAGAAGTCGCCCTCGCCTTCCTCGGCCTCCTGCTTGATCAGGCTCGGCACCACGCGGTTGACGCGGATGTACAGCTCGGGGGAATCGTCGGCCGGGCCGGAGATGATCAGCGGGGTACGCGCTTCATCGATCAGGATCGAGTCGACTTCATCGACGATGGCGTAATGCAGGCCGCGCTGGTGGCGGTCGGCGCGCGACAGCGCCATGTTGTCGCGCAGGTAGTCGAAGCCGAATTCGTTGTTGGTGCCGTAGGTGATGTCGCTGGCATAGGCCTCGCGCTTGTCGCCGTGCGGCATGCCCGGGTAGACCACGCCCACGCTCATGCCCAGCCAGTTGTACAGCTTGCCCATCTGCGCCGAGTCTCGGCGGGCCAGGTAGTCGTTCACGGTGACCACGTGCACGCCCTTGCCTTCCAGCGCGTTCAGGTAGACCGGCAGCGTGGCCACCAGGGTCTTGCCTTCACCGGTGCGCATTTCGGCGATCTTGCCCAGGTGCAGGACCATGCCGCCGATCAACTGGACGTCGTAGTGGCGCATGCCCAGCACGCGGCGGCTGGCCTCACGGCAGACCGCGAAGGCTTCCGGCAGCACCTTGTCCAGGGCTTCACCGTCAGCGATGCGCTGCTTGAACTCCGGGGTCTTGGCCTTGAGCTGCTCGTCGGAGAGCTTTTCGATTTCCGGCTCCAACGCATTGACCTTGGCGACGATGCGGTTGAGCTGGCGCAGCTGTCGTTCATTACGACTGCCGAAGACGCGGGTAAGCAGGCTGTTGATCATTGAAGGAACCGGTTGGAATGAGACGCCCCAACGGCGAGGCTTCCCCTGAGGAGCGCTCGGCCGCAAACGAAACAGGGCGCACTGCGCCCTGTCTATGGCAATACCCATTGTAGCTTGGGACGGGGGGCTGGCGTTTCAACCACCCCCCTTCGACGCGAACGTCGCGATCAGCCGCGTGAAACGCGCCCGACCGGGGTATTGCCGCCGTCACCGAGGAACTTGCGCGGATTGACCACCTGGCCGCGCTCCCACACCTCGAAATGCACGTGGGCACCGGTGGAACGGCCCGTGGAACCGGCCTTGGCCACTTCCTGGCCGGCCCGGACCAGATCACCCGGCTTCACCACCAGGCGCGAATTGTGCGCGTAGCGGGTGACATAGCCGTTGCCGTGGTCCACATCGACCACGTTGCCGTAGCCGCCCTTCACGCCGGCAAAGCTGACCACGCCGTCGGCCACGGACATCACCGGGTCGCCGACCTTGGCGTGGAAGTCCATGCCCTTGTGGGTGGCCGCACCGCGACCGAACGGATCGCTGCGGGTGCCGAAGTTGGAGGTGATGTAGGTGTTGCGGATCGGCATGCGCGAGGGCACGGCGTTCTGTTCGAGCTGGTGGTCGAACATCAGCGATTCCATCACCGACAGCTGACGGCCGGACGCAGCAAAGCGCTGCTCCAGCACCTGTAAGTCGGCATTGACCGCGCTGACCGGGATATCCTGGGTCGGGCCGGGCTCGCCTTCACCGAGGCCAGGGGTCTCGTTGAAGTCGAATTCGCCGTCTTCCAGCTTGCCCATCTGGGTGAGCCGTTCGCCAAGGGCGTTGAGACGGGTGGCCTGGGCCTGCAGCTCGCCCATCCGCGCGGCCAGCGCGTTGACCTGGGTCTGAGCGTCTTTCTGGGCCTGCGCCAGCTCGCGTTCCTGCTGGGCGACCTTGGCGTGGAGCCGGGAATCATTGAACATGCTGCCACCGATACCGGCACCGAAGCCGATCAGGCAGCCCAGCCCCAGGACACTGCCCAGCAGGGCGCGGGGTGAATCTTCGAAGTAGAAACGCAAACGCGCCAGGGGCGTCTTGGCCTTTCCTTCACGCGTTTTGATTACGATCTTTTTGAATGCCATCAGTGAGTTTTCATGTCTGAGCCGAAATCCAGTACCCGTCCCCCATCAACACCGAAGCCGGCGCTGGATGTGGTCATGGCGGACAAAGCCGGTAACCCGCTGCGCCGTGCCTTGTGGCTCGACGCGCTGGACCGTCAATTGCGCCCCCATTTGCCGCCTGCACTGGCCACC
This sequence comes from Stenotrophomonas sp. GL_101, assembly GCF_057835675.1. Classification (NCBI taxonomy): domain Bacteria; kingdom Pseudomonadati; phylum Pseudomonadota; class Gammaproteobacteria; order Lysobacterales; family Lysobacteraceae; genus Stenotrophomonas; species Stenotrophomonas sp. GL_101. The sequence goes on along the minus strand of NZ_CM174432.1, from coordinate 741,539 downwards.
CGTTGCCGGCTGGCGAATGTAAACGGCGAGCACCTCGTTTTTCTCGTCGAATCTCCCGTGTGGCACGCCAAGCTGAGGCTTGCCGAAGCACAGTTGATCGACGCGGCCCGGTCCATCGGGCTGAAGGTCACCAAGGTGACCGTCAAAACCGCGCCTGCCGCTCCTCCACGCTCCCCAGCGATCGATAACAGGAATGGCCCCCACGCAGTTTCAGCCGCCACGCACAAAGGGCTACGCGACGCGTTGGCCTGCTTCGACGATCTGGACGAGACCAAATCCTGAAAGCATCGGGGCATCCGGCCCCTTCCCCGACGCGTCACGAACACGTGAACTTGTCAGGGAACCGGTCAGCACTGTAGCCGTGGAACCGCGCCGAGTCGTTAGTGTTTTATTAAAAAGTCGTTAAATTCAGCAAGAAGCTCGATCAGGTTCACAATTCCGTGACCCACGTCCGCACACGGTTCATTGACATCAAGGTCATCTGGCCTTAATCCCACAACAGTGGCCTGAAACGAAAAACGGCGCCTGGGCGCCGTTTTTTATCCTTTAAAATCATAAACTTACCGCGACACCGGCGACTCAGGCGTAGGCCGGCATGCTGTAGACCACCGGCGCGGTCGCGGCGGCTGCGTCGTAACTGACCCATTCCCAGGCACTGGCATCGGCCATCAGGGCCCGTACCAGCTTGTTGTTAAGCGCATGGCCGGACTTGAAGCCCTCATAGGCGCCCAGCACCTGGCCGCCGGCCAGGTACAGGTCGCCGATCGCATCGAGGATCTTGTGGCGCACGAACTCGTCGGCGTAGCGCAGGCCGTCTTCGTTGAGCACGCGGAATTCGTCGAGCACGATGGCATTGTCCATCGACCCGCCCAGGCCCAGGTTGCGCTCGCGCATGTACTCCAGGTCGCGCATGAACCCGAAGGTGCGCGCGCGGGAGATTTCCTTGGTGTAGGCAGCCGTGGAGAACTCGATCTCCGCACGCGACTGCTTGTCCGGGATCATCGGATGGTTGAACTGGATGGTGAAACCGAGCTTGTAGCCTTCATACGGCTCGAAGCGGGCGACCTTGTCGCCTTCGGTGACTTCCACCGTCTTGAGAATGCGGATGAAACGCTTGGGGGCGTCCTGTTCGGCGATACCTGCCGACTGCAGCAGGAACACGAACGGACCGGAGGAGCCGTCCATGATCGGCAGCTCGGCCGAGGACAGTTCCACGATGATGTTGTCCACGCCCAGGCCGGCCAGGGCCGACATCAGGTGTTCGACCGTCTGGATCTTGGCCTCGTGGTAGGTCAGGCCGGTGCACAGGGTGACCTCGGTGACCAGGTCGGCACGCGCCGGGACTTCCACCACCGGATCCAGGTCGACCCGACGGAACACGATGCCATGGTTGACCGGGGCCGGGCGCAGGGTCATGTAGACCTTGTCACCGCTGTGCAGGCCAACGCCGGTGGCGCGGATCGTGTTCTTGAGGGTGCGTTGCGGAATCATGGGAGGGGGACCGGAAGAGCGCGCTGTCAGCGCGGCAATGACAAACAAGAATAACACGCAGTACCACTGCCCCTTTCTGAACCATGGGGCGGGCAGCAGACTGCCGGGCCGATCCTGGCCCGGCAGCAAGGGACATGGAGGCGCCTACCGGGGAGGACAAGACCCCGGCATGCAACCCTCAGTCCGCCTGGCGGCGCAGGAACGCCGGGATGTCCAGGTAATCGTTGGGCAGCTCGGCAGCGGCCGGGCCGGAGGACGACGGTGCCGACGCAGCCGGGGTGTCCGCACTCGGACGACGCAGGCCCAGGCCCATGCCGCCCACGGCCTTGGAGACGGCATCACCGCCGTTGTCGAACTCGCCGAACTCCGGCTGGCCGGTGGTCGCGTTGCGGACCAGCTTGATCGGGGCGCGCTCGCCGGGACGCTGGTTCTTGGCCGACGCGACGCGGTTCAGGCCGGTGGCCACCACGGTCACGCGGACTTCGTCCTGCATATCCGGATCCAGCACGGTACCGACCACCACGGTGGCGTCTTCGGACGCGAAGCCATCGATGGTGCGGCCGATCTCGTCGAACTCGGCCATGGTGAAGTCGGCGCCGGCGGTGATGTTGACCAGGATGCCGTTGGCACCGGCCAGGTTCACATCGTCCAGCAGCGGGTTCTGGATGGCCGCTTCGGCGGCGGCCTGGGCACGGTCATCACCGCGGGCGGTACCGGTACCCATCATCGCCAGGCCCATTTCGGACATGACGGTGCGCACATCGGCGAAATCGACGTTGATCAGGCCCGGACGCACGATCAGGTCGGCGATGCCCTGCACGGCGCCCTGGAGGACGTCGTTGGCGGCACGGAAGGCCTGGATCATGGTGGCGTTGCGGCCCAGCACGGTGATCAGCTTTTCGTTGGGGATGGTGATCAGCGAGTCGCAATGCTGGCTCAGCTCTTCAATGCCCTTCAGCGCCACCTGCATGCGGCGACGGCCTTCGAACGGGAACGGCTTGGTGACCACGGCCACGGTCAGGATGCCCATCTCCTTGGCCAGCTGTGCCACCACCGGTGCCGCACCGGTGCCGGTGCCGCCGCCCATGCCGGCGGTGATGAACACCATGTCCGCGCCCTGCAGGGCGTCCATGATGCGCTCGCGGTCTTCCAGCGCAGCCTGGCGGCCCACTTCCGGATTCGCGCCTGCGCCCAGGCCCTTGGTGACGTTGGTACCCAGCTGCAGCTGCAGCTTGGCACCGCAGTTCTTGATCGCCTGCGAGTCGGTGTTGGCGGTGATGAACTCCACGCCGTCCACGTTGGTGTTGACCATGTGCGCCACGGCGTTACCGCCGCCGCCGCCCACGCCGATCACCTTGATCACCGCATTGGGTGCCATCTTTTCAATCAGTTCGAAATGCGCCATGTCCGTGTCCTCGTTGTATCCGCTTGTCGGTGACATGTGTGCTCAAGCATCCTGCTTTTGCGCTGCATGTTGCCGTTGCGGCTGTGTGGGTTGTGTGTTGCCGTGGTGCGTTGCATTGCCGGTGGTGCAACCGGCCGAAGCCGGGTGGTGCAGGTGCCGCGTCAGAATTCGCCGCGGAACCAGGTTTTCAATTTCTTGAACATGCTGCCGGCGCGCCCGGTGGGCAGCGACGGGCGACGCGGGTGTTCGATCTGGCTGCCCATCAGCAGCAGGCCCACACCGGTGGCATGCACCGGGTTGCCGACCACTTCGCCCAGCCCGGTGACGTGCTGCGGGATGCCCACGCGGACCGGCATCTGCAGCATTTCCTCGGCCAGTTCGACCACGCCTTCCATCTTCGAGGCGCCGCCGGTGAGCACCATGCCGGCGCGCACCAATTCCTCGAAGCCGGAGCGGCGCAGTTCGGCCTGCACCATCTCGAAAATTTCCTCGTAACGGCCCTGCACCGCCTGGGCGAGTGCGTGGCGTGGCATCCGGCGCGGCGGACGATCGCCGACGCTGGGTACCTGGATGCTCTCCTCGGCGGTGGCCAGCTGGGCCAGGGCGCAGGCATAGCGCACCTTGATCTGCTCCGCTTCCGGGGTGGGCGTGCGCAGCATGTGCGCGATGTCGTTGGTGACGTGGTCGCCGGCGATCGGCAGCGAGGCGGTATGGCAGATCGCGCCCTGCACGAACACGGCCAGGTCGGTAGTGCCCGCGCCCATGTCCACCAGCACCACGCCCAGCTCGCGCTCGTCGGCGGTCAGCACGGCCACGCTGGAGGCCAGCGAAGACAGCACCAGGTCGTCCACCTGCAGGCCGCAGCGCTGCACGCACTTGGAGATGTTGGCCGCCGCCGACTGCGCGCACACCACCAGGTGCGCGTGCACCTCCAGGCGTACGCCGGTCATGCCGACCGGGTTGCGGATGCCTTCCTGCGAGTCGTCCAGCACGTACTCGCGCGGAATCGCGTGCAGGATCTTCTGGTCGGCCGGGATCGCCACCGCCTTGGCCGCGTCGAGCACCCGGTCCAGGTCGCCCCAGGTCACTTCGCCATCGCGGATCGGCACGATCCCGGGCGAGTTCTTGCACTGCACGTGGTTGCCGGAAATCGAGGCGTACACCGAGCGGATCTCGCAGCCGGCCATCAGCTCGGCTTCCTCGACCGCACGCTGGATCGACTGCACGGTCGATTCGATATCCACCACCACGCCACGCTTGAGACCGCGCGATTCGTGCGAGCCGATGCCGATCACTTCGATGGGATTGCCCGGCGAATACTCACCCACCAGCGCCACCACCTTGGAGGTGCCGATGTCCAGGCCGACGATCAGCGATTTGTCACCCTTGCGATTCATGTCCTGTCCTGCGTCCTTCTTGCCACATTGGCCGGCGCGGCCGGGGCCGGGGTACCCCAGCTCAACGTGAAGCCATTGGTATATCGGAGGTCGGCGCGTTCGATCGGCGCCTGTTGGTTGGCCAGCTGCGGCAGCACGCGCACGAAACGCTGCAGGCGCGAGCGCGCATCATCGCGGCCCACCACCACTTCGGTGCCGTTGCTGAGCTGCAGCGACCAGCTGCCGCGCGCATCCATCGCCACCCGGGTGACGTCCACGCCGGCCGGCGCAAACAACGCGCGGGCATCGTTGTAGAGCGCCACCACTTCTTCGGTCTGGGTGTCCGGGCCGTCCAGGTCGGGCAGCGCCAGGTCCTGCAGTTTCTGCGGGGTGGCAAACAGCTTGCCCTGCTCGGACAGCAGCCGGTCCTTGCCCCAGCGCGCGAACGGCTTGTGCTCGACCAGGCTGATTTCCAGCACGTCGGGCCACTGCTTGCGCACCTGCGCGCTTTCCACCCAGGGCAGTTGTTCGATGGCGTCCTGCGCGTCCTGCAGCTTGACCGCGAAGAAGCCGGACTTCGCATACGGCAGCACGACCTGCTGCAGCTGCTCGGCCGGCACCCGCTTGAATTCACCATGCACGCGCAGCTTGGCCAGCGGCCAGCGTTCGGCACCGACCCAGCCGTTGAGCACCGCCACCACGGGCAGCGCCACCACCGACAGGGCCAGCAACCAGACGAAGATGCGCAGTACCGCGTTCATGCGTGGACGCTCTCCTGTGGGGTGAGCACCAGGGTCTGTTCCAGCACGCGCCAGACCAGTTCCTCAAATCCGATCCCGGCCTGGCCGGCGGCCTTGGGTACCAGCGAGTGGCTGGTCATGCCCGGCGCGGTGTTCACTTCCAGCAGGTAGAAACGGCCACTGCTGCGGTCGCGCATCACATCCACCCGGCCCCAGCCATGGCAGCCGGCGGCGCGGAAGGCGGCCAGCGCGATGCGGCGGATTTCTTGCTCATCCCCGCCCTCCAGGCCCGGGCACAGGTACTGGGTGTCGTCGGCGATGTACTTGGCGTTGTAGTCGTACCACTGGCCCTTGGGCACGATGCGGATCGACGGCAGCGCCTGCTCGCCCAGGATCGCCACGGTCAGCTCGTCGCCCACCACCATCTGCTCCATCAGCAGCTGGCCGTCGTAGCGCGCCGCCAGTGCCACCGCTTCGTCCAGGCCGGCGTCATCGGTGACCCGGCTGATGCCGACGCTGGAACCTTCGTTGGCCGGCTTGACCACGACCGGCAGGCCGAGTTCGGCAGCGGCGGCATGCACGTCCACGCCCTCCACCAGCTTGACGTAACGCGGCGTCGGCAGGCCCAGCGACAGCCACACCTGCTTGGTGCGGATCTTGTCCATGCTCAGCGCCGAGCCGAGCACGTTGGAACCGGTGTAGGGCACGCCGAAGGCTTCCATCAGCCCCTGCACGATGCCGTCCTCGCCACCGCCGTTATGGCCGTGCAGGATGTTGAACACGCGGTCGAAGCGCTTTTCCACCAGTGCGCGCGCCAGTGCCGGGATGCCGTCCACGGCGGTGGCATCGACGCCACGCGCGCGCAGTGCCTCGATGACGTTGCGACCGGAATCCAGCGACACCTCGCGCTCGCTGGAGGTACCCCCCAGCAGCACGGCGACGCGGCCGAATTGGGCCGGGTCGGTGACGCGCAGCGGCGGGAAGACGATCGTGCTCATGCCGCCGGAGCCTCCTGGAAACCTTCGGTGGCGATCAACTGGGCGACGTGGCCGATGTCGCCGGCCCCCATCATCAACAGCAGGTCGCCGTCCTGCAGCACGTCGGGCAGCACGTGCGCCAGTTCGGCGGTCTGGCCAACCACGACCGGCTCGCTGCGGCCGCGCGCGCGGATGGCGCGTGCCAGCGAGCGCGAATCGGCGCCGGGAATCGGCGCTTCGCCGGCCGGGTAGACCTCACTCAGCACCAGTGCATCCACTTCGGACAGCACCGCGGCGAACGCGTCGAACTGGTCGCGGGTGCGGCTGTAACGGTGCGGCTGGAAGGCCACCACCAGGCGCTGGTCCGGCCAACCACCGCGGGCGGCGGCGAACACCGCGGCCAGTTCGCGCGGATGGTGGCCGTAGTCGTCGATCACCCGCACCCTGGCACCGCTGTGGGTGGTGACCACGCCCAAATCGTTGAAGCGGCGGCCGATGCCGGCGAAGCTTTCCAGCGCGCGGGCAATCGCTTCCGGGGCCACGCCCAGCTGCCAGCCCACCGCCGCGGCGGCCAGTGCATTGAGTACGTTGTGCGCGCCCGGCAGGGCCAGCACCACCGGGTGGCTGCTGCCCTCGGGCAGGCGCAGGGTGAAGCGCATGCGCGGGCCGTCCTGGACCACGTCTTCGGCGCGCACGTCGGCGTTGCCGCTCATGCCATAGCTCATGACATGGCGCGGGGTCTGCGCGGCCAGCGCGGCCACTTCCGGGTCGTCGATGCACAGCACGGCCAGGCCGTAGAACGGCAGGCGCTGCAGGAACTCGGCAAACGCGGCCTGGACCCGGGCAAAATCGTTGCCGTAGTTTTCCAGGTGGTCTGAATCGATGTTGGTGATCACCGACACCAGCGGGTTCAGGCGCAGGAAGCTGCCATCGCTCTCGTCGGCTTCGGCAACCAGCCACTGGCCCCCGCCGAGCTTGGCGTTGGCACCGGCAGCCAGCAGCTGGCCACCGATCACGAAGGTCGGGTCGAGCCCGCCTTCGCTGAGCACCGCGGCGGTCAGGCTGGTGGTGGTGGTCTTGCCGTGGGTGCCGGCCACGGCGATGCCGCGGCGGAAGCGCATCAGTTCGGCGAGCATGGCGGCACGCGGCATGATCGGAATGCGCTGGCTGCGCGCTTCCATCAGCTCGGGGTTGTCGTCACGGATCGCGCTGGAGACCACCACGCAGTCGGTGCCGAGCACGTTGGCCGCCGAGTGGCCGCGCATCACCCGCGCACCGAGGCTGGCCAGGCGGCGGGTGGCCGCATTGTCGGCGTTGTCCGACCCGGACACTTCGTAGCCCAGGGTCAGCATCACTTCGGCGATGCCGCTCATGCCGGTGCCGCCGATGCCGACGAAGTGCACGCGCGGAAAGGCGCGCACCAGGTCGTTGGTGTCGTGCAGGCGGCGGATCATGCGCGGCCTGCCATGTGGCGGGCGCGGGGGCGCGTGGCGGTGTTCATTTGGATTCCTCGAGGATGATGTCGGCGATGCGCTCGGCGGCATCGACCTTGGCCAGGGCACGCGCGGCATGTGCCATCTGCATGCGACGGGCGGAATTCTGGGACAAGTCGCGCAGCACACCTTCAAGGTGGGTGGCCAGCGTTTCATCCTGCTTCAGCAATACAGCCGCGCCACGGTCGACCAGGTACTCCGCATTGCGGGTCTGGTGGTCATCCACGGCAGCGGCGAAAGGCACCAGCACGCTGCCCACGCCGACCGCGCACAGTTCGGCCAGGGTGGAGGCACCGGCGCGGCACACCACCAGGTCGGCCCAGGCGAAGGCTTCGGCCATGTCGGCGATGAACGCTTCCACGCGCGCGCTGACGCCTGCGTCGCGGTAGGCCTGCTGCGCTTCGGCATGCAGCTTCTCACCGCTCTGGTGACGCACCTCGATCTGCACGCCGGTGCCGAGCGCGGCCAGTGCCTTGGGCACGGCGTTGTTCAACACGCGTGCGCCCTGGCTGCCGCCCAGTACGAGCAGGCGCAACGGCCCGTCGCGGTTGGCCAGGCGCAGCTCGGGCGGGGTGATGGCGGCGATTTCGGCACGAACCGGATTGCCGACGGCTTCTTCGCCGCTGGCGAAGCTGCCCGGGAAACCGGTCAGCACGCGGCGGGCGAAGCGCGACAGCACGCGGTTGGTCAGGCCGGGGGCACGGTTCTGTTCGTGCACCAGCAGCGGCAAGCCGTGCAGGCGCGCGGCCAGCCCACCGGGGCCGGAAGCAAAGCCGCCGAAGGCGATCACCGCGCGCGGCTGGCGGTCGCGGATCAGGAAGCCGGCCGCGCGTACCGCGCGCAGCAGACGGCCCGGCGCGCTGAGCATCGCCAGCTTGCCCTTGCCGCGCAGGCCACTGATGGCCAACGTGTCGATGTGGATGTCGTGCTGCGGCACCAGGCGGGTTTCCATGCCACCGTCGCTGCCCAGCCAGGTCACCGGGACGCCGCGCTCGCGCAGCACCCTGGCCACGGCCAGGCCGGGGAAGATGTGGCCACCGGTGCCGCCGGCCATGATCAGCACCGGGCGCTGGGATGCGGTGAGGGGCGTGCTCATCCCATCCTCCCCAGGGTCGGCTCGATGCGCTGCTGCATGCGGCTGGTGCCGCGCGGCGAGCTGTCGCGCGGCATGCCGTCGCGGGGGGCGGCGCTGTCCTGCTTCGCTGCCGCCACGGCCGATGCGCTCTGTGCGCTGCCCGGGTCGTTGGCGATGGGTTCGTCGCCTTCGGCCGCGCCCATGCGTACGGCCTGGCGGCGCTCGGCGCGATCCAGTTCATAGGACACGCGCAGCAGCAGGCCCATCGCCACGCAGGTCATCAGCACGCTGGAACCACCGGAGGAAATCAGCGGCAGGGTCAGGCCCTTGGTCGGCAGGATGCCGAGGTTGACCCCGATCGAGACGAAGCTCTGCATGCTGATCCACAGCCCGATGCCGAAGGCGATGTAGCCGGAGAAGTGGCGCTTCATTTCCACGCAGCGCATGCCCAGCCAGAAGCTGCGGCCCACCAGCAGCGCGTACAGGCCGATGATCAGGCAGGTGCCGATGAAGCCCAGCTCCTCGGCGGTGACCGAGAAGATGAAGTCGGTATGCGCTTCGGGCAGGTAGTACAGCTTCTGCACCGAGTTGCCCAGGCCCACGCCGGTCCATTCGCCACGGCCCACGGCCATCAGCGCATTGGACAACTGGTAGCCGTCGCCCTGCTGGTCGGCCCACGGGTCCAGGAAGGAGGTGATGCGGCGCATGCGGTAGGGCTCGATGATCGCCAGCGCGCTCATGCCCACCAGGCCGAACACCACCGGCATCGACATCCGCGGCATGTTCACCCCGCCCAGCACCAGCATGCCGGCGGTGATCGCCAGCAGCAGGGTGGACGAGCCGAAGTCCGGCTGCAGCAGCAGCAGCACCACCAGCGCGCCGGCCACGCCCAGCGGCTTGAGCATTGCCGGCCAGGTCGCGTTGACCTCGTCGCGGAAACGCACCAGGTAACTGGACAGCCACACGATGTAGAGCACTTTGACCGCTTCGACGGTCTGGAACTTGGACACGCCCAGGTTGATCCAGCGGCGGGCACCGTTGACGCTGCTGCCCAGGCCGGGGACGAACACCATCACCAGCAGTGCAAAGCAGCCCAGCAGCAGCACCTGGTTGTACTGCTCGATGCTCTTGAGTTCGGTACGCATGGCGATGCCGGCCAGCACGATGCCGATGGCCAGGAAGATCAGGTGCCGGTTGAGGTAGTAGAACGGGCTGCTCATCAAGGCGATCGAGCTCGACGCGACCATCACCACACCCAGCCCGGTGAGCGCGATGATCGCGCCCAGCAGCCACTTGTCGAAGTGGCCTCCGATGGCTTCAAGGCGGGTTGCCTGGCGCGACAGGTCGTTCATCAGCGGACCTTCAACGTGGCCAGGCCGATCAGCACCAGCACTACCGAGATGATCCAGAAGCGCACGATCACGCGCGGCTCCGGCCAGCCCTTCAGTTCAAAGTGGTGATGGATCGGTGCCATGCGGAACACGCGCTTGCCGGTCAGCTTGAACGAGGCCACCTGGATCATCACCGACAGCGTTTCGATTACGAACACACCGCCCATCACTACCAGCACCAGTTCCTGGCGGGTGATCACCGCGATGGTGCCCAGCACCGCACCCAGCGCCAGCGCGCCGATGTCGCCCATGAAGACCATGGCCGGGTAGGTGTTGAACCACAAAAAGCCCAGGCCTGCGCCGGCAATCGCCGCGCAGATGATGACCAGTTCACCGGCACCGGGAATCTGCGGGATCTGCAGGTAGCTGGAGAACACCACATTGCCCGAGGCATAGGCGAATACGCCCAGTGCGCAGGCGACCAGCACCGTGGGCATGATCGCCAGCCCATCCAGGCCGTCGGTCAGGTTGACCGCGTTGGAGAAGCCGACGATCCAGAAGTAGGCGATGGCCACGAAGCTGATGCCGGCCAGCGGCAACGCGATCGACTTGAACATCGGGATGTAGAAGGTCAACGCCGCCGGCACATCGGCGGTGTAGAACAGGTACAGGCCGGCGGCAAGGCCGAAGATCGACTGCAGCAGGTACTTCCAGCGTGACTTGAGGCCGTTCGGGTCGCGCCGCACGATCTTGATCCAGTCGTCGTACCAGCCGATCGCACCGAAGCACAGCATCACCGCCAGCACCACCCACACATAGCGGTTGCGCAGGTCGGCCCACATCAGCACCGACAAGGTGATGGTGAGCAGGATCAGCGAGCCGCCCATGGTCGGCGTGCCGGCCTTGACGAAGTGGGTCTGCGGGCCATCGGTACGGATCGGCTGGCCGCCCTTGAACTGGGCCAGCTTGCGGATCATCGCCGGGCCCAGCCACAGCGACAGGAACAGCGCGGTCAGCGCGGCAAGGATGCCGCGCAGCGTCAGATAGCCGAACAGCCCGAACAGGCTCTCCAACTGCTGCAACCATCGGGCCAGTTCAAGCAACATTGGGGGTTTCCTCTCCTTGCGCCAGCAGCGCTTTCACGATTTTGTCCATGGCACTGCCGCGCGAGCCCTTGACCAGGCAGCGCACGCCAGCATGCAGTTGGTCGGCCAACACCGCGGCCAGCGCGTCGTGGTCCTGGAAGTGCCGGCCACCCTCGCCGAACGCAGTCGATGCGGCAGCGCTCAGGCTGCCCAGCGTGTACAGGCGCTTGATCCCGGCGTCGCGCGCGCGGCGCCCGGCCTGGGCATGCAATGCCTCGCCCTCCGGGCCCAGTTCGCGCATGTCGCCCAGGACCAGCCAGCCTTCGTCCTTCGACCCGGCCAGGGTATCGATCGCCGCGGCCAGTGAACCGGGATTGGCGTTGTAGCTGTCATCGATCAACACCGCGCCGTTGGGCAGGCGGTGGTTGATCTGGCGGCCGGGCACCGGCGCGGCGCGGGCCAGGCCCAGCGCGATCTGGTCCAGGCCGATGCCGGCGGCCAGCGCCAGCGCAGCGGCGGCCAGCGCGTTGCTGATGTTGTGGCGGCCCGGCAGTGCCAGGGCGATTTCCACCTGTCCGGCCGGGCTGGTCAGCAGGAACTGACTGCCCGTCGCAGCGGGTCGGACCGCCAGCGCGGTGACATCGGCACTGTGGTCCAGGCCATAGCGCAGCACGCGGCAGCGCGGCGGCTGGCCGATGATGTGCTGTTCAAACCACAGGCCGAAGGCGTCGTCGGCATTGATCACCGCCACGCCATCAGCCGGCAGCGCGGCGTAGATGGCGCCCTTGGTGGTGGCCACGCCCTGCAGGCTGCCCATCCGTTCCAAATGCGCCGGCGCGATGTTGTTCACCAGCGCGTAGCGCGGGCGCACGATGTCGGTGAGATAGGCGATGTCGCCCGGCTTGCCGGCACCCATTTCATAGATGGCGAAATCGGCGTCGTCGGGCGCATCGAGCACCGCTAGGGGCAGGCCGATCTCGTTGTTGCGGTTGCCCGGGTTGGCGTAGACCACCTTGTGCTGGTCGCGCGCCACCTGCTCCAGGATCGCCAGCAGCAGGCTCTTGACGCTGGTCTTGCCGTTGCTGCCGGTAATGGCGAACACCGCCGCGCTGCGGTCGCGCTGCATGCCATGGGCGATGCGGCCCAGCGCATGTTCACTGTCGGCGACCACGATCTGCGGCAGCGCGACATCCAGCAGGCGTTCGACCAACAGGGCCGAGGCACCGCGCGCCACCGCATCGCCGGCGAAGTCATGGCCGTCGAAACGCTCGCCGCGCAGCGCCACGTACAGGCTGCCCGGGGCAAGCGTGCGGGTGTCGTTGCTGATGGTATCGATGGCGGTGTCATCGCCATGGATCTCGCCACCGGCCCAGTGGGCGATCAGCGACAGGGGGGTGCGCTTCATCCTGCTCCCTCCGCGTTCTGCAGTGCAGCCAGCACCTGGCCTGCTACCACGCTGTCGTCGAAGGCATGCTTGACGCCCTGCACTTCCTGGTAGGGCTCATGGCCCTTGCCGGCGATCAACACGATGTCACCGGCGCCGGCCTGGCCGATCGCCGCGACGATCGCAGCGGCGCGGTCGCGCTGCACGCTGGCAGCGGCCGGGCTGCTCAGCCCGGCCAGGATGTCGGCGACGATCGCATCGCCGTCTTCGCCACGCGGGTTGTCGTCGGTGACGATCACCACATCGGCCAGCCGTTCGGCAATGGCGGCCATCTGCGGGCGCTTGCCGGTATCGCGCTCGCCACCGCAGCCAAACACGCAGACCAGGCGGCCGGACAGATGGTCGTGCAGGCTGGACAACGCCTGCTCCAGCGCATCGGGGGTATGGGCGTAGTCGATCACCACCGTCGGCAGGCCGCGCTCGCCGCCGAGGCGGTTCATGCGCCCGGCGATCGGCTGCAGTTGCGACAGCAGCGTGGCGATCGCGGCCGGGGCATGGCCCTGCGCGAGCAACGCGCCGCCCACGGCCAGCAGGTTGTCGACATTGAAGCGACCCAGCAACGGCGACTGCACCGGATGCCGGGCGCCACCGACGACCAGGTCGAAGGCGATGCCGTGGCCGTCGAGCGTGAGCGAGTCGGCGCGCAACGCGGCCTGCTGCGCGCCGCGCGAGCTGACCCCGACCTGGCGCACGTCGGCATCGACGGTGCGCAGCAGTTCGCTGCCGAACGCATCATCGAGGTTGACCACGGCCGCCTTCAGGCCCTCACGATGGAACAGCCTGGCCTTGGCCGCGCCGTACTGGTCCATGTCACCGTGGTAGTCGAGATGGTCGCGGGTGAGATTGGTGAACACCGCCACATCAAAGTGCACCGCATCCACGCGGCCCTGGTCCAGCGCGTGCGAGCTGACTTCCATCGCCACCGCGCGCGCGCCGTCGTCGCGCAGCTGCGCCAGCACTTCATGCATCTGCAGCACCAGCGGCGTGGTGAAACCGGTTGGCACCACATCGCCATACAGACCCACGCCGAGCGTGCCGATGCTGCCGCTGCGGGTACCGAGCAGGTGCCAGGCCTGGGCCAGCAGCTGCACGGTGGAGGTTTTGCCATTGGTGCCGGTCACCCCGACCATGCACATCGCACGCGAGGGATGGCCGTGGAACTGGTCGGCCATCGCGCCCATGCGCGTGCGCAGGCCCGGCACCGCGATGGCATCGGCCGGGGCCGGCAGCTCGGCCGGGGCCGGCGGGTCGAACAGGATCGCGCCCGCGCCAGCCGCGCGCGCCTGCTCGACAAAGCCCAGCCCGTGCGCGCCGAACCCGGCGATCGCCACGAAGGCATTGCCCGGGCGCACGGCCCGGCTGTCCAGCACCAGGCCGGTGATGGCGGGATCGTGGCTGAGCGCCACATCGGGAAGCAACTGCGAAAGCAACATCATCTGGCTCATTGCTGGGTGCCTCCCTGCGCGGGCGGCACCGGGACGTGCGCGCTGGGCAGCGCGGCATCGAATTCGGCGGCGGCATCGGGGGCGATCACCGTTTCCGGCGGCGGCGTCGGCAGCACCGACGCCGAGTGACCCATCTTTCCGGACTGCTGGGCGGCCAGCCACGACTCGATGTCGTCCGGCGGCACGTCCATCAGGCGCAGTGCGCCTTCCATCACGTTGTGGAACACCGGCGCGGACACCAGGCCACCGTAATACTTGCCGCCCTGCGGGTCGTTGATGACGATGACCGTGGCGAAGCGCGGGTTGGAGGCCGGCACGATGCCGGCAAACAAGGCGTTGTAATGGCCACGCTCGTAACCGCCGGGGCCGGCCTTGCGGGCGGTGCCGGTCTTGCCGGCGACGTGGTAGCCCAGCACCGCCGCCTGCTTGGCGCCGCCCTGGGTGACCACCGTTTCCATCATCGCCACCACTTCCTTGGCGATGTTCTCGTCGATGATCTGCTTGCCTTCGCTGCGCTGGCCCTTGACGAAGGTCGGCGCGATCAGCTTGCCGCCATTGCCCAGCGCCGAATACGCCGTGGCGATCTGCAGCGGGGTGACATTCAGGCCATAGCCGTAGGACATGGTGGTCTTGGACGAGCCGCTCCAGCGCGCCGGGCGCGGCAGCACGCCGGCCGATTCACCGGGGAAACCGCTGTGCGGGGCCACGCCATAGCCGAAGCTGTGCACGTGGTCGTAGAAGACCTGGTCCGGCATCTTGGCGGCGATCTTGGCCGCGCCGATGTTCGAGCTGCGGGTGATCACGCCGGTGACGTTGAGCACGCCGTTGTTGCGCGGCACGTCCTTGATGGTGAAGCGGCCCACCGCCATGTAGCCCGGATTGGTGTCTACCGTGGTGTCCTTGGTGACCACGCCGGACTGCAGCGCCGAGGCGATGGTCAACGGCTTCATGGTCGAGCCGGGCTCGACCAGGTCGGTCACCGCGCGGTTGCGGCGGGTGTCCGGCGCAGTGCCGCCCACCGCATTGGGGTTGTAGGTGGGCAGGTTGACCATGGCCAGGATCTCGCCGGTGGCCACGTCCATGATCACCATCGAGCCACCGGCCGCCTTGTTGGCGATCAGCGCGTTGCGCAGCTCCTTGAAGGCCAGGAACTGGATGCGGCGATCGATGCTGAGGGTGAGGTCCTTGCCCGGCTCGGCGGCGCGCAGCAGGTCGCTTTCGACGGTGTCGCCCTTGCGGTTGCGGATCACCCGCTTGGCGCCGGCCTTGCCGCGCAGCCATTCGTCGAAGGCCAGCTCCAGCCCTTCCTGGCCACGGTCGTCGATGTTGGTGAAGCCCAGCACGTGCGCCATCGCCTCACCCTGCGGGTAGAAGCGGCGGAACTCGCGCTGCGAGGCCACGCCCGGGATCTTCATCGCGACCACGCGCTCAGCCTCGTCCGGATTGATCCGGCGGCGCAGGTACATGAATTCCTTGTCGGCCTTCTGCGACAGCCTGGTGCTCAGCTCGTCCAGCGGCATGCCCAGCGCGCTCGCCAGTTCCGGGATACGGTCCGGCGCACGCAGCAACTCCTGCGGGTTGACCCAGATCGAGGCCACCGGCGTGGACACCGCCACCGGCTCGCCATTGCGGTCGGTGATCATGCCGCGCGAGGTATTGATCGGCAGCTCGCGCAGGTAGCGGGCCTCGCCCTGGCGCTGGTAGAAATCGCTGTTGATGAGCTGCACGTAGGCCGCCCGGCCCACCAGCGACACCGAGCACAGCCCAAGCGCCAGTCCCACCCACTTCAGGCGCTTGCGCAGGTTGAAGCTGTTGCGGGTACGGTTGCGGCCGGATTTGCTCATGGCCGCACCACCACGACGTCGGCCGCTTCGGGAAACTTCATGCCGAGCTTTTCACGGGCGACACGATCCACCCGGGTGGACTCGGCCAGCGTGGCCTGCTCCAGCTGCAGGCGGCCGAACTCGATGTTGATTTCATCGCGCGCGCGCTCGGCCTTGGACAGCTCGACGAAGGTCTGCCGATGACGGTGGCGCATGAACACCACCCCGATCGCCGAGGCGATGGTGCAGGCCAGCAGCACGATCAGCAGCAGGCGGCTCATTGGGCCACCTCGCGTTTTTCAGCCACGCGCAGCACCGCGCTGCGTGCGCGCGGGTTGACCGCCAGCTCGTCGGCCTCGGCCTTGATCGCGCCGCCGTGCAGGTCCAGCGTCGGCACGAACGCGGCCAGCTCGGGCAGCCGGCGGTTGCTCGGCGGGGCCTTGGCGTGGCGGTTCATGAACTGCTTGACGATGCGGTCTTCCAGCGAATGGAAGCTGATCACCGCCAGCCGGCCACCGGGCTTGAGCCGCGCCATCGCCGCGTCCAGGCCCGCCTCAAGGTCGGCCAGTTCGCGGTTGATGTGGATGCGGATGGCCTGGAAGCTGCGCGTGGCCGGGTGGATCTTGTCTTTGCCGCGCGGCATCACCGAGGCGATCAGCTCGGCCAGTTCGGCGGTACGGGTGAACGGCTGCTGGTCGCGGCGGGCGATGATCGCCTTGGCGATGCGGCGGCCCTGGCGTTCTTCGCCATGGGTCCACAGCACGTCCATCAGGTCGCGCTCTTCCACCCGGTTGAGCCACTGCGCGGCACTTTCACCACTGTCCGGGTCCATGCGCATGTCCAGCGGGCCGTCCTTGCCGAAGCTGAAACCACGCTCGGCCACGTCCAGCTGCGGCGAGGACACGCCCAGGTCGAACAGCACCCCGTCCAGGCCACCGGCGGTGGCGTCCCACTGCAGCAGGTCGGCAAAGCTGCCCCGGAAGATCGACACGCGCGGGTCCGGCGCGAAATCGCGCTCGGCTACCGCAATCGCTTCGGGATCCTTGTCCATGACCAGCAGCCGGCCTCCAGGACCGAGTTGCTCAAGCACGCCACGGGCGTGACCGCCACGACCAAACGTGCCATCGAGATACGTTCCGTTTTCGATCACCTGCAGGCCATCCAGGACCTGCGTGTACAGCACCGGCAGGTGCCCCGCCGGCGACTGCGACACCGGAAGGTGACCGGTCTGCGCTGCTCCGCGCATCCGGGCACCCCGGCTCACAACTTCAGGTCGAGCAACCCATCGCCCAGATCCCCGTCAGACAACGTCTGTTGGATCAGTGCGCGATGTGCCTGCTCGCTCCACAATTCAAATTTGTCGCCCATGCCGAGCAGAACCGCCTTCTTTTCAATACCAACGGCACCGCGGTGGCTGGCAGGAATACTGATGCGGCCGTTGCCGTCCAGCTCCAGATGCGCGGCCGAACCGACCAGCTTCTGTTGCAGCAGACGTACGACGCGCTGTGTGTTGGGTTTGGACATGACGTCGTCGCGGACCCGCTCCCATTCCGTCTCGGCGTACAGCCACAGGCAGCCCGCTTCGAAGGGGTTGTAGGTCAGGACCAGGCGGTTGTTGCTCACGCGCGCGACGAGGTCGCGATGCGCGGTGGGAACCGCCATGCGTCCTTTATCGTCAACCGTGATGGCCGTCTCGCCTTGAAACACGACGCGTGCACCTTTTCCTTTGCCCGGTGAAACATTGAACCACGAAAAACCACAAAAGACCCGGTTTTCCCTCTGTTGCCCACCTTAGCAGTGCCGATTAGGTTGTCAACAACTTTGCGACCGACAAATCGCTTGGAACATCAAGGGCTTGCAGCAATCTTTAGAGACTTGTTCAAGGCTTATCCACAAGTCGCTGTTTCGTCTCAATTTTTGAGATTGGGGCGAAGTTCAGCCCCGTGTAGACCGCGTGAAACATAGACGCGCATTCATTCAGAGGCCCGTCGCCATTGACTCGGCCTTGCGCAAACGCGCCACAATGTCGTCCATGTGCCTGCTCGCCCTTGCCTGGAAGTCCCACCCGCGCTGGCAACTGGTCCTGGCCGGCAACCGCGATGAGTTCCACGCCCGCCCCACGGCCGCGCTGGCGGCCTGGCCGGCCCCGGACAGCGGCCTGCTGGCCGGGCGTGACCTGCGCTCGGGCGGCAGCTGGGCCGGCATCGGTGCCGGCGGCCGGATGGCGGTGGTCACCAACGTGCGCGACCCGCTGGCCCGCCAGACCGGGCCTTCACGCGGGGCGCTGGTGGCCGACTACCTGCGTGACCGCGCATCGGCGGCGGCGTTTTCCGACCGGCTGGCGGCCCGCGCGGCGGAATTTGCGCCATTCAACCTGCTGCTGGCCGACACCAGTAGCTGTGAGTTCCTGGGCAACCACCCGGCCGGGCGGCAGGCGCTGACGGCCGGCGTGCACGGCATGTCCAACGGTCCACTGGACGCCCCCTGGCCGAAAACTGTGATGTTGATCGCGGCCCTGCAGGCCTGGATCGACCAAGGCGAGGACGATCTGGCCCCGCTGTGGCGTGCGCTGGCCGATGAAACCCGCGCCGACGACAGCGCCCTGCCCGATACCGGGATTGGCCTGGAACGTGAGCGCTGGCTGTCGTCGGCCTTCATCCGCAGCCCCGAGTACGGCACCCGCGCAAGTACGGTGATCGCGCTGGATGCCGCCGGCCACGGCTTCATCTGCGAGCGCCGGTTCGGCGCCGATGGTGCGTGTACGGGCGAGACCCGACGGGTGCCCGGCCCACCCCGCTAGCGCGGGGCAGCCCCCGGTGCCGCCTCGAACCTGAATGGTGTGGCGACGCCCGGCGGATCGAATCGACGCCCACCGCCCTCTTCTCCGGTACCTGGCGCCTGCGCGTCGTACTGACCGGAGCTGTAATGAACCGACGAGTCCTTGTTCTTTTCGCCACCCACGTCCTGGCCCTTGGCCTGGGCATTGGCCTGGGAATCTATCTGTTGCCGATCCTCACCGCCCCCGACGACCCGGCGCAGGACCAGGTCAGCGCGGTGATGCAGCGCGCCACCTACCAGGCCGCATTCCGCCGCGACCTCAAGGGCAGCGATGCGGTGCACTGGGCCGAAGGCAAGGTCAGTGTCAGCCAGAAGCAGATCGCCTTCGACGGCAAGATGGCCCCCGGCCCGGACTACAAGGTGTACCTGGCCCGCGAGTTCGTCGACACCCGCGGTGATTTCCTGCGCATCAAGCAGGACGCCCGCCTGATCGGCGACGTCAAAACGTTCAAGCGCTTCCTGGCCGATGTCCCGGCCAGCGTGGACATCGACGACTACACCACCGTGGTGGTCTGGTGCGAAGCGTTCAGCCAGTTCATCTCCGCCGCCCAATACCGCGACCGGGTGCAGGCAGCGACGTCGCCGCAATAGAAGGTGTCGCCAGCATCCAGCGCACGGGGCCTGGCAGACATGACAGCCCCCTTTAGTAAGTTCTTCTCCCATCTGAGGGGAGCGTCCTGCTGCAAGGGCCGTCGCAGAGTGAGCACGACGCTACGCCGCTGGCCAGGTGTGCAGGCGCCATTTGGATTGACCGGCGTCTCCGATCAGGCCGGTCGCGAGCGTGAGGGCCCCGTAGCAGCCGGTAGGCCCCTGGCGCAAATGTCCCCCGGCCGCGGGCGGCCTCCTCCTTGATTTTGCCCAGGGGCCTACCGGCTGCTACGGGGCTCGGCTTGCGATGGGCAAGTGGACGCCACGCTTTTTTGACGGTGGTCGTTGGGTCGGGCGCTGGGCCCCCATGCCCTTGGAGGCGAAATAAAGGGGGAGGGGGCGGCCGCAGGCCGACGCCGGAGGACATTCGCCGGAAAGGGCACGGGGGCCCAGCGCCCGACCCAACGACGGCTGCGCCTGGTAAGCGTCAAGGCACGTTTCTGTTTGCCCCGCAGATGGGCGAAGAGCCTTTAGTAAGGGGGGGCGCGCCGACAGGCGCAGGGAATTGGGGGCTGGTGGCGCCCGGGGCCCACGGTTTGCACCGCAAACCGTGGGGCTTCTTCGCGACATCGCGAAGAAAGGGCGGAGCCGGCCGATAAGCCGGGTTTTGTCGTGGACAGTCATTCCTCTAGGCGTTACGTCACCGCAACGCTCAAGCAACCTACCCGGACCCGACGCGGGCCACGTCATTAGGTCCCTATTTGGTCTTGCTCCAGGTGGGGTTTGCCGTGCCGGTCTGTTACCAGACTCGCGGTGCGCTCTTACCGCACCATTTCACCCTTACCGGCTCCCCGAGGGGAACGTAGGCGGTATCTTTCTGTTGCACTTTCCGTCGGCTTGCGCCGCCCAGGCGTTACCTGGCACCTTGCCCTGTGGAGCCCGGACTTTCCTCGGCATCCGCAAGGGATGACGCGACTGTCTGGCCGACTCCGCCACGCGCATTGTCCCACAAATCGCGGGCCAGCCGGCCGTTCCCAGGTCGGAATTTAGCCGCCGTACAACGCCTTTCTCGGGGCCCCGGTCAATTCCGCGGCCAGCTTGGCCGCCGTCGACGGCGGCAGGTGCTCGCTGAGCTTGGCGTACATGCGCCGGCCGGCGGCCAACTGGGCCTGCTCATCGTCGGCGGCGCCCTGCACCATCACCACGAACTCGCCCTTGCGCTGGTTGTCGTCGGCTTCCACCTGCCGCAGCAACCCGGCCAGGTCACCATCGAGCACGGTTTCAAACAGCTTGGTCAGCTCGCGCGCCAGCACCGCCGGGCGTTCGGCGCCGAACGCGGCCACCATGTCCGCCAGCGACTCGGCAATGCGGTGCGAGGATTCATAGAACACCAGCGTGCGCGTTTCCCCGGCCAGGCCCTGCAGGCGCTCGCGGCGGCCCGATGCCTTGGCCGGCAGGAAGCCTTCAAAGGTAAACCGGTCGCTGGGCAGCCCGGCCACGCTCAGCGCGGCAATCGCCGCGCATGCGCCCGGTACCGGGCTGACCCGGATACCGGCCTCACGTGCCGCGCGGACCAGCCGATAGCCCGGGTCGCTGACCAGTGGCGTGCCCGCATCGCTCACCAGCGCCAGCGACTCCCCGGCCTGCAACCGCGCCACGATCCGTTGCGACAACGCTTCTTCGTTGTGGTCATGCAATGCCACCAGCGGCTGCTGGATGCCGAAATGGGCCAGCAGCTGGCCGCTGCGGCGGGTGTCCTCCGCGCAGATCGCCGCCACCGAGCGCAGCACGTCCTGCGCCCGCGGTGTCAGGTCGGCCAGGTTGCCGATCGGGGTGGCAACGACATACAGCGTGGGGACAGCACTCATCGCAACGGCACTCGTGGGTCAAGGGTAGAATCGTACCGTTCCCCGGCCACGGCCGCTGCCCCCATCGAATGGACCTGATCATGAACAAGCCCGTCGCACGGATCTCCGCCCTGTCGTTGTCGCTGCTGCTGCTTGCCGGCTGCGCCACGACGAGCCTGACCAGCGCGCCCGAATCGCCGGCCCAGGCCCAGGCGCTGGCATTGATCGATCAAGGCAAACCGCGCGATGCCGCCGTGCAGCTGGAAGCGCTGGCCAACACGCTCAAGGGCGCCGCCCGCGCCGCCGCACTGGCCGACGCCGCGTTCGCCTGGCACGAAGCCGGCGATAGCCCACGCGCCCGCACCCTGCTGGCACAGATCACCCCGCGCCAACTCGGCGGCGCCAGCCTGCAGCGCTACCAGCTGACCAGCGCCGAACTGGCCCTGGCCGACAAGCAGCCGGCGCAGGCATTGGCGGCATTGAAGGAATCCCCGGACAAGGTGGTACCGCAACTGCGCACGCGCTGGCAGCTGGCCCGCGCCAACGCGCTGCAGGCCACCGGCGACCTGTTCGGCGCCGCGCAGGAGCGCGCCCGCGCGCATGCCGCGCTCACCGGACAGGCCCGCATCGACAACCAGCAGGCCATCGCCAGCGTGCTGGGTACGCTCGACGATGCCACCCTGCGCGCCCGCGCCGCCGCGCTGCCGGCCAACGAGCCGCTGTACAACTTCGCCGGCCGCGCCCTGATCGCGCGTGGCCTGCCGCTGCCGCGTCCGTTCGATCGCGAAGGCGCCTCGCAGTTCGATACCAGCAAGCGCCCTGCCGCGATGAGCGATGGCTACCGCCCGCCGCTCAAGATGGCCGTGCTGTTGCCACTCAGCGGGCGCCTGGCCACCGCCGCGCAGCCGGTGCGTGACGGCCTGCTCAGCGGCTACTACGGTGAATCCCGCCGTCGCCCGGACATCCAGTTCATCGATACCGCCGGTACCGCCTCCGGCGCCGTGGCCGCGTACGACAAGGCGGTCAACGCCGGGGTCGATTTCATCGTCGGCCCGCTCGGCCGCGATGAAGTGGACGCGGTGTTCGGCCGCACCCAGCTGCCGGTGCCGGTGCTGGCATTGAACCGTGGCAAGAGCAGCCCGCCGGCCGGCAGTGCCGGCTTCTCGCTGGCCCCGGAAGACGACGGCATCATCGCCGCCGAGTACCTGCGCAGCCGCGAACGCAGCAAGGTGCTGGTGCTGCACAGCAATGACGACAACGGCCGCCGCGCCGCCGCTGCGTTCCGCGAGCGCTTCGCCCAGCGTGGCGGCCAGGTGGTTGCCACGATCGGCGTGGGCGAGACCGTCGGTGACATCGGCGCGCAGATCCGCAACGCCGGCAGCGTGGATGGCGTGCTGTTGGCAGTGAAGGCACCGCAGGCGCGTGCATTGGCCCCGCTGCTGGCGCTGGCCGGTGCCGGCGGCGCCACCCGCGTGGGCACCTCGCAGTTGACCGTGGGGGCCGGCAAGGTCGAGGAAGACATGGCGCTGGACGGCATCGTCTACCCCAACGAAGCCTGGAACGTGCGCGGCGTGCCCGGCCTGCCTTCGGCCACCACCGCCGGGCAGATCCTGCCGTCCGCGCGCGGTGCCTCCGGGCGCCTGTTCGCGTTCGGTTTCGATGCGTGGAAGATCAGCGCCTACCTGGACAAGGTGGCCACCGAAGGCGGCCTGGCCGGTGCCACCGGCACCCTGTTCCTGGACAGCAACGGCAATGTGCTGCGGGTGCCGGCGTGGTCGACCTTCAGCGGCGGCCGGCCGATGCCGATCGCCACCAGCAACTAAGCCCGGTGCCCACCGCGCAGGCACGACGCGGCGCGGCGGTGGAAGCAGCCGCGCTCGCCCATCTGCGCAACGCCGGGCTACGCCCGGTTGCCGCCAACGCCCGCTATCGCGGCGGTGAGCTGGACCTGGTGATGCGTGATGGCGGCACCACGGTGTTTGTCGAAGTGCGCTACCGCGCCACCGCCGGGTTCGGCGGCGGTGCAGCCTCGGTCGACCTGCGCAAACGGCGCAAGCTGGTCCTGGCCGCGCAGCTGTTCCTGATGGCGCATCCGGCGTTGGCCGAACAACCGTGCCGCTTCGATGTGATCGATGCCAGCGGGGAGCCGCCGCAGCTGCGCTGGCTGCGCGATGCCTTCCGGTTGGAGGATTGCTGATGCCCAGTATTTTTACCCACGCGGCGATTCCGCTGGCACTGTGGGCGGCCTCTGATCGGGGTCGCATTTCCACACCGTTGCTGGCCGCAGGCGTGGTCGCGGCGATGCTGCCCGATGCCGATGTGTTGGCATTCGCCCTGCACATTCCCTATGCCGACAGCTTCGGCCATCGCGGCGCCAGTCATTCCATCGCCTTCGCCAGCGTGCTCGCCACCCTGGCCGCACTGCTGCATCGGCGCCTGCGCGCCAGCGCACTGCAGGCCGCCGCTTTCGTCGGCATCAGCGCGCTGTCGCACCCGCTGCTGGATGCGTTCACCTTCGGTGGCCTCGGGGTTGCGCTGTGGTGGCCGTGGAGTGGCGAACGCCTGTTTGCACCGTGGCGGCCGATTCGTGTGTCGCCGTTCGCCGGCCAGTTCTTCAGCGCGCGCGGGCTGGCCACGCTGGTATCCGAACTGCGTTGGGTGTGGCTGCCATTGGCCGCTGCCGTGGTCGGCTGGAAGTTGATCCAACGCGCGCCTGTCGATTCCCGGACCTCCTGATGACTACTGCCCTGCCTGCTGCCTTCGTTGCCACCCTGCATGCCCTGCTCGGCGAGGACGGCTGGCGCACCGACGACAGCGCGCTGGAAGCGCACGCGCAGGACAACTCGTGGCGGCACATGCTGCCGGCCGGCGTTGCCTTGCCGCGGCATCGCGACGAGGTGGTGGCCGTGGTCCGCGCCTGCCGCGAACACCGCATCGCAGTGGTCGCGCGCGGTGCCGGCACCGGCACCACCGGCGCGGCCGTGCCGGTACAGGGCAGCATCGTGCTGTCGCTGGCACGCATGAACCGCATCGTGGACATCCAGCCCGGCAACCGCTGCGCGGTGGTCGAACCGGGCGTGCTCAACGGCGACCTGCAGCAGGCCCTGATGCCGCACGGATTGTTCTGGGCGCCGGACCCGTCCAGCGCGGAGATCTGCAGCATCGGCGGCAACCTGGCCTGCAATGCCGGCGGGCCGCGCGCGGTGAAGTACGGCACCAGCCGCGACAACGTGCTCGGCCTGGTGGCGGTGACCGGCGCAGGCGACCTGATCCATTGCGGCGGCGCTTACACCAAGGATGCCACCGGCTACGACCTCACCCACCTGCTGGTCGGCAGCGAAGGCACGCTGGCGCTGATCGTGGAAGCCACACTCAAGCTCACCCCGCTGCCGGTCGCCCAGGCCGGGCTGCGCGTGCTGTACCGCGATGCCGATGCCGCCGCCGCAGCCGTGTCGCGGCTGATGGCGCAACCGGTGGTGCCCACGCGGCTGGAATTCATGGACGCGCGCAGCCTGGAGCTGCTGCGTCGCAATGGCGCCGACGTGCCCGAGGCCGGTGCGATGCTGCTGGTGGACGCCGATGGCGACCACGACACCCTGCCCTACCTGCTGCAGGCACTGGCCACCGCCGCCGAGGGCGCCGGCCTGCTGGCGTTGGACGTGGCGATGGAAGGGGCCGCGCGCGAGAAACTGTGGGCCGCGCGCAAGGCGCTGTCGCCTGCGCTGCGCAGCATCGCCCCGGGCAAGATCAATGAAGACGTGGTGGTGCCGGTGTCGCGCATTCCCGACCTGGTGGCCGGGGTGCAGGCGCTGGCGCGTGAGTACACGCTGACCATCGTCACCTTCGGCCATGCCGGCA
The DNA here is from genome assembly GCF_057835675.1 of Stenotrophomonas sp. GL_101. NCBI lineage: Bacteria > Pseudomonadati > Pseudomonadota > Gammaproteobacteria > Lysobacterales > Lysobacteraceae > Stenotrophomonas > Stenotrophomonas sp. GL_101. The sequence continues at coordinate 716,723 of NZ_CM174432.1, read as the reverse complement.
ACGGCAACCTGCACGTCAACATCCTGTACCACCCCGACAACGCCGACGAAAACACACGCGCGCATGCCGCGCTGCCGAAGATCTTTGAACTGACCTTGGCGCTGGGCGGCACGTTGTCGGGTGAGCATGGGATTGGCTTGGCCAAGCGCGACTTCATGGCGCAGGCGTTCACGCCGGCGACATTGGCGGCAATGCGTGCGATCAAGCGGGCGCTGGATCCGGATGGGATTCTCAATCCGGGCAAGGTGCTGCCGCCGGCTTAGCGATAGGTGGCGGTCAACACCGCCTCCCCGACGATCTGGCCAGGGTGAAGGGGATCGCTCGTGCGGACATAGCGCGCGGTGAAAGGAATGTCCTGGCTGCCCTTGCTGGACCCACCATGCCGCCACGACTGGCCGAACTGGACCGGGCTGCCACCGCGCAGCATCTCCACGCGTACGCCCCCCGCATCGGAACCAGACGCCGGTGCCAGCACGCTGCCTCGGTTGCCGGCGTCGTTCGCATCGGCCAGCACCATCTCGACGTTGATGTTCGCACTGGGGCAGCTCATGCTCATCACCACCGGCTTCTCGCCTGCATCGCTGCCGACCACGGCCAGCTGGTCGGCCGACACCGGATCAAGCGTACGCGCAGTGTCGCTCAGGGTGCAGGTCAGCACCGGCACATTCACCTCCAGCCGGATGTGATGCTGGATGCGCTGGCTCGGGTCACTGTCGCTCCACGAAGTAGCGGTGCCGAGATGGGTCATGGGAATGCTCTCCATCGCGCCACCGCGGAAGAACAACATCACATACATTTCCACGTCCACCGGCTCGTCAGCGTTGGAGACAATGCCCTGATTCAGAAATGGTGCTCCCACCGTGACGGCGCGCTGGCTGGAACGGTGGTTGCCGTTATGGCGGGTACTTACCGAGTGCATGAAGCCAATCAATGGCGATCGTGGGCCCAGGCTGTAGACACTGTAGGTGCGGCCGTCCTCTGCAGCAATTTCGCGCTCGTATGTAAGACCGGTCAGCGGCAGATCGAGATGAAAGGCACTCTGGCCAGCGTCACAACGAAAGGCGTCACCAAGTGCCCCGTCCGAACGTGCTTGAAAGCGCCTGTCTGGAAAGTCCAGGTTCGGCATGGTCAGGCTGATGGTCATGTCCTGGTCGCCCGGGTTCAAGCGTACGCAGGCGGCGGAGGCCTGCGCGGCGCCGAACACGACGCTTAGCGCACAGACCAGGCGCATCCACGACCGCAGCGTGCTGCCCCGCGCGACGCCAGCAAGAAAGCCACCGCGATGACGGCACATCTCCGGGACAGCTCGACGGGCGGGCAGGATCATCCTTCGCAGTGGAATCACCCGGCTCATTCGTAGTCCGCAGTCACGACGATCTCGGCCTGCACCGCGCCGGCCGTCAGCCCCCCGAGCACCGGCAGGTAGTAACCCGCACGCAACGCATAGCTGGCCGTCGCGCCGGTCACCGGCACGTCGATGCCGGTATCGCCGCGCTTGAGGTAGGTACTGCCGGTGGCGCCTGCCAGCAGGGCGATCGATACGCCATCGGCCGCATCGGTGCTGGCGGTGTTCTTCCAGCGTGCGGCATCGCCATCGGCGGCGGTACCGTCGAAGGACAACACTGCCTTGGTCACGCCCACGCAGCCGGTGAAATTCAACACGCCGGCCTTGAGCAGATTGTCGCCCTGGGTGAGGTCATTGGCGTTGACCGGGTCCAGCGCGATCGCCGGCGCTGCCAGCGTGCAGGTTCCGGGCAGCACGCGGCCGCTGATGGTGAGGGTGGCGGTATCGGCGAACGTGGCCGGGGCAAAGGCCAGCAACGCGGCGACCAGCACGAGACGGCGGGAATTCAACATGGGGGTGCTCCTGCAGAGGAAGGGCATGAGAGGAAGGTCAATCAGCGTGTGCCGCTGCGTCGGCAGCAGCCTGCAGCCCTGGGCCAAGCACGGGCTGGCGGACACACACGGCCTGGGTCCAGGACAGGCCGTAGGCATCGGGGGCATCGGGCGTGCGGTAGTCCAGGCGACAGCGGTGCGGGCCGTCGGGGTCCACCCACAGCGCACCGCTGTCCTGCGCGCCGCGCAGTTGGATCACGCCGCCCTGCCCCACGGCACCCAGCGTGCGGCCGGTCTCATCGTCCACCCGGGCCGCAAAGGGCAGCGGCTGGCCCAGCGCATCGGTGGTATCGATGAAAAGCGTGCGTTCGCGGCGGGCAGTGAACACCACGCGCACGATGCTGCCTGCGGTGGGCGCCACCCGCTGCGAGGTCTGCAGCAGTTCCACCTCCAGCGGGCAGGCCGGAGGGATCCAGGTCGATCTGGTTCCACCGGTAGGGACTGACATGCGGCAGCAGCGCATAGCCATTGCGGGCCACGCGGATCGGCTCGCCGTAGCCAACCTTCGCGCCTTGGGCGCCGTCGGCCTGCACCAGGACGAAGCCTTCACCGACAGGCGCCCCGACGTTCACGCCACCGCCATGCACCACCACGCTGCCGGCGGCACTGGCCGACAGCGCGCTGTGACTGCCCGAGCGGCTGTACCCTGCAGTGAAGTTGCCACGGCCGCCCTGGTAAGCCGCGTACGCACTGCGGTTGCGGTCGCCGCCACTGGCGGCGCCGGCGGAGACGTTGTAGCTCAGCGCACGGTTCTCGCCCAACGCGCCGGTGAGCCCGAGCTGTGCCTGCCTGCCACTGTCGGCATGGCTGATCTGGCTGCCCAGGCGCGGCGCACTCGGGCTGCGGCCGATGGGCATGCTCAGGGTGAACGCGTAGCGGGTATCCTCGCCACCGCCCTGCAGGCGATAGCGCATGGCCGAGAGCCCGTAGTTGGCACGACCCCACACGCTCTGCACGCCCAGTTGGATGTCGTTGCGGCGCTGGCTGTTGTCCCAGTAGCTCACGTGCCCGCCGCTGATGTACAGCGAACTGCGGGCGCCCACCTTCTGCGAGAAGTTCAGCTGGTAGCGCTGCCGTGCGCGGCTGCTGTATCCCCATTCATCGTCCTGCAGGCGCGCCGCATCACCCAGGGTCAGGTAGCCGCGGGTGCTGTAGCGATAGGCGGCCAGGCCCACGTTGGTGCCGGTGCTGGCCACATAGCGCTGGTAGTTGAGCCGGTAGCTGTTGCCGCTGATCCGAGCGTCGCCGCGCAGCCGCGCGCGCGAATGGGTCACGTCCGCACCAAATGCGCCGATGGCGGTGTTGAGCGCCGCGCCAACCAGCAGGGCCTGATAATCCTCGCCCAGCTGGGTGCCGCCCAAGGCGGTCAAGCGGTTGCTGATGCCGCGCGCGTAGGTGCCTTCGGCGAACCGGAGCTCCTGCAGGTAGCCGCTGGCATCACGCAGCGCACCCGCCGTGGCACTGAAGCGTGAGGAGCCCGCGCGCAGCGCCTGCGGTACGGCCGAGAAACTGACCGAGAAGCGCTGCTCGCGGCCATCTGCCTCGGTCACGGTAACGTCCAGGTCACCGCCGAAATTGGTGGGGTAAAGATCCTCGATCGAGAACGGCCCGGGCGCGACGTTGGCCTCATGGATGATGTTGCCGTTCTGGCGGATGCGCACCATCGCATTGCCCTCGGCGATGCCGCGCACCACCGGCGCGTAGCCGCGCAGTGAATCGGGCAGCATGCGGTCGTCGGTAGCCACGCGCAGGCCGGTGAATGCCACGCTGTCGAACAGTTCGCCGCCGGTATTGCCCTGGCCCAGCAGCAACTGGCTGTTCCAATGCGGCAGATCGCGCTGCAGGTGGCTGCTGATCACTTCATGGCGTGTGCCGCGCTCGCTGTGACTGATGGACGCGCGGTGGCGCAGGCGCCACGCGCCCAGGTTGAGCCCGGCATTCACCCCGAGGTAGCGGCTGTCGCGCCCTCCCTGGCTGCGGTTCTGGTTGAAGGCGTAATCGATGAAACCAGCGGTGATGCCCGTATCGCGCTGCGCCGGTGACACGTAGCCGCGCGCGGTGGTAGCCTGCGCCGCCTGCGGGATGCCAATCAGCAGCTGCAGCGTGGCGCTGTCCACCTCCAGGCTGGCACCGTCGATCATCGCAGCCAGTGCAACGCAGGCCTCAGGATCGGGATCGAGCGCGTCCAGGTACATTGCTTTCAGGCCCAGCGTACGCACAAGCGAAGCGGAAACGCAGGGCTGGACGTTGTGCTCGTCGCCGCTGAAGACAATGTCCTGCGTGCCGCGTGCTTCACCGTTGACCACCACGTCCAACGGATGTACGCCGGCCTCCAGTTGCCCGGCACGCGCGTAGCGCTGCATGTCGATTGCCTTGCCACCGATCAGGAAGCCGTCGCTGAATTCCAGCGCCGCAGGGGCGGCCAGCACTGGCATGCTGGCCGTCGACAACGTGGCGACGATGGCCGCAGCGAGGGCACCGACGTGGCATGGTGGCGAGGTGACGCAGCGGGAATCGTGCATGGAAGACGACGAATCGCGACGGCGGTGACCGCCGGCGCCAGGGAGTCAGGAGATTGCGCAGTGTAGGGCGGAGGTGTGGCCGATCCCATGCAACAAGTTGCAGATATCCGCCTTGCCCACAGGCTGCAATACATCAATCGCAGTGCTCATCGACGCTCACACAATCTGCAACTTGTTGCATGGCGCAAGGGGCGATGCGCACGCACACTGCCCGCCCCACGGAAGCAGACCGCATTCCTCACCCCCTTGTTTCCCACAAAGGAGCGACCACGATGTCCTTCAGATTCAACCTGCTTTGCGCCAGCCTGATCACCGTCGTAGCCGCACCTGCTGCCATGGCCGAGCGTCTGGAAATCACCGGCGAGTTGATGACCTCCACCTGCGCGGTGGGCTCCACCGGCGGCGCCGTCACCGTGCCGATGGGCAAGGTCGACCTGGCGTCGGTGAACGCCAACACCCGCGCCGGCCAGAAGAATTTCAGCATCAACCTGGATTGCAGCGGCTCGGGCGCGGCGCAGGAAGTGGGCGTGCGCTTTGGCGGCACCCCCGATGGCAGCACGGGCAACCTGGCACTCACGGCAACCTCGGTTGCGACCAATGTCGGCGTGGCGCTGTATGACGCCAACGGTGACCACCAGAAGATCGGTGAAGACCCGTCGATGTGGGTGACCATTGCCGCCGGCGGCAGCGGCCAGCTGGACTACAGCGCGTGGTATGCCTCCCCCGCCCAGAATGCCACCCAGGGCATCGCCAACGCGTCCGGCGACTTCGTGGTGCTCTACAAATAGCACCGCACAGGAGGGCCGGCGACCGGCGCCGCCCTCCCTTTTCCCAGAGGGCAACACATGACATCCCATGCATCGACATGGGTGTTGGCGCTGGCGAGCATTCTCGTCGCCACGCCGGCATCGGCCGCGGTCACCCTGCAGGGCACCCGCATCATCCACGACGCCCGCCAGGGGCGTGACGTAACGTTGAAGGCCAGCAATGTCGGCGAGCTGCCGGCGATGACCCAGGTCTGGATCGACGACGGCGACAGCCAGGCGCGCCCGGAGAACGTGCGCACACCGTTCCGGCTGACCCCGGCAGAACCGCGCCTGCTGCAGCCCCACCAGGGCCAGGCGTACCGCATCACCTATGCACCGCGCCCGTCCGAAGCAGCACTGCCGACTGATCGCGAGTCGGTGTTCTACTTCAACCTGCTGGACATCCCGCCCAAGCCCCGCGATGCAGCCGGCAAGAACCTGTTGCAGTTTGCGGTGCGCACGCGCATCAAGCTCTTCCATCGGCCCGCCGGCCTACCGGGTGATGCACGCGATGCAGCCGCTGCACTGGTCTGGTCGCGTGCGGGCGACGCGCTGGAGGTTCGCAATCCCAGCGCCTACCACGTAACCCTGAGCACCCTCACCCTGGCCGATGGTCGCAAGGTTGACGTGGACATGATCGCGCCGGGCCAGCAGGTACGTCTGCCGCTACCTGCCGGTGCGGCCATGCCCGCGAGAGTGACGTTCCAATGGCTGGATGATTACGGTTCGCCGCGCGACCTGGAAGCGCCTGTAAGCGTCCCGTAACGCCGGGCAGAGCCCGACGCTACGTGGACGTGCGCCTGAGGGTGGCACCGCTGATATATCGCTCAGGCGCCGGGCACTGCCCGGCGTCTTTCGTGAACTCAGCCCCTTCCAGATACTTCCGCCCTGCCGTTGTGCCTGGTCAAGAACGCGGAGAAGTGTGTCCTGGTCGCTCATCCGAACACCGTCAAGGAAAGGAGTGATTGCATTATCGAGTATGTCTGGGCTGATTTGGGCTGATTTGGGCTGATCCGGGCTGATGCCGATGGAAGGCCGTATGCAACAAGCTGTCGGCCGCGCGCAAGGCGCTGTCGCCCGCGCTGCGCAGCATCGCCCCGGGCAAGATCAACGAAGACGTGGTGGTGCCGGTATCGCGCATCCCCGACCTGGTGGCCGGCGTGCAGGCGTTGGCGCGCGAGTACACGCTGACCCATGCCGCGCTGCCGAAGATCTTTGAACTGACCTTGGCACTCGGCGGCACCTTGTCCGGCGAGCACGGCATCGGGCTGGCCAAGCGCGATTTCATGGCACAGGCGTTCAGCCCGGCCACGCTGGCGGCGATGCGTGCGATCAAGCACGCGCTGGATCCGGACGGCATCCTCAACCCAGGCAAGGTGCTGCCGCCGGCGTGATGCGGGTTCACGGCGCGGGAGCGGATGGCAGCCGGAGAGCCCCCGCTCTACGGAAGCCGGGCTCTGCCCGGCTCTACGGGGCGTGCGCGCTGGGTGATGTCAATCAGCGTGGTGCGGAAATCTGGCAGCAATACGCGGTTGCCGTGACCGCTCAGGTGATCGTTGTCGAAGAACAGCGGCTGGTCACCGTCCATGGCCGAACACGTCTGCGGACCACACAACAGCGGTAGTGGATCCCAAACGTGCAACGACGGATAGCGGTCGCTCAGCGCGGCCAGCAGTTCCAGCTGCGGTGCACGCAGCAGCTCCAGGTCGGCGCGCGCCATGTCCAGCCCGCCGGCGCAGGCCGGATTCATCCGGTTGAATCTGTCCATGCAGCGGTACGCCCCCGCCTTGAACAGCGGCAACGGCGCATCCACCACCACGTGCACGCCCAGCCGCTGCAGCCTGTCCAGCACCCCCTCCGCCTCGGCGCGCGCAGCGGCGGCATCGGACGGCGTACGCTCTGCCAGCATCTGCTGGAACACCACCGCATCGCCATTGCCCCAGTCGCGGCCACGCAGTTCGGGCATGCGCAGCGATGCCAGCAGCACGATGTCGCCCGGTCGCGCCTGCGCCTCGATGCGGGACAGCGCCCGCTCGGCGAAGGACCGGCAGTCGGCCGGGGCCGCGCGCAGCAGATTGACGATGCCACACCCACCCTGGTCGTCCTGGCGCACCTCCATGCCGGTCTGCCGCGCCACCATCGAGGTCAGCGTGCGATACGCCGCTGCGTGCGAGTCACCGACGACGAACAGGCGGCGCCCCGCCAACCCGGGTGCGTTCACGGCTTCGATCGGGCGCCATGCCGGATACTTGCGCGCCTGCCATACGTAACCGTCGCGGGTGTTGCTGAGCGATATCTGCTCATGGAAGGTCACCATGCTCCACGCCAGCAACGCAGACCCGGCAATCGCCGGCACCACCAGCGCCAGCACCTTGATCGGTGCCCATGCAGACAACCGGGGCGCGCGGCGCACCGGCCCCTCCACCCAGCGATACGAAGCCGATGCCAGCAGCAGAAGCAGGATCGGGTACAGCCACAGCACCGCGCCCTGAAGCCCGTAGGTCCACCGCAGCAGGACCAGCAGCGGCCAATGCCAGAGATAGAGCGAGTACGAGATGCGGCCCAGGTAGGTCAACGGCCCCCATGACAGCATCCGACCGTACCAGGACACCGCGGCACCCTCGGTGGACACCGCGACCAGCACCAGCAGCGCGCCGGTCACCGTGAGCGCCACCCCGGGGAACGGCAAGGGCAGCATCGGCGCCAGCACCACGCCTGCCACCAGCAGCGCCAGTCCGGGCAACGCCAGCCGACGCCCGTGCGGCGCACCGCCACGGGCCGCTATCCACTGGTACAACAGCGCGCCGGCGGCCAGTTCCCAGAAGCGTGCGGGCAGCAGGTAAAAGGCCGTCGTGGGCGCAGCACGGCTCTGCCACGCCGCCAGCAACAGAGACACCAGCGACACTACCGGAAGCAGCCAGCGCAACGAAGGGAAGCGCTGGCGACCGCGCAACCAGGCGATGAACAGCACGGGAAAGACCAGGTAGAACTGTTCCTCCACGCCCAATGTCCAGGTATGCAGGAACGGGTTGAGGTCTGCACCGGGCGAGAAGTAGCTGTCCTCTTGGCCGGCCAGCACGAAATTGCTCAAGCCAAGCAGCGCGGCCATGCCGGTCTGGTCGAACTGTTCATTGCGCCACGCCCGCGGAATCAGCAACGCCGACAGCACGAACGTGACCACCAGCATCAGCAGCAGCGCAGGCAACAGGCGCAGCACGCGGCGACGATAGAAATCGAGCAGCAAGGTGCCGAGTGGCCTGTCACCCCGCGCGGCCAGCGACTGGCTGATCACGAAGCCTGAAATGACGAAGAACAGGTCCACGCCGGTAAAGCCACCCGGCAGCAGCTGACCATCGACGTGGAAGACGATGACGGCCAGCACGGCGAGCGCGCGCATGCCGTCAATGGCGGGGTTGTAGGAGCATCCAGGCGTGCGCATGTGGGCGGCCGAGGCGAGGTAGGTGATCCACAGGATTGACGCAACAGGGCGAGCGGTTCAAAGGGCAAACACGACACCGTCCGCCGTCGTTCCGTTGCGGTATAGGTTGGGTGCGATCGGTACTGCGGCGCAGCTCGCACGAAACGCCGTTACCGATAGATCCAGTGCCCTGAGCACACTGCAGCGATGCCGGATGATCTCCGGCGCCGCTTGATCCGGCGCCCCTGCGCGTGTCTGATGATCTGGCAAAGGCGTTGGGCACCCGCATGGGCACCGCGACAGCAGCCTGGCGCCGGCTGGCGGGCGCCCACCACGGCCATCGCCGTGGGTGCTCAGGGATTGGCGTCGAACACCACCGTCATGTTGCCTTCCCAGCGTGACCCGGGTGCCTTCAGCATCTCCGTCACCGCCTCGCGGCCAGCGCTGAAGTTCAGGGTCGACCGGCGCCGCATCAGGTAGCCATCAGGTGTGAATCGCGGCGCTAGGCCATCATCGGACGACAGTGCTGTGAACTGCGCGGGGCGCCCATCACGAAGATTGGTCATGCCCGGCAGCGTGACATCCACATCCACAGGCACCACCGCATCCACGGCCGTGTTGCGGATGCCACAACGGCTGTCCACCGGGTACTCGCAGCGCAACTTCATGCTGAAATCCATCGAGGTGGTCAGCTGGAAGGGCACCACCTGGCGCAGGCTGGCCGGCGCGATGCCGTGGTCCACCCACTGCTTCCACCCGCCTTCTGGCGCCAACTGCACCTGCGGCTGCTCGGCCGGAAACCTCACCTGGAAGTCATGAATCACATCGAACACGAAGTTCATGCTGATCGCCTGCGTGCCGCTGATGTTGTCGCCCAGGTCGATGTCAGCGCCGGCACCACCGGTGGTCCACTCTTCCTGCCCAGTGTAGCGGCCACCCTGCAACTCCAAAGCGCTGGGCAGCTCGACGTTGAGGCCGATCCCCACACTGCGATACACATACGTGCGGCCGTTACGTACACGCGTGCTGTAGCACTCCTGAGGGGCAAGCGGGTCGCGCACTCTCCAGGCCCCCTCTCCCCATCCCAATCCACCAGCGCCAAAAATGGTCGTGCAGCCGCCGGTGATGCCGTACAGCCAGGGGTCGGCGCCGTTGGCGAAATTCAGCCGCATCGAGATCGCCACGAAGCTGACCTTCGCCTCGAACGACTGCCCAGTCGACGCGTCTTGCAGGGTAATCATCCGCGGCAGGGGGAATCGTACATAGGTTGTGTCGCGGCGCGATGCATCGTCGTCATCACCGCTCTTGCGCCAGAGCTCGCCGCCGCCGCCCACATCAAAAATGTAGGCACCCTCGCGGCTGCACTCCTCCGGCCGCCAGTTGCAGTACCTGCTGGGCGGGGTAGTGTTTCGGAATGCGGTATTGCCCGGGTTCAGCGCGCTCGGCCGGAACTCCCCGGTAACGGTGACCACCTGTACCTGGGCGGCGGCAGGTCCTGCCACCGTGGCGACCAACCCGTACAGCACGGCAATGCACAGCCTGAAACGTGTCTTCATTGCAGAAATCCTCAAAAGGGGAACGCTATTGCGTTGCCAGCGGCGGCGGGCACTGCACGCCGCCCACCATCAGTACATCGCCTTCGCGCGGGTAGCGCCCTTCTTCCATCGTCAGCACGCAACTGATCTGGTTCGGGTAACGCAGTTCCACCACCGGCGCACGTGCACTCAGCTCCAGGGTGAAGAAACCCTCTTCCTGGCTGACACTACGGCCGGCGTGATTGATCACTTGCGCGCCACGCATGCCGTTGCCGTGCGCGTCGATCACCTGGCCCATCACGGTAAAGGTGCGCAGCACGTCGAGCGTGGCGTGCATCACCCCGCCCTTGTTGAGGTGGTAGCTGACCGTGGTTGGCTGCAGCGCAGCCGAGGGAGCGTGGCGCCCCTGGAAATCAAACTGCACGTGGCCGGCGCGATACGCGGTAACCGGCACGAAGTTGCGACCTGCGCGCAGCACCACGCCACCACCACGGCTGTCGTCGGCACGCAGGTCGATATCGGGGTAGTCGCTGCGCACGTCTACGATGATGCCGGTATCCACGCTGCCGCTGCGGCCCTGGCCCAGCACGGCGACCTTGCCACCACCCAGCACCACGGTACTGTCCAGGTTGGCGCTGCCACTGATCCTGCCGGTGCCCGGGTCTGCGTACAGCTGCACGTCGCCTTCCAGCAGCGGGCTCTGCAGATAGGTGCCGAGGCCACCGCCGACACCATTGCGTTCGGCGGTGACGGTGCCGGTCACGGTGTGTACCAGCTTGCCCTCCACGCGCTGGGTGGCGGCGGCGGTCACGTAGGTGTCGCGCTGGCCGCCCTCATCGGTGCGGCTGCCAATGCTACCGCTGTAGCTGCGCTGCTCGCTGCCCAGCGATACGCTTATGATGAGGTCGATGCCGCGTTGACGGCGATACTGTGTGAAACGGCCGCCGGGGCGATCGTAAGCCGAGACCCGCCAGTTCACGTCATGCCGGCCAAACAGCGTTTCGCGGCGACCGTAGGACACGTCGATGCCGGTGCCGCGGGTAAACCCGGAGCTGCGCGCCACCCGCAGGCTCGCGTTGTCGCGATGGCTGAAACGGTGGGTGATCGATACTGCGGTGGTGTCCTGCCAGCCGCCGCTGGTTTCCCAGCGCGGCGGCGCGCCGTCACCGGGCAGCATGCGCTGCCGCGTTTCAATCCAGCGGCGCGCATGGTTGGCCACGATCGAGCCGGCGCGATAACGGTACAGACCCTGCAGGTCCACACCTCGCCCGGCATCACTCGACGTGTAGACATTGGTGTAGGTACTGAAGCGGTCGCTGGCCTGCCAGTCCATCGAAAGACCGGCAGCACGTCGCTCGCCGATCTGTTGCACGCTGGCACCAGCCACCGCACGCGGGTGCAGCAGGTAGTTGACCACGGCGCCCGCAGCGATCTCGCCGTCCTGGCCGGTACTGCCGCTGTCGAACAGGCCGCGTTGCTGACCGGCGAACAGGCTGTAGCGCCAGCGCCGGCTGGGATCGCGCCAGCGGTTGGGCTTGTGGATGGCGGCGATCTCGCGCGACACCTCGCGACCGTCCTCCACTACGCGCAGCTCCACGTCATAGATGCCACCGGGCAGGCGCCGCGTATCAATCTCCTGGATGCCAGGCTTGACCGATTGCGTGGTCAGCAGGTTGCCGTCGCGCAGGATCTCCACCACGCCGTCGCGGCTGGCAGTGACATAGACCGGGAACACGCTGGCGCTGCGGGTATCGGCCAGCAATACGTCCGAGGAGCCCACCATCAGGCCCAGGGCTGTGTCGTTCTGGGTTCCCGGTGCACGCGGCTGGCGGATGGTTCCTTCGAAGGTGGGCAGGAAATAGCCAACGCGGATGAAGTGGTCGCCCCGCTCGCGCTGTGCGTACAGGGCACTGAGATAGTGCTCGGCGCTGTCGGGCTGGGCGTAATACTGATAACTGCCGACCGTGCTCCAGTGGCCGAGGCTGCCACGCAGCTCGGCGCTGTAGCGCGCAGCGGTGGGTTGTTGCTGGCCGCCGTGCACGGCAAGACTGTTGCGGACGATCAGACCGCGGCTGCCGGCGTCCGGCAGCGCGATATGTCGTTCTTCCTGCTGCGCACCGTCCGGGGTGAGCAGGCTGAGCAGCGAGTTGGCCAGGCTGTAGTGCAGCGCGGCCAGGCCACGGCACTGCTGCGTGCACACCCCCAGCACCATCGGTTCGGCCAGTTGCTCGGTCCAGCGTGTACGTTCAGTCTGCGGCCACGAGCTGCCATGGCTCTCGCCGAAGCCGATGAGCTGCACACGATTGTCCTGATGCAGCAGCACCTGCGCATCGCCAAGATACTCACCATCCAGCTCTACGCGCACTGTCAGCGGATTGCCGAACAGGTGCTCGCGGAACTCCACGGGCATGCGCTCGCGCTGGTCCAGCAAGTTGGGCAGTTCGCCCGGCGCCAAGCCAGCGGCATGGGTGGAGCCTGCAAGCAGTACGGCGCCGATGGCGACCGTCAGGCGAGCAAGCGCCAGGTAGGCAGAAGAATGAAAAGTGAGCATAGGGCGATTCCGGCCCCGCCTGCGGCGCGATGTGCCGCAGGCAGGAAGCGCTTTACGGAATGTCGCTCTCGAAGATCATGTGGAACTGGCCGCCGTAGCTGCCCTGCTGGTAGCCACCGCTCGGCGCGGTAGGCGCAATGGCGAAGGCAAGCGCCTTGCCAGCGGCCGCCTGCGATTCGGTGGCGACCACGACCTTCGCTGCCGCGGTTGCCGGCACCACCACGTTGTCCAGCTTCACCACCAGGTCCACCACGTCAGCCGCCGAGGACATTTGCGCCGGTGCGGTGAGGTAGGCGCTGATCTCAGCCGGCGACTTGACGTTGATGACACGGCCGGTCAGCTCATTCAAGGTCTGACGGGCAACATCCCACGGCAGGTTCTGCGGCAGACCTTCCCAGCCATCCGGCGTGGAGACCTGCAGTCCCGCATTGTTGGGCACATCGGCGGTCACATTGACAGTGATCGTCTTGGTTTCAGTAGCAGCCAGGGCAACGGCCGGGGTGATGAGCAGTGCTGCGACTGCAGTCAGAAGAGAGCTTTTAATGGACATGGAAACGTTCCAGGTTGGAGGGGTGAGGGATTGAAGAAACCAGGGCAGTGGCAAAACAACCCGGGCGGGCGCCTGGCGGACCCGTTCGGGACAAGAGCGCAGGCTGAAGGACGACAGATCAGCGTCGCGAATCGACACGTTGTTGGTTGTCGCCTTCCACCAGCTCGTAGCGGGCGAACTGCGCATCAGCGGCCTGCAGCGTGTAGGCACGGCCCGGCCGGATGTGGGCGATGACACCAGGCGTGCAGGTGTCCGGACTGGCCCGCTGGCAATAGCGCAGGTTATCCAGCACCACCGTGGCATTGCCATGGTTGTGGACTTGGTTGTCCTGCACGCGGGTGTCGTAGTGCGCGTTCTCCGGCGCGATGAACAGCAGCGTTCCGAATCCGGTGAATACCCGGATCGCCGAGGTGATTTCTCTGGCCTTCAGCGCGTCTTCTTCACTGAGGGAGAATTCTTCGGCACTGGGAGCGACCGGCACGAATCGCAAACGGTAATAGCGCTCTTCGCCGCGCGAGCCGCGGTAGATCAATCGTGTGGCCTGCTGGCCGTTGCCGGCGATGATCAACCGGCTGGGGCTGGCGATGACGCCACGCGCAGCGGAATCATTGCGTACCAGCGCGGCAGTATCCACGGCCACTTCACTAGCCTTTCCACCGGAATCGAAGTGCATCTCGGTGACCTCCACGCGCACATAGGCGGTGCCGTCTCCGGTATTGCGGATGCGCTTGAGGAGGTTGCTGTGCGCAGGCTGCAGATAGTCGAACAGCACGCCGACGTTGATCTGCGGTGCAGCGGCATGGGCGCTACAGGCGAAGGTCGCCAGCAGCAGGAGAGAGAGAACGCGCAGCATTGCGGGCTCGCTTGGAGAATGAGCGTGCATACTCACACCACACATTGGCTGCGCCTATGCAAAAAGTTGCAAAAACAGCGTGACGTCCGGCAGCGCCCGGCTCTACGCCCCGCTGCTGTACGCCGCCTTTCTGGGCGCGCCGCTCAGTTCGGCGGCGAGCTTGGCATACATACGGATGCCGCACGGGCTGTTCTGGGCACCGGACCCGTCCAGCACGGAGATCTGCAGCATCAGCGGCGAGATCGTCGAGACCACCTGCACCGCCACCATCAATGGCGGGCTGGACGTACAGATGGGCAAGGTGGACCTTGAAGACCTCAAGGACAGCGAGCGTATCGGCCGGCGCGACCTGGACGTTGCCGTCAGCTGCCCCGGTGCCAGCGGCTCGCACGATGTGGCGGTGAAGTTCAGCGGCTCGGCCACTGCCGACGGTGGCCTGGCGTTGACCGCAGCCAGCGCTGCCAAGGGCGTGGCGTACCGCATCTACGACATCACCGACACGCTGTTGATGATCAACAGCGCGCCGACGCAGTTCGTCAACGTTAGCGATGCCGCGCCGCAGACGCTCAAGCACAGCGTCTGGTACAGCAAGACCGGGGCCGCCGCCGACGTCGAAGCCGGTTCGGCAAACGCCGCCGCGCAGATGGACATCATCTACAAGTAAGCCCCGGCCACCCGGCCATGCCGCCGGGTGGCCCTTTCCGAGGACATTCCATGAGTATTCGCGTGTATGCGCTGCTGCTGGCTCTGGGCGGGGCCGGAGCGGCGATGCCGGCATCGGCCGCCGTGACCCTGCAGGGTACGCGGGTGGTCTACGACGGCAGCAAGGGAGCAGTGACGGTCAATGCGAGCAACCGCGGCGACAACGTTGCGCTGGCCCAGGTCTGGCTGGACGATGGCGACGCCAGCGCGAAAGCGGGCAGCCAGAAGCTGCCGTTCGTGCTGACCCCCACTACGCGACGCATCGAGGTGGGGCACGCACAGGCGTTCCGGCTGACCTATGCCCCGATGGCCGGTGCCGCACTCCCAACCGACCGCGAGTCGCTGCTGTACTTCAATCTTCTGGACATTCCGCCGAAACCGCAACAAGCAGAAGGCAAGAACCTGCTGCAGTCGCGGTACGCACACGCATCAAGCTGTTCTACCGCCCGGCCGGCTTGCCGGGCAGCGCGCGCGATGCGGCCGCGGCCCTGCAATGGACGCCGACAGGCGACGGCGGGCTGCAGATCCACAACCCCACCGCGTATCACGTGACCCTCAGCCGCATCACCCTGGCCGACGGTGGCCAGATCGACGCTGACATGGTGGCCCCCGGGCAGCAGGTCACGCTGGCACTGCCAGCGGGTACACCGTCACCGGCGACGGTGACGTTCCATTGGCTGGACGATTACGGCACCGCGCGCGAGCAGGTGGCGAAGGTCGGCCTGTAGCACCACACGGGAAGCCGGGCATCGCCCGGCTCCCTGCTGCCGTTACCAGCGCATGCGCATGCCCAACTGAGCGCCCACGTTGCGGTAGTCGTGGTTGCCGCGCTGCACGGTCATCCCGCCCCAGATCGCCGCACGCTGGCCCAGCGACACCTCGGCACCTGCCTGCAGCTCGTAGCGATCACGCGGCAGCGCTGCTGCCAACACCTCCTCGTTGAACCGCATCCGGTTGCTGGCCGTCCCCCGCAGCCAGTTGGCCGCCAGGTAGGGCTGCACCACATTGCCTGCCCGGGTGTCGTGGCCGAACACGCGTATACCCAGCCGCCCACTGAACCCGCCACTTTCAGCCTGGTCGATACGGGTGCCGTTGCCTTCGACATGCCGGTCCGTGCGGGCATCCACGTGCGATAGCTGCAACTGCGGTTGCACATGGAGTGTGGCCGCCGGCCCCTGCCACACGGTGAACGTATAGCCGCCTTCGACCGAGGTGTTCAGCACGCGCGCGTCGTACTGCTCACGGTCCAGCCCCACGCCTTCCACGCGGTTGTCGAAACGGCCGTACTGCACGCTGGTGTCCAGGTAGGCACCCGCACTCTGACCGGGCATCTGCAACCAGGTGGCATAGGCGCCCAGGGCGTTGCCGCGCACGCGCCCCTTGGCGGTGTAGCCGGTCAGCCGGGAAGCCACAGTGCTATCGGCACGGCCGCTGCCCAGCATCACGCCCAGCGTTGTGCCGTTGCGCTGCCACAGATCGCTGCCGATCTGCAGCAGCGTGGTCGCGCCGTCCACGGCCAACTGGCCACCCACCGCGTGGAAATCGGCCTGCTGGCTGCCCACGCGCGCCCAGGCGCCACGCCCCTCGGCCACGCCGGGCGCACCGATGCGATCATGCAGACGGTGCTGGAACATGCCCATCGCGGCGGATTGGTTGGCCAGGTAGGCGCCTGCCTCCGGGCGCAATACCGGCCCCGGCGGCGTAATCGGAATGCCCCCGTCACCGCCCTCTTCCGGGTCCGGGTGGGTGATGCAGCCCGGGGCGGTCGGATCGTCCTGACAGCGATCAAACCACTGCGAGCGCAGGTACCACTGGCCATCGTTGGGATCGGCAATACCGCCCTGGACCAGGAAGTACTCGTGCGAACCCCCCACCGCACGCCCCGCCAAGGCGTAACGCGCCAGCGATGCGCCGTCGACCTGGATGAGCGGGATGCCATCTTCGGTGGGCGCGCCCACGCCACCGACGTTCTGCACGCGCAGGCTGGCGTCGCCGCTGGTATCGCCGCGCACGTGCAGGCGGTCGATCAGCGTGTCATCGCCCGCCAGCGCACCGTGAAACAGGAAGGTGCCGCCATCGCTGTGCAGGTCGCCGTCCACGGTGAGTAGGGTGCCCACCGCAGCACGCCCATCGGACAGGGCCAGCGTGCTGTCGCGCATCGTCAGCGCATCCACGCGTGCGTCACCGCGCAGGGTCCACTGGCTGCCGCCGTCCAGTTCCATGTGCTCCACGAGGTCGCTGCTGCCCCACCAGTGCGAGCCACCGGCCAGGCTGACCTGCACCTGCGATTGCGGCACCAGCCCGTTCTCCAGGTCTTCGCGGGTGATGACAATGTCACCCTGCATCTGCGCGCCGTTCTCCAGCCGTACGTCGAAGCGACCGCTCACCGCGGCGTCCAGCGACAGTGCGGTGCCATTGCCCCCGGACAGCAGTGCGCCATTGTCCAATGTCAGCCCCGCATCGCGACTGCTACGCAACCACATGCCGCCGTGCTGCGCGCTCACCAGCGAGCCCCCGTCGATCTGCATGCGGCCGTTGTCATTGATCACCGCCGCCCAGGCGCCCGCGCCTTCAGTGCGGACGTGCGTATCGCGCAGCGTCATCTCGCCGCGGCCGCCCGACAGCACGCCGTGCGAACTGATACCGGTGGTGCGGACGACGCTGTCGGCCAGGTGCACGCTGCCACCGAGCCGGGCGATGGCGCCGATGGCACCGTCGCCTTCGGTGAGGATATCGACGGCCTGCGCATGGGCTACCGGGGCCGGCGTGCCGGAGCCCTCCACATAGAGCCCATGCCCGTTTCGACCGCCGGTACGCAGCGCGCTGTCGCGCAGGGTGGCCGCTCCGCCCAGCACCGACACCGCTTGATGCAGCTCGCCGTCGGCGCTGATGCGCGAACCGACCACCTCCAACTGCGCGTCGTTGAACATCAGGATGCCCACACCATTCTGTGTGGTGATGGAAGACCCTTCCACGCGCGCGGTGGCATTGCGCTGGTTGATGTTGATGCCGGTGCTCACGCTGGTGAGTACGCTGTTGCGCATGTCCAGCGCGGCCCCCTCCATCATGAACACGCCTGTGTGGCCATGAACCTGCGTGCCGTCCAGTGCGACACTGCCGCCGCTCGCGCCATAGCTGAGCGCGGTTGCGTTGCTGCCACCGGCGTGGATGCGACCACCGCGCACCACCACATCGCCGCCCACCAGGATGCCCTCACCGGAGCGTTCGTGGGTGAGGTTGATGTCCACGTCTTCCAGCTCCACGGCGCTTCCACGTCCGGCAAGGATGCCGGTGGAGCCAGCACCGTTTCCGTTGATCTGTACCGAACGCAGGGTCACATCGTTGGTACTCCCCGGCTCTATCCATACCGCCGCACCGCCGCCGGCGTGTTCAATACGCACGCGCTCGGCCAGCAGGGTGCCTCCGGCAACGAACAGGCCATTTGAACTGCTGCCCTGGATGTCGATGACGCTATCGCGCAATTCGGCGCTACCGTCGCGCAGCTCGATACCGTGCGACAGCCCGCCGCGGGTGGTGATGTGGAGGTTGTCGGCGACCACGCTGCCGTTGCCCAGTTCGATGCCACTGGCCGCACTACCACTGGTCTCGATACGGGTGCCTCGCAGGTCCAGTCGGCCACCGTCATGGGCGGCCAGGCCGGCGGCACCGTAACCGGTGGTGACCGCGCTGCCACCGTTCAACGCGATACGACTGCCCGCCCCCTCTACGCGTGCCCCTGACGCGCGTTGACCTTCGGTGCGCAGGTTGACCTCGCCCGACGGCACGATGCTGCCGCCGTTGCGGGCCATGAACGCATGGCCGGCGGTGGTGCCCGGATCGGCCGGATCGGAGGTGTGGTAATCACCGGCGGCGGGCGTCTGATCATCGCCGTCGGCGATGACCTGTTGGGCGATGGCCGGGTGTGCGGCGAAAAGTACAGCGCTCATGGCAAGCGCGAGTGTTTTATGACGTGGATGGATAAAGCGCATAGGGATGCTCCTGGCAAATGCCCGGGTGATCCTGTCTATCGGCGTGATAGCGCACCATGCAAATTGTTGTAAGCGTCGTACAGATGTAAGACGTGGTGCGCTAAGCGACAGTGATCAAAAGCAATATCAGCTTGGGCGATCATTCACACGATCGACCGCCTGAATCAAAACCGCCCGAACAATCGTCACCTCCTGCATTTGCAACTAGTTGCATGGGATGCCGAAGGCCGTGCGACCAGACATTCAGCCAACCCGATCCACACGCGCTGCGATGCCCTCGCCCACCCCGGTTTCACATTTACTGCATTGATCGTCGTACAGGTGAATCCGTAACCGTCTCAGCACAGCGACGTGGCCGATGTTTCCCCTTGAAAGGACGTGACCATGAATTCTCCCGCACGCTGGAACCTCCGCACGAATGTCCGCCCCACCCTGCGCCCACTTGCACAGGGGTTGCTGCTGGCCTTGACCGCCCTGCCCATGGGCGTGGCCCTGGCCGGTGACCTTGACGACCAGAGTGCCATCGTCGGTCCGACCGATCCGGTGGAAGCATGGCGCCTGATCAATGACTCGCAGCTGGCGGTGGCCGCTGGAAAGACGCTGCAGATTGTCGCCGACGGCACCTCCACCGTTACGCTCGAACGTGGTGCCGAAGTAACCCGCAGCGGTACCGCACAGGATGCCATCACGCTCTACGGCAACGCTCGTCTGAGCGCTGACAACAGCCGTATCCTGGGCGGAATTTCGCTTCGGGCCTCCAGCACCGAGGCATACCTGCGCGACAGCGAGGTCATTGTCACGACCGCGGGCCTGCGGCCCACCGAACGCAAGGCCATAGGCGTCGATCTGGCCGCCGATGTCAGCGCCGGGGCGAGCAATCCCTATGCATGGATCAGTGGCACCACCCTCCGCGTCGAGGACGCACCGGACACCAGCAGGCCCTACAACAGCGGCTTGGGTGTGCGGTTGCAGATGGGTCAGATGGATATCATCAATGGCTCGTACATAACCGCTGCCAACGTCGGCGCCATGCTGTGGGGTGAAGCGAATCCGGCGGGCAGCCTGCGCCTGGGCATCGACAACGCGACGCTGGAATCCGGTCGGGGTGCCGCGATCCAGGTCATGCCGTTGGAGGCAAACCGCTACGACATCACCGTCGCCAACCATTCACGACTGATCGGCGGCGACGGAAACCTGCTGCGGGTCGGCGACGACATCATCCGGAGCCCCGAGCAGACCGAGTCAGCTTCACCGTCGACGATTCCCGCCTGGCGGGCAACATCACCTTCGATGCGGCGACCGTCACGGGATCGCTGGATGTCGTCCTGCGCAACAAGGCGCAGATCGACGGCCGCTTCTTCAACGTCACCTCGGCCAGCATCGACGGCGACAGCACCTGGCTGCTGACCGGCGACAGCAACGTCGGCCGGCTGGCGCTGGGCAGCACCGGCACCATCGGGATGGGCGACGGCACCACGTTCAACACCCTCACCGTCGATTCGTTCACCGGCGATGGCGGCACGCTGGCCTTCAACACCCAGCTCGGCGATGACCGTTCGGCCAGTGACCGGCTGGTCATCACCGGCGATGCCAACGGGCAGGCCAACGTGCGGGTGAGCAACGCCGGCGGCACCGGCGCGAAGACCGATCGTGGCATCGAGCTGATCGACATCGGCGGTGCGTCCAATGCGCAGTTCGACCTGGTCGGGCGTGCGGTGGGTGGGCAGTACGAGTATTCGCTGGTGAAGGACGCCAACGGCAACTGGTACCTGCGCTCGGAACTGGCCACCGCGCCGGACCCGTGCCTGGTCGACCCGACCCTGCCCGAGTGCAAGCCGATTGACCCGATTGACCCGATCGACCCGCCCACCCCGGTGCTGCGCCCGGAAGCCGGTGCCTACCTGGCCAACCAGTTCGCCATGGACCAGCTGCTGCGCCACCAGTGGCGCGACCGCCAGGGCGGCGAAGCAACGGCCGACGGCGTGCGTGGCTGGGCGCGGGTCGATGCCACCAACAGCCACCTGTCCGCGGTACAGGACCAGTTGGACCTGCGCGTGCAGCGCTCGCGCCTGCAGCTGGGGGCCGACGTGGGCGTGTTCGATAACGGCCGGGGCCGTGTGGGCGTGATGTTCACCGCCGGGCAGGCCGATGCGCAGTCGCGTTCGGAGGTGACCGGTTACAGCGCGCGCGGCAAGGTGGAGGGCGGCGCGGCCGGTGTGTACGGCAACTGGAGCAACGAGGCGATGTATGTGGATGCCGGCGTGCAGCGCGGGCAGTTCCGCAACCGCGTGCAAGGGCGAGGGCCTGGCCGCCGAGCGTTACGACTCGGACATCTGGCAGTCGTCGCTGGAAGCGGGCTATCGCTTCACCATCGGCCAGATCGGCAGCACCGCGTTGAGTCTGCAGCCGGAACTGCAGCTGGTGTACACCGACGCCACCACCGACCGCCACGAAGAGCGCAACGGCACGATCGTGCGCAGCGTGGGCGATGACGGGCTGTCGGGCCGCGTGGGCCTGCGCCTGCAGGGCGAGTCGCGCGCCACGGTGGGTGCGGCGGTGAGCCCGTACCTGGCGGTGAACTGGTACCGCGATGGCAGCAGCAACGGCATGGCGTTCGATGAAGACGTGCTGCAGGCGAGCGTACCGCGCAACCGGTATGAGATCAGCGCCGGTGGCCGGGTGGAGTTCCGCTCGGGGCTGAGTGGCTGGGGTGGGCTGGGCGTGATGCGCGGCGACCACGGGTATCGCGAAGCGACGGCGAACCTGGGGATGTCGTACCGGTGGTGAGGGTGGGTCGCGCGTGAGGTGACGTAGAGCCGGGCTCTGCCCGGCTGCTCAACTCACTCCGCGAAGTGCTGGTAGCCGCCGGGCCCGGTTTCGCATTCGCACTGCACGCCCTGCCCGTCCACGATGCGGCCGATGCGGGTGAGCGGCAGGCGCAGCGATTCGGCTACGGCATGCAGCGCCTCGCGCTGGTCGGCGGCGGCGGTGAAGCACAGTTCGTAATCGTCGCCGCCGCGCAGGGCACACGCACGCGCGGCGTCGCGGCCAAGCACCGCACGCAGGGCCGGTGACAGCGGCACGGCGTCGGCATCCACTTCGGCACCGACACCACTGCGCGCGGCGATGTGGCCCAGGTCGGACAGCAGGCCGTCGGAGATATCCACGGCGGCATGCGCGAAGGCACGCAGGCGCAGGCCCAGCGTCACCCGTGGGGTCGGCCGCAGCAGGCGCAGGCGCAGTGTTTCGTAATCACCCAGCACGGTGGCGGTGGCGATGTTCAACTCGCCGCGCTGCCACAGCTGCAGGGCACCGGCGGCGTCGCCGAGGGTGCCGCTCACCCAGATGTCATCGCCCACCTGGGCGCGGTCGCGGCGCAGCGCCTGCCCGCGTGCCACCTGCCCCATCGCCGTGACCGACAGCGACAGCGGCCCACGCGTGGTGTCACCGCCGATCAACGCGATGGCGTGTTCGTCGGCCAGCGCGAAGAAGCCGTCGGCGAAGGATTCGATCCAGTCCGGGTGCGCGTCGGGCAGCGACAACGCCAGCGTGCACCAGGCCGGGCGTGCGCCCATGGCAGCCAGGTCGGACAGGTTGACCGCCAGGGTCTTCCAGCCGATGTCGAAGGGCATGGTCTCGGCCGGGAAATGCACGCCGCTGTTGAGCGTGTCGGCGGTGACCACCAGCTGTTCGTTCGGGCGCGGCTGCAGCAGCGCGGCGTCATCGCCAATGCCGAGCACCACGTCGTCGCGCTCGGCGGTGCGGGCACGGATGCGGTCGATCAGGGCGAATTCGGCAAGGGACATGGGGCGCTCCCGCGGTTGTGCGTGCCGCGCCGTGCGCGGTGGGGCGGTTGTACGTGCCGCGCGGCGCGCGATGGGCGGTTATGCCTGCCGCGCTGCGTGCGGTTGTCGGTAGTGCCGGCCGCTGGCCGGCAACCTCAGACTCCCGGTGGTTGCCGGCCAGCGGCCGGCACTACCAGGCGGGTCATCACCACCGGCGGCTCATTACCACCGGCGGGTCAGTGACCGGATTCGACCTTGCGCCACTCGACCGCCGCGCGGTCCAGCACGCCATTGACGTAGGTGTGGCCATGCTCGGAGCCGAAGCGCTTGGCCGACTCGATGGCTTCGTTGATCACCACGCGGTACGGCACGTCCAGGCGGTGGCGCATCTCGAAGGCGGCCACACGCAGTGCGGCACGTTCAATCGCATCCACTTCGTCGATGCCACGGTCCAGGTACGGGTCCAGCGCTTCGTCCAGGTCCTTGCGGTTTTCGAGCACACCGTGGATCAGCGCTTCAAAATAGGCCAGGTCGGCCACTTCGCGGGCCTGCTCGTGGGCGAACTGCGAAATCACGGTCTGCGCGGTGCCGCCGGAGATCTGCCACGCATAGATGGCCTGCAGGGCACGACGGCGCGCGCGCGAGCGCAGCACCGGGTCGATGCCATCGCGGCGGACCGGCTTGCCGGAGGGCTTGCCCGAGGTTGGTTTGTTCACGACAACTGCTCCAGAAGATTGACCATTTCCAACGCCGTCAGCGCGGCTTCCTCACCCTTGTTGCCATGGCTGCCGCCGGCACGGGCCTCGGCATCCTCGGCGTTTTCCACCGCCAGCACGCCATTGAGCACCGGCACGCCGAAATCCAGCTGCACGCGCATCAGCCCCTCGGCGCAGCCATCGGCGACGTGTTCGTAATGGCGGGTGTCGCCGCGGATCACGCAGCCCAGCGCGATGATCGCGGCATGCTCATGCGCAGCGGCCAGGCGGGCAGCCACCAGCGGCAGTTCCCACGCACCGGGCACGCGGATCACGTCGATGGCCGCTTCGGCGATGCCGTTGCCGGCCAGGCTCTGCCGCGCACCCGCGACGAGCACGTCGGTGATGCGGGCGTTCCAGCGGCTGGCCAGGATCGCGAAACGGGCCTTTTCCGGAGTACGGAGATCGCCTTCGTAGTGGCTCATGTTCGGCGTGGGGTCCAAAAGGTTGACTAGTTTAACGCGGGCGGGCCAGTTACGCCGGACAAGGGCCGGCGCGGCCCGGGTGGCCATGGCCGCGTAGAGCCGGGCTCTGCCCGGCTGGCGTTACGCGGTGGTTCGTGGGGCAGCCGGGCAGAGCCCGGCTCTACAGGACGGTGGTTCGCGGTACCGGTCAGGGCGTGACCGTCTCCACCACTTCCAAGCCGTACCCGGCCAGGCCGATCTGACGCCGGGGGGTGCCCAGCACGCGCAGCTTGCCCAGGCCCAGGTCGGACAGGATCTGCGCACCGGCCCCGTTGCGGCGCCATTGGCTTACATCCTTGTCCTTGCCCGGGGTCACCGGCAACGGCTGCTGGCGCAGGCGGGCCAGCAGGCTGTTGCTGTCGCGCGGCGCGGACAGCACCACCATCACGCCACGTTCGGCGGCGGCGATGGCGCGCAGGGCATCGGTGGAAGCCACGCCGAAGTCGTCGCGACGCCAGTGCAGCAGGTCGGCCAGCGGGTTTTCCACCTGCACCCGGACCAGCGTGGGTTCGGTGTCCGGGGTGCCGCGGACCAGGGCGAAATGCAGGTCGTGGGCGATCCGGTCGCGGTAGGTGACCAGCTTGAACGGGCCGAACTCGGTGTCGATGTCGCGCTCATCCACGCGCTCCACGGTCTTTTCGGTAGCCAGGCGATGGGCGATCAGGTCGGCGATCGAGCCGATCTTCAAACCGTGCTCGCGCGCGAACACCTCCAGTTCCGGGCGGCGCGCCATGCTGCCGTCGGGGTTGAGAATCTCCACCAGCACGCCGGCCGGCTCCAGCCCGGCCAGCATCGCCAGGTCCACCCCGGCCTCGGTATGCCCGGCGCGGGTCAGCACGCCGCCCGGCTGGGCGATCAGCGGGAAGATGTGGCCCGGCTGGTGCAGGTCGGCCGGCCTGGCGTCCGGCTTCACCGCGGTGCGGATGGTGTGCGCGCGGTCGTAGGCGGAAATACCGGTGGTGACGCCCTCGGCGGCTTCGATACTGACGGTGAAATTGGTCTGGAACTGCGCCGTATTGGCCTGCACCATCGGCGCCAGGCCGAGGTCGGCCGCGCGCGCGCGGGTCAGCGGCAGGCACACCAGGCCGCGGCCGTGGGTGACCATGAAGTTGATGTCCGACGGCTTGACCAATTCGGCGGCCATGATCAGGTCGCCTTCGTTCTCGCGGTCTTCGTCATCGACGATGACCACCATGCGACCCAGGCGGATGTCTTCCAGAATCTCGGGAATCGGCGCGAAATTCATGCGGCGTCTCCTGCATCACCCTGCAACTGCCGACCATCATCCGGTAGCTGCCGGCCATCATCCGGTAGCTGCCGACCGTTGGCCGGCAGACCCACAAGCCGCTCCACATACCGGGCCACCAGATCAATCTCAAGATTCACCGCACCGCCCACGCCGGTGGCGGCAAAGGCGGTGTTGGCCACGGTGTGCGGAATCAGCGCGACCTCAAAGCCTTCGGCATCCACCTCGTTGACGGTCAGGCTCACGCCGTCCACGCAGATCGAGCCCTTCTTGGCGATGTAGCGCAGCAGCGCGGCCGGTGCGGCAAAGCGCCAGCGCTGGGCGCGGGCGTCGTCGTGGATGGACAGCACATGGCCGAGGCCATCGACATGGCCGCTGACCAGATGGCCGCCGAGGCGGTCGGTCGGGCGCATCGCGCGTTCCAGGTTGATCACCGCGCCATCGGCGAGCTGGCCGAGCGTGGTCAGGCCGAGGGTTTCGGTGGAGGCATCGGCCTGGAAGCTGGTCGTGTCGAATGCGATCACGGTCAGGCACACGCCATTGATGGCGATGCTCTCGCCGAGCTGCACTGCATCGAATGGCAGGCTGCCGACGTTGAAGGTGAAGCGGACATCGCCGCCAAGGGTTTCGCGCGTGGCCAGCTGGCCTACGCCTTCAATGATGCCGGTGAACATCAGTGGGCCTCCATCGGGAGGCAGGGAACAACAGAAAGCTGAGACATAACGTTTCCCGCAGAAAGTGAGCGAAAAACGCCGCAAGGCATAGTGGTGCACGCCAGGCACAAGGCCCGGCAGACACCGTCTTCTTTCATCCGGACTATACCGTCGGCTCCGGCATTGGACCGGATCTGCTGACCTTCCGGCAGGACCGGAAGCGCTCGCGGGCTCGTGCTTGCGCACCTACCGCCGGTGGGGAATCGCACCCCGCCCTGAAGACGTTTGTGTACCGGCGAACCGGCGCGGCCATTGTAACAGGGCTACCTGACTGCTCGCTTTTTGTGAAGATATGGTTAAAATCCCGCCGCGCGGCACTGAATTGCCGTCGCTGCCGCCCATGAAGGGCCGGCTGAAATGGACCTCACCCAACAAGGAACCTGCATGCGCAACATTCTTCTGGCCGTCGCCCTACTGGCCATCGCCCCGCTTTCGGCCGCCGCCGATGGCCTGAGCTACACCTACGTCGAGGGTGGCTGGACCCAGCTGCAGCTGGACCGCAACGGCGCGCCGTCCAAGCCGAAGCTGGACGGCGGCTACCTCCGCGGTTCGTTCGCCATCGCCGAGCAGGTGCATGTGTTTGCTGCGTACAGCACGGTGTCCAAGACCCACACCTACGACCTGGGCAGCTACGACCTGCGCATCAAGCAGGAGTTGAACCAGCCGGAGCTGGGCGTCGGCTACCACATGCCGATGAGCGACCGCGTCGACTTCACCACCGACATCGCCTGGCTGCGCATCAACAATGAGGCCAAGTACGAAGCCGACGGCTTCGACACCGAGCGCTTCAAGGAGCACACCAACGCCGCCCGCGCCACCCTGGGCGTGCGTGGCAAGCCCTCGCCGCGTACCGAAGCCTGGTTGAAGGCCGGTTACATCGACGGCAGCGACATGGATGGCACCTGGACCGGCACCCTCGGTGGCCAGGTGAACATCACCCCGACCTGGGGTCTGGTCGGCGAAGTGCAGGCGTACGACGAAGTCACCCAGTACTCGGTGGGCGTGCGCGCAAGTTTCTGATCGGGCCGCGGCATCACTGCTGCGCCATGATCGAACGGGTCCCGAAAGGGGCCCGTTTTTTTTGGTTCATCGCTGGATTGCCGGTAATGATAATGTATATACCACGTCATTACCCGAGTGCCCGAGGTCGTCATGTCCAAAGAAGCCGTGTTTACGATGAAGCTCGAACCAGAGCTGAGGGATCAGTTCATGGCCGAAGCCGAGGCGGCACATCGTCCGGCCTCGCAGCTTGTGCGCGAAATGATGCGCGACTTCATTCAACGCCAGCAGCAGGCACGGGGATACGACCTGTTCCTGCAGGGCAAAGTCGACGCCGCCCGAGCGTCGATTCGGTTGGGCGAGGGCAGATCCAATGATGAGGTTGAGGCCACATTCGCTGCCCGGCGCGACAGGGCGGCGGGCAAAGAGTGAAGGTGATCTGGGCTCCGGACGCCGCGCAGGATCGTGACGATATCTGGGTAGCGCTCTCAACGGAAAGTCCTTCGGCGGCTGTGCGCATGGATCAGCTGTTCTCGGATGCCGCAGCAACGCTTGCCCGGTTCCCAATGCTGGGGCCTGCCGGCAAGATCCTTGGAACGCGCGAATTGATCCCGCATGTGAGCTATCGCCTGGTGTACGAGATTGCCGTTGATGAGGACACCATTTGGGTGCTGGCACTGACCCATACGGCGCGCCAGTGGCCTCCAATCCGAACCTGACGCAGGAAAGCGCTTGTCGATGCACGTACCGGCAAGACCACCGGCGCGACTGGGCCGGCCTCGCCAGGCCGGGGCTGCTGTAAATGCGCTAGTCTTCGGCGCCCACGCATTGGACGCAGACCATGAAGACCGCCTCCCTGGCGCTTGCCACCACCTTGCTGCTGTGCACTCCGCTGCTGGCGTCAGCCGCGCCGGCCAGCGGGCTGACCCCGGAACAGACCTTCGACCTGTACGCGCGCACGCTGCTGGAAGACGACGCCAGCGCCGCGCGTACGCTCAACGAAGCGTTGCGCCCGGCGTTCGATGGCAAGGACGCGCTCACGCCTTCGCCGCGCGGGCTGGCCACTGCGCTGGCGACGCCACTGCGCGAGGTGCTGGCCAAGCAGGGCGGTGCGACGCTTGGCACGGACCTGGTGGAGGTGTATGCCGCCAACCTGGCCAGGACCGAGTGCCGTGCACGCAGCAGCAAGATCCGCACCAGCGACTACGTGGAGGGCCAGAAGCTCGCCGACATTGCGTTCACCTGCCAGGTCACCGACCTGGCCAGCGTGCGCCCGCTGTTCAACGCCGGCCTGCAGGACAACTCGGCGGCCAATCTCAAGCGCTTCATCGATGCCTACACCGCGCTGCTGCGCACCGGCCCACGTCGTGAGCTGGCCGGCACCATCACCTTGTACCCAGGCAAGGGCGAGGGCTACTGGTACAGCGGCAATCTCGACGATCTGCTGGGCCCGGTGCTGGGCGCGGCCGCCCCGTTTGAAGCATGGTCGCAGGACGCATTGGCCGAACAGGCACCCAAGGTCACCGGCGTGCCGGCCTGCGACCTGCTGCTGCAGCAGCACCGCCAGTGCATTGCCAGGACGGCACCGGACCAGCTCACCGGTGTGGAAGTGATGGCCGACGAACTGACGTCCAAGGCGAAGCTGAGCACGCCCGAAGCGATGACCCAGGAATGCAAGGCACTGCGTTCGATGGCCGAGGCGATGTGGGGCGACGACTGCGGTTGAGGGGGCGTGCCGACCAACGGTCGGCACCTACAGTTGAAGGCGCGTGCCGACCAACGGTCGGCACCGGCACATCCCGCGTAGCGCCGGGCTCTGCCCGGCTGATGTTGTGCGACCGCCGCAAAGCAGCCGGGCAGAGCCCGGGGCTACGTGGGCTGTGCTGCGCGCTCTGGCCGCAGCAACAGGCGCAGGTCCTCGCCCACCATGCGCTGGTCCACCACGCGCAGCCGCTTCTGCTGCTGCATCGCGTGGATGCCGAGCCCGCTCAACAGCGGCAACCCGTGTTCGCCAAGCAACGTCGGTGCCTGGTAGAGCAGGAGTTCATCGACCCAGCCGCCGGCCAGCAACGCGCCGGCCAGGGTGGCACCGGCTTCGGTATGCACCTCGTTGATGCCGCGCCCGGCCAACAGCGCCAGCACCGCGCCCAGGTCGAGGCGGCCGTCATGGCAGGCCACGCTGGCGAACTCGGCATCGGCCGCATCCGGTGGGCTGATCGCCGCATCGTGCAGGTACAACGTGGGTGCCCCGCCCTCACGCACGCGCGCGCATTCCAGCGAACGCAGCCGGGGGTCGAGCACCACGCGCAGCGGCGGCAGCACCTCGGTGCCAGCCAGGCGCACGGTCAACATCGGGTCGTCGGCCAGCACGGTGTTGGCGCCGGTGAGAATCGCACCGGCGCGGGCGCGCCAGTGCTGCACATCCTCACGCGCAGCCGCCCCGGTGATCCATTTGGAACGGCCATCGGCCATCGCGGTGCGTCCGTCCAGGCTGGCGGCCAGCTTGACCCGCAGCCACGGCCGTCCCCGCTCGATGCGCGACAGGAAACCGCGGTTGAGTTCGCGCGCCTGCGCGGCCATCAGCCCTTCGGCAACGTCGATGCCCGCCTCGCGCAGCAGCACGAAGCCGCCGCCGTCGACTTTCGGGAACGGATCGCGCATCGCCGCGACCACGCGGCTGACGCCCGCGTCGATCAGGGCCAGCGCGCAGGGCGGCGTGCGCCCATGATGGGCGCACGGCTCCAGGGTTACGTAGGCGCTGGCACCGCGGGCGCGTTCGCCGGCCTGGCGCAGCGCGAATACTTCGGCATGCGGGCCGCCGGTGCGCTGGTGCCAGCCCTCGCCCAGCACCGTCTCCCCGTGCGCGATCACGCAGCCGACCATCGGGTTGGGACGTGCGGTGCAGGCAGCGCGTTCGGCCAGGCGCAATGCGTGCGCCATGTGCAGGTGGTCGAGGGCGGAAAAGACGGTCATGACGACGGGGATCAGCCCTTCTTTTTCTTTTCCGTCACGGTGTCGCCGCCGAGCAGCTGCAGTTGTTCGGTGCTGGCAGGCAGGTCGCGTTCGAGCTTTTCGATCTCTTCGCGGAAATCAGCGACGTCGCCGAAGCTGCGATAGACCGAGGCGAAGCGCACGTAGGCCACATGATCGAGCTTGCGCAGTTCGTTCATGACGAACTCGCCGACCTTGATCGAAGCCACTTCACGCTCGCCGCAGATGCGCAGCTGCTGCATCACCGCACGTACCGCCAGTTCGATCTTGTCCTCGGGCACCGGCCGCTTCTGCAGCGCGCGGTCGAAGCCCGATCGCAGCTTGCGCGCGTCGAAGGCCTCACGGCTGCCATCGCTCTTGACGATGGCCGGCAGTTTCAGCTCGATGGTTTCCAGGGTACTGAAGCGTTCGTTGCAGGCCTCGCACTCGCGCCGACGCCGGATCGTCGCCCCGTCTTCAGAGACGCGCGAATCGATCACCCGGGTATCGGCATGCTGGCAGAACGGACAGTACATGGAACGCCTTGCATCAGGAAAAACGGCCTGCCATGGCTACGGCAGCGTCGCAACGGTACCTGAGAAGGCCGGACCATACAAATAGAGACGCCGGTCAGCCTGCAACCGCCTCGCCACGCGCGCCGCGCAACCACGCCAGATGGGCGCTGGGGATCAACAACGGGGGGCCGAAAACCAGGTAGCCCAGTACCTGCCACGGACTCCCACCGGCCAGGAACGCGAAGGCCACCGTGCCCAGCACGCCCAGTGCGGCGATGCTGCCCAGGCCGATGCCGATCCATGCCGCCGGCGCGCTGCGGCGCAGTCCATCGCGGCCGCGCCGCAGGTAAACACCGCTCAACCACAGCCAGGCCAGCAGACCGCACAGGCCGGCCAGCCCCCAACCCAGCAGGAACAGGCTTTCACCTGCGCCCATGTAGCGGTTGCGGGAAAAGAACACCACCACCGCCATGACCGCCAGGGTTCCCCCGGCGGCCACGGTAGGCAACCCGAGCAGCAGCGCCTGTAGCGCATACAGGCGCTGCTGCCGGGCCTCATCCATCACCCGTAGACCGGGTACTTCGCGCACTGGGCGCTGACCGCATCGCGCACGCGGGCAATGACCGCTTCATCGGCCGGCGC
The DNA here is from genome assembly GCF_057835675.1 of Stenotrophomonas sp. GL_101. Taxonomy (NCBI): domain Bacteria; kingdom Pseudomonadati; phylum Pseudomonadota; class Gammaproteobacteria; order Lysobacterales; family Lysobacteraceae; genus Stenotrophomonas; species Stenotrophomonas sp. GL_101. Next base: position 685,812 of record NZ_CM174432.1, on the reverse strand, counting down.
GTCGAGCACGTCGGCGATCCAGTTGGCCAGGTCCACGCAGTCCTGTTCGACGTAGCCACGGGTGGTGACTGCCGGGGTACCCAGGCGCAGGCCGGAAGTGACGAACGGCGAACGCGGGTCGTTGGGCACCGAGTTCTTGTTGACGGTGATGTGGGCCTTGCCGAGTGCGGCTTCGGCGTCCTTGCCGGACACGTCCTTGCCGATCATGTCCACCAGCATCAGGTGGTTTTCGGTACCGCCAGAGACGATCTTGTAGCCGCGCGCGATCAGCGTCTTCGCCATCGCCTGGGCATTGCGGACCACCTGCTGCTGGTAGGCCGTGAACGCCGGCTCCAGGGCTTCCTTGAAGGCCACGGCCTTGGCGGCGATGACGTGCATCAGCGGACCGCCCTGGATACCCGGGAACACGATCGACTGCAGCTTCTTGACCAGGTCTTCGCTGGCACCCTTGGCGACGATGATGCCGCCGCGCGGGCCGCGCAGGGTCTTGTGGGTGGTCGAGGTGACCACATGGGCATGCGGCAACGGGCTCGGGTAGACGCCGGCGGCGACCAGGCCGGCGACGTGGGCCATGTCCACGAACAGGTAGGCACCGACCTTGTCGGCGATGGCGCGGAAGCGCGCCCAGTCCACCACCTGCGAATAGGCCGAGAAACCGGCGACGACCATCTTCGGCTTGTGCTCGATGGCCAGGCGCTCGACTTCGTCATAGTCGATCAGGCCAGCTTCGTTGACGCCGTACTGCACGGCGTTGAACAGCTTGCCCGACGCATTGACCTTGGCCCCGTGGGTGAGGTGGCCGCCGTGCGCCAGCGACATGCCCAGGATGGTGTCGCCCGGCTGCAGCAGGGCGAAGTACACCGCCTGGTTGGCCTGCGAACCGCTGTGCGGCTGCACGTTGGCGTAGTCGGCATCGAACAGCTGCTTGAGGCGATCGATCGCCAGCTGTTCGGCGATGTCCACGTATTCGCAGCCACCGTAGTAGCGCTTGCCCGGGTAGCCTTCGGCGTACTTGTTGGTCAGCTGGCTGCCCTGGGCTTCCATCACCGCCGGGCTGGTGTAGTTCTCGCTGGCGATCAGCTCGACGTGGTCTTCCTGGCGCTGGGTTTCGGCGGCGATGGCCTTGGCCAGTTCGGGATCGTAGGTTTCGATGCGGACGTCACGCGGGAACATCGGTTACTCCAGGCAGGCAGAGGGGGGACAGCGCGAGCTCTGGATTGTAGTCCGCGGCGCGCGGGGTGACCAATGCCGGCGGGCCCAGGCGCCGCCCGGCGCAATGGAAAACGGCGCCCCGGGGGGCGCCGTCTGTCACCGTCCGGCAGCCGGACCGGTCTTACCGGTTGTTGACCACGTAATCGGCAATGATCCCGGTGGCGATGGCCACCAGCAGCAGGTTGCCGCGGTCGTCGCGGATCCAGTGGTGGTTGTGCGGCGGGCGGCGCACCGAGTAACGGCTGTAATCGTTGACCACGTACACCGGGCCGCCGTAGTACTCGCGGTAACGGTGGCCACGGGCCCAGCCGTAGGAGCCGTGGCCGGGACCGGGGCGATAGACCACGCGCGGCGGCGGCGCCGGGCGGTAATAGCCCCGGTTGTCGTAGTAACGGCGGTCGTGGCGATAGTCATGCCGCGCCTCGCGGCGGTCGTCCCGGCGATGGTCGCGCCAGTCGCGGCGGTCATCGCGGCGATGGTCACGGCGATCATCGCCACGGTCATGGCCACGGCCGCGGTGATCGTTGTCGGCAAACGCCGGCGCCACCGTGCCCAGGGCCAGCAGCGAGGCGATGGCCCCGACCACAATTCGATTCATGCGCATGATTGACCTCGCCTGGTGGATTGATGACTCCATCATGCGCACGGCATCTGAACGCTCTCCGGCTGGAAACGGTTTCCAATTCAAGGGCTTTGACGGCCCATTCAGGCGCCGGCAAGCCCCGCCGCAGGGGCAGACCGGCGGCTGTCATCGCTTCCGGCTATAATCGGCGGTACCCCTTTATTCATCTGTTCCTGTTCCGCACGGAACGGGCGCAGGGTTGCGCCTTCGGAGACCTCATGTCCTCGCAATACATCTACACCATGAACCGTGTCAGCAAGGTGGTCCCGCCCAAGCGGCAGATCATCAAGGACATCTCGCTGTCGTTCTTCCCGGGTGCCAAGATCGGCCTGCTGGGCCTGAACGGCTCGGGCAAGTCGACCGTGCTGAAGATCATGGCCGGCGTGGATACCGACTTCGAGGGCGAAGCCCGCCCGCAGGCCGGCATCAAGGTCGGCTACCTGGCCCAGGAACCGGAGCTGGACCCGGCCAAGACCGTGCGTGAAGCGGTCGAGGAAGGCGTGGGCGAAGTGCTGCAGGCCCAGGCCCAGCTGGACGCGGTGTACCTGGCCTATGCCGAGGAAGGCGCCGACTTCGACAAGCTGGCCAAGGAACAGGAGCGCCTGGAGGCGATCCTGGCCGCTGGCGACGCGCACACCCTGGAAAACCAGCTGGACGTGGCCGCCGATGCGCTGCGCCTGCCGCCGTGGGAAGCCATCGTAGGCACCCTGTCTGGTGGTGAAAAGCGTCGCGTGGCGCTGTGCCGCCTGCTGCTGCAGAAGCCGGACATGCTGCTGCTCGATGAACCGACCAACCACCTGGACGCCGAGTCGGTGGAATGGCTGGAACAGTTCCTGGCGCGCTACACCGGCACCGTGGTGGCCGTTACCCATGATCGCTACTTCCTGGACAACGCCGCCGAGTGGATCCTGGAACTGGATCGCGGCCGCGGCATTCCGTGGAAGGGCAACTACACCGACTGGCTGACCCAGAAGGACGACCGCCTGCGCCAGGAAGACAACCAGGAAAAGTCGCGCCAGAAGGCGATCCAGAAGGAACTGGAATGGTCGCGCCAGAATGCCAAGGGCGGCCGTACCAAGGGCAAGGCCCGTCTGGCCCGGCTGGAAGAACTGCAGTCGGTGGATTACCAGAAGCGCAACGAGACCAACGAAATCTTCATCCCGCCGGGCGAGCGCCTGGGCAATGCGGTGATGGAGTTCAAGAACGTGTCCAAGAAGTTCGGCGACCGCCTGCTGTTCGACGACCTGAACTTCCTGGTGCCCGGTGGCGCGATCGTGGGCATCATCGGCCCCAACGGTGCCGGTAAGTCGACCCTGTTCAAGATGATCACCGGCCAGGAAAAGCCCGACACCGGCGAGATCGTGGTGGGCCCGACCGTGCAGCTGTCCTACGTGGACCAGAGCCGCGACGCGCTGGAAGGCAACCACAACGTGTTCCAGGAAATCGCGGGCGGCCTGGACATCCTCAACATCAACGGTGTCGAGATCCAGTCGCGTGCCTACATCGGCCGCTTCAACTTCAAGGGCCAGGACCAGCAGAAGCTGGTGGGGTCGCTGTCCGGTGGTGAGCGTGGCCGCCTGCACATGGCCAAGACCCTGCTGCAGGGTGGCAACGTGCTGCTGCTCGATGAACCGTCCAACGATCTCGACATCGAAACCCTGCGTGCGCTGGAAGATGCGCTGCTGGAGTTCCCGGGCAACACGTTCGTGATTTCGCATGACCGCTGGTTCCTGGATCGCATCGCGACCCACATCCTGGCGTTCGAAGGCGACTCGCACGTGGAGTTCTTCCAGGGCAACTACCGCGAGTACGAAGAAGACAAGCGCCGCCGCATGGGCGACGACGCCGCACCGAAGCGCCTGCGCTTCAAGGCGCTGAAGTAGGTCACCACCGTTGGTGGTGACACCTCCGAAGCGTCTGGAACGGCCGCGCACTGCGCGGCCGTTCTGCTCTGGCAGGTCACCACCGTTGGTGGTGACGCTTCTCACCCGGGCCATCGGCATGCCATCCGCGACCTTTACAACTTGTTGCATGTCGATAGACGGTTTCTTTTGATTCCATACGTATCCAGTAAATGGCGTTTATCGCCACTCCCCTTGGAAACGTAGGAAATCACCATGAAAGCGCTGATCCTCAGCACCGCAGCCCTGCTGCTGTCGGGCACCGCCGCCGCCGCGCCGGCTACCTGGGAAGGCGCCTACCTGGGCGTGCAGGGCAGCTATGCAGAAGGCCACAGCCAGGACCGCGGTAACGCCAACGCCTCGGAAAACAGCCTGTTCGGCGCAACCGGTGGCATCCAGGCGGGTCGCCGCTGGCAGTTCGACAACAACGTGGTGCTGGGCCTGGAAGGCGGGCTGTCGCTGGGCAACATCGAGCGTACCTGGAAGGACCGCGACAACAACGCGCACAGCCCGTATTACGGCAAGGACGCGGTGACCGCCGCCGGCAACATCGACGTCACGCTGGGCTACGCCGCTGGCCGGTGGCTGCCCTACCTCAGCGCCGGGGTGACCGTGGCTCAACAGGAATTCACCCTGGGCTGCGATAAATCGCTGGTTGAAAAGACCAACGGCTGCCGCGTGGCCGAGTTCCAGACCACCAAAAGCCACGTATCCACCGGCGCCAGTGTGGGTGCCGGCGTGCTGTACCGCTTCAACGACCGCCTGTCGGCCGGCGCGGAATACCGTTACACGAACCTGGGCTCCAGCCCGGTGCAGCTGCACGATCCGAACTACCCCGGCGCCACCCGTCGCAGCTTCCATACCGACTACAGCAGCGTTACCCTGAAGTTGAATTACCACTTCTAAGCGCCGCGGCGATGCACCAGCAGGTCCGTCCGGGCGCAGCACTGCGCCCAGGCGCGAGAGAGTTCCGATGGCCCTGTTTGAACGCCTGTTCCAGCTCCAGCAGCACGGCACCTCCGTGCGTACCGAGGTGCTGGCCGGGCTGACCACCTTCCTGACGATGTCCTACATCGTCTTCGTCAACCCGGACATCCTCGGCACCACCGGCATGGACCCGGGCGCGGTGTTCGTGGCCACCTGCGTGGCCGCGGCGGTGGGCTCGCTGGTGATGGCGTTCGCGGCCAACTTCCCGGTCGGCATGGCCCCAGGCATGGGCTTGAACGCGTTTTTCGCCTTTACCGTGGTCGGCGCGGCAGGGTTGCCGTGGCAACAGGCGTTGGCCGCAGTGTTCATTTCCGGCCTGGTATTCCTGGCGCTGTCGCTGACCGGCCTGCGCGCCTGGCTGGTGGCGGGCATTCCGCCCTCGCTGCGCGCGGCGATCGTGGCCGGTATCGGCTTGTTCCTGGCGATCATCGCGCTGCAGAAATCCGGGGTGATCATCGCCAACACCGACACCCTGGTCGCGCTCGGCCCGCTCAACACCGCGCCGCCGCTGCTGGCCCTGGCCGGCTTCCTGCTCATTGCGATCCTGGAAGCACGCAAGGTGCGCGGCGCGATCCTGATCGGCATCCTGGCCGTTACCGGTGCGGCATGGCTGCTCGGTGACGTGCAGTTCCACGGGCTGATTTCACTGCCGCCGAGCCTGGCCCCGACCTTCCTGCAGCTGGACCTGCCCGGCCTGCTGCACCACGACGGCGGCGCGCCGATCGCGGTGCTGCTGCAGGTGGTGCTGGTGTTCGTGCTGGTGGAAGTGTTCGATGCCACCGGCACGTTGTACGGCGTGGTCGGGCGTGCTGGCCTGCTCAAACTGCCGGGCGCGCAGAAGCGTTTCGGCCGTGCGCTGCTGGCCGACAGCACCGCCATCGTGGCCGGGTCGTTGTTGGGGACCAGCAGCACCACCGCGTTCGCCGAAAGCGCCTCGGGCGTGCAGGCCGGTGGCCGCACCGGGCTCACCGCGCTGGTGGTGGCCGCGTTGTTCCTGGCGGCGCTGCTGTTCTCGCCGCTGGCCGCGATGGTGCCCGGTTATGCGACGGCCCCTGCCCTGCTGTTCGTGGCCGGGCTGATGCTGCGCGAGCTGGTCGACGTGGACTGGAGCGACCTGACCGAATCGGTGCCCGCTGCGCTGTGTGCGCTGGCGATGCCGTTCACCTATTCGATTGCCAACGGCCTGGCCTTCGGCTTCATCGCCTATGCCGTACTCAAGGCCGGTACCGGGCGCTGGCGCGAGGTGCACCCGGCGGTGTGGCTGGTGGCCGGGTTGTTCGTGCTGCGCTACGCGTTGGAATGAGCGGCGCGGCGCGGCAACCGCGTCAGTCGTACTGAATGGTGAAGGTGGCCTGGCCGTTGGCGATGCCGGCACCGACCGTGCCGGCCTGGGTCTGCACGTAACGCGCACGCAACGGCAGGCTCAAGGTGGAGGTGCCCACCGTGGTGGTCCCGATGTTGATGGTCTGGCCGAAGCGCACTTCGCGCTCGCTGCCGCCCTCGCGCTGCACCATCTCGATCCCGATGCGGGTAGCGCTGTTGGCGACGGCGCTGAGCTTGAGCACGCCGGGCATGTTCGAGCCATCCTGGTCGGCGTCCAGGCGGATGCCGACCTTGCTCTGGAACTGGGCGAGGTTGCTGCCCTGACAGTTCAGGCGGATGTCGAAATCACGATTGACCGCCTTGGAACCCACCCCGGTGAAACTGGTGTTGGGCACGCTGCCGAACTCCACCGGAATGTTGCGGCTGCCGGCCTGCACTTCACAGGTGGCGCTGACCACGGTGGTGCCGGAGCCCTTGAAGGTGGAGGTCAGCACCGGACGGCTTGGACCATCGCCATCGAAGTAGTAGGTGGTGAAGCGGCCATTCGGCGCGATCGTGCCCGAACCGGTCTGCGCCGCGGTCTTGACCAGCTCGATGCGGAACATGCCACCGACCAGGGAGATGGTGTTGTTGCCTCCGAAGTTGATCGAGTGCGGGTAGTAGGTCTGGATCGCGCCGGAATCGCGGAACAGGCGAATGCCCACGCCTGCGACGCCGGTCTCATAGACATTGGCAAAGCCGGGCACGGGGTTGCGCTGCGCGGCATTGACGTACTGGCCAACCGAACGGCCACCGGACCAGTCACACGCGGCGACGCTGTCCTGCTGGTTGATCGGCACGCTGAGCTGCTTGATGACCCCGCCAACCGGCGTGCTGGGCAGGATCACGATCTGGCCCATGTCCATCTGGACGTCCTGCGCGATGAACCGGCTGGACTGGATGCGGCACGAGGCACTGGCCTGCTGGGCGAGCAACGCACCGGCAATGACGGCCGCGGCGGCCCAGGCGTTGCGGCGGCTCAAAAGGATCATCGGCATGTTGCCTCCAGCGGAATGAAACCGGTCTTGGACGCGTCGGCGCCCGCCGGAACCTGGTAATCGACCGTGCAGCGCTGGTCTGCACCGGAGCCCCATTCGACCAGCAGGCGGCCCTGGGTCTTTTCGCTGCGGACGTACAGGCGCGCGCCCTGGCTGACCATGCCCACCGGCTGGCCCTGCTCGTCCTTGACCTGCGCGCCGAACGGCAGCGTGCGGCCATCGGTGTTGCGCACCTGGATCAACAGCGCGTTGCCCTTGCGGGTGTCAAAGCGCAGGTAGCTGATCGCACCGGCGAACGGCGCCACCGACTGGCTGCTGCTTTCCAGCTCGACGTCGTGGGCCATGCCCTGCGGATCCAGGGTCACGGTGTTGAGGCGATACGGCGAGACATACGGGACCACGGCATAACCGCGGCCATCGATACGCAGGCCCGGCGCGTTGCTGACCATGGCATCGCGCGCGCCCGGGGCCTCGACCAGCACCATGGTGTCGCCACGCTGCGGGGTCAGGGTCACGCCGCCGGCATGCACGACCAGGCTGCCGTTGGCACCGACCGAGGCCTGGCGGAAGTCGTTGGAGTGACCGTAGGTTGCGTTCAAGGCCGTGTAGCGGCTGCGGTACTCGGCGTTGCCGACCGCAGAGGTGCCACCATCGCGGGTATCGGCCAGGGCCACGCCGTAACTGAAGTTGTTGTCCACGCCGGCCGCACCGGCGATGCCCACGCGGCTGTTGTCGTAGCCACCGCGATCGCGTGCACCGACGTCGGCGCTGAGCGACACCGGGTGGGTGCCACGGCCCAGCGGCACGCTCAACGACAGCAGGTACTGGGTATCGGCGCGACCGATCACGCCCTCCTCGGTACGCAGCGCCGAGAAACCGTAGTTCACCGAGCGCCAGGCATTGTTGTAGCCCACCTGGTACTGCTTGGCGGTACCCGGGCGATCATAGAAGTCACGCACCGAGCCGGTCACATACAGCGCGCCCCAGCGACGGCCGAGCGGCTGGTTCAAGGTCAGCTGGAACTGGCTGCGCTGACGGCCACGGGTACCGGGATCAACCCCGCGGTCATCGGCATCGCGGGCATACAGCGCGTCCTGCAGGCTGTAGAAGCCTTCGGTGGAGTAGCGGTAGGCGGCCAGGGTCAGGTTGGTGCCGGTCTCGCCGATCATGTTGCTGTAGCTCAACCGCACGCTGGCACCGGTGCTGTCGCCGGCATGGTCGAATGCCGTGCGCGCATGGGTGACATCGGCGGCGAAAGCGCCCAGCGACGTCGACACGCCGATACCGTACAGCAGCGACAGGTAGCCATCGCTCAGCGCGCTGCCGCCATACAGGGTCAGCTGGTTGCCGATACCGCGCTGGTAGGTGCCCTGCATCAGCCAGGGCTCATCGCGCAGCTGCTTGTTGCGCACCTGGCCGGCGGTGATTGCATAGCGCGACACGCCGGCGCGCAGCATCTGCGGCACCGAGCCGAACGGCACCTTGAACTCGCGGCGACGGCCATCGGCCTCGACCACGCTCACTTCCAGGTCGCCGCCGTAACCGGTCGGGTACAGGTCGTCGATCACGAAGTTGCCCGGCGACACCGTGGCCGAATAGATCAGCTGCTGGTTCTGACGCACTTCGACGCGCGCATTGGTCTCGGCAATGCCGCGCACCACCGGCGCGTAGCCGCGCAGCGAATCGGGCAGCATGCGATCGTCGCTGGCCAGGCTGGCGCCGCGGTAACCGATCGAATCGAACAGTTCGCCACTGGTGTAGGCCTCACCCAGGGTGAGCATGCCGCGCACCTGCGGAATGCCCCGTTGGGCATAGGTCGCGATGCTCTGCCAATGGCGGCCCTCACCTTCGTTCCAGGTGAGGTTGGAATCGTGGCGGAACTGCCAGCCGCCGAGGTTCAGGCCGGCATTCAGGCCCAGATAGGCGCTGCGGTTGCGGCTGCCTCCTTCAATACGACTGTCGCTGTCGATCGCGTTGAAGCTGTAGCCGACAAAGCCGGCGTTGATGCCGCGATCCCACAGCGCCGGATTGACATAGCCGCGCGCCTCGCGACGCAGGAATGCCTGCGGGATGCTCAGGTCATAGCGCAGGTTGCCGCTGTCATAGGCACCGTAGGCGTTGGCCATGCGTTGCTGTACCGGCGCGCAGGCGGTCAGGTCCAGCGCGGCGGATGGGTCCTGCTGGAGCAGCACCGCTTCGCTGTCCACGCCCAGTTCTTCCAGCGTCGCCAGGTCCAGGCACGCATCGACGCGGCCCTGGGCATCAGCCTTGAACTGCACGTCGCGCCGGCCCTGCCAGGCGCCATTGACGTAGACGTTGACGCGGTAGCTGCCGGCGACCATGGGGTTGCCGTTGGAGAACGCGGCCAGGTCGACCTGCTTGGCTTGGCCAGACAGGAAACTGGAATTGAACTGGGCCTGTTCCGGGGCGCGGGCATCGGCCGCGCTGCTTTGCGCGGTCAGCGCCTGTTCGCCGAGATTGGCCGATGCAGCCAGCGCCCATCCTGGGCAGGCCACGCCGGCAACCAACAGGCAAAGCGCCTGATGGATCGACAATGTCAATCTGTTTCCTATCACACTGACATTCCTTCAATTCGCCGCACGGCGGCAGTTGCGGGATGCGCAGGCCACTGGCCCACGCGGCGCCTTCAGCCCCCGGTACCGGCCAGGCGTACCTTGTGTTCCACCCGACCGCCGTAGTCGTTGATGCTGATGAATCGCACCTGCTCGATGCCGGCCGGCGCTGCGAACTCCAGGCTCTGCTTGGGCGCAACCATCTTTCCGAGCTCTTCGACCGGGCGTTCGTTGCTGCCGATGACGGCATGCACTTCGGCCAGGGTGACGTGGTAGGGACTTGGGTTTTCCACCCGCAGGCGATCACCGCTGCGGGTCCAGCGCAGTGCTGCCGGCGCGTCGTTGGCGACGCCCTTCAGGCCCTGCGGCCGATAAAAGAGTTTCAGGCGCGAACGAAACGCGACCTGCAGGTAATTCTGTTCACCACCGTCGCTGTTTTCCGGCGAGGGCGGTACGTCCAGCACGTTGAGCCAGAACACCGATTCGTGATCGGTCGGCAACGCTGCACCGGAGAAGATCAGGCGCAACGCCTGGCTGCGGCCCGGTTCGACGCGGCTGATCGGCGGGGTCAACACGAACGGCGCATCACTGGTATCGGCGGTCTGGTTGGCATCGCCAGCGTCGACCCATGCCTGCACCAGCGCCGGGGAATCGCCGACGTTGTCGACCTGCACGGTGACTTCACGCGACTGCGCCGGGTAGATCACCCGGGTGCCATTGACCACGACACCGGCCATGGCGCTTGGGCACAAGGCCAGCGTCGACGCTGCCAGCAGCAGCGCCCGGGGAAAGAAGGCTTTCATCGGAAGGACTACGCTCGAGGTGTGTGGCCAGGGCCCGGGCGCACTGGCCGGCGCGTACGCCGGCCAGTGCGGGGTACGGCAACGATCAGTTGTAGATGATCGTGTACTTGACGCTGCTGGTCACTTCACCGGCGGTAGCGGCGGCAGTGGCGTAGTACTCAGCGTAGTAGTTCAGGTTGGCGGTGCCGTCGGCGGCCACGGTCACCCACTGCGAGTTGTCCTGGGCCTGGTTGGCGCCTGCGGCCTTGACCGGCAGGAACTGGTTGGTCGCACCCAGCAGCTGCAGCTGCACGTTGCCGGCAGCGTTGGCCGCAGCCTGGTTGTTCAGGCGGCCGCTGTTGAAGTCGACGGTCGAACCCGGCTCGAAGTAGGTGGCGACGTTGCCGGCGCTGCACTTGGTCAGGTTGATCGCGAACGGGGTACGACCGGCCACGGCACCGGCGGCAGCCAGGGTGCTCTTGGAGACGGTCGGCAGGTTGACCGAGAAGTCCTTGCCACCCGGGGTCGAGATGGTGCAGGTCTTGTCGGTGACCTTGCCATTGAAGGTGATGGTGCCGTCGGCAGCATTGGCGGCCAGCGGAGCTGCAGCCAGCATCAGAACCGCGATGAAATTGATTTTGTGCATTGCTTGTACCTAACCCTACTGAAGTGGTGGAAGTAGAGGAGGAAGCAAGGAGCACTGCCGGGCATCAGACCCATCCTTGCGTCTCACCTGTGACGGAATTCGGACACGCATCCCTGAATCCGTGACGGGAGTATATGTGGAAATGTGATCTATGTCTCAATTTTTTCATAACGAGCGACAATTGACGTCAATTGTTTGACGTGCTAACGCAGGCAGGGGCCCCTCCCCTCCCGCAGGGCGCTGGCGTGCCCGGGGTGACGCAAATGCCCCGATCAGGGCAGGCGATTTCCAGGCAAATATCGCTTTATTTGACGTGCATCACTCTTTCTAGGTGATGGCCCTAGCAGAACGAAACACTGCCTCTTAAAGGTGGTCCCCGACTGCCGCTAACTAGGACACACCGAACCAGAGAACGTGCCATGAAGACCTCGATCCTGCTGTGCGCGACCTTGTTGTCCGTGAGCGGACTGGCGCAGGCCGACGGCGGAAGCATCCGCTTTGGCGGCCGCATCGTGGACCCCGGCTGCACCACGCAGCTGTCCCGGCAACTGTTGAGCCTGGAAGCGTGCCCGCCTTCGGCCAAGGGTGCCAAGGTGGCGGTGACGATGCTGGGCGAAGGCCAGGGGGTGACGCTGCGCGACGGCGAGCGCCGCGGCCAGCAGCTGACCGTGGCCGCGCGTACGATGCGCGCTGGCGACCTGTCGTTCTCCGAGCACTACCGGCTGGAAGCACCGACGCAGCAGCCGCTGCGCGGGGCCTACCTGGTGGTGGTCGATTACCCCTGAGCGGCGGGGTCGGGTAGCTCGAATACCTGTCGCAGGTAGGACAGGTAGCCGGGGTCGTCGCACATGCTCTTGCCCGGCGAATCGCTGAGCTTGGCCACCGGCTGCCCGTTGCAGCGGACCATCTTGATGACGATGTTGAGCGGGGTCGGGCCGAGGTCGTTGGTCAGGTGCGTGCCCACCCCGAACGCCACCTGGCAGCGGCCGCGGAAGTAGTCGAACAGCTGCATGACCTTCTCGATGTTCAGGCCATCGCTGAACACCAGTACCTTGCTGCGCGGATCCACGCGGCGGTCCTTGAAGTGGGCCAGCATGCGGTCGCCCCAGGCGAACGGGTCGCCCGAATCGTGGCGGACGCCGTCGAACAGCTTGCAGAAGTACATGTCGAAATCGCGCAGGAACGCGTCCAGCCCGACCACGTCGGACAACGCGATTCCCAGGTCGCCCCGGTACTCGCGCGCCCACGATTCCAGTGCGGCCACCTGCGAGTCGCGCAGCCGCGGGCCCAGCGCCTGGAAGGCCTGCAGGTATTCATGGGCCATGGTGCCGTGCGGGGTCATGCCGTACAGGCGGGCGAAATGCACGTTGCTGGTCCCCACGAACTGCGTCCCGAGCGCATCGCGCAGCATCGGCAGCATGCGTGCATGCCACTGGCGCGAGTAGCGACGGCGGCTGCCGTAGTCGGCGATGCGGCACAGCTCGAAACCGGGAGTGTCCCGCAGCAGCGCGGTCTTGGCCTGCAGGCGGCGCTCGCCTTCGGCGAAGTCGGCGGTGGTGGTATTGCGGAACCAGACCTCGTTGATGATCGCCAGCAGCGGCACCTCAAACAGAATGGTGTGCAGCCACGGCCCGGTGATGTCCAGCTCGATCTCGCCCGGGACGGCCAGCGATGGGCGCAGGTCGATGTACTTGCGGTCGAGGTGGAACAGGCCGAGGAAGTCGGCGAAATCGGGTTTGACGAAGCGCAGCCCGCGGATGTACTCCAGCTCGTCGGTGCTGAAGCGCAGCCGGCACAGGTGGTCGATCTCCTCGTTGACCTGGTCGATGTAACGGGCCAGGTCGATGCCCGGCGTCCGGCACTTGAACCGGTACTGGACCAGTGCGCCGGGGTGCTGGTGCAACACCGCCTGCATCATGGTGAATTTATACAGGTCGGTGTCGAGCAGGGACTGGATGATCATGCGGGCGATTATGCGCCCGCGCGGATGTACCCACCAACGACGGGCCGTGCCCTGCCCGGCCGGAAACGCCGGCTGCCCTAGCGACCGACGCGCAGCAGGCGCGGCACCTGCGCCAGTGCGTGTGCCCAGATCGCGGCGAACACCCCGCCCTGCACCGCCAGGTTGCGCTGGCCGGCCTCGAACTTGCGGAAGTAGCGCCACAGGCCGCGATGCTTGTGCCATTCGACGAAGAACGGCCGCGCGCGGCTGGATACGCCGCGCACATGGGTCACCTGCAGATCGTTGGCGATCGCCACCACCGCGCCGGCCTCGCGCGCGCGCCGGCACAGGTCCAGGTCTTCGGCATGCAGGCGGTAACCGGCATCCCAACCGCCCAGCCGGTCGAACAACGCACGTGGCATCAGCAGCAGCGCGCCGGACAGCGCCGGTACGCGCTGCAGCGGCTGAGAAGGATCGGCGGCGATGGCCAGCTTCGCGCCCTGCCCGGGGTGGCGCAGCATCGCGGCGAAATCCGGGTCGCGGCGGCGCACCGCCGCGTCCGGCAGCCCCTGCTCGTCCACCTGTTCCACCCCGAGCACGCAGTCGCCCAGTGCGGCACCGCGCTCGCACAGCCGGGCCAGGGTGTCCGCCGCCACCATCAGGTCGGGGTTGATGAAGGCCAGCCACGGCGAGGCGCTGTCGGCCACGCCCTGGTTGTTGGCGGCAGCAAAGCCGGGGTTGTCGGGATTGGCGATGAAACGCACGCGCGGGTCCGCACTGGCATGGCGCTGCACGATCTCCAGCGTGCCGTCTTCGGAACCATTGTCGATCACCCGGATCTCGGCCACGCCGTCAGCCGCCCGCAGCCGGGCCAGGCAGCCCTCCAGGGTGCTGGCGCTCTGGTAGCTGACGATGATCGCGACGATGGCAGGGCTCAAGCAGTCACTCCGGTGCGGCGGCAGGGGCGAGGGCGGCGAACAGATCGCCCTGGGAACGCGGCATTATCGCCTGCCGGTGCAGTTGCTGCAGCGCCTCGCGCGGTTGTCGCAGGGGGTCGGTCATGAGGAATGCCGCCAGCCGCGGCTGCCACCCCGGCCAGCGCGTGCCCAGCGCATCCATGTCGCCCTCATGCGGGTGCGCTTCGACCGCGCGCGCGACGAAGGCGGTCTCGCACAATGCATTGCGCCAGCCCAGCCCGGCCATGCGCAGGCTCAGGTCGACCAGGGCTGCATTCCACGAGCCGTAGCTGTGCATGTCCAGCCCGCCGGCCTTGCGCCGTGCATTGGCGCGCAGCAGCACCGAATGGGTGACCGCCGAAGGGAGTTCCGGATGCATCGGCGGCAGTGCGGCGCAGGCCTGCGCCATCGCCGCCAGGTCGGCCGGGACCGGGTCGATCTCGCCCAAGCGCGGCCAGGCCGCCGTCTCGCCGGCATTGCACCACGGCGTGGCCGAACCGATCGACGGATCGCGGGCGAAACACGCATCCAGCTGTTGCAGCCAACCGGGCGCGGGAATCGCATCGGGGGCCAGCACCACCACGTCGGCACCCGCGCAGGCGCGCAGCATTTCGTCCAGGTGGGCTACCTCGCCGATGCCACGCGCGCGCCGGGTGTACTCGGCACGCAGGGGCGTATGCGCCAGCCAGTGCTCGATCACCGCCTGTGCGCGTGGCCCGGCCTGGCCGTCGTCGGCCAACCACACCGAGGTGTCTGCCGGGGTGCCGGCGTCCAGCGCCCCCAGGCACCGGTCCAGGGCGGTGTCATCCACCCCGATCGGCAGCAACACGATCGTCCCCATCGGTCCTCCTGTGCGCGGCATGCGGATCGCGGCCCCGCTCGGGGACCGCTGCTTGGCCGCAGCGTAGCAGGCGCGATGGCCGCGATGACAGCGCGGCGCGTGCTCAGTTCTTCTTCTGGCGGTCCGGGAAGGGCTCCATCGCGCGGAAGCGGCTGCCGTACTCGTCGGTCAGGTTGCGCGCTTCCTGCGCGTTGCGGACGATGGTGGGGGTGATCAGTACGATCACTTCGGAGCGGCCGCGCTTCTGGCTTTTGCTACCGAACAGCGCACCGATCACCGGGATCTTGCTCAGCCCGGGTACGCCATTGCTGCCCTGCTCGTCCGAATCGGTGATCAACCCGGCCAGCATGATGGTGTCACCACTCTGCACGGCCGCTTCGGTGGAAATCTTGCGGGTGTTGATCGGCGGGTTGCAGGTGCTCTTGGTCGGGTCGCAGCCGGCCGGCGTCGCACCGGCCGCACTGATCTCCTGGGCGATATCCAGGAACACCACGCCGTCGCGGGTGATCCGCGGGCGTACCTTCAGGATCACGCCGGTGTCCTTGTACTGCACCTGGCTGTAGGTGTTGTCGCCGCCGATCCCGGTATTGACCGACACCGAGTTGATCGGGATCTGCGTCCCCACGTTGAGCGTGGCCTCGGCGTTGTTGCGCACGAAGATCGACGGGGTCTGCAGCAGGCGCAGGTTGGTGACCTTGTCCAGCGCACTGACCACCGCGGCCGCGTTCTTGCCAAGGAAGGTCCAGCCCACGCCGCCGTCGCCGACGACGCCGGAGATGCTGCCCCAGATCGACCTGCCCAATGCGCTGGGCAGATCAATGCCGCTTTCGGTCTTGCCGGTGGTAACGGCCTGCTCGAAGAACCAGTTGACGCCGTAGCTGAGGTCGCCGGTCAGCGCCACCTCGGCCACCTGCGCTTCGATGTGCACCTGCATCGGCATCACGTCGAGCTTCTCGATGACCTCGCGGATCGAGCGCCAAGCCTGCGGCGTGGAGCGCACCAGCAGGGTATTGGTTTCTTCCACCGCCGAGACGCCGACGCTGTCACCCTGCACTTCCAGGCTGAAGCTGGCATTGCCGGCCTGGCGCTGCGGCAGGTTCAAGCTGCCGTTGCCGAGCCCCCCACTGCTGCTGCCATCGCCGGCGCCGCTGCTGTTCATGCCGTTGGAATTATTGAAGTTGCCGTCGCGGCCGCCCAGGTCCATCTGGCTCGCGCCCGGCGCCAGCGAACCGCTGCTGCCGCGGCCGCCGCGATTGTTCTCGTTGGCGAACGCTTCGGCCAGGCGCTCGGCCAGGTCCTTGGCCTTGATGTAGCGCAGCTCGTAGGAGAACAGGCGGGCGCTGCCGCCGGCGGTGTCGATGCGTTCCAGCCACTGCTGGATCTGGTCGAGGTAGCGCGCCTGCGGGGTAATCACCAATACGGCGTTGGCATTTTCCAGCGGCAGGAAGCGGAACATGCCGGCACTGGGGGTCTTGCTCTCCTCGCCAAACACCTTCTCCAGGTCGGCGGCGACCTGCTCGGCCTTGCCGGTCTGGATCGGGAACACCCCCACCGACATGCCCGACAACCAGTCGACGTTGAAGATCTCCACCGTGCGCAGGTAATTTTCCAGTTCGTTGCGGGTGCCACCCAGGGTGATCACGTTGCGGCCGTTGTCCACGTTCACGATCGCGTTCGGCCGCGCGTACGGCTCCAGCACCTTCTTCATCTCGGTGGCCGAGATGTACTGCAGCGGGATCACCCGCACTTCAAAGCCGCGCGCACTGGACGGCGAGGCGGTGCTCGGCGCGACGGTGCCGGCCAATGCCTGGTCGGCGGCGACGATGTTGTAGCGCCCGCCGCTGTACACCATGCGGGCGTTGTTCCAGCCCAGCACCATTTCCAGCAGGTTGAGCGCCTGCGCCGAGGACACCGGCTTGGGCGTGGCCAGGGTGACGGTGCCCTGCACGCCCGGGGCGATCACGTAGTTCTGGCCGAGCATGTCGCCGAGGATCGCCTTGACCACGGCATGCACCGATTCGCCTTCAAAGTTGAAGGTGGCCGTACCGTTGCCGGCCTGCGACAGCGAGGGTGCCGCCGCGGCCGCGGCGCTGCGGTTGATCATGGTGCCGCTGCCGCGGCGGATCACCGCCTGCGGGCTGGCCGTGGCGTCGAGCGGCTCGGCATCGACCCCGGCATGCGAGCCGTCGCCGGCCACGACCTGGTGGTTGCCATCGAGCACCGCGTTGCGACGCACGTCCGGGGCCGGAACCGTGGTGCAGCCCACCAACAGGGCCGCAGCCAGGGAAAGTGAGAACAGACGAAGGGAGAAAGGACGCAGTGTCATGCTTTGCACTCTAGTTGTTCTGGCCGGAGCCGCCCGTGGGCGGTCGCTGCGATTGTTGCTGCTGTTGCTGCTGCAGCTGCTGGCGGCGCGCCTGGATGCGCGCGCGGATGGCTTGCATCTGCTCGTCGCTGGGACCTTGCGCGGCGGGATTCTGCCCGGCCGGGGCCACCGCAGGCACCGCCTGGGGCACCGGCAGTGTTGGCGTTGCCGGGCGCACCGGGGCCGATTGCTGGGGCGGCGGGGGCGGCAGCGGCGAGACGCCCGCGCCGGCCGGTGGCACCCGGCCGTTGACCGGGTTGCCCAGCACCGTTGGCGGCTCGCCACCCTGGCCATTGAACACGTTCAATTCCAGCGTCTGCGTGCCACCGGGGCCGCTGACCGTGGCACTGCGTGGCGCCAGCGCCAGCAGCTGCCAGCCATTCACCGGTTCGCCGTTGAGGCGCAGGCGCAGCGACTGCTTCTGGTCGGTGGTGAGAATGGCCATGCTGAACTCGGCGGTGAGCAGCACGCCGGTCAGGCTGACCGCGCTGGAGGCGCCCGGTTCACTGCCGCCCAGCAGGTAGGGGCGCGGCTTGCGGTCTTCGGCAAACAAGGGTCGCTCGCCAATCTGCGCGTAGGCCTGGGCCGAGGCGATGCGATCGGGCAAGGCCGGCGCCAGTACCGGCAACGGCGAGGCGCTGCGATCGCCATCGGCAGCCGCGGCAACACGCCCGCCCAGCCCGAACAGACTGGCGATCCAGATGGCCAGCGCCCACAGCACCAGGGCAGCCAGCCACCCGCTGCGCAGCGAGGTCAGTTCAATCTTCATGCTCACCCTCCGCTGCTGCGTCGGGGCTGGCGTCAGCGGCGCCTGCAGCACCTTCGACAGCCACCGTGCCGGGGTCGGCCGGGACCGCCATCGCCGCTGCCGGCGGCGGGGTCACCCCGCCCAGCGGGTCTGCCGGCGGGGCCAGCGCGCCGGGGGCCGGGGCGGCCTGTTGGGCACTGGCAGCCAGTGCATCCGGCTTGAGGTAACCCACCAGCTCGAAGGACACATCCAGGCCGGTGCCGGTTTCATTCGGCGATTGCTGGAAGCGCTGCGCGAGCAGGTTGAGGTTGTTGATGAACAGGCGCGGGGTACCGCTTTCCAGCGTGTAAAGCACTGCCGCCATCTCCGGGATGCCGCAGCGCAAACGCACCTGCAGCGCAACCCTGGGGAACGGCACATCACCACTGCTGCCCTGCAACGGCGACCGGTTGCTGATGGCGCAGCTGCGGTTGCCTGGGCTCGCCGAGGCCACGGCGTCCTGCAGACGCGAGGACAACGCCGCGGCGGCCGATTCGGTGGTGGCATCGCGCAGGAAGCCGGGGCGGTCGGCCAGCGCCGCCTGCACCTGTGCCAGTGCCTGGGCCACCGGGCGGCGCTGCTGCAGCTGCGCCTGCACGCGCTGGTCGCGCTGCTGCAGTTCGCTGATGTCGTTGTTGATCGCCAGCAGCGGCCGGGTGAACCACGGGTGCACCACGAGCAGGTAGGCCAGCGCGACCACCGCCAGCAACAGGCCCAAGGCCAGCCAGCGGTCACGGCGTGTGGTCGGCATTGCCATCGGCACCCTCCGCGGCAGGCGTGGTGGTCGGGGTGGCCACAGCGCCGGGCAACGGCTGCAGTTCGGCGGTGAGGGTGAAGCGATCGCGCCCACTGGCACCGCCATCGGCCTGCAGTACGCCGGTCAGGTTGACCTTGCGCCACAGGGGCGAATCCTGCAGCAGCGGGACCAGCTGGGATGCCTCGCGGCTCAGTCCGATCAGCTGCAGGGTGTCGCCCTCGACCGAGAGTTTCTCCAGGTAGGTACCGTCGGGCAGCAGGCGGGTCAGTTCATTCCACAGTTCGACGGTACTGGCATGTGCGCCGCGCTTCTGTTCCAGGAATGCGGCCCCTTCCACCAGGGTCTGCAGTTGCTGGCGCTGCGCGGCCACGCCGCGTGCATCACGTGCTGCCGCGTTGACCTGTTCGCGCAGCGTATCGGCCGTTGCCTGGCGGTTGTCCAGCATCTGCTGACCGGCCAGTGCCAGCAACACCACGGCGGCAATGCCGAGCAGCAGGTTCCAGCGGCGCATCGGATCGCGCAGCGTCTGCCGTTGCTCCAGCGGCAGCAGGTTCACCCCGAGCGCACGGCCATCGGTATCGGCCACGTCGAGCCCGACCAGGCCCTGTGCCCACGGCCCCACCTGCTGCGCCCACTGTTCCAGCGCCTGCCGCGGAATCACCACCAGCTCGACCTGCAGTTGGCCGTCGTCCAGCGCACCGAGCTCGCGCACGTCGTAACTGACCTGCGCCGATTCAAACGGCGTCTGTCGATCGATCTCAAAGCCGACCACGTCGCGCAGCCGGGTGGCGGCGGCGGCAGGTAACCGTAGTGGCCGGCGCAGCGCCGCGCCGGCCGGCAGCAGCCAATGCCGGGGCAGCGTGCGCAGCCGTGCATCCAGGTGCTGTTCGAGCGCGGCAGGGGTCTGCGGCCAGGGCAGTTCGGCGAGGGTGTCGCAGCGTGTCCCGGTATCGCGCAGCACCCGCAGCCGCTCGCCGCGCCGCTCCAGCAGCAGGCGCGCACGCGACCAGCCCAGCGCCGTTTGCCAGCGTTCGGGCAACCACGCCAACAGCGAACGCCGCCACCAGCGCAGGCCTTTGCCCACGCCCGGCGCGAGTTGCCCCTGCGCCCGCACCAGACTGTCCCGCCATGCCGTCATCGTGTTGCCATTCCCTGTTCCCAACGAAGTACTGTGTATGTCGTTCCCGGCGTGCCTGCCGCCCCCATCCGCACCACGCCCTGCAGCACCGATACCCTGCCGCGCGCATCCGTTGCGCGGCTCTCGATACTATAGGTGCCGCTGCCACTGGCAAGCGCCGCAGTACCCACTTCCGACGCCGGGTTGGCACTGGCCTGCTCACGCGCGGCAAGCAGCGCCTGCGCATCCAGGCCCAGCGCGGTCAGCACCGGTCCGGCGGCAAAGCGCGGATCCGGGCGCGATTGCCGACTGTACAGGGTCAGCATCGGTGCAAGGCGTTCATACAGCGGCGCGTCCATGCCCAGCACGCGCTGCAGTTCGCCCAGGGTTTCAAAGCGGTTGTTGCGCGGCCCGTAGGGCAGGCCGGCAGCGAGGTAATCGGGCAGTTCGGCACCGCCGGCAGGCTGCTTGAGGCTGTCGGCATCGCGCCAGTCGAGGATCGCCCCGGCCAGTTGCTGCGCGCGTTCGGGTTCCAGGTCCATCGCCCGCAGGAAGGCCGTCAGCAGCGTTGCGTCGGCCAGATTCAGGTTGATCTTGCCGTTCTCGTCGATGATCCGCAGATCGATCCGGCGTTGCGCGAAGGTCCAGCGATAGCGCCGGCCGTCGGCCACCCAGGCCGGTCGGGTGGCACTGGGCTGCAGGCGGAACAACGCGTATTCCAGGCCGGCCCGCGCATGTTCCTGGCCGATCGCATCGTCGTTGACCACCCGTTGCTGCAGGTGTTCGATACGCGCACTGAGCGCGAACGCGCCGACCACGGCGGTCAGCAGGGCAATCAGCCACAGCACCAGTACCAGCGCGGCGCCACGCATGCGCGTCATCGCTGTATGCCCTGCTGCTGGCCGGTGGACGACGACTGGGCCAGCGCGGTGACCATCGGTGGCCAGGCCGGGCCCTGCCGTGGAGTGACCTGGATCGACACCAGGCGCGGCAGCCGCCGGGTATCGTCCCAGCGCTCCTGCCACGGGCCGAGCTGGCCGTTGAGCGGGTCCACGCCGCGGTAGCGGAACACCACAGCGCGCAGCCCATCGGCCAGCATTTCCGGTGGCCGTGGCGGTGCTTCGTCGATGCGCTCGCCGTTCTGCACCAGGGTCAGCGCCAGTTCCAGGCGCTGCGCATCGCCGCTGCCACGCACCTGCAGCTCATGCACGTAAGGGCCGCCGCGGCCGAGGTAGCCCGGCAGGTCCGACACGAACAACATGTGCTGCGGCTCGCCGAGGAAATACACCGGTTCGCGGGTCGGATCCGGCGGCGAGGTCGCACTCGGCATCGCCATCGACAGGCGCCGGCGCAGGAATCCTTCGACCGCGCGCATGCGCTCGTTGTGGGAGGCCATCTGCTCGCCGCGTTGGCTGATGGCCAATGCCGAGCGTACCGTGGCGAAGGCCAGCGCCAGCCCACCGACCAGCAGCGCGGTCGCCAGCAGGACTTCGATCAGGGTGAAGCCGCGCGCCAGCGCCGACCGCCGGTTCATCGCGGCACCGCCGGATCGGCCGGCAGCAGGCGCAGGCTCTGCCACTGCAGCTGCTCGCCCGCGCCCTCGCCCCAGGACACCTGCAGGCTCACCTGCGCCAGCGTGGGGCCGGCGACGGTGTCGGCCGCCGACACGACGCCACTGCGCGGCTCCTCATAGGGTGCAACCTGCAGGCGCCAGCGATAACGCCCGTCTTCCCAGTCACCGCTGCGCTCGCCCTGCTGCAGCGGCTCGACCACCCCGGTGACGGCCAGCAGCGACTGCGCATGCAGCACCGCGCGGCTGCGCAGATCGGCCTGCTTGACCTGGCGGGAGGCGCCGGACAGGCTGCCCAGCAACAGGGTCAAGGCCAGGGCCAGCAACGCGAAGGCGATGATCACCTCCAGCAGCGAGTAGCCACGCTGGTGCTTCATCGGCCGCCCCGCTGCTGGCCCGAGCGCACTTCACCGGTGATCCAGCCCACGTCGATGTGCCAGACAGCGTCGCGCACCTGCAGGTCGATGCTGCCGCCGCTGGACGCCCCGTCGGGGAAGAACGCGATGGCGCCCTGCCCGGGCACATCGGCCACTTCGCGCGCACCACGGAAGCGCACGGCCAGCGTCGCCGGCAACGTGCCATGGCGGCCGTTGGCCGCCTGCCAGGTGCGTGCCTGTGGATCGATCAGGAAGCGTTGGCGCTCGCCGCTGGCGATGGCCTGGGTGCGGGTGTAACGCAGCTGGCTGGCCAGCTCCTTGCCGGCCGTGCGCAGGCGCAGGCCATCGATGCCGCCGTTCATGGCCGTGGCCGTCACCACGCCGATGATGGCGATCAACGCCACCACCAGCAGCATTTCCAGCAACGACAGCCCGGCCACCGCGCGCGGGCAGCGCGACAGACGACGGGGCAAGGCGGTGCATGGCAGGGCAATGGCCGGCACGCGGGGTTACTCGTAGCGGATGTCGGTGTCGTAACTGCTGCCGCCGACCTTGCCGTCCTTGCCCAGGCTGATCAGTTCGAACGGCTGGCCTTCGCCGGGCACGCGGTATTCCAGCGGGTGGCCCCACGGGTCGTTGAGGTCGGCCGGCTTGGCATAGGGGCCCAGCCAGCCGCTGCTGCCACCGGGCTGGGTGACCAGCTCGTCGAGCTTGGCCGGCAACTTGCCGGTATCCAGCTGGAAGTTCTCGACCTTGCCGGCGACGGTCTGCACCTGCGCCTTGGCGATGTTGGCCTTGCCGCGGTCGGCACCGCCCAGCACGCGGCTGCCGACCAACGTGAGCACCGCGCCGATCAGCACGATGACGATGATGATTTCCAGCAGGCTCATGCCCGCCTGGCGGCGCGGCGAGGTAAAACTGATCAGGCGGCGTTGCATGCGGTTGGCTCCTTGCGGGGTGTAAAAACAGGGATGGCCATCGGTCAGCCGATGGCGTTGGTCAGGTCGTACAGCGGCACCAGCACGGCCACGATCACCAGGCCGACCACCGAGGCCAGCACCAGGGTGATCACCGGCACCATCGCCGACAACAGCCGGTCGATCGCACGGGCGCTTTCCTGTTCAAAGGTGTCGGCGGTCTTGAGCAGCATCGTATCGAGCGCGCCGGATTCCTCGCCCACCTGGATCATCTGCAGTGCCAGCCGTGGGAAGCGTTTGCTGCGTGCCAACGATACCGACAATCCGTTACCGTTCTTGACCTCGTCGCTGGCGGTGTCGACATCGGCGGCCAGCGCGCGGTTGCCCAGCACGTTGCGGGCGATGCCCAGGCCCGCCAGCAGCGGCACGCCATTGCGCAGCAGCGTGCCCAGCGTGCGCGCCAGGCGGGCGGTTTCCAGTTTGGCCACCAGCGGGCCGATGCCACGCCACCGCAGCAGCCAGGTATCCATCGCCAGGCGGAACGCCGGCTGGCGCAGCTTGCGCTCGATCACCAGCAACGCCAGCGCCGGCACCACGATCATCGCCAGCCAGCCGTCGCGCACCACCAGCCCGGCGGCCAGCACCCATTGGGTGAACCAGGGCAAGGCCACGTCCAGGCTTTCATACATCAGCGCGAACTGCGGGACCACGTAGCCCAGCAGGAACAGCAGCGCACCACCGACCACCGCCAGCAGGATCGCCGGGTAGATCAACGCGTTGATCACCCTGCCCTTGAGCTCGGCACTGCGTTCGAGGTAGTCGGCCAGCCGCTGCAGGGTATCGTGCAGGCTGCCACCGGCTTCACCGGCGCGCACCATGTTGATGTACAGCCGCGAGAACAGCCCGTGCTGGCGCTCCAGCGCGGTGGACAGGGCGGCACCGCCGCGCACCACGTCGCGGATGTCGGTGATGACCCGGCGGCTGCGCTCGTCCTCGGGCAGTTCCAGCAGGATGCTCAGGGCGCGGTCGAGCGGCTGCCCGGCACCGAGCAGGGTGGCCAGCTGCTGGGTGAACTGCACCAGCGCGCCCCCATCGAACGGCTTGCGCTGCAGCAGCGCCTTCCATGTCGATGCGCCGGCCACGCCGGTACTGGCCAGGCGCGCTTCCATCGGCATATGGCCCTGGTCCTGCAGGCGCGCGACCACGTCTGCTTCGCTGGCCGCCTCCATCTGCCCGTCGAACAGCTCGCCGTGGGCATTGAGTGCCTTGTAGCGGTACTGCGCCATGCTCAGCGGCCTGCCTGCGGGAAGCGGCGGGCGGGCATCAGGATTCTTCCGTCACGCGCAGCACTTCTTCGAGAGTGGTATGCCCCTGCAAGGCCTTGGACAGGCCATCCTCGTACATGGTGCACATGCCGGCGGCACGCGCGATCTGCTCGATCTCGCCCATGCCGGCGCGACGCATCACCGCGCGTCGCAGTTCGTCATTCATTACCATGAATTCGACGATGGTGGTGCGCCCCAGGTAGCCGGTGGGCGCGATCGTCGAGGGCTGCGCGCGATACAGGAAAATCTCGCCGTCGGGTTGTAGCCGGCGCAGCCCGAACTTGTCGATCTGCTCGGGCGAGGCCAGGTATTTCTGTGCATGTTCCGGCTCCAGCCGGCGCACCAGTCGCTGGGCGAGGATGCCATTGATGGTGGAGGTGAGCAGGTAATCCTCCACCCCCATGTCGAGCAGGCGGGTGATGCCACCGGCCGCGTTGTTGGTGTGCAGGGTGGACAGCACCAGGTGACCGGTCAACGCGGACTGGATGGCGATGCGCGCGGTTTCAAGGTCGCGCATTTCGCCGATCATGATGATGTCCGGATCCTGGCGCACGATGCTGCGCAGCGCATTGGCGAAATCCAGCCCGATCTGCGGTTTGGCCTGGATCTGGTTGATGCCTTCGATCTGGTACTCGACCGGGTCTTCGACGGTGATGATCTTGACGTCGGCGGTATTGAGCTGGCTCAGCGCGGTGTACAGCGTGGTGGTCTTGCCCGAGCCGGTGGGGCCGGTCACCAGCAGGATGCCGTGCGGCTGCTCGAGCACCTTGCGGAACTGCGGCAGGAAGGCATCGGTGAAGCCGAGGCGATGGAAATCGAACACCACGGTGTCGCGGTCGAGCAGGCGCATCACCACGCTTTCGCCGTGCGCGGTGGGCACGCTGCTCACGCGCAGGTCCAGTTCCTTGCCCTGCACGCGCAGCATGATGCGCCCGTCCTGCGGCAGGCGGCGTTCGGCGATGTTCAAGCGCGCCATGATCTTGATGCGGCTGATCACCGCGGCGGTCAGGTTGGCCGGCGGGCTTTCGCCTTCGATCAGCACGCCGTCGACGCGATAGCGCACCTTGAGGCGGTTCTCGAACGGTTCGATGTGGATGTCCGATGCGCGCAGCTCGACCGCCCGCTGGATGACCAGGTTGACCAGGCGGATGACCGGCGCTTCGGAGGCGAGGTCGCGCAAGTGTTCGATGTCATCGACCACCGCGCCTTCGCCATCGGCGGTTTCGATGATCGCACCCATGGCGCTGCGGCCCTGGCCATACCAGCGTTCGATCAGGTCATCGATCTCCGAGCGCAGCCCGACCTGCAGGCTGACCGGCACGCCCATGGCCAGCTGCACGGCCTCGGCGGCGTAGGGATCCTGCGGGTCGCTGAGCCACAGCGCGAGCACGCCATCGTGCAGCGACAGCGGGCAGACATGGAATTGCTTGAGGAACCGCAGCGACAGCGGCAGTGCATCCAGCAGGGATTCCGGCGGTGCTTCGGGCACTGCGCGCGCGTCCAGCAGCGGCAGGCCGAGTACATCGGCACAGGCCTGCGCATGGTCGCGTTCGGACACCAGGCCCAACCGCACCAGCAGCTGCAGCAGGCTGCCACCGGCTTCACGGTGCAGGGGCTGCGCGCGCACCAGGTCGCCTTCCTTCAGGCGTCCATTGCGCAGCAGCGCTTCAACGATGCGGGTTTCCGCAGTGGATTCTGCAGTGGGATCGTGGGCTACCGCGTTCACGAAGCTCTCCTGGCGACCTGCCGACTTTAGCAGTTCAGCAAGCGACATGCGGATGAATTCCGTTCCCGCCACTACCGTTGGGGGATGGCCGACGCCACCGTTTGAAAAAGAATGCAGCGGCTTGCGGGCCGATAGATGAATCGGCCGTTGGGGGCCCCAGAAGCAGAAGCGAAAGCGGGCAGCCACAAGCGAAAAGCGGCGCTTGCCTGCCGCTCCAGGCTGGGCAGGGGGGGCACGGGACACGCTGCAAGAGGGTCCCGTGAACCCACCCACTCCAGCCCTCGACACTTGGCTGGTGGCCATGGGCAAGCAGATGCCAAAGCACAATGCTTCGCTTGCATCCGAATCTACAACGCCGCCGCAACATCTGGTTTGAAAGAACAACCGGCCTCGAACGCTTGATTTCCCCCACGTCCAGTGGCAGCAGCAGCCGCCCTTTTCCTCAGAAGCGCATGGAACTTCTGCCTTCCTGGGTGCACCGGAAATGTATCAAGGGCCGGTGCGGGTGGGTTGGCGGGACCGTTGAGCGCCATGGATGGCGCGAACGAGCTTACATGGACGTACTTGCAGCGTGTCCCGTCAACCCACCCGCGCCGGCCCAGACTGGCGCACGCGAACATCTGGCGCTTTTGCTCCTGGCGCTATTGAATTTCACGCTTCTGCAACTGAACAAAAAAATGGGGCGCCGGTCACAAAGACCGACGCCCCAGAAATCACACCTGGATTACTGGTTGGCGATGACGCTGACGCCGCTGAACGCGGATTCGCCGACCAGCTTGATGTAGTACGTGCCCGCCACCGGCGCGGTGAAGCGCACGGTTTCACTGTTGCCCGGACGGGTCGACTTGGCATCAAACACCGTGGCGGTCGGCTCCTTGCCCTGGCTCACGTACACCGACACATTGCCGCTGCCGCCGTAGGTCAGCAGGCTCAGCACCTTGCCGGCCTGGGCCTCGAAGCTGTACAGCACTTCGCTGCCACCGGCACCGCTGAGGCCGCTGATGGCCACCTTGTTGGTCAACGGCGTAGCGGTCGGGCCGCAGTTCTCGGTGCACTCTTCTTCCAGTGCCTTGGCCAGTGCGGCCTTGGCATCGACGATGCCGGTGCCGATCGGCGTGGCCGCCGGGATCGCCACCGGGAAGGCGCGCGCGGTCTGCTTGAGCAGGGTTTCCAGCTCGGCCGGGGTGAACGCATCACGGTCGTTGGCGATGCGCGCACTCTGTACCAGCGCGGCCACCGCGGCCACGTGCGGCGCCGACATCGAGGTGCCGCCCTTGCCGCCGTAATCCGAGGTCCCCAGGTCCGGCGAGGTGGTGCTGCTGGATATCGCCTGCCAGACGTAGCCACCCGGGTTGCCATCCACACCGCCGCCGCCGCCCGGGGCGGACAGATCCACCGCCGCGCCGTAGTTGGAGTAATAGGTGATGCCACCGGTGATGCGGGTGGCGCCCACCGCCAACACGTTGTTGCAGTTGGCCGGGCGGGCGTTGGATACGTTGCCGCCGGCATTGCCCGCCGCCACCACCACCAGCGTGCCGCGGGAGACCGCGCCGTTGATCGCGGCCTGGTAGACCGGATCGCAGGCGCCGGAACCGCCCAGGCTCATGTTGATGATTTCAGCCGGATTGGCGTTGGCCGGAATACCCGCCACGGTGCCGCCGGAGGCCCAGGTGATGGCATCGGCGATGTCCGACAGACTGCCACCGCACTTGCCCAGCACGCGGACCGGCAGCACCTTGGCCTTGTAGGCGACACCGGCCATGCCGACGCCGTTGTTGGTGGCCTCGGCGACCGTACCGGCCACGTGGGTACCGTGCCAGGAGCTGTCTTCGGCCAGCGAGCCGGAGTAGCACTCGTTGTCGTTTTCGACCCAGTCGCCGTAATCCAGCGCACCCGGCACGCGGGCGTCGGTCGGACGGCGCGAGGTCTCCGCGTCGCTGATGAAGTCGTAGCCTTCCAGAAGGTTGCCGGAGAAGTCTTCATGGTCGGGCAGGATGCCGGTATCGATCACCGCTACCACCACACCCTCGCCCTGCGAGACATCCCACGCCGACGGCGCGTTGATGCCGCCGGTGGGGCTGCTGAAGTGCCACTGGTACTGCGCGTAGTACGGATCGTTGGGCACCAGCTGCTTGGTTTCGCTCGGCTTGGCGCGCAGGTCGGCGCGCTGCATGCGCACATCGGCAACGGCGTATTCCACGGTCGGGTCGGCCTTCAGTTCAGCCAGTACCTTCTGCAGTTCGGTGGCGCCCAGGCGGCTCTGCAGGCGGATCAGGTCGGCACCCACGCCGAGCTTGCGCACCACCTGCGGGCTGAGCGCGCCCGCGCGCGCGGTGCCGCCATTGAGCGTTGCCCGCGACAGTGCCGAGTTCACCACGGCCAGCTTGGCCGAACGGTCCGATGCGGCGGCAGTACCGGTGCGGTACTTGACGATGATGCCGTTGCTGGACTGCTGGGCAGCCGTAGCCGGACGGGTCGGTTCCTCGACGCGCAGGGTGCCGGCGAAGGCACTGCCGGCGGAGATCGACAGCAGCGCGGCTGCCAGTGCGGTGATGCGAAGGTTCTGCTTGTTCGTCACGTTGAAGTCCTCTTCAAGGTCATGGATCAAACGATTGTTCAGGCCAACACTCCATGCGGGTTTCCTGGCCGGCCCTGGCCAGGGTTCCCGTGACCTGCCCCCTCAGGCCTTGCATTGCTTGCAGCGTGGCCCGGAGGCCACGCGTTGCCACGTCCGCTTACCAGCCGAAACCGGCACCGACGCCCACCGAGCTGTCATCGCTGCTGAAGGCACCGCCGATGGTTACCGTGGCGCGCTCGCTGAGCGCACGCTGGTAGCCCAACGACAGCGCCGACTCGCCGCCCTGGTAGCCCACGCCCACGCCGACCCGGTTCTGGGTGCGGACGCCGGCGGCACTGGTGGCCATGTTGAGCATGGCCGCGCTCATCGCCCCCTGGCGATCGATGCGGCGATCCTGGTGACGCAGGCGCTGGTCGATCTCGCCCTTGTACATGTCGAAGCTGTCGGCCATCGCGCCGAAGCGCTGGTCGGTATAGCTGTTGGCGGTGGCGATGCCTCCGTCGAGCTGGCCCTTGTTGACCGCATCGGTGGCCTGGGTGCCGGCCGCGACGTTGGTGACCTGGCGCTCGCTGCCCACCGCACCCACCGACACCGCGTTGGCGCGGTCGGCAACCGAGCCTTGGCCGAGTGCGACGGAATTGGCGGCCGTTGCGCTGGCTCCCTGTCCGATCGCGGTGGCCGAAGCGCCACTGGCCACTGCGCCATCGCCCATCGCCACCGCGTTGACTGCGGTCGGCGCGGCCGCCGGTGCATTGGCCACCTGCGCAGTGCCGGCGCTGGCGGCGGTCGGCGTGCCCTGCACGCTGGCCACCGCTGCCCCCTCATCGGCCTGCGACGCGCCGGCAAGGCTGGCCGCAACCGGTGCGGCGGCGCTGCGGGCCCGCGCGTTGGTGCCGGTACCGGCCACGCGCTGGTCGAGGTCGCTGACCTTGCGGTCCAGTGCGCCCAGTGCGTCGCCCACGTTGGTGTAGGTGGCGCCCTGGATGACGTAATTGGGCGCCACGAACACGCCCTGCATGCCTACGCTGGCACCACCGCCAAGGAAGCTGGCGGCATCGGACAAGGACTGGAACAACTGACCGCCGTTGATCGCCTGGCGGCTGCCCGACGCAATGGAGCCGCTGCCGACGTTGTCGATCACCGTGCCCTGGACGCCCGAGAGCGTCAGTGTGTCGCGGCTGGCATCGTCGTAGGCCACCGCATTGGCGGTGACGTTCTCCACCGAGCCGATCCGCTCGTCGAAGTCACCGACACGGGTTTCCACCGCACCCACGCGCTGGTTGGTGGTGTTGAGCTGGCCACCGGTGACCGCATCGGTGCTGCCTGCCGCGATGCGACCGGCACCGACGTTGACGATACGGCGCGTGGCCGGGCCGTCGGTGCCATTGCCGCCACCCACCGAGACCACGTTGGCCTCGACGGCACGCGAGCCGGCACCCAGTGCGACCGCACCGGCACCGGATACCCCGGCGCCGGCACCCAGGGCGATGCTGCCGGCCCCGTTGCTGGCGAATGCGCCGTTGCCGATGGCCACGCCGTTGACCGCATTGGTCGAGGCCGCGCGGCCGAGCACGGTGCTGTTGGTTCCCCGCGCCGAAGCATCGGCACCCACGGCGGTGGCGCCGGTGGCCGAGGCCACTGCCGCGGTACCCAGGGCGCTGCTGCGGTTGCCACTGGCGGCGGCACCGGACCCTGCCGCCAGCGCATCGCTGCCGCTGGCCGAAGCCACGCCGTCACCGCTGGCCTGGAAGTGCTTGCCAACCGCATCGGCGGTGGCCGCCACGCTGTCCAGCTGCGCCTTGTTGACCGCATCGCTGGCATTCACCGCCGCACCGACGTTGGTGATGCGGCGCGTGGCCGGACCGGTGGTGCCGTTGCCGCCGCCCACCGAAACCACGTTGGCTTCGCTGGTGCGCGACCCGGCCCCCAGCGCGACGCTGCCTGCGCCACTGGCCGAACTGCTCTTGCCCAGCGCGGTCGCGTTGATGCCGCTGTAGGCGTAGCTGTCCTGGCCGATCGCGGTGGAGCCGGCCGACGTTGCCCAGGCCAACTGGCCCACCGCCGTGGTCTGCGCCGCGGTCGCCCACGCTGTGGAACCCGCTGCCAGGCTGTTGGCACCGCTGGCCTGCGCCGAATACCCGATCGCGTTGGCGTAACTACCCGAGGCCGTGCTGCCCCAGCCCAGCGCGGACGCATAGTCACCGCTGGCATCGGCACCGTAACCGAACGCGCTGCTGCGCACGCCGCTGGCGGCACTGAAGGCGCCGACGGCGGTGCTGTAGTCGCTGCCGGCGTCGGCACTGAAGCCGAATGCCGACGACTGCAGCCCGGCCGACGTGGCGCCGGCACCGCTGGCGGTGCTGAACACCCCCGCCGCCTGCGCACCGGCGCCCAGCGCGGTGGCGCCGATACCGCTGGCGCTGGTGGCCTGGTCGAGCACCACGTTGCCGTTGGCATCTTCGTAGTACAGCGCGCCGCCGATGGCCGTGGCCGAATCGGCCGTCGCCGAGGCGTTGAAGCCCGACGCCGAGGCGTTGCGACCGGCGGCCAGTGCGCCGCTGCCGTAGGCCGAGGCCCCCGTGCCGAAGGCATTGGCCGCTTCACCGGCAGCCGTGGCATACGCACCGTCGACGAAGCTGCCGACGTCATCGCCGTTGCCGCTGCCGGAGGCCTTGAATTGACGATGGGTCTGTTCGGCCACCTCGGCCACGGCATCGAGCTGGTTCACGTTGACCGCGTCGGTGCCTTCGGTACCGTCGGCAACGTTGGTGATCTGCCGCTGCGAGGTTGCCGTGCCCACCGAGACCGTGTTGACGCGGTCCGCAGTGGAGCCTGCGCCCAGCGCGACACTGTTGGCCGCGCTGGCCGTGGCACTGGCACCGAGCGCGGTGGTGTCGGCCGCATCGGCCCAGGAATTCCAGCCGATCGCGGTGGCGTAATCATCGGTTGCCCAGGCGCCGGCCCCGAACGCCGCCGCGCCGGTGCCGCTGGCACGGGCCGGCAGCAGGCCGAAGAAGGTCGAGCCACCGATGGCCACGCTTTCATCGCCGGTGGCTTCGCTGGACTCGCCCAATGCGACCGCGCTGGCTCCGGACGCGGTGGCCGAGGTGCCCACCGCAGTGGCCAGGTTGTTCGATGCCACTGCGCCGTAACCCAGCGCGGCGGACAGTCGCCCACTGGCGTCGCTGTAGCTGCCGTATGCGGTGGAGCCGGCGTCGGCCGCGCTGCTGCGGAAGCCGCTGGCGGTGGCCTGCTGGCCGCTGGCCACCGATTCGGTACCGTTGGCCGTGCTGTACGCACCGCTCGCGGCGGCGGCGTTGCCCACGGCGGTGGCACCGAGCTCACTGGCAACGGCGCCGTTGCCGACGGCCACGCTGTTCTCGCCGGTGGCCTGGGCGTTGCTGCCCAGTGCAGCGGCCCCCTCTGCGCTGGCCAGTGCGTTGACGCCGACGGCGGTGGCATTGTTGGCCACCGCATTGGCCCCGGCACCCAGCGCGCTGGCACCGTCGCCGATCGCGTTGGCCGCTTCACCGGCGGCCAGCGCATCGTCGCCTCCGACGTAGGCACCGGCATCGCTGTTGTCGCTGCCGCTGGCCTGGAAGTACTTGCTGGTGGCTTCACCGGCGGCGGCCACCGCGTTCAACTGGTTGAGGTTAACCGCATCGGTGCCTTCGCTACCGGCGGCGACGTTGGTGATCTGGCGCTGCACATCGGCACTGCCGACCGACACGCTGTCATCGCGGTCGGCAATCGAGTCGGCGCCCAGCGCCACGCTGTTGATGCCGCTGGAAGTGGCGGCGTTGCCCAGCGCGGTGCTGTTCACCCCCGGCGACCAGGCGCCACCGCCGACGGCGGTGGAATAGTCGCCCGACGCTTCGGTGGGCAGCAGCCCGAACAGCGCACCGCCGACGGCCACGCTGTTGGTGCCGCTGGCCAGGCTGCCCTGGCCGGTGGCGGTGCTGTAGGCCCCGGAGGCTTCGGCATCACCACCCACGGCGACACTGTTGGAGCCGGTGGCCTGGGCGAAGCTGCCCAGCGCGGTGGCGTTGAAGGCGCTGGCCACGGCCAGCCCACCGATGGCGGTGGTGTAGCCGGCGGTCGCTTCGGCGCCGAAACCGTAGCCGGCCGACAAGGTGCCGCTGACCACGCTTTCGGCACCCACGGCGGTCGCGCCCTGGCCGCTGGCAGTGCTGTAGTAGCCCAGCGCGACCGACTCTTCCCCGGCCGCTTCAGACAGTGCACCACCGGCCAGGCTGCCGGCACCGGAGGCGATGCTGGCCGCACCGGTGGCGGTGCTCTGCTCGCCGGTCGCTTCGCTTTCAGCGCCGGTGGCGGTGGCGTACTCGCCGGTGGCCTGTGCGTTGGCACCGACCGCGATGGCATTGGCGCCGGTGGCCAGGGCATTGAAGCCTACTGCACTGGCGTTGTCGGCCAGCGCAAAGGCGCCACTGCCCAGGGCCGTTGCGCCGCTGCCGGCGGCAAAGCTGCTGGAGCCCACGGCGGTGGCGTAGTCACCATCGGTGGCGGCATTGGACCCGGCCGCGACGCTCTCCTCACCAGCGGCCACGGCGACGCCGTCGCCGCTGGCCTGGAACTGCGCGGTGGCCTCGGTGAGCTGGTCGACATTCACCGCGTCGGTGCCTTCGGTACCGGCAGCCACCTGGGTGATCTGGCGCTGGCGGGTGTCGCTGCCCACCGACACGGAGTAGGCACGGTCGGCGACCGCACCGGCGCCCAGGGCAACCGCGTTGGAGGCGCTGGCACTGCTGCCGGCACCGATGCCGATGGCGCTTTCACCACCGGCAACGACATTGGTACCGATGGCGATGCTGTTGATGCTGTTGCCCAGTGCCTGGAAGCCGACTGCGACGCTGTTGTTGCCGTAGCCGAAGGCACCGCGGCCGATGGCGGTGGCGCTGGTGCCCTGGGCCCAGCTGTTGTAGCCGATCGAGGTGGCGCCGGTGCCGCTGGCCCAGGCCGACTGGCCCACGGCGGTGGCGTTGGCTTCGGTGGCCCACGCACTGGAGCCATAGGCGGTTGCACCGTCGGCGGTCGCCCATGCATAGGCGCCGGTGGCGGTGGTTTCTTCGCCGCTGGCAAAGGCGTTGTCGCCCTGCGCAACGCTGTAGTCGCCGCTGGCACGCGCCTTGTAGCCGGCCGCCAGGCTGTTGTTGCCGGTGGCTTGTGCGCCACTGCCGAAGGCATTGCTGGTGGTGCCGGTGGCCAGTGCGCCCGCACCGACCGCCACCGCATCCTGCACGGCGGTAGTGCCGACCTTCACTGCGTTGCCGTCGGCGTCGACCAACGGCTGGTTGTACTCATCGTAGGCCTGGCCCAGGCCGCCGATGGCAACACTGCCGTTGCCGTTGGCGGCCACGTTGCGACCGACCGCCACGCTGTCATCGCCCAGCGCATTGGCGCCGTTGCCGAGCGCCGCGGCGCCGGCGCCGAGCGCATTGCTGGCTTCACCGGCCGCCAGCGCGCCATCGCCATCGGCGAATGCGCCCACGTCACTGTCCGCCGAGCCGTTGGCCTTGAAGCGGCTGGCCGTGACATTGGCCACCTCGGCTACGCCATCCAGCTGCGCCTTGTTGACCGCATCGGTGGCTTCAGTACCGGCGGCCACATGGGTGATCTGGCGCTCGTTGCCGACATCCCCCACCGACACCGTATTGGCCCGGGTAGCGGTGGAATTGGCACCCAGCGCAACGCTGTTGGCGCCGCGCGCGGTGGCGTAGAAGCCGACTGCGGTGCTGAGTTCGCCGCTGGCCCAGGTTTCCGCGCCGAGTGCGGTGGCGCCCTCGCCCGGTGCGTAGGCGAAGTAGCCCACGGCGGTGGCTTCGGTGCCCGATGCCTCGGTCAAGGTGCCATTGGCCGTAGCGTAATCACCACTGGCGATGGCGCCGGCACCGACGGCGGTAGCCGCTTCGCCGCTGGCCTGGGTCTGGACGAAGAAGCCCAGGCCCGGCAGCAGGTCGGCCGGGCCGCCGATGGCGGTGCTGCTGTTGCCGGTGGCCACGCTCTGCGTGCCCACGGCGGTGGAGTAATCGCCGATGGCATTGGAGACCGCACCGAACGCGGAGGACTGCGCACCGCCCGCGTAGGCGCCGACGCCGTAGGACGAGGAGGCAAAACCGGACGCTTCGGCGCTGGCGCCTACCGCAGTACCGCCGACGCCGGCACTGGTGGCGCCGGTATCCACCGGGACCCCACCGTTGGTGATCAGCGGGTTGCCATCGGCATCCACCGCCGCGCCGCCAACGGCCACGCTGCCCGGGCCATTGGCCTGGGCGTTGTTGCCGAACGCAGCGCTGTTCTGGCCGCTGGCGACGGCGTTGAAGCCGACCGCCGTGGCGTTCTGTGCCACGGCGGTGGCACCACTGCCCAGCGCGGTGGCGCCATTGGCCAGTGCGTTGGAGGCCTCACCGATGGCGGTGGCGTTGTCGCCGCCGGCAAACGCACCGGCATCGCTGTCCTCGCTGCCGGTTGCCTGGAAGTACTTGCCGGTGGTGGCCGCTACGGCGCCCACTTCATCCAGCTGTGCCTTGTTGACCGCGTCGTTGGCGTCGGTGCCGTCGGCGACGTTGGTGATCTGCCGGCGCAGGCCGTTTTCGCCATTGCCCACCGACACCGTGTCCTGGCGATCGGCGTAGGAGCCGGCGCCCAGCGCCACGCTGCCCACCGCCACCGCTGCGGAGTTGGACCCCAGCGCGGCACTGAAATCGGCGACGGCAACGCTGAACGCGCCGACCGCCACCGAGGCTTCACCACCACTGCCCGCGCCGCGGCCCAGCGAGGTGCTGCCGGCGCCGATCGCCAATGCGCCGCCCCCAATCGCAGTGGCGCCGTCGGCGCTGGCTTCGGCGAGGCCGCCAATCGCGGTGGCCGCGCCGTTCTCGCTGGCCGCTACCGCAGAAGCACCCACGGCAACATCGCCGAGCCCGAACGCTGCGGCACTCTGGCCAATGGCGGTACCCGCATCGCCGAAGGCCATCGCGCCCTGGCCAAAGGCGCTGCCGCCGAGGCCGGCGGCGATTGCTCCACTGCCCACTGCCGTGGTGGCATTGGCCAGCGACTGGCTGCCCTGGCCCAGTGCGGTGGCACCATCGCCATCGGCATTGGCACCGGCACCGGCAGCCAGTGCGCCGTCACCGTCGATGCTCGCCGCGTCGCTGTCGTTGCCAGCGCCGTCGGCCTTGAAATAGCGGGTCGCGCCTTCGGCGGCGACGGCAACCTTGTCCAACTGCGCCTTGTTCACCGCGTCAGTGGCGGCGGTGCCTGCGGCGAGGTGAGTGATTTGGCGTTCCTTGCCGGTGTCACCGACGGAAACGGTATTGGCCCGGTTGGCCTTGGAACCGGCGCCGAGGGCGACGCTGTTGGCGGCCGAGGCGGTGCTGTTGCTACCGATGGCGACCGCATTGCTGCCCGTGGCGGTGGCACTGCCATCCACCACGCAGCTGTCGATGATCTTGCTGTTGAGCACCACGCAGTTGGCATTGCCACCCACTTCCACCGACTGCGCCTGTGCGCGCGGTGCGATGCCTGCCAGTCCCACTCCAAGCGTCAATGCGATGGCAGCCGACAGCAGCGACGAGGCGCGCGTGCCGGTGGATCGTCGCTGGTCGATGACCACGCCGGCAGACGCGCTGGTGGCCAATTCCGAGGCGACAACCATCTGCCCCAGTGCTTTGTTCCAGACCTTGCGATAAATCCGATTCATCGATGTAACTCCTGAGTGGGCTGGTTTTTGGCAAAGCGACGCCAACGCCGGACCACGTGGTCCAACGTCCCCTGGGGGCGTTTTTTCGCTTGATTTACGGCGTTGCGCCGAATGGAGTGCTACGAACTTGCTGCTGACTCGCCATCCATGCGGTTACTGCAGAACTGAACGCTTTCCTAATGAGCATGCAGTGTTAACGCACCGTGCCAAGAACGTCAAGACTTTGACATCCATAAACTCATGACCGCGAAGTACGTCACAGAAACGTCCAAAAACAGGCTTATTTCGTTAGTTTCATGTGAGTAATGGTCATAACGCATTTTCGCGCTGTAACCCGCTGTAACTCATTGGCGACGATCATTTTCTGCTGCGCACAAAAAGAAACCGCCGGCAGGACCGGCGGTTTCTTCACGCGATTTTCATCGCATCGACAATGACGCGTTGCGCAATATCAGCCGCACCATACGCGTGCGTTGCGGAACATCCGCAGCCACGGCGAATCACCCTGCCAGTCACTGGGGCGCCAGCTCAGGTTGAGCGCGCGCGGGGTGCGTTCGGGGTGCGGCATCATGATGGTGACGCGGCCATCGGTGCTGGTCAGCCCGGTGATGCCGTCCGGCGAACCGTTCGGATTCAGCGGGTACTGGCTGGCCACGTTGCCATCGCCATCGACGTAGCGCAGCGCCACGCGCGCGGCCGCCTGGTCGACCGCAGTGGCGAACACCGCCTGGCCTTCACCATGGGCAACCGCCACCGGCAGGCGCGAGCCGGCCATGCCGCGCAGCAGGATCGACGGCGACTCCACCACTTCCAGCAGCGCGGTGCGGGCTTCAAACTGCTCGCTGCGGTTGCGGCGGAACTGCGGCCAATGCTCTGCCCCGGGGATGATGTCCTTCAGCTGGCTCATCATCTGGCAGCCGTTGCACACGCCCAGCGCGAAGCTGTCGTCGCGGGCGAAGAACGCGGCGAACGCATCGCGCAGGGCGCTGCGCTCCAGCACCGAGGTGGCCCAACCGCGGCCCGCACCCAGTACGTCGCCGTAACTGAAGCCACCGCAGGCAACCAGGCCGGTGAAGTCGGACAACGCCACGCGGCCTTCGATCAGGTCGCTCATGTGCACGTCGTACGCGCTGAAACCGGCGCGTTCAAAGATGTTGGCCATCTCGATCTGGCCGTTGACGCCCTGTTCGCGCAGCACCGCCACGCGCGGACGCGCACCGGTGTTGATGTACGGCATTGTCACGTCTTCGTTGAGGTCGAAGGTCAGCTTCGGCTTCAGGCCCGGCGCGTTGAAGTTGCGTGCGATCGCACGTTCCTGGTCGGCGGTCTCGGGATTGTCGCGCAGCTTCTGCATGGCATGGGTGACCGACCACCAGGCATCGAACAACGCTTCCCAGCGCCACTCGACCAGGCTCTCGCCCTGCAGCGAGACGCGCACCACCGGGGCGGTGGTCGGGCGGGCGATGCGCTGCGCGCATTCGGTCAGGGCGTGGCGCTCGACCAGGTCGGCGAACGCCGCACGGTCTTCCTTGGCGATCTGCACCACCGCGCCCAGTTCTTCATTGAACAGACTGCGGAACGGATCATCGCCCCACGCATCCAGGGTGATGTCCAGGCCCTGGCGCGAGGCGAAGGCCATTTCGCACAGCGCGGCAAACGCGCCGCCATCGCTGCGGTCGTGGTAGGCCAGCAACAGGCCGGCCTGGCGCGCATCGCGGATCAACTCAAAGAACGCGCGCAGGCGCTGCGGGTCGTCCAGATCCGGCACGGCACCGGCGAAGGCCGGCAGCGCGCTGTGGTCAGCGTGCACCTGGGCCAGGATCGAGCCGCCCAGGCGCTGCTTGCCCGCGCCCAGGCCGATCAGCCACAGCTCGCTGTCGGTCTCGCGGTCGAGCAGCGGGGTGAGCTGGGCGTTGGCGTCGGCAACCGGAGCGAACGCGGTGATCACCAGCGACACCGGCGACACCGACTTGTGCGCCTGGCCGGCATCGTGCCACTGCGCCTGCATCGACAGCGAATCCTTGCCCACCGGAATGCTCAGGTCCAGCTGCGGGCACAGTTCCATGCCCACCGCGCGCACCGCGTCATACAGCAACGCGTCTTCGCCGTTGTGGCCGGCCGCGGCCATCCAGTTGGCCGACAGCTTTACCGTGTCCAGTGCATCCACCGGGGCGGCGCACAGGTTGGTGATGGCTTCGCCCACCGCCATGCGCGCCGAGGCGGCAGCGTCGAGCAGGGCCAGCGGGGTGCGCTCGCCGATCGCCATCGCCTCACCGGCGACGGTGTCGAACCCGGCCAGGGTGATGGCCACATTGGCCAGCGGCAACTGCCACGGGCCGATCATCTGCTCGCGGGCAGTCAGGCCGCCCACGCTGCGATCGCCAATGGTGACCAGGAAGTTCTTGGACGCCACCGACGGATGCGCCAGCACGCGCAGACCGGCTTCATGCAGGTCCATGCCCTTGGTCTTCAGCACCGGCCAGCGCGGGGCCGGCGGGTGGGCGGTATCGCGGTGCATCTTCGGGGCCTTGCCGAACAGCACGTCCATCGGCAGGTCGATCGGAGCATCGGCCGGGATACTGCCAACGGTCGCGCCGTAGGCCACCACCAAGCGTTCCTCCGCGGTGGCCACGCCGACCGCGGCGAACGGACAACGCTCGCGCGCGCACAGGGCGGCGAACTCGGCCAGCCGCGCCTGCGGCACGCCGAGCACGTAGCGCTCCTGCGACTCGTTGCACCACAACTGCATGGGCGACAACGACGGGTCGTCGCTGGGCACCTTGCCCAGGTCGATCACACCGCCCACGGCGGAGTCGTGCAGCAGTTCGGGGATGGCGTTGGACAGGCCGCCGGCGCCGACGTCATGGAACCATCGGATCGGGTTGTCGGTGCCGAGCGCGACGCAACGGTCGATCACTTCCTGGACACGACGCTCCATTTCCGGGTTGTCGCGCTGCACGCTGGCGAAATCGAGGTCTTCGGCGCTTTCGCCGGAGGCCACTGAACTGGCCGCGCCGCCGCCCAGGCCGATCAGCATCGCCGGGCCACCCAGCACGATCACCGCATCGCCGGGCTGCAGGCGCAGCTTCTCGACCTGGTTCTGGTCGATCGCACCAAGGCCACCGGCCAGCATGATCGGCTTGTCGTAGGCGCGGGTCAGGCCCTCGCCTTCGGGCAGCTCGAAGCTGCGGAAGTAACCCAGCAGGTTCGGGCGGCCGAACTCATTGTTGAAGGCGGCACCGCCGAGCGGGCCCTCCAGCATGATGTCCAGCGCCGGGGCCATGCGCGGATTCAGCGCGCGCGGGGCTTCCCACGGCTGCGGCAGGGTCGGGATGCGCAGGTGCGACACCGAGAAGCCGGTCAGGCCGGCCTTGGGCTTGCCGCCGCGGCCGGTGGCGCCTTCGTCGCGGATCTCGCCACCGGCACCGGTCGCCGCACCCGGGAAGGGCGCGATCGCGGTCGGGTGGTTATGCGTTTCCACCTTGATGCAGAACGCCGAATCGACCACCGCCTCGCTGCGGTACTGGCCACTGGCCGGGTCCGGGCGGTAGCGCGCGGCCGGCAGGCCGGCAACCACGGCGGCGTTGTCGCTGTAGGCGCTCAACGTGTGCTGCGGGGTCTGCTGGTGGGTGTTCTTGATCATCCGGAACAGCGAGTGCGACTGGTCGGCGCCGTCGATGGTCCAGCTGGCATTGAAGATCTTGTGCCGGCAATGCTCGGAGTTCGCCTGGGCGAACATCATCAGTTCCACGTCCGACGGCGCGCGGCCCAGCGCGCCGAAGCGCTGGCGCAGATAGTCGATCTCGTCCTGGGCCAGGGCCAAGCCCAGGCGGCTGTTGGCCGCTTCCAGGTCGTCCAGCGCGATGCGTTCCAACGCGCCACGGGCCGGCGCGCTGAACAGCGCCTGGGCCTGTGCGGTGTCGGTCAGCACCGACTGGGTCATCGGGTCATGCAGCGCGCGTGCCACGGCATCCTGTGTGGCGGCATCGCTCGGCCAGCCAGCCAGGTCGATGCGCAGGCCGCGCTCGACGCGCTGGATCGGCTGCCCGGCACCGCGCACCAGCTCGGTGGACTTGCTCGACCACGGCGACAGCGTGCCCAGGCGCGGCACCACGTAGCGGCTGACCGCCTCGGCGGCACGCTCGGCCGGGGCCGGCTCGGCTTCCAGGATCCGGCTCAGGATCACCGGGCCTGGAGCGGCGCTGCCCTCGGTCTGGATGAAGTAGACATGCCAGGCACCGGTGATGCGCAGATCGGTGGCCAGGGACTGCAGGCGGGATTCAAGACGTTCGCGGCGGAACGGCGAAAGGGCGGATGCGCCCTCGAGGACCATCATGTCCGGGGAACCGTGGTTGGGAACGGGGCCCACTATTGTACCCAAGTCCACCGCCGCGACCGCCCCGGCCGGATACCTCCCCGCCCGGGCCTTCACAGCCGAACCTTGCGCTGGCTCACGGATTGGCCGGGAATTACATGACAACGTTATCACTACCTGGCCGACGTGCTTTCCGGCCGGGTCCTCGTCCGCCCCCACTGCTGTTGCCGGCCTCTCTCACCGGCGCCCGGACCTGCTGCACGCGGGCCGTCCACCTGGGCGGCCCGCGCCCATCACTAGATCGGAGTAAGACCATGCCTGACCCGATGATGCGCAGTGCGGTGACATCGTTATCCTCCCAAACCCCGGCACGCCACAGACGTTGGCTGCTGGCCCTGGCACTGGCTGCGGCCGGCACTGCCCCCGGACTGGCGCTGGCCGCCAACTGTACCGGTGCGCCGGAATGGAACGGCGCGGTGATCTATCTGTCCGGCACCACCCTGCAGAAGGGCGGCGTGCTGTATCGGGCCAACCAGGACATCTGGAATGCCCCGCCCGACCACCCCGCCGGTGCGCCGTACTACACCAACCTGGGCCCCTGCGATGGCAGCGGCAGCAACCAGCCACCCAGCGTCAGCCTGACCGCGCCCAGCGCCGGGGCCAGCTTCACCGCCGGCAGCAGCATCACCGTCAGCGCCAACGCCGCCGACAGCGACGGCAGCATCAGCAAGGTCGAGTTCTTCCGGGGCGGCACCTCGCTGGGCATCGACACCAGCGCCCCGTACAGCGTGACCTGGGCCAACGCCAGCGCCGGCAGCCACACCTTCAAGGCGGTAGCCACCGACAACAACGCGGCGGTGACGTCCTCGGCCACGGTCAGTGTGACTGTCACCGCGGCGAGCAACGACACCACCCCGCCCAGCGTGCCCGGCGGGCTGGCCTCACCGTCGAAAACCGCCAGCACGGTCAACCTGGCCTGGAACGCGGCCACCGACAACAGCGGCGGCAGCGGTGTGGCCGGCTACGACGTGTACCGCAGCGGCAGCCTGGTCGGCTCGCCCAGCGCCACCCAGTACACCGACGGCGGGCTCACCGCCAGCACTGCCTACACCTACACGGTGCGGGCGCGCGACAACGCCGGCAACGCCTCGGCGCAGAGCGCGTCGATCAGCGTGACCACGGCAGCGGGCGGTGGCGGCGGCAACAAGCGGGTGATCGGCTACTTCACCCAGTGGGGCATCTATGGGCGCAACTATCGGGTCAAGAACATCGACACCAGCGGTTCGGCGGCCAGGCTCACCCACATCAACTATGCCTTCGGCAACGTGCGCAACAACCGCTGCGAAGTAGGCGTGACCCAGGCCTCGGACCCCAACACCGGGGTGGGCGGCGATGCGTTCGCCGATTACAGCAAGGCCTTCGGTGCCGGCGAGAGCGTCAGCGGCAGTGCCGATACCTGGGACCAGCCGCTGCGCGGCAACTGGAACCAGCTCAAGCAGCTCAAGGCCAAGCATCCCAACGTGAAGGTGCTGATCTCGCTGGGTGGCTGGACCTGGTCGCGCGGCTTCTCCAGCGCGGCGCAACCGGCCAACCGCCAGGCCTTCGTGGCGTCCTGCGTGGACGCCTACATCAAGGGCAACCTGCCGGTGACCGACGGTGCCGGTGGCGTGGGCGCGGCGGCAGGGGTGTTCGATGGCATCGACATCGATTGGGAATACCCGGTGGCCTGCGGGCTGAGCTGCGGCACCCCGGCCGACAACGCCAACTACACCGCGCTGCTGGCCGAGTTCCGTCGCCAGCTGGACGCGGTGCGACCGGGGCTGTTGTTGACGGTGGCGGTGGGCGCGGGGATCGACAAGGTGCGTGTCACCGACCCGGCCGCCTACCACCCGTACCTGGACTACATCAACGTGATGACCTACGACTTCCACGGCGCGTGGGATCCGCAGACCAACCATCACTCGGCGTTGTTCGATTCGCCGGCCGATCCGTCCACCGGCGACCAGAAGCTGTACAACAGCAATGATGCGATGGAGGCGTTCCTGAGCCGCGGGGTGCCGGCGAGCAAGTTGAACCTGGGCATCGGCTACTACGGGCGTGGCTGGACCGGGGTGGGCAGCGCGAACAACGGGCTGTACCAGAGCGCCAGCGGCGCGGCACCGGGGACCTACGAGGCCGGCATCGAAGACTGGAAGGTGCTCAAGCACCTGGCCTGGAACGGCTACACCGACAACACGGCCGGGGCGACCTGGGTCTACAACGGCAGCACGTTGTGGAGTTTCGATACGCCGGCCAACATCACCCGCAAGATGAACTACGTGAAGGCGCAGGGCTTCGGCGGCGCGTTCATCTGGGAATTCAGCGGCGACGACGCGCAAGGCACGCTGACCAAGGCGGTCAGTGATGGGTTGAATTGAGTTTCTAGAAGCTGAAGGGCGGAAAGCTAAAGCTAAAAGCTGAGCAAAAGCCCAAGCCGAGCAAAAGCGAAAACAAAAGCGCCCCGGATGTTCCGGGGCGCTTTTTTGTTGGCGATCAAAACCCTGGGCCGCTTGCCCTTCGCGCTGGGCGGGGGTGTGCGGGTTCACGGGACACGCTGCAAGTACGTCCATGTAAGCTCCGCCACCGCATCCATGCGGTGGAGGGTCCCGTGAACCCACACACCCCCGCCCCAGACAGTTGGCTGGTGGCCATGGGCAAGCAGGGATCTCTGCTACCCACCGCCCTCCACCCCCCAACCACTCCTATCCACGCTTTCCCC
Organism: Stenotrophomonas sp. GL_101; assembly: GCF_057835675.1. Lineage (NCBI taxonomy): Bacteria > Pseudomonadati > Pseudomonadota > Gammaproteobacteria > Lysobacterales > Lysobacteraceae > Stenotrophomonas > Stenotrophomonas sp. GL_101. Next base: position 642,678 of record NZ_CM174432.1, on the reverse strand, counting down.
AAGCGAACGCAGCAGACCCCCACCCCTCGCTGCGTCAGCAGAACCGACGCTTGCCTGTGAGCACCGGAAATGTGTCGGGGGTAGGTGGGGGTGGGGTGGAGGGACCCTCCATCGCATGGATGCGATGGCGGAGCTTACAGGGGTGAAGGCGTGCGCTTGCGAGGCACTGCCTCGCGCACGACTGAACGCCGCGCCGCAATGCGGCGTGGCCGGGCCCCGGAGGGGGACTTGCAGCGTGTCCCGTAACCCCACCCCCACCTACCCAGTACGCAGAACCCGCACAGCGCAGCTGTTGCTCTGCTCTGCCTGGGATTTGCTTCTGCTCCAGCGCTTAAAAGCTTCTAAAAAATCACTTCCCCCCAATACGCTCCAGCGCGGCTTTCAGCTGGGCCGGCGGCAGGTAGCCACCCAACTGCGTGCCATCGGCGGCGAAGATCGCCGGCGTGCCGTTGACTCCCATCTGCTGGCCCAGCTTGTACTGCAGGGCAACCGGATTGGTGCAGTTCTTCGCGACCACCGGCTTGCCGGTCTTGGCCGCCGTCAACGCCTGCTTGCGATCAGCCGCGCACCACACCGAAATCATGTCCGTGTAGTCCTGGCTGCCCAGGCCCATGCGCGGGAATGCCAGGTATTCCACGCTGATGCCGTTGCGGTTGAGCTCGGCGATGTCCTGGTGCAGCTTGCGGCAGTAACCGCACTCGATATCGGTGAACACGCTGATGGTGTGCTTGGCGTTGGGCGCGGCAAACACGATGCGCTCGGCCGTGGGAACGCCCTCCAGCAGCTTGCGGCGGTAGCTCAACAGGCCCTGGCTGCTGACCGGCGCCTTGTTCTGGATGTCGTAGGGCTGGGACTGCATCAGGTACCGCCCGTCATCGGACACGTACAGCACCTGGCCGGACACCAGTACTTCGCGGAAGCCCGGGAACGGCGCGGCACCGATGAAATCCGGCTTGAAGTTGGGGTCCAGCTGCTGCAGTGCCGTGCGCACGCGCTGGTCGGCACTGCCGCCCGCAGCCGGGGCCGCCTTGGTCGCGGAGGCGGCCGGGGTTGCCGCCGGGGCGGACGGTTGCTGCGCACAGGCAGTCAGGCTGATGGCGCCGAAAAGCGCGGCAATGGCAACACGGAGCATCGAGCATTCCGGGGGTGGAAGAAGGTGACCGCGATTCTCGCACAGCCGCCGATCACCGCAGCGGGACCGCGGCGGAACAGCGACAGGGCGCATGAAGAAGGTGCAGATTCAGCCGCGCGGGTGATGCCGCGCATGCAGCTTCTGCAGGTGCTCGCGCGCCACCAGCGTGTAGATCTGGGTGGTGGACAACGAGCTGTGGCCCAACAGCATCTGCAGCGCGCGCAGGTCTGCCCCGTGGTTGAGCAGGTGGGTGGCGAAGCTGTGGCGCAGCCCGTGGGGGCTGATCCGCACCGGGTCGATCCCGGCCAGCACCGCGTATTTCTTCACCAGTGCCCAGAACTGCTGGCGGCTGAGCGGGTGCAGCGAGGGCGCCAGGAACATCGGCACCGCACCGTCCTGGGCGGCCGGCACCGGGCGCTTGCCCGCCAGCTGCGGCCGCGACTGGGCCAGGTAGCGTTCCAGCCAGTGCTGGGACTCCTCGCCCAACGGTACCAGGCGCTCCTTGCTGCCCTTGCCGGTGACCCGCAGCACGCCCTGGCGCAGGTTGACCGCGTTGGCCGGCAGGTTCACCAGCTCGCTCACCCGCAGCCCGGCGGCATACATCAGTTCCAGCATCGCCCGGTCGCGCAGCCCCAACGGGCTGTCGATGTCCGGCGCGGCCAGCAGTGCATCGATCTGGCTTTCGGCCAAGGCCTTGGGCAGCAGGCGCGGCAGCCGCGGCGGATCCAGCAGCGCACTGGGGTCTTCGCTGCGTTGGCCGCGGCGCAGCGCATCGGCAAAGAACGCCCGCAGTGCCGATAGCAGCCGTGCGGTGCTGCGCGGGGACCAGCCATGCCGGGTCCGCCAGGCCAGGTAATCGAACAGTCCGGCCCGGTCGATCGCACCCAATCCCCCCCCGGCCCCATCGCGCCAGCGCGCCAGCCCCTCCAGGTCGCGCCGGTAACTGTCCAGGCTGGCGCGGGCGAGTCCGTGTTCGGCCCAGATGGCATCCAGGAAGCGCTGGATCAGCGCGTTGTCAGCATCGCGCAGCGGCGGCAGCTGCTGCACCATCTGGCGGCGCAGCGCGGGGGTAGTAGCGTCGGACATGCCACCAGCATACGGAGCAGCGCGCCCGGCAGCCATCGAACCGTGGCAGCGGCGCAGGTATGCTCGGCGCATGGCCAACACCACCGCTGCGACCACCGACCGCCCCGCCTCACTGCTGCTGTGGCGGCTGCTGTCGCTGCTGTACGACTTCTTCCCCGCGTTGGCGCTGTGGATGCTGGCCAGTGCGCTGTTCGTGGCCGGCTATGCCCTGGCCGGGCACGCCGCCCGCGACAACATCGCCCCGTTCAGCGCCCTGCAATGGCTGCTCTGGCTGTGCTGCTGGATCGTCACCGGCCTGTACGCCACGCTGAGCTGGCGCCGCGGCGGCCAGACCCTGGGCATGCGCCCGTGGCGGTTGCAGGTGGTCAATACCGATGGCTCGGCACCCACCCGCCGCCAGCTGTGGCTGCGTTACAGCGTTGGCACGTTCTCGGTACTGCTCGGCGGCCTTGGCCTGTGGTGGGCCCTGCTTGATCGCCAACGCCTGACCTGGCACGACCGCGCCAGCGGCACGCAGCTGCAGCGCCTGCCCAAACGCTAGCGCCAGCCACGCAGGTGGTGGCGCCAGCGCGGCGCGTCGCTCAGCCCGACTTGCGCCGGAACAACAGGCCCGACACCGCCAGCATCACGATCGGCGGCAGCGCGTAGGCGATGCGGTAGTCGAATTTCAATGCACCGGCCATGCGCCCGAAGAACAGCTGCAACAGCCAGAAGCCCAGTGCGAACAGGATGCCCAGGAACAAGCGCTTGCCCATGCCCCCGCTGCGCAGCGAACCGAACGCGAACGGCACCGCTGCCAGGCACAGCGCCAGCACGTTGACCGGGTAGAACCACCGGCTCCAGTAGATGTCCTCGTAATCGCGCGCATCCAGCCCGTTGCGCTTGCGATATTCGATGCTGGTGCGCAGGTCCATCGCGGTCAGGTTGCGCGGCTTGGAAATGCCGCTGGCCAACGCCGCCGCATCCAGGCGCGAGTTCCACGGCTCGGACTCCACCGTCTCACGGGTGGCCGAACGCTCGCCGAAGGTATCCCGGCGCACCTTGTTGAGCACCCAGCCGTTGTCACCGTGCTCGGCGGTGCCCGCGTAGGTCAGCGACGCCAGCTTGCCGTCCTCGCCGATCCGGTACAGGCGTACATCGCGCAGCACCAGCTTGGTGCCCCCGCCGGGCTGCAGCTGCTCATCGCCTGCGCCGGCGTTGAGGAACGTATCGCCCTCGCGCGCCCATACGCCCGAATACCGCGCTACCGCCAGGTTGTTGCCCCACTTGGCGCTCATCTTGATGTCGTCGGCCCGGCTCTGCGCCCACGGTGCCACCGCCTCGCCGTTGAATACCATCACCGCGGTCAACAACGACAACGCGATCGCCACCGACGCGCTCAGGCGTTTGCGCGACAGCCCCAACGCGCGCAACGCGGTCAGCTCGGACGTCGCCGCCAACTGGCCCAGGCCCATCAGCGAACCGATCACCGCCGCGGTCGGGAAGAACGTATAGGCACGCCGCGGCACCGTGTACAGCACCCACGCCGCCGCATGGCCCAGCGTGTAGCTGCCCTTGCCCACGTCCTTGAACTCACCGGAGAAGGCCATCACCACGTCCAGCCCGACCAGGACCGCCCAGGTCAGCAGCACCGTGCCGAGCACCGCCCGGCCAAGATAGACATCAAACCGCATCGGGTGGAGCTTCATGCGGTCCTCCGCGGGCGCGACAGCTTGCCGTCACGCAGGTACATCCAGATCGCCAGCGCCAGCAGCGGCAGGCTCAGCCACCACAGACCGACACTGCCGGACAATTTGCCATCGGCGATCCAGCGCGTGCCGATGAACATCAGGTTCATGCCCACCATGTAGGCCAGGAAGGCCAGCATCATGCGGCCGTAGCGCTGCTGGCGCGGCGAACTACGCGCCAGCGGCAGGGTCATCAGCGCGAAGGCCAGCGCGATCAGCGGCGGGGTAATGCGCGAATGCAGCTGCGCCTGCGCCGCCGGGCGCGGATCGCCGAACAGCTGGGTGGTGGGCATCAGTTCCGGGTCGTCCTTCTCGCGGGTATCGGCGCCATCGGGCATGGCCACGTCGTTGCGTGCGAAGGTCATCAGCCGGTAGTCCAGCGCGCCCGCCGCCGGGCCTTCGACCTGGTGCCCGTCTTCCAGCTCCAGGTAGCGTTGGCGTGCCCCTTCAAAGAACATCCGGCCACGGTCGGCCGAGACCACCTCGATGCGGTCGCCCTTCTGGCGCTGCAGGAACACCTTGCCCAACCGGGTGCCATCGGAGGACACCGAGGACAGGTACACCACCCCGCCATTGGGCAGCGTGGTGAATTTGCCCGACTCCAGCCCGGCCATGACCACGCTGCGGTTGGCCTCCTCGATCATGGTTTCGCCGGTGCGGTCGGCCCAGGGCCCCAGCCACAGCGAGCACATCCCGATCAGCCCGACCACCGGCAGCACCAGCATCAGCACCGGGCGCAACAGCCGCGTTGGGCCCACGCCGATCGCGGTGAGGACGGCCATTTCCGAATCCCGGTACAGCCGCGCGGTGGCCAGCAGCAGGCCCAGCATCAGCGCCAGCGGCAGGATCAGCGGCATGTAGACGATGAACTGCAGGCCCAGCTGGGAGAACAGCAGGCGGGCCGGCAGCCGGCCGTCGGCGATGTTGCCGAGGATGTCCACCAGGACACCACCGACGCTCACCACCAGCAATACGATCAGGGTGGCCAGAAAACTCTGGACGAAATCACGCAGGAGATAGCGATCGAGCTTCGACATGGGGCGGTGGTTTAAACTCTCGGATTCGTTCGCGGTGCTGCCCAGTCTACTGACGGGACGTAAACAGCTCGCGATTGTACGGATTTGCCAACGGAATCTGATCAATGGCCCTGGAATTCACCCTGAACCACGCAGCGCCGGCCTCGGCCGAGTGCGATTGCGTCATCGTCGGCGCCTATGCCGACCAGTCCCTGAGCCCGGCGGCGCAAGCCCTGGACGCCGCGTCGGGCGGCCGCCTGTCGGCCCTGCTGGCCCGCGGCAACGTCGGCGGCAAGACCGGCAACACCACCCTGCTGCACGACCTGCCGGGCGTGAACGCCCCGCGCGTGCTGGTGGTGGGGCTGGGCGAGCCGGCCAAGTTTGGCGTGCCGCAGTACCTCAAGGCGGTCGGCGACGCCAGCCGCGCCCTCAAAAGCGGGGTCAACCACCACGCCCTGTTCACCCTGACCGAACTGACGGTCAAGGGCCGCGACGCGGCCTGGAACATCCGCCAGGCGATCATCACCGCCGACCACGCGGCCTACCGCTACAGCGCCACGCTGGGCAAGAAGAAGGCCGACGAACCCGGCCTGACCACCCTGGCCATCGCCGGCACCGACAGCCAGGCCCTGACCCAGGGGCAGGCCATCGCCGCCGGCGTGCAGCACGCCCGCGAGCTGGGCAACCTGCCGCCGAACCTGTGCACGCCGGCCTACCTGGCCGAGTCCTCGGTCGCCTTCGCCCAGGCCCATGCCGGTGCGGAAGCGGAAATCCTCGACGAGGCGCAGATGGAAGCGCTGGGCATGGGCTCGCTGCTGGCCGTGGCCCGCGGCTCGGCCAACCGCCCGCACCTGGTGGTGCTGAAGTGGAGCAACGGCGGCGACGCCAAGCCCTACGTGCTGGTCGGCAAGGGCATCACCTTCGATACCGGCGGCGTCAACCTGAAGACCCAGGGCGGCATCGAAGAAATGAAGTACGACATGTGCGGTGGCGCCAACGTCATCGGCACCTTCGTCGCGGCGGTCACCGCCAAGCTGCCGCTGAACCTGGTGGTGGTGGTGCCGGCGGTGGAAAACGCCATCGACGGCAACGCCTACCGTCCGTCCGATGTCATCACCGCGATGTCGGGAAAGACCATCGAAGTGGGCAATACCGACGCCGAAGGCCGCCTGATCCTGTGCGACGCGCTGACCTATGCGGCGCGCTTCGAGCCGGCCGCGCTGATCGACGTGGCCACCCTGACCGGTGCCTGCGTGGTCGCGCTGGGCCACCAGACCGCCGGCCTGATGAGCAAGCACGACGACCTGGCCAATGAACTGCTGGCCGCCGGCGAGCACGTGTTCGACCGCGCCTGGCGCCTGCCGTTGTGGGACGAGTACCAGCCGATGCTGGATTCCAGCTTTGCCGACGTCTACAACATCGGCGGCCGCTGGGCCGGTGCGATCACCGCCGGCTGCTTCCTGTCGCGCTTCACCGACGGCCAGCGCTGGGCCCACCTGGACATCGCCGGCGTGGCCAGCGACGAAGGCAAGCGTGGCATGGCCACCGGTCGCCCGGTCGGCCTGCTGAGCCAGTGGCTGCTGGACCAGGTCGCCCGCGCCTGATGCAGCACCGATCGCGGCGGCCCATCGGCTGCCGCGATCCCGCCCGGCCCGGTGCCGGGCCTTCCCTTTCGCTCCAGGCCTGCCCATGTCCCGTGCTGATTTCTACCTGATCGCCAAGCCCCGCTTCCTGACCGAGCCGCTGCGCCTGGTCTGCGAGCTGGCACGCAAGGCCAACGACGCCGGGCTGTTCACCCTGGTGCTGGCCCGCGACCAGGCCCAGGCCGAGGAACTGGATGAGCTGCTGTGGTCGTTCGACGACGATGCCTACATTCCGCACCAGATCGCCGGCGAAGACATGGACGAGGAAGAGGCGCTGGTGCTGATTGCCGTGCCCGGCACCGAGGCCCCTGCCCGCCCGTTGGTGATCAACCTGCGCGACGACCCCTACCTGGCCAGCTGCGATCGCGTGCTGGAGGTGGTGCCGGCCGACCCGGAGGCGCGCGAACCGCTGCGCGAGCGCTGGCGCCAGTACAAGGCGCTGGGCTTTGACCTGAACAAGTACGACATGTAAGCCGCGCGGCGCCCACCGTGGCGCTGCCCCCGAACCCGGAGACCCTTGATGCGCCTGCTGACCGCCCTGATCTTTCCCTGGTTCGCCTTCTTCACCATCGGCCGCCCGATCGCAGGCATCCTCTCGACAGGGTAGAGCCGACTGTTAGTCGGCTGCACCGAACAGCTGCATGGCACCGCAGCACCGCACCGCAGCCGACTAACAGTCGGCTCTACAACGTCGGCTCTACAACGTCGGCACCACCACGTCGCCCCACTTCCCGCACCCCCACCTCCCGTCTTCGATCCTGGCTCCCGCATGACCCAACTCGCCTCCAGCTACGACCCCAAAACCTTTGAAACCGAGTTGTACGACTCGTGGGAGAAGGCCGGCCATTTCAAGCCGTCCGGCAAGGGCGAGCCGTACACCATCCTGCTGCCGCCGCCGAACGTGACCGGCACGCTGCACATGGGCCATGCCTTCCAGCAGACCCTGATGGATGCGCTGGTGCGCTACCACCGCATGCGCGGCTACGACACGTTGTGGCAGGTGGGCACCGACCATGCCGGCATCGCCACTGAAATGGTGGTGTCGCGCAACTTGGCGCTGGCCGGCAATGGCGAGACCCGCGATTCGCTGGGCCGCGACGGTTTCATCGACAAAGTGTGGGAGTGGAAGCAGCAGTCGGGCGACATCATCGAGCGCCAGATGCGCCGCCTGGGCACCTCGGCAGACTGGTCGCGCACCACTTTCACCATGGACCCGCAGCCCTCCGAAGCGGTGATCGAGGCGTTCGTGCGCTGGCACGAGCAGGGCCTGATCTACCGCGGCCAGCGCCTGGTCAACTGGGACCCGGTGCTGAAGACCGCCATTTCCGACCTGGAAGTGGAAAGCGTGGAAGAAGACGGTTTCCTGTGGTCGATCGCCTATGCGCTGGAAGACGGTGCCAGCTACGAGCACGTCGAGCGCGATGCCGACGGCGTTGAGACCCTGCGCGAAACCCGCCATTACCTGGTGGTGGCCACCACCCGCCCGGAAACCCTGCTGGGCGACACCGCGGTGATGGTGCACCCCGAAGACGAGCGCTATGCGCACCTGATCGGCCGCAGCGTGACCCTGCCGCTGACCGGGCGCAGCGTGCCGGTGATCGCCGATGATTACGTGGACCGCGCCTTCGGCACCGGCGTGGTCAAGGTCACCCCCGCGCATGACTTCAACGATTACCAGGTGGGCGTGCGCCACAACCTGCCGATGATCAACCTGTTCACCCCGGTGGCGGCGATCAACGACAACGCCCCGGAGAAATACCGCGGGCTGGACCGTTACGAAGCGCGCAAGGTGATCCTGGCCGAACTGGAAGACCTCGGCATCCTGGTGGAGACCCATGCGCACAAGCTGCAGGTGCCGCGCGGCGACCGTACCCAGCAGGTGATCGAGCCGTACCTCACCGACCAGTGGTTCGTGAAGATGGACGTGCTCGCCAAACGCGGCCTGGAGCTGGTCGAGAACGGGTCGATCCAGTTCGTCCCGCCCAACTGGATCAATACCTACCGGCACTGGATGGAGAACATCCAGGACTGGTGCATCAGCCGCCAGCTGTGGTGGGGCCACCGCATCCCGGCGTGGTTCGACGATGCCGGCACCTGCTACGTCGGCCGCGACGAGGCCGAGGCACGCGCGAAGAACGGGCTGGGCGAGGACGTGGTGCTGCACCAGGAAAGCGACGTGCTGGAGACCTGGTTCTCCTCGCAGCTGTGGCCGTTCTCGACCCTGGGCTGGCCCAACGAGCAGGCGATGGCCGAACGCGGCTTCGACCGCTACCTGCCGTCGTCGGTGCTGGTCACCGGCTTCGACATCATCTTCTTCTGGGTGGCGCGCATGATCATGGCCACTGACAGCTTCACCGGCAGGATTCCGTTCAAGGACATCTACATGACCGGCCTGATCCGCGATGGGCAGGGCCAGAAGATGTCCAAGTCCAAGGGCAACGTGCTGGACCCGCTGGACATCATCGACGGCATCTCCATCGACGACCTGGTCGCCAAGCGCACCACCGGGCTGATGAAGCCCAAGGACGCCCCGAAGATCGAGAAGGCGACGCGCCGCGAATTCCCCGACGGCATCATCGCCCACGGTGCCGATGCGCTGCGCTTCACCATCGCAGCCCTGGCCACCCATGGCCGCGACATCAAGTTCGACATGAGCCGCGCCGAAGGCTACAAGAACTTCTGCAACAAGCTGTGGAACGCCAGCCGCTTCACCCTGATGAACACCGAAGGCAGCCGCTTCACCGGCGTGCCGCAGCCGCGTACCGACGCCGAGCGCTGGATCCTGTCGCGGCTGGCAGCGGTGTCGGCCGACGCGCAGACCCATTACGCCAACTATCGCTTCGACCTGCTGGCGCAGTGCCTGTACGAGTTCGCCTGGAATGAGTTCTGCGACTGGTTCCTGGAGCTGACCAAGCCGGCGCTCAACGGCGACAACGCCGCCGATGCCACCAGCACCCGCCACACGCTGCTGTACGTGTTGGAAGCGTTGCTGCGCCTGCTGCACCCGCTGACCCCGTTCGTCACCGAACAGCTGTGGCGCCAGGTGGCCCCGCGCCTGGGCATCGACGGCGATACCCTGTCGCTGCGCCCGTACCCGACGGCTGCGGAGTTCGCCGGCGATCATGCCCGCGCCGAAGCCGACGTGGAATGGCTGAAGTCGATGGTCAACGCCCTGCGCCGCGTGCGCAGCGAGTTGAACGTGCCGCCGTCCAAGCTGGTGCCGCTGCTGCTGCAGGGCGGCAACGAAGAGGACCGTACGCGCATCGCCCGCTTCGCCGCATCGTTGACGTTCCTGCTCAAGCTGGAACGCATCGACTGGTTGGCCACCGGTACTGAAACGCCGCCGTCAGCCACCGCCATCGTCGGCGAGCTCACGCTGCTGGTCCCGCTGGAAGGGCTGGTCGACATGGATGCCGAGCGCACCCGCCTGGACAAGGAGATCGGCCGGGTGGAATCGGAGAAGGAAAAGAGCGAAACCAAGCTCTCCCGGTTCACCGACAAGGTGCCGGCGGCGGTGGTCGAACAGGAGCGCGTGCGCCTGGTCGACTGGACCGCGCAGCTGGCCGGTCTGCGCGAGCAGCGCGCGAAGTTGTAAGCGTCCGGGGCCGGCCATTGGCCGGCTCTGGCGCAGGCATCCAGCACGGATGGATCACAGAAAAAGCTGACCCTGGGTCTAGTGTTGTTCACTTAAGTAAAGCGCCGCGATCCCATCAGGGATCGCGGCGCTTTTGGTTGTTCTCTCCGTTGAGTGGAGAGATTCACTTCAACGGGCGGCAGCAGCGAGTGTGTGCGTCTTCGCTTGGGTGTATCGCGAGCTTTCGGTGCCGCTTGGTGGGCGCTGCGGTTCTCCGCGCGCGGGCACCGATGCGCTTACCAAGGTTGGTCACCACCGTTGAGGGTTACCCTGATCGCGGCCCCGAATGCCTGGCCAGATACCGGGTCGAGCGCTGGGCAGAGCGCGAGCGGTCCATCAGAAGCGTGGGCTTGCTCCCGCCTTCCGCAAGCCGAGCCCCTTCGCGGCCGGCAGGTCCTTGGGCAAAATCAAGGAGGAGGCTGCCGCAGGCGGCCGGGGGATGCTTGCGCTGGCATGATGGGCGCTCTTTCAAGGAGCCTGCGCCGACACGATGTCGCTGTCCCTTTTCTGCATCGTCCTGTTTGCCGCCGCGCTGCATGCCAGCTGGAATGCGATCGTCAAACGCGGCAGCAACACCCTGTTCACCACGATCCTGGTGACCGGCTCGGCGGCGCTGATCGCGGCGATCTGCCTGCCCTTCCTGCCCGCACCGGACCCGCGCAGCTGGCCCTGGCTGGCGGCCTCCACGCTGTTGCAGGTGGTCTATTACGTGCTGGTGGCACGCACCTACCATCTCACCGACATGAGCACCTCCTACCCGCTGATGCGGGGCTGCGCGCCGATCCTGGTCGCCATCGCGGGTATCTTTTTGTTTGATGAACCACTGCACGGCATCGCCTGGTGCGGCATCGCGTTGATCTGCCTGGGCATCCTGTGCATGACCGGCGGCGGGTCACGCCAGCACCTGTGGTTACCACTGCTCAACGCGATGGTGATCGCCAGCTATACGCTGGTCGATGCCTGGGGCGCGCGCCATTCCGGCGCGGCGCTCAGTTACACGCTGTGGTTGTTCCTGCTGTCCGGGCTGCCGCTGCCGCTGTGGGCCCTGTGTACCCGCGCGGGGCCGCTGGTGGCCTATGCGCGCGGCAACTGGGGGTATGCGGTGGTCGGCGGCATTGGCACGCTGACCTCCTACGGGTTGGCGTTGTGGGCGATGACGGTCGCGCCGGTGGCGATGATCTCGGCCCTGCGCGAAACCTCGATCCTGTTCGGCATCCTGATATCGGCCTGGGTCCTGCGCGAACGTGTCACCGCCCAGCGCTGGATCGCGGCCGGATTGATCGTGCTGGGTGCAGGCGCGCTGCGGATGGCCGGGTAGCGCCGTGCGGCACGCCGTTACAGCGGCGGCATCGTCTGGATGTCGTCGTCCACCAGTTCCATCGCCATCACCAGCGCGTCCTCGCGACCGTCGCGGGCCGGGTAATAGCGTGGGCGGCGGCCGATCTCGTTGAAGCCTTCGCTGTGGTACAGCGCCACCGCCGCGGTGTTGGAGGGGCGCACTTCCAGGAACACGCGCTGCGCGCGATGCTCACGCGCCAGCACCACCAGCGCGCGGAACAGGTAGCGGCCCAGGCCACGCGACTGGCTCAGCGGGTCCACGCAGACGTTGAGCACGTGCGCTTCGTCGGCAGCGATGCTCAGCACACCGTAGCCCACCAGCACGCCGTCGTCTTCCAGCGCCAGCGACGGGTAACCGGCCCGCAGGCAGTCCACGAAGATGCCGCGCGTCCACGGGAACGGGTAGCCGCGCAGCTCGATCGGCATCACCACGTCCAGGTCCGCCTCGCGCAGCGCGCGCAGCGACAGCGGGCGCGGCGAGCTGACCGCGCTCATCCCCGGCCCCGCTTGCGCAGGGCGCGAAGCTGCGGCCACAACGCACGCTTGGCGGCGGCATCGCCACGCAGCTGTTCCAGGTTCCAGCCGGCCATCAACGCCTGCGTGTCCGGTTCGGACGGGTTGCAGCCGGAGGCGCGCAGCAGCGCGATCTGCAGCCGGTCGGGCATGCGTACCGCGGCCCGACGCCCCCCCGCGCTGCGCTCACGCGCTGGCGGGGCGGAGCGGGAGGTTGCCTCCACCGGGGTGGCCGGCACCGCTGGCGGTGGCTCCGGCGTTGCCCTGGCCACGCTCAACTCAACCGCAGCGACCGCGGCTGCCTCCTCGACCTGCCCGTCGACAAACACGGTGTAGCCCATCGCCTGCAGCCACGACTGCTGCGCAGACGACCACAGCGGCGGCAGGCCGGCCTCGCTCACGCGCCGGGCTCGGCCGTCTTGCGGGTACGCTGCCACAGCCAGTAGCAGGGGCCGGACAGCGCATACACGATGCCCACCGCGAACAGCACGCGCGGCAGGTCGATGACCATGATCGCGATCCCGATCGGCGCCAGCGCCAACGCCAGGAACGGCACGCGATCGGCACGCGGTCCTTTCTCGCCGCTGCCCTTGAAGCTCCAGAAGCGGATCCGGCTGACCATCAGCAGTGCAGCCACCAGGGTCACGCCCAGTGCCACGTAGCGCAGCTGGTTGCCGTCCCAGCCCAGGTTGCCATCGGCGAAGGCCCAGACGAAGGACATCATCAGGCCGGCTGCCGCCGGGCTGGCCAGGCCGATGAACCAACGCTTGTCGACCACGGTGACCTGGGTGTTGAAGCGGGCCAGGCGCAGCGCGGCGCAGGCCGCATACAGGAACGCCACCGCCCAGCCGACCCGGCCCAGCACCGGATCGTCGAATTTCAGCCACGACAGCGACCAGTGGTACATCACCAGGGCCGGGGCCATGCCGAAGCTGACCAGGTCGGCCAGCGAGTCGTATTGCACGCCGAATTCGCTGCTGGTGCCGGTCAACCGGGCCACGCGGCCGTCCAGGCCATCCATGACCGCGGCCACGAACACCGCGATGGCGGCATTGACGAAGTCGCCATTGGCCGCCGCGATGATCGCGTAGAAGCCGGCAAACAGGCCTGCAGTGGTGAACAGGTTGGGCAACAAGTAGATGCTGCGCGAGCGCGGCGGGGGTTTCATCTCATCCATACCGGCCAGTTTAGTGGGTGTGGCGGCCTTTGGGGCAGTGCAGGCAGTAACGGCCGGTCTGCAGACCGTTGCCGCCGCCCGGCGACCCGCCTGTCGCCGCCGGCTTGCCAGCGCCGGGCCGGGATGCTGCAATCGGCGCCCAGACCCTGCTGCCCGGAGTTGCCATGCGTGCCCTGCCCTCTCTGTGCTGCCTGTTGCTGCTGGCCAGCGCCTCGGCCAGTGCCGGTACCGTCTACAAGTGGAAGGACGCCCAAGGCGTGACCCAGTATTCGGAAAAGCCGCCAACCGGCCAGAAGTATGAATCGCGCCAGGTCCAGGGCCGCGATCCGGTCATCCGCACCGAAGCGGCCGCCAAGGCCCCGGCTGAAACCAGCGAGTGCACCACCGCGCGCAGCAACCTGACCCTGCTCAACGGCCAGGGCGCGGTCATGCAGGACACCAACGGCGACGGCATCGCCGATACCGCGCTGGACACGGGGCAGCGCGACGCCCAGAAGGGCCTGGCCGAAGCAGCCATCAAGGCGTACTGCAAGCCGGCCGCCTGAACGTCCGGCCGGGCGGCCACGCGCGGCGGCGGCCGAGCGCTTCCCGGCGGTGATGGGCATCGCGGCGGCGGGACTGGCAGAATATCGGCTTCTGCCGTTCAGCGAAGCCGACGATGCGCCTCTCCCAGTTCCACCTGCACACCACCAAGGAAACCCCCAGCGACGCGGAGCTCACCAGCCACCGCTTGATGCTGCGCGCGGGCATGATCCGCAAGTTGGCCTCGGGGCTGTACACCTGGTCGCCGCTGGGCCTGCGCGTCCTGCGCAAGGTCGAGCGCATCGTGCGCGAGGAAATGGAGCGCGCCGGCGCGGTGGAATTCCAGATTCCGACCATCCAGCCCAAGGAACTGTGGGAAGCCACCGGGCGCTGGGAGAAGTTTGGTCCGCAGCTGCTGAAGATCAAGGACCGCAAGGACCAGGTGTTCTGCTACAGCCCCACCGCCGAAGAGGCCGCGGCCGATTTCGCGCGCCAGGAGCTGTCCAGCTACAAGCAGCTGCCGGTCAATTTCTTCCAGATCCAGACCAAGTTCCGCGATGAGATCCGCCCGCGCTTCGGGGTGATGCGTTCACGCGAGTTCCTGATGAAGGATGCGTACTCGTTCCACCTGCACGATGACTGCCTGGTGCGCGAGTACGAAAACATGAAGGCGGCCTACAGCCGCATCTTCACCCGCCTGGGCCTGGATTTCCGCATGGTGCAGGCCGATTCCGGCGCGATCGGCGGCGATGCATCGCAGGAATTCCACGTGATTGCCGCGTCCGGCGAAGATGCGCTGGTGTTCTCCACCGGCTCGGATTACGCAGCCAACATGGAAGCGGCGGTTGCCGCCGCGCCGGCACCGCGCGCGGCCGCCGGCGAAGCGCTGCGCAAGGTCGATACGCCCACCCAGAAGACCTGTGAGGCCGTCGCCGAACTGCTCGGCCTGGGCCTGGAACGCACGGTCAAGTCGATCGCGGTGATGGGCCCGGCGGGGTTCGTGCTGGCGCTGGTGCGCGGCGACCACGACGTCAACGAAATCAAACTGGGCAAGGTGGAGGGCCTGCAGGGCTACCGCATGGCCGGCGAGGCGGAGATCGCCGCGCACCTGGGCAGCGCGCCGGGTTTCCTGGGTCCGCTCAATCCGGCGCAGCCGATCCGCATCCTCGCCGACCGCGACGTGGCGGCGATGGCCGACTTTGTGATCGGTGCCAATGAGGCAGGTTTCCATCTTGCCGGGGTCAACTGGGGCCGCGACCTGGCCGAGCCGGAAGTGGTCGATATCCGCAACGCAAAGGAAGGCGATCGCGCCGCCGATGGTGGCGAACTCAAAATCACACGCGGCATTGAAGTCGGCCATGTTTTCCAGCTCGGCCGCCAGTATGCGCAGGCGCTCAAAGCCACCGTGCTGGATGAAAACGGCAAGGCCGCGGTGCTGGCGATGGGGTGTTATGGCATCGGTATTTCGCGCATCGTCGCGGCCGCCATCGAACAGAATCATGACGACGCCGGGATTATCTGGCCCGCCGCGATGGCTCCGTGGCAGGTGGTGGTGTGCGTGATCAACCCCAAGCAGGACGACGCCGTCGCCACTGCCGCTGCCGACCTGCTGGCGCAGCTGCAGGCGGCCGGACTGGATGCGGCACTGGACGACCGCGGCCTGCGCCCGGGGCAGATGTTTGCCGACATGGAGCTGATCGGGGTGCCGCACCGGGTGGTGGTATCCGAGCGCGGCCTGGCTGCCGGGACCTACGAGTACCGGGCGCGCACCGCGAGCGAGGCCGAGAGCCTGGACCGCGATGCGCTGCTGGGTCGGCTGGCAGGCTGATCCAGACCGGGGAATCGAAGAAGGCCGGGGGAATACCCCGGCTTTTTTTGGTTCTTTGACCCGTCCTGAATTGAGTTGACACCTTTTCCCACAGGAAGAGGAATGTTCAATGAATTCAACAATCAGGCGCAGCCAGCGGGATTACTCGCTGGCCTTCAAGTTGTCGGTGGTGGACCAGGTCGAGCGTGGGGAGCTGACCTACAAGCAGGCCCAGGAGCGCTACGGAATCCAAGGACGGAGCACCGTGCTGTCGTGGCTTCGGCGACATGGTCGGCAAGACTGGTCAGGTGGGGCATCATCTGCCCCCATGACCACAGCTCCCAAGTCCGGAACGGCCAAGCCGCTGACACCGGAACAACAGATCAAAGTCCTGCAGGTTCAGCTGCGGGAGGCGACCGAGAAGGCGCAGCTTTTCGAGGCCATCGTGGATGTGCTCAAGGAAGACTACGGGGTGCGCATCGTAAAAAAGCCTTCCGGCAAGTCCTCACGCAAAGGCGCCTCCAAGGCGTAAGCGTGGCAAGGGCTTGCCGGCATTTTGGTATCAGTCGCCAAGCGTACTATCAGGCAGGCCATCGTCAGCAGCGGCAATTGGCCGACGGTGCTCGGGCGCTCGCGCTGGTAGGTGGCTATCGAGCGCGCCAGCCGCGCATCGGCACGCGCAAGCTGCATCATCTGATTGGACCGACGCTTCAAGCATCGGGAGTGGCAATGGGGCGCGACCGTCTGTTTGGCGTCCTTCGTGATGCCCGGCTGCTGGTCCCCATGCGGCGGGCGTACCACAAGACGACCGACAGCCATCACCGCTTCCGGCGGCACCCCAATCTTCTCAAGCCCGGCGAAGGGCGCGTGGTACCGACCGGCAGTGAGCAGGTCTGGGTAGCCGACATTACCTACCTGCCCACGCAGGGGAAATTTGTATACCTGAGCCTGATTACCGATGTGTGGTCGCGCAGGATCGTGGGCTGGAGCGTGCACGACACCCTGCAGACCGAACAGGTCGCCCAAGCACTGCAGATGGCGCTGAAGGAACGAAAAACGCGGCAGCAGCTGATCCATCACTCCGACCGGGGCATCCAGTACTGCTCGGACTACTACCAGAAGATCCACGCCAGGCATGGGGTGACCTGCTCGATGACCGATGGCTACGACTGCTACCAGAATGCGCTGGCCGAACGGGTAAATGGGATATTGAAGGGCGAGTTCCTGCTGCACCGGCCCCGGGACCTGCTGCAGGCACGCCAGATGGTCGCCGAGTCGGTGGGGATCTATAACGCCGAGCGGCCGCACCTGTCGCTTAAAATGCAAACGCCCGATGCGGTGCATCGGGCGTCTCTGGCCGCCTGACGGCGGCCAGATCATCCGCCACAGGTGTCAACCTATGGCAGGACGGGTCACTTCTCCCGGTTGAGAGGTTCAGCCAAGCGGCGACAGCAGCCTGCGCGGATGTCACTTTGTCCGGACACGACGCGAGCGTCCGGGGCCCCTTGGCGGCCGGCAGGCCCTTGTGCAAATGTCCCCCGGCCGCCGCCCGGTGGCGACGGCCTCCTCCTTTATTTTGCCAAGGGCCTGCCGGCCGCCAAGGGGCTCGGCTTGCGGAACGCACAGGCGCACGCCGGTCTTTACCGTGGGCGGCCAGCGCTCTCTGCACGCTGGTACCGATGCCCGGCGCTCGGCCCATCTGCCCACGTGAACTCGCCCACCCCTGCCTGGCCAGCCAGATACAGGAACCCCAACGCGCGTTGTGCTTTTCCCGCAGATGGGAGAAGAACCTATTCCTTTGGGCCGGGCGATTGAATATCCCGGTTAACTCTGTGCAGCACCCGACGGGATATGTATGCTGTCGCCGATGCCAAGGACTGGCCCACCCCGTCCTTAATTAGATTCCGGAGTAGTTGATGAGCATTGACCTGAGTGGCCTGTCCGCCAAAGAGCTGGGCGCCCTGATCAAGAACGCCAAGAAGCAACAGACCATCGTGGCCAAGCGCCCGGCGGTGACCAAGGTGCGCGCGCAGCTGACCAAGCTGGCCAAGGCGCACGGGTATTCGATCGAAGAAGTGTTCGGTGGCGCCGCCCCGGCCCGTGGCCGTGCGACCAAGGCGACCAAGGCACCGGTCAAGAAGGCCGTGCGCAAGCTGGGCAAAGTCGCCCCGAAGTACCGCAACCCGGCCAACCCGAAGGAAACCTGGACCGGCCGTGGCAAGCAGCCGCGCTGGCTGGCCGCGCTGACCACCAAGGGCAAGAAGGTCGAAGAGTTCCTGATCAAGAAGTAATGGTTTCTGGTTTCATCGGAAACTGAAATTCAAAAACGCCGGCGAAAGCCGGCGCTTTTTGTTTCCTGCGTGGCGCGTGATTCCACGGGTCCCGCCAACACACCCATACCAGCTTTTGGACACGCCACTGGTCGGTACAGAAAGAGCATCAACCCTCTCTCCCGTAACCGCTGCGCTGGATCTGGATGTTGGACTTGGCCCCTGTCTCGGCTTCGCTTTTCAGAGATTCTTCCGCGCCGGCACCAGCAGGTTGCCGAACAGCAGCCCGGCCACCAGTGCCATCACCACGTTGAGCACGGTCATCAGTACCGTCTGGCCGGCGCTCATGTCCTGCTGCTGCACCAGGGTAAGCACCCCGCGCAGGCTGGTGCTGCCCGGTACCAGCATGATGATGCCGGGCAGGCGGATGATCGCGCCGGGACGCTGCACCCAGCGCCCAAACAGATTGCCCGCCGCGGTCATCACCATCGCCGACATGAAAATACCCGCCGGCAGGCCCCAGGCCTGGCCGGCGAACTTGGAAATGGCGTACCCGGCCACGGCCGCGGCCATCACCCATGGATAATCGCGACGGTTGGCCTTGAACAGCATCGCGAAGGCGAACGCGGCCAGCAACAATGCGCTCCATTCCACCCAGTCGGCCTGCGGCCGCGAGGCGCGTACATGCGGTTCCAGCCCGATGACGCCGGACAAGGTCACCGCGATCACCGCGCCCACCGTCAACTTCAGGATCGTGGTAACCGCCCCGGCAAACCGGGCCGTGCCCGACACCCAGTGCTGGCTGGCCAGCTCGTTGACCGCATTGGTCAGCGACATGCCCGGCAGCATCACCACCAGCGAGGCGATGATCACCGTATTGAGATTGAGCGGCCCCAGGAACGAGGCCACCAGCGCCGCCACCGTACCGGCCAGCAACGCCGCCAGTGCCTCGCTGGCCTCGCGGCTGGCCGGGCGACGATCGGTGTACAGCGTCATCAGGCCGATCAGCAGACCGATCACCCCGGCGGTGGCGATATCCAGCCACGGCAACCGCCACAGCCCGGCCACGCCCGCCGCGCCCAGGCTGTAGGACAGGATCATGCGGATCTTGCCGCGCCGGCCTGGATCCTTGTCCAGTTGCCGCAGCGCGGTGTGACCCTGGGCAATGCTCATGGTGCCGTTGGCCACCGCGTCGGTGATCTGGTCGGCAATGCTGAGCTTGTGCAGGTCGTTCTCGCCCGGTGCCAGCCGGATCACGCGGGTGATGTCCGATGAACCGATCGCCTTGGTCGGGTCGCTGAAACTCAGGATCAAGCCGGTCGGGTTCGACCACGGCTCGCAATCCAGGTCCAACCGCTGCGCCAGGGCGACCACCGCCGCCTCCAGCCGCTGTGCGGTAGTGCCATAGCTGTGCAGGCGCCCGGCCATTTCCGATACGAACGCCACGCGCTGCGCATAGGTGGCTTGGGGGGTCACGATGGTGGCGGTATCGGCAGACATGTTTTGTAGTATTACCCGAAGCTTGCCCGGCTGAACATTCATGTTGCCCGTCACACACTTGCCGTCTACACGGACAAGGTATGCTGCGCGGCAGGACGCCCCATGACGCCAACTCAAGCCCCCCATCTCGAACAGGATGCGCAGGACCCCGGCCTTGTCCGGTTGTCCGGCCACTGGACCTTGCACACCGCGCTGGCCGCGGCCGACGTGCTGCGCGGCATTCCCGACGGGCTCACCGGCATCGATGCCAGCGGCATCACCCAGCTTGATTCGGCCGGCGTGCTGCAGGTACTGCGCGTGGCGCGGCGCGCCGAGCTCGGCGAGGATGCGCTGAATTTCCGCGAGGAATACCGCGCGCTGGTCTGCACCATCGAAGAGGTCGCCGACGAGCGGCCCAAGCCCAAGCGCGACTTCGGCGTGCTGGCGGCGCTGGAGCGGCTGGGCGTCAGCGTGCATGGCATGGGCCACAACATCGTGGCGCTGGCCAGCTTCCTCGGTGAGAACCTGGTCAAGGCCGCGCGGCTGATCAAGGAACCGCGCCGCTTCCGGCTGACCGCCACCGTTGCCCAGATGGAACAGGTGGGGCTGGATGCCGTGCCGCTGGTTGCGCTGCTGTCCTACCTGGTCGGCGCGGTGATCGCCTTCCTCGGCTCGACGATCCTGCGTGACTTCGGCGCGGAGATCTACGTGGTGGAGCTGGTCAACATCGCCTTCCTGCGCGAATTCGCGGTGCTGCTGACCGCGATCGTGCTGGCCGGACGCACCGCCAGCGCGTTCACCGCGCAGATCGGTGCGATGAAGGCGCGCGAAGAAATCGATGCGATGAAAACCCTCGGCCTGGACCCGGTCGACCTGCTGGTACTGCCCCGGCTGGTCGCCCTTCTGCTGACCCTGCCGCTGCTGACCTTCATCGCGATGATCGCCGGCCTCGCCGGTGGCATCACCGTGGGCGCGTTCGACCTGGACATTCCGCCGCAGATGTATATCGCGCGCATGTACGACACCATGGAAGTGCGGCACATGCTGGTGGGCCTGTCCAAGGCGCCGGTGTTCGCACTGGTGATCGGGCTGATCGGCTGCCTGGAAGGCCTGAAGGTGGAAGGCACCGCGCAGTCGGTGGGCGAGCGCACCACCTCCAGCGTGGTGCAGACGATTTCGCTGGTGATCATCCTCGACGCCGTCGCGGCGTTGTGGTTCATGAAGATGGACTGGTAAGCGATGAACACCCCGGCCATTGCGCGCGCAGACCACCCCGTGCCCGACTCCGATGCCGTCGAGCTGGCCGTCCGGGTGCGCGGGTTGACCAACCGTTTCGGCAGCCAGACCGTGCACGAAGACCTCGACCTGGACGTGCGCCGTGGCGAGATCCTCGGCGTGGTCGGCGGATCGGGCACCGGCAAGTCGGTCCTGATGCGCAGCATCCTGGGCCTGCGCACGCCCGACGCCGGCCAGATCGAGGTGCTCGGCGTGGACGCGCGTTCGGGAGTGGCGGCCGACCGCCTGCATATCGAACGCAACACCGGGGTGCTGTTCCAGGATGGCGCGCTGTTCTCCTCGCTGACCGTGGGCGAGAACGTGCAGGTACCGCTGAAGGAACACCACCGCGAGCTGCCCGAACGCTGGCATTACGAATTGGCGCTGCTGAAGGTCAAGCTGGCCGGGTTGCCCGCCGATGCGATCAACAAGCTGCCTTCGCAGCTGTCTGGCGGCATGCGCAAGCGCGCCGGCCTGGCGCGGGCGCTGGCACTGGACCCGCCGCTGCTGTTCCTGGATGAGCCGACCGCCGGCCTGGACCCGATCGGCGCGGCCGCGTTCGACCGCCTGATCAAGACCCTGCAGGAAGCACTGGGGCTGACGGTCATGCTGATCACACACGATCTGGACACGCTGTATGCGATCTGTGACCGGGTGGCCGTGCTGGCCGATCACAAGGTGATCGCCAATGCGCCACTGCACGAGATCGAACAACTGGACCACCCGTGGATCCAGGAGTACTTCCACGGACCACGGGCGCGCGCGGCGCGCGCCGGCCTGCCGCCGTCCGCCGCCGCCGGCCAGCCAGTGACGCACGCCTCACCCCGCGCCAGCGAGGATGACACCCGATGATGCACCGCACTTTCTTGGGCACCTGAACCATGGAAACCAAAGCCAACTACGTCCTGATCGGCGCCTTCACCCTGGTGGTGGGGCTGGCCCTGCTGGCATTCGGCCTGTGGGCCGCCAAGTACTCCTCCGACCGCACCTGGACCGAGTACCGGGTGGTGTTCCGCGAGGCGGTCACCGGGCTGACGGTGGGTAGCCCGGTGCAGTACAACGGCATCGCGGTCGGGTCGATCACCGAACTCAACCTGGTCCCCGATGACCCGCGCCAGGTGGTCGCGCGGATCCGCCTGAACTCCAATACGCCGATCAAGACCGACACCCGCGCCAAGCTGGCGATCACCAGCCTGACCGGCCCGTCGATCATCCAGCTCAGCGGCGGCACGCCGCAGGCCGCCGCGCTGACGGCGGTCAACAAGGACCCGGCACCGATCATCCCGACGATGCCCTCGGCCCTGCAGAACATCACCGACGTGGCCAACCGCATCGTCGAGCGCATGGACCAGGTGCTCAGTGACCGCAACGTGGCCAGCATCAACGCCACCCTGGCCAACCTGGAAACCATCAGCGGCGGCCTGGCCGATCGCGACCAGGGCACCCAGGCGCTGCTGCTCAGCGCGCGCGATGCCGCGCGCAGCCTGGAGGTCACGCTGAAGACCACCAATGGCACCATCCAGCGCCTGGACACCAACCTGGTGCAGCAGCTGCCGCCGATCCTGGACAAGCTGGAAACCACCCTGACCAAGCTGGATTCGGCCGCCGGCAATGCCGATTCGATCCTCGGCGAGAACCGCGCGGCGATCAACAGCTTCGCCAACGACGGCCTGGCCCAGCTCGGCCCGACCCTGACCGAGCTGCGCGGCCTGATCCGCGACCTGCGCCGGGTCAGCGACCGCCTCGACAACAATCCAGCACGCTATCTGCTGGGCCGTGACGCGCCCAAGGAGTTCGACCCCAAATGAGCCGCCCGACCCTGATCCGAACCGTATTGCCGGTTGCCCTGATCGCCCTGCTCGGGGGCTGCTCGCTGCTGGGCAGCAACGAGCGCAGCGCGGTGACCATCTATTCGCCGATCGTGCGCATCCAGGCCGACCCGGGCTGGCCCAAGGTCGACTGGCAGCTGATCCTGGTCAAGCCCAGCGCCGCGCGCGTGGTCGACAGCCCGCGCATCAACGTGCGCCCCACCCCGTCCGAACTGCAGGTCTACAAGGGCGTGAGCTGGGCGCAACCGGCAACCGACATGCTCGACGACGCCCTGCTGCGCGGCTTCGAGGATTCCGGCCGGATCGGCGGCGTGGCCCGCGCCACCACCGGCATCCGTGCCGACTACAAACTGGCCATGGATGTCCGCCGCTTCGAGGCCGACTATGCCGGCCAGGCCACCCCGTCGGTGGTGATCGAGGTCAATGCCAAGCTCATCCACGTGGTCGACCAGCGCGTGGTGGCCGACCGCAGCTTCCGCCAGCAGCAGCCGGTCGGCAGCACCGATACCGCCGAGGTCGCGCATGCGTTCGAAAAGAGCCTGCAGGCGCTCACCACCGAGGTGGTGGGCTGGACCTTGGTGACCGGGCAAGCCGATCACCGGTAGCCTCGATCAGGGCCGCGCGATCCAGCGGAAGGTGAGGTTGATGCGCTCGGCCAAGGGCCGGGTGCTCTTGGGCAGCGCGTGCTGGTAATGCTGCTGGGTCTGCCCGCCCATCAGCAGCAGGTCGCCATGGCCGAGCACCACCTCGGCCTTGCGCGCGTGATCGTCACGACGGCGCAGCGCGAAGCGACGCTCCGCGCCCAGGCTGAGTGAGGCGATCAGCGGGGCCGGCCCCAGTTCCGGTTCGTTGTCGCTGTGCCAGCCCATGCCATCATCACCATCGCGGTAACGGTTGAGCAGGACGCTGTTGAAGGCGGTGCCGCAGAACGCGGCCAATCGATCGCGCAGCGCAAGCACCGCGGGGTGCCATGGCACCGGTACGAAGTCGGTGCCGGAATAGCGGTAGCACGCGGCCGGATCGCCCATCCAGCAACTCAACCGCGGCGAATCCACCTGCCGCCCGAACATGCGGATGCGATGCACCTCCCACGGCACGGCCTCGCGCAGGGTTCGCTGAAGCACGTCCGCATCGCCGGCCGCCAACCAGTGGCGGTGCCAGCGCACGTTCGCATCGCGCAGATGCAGATCCATCGGTCCCTCATCGGCGGTGGGGTGCCCGCGCGTGCGGGCACCCCGACAGGCGGATGCTCAGGCCTGGCCGAAGGCCACGCCGGTTTTTTCAGTCAGTTCGTCGATGCCCACGCCCGGTGCGGCTTCAACCAGCACCAGGCCCTTGTCGGTGACATCGAACACGGCCAGGTCGGTGATGATGCGGTCCACCACGCCCACGCCGGTCAACGGCAGCGTGCATTCGGGCAGGATCTTGTGCTCGCCGTTCTTGGCGGTGTGCTCCATCAGCACCACCACGCGCTGCACGCCGGCCACCAGATCCATCGCCCCGCCCATGCCCTTGACCATCTTGCCGGGCACCATCCAGTTGGCCAGGTCGCCGCTGGCGGTGACCTGCATCGCGCCGAGGATGGCCAGGTTGATGTGGCCGCCGCGGATCATCGCAAAGCTGTCGTGGCTGCCGAAGTAGCTGGCCCCGACGCGCGCGGTGACGGTCTGCTTGCCGGCATTGATCAGGTCCGCGTCGACCTCGGCCTCGGTCGGGAACGGGCCGATGCCGAGCAGGCCGTTCTCGGACTGCAGCCACACGTCCACGCCCTCGGGGATGTGGTTGGCCACCAGGGTCGGCAGGCCGATACCTAGGTTCACGTAGGCGCCATCGGTCAGCTCACGCGCGGCACGCTGGGCCATTTCATCACGGGTCCAGGCCATCTCAGTTCCCCTCGCTGCGCACGGTGCGCTGTTCGATGCGCTTTTCCGGCGTCGGATTGTGGACGATGCGGTGTACGTAAATGCCGGGCAGGTGTACCTGGTCCGGGTCGATGCTGCCCAGCGGCACCACTTCTTCGACCTCGACGATGCACAGCTTGCCGGCCATCGCGCAGGCCGGGTTGAAGTTGCGCGCGGTCTTGCGGAACACCAGGTTGCCCGACGGATCGGCCCTCCACGCCTTGACCAGCGCCACATCGGCGCGCAGCGCGGTTTCCATTACGTAGTGCTTGCCGTCGAACGCACGGGTTTCCTTGCCTTCGGCCACCACCGTGCCGTAGCCGGTAGCGGTGAAGAACGCCGGAATGCCCGCGCCACCGGCGCGCAGACGCTCGGCCAGGGTGCCCTGCGGATTGAATTCCAGTTCCAGCTCGCCGGCCAGGAACTGGCGTTCGAATTCCTTGTTCTCGCCCACGTAGGACGAAATCATCTTCTTGATCTGGCGGGTTTCCAGCAGCTGGCCCAGGCCGAAGCCATCGACGCCGGCATTGTTGGAAATCACCGTCAGGCCCTTGGCGCCGGTATCGCGCAGTGCCGCGATCAGCGCCTCGGGAATGCCGCACAGGCCGAAACCACCGACCGCCAGGGTCTGGCCATCGACGACCACGCCATGCAGCGCCTCGGCCGCACTGGCGTACTGCTTGCCGCGCCGCCCGGCGGCCTCTGGGGACTTGCTCATCTACGCCCTCACCTCGTTGATGTAAGGGGGCATTGTAGCGGTTGTGCCTGCGGTTCTCCGGATGTGGGGCGCCATCCGCGGAGGCGGCGGCTGCCCCCTCGGTGGGGCATGAGATACTCCGCCACAGTCCACATGTGCGGCCCTGATGCCCTCCACCGTCTCCATCGCCGTCTGCACCTACAACGGCGAGCAGTTTCTGCAGGAACAACTGCATAGCCTGCTGGCACAGACCCGGCGGCCTGACCAGATCGTCATTCGCGATGACCTGTCCAGCGATCGCAGCGTGGATATCCTTCGCGCGTTCGTGCCGGTCGCCGAGGCATCGGGAATCGTCGTCGATCTTCAGGTCAATGCGGAAAACCTGGGGTATCGGCGCAATTTCGATGGCGCGCTGCGGGTCTGCACCGGTGAGTTGATCTTCCTGTGCGACCAGGACGATGTCTGGCACGCAGACAAACTGGAGCGTTTCTGTGCCGAGTTTGCTGCCCGACCCACGCTGCTGGCCCTGCACAGCGATGCGACACTGATCGACGGCGCCGGAAAAACGCTGCCGCGCAGCCTGTTCCGGGCGTTGGGCATCGATGCCAGAACGCTGCGCCGGATGCATCGCGGCAGCGGATTCAATCTCATGTTCAAGCGCAACCTGATGACCGGCGCTGCCATGGCGTTCCGCCGCGAGGTACTGGCCGATGCCCTTCCGCTGCCGGAAACGCAGTGGGTCCACGATGCGTGGATCGGCACCCTGGCCGCAATGCGCGGTGACATTGACAGCCTGCCGGAAAAACTCATCAGCTACCGCCTGCACAGCAACAACCAGCTCGGCCTTGGCGGCAATGATCCCCTGCCCCGCAATGCCAGGCGCACACGTCAGCTGGACATAGAGCGGCGCCAGTCGGAACTGCTCCTTGCACGTGCAGGTGCACTGGGAATGCCCGCCGACACACTGGACCTGATCCGCCGCAAGATGCACCACGTGGCCATCCGTGCCGACCTGCCCGCCTCCCGTCTGCAGCGTTTACGCCCGGTATTGGGCCAACTCCTGGCGGGCAACTACAGTCGGTTTGGGCGGGGAGTTCTCTCAGCGGGGGTCGACCTGCTGCGCCCGTGAAGGGCGGTCGGGCTGTCTCGCAAACGATTCTCAAACACGGCTGCCAGTAAACTAGCGCGCTGACTTCACAAAAGGACTGACGATGACCCTCCCCGCATTCAAGGCATACGACATCCGCGGCCGCGTGCCCGATGAGCTGAACGAAGACCTGGCCCGCCGCATCGGCGTGGCGCTGGCTGCGCAGCTGTCGCCGGGAACCGTGGTGGTGGGCCATGACGTGCGCCTGACCAGCCCTGCCCTGCAGGATGCTCTGGCGGCGGGCCTGCGCGGCGCCGGACGCGAGGTGCTGGACATCGGCCTGTGCGGCACCGAGGAGGTCTATTTCCAGGTCGATCACCTGAACGCCGCTGGCGGGGTGATGGTGACGGCGAGCCATAATCCAATGGACTACAACGGGATGAAGCTGGTTAAGGAAAACGCGCGCCCGATCAGTTCCGATACCGGCCTGTTCGCGATTTCCGACGCCGTGGAAGCAGATGCCGCGCCCGCCACTGCCCCCAAGGGTGGCCTGCAGCCCTACCCGGACAAGACCGCCTACATCGAGCACCTGCTCGGTTACGTCGACCGCACCGGGCTGAAACCGCTCAAACTGGTGGTCAACGCCGGCAACGGCGGCGCGGGCACCATCGTCGACCTGCTCGCCCCGCACCTGCCGTTCGAGTTCATCCGCATCGCGCACGCGCCCGATGGCAGTTTCCCCAACGGCATTCCCAATCCGCTGCTGCCGGAAAATCGCGAAATGACCGCGCAGGCCGTGCGCGAACATGGAGCGGATTTTGGCATCGCCTGGGACGGCGACTTCGACCGCTGCTTCTTCTTCGACCACAGCGGCCGGTTCATCGAAGGCTACTACCTGGTGGGCCTGCTGGCCCAGGCGATCCTGGCGCGCCAGCCCGGCGGCAAAATCGTGCACGACCCGCGCCTGACCTGGAACACCGTGGAAATGGTCGAAGCGGCCGGAGGCCAGCCGGTGCTGTGCAAGAGCGGCCACGCCTTCATCAAGGAAAAGATGCGCAGCGAGAACGCCGTCTATGGCGGCGAAATGAGCGCGCACCACTATTTCCGCGAGTTCGCCTACGCCGACTCGGGGATGATTCCCTGGCTGCTGATTGCCGCACTGGTGTCCGAATCGGGGCGTTCGCTGGCCGACCTGGTCGAAGCGCGCATGCAGAAATTCCCGTGCAGCGGTGAAATCAATTTCAAGGTCGTCGATGCCAAGGCTGCCGTAGCGCGGGTGATGGATCACTATGCCGCTCAGTCGCCAACGCTGGACCACACCGACGGCATCAGCGCCGACTTCGGTAACTGGCGCTTCAACCTGCGCAGTTCCAACACCGAGCCGCTGCTGCGGTTGAATGTTGAGACCCGGGGCGATGCGACGCTGCTGCAACAGCGCACCGACGAAATCTCCGGCCTTCTCCAGCAGTAACCTGGGACGATCATGAGCACCCTCCAGCCCGTCATCCTGTCCGGTGGTTCCGGTACCCGTTTGTGGCCGCTGTCTCGCGAGGCCTATCCAAAACAGTTCCTGCCCCTGGCCGGCGAGCTGACCATGCTGCAGGCCACCTGGCGCAGGGTCGCACCGATCGCCACGCAGGGCCCGCTGGTGATCGCCAACGAAGCGCACCGTTTCGTCGCCGCCGAGCAGCTGCAGCAGGTGGGCGCGCAACCCACTGCCATCATCCTGGAGCCGGTTGGCCGCAACACCGCACCGGCGATTGCCGTGGCCGCACTGGAAGCCACCCGTGACGGCGCCGATGCACTGCTGCTGGTGCTGCCCTCCGACCACGTCATCACCGATGAAGCGGCCTTCCGCGCCACCGTGCTGCAGGCAGCAGCGGCGGCCGAGGCCGGAAAGCTGGTGACCTTCGGTATCGTGCCGACCGGCCCTGAAACCGGCTATGGCTACATCAAGGCCGCTGACGGCCAAGGGGTCCGTGCGGTCGAGCGCTTCGTCGAAAAACCCGACCTGGAGACAGCCACCGACTACGTGGCCAGCGGGCAGTATTTCTGGAACAGCGGCATGTTTCTGTTCAAGGCCTCGCGCTACCTGCAGGAACTGGAGCGCTTCCAGCCAGCGATGTTGGCAGGCAGCCGTGCCGCTTGGCAGCAGGCGCGCCGCGATGCCGACTTCACCCGCCTGGATGAAGCAGCCTTCGCGGCCGTGGCGTCGGACTCGATCGACTATGCCGTGATGGAGAAAACCGCCGATGCCGTGGTGGTTCCGCTGGATGCCGGCTGGAACAACGTCGGCTCCTGGACCGCGCTGCGTGATGTCTCCCAGCAGGATGGGGACGGCAATGCCCATCAAGGCGACGTGATCGCCATCGATTGTCGCAACACCTACGCCTACGGCCAGCGCCTGGTGGCCCTGGTCGGGCTGGACGATGTGGTCGTGGTGGAAACCGACGATGCCGTGCTGGTCGGCAAGGGTGACCGCATGCAGGAAGTCAAAGCAGTGGTGGCCCAGCTGAAAGCGGAAGGCCGCAGCGAAGCCACCTGGCACCGCAAGGTCTACCGCCCGTGGGGCGCCTACGATTCGATCGACAACGGCGAGCGGTTCCAGGTCAAGCGCATCACCGTCAAGCCCGGCGGTACGCTGAGCCTGCAGATGCACCACCATCGTGCCGAACACTGGATCGTGGTCAGTGGCACCGCCGAGGTGACCCGAGGCGACGAAGTCATCCTGCTCAGCGAAAACCAGAGCACCTACATTCCGCTGGGAGTTACCCACCGCCTGCGCAACCCGGGCAAGCTGCCGCTGGAACTGATCGAGGTGCAATCGGGCAGCTACCTGGGCGAGGACGACATCGTGCGCTTCGAAGATACCTACGGTCGCACCTGACAGGCTCCGCGTACAAAGAAAAACCCGGCCGTAGCCGGGTTTTTTTATCTGCGCCAACGGCAGGATCAGCCCAGTTCGGCGATGACCCGTTTCAGGCCGTCCTGCCATTCGGGCAGAACAAGGCCGAAGTCCTGTTCCAGCTTGGACACCGCCAGGTGCGAATACGCCGGGCGCTTTGCCGGCGTCGGGTACTCGGCGGTGGTGATCGCTTCGACCGTGGGCGCACGGGGCAACACCCCGGCAACGACCGCCTCGGCAAAAATCGCGTCGGCAAAGCCATGCCAGCTGGTTTCACCTCTGGCGGTCAGGTGCCAGGTACCGGAGAGCCCGCCAGGATGCTGCAACGCCTGCGCGGTCACATCGGCAATCAAGGCAGCCGGGGTCGGCGTGCCCACCTGGTCGGCCACCACGCGCAGCACATCGCGGTCTGCGCCTACCCGCAGCATGGTGCGCAGGAAGTTGGCGCTGTGCGAGGCGTACACCCATGCCGTGCGGAAGATGAGATGGCGACCACCGGCCGCACGGATCGCCTCTTCACCGGCCAGCTTGCTGGCGCCATACACACCCAGCGGTGCGGTGGCATCGTCTTCGCGGTACGGGCGAGTGCCCTGGCCGTCGAAGACGTAGTCGGTGGAGTAATGCACCAGCGGCACGCCGTGCGCAGCGCACCAGCGCGCGATCACGCCAGGTGCCTCGGCATTGGCCCGACCGGCCGCATCGCGTTCTTCTTCAGCACGATCCACGGCGGTATAGGCAGCGGCGTTGACCACTGCACTGGGCCGCACGCGATCAAGCAACGCGGTCAAGGACTCGGGCTGATTGAAATCGGCCGTTTCACAGGCACTACCGTCTGGCAACGTGCCGCTACGCGTGGTTGCCACGATCGTACCGAGCGGTGCCAGCGCACGCCGCAGCTCCCGGCCCAGCTGGCCGTTGCCACCCAACAACAGCACAGTCACGGCTGGTACACCGGCAGGCGGTCTTCGGCGATATCCTTCAGGAACGGCGCGGCTTCGTCCTTGCCCGACAGGGTCGGTGCGCTGATCGGCCAATCCACGGCGACATCCGCATCGTTCCAGCGCACCCCTGCGTCGAAGTCCTTGAGGTAGACCTCCGTGCACAGGTAGCTGAACACCGCGCGTTCGGACAGCACCGCAAAGCCGTGCGCGAAACCTTCCGGAATCCAGAACTGCTTCTTGTTCTCCGCGCTCAGCACCACCGCTTCCCACTGGCCGAACGTCGGTGAGCCACGACGGATGTCGACAGCAACGTCATACACCTCGCCTTCGAGCACGCTGACCAGCTTGCCCTGCGGGCGCGGCCACTGGTAATGCAAGCCACGCAGCACGCCCTTGGCGGACGTGGACACGTTGCTCTGCACGAACCTGGTCGGCAGGCCATGCTGGCCGAAGCGCTCTGCGTTCCAGGTTTCAAAGAAGAAGCCGCGCTCGTCGCCGAACACCGCCGGCTCGATGACCACGCAACCCGGCAGTTTGGTTTCGATGATCTTCATGACACGACTCCTCGTACAGCCAACGTGTGCAGGTACTGGCCGTAGCCGTTCTTGATCAGCGGAGCGGCGAGCGCCTCCAGCTGCTCGGCGTTGATCCAGCCCTGGCCGAACGCGATTTCTTCCGGGCAGCACACCTGCAGGCCCTGGCGGGTCTGGATGGTCTCGATGAAATTGGAGGCTTCCAGCAGCGACTGGTGGGTGCCGGTATCCAGCCACGCATAGCCGCGGCCCAACGGCTCCAGATGTAGGTTGCCTTCGCGCAGGTAGCGCTGGTTCAGATCGGTGATCTCCAGCTCGCCGCGCGGCGAGGGCTGCAACTCGGCGGCGTGGTGGCTGGCGTTGCCGTCGTAGAAGTACAGGCCGGTAACGGCATAGTTGGAACGCGGGTTCTGCGGCTTCTCGACCAGGTCGATGACCTTGCCGGCCTTGTCGAACTCGGCCACGCCATAGCGCTCCGGATCATTGACCCAGTATCCGAACACGGTGGCGCCGTGGTCGCGCTGGTCGGCGTTGCGAAGCACTTCACGCAGGCCATGGCCATGGAAGATGTTGTCGCCCAGCACCAGGCAGCTCGGCTTGCCGCCGACGAAGTCCTTGCCGATCAGGTAGGCCTGCGCCAGGCCGTCCGGGCTCGGCTGCACCGCGTACTCGATGTTCATGCCCCACTGCGAACCGTCGCCCAGCAACGCCTGGAACAGCGCCTGCTCATGCGGGGTATTGATGATCAGTACGTCGCGGATCCCGGCCAGCATCAACACGCTGAGCGGGTAGTAGATCATCGGCTTGTCGTACACCGGCAGCAGCTGCTTGCTGACGCCTTTGGTAATCGGGTACAGGCGCGTGCCCGAACCGCCTGCCAGGATGATGCCCTTGCGTTGCGTCATGCGGTGTTCCTCAGTCTGTGTGGGTCTGCGCCGCTCAGGCGGCGGTGCCGATACGTTGCAGGCGGTAGCTGCCGTCGAGCACGCCGTTGACCCAGTCCTGGTTGTCCAGGTACCAGTCCACGGTGAAACCGATGCCCTGTTCAAAGGTGTATTTCGGCTCCCAGCCCAGCTGGTCCTTCAGCTTGGACGCATCGATGGCGTAGCGGCGGTCATGGCCGGGGCGATCGGCGACGTAGGTGATCTGGCTGCTACGCGGCTGGCCGTCGTCGCGTGGACGGCGCGCATCGAGCAGCGCGCAGATCGCATGCACCACTTCAAGATTCTGTTTTTCCGAGTTGCCACCGACGTTGTAGGTCTCGCCCACCTGGCCCTTGGCCAGCACGGTGCGGATCGCTTCGCAGTGGTCGGACACGAACAGCCAGTCGCGCACCTGCTTGCCATCGCCATACACCGGCAGCGGCTCGCCGGCCAGCGCCTTGGCGATCACCAGCGGAATGAGCTTTTCCGGGAAATGGTAGGGGCCGTAGTTGTTGGAGCAGTTGGTGGTCAGCACCGGCAACCCGTAGGTGTGGTGGAACGCGCGCACCAGATGGTCCGATGCCGCCTTGGACGCCGAGTACGGCGAGTTGGGCGCAAACGGGGTGGTTTCGCTGAACTTGCCGGTCTCGCCCAGGGTGCCGTACACCTCGTCGGTGGATACATGCAGGAAACGGAACGCCTTGCCCTGGTCGGCCGGCAGCGCCTTCCAGTAGTCGCGCACCGCCTCAAGCAGGGCCAGGGTGCCGACCACGTTGGTCTGGATGAACGCGCCGGGGCCATCGATCGAACGGTCGACGTGGCTTTCGGCGGCGAAGTTCAGCACCGCATCGGGCTGGTGCTCGGCCAACAACCGGGACACCAGCGCACCGTCACCGATGTCGCCGTGCACGAACACGTGGTTCGGGTTGCCCTCCAGCGGGGCCAGGGTCTTCAGGTTGCCCGCGTAGGTCAGGGCATCGAGGTTGATGACCCGAACGCCCTTTGCGACGGCTTCGAGGACAAAGTTACCACCAATGAATCCGGCTCCGCCGGTGACAAGCCATGTTGGCACTACCCGTTCTCCTGTTTCATGCATGTGGGGGGCGTCTGCTGACGTCCCGACTCAGCGCAACAGGATACAACGCAGCTGTCTTCACGACTGCCTGCTGGAGGTGAACGGCGCGGCGGAACGCGCAGATGCGTGCCGCACTGCAACATCACCATGCGCATTCGCACGGTCATGCCCGG
This sequence comes from Stenotrophomonas sp. GL_101, assembly GCF_057835675.1. Lineage (NCBI taxonomy): Bacteria > Pseudomonadati > Pseudomonadota > Gammaproteobacteria > Lysobacterales > Lysobacteraceae > Stenotrophomonas > Stenotrophomonas sp. GL_101. The sequence goes on along the minus strand of NZ_CM174432.1, from coordinate 609,995 downwards.
GCAGTTAGAATCGCCGTCCCACCCCCGAACCGGTTGCCGTGACAGGCACCGGACGTTCTCCAGTTACTGAAGGATCTAGCACCAGATGAAAATCCTCGTCGCGTACAAGCGCGTGGTGGACTACAACGTCCGCATTCAGGTCAAGCCGGACGGTTCCGGCGTGGTCACCGACGGCGTCAAGCTGTCGCCCAACCCGTTTGACGAAATCGCCCTGGAAGAAGCGCTGCGCCTGCGCGACAAGGGCATCGCCACCGAGGTGGTGGTTGCCACCATCGCCCCGGCCGATGCCCAGGCGCACTTGCGCAACGGCCTGGCCATGGGCGCCAACCGCGCCATCCATGTGGTGACCGACCAGGCCATCCAGCCGCTGACCGCCGCGCGCACCCTGCTCAAGCTGATCGAGAAGGAACAGCCGGACCTGGTCATCCTGGGCAAGCAGGCCATCGACGACGATGCCAACCAGACCGGCCAGATGCTGGCCACGCTGTGGGGCCGCCCGCAGGCGACCTTCGCCAGCAAGCTGGACATTGCCGACGGCAAGGCCACGGTCACCCGTGAAGTCGACGCCGGCCTGGAAACGCTGGAAGTGGACCTGCCGGCCGTGGTCACCACCGATCTGCGCCTGAACGAGCCGCGCTTCATCAAGCTGCCCGACATCATGAAGGCCAAGGCCAAGCCGATGGAGACGCTGCAGCTGGCCGACCTCGGCGTGGACGCCGCCGACACCTTCAAGACCACCCAGTACGCCGCGCCGGTCAAGCGCAGCAAGGGCGTGATGGTCAAGGACGCAGCCGAACTGGTTGCCGCACTCAAGCAGAAGGGGTTGCTGTAATGACCAAGATCCTCGTTGTTGCCGAACACCATGACGGCAAGCTCAACGCCGCCACCGCCAAGACCGTCAGCGCCGCCGCGGCGATCAGCGGGGCCAGCATCGACGTGCTGGTGCTGGCTGCCGACCCTGCCGCCGTGGCCGCCGACGCGGCCCAGCTGGCCGGTGTCGCCAAGATCCTGACCGTGGCCAACCCCGCCAACGCCCAGGCCCTGGCCCAGGTGCTGGCCCCGCAGATCGCGCAGCTGGCCACCGGCTACACCCATGTGTTTGGCCCGTCGACCACCTTCGGCAAGGACCTGATGCCCTGCGTGGCCGCGCTGCTGGGCGTCAACCAGGTTTCGGACCTTATGAGCGTGGAAGGCAGCCACAGCTTCAAGCGCCCGATCTATGCCGGCAACGCCATCATCACTGTCGAGGTGCCGGCCGACCAGATCGTGGTCGCCACCGTGCGCGCGGCTTCCTGGCCGGAAGCGGCCACGGGCGGCAGCGCCAGCATCGAAGCGGCCAACGTGGACGCGGTCCTGCCGACCCACACCCGCTTCATCGGCCTGGCTGCCGGGGCCACCGACCGCCCGGACCTGCAGAGCGCCAAGCGCGTGGTCTCCGGTGGCCGTGGCGTCGGTTCGGAAGAGAACTTCAAGGTGATCTTCCAGCTGGCCGACAAGCTCGGCGCCGCCGTGGGTGCCTCGCGCGCCGCGGTCGATGCCGGCTACGTGCCCAGTGACCTGCAGGTGGGCCAGACCGGCAAGATCATCTCGCCGGAACTGTACGTGGCCGTCGGCATCAGCGGCGCGATCCAGCACCTGACCGGGATCAAGGACGCCGGCACGATTGTTGCCATCAACAAGGACCCGGATTCGCCGATCTTCGAGATCGCCGATATCGGCCTGGTGGGTGACCTGTTCACGCTGCTGCCGGAGCTGGAAGCGGCGCTTTGAATCCATACTGCATTCCCCGTCATGCGTGAGCACGCCATGCGCAATCAGGTCAGTAAGCAAAGTCATCTGAACGGGCAGCCGTGTCCCGACGTGTCTGTCGTCGTGCCCGTTTATGGCTGTGTTGGTTGCCTCGAGCAGCTGTCTGATCGGGTTGAGGCAGCCATGGCGGGCCTGAAGCTCACGCACGAGCTGATCCTGGTTGACGATCACAGCCCTGACCAGGCCTGGAACCGCATCCGCGAACTCGGGGAGCTTTCTTCCCGGGTTCGCGGCCTGCGGCTGTCTCGCAATTTCGGACAACATGCAGCCATAAGCGCCGGCCTCAATCACGCGCGGGGCAGGCGCATCGTTGTAATGGATTGCGATCTCCAGGATGTTCCAGAAGAAATCCCAGGGCTGCTGGCGGGTCTGGACGCGGGCTATGAGATCGTCCTGGGCCAGCGGGTGGCCCGGCAGGACTCGTGGTTCAAGCGCAACGGCTCCAGTGCCTTCTATCGGACACTTGGTTGGTTGACGGACACCGAATACGATCCTTCGACCGCAAATTTCGGCGCCTACAGCCGCAAAGTGGTGGATGCCATGAATGCCATGCCCGAGGCTGACCGCTTTCTTCCATTGATGGCTCGCTGGACAGGCTTCCGCACTCTTCGTGTTCCTGTATCCCATGGCCGACGTACCGAAGGCAAAAGTGGATACACGCTCGGCAAACTGGTGCAGATGGCCACGCGCATTGCACTGTCATTCTCTGACAAACCTTTACGACTGGTCATGTCGGCCGCATTCGCTCTGGCAGCGATTGGCGTAGGCATTGCGCTTCTTGCGGTCTATCGCTACTTGATGGGCGACGTTCGAGTGGCCGGGTTTACCAGCATCCTGGCGTCAATCTGGCTGGTGGGCAGCTTCGTCATGGGAAGCCTGGGGATTGTCGGCCTGTACGTGGGTCGCGTGCACAGCGAGACCAAACGTCGCCCGCAATACATCATCTGGCATGACACCTGGCAGCAATCAGATGAGGGCAACCGTGACAATTGAACCCTCCCTGCCCGACAGCACTCGATTTGGAATCGGTGTGGCGCGGGGTGCCTTTGGCTTGGACACGCCGCTGGCAGAAGCGCTTGCCTCGATCGCGGCCTCTTCCGCGGATCTGTTGATCTTCAGGGTGCCAGCCGGCAGAACCGACATAGCGTTGGCGCTCCAGAACACCGGCGAGGTTGTCATCCATGCCGATACGCTGGTCTACCATGGCATTGACCTGACGCCGGAATCGGGGGCCTGGGCTCCTTCAGTCCGGCGAGCGGTCGCTGAAGACCGCGCCGCCATCATCCAGATTGCCACCGCCGGATTCGAGGGCTACCGATCCCACTACGCCGCCAATCCGTTACTTCCGGCTGCACAAGTGCTGGAGGGCTACGTTGAATGGGCGCAAAGCCGGTTGGACCAACACGATGACGGCCGCTCGACCTGGGTTGTTTCCGACAACGGACATGTCGCGGGGTTTGCGACGTGCGACAGTCGCGACGGAGTGGCGGACGTTCTGCTCAATTCAGTCCATCCACGATTCGAACGACGGGGTCACTACGGGAACCTGTTGCGGCATGTGATGCGCCACCATGCCGAGCGCGGCGACCGTCGACTGGTCATTTCCACCCAGATCTGGAATTACACGGTGCAGCGACAATGGGCGCGTGCCGGACTGCGGATCGACGGTGCGTTTGATACCTATCACCTGGACCGCCGCATGCAGCGACCTCCGCCCGCCCTTCACTCAAGGGAAAAACGATGAACTATCTTTTCATCGCCCTCACCATCGTCCTGACGGTGTACGGCCAGCTCATCCTGAAATGGCAGGTTGGCGTACATGGCCACCTGCTGGCCGCTCCGCTTCAACCGCTGAACCTGGTGCAGCTACTGCTCAAGCCCTGGGTGATCTCTGCGTTCGTGGCGGCATTTGGTGCATCGCTGTGCTGGATGGGGGCGATCAGCAAAATGCCGATCAGTCGCGCCTATCCGTACATGGCGATCAATTTCTTCCTGGTCGCACTGCTGGCCAGCGTGATCTTTCGCGAGCAGCTGGACGGCTACAAGATCGCCGGAACACTGATCATCATGCTCGGCGTGGTCGTGCTGTCACGATCGGTTGCCTGACGCTGCTCCCAACGCCACTCTCTGCGAGGTCATTCGTGATTCCCTTCAACAAGCCCTTCATGACCGGCCGCGAGCTGTGGCACATCGCCCAAGCGCATGCCAACGGCCATCTGTCCGGCGATGGCCAGTTCACCAAGCGCAGCCACGCCTGGCTCGAGCAGCGCACCGGCGCACATCGCGCACTGCTCACCCACAGCTGCACGGCAGCGCTGGAGATGGCGGCCCTGCTGCTCGACCTGCAGCCCGGCGATGAAGTGATCATGCCTTCGTACACCTTCGTGTCCACGGCCAATGCGTTCGTCCTGCGCGGAGCCGTGCCGGTGTTCGTCGACATCCGCGAAGACACGCTCAATCTGGACGAACGCCTGGTCGAAGCGGCAATCACCCCGCGCACCCGTGCCATCTGCGTGGTCCACTATGCGGGCGTGGCCTGCGAAATGGATACGCTGGTGGATATCGCAACCCGCCATGGGCTTGCCATCGTCGAGGACGCCGCGCAGGCAATCATGTCCACCTACAAGGGCCGTCCGCTGGGCACCATAGGCGAGCTTGGGGCACTGAGCTTCCATGAGACCAAGAACATCATTTCCGGCGAAGGTGGCGCCCTGCTCTGCCGCGACGCGCAGTTTGGCGAACGCGCGGAGATCCTGCGCGAGAAAGGCACCAACCGCAGTCGTTTCTTCCGCGGGCAGGTCGACAAATACACCTGGGTGGACATCGGATCGTCCTTCCTGCCCGGGGAGATCACCGCGGCGTTCCTGTGCGCCCAGATCGAGGAAGCCGACCAGATCACCGCTCGTCGCCTGGCGATCTGGGACAGGTACCACCACTGGGCGGCCCCCCATGAGCAAGCAGGCCGGCTGCGACGCCCGATCGTGCCAGCCGACTGCGAGCACAATGCGCACATGTACTACATGCTGTTGCCAGACCTCGATGCCCGTACCCACTTCATCGCGGCAATGAAAGAGCGAGGCGTGCAGACGGTGTTCCACTACATCCCGCTGCATTCGGCGCCGGCGGGTCTTGTGGCAGGCCGCGCCCACGGCGAGTTGCGCTACACCGATGCACTCAGCGAGCGACTGGTGCGCATGCCGCTGTGGGTGGGGGTTGAAGAGCATCTTGATGCGATTTTCGCCGCCGCCGATGAGGTCCTGGGCGCGACTCAATGAGGAACACCGCTACAGGCATCCACTCCGCGTTGGTCTTCCAGCAACTGGCGGCGTGGTGGCACGGGCTTGCAACGTTCAGAAAGGTGCAGTTGGCTACCCTGCTCCTGGCCACCGTGCTCCTTGCACTGGCCAGTGCGCGCCATTACACCGACAGCGTGCTGGTCATGGACGTCGAGGTCGACGAACCGGGTTCCCTGCAGGTGTTCTTCGATCAAGGCAAGGGATTTTCCGAAGCCCAATCGTTGACACAGCACCTGCACGCAGGCGGATCGACGGTGCAGGTCCGGCTGCCCCAGGGCCAGACACTGGCGCTGCGCATCGATCCCCCCCATGAAGCATCTGCATTTTCCATCAGCGGGGCGCGGATCGACGGTAGTACACCGCTACCCGCCGAAGCGCTGCGCGCCAGTCCCATCCAGGAATTGCTGCCGGCGCCAGCCGGCGGCGCGGATGGGCGTTTCCAGATCGTCCAGGCGGCCACGGACCCTCAGCTGCTCGTGGCGCTGCCACGCTCGGTAGAGGGCGCCTCACGGGCTGATCGGCAGATCATCCGGCTGCTGTGGAGCGCGCTTGCCTTGTGCGCCGTGGTCATCCTGGGCCTACAGATGGCCTACGCAGGCTCCTACACATGGCCTGCCGTGATCTGCGCGGTGATGGTGCTTGCACTGGCCATCTTCGCCATGCGCTCCCCGTCGGTGAGTCCGGATGAAGATCTGCACGAAGCGGGTGCCCGCTACTTCTCAACGCACTGGTTGCCTCCAAAGCTCGACGCTCCTGCCATGCTGCCCAGCTACCAGGCCAGCCCTTACGGTGTGAGCTACCTGTCCGAGTGGAACGCGACATATTTCTTCGCAGGCAAGGCCAGCAACCTGGCATCCCAGCTGGGACTTCCTGAGCGACAGGGCTTCAGGATCTATCAGGCTTCGCTGTTGCTGCTGACGATAGCCGCGGTGTTTCTGCTCCGTCTATCGCCCTTTACGCTTGCACCGCTGCTTCTCACGCCGCAGGCCTGGTATGTCTTCTCCTACATGAATGGGGATGCGTTGCCATTGGCAGCAGCCAGCTTGGCCGCTGGTATCGCCTTGACCCGGGACAGCCCGCTGCGCCGCTATCTCCAGGGAGAACAGTCCGCAGACGCCAAGATCATCCTGCACGTCCTGCTGTTCGCGCTATGCCTGGGATTGCTGATCATCTCCAAGCGGAATTACTGGCCGGTCGCTGTCTACATCGCCAGCGCGCTGGCGGCAGGGACGCTGCGGTTGCCGGTACGTTGCTCGCTTGCCATCGCCGTACTGTGCACGCTTGCCATCCTCTGGACAGCCGGCGGCCAGGCGCTCCAGCAAGCCTATGATCATGCACTCCTGTGGGGGGCTGGCTTGTTGTTGGTCCTCGCCGCGTTGGGCGTGCTGGCCTACGAAGCGTGGAAGATCCTGCGTAGCCGCATGCTGAACACCGTGTACCGACTGACCGCGGTGTTCGCGCTGGGTCTTGCACTCGCCTGTCCGTGGATCGCAGTGGACGTGCTGCGCAATGGTGCTGGAGCGGAGAAGGCCGAGCTGGTCGACAGCTTGCGCGAAACCTATGCAGCGCCTGCGTTCAAACCTGGCGCAAGCGCGCCATCTCCTGGCCTGCGCATGCAGGACCAGGGCTACTCGCTTGCGCAGATGGTGCAGCCGCCGCTGCAATGGCACGTTGCAACCGCCAAGAGCCTGTTCGGTGTCTATGGCTACATGCAGTTCTATGCACCAGCACCCTACTACTGGGCCATCTGGTCGGTAGCCATCATGCTGATCATGGTGGCGTTGTGCACCGCGGCCACGTCACAGCCCCTGCAACTGGGCCGGGGCCAGCTCATTCTCGCTGCCGGCGCGGCGGTGAGCCTGATCGGTGCCTCGCTGCTCCACAGCTGGACTTACGATTTCCAGGCCCAGGGGCGGTACATCCTGGGCATCTGCATTCTCATCGGTGCCCAGCTCTCCCATCTACGCCCCGGGTCACCGCTGGAGCGCTCGGCGCATCTCCTGCTTGCGGTCACTGTTGTTCTGGGGGCCTACTCGTTTGCCACGGTGGGCATCCCGAATCTGACCCCCTGATACCGCCTGCCTGCCGGGTCGACGACGGGCAGGCACCGCTTCAAGGGACGACATGCGACCAACGTCGGTCCACCGCCGCGGCAAAGACCGCCTCGCCGGTGGTGTCCATGGCGGCGCGTGTGATCGGTTCAAGCAGGGCGGCGTTGTCCATGATCTGCTTCAGAACCTGCACCCACGCCCGCTCATCGTTCGCCGCGAGAATTCGATCGCCCGGGGTTCCCGCCTGGTAGGCGCATACATCCGAAGCCAGGGTGGGGACGCCGATTGCGGCGTAGTCGAGCACCTTGATGTCACTCTTGGCACGGTTGAAGTGATTTTCAATCAACGGGGCGACGCCCAGGTCGAACGGACCCTGCTGCACGAACCAGCGTACAAATGCCGGGTAGGACGCGCCGACATGGGAAGGCGGTGAAAGCACCTTGACCCATTGCGGCAAGCTGACCTCCCCCGCGTTCACGCCAACCAGTGTCAACGTGAAGCTGCCGGGACGAACCTCCTGCAGATCGGTCAGCACGCGCTGGAGAAACGCGTAGTCCTCGTCGTGCGTGCGGGTACCCATGTAGACCAGTCTCAGAACCGGCGATTCCACCGAGGCTCGACGCTGCCAACGCCAGAGAGCGGGGTCCAACGCATTCGGCATCAGCACGGCGTTGGCCCCTGCCGCCGCGATTTCCGACGTCAGCACCTTCGTTGAGCACCACACCTCATCAGCAACCGCCAGTGAGACACGTACCGCGCTGACCAGCTCGGCGTAGCTGTCCCTTTCCGGGTGATCGTCCATCGCCAGCAGGTTGTCGTCGATGTCATAGATCATCCTGGCTTGAATCCGCGTTGCCAGCGCAGCAATCTGTTCGATCTGCTGAACGGCGCGGATCGCCCCTCGATTCCAGAGGATCGCCTGCGGGGCAAAGCGTTCAATCTCCTCAGGCACCAGGTACCGCACATCCGCCGGGAAGCGGTCGGTGAAGGCCTGCAGCCGGATGCTCGCGCAGGGCGACATGACCGCGCCATAGCGCTCGGGTATCACCGCAATCCGCCAGGCATACTGGGATCGCAGCGCTGGCCGCCCGGCAGATGGATGCGTGACGCTCATGCAGCCCCCTTTTCGTGCAGGCCTTCCAGCCAACGCACCAGTGTCTGGACCACATCCGTCGCGCTGGCATCGTATGCCAGCATCAGTGCGTTGGGGACATCAACCAGGCGTTCGGTGAACGCGCCCAAACGATTGGCGGCAATCGGCCGCCCATCGCGCAGCGCATGCGACAACGTGTAGGAATAGGTCTCCGGCGCCTGCGACAGGAACAGGAACGCATCAGGATCGTGGGCCTGGATCAGCTCATCCAGCGTCTCTTCCTGGTAGGGTCCACTCCAGGTGAAACCAGGGTCTTTCGGGACGTCGGTCTGCGGGTAACCGATCAGGTGGAAGCGCAGCGGCGCGCGAATGCGGCGCGCCTCCGCTGCGATGGCCACCAGATGGTTCAACCCCTTGTGCGCTGCCATCACGCCAAGCAGCAGGATGCGATAGGGCCGTTGCCCCGTGCCCTGGCGCCCCGGATGGGCGGCCATATCCGCCTCATGGTAAAGCGCCGTCACCGGAACACCCGTATAGCGTTGCATCCGCTGTGCTGCATCCTGGCTGGGCGCCAGCACGGTGGTGGCGCCGAGGATGGGCCACTGGTGGTCCGCGCGCCAGTTGCGGATATCCGAAGCCCCGTTGGAGGGGCGTTCGGCGATACACGCATCGCATCCCTCCTCGGCCGGTTCACCGCAGTAATTGCCCGACGCATCGGTGAGCGTGATCTGCGGGCAGATCGCGTAATTGTCGTGCACGTGGAAACTGTAAGGCAGCCCGGCCAGGGCCACTGCGCGCCGCACCGATTCACCGAAGCCCACCAGATGATGGATCTGCAGCGTGTCCGTGCCGAGCCCCAGCAGCAGTGCTGCCAGCTCGTCCGGTGTGCGGTAGCGGAACAGGAACTCAAACCCATCGAACGCCGATGCATGGCTGACGCTGACCAGGCCTGCGCCATTGTTGTCTTCCATCGGTCGAATGATCACCACCTCGCCCGTCTCGGCCAGCGCTGCGCGCGTCGCCTGCACGGCACGTTCGGTGCCACCGCCCCAGGTGTGGCTGAGCAGCACGGACACAGGACGCGACCGCGCCTTCCAAACGCTCAGGGTCAACCGGACGCGTGCGGAGAATCCGGGATCCATCGAACAGAAACGCGCCACCCGGGATCCATAGTCGGGATAGCGTTCGTCGATGATCTTCTGGGCGATGATCTTGCCGGGCTTGCTGTCGTCGGCAAAACTGACCTCTCCCACATGCTCGACGAACACATCCATCGCCAGGCGATGACGGAACCCAAGCTGGGCCGAGCGCATGCAGAAGTCGTTTTCCTCGCCATAGCCCTTGCCGAACGCTTCGGCATCGAACAAACCGGCCACCCGCAGTGCAGCACGGGAAATCAGCATGCAGAAGCCCACCCCCGTCGGGATATCCACGGCAATGCCTGCATTTGCCTGGCGGGTCAGTGCATCCAGCGCCGCTGCATCCAATCCTTCAGGAAGCGCATTGGCGCCCAGTTGCGGATAGCTGCAGATCGTCGCGTTGTTGGACAGTGCAGTGACCGAGCCGACGCCTTCGTCGAGATGAGCGACCATGCGGTCCACCCAGTCGCCGGCGACGATGGTATCGCTGTTGAGCAGCAGCGCACCCAGGCTGTCAGGCTGCTCAAGTGCGTGGGCCATGCCGGCATTGACGGTCAGCACGAAGCCGAGGTTCTGCGGATTCTCGACCAGACGTACAACATGCTCGGCATCGGCAAGCTCACGCAGGTAGGCGGTGACCTCCGGCTCAGGTGAGCAGTCGTTGTAGATGTGCAGGCGCGTAGGGGTGCGGTTGTGCGACCGCAGGACCGAATCAATGCAGGCCCGGGTTTCTTCCAGGCCCCGGTAGACCGGCAGGACGATATCCACGACGCCCGCGGCGACAGCCGTCTGCGCGGCCGGGGCCGGGGCCGGAGCCGCCAGATCGGACAGCGAGAACGGGCGCTTGCCCAGCTCCCGGCCGTCTCCTCGTCCGACCGCCAGGTAGTGCGCCAATGCGTTCATGCCCGACAGCGCGACATCGGGGTACTGATCCAGGTACTGGCGTGCGTTGAATTCAGGCCCCGGGCTGCGTCCCTCTGCGGCGCCATGCTGCACGAAGTGCGCCAACGGATCTTTCCCCCCCACGTCCGGATACGTCTCCAGGTACCAGGCCGGTGCGAAGTAAGGGTTCGGCAAGCGGCCTTCGGGGATACCGTCGTAAAGGAAGTGCACGAGCGGATTGGCACCGCTCCGGCGTATGTCCGGATACTGGTCCAGATACCAGGCCTGATCGAACAGCGGATGCGGTGTGCCTGCGTTCCTGTAGTCGGCCAGATATCGCCCAAGCACCGGCCCCAGAACGGTCCTGGACGGACCCGTTGCCCGGCAATGGCGCGGGTCGAACCACGGGGAGGGTGCCAGCCCGATCCGATCGCCGATCAGGGTGTACTGGACCAGGGCATCGAGCGGCCCGGCCTTCAGGCCGAAACGACTGCAGTACCATGCCGGGTCGAACAACGGGCTCGGTGACTTTCCTTCACCGTTGCCGTGAGCGAGGAAGTGCCTCGGCCCGTCCGCCGCCGCACCGGGTATGCGCATGATGAAGCGTGCATACCAGTGCCAGTCGCAGACACCTGCACGCCGCACGATCAACAGCTTGACGCGATCGGGTAGCAACGCGAACCCGTTGATGGACAGCACTTTGGCCGCCACACGTTTCAGGCCACGCTTGAAAAAGCTCTTGTCGATTGACATGTAGGTGCCTTGGCAAAGACTGGTCGATCAGCGGCCGATGAGACGGCGCCACCAAGGGCGCATCAGATGGTCCAGCTTACGGTCCTGCTCATCCAGGCGAGGAACGACCGATGCCACCATGTTGGCTACCGACATCTCCCGCGACTGGTCAAGCGCGAGCCGCGTGTCGTTCATCTCTTCAATGACCCGGCGTTCGAGCAGCGACAGCCCTTGGGCAAGTGCGGGAAGCTGGGATCCGACGACCGCATAGTGTTCTTCGTTGGTATCGTGGCTCTTCTCTACCAATGCGCGCAGGCGAGCCTCTTCGCCATTGAGTCGGCCGATCTCGCCATGGGCGGCGGTCAGGCCCTGGTTGACGCGCTCGATCTCCTCGACGTTCTTGATGTTGCGCCCCAGCGCATCGAACAACTGGTTGATCGTCGCAAAATCGCCGGTACGGGCGGACTCGGCCAGCCGCAGCAGGATCTCCGGCTGCTCCTTGCCCACCAGCAGCACGCCCAGCCCGTGGGTATGGGTGAACTCGAAGGAAGGGAACTGGGTCGACACTTCGCTCCAGTACTGCCACACGCCGAAGCCGCGCTCGCGCACGCAACTATCGTGGAAGAGCACCACGCCTCGCGGCGACAACTTCTGTTTCCACGTCTCGAAATCTTCGCGCACCGCGTCGTAGGTGTGCAGGCCATCGATGTGAAGCAGGTCGATCGATCCGTCGGCGAAATATTCCAGCGCCTGGTCGAACCGCATGCGCATCATCTCGGAGATGCCCGCATAGTGGCGCTGCTGGTAGTCGCGGAGCTCGGCGTAGATCTCATCGCCATAGAAACCGGCGTGCTCATCGCCCTGCCAGGTATCCACCGCGAACACGCGTGAACTGATCTGCTGGGCCTCCACTGCCTGGCACATCGCAAGGAAAGATGCGCCATTGTGGGTGCCCAGTTCGACGATATGCTGCGGACGCTGGGTCTCCAGCAACCAACTGGCGAACGGGATGTGTCCAAGCCACGCGCTATGCGGCAGCTTCCGGGGCATCATCAGCATACTCGGCGACAACGGGAAATCGATCATCTGTTTCTCTATTACGGATGCGACGCCGAAGCGTCCGGATCGGCCAGCGCGGCCGCAATGAAAGCATCGATGTCGCCACTGCACAGCAGCGCCTCGAATCGCTTGATTCTGTCCACGGGCCAGTTCCACCACGCAATCCCAAGCAATTGCGCGATCTGCACCTCACTGAAGCGGGCGCGCACTACCGTGGCGGGATTGCCCGCAGCGATACTGTAGGGGGGAACATCCCTGCTGACCACGGCACCGGCACCAATGCACGCGCCATCACCGACGGTTACCCCGGACAGCACCATTGCACCGTGGCCGATCCACACATCATTGCCGATGCGCGTAGGCCCCTTGCTGTGGGGGTGGCCGTCCTCACCAGCGCCGGGCGAGTTGAATGCGATCCTCAGCGGATGGGTGGTCACCCAGTCCAGACGGTGCTCGCCGCCACCAAAGATCAACACGTCCTCGGCAAAAGAGCAGAAGGCACCCACGTCAACGCGCTCTCCAGCACTCCACAGCTTGAATGCAGCCCCGCCGTAGGTAAACCGCCCAATGCTGATCCGCGGATCGTCCGAAGTAAGTGGCGGAATGAATCCGTGGTTCATTCACCGGCTCCGAGGCGCTTCATTTTGACTTCGTCAAAGGGAATACCCACCAGACCATAGCGCAGCTTTGGCGACACCACCTTGATCAGGACGGCATCGTGCAGCCAGGCGTGCTGGGTGTTGGCAAACGGGTCGCCGTCGGCAATGGAGACGGTCATCGAATAGTCGCCGTTGGGCAGCATGGGCAAGGTGAAACGGAAGCTGGCCTCCAGGCCGGTTTCGGCATCTACCTGCATCGGCGGCTGCACATAGGTGTAGGTATGCTCGCCGAACAGAGACTGGCCCAGGCGATCTTTGACGAAGAACCCAATGAGCGGGCTGGAAAGTGCCGCGTGCGCGGTAGCCCGCACTGTCAGCAGCACGTCTTCGCCGCCGGCGAAGGCGGTCAGCGGTTCCCCTTGCAGGTTGCTCAACACCACCGAGTCGATGCTGGCAATGCCCGACTGCCAGCCTGCGGAATTGGCGACGTTGTCGAACATCTCAAGGCGAGTATCTTCCTCGATCTTTGCCTTGGGCTTGTCGATCGGCCGAGCTTCCCGCAACGCTTGCCGAGACGTGAGCTTCACGGTCTCGCCATAGACTTCCTGCGAGCAATACTCGATGTAGGCGTTGCACGCTTCTTCCGCCGATGCGTGCAGCACCATGTCGCCACGATTCAACCACAGGGCGCTCTGACAGAAATTGAGCACCGATGCAGTATCGTGGCTGACGAACAGCAGCGTGCCGTTCTCGCGGAACTTGCGCAGGAAGCGCATGCATTTCTGCACGAATATCGCGTCACCGACCGCAAGCGCCTCGTCGATGATCAGGATATCGGCGTCTACATGGGCGATGACCGCAAACGCCAGGCGCACGTACATGCCACTGGAATAGGTCTTTACCGGGCGCTCGATGAACTCGCCAATGTCGGCAAACGCAACGATGTCGTCGAAACGCGCATCAATCTGCTCCCGGCCGAGGCCGAGGATGGAGGCGCTGAGGTACACGTTCTCGCGCCCGCTGAATTCGGGGTTGAAGCCAGCGCCAAGTTCGAGGAGAGCCGCTACGCGCCCCTTGACTTCAACCGTACCGGTGGTGGCCTGAAGGGTGCCGCAGATGATCTGCAGCAAGGTGGATTTGCCCGAGCCGTTTCGCCCGATGATGCCGACCGTGTCGCCACGACGGACTTCGAAATCCACGCCCTTGAGTGCCCAGAACTCCTGGAAGTAATTGCGCGGCTCCAACCCGGCTGCTCGACGCAGGCGCGGCAGGACCGCCTGCTTGAGACGCAGGTGAGGTTGTTCGTATATCTGGAAACACTTGGTGACGCCGGTTACCCGGATGGCCACGTCACGCGTAACGTCAGAGCACATCGGCAAACCCCCGGCGCATCTTCTGGAAGGTCATGAAGCCCACCCAGGCCACCAGCAGGGCGCCCAGCGAGTACTTTGCCAACCCGACAAAGTCGGGCGCGTGCCCCCACAGCAGCACTTCCCGTGCCTGTTCGATGATGAAGGTCAACGGGTTGAGGTAGATGTAGGGACGAATGCGTTCCGGCAATGCCTGCAAGGGATACAGGACCGGCGCCATGAACAGCATCGCGGTGGTAAGGATGCCGGTTATCTGGCCGATGTCACGCAGGTACACGCCCAGCGCGGCCAACAACCATGAAACGCCCATCGTGCCAATCACGAGGGGCAGGATAACCAGCGGCAGCCACAACGCGGTGATCGGGATCGAACCGCGCAGGAACAGCTGGGCGATCAGCAGCACGGACAACGAAACCGCAGAGTGGAACAGCGTGGCCCCCATGGCCACCCATGGAAGGGTGTCCAGTGGAAAGATCACGCGTTTGACGTAGCTCGCGCTGTTGAGGATCAGCCCCGGCGCCTTGTTGACACACTCTGCGAACACGCCGTGGACAATGATTCCCACAAACAGAATCACCGCGAAGTCGCCATGGTTGGCTGTTTCAAGTCCCCAGCGCGCCTTGAACACGACGGAGAAAACGAACGTGTAGACCGCCAGCATCAACAGCGGATTGAAGAACGACCATGCCAAACCGAATACCGAACCCCGATAACGGCTGATCACATCGCGTTTGGCCAACTGCCAGATGAGCGTCCGGTTGGACACCAGACTGCGCACGAGCGCTCGCGGCGAGCTGCCGAACTCAGTATGGATACCTGTCATGCCGCTGCGCCGGACAGCGCGCCTTCCAGATCCACCTGCAGATCCCCCAGCTCCTCAACCCCCACGCTCAGCCGCACCAGCGCGTCGCTGATGCCCAACTGGTTACGGCGCTCGACCGGGATGGAGGCATGGGTCATCACCGCCGGATGGTTGACCAGGCTTTCCACGCCACCGAGCGACTCGGCCAGGGTGAACAGCTCGGTCTTCTCGCAGAAGCGCTTGGCCGCCTCGAACCCGCCCTTGAGCACGATCGAGACGATGCCGCCGTAGCCGTTCATCTGGCGCGTGGCCAGTTCGTGCTGCGGGTGGCTGGCAAGGCCGGGGTAGATCACTTTTTCCACTGCCGGGTGGGTGTCCAGCCACTGCGCAAGGGCCAGCGCATTGGCGCAGTGCGCCTTCATGCGCAGCGGCAGGGTCTTCAGGCCGCGCAGGGCCAGGAAGCTGTCGAACGGGCCCTGCACGCCCCCGATGGAGTTCTGCAGGAACGCCATCTGCTCGGCCAGGTCGGCGTTGTCACCGACCACCACCATGCCGCCGACCATGTCCGAGTGCCCGTTGAGGTACTTGGTGGCCGAATGCAGGACCAGGTCGGCGCCCATTTCCAGCGGACGTTGCAGCATCGGCGAGGCGAAGGTGTTGTCCACCACCACGATCAGACCAAAGCGCTTGGCGATGGCGGCCACCGCGGCGATGTCCACGATCTTCAGCATCGGGTTGGTCGGGGTCTCGATCCAGACCATCTTGGTTTCGGCGGTGATCGAGGCCTCGAACGCGGCCAGGTCGGTCAGGTCGACGAAACTGAACTGCAGGTTGGCGGTGCGGCGGCGCACGCGCTCGAACAGGCGGAAGGTACCGCCGTAGATGTCATCCATCGCCACTACGTGGCTACCGGCATCCAGCAGCTCCATCACCGTGGAACTGGCGGCCATGCCCGAGGCGAAGGCGAAACCGCGGCTGCCGCCTTCCAGCGAGGCCACGCAGCGCTCGTAGGCGAAGCGGGTCGGATTGTGGGTCCGCGAGTACTCGAAGCCCTGGTGCTCACCGGGGCTGGACTGGGCATAGGTGGAGGTCGCATAGATCGGCGGCATCACCGCGCCGGTGCTCGGATCGGGCGACTGCCCACCGTGGATGGCCAGGGTAGCCAGGGCAAGCGCACGGTTGCCGTGCCCGGAGGAAGCGTGGTCGGACATGATGTTTCCCAGCAGGAGGAGCCCCGGCAGGGGCCCCCGCAAAAGGAGCGGAAGTCTATCAGCGGCGGCTTAATCAGCCGTTGACGCGGATAAACACAGGTTCACCGCCGCGGCTCACCGCGGCTTGTTCAGGGACGCCGGCCCCGCCGCTTACTGAACGCGGCGGCGCAGGTAGTTCAGCAGGTCGATCCGGGTGATCAGGCCCAGGAAGCTGGTGCCGTCCATGACGATGGCGACCTGGCCGCGGTCGAACACCGGCAGCAGCGCCTCGATCGGCGACTTCACGTCCAGCCGGTCCAGCTTGCTGACCATCGCGGTGGCGACCGGGTCGCGGAAGCGCGCTTCATCGCCATATACATGCAGCAGCACGTCGCTTTCGTCGACGATGCCGACCAGCTGGTCACCGTCCATCACCGGCAACTGCGACACGTCGTACAGCTTCATGCGCTGGTAGGCGGTGGTCAGCAGGTCGTTCGGGCCGATCACGACAGTGTCGCGCTGGCCGTAGGGACGCAGGATCAGGTCGCGCAGGTCACCGGACTGCGGGCGCTCCAGGAAGCCGTTGTCCAGCATCCAGTAGTCGTTGTACATCTTGGACAGGTACTTGTTGCCGGTATCGCAGACCAGCACCAGCACCTTCTTCGGGGTGGTCTGTTCCTTGCAGTACTTCAGCGCCGCCGCCAGCAGGGTGCCGGTAGAGGAGCCACCCAGAATGCCTTCCTTGCCCAGCAGTTCGCGGGCGGTGTGGAAGCTCTCGGCGTCGCTGATCGCGTAGGCCTTCTTGACCCGGCTGAAGTCGGCGATGGAGGGCAGGAAGTCCTCACCGATGCCTTCCACCAGCCAGCTGCCGGACTTGTCGTTGAGCACGCCGTCGTTGATGTATTCGGCCAGGATCGAGCCGACCGGGTCGGCCAGCACCAGCTCGGTGTTGGGC
The DNA here is from genome assembly GCF_057835675.1 of Stenotrophomonas sp. GL_101. NCBI lineage: Bacteria > Pseudomonadati > Pseudomonadota > Gammaproteobacteria > Lysobacterales > Lysobacteraceae > Stenotrophomonas > Stenotrophomonas sp. GL_101. The sequence continues at coordinate 593,018 of NZ_CM174432.1, read as the reverse complement.
GAATGCACGGCGAAGGCACGCGACAGGCCGGTCATGGTGCCCGAGCTGCCGCAGCCGAAGACCACCGCATCGAGCTCGCCGCCCATCTGTTCGAGGATCTCCGGGCCGGTGCCGAACTCGTGCGCGGCCGGGTTGTCCGGATTGCCGAACTGGTTGATGAAGTACGCGCCAGGCGTCTCCTCGGCCACGCGCTTGGCCATGTCCTGGTAGTACTCGGGATGGCCCTTGGCCACGTCCGAGCGGGTCAGCCGCACTTCGGCACCCATCGCCTTGAGGTTGAAGATCTTCTCGCGACTCATCTTGTCTGGCACCACCAGGATCAGCTTGTAGCCCTTCTGCTGGGCCACCAGCGCCAGGCCGAGGCCGGTGTTGCCGGCGGTGCCTTCCACCAGGGTCGCGCCGGGGGTGAGCTCGCCGCGCTTTTCAGCGGCTTCGATCATCGACAGGCCGATGCGGTCCTTGATCGATCCTCCGGGATTGGCGCTCTCGAGCTTCAGGTAAAGCTCGCAGACGCCGGTGTCCAGGCGCTGGGCCTTGACGATCGGGGTCTGGCCAATGAGGTCGAGTACGGAGGAATGGATTGCCATCGGTTCACGTCGATTCGCGCCGCATCGCGGCCTGACCGATGATTATCCGACGGTTGGCGTAGAAAGTCAGGTTGCGGCGATCAGCGGCCGCTGGCGGCGTTCGGGCGGCGTGCACCGGGCGAACACGGCGCAGAGCGACGCGGACGGCGCCCCTCGACGAGGAGACGGACGCCGCCCGCGGCGTTTGGTGGTCCGTGCCGACCTTGGGCCGGCACTCACAAGCGTTACGTGCCAGCCGGTGGGGCCGGCACTCAAGCGGTAGGTGCCGACCGTGGGTCGGCACGTAAAACGACTCAGTGCAGGGGGGAGGCGAACATGCGTTCCAGCTTCTGCTTGGCCAGCAGCTTCTCACGCTTCATCTGGCCCAGGGTGAGACCGTCTATCGGAAGTACGCCCAGCTCGGCATCCATGCATTTCTTGTTCAACTTCTGGTGCCGTTCGTAGAGCGCCTTGAATTCCGGGTCACGCTTGCGGCGTGCGTCGATATCGCTCTGGGGCTGACCTTCAAACATGATGAACCTCCTATCGCTGTCATGCAGTAACAAGAACGCCCCGGCCTCACGGCACGGGGCGTTGCTTTTGGGTGGAGTTCCTGGCGACAACCGCGACCGAACCCGCACGTGCAACCGGAACTGCCCGGACTGCAGACTGCTGTGGTTCTTGCCCTCGGTTCATCGACCCGGCCCTCCCATTGTCCGGGCCGCAACAGGCAACCCGGACAATCGACCCTACGCCTGCTGCAAACCCGCTTCAAGGGTTTCATTGGAAATCGTCGACGACGCCCAGTCGAGGTTCAGGCTGAACGCGCAGAACAACGAAAATTAAACAAAAACAACCAGTTGCGTCATGCCCTACGGGCATGACCGGCCGCTGGCGCGGTGATCAGGGCGCGATGATCACCTCGGCCGAACGCGCCTTGGTCGCCGCCGCCTTCTTGCCACTGACCTGCAACCGGCTGGCACTGACCCCGGCGGCCACCAGCGCATCACGCAGGGCCTCGGCACGCTGCTGGCCAACCCCGGCCGCGGCGTCGTAGGCCTCGATCCGGACCCGGCCCTTCTTGCCGATGTTCAGGTATTCGGCCAATGCCTTGGCCTGGCCCTTGGCGCCGCCGGACAGGCTGCCCTTGCCAGCGGCGAAGGCATCGCCGTTGAAGGTGAACACCTCGCCGCGGCTGTCGAACTTCGACCCCGGCAGCTTGCTGCCCGAGACCAGTTCGGCCTCTTCCCGGGCCAGCTTGGCCGCACTCTGCTGGGCCGCGCTCAGGCGGGCAGTCTGCTTGCCGGCCACGCTGGTCAGCGCGGTTTCGGCATCCTGGCGGGCCAGCGCCTCGGCTTCGGCGGCCTGGCGCAGGCGCTCGGTTTCCTCGGCCTGGATCTGCGCCTGGGTGCGCAGGCGCTCGGCCTCCTGCCGGGCACGCTGGGCGTCGCGGCGGCTGGCCTCGATCAACAGCTCGCTGCGGGTGCGCTCAAGCTGGTCGACCTCGCGCTGGGCCAGCGCGGCACGCACGCTGGTCTCGGCGATCTCGACCCGACGCTCGGCCAGGTAGCGGGCCTGGTCCAGGTCGCGGCGCTTGGCCTTGGCCAGTTCGGCCACGGCCTGCTGGGCCTGCAGGCGCTCGAAGGCGGCCAGCTGGGAGGCGTCGGGATTGGCCTGGATGGCCATCAGGCGCTGGTTGAGCAGGGCCACGGCCGGGTCTTCGGCCGCCTGCACCAGCAGGGGCAGGCTGAGGCTGGCCAGCAGCAGCAGGCCGGGCAGGCGCAGCGCGGTGACGCGCATCGGTACAGCCTTCATCAGCGATTCTCCCCGGTGGCGAGCTGGCGTTGCAGCTGGCTGACTTCATTGCGGCGCAACTGCAGCTGCGCGGTGGCGGTGGCTTCCTCGCTGCGGGCGCGGGCCAGGTCGGCATCGGCGCTGGCACGTACCGCCAGCGCGGGGGCGTTCTTGCGCTCGCGGCGGTCGCCGGCCGCGCGCTGCGCCTGTTCCAGGCCCTGCCGGGCCACGGCGATCAGGTCCGGCGCGTACTGGTCGGCATCGGCCTGGGTGGCCTTGTCGACCGCCTGGCGGGCCTGCATCAGCTCCAGCGCACCGTCCTGCGCCTGGGCCGCACCGGTGAGCGCAACTGTGCACGCCATCACGCATACGATCATGAGGGTCGGCGGGAAACGTCGAATTTGTGCGAAGCTAGCTTTCATTGGGGGTGCCGTCGCCAGAAGTAGGAGCGCGGCCATTGTCGGAAGCCTGCGGCGTGCTTGCAATGGCACGCGGCCGATTGTTGGGGAAACATTTCGCATGGATATCGGCTATTTCCTGAAGCTGATGACCGAAAAGAACGCTTCGGACATGTTCTTGACCACCGGAGCCCCGGTATACATCAAGATCGAGGGCAAGCTGTACCCGTTGGGGAACACCGGGCTGCCGCCGGGCATGGTCAAGAAAATCGCCTACTCGCTGATGGACGAGGGCCAGGTGCCCGAGTTCGAGCGCGAGCTGGAGCTCAACATGGCCATCGCCCTGGCCGAGGCCGGGCGCTTCCGCGTCAACGTGTTCAAGCAGCGCGGTGAAGTGGGCATGGTGATCCGTGCCATCCGCAGCAAGATCCCCAGCATCGAAGAACTCAACCTGCCGCAGGTGCTCAAGGACGTCATCATGACCCCGCGCGGGCTGGTGCTGGTGGTCGGCTCGACCGGCTCGGGCAAGTCGACCTCGCTGGCCTCGATGATCGACCACCGCAACAGCACCACCACCGGGCACATCCTCACCATCGAGGATCCGATCGAGTACCTGCACAAGCACAAGATGTCCATCGTCAACCAGCGCGAGGTGGGGCTGGATACGCACGCCTTCCACAATGCGCTGAAGAACGCGATGCGCGAAGCGCCGGACGTGATCCTGATCGGCGAGATCCTGGATGCCGAAACGATGGAGGCGGCGATCGCCTTCGCCGAGACCGGGCACTTGTGCCTGGCTACCCTGCATTCCAACAACGCCGACCAGACCATCGAGCGCATCCTCAACTTCTTCCCCGAGAGTGCGCACCGCAACGTGCTGATGAACCTGTCGTTGAACCTGCGCGCGGTAGTGTCCCAGCGCCTGGTGAAGGGACAGGACGGGCGCCGCCTGCCGGCCACCGAGGTGTTGATCAACACCCCGATGATCCGCGACCTGCTGCGCCGCGGCCAGGTGCATGAGATCAAGGCGGCCATGGAAGCCTCGCTGGAAGAAGGCATGGAGAGCTTCGACCAGTGCCTGTTCCGGATGGCCAAGAGCGGCATCATCGATCAGGAGGAAGCGCTGCGCGCGGCCGACTCACGCGATGGCCTGGCGCTGAAGTTCCGGTTGTCCGAAGGGGGCAGCGGCGATCACGATCCGTACGCGGATTTCTCCGCCAACAGCACTCCGCCGGCGATTACCCACGGGTTCTGAGCGCGGGTGACGCCGCATCGACCAACGGTCGATGCCTACCGGTTCCACACGTTGGTAGGCCCCCACCGTTGGTGGGGGCATGCGCCATGCCGCATCGACCAACGGTCGACGCGTCCCGGCTCACCCCGCGTCGAGCTGGTTTTCCGGGCGGGCGGCATCGAACGCCGGCAACGCCAGGCACGCCGCATCGATCCGCACCAGGGTCGGGTACGGCCCCAGGTCCACGTTGAAGCGCCGGGCGTTGTACACCTGCGGCACCAGGCAGCAATCGGCCACGGTCGGGGTATCGCCGTGGCAGAAGCGGCCGGTGTCGACCGATTCGACCAGCAACCGCTCCAGCGCGTCGAACCCGACCTGCATCCAGTGCCGGGTCCAGTCGTCGCGTTCGACCTGCGGCACGTTCCAGGTCCCGCTGAAGAACTGCATCACCCGCAGGTTGTTGAGCGGATGGATGTCGCACGCGACCAGCTGTGCCAGCGCACGCACCCGCGCCCGGCCGGCGGCATCGTCGGGCAGCAGTGCCGGCAGGGGGAACACATCGTCCAGGTATTCCAGGATCGCCATCGACTGGTGCAGCACGCGGTCGTCGTGGCGCAGCGTGGGCACCAGTTCCTGTGGGTTGAGCGCGGCGTAGGTTTCGCTGTGCTGCTGGCCGCCGTCACGCACCAGGTGCACCGGAGTGATCCGGTGCGCCAGGCCTTTCAGGTTGAGCCCGATCCGCACGCGATAGGCCGCACTGGAGCGCCAGTAGCTGAACAGCTCGATGGATTCCATGGACGGCTCCCGGGGGGCGATCAGGGCTTGGCGGCCTGTTCGATACGCTGTTCGATCGCACCGAAGATGCTCTCGCCCGCCGCGTCGAACATCTCGATCCGGACCACGTCGCCGAACGACATGAACGGCGTGCTCGGCTTGCCGTCGCGCAGGGTTTCCACGGTGCGCTGTTCGGCAAAGCACGAGGCGCCCTTGCTGGTGTCCTCGTTGGCGATGGTGCCCGAGCCGACGATCGCGCCGGCGCTGAGCGGACGGGTCTTGGCCGCATGCGCGATGAGCTGGGCAAAGTTGAACTGCATGTCCACGCCGGCTTCCGGGGCGCCGAACCACGCGTCATTGACGTGGGTCACCAGCGGCAGGTGCACCTTGCTGTCCTGCCAGGCATCGCCCAGCTCGTCGGGGGTGACAAACACCGGCGACAGCGCCGAGCGCGGCTTGGACTGCAGGAAACCAAAGCCCTTGGCCAGTTCGCCCGGGATCAGGTTGCGCAGCGAGACATCGTTGACCAGCCCGATCAGCTGGATGTGGCCGGCGGCCTGTTCGGCGCTGACCGCCATCGGCACGTCATCGGTGATGACCACGATTTCGGCTTCCAGGTCGATGCCGTAGTCCTCGCTGACCACCTTGACCGCATCGCGCGGACCATGGAAACCAGCGCTGGTGGCCTGGTACATCAGCGGGTCGGTGTAGAAGCTCTCCGGCACTTCGGCCCCGCGGGCGCGACGTACGCGGGCCACGTGCGGCAGGTAGGCACTGCCATCGACGAACTCATAGGAGCGCGGCAACGGCGCGGCCAGCGCCTGCAGGTCGAGGTCGAACACGCCATCGGCGCTGCCGTCGTTGAGCGACTGGTACAGGGCGTTCAAACGCGGGGCCAGGTGGCTCCAGTCTTCCAGCGCCTGCTGCAGCGTCGCGGCGATACCGGTGGCACGCACGCCGTGGCGCAGATCGCGCGACACCACGATCAGGGTGCCGTCACGGCCGCCTTCCTTCAAAGAACCAAGCTTCATGGGTGGGTATCCGGGATCGCGAAAACAGGTTTCGAGTGTAACCAAATGGCGGGCACGCTCACCAGCTGCACCGCCGCATCGGCCTACCCTAATGCATCGGCGGCCCGAGGCCGGGGTAGCGAACCTGAACAGGGCTATTTGGTACGGACCATGGTTATCCGGTAGACTTCGCCGGTCTGCAACGGCCGTCCGTTTCCCTTCGGGATCGCCGGCGATATGGATCTACTGATCCGTCGCCCGCCCCCACTCCGACGCCATTCGTCATGCATTCCAGTCTGCGCACCGCGCCGGCTGCACCCAATTCTCGCAGCGCGGTTTACGGGAACGCTCCGAGTCAGCCGATCACCTTGATCTGCCTCGCGTCCGGCCATTCGGCCTGGCGTTACTTTGTCTTTGGAGCTTCCACCCGATGTCTTTTGAATCCCTGGGCCTTGCCCCGTTCCTGCTGCGCGCGTTGTCCGAGCAGGGCTATGAAACCCCCACCCCGATCCAGGAGCAGGCGATCCCGCTGGCCCTGGCCGGGCGCGACCTGCTGGCCGGCGCACAGACCGGTACCGGCAAGACCGCTGCCTTCGGCCTGCCGCTGCTGCAGCACCTGGGCACCAACCCGCAGGCCGTCAGCGGCCCGCGCAAGCCGCGCGCACTGATCCTGACCCCGACCCGCGAACTGGCCACCCAGGTGCATGACAGCCTGCGCGGTTACAGCAAGTACCTGCGCATCCCCAGCGCCTGCATCTATGGCGGCGTCGGCATGGGCAACCAGTTCGACGTGCTGCGCCGTGGCGTGGACCTGCTGGTGGCCTGCCCGGGCCGTCTGATCGACCACATCGAGCGTCGCAGCGTGGACCTGTCGGGCATCGAGATCCTGGTGCTGGACGAAGCCGACCGCATGCTGGACATGGGCTTCCTGCCGTCGATCAACAAGATCCTGGCCAAGCTGCCGCGCCAGAACCGCCAGACCCTGCTGTTCTCGGCGACCTTCGAAGAGAGCATCAAGCAGCTGGCACTGGAATTCATGCGCGATCCGGCGCAGATCCAGGTGACCCCGAAGAACACGGTGGCCGAGAACATCACCCACCGCGTGCATCCGGTCGATGGCGCGCGCAAGCGCGAGCTGCTGCTGCACCTGCTGGCCAAGGACAGCCGCGAGCAGACCCTGGTGTTCGGCCGTACCAAGCATGGCTGCGACAAGCTGGCCATGTTCCTGGACAAGTCCGGCATCAAGACCGCCGCGATCCACGGCAACAAGAGCCAAGGCCAGCGCCTGCGTGCACTGGGCGATTTCAAGGCTGGCCGGGTGACCGTGCTGGTGGCTACCGATATCGCCGCGCGCGGTATCGACATCAACGAGCTGCCGAAGGTCATCAACTACGACCTGCCGATGGTGGCCGAGGATTACGTGCACCGCATCGGCCGTACCGGCCGCAACGGTGCCACCGGTGAGGCGATTTCGCTGGTGGCCCAGGATGAGGCCAAGCTGCTGCGCCAGATCGTGCGCCTGCTGGACAAGGACATGGACATCCGCGATGTGCCGGGCTTCGAGCCGCAGACCCCGATCCGCTGGGGCAACAGCGCGCCGGGCAAGGCCGAGCTGCCGGGCGGCGATCGTTCGCCGCGCAAGCACGCGCGTCGTCCGCACGCCGAGGCCCCGCGCCACGCCCATGCCGGTCCGAAGAAGGCCGGTGGCGGCCAGCGTGATGGTGCCGGCCGCGGTGCGCCGCGCGGCGGCCAGCCGCAGGGCCAGCGCCGTGGCGGCGGCAATGCCGGCGGCGGTCGCGGCCAGGGCGGCGGTGGCGGTCGCGCCAGCTGATCGGTTCGCGGCACGGCTGAATTGAAAAGGGCGACGCATCTGCGTCGCCCTTTTTTTGGGTTCATCGCGGATTAGCGTGGAGCTTTTGCCGGCTCCCGTTACCCTTGAAGCCTGAAATCAGGGCCTCAGGGGTCAGGTCATGCTGGATCGGAAGACGATTGAGAGGCTGGGTGGCTGGGAAGGCTACCGGGTGGAGCGGATCGCCTGGCCGGAAGGCGACAGCCGGACCGTCACTATCTACCTCAAACCCACGGCCCGCACGATGCATTGCGAGCACTGCGGGAGCCGATGCCGGCAAGTGCACGAGACGACGGTGCGCCGGGTACGCGATCTGCCCCTGATGGCATTGCGCGTTGCGCTGGTGGTGCCGCGACGGCGCGTCTGGTGCCCCCAGTGCGCTGGGCCGCGCCTGGAGAAGTTGAGCTGGCTTGGCCGCTACCAGCGGGTCACTGACCGGCTGGCCGAAGCGGTCAGCCAGTTGCTGGTATCCAGCAATATCCTGGCCGTGGCACGCTTTTTCCAGTTGGGCTGGCATACGGTCAAGGCACTGGATAAAGCCTTGTTGCGTGAGTCTGTCCAAGCCCCGGACTGGAGCCAGATCCACTACCTGGCGATGGACGAATTTGCGCTGCACAAGGGTCACCGCTATGCAACGGTCGTGGTGGATCCGATCAGTCGCCAGGTACTTTGGCTGGGCAACGGGCGCTCCCGCGATACGGCGCGTGCCTTTTTTGAGCAGCTTCCCCCGGGCGTTTCCGAGCAATTGCGCGCCGTGGCGATCGACATGACGACGGCCTATGAAGTGGAGATCCGGGCCAACTGTCCCAATGCCGAGATCGTCTTCGACTTGTTCCATGTGGTGGCCAAGTACGGTCGCGAAGTGATCGACCGGGTTCGCGTGGACCAGGCCAACAAGCTCCGGCACGACAAGCCTGCGCGCCGTGTCATCAAATCCAGCCGATGGCTGCTACTGCGCAATCGCAGCAACCTGGACCGGCATCAGACGGTGCGGCTGGATGAGCTGCTGGAAGCAAATCAACCGCTCCTCACCACCTATCTGATGCGCGATGAGCTCAAGCGACTGTGGTTTTACCGCCATCCCGGATGGGCCAGGAAGGCTTGGAACCAGTGGCTGGAGCAGGCCCAGCGCAGCGGAATCGCCGCCTTGGCGCTGTTTGCACAACGGCTCAAAGCCTATCTGCATGGGATCGTGTCGCGTTGCCGACACCGCCTCAATACCAGCATCGTCGAAGGCATCAACAACACCATCAAGGTCATCAAACGCCGGGCCTACGGCTATCGGGATCAGGAGTACTTCTTCCTGAAAATCCGTGCAGCGTTCCCCGGTATTCCGCGATGAACCTTTTTTTGTGGCTTGACCCGTCCTGTGTTGTGCGCCCGACCCGATAGAGCCGACCGTTGGTCGGCTGCGCTTCGTTCGGACGTCCCGACAGCCGACCAACGGTCGGCTCTACGCTCAGAAGCTGTAGGCCACGGTCATGCGCGCGTTGCGGCCCGGCTCGCTGTAGCGGCCGATGCCTTCGTCGTTGACGTAGCCGTACAGCGTGGTGGTGCCCTTGTTGACCCCACGCACGCGCTGCCAGAGGTAGTACTGGCGGTCGGTGAGGTTGTAGAGGCCCGCGCTGAGCTTCCACTGCGGGGTGAGGTTCCAGGTGCCGTACAGGTCCAGTACGGTGTAGCCGTCGGCCTTGTCCACGAACGCCGGGGTGGCGCGGGTGCCGGCCGCGTTGGTGGTGTAGGCGTCATCGGCCTTCTTGGCCACTGCGTGGGTGACGCTGGCGGTGAGGTTCCACACCGGCGACGGCGCGTAGCGCACGCCCAGCACGGCGCTGGCCGGCACGATGCTCTCCAGTGGGTCACCGTTGCGCTTTTCGCCTTCGCTGTACGACGCGGCCAGCCGCGAGGACCACGCATCGCTGATCTGCCAGCGCCCTTCCAGCTCCACGCCCTTCACCGTCACCTGGCCGGCGTTGGTTGGCATGGTGTAGATGCGCTCGTACAGGATCGGCCCGGTGGCGGTGGTGCGGAAGCCGCCCGGAATCGACTGGACCAGGCTGCTGTACTCGATGAAATTGTCATAGCGGTCGCGGAATACCAACAGTCCGAGCTGCGTGCGGTCGGTGCTCCAGCGATAACCGAACTCGACATTCAGACTCTTCTCGGCCGACAGGTCCGGGTTGGACACGGTGTCGTTGAACACCAGCGGCTGACCGTTCTGCGCGTTGATCAGGCGCGTGGTGCTGGTCGGTGAGTACATGTCGGCCACGCTGGGGGCGCGGAAGCCGCGACCCACCTGCAGCCACAGCGCGTGGTCGGGCAGGAAGCGGAACTCGGCGCCGGCCTGCCAGCTGGGCGAGGCGAAGGACACATCGCGCACGCTGCCGGTGGGGTCGACGAAGGTCGCATCCAGCGTCGGCGAGTATTCGTAGCGGTCGTAGCGCACGCCGGCGCTCAGGGTCAGGCGTTGATCAAGCAGCTGCACGCTGTCGCGCAGGTACAGGTTCCAGTTCTTCACGTCGGTCTTGGGTACCTGGCGCGGGTCCACGTCCACCGATGCCACCGCACCGGCGGCATTCCAACGGGTATCCACCGCGGTGAAGTCCACGTCGCGCTGCTGCCAGGCCAGGCCATAGACCACGTCGTGGCGTGCACCAACGGTGTTGAATACCTTGCTGAAATCGGCCGCGGCGCGGTCCAGGGTCTGCTCGGTGGCGCGGTTCTCGCTGCGCAGGCACGGCGTGGCGCCGCCCGGGCAGCCGCTACCGGCGATGATGGTGGTGATGCCACGGCTGTCGGTGACCTGGCGATCGAGCTGCGCATCCAGGGTGTCGAACAACGCGTTGTCGGCGCGCCACTGGTAGTTCACCCCGTAGCGGTCGCGGTCATTGCTGTCATGGCCCTGCCGGGTCAGGTAGCCGGGGGCGTACACGCGCGAGAGGTTGTCCACCTCGTTGGTGGCGCGGCCACGCTCATACAGGAAGCCCAGCGTATTGGCCTCATTGAGCTGCAGGTCGAGCTTGCCGAGCAGGTTGTCGCGACGGCTGTCGACCGGGTCCGGGGTGCGCCGGCCGATGCCGATGCGATCCACCGTGGTGTCGTACCAGGATTCGGATTCGTGGCCTTCGCGGCGGGTGTAGACCAGCATCGACTCGGCGATGCCGGTGCGGTTGGCGAAGGTCAGCGTGCCCATGGTTTCGTCGTTGGCGCCGGAATAGCCGACCTTGAAGCCCAGGTGGGTATCGTTGCCACTGGCCTTGAGGTAATCGGCCGGGTCCTTGGTGGTGAACACCACCGCGCCGCCCAGCGCGCCGCTGCCGGCGCTGATCGAGTCGGCGCCCTTGATCACCGCCAGGCTCTTGAGCGTGTCGATGTCCACATCACCGCGGCCGCCGCGGAAGAACTCGTAGGAGCGGGCGGTCTCCACCGACTCACCCAGGCTCAGGCCATCGACGGTGATGGCCACGCGGTCGCTCTCCAGGCCGCGGATGTTGAAGCCGTTGTCGCCAAAGCGGCCCATGTCCACGATGCTGACGCCGGGGATGTAGCGGATCGCCTCTTCCATGCTGTTGGCCATCTCGGCATCGAGATCGGCCGCGCTCAGCACGGTGACGGTCTGGTTGGTCGAGCGGGTTTTCTTGGCACGTTCGGCCTGCACGCGCACGGTATCGAGGGTGCCGGCATCGCTGACCGTATCAGCGTGCGCAGTAGGGGCAAGGCTGGCCGCAACCGCCAGGGCCAGCAGGGTGAGGGACGACTTCATGGATCGGACTCCGCAAGGAAAAGGAAAAGGCGTGGTGCCGCATGGCGGCAGGCCGTTCCTGGCAGCGGCGATCAAGTGATCGTGCAGGGCTGGGGGGCGCTGGACGGCGCGCGGGGCGGCGCGCCGGAATCATCAATGGGGCTGGCGCGCAGGCGCTGCCCGGCCCGTTGCAGGGCCGGACGGTGGAACATGCGCGACCCGGCCGCGCGCCGTGCGCTAGCGGTTGCCGTTGGCCGAATGCGCGCCGGCAACCGGCTCGGGATCGCGCGCGTCAACCACGCCATCGCCGTTGCTGTCGGCACGGTCGAACATGCGCTTTCCCGAGGCCTGGTACTCGGCGAAGGTCATGCGGCCGTCGGTATCCTTGTCCAGCGAGGCAAAGCGCACCTGGGCCTGGCGCTGCGCGTCTGCGCGCACCCGCACGCGCTGCTGCTCCAGCCGGCCCTCAAACTCGGCGGTGTATTCGGCCAGGCTCAGGCTGCCGTTGCCGTCGGTATCGGTGGCGGCGAAGCTGGCCGCGCGCACCGCATCGAACTCGGCGCGGTCGACCACGCCGTCCTTGTTGCGGTCGTACAGCTCGAGCATGCCGTTGGCGGTGTGCGAGGTCGGCATCTTCAGCGGATCGCGCAAGGTGGCCGCCGCGCTTTCGCGGGTGGCGTTCTGCGAGATTTCGTAGCCGGCCCAGGTGCGTTCGCCGGCGGCGTCGTACTCGGCGCGGCTGATCGCGCCATCCTGGTCGCGGTCCAGCGCCTTGAAGCGGGTGCCGGTCTGTTTCAGGTGCCCGGCGCGCGCGGTGGCCAGGCGCACGTCGAAGCGCTGCAGATATTCGTCGGCGTATTCCTGCGCATCCACGTGGCCATCGTGGTTGCGGTCGGTGGTGGCGTAGCGCTGCTGGCGGAAGGCCTCGAACTGGGCCCAGCTGACGCTGTCGGCGCCGTCGGCGGCGAACTGGGCCAGGAAGGCGGCCGCGGTGGGCGAGGTGGCAGCAGGCGCAGGTGCGGCGGTCGACTGCGCATGCGCAGCCGGAGCCAGCACCAGGGCCAGCAGGGCCGCGGTGAGCGTGGCGATCTTCATGGTGGTTCCCCTGGAGAGTGTGGTGGGCTTACGGTTCGAGCACGCGGTAGGTGAGCGTGTAGTTGTTGCCGTACATCGGGGCGGCAGCGCCGGCGGGCGCCGGGCCGCGGTAGCGGATCAGGGCGAGGTAGCTGCCGGCCTGGTCCAGCGCAAGGCTGACCTTGCCGGACCCGTCGGTGGTCAGCACCTGTGGCGCGGATTGCGGAGCGCCGGCGCCCTGCGCGCGGTGGATCTCCACCTTCTGCGCGGCCAGCGGTTTGCCGTCGTACTGCACGCTGAAATCGAAGCGTTCGCCGCGGTACAGATCATCGGGATGGGTGATCGGGACCAGTTCCAGGCCGACGCCATAGGGCTTGAGCGCAGCAGTGCTCGGCGCGCCAGCGGTCAGGTAGACCTCCGAGCGCGACAGGCTCTGGTAGTGGCTGGTCAGCGTGGCGCCCGGAGGAAGCGGTTTGGCCGGGTCGCGGCTGGATTCGGTCTTGCCGTTGTGTTCCCAGCTGCGGAACACCGCGCCCAGGCGGTTGCCGGTGCTGAAGCGATAGGTGCCCTTCTGCCCGGGCAGGGTCTGTTCGACCACGGTGCGGGTCTTGAACTGCTGCACGGTGTCCGGTGCGTGCTGGCGGCCATCGGGGTCGGTGACCACGAACGCACTGTTGTCGAACACCACTTCGGGCACGAAGAAGGTTTCGGCGAAGCTGGCATCCAGGGTAACCACGCTGTCGGGCCGGACCGAGAAACTGGCCGGGGCCAGGTAGGGCGTATGCGCGGCGGCAGGCAGGGCCAATGCGGTCAGCAGCAGGGCGGCGAACGGTCGAAACGACATGGCGGGGCTCGCGGAGGACACCGGGCGTTCCCGGCGGGCGCCATCCTATCCGTGTTGCGAATGATTCGCAATACGATTCTTTCACATGAGGTGTGCTGGAGGTTTCGGAGGACACCGGACCACGCGTAGAGCCGACCGTTGGTCGGCTGCCCTGCCCTCCGCTTACCCGCGCGGCTTGGTCGGGTTCAACTGGTTGCCGAAGAAGATCGCGTTCAACAGCAACCGCTCGGTGCCGTGCCAGTACTTGCGGTGCGCCGGATCATCGGCGAACAGCACCACGTTGCCCTGCCCCTGCGGCGACACCAGCAGCCAGGCCGCACCGGCGACGCGATTGCGGTTGCTCTGGGACAGGTAGCCGTTCACCCGGGGCGTCTCATCGATGCGCACCACGGTGGAAAACGGGTTGCGACTGGGCTTGAAGCTGATGCCGTTTTCCTTGTTGACCGCCAACTGCGTACGCGGCACGCCGAAGGCCAGCGGGTGGCTGGTATCGACGTCGGCGCTGAGGATATTGCCGCTGACCCGCTCGATCGCGGCGATGTCGCGCTGGTCGCCGAACGCGCGGCGGGCGGCATCGGTGTCCTTCTCTTCTTCGCCCAATACTTCGTCGGCCAGCTTCTGTTCGATCGCCCAGCGCGCGGCGCTGCCGTAGGTCACCAGCGAGCCGCCGGCGTTGATCCAGCGCTTGAGCGCGGCCACCGCGCTGGCATCCACGCCGCTGTAGGTACCGCCGGCCAATACGATGGTGGTGTAGCGGTCCAGCGCGACCTTGCCCAGTTGCGCCGGGTCGATCTTGCTGGCCGGCAGCTGGACCTGCTGGTCCAGCACGAACCACGCCGAGCCGATCTCGGTGGCGCTGACGCCCTCGCCCATCACCAATGCGACGGCCGGCTTGCGCAACGATTTGACGCTGTCGCTGCCCAGGTCGATGCCGCTGCGGCTCTGGCCACTGGCCACGGCGTGCACGCGCACGCCACTGGCGCGCGCGGCCTCGTCAACGGCCGCCAGCAATGCGGCACCGCTCAATGGCTGGCCGGCCACCGGAATCACCACGCTGCCGCGTGCGAATGGTTGCTCGCCCCCGGCCGTGCCGGCAGTGAACGGCTGGAACGCAGCGCGGGCCAGCAGACCCTTGGCCTGCAGCGCATACAGTGCACGGCTGGCGTTGTAATCACGCCAGTCCAGCACGTAGGCGTAGCCGGCCTGGCCGCCGACCACGCCCGCGTGTGCGGCGGGCACCGCGGCCACGCGCGTACCGCCGCCGATACGGCTGCGGCTGCCGGCAAACGCCACGCCATAGGCCGGTGCGATGGCGTAGGAGGTGCTGCCGTAGAACACATCGCCCTTGATCGGCGGGGTCTCGGCGAAGATCGAGTGGACCAGGCGGAACTGCGGCTGCGCGGTGGGCACCACGTAGGCACTGCCCGGCTCGAAGCGCTGGCCATCGATAGTCACCGCGCTGGACAGGGCCTCGACGGTGATCTGGTGTTGCAGCAGCAGGTCGAGCAGTTTGCTGGTCAGGCCCGGATCATGCGCGTCGCCAAACACGAAGGCTTTCACCGGCTGCTGGCCGGCCTGCTTCAATGCGGACTGGAAGAAGTCCTTCTGCAATTTGAGCAGGCCATCGCGCTCGGTGACGGCGCCCCGGATGGTGCCCAGGCCGGTAGCCACCTGATTGCGGATGGTGAACGGAAAGGTGAGCAGGCCGTTGACCGATTCCTGCACGCGCCCGCGTGAACTGGCCTGCTCAACGGTCACGCCCACCGCACCATGGAAATCAGGATAGGTGGAGCCGTACACCGGCGAGAAGTTGTCGAAATTTTCCCCGGTGTAGTACAGCGAACCCAGCGCATCCAGCGCCTGCGCGTGGTACTTGGCCAGGGTCTTGTTGAAGTCGTACGACGACGCCGGGATCAGCGGGCTGTGCATGCTCGCCGGCGACGGTTCGAAGTAGTAGGTGCTGTCCTTGCCCATCTCGTGGAAGTCGATCTGGACGTTGGGGTACCAACGGTGGAAGTAAGCGATTTTCGGCCGCGTGTCCTGCTGGGTGAGCGCCAGCCAGTCACGGTTGAGATCGGTGAAGTAATGGTTGGTGCGGCCCTGCGGGAACGGCTCGACGTGTTCCTTGTCGGCCGGATCGGCCGAGGCCGGCGAGGACGCATATGCGTTGTGCCAACTGGCCGCGCGGTCGCGCCCGTCCGGGTTCTGCGCCGGGTCGAACAACACCACCGCCTGCTGCAGCCACTGCGCGGTATCGGCGCTGCGGCTGGCCACCAGGTAGTAGGCGGTGAGCAGCGCCGCTTCGCCACTGGATGTTTCATTGCCGTGCACGCTGTAGCCCAGCCACACCACCACCGGGCTGTTGCCGGCCGCGCTCAGCGGTTGCGCCGGATCGGCCAGGGTGACGTGCTGCTGGCGCAGGGTTTCCAGCTGTTGCTGGTTCTGCGCCGAGGTGACCGTGGCGATCAGCAGCGGGCGCCCTTCGTAGCTGCTGCCGATACGCTCGACCTTGATCTTGTCCGAGTGTTTGGCCAGCACCTCGAAATAGGCCACCAACTGGTCATGCCGGGTATAGCGGCTGCCGATCTCGTAGCCCAGGAACTGCTGCGGCGTGGGAATGGACGGATCGAAATCGCCGCCCTGCGGGAAGAAGTAGGCGCTCTGTGCGAACGCCGGTGCAGCCAGCAACCAAACCGCGCCCAGCAGCCAGCGGATACGACGCGAAACACGATGATGCAAAGACACAGCGATTCCCCAAGGTGACGGGCCGGCAATGCTGCCGGCCCCGTGTTGATGCGCACGCTCCGGTGCAGCCAAGGTCCGGGCCGATGCAGGCAGCACCGGCCCGCCCGATCAGAAGCGGTAGTCGAAACCGACCGTGAAGTAGCGCCCGCGCAGGTCGTACTGGCTGAAGTCATACGGCGCCCGGATGCCCGGGAAGGACGCATCGTAGGGCGGTTCCTCGTCGGCCAGGTTCTGGATCTTGGCGTACACGGTCAGCTTGTCGATGCCGGTGTAGCCCAGGTACAGATCGAACTGGCTGTAGGCATCCACGCGATCCTGCACGGCGGTGGCCGCCGCGCTGGCTTTCTGGTCGTAGCCGCTGGTGTAGTACCAGGTGAGCGCGGTGCGGAAGTCGCCGTAGCTCCAGTCCAAGGTGGTGGTGGCCTTGTTCTTGGGCAGGGTCGCGGCCAGGTTGCTGCCGGCGTAATCCACCAGCGGCCCCCCCACCACGGTGGGGCGGCTGTAGTTGCGCACGTGGGTGAAGGCGCTGCTGAGCGCGAAGTCGCCGGCGCGCTCGGTCGGGAAGCGCTGGCGCAGTTCCACGTCGAAGCCGGAGGTCTTCAGCTCACTGAGGTTCTGGTAACGGTTGTACACCGCCAGCAGCTTGCCGCGCTCATCGCGCAGCACCGCCCCGGGGATGTCGTCGGTGACCAGGGTCTGGGTGTTGTTGGTGCCCACCAGGTTTTCCAGCTCGATGCGGTAGTAGTCCACGCTCAGGCTGGTGTTGGTCCACGGCGACAGCACGAAGCCGGCGTTGAAACTCTTGGTGCGCTCGGGCTTGAGGTCGTTGTTGCCGACGGTGAAGAAGGTCGGGTTCTGCCGCGAACCGGGCACGTCCGGGTCACGCGGGTCGATCACGCTGCCGTAGGCGATGCTGGTGCTGTTGGAGTTCTCCGACAGCGACGGCGCACGGAAGCCCTTGGAGGCGGCGGCACGTACCAGCAGGATGTCCCACGGCTGCCAGCGCAGGCTCAGCTTGGGCGAGAACGCATCGCCGAAATCACTGTAGTGATCGGCGCGCGCGGCAGCCTGCAGCTCCAGCCGTTCGGCCAGCGGTACGTTGACTTCCGCATAGGCGGCGGTGACCTTGCGCTCGCCGTGCACCTCAGCGATGGCCGGGCGGATCTGTAGCCCGGCGTCGATCTGCCACGGGTTGTTGGAGTCCAGCTTTTCGCGGCGCCATTCGGCACCAGCGGCAAAGCCGATCTCACCGGCCCAGGTATGGCCGAGCGCACCGGAGATCTTGGCATCCACGCCCTGCAGCACCGACTCGGCCGGGCGCAGCGTGCTGATGTTGATCGCGTTGAGCACCTCTGGGGCGGTCGCGGCCGGGTTGAGCAGGTTGTAGCTGCCATCGGCCAGCGCGGCGGCCAGCGCGTAGCGGTTGGCGAAGCCGCCGGAGACGGTTTCGCGCTCGCTGCTGCGCGCGCCGAACGCGCCCACTTCCCAGTCCCAGTTCTGCAGGCTGCCACGCAATCCCACCAACCCGCGATAGGCCTGCGAGCGGTTGGTCTTGATGGTGCTGCCGAGATTGAAGAAGGTGTACTCGATCGGGATCGCGCGCCCATACGGGTTGTAGGGACTGCTGGCCGGCAGGTTGGAAGAGACCGGTTCGGCCAGGCCGGTATCGGCGTTGAGCGCGAAACGGCCGCTTTCCAGGGTGAAGAACGGGCTGCTGCCGAACCAGGACACGCCCTTGATGTCGCTGTAGAGCACTTCGCCGAATGCCTCGACGTTGTCGTTCACCCGGAAGGTGCCGTTGACGTAGGCCTGGTAGCGCTTGGTCGAGGGAATCAGGGTGGTGTACGGGGCCTGGTTGAAGCCGCAGGTATTGCCGGCCAGGCCGTCGATCGGCGCGCTGGCCACCAGCGTGGAGCCTTGCGGGCAATTGCCGTTGGCATCGAGCATCGGCACCGAGGTGCCGTTGACCAGGTAGCGTGCGCCCTTGGCCGACCAGCCGTTCCAGCGGCCGCCGGGTTGATCGGTGTAGATCCCTGACTTGGTCAGGTCGCGCTGGTCCTGGTCCAGGCGCTCGCGGTTGTAGCCTTCCAGGCTGACCAGGATGTTGTAGCCGTCGGCGTCCAGGTCACCGATGCCGCCGATGAACTTCAGGTTCTGCTCGTCCAGCCCGCCCTGGTCGGCGGTACCGAGGCTGCCCCCGAGTTCGGCGCCCTGGAAATTCTGCCGGGTGATGATGTTCACCACACCGGCCACTGCGTCCGACCCGTACACCGCCGAGGCGCCGTCCTTGAGCACCTCGATGCGCTCCACGGCCACCAGCGGCAGCGCGTTGAGGTTGACGAAGGTGTCCGACAGGCCACCGGCCGGGAAGCCGTAGTTGGCCAGGCGGCGGCCGTTGAGCAGCACCAGCGTGTTCTTCTGGGACAGGCCGCGCAGGCCGATGCCAGCCGAGCCGGACGCCCAGCCGTTGTTGGTGGTCTCGTTGTTGGCGTTGCCGGTGTTGGCCGAGATCGAGCGCAGCAGGTCGGCGACGGTGGCCTTGCCGGTCTCCTCCAGCTGCTGGCGGTCGATCACCTGCACCGGGTTGGCCGACTCGGTGTCGGTGCGCTTGATGTTGGAGCCGGTGACGCGCACGGCGGCAAGGGTCTTGCTGTCGCCGGCAGCGGCGGCATCGGTGGCGGTATCGGCAAACGCAGGCAAAGGCGTGGCCAGAGCAGCAGACAACGCTGCTACAAGAAGAGTGTGCTTGGGCATGAACTTCAGTGGGGTGGTGGACGACAAGTTCCGCAGTAGTCCATGCCTGGCCATGAACCGGCCAATAACATCTCTTCATACGGATATAAGAGAAACTACCATCTCTTCATCCGGATGGATAGATTTGGTTTCGACTGCATCCATGTCCCGCCCCCCACGCCGCCCTGGGCCGACCGCTACAATGGCGGCATGGAAATCTTCAAAGTCTTTACCCTCGAAGCGGCCCACCGCCTGCCCAACGTGCCGCCGGGCCACAAATGCGCGCGCCTGCACGGGCACTCGTTCCGGGTGGAATTGAAAGTGGAAGGCGAACCGGGCGAACAGACCGGGTGGATCATGGACTTCGGCGATGTCAAAGCGGCCTTCCAGCCGATCTACGACCGCCTGGACCACCACTACCTCAACGACATCCCGGGCCTGGAGAATCCGACCAGCGAGCGCCTGGCGATCTGGATCTGGAACGAACTCAAGCCGGCCCTGCCGCAGCTGAGCGAAGTGACCGTGCACGAAACCTGCACCTCCGGCTGCCGCTACCGCGGCTGACCCGGCGGCGCGCGGGTGCACGGCGCGGTAGAGCCGACCGTTGGTCGGCTGTCGGCCCACCCAACCGCCCGCAAGCCAACGCAACCCATTGATTGGAAACCGGTTTTTCTGAAACCGGACCACAACTGGCAACAACATGTTGCAATGCAATATTTTCGGCGTATGCTGCATTGCATCAACGCTCTCGAGCCGCTCCCATGGCGTCCGCGTTCACCGATTCCTTCAGCGACTACACCCGCCAGCTGGCCGCCACGGCCACGCGCGCCAATCGGCTCGCACTGGAAAATGCCGAAAGCATGTTCGGCGTGCAGTTGAAGACGCTGGAAAAGAACATCACCGCCACCAGCGGGTTCTTCGGTGAAATCGCGCAGTCACAGGAACCGGGCACGCTGCTGCCCAAGGGCGCGCAGCTGGCCCGTGACAACCTCGCCCGTTGGACCCATGCCCACCAGGAAGTGGTCGGCCTGGGGCTGAAAGCCTCCGAGGCGTTCAGCGCGCTGGTCCGGGGTCCGTTCGCGGATGCCCCTGCCAAGCCGGGTGCTGCCAAGCGCTGAGCCACACCCGCATCGAATTTGCGTGGGTCCCTCCCCCCACGCAATCCCAGACCCGACAGAACCCTCCCTCTGTCGGGTCTTTTTTTGGTTCTTCTCCCATCCAAGGGGAGCGTCTTGTTGCGAGGGCTGGCGCAGAGTGAGCACGACACTACGCGGGTGACACCGCGTGGCTCGGCTGGCGTCTCCGATCAGGCCGGCCGCGAACGTGAGGGCCCCATAGCAGCCGGTAGGCCCCTGGCGCAAATATCCCCCGGCCGCGGGCGGCCTCCTCCTTGATTTTGCCCAGGCGCCTACCGGCTGCTACGGGGCTTGGCTTGCGGTAAGCAGGGGGTCGGGCGCTGGGCCCCCATGCCCTTGGAGGCGAAATAAAGGGGGAAGGGGCGGCCGCAGGCCGACGCCGGAGGACATTCGCCGGAAAGGGCATGGGGGCCCAGCGCTCGACCCGCCGACGACCGCGTCTGAAAGCGTTATCGCATATTTCCACTCGCCCCTCAGATGGGAGAACCTTTCTTTTGCGTCGCGAAGCTCCGCTTAGAAACCGTAGGCCAGGCTGGCGGTCCAGGTGTTGAGCCGTATGTTGTCGGCACCGGCGGCGTTGACCACGCGCTTGCTCACCTTGCCTGCAAAGGTGTAATCCGACCGCAACGCCAGGGACGGGGTCAGGTAAACGTTCACGCCCACACCGGGGGTAACGGTAAAGACCTTGTCGCTGGTTGATCCGGCATCGGACATCGTCGGTGCCTGATAGCGCTGCTGGCGACTGCCGAAGGCAAGTTTGCCGAACACCTCCACGCGACTGCCAATCGGCAGCAGCACCAGGCCGCCCACGTCGACGCTGCGATGGGCGAGCGTACCCTGCGTACTGCTGCGCCCGGAGCCGACCGTGCTCTGCAACGATGATTCCACCGCAAGGTAGGGTGCCAGCCGGTAGCCGGCGCCCACGGTATAGAGGGTGCCGGAGCCCTTGGCCGTGTGGCGCCGGCCATCGGCAGTCGACGCCGCAGAACGCGTCGTGGCCGCGTTCGCCTTGCCGATCCCCCCGTATAGGTAGCCGCCTGCGCGGTCGGCAGGGGTGGCATGGGCGCTGCCGGCAACCAGTGCGGACATGACCGCGACGAGGGAAATAACGTGCTTCATGGAAACTCCTTGGGTTGGGGAGCGACCAGCGTGCCCCTCCACCGACGGCCTGTCAGTGCAGTTACGGTGTGTCCATCGCAACGGCATTGGACACTGTGTGACCGCGTGTAACGGCGTGCACACGAGCATGCTGTGGTGCTAGCGGCGATGCGTTGCGTACCACGCCTGGAACATCAGTACCGGCCACAGGTGTGTGTGCCATTTGCGCTGCCCGGCACAGAAATCGCGCCACATCGCCCCGATCACGGCGGCGTCGAAGAATCCCTCCCGCTGCAGGCGCGCCGGTGCCAGCAGCTCTTCGGCCCAGCTGCGCAGGGGACCGGCCAGCCACGTCGCCATCGGCGGGCCGAAACCCTGTTTGGGACGGTCAACCAGTGCATCGGGCAGGTGCCGACGCAACAGATCCTTGAGCACACGCTTGTGCACGCCGTCAGCGTATTTGGCCTGGTCGGGAAGCGACCACGCGTAGCGCATCACGTCCAGATCCAGCAGCGGGGCGCACGTGGTCAGGCCGTAAGCGCGCCCCGCACGATCCACCTTGGTCAATACGCCTTCGGCCAGGTCCATGCGCGTATCCAGATAGCGGACGCGCTCAGCATCGCTGCCGCATCCCAGCCACTGCGTGGGATCGCTGAAACAGGTCCTTGCGTCACGCGCGCCGAGCACCACGCCGGCAGGATCCCGCCATCGCAATACGCGCAGCAGGAAGTGCTCCTCCACTTCACGCGCGGCAAGCTCGGCACCCAGCGCAGGCAGCCCGCCAAGCCGAGCGCTCTCCGGTGCGGCGCGGTAGCGGGCGACCAGGGGCTGTCGCAACCAGGCCGGGCACTGCTTTGCCCAGCGCGCGTTGCGCACCGCACGCGTATAGGCGGCGTGCCCATGGAACAGCTCGTCGCCGCCATCGCCAGTCAATACCCTGTCGCGGTGGCGCGACACCAGTGCGCTGGCGAGCAGCGTCGGCAGTTGCGAGGGATCGGCGAACGGCTCGCACCAGACCTCCGGCAGAGCGGCAAGACTGTCCAGCAGGTGCTGCGGCCCCATCACCTGCTCGGTATGCCGGCTCCCCAGATGCCGGGCAACGCGCGTGGCCCATTGCCGTTCGTCATGACCGGCCGCGTCAAAACCCAGCGTGAAGGTGTCGATCGGCAAGCGACTCTGGCTTTGTGCCAGTGCTGCCACCACGGATGAATCGGTACCGCCGGAGAGGAACACGGCGGTACCTTGCTGCCGCGTCATCCGGCACCGCTCCAGTGCCGGCCGCAGCACGCCTTCAAGCCCCTCCACCCAGTGCGATGGCGCCGTGGGAGCGCCCGCATGCGCGCGCATCTGCTGACGAACACACCAGTAGGCCTGGCTGGACGCATGGGGATCGTGGCCACTGGATCCGACAGCCTGGGCCACGGAGTCCATGACGACCACGTGACCCGGCCGTACCTTGAACACGTCCTGATAGATGCTGTGCGGTGCAGGGATATAGCCGAAGCGCAGCAGCAGCGCCAACGCATCCCGATTGATCGTCGCGGCGAACATCGGGTGGGCCTGGAGCGCCTTGAGTTCCGAACCGAACAGGAAGGTGCTGCCACTCCATCCGTAGTAGAGGGCCCGCTCGCCGGCGCGATCGCGGGCCAGGCTGAGGGTGCGCTCCTGCACATCCCACACGGCGCATGCGAATGCACCGTGGCAACGCTGCAGGCTGGCCTGCAGCCCCCAGGCAGCCACGGCCGCCGCCAGCACGGCAGCGTCGCAGGTGGCGCCGGCGGCACTGTGGCCCAGCCCCTGCTCAACTGCCCTGCGGTTGCCCAGCACACCGTCCAACACCACCACGTAACGGCCGCAGGGCGAATGTGCCGGTGCCGCGTCCAGCGGTTGCATCGGGCCGCAGGCAGCCAACGCGATGCCGGCTGATGGATCCTGCCAATGGAACCAGCGCTTGCGACCGTGTCGGCACAGCATCGTCACCATCGCACCGATGCCTGTGCCGTGCACGGGCCCCACGTTGCCGTTGGCGTTGGCGTTGGCGACACATTCCAGCGCGCCGCACAGACCACTCATCGGCAACTCCGTCGTGCCGCGCCGGCACGATCATCACGACACCTGCAGAAGGACAGCTTCAGGACGATAAACACAGTGTGTGCGGCCATGTCAGGCTCCGTTGTTGAATTCCTCCGATGCTCGCAGCGGACGCTGCACCCGTCAGCACGCCTTTCGTACCGCGTTTGCAACCAAACGTGCCGGCCAGGTAACGGCGCGTAACGGCAGGCGTGCGCCCGCGCCCGATTGCGACAGTTCGCCTTGTCCTGGCGATGCGCGCCGGGGCAGCATGCGCTCCCGCACTGGATGCTGCAGGAGGTCGAACATGATCGATATCGTGGTCATCGAAGACGACGTACGACTTGGCGGGTTGATCGCCAGCTATCTTGAGCGCCACGGCTACCGGGTACTGCACCAGGCTGATGGCCTATGCGCCGAAGCAACGGTCATGGCGCATGCGCCGTCCATGATCCTGCTGGATGTCACCCTGCCGGGCCGCGACGGCTTTGATATCTGTCGTTCCCTGCGCCCGCGCTTCGACGGTGTCATCTGCATGCTCACCGCGCGCAACGACGATATTGACCAGGTGGTGGGCCTGGAACTTGGCGCGGATGACTACATTGGCAAGCCGATCGAGCCACGCGTGCTGCTGGCCCGCATCCGCGCGCACCTGCGGCGCGCGCCTTCGTCCCACAAGGACAATGAAGCGCTGGTGTTTGGCCGGCTGGAGCTGGATCGCGGCACCCGCGAGGTGCGCTTTCGCGACCTGCGGATCGCGCTGAGCGCTGCCGAGTTCGATCTGCTGCGGGTACTCGCCGAAGGCGCGGGCCGGATCCTGTCCCGGGACGAACTGTTCAAGGCACTGCGCGGTATCGGCTTCGATGGTGCCGACCGTTCCATTGATGCACGCGTATCGCGGCTGCGGCGTTGTTTCGGCGACGACGATGAGGCGTCCCAACGCATCAAGACCGTGCGCGGCAAGGGCTATCTGTTCAACCGGGATGGCTGGGCGTGAGCCCGGGGGCGGCGCCACTGGCCAGCGGACGACCGCGCGCACCGGGCCACTTCGGCCTGTTCGTGCGCTACTGCGCCGGCTTTGTGGCGGCGTACATGGTCGTCATCTCACTCGGGGGGGCGTTGTCGATGTCCATCCCCACCCTGGGCGAGTACGATCATGCCCCCTACGTGCAAGCCCAGGTCAGCGGTACCCACCACCTGCTGGCGCTGCGCTTCGCAGATACTCCGCAGGCACGATGGCCTGCGCTGCGCGAGGAAGTGCAGCGCGGCTTCGCCTACCCGATCGAGCTGGTGCCGTTGCCGTCCACCCGACGCGTCCTGCAGGCCAGCCAGTTCCAGCACCTGCAGGACGGCGCGGTGGTGCTGCGTGCAGATGCCAGCAAGTCCTACCAGCGCCTGTCCGGCAGCGACCAGGTGCTGGTGCTGGGTGACTTCAACGATTACCCGATGCCACCGGCGCCCTGGTATGCGTCCGACCTGGTGCACGTGCTGGTGCTGCTGTTCAATGCGGTCATCGCCGTTGCCCTGCCGCTGTACTTTCTGCTGTATCGGGTATGGCGGGATGTGTACGTGCTGGGCACTGCCGCACTGGCCATTCACGATGGACGACTGCACGCCGACATCCCGCCAACCCGTACCCGGTTGGTGGACCCCCTGCAGCAGTCGCTGCAGGCGATGGCCTCGCGGCTGCGCGCCTTGATGGATGCCCAGCGCATTCTGTCCGACGCGGTGGCCCATGAAGTGCGCACGCCGCTGGCGCGGATGCGGTTTGGCATGGAGATGCTGCGCGAAGCCACCAGCCAGCGCGAACGGGAGCGCCAACTGGACGGCGTACTTGGCGACATCGCGCGCCTGGAACGGCTCACCGAGGCCGGCGTGGGCTACTCGAAGATCGGGCGCCTGCAGCGGGTGGAACGTGCGCCGGTGCATCTGGACGCACTGTTCGACCAGGTCCTGTCTGCACAGACGCCGCCGCAATCGATCCAATGCTCTATCCGGATCGAGCCGGAGATCCACCTGTGGGCGAATCGCGAGGCGCTGCAGTTGGCGCTGCGGAACCTGGTGGGTAATGCACTGCGATTCGCACGCAGCCGGGTGCGGCTCACGGCCAGCTGCGAAGGCGGCTGGGTGATCCTGGCGGTGGATGACGATGGCGACGGTGTGGACATCGCCCAACGCGACAAGATCTTCGCGCCTTATGTGCAGCTGCATGCGCACGCCGATGGCTTCGGCCTGGGCCTGGCCATCGTTCGGGTGGTGGCCGAAAAGCACGGCGGGCGGGCCGATGTGCGCCGTTCGGCGCTGGGCGGCGCCCAGTTCAGGCTGCTGCTTCCGCCCTGACCCGTTCGCGGACGGCTAGCGCCGCCCGGGCGTTGCCAGGGTGGGCAGACTGAACACGAACAGCGCGCCCTCGCGGCTGTCCATCAGGCGGATCTGCCGGTGATGCAGCTGCAGGATGCGATGCACGATCAACAGCCCCAGCCCGCCGCTGTCCGGGCGCGCACTGCCCAGCGCCGCTGGCGTACTGAACAATGACGCGCGGCGCTCCGGCGCAATGCCCGGACCGGTGTCGGCGATGGCCACCTGCACCTCGCCGTCCTGCGCGCGCAGCACCACCTCGATGCGGCCGCCTTCGGGCGTGTGCCGGATCGCGTTGTCCAGCAGGTTGGTCAGCACCCGCTCGATCAGCCCCAGGTCGGCCACGACCGCGGGCAACCCCGGCGGAATGTCGGCGGTGAGCGTCTGCCGGCGTGCCTGCGCAGCCAGCTCGAACTTCTGGAACACATCCTGGACCAGGTCGGGCAGCGAGAACGCCTGCAGGTCCAGGCTGACCCCGCCGTGCTCCAGCCGTGCCAGTTCGAACAGCGCCTGTGCCAGCGCGCCCACCTTGCGGCTCTGCGCCAACGCAATGCCCAGGTAGCGCTGGCGTTCTTCGGCGCCCAGCGTGGCGTCCTTCAACGCCAGCGTTTCCAGGTAGCCATGCAGCGACGACAACGGCGTGCGCAGGTCATGGGAGATGTTGGCCACCAGCTCGCGGCGCTGCAGATCCTGTTCGCGCAGCTGCTGCCATTGTTCGCCCAGGCGCTGGCCCATGTGGCCGAAGCTGTGCTGCAGGATGGCCAGCTCGTCGCGCTCGCCGGCGCGCAGCGGGGTGGGTGGCAGCGGCGTGCCGGCGCCGGCCGCGTCCACGTCGAACGCCTGGATGCGCCGGGTCAGCTGGCGCAGCGGACGGGTCACCCAGCGGAACGCGACCACGCCGGCCAGCAGCCCGACCACGGCCACGATCGCCAGCGACCACAGCGTGGTGCGCAGGGTCGCGTTGGCGGCGATGTTGGCCGCCAGCGCCTCGCGCTGCTCGCCCACCAGCACCACGTAGATGTAGCCAGCCTGGCGTCCCTGCACCCACAACGGCGCGGCATTGAAGACCTTGCGGCCGGTGGCGCTGCGCGGGTCGTCGCCGAGGATCGGCAGCGGCTCGTCGCGCAGCAGCGCGCGCACCGGGGCCAGGTCCACGCGGTCGCGCTTGAGGTGGCCGTCGGGCGCGTCGTGGCCCAGGATGCGGCCTTCGTCGTCGAGCAGGTAGACCTCGACGCTGGGGTTGACCGCCATCAGCTTGCCGAACAGCGCGCGCACTTCACCGCCGCGCATGCCGCGCGCGTCCATCAGTTCGCCGCTGCGGGCGATGTGCTCGGCCAGCCCGCGCGACAGCCGCTGCACGGTTTCCTGTTCGTGCATGGCGGTGCTGCGCATCTGGATCCACAGCAGTGCGCCGCAGCAGGCCAGCAGCAACGCGCAGAACACCACCGACAGGCGTTGGGACAAGGTCAGGCGGATCATGCCGCGTCCCCATCGGGGTCGACCAGCTTGTAGCCTCGTCCCCACACCGTCTGGATGCGCTGCGGCGTGGCCGGGTCGCGCTCGATCTTGTTGCGCAGCCGGTTGATGTGGGTGTTGACGGTGTGCTCGTAGCCGTCGTGCTGGTAGCCCCAGACCTGGTTGAGCAGGTCCATGCGCGAATACACCTGGCCCGGGTGACGGGCAAAGAAATACAGCAGGTCGAATTCGCGCGGGGTCAGTTCCAGGGGCCGGCCTTCCACCCGCGCGGTGCGTGCAACCGGGTCGATGCGCAGCCCGGCCACCTCGGTTTCACCGGCGTCGATGCGCGCGTTCTGCGCCATGGCTTCCACCCGCCGCAGCAGCGCCTTCACCCGCGCCACCAGTTCCAGCATCGAGAAGGGCTTGGCGAGGTAGTCGTCGGCGCCCAGTTCCAGGCCCAGGATGCGATGCACTTCGCTGGCACGCGCACTGGTGATGATGATCGGGGTGTAGCGCGCCATCGCGCGCGCCCGCTTGCAGATTTCCAGCCCGTCCACGCCCGGCAGCATCAGGTCCAGCACCAGCGCGTTCCACGGCTGCGCTTCGAGCAGGGCCAGGCCTTCGTCGCCGGTGGCGGCATGGGTGACCTCATAGCCTTCATCGCGCAGGTGCATGCGCAGCAGGGTGGCGATGTGGGCATCGTCTTCGACGATCAGAACGCGTTTGGCGGTGCTCATCGGCACGGACGGACACGAAGGGGAGAAGCCAGCATTGTCGGTGGATCCGGGCCTGAATGTGTCACGGAAAATTTAACCCTGCGTGAGGATTCGTTGACCGGCGCGGGCGCAGCATGGCCGCATCGTATCCAGACCCGGAGATCGGCCATGCGTTACACCCGTCGCAATGTGCTTGGCATGGGCGCCACGACCGCCGCGGCCGGCCTGTTCGGCCTCACCGCCTGCAGCGGCCCGGCGCCAGCCGCACCGGCCGCCCCTACCCGTCATTTCGAGGTGATGCGCAGCGATGCGCAGTGGCGCGAACAGCTCACCCCGGCGCAATACGCGGTGCTGCGCCAGCAGAGCACCGAGCGGCCGTTCAGCAGCCCACTCAACAAGGAACACCGGCGCGGTACGTTCCAGTGCGCCGGGTGTGCGCTGCCGCTGTTCTCCTCCTCCACCAAGTTCGACAGCGGCACCGGCTGGCCCAGCTTCTGGGCGCCGCTGCACGATGCGGTCGGCGAAGACCGCGATGCCACCTTCGGCATGATCCGCATCGAGGCGCACTGCCGACGCTGCGGTGGCCACCTGGGCCATGTATTCGACGACGGCCCGCGCCCGACCGGCCTGCGCTACTGCATGAACGGCGCGGCGATGACCTTCGTCGCGGCCTGATCACGACGTTTTCCCTTTCCGGAAGGACCTTTCCATGTTCCTGCTTGTCCTGGCCTACCTCGGCGGCGTGCTTACCATCCTCAGCCCGTGCATCCTGCCGGTGCTGCCCTTCGTGTTCGCGCGTTCGGACCGTCCGTTCCTGCGCAGCGGGCTGCCGTTGCTGATCGGCATGGCGCTGATGTTCGCGGTGGTGGCCAGCCTGGCGGCGGTCGGCAGCCAGTGGGTGGCGCAGGCCAACCAGATCGGCCGCTGGATCGCGCTGGTGGTGATGGCGATGTTCGCGCTCGCGCTGCTGTGGCCATCGCTGGCCAACCGGCTGCTGTCGCCGTTCCAGCGCCTCGGCGCGCGGCTCAGTGCCTCGGCCGATGCGGCCAGTGATGCCGGCCGTGGCGGGGTGGGCACCTCGCTGCTGATCGGCGTGGCCACCGGCCTGTTGTGGGCACCGTGCGCCGGGCCGATCCTGGGCCTGATCCTGACCGGGGCAGCGCTGCAGGGTGCCAGCGTGGGCACCAGCGGCCTGTTGCTGGCCTACGCGCTGGGGGCGGCGACCTCGCTTGCCCTGGCGATCTGGATCGGTGGACGGGTGTTTGCGGCCTTGAAGCAGCGCCTGGGCGTGGGCGAATGGGTGCGTCGCG
Source organism: Stenotrophomonas sp. GL_101 (assembly GCF_057835675.1). Lineage (NCBI taxonomy): Bacteria > Pseudomonadati > Pseudomonadota > Gammaproteobacteria > Lysobacterales > Lysobacteraceae > Stenotrophomonas > Stenotrophomonas sp. GL_101. The sequence goes on along the minus strand of NZ_CM174432.1, from coordinate 564,109 downwards.
GGCTGGGCGTGGCCGCGCTGCTGGCGGTGGTGGCCATCGCGATGGGGTGGGATACCGGCGTGTTGACCCGTCTGTCCACGGTCAGCACCGCCAAGCTGGAACAGGGGCTGCTGGACACGCTGCCCTCGCAGCAGCCGCCGGCCGGCGGGGCGATGATGATGATGGCCGGGGGCGACCAGGCCGGCGGCGACCTGCCGGTGGAAGGCACCCTGCCTTCGCTGGACGGTGCCACCGGCTGGCTCAACAGCCCACCGCTGACGGCCGAGTCGTTGCGCGGCAAAGTGGTGCTGGTCGATTTCTGGACCTACTCCTGCATCAACTGCCTGCGTGCCATGCCGTACGTGCGCGAGTGGGCCGAGCGTTACCGCGACCATGGCCTGGTGGTGATCGGCGTGCATGCGCCGGAGTTCGCTTTCGAGCGCAACCTGGGCAACGTACAGAAGGCGGTGAAGGACCTGAAGGTCACCTACCCGGTGGCGATCGACAACGAGTTTGCGATCTGGCGCGGGTTCAACAACCGTTACTGGCCGGCGCATTACTTCATCGATGCCAAGGGCCAGATCCGTGCGCACCACTTCGGCGAGGGCAACTACGCGCAGTCCGAGCAGATCCTGCGCCAGCTGCTGCGCGAGGCCGGCAACCGCCTGCCCGACGAACCCGCCCAGGCCATGGCGATGGCCGCTGCGGCGCCCCGCGATGGCATCGAACGCCAGGCCGACATGCGCAGCCTGAAATCCCCGGAGACCTACCTGGGCCATGCGCGTGCGGAGAATTTCGCCTCGCCCGGCGGCCAGCGCACCGACACGGCGACCGACTACCGCGTGCCGGAAAGCCTGCGCTTGAACCAGTGGGCGCTGGCGGGGCGCTGGACGGTGGGCGATGAGGACGCGCAGTTGCAACAGGCCGGCGGGCGCATCGCCTTCCGCTTCCACGCACGTGACCTGCACCTGGTGCTGGCACCGGGCGCGGACGGCAAACCGGTGCGCTACCAGGTGCGTATCGACGGCCAGGCACCGGGCGAAGCGGCCGGGGGTGATGTGGCCGCCGATGGCAGCGGCCAGGTGGGCGAACACCGGCTGTACCAGTTGATCCGCCAGACCGGCGAGGTGCGCGAACGGACCTTCGAGATCGAGTTCCTCGATCCGGGCGTACACGCCTACGCCTTTACCTTCGGCTGAGCCCAGGAGGCTTTCGATGAACATCAGCATGGACAAACTGGTCGCCGGCAGCATCGCTGCGGTGATCGCCACGTTGACCGTCACCGCCGTGGTCAGCCTGGACCGCCCGGCACATGCAGCCCCGGCGCAGGCCCAGGTGATGCTGCCCGCGCCCAGTGGCATGGCCAACCTTGCACAAGCCGACAGCAAACGCGCGCAGGTGGTATTCGCCGGTGGTTGCTTCTGGGGAGTACAAGGCGTGTTCCAGCACATCAAGGGCGTGGACAACGCAGTGTCGGGCTACATCGGCGGCAGCGCCGGCGATGCCAGCTACGCGCGGGTGGGCAGCGGTGGCACCGGCCATGCCGAGGCAGTGCAGGTGACCTACGATCCTTCGCAGGTCAGCTACGGGCAACTGATGCAGGTGTTCTTCTCGGTGGTGCACGATCCCACCCAGCTCAACCGGCAGGGACCGGACCGTGGCACCCAGTACCGCTCGGCGGTGTATGCCGACGATGCCGCGCAGCGCACCGCCACCCAGGCCTACATCGCCCAGCTGCAGCGGGCCAAGGCCTTCAATGTGCCGGTGGTGACCCAGGTGGACGGTGGCAAGCGCTTTTACCCGGCCGAGGGCTACCACCAGAACTACCTCACCCTGCACCCGGAATCGATGTACATCCGCATCAACGATGCGCCCAAGGTGGACACCCTGAAGCGCCAGTTCCCGGCGCTGTACCGCGAGAAGCCGCGATTGGTGTCGACGTTGTCGGCACGGTGACTGGATAGCGGAAAAAGCGCACGGCGAAACCCAGCACCGCCGTGCGCGAGGGAAGACCGGGATGCGCGGCGGGACGGCCCGGGCGCGCTGGCAGGAGCATGCTAGGCTGCGGGCAGCAGCGGATACAGCGCCAGTCATGGCCGATTCGCATGGTTACAGATTCCTGCGGACGTTCCCCATGGCAGCCAACCTCTACCAAGCCCTGGCCGATGAAATGGCCGACGCGATCCACAGCGGTCGGCTACCGGTCGGCAGCCGCCTGCCGTCGCTGCGCGGCTTGGCCGCGCAACGCCAGCTCAGCCTCAACACGGTGATCGCCGCCTACCGCCAGCTCGAGGACGCCGGGCTGGTGATGCCACGGCCCAAGGCCGGTTTCGTGGTCAGCCCGCAACTCAACCAACCCACCCGCTCGCTGCGCACGGCGCCGTCGCTGGCCACCACCCAGACCCAGCAGCTGATGATGGCGCGGGTGCTGGACGCACAGCGCCAGCCGGGCGTGGTCGACCTGGCCTTCGCCGGCCCGCGCGGCAGCCGTTTCTATCCGGGCGCGCGCCTGGCCCGCAGCACCGCGCAGGTTCTGCGCCGCGTCGGCATGGTGGAAACCTACGCGCGCCCCAATGCCGCCAGCGTGCTGCTGGAGCAGATCGTGCGACGTGGTCCGCGGTTGGGCCTGCACACCCATGTCGAGCGGCTGGTGCTTACCCATGGCGCGATGGAAGCCCTGCAGCTGGCACTGCGGGCGGTGACCCGCCCCGGCGATGCCGTGGGCATCGAGGCGCCGTCATATTTCAACCTGTACCCGCTGTTGAGCAGCCTGGGCCTGAAGGCGATCGAGCTGCCCACCGACCCACGCCAGGGCCTGGACGTGGACGCGGTGGCCGCGCAGCTGGAACAGGGCGCGTTGACCGCGATCGTGGCCATGCCCAGCGTGCACAACCCGCTGGGCTGCACGATGCCGGTCGCCGCCAAGCAACGCCTGGCCGCACTGGTGAACCGCTACCGCATTCCGTTGATCGAAGATGCCGTGTATGCCGAACTGCAGTACCAGGAACCCCTGGCACCGTTGTTGAAGTCCTTCGACGAGGACGGCTGGGTGATGGTGTGCAGCAGTTTTTCCAAGACGCTGGCACCGGATTACCGGATCGGCTGGCTGGATGGGGGGCGCTTCGCTGCCGATATCCAGCTGCTCAAGTTCCAGTCCACCGGCGCCGAATCACGCCTGCTGGGCGAGGCGGTGGGCGCGTTCCTGGCCGCCGGCAGCTACGAGCAGCACCTGCGCAGGATGCGCCGGCTGTACAGCGACCAGGTACGCCGGGTGCGCAGCCTGATCGCCCAGCATTTCCCGGCCGGCACGCTGGCCACCCTGCCCACCGGGGGCTTTCTGCTGTGGGTGGAGCTGCCGGCCGGCATCGATACCGGTGAGTTGTTCGAGCAGGCGTTGGCGCAGGGCGTGGTGTTCATGCCGGGCCAGGTTTACTCACGCGGGGCGCGCTACCGGCATTGCCTGCGCCTGTCGTGCTGCCAGGAACTGGACGAGGCCTACGTGGCCGCGATTGCCACGGTGGGCCGCCTGGCCTGCGCGCTGCGCGCCGGGTAAGCGGCTGCGCGCCCGCTGGCCTATAGGCTCAAGCGCACCGCCAGTCCGGCCGGATCGGCACCCGGCGCATAGGGCAGCCGGCCCAGGCAGGGCATCGGCAGGCGCGCGCGCAGCAGGGTCATGTTGTCGTCGATGCGGGCCATCTGCGGATCGATCTCATTGCCGATCCAGCCGATGCAGCGTGCGCCGCTGGCCGCGATCGCCGCAGCGGTCAAGCGTGCATGGTTGAGGCAGCCCAGCCGCAACCCCACCACCATCACCACCGGCAGCTGCAGCGCGTTGACCAGGTCGGCCTGGTCGAGCGTGGCCGACAACGGCGCCAGCCAGCCGCCCACGCCCTCCACCACCACGGTATCGGCCTGCGCGCGCAGCCGTGCGAAGGCGGCCTCGATCGGTGGCAGCGCCAGTCGGACGCCCGCCTCGGCAGCGGCCAGCTCGGGTGCCAGCGGCAACGGCAACGCATACGGGTTGAGGTCGGCATAGGCCGGCATCGGGTCGCTGGCCGCCAGCAGCGCGGTGGCGTCCTCGTTGCGCAGGCCCTCGGCCGTCCACTCGCAGCCGCTGGCGACCGGCTTCATGCCCACCGCGGTGCCGCCCTGGCGGCGCAGCGCGTGCAGCAGCACGCAGCTGCTGAAGGTCTTGCCGATGCCGGTATCGGTACCGGTGACGTACAGGGCGGGAGGCGGTGGGAAGATCATCGGCACGGCACTGGCAAAGGAGTGGCCTATTATCGACGGTCCCGGCGCGGCCTGCCGCTTGCTAGACTCGGGCCATGTTCGATACCTCCTCGCTTACCGGCAGCAAGCCGGAACAGTACGGCCAGCTGCTGGCCCAGGCCCGCGCGCTGGTCCACGGCGAGCGCGACCGCATCGCCAATGCCGCCAACCTGTCGGCGCTGGTCTACCACGCCCTGCCGGAGCTGAATTGGGCCGGTTTCTACTTCTTCGACGGCACCGAACTGGTGGTCGGGCCGTTCCAGGGCCTGCCCGCCTGCGTGCGCATTCCGCTGGACAAGGGCGTGTGCGGGGCAGCGGCCAGCCAGCGCATCCCCCAGCGGATCGACGACGTGGAGGCTTTCCCCGGGCATATCGCCTGCGATTCGGCCTCGCGCTCGGAGCTGGTGCTGCCCTTGGTGAAGGGCGACACGCTGATCGGTGTATTCGATCTGGACAGCCCCTCGCTTGCGCGCTTCGACGCCGACGACCAGGCGGGAATGGAAGCGATCGCCGCGGTGTTCGTCGAGGCACTGGGATGAGCGTCAAGCTGCGCAACATCGGCCCCAAGAGCGCGGCCTGGCTGCGCCAGGTCGGTCTGCGTACGCCCGAGGAGCTGATGGCGATCGGCGCGGTGGACGCCTTCGTCAAGGTCCGTCGCGCCGGCTTCAAGCCCAGCCTGAACCTGCTTTATTCGCTGGAAGGTGCGCTGCAGGACTGCCACTGGCAGGAACTGCCGGAAGCACGCCGCATCGAGCTGGTCGCCGCCTACGACGCGATCATTGCCGACAAGCCGCTGAAGAAGGCCCCGCCGGCCTCCGGCCCGGTCTACGACCGCACCGCGCAGCACCGCGACGACGACAGCGACGTCTCGCCGCCGTTCGACGACGAGACGTCGTAGAGCCGGGCTCTGCCCGGCTGCTTCTACGCGGCGACACCACATCCGACGCCAGCCGGGCAAAGCCCGGCTCTACGCTGCCGATCAAGGCTGCTGCAGCTCCAGCAACTCGCCCCACAGCCGCTGGTCCTCACGCTCCACGCGCAGCTGCAGCCGCGTGCCGTGGTCGATGCGCAGCGCCCAGCACATCGCCATCGGCAGTCCGCACACCTGCGACAACACCATCCGCAGCGGGCCGCCGTGGCTGACGATCAGCGTTGCCACCGGCTCGGGGTCGTCCAGCAGCCGGTGCAGGCCGCGCGCGATGCGGCGTTCAAAATGGCCCCAGCTTTCGCCCTGCGGTGGCGGGTTGGCATGCGGATCCCGATGGAATGCCGACAACTGCGGCATCGGCAGATCGTGCAGTGCCTGGCCATCCCAATCGCCGAAATCCAGTTCTGCCCACTCCTCATCGGCGACCACCTCCACCCCGTGCGGCAACGCCAGCGCAGCGGCAGTGGCCAGCGCACGCTGGCGGGGGGAGCTCACTACGCGCTGCCACGCCAGCGCGGCATAGCGGTCGCACAGCGCGTCGGTGCTGCCAGGGTCCAGCGGCGGATCGCTGCGTCCATCCAGGTGCCCGTCGCGGCCGGTACTGGCATGGCGGACCAGGTCCAGGATCATGCCACCGCCCGCAGGGCCGACAGTGCCAGCATCGGCCGGCAAGGGTGCTGCAACCACGTCTGTTTCATCAGGACCACTTCGTAGAGCGAGGCGCATTCTAACCGCTCGGCCTGCATCGCCCTGGCGCATACCCTGCCGCGCCCACGCCTTTGCTCTACACTGCGCGCACTTTCAGGTGACCTGCGGCGCGTGCCGGCAGGTTGAAACGGGAAGCCGGTGACGCAGCAGACCCTTTGCTGCCACTCCGGCGCTGCCCCCGCAACGGTAAGCGTGGAAAACCCAGGCGATACGCCACTGTGCTGCGGCATGGGAAGGCGCCTGGGGCGATGGCCCAGCCATCGGCCCGCAAGCCCGGAGACCGGCCCGGAAGACGACTGGTTGCGATGCGGCGGGCATGGCGGCGGCAAGCGGCGCCGTGCGCGCCCGCCCACCGTCGAAGGCCCCTGCAGCGCGATCATCCCCACCCCTTGCCGCGCGGGCGTGCGCGGTGCATGGAGTCATCGATGAAGCTGCAAACCCGTGTTCTTTCTCTGGCCGTGCTGTCGGCCCTGCCCTTGCTGGCATCGGCCCAGGACCAAGCCACCGCACTGGACCAGGTCCTGGTCACCGCCACCCGTACGCCGATCGCCCTGCAGGACAGCATCTCGCCGGCGCAGGTGATCGACCGCGCCGAGATCGAGCGCAGCCAGGCACCGTCGCTGCAGGACCTGCTGCGCGGCCGTGCCGGCATCAACCTCAACAACAGCGGCGGCCCGGGCAAGCAGAGCTCGCTGTTCCTGCGCGGCACCAACTCGGCGCACACCCTGGTGCTGGTGGACGGCGTGCGCATCAATACCGGCGACCTCGGCCTGGCCATGATCCAGGACCTGCCGCTGGCGCAGATCGAGCGCGTGGAAATCGTGCGCGGCCCGCAGTCCAGCCTGTATGGCGCCGACGCGATCGGCGGGGTGATCCAGATCTTCACCCGCCGCAACACCGGCACCTTCGCCCCGCACCTGCAGCTGGGCGCCGGCAGCAACGGCCTGCGTGAGGCCAGCGGCGGCTTCGGTGGCAGCAGCGCGCGCGGCTGGTTCGGCACCGACATCGCCTACCAGCACACCGATGGCATCAACGCCTGCCGGGGTTCGGTATCGCCGTTCGCCGGCTGCGGTGCCGACGAACCCGACCGCGACGGCTACCGCAACCTGTCGATGAGCCTGCGCGGTGGTTACACCCTGACCGACAGCCTCAGCGTGGAAGGCACTGCGCTGCGCGCCGAAGGCGAAAACCACTACGACGGCTACTACAACTATTCGGAAACGCTGCAGCAGGTGCTGGGCGGCAAGGTCCGTTACAGCCCCAGCGAGCGCTTCAACCTGACCGTCAACGTCGGCCGCGCCGACAACGAGTCCGACAACTACAACGGCAGCACCTGGCTGGGCGCCGCACAGACCCACCGCAACAGCGCCTCGGTGCAGACCGACATCGGCCTGGCCGAAGGCCAACTGCTCAGCGCCGGCGTGGACTGGAGCCAGGACAACCTGGACGGCAGCAGTGCCGGCTACCTGGTCGACAGCCGCGACAACACCGGCGTGTTCGTGCAGTACCAGGGCCGCTTCGGCGCGCACCAGCTGCAGGCCAGCGCGCGCAACGACGACAACCAGCAGTTCGGCAACCACACCACCGGCAGCCTCGGCTGGGGCATGGAGCTGGGCGGCGGCTTCCGCCTCAACGCCAGCTACGGCACCGCGTTCAAGGCGCCGACCTTCAGCGATCTGTACGACCCGTGGAGCGGCGTGCCGACCCTGGACCCGGAAAAGTCGAAGAGCGCCAATCTCGGCATCGCCCAACAGGGTGACGGCTGGCGTTGGGGCCTGGACGTGTATGAAACGCGCATCGATGACCTGATCACCTTTGATGCCACCACTTTCATGATGTCGCAGGTGGAAAAGGCGCGCATCCGCGGTGCCGAACTGACCGGCTCGATCGTGCTGGCCGGGTTCGACGTGAGCGCGCAGCTGAGCCATACCGCCCCGCGCAACCGCACCGACGGCAGCGCGCAGTTCGACAACTGGCTGGCGCGCCGCGCACAGAACACCGCGCGCCTGGACATCGACCGCAGCTTCGGTGGCTTCCGCACCGGGCTCACCGTCAATGGTGCCGGCAAGCGCTACGACGATGCCGCCAACCGCGTGCAGCTGGCCGGCTACGGCACGCTGGACCTGCGCCTGGAGTATGCGATCAGCCGCGACTGGTCGGTACTGGGCCGGGTCAGCAACGTGTTCGACCGCGATTACGAAACGGTGGCCTGGTACAACCAGCCCGGCCGCGAGTACCGCCTGAGCGTGCGTTACCAGCCGAAATAAGCGCGCAGGACGGTGGCACCACCGCCGTCCCACCCCCGGTAGGTGCCGACCGTTGGTCGGCACACCCCATTGTCGCTGGTAGGTGCCGGCCGTTGGTCGGCACGCTTGTTAACCGCCGCCGATTACAGCGCCAGCAATTCCCGCAGATCGTCCATCACCGCCACGGCCTCGACGTTGTCCAGATCGAGCCCGCGCCGATACCCATAGCGCACCAGCGCCACCGGCATGCCCGCGTCCACGGCGGCGCGGTAATCGGTGATCGAATCGCCCACCATCAAGGCTGCCTCCGGTGCCACGCCGAACTGCGTTGCAATGTGCCGCAACGGCACGCCGCTGGGCTTGCGTTCGGCCAACGAATCCCCGCCCAGCACCAGCGCAAACTGCGCCTGCAGCCCGAAATGCTGCAGCAACGGGGCCACCAGCGCCGACGGCTTGTTGGTGCAGATCGCCAACGTCACGCCCTGCGCGTGCAGGGCCTGCAACGCGGGCGCCACGCCGTCGTACAGGCGCGGGCTGCGCAACAGGCACGCCTCGTAGTGGCGCATGAAACCCGGCATCACCGTGTCCAGGTCGATGGCGCTGCCGGCCGCATCGAACGCCTGCTCCACCAGCCGCCGAACGCCATCGCCGATCCAGGTCAGCACCGTGGATTCCGCTACAGGCGGCAACTGCCACTCCTGCAGCGTGCGGTTCAGGGCCTCGGCAATATCGGCCGCGCTGTCCACCAGCGTGCCGTCCAGATCGAACACCACCAACGGATACGGATAAGACAAGGTGCAACTCGCTTCAACGACGTGGGATGGCCATTGTACCGGGACGCCTTGCCCACTCAGATGCGCGCCAGAAAGGCCGGGCTGGCGAAGCGCTCCACCAGGAAATCCAGGAAACTGCGCATGATCGTCGGCAGCTGCCGACGTGACGCGTACACCGCGTGGATACCCATGCCCTCTACTTCATAGTCGGGCAATACCTCCACCAGCGCGCCACTGAGCAGCAACGGTGCGATCTGGTAAGTGGGCAACATCGCGATGCCGGCACCGGCACGCACCGCTTCCAGCAACAGCGATGCCTCGTTCGCACTGATGTTGCCGCCGACCGCCACCGCGATCGCACGGCCACCGCGCTGCAGGTGCCACACACTCCTGCCGACGTAATGGTGGGTCAGGCAATTGTGTGCCGCCAATTCGTCCGCACTGCCCGGCGTGCCTCGCGCGGCCAGGTACGACGGCGCCGCGCACAGCACCGACCGGCACGGTGCCAACCAGCGTGCGATCAACGCCGGATCGATCGCGCGCGAAATCCGCACCGCGATATCCACCCGCTCTTCCACCAGGTTGACCACCCGATCCACCAGCAACAGTTCCACCCGCGTCAGCGGATGGCGCTGGACGAACTCGGCCACCGCCGCGGCCAGGTGGATCTGCCCGAACGACACGCTCGCCGTTACCCGGATCAACCCGTGCGGTTCGGGGTTGTCACTGGCCAGCTCACCGTGCAGTTCTTCGCCAATGGCCAACATCTGCCGGAACCGCAGCAGCGCCGCTTCCCCCGGCGCGGTCAGGCTGATCCGTCGCGTGGTCCGGTGCAGCAGCCGCGCGCCCAGCCAGCGTTCCACCTCGGCCAGGTAGCGGGTCACCATCGCCCGCGACATCTCCAGTGCATCGGCCGCCGCAGTGAGGCTGCCGCGCTCGACCACCTCCACGAAGACATTCATTGCCGTCATCCGGTCCATTTGATCGTTCCGTGCAACAAATTAGGCCGTTATACGCGGTTTTTCGGTCGATTCCAGAAGCATACGCTGGCCTTCCTCCCACAACGGACCCACCCCATGAAAATTGCTCTCGTTGGTGCCACCGGCAACATCGGCCGCGAAATCGCCCGCCAGGCCCTCGCCCGCGGCCATCAGGTCACCGCCATCGTGCGCCGCGAGACCGACCTGCCGGCCGAACTGGACGGCGCCCAGCTGGCCGTCGCCGCGCTGGACGACACCGACGCCCTGGCCGCGGTGATCGCCGGCCACGACGTGCTGGCCAGCGCCTTCGGCCCGCGTCCGGGCGATGCGCCCAGCACCGTGACCAGCACCAGTGCCGCACTGGTCAAGGCTGCGCGCCAGGCCGGCGTGCCGCGCTTCATCATGGTCGGCGGCGCCGGCAGCCTGGAAGTCGCCCCCGGCGTGCAGCTGGTGGATACCGAAGGCTTCCCGGACGCCTACAAGCCGGTCGCCCTGGCCGCGCGCGACACCCTGAAGCAGCTGCAGGCCGTCGACGACCTGGACTGGACCTTCTACTCGCCCGCCGCCGAGATCGGCCCCGGCCCGCAGCGCAGTGGCTTCCGCACCCAGGCGCGCGCCTTCCTGGTGGGGGCCGACGGCCACAGCCGGATCAGCTACCCCGACTACGCCGACGCCTTCGTCAGCGAGATTGAAACCCCGCAGTACCTGCGGCAGATCGCCACGGTTGCGTACTGACGCGCCGCCGGCGGCGCCACGCATGAGCCGAGAGCAGCCGGGCAGCGCCCGGCGCTACGAGAATCGTCCTGCACAGGATCATCCCGATGCCCCACCTTCCCCGCACCACCCTTGCCCTGGCACTGGCCATCGGCACGGCACTGGGCCTGAGCGCCCCTGACATCGGCCACGCCGCCGCGGCCAGCACCGAGACCCACACGCTGCAGGTGCAGCCCTACCATCCCGGCGACAAGGCGCTGTTTTCGGTGGCCTCCACCCTGATCACCGGCCAGCACGATGCGATCCTCATCGACGCCCAGTTCGCCGCCCGCGATGCGGCCCAGCTGGTGCAGCGCATCCGCGACTCGGGCAAGCGCCTGACCACCATCTACATCAGCCATGGCGACCCGGATTTCTACTTCGGCCTGGCCACCCTGCAGGACGCCTTCCCCGACGCCCGCATCCTCGCCACCGCCCCGACCGTCGCCCACATCACCGCCACCCAGGCCGGCAAGCTTGCCTACTGGGGTCCGCAGATGGGCAAGGACAAGCCCGCCCACATCGTCATCCCCGAGATCCTGCAGGGCGACACCCTCACCCTGGAAGGCCAACCGCTCAAGCTTATCGGCCTGAACGGCCCCACCCCCGACCGTACCGTGCTCTGGATCCCGGCCCTGCGCACCGTGCTGGGCGGCATCCCGATTGTGGCCGGCGAACATGTCTGGATGGCCGACACCCAGGGCGCGCAGTCGCATGCCGATTGGTTGAACACCCTGGCCACGATCAACGCACTCAACCCCACCCGCGTCATTCCCGGCCATTACGCCCGTGGTGCCGCGCTGGACGCCAGCGCACTCACCTTCACCGCCGATTACATCCGCGCCTTCGATGAAGAAACCGCACGCAGCAAGAATGCAGACGCCTTGATCGCCGCGATGAAGAAGCGCTACCCGACCCTGCAAGGCGTCAGCGCACTGGAACTGAGCGCAAAGGTCGCCAAGGGCGAAATGCAGTGGCCGTAACGGCATGACCGCAGCAACCCCACGTTGTGTGGGTCATGCCACCACCGCACGTTGAACGATCATCAGCAGCCGATCAGGGTGCACCCCTACCCACGCACAGGCCGTTGATTGCTCTGCGAGCGCCAGCCATGCGTCCACGGGTGGTGCGGGTGGGTTGGCGGGACCGTGTACGGCATGGATGCCGTACACGAGCCCCCATGGACGGGTTCACGGCGTGTCCTGCCAACCCACCCGCGCCACCCGAATCTTCAGCACCAGCACACCGTTGCATTGGCATTGGCATTGGCCGTCAAGCCTCATCCAGATGATCAAACAGCCCCGGCTGGCTAACCGCCTCGCGCTCGCGGAACCCGCCCAGCCCCACCCCCACCAACCGATAGCGCGTCGCCTCCGGCAGCTCCACCCGCGCCCGCAGTGCGAGTGCGATATCGCGTAGCTCCTCCATCGACGCCGGCGGCGACTCCGGGGTGAAACTGCGCGTGATGATCCGGAACTGCGACGTCTTCAACTTCAGCACCACCGTGTGACCCACACGCTCGGTCTTGCGCGTGGCGTTCCAGGTCTTCCCGGCCAGCTGCACGATCGCGGCCTCCAGCGCCTCCAACGGCAGATCCTCGGCGAACGTATCTTCCGAGGAAATCGACTGCACCGGCTGGTCTGGCTCCACCGCACGCTCATCCACCCCGCGCGCCCGGTTGTACAGGCGCGCACCGAATGAACCAAAGCGACTCTCCAGCGCCTCCAGCGGCAACGCCCGCAGATCGCCCACCGTCGCAATCCCCAGCTCGGCCAGCTTGGCTTCCATCACCTTGCCCACCCCTGGCACCCGACTGACCGGCAACGGCGTCAGGAAGCGCTCCACCCGCTGCGGCGACACCACGAACTGACCGTCCGGCTTGCGCCAGTCCGAGGCGATTTTGGCCAGGAACTTGTTCGGCGCGATCCCTGCCGACGCCGTCAACCCGGTTTCCTCGCGGATCTGCCCACGGATGATCTCCGCAATCTCGGTGGCCACCGTCAGCCCGCCCTTGTGCACCGTCACATCCAGGTAGGCCTCGTCCAACGACAGCGGCTCCACCAGATCGGTATGCCGCAGGAAAATCTCACGCACCTGCCGCGACACCGCCTTGTAGCGACCAAAGTCGGGGGGCACGAACACCGCATCCGGGCATAGCCGCTCGGCGCGCATCGCCGGCATCGCCGAGCGGATCCCGAACACCCGCGCCTCGTAGGACGCCGCGCAGACCACCGACCGCGCCCCCCGCCACGCCACCACCACCGGCCGCCCGCGCAGCGACGGATCGTCGCGCTGTTCCACCGACGCGTAGAACGCATCCATGTCGACGTGAATGATCTTGCGGGGGGCGGACACGTTGGCAACGCTCAAGGTCAGATGAACAAGATTAACGCCATACGCCAGGGCATGGTCTTTTCATAACAACAACATGCGGTTTTCAAGCTGAAAACACTACGCCAGCGTACGGTTAAAACGTTTGATTGAATCACTTTTCCTCTGCACTCTTGAGCACTTTCAACAGCAACAAACCGCCCGCCCCTGGCCGGCGACACCCGATGTCAACTTCCACAGGATTGCGCTTTCCATGACTCGTCTCCACGCGTTCTCGCGCGAACAACTGCTGGCCAGCGCCCGCGGTGAACTGTTCGGCCCGGGCAGCGGCCGTCTGCCCAACGATCCGATGCTGATGTTCGACCGCATCACCGACATCAGTGACGATGGCGGTCCACACGGCAAGGGCATGGTACGCGCCGAACTGGATATCCGCCCCGACCTGTGGTTCTTCGGCTGCCACTTCATCGGCGACCCGGTGATGCCCGGTTGCCTCGGCCTGGATGCCATGTGGCAGCTGACCGGCTTCTACCTCACCTGGCTGGGCGCCCCCGGCCGTGGCCGCGCCCTGGGCTGCGGTGAAGTGAAGTTCACCGGCCAGGTATTGCCGAGCGCCAAGCTTGTCACCTATGAAATCGACATCTCCCGCGTCATCAACCGCAAACTGGTGATGGCCCAGGCCGACGCCCGCATGCTGGTGGACGGCCGCGAAATCTATTCCGCCAAAGACCTCCGCGTAGGTCTGTTCACCTCCACAGAGAATTTCTGATGCGTCGCGTCGTCATTACCGGAATGGGCATCACCTCGTGCCTGGGCAACGACCTGGACACCGTGTCCGCTGCACTGCGTGACAGCCGTCCCGGCATCCGCAGCCTGCCCGACCACGCCGAAGCCGGCCTGCGCAGCCATGTCGGTGGCAACATCGAACTGGACCTGGACGCGCAGATCGACCGCAAGCTCAAGCGCTTCATGAGCGATGCCTCGGCCTACGCCTACATCGCCATGCGCGATGCGATCGCCGATGCCGGCCTGGACACCGACCAGGTGGCCAACCCGCGCACCGGCCTGATCGCCGGCTCCGGCGGCGGTTCCAGCCAGTGGCAGGTCGAATCGGCCGATATCCTGCGCGCCCGTGGCGTGCGCAAGGTCGGCCCGTACATGGTGCCGCGCACGATGTGCTCGACCGTGTCGGCCTGCCTGGCCACCGCGTTCCAGATCAAAGGCCTGAGCTACTCGCTGTCCGCTGCCTGCGCCACCTCGGCACATTGCATCGGCGCGGCTGCCGATCTGATCCGCCACGGCGCCCAGGACGTGATGTTCGCCGGCGGCGGTGAAGACCTGCACTGGTCGATGAGCGTCATGTTCGACGCCATGGGCGCATTGTCGACCCGCTTCAACGACACCCCGGAAAGCGCCTCGCGCCCGTATGACAAAGACCGCGACGGCTTCGTCATCGCCGGCGGTGGCGGCATGCTGGTGCTGGAAGACTACGACCACGCCGTGGCCCGTGGCGCACGCATCTACGCCGAACTGGTCGGCTACGGCGTCACCTCCGATGGTGCCGACATGGTCGCCCCGTCCGGTGAAGGCGCGGTGCGCTGCATGAACATGGCGATGACCAACGTGTCCGCCCCGATCGATTACCTCAACACCCACGGCACCTCGACCCCGCTGGGCGACGTCACCGAGTTGAAGGCCGTGCGCGAAGTGTTCGGCGAGGCGATCCCGCCGTTGTCGTCGACCAAGGCACTGTCGGGCCACTCACTGGGCGCGGCCAGCGTGCACGAAGCGATCTACTGCCTGCTGATGATGCGCGATGGCTTCATCGCCGGCTCGGCCAACATCGGCGAGCTCGATCCGGCCGTGGAAGGCTTCCCGATCGTGCGCGAAAGCAAGGCCGCAACGTTGAACACGGTGATGTCCAACAGCTTCGGCTTTGGCGGCACCAACGCAGCACTGGTGTTCGGCCGCGTCTGATAGCAGCCGAAGCCGCAACCAGAAGCCCGGCCATGCGCCGGGCTTTTTTTTGGTTCATCGCGGAATAGCGTGGAGCTTTTGCCGGCTCCCGTTACCCTTGAAGCCTGAAATCAGGGCCTCAGGGGTCAGGTCATGCTGGATCGGAAGACGATTGAGAGGCTGGGTGGCTGGGAAGGCTACCGGGTGGAGCGGATCGCCTGGCCGGAAGGCGACAGCCGGACCGTCACTATCTACCTCAAACCCACGGCCCGCACGATGCATTGCGAGCACTGCGGGAGCCGATGCCGGCAAGTGCACGAGACGACGGTGCGCCGGGTACGCGATCTGCCCCTGATGGCATTGCGCGTTGCGCTGGTGGTGCCGCGACGGCGCGTCTGGTGCCCCCAGTGCGCTGGGCCGCGCCTGGAGAAGTTGAGCTGGCTTGGCCGCTACCAGCGGGTCACTGACCGGCTGGCCGAAGCGGTCAGCCAGTTGCTGGTATCCAGCAATATCCTGGCCGTGGCACGCTTTTTCCAGTTGGGCTGGCATACGGTCAAGGCACTGGATAAAGCCTTGTTGCGTGAGTCTGTCCAAGCCCCGGACTGGAGCCAGATCCACTACCTGGCGATGGACGAATTTGCGCTGCACAAGGGTCACCGCTATGCAACGGTCGTGGTGGATCCGATCAGTCGCCAGGTACTTTGGCTGGGCAACGGGCGCTCCCGCGATACGGCGCGTGCCTTTTTTGAGCAGCTTCCCCCGGGCGTTTCCGAGCAATTGCGCGCCGTGGCGATCGACATGACGACGGCCTATGAAGTGGAGATCCGGGCCAACTGTCCCAATGCCGAGATCGTCTTCGACTTGTTCCATGTGGTGGCCAAGTACGGTCGCGAAGTGATCGACCGGGTTCGCGTGGACCAGGCCAACAAGCTCCGGCACGACAAGCCTGCGCGCCGTGTCATCAAATCCAGCCGATGGCTGCTACTGCGCAATCGCAGCAACCTGGACCGGCATCAGACGGTGCGGCTGGATGAGCTGCTGGAAGCAAATCAACCGCTCCTCACCACCTATCTGATGCGTGATGAGCTCAAGCGACTGTGGTTTTACCGCCATCCCGGATGGGCCAGGAAGGCTTGGAACCAGTGGCTGGAGCAGGCCCAGCGCAGCGGAATCGCCGCCTTGGCGCTGTTTGCACAACGGCTCAAAGCCTATCTGCATGGGATCGTGTCGCGTTGCCGACACCGCCTCAATACCAGCATCGTCGAAGGCATCAACAACACCATCAAGGTCATCAAACGCCGGGCCTACGGCTATCGGGATCAGGAGTACTTCTTCCTGAAAATCCGTGCAGCGTTCCCCGGTATTCCGCGATGAACCTTTTTTTTGGTTCTTCTCCCCTCTGAACAAAAAAGCACCCAGCGCGTTGCAAGGGTCGGTAAGTTCGCGCAGCAGGTGGGTCGAGCGAACAGCGTCACCACCAACGGTGGTGACCTACCTCCGCATGGGCATCGGTGCGCGCATGTCGAAAACCCAAGCGGCCCACGGCAAGCAAGAGCGCTCTTCCCGTTCCGCAAGCCGAGCCCCTTGGCGGTCGGCAGGCCCTTGGCAAAATAAAGGAGGAGGCCGTCGCCGCAGGCGTCGGCCGGGGGACACCGCACAAGGGCCTGCCGGCCGCCGAGGGGCCCCGGACGCTCGCGGCACAGCCAGGCGAAGACCGCCGCTCGCTGCAGTCGCCCGTGGAGGAACAGCGTCACCACCAACGGTGGTGACCTACCTCCGCATGGGCATCGGTGCACGCGTGTCGAAAACCCAAGCGGCCCACGGCAAGCAAGAGCGCTCTTCCCGTTCCGCAAGCCGAGCCCCTTGGCGGCCGGCAGGTCCTTGGCAAAATAAAGGAGGAGGCCGCCGCCGCAGGCGTCGGCCGGGGGACATTTGCACAAGGGCCTGCCGACCGCCAAGGGGCCCCGGACGCTCGCGGCATAGCCAGGCGAAGACACCCCCGCAAGCTGCTATCGCCCCTGGAGTGACCCTCTCCCCTCTGAGCGAAAAGCACCGCTTTGGGTTCGTCGCCTGACTGCAGGAAAAACGACAGCAACGTCTGCCACCTGCGCCAGGCCAGGCCGGGCAGAGCCCGGCGCTACGGGGTCGCTCGCGGCGCCGACAACCACGGCAACAACAACATCCGCGCGTCCACCAACGAATCCACGATGCGATGCCCCAACGCGCGCAGCGCGTCATCGGGATGCACCAGGTCCGGCACCTGGATCGCGGTCATGCCCGCCCCCACCGCCGCGCGGATGCCCGCCGGTGAATCTTCCAGTGCCAGACAGCGCGCCGGGTCCTTGCCCAGCCTCTGCGCGGCCAACAGATAGATGTCCGGCGCCGGTTTGGGGTGGGCCACGTCACTGCTGGTCACCACCACCTCGAAAAACGGCAACAACCCCGTCGACGCCAGCTTGCGCGAGGCACGTGGCTGCCGGGTGGAGGTGGCCACCGCCCGCGGCACATCGTGGGCCTGCAGCAACTGCAACAGCTCCAGGATGCCCGGGCGCAACGGCAGCCCGGCATGCGTGCGCTCCTCGTACAGATCGTGGCAGCGCGCGAACAGCGCCGCCACCTGCGCCGCATCCACGCTCTGCAGCAGCAGGCGTTCGCAATCGCGATCGCCCAGCCCCACCATGCGCAGCCAGAACGACTCCACGAACGGCAACTGCTGCTCGCGCGCGGCCTGCGCCCAGCACGCGATCGACACGCGCTCGCTGTCGATCATCAAGCCATCCATGTCGAAGATGACCGCATCGGGCAGGAACGGCAGCGCAGCGATCGCGGTCATGGCACGTCGAACAGCGTGTCCAGGTCGGTGGCATCGAGCATCCGCCATTGACCTTCGGCAAGGTCCTCCAGCGACAGCCCACCGATGCGGCTGCGATGCAGCGCCTCGACGTGATTGCCCACCGCCGCGAACATGCGCCGCGCCTGGTGGTAGCGTCCCTCGTGCAGCACCAGCTGCGCCTGGCGCGGGCCATCCACGCGCAGCTCGGCCGGCAGCAACGGCTTGTCGTCGGACTCCAGCAGCAGCGTGCCGCTGGCAAAGCGCGCCACCTCATTGCCGCCCAGGTCTTCGGCCAGGGTCACTTCGTAGGCCTTGTCCAGGCGCGACTTCGGCGACACGATCCGGTGCAGCAGCGCGCCGTCGTCGGTCATCAACAGCATGCCGCTGGTATCGCGGTCCAACCGCCCCACCGACGACAGCACCGGCGCGCGCTCGCGGTAGCGCGGCGGCAGCAGATCATAGATCAGCCGCCCCTTGTCCTTGGTCGAACAGGTATAGCCGCGCGGCTTGTGCAGCAGCAGGGTCAGTCCCTGCGGCGGATCCAGCGGCTCGCCATCGACGCGGATCGCCTCATGCCCCACCGCGTCGTCGGCGTACAGCACCTCACCGTCGGCATCGGTGATGCGGCCTTCGCGGAACATGAGCTGCACCTGCTTGCGGCTGCCATAGCCCAGGTTGGCCAGCAGCTTGACCAGCTTCATGCGCGGTCCCAGTTACGGCCGCGCGGCGCGTCCTTGCTGCGCGGCGATTCCCGGGTCCGGGTCGGCGCCTGCTTCATCTTGGTCGCTTCGATCAGCTTGAAGCCGTCGCGCTCGGCGGCCACGCGGACCTTGCCGAAGCTCTCATTGAGGATCTGCTCGTACGGCAGGTGGCGGTTGGCCACCAGCCACATCCGCCCGCCCGGACGCAGCGCCTGCGCGGCCACGGCAATAAAACGCTGGCCGATGTCGGGGCGGTCGGCACGCGAGGGGGTGTGGAACGGCGGGTTGGTAACGATGAAGTCGTAACTGGCGTCGATACCGGCAGTGACGTCCTGCCAGTGGTAGGCCAGCGCCGCCGGTTTACCCAGTGTGGCCAGGTTCTCGCGGGCCAACGCCAGCGCACGGCCCTCGGCCTCGTACAGATCCAGCCCGGTCACGCCGGGGCAGCGCGCCAGCACCTCGGCCGAGAGGTAGCCAAAGCCCGAGCCCAGGTCGGCGCCCTGGCCGCTGAGGTCGGCCGGCAGCTGTTCCACCAGCAGGGCCGAGGCCGGGTCGATGCGGTCCCAGGCGAAGATGCCTGGACGGCTCTGGAAACGCCCGCCGAGGATCGCGCGCGGGGCATCCAGCACTTCCCAGCGCGCGGCCAGCGCGGCGTCGTGCTGGCCGTTCAGCGGCGCGGTCCAGAAGGTACGGCAATGGTTCTTGGTCAGCTTACCGCCCAGCCCGGCCAGCTGCTGCAGGTCGCTTTCGCCGGAGCGCGCGCCCTCGTTGTTGTGCTGGCAGGCCACCACGATCCCGCCCGGGGCGGTCAGCGCCAGCGCACGGGCGAACAGCGCACGGGCCTCTTCACGCTGGCGTGGCGGCAACACCAGCACCACCGCATAGCGGGTGGTATCGGTGGCCAGCTGCTGCTCATCCCGCAGGGTCCAGCCACTGGCGTCCAGCGCATCGGCGAACGGGCGGAAACTCTGCTCGCAGACCAGCTGGCCCGGCTGGGCGTGCTCGCGCAGCGGCCAGCCATCGCGGGCGCGCAGGAACAGTACCGGGCCGGCAGGCCAGGACAGCACGCCACTGGCGAACGGCAGGAACAGGGTTTCCAGGGGAGCGTCGTGCTGGGCAGCCATGCGGGGGGCACATATTGAAAGAGACGGCTATTCTACCGGTTCGTTCCGTCCGGCCCCCGCAGGGGCCCACTTTGCGTTTATTCAACGCGGTCTTGATGCCCCGGCAACACCCCAACCGTCAGGGTGGAGGCTCATTTGCGATGGAGATGGCTCATGCGTGCATTGTTTGTCGGTGGCGTGGTCGACAACAGCGAAATGGACATGGAAGGCGCGCAGCCTCCCGTGCATTATCCGCAGGACACCGGCGGCGGGCATTCGCGCTACCGCCTGCACCAGGTGGGCAAGCAGGCCGACGGCAGCGTCGCCTACGCGGTATATGGCGCCCCGGACATGGCCGATGACGAGGTCGCCCGGGTGGCCGATGAGCGCGCCTACGCGCGCCGCTTCGAGGCCGAGCCGGAATTGTTCGTGCAGTAAGGACCGCCCGGCAGCGCCGCTCATTCCACCGGCGGCAATGACCGGATCGCAGTGATCCGGTCCAGCCACACCCGGTGCTGCTGCACCGGGGTGTCCAGGTCATCCAGGCGCAACTGGCCGTTGCTGCCCTCGTTTTCGTCGGCATCGCGGTATTGCTGCAGCGTGGGCTGCACCGCAACGGTGCCGAGCAGGTGGCTGCCGTCATCCAGGGTCAGCTCGACCCGGGTCTGGCCGTGCAGCTGCGGCAGCAACGCTTCGAGCGCGGCGATCCGGGCCGGATCGGTGTGGATGTTCGGCGCGTAACGGGACATGGGAACTCCTTCGGTGGACATCCAGATATCGGCACCCACCCTGCTGGGTGGGTACGGCCAGCGCGCCAGCACGGCGCGCTAGCGGTTGGCCAGCACACTGCGCACGGCCGAGACCAGCTGGGCAACCGAATAGGGTTTGGCCACATGCTCCTGGAAGCCGGAGGCCAGCGCGCGCTTGCGGTCGTCGGCGCGCGCCAGCGCGGTAACCGCCACGGCAGGCAGCACCTGCGCTTCCACGCCGATATCCTCGCGCAGCGTGCGCACCAGGCCGTAACCGTCCATGCCGGGCATGCCGATGTCGGTCAACAGCACGTCGATGCCGCTGTGCCCGCCTTCGTCCAGCAGCGCCAGCGCCTCACCGGCCGAAGTGGCCGCGGTGACCTGCGCGCCTTGCTCTTCCAGCAACCGCCGCAGGTATTCCAGCACTTCGGGCTGGTCTTCCACCGCCATCAGGTGCAGGCCCTTGAGCGGGAACGGTTCGATGATCTGTTCGCTGATCGGGCCGCTGAACACTTCACGCAGTGGGCGGCCATCGGCCTGCGGCTGGTAGCGCGGCAGGCGCACGGTGAAGGTGGCGCCGTGGCCGTGGCCCTCGCTGGCCGCTGCCACGGCACCGCCGTGCAGTTCCACCAGCTGCTGGGCGATCGCCAGCCCCAGCCCCAGCCCGCCGTGGCGGCGGGTGGTGGTGCCATCGGCCTGACGGAAGCGGCTGAACAGGTGGCGCAGGAATTCGGGGGGAATGCCATCGCCGGAGTCGGCGACGCTGATCGACCAGTGCCCGCCATCCTCCTCCAGGGTCACCGTGACGGTGCCCTCGGCCGGGGTGAACTTGATGGCATTGGAGAGCAGGTTCCACAGCACCTGCTGCAGGCGCGTGGCATCGCCCAGCACCAGGGTGGGCACCTCGGGCAGCACCAGGCTCATGTTCAACGCCTTGCCTTCGGCGACCAGCTCCTGTGCGCGCACCGCTTCGGTGAGCTGCGTACGCAGGTCCAGCACTTCCACTTCCAGCTGCACCTTGCCCAGCAGCATGCTGCTGAGATCGAGCATGTCCGAGATCAGGCGCTTCTGGGCCATCGCGCTGTTGGCGATCACGCCCAGGCCCTTGAACATCGGGCTGGTATTGTCCACGCGCTGCAGCAGCAATTCGCTCCAGCCCAGAATGGTGGTCAGCGGGGTGCGCAGCTCGTGCGACAGCGTGGCCAGGAATTCATCCTTCAGCCGCGCCATGTTCTCGGCCGCACTGCGCGCGGCACGTTCGGACTGCAGCAGCTCCTCGCGTGCCATTTCAATTTCGCGGCGCTCGGTCACATCCGGGCTGCTGCCGGCCAGGCCAATGAAGTTGCCCATGCGCGAGAAGCGCGGGCGTGCGTTCATTTCCAGCCAGCGCCATTGCCCATCGGAGCGGCAGCCGCGCACCAGTGCATGCATCGAACGCTGCGCCTTGAGCGCTTCCTGCAGCTCGTACTCGAATACCGAGGCATCGTCGGGATGCACCAGGCCGCGCCAGACATCCTCGGGCACGCGCTGTTCGTTGCCGCCGAAGAATTCGCTGAAGGCGCTGTTGACGAAGCGGGCGTGGCCGCGCTCGTCCAGCACCCAGACCGGCATCGGCAACCCGTCGGCCAGCGCGCTGAAACGCGCTTCGCTTTCCGCCAGTTCCACCTCGATCTGCTTGCGGCTGGTGATGTCGAAGAACACGATTGCCACGTGGTGTTCTTCCGGCACACCGACCCGCACCGCCTCCACCGAATACCACCGCCCCAGCGCCCGTGCTTCCAGTTCGAACTGGCGGGACTGCCCGGTGCTGGCGACCTCGCCGTACAGGCGGTACCAGTCCGGCTCATGCGCCGGTTGCAGCGCGCTCATGCGCTGGCCGCGCGCATCGACAAGACCGGTATTGCGTTCGAAGGCTTCGTTGACCTCCAGGAAGCGGTAATCCACCGCGACTGCTTTGTCGAACAACACCTCGACCACGCAGAAGCCCGCATTCATCTGCTCCAGCACGCTCCGGTACAAGCCGGGGTCCGGTGCGGGAGCCGCGAAGGGAGGGCGTTCCAATGTAGAGGTTGGCAGGCTGGACAAGGGCGTCAAAGGGGCAACTGGCGAAGCGGAAGGGCACAGCATCGTCCACAGGGCGTATTCGTAGCGTCAAGCGCCATGGAAGAAGGTGACGGAGGTGAATTGGCGGCAACCGCGGGGAAGGATGTCGCTTTTGTCGATTGTCCCACCCAGAGATCAGGATCACACTGAAACCCTGATCCCGTCTGTGATCGTGATCGAGGAGTCGTCATGAACCGCAATCCTTTGGTGGCCGGCCTGCTGGTGTGCCTGCTGGCGGTTGCCAGCGCCAGCGCGGCCTCACCCCGCACCGTAACCGATCCGCAGGCCCCGCGCGCGCTCAGCGGCGAGGGCCCGGTCCAGGTCGAGTGGACCGACCCGGCCCAGTTCACCGAAATCCGCCAGAGCACCAACCGCTTCGAAGCGGTCCGCGGCAATTGGGTGGAACAGCTGGCCAAGTACGTGCAGACCACCGCCGGCAAGCAGCTGCTCCCCGGCCAGTCGCTCGCGGTGACCTTCACCGACATCAAGCGTGCCGGTGATTACGAACCGTGGCATGGGCCGCGCGGCACCGATATCCGCATCCTGCGCGACATCTATCCCCCCCGCATCGCGCTGACCTACACCCTCAGCGATGCACAGGGCCAGGTAGTGGCGCAGGGCGAGCGCAAGCTGTCTGACAGCGGCTATCTGCACAACATCGGGCTGCAGCGCGACAGCGATCCGCTGCGCTATGAAAAGAAGCTGCTGGACGACTGGATCCGTCGCGACCTGCGCGCCGAGGCCACCGCCAGCAACTGAGCACGCACGGGCAACCGGCGCTGCACCGCTGGTTGCCCGGCACCGCTGCTGCGGGTGACGCGATGCGCGCCACCCACCGGCGTCATCAGCCCAGGTAGACGTGCGGTACGCGCTTGACCGCGCACGGCAGCTGGTAGGCGCTGACCCCACACAGCGGGGCCAGTTCGTCCATCCGCGGTGCCTCGCCCCACAGGGTCACGCTGCTGCCCACCCCGGCCTGCGGCAGGTCGGTGAGGTCCACGGTCAGCATGTCCATCGATACGCGCCCGATCAGCCTGGCCGGCTGGCCATCGATCACCACCGGGGTGCCGTTGGGGGCGAACTGCGGGTAGCCGTCGGCATAGCCCAGCGCGACCACGCCCACCCGGGTCGGGCGTTCGGCGACAAAGCGCGCACCGTAGCCCACCGGTTCGCCGATGCCGATCTGGCGCACCGCGAAGATCCTGGACTGCATGGTCATCACCGGGCGCAGGCGCTCGGTCAGCGCGCTGTGGGTGGGCAACGGATTGGCCCCGTACAACATCAGGCCCGGGCGCACCCAGTCGCTGCGCACGTCCGGCCAGCCCAGCAACGCCGGCGAGTTGCACAGGCTGGTTTCGCCCGGCAGGCCGTCGATGGTGGCGGCGAACAGGTCGGCCTGCTCGCGCGTGCGCGGGCTGTCCAGCTCGTCGGCGCGTGCCATGTGGCTCATCAGCACGATCGGCGCCAGCTGCGGCAGCGCACTCAACCGCGCATGCGCGGCGCGGAAATCCTCCGGCGACAGGCCGAGGCGATGCATGCCGCTGTCCAGCTTCAACCACACCTGCAGGGTGGCGGTGGTCTGGAACGCGGCGACCGCATCGACCTGCCACGGCGCACCCACGGCGAACCAGAGGTCATGCTGCACGATCAGGGGCAGTTCGTCGGCGTCGAAGAAACCTTCCAGCAGCAGGATCGGCGTGGTGATGCCGGCCTGGCGCAGTTCCAGCGCCTCTTCGATGCAGGCCACGCCGAATGCATCGGCCTGGCCCTGCAGCGCGCGCGCGCAGGCAATGGCTCCGTGGCCGTAGGCATCGGCCTTGATCGCGGCCAGGGTCTTGCGGCCACCGCCGAGTTCACGGGCCAGGCGGAAGTTGGATCGCAACGCGTCCAGGTCGATCAACGCGCGGGCTGGGCGCATGCTTTGGGCTCACTATGGACAACGGATGCGGCGGTGTGGCCGTAACGGAAAATATCCAGGCCTTCGGTGCTGATCTGCGGCTGGCGCGCGCTCATCAGGTCGGCCAGGTAACGGCCCGAGCCGCAGGCCATGGTCCACCCCAGCGTGCCGTGGCCGGTGTTGAGGAACAGGTTGCGGTACGGCGTGGCGCCAATCACCGGGGTTCCGTCCGGGGTGGCCGGGCGCAGCCCGGTCCAGAATTCGGCGCGCGACAGGTCGCCGCCATGCGGGTACAGGTCGCGCACCACCTTTTCCAGGGTGGCGCGGCGGCGCGGTGACAGCGACAGATCGAACCCGCCAACTTCGGCCATGCCGCCGACGCGGATGCGATCGTCGAAACGGGTGACGGCCACCTTGTAGCTCTCATCCAGGATGGTCGAGGTGGGCGCCATGGCCGGGTCGGTGATCGGCAGGGTCAGCGAATAGCCCTTGAGCGGGTACACCGGCAGGCGCAGGCCCAGCGGGTCCACCAGCGCCGGCGAGTAGCTGCCGAGGGCGACCACGTAGCGGTCGGCGGTTTCCAGCTTGCCGTCGATGCGCACGCCGGTGATGCGGCTGCCATCGGTCTGCAAGCCGGCGATATCCTGGTCAAAGCGGAACTCGACGCCGGCCTCCACGCACATCTGCGCCAGGCGGCGGGTGAACAGCTGGCAGTCGCCGGTCTGGTCGCGCGGCAGGCGCAGCGCGCCGACCAGTTTGTCGGCCACGCCGGCCAGGGCCGGTTCGTGGGCGATGATGCCGTCGCGGTCCAGCAGTTCGTACGGCACGCCGTACTGGGCCAGCACTTCGATATCCTGCGCCGAGGCATCCAGCTGCTGCTGGGTACGGAACAGCTGGGTGGTGCCCAGGTCGCGGCCCTCGAATTCAATGCCGGTCTGTTGGCGCAGTTCGTTGAGACAGTCGCGGCTGTATTCGGACATGCGCACCATGCGCGCCTTGTTGATGGCGTAGCGGTCGTGGGTGCAGTTGCGCAGCATCTGCGCGAGCCAACGATACTGGTGCCAGTCTAGGCCCGGCCGGATGGCCAGCGGGGCATGTTCGGAGAACAGCCACTTGATCGCCTTCAGCGGCACGCCCGGGGCGGCCCACGGTGAGGTGTAACCGAACGAGAGCTGGCCGGCATTGGCAAAACTGGTTTCCAGTGCCGGTCCGGGCTGGCGGTCGACGACGGTGACTTCAAACCCGGCCTGCCGCAGGTACCAGGCACTGGTGGTGCCGATGACGCCGCTGCCAAGGACTAGAACGCGCATGCTGCTTCTCCAACCCGATCATTCCCTGCACTGGAGCGTGTGGGGAGCATAATTGCGGAAGTATATTCCGGCCAAACCAATCAATTTCCCTGTTTTTAGGATCGCCGACAGGATATTGTCCTGCCAATCCCCGTGACCGGATGACCCCGATGGCCGTACGTGCCCGTGAGCTGGACAAGATCGACCGCAAGATCCTGCGCATCCTGCAGGCCGAGGGGCGGATTTCCTTTACCGAACTTGGCGAGCGGGTGGGCTTGTCGACCACGCCCTGTACCGAGCGGGTGCGCCGGCTGGAACGCGATGGGGCGATCACCGGCTACTACGCCAAGCTGGATCCGCACTATCTCAAGGCCAGTCTGTTGGTGTTCGTGGAAATCAGCCTGGCCTACAAGTCCGGCGACATTTTCGAGGAATTCCGTCGCGCGGCGCTGAAGCTGCCCAACGTGCTGGAGTGCCATCTGGTGTCGGGCGATTTCGATTACCTGCTGAAGGCGCGCATCAGCGAGATGGCGTCCTACCGCAAGCTGCTCGGCAGCACGCTGCTGACCCTGCCGCACGTGCGCGAATCCAAGAGCTACATCGTGATGGAAGAGGTGAAGGAGACGCTGACGTTGCCAATTCCGGATTGAGGATGAGGATTGCGGTTGTAGCGGCGTAGAGCAAAGCAAAGCAAAGCAAAGCAGAGCAGAGCGGGTTTTCGATGCTGCGTGCTGGGCTGGGGCGGGTGGGTAGCCGGGGCACGCTGCAAGTACGTCCCTGTAAGCTCCGCCACCGCATCCATGCGGTGGAGGGCCCCGGCCACCCACCCGCCCCAGCCCCCGATACCTACCCGGTCCTCACAGGCAAGCAAGGGCACAACCGTCGCGTTCGGGCATCGATATCGCCGCTGATGCATCGGTGAAGCAGAGCCGCTTTCCATGGCCACCTGCCAACTGTCTGGGGTGGGGGTGTGTGGGTTCGCGGGACCCTCCATCGCATGGATGCGATGGCGGAGCCCCCAAGGATGGGTTTACGGCGTGTCCCGCGAACCCACACACCCCCGCCCAGCCCAGGATCAGGCAGCCATCGGCGGTTGACCTGGCTGTTGATGCGGCTGTTGATGCGGCTGTTGATGCGGCTGTTGATGCGGCTGTTGATCTGGCCGTTGCTTTAAGAAAAAAAAACAAAAAAAAAGGCGGTACGCTCGCGCGCACCGCCTTTGTCTTGGGTCACTCGTGAAGTGTCAGTCAAGCATCGCGCGCGTCAGCGCTGCTGTTTGGAATCGGGCGTGCGTTGATCCTGCTGCTTGCCGCCCTTCTGGTTCTGCTGATCCCACTGCTGCTGGTTCTGCTGGCCGGCCTTCTGGTGCTGCTGCTGACTGCCCTGCTGTTCCTGCGGCATCTTGCCGCCCTTCTGGTTCTGCTGGTTGGTCATGATTGCACTCTTCTGAAAAACCTTGGAATACGCCGCGTTCCGGCGCACGTACAGGGTCCGGGAAAAACGGTTAATCGCAGGCGAAAAAGCAGTGAGCTGGCGCGTTGACGCAGATGACTGCGGGCCCGCGTTGTGCAGCGTTCATGCGTTTGAAACCCCGTCGCGGCGATGCCCGCCGCTCAAGGCCGGATCTGCTGCCCGTCGCCACTGGGAATGGCGTCGTAGTATTTGCCCGTCCGCGTATCCAGCACGCGGTTGGGGCCTACCTGCTTGGCGCCGGGAATGATCCGCCCGTGGCGGTCGTACACCTTGGGCTGCGGTGTCGGCGCCTGGATCGGCTGCGCCGCGCCGGTCCCGCGCGCCTGGATGGGATGGGTGCTCAATTGTTGCTGCACCTGGCTGTTGGATTTTACCGGGGCCATCTGGCCCGACAGGCTGTCGACCGGGGCCGGCCGCACCGGCGTCGGCAGGGGCGCCGGCGTCGGCTGCGCCACCACTACCGGCCGGGTCGCGGTGGGATTGGGCGGCGGGCCGATCTGCGCCATGGCCATGGCCGGCAGCAACGCCAACAGCGCGGTCGCGATACGGATCGGGCGGATCATGGGATGCTCCAGCGATGGGCAGGCATCCACCATGCACCCGTGCAGGTATCAGCACCCTGAACGTGGCCGGCGTGTCCCCGCCCGGGTTGAAGCCCCCGTGCCCGGCCCAATCTTGAACCTACCCCTGCGAGGAACCGCCGATGACCGCCTTCGATCTCTCTCCCCCCAGCGACACCCAGCGCGAGGCCCTGGTGGCCGGTCTCAGCGCCGACGAGCAGCGGGTACTCCTGCAGCACGGCACGGAGGCACCGTTCTGCGGCGTGTTCCTGGACAACAAGCAGGACGGCGTTTACGGCTGCCGCCTGTGCGGCCTGCCGCTGTTCCGCTCCAGCACCAAGTTCGACTCGGGCACCGGCTGGCCCAGCTTCTTCGCCCCCTTCGACCCGGCCCATGTCCGCGAGATCCGCGACATCAGCCACGGCATGGTCCGCACCGAAATCGTCTGCGCGCGATGTGACAGCCATCTTGGCCATGTTTTTCCCGATGGCCCGCCGCCGACCCATGAACGGCACTGCCTGAACTCGGTCTCGCTCGCGTTCACCCCCAACGGCGAGGCCTATCCAGACCCGCTGCAGCGCGCTGGCGCCGAGGCCGGCGCGGCCGGCTGAGGCCGCCAGGTGCGGACCACGGGCCCGCACCGCTTCCCCGCAAAAGTGTGACATTGAACGAACGGCCCCTTCAGAAACCCGGGGTCGGGGCCGACATGGAGGTATCCCCTACTCCGCGCCGGCCCCATGCTCATTCTTGTTGGATTCCTCATCGTCATCCTCAGCGTGCTCGGTGGCTACATCGGCGCGCACGGCAAACTGGCCGCGCTGTGGCAGCCCTATGAACTGGTCATCATCGGCGGCGCGGCCCTGGGCGCGTTCCTGGTGGGCACCCCGGTCAAGACCGTCAAGCAGACCCTGCAGGCCAGCATCGGGGTGTTCAAGGGCCCGCGCTACAAGCAGCAGGACTACCTCGACGTCCTCAGCCTGCTCTATGAACTGCTGAACAAGGCGCGCCGCGAAGGCTTCATGGCGCTGGAAGACCACGTCGAACGGCCGGCCGAGAGCAGCATCTTCGCCAACTACCCCAAAGTGCAGGCCGACCACCATCTGGTCGACTTCATCACCGACTGCCTGCGCCTGATGATCGGCAGCAACATCGAGCCGCACGAACTGGAACCGCTGCTGGAACTGGAACTGGAGAAGCACCACGGCGAAGCCATGCAGCCGGCGGCGGTGCTCTACAAGGTCTCCGACGGCCTGCCCGGGTTCGGCATCGTGGCCGCGGTGCTGGGCATCGTGATCACCATGGGCTCGATCGGCGGGGAAATCACCGAAGTGGGCGCGCACGTGGCCGGCGCCCTGGTCGGCACCTTCCTGGGCATCCTGCTGGCCTACGGCTTCGTCAGCCCGCTGGCCGCGGCAGTGGAAGCACGCGCCGAACAGGACAGCCGCATCTACGAGTCGGTCAAGACCGCCCTGCTGGCCTGCCTGCGCGGCTACAACCCGAAGATCGCGCTGGAGTTCGCCCGCAAGACCCTGCCCTCGGCCGTGCGCCCGGGCTTCAGTGCGTTTGAAGCGCACCTCAAGACGGTCAAGTAAGGCACCGCCATGGCCGAGAACAAGCCCACCGTCATCGTCCGCCGGGTCAGGAAGGCCGGCCATGCCGCCCACCATGGCGGCGCCTGGAAGGTTGCCTACGCCGACTTCGTCACCGCGATGATGGCCTTCTTCCTGGTGCTGTGGCTGATGGCCGCCACCACCCGCCCCGAGCGCGCGGCCATTTCCGAGTACTTCCGCAACCCCAGCCCGCTGGTCGGGCAGAGCCCCACCGCGGCCCCGGGCATGGCCGGGCCAGGCGGGGCCAGCACCTCGATGATCAAGCTGGGCGGCGCCACCGATATCTCGCGCGGCAACAGCAACGACCCGTTCCAGAATTCCCAGGCCGCCAAGCCGATCCCGCAGACCGATCGCGAGCGCGAAAAGCAGCAGCTCGAAGCGTTGAAGAAGGAACTGGAAGAAGCGATCAGCAAGAGCCAGGCGCTGGAACCGTTCAAGGACCAGCTGCTGCTGGACCTGACCCCCGAAGGCCTGCGCATCCAGATCGTGGACAAGCAGAACCGGCCGATGTTCGACATGGGCAGCGCATCGCTCAAGCCCTACACGCGCGAGATCCTGCGCGAGCTCTCGCAGTTCATCAACCACGTGCCGAACCGGATCAGCATCACCGGCCATACCGACACCACCGCCTACAACGCGGTGCACGGCTACGGCAACTGGGAGCTCAGCGCCGACCGCGCCAATGCCGCCCGGCGCGCGCTGTTGGACGGTGGCATGAGCGAAGAGAAGGTGACCCGCGTGGTCGGGCTGTCCTCCTCGGTGCTGTTCGACAAGACCCAGCCGGACAACCCGATCAACCGCCGGATCAGCATCGTGGTGATGACCCAGGCAGCCGAAGCGGCCGCACTGGCGGGCGCCGGGCAGAAAGTGGCGCTGTCGCCCACCGCCGCCGATGCCGATATCCAGGCGGCGCAGTCCCCGCCCGCCACGCCCTGAGGCGCGCGGCGGCGGGCGCTGCAGGGGAATTCAGGGAATCCGTGGAGCCGGCCGGCGGCCGGCACTACAATGGGCCTTTCCTTTTGTAGATAGACCGCACCCATGTCCAAGCAGTCCAAGGCCAAGCGCGACAAGCGCAAGAAGCTTCAGCCCAAGCGCCCGATCAACCGCCTCAATGCCCAGCAGCAGGTGCAGAACCATGCCGTGCTGACCAACGAGGAAGGCCAGGTAGTGGCCGCGATCGGCCTGCAGGGCACCGAATGGCTGCTGGCCATCGGCGGCCAGACCATGGGCAACGCCGACAACCCGATCCCGATGCTGGCCATGCTCAAGCACCTGTCCAATGTGCAGGAGAAGGAAGGCCGCAAGGTCACCCTGGAATACTCGACCCAGCTGCAGCAGCTGATCGATGACCTGGCCGCCGACGAAGGCAAGACCGCCGACGAGTACCTGAGCCACCTGGTATCCGAGTTTGAAGGCGTCGAAGGGGAAGACGGCGAAGAAGGCGAAGAAGGCCAGGCAGCCGCCGACGAAGCCAAGAGCGCCGACGAAGCGACCACCGAAGCCAGCACCGACGTGGCCACCGACGCCGAAGCCACCCCGGCCGCCAGCGACGACAAGCCGCAGGCCTGAGCCAGCGCACCCGGTGACGGTCTATATCGACGATGCGGTACACCCCTGGCGCGGCGAGCGCTGGGCGCATCTGATGGCCGACACCCTGCCCGAGCTGCACGCCATGGCGGCGCAGCTCGGGATTCCCCGACGGGCCTTCCAGAACCGCCCCAGCGGCGCCCATTACGACGTGCCGGCACCGCTGCGCGAGCAGGCGATCGCCCTGGGTGTCACCGCGATCTCACGGCATACCGACCGTGCGCGGCTCAAAGCGGTCATCGCCAACGCGCGCCGGCAATACACCCCCGCCACGTAGGTGCCGACCGTTGGTCCGCACGCACCCTCCACGCCGGATGCCCTCAGAACGGGTCGCTGCCGAGCCGGATTTCCACGTTCAACAGCGAGCACAGTGCGAGCATCGCATCGTCATCGCGGGTCAGCGCCATCCAGCCGGTGAAGCCGTCGTTGCCGGCGTCCACGCTCCACAGCGTGTAGTTCTGCTCACGCAGGCGGTCGAAGCCGGTGCTCATCAGCTGCACGCCGTCGGCCTTGGCGGCGAAATCCTCGTCATCCAGGTCGCCGCCCCAGTCCAGTTGCAGGTTCCAGCGCGCGGACAGCTCGTTGACCGCCGACATCAGCGCATCGGCGTCCTCCCGCTCCACCTCGAACCCGGACTGCCAGGCAATGGCGGCCATCATCGGTGGCAGCCAGTCGGCTTCTTCGTCGATTTCCTCGCCACTTTCCAGCAGCGCCTCGCGCCAGCGGTTGAACTGCTGCAGTGCCAGTTCTTCATCGCCCGGGTTGATCAGCGCGAACAGGTTCCAGATCCGCGCCTCGAAATCGTCTTCGTCGAAATCGCGCTCGTCTTCTTCGAAGTCGAAATAATCGCTGTTGTCGGGCATGGCGGGGTTTCCTGGAGACAGGCGGGCATTCTGCCGTGCGGGGGCGTTGGCAGGAAGCGAAATTCGGCCACGGACGCTGCGCGGTTTATCCTGTGCGCCTAGAAGGTGGCCGTGGTGGCCATCAGCACCCGATGACCATGAGCGATATCCCTCCCGATCACCTGGCGATCAACCCGGCCAGCCCCTTCCATGATGCCGCTGCGCTGGAACGCGGCGTCGGCATCCGTTTCAACGATGTCGAGCGCGACAACGTCGAAGAATATTCGGTCAGCGAAGGCTGGATCCGCGTGCAGGCCGGCAAGGCCCGCGATCGTCGCGGCAACCCGATGACCATCAAGATCAAGGGCACCGTCGTGGCGTATTACCTGGAGCAGAAGCCCGAGGCCTGAGTGGCCAACCGACCAACGGTCGGTTGCTACCGGGGGAATACCGACGCCTGAGTGGTCAACCGACCAACGGTCGGTTGCCACCGGGGAATGTCGGCGCCCGAGCGTTCAACCGGGGCATGCGGTAGCGCCCGACCGTGGGTCGGGCGGCCGTTCAATCGCGTTGCCGCGTTTCCAGCAGGTCCAGGTTGCGGATCAGCTTGCGCGATACCTCGTCGGAAATCTGGCCGCGCCGGGTCAGGCGGAACAGTTCCTCGCGCTCGGCGGTCAGCCCGGCACCGCGCAGCTGACGGTAGCCCTGCTCCATCCGCTGCACCTTTTCCGGGTCCGCATCCGGGCCCTCGTCCTTTTCCAGGTTGCGCTGGTACAGCAGGCTCACCCGCGAGGCAGCGTCGTTGTACAGCTGCACGTTCTCGGTGGTCTGGTTCTGCACCAGCTGCTGGCGCTTGCGCTCGACCCCGGCCAGGGCGGCCTTGGACGCCAGCCGACGGGCCAGGTCCTCGGCCTTGCGCTCGCCCGAATCGGCCGGCAGCTCCAGGCCCTTCAACAGCCGTGGCAACGCCACGCTGGCGCCCACCAGCGAGAACAGGATCACCGCCGCGGCCAGGAAGATCACCAGATCACGTGCCGGGAACGCACTGCCATCGGGCAGGAACAACGGCAGGGTCAGCACGCCGGCCAGGGTGATCGCACCGCGCACCCCGGCCACCGAGGTCGCCACCACGATGCGCCAGGAAGTACCCTGCCCGGCTTCGCCACGGTGGCGCGCGCGCAGCAGGCTCCAGCGCAGCGACAGCCACACCCACGCCAGCCGCAGCACCACCAGGGTCAGGTTGATCACCACCACGTACACCAGCAGCCACCACGCACTGTGGTGGCCGCTCTCGCTGACCGTGGTGATCGCGCGCTCGACAATCCCCGGCAGCTGTTCGCCCAGCAGCACGAACATGATGCCGTTGAAGCTGAACTGCAGCATCCCCCACACCGCCGCACGCTGCACGCGCATGCTGCCGGACACGCGGCCGGTCATCTCCACGTAGCTCATGGTGATGCCGGCGGCCACCGCCGAGAGGATGCCGGAGGCATTGGCCTCTTCGGCCAGCAGGTAGGCCGCGAAGGGAATCAGCAGGTTGACCAGCAGCGCCGCGCCCGGCTCTTCGCCGAAACGCCGCCACAGCCAGCGCTGGAAGGTGGACACGCCCAGGGTGACCGCCACGCCGATCACCAGCCCGGCCAGCGCCACCCACAGGAAGGTCAATGACGCGGTGGCCAGCGAGAACGTCCCGGTCATGACCGCCGCCACCGCGAAGCGGAAGCAGACCAGGCCGGAGGCATCGTTCAACAACGACTCGCCTTCCAGGATGTGCATCAGCCGCTTGGGAATGGGCGCGCGCGAGGCGATCGAGCTGACCGCCACCGGGTCGGTCGGGGAGATGATCGCCGCCAGCGCGAAGGCCACCGCCAGCGGCATCACCGGGATCATCCAGTGGATCAGGAAACCGGCGCCGATCACCGTGAACACCACCAGCCCGAAGGCCAGCTCCAGGATCACGCCCTTGTCGCGGAACAGGCCCTGTTTGGGAATGCGCCAGCCGTCCAGGAACAGCAGCGGCGGCAGGAACAGCAGGAAGAACATCTCCGGTTCCAGCGCGTGGCCACGGTTGAAGACCCCGGCGATCACCGCGCCCAGGCCGATCTGCACCAACGGCAGCGGTAGTGACAGCGGCAGTACCCGAACCAGGTAACCGCTGGCGACCACGGCCACCAGCATGGCCAGGACGACTTCGATGGTATGCATGCATTTTCCAGAAGACAGCGCGGGGGAGGCTGCAGGCAGCCGGCGCCGGAAACTGCAAAAAAACTACCACACCCGCCCGCCTGCGCGAATGGCGGGCACGCGCCTGGCTCAGTCCGTGGACAGCCGCCGGGCGCTGCGCCGCACGCTGGAACCGGCGCCCCTCACTGCATCAACGGGTGGCCGAAGCCCGCGCATCGGCGCCGTCGAAGCGGTAAATGTCCATCGCCAGGAAGCCGCCATCGATGCCCGCATCGATACGCTGCGCGCCCAGTACATCGCCACCGGCCGCACCCATCGCCAGGTGCAGCGGCTGCAGGTGCTCATCGCTGGGGTGGGCCTGCACCGCATGCGGCGCACGCGCGCGGTAGTCCAGCAATGCAGCGCTGTCGTCGGCCTGCAGGCGCTGTTCCACCCATTGGATGAAGGGGCGCACATAGGGCGCTTCCTTGCCGTCCTCGTAGCGGCGCCAGTCGTGCAGGTTGTGGGTGATGCTGCCCGAGCCGATCACCAGCACGCCCTGCTCGCGCAGCGGCGCCAGTGCGCGGCCCAGCGCGAACTGGTGGGCCGGGCCGAGCAGCGGCTGGATCGCCAGCGGGACCACCGGGATGTCGGCCTGCGGGTACAGGAAGCGCAGCGGCACCCAGGCGCCATGGTCCAGGCCACGGTTGCGGTCGACCACCGTCGGCAGACCGGCCGCATCCAGGCGTGCGGCAACCTCGGCGGCCAACGCCGGGTCACCCACCGCCGGGTACTGCAGGTCGAACAACGCCTGCGGGAACCCACCGAAGTCGTGGAGGGTGGGCGGTTGCGCGTGCCCGCCCACGGCCGGTTGGTGGGTAAGCCAATGCGCCGACGCCATCACGATCGCGCGCGGACGCGGCAACTGCGCGGCCAGCGCGGCCAGGCGTTCACCGACCGGGCCCGGGTCGAGCGCGGTCATCGGCGAACCATGGGAGATGTACAGCGAAGGCAGACGGGACATCAAAGGCTCCAGGAGAGGGTCATCGAACAGGTAATACTCAGCGCGAGGCCAGCGTCCAGCGGCCATCGCCGATGCAGAACAGCACCAGCAACGCCAGCGCCCAGAACGCCGGGTACTCCCAGCCACCGCCGGCATTGGCGAAGCTGAAGCCGTTGGCACCGTGCACGCTGACAATCGTGCCCAGCAGCAGCGGTACCCCCAGCAGGCCGATCCAGCGTGCGTAGACGCCGAGCAGCAGCGAGGCGGCAAGCGTCAGCTCCAGCGCCATGGCCAGGTAGCCGAGCGCGCCGGGCAGGCCGAGCGACTGGAAGTAGGCGGCCGTACCGGCCGGGGTGAACACCAGCAGCTTGGTCAGGCCATGGACCAGGAACAACACGCCCAGGCCCCAGCGCAGCAGGGCCGGGCCGACACCGGCCAAGGCCGGGGGTGCAACAAAGGGAGTACGCATGGGACACCTCGACGAATAGGATGAGGCCATGCTATTGCGCCCACGACGGGCGATAAATACGATCAATCGACGCTGTTTATTACAGGAATCGCAACAATGGACACCCTGGACGCGATGCGTGTGTTTGTGGCGGTGGTCGAGCGCAACGGCTTCAGCGCCGCCGCGCAGGCGTTGGACCTGTCCACCGCCGGGGTCACCCGCCAGGTGGCCGCGCTGGAAAAACGCCTTTCCACCCGCCTGCTCAACCGCACCACCCGCCGGGTCAGCCCTACCAGCACCGGCGCGGCGTACTACGCGCAATGCGTGCAGCTGCTGGCGCAGTTCGACGCACTGGAAGCGGGCATTGGCGCACAGGCGCTGGCGCCCTCCGGCCTGCTGCGGGTGAATGCCCCGGTCAGCTATGGCATCGCCCGCCTGGGCCCATTGCTGGCCGGCTATCGCGCCCGTCACCCGCAGGTGCAGCTGGACCTGTCGCTGTCCGACCGGCTGGTGGACATGGTCGAAGAAGGCTTTGACGTGGCCATCCGCATCACCCGCCAACCGAACCCGGCGTTGATCGCGCGCCAGCTGGCCAGCGCCCACATCACCCTGTGCGCGGCGCCGGCCTACCTGGATGCGCACGGGCGCCCGCAGCAGCCCGAAGACCTGGCCGCACACCAGTGCCTGGGTTACAGCTACTGGGGCGGCGGCGACAGCTGGCAGCTGCGCGGCCCGCGCGGCGAGGTATCGGTGGCGGTGCGCGGCGGGTTGCGCGCCAACAACGGCGATGTGCTGCGCGAAGCGGCGCTGGCCGGCATGGGCATCATCGTGCAACCGGACTTCCTCATCGCCGACGCCCTTGCCGATGGCCGCCTGGAGCGCGTGCTCCCCGAGTGGGACATCGCGCCGGTCGGCATTTTCGCCGTCTACACCAGCCGCAACCATCTCGCACCGAAGGTGCGCAGTTTCATCGATTATCTGGTGGAAGCGCTGGGGTAAAGGGATAGCCGACCAACGGTCGGCTCTACAGGGCTTCGGCGGTTTCCAGCCGCGTAATCACCTGCGCCAGCGGCGATGGCCGCCCCAGCAGGTAGCCCTGCACCTGGTCGCAGCCGTGCGCGGCCAGCCACTGGTGCTGGCCCGGGGTTTCCACGCCTTCGGCGATCACCGTCAAGCCCATGCTGTGGCCCAGCGACAACAGCGCGCGGCAGATCGAGGCATTGCGCGGGTTGGTTTCCACGTCGGCCACAAAGCTGCGATCGATCTTCAGGACGTCCAGCGGCAGGTGCTGCAGGTAGGACATGTTGGAATACCCCGTGCCGAAATCATCCAGCGAAATACAGATGCCCTGCTCATGCAGGCGCTGCATGGTCTGCTTGGCCTGGGCCGGCTTGCGCATCAGGCTGCTCTCGGTCAACTCCACCTGCAACGCGCCGCGCGCCAGCCCGAACTCCTGGCTGGCCCGGGCGAACTCGGCCACCAGGTCGCTGTTGAAGAACTGCACCGCCGACACGTTCACCGCGATCGGCAGCGGCCAACCGGCATCCACCAACTGACGCTGCGCCTGCGCTGCCGCACGGATCACCCACCGGCCCAGCGCCAGGATCAGCCCGGTGTCTTCGCACAGCTGGATGAATTCCCCCGGTGCGATGAAGCTGCCATCGGCCTGTGGCCAGCGCAGCAACGCCTCCAGTGCCGCCGGCGTGCCATCGGCGGCATGGCAGATCGGCTGGAAATACAGCTGGAATTCGTTGTCGATCGCCGTGTGGATCCGCCCGGCCAGGCGCAGCCGTTCGGCCAGGCGTGAGGTCACCGTATGGTCGAACCAGGCAAGCACACTGCCGTCGTCGCGCGCGGCATGCGCGGCCTGCGCGGCCATGCCGATCACCTGCTCGGCACCGAGCACATCACCGTCGAACTTCACCGCCACGCCGATCCGCGGCTCGAACTGGTGCAGCCAGTCCTGCCCGCGTACCGGCTCGGACACGGTCTGTACCAGGGTATCCAGCGCCGTCTGGCGCTGATGGTCATCGCGGATGGCAAAGATGAAATCTTCGGCCGGCTGGAACGCCAACAGCCCGTAGCGCGTGCCCAACCCACCCAGGCGCTTGGCCATCGCCTGCAGCACCACCTCGCCCACCTCGCGGCCCAGCGTATCGGCCACCAGCTGCAGCCCGCGGAACTGCACGTAGGCGATGGTGTAGCCACCGCCCTCTTCATCCAGCTGCGCGGCCAGCGCGCGGGTGTTGAGCAGGCCGGTGGCCGGGTTGTGGGTGGCGTGGTAGGCCAGGTCGCGTTCGTAGGCCAGGCGTTCGCTGATGTCCTCGGCCAGCACCAGGCAGGCCTGGCGGCCGTCGAAATCCAGTCGCGACAGATGCGTGCGCACCTCGAACAAGGTGCCGTCCCTGCGCCGGTGGATGCGCACTTTGGCATCCTGCACTTCGCCGACGCCGGTACTGTCGACCGCCCCGCGAATCTCGTCCCAGCCTTCGCGCGGGCGGATGTCCAGGATGCTCATCGCCAGGAATTCATCGCGGCTGTAGCCGTACTGCTTCACCGCCGCTTCGTTGACCTCCAGGAAGCGCAGCGTGTCCGGGTCGAACACCCAGAACGGCGCCGGATTGCGGTCGAACAACAGCCGGAACTGGCGTTCGGCCTGCTGCACCCGGGCCAGCGCATGCACCCGCTCGCTCACGTCGGTGAGCGCGCCGATCATGCGCCGCTGCCGGTCCACCACCGCTACCCGCTGGCCGCGCGCGGAAACCCAGCGCACGACGCCGCCGGGCAGCACCACCCGGAACATTTCATCGAGCACGCCATTGCCGGCGAACGCATTGTCGAACGCCATCTGCATGCGCTCGGCATCGTCGCGGTGCACGCGGGCGAAGAACGCGGCCACCGGCAGGCTTTCGATGTCGATCCCGAAGATCTGCCGCGCCAACGGCGACCAGCGCAGCAGCGAGGCATCCTCGTCCACGTACCACGTACAGACCTTGCCGACCTGGTGGGCCATCAGCAGCTCGGCGTGCCCGGTGCGCAGTTCCTCGGTCAGCGCATCCTGGCTGCAGGTGGCACGGCGCAGGCTCACATACACCACCGCGAACACCCCCCAGTACAGCAGGAACAGCGCCACCGACGCCTGCACGTACGGCCACCACAGAGCCAACACATCCTCGCGCCCAAGGCCGGCATACACCGCGACCGGATACTGGCCCAGCGTGGTCAGGGTAGAGATGCGTTCGACGTTGTCGATGCTGCTGGTTTCAATGCCCAGCGGGATCACCGCATCGCGACGCAGCATGTCGCGCCTGCCCAGGCTGAAACGCTGGCCGGTCAGGCCGACCGGATCGGGGCTGCGCGCCAGCACCGAGCCCTGCGCGTCGGTGATCGACATGACCCCGTGCTCGCCGGTGTCCAGCCCGCTGATGATCGACTGCAGCTCGCTGGTATGCAGCCGGCTCAGCAGCCAGCGGTCATCGCCCATGCGCAGCGCCAGCGGCAGCACCCAGCGCTGCGCGTTGCGCTGCTGCGGCGGCCCCAGGTACAGCCGGCTCTCGATGCCCCGGTTGGCATCCACTGCCCACAGCGGCAGGTACAGGTCGCCGCTGCCGCTGGTCAGCGCGCGGCCGTGCTGGTCCACCACCACGATGCTGTCCAGCTCGGCATGGCGCTGCAGCACGCCGCCGATGGCATCGTCGAGCAGGTCCGGGGCCTGCACCGGCACCCGTTCGAACAGCAGCGCGCCATCCTCGGCGATGCCCAGCATGGCCCGCTCCAGGTTGCGCAGTTCCAGCCGCAGCAGGCGCTGGGAACCGGCCGCCAGCGCCGAACTCTGGCGCTGCGCCGCTTCCTGGCGCCGCTGGTAATCGTTGGCCAGCATCAAACCCAGCCCGACCGCCAGCAGCACGCCCAGGCTGATGCCCAGCCACACGATGGTGCGCATTGGCCGGGCCAGTGCCGGGTTCAATGCGGGCATTGCCGACCTCTCCCGCTGCGATGGGCTGATTTCATGCGTAAACGCTTCCTGGTGTCCCCCAAACCTGAGCGGCCGACGCCCGGGATTCTTGACCGGCCGATCATCCTGCAACCCCCGCTGCCTGCACCCCATCGGGGCCGCTGCAGAATGCACCAGTGCGTGCGGCACGGAAAGGGCCACAGGCCGGCCCGTGGCGCATGAACAAGCCCGTCACCAGGCACAACCGCAGCGGCGCACCGGCCATGGCAGGCACAAACATGGCCGGCACGGAGGATTAGACTTGGGGTTTTCCCGTTGCCTGAGAAGTCCATGTCCAAGCTGCGCCGCCCTACCCTGATGCTCGCCATCGCCGCCAGCCTGTCGCTGGGCCTGGCCGCCTGCGACCGTGAACCGGCCGCCCCAGGCGCCGCTGCGCCGGACACCGCCAGTGCGGCGCCGGCCGCGCCCACGCCGCAGCTGGGCAGTTTCGGCTTCGATGCCACCGGCATGGACCGCAGCGTTGCCGCCGGTGATGACTTCTTCGGCTTCGCCAACGGCAGCTGGGTGAAGAACACCGAGATTCCGGCCGACCGGTCCAGCTATGGCAGCTTCAACGTCATCGCCGAAAAGACCCTGGCCGACACCCGTGCCATCCTCGAAGGCGCCGCCGCCGATACCCAGGCCAGCGGCGAGACCCGGTTGATCGGCGATTACTACGCCGCCTTCATGGACCAGGCCGGCATCGAATCGCGCGGCGTGGCAGCGGTCACACCGGAACTGGACGCCATCGGCGCAATCGCCGACAAGGCCGCGCTGGCCACCGCACTGGGCGGCACCCTGCGCGCGGACGTGGACCTGCTCAATGCCACCAACTTCTACACCGACCGCCTGTTCGGGGTGTGGGTGTCGGTGGACCTGCTGCAACCCGACCGCAACGCGCCGTACCTGGTACAGGGCGGGCTGGGCCTGCCGGACCGCGATTTCTACCTGCAGGGCGGCCGCATGGCCGAGCTGCGCAAGCAGTACCAGGCCTATATCGCCCAGGTGCTGCAGCTGGCCGGCGTCGCCGACCCGGCTGCCAAGGCGCAGCGCATCCTCGCGCTGGAAACCCGCATCGCCCAGGCCCACGCCACCCAGGAAGAAACCAACGACGTGGCCAAGGGTGCCAATGCCTGGACCCAGGCCGACCTGAGCGCCAAGGCACCGGGCATGGACTGGAACGCCTTCCTGGCCGGCGCCAAGCTGGAGGCGCAGCAGGACTTCATCGTGTGGCAGCCCAAGGCGATGGCCGGCATCTCGCGCCTGGTCGCCACCGAGCCGCTGGACGTATGGAAGGACTACCTGGCCTTCCACGCGCTGGACCGCGCCGCGCCGTACCTGCCCAAGTCGTTCGCCGACGCGCGCTTCGCCTTCCGCGGCACGGCCCTCAACGGCACCCCGCAGCAGAGCGATCGCTGGAAGCGCGCGGTGGACGACAGCAACCATGCCGTCGGCGAGGCCATCGGCAAGCTGTACGTGGAACGCCACTTCGACCCGGCCACCAAGGCCCGCGCCGATGAGATGGCCAAGAACATCATCGCCGCCTTCGCCAAGCGCATCGACGCGCTGGCGTGGATGTCCCCGCAGACCAAGGCGCACGCCAAGGCCAAAGTGGCCGGCCTCACCGTCGGCATGGGCTACCCGGACAAGTGGCGCGATTACACCGGCCTGGAGGTCAAGCGCGACGACGCGCTGGGCAACGCCGAGCGCGCCGAGCAGTTCGAGTACCAGCGCAACATCGCCAAGCTGGGCAAGCCGGTGGACCACAGCGAGTGGGCGATGCTGCCGCAGACCATCAACGCGATGAACGTGCCGCTGGAAAACCGCCTGGTATTCCCGGCCGCGATCCTGCAGCCGCCGTTCTTCGATGGCGCTGCCGACGATGCGGTCAACTACGGCGCGATCGGTGCGGTGATCGGCCACGAGATCAGCCACGGCTTCGACAATGCCGGCGCGCAGTTCGATGAAACCGGCAAGCTGCATAACTGGTGGACGGCCGACGACCTGAAGAAATTCAACGCCGCCGGCGATGCACTGGCCGCGCAGTTCAGCAGCTACCAGCCGTTCCCGGGCGTGTCGGTCAATGGCCGCCTGACCCTGGGCGAGAACATCGCCGACGTGGCTGGCCTGGGCACCGCCTACGACGCCTATCAGTTGTCGTTGCAGGGCAAGCCGGCACCGGCCCTGGAAGGCTTCAGCGCCGACCAGCGCTTCTTCCTCGGTTTCGCCCAGGCCTGGCGCAGCAAGGCCCGTGAACAGGCCCTGCGCAACTCACTGCTGACCAACGTGCACGCACCCGGCCAGTTCCGTGCGCTGACCGTGCGCAACCTGGATGCGTGGTACCCCGCCTTCGAGGTCAAGGAAGGCCAGAAGCTGTACCTGGCCCCGGACAAGCGGGTCAAGGTGTGGTGAGCGCTTGCATCGCCTAGCGATGCGCTCGAAAAACGGACGCTGCGGCGTCCGTTTTTTTGCCTGATGCACTGTTGAAGATCACCGTAGCCGGCAACGGTCGGTACCTGCCGCCTGATCGGGCCCATCCGCGCGCAGGCTGCGCGGTCACCTCCGATTCTGGCCGCTGGCGACCCGGGCCGCGCGCCAGGGCGCTCAGCGCGCGTTTCATGTGCATCCGCAGCACGATTTTGCCTGCGACATCTTGTCGCAGGCCACGGGCACGATGCTGCGCCGCACAACCCTTCGCGTATTCAGGAACTGGCGCTGTATGGCCTCGCACGTTCCCCATTGCGCAGCGCAGTGAAAGTGCTAGAACTGAATTCGCCACACGTTCGTCCAATGCGCCGCTGCACGTTCCAGAAGGAGCAGGTCATGATCGCTTTGTTCAAGGGTTTGGGGTTGCTGTTGCAGGACAACGAGCTGTACTCCAGCCCGTTTGAAAAACAAGTCGCGCATTGGCGTAACAAGAGCGAGCATCAGATCCGCGAAGAGGTGGAGGTGCTGGACAAGGCCAA
The DNA here is from genome assembly GCF_057835675.1 of Stenotrophomonas sp. GL_101. NCBI lineage: Bacteria > Pseudomonadati > Pseudomonadota > Gammaproteobacteria > Lysobacterales > Lysobacteraceae > Stenotrophomonas > Stenotrophomonas sp. GL_101. Next base: position 521,865 of record NZ_CM174432.1, on the reverse strand, counting down.
GGGCCAGTGGCTGATGGCCTCCATCGTCGGTTGGCAGGCCGCCTCGTTGTTGATCCTGGGCCTGATCAGCAACTACCTGTGGAAGGACGACTTCCATATCACCTTCACCCGCGTGGTGATCGTGTTCGGCTCGTGGATATCGATCCTGTTCGTGATCTGGTTCATGGCCAACATGTTCGACCATACCGCCGGCTTCGAACGCTGGATGAAAGCCTTCAACAGCCGTGCCCGGATCACCTCCGATGCCGACAGCGTCGAATGCGTGGCCGAAGCGCTGGACATGGCCCAGCTCTACCCGGAAGTGCTCAACTACAAGCAGGTCGTCACCGCCCGCCGCGAGCTGCGCCACGAGGACATCCGCATCATGCGCGAGATCGGCCGCATGAAGCAGCACTCCGAACTGGTCGGCCAGCTCAACCACGTAGGCGAGCAGGACGACCGCAACAACCTGCACCTGCAACCAGCTTACTGACCATCCCGGAAAGCGGGGGGAGCCACAATGCCACCGTGATCAGTCACGGTGGCATTGTTCTTTGCGGAGCGCGCTGACGCATTGGCGGAACCCCGCCGGCAGGCCGGCCATCTGTTCGGTCTTGCCCACGGCCACGCTGAGCAGGTGCAGCGGCGGCTGCGCACACGGGGTGTCGGTACTGCAGCGCGGGTCCAGCACCCGGTAATGGCACTGGCCACTGCTGCTGGCGATGCACGCAAAGCGGGCCACGCCATGCTCGACCGTGGTCTTGCTGTAGAGCGTATCCACCCCATTGGCGCGGATGCGGGTGACGGAGGTGTTGCTGGATTGCTGGCAGGCCGCCAGCGCCAGCAGGCACAGGCTGGCGACGATGGAATTTCGCATACGCGCTCCGGAATGGGTGCTCGAGATGGACTTACATGCCGCGAAACAGGCTCATGAACGGCTGGCTGACGTTGAGCACTTCGCTGCGGTGTTTCAGGCGCAGCTGGCCACGCCCGGTGTCGTCGCGGCTGACCGCCGCCACGGCCGTCATGTTGACGATGGTGGAACGGTGAACCTGTCGGAAGCGCTGCGGGTCCAGCACTTCCAGCAACTCGCGCAGCGGCGTGCGCAGCAGGCTTTCGCCCTGCTCGGTGACCACCGTGGTGTACTTGCTGTCGGCGCGGAAATACACCACGTCTTCGAGCATGATCAGCTGCGTCTCGCGGCCGTTGCTGGCAGTGATCCAGGCCAGCGGCGGCGCGCTGGCGTGCGCGCCCGGTGAGGTGCCCAGGCGTTGCAGCAGGTGCTCCAGCATCGCGTTGTCCGGGCGGCCCTGCTGCATGCGCGTCAGGATCCGCTCGCGGGTCGCCAGCAGGCGCTCGTCGCTGACCGGCTTGAGCAGGTAGTCCATCGCGCCCTGTTCGAAGGCGTCGATGGCGTACTGATCATAGGCCGTCACGAACACCACCTGGGTGCGCGGGCTGATCTCGGGCAATGCGCGGGCCACTTCGATGCCGCTGATGCCCGGCATGCGGATGTCCAGGAAGGCCAGGTCCGGTTTCAGTTCGGCCAGTGTTTCCAGCGCACTGGCACCGTCTTCGCATTCGGCAGCCAGCCGCAGTTCCGGCCACAGGCGCTGCAGTTGCGCCACCAGCGACTGGCGCAGCAGGTCTTCGTCTTCGGCAATGAGTGCATCAAGCTGCATGGATGGCCTCGCGGGCGTCGTAGGGCAAGGTGATGGTCGCCGCCACCCCGCTGGGGAAGTTGGCCACGATCGCCACCCCGGCGCGTTCGCCGCAGGTCAGGCGCAGGCGCTCGCGCAGGTTCTTCAAACCGATCCCGGTACCGCGGGTGCCCTGGCCGAAGCCCAGCCCGTCGTCGGCCACGGTCAGGGTGACGTGGTCGTCGAACGCGCGCGCGATGATCCAGACCGTGCCGCCGCCGGGCTTGGCTTCCAGCCCATGCTTGATCGCATTTTCCACCAGCGTCTGCAGCGCCATCGATGGCAGCGGCAGGCTGTGCAGTGCCGGCGGTACATCCACCTGCAGCGCCAGGCGCGCACCCATGCGGATCTTCAGGATCTCCAGGTAGGCCTGGGTGCGGTCCAGCTCCACGCCCAGGGTGGACATCGACTCTTCCACGCTGGGCAGCGAGCTGCGCAGGTACTGGATCAAGTGCCCCAGCATCTGGTCGGCACGCGGGGGATCGGTACGGGTCAGCACCTGCGCGTTGGCCAGCGTGTTGTAGAGGAAGTGCGGCTCGACCTGTGCATGCAGCAGGTTGAGCTTGGCCACCGATAGCTCCTTTTCGGTGGCGGTCTGTTCGGCGGCGGCCTGCTCGACGCGGCGCTGCTCGGACACCCGGCGGGTGATCGCCCGGCTGACCGCTTCGGCGTTCTCGTAGTTGCTGCCCTCGTCCACCGCCAGCAGATCGGCCCAGACCCCGGCATCGGGCTCAAACAGCAGGGTCACGCTGCAGGTGCCCTGCCCCGGGGTGACCGTGGCCAGCACGCTGTTGCGGCGGATCGCCAGGCGTGCCGGCAGGTTCCAGCGTGAGGGTGGCCGGCCGTTGTTGGAGTCCACGCGGCGTACGTAGGCGCGCACCTGCAGGCTGCCGGCGGCGCTTTCGATGTCTTCCACGCGTGGCAGTTCGGCGATGGCCGCCTCGACCAGCACGAAGGCCGGGCCGGGGTCCATCGGCAGTTCGATCTGGCGGCGCTGGCGGCTGGACAGGGTGGTGCCGTCCAGGCGCCCGGCGACCAACCAGACCCGGCGGATATGGGTGATGCAGCTCCCGATCGCGGTGACGGCCAGGAACAGCGCCACCAGCCCGAAGACCCACCCCGGGCCTTGATTCATGTCGTGGAACAGGCCACTCCAGACAAAGCCGGCCACGATGATGGCGGCGGCCCAGGCCAACAGGATGCGAAGGATCAGAGCGAGGCTGGCGAACACGGCGGCGTCTTCACGATGGGATGGGGCGAGCATAGCCCTGCCGTGGGCAGGGACAAGCAGGTTGCGACGGAAGCCGCCATTGGCGGGATGAAGCCAGCGCAACGCCGACCGGGGCGCCGGGCGCCGGGCGCCGGAAATCGAAAATCGAAAATCAAAAATCAAAAATCAAAAATCGGTAGAGCCGACTGTTAGTCGGCTGCTGTCCCCCACCGCCACCCAGAACCCCACCGACCTCTATCGGCAGGGTCGGCAGGGCCCCCGGCGCTACCGGCGCTCGGCGGCGCTGGCGTCACGCGGGGCGCGGAACTGCGAGTCTTCGCTCCAGTTCGGCCAGGCGCGGGAGTTGGCCAGCTGGTTACCCAGCGTGTACAGCACCTCCAGGTCGCGCGCGGCGCCGGCAAAGGTCCAGTCCGGCTGCCATTCGTCGCCCTGCTGGTGGTACCGCTTGGCGGTGTAGTCCTCGGATGCCTTCTTGCCGGCGGCCACGCCACCGTCCACCCAGTCCTGGCCGGCCGAATAGGACACCGCCGGCACGCCGCGCTTGGCGAAGGGGAAATGATCGGAGCGGAAGAACAGGCCCGCTTCCGGCTTCGGGTCCGGCGTGTAGCGGATGTCCCAGCCCTTGGCCACGTCCTTGAGCTGGTCCAGCAGTTCCAGCTTGGCCGACCCGTAGATGCCGAAATCACGCGACGGGCTGAACGGTGCCATCCCATCCATGTTGATCACCGCCACGGTCTTGCCCAGCGGGTACAGCGGGTGGCTGGCGTAATACTCCGACCCCAGCAGGCCCTTCTCCTCGGCGGTGACGGCCAGGAACAGCACCGAACGCTCCGGGCGCCTGGCCTTGGCGAAACCACGCGCCAGTTCGATCAGCGAGGCGGTGCCGCTGGCGTTGTCCAACGCGCCGTTGAAGATGCGGTCGCCCCGCGCATCGGGCTCGCCCACCCCGATGTGGTCCCAGTGCGCGCTGTACACCACGGTCTCATCGGGATGCCGGCTGCCTTCCAGGCGTGCGGCCACGTTGTGCGAGGTGATCACCTCGGTCTTGACCGCGTACTTGGCCGAGAAGGTTTCGCCCTTCAGTTCCACCGGCTTGAAATCGCGGGTCTGCGCCTGCTGCTTGAGCGTCTCGAAATCCAGCCCGGCGCGCTTGAACAGATCCACCGCCAGGTCGCGCTGGATCCAGCCCTCCAACAGCGGATGCGCCTCGGCCGGGTTGTCGCGGACCACGTCGAACATGGTGTTGGTGTTGGAGCCGGCCACCGTGGCCCAGCCGTAGGAGGCCGGTGCGGTTTCATGCACGATCAGCACGCCGAGCGCGCCCTGGCGTGCGCCTTCTTCGTACTTGTAGGTCCAACGACCGTAGTAGGTCATGCCCTTGCCGTCGAAGTCGCCTTTGCCGCTTTCAAAATCCGGGTCGTTGATCAGCACCACCGCGATCTTGCCCTTCAGGTCCACGCCCTTGAAGTCGTCCCAGTGGCGCTCGGGCGCCTTGACGCCGTAGCCGAGGAACACCAGCGGCGCATTGGCGATATCCACGTCGGTGGCGCCATTCATGGCCGCGCGCACCGCGATTTCCTTGCCCTGGGCGAGTGCCTGCGGCTTGCCCTTGCTGGCCAGCGACAGGCTCGGGGTACCGACGATGTCGCCCTTGCGCAGCGGCACGGCCTGGGTCCACAGGCGCTTGCCGTCCTTCAGGTCGCCACCGGGCTGCAGGCCGGCCGCGGCAAACTGCGCGCTCAGGTAGGCGATGGTTTTCTGTTCCCCCGCGGTGGCCGGCGAGCGGCCTTCGTAGGCATCGGAAGCCAGTTCCTTGACGTCCGCGGAAATCCGCGCGCCATCGAATTTCGGTGTTGCCGCCATCAGGGCGCTGGACACCGACAGGGCCAGTACGCTCAATACCACTCGTTTCATCGCTCTCTCCAGCACAGGGACCACGTAGCCCCCGAGTGTACGGTAGCGCGGGGGCAGCGCCGGGCACTACGCGATGTCCGGCAGCGTGGACTACCGGCCCAACGCCTGTGCCCGCGCCAGCAGCACCGATTTCTCGCGTGCGTTGGCGGTCAACGTGGCCGCGCGCAGCAGCGCGGCGCGGGCTTCCGCATGCCGCCCCAGCTGCGCCAGCAGGTCGCCCTGCACCGCCGCCAGCGGCGCGTAATCCTGCAGGCGGGTATCGGCGACCAGCGCCTCCAGCAGCGGCCACGCCGCCGCCGCGCCTTCGGCCCGCGAGATCGCCACCGTGCGGTTCAATTCGATGACCGGCGACGGCTGCTGCCGTGCCAGCCGCGCGTACAGCGCGGCCATGTGTGCCCACTCGGTGTCCTGCGCGCGGCGCGCCCGCGCATGGCAGTTGGCGATGGCGGCCTGCAGCACGTACGGATCATCCGCTCCGCCCAGGGCGTGAGCCTGCTGCAACGCGGCCTGGCCGCGTGCGATCTGCAGCCAGTCCCAGCGCGCGCGGTCCTGGTCGGGCAACAGGATGGGGTTGCCCTGCGCATCCACCCGCGCGGCGGCCCGCGAGGCCTGCAGTTCCATCAGCGCCACCAGCCCGTGTACCTGCGGCCACGCCGGCAACCGGTGCACCAGCACCCGTCCCAGCCGCAACGCTTCATCGCACAGGGCCGGCCGCATCCAGTCGTCGCCCGCGCTGGCGGTATAGCCCTCGTTGAACACCAGGTAGATCACTTCCAGCACCGACTCCAACCGCTCGGGCAGCGCGGCCTGGCGCGGTACTTCAAACGGCACCTGCTTCTGCGCGAGGGTGCGTTTGGCACGCACGATGCGCTGGGCGATGGTGGGTTCGGGCTGCAGGAACGCGCGCGCGATTTCATCGGTGGTCAGCCCGCCCAGCAAGCGCAGGGTCAGGGCCACCCGCGCATCGGCCGACAACACCGGGTGGCACGCCACGAACATCAACCGCAGCAGGTCATCGCCGATGTCGTCCTGCAGCGCGTCGCTGTCATCGGGCAACGGCAGCGGCTGCGGCTCCAGCTCGCTGGCAAACTGCGCGTGCTGGCCGCTCACGCGCTGGTGCTGGCGCAGCACGTCGATGGCACGATTGCGCGCAGTGGTCATCAGCCACGCTCCCGGGTTATCCGGAACGCCCTGCGCCGGCCAGCGCTCCAGCGCGGCCAACCAGGTGTCCTGGGCCAGTTCTTCGGCACGCCCCACATCGCCGTGCAGCATCCGCGCCAGGCGTGCGATGAGGGCCGGCGCTTCCATGCGCCAGAGGGTATCCATGCGTTGCGTCAGGGCGGTGTCCATGGCAGCGATCACAGCACTCCGCGCTGCCGCGCACAAGCCTCCGCCGGCCCGGCCGGCAGCGTCAGCCCGGTTCGCCATCCATGTGCGCCACCTCCCACAGGTGGCCGTCCAGGTCCTGGAAACCACGCTGGTACATGAAGCCGTAGTCGCGTGCCGGCATCGGCTCGCTGGCGCCGGCCTGCAGTGCCTTGTCCACCATCACGTCCACCGCCGCGCGGCTGGCTGCCGACAGGCAGGTGATCACCTCGGTGGCAGCGCGCGCATCGCTGATCGGCCGGGGCGTGAACTGGGTGAAGAACGTCTCCGTCAGCAGCATCACGAAGATGCTGTCGCTGATGATCATGCATGCCGCATTTTCATCGGTGAAGGCGGGGTTGTAGGTGTAACCGAGCGCGGCGAAGAACGCCTTGGAGGCCTCCAGGTCGCGGACCGGCAGGTTGACGAAAATCATCTGGGGCGAATCGGTCATCGTAGTCATCCTGGGCAGTGGATCAGGGTTGTTTCATGCAGTTGACCATCCACGGCTTGCCGTAGCGGTCGATGAGGAAGCCCCAGCGGTGGGCCCAGAACGTCTCGCCGATCGGCATCTTGATGTCACCGCCGTCGGCCAGCGCCTTGAACACCCGCTCGGCGTCTTCGATCGTATCCACCTCGATGTTGATCGTGGTGGTGCCCTCCCCCGGGCCGGACGGGCTGTCGGACGCCATCAGTACCGCGCTGCCCACTTCCAGCTGGCTGTGCGCCACGTGGTCCAGGGTTTCCGGCGGCATCTCGCCGCAGCCGTCGGTGCTTTCCATCGGCGGCATGTCGCGGTACGTCATTTCCGAGGTGACCTGGCCGCCCAGCACCTGTGCGTAGAAAGCCATCGCCTCGTGGGCCTTGCCGTTGAAGCTCAGGAACGGAATCAGTTTCATGCGGGTTCTCCTGGTGGGCACGACATGGATCAGTGGCTGTTGTCGATCTGGTCGCGCAGACGCTGTTCCTGCGCGCGTAACTCGGGAGTGAAGGTGTCGCCAAGATCGTCGATGCCGAGGATCGGGCGCAGCTCGACCACATCGCCAGGGCCGAACGGCGCCCGCGCGAGCCACTCGGTGGCCTCGTCCAGCGAGCGCACCTGCCACAGCCAGAAGCCGGCCACCAGTTCACGGGTCTCGGCGAACGGACCGTCGATCACCCGCGGCGCGCCATCGCCAAAGGCCACCCGACGGGCGCGCGAGGTCGGGTACAGGCCCTCGCCGGCCAACATGATGCCGGCCTGCACCAGCTGTTCGTTGTAGGCCCCCATGGCGCGGAACTCGGCTTCGGTGGGCATCTCGCCGGCTTCGGAGGCTTCGCTGGCCTTGACCAACACAATGACTTTCATGGACGTGTCCTCATGGGCAGCCGGTTCGGCGGGCCCTTCACTACCTACGACGCCCCAGTGAACGGGAAATCGACACGACCCGGAAAATAATTCTGAAGTCCGTCCGGAGCCGCCGGCTGCGGGCTGAACAGGCGGCCTGTGCGGCGCTGCAACACATCCAGCGCGCGCGCTGGGGCATCATGACCGCCCCGTCCAGGAGCGCCCGGCCATGCAATTCCTGTTGCTGATCTACATCGACGAGAGCCTGCTGCAGGCCCTGCCCGCCGAAGAATACGACGGCCTCATGCACGACTGCCTGCAGCACGCCGACACCCTGCAAGCCAACGGCACGCTGGTGCTGGCGCAGAAGCTGGAACCGGTGGCCAGCGCGCGCACCGTGCGTACCCGCCAGGGCCAGGCCCGGATCACCGACGGCCCGTTCGCCGAAACCCACGAACTGCTGGCCGGCTTCAACCTGATCAACGCGCGCGACCACGAGGAAGCGATGCGCATCGCCCAGCAGTTCCCCTGGTCGCGCTTTGGCAGCATCGAAGTCCGCCCGCTGGCCGACATGGACGCCGAGCGCGAGCGCGTCGGCGCCTGACCCTGGCGCTTACAGCAGCGTGATGTTCAGATCGCGCGGCCCCACCGCTTCATTGCCGCTGTAGTCGCGCGCACTGGCGCGGATCACGTAGTCCCCCGCTGGCAGCGCATCGAACTGCCAACGCCCGGTCTCCACCAACCCGTCACGCACGGTGTTGGTGACCAGGTGGCGGAAACGCGTCACCGCGCTGCCGTGCACGGTGATCCCGCTGTCCGGGGCATAGGCCACCTTGGTGGCGCTGTCATGCGGCGGCATGCGGTTGAACACGATGTTGAAGCGCGGCTGCTCATACCCGGCCAGCGGCTGGCCGTGCGCATCCAGGATCTGGTAGCCCACCTGGTACAGTCCCAACCGACGCCGGGCCTGGTTGCGGTCCACCTGGTCCCACGCCTCCACCACGATCTGCACGCCACGGCCATCGCGTGGCAGCGCAATGCGGCCGTCGGGCCCGGCCTGCAACGGCTGGTCGCGGTCGTCAAGCAGGGCCACCTCGGTGATGCGCGGCACGACCGTGTCGACATAGCCGGTGAAACCCAGCGCGACCGCATTGCGCTCGAATCCGCTGGCGCCCACGCTCAGGTGCACATGCGCCATGCGGTTGATGCTGCCCAGCGCCTCACCGGCATGGAAGCGCGTGCCCCGGCGCACCCGAATGCGCCGCAGCGTGCCATCTTCGGCCAGCAGCTGCTGCCAGCGCGGATCGAACGCGCGCCCGGCCGGGTCGCGCCCCACCTTCATGTGGATGTACTTCAGGCGGTCCAGCACCAGCCCTTCGGCCTGCCCGCCCACCGACCAGGTCGGGGTCGGGCTGCTGACCTTGCCATCGACGATCGCCAATACGGTCTGGCCGATATCGCCGCGGATGTCGAACCCACCGTGCAGGTGGTGGCGGCTTTCACCCTTGAAGTCGCCACGTACTTCGCCCAACGTGCCCACCACTTCATGCCAGCCCTGCTGCGGCGCCAACGGCCAGCGGCCCTCCGTCGCCGGGAGCGGCGCATCCGCGGCCGGTCCCACCAGCGCCGGGACGGGCAACGCGCCCACCGCCAACGCACCCACCCGGTGCAGCCGGTACGCCGCCGCATCGGCCACCCGCAGCGTACCGTCCGCGGCCAGGGCCAGGCCCGACGGGCGCGCAAAGCGCGGCTGCGATTCCTGGCCCAGCAGCGCGATCTGGTGCCCCTGCGTGGTGACCTGCACCAGCCGGCCGCCGGTATCGCCCACGTACAGCACATCATCGTGGCTGACCACCACCGACAACGGCCCGTTGATCAACCCGCCATCGGCCACCTGCGTACGCAGCGTGCCGTCCGGGGACAAGCGCCGGATCGCGTTGTTGTACAGATCGGCAATCAGCAGGTTGCCGTGCCGGTCCAGCGCCAGCGCCACCGGCGTGTCCAGTTGTGCCTGCGTGCCCACGCCATCGGCCGTACCGGGCCGATCGCCGCCGGCAAGCGTGCGCACCGTGCCATCGGGCTCCACCACCCGGATGCGATCGTTGTAGGTGTCGGCCACGTACACGCGCCCTGCCGTATCCACCGCCACCCCCATCGGCGCATCGAAGCGCGCCTGCAGGGCGGGGCCATCGACAAACCCACGCCCGCCATCACCGGCCAGCGTGGTCACCTGACCATCGCTGCCGATGCGCCGGATGCGGTTGTTGCCGGTATCGGCCACGAACACATTGCCGGCCGCATCCATCGCGATGCCCGACGGGGTGTGGAACTGCGCCTGCAGTGCCGGGCCATCGCGCCAGCCTTCGCCATTGCCGGCCAGCGTATCCACGCGGCCATCGGGATACACGCGGCGGATGCGGTTGCTGTCGCCGGCATCGGCGATGTAGGCCACGCCGTGCGCATCCAGCACCACCGCATACGGGTCGGAGAACCGCGCCTGCGCACCTGCGCCGTCGCGCACGCCCGCTACGCCGTCCCCGGCCAAGGTCTCGATCTGCGCCTGCCAGCCCAGCAGCGTCGGCACCGGGCCCTGCGCCGCCGGCGGTGTGTCCGCCGTCGGCAGGAACGTCCATGCCAGTCCCGTTGCGGTGATGACCACCACCGTCGCCATCAGTGCGTGCCAGCGTTTCATTGCGTTCCCTGCCCGTGTCCAGCGCACGACCTTAAACGTTGCCCGCGTGCCTGCAAACCCCAACGGGTTGTGCCATCGCGCGGTTCCGGGTTCAATCCCTGCTCACGCCACGCAAGGAAGCCCGCATGCCGTCTGTTCGCCTTCGCCTCGCCCTGTTGCTGCTGGCCCTGTCGGCCACACCGGCGCTGGCCGCAACGGTCGATGCCGCATCGGCCGCTGCCGCTGCCGCTGCCGATGCCAATGCCGCACTGACGCAGGCCCTGACCGACAGCATCGCACTGTCCCAACGCGGTGATACGGTGGGGGCGCTGATGGGTTTCGAGCGCGTGTTCGCCGACCCGCGCGCCGCGCAGCTGCCCGCCCCGGTGCGCGTGGAGGGATTGATCAGCGCCGGGCGCACCGCCTTCAACGCACGCCAGCCGGTCGATGCACGTCGCTACCTGGACGCGGCCCTGCAGCAGGCACCCGACGACCCGCGCGCGTGGTATGTCCTGGGCCGCCTGCTGCTGTGGCAACAGCAACCGCTGCCGGGGGCCGAAGCAATCACCCGTGCACTGCAGGGCTCGGACCAGTTCCTCCCTGAGATCGACTACCGGCTGGCCTTCTCGCTGCGCGAAAAACTGCAGGACCACCCCGACGCGCTGCGCGCCTTCCTGCAGGTGCTGTTCGACCGGGGCTGGACCGACGATGGCCTGGAACCTGGCACGCTGTGGCTGCAGCTGGCCACGCTGCAGGCCGATGCCGGTGAACACCCACGGCTCGCGGCCACCATCGCCCGCATCGACAGCCCGATGGAGATCGTGGCCCTGCGCAGCGACAAGCGCTTCGACCAGGTGGTGGATCGCCGCAGCCCGCGTTTCGATCCGGCGCAGTCCGCGCAGCGCCATCTCGACGCGTTGCGCGTCAGCGGCCTGCTCAAGCATGACCGCGGCGACCGCATCATCGCGTTGAGCGAAACCCTGCTGTTCCTTGGCGAGCACGCGCAGGTGCTGGGCACCACCGATGAGCTGTATGCGCGTCTGAACGCCCCGGGCAGCCAGCGCAGCTTCCCCGGCGCGCAGTACGCGGCCTGGTTGATGCAGTACCGCGCCATGGCCGAACACCGCCTGGGCCGCGACGCTGACACCACCGCCACCCTGATCCTGGCCGCGCAGCTGGATGAAAACGGGCCGGTCAATGCGTTCCAGCGCGCCAGCCTGGCCAGCTGGTACCTGGCCCGGCAGCAACCGGCCGACGCCCTGCAGGCGCTGGACGGGCTGGACGAAGCGCCCATGTTTGGCGAGGCGATGCGCCAGTGGGTGCGCTACGTGGCGTACCGCGACCAGGCCGACCCGGCGCGGTCGGCGCTTGCCCGGCAGTGGCTGCAGACCAACCAGGGCATCGGTCGCGAGATATGGATCGCGGTGCTGCTGGAGGAAAACCGCATGGACGCCGCCGCCGCGTGGCTGATCGCGCAGCTGCAATCGCCGAACGATCGCCAGGCGGCGTTGCTGTTGATCCAGGGCTTCCGCATGCTGCCCCCCTTGCCCGGCGACGCCGCGCGCGACAAGCGCGGCGACCAGCTGCTGCAACGCCGCGATGTGCAGCGGGCGGTGAACGCGGTGGGCCGCATCGAAGTGCAGCCGATCCATGGCCGCGCTGCCTGGCGCTAGCCCACGCGCCACTGGCCGGCACTACTGCGCCGGGGTCTCCACCTTGAACCCCATCGCCTCGCGGTAGCGCACATACAACGCGCTCACCTTTTCCACGTAGGCCAGCGTTTCGGCGTACGGCGGCACGCCCTTGTAGCGCGTGACCGCGCCGATGCCGGCGTTGTAAGCGGCGGCGGCCAGCGTGCGGTCGCCCTTGTAGCGCGTCAGCAAGGCCTTCATGTAGCGCGCCCCGCCGTTGATCGACTGCTCGGCCGACAACGGGTCGGCAACGCCGAACTCGGTGGCGGTATCGGGCATCAACTGCATCACCCCCTGCGCGCCCTTGGGCGATATCGCCCCCGCGTCGAAACCACTTTCGGCATGCGCGATCGCACGCAGCCAGGCATCGTCCACGCCGGTGGCGCGCGCGGCCGCCTTGAACTGTTTGGCATGCCGGTTGAGCTGCGCCGCGCCGACCTTGCCCAGGCCCGGGTGCGCGGGCTCACCGGGCGGTGTGGCCACGGTGAACTTCAGGAACACCCGCGAGCCGGGCAGGTTGCGCGTGGAATACACCAGCACGCCCGCCTGCTCGCGCTCATACAGGGTGCCGCTGAACACCCCCATGTTGCCCCACAGGTTGGGCGCCTGCACCGCGTTGTCGTCGATCTGCTGCGGGGTGCATTTCGACCCCGGCTCCGGCGCGGTGGCCATGCTGACCGTGTTGTTCTGCACGCAGCGATACACCGTGCGCGCCGATGCCGTCCACGGCAGCAGCAACGACAACAGGGCCAGCGCGGCAGGCAGGGTCGGGTTCATCGGTTCACATCGGGGCACGCCAATCGTGCGGCGCGATCATCCGGCCAGGGCTGCGAACCGAAGGTGAATGCCGTGGCGGACCGATCCCCGGTTGTCGCTTCTTCCATCTTCACAAGGCGCCGGCCGGCGCGCAGGCCTTGTCTGGCAAGAGCCACAGGAAAAATCCGATTCCCTTCCCCGCCCCCAGGTGGTGAGATAGTGCAGCACCGGCCCTGGCCGCGCGCGCCTCCCCGTTGGTCTTCCCTCCCGCACCGAGGTCTGCTTGAACCGCGTCAGGATCATTGCTGCCACCGTGCTGTTCGCCCTGCTTGGCGCCCTCGTGCCGGTCGCCACCCTGGTGTATTTCAGCTGGGTCAGGACCACCGATGCAGAGCACGCGCGTCTTCAGCTTACCGCCGAGCGCACCCTGCAGCGTGCCCACCTTGCCTACCAGGACGGCCTGCGCGCACTGCGCCAGCTCAACCAGAGCACGGTGGCAGCGTGTTCGCCCGAGCACCTGCAGCTGATGCGCGCCGTCACCCTGGGCACCCGCTCCGCCGAGCAGGTGGGCTATTTCCAGGACGGCCGGTTGCGCTGCACCACCTGGGGGCCGATGGACGCCTACGTGCCCGCCCCCACGCCGGACCATGTCACCGCCGATGGCGCCGGCATCACCCTGGGGGTGCGGCCACAGGCCGGCGACGGCTCGCCCCTGCTCGCCCTGCACCTGGGCAACCACGACCTGCTGATGAACCCGGCCAGGTTCGTCGATGTCATCACCGACCCCAACGTGCGGTTGGCCGTGGCAAGCCCGGATGGCCGCCTGATGGCCCAGCAGGACATCGCCGACCAGCCGTTGCTGCAACGCCTGCTGCGCGCGCCGCACAGCGGCATGGACAGCCACACCCTGTATGCCACCGCCCAGGACCAGCAATGGCTGGCGATCGCCACCGCCCCGCGCACCACCCTGCTGGCCAGTGCCGGTGACCACATCGTGCAGCTCATTCCACTGGGCGTGCTGGGCGCGTTGGGCGCGGTGGCCGGGGTGGTGTGGGTGTCGCGGCGGCGGTTGTCGCTGCGTGGCGAGCTGGCCACGGCCGTGCGCCGGCGAGAATTCTTCATGCACTACCAGCCCATCATCGAACTGGACACCGGCATCTGTGTCGGTGCCGAAGCCCTGGTGCGCTGGACCCGCCCAGACGGCAGCCAGGTGCGCCCGGACCTGTTCATTCCGCTGGCCGAAGAAAATGGCCTGATCGAGGCACTCACCGACCAGGTCATCGCACTGGTCATCGCCGACATGCGCGCGCTGCTGGTGCAGGATCGCAGCGCGCACATCGCCATCAACCTGTCGGCCGGCGATGTCAGCAGCGGGCGGGCATTGAAGGTGCTCTCGGCCCAACTGGCCGGGACCGGCATCCACCCGCAGCAGATCTGGCTGGAGGCCACCGAGCGTGGCTTCATCGATGTGCAGCGCGCGCGCAATACGCTGGCCATCGCGCGCCGCGCCGGGCATAGCGTGGCCATCGACGATTTCGGCGTGGGCTATTCCAGCCTGCAGTACCTGCAGCAGCTGCCGCTGGACGCATTGAAGATCGACAAATCGTTCATCGATGCCATCGGCACCGACAGCGCCACCAGTCCGGTGACTTCGCACATCATCGACATGGCCAAGACACTGGGCCTGTTCACCGTCGCCGAAGGCATCGAAACCCCGGTCCAGCTGGCCTACCTGCAGGCACGCCAGGTCGAGTTCGGGCAGGGCTGGCTGTTCTCCCAGCCGCTGCCGCCGGACGCCTTCATCGCCTATCACCACCAGCGCCGGGAGCAGTACGGCCGGGCCCCGGAAGACATGCAGAACCCCAACAGCGTGATGGACGACTGAGCGAGCGGCTGCGCGCCGGCCTCAATCGTTGTCGATCCCAGCCAGGTCCAGCACCCAGCGCGGCACCTTGGGCTTGCCGGCGTAGAAACTGGCCGGTTTGCCCTCGGCCATCGCCCAGCGCTGGATCCAACTGATGCCACCGGCCTCGTTGTAGCCATCGGCATGCGCATAGGCCGGGTCCTTGAGCGCGTCCTCGAGCGAAACAAAGGTGTACCCACGGCGCCGCGTTGCAGCGACCAGCGTTTCGATGCTGGCTGCGTTCAAGGCATTGGCATGCATCAGCCAGACCTGCGCCGGCAACCGCCCCAGCAGGTGCTGCGACTGCGCCTGGTAGTAGTCCAGCATGTTGAGCATGTAGGGCACGTAGCCGCGGCGCAGCTGGCGCAGGCGTTGCTCGCGTGCCACCGGATCGCTCTCGGTGTCGCGCACGTGGTCGTAGGCAAACGCCCAGATCCACTCGCTGTTGTCCACCGTCACCGGCGCGATCCGATAACCATGCTGGTCCAGGAACGCCGCCAGCGCGGCGCGCTGCTGCGGGCTGCGGCCCACCCGCAGGTACGGGTGGCGGAACCAGCGTGGCTGCTGGCCCTGTTCGGCCAGCAGCGGGCGCAGGGTCTGCTCGCCGCGCAGGATGTCCTGCTCATAGGCCGCCAGGCCGACCGCATGCAGATCCACGTGGGCGTAGGTGTGGTTACCCAGCTCAAACCCCGCATCGCGCCAGTCACGCAGCATCTGCACCCGCACCGGCTGCACCTGCCCGCCCTGCTCCAGCTTCACCTCGTTGACGAAGCCCACCACCGGCACGTGCGCGTCGCGCAGCGCCTGCAGCAACTGCGCATGGCGCTGCGCCAATTCCGGTTCGGCACGTTCGTCCAGCCGCTGCCACGGCAGGTCATCGAGGGTCAGCGCGATCTGCCGCGCCGGCGCTGCCTGCAACCCACCGGCCAGGCACAACAGGCCCAGCCCCCAACCGCCCAACCTCCACTTGCGCACGCCTGGCTCCCACTGCATTGGCAATGGCCAGCATACCGCCGCGCCGCCCATGCCCTGCCGCGCGGTTGCGTGCGGCAGGGTCTGCGGTCAGTGCACGGCCGGCTGCCATGCCCGTGGCTGGCGCATCACTACCGCCAGCGTTGGCACCAGCAACAACAGCAGCATCGCCGGCAGCCAGCGCTCGCCGATGGTTTCCAGTGCAATCCCGCCGGCCACGCCGGCCAAGGCGATCGCCAGGTTCCAGCCGGTCACCACGAACGATTGCGCGATATCCCCGGCCACGCCAGCGCGGCGCGCCACCGCCGTCTGGAACTGGGTGGGCACCCCGCCGAAGGCCACGCCCCACAGCGCGGTGCCGGCCACCAGCACCCACGGCGAAGACGGCCACAGCAGGAACGCCATCGCCGCCAGGCCGAACCCCAGCGTGCTGGCAATCACCAGGCCACGTAGCCAGCGGTCCACCCAGATCCCGGTGATCCAGATACCCAGCAACGAGGCCACGCCGAACACCAGCAGCAGCCGGTCCAGCCACACCACCGCCCCGGCCAGCGCGGCAAACGGTTCGATGTAGGTGTACAGCACGTTGTGGGCCAGCACGAACAGGAACATCGTCCACAACGCCGTGCGCATTCCCGGCAGCCGCAATACCGCGCCCAGCTTCTGCCGCGCGCCCGCGCCCGGGGCCGACAACGGCGGCAACACCCAGCGCGCCCAGACCAGCAGCCCGATGCTCAGCAGCGATATCAGCGCGAATGCCCAGCGCCAGCCGATGGTCTGCCCCAGCAGGGTGCCGGCAGGAATGCCCAGCGACAGCGCCAACGGCGTGCCCACCATCGCCACGGCGATCGCACGCCCCTGCAGGTGCGGGGCCACCATGCGGCTGGCATAACCGGCCACCAGCGACCACAACAGGCCCGCACTGATGCCGGCGATGAAGCGCGCAACCAGCATCACCTCGTAGTGATGGGTAAACGCGGTGACCGTGTTGACCACCACGAAGCCGGCAATGGCCGCCAGCAACAAGGGCCGCCGTGGCAGGCGCTGGGTCAGCGCGGTCATCGGCAGTGCCGCCACCAGCGAACCAATCGCATAGATCGTCACCAGCTGGCCGACCAGCGCGCGGCTCACGCCCAGGTCCTGGCTCATCGGCGACAACAGCCCGGCCGGCAACGCCTCGGTCAGGATCGTCACAAAGCCCGCGCAGGCCAGCGCCAGCAGCCCACCCAACGGCAGGCGCACCGCGGCGGGGGCCGCGTCGACCACCGCGCATCCGGCCTCGCCACTCATGCCTGTCCCGCTCATGCCTGTACCCCTGCATACACCGCATCACGCAACTGGTCGACGAAGTCGCCATGCATGCCTTCGTACAACGTGTTGGTGAGCGCCACCACGCTGAGCCCGCGCGATGGGTCCACGAACCAGCTGTGTCCATAGGCGCCGCCCCAGCGCCAGCTGCCGGCGGCCTGCGGGGTTGCCGTCGGCGTCGGGTCGTGGAGCACGGCAAAGCCCAGCCCAAAGCCCCAGCCCGGTGCGTCCGGCGGGCCCTGCTCAGCGACCTGCGCGCGCGCCATTTCATCGATGCTGGCGGCCGGCAGCCACGCGCGTCGGGAATCGCCGCGCAACGCTTCAAGCAGCTGCATCACATCGTGTGCACTGCCGACCATGCCGCCACCGGCAGACGCGAACGCATCCCGGTTGCCGGCGCGCGCCAGGCTGTAGGCAATACCGGCCACGCCCTCGAACGGCGCCACCACCTCGCCCTCGGCCAGGCGATGCGGCTGCGGCGCGTCACTGACATACGGGGTCGCCAGACGCTCGGGGGTATCGGTATGAAAGCCCGTGTCGTGCATCGCCAACGGTGCGGTGACCTGCTCGCGCACCAACTGGGCCAGCGGCATTCCGGTGGCCGCCTCCAGCACCGCACCGGCCACATCCACGCCCAGCGAATAGCGCCAGGCCTGGCCGGGGGCGAACAGCAACGGCACCTGTGCGATCCGGCGCAGGTTTTCCTGCAGGCTGATCGCACTGTCATCCATGCCATCGCTGACCCCGGCCTGTGCATGGGGGCCGTCGGCATCGGCATCAAGGAAACGGTAGCCGAGCCCGGCACTGTGGCTTAGCAGCTGGCGCAGGGTGATCGGCGGCGACGTGCCGTCGGCCAGCGCCGGCCGGAAATCGGGCAGCCAGTCGCTGATCGGTGCATCCAGCGACAGCACGCGCTGCGCCACCAACCGCATCACCGCCGCCGTGACGATCGGCTTGCTGACCGAGGCCAGCCGGAACAGCGAATCGGCATGCATCGGCCGCTGTTGCTCGCGGTCGGCCCAGCCGCTGGCGCTGGCATGGCGAAGCTGGCCGTGCTGGCGTACCAGCACCACGGCGCCAACCACCTGCTGACGGCCATGGGCGGCAGACAGCGCGGCATCCACCGCCGCCAGACGCGGGGCGGCGGCAGGCGGTACGGAAAGAGCGGAAGACATGGACAAGCACCGGGTTGAAGGGAGCGCCATTGTCGGCGCGCCTCTTTTCGGCAGACACCCAGGTACGGCTCCGTACATTCAGGACACCGTGTTCCGCAGTTGCCAGCAACCGTGCCCCCGCAAGGGATTGGGCCAAGACCCCCACGCCGCGCACCGCTGCATTCCATCCGCGCGCGCCCACGCCTGCGCTTGGCCGCTAAAGTGCCCGTGTTCCCCACCTGGTGCAGTCATGTCGGCATTGGAAAACCTCGGCAACCTGCAGACCTTCGTGCACGTGGCCGACACCCGCAGCTTCGTCGAGACCGGGCGCCTGCTTGGCGTATCGGCCTCGGCCACCGGCAAAACCATCACCCGGTTGGAGCAGGCCCTCGGCGTGCGCCTGTTCCACCGCAGCACCCGCAGCATCACCCTCACCGCCGAGGGCGAGCGCTTCCTGCTGCGTTGCCGGCGCATCCTCGACGAGCTCGATGCCGGCCGCACCGAGCTGATCCAGCAGGCCGCCGCGCCCAGTGGCGTGCTGCGATTGAGCCTGCCGCTGGTGGGCGACCTGTCGCTGCCGATCCTGTCCGAGTTCATGGCCACCTATCCCGGCATCCGCCTGGAACTGGATTTCGACGACCGCCTGGTGGATGTGATCGAAGAAGGATTCGACGCCGTGCTGCGCGTGGGTGAACCCAGCGACTCGCGGCTCAGCGCGCGCCGCCTGGGCGTGTTCCCCCGCTACCTGGTGGCCGCGCCAGACTATCTGGCCCGCCGCGGTGTGCCGCACACCCCGCACGACCTGCTGCAGCACGACTGCCTGCATTACCGCTTCCCCAGCTCCGGCAAGCTCGAGCCCTGGCCGTTGCCGCGCGAACCGGGCACGCCCGCGCTGGACCTGCCGGTGTCGATGGTCAGCAACACCATCGAGGCGCGCCTGTCCTTCGCCCTGGCCGGGCGCGGCATCGCCTACCTGCCCGAGCACTCGGTGCGCGAGCAACTGGCCGACGGCCGCCTGCAGCGGGTGATGGCCGAGCAGATCCATGCCTGCGGCACGTTCCACCTGCTGTGGCCCTCCGGCCGCCATGTGCTGCCCAAGCTGCGGGTGTTGATCGATTTCATCAGCACCCGCCTGACCGGCGTGAGCTGCTGAACAGCACGCGTTCATCGGCAACCGGCCCGGCAAACCTATACTGGCCCCGCGACAGCCAGTCGCCTGTGTAATGAGGTATGCCTGCATGCGCCATTGATGCCCGCCGTCTACTGACGGCCTTGTCTGCTTCCCGCCTGCGCGCGCGGAGGTATCCACGGCATCCATGGAGGTCGCATGACCGCATTTTCTCTCACGCTCGATCGCGTGACCCAGACCCTGCCCGACGGCCGGGTTCTTTTCGCTGATCTCTCCGCACACTTCGACGCCACCCCGACCGGCCTGGTCGGTCGCAACGGCGTGGGCAAGAGTGTGCTCGCTCGCCTGCTGGCCGGGCCGCAGCCGCCTGGCAGCGGCAGCATCCAACGCAGTGGCCGCGTGCACCTGCTCGCCCAGCACAGTGGCCCCGTGGCCGGGCGCATCGCCGATGTTGCCGGCGTGGGCGCGGTTCTTGATGCGCTGGCGCGGATCGAAGCCGGCAGCATCCATCCCGAAGACTTCGCCACGGTGGGCGATCGCTGGACCCTGCGCGACCAACTGCAGGCGCAATGGCAGCTGCTCGGCCTGCCCGTGCTGGATCCGGCCCGTCCGGCGGCCACGCTCAGCGGCGGCCAGGCCATGCAGGTGGCGCTGGCCGGCGCGTTGCTGTCCAACGCCGATGCACTGATCCTGGACGAGCCCAGCAACCATCTGGATGCCACGCACCGGCAACAACTGATGGCCGCCCTGGCCGGCTGGCGCGGCGGCCTCATCGTGATCAGCCACGACCGGGCCGTGCTGGACCAGATGCAGCGCATTGTTGAACTCTCGCCCAGCGGCTTGCGCAGCTACGGCGGCAACTACGCGCTGTACGCCGAGCAGAAGCAGCGCGAGCGCGACAACGCCGCAGACCTGCTGGCCTTGCGCAAACGCGAGCGGCGCCAGCAACAGACCGACCTGCGCGAGCAACGCGAACGGCTCGAGCACCGCCAGTCACGTGCACAACGCAGCGCCCGCACCGCCAACCAGGCCCCCATCCTGCTGGGCGGCATGAAAAACCGCAGCGAACACAGTGCCGGCCGCTGGCAGGCGCAGCAGGCCGAACGCCAGCGGGAACTGGATACCCGCGTGCGTGACGCAGCCACGCAGGTGGAGGCGATGCGCGGCATTGCCCTGCAGGTGCCCGGCCTGGATGATCCCGGCCCGCAGCGCGTGGCCCGGTTGAGCAACGTGCAACTGCCGTGGGTCGCCGCGCCGTGGCAACAGATCGACCTCACCGTGCAGCGCGGCATGCGCATCGGCGTGCGCGGGCGCAATGGCAGCGGCAAGTCCACCCTGCTGCAGCTGTTGGCCGGCGGCGTGGCAGCGCGCAGTGGCCACTGCGAGGTAGCCGCCAAGGTCGCGTTGCTCGATCAATCGCTGCAGCTGCTACCCGCGCAGGCCTCTGCGCTGGCACTGCTGCAGGCGGCCAACCCGAGTGCCGACCAGGCCACCCTGCGCACCCGGCTGGCCCTGCTCGGGCTGGATGCCGAGCACAGCCTGCGCCCGCTGGCCACGCTCAGCGGCGGTGAGCGCCTCAAGGCCGCGTTGGCCAGCGTGCTGTATGCACGCACACCCCCGCAGTTGTTGCTGCTCGACGAGCCCGGCAACCACCTCGACCTGCCTTCACTGGCCGCACTGGAGCAGATGCTCAACCAGTACCCGGGCACGCTGATGATCGTCTCGCATGACCCGGCGCTGCTGGATGCCGTGCACCTCACCCACCATCTCGATGCCACCGCGGACGGCTGGCAGCTCAGCCAGCGCTAGGGCGACGGTAGGCAACGTGGCGTGCCTCGATCACGCCCGCCCTCAGCGCGTCCACAGCGGAAATGCGTCGGGCAGCAGGTGCCACATCGATGGCCCGGCCTGCATCTCCGCATCGGTGAGCAGGCAGGCGTCGAACCCCGCGCGTACCGCCTGCTCGTCCATTGCCACCCCGATCACCGCCAGCTCCTGGCGGCGATCGCCCCACCAGGGGTGCCACATCCGGCGCATCGACTGGTACTCCCCGGCGTTGCCTACCATCTCCGCGCTGGGCAGCGGCGCGGTCCAACCCGCCATTTGTTGGCGGACCCAGCCGACGTCGGTGTAGGGCACGCGGGGAGGTGGCACCTGCGGCAGGGTGCCTTCCAGCCCCGCCTCCACCCGCTCGCGCGAGGCGAACCAGAACCCCGCCGCCTGCGTCTGGGTGGTCGCGCCAACACTGGACAGCTCGCCCACCCAGTCCATGCGGTTGGCCAGCCAGAAGAAGCCCTTGCTGCGGATCACCGCCCCAAGCCCGTGTTCCAGCAGGTGCGCGAAGCGCTGCGGATGGAACGGCCGGCGTGCCCGATAGACGAAACTGGTGATGCCGTACTGCTCGGTTTCCGGGGTGTGCTCGCCGCGCAATGCCTGCATCCACCCCGGCGCCAACTGCGCCTTGATGAAGTCGAAGCGACGCGTATCCAGCAGTTCGCCCAAGGGCACCTCGCCGTGTTGCGACAACAGCAGGCGCGCATCGCGGTTCATCGCGCGCAGCACCGCCAGTGTCGACTGCAACCTGTCATCGTCGACCAGGTCGCACTTGCTGACCACGATGACATCGGCAAACTCCACCTGCTCGGCCAGCAGATTCACCACCGCGCGCGCATCGTGCGCATCGGCCTGCTGGCCACGGTCGAGCAGCCGATCGGTGGAACTGAAGTCATCCAGGAACTGCTGCCCGTCCACCACCGTCACCAGCGTATCCAGCCGCGCGATGTCGTTGAGGCAGAAGCCGTCCTCATCGCGTACCGAGAACGTTGCCGCCACCGGCATCGGCTCGGCGATGCCGGTCGATTCAATCAGCAGGTAGTCATAGCGGCCCTCGCTGGCCAGCCGCTTCACCTCCTGCAGCAGGTCATCGCGCAGCGTGCAGCAGATGCAGCCATTGCTGAACTCCACCAGCGTTTCCTCGGTGCGGCTCAACGCTGCACCGCCATCACGCACCAGCTGCGCATCGATGTTGACCTCGCTCATGTCGTTGACGATCACCGCCACCCGCCGACCGTCGCGGTTGCGCAGCACCTGGTTGAGCAGCGTGGTCTTGCCCGCGCCGAGGAAGCCGGACAACACGGTGACCGGCAGGCGGCGGTCGGGCGAAACAGGGGAGGCAGTCATGGCAGGGCAGCATCATGGCGGGATTGAAATGTTACTATATAACATTAATCAACCCGGACCCCTCCCCCATGAAACGTTCCTCCGCCCTGCTCGACGCCGGTGCCATCGCCTTGTCCAGCCTGTGCCTGCTGCACTGCCTGGCGCTGCCCCTGCTGGCCGCGGCACTGCCATTGTTCGGCGTATGGGCCGAGGCCGAATGGGTGCACGCGCTGTTCGTCGCCATCGCCGCACCGCTGACCGGCTTCGCGCTGTGGCGCGCGCATCGCCAGCGACCCTTGCCGGCCGCGGCCTTCGTCAGTGCCAGCGCCGGCCTGGCACTGCTGCTGCTCGGCGCGCTGGGCTGGCCCAGCCATGATGCCGAAACCCCGATCACCGTCGTCGGCAGCCTGCTGCTGGCGAGCACCCATGTGTGGAATACCTGGCGCCGGCATCGGCATTGAGGCACCGGGAAGCGGCTGGCGGCCACGTTGGAGACGGCGCGCGCGCTGGCGTCGGCACCTGCACGGCAACGTCCCCACGCCTGCGGCACACTGGCGGCACCACCACCGCCAGGACCCACCATGCGCGTACTGCCCTGCATGTTGCTGCTGTTGCTCACTGCCTGTGGCAAGCCAGGCGCCGATCCAGGCATGTTCTCCTCCGACCCCCTGCTGGGCTGCTACGCCACCCACCCACGCAAGCCCGCCGAGTTCCGCATCGAGCAGCAGCAACGCCAGTATTTCGTCAGCTTCAACCGCGACGAGCAATGGCAACGCGATCCCACCGCATTGCAGGTGTCCTCACGTTCGGACATCGCCCGCTACTTCAAGGACGACGCCGACCAGATCGACAAGGCGCTGGTTCGCCCCAATGGCGGCTTTGGCATCTTCCATTTCAATCCCGGTGCCACGCTCAAGGGCAAGGCCAAGGACAGCGATTTCATGGCGCTGGTCCTGATCGGTGCCGGCCCGGTGTTCAAGGTCAACTGCGGCTGACTCCCCCTGCGCGCGCGGCGCTGCATCAACATGGCCCGCTCCGGTTGCCGTCAATGCGATGAATCGAGCTGTAGGGCCAGGCTTCGGCCGTGTGCACATGCCCGTGCCGGACCGGGTTCTGATGCACGTAGGCAACGTGTCGCCGCAGGTCATCGCCATCCACGATGCGGTGCTCGCGGAAACTGGCGTGCCACAGGGGGCGGGCGCTGCGGTCACGCCGCAGTACCGCGCGCGGTGGCATGCCGGGAAGCTGGCGGTCGAAGATGGCCTGGATCTGGGTCCAGCGGCGCAGGCCTTCCTCGTCGCCCTCGGGCAGCGTCCACACCCCGTGCAGGTGATTGGGCAGCACCACGATCGCGTTGATCCGGAACGGGCGTGCCTGCTGCGCCACCCGGAAGGCCAGCCGCAAGCCCTGCGCATGCTCCACCAGCAGCTGGCTGTGCCGGTCGCGCAGGTGTGCGCTGAAGAAGTACGCCGTTCCAGCCTGCAGCAGGGAATGATCGTTGGGCATGCCGACAGTCTGAAAATCCGCCGCAGCCGACACCATCAGACCAACCCACACCACGCTGTCGGAACTACACCGGTGCGCCCCTCGGGTTCCTGCGCCCTATCCTTGCCCGGCGCGGCACTCCACTTCCGCCACGCGCACGATGCCGCCGCTCAGCGCGCTGTCCTCACGCGCCTCCAGCCGCCTGGCGGCAGCAGAGGTGGCCGGCAGCAGCCGCAGCACCGCCTGGCTCAGCGGCACCGACCAGCGCGGCGTTGCCGGCACCCCGGTGCTGGCCTCCTGCGTCCATGGCAGCATCTGCAGCTTCTGCGAAGTGGAGTAGAGCACTTGCCGAGGTCTGTTTTTGTAGTCGATGACCACCCGGATCGACACGTCATCGTCGGTCCAACCGGCCGAATCGTAATACGCCTCCAGCTGTTCGCGCAGTGCGGCACCGCGCAGGTGCGTGCGCATGTGGCCGCGCAGCGCGTTGGCGGTGCAGCCCGGGGCGTCGCGCAGGTCAGCCCGCGCGGCGGTCTCCAGCAACCGCGCCGGACGCACCCGGCGCGCCACCATCGCCACCCCTTCGGCGCGTGATACAGCCGGCGCCGACAGTGCCCACAACAACTCGCCGACGCGCTGCACCGGAACCGACTCGCTCGTCACAGGTGCGGCGCTGGCCGTATCCATCCGCGACTCGCGCACGAATGCCCGTCGCCCCGGCCCAGGACGAAGGCGATGAACTTCATCGGCCGCATCAAACGGACCCTGCTGGTAAACAATCTCGATCGCGCGCACCTCCTGCACCGGGACCGGGTGCGCGCCGTTGGTGCTCCCCGTGCAGGACGACAGCAACAGCGTCGCCAGCAGCAGGCCCAGGCAACGGCGGGTAGTTCGTGGACGGCGACGCATGCGGGCATTCCCTGGGCGGTGGCCCACTATATCGGGGCGGCCATTTCCAGTGTCACCTGCGCCGGCCGGGCGCGGTTCCGGCCATCTCAGGTACGATGCCCACCCCTAACCTGCTGACGTCCGGCTGCCCCGCAGTGCGGTCGCTCCCCCTTCCCGTGCCCCATTACACCGGCCCCCTGCTCACCCGCCCCCTTGCCGACGCCCTGGCCCGTGCCCGTGATGCGGGGGCCGCCGAGTGGACCGGCTCGCTCGATCTGGGCCGCTCCACCGGTATCGCCACCCTGGGTGCCGACCAGTGGCACTGGAAGGGCGAGGCCTATGCCTACCCGGGCAAGACCAAGGACCGCACCCTGTACTACTGGGACGGCGACGACTTCTGCGCGGTATCGCGGTTCGGCTCGGCGCTGATCAAGCTGGTGCCTACCCAGTGGGATGCACCGACCTTCGAGATCGATGGCATCAAGATGCTGCCCAGTGCGCAGGTGTCGCCGTTTGAAGATGCGCGGCGCAAAGTGGCGCTGATCGCGCCGGCCGGCAAGACCGTGCTGGATACCTGCGGTGGGCTGGGCTACTTCGCCGCGTGCTGCCTCGAAGGGGGCGTCAACCGCATCCAGTCGTTCGAGAAGAACCCGGACGTACTCTGGCTGCGCACGCTCAACCCGTGGTCGCCGGACCCGGAAGCGGCCAGCAGCGGCGGCCGGCTGTCGCTGACCCAGGCCGATGTGTCGCAGGCGATCCAGGCACTGGAAAGCCATTCGGTCGATGCGATCCTGCACGACCCGCCGCGCTTCGGTATTGCCGGCGAACTGTATTCGCAGGTGTTCTACGACCAGCTGGCGCGGGTGATCCGCAACGGCGGGCGGATGTTCCACTACACCGGCGCGCCCAACAAACTCACCAGCGGCCGCGACGTACCGCGTGAAGTGGCCAAGCGCCTGGAGAAAGCCGGGTTCAAGGCAGACCTGGCGATGGATGGCGTGCTGGCGGTAAAGCGCTGAGCGCAACGCTGGACCGGCGCGGGGTGCCTCAGCGCCTCGTGCCGCGTCAGTCGCCGCGAGGCAGCTTGGCCGCCCACATGTTGTCCACCAGGTTCGGGTAGGTGCGGCCGTTCTCTTCGGCGCGTTGCCGTGCGGCGTCCTTCTGCGCGGCCGACAGCGGCTGCTTGATTGTCTTCGGGTTGGGCTTCTTCCAGGGCGGGGTACGGGTCTGGCGCATGGCGGCGTAGTGGGTTGTTCAGCAGGCACGGGATGGTCGGCCACAGGCGGTCTTGGCCGTGTGAGTAATGGCACGCGTGACATCGGGTTGCCGCGTCTCAGTCGGTGAGACGCACTCCACGCACAGTGGCCGCAGTACCGCCTTCAACGAGAATCGGGACAGATGGACCTTCGCCCGCTATATCCCCGCGCCACTGCCACCACCGTGCTGGCGCTGCCTCGCGTTCCCTGCTGCGGTCTGGCGCGCACCTTGCTGCTGCATGGGCTGGGGGCACATCCGGCTTCGCACGCGGCAGTACGCAAAGCGCTGTTGGGGGCACCCCAGACCGGTGGCTGCGCACGCTGCGGGGCACCGCGGCCCATGACGTGCACCACGGCTGTAGCGCCGCCATCACGTAGACACTCCCCAGCACTGGCTACCTGAGGGCTGCCGTCGCTAACCCGCGCCCCAGCGCCACCCGGTGCGTGCCCAGCGTGGCATAGGCCAGCGCATGCGCATCGCCCAGTACCGCACCCGGCCGCAGCGTGTGCACCTCGCCCGCCTGCAGCCGATGCCAACGCCCGCCCACCCGCACGAAGGTGGCCTGCTCGGCGGCCTGCTGGCCCCGGTTGCGCTGCGCCCGCATCACTTCCTGGATCGGCCCGTGCACGGTTTCGCACTGCACCTGCCCGCGCCGCCCCCACAACCGCAGGTACGGCAGGCACAGCCACAGCGTCCACAACGGCAGCACCACCAACGCACAGGCCAGCCAGGTGCTGAAACCACGGCTTACCCCCGGCAGGAACGCCAGCACCAACAGCCCCAGCAACACCGCCGCGCAGCACCAGCCCGCCGTGCGCAGCAACACGCGCGGGCGTGCCATCAGGGCTTTCCAGTCCTGCGAGGTCATCGCCGTTACCGTCTCCGGCGCGGCACCAAGGCCTGGATAGTCCACCTGCAACAGGTGACCCGGCTGCACCGCACTGAAGACCAGCCGCACCGGCGTACTGCCCACCGGGCCCACCACCTCGTGCGGCACGAAGCCCAGCAACGCATCGCTGCCCGGGGTTTCCTCCAGTACCACATGCGTGGTGCCGTCCACCGAATACGCGCGCGGGCGCCCGGCAATCGTACCCACCGCCGGCAGAATCTCCGACGTGCCCAGGCGTCCTTCCACCACCGTCACCTGCCCCGCAGCCAGCGCCGCCCGCAGCGATTTGGTGCGCCGGCGCCGATGCACCACTGCCAGGACGATGCCCACCACACCCAGCGCGGCGGCCAGATAGGCCGGCACCTGTGTGGGCGCAATGCGATCGGGGTGCATGCCCAGCTGGGTGGCAAACGCCGTGATGGCCACTGCAACGCCAATGGCGAAGTACAGCAGCGTGGTGCCCGCGTCCTGCTGGAAGCGCAGGGTGGCCTCCAGGGCGGCGCGGAGTTCTGCAGGCAGCGCTTCTGCGCGGCCGTTGGGGGCGTGGGACATCCTTGTTCTCGATAGGTACGCGGGCCGCCGGGCTTGGCTGCCAGGGCCGAAGTATGACCGAAGGCGCTGGCGTCGCTGTGTTGGATGCAGTACATCGTGGAGTGGGCAGCGCACCCCGGGACCGGCACGGAGCCATTGTTGTTGCGCGGGCTCTTCGCCAGAATCAGGCAGCATTCCACCGCTACACGCATCAAGGACCCGATGAACCCTTTTCGCCCGTTCGTGTTGCTCTGCGCCCTGCTGCCCTGCGCAGCAAATGCCGACGCGCTTTCCAACCCACTGGACACCGGCGAAACCCTACAGTGCCGCGAAGGCCGCTCTGGATCCTGGGGCGATTTCCTCGGCCAGGTGCCCGAACCCAGCAAGGTAATCGAACTGATCGACTACCTGCTATGCCAGAAAGAACCCGATGCTCCCAAGCGCTACCTGCATGACCACCTGACCGACACCGTGGGGGTCTCTTCCGGCTTCTCGGGCCTGCCAGCAGATCCGATCCGGATCGTTCCACGTGCCGATATCGACGGTGAAGTTCGGCGTTTCATGGGGAGAGACTTCAATGAGGTCTATCTTTCGCCATTGGGAAGAACGCTGGAGCTACGGGTTACCGACGAGGCCTGCAGCCACAGTTACCTGCTCGAACATGACGCGCGCTACGGATGGCGGATTTCCAACGTAGGGTCGATCTGCTCGTGAAACCCTGCACCGCGCGGCACACCGGCCACCGCTGAGATGGCCGGCATGCCGCGACGCAACCGCGCTTACAGCGCGATACGCGCCACGGATTCCGGGCTGCCCTTGGCATCCTCTTCGCCGTTCTTGACGGTCACATACAGCACGTTCTTCTTCGCATCCAGCGCCAGGCTGTTGGGATGGGTCGGCACGGTGTAGGTGGCCACCGGCTTGTAGGTGTCGCTGTTGTACGCGGTGACGGTGCCGCCTTCGCGGTTGGTCACGTACAGGCGCTTGCGCTTGCCATCGAGCAGGATGCCCATCGGGCCGCCGTCGGCGGCGATGCTGGCCAGTTCCTTGCCGGTGTGGCGGTCGATCACCAACACGCGGTTGCCCGGGTGCGCCGAGGCGAAGCCCGGGGTGCTGCTGGTCTGGTACTTGCGCAGCATCTCCGAGCCCTGGTCGGTGACGAACAGGCGCTTGCCGTCCGGGTCGAGGGCGATGTTCATCGGCTGCTCGGCGCCCACCTTGAAGCGCTGCTCCACCTTGCCGGTGTCGGTGCCCACGGTGACCACTTCAGCCAGCAGGTTGGAGGTGTACACGCGCTTGCCCTTGGCATCCAGCGCCAGGCCCGGTGCCTTGGCATTGCCCAGCCCGGGAATGGTGTTGAGCACCTTCAGCGACTGCGTATCCACCACGAACAGCACGCTGCCCTCGCCGGAGTGGCCGGTGACGTACAGGCGATTGGCCGGGCCATCCACCACCAGCTCGCGCAGGTCGTGGGTGTAGGCGGCCTTGCCGTCCTTGCCCACCTGCTTCTCCATCAGCTGCACGATGCCCAGCACCTTGTGGGTGGCGGTATCGAGCACGGTGACCGAGGTGTCCACGGTGTTGCCGATGTACAGGCGGTTGCCTGCGTCGTCCAGCACCAGGCCGAAGGCTTTGCGCTCCAGCGGGATCTGGGCTTCAACGTCGAGGGTGTTGGGGTCCAGGATCAGCAGCTGGGACGGGCCGGCGGCATCGCCGAAGCCACCGGAGGAGGCCACGTAGACGGCGTCTACCTTGGGGCTGTAAGCCAGCTCGTACAGGCCTTGGGCAACAGGCTTGCGCAACACGGCCGCTTCGGTGGCGGCGACCGGGGTGGTCTTGCCCACGGCGAATGCCGACGGGGTGCCGAGAGAGAGGGTAACAGCGAGGGCCAGCGCGGCCGAACGGAGAATGGAACGAGAGTACATGCGAGCGTCCTTGAATGGGCACGGGAGGGTGTCCTGGCTCGCTGGGCCGTTCTATGACGGCCGGCCCTGCATCTTGGGTGCGTGGGCAGGCTGGCTGGAATGCGGGGGAATGGTAGCAGGGTGTGGGGGGAGTGCTTGAGTGGGGCGCGTAGTCGAAGGGGATTGGGCCGAAGGTTATGGGAGTGGTACTCGCTGCCGGCTGGCACGCCTACACGTACGACCGTGCCGTCACTTCTCAAGGCACCGAAGCAGGCGGAATCGCTAGCAGCTCCGCCGAGACGTGCTCAACGACCTGAAGGAACTCGGACAGAGGGAATTTCATGGTGACCTCTTCCTTCAAAACTCTGGCTAGGTGAAAGAACTCCACCTCAAGCGAACCATCCTGTTGCTCACGATCGATGCGGCAAAGAAGCTGCGACTTGAAACAGACTTCTACCGCCAGTGAATCGAAGTTTGGCAGGCTTACGAAGTCAATTGAGAAGCTGGTCATGTCTATGCCTGTCATTGAGCTCGATAGCAGCTTGAACATCCGGAGGCGGCGCGTCTACCCAGCGCTGCCGGCGGCGCCAGTGAACAACGGGTATGGCGGTTGGGGAGGTACAGTGCGCCTGCCGGCTCGGCAGGCACACCCCATGAACTGCCAGAAACAACTTGATGCCGCTCGCTCACCCCATCCCAAACGGCGAACACCGCCACCCAAGCTGCCGAACCACCATCGCCTCAAGGTCCCGGTCACCGCTTTCAAAGCACGGCGCCGCCTCCGGCTCACACGTGGCCACCCTCGCCCCCTCCAGGGCCACCGCGCCTGCCGCCCGCTCAACCGGGTCGAAGACCCCGGCCTCTGCGTCGGCATCCACACACGATTGCCGCACCACATACTCCCGCATCAACCGCTGGAGCACCTGTGCGGCGGGGCGGTGTTCGCGCGCCGCCGCGTGCTGAAAGCTGGCGCGCAGGCCAGCGGCCATTTCCAATTGCATGAAGACACTCTTGCTCATGCGTTCCTCCCACTGCTGGGTTATGAAACAGGTTGTACATCCACACTGCACCGGGCGTGCAGTGACGTGCTGGCGTTTACGCCTGCCACAGCGCAGCGCTGCCGAACCGGGATATGCGCTGCGGCTGTGCGGCCAGGCCGCCCGCAAGGGCTGGCGAACACTGGCCGTGCAGCGGCCCACCCGGCAGGTGGGCGCGGGCGCTCAGCCGGTGCGGCGCTGCAACTTGCGGGGGATCTTCTTGACCACCGGCACGGGCCGCTCCACCACCGTAAGGGTGATGATGCCGTGCGTGGCCTCCACCTTCAGGCGGGCGCCTACGTCGAAGCCGAGCTTGTCCAGCCAGCGGCCGCGCAGCTTGAGGTAGGGAACAATCTCCGTGGGACCGCACTCTTCGCGGTCCGGGTACGTCAGCGCGCCTACGCGGTAGCTGCGTGCGGGGCGGGCGTAGGGTTTGCGCTTGGGGCGCGCGTCATCGGGTTCGTCTTCCCACGGCGTCAACATGTTGGACCTCCTGCAGGGCTTGCCCTTGCCGGGATGGCAAGGGCGTCGGGAGGTTAGAAACCGTCTAGAGCTCGGCGGGCGTATTTCCACGGGGGTGTTGTATTAGCCACCCTCCCGACAAAGGACGTCCAACTTTTAACTCTAGAGGAGTTTCTACGCTCCGATGAACACCATGCGCGTTGGTGCGGAGGATGGGAAATCGCTTGTTCCTGTTGATCTGGCTGAGGTTGGTTAACTAAGCCTTTGGTGCGTCGCAAATGGCCTAGTGGCGCCTCAGTAGCGGCTGCAGGGGTGCTGTCAGCGACGCCAGCGCTCGCGCTAATGCTCTCCTGCATAGACGTCTTGGGGCATCCAAGCAACTAACGTGCCACTTGCGTCACCATGGATCGAGTCAGGGTCACCTTAAAAGGACACGCGACCGTTCTACCCACCAGAGGC
Source organism: Stenotrophomonas sp. GL_101 (assembly GCF_057835675.1). NCBI lineage: Bacteria > Pseudomonadati > Pseudomonadota > Gammaproteobacteria > Lysobacterales > Lysobacteraceae > Stenotrophomonas > Stenotrophomonas sp. GL_101. The sequence continues at coordinate 490,694 of NZ_CM174432.1, read as the reverse complement.
CCAAGTGCGCATATCTCTTCAGGATCATTGCCCTGCGCAGATGTTCCTAGGGTCCCGGAAGTTTCTCACCCGTCCAGCCTCGGTTGCGTAGATAGCCACAGTCGATGACAATCGGAATAGCGAGTCACAGCCCACTAAACGCTGCAGACTTTTCTGAAGGGCATGGATGCTGCAGGGGGCACATCCAGCCCAGCATTCTGTTGCCCCCAACAGCGCAGGATGCCGTCTTGAAGACCCAGGTTGACGCTTTTTCGGACATGATTCGGGCAAAGCTCCCGAGCTACGATACTTTGGATAATGCCGTACAGGCCCTTCGCCAAACTCTCGAAGTGGTCATGGGGGTCTTTCCAGCGGATGTTGAGGCGAATTTCCAGGCAGCGACAGAAGCCGTTCGGGCATCGTTCCAGAACGTTGAAGTTCTGCGAAAGAACTCACTGATCAAGCCTAAGCCGGCTTGGTATACCGGTCCGTCAGAACAAGATAGGCATTGGCCAGCTCTCTTGGGCTACCTCCGGGAGGTCAAGAACTGGAAGGACGCGTCCGAGTCACTTGACGAGTCATCGTCCGAGATCGTATCGCTGCTCGCCAATCCTGCGGACGACTCATTCCAATGCCGGGGCCTGGTGGTCGGCTATGTCCAATCAGGCAAGACGGCAAACATGACCGCGGTCATCGCAAAGGCCGTTGATGCTGGCTACAACTTGATAATTTTGCTCGGTGGCGTGACGAACAAGCTTCGTGCGCAAACCCAGCGACGCATCGAAAGTGATGTAGTTGAAAGACACAGGACGCTGTGGCAGATGTACACAACGACTGAGGACGCCGGCGACTTCATCAAGCCTGCCAATGACCAGTTTGTCATGCCGCACAAGGGCGGCGCCCAGTTGGTGGTGATGAAGAAGGAATCGACGCGGCTTGACAAGCTGCTCGAGACTGTCACTAGAACGCCGCCGCCAATCATGCGGAAGCTGAAGGCGCTGATCATTGACGATGAGTGCGATCAGGCATCCGTCAATGCGGGCGCCGACGACGAAGAAATGACGCGCATCAACGAGGCAATTCGGCGATTGATTGCTGCCTTACCGTGCGTCTCTTACGTAGGTTACACAGCAACGCCATTCGCCAACGTGTTCATCAATCCGTTCCCGGACCGAGCAGACAAGCTGGACGACCTTTACCCCGAGGACTTCATCACTGCGCTTCCGCGCCCCAAAGGGTATTTCGGCACACTTGAGGTGTTTGGCAGCTCCGACACCTCAGCCGATGCTGATGAAGTAGATTTTGGCCGGGACATGTTCCGCTCGATCCCCCCTGAAGAGCTAAACAAACTGACGCCGAAGGGAAAGGGCGCCCACAAGTCCTTCATGCCGGATGTAACACTCCAGCTACAGAAGGCCATCGCCTGGTTCCTGATCTCATGCGCCATTCGCAGGACGCGCGGGCAACAGAATGACCACATGACGATGCTGGTACATACGTCTGCATATGTGGCACAGCATGAAAACATGGACAAGGCGATTCGAGCGTGGATTTCGAAGAATAGCGATGAAATCAGGTCCGTCAGCGGCGCTGCCGGGCAGCTCTTGAGAGACGTTTTTGCTGAAGAGATTGTCAGAAGCCCCCTCTCTGCGGACGCACCGGCGGACTACCTCGAATCGTCATTTAAAGACGCCCTTGGCGAGGTTTTAGATGCGCTAGAACTCGTGGTGGAAAACGGGGAGAGCCTGGAACGTCTCGATTTTACGAACGGGGCCAGAACCTACATTGTTGTCGGCGGCTCTGTCCTTGCTCGCGGCCTCACGCTCGAAGGCCTTTGCGTATCCTTCTTCCTGAGAACCTCTCAGCAATACGACACACTCCTTCAGATGGGCCGCTGGTTTGGCTTCCGAAAGGGTTACGAGGACTTGCCGAGACTTTGGACGACAACGGATCTCATATCCAACTTCCGGGCCCTGGCTCAGGTTGAGGAAGAGATCCGAAAAGAGATCTCTGTCTACAGGACGGCCGAAGTAAGTCCACTGGATTTTGCTGTGAAAGTTCGCTCAATCCCCGGATTGGCCATCACTTCCGCAGCCAAGATGAGGCATGTAATAAGGACGAGCATCAGCTTCGATGGGAAGCATGAACAGACCACCCGATTCAATCATAAGGATAGCGACGTAGTCCTGAAAAACTGGCAGGCCGCCTCGTCTCTGGTTGATCACCTTGTAAGCGAAGACTATGAGAGGGTAAAGCCTCGCGTCTTTGCAAAGGTGCCCATGGCGGTAGTCCGCAAGTTCCTAGTGAGCTACAGCATGTGCGATAAGCAGCTCAACCTGAACAAAGAGCTGCTACTAGGCTACCTGGATGCATCGGCTGGGCGGATGCCTGCATGGAACGTCGCCATCATGAGCGCGGATGGTAAAGCGGAACCCGTCTCGCTTGGCAAGATCGGCGAAATCGTCCCGTTCATTCGTTCTCGTCTGCGCGAGCCATCGGACTATGCCGATATCAAGGCGCTGATGTCCAAGCACGACGTGTTGGAAGACGTTGCCAAAGCCCAAGCGAAGGGTTCGTCGAGTTGGGATGAACTGAAGCTGTTGCGCGCTGACGTCCCGCTGCTGCTTGTGTATCCGATCGATCAGCTATCCGCACCGATGAAAGCTACGGATCGCCGTGTGCCACTCGATGCAAGGGGACATCTCATCGGCCTCGGCTTTGTGTTTCCGGGCAACAGAGACAAATCCGGCAGCTACTACAGCGTGGAGCTAAGCGTCCCTACGCCTGATCAATTGGAGGACGACGTCTCCAACTTGCATGAAGACGCCGATGCCTAAGAGTCCTCATGAGCACTGGCTGGGTCTACGCGAACGTAGTCGTGGAGATACACGAGCTGAAGTTTCAACAGTCGCCGGCGACGCGGACACGGGTTTCGGCCCTGTCCGCTTCGCCCTTACAGAGACGGCAAGCCCCCGGCTTCTTGTCCCCATAGCATCTTCTACCGCCAACTTGCAGGTGAGTACGCTGAGCGGGCCTAGCGTGGAGGTCCGCATCTCCCGCCTCTCCCTGGACGGTGCTGCTTCCGTGTATTTGGATATCAGTCTGCGTGAGCCTCGGCTACATCAGCTTTTCGGTGAGCTTTGTACAGAGATGGTGTCACGTATCGCTGCGGGCACTTCGCCTGTCGATTCAGTGAAGAGCACTATCGAGGACTACCGCGCGCTGCTGGCGGAAAGCCAAGACCAGAGCATAAGCAGGAGTAGTTTAGTCGGACTCCTTGGCGAGCTGATGATGCTACTCGAAGGTGCCAAGAGAAGCTCGACCGCTGTTGAGTCGTGGACCGGACCTACGGGGCAACGCCATGACTTCCGCGGAAGGCATGGCGCCCTCGAAGTCAAATCAACAGGCTACAAGCAGCGAACGACCATTCGTATTCATGGCATTGAGCAGCTCTGTCCTCCGTCAGATGCCCCACTTTGGCTGGCTCATGTCGTGCTGGAGAGCTCTCAGGCAGGCAACATTCACGTAGCAGCGCTATACAACGAACTCGTAGCGGTTGGTGTTCCCTCAACCATGCTTCTCACTCGTCTGGCCTCGCTTGGCTGCAATGATCCGTTGGCGCCAGAATGGAACGCGGCCAAGTTCTCCTTTGAGGGTATGAGCCTTTACTCGGTGAACGACCGCTTTCCACGCCTCATGCTTCCGTCCACCGCAGATGGCTCGACCCCGCCTGGCATCAGCGAGATCGAGTACACCGTTGATCTGTCGGCGGCAGTGGAACAGATGCTGCCTGTCGCTCACCACGATGACGTCTTGAGAGCCGTGTTTGAATGAATCTGAATCTTTATAGCGAGCCGTTTTCGAAGAACGGGAACCTTGCGGGCGAGGGTTTCAAGCGTCTGCTCGGGCGTCCAAACCTCGATCTTCTACAAACTCTTGTTCGTGAGAGTCTTCAGAACGTCATTGACGCAACCCTGCCCGGCTTTGCACCGGAGGCGAGGATCAGGCTCCGACGACTTGGCATGGAAGAGCGAGCTGCCCTGACCGGGGTAGTCCTCGCGACTCTCCCACAAGGGCTTGCGTCCCGCGAGGCGCTGCAAAGCTCCACTGAGAAGGAGGAGCTTTGGGTTTTGGAGATCGCGGACTTTGGCACTGTGGGCCTGTCCGGGCCAACCGAAGCCGATGTCCCTCCAGCGCCCGATGAGCGAGCGAACTTCGTCAACTTTCTCAAGAATGTTGGTGCAGCGCGTGATAGCCATCAGGGTGGAGGTACGTACGGTTACGGCAAAAGCTCGCTGTATGGAATGAGTACCTGCTCTCTGGTCCTTGTCGATAGCCAGACGTTTGAGCTTGGCCGGCCGGTAAGGCGCTTCATGGCGTGTCATCTGGGTGATGCATTCGACGTTGATTCGTCAACTCCAGGGCCCAGGCGATTTACGGGACGTCATTGGTGGGGCATGTCTGGTGAAGGTGACAGTATTGCTCCTGCTACAGATGAGAACGCCATCGCGCTCAGCAAGTCGCTTGGCATCTTCCCTCGGGCCGAGGCAGACAGCGGCACATCAATTGTCATCCTTGATCCAGAGTTGGACTTCTCTTCGCTTGAGAACCTCGGGCCGGAGCTCGTTACCTGTGTACTGCTGAATTTTTGGCCAAGAATGGCGCAGACGACGAATGCGGATCGACGCCTGCATGTGACGATCGAGATCGACGGCGAAACGATCGAGGTGCCTAGCCCTGAAGCATTCCCTCCACTTGATCTGTTCTGCAGGGCATTGGCGGATGTGCGTACTGGAAGCCCCAACCTTCACAAGATCAAGTCGCAGCGTCCAGCCAAGGACCTTGGCCGCCTTGCGTTCGCACCCGGTTTATCCGCGCCTCGCCATCCGCTTTGTGCATCGGGCAGCTCCGATGTCTTGGTGAACTCATCCCACATCGCGGTGATGCGGCCGGTGGAGCTTGTGGTCAAGTACATCCGAGGGAGTGCCTATCCAGATCCAACCCTGGAATGGGCGGGTGTCTTTGTCTGCTCCAAAGACCCAGAGGTGGAAGAGGCATTTGCTCAAGCTGAACCTCCTACTCACGACGACTGGGTTCCAAATAACCTTCCGAAAGGGAGGCAACAGACAATGGTGCGCGTGGGAATGCGGGATTTGCGTATTCAAGCGGATAACTTTGTCCCTGTCAGATCACTTGAACGCTCTGCCGATGCAGGTGGACCAAGCCTTGCTGCGACCTCTGGACAGATGGGAAAGTTCCTTGGTCCCGTCAGCTCGCGTGGCGCAGGGAAACCGACCGCGCCTGGGCGCATCGCCGCTTCAGTGAAGAAGGGCGTTCGCGTCACAGCACTCGAAATGATTGGCCTTTCGATCGCAGCTGATGGCAGCCGCGTTGCCAACTTCCATGCCGATCTTTTTAACGATGGAAGCAAGGGGCCCATCTCCGTGTTGATTGAACCCAAGCTGGTCGTTGATGGCGGTGGAATTGATGCGGTCGGCGTGCCAGACCACTTGATTCCCACGGTTCAATGCGTCGCGTTACCCTCCCATGGGTTGATGACCGCTGACAATACGCTTGCAGTGGGCCTTCTGGAGGGTCAGATCACCGCATCGATCAGACTTGTTGAAGGTGCCGCTATTACGGCTGGGGCTCGCATCCTGGAAGGAGTTGAGTCATGAGCCGAATCGCTTACCCTTTCCTTCGCATACCTGATGAAGCCATCGAATTTACCGGATGGCATATTGGGGATGTGGGCTTGCCGCTGTTCCCGGCAACGGAGATTCTGGAGGACTGGGACTACGCCAGAGACCTGACCTTGAGCGGCAGTGTCACTGTCGACTGGGAGGCTGCATCATCGGGCATTGGCTTTGGAGATGGGGACTGGCTGGCGCTCGCACAGTTGAGCATCGGTACTGGTCAAGGTCATCTTCCCCGCTTGGTTCGGAATGTTGCCAGCCATCGGCTCTCGAAGGATTCGACGTCGGCCTTGTTCGAGGTTGTCGTTCCAGGACAGTCCCTCTCTGCACAGTTGATAGCCCGTCTGGATATCATTCTGCTGGAATCCTCTGCCTCGGCGTCGGAACTCTCTCCAGTTGCAAAGGGCTCCCGGCTGTGGCGCGAGGAGTTGGATGTCATCATCGAGGATGGTGGCAATGCGAGATTCCCTGTTTCGTCCATCAGCTTTCAAGCGGCGTTCGCAGACAAGCCCCATCAGTTCGCACCTTGGTATGTGGACTGGCGCCCGGAAGATCTCTTCGGCGACTTCTCTTCAAAGGTGGTGCTGTACGTGAACTCCGATGAGGAACTCTTCCTTGAGCGATTCATGCAGGGCGAGCGCCTCACCGTCCAGGCGGTTCTGGGTGGCGTAGCTGCTCAGATGTGCTCCACCGTTCTTCTGCATAACAGTGATGAGCTTGATTTTGATGTGTTCGAGGAAGGGTCCGTCGGCGGAGTCCTGCGGCACTGGCTTCACCAGGCGTTTCCTGACGAAAGCGGAGTCGCCTCACTGGTCAGGCTGCTCCACAACGACCCAGGGGCGTTTAATGCCGCAATGATTGCGGTGGCGGATATGGGAGACAGATCTTGACGAGCGTTGAGCTACTACCGCGACTGTCCCGGATTGGAGTGAACAGCGTTTTGAGGGACTTGGGCCCGGAGTTCGTGTCCGAAGACGCCTTGGCCTACCTGAACGAGCATGCGTCCTTCACGAGCTATGCTGCAACCGGCGGTGTCCGTGCTCAACGTGCGTCGCCTAAGATCGCCGGCTTGATACGCGCTGTGGCTATCGAATGTGGATTTCCTTCTTCATCGGGCCTAACGGTCAGAGCGAAGTTTGATCGCGATGCAGCTATTGCGCTCGCTGCTGTGCAGGAGCTATCCGGCGCGGAAGGGCTGAGAGATGACGTCTGGGCATACCTGACCACGGCACTCCTCCCTGATGTGGCTCGCTGGCGTTTTCCCAGTGCTACTGAGGATCGCTTCCACGGAGGCGCTCGTAACACGCTCCAGCGCCTTCACATGCGCTCGCGGGCGCTCGACCTTGGTGAGGACGCGGGCGTAGACCGATGGAGGTTGCTGAGAGCACTCACCGAGGACGCGCATGTCGCCATCTTTGAACGTCCATCAATTGGGGGCAACCCCATTCTTGCGCAAGCGATTGCACGCCAGTGGATCTTGTCGTGTAGTGCCGTGGGCAAGGCGGCGATGGAAGGCGTGATGCGGCACGCGATCAAGATTCTGCGCCTGAGGTATCAGGTTTTCGAGCTGGGTATTTTGGAGGAAGATGAGCTGACTGCTGCGGTTGGATTGGTGTTCTCGGAAGCAGCTGGCCTATCCTCCCCTGCCAGCTAGTTTTGGTTGAATTGCGGCCCCGGGCGTGCGATCCTGGCGCCGCTCCAGGGCGCATGGGCGCCCTGCTCATTCTTGTGAAGTCAGGCATGCACATCCCAGTAGTCGACATCTTCGCTGGCCCAGGTGGCCTGGGCGAAGGATTTTCTGCCTACACGGCACCTCGAAACGCCAGGCATCAACCGTTCAAGATCGCCATCTCGGCAGAGATGGAAGTCAATGCGGCCAAAACTCTCCGTCTGCGCGCCTTCTACAGGCAGTTCGCTCCGGGGAAGGCGCCTACTAGCTACTACGACTACGTTGCCGGTCGAGCCGTAGCGCCGTGGACGGATGCGACTGAGAGTCAGTGGGCGGCTGCCGGCCACGAAGCACGACAGCTGAAACTGGGCGAGCCGGCCGATGACAAGGAGCTGCATGCCCGTGTTCGCGAGGTTGCGGCAGAGGGCGATCCTTGGGTCCTTATAGGCGGACCTCCCTGCCAAGCCTACTCCCTGGTAGGGCGCGCCCGAAATCGCGGCGTTGTGGGCTACAAGGCGGAGGAGGACCCCAGGCACTTCCTGTACAAGCACTACCTGAAGATTCTGAGGAACTACTCGCCTGCTGCGTTCGTAATGGAGAACGTCAAGGGCATACTGTCGTCGAAGGTGGGCGGGGAGCTCATGTTCCCGCGCATTCTGGAAGATCTCCGTGCTCCAGGCGGAAGGAATGGGCCGAAGTACAAAATACTGCCGCTCGTTGAGGAGCAAAATGGACTATTTGATGATGAGGACGGGCGCCGTTACATCCTGAGGGCCGAAGAGCTCGGGGTTCCTCAAGCGCGTCACCGTGTTGTCCTTTTCGGTGTTCGTGAGGATGTCGAGATCGGTTCGGTGCGCCAGATTCGGCGCGCTGCGGGTCAGTACGGCGTCGGGGATGTTCTGGCTGGCATGCCAAAGCTCCGAAGCGGGATCACCAATGTCGAGTTCGACGATTGGCCTGCCGCCGCGCGTGAAGTGCTGCGGCATGCGGCCGAGCTTTCGGACGATGCGAAGGTCAGTCGGGAGCTCAAGGACCAGGCGAAGCTTGTGGCGAGCTCAGATGCCGGTCCGGGCGGGAGGTCCATGCCCAAAGCAGCGTCGGCAGACAGTGTGCCTGAACATCTGAAGTCTTGGCTTCTGGATCAGCGACTTGGGCACATCCTCAATCATGAGGTCCGCCCACACATGTGGATGGACTTGGTCCGTTATGGCTATGCGTCCGCATTTACCAAGATCCATGGTCGCGCCCCCCGAGGATCTTCAGAGTTCCCCGAGGCGATGCATCCCAATCATGAGAATTGGACCAGCGGCAAATTTGTCGATCGATTTAAAGTCCAGGCGTGGGAACACCCCAGCTCCACTGTAACCAGCCATCTTTCGAAAGATGGGCACTATTTTATCCATCCTGATCCTGCGCAATTAAGGAGCCTATCTGTTCGGGAAGCGGCGCGTCTTCAGACCTTCCCCGACAACTATTTCTTCGAGGGATCTCGGGGCGCTCAGTTCCGTCAAGTAGGCAATGCAGTGCCGCCGTGGATGGCAAGACAGATTGCTGATGTTGTCTATTCGGCACTGGGATCTTGAGCAGAGGAGAATTCGTGGAACGATCTATCTGACAGCACGAAGTCGTGAAGCCCGGCCAGCGTCGTCTCAATTGAGCGGCGCAGGGCACACTCCCACACCACCGCGACTCGCCATCCTTGCATCAACAGTGTTTGTTGTGACGCCTCGTCGCGGGTACGATTTTTTTCAAGCTTGCTAACCCAAAACTCCCGCCTCGTACCAGGTGTTGTTGCGTATCGGCAGTCGCGATGGCGATGCCAGAAACAACCATGGATAAAGACGACTACGTTGTGACGCGTGAGCACAAGGTCCGGCGACCCTGCAAGTTTCTTGTCATGAAGCCGGTAGCGAAGCCCGCAAGCGTGCAGATGCTTCCTGACTAAGAGCTCGGGCTTCGTGTTCTTCCCTTTAATACCCGACATCATGAGAGCGCGCTTCTCTCTGGACACGATGTCCATGGATTTTCTCCTATCAAGAACCAATCGCCGCCGGCCCAAGTAGCAGCCAAGTTCAGTGACCGGCTCTGAGGCTATCTTTGTTCATTTCCAAGGCAACTGTGCCCGGGATGCTGTGGCATCGATCGGCGAACACTGGCCAATCGGTCGCTTGCGCCCTTGTCAAGCCAATGACGAAGTCCCAAGACGCTACTTGCATTTCTCTCTAAGGCGCTCAAGGCTTTCGATCAACAGGTTCATTTCGAAGTTTACAAGGTACTCCACCATACCCGCGTACTGGGTGTCAGGGCTTACGCGCCCTTTAAACGCTAGGACCCGAGCCTCCAACCTAGGCATGAATGCGGCGAGCATTGCCCGGTCGAGCCCTGCCGCATAACGTATGTCATCAGCGATGATTCCCGCTTCCACTTCAATCGCCTGTGCGGTACCCGTTCGCGCCTCTACAAGTTGTCTCCGGTTTAGTCCGTACACCCGGATGCTCTCGGCAGCGTATGGAGTCGTGGCACCGTCCGCTTCCAACGGAACGATTACCTGCACGCCCTCCACTTTGCGCCACGACACATACTCCGCTGGGTCTCGTTGAGTAGGATCAATCAGCAAAGGATCCTCGGCTGTCAGATCATCCGAGTCACTAAATGCTCGGGCTCCAAAGGCCAAAGGAAAGTTATCGTGCTTTCCACTTTTAACTTGCCTGGGTAACCAGTCCGCGACCACCCAATCGTAGAGGTCGTTATTGTGCGCCCGATTGCAGAAAATGCAAGATGCGAGAAGATTGGTCCAGGTGGACGCTAGCCACCAGTAACCTCGATGACCAGCCTCATCGCTAACGCGCGCCTTTGGTCTAAAATGCTCAACATCTGTTGGCGAGGTGGCCGAATAGCGGCTCTCACAATACGCGCATTTATTCTTGAACAGCGCATTGATAGCGGTGATCACTTCCTTCTGCTTATACGCCGAGAACTTGTAGGCCTTGGCATCTGGATTGGCATAGTGATGCTTCACTTTACTTCGCTCAGTCGCTGCTGGACTGCCAACATCCGCCAGCTCCTTAGGCATCACTATGCTCGACCGATTTACGGCCTTCATTTCTCTAGCGCTCGCTTCAGAACGGCAACAACAGCGTCAATCGACTCCTCGCGAGCAACCGCGCGATCTTCAACCGTTGCTCTTGGATTCATACGCAGGTGCCTAGTCATTGCTTCGACGATAATCTGTCTGTCGGGACTGCTGCCTATGTACGGGATTCCTTCGTACTTCGTCAGCAGGACATCTCGCTCATTCCGCTGCGGATCGGTCATTTTGTTCTCACCCAGCCCAGCAAGCTCAGCGAGGCGTCGAACTATGTGGTCCTGCTCAGGATCTTCAGTACTTGAAAGCCCAAAGTAATCAGACGACAGGATCTGCTCAATTCGCAGCGTTGAAATATCCGGCAATTCGTGATGAACCTCGACTGTATCGCCCACACCCCTCCGAAGGAGTCGAACCTCTCCATTCTTCATGCCCCTTAGACAAAGTGGATCATGAGTTGTGCAGATGAACTGGACCCGAGGCATGGCATCTCTGAGCGCCGCCATGACATGCATTTTCCAGCGAGGATGAAGATGGGTCTCTACCTCGTCGATAAGTACAATGGCTTCAGCCACCTCAAGATTATCCCAGGTATCGAGCAGCTCCCTCATAATGTCAATCGACATTATGAAGAGAGATCTGTAGCCATCACTGAGGTGCTCAATAGGAACCTCTCCACTACCGATCCTAATGCAAAGTCGCTGCTGGTCGCTTCTTACAATTGAACCGTCCTCATCCAGAGTTAGGATCGACCGAAGTGCCCGCGCGACCGCGTTGAACTTGTGATCATCGAGACCTTCAAGCCAACTACTCGGGTCACGTAGTGTCGCCAATGGATTGAACAAAGTTGTGTTTAAGTATCGCGAGCGATTACGAATGGGCTGTGAGGTGAAGTATCGACGCGCGCCGTAGCCAATGACCAAGGAGTCGGCTGCGCGGTCTGTGACGAGTTTTCCATTTATGTCCGTGCGGACACATGCCTCATCGTCATTCTGAAGTTTCGACGTCCCCCCGGCTTGAGTAGTGGGCGGGTTTAGAGTCCGGTGCTGATGTTATCTTTCTTCGCCGCCAACTGGGCGGCGTACTGGACGGGTGTTAGACCGCCAAGCGCTCTTTTGGGTCTTTCTTCGTTGTAGTCGCGCCGCCAGCTTTCGATACTGGTACGGGCATGAAGCAACGTCGGGAACCAGTGCTCGTTGAGGCATTCGTCGCGCAGCCGTCCGTTGAAGGACTCGACGTACGCATTCTGGTTCGGCTTGCCCGGTTCGATCAGACGCAGGGCAACATCCTTTTCGTGAGCCCAGGCCACCATCGCCTTACCGCAAAACTCCTTGCCGTTGTCTGTCCTGATCACTCGTGGCAAGCCGCGCTGCATGGCCAGTCTGTCCAGTACCCTGGACACGCCTTGCCCGGAAATTGCCCGCTCCACTTCGATGGCCACAGCCTCGTGGGTGGCGTCGTCGACGATGGTCAGGCACTTGATCACCCGGCCTTCCGCGGTGCGGTCGAACACGAAGTCCATCGACCACACCTCATTGGCAGCGGACGGCCGCAGGAGAGGCTGGCGCTCGCCTATCGGCACCTTCTTACGCTTTCTGCGACGCACCTGCAGGCCCGCTTCCTGATACAGGCGCTCCACTCGTTTGTAGTTCACGACAAGCCCTTTCTGCCGCAGTTTCAAATGGATCATGCCCACCCCGTAGCGTCTGTGCCGATGCGCCAGCGCAGCGATCTGCTCGCGCAGCTCAACGTTGCGGTCGGCCCGAGGCTCATAGCGCAGCGCGCTGGCGCTCATCCGCACCACCGTCAGCGCTCGCCGCTCGCTCAACCCCTTCTCGACCATGCTCCGCACCAGCAGCCTGCGCGCCGGGGCGGTCACCACTTTTTTCGCAACGCATCCTTGATGACGTCGTTCTCGAAAACCTGCTCTGCCAGTAGTTTCTTCAGGCGCGTGCTCTCAGCCTCCAGGTCCTTGAGCCGCTTGGCGTCGGGCACACTCATGCCACCGAACTTGCTGCGCCACAGGTAGTACGAAGCCTCGCTGAAGCCGTGCTGACGGCACAGGTCCTTGATGGGCATGCCGGCCTCTGCTTCGCGCAGGAAGCCGATGATCTGTTCTTCGGAAAAGCGTTTCTTCACGTCCAATCTCCTTGTCACTGAGGATTGGACTCCAAACAGCTGCGCTACTCAATCTTGGGGGGACGTCGGTTTGACGTTGATTTCCACGGGCCCGGATGTGGACGTGAGTTCCTTCGGTAATCCCCCCGCAGGTTAGTAGCAGCCAGAAGTGGAATTTTCTCGTAACCTAACCCGAGGAGATCCCATGAAGAAATCACGATTCACCGACAGCCAGATCATCGCCGTACTCAAGCAGGCCGAGGCCGGCACGCCTGTCCCGGACCTTTGCCGACAGCATGGCATCAGCTCAGCGACGTTCTACAAGTGGCGCAGCAAGTTCGGCGGCATGGATGCGTCCATGGTGTCCCAGCTAAAAGAACTGCAGGACGAGAACCGGCGGCTGAAGAAGATGTACGCCGATGCCCAGCTCAGTGCCGAGCTGCTGAAGGAAGCGCTCTCAAAAAAATGGTGAGGCCATCTCAGCGTCGCGAGATGGCCAGACTGGCGGTCCAGGCAGGCATCACCAGCATCGTTCATGCGTGCAGGACGTTCGAGGTGAGTCAGACCTGCTACCGCTATCAGGCCAAGGCCTGCCAAGAAAATGCGATCATCGCTGACTGGTTGCTCAGGCTGACCAGCGCCTACCGCGATTGGGGCTTTGGGCTGTGCTTCCTGCACCTGCGCAACGTGAAGGGCTTCGCTTGGAACCACAAGCGCGTGTATCGGATCTATCGCGATTTGGAGCTGAACCTGCGCATCAAGCCGCGTAAGCGCATCGTCCGAGAAGTGCCGGCGCCGCTAGCGGTTCCGAAGGCGGCGAACCACACTTGGTCGATGGATTTCATGCACGACCAACTGGCTGATGGACGCAGCTTCCGGATGCTCAACGTACTGGATGATTTCAACCGGCAGGGTCTGGCGATGGAGGTCGACATCTCCTTGCCTGCGGCGCGCGTTATCCGCAGCTTGGAACAGATCATTCAATGGCGCGGAAAGCCTCGCGCCATACGCTGCGACAATGGGCCCGAGTACATCAGCGGAGCGCTGCAAGCATGGGCCGAGCAGCAAGGCATTGCGCTGCTCTACATCCAGCCAGGCAATCCTCAGCAGAACGCCTACATCGAACGCTACAACCGGACCGTGCGTTACGCTTGGCTTGCCAGCAATCTGTTCAATGACATCCAGCAGGTCCAGGACATCGCCACCCGTTGGCTATGGACTTACAACCACGAGCGCCCGAACATGGCGCTCGGCGGCATCACGCCAATGCAGAAGCTTGCACTGGCAGCGTAGTTCCACTTTTGGCGACCGCTAAAAGCGGGGGGATTACCCTTCCACCGAGGTCCCAAACGCGCCTTCTCTTTGGAGGTAGAGAGCGCGATCTTGATTGCTTGAAGCACCGAGCTTTTACCCGTCGCATTCTCCCCGAGCAGCATGAGACAGGGTGCGTGTGACTCACTGGAAGCCACCTCGATGGAAAGATTTGAAAGCGACTTGAATCCCTCTATCTTCAGGCTTGAGAGATACGCGCCCCTTGGATGCCGAGTCATTCTGAAGCCATCAAGCTCGGTATTGACTATCCGAAATCTCAAGTCGCGGATGTCCAACCTATTTATCAAGAGAATCGCCGCACCTTCGTCTAACCCAGATAGGATCTCCCACACCACCCGGAATAGATTTATTCCTGAAAGGGATTCAGTCCGACGAGTCACCGCATCAGACACTCGACATAGGTTTTGCAGAAAAATCTCAACTACGCCAGGGAACTGCGTTCTTCCCGAGAATTCTGCCAAAGCTCTTACGAGCGAAGCAGACTCTGACTCCACTAGAATGGTTTTTAGCTGACTCAGGACACGACCGCGTGCACTGACAAGGCTTGGCCTATTGAGTCCGATCACATCGATGGTCACCGTCCCCTCACTGCTGCGACCTACAGCCTCCCCCTCGTGAGTAAACATGAGATGACGTGAAGCATCTGCGCGATAGGGATCGAGCAGCAGAGGCTTCTCTCGCTCTGCGGCTTCCACCCAAGATGCCCCGGGCCTAACCGGCTTCCCCTGCAAGGGAAAACTCTCTCCCTTGGCCTGCCTGCATTCGCGACACAGGACAAGAAGATTATTCCATTCGTATGTGAACCAGACATAGTATTGAATGTCTGACTGCCCACCACCTGAAAAAACCGCATTGCTTGGTGGACGATAGTGGGTGGCGGATTTCGAACCTTCGCCCACAGCTTCCTCGCAGTAAGCACAGCAGCCGTCTTGGTTAAGCAGTATCCTCTCTACAACTTCTGCGTTTTCAAGGATCCCAAGATCAACTCGCGGGCGACGCTTGCGCCGCTCCTCGATTGGAAGCTTGAAGTACTCATCAATGCTTCTCAACTGAAATTTTAGTTTTCTCTTGTGAAGGGGTGCGGGCCGTGCGCCTCCTATCCTTGTGAGTTTGCGCATACCTACTTTTTCTCCCTAGCCAAGAATGCCGTGAATCACATTGATTCGCGATCAATGTTAAGCAATGCAACTAACAGTTGACAATAGACTGCCAAGGGATTTGGAAGCGACTTTATTACCGAGCGGCCTCCACTCAAAGAGTCGAGCAAACATAGAAGTTGGGGCAGCTTGCGCTGCCCCAACCAGATCAAAAATCAAACCCCGACAGGATTAGCCTTCTCAGGATCAATCTTGTACTGCTTGATCGCCCGGGCAACATCCTTAGCCGTCATCTTCCCTTCCTTAGCCAGCGCCGCAATCGCGGCATGCGCGATGTAGTACCGGTCGACCTCGAAGAAGCGACGCAGGTTGGCACGCGTATCCGAACGACCGAAGCCATCGGTACCCAGCACCGTATACGACATCGGCACGAACGAGCGGATCTGGTCCGCGTACGCACGCACGTAGTCAGTGGCGGCAATCGCCGGCCCCTGGCGGCCTTCCAGCAGCTCGGTCACATACGCCTTGCGCTGCTCAGCTTCCGGATGGAAACGGTTGAAGCGCTCGGCATCAAACCCATCGCGACGCAGCTCGTTGAAGCTCGGGCAGCTCCAGATGTCGGCGGTGACGCCGAAGTCCTTCTCCAGCAGCTCGGCCGCGGCAATGGCTTCGCGCAGGATGGTGCCCGACCCCAGCAGCTGCACGCGCAGCTCGCCCTTCTTCGGCTTGCCGGCGTCGGTGAGCAGGTACATGCCCTTGACGATGCCGTCGGCCGCGCCTTCCGGCATTTCCGGGTGGGTGTAGTTTTCGTTCATCAGAGTGATGTAGTAGTACTCATCAATCTGGTCTTCCATCATGGCCTTGGTGCCGTGCTGCAGAATCACCGTCACTTCGAAGCCGAAGGTGGGGTCATAGCTGCGCACGTTGGGAATGCCACCGGCGGCCAGATGGCTGTGGCCATCTTCGTGCTGCAGGCCTTCACCGTTGAGCGTGGTGCGGCCGGCGGTGCCGCCGAGCAGGAAGCCACGGGTACGCATGTCCGCTGCCTGCCAGGCAATGTCGCCCACGCGCTGGAAGCCGAACATGCTGTAGTAGATGTAGAACGGCAGCATCGGCACGTTGCTGACCGAGTAGCTGGTACCGGCGGCCATCCACGAGCTGATCGCACCCGGCTCGCTGATGCCCTGCTGCAGCACCTGGCCGCTCTGGTCTTCGCGGTAGAACATCAGCTGGTCGGCATCGACCGGCTTGTACTTCTGGCCGAACGGCGCGTAGATGCCGATCTGGCGGAACAGGCCTTCCATGCCGAAGGTACGGGCTTCGTCGGCCACGATCGGCACGATGTGCGGGCCCAGTTCCTTGTCGCGCAGGGTGATGTTGAGGCTCTGCACGAAGGCCATGGTGGTGGAGTAGCTGCGCTCGCCGCTGCTCTTGAGCAGGCGCTCGTAGCTTTCCAGCTTGGGCGCGTTGAAGCTCTTTTCGGCCTTGCGACGGCGCTGCGGCAGGTAGCCACCCAAGGCGGCACGGCGTTCCTGCAGGTACTTCACTTCCGGCGAATCCGGGCCCGGGTGGTAGAACGGCACCTGGCCGTCGGCCAGCTGGGCGTCGGTCACCGGGATGTTGAAGCGGTCGCGGAAGTGGCGAACGGCGTCGTCATCCAGCTTCTTGGTCTGGTGGGTCGGGTTCAGTGCTTCACCCGCGCTGCCCATGCCGTAGCCCTTGACCGTCTTGGCCAGGATCACGGTGGGCATGCCCTTGGTGTTCACGGCTTCGTGGTACGCGGCATACACCTTGTGCGGGTCGTGGCCGCCACGGTTGAGGCGCCAGATATCGTCGTCGGACAGGCCGGCCACCATCGCGGCGGTTTCCGGGTACTTGCCGAAGAAATGCTCGCGGGTATACGCGCCGCCGAAGGCCTTGCAGTTCTGGTATTCGCCGTCGACGGTTTCCATCATCAGCTTGCGCAGGACGCCGTTGGTGTCCTTGGCCAGCAGGGCATCCCAGTAACCGCCCCACAGCAGCTTGATCACGTTCCAGCCGCCGCCACGGAAGACGCCTTCCAGTTCCTGGATGATCTTGCCGTTGCCACGCACCGGGCCGTCGAGGCGCTGCAGGTTGCAGTTGACCACGAAGATCAGGTTGTCCAGGCCTTCGCGGCCGGCCAGCGCGATCGCGCCCAGGGTTTCCGGCTCGTCGCTCTCACCGTCGCCGATGAAGCACCACACCTTGCGGTCGGACTTCTCGATGAGGCCACGGTTTTCCAGGTAACGCAGGAACTGCGCCTGGTAGATCGCGGCAAGCGGGCCCAGGCCCATCGACACGGTCGGGGTCTGCCAGTAATCGGGCATCAGCCACGGATGCGGGTAGCTGGAGAGGCCACCGCCGTCCACTTCCATGCGGAACTTGTCCAGCTGGGCTTCGTCGATGCGGCCTTCCAGGAAGGAACGCGCATAGATGCCCGGGGCGCTGTGGCCCTGGATGAAGAGCAGGTCGCCGGGGTGGTTGTCGCTGGGGGCGCGCCAGAAGTGGTTGAAGCCCACGTCATACAGCGTGGCGCCGGAGGCGAAGGAGGCGATGTGGCCGCCCAGGTCGCCGGGCTTGCGGTTGGCGCGCACCACGGTGGCCATCGCGTTCCAGCGGATGATGGAACGAATGCGCCATTCCAGTTCGGCGTTGCCCGGGCTCTTGGCCTCCAGGGTCGGCGCGATGGTGTTCACGTATTCGGTGGTGGGAGAGAACGGCAGGTACGCGCCCGAACGACGGGTGAGTTCAACCATGCCTTCCAACAGTTGATGCGCGCGCTCGGGGCCCTCGACATCAATTACGGCCTTCAGCGACTCGATCCATTCCTGGGTTTCCACAGGATTCGGGTCGTTGTTCAGCACCTCGTTCAACCAGTTCATTTGCGCTCCCATGACCGCACGCACGCGCGCGACTGTTTTAGATTTCTAGCCGCAAAGTGTAGCGCACCCTAGGGTTTGCTTACTTCGCTACGGGTGCGTATGGAGGTCGCAGGGGGTGTCCGCAGGGACAGGTTGCGACAGCCCAAGCGGTCAAGAACGGGGCTCCACGCACGCAGTCAGCGTCGCCTGCAGCGATGACATGGGTGGGTCAGCACGACAGCGCTGGACAAGCCGCTGCGGGCGCTGGCGGTGGGCAGCCCTTGCGCGGCGCGGTTTGTGGGGCATTGCGGCGGCCACGCAGTGGCGTCGGCGCGGCTTGGCGGCGCGCGCTGGGCGAGCGCCCGGGCGGCTCACTGTTCCACCACGGGCACGCACCGTCACGCGGGGAATTCACCTGAACGCATCCCTGCCGTGCGTGCGAAGTGGCTGGTCGGCGGCGAGTTTTCGATATATCGTTCCGTCACTTCATTCGATATATCGAAATGACCGCTCCGCGTGACCTCGACCGCCCTGCCCGCCCGTTGGCCGCACGCCCGCTCAGCCGTGGCGACCTGCGCCTGCTGATGCTGGCGCTGCTGGGCGAGCAGCCGCGCCATGGCTATGAGTTGATCCAGCTGATCAGCGACATGTTCGTGCGGGTGTATACGCCCAGCGCGGGCTCGGTCTACCCGGTGCTGGCGCAGTTTGAAGCGGCCGCCTGGGTGGCCGCCAGCGAAGACGGCGGGCGCAAGCGCTACGCGCTGACGGTGCTGGGCCAGGCCGAACTGGGCGCGCAGCGCGAGGAGGTGGACGCGGCGGTACGCCGGGCCCGCGACAGCGCGCGCACGATCACCAAGGCCAACCTGCCGCCCAGCGTGCGCGAGGCGTTGCGCGAGCTGAAACAGGCCTTGGGCCTGTGCCACGGGCGCTGGACCGAGCACAACGCGGTGGGCGTGGCGCAGGCGCTGCGCGATGCCGCCGCGCAGATCCGTGGGCAAGGACGCTGAGTGTGACTTCCCCCTATTTCCGGCATTCGACCCAGCCAGCCCCGGCCAGCCAGGTCTTCCCCCTACGCCGCGCTGCGGCGCATTGAGTACAGGTATTCCCATGGCTTTGCACGAAAACAAGTTGCTGCGTCATACCGTGAAGTTCCGCCCGCTGCAGGTGCTGCGCACCGAGGAGATCAGCCCGTGCATGCGCCGGGTGATCGTGGGTGGGCCGGCGCTGGAGGGCTTCGATTCGCCCTCGCCCGACGACCACGTGAAGCTGTTCTTCCCGAACGCGGAAGGCCAGTTCGTGGTGCCGACCCTGACCCCGGAAGGCCCACGCTACCCGGAAGGCCAGGCGCCGTCGCCGGCCCGCGATTACACCCCGCGCTGGTGGGACCTGGAGGCCGGTGAGCTGGCGCTGGATTTCGTCATGCACGGGCATGGGGTGGCCTCCAGTTGGGCGGCCAACGCCCAGCCCGGCGATGCGATCGCAGTGGGTGGGCCGCGGGGGTCGCACATGACCGCGCCGGACTACGACACCTATGTGCTGATCGGCGATGAAACCGCGCTGCCGGCCATTGGCCGCTGGCTGGAGACGTTGCCGGAGGGCGCGCAGGCCGATGTGTATATCGAGATTCCCGAATCCGGCGACCGCCAGGCGCTGCCCGAGGACGACCGCATCCGGGTGTCCTGGCTGGAGCGCAATGGCTTCGATGCGGCCAGCAGCACGCTGCTGGAAGACGTGCTGACCGATTTCGAGGAACCCGATGGCGATACGTTCTACTGGATCGCCACCGAGTCGCGGCGGGCGCGGATGATGCGCAAGTACATCGAGGGCCACCTGGGGGTGCCGAAGGACTGGATCCGCTCGACCGGCTACTGGAAGGCCCACGCCGACGAGCACGACGGCGACTGAGCCGCGACGCCCCGACATAGGCAACGGATCAGGCGGCGCGCGGCGTGGTCTGTGCGGCTACCGCTGGTGGTAGCACATGACGGCCGTGCGCCCGCCGCGTTCGTAGATGGATGCTCCCAGCAGGGGGATACCCTGCAGCGCGGTGGGCATGGGATCGCGCGTGACCAACAGCCCCTTCAACGTGCGTCTGCCGATGAAGATGGCCGATATGCCCTCGGCCCCTTCCTCTACGATCCGCACCTCACTTCCAGCCAGGCCTGCAGGCAGCTGTTCCATTTCCCGGATGCGCTTGTCGCCCGGCCCCACCAGCAGACCGCTGTTGAGGGTGAGCGTGGCCGGGTTGCGGCCCAGCACATACGCGTCGGCCCAAGCCACCACCTCGGCGGCGTCACGCTTGTCGTTGACAAAGGGGTAGTACTCGCCGCAGCGGACGTAGTTGCAGCCGGTGAGGGTGAGCAACAGCGCAGCAAGCGTGAGGCGGCCCAGTGGGCGGGGGCTGAGGATGCGGCGGTTGGTCACGGCTTCACCTCGCTTGGTTGAAGTACCCAACGTAGTGGCCTGCTGGGCTGGGCCTGCCTGGGCGCCTCCGGCGAGGTCGCCCGAATCCATGGCCTGCCATTGGCTACGCTCAGGTTGGCAAGGCTCGGCCAACAGTACGGCAAAGTGACCAATCGGGTATGAGCCCGCGGGAAGGACCCAACTTGGGCACATGACGACGGCGACTGAGCCGCGACGGGCACCGGCTGCGGATGCGACAATCGCATTTTGGCCGGTGCCCTTTTCCATGCAAGCAGTTTCTCCTTCGGCACTGACCGACCTGATCGATCGCCTCGAGCGCGGCGATGCCACGCTGGCCCCCGTACTGGCCGCGCTGGCCCCGCCGGCGCTGGCTATGCCGCTGGGCGAGGCGGTGCTGGCGCTGGCCAAGGCGCAGTTGGCGCTGGCCAAGGCCAACGCGGATATCGAACTGGTGGCCGATGAGCTGCGCCGGTATCAAAAGTATGCCGTCCCGGGAAAGCCGAGTTTGCAGATCGTGCAGCTGCGCAAACAGCAGGCCACGGTGAAGCAGACCGCGCTGCGCGCCCGGCAGAATTTCGCGCAGGCCACGCATGCGTTCCTGCGCGATACCGGGATCGTGCCGCCGGCACGACGTTTGCCGACCGACTTCGCCACGCAGTGGCTGGAGAAGGTGGTGGCGGCGGTAGCAGCGGACTGAAGCGTGCGGGTGCCCCGTAGAGCCGACCGTTGGTCGGCTGCCGTTGACGTTGGGGTTCACACGGCCGGTGCGGAAAGCAGCCGACCGTTGGTCGGCTGCCGTTGACGTTGGGGTTCACGCGGCCGATGCGGAAAGCAGCCGACCAACGGTCGGCTCTACGGGGGATGCGCTGCGACGCCAGTTGTAGCGTTTGGCCAGGCCGATTTCCAGCAGTACCAGCGCCATGATGATCAGCAGCGGCAGTAACAGCCCGAGGTAGATGCCGGGCATCATGCCGCTGAGCTGCGCCTTGAGCAGGCGGATGACGCCCTGGGTGTGCAGCAGTTCGTTCATGCGCATGCCGAGCGCTTCGCGGAACACTTTCTTGTCCACGCCGCTGTAGCCGGAGGCCTTGTCCGACAGGGTGTCCTCCACCCACTGGGACATCAATGCGCCGCGCACGTGTTCGACACCGCTGCGGGTCCAGCGCTGGAGGCGGCCTTCGCCCTGCAGGTAGCCTGCTCCGGGCAGCGGGTGCGCGGCCAGGTACGCGTCCACGACCTCGCGGGTGACCTGGTGCACGCTGGCGTCGCTGCGCATCAGGGTGGTGAGCGCGGGGTCGTCGAGCGAGGTTTCAAAATCGACCATCCATATCGCCACCAGGGTCTGCAGGTGCGGCTGGAAATGGTCGATCTGCTTGTACAGGGCGCGCTGCGCGCCCGCGGCAAACCCCAGTTGCAGGCCGGTGAAGGCGAACAGCAACGGCAGCAGCACCACGTAGGTGGCGATGCTCCAGTGATGCCAGCGGTTGCGCCGGGCCAGCCAGCGGCGGCGGTGCAGCGCCCACCAGCTGGCAACGCCCAGCAGCAGGCCGATGACCGTGCCCAGCACGCTGCCGCCGACCAGGTCGAGCAAGCTCAGGCCGGTCCAGAATTCCATCATCCAATACTGTGCGTCTTGCACGGGTGTGCTCCTTGATGTGCGTGAAGCGCAGCAGTGTAGGCGATCCCCGCGCGCGGCGCGGCGGGCAACAAAAAGCCCGCCGTTGGGCGGGCTTTCTGCACTTCAACCGCGTGACCGATTACGCAGCCGGCTTTTCGCCGGTGGCTTCGGTGGTGATGCGGATGTTCACTTCATCGCTGACGTTGGGGGCATACGCGCCCACGCCGAAATCGCTGCGCTTGATGGTGGTGGTGGCATCGAAGCCGGCAGCCGGCACCTTGGCCATCGGGTGCTCGCCACCGCCGTTGATGGTGACATCCAGGGTCACCGGCTTGGTGACGTCCTTGACGGTCAGGTCACCGGTGACGGTGAGCTTGTTGGTGCCGTTGGCTTCCACCTTGGTGCTCTTGAAGGTGGCGGCCGGGAACTTGGCGGCGTCGAAGAAATCGGCGCTCTTGAGGTGCTCGTCGAACTTGGCGGTGAAGCTGTTGAGGCCGCTCAGCGGCAGCTTCACTTCCACGGTGGACTTGCTCACGTCGGCCGCGTCGTACACCAGGGTGCCTTCGGCGGCGCCGAAGTGGGCGGTGGGGTGCGAGAAGCCGAAGTGGCTCCACTGGACCAGCACGTCGGTGTGGGTCGGGTCGAGCTTGTAGGTGCCCGAGGCGATCTGGATCGCTTCGGCAGCCGGGGCGGCCGCAGCGGCATCGGCGGCCGGGGTGGTTTCGGCAGCGGCCGGGGCAGCATCGGCAGCCGGGGCGGCGGCTTCTTCGGCCGGCTTGGAGCAGGCGCTGATGGCCAGGGTGAGGGCCAGCGGCAGCAGCAGTTTGCGGGTAAGGGTCATGTCAGGTCTCTCTGGAATGCGAAGGGAATGGGAAGTACTGCAAACAGCCCGTCCGCGCGGACGGGCCAGGTCTGGCGGAAACGCTTATTCGATGCGGGCGGCTTCGTCGAAGGACAGGCGCGGCAGCCGCGGGAACAGGCCCGAAGAATCACCGTACCCCAGATTGACCAGGAAGTTTGCCTTCAGCGAGGTGCCCTTGAAGAACGCCTCGTCGATCTTGGCCGCGTCGAAGCCGGACATCGGGCCGGCATCCAGACCCAGCGCGCGGGCGGCCAGGATCAGGTAGGCGCCCTGCAGGCTGCCATTGCGGAACGCCGACTCGGTACGGCCTTCACGCGGGCCGTCGAACCAGGCTTTGGCGTCGGCATGCGGGAACAGGTAGGGCAGCTTTTCGTGGAAGTCTTCGTCGAAGGCGATGATGACCGTGACCGGGGCGGCCAGGGTCTTGTTGTGGTTGCCTTCGGACAGCGCCGGGGCCAGCTTGGCCTTGGCCTCGGGCGTTTTGACGAACACAAAGCGCGCCGGGCTCGAGTTGGCGGCGGTCGGGCCCCACTTCAGCAGGTCGTACAGGGCCTGCAGCTGGCTGTCCTCGACGGGGGTGTCCAGGAAGTTGTTCTGGGTGCGGGCGGTACGGAACAACTGGTCAAGCGCTGCATCGTTGAGCACGTGGGACATGAAGCCTCCAGAAAAGTGGGGGGAACCTTGGCGGGGTCGGCGCCGTGGCAACACGGCCGCGCGATCGGTGAAGGCTGGCAGTGTAGAGTGTCGTGACAGTTGCAACACCCAGCCTGACTGAAACGAATTAATGCCATACGTGAAACGATGGAGTCCGCCCTGGACGATCACTGACGGCCGTGCCGGCAATGTCCGGCAAGCGGTGGCGCTGGCGTCGGCGTTGAAACTGGGGGCCCATCATCCGCTGGTGTTGAGCCCGCGCGCACCGTGGCGCTGGCTGGCCCCGCGCAGGTTGCCGGGCGCGGCGGGCGGGTTTGGCGAGGCCTTCAAGCAGCTGGCCGCCTCGCCGCCGGACCTGGCCATCGGCTGTGGCCGCCAGGCCGCCGGCGCCCTGCGTGAGCTGCGCCGACGGGGCAGCAAGGTGGTGCAGATCCTCGACCCGCGCCTGGGCACCCGCCACTGGGACCTGCTGGTGGTGCCCGAGCACGACCGCCTGCGCGGCGACAACGTGCTGACCCTGCTGGGCAGTTTGAACCCGGTCAATGACGACTGGCTGGCCTGCGGCCGCGCGGCGTTTGCCGCCTTCAGTGAACTGCCCGGGCCGCGCACCGCGTTGCTGGTGGGTGGCCCGACCCCGCACGCGCCTTGGCACGAGCCAGACATGGTGCAGGTGTTCCAGCAGGTGGCCGCGCAGTTGCGGGCCGAAGGCGGCAGCCTGTTGGCCACCACTTCAAGGCGTACGCCACCGGCATTGGGGGGGGCGCTGCGCAGCGCGTTCGCCGAGGTGCCGCACGTGATCTGGGGCGATGGCGGTGATGGGGTGAACCCGTATGCCGGGCTGCTGGGCTGGGCCGATCGCGTGGTGGTGTCGCCCGATTCGGTGAACCTGCTGTCCGAAGCGTGTGCCACGCGGCTACCGGTGGCCGTTGCGTTGGCCGCGCAGGCACAGGGACGGATGGCCAACTTCCAGCAGGCCTTGCATGCACGTGGCCGGCTGCAATCGCGCTGGCTGGACTGGCATGCCGATGGCCGCATCGAACCACTGCGCGAAACCGCCCGGGTGGCCGCCGAAGTACGCCAGCGCCTGCTATCGGTATGATGCGGCGGCGGCGCGGTGCCGTTGGAGAACGTGTGACATGGATGTGCCCCGCCCTACCCGTTTGAATCCGCTGCGCGTGCTGGCACCGCTGTGCATGGCACTGGCGTTGGCCGCCCCTATCGCGCACGCCGAACCACAATGCGTGGAGCACTACCCCACGCCGGCCGCGCTGGCCTCGATGTTCGATGTGGCGCTGGCCACCACCGAACAGCTGGATGCGCTGGACGGCGTGGACGTGGTGCTGATTGCGCGCGGTGGCCAGGACCTGAGCAAGTATGGCTTGCGCCACAGCCATGTGGCGTTCCTGCTGCGCGAGGATGACGGCCAGTGGCGTGCGGTGCATCTGCTCAATCCGTGCAAGACCGCGCAATCGCATCTGTTCCGCGAAGGCGTGGCCACCTTCATCGGTGAAACCTCCAGCCATACCGACCTGCGCATCGGTGTGCCTACCCCGGCGCTGCGCGATGCGCTCAAGGCGATGCTGACCCAACCGGCGATCCAGGCGCGTGCCCTGCACGAGGCGCGCTACAGCGTGGTGGCCTACCCGTTCCGTGCCGAGTACCAGAACTCCAACCAGTGGGTGCTGGAGGTGCTGGCCGCGGCGATGGCGCAGAACGACGATGGCACGTTGATCGTCAACCGCACCCAGGTGCAGGACTGGTTGAAGCAACACGATTACCGCCCGAGTACGCTGCATATCGGCGTGGCCAAGCGGCTGGGCGCGCGTTTCTTCGTGCCCAATGCGGCGGTGACCGACCATCCGGCGAGCGAGCGCATCTCGGGCAACTACTCGGTGGTGACGGTGGAATCGGTGTTCGATTTCGTGCAGCGACAACAAGGCATGCAGCGCGAACTGAGCGTTGCCCATGTGGCGGTGCCGGGCATCGCCGCGCCCAAGCCATGAGTCAGCTGCGGGCGGTGTGGTTGCAGGCATACTGCGCGCCTACGTTGATGCCTCGAAGGACTACCCGATGACACGGATTTCGCGCGTTGCTGTTTCACCGCTGCTGGCCGTTGCGTTGTGCGCGGCCAGCCTGCCCGCGTCGGCACAGGAGTTCAGCACCCAGCATCCGGTGGCCAGCAGCGTGATCGTCACCTCGGTGATAAGCGTGGTGGTGGTGACCGCGCCGATCTGGCTGGTCTCGGCAGGCGTGAGCAAGGCCAGCGATGGCTCGGCCCGGCGCAGCCGCGCGGCCAAGGCGCGCAACAAGGCCCAGCCGTTGCCGCCGCTGACCGTGGAAAAGGTGGAGCGCAGTGCCGACGGTGCACTGCAGGTTGCCTTGCAGAACCCGCAGGCGCCGGACGATCTGGCGGTGCTGTCGTGGCCGGCGCGCGCGGACAACCCGGCAGACGGCCTGGCCGTGGGCGATGTACTGGCCTTTACCCCTACCCCGGGTGGGGCGGGCTGGAACGTGGCCAACGCGGCCGGTACGACGCTGGCGTTCCTGCCAACCGATCCCGACGCGGCGCAGCCGAGTGCGCGCTGGTAAGCCCACTGCGCCATCGCGCGCGCACCGGAACGGCCGCATGACACGTACTTCTTCGCTTGCCCTGGCGCCGCTGCTGGCGCTGACCCTGGTTGCCGCCAGCGCGCCGGCCTCGGCGCAGAACCTGCGGCGTGCGTCGCCGGTGACCAGCAGCGTGTTGTTGACCTCCACGGTGAGCCTGGCGGTGATTGCCGCGCCGGTATGGCTGAGCGCGCTGGGGGTAAGCGAGGTGCATGACGCCTCGATGCCGCACAACCGCGCCGCACGGGCCGCCAGAAAGAAGGCAGGCGCGCTGCCGCCGCTGACCGTGGAGCGCGTGGCGCAACAGCCCGATGGCGGCTACCGGGTGGACCTGAAGAATCCGCAGGCGCCCGATGCACTGGCGGTGGTGGAATGGCCGGCACGTGCCGACAACCCGGCTGCCGGGGTGAAGGTGGGCGATGTGCTGGAGTTCACCCCCACGCCGGCCGGCGCCGGCTGGACCGTGGCCGCCGCCGATGGCACCGCGCTGGCCTTCCTGCCCACCGGCGATGCGGCCGCTAGCAGCATGAGCGAACGCTTCTAGATGAACCGGCTCCGGTGGCCCTGCGCCGCCGGAGCCGGGATAATCCGCCGCTTCGCTGACTTTCCCGGTGCGCCATGTCTGTGCGTCCTTCGATCACGTTTGCCCCGTTGACCCTGCGCGCGCTGCTGCTGGCGGTGCTGGCCATGGGCGCGGTGGTGCTGGGCAGCAACGTGCTGGTGATGTACCCGATCAACGATTGGTTGACCTGGGGGGCCTTCAGCTATCCGGTGGCGTTTCTGGTCAGCAACCTGATCAACCGCCGCTTTGGGCCGCAGGCCGCGCGCAAGGTGGCGTGGGCCGGGTTCGCGCTGGCGGTGCTGTTGTCGATCTGGATTGCGACCCCGCGCATTGCGGTGGCCTCGTGCCTGGCCTTCATTGCCGCGCAGCTGCTGGATATCACCGTGTTCGACCGGCTGCGCCGCGGGCATTGGTGGCGCGCGCCGATGGTGGCCACCACCTGCAGCGCGACGCTGGATACGACGATTTTCTGGAGCATCGCCTTTGCCGGGTCCAGCCTGCCGTGGGTGAGCTGGGCGGCCGGCGACCTGGCGGTGAAGCTGACCATCGGGGTGTTCCTGCTGGCGCCGTTCCGGGCGTTGTTGTGGCGCATGGCACCGGTGCGTGCCGACAACAGCAGCCGGTAGCGCCGGGTCTCTGCCCGGCGACCGCGCGCAGCGCTGGCCTGTGCCGCGCTACGCGGGTGTCGCCTGGAACGGCAGGCCGGCCGCTTCGCACGCGGCGCTGATCACTGCGCGCGCGTCTTCCAATGCGGGTGTGGGTGCAGCCAGGCGGGGCCGCCGGTCCAACGTGCAGGCCAGGCCCACGTCGAGCAGCGCGGCGTGCGCGTCATGCAGACCGGCGCGGGTGCCGCCGGGGAGCCAGGCGATGTCGGCCAGGGCGTCGATCAGGCGCGGGGTGTCACGCGGGTCCAGCACCTGCGGGTGGCTGCCAGCACTGTCGAGCACGCCGGTCTGCAGCAGGAATTCGAGATCGACCACGCCCCCGGCGCCCTGTTTGAGATCCAGCCGCGCCGCATCGCTGCGGTCCAGCTCGGCGCGCATGCGCGCGCGCATCTTGAGCACGTCGGTGTACAGCACTGCGTTGTCGCGCGGGCGTGCAAGGGTGGCCGCGCGGACCTGTTCAAAATCGCCCAGCAAGGTGGCGTCGCCGGCGATGCCGCGCGCGCGCACCAGTGCCTGGTGTTCCCAGGTCCACGCACGCTCGCGCTGGTACTCGGTATAGCTGGCCAGCGAGGACACCAGCGCGCCCTTGCCGCCATCGGGGCGCAGGCGCACGTCGATGTCGTACAGGCGGCCGGCGGCAGTGACCGCGCCCAGCAAGGCCATCACCTTCTGCGCCAGGCGCGCGTACCAGCGGCCGGGGTCGAGCGGGCGCGGGCCGTCGCTGCCCTCCTGGTCGGCGGGGTGGTCGTGCAGGAACACCAGGTCCAGGTCTGAACCGAACCCCAGCTCCAGCCCGCCAAGGCTGCCGTAGCCGATGATCGCAAAGCGCCCGCCGCCAATCACCCCATGCGCGCGCTGCATGTCCGCCTGCACCATCGCCAACGCGGTGACCACCACGGCCTGGGCCAGTTCGGCCAGTTGGCGGGTGCTGTCCACTGCGCGCTGGCGGCCATCCAGCGTGGCCAGGGCCATGCGGAAGCTGAGCGCCAGCCGGGTTTCGTTGAGCATGCGCAGCGCCGCTTCGGGGTCGTCGACGGCCAGCGCGGCATCGCACTCGGCCTGCATGCCGGCCGCGTCGGGCATCGGCCCGGACACGCGCACGTCGAGCAGTTCGTCCAGCAGCAACGGGTAGGCGGCCAGGCGCTCGGCGAGCAGCGCGCTGCGCGCAAGCACGTCGACCAGGCGGGCCAGTGCGCTGGGTTGTTCGTCGAGCAGGGCCAGGTAACTGGTGCGGCGCAGGATGGCCTGCAGCAGGCCGAGCACGCGTTTGAGCGCGGCATCGGGGTGCGGCGAGCGGGTGGCGGCGTGCAGCAGCGCCGGCAGCACGCGGTCCAGGCGCGCACGGGCCGTGTCGGACAGCGACTTGACCCCGAGCGACTGGGCAAACTCGCGCAGCGACTGGTCGGCGCTGACCGGGTCGTGGAAGCCGGCCGTGGCCAGCACGTCGGCACTGCCATCGTCGGGCAGGCCACGCCAGTAACTGGCCAGTGCATCGGGCGCGGCCTGGCCGCGGCGCGGGGCCAGCAGCGCGCCGAATTCGGTGCTGACACGGTCGCGCTGGACGTCGAGTGCGGCGACCAGCGCGTCCCAATCGGCGTAGCCCAGGCCGCTGGCGATGCGCAGGCGGTCGATGGGATCGGTGGGCAGTGCGTGGGTCTGCGCGTCGCGCAGCATCTGCAGGCGGTTCTCCAGCGTGCGCAGGAACGCATAGGCGTGCAGCAGGTCCTGGCCATCGGTGGCGGCCATCTGCCCGCAGGCAACCAGCGCCGGCAACGCGTGCAGCAGGCGGCGCTCGCGTAGGCTGGCTTCGCGGCCGCCGCGGATCAACTGCAGGGCCTGCGCAAGGAACTCGATTTCGCGGATGCCGCCGGGGCCACGCTTGATGTCATCCAACATCTCGCGGCGGGAGACTTCGGCGGTGATGGCCGCCTTCATGTCGCGCAGGCCGTCGAGCGCGGTGAAGTCGAGGTAGCGGCGGTACACGAACGGGCGCAGGGTCTGCAGCCAGGCTTCGCCGGCGTCGATGTCGCCGGCCACCGCGCGCGCCTTCAACCAGGCATAGCGCTCCCAGTCGCGGCCTTCGCGCTGGAAGTACTGGTCCATGCCGGTGAACGACAGCGCCACCCGGCCGGCACTGCCGAACGGTCGCAGGCGCAGGTCGACGCGGTGGCTGAAGCCGTCCACGGTGGTTTCATCCAGCAGGCGGGCCAGGCGCTGGCCGAGCCGGGCGAAATACTCCTCGGCCGCCAATGGGCGCGCGCCGTCGGATTCGCCGCCCTGCGGGTAGGCGTAGACCAGGTCGACATCGGAACTGAAGTTGAGTTCGCCGCCACCGAGCTTGCCCAGCCCGAATACCACCAGTTGCTGGGCGCTGCCGTCGCTGGCGCGGACCACGCCATGGCGGCTGGCGAATTCCTGTTCGAGCGCGGCCAGGCCGATGCCCAGGCAGTGCTCGGCCAGCGCGGTGGCACCGGCCAGCGTGGCCGGCACATCATCCAATCCGGCCAGATCGCGCCAGATCAGCCGGGTGGAGGCGGCGGTGCGATAGCGACGCAGGCGCTGCGGCCAGTCGCTGGGCTGTTGCCGGTCCAGCTCGGGCAGCGGCAGCGGCGGGCAGTCCGGCTGGGCCAGGTGCGACAACAGGGCCGGCTGGCGGCACAGGGTGTCGATGGCGAAATCACTGGTGATGGCCAGTTCGCGCAGGCGGTCGAGCAGGTCCGGGGACGGTGGCCAGTGGCCGCTGTCGGCCAGCGACAGGGCCAGCCGCGCCAGTGCGCGGTCAACCAGGGGAACGAGGGCGGCGGGGACGGCATCGGCAGGAATCGGCATGACGCGATTATGCCGTGCCGACGTAGCGCCGCCGGAAAAAGGCGTGTTCATCGGTTGGCCGTACTGCCCAGGCGCGTATCGACGCGCTGTACCCACGGGCGCCCCGATGTCCGGAGGCCAGGCAATAAAAAGCCCGCTTGCAGCGAACTGCCAGCGGGCTCTGCTCCCTCCCCCACGTCGGGATGCAGGTCGATCTTCTAGGGTCGGCGGGCAACTTGCACGCTGCACTGCAAAAAAAATTCACCCGCCGCGAACGTGGGAAAAGCTGAACAGGGGCCGGCGGTGGCCGACAACGCCATCCCACCTTGGTCGCACACCCCGCAGGGCGTGGATCGCCGATAATGCAGGTCCCCCCAGAAACGTTGTCGCCATGTCTGTCGATCGCATTGCCAACGCGCGTCTGCGTGACCGCGTTGTGTCCGCTGAAGCCGCCGCCGCCCTGATCCAGCCGGGTGAAACCGTCGCCATGAGCGGCTTTACCGGTTCAGGTTATCCCAAGGCGGTACCGGTGGCGCTGGCCCAGCGCATCGAAGCGGTGCACGCGCAGGGCCTGCCGTTCCAGATCAGCCTGATGACCGGCGCATCGACCGCGCCGGAGCTGGACGGCGCGCTGGCCAAGGCCGACGGCATCGCCATGCGCATGCCGTTCCAGAGCGACCCCGATGCGCGCAACCGCATCAACGAGGGCAAGCTGGATTACATCGACATCCACCTCAGCCACGTCGCCCAGCACGTGTGGTTCGGCTTCTATGGCGAGATCGACACGGCGGTGATCGAGGTCTCGGCGATCCGTGAAGACGGTTCGTTGGTGCCGTCCACCTCGGTGGGCAACAACAAGACCTGGCTGGACCTGGCCAAGAAGGTGATCGTCGAGGTCAACGCGTGGCAGCCGGCCGGCGTGGAGGGCATGCACGACATCTATTACGGCACCGCGCTGCCGCCGCACCGCAAGCCGATTCCGCTGGTGCACGGCAACGACCGCATCGGCGAGACCGCGCTGCGCTGCGACCCGGACAAGATCGTGGCGGTGGTGCGCACCAACGGCCCGGACCGCAACAGCCCGTTCAGCCCGATCGATGCCACCAGTGAGCAGATCGCCGCGCACCTGATCGAGTTCCTCAAGCACGAGGTGGCCCGGGGACGGTTGCCGGCCAACCTGCTGCCGCTGCAGTCGGGCGTGGGCAATATTCCCAATGCGGTGCTGGCCGGGCTGGGCAAGAGTGGCTTCCGTGACCTGAGCGCGTTCACCGAGGTGATCCAGGACGGCATGCTGGACCTGCTGCGCGACGGGGTGTTGAGCTATGCCTCGTGCACCGGGTTCGCGCTGAGCCCGCAGGCCAACGAGACGTTCAAGGAGCACATCGATTTCTACCGCGAGCGCATCATCATGCGCACCCAGGAAATCTCCAACCATCCCGAGCTGGTGCGCCGGCTGGGCTGCATCGGCATGAACGGGATGATCGAGGTGGATCTGTACGGCAACGTCAATTCCACCCATGTGATGGGCAGCCGGATCATGAATGGCATCGGTGGCTCGGGCGATTTCGCACGCAACGGGTTCCTGTCGGCATTCCTGAGCCCGTCCACGGCCAAGAACGGCAGCATTTCGGCGATCGTGCCGATGGTCAGCCATGTGGACCACACCGAGCACGATGTGTCGGTGATCGTGACCGAACAGGGCCTGGCCGACCTGCGCGGGCTGACCCCACGCAAGCGCGCCCGGGTGGTGATCGACAACTGCGCGCACCCGGATTTCCGCGATCAGCTCAACGATTATTTCGAGCGCGCCAGCCGCGACAGTTACGGCAAGCACACCCCGCACCTGTTGCCCGAGGCGCTGTCGTGGCACCAGCGCTGGCTGGACACCGGCACGATGAAGGCATGATGGGTTGAATGCGAAAACGCCGGGCACAAACCCGGCGTTTTTGTTGGTGGTGACCCGTCCTGAATTGAGTTGACACCTTTTCCCACAGGAAGAGGAATGTTCAATGAATTCAACAATCAGGCGCAGCCAGCGGGATTACTCGCTGGCCTTCAAGTTGTCGGTGGTGGACCAGGTCGAGCGTGGGGAGCTGACCTACAAGCAGGCCCAGGAGCGCTACGGAATCCAAGGACGGAGCACCGTGCTGTCGTGGCTTCGGCGACATGGTCGGCAAGACTGGTCAGGTGGGGCATCATCTGCCCCCATGACCACAGCTCCCAAGTCCGGAACGGCCAAGCCGCTGACACCGGAACAACAGATCAAAGTCCTGCAGGTTCAGCTGCGGGAGGCGACCGAGAAGGCGCAGCTTTTCGAGGCCATCGTGGATGTGCTCAAGGAAGACTACGGGGTGCGCATCGTAAAAAAGCCTTCCGGCAAGTCCTCACGCAAAGGCGCCTCCAAGGCGTAAGCGTGGCAAGGGCTTGCCGGCATTTTGGTATCAGTCGCCAAGCGTACTATCAGGCAGGCCATCGTCAGCAGCGGCAATTGGCCGACGGTGCTCGGGCGCTCGCGCTGGTAGGTGGCTATCGAGCGCGCCAGCCGCGCATCGGCACGCGCAAGCTGCATCATCTGATTGGACCGACGCTTCAAGCATCGGGAGTGGCAATGGGGCGCGACCGTCTGTTTGGCGTCCTTCGTGATGCCCGGCTGCTGGTCCCCATGCGGCGGGCGTACCACAAGACGACCGACAGCCATCACCGCTTCCGGCGGCACCCCAATCTTCTCAAGCCCGGCGAAGGGCGCGTGGTACCGACCGGCAGTGAGCAGGTCTGGGTAGCCGACATTACCTACCTGCCCACGCAGGGGAAATTTGTATACCTGAGCCTGATTACCGATGTGTGGTCGCGCAGGATCGTGGGCTGGAGCGTGCACGACACCCTGCAGACCGAACAGGTCGCCCAAGCACTGCAGATGGCGCTGAAGGAACGAAAAACGCGGCAGCAGCTGATCCATCACTCCGACCGGGGTATCCAGTACTGCTCGGACTACTACCAGAAGATCCACGCCAGGCATGGGGTGACCTGCTCGATGACCGATGGCTACGACTGCTACCAGAATGCGCTGGCCGAACGGGTCAATGGAATTTTGAAGGGCGAGTTCCTGCTGCACCGGCCTCGGGACCTGCTGCAGGCACGCCAGATGGTCGCCGAGTCGGTGGGGATCTATAACGCCGAGCGGCCGCACCTGTCGCTTAAAATGCAAACGCCCGATGCGGTGCATCGGGCGTCTCTGGCCGCCTGACGGCGGCCAGATCATCCGCCACAGGTGTCAACCTATGGCAGGACGGGTCATGGCGGGCGTGGCCAGGTGCCGTGCCGACCAACGGTCGGCACCTACCGGGTGCGGCCACCCATTGGCCGTGGCGCCCGACCCCCGGTAGGCCACGACCGTTGGTCGTGGCGCACGCGACATGGGACGCGGCAATACGCGTACCGACCACCGACCGGCACCCGCCCGGTTACCCGGTGCGCAGACTCGTCAATGACGCCTGCTGCAGGCGGTCGTAGATCGCAAACTCGTCTTCCACCGGCATGCCCAGCGCCTGTTCGAACGCGCCGCGGTTGGCGTGCGCGGTGTAGGCGCGCTGCTCTTCGCCACCCAGGTTGGACTGGAAGATGCCCGCCGCACTCACCGGCAGGAAATCCTCATAGACGATCGGGTCGGCACTGACCAGGCCGGCCGCGATCAACGCGTCGGCCGGCAGGTCGCCGATGGCGGCCGGAGTAGCGCGACCGGCGTCGGTGAGCGCGTAGCGGTAGTACCCCAGGCCTTCGCGGCGCAGGGTGTCGTGGTCATCGGGGAAGGCGGTGAACGCCGCCGCCAGCCGGGTTGGGTAATCCTGCCCGGTGCTGCCGGCGCCGCCACTGTCGCGCGCCTGGGCAAGCAGCTGGTCGTACAGCGCGCGGCCCTTGCGGGTGAGCGCCAGGCCGCGCTGTTCGATCTCACCGAAGCGCGCGGTATGGGTGCCCGCATCGCCGCTGTCACCAGAGGGGAAATGCACGGTTTCCTGCAGCGCCTTGAAGCTGGTCTGGCGCAGCAGGATCGGGCAACGACGCGGCGGCGGGCCTTCGACCACGGCCTTGGCATCGATGCCACGGGCGAGCATGCCGGCCTGCGCCGCATCGATATCCAGCGTGCGCGGGGTGAGGTGGTTGATGTGCGGGCCGCGGAAGCAGACCACGTCGGCGATCAACCGGTGCGCGTCGTGCAGCGCATGGTAGGTGGCCAGCGACACGGTGGCATCGCCATGCCAGCGGAAGGTTTCCAGTGATTCGATGACGAAGCGGCGCGCGCCTGCCTGGTCCAGCCCGCCGTCGCGCTCGGCCTGGGCGATCAATGCCAGCGCGGCATCGGTGAAGATCTGGCGCCGGGCCAGGATGCGCGCCGATTCATCGCGCAGCGCGGCGTCTTCGATCAGCTCCAGCCGCAGCAGCGAGGTGAACACGCGGAACGGGTTGTGCGCCAGCGCCTTGGCCGTGCGCGGGCGGAACGCGGTGGAATGCACCGGCACCCCGGCCACCGACAGGTCGTAATAGCCCACCGGGTGCATGCCCATCACCGCGAACAGGCGGCCCAGGGTGGCCAGCTCGTCGGCGCTGCCGACCCGGATGGCGCCATGGCGTTCCTGGTCCAGGCGGGCGCGCTCATCGTTGCGGTCGAGCTGGGCCACCAGCGCTGGATCGGCGGTGAGCACGGCATCGTTGATCTCGGCCACCAGGTCCACCAGGGTGCCGTACAGCGGCACTTCGGTGCGGTACATGGTGGACATCGCCTGGGCGAACAGGCTGCGGATATCGTCGGGTGAAACGAAACGGTCGGTGCTCATTACGTACTCGGCAACGGATCACGGGGGGAGGTACGGCAATCGCATAGTGTCGCCGAGCCCGGGCGGCACCGCGATCTGCACAGCAGCAAAGCCGCGGATGCGCGAACCGTCAAGGCCCGGGATCGGCGTGGGTGGCGCTGCGCAGGCGCTGGGCGCGATTACCGAGCTGGCGTTGCAGGGTGGCATCCAGTGTGACCGGGCGGTCCCAATGGTCGTGGCTGGCCACGATGGCGTGGCGCACGGCGCGCCAGTGCAGGTTGGTCGGCTTCACGGGCAGCTCGGCCACCACCGCTTGCCAGTGTTTGGGGCTGCCCGCTGCCGGCGTGGCGCGGGTCCAGGCCTGCACGCTGTCGCGGCACGAGCGCTGGATGGCGTGGGCCCAGAAACAGGCGAAATAGATATCGCCGGCCTGCCAGCCGTGGGTGTACATCAGCGCGGCGATGTAGCCGCGTGGCACGCCGGCATAGCGCGATACTTCATCCAGGAAGCTGTCGGGGTAGCGCTCGGCGTAATGGTTGATGTCCTGCAGCTGGCCATCCACCCAGGCATCGCCGGTATCCACGACATAGGCCTCGGATTTCTCCGCGGTCTGCTGCGCCGCTGCCGTCAGTGGCAGCAGCAACAGCAGTACCACCAGCAGCGTGCGCAGGGTCATGGGCCGATG
This sequence comes from Stenotrophomonas sp. GL_101, assembly GCF_057835675.1. Taxonomy (NCBI): domain Bacteria; kingdom Pseudomonadati; phylum Pseudomonadota; class Gammaproteobacteria; order Lysobacterales; family Lysobacteraceae; genus Stenotrophomonas; species Stenotrophomonas sp. GL_101. The sequence goes on along the minus strand of NZ_CM174432.1, from coordinate 455,143 downwards.
CTGCCGCGATGCTGCATGCCGGTCAGGCCTGCGCGGCCTTGGCTTCGATGACGCGCAACGCCTGCGGCCAGTCGAAGGCGGTCGGGGCATCGACCATGCGCGGCTCGTCGTCGGCCACGCCGTGCTGGGTTTCGTGCGCCCAGGTCACCGCGTACGGGGTGTGGATGCCCCAGCCGCCGAGGGTGATCACCGGCTCGATATCCGAGCGCAGCGAATTGCCGACCATGCAGAAACGGTGGATCGGCAGGTCGAACTCTTCCAGCACGCGGGCGTAGGTTTCCGGGTCCTTCTCGGACACGATTTCGATGCGCGGGAACAGGTCGCGCAGGTTGGCGATCTTGATCTTGGCTTCCTGGTGGAACAGGTCACCCTTGGTGATCAGCACCACCGGATAATCGCGCGCGATTTCACTGACCGACTCACGCACGCCGTCGATCAGTTCCACCGGATGACGCAGGGTGTCATGGCCGATGTCCAGGATCTGCTGCAGGTCGCGCGCGGTGATCATCTGCTGGGTGATCTCGATGGCCGCTTCGACCATCGACAGGGTCATGCCTTTCACCCCGTAACCGAACACGCCGAGGTTGCGCTGCTGCACCTCCAGCAGGTGGCGCGCGGTCTGGGTGTCGTGCACGTCGATGTAGCGCGACAGGATGTCGAGATAGCCCTGCTCGGCGGTGCGGTAATAGTCTTCGCTCTTCCACAGCGTGTCGTCACCGTCAAAGCCGACCAGGCCGATGGCGCCCTGGGGCGCGGGCATGGAGGTCATCATCGGGCAAGGATAGCAACAGCGGCGGCGTCACCCAATGACATCGTCTGCCCGTTGCCCGAACCGGCGCCGGGCCGCACCTGAAAGAAGGGCGGCCTGAGCCGCCCTCCTCCCTCACTGCCGTTCACCGGTGTCCAGCGGTGTAAGGCCCTTGCCTGCTCATGGAACGCGTGTTCAGTTGCCCGGCTGTGCGCCGCTGCCACTGGCGGCCTTGCCCTGCTGGGCGGCCACGTATGCCTTGTATTCGTCCGCCGAAAGCTCGCCGTCCTTGTTGGTGTCGGCCTGGTCGAACACCTGCGCCAGGCCGGCGTTGACCTGCGACTCGGTCTTGCTGATGGTGCCGTTGCCGTCGGTGTCCACGCTGGCCCAGGTCTGGCCGCCGCCACCGTTGGCCTGCTGCGAGGCCTGGGCGGCAGCGCCGGTGGCCGAATCAGCAGCCTGCCCGGCCTGTGCCGCCGCCTGCTGGGCCTGCGCCGCCTGGTTCTGCGCCTGCGCGGCACTCTGCTGCGCGGACTGGGCCATCGCCGGGAGGGCCAGCACACTGCCGGCGGCGACGATCAGGGCGATCAGGGGCTTGCGGATGCGAATAGTCATGGGTGGTCTCCTTTGGGGATGTTGCGCGGTTCGGTTGTTTCCGCACGGCCCCACACTGCCAGCCCGTTTGTGAATCGAAATTGCGCCGCGATCGGCGTGCGCACGCGGTCTTAACCCGCTGCCCGCGCACGTGCATTACCGCACTGGTTATGTGCAGGTGAGCAGGAAGTAAGGTGTGCATTCAACCGGGTCGGATTTAACCGGATGCAAACGCAATGTCAGTCGTGGCTGGCGTTTTTTTCGCCTGAGCGGGAACTGAACAACAGCCAGCCCAGGGTCACACCGGCCAGCGCGCCGGCCACTTCGAGAACCACCCGCGAGCCCAGTTCGTTCGGATCGTGGATGGTGCTCAGGAACAACCGCGCATACAACGGCGACTCCAACCGCATCATGCCCATGTAGAACAGCTTCCAGGCATCGATACCGGCCGAGCCCGCCACCGCGATCACGCACGACCAGCCGATCGCATGCCCAACCGACCCGCCCAGCCAGCGGCACAGGCGGTGCCACAGCGCGTACACCAGCAGCCCCACCAGCAGGGCGATCAGGCCCGCTTCGAGGGTTCCGAGCAATCCAAAGTGCAGCGGCAGGTTCATCGGGGTCCGGGCGGGCGGTCAGCCCACAGTGTAGCGGCCCGCCTTGCCGGCACGCCGGTCAATGCACCGGTACGTCGTAGGCGGTGTGCGGGTCTGGCTCGGGGCGCAGGCTGTAATGCCACCATTCCAGCGCGTAGTTGGCAAAGCCGTGGCGGGCCATCGCCTGCACCAGCCGCTGGCGATTGTCGCGCTGGGTGGCAGTGATGTCCGGGGCATCGGTATGCGCGCGCGTGCCGAAGAAATCGAAGTCGGTGCCCATGTCCAGCGCGGTGCAGGCGCCACTGCGGCAGTCGAGCAGGGTCAGGTCGACGGTGGCGGCGCGGCTGTGGCCGGAGGTTTCGGCGATGTAGACGCCGAGCAGCGCGGGCTTGTCCAGGTCGGGATACTGCAGCGCCTTGCGGGAGTGTTCGGCCGGGTCGTGCGCCCAGGCGACGAACGCACGCACCGACTGCACCGGGCGGTAGCAGTCGAACAGCCGCAGGGCGAAGCCGGTGCTGCGCAGCTCGGCTTCAACTGCCGCCAATGCGGTCGCGGCAGGCTCCAGCAGGTAGCACCGGGGCGCGTCGTAGCCCGGCACGCGGTGGCCGGTGAAGTTGTCGGTGCCGGCATAGCGGATGTCCAGCGCAATGCCCGGCGCGAGGCTGCCGATGTCCACCAGCCCGGCCTCGGCGGGGGTGTGCGCCGGAGATACCTGCACCGGCTGGGCCACCGCAGCGCCCGCCAGGGCCAGCAGCAGCGCGACGCTACGGGCAATCGCCGATGCGGGTGAACTGCAGGTCCTGGTAGTCATAGCTGAAGTCGATATCCGGGTCGATGGCGCGCAGGGTGAGCGTGGGCGGCGCGCCCGGCTGCACCTGCAACCAGGGCTCGGCGTCGGTACCGAGCGTATCCCACTGCACCAGCCAGCGCTCGCCCAGCTGCATGACGCGACCGCGCAACAGCGGGGATTTGTCCACGCTGAAGCGCAGGTGCCCCTCTTGCATGCAGAGCCGGGCATCGCCCAGCCAGGGATCGCGATAGCGGCCCTGCCACGCGGCAGTGGCGTGCCGGTCGGCGGGGCGGCGTGCGCGCGTATCCGGGCGCACGTGGCCGGCGGCCGTGCGCTGCTGCTGGTCCTGCGCCAGCAGGCGCGCGTAATCGAGCACGCCGCGGCCCTCGGAGGGCGCAGTGAAATGCTTGAGCGCGGCCTGCATCAACACCGTGCGGGCGTCTTCAGCGTCGCCGTTGATCAATATCACCACACCGATGTGGCGGTCCGGCAACAGCGCCAGCGAGGAGTACATGCCCGACAGCGTGCCGGTGTGCGCCACCTTCCATTGCCCGTCCATGTCCGACAACCGCCAGCCGTAGCCATAGGCGGAAAAATGCGCGGTGTCCCACTGCCGCTGCCGTTCACCCAATGGCATCGGCATGTGCGCGGTCCACAACGCGCGACGCTGGGTGGCACTGAGCCAGCCCGGCACCCGCGCCGGGTCCAGCAGCACCTGCATCCAGCGGGTCATGTCCGCAAGGCTGCAGCGGATGCCCCCGGCCGCCATCGAGGTGAGGTCCGGGCTGGTGCCGCCGTCACTGCCGACGCGCACGTTGTGCCCGCCGGTCCGGGCATGCGGCTGGGCCACGTTGCCCACCTGCGTTACCGACCAGGCGCCCACCTGGCAGCGGTCCATGCCCAGCGGCACGAACACCTCCTCGCGCAGCAACTGGTCATACGGTTTGCCGCCTGCCGCAGCGGCCACTTCGCCGGCCACCACGTACATCAGGTTGTCGTAGGCATAGCCGCTGCGGAAGCTGGTGACCGGCTTGAGGTGGGCCAGCCCGGCAAGGATGTCCTGGCGGGTGTAGCGGTTGGGCTCGGGCCAGAGCATCAGGTCGCCCGCGCCCAGGCCCAGCCCGCTGTTGTGGATGAGCAGGTCGCGCACCTGCATGTGCTGGGTGACCCACGCATCGTGCATGCGGAACTGCGGCAGGTACTGGATCACCGGGTCGTCCCAGTGCAGCAGGCCACGGTCGACCAGGCGCGCCAGCAGTGCGGCGGTCATCGCCTTGCTGTTGGAGGCGATCTTGAACAGGGTGTCGGCATCGATGGGCTCGCCCGTGCCGACGCGGCGCTCTCCCGCGCTGCGCTGATACACCACCTGGCCGTCGGCCACCACGGCCATCGCCAGGCCCGGCAGCGCATAGTGCTGCCGGGCCTGCTCGAACATCGCGTCGAACGGTTGCGGTTGCAGCGGCGCGGCGCTGATGCTGGCGGCCATCGCAAGGCCCGCCAGCACCGCCAGTGACGCCCGTGGCGTGAGGCCGCTCATGCCATCAGTAGTTCCAGGTCACGCTGAGCTGGGCGTAGCGCGGCGACTGGAACCCGGTGCCGTAGCCGTACATCGGGTTGGGCGTGCCGATGCTGTCCTGCGGTTCGTAGTCCTGGTCCACCGAGACGGTGCGCTGCTGGTTGAGCACGTTGTACACGGCCAGCTTGATGTTGATGTCCAGCGGTACCGGCACCTTGTAGGCCACGCTCATGTCCAGGTCATAGGTCCACGGCGTGCGGCCATCGCCACCGCGCGGGGAGTGCACGTACTGGCGCTCGGACGCCACCGTGGACAGGCAGTTGGCCACGCATACGTAGTAGCTGTGGAAGTCGGTATCGTCGAACGGATTGCCGGCGCCGAAGCGGGTGATCGGGCTGCCCGACTGGATGCCCAGGGTGGCGGCCACGGTGAGGTTCTCGGTGAGCGCGTAGCTGCCACGGAACTTGAACTGGTGGCGGCGATCATTGGCCAGGTAGCCGTAGCCGCGATAGTTCACCCACGGGTTGTCGAAGTTCTCGGTGCGCCCCGAATCGGCAAAATCGGTATCGGAGTTAACCGGGCCTTCGGCGTTGCCGCGGCCGTAGGCCAGCGTGTAGGAGGCATTGAAGCCCCACTTGCCGTCCCAGGCGCGGTCCACCTGCAGTTCCAGCGCCTTGTAGTCGCGCTTGGGCTTGACCCAGCCGCGCTGGCCGACGTAGTTGCCGTCATCGTCGTACAGCGCCCAGCCTTCGCGCGAGGTGTCGATGTCGATCCAGGCGTCGTTGCTGCCATCGCAGTTGCTGTCGCCCCACACCGTGTTGGTACGGCCGGGGTTGCCCATGATCCACACCCCGTCCACCGCACCGCATTGGCCGGTGGCGGTGATGTTCATGTCGTCGATGGCGTTCTGCAGGCGCCGATAGGTCACGCTGGCGCCCACCGACCACGACTCGCTCAGCATGTGCTGGAAGCCGAGGATGGCCTCGTCCTGGTACACCGGGTCCATGTCGCGGTTCACCTCGGCGCGCAGGTCCGGCACGCTGCCGTCGCCCTGCGAGTTGTCCACCGGGCCGATCTGCCCGCCCAGGCCCGGCACGTTGTTGTCCGCACCGGAATAGCCGAGGAACTCGTACCAGGTGCGCTCATCCAGGAAGCCGCCGGCCTGCTTGATGTTGATCACGTTGGCCACCGGCAGGTAGTAGCGCCCCAGGTTGCCGAACAGCTTGGTGGTGCCATCGCCGCGGATGTCCCAGGAGAAGCCCAGGCGCGGGGCGATCATGTTGTCGATCTTGATGTAGCTGTCGCCGCCGCCGCCCTTGTTGTCGAAGCCCTCCATGCGTGCGCCGATGTTCAGCAGGAAATTCGGGGTGACCTGCCAGTTGTCTTCCAGGTAGTAGGCCGAGTTGATGGTTTCAAACGAGCCGGCCACTTCATAGCGGCGGGTACGCACCACTTGGCCACTGGCCGGTGCCACCCCGCCATTGAGCGAGCTGCCGGGCGTGCGGTAGTACACGTCGTAGCGCAGGCCACCGGGGCCGGGATAGGCGCGCTCGTAGTCGGAGGTGTTCTCTTCGCGGTCCAGGCCGAAGCGCAGCAGGTGGTCGCCGATGGACCATTCAAAATCGGCGCGGGCGGCCTTGCGCGTGTCCAGCGCCGATTCCAGCTGCGCACTGCTGGTGCAGCTGCGGTCGCCCTGCAGCGCGGTGGGCACGCCCTGGCTGGCGGTGCGGTTGTCGAACACGCGGTTGCAGTTCTGGTCCATCAGGCTGCTCTGCGAGCGGTTGCGCTTGTTCTCGCCGTACATCAGCTTCATGGTCAGGTCGTTGTTGACCTGCCAGCTGTAGGTGCCCGACCAGTTCTTGCCACCCACGGTGTTGTAGATCTGGTTGGTGCGATCGCCCACGGCCCGGCCGGTGTCGTAGTCGTAGCGGTAGACGTCGGTGATGGTGTCGCTTTTGTCGGAAAACCCGAACAGCGACAGCATCTGGTTGTCGGTGATCTGCCAGTCCAGCTTGCCGCCCCAGAACGGGTCATCGGCGGTGCCACGGCTGAGCACGGCGCCGGCGTCGTTGGTCGAATTGGGTTTGTAGTCGCGCGCTTCGTACATGCCGAAGAAGAACAGCTTGTCCTGCACCAGCGCACCGGAGGCGAACACGTTCAGCGCGCTGCGCGAGTAGTCGTCGCTGCTGGCGGTGATGTAGCGGCTGCCGTCGCCGTCATAGCGGTCGCGGGCCTGCGACTGCCACGCGCGCGGCTCCAGCACCAGTTCGGCACCGGCCTTGAAATCGTTGCTGCCCGAGCGGGTCACCGCGTTGATGACGCCACCGGTGCTGCGCCCGAACTCCACCGAATAGCCGCCGGTCTTGACCTGGAACTCCTGGTAGAAGCCGAACGGCACCGAAGAGAAGCCGACCCGGTTGTAGAAGTCGGTGACGTTCAGGCCATTGATGTAGACCGTGTTCTCGGCCACCGAGGAGCCGCCGAAGGAGACCCCCTGCCCGCCCAGCGAGCCCTTGCCCTTGACCGCGCCCGGCGCCAGCAGCGCCACGGCGGTGATGTCACGGTCCACCGGCAGGCGCGAGAGTTCTTCGCGGGTGATATTGGTGGCCGATTCGGTGGACTTCACATCCACCATCGACACCACCTGCGGCGCGCGCACTTCCACTACGCCCAGCGTGCTCACCCCACTGACCGGCACGTTCACCGTGGTGGCGCTGCCCAGCCCGACGTTGACCTGGCCCACGCGCGCCGGAGCGCCCCCGGCGACGGCCACTTCCAGCTCATAGGTGCCCACCGGCAACAGCGGGATGCGGTAGCTGCCGTTGGCTTCGGCGCGTACCGAGCGCACAAAGCCGGTGGACGGGTTGCGTACCGTCACCGTGGCATTGGTCAGTTGCTGGCCCGGCTCGGTCAGCAGTTTGCCGACCACCGCGCCGTCCTGGGCCATCGCCGCCGGTGCCAGCGTGCCCAGGCACGCTCCCAATGCGACGCACAGCGCCGCCCGCTTCAACCTGTTCGTGTTCATTCCCTGCTCTCTCCTGCAGATGTGGAATCGTGGATGCCGCCGTTTACCGCGTGGCCTCCAGCGGCACGATGTGCGACTGGAAGTCGTAGTTCCATTGATCGAAGTACAGATTGCCGCCGGACCATTCCACTTCACCGCGCTGCGAATCCACCGTGTCCGAACGCGGGTAGCGTTTGGCCGGCTGCAGCGGCTGCTGGAAATCGTCGTTGAAGGCGATGCGATAGGCATCGAGCCCGCCGAGGTAGAAATCGCGCAGCATCGGCTCGGCGCTGTCCAGGCGGCCGGTGGTGACGTCCATCGGCACCCAGCCGTACGGCGCCAGGTACACCGCGCCCCAGTCGTGCAGGTTGCTGTAAGCCACCGCGTCGTCGGCGTAGACCATGCCCGATTGCCAGCGCGCGGGAATGCCGTTCATGCGCAGCAGGGTGATCAGCAGCAGGGTCTGCTGGCCGCAGTCGGCATGACCGGCGCGCAGGGCGTAATCGCTGATGTTGCCGAGGGTTGAGTACTCGCGCGCGCCGGCCCAGGGGATGGCATCCACCGCATCGAACAACCGGCGCACCACTTCATACGGCCGTGTTTCGCCCTGCAGCACCTGCGCGGAGAACAGCCGCATGGCCGGGGTGAAGCGCACATGCGGCGGCTGTTCGGCCAGGTAAGGGGCCAGTGCCGGATCGGCCGGCGTGGGCTGCACCTGGGCAGGATCGATCGCGGTATGCCGCGCAGACACGGTCAACGCGTAGCGGATCTCGAAACGGGTGGAGCGCCCGGCAACCGCCGTGGCTTCCAGATAGGCGGTGCGCTGCAGGGCATCGGCCGGGGCAATGCGGGCCTTGCCCGGCGAACTGCCGCGCCACTGCAACTGCTCCTGTTGGCCGGGAATCTGCCGCGGGTACGGAATCCACGCACGCAGCACCTGGCCGGCCGGGACCGCATCGGCCTTCACCGTGAGCGACTGGGTCACCTCCACCCGCTGCGGCAGCACCGAGCTGCGGCCGGACTGCGTTGCCGCCTGCACCACCCGTGCGTGATACGGGGTGAGTTTTTCAAAGGGTCCGTCGGTGATCGGTGGCGCATCGGCGCGGCGGCGGGCGCGGGCCTCGCTGCTGAGCCGGAACAGGTTGGACGGCGCACGCTTGAAGTAGCGGCGCTCGCCGTCGATGTCCAGGTGTTCGAGCAGACCCTGGCGGTCCCAGTGGTCAAACTCCTGCTGGCGCAGGTCCGGAATGTCGCGGCGCACGGCCGCCTGCGCGGCGGCGCGATCCAGGCTGAAATCCAGGCGGATGCGGCGCATGCGCTCGCGTTGGAAGGCCAGGCCATCGGCGTGCGACGCCTCGGTGGCGGTGCCCTGGGTGATCTGCGCATCGGCAAGCGCGAAGCGGCCGGCATCGACCAGCTCGGCAATGCGCGCCACGTCGGCCGATTCGGACCGCCCCGGCAGCGCCCACAGCAGCAGCGCCGCGCACAGTCCGGCGACAAGGGGCAGAGACGGTTTGCGAACGGCACGATCCACAGCGACACTTCCCCAGCGCGGGTGGTAATGGCTGTGTAACACGGGCCGGGGCACCGGTCAATAATTTATTCTTGCATTCCACGCCGAAAGGAATAAGTATTCCATGACACCCGCAGCCGCCCGGAGCACGTGCACCATGAATCCTCCAGAGCGGCGCTGCGCGCAGTGCCATGCCGGGTTCGTGCCGGCCGCCCTTGCGCGCTTCCAACCGAGGACATTGCCGCGATGACGCGTTCCCGCTTTGCATTGTGGGCGGCCCCCGCGCGACCGCTCGTGGGTTTGTTGCTGGCCGTGGCCAGCCTGCCCGGGTGGGCCGCCGACGGCGCCGCCGGTCGACCCGATCCGGGTGCCCCGCTGCCGTATGTGGTCGGACTGCATGAGGCTTACCTCACCCCGCAGTACTGGGCCGCGCGCCTGCCCAACGCCGATGCGGTGATCCTGGACCGCCGCCAGATCGACGCGCAGAACACCCGCATGCGTACCCAGGACCGCTCCATCCACGACCTGCGCGCGCTGCCGGCGCAACTGCCGCGGGCGTCGGTGCTGTCCAGCATCCAGGCGCTGTCGCGGTGGCCGGAGAAGGCCCTGTACGGCCAGGACGGCAACCGCATCGACGTGCCGCAGCGCGAAGCGACCCTGCGCAACCTTGCGCTGGACGCGATCCCTGCGCAGTGGCCGCTGCAGTACGGCCTGGTCACCCATCGGGCGGCACTGCGCGCGTTCCCCACCACGCTGCGGGTGTTCACCACCCAGGGCGACACCGATATCGACCGCTTCCAGGAATCGGCCCTGTTCCCGGGCGATGCAGTGGCGGTGCTGCATGAAAGCGCCGACGGGCACTGGCTGTTCATCACCAGCGAACGCTACTCGGCGTGGATCGAGAAGCGCTTTGTCGGCATCGGCGATGCGGCCACCGTGCTCGGCTATGGCCAGCGCGGCCCCTACCGTGTGGTGACCGGCGCGACCGCGTTCACCGCTTACACGCCGGAGGAACCGCGGGTATCGCGGCTGCAGCTGGACATGGGCGTGCGCCTGCCGGTGATCGCCGACTGGCCACAGGACACGCCCGTCAATGGCCAGCAGGCACACGCCGGTTACGTGCTGCAGCTGCCGGTACGCAACGACGACGGCCGCCTGGCACTGGTGCCGGCGCTGCTGCCACGCTCGCAGGACAGCGCCGCCGATTACCTGCCACTGACCCCGCGCACCCTGATCACCCAGGCCTTCAAGTTCCTCGGCGAGCGCTACGGCTGGGGCCATGATTACGACACGCGCGACTGCAGCGGCTTTGTCTCGGAGATCTACCGCAGCGTCGGCGTGCTTGTGCCGCGCAATACCAGTGCGCAGGCGGTGAGCCCGGCGCTGGACCGCATCGCCTTCGATCCGAAGGACGGCAAGGCAACGCGCACTGCGGCGGTGAACCAGTTGCAGGTCGGCGACCTGATCTACATCCCCGGCCATGTCATGGTCACCCTGGGCCATCTCGACGGCCGCACCTGGGTGATCCACGATACCGCCGGCGGCAGCTGGTCCGGTGCCGACGGCAAACGCGTGCAGGCCCACCTCAACGGCGTGTCGGTGACCCCGCTGGAGCCGATGATGGCCAGCGACACCGTCAGCTACATCGACCGCATCACCAACATCCAGCGCATCCGGCCACAGACCAACGAATGAAGATCACCGACATCGAACTGGGCATGCTCCGCGTGCCGCTGAAAACCCCGTTCAAGACCGCGCTGCGCACCGTGGACACCGTGGAGGACGTGGTGGTGCTGGTACGCACCGACAGCGGCCATACCGGTTACGGCGAGGCTGCGGCAACGGCGGTGATCACCGGCGATACCCACGGCTCGATCATCGACGCCATCACCACCTGCATCAAGCCGCGCCTGATCGGCCAGGACGTGGCCAACCTCAACCACCTGTGCGGGCTCATCCAGTCCTCGCTGGAGCGCAACACCAGCGCCAAGGCCGCGGTCGAAATTGCCGTCTATGACCTGTGGGCGCAGCTGCACAACGCGCCGTTGTACCGGATGCTCGGCGGTGGCGACCCGGTGATCACCACCGACATCACCATCAGCGTGGACTACATCGACAAGATGGTGGCCGATTCGCTGTCGGCGATCGATCGCGGTTTCGAGTCACTGAAGATCAAGGTCGGCAAGGACATCGGGCTGGACATCGAGCGGGTCAAGGCGATCCATGCCGCCGTACAGGGCCGTGCACTGCTGCGGCTGGACGCCAACCAGGGCTGGACGGCCAAGCAGGCGGTGCATGCGATGCACACCCTGGAAGAGGCCGGGGTGGTGCTGGAACTGCTGGAGCAGCCGGTCAAGGCGGCCGACATCACCGGGCTGAAGTACGTCACCGACCGGGTCAACACGCCGGTGATGGCCGACGAAAGCGTGTTCAATCCCGGCCAGGTGTTCGACCTGATCCAGCAGCGTGCGGCGGACATCATCAACATCAAGCTGATGAAGACCGGCGGGCTGTCCAATGCGATCCGCATCGCCGACATCGCCGCCATCTACGGCGTACCGTGCATGATCGGCTGCATGATTGAATCAAGCATCTCGGTGGCGGCGGCCGTGCACCTGGCGGTGGCCAAGAGCGAGGTGATCACCAAGGTGGACCTGGACGGCCCTTCGCTGGGCCTGTTCAACCCGGTCAGCGGCGGGGTGAACTTCAACGAATCGGAGATCACCATCAGCGATGCGCCGGGGCTGGGCATCACCGAAGTGCAGGGGTTGGAGATGATCAAGCCGATGCGTTGGTGACCGCGCCCATGCCGCCCCTGGTGAAAATCCGCTCCGAGCGTGACCACATGTCGGCGATCGAACGCCGCATCGCCGACTTCATCCTGGACAACGCCCACCTGCTGCGCGACTACTCCTCCCAGCAGCTGGCCAGTGCCCTGGGCATCAGCCAGTCGAGCGTGGTCAAGTTCAGCCAGAAACTGGGCTTCAAGGGCTACCCGGACCTGAAGTACTCCATCGGCCAGGCGGTCGCCCGCGCCGGCAACTCCCCGCAGGCAGGCGCGCCGTCGCCCGACGTGGCCGACGGTTACACCGAGGTGGCCGAACGCCTGCGCCTGAGCAAGGCCGCCGCCGAGGAAGAAACCTGGCTGGCCAACCCGCAGGCCGACGTCGCGGCCATCGTGCAGTTGATCGACGATGCGCCCAAGGTGTTCGTCTACGGGTTGGGCGATGACGGCCTGTACGCGCGCGAGTTCGCGATGCGGCTGTCGCTGCTGGGCATGCTTACCGTGCACCATGCCGACCCGATCCTGATGATGGCCAACCTCTCGGCGGCACGGCCGAATGATGTGATGCTGGTGTTTTCCGAGTTCGGCAAACTGCCGCAGCTGTTCCAGCTGTCGCGCCAGTTCCAGGACATGGGCGGCAAGGTGGTCTCCATCACCCGGCACAGCGCCAACCCGCTGCGCGCGCACGCCGATGCAGCGCTGGTGGTGTGCGCGCACGACCCGGCACCGCACCTGGCGCAACTGTTGTACCGTGCCTCATTGCAGTCCCTGCTGGACTTCGTCTTCGTGCTGTTGTGCCACGCCAACCCGGACCGCCACCGCCAGCTCGGGGTGAACCTGGAACGGATCGAACACCTGATCGATACCTGATTGCTGGAGCCCACCACGATGCTGCCGTTCCGTTCCGTCCTTGCCTGCCTGGTGCTTGCCACTGCCTTGCCCGCCGCCGCCAAACGGCCGCTGGCCGCGCCGTTGGACGGCAGCACGCAGGTGATCGTGGTGACCACCGAGGGCTGGGAGGCCACCCACGGCCAACTGCAGGCCTTTGTGCGCACCGACGCCGGCTGGCAGCGGCAGGGCGCGGCCTTCGACGTGGCCGTGGGCCGCAGCGGCAGCGCCTGGGGCATCGGCCGTCATCCGCCGCGCACCGACGGGCCGCAGAAACAGGAAGGCGATGGCCGCAGCCCCGCCGGTGTGTTCGACATCGGTCCGGCCTTCGGTTACGCGGGCAAGGCCGATACCGCCCTGCCCTACCAGCCGATGCTGACCACCAGCTACTGCATGGACGTGCCCGATTCGCCGTACTACAACCGCATCGTGGATGCCGACGTGGTGGGCGCCGATGCGGTGGCAGGCTCCACCGAGCCCATGCGCCTGGACCTGCACAACAACGGTGACGTGCGTTACCGCGAGGGCTTCGTGATCGAGCACAACCCCAAGGCCGTGCCGGGCCGGGGCAGCTGCATCTTCGCCCACCTGTGGCGCGCGCCGGGCGAGGCCACCGCCGGCTGCACGGCAATGCCGCCGGCGCACATGCAGGCGTTGCTGGCCTGGCTGACGCCCGATGCCAGGCCGCGCCTGGTGCTGCTGCCACGCGCGCAGTACCAGCAACGGCAAGCGGCCTGGCAGTTGCCGGTACTGACGGACGTGGCGCAATGAGCGCGCCGGCCGATCCACAACTGGAACGCGCGGTCAGCCGCTGGCAGATCGTCGGGCTGTCGATCAACGATGTGATCGGCAGCGGCATCTACCTGCTGCCGGCCGCCACCGTCGCCCTGCTCGGGCCGTTCAGCCTGTGGGGCGTGGTCGCCGCCGGTATCGTGGTGGCATTGCTGGTGCTCTGCTACGCGCAGGCGGCCAGCTACTTCGACGAGCCCGGCGGCAGCTATCTGTATGCACGCGAGGCCTTCGGGCGCTTCGCCGGGTTCGAGATCGGCTGGATGATCTGGCTGACCCGGATCAGCTCGGCGGCCGCGTTGAGCAATGCGCTGGCCGATGCCGTGGCGCGGTTCTGGCCGTGGGCCGGGCACGATATCGGCCGCATCGCGATCATCGTGGTGTCGCTGGGCTTCCTCACCGCGGTGAACGTGGCCGGGGTGCGCTCGGCCGCCCGCACCGGGGTGATCCTGGTGATCGGCAAGCTGCTGCCGCTGCTGCTGTTCGTGGCGATCGGCGCGTTCTACGTGGATACCGGGCTGGCCTTCTCCGGCGTGCGCCCGGACCCGCATGACCTGCAACGCATGGGCGAGGCGGCGTTGCTGCTGCTCTACGCCTATGCCGGGTTCGAGAACATTCCAGCTGCCGCGGGCGAGTACAAGAACCCGCGCCGCGACATTCCTTTCGCACTGATCACCATGATCATCACCGTCACCGTCATCTACGGCGCGGTGCAGTTCATCGCGCAGGGCACGCTGGTCGGGCTGGCCAGCTCGCCGACGCCGCTGGCCGATGCGGCCGCCAGTTTCGGCGGGGTCACCCTGGCGCTGATCCTTACCGTGGGCGCCACCATTTCCATCCTCGGTACCAACAGCAACACGATGATGATGGGCCCGCGCTTCCTGTTCGCGCTGGCCCGCGACGGCTATGGGCCGAAGCTGCTGGCACAGGTGCATCCGCGCTTCCGTACCCCGGCCGCGGCGATCGTCACCCAGGGGCTGATTGCACTGGCGTTGGCGCTGTCGGGCTCGTTCGTGCAACTGGCGCTGCTGTCGATGACCACGCGGTTGTTTGCCTACATCGGCACTGCGGCGGCGGTGCTGGTGCTGGCGCGGCGGTTCGGCGACCGCCCCGGTGCATTGAAGCTGCCCGGCGGCCCGTTGATCCCGATCCTCGCACTGCTGTTGTGCCTGGCGCTGTTCATCAGCGCCAGCTGGCAGAACATCGCCGCCGCCGGCATCGCCTTCGCGGTGGGCGCGGTGATCTACAAATTTCCGCGCAAGGATGCGCCGCCCTGATCCAGCATGGGCCGGTGAAGGGCGCTTGATGTGCCATTCACCCCGCACGCCCACGCTGTTAACCGGCACCCCGCTACGGTGAAGCCTCACCCCACCGGAGCAGAACATGAGCCCTGATTACCAGATTCCCGGCCGGGTGCCGGAAGACGGCGTCCCGCGCCAAGCGGTATCGGACTACTGGCGCGAACGCTTCAGCAGCGAACCGTATTACGACAGCAGCCAGTTCTTCGATGACTATGAGCCGGCCTACCAGATTGGCCACCAGTCGCGCGCACAGGAAATCACCCGTGCCTACGAGGAAGTGGAAGCCGAACTGGAAACACGTTGGGCGCAGGAACGCGGCAAGAGCCCCCTGACCTGGGCGCAGGCACGCAATGCCGTGCGGCGCGGCTGGGACGAATCCACCGCGTTGCGGCAGTCGCACCTGGACAAGGGCGTGCCGCGCGGCACCTGAGGTACCGCGCAGCCGCCACCGGTTCACTCGCCGCTGGGCAGCGGCGGAATGTCACGCTTGATGTCAGCCCCAGCATCGCCCGCGGCCATCAGGTCGCGGGTGTTTTTCTGCACCGCCACCGCGCCGAACAGGCTCAGCGCGAAGGCCATGCCGTAGAAGCCCTTTTCACTGAGCAGCAGGGTGGCGTTCCACAACCCGACCAGCAGCAGCAACAGCGCTGCCAGCAGTGCGAACCAGCACAGTGCGTAATACAACCCGCTGACCGGGATACCCTCGACGCGGTCGCGCACGCTTTTCTGCAGCGACACCGCCGCGAACAGGCCAAACAGCAGCAGCGTCAGGTAATAGCCCTTTTCATTGAGTGCCATCTCCGCGTTGAACAGGCCGACCAGATAGGCCACCGCGCCCAGCAGCAGCGCCGTCCACGAGGCGGCGATGAACGCCGGGGACGGTTTATGCACCGGTTGTGTCATTTTCCAAACTCCTTTTGAAGGCGGCAGGCCGCACATGCCGCCCCCACGGGCGGCGCGGGGCAACGTTAGCCGATCCGGGCAGCCGCGCCTACGGGGGATGACGTATGGTCCACGCCCCGTTGATGGCCATGGTGTACAACCATGGCTGGCCATCGCATCCCCACCCGGAGATCCCCCATGACCCGCAAGCTGCTGCTCTCGCTCGCCGTCACCCTCACCCTGCCCCTGTTCGCCACCGCCTGCGTAGCCGCCGACAAGGCCGCCGCGCCGGTGCTGGAGAAGGCCCAATGGCCCTTCGCGGCCACCGAGTTCGCCACGTTCGATGAGCCCTGGGCGATGAGCTTCCTGCCCGACGGCAGCCTGTTGGTGAGCGAAAAGCGTGGGGTGCTGAAGCATTTCGACCCGCGCACGCGCAAAAGTGCGGACATCACCGGGGTCCCGAAGGTGGCCTACGGTGGCCAGGGCGGCTTCGGCGATGTGCTGCCGCATCCGCAGTTCGCCAGCAATCAGCTGGTGTACGTGAGCTACGCCGAAGCCGGTGAAGGCAGTACCCAGGGCGCGGCGGTGGCGCGGGCACGGCTGGCGCTGAAAGCCGATGGCAGCGGCGCGCTCGAAGACCTCAAGGTGATCTGGCGGCAGACGCCGAAGGTGGACGGCAAGGGCCATTACGGCCACCGGCTGGCGTTCGGTGCGGACGGCAAGCTGTGGATCACCTCCAGCGAACGGCAGAAATTCGACCCGGCCCAGGACATGGGCGGCAACCTGGGCAAGATCATCCGCTTGAACGACGACGGCAGCGTGCCGGCCGACAACCCGTTCGCTTCGCAGGGCGGCGTGGCCGCGCAGGTGTGGTCGCTGGGCCATCGCAATGCGCTGGGCATCGCCTTCGACGCGCGCGGCAAGCTGTGGGTACACGAAATGGGCCCGGCCGGCGGCGACGAACTCAACCTGATCGAGCGCGGCGCCAACTACGGCTACCCCATCGTCTCCAACGGCAATCATTACGATGGCCGCGACATTCCCGATCACAGCACCCGGCCCGAATTCGCCGCGCCCAAGGTGACCTGGACCCCGGTGATTTCACCGGCCGGGTTCATCATCTACAGCGGCAAGCAGTTCCCGCAGTGGAAGGGCAGCGGCTTCATCGGCGGGCTGTCGTCCAAGGCACTGGTGCGGGTGGCCTTCGATGGCGACAGCGCGCGCGAAGCCGAGCGCTTCGACATGGGCGAGCGCATCCGTGAAGTGGAACAGGGCCCGGATGGGGCGATCTGGCTGCTGGAAGACGGCAAGAACGGGCGGTTGCTGAAGTTGACGCCGAAGGGTTAAGGGCGAAGCGTACCGACCAACGGTCGGTACCTACCGGGCGTAACGAACGGTGGTTGGTGCAGCGGGGCGTGACGACCCCGCGGTAGGTACCGACCGTTGGTCGGTACGCACGCCGCTCAATCCTGCACGGTAACGATGCCGATGTTGGCCTTGCTGCAATCGTTGTCCGGGCAGATGCCGTTGATCCAGATCTGGCCGTTGCCCAGCATCACCCCCTGCCAGTTCACAAACACCGCGTCGAACTGCTGCGCGGCGATGGTGCTGGCGATCTCGGGGGTGATGATGCTGTCGTACTCGCGCTCGAAGCTGGCCGCGTCGGCCACCTTGCGCTTCTTGCCACCCACGTTGACGCTGACCGGGTACAGCGGCAGGGCGGCCACCGCCTTGGCATCGTGCGCGGCCACGCCCTTCTGCAGGGCGGTGAAGATCGCTTCGTAGCGGGGAGCGTCGCCGAGCAGGCGTTCAATGCGCTGGCGGACGTCGCCTTCGCTGCTGCCAGCATTGGCATCCGCTGCGCTGGTCGCAGGCGTGGTCTGCGCTACGGCGTCGGCCGGGGTTGCCACCGCATCGGGCGACATGCCCGCGACCGGAGCGTCCTGGCCGGGTGCGGTGGTGGCGGTCGGCGGTGCGGTCGGCGCAGCAGCGGCCGCGTTGGCTGGCGGTGCTGCCGGCTGCGCGCAGGCAGCCAGCAACAGGGTGGGTAGCAGGAGGTGGATCGCGCGCATGCTGGCTTCATCGGTTTTGCGAGGAAGCCAGCGTAACCGCCCACACGTCAGCCGCCGATGATGGCCGCTCACGTCCTGCGACCGTCCTGCAACCGCCGTAGAGCCGACCGTTGGTCGGCTGCCTTCACGTTCAGCCGGCCACCGATGCGTGCAGGAGCAGCCGACCAACGGTCGGCTCTACCGCGGGTTGGCGCGGTCAGGCCGCCAACAGCTCGAAGATCACCGGTTCACCACTGGCCGACGATGCACACACCCACAGCTCGAACTGACCCGGCTCGGCGCCGAACACCCCATCGCGGTTGGTGAAGCCCAGCGCATGGCGGTCCAGGCTGAACACCACCTGCGTGCTCTGGCCCGGCTGCAGCGCCACCTTGCGGAAATCCTTCAGCTCGCGCACCGGCCGCACGCGGCTGGCCACGCGGTCGTGGATGTACAGCTGCGGCACTTCTTCGCCTGCCACCGCACCGGTATTGGTGAGCGTGGTGGTGATGGTGAGGGTGTCGTCCCAGCCCAGCGTTTCGGCGCTGAGTTGCGGCACGCCATAGCTGAAGCTGGTGTAGCCCACGCCGTGCCCGAACGGGTACAGCGCCGCGTTGGGAATCTCGCGCCAGCGCGCCTTGAACTCGGACATCGTCGGCAGTTCCGGGCGGCCGGTACGCGCGTGGTTATAGAAGAACGGCTGTTGCCCGGACACCTGCGGGAAGCTCACCGGCAGGCGCCCGGAGGGGCTGTAATCGCCAAACAGCACATCGGCCACCGCATGCCCGGTCTGGGTGCCCAGGTACCAGGTGATCGCCACGGCATGCGCATTGCGCACCGCGCCTTGAAGCGCCAGCGCGCGACCATTGCGCAGCAGCACTACCAGCGGCTTGCCGGTCATCGCCACCGCTTCGGCCAGGGCCTGCTGCGCGGGCGGCAGGGTGATCTCCACCCGCGACTGCGCTTCACCGCTGTAGCGCTGCGGCTCACCCAGCGCCAGCACCACCACGTCGGCGCGCAGCGCGGCGGCCACAGCCTGCTCGATGCCATCCTGCACGGCCGCTTCCAGCTCGCACCCCGGCACGATTTCCAGCAAGGCGTCATCACCGATCGCCGCACGCACCCCCGTTTCCAGGGTGACGTAACGCGACTTGTCGCCGAACAGCGTCCAGCAGCCTTCGATGTTCTCGCGGTCCTGCACGAACGGGCCGATCAGCGCGATCTTCTGCCCGGTCTTTTTCAGCGGCAGCACCGCATCGGTGTTCTTGAGCAGCACGATCGAACGACGCGCGGCATCGCGCGACAGCGCGTCATGCGCGGCGAGGTACGCGGTGGATGCTTCGCGCTCCAGGTCCAGCGACCGGTACGGGTCGTCGAACAGGCCGATGGCCTCTTTCAGCCGCAGCATGCGGCGCACCGATTCATCCAGGGTCGCCATCGGCACCTCGCCGCTCTCGACCAGACCCGGCAGGTGCTCGGCGTAGAAACCGCTCTGCATGCTCAGGTCCAGCCCGGCGGTGAATGCCTTGGCGGTGGCGTCGCGGTCATCGGCGGCATAGCCGTGCGCCACCAGTTCCATGTCGGCGGTGTAATCGGAGATCACCACGCCGGGGAAGTTCCATTCGCCGCGCAGGATGTCGGTAAGCAGTTCGGCATTGGCGCTGGCCGGTACGCCGTTGATGTCGTTGAAGGAGGACATCACGGTGAGCGCGCCGGCCTCGAAGGCGGCCTGGAACGGCGGCAGGTGCACATCGCGCAGGGTCTGCGGGGAGATGTCCACCATGTTGTATTCCATGCCCGCCATCACCGCACCGTAGGCGGCGAAATGCTTCGGGGTGGCCAGCAGCGCGTCGGCCGCACGCAGGTCCGGGCCCTGGAAGCCGCGCACGCGGGCGGCGGCGAACGCACAGCCCAGCACCACGTCTTCACCGGCGCCTTCGGCACCACGGCCCCAACGCTGGTCACGGGCAATGTCCACGGCCGGGGCATAGGTCCAATGCAGGCCGGCGGCGGTGGCTTCCACCGCGGTGGCGCGCGCGGTGCGCTCGGCCAGCGCCGGCTCGAAGCTGGCCGCTTCGCCCAGCGGGATCGGGAACACGGTGCGCATGCCATGGATGACATCGGCGGCCAGGATCACCGGAATGCCCAGCCGGCTCTCCTCCAGCGCTACCTGCTGGATGCGCCGGCCGGCTTCCACGCCCACGCCGTTGAACAGCGACCCCACCTTGCCCTCGCGCACCTGCTGCAGCACCTGGTCGGCGTTGAGCACGTTGGCTTCCGGGTTCACGTCCGGGGCGAACGGCCGGACCATGTCGGCGAACACCCCGAGCTGGCCGACTTTTTCTTCGACGGTCATCTGGGCAATGAGGGTTTCGATACGATCGGCGGCCACCGGCGGTCCTTATGAAAACGTTTACAAGGCCGGGATTCTAGCGTTCCCGAGCCCGTTGTGAATGATTTTTGTCGTTCATTTTTCTTCCGGGTGGGAAGAACCCCGCCGCCGTGAGCGCGGCAGCGGGGCACAGGAGCTTACTCCGCAGCGGCCAGCCGCTGCTGTCCGGCCATCAACATCGCGTCGCTGGACTCCTGGAAAACCCGCAGCCCAAAGGCCGGCAGGATCGCCAACAGGTGGTCGAACACATCGGACTGGATGTCTTCGTACTCGCCCCATGCGGTGGTCCGGGTGAAGCAATAGATCTCCAGCGGCAGGCCCTGGGTGGTGGGCTGCAACTGCCGTACCAGCAGCGTCATATCCGTATGGATTCCCGCATGTCCTGCCAGATAGCGCTGGATGTAGGCACGGAACGTGCCCAGGTTGGTCACCCGGCGCGCGTTCACCGCCGCCACGCCCTTGGCCTGCAACTGGGCGTTCCACTGCTCCAGCTCGGCCTGCTTGCCGCGCAGGTAGTCGCCCAGCACCGCGAACTGCTCCAGCTGGGCCAGCATCGGCGCATCGGCAAAGCCGACGCTGTGCTGGTCCAGGTACAGCGCGCGCTTGATCCGCCGCCCGCCGGCCTCCTGCATGCCGCGCCAGTTCTTGAACGACTCGGTGACCAGTTTCTTGGTCGGGATGGTGGTGATGGTCTTGTCGAAGTTCTGCACGGTGATGGTGTGCAGGGCGATGTCGATCACATCGCCGTCAGCGTTCTGGCTGGGCATCTCGATCCAGTCGCCCAGCCGCACCCGGCCATCGCCGCTGATCTGCACGCTGGCCACCAGCGACAGGATGGTGTCCTGGAAGATCAGCATCAGCACTGCGGTGGCCGCGCCCAGCCCGGTCACCAGCGGGCCCAGCTCCACGCCCAGCAGGGTGGCCACGATCGACAGACCGGCGATCACGAACACCACGATCTTCACTACCTGCAGGTAGCCCTTGATCGGCTTGTTGCGCGCGTCCGGGCGGCGTTCGTACAAGTCGTTGGCGGCATCCAGCGCGTGCGCCACAGCCAGCGCCACGGTCAGTACTGCCCAGGCGCGGCACGCGCCGATGATGAAGTCCACCAGCTCCGGCGGCAGGTCCGGCACGATCCGGATGCCGGCGGCGATGACCATGCTGGGCACCACGTTGGACAACCGCGAGATCACCCTCAGGTTGTTGCCCTCGGTGCGGCCGGTGTTGCCGGGCAGGCGGCTGACCAGCTTGCGCAGGCCGCGCAGCAGGATCTTCTTGGTGACGAAATTGGCCAGCCAGGCGGTCAGCGCCAGGGCCACCAGCACGATGACTGTGTAAGCCCAGGGCCAGGGCTGCAGGTTCTGCTGGAGGTCGTCCAGCCAACGGATTGCTACTACTGCATCCAACATTTTTCTCCTTTGTGGGAATCATGGGGTTGGATAGCCGGGCAGCGCCCGGCACTACGGGTTGGTTTGCCGGTCAGGCGGCGCTGCGCTCGATGATCACGCCCACCGCTTGCGCACCGCGCACCGCGCCGGGCTTGCTCAGTTTCAGGCGCAGCCATTGCACGTTGAATTCACCCAGCACGATCTCGGCGATGCGCTCGGCCAGGGTTTCCACCAGGCCGAAGTCGGACGCGCGCACGAACTCTTCGATACGCTTGCTGACCGCCTTGTAATTGAGCGTGTCGGCGATGTCGTCGCTGGCTGCCGGGCGACGGTTGTCAAAGCCCATTTCCAGATCGAAACGCAGGGTCTGGCGGATCCGCCGTTCCCAGTCGTAGATCCCGATCAGCGCATCGATCTCGAGCCCTTCGATGAATACCTTGTCCATAGCCATGCCGCGTGGAAGAGGATCAACATGGTAACGGGGCGGGCCGGAACGTGTCGGGAACCGGGCAGCCGCTCCGGGCCGGAAACGACAAAGGGCCCCTTTCGGGGCCCTTTGCTTGCCACCACTGTCCCCGGGGGAATTGGGTTGCCCCAAAAGCGGCTCCCGGCGGCACACACGGCCACCCTAACGCGGCGACATTTTCCGGTCAACGTGACAGTGACGATTCTGGGAACTGGCGCTCAGGGTCTCGCTAATCAATTCATTGAAGCAATCGTTCGACACGCTCACAACGGACCCATCAACTGCGCTCGCGTCGTACCCTGATGCCGTCGCCCGCATGCTGCAGCCTACGATCAGCCACCTCTCCACGGATTTCCCACCGGTGCGCGATCTGCAACTCATCCACCGATCCTTCTCGGCAGCACGCATGCGCACGTTTGAGCGCGCCACCGCTGCCGCACCGGTCCACTCATTTACCCTCTACGAGTGGAACATGCGCATCAACGGCGCCTTCCTGCTACCCCTGCATATCTGCGAGGTGGTCATCCGCAACGCCGTCGCCGAGGCGCTTGAACAACAGCATGCGCGCGCTGGCCTTGGCAGCACGGGCTCCAGTCCAGTCTGCCTGCCGGTGGTACAGCCGATTACAACACCCGTATGGAACTGCAACGTGCGGCTGCCCGTCATGCCTCGACATCGTCGGTGGTCGCCGCGCTGCGCTTCGCGTTCTGGCAGCAAATGTTCACACAACGCTTTGACCATGGCCTCTGGCGGCCAACGCTGCTCCGGGTATTGCCCGGCGCCCAGGCATTCGGTCCACCCCACATTGCGCGTGCCCGCCTGCACGCCGACTTGCAGCGGGTGAGGCTGCTGCGCAACCGGATCGCACATCACGAACCGATCTTCATGCGTGACCTGGACAACGATCTGACTACCATCGCCAGGATCGTAGGGATGCGCTGCCCGGAGGTTGAACGCTGGATGCGGCACGAAGAAGCCGTGACCGCTCTGCTTCAGCGACGCCCGACCTGAGCTGCCGCCTACACCGCCGGCAGCGTCGCCATGTCCCAGCGCGGGGTGACCTGCACCTGCGGCGGGTTGCTTTGCCCCGCCACCAGCCGCAACGCGCCGGCATAGGCGATCATCGCGCCGTTGTCGGTGCACAGCGACGGGCGCGGGAAACAGGCGCGGCCGCCGATCCTGGCCGCCATCTCGTGCAGCTTGGCGCGCAGCCGCTTGTTGGCGCCCACGCCACCGGCCACCACGATCACATCGGTACCGGCCGCATCCAGCGCGCGCTGGCATTTGATCGCCAACGTATCCACCACGGCATCCTCAAAGCCGCGCGCGATGTCCGCGCGGGTCTGCTCGCTCTGGTCGCTGTCGCGCCAGGCCAGCAGCACCTGGGTCTTGAGCCCGGAGAAGCTGAAATCCAGCCCGGGGCGGTCGATCATCGGGCGGGTGAACCGGTACGCGCCCGGCGTGCCGCGCTCGGCCAGCGCAGCCAGCTGCGGGCCACCCGGATACGGCAGGCCCATCAGCTTGGCGGTCTTGTCGAAGGCCTCGCCCGCTGCATCGTCCAGGGTTTCGCCCAACAGCCGGTACTGGCCGATCCGTTCCACCGCCACCAGCTGGGTGTGGCCGCCAGAGACCAGCAGGGCCACGAACGGCGGCTGCGGCGGGTCGTCTTCCATCAGCGGGGCCAGCAGGTGGCCTTCCATATGATGTACACCCACCGCCGGCACCTCCAGCGCCCAGGCCAGCGACCGCGCCACGCCCGCGCCCACCAGCAGCGCACCGACCAGCCCCGGCCCGGCCGTATAGGCCACGCCGTCGATGTCCGACACCGTCATGCCGGCCTCATCCAATGTCTGGCGGATCAGCGGCAGCAGCTTGCGCACGTGGTCGCGGCTGGCCAGCTCGGGCACCACCCCGCCGTATTCAGCATGCAGGGCGATCTGGCTGTAGACCGCATGGGCGCGCAGGGCGTCCGGGCCGGCCCGGTCGGTGTCATACACCGCCACGCCGGTCTCATCGCAGGAAGATTCAATACCAAGGACTCGCATAACGGGTATTATGGACCTCTTGTGGCCTCGGCAGATGTACCGCCAGCGGGCCCTTCGCCCCCCGTGGCCAGGAAGTTTGCCGGGGTGGGTTGCAACTTCTTTTGTCGCCGCTATAATGTGCGGCTCACACCGGGCGTGACCCGGTTCAATTGTGTCCCGGAGATTCCATGCCCAGCGTTAAAGTCCGCGAGAACGAGCCCTTCGAGTTTGCGCTCCGTCGCTTCAAGCGCACCTGCGAAAAGGCCGGCGTGCTGGCCGAAACCCGCAAGCGCGAGTTCTACGAAAAGCCGACCCAGGAGCGCAAGCGTAAAGCTGCCGCTGCTGTGAAGCGTCAGCTGCGTCGCTCCTCGCGCGACGTCACCAAGCGTCAGCGCCTGTACTGATCGAACGCAACTTCGATGCGACAGGCCCAGCCTGTCGCGACGGAGTCGAAGCCGGCACGCGCGAGCGTCGCCGGCTTTTTGCGTTCCTGCGCCTTGGTGGCGCATCGTTCCATCCCCTTTTCCACCGATACCGAGGTGCCCCATGGGCCTGAAGCAGCAGCTCGTTGAAGACATGAAGACCGCCATGAAGGCCGGCGAGAAGGATCGCCTGGGCGTGATTCGCCTGATGCTTGCCGACATCAAGCGCAAGGAAGTGGACGAGCGCATCGAGCTGGACGACGCGGCGGTCCTGGCCGTGCTGGAAAAGATGGTCAAGCAGCGCAAGGACTCGGTCAGCCAGTTCGAAGCGGCCAACCGCGAAGACCTCGCTGTGATCGAGCGCAACGAAATCGGGGTGATCGACCAGTACCTGCCGGCCAAGCTGGGCGAAGCGGAGATCGTGTCGGCCATCCAGGCTGCCATGGCCGACACCGGCGCGACCACCCCGGCCGACATCGGCAAGCTGATGGGCGCGCTGAAGCCGCGCCTGGCCGGCCAGGCCGACATGGGCCTGGTGTCCAAGCTGGTCAAGCAGCAGCTGACCGGCTGATCCAGTGGCCGGTGCCACACCTGAAGAGGCCCGCATCGCGCGGGCCTTTTCAGTTCACCACGACGGCCGTTACTGCGCCTGGCGGCAGTTGCGCAACGTCATCTCACTCTCTTCAACCGCACTGATCTCGCCTTCCAGCTTGGCCCAGTCACGCTCACGCAGCATGGTGAAGTTGGCCGCCTGATCGGAGGCGAACTCACAGCGGATGGTGTAGTTGTTGTTGTTGTAGGTGTCGTTCTGCCTGACACGCAGCAGGCCACGGGTCGGCGTCACCAGGTAGTTGATCGAACCGATGTCGCCCGGCCGGGTCGAGTACCTGTTGGTATTGACCGTATAGATCTGGCCGTCGATCTGGTAGCGCCGCCCCACGTACTTGGCGTAGACCGGCAGGAAGGTGGCCGAACGGTCGCCCTTGTCTTCCTTGTTGGTGGTGGTGCCCAGCAGCAGGTCCTTGAAGGCACCGGAACTGTTGTACAGCGCCATCGTGTCACGCACTTCCTTGCCCATCTTCTTGGACAGGTCCGGTGCGGCCACTGCCTCGACGGCCGGCATCGGATACTGGGCGCGCGCCGCCGCGGCGAGCGTATCGCCCTGGCTGCCCCCCTTCAGTTTGCCCAGCATCTCGCACATCGACTGTTTCGCCGCCTGCGGCTCGATCGACTGCCCGCGCGCCAGCTTGGTCGCCAGGGTGACGCGGCCGGTGCGGTCGGCCGTGGCGACCATCACCAACGGGGTCCGCAGCCCCTTTCGCTGGACCAGGTACTGGTCGCCGCTATCGCCGTTTACCAGCTGTCCACCGACCTCGAACTCATCATCACCACCGATCTTGCGCAGCTGGTCCAACGCACTCTGCACCTTCAGACCCGGCACGGTGAGATCGGCCATGTACAGCGCGCCGTTGCGCGGGTCCCCCACCGTCTTGAACGCCTTCTCGCAGGCCGGGGAAGCCGCGGCCGGACCGGCGGCCGCCAACAGCACCATCGTCGTGTAGACCATTCCTTTCATAAAAGTCCCTTTTTCCTGTGAAGTTGGAGCGTAGTGGCCCTGCGCATCGACAACGGGGCGGGATACCGCAGCTGCAGCCCCCAGTAGGCCTCCGGCTCGGCAGAAGGATAACGCGGTATCGGCCAGACGCGCTGGTCCGAAGAGGCACTTCACCCACTGCAACGCCGGGATTTGCTATTACAAGGGCATCCACTCTGCACCTGATGCCGTTGATGCCGTATCCGCGCCCCTCCCTGACCGCCCTCCGTCCGCACCTGGAGCGGTTGCAGGATAGTTTTCCTGCCGTGTTGGCGCGTCGCTTTGCCGACGCGAACGTGATGACCCAGGCCGCCGCGCTGGCCTTCTATGCCCTGCTGTCGATGGCGCCGCTGCTGGTCCTGCTGCTCTGGTTGACCGCCTCGCTATACCCCCCGGCACAGCAGGCGCTGCTGGGCCAGATCCATGACGTGGCCGGCAGCAGTGCCGCCACCGTGGCCGAAACGGTGCTCAGCAACGCCAACAACCAGCCCGACATCGGCACGCTCGCCGGCGTGTGGAGCACCCTGCTGCTGTTCATTGGCGCCACCGCGGTGTTCGCCCAGCTGCAGAACGCCCTGAACCTGATCTTCAACACCAGTGGCGAGCGCCTGGACGGCATCGTGGCGTGGCTGCGCAAGCGCGTGTTCTCCTTCGGCGTGGTGCTGGCGCTGGGCTTCCTGTTGATCCTGTCGATGACCGCCACCACCATGCTGCAGATCGCCTTCGCGCAGCTGCCCTCGGCACTGCCGGCAATCGGCTACCTCACCAGCCTGGCGCTGTACACGGTGGGCTTCGCCTTCCTCTACCACTACCTGCCCGACCGCCGCGTGGCGTGGCGCCAGGCCTTCATCGGCGGGGCGATCACCTCGGTGCTGTTCGCGTTGGGCCGCTACGGAATCGGCCTGTACATCGCCACCGTCGCGCCCGGCAGCGCGTACGGTTCAATGGGCGCGCTGGTGATCTCGCTGGTGTGGATCTATTACGCCACGGTGGTGTTCTTCGTCGGCGCACTGATGACCGCGGTGGTCGACGAGCGCCTGCGCGCGCGCCTCCAGCCGGGCCCGGCCGGCATCGCGGCAGCTGATCCGGGCGAAGCGGCCGCCAGCTAGTAGACTAGGCCGTCCCCCGCTTCCGTGCGTGGCCGTTGCCGGTCGCGCCCCCTGCCTGCTGCCCATGGCCCGTATCCCCGACGCATTCATCGACGACCTGCTGGCCCGCTCGGACATTGTCGAGGTGGTGGGCAGCCGCGTGCCGTTGAAGCGCCAGGGCAAGGAATACGCCGCGCGCTGCCCGTTCCACGACGAGCGCTCGGCCTCGTTCACGGTGTCGCCGACCAAGCAGTTCTACCACTGCTTTGGCTGCGGCGCGCACGGCACCGCGATCAGCTTCCTGATGAATTACGACCGCCTCGAGTTCCTCGACGCGGTGGACGAGCTGGCCAAGCGCGTGGGCATGGAAGTGCCGCGCGACACCCAGCCGCGCACGGCTGAGCAACAGGATGACAGCCGCGACCTGTACTCGGCGCTGGATGCGGCCACGCGCTTCTTCCAGAAGTCGCTGGAGGGCAGCGACAAGGCGCGCGCCTACCTGGACCAGCGCGGGGTCGACGAGGAGAACCGCACCCGCTTTGCGATCGGCTTTGCGCCCGATGGCTACAGCGCGCTGAAGGATGCCCTGGGCAAGGACGAGCGGCGCATGAAGCTGCTCGACCGTGCCGGGCTGTTCTCCAAGAACGACCGTGGCCACGTCTACGACAAGTTCCGCGACCGGGTGATGTTCCCCATCTTCGACCGCCGTGGCCGGGTGATCGCCTATGGCGGCCGGGTCATGGAGAAAGATGATGGCCCCAAGTACCTCAACTCGCCCGAGACCGCGCTGTTCCACAAGGGCCGCGAGCTGTACGGCCTGTGGCAGGTGCGCCAGGCCAACCAGAAGATCGAACGGCTGATCGTGGTCGAAGGCTACATGGACGTGGTCTCGCTGTTCCAGTTCGGGGTGACCCAGGCGGTGGCCACGCTGGGCACGGCCACCACTCCCGAGCATGCCGAGCTGCTGTTCCGCAATGCGCCGGACGTGTTCTTCTGCTTCGACGGCGATGCCGCCGGTCGCCGCGCCGGCTGGCGCGCGCTGGAATCGGTGCTGCCGCGCATGAAGGACGGCCGCCAGGCCTTCTTCCTGTTCCTGCCCGATGGCGAAGACCCCGACACCATCGTGCGCAAGGAAGGCCGTGAGGCGTTCGACGTGCGTTTGAAGCAGGCCACCCCGCTGTCGCAGTTCTTCTTCGACGAGCTCACCGGCGAGGTCAACATGACCACGCTGGACGGCAAGGCGCGGCTGGCCGAACGGGCCAAGCCGATGCTGGCGCAGATTCCCGACGGCGCCTTTGGCGACCTGATGAAGCAGCAGCTGAGCACCCTGACCGGGCTGGGCAGCAGGCCTTCGGCGACCACCACCGGATCACGGCCGCCGCCGCGTCCGCTGGCCCCCACCCAGCGGCGCAGCCTGGTGCGTGCGGCCATCGCGATCCTGCTGCAGCAGCCGTCGTTGGCGATGACCCTGGAAGGCCACCACTTCAACGGCCTGCGCCTGCCCGGTATTGAACTGCTGCTGGAGCTGCTGGAGCTGGTGGAACAGCGCCCGGACATCAGCACCGGCGCGCTGCTGCAGCACTTCGATGGCCGTGAAGAGCAGGAATCCCTGCACAAGCTGGCCGCGCAGAGCCAGCCCGGCGATGAGGCGATGTGGACCCAGGAGCTGCAGGATGCGGTGGCGCAGCTGGAAAAACAGCTGCTGATGCAACGCCTGGACGAGCTTCAGGCAAAGCACAGGCAGCAGGGTCTGGACGATACTGACAAGTACGAACTGCGCGAGCTGCTCAAGGCCCGCGCCACCCTGCGCTGATTCTTTGTGGAGCCCGCTGACATGCCCGACACCGCCCTCCAGCCAGCCGCGCCCCTGTTCTGCCGATTGTTTGCCGCAGCCCTGTTGCTGCTGCCGCTCGCCGCCCTTGCCGACGCCCTGCCCTTTGCGCAGCCGCGCGCGCAGCTGTACAGCGCCGGCCAACCCACTGCCGCGCAGCTGCAGCAGGCGGCCACGGCCGGCGTCACCACCGTGATCGATCTGCGCCAGCCCGATGAAGACCGTGGTTTCGATGAAACCGCGGCGGCCGAACGCCTGGGCCTGCGTTACGTGCGCATCCCGGTGGCCGGTGCCGCCGGCCTGACCGACGCCAACGCGCACGCGCTGCGCACCGCGCTGGCGCAGAGCAGCGGACCGGTGCTGCTGCACTGCGCCTCGGGCAACCGGGCCGGTGCGCTGCTGGCGCTGCTGCAGGCGCGCGACGGCGCCACGGTTGAACAGGCACTGGATGTTGGCCGGCGCGCCGGCATGACCTCGCTGGAAGCACCCACCCGGGCCCTGCTCGAACAGGCTGCCGCGCGTTGATCCAGCGCGCGCCTCCGTTCTCTCTTTTCCCCCTGACAGGAGCGTGCCCCGCATGAAGCCCTGGTGGTCGCGCCTGCGACCGGACAACTTCACCCTCGCCCTGCTCTGCACCGTGCTGCTGGCCTCGCTGCTGCCCATGCACGGCGCCGCCGCGATGGTGCTGGACGATGTCACCGACGTGGCCATCGCCGCGCTGTTCTTCCTGCACGGCGCACGCCTGCCGCGCGAGTCGATCGTGGCCGGGCTGCTGCATTGGCGCCTGCACCTGACCATCCTGGCCTGCACCTTCGTGCTGTTTCCGCTGCTGGGGCTCATGTTCAAACCGCTGGACGGCTGGCTGCTGACCCCGGAGCTCTACATCGGCGTGCTGTTCCTGTGCGCGCTGCCGTCCACGGTGCAGTCCTCCATCGCCTTCACCTCGATGGCGCGTGGCAACGTGCCGGCGGCAGTGTGCAGTGCCTCGCTGTCGAGCATCCTCGGGGTGTTCCTGACCCCGTTGTTGTTGGCCCTGCTGGCCGGGACCGCAGGCGGCATGCACAACCCGGGGCAGGCCATTGTCAGCATCATGCTGCAGCTGCTGGTGCCGTTCGTGGCCGGCCACCTGCTGCGCCCATGGATTGCCCGCTGGGTGGAGAAGCAGCGCGCGCTGCTGCGCTACACCGACCAGGCCACCATCCTGCTGGTGGTGTATTCGGCCTTCGGCGAGGCAGTCAGCGAAGGCCTGTGGAGCAAGACACCCTTGCTGTCGCTGCTCACCGTAGCCATCGTGGCCGCCGTGCTGCTGGGCATCGCAATGCCGACCATCCGCTTCATCGCGCGCCGGCTGGGCTTCAACCGGGCCGATGAAATCACCATCCTGTTCTGCGGCTCCAAGAAGAGCCTGGCTACCGGCATCCCCATCGCCAAGGTACTGTTCGCCGGCGGCAGCCTGGGGGCGATCGTGCTGCCGATCATGATCTACCACCAGATCCAGTTGATCGTCTGCGCGATGATCGCCCAGCGCTATGCGCGCGATCCCATCGAGCCCGCGCCACCTGGGGTGAAGCAGTAGATCCTGCGCGCACCGCGCGAGCTGCCCGCCACGACCAACGGTCGTGGCCTACCAGGATGCGCCGGTAAAGCAGAACGCCACACACGGCCAGGAGACCACGGTAGGTACCGACCGTTGGTCGGTACAGCAGCCCACCACACACGGCCAGGAGACCACGGTAGGTACCGACCGTTGGTCGGTACGGCAGCCCACCGCACACCGCCAAAAGGCCGCGGCAGGTACCGACCCCCTCATCCCAGCCAGGGCAGCATCCAGTGGTCGACCATCAGGAACGCGAACAGCGCCATCAGGTAGACGATGGAATACCCGAACATCTTCATCGAGAAGATCTCGTCCGGCGGATTCAACATGCGCCACGCGTACCAGAGGAACACCGCGTTGAGCACGATCGCCCCGCCCAGGTAGAACATGCCGCTCATGCCCACCGCCACCGGCAGGATGCTGACGATGGCCAGCACGATCGAATAGGCCATGATCGACTTGCGGGTGTACACCACGCCGTGGGTCACCGGCAGCATCGGGATCTCCGCCTTGGCGTAATCCTCGCGGCGGAAGATCGCCAGCGCCCAGAAGTGCGGCGGGGTCCAGATGAAGATGATCAGTACCAGCAGCGAGGCGTACGCCCAATCCGAGGCGCCCTGCATGCCGGTCACCGCTGCCCAGCCCAGCATCGGCGGGGTGGCGCCGGCGAGGCCGCCGATCACGATGTTCTGCGAGGTGGCGCGCTTGAGGTACACGGTGTAGATCACCGCGTAGCCGATCAGCGAGGCGAAGGTGAGCACGGCGGTGATGACATTGACCCAGACCACCAGGATCGTCATCGACAACGCGATCAGGATGCCGGCGAACACCAGCACCTGCCACGGCTTGACCTTGCCCACCACCAGTGGGCGCCACGAGGTGCGTGCCATCTGCGCGTCGATGTGCGCATCCAGCAACTGGTTGATCGCCGCCGCTGCCGAGGCCGCCAACCAGATGCCGAGGAAACCCAACGCACCGTCGAGGGCCTGCTGCGCGGTGGGCATGCCCGGGATGGCCAGGAACATGCCGACCAGCGCGGTGAACACGATCAGCGCGACGACCTTGGGCTTGGTCAGATCCCAATACTGGCGATAGTTGCTCAACCTCATCTCAACCCACCCGCCCATCAATCGACACGGGCACCGGCCGGCTGTCGGCATCCGGCGCGCGCAGGCGCGCCAGCAACGTCACCAGCACGAACAGCAACGCCACCGCGCCGCCGCTGTGTGCGACCGCCACGTCCAGCGGCACGGCCAGTTTCACGTTGAGGATGCCCAGGCTGATCTGCAGCAGCACCAGCAGGCCCAGCGCGGAAGCCCAGCCACGCATGCTTGGCAGCCGGAACAGGCGCACCGACAGCCACAGCAGGTACAGCGCCACGACCACGGCGAACAGGCGATGCGCCAGCTGGATCGCGATGCGTGAAGCACCATCGAGCACGCCGCCTTCGTAATCCACGCCGATGCCGCGCCACAGGGTGAAGCCTTCCTTGAAATCATGCTGCGGCCACCATTGGCTGACGCAGCGCGGGAAGTTGTCCAGCGACGCACTGCCGCCCCCGCACGCCAGCGCCGCGTAATTGGCGCTGACCCAGCCACCAAGCGCGATCTGCAGCACCAGCACGGCGATGCCGGCACGCAGCAGCCACTTCAGTCGCGGCGCTTCCACCAGCGTGATCGGCATGTGCGTGGCGCGCCAGGCCATCCACACCAGCAACCCGAACATCAGCATGCCGCCCAGCAGGTGGCCCATCACCACGATCGGCTTGAGCAGCAGCGTCACCGTCCACATGCCCAGCAGCGCCTGGAAGATCACCACGGCCAAGGTCAGCAGCGCGGCACGGGCCAGGTCGATGTTGTTCCAGCGCAACGCAGCGATCAGCAGGATCGCCTCGCCGATGATCGCCAGGATGCTGGCGGGCACGTGCATGCCCATCATGTACAGCGGTATGCCGGTGGCCACCAGCACGCACGCGGTGACCACCGCGGGACTGCCCCAGCGGCGCTTGCGCGTGGCCAACAGGGCCAGGGTGAGGATCTCGATGCCAAGCGCGCCGGCCAGGAAGCGGTGTACCTGCTCACGCCACGCCTTGTGGGTTTCCAGCGGGCGGATCTTCGCCGCCTCGTGCCCCACCACCTCGGCGGCGTGCTGCGGCCAGGTCACCCGGCCATAGCAGGTCGGCCAGTCCGGGCAGCTCAAGCCAGCATCGGACAGGCGGACGAACGACCCGAACATGATCGTGCTGGCGGTCATGATCAACGCAAACCATGCCAGACGATGGAAATTGCGGTGCAGCGCCGGGCGTGCGGAGGAACTCATCAAACAGAACTCACTTCAGTTTCAGCAGCGTGGCCAGGTCTTTGCGCAGACCGGCCATATCGAATCCCGGTGCATACCGCATGATCACGAATCCGTTGGGGTCGATCACATACACAGGCGTACCGGCGGCGTCATCCACGGCGGGCAAAGCGGCACGCAGGTCCGGTTGGGCGCGCAACGCGTGCAGCGCAGGCATGCCCTGGACCTCGGCCGGCGGCGTGCCCAGCCACAGGATCTCGACATTATCGGCGTTATGCCCGAACAGCTGCCACACCTTGCCCAATCCCTGCGACAAAGTGACGCACTCGGCCGCGCAGCCCGGGGCAGGCGCCACCAGGATCCGCCAGGTGCGCGCGGCGGGGTTCCACGGGTACACCTGGCCATCGGCCAACAGCAGTGCGCGCTCACGCAGATCCACCTTCGGCTCCAGCAATTGCCCGCTGTTGCGGTGTGCGGCGGGCTGCCAGCCCGAAAAACGCAGTACGCCGGCCAGCGCCATGGAACCGAAGAACACGCCGAACAGCGCGATCAGCATCCAACGGCCGCGGGTGCGCGCTCGCAACGGGTCCGGGGAAGTAGCATTCATGCAGGGGATTTTCTCATGTTGGGGCGATCAGCGCCGTGTCTCGGCACGGCGGCGGCGCAGCAGACGGACTTCCAGGACCAGCGCCACCACCAGCACGGTGAGCGCCAGCGCGAACCATTGCACCGCATAGCCCAGGTGGCGGGCGGGCGGCAGCGTGTTGGGCAGCAGCTCCAGGTCACGCGCATAGCCCCCCGGCAGCGTGGGATCCAGCCGCAGCACGCGCCCGGGCAGCGCGCGCGGCGGCAATCCCAGCGCGCCGGCCACCTCTTCCACCGGCATCCGGTTGGCCAGCCATACCCCGGGTTGGTCGGTGGGCGACAGCGCCGGGCCCAACGCCAGGCCACTGGCCGGCGGCGGCGCCAGCAGGCCGGCAATGGCGGTGGCGCCGCGGCGCTCGGGCAGGTGCGGGAGGGCGCGGTCCGGGGGCATCGGGACCCAGCCCAGGTCCACCAGCACGCGGGCGCCATCATCACTGCGGAACGGTTGGTACACCTTGATCCCGGCGCGCCCGTCACGGGTCTGGTTGTCGAGCAGCACGGTACCGGGCAGGAAGCTGCCATGGTCTTCCACCCAGCGCAGCACCACAGGCGCGGCCAATGCCTGGCCCAGGCGCATGCTCTGCGCATGGGCGGGCACCTGCTGGGCAAGCAACGCCTGTTTTTCATGCATGCGCTGCAGTTGCCAGCGCCCCAGCTGGCAGAAACCGACGATCACCAGGACCGCCGCTACCCAGCCAATCAGGCGTGTGTGCTTGCGCATCATGACAACGCCGCTGAAACGCGGTGATATAGGCGTACCCGCCCTGCCATCGAGCCGCGCATGAATGATTCGTTGAAGACCCTGCTGGTAATCGCGTTTCTGATCGTCATTGTCTGGAATCTGGGCGCCGGGCTGTATTACCTGCTGGTCGACCGCGGCCAGACCAAACGTACCGTCAATGCACTCACCCGTCGCATCGCGGTGTCGGTGGCACTGATCGCGCTGGTGGCCATCGGCATCTACAGCGGATGGATCAAACCGCACGGCATCGGCGGCTGAAACAGCGCCACGGGAAGCCGCACCGGGGCCGGTGCGGCACGCTGTCGTCGACGCTACAGCACGTAGACGAACAGGAACAGCATCAGCCACACCACATCGACGAAGTGCCAGTACCACGCGGCCGCTTCAAAGCCGAAATGGTTGTCGCGGGTGAAGTGGCCCTTGGCCGAACGCAGCCACATCACCCCCAGCATGATGGTGCCCAGCATCACGTGCGCGCCATGGAAGCCGGTGAGCATGAAGAAGGTGGAGCCATAGATGCCCGAGCCCAGGGTGAGGTTGAGTTCCTTGTAGGCATGGATGTACTCCTCGGCCTGCAGGGTCAGGAAGAACACACCCAGCACTACGGTGAGGCCCAGCCAGACCAGCAGCTGGCGGCGATGGCCGGCCTTGAGCGCGTGGTGGGCGATGGTGAGGGTTACCCCGGACGTCAGCAGGATCAGCGTGTTGATCAGGGGCAGGCCCCAGGCCGGAATGGTCTGGAAGTGGCCGCCGATCGCGCCCGGGCCATTGGTC
Source organism: Stenotrophomonas sp. GL_101 (assembly GCF_057835675.1). NCBI lineage: Bacteria > Pseudomonadati > Pseudomonadota > Gammaproteobacteria > Lysobacterales > Lysobacteraceae > Stenotrophomonas > Stenotrophomonas sp. GL_101. Next base: position 420,425 of record NZ_CM174432.1, on the reverse strand, counting down.
GGCCAGGCGGCCGAATAGCCACTCCATAGCAGCTCGTTGGTCATCACCCGGTCGCCCTCGCCGGCCAGCCACGGCAAGCCCAGGTTGCGGGTATAGAACAGCGCACCGAAGAACGCGCCGAAGAACATCACCTCGGAGAAAATGAACCACACCATGCCCATGCGGAACGAGCCGTCGACCTGGCGGTTATAGCTGCCGGCCTGCGACTCGCGCACCACATCGCTGAACCACCAGAACAGGGTCAGCACCAGCATCGCGATGCCGGTGTAGAAGGTCCACTTGCCCCAGCTGGAATCGTTGAGCCAACTGGCCACGCCGACCATGGTCACCATCATCGCGATCGAGCCGATGAAGGGCCACTTGCTGTGCGTGGGCACGAAGTACACGTTGGCATCGGTGCTTTGCTGGGCCATGGTCTGGATTCCGGTGCGTATCAGGGAGCGGCGTGGGCGCCGGCAGCAGCCACCGCAGGGGGCAGCTGCGCGGACAGCGCGTCGTTCTTGTAGAAGGTGTAGGACAGGGTGATCGTCTTGACGTTGGCCGGCAGGTCCGGGTCAACGATGAAACGCACCGGCATATCGCGCTTTTCACCGGCCTGCAGGGTCTGGGCGGTGAAGCAGAAGCATTCTGTCTTGCTGAAATAGCCCGACGCCTTGGCCGGCGCCACCGATGGCACCGCACTGCCCACCAGCGCGCGATCGCTGTCGTTGCGCGCGTAGTAGAGCGCTTCGTTGAGCTCGCCGGGCACCACGTCCATGGTCAGCTGTTCGGGATGGAACGACCATGGCAGCTTGGAGTTCACCCCACCGTCGAACTCGATCCGCACGGTGCGCTTGCCGGTGGCCACGGCGCTGCCGGAAGCAACCCCCGGCCCGCGCTCCAGGCGCACGCCGAAGACTTTCTCGCAGGCAATCCGGTACAGCGGCACCAGCGAGAAGGTCAGCACGAACACCGCCAGCGCGATCCCGATCAGGCGGGGCAGGCCCGCATGCCGTGCGGGAGCGGCCGGGCGCGGTTCGCTCATCGGCCGATCACCCCGGTCAGGATGAAGCCGATGTATACCGCGATGGCGACCGCACCGACTTTCCAGGCAGTGCGGTGTGCACGTTGCCGGCGCTGCTCAACCCCATCGGCGGCCGCCTGCTCCTGGCGCCCAGCATCGACCGACCCTTCGGGTGCAGCCGACCAACGGTCGGCTCTACGGGTATCTGGCAGGGTAGGACGCTCTGGATGCATGCCGGGCCTCAATGGGTGATGTCATCGTGGGCAAGATCGCCCGGGCGGATGACCGGTGGCGTGGTGAAGGTATGCGCCGGTGCCGGCGACGGCAGCGTCCACTCCAGCCCGCGTGCGCCCTCCCAGACGCGCTCGGTGGCCTTCTCACCATTGCGCAGCGACGCAATGAGGATGGCGGCCATCATGAACGGGGTGACGAACATGCCGAACGCACCGATGGAGCTGACCATGTTCCAGTCGGCGAACGCCACGCTGTAGTCGGGAATGCGGCGCGGCATGCCGGCCAGTCCCAGGAAATGTTGCGGGAAGAACAGCAGGTTGACGAACACGATCGTCCACCAGAAATGCACCTGTGCCCAGCGCTCGCTGTACATGCGCCCGGTCCACTTGGGCCACCAGTAGTACACCGCGCCAATCAGCCCGAACACCGCGCCGGTGACCAGCACGTAGTGGAAATGCGCCACCACGAAGTAGGTGTCGTGGTACTGGAAGTCGGCCACCACGATGGCCAGCATCAGGCCGGAGAAACCACCGATGGTGAACAGGATGACGAACGCCACCGCCCACAGCATCGGCGCTTCAAAGGTGAGCGAACCGCGCCACATCGTGCTCACCCAGTTGAAGACCTTCACCCCGGTCGGGATGGAAATCAGCATGGTGGCGAACATGAAGTAGATTTCGCCGCCCAGCGGCATGCCCACGGTGAACATGTGGTGGGCCCAGACGATGAACGACAGGAAGGCGATCGCCGCCACCGCGTAGACCATCGCCTGGTAGCCAAACAGCGGCTTGCGGCTGAAGGTGGGGATGATTTCGCTGACCACGCCGAACGCCGGCAGGATCATGATGTAGACCTCGGGGTGCCCGAAGAACCAGAAGATGTGCTGGAACATCACCGGGTCACCGCCACCGGCGGCGTTGAAGAAACTGGTGCCGAAGAATTTGTCGGTGAGCAGCATGGTGACCGCGCCGGCCAGCACCGGCATCACCGCGATCAGCAGGAACGCGGTGATCAGCCAGGACCAGCAGAAAATCGGCATCTTCAGCAGGTCGATGCCCGGGGCACGCATGTTGAGCACGGTCGCGATGATGTTGATTGCGCCCATGATCGAGCTGATGCCGGCCACATGGATGGCGAACACGGTGAAGGCCACGTTGTAGCCGCCCTGCAGCGACAGCGGTGGGTACAACGTCCAGCCACCGGCCGGCGCACCGCCGGGCAGGAACAGGGTGACCAGCAGCAGGCTGAAGGCCACCGGCAGCAGCCAGAACGACCAGTTGTTCATGCGCGGCAGGGCCATGTCCGGCGCGCCGATCTGCAGCGGGATCATCCAGTTGGCCAGGCCGACGAAGGCCGGCATGACGCCGCCGAAGATCATCACCAGGGCGTGCACGGTGGTCATCTGGTTGAAGAACTCGGGCTTGACGAACTGCAGGCCCGGTTGCATCAATTCGGCACGGATCACCACGCTCATTGCCGCGCCGATGATGAACATGATGAAGCTGAAAAGCAGGTAGAGCGTGCCGATGTCCTTATGGTTGGTCGAGAACAACCAACGCTCGAAGAAACCCTGCTGATGCCCGTGGTGGCCATCATGGTCAACTGCGGAATGCGCCATCGCAACTACACCTCACTGGATCCGGTGGTACCCACGCCCGCCGGATGGCGGGCGCAGCTCGATTTCAGGCGTTGCTGTCTGCCGGTGCCGGTGCCGGCGGTGGCGCGACGTCAGGAGTTGCGGCCGGCGCTGCATCGGCAGGGGCCGGTGCCGCAGGTGCCGCAGGCGTCGCTGCCGGCGCTGCGGGCGGCGCCGGCTTGCGCGAGGCCAGCCATTTCTTGAAGTCCTCCTTGGACACCGCTTCCACCACGATCGGCATGAAGCCATGGTCCTTGCCGCACAGCTCGGCGCACTGCCCGCGATACACGCCAGGCGTTTCGATGTTGGTCCACGCCTCGTTGATGAAACCGGGGATGGCATCCTGCTTCCAGCCCAGCGCCGGCACCCACCACGCATGGATCACGTCATCGGAGGTGATGACGAAGCGCACCTTGGTATCCACCGGCAGCACCAGGCGGTTGTCCACATCCAGCAGGTAGTGCGGATGCGAATCGCGCGTGGGCACCTTGCCACTCTGCCGCATGCGGTCGGACTCGCGGTCCAGGCGGCTGGTGAAGGTCACGTTCTCCCCGAGGTACTCGTACTTCCACATCCACTGGTAGCCGGTGACCTTGACGGTCATTTCCGAGTCGCGGGTGTCGTAGAACTTGATCAGGTTGGCCGTGGCCGGCCAGGCCATCACCACCAGGATGATGATCGGGATCACCGTCCAGATGATTTCGGCCCGGGTGTTGTGGCTGAAGGTGGCGGCGACGGCGCCCTTGGATTTCCGGAATTTGAAGATGGCGTAGAACATCGCGCCGAACACCAGGATGCCGATGACCGTGCACACCCACAGCGAGAACAGGTTGGATTCCCATGCCAACCGCGAGCTCTGGGTGACCCCCTTGCCCATGTTCAACTGCCACGGTTTGGGGTCGGCCGCCTGGGCCCACGCCATGGCAGGCGCCAGCAGCGCCGCCCCGCACATCGTGATCTTCCTGAACGTACTGCCCCACTTTCTGCATTGCTTCATTGCCTAGACCCTTAGCGTCGTCGGTTGCGACCATCACTGGCCGCGAGCAAGCCTTCTCGTTCCAGCGTCCGCGCCCCCAAAAAGGGCACCGGACACCGGGCGCAAACCACAGCAATTACTGTCGCGCAGGGTGCGCCCGTGGGGGGACGCCGCTGCCGTAGAGAACGTCTTGATGGTAGCCCTGCACTCCGGCGTGTAGCAAGGGTCCATTCACACTTCGGGGAATGCTGCAACACAGCATCGACAGCGTCGGCCGAAATGACGATTTCAGCACAATAAAATCCAGCCGTGGCGATCCGCCCCAATCCCCTACTCTTAAAGGCTATGCGCGTTATCGCAGAGGCCAATGAAATTGCTTCGCGCCGCAAAAAAACGATTAAAATGGTCAAGTTTTCCACGAGCCGAACGGCATGAACGCACCTTCCGCATCCTCTCCTGCCCCGGCCCCGTCCGGCGCCCCCCGTCCGCCGCTGCTCTCGCCCGAGCTGCCGACGCGCCCCCCCGTGTTCCGCCAGGCCATCACCGACGCCTGGATGAAGGACGAGGCCAGCCACGTGCGTGAACTGCTGGAGCAGGCGCGGCTGCCCGCCGACGCGCAGGCGGGGGTTCAGGCCACCGCGGCCGACCTGGTCAAGCGTGTGCGCGTGCGTGCGCAGGACCAGGGCGCGATCGAAGCCTTCATGCGCCAGTACGACCTGGGCAGCGAGGAAGGCGTGCTGCTGATGTGCGTGGCCGAAGCGCTGCTGCGCATTCCCGACCAGGACACCGCCGACAAGCTGATCCGCGACAAGCTCGGCGATGCGGACTGGAAGAAGCACATGGGCGGCAGCGACTCGGTGCTGGTCAACGCCTCCACCTGGGGCCTGATGCTGACCGGCCGCCTGGTGCAGATCAACGACGCCACCCGCACCGACGTCCCCGGCGCGTTCAAACGCCTGATCGGCCGCGTCGGCGAGCCGGTGATCCGCCTGGCCGTGCGCCAGGCGATGAAGATCATGGGCCACCAGTTCGTCATGGGCCGCACCATCGACGAAGCGCTGTCGCGCTCGCACAAGGGCGACAACGCCAGCTACCGCTATTCGTTCGACATGCTCGGCGAAGGTGCGCTGACCATGAAGGACGCCAAGCGTTACCTGGAAGACTACCGCCGCGCGATCCACTCCATCGGTGGCGACCACAAGGCCCGTGGTGGCCGCCCCGACGGCGACGTCAACGCCGCACCGGGCATCTCCATCAAGCTCTCCGCGCTGTATCCGCGCTACGAGCATGCCAAGCGCGCGCGGGTCATGGCCGAGCTGGTTCCCGGCGTGCTGGAACTGGCGCAGCTGGCCAAGTCCTATGGCATCGGCTGCACGGTGGACGCCGAAGAAACCGACCGCCTGGAGCTGTCGCTGGACATCATCGAAGCGGTGGTCAGCGATGCCTCGCTGGCGGGCTGGGAAGGCTTCGGCGTGGTCGTGCAGGCGTATCAGAAGCGCACCCCGTACACGATCGACTACCTGGCCGACCTGGCCCGTCGCATCGGTCGCCGCCTGCAGGTGCGCCTGGTCAAGGGCGCCTACTGGGATGCGGAAATCAAGCGCGCGCAGATCGACGGCCTGCCGGCCTACCCGGTGTTCACCCGCAAGCAGAACACCGACGTGTCCTACCTGGCCTGCACCCGGCGCCTGTTCACGCACGCCGATGCGCTCTACCCGATGTTCGCCACCCACAACGCGCACACCATCGCGGCGGTGAAGGCCTTCGCCAACGGTGGCCAGTACGAACACCAGAAGCTGCACGGCATGGGTGATGACCTGTATGCCGAAGTGGTGCCGGCCGATCGGTTGAACGTGCCGTGCCGGGTGTATGCACCGGTGGGCTCGCATGAAGACCTGCTGCCCTACCTGGTGCGCCGCCTGCTGGAGAACGGCGCCAACTCCAGCTTCGTCAACCGCATCACCGACGACAGCGTGGCCATCGACGACCTGATCCGCGATCCGGTGGAAGCGGTGTCCGCCTTCGCCGCCGCCACGCCCTGCAACATCGCGCACCCGAAAATCCCGCTGCCGGTCGACCTGCTGCGCAGCCAGAACCATGACAGGACCAATTCCATGGGCGTCAATCTCGCCAACGACAACGATCTGCGTGCCCTGGCCGAGCAGCTCAACGCTGCGGTGAAGCCGTGGAAGGCCGCGCCACTGGTGCCCGGTGCCACCCCGACCGGCGCGCTGTTGAATGTGACCAACCCCGCCGACACCCGCCAGGTGATCGGCCAGTGGCAGCCCGCCGACAGCGCTACCGTCGAGAAGGCGCTGGCCAACGCCGTGACCGCGCAACCGCAGTGGAACCGCACCCCGGCCGCCAGCCGCGCGGCGATCCTCGAACACGCGGCCGACCAGCTGGAAGCGCGCATGCCCGAGTTCATGGCGCTGTGCGTCAAGGAAGCCGGCAAGAGCCTGCCCGACGGCATTGCCGAAGTGCGCGAAGCGGTGGACTTCCTGCGCTACTACGCCAAGCAGGCCCGCGAGCAGTTCGGCCATGCCGAGAAGCTGCCCAGCCCGACCGGTGAATCCAACGAACTGCAGCTGCATGGCCGCGGCGTGTTCGTCTGCATCAGCCCGTGGAACTTCCCGCTGGCGATCTTCCTGGGCCAGGTCAGCGCGGCGCTCGCCGCCGGCAACAGCGTGATCGCCAAGCCGGCCGAACAGACCAACCTGATCGGCTGCTACGCGGTGCAGCTGCTGCTCGATGCCGGCGTTCCTGAGGGCGTGGTGCAGTTCCTGCCGGGCGACGGTGCCACCGTCGGCGCCGCATTGACCGCCGACCCGCGCGTGGCCGGCGTGGCCTTCACCGGCTCCACCGACACCGCCCGTGCGATCAACCGCGCGATGGCCGCACGCGATGCCGCCATCGGCGTGCTGATCGCCGAAACCGGCGGCCAGAACGCCTTCATCGCCGACTCCTCGGCGCTGCCGGAACAGCTGGTCAAGGATGCGATCGGTTCGGCCTTCACCTCGGCCGGCCAGCGCTGCTCGGCCGCGCGCGTGTTGTTCGTGCAGGACGACATCGCCGACAAGGTGATGGGCATGCTGGCCGGTGCCATGGCCGAGCTGAAGGTCGGCGACCCCGGCCTGCTGTCCACCGACGTGGGCCCGGTGATCGACGCCGACGCGCTGCAGATCCTGCAGGACCATGCCGTACGTATGGAAAAGGACGCCCGCCTGATCGCGGCCGCAGAACTCAGCGAAGCGGCCGCGCACGGTACCTTCTTCGCCCCGCGTGCCTACGAGCTGAAGAACCTGGACCAGCTGCACAAGGAAATCTTCGGGCCGGTGCTGCACGTGATCCGCTGGAAGGGCGACCAGCTCGATGCGGTGATCGACCAGATCAACGCCACCGGCTACGGCCTGACCCTGGGCGTGCATTCGCGTATCGACGAAACCGTCGACCGCATTTCCTCGCGCGTCAATGTCGGCAACGTGTACGTCAACCGCAACCAGATCGGCGCGGTAGTGGGCGTGCAGCCGTTCGGCGGCCAGGGCCTGTCCGGCACCGGCCCCAAGGCCGGCGGCCCGCACTATCTGCTGCGTTTTGCCACCGAAAAAACCGTCACGGTGAACACCACCGCGGCCGGCGGCAATGCCTCGCTGCTGACCTTGGGCGACTGACCGCAGGCGTCATGCGGTAAACCGGAAGCGCCGCGAAAGCGGCAATGCTGTCCACTTAAGAAAAGCGCCGCGATCCCATCAGGGATCGTGGCGCTTTTTGGTTGTCTCTCCGTTGAGTGGAGAGATTCACTTCAACGGGCGGCAGCAGCGAGTGTGTGCATCTTCGCTTGGGTGTAACGCGAGCTTTCGGTGCCGCTTGGCTTGCGGTGCGCAACGGCGCACGCCGAGGGTTGGCGTGGGCGCTGTGGTTTTCCGCGCGCGGGCACCGATGCGCTTACCAAGGTAGGTCACCACCGTTGGTGGTGACCCTGATCGCAGCCCCGAATGCCTGGCCAGATACCGGAGACCGCAAAGGTCAGCGGGTGGGTCGAGCGCTGGGCAGAACTACCCTCCGCCCGGATCCGGCGCGTGCTCGCTGCTTTCACCCGACCGTCGCGCCTGCAGGAAGGCCTGCGCCGCCTGCTCCCAGTGCTGCCCATCGAAGCGATGGATCTCCCGCGTGGACAGATCCATACCCGCCACACAGCGCAGGTTGATCACCCATGCTGCGGTGACAACCGTGGATGGCTGAAGGGTGCAACGCCACATTGCCGGCAGAAGAAGTGCTGCGCGGTATGGGTGCCGAACGCGTAGGCCACCAGCGTGTCCTTCCCGGCGAGCAGACGGAAATGCGCCGCATCACAGCCCTGCCAGACCGCACCACGGCGGTGGCAGAGGGAGCAGTTGCATTCAAAGGCCGGGCCGGGCGTTTGATCGAACTCGAAACGGACCGCACCGCAATGGCAGGAACCGGAATGCACCGACATGGGCGTTCTCCTGGAGGGGGTGTCGCCGCGCAAGGCAGCTCGGCGGGGCCTTCATTGCAGCCGAACACGGCCTGGACCACCATCGGCCGATACGACATCTTTCGTGCACAATCAGCCAATGCATGATTTCACCGTGATCGTCCTGCCCGGTGCGTTTGCGTCCAGCGTGGCGCTGACCCTGGACATCCTCACCACCGCAGCCACGCAGGCCCCGCGCTTGGGCCTGCCGGTACCGCGCTGGCGGGTATGCAGCCCTCCGGGCCGCAGCCGGGTGCAACTGGGTCCGCATCTGCACCTGCGTGCGCAGCCGCTGCCACGCACGGTGGATGGGCAGTCGTGCTGGATCGTCCCCGGGCTCGGCGTGGAAGATCCGGAGGCGATCGCGCAGCGCCTGGCCGCACCGGACATCCCCGCCGTCGTGCGTGCGTTGCGCCAGCACGTCGCTGCCGGCGGGCAGGTGGCCGCATCGTGCGCCTCGGTCTTCCTGCTCGATGCCGCCGGGCTGCTGCAAGGGCACAGCGTGACCACGAGCTGGTGGCTGGCCGGTGCGCTGCAGCGGCAGGCACCTGGCTGTCGGGTGGATCCGGACCGGATGGTGATCGAGGACCCGCCACTGGTCACCGCCGGCGCCGCACTCGGGCATACCGACCTGATGCTGCATCTGCTGCGCCAGCGCTTCGGGCCAGCCCTGGTGGAGGCGTTGTCGCGCGCCCTCCTGCTGGATCGCCGACAAGCGCAAACGGCGTACATGGTGCCGGCGATGATGGCGCAGGGCAACGCGCTGATCGCCACGCTCACCGCCCACATCGAAGACAGCCTGCCGGCCGTGGTCAGCGTAGGCGGCCTGGCCAAGCATGTCGGCATGTCCACCCGCACGCTGTCGCGCCAGGTCGGCAAGGCCACCGGCCAAGGGCCGCTGCACCTGATCGGCAGCGTGCAGTTGAACAGGGCCCGCGCACTGCTCCAGAACAGCCGCTACTCGGTGGAGAGCGTAGCCGAGCGCGTCGGCTACAGCGACCCCACCGCGCTGCGCCGGCTGCTGCGCAAACGCCTCAACGCGACCCCGCGCCAGTTGCGTTGATCCTCTCCAACGCACAAACAAAAGGCCCCGCTTGCGCGGGGCCTTCTGCAACTCAAGCAAGCGTTGCCGCTGCGTGGATCAGAACTTGTAGTTGAACGAAGCCGCCAGCACGTCGCCTGCAACCTTGTACTTGCCGGTGAGCGAGTTGCCCTGGTTGTTGGTGGTGCCGGCGATGTTCACGTCCGGGTCGCTGGTGAACAGGTGGGTATAACCGAAGTTGTATTCCATGTTCGCCGACGGGGTCCAGCCCACGCCCAGCGACAGCCACTTGCGGCTGGTGTCGGGCACGCGCACGTCGCGGTGCGCGCTGGTGGTCGGGGTCTGGTCCAGTGCGATACCGCCGCGCAGGGTGACGGTGTCGCTCAGCTTGAAGTCGGCACCCAGCGAAACGAAGGTGGTGTCGCGGTAGGCGAAGTCCAGCACCGAGTCGGGCTGTGCCGACGCGTAGTCGATGGTGACCTGGTCGAACGAGGTCGACCACGCGGTACGGGTCACATCGCCCATCACGGTCCAACGATCATTGACGTTGTGGGTGACGCTCAGGGTGGCCGAGGCCGGCAGGGTCAGCGTGGCCTTGCCCGAGGTGCTCACGAAGCGGCCCGGCTGGGCCACGGCCAGCACGGCGGCAGCGTTGGCCGGCACGTCGAAGGTGGCATCGCCGCCGGTGATCTTGTGCTCGACCTTGGAGCGGTAGCTGATGCCGATATGGGTGTTCTCATCGGGGCTGAACAAGCCACCGACGGTCCAACCCACGGCATTGTTGTCGCCTTCCACGGTGAGCTTGCCATCGGCGCTGCCCGGGGCGAAGCCCGGTACGCGGGACTGGGCCAGCGCGGTGCCGAAGTCGATGTTGTTGCTCAGCTCGATGGTCATGTGTTCAACGAACACCGACGCGCCGAAGGACACGTACGGGTTGACGTCGTAGGAGGCGGCAAAGCCGAGGTCGATGACCTTCATGTCGGTCTTCAGGCCGCTGTAGCGACCGACCCAACCGTTGTCGTATTCGGTCTTGAAGCCGAACGGTGCGGTCAGCGACACGCCGAAGTGGGCCTTTTCGCCGATCGGCATGTGGAAGTAAGCAGCCGGGACCGGGGCGATGGTGCCGGCGTCGCCGCCGTCACTGCCGGTCTGCGGGGCGCCGGTCGGCTTGCGGCCGGAGCCCTTGAACTCGGCCTTGAAGCTGATGGCGCTCAGGTCACCCTGGATCTGCATGCCTTCCAGCTGGCGCATGCCGGCCGGGTTGACGGCGATGATCGAGGCGTCGCCCTCGGCGCTGCCCGAGCCGGCGAAGGCGCGGCCAAGGCCCTTGGCGCTGTTTTCCTTCAGCTGGAAGGCGGCAGCGTTGACGTGGCCAACGGCCAGGACACCGGCAATGCCGACGGCCAGGGCGGTGACGCGGGCAAGAGTGGAAGCGGTATGCATTGTTGGTTCTCTCCGGAATTGCGGTGATGTTGGGCAACGCGCGCCTGCGTCGTTCCTGCCCTTGCGGACCAGAACCACGCGCCGGATTCCCCTCCCGACATACGACGCCGTATTGGAGTATACCCAGACCGGTTAATGAAACAATAACGGCCATCGCCCTTGCGGCTATTCAGGCTGAACGCGTCAATTCACCGCCCTGAGCGGCGCCACGCTAGGCTATCGGCACCCATGTTCGTTTCGCTCCCCTCCCGCAAGAAGTCCGCCCTGCGCTGGGCCACCCCGCTGCTGTTTGCCGCGCTGTGGGTAGCGTTCCTGTGGTCGATCTCGCGCCCGGACGATGCGCGCCGGAGCCTGTGGCTGGACTGGGGCGCGCTGTCCACCGGGCTGACCCACCCGCTGGACTGGTGGGCCACGCTTCAGGATGGCAGCGTCCTGCGCCTGTTCACGGCCCTGTTCCTGCACGCGGACTGGTCGCACCTGCTGGGCAACCTGGTGTTCCTGCTGATCTTCGGGCTGCCGGCCGAGCGCGTGCTTGGGCCCTGGCGGCTGATGCTGCTGTTCCTGGTCGGCGGGGCGATTTCCAACCTCACCGCGATCTACACGATGGGCAGCCCGGACCAGATCATCATCGGCGCCAGCGGTGCGGTGTCGGCGCTGATCGGCGCCTACCTGGCCCTGTTCCCGGGGGCACGGCTGGGCGTGGTGATCCCGCTGGGCCTGTTCCTGGAGTTCGTGCGGGCCCCGGCCTACCTGCTGATCGGGGTCTGGGCTGGGCTGCAGGTGGTATTTGCCTATATCGGCCCCAGTTTCGGCATGGTGGCGTGGTGGGCGCACATTGCCGGCTTCGTCTTCGGGCTGGCTTACGGCGTTTACGTCCGTGCCGCGATCGCCCGGCGGCTGCGCAAGCGGCACGGGTTTTGAGAGCAAGGCGTGCCGACCGTTGGTCGGCACGCTGTTGATGTCATGTGGGACCGGCGCAACCGGGCCGATCAGGGCTTGGCCGGCACGTCCGCGGGCTTCGCTTCCGGCTTCGCTTCCGGCTTCGCTTCCGGCTTCGCTTCCGGCTTCGCTTCCGGCTTCGCTTCCGGCTTCTTCTGCGCAGCGGCCTTGGCCGCTTCGGCCTTCTGCCGGGCCACGACCGAGCCGGGCTGCTTCAGTTCAGCCAAGGCATCGTTGATGGGGCCATCGCCGGACAGCACGTCACCGGCCTTGTAGCCGTCGCCGCCTTCGTCATCGCCCCGCAGGTGGCCCGGCAGGGTGGCTTCGCTGTAGTCGACCAGGCTGGCGGGCAGGTCATCGTCGCCCGGCTGCTTTTCCGGCTGCAGCAGCACGTCGGGGACGATGCCGGTGGCCTGGATCGACTTGCCGCTCGGGGTGAAGTAGCGCGCCGTGGTGAGCTTGACCGAGTCGCCGTTGTCCAGCGGCAGCACGGTCTGCACCGAGCCCTTGCCGAAGGTACGGCTGCCGACCACGCGGGCGCGGCCGTTGTCGCGCAACGCGCCGGCCAGCACTTCGGACGCACTGGCCGAGCCGGCATCGGCCAGCACCACCACCGGCGCGCCCTTGAGCAGGTCGCCGGGCGTCGCATCGAAACGCGCATCGCTGATCGAAATGCGGCCCCGGGTACTGACGATGTTGCCCTTCTCCAGCAGGTCGTCGGCCACCTGCACCGCCGCGGTGAGCAGGCCACCGGGATTGCTGCGCAGGTCCAGCACCAGGCCCTTGAGCGTGCCACCGGCCTGCTGCTGCAACTGGCCCACATGCTTCTGGAAATCGGCGCCGGTATCGGCCTGGAAGGTGCTCAGGCGGATGTAGCCATAGCCCGGTTCCAGCATGCGGCTGCGCACGCTGGTCACGCGGATGGTCTGGCGGGTCACGCTGACATCGAACGGCTTGGGCTTGCCCTCGCGTACCAGGGTCAGCACCACCTTGCTGCCGGCCTTGCCACGCAGCGGTTCGGTGGCCTCGATGGCGCTGATCGGCTTGCCGTCGATGGCGATGATCAGATCGCCCGCGCGGATGCCCGCCTTCGCGGCCGGGGTATCGTCGATCGGCGAAATGACCTTCAGGCTGCTGTTGTCCGGCTGCTGCTGCAGCTCCACGCCGATGCCGTCGTAGGCGCCGGTGGCCTGCTCGTCGAAGGCCTCGGCATCTTCCTTGTCGAAATAGGTGCTGTGCGGGTCCAGGTCCAGCAGCAGGCCGCGGATGGCCGACTGCATCAGCTTCTTGTCATCCACCGGATCCACATAGGCGGCGCGTACCGCGTTGTAGACCGCCACGTAGCGCCGTATTTCCTCCAGCGGGACCCGCGAGGTCACCGCCTCTTCGGTGCTGGCCGCATCGTTGCTGCGGCTGGGTGCTTCACTGGTCTGCTGCGCCCAGGACGCCGCCGGCAGCAGGGCCAGCAGCAAGGTGGCGGTACGGGCTACGCGCATGAAGCACTCCAGGTCGGCAAGGGACGGAAAACACGCACTGGGTGCGTCGGCCGATTATGCGCGAAGCAACGATAAATTCCCGTTGAATCCAGCGTGCACCGGCGCTACTGCGTTTGGCTGGCTGTCAGCGACGCTGCAGCCAGGAACCCGGATCGACCGGCTGGCCATTGCGACGCAACTCGAAGTACAGCGCGGTGACGCCCTGTCCGCCGGAGTTGCCGACCTTGGCCACCGCATCGCCCTTCTTCACCGACGCACCGGCATCGCGCAGCAGGGTGTCGTTGTGCGCGTAGAGGCTCATGTAGCCATTGCCATGGTCGACGATCAGGATCATGCCGTAGCCGGTCATCCAGTCGGAGAACACCACGGTGCCATCGGCCACGGCGGTGACCGTGCTGCCTGCGGCCGCGCCGATCAGCACGCCACTGCTGGTGCGCCCGTCGGGCAGCTTGCCGCCGTAACGTGCCAACAGATTGCCTGACAGCGGCCAACCCAACCCACCCACCTTGGGCGCCGGCGCCGTTGCGACCGCCGGCGGCACCTTGGTCGCACGTGGCGGCGGACGGGTGCCGTTGGCGGCAGCAGCCTTCTCCGCCTTTGCCGCCGCGGCTTTTTCCGCAGCGAGACGGCGTGCCGCGGCGCGACGCTCGGCTTCGGCACGGGCGGCAGCCGCGCGCAGGTTGGCCAGCAGCGTTTCCAATGCCTTGGCATCCTGGCCCAGGGCCTTCTCGCGCTCGCTGCGGTCCTTGTAGCGTTCGTCCAGGCTGGCCACGGTGGCCGCGCGCGTACGCCGGTCGTCGGCCAGCGTGACCACCTGCTGCTTCTGCTGCTGGCGGGTGCCCTCCAGCGCCTGTCGGCGTTCGACGATCTGCGTCTGGACGGTCTGCAGCTCGGTCAGGTCCTGGGTCAGCAGCTGGATGCGGCGCGCACGTTCGCGCTGCAGGTAGCGATGGTAGGCGAGGCTGCGATTGGCATCGGCCACGCGGTCCTGCGACAACAGCAGCTTCAACGGCGCGTTGTTGCCGATGCGGTACGCCGAGCGCAGCAGCGCAGCCAGTTCCTCGCGCTGCTTCTCCAGCCCGGCCTGCAGGGCGCTGCGCTTGCGCTCCAGTTCCTCCATCGCGCGGGTCTCGCGCTGCAGGGCGGTTTCGGTCTGTGCAAGCACGCGGCCACTGCGGGCGACCTTTTCGTCGGCGTCGCGCAGTTGCCGCGATGCCTGGCCGCGCTGGCCTTCCAGGGTACGCCGTTCCTGTGCGACGCCCTTCAGTTCGGTACGCAGTTTCTGCAGCTTGCGCTCGGCGTCCTTCGGGTTCTGCGCCAGCGTCGGCAGGGCCGCCACCAGCGCGAGCGCCAACAACCCCGCACGCCACGCAGCCCGGAACAGCGCGGTGCGTTGCGCAGTCGTCGGGTTGTTAGTGCTGCGTGAGGAAAAAACGTTGTCGCGCAAGGGCTTTCCAGTGACTTCAGGCAGATGCGGATTGTACCGATGCATGGTGACATCCCCATAGGCGGCCTGCCAGCCGTCCCCCGCTCAACGAGGTCCCGATGAAACACGTCACGCTACCGCTGTTGCTGGCCCTGGCGCTGCCTTGCGCGCCTGGCTTGGCCAACGAGAGCATCAGCAAGGTCAACGGCAGCATCCACGCCCAGGCCGGCCAGGTGTATGGCGACCTGGATACGGTCAATGGCGGCATCAGCGTCGAGGAAGCCGCCGTTACCGGCGACATCGAAACCGTCAACGGCGGCATCCGCATTGCCGATCGCGCCCGTACCGGTGGCATCTCCACGGTCAACGGCGGGGTCCGGATCGGCCGCGAGGTGGTGGCCGGCGGGACGGTGGAGACCGTGAACGGCAGCATCTTCGCCGACCGCGGCACCCAGATCGACGGCGACCTTGAAACCGTCAACGGCGGCATCGGGCTGGTCGAGACCCGGTTGTCCGGCGGCATCGAAACGGTCAACGGTGACATCACCGTCGGCGTTGGCTCGCAGGTGCAGGGTGGGATCCGGGTCCGTAAACCCAGCTTCAGCCTGTCGCTGACCCCCGGGCGCAGGCCGCGGGTGATCATCGGCCCGAACGCGGCGGTCAACGGCACGCTGCAGTTCGACCGCGAGGTGACCTTGTACGTGCACAGCAGCGCGCATACCGGCGCCATCAGCGGCGCCCAGGCGGTGTCGTTCGACTCCGACGCCGCACCGCAGGATTGATACCCTCTTACCGGTGCCTGCGTGCACCGCCCTTTGGATCCAGGACTCGATGATGCCCCGCAAACTTCTGTTGTGCCTCGCCGCCACCGCCGCCCTGAGCGCGTGCAAGGGCGAAGCCACCGCACCGACCGCCGCGCCGGTTGCCGATACCGCCCCGGCGGCCGCCCATGCGTTTTCCCCGGAGATCAACGTCGGCGACTTCGCCGAACTGGTCAAAACCCTGGCCTCGGACGAATTTGAAGGCCGGGCCCCGGGCAGCAAGGGCGAAGAGCTCACCGTCAACTACATCCGCGACCAGATGCAGCGCATCGGCCTGCAGCCGGGCAATGGCGACAGCTGGTTCCAGGAGGTGGCGATGACCGAGACCACGGCCGACCCCTCCACCGTGCTCCGCCTGGACCAGGCCGGCAAGCAGCGCGAGCTGAAGTTCGGCACCGACATGGTGATCGGCACCCGCAGTGGCCAGCCGGAGGTGAAGGTCGACAGCAGTGAACTGGTCTTCGTCGGCTACGGCGTGGATGCGCCGGAGCAGAAGTGGAACGACTACGCCGGCCAGGATTGGAAGGGCAAGACGGTGGTCATGTTCGTCAACGACCCCGGTTTCCACGTTGACGACAAGACGCTGTTCGACGGCAAGCGGATGACCTACTACGGCCGCTGGACCTACAAGTTCGAGGAAGCCGCGCGCAAGGGCGCGGCCGCCGCGCTGATCGTGCATGACACCGCCGGCGCTTCGTATGGCTGGGACGTGGTCAAGAATTCCTGGGCCGGGCCGCAGTACGACCTGCCGGCCAAGGGCGACCCGGAAGCGCGCCTGCCCGCACAGGGTTGGTTGAGCGCCGAGGCCGCGCGTCAGCTGTTCGCCGAGGCCGGGCTGGACCTGGACAAGGCCTACAAGGACGCCAACAAGCGTGGCTTCAAGCCGGTGCCGTTGAAGGCCAAGGTCTCCTTCGATCTGAAGAGCGCCATTGCCGAGAAGAAGTCGCGCAACGTGGTGGGCGTGCTGCCGGGCAGCAAGCGTGCCGACGAAGCGGTGCTGTACATGGCGCACTGGGACCACCTGGGCAAGCACGAAGGCGAGCAGGGCGACAACATCTACAACGGTGCCGTCGACAACGCGACCGGCGTGGCCGGCATTCTTGAAGTCGCCGACGCGATGGTGCACCAGCAGCCGGCGCCGGAGCGCTCGGTGGTGTTTCTGGCCGTGACGCTGGAGGAGTCGGGCCTGTTGGGTTCCAAGTACTACGTCAGCCACCCGACGTTCCCGCTGGACAAAATTGCCGGGGTGATCAACATCGACGCGATGTCGGTGGCCGGCCGTGCCAAGGACCTGACCGTCACCGGTTTCGGCAGTTCGGAGCTGGAAGACATCCTCAAGCCGCTGGCCGCCAACCAGGGCCGTACCCTGCATGGCGAGACGTCGGTGCAGAGCGGGTTCTACTTCCGTTCGGACCACTTCAACTTCGCCAAGGCTGGCGTGCCGGCCCTGTATGCCGACGGGGGTGAAGACCTGCGCGACGGCGGTGTCGAGGCGGGGCGTGCATACGCCGAGGGCTACGGCCGCGATCGTTACCACGGCCCGAAGGACGAGTTTGATCCGGCCACCTGGAAGCTGGATGGCACGGTCGAGGACCTGCAGCTGCTCTATGGTGTCGGCAAGGAACTGGCCGGCAGCGACCGTTGGCCGAACTGGTACGACGGCAACCCGTTCAAGGCGGCGCGCGACGCGATGATGCAGGGCAAGACGCCGGCTGCAGCTGAGGCGCCGGCAGCAAAGTAAGCGGTTGACCGTTGCTGGAATGAAACGGCGCTCTTCGGGGCGCCGTTTTTTTTGGCCCTTCTGCCATGTGAGGGGGTCTCCTGAAGGGCTACGGCAGCGGGTTGGTGTGTCTTCGCTTGGCTATGGCGCGAGCGTCCGGGGCCCGTTGCGGAGGTAGGTCATCACCGTTGGTGGTGACGCTGATCCCACCGATGGGAAAAGAGCCATTTCTGCCTGTGGTTGGCGGGGAAACCGGCGCGATGCGCCGTCGCCCGACCAACGGTCGGACGCTACCGGGTGTGGCGCCGACGGACCCCGGTAGGTGCCGACCGTTGGTCGGCACAGCTCCATCCGTGTGCGGGGAAACCCGGCGCGATGCGTCGCTGCGCGACCAACGGCCGGGCGCCATCGTGATCCTGGGCGAAATCATGCTGCTGGACGAACGCGCAAAGAAAAACCCCGCTGCGTGAGCAGCGGGGTTTTTGGGTATAAACCCTGGCGATGACCTACTCTCGCATGGCTTGAGCCACACTACCATCGGCGCAGCTGCGTTTCACTTCCGAGTTCGGGATGGGATCGGGTGGTTCCACGGCGCTAATTTCACCAGGGAGACGGTTGGAGCAGCGCAGTAATGCGCCAGCTCGGCAGAGGTCTCTTCCGAGAAACAAACACCGTTGAAAACCCGGTGCCTGCAAAAAAAGGAAAACCCCGTTGCGTGAGCAACGGGGTTTTCGGGGTATAAACCCTGGCGATGACCTACTCTCGCATGGCTTGAGCCACACTACCATCGGCGCAGCTGCGTTTCACTTCCGAGTTCGGGATGGGATCGGGTGGTTCCACAGCGCTAATTTCACCAGGGAGGCTTTTGGAGTGTCGCCGTGGGAGCCGTGTCTTTGCAGGGAGCAGGCATGTTGGTGCCTGCTTTACAAAGAGACGCGCCTACAGCGCCTGCCTCTCGTTTGGTCTTGTGACGTAGCGTGCACTTGGGATCTATCGACATGTCATGTCGGCCAAGGCAACTTGAGGTTATATGGTCAAGCCTCACGGATCATTAGTATCAGTTAGCTCAATACATTGCTGTACTTACACACCTGACCTATCAACCACATAGTCTATATGGTTCCTTCAGGGGGCTTGTGCCCCGGGAGATCTCATCTTGAGGCGCGCTTCCCGCTTAGATGCTTTCAGCGGTTATCGCTTCCGAACATAGCTACCCGGCAATGCCACTGGCGTGACAACCGGAACACCAGAGGTTCGTCCACTCCGGTCCTCTCGTACTAGGAGCAGCCCCTCTCAAATCTCCAACGCCCATGGCAGATAGGGACCGAACTGTCTCACGACGTTCTGAACCCAGCTCGCGTACCACTTTAAATGGCGAACAGCCATACCCTTGGGACCGACTACAGCCCCAGGATGTGATGAGCCGACATCGAGGTGCCAAACACCGCCGTCGATATGAACTCTTGGGCGGTATCAGCCTGTTATCCCCGGAGTACCTTTTATCCGTTGAGCGATGGCCCTTCCATACAGAACCACCGGATCACTAAGTCCTAGTTTCCTACCTGCTTGATCCGTCGATCTTGCAGTCAAGCACGCTTATGCCTTTGCACACAGTGCGCGATGTCCGACCGCGCTGAGCGTACCTTCGAGCTCCTCCGTTACTCTTTAGGAGGAGACCGCCCCAGTCAAACTACCCACCATACACGGTCCCCGATCCAGATAATGGACCCAGGTTAGAACGTCAAGCACGACAGGGTGGTATTTCAAGGATGGCTCCACTGCAGCTAGCGCCACAGTTTCATAGCCTCCCACCTATCCTACACAGACGAACTCAACGTTCAGTGTAAAGCTATAGTAAAGGTTCACGGGGTCTTTCCGTCTTGCCACGGGAACGCTGCATCTTCACAGCGATTTCAATTTCACTGAGTCTCGGGTGGAGACAGCGCCGCTGTCGTTACGCCATTCGTGCAGGTCGGAACTTACCCGACAAGGAATTTCGCTACCTTAGGACCGTTATAGTTACGGCCGCCGTTTACTGGGGCTTCGATCAAGAGCTTCGCCTTGCGGCTGACCCCATCAATTAACCTTCCAGCACCGGGCAGGCGTCACACCCTATACGTCCACTTTCGTGTTTGCAGAGTGCTGTGTTTTTGATAAACAGTCGCAGCGGCCTGGTTTCTGCGGCCCTCTTCAGCTATAGCTCGCATGAGCCACCAAAAAGGGCGCACCTTCTCCCGAAGTTACGGTGCCATGTTGCCTAGTTCCTTCACCCGAGTTCTCTCAAGCGCCTGAGAATTCTCATCCTACCCACCTGTGTCGGTTTACGGTACGGTCTGCGTAAGCTGAAGCTTAGGAGCTTTTCCTGGAAGCGTGGTATCAGCGACTTCGCCTTAAAGGCTCGTCTCGGTGCTCGGTCTTAAAGGATCCCGGATTTGCCAAAGATCCAAACCTACCGCCTTTCCCCGGGACAACCAACGCCCGGTACGCCTAACCTTCTCCGTCCCTCCATCGCACTTACGCGAGGTGCAGGAATATTAACCTGCTTCCCATCGACTACGACTTTCGTCCTCGCCTTAGGGGCCGACTCACCCTGCGCCGATTAACGTTGCGCAAGGAAACCTTGGGCTTTCGGCGTGCGGGTTTTTCACCCGCATTATCGTTACTCATGTCAGCATTCGCACTTCCGATACCTCCAGCAGACTTCTCAATCCACCTTCAACGGCTTACGGAACGCTCCTCTACCGCGTACATATAAATATGCACACCCCAAGCTTCGGTTCACTGCTTAGCCCCGTTAAATCTTCCCCGCAGACCGACTCGACCAGTGAGCTATTACGCTTTCTTTAAAGGGTGGCTGCTTCTAAGCCAACCTCCTGGCTGTCTGTGCCTTTCCACATGGTTTTCCACTTAGCAGTGAATTTGGGACCTTAGCTGTGGGTCTGGGTTGTTTCCCTTTTCACGACGGACGTTAGCACCCGCCGTGTGTCTCCCATACAGTCCGTCTTGGTATTCGGAGTTTGCAATGGTTTGGTAAGTCGCGATGACCCCCTAGCCATAACAGTGCTCTACCCCCAAGAGGATACATATGAGGCGCTACCTAAATAGCTTTCGAGGAGAACCAGCTATCTCCGGGTTCGATTAGCTTTTCACTCCTAATCACAGCTCATCCCCGTCTTTTGCAACAGACGTGGGTTCGGGCCTCCAGTACCTGTTACGGCACCTTCACCCTGGCCATGACTAGATCACCCGGTTTCGGGTCTACTGCCCGCGACTATGCGCCCTTATCAGACTCGGTTTCCCTTCGCCTCCCCTATACGGTTAAGCTTGCCACGAACAGTAAGTCGCTGACCCATTATACAAAAGGTACGCAGTCACCCCTTGCGAGGCTCCTACTGCTTGTACGCACACGGTTTCAGGATCTATTTCACTCCCCTCTCCGGGGTTCTTTTCGCCTTTCCCTCACGGTACTGGTTCACTATCGGTCGGTCAGTAGTATTTAGCCTTGGAGGATGGTCCCCCCATGTTCAGACAGGGTTTCACGTGCCCCGCCCTACTCGTCTTCACTGGAGTGGCCCTTTTAAATACAGGGCTATCACCTTCTATGGCCAGCCGTTCCAGGCTGTTTTTCTAGAACCATTCCAGCTTAAGGGCTAGTCCCCGTTCGCTCGTCGCTACTCAGGGAATCTCGGTTGATTTCTTTTCCTCTGGTTACTTAGATATTTCAGTTCACCAGGTTCGCTTCCAGCAGCTATGTATTCACTGCAGGATACCCGCAAGCGGGTGGGTTTCCCCATTCGGACATTACCGGATCAAAGCTTGTTGCCAGCTCCCCGATACTTTTCGCAGGCTGCCACGTCCTTCATCGCCTCTGACCGCCAAGGCATCCACCGTGTGCGCTTATTCGCTTGACCATATAACCGCAAGTTGCCTTGGGTTACATATATGACCTGGGGGTACAAAGCCCAGGTACGAAATATAACGACTCAATTAATAAGAAGACATTTAAGTCTTCCGCCTTAGCCTCACGACACGTCAAGATAGAATCTCAAAACGCTCGCTACGTCACAAGTTTTAAAAGAACACGTACCGGCCACAATGCCGATGCGTAATAAATTCTTTGTATGCGCTAATCATTCAGAGTGGTGGGTCTGGGTAGACTCGAACTACCGACCTCACCCTTATCAGGGGTGCGCTCTAACCACCTGAGCTACAGACCCAATGTCCGTTCAGCTCAGTGCCAACGCGCTGATAAAGGCGCGTTGAGTGGTGGAGCCTGTCGGGATCGAACCGACGACCCCCTGCTTGCAAAGCAGGTGCTCTCCCAGCTGAGCTAAGGCCCCATATACGGGACTATCCACACCGGCCAGGCCGGCGTGAAACTCTGAATGCAGGTTACTTGTGAAGACGCCCGACAGGACGATGTTGTCTTTGCTCAAAAGGAGGTGATCCAGCCGCACCTTCCGATACGGCTACCTTGTTACGACTTCACCCCAGTCATCGGCCACACCGTGGCAAGCGCCCTCCCGAAGGTTAAGCTACCTGCTTCTGGTGCAACAAACTCCCATGGTGTGACGGGCGGTGTGTACAAGGCCCGGGAACGTATTCACCGCAGCAATGCTGATCTGCGATTACTAGCGATTCCGACTTCATGGAGTCGAGTTGCAGACTCCAATCCGGACTGAGATAGGGTTTCTGGGATTGGCTTACTCTCGCGAGTTTGCAGCCCTCTGTCCCTACCATTGTAGTACGTGTGTAGCCCTGGTCGTAAGGGCCATGATGACTTGACGTCATCCCCACCTTCCTCCGGTTTGTCACCGGCGGTCTCCTTAGAGTTCCCACCATTACGTGCTGGCAACTAAGGACAAGGGTTGCGCTCGTTGCGGGACTTAACCCAACATCTCACGACACGAGCTGACGACAGCCATGCAGCACCTGTGTTCGAGTTCCCGAAGGCACCAATCCATCTCTGGAAAGTTCTCGACATGTCAAGACCAGGTAAGGTTCTTCGCGTTGCATCGAATTAAACCACATACTCCACCGCTTGTGCGGGCCCCCGTCAATTCCTTTGAGTTTCAGTCTTGCGACCGTACTCCCCAGGCGGCGAACTTAACGCGTTAGCTTCGATACTGCGTGCCAAATTGCACCCAACATCCAGTTCGCATCGTTTAGGGCGTGGACTACCAGGGTATCTAATCCTGTTTGCTCCCCACGCTTTCGTGCCTCAGTGTCAGTGTTGGTCCAGGTAGCTGCCTTCGCCATGGATGTTCCTCCCGATCTCTACGCATTTCACTGCTACACCGGGAATTCCACTACCCTCTACCACACTCTAGTCGCCCAGTATCCACTGCAATTCCCAGGTTGAGCCCAGGGCTTTCACAACAGACTTAAACAACCACCTACGCACGCTTTACGCCCAGTAATTCCGAGTAACGCTTGCACCCTTCGTATTACCGCGGCTGCTGGCACGAAGTTAGCCGGTGCTTATTCTTTGGGTACCGTCAGAACAACCGAGTATTAATCGACTGCTTTTCTTTCCCAACAAAAGGGCTTTACAACCCGAAGGCCTTCTTCACCCACGCGGTATGGCTGGATCAGGCTTGCGCCCATTGTCCAATATTCCCCACTGCTGCCTCCCGTAGGAGTCTGGACCGTGTCTCAGTTCCAGTGTGGCTGATCATCCTCTCAGACCAGCTACGGATCGTCGCCTTGGTGGGCCTTTACCCCGCCAACTAGCTAATCCGACATCGGCTCATCTATCCGCGCAAGGCCCGAAGGTCCCCTGCTTTCACCCGAAGGTCGTATGCGGTATTAGCGTAAGTTTCCCTACGTTATCCCCCACGAAAAGGTAGATTCCGATGTATTCCTCACCCGTCCGCCACTCGCCACCCAGAGAGCAAGCTCTCCTGTGCTGCCGTTCGACTTGCATGTGTTAGGCCTACCGCCAGCGTTCACTCTGAGCCAGGATCAAACTCTTCACTTAAAAACGCATAGTCCGAGGACTAAAAATTTAAAGCTGCAGATGCTTGACCGCTGGCAACGTTTCGCTTGCTTTAAAACAATTGATATGTTGCTTGATCAAACGTCTGCAAGATGGACATACATCCTTCCTGCAGGCGCCTTCACAAGATACCTGCGCATACTGTCAAAGAACTTTGGAATCGGCCTCAGCGCCTTCTTCCGTGTGCCCCGACGTTTCCGTCGTTGCTAGCCGCCCATTATAGCCGGCTTATCTGCTTCGTCAACACCTTTTTTCAAGGCCGCTTCACCGTAGTGAACCGTTGTTGCCGATGCCGCTTCGTCGGCCTGATCCGTAGATCGTTTCGTCGTTGCGAGCCGCCTATTATGTCAGGCTTTTCGTTTCCGTCAACACCTTCTTTCGAGGGATGCTGAAGTCCTGATCCTTCGCGGTTGCCGCCTTGCGGTGGCCCCTGCGTCGGGGGAGGTGAAGTATGTGCTTATCCCGGGCGTTTGTGAAGGGGGTCGGCGCACTTATTTCACGCGCCGACCCTCCCATTCATCTTGCGCAGGCCCGCAACCGTCCGGAGCCCTTGTGGCGCTTAGGCGGCGACCAGCAGCACCCGGGCAAAGTTGCGCTTGCCCACCTGCAGCAGACCCTCGAAACCGGGCAGGAACAGCTGCTGGGCGTCCTCCACCACCTCGCCATCGACCTTCACCGCACGCTCTTTGAGCTTGCGGGAGGCCTCGGAATTGCTCGGGGTGAGCCCGGCAGTGGTCAACAGGGCGCCGATTCGCAGGCCGTCGGCCGGGATCACCACTTCCTGCAGAGGCAACAGCGTCACATCGCCCTGCCCGGTCACCGCGGCGTTCCAGCCGGCAATCGCCAGTTCGGCGGCATCGGCATCGTGGAAGCGGGTGGTCAGCTCACGCGCCAGGCGCAGCTTCACCTCACGCGGGTTCAGGCCGCCGGCCTCGACCTGCTGGCGCAGGCTGAGCGCCTCGGCCTGGCTGATATCAAAGGAGAGCAGCTCGATCCAGCGCCACATCAGGTCGTCGCCGATCTTCATGGTCTTGGTGACGATGTCGATCGGCGGTTCGCTGATACCAATGTAGTTGTTGAGCGACTTGGACATCTTGGCCACGCCGTCCAGGCCTTCCAGCAGCGGCATGGTCAGCACGATCTGCGGCTTCTGCCCGTAGTGCTCCTGCAGGCCACGGCCCATCAGCAGGTTGAACTTCTGGTCGGTACCGCCCAGTTCGACGTCCGCTTCCAGGGCCACCGAGTCGTAGCCCTGCACCAGCGGGTACAGGAACTCATGCAGGGCGATGGACTGCTGGGCGGCGTAGCGCTTGGCGAAATCGTCGCGCTCGAGCATGCGCGCCACGGTGTGCTGGCCAGCCAGGCGGATCATGTCGGCCGCGCCCATCTTGCCGAACCACTCCGAATTGAAGCGCACTTCGGTCTTGTCGCGGTCCAGCACCTTGAAGACCTGGTCCTCATAGGTACGCGCGTTGGCCAGCACATCGTCCTTGCTGAGCGGCTTGCGGGTGACGTTCTTGCCGGACGGGTCACCGATCATGCCGGTGAAGTCGCCGATCAGGAAGATCACCTGGTGGCCGAGGTCCTGGAACTGGCGCAGCTTGTTCAGCAGCACGGTGTGGCCCAGGTGCAGGTCCGGGGCGGTGGGGTCGAAACCAGCCTTGATCCGCAGCGGGCGGCCGCTTTCCAGACGCTGGCGAAGTTCCTCGAGCTTGAGGATTTCGTCGGCGCCGCGACCGATCAGGGCGATGGCTTCTTCAATGGACGACACGGTGCAACTCCCGGCAATGCCTTATTTAAATGAATGACGTTAAAGTACAGTTAACCGCAACCACTTCACAAAAGCCAATAGGCACAAGGGTTTGACGCGGTATTTATACCTGTCTATGTTACCGACGTTTGGGCCCGCGCTCCCGGGCCAGCCAGGAACAGACCGACGATGCTCAATTCCGATCAAGGCCGCGCGCGCAAGCAGCGCTTCCAGGAACGTCTCCACGTCCTCCACGACACCGCCCTGCATCGGAAGCTCAAACAGCATCTTCCTGCCGCCTTCAACCAGCGCTGGACCCACCGGCACTGGATACACGCCAGCCTGTTCGCCACCATCGGCGCCCTGGTGGCCACGATCGTGCCGGGCTTCTCGCACACCATCGACTCGCCCTACGCGGCCAGCCATTCGACCCTGGCACTGCCGTTGCCGCCGCTGTCGCAGGAGCGGCTGAAGCAGACCCCCGGCGACAGCTGGCAGGTGCTGCGGGTGCAGCGCGGCCAGACCCTGAGCAACCTGTTCGACGAAGCCGGCATCCCGGCCTCGGTGATGCACCAGGTGCTGGAGCACCCCGGCGCGCGCGCGGCGCTGACCAAGCTGCGCCCCGGTGCGGAGATCGCCTTCGACCTGCCGCTGTCCGGCGACCTGCGCACGATCCGTTTCGACCGCGATGCCGACAACCGCGTGGAGCTGTCGTTGAAGGACGACACGATCAGCGAGAAGGTGATCAAGCGTGAGTCCTCGATGCGCCGGGTGGTGGCCAGCGGCGAGATCACCAGTTCGCTGTATGCCGCCGCGCGCAAGGCCGGGCTGTCGCCGTCGGCGATCGCCACGATGACCGACGAGATCTTCAAGTACGACATCGACTTCTCCAAGGACCTGCAACCGGGCGACCGCTTCAGCGTGGTGCTGGATGAAACCTGGCGCGAGGGCGAGAAGGTGGACACCAGCAAGATCCTGGCGGCCACCTTTACCTCCGGCGGCAAGACCTACAGCGGCTTCCGTTTCGACCGCAACGGCAAGTCCGAGTACTTCGACGTCAGCGGGCGCCCGCTGAAGAAGAGCTTCATCCGCATGCCGATCCCGTTCGCCCGGCTGAGTTCGAGCTTCGGCGCGCGCAAGCACCCGGTGCTGGGCAAGATGCGCATGCACAAGGGCGTGGATTACGCCGCGCGCACCGGCACCCCGATCATGGCCGCCGGCGATGCGCGGGTGCAGTTTGCCGGCGTGCAGCGCGGCTACGGCAACGTGGTGATCCTGGACCATGGCAAGGGCCATTCCACGCTGTACGGGCATATGTCGCGCTTCGGGGCGATCAAGACCGGGCAGCGCGTGGCGCAGGGCACGGTGATCGGCTATGTCGGTTCCACTGGCCTGGCCACCGGGCCGCACCTGCACTACGAATTCCGCGTCAACGGCGTGCACCGCAACCCGCTGTCGGTGACGATGCCGCCGCCCGAGCCGCTGCGTGGCGGCGAGCTGGCGGCCTTCCGCGCGCAGACCGCGCCGGCACTGGCGCGCATCCAGGGCATGGAAAAGCTGATCTACGCCGAGGCCAGCCCGGCCCCGCAGGTGGCCCCGGCCGACACCCAGGCACAGACCCAGACCGCCAGCGCGGCCAAGCCGGCCAAGCGCACCCGCGGTTGACCGGCCGCCGCACCGTCAACGCGCAGGCGCGCGCATTGACGGCGGTGACGGGTTGCGCGGAAGCTGGGCGCATCCCGTTTGAGCGTGCCTGCCATGACTGTCGTTGACCCGCATTCCCCGCTCTACCTGGGCCTGATGTCCGGGACCAGTGCCGATGGCATCGATGCGGCGCTGGTGCAGTTTCCCGCGCAGGGGGGCTGCCACTTCATCCAGGGCCACACCCACGACTGGGACCGGACGCTGCGCGCGGCGTTGATCGCGCTGGGTGAAGGCGGCGATATCACCTCGCTGGATGCCTTGGGCAGGATCGATGCGCAGGTGGGTATCGCCTTCGCCGAGGCCGCCAACGCCCTCCTGGACCGCAGCGGCGTGGACCGCGCGCAGGTCCGCGCGATCGGCTCGCATGGGCAGACGGTGCGTCATCGGCCGTTGGCCGATCCGGCGTTCACGATGCAACTGGGCGATGCCAACCGCACCGCCGAGCTGACCGGCATTACCACCGTGGCCGATTTCCGCCGCCGCGACGTGGCCGCCGGTGGGCATGGCGCGCCGCTGATGCCGGCGTTCCACCTGGCGATGCTGGGCACGGCGGAGGAGGATCGGGCGATCCTCAACCTGGGCGGCATCGGCAACCTGACCCTGATTCCACGCGATGGCGTGCCGCGCGGCCTGGACACCGGCCCGGCCAATGCGCTGATGGATGCCTGGTGCCAGCGCCACCGGGGTACGCCGTTCGATGCCGAGGGCGCGTTCGCGGCCAGTGGGCAGTACGACCAGACGCTGCTGGCGCGCTGGCTGGCCGACCCGTGGTTCGCGCTGCCGCCGCCCAAGAGCACCGGGCGCGAGCAGTTCCACCTGGCGTGGGCGGAGCGTGCGATGGGTGAAGGCCAGCACGCGGCCGCCGATGTACAGGCCACGCTGCTGGAGCTGACCGCCGCGACCGTGGCCGATGCGCTGCTGGCGCACCTGCCCGGCGCCAAGCGGGTGCTGGTGTGTGGCGGTGGGGTGCGCAACCCACAGTTGCTGCGGCGCTTGGGCGCGCGACTGCCGGGGGTGGTGATCGAGTCCAGCGCGGTGCATGGGCTGGACCCGGACTACATGGAGGCGATGGGGTTTGCGTGGCTGGCGCACCGGGCCCTGGAAGGCCTGCCGGGCAACCTGCCGAGTGTCAGCGGCGCGCGCGGGCCGCGGATTCTGGGCGCGATCCATCCGGCGTAGTACGCGGCAGACCCCGCCAACCCCGTGACCCCGGTAGCCATCGACCGTTGGTCGATGGGCCGCTGGCCGTCAGAGCCCCTGCGCGTCCGGCAACGCCTGCAAGGCGGCGATGGCGTCGGCCAGGGCGTTGACCTCCGGGCTCTGGAAGCCGCTGCGCACTTCAAGTTCGGTGGCAAACAGGCCCTGCTCAAGCAGCACCACGCAGGTGTGCTCACGGGTCCAGCCGCGTGCGACGGCCACGCGCCGGATGCGTTCGTTCAACAGCGGGTCCAGATCCCGCAGCAGCAGATCGACCATCGTTTTCCCCCGTTGGCAACGCACCGCCCCCACGGCACAACGGGGTCGATGATGGCGCAGCGGGGGGCGGGGGGCAACCGGGCGTCAGGCCCTGGCGGCGTGCCGGCGCTGCTGCACGATCAGCAGCGCACACAGGATCACCACCGGGATGGCGATCAACGCGGTGCCAATGAAGAACAGCGCGTAGCCCTCCAGCAGGGTGCGTCCCTGGGAAAGGTATTGCACGGTCCACCCGGAGAAACCCTTCAGCGCCTTGCCCGGCATCGCGTAGAACGAGCTCAGCAACGCGTACTGGGTGGCCGTGTAGCCGATGCTGGTCAGGCTGGACATGTAGGCGATCAACGCAGTGCCGGCAAAGCCGCCGGAAATATTGTCGATGGCCATGGCGATGGCGAAACTGGTCTGGTCCGGGCCCACGTAGGCCAGCCAGGCGAAGGCCAGGTTCGAGGCCGGGCCCAGTACCGCGCCGACCAGCAGGGTGGCCAGCACCCCCCAGCGCACCGACACCAGACCGGCGGCGGCGATGCCGATGAAGGTGGCCACCAGCCCCACCGAGCCGCGCACGGCCCCGACGGTGTCTTCGGACAGGCCAAGGTCGACGTAGAACGGGTTGGCCATCGGCCCCATGACGAAATCGGCCATGCGATAGATGCTGATCGCCAGCAGGATCAGGATGGCGCCGCTGCGGTGTTCGCGTAGGAAGGCGATGAACGGGCCGACCAGCGCATCGAACAGGCCACGTGGTGTCCATAGCGAGGCGGTCTGGGCCTGTACGGCCAACTGTGCGCGCGCCGGTTCACGCGCCATCACCACGGCGACGACGCCCAGCGCCATCAACCCGGCCATGATCTCGTAGGAGATCTGCCAGCCGACCCGCGCGGCGATCAGCAGGATCAACGCATCGGTGACCAGCAGCGCGGTGCGGTAGCCGAGGGCGGCCGATGAGGTCAACAGCCCAAGCTGTTCACTGTTTTCCGCGCTTTCAATGCGCCAGGCATCGATCACGATGTCCTGGGTGGCCGAGGCGAAGGCCACCACCGTGGCCAGCACGCCGAACACCAGCAGGTGTTCCCAGGCGATGCCCAGGAACAGCACGTGGCCGCCCTTGGGCTGGACGATCGCCATACCGACCAGAGCCACGGCCACCACCAGCTGGGACAACAGCATCCAGCCGCGGCGCCGCCCGAAACGGCCCAGCAGCGGGGCATCGACCTTGTCCACGATCGGTGCCCACAGGAACTTCATCGAGTACGCCAGGCCCACCCACGACAGGAAGCCGATGGTGTCCAGCTCGATGCCTTCCTTGCGCATCCAGAAGCCGAGCGTATTGCCAACCAGGTAGATCGGCAGGCCCGAACTGAAGCCGAGCAGCAGCATCGCCAGGACCTTGCGCTGGCGCAGATTGGCCAGCACCCGCTGCCACGGGCGGCGGGGCTTGGCGACCGCCTCACTCATGGGGTGTAGTCCACCGTGAACGGGGCATGGTCGGAGAAGCGCTCATCGCGGTAGACCGCGCAGCTGCGCAGGCGGTCGCGCAGGCCGGCGCTGACAAACTGGTAGTCGATGCGCCAGCCGACGTTGTTGGCCCGGGCCGCACCGCGGTTGCTCCACCAGGTGTAGTCCTCCCCCTGCGGGTGCAGCAGGCGGTAGGCGTCGGTCCAGCCCTGGCCGGCGGCGATGTCCAGCGCCTGGTCGGCGTCGGCGCATTGGCCGTTGAGCCAGTCGCGCTCGGACGGCAGGCAGCCGGAGTTCTTCTGGTTGGACTTCCAGTTCTTGATGTCCAGCGCCGAGCGCACGATGTTCCAGTCGCCGCACAGGACGTAGTCGCGGCCGCTGGCCGCCCACTGCGCCAGGATCGGGCGCAGCCACTCCATCACTTCGTACTTGAAGCCCTGGCGCAGGTCGCCCGAGCTGCCCGAGGGGATATAGAAGGAGACCACGCTGAGGTTGCCGAAGCGGGCCTCGATGTAGCGGCCTTCATCGTCGAACGGGCCCCAGCCCAGCGAGGTGATGACCTGGTCGGGCTCACGCTTGCTGTAGATGGCCACGCCGCTGTAGCCCTTCTTGGTGATGGCGTCGCGGTAGAAGCAGTGGTGGCCGTCCGGGCGGAACATCGGGTCGGTCAGCTGCTCTTCCTGGGCCTTGGTTTCCTGGATGCACAGGACGTCGGCGTCCTGGGCGCGGAACCACTCCAGGAAGCCCTTGGTGGCGGCGGAACGGATGCCATTGGCATTGAAACTGATGATGCGCATGCGGGTCCGGGTCTGCAACGGTAACCGGGAAAGCATACCGGTTAGACCCCTGCCCGGCTCGCCGGAATGCGCCCTCTTTGCTGGCCGCTGGCCCTGGCCAAGCCGGGCTGTGCTGCCCTGCCGGGCGCTGGCGGAGGGCGAAAAACGCGCCCATGCATTAGGATTTGCGCTCCAAATGAATTGAATAGAGTCCTGATGAGCGACCATCGCCACCGTTTCCTGCAACTGGCCCTGACCGCCGACGCCCTGCGTTTTGGCCAGTTCACCCTGAAGTCCGGCCGCCTGAGCCCCTACTTCTTCAACGCAGGCCGGTTTGATTCCGGCGCGCGCATGGTGCAGCTGGCCGCCTGCTACGCCGATGCGGTGGAAGCCACCGGGTTGAAGTTCGATGTGGTGTTCGGCCCGGCCTACAAGGGCATCCCGCTGGCCACCGCGACCGCCTGCGAGTTCGCCCAGCGCGGCCGTGACCTGCCGCTGTCGTTCAACCGCAAGGAAGCCAAGGCCCATGGTGAGGGCGGCAACCTGATCGGCGCGGACATGAATGGCAAGCGCGTGCTGATCGTGGACGATGTGATCACCGCCGGCACGGCGATCCGCGAGGCGCTGACCATCATCAAGGGTGCCGGCGGTACCCCCGCCGGGATCGTGGTGGCGCTGGACCGGCAGGAGATCGCCTCGGAGACCGACCTGCGTTCGGCGGCCCAGTCGGTGGCCGAAGAGGCCGGGATTCCGGTGGTGGCGGTGGCCACGTTGGCCGACCTGCTTGATTTTGCCTCCGGAAATCCGGAACTTGTCGGGTATCGGCAGCCGCTGGAGGACTATCGTTCCCGTTACGGCAGCCGTCCCACGCGCTGAGAGCAGGGGGCTCTTACATGTCCAGGATTGCCACGACCATCTTCACCGGCCTGTTGCTGGCCGCCGCGACGTTGCCGGCCCACGGCCAGGCGCAGCGCGGTAAAACCGATGCCAAGCAGAAGAAGCTGTATTGCTGGAACCAGGGCAGCGAGCGGATCTGCAGCGATACGCTGCCGCAGGACGCGGTGAACCGCGCGCGCGAGGAATTCAGCGCCAGCAGCGGCCTTCGCCGTGGCGAGGTGGAGCGCACGCTGACCGAGGAAGAGCGCGCCGATGCGGCGGTGGTTGCCGCACAGCGCCAGCTCGACCTGGCCGCCGAGCAGACCCGCCAGCGTACCGAGCAGGCGATGTTGTCCACCTACGAGAACGAGGATGACCTGCGCCGGGTGTTTACCGAGCGCACCGGGATCATCGACAACAACGTGCAGACCGCGCGCTACAACGTGGCCAGCCTGCGCGATGCGCTGGTGAGCCTGTTGGGCACGGCCGGCGACCGCGAGCTGGACGGCAAGCCGGTGGCCGACAAGCAGGCCGGGAGCATCCGCCAGCGCCATGCCGAACTGGTGGCGCAGAAGCGGATGCAGGCCTCGTTTGAGCAGCAGCGCAAGGCGCTGGATGTGGAGATCGAGGAAACCCTGCAGCGGTACCGGCGATTGAAGGGCGTGGGGACCGACCCGCAGGCGTGATGGGGTGGCCGAAGTGGTAGCGAGAGGCGGCCGTTGGGCCGCCTTTTTTGTGGGTGCCGCGCGTCGACCAGACGCTGACGGCACCGGGTCCAGGGCTGCCGGACGGCGGCCAAGCGCCATTTTTTATGCACTTTTTACGCTGGGGCGCGGTCCTTGGCGTGGCCCCTTTATGCCGCTGGGGAACACGATGGGCGCCTGACGTGGAGTGGTTCCACCTGGACGTCCCATGAGCCTGTTTCTGCCTGAGTTTCCCGCTGCTGGTGCGCCGTGCACCGCCGCCCTCCCTTCCCGCGTTTGAGACCAAGACCATGTCTGCCTGGCTTTCCCTGCTGTGCGGTGTACTGGTGCTTGTCGCCGCCGCCTACCTGCTGTACGTCGTGCTTCGGCCCGAAGCGTTCTGACCGGAGCCGACCATGACCGAGATCCTGTTGATCCTGCTGGCCAGCATCGTGCTGGCCTTTCCGCTTGGGCTGTACCTGGCCCGGGTGATGCGTGGCGCGCCGATGCGGGGCGATGCGCTGTTCGGGCTGGTTGAAAAACCGGTCTACTGGCTGCTGGGGGTGAACCCGCTGCGCGGCATGTCCTGGCGCGGCTACGTGGGCGCCTTCCTGCTCAGCAACGTGGTGATCGCGGTGCTGGTGCAGGCGGTGTTCATGACCCAGGCCTGGCTGCCGTTCAACCCCGACCAGATTCCCAACATGCGCTGGGATACGGCGCTGCACACGATGGTGTCGTTCCTGACCAACACCAACCAGCAGCACTATTCCGGCCAGGCGCAGCTGTCCTACTTTGCGCAGATGACCGCGATCACCGGGCTGCAGGTGGTGACGCCGATGATGGGCCTGGCGCTGGCGGTGGCAACGCTGCGGGCGCTGTTCGGCGCACGGCCGGACGAGGTCTCCGCTGAAAACGCCGCACTGCTCAGCGCCGACCGTCGCGTCGCGGTGGGCAATTATTACGCCGATGTGGTGCGCGCCTGCGTGCGTTTCATGCTGCCGCTGTGCCTGTTGTGGGCGGTGCTGCTGACCAGCCAGGGTGTGCCCTCCACGCTGGCTGGTGGCCCGCAGGCCACGCCGATCGATGCCGCCTCGGGCATGGACACGCAGAAGATTCCGCTCGGCCCGGTGGCGGCGATGGTGGCGGCCAAGCAGCTGGGCGCCAATGGCGGCGGCTGGTACGGCCCCAACAGCAGCATGCCGCTGGAAAACCCGACCCCGCTGTCCAATGCGCTGGAACTGGTGGGCATCCTGCTGATTCCGATCAGCGTGATCTTCATGCTGGGCGCCTTCACCGGGCGCAAGCGGCTGGCCGGGCTGGTGTTCGGCTGCATGCTGGCGATGTCCAGCCTGTCGGTGGCGGCCACGGTGTGGCTGGAAGGCCACTCGGCCACCAGCGCCAGCGCCTTGCTGATGGAAGGCAAGGAAGTGCGCTTCGGTGCCGATGGCACCGCACTGTGGGCCGCAGTGACCACCCAGGTCTCCAACGGCTCGGTCAACGGCATGCACGATTCGCTCAGCCCGCTGGCCGGCGCGGTGCCGATGGTGAACATGCTGATCAGCGCGATCTGGGGCGGCATCGGCTGCGGCCTGCAGCAGTTCTTCGTGTACCTGCTGCTGGGCGTGTTCCTGGCCGGGCTGATGACCGGGCGTACCCCGGAACTGTTCGGCCGCAAGCTGGAAGCCCCGCAGATCCGCCTGCTGGCGTTGCTGGTGCTGCTGCAGCCGATCACCATCCTGGGCTTCACCGCGCTGACCCTGGCCATTCCCTCGATCACCGGAACCTCCAATCCCGGTTTCCACGGCATCAGCCAGGTGTTCTACGAGTACGTGTCGGCATATGCCAACAACGGCTCCGGGTTTGAAGGCCTGGGCGATGCCACGGTGTGGTGGAACCTGAGCTGCACGCTGGTACTGCTGTTGGGCCGCTACCCGGTGCTGATCATCCCGTTGATCGTGGCCGCGCAACTGGCGACCAAGCGACGCGCACCGGAATCGGCCGGCACGCTGCAGATTGAAACCCCGACGTTCGCGCTCACGCTGCTTGCGCTGATCGCCATCCTGACCGTGCTGCAGTTCATGCCGGCGCTGGTGCTGGGCCCGGTGGCCGACCACCTCTCGCTGACCGTGCACTGAGACCTGATGTCGTGAGTACCGCTCCCATGAGTACCTATCCCTTGAACGCTTCTTCCCACCGCCGCCAGCGCCTGCTGGACGGTGCCGGCTGGCGCCGTGCGCTGCGCGATTCGGTCATCAAACTGTCCCCCCGGCACCTCCTGCACAGCCCGGTGATGGCGGTGGTGATGGCCGGCACCGTGGTCAGCCTGGTGGTCACCCTGAGCGGCCAGGCGCCGCTGGGCTTCGGCCTGGCGGTTACCGCGATCCTGTTGCTGACGGTGCTGTTCGGCAACTTCGCCGAAGCGGTAGCCGAAGCACGCGGGCGGGGCCAGGCCGCGTCATTGCGGCGTGCCCGCCAGGACCTCAGCGCGCGCCGGTTGGCCGCCGCGCATGCCGGGGCCAGCGAAACCCAGCTGCCCGCTGCCGAACTGCGCCCGGGCGACCATGTGATCGTCAGTGCCGGCGAATTGATTCCGGCCGATGGCGAGATCGTGCAGGGCCTGGCCACGATCAACGAAGCGGCGGTGACCGGGGAATCGGCACCGGTGCTGCGCGAGGCCGGCACCGACCGCAGTGGCGTGATCGGCGGCACCAAGGTGCTGTCGGACCAGATCATCGTGCGGGTCACCGCCGAGCCCGGGCACAGCTTCCTGGACCGGATGATCGCGCTGGTGGAAGGCGCCAACCGCCAGAAGACCCCCAACGAGATCGCGCTGACCCTGCTGCTGGCGGCGATGACCCTGACCTTCCTGGTGGTGGTGGCCACGCTGCCGGCGATCGGTGCGTTCGTGGGCGTCAAGGTCGACCCGCTGCTGCTGATCGCGCTGCTGGTGTGCCTGATTCCCACCACCATCGGCGGGCTGCTGCCGGCCATCGGCATCGCCGGCATGAACCGCGCGCTGGCCGCCAACGTGCTGGCCAAGTCGGGCAAGGCGGTGGAAATAGCCGGCGACGTGGATGTGCTGCTGCTGGACAAGACCGGCACGATTACCTACGGCGACCGCCAGGCCACCCACTTCCACGCACTGGCCGGGATCGATACCAGCCAGTTGCGTGAAGCGGCGCTGTTGTCTTCGCTGGCCGACCCGACCCCGGAAGGCAAGTCGATCGTGCGGCTGGCGCGCGAACAGGGCTGCGTTACCGCAGAGCCCGATGTCGCCGAGTACCTGGCCTTCACCGCGCAGACCCGCATGTCCGGCGTGGACCTGGATGGCGGCCGGCGCATCCGCAAGGGCGCTGCCGATGCGATCACCGCCTATGTACGCGAGCTGGGCGGCACGGTGCCGGCCGAACTGCCCGGCCGGGTGGAGCAGGTGGCACGCAATGGCGCCACCCCGCTGGTGGTGTGCGAAGGCCGCCACGTACTGGGCGTGATCGAGCTGAGTGACGTGGTCAAGCACGGCATGCGCGAGAAATTCGCGCAGCTGCGGGCGATGGGCATCCGCACGGTGATGATCACCGGTGACAACCCGCTGACCGCCGCCGCCATCGCCGCCGAGGCCGGCGTGGACGACTACATCGCCGAGGCCCGCCCGGAAGACAAACTGGCGCGCATCCGTGCCGAGCAGGCCGGTGGCCGGCTGGTGGCCATGGTGGGCGACGGCACCAACGATGCGCCCGCATTGGCCCAGGCCGATATCGGCCTGGCGATGAACTCCGGCACCCAGGCGGCCAAGGAGGCCGGCAACATGGTCGACCTGGATTCGGACCCGGCCAAACTGCTGGCGGTAGTGGAAGTGGGCAAGCAGCAGTTGATCACCCGTGGCGCGCTGACCACCTTCTCGCTGGCCAACGATGTCTCCAAGTATTTCGCGATCCTGCCGGCGCTGTTTGCCTCCACCCTGCCGGCGATGGCAGCGTTGAACGTGATGCACCTGTCCAGCCCACGCAACGCGGTGCTGGCGGCGCTGATCTTCAATGCACTGGTGATTCCGGCGTTGATCCCGCTGGCATTGCGCGGGGTGCGCTTCCGCCCGGCCACGGCCACCGTGCTGCTGCGCCGGAACATGCTGGTGTACGGGCTGGGCGGGGTGTTGCTGCCGTTTGCGGCCATCAAATTGATCGACCTCTTCCTTGTCTCGGTATTCGGCGCATGAACCGTTCGCTTGCAACCTCCCTGCCCCGCGCCACCCGCGCCCGTGGCGTAGACGCGGCCACCCTGCAGCAGCACGGCGCGTGGCGCCCGGCGTTGATGCTGGGCCTGGTAAGCCTGTTGCTGCTTGGCCTGGCCTATGCGGTGGCCACCACGGGGGTCAGCCGTTGGCTGTTCCCGGCCCAGGCCGATGGCAGCCTGTTGCTGCGCGATGGCCAGGTACGTGGCTCGCAGCTGATCGCCCAGCCGTTCAATGGCGAGGGCTACTTCCAGGCGCGTCCCTCGGCAGCCAATTACGACCCGATGGCCGCCGCTGGCAGCAACCTGGCGCGCAGCAACCCGGCACTGCAGGAGCGTGTGCAGGCCAGCATCGCCGCGGTGGCTGCGCGCGAGGGCATCGCCCCCGCGCAGGTACCCGGTGATCTGGTAACCCAATCCGGCGCGGGCATGGACCCGGAACTGTCGCCGGCCGCCGCGCAGGTGCAGATCGCGCGGGTGGCGCGCAGCCGTGGGCTGTTGCCTGGGCAGGTAGCCGCGCTGGTGCAGGCGCATACGCTGGGGCCGCAGTGGGGCGTGTTCGGCCAGCCGCGGGTGAATGTGATGACATTGAATCTGGCGTTGGATGCGCTGCCGGGCAGCGCCCGGCACACCGAGGCGCTGTGATGCACCGTTTGCGTGGTTGCGCGCACAATCCCTCTCCATGAGCGACCCACGTACCCGCCAGGCCGACGCCCTGGTTGAACGCCTGCAACGCGAAGCCGGTGGCAAGCTCACTGTGTTTCTGGGTGCCGCGCCCGGCGTCGGCAAGACTTTCAGCATGCTCACCCGCGCGCGCGAACAACTGCGCCGTGGCGTGGACGTGGTGGTCGGGCTGGTGGAAACCCACGGACGCGCCGAAACCTCGGCGCTGCTGGAGGGCTTGCCGCAGGTACCGCGGGTGCAACGTACCTACCAGCAGCACGTGCTGGGCGAGATGGACCTGGACGCGGTGCTGGCACGGCACCCGGCACTGGTACTGGTGGACGAGCTGGCCCACCGCAACGTACCGGGCAGCCGCCACGAGCGGCGCTGGCAGGACGTGATGGAACTGCTGGAGGCCGGCATCGATGTCTGGACCACGGTCAACATCCAGCACCTGGAAAGCCTCAACGACGTGGTGATGCGCATCACCGGCGTGCGGGTGAGCGAGACCGTGCCCGATGCGGTACTGGACCGCCTGCACGACATCGTGCTGGTGGATATCCCGCCGCGTGAGCTGATCGAGCGCCTGCAGCAGGGCAAGGTGTACGTGCCCGAGCAGGCTGCGCAGGCGCTGCAGGCGTTCTTCTCGCCAGCCAACCTCACCGCGCTGCGCGAGTTGGCGATGCAGGAAGCGGCCGACCGCGTGGACAGCAGCCTGCGCGAGACCCGCGCCGCGCGTGGCGAAGCCAACCTGCCGTTGCGGCGGCGGGTGCTGGTGGCCATCGACGGCGGCGGCCAGAGCGAGTACCTGGTGCGCGTGGGCCGGCGTATCGCCGAGCGTCGCGATGCGCCGTGGACGGTGGTGACCGTGCAGGGCCGGCGCAACGACGAGGACACCCGGCGCGAGATCGACGCGGCGTTCGCCCTCGCCCGCCGCCTGGGGGGCGAGGCCGAGCTGCTGCACGGGTCCAGCATTGCCGATGCGCTGCTGGACCATGCCGCGCACAACAGCGTGTCTACCCTGATACTGGGCCGCACCCGCGAGCGCCCGGTCGCGCGCATGCTCAACCGCACCCTCACCCAGCAGTTGATCCAGCGTGGCGCGCACTACGAGATCACCATCATCGGCACCCCGCAGGCGCGTGCGCGCGCGCGCCGCACCGGGTTGAGCGTGCCCAGCCGCAGCACCGGCCAGGACACCCTGCTGGCGCTGGGCGCCACGGCAATTGCCTGCCTGGTGGCATTGGTGGCCGAGCGCTGGGTGGGGCTGTATGACCTGTCGATGGTGTTCATCGTGGCGGTGGTGATGGTGGCCGCGCGCAGCCGCACCAGTGCGGCGGTGATTGCCGCGGCGCTGTGCTTCCTGGCCTACAACTTCTTCTTCATCACCCCGCGCTTCACCTTTGCCATCAGCGCGCGCCAAGGCGTGATCACCGTGTTCCTGTTCCTGGCCGCGGCCTTGGTGGCCGGGCGCCTGGCATCACGGCTGCGCATGCAGGTGGTGGCGCTGCGCGCGTCCAACCGCCACGCCAACGCGCGCCAGGCATTGGGGCGGCAGCTGACCCGGGCCGCCAGCAACGAAGACGTTGCGCAGGCTGGGCGCGAAGCCCTGGAGCAGGCCCTGGATACGCCGGCATGGCTGCGCATCGGCCAGGACACCAGCACCAGCGGCAGCGCCGCGCCGGGAGAGACCGACCTGGCCGCCGCCGATTGGGCACGCCGGCATGGCCAGCCCAGCGGCCGCTTCACCGACACCCTGGCTGGCGCGGAATGGTGGTTCCTGCCACTGCTGGACGGTGACGACCGCGCAATTGGC
Source organism: Stenotrophomonas sp. GL_101 (assembly GCF_057835675.1). Lineage (NCBI taxonomy): Bacteria > Pseudomonadati > Pseudomonadota > Gammaproteobacteria > Lysobacterales > Lysobacteraceae > Stenotrophomonas > Stenotrophomonas sp. GL_101. The sequence continues at coordinate 381,770 of NZ_CM174432.1, read as the reverse complement.
GTGGCCGGCATGCGCTTCGCCCGCGGGGTGCCACGGCTGACCCCCGAACAACGCCAGCTGGCCGAGGGAATGGTAGATGACATCGCCCAGGCCGCCCTGCGCACCCAACTGGTAGCCGAGCTGGAAAAGGCGCATGTGAGCAACGAGACCGAGCGGCTGCGCTCGGCGCTGTTGTCCTCGGTATCGCATGACCTGCGCTCGCCACTGGCGGCGATGATCGGCTCGGCCGACAGCCTGTCCAGCTATGCCGATGCGATGGACGCGCAGGACCGGCGCGCCCTGCTGGACACCATCCTGGTGGAAGGCGAGCGGCTGGACCGCTACATCCAGAACCTGCTGGACATGACCCGGCTGGGCCATGAGGGGCTGCAGATCAACCGCGACTGGATCGGCGTGGATGAACTGGTGGGGTCGGCGGCGCGGCGGCTGCAGCGCTACCAGCCGGAGGTGCTGCTGAAACTGGATATTCCCGCCACGCTGGCACCGATCTGGGTGCACCCGGCGCTGGTGGAGCAGGCGGTGTTCAACGTGATGGAAAACGCCGCCAAGTTCTCCCCGCCCGGTGCTGCGGTGGAGGTGCAGGCGCGGCTGGTAGAGGGCGACCTGCGCATCGATGTACTGGACGCCGGCCCGGGCATTCCCGACGACGAGCGTGCGCGCATCTTCGACATGTTCTACAGCGTGGAGCGCGGCGACCGTGGCCGCCATGGCACCGGGCTGGGCCTGACCATCTGCCAGGGCATGATCGGCGCGCATGGCGGCAGCGTGCAGGCGCTGCCGGGCCGCGACGGACGCGGTACCCTGATCCGCATCACCCTGCCGCTGCTGCAACCGCATCCTGCCGATGACCACGACGACCCCTGAGTTGCCCCAAGGCGTGCCGCCGGCGCGCGTGCTGGTGATCGATGACGAGGCGCAGATCCGCCGCTTCCTCGATATCAGCCTGCGCGCGCAGGGCTACCGCGTACTGCAGGCCGCCACCGGCCAGGCCGGGCTGGAGATGCTGGTGAGCGAGGGCGCCGAGCTGGTGATCCTGGACCTGGGCCTGCCGGACATGGAAGGCCACCAGGTGCTGGCCGAGCTGCGCCAGTGGAGCCAGGTGCCGGTGATCATGCTGACCGTGCGCGCCAGCGAGATCGAAAAGGTGCAGGCCTTGGACAACGGTGCCAACGACTATGTGACCAAGCCGTTCGGCACCCAGGAACTGATGGCGCGGGTACGCGCGCTGTTGCGCACGCATACGGTATCGGCCGATGGCGTGTTGCCGCAGTTCGACGACGGCCACCTGCACATCGACCTGGTGCGCCGCGAGGTGCAGCTGCAGGGCGTGCCGGTGGCGCTGACGCGCAAGGAATACGCGTTGTTGTCGTTGTTGTTGCGCAACGCCGGGCGGGTGGTGACCCAGCCGCAGATCCTGCAGGAAATCTGGGGCCCTACCCACCAGCACGACACCCATTACCTGCGGATCCTGGTGGGGAAACTGCGCCACAAGCTGGGCGATTCCGCACTGGATTCGCGCTACCTGTTCACCGAACCGGGCGTGGGCTTGCGGTTCAAGGGCTGACCCGCCACGACCGGATCCCGGGCCACACGATCCCGGATCCGGCAACCCCGTAGGTACCGACCGTTGGTCGGTACAGCGCCTCACCGCCCGGCTGCGTCGCGCCACGACCAACGGTCGTGGCCTACCGTCAGAATCCCAGCTCCACCCCTGGCAGCAGCGGCTGCAGCTGTTCGCGGAACAAGGCCTTGATCCGCTCCAACGCCGCCTCGTCATCGGCTTCAAACCGCAGCACCAATGCCGGGGTGGTGTTGGAGGCACGCAGCAGGCCCCAGCCGTCGGCAAAATCGGCGCGCAGGCCATCGATGGTGGACAGGCGTGCAGTGGCAAACGGCGAATCTTCCACCTGCGCGGCCGACACAAACAGCGACACCAGCGCATGCGGGGTGCCCGATTCCACCGGCACCTTCAGCTCCGGCGTGGACACGCTGTCGGGCAATGCATCGAGCACTTCGGACGGCGTCTCTTCGCGCTGCGCCAGGATTTCCAGCAGGCGCGCGGCCGCATACAACCCGTCGTCGAAACCGAACCAGCGCTCCTTGAAGAAGAAGTGCCCGCTCATTTCACCGGCCAGCTCGGCATCGGTCTCGCGCATCTTCGCCTTCATCAACGAGTGCCCGGTCTTCCACATCAGCGGGCTGCCACCGTTGCGCAGCACGTAATCAGACAGCTTGCCGCTGCACTTGACGTCGTAGATCACCAACGCACCCGGGTTGCGCATCAGCACGTCGCCAGCGAACAGCATCAGCAGGCGGTCGGCGTAGATGATGCGGCCTTCCTTGGTGACCACGCCGAGGCGGTCGCCATCGCCATCGAAGGCCAGGCCGATATCGGCATCAAACCGCTTCACGGTCTGGATCAGGTCCTGCAGGTTGTCCGCGTCGCTCGGGTCGGGATGGTGGTTGGGGAAGGTGCCATCCACATCGCAGTACAGCGGAATGACCTCTGCACCGATGGCTTCCAGCAGCGGCTGGGCCAGCTCGCCGGCCACGCCGTTGCCGGCATCGGCCACCACCTTGAGCGGGCGGTCCAGCTGCACGTCGTCGGCGATGCGCTGGATGTAATCGGCGTTGACCTCGCGCTGCTGCAGGCTGCCCGGTTCGGCGGCCACTTGCAGCTGGCCATCCACGATGCGCTGGTACAGCTCGGTGATGGCATCGCCGGACAGCGTTTCGCCGCCCACCACGATCTTGAAGCCGTTGTAGTCCGGCGGGTTGTGGCTGCCGGTGACCGCCACGCAGCTGCCGGCACGCAGGTGGTAACTGGCGAAGTACACCACCGGGGTGGGGGCCAGGCCGATGTCGATCACGTTGCAGCCGGCGCGGCGCAGGCCTTCGATCAGCGACGCGCTCAGTTCCGGGCCGGACAGGCGGCCGTCGCGGCCCACCACGATGTCGCGCAGGCCCTGCACCTGCAGCACCGAGCCGATGGCCTGGCCGATCAGCGCGGCCACCTTCGGGGTCAGCTCAGGGCCGACCACGCCACGGATGTCGTAGGCGCGGAAGATACCGGCCGGCACGTCCTGCCCGGCCACGCCCGGTACCGCCAGCGGCGCATCGCCGCTGGCCACCGCCGCGGCCATCACCGGGGCCAGCTCGATGCTCTCGCGCAGGGTCGGGCCATCGGTGTCGCCGGCATCGGCCGCTGCGCGACGACGCGGCAGCGCCACCCTGCCCTTGCCGAACTGCAGCATCGCCGCGATGGCCAGCAGCAGCACCGCCACCACCGCGCTGGCCACCATGCCCAGGCCCATCGGGCCGGCTTCGATATCCGGCACGGCCGCAGCCAGGCGCAGGCTGCTCTTGCCGATCGGGCGCGCCAGCGCCTCGGCACCATCGCCGAGCGATGCGCTGCCTTGTTCAATCACGTTGTGGTTGCCCTGGCGCAGCGCCAGGTAACCGGATTCGGGCACGCGCACCTGGTCGAAGGTGGCGGTCAGGCGCAGCAACGGCTGGCGCACGTACACCAGCGCCCGGCCCTGCGCGCCCAGTTCCACTGGCACCGCCAGGCCAAGACGTTGCCCGCCGGCATCGCGCACCACCCGCGCCACCACCTCATCCTGGGCATTGGCCGCTTCCAGCAGCGCCAGCCGCGAGTAACCGAACGCCTTCGGATCGGCGTAGGCCGCCTCCAGTGCAGCGCCCAGCACCTGCACCTCTTCGGTGCCGGGCCAGCCTTCGCGGATGGCCACCGCAGCGGCATCGGCGTCGGCATTGGCCAGCGCGGCGGTCACCCGCTCGCTCTTGACCAGCTTGCGCAGCTGCGCCACCTGCGCGGTCAACGCGCCTTCCACACCGGCCACCACCTGGTCGCGCGACAGCTCCAGCGCCGTGCCTACCGAGGCCTGACGCCACTGCCGCACCGCACTCCAGCCAAACCACAGCCCCAGCAGCACCAGCGCGCCCACCAACAGTGGACCGGTACGCTTGCTGGCCAGCCGCGGTTGCCCGCCCGCCTTCGCCTTGCTCATGGATGTTCCCCCTGTCAGCGCACCCCGGTATGGCCGAATCCACCCGTTCCCCTGGCGCTGTCGGTGAAAGTATCCACTACCTGCAGGCCCACGCGCGCAATCGGCAGCACCACCAGCTGCGCGATGCGGTCGCCGGGTTGCAGCGTGAACGGCTCGCGGCCCCGGTTCCACGCGCTGATCAGCAACGGGCCCTGGTAATCGGCGTCGATCAGCCCGGTGCCGTTGCCCAGCACGATGCCGTGGCGGTGGCCCAGGCCCGAGCGCGGCAGCACCACGGCGGCCAGGTTCGGGTCGGCAATATGAATCGCGATGCCGCTGGGAATCAGCGCTGTATCGCCCGGCTGCAGGGTGAGTTCGGTTTCCAGCGCCGCGCGCAGGTCCATGCCGGCGCTGTGCTCGGTGGCGTAGGCCGGCAGCGGCCAGGTATCGCCGAAGCGCGGGTCGAGCAGCTTGACCTGCAATGGCTGAAGGGTGGAATCAACGCTCATGCGTGCAACCTCTGGGCAATCAAAGACAACAGTTGTTCGGCCAGCAGCGTCTTGGAGGTACCGGGGAACACCTGTTCGCCGCCCTGCCAGTACGCCGTGGCCGCATTTTCATCACTTTCAAAACCGCCGTTGGCGATACCCACCTGGTTGGCGATTACCAGGTCCAGGCGCTTGTCCACCAGCTTGCCGCGCGCGTATTTCTCCACATCATGGGTTTCGGCGGCAAAGCCGACCACCAATTTGAGCGCGTTGGTCTGCGTGGCCACCTCGGCCAGGATGTCCGGCGTGCGCACCAGCTCCAGGGTGAGGGTCTGGGTGCCGGCGGTCTTCTTCAATTTCTGCGGGGCCACCTGGCGCGGGGTGTAATCGGACACCGCCGCCGCCCCTATATAGATGTCGGCCGGCAGCGCGCCCAGCACCGCTTCGCGCATCTGCGCGGCCGAGCGCACGTTCACCCGCTCCACCCCGGCGGGGGTGGGCAGCTGCACCGGGCCACTGACCAGCACCACCTGCGCGCCCTGGCGCACGGCGGCCGCCGCCAGCGCGTAGCCCATCTTGCCGCTGCTGCGGTTGCCCACATAGCGCACCGGGTCCAGGTCTTCATAGGTGGGGCCTGCGCTGATGACCACGCGCAGGCCCTGCAACTGCTGGGCGGGCGCGGCAGCGGTGGTGGCCGGGGCCTGCAGCGCGGCCAGGGCGGCCACGATGGCATTGGGTTCGGTGAGCCGGCCGGGGCCGGATTCGCCTTCGGCCAGCGGGCCGTCTTCCGGCCCGATCACCTGCGCGCCGCGTTCGCTGAGCAGTGCGATGTTGGCCTGCGTGGCCGGGTGCTGCCACATGCGGTGGTTCATGGCCGGGCACACGGTGAGCGGGGCGGTGGTGGCCAGGCACAGCGTGGTGACCAGGTCATCGGCGTGGCCGTGGGCCAGGCGGGCCAGCAGATCGGCGGTGGCCGGGGCCACGATGATGCGCTCGGCCCAGCGGGCCAGCTCGATGTGGCCCATGGCCTGCTCGGCGGCGCTGTCCCACAGGGTGGTGCGAGTGGGCTGGCCGGACAGGGCCTGGAAGCTCAGCGGGGTGACGAACTGCTGGGCCCCGGCGGTCATGGCGACCTGCACCTGGGCCCCGGCGTCGCGCAGGCGACGCACCAGTTCGAGCGACTTGTAGGCCGCGATGCCGCCACCTACACAGAGGAGCAGCTTCTGGCCTTGGAGCGGGCGTGCGGACGCCGGAGAAGCCTGGGGGGAGTCAGCCACCTGCGAATTTCCTGTCGTACTGAGGCGATTAGCTTACCTGATGGGGTGTGGGGGGCTGATGCCTCAGGGGCATGAGGACAGCGATTTCCGCTATGAGCGCGCCATACCAGTGACCCAGAAAAGTTGACTGACCGGTTGCCAGCGGCGCGATGCGTGCTGATTCACCCCACCTCTCAGCGCGTGCATCGCAGTAGATAATGTGATATAGCGAATTCAGGTACCGGCGCGTAGAATAGTGAAGATGAGGCGTTTGGGAGAAGGTCCGTGCTGAAAAGCCATACGGAAGAAAAATTCGTACAGGCCATTCTTTACTTCGCGCATCACACGCAGGCGCTTGGCAAAATCAAGCTGTTCAAGCTGCTTTTTCTGCTGGACTTCGAGCATTTCCGGCAGACGGGTCGCAGTGTTACCGGACTGGAGTATCGCGCGTGGCGAATGGGACCGGTGCCGGCCGAGCTGGTGCAGCAGTGGGATCAACCGGACGATGCGCTGCGCAACGCGATCAGCATTGTCCCTGAGCAGGTCATCAGCTACTGGCGCGAACAAGTCGTTCCACTACAGCCGTTTGACGCTCGCCATTTCAGCAAACGGGAAATGCGGCTTTTGGAGGGCATCGCGTTGAAATATCGCGACACGCTTTCTGAGTCCATGATCGATGTCACGCATGCAGAGAACGGCGCTTGGTGCAAAACCTGGCGTGACGGGGAAGGCAATGATCAGGTGATTGATTACCGTCTTGCGATTCCTGCCGACGCGTCTGATCGCGAGGCCGTCCTTGCATCGGCTGCCATGCATGAAGGATTTGCTGCGGCGCGGACGCACTGACGCATGGCTCACGATCCCAGGCTCGCGCCAGGATGTATCCTTCTTGCCAACGATTTTTACACCCACTCCGACAGCGGGCAGTTGCTTCCAAAATATCTGCTCGTATTGGCGCATGGCAGACGGAGTGGTGACCTCGTCTGGCGTCTCCTGACAAGTCGTCGACATGGCAGACCAGAGACACCCGCCTGTTATCACGGTGATCCCTATCCAGGCTTCCATCTGGGGGTCATTTGTCCCGAACGCGGCCTGAAAAAGCAGACGTGGCTGGACTTGCGCGGCCTGGATGATGGCGACATGGCGGCTGCTTGCGCTCATCTCGTGTCAGGGCGGTTGCAGCACATCGCGTCCTTGGACGTCGCTCAATGCCGCGTGGCCTCATTGTGTGTTGCGGCTGCAGATGACACCAGCATGGAGCAGGAAGCGTCGATACGCGATCAAGTGGCTGCAGGCGAGTAGCAGCGCAGGCTACGTGCGGATATCGGTGGAGCCAAGTCTGCAAGACGGTCGTGCGTGAGCCTGCGATGCCTGTGACTGGGTGACATTGTGGGTAGACGAGACGCTAGAAAAGTCTTCTTTAGCTACCTCCATTGTTATTAAAGATCTCTTTTTTACTGCTGACCACAACGATCACTCTGGGCGCAAGAGCGGCGGGGCGATCCCGGCGTGCAAGCACCACACGTAATTTGAGTGCCTGCATCTGGACCTCTTACATTCCCGCTTGTGCCTCACGTAGGTCGCCCTACCGCTTCTTCAAGCCCCGTCAGGAAGCTCTCGCTCTTGTGGGTTTCCTGACAGCAGCCCTCTTCACATTCCCACCCCAACATGAGAGGCGTCCCTGTAGCGACGGTGCGGGCGCCGATCGACACTGACCCACATGGCAATCAACGAATGGCCCAAGAAAGAACGCCCTCGTGAACGACTTCTGGCACAGGGCCCGAGGGCGTTGTCCGACGTAGAACTGCTGGTCCTGTTCATGGGAACCGGATCTAAAGGCCTGCATGTACTGGAGTGTGCACATCAGCTGCTGAAAGTTCATGGTCCCCTCCGGAAGCTGTTGGACATGGATGCCGCAAAGCTCATGAAGTTGCCTGGGCTGGGCCCTGCGCGGGCATGCAAGCTGGTGGCCGCATTGGAACTGGCCAACCGGCATCTACGCGCACAATTGGATAGAGGCGAGAGCATGCGTGATCCGGGCTCGGCGGCACGCTACTTCAAACAACGGCTGCGCTCCCGACCGCAGGAAGTGTTCGCAGCACTGTTTCTGGACACCCGCAACCGGACGCTGGGCTACGAAGAACTGTTCACTGGCACCATTGATGCGGCCGCCGTGTACCCCCGCGAGGTAGTCCGCCGCGCCCTGCTGCACAACGCCGCTGCGGTCATCGTCAGCCACAACCACCCTTCCGGCAGCGCTGAACCCTCGGCCGCCGACCGGCAGATCACCCACCATCTGCAACAGGCGCTAGACCTGGTCGGCATCCGCCTCCTCGACCACGTGGTGGTGGGCGAAGGCACCCCGGTCTCCATGGCTGAACGCGGCTGGCTGGAACGGCGACTGGCCTTCCCCGGCTGAACGGGTTGGTCAGCCCGGCAGGCTTGTTTCCCCGCCTTGAACGGCCACAACGCCCCGCCGAGACCGCCTGCCCTTCTGGCATTCAATAGATCCCCGCCCCATCTAGGCTAAAATTGCCGATTCCGCCGCTCCAGTCCCAAAGCAGGCCTTGTGAAAAATCTCCTCCGCGCCCTGATCAGCCAAGGCATCGAAGCCTTGCGCGCCAACGGCACTCTGCCGGCCGATACCCTGACCCCGGAATTCGTGGTGGAACGCCCGAAGACCCGTGAGCACGGCGATTTCGCCACCAATGCCGCCATGCTGCTGGCCAAGCCGGCGCGCAGCAACCCGCGCGCCCTGGCCCAGGCGCTGCTGGATGCGCTGCCCAAAAGTACCGATGTGCTGCGCGTTGAGATTGCCGGCCCGGGCTTCATCAATTTCCACCTCGCCCCCAGCGCCTACCAGCGCGAAGCGGCCAGTGTGCTCAAGGAAGGCGCCGATTACGGCCACAACCTGAGCGGCAACGGCCGTACCGTGGGCGTGGAATATGTGTCGGCCAACCCGACCGGCCCGCTGCACGTGGGCCATGGCCGCGCCGCCGCCATCGGCGATTGCGTCGCGCGCCTGCTGGATGCGAACGGCTGGAACGCCAAGCGCGAGTTCTATTACAACGATGCCGGCGTGCAGATCGAGAACCTGGCGCTGTCTACCCAGGCGCGCGCCAAGGGGCTCAAGCCCGACGACGCCGGCTGGCCCGAAGGCGGCTACCGCGGCGATTACATCCAGGACGTGGCCAACGCCTACCTGGCCGGCGCCACGGTGGAGCTGGAAGGCCACGCGGTGGTGGGCGAGCGCGATCCGGACAACCTGGATGGCATCCGCCGCTTCGCGGTGGCCTACCTACGCAACGAGCAGAACCAGGACCTGGCCGCGTTCGGGGTGGATTTCGACATCTACTTCCTGGAAAGCTCGCTGTACAAGGACGGCAAGGTGGAAGAGACCGTCGCCCAGCTGAAGGCGGCCGGCCACACCTATGAGGAAGGCGGCGCGCTGTGGCTGCGCTCCACCGACTTCGGTGACGACAAGGACCGCGTGATGCGCAAGTCCGACGGCACCTACACCTACTTCCTGCCGGACGTGGCCTACCACCTGAGCAAGTGGCAGCGCGGCTATGAGCGCGCCATCACCGAGCTGGGGGCGGACCACCACGGCTCGCTGGCGCGCGTGCGTGCCGGCCTGCAGGCGCTGGACGTGGGCATTCCCCAAGGCTGGCCGGAATACGTGCTGCACCAGATGGTGACGGTGATGCGCGGCGGCGAGGAAGTGAAGCTGTCCAAGCGGGCCGGCAGCTACCTGACCCTGCGCGATCTGATCGAGGAAGCCGGCCGCGATGCGACCCGCTGGTTCCTGATTGCGCGCAAGCCCGATTCGCAGCTGACCTTCGATATCGACCTGGCCCGCCAGCAGAGCAACGACAACCCGGTGTTCTACGTGCAGTATGCGCACGCCCGGGTATGCAGCCTGCTGCGCCAGGGCCAGGAAAAGGGCCTGAGCTACACGCCCACCGAAGGCACGGCTGGGCTGGCGGCGCTGAGCGATGAGGCCTCGCTGTGGCTGATGATTGAAATGTCGCGCTTCCCCGAAGTAGTGGAAGCGGCCGGAATCGCACTGGAACCGCATCTGATCGCGCAGTATCTGCGTGAATTGGCGCATGCTTTCCACACGTGGTATCACGGTACGCAGGTACTGGTGGCTGACGACGCCGAACGCAACGCCAAGCTCACGCTGGCCTGCGCGGCGCGGCAGGTGCTGGCCAATGGTCTGAACGTCCTGGGCGTTTCCGCCCCGGAAAAAATGTAAGCAGTGGAGAAGCAGTAAATGGCAGCACGACGCGGCAAGAGCCAGGCACGGCGCAACAGCAACCAGGGCACGCCGGGATGGGTGTGGCTGGTGGCCGGTGTGGCGATTGCGGCCGTGGTGTTTTTGGCGGCACCGAACCTGTTCAAGAACGACGGCGACGGCTTCCTGCGGGTAGGCCCGCAGCCCAACCCGGATGCACAGCCGGCGCCGGTAAGCGACGCCGAGACCGACGTGGGCGCTGAACTGCCCAAGCCGGGTGCGGCGGCCAAGCCTGCTGAACCGGCCAAGCCGGCGGCCACGCAGTACGACTTCTACACCTTGCTGCCCGGCAAGGAAGTGGAGATGTCCGATGCGGAGCTGGCCGCCAGCGCGCGCGCCGAAGACCAGCGCCGGGCCAAGGCCGAGGCGCAGCGCGCGCAGGCGGCGCTGGAAGGCCGCCCGGCGCCGGCGACCCCGGCAGCCACCAGTACGGCGGCCACTACCTCGCCAAACACCGCGGGCAGGGCGCCACTGCCGGCCCCGGTGACCGAACGCCCGGCGACCACCACTACTGCGGCCACTCCGGCGCAGGTGGCGGCTGCCACGCCGAAGCCGGACGCGCCTGCGGCTACCGCACCGGCAGCCATGGCTGCAGCCCAGCCGGCCGCGAGCAACGTGCGTTACATCCTGCAGGCCGGCGCGTTTGGCGCGTCCGGCGATGCCGAGGCAACCAAGGCCAAGCTGGCGATGATCGGGCTGGCGGCGCGGGTGGAATCGGCGCAGATCAACGGCAAGACGGTGTTCCGGGTGCGCATGGGGCCGTATGGCACCGCAGGCGAGCTGGCCGAAGCCAAGCAGAAGCTGGATGGGACGGGCCTTCAAGCCATGGCGATCAAGGCGCAGTAACGGTGCACCGCACCGTTACGTAGAGCCGACTGTTAGTCGGCGCTCTTGATTGCCGCAGTGGCCCTTGAGCCCTTTGCTTCACCTAGTTGGCCTTGAGCCCTGAAAAAGCCCCGCAATGCGGGGCTTTTTCTTTTTCGATCTGGCGCCCGGATCCCTTCCAGGTAGGCGCCCAGCAGATGGTCTTGCCGGTCTCATGTGGGCCGCCTGAGCGGTCGCGTTCCTCGCCAGCCTCAGTGCGTTATCGTCCGCGCATGCCCTCCCACCCCGATCCTGCCGATACGCCCGACCCTGCCGGTGCCACCGAGCGCTACCGCGAATGGCTGCCGCCGCCCGCGCTGCGCGCTGGTTTCGGCCAGCTGTGGCGCAGCGACCTGCCGCTCGATTTCAGCGGTGATGTGGCGATCCTGCCGGACGGTTGCGTGGACATCCTGTGGCGCGATGGGCAGCTGTTTGCCGTGGGCCCGGATGTGGTGGCCGCGCACCCGCAGCTGACGCCCGGCGCGCAGGTGCTGGGCGCGCGCTTCCGGCCCGGTGCGGCGCGTGGGTGGTTGGGCGTGCCGTTGGTGGAAATGGTCGGTTCGGCGGTGCCGCTGGACGCGATTCTGGGTGCACGCGCGCGGCAGATGGCGGCGCGCTTGAACGCGCTGGGCGACGCCGATGCTCGGCAGGCGCTGTTCGCGCAGTTGCTGGCCGAACTGCCGGGTAATGCGGCCGGGGCGCACCGGGGGGCGGCGCATGTGTTCGCGCAGGTGGGTGCAGGCGATGGCGACCTGGGTGCGGTAGCCACCACGCTGCAGCTGAGCACGCGCAGCCTGCGCCGGTTGTGCCATGAGCAGTTTGGCTACGGGCCGAAGATGCTGGAACGGATTCTGCGGTTGCAGCGCTTCCTGGCGGTGGCGCGGGTGCAGCGCGGTGTTGGGCTGGCCGCATTGGCGGCCGACTGCGGGTATGCCGACCAGGCGCATTTGAGCCGGGAAGCGCGGGCGCTGGCCGGGATGGGCGCGGTGGCGCTGCGGGCGCATCACGCGGGGTGAGTGGCCGTTTTGTTCAAGACGGTGGCATGGGGGCGCGCGAGGATGGGGCTCTTTTCAGCGAGATGCCCCCCATGAGTACCGCAGACGGCAACGACCGCCGCATCGACAACATTGAATTCAACGTGGCCGATATCGCGCGCAGCAAGGCGTTTTACGGGGAGGTGTTCGGGTGGTCGTTCACCGACTATGGCCCGGGGTATACCGAGTTCAATGATGGGCGGCTGTGCGGCGGTTTCACCACCGGCGAGCCAGTGCGGCCGGGTGGGCCGTTGGTGATTGTGTATGCCGACGACCTGGCCGATGCGCAGCGGCGGCTGAAAGCGGCCGGGGCGGTGGTGTGCCGGGAGGCGTTCGATTTCCCGGGTGGACGGCGGTTCCATTTCCGCGATCTGGATGGGTACGAGCTGGCGGTGTGGACGGCCGCCTGACGTAGAGCCGACCGTTGGTCGGCTAGCGGTGACCGTGGGCGTGTTCCGCCCGGGCCATGTGCGAGGAGCAGCCGACCAACGGTCGGCTCTACGCGGCGGGATTGCGCGGCGGCGGGGCAGCGGTGCCGTTTTGTCAGTCGCGGGCTACCTGGAAGCCGGCGAACGACTGGCTTACCGGCATCAGCTCCAGCCGGTTGATGTTGAGGTGCGCCGGCAGGTTGGCGACCCAGAAGATCTGCTCGGCGATGTCCTCGGCGGTCATCGGGTTGGCGCCGGTGTACAGGGTGTCCGAGGCGGCCTGGTTGCCGTGGGTGCGCACGAGGGTGAACTCGGTGGCGGCCATGCCCGGCTCGATGGTGGTGACGCGCACGCCGGTGCCGTGCAGGTCGGCGCGCAGGCCGAGCGAGAACTGGCTGACGAAGGCCTTGGTGCCGCCATAGGCGTTGCCACCCGGGTACGGGTACACGCCGGCCACCGAGCTGATGTTGATGATGGCGCCCTTGCGCGCGACCAGCTGCGGCAGCAGGCGGTGGGTGAGGGTGACCAGCGCGGTGACGTTGGTGTCGATCATGGTGCGCCAGTCGTCGAGCGAGGCGCTTTGGGCCGGGGCGGTGCCCTGGGCCAGGCCGGCGTTGTTGACCAGCAGGTCGATGTCGGCGAAGTCGGCCGGCAGCGCGCCGAGCGCGGCTTCCATGGCGGCGCCGTCGCGCACGTCGAAGACGGCCGCGTGTACGCGCTCGGGACCGTAGGCCTCCACCAGCGGCTGCAGGCGTTCAGCGCGGCGGCCGGTGGCGATGACGCGCCAGCCGGCCTGGGCGAAGCGGTGGACGGCGGCAGCGCCGAAGCCGGAGGTGGCGCCGGTAATGAGAGCGGTACGGGTCATCGGGGGTCTCCGTGGAAATCACGGGTATTTTCGCACCGATGCGGGGGGTATGGGCCGACGCGATCAGCGGATGCGGAACACGCGGGCCTTGGGCAGGTCTTCGTCTACCTGCAGGAACCAGCGGCCGGCGATGCCGGGGACGACCACGATGTCCGGGTTGCTGCGGGTGGCCCGGAGCTTCATCTCGCCCTTGAGCACCTGCCATTGCTGGCCGTTGTCCAGGGTGAACACGGTGCCGGGGGCCCAGCCGGCTACGTCGCCGGTGACCTTGGCGGTGATGGGGCCGTCATCCAGGCCGGGGAACATCGGCGCCGGGGTGGGCATGCCGGCGGCGGCCAGCGGGGCGGCGGCGACCGGCGCGGCCGGGATGCGCGCGTCGGCCTCGCGCAGCAGGCGGTTCAGGGCCTGCAGCTGGGCCGGGCTGAGCCCCACCTGGGACAGTGCCTGGGGGTCCACGCGCTGTTCGATCGCCACATACGGGGTCTGGGCGGCGGCCGTTGCGGCCAGCCACAGCATTCCCACACCCGCCATTACCTGCCACCTGCGCATTGCCTGCTCCACTGCCTGTACGTGCCTGATGGCGGCACTGTGCTTCACTTTCATGGCAGCCAGATGACAGTCCGGCCGGTCGCAGCGGGGCGCGCGCCCGGCACGGGGTAAAATGGCCGCCAGCCGCGCAGCCGCGCCGGCGGTATTGGATGCCCCCATGATCAACAACGATGTACTGCGCAGCCTGCGTTACATGCTCGACCTGAGCGACGGCATGATTGCCGACACCTGTGCCCTGGCCGACCCCGCCTTCGTGGTGGACAAGGCCGATGTGCCGGGCTGGCTGCGCAAGGAAGACGAGGAAGGCTTCGTGGCCTGCGACGATGCGACCCTGTCGCATTTCCTCAATGGCCTGGTGGTGCACTTCCGTGGCCGCGATGAAAGCCAGCCGCTGCGCCCGGTGGAAAAGCGCATCAGCAACAACCTGGTGCTGAAGAAGCTGCGCGTGGCCTTCGAGCTGAAGGACGTGGACATGCACGAGATCTTCGAGGGCGCCGGTTTCCCGGTGTCCAAGCCGGAGCTGTCGGCGCTGTTCCGCCAGGCCGACCACAAGAACTACCGCGCCTGCGGCGACCAGCTGCTGCGTAACTTCCTGAAGGGTCTCACCCTGCGCGTGCGCGCCGCCTGAGACCGCCGGTTGCGCGTGGCTCGGCCTGCGGTGCCACGTGCTGCAGCAGTTCCTGCATGAAGGCCCGCGCCGCTGGCGTGGGCAGGCGTGACCACACCGCATGCACGCGCCGCACGGGCGCGTCCTGGATGGCCACGCAGGCCACGCCGTTGAACCCGGCGGCGATGGCCACCGGTACGATGCCTACCGCCAGCCCTTGCTGGACGAAGCGCTCGATGAGCGACATGTGGTTGATCTCGAACGGCACCCGATGCGGTAGCCCGGCGGCGGCGAAGGCTTCGTCGGTCTGCCGGCGCGCGCCGCTGCCGTATTGGAAGTCCACCAGCGGCAGCTCGGCCAGGGTGGCCAGCGACAGCCGTTTGCGGCTGGCCAGCGGGTGGGTGGGCGGCAGCACGGCGACCATCGATTCTTCGGCGAGCAGGCGGTGGCAGGCGCCGTCGATGGCGGTGCCCGGCGACAGGCCGACCAGGGCTACGTCCACGCGGCGCTCGCGTACGTCTTCCATCAGCACTTCGCTTTTATCCATGCGCAGGCGGAATTCCACCTGCGGGTAGCGCACGTGGAAGGCGGTTAGGCACGCCACCAGGTCCACGGCGGTGAGCGAGGTGATCTGGCCGATGGTGAGGGTGCCGCGCACCTGGCCGGCCACCGCGGCGACGTCTTCGCGCAGGTGGCGCAGCGAATCGAGCACCTGGCGGGCGTGGGTGAGCAGCACCTCGCCGGCCGGGGTGACCCGCACCTGGCGCGGCAGGCGTTCGAACAGGGTGGCCTGCAGTTCTGCTTCGAGGTGGGCGATCTGGTGGCTGAGTGCAGACTGCACCACGTGGCAGCGCGCGGCGGCGCGGGTGAAATTGCGCTCTTCGGCCAGCGCCACGCAGAACTCGAGCTGTTTGAGGTTCACGCCGACATCCCGGTTACCCATCTATTTTTAAGATGCGTTGGATGATAACTATTCATTTCCATCATCGCCTGGTGAGGCGGACACTGGCGTCCCCCTGGAGTCTGGACGCGTCATGACCGCCGATGTACACACCCCGTTGAGCCGCTGGCAGGTGCTGTTGATGGCCTTTGCCACCGGCGTGGCGGTGGCCAGCAATTACTACGCGCAGCCACTGCTGCATACCATCGCCGGCGAGTTCGGGGTGTCGTTCGGGCGTGCCGGGATGCTGGTGACGGCGGCGCAGTTGAGTTACGGCGTGGGCGTGGTGCTGCTGGTGCCGTTGGGCGACATGTTCGAGCGGCGGCGGTTGATCGTGGTGATGTCGCTGTTGTCGGCGGCCGGGCTGGTGGTGAGCGCGCTGAGCCATGAATTTGTGTGGCTGCTGGTGGGCACGGCGATCACCGGGCTGTTTTCGGTGGTGGCGCAGGTGCTGGTGCCGTTCGCAGCGACGCTGGCCAAGCCGGAAGAACGCGGCCAGGTGGTGGGCACGGTGATGAGCGGGCTGCTGCTGGGCATCCTGCTGGCGCGCACGGTGGCCGGGGCGTTGTCGTCGCTGGGCGACTGGCGCTGGGTGTACTGGATGGCGGCCGGCACGCTGGTGCTGACCACCTGGGTGCTGCATCGCAATCTGCCGCGCTTCCACCAGCATGCGGGGTTGGGCTACGGGGCGCTGCTGCGTTCGATCGGCACGTTGTTCGTGCAGGAGCCGGTGTTCCGTTTGCGCACGCTGCTGGGGGCGCTGAGCTTTGCGATGTTCGCGATGTTCTGGACGCCGCTGGCATTCCTGCTGGCGGGCGCGCCGTACCACTACAGCGATGCGACGATCGGGCTGTTCGGGCTGGTGGGCGCGGCCGGAACGCTGGCAGCGGGCGTGGCCGGGCGGATGGCCGACCGCGGCAAGGCGGCGTTGGCGACGACGGTGGCGTTGGTGCTGCTGGCCGCATCATGGTTGCCGCTGGGCTTTTCGGTGCAGTCGCTGGCGGCGCTGGTGGTGGGCGTGCTGGTGCTGGACCTGGCCGCGCAGCTGCTGCACGTGAGCAACCAGAACGTGGTGTTCGCGCTGCGGCCGGAGGCGCGCAACCGGCTCAATGCGGGGTACATGACCGGCTACTTCATTGGCGGGTCGTTGGGGTCGCTGGTATCGGCGCAGGTGTATGGCGCGTATGGCTGGATCGGGGTGTGCGTGACCGGTGCGGGTGTGGCGGCGGTGGCGATGGCGGTGTGGGCGTTTGCGGTGGTGGCGGAAAAGCGGACCGGGTGAGGCCACTTGCCCACTGATGCGGAACCGTAGAGCCGACCGTTGGTCGGCTGCCGTTGCACGCGGTGATGGGACGCCGGTGATCTGTGGGCAGCCGACCAACGGTCGGCTCTACGGGGGATCAGAAGGCGGTTTGCACCGCGAACTCCACGCGTGAACCGGCATTCCCGGGGAACAGGCGCTTGGCGGCGCCGTCGGTGTCGTGCGCGGTCAGGCGCAATTCCCATGGGCCATGCACCGTCCAGATCGCGCTGAGTTGGCCGTGCAGGTAGTCATCGCCCTGTGCGCTGGCCAGCCAGTAACGGCCCACCGCGCCTTCCAGCCGCCATTGCGCGCCCAGCGGCAGCCGCGCGCCGAGCTGCGCGTAGGTGCCCGCGTGCCCGCCGGCCAGCGCGTCATCGGAGATACCCACCTGCAGCCAGTAGCGCTGCTGCCAGGTGAGGGTGCTGTTGAACTCGGTCCAGTCCAGATCCACATGGCTGGACGGGTAGAGGTAGCGGGTGAGGTTTACGTCCAGCGCCCAGTTCTGGCTGAGCGCCCCGCCCCACCCGGCCACCACGTCGAACTCGCTGCGGGCGCCGTTGTCCGGCTGGAACGACACCCCTGAACCCCAGGCCGAGGCGTACCAGCCGCTGTCGCTGCTGAGTTTGACCCCCGCCTGTGCGGCCGGGTCCCCATCGCTCTGCGAGCTGCCGCGCCACACATAATCGGAGGTGAGCGTTGCATTGCCTTCCACTGCGGCCGAGGCCGCGCCACTGATCGCCAGGCCCAGCAGCAGCACGCTGCCGCGGCGCGCGATGCGCCGGTTTGTATGTTCAACCACCACGTTTGCCACTCCATCGGACGGCGGCGCCGTCGAGGTGCGCAGTGTTCCTGCTGGCAGCGTAAAGCTGCGAGGGCGAGCAGGGCTGAACCGCGCAAATTTCGCGTAAATCCTGCGTCGCGGCCCGGCTACGGGGGCCGCGCTATCATGGCCGCTCTGACCCTGTTGCGAGTAATGGCGTGGACGCGATCCTGACCCCGGTGTCGATTGGCGAGCTGATCGACAAGATCACCATCCTGGAAATCAAGGCCGAGCGCATCCGCGATGCGGGCAAGAATGCCAACGTGCGCAAGGAACTGGATGGCCTGTGGCCGTTGTGGCAGGCGCAGCTGGCGACCCAGCCGGGGCTGGAGGCGCTGAAGACCCAGCTCAAGGCGATCAACGTGCGCATGTGGGACATCCAGGACCAGTTGCGCGACAAGGAAGCGGCGCAGGTCTTCGACGATGCGTTCATCCAGCTGGCGCGCGGGGTGTACGGCACCAACGGCGAGCGGGTGAAGGTGAAAAACGAGATCAACCGTATCGCCGGCTCTGCGCTGGTGGAAGAAAAGCAGTACCAGGGCGAGTAACCCGCCCTGCCCGCGCCGGGCTCAGTGCCCGGTGGCGGCCATGAAGCGTTCGCGATCCTGCTGGGTGCGCCGGCGGATTTCAGCCAGGGCTTCGTTCTCGGTGGCTTCCAGCATCGATTCAAACAGGCGCTGGAAGTGGTTGCGCATGGCCGTGCGCGCGCCGGCCGGGTCGCGCTGGCGCAGCGCGTCGAGGATGGCGGTGTGTTCGTCGTCGCGGGTGTCATCGTCGTTGTGGCAGACGTTGGCGTAGACCTGCCGGACCCGCGGCAGCTCGTTGCGCATCCGCCAGATCAGCTGCACGCAGTGCTCCACCACCGGGTTGCCGGCGATCCGCGCGATGGTCAGGTGGAACTGGCGGTCGGCCTCGCTGGCGGCCGCTTCGCCCGAGGCCGGGTCGACCATGGCCGCGATCAGGCCCTCCAGCAGGTCCACTTCGGCATCGGTGATGCGGCTGGCGGCCATGGCCGCCGCCTCGGCCTCGATCACCGCGCGGGCGGCGGTGAGGTCGAAGGCGGACACGTCCGGCAATGCCCCCGGTACCTGCGACGGGCGGGCCTTCACATACACGCCCGAACCGGTCTTGATGGTGATCAGGCCCTGCGCTTCCAGCGCGATTTCCGCCTCACGCACGGTGACCCGGCTGACGCCGAGGCGTTCGGCCAGGTCACGCTCGCCGGGCAGGCGCGAGCCCGGCGGGAATTCGCCCTTCTCGATCAGCGCGACGATTTCGGCGGCAATGGACTGGTAGAGACGGGGTTCGGACATCATCAAAGGCCTGGCTGTACGGTGGCTGGGAACCGACATGCGGCCCGCGCCCGGAGAGTGCGGCGCGACCCTCAGGCCACGCCGCCCTGCCTCAGAAGCGGTAACGCACGCCGAGATAATACCGCCGCCCGTAGGTGGTGTACTCACGGAAGCTGCCCAGGATGGGCATATCCGATACGCGCGGCTCGTCGGTGAGGTTGCTGGCCGACAGCGAGAGCGACAGGTGTTTGTTCACCTTGTAGGTCGCGCGGAAGTCGAGCGAGCCATTGTCGCGCACGTAGCGGTTCTGCGAAGGGTCGCCGACAAACTGCTGGTAATAGTCGGAGCGGTACTTGTAGATGGCCTGCAGGTCCAGCTTGCCCAGGCCCCAGTACACCTGGGCCGACGCCACGTGCTTGGACAGGCCGAAGATGTTGGCCGGCTCGACGATGCCGGGGGTGACGATGCCGGTGGCCGGGTCGGTGGACTCGCCCAGGCGCAGGTCTTCGGTCTTGAAGTTGGAATGGGCGTAGTTGTAGCTGGCTTTCACGCCCAGCCCGGAGAAGATCCCCGGCAGGTAGGAGAAGGCATGCGAGCCGGTCAGTTCAAACCCGACCAGGTCGCTCTTCTGGTCGCTGGTGGCCAGCTGCTCCACCGGCACGGTCACGCTTTCGCCGTCGATATCGAAGGTTTCGCCCACCACCACCGGCACCGAGCCGCCGTTGAACTGCTTGTAGTAGATGGCGGTGGCCAGCATGGTGTCGGCGTTGGCGTACCACTCCAGCGAGACATCGGCATTCCAGGACATCAGCGGCTTGGCGCGCGGGTTGCCGGTGGCGGTGATGCTGCGCAGTGCATCGCCGACGTTGTTGAACTCGGTATCCACGTCATCCAGGTTGAAGCTGCGGCCATAGCCTTCGGCGGCCAGGTCCGGGCGCGACATGGCCCGGTAGGCGCCGACGCGCAGCAGCAGGTCCGGGCGCAGCTCGAAGGCGGCGTTGAAGCTGGGCAGCCATTGGTCGTTGCTGGACTTGAGCACCTGGCGGGTGAAATCGCCGGTGGGCCGCAGGGTCACGGTGCCGTCGGGGTTGTTGGTCACATCCATGCCGCTGCGCAGGCCGACCGAACGCACGTCGGTACGCACCCAGCGCAGGCCGATGTTGCCGGTGACCGGCAGGCCGAACCATTCGCTGCTGTAGTCGCCCATGAAGTAGACCGCGCTGGTCTTCTCGGTGACATCGTTGTTGGCCGGGTCGCGCAGGTCCGCGCTCAGGCCGGTGTCGTCCACGCCGGTGAAGGCATTGAACAGGCAGCGGCTGTCGAAGCTGGCCCACTGGTCGATGGTGTTGCCGCTGGCGTTGGCCAGGAAGTCATCCTGCGGGAATTCCTGCCGGCAGGCACGGTTGGCCGCACGGATCGCGGCGACATTGGTGGTGGTGATGTCGTTGGTGTCGGTGAAGTCGGTATAGGTCGCTTCGGACCGGCGCAGGCCGCCCTTGAGTGCGGTGAAGAAGCCACTTTCCGGGGTAAACGCCGCATCGAAACGCTGCGCGCGGATGGTGTGCTCACGGGTCTGCTGGCGACGGCGGACCAGCGCCGAGTCGGTGAAGTTGTCCGGGTTGTTCACATCGAACGCCGGATCCAGGTAGATGCTGGGCACATCGCCGCTGTAGTCGTAGGTGTAGTCGACATAGCGGGTGTTCTTGATGCCGCCCACCGGGTTGCCGTTGACGTCGGTACGGCCGGCGCGCAGGCGGGTGGAGCGCTCGATCTGGTCGCGCAGGGTGTTGGAGTAGGACAGGTCGGTGGACAGGGTCCAGGCCGGGGTCGGGCGGAACACCACGTTGAGGCCGCCACCGGTGTATTCCTCCTTGCGCTCCAGGAAGTTGCCGGTGGAATCCACCGTGGTGCTGCCGGTGTGGTGCAGCAGCGCGCCGTCATCGCTGACCACGCGGTTGTTGAGGTTGCGCATCATCGAGGACAGCGACAGGTCCGAGCGGTCTTCGGTGTAGTCGCGCTTGGAGTGCTGGTAGTCCAGGTTGACCTCGACCGCGTCGCTGGGTCGCCACTGCAGCGCGGCGAACTGTGAGTCGCGCTTGTCGTGTTCGATGAACTGGCGGTAGATGCGGCTGCTGGGCACCAGGTAGTACGGCGTGCCGTCGGCCACCTGCTTGCCGTTGACGGGGGTGCAGTTGCGCGTGGCACCCACCACTTCGCCACCATCGCAGGCCACCCAGGTGGAGCTGCTGGAGAACATTTCTTCCGGGTTGCTGCCCTGCAGCGCCTGCACGCCGACCGACACGCCGAGCTTGCCGGCCGCGCCCATGTCGAACTGGTCGATGTAGCTGGCGGTACCGCGCCAGCCCACGCCGTCCTTGTCCTTGAGGCGGTCGTCGTAGTCCTGCCAGGTGCCGCGGCCGTCGAGCTGGAAGGTGCGCTTGCCGTATTCGAGCGGCTTGACGGTTTCCATGTTGACCGTGCCGGCCACGCCACCTTCGACGAAGTCGGCGCGCTGGGTCTTGTAGATGGCCACGGTGTTGATGAGTTCGGACGGGAACTGGTTGAAGTTCACCGAGCGGTCGCCACTGCCGTTGGTGGCCTCGCGGCCGTTGAAGGTGGACGAGCCGAGGAACGGGCCGAGACCACGGATCGAGATTTCCGACGCGCCGCCCTTCTCGCGATGGGTGGAGGCGCCGGTGATGGTTTCGATGGCTTCACCGATCGACAGCGCCGGCAGGTCGCCGATGTCCTCGGCCGAGAGCACGTCGGAGACCACGGTCTCCTCGCGCTTCTTGTCGATGGAGGTCTGGATGGTGCCGCGCGTGCCGGTCACCTGGACCTGGTCCAGGGTGGTGGCCTGCGCGGGCGGGGCTTGGGCATCCTGCGCATGGACGTGCGGCACGGCCGCAGTGGTGCACAGGACAAACATCAGCGCGGTATGCAGCGCGGTGGGGCGAAGGCCTCGTGGCGAGGCCGTGCGGCGGTCATGCAACATCGTGATCTCCCTCCCAGGATGGATCGTCCGAATACACGGATTCGATCCGGAAGATTCACGGTTACTGGACCAATGTCAATGAATTGGTACTAAAGTCTACCCCGGTGATCTACCTAGACCACTTTGCGCGAATTTAATGTGCGGGTGCAGCAGGAATCTGCGCAACAGGCCAACCAGATGCACCTAAAGTGGTATGCGATTGTGGTTGACGACTGCCGCGCACGACCTGTTACGATCCAGATTCGCGTTGAACGCCACGGTTGATCTGGGAGGGTAAGCCTGTGACTTTGCACCACTCGTATGCGCTGCAGGCGCTGCGTCCATTGGCAACAGCACTGTCGCTCGGGCTCGCGCTGGGCACAGTGCCCGCATTCGCGGCCGACCACCTGGTACACGACGCGGCCGGCTACGCGCAGGCAACGAAAGCGCTGAAACCGGGCGACACGGTGATCCTGGCCGACGGCATTTGGCGCGACATGGACCTGCTGCTGACGGGTACCGGCACAATTGGTCAACCAATTAAGCTGACGGCACAGACCCCCGGCCAGGTGATCCTGAGCGGGCAATCGCACCTGCGGATGGCCGGGGCCTACCTGGAGGTCTCCAATCTTGTCTTCCGCGATGGCTGGGCGCCGGGCGGCGAGGTGGTGTCGTTCCGTACCTCGTCCAAGGCCTGGGCCACCCACAGCCGGGTGACGGGCGTGGTCATCGACGGCTACAACAAACCGGACCGCCAGCAGAGCGACAACTGGGTGGCGATGTACGGCCAGCACAACCGCTTCGACCACAACCAGCTGATCGGCAAGACCAATGCCGGCACCACCCTGGTGGTGGTGCGCAATGCCACCAGCGGGTTGGACAACCGCCACCGTATCGACCACAACTGGTTCGGCCCGCGCCCCAACCTGGGCAGCAATGGCGGGGAAAGCATGCGCGTGGGCACCAGCCACGATTCGCAGTCCGATTCCAATACGGTGGTGGAGAACAACTGGTTCGAGCATTGCGACGGCGAGGTGGAGGTCGTCTCCAACAAGTCCGGCGGCAATCTGTACCGGGGCAACGTGTTCTTCGAATCGCGCGGGTCGCTGGTGCTGCGCCACGGCCACGGCAACGTGGTGGAGCGCAATGTGTTCCTGGGCAACGGCAAGCCGCACAGCGGCGGGGTGCGGGTAATCAACCGCCGCCAGACCGTGCGCGACAACTACTTCGAGAAGCTCGCCGGCGACAACTTCGCCGCCGCGCTGGCGGTGATGGCCGGTACCCGCGACGCGCCGTTGAACCGCTACGAGCAGGTGGCCGACACGGTGATCGAGCGCAACAGTTTCATCGGCGTGCGCCAGCTGTTCCTGGGCGCGGGCCTGGATGAGGAGCGCAATGCGATGCCGGTGGACAGCCGTATCGCCGGCAATCTGTTCATCGGTGAGGACGGGCGCGAGCTGCTGCGCACGCAAGGCGACCTGTCCGGCATCACCTTCAGCGCGAACGTGCAGAGCCCGGCCGTGTCGCCGGGCTTTCCCGCTGGCGTTGACGCACGCGCGGTGACCTTGCAGCGCGCGGCCAATGGGCTGCAGTACCCGCTGGAAACCATCGCCGCCGGCGCGCCGCGCGACCTGGCCCCGATTGCACGCGAGCAGGTGGGCGTGGCCTGGTACCCGAAGGCGCAGGCGCTTGCCACGCTCGACAGCGGCAAGGTGCGCACGGTGGCCCCGGGCGAGGACACCCTCACCCGCGCCCTGGCCGCCAGCGCGCCGGGCGACCAGCTGCAACTGCAGCGCGGCCAGTACCGGGTGAACCAGGTGCTGGAGGTGAACCACCCGTTGAGTGTGATCGGCCCCAAGGCCGGCCATGCCAGCCTGCAGTTCTCGCGCCCTACCCTGTTTGCGATCCGCGCGGGCGGCTCGCTGAAGCTGTCGAGGCTGGATATCGACGGCGCGCTGGCCCCGGATGCGGCCGGCAATGCGGTGGTACGCATCGCGCCGGGCAGCCAGGCCTTCAACTACACGTTGTTGATCGAGCACAGCCGCATCCATGGCCTGACTGCGAACAAGGCCTTCGACGTGGTCAACGCCGGCAAGGGCAGCCTGGCCGCGCAGATCGCCGTTACCCACACGGTGGTGGAAGACATCAGCGGCAGCGTGATTTCAGCGGCCGCCGAAACCGACGACCTTGGCACCTACAACGCCGAACAGGTGGACGTGCTGGATTCGCGTTTCGCGCGGATCGGCGGGCCGCTGTTGACGCTGTACCGCGGCGGCACCGATGAAAGCACCTTCGGCCCGTCCCTGCAGATGCGGCGCAACCAGCTGGACCAGGTGGGCGTGGCCGATGACACCAGCCTGCGCCTGCAGGGCGTGCAACAGGCGACCCTGGCCGACAACCGCTTCGCACGCAGCGGCCGCGTGCGCTTCAGCCATCGCGTGGGGGAGCCCCACCTGCGCGTGCGCGACAACGTACTGACCGCCACTGCGGCGATGCAGTCCGATACCCCAGCCGAGACGTTGCCATGACCCGTTCCACGCCCCTGATGCTGCTGCTGGCCGCGTCCTTCAGCGCTGCCCTGCTGCCCGTTGCCGATGCCGCGCCGGCCAGTGCGCAGCAGCCGGCCGCCGCCGACAGCGCCCCGGTACTGGTCACCGCCGCACAGTGGCAGCAGATGCGCAGCGACGGTGCCCGCTACCCGGTGTTCAACCAGGAACAGCAGCGCGCCGAACGCCTGGTACGCGGCATGATGAAGGCCGGCATCGATGTGCCGGTGCCCAAGGACAAGGGCGGCGGTTACACCCACGAACAGCACAAGCGCAATTATCAGGCCCTCCAGGCCGCCGGCGCGCTGTACCGGCTGACCGGCGACAAGGCGTATGCCGACTACGCGCGCGACGTGCTGCTGGCCTACGCCAAGCTCTACCCCGGGCTGGGCGCGCACCCGCAGGGCCGCGGGCAGATTCCCGGCCGGCTGTTCTGGCAGACGCTCAACGATTCGGTGTGGCTGGTGAGCGCGGTGCAGGGCTATGACGCGATCCGCGACAGCCTGAGCACGGCCGACCGCAAGACCATCGACGATGGTGTGTTCCGGCCGATGGCCGACTTCCTGAGCGGCACGCCG
Source organism: Stenotrophomonas sp. GL_101 (assembly GCF_057835675.1). Classification (NCBI taxonomy): domain Bacteria; kingdom Pseudomonadati; phylum Pseudomonadota; class Gammaproteobacteria; order Lysobacterales; family Lysobacteraceae; genus Stenotrophomonas; species Stenotrophomonas sp. GL_101. The sequence goes on along the minus strand of NZ_CM174432.1, from coordinate 356,919 downwards.
GAAAATTTCGACAAGATCCACAACCATGCCACCTGGGCGGTAGCGGCGGTGGGCATGACCGGCTACGTGCTGCGCGACCCGGCCTATGTGGACAAGGCCCTGAAGGGCAGCAAGCGCGATGGCAGTGCCGGTTTCCTCAAGCAGGTGGACCAGCTGTTCTCGCCGGACGGCTATTACGAAGAAGGCCCGTACTACCAGCGCTATGCGCTGGCGCCGTTCATCCTGTTTGCCAACGCAATCGAGCGCAACGCGCCGCAGCAGGGCATCTTCAAGCGCCGCGACGGGGTGCTGTTGAAGGCGGTGGATGCACTGGTGCAGAGCAGCTACGGCGGCTACTTCTTCCCGATCAACGACGCCATCCTGGACAAGGGCCTGGACACCGAAGAACTGGTGGCGGGGATCGACATTGCCTACGCACAGACCGGCGATGCGCGCCTGTTGTCGGTGGCCAGGCAACAGAAGCGCGTGCTGCTGTCGCCGGAGGGCCTGCAGGTGGCCCAGGCGCTGGCGCAGGACAAGGCCAAGCCGTTCGCGTTCGTGCCCACGCTGCTGCGCGATGGCCCTGACGGCACCGAGGGTGCGCTGGCAATCCTGCGTATGAACGGTGCCGATGGCCAGGCGCTGGTAATGAAGAATACCAAGCAGGGCATGGGCCACGGCCACTTCGACAAGCTCAACTGGCTGTTCTACGACAACGGCCAGCGGGTGGTGACCGATTACGGCGCGGCCCGCTTCCTCAACATCGAGGCCAAGGCCGGTGGCATCTACCTGCCCGAGAACAACAGCTGGGCACGCCAGACCCTCGCGCACAACACGCTGGTGGTGAACGAACAGAGCCACTTCGGCGGTGACTGGAAGAAGGGCCAGCCGCTGGCGCCGACGCCGCTGCTGTTTGCGGTGAACGATGACACCCAGATTGCCTCGGCGCGCATGGACGGCGCCTACGACGGGGTCAGCTTCACCCGGACCCAGGCGCTGCTGTCGCACCCCGCGCTGGGCCTGCCGGTGGTGCTGGACCTGCTGCGCGTCACCGGCAGCAAGGCCGCGCGCTACGACCTGCCACTGCACTTCAATGGCCACATCATGGAGGTGGGCTTCAAGAGCCAGTCGGCGGTGGCCAGCCGCCCGGTGCTGGGCAAGGCCAACGGCTATCAGCATGTGTGGGTGGACGCCGCCAGCGAGCCCAGCAGCGAAGCACGCCGCCTGACCTGGCTGCTGGACGGGCGCTTCTACACTTACCGCTTCGCCAGCACCGCGCCGTCGCGGGCGTTGATCGGCGAGAGCGGCGCCAACGATCCGTCCTTCAACCTGCGCCGTGAACCGATGCTGCTGCAGCGTGTGGATGGGCAGGCCGCCACCACCTTCTATGGTGTGCTGGAGCCGCATGGCCAGTACGACGGCACCGCCGAAACCGTGCGCGGGGCCAACAGCCGCATCGATGCGATCGCGCACTACCGGGGCACCGACGCCGATGTGCTGGTGCTGACCCTGGCCGGCGGCAAGCAGCTGGCGCTGGGCATCGCCGATGATCCCTCCAAGGGTGGCGCGCACGAGGTCAGCGGCGGTGGCCAGCGCTGGCGCTGGGACGGCGGCTGGAAGCGTTTTGACACCGCCAGTGGCAAGGATGGCAAATGAAGGTCACCACACAAGCACGTACGTACGTGCGCTGGCTGATTGTCGGGTTGATCGCGGTGGCCACGGTCATCAACTACATCGACCGCAACGCGTTGGCGGTGATGTGGCCGCAGATTTCCAAGGACGTGGGCGCCACCAAGGAAGACTACGCGCTGCTGGTGACGGTGTTCATGCTGTTCTATGCGGCCGGGCAGTTCGTGTTTGGGCGGTTGTTCGACATCATCGGTACGCGCATGGGGTTTGCGTTGTCGATCGCGGTGTGGTCGATCTCCATCGCGCTGCATTCGGTCACCCACTCGATCCTGTCCTTCAGCCTGGTGCGCGCGATGCTGGGCATCAGCGAGGCCGGCGCATGGCCGGGGGCGGTGAAGGCCAATGCCGAGTGGTTCCCGGCGCGCGAGCGGGCGCTGGCACAGGGCGTGTTCAATGCCGGCGCGTCCATCGGCGCGATCATCTCCGCGCCGTTGATCGCGGTGCTGTTCCTGTGGCTGGGCTGGCGCGGCACCTTCATCCTGATCGGTGCGATCGGCTTCATCTGGTTGCTGCCGTGGCTGATCATCTACCGCGCCGGGCCGGACAAGCACCCGTGGGTGAGCGCGGCAGAGCGTGCGTTGATCCTGGATGCGCCCGCCGAAGCACCGGCCGTGCCCAAGGCCGAGTACGTCCCCACTGTGCGCCAGCTGCTGAGCCATCGGCAGACCTGGGGCATCCTGATTTCGCGGTTTTTCCTGGACCCGATCTGGTGGCTGTTCGTGTCGTGGCTGCCGATCTACCTGGCCGACACCTTCGGCTTTGACATCAAGCAGATCGGCATCTTCGCCTGGGTGCCCTACGTGGGCGCGATGATCGGCAGCCTGGGCGGCGGCTGGTTGTCCGGGCGCCTGATCGGCGCCGGCTGGAGCGTGGACCGCGCGCGCAAGGTAGTAGTCACCCTGGGTGGGGCCATCATGGCCCCGGCCCTGCTGGGCGCGGTGCTGGCCACCGACCCGATGTGGGCGGTGGTGACCATTGCCTTTGTGCTGCTGGGCTTCCAGATCGCCATCGGCAACATCCAGACCCTGCCCGGCGACATCTTCAGCGGCAAGTCGGTGGGCTCGCTGGCCGGGCTGGGCGGCATGGCCGCGGTGGCCGGCACGCTGATCACCACCTGGCTGGTGCCGGTGATGACCCGTGAATCCTACGCGCCGATTTTCATCCTGGTGGCCGCACTGGTACCGGCCTCGCTGCTGGCGTTGTGGCTGGTCACCGGCCGCGTCGAAAAGATCGACGGCCCGGTGTCGCGTTGAGCCACGGCCCGCACTCCTTTCGTTCCACCCATCCGTTTTCCCCCACGCATCACTGGAGTTTTTCATGACCCAATTCAACAACAAGGTGGCCATCGTCACCGGCGGCGGCCGTGACATCGGCCGCGAGATTTCCCTGCAGCTGGCTGCCGCTGGCGCCAAGGTGTGCATCAACTACGCCAACGACGAGGCCAGCGCGCAGGAAACCCTCAAGCTGGTGCAGGCCGCCGGTGGCACCGCCATCGTGCACCGCGCCGACGTCACCGATGCCGCCGCGGTGGCCGGGCTGGTGGCGGCCACGCAGGTGGCCTTCGGCGATCGCATCGATGTGCTGGTGAACGTGGCCGGCGGCATGGTCCAGCGTCGTCCGCTGGCCGAGATCGACGAGGCCTTCTTCCACAAGGTGATGGACCTCAACATGAGCTCGGTCTACCTGACCACGCACGCGGTGGTGCCGCACATGGGCGAGGGCGGTGCGATCGTGAACTTCGCCTCGCAGGCCGGCCGCGATGGCGGTGGCCCCGGCGCGGCGATCTATGCCACGGCGAAGGCGGCGGTGATGACCTTCACCCGCGCCATGGCCAAGGAACTGGGCCCGCGTGGGATCCGCGTCAACGCGCTGTGCTGCGGGATGATCGCCACCCGCTTCCACGATGAATTCACCAAGCCGGAAGTGCGCACCGCCGTGGCCGGCAATACCCCGCTGCGCCGCCAGGGCCGCCCGGAAGAAGCCGCAGCGACCGCGGTGTACCTGGCCTCCGATGCGGCCGGCTTCATCACCGGTGCCAACGTGGACGTCAACGGCGGCACGTACTTCTCCTGAGTTTGCGTTTCACCGATTACCTGTTTCACCGATTACCTGTTCCACCCTGACCGCCTGGGAGGGCCGCCATGTTGCGCTGGATCACTGCAGTTACCTTTGCACTTGCCACCAGCGCCGCAGCGCTGCCCGTCCAGGCCCAGGTATGGGTGCCGGCGTGGACCGCCTCGCCGGCACCGGACCGCCTGGACGGTACCCCCGATGCCCCGGTGCAGTTTGCCAACCAGACCGTACGCCAGGACATGCGCCTGGCCAGTTCGGCCACGGCCCTGCGCTTTCGCATCAGCAATGAACTGGGCGATGCGCCGCTGACCATCGGCGGCGCATCTGCACAGCGCACCGGCACGGCCACGCCGGCCAAGCTGGTCACTTTCAATGGCCGCAGTGCCGTGGTGGTGCCGGTGGGTGCCGCGCTGCTCAGCGACCCGGTGGCGATGACGGTGCCGGCGCTGGCCGACGTATCGCTCACCGTGTACTTCCCCGAGGCAACCCGCCCCGCCGTGCGCCGCACCGCGCTGCGCATCGCCGAGGGCCGCCACGCCGAGGTCGGCGACAAGGTCAAACTGGCCTACCGGCAGAACATCGTCTCGGCGGTGCTGGCCGAACGCAGTGGCAAGCCGATCGTGGTGGTCGCGCTGGGCGACTCCATCACCGAAGGCGCCACCGCCACCCGCGGCAGCAACGGCGACTGGCCGGCGCTGCTGGCCACCCGCCTGCAGCAGGCCTGCCCGGACCAGGTGGTGGTGGTCAATGCCGGCATCAGCGGCAACAAGGTGATGGACCACGGCCGCAGCCACAGTGCGCTGGCGCGGCTGGACCGCGACGTGATCGCCTTGCCGAACGTGGACCGGGTGATCGTGTTTGAAGGCATCAACGATATCCGCCACGACGGCGGCACCCCGCCCGTCGCCGGCCGCAATGCCGAGGACATGGTGCTGGGCTACCGGCAGATCGCCGAGCGCCTGCACGGCAATGGCATCACCGCCCTTGCCGCCACCCTCACCCCGTTCGGTGGCTCGGACCGCTACGAGCCCCTGTCGGCCGCCACCCGCACCACGCTCAATACCTGGATGCGCGGCGGGCGCAGCGGCTACGACGCGCTGATCGACTTCGACGCGATCCTGCGTGATCCGTCCAACCCGGAGAACCTGCCCGAGGACATCACCCGCGACCACCTGCACCCCAACGATGAAGGCTACCGGCGCATGGCCGCCGGCATCGACCTGGGCCTGCTGGGGTGCAAGGCACGATGAGCACGCAGCAGTTTGCGCTGGCAGCCTCCGCTGGCCAGCGCTGGGACGCGCTGGCGCTGGGCGAAGTGATGCTGCGCTTCGACCCCGGCGAGGGCCGGGTGCGCAACGCGCGCCAGTTCAACGTGTGGGAAGGGGGCGGCGAGTACAACGTGGCGCGTGGCCTGTGCAGCACCTTCGGCCACCGCAGCGGCGTGCTGACCGCGCTGCCGCGCAACGAACTGGGCGCATTGGCCCGGCAGCTGATCCAGGCCGGCGGCGTGGACGGCAGCCAGATCGTCTGGCGCGATTACGATGGCATCGGCCGCACCACGCGGATGGGGCTGAACTTCACCGAGCGCGGCTTCGGCGTGCGTGCGCCGTTGGGTGTGTCCGACCGCGCGTACTCGGCCGCCTCGCAGTTGCGCCCCGACGAGTACGACTGGGACGCGTTGTTTGCCACGCACGGGGCGCGCTGGCTGCATACCGGCGGCATCTTCGCGGCGTTGTCCGAACACAGCGCGCAGACCGCGATTGCCGCCGCCCGGGCCGCGCGCCGGCATGGCGTGGCGGTGTCCTACGACCTCAACTACCGCGCCAGCCTGTGGAACAGCCACCCCGACCCGGACGCGGCGCGCCACGCCAACTGCGCCATCGCCGCCGAATGCGACCTGCTGGTGGGCGACGAGTATTCCTTCGCCGCATGCCTGGGCATGGACCTGGCCGACCTGGGCAAACGCGCCACGCCGATGGACGTGGGCCCGGCCGATGCGGCCGCGCAGCGTGCGTTGCAGCGCTTCCCCAACCTGCAGGCGGTGGCGTTCACCCTGCGCGATGCCAGCAACGCGGCACGCAATGGCTGGGCCGGTGCGCTGCGCACCCGTGAGCGGCTGTTTGTGTCCGACGCGCGCGAGGTGGACCTGCTCGACCGCGTCGGCGGCGGCGATGCGTTCGTGGCCGGGGTGGTGCACGCACTGCTGGAAGGTAAGGGCGAGCAGGCAGCGGTGGACCTGGGTGCCGCGCACGGAGCACTGGCGATGTCCACGCCGGGCGATACCGCCTGTGCGAGCCTGGAGGAAGTAGAAGCGGTGGCGCGGGGTGACGGAGCCGCCGCGCGGCGCTGATGCGCGGGGAGGGCTCAGCGCACCGCTGAAAGCTGCGCCACGCCCTGCCGCGCAGACAGCGTGAGCGGTGTGGGCAGCGCATCCAGGCTGAACCAGCCCAGCGCCAGCAATGCCTCCGGCTCGCGCAACCGGGCTGGCGCATCATCCAGCGTGCGCACCCGATAGACCGGCGCCACCCAGTGCTGCGCCAGTGCCGGCTCGAAGTGGTCCACCACGCACAGCAACCGCTCGATCGCCACGCGCAGCCCCGTTTCCTCGTGCACTTCGCGGATCACCGCGTGTTCGACGGTTTCCATCCAGTCCACCTTGCCACCGGGCAGGCCCCAATGGCCCTGCTCGGGTGGGCGGCCGCGCTGCACCAGCAGGATCGCGCCATCGGCGCGCAGCACCACGGCACCGCAACCCAGGCGCGGGCGTTGGCCATCGGCTGACTCAGACATCGGCATGCTCCGTAGCGGGTAACACCTGCATCGCCACCGCCACCGCCGCCAGCAACCGCGCGCGGCTGGCGCCATCGCGCGCCTGGGTGGAAATGCCGTGCAGCACGGTAGCGAAATAGTCGCCGAGCGCCTGCACATCGGCGCCATCGGCCAATTCGCCGGCGCTGGCCGCCTGCTGCAGGCGCGCGATGATCTGCTGGGTGCGTTGGCGGCGATGTTCGGCCAGCCAGTCCATCACCCCCACATGCTCCGGTGCGGTGCTGGTGGCGGCCGACACCACCAGGCAGCCCTGCGCGCGGCCGCGCCGGGTGTAGGTGAGCACCGCATCGTGCAGCATGCGTTCAATCGCCGTGCGCAGCGCCGGCGCGCGCAGCGCACGGTCGGCAAAGCCCCCGTCGCCGGATTCGTACAGCGCCACTGCCTCGCGGAACAACTGCTCCTTGCTGCCGAAGGCGGCGTAGATGCGCGCCGAGGCAATGCCCAGCGCTTCCACCAGCGCCGACATCGAGGTGCCTTCATACCCGCATTCCCAGAACAGCAGCATCGCCTGATTGAGCGCGTGGTCTTTGTCGAATTCGCGGGGGCGGCCGGCCATGGGGCATCACTACGGAAAGAAGCGGTGCGGCAATTCTAGCGACACCGGGCATTGACCGGGGCGAATCTGCACCCTATTCTTTGTTGATCGACCAACAATAGGCGACATCCGATGCGTACCCTCCAAGGCCCCAGCCTGCACCTGGCCCAGTTCAGTGCAGACCAGGCCCCGTTCAACGACCTGCCCTCCATTGCCGCGTGGGCAGCCAGCCAGGGCTTCAAGGCGCTGCAGATCCCGGCCTGGGACGAGCGCCTGTTCGATGTGGAACAGGCCGCGCACAGCCAGCAGTACTGCGACGACATGATCGCGATGCTGGCCAGCCACGGGCTGGTGATCAGCGAACTCACCACGCACATCTTCGGCCAGCTGGTGGCGGTGCACCCGGCCTACGACGCGCTGTGCGACAGCTTCGCCCCGCCGGCCCTGCACGGCGACCCGGCCGCGCGCAGCGCCTGGGCCGTCGAGCGCCTCACACTGGCCGCGCAAGCTTCGCAGCGGCTGGGCCTGGACCGCATGGGGACCTTCTCCGGCGCGTTCGCCTGGCCCTACCTGTTCCCCTTCCCGCAGCGCCCGGAGGGCCTGATCGAGGCCGCGTTCGAAGAACTGGCGCGGCGCTGGCTGCCGATCCTGGACGTCTGCGACGCGCATGGTGTGGATCTCTGCTATGAAATCCATCCCAGCGAAGACCTGCACGATGGCACCAGCTTCGAGCGCTTCCATGCCGCGGTGGGCATGCATAAACGCTGCCGGATCCTGTTCGATCCCAGCCACTTCGTGCTGCAGCAGCTGGATTACCTCAGCTTCCTGGACATCTACCGCGACTTCATCGGCATGGTCCATATCAAGGATGCCGAGTTCAATCCCAGCGGCCGCCAGGGCATCTACGGCGGCTACAGCGGCTGGACCGAGCGGGCCGGGCGCTTCCGCTCGCTGGGCGATGGGCAGGTAGATTTCAAGGGTATTTTCTCCAAGCTGGCCCAATACGACTACGACGGCTGGGCCACGCTGGAATGGGAGTGCTGCCTGAAGAACCAGGAGGATGGCGCGCGCGAGGGCGTGGCCTTCATCAACGCGCACATCATCAAGGTCACCGAGCGCATCTTCGACGACTTCGCCGGTGCGCCGGTCAGCCGCGCGCAGATCCACGGCATGTTGGGGATCGTCTGATGAACCCGGCACTTGAAGGCATCACCCATCGCCACATCCGCATCGACGGACGCAGCGTGCATTGCGCGATCCTCGGCGAAGGCCGCCCGGTGCTGCTGATTCCTGGCTGGCCGCAGACCTGGTATGCATGGCGGCACGTGATGCAGGCGCTGGCCGAGCAGGGTTTCCAGGCCATTGCGGTGGACCCGCCCGGCACCGGTGATTCGGACACGCCCGCACACGGCTACGACACCGGCAGCATCGCGGCGACCCTGCATGCGGTGATGGCCCAGCTGGGCCATGCGCAGTACCAGGTGGTCGGCCACGATGTCGGCATGTGGGTGGCCTATGCGCTGGCCAGCGACCATCCCCAGGCCGTGCAGCGCCTGGCGGTCACCGAAGCGGTGATCCCCGGGCTGGCCGATGCCCCGCCGGTGTTCGTCGCCCCGCAGGACAACCTCTTCCTGTGGCACTTCATGTTCAACCAGGTGCGCGACCTGCCCGAAGCGCTGATCGCCGGGCGCGAGCGCGCCTACCTGACCTTCATGTTCGACCGCTGGGCACATCGCCGCGAAACCGTCGCCAGCGAGGTCTACATCCAGGCGTACGCGGCACCGGGTGGGCTCAGTGGTGGTTTCGGCTACTACCGGGCCATTCCGGAAACGATCCGCCAGAACCAGCAGCGTGCGCTCACCCCGCTGGCGATGCCGGTGCTGGCCATCGGCGCCGAGCATGCCACCGCCGACATGCCCATCGATACCCTGCGCGCGCACGCGCCGGACCTGCGCGGCACGATGATCACCGACTGCGGCCACTTCGTGATGGAAGAAGCACCGGAGGCCTTCCTGGCCCAGCTGTTGCCGTTCCTGCTGCCGGCCTGCGCGGCATGAGCCTGGACCCGGATATCGCGCGCTTCCTGTCCACGCTGCCACCGTCGGAGGCGGTGGCAGCGCTGTCGCTGCAGCAGTTGCGAGCCATCAGCGAGACCGCCCTGCCCGCGTTGCAGGGTGCGCGGGAGCCGGTGGCCGAGGTGCGCGATTTCAGCGTGCGCGCCGACGACGGCCACGCCATCTCAATGCGCGCGTACTGGCCGGCCGGGCATCTGCGCGGGCACGCGCGCCCGGGGCTGCTGTTCGCGCATGGCGGCGGCTGGTTCCAGTGCTCGCTGGCGGTGTACGACACGCCCTGCCGGGCGCTGGCCAATGCCACCGGCTGCGTGGTGCTGTCGGTGGACTACCGGCTGGCACCGGAACACCGCTTCCCGATCCCGCTGGAGGACGTGTATGCGGCGCTGTGCTGGAGCGCCGGGCACGCCACGCAGCTGGACATCGACCCGACGCGGCTGATGGTCGGCGGCGACAGCGCCGGTGGCACCCTGGCAACGGCGGTGGCGATGCTGGCGCGGGATCGCAGCGGCCCGCACATCCACCATCAGCTGCTGCTGTACCCGGCGTTGGATACGGCCATGGACAACGACAGCCACCGGCAGTTCGGCGAAGGCTACTACCTCAGCAGCGCACTCATGCAGCGCTGCTGGGACGCCTACCTGGGTGAGGGCAGCGCCGCGGCCAACGGGCTGGCCGTGCCCGCGCGTGCGCATGACCTGCGCGGGCTGCCGCCAGCAAGCGTGCTGGTCTGTGAGTGCGACCCACTCCGCGACGAGGGCCAGGCCTACGCCCGGCGGCTGCAGCAGGCCGGAGTCGCGGTGCACTGCCAATCGCTGCCGGGCATGGTGCATGCGTGCCTGCACCTGATGGGCGTGGCGCCGGCGTCGCGCATGCTGCTGGACCGGTGCGCCACGCTGCTGGCGGCCGCGCACTGAACTGGCCCATGCCCACCCCGCACCCAGATCGCGGCGCGGGCAATGCGGGGTGGCCGACAGCGGCGCGGCCACCTCGTAGGCGCGATCAGGCGCGTGCGGCCTCATCGATCAGCGCGGCTACCTCATCGGGGTGCGAGGCCAGCGAGGCATGGCCGGCATCCAGGGTGATCACCTTGCGGGCGTTCAACCGCGCCGACATGCGCTGTTGATTCTCCGGTGCGATCATGCGGTCCTGGCTGGAGATCTGGTACCAGCTGGGCTTTTTCTTCCAGGCCGGGGCAGTGATGGTGTCACCGAAGGTGCTGGCCAGCGGTGCCTTCTGCGTGATGGCCATCACCAGCGCGTCGGCGGCGCCGAGATCCTGGCAGAAGCTTTCGTGGAATTTGTCCTGCGTGATCCACAGGTAGCCGTCGCTGTCCGGGGCCAGGTTGGCTGCGGCCACCGGGGGATGTTCCTGGGTGATGCCACCCGGGCTTTCACCGGCATCCGGGGCGAAGGCGGCGATGAAGACCAGGCCGACCACGTTGGGCAGGTCACCGGCTTGGGTGATCACCGCGCCACCATAGGAGTGGCCGACCAGCAGCACCGGCCCATCGATCTGGGCCACCATTTTGCGGGTGCGCTCGGCATCGTCGGCCAGCGAGGTCAACGGCACTTCCACCGCGCGTAATGCGGTGTGGCCTTTGCGGTGCAGGGCCAGGATCACCTTGGACCAGTGCGCGGCACCGCCCCAGAAGCCATGTACCAGGACAATTGTCGGCGTGCTGCTCATCGTCGGTCTCCAAGGTGGTATCGCGCTGGCAGCCCGATGCTGGCCAGCGGAGCCGGTACTACGCGCGCACGCCGGTTAGTCCGGTGTGAGCCGTTGGCTACACTTTCAGTCGTGCCGGGCGCGGCGCCGAGGCAACGAAAAAGGCCCGGCGATGCCGGGCCTTTCCTGCCACGCCGATCAGGCACGTGGCGATGCGATCATGCAGCGCTTACCAGCTGAAGCGCGGGCCGACCGACCATTCCTTGTCACCGTGGCGATCCATCTTGATGTCGCCGTTGATGCCCCAGTTCTGGTTCAACTTCACCTGGCCACCCAGGCGGCCGTAGAACTGGCCATCCGGATTGATGCCGTGCTTCTTGGAAAAGTCTTCGTAGCCGGCCATTGCATAGACTTCGGCATGCTGGCCGAAGGCGGTACGGATACCGGCTTCAGCGCTGTAGCCGTTGAAGTCCAGGCCGTGCTTCGGGTCGAACTTGTTGTAGGCAACGCGGCCCACGAAGTCGGTGCTGTTGCCGATTTCCTGGTTGTAGCCCACGCCGACGCGCCACTGGTCAACCTTGGCGTCGTTGAGATCGGTCTTCTGCTGGTTGTACTCGCCGAAGGCATGGAAGTTCGGCAGGAACGCGTAGGAACCCTTCACGCCCCAACCATCGGCGTTGCCGCCATCGGCGTCGGTCTTGACGTAGTCGCCTTCGGCGTAGTTGTAGGACAGGCCTTCAGCGGCGGAAGCAGCGAACGGCAGGGCGGCGGCGAGCGCCAGGGCAATCAACGAAGTTTTCATGGGGGTACACCTCTGTCTTGAACTACTTGCAGCCAGCGCGGACGCCGGGCTGCATCGGGAATGTAAATTCTCCGTTATTCGACACAACCCGCCCTGAAGTGGCGGGCTTTCATCTGTGTGAATTTTTGGCAGGGGTTCAGTTGCGCTCTGGCATACGCGCGCGCAGATTCCAGCGGAAAAACAGCGCTGCAGCGTGCATGCGGCGTGATCGGCGCCGGCACTCTGCTGAACCTTGAAGGAAATCGAGGGGCGCTGGCGGCCAAGCGCCAGCATCGGCACATCGAGGGAGAGAAAGCAGGTCACGACGATGCCCTTGCGGGGCGTCACGCGTTGGGGAAGCCGCTCTTGGGGAGTAGTCGGCTAACGCGCCCCTCTCCGTGTTACGCCGCTCGACCCGGGACAGGCATCGATTGCAGGCTCTTGGGGAAAGGTCCTGCGCGGCAACGCCATAGTGGGCTGAACACGTCAGTTGGACTATCAGGATGTTCCTCTACATCGTTCGGATTTTTCTGACCCCCGCACCCGTCCAGACGTATGCGTACGGTGCAAGTTGTTGAAAAAATACATAACAGTGCCGAATGCACCGGATTTCCGTCACGCGCCGCCCGCACCGCGCGGCGCATTGTCGATTTCCCACGCCCGCAGTCGTCGTATGCAATGAAGGCGCCCATTCCGGTGCGCCCTCGTCCGCCGGGAGGCAACCATGTCCTACATCGATGGTTTCGTGCTTGCAGTACCTACCGCCAACAAAGAGAAGTTCCTCGCCCATGCCAGGGAAGGTGATGCCATCTGCATGGAGCACGGCGCGCTGCGCGTGGTGGAATGCTGGGGGGATGATGTTCCGCACGGCAAGCAGACCGACTTCTACCGCGCAGTTGGCGCCACTGCGGAGGAGACGGTGGTGTTTTCGTGGATCGAATGGCCCGACAAGGCCACCCGCGATGCGGGCATGCAGAAGATGATGGAAGATCCGCGCATGAATCCGGAGAACAACCCGATGCCGTTCGACGGCAAGCGGATGATCTATGGCGGCTTCGTGCCGGTGGTCACGTTGGGGAAGTAAGGCCTGTTCAACGCGGGTGACTGGCGTCGTCCTCCGTGGCGAGCCCGCCACCCGCGCCGCCGCCCATGCCGCCCATGCCCCCGCCGCCCCCCTTGCCGCCGCCCTTGTCGCCGGCATCGGCCTTGCCCTTGGCACCGCCGGCAGCGGGACGCGCCGGGCCCTGGCGCGGAATGGCCACGCTGGCCGGGATTGGAGCGAGGTCCAGCGCCTGGCGGATGAAGTCGCGCAGCGATACCACCAGCTCGGCGGTCTGCACCTGCCTGCCTTGTGCCAGTTCGGTTGCCGCACGCGCCGCCAGCCGGACCTGGTCGTCGGTGCCGAGCAGGATGATGTCCGACAGGGCCGCCTCTACTGCATCGCGGATGCGGCGTGCGCGGTCGCTGCCCTGCGGGACGTCATCGGGTAGTTGCAGGGCGTCATCGGGCGCGTCCTGGGCAGGCATCACGTGCAGATCGCGCAGATGGCGCGGGTCCACGTGCAACGCGCCGGTGAACGAACCGCCCAAGGTCTTGTAGGCCGCGATCAAGGTGCGCAGGCGCTCGTTTATCTGGCGGTTCTCGCGTTCGCGACGCTGCTGCATGGTCTGCATCACCAGCAGGCGGATGCCGACGCCGATGAGGGTGATGACCGCCAGCCCGAACAGGGTGGAGAGCATGGCTTGCCAGGAACTGAAGTCTAGACCGCGCATGGGGCTCCGGGGTACGGCGAGGGTTTGGCAGCGATAGCTGACGTGGGGTGAAGTCGTAAGCTCCCCCGTCAAGCAGACATTTCTAAAGTAGAGCTTCTGGCGTGGGCGGTACGGTGCTCGACGGGGCTCATGCCGCTGAGCGAGTCATGTGGACGAACTTCGTTGTAATCGATCATCCACCAATGCGCTGCCTCGCGCACGTCCTCAAGGCATGCGAAGAGGTGCTGGTCCAGCACCTCCTCGCGGGCGGTGCGGCCCAACGCGTCACGCTCCAGGGTGATGGGCGCTTCGTCGTTGATGCCCACTTCGACCAACTGGTCGCGCAGGTCGTCGGCGAAGGCCACCGTGTTGCCGGCGCCGGTTTGGCGCTGGATGCGGTTGCCTACTTCATCGTAGGCGTACCCCACGCGGAAGCCGTCCTGCAGCTCTTCCAGCAGTTGGCCCACCGGGTCGAAGCGGCGGGTGATCGTCCAGAAGCAGCTTTCACCGTTGAACAGTCAATCCTTGATGAAGCCAAGCGCCCTCAGCTCAGCAATCCCGCCCCTCCAATCATCCTTACGGCTCTTGGGCGCTGCAAGGGGAACCACAAGCAGCACCTCTTGATCGCCTGACTTGGAGAACCCCTTGAGATACGAATAGACCTCAGGAAATTTCTCATTGAATCCCTCATCAAGCGCATGCACGCCCGGGAAATCAACTTTACACAGAATAACCTGCGTTTCCGGATCCCTTCGAATCAAATCAAATGGCACACCGCGACAGTTAAAATCAAGGAACCGAGCCTGACTGATGTCGATAGCCCAATCCGTCGCGCCATAGAATTCGGCTCTCGCCTTCGAGAATCCAGACAGCACATCGACATCCGTGCAGAACCCCCAAGGCTCCACGTTGATATTCATCTTTCCAATTTTTCCCGAAAGAGTGACGCGACGGAAGAAAGAGGACCAGATAAGGAGTATTGGATTCGTCTTCAAATCATGGATCAAGACGTCTTCGAGTTCACAAGGCCCCACACTTGAACTGACAGAATAGCAACCTCGAACTGAGATTCGCTTGACCTTTGACATTTTCTCCGGCTGCTTGCACAGAGACAGTCCGCAGTTATCAAATATACAATTTGTGTAGATGGCATCCGCAAACGTTGAGCCACCATCGTAAAACTTCATCTCAAAATTGACACCATCTAACGTTTTCATATTAACCTTAGAAATTTAAACCGTGCACGACATCGTACACAAGATACGTCACTTTCTCATCCCCATACCTTGCGGCGTGGGCCGGAACACCCGTATTTGTGGTTACATCCCACACCTTTGGCTTTCCAATAGTCCTCGTGAAGTCCGGACTTGATATAAACTGACCATTGGCACCGCGCGTGAGTCCCGTTTGCTTAATTGTGTTACGCAAATTCTTACCCCCTTGCACCAACTGAGCAACCCGTCGCTCAACTGCTTTTCCGAAACTTGCGGAATACAAATTGGTTACGTTTTCGAGATGGCTATAGCTTCCTTTGCTCATGAGACTCTTGGCCATCTGCGGATTTTCCGTAATTTCGCGAACAGCTTGATCCACGAAGCTCTGCAATTTTCTTGTCGTTCTGCAGCTTAAACCGAGCGGATCTGCCCATGAGTTAATGTTGACAGCAAATTCATAGAGATTTTCACCCGCATCCAGCCTTAGCGGGTCCTGCCCGATGAACTGGCCAACACCTGGATCAAAGTATCTGTTTCTATTGCAATGAAGACCCGTTTCGTAGTCGAAGTACTGCCCTTGCAGCCGTAGGTTGTTCTCAGTGCTGGACGCAGGTGTTGACTCGACCGCCCCCCAAGCTCCTAGGCGCCCCTCCCACACAATGGCTCCCGACGCGCTCAAGATTCGCTCTGGAGAGCCATTTGGCATGAGCTGAAAGTGACATACTCCGCTTGCCGTTGGCGCTTCGGGCGTATTCGAGCTATCCGCGATCAACGCATTTTCCACTGCGCGATCATTGAGTGACTCGTCACTGCCAGACCTTTCCGTTACTACGTGATCGAGTCGTGCTAGCACAGGCGAGTGAACTGGTTTACTCACTATCGATACAGCGGTGACCTTTTGTCCCAGCCCTGTGCCACCCAGCTGACCCAGCCCAAGCGATAGCAATCCGGCTTGATCTTCGCCCCCTCCCTCTGTTGATTGGTGGCGCCTCGTCCCAGCGCCGTAGCGCCAAGGTGACCTAGCCCAGTGATGTTTTCCTGATTCGCATGTGGTTTTCGCTTAGGGCCATCCGCCGATGTTCGCTTCACCTGCTCGTAAGCTTCCGCCTTGAGAAGCGACGGCGTCGCCGATCCGCTAGAAACAAAACCGCTACCGTCCTGCGCAGCTTGGTACACGGGCTTTACCTCAGCCGCCTGAGCCGCATGCCCAGTAATGAGTGAGAGCGGCACAAACGACCCCGGGTAATACACATACTCCCTCACCCCCGCATGCAGCTTCCCCAACCGCCGCTGCCGTCGCTTCACCTCGATCAGGCTGGCCACGTTGTCCACCCACACCGGCGCGGCTTCTTCGGCGTCGTTGGCCTGCTTCACCTCACCCAACAACGCATCGCCATCCCAGAAGAACCACGTGGTGTCAGTCGGATTGCGCTTGAACACCCGTCGTCCCAACGGATCGTAGCCGTAGTGCGTGCTCTTCCCACCGCATCGGCTCTCGGCCAGCCGATGGTTTGCATCCCAGATCAGTTCAAGGTCGCTGGCGTCGCCGCCGCCCGGACTACCCTTGCGCACCATGTCGCCCGCGCGGTCGAACACGTAGTGCACGCCTTGATAGGTTCCCTCGCGCATCCACAGCAGCTCTGCCTGGTCGTCGCCACCGGCCACCTTGCGCATGCGTGCTTAGCGGATTTCGGTGCGCAGGCGGTCGCCGGCCGGGTCGTTGTAGTACGGGTGCAGTACGCCCTTGGGGTCGGTGTGCGCCAGCAGGCGGCCAATTGCGTCGTAGCGGTATTCGTCCACGCCCTGCGCGCTGTCCTGGCGACGGGTGAGGTTGCCGGTGCGGTCGTAGTCGTAGCGGGTGTCGAACAGCGGGGCCGCATCGCACAGGACGGTCTGCGCGGTGAGCAGGTTGCGCGCGTCGTACTCGAAGCGGCGCTCCACGTGCGCGCTCAGCTGTTCGCGGGTGGTGCGGCCGAGGGCGTCGCGCTCCAATGTGATGGGGGCTTCATCGTTGATGCCCACTTCGGTCAGCTGGTCGCGCAGGTCGTAGGCGAAGGCCACGGGACTGCCGGCGCCGGTCTGGCGCTGGATGCGGTTGCCTACTTCATCGTAGGCGTACCCCACGCGGAAGCCGTCCTGCAGTTCCTCCAGCAGTTGGCCCAGCGGGTCGAAGCGGCGGGTGGCGTGCCGGTGTCGCAGCGGTACTTCACCAGCTCGCCGTCGGCCTGCAGGCGCTTGCCGATCTGACCGATGCCCACGTACTGCAGATGGGCACACGCGCCGGCTTCGTCCAAGTAGGCGATCGGCTCATCGTCCTATCTACTCAATCCCTCTGATGCAGACCGGCAGCACTAAGGATCATGCACTCAGAGGAACTATCTCTCACCAGGCTTGGGAACAAACATTGCATGTACGCCGTTAGCCAGATATGCACCCTTCGTGCCATCAAATCTCTGTGCCGCGTCTGGCCAGACAAGAAATTTCCGATCAGCCTTCTTACCGCGCTCACCCGTACTTGTATCTATTGATACGACCTTCCCTCCGCGCGCCTTTGCTTCACGAAGGACGATTGCCACAAATTCCTCGGTAGTCTCGTCACCTGTAGGAATCGAAGCTCGCAACTCGCCATTGAGCATAGAACCTTGCAGGAAGTCTGCAGCTCTCGATCTTAGAAGACTGACAAGCCCTGATCCGACCAATGCGTAAATCCATCCCTTTCCAGATGGATGATCCTTAACATAGTTCTTATGGAAATAATCTTCAGAAATTATAGATGAATCCACGATAGTTACATGAGCCCCGCCGCACTCATCTATGCTGCTTCTGTACTTCGGCTGCTTGGTATCCGGCTGTTCCAGCATGTTGATAAATCTGATCGATGGACGCGCCACCAAGAGTGCTTCCGCGAATTCACTCTCGTCCAGAGAAGTCATAAACACGCATTGTTGAATCATTTTCGAATTAGCCACTTGTCACCCTGCTCACGTTCTGCAATGTATACCCGCACCGAGATTACTCACATCAAGGGAACCCGGCTTCAACCCAGCCCCCTTTACGACTGTGAGTATTGTGTCGTTTATTCTCTGATTTGAAAGCCTTCCTGCGTTCGTCAGTTCACGCCTGGACATTCCTCCGAAGAACCCGCCCTTATCCACCGTCTGTATGCGGACCGTCCTGCCGGATGTTCGATCAATGAAAGTCATGTCGGGGTATGTCCCTCCCCTTCTTCCTGGCGTGAGAGGCTTGATGAACTCCTCGGGGATGTCTAAGCCGGATGCTGCATCCCGCCCACCTGCAACAAGATCGTAGCTTGGATTATCCCGGATGAATGCATCCCGGACTTGATCCATATGAGTCTGCGTCGCCTGATTACCTCGACGAGCCAAACCCAGCGGATCAATCCAACCAAGGGCATTGGGTGCGTAATCGTAGATATTTTCGGATGGAAATATCCCCAAAGGGTCCTTGGACGCGTAAGACCCAGCCTGGGGGTCGTAGTATCTATTTCGGTTGTAGTTCAAGCCTGTTTCACTATCGAAGTACTGGCCCTGCAACCGCAAGTTGTTCTCGATACTAGGCGCAAAAGTTGTCTCAACCTGTCCCCATGCCCCCAAGCGCCCCTCCCATACAATGGCTCCGGCCGCGCTCAGAACTCGCTCTGGACATCCATTTGGCATGACGTGGAAGTAGTGCACTCCGCTTCCCGCCTGACTTGCAGCGGGCAGCGAAACTCGCTCAGGAACCTCACTTTCTGGCGCTTGATCATCGGGCAATCCCTGCCCATCTGAGTCTCCGGCCAATCCATCAGGTGGAATTTCCAACACTGCGGAAGAAGGTGGCTGGACCGATGCAGGTACTGCCTTTGTCATTACGCCGAGACCCAAAGCACCCAGCTTCCCTGAGCCAAGCAGTGATGAGCCGGGGCGGTCATCGCTTGCCTCGTCCCGCTGAGAAAGAGCGCTCGTTCCAAGCGTCGTTGCGCCAAGACCGCCAAAGCCAGAGCGCCCTTCCTGCGTTGCAGTCGCTATGCGCTTGCGCTCGTCAATCGAAGGCAGCGCTGGCGGCACGGCGGGCTGCCTATCCCCTAGTGTGTCCGCCGCAGAATCACTGGAGGCACGGCCACCTTGGTGTGGAGCCTGATTGGGGGCCACCACCTGAGGAAGTGCAACATTGTCTGCAGCAATGAGTGAGAGCGGCACAAACGACCCCGGGTAGTACACATACTCCCTCACCCCCGCATGCAGCTTCCCCAACCGCCGCTGCCGTCGCTTCACCTCGATCAGGCTGGCCACGTTGTCCACCCACACCGGCGCGGCTTCTTCGGCGTCGTTGGCCTGCTTCACCTCACCCAACAACGCATCGCCATCCCAGAAGAACCACGTGGTGTCAGTCGGATTGCGCTTGAACACCCGTCGCCCCAACGGGTCATACCCGTAGTACGTGCTCTTCCCCCCGCGCCGGCTCTCGGCGAGCCGATGGTTGGCATCCCAGATCAGCTCGAGGTCGCTGGCATCATTACCACCCGGGCTGCCCTTGCGCACCATGTCACCGGCGCGGTCAAACACGTAGTGCACGCCTTGATAGGTGCCCTCACGCGTCCACAGCAGCTCTGCCTGGTCGTCGCCACCGGCCACCTTGCGCATGCGCACTTCGCGGATTTCAGTGCGCAGGCGGTCGCCGGCCGGGTCGTTGTAGTACGGGTGCAGTACGCCCTTGGGGTCGGTGTGCGCCAGCAGGCGGCCAATCGCGTCGTAGCGGTATTCGTCCACACCCTGCGCGCTGTCCTGGCGACGAGTGAGGTTGCCGGTGCGGTCGTAGTCGTAGCGGGTGTCGAACAGCGGGGCCGCATCGCGCAGCACCGCCTGCGCGGTGAGCAGGTTGCGCGCGTCGTACTCGAAGCGACGCTCCACGTGCACGCTCAGCTGCTCGCGGGTGGTGCGGCCCAACGCGTCACGCTCCAGGGTGATGGGCGCTTCGTCGTTGATGCCCACTTCGATCAGCTGGTCGCGCAGGTCGTAGTCAAAGGTAACGGTATTGTCGGCACCGGTCTGGCGCTGGATGCGGTTGCCTACCGCGTCATAGGCGTAGCCCACGCGGAAACCATCCTGCACTTCCTCCAGCAGCTGCCCCAACGGATCGAAGCGACGGACGGCATGCCGGTGCGGGTTGCGCAGCGCGATGAGCTGGCCGCGCTTGTCGTACTCGAACGTTTCCTTGGCCTGCCGCCCCGGCTGGCGGATGTCCGGCAGGGTTTTGGCGGTGATGCGGCCCAGCTTGTCGGTGGCAAAGCCAATGCGCTGGCCGAGCGGATCCAGCGTGGCGGTGAGGCGGCCGGCGGCGTCGTACTCGTAGCGCCGAGATTGCGCCCAGTAGTCGATTTCCTCGACGATGCGGCCAAGCGGATCACGCGTGAGCTGGTAGGTTTCGCCGCGCTGGTTGATGACCGCCACCAGCTGTTCCTCGGTGTCGTAGCGGTACTCCACCACCTGGCCATCGGCCTGCACGCGCTTGCCGATCTGGCCGATGCCCACGTACTGCAGGCGGGTGCGGGCGCCGGCTTCGTCCAGGTAGGTGATGAGCTGGTCTTCGGCGTCGTATTCGCAGCGCACGCCCGTGCCGTCGGCGGCCAGCACCGTGAGCAGCCGTCCCTTGGCGTCGTACTGGTAGGCGCTCACCTGCCCGAGCGGGTCGATCTGGCGCTGCAGGCGGCCCAACGGGTCGTGCTCGAAGCGGCTTTCGTGGCCGAGCGGGTCACGCACCGACGCGACCAGACCATGTCGATCGTAAGCCGCCGCGGTGATCGCGCCACGCGCGTTGGTCTGCGACTGCAGCAGGCCATGGCCGTCATAGGCGTACCGGGTGGCGGCCTGCAACGGGTCGGTCTGCTCGACCAGCAGCCCGCGCGCATCGTAGTGCTGCTGCCAGGTGTTGCCATCCGGGTCGGTGACGGCCAGCAGCTGGTCGTTCTCATCGAACTGCTGCTGCAGCGTGGTGCCATCGGCACGCACCAACACCACCAGGTTCCCGCGTTCGTCATACTCAAACCCGGTCCGCAAGCCCTCCGGATCGGTCACCGCCACGGTACGACCGAAGTCGTCGTACTCAAATACGGTGACGCCATCGAGCGGGTCGATCTCGCACAACGGCAGGCGATTCTCGTCGAACTTGACCAGGCTCACATGGCCAAGCGAGTCGGTGATGCGGGTTTCATGCAGCAGTGCGTCGTAGGCGAACTGGTAGTCGTACAGGCCACCGTCGCCCCAGGAATGCACCACGCGCCACTGCGCATCGAAAGCGTAATAGAACGACAGGCCGACGCGGTCGGTGTGGCGCACCATGTAGTGCTGCTGGTAGCCGAAGGTACGCGGCGCATCCAAGGGATCCACCGCGGCAATCAGGTCGCCGTCGGCATAGCGGTAGCTCACCAGCAGGTGGTTCAGGCCACTGGCCGGGTCGTGCAGCTGCAGGCGGTCGATATGGCCTTGCCGCGATTCCACCTCGACGAAGCGGCCCTGCAGGCCGTCCACGCCGCTTTCCACGATGCGCACCAGGTGGCCATCGCGGCGTTCGAAGCGCCAGTGGTTGCCGCAGCGGTCTTCGATGCGTGCGATGGGCAGGCTGCGCTCGTGCGGCAGCACCGCCACGCCGGCGGCCGGGGTGGCGTCGAAGTGGTACTGCAGGCCGCCCTTGAAGCGAACGATCCAGTACCCGTCCTGGCGCCACAAGCGTGCGCCGTCGACGAAATCCAGTGTGGCCGCATCGAACCCGTCGCGGCGCGGCAGTTCGGGGAAGAAGGCCACCTCGTCCGGACCGGACAGCCACGCGCTGCCGTCGGTGGCGAAGGCCAGGGCGATGTCGGCCGGTGTCTGCCACCCATACCCGCACACGCCCGGGCGCTGCGCGTGGCGCGAGGCGTACACGCGGCGCCAGCTGAGCGGCAGGCGGCCGGGGATGCTGAAGTCTTCGTGGCTGACCGAGACGCTGCCATCGCGGATATCCACCGGCTCGGCACGCAGGATCTTGCACTTGAACGTGCCCGACGGCAGGTGGCCCCACTTGGCGCGGCGCCAGTTGGCGAACGCATCCATCTTCTTGCGGAAGAAATCGGTCTTGCGCAGCTTGCCCAGCCCGGCGAACGCGGCGCGGAAGGCCATCGCTGTCCACGACACGGTCGGCGGGCCGCCGATCTTGACGCTGGTGGGAATGGCCACGTTCAAGCCGGTCGGCAGTGACATCGCGCGTAGCGGCTTCTTGGGCTTCTTGACCCGGAACGGGTTGATCATGCCGGCCAGGTTGCAGTCCAGCACGGGCATGGCCAGGCGCGAGAACGGCTCGCCATCGGCCGATACCGTGCGGCTGCCCATGAAGATTTCTTCGCCGTCGAACTGTGGGCCCATCGGCGCGGCCAGCGGCGGGCCCCACACGCCCAACGGAATGTGGATGTCCAGCCCGCCGGTGCCGGCGGTACCGCGGTGCACGCCGTTGACCTTGATGGTGGAGCCGATGAAGGGGAGGTAGTCGAACGGGTCCAGCACCAGGCCGATGTGCGGCGTGGGCAACGGGCACGGCGGCATCGCATACATGTGGATGTCGATGCCCAGCTGCGGGTCGAAATGCTTGGCGGCAATGCTCACGGCAACACTCCTGTGTTGCTTACAGCGCGCGCAGCAGCGCGCGCAGGAAGGCCTTCACTTCGTCGCGGTATTCCACGCCGAGCCAGACCACGATGGCCATGCCCAGCAGCACGGCGACGGTCATTACCAGGATCCTGGAGTTCATGCGGCAACACCTCCGTTGGCGGCCGCAGGAACGGCAACATCGTAGCGTTCGGTTCCGGCCAGCAACGGCCCCGGATCGGGCAGCGGCTGCATCGCCGGGGGCTCGCTCCAGACCGGGATCTCATGGTCGAGCGGGTGTTCGATGGCGGGCAGGCCGTTCCAGTGCGGGTCGAGGAAGTCACGGCCCACCGCGACGATCTTGCGGAAGAATTCATCGCCGCCCTGGATCAGGCGCTCGCGCTCCTGCTGGGTGCGGTGGAAAGCCTGTTCCAGCGCGATGTTGAGCTGGGCCTCGATCACGTCCAGCTGGGTGCGGGTGGGGTGCGGACCGAGCCGGCTGGCGAGCTCTTCGGCCTGGGCGTGCAGCGCGGTGGTCTGTTCCAGGTAGGCCGGTGCGGTGAGCTGGATCTTCTCGGTGCGGCGCAGGTCCTGCAGCTGCAGCAGGTCCCACAGCGCCTGCGGCAGGGTGGTTGCCTTGCGATCCTGCGGGGTCAGCGGCCGGGCGATGCGGATCGCCTCCAGCAACTGGGTACGCGCGGCTTCGCGCTTGCCATCCTGCAGCAGGCAGTAGCCGGCCATGCGCTGGCCCTCCAGCTGGAACATCGGGTGCGGAATGCTGGCCGCCGACGTGGAGGCCTGCAGGTAGGTCTGCGCGGCGCGCTCGGGATTGTTGGCAGTGAGCCAGCAGCCGGCTTCGCCGAACCAGCTCTGCAGCACCAGTTCCGGCGCGGCCGGGTTGCCATGGCCGCGTGCGGTTTCGGCGGCGCTGCGGGCATGCCGGTAGGCGCCGATGGCCTGGCCATGGTCGCCGGCCTTGAGCCAGGCACCGGCCACCATCATCTGCACGACCGCATGCTGGTCGTGCCAGCCATGACGCCCGGCCAGGCCCAGCGCGCGCTCGGCCCGCGCGACGACCTGCTGCGGGCTGCCGCGCTCCAGCAGCAGCATCAGGTCGGCAAGCAGTTGCCGGTACAGCACTTCCGGGCCGGTACCGCCGGATTGGGCGGCGGTGTCGCGGGCGATGGCGAACATGTCCACCGGCGCCTCGATGCGTGCGGCCACGGCGGCGTGGCGCTCCAGCAGCGGCTGCCAGCGCGGGTCTTCGTCGGTATCCACCAACACCAGGCGCAGGCGATCGCCGGGGGCGGCAGCGAGCGCGGCCTCCACCCAGCGCTCGAATCCTTCGCCGGGCACGATGCGCTCGGGCTCCAGCACCACGGCCAGCAGCCGCAGGTGGTTGCCGTGGTGGGCGGCGAAGCTGTCCAGCACCTGCACCACGCCCTGGGCGCTGTCGGCGTGCTCGGCATGTGGGCCGCGCCAGCCCAGGGTGATGCCCTGCCCGCGCAGTTCGTCCTGGCTGCCCAGGTAACGTTCGAGCAGGGTCTGCTTGATCTCGCGGCTGAAACGGAAACCCAGTTCAAATGCCGTATCCACGCGCAGGAAATAATCGGGCGTGTCGCGGCCGGCATCGTGTCGCTGCATTTCAAAGAACGCCGCCAACAGCCGGCTTGCATTGGCCGGCAGGCGCCACACCAGCAGCCGCCGGGTGGGATCGGCGGCGGCGGCCAGCCAGGCGTCGCTGAGCTTCTGGATACCGCGCAGCATGGGGGTGTCGTGCATGGATGTCCCTCCGGTGGACCGGTCAGCAGTTGAGCTTGATCTCGCTGCCGTTGACCGACACGCCACCGCTGTTGATGACCACCTCCGAGCCACCGGCGGAGATCTTGATCTCGCCGTCGGTGATTTCGATGAAGGCCCCACCCACTGCGGCGGTGACCTTGCTGGCCGAGCCCAACGTCATGTTGCCGTTGGACAGCTGGCTGTGGGTGCCGGTGACTTCGTGGTCGAAGGTGCCGTCCACGCCCACCGTGCGCGCGCCGATGTTGCTGTCTTCCACCGCGCCCTGCACGCCGCGCTTGTCCAGCCCGGTGATGGTGGTCTCGCGGCCGGCCGAGTATTCCTGGGTCACCTTGCCGATGACCTGGCGCAGCGAGGTGGCGGTGACGGTTTCCTTCCAGGTGCCGGTGCGCTGGCTGCTGTAGTTGCCGGTCAGGGTGGTGCCGAAATCGCCGGTGATGGTTTCGGTGTAGCCGGCCGCGGCGATGGTCTTGGTCTGGCCGGACTGGTAGGCCTGCGTCACCGCGCCGGTGACGTTGGTGGTGCGGGTACCGGTAACGCCCAGGGTGTCGGTGCCGGTGACGTTGATGCCCCGGTTGGCGCCCACGCTGATGTCCTGGTTGGCGCCCACGCTCATGCTGTGGTTCACCGCCACCGCGGTGGACTTGTTGTTCTGGATGCTGGCGTTCTGGTCGTTGAGCACGGTGGTGACCATGTCGCGCTGGGCACGCATGTTGAGCAGCTCGCCCCCCGCGGTGTCGTGCATGGTCATCTCGTTCCAGCCGGCGCCCTTGACCGTCTTGGACTTCAGGCCGCTGACCTCCAGCCCGAACGGCGGCATGTTGTCTTCGTTGAACACCCGGCCGGTGATGATCGGCCGGTCCGGGTCGCCATCGAGGAAGTCCACCACCACTTCCTGGCCCACGCGCGGCGGCGAGACCCCGCCCATGTCCGCGCCGGCCCACGGGCTGGCACTGCGGATCCAGCAGGAGCTGTTTTCGGCGCCGTTGTCGCGGCGGTCTTCCTTGCGGTCCCAGTGGAACTGCACTTTTACCCGCCCATAGGCATCGGCGTGCAGTTCTTCGCCGGGCGGCCCGACCACGGTGGCGGTCTGCGGGCCGGGCATGCGCGGCCAGGGCGTCTGCCGCAGCGGGCGATAGGGAATCTTGCGGCGCAGCACTTCCGCTTCGATGGCGTAGCTGGGGGTCTCGGCGCTGGCAAAGTCGCTGGCGAAGTTGTTGCGCCCTTCGCGTTGCAGGCGCACCACGAAGAACTCGCGATCCTCGGCACCGCGGCCAATGAAGTCCGGCTGCTGCTCCAGGGTGAAGCAGCCACCGGCCTGCAGCCCGGCCGCGTTGCCGGCGCATTCGAACAGCTTGGTGGGCCAGGCGGCTTCTTCGTTGCGCACTGCCGCCAGCGCTTCGCCCACGCGGCTGTCGGCGAAACGGGCCGCGCCATCGTAGCGGTACTGGGTAAGCTCGGGCAGCACGCCGCGTGGGGCCTGGTTGCCGCGCACCACGCGCAGGGGCGTGCCGGGCTGTTTGAAATCGAAACTGCTCAGCGACTGTGCGCCCGCCCCCACCCGCCGCCGCGCACCCCAGCGATGCAGGCCGGTCTGCTGCTGCACGCCCTGGTCGGCGCGGAACAGCACCGGTGCCGGCTCGCCAAGCGCGACGCTCAGGGTGGAGTCGTCGCTGAGCAGCAGGCTGTGGCCGTCCTCGTCGTGGCGGAAGCTGTAATAGATGCCCGCGTCTTCGAGCAGGCGCGAGACGAAGGCGAAATCCGATTCGTTGTACTGCACGCAGTACGCCAGCCGCGGCAGCTTGCCGGCATCGAGGTCGTAGTCGAAGCGGGCCAGGTCGGGATAATCGGCAAACACCGTCTCCACGATCTTCAGCACGTTCATGTCCTGGAAGATCCTGCAGTTGCTGGTGTAGTCCAGGAAGGCGAACCACGGCGCTATCTCGGCGCGGTAGCTGGTGAACTGCGCTTCGCGGCCGGTACTGGCGAACTCGCGCACATAGCCGTGCACGCCATGGCCGCCGAATTCGTCGCCCAGCCGCAGCCGCAAGGGCTGGCCGACCAGTTGCTTGAGTTCCAGCCGGGGCTGGATGGACAGCAGTTCAACCTGGTAGGCGAACGGCTGGGACACCCGCTCGCTGCCGTCGAAGCGCTTGACCAGGAAGGTCTGCGGATCGAGGACGGTATCGACACGGATCAGGCGATGGTCCTGGTGCAGTCGGGTCAGTGCCGGACCGCTGGTGTGAGCTTCGGCAAACATCGGGCGTTCCTTCGTCCCATGACTTCGAGACCCCGACTGTGCCATTTCATTATGACCGGCGCCAACTTTCTGACGCCTGCAGGCCATTGTTGCGTAAACCGCTTCAGCTTTGTGCAAAGCGAAGCCGTGCCATTACCGCCGGCAGAACCGGCGCAGCGGCCGGTACATGCCACCTGTCACGGCGCCCACCCGGGGGCGGGCGCCGCGTTCAACGGCTTACTTGCGAGCGCGCTTGGCCGGGGCCTTGCGGGCCACGGTCTTGGCAGCGCTGCTGCGCTTGACCGGTGCAGCCTTGCGGGCTACGGCCTTCTTGGCGGTCGCGGTCTTCTTGGCGACGGCCTTCTTGGCAACAGCAACCTTCTTGCCAACGGTCTTGCGAGCGACGGCGGTCTTCTTGCCGACAACCTTCTTGGCAGCGGCGGTCTTCTTGGCCACGGCCTTCTTGGCGGTCGCCGACTTCTTGGCAACGGCCTTCTTGGCGACGGCGACCTTCTTGCCCACAACCTTCTTGGCAGCGGCGGTCTTCTTGCCGACCACCTTCTTGGCGGTCGCCGACTTCTTGGCAACGGCCTTCTTGGCGACGGCAACCTTCTTGCCCACAACCTTCTTGGCAGCGGCGGTCTTCTTGCCGACCACCTTCTTGGCGGTCGCCGACTTCTTGGCAACGGCCTTCTTGGCGACGGCGACCTTCTTGCCCACAACCTTCTTGGCAGCGGCGGTCTTCTTGGTCACGGCCTTCTTGGCGGTGGCGACCTTCTTGCCGGCAACCTTCTTGGCGGCCTTGGTGGTCTTGGTCAGGGCCTTCTCGGCGGCCGCCTTCTTCTTGGCGACCTGCTTCTTCAGCGCAGCGGCCTCGGCCTTGGCGTTGCTCTTGGCAGCTTCCAGCTTCTTCTTGGCGCTGGCCAGGGTCTTGCCGACCGACTTGGCGGCCTTGTCAGCCTTCTTGGCGACGGTCTTCTCGGCCTTCTTGACGGCCTTCTTGACCTTGGCAACCTGGGTGGTGGCAGCCTTGCGTGCGCGCTTGACGGTCTTCTTTACCGACGCCACGGCATCTTCGGCGGTGGTGGCGATGGTCTCGCCCACTTTGCCAGCCACTTCCTTCACTTCGTCCACGCCCTGCGACAGGGTCGCGGTCACACCATTACCGTTGCTCATGATTGCCTCCTAAGGGCCTGGTCAGTTAATTCGCTGGCGATGCTATACCGGCGCGGTCCATCGTGGAACGGTCTTGTCGCAGCCCATGCGCCGCCTGTGTGCTTGGCCGGACGACGGCCTGCCCCCGGCACGCACCGGCCATCTGCAGGAAACCCCTTTAAAACAGCGTCGGTGCATCGCCAAGAACGGGCGTGGGTTGCGGTCATGGTGCGTGTCCCACCGATCGGCGAGGACATGCAATTGACCGTCGCACTCGATCTGTTCGTTGCCCATTACCTGCACAACTGCGCCGCCGTTGAAAGCGACACCGCCGCGTCCATGCGCCAGATCGACCTGCTCGAACGGCACCGCCTGGCGATCGACGGGGTTGCAACGCGGGCCGTATCGCACCTCCATCGGCGGCGCGCGCATCGTCGCCAGGCGATGCACCTGCGACGGTGTTGGGCGCGTGTCGGCGGGGTGACGTAGACCGGTCATCGGAGCGCGTTGTCCTGGATCAACAGCGTTACCATCGGGTTGAACCGGCGCGGATGGGACGGTCCAGGGCCGCCGGGGCCGCGGCGGTGGCGGGGAGGCCGACGGAGGGCCGCGATGGGTTTCATTCCCGGTTTAGCCGGGAACCGACACACTCATTCAGCTTGCTTTACCGTATACGTGCTTTTGCCCCCACCCGCTCTTCGTTACGGAACCGACGGACCATGCGACCGCTCCCGACCCTGCTCACGCTCGCCCTTGCCGCTGCCTTCGGTGGCTTCAGCGCCACTGCCATCAATGCGCACCTGGACAACCGTGCAGAAGCGGCACCGGCCACGCTGTCGATCCCGGCCACCGCCGCGCTGCCGGCATCGGTGGCCGGCCAGGCGGTGCCCTCGCTGGCACCGATGCTGGAACGGGTGATGCCCGCGGTGGTCAGCGTCAACACCAAGCAGGTGGTGCGGGTGCGCAACCCGTACTTCAACGACCCGTTCTTCCGCCGCCTGTTCCCCGAAGTTCCGCAGGAGCGCATCAATGAATCGCTCGGCTCGGGGGTGATCATCGATGCCAACGCGGGCCTGGTGCTGACCAACCACCACGTCATCGACAACGCCGATGACGTGCAGGTGACCCTGGCCGACGGGCGCTCGGTCAAGGCCGAGTTCCTCGGCTCGGACCGCGATACCGACATCGCGCTGATCCGCATCCCCGCCGACAAGCTCACCGCGCTGCCGCTGGGCAACAGCGAGCAGCTGCGCGTGGGCGACTTCGTGGTGGCCATCGGCAATCCGTTCGGCTTCAGCCAGACGGTCACCTCCGGGATCGTCTCGGCGGTGGGCCGCAGCGGCATCCGCGGGCTGGGCTACCAGAACTTCATCCAGACCGATGCATCGATCAACCCGGGCAACTCCGGTGGCGCGCTGGTCAACCTGCAGGGCCAGCTGGTCGGCATCAACACCGCCAGCTTCAACCCGCAGGGCAGCATGGCCGGCAACATCGGCCTGGGCTTGGCCATTCCCTCCAACCTGGCGCGCGACGTGGTCGACCAGCTGGTCAAGCACGGTGTCGTGGTGCGCGGCACGCTGGGCGTGGAAGCCCAGAACCTGACCCCGCAGATCGCGCAGGCGCTGGGCCTGAGCGAGGTGCGTGGCGCCGTGGTGACGCGGGTGCTGGCCGGGTCCGGCGCGGCCGCGGCCGGCGTGCGGCCGGGCGATGTGGTGGTGGCCGCCAACGGCCAGCGGGTGGACAGCGCGCAGGCGCTGCACAACGTGGAAGGCCTGCAGCCGGTGGGCAGCACGCTCGCCCTGGACATCCGTCGCGATGGCAAGGCGCAGCATCTCAAGGCAACCCTGAAAGAACAGCCGCGTGCGGTCAGTGGCGAATCGCTGGATCCGCGCCTGATCGGCGCCACCTTCGTGGACCTGCCCGAATCGCTGCGCCAGGCTGGCATCAGCGGCGTGCAGGTCAGTGAGGTCAAACGCGGCAGCCGCGCGGCGACGTTGGGACTGGCCGCCGGCGATGTGATCACCGAAACCAGCGCCGGCGAATTCACCGACCTGGCCAGCTGGCGCGCCAACTTCCAACAGCGCCCGCCGCAGCTGGTGCTGCGCATCGTGCGTGGCAATACACCCGGCGTACTGGTGATGCGCTGAACGAGTCAGGGGGCCGTAACGCCCCTTACACCCTGCCGATGCTATTACCTTGTGTTCGTTACCGTCGGTCTGCTGGCGGTCACCTTCCCCATCGCACATAACGGAGAGTCACGATGAGCCCCACCAATACCGAAAACCTGAAGGATCACCTGGGTGAAGCCGGTTCGCACCTGAAGTCCGCGGCCAGCGCTGCCGGCGGTGCGATCAAGGGCGCCACCGGCGCTGCCAGCGACGAACTGCGCATCGGCAAGGCCAACGTCAAGGCCGAACTGTCCGATACCGCGCTGTCCGGCCTGGCCGCCGCCGAGTTTGGCGGTGCCGCCGCCAAGGAACAGGTTGATGCACTGATGGACAAGGGCAAGGACATGATCGACAGCGCCGCCGAACTCATCCGCGAGCGTCCGCTGGCATCGTTCGGCGTGGCCTTTGCCGCCGGCTGGATCATCGCCAAGCTTGCCCGCAGCGGCGACAAGTAAGTCGGCGTGAGCGATCAAACCCAGTCGACCGCCAACGGAGGCGCGGCATCGCCGCCACCGCAGGACGGTGAACAGGCACCGCGCCTGGACGAGAGCATCCGCCAGGTAGGTCAAGCCGGGCGTGCCACCGTGGATTCAGCCAAGCACACGCTGCGTTCGGTGCGGCGGCTGGCCTCGGCCGAGTTTGCGCTGGCGCGCAGTGCCTTCGGGCGTGCGCTGGCGTGGAGCGGGGTGGCGATCGTGTTCGGGGCGTCGGCCTGGCTGTTGCTGGCCGGCACCCTGATCGCGTTGATGCAGCGCTTTGGCATGTCCTGGTTCCATGCGTTGCTGATCACCTCGATCCTCAGCCTGGCCGTTACCGGCTATGCGATCTGGCGGGTGTCGTACTTCTTCCGCCACACCGGCATGCATGCCACGCGCCGCCAGTTGTCGCGGTTGGGCCTGTTTGACGAGCCCACCGAAGAAGACCCCGATGCGCATGTGGGCAAGGCGGAGGGCACGCCATGAACTTCGAGGCACTGCGTCGCCGGGTCAAACGCGCCGAGCAGGTGGTGTCGATCCGGGTCGA
The DNA here is from genome assembly GCF_057835675.1 of Stenotrophomonas sp. GL_101. Lineage (NCBI taxonomy): Bacteria > Pseudomonadati > Pseudomonadota > Gammaproteobacteria > Lysobacterales > Lysobacteraceae > Stenotrophomonas > Stenotrophomonas sp. GL_101. Next base: position 326,327 of record NZ_CM174432.1, on the reverse strand, counting down.
TGAAACCCAGGGCAACTGGCTCACCCTGAGCCAGGTCTGGCGTACCGGCTGGACGCCGCTGCGGATCATCACCGTCGGCCTGGCCGGCGGCTTCCTGGCCGGCAAGCTGGAACCGGGCAATGCGCGGTTCCATGCGGCCCGCTGGCTGCAGATGATCGGCTCGGTATCCAACCTGGTGGCCAGCGCGCAAGCCGCCGTGGCATCGCTGCAGGCCGGCGAGGCGGCAGAGACCGCCGAGCAGGCCGCCGACAAGGTCGATGACGCCGCCGACGCGGTGCAGGCCGCGCCAGCACCGGCGGCACGCGCCGCCAGCACACGCGTCGAACCGCCGGCAGCGCATCAGCCGCAGCCGGCCGAAGCGGCCACGGACATGTCCGAACGCTGAGCCGGGCCCGGTCCTGCCTGGGCCCTGCCGCGTGCCGTGGCGGGGCCTTGGCTTTTCAGCGACGCCTGCAACACGCCACCACCACCGTGACTGCCCAATAATGGCGTTCCTTTCCTGCCTGGCGCCCGCATGAGCGTTCCTGCCACTCCCGCCGACCAGGCGCCTGCCGACCAGGCCATCGCTGCACCACTGCCGCCCCGCCCACGTGCGCCGATGTCGCTGGTGGTGCTGGCCACGCTTGCCGTCGGCTTCACGCTCTGGGCGGCACAGGAAGTGATCCTGCCGGTGCTGCTGGCCATGTTCTTCGCGCTGGTGGGCAACCCGATCCTGAGGCTGCTCGGCAAGCTGTGGATCCCCCGCTTCCTCGGCGCGGTGCTGGTGATCGGGGTCGGCCTGAGCGGCACCGCGGCGCTGGGCGTGCAACTGGTGGGCCCGGCAATGGAATGGGCGCAGGAAGCCCCGCAGCAGTTGCGCAAGGTGGCGCGCCAGGTGCAGAACCTGACCAAGCCGGTGCAGCAGGCCAACCAGGCCGCAGAGAACTTCGCACGCGTGGCCGGCGGTGAAGGCAGCCGCCGCGTGCAGATCGTGCGCACCCAGCTGGACGACCCGTACAAGGTACTGACCCGCGCGCCACGGCTGGCCGCCTCGGTGCTGGCGGTGGTGCTGCTGACCCTGTTCTTCATGATCTACGGGCAGGCGCTGCAGAAGCATGCCATCGCCCTGTTCCCGAGCCGCCAGAAGCAACGCTTCACCACCGACATCCTGCGTTCGATCGAACGCGAGGTGTCGCGCTATGTCCTTACCATCACCGTGATCAACACCCTGGTCGGGCTGGTGTTCTCGGGCATCCTGCTGCTGTTGGGCATCAGCGTGCAGGAAGCGCTGCTGTGGGGCACGGTGGCCGCGTTGCTGAATTTCGCGCCGTACGTGGGCCCGCTGATCGGGGTGGCACTGATGCTGCTGATGGGCTTTGTGGAATTCAGCGATCCGCTCCAGGCATTGCTACCGGCGGCCTGCTACCTGGCCCTGCATACGGTGGAGGGCCAGGTGATCACCCCGATCGTGCTGGGCCGGCGGATGGCGATCTCGCCGCTGATCCTGATCCTGGCGCTGATGCTGTTCGGCTGGCTTTGGGGCATGGTCGGGCTGCTGCTGGCGGTGCCGTTGCTGGTCTGCATCAAGCTGGTGCTGGCGCGGCTGGAGGGCACCCAGGGCTGGGCGCGGCTGCTTGAATGAACCGATGCGGCCACCCCCGGCAAGGACCGCAGGAGTAGAATGACCTGGTGAATTTCCCAGTCCTCGCCATCACCCTCGACCTCGACGACACCTTGTGGCCGTTCGCCCCCATCGGCGCCCGCATCGACCAGGTGTTGTACGAGTGGATGTTGCAGCACAGCCCCGCCACCGCCGCGATGTACCCGGTACAGGCGATGCGCGAGCTGCGCGAACGCTCCTTCCACGACAACCCGCACCTGCACTACGACCTCAGCGCGCTGCGCCGGTTGACGTTGAGCGAGGCGCTGGAAAAAAGCGGTGCCGACCTGGCCCTGCTTGAACCGGCCTACGAGGCGTTCTACGCCGCGCGCAACCAGGTGGAATGCTATCCCGATGCGATCGACGCGCTGGCACGCATCGCCGCGCGCGTGCCGGTGGCCGCGCTCAGCAACGGCAACGCCGACCTGCAGCGGATCGGCCTGGACCATCACTTCGTCTTCCAGCTCGGGTCGCGTGAACATGGCGCGGCCAAGCCGGCGCCCAGCATCTTCCACGCCGCCTGCGAACGACTGGGCGTGGCACCCACGCACGTGCTGCACGTCGGCGACCACGCCGACATGGACGTGGTCGGGGCGATGCAGGCGGGCCTGCGCGGCTGCTGGATCAACCGCGTCGAGCACACCTGGACCCATCCTTCGCTGCAGCCCGACCTGCAGTTCGACACCCTGACCGGCCTGGCCGACTGGCTCGATGCCAACGCATTGGTCGCGCACGCGTAAGCAGCCGGCCACCCAAGGAGCACGACCCCGCATGACCCCGATGACCGGCTTTACCACCGACACCGCCAAGGCCCTGCCGCTGCACGTGATGGAGCGCGAACAGTTTGCCGCCTGGCGCGCGCAGCAGAGCGAAGCCCTGGTGGCATGGCTGGATGCGCAGCGCTTCAACGGCAGCGGTGGCAGCGTCGTGCTGCTGCCCGGTGAGCACGGCCTGGCCGGTGCGATTGTCGGCATTGGCGATCCCGGCGATGCGTACGCCTACGCGCATGCCCCGTTCGCCCTGCCCGAAGGCAGCGTGTGGCAGCTGGCCGACGCCCTGCCGGTGGAAATCCAGACCCTGCTGCACATCGGCTGGGGCCTGGGCAGCTACCGCTTCGCGCGCTACCGCAAGCCCAACCGCGCCCCGGCGCAGTTGGCGGCCACCCCGTCGGCGGAAGTGCGCGACGTGGTCGCCGCCAGCCTGCGCGTGCGCGACTGGGTCAACACGCCCACCGAAGACATGGGCCCGCAGCAGCTCGAAGACGCCGCACGCGAACTGGCCAGCGCACACGGTGCGCAGATCGAGGTGATCACCGGCGATGCGCTGCTCGAACAGAATTTCCCGGCCATCCACGCGGTGGGCCGCGCCTCGCACCGCGCCCCGCGGCTGATCGTTCTGCGTTGGGGCACGCAAGGCCAGCCGCACGTGGCGCTGGTCGGCAAGGGCGTGTGCTTCGATACCGGCGGGCTGGACATCAAGCCGGCCGACGGCATGCGCAACATGAAAAAGGACATGGGCGGTGCAGCGCACGCGCTGGCCCTGGCCGGGCTGGTCATGGCCCAGCAGCTGCCGGTGCAGCTGACCCTGCTGATTCCGGCGGTGGAAAACGCGATCGGCCCCGATGCCTTCCGCCCTGGTGAGGTGATCGCCACCCGCAAGGGCCTGAGCATCGAGATCGACAATACCGACGCCGAAGGCCGCGTGGTGCTGTGCGATGCGCTCACCTACGCCAGCGAACACCACCCCGAGCTGGTGCTCGACTTCGCCACCCTGACCGGCGCGGCACGCGTGGCGCTGGGCCCGGACCTGCCGGCACTGTTCAGCAACAACGACACCCTCGCCCAGCAGTGGCTGCAGGCCGGCGAGCGCACCCGCGACCCGGTGTGGCGCATGCCGCTGTGGCGCCCGTACCTGCGCTACCTGCACAGCAACATCGCCGACCTGGCCAATGCCGGCTCGCGCATGGCCGGTGCGGTCACCGCGGCGCTGTACCTGGAGCGTTTCATCGCCGAAGGCCAGCTCTGGGCGCACCTGGACGTGTACGCCTGGAACGACGGCGAGCGCCCCGGCCGCCCGGCCGGTGGCGAAGCGCTGGCGCTGCGCTCGGCGTGGGACATGCTGAAGACGCGTTACGCCTGAGATCGGCCTGCCGGGTAGAACCCGGCACTACGCGGCTGTCCGAACATCGTAGAGCGGGGCTCTGCCCCACTGCCCGGTCTGATTGCCGTTGTAGAGCGGGGCTCTGCCCCGCTGCCCGGTCTGCTTGCCGTTCAACAGTTGTCGAAAATGTGAATATCCGGCCCCGCCCGGTTCTGCGAGGATGGTCCTGTCGCCCACCCACACGCATCGTGAAGGCAGGAAACCAAGCATGTCCCTCTTCGGCTATACCCGCGCCGGCCAAGACCCGGGTGCCCCGCGCGCCCCCTCACCACTGCTGTGGCTGGGCCTGATCGCCGTCATCGCCGGCGTGCTGGTGCTGGCCTTCGCCTGGCTGGCCGGCTGGATCGGCCGCGATCGCGCCACCGCGCAGGCCTTTACCGACAGCATCGAAGCGACCGGCCCGGCGCACCCGGGGTTCCGTCGTGCGCACAGCAAGGGCGTTTGCGTCAGCGGTACGTTCCGGGGCACGCCAGAGGGCGCCGCGCTGAGTTCGGCGCGCGTGTTCGCCCAGCCACAGGTGCCGGTGCTGGGCCGGTTGTCGATCGGTGGCGGCAACCCACACGGGGCCGATGCCAACGCACGCGTGCGCAGCATGGCGCTGCAGCTGGTCAGCGATGACGGCCAGGAATGGCGCACGGCAATGAACAGTTTCCCGTTCTTCGCGGTGCCCACTGCAGCGGCGTTCCTGGAACAGACCCGCGCCGGCATTCCCGATCCCGCCACCGGCAAGCCGGACCCGGCGAAGATGGCGGCGGTGCAGGCCAAGTACCCCAGCGCGCGCGCTTTCGGGCAATGGGCCAAGACCGCGCCATGGTCCAACAGCTGGGCCAACACCGACTACAACGGGGTCAACAGCTTCCGCTTCACCGCCGCCGATGGCAGTCACCACGATGTGCGCTGGAGCATGCGCCCGCAGGCCGCGTTCGTGGAAATGAGCGCCGAGCAGCGCGCACAGGCCGGGCTGGATTATCTGGCCGACGAGTTCGCCCAACGGCTGGCGCAGGGCCCGGTACGCTGGGACATGTGGGTGACCCTGGCCGAGGCCGGCGACCCGATCGATGATCCGTCGCAGGTGTGGCCGCCGCAGCGCCGCCAGGTCAAGGTCGGTACGCTCAGCCTGACCGCGCAGCAGTCGCAGGCCACCGGTGCCTGCCGCGACCTCAACTACGATCCGTTGATCCTGCCCAGCGGCATCGCCGGCTCGAACGATCCAATCCTGGCTGCGCGTTCGGCGGTGTACTCGCAGTCGTTCAACCGCCGCGAGCGCGAAATCGCCAGCGGCAAGGGCGCGGCCGCCACGGCCGGGGAAGGTGCGAAATGAACCGCGATACCGGCCACTTCAATCTCACCGCACGCGTACTGCACTGGCTGATGGCCGCGCTGATCCTGACCATGCTGTTCGTCGGCGTGGGAATGGTGGCCGCGCTGGAATGGCGGCCGATGCTGATCAACCTGCACCGCCCGCTCGGTATCGCGATCCTGCTGCTGGTGCTGGTGCGGCTGTACAACCGGCTGCGCCACCGGCCACCGCCACTGCCGGCCGACCTGCCCGCGTGGCAGGCCCTGGCCGCGCACGCCTCGCACTGGGTGCTGTATGGACTGATGCTGGCGATGCCGCTGGTGGGCTGGGCAATGCTGTCGGCCGGCGGCTATCCGATCGTGATGTGGTCGGGCCTGAACCTGCCGCCGATCGTGCCCCACGATCCATCGCTGTACGCCGCGCTGCGCAATGCGCACAGCCTGCTGGCGTATGTGCTGTTCGCCACGGTGGTGGTGCATCTGTCGGCCGCGCTGTTCCACCTGTGGGTGCGCCGCGATGGCGTATTCCAGGCGATGGCAAAAGGGCCCGGGACCGACGACTCCCACGCCACGGATATCGACCCGCGCCGATAACTAACGTTTCCCATCGGTAGCTACCGCTTCCCACCGGTAGCTACCGACCGTTGGTCGGTAGAGCGCCACCGCTATCCGATCGCACACATCCGCACCCACCCACGGTGGATGCCTACCGGGTTGCGCGAAGGCCGTCCACCAGCGCGCGATACCGCGCTGCATGCTGCGCGCATCTGGCCTGCACGGTCTCCAGCTTGCCGGTGGCGTTGCGCTCTCCCTTGCCCAACAGCATGACCTCGGCGGCAACGCGCTCGTAGCGCCTGCCGTTGTCGCCCACGAACACGCCGCTGTAGGTGAGAAACTCGTCCAGCGGCATCGACGCACGGTGGTCCATCGGGTCGATGCGGCGGTCCTCGCCACCGAAGGGAATGCAGGCCGGGCGTACGGCCCCCTGCACCTGCGGCAGGTTCGCTTCGATCCACGCGAATTCTTCCAGCGGCAGGCCGTTCATGACCACGTCGAGCGTGCGCAGGTGCGCCAGCCCGGTCAGCGCGCCCAGCACCGGGGATACGGTGGGCGCGCGGAACCAGGTGAGCTTCAGATGTTCCAGCGCGGTCAGGGTGGCCAGGAAGCCGAAGTCGTCCACCGGCTGGTTCCAGTCCAGCGTGCCGACGATGGACAGCTCGCGCAGCGCCACCGCGCCGCCCAGGCCGGAAAAATCATGCACGCGGCGCAGGTTTTCCAGGTGCAGCGCCTGGAGTGCGGGCAAGCCGCCGAGCGGTGACAGGTCGTCCACCCCCGAAACGTACTCCAGCACCAGCTCGCGCAGGTGGGTCATGCCCGCCAGCATCGCCAGCGATTTCGGCCGCGCATGGCTGATGCGCAGCGCGGTCAGGCCGCTGAACCGGTCCAACGCGGCCAGCTGCGCAGCGGTGGGTTCGTGCAGGGTGAGTTCGCGCAGCTGGGCAAGTTCCCCCGCACACTGCCAATGCAGGTCTTTGCCGGTCAACGTGAGCCGGGTGGCATCGGCAGGTGCGTCGGCCACGTCGGCGTAGTGGCACGCCCAGCGCTCGGCGTTGGGGGTGATCGTCCACAGGCCGTTGCCGCGGTCCAGCAGATCTCCGAAATGATGCTTCATGCACTGCCCGTCGTCCTTGATGAGCGGCAAGGATACCCGAGCGCTTACAACCAGCCCTTCTGTCGCGCCAACCGGTACGCCTCGATGCGATTGGCCACGCCGAGCTTGCCGATGCATTCGGACAGGTAATTGCGCACGGTGCCATGCGACAGGCCCAGCTGGGTGGCGATCTCGCCGGCCGAGCGGCCGTCGCCGGACAGGCGCAGCACCTGGCGTTCGCGGTCGTTGAGCGGGTCGGCCTGCGACCACGCATCCAGCGCCAGCTGCGGGTCGATCGCGCGGCCACCGTGCTGCACCTGGCGCAAGGCGTCGGCCAGCTTTTCCGCCGGCGCATCCTTGAGCAGGTAACCGCACACGCCGGCGTCCAGCGCGCGGCGCAGGAAGCCCGAGCGGGCGAAGGTGGTGACGATCACCACCTTGATCGGCAGGCCCTGGCGAGCGATCCGCTGTGCCAGTTCCAGCCCGGACAGGCCGGGCATTTCAATGTCGGTGACCAGGATGTCCGGCTTCAGCTGCAGCAGCAGGCGCCACGCGCTTTCACCATCGGCAGCACTGCCCAGCACCTGGATGTCCGGCTCCAGCCCGAGCAATGCCGACAACGCGCCGCGCACCATCGCCTGATCTTCGGCCAATACAATCCGGATCATGGCAGGTCTCCGGTGGGCAGCGAAGACGCCACGACGGGCAGTGCCGGCACTGCCGTGGTCGCCGCCGGCAACGTCACCCGTACCTCGACGCAGGTGCCCTCGCCCTTCACCGATTGCAACGACAAGTGGCCACACAGCGCCGCCACCCGCTCGCGCATGCCGCTCAGGCCGTTGCCATCGGCGTGCACGCCGCCGCGGCCATCGTCGCGGACCTGCATGAGCAAGGTCCGCCCTTGTGTTTCAAAGGTGATCCACGCCTGGTTCGCCTGCGCGTGCCGTGCGATGTTGGTGGCGGCCTCGCGCAGCACCAACGACAGCGCCCGTTCGATATCGGCCGGCATCGGCGGCGGCGGGGCGTAATGCAGGTGCACGTGCTGGCATTCCAGCAGCAGCCGCGCCGAGGCCAGCTCGGCGGCCAGGTCGCTGGCGCGGATGCCGGTGACCGCACTGCGCACTTCGGCCAGCGCCTGGCGGGCGATCGTTTCGGCTTCGCTCACTTCGCGGCGCGAGGCCTGCGGATCGCGGTCGGCCAGCTTGCGCGACAACTCCAGCTTCAAGGTGATCAACGACAGCGTGTGCCCCAGCAGGTCGTGCAGGTCCCGGCCGATGCGCTCGCGCTCGGCGGTGGCCGCCAGGCGGCGGATCTCTTCCTGCGACAACAGCAAGGCGGCATCCTTCTCCTGGCTGGCCGTTTCAAAATTGACCACCAGCGAGATGATCAGCGCCATGCAGGGGATCCAGACCAGCGCCTGCCACGGGTATCCCGCCAACACGCCCACGCAGACAAACAGCGTGTTGAGCGCCAGCAGCTGCAGCAGGAAGCGCGCGTAGCTGCCGCGCCGGCTGACCCGCATCATCACGCAGCCGAAGATGAAGTAGCTGATCGCCGACGGGTACCACGCCATCGGGATCAGGCCGAGCGCTACCATCGACAGCGCATAGCGCGGGGCATGGCGGCGCGGTGCCAGCAACGCGCCGAGGTACAGCAGCAGGAACAGCGGATAGGTCAGTGCCGTCAGCGCTGCCCAGCGCCAGCTGTAGCCACCGCCGAACAGCGGGGTCAGGAACACCCAGAGCGTCCACAGCAGGTGGATGGCATCCACCCACATCGACCTGCCACGGCGCAGGTTGTCGGCCACGGCCGAATCCGGCGCGGGACGCAGGAAGGTAGCGATCCAGCTGGACGACACGGGCGGTTCCAAGGCGGGGCGGTCAGGCGCGATCATGCCATCTTCGTCCGCGCCACTCACCCGACCCGACGCAGGCGACGGTGCGCCAGGCCAAGTGCCACGCCGGTCACTGCCAGCAGCACCGCAACGTGCACCCACGCACTGCCCTGCGCTGGCTGGCCCACCGCCGGCAGTGCGAGCTGGGCCAGGTGCCAGGTGGGCCACAACGGCGCCAGCGTGGAAAACACCTTGGGCAACATCGACAAGGGCATCCACAGCCCCGACAGCAGGGCCAGCGGCAGGTACACCAGGTTGACCACCGCCGGCGCGGCATTGGCGCCGACATGGCTGCCGATCCACAGACCGATGGCGCCCAGCGGCACTGCCGCGAACGCCGCCACCGCCAGCAGCTGCAGCATCGCCGCGGCCGGTACCGTGACCCCCGCCAGCGTGGCCACGCCGATCAGCAGCACCGCCACCCCCACCGCGAACAGCACGACCATCAACAACCGCGCCAGCAGTGGCGCCATCGGCGGCACCGGCAAGGCGCGCTTGAGGGTCAGCAGCCCGCCTTCGCGATCCAGTGCCAGCTGCACGCCGAAGCCGAACAGCGCCGGCGCCATCGCGCCGAACACGCAGTAGGTGGCCAACATGTACTGCGCTGCGTGGCCGCGGCCCAGCAACAGGCCGAACAACGAATAGAACAGCACCGGGAACAACAACGAAGGCAGCACGAAGGCCGGCGTGCGCCAGGCCCGGCGCAGTTCGCACAGCGCTTCGGCACGGTAAATGCGCCAGGCCGATGCGCGGCGGGTGGCAACGCGGGGCGGGGTCAGGGTGTTCATGCGGCTTCCCGGGTGAGTTCGACGAAGGCGTCGGCCAGGCCGCCGCCATGCACTTCCAGTTCCTGCAACGAGGGATCTTCAGCCAGCAACCGCGCCACCACCGGCTCGGCCGGTTCGGCCAGCAGGTGCAGGCGCAGGCCCTCGCGCCGTACCTCGCGCACGCCCGGCCAGGCCTTCAGCCGGTCCACATCCAGCGCACTACGGCAGCGGATCCGGCGCGGTGCCAGCTGCTGGCGGAACTGCGCCAGCGGCCCGTCGGCAAGCACCCGGCCCTGTTCGATCACCACCACGCGCTGGGCCAGTGCTTCGGCCTCTTCCAGGTAGTGGGTGGTCAGCAGCACCCCGCAACCCTCGCCGGCCAGCTGCCGGATCGCCTGCCACAGGCCCTGGCGGGCCTGGATGTCCAGGCCGGTGGTGGGCTCATCGAGGAACAGCAGGCGTGGCCGCCCGCAGACGGCGATGGCGAACTGCACGCGGCGCTGCTGGCCACCGGACAGGCGGCCATAGCGGCGCGTCGCCAGCTCGGTGAGGCCCGCCAGCGCCAGGCAGTCGTCCAGCGGCCGCGGGTGGTCGTAGCAGGCGCGGGCCAGGTCGATCAGTTCGCCTACCTGCAGCATCGGCGGCAATGCGGTGCTCTGCAACATCACGCCGATGCCGCGGCGGCTGTCGCGCTGCTGCGGGTCGCCGCCGAGCAGTTCAGCCTGGCCGCCGTCGACCCGACGCAGGCCGAGCAGTACCGCGATGGCGGTGCTCTTGCCGGCGCCATTGCGACCGAGCAGGGCGAGGATCTCGCCGTTGTGCAGGTCGAGGCTCACGCCCTGCAGTGCGGCAACCGCACCGTAATGGACCTGGGCGCCGTGCAGGCGGGCCAGCGGAACAACGGCAGGGTCGGACATCGGCGGGTTCTCCGGAGGTGACGGTGCCAGCATCCGCCCCCGCCGGGCGCCCACCCAGTGGCCGTCGTCAGTGCAAGCGGGTGACAGCTGTCACTGCCGCTACGCCGGGCCGGCGGGCATGCTGGGCACCACCGGGCAGCCCCGACGGTTTGCCCCGCGACCGCCGTTGCGGTCACACTCGGCCCGATTCCCCGTCCAGAGTCACGATGAACGCATCCGCTGAACTGCTCAAGGAACTCCGCATCGACCGCAAGGCGGCCGCCCCGCCGCCGTCCTCGCCCCGTCGCGGGTTGTGGATCGCGCTGGCAATCATCGCGCTGCTACTGGTCGCCGGCATCGCCTGGTTCGTGTTCGGCCGGCAACGCCCCATCGAGGTCAGCACCGCGCCGGTGGTGGCGATCCAGCAAGGCACTGCCAGCAGCTCGGTGCTCGACGCCAGCGGCTACGTGGTGGCCCGGCGCATGGCCACGGTCTCGGCCAAGATCACCGGCAAGGTCCGTGAGGTGATGATCGAAGAAGGCATGCGCGTCGAAGCGGGCCAGATCATGGCCACGCTCGACCCGATCGATGCCAACGCGCAACGCAGTCTCTCGGCCTCGCAGGTGGAGGCCGCGCGCAGCCAGTTGTCCGGGCTGCAGGCGCAGGTGGCGCAGGCCAACGCCGAAGCGGCGCGCCTGCAGACCCTGGTCGGCCAGCAGCTGGTGTCGCGCTCGCAGTACGACCTGGCCACCGCCCAGCGCGACAACCTGCGGGCGCAGCTGCGCACCGCCGAACGCAATATCAAGGTCGCCAACGACGCACTGGCCATCGCCGACCTTGGCGTGGACAACAACACCGTGCGCGCACCGTTCTCCGGCGTGGTCACCGCCAAGGCCGCGCAGCCCGGCGAGATCGTCTCGCCGCTGTCGGCCGGCGGCGGTTTCACCCGCACCGGCATCGGCACCATCGTGGACATGGAATCGCTGGAAATCGAGGTGGAAGTCGGTGAGGCCTTCATCGGCCGCGTGGAGCCGAAGATGCCGGTCGAAGCCACCCTCAATGCCTACCCCGACTGGAAGATTCCGGCCGAGGTGATCGCCATCATCCCCACCGCCGATCGCGGCAAGGCCACGGTCAAGGTGCGGGTGGCGCTGAAGGTGAAAGACCCGCGGATCGTGCCGGAAATGGGCGTGCGGGTCAGCTTCCTGGAGGCCGCGCAGCCCGCCCGGGCCACCGCGCCCAAGGGCGTGCGTGCGCCGGCGGCGGCGATTGTCGAACGTGAGCAGAAAACGGTGGCCTTCGTGGTCAAGGACGACCAGCGCGTGGAACTGCGCCCGGTCACCGCCGGGGCCATGCTCAACACTGATCGCCAGGTCAGCCAGGGGCTGAGTGCCGGCGAGGTGGTGGTGATCGACCCGCCGGCCGACCTGCACGACGGCGCCAGGGTCGTGGAAAAGCAACAGCAGTAACCCGTTGCGCCTGCATGTGCGCAACGACGTAGTGTGTTGACCGAACCTTGCATGCATGCAGGCGCTGGCGCCGCGTGACGTGCTTCTGATCGTCGTCCGCCCTTCCGGAGAACCGCCCATGTCGACCCTGGTTTCGCTCCGCAACATCACCAAGACCTACCAACGCGGCCCCGAGAAGGTGCAGGTGCTGCATGGCATCGACCTGGACATCCAGCGCGGCGACTTCGTCGCCCTGATGGGTCCGTCTGGCTCGGGCAAGACCACCCTGCTCAACCTGATCGGCGGGCTGGATACGCCCAGCGGCGGCGAGATCGAGATCGAAGGCGAGCGCATCGACCGCATGAGCGGCGGCCAGCTTTCCACCTGGCGCAGCCACCATGTCGGCTTCGTGTTCCAGTTCTACAACCTGATGCCGATGCTGACCGCGCAGAAGAACGTCGAGCTGCCGCTGCTGTTGACCCACCTCGGCGCGGCCCAGCGCAAGCGCAATGCCGAGATCGCTCTGACCCTGGTGGGCCTGGCCGACCGCCGCAGCCACCGTCCCAATGAACTGTCCGGCGGCCAGCAGCAGCGCGTGGCGATCGCCCGGGCGATCGTCTCCGACCCGACCTTCCTGATCTGCGACGAACCCACCGGCGACCTGGACCGCCAGTCCGCCGAGGAGATCCTGGGCCTGCTGCAGCAGCTCAACCGCGAACACGGCAAGACCATCATCATGGTCACCCACGATCCCAAGGCCGCCGAGTACGCCACCCATACCGTGCACCTGGACAAGGGCGAACTGGCCGACGCGCCAGCGGCCCACTGACGGAGGATGCCGCGATGAAATACTTCTCGCTGATCTGGGCCCAGCTGTTCCGCAGCAAGACGCGCACGCTGCTGACCCTGCTCTCGGTGGTGGCTGCGTTCCTGCTGTTTGGCATGCTCGACTCGGTGCGCGTGGCCTTCAACTCCGGCGGTGACACCATCGAAGGCGCCAAGCGGCTGGTGGTGTCCTCCAAGCTGTCGATCACCCAGAGCCTGCCGCTGCGCCTGCTGCGCGATATCGAAGCGGTACCTGGCGTGCGCAAGGTGAACTACGCGATGTGGTTCGGTGGCATCTACCAGGACCAGAAGAACTTCTTCCCCAGTTTCTCGGTGTCCGACAACTACATGGACCTGTACCCGGAGTTCGAACTGCCGCCGGCCCAGGCCGAGGCGTTCAAGAACACCCGTACCGGCGCCCTCGTCGGGGAGACGCTGGCCAAGCGCTTCGGCTGGAAGCTGGGCGACACCATCCCGATGCAGGCCACCATCTTCCCGCGCAAGGGCAGCAATGACTGGCCGCTGGAACTGGTCGGCATCTACCGGGCCCGCGACCGCAACAATGCCGCGGCCGAGAACCAGTTGCTGCTGCACTGGAGCTACTTCGACGAGTCCAACGACTACATCAAGAACCAAGTCAGCTTCTACACCGTGCAGCTGGACAACCCGGCGCACGCCTCGCGGGTGGCCCAGGCCATCGATGCGCTGTCGCTCAATTCGGACCGCGAGACCAAGTCGCAGACCGAGGCGGCGTTCTCGCAGGCCTTCGCCAAGCAGTTCGCCGACATCGGGATGATCGTCACCGGGATCATGGGTGCGGTGTTCTTCACCCTGGTGCTGTTGACCGGCAACACCATGGCCCAGGCCGTGCGCGAGCGCATCCCCGAGCTGGCCATCCTGAAGACACTGGGCTTCAAGGACGGCACGGTGCTGGTGCTGGTGATGATCGAGTCGGTGCTGCTGATCGTGCTCGGCGGGCTGATCGGCATGGGCCTGGCGGCTATCCTGATGCCGGTGATCAGCGCCAACAGCCAGGGCATGATCAGTCTGCCCGGCGTACCCGCACAGACCTGGGGCATGGCACTGGGGCTGATGGCGGTGATTGGAATCGTGGTGGGGCTGCTGCCGGCATTGCGCGCGCAGCGGTTGAAAATCGTCGATGCACTGGCCGGACGCTGAGGAGGCCCACCATGAACAGGCAATGGATATGGAATGCGTTGACGGTGCTGCTGCTGGTGGTGGCGCTGGTGGTCTGGATCGTACTGCCGTGGTGGATGGTGCTGGCCATCGTGGTGGTGGTGGCAGGCTGGCTGCTGCTCACCCGCAGCGGCCGGCTGTCGCTGGCAGCGGCGCGGATCGGCATTGCCAGCCTGCCGCAGCGTTGGGGCGCCTCGTCGGTGATCGTGGTCGGCATTGCCGGCGTGGTCGGCGTGCTGGTGGCGATGCTGGCGATGGGCGATGGCTTCAAGGCCACCCTGGACCGCAGTGGCAGCGATGACGTGGCGATCGTGCTGCGCGGCGGTTCGCAGGCCGAAACCAACTCGGTGATCATGCGCGACCAGGTACCGCTGATCGAGAGCCTGCCCGGCCTGGCGCGGGGCAACGACGGCAAGCCGCTGGTCTCGGCCGAACTGTCGCAGGTGGTCAGTCTGCCTTCGCGCAGCGACCACTCCGATGTCAACGTGCAGTTCCGCGGGGTGGGCGAGAAGGGCTGGGCGGTGCGCGAGAAAATCCGGATCGTCGAAGGCCGGAAGTTCACGCCGGGCCTGCGTGAGATCGTGGTCGGCAAGGGGGCCCAGGCGCAGTTCGCCGGGCTGGAGGTGGGCAAGACCCTGCAGCTGGGCAAGCAGGAGTGGAAGGTAGTGGGCGTGTTCGCCTCCGATGACGTGCACGAATCGGAGCTGTGGGCCGATACCCAGACCCTGTCCACCACCTACAACCGCAGCGCCTACCAGTCGGTCAACGTGCGCACCGACGGCGTGGCCGGTTTCAAGCAGTTCAAGGACGCGATGGAGAACGACCCACGGCTGAAGCTGGACGTGGAAACCAGCCGTGCTTACTACCGCAAGCAGTCCGGCGGGCTGAGCAAGGTGATCAGTGTGTTGGGCACGGTGATCGGCGCGATCATGGCCGTCGGGGCGGTGTTCGGTGCGCTCAATACGATGTACGCGGCGGTGGCTACGCGCGCGCGCGAGATCGCCACCATGCGGGCGATCGGCTTCCGTGGGCTGCCGGTGGTGACTGCGGTGATGCTGGAAACGATGCTGCTGGCGCTGCTCGGCGGTCTGCTGGGAGGGCTGTTGGCCTGGCTGGTGTTCAACAATTACACCGTCTCCACGCTGGGCAGTAATTTCAGCCAGGTGGTGTTCCAGTTCCAGGTTTCCCCGCAGTTGCTGTGGACCGGCCTGAAGTGGGCACTGGGGATCGGGCTGGTCGGGGGCCTGTTCCCGGCCCTGCGTGCAGCACGGTTGCCGATCACCGCCGCGTTGCGCGAGACCTGAGCATTTCGACAGGTGGGTGATGACGGCACGCGCGTTTGCGTGTACGTCGCCATCTACAAACCGCATCCGCAAGGGTGCGGTTTTTTTTTGGGTGTTCTCCCATATGGGGGGATTGGTTCAACCATAGGGCAACAGCAGCGAGCGGGGTCTTCGTTTGGCTGTGGCACTAGCGTCCGGGGCCCGTTGGCGGCCGGCAGGCCCTTGTGCAAATGTCCCCCGGCCGACGCCTGCGGCGACGGCCTCCTCCTTTATTTTGCCAAGGACCTGCCGGCCGCCAACGGGCTCGGCTTGCGGAACACAACTGCGCACTCCGATGTTTGCCGCAGGCCATCTTGGTGTCCGACATCGATCACCGCTGCAGAGGTAGGTCACCACCGTTGGTGGTGACGCTGATCGCCGCAGGTCTTGCCACGTGCATGAACACAGACCTGCGCCGCCTCGCCGACATGCTCAAGTTGCGTCGGCCACCGCCGTTATGGGTGCCGCTGCGCGCACGCGATGTCGTTGCCAATGCTGCCGCGCGCACAGTGCAGAAAGATTGTTCGCCAAGTCGCGAATTTGTCAGCGAGCGTTCATTTTTAGCGGTTTTTACGCTTTCAGATGAAAGTAAAAAAGTTGAAAAGTCATTAGACTCCCGCCCCCCGCGTCGTGTTGGTTGTACCCCACACCGCCCGCAAGGGCGCTTGTTTTCCTGAAAAGAGAAATTGCACGGATGTATTTGAAGACCCACCCGCTGCGCAACGCGATTGCCATCGCGCTTGTTGCCAGCTGCAGTGCCCCTGCCTTCGCCCAGACCGCCACTGACGGCGCCACCACGCTGGACCGCATCGAAATCACCGGCTCGCGCATCCGCCAGGCCAGCGTGGAAACCGCCCAGCCGGTGGTCGCACTGAACCGCGCGGAGATCGAGAAGAAGGGCTACGTCAACGTCGCCGACATCCTGCAGGACATTACCGCCGCCGGCGCGCCCAGCATGAGCCGCGCCAACTCGCTGAACTCCGGCCGCGACTTCGGCGGCATGTATGTCAGCCTGCGCAACCTGGGCCCGGAACGCAGCCTGGTGCTGATCGACGGCCGCCGCATGGGCGTCAGCGCGGGCGGTTACGCCGACCTGGCCGCGATCCCCTCGGCCATCGTCGAGCGCGTGGAAGTGCTCACCGACGGCGCCTCGGCCCTGTACGGCTCGGACGCCATCGCCGGCGTGGTCAACATCATCACCCGCAAGAATTTCGACGGCGGCGAAGCCAGCATGTACGTCGGCCAGTACGGTGAAGGCGATGGCCAGAAGCGCGCCTACAGCGCTACCTTCGGCAAGACCTTCGACCGCGGCTGGGTTACCGTCGGTGCCGAACGCACCAAGGAAGACGAAGTACTCGGCGGCGCGCGCGCGTTCACCGCCTACCCCAATGGCGAGCGTCACCCAAGCGATGGCCTCAACAGCAACACCCCGTGGGGCTCGGTCACCGTGGGCGGCAAGGTCCTGACCGTCGGCCCGGGCGGCGACCCTACCCATGCGGCCAACTTCGGCGCGGCCGATCCGGCCAACGGTGCCAACACCAAGACCAACATGAGCCTGCTCACCGGCATGGAGCGCACCTCGGTGTTCGCCAACGGTGGCTTCTCCATCACCGACGACCTGCGCCTGGTGGCCGATGCGCTGTACAGCAAGCGCGAGTCGACCAAGCACCTGGCCGGCTACCCCTACTCGGTGACCGCCGCGCAGGCGCGCAACGGTACCCGTGCCGCCCTGTCCAAGGACAGTGCATTCAACCTGTGGGGCCAGGACGTGCTGTTCTCGCACCGCAGCGAAGAAATGCCGCGCGGCACCGAGAACACCCTGGAAACCAAACGCGCCAGCCTGGGTCTGGAAGGCACGTTTGAAACCGGTGCGCGTTACTGGGACTGGAACGTCAGCTACATGTACAACCGCAATGAAGGCGAGCGGAGTGGTACCGGCAGCATGTACCAGCCCAACGTCAACCAGGCCGTCGGCCCGTCGTTCCTGGATGGCAACGGCGTTGCACGCTGCGGTACCGCCGGCAACGTGATCGCCGGCTGTGTGCCGTGGAACCCGGCCGCACCGATGGGGTACACCGGCCCCGGCGCGTTGAGCAACCCGGAGGTGCAGGACTACCTGTTCAGCCGGTTCGTGGACACGATGCGCAGCACCACCAAGGTGGCCAGCGCCAACATCTCCGGCGCGCTGTTCACCCTGCCCGCCGGCGACATGCTGGCGGCGATGGGCATTGAGCACCGCAGCGAAGAAGCCAGTTACACCCCGGACGTGAAGGTGCAGAACGGCCAGATCGCCGGCACCAGCGGCCAGCCGACCCGGGGCGATTATTCGCTCAACGAGGTTTACCTGGAGCTGCAGATTCCGTTGCTGGCCGACCTGCCGTTCGCCCGCGAGCTGTCGCTGGACATGGCCGGCCGTTACTCGGACTACACCAACTTCGGTGGCACCACCAACAGCAAGTTCGGGCTGAAGTGGAAGCCGGTCGACAGCCTGCTGGTACGCGCCACCTACGGCACCGGTTTCCGTGCGCCGACCGTGGATGACCTGTACGGCGGCACCGTCAGCAGCCGCGATTCGTTCACCGATCCGTGCGACACCGCCTTCGGTACTGCCGCCACCAGCGCCACCGTGGCCGCGCGTTGCGCCGCACTGAAGGTGCCGGCCAACTTCCGCCAGCTCAACAGCGACGGCACCGTTGCCAGCAAGCCGGGCCAGCAGGCCACGGTGGACTTCAGCTCGGGCTCCAACGTGAACCTGAAGCCGGAAACCGCCAAGACCTGGACGGTGGGCCTGGTGTACAGCCCGGAGTTCGTCTCCGGCCTGGACCTGAGCCTGGACTGGTGGAAGATCCGCATCGACAACGCCATCGTCGGCGAGTCGGCCACCAATATCCTGGAGCAGTGCTACGTGCAGGGTGTGGATTCGGCCTGCGGCCGCTTCACCCGCGCCGCCAACGGCCAGGTCAACGGCCTGGACCGGTCGCTGGTCAACGCCGGTTACCGCGAAACCGCCGGTTATGACGTCAACGTGCGCTACCGCCTGCCGGAAACGACGATCGGCACGTTCGCGGTCAACTGGAACACCACCTACACCGACTACCTGGAGCAGCGCAACGACGATGCTGCCACCACGCCGGTGGAGCAGCTGGGCGGCTGGGGCGGCAACTTCCGCGTGCGTTCCACCTTCAACCTGGACTGGAGCTACGGCAACCTGGGCATCGGCTGGACCGCGCGTTACTACTCCAGCATGAAGGAGAAGTGCTCCTACATGGACGAGTGCAACCTGCCGGCATTCAACTCGCCCTACACCGATGCATCGCCGACCAACAAGGTCGGCTCCAACACCTTCCACGACGTGCAGGTGCGTTACAGCCTGCCGTGGAACGGCACCGTGTCGGTGGGCCTGAACAACGTGTTCGACCACCAGGGCCCGACGATGTACAGCCAGCCCAACAGCAGCTTCACCTACTACGGCGGCTTCGACATCGGTCGTTTCATGTACATGAAGTACCAGCAGCGTTTCTGATCCACGGCTTACTCTCTCCAAGCCGTTGAATGGAAGTAAGGCGGCGCTCTCGGGCGCCGCCTTTTTTGTGGTTGTTCGCCCATCTGCGGGGCAAACAGAAACGTGCCTTGACGCTTACCAGACGCAGCCGTCGTTGGGTCGGGCGCTGGGGCCCCATGCCCTTGGAGGCGAAATAAAGGGGGAGGGGGCGGCCGCAGGCCGACGCCGGAGGACATTCGCCGGAAAGGGCATGGGCCCCAGCGCCCGACCCAACGACCACCGTCAAAAAAAGCGTGGCGTCCACTTGCCCACCGCAAGCCGAGCCCCGTAGCAGCCGGTAGGCCCCTGGGCAAAATCAAGGAGGAGGCCGCCCGCGGCCGGGGGACATTTGCGCCAGGGGCCTACCGGCTGCTACGGGGCCCTCATGCTCGCGACCGGCCCGATCGGAGACGCCAGTCAATCCAAATGGCGCCTGCACACCTGGCCTGCGGCGTCGCGTCGTGCTCACTCTGCGACGGCCCTTGCAACAAGACGCTCCCCTCAGATGGGAGAGGAACCTTTTTTGTTCGCAACAGAACGGGCGCGCGGCGCGGCGATGATCATTGCCTGGCGGTATCGACCCCACCCTGCGGAGCTTCAGCCGCTTTACACCCCCCTCACCGCCGCCGCGTGCGCCACACGCTGTCGCCGATGAACAACAGCAGCCCGGTCCAGATCGCAGCGAAGCCGATCGCCTTGGCCGTATCGAACGGCTCGCGGAAGAAGAACACGCCCAGCAGCAGGCCCAGGCTGGGCGCGATGTACTGCAGGATGCCCACCAGCGACAACGGAATCCGCTTCACCCCATAGGCGAAGCCGATCAGCGGCAGGGCCGTGACCGCACCGCCCAGGATCAGCAACGCGTCGTTCTTCCAGCCCCAACCGCTGAAGAACCCGCCGCCGTGGCCGTTCTCGCTCCACAGCGCAAAGCCGATCGCCGGCAGGAACAGGTACAGGCTCTCCACCCCCAACCCCGCCACCGGGTCGACCGAGATCATCTTGCGCAGCAGGCCATACAATCCGAACGAACAGGCCAGGCCCAGCGCGATCCACGGCGGCGTCCCCGCATCGATGGTCAACCATGCCACGCCCAGCGCCGCGCAGCCCACCGCCAGCCACTGCAGCGCGCGCAGGCGCTCCTTGAGCACCACCACGCCCAGCACCACGCTGACCAGCGGATTGATGAAATAGCCCAGGCTGGTTTCGATCACGTGTCCGGCGTTGATCGCCCAGATGTACAGGCCCCAGTTGAACGCGATGGCCACGCTGCTCAACGCCAGCGTCGGCAGCGCGCGCTTCTGCGCGGCAATCGGCTTCCACCAGCCGGCGCCCTTGCTCAACAGCAGCCACGCCACCACCAGCACCGTGCTCCAGATGATGCGGTGGGCGATGATCTGCTGCGAAGGCACCGCCCTGAGCAGGTGCCAATACACCGGCACCAGGCCCCACAGGGTGAAGGTGAAGGCGGTGATCGCCAGCCCACGCCGCTGCTCCTGCGCGCTGTGTTCCTGCAGGCCGCTCATTTGGCCAGGGTCCGGGCCAGGGTCAGCACCAGCACGCCGGCCAGGATCACCGCCATCGCCAGCACGTCATGCAGGCCGAAATGCTCGCCGCCGATCAGCGTCCCCAGGATCACCGCGATCACCGGGTTGACGTAGGCATAGCTGGCCACCAGCGCCGGGCGCACGTTGTGCAGCAGCCAGACGTAGGCGGTGAATGCCACGATCGAGCCGAACATGCACAGGTAGGCCACCGCCAGCATGCCCCCCAGGCTCGGCCATTGGGTCGGCCGCTCGCCGGTGGCCAGGCCCAGCGCCACCAGCATCACCCCGCCGCACAGCATCTGCCCGGCGGCGGTCATGAAGGGGCTGGGCAGGTCCAGCCCGCGCGCCCAGACCGAGCCGAAGGCCCAGCCGATCGGCGCGATCAGCAGCAGGATCAAGCCCTGCGGCGACGCGGTCAGGCTGCTGCCGGCATTGAGCCAGACCACCCCGACAAACCCCACCGCAATGCCCAGCCACTCGCCACGGCTGGCGTTCTGGCCGCGCATCGCGGCAAACAGCGCCATCCACAGCGGCACCGAGGCCACCGCCGTGGCCGCCAGGCCCGACGACACCGTGCGCTCGGCCAGCACCACCATGCCGTTGCCCAGCACCAGCATGGTCAGGCCCATGATCGCCAGGTTGCGCCACTGGCGCCGGGTCGGTGCGGCCATCCCGTGCCAGCGCAGCACCGCATACATCAGCGAGCCGGCGATGATGAAGCGCGCGCCGGACACCATCGTCAACGGCAGCGCCCCGCCTTCCAGCGCCAGCCGGATCCCCAGATAGGTGGACCCCCAGACCACGTACACCAGCAGCAACGCGAGTACGACCAGGCCGCTCCGGGGAGCCGCCGCTGCGGGTTCAGGTGAAGACATGGCACGGCACCATCCGGGGGAACACGGATTCTAGGCCACTGCAGCGTTCGGATCACCTCGGCCGGCGGCATGCTGTTTCCGCCCGGCGTGCCGCTGGACCGCGTCGGCACCTGTCGTTGACGTAGGTTAGGGTAGGTAGGTGGGCGAGGTGCCGGATCCCTGCGTTCCGGACCCCGCCGCTACCCGCCACATCGTTTCCCAGCCAGGACACCTTCCCTGCATGAGTACTTCCCTCCCCGCCCCTGCGGCAACCACCGACCGGGCCGCACTACGCCGCTCGATCTCCAACACTCTCAAAGGCTCGGCCGGCAACCTGGTCGAGTGGTATGACGTCTACGTCTACTCGGTCTTCGCGGTCTACTTCGAATCGCAGTTCTTCTCGGCCGCCGACAAGAACTCCACCATGTATGTGTGGGCGATCTTCGCGGCCACCTTCCTGATGCGCCCCATCGGGGCCTGGTACTTCGGCCGTTTCGCCGACCGTTACGGCCGGCGCCTGGCGCTGACGGTGTCGGTGTCGGTGATGGCCGGCTGTTCGTTCCTGATCGCCATCACCCCCAATGCCTCGCAGATCGGCATCTGGGCGGCGGTCATCCTGTTGTTCGCGCGCCTGCTGCAGGGCTTCGCCACCGGGGGCGAGTACGGCACCAGCGCCACCTACATGTCCGAAGCGGCCATCCCCGGCCGTCGTGGCTTCCTGTCTTCGTTCCACTACGTCACCCTGGTCGGTGGCCACGTGCTGGCGCAGCTGACTCTGCTGGCCATGCTGCTGTGGTGGGACAAGCCGCAGATCTCCGAGTGGGGCTGGCGCATCGCCTTCGGCATCGGTGGCATCGCCGCCATCGTGGTGTTCTGGCTGCGGCGGAGCATGGATGAGTCGCTGCAGGTGGAGTCGATCGAGGCGGCCAAGGAAGGACGGGCCAAGGCATCGGGCTCGATGTACGAGCTGTTCGTCCACCAGTGGCGTCCGTTGCTGCTGTGCTTCCTGATCACCGCCGGCGGCACCGTGGCGTTCTATACCTATTCGGTCAACGGGCCGAAGATGATCCAGAGTGCCTTTGCCGGCGATGACGTCATGACCGGTACCCTGATCAACCTGGGCGTGCTGACCTTCCTGATGGTGCTGCAGCCGATCGGCGGCTGGTTGTCCGACATCGTCGGGCGCAAGAGCCTGCTGGTGTTCTTCGGCATTGGCGGCGTGCTCTACACCTGGTACCTGATCACCCAGCTGCCGCACCAGCACGATCCGCTGATGGCCTTCGTGGTGCTGGCGATCGGTTTTGTCATCCTCACCGGCTACACCTCCATCAACGCAGTGGTGAAGGCCGAACTGTTCCCCACCCATGTACGCGCACTCGGCGTGGGCTTCGGCTATGCGATGGCCAACTCGCTGTTCGGTGGCACCGCGCCGCTGCTGTACCAGGGCGCGCTGAAGACCGGCCACGTCAACGAGTTCGCGATCTATGTCACCGCGGTGATTTCGGTATCGCTGGTGGTCTATGTGTTCTTCCTGAAGAACAAGGGCCCGAACTGGCTGGACGGTACGCGCCAGTAACATGCCTCACGCGGCCACCGGTGATCCGGTGGTCGCGTGGCGGTCGTGCCGGCCGCAGGCCGGCAGCCTCGGCAACCCGGTCAGTGCGGTACGCCGATCAGCGGCGCGCCGCGTCGCTCTGCTCGCGCACCTTGCGGAATTCCGAACCTTCTTCCCACTGCGGCCAGCGCCGGCTGTTGGCCAGCTCTGCGCCGAGGTCGTAAACCAGCAGGGTGTCGGCGGCATGGCCGCTGGCATCCCACTGCGGGGTCCAGGCATCGCAGGCCTGGTGGTAGCACGCGGCAAAGTAGGCATCGCGCAGCTTGCGGCCCTTTTCCACCCCACCGTCGGTCATGTCCAGCCCCGGCCCGATGGTGATTGCCGGCACGCCCAACCGCGCGAACGCGAAATGGTCGGCACGGTAGAAGAAGCCTGCTTCCAGGTTCGGGTCCGGCGAGTAACTGCGGCCGCGTGCCTTGGCCACGCGCTCCAGGTCACCTTCCAGCGACACCCGGCCCTTGCCCCACGAAGCGATGTCGCGGGTAGGACCGTCCGGGCTGAACATCTCGATATTGAGCACCGCAGCGGTCTTGTCCAGCGGCGCCAGCGGGTGCGCGGCGTAGTAGCTGGCGCCGAGCAGGCCCTTTTCTTCGGCGGTCAGTGCGACGAAATACAGCGTGCGCTGCGGCTGCGGGCCGGCGGCGAACACCCGCCCCAGCTCGAGCACGGTGGCCACGCCGGTGGCGTTGTCGATCGCACCCCGGCGGATGCGGTCGCCCTTGGCATCGGGCTGGCCGATCCCGAACGCATCCCAGTGCGCGGAGAAGATCACCGCTTCATCGGCATGCGCGCCGCCGGGCAGCTTGGCCACCACGTTACGGGTGATGACCTGCTCGCGCTTGAGCTTGAAGTTGACCGACAAGGTGGCATCGCCCAGCGTGACCGGTGTGAACCCGGGGGTCATCGCGCGGCGCTTTTCCGCATCGAAATCCAGCCCGGCCTCGGCAAATACCTGCTCGGCCACGCTGCGCTGGATCCAGCCGCGCACCGGCACGTGCTGGGCCAGCGCCTGCGCCTGGGTGCGTTCGATGTCGAACAACGGCGAGGTGCCCGAGCTCTTCACCGTCGCCCAGCCGTAGGCGGCCGGCGCGGTCTCATGCACGATCAGCACGCCCTGCGCGCCGCGCCGTGCGGCTTCTTCAAACTTGTAGGTCCAACGCCCGTAGTAGGTGACCGCCTTGCCATCGAACGCGCCGGGCTGTTCGGTCTCGAAGTCCGCGTCGTTGATCAGCATCACGGCGATCTTGCCGTGCAGGTCAACGTCCTTGTAATCGTTCCAGTGGCGCTCGGGGGCATCGATGCCGTAGCCGACAAACACCAGCGGTGCGTCCTTGATCGCCACTGCCTGCTGCGGGCGCAGGCTCTGCAGGGTCACGTCCTCGCCATTGGCCAGCGCGCGTGTCTTGCCCTTCTGGCGCAGCTGCGCACGCACCGGGCCATCCACCTGGGCACGCACCATCGGCACCGGCTGCACCCAGCTGCCGTCGACGCCGCCGGGCTGCAGGCCGTACTTGCTGAATTCCTCGATCAGGTACTGCACGGTGCGCTCTTCACCGGGCGTGGCCGGCGCGCGGCCTTCAAACTCGTCCGAGGCCAGGATGCGCACATGCCGCGACAGCGCATCGGCGTCGATGCCGCCACCGGGCAGATCGTTGGCCGCGTAGGCCAGGCCGCCCACGAACAGGCAGGACGACAGCAGCAGCATGCGCATCGGATTCACGGCAGACACCAGCAACGAAAGCAAGGGTCTGCGAGTGTAACGTGACACCTGCATGACCGCGCAACGCGCCCGGTCAACGCTTTCGGTCAGCGGCGATCGCGATCCAGCCAGCAGGCCAGGCCCTGTGCATTGAGTTCGATATCCATCGCCAGCACCCGGGTCACGGCGGCATCGTCGAGCCGGCACCCATGCGCCTGCGCGCGTTCCAGGTACAACGCGGTCAACGCGGCGACCAGGCAGCGATGGCGGTCCGGGCGCCCGTCGCACTGCTGGCCGATCTCGACCATCGCATCAATCTGCTCGACCAGGTCGGCGGCCAGCCGTGGCACATCGCCGACGCGGCCGTAATGGGTGAGCAGCATCGCCTGCGGCTCGAACGCCAGCAGGCGCGCGATCGACTGTTTCAGCGGTTCCGGATCGAACTGCACCGGTGAGGAGGTCGCAATGATGAACGCGCCACGTTCGCTGTCCAGCTCGCGGTAGGACAGCCCGAACGTATCGCCGGTGAACCAGGCGCGGCTGCGTTGGTCCCACACGCACAGGTGGTGGCGCGCATGCCCGGGGGTGTCGATGCACAGCAGGCTGCGCCCGGCCAGGTCGACCCGGTGGCCGTCTTCGGCGATCACCATGCGATCGGCGGCCACCGCCAGGATCGGCCCATAGCTGCGCGCGATCTCCTCCGCGCCGTACACCGCGGTGGCACCGGCAATCAGCCGGGTCGGGTCGAGCATGTGCGGTGCGCCGCGCGGATGCACCACCAGCCGCGCGTTCGGCAGCTGCTGCATCAACAGCCCGGCGCCGCCGGCGTGGTCCAGGTGGACGTGGGTAAGGATCAGCCAGTCGACCGCCTCGGCCGCCAGCCCGGCGCGGGCGAGTGCGGCCAGCATGGCCGGTACGGCCAGGCCGGTGCCGCAATCGATGAAGGCCGCGCGCCCGGCCTCGACCACCAGGTAGGCGGCGTCGAAGTCACTGCGCTGGAACACCGTATCGATGGTGTGGATGCTGGGGTCGAAAGTCATGGGTTCATCACTGGCGAGCTACCGGCCATCTTAGGACGATTCACCTACCGGCTTCGATGCGGCTTTGGTCGCACGCTGCGCCAACCACGGCGTGCGCAGCAGCAGGGCGCCCACCATCACCGCCAGGAAGGCACCGTAGGCATACAGCACCGCCAGCACCTGGCGCCAGATCGGCCCGGCATCGGTCTGCACGACGCCGATATGGTGGCCCCACAGCATCGCCACGATGCTGAGCACGAAGGACAGCAGCAGCGCGACCGCATCGAACCAGCGCCGCGCGGCATCCCGGGGCTGCCGCGGGAACAGCCAGTACAGCGCGCCGAGCAGCACGAACCACGGCAGGAACAACAACAACGACAACCAGGCCATCGCAGTCTCCCTCTGTAGGTACCGACCGTTGGTCGGTACGCATTGGCATTGGGCCGGTACGCATTGGCATTGGGCCGGTACGCATTGGCATCATGCCACGGCCGCGTTCCGCATCGACCAACGGTGGATGCCTACCCCTGCTCGCGCAGCGCCTGCAACGCCGCCAGCACCGCATCCACCCCGGCCTCCAGCGTGAACAGCTCGCTCTGCAGTGCATCGCCATGCTCGGCGTGCTTGAGCACGCCGATCAGCTGGCCGGCATCGCGTGGCGAGTCGAAGCCTGCGCTCTGGATCAGCAGGCTGCCATCGCCGGCCAGCAGCTTGAAGTAGAACCGCCCGTCTTTTTCGCGGTACTGCTTGAACAACGGCGGCGCGGCGCGTACGTCGCTGGCCGCGTCGCTGGCCACATCGCCGGCAGTGGACAGATCGCGCAGGCCCACCGCATGGCGCAGCTCCTTCAGCAACGGCACCGCGTACTGCTCGCGCAGCTGCTGGCCACGGCGGCGCAGCAACGCTTCGATCTTTTCCGGCTCGGCCATCAGCGCGTCGTAACGCTCGCGCAGCGGGGTCAACTCGGCATCGATGCGCTCGAACAGCTGCTGCTTGGCCTCGCCCCAGCCGATGCCCGCCGCGAAGGCCTGGGCAAACGCAGCGGTCTGCTCGGCACTGGCAAAGGCCTGGTACATCTGGAACAGCGCCGAACCTTCGGTGCGCTTGGCCTCGCCGGGCAGGCGCGAATCGGTGAGGATGGAGAACACCAGCTTCTTCAGCTCCGCGCGCGGGGCGAACAGCGGAATGGTGTTGTGGTAGCTCTTGCTCATCTTGCGGCCGTCCAGGCCGGCCAGCGTGGCGACCTGCTCGTCGATCACCACCTCCGGCAACGGGAAGTACTCCTTGCCGTACACGTGGTTGAAGCGCTGGGCGAAATCACGCGCCATCTCGATGTGCTGGATCTGGTCGCGGCCGACCGGCACCCGGTTGGCCTTGAAGATCAGGATGTCGGCAGCCATCAGCACCGGATACATGAACAGCCCCGCGCTGATCCCCGCATCCTCGTCCTGCTGCTCCTCGCGGTTCTTGTCCACCGCCGCCTTGTAGGCATGCGCGCGGTTGAGGATGCCCTTGCTGGCAATGGCGGTCAGGAACCACATCAGCTCGGTGGTCTCGGGGATGTCGCTCTGCCGGTAGAACCACACCTTGTCCGCATCCAGGCCGCAGGCCAGCCAGCTGGCGGCGATTTCCAGGGTCGAGCGCTGGGTGCGCTCAGGCTCCTGCGCCTTGATCAGGCTGTGCAGGTCGGCCAGGAAAAAGAAGCTCTCGATGGCCGACGCCTGGCTGGCCGCGATGGCCGGGCGGATGGCGCCGACGTAGTTGCCCAGGTGGGGCGTGCCGGAGGGGGTGATGCCGGTAAGAACGCGCGTGGTCATGTGGGGATCGTTGACTGACAGGTGAACCGCGCCAGTTTACCCGCCCGGGCGCAACCCCGTTGCAACGCATGGGTCGTTCAACCCACTACCCCAACGCGGAGCCGTGCCATGAAACGCTTGATCCTGCCCCTGTTCGCCGTGCTGGCCCTGTGTGGGTTCCGGCCGGCCCCACCGCTGCCGGCCCCGGATCGTGGGCCGGTGCAGCTGACCGTGCTGGACCGTGACGCCGGCACCGTGCTGCCGCAGTACCGCGACGGCGGGCAGCGCTGGGTGGCCGGCGAGAACAGCCACCGCTACAGCGTGCGGCTGCGCAACGACAGCGCCGAACGGGTGCTGGTGGTGCTGTCCGTGGATGGCCTCAATGCGATCACCGGCAACGTCGCCGCGCCCGGCCAGACCGGCTATGTACTCAACCCCTGGCAGAGCGCGGACATCAGCGGCTGGCGCAAATCGCAGGATGAGGTGGCCCAGTTCGTGTTCACCTCGCCGGGGCGCAGCTATGCCGCGCGCACCGGGCGGCCGGACAACATCGGGGTGATCGGGATTGCCGTATTCGGTGAAGCGGTGGCGCGTACGTATCCGCGCGGACCGATGATCGAGCGCCGCACCGCGCCCCGGCTGCGCGACCAGCCCCAGGCCGCCGAGGCCATGGCCGACAGCGCGCAGGCCCGTTCGATGTCCGCCCCCGCCGCCCCGGCCCCCGCGCAGCGGTTGGGCACCGGCCACGGCGCACGCGAGGCATCGTCGGTGCGCGATACCACCTTCGAGCGCGACAGCCGCCTACCGCTCCAGCAGCTGGAACTGCGCTATGACAGTGAACGCAACCTGCGTGCGCGCGGCATCCTGCCGGGTCCGCAACCGCGCGGCGATGCGCCGCGCGCCTTCCCCTCGCAGTACGTGCCCGACCCGCCGCAGGACCGCCGCTGGCGCTGAGGGCAGCACACAGCATGACGCCACGGGCCGCAGATGCGGCCCGTGGCGGGTTTCATACCCCTCGATGACGCTGCCGCGATCACGCGGCACGGCCTGCGTCAGCGGAAATCCGGATAGTCGTCGCGCATGGATTTCTCGAAATCACGGACCTCGGTTTCGGCGCGATCGCGTGCCCAGCCATAGCGTTCCTGCAGGCGCCCTGCCAGGTATTCGGCATTGCCTTCGGCCACCTTGAAATCGTCGTCGGTCAGGTCGCCCCACTTTGCCTGCGCCTTGCCCTTGAGCTGGGTCCACTTGCCGGAAATGATGTCTTTGTTCATGGGTTGGCATCCTTGAGTGCAACGGCATGTTCGCCGCACCCCCACCATGCAGTGACACACGTTCGTCGCCGGTCAAGCGCGGATGAAACGGATGCTCACCTGCTTGAATGACGCTGAATGAAACCCTCGCGCCCAGAAAAAAGGCCGGGAAGTCCCGGCCTTTTCCGTTGACGCCTGATCGCGTGGATCAGTTGCCCTTGGCAGCGTCTTCGACACTCTGGCCGGCCTTCTGCACATCCTTGCCGGCACCGGCAACGGTGTTGCAGCCAGACAGCATGGCCACCGAGAACATCGACAACAGCATCAGTGCAATAACACGCTTCATGGGGTTCTCCTGTTTGATCCACTTCGACACCGGAATCCGGTCCCACCTGTCAGATGAGCGCGCCGCCGTGCATTGCACGTTGCCGCTCGTCTTCCTGATCGCGGTGACGTAGTGGCTGTTGCCAGCACTGCCGCCGCGTGGGTGCAATCTGGCCGGAACGGCGTGCAGTGCATGTGAACGCACGCGGTAACCATTCAGCCACGCGCGCCCATCGCCTGAACCGGCGGGACTCAGTCGCGCATCAAGGTGGATTTGCCGAACAGGCTTTCCACCAGGTCCACCGCCAGCAGCGCGGTGCTGTTGCGGTTGTCCAGCAGCGGGTTGAGCTCGACGATGTCCAGCGACCCCATCCGGCCGGTGTCGGCGATCATCTCCATCACCAGCTGCGCCTCGCGGTAGTTGACGCCGCCGGGCACCGTGGTACCCACGCCCGGTGCGATGCTCGGGTCGAGGAAATCCACGTCGAAACTGACGTGCAGGTGGGTGTTGTCGTCGATCCCCTGCAGCGCCGCCTCCATGGTGCGCTTCATCCCTGCCTCGTCGATGTAGCGCATGTCGTACACGTCGACCTGGTGCTGCTTGATCAGGCGCTTCTCTTCCTGGTCCACCGAGCGGATGCCGATCTGGTGCACCTGCTGCGGACGGATCGCCGGGGCGTCGCCCCCCAGCCGGGTCAGCGCATCCGGGCCCAGCCCGCACAGGCACGCCACCGGCATGCCGTGCACGTTGCCCGACGGGGTTACATCACTGGTGTTGAAGTCCGAATGCGCGTCCAGCCACAACACGCGCAGGGTCTTGCCCTGCTCACGGCACCAACGCGCCACCGCGGTGATCGAGCCAATGCCGAGGCAGTGGTCGCCCCCGAGCATGATCGGCATGCGCCCGGCCTGCAGTTCGGTGTAGGTGGCCTCCATCAGCGCGCGGTTCCAGGCCACCACTTCGTCCAGGTGGCGGTAGCCTTCTACCGGCGCGGTCCACGGATTGCGCGGGCCATCCAGATTGCCCAGGTCGCGCACGTCAACGCCGCGCGCGACCAGCGCCTCGGCCAGCCCGGCGATACGCAGTGCATCCGGTCCCAGCCCTGCGCCGCGATGGCCCGCCCCGATGTCAGTGGGAACGCCAATCAGGGAAACCGGGGAGTACGTGGCCATCGGTGCTGCTCCATTGCAAAGAGGCACAGTCTAGCCAGCGCGGCCGCCGAGGACTCGCGGCGCTGCAGCAGCCACGGCACGCAGACCCGCAGCATCGCGTCGATCAAGGGAGGTCATCAACATGGTGCCGGCACCCGGATTCGAACTGGGGACCTACCGCTTACAAGGCGGTTGCTCTACCAACTGAGCTATGCCGGCATGGGCATCGCGCGCGGCGGTGCCGTCGCGGAGCGGGGATTCTAACGCACCGGCGTGCAGTCCAGCGAGCGCTGCTGCGCCGCCCCGCTGCGCTGGCGGGCCGCGCTGGCGTCGGTCTGGGCGGCCAGGGTCGCATCCAGCCACCACTGCGCGCTGCCATCGCCGCCGCTGGGCACCAACCGGGCGTTGAAGCCGGCGGCGCTGAGCGCGGCCATGCGGCGCTCGGCGCCCTCACGGTTGCGGTACTGGCCCAGCGCGATGGCGTTGGTCTCTTCACCCTGGGCAATGATGTAGTAGTCGCTCAGCCCGGCCGCGACGATGCGCTTGACCGTGGCCTGGGCGTCCTCACGGCTGGCGGCGGCAGGCAGCATCACGCGGTAGCGGGTGGCCCCGGCATCGGCGACTTCACGCAGGCGTACGCCGCGCAACAGCGCGGCGGCCTTGCCCTGCGCGGCCTGGGCGGCGGCACGATCGGCGAACGGCCCCAGGCTCACGCACTGCGCGGGTACTGCAGCGACGGGCGCGGGCGTCGGGGGTGGCGTGGGTGCGAGCGCTACCGGCGCAGATACCGGTGCAGCGGGTGCGGCGAGGGGCGTCGGTGCTGCCACGGGCGCCGCGCGCGGCGCGTCGGGGGGCGTTGCAGGTGCCGGGGTGACATCGTCCAGCGCCGTCGTCGGCACTGCAGCGGTGGTTGGACCGGGGGGGATGCCGGCGGCAGCGGGTAGCAGCTGCAACTGGGCCACACCGATGCCGGGTGCCGGCGGTACCGGGGCCGGTTCGCCACGCAGCATCCACCACAGCGCCACCCCTACGTTGAGGATGGCCAGTACGACAATCAGGGCGCGAGTCAGCATGCCGCGATCCTACCGTGCGCCGGCAGGCGGGTGCACGGCCCAGCGCGCGAGGCCATCGAGCACCAGCGACGGCTGGAAACGCGCATCGACCAGCAGCGGCATCAACGCGGGCGCGCCGCCGCCGTGCACCAGCAACGCTGGCACCCGCCCGAACAGCGCGGCGGCCTGCGCGCGGCTGCGTTCGATCAACGCCACCGCAGCCCCGTCGCAACCGGAGGCCAACGCATCGGCGGTGTCGTTGGCGAACTCGTGGTAGTCGCCCCCCGTTGCCGGCAGCTGCACCGCGCGCGCATGCAATGCCTCGCGCATGGTGGTGGGCGAGGCGGCAATGCGCCCGCCGTGGTGCAGGCCATCGGCGTCGAGCAGATCGATGGTCAGCGCGGTCCCGACCCCGGCAATCACCACCGCCTCGCCCTGCGCGGCAGCGCCCAGCAGGGCCAGGAATCGATCCACCCCGAACCGGCTCGGGTCCGCGTAGGCAACGCGGACCCCGGCGCGCGCCGCCTCGGTATGCACCACCTGCACGCGTGCGAACCGTCCCTGCAGGATCGCCAGCATGCTGCGGGTCAGTGCCGGTGCGGCCACGCTGGCCACGTAAGCCACGCCACCGGTGGGCAGCGCCTGCAACGCGTCGGCCGGCATGCCTTCGGCGCCATGCGGCCAGGCCTGCACATCGCCGGCGTGCACGCCCTGCAACGGGGCGAACTTGAACCGCGAATTTCCCAGGTCGAACAACCAGTCGCTCATTGCGCCCTCACGCTGACTTCGCCGGCATGGAACACCCGCTCACCGGCATCGGTGCGCACGCGCAGTGCGCCATCGTCGGCCAACCCCAGGGCCAGGCCCTCGATCATGCAGCCGCTCTCTTCCACCCGCACCGCGCGCCCGGCCAGGCAGTCCAGCGCCGCATAGCGCGGCAGGAACGGCGCCAGGCCATCGGCATCAAACGCGTCCAGCGCCGGCAACAGGGCCGCGAGGATCCCCGCAACCACCGTAGAGCGACTGACCCCGGCCTCGCCGGCCAGGGTGGCCAGGTCGGTCCATGGCTGGGTGATCTGCGCGGCGAACGCCGGCGGCATGCGCACGTTGACGCCCAGCCCGATCACCGCGCGCGCCGGGCCGGCGAACTCGCCGCCGCCTTCGACCAGCAATCCGCCCAGCTTGTGCCCGTTGACCACCAGGTCGTTCGGCCATTTCAGCGCCACCTCGGTGAAGCCCTGCGCACGTAGCGCCTCGGCCACCGCCACGCCAGCGACCAGGCTCAATCCGCCCAGCCGCGACAGCCCGCCGGCGAATCCGCGCAGCACCGACAGGTACACATGCGCGGCCAGTGGCGAGGTCCAGGCGCGGCCCCGACGGCCACGGCCGCCGGTCTGGCGCTCGGCCAGCAGCACGGCTGTACCGCGCTCAGGCACGCTGCAGCGCAGCAATTCGGTGCTGGTCGAACCGACGCTCCAGGCCACCTCCAGCGAGGCCAGCGCGGCCGCGGCGGCGGCCGGCAGCGCGGCACCGATGGCCTCGGCGTCCAGCAGCTCCAGCGGTTGCCGCAGCTGGTAACCGTCGCCGGCGCGGCCCTCGATATCCACCCCGGCCGCCCTAAGTCCTTGAATCCGCTTCCAAATCGCGGCGCGGGTGTGGCCCAGCTCGCGGGCCAGCGCGTCGCCGGAGAGGCGCCCGGCACCCAGTTTGGCCAGCAGTTGGCGGTCGTCCACGGCAGCTTCCATCAGGTAATCGACAAAATTATGCGGGAAAGCCCGCCACGGTGCCCGTTCCGGTCGGTTCCAATGCGGGCGCTGAATCGGGCTAGAATCGAAGATTGATCCGCCCTTACGGATGTCGACGATGCGCCCGTTCGCCCATTGCCTGATTCTGTTGATGGCCCCGTTGGCCGCGCATGCTTCCGATGCGCTGACCAGCCCGGGGCGGGGCGGCTGCGTGTATGCACCGGCCGAAAGCGAGCGCGCCGCACCGGCCACCGCCCCGGCGGCACGCGCACCGGCAGCGGCCAAGCCCAGCGCGGGTGCGGCCAGCAGCGGGGGCGGGGGTGGCGATGACGACGTGCTGCCGCGCCTGCGCGCACCGAAGTGGCACAGCTTCCTGCCGGGCATGTTCCGCTGATCGAACGTCTGTGGGGGTGGTTGCGGCGCACGCCGCGCCCGATCGATCCAGCGCTGTGGCAACTGAGCTGCCAGCGCGGGCCGTGGTTGCAGGCCCTGGATCCGGAACGAAGCGAACGTCTGCGCGGTTTGAGCGCGCGCTTCCTGCACGAGAAAACCATCAGCCCGGTCGGCGGCCTGCAGCTGGACCAGGGCGACGCCGTGCTGCTGGCCGCGCTGTGCTGCCTGCCCTTGCTGGAACTGGGTGAGATTGGCTTGCGCGGCTGGTCGCAGCTGATCGTCTACCCCGATGCGTTCCGGGTGCAGCGCAGCCATGTGGATGCGGCCGGCGTACTGCACCAATGGGACGACGAACTGATCGGCGAATCCTGGGACAGCGGCCCGCTGATCCTGTCCTGGGCCGATATCCAGGCCGACATCGCCGACCCGCACGCCGGCTACTGCGTGGCCGTGCATGAAATGGCGCACAAGATCGATGCGCTGGACGGCGCAATCGACGGCACCCCACCGCTGCCACGTGCATGGCAGCAGCAGTGGGCAGCCGATTTCCAGGCCGCCTACGATGCGTTCTGCGCGCGCGTGGATCGAGGTGGGGACACCGCGATCGACCCCTATGCGGCCGAAGCGCCGGAAGAGTTCTTCGCAGTCGCTACCGAATACCACTTCTCCGCGCCGGCACTGCTTGAGCAGGAGATGCCGACGGTCGCCGCGCATCTGCGGCGGTTCTACGGTGACTCGCCGGGCCACCGCACGCGCTAGGGCACCGCGGGTTGCTCGATGCGCCGGGCCATCACGGCCCCGGCGGCAGCGTCACCTCAAAGCGGGCACCGCCCAGCTCGGGCGCACGCGTCACGTGCAGCTCGCCCCGGTAGTCCTTGATCAGGTCCTGCACGATCGACAGGCCGATGCCATGGCCCTGCACGCGTTCGTCGCCTCGCACGCCACGCTGCAGCACCTTGGCGATGTCTTCCGAGGCGATGCCCGGGCCATCGTCATCCACCGACAGCCGCAGCCCGGCACGGCGCGCGCCCGGCGCGGGCAGCGCCCTGGCGGTCAGCAGCACGCGGCGGTTGGCCCACTTGAACGCATTCTCCAGCAGGTTGCCCAGCAACTCCTGCAGATCGCCCGGCTCGCCATGGAAGCGTGCGGCCTCATCGATGTCGAACTCGCACAGCACGCCCTTGCCGGCGTACACCTTTTCCAGCCCGCGCACGATCTCTTCGGCATTGGATTCAATCGGCAACGGCGCGGAGAACAGTTTGTGGCCCGATGAGGCCGCGCGTGCCAACTGGTAGGACACCAGGTTGTTCATGCGCCGCAACTGCACGTCGAATTCTTCGCGCAGGTCCTGGTCGTGCGCACCGCTGTCCAGCTGCGTGCGCAGCACCGCCAGCGGCGTCTTCAGGCTATGCGCGAGATCGGCCAGGGTGTTGCGCTGGCGCTCCAGGTTTTCGCGCTCGCTCTCGATGAAGGCATTGATGCTGTCGGTGAGCGGTTCCAGCTCGCGCGGGTGGCGCTCGCTCATGCGCTCGGTCTCCCCGCGCTGCACCTTGGTCAACTCGTTGATCACCCGTCGCATCGGGCGCAGGCTCCACTGCAGGATCACCGTCTGCAACAGCAGCAGGATCAAGCCGGCGCCACCCATCCAGAACCACACCCGGGCACGGAACACGCGCAGCTGCGCGCCGAGTGCGCTCGAGTCTTCCATCACGTAGATGGTGTAGGGGTATTCGGTGGCCGGGTCGGCGTCGGCATCCCATACCAGGCCCAGCCCGTAGCGATACACCGAGCCCTCGCTGCCATCGATCTGGATCATCGGCAGCGGGCCTTCGAAGACCTCCTGGCGCGGGGCCAGCAGGCCACCGCCCACGGTGGGCAATATCGGCCCTTCGGCCGACAGCGAATTGGCCGTGGAGCCGTCGGCCATCACCACCTGCATGTACAGGCCGCTGCCGGGCCCGGCAAACCGTGAATCCGGTGGCTGCTCGCGGATGTACAGCGATCGGTCACGGGTGAAGTCGATCCCGTCCGCGTAGGCCCGGGCATAACTTTTCAGGCGATCCTGCATGTTGGCCCGCGCGGTGTCGGCAAATGCCGCATCCAGCGCGTAGCCGGCGATCGCCAGGAACGCAACCAGGCCCACCGAGGCGGCCAACAGCTGGCGCGCCTGCAGGGAGCGCGGCCGCCAGCGTTTAAAGAACCACAGACGGCCTGACATCACCTTCCTTCGCCCGGCGGACCGGCTCAGCCTTCGTTGCGCGGAATCGCGAAACGGTAGCCGCGGCCACGCACGGTTTCGATCGGCTTGAGTTCGCCATCGGCATCGAGCTTCTTGCGCAGGCGGCCGATGAACACTTCCAGCACGTTCGAGTCGCGGTCGAAATCCTGCTGGTAGATGTGTTCGGTAAGGTCGGCCTTGGAGACCAGTTCACCGGCATGCATCATCAGGTATTCGAGCACCTTGTACTCGTAGCTGGTGAGGTCCACGTTGCTGCCGGCAACGCTCACCGTCTGCGCGGCAAGATCCAGCGCAACCGGGCCGCACTCCAGCGTCGGCTTGCTCCAGCCGGCGGCACGGCGCAGCAGCGCATTGACGCGGGCCAGCAGTTCTTCGACGTGGAACGGCTTGACCAGATAGTCGTCGGCGCCCTGCTTGAGGCCCTCGACCTTGTCCTGCCAGCTCGACCGCGCGGTAAGAATCAGCACCGGGAATTTCTTGCCCTCGTCGCGCAGGGCCTTGATCAGTTCCATGCCCGACATCTTGGGCAGGCCCAGATCGATGATGCCCACGTCGAACGGCACTTCGCGGCCCATGTACAGGCCTTCTTCACCGTCCTGCGCAGCGTCGACGGCAAAACCTTCGCGCTTGAGCCGGGCGGCCAGGGTTTCCCGCAGCGGGGCTTCGTCTTCGACCAGAAGGATACGCATGAACTCTCCCTAGTGTCCTGGGTATGGCCGGAGGCCAGTGGAATACAGTTGATTACGGACAACTATCCCTGTTCAGGGGTTATCGCCGCGTAGTGAAGACATATCCGATCGCGGTGCGCGGGGCTGTGAACGCGCCGGCGCCGGATCGTCCATGTAGCGGACCCGGCCGCGGTCATCCATGTACTTGACCCGGTTGATGTCGCGGCCGTCGAACGGAACCCGCTCGGCGCCCAGGATATGGCCGCCGGTGGTGCGCTGGACGCGGCGCACCGCATCGGACAGCGAACGCTCCTGCGGGGCGCCACGCGCGGCACGCGCCATCGCCTCGCCACGCCCCTGATCCTGCGGCGGCTCCTGCGCCCATGCACTGCCGAGCGATGCAGCAGCGCCCGACGCCAGCAGGGCGAGGACGGCAAGTCGGCGGGGGCAGGTCACGGAGAGCATTCGGTCAGATCCTAGCGGAGCGCGGCAAAACGTTCAAAAGTTGTGAATCGCAGTCGCCAGCCAGGCCGGCGTTTTACGAATCTTTAGCGAATTCTTGGTTTTACGCAGTGAATCCGGTCTGAACTTTTCCGGATGCGCGGTCGCGCCGTTCATATAAGTGAACATTGGCGACTAAAGTGAGCCCCTTGTCAAGCAGACAAGGTGACGCGCCTCACGCCGCGACGCGCTCGGCCCGGGCACGGGTGACCGCCAGCGCCTGCTCGATCAGCGTCCAGTCGGCCCCGGCGCGGTGCGCGCCTTCGCTGAGTACCTGGCGGAACGCGCGTCCGCCGGGCTGCCCGTGGAACAGGCCCAGCAGATGGCGGGTAATGTGCTTGAGAGCCAGGCCGCGGCCCAGCTGCTCCTCGATGTACGGGCGCATGGCGCGCAGCAGGGCCTCGCGCGGCAGCAGCGCTGCGCCGGTCTGGGCGGCCTCCAGCTGATGCAGCACGTAGGGGTCGTGGTACGCCGCGCGGCCCAGCATCACCCCGTCCAGCGCGGGCAGCTGCGCCTGCGCGGCGTCGACCGTGGCCAGGCCACCGTTGAGGACGATCTGCAGCGCCGGGCGGTCGGCCTTGAGACGGTGCGCCCAGTCGTACTTGAGCGGCGGCACTTCGCGGTTTTCCTTCGGCGACAGGCCCTTCAGCCACGCATTGCGGGCATGCACGACAAACATCGCACTGCCGGCGTTGACCGACTGATCGACGAACTTGACGAAGGTTTCGTAGTCGTTGTCTTCATCCACGCCCAACCGGCACTTCACCGTGACCGGGATCTGCACGGCGGCCACCATGGCGCCCACGCACTCGGCCACCAGCGCCGGCTCGCGCATCAGGCAGGCACCGAAGCGCCCGGCCTGGACCCGGTCGGAGGGGCAGCCACAATTGAGGTTGACCTCGTCATAGCCCCAGTCCTGGGCGATGCGCGCGGCCTGCGCGAGCAGGGCCGGGTCGCTGCCGCCCAGCTGCAGGGCCAGCGGGTGCTCGCTGCCATCGAAGCCAAGCAGGCGCTCGCGATCGCCGTGGATGACGGCATTGGCGTGCACCATCTCGGTGTACAGCCGTGCGCCCGGCGCCAGCAGGCGGTGGAACACCCGGCAGTGGCGGTCGGTCCAGTCCATCATCGGGGCGACGGACAGACGCAGGGAGGCGGCGTAACGCGCGGCGGCGTCGGTGGCGGGCAGGGTCATCGGGTGGCGCATCGGGAACAGCTGGCAATGCCAGCGCAATCAACAGTTTACCCGCTCGCAATGAACGCTGCCCGCGACCCCGCCGTGAAGGCCGGGGCGTGGTCAATGCGCACGGTGCGGCGGCGACAGTGGACAATGCGCCACCGCACTGCTTCGCACTGAGCGCCACGATGACGTTGCCCCGCTTCAACGGCCTGGACCCCACCACCGAACAAGGCGTGCTGCGCCTGTCGATCGCCGCATCGCTGGCGATGGCGGCCGTCGCGGTGGTGTTCGGCTTCCTGGCCAACTCCTCGCTGATCATCTTCGACGGCATCTACGGCCTGATCGACGTGGTGATGACCTGGCTGTCGCTGCTGGTGGTGCGCCTGATCAGCCTGTCGACCAACGTGGATGCGCTGCAGTCGCGCTTGAACCAGCGCTTCACCATGGGTTTCTGGCACCTGGAGCCGATCGTGCTGGGGGTGAGCGGCACGCTGATGATCGGCGCGGCGCTGTACGCGGCGGTCAATGCGGTGGACGCGCTGTTGTCGGGCGGGCGCGTGATCGCGCTGGGGCCGGCGATCGTGTTCGCGGTGATGTCGATCATCGCTGAAAGTGGCCTGGCCCTGTTCGTACGCCGCGCGAACCGCTCGATCGGTTCGGAATTCATCGCACTCGATGCGAAGAACTGGGTGGTGGCCGCCAGCATGTCGGCGGCGTACCTGGTCGCCTTCGTCGGCGGGTTCGTCCTGCGCGGCACGCCGTGGGCGTGGCTGGTGCCGTACATCGATCCGGCGATCCTGCTGGTGGTGTGCCTGTTTGTGATGGTCGCGCCGCTGGGCACCGTGCGCCAGGCGCTGGCGGACATCCTGCTGATCACGCCGGTGGACCTGCAGGCGCACGTGGACGAGGTCGCACGCACGATCGTGGCCAGGCACGGCTTCGTCGAGCACCGCAGCTATGTGGCCAAGGTGGGCCGTGGTGAACAGATCGAACTGTTCTTCGTGGTTCGCGAGGACGACGCGCCGCGAGCGCTGGTGGAATGGGACCGGCTGCGCGATCAGATCGGCGAGGCGTTGGGTGAGGAGTCACCGGACCGCTGGTTGACGATCATGTTTACGACCGATCGCGAGTGGACGATCTGACCCTGGCGGTCGCGGTCAACCCGCCGGTGCCGTGGCCTGCTTCCACTGCCGCGGCGAATGCCCGGTCTGCGCCTTGAACGCGCGCGACAAGGCCGCTTCACTGCCGTAGCCCACGTCTATGGCGATGCGTTTCAGCGGCTCGCCACGGCGCAACGCCTGCTGCACCAGACGGGTGCGCCAACCCTGCAGGTAGTGGCCAGGCGTGCTGCCGATGGTGTCGCGGAAGCTGTCGGCAAACGCGCTTCGCGACATGCCAGCGCGCTGGGCCAGCGATGCCAGGGTCCAGTCTTCGGCCGGGGCTTCATGCATGGCGACCAGTGCGTGGCGCAGACGCGGGTGGGCCATGCCGGCAAGCAGGCCGACGCGAAGCTGGCCGCTCTCCATCAGCGCGCGCAGGATCTGGATCAGCACCACTTCAAACAAGCGGTCCAGCAGCGCCTGGCGACCACAACGCTGGGCGAAGGCTTCTTCAAACAACAGCGCGAGGATCGGCTGGCCACCGTACAGATCGTCCAGCGGCAGGCAGATCAACGCAGGCAGCGCGGCGGCGACGGGGTTGTTGCCAGCACCCTCGAACTGCAGGTGGGCGCAGGCGAAGTCGGCAACGCGCCGGGCATCGGTGACAAACCGATGCGCGAGCGGGCGCGGATACAGCAGCACGCTGGGCCGGGTGATCTGCAGCACGCTGCCGTCGTCGTGTTCCACGCGCACCTGGCCGTCGCGGATCAGGTGCAGTTGGCCGCGCTCGCCCTCGGCACCCAGCGCGGTGATGCCGCACAGCGGGCCGGCGTGAAACACCTCGGCGCTGACCGCGAAGCGGCTAAGCAGGGATTGCAGGCGGTCGACCATTTCGGACTCTGGATCAAGTTTGATAGACGAAATGTAACCCAACGTACCCATGGATAGCGCAAAGTACACCTGCCATCTGGCTTACCCCCTTCACTGCACAGGAGATTCCCATGACCATCGAAAACGTTCTGTACACCGCCACCGCCACGGCTACCGGCGGCCGTGAAGGCCACGCCGCCTCGTCCGACAAGGTGCTGGACGTGCAGCTGTCCACCCCGCGCGAGCTGGGCGGCGCCGGCGGCCCGGGCACCAATCCGGAACAGCTGTTTGCCGCCGGCTACTCGGCCTGCTTCCTGGGCGCGTTGAAGTACGTGGCCGGCCAGGCCAAGGTCGCCCTGCCAGCCGAGACCAGCATCACCGGCAAGGTGGGCATCGGCCAGATCCCGACCGGCTTCGGCATCGAAGTGGCGCTGGAGATCAGCGTGCCGGGCCTGCCGCGCGAGCAGGTGGAAGAACTGGTGCAGAAGGCGCACATCGTGTGCCCGTATTCAAACGCGACCCGCGGCAACATCGATGTGACGTTGACGGTTGCCTGATGCGGTAGCGCGTGCCGACCAACGGTCGGTACCTACTGCAGCGAAAAAAATGGGCGACTGCCTGGCCTTGGCCTGGCAATCGCCCATCCCACCGCGGTGGATCCCGGGGCCAGGCCACGGGATGCGTTTGATTCTGCGGTGCAACGACCAACGGTCGTTGCCTACCGGTGAAGGTGTGATGCCGCCGCTTTCAATGCGGTTGCCGGGCAGAGCCCGGCACTACCGTTGTCTGTCTGGAGAACAGCCCCCTTGATGTTCAAGGGGGCGCGCCGAAGGCCCAGGGTTCAGGTGGAATGCCCCGACCAGCGACCGGGTTTATCGGTCGCTGGTAACGAGCTGCACGACGCTGGAGAAATCCAGCTTGCCGCGGCCGGCCTGGTGGTTCATCGAGTACAGGTTGCGGGCCAGTTCGCCGAGCGGGATCGAGGCGCCGACGTTCATCGCCGCTTCCACCGCCAGGCCCATGTCCTTGAGCATCAGGTCGCTGCCGAAACCGCCGCTGTAACCGCGCGAGGCCGGGGCGTTTTCCAGCACGCCCGGCCACGGGTTGCATACTTCGGTGGCCCAGCTGCGGCCGGTGCTGACCGCCATCATCTGCGAGAGCACCTTCGGGTCCAGGCCATGCGCCACGCCGAGCGCGATCGACTCGCCGGTGACGGCCATGATCACGCCCAGTGCCATGTTGTTGCACAGCTTGGCGACCTGGCCGGCACCGCTGGCACCGACGTGGAAGATGTTCTTGCCCATCGCCTGCAGGATCGGACGCGCGCGTTCCAGCGCCTCGGCCTCACCACCGACAATGAAGGTCAACGTGCCGGCCTGCGCACCGGCAGTACCGCCGGAGACCGGCGCGTCGAGCATCTGCAGGCCGCGTGCGGCGGCCGCTTCAGAGACCTTGCGCGCGGTGGCCGGGGCAATCGTGCTGCAGTCGATCACCAGCGCGCCCCCGGGGATGTCGCCGAGCAGGCCATCATCGCCCAGGTACACACCTTCGACGTGGCGGCTGGCCGGCAGCATCGAGATGACGATCTCGGCATCGGTCAGCGTATCCAGCGCCGAATGCGCGGCGCTGGCGCCGGCATCCACCGCCGCCTGGACGGCAGCGGGGACCAGGTCGAACACGCGCACGGCGTGGCCGGCCTTGGCCAGGTTGGCGGCCATCGGGCCCCCCATGTTGCCCAGCCCAATGAATGCGATACGGCTCATGCGTGGCTCCTGTCAGGGACGGTGGCGCCCAGGTCGGCCAGCGGGTGCGCTGTTTCCGTCCAGGGCGATACAAGGAAGGTGCCGGCCCACTCCGCGGTGGCCTCGGCCAGGGTGGTCGGTTGCCAGCGCGGGGTGCGGTCCTTGTCGATCAACAGCGCGCGGATGCCTTCGGCGAAATCGCCGTGGGCCGTGCAGTGCAGTGCAGCGATGTACTCGACACGATAGACCTCGGCCAAGCTGGCACCGGCGGCGCGACGTTGCAGTTCGACGGCGAGCCGGGCCGAGCCGGGCGCGCCGGCAGCCAAGGTGGCCTGCGCGCTCTTCAGCCACGGATCATCCGATTCCAGCCCGGTGATCCGTTCGACGATGGCGACAACATCATCGCCCTCGCACAGCGCATCGATGCTGGCGGCATTGCGCAGCAGCGGGCCGGTGGCCGCATCGCTGGCATGCTGCTGCAGCAACGCGCTGAGCTGTTCGTGGTTGCGCTTGGCGGTATCGCTCCAATGCACCTCGGTGAGCGCGGCCAACACCGCCTCGCGCTGCGCCTCGGCGATGTGGATGTCGGCCAGGCCGGCATAGATGGCATCACCGGCATTGAGCGGCGCGCCGGTCAGGGCCAGGAACAGGCCGCCCTTGCCGGGCACGCGCGGCAGCAGCCAGCTGCCGCCAACATCGGGGAACAGCCCGACGGTGATTTCAGGGAAGGCCAGCTTGGACCGCTCGCTGACCACACGGTGGCTGGCGCCGGACATCAGCCCGATGCCGCCGCCCATGACGATGCCATGGCCCCAGCACAGGATCGGCTTGGGATAGGTGTGGATGGCGTAGTCGACGCGGTACTCGACGTCGAAGAATTCGGCGGCGTAGGCGTTGTCGCGAATGTCGCTGCTGCCTGCCTGACGATAGGCAAGCATGCTGCGATACAGGCTGTGCAGGTCACCGCCCGCGCAGAATGCCTTTTCACCGGCCCCCTGCAGTACCACCAGGGCGATACCGTCGTCGGCCGCCCACGCCTCCAGCCGCTCGCGCAGCAGGTGCGCCATCGGCAGCGAGAACCCGTTGAGGGTGCGCGGCGCATTGAGCGTGGCGATGCCGATGCGCTTGCCATTGCCGGCACGGCGCTCGTCGAACAGCACCGGTGCTTCGTCGCTGGCGACGACGGCGCTCATGCGTTCTTCCACTGCGCGGCGCGCTTTTCCAGGAAGGCGTTCACGCCCTCGGCCTGGTCGGCGCTGTCGAACAGGTCGACGAAGGCTTCGCGCTCGGCCACCAGTGCCGAGGCATGGCTGCCACTGCGGGTGGCCTGCACCAGGGTCTTGCAGGCCGCGATGCTGGTCGGGCTCTGCTTGCCGGCCTTGTGCGCCCATGCCAGCGCCAGGGCCTTGGCCTCGCCCTTGCCCACTTTCTCTTCGGCCAGGCCGATGCGCACGGCAGTCTCGGCATCGATGCGCTCACCGAGCAGGATCATGCGCTTGGCCCAGCCCTCACCGACCAGTCGCGGCAGGTTCTGGGTACCCCCGGCGCAGGGCAGCAG
This sequence comes from Stenotrophomonas sp. GL_101, assembly GCF_057835675.1. Taxonomy (NCBI): domain Bacteria; kingdom Pseudomonadati; phylum Pseudomonadota; class Gammaproteobacteria; order Lysobacterales; family Lysobacteraceae; genus Stenotrophomonas; species Stenotrophomonas sp. GL_101. The sequence goes on along the minus strand of NZ_CM174432.1, from coordinate 283,387 downwards.
GCCCACGGTGGCCTCCGGCAATGCCACCTGGGCGTGTTCTTCGATGATGCGCAGGTCGCAGGCCAGCGCGCATTCCAAGCCGCCGCCCATGGCGTAGCCGTTGATCGCGGCGATGGAGACGCCGCGGAAGGCGGACAGTGCTTCAAAGGCTTCACCGAAACGGCGGGCGGCGGCACGTGCAGCGCCCTTGTCGCCGGAGGCGAACTGCTTGAGGTCGGCACCGGCGGAGAAGAACTTCTCGCCGCCGCCGGTGATCACCAGCGCGTAGATGTCCTTGTCGGCATTCAAGGCCCCGACCAGGTCGCGCAGCGCCGCCAGGCTGTGCACGGTCCAGGTGTGCGCGGGCGGGTTGTCCAGCGTGACCACGGCGACGTGGCCATCGGCCTCCACCTGCAGGCCGGTGTGTGCATGCGTACGCCAATCGATCATCGCAGTTCCTCGTCGGTGTTGAGCAGGTGGCGGGCCACGATCACCCGCATGATTTCGTTGGTACCTTCCAGGATCTGGTGCACGCGCGAATCACGCAGCAGCCGTTCGATGGGGTACTCGCGGATGTAGCCGTAGCCGCCATGCAGCTGCAGCGCATCGTTGCAGATGTTGAAGCCGGCATCGGTGGCGAAGCGCTTGGCCATCGCGCACCACACGTTGGCATCGCTGGCACCGGCATCGAGCTTGCGCGCGGCGGTGTGCACCATCTGCCGCGCGGCCACCAGCTGGGTGACCATGTCGGCCAGCTTGAACTGCAGCGCCTGGAACTCGGCCAGCGCCTTGCCGAACTGACGGCGCTCGCCCATGTAGCGGCGGGCGGCGTCCAGCGCGCCCTGCGCGGCCCCCAGCGAGCAGGCGGCGATGTTGATGCGGCCACCGTCCAGCCCCTTCATCGCCAGCTTGAAGCCGCTACCTTCCTCTCCCAACAGGTAGCTGGCCGGCACGCGGACGTTTTCAAAGGTGATGCCGCGGGTAGGCTGGCTGTTCCAGCCCATCTTCTCTTCCTTGCGGCCATAGCTGATGCCCGGCAGGTCGGCCGGCACCGCGATCGCACTGATGCCGCCGGCCCCGGCACCGCCGGTACGCACCATCACCACCAGCAGCTCGGTGGCACCGGCGCCGGAGATGAAGGCCTTGGAGCCGTTGAGCACATAGTGCTCGCCATCGCGCACGGCGGTGGTCTTCAGCGACGCCGCGTCCGAGCCGGCGCCCGGCTCGGTCAGGCAGTACGAGGCCAGCTTGCTGCCCGAGGACAGGGCAGTGCCCCACTCCGCGCGCAGGCTGTCCTGGCCCCACTTGGCCACCATCCACGAGGCCATGTTGTGGATGCTGACGTAGGCCGCGGTGGACGGGTCCACGTTGGCGAGCTCCTCGATGACGACCGCCGCGTCCAGGCGGCTCAGGCCGCTGCCGCCAACCTCGGGGTCCATGTACAGGCCACAGAACCCCAGTTCCCCGGCCTTGGCGATCGCCTCGCGCGGAAAGATACCCTCCGCATCCCATCGCGCGGCGTGCGGCGCCAGTTCGGCCTGGGCGAAGTCGCGCGCGGCCTCTCTATAGGCCTGCTGCGCTTCGTCCAGTTCGGTCGTCATCGCGTGGCTCATGGTCGAACTCCCTTACTTCAAGCTGATCGTGGTGTTGACGCCGTGGCCCAGCGTCTCGTCGTCGAACCAGCGCGAGGTAATCGTCTTGGTCTGGGTGTAGAACATCACCACCTGCTTGCCGTACGGGCCCAGGTCGCCGAGCTTGGAGGCGCGCGAACCGGTGAAGGAGAACAGCGGCACCGGCACCGGGATCGGCACGTTGATGCCGACCTGGCCGACGTCGATGTCTTCCTGGAACCTGCGGGCGGCCGCGCCGGACTGGGTGAACAGCGCGGTGCCGTTGCCGTTCGGGTTGGCGTTGATCAGCGCGATGGCATCTTCCAGCGTCTCCGCTTCGAGGATCACCAGCACCGGCCCGAAGATTTCCTCGTCGTACACGCGCATGCCCGGGGTGACGCCGGCGAAGATGGTCGGGCCGACGAAGTTGCCCTTCTCGAAACCGTCCACCTGCGGGTTGCGGCCATCCAGCACCAGCTTGGCGCCCTGCTCCACGCCCGAGGCGATCAGCGCTTCGACGCGCTCACGCGCGGCGCAGGAAATCACCGGGCCGACGTCGGTGCCGGCGACGCTGCCGCCGCTGACTTTGAGCGATCTGGCCTTGGCCACCAGGTCGGGCACCCAGTCACGGGCTTCGCCGACCAGCACCAGGGTGGAGGCGGCCATGCAGCGCTGCCCGGCCGCACCGAAGGCCGCACCGACCATCGCGTTGAGGCTCTGTTCCTTGTTGGCGTCCGGCAGCACCACGGCGTGGTTCTTGGCGCCCATCATGCACTGCACGCGCTTGCCGGCCAGCGAGGCGCGGTTGTAGACGTGGGTGCCGACACGGGTGGAGCCGACGAACGAGACGGCCTTGATGTCGGGGTGGTCGCAGATCGCGTTGACCACTTCTTCGCCACCGTGCACGACGTTGAGCACGCCCTTGGGGATGCCCGCTTCCAGCGCCAGCTCGACCAGGCGCATGGTCACCATCGGGTCCTGTTCGGACGGCTTGAGGATGAAGGTGTTGCCGGTGGCAATGGCCATCGGGAACATCCACAGCGGAATCATCGCCGGGAAGTTGAACGGGGTGATGCCCGCGCACACGCCCAACGGCTGCAGCAGGGTGTAGGTGTCCACGCCGTTGGCCACGTTGTTGGCCAGCTCGCCGAGCTGCAGGTTGCCGATCGCCGCCGCGTGCTCGACCACTTCCAGGCCGCGGAACACATCGCCTTCGGCGTCCGGCACGGTCTTGCCCTGCTCGGCGCTGAGGATGTGCGCCAGCTCGCTCATGTTTTCGCGGATCAGCTGCTGGTACTTCAGGAAGATGCGCGCACGGGTGCCGATCGGGGTCTTGCGCCAGGTCTTGAAGGCTTCCTTGGCCGAGGCCACGGCGGCATCCACTTCGCCCAAGGTGGCGAACGGCACCTGGGCCAGGACGTCCTGGGTGGCCGGATTGACCACGTTCTGCCAGTGCGAGGTGGTCGATTCAACGAACTGGCCGTCGATCAACATGCGGATACGGGGCGCTGCAACAGTCATGGCAATTCCGGCGGGTGCGAAAGTTGTTTGCATTATTCACACCACCCCGCTCGATTTCCGCGCTGTATGCGCTTAATCTGGCCAATGCCCGCTACGATTCTTGTGAATTCTGTGAATAGCCAGCCCACCCATCGCCAGATTGGCCTGCGCCTGCTGAAGCTGCGTGAGCAGCGCGGCTACCGCCAGGTGGACCTGGCCCGGGCGCTGGGGCTGTCGGCCAGCTACCTGAACCAGATCGAGCGCAACAAGCGCCCGCTGACCCCCGCGGTGCAACAGAAGCTGCGCGAGGTGCTGGGCGACGTTTCGGGGTTGTTCGAGGTGGATGAACCCGGCGCGCTGCAGGAGTCGCTGGGCGAGGCGCTGCGTGACCTGGGTCTGGACGACGTCAGTGCCACCGAGCTGCGCGCGATGGCCGGCAACCTGCCACAGATCAGCCGTGCGCTGCTCGACCTGCATCGCCGCCACCTGGTGCTGCGCGAACATGCCGCCGCGCTGGAGTTCCAACTGGGCGACGTGCATGCCGGGCAGGCCCTGCCGGCCGGCGACCAGGTGCGTGACTTCTTCAACCGCATGCACAACCACATCCCCGAGCTGGACGACCTGGCCGAGCAGCTGTTTGCCGAGTGGGGGCTGGTGGCCGGGTATGTCGCGCCGCGACTGCGCCAGCTGCTGGCCGACCGCCATGGCGTGCTGGTGGAAGTGGCGCCGCTGCAGGCCGGGCGCGAGAAGCGCGTGTACGACGGCAACAGCCGCACGCTGTGGCTGCCCGACTACCTGGAGGCGGGCCAGCAGGCGTTCCAGATGGCCGCCGAACTGGCGCTGCTCGGCTATGCCGCGCAGATCGATGCAGTGATCTCGCGCGCCGGTTTCCGCGAGCCGGAACAGATCGCGCAGGCGCGGATCGGCATGTCCAACTACTTCGCCGGCGCGCTGGTGATGCCGTATGCGCAGTTCCTGCGTGCCGCCGAGCACAGCAGCTATGACATCGATGCGCTGGCGCACCGTTTCGGGGTGGGCTTCGAGGCGGTCTGCCACCGCCTCAGCACGCTGGCGCGACGCAGTGCACCGGGGCTGCCGTTCTTCTTCATCCGCGTGGACCGCGCCGGCAATGTGTCCAAGCGGCATTCGGCGACCGATTTCCACTTCTCGCAGGTGGGCGGTTCGTGCCCGCTGTGGATCGTGTACGAGGCGTTCAACCAGCCCGGCCGGGTGCTGACCCAGACCGCGCGCATGCCCGACGGGCGCCGCCATTTCTGGCTGGCGCGGCAGGTCAGCAGCGGGCCGGTGGGGCATGGGCAACCGCGCAAGACCTTCGCGGTGGCGCTGGGCTGCGACCTGCAGCACGCCGAGCGGCTGATCTATTCGCGCGGGCTGGACATCCAGAGCCCGGGCAACTCGGTGTCGATCGGCCCGGGCTGCCGGGTGTGCCCACGCGAGGACTGCATGCAGCGCGCGTTCGCGCAGTTGCCGGGGCGCGCGTAGAGCCGACCGTTGGTCGGCTGGCTTCGCCGCCGCTAACGTTGGAGCCGACGCGAAGAGCAGCCGACCAACGGTCGGCTCTACCGGGGCCGGGAACGTTGGGCCCGATGCGAAGAGCAGCCGACCAACGGTCGGCTCTACGAGGTACGTGCAATCGACCTGATGCGAAGGCAGCCGCCCAGCAGTCGGCGCCCGTCCCGGCTCAATAGATCGGCGTGACCTTCATCTGCGGCAGCGGCCGTGGCGCGCCGTCGGTGAGGTCCGGGCCGAGGTCTTCCCAGCCCTGGCCCTGCTCCACCATCAGCCGCCACAGCTGCTGCGAGGCACGCCGCTTGTCGTCGGAGGTGAACCGGTAGGACGGCGGCGGCGGCTCGCCGCTGGCCACGCTTTCATACGCCCCGGCCCAGGACGTCACGCGCTGGGCGGGGTCGTCGGTGCGTGCGATTTCCAGCGTGTAACGCTGGTAGGCCGAGGCCAGGTTGCGCCAGCGGATCCAGTAGTGGTTCTGGAAGGAGAAATCGCAGAAGCGATCGCCGGCCACGCTGCCCTTGGCGGCGATGCGGCTGAGCACGTCCTGCGGCATGTCCAGGTTCATGCCGCCTTCGTCGCCCTGCAGCGACACATGCACGATGCGATCGCGGTAGCCGGGCGCGCGTGCCTGCAGCACGTCGCGCCAGTTCTGCATGGTGGAGACGATGGAGAACAGGAAGCCGGACATTTCCGCAGCCGCCAGCGGCTGGGCGATGGAGTGGTAGCTGCGCTGCCACCCCTGGCGGTTCTCGGTGGGCAGGAACACCGCGTGCTCGATGTCGGCCTGCGCATTTCCCGCGTCGAGCACGCTGACCGCATCGGCGTGGCGCGGATACACCAGGTTGATGCCGAAGGTGGGCCAGCGCGGCAACGCGGCGTCGAACAGGTGGATCGGGAAATTGCTGCTGATGCCACCATCGGAGAACCAGCACACGCGGAACGCGGTGATCACCGGGCCGCAGTTCTGCCCGGCACTGGTCAGCCCTTCCATGCTGTCGGCGACGTTGCTGTTGTCGTGTGTGGGGCGCGGATCGACCGGGGGTGCGCAACGGCGCTCGCGACGGGCCGGCTCGTGCAGCGGCACGGCGCTGATCAGCAGCGGGAAGCTCAGGCTCATGCGGGTGGCGACCAGCACCGGCAGCCGCTCGCCATCGACCAGACGGTAGTACGCGCGGCCATCGACCTGCTCGGGCGGGCCGGCCTGCGCCACCAGCCAGTCCACCACGCTGGCCGGGAACAGCTGCGCGAACTCCTCGCGCAGGAACCAGAAATGCGCGGCACTGAAAGGCAGCGTGCGCGGCTCGGTATGCGAAATGCAGGTGGTGATCATCTGCAGGCTGATCGCGTGCGCACCGGCAGGCTCGCCGTCGTAACGCGGTGCGTGGTGCAGGTCGCCGAAGGTCAGTGGCTGGTCCAGCGGCTTGCCGGCCAGCGCCTGCAGGTGGGCATGCAGCCAGTCGGTCAGGCCCGGCGTGGAGGCATCGGCCTGGGTACTGCCACTGCACAGGCCCAGCAGGTTGCGCCGGGTCACGCGGGCCACGCGCAGCGCCGATGCCAGTACGCCGGCACCGTAGGCACACAACAGCGAGGGCAGCAGGGTGGCCCACACCCCATCGATGCCGCCGGCCAGCCAGCCCATGCCCAGCAGCAGCGCCAACGCACCGAGCAGTTCCAACGGGGCGATGGCGAACACCGCCGCCAGCAGGCAGGCGATCTTGCGCGGCAGGCTGGATTTACCGGTAAGCATCACCAACAACCGGTAGGCGGTGCGCGCGCCATGCGCCGGCTGGAACAGGCTGTAGATGAAGCCGCGCGTGGACAGCTGCGCCGATACCGCGGCCAAACCGGGAAAACCCACCGCCTCGCCCGCCGGCTCGCCGACGTGGCGGCGGCGGTCACCCAGGGCAGCGGCAGCGGCCACCGCCGCGGCGATGGCCCCGGCCGAGGTGCCGCCGATGTTCTTGAAGCGGTACTGGCGGGCCAGCGACAGCACCGCGTTGGGATACACGATGCCGCTGGTGATACCGCCTTTCATGACCAGATCGCAGTACTTGTCCGCCACGCGCCCTTCTCCGTCCGCCTGCCCGTGCCTGGCCGATCCACGCACGCCCCTGTTCGCCTGCCGGTGCAGCACCGGTCACGAATGGGGTTGATGGCGCCAGTATGGACTGTGCGCTTCTCAGGACCTGAGAAGCGCGACACGGAACGAACTCAGCGACCAGGCGCGGACGACTGGGGCACGCGGCGGACCTGCGAGAGGTCGTAGCCGAGTGCGCCGATGCGGGTCATGGCCTTCTGGTAGTCGGCATCGGAGATGACCGGGGTGCGTGCCATCAACCACAGGTAATCGCGCTTGCTACGGCCCACGATCGTCTGCTGATAGTCCCGGTCCAGGTAGACGATCACGTACTCGGCCTGGATCGGCCAGATGAACTGCATGCCCCATTCAGCGCCATGCGTGCCGGGCTTGACGGTGCCGATCGGATGCATGGTTTTCAGCGGTGCCTCGAAGCTGCCCTTGCGGTAGCGGAACGTGGTCTGGATGCGACCATCCGGGCGCAGTGCGTACGATTCCACCGCGTCGTAGGCCTCGCGCTCGGGGCGGCTGGGGATATGTGCGATGACATACCAGTCGCCCATGAAGCGCGGCACATCCACATACGCCACCGGCGGGATCGGGCGGGTGTTGCCACCGCAGCCACCCAGCAACATGGCGGCGGCAAGCAGCGGAAACAGCGGACGGATCGACATGGCGTGCTCCGGTCAGGATCGTGCGAACAGATAGTGCCCAACCAGCCATTGCTGGCCGCCCTGGTACCCGAACAGCTCGGCGCAGGCCATCCAGAACATGCGCCAGCGCTGCTGCCACAACGCGGCCGCTGATGCGCCGTAGCACTGCTGCATCACCGCCATCACCGCTTCCTGCTGCCGGTCCTGGTTGGCCAGCCAATGGTTGGCGGTGCGCTGGTAGTGGGTGCCGTCGAGCAGCCAACGCTGCTGCACGTGCAGGTGCTGCGGGAAGCACAGCAGGGTGTCGGCGGCGGGCATCAGGCCACCAGTGAAGAAGTGCCGGCCCATCCAGTTGTCATCGCCGTCGGTCTCGAACGGGTACATCAACGTGCGGTGCGCGAAGATATGCACGAACAGCTTGCCGTCCGCGCGCAACCAGCGCTGGATGCGCTGCAGCAGCGTGGCGTAGTTGCGCATGTGCTCGAACATCTCGATGGAGATGCAGCGGTCGAACTGGTCCGGGTCCAGGTCGAGCTGGTTGACGTCGCGGGTAAGCAGGGTCACGTTGTCCAGCCCGCGCGCGCGGCACTGTGCCTGGATGTACTCGCGCTGGCTGTGGGAGTTGGACACTCCGGTGATGCGCGCGTTGGGATAGCGCTCGGCCATCCACAGGGTCAGCGAGCCCCAGCCGCAGCCCAGCTCCAGGATGTGCTGGCCATCGGCCAGCTGCGCGCGTTGCCCGTACAGCGCCAGCATCGCCTCTTCGGCCTGGTCCAGGGTTTCGCTGCCGGTGGCGTAATAGCCGCTGCTGTACTTGAGCCGCTTGCCCAGGCAAAGGTGGAAGAACGCAGCCGGCACTTCGTAATGCTGGCGGTTGGCCGCATCCACATGCAGCGCCAGCGCACTGGCGGACAGCGCGCTGATGCGCGCGGCGAAGCGCTGCGACTGCGCCTGCAGGCCACCGGTGTATTCGTCGCGCAGGCGGGCCGTGCACTGGCGGCGGATGCCCAGGCGGATCAGCGCGTCGGGCAGCAGGCCGCGCTCGGCCAGGCCGGTCAAACCGGGGGCGTAGTCGGGGGCAGGCAGGTACTCACTGGCGACATTCACGGTGAAGACTCCTCGCGCGGCGGCGATGTTCGGGACGGAAACCACGGAAACAGCATCGGGGTGCTGCGCTGGTAATCGCGGTAGTCCTCGCCCCGGCTGCGCAATGCCTGCGCTTCGGTGAACGGAATGCCGCTGATCCAGCGCAGGAACACGTACATCACCAGCGGGCCGGACCACGCCAGCCACCACAGCGGCGAGTGCACGGCCAGCAGCACGTAGGTGAACCAGTGCAGCCATTCGAAGAAATAGTTGGGATGCCGCGAGTAACGCCACAGGCCACTGCGGCAGGTCTTGCCCTTGTTGGCCGGATCGGCGCGGAAGCGCGCCAGCTGGCGGTCGGCCAACGCCTCACCGCCCACGCTGAGCAGCCACACCGCGATGGCCGCGATGATCCAGCCCAGCGCATCGGGCTGCGGGGTGTGCGCCACCGCCACGAACGGCAGCGCGAACAATACGATCAGGCCGGCCTGGAACTGGAAGAAGCCGAAAATCTTGCCCTGATGGCTGTTCCAGTGGGTGCGCAGGTGCTGGTAGCGGCCATCTTCGGGCTCGCTGCGCACGCGCCGCCACAGGTGCAGGGCCAGCCGTGACCCCCACAACCCGCCGAGTACCGCCAAGGCAATGCGTGGTGCGGCAGCGCCATCGCCGAGCAGCGCCAACAGCAGTGCCGACGCGCCCACGCCCTTGGCCCACAGCACATCGACCACGCCGATGTTGCGGTGCCGGCGTTGCCACCACCAACCCCAGCCCATGATCACCGCCGCATACAGCCATACCCACCAAAACAGCGTCATGCGTGTTCTCCCGATCGTGCATCAAGGGGCCGGGCCAGCGTGCGCTGCCAATGTGCGGCGCAGGCGGCCAGCAGCGGCAGTGCGACTGACCAGCCCACGCCCAGCAGCAGCGCACCCTGCCAGCGCGGTGCAGTGAAGCTCACGGCCGCCCAGCCACGCGCCGCTGACAGGTACGCCAGCGGCGCCAGCAGCAGCCCCACCGCCACCGCGATGCGCAGGTGCCGTTGCAGGCGGGCAAAGGACACGGTGAGGGTCATCGCAAAGGCGGTCCACAGCGCCAGGATCCAGACCGGGGCCAGCCATACCGGCCCGTTGCCGGCCGCGTACCGCACCCAGCCACTGGCGCCGGCCACGCCGTCCACCAGCAGGCCGCACACCAACGCCACGGCCAGCAGGCGCAGCTCCACCCCCGGCCGCGCCGACAGCGCCAGCTGGCTGGCCACGTACACGCTGGCGGCCAGCAGCGCCGGCCAGCGCAGGCCGTGCCCGGCACCGATCACCGCGCACAGCCAGACCAGCTGGTTGCCGATCACGTTGGCCCAGAAGCGGCCCATCTCAGGCGGCATCCACGTGCAGCGCCGGCCGATACGCCGGCCGCGCCATCAACAGCTGCGACACCCCGATCGAGCGCTCCAGGAAGCCGCCCTCGCAATAGGTCAGGTAGAACTCCCACAGGCGGATGAAGCGCTCGTCGAAGCCCTGCGCGCGCACTGCCGGCAACTGGGCCAGGAAGCGCTGCCGCCAGGCGCGCAGGGTGAGCGCATAGGACTGGCCGAAATCGTGCTGGCCGATCAGCTGCAGGTCGCTGCTGCGGGTCTTGGCGGCGACGATCGCGTTGATCGACGGAATGAAGCTGCCGGGAAACACGAAGCGCTTGATGTAATCCACGCTGACGCGCGCCTGCTCGTAGCGCTGGTCTTCGATGGTGATGGCCTGCAGCAGGGCCAGGCCGGTGGGCTTGAGCAGCCGGGTGAGCGTGCTGAAGTAGGTGTCCAGGTACTGCGCGCCAATCGCCTCGATCATCTCGATGGACACCAGCTTGTCGTACTGGCCGTCCAGGTCGCGGTAGTCCTTGAGCAGCAGGGTCACCCTGTCCTGCAGCCCGGCCGCCTCCACCCGCGCCTTGGCCAGGGTGTACTGCTCCACCGAGATGGTGGTGGTGGTGACATGGCAGCCGATCTCGCCGGCCGCATACAGTGCAAAGCCGCCCCAGCCGGTGCCGATCTCCACCACGTGGTCGTCGGGGGTGAGCTGCAGTTGTTCGCAGATGCGCGCCAGCTTGCGTCGCGAGGCATTTTCCAGGGTGTCTGCCGGGTTGGCATACAACGCCGAGGAATACATCAGGTCCGGTGACAGGAACAGCGAGAAGAACGGGTTGCCCAGGTCGTAATGCGCGGCAATGTTGCGCCGGCTACCTTCGCGGGTGTTACGGCGCAGCCGGTTCCAACCCTTCAACAGCCAGCCACCCACGCGTGCCACGCCGCGCTCCATGCCATCGAGCAGGTCGCGGTTGCGCACCAATAGCTGCACCAGCGCGACCAGGTCGCTGCAGCGCCAATCGCCACGGATGTACGCCTCGCCCGCACCGACACTGCCCTGCGCGGCCACTGCGCGGTAGAAGGCCGGGTCATTCACCCAGACGGTCACCCGCAACGGCGCGGCGGCATCGCCCAGCAGCACGTCGCCGGTGGCATCGCGCAGTTGCAGGCAGCCGCCGTGCAGCGGCGCCAACTGGGCCAGCAGGCGCATGCGCAGGAAGCGCTCCAGTGCGCTGGGCGCGGGCAATGGCACGGGCCGGGTCATGTCGTTCATGGGCGTTTTCCAGCTGGCGAAGGGTGGTCGTGCACGGGAGTGCGTTTGAGCCACAGGCGCAGCGCCTGCCAGTGGATGGCCGCCACCACCTGCACGGTCATCAACGGAAAGCGCAGCAGCACCCCGGCCAGGCCGCACGCGGTGATCGGGTGGCGCTGCAGCACCAGGTCGGCATCGAACTGGCGCGCGCCGTCGCGCCATACCTGCATGTGGACGTGCAGGTCCTCGCCCGGTGCGGTGAACCGCCAACGGTAGCGGCAGTCCATCGGCAGGAACGGCGAAACGTGGAAGGCCTTGTCGAACTCCCAGGCCAGCGCGCGGCCGTTGGCATCGGCCGCAGCCACCGGCAGCACGTAGGCGTGGCGCTCCTTCCACGGCGTGTTGGTGATTTCAGCCACGATGCAGTCCAGGCTGCTGCCATCGGCGGCGTAGCAGTAGTAGAAGCTGACCGGGTTGAACACATGCCCGGCGTAGCGCAGGTGGGTAAGCAGCCGGATCGGGCCGTGCGGGGCGCGGCCGAGCGCGGCGGTGATGCGCGCGCGCACCGCATCGGCCAGCGGCACGGCCGGATCGCCGAGGTAATCGCTGCGGCGGAACTGGGCCAGGTTGCCGCGCCCTACCGACCACAGCCAGCGGTGCTGGAACACGCTGTCCAGCTCGTCCAGGTCGAGCAGCAGCTGCGCCACCGGGTAGCCGAACGCATGCGGATGCGGCGCGTACCGGCGATGGCGCATGCGGCCGCGGTAGATCGCGCTGGTGCTCATGCCGGCAACGCCTGCGCCAGCGGCCAGTAGGATTCGGCGTCCAGCGCCTGCAGCGCATCCACCACCCGGCGCGCGCTGGCGATGCCGTCTTCGTGGAAGCCCCAGCCCCAGTAGGCACCGGCAAACCAGGTGCGGCGCTGGCCCTGGACGTCGGCCCAGCGCTGCTGCGCGCGCACCATCGCGTGGTCGTAAACCGGGTGCGCGTACTGCAGCGTGCGCAGCACCTTGGCCGGGTCGATGGCGGCGCTGCGGTTCAAGGTGACCACCAGCGGGGTGGGCGTATCGATGCCCTGCAGCTGGTTCATCAGGTAGCTCACCGTGCACGGCGCCCGCGGGTCAGCCGGTACATGCGCATTCCACGCCGCCCACGCCTTGCGGTTGCGCGGCAGCAGGCGCGCGTCGGTATGCAGCACCACTTCATTGGGTTGGTAGCGGATCGCGCCGAGCACGCTGCGTTCGGCCGGGTCGGCGTCGGACAGCAGCGCCAACGCCTGGTCGCTGTGGCAGGCCAGCACCAGCTGGTCGAAACCCTCCAGCCCGGCCGCGCTGTGCACACGCACGCCGTGTTCGTGGCGCTCCACCCCGAACACGCGGCAGTCCAGCCGTTCGCGCACCTGCCAGCGCCGGCGCATCGCCTCGATGTAGCGCGCCGAACCGCCCTGTACCACTCGCCACGGCGCGCGGCCGCTCACCTGCAGCATCTGATGGTTGGCCATGAACTGCACCAGGTAGCGCGCCGGGAACGCGTCCAGGCGGGCGGTCGGCGAGGACCACAACGCCGACGCCATCGGCAGCAGGTGCTCATCGATGAAGGCGCGGCCGTAGTTGCCCTTGCGCAGGTAATCGCCCAGCGATGGGCCTTGGTCATCGCCCTGCAACAGCGCCGGTGCCTCACGGTAGAAGCGGCGCAGGTCGGCCAGCATGCCCCAGAAGCGCGGCGACAGCAGGTTGCGGCGCTGGCAGAACAGGCCGCCCAGCGAGGTCGCGTTGTACTCACGGCCGCTGCGCTGGCTGTGCACCGAAAAACTCATGGTGGTGGGCTGGGAGGCGACGTTGAGTTCGTCGAACAAGGCCGTGAGCAACGGGTAGTGCAGCGGATTGAACACGATGAAGCCGGTATCCACCGCGTGGCTGGCGCCGTCCACCTTCACCTGGTGGGTATGGGTATGCCCGCCCAGGTAGTCGTTGGCCTCGAACAGGGTGACTTCGTGCTGCTGGCCCAGCCACCAGGCACTGGCCAGCCCGGCGATACCCGACCCGATCACGGCGATGCGCATGTCAGTGCTCCGCCTTGGCCAGCACCCAGGCCGGCACCGGTTTGAGGTCGCGCACCAGGCCCAGCGCGGCCATCAGCCGCAGGCCGTACCAGGTGACGTCCACCTCCCACCAGTAAAAGCCCTGGCGCGCGGTGCCCGGGAAGAAATGGTGGTTGTTGTGCCAGCCCTCGCCGAAGGTGAGTAATGCCAGCCACAGGTTGTTGCGACTGTCATCGCCGGTGGCGAAGCGCTGCCGCCCGAAGCGGTGCGCCAGTGAGTTGATGGTGACCGTGGCGTGGAACAGCACCACGGTGGAGATGAAGAAGCCCCACACCAGCATCTGCCCGCCACTGGTGCCCCAGCTGGGCGCAATCCGTTCGAGCAGCGCGCCCAGGCCGAACAACGCAGCAGCCAGCACGATCGGCACCAGCGTGTCGAAGCGGTCCAGCCAGCGCAGTTCCGGGTACCTGGCCAGGTCGGGAATGCGCGCCCAGTCGGTGCGGAAGCCGTCGCTGGTGAGGAACCAGCCCATGTGGCTCCACCAGAAGCCATGCACGCGCGGCGAATGCGGATCGGCTGCGGTGTCGGTATGGCGGTGGTGGTGGCGGTGATGTGCGGCCCACCATAGCGGACCGCGCTGTACGCTGGCCGCGCCGATCACCGCGAATACGAACTGCACCGCGCGCGAGGTGCGGAAGGTGCGGTGCGCGAAGTAGCGGTGGTAGAAGGCGGTGATGGCGAACATGCGCACCGCATACAGCGCCAGCGCCACGCCGACCGCCACCCACGACACCCCCACCCAGATCACCGCCAGGCAGGCCAGATGCATGGCCGCGAACGGGATCGCGCGCGGCCAGTCCACACGCTGCGGCGCTTCGTTGGTCACCGCCGCGTCGGCACTGGTATCGAACCAGCGCCGCACGGTGGCCACAAGGCCACGGCGGGGACGGGGTGCTGCAGTGGCAGGTCCAGCCGACATCACGCGTATCTCCTGATGTTGTTGTCAGGAGATACGGGCGCCAGGCCGATCCGGATGCACGGATCCGGAAAAAGGTTCTTCGCTCCTTTGAGGAAGAAGCCCAGGGCGAGGGCGTCGCTTCGTTCGGGCATGGCGCGTGCGTCCGGGGCAGCTTGGCGGCCGGCAGGCCCTTGTGCAAATGTCCCCCGGCGCCGGCCTGCGGTACGCGGTACGCGGTAGGTCACCACCGTTGGTGGTGATGCTGATCCTGCTCGGCCCACCTGCGGCCGTGCTTGGCGGGTCGCCAGCGGTCCATTGCCAACCCGCTGCAGGAAGGTGAACGGCGCCGGGTGCTTCTCCCGCAGAGGGGAGAAGCACCAAAAAAATGCACGTTACAGGGTGGCGATGTCGCCCTTGGCGATGATCGGGCCGGTCGGGATGCCTTGCGGCGCGCCCGTGGACGGCTCCAGGGTGATGGCCAGCACCGAGCCGGTCACCAGCGCATCACGCAGTGTGTCGGGCACGGTCACGGTGTGGGCGCGGTTGATCGATACCAGGCCCAGCGAACGCGGCGTGCCGCCGGCCGGAATCAGCCACAGCTCCGGCGCGCGGCCGGCCGCATCGGCGGCGGCGGGTACCGGCACCATCAGCACCTTGCCGTGCGCCTTGTCGACCGAGGCCAGCCAGCCGGGCGTGCCGTCGTCGTGCAGCAGCGGGGTGACTGGCTTGGTGGCCTGTTCCGGTTCGGTCGCGGTGGGCGGCGTGGTGGGGGTGACTGCCACCGGCGGTGCCACCGGGGCCATTGGTTCCAGCACCCCGCGGTTGAACACCGCCACCAGCGCTACCACTGCGGCCAGCGCGGTCATGCCCTGCCAGAAGCCGGTGCGCTGCCAGGCGCGCGGCGGTGGGGCCTGCAGCGCCGACCAGCCCAGCGAGGTGCGGATACGCGGCCACAGGTGCGCTGGCACCGTTTCGCTTCCCAGCGAGGCCAGCAGCGGCGCCAGCCGCTGTTCCCATTGGCTCACCAGCCGTGCAAAACCCGGGTCCGTGGCAATGCGGCCTTCCACTGCGGTGCGCTGCTCGGCATCGAGCACGCCCAGCACGTATTCGCCGGCCAGGATGTCGGCGCTGGGCGATTGCCCGTCGTCATGCAGGTCATGCAGGTCGCGGATGTTCATTGTTCCAGGCACACCCGCAGTTGGCCCAGGCCGCGGCGGATCCAGCTCTTGACCGAGCCCAGTGGCGAGCCGATCCGGCGCGCCAGCTCCTCATAGCTGGCTCCGTCCAGGAATGCATGCCGGATCAGCGAGCGGCGGCGTGGTTCCAGCGTGTCCAGGCAGGCGTCCAGGCGCTCGCGGTCGGAGGCCTGTTCGGCCACCTGGGTGGGTTGGGGGGCGAAATCGGGGATTTCATCGGCCACCGAAAGATCGTCCAGCGGCCGCGGCGGGGCGGCACGCAGGCGGTCGATCGCCCGGTTGCGCGCCATCATCGACAGCCAGGTCATGGCCGCGGCCTTGCCGCGGTCGAATTGCGCGGCCTTGTGCCAGACACTGGTAAAGACGTCCTGCAGCACGTCCTCGGCATCACCGCGGTCACGCAGGACGTGCAGGCAGATCGCGAACAGGCGCCCGGAGGCCAGCTGGTACACCGACTCAAACGCCTGGCGGTCGCCGTTGGCGACCTGCACCAGCAGGTGGTCGAGGCGCTGTGCGGCACCGGTGTCGGCAGTGTCCAGCTCGGGCATCGCAGGCTCGGGTTCGTCGGTGGTCGTGCCCGCATCGTGGGTGTTGCAGGGGCCAACCGCAAGAGGGGGCTCAGCCTGCGCATGTCGTCACCAGGGCCTGGACGCGTGCGGCAGCCAGCTCGGCCGCAGGCGCGGCGACCGGCGCCTGCGGAAATTCCACCCGCACCTGCGGGTAGCGCCCCTTCGCATCGCGCACGTTGCCGGTGCCGCTGAACTGCAGCAGGCGCGGGCTGTTGCGGGCGTACACCAGGGTGACCGCCGGCACCGCGAAGCCGAACCAGGCATCCAGCCGCATCTGCAGCTGTTCGGCCGGCTGGCCCTGCCAGGTGACCGCTGCGCTGCGCTGCAGCTTCAACGGCACCAGCCGCTGGCGGCTGGGCAGCAGGAACTGGAACGCCACCGGGCGGCCGGCCTGCAGGGCGTCCCAGTGGCCCAGCACGGCCGCGTCGAAGCCGGCGTCCACCACCGCGTCCTGCGGTATCGGCAGGGTGCGGCTGACCCGGTCAGCGCGCGCGTCTTCACGCACATACACGGTACGGGCCGTGGCATTCCCCTGCAGGCCTTCCTGGTAGCCGTTGCGCGCGTCCTCGAAGGCGAAGTCGGGGGTCTGCGGACTGCCCTGGGGGGTCATCCACTTGCGCGCGAAAGCGCGGCCGTCGGCGCAGCGATACAGCACCAGCCGCGATTGCGTGCTGGGCGGCCCCTGCAGCCAGTGGGTCTCGCGGTACAGCAGGCGGCCATCGGCCGGCGCGTAGGCCCGCGCTTCCTGGCGCAGCACCTGCTGGGCCGCCGCCGGCAACACCGGGCACAGCAGCAGCACCAAGAACGGTAAGAGGGATCGGCGCATGCCCGGCTCCACGTGGGGGTCACCAGCAGATACGCAGCCAGCGCCGCAGCGGATGCACTGCGGGCGGCGGGTAAACTGGGCGGCTTGTCACCGCCGCCCCTGACGAACCCGATGCCGACGCCCACGCTGCGTTCCCCTCCCGCCGGCGCAGCCGCATGACCAGCGCACTGGAAATTGCCGCCAACCTCACCGTGGCCGCCTCGATCCTGCTGGCCGGGCGCAACAGCGTGCATACCTGGTGGACCGGCATCATCGGCTGCAGCCTGTTCGGCCTGGTGTTCTACGAGGCTCGCCTGTATGCCGACGTAGTGCTGCAGGGCGTGTTCGTGCTCACCAGCTTGATCGGCTGGTGGCAGTGGCTGCGCGGCGATCGCGGACATGCCCTGCCGATCAGCCGGGTGCAGCTGCGCACACTGGGCTGGATGCTGCCGGCGGCAGTGCTGGCCAGCGTCGGCTATGGCCTGCTGCTGCATACCTGGACCGACGCCTACGCGCCGTTCCTGGATTCGGCCGTGCTGGTGCTGAGCGTGTTGGCGCAGCTGCTGATGATGCGCCGCAAGCTGGATTCGTGGTGGTTCTGGCTGCTGGTCAACAGCATCGCCATTCCGCTGTACGCCAGCCGCGGGTTGCACCTCACGGCCGTGCTGTATGGCGTGTTCTGGATCAACGCGCTGGTCTCGCTGCGGCACTGGCGGCGGTTGATGCGCGAACAGACCGCCGCCGCAGCGGCCGATGCCGCGCATGGGTGAGTGTTTCGCCATCGGGTTGGTGGTGGGCAAGCTCAGCCCGCTGCACCGTGGCCACCAGGCCCTGATCGACCATGCGCTGAGCCGCGATCCGCATGGTGGGAGAACGGCGTTGCTGCAGGACGATACGTTGGCTGAGATCCGCAGCCGAGCCGATGGTGCGCGGTTGACCGATACGTCGAATCGATGATCAGCGTCGCGCGGGAGTGACCGCTTCCGCATTCGCCTGCACGAATTTCAGCGAGCATCACTGTCGAGGCTCGCTGATCGACTGCCCTGTGCATCTGAGGGGCCGAATAAGTCCCGTTTGACGATACTACCGTCACGCGGTAGTATCGTCATTACAGGAAGCTGTCATGTCCATCGTGTCGTTCCGGTGCATTACTACCAAGAGCTTGTTCATAGGTAGGCGCATCGGGAGGTTCCAGGATATCCAGCGCGTTGCGATGCGGAAGCTCGCCATGCTGGATGCGGCCGTCCGGCTCGAAGACCTGCGCATTCCACCGGCCAACCGTCTGGAACCACTGCGCGCCGATCGTGCCGGTCAGCACAGCATCCGGGTCAACGACCAGTACCGGCTGTGCTTCACGTGGACCGATGCAGGTCCTGCAAACGTAGAGCTTTGCGACTATCACTGAGGGCTGCCTACATGCGTTCGATTCCCTATCCGCACCCCGGTGAAATCCTACAGGAGGAGTTCCTCACCCCTTTCGGGATGACGGCTTACCGCTTGGCCAAGTCCATCGACGTGAAGCAGACCCGCATCGGCGAGATCATCGCGGGCAGGCGCAGCATCACCGCCGACACCGCATTGCGACTGGCGCGCTTCTTCGGCACCAGCGAGGCCTTCTGGCTCAACCTGCAGATGGCCCATGACGCGGCCAAGGCCAGGGACGAACTGGCCGACGTCCTGGCGCGCATCGAACCGTACCACCACGCCGCCTGAGCGCCCGTTGGTCCACTTCCCTTCCTTCACGCAAGCGCGTGGATCGCCTCCGGTACCCGTTGGGACAGACAACGCTGGCAAGTGCGTTGGATCGTCCATGACCTTCGCCTCCCACCGCCTCGGTCTGATGCCCCCTTGACCATCGCCCGGCTTCGGCCTACCTTGTGCTCGTCGAAGGTATCCATCGCTTCATGCAGATGAAGGGATGGATTTAAACGGGAATCCGGTGAAGGCGCTTCACGCGCCCATTCCGGAGCTGCCCCGCAGCGGTGAATGGAAACGACTCCTGCCAACAGCACTGGGCCTCCGGGCCTGGGAAGCGGCAGGTACTAGGTAGGCGCATCGCGCCTGTGTCCATCAGCCCGAATACCGGCCCCGGCCGGGGACATGACCGTCCCCTGATTCGACCTGGAACGTCCGCGGGGAGGTTGCCGGGGCCTGCCGCCATGCCGCCAGCGTGGCGCTGCCCCCGTGCGTCCGCTCCACGACATCCGGTTCGCCCGCGGGGGCGAAGGTCGCTGGCGGGGCGGGCACGGCAGCAATGGCGTGGACGGCGCGCGGTTCCTTCGTTCCTCAATGCCCCTACGCAATGAGGACACGTTCCAATGATCACTGTTACCAATCTGGGTTTCCCGCGCATCGGCGCCAAACGCGAACTCAAGCGCGCGCTGGAAGCGTTCTGGGCCGGCCAGAGCAGCGCGCAGTCGCTGCAGGACACCGCCAGCACGCTGCGCGCCACGCACTGGCAGCTGCAGCGCGATGCCGGGGTGGATGTGCCGCCCAGCAACGACTTCAGCCTGTATGACCAGATGCTGGACGCGGCCTTCCTGGTCGATGCGATCCCGCAGCGCTACCGGGCGCTGGCCGATGCCGCCCCGCTGGACGGTTACTTCGCCATGGCCCGCGGCCTGCAGCGCGATGGCATCGACCTGCACGCGCTGGAAATGACCAAGTGGTTCGATACCAACTACCACTACCTGGTACCCGAACTGCATGCCGGCCAGACCTTCGCCCGGCGCGGCGACAAGCCGCTGGCCGAGTACCGGCAGGCGCGTGCGCTGGGCATCGAAACCCGACCGGTGCTGATCGGACCGGTAACCTTGCTGCTGCTGTCCAAGACCACCGATGGCAGCCGCGCGCTGGACCTGCTCGATGCGCTGCTGCCGGTGTACGTGCAACTGCTGGGCGAGCTGAAGGACGCCGGGGCGCAATGGGTGCAGCTGGATGAGCCGGCGCTGGTGCAGGACCTGGACGAGGCTGCCCGCGCCGCCTTTGCCCACGCCTACGCGGTGCTGGCCACGGCCGCGCGCCCGAAGGTACTGGTTGCCACCTATTTCGGCGCGCTGGACGACAACCTGGCACTTGCCGCATCGCTGCCGATCGACGGCCTGCACGTGGACCTGGTGCGCGCGCCGGAGCAGCTGGATGCGGTGATCAAGGCGCTGCCGCCGGGGCGCGTGCTGTCGGCCGGGTTGGTCAACGGCCGCAACATCTGGCGCACCCATCTGGACAACGCGCTGGTGCTGGCGCGTTATGCGCATGGCCACCTGGGCAGCGACGCGCTGTGGTTGGCACCGTCGTGTTCGCTGCTGCACAGCCCGGTCGACCTGGAGCAGGAAAAGAAGCTCGACGGGGAACTGCAGGGTTGGCTGGCATTCTCCAGGCAGAAGCTGCAGGAACTGCGCGTGCTGGCCGATGCCATCGATGCCCCGGCACGCGCCGAGGTCGCGCTGGCGCATTCCCGGGAGTGCATCGAATCGCGCCGTCGCTCGCCGCGCGTGCACAACCCCGCCGTGGCCGCGCGCCTGTCCGCACTCACCGCCGCCGACGCGCAGCGCCACAGCCGCTACCCGCAGCGCCACCTGGCCCAGGCCGCCGCCCTCAAGCTGCCGCGTTTCCCCACCACCACCATTGGTTCGTTCCCGCAGACCCTGGAAGTCCGTGAAGCGCGTGCGCGCAACAAGTCCGGCAAGCTGTCCGATGCCGACTACGATGCGTTCCTGGCCACCCAGACCGAACACTGCGTGCGGGTACAGGAGCAGATCGGGCTGGACGTGCTGGTGCACGGCGAATTCGAGCGCAACGACATGGTCGAATATTTCGGCGAACAGCTCGATGGCTTTGCCTTCACCAAGAACGGCTGGGTGCAGAGCTACGGCTCGCGCTGCGTGAAGCCGCCGCTGATCTTCGGCGATGTGACCCGCCCGCAGCCGATGACCGTGCGCTGGTCGCAATACGCGCAATCGCTCACCGACCGCCCGATGAAGGGCATGCTGACCGGCCCGGTGACGGTGCTGCAATGGTCGTTCGTGCGTGATGACCAGTCGCGTGCCGATACCTGCCGGCAGATTGCGCTGGCCCTGCGCGATGAGGTGCTGGACCTGGAGGCGGCGGGCATCGGGGTGATCCAGATCGACGAACCGGCGATCCGCGAAGGCCTGCCGTTGCGCCGTGCGCATTGGCGCGAGTACCTGGACTGGGCGGTGGAGGCGTTCCGGATCAGTGCCAGCGGGGTGCGCGATGCCACCCAGATCCACACCCACATGTGCTACTCGGAGTTCAACGACATCATCCATTCGGTAGCCGCGATGGATGCCGATGTGATCTCGATCGAGACCTCACGCTCGCGCATGGAGCTGCTGGATGCGTTCGTGCGCTTCCAGTATCCCAACGAGATCGGCCCGGGCGTGTACGACATCCACTCCCCGCGCGTGCCGGACAAGGAGGAAATGCTGGCGCTGCTGCGCAAGGCGGCCGAAGTACTCAAGCCCGAGCAGATCTGGGTCAATCCGGACTGCGGCCTGAAGACCCGCGGCTGGACGGAAACCCGCGCCGCGCTGGAGGCACTGGTGGCCGCGGCGCGCGAACTGCGCGCGGAGACCGCCGAGGCCAACGCGGCCTGATGGCCCTCCTGCACCGATGACCCCAAGGACCGCACCGCCGCCGTTGCCGGCGGTGCGGTCAACGAGAACTACATGACCACGCCGTTTGTCACCCCGATCGATCGCCCCACCCTGTCCCTGCCCGAGGGCCACACGAAACTGCTGCTGCATTCGTGCTGCGCGCCGTGCTCGGGCGAAGTGATGGAGGCCATTACCGCTTCCGGTATCGACTACACGATCTTCTTCTACAACCCCAATATCCACCCGGTGAAAGAATACGAACTGCGCAAGCAGGAGAACATCCGTTTCGCCGAGAAGCACGGCGTGCCGTTCGTGGACGCCGACTACGACACCGATAACTGGTTCAACCGTGCCCGCGGCATGGAGAAAGAGCCCGAGCGCGGCATCCGCTGCACGATGTGCTTTGACATGCGCTTCGTGCGCACCGCGCTGTACGCGCACGAGCACGGTTTCCCGGTGATCAGCAGTTCGCTGGGCATCTCGCGCTGGAAGGACATGAACCAGATCAACGACTGCGGCCACCGTGCCGCCGCGCACTACCCGGGCATCCAGTACTGGGACCACAACTGGCGCAAGGGCGGCGGCGCGGCGCGCATGGTGGAGATCAGCAAGCGCGAGCAGTTCTACCAGCAGGAATACTGCGGCTGCGTGTACTCACTGCGCGACGCCAACCGCCACCGCCGCGAGAATGGCCGCGAGCGGATCCAGATCGGGCTGCTGTATTACGGGCAGGACAACGCGGTACCCAAGGGCGATTGACGTTGGCGCGAGGGGCCGCCACGCTGGTTGCCCCTCCTGCGTCGTGTTGGACCTGCCATGACCGCCCTGCCTGCCGATGTGGCCCTGTTGGTGATCGACCTGCAACCGGACTTCATGCCCGGTGGCGCCCTGGCCTGCGAGCAGGGCGATGCGCTGGTAGCGCCGATTGCCGGCTTGCTGGCGCAGCGCCGGTACCGCACGGTGGTGGCCACCCAGGACTGGCACCCGGCCGACCATGCCTCCTTCGCCAGCCAGCATCCGGGGCACCTGCCGTTCGAGGCGATCCTGCTGCATGCACAACTGCAGACGCTGTGGCCGGACCACTGCGTGCAGGGCACGCCCGGCGCCGCCCTGCACGCGGGCGTGGACTGGGCCGTGGCCGACCTGATCCTGCGCAAGGGCAGCCGCCAGCAGGTGGATTCCTACAGCGCTTTCCGCGAAAACCACGGCCCCGACGGCAGCCGCCCCGCCACCGGCCTGGCCGGCTGGCTGCACGAGCGCGGCATCCGCGAAGTACATGTATGCGGGTTGGCGCGCGACTACTGCGTGCTGTGGAGTGCACAGGACGCGGTGAAATCCGGGTTCCGGGTCAAGTTCCTGTGGGACCTGACCCGGCCGGTGACCGAGGCCAACGACGGCATGGTGCGCGAGGCGTTGGCGAAGGCGAAGATCGCGGTCATCTGACAGACAAACCCGGTAGTGCCGGCCGCTGGCCGGCTCCCCGTAATCCCGAACGACACCAGGAGCCGGCCAGAAAGGCGTACCGACCAACGGTCGGTGCCTACCGGGTCAGACCGCATCCCGTATTGTCAGACCGCATTCCGCATCCTGCGTTCGGCATCCTGCGTTCGGCATCCCGCGTTCGGCACCGGCACCGCACCCCCAGTTCAGCGAAACACCACCGTGCGATGGCCGTTGCGCAGGATCCGGTGCTCCACATGCCGGCGCACCGCGCGCGCCAGTACCTGCGATTCGGTATCGCTGCCCAGCCGGACCAGATCACGCGGGGTCATCGCGTGGTCCACGCGCGCCACGTCCTGTTCGATGATCGGGCCTTCGTCCAGGTCTTCGGTGACGTAATGCGCGGTGGCGCCGATGATCTTGACCCCACGCGCGTGCGCCTGGTGGTACGGCTGGGCGCCCTTGAAGCTGGGCAGGAAGCTGTGGTGGATGTTGATCGCCCGGCCGGCCAGCGCCTGGCACAGCCGCGGCGACAGGATCTGCATGTAACGCGCCAGCACCACCAGATCGATCTGCTCGCGCTCGACCAGGTCGATGATCTGCTGCTCCTGCACGGCGCGGTTGTCGGCAGTCACCGGCAGGTGGTGGAACGGCACCCCGTAGGAGGTGGCCAGCGCGGAAAAGTCATCGTGGTTGGAGGCCACCGCGGCGATCTCCACCGGCAGCTGGCGGCTGTGCGTGCGAAACAGCAGGTCGTTCAGGCAATGCCCCTGCTTGCTGACCAGCACCAGCAGGCGTGCTTTGCGGCGGGCATCGTGCAGCTGCCAGTCCATCTGGAAGGCAGCAGCCAAGGTGCCCATCGCCGCTTCCACCTCGGCCAGCGCGCGATCAGCCGCCCGGTCGAAATGCACGCGCAGGAAGAAGCGACCGCTCTCATCGTCGCCAAACTGCTGGGCATCCAGGATGTTGCAGCCCAGCTCGAACAGCAGGCCGGACACACGATAGACAATCCCGGTACGGTCCGGGCATGACAGGGTAAGGATGGAATCAGGGCGCATCACACCAGTTTAAGCGAGAGCCGCAGGCCTGCGGAGGATGCTCTCAGATGCAACCAACGGCATCGCAAGCCGCGCACCCTCATCGCCGCTCAGTCCGGCGCCGGTTCTCGAGCAATCCGCTGTTCCAGCTTCTTCATCGTGTTTTCGTCGCCGTTCCATCCTGTCACAGTAAGGATGACCCGGCCATTCTTCACCAGATGAAACACAGGCGTCTCAAGTGCGCCCAGCATTTCCCATTCGCTGTTCGCAGACTGGGCGTACATGGGGTGGCCCGGGTGCGCTGCATTCCAATCGCGCATCGCAGATTCCGGCCAATCCGGCTCACGTGGAACGACCAGCTGCAGATGCGGCCGCAACCAGCTATAGCGGGCGTCCACGAGTATCGTGTCCAGCGCACGTTTGGAGAAGCC
Source organism: Stenotrophomonas sp. GL_101 (assembly GCF_057835675.1). Lineage (NCBI taxonomy): Bacteria > Pseudomonadati > Pseudomonadota > Gammaproteobacteria > Lysobacterales > Lysobacteraceae > Stenotrophomonas > Stenotrophomonas sp. GL_101. The sequence goes on along the minus strand of NZ_CM174432.1, from coordinate 259,253 downwards.
GCAGTAGGGATGAACCAATGCAATCACCTGAACTCCAGAATCAGATGAGGAAAGAAGGGCCCGATGCTCCAGTCGCCCCTCCTCTGCCAGACGGATCACGCTGAGACCCTTCTCGGTTGAGGGCGGTAGCCGGGGAAGGTTCGGCGTCTGGATGGCATGGCGCCTCCGGAGCTCATTGGCCTCATCAAATCGGCGCACCGCAATCATCAGACCATGCAGGCGACGATGATGATCGGCCGTGGCCAGATCATGTTCTTCCAACGCCCCATGCAGGCATTCCACCTTACTCACCCAAGCGGGGGTTCGGTAGTAGAAGGCCATGATTGCGGTGGCAGCGAACATGTCGGCCAGCGCCACTTTGTCCACCCGTCCGCAGCCCTCCTCGAAAAGGGCGGCGGAAACGGCTTGGGCATAGGTATGAGCCAATGCATCAAGGCGCTCCTGCGGGGGCGCCTCAAGCATTGAGGACTCCTGTCTTTGCAATTGCTGATGCAGGCTTTTTGAGCGAAACCCGTATCACGGGATTAAAAGAATCATCTGATTCCGAGTTTTCAATCGAATTTACCTCAACTTCCGGGGAGGATCCTTCCCCCTACACCGTCGCCGGATCCACCTTGTCCACCTTGATCGCATACAGGTCGATCGCCCGCTGCACCTGCGCACGGTCGATACGTCCGTCATCGGCCAGTGCCTTCAATGCCGCCAGCGCGATGAAATGGCGGTCCACTTCAAAGAACGTGCGCAGCGACTCGCGCGTGTCCGAGCGGCCGAAGCCATCGGTGCCCAGCGCGGTGAAGCGGCGGCCGTGGACGAACGGGCGGATCTGGTCGGCGACGATCTTCATGTAGTCGGTGGCCACCACCACCGGGCCGGGGTGCGCGGCCAGGCACTGCGCCAAGTAAGGCACGCGCGGTTCCTGCGCGGGGTGCAGCAGGTTCCAGCGGTCGACGGCCAGACCCTCGCGACGCAGTTCGGTCAGGCTGGTGGCGCTCCACACCTCGCCGGTCACGCCGAAGTCCTGCCGCAACAGCGCGGCGGCGGCCTCCACTTCGCGCAGGATCGCGCCGCTGCCCATCAGCTGCACGCGCAAGGATGGATCGGCGGCGTCGGCCGGATGCAGCAGGTACAGGCCCTTGAGGATGCCGGCCTCGGCACCGTCGGGCAGCGCCGGATGCGGGTAGGCTTCATTGAGCACGGTGATGTAGTAGTAGATGTCTTCCTGGTCGACATACATGCGCCGCAGGCCGTCCTGGATGATCACCGCCAGTTCGAAGTTGTAGGTGGGGTCGAACGACACGCAGCTGGGAATCACCGAAGACAGCACGTGGCTGTGGCCGTCGTCGTGCTGCAGGCCCTCGCCCATCAGCGTGGTGCGCCCGGCGGTGGCGCCGAGCAGGAAACCCCGGGTGCGCGCATCGGCCGCTGCCCAGGCCAGGTCGCCCACGCGCTGCAGGCCGAACATGGAATAGAAGATGTAGAACGGAATCGTCGCCAGGGCATGGTTGCTGTAGGCGGTACCGGCGGCGATCCACGAGCAGATCGCGCCGGACTCATTGATGCCCTCCTGCAGGATCTGGCCGTCGCGGGCTTCCTTGTAATAGCTCAGCTGGCCGGCATCCTGCGGGGTATACAGCTGGCCCAGGTGGGAGTGGATGCCGATCTGGCGGAACAGGCCTTCCATGCCGAAGGTGCGCGATTCATCGGGCACGATCGGGATGATCAACTTGCCCAGCTCGGGATCCTTGAGCAGCGTGGTCAGGATGCGCACGAAGCCCATCGTGGTGGACTGGCCACGCTCGCCGCTGCCCTGCAGCTGGGTGGCGAAGGTGGACAGCGGCGGCACCGGCAGGGCCTCCACGCCGGTCAGCCGCGACGGCAGCTGGCCGCCCTGGGCCTGGCGCCGCTGGGCGAAGTAACGTGCTTCCACACTGCCCGGCTCGGGGCGCAGGTAGGGCATGTCGTCCAGCTGGTCGTCGCTGACCGGCAGCTCGAAGCGGTCGCGGAACGCGCGTACCGCATCGGCACTCATCTTCTTGAGCTGGTGGTTGATGTTCTGGCCTTCGCCGGCCTCACCCATGCCGAAGCCCTTGACCGTCTTGGCCAGGATCACGCTGGGGCGGCCGGCGGTGGTCACCGCCTGCTGGTAGGCGGCGTACACCTTCTGCGGATCGTGGCCACCGCGGGCGAGTGCCCAGATGTCCTCGTCGCTCATGTCAGCCACCAGTTCCAGCAGCTCGGGATACCTGCCGAAGAAATGCTGGCGCACGTACGCACCGTTCTGCGACTTGAAGGTCTGGTAGTCGCCGTCCACGCATTCCATCATGCGCTGGCGCAGCAGGCCGCTGTGGTCGCGGGCCAGCAGCGCGTCCCAGCCGCTGCCCCAGATCACCTTGATCACGTTCCAGCCGGCGGCGCGGAAGGTACCTTCCAGTTCCTGGATCACCTTGGCGTTGCCGCGCACCGGGCCGTCCAGGCGCTGCAGGTTGCAGTTGACCACGAACACCAGGTTGTCCAGGTGCTCGCGCCCGGCCAGCGAAATGGCCGCCAGCGATTCGGGCTGGTCCATTTCACCATCGCCGAGGAAGGCCCACACCTTGCGGCCCTGGTGCTCCTTCAACCCGCGGTATTCCAGGTAGCGCATGTAGCGCGCCTGGTAGGCGGCGGTGAGCGGGCCCAGGCCCATAGAGACGGTGGGGAACTGCCAGAAGTCGGGCATCAAGCGCGGATGCGGATACGAGGACAGGCCGTCGCGGTCGGCTTCGCGGCGGAAGTTGTCCATCTGCTCCAGGCTGAGCCGGCCTTCCAGGTAGGCACGCGCATAGATGCCCGGTGCGGAGTGGCCCTGGATGTAGATCATGTCGCCGTCGAAGGTTTCGGTACGGCCACGGAAGAAGTGATCGAAGCCGACGTCGTACAGCACCGCCGCCGACTGGTAGGTGGCGATGTGGCCGCCCACGTTGGAGTGCTTGCCGGCGCGCAGCACCATCACCATCGCGTTCCAGCGGATCATCGCGTTGAGCCGGCGCTCGATGCCCAGGTCGCCCGGGTAGGCGGGCTGGCGCCCGGTCGGGATGCTGTTGACGTAGGCGGTCCAGGCGCGCGCATGCAGGTCGCCGTGGCGCTGCACGTCCAGGTCGGTGAGCTGGTCGATCAGGTACTGCGCACGCGGACGGCCGGCGGCATGGGTCACCGCATCCAGCGCCTCGCGCCATTCCTGGGTTTCCTGGGGATCGGTATCGAGGGGGGCGAGCGCTGGGTTCACGGCAAAACTCCGGGGAAAGCGGCCAGGCGGTCGCAGCGGGCGACGGCTGCGGCGGGGCGGACCGTCGGCGAAGCCGCGGGCGGGCCGGCAACCTGGCGGTTGCGGGAAGCAGCACCATAAAAGCCGGCCCGGGGCGCCGATAGACCGCGCCGGCTTCGCCCTTGCTAAAGACTTTCTTTGCAATGACCGGCGAGAATGGTGGCCATCATGAATATTCTCCAGTCAATCCGAAGCTTCATCCGCACCTCCGACGCCGGCAGCCTCGCCGCGGCCGCGCGCACCCTGGGCATCAGCGCGGCGGCGGTCGGGCAGAACATCGCGCGGCTGGAGGCGCATCTGGGCGTGCGGCTGTTCAACCGCACCACCCGCCAGCTGGCGCTGACCGAACGCGGCGCGCTGTACCTGGCGCAGGTGCGCTACATCGAGCGCGACCTGCAGCGCGCGCAGGCGGCGGTAACCGACCTGGACGCCACCCCCGAAGGCCGCCTGCGCATTGCCTGCAGCACCTCGTTCGGGCGGCACAAGCTGGCCCCGCTGCTGCCTTCGCTGAAAGCACGCTACCCGCGCCTGGCCATTGAACTGATGCTCGCCGACCGTAATGTGGACCATGCGCGCGAAGACGTGGATGTGAGCATCCGCATCGAGCCGCAGCTGGAGGAAGGGCTGGTGGCGCGGCCGATCGCGCAGGTACCGTTCGTGTTCTGCGCGGCGCCGTCGTACCTGGCGCGCACGGGCGTGCCGCGTACGCCCGAAGCCCTGCGCGAGCACCGCTGCCTGCTGTTCCGGCATCCCCAGGATGGGCGCCACCTGCGCTGGGGGTTCGTCCGCGATGGGCTACGCTTCGATGCCGAGGTGAGCCCGGCGCTGGTCAGTGACGACATCGATGCGTTGGCGGCGATGGCGCTGGCCGGTGGCGGCATCACCCGCCTGGCGGCGTTCGTGGCCGCCCCGTACCTGGCCCGCGGCGAGCTGCAGGCCTTGTTCGAGGACAACGAGGCCGGCGATGCACAGGCCTCAGCCGAACCGATGCGGCTGTTCCTGTGCGTCAGCGACCGCCGCGACCTGACCCCGAAGGTGCGGGCGCTGATGCAGCACGTGGTCGATGGCCTGCCGGCGGAATGGCGGGTGGACGTGGGCTGAGCCGTGCAGGCGATGGCCACGCGCCATCGCCTGCAGGGTGCGTCAGCGTGGCGGTGCGATGAACACGCCGCGCGCTTCACGCGGTTCGCAGCGCAGGTACTGCGGCGCTGGCTCCAGCGAATCGCCCAGCGCGGCGGCGGCGTGCCACGGCCAGCGCGGGTCGTAGAGAATGCCGCGGGCCAGGGCGATGGCGTCGGCGTAGCCGTGGCGCAGGATCGACTCGGCCTGGGCCGGGTCGGTGATCAGGCCAACGGCAATCACCGGCATGCGCAGCTTCTGCGCCTTGATCGCCTCGGCGAACGGCACCTGGTAGCCGGCACTGAGCGGGATCTGCTGGCGCGGGTCGTTGCCGCCGCTGGAGACATGCAGGAACTGGCAGCCGCGTCCGTCCAGCACATGCGCCAGGGTGGTGGTCTGGTCGATATCCCAGCCGCCGGCGACCCAATCGCTGGCCGAAATGCGCACGCCCACGGCGATCTTTTCCGACACCGCTTCGCGCACCGCGTCGAACACGCGCACCAGCAGGCGCATGCGGTTCTGCAGCGAGCCGCCGTACTCGTCGTCGCGGCGGTTGCTCAGCGGCGACAGGAACTGGTGCAGCAGGTAGCCATGCGCGGCATGCAACTCGATCAGGTCCATGCCGATGCGCTCGGCGCGCTGTGCGGCCACGACGAAGGCATCCACCACCGCGTCGATGCCGGCCGCATCGAGCGCCTGCGGGGTCGGGTCATTGGGATGGAACGGCAGCGCCGACGGCGCCAGCGTGGTCCATGCGCGCGGGTCTGAGGCCGGCAGCGCGCCGCCGCCGTCCCACGGCCGCGCCGAGGAGGCCTTGCGCCCGGCATGGGCCAACTGCACGCCCAGCGGCATCGGCGACCAGCGCTTGACCGCGTCGATCACCTGCTTGAGCGCCGCTTCGGTGGCGTCATCCCACAGGCCCAGGTCGGCCCAGCTGATGCGGCCTTCGGGCAGCACGGCGGTGGCTTCCAGGATCAGCAGGCCGGCGCCGGACTGCGACAGCTGGCCCAGGTGGATCTGGTGCCAGTCGTTGGCCAGGCCATCGGTGGAGGAGTACTGGCACATCGGGGCGATGACGATGCGGTTGGCCAGCGACAGCGGGCCAAAGGACACGGGGGAGAAAAGCTGGCTCAAGGGGGACTCTGGCAGGAAAACGAAAACCGGTAGCTATTGCACTCCTGCTGGGCGCCGGAGGCAACCGTGCCGGTGGATCAGTGTTTCGCGCGGGGCCGCTGCAGGCCGTGCAATCGGCGCTCAGCCGTTGGCTGCGCTGGGCAACAGGAAGGCCAGCGCGGGCGCGCAGGGCTGCTCGACCTTCAGGCTGAGCAGGTCATCGGCGCGGGTCCGGCCGAGGTTCAGCGCGGCGATCGGCAGCCCGGCGCTGGCCGCGGCCTGGACGAAGCGGAAGCCGGAATAGACCATCAACGAGGAGCCCACCACCAGTACGGCGTCGGCCTGCTGCAGGTGGGCGTGGACGGCGGCAACCCGCTCGCGGGGCACGTTTTCGCCGAAGAAGACCACATCCGGCTTGAGGATGCCGCCGCAGGCCGGACACGCCGGAATGCTGAAGGCGCTGAAATCGGTCTCCAGGTCGGCGTCGCCATCGGGCGCGATGCCCGCTTCCAGCACGTCCCAGCCGGGGTTGGCGCTGAGCAGGCGCCGCTGGAAGTCGTGGCGGTCGCTGCGCTGCTCGCAGCCCATGCAGCGCACCTGGTCCAGGCGGCCATGCAGGTCGATGACGTTGTGGCTGCCGGCGCGCTGGTGCAGGCCGTCCACGTTCTGGGTCAGCAACAGCTGCACCCGGCCGCTGTGCTCCAGCGCGGCCAGCGCCTGGTGGGTGCTATTGGGCCGGGCCAGGCCAAACCGCGGCCAGCCCAGCAGGCTGCGCGCCCAGTAGCGCTGGCGCGTGGCCGGCTCGCCCATGAAGGCCTGGTAGGTCACCGGCGGGGTGCGCTTCCACTGGCCGTCGGCATCACGGTAATCGGGAATGCCCGAGTCGGTGCTGCAGCCGGCCCCGGTCAGCACGAACAGGCGCTGGGCGCGATTGATGAAGTCGGGCAGCGGGTGGGTCATGTTCAACAGGTGGGGGCGCGCGGCAGGCAAGGCAATCGCGCTTACGGGCCGGGAATGGCGCCGGGCAGCGGTGGCACGGCGATGGGGTGGCCATCGGAGTCCAGCGCGATCATCACAAAATGCCCGCGCGTGCAGAGCTTGCGTTCGCCGCTGTGCAGGTCTTCGGCGATCAGCTCCACTTCCACCTTCATCGAGCTGCGGCCGACTTCGACAATGCGGCCGATGGTTTCCACCATCTGCCCGATGCGGATGGGCAGCTTGAAATCGACCTGATCCGAGCGCGCGGTCACCACGGTGCGGCGCGAATAACGGGCAGCGGCGAGGAACGCGGCTTTATCCATCCACGCCAGCGCCTGGCCACCGAACAGGGTGCCCAGGTGGTTGGTGTGGTTGGGGAAGACGATCTCGGCCATGCTGATTTCGGTGGGCGGGATGGGGTCTGGGGTTGTAGACATGGGGCTGGCCGGCTGGTGGATTGACGCGATGTTACGGCAGCGCGGGAAAAGCGGCGTGGATAAGGCGGTCCCGTCAGTTTCCGTGCACTCCGTCGTTGACGCTGGCTGAGGTTGGCGCCAACACTGCGGGCATCACGCCGAAACCACGCTACCCATGTCCGAACACGACTGTTTTGTTTTCCCCGCCGCACCGCACGTGCCTGGGCCAGACCTGCGCGCTCTTGAACGGTGGATGCTGGACCAGGGCATTGTGCTTGCACCGGTAGGCGCAGACGTACCCTGCAAGGCCTTGCACACGCTGAGCTACGCCATTGCGCAAGTGCCCGGAACCAGCGGTTGGCTCTACGATCCCGCATGGCGGCGTGCGTCCGATGTGGTGGCCACCCATGTCGACGCGGGAAACCTGCCGGCGTCATTGCAGGTGGACAGCGATGCAAGCGTGGAAGACTGCGTGCAGCGGTTGCGCGACCACGGCATCGCGCTGGAGGATGAATGGTTGTTCGACGGACACGCAGCCTGCGAGTGGTTCAGTCCGCGTTATCGGGCGGGACCAGGGATGCGTGCGCTCTACCCCGCCAGCCACGCAGACGCTATCGATCACATCAGCCTCCGCCTGTTCCAGATTTACCGTGACCAGCCACCCTTCGTCAGCGTTGGGGAGGGCACATCCGCACCCTGCGTGCCGGGCGAACGGGATGATCGCGAAGACTTCCCCCCGATTGGCAACTACGTGGATGTCATCGGTGCCGCCTACGAGGATATCCAGACGCAGTGGACCCATTCGGATAGTGGCGAGCGCTTCCGCATTCTTGATCTCGACTGGCACGGCGGGATGGGCATCGGCTGGAGTTTCATTCAATTCGAGGGTGGAACCGGCCACGATCTTGAGCTGTTCACCCAGGCGGTGAGCAACCAATGCGGTCAACGCATGATGGTGGCCCACCGCCATCTGTGAGCACGGCATTGAAAGCACGACACCCCGCATTGGCTGTAATGCAGTTCACTTATGCGGCCGCGTCGTCGCGCGGGCATACCACGAGCGTTCGGGTCACGCAGGCGTGGGGGGATGAGCGTCACCACCAACGGTGGTGACCTACCTTTCGGTGCCCGCGCGCGGAAGATCGCAGCGCCCACGCCAACCATCGGCGTGCGCCGTTGCGCACCGCAAGCCGAGCCGCTTGGCGGCCGGCAGGTTCTTGGCAAAATAAAGGAGGAGGCCGTCGCCGCAGGCGTCGGCCGGGGGACATTTGCGAAAGGACCTGCCGGCCGCCAAGCGGCACCGGACGCTCGCGCTGTCGCCAAGCGTAGACACGCCATCCCGCTGCTTCGCCGGTTGAAATGAATCTCTCCGCTCGACGGGGAGAAGAAACAAAAACGCCTCGGTTCCTGATGGAATCGAGGCGTTCTTCTTGAGCGAACTACATTACCGCGTTGGCCGGGCTTCGTTGAAGCGCAGCGGGGTAGAGCCCCGCTCTACTAGAAGTTCATATCGAACGACACTTCGCCCTTCACGCCCACCTGGTAGGCCGAGGAGCGGCGTTCGAAGAAGTTGGTCAGTTCCTGCACGTCCTGCAGTTCCATGAAGCTCAACGGGTTGCGCACGTTGTACTTGCGTTCCATGCCCAGGCGGTGGAAATGGTTGTCGGCGCAGTGCTGCAAGTACTGGCGCATGTCGCGGGTGGAAATGCCCGCCACGCCGCCGGACAGCACGTCTTCGGCGAACTGCACTTCGCATTCGATGGCTTCGGCGAGCATGTCATAGACCTGCTGCTTCATCGCATCGTCGAACAGGTCCGGCTCTTCCTCGCGGATCACGTCCACGCACTCGAAGGCGAACTCCATGTGCGCGCTTTCATCGCGGAACACCCAGTTGGTGCCCGAGGCCAGGCCGTTGAGCAGGCCACGCGAACGGAAGTAGTACACGTAGGCGAAGGCGGCAAAGAAGAACAGGCCTTCGATGCAGGCGGCAAAGCAGATCTGGTTGAGCAGGAACTGGCGGCGCTCGTCGCGGGTTTCGATGCGGCGCAGGTCCTGGATCGAGTCGATCCACTTGAAGCAGAAATCGGCCTTCTTCTTGATCGAGTCGATGTTCTCCACTGCGGCGAACGCTTTGACGCGCTCGTCCGGATCGGGCAGGTAGTTGTCGAGCAGGGTCAGGTAGAACTGCACGTGCAGCGCTTCTTCATACAGCTGGCGCGACAGGTACATGCGCGCTTCGGGCGCGTTCAAGTGCTGGTACAGGTTCAGCACCAGGTTGTTGGACACGATCGAATCGCCAGTGGCGAAGAACGCGACCAGGCGGTGGATCAGGTGGCGCTCGCCCGGCGACATCTTGCTGTGCAGGTCGCTGATGTCGATCTGGAAGTTGATTTCCTCGACGGTCCAGGTGTTCTTGATCGCGTTGCGATACATGTCATAGAACTGCGGGTAGCGCATCGGGCGCAGGGTCAGTTCAAAACCTGGATCGAGCAACATCTGGGTGGGCTTGTCTGCCATGGGCATTTCCTGGGTTCAGTTAGCGGCTTCCGGGAGGGGAAGCGTCGAAAGACCCGCGCGGGTGCGCGGCGGGCTTCCGGCAGCGCAGGCATCGGGATGCATGCGGTGTCAGGGTGTTTGGAGTGAAACAGCCGGGCATTGCCCGGCGGTGTCGATCATTGTCCGTACCCACCAACGGTGGGTACCTACGGGAGGGAATGCCGGCCGGTTGGGCCGGCACGCCTTTTATTGGCACGCCTCGCAGCTTTCCGGGTTTTCCAGCGAGCAGGACACCGCATCCACCGGGTCGACCACCGCAACGTGGCTGCTGACCGTGGTCTTGGCGATCTTGGTGGCCGGGCGCGACCGCAGGTAGTAGGTGGTCTTGATGCCCTGCTTCCAGGCGTACATGTACATGGAGGACATCGCGCCGATGTTCGGGCTTTCCATGAACAGGTTGAGCGAGGCGGACTGGTCGATGAACGCGCCGCGGTCGGCGGCCATGTCGATCAGCGAGCGCATCGGCAGTTCCCACGCGGTGCGGTAGATCTCGCGCAGCGTTTCCGGGATCTGGCTGATGCCCTGGATCGAGCCTTCGGCCAGCTTGATCGCATCGCGCATTTCCGGCGTCCAGTGGCCCAGCTTCTTCAGCTCGTTGACCAGGTAGCGGTTGACCTGCAGGAAGTCACCGGACAGGGTCTCGCGCTTGAACAGGTTGGACACCTGCGGCTCGACGCACTCGTAGCAGCCGGCGATCGAAGCGATGGTGGCAGTCGGGGCAATGGCGATCAGCAACGAGTTGCGCAGGCCATGTTCCTTGATGCGCGCGCGCAGGGCATCCCAGCGCGCGGTGTCTTCGGGCACCACGTTCCAGGCATCGAACTGCAGCTCGCCGCCGGCCGCACGGGTGTCGGCGAAGGACGGGTGCTTGCCGCGTTCCTGGGCCAGTTCGACCGAGGTCTCCAGCGCGTGGAAGTAGATGGTCTCGGCGATCTTCTTCGACAGCGCGCGGGCTTCGGCACTGTCAAAGGCCAGGCGCTTGCGGAAGAACACGTCCTGCAGGCCCATGCAGCCCAGGCCGACCGGACGCCAGCGCAGGTTGCCGCGACGGGCGGTTTCGATCGGGTAGAAGTTCAGGTCGATGACGCGGTCGAGCTGGCGCACGGCCAGGCGCACGGTATCGGCCAGCTTGTCATAGTCGAACTCGCCGTTGCCGTCGACGTGGTTGCCCAGGTTGATCGAGCCCAGGTTGCACACCGCGGTTTCTTCGGCCGAGGTGATTTCCAGGATTTCGGTGCACAGGTTGGACAGGTGGATCACGTTGCCGGCGCGCAGGGTCTGGTTGCTGGCGCGGTTGCACTTGTCCTTGAACGTCATCCAGCCGTTGCCGGTTTCAGCCAGGGTACGCATCATCCGCGAGTACAGCTTGCGCGCGGAGATGGTGCGCTGGGCCTTGCCCTGGGCTTCGGCCTGCAGGTAAGCCTGCTCGAAGGCTTCACCGAACAGGTCGGTGAACTCGGGCACCACGCGCGGATCGAACAGCGACCACTCCAGGTCCTTTTCCACGCGCTGCATGAACAGGTCGGGGATCCAGTTGGCCAGGTTCAGGTTGTGCGCACGGCGCGATTCGTCACCGGTGTTGTCGCGCAGCTCGAGGAAGTCCTCGATGTCGGCGTGCCAGGTTTCCAGGTACACACAGGCCGCGCCCTTGCGCTTGCCGCCCTGGTTGACCGCAGCCACCGACGAATCCATGGTCTTGAGCCACGGCACGATGCCGTTGGAGTGGCCGTTGGTCGACTTGATCAGCGAACCACGCGAACGCACGCGGCTGTAGCTGACGCCGATGCCACCGGAGAACTTGGACAGCTGGGCGATGTCGCCGTACTTGGAATAGATCGACTCCAGCGAATCCTGCGGCGAGTCGAGCAGGAAGCACGAGGACAGCTGCTCGTGGGTGGTGCCGGAGTTGAACAGGGTCGGGCTGGACGGCAGGTAGTCCAGGTTGCCCATGCGCTTGTACAGCGCCAGGGTTTCCGGCACGTCTTCGCTCAGTGCGCTGGCGATGCGCAGGAAGAACTGCTGAGGGGTCTCGATCACCTTGCGGGTGTGCGGGTGACGCAGCAGGTAGCGGTCGTACAGGGTACGCAGGCCGAAGTAATCGAAGTGCAGGTCCAGCGACGGATCGATCGCATCGTTGAGCTTGCGCGCGTTGGTCTGCACGAAGTCGAGCAGGCGCGCGTTGATCAGGCCAACTTCGTGGCCACGACCGACCGACTGCGAGAACGCATGGATTTCCTGGCCGGACACTTCCTTGGCGATGAAGTTGGCCAGCAGGCGCGCGGCAAGGCGACCGTACTCGGGCTCTTCACCGATCAGCAGCGCGGCGGTGCGGATGGACAGTTCGTCCAGTTCCTGGGTGGTGGCGCCGTTGTACAGGCCGGAGATGGTCCGGGTCGCCACGCGCATCGGGTCGACCGCATGCAGGCCTTCGCAGCAGCGCTGCACCGCGCGCACGATCTTGTTCAGGTCCACCAGTTCGGTAGTGCCGTTGCGCTTGGTCACGCTCATGGCGGTGGCCGTGTGCGGCGAGGTCAGCAGGAACTCGCTTTCCTGATCGGTGGCTGCGCTGGTTTCGGTGCTCACGGCGTTTTCCTCTTGGCGTGATGTGGGGTGGTACGGGGCCGCCTGCCTGGCAGGTGACGGACCGGTGCGCTGAGACACAGGATGCAGTGACGGCGTCGCAGGGGCCGAGACCGGTGCCGGCAGACCTGCCGGCGGTTCAGCTGCGTCGCCGGTCCTCTCCTCCTGGAGAATCGCGGCCGGTCCCGCGCCCTGTTCCTGGTGCGGTTGTCGGTAGTTTTCAGGCCTTCGGCATGAAGACGAAAAACCGGGCGACTTGTGGTCGCCGGCACCGACAGCCACAAGATAGTGGGGGTACCAGGTGCCGTCAACGCCAAATGTAGGGAAATTCCTTAACCCCTTGCGGCGCAAGGATCCGCCGTTCGGGCCGGCCGACGAGCGGTCAGGACCTGTCGAAACCGAGTGCGCAGTCAAGGCCGGAAGCGCTGTTTTCGATGCGACGCAGGGGCGCGGAAAACAGAACGCCGGGGCTCACATGGACCTAACAAACCCGACCCTGATGACCGGCCAGGGTGACTTCCGACCCGCGCCCGCCCGCCTCGCCGGTGCGAGTCTTGGCCCACGCCCCCGCCGAGCCCACCCGATGCGACTGCTCCTGTCCCGATGCCTGCTGTTGAGCCTGGCCGTGGCCACCGCGCCGGTCCTCGCCGAGGATTCCCCTTCCCCGCCGTTGTCTTCGCGCCAATGCGGGGTCAGCACGCCGTACAACGTGCTGGTGGACAGCGGCGGCATCTGGCTGCGCCAGCGCGACCAGGTGCCGGCGGAGATCTTCTTCCACGATGGCGAGCTCAACATCGACCGCAAGCCGGTGCCGGTCAGTGCGGCCGACGCGCAGCGCCTGCGCCAGCTGGAATGGGGAACCCGGCAACTGGTGCCGGCCGTGGCCGGGATCGCCGGGGAGGCGGTGGACATCGCCTTCGACGCGTTCGGCGCCACGGTGAAGATCCTCAGTGGCAGCCGCAGCAAGGCCCGGCAGGTGGCCCGGTTGCGCCAGGACGCCCATGCCTATGTGGGGCGCACGTTGGGCCGCGGCATCTGGGAACAGGACGATTTCAGCGAAGGTTTCGAGCAGCGGGTCGAACAGGCCGCCGAATCGATGGCCAGCTCGCTGGCGCGCGGGGTGATGTGGTCGATGTTCACCGGCGGCGCCGAGCGCCTGGAAGCGCGTGCGGACAAGGTCGGGGATGAACTGGACCGGCGCATGGAAACCCGGGGCCAGGCCCTGGAGGCCCACGCACAGTCGTTGTGCACCCAGGTGCTGGCGCTGGACCAGCTGCAGCAGGCGCTGGACGTGCGCTACCAGGGCAAGCCGCTGGCGATGATGGTGATGGACCGCGACGAAGACCCCAGCCCGGCGGTGCTTGGCGACCAAGCGCGCGGAAACGCCATCCCTTAGCGCCGGGGGTGCCTGAAGCCGCCGGGCAGCGCCCGGCGCCTCCGGTATCACGCCTTGTGCGGGGTGCCCAGGTACTCGGCGCTCTGCATTTCGATCAGACGCGAAGCGGTACGCTCGAACGCGCCCTGCAGGCGCGTCCCCGAGTACAGCGCGACCGGGCTGTCGGTGGCGGTGCAGACCAGGTTGACGTGGCGGTCGTACAACTCGTCGATCAGGTTGACGAAGCGGCGCGCGGCATCTTCATTGAGCGTGTCGAAGTGCGGAATGTCACCCAGCAGCACGGTGTTGAACTCGTGCGCGATCTCGATGTAGTCCGACGGGCCCCGCGGGCCTTCGCACAAGGCCTTGAAGTCGAACCAGGCGATGCTCTTGCCGCGCCCACGCACCGGAATCTTGCGAGCCTCGATTTCGATGTTGCCTGGCTTGGCCGGCTGGTTGCCGCTGAGTTCGGCCCAGCGCTTGCCCAGCCAATCATCACTGCCTGCATCGCGCGGGGCCTGGTACACCGGCGAACGGGTCAATGCGCGCATCCGGTAGTCTTCGGTGCCTTCGGCGTACAGCGCCACGCAGTAGGTCTGCAGCAGCCCGATCGCCGGCAGGAAGCTGTCGCGCTGCAGGCCGTTGAGGTACAGGTTTTCCACCGCGGTGTTGGAGGTGGTCACCAGGGTGACGCCCTCGGCGAACAACCGCTCCAGCAGGCGCGCCAGCAGCATGGCATCGCCGATGTCGGTGACGAAGAACTCATCCAGCACCAGCACGCGCAGCTTGCTGCGCCATTCCTGGGCGATCCGGGCCAGCGGATCGCTTTGCCCCTGGTGCTCGCGCAGGCGCTCGTGGATGCCGCGCATGAAGCGGTGGAAATGGGTGCGGTACTTCTGTTCGATCGGCAGGCCGTCATAGAACAGATCCACCAGGAAGGTCTTGCCGCGCCCGACCCCGCCCCAGAAGTACAGGCCCTTGACCGGGTCGGGCTTCTTCCAGAAGGCCGACAACCGGTCCAGCCAACCGTCCTGGGCACTGTCCACCAGGGCGACGTGGATGCGGTCCAGCTCGGCCAGTGCGGCGTGCTGGGCCGGATCGTTCAGCCATTCGCCCCGGGCCACGCCCTCGGCGTAGCGTTGCGATGGGGTCATTGCGGTCTCGCTCATGCCGCGCTGCTGTCCGGATCGGGCAGCCAGTGCTTGACGCCATGGGTGAGCGCGCCACGCAGGTCGATCAGCTTGCGGTGGAAGAAGTGGCCGGTGTCAGGCATGCGTACCAGTTCATGCGGCGCATCCAGCGAGGCCAGCCAGTCATAGACGGCCTGCGGGTCGACGATTTCGTCCTGCTCGCCCTGGACCACCAGCCATTGTGCCGGCGGCTGGACGCCGCCGAAGTCCCAGCGCCCGGCCGGCGGGGCGATCGAGACCAGCGCATCGGGCTGCAGCTCGGCGGCCGCCTTCAGCGACACGAACGACCCGAAGCTGAAGCCGGCCAGCCACAGACGGTCTTCCGGGCGCTGCGCACGGACCCAGGCCGCCACGGCCTTGAGATCGTCCTGCTCGCCATTGCCATGGTCGAAACTGCCGGCCGAGGTGCCGACGCTGCGGAAGTTGAAGCGCACCGTGGTGATACCCAGCGCGCGCAGGGTGATGGCGACCATGGTCACCACCTTGTTGTGCATGGTGCCGCCTTCGGTGGACAGCGGGTGGCAGATCACCGCCACGACCGGCTGTGCAGGCGCGTCGCCGGTGGGCAGGTCGACGGCGACATCCAGCGGCCCGACCGGGCCGTCCAGCACCAGAGCAGCGCTGGCTTGGGGGAAAGGGGGATTGTGCATGGCGTCATAATACCGTTCTCTGCGGGCTGCACCGCCGCGCTTGCCGGGTTCGTCATGCTCTATCTGGTTTTCAGTGTGTGCTGCAGTGTGCTGGTGTCGGTGCTGCTGAAGCTGGCGCCGCGCCAGCGCCTGGACATGGCCCAGGTGGTGACCTGGAATTACCTGCTGGCCAGCGTGCTCAGCCTGGCGCTGCTGCGGCCGTCGCTGGCGTCGTTGCAGACCGCGCATGCGCCGTGGCTGGCCCTGCTGGGCCTGGCGGTGACGCTGCCCACCATCTTCCTGGTGATGGCCCGCGCGGTCACCCGCGCCGGCATCGTGCGCAGCGACGTGGCCCAGCGGTTGTCGCTGCTGCTGTCCCTGCTGGCGGCCTTCCTGGTGTTTGGCGAGACCGCCAACGGCTGGAAGCTGGCCGGCCTGGGGCTGGGCCTGCTGGCAATCGTGGGCATCAGCGTGCGCCCGCGCGCGACCGCCGCCGCGCCAGGTGGCGAGCGCGCCTGGCCGTGGCTGCTGGCGGTGTGGGCGGGCTACGCGCTGGTGGACATCATGCTCAAGCAGGTGGCGCTGTCGGGCACGCCGTCGATGGCCGCGCTGACGGCCAGCTTCGGGCTGGCCTTCGTGCTGATGTTGGCGCTGCAGCTGTGGCGGCATGCCAGCGGTGCGTCACCGTTGCAGTGGCGCAATGCGGGGGCCGGCGCGCTGCTGGGGCTGCTCAACTTCGGCAACATCCTGTTCTACGTGCGCGCACACCAGCACCTGCCGGACAGCCCGGCGGTGGTGTTTGCCGGCATGAACATCGGCGTGGTCGTGGTGGGCGCCCTGGTGGGCGTGCTCGCGTTCGGCGAACGCACCAGTGTATGGAACCGCGTGGGCCTTGGGCTGGCCGTGGTGGCGATCGGGTTGATTGCGTGGGGCACGCGCTGAACCGGTGCCGCAGCGATAGATGAACTGACGGGGTCAGGCGCGTTTCACCAATTCGTTTGATACACGGACCGACCTCACATTTCACTGCCCCACAGCGGCGACGTGCCTTCCTACACTCGGGTTCCTGCCGGTTGGGATGGTGCGCTGTGATGGGAAAGAACGTTGTACGACCGCTGCTGCTGGCGGCCTGCCTGGGTACGTCCGGGTGCGCCAGCCTGGGAGGGTTTCCCGATTTCAGCGGGCCGCTGTATCCGCCTCCCGCCTACCCCGCCTACCCGCCACCGTCCACCGGCGGCGGCCATCCGGATTCGGAAGTGGTCAGCTGCCACAGCAGCGACCACCGTTTCCGCCGCTGCGATGTGCAGATAGCGCGCAAGGACACCGTGCACCTGATCCGCCGCGAGTCGCGCTCGCCGTGCGAATTCGGGCGCGACTGGGGCCAGGACAACACCTCGCTGTGGGTCGATAACGGGTGCCGGGCCACGTTCCGGATCGAGCGGTATTACTGGCGTTGAGCCGGGCCGCCACGCAGAGCGTGGCGGCAGCGGTTCGATCAGCGATCAAAGCCCAGCAGCAGCGGGTCGTGGTCCGAACTGCGCCACGGGCCCGGTTCGTTGCGGCCCTGGTAGCCCACGTCCTCGGCCTCGTCGGCATTGATGTGCCATTCGGCGGCGCCCTGCAGGCGCTGGGCCATGGACGGGCTGAGCAGGGCGTGGTCGAGGCGGCCGCTCAGGCCGTTGTACACATAGCTGTAAGGACGTTCGACCTTGGCCACGGCGAAGGCATCGCGCCAGTCGGCGTCGTGCAGCGTGCGGATCGGGTCTTCCATCGCATAGGCGTTGAAGTCGCCCAGCAGCACCACGTCCTTCACCTTCAGGCGGGCTGCTTCGCCCTGCACCCAGGCGTTCAACTGCCGGGCCGATTCGACCCGGGTGGCGTTCCAGCAGGCCTGGCCATCGTCCTGGTCGGCGTCGGCACCGGTGGCGTCGCGGCAGCCTTTGGACTTGAAGTGGTTGGCCACCACCATGAACGGCTGGCCCATGCCCTGGAAGGCCTGCGCCAGCGGCGCGCGGCTGCGCTCGGCGAACGGGCCGCCGAGCTGGATCACCGGCCGGCCCAGCGGTTTGAACCAGCCCTTGCGGTAAATGATGCCCACCCGGATCGGGTTGCTGCCCGGGCCCTGTCCGGCATCCACGAAGGCCCAGGCGTCCTTGGGGTCGAGCGGGGCGTTGAGGGCGTCCACCAGTTCGGCGATGGCCGAGTGCGGCCCATAGCCGTCGTTCTCCAGTTCCATCAGCGCGGCGATGTGCGCATCCAGCCCGTTGATGGTGGCCACCAGCTTGGCGGTCTGCGCCTGGTGTTCAGCCAGCGTGCGCGCGCCGCGCAACGTGGGGTACGCGCCACCCTGGCCATCGCCATTGAAGTAGTTTTCCAGGTTGAAGGCGGCGATATGCAGCGACCCGGCCACCTTCGGCACGGCCGGGCGCTCCACCGCCGGCACCTGCAGCGGGGCGGTCACCTGTAGGCGCGGGGTGCCCTTGGCATCGATGCGTACGATGCCTTCGACGTTGCGCAGAAGCATGCCGGTGCGCAGGTCCGCGTTGGCTGGCAGGTAGGCCACCGGGCCGGGATCGCGTGCGTCGCTGCCGTCATCGAGCACCAGACGGCGGTGCGCGTTGTCGGCCGTTACCTGGGCATGCCCGGCGGTGCGCGGGGCGGCCACTTCGCTGGGCTGCCACAGGCGCCCGCCGAAAGCCACGGTCAGCTCGCCAAAGCGCGACAGGCCGTCGGTGCCGGCCAGGGTCAGCGGCGCGGCGATGCGTACCTGTTGCCCGTCCAGGGCGCGCCAGTCGGTGGGCGCGGCAGTCAGGATGACGGGGGCGGCCGGCGGCGTGGCGGCAACCGGCGGCGCGGCACTACGCTGCGGCTGGGCGGCGTGGACCGCGCCGGACAGCGCCAGCGCGAGGGCGAACACGAGAGGAATACGACGCATCGGTGGGACGACTCCGGGAAAGTGCAGCAAGCCTACGCAACAAAGATGACCGGAGCACGCAAACCCCGCAACCACCCCCGGTAGGCCACGACCGTTGGTCGTGGCGCACGCAAACCCGGACGGTGCGGCCATGTACCGACCAACGGTCGGTACCTACCGGGTGCCGGTAGCCGCCCGGCACCGGGGATTATTTGAGGTTGGCCAGCATCCAGTCGACCGTGGCGTGGATCTGCTCTTCGGTCAGCGCGGGATTGCCACCCTTGGGCGGCATGATGCCGCCGTCCGGGCCGGTATAGCCCTCGACAGCGTGCTTGTAGAGGGTGTCCTTGCCCTGGGCGATACGCGCGTCCCAGTGGCTGTGGTCCAGGGTCGGGGCATTGCCGACACCGTTGGTGTGGCAGGCAGTGCAGAGGTTGTCGAAGACCACCTTGCCGTCGGTGGTGCCGCCGTAGGCCACCTGCGAGGCGGCCTTGGCCAGGGCAGCAGCCTTGGCCGCAGCCTGCGCCGCCGCACCGGTACTGCCGGCATACACCGCACCGGCCGGCGCGATGCGCTGTTCGGTGCGTTTGACCGCCAACGGCGACACTTCAGGGGGGATGCTGGTATGCAGGTACGCAGCGAAAACGATCAGGCCGAGCGTGATGGCCACCAGTAAGGCAATGACCATGGAAAAGCGTTTCAGGAACTCGAGGTCGTAATTCCGCACTCTCTTATACCCCTGGCTGGTAGTCGTTGGACCACGGCTTGTCGTCGGAGTATGACCAGCGTGGGCGGGGCTCTGCAAGCAGGCCCCACCTATCGCAATGCAGCATCGCCGCCGCTCAGGCGCCGGCGGCACGCAGGCAGAAAACGCAGATCGACTCCACCAGCAGGTCTTCGTCGCCATGCGCATCGCGGCTGGGCGCGGTCGGCCCGACCAGCGCTTCGGTGAAGGCACCGACGATGCAGGCCGCGGCTACGTGGGTGTCCTGCGCCGGGAACGTGCCGGCCTGGATGCCATCGGCAACGATGCGCCGGAACACCTCGCCGAACAGGCGACGGCAGCGGATGCGCTCGGCTTCCACCTCCGGATCGACCGGCTCGGCGATGAAGGCGTAGGCCAGGCCCGGGCCGGCCAGCGCGCGCCGCACGAAGGCGGTGATCGCCCGGCGCAGGCGCTCCGGTGCCGGCAGCGCTTCGGCGGCAATCGCCTCGAAGATGCGCAGTTCGTGCTCGACCGCAGCGGTCAGCACCTCCACGAACAGTTCGGCCTTGGAGGGGAAATGCCGGTAGATCAGCCCGGTGGATACCCCTGCCTCGGCCGCCACGGCGGTCACCGGGGCATTGCGGTAGCCGCCGGCGGCGACCAGCACGCGGGTGGCCAGCAGGATCCGTTCCCGGGCCCCGGCGAGGCGTTCTTCCATCAGTGCGGAGCGTTTATAGGCCATTTGTTGATTCTATGTTCAATTTTTGAATTTGTGTTCACTTCTTGCTCAAACCCCGCTACGCTGGGGCCAATCGCCCGCGGGACGGTTGCCACCGTCCACCCCAACCGGCGCGTCCCATCCAGCAGTTGCGGAGTCGCCCCATGCACGTCCCCACCATGAATTTCGATCTCGGTGAAGAGATCGACCTGCTGCGCCAGAGCGTGGCCCATTTTGCCTCGGTCGAGATCGCGCCGCTGGCCGCGCAGGCCGATGAAGAGAATCTGTTCCCGCATCCGCTGTGGCGCAAGCTCGGCGAGCAGGGCCTGCTGGGCCTGACCGTGGAAGAAGAATACGGCGGCAGCGGCATGGGCTACCTGGCCCATGTGGTGGCGATGGAAGAGATTTCGCGGGCCTCCGGCGGTATCGGCCTGTCCTACGGCGCGCACTCCAACCTGTGCGTGAACCAGCTGCGCAAGAACGGCAACGAAGACCAGAAGCAGCGCTTCCTGCCCGGCCTGTGCAGTGGCGAGAAGGTCGGCGCGCTGGCGATGAGCGAACCCGGTGCCGGCTCTGACGTGGTGTCGATGAAACTGCGCGCCGACAAGCGCGGCAGCCACTACGTGCTCAACGGCACCAAGATGTGGATCACCAACGGCCCCGACGCCGACGTGCTGGTGGTGTACGCCAAGACCGACGTGGAGGCCGGCGCCAAGGGCATCACCGCGTTCCTGGTGGAAAAGGGCATGAAGGGTTTCTCCACCGCGCAGAAGCTGGACAAGCTGGGCATGCGCGGCTCCAACACCTGCGAGCTGGTGTTTGAAGACTGCGAAGTGCCCGAGGAGAACGTGCTGGGCGTGGTCGGCGGTGGCGTCAATGTGCTGATGTCCGGGCTGGATTTCGAGCGCGTGGTGCTGTCCGGCGGTCCGCTGGGGCTGATGGCCGCGGCCATGGACGTGGTGATGCCCTACGTGCACGAGCGAAAGCAGTTCGGCCAGGCCATCGGCACCTTCCAGCTGATGCAGGCCAAGCTGGCCGACATGTACGTGGGCCTCAATGCCTGCCGCGCCTATGTCTATGCGGTGGCACGCGCCTGCGACCTGGGCCGCACCACCCGCCAGGACGCGGCCGGTGCGATCCTGTACTCGGCCGAAAAGGCCACCTGGCTGACCGGCCAGGCGATCCAGGTGCTGGGCGGCAACGGCTACATCAACGAGTACCCGACCGGGCGCTTGTGGCGCGATGCCAAGCTGTATGAAATCGGCGCGGGCACCTCGGAGATCCGCCGCATGCTGATCGGCCGCGAACTGTTCCAGCGCACCAAGTAAGGGAATGCCATGAGCGTACTGAGCAGCCAGCTGCAACCGGGCAGCGACACCTTTGAAACCAACCGCACTGCGCTGCAGGCGGTGGTGGATGACCTGCGCGCGACCCTGGCGCGCACCGCGCTGGGCGGCAGCGAAGCGGCACGCGCCAAGCACACCGGGCGCGGCAAGCTGCTGGTGCGCGACCGCATCGACGCCCTGCTGGACCCGGGCAGCGCGTTCCTGGAGATCGCCCCGCTGGCCGCGCACGGCATGTACGGCGACCCGATCCCCAGTGCCGGCGTGGTCGCCGGGATCGGCCGGGTCAGCGGCGTGGAATGCGTGATCGTGGCCAACGATGCCACGGTCAAGGGCGGTACCTACTACCCGATGACGGTCAAGAAGCACCTGCGCGCGCAGGAAGTGGCCGAGCAGAACCGCCTGCCGTGCATCTACCTGGTCGATTCCGGCGGTGCGTTCCTGCCGCTGCAGGACGAGGTGTTCCCGGACCGCGACCATTTCGGGCGGATCTTCTACAACCAGGCCAACCTGTCCGCGCAGGGCATTCCGCAGATCGCCTGCGTGATGGGCAGCTGCACCGCCGGCGGCGCCTACGTGCCGGCGATGAGCGATGAGACGGTGATCGTGCGCGAGCAGGGCACCATCTTCCTGGGCGGCCCGCCGTTGGTGAAGGCGGCCACTGGCGAAGTGGTGACGGCCGAGGAACTGGGCGGTGCCGACGTGCACACGCGCATTTCCGGCGTTGCCGACCACATGGCCGACAACGACCTGCAGGCGCTGGCCCGGGTCCGCGCGATCATCGCCCAGCTCAACTGGCGCAAGCCCGAGCCGGCGCTGGCGGTACAGGCCCCGGTCGCCCCGCGCTATCCGGCCGACGAGCTGTACGGGGTGATTCCCGCCGATACCCGCAAGCCTTACGACGTGCGCGAAGTGATCATGCGCCTGGTCGATGATTCGCGGTTCGACGAATTCAAGCCGCGCTATGGCAACACCCTGGTCACCGGTTTCGCGCACCTGCACGGCTACCCGGTGGGCATCATCGCCAACAACGGCATCCTGTTCTCCGAGTCCGCGCTCAAGGGCGCGCACTTCATCGAACTGTGCACCCAGCGCGGCATTCCGCTGGTGTTCCTGCAGAACATCACCGGCTTCATGGTCGGGCGCAAGTACGAACACGGCGGCATCGCCAAGGACGGCGCCAAGCTGGTGATGGCGGTGGCCTGCGCCAAGGTGCCCAAGTTCACGGTGGTGATCGGCGGCTCGTTCGGCGCCGGCAACTACGGCATGTGCGGCCGCGCCTATTCGCCCAATTTCCTGTGGATGTGGCCGAACGCGCGCATCGGCGTGATGGGCGGCGAGCAGGCTGCCAGCGTGCTGGCCACGGTCAAGCGCGATGGCATCGAGGGCAAGGGCGGGCAGTGGTCGGCTGAGGAAGAGGACGGCTTCAAAACGCCAATCCGCGAGCAGTTCGAACAACAGGGCCATCCCTACTACGCCAGCGCACGGTTGTGGGACGACGGCGTGATCGATCCGGCCGACACCCGCCGCGTGCTGGGCCTGGCGTTGTCGGCCAGCCTCAACGCACCGGCACGCCGGACCGATTTCGGCGTGTTCCGCATGTAAGACAGCGGCGGCACCCCCGTGCCGCCCTGCCCGCCTGACGCTCCACGCAGTTCCGACCGCCCGCCCCTGGCACGCGCAACGAGAAGACCATGTTCACCAAGATCCTGATCGCCAATCGCGGCGAAATCGCCTGCCGCGTCATCGCCACCTGCCAACGGCTGGGCATCGCCACCGTGGCGGTGTACTCCGACGTCGACCGCAACGCGCGCCACGTGCGCCTGGCCGACGAGGCCATTGCGATCGGCCCGGCGCCGGCACGCGAGAGCTACCTGCGCGCCGACGCCATCCTCGATGCGGCCCGCCGCAGCGGCGCACAGGCGATCCACCCCGGCTACGGGTTCCTTTCCGAGAACGCCGACTTCGCTCAGGCCTGCGTCGATGCCGGCATCGTCTTCATCGGCCCGACCGCCGCCTCGATCCGCGCGATGGGCGACAAGAGCGCCGCCAAGGCGTTGATGCAACAGGCAGGCGTGCCGCTCACCCCGGGCTACCACGGCGACCAGCAGGAACCGGACTTCCTGCGCAGCCAGGCCGATACGATCGGCTACCCGGTGCTGATCAAGGCCAGCGCCGGCGGGGGTGGCAAGGGCATGCGCCGGGTAGATGCCAGCGCCGACTTCATCGATGCGCTGGCCAGCTGCCAGCGCGAAGCGCAGTCGGCCTTCGGCAATGCGCACGTGCTGGTGGAAAAGTACGTCGAGCGCCCGCGCCATATCGAGATCCAGGTGTTCGGCGACCGCCACGGCAACGTGGTGCATCTGTTCGAGCGCGACTGCTCGGTGCAGCGCCGCCACCAGAAAGTGCTGGAAGAAGCTCCCGCGCCGGGGATGACGCCCGAGCGCCGCACTGCGATGGGCCAGGCCGCGGTGGATGCCGCACGCGCCGTGCATTACGTTGGTGCAGGCACGGTGGAGTTCATCGCCGCGCCAACCGGCGAGTTCTTCTTCATGGAAATGAACACCCGCCTGCAGGTGGAGCACCCGGTCACCGAGTACATCACCGGCACCGACCTGGTCGAATGGCAGCTGCGCGTAGCCAGCGGCGAGCGCCTGCCGCTGTGCCAGGACCAGCTGAAGATCCACGGCCATGCCCTGGAAGCACGCCTGTACGCCGAAGACGCCGACCGCGGCTTCCTGCCCTCCACCGGCACGCTGCGCCACCTGCGCCTGCCCACCGCCTCGGCCCACGTACGCGTGGATGCCGGCGTGGAACAGGGCGATGCGATCACCCCGTTCTACGATCCGATGATTGCCAAGCTGATCGTCTGGGACGTGGATCGCGACGCCGCGCTGCGCCGCATGCAGCAGGCCCTGGCCGAGTGCGAAGTGGTCGGCGTGACCACCAATGCCGCCTTCCTGCGCAGGCTGGTGATGACCGACTCCTTCGCGCAGGCCAACCTGGATACTGCGCTGATCGAGCGCGAGCAGGAGGCGCTCTCGCCGAACCAGGGCGACAGTGCGCCGGCGCTATGGGCGATGGCGGCCCTGGCCGCTGTCGCCACCGAAGCGACCGCCAGCAGCGATGCACGCGACCCGCATTCGCCATGGCAGGCACAGGACGGTTGGCGCCTGGGCGCGCATGCCGCGCACCCGGTCACCCTGGAACATCGCGGCGTGCAGCGCACGCTGACGGTACAGGGCGGCGGCGAACACTGGTCGATCCATCTGGGTGAAGCCGGCAGCGTGCCGGTGCTGGGCAGCCTGCGTGGCACCGCGTTGCGCGTGCAGATCGGCGAGCACCTGCACCGCGCCACCGTCATCCGCGACGGCAGCGAGCTGCATCTGTTTGGCCCCCAGGGCGTGCAGCGCTTCAGCGTGCACGACCCGGTCAGCGAAGCCGACCAGACCGTCGCCGATGCCGGCAGCCTGGTCGCGCCGATGCCGGGGCGGATCGTGGCGACGCTGGTAGCACCCGGCACGCCGGTCAAGCGCGGTGCGCCGCTGCTGGTGCTGGAGGCGATGAAGATGGAACACACTCTGCAGGCACCGGCCGATGGCCTGGTGCAGGGGTACCGGGTGAAGGCCGGGGACCAGGTGGGCGATGGGGCGGTGCTGGTGGATTTCGAAGTGGATGGGGCCTGAGCCCCGCCTGCTGACCTCGCGATGGCGGCGGTCAGGTCGCCGCTTGCCAGATGACCCCCGCCGGGTCGAGTTCGGTGGTGGTCATCTGTGCGGCACGCCAGCCGAAGCCGCAGACTGCCAGAACCCCCTCGTTGATGGGATTCAATGAGAACGCCCGCTCAATAGCCTTCTCATTGATCGCAGCGGTGATGAAAGCCCCCAATCCAACATCCGTCGCGGCCAGATAGAGCGTCTGCGACAGATGTCCCGCCTCCATCGCGATGACCCGATAGCTCTTGGCGTGCTGGCGATACTTCCAGAACGTTCGGTTGAAGCGCGGCGCCAGGACCACCAGAACGTGCGCGTCAGCGAACCAATGCTGCTGACCGACCACACCCATCACAAATTCGTGATCAACACGCTCAGACGCCTCGATCGGTTCCAGTACATGTGCGTCGCCCCGGTAGTGGTACAGCCCGGCCGCGAGACCCTCAACGTTCTGAATGATCAAGTACGCTTCAATTGGATGCAGCCCGCCGCCGGAGGGAACATTCTTCTTCAGGAAGACCAGGTCCTCGCCTACGCGCTGTTCGCCCGTACTCCCGAACGTGCGTTGCAGCATCACCGCCAGCAGGGACATTGACAGCGGTCGGTGAGGATCGAAATTTCGGCAGGTGGTGCGCCTTGCAAGAAGCGTATCGAAATCTCCCGGCTCCGCACGTGGCAACGCGATTCCACCCGCACTACAGCGTACCGCCGTTGTATCGGGAGGTGCGCCCAGCGTCTGCCGCATCTGAGCAGCCGTCTCGGTTCTCGAAAGGCGCATGTTGCCCACCGCATCCACATCATCCCAGCGAGAGAACGAATGCAGCACGGCCGCCAACGGGTGCCAATAGGTAGCACGAAGTTCCGCGTCGCGTTGGCCCCGCTCATCCACGTGCGCATCCCGTTCGAATACCAGCCCAGCATCAAGCAGCAGGCGCGCCAGTGCGATCTCGTCACTTCCCTCGGCAACCTCACACCATGCATTCGGACTGAGCTGCCCCAGCCATGCCTGTGCGTCAGCCCCCAGCTCAACGGGGGACTGCAGATGGGGAGCCAGCGCGTACCAGGCCAGGGTCCGCCTGATCCCGTCTCCGCCTCGCATCAGGTCCTGCAGCTGGAATGTCGTCGACTCCCGCGGTTCCATCATGAGCACCGAACAGCGCCTGACGTGCATACTTTCATCTCCACCGAGCAGCGTTGCAATGTTATCGAACGCGCGGCCCGTTCCTTGATGGCAAGGTGGTGCCACTCAAGAACGGCACCCTGCGGCCGACATACCTTCCTGACCATTCCCTAGCCGAGTATCACCCCATGCCCACGCTGACGCTGGAACCTGCGGTTGCACAAAACCTGGTCCATCTGCTGGCCACGGATGACGACTTCCGCGAGCGCTTCTCAACGACAACCGAGGCCGCCTTGCTGGAGGCCGGCCATGTACCTGCCGATCCGGACGAACTGGCGCAGTTTGTCGCCGGTTGCTGCGCAGGCATCTGCCTTGCCGACAAGGCCGTCGTCGCGCAGGCCCAGGCGGAAATCATTTCCATGCTCATCTGTGGAACCGCATTCAATGTGCCGATGCTGGAGAACGGCGACAACGGCCAAGCACCCCGCACGCTGCGCTGAATCACGGCTCCCGGATGGCGGCTGCCGAGGCGCGCGACGTGCCGCCACCCGCAACCTGTCCTTTCGCACTGGCCCGCACATCGAGAATGTTCAGTCCTTGCAGGCAGAAGCTGCATTCGATTTCAGCGTAGGCCAACCCCGCTCTGGAATGCAGCCACTGTTGCTGCTGCTTTGCCTGACCATCAAGCCCCGCATCACGCGCTGCATTGAACGCCGCTACCCGGGACTGGATTCGCGAACGCGGCCCCATGAAAGGCTGCAGCACCCGCAGGGCTTCGACGGGCTTGTGGTCGAGGCGTAGACGTTCGGCAGAAATCACCGCGTCGAATTCGCGGACAACCTGACTGTCCGGGAGCACGGTCAAACCTGCCACCTGGGCCTGCACCCGGTCGGCCAGTGCAACGTTGCCGAGCCGCAGTCCGACCAACGCTGCCGCTTGTGCCGTGACCACACGGTCAATCACATCCACCGCAGGCGCCTGTTCGATACGGTCGAACGCCTCACGACCGGCCTCCTCAAGCAGACTCAGCGCCCGGCTGCGCTGACCGCTATGCAGACTGGCCACGGCCAGCGGAAGGTAGAAGCTGTAGCGGTCGATGCCCGCCTTGTCTCGGCTCCGCTGCATCCCGCGCTCCGCACTGGCCATCGCCGCAGCTCCTTGGCCGCTGTCCAGGGCAATGGAGCTGCGAATGATATCGGCGTGGTAATTGGCAGGATCGATGCGCTGCATCAGTGCAGCCGCCTTTGCGAAGCTGCCGCGCGCTGCGGCCACTGTTGCCTGGCGCATCAATGCACCTTCCCAGCCTGTCGAGGCGGCCGTCGCCAGGGCGCGGTCAGCCTCGTCGTAGCGGCCGAGTGCCAGCAGGATACGTCCGTACTGGTCCTGACCAATGCCAAGCAGATCCAGACGGCTCGATGCCACCCGATGTGCCAGCGGAAGGGCTTCACCGAACCGGTTCTCGTTGTAGAGATTCATGGCCGCATTGTTGGTTGCAGCCAGATAGTCGGGATAGAGCTCGGCCATGCGCATCCAACCGTCGGTCGCACGGTCCGGGTCATCGATCTGCAGCGACCAGTTGCGCACATACAGCGCCTCTCTTGTTGGCAGATGCTCCGCCCACTCGCGCGCCTTGTTCAGCGTCAAGGAAGCTGACCTGAAATCGGCAGCCGCAAAGTGGCTGCGGGTCTGCCCCAGCCATGCCAGCGCGAACTCACCGTCAATTTCGGTCGCCTGCTGGTAGAACGCCAGCGCGCCCTTGTAATCACCGCGAACATAGCGCTTCTGGCCCAGCGCAAAGGCGCGTAATGCGTCGAGGCTGGTAGTGGTGACTTCGGGGAGTCGCTGATTGTTGCGCTGAATCACCGCTGCTTCTTCGCCGAGCTGATCGCGCAACTGCCGCGATACGTCATCCACAGCCGTCAGCACGCTACCGCCACTTGCATCCGCCGAGGCGACGACAAGGGTGCGCATCGAAGCGGGATCAACAACCTCCACGCTGAAGCGGGTGCGCCCGGCTACCTCCGACACCATTGGCAGGAACAGCAACCTGGCGTCGGCGCGGATCGCAACGGCCGCAGCATCCTTCCGGTCACGGACACCGGGGTCCATCGGCCTGCGCATCATCTCAAGCATGCGGCCAACGCGATCTTCACTGACCACATTCACGTACCTGGACTGCTCCAGGCTGATCCGGAACGCCTGGTCGAGCGAATCGTCCAGCAATCGGTTGTCCGTCAGGTTGCGCAGGCTGCCTAGAACCACCCAGTCGCGCTCGGCGAAGGCAATGGCCGGCTCGGGCCGCAGCAGCATCCAGCCCCCCACCGCCAAGCCCGCCAGCAGTGTCACTTCCGCCGCCAGCGCCGCAGGCTGGCGCCACAGCGGGATGTCGCGCCGGGCCTTGGCATTGCCACGCGGCATGCGCAGCGGGGCGAAGCCGATCTCGCCCACCTCGAACACTTCCTGGGTGGTTGGAATGCCCCTGAAGCGCCAGCGCCCGTGCGACTTCCACAGCAACTGCCCGCCGCGTTCGCCCAGTGCCGCAGTGACACGGTGGGTGAGCGATTCGGCCACGGCCGAGAGCAGGATCTGCCCGGGACGCGCCAGCGTCATCAGGCGCGCGGCCATCGGTTTGGCCAGGCCCTCGACCTCCATGGACTTGGCGCCCACCTTGATCGCTTCCGGGCTGTTCTCCCAGGTCAGCACCTCCCCCACGTGCAGGCCGGCACGCGCGCGCAGCACGAAGCCGCGCTGTTCGCCGATCTGTTGCAGGCCACGCTGGTAATCCAGCGCGAACCCCAGCGCGTCGATGGCGCGCTCGAACAACAGGAACAAGCCGTCGGAGCGATCGATCTGATGGCCATTCCACTGCTGCTGCAGGGTCAATACGAGCCGGTCGTGCTGCTGGAACAGCTCGGCGGCGGCGACATCGCCGATCCGCTCCACCAGGATCAATGAGTCGCACAGGTCAGTAAACAACAGCGCCCGCATCTGCGGGGCCTGGGTCGACGTTCCGATGTCGCCGTTCATGCAGTCAGTCCCCGATCAGGACGAAGCGGTCGCGGCACGCGACCAGTGCAGCCGGTTTCCCCCCAGGCGCTTGGCCTGGTACAGCGCGTTGTCGGCGCGAGCGTACCACTCGCTCCAGTCGGTGTGCGGCTCCAGCAGGCACAGCCCGATGCTGACCGGACACACGTGTGGCACCCCGTGGGCCCGCCCCATCAATCCATGCACCGCGCTGAGAATGAACTCGGCCGCATGTTGCAGGGTGTCGTTGTCGGCGGCGCGTAGCAGCAGGCAGAACTCGTCGCCGCCGAGCCGGCAGGCCACGTCCGACTCGGTGGCGACCGAGCGCAGGATGTTGGCCACGCTCTGCAGCACGCGGTCGCCGGCCTGGTGGCCGTGTTCGTCGTTGACCTGTTTGAAACGGTCGCAGTCGATCAGCAGCAGCCCCTGCGGCGGGCCGTCCTCGTGGAGGCGGCATTCCTGCAGGTACAGGCCCAGCCCGCGGCGGTTGTGCAGGCCGGTCAGCTCGTCGGTGCGCACCAGTTCACGGGTATGGGTGAGCTGGTGGGTGGTGACGTACAGGTTGTCCAGCGCGGTTTCCAGGTCATGGTTGCGCCGCCGCAGCTGCCGGATCAGCATCTGTTCGTTGCTGACCACGCGCATGATCGTGCGCCGCAGGAAGTAGGCCACCAGGCCCGGATCGCGGTCGACCAGGCGCTGGAAATCGGCATTGCCCAGCTCCAGCACGATGCTGTCTTCCACCGCGCGCGCTTCGGCGCTGCGCGGATGGTCGCCAATCAGCAGGCCGAGTTCACCGAAGAATTCATTGGGGCCCAACGACTTCACCACCAGGTCGTCGCCGAAATCCAGTTCGATGCGACCGCTGGCGATCACATACATGGTGTCGCCGGCTTGACCGCGCTGGAACAGCCGGGCACCCTTGGTCAGGTGCTGCTGCCGGCCGAATTCCGCGAACAGGGCGAATTCGGCACTGCTCAGCACGGCATGCACGATCTCAGCCATCGCGGTCTGGGCGATGCCTGGTTCCTGTTCGCACACAATCACAGCAACCTTGCCGGTCATTCCGTGCACCCGCTTCCCAGCGTTCCCCCGGTGAGCCGTGGAGGATAGCACCCCTTAAAACTGTGCGCCTCATCCCAGTTCTGTACACGGACGACCGAAATTACGGCTGGGCCGGCACATCGCTGTTCAATACGGGATCCAGCCGCCCGGGCGGCCACGGCCGACCTGTCACGGCCCAGGCGTGAAAACGCGGCAGGCAGCCTCCCGACTGCCCGCCGCCCCGGCCTTCCCTGGCCGCCCTTGGTAATCGCCCAGGTGGGGCTCGCTCAGGCCGCCTGGCCGGCGCTGAACTGCTCTTCCTCGGTCGAGCCGGTCAACGCGGTGGTTGACGACTTGCCCTGCTGGATGGCCTGGGTGACCGCGTCGAAGTAGCCGGTGCCGACCTCGCGCTGGTGCTTGACCGCGGTGAAGCCGCGGTCGGCGGCGGCGAATTCGGCCTCCTGCAGCTCCACGAAGGCGCTCATCTGGCGGCGCGCATAGCCGTGGGCCAGGTTGAACATCGAGTAGTTCAGGGCGTGGAAGCCGGCCAGGGTGATGAACTGGAACTTGTAGCCGTACTTGGCGATTTCCTTCTGGAAGGTGGCGATGGTGGCGTCGTCCAGGTTCTTCTTCCAGTTGAAGCTGGGCGAGCAGTTGTAGGCCAGCAGCTTGCCGGGGAACTGGGCGTGGATGGCCTCGGCAAACTGGCGCGCGAACTCCAGGTCCGGCTTGCCGGTTTCGCACCAGATCAGGTCGGCATAGGGCGCGTACGCCAGGCCACGGCTGATCGCCTGGTCCAGGCCATTGCGGGTTTTGTAGAACCCTTCCACGGTGCGCTCGCCGGTGGCGAACGGCTGGTCGTTGGGGTCGATGTCGCTGGTCAGCAGGTCGGCCGCTTCCGCGTCGGTACGGGCCACCAGCAGGGTCGGCACGCCCAGTACATCGGCGGCCAGGCGCGCGGCGTTGAGCTTCTCGATGGCCTCGCGGGTGGGCACCAGCACCTTGCCGCCCATGTGGCCGCACTTCTTCACCGACGCCAGCTGGTCTTCAAAGTGCACGCCCGCAGCGCCGGCCTCGATCATCGCCTTCATCAGTTCAAAGGCATTGAGCACGCCGCCGAAACCGGCCTCGGCATCGGCCACGATCGGTTGCAGGAAGTCGATGTCATCCTTGCCTTCGGCGTGGTGCAACTGGTCGGCGCGCAGCAGGGTGTTGTTGATGCGCTTGACCACCGCCGGCACCGAATCGGCCGGGTACAGCGACTGGTCCGGGTACATCTGCCCGGCCAGGTTGGCATCGGCGGCCACCTGCCAGCCGGACAGGTAGATCGCGTTCAAGCCGGCCTTGACCTGCTGCATGGCCTGGTTGCCGGTCAGCGCACCGAGCGCGTTGACGAAGTCTTTTTCCTGCAGGTAGGTCCACAGCTTCTCCGCACCCAGCCGCGCCAGCGAATGCTCCACATGCACGGTGCCGCGCAGGCGCACCACGTCGGCGGCGCTGTAGGTGCGCTGGATGCCGGCCCAGCGCGGGTCGGTGTTCCATTCGTGCTGGATCTGTTCGGCGGTCGGCAGCTTGCTCATTTCGAATCTCCAGAAGAACGTGGGAAGGGGTGAAGCGGTGGGTTGGGGCGGTAGGAGCGGGGCAGAGCCCCGCTCTACGTGGATGTCCTGGCGTAGTGCCGGGCTCTGCCCGGCAGACGGGAATCCGGGTCGGCCGGGGTCAGGCCAGCCGCTGGTAAGCGGGCAGGGTCAGGAAGTCGGTGAGGTCGGCGCGGCGGCTGAGTTCAGCCAGTAGTGCGATGGACTCGCCGATGCGCGCTGCGCCCGGCAGTGCGTCGGTGTCGCCCAGCCGCGCCGGCAACTGGGCCAGGGTGGCGTCGAGCAGGGCAAGGTCGATCGCGGTGCCGTCGTCCAGGTGCTGCCCGGGCACGTGCAGCCACTGCCACAGCTGGCTGCGGCTGATCTCGGCGGTGGCCGCGTCCTCCATCAGGTGGTGGATGGGCACGCAGCCGTTGCCGTCCAGCCATGCGGCCAGGTAGCGCACGCACACTTCCACGTTGCCTTCAAAACCGGTACGGGTGATGGTGCCGGTCGGCGCGGCAATCAGCGCATCGCGGTCCACCTGCACGTCGCCGCGCAGCACCTGATGCTGGTTCGGGCCAGGCATGTGCGCGTCGAAGATGGCCTGCGCCACCGGGATCAACGCCGGGTGCGCCACCCAGGTGCCGTCGTGGCCCGCGCTCACCTCACGCAGTTTGTCCGCGCGCACCCGCGCCATCGCCTGCTCGTTGGCGGCAGCATCGTGGTTGATCGGAATCTGCGCGGCCATGCCGCCCATCGCATGCGCGCCCCGGCGGTGGCAGGTCTTGATCAGCAGTTCCGAATACGCCTTCAGGAACGGCTGGGTCATGGTCACCTGGCCGCGCTCGGGCAACACCTTGTCGGCGTGGCGGCGGAAGGTCTTGATGTAGGAAAAAATGTAGTCCCAGCGGCCGCAGTTCAGGCCGACGATGCGGTCGCGCAGCGCATGCAGAATTTCGTCCATCTCAAACACCGCCGGCAGCGTTTCGATCAGCACGGTGACCTTGATCTGGCCGTGCGGCAGGCCGAGCATGCCCTCGATGTGCGACAGCGCGGTCTCCCACAGCGCGGCCTCTTCCATCGACTGCAGCTTGGGCAGGTAGAAGTACGGGCCGCGCTGGCGGCACATCAGGGTGCGGGCGTTGTGATAGGCGAACACCGCCACGTCGAACAGGCCGCCGGCCAGCGGCTGGCCATCGATGCGCACGTGCTTTTCGTCCAGGTGCCAGCCACGCGGCCGCACGATCAGCACCGCCTGCTCATTGAGCGGGCGCAGCGCGTACTGCTTCCCGTTGGGCGCGGTGTGGGTGAGGTCGCCGCGCACCGCGCCGATCAGTGCCTGCTGGCCGGCCAGCAGGTTGCGCCAGGCCGGGGCGGTGGAATCCTCGAAGTCGGCCATGAACACCTTGGCCCCCGAGTTCAGCGCGTTGATGACCATCTTCGGGTCGGTGGGGCCGGTGATCTCCACGCGGCGGTCCTGCAGGGCTTCGGGCAGCGGCGCGACGGTCCAGTCGCCGGCACGGATCGGCGCGGTGTCGGCGCGGAAGTCCGGCAGGCCGCCACCGTCGAAGAACGCCTGGCGAGCCTGGCGGGCCTGCAACCGTTGCTGGCGCTCGGGCTCCACCGCCCGGTGCAGCGACACCAGCAGCGCCAGTACCCCCGCCGGCAGCAGCGCGGACTGGCCGGCAAGCTGGGTGGTCACCGCGATCCCGGGCGTGGCCGGAGCATCGATCGGGGTGGGCTGGGCAGTGGCGAAAGCGGCGACGGCGGACATGGCGGGCTCCTGCATTGCGGTAGGGCTCCACCGTGCGCCGCCGCATCGATATTTGACAAAGCAGTTATTGCAATGGGTTACATAAGTTGTGCTTATACTTATGACGCCATGCCCACACCACGACCGCCAAGTCCCCGGTTTTCCTACAAATCCGACCGACTCAAACCGCTGCGGGCGTTCTGCCAAACGGTGCGGTTGGGCTCGGTCTCACGCGCGGCGGAGGCGCTGTTTGTCAGCCAGCCGGCCATCAGCCAGCAGTTGCAGGCCCTGGAACGCGAGTTGGGGGTGAGCCTGTTCGAGCGCAGCGGGCGCCGCCTGGTGCCCAGCCGCGAGGGCCAGTTGCTGTATGACATGGCGCTGCCGCTGGTGGAGAGCCTGGACGGGCTGGAAGCCAGCTTCCGCGACAAGGTCAAAGGCCTGGACGCGGGCGAACTCAACATCGCCGCCAACAGCTCGACCATCCTGTACCTGCTGCCGCGCATCGTGGAGCGCTTCCGCCAGCGCCATCCCGATGTGCGCCTGACCCTGCACAACGCCATCAGCGCCGACGGTACCGACCTGCTGCGCAGCGATGCGGCCGACCTGGCCGTGGGCTCGATGACCGACGTGCCGGCCGATCTCAGCTATGCCCCGGCCTACCGTTTCGAGCAGGTGCTGATCGCCCCGCCCGAGCACCCGCTGGCACGCGGCGAGCTCAGCCTGGAGGCGATCTCGCAGTACCCGCTGGTGCTGCCGCCCAAGCGCCAGATCACCTACCGGCTGGTCGACCAGGTCTTCCAGCGCCATCGCCTGCCCTACACCGTGGCGCTGGAGGTGGGCGGCTGGGAGGTGATCAAGCAGTACGTGGCGATGGGCATGGGCATCTCGATCGTGCCGGCGCTGTGCCTCAACGATGCCGACCGCGGGAAACTGGTGACGCGCTCGATGGGCGCCTGGTTCCCCGAGCGCAGTTACGGGGTGATCGTGCGCCGCGGGCGCTTCCTGTCGCCGCAGGCGCGCGCCTTCATCGAGTTGATCCAGCCGGACCTGTTCAGCCCGCGCAGCTATGATGAAAGCGGTCATTCCGAGCGCTGACGCATATCCTGCCATGTCGATCGAACTGCGCCACCTGCGTTACTTCCTGGCCGTCGCCGATACCCTGCACTTCGGCCGCGCGGCCGAGCGGCTGGGAATGTCGCAACCACCGCTCAGCCAGCAGATCCGCCAGCTGGAAACGCTGCTGGGCGCGCGCCTGTTCCTGCGCAGCAACCGCCGCGTGGAACTGACCGAAGCCGGGCGCGTGCTGCGCGAGCAGGCCAGCGCGGTACTGGAGCGGATGGACAAGGCGGTCGACCTCACCCAGCGCGCGCAGCGCGGCGAAACCGGTGAACTGCGGATCGGGCTGACCCGCGCCACCCCGCTGTCCACGCAGATTCCGCGCGCGATCTTTGCCTACCGCCAGCAGTTTCCGCAGGTGCGGTTGAAGCTGCGCGAGATGAACACCCTGCAGCAGATCGATGCGTTGATGGCCGGCGAGCTCGACGTCGGGTTGATCCGCAAACGTGCGCTGCCGGCACCCTTGATGTCGCGCAAGCTGTTCAGTGACCCGCTGGCGCTGGTGGTGCACGACCAGCATCCGCTGGTGCGGGCGCTACCGGCTGACGCGTCGGTGGCGCTGCGGTTGTTTGCGCACGAACCGTTCGTGGGGTTCCTGCGCGAGGTCGGTGCCGGTATCCACGATCACTTCATCGCGTTGTGCCGCAGCGCGGGCTTCACCCCACGCATCATCCAGGAGGCCGGCGAGGCCTCGACGCTGATCAGTCTGGCGGCCTCCGGCCTCGGGGTCACCGTACTGCCGGCCTCGTGCAGCCATATCCAGGTGGACGGCGCGCGCTTCGTTGCGCTCAGCGACCGCGCCGCCAGTTCGGAAGTGCACGTGGCCTGCCGACGCGGCACGGCCTCGCCGCTGATCGCACATTTCACCCAGCTGCTGCAGGGCCAGGCCAACGGTTGAGCACGGGCGAGGCCAGCAGCGGAAGGGACACACTCCACATCAGGACAGTCATGTTGATCAGCCGCGTCCTGGCCGAAGACGTTGTGCTGCTGGATGAGCGCCGCGTCGTGCATTCCCGCCAGGCGGTCTGGACGACGCTGCCGTCAGCGGCCGAGCGCAAGTGCGGCGCCCGCCGGTTGCACACGCCGCCCCAGCCGCCAGGCGATCACGCCGCCAGCCACCGTCAGCACACCGACGAAACCGCACACGCCCAGCCAGTCCCAATGGGTGTAGAACACGCCGCCGATCACGCCGGCCACGCTGGAGCCCAGGTAATAGGCGAACAGGTACAGCGCCGACGCTTCGGCGCGCAGCGTGCCGGCGCGGCTGCCGACCCAGCTGCTGGCCACCGAGTGGCCGCCGAAGAACCCGAACGTCACCAGCGCAATGCCGGCGGCCATGCCGCCCAGCCACGGCAGTGCCAGCAGCACGATGCCCAGCGCAACCAGTGCATAGCAGATGCCCAATACGCGGCTGCGCCCGTACTTGTTGGCCTGCTGGCCCATCCACGCCGAGCTGAAGGTGCCCACCAGGTACACGCTGAAGATCAGCCCGACCACGGTCTGGCTGAGCCGGTACGGCGGTGCCAGCAGGTGGTAGCCCAGATAGTTGTAGAGGGTGACGAACACGCCCATCAACACGAAGGCGGTGGCGAACAGCCACGGCAGGCCCGGGTCGGCGAACAGCTGGCGCCAACGCGAGGGCAGCTCGCGCAGGCCACCGCGACGGCTCTGGAAGTGCCGCGACGGCGGCAGCTGGATCCACAACAGCAGCGTGCTCAGCACTGCGATCAGCGACACCACGCCAATGCCCCAGCGCCAGCCCCAGTGGTCGGCGACGATGCCGGCGATCAGCCGCCCACTCATGCCGCCCACCGCGTTGCCGCCGATGTACAGGCCCATGGCCAGGCCCAGCGCGCGGCTGTCCATCTCTTCGACCAGGTAGGTCATCGCCACCGCCGGCACGCCACTCAGGGCGATGCCCAGCAGGGTGCGCAGCACCAGCATCGTGGTCCAGTCATCGACCAGCGCGCTGGCCGCCGACAGGACGCTGGATGCCAGCAGCGCGCAGATCATCACGCTGCGCCGGCCCACCCGGTCGGAGATCAGCCCGGCCAGCAGCATCGACACCGCCAACAGGCCGGTGCTCAGCGACAGCGCCAGCGCGCTGTTGGCGGCGGACACGCCGAAGTGGCGGCTGAACTCGGGCAACAGCGGCTGCACGGTGTAGAGCAGGCCGAAGGTGGAAAACCCCGCCAGGAACAGCGCCAACGCGGTCCGCCGGAACGCGGGCGTGCCCTGCTCGATATGCGCGGACGCGGCGCGGTCAGGGGAGGTGGTGCCCGGGGGGCTGCGGCCGGGGACCGCGGCGGTGTCGCCATTCATGCCGGAAGGGCCCACAGCAGCGGGCCTGCGCGAAAAAGTCAGCGCTCAGGATAGGCAGTGGCTACAGGTCGATCCATAACCCACAAGGTCTGCATTGAGACGTTCCATGTATCAATACAGAAACCCTGCAGGGGCCTAGAGGGCCTGCCAGGTCAAGCCCTGCCCGCGCCGGTAGTAGACGTGCGAGGCCTTGCCGTACAGCGCACTGGCCTGGACCAGGCCGAAATAGCGGCCGTCGGCACTGTTGCCACGGTGGTCGCCCAGCATCAACACCTTGCCGGCGGGCACGCTCAGGCCGCCGATGTCCGGGCCACCGCCCTGCCCGAGGTCGAGCTG
This sequence comes from Stenotrophomonas sp. GL_101, assembly GCF_057835675.1. Lineage (NCBI taxonomy): Bacteria > Pseudomonadati > Pseudomonadota > Gammaproteobacteria > Lysobacterales > Lysobacteraceae > Stenotrophomonas > Stenotrophomonas sp. GL_101. The sequence continues at coordinate 222,310 of NZ_CM174432.1, read as the reverse complement.
GGCCAGGTGCTGGCCGAAGTCTTCGACCTCATCGACCCCGACCTGCCCCAGCGGGCGCCCGTTGATGCTGAGGTGGCCGTCGCGCAGCTCGACCCGGTCACCGCCGACCGCGGCGATGCGTTTGATCAACCGCGTGCCGTCCACCGGCGAGTCGAAGACCGCCACGTCGCCGCGTTGCGGCTGGCCGGTGTGCAGCAGCTCGACCGAGGTGAACGGCAGGCGCAGGCCGTAGGCACGCATGTCCACCACCACCCGGTCGCCCGGCATCAAGGTGTGCTGCATTGAGCCGCTGGGCACCTGGTAATGGTTGGCCAGCGAGTCGCGCGCGGCCAGCAGCAACCCGAGCATCACCGCCAGCGGCAGGGCCTCTTTTTTCAGCCAGTGCAGCATCCGGTTCGGGGCGGTAGCGGTAGCGGGACTCTCCATGGCAGCGGGCTCTCTCTGGGGACGAGGTTGTGACCGTGGCGGCGGCAGCCAAGTTCCCGCGCCCGGGTGCAGAAGCTACGCGATGTTTACGCGGCGTGGCCGCGGCGGCCATGGCGGTTTTACGGGCCACCGTCGCATCGTGGCGTCACCGCGCCGCAAGGCGCTTGATCGAGGTGTTCCATGACCATCCTGATGATCCGGCATACGCCGCCTGGCGCCGCGCCGGATGCCACGCCGCTACCTGCCCGGATTGCCGGGCACCGCGTGGCGTGCCGCGACTGCGATTCACTGCCCGCGCTGGTGCGCTGCCTGCAGCGCGCGCAACGCAGCCGCCCGACGCTGGTGCTGATCGCCACCACGGCGGTCGATGCGCCGCAATGGGCGCGGTATGGCCAGGCCTTGCGCATGGCGCTGGAAGCGTTGCCTGCGCCGTACATCGAGATGGCTGCCAACGACGATGACGCGCTGGATGAGCACCTGCACCCGCAGCACGCGCCGATGGCGCGGGTGGTGTGCAGCAGTGGCCGCGAGGACGCCTGCCGGTTGTCGTTGGCAATCGCCGCGCGACGCTTGCAGACCGTGGCGGAGGGAGCCTGAGCCATGTCGATCTTCATCATCCGCGGGCCGGAAGCGGCCGGTCCGTTGATCCGCACCGCGCCGCCCCTGCCGGCACTGGTACTGAAATCGCTGGTACACCGGGCAATCGATGCGGGCACCACGGTGGCGATCCGCGCGTGCGGGTCCGAACAGGAACTGCTGGATGCATTGCGCGTGGCCGATCACAGCCGCGGCGAGGTGACCCTGCTGGATCCCGGCGCGTGCGTACACAGCGTGCGCCTGCAACAGTTGCTACCGCACCTGCGCAACGCCTATGTGGAAGTGCATGACGACGACACCCGCACGCCCGAAGCCTGCCTGCCACCTGACGTGGGCCAGCGTATCGGGGTGGCACGCGGGTACTGCGCGCAGAGCTACATGCATGCGCTGGAAATCGCGCTGGACCACCTGGGGTGCAGCGAGATGGTGGCCGGGGTGCACGTGGGGACGTGATGGCATGCGCGGCACTGGTCCGCACAACGAAAAACGGCAGGGTTTCCCCTGCCGTTTTCGTGTCTGGGTAGCGGCCAGAGCGTATCGACCAACGGTCGATACCTACCGGGCGATTATTTCAGGCCGCGGTTGACCAGCAGCGGTTCCACCGACGGGTCCTTGCCGCGGAAGTCGCGGTACAGGTCCGACAGCTCCACGCTGTTGCCGCGCGAGAGGATCTTGTCGCGGAACACCTGGCCGTTTTCCGGGGTCAGGCCACCGTTTTCCTTGAACCACTCGAAGGCATCATGGTCGAGCACTTCGGCCCAGAAGTAGGCGTAGTACCCGGCCGAATAGCCGCCGCCCCAGATGTGGTCGAAGTAGGTGGTGCGGTAGCGCGGCGGCACCTGCGGCAGGTCGACCTTGAACTTCTTCAGCGCAGCCGCTTCAAAGGTGGCCACGTCCTGCAGCTTGGCGTCGGCCGGCTGAGTGTGCCAGGCCAGGTCGAGCAGCGCGGCCGACAGGTACTCGGTGGTCGCATAGCCCTGGTTGAAGGTACGCGCCTTGAGGATCTTGTCGACCAGGGCCTGCGGCATCGGCTCGCCGGTCTTGTAGTTCTTGGCGTAGTTGGCGAACACCTTCGGGTCCAGCGCCCAATGCTCGTTGAACTGCGAGGGGAACTCGACGAAGTCGCGCGAGGTGCTGGTGCCGGCGATGGACGGGTACTTCACCTTGGAGAACATGCCGTGCAGCGCGTGGCCGAACTCATGGAACATGGTGGTGACGTCATCGAAGCTCAGCAGCGCGGGCTGGCCGGCAGCGGGCTTGGTGAAGTTGCACACGTTGTAGACCACCGGCTTGGCACCGGTCAGGCCGTCCTGTTCGACGAACACGTCCATCCAGGCGCCGCCGGACTTGCTGTCACGCTTGAAGTAGTCGGTGTAGAACAGGGCCAGCGAGGTGCCGTCCTTGTCGAACACTTCGTACACCTTCATGTCCGCGTGGTAGGTCGGGATGTCGGTGCGCGGCTTGAACGTAATGCCGTACAGCTGGGTGGCGGCGTAGAAGACGCCGTTCTGCAGTACGTTGTCCATCTCGAAGTACGGCTTGATCTGGGCTTCGTCCAGGTCGTACTGGGCCTTGCGTACCTGTTCGGCGTAGAAGTCCCAGTCGGACGCGGCCAGCTTGAAGCCGCCGGTCTTTGAAGCAGCGTGCTGGGCGTCGATCACCTTCTGCATTTCACCGATCTCGCCGCGCGCCTTGGCGGTGGCCGCCGGCACGGTGTCGGTCAGCAGCTTGAGCGCGGCGGCCGGGGTCTTGGCCATCTGATCGGCCAGGCTGTAGGCGGCATAGTTGTCGAAGCCGAGCAGCTTGGCTTTCTGCGCACGCAGCTGGGCCAGGCGCTGCACGGTCTCACGGGTGTCGTTGGCGTCGCCCTTTTCGGCGCGGGTTTCCGAGGCCTTGAGCACGGCGGCGCGCTGCTCGCGGTCGCTCAGCGAACCGAGCACCGGCTGCTGGGTGGTGTTCTGCAGCGGCAGCAGGTACTTGCCGTCCAGCTTGCGGTCCTTGGCATCGGCGGCGGCGGTGTTGATCGCATCCTCGTCCAGGCCGGCCAGCTTGGCCTTGTCGTCCACCACCACCGCACCGGCGGCGGTGGCGGCCACCAGGCGGGTGTGGAACTGGGTGGCCAGCGTGGTTTCTTCCACGTTGAGCTTGCGCAGGGAGGCCTTGTCGGCATCGTTCAACTGCGCGCCGGCACGCACGAACTCCTGGTAGTCACGCTCGACCAGGCGCAGCTGCACCGGGTCCAGGCCCAACGAGGCACGCGCGTCGTAGAGGGTCTTGATGCGGGCAAACAGCTTCGGGTCCAGGCTGATTTCGTCCTGGTGCTCGGCCAGCTTCGGCGCCACTTCTTCCTGGATCTTCTGGCGCGCGTCGTTGGTATCGGCCTGGACCAGGCCGAAGAAGATGCGCGAGACCCGGGTCAGGGTGTCGCCGCTGCGCTCCAGCGCTTCGATGGTGTTGTCGAAGGTGGCCGGTTCGGCGTTGTCGGCGATCTTGCGGACTTCGGCCAGGTGCTGCTTCATGCCTTCATTGAAGGCCGGCAGGTAGTCACTGTCCTTGATCTTGTCGAACGGCGGCGCCTGGAACGGCAGCGTGCTGGCGCTCAACAGGGGGTTGGTGGAAGCATCGGCCGGCTGCGTGGCAGCGGCGGGGCTCTGGGTATCGGACACGGGGGTGGACTCCTTGCCGGAACAAGCCGCCAGCGCCAGGCTGATGGCAGCGGCCAAAACTACGGTACGCGACATGAAACGGGCTCCTTGGAATGGGTGCGACTGCGGAAAAACCGCAGCCGATCACCCTACTCCCATTGCCCCAGGCCAGCATGTGCCGGTCGTGGCGTATGGCTGTGCAGGCCCCGCCGCCCGTGGGATGGGGCGCTGCGCCCGTTAGACGGTGCCGCGGTTCTTGCCCTGCCAGGGCTGGTAGTAGGCGCGGATGGCGGCCATGTCGGCGGCATCGTCTCCGCTGGAGTAGAACAGCGGGCCGATCCCGATGGTCTTCTCCGGGTAGTGGAAGTAGCACGCCAGCACCGGCACGTCGGCCATCCGCGCGATCTTCAGGAAGCCGGCCTTCCAGTGGGTAACCGCCTTGCGGGTGCCCTCCGGGGTAATGGCATACCACATGCGCTCGGAATTGCGCAGCAGGCTGACCGCCTGCTCCACCGTGCCCTGCGGCGAGCTGCGGTCCAGCGGGATCACGCCCAGCGCGCGCAGCAGCGGCGACAGCGGCCACCAGAACAGCGAGGCTTTGCCCAGCACCTTGACCTGCATGCCGAGCGCGATCTTGGCCGCCATGCCCCAGAATCCGTCCCAGTTGGACGAGTGCGGGGCGACGATGAAGACCAGCTTGGGCACATCGGGGAAGCTGCCGGTCACTTTCCAGCCACCCAGGCGCAGGGTGCAGCGGGCCAGCCAGCGCAGCAGGCGGTTCGGTTTTACCTGCGGCATGTTGGGCGGAATGGGTGGCAGCAGCGGACTTCGGTTGTTCAAGCAATCACTCCCAATTGCGTGTGGTGCGCCCGCGCTTGATCTGCGCGCGGCCCTTTTTTTCATCCAGACGGCGCAGCTTGGACCCGTACGACGGCTTGGTGGCCACGCGCGGCTTGGGCACGCTGAGCCCGGCCTGGATGAAGGTGGCCAGGCGATCGCGGGCATCTTCGCGGTTGCGGTCCTGGGTACGGAAACGCTGGGCGTCGATGACCAGCACGCCTTCGCCGGTCATGCGCCGGTCGCGCCGGGCCAGCAGGCGCGAACGCAGCGGCTCGGGCAATGACGGCGAGCCGGCCACGTCGAACCGCAGTTCGACCGCGGTGGAGACCTTGTTGACGTTCTGGCCACCGGCGCCGCTGGCGCGCACGAACCGCTCGACGATCTCCGTATCCGGAATCGTCAGGTGCGCGCTGATGGTGACTGGCCCGTTGCCCATGGGCGGCATTGTAAGGGAGGACCGCCGGCTGGGTGACTGCAACGTGCCCCGATGACGCCGATAACGTCCGCAAAATACAGCCTGATGACACCATCGCGGGTATTCTGGGGCTTCCATGCAACGCAGGATGCTCCGCACATGCTTTCGATCCGCCCACAGGCCCGACGTGGCCTGACCCGATTTGTCCTGGGCCTGGCGCTGGGCCTGGCCGTGATCGCGCCGGCGCTGGCCGCGCCGCCGTCCGATGCCGACATCAACCGCCTGTTGGCCGCCTCGCGCGCGCAGACCATGTTGGACAGCATGCTGCCGCAGATCGAAGCGATGCAGGCCCAGCAGTTCCAGCAGGTGGCCCAGCAGCGGCAGCTCGATCCGCAACAGCAGGAACAGATGAAGCGGATGGAAGCACGCACCACGCAGACCATCCGCCAGGCGTTGTCGTGGCAGCAGCTGCGGCCGATGTACGTGGATCTCTACAAGAAGAGCTTCAGCAAGGAGGACGTGCTGGCGATGGCCGAGTTCTACGAGAGCTCGGCCGGGCAGAGCCTGCTGGACAAGACCCCGGCGCTGATGCAGAACGTGATGGTGGCCATCCAGGAAAAGATGCAGCCACTGTTTGTGGACCTGCAGAAGGACCTGGAAGCGATCATGAACGAGGCGCCGGCACCGGCCGCGAAGTAACCCGGTAACGCCCCCCGTAGAGCCGACCGTTGGTCGGCTGCACACACCGGCGCCGGGGGAAGAGCAGCCGACCAACGGTCGGCTCTACGGGGTCCGGTGTGCGGTCAGGCCACATCCCAGCCGAACAGATCCATCGCCTTGGCGAACTCACCCTCCACCGGGGCGCTGACATCCATCGGCGTGCCATCGGGATGCGGGAAGCGCAGGCGTTCGGCGTGCAGCAGCATGCGGTGGATCCCCTGCATGCGGAAGCTGCGGTTGTGGCGGCCGTCACCGTGGCTGGTGTCGCCGATCAGGTGATGCGACAGGTGCTTGAGGTGGCGGCGGATCTGGCGGAAGCGGCCGGTCTGCGGTTGGCAGCGCAGCAGCGCGTAGCGGGAGGTTTCAAACTCGCCCACCGGTACGGCGATCTCGCCCACGGCCACGCGCTGGAAATGGGTGATGGCCTGCTTCTTGACCGGCTTGCCCGGGCCACCGTCCAGGTCATGGTCGACGGTGAAGGTTGCTTCGGCAGGCCAGCCGCGGCAGATCGCCAGGTAGTCCTTGCTGACATCGCCGCCCATCAGCGACTTGCCGAGCACGCTGGCGCTCTCGCGGTCGAAGGCCAGCAGCAGGCACCCGCTGGTGGCACGGTCGAGCCGGTGCACCAGGAAGATCGGCTTGCCGAGCTGGTCGCGCAGGCGGTCGGCGAGGAAGTCGTCTTCGCCGCGTGCGAGCTTGCTGTCGTGGACCATCAGCCCGGCAGGCTTGTTGACCACGGCCAGGCGGTCATCCAGGTGCAGCAGCTGCAGGGGGGCGGGCGCGCGGAGGGTGTCCGGCGCAGCAGCGGTATCGGTATCGGTGTCGTTCACCGATCGATTATCCCTGCCGGGCGCTGGCAGCGCCATCGGTGCCGATTCAGGCGTTGCGCACCGCGATCCGTTCGCTGTTGCTGTCAGCACAACCGCGCCAGCGCGTCCTTGAGTGCCTGCAGCGTGATGTCAGCGCCGCCACCAGGCACTGGCCAGCGAGAACAGACCGGCTGCGCCACTCACCCAGCTCCACACCGGGGCATCGCCGAAGTACCAACCGCCCGGCTGCATGCCATACAGCACCGCCGCGACGATCAACAAGCCTACGCCGGCAATGGCGGCAACGGCCCGTTTCTGCAGTTTCAGCAGGTTGGTATTGAGCGCCACCAGGTCGGCCGAACGCATCGACAGTTCGTGCCCGCCCTCCACCTGTTGGCGCAGCCAGGCATGCACCAGGCGCGGCATGTCCGGGGTGTGGGTCATGATTTCCGGCAGGCGCTTGCGCAGCTCCTTCAGCACCCGGCGCGGGCTGTAGCGTTCGCGCAGGATGCGTTCCAGCACCGGCCGCGCCACCGCCCAGATATCCAGTTCCGGGTCGAGCTGGCGGCCCACGCCTTCGATGTTGAGCAGGGTCTTCTGCAGCAGGATCAGCTGCGGCTGCAGCGTCAGCTCGTAGCGCTGGGCGACGCGGAACAGCTTGATCAGCACTTCGGCCAGCGAGATCTGCGACAGCGGGCGGGTGAAGTACGGCTCGCACACCGAGCGTGCGGCCGCTTCCAGCTCATCGATGCGCACGTTGTTGGGCATCCAGCCGGCTTCGACATGGAGCTCGGCCATGCGCCGGTAGTCCTTGTTGAAGATGGCCATGAAGTTCTCGGCGAGGTAGTACTGATCTTCCTCGGAGAGCTGGCCCATGATGCCGAAATCCAGCGCGATGAAACGCGGGTTGTCGCGGCGCGCCGGGTCGATGTCGACCCAGATGTTGCCGGCGTGCGCATCGGCATGGAAGAAGTTGTCGCGGAACACCTGCGTGTAGAACACGCGCACGCCCTTGGCGGCCAGCGCCTTGCGGTCGATGCCGGCCTTGTCCAGTGCGGCGATGTCGTCCGACGGAATACCCCACACCCGTTCCAGGGTGAGTGCGCGCTCGGCGGTATGGCTCCAGATCACTTCGGGCACGTACAGGTCGTCCGAATCGATCCAGTTGCGGCGCAGTACGCTGGCGTTGGCGCCTTCGCGCTGCAGGTCCAGTTCGGCGGCGAGGGTGTTTTCCACTTCGGCCACGACTTCGCGCGGGCGGATCTTGTCGGCACGCGGATGGGTGCGTTCGACCAGCGCGGCGGCGGATTTGAGCAGGGCGATGTCGGCGTCGATCTGCTTTTCGATATCCGGGCGCAGCACCTTGACCACCACCTGGCGGCCATCGGCCAGGGTGGCCGCGTGCACCTGGGCGATCGAGGCGGAGGCCAGCGGCTGCAGGTCGAAGCTGGCGAACGCTTCGCTGACCGGGCGGCCCAGTGCCTGTTCGACGATGCGCTGGGCGGCGGCGCCGTCGAAGGGCTTGACCCGGTCCTGCAGCAGGGTGAGTTCGTTGGCGATGTCGGCCGGGATCAGGTCGCGGCGGGTGGACAGGATCTGCCCGAACTTGACGAAGATTGGGCCGAGGTCCTGCAGCGCCAGGCGCAGCCGGGCGCCGCGCGACTGTGCGGCGATATCGGCCGAGGCGCGCGGGACGAACGGCTTGGCCAGGCGCAGCCAACGCTCCACCACGGTGCCTTCGAGCAGATCATCCAGGCGGTAACGCAGGATCACCCGGCCGATGCGGCTGGCGCGGAACATCGCCTTCATGCGCGCACCTGGCGCAGCCGCTGCACGCGCACGGCGATGCGTTCGACGTCATCGCGGATCACGTCCACGTCGTCATGGAAAGCGTCCAGTTCTGCTCGCGGTACCACGTCGCGGGACTCCTCGGTGACATATTCGGCGGCGCTGTGCGCCAGGTCGGACGCGCCACGGCGGGCGTGCTGCAGGGCCTTGCGCAGGCTGTTGGCGACCTGTACCCCGAGGATCTCGCCGAACACGCGCACGAACGGTTGCTGCCAGTCCGGGTCGAAACGGCTGGCGAGCTGTTGCAGGCGGCGGGCCAGTTCGGCATCGCCAGATACGTTGACCCGCCCGGCTGGGGCGTCGCCGCCACGGCGTGCATTGGCCAGCAACGGCAGCTGCGCCAACACCCCGGCCAGGGTGCTGCGCACTGCCAGGTCCGGCGGCTGCTGCGGGTCGACCGGGCCAACGGTCAGGCGTTGGCCATCGACGCCGATGCGCATCGCCAGCGCGGGCGACTCCAGGGTGAGCGCGATATGGCGGCCATCCAGCGCGGCCAGCGCACTGCGGGTGTCCGGGTCCAGCGCCAGGGCACGGTTGAGCGCCAGTTGCAGCGCATTGCCGGCCAGCGGCTTGAGTGAAGGGAAGAGGGAGCGAGCCATCGCTGCATTCTACCGTGCCCCCTTGAACGACGGGCGTCCGCAGGCTGGGCGACCGCGGCCTGCATGGGGTCTTCGCTTGGCTTCAGCGCGAGCGTCCGGGCCGCTTGGCGGCCGGCAGGCCCTTGTGCAAATGTCCCCCGGCCGCCGCCTGCGGCGACGGCCTCCTCCTTTATTTTGCCAAGGGCCTGCCGGCCGCCAAGGGGCTCGGCTTGCGGTGCGGGTAGGTCACCACCGTTGGTGGTGACGCATATCTCAGCCACCCTTGCAGCGCGCGTTGTGCTTTTCCGACAGAGGGGAGAAGAACCTTTTTTGCCACGCACCGCGTGCAGGTCCATCCTTGCGGTTCCAGAACACGCAGGAGCGGCAGCAGGCATGGGCAAGACGCGGGTAGGCATCATCTTTGGTGGCCGTTCGGCCGAGCACGAGGTCTCGTTGCAGTCGGCGAAGAACATCGTCGATGCCTTGGACAAGGAACGCTTCGACGTCACCCTGATCGGCATCGACAAGCAGGGCCAGTGGCATGTCAGCGACCCGCAGGGGTTCCTGCTGCATGCCGACGACCCGGCCCGGATCGCGCTGCATCGCTCGGGCCATGCGGTGGCGGTGCTGCCCGGGCTGGAGCGCCAGCAGCTGGTGCCGACCACGCCCAGCGCGGTGCTGGAACAGATCGATGTGGTGTTTCCGATCGTGCACGGCACGCTGGGCGAAGATGGCTCGCTGCAGGGCCTGCTGCGCATGGCCAACCTGCCGTTCGTCGGTGCCGGCGTGCTGGGCTCGGCAGTGGCGATGGACAAGGACGTGGCCAAGCGCCTGTTGCGCGATGCGGGGCTGGCAGTGGCGCCGTTCGCCTGCTTCAACCGCATCAGCGCGGCTCAGGCCGATTACCCCGCGCTGGTCGCGCAGCTGGGCTCGCCCCTGTTCGTCAAGCCGGCCAACCAGGGCTCGTCGGTCGGCGTGAGCAAGGTGCGCAATGCGCAGGAATTCCAGCAGGCATTGGCACTGGCCTTGTCCTACGACCACAAGGCGCTGGTGGAAACGGCCATCGCCGGCCGTGAAATCGAGTGCGCCGTGCTCGGCAACGAGCACCCCGAAGCCAGCGTGTGCGGCGAGGTGGTGGTGCATGACGAGTTCTACTCGTACGACACCAAGTACATCAGCGAACATGGCGCGGACGTGGTGGTACCGGCCGATATCAGCGAGGCCGACCAGCAGCGCATCCGCCAGATCGCCGTGCGCGCCTACCAGGCGCTGGACTGCGCCGGGTTGGCGCGGGTGGATGTGTTCCTGTCGCCCGAGGGCGAGGTGGTCATCAACGAGATCAACACCCTGCCCGGCTTCACCCGGATCAGCATGTATCCCAAGCTGTGGGCGGCCAGCGGGCTGGGCTACACCGCGCTGATCACCCGGCTGCTGGAGCTGGCCCTGCAGCGGCACCAGCACGAGCGCGAGCTGCGCAGTTCCATCACCCCGGTGGCCTGACACGACGACGGCCTGACACTCGCCGGAGCATCAGGCCGTCGGTGGGCCGTGTCGGTCATCCCACGCCGCAAGAGAGCTAGCCCGGGCTGACCTGCGGCCTCTACCCGCGCTTGCGGAACATCGACACCACCGCCAGGATCAGGAAGACCACGAACAGGATCCACGCAACGTTGCTGGCGGCGCCGGCGATGCCGGAGAAGCCGAGCACCGCCGCGATGATGGCGATGACAAAGAAAATGACGGCGTAATGCAGCATGTCGATCCTCGGGTGATGCGTGCCGGATTGGCGTGCTGCCATGGTCACCAAAGCGCGGTGTTCAGGAAGTGATGGCTGCCTGTGGATGCGATGAAGACTTCAGTCTCGTGAGCCCTTCGTCAATGCTTACCTGCGGCACGTAACCGAAGTCGCGGCGTGCCGGTTCCATGCTGTACCAGTGCGGCGTGCACAGCTGCTCGGCCAGGAAACGCGTCATCGGCGGCTCGCCGCGCAGGCGCAGCAGCGGCCATAGGCGCTCGGCCACCGCGCCGATGCGGTAGGCGGTCTTGAAGCTGATCGATTTCTCCACGCCCGGTGCGCCCACCGCCGCCAACAGCTTGTTGAGCAGCTCGCGCATCGGCAGCGGTTCGCCGTTGGAGATGAAGTAGGCCTTGCCCGCGCAGGCGGCGCCGGGCGCGAGGTGGTCGAAGGCCAGGAAGTGTGCAAGCGCGGCGTTGTCGATGTAGGTGGTGTCCACCAGGTTGGTGCCGTCGCCGACGATGCGCAGCCGTCCGGCGCGCGCGCGCTCGGCCAGGCGCGGCACCAGTTGCTGGTCGCCCGGGCCCCAGATCAGGCGCGGGCGCAACGCCACCGTGGCCAGCTGCGCATCGTTGGCGGCCAGCACGCGCTGCTCGGCGAGGGTCTTGGTCGCCGCATACGGCGCCTGGAAGTCTTCGCCATAGGGCACTTCGTCCGCGCCCAGGCCTTCCACCGGGTGGGTGGCGCGATGGGTCACGCTGGGCGTGGAGGTGTACACCAGCTTGCCCACGCCATGTTCGCGACACCCGGCGATGACATTGTCGGTGCCCACCACGTTGGCCTGGTGGTAGCTGTCATAGCTGCCCCAGGCACCGGCCTTGGCACCGTTGTGGAACACCGCATCGACCCCGGCCACCGCGTGCCGCACGGCATCGGCATCGGCCAGGTCGCCGCGGATCTGGCCCACGCCCAGCGCGGCCAGTGGCGGATAGTGGCCACGGTTGAAGCTGAGCACCTGGTGGCCACGTTCGACCAGGCCGCGGCACAGCGCCTGCCCGAGAAAGCCACCACCACCGGTCACCAGGATCTTCATGTGCGTTGTTCCACTTGGGTTGCCGCCCAGACCGCCAGCTTTTCGCGGCCGATCTTGGCGTTGTGGCGGATATCCACCGGGAAACCGGCATGCACCAGGAAGCGCTCGATGCGTGCGGTGTGCGGATGCGCAGCGGCTTCGGCGCGCAGACGCCCGCGCAGCGCGGCGGTGTCGGCCACGCCAGGCCGCAGTTCCACGCATAGCACCGGCTGCTGCTGGCCCTGCGCACCGACGCCGACCAGCGCGGTCCGCGCGATCCCGTCCAGCGCATTGAACACCGGCTCCACCTGTTCGGTGTACAGCGGACCGTGCACGGTGTGCAGGCGCTGGGTCTTGCGCCCGCAGAACCACAACCGGCCCTGCGCATCGAAGTAGCCGACATCGCCCATCCGATGCACCACGCGCGTGCTGCCGTCGGCCAATGTTTCGCCGATCTTGGCCGCGGCGGTGGCCTGCGGGCGGTTGAAATAGCTGTCGGTGGCAGTCGGCCCGGCCACGGTGATTTCGCCGACCTCGCCGTCGGCCACCTCGCGCACCTGCGACCAGTCCGGCAGCGGCGCGTCGTCGATGGCGATGATGCGCACCTGGTTGGGCGCGACCACACGGCCGACGCAGGTGCCGGCGCCCTGTTCGGTGGCCTGGCGGGTGCTCTCCAGTTCGCGGCCTTCGATCACCGCCACCGGCAGGCATTCGGTGGCGCCATACGGCGTCCAGAATTCGGCATCGGCCGGCAGCAGCCGGCGGATCCGCGCGACCACGTCTGGCGGCACCGGCGCGCCGGCCGAGGTGACCCGGCGCACGCCGGTCAGCGGCTGGCCGTGGTCGGCCAGCACCCGCATCAGCGCCGGCGAGCCGAACAACTGGGTGATGCCGAAGCGGCTGATGGCGTCGTGCAGCTTGCGCGGGTCAGCCTGGGCCGGGCGGGTCGGGTCCATGTCCGGGATCACCGAGGTCAGCCCCAGCGCCGGGTCGAACAGCGCAAACGGGGGGAAGGTGGGCAGGTCGACGCCGCCCGGCTCCATGCCGAACGCCGAACGCAGCAGGTCGACCTGGCCGACGAAGTGACGGTGCCGGTAGACCACGCCCTTGGGCACCCCGGTGGAGCCGCTGGTGAACAGGATCGCCGCCACGTCTTCGCCATCGGTGGCCGCCATTGGCTGCGGCGCACGCGCGCCATCGGCCTCGATCCGGGCCAGGGTGCTGCCACCCCAGCCCCAGCGGCGGCCCACCGTGACCAGCGTCTTCGCGCCCGGGCACCAGCGCAGCAGCAACCGCGCCACGTGGGCCAGGCCGATGCCGATGAAGGCCTGCGGCTGTGCCTCGTCCAGGCACTGCTTCAGCGCGCGCTTGTCGATACCGGGGTCGACCAGTACCGGCACGGCGCCGTTCTTGAACAGGGCGAACATCAGCAGGAAGAAGGCCGGCGAGGGCCGCACCATCACCACCGCGCGCACCCCACGGCCAATGCCGTGCGCGGCCAGGCCGGCGGCCATCGCATCGCTGCGCGCGTTGAGGGTGCGGTAATCCAGGGTGACATCGTAGGCGGCCATGCCGCCGGGGCCGGGCTTGCCCGGGCAGCGGATGGCGATCTGGTCGGGGCGTTCACGGGCCAGCTCGGGCAGGCGGGCGGCAATGTTGGCGGGGCTGTTCATCGGTTCATTGTCGCCGCTGCAGAAAAATCTTGCGCGCCGGCCACGGTCATGGAAAATCGCGCGCTTCCTCCCTGCTTGCTGCCGCCCAAGGCCGGCGCCCCATGCCCCATCCCTGCCTCACCTGCGGCGCCTGCTGCACCCAGTTCCGTGTGGCGTTCCATTGGATGGAATCGGACGAGACCACCCCCGGCGGCGTGCCGCACGAATTGACCCAGGTGCTGGACCCGCACCGGCTGTGCATGCGCGGCACCGTGTCCAAGCCGGTGTACTGCGTGGCCCTGGATGCGGAAATCGGGGTGTATTCACGCTGCAGCATCCACCCCAACCGCCCCAGCGTGTGCCGCGAGGTGGACGCCTCGTGGGAATACGGCAAGGCCAGCGCGCAGTGCGACAAGGCGCGCGCGGCCCATGGCATGCCGGCACTGACCCTGGCCGACTGGCGGTGGCGGGACGAGGCGGGCAATGACGATGATCATCCCGATGACAACGGCAGTTCGCCGGCGCCACCGGCCCCGATCGCGGCGTGACGGAGAGCGTGACGACCAACGGTCGTCACCTACCCTGATCGCCACCCGGTAGGTGACGACCGTTGGTCGTCACGCCGTTCAGATCGGGTTGGCGTCCAGGAACGCCCGGATCTTCGGTACCAGCACCTCGTGCTTGTCTTCCAGCACGTAATGCCCGGCATCCTCGAAGGCGTGCACCTGCGCCTGCGGCAGCGCCGCCTGGAAGCCTTCCAGGAAGTGGTGGTCGAACACGAAGTCGCGCAGGCCCCAGCCGATGAAGGCCGGGCGGTCGGCGAAAGACGGCAGGATCTGCCCGGAACGCTCCAGCAGCGACCAGGCCTTGTCGGCCGGGCTCAGCGGAATGTCCTGCATGAAGCGGATGGTGCTGATGCGGTTGGCGTAGCTGTTGTATGGCGACACGTAGGCGCGACGCACGTCGGCCGGCATCCTGCGTTCCACGCCCAGCCATGAGGCGCCGGACGAGAACGCATTGAAGCTGCGGATGATCCACTCGCCGATCTTCCAGTGCCGGCCCAGCCCGATCTGCCACGGCATCTTCTTGGCGGCCGGCATCGGGAACGCCGCGGTGTTGAGCACCACCAGGCGCTTGACCTGGTCATGGTGCGACAGCGCCCAACCAAAGCCGATCATGCCGCCCCAGTCGTGCACGGCCAGGGTCACCGGGCCGGTGATGCCCAGGTGCGCCAGCAGCGCGTCGAGGTCATCCACGCGCGACTGCAGGGTGTAGTCGTAGTGCGCGTCATCGGGTTTGTCCGACAGGCCCATGCCGATATGGTCGGGCACGATGCAGCGATATTTGTCCGACAGCCCGTCCACCAGCGTGCGCCAGTAATAGCTCCAGGACGGGTTGCCGTGGACCATCACCACCACCTCGCCGTCGCGCGGACCTTCGTCGAGGTAATTCATCGACAGGCCGGGGCGGACGTCGAACTTCTTTGGACTAGCGGGATAACCGGGAAGATTCATTGAAACCGTAACCTGTTGATGCTGAAGGCATCATCGCCTTGTAGATTTTCACCAGGCCCGCGCCTCGGCACGAGCCCACGTTCAACGCTCCTGCGGCAGTACATACCGCACAGGTGCATGATCATTGTCGGATAGAAGCCGCAGGTAGGCCGGGTGCAGAAACAGCTTTTCCTTGCCCATGCGCTGCTCTTCGAGCATGCCGATATCGACCAGTTCACGCAGGTAACGCGCGGCGGTTTCCCGCTTGGCGATCCCCGCGTCGACAACGTTCTGGATACGGCAGTACGGCTGACTGAAGAGGACATCGATCAGTTCGCGACTATAAGTCTTCGGCCGATGCTGGCGGACCCACTCACAGGCCTGTTCGTGAAGGTGGCGGATCGCATCGATCTTGGCACTGGTCCAGCGCGCGGTGTCGGCGACGGCATCCAGCATGTACGCCACCCACGGCGCCCAGGCACCCTCGCAGGTGACCGCAAGCAGCAGCCGATAGTATTCGGCCTTGCGCTCGATGATGTAGCGCGACAGATAGAGCACGGGGCGATCCAGCAGGTCCTGCTCGACCAGCATCAACAGGTTGAGGACGCGTCCGGTACGGCCATTGCCATCGGTGAACGGATGGATGGCTTCAAACTGGTAGTGCGCTACTGCCATGCGGATCAACGGATCGATGTCGCCATGGTCATGGATGAAGCGCTCCCAGTTGGCCAGTTTCTCGCGCAGCAGGGGTTCACCGGCAGGCGGGGTGTAGATCACCGCGCCGGTGTGCTGGTTCGCCAATGCCGTGCCTGGGACGCGCCGCACCTGCATGTCCGCGTTCTTGATGCGGCTGCAGACGACTTCAGCGGTCCGGGTCGACAGCGGGCGCTCGGCGAGCGATTGAAACCCCTCCTGAAGCGCACTGCGATAGCGCAGTGCTTCGCGCGTGGCCGGGGCAGCCGCGTCCTGGTGGTCGGCAAAACGGAACAGCTCGTCCGCCGTGGTGACGATATTCTCGATTTCCGAGCTTGCCTGGGCTTCCAGCAGCGGAATGGTGTTGATCAATACCGCCGGGTTGGGCAGATGTTCGGTGGCGCGACGCAGGGACGCCAACGCTTTGTGGGCCTCGATGCAGGCCTTGAGCATCTCCCGGGTCTCAAGCTCGGCAGCGGGAGGCAGCAACGGCAGATCGTTGTAGGGACGCTGAAGATCCACGCGGACGCCTCATGTCGATGGAATCGACATGATGTCGACTACATGTCTAAAATTACACAAAATTCGAACATGAATGGGGCAGTGGTTCGATTATTCGCACGTGCCCTGGCAGCCCGGTGGGTCGACCCATGTGGTCGGGTCGACCCGGGACGTGTTTACCAGACCACTTCGGCCATCGAGCAGTTCAGGCCCGAGCCGATGCCCAGCAGCGCGATGCGGTCGCCTTTCTTCAGCTTGCCCAGCTGCTTGAGCTTGCTCAGCACGATCGGCACCGAGGCCGGGCCGATGTTGCCGTGCTCGCCGAAGATGGTCATGACCTTCTTCGGATCGATGCCGAAGTTCTTGATGAACGCGGCAGTGTGCGGCTGGCTGACCTGGTGGATGACGAACTGGTCCAGCTCGTCCACCGCCCAGCCCAGCGCTTCGCGCGCGGCGATGAAGGTCTTCTGCGCCAGCTTGATGCCTTCGATCAGCAGCATGCGGGTGTCGGTGACCATGCGGTCCAGGTTGCCGCGACACAGCTGGTTCCACTCGGTGGCCGAGCGGGTCACGCCACCGCGGTAACGCGGCGCGTCGGGCACCAGCTCGGTGCGCGCCATCACCATCGCAGCGGCGCCGCAGCCCAGGGTCAGGGCGGCCATCTCGTTGCGGAAGTCCTCGGCGGTCACGCCCGGCAAGGCCATGCGCTCAAGGGTCTTCTCGTAGACCAGGTTGGCGGTTTCGCCATCGACGATCAGCGCGTAGTCGATTTCACCACGCTCGAGCATGCGCGCGGCGATGTCCATGCCATTGATGAAGGCAAGACAGGCGTTGGCAACGTCGAAGTTCATGCACTCATCGCCCACGCCCAGGTTGCCCGAGACGATGCTGGCCGTGGACGGTTCCAGGTAGTCGCGGCTGACCGAGGTGTTGACCAGCAGGCCGATCTTGTCGGCGCCGATGCCTGCGTCTTCCAACGCCTTGCGGGCCGCCAGGGTGGCCGCGTCGGAGGCGAGCATGTCCGCGTCCCACAGGCGGCGGGCATGGATGCCGGCGATGTCACCGAGCACGTCGGTGCGGATGCCCAGGCGATCCAGCGTCGGCTGCAGACGCTCGTTGATTTCCTTGGACGTCAGCGTGTGCGGCGCGTCGATGTGCGCCAGGCCGGCGATAGAGACATTCTTGAAGAGCATCAGTTAGCGCCAAGGCTCAGGCAAAGGGGGCGTTATTGTAAGCCGGCGCCGCCTTCACCGCACCTTTACGAATTCAGGTTCGGGCGTATGGTCCGGCGGGCCTGCTGAAGGGTTCAGCGGGGCGGGCACTGGAAGGCCAGGAAGCGCTGGCTGCCGTCGGCCGGCTGCCCGGACGCCTGGACCGCATTGGCCCCGGCGCTGGGGGCTTCATTGCGGGCCAGGGTTTCCAGTTCTTCCTGCACCCGCAACGGGTTGCGGTTGTAGAAGGCCACCTTGCTCTTGACCGTCACCACCACCTCGCCCTTGGCCTGGCAACCGCTGGGCACCTGCCCGGCCGGCAGCACGCGCACGGTCTTGCCCGACGGTTCGATCGGCACCCAGGTGCAGGCGGTGACGCTGAGGGTGAGCAGGGAAAGCAGGAGAACGCGCATGTGGGAAACCTGGCTGGGCGACGAGAAAGGAGTGTGCGGGAAACGGCTGAATCGGGGGTGATGGGGTGCCGGGTGGTGGCCCGGCACCCTGCTTCGGCAGGTCCTTGAGGTTGCCGGCCAGCGGCCGGCACTACCGGGTGGCGGGGGCCGGGGCCACTTCCTTGCCGTCGGCGTCGATGACGTGGACCTCGCCGATGTTCAGCGCGCGCACTTCCTTCTCGGTCTGCTTGAGATCGCCGACCACCACCCAGGTGAGGGTGTTGGGGTCGAGCGTGGTCGCGGCCTGCTGCACCTGGGCCGGGGTCATCGCCTCGATCTCGGCCTTGCGCTTGAACACATAGTCGTCCGGGCGCTGGTAACGCACGATGCCGCTGATGGTGCCCAGCACCGCGCTGGCGGTTTCGTACGCGCCGGGCAGGCTCAGGGTCTGGATGTTGCGGATCCGCGCCACTTCATCGGCGGTCACCGGGCGGGCACCGCTGGCAAACTCGGCGATGTCCTTCTGCATCTCCTTCATCGACTCGGCGGTCTTGTCGATCTGCACCGGTGCGCGCGCGCCCCACGGGCGCTGGCCCAAGGTGTTGGCGGCACTGCTGCCGGCGCCGTAGGACCAGTGCTTCTGCTCGCGCAGGTTCATGTTCAGGCGCGAGGTGAAGTCGCCGCCGAGCACGCCGTTGGCGATATCAAAGCGCGTGGCGGCCGGGTCCATCGCCGAGGGCACCAGCTGGCTGGCAAACAGGTTGGCCTGCACCGCACCGGGCTGGTCGATCAGGAACACGCGGGCGTGGGACGGGCGCGGCACATCGACCGGGGCCTTCAGTGTCGGCGCGGCGCCGTCGCTCTTCCAGCCACTGAGCTGGCGCTCCAGCAGCGGCACGATTTCCTTCAGGGTGGTATCGCCCACCACGATCAGGGTGGCCTGTTCGGGGCGCAGCGCATCGCGGTGGAAATCGACCAGGTCGGCGCGGGTCAGCGACTGGATGTCCGCTTCGTTGCCGCTGCCGGTGAACGGAATCGCATACGGGTGGCCCGCGCCGTACAGCAGGGTCGGCATCACCCGCATCGCCGCGGCGCTCGGGTTGACCTTCTCCTGCTGGATGCCGGCGATCCAGGTCGCCTTGACCCGGTCGATCTCGCCCTGCTCGAAGCGCGGCTGGCGCAGCATGTCGGCATACAGGGCCAGCGACGGGGCCAGGTTTTCCTTCAGTGCGGACAGGTAGACGCTGGCGCTGTCCAGCGAGGCCGACGCGCCCAGGCTGGCGCCCAACGCATCGGCGGCATCGGCGAAGGGCAGTGCGCCGAGCTTGCCGGCGCCTTCGCCCATCAGTTCCATGGTGAAGTTGGCGGTGCCCTGCTTGCGGCCCTGGTCGGCGGTGAAGCCCCCCGGGAATTCATAGCTGAACTGCACCACCGGAATGTCGTGGCGCTCGGCCAGGATCACCTGGGTGCCGTTCTTCAACGTGGCGCGGTGCAGCTGCGGGAACTTCAGTTCGGGGAAGGTTCTGGTCTGCGGTACGCCGCTGCTGCGGTCGACCTGCTTGGGCAGGGTGCTGAAGGCCGGGTCCACCGCGGGCACGTTGAACGGCTTGGGCAATTGCGACGGCAGTTCGGCCAGGGCCACGCGCGCGCCCGGTTCGACCACGATGGTGTGGTCGCCCACGCCCAGCCACTTGCCGCCCACGGCGCGCACGTCGGCCGCGCTGGCCGCATCGATGTTGGCCAGCGACCGGCGGAAACAGCCCGGGTCGCCTTCGTACACGGCGCATTCGGCCAGCGCGTCGGCCTTGCCGCCGAAACCGCCGATGCGTTCGATGCCGCGGATGAAGCCGGCGCGGAAGGCGGTCTTGCCGCGGCTCAGTTCGTCGGCGGTCGGGCCGTCCTTGACCAGGCGCTGGATCTCTTCATCGATGATCGCCTCTACCTTGGCCGGGTCCACGCCCTGCTTGACGCTGGCCATCACCACGAAGTTGGAGCCCAGCTGCGAGCTGTAAGCGCCGGCACTGATGTTGTCCACCAGCTTGTCCTGGTGCAGCAGGCGCTGGTCCAGGCGCGAGGACTTGGCCCCGCCCAGCACCTGGGCGAACAACTGCAGCTGGTCGATGTCGGTGGTACCGACCTGGGCCACGTTCCAGGCGCGGTAGATGCGCGCCTGCGGCACCTTGTCGGTCATCACCTCACGCGTGCTTTTTTCGCGCTTGGCCACGTCCACCGTGGGCTGGGCCATGCTCGGGCCGGCCGGGATGTCGCCGAAGTAACGGGCGACCTTGTCCTTGGCGGTGGCCAGGTCGATGTCGCCGGCCAGCACCAGGACTGCATTGTTGGGGCCGTACCAGGTGCGGAACCAGGTCTTGACGTCATCCAGCGACGCCGCGTTGAGGTCATTCATCGAGCCGATCACGCTGTGGTGATACGGGTGGCCTTCCGGGTACATGGCGCGGGTCAGCTTTTCCCAGACCTGGCCATAGGGCTGGTTTTCGCCCTGGCGCTTCTCGTTCTGGACCACGCCGCGCTGCTCGTCCAGGGCGGCCTGGTCGATCGCGCCCAGCAGGTGGCCCATGCGGTCGGACTCCATCCACAGCGCCATGTCCAGCGCGGTGGTCGGCACGTTCTCGAAGTAATTGGTGCGGTCGGTATTGGTGGTGCCGTTCTGGCCGGTGACGCCGACCTGCTTGAACGGTTCGAAATACTCGCCGCTGTGGTTTTCGCTGCCCTGGAACATCAGATGCTCGAACAGGTGCGCAAAACCGGTCCGACCGGCCGGCTCGTCCTTGCTGCCCACGTGGTACCAGACGTTGACCGCGACGATCGGCGCCTTGCGGTCGGTATGCACGATCACGCGCAGGCCGTTGGGAAGGGTGAACTGCTCGAACGGAATGTCGACCTTGGCCGGCGCGGCCGGCTTGGCCAGCACCGGCGACGGCACCAGGCTGCCCAATGCGGCAGAAAGCGCTACAGCCAGCAGCGCAGCACGCGGACGAAGTTTGGCGGTCATTCCGATTCCTTGGTCATGAAGATGAAGGCCGATGCTAGCGCGTGGTGGCCGGCAAGGGCATCGGCCAACAGTCATTGCATGCCGCCGCCCGTCCCGCCCGGGTCGCAACGGACCGCCGCGCCGGCCAAACGGACAGGTGTCCGGACAGCGGACACCCTGAAACCGGAATTCAACCCTTTTAAATCAACAACTTGAAGTTGGCACGAAGCCTGCTTGGTACTGGGGGAGGCAAGACGGCGAGCAGAGCAAAACTGACTGATCGCTGAACAGATGCAAGAAAACTGAAATTCTTCTTGCAAGCCCCGGATCGGTGTACTACCTTACTACCACACCACTGCCCACCAACACTAAATAGGCCCAGCCATGAACACCAAGACCCTCGCCATCGCCATCGCCCTCGCCGCCGGCACCGCGTTTGCTTCCAACGTGCAGGCCGCCTCCTCCATCGTCAACCTGGATGCCGTGCAGGTGCGCCCGTCGGCCGACCAGATCGCCCAGGCCAACGTCGAGCGCAACAGCAGCATCCCGACCCTGGCCGTCGTGGAAGTCCGTCCGGGTGCCGGCCTGATCGCCGACTACCGCATGGAACTGGCCAACAGCCGCCGCGTCACCACCCTGGCCGCCGTTGAAGTGCGCCCGACCGCCGATCAGTACCAGGCCCTGGCCGCCGAGCAGGCCAATGATCGCGGCTATGTCGCCAGCTTCACCGCCGCAGCCACCGCCGTTGCCAGCGCGGCCGCCCATGAAGTGATCATCAACCTGCCCACCCTGCAGGTGCGCCCGTCGCCGTCGGACCTGCAGGCCCTGGCCCTGGAAACCGCCGCATCGGTGCTGGTCCGTCGGTAAGCCGCTGCGATCGGTCGCAGCGGCGGCGTAAACTGCCGCGATGACCGCACCCACGTTCCACGTCATCCTGTTCCAACCCGAAATCCCGCCGAACACCGGCAATGTGATCCGCCTCTGCGCCAACACCGGCGCGCGGCTGCACCTGATCGAGCCGCTCGGTTTCGACCTGAGCGACAAGCAGCTCAAGCGCGCCGGCCTGGACTATCACGAATACGCACGCCTGCAGGTTCATCCAGACCTGGATACCGCCCTGCAGGCCATTGCACCTACGCGTCTGTTCGCCCTGAGTACCCGCGGCAGCGTGCGCTACGACACCCCGCAGTTCGACGATGGCGATGCCTTCCTGTTCGGCCCGGAAACCCGCGGCCTGCCGCAGGACCTGCTCGATGCCCTGCCCGATGGCCGCCGCCTGCGCCTGCCGATGCAGCCGGATAACCGCAGCCTCAATCTGTCCAACACCGTAGCGGTGGTGATGTACGAGGCCTGGCGACAGCACGGGTTCGCCGGCGGCGGGTGAGCGCGCGTGCCGACCAACGGTCGACACCTACGTCCGTAGAGCGCGGTAGAGCCGACCGTTGGTCGGCTGCTTCAATGGGCCGGCTGGGTCAGAACGCGTTGATGCCGGTCAGCTCACGCCCGATCACCAGCTGGTGCACGGTCTCGGTGCCTTCATAGGTAATCACCGATTCCAGGTTCAACGCATGCCGGATGGCCATGTGTTCGGTGGTGATGCCGGCGCCGCCAAGCAGGTCGCGGCATTCGCGGGCGATGTCGATGGCCATGCGGCAGTTGTTCCACTTGGCCAGGCTCACCTGCTGCGGCTGCAGCTGCCCGGCATCCTTCAGCCGGCCCAGCTGCAATGCCAGCAACTGCGCGGTGGTGATCCGCCGCGCCATGTCGGCCAGCTTGATCTGCGCGCTCTGCGTGGCCGCCACCGGCCGCCCGAACAGCACCCGCTGCTTGGTGTAGTTCAAGGCCTCGTCCAGGCAGGCGACCGCCGCCCCGATCGGGCCCCAGCTGATCCCGTAACGGGCCTGGTTGAGGCACCCCAGCGGACCTTTCAGGCCCTGCACGTTGGGCAGGCGGTTGCGCTCGGGCACGCGCACGTTGTCGAAGAACAACGCGCCGGTCAGCGACGCGCGCAGGCTCATCTTGCGCTTGATCTCCTGCGTGCTGAAACCAGGCATGCCCTTCTCCAGCACGAAACCCTGGATGCCGTCTTCGGTGTGCGCCCAGACAATGGCGATGTCGGCGACCGGGCCGCTGGTGATCCACATCTTGCTGCCGTTGACGACCCAATCGCTACCGTCGCGGACCGCACGCGTCTTCATCGCCGCCGGGTCCGAGCCACCATGGGCCTCGGTCAGGCCGAAGCAGCCGATCACCTTGCCGGCGGCCATGTCCGGCAACCAGCGCAGGCGCTGCTCTTCGGTGCCGTAGGCGAAGATCGGGTACATGCACAGCGAGCTCTGCACCGACACGAAGCTGCGCAGGCCGGAGTCGCCACGCTCCAGCTCCTGGCAGATCAAGCCGTAGCTGACCGCGTTCAGGCCACCACCGCCGTACTGCTCGGGCAGGCTGCAGCCCAGCAGGCCAAGGCTGGCGATCTCGCCGATCAACTCGTCCGGGAAACGGCCCTGGTCGAACGCATCGCCGATGATCGGCAGCACGCGCTCATCGGTGAAGCGCGCCACCGAGGCCTGCACGGCGAGTTCCTCCTCGCTGAGCAGCGAACGGACATCAAACAGATCGTACGGATTCAGAGACATGGCTACCCGGGGCTGATGGCAAGCGAACAGGCGCCCATTGTGGTGGTTGCGCCGCCGCCGGCCAAGGCATGCCGCAGCACGACCTACACTGGCATTCCCCACCGTACCGGAACCGGCCATGCAGATCCGCGCCGAACGCCCCGACGATCACGCCGCCATCCACGCCCTTACCCGCGAAGCCTTCGCCACGATGGCGTACAGCAGCCACAGCGAACAGTTCATCGTCGATGCCCTGCGTGCCGCCGGTGCGTTGCCGGTGTCGCTGGTGGCCGAAGACCAGCACGGCCTGGTCGGCCACGTGGCGCTGTCGCCGGTCACGCTCAGCGATGGCAGCCCGCACTGGTACGGGCTTGGGCCGGTGTCGGTGGCCCCGGCGCAACAGCGCCGTGGCATCGGCAGTGCGCTGATCCATGCGGCGATCCAAGCGCTGCAGCAGCGCCAGGCCGCCGGCTGCGTGGTGCTGGGCGATCCGGGCTACTACGCGCGCTTCGGCTTCGTGGCCGATGCACGGCTGCGGCTGCCGGGCATGCCGCCGGCGTACTTCCAGGCGCGCCACCTGCTGGGCGACAGCCCGGACGCCGAGGTGCGCTACCACGATGCGTTCGATGCCACCGGCTGACCGCTGCGGCCATACGCGGCAACCGTGCCGACCAATTGACGCACCGCAGCAAAACTCATGTAGCGCTCGCGTCGGCATCGCCGATCTAGGCGTAAACGCCGCGTCCCGTTACCCTGCTGCTCTGATCCAGCCGCTGCGCCGTGTGTTCCGCGCGCGATTCCCAGGCAACCGCTGTCGGCCCGGCCAGCAGCACTACCCAAGAGTTACGCACCACCATGAGCGAAGAAACCACCGCCCTGCCCCCGCGTGAAGCCATGGAATTTGACGTGGTGATCGTCGGCGCCGGCCCCGCCGGCCTTGCCACGGCGATCCGGCTGCGCCAGCGCGCCATCGAGGCCGGCCGCGAACTGTCGGTGTGTGTGCTGGAGAAGGGCTCCGAGCCCGGCGCGCACATCCTGTCCGGCGCGATCATGGACCCGCGCGCGCTGACCGAGCTGTTCCCCGACTGGGCCGAGCGCGGCGCACCATTGAAGCAGCAGGTCACCCGCGACGAGTTCCTGTTCCTCAGCGAGACCGGCGCGCGCGGCACGCCGCATGCGCTGCTGCCGGAGTGCTTCCACAACGCGGGCAACTACATCGTCAGCCTGGGCGAGGTCACCCGCTGGCTGGCCCAGCAGGCCGAAGCACTGGAAGTATCGATCTTCCCGGGCTTCCCGGCCGCCGAAGTGCTGTACGACGACGCCGGTGCGGTGATCGGCGTGGCCACCGGCGACATGGGCATCGAAAAGAACGGCAAGCCAGGCCCGGCGTTTGAACGCGGCATGGCGCTGCACGCCAAATACACCATTTTCGCCGAAGGCTCGCGCGGCCACCTCGGCCGCCAGCTGATCGCACGCTTCCAGCTGGACGCCGGCAAGGACCCCCAGGCCTACGGCATCGGCATCAAGGAACTGTGGCAGATCGACCCGGCCAAGCATGAGCCGGGCCTGGTGGTGCACGCCGCCGGCTGGCCGCTGGACACCAACACCTATGGCGGTGCGTTCCTGTACCACGCCGAGGGCGGCAAGGTTTCGATCGGCTACGTGGTGGGGCTGGATTACAAGAATCCGTGGCTGAGCCCCTTCGAGGAATTCCAGCGTTTCAAAACCCATCCGTCGATCCGCACGCACCTGGAAGGCGGCAAGCGGATCGGCTACGGCGCCCGCGCGATCACCGCCGGCGGCCTGATGTCGTTGCCCACCACGGTGTTCCCCGGTGGCGCGCTGGTCGGCTGCGAAGCGGGCTATCTCAACGTCAGCCGCATCAAGGGCAGCCATGCGGCGATCAAGACCGGCATGCTGGCCGCCGATGCCGCCTTCGACGCGCTGCTCGCTGATCGCCAGCACGACGTGCTCAGTGCCTACCCGCAGGCTTTCGAGGCCAGCTGGCTGCATGACGAGCTCAAGCAGTCCAAGAACTTCAAGCAATGGTTCAAGAAGGGCCAGAAGGTGGCCACGCTGATGACCGGCATCGAACAGTGGCTGCTGCCCAAGCTGGGCATCCGCAACCCGCCGTGGACACTGCGCCACAGCACGCCCGACCACGCCTGCCTGGAACCGGCCGACAAACACGCCAGGATCGTCTATCCCAAGCCTGATGGCGTGCTCACCTTCGACCGGCTCAGCTCGGTGTTCCTGAGCAGCACCAACCATGCCGAAGACCAGCCGGGCCACCTGACCCTGAAAGACCCCAGCGTGCCGGTGCGGATCAACCTGGCCGAGTACGCCGGCCCGGAAGCGCGCTACTGCCCGGCCGGGGTGTATGAGTTCGTCGGTGCGCAGGGTGCGGAGCAGCTGCAGATCAACGCGCAGAACTGCGTGCACTGCAAAACCTGCGACATCAAGGACCCCACCCAGAACATCGTCTGGGTGACCCCGCAGGGCGGCGGTGGTCCCAACTACACCGGCATGTGACGGCAGCGGACGGGCAATGATGCGCCTGTGTTGCATCGTACTGGCCAGCCTGGTGCTGGCCGCCTGCACGGGTGCGCCGCAAACCCCCGAGGCGCTGCATCAGCAGCAGCTGCAGCGCGCGTTTGCGATCTGTGCCGGTTGCCATACCGTCAGCCCCGGCGGCGTGCACCGCTTCGGCCCCAACCTGCATGGGGTGATCGGCCGGCGTGCGGGAAGCCTGGGCGACTATCCCTATTCCAATGCGATGCGCCAAGCCGGGATCACCTGGAACGCGCAGACGCTGGACACCTTCCTGCGCTCGCCGACCCGCGCGGTGCCCGGCACGCGGATGAGCAACGCGACCGTCGATCCGGAACGCCGGCGCCAGGTGATCGAGTACCTGCAGCAGGCGCGCTGAAAGCCCACTACGGGCGTCAGCCGGCCTGCAACGACGCCAGGTAATCGCGCAGCGCCTGTTCGAACGCGTCGATGTCCTCGCGGCACGCTGCCAGGCCATCGGCGCCCACCCGCTGCATCAGCGCGTGGGCCTGCCCGGCCAACGCCCCGGCACCGAGCGTACCCAGGCCACCGGCGATGCGATGCAGCACGTCCGTCGCCGTGTCGCTGTCACCCTCGGCGCGCGCGGCCTCGCTGCGGCGAAGATCGTCTTCGGTAGTGCTGCACATGCTCTCGATCATCACCCCGGCCACGTGTTCGGAGCCGAAACGCCGGACGATGGCCGCGCGGGTCGGTGCCGCCACCGGGTGCACCGGCAGCGACGGCACCGCGCGGTCATCGACCCCGGCAGTGCCGCTGCCTGGCAACCAGCGCAGCAGCAGCTGGCGCAGCGTGGCCAGTGCCACCGGCTTGGCCAACAGGTCGTCCATGCCCGCCTCGCGGCAGCGTTGCCGGTCTTCGGCCAGCGCACTGGCGGTCAGGGCGATCACCGGCATGCGCGGCAGGCCGTGTTCGCGTTCGCGGTCACGCAGCCGCCGGGTCATCGCGTAACCATCCAGCACCGGCATGCGGCAATCGGTGAGCACCAGGTCGAACGCGGTGTGCTCCAGCAGGTCCAGCGCGGCTTGTCCGTGCATGACCACCTCGTGGGACAGCCCCAGCTGCTGCAGGCGCCAGCGCATCAACGCCTGGTTGGTGGGATGGTCTTCCACCACCAGCACCCGGCGCGCCTGCAGGGCCGGCGGCAGCGCCGTCAGCCCCGCGCCGTCGGTGGGCAGCATCTCCTCCGCTTCGCCGGCCGGAACCACCGGCAACGGCAGCTGCACGATCACCTCGGTGCCTTCGCCGGGCGTGCTGTGCAGCTCCAGGCGCCCTCCCATCAACGCCACCAGGCGCTGGCAGATGCTCAGTCCCAACCCGGTGCCGCCGTACTGCCGGCTGGTGGCGATGTCGGCCTGCGCAAATGGCTGGAACAGGCGCTCGCGCTGTTCGTCGGAGATGCCGATACCGGTATCGGCGATGGTCAGGCGCAGATGCTGCGCGCCGTCTTCCTCACCGGCCAGCGCCAGCGCGATGGACACCTGGCCGTGGTCGGTGAACTTGATCGCGTTGCTGAGCAGGTTGAACGCGATCTGGCGCAGGCGCAGGCCATCGCCGAGATGCAGCGGCGCCACCGCCGGGTCGACATCCAACTGCAGCCGCAGGCCCTTGGCCGATGCCTGCGGGGACAACAGCTGCTGGACGTTGTCCAGCAGGCTGCGCAGCGCCACCGGCTGCAGTTCCAGCGGCAATGCGCCGGCCTCGATCCGCGAGTAGTCCAGGATGTCGTCGAGAATCTGCCGCAGCATCTGCGCCGAGTCTTCGATCACCGCGATGATGCGGTGCTGCTCGCCATCCAGCGGGGTGTGGGCCAGCACTTCGACCATGCCCAGCACGCCGCTCATGGGGGTGCGGATCTCGTGGCTCATCGTGGCCAGGAAGTCGGACTTGGCCGCCGCCGCGCGGTCGGCCGCCGCCTTGGCGCTGGCCAGCGCATCGGCCTGGGCCCGGGCCTCGGTGACATCCACCCAGTAGCCGCTCCACAACATTTCGCCCTCATCCACCGCGTAGGGCAGCGCGCGCGAGCGTATCCAGCGTACTTCGCCATGCGGGCAGGTGCGGAACTCCATGTCCAGCGCGGCAAAGTCGCGCGCGGCGAGCGCCAGGGCCTCCCGCACGCGTTCGCGGTCCTGCGCGTCGATCTTCTCGATCACCCGCGATTCGTCGGCAATGGCCTCGGCCGCGCTGATCCCGAACAACGCCTCCATGTCGCCGGCGATATAGGGGAAGGAGAACCGGCCATTGCTGTCGCGGCGGGCCTGGTAGACGGTCGCCGGCAGGTTGTCGGTGACCTCGGCCAGGCGCTGCTCCAGGCGCTGCTCCAGGCGCCGCCGCATCGCCACTTCCCGGCGCAGCCGCCAGTAGCCCCAGCCGTGCACCAGGATCGCGGTGAGCAGCACCAGCGCCAACGGCACCGCCCAGCGGGCGATCAACCGCCAGTCCGGCCCGCTGCGGTATTCGGCGGACAGCCAGTCGCCCCGGATCGCCTCGCGCTCGCGCGGGGTGAGGTTGGCCAGCATCCGGTCGAAGGTGGTCGCCAGCGGTGCGTACTGGCGCTTTACCGCCAGCGACAACCGATCACTGAAGCCGGCCGGCGCGGTGACATGCAGCTGCGCGGGATAACGGTCGCGCACGATCCGGTCGACCATCGCCAGATTGCCGACATAGGCATCGGCATCGCCGTTGGCCAGCCGTTCCAGCGCCTGCTCGATACTGCGGGCCGGGACGATCCGCGCATTCGGGGCCTGCTGCAGGATGTAGCCGCGCAGCCGGTCCGGGTCGGACAGCAGGACGCTGCGCCCGTCCAGGTCATCCAGGCTGAGCACCGAGGGGCTGTCGCTACCCACCACGATCACGTTGGGTACGGTGATGAACGGCTCGCTGAAAACCCAGTCCGCTCCCAGGTAGGTCGAGTCGTTGGGGATGCCCATGATCGCGTCGACATCGCCGCGACGCATCTGCTCACGCACCTCGAACCAGTCATGCGCCGGCACCTGCACCAGCTGCGCACCGACCATGCGCAGCTGGCGCAGGTAGTCGCCGGCCACCCCGCTGGGCCGGTCGGCGGCGTCGACGAATGCCAACGGTGCCGCATTCGGCGCAAAGCCCATGCGCAGCGGTGTCGACAACACGCGCTGCTCGGCCTTGTCCAGGATCAACCGCGACTGGCCCGACCACTGCAGCGGCGTCAGCCACGGCGTGGACAGGGCGTCCCGCTCGGCCCGCGTCAATTGCCCGAGCACGTTGTCCATGGCCTCCACCAAGGGCTGGTTGGCGGTGGGCACGCCGAAGTGCAGGCGCTCCGGTGGCAGGTCGCTGGGCCGCAGCAGGCTGACCGTGCCCAACCCGTGCTGGGCGATCAGCGCGCTGGCCACGTGGGCGTTGCCGATGTACACGTCGGCGGTGTTGCGGCCGACCATGTTCAAGGCGGTCAGGGTATCGGTCGCGGTTACCTGCAGCGCCCCGGGGAAGCGCGCGCGGACCTGCTGGCCGGTGACGAAGTCCTGCTCGGCCACCACGCGCAGCCCGCGCAGGTCCGGATCGGTCGAGGTGCGGGTGTCCTGCGGGCGCCCCACCACCGCCAGGGGCGCATCGAAGTAGGCGCGGGTGTAGACCATGCAGCGCGCGCGGTCGGGGGTCAGGGTGACGTTCATCACCACATCGACGTCGCCCCGGCAGGCGGCGTCGAGCACCTCGCCCCAACTGCGGTACATGCGCACGTCCACCCGTACGCCCAGCCGCCGTGCGAGCAGGCTGAGGTAGTCGTAACCCAGTCCTTGTGGACGGCCGTCACGAACCGACTCGAACGGCGGCCAGCCGCTGTCGTACAGGCCCAGGATGATGGTAGGGTGCCGACCAAGCCACTCGCGCTGCAGCGGTGAAAGCGACGGAGCGGCACCAGCGGCCTGCTCTGCTGCAGCCAGCGGCGGCACGAGGGCCAGGACCATCAGCACCAGCCAGCGGACAACCGGGGTACGCATGCGGTCTTATCTCCGTAGAATGATGTCTCCACCACGGCACGGCCCGCGCGGCGTCCACCTCCGTCAGCATACTAGTCCATGACCCTGCGCATCATCATTGCCGACGACCACCCGGTGGTCCGGATCGGCACCAAGGCGGTGATCGAATCCAGTGGCGTGGGCGTCGTGGTGGCCGAGGCCAGCAGCGCCGACGAACTACTCGACGCACTGGCCACGCACGCGTGCGACATGCTGGTCACCGATTACTCGATGCCCGGCAGCCAGCATGCTGACGGCTTCACCATGATCGGCCTGATCCGCCGCCGCTTCCCGGACCTGCCGGTGCTGATGCTGAGCGTGTCCAACAACCTGGCGATCCTGCGCATGGTGGCCTCCACCGGCGTGCTGGGGCTGGTGGACAAGACCTCCTCGATGGAAGAGCTGCCGGTGGCGATCCAGACGGTGCAACGTGGCCTGCCTTACATCAGCCGCACGTTGAAGGAGCGCATTGACGCAATCGGCACCAACGCCGTCGATGAGACCGGCACCAAACCGCTGTCACCACGCGAAGTGGAAGTGCTGCGCCTGCTCGGCAGCGGCCTGACGGTCAAGCAGATCGCGTTGCAGCTGCACAAGAGCGTGAGCACCATCAGCCGGCAGAAGGGCGATGCCATGCTCAAGCTGGGGCTGAAGGGCGATGCGGAGCTGTTTGACTACCTGCGCGACAGCGAAATCTGAAGCCCGGCCCACGCGGTGCCCGGCGGCGCGCGCATTTTCAGCGTCGCTTCATGCCGATTGCTCTTAGATGAATGCGCGTCCCCGCCCCGCTGGCAAGGCAATGTTCCGGCAATGTCCAGCGGCGAGCGTGGCAAGCATCCGACAGGAGAACCGACCATGTTCAACAGTTCCGCACTCAGCCTTCGTGGCCTGGCCATCGCGCTGGCCCTCACCGCGGGCCTGGCCACCCTTGGCGATGCCAATGCCATGTCCCGGAAGGACAAGCGCACCGTGGTCGGCGCCGTGGTGGGCGGCGTGGCCGGGCACCTGCTCTCCAACGGTGACACCGCAGCCACCGTGGGCGGCGCGGTGGCCGGTGGCGCGATCGGCAACCTGACCACCCGCGACAACCGCGACAACCGCGATCACCGCGATCACCGCTATGACCGTCGTTACGACGACCGCCGCCAGGATCGCCGCTACAGCTACGACCGCGGTTACGACCGTGGCCATGATCGCCGCTACGAGCGCAGCCGCTGGGAACGCGAACAGCGCGACCGCCGCGATTGGGATCGCCGCCACGGGCGCGGGTGGTAAACAGACCACGCTGAACCGGCCGGGGGCGTCAGCGCACACGCGGTACCCTGACGCCCCCGGCGCCGCACCGCATGTCCCGATCCCCTTGCCATGACCCACACTCCCCACCGCGTCCAAGGCCTCAACAACGATGCGGTGGCCGCCGATTGGCCGCCGATCAGCGCAGCTGAAATCGCCTGGTTGCAGACCCGATACCCGCCGTTGGGCGGCCACTGCCAGCTGCTCTGGCACAGCCCGCGCCCGTTGTCGGCCGCTGCGATCGTGGCCACGGCCCAGGGCACGTTCTTCCTCAAGCGCCACCATCGCAGCGTGCGCGATGCCACCGGCCTGAGCGAAGAGCATCGTTTCATGGCCCACCTGGCGGCGGCCGGCGTGCCGGTGGTAACGGTGCTGCCCGACCACGCCGGCCAGCGCGCGGTGCAACACGGCCAGTGGACCTATGAACTGCATACCGTCGGCGCCGGCCAGGATGTTTACCGCGAGGCACATTCGTGGACCCACGCCACCGACGTGGCGCACGCGCACCACGCCGGGCGCATGCTCGCCACGCTGCACCAGGCCGCGGCGTCCTACACGGCGCCCCAGCGCAGTACCCACCTGCTGGTGGCCCGCGACGACCTGATCCGCGCTGCCGATCCGGTCGCCCTGCTGACCGGCCAGCTGGCCCAACGCCCGGGACTGGCGCAGTACCTGGCGCGCACCGCCTGGCAGGACGAGCTGCATCGCATCGTGCTGCCCTGGCATGCC
Source organism: Stenotrophomonas sp. GL_101 (assembly GCF_057835675.1). Classification (NCBI taxonomy): domain Bacteria; kingdom Pseudomonadati; phylum Pseudomonadota; class Gammaproteobacteria; order Lysobacterales; family Lysobacteraceae; genus Stenotrophomonas; species Stenotrophomonas sp. GL_101. The sequence continues at coordinate 190,488 of NZ_CM174432.1, read as the reverse complement.
GGGCTGGCCGGGCGCCTGCAGGCCGAACCCCGGCTGTGGGCCCACAACGACTGGCATGTGTCCAATCTGCTGTGGCGCGGCGACGGTGACGCGGCAGCGGTGGCAACCGTGCTCGACTTCGGCCTGGCCTCGCCCACCAGCGCGCTGTTCGACCTGGCCACGGCGATCGAACGCAACGCCATCGCCTGGCTGGACGTGGCGCACGGCGAAGAGGCGGTGCGCGTGGACATCGCACTCGCCCTGCTCGACGGCTACCGGCAGGTGCTGCCGCTGTCGGCCGAGCGGGTGCAGCTGCTGGCTGACCTGCTGCCGGTGGTGCACCTCGACTTCGCCCTGTCCGAGGTGGACTATTTTGAAGGGATCACCCACTCCAGCGCGAACGCGGACGTGGCCTACCGGACCTTCCTGCTGGGCCACACGCAGTGGTTCGGCAGCCCGCACGGGCAGCGCCTGCTGGCCGCCCTGCACGCGGCGGCCTGAGCGTTGCCGAGCGGATCCCCGCCGTTTGTGGTGAAATAGCCGCTGAAGCGGGGGTGCCTGGATAACCAGGCTGAGAGAGTCCCTTGGAACCTGATCCGGTTTGCACCGGCGTAGGGAGCTTTGAGCAGCGGGCACACCTCCTTCATGGGCAGGTGCGCGCGTGCGCCGTCGCTTCGTCTCCCCCTGCTGATGACGAATCGTATGAACCGCTGCCTGCGCCCCACCCTGCTCGCCCTTGCCCTGTGCACCGCGTTGCCGCTGCATGCCCGTGACACCCCCGCGGAAGTGCCGGACCGTTCCCCCACCGAGCTTGCCGCCGTCCGCGTGCAGGCCCGGCAGGACAGCGCGACGCCCTCCCAGAGCACCAGTTTCGGCGTGGGCGACTGGAAAAGCACGCCGGCCTCGATGAACGTGCTCGACCGCCAGCTGCTGGATACCCGCCAGGTGCGCACGCTCTCCGAACTGGCCCGCAACGATGCCTCGCTCGGCGACAGTTATGCCCCGGAGGGGTATTACCAGAACATCGCGATCCGCGGCTTCGCGCTGGACACCGCCACCGGCTACCGCTTCAACGGCCTGAGCATCGCCGGCGAACAACGCCTGGCGCTGGAAAACATCCAGCAGGTGGAGGTGCTCAAGGGCGAGGCCGGGCTGGCCGCCGGGGTGATGGCGCCGGGCGGCATCATCAACTACGTGGGCAAGCGCCCGGCCGAGGTGCGCAACCTCACCCTGGGCACCGATTCGGAAGGCTCGCGCTACGCCGCCGTCGATGTCGGCCACTGGCTGACGCCGCGCATCGGGGTGCGCTTCAACGCCGCCTGGGATGCCAGCGATTCGTACATCGACAACGCCGACGGCCGCCGCAACTTCTACTCCCTGGCCACCGACTGGCTGATCGGCGAGCACGGCAAGCTTGAGGTGGACGCCAACTACCAGACCAGCGCGCAGCGCTCGGCGTCGGGCTACCAGCTGCTGGGGGCCACCGTACTGCCGCGCCAGGTGCGCCGTTCGCGCATGCTCGGCCACCAGCCGTGGCAGCAGCCGGTGGGCATCGACAGCACCAACATCACCGCACTGCACACCTACGATTTCAGTCCCCGCTGGCAGTCGCGGGTATCGGCCAGCCACAGCCGCACGGTGATCGACGACAACGTCGCCTTCGCCTATGGCTGCTACTACGCCGCCGGCTGCGCCGATGGCAGCGTGCCGGGCAACTATTTCGCGCCCAACGGCGACTACGACATCTACGACTACCGCAGCCCCGACGACACCCGTCGCAACCAGGAAGTGCGCGCCGAGCTGCGCGGCAGCTTCACCACCGGCGCGGTCGACCACCAGCTGAGCGTGGGCGCCGATGGCTTCCGGCGTACCGTGGACAAGCGCCTGAACGTCAACGAGTACGTGGGCACGGCCAACATCTACGATGCGCAGGTGCCGGCATTCGCGCCGTCGCCGCTGGTGCCCGGCGCATCCGCGCGCCGCCTGGACAGCCGCCAGGACGCGCTGTTCGTGCTGGACCGCATCGGCCTGGGCGAGTGGGAATGGCTGGCCGGCGGCCGCTTCGTGCGCCTGGACGAACGCGCCTATGACAAGCGTGGCACTCCCGAGCGCCGCAGCCGCCTGTCGCGGTTCCTGCCGCAGACCGCGCTGATGTGGAAGGCCACCGACAGCGTCACCGCCTACGCCAGTTACGTGCGCGGCATTTCGCTGGGCCAGGAGGCGCCGTTCTGGACCTCCAACGACGGTGCCTACCTGCCGCCGGTGCAATCGCGCCAGCTCGAAATGGGCGTGAAGTACGCCCGCGGCGATGCATGGACCCTGGGCGCGGCGCTGTTCCGCACCGGCCAGCCGTTCCAGTACGCCAAGCCCGATGACAGCGACGCCGGCTACACCTTCGTGCAGGAAGGCCAGCAGACCCATACCGGGCTGGAGCTGACCGCCAACGGCCAGCTCTCCGACGCATTGCGGATCACCGCCAGCGCCAGCGTGCTGCAGGCCCGCGCGCGCAACGCCGGCACGGCCGCCTACGACGGCCACCAGCTGGTCAACGTGCCCAAGGCGCGTGCGGCGGTACACGTGGATTACCAGCTGCCGTTCGCGACCGGCCTGGCGGTTACCGGCGGCTGGCGCTATGCCTCTTCCAATGCCGCCACGGTGGATGGCAGCGTGCGCGTGCCCAGCTACCACGTGGTCGATGCCGGGCTGCGCTTCCAGCAGCAGCTGCGCGACCGCGCGGTGACCTGGAACCTGTCGGTGGACAACGTGTTCAACCGGTTTTACTGGCGCGATACCGGCAGCAGCTATGGCGACTACTACCTGTTCGCCGGCGCACCGCGGCAGGCGCGCCTGTCGGTGACGTTCGCGCTATGAACCCGGCCGTCCTGGAATGGTCGGCGGTGGCCTGCAGCATCCTAGGCGTGTGGCTGATGGCCCGGCGGCGGATGCTCGCCTGGCCGGTCGGCCTGGTGTCGGTGGCGCTGTATGCGCTGGTGTTCGCCGAGGCCCGGCTGTACTCGGACACGCTGCTGCAGGTGGTGTTCGGCGGCTTCCTGGTCTATGGCTGGGCCAGCTGGCGCCGGCACGCGCAGCAGGACGGGCAGATCGTCATCGCGCCGCTGTCGCGCACCCGCCTGCTGCGTGACGTGGGCATCGGCGTGCTGTTCGGCATCGCGCTGGGCGCGGCCATGCACACCTACACCAACGCCGCGCTGCCGTGGCTGGATGCCATGCTGGCCGCGCTCAGCCTGGTGGCGCAGTGGTGGCAGGCGCGCCGCCACGTTGCCACGTGGTGGCTGTGGATCCTGGTGGACGTGGTCTACGTGGGCATGTACGTGGTCAAGTCGCTCACCGTGACCGCCGCGCTGTACGTGGTGTTCGTGGGGCTGGCGGTGATGGGGTTGCGGGCGTGGACGGCAGCCGGCAGGACCGGCACCACCGCCCTTGACGGCATTCAGCCGCGCACATGACCGGTTCGCGCCCGGTCAGCCCGGTTCAATGCGCATCGGCTCGGCCCCCATCGCCGGGTCGGTGCTGCCCGGGCGGCCATCTTCGACGCGACCGGCCAGGCGCTGCGACGCACCGGGCTGCTGCAGCCGAAGGTCGTACCAGCCTGCGGTGGGCACGGCATCCCACAGGATCTCCACGCTGCCCTGGGCGGCCAGCTGCAACTGGCGCTCCGGCATTTTGCCGGCGTAGGCGCCAGCGCTGACGGTGACCGCCTGTGCGGTATGCGCCGGGTTGTGCAGGCGCAGGCGCAGGCCGGCATCGGAGCGATCCACCCGCGCGACCAGCGGCACAACAGCACCGGCAGCGCCCTGATAGCGGCGATGGAAGCCATTGGGCCCGAGCAGCCAGAGGTCGTAACCGTGGGTGGCATCCAGCGTCCAGCGCCCTTCCAGTGGCGTCCCTGGCAGCAGCGTGTAGCGGCGCGGGATCGCCTGCAGCTGCAGGCAGTCATAGACCTGCAGCACCGCCGGGGCGCCTTCGCAGCCCAGCGTGAGCTGCACGCTGCCGGCCACCACGGCGACCGTGGCCTGCGGGTGGTAGGGCAGCGCGCGTGCCGGGCGCACGCCGGGTTCCTGCTGCGCCAGCAACTGCGCCTCCGGCCGGGTCGGCAGCGTGCGCCCGGGCAATGCCGCCGCACGCGCGGCGGTGTCGGCGGTGGGCGGCAGCGAGGCGATGAAGGGGCGGTGGTCGCTGTGGGTGAAGTCGAACGCGCCGGTGAGATCACCGCAGACCGCGCGCCGCCACGGCGACAGGTCCGGTGCGGCGACACCGAAGCGACGTTCGATCAAGCGGATCACCGAGGTGTGGTCGTACACCTGCGAATCGACCCAGCCACCGCGACTCCACGGCGAAATCACGTACAGCGGGACGCGCGGACCCAGCCCGTAGGGGCGGCCGCGCAGCGCGAGCGGGTCGGCTTTTTCATTGCCCGGCGAGGGCAGCTGATGGTATTCGCCCTCGGTGGATACCGACGACGCACCGGCCAGCCCGCCAGCGGCGGATGGATCGCGCGATGGCGGTGCCGGTGGCGGCATGTGGTCGAAGAAGCCGTCGTTTTCATCGAACATCAGCAGCAGCGCGGTACGGCTCCAGACCTGCGGGTCGGCGGTCAGCGCATCCAGCACGCGCGCGGTATACGCCGCCCCCTGCGCCGGGCTGGACGGCCCGGGATGCTCGCTGCCGGCAGCATCGGCGATGATGAAACTGACCTGCGGCAGCTGCCCCTTGAGCACGTCCTCGCGCAGCTGCGCCAAGCCGCGCGTACTGACCCCGCGTTCGCGCAACGCGGCATCGTGGCCGGGTGCGCCACGCCATGCCTGGCGGAACGGCTGGAACCCGGCCAGCGGGTTGTCGGTGAAGTTGTCGGCCATGTCCTGGTAGATGCGCCAGTCCACGCCGGCCTGCTGCAGGCGCTCGACGTAGGTGGTCCAGGTGTACGACGCGGGATGCCCGCCCAGCTCGGGGAAATTGTCATGCGAGTTGGCCACCGCCGGGCCGCCGCCACCGGCGAGCGGATCGTTGTGCCCGCTCCACAGGAACAGCCGGTTGGGATTGGTGCCGGCCTGCATCGCGCAGTGGTAGGCATCGCACACGGTGAAGGCATCGGCCAGCGCGAACTGGAACGGCATGTCAGCGCGGCCGAAATAGCCCATCGCGTGGTCCTGCTTGGCCGCCGGCCAGTGCGCCATGCGCCCGTGGTCCCAGGCCCGCTGCGCATCCGGCCAGGTGTGCGGGGTGCCCTCCACGCGCATGTGGCCGAAGTGCGCGGCGGTATCCAGTGCGAACGGCGCGATGGTCCCGGTACCGGCCGCATTGGGCTGCAGCCACAGCGTGCGCGGCGGCTGGCCCGGGCCAAGCGGCGCGGCCGGTGCAACGAAGCGATCACCGAAGCCGCGCACGCCGGCCAGCGTGCCGAAGTAATGGTCGAACGACCGGTTCTCCTGCATGAACACCACGATGTGCTGCACATCGTCCAGGCTGCGGCTACGCGCATCCGGCGCGATCGCGGCCGCCCGGGCGATGCTCGGCAGCAGCGCGGCGAAGCCGCCGGCCATGCCGGCCTGCAGCAACCGGCGGCGTCCAGGGTCCGCTACGCGCCGGCGCTCATCGCTCACAGGTCGACCCGTACCGAGAAGCCCAGCGTGCGCGGCGCGCCGATGAAGGCCGCGTTGCTGCCGTCCACGCCGGCCAGGTACTTGCGATCAGTGAGGTTGCTGACCACCAGGTTCGCACCCACCCCCTTCAGCTTGGGCGACAGCTGCTGCAGGTCGAAGCCGATATTGGCGTTGAACACCGTGGCCGACGGCAGCCGCGCGCTGTTGGCGGCATTGAGGTAGCGCTCGCCCAGGTAGCGTCCGGACACACCGAAGTTCCAGCGTTCGCCCTGCCAGTCGGCCGATACCACCAGGGTGTGGCGCGGCTGGCCGATCACCTGCGCACCGTCGACGATGCCCAGTTCGGTATCGCGCGCGACATTGCCACTGCCCAGGTACTTGGACCGGTTGTAGGTATAGGCCCCGTTGAGGCGCCAGCCGCTGTCCCAGCCATAGCCCAGCGCGGCTTCCACGCCGTTGCTTTCCACGCCACCGAAGTTCTCGTAGACGCCGTCGGTTTCGTCCAGGTAGTCGATGCCGTCGGCCAGGCGCGCCGGCAGGTAGACGATGCGGTTGTCGAACTTGATGTTGTACACGGTGATCGCGCCGGTCAACGGCCAGCGGCTGATGCGCAGGCCCAGCTCGATGTTGTCGGCCGTTTCCGGCTCGACCCGGGCAAAGCGCTGCGCATCGGTTTCACCGAGAACCCCGGACGGGATCGCGGCGAAGTTCTGCGAGTAGCCACCGAACAGCTCCAGCCCATCCACCGGCAAGGTCCAGGTCGCGCCCGCCGACAGCAGTGGATCGGAGCGGGAATCGGAGCGCACGTTTTCGGCCGAACCGATCACGCGGGTGCGCTTCTGGTCGACGAAGAACTGCTTGACGCCCACGCGCGCGCTGAACGGTCCGATGCGGGCGACGTCTTCCACGTAGTACATCTGCTCGTCGGTCTTGTAGCGGTCTTCGAACTGCACCCAGTACGGGCGGTGGTCGAAGGCGATGTCGGTGCCCACGTTGAGCAGGCGGTGCCAGTCGCGGCGCACGCTGCGCTTGTACTGCTCCACCCAGACGCCGGCACGCACGCTGTTGTCGACCTCGCCCAGGGTCTGCTTCCACTCCATGTCGGCGGTAAAGCCGGCACGGTCGTTGTCGTAGTGCGAATGCCGGTAGGACTGCACGCCCTGCACCCCGGCGGCATAGCAGTTCGGATCGTATTCGGCGCTGAAGCCCGCGCGCGGCGTGCAGCCGGCACGCATCTGCGCGGCGCTGCCATCGGGATTGACGAAATAGAACTGGCCCAGCGCACTGCCGCCGTAGACGGTATCGCCACCGCGGTACTCCGATTCGGGCTGGCCGGGGCCATCGGCGCGGGCCTGCACCAGGTACGGCGGCAACCAGTCGCCGCGGCCTTCCATGCGGTGCGCATAGCCGGTCAGCGACAGCTTGAAACCGTTGCCGCTGTCGAACGCCCCCCGCAGGTAGCCAAAGGTGTTCTCGCGCAGCGCGCGCGAGCCGGAACGGTAGTTCTGGTCCAGGTACGGAATGCCAGTCAGGGTGCCGGTCAGTCCATCGCGGTTGGGATTGATCGCGAACGCTTCTGGGGTCACGCTGGTGTACTCCGGCTCGTCGGCATCGTTGTACGACGCGTAGCCGCTCAGTGTCCAGCGGTCCAGCTCGGTGATGAATTTGGCAGCCAGGTTGTCGTTGCTGACATGGCCGCTGCCGTCGATCCAGTCGTTGACCCGCGCCGAGGACGCGCTGACCCAGGCGCGGGTGTGTCCGCCGAGCAGGCCGGTGTCGTAGCGCACGTAGTATTTTCGGGCGTCGTGGTCGCCACCGCCGGCCACCATGCGCAGCCGGCTTTCGGCCAGCGGGTCGCTGGTGAGGAAGTTGAGCGTGCCACCCAGCGCTTCGTTGGACCGCGAGGAAATGTCCGCCGTGCCCTGGCTCACTTCCACCGTTTCCAGGTCCAGGGTATCGATGAAGCGGTTGGCCATCGAACCGCCGCCATAGCCGGAGCCGCCATTGGGCAGGCCATCGATGGTGGTGCCGATCTGCTGGGTATCGCGGTTGGTGACAAAGCCCCGCATGCTGATCTGCGTGCCCCACACCGACGAACCGGTGGCATCGGCCTCGCTGACCACCACGCCGGGCAACTCGTTGAGCGCATCGTTGACGCTGCTCAGAATCTGCTGGCGGTTGAGCGCTTGCTGGCTGACGGTGGTCTTGGCGTAGCTGGTGGCCTGGCCGATCACCTGCACCTGGTCGAGGGTGCGCGCATCGTCGGCGGGGGCTGGGGCGGTGTCAGCCGCCATCGCCTGCACGGCGGTGCCGAGCAGCAGGGCGAGCAGGGAAATACGAGGGCAAGGGCCAGAGGCGCGCATCGGTCAGGGGGGGTAGTGGGCGACCGGCGGAGTATCGACATCGCCGGTGACTTCCCCATGACATCGGGCTTGCATTCCGTGTACGCGGCAATGCCCGGCGCGCGCGCTACCCTGCACGTGGCACCTGCGTGGCAATCGCGCGACACTGCGCGGAATGACGCGAGACGCTGCGGAAGCTGGCCGCACCACCGGGCCCGAGGGCGCAGGCGAACCATCAGACGAGGGTGCGATGAACCAGAGTCCAGCGCTGTTGCGACGATTGCTGCGCGCCAAGGACCGCATGGACCAGGCGCCGCACGAGGCCTGGCCGATCCAGCGGCTGGCGCAGGTGAGCGCGGTATCGACGGCCTATTTCGCCCGGCAGTTCAAGCTGGCCTTCGGACTGCCACCGCATCGCTACCTGCTCACGCGTCGCATCGAGCGTGCCATCGCCCTGTGCCGGGATACCGCGCTGCCCATTACCGAGATCGCCTACCAGACCGGCTGGAGCAGCCTGGGCACGTTCGGGCGCATCTTCCATGACATCACCGGCTGCAGTCCGGGCGAGCTGCGCGCCCGCACACTGCCCCTGTCACCGGCTCCGGCACCGGAGTGCCTGGCACGGGCGTCCGGCCGGCCGGACCTGGGCAGCGCAGTTTCGGAGAAGCGGCGGCGAAAGGCGGCTGCTACAAAGCAACCTCACACGACGGAGGTTCCCTGATGGACGGTATCAATGTAGTTGGCCTGTACGTGCGCGACCAGGACGAGGCACTGGCGTTCTACGTAGAAAAGCTCGGTTTCCAGCTGCATACCGACGTGGGCAACGGCGACTACCGCTGGCTGACGGTGCAGTACCCCGACCAGCCCGGTGTCCAGCTCGGCCTGTTCCGGCCCGGCCCGCCGGTCCACGATGCCGCCACGGCGCAGGCGCTGGATGCGCTGGTCGCCAAGGGCGCCATGCCGCCACTGGTGTTGCGCGTGGCCGACTGCCGGGCCACCCATCAACGCCTGAGCGCGCTCGGCGTGGAGTTCATGCAGGCCCCGGTGGACCGCTACGGCAGCGTGGATGCCGGTTTTCGCGATCCCTCCGGCAACGGCTGGAAGATGATCCAGCCGCCGCAGGAGCCGTGAGGCCATGCCCTGCGGCAGCACGCTATGGGGTGCCCTCACCCACCGGATGCGACGAACGGCGGCGGAACCGGCGTGACAGCCACTCGCCCAGGTCATCGACCACGGTGAAAGCGGCCGGGATCACGATCAGGCTGAGCAGCGTGGAGGTGATCAGCCCGCCGATCACGGCGATCGCCATCGGCGCGCGGAAGCTCGAGTCGCCCGCGAAACCGAGCGCGATCGGCATCATGCCCGCGCCCATCGCCAGGGTCGTCATGATGATCGGCTGCGCGCGCTTGCGGCACGCATCGACCAGCGCGTCGTGCTGGCTCATGCCGTGTTCGTCCTCGGCGATCACCGCGTAGTCCACCAGCAGGATGGAGTTCTTGGTGGCGATGCCGATCAGCATCAGCAGGCCGATCAGCGCCGGCAGCGAGAGCATGTTCTGGGTGATCAACAGCGCACCGAACGCGCCGCCGGCACACAACGGCACGGCCGCCAGAATGGTCACCGGCATCAGCGCATGGTTGAACAACAGCAACAGCACCATGTAGATGCAGACCAGGCCGGCCGCCATGGCCAGCATGAAACCGATGAACAGTTCGACGAACACCTCGGCGTCGCCGGTGTTGAGGAAACTCACGCCCGGCGGCAGCTGCGTGACGCTGGGCAGGGCCTGCACCTGGGTCATCACCTCGCCCAGCGGGCGGCCGTTGAGTTCGGCGGTGAGGGTGACGTTGCGCTGGCGCTGGTAACGCGAAATCTGCGACGGGCCACTGCCGGCGCGGATCTCGGCCACGGCAGCCAGTGGCACCGGCCCGTAGCGGCCGGGGACGCGCAACTGCCCGATCAATGCCGGGTTGGCCAGCGCGGCCTCGGCGAAGCCGACCCGGATCGGCACCTGGCGGTCGGGCAGGTTGAGCTTGGCCAGGCGTTGTTCGTAGTCGCCGGCGGTGGCAATGCGCGCCGCTTCGGCGATATCGGCCGTGGCCACGCCGAGGTCGGCCGCGCGCGCCGCATTGGGCACGATCTGTACTTCCGGCCGCAGCAGCGAGGCGGTGGAGGTGACGCTGCCCAGCCCCTGGATGCCGCGCAGGTCGCGTTCCAGCGCGGTGGAGGCCTCCTGCAGGCGCTGCGGGTCGTCACCGGAGAGCACCAGCTGCAGCAGGTTGCCCGGCTCGGAGCTGACGTAGCTCACGCGCACGCCGGGCAGGTTGGCCAGGCGGTGCCGGGCATCGCGCTCCAGCACGCGCTGGTCGCGGTCGCGGGTGTCGGTGGTGCCCCAGTCGAGCACCAGCGTCGCCTTGCGCGCCTCGCCCACGCCGGTGGCGCTGGGGTCGCCCAGGTCGAGCACGCTGCCGACCGCGGTGTAGACCTGCTTCAGTTCGGGAATGTCCTTGAGCAGTCCGCGCGCATGTTCGGCCACCGCCACCGTCTCCTGCAGGCGCGTGCCTGGCGGCAGCTCGAGGTTGAGGTTGCTGCGGCCCAGGTCGGACTGCGGAATGAACGTGGCCGGGATGAAGGGCACCAGCGCCAGCGACGCCACGAACAGGCCGGTGGCCAGCCACAGCGTGCGGCCGCGGTGGCGCAGCGCCGCATCCACCCAGCCCAGGTACCAGGTCATCAGCCGCGACTCCGGCGGCTCCTCGCCGTGCGGCTTGAGCAGGTAGGCGGCCATCATCGGGGTGAGCAGGCGCGCCACCAGCAGCGAGAACAGCACCGCCGTGGCGGCGGTCCAGCCGAACTCGCGGAAGAACTTGCCGGCAATGCCGGGCATGAACGCCACCGGCACGAACACCGCCGCCAGGGTCAGCGAGGTGGCGATCACCGCGTTGCCGATTTCGCCGGCCGCCTCGCGCGCCGCTTCCAGCGGCGGCTTGCCCATGCGCAGGTGGCGCACGATGTTTTCGATTTCCACGATCGCATCGTCGACCAGAATGCCGACCACCACCGACAACGCCAGCAAGGTGATCATGTTCAGGGTGAAACCGAAGAAGTACATCACCGCAAAAGTGGGGATGATCGACAGGGGCAGTGCCAGTGCCGAGACCCAGGTGGCGCGCCAGTCGCGCAGGAACAGCCATACCACCAGCAACGCCAGCAGCGCGCCCTCCCACAGCATGGTCATCGAGGAATCGTAGGAGCGGTGGGTCTCGTCGATCGCGGTGGTGACCAGGCGGAAGTCGATGCTGGGATGGCTCGCCTTGAGCTGGTCGAGCGCGGCGTGCACGCCCGCCTCCACCTTGACCTCGCTGGAGCCGCGCGTGCGCGACATTGAGAACGCGACCACGTCCTTGCCGTCCAGCAACGCCGCTTCGGTCGGGTCGGCCGCGCCATCGGTGACCGTGGCCAGGGTGGACAGCCGCACCCCGCGTCCGTCCGGCAAGGCAATGGAGTAGTCGCGCAGCGCCTGCGCGTCGCCCACGGTGCCCAGCGTGCGGATGGTCTGCTGCGCGCCGTCGATCTCGGCCTTGCCACCGGCGCGCTCCACCTGGATGCGTGCCAGCTGCTGGGACACATTGCCGGCGGTGATGCCCATGGCAATCAGTGCGTTCGGGTCCAGGTCCACGCGGATCTGGCGCTGCACGCCACCCACGCGGGTGACCCGGGCCACGCCCGGCACGCCATACATCGCGCGGGCGATGTCACGGTCGACAAACCAGCTGGCTTCGTCGGCGGTCATGTGCGGGGCGACCAGCGCATAGGTCATCAGCGAGCCGCCGATATCGACCTTGGAGATCACCGGCTCCTGGATGTCCTGCGGCAGGTCGGTGCGGATGCGGGTGACCGCATCGCGGGTGTCGTCCAGCGCGGTCGCCAGGTCTGCTTCCAGCTGGAACTCGATGGTGGTGGTGCTCACCCCTTCGCTGACCGAGGAGATCACCCGCTTGACGTTGTTGACCGTGGCCACCGAGTCCTCGACCTTGCGGGTGACCTCGGCCTCCAGCTGGCTGGGCGATGCGCCGGGCTGGGTCACCGTCACCGTGGTCATCGGGAAGGCGATGTCGGGGAAGCGCGCCACCGGCAGCTTGTAGAACCCCCACAGGCCGGCCACGCACAGCACGAAGAACACCAGCAGCGCAGGCAACGGGCGTTTGATCGCCCAGGCGGAGATATTCATCGGGCGGCGGCCTTGGCATCGGCCACCACGCGCACGCGGTCGCCCTCACCGAGGAACCCGGCGCCGTCCACCACTACGCGATCACCCACTTTCAGGCCGTCGAGGATCGCGGTGCGGCCCTGTGCGGCCTGGCCGGTGCGGACACGATGGCGGGTGGCCTGCTGTTTGTCGTTCACGCTGAACACGTAGCTGTGGCCATCGCGCTGCACGATCGCCGCAGTCGGAATGGTGAGCACCTGGCCATCGCCGGTGACGATGCGGCCTTCCACGAAGATGCCCGGCTTGAGCGGTCCCGGCGTGGGCAGGTCGGCATAGAGGGTGCCGGTGCGCGTCTGCGCATCCACCCCGGGGGTGACCGCGCGGATGCGGCCGCTGATCACCGCACCGGCATAGGGCAGTTCGACGGTGTTGCCCACCACCACGTCAGCCAGCTGATCCTCGGGCAGTTCGGCGCGCCATTCCAGGCGGCCGTCGCGGATCAACCGCAACAACTCGCTGCCGGCGGACACCACCTGGCCCGGCTGCACCAGCCGCTTGGAGATCACCCCATCGGCCGGTGCACGCAGGTCGGCGAAATCGCGACGCAGCTTGGCCGCGTCACGCGCCGCACGTGCGGTGGCGGTCTGCGCTTCGGCATTGATGCGCGATGCACGCAACTCGTCCAGGCTGCTGGCACTGATCAACTGCTGCGCGGCCAGCTTTTCGCTGCGCTGGTAGTTCAGCCGTGCCAGTTCCTGCGAAGCCTGTGCCTGCCGCAGCGATGCATCGGCCTGGGCCAGTTCACTGTCCAGGGTGCGGTGGTCCAGCTGCAGCAGCACCTGGCCCTGCTTGACCCACTGGCCCACGTCGACCGGCAGCGCGGTCACCCGTTGGCCGCTGATCTCCACGCCCAGCTGCATTTCCTCATAGGCGGTGACCGGGCCGGACACCAGCACCGTGCGCGCCATCGCCTGCTGCAGCGCTGGGGCCAGCGAGACCGGCAGCGCCGAGCTGTCGGCGCTGGCATCTGCCGACGCCTTGTCATCGTTGCCACCGCAGGCCGCCAGCAGCGCCGCGATCAGGATCAGGGAGGTGAATCGAAAGAGTGGCGCGCGCATCGGTGAGCTTCCGGGTGGGAGCAGCAGGAACAGGAGGGAATGTCGCAGGTCAGGCAGCGCGGGCCAGGCGCAGTTCGATGCCATCGAGCATCAGGCCCAGGCCCTGCTCGAAGCGGGTGTCCAGATCGACCTCGCTCCAGACATCACGGGCCTGCCAGCAATGCGGGAAGCGCTGCTCGGCCAGGGCCATGAACGCCTCACCGAGCGCGGCCATGCTGCCGTCGCCGGGCCAGGACTGCTCTTCGATGACAAAGCCCATCGCGTAGTACACCAGGTCCATCGCGGTGGTCGCGGCAAAGCGCACCGGCGCACCGGCCCCGACCAGCGCGGCGATGCTGGCCTCGCCCACCCGCAGCACGTTCTCGGTGGCCAGGAAGGTGCCCGCATAGACGCGTGCGCCATCGCGGTGCGCCTTGAAGGCGTGGCGGAACTCGCGGGCGATCTGCAGCAGGGTCTGCCGCCAGGGCTGGCCGTCGGGAATGTCCCGGGCGACCTCCCCGATCATGGCATCGGCCATGGCATCGATCAGCGCCTGCTTGCTGTTGAAGTGCCAGTACAGCGATGGCGCACGGATGCCCAGCGAGCAGGCCACCTTGCGCAGGGTGACCCCTTCCAGGCCGGCCTCGTCGAGGATCCGGAAGGCGGCCTCGACGATGTTCTCGCGGGCAATGGGTGGGCGCACGGGGATCTACCTAACGGTGTTAGGGGGTGAATCTAACAGTGTTAGGTTGGGGACGGCAAGGAGGAGGTATCGCCTGCGGTACGAAACGATCTGGACGCCGAGGATTGGGGGGCGGGATCCAAGGCGGAATGCCTGGCTGCTCCGCAGGTCATCAACGGTGCATTCAGCGCACGAAGGCCCCCCGCAGCGTCAGGAAGCGCTACCTGCATAAGGCGGGCGTCTTTCCCTGCCAAACCGGTGGCGACGACACCAGCGTTTCATCTGCACTGCCCATAGAGCTGAGCTGACCATCGAGATAGGTCGCACGTACCTTCCCCTTTTCCCTGCGCAGTACGATGGAATCCGACTTTCCGGCCGCCAGCACGACAACGTTGCCACGGCGCTTGATCTTCATGAGCTCAGGAGCAAGGGGGCCACCCTCGTATCTCTGCACGAGCACATAGCCACCGTCTGCCTCACTGACAAATGACAGCTCCAATCCAAGTAGATCTCCCGAATCGGCATGCCTGCATACATTGGAATAGGTGCCCGTGAATCTCTGGCCGTTGTCGGCAAACACTGCACCAGGCAGCAGCAGACCCAGTGCCAGAACAACAGAAGAAAACAACCTGACCATACCCTGCTCCCCATGCCTCAGTGCACGAACCTGACGGCCTGCCTCGTTCATCAGTGCTCCGCGGAGCACTGGCCAAAGAAGTGCCATTATTTTCAGCACTCCACCCCATCACAAACACATCAGTCAAAACTGATACCGAGCTTGCACGCCGATGGCCAGCGCAATCCACGGACCAAGAATGATTCTTGCGCAATCCATGAGAAGCGCACGGAAGCTTTGTCCCACTGCACGGGACACCCTGGAGTAACCAAAGAATCCAGCAAACCTTCCGTGCATCGCAGCCTTGAAGAAGTAACGCCTGGCCTTTTCAGGGTCCATGGGGTCGCACTCCTCGAAGTAGTGTCCATAGCCTAAAACAGTCTCGGGGCTTACCTCGTACGTCGCGGACTGGTCAAGGAATCGATACGCTTCGGTGTATCTTTTGCGCCTCAGGCAGACACGGGCCAGACTCAGGTAAGTTGTGGCGCCTGGTGCCAGCAATGCCGCTTGTCGATAGCTATCCATGGCTTTAGCAAGATCAACCTGGACCTCATCACCACCGTCCTCATGGATCATCCCGCTGCACATATAGCCATCGATACGGCTCTCGTCCTCACTCGACGCAATCAGCGACTCCGCAAGGGCCAGCGCTTTCCCCGCCGCTCCCTTCTCAAGTAGTCGGACTGCCAGGTTGAAATCGGAACTCACCCTTCTCATGGACTTGGGAACTCCCTCGACGTCCCCGCCCTGGGTAGCCGTCATGTTTAGCGTGCAGTGCTGATGTTATCTGTCTTCGCCGCCAGCTTTCGATGCTAGTTCGGGCATGAAGCAATGTCGGGAACCCGTGCTCCTTGAGGCATTCATCGCGTAGCCGGCCGTTGAAGGACTCGACGTATGGATCTGGTTCCGCTGGCCCGGCTCGATTGCCCGGCTCGATCAGACGCAGGGCAATTCCCTTTTCGTGAGCCCGCACAACCGAGTTCCCTGAACGGGGGCTTCATTCATGCACCGGTCAGTTCAATATTCAGGGTCGATTAGAGCGCGTAACGGATAATTCACACCTGTCGACCGCCCCTTCTCTCCCCCTCCCAAGGGGGGCGGTCGGCAAAACCAAAAATAATTAAAGGTGTGTCCCGATATGAAGACTTCCCTGCTTGCTCTGGGTTTGCTCGCTGCGCTGCCGTTCGCTGCTTCGGCTACCGACGGTCTGTCGTACAACTATGTCGAAGGCGGCTACGTGAAGACCGATGCCAAGGGTGGCGACGCTGACGGTTGGGCCGTGAAGGGCTCGGTCGCCGTGGCGCCGAACTTCCATGTCTTTGGCGATTACAACTCGCAGGAAACCAAGCGTGGCAGCAACGACGTCGACCAGTGGAAGGTCGGTGTGGGCTACAACTACGGTATCGCCCCGACCACCGACCTGGTGGCACGCGTTGCCTACCAGAAGTTCGATCCGAAGCACGGCCTGGACTTCAACGGCTACTCGACCGAAGTGGGCGTGCGCACCGCGTTCACCCCGAACTTCGAAGGCTACGCAATGGCCGGTTACGAAGATTTCGGCAAGAAGCACGGCATCAACCCGGACGGCGAGTTCTACGGCCGCGTCGGCGCCCAGGCCAAGCTCAACCAGAACTGGGGCCTGGCTGGCGAAGTGAAGCTGGCCAAGGGTGGCGACAAGGAATGGTTCGTCGGCCCGCGCTTCACCTGGTAACTGGTACGACGGTAATACGCAACACGCAAGATGCAGTTGGATGGCGCGTGACCTCTCTCCCGCGCGCCATTGAAGCCCGGCTCTGCCGGGCTTCACCTTATCTGGCCGCAACCTCGTCGGTGCGCCACGCAAAAACCCGGCCTCGTGCCGGGTTTTTGCGTTTGGCCGGGTTTTCGTGGATTACTTGAACAGCGTGTCCGGGTATTCCGGTTTCTGCTCGCGTGCCAGCAGGGCACGCAGGCCCTCTTCGGGCGTCTGCTCACCGTGCAATACCGCGCGCACCCGCTCGGAAATCGGCAGGTCGATGCCGTGACGACGGGCCTGGCGCATGACTTCATCGGCGGTCTGCACCGATTCCACCACCTGGCCGATCTCACGCACCGCGTCCTGCAGGCTCTGGCCACGTCCCAGCGCCAGGCCCAGCCGCCGGTTGCGCGACAGGTCGCCGGTGCAGGTCAGCACCAGGTCGCCCAGCCCGGCAAGGCCCATCAACGTTTCCGGCTTGGCACCAATGGCCGCGGCCAGCCGCAGCATTTCGTTGAGGCCACGGGTGATCAGGCCGGCACGGGCATTGAGGCCCAGCTGCATGCCATCGGCCACGCCGGTCGCCACTGCCAGCACGTTCTTCATCGCACCGCCGAGCTCGGCACCGACCATGTCATCGCCGGTATAGGCGCGGAAGGCAGGGCCATGCATGGCGTCGGCCACCTGCTGGGCGAACTCCGGCGCGTCACCGTGCACGGTGATCGCCGTCGGCAGGCCCTGGGTGACTTCCTTGGCGAACGACGGGCCGGTCACCACCGCCAGCGGCACGTCCGGCCCGAGGACCTCGCGTGCGACTTCATGCAGGAAACGGCCGGACCCGGGCTCGAAGCCTTTGGTTGCCCAGGCCACGCCGGCATGCGCCGGACGCAGCGGCGCCAGCGCGCGCACGGTTTCACCAAAGGCGTGCGACGGCACCACCACCAGGATCCAGGTCGCGCCGCTGACTGCGGCGGCAAGATCGGTAGTGGCGCGCAGCGATGCGGGCAACGGAATGCCCGGCAGGTAACGGGTGTTCTCGTGGCGCTGGTCGATGGCCTCGACCATCGCCACATCACGCCCCCACAGCACGGTCTGGTGACCGTGCCGGGCGAGCAGGCTGGCCAGCGCCGTGCCCCAGGAGCCAGCGCCGAGAACCGCGATTTTTTCTGCGTGGGTACTCATCGCAACGACAGCAGCGCCGATCAGGCGTTGCCGACCGGCTCGGAATCGGCGAGCGAGGTTTCGCCCTGATCCTGGCGCTGGCGCAGGGTTTCGGCGTACAGGCCTTCAAAGTTGATCGGCTGCAGGAAGAACGGCGGGAAGCCGCCGGCCTGGATCAGCTCGCTGATCAGCGAACGCACGTACGGGAACAGGATGTTCGGGCACTGGGTGCCGAGCAGCACGTCGATCGACTGCGGGTCCAGGCCGACCAGGCCGAACACGCCGGCCTGCTGCACTTCGGCCACGTAGGCGGTCTTGTCGCCGGCCTTGCAGGTCAGGGTGACGGCCAGGACCACTTCAAAGGCGTTCTCGCCCAGGCGCTGCACGCGCTGGTTGAGGTTGAGCTGCAGTTCCGGCTGCACCGCGTCGTTGAACACGGCCGGGGCGTTCGGCGATTCGAAGGACACGTCCTTGACGTAGATCTTCTCGACGGTGAACGAGGGGCCGGTGGCGGCGTCTGCCGGCGCAACGGCGCCGTTGGTGGTCTCTTCGGACATTTCCTGTAGCTCCAGAAATTAAGTGCAATAAGTTGGATTGTTACATGCCCTGCTATGCGGGCGTGTGGCACCGCGCACAAGGCGCGCGGTGCAATCCGGGCAAAATCAGTTGCGGCCTTTGACCAGCGGCAACTCGGCCTGCTGCCAGGCGGGAATGCCGCCATCGAGCACGTTGACCTGCTCGAAACCGGCCTTCTTCAACGCCTTGGCGGCGGTCTCCGAGGCGGTGCCGGTCCGGCACACCAGTACCACCGGGCTCTGCCTGGCGTTGGCCACCAGCTTGTGCTCCGGGCCGAACTGGCTCGCCTGCACGTTGCGGCTGCCGGCGATATGGCCCTTTTCAAAGTCACTGCTGGAGGACAGGTCGACCACGACAGCGCCACCGGCGTTCATCAGGTGGGTCAGTTCGGCCGGCTTGAGCGACTTGAAGCCACGGAACAGGCGACGGACTTCGGTGACGATGATGGCCACGGTCAGGCCGACCAGGGCCATGGACAACATCGGGTTTCGGCCGGCGAAGGCCAGCAACTCTTCGTAATTCACTCAGATCACGGGTCGATAAGCGGGCGCCGATTGTCGCACATGCAGGCGAAGCGGCGTCCAGCCCCGCCCGGCGCGGTTTTCAGAGCTCCTGCCAGAGATCCGGCAGCCCATTGGCCTGGAGCCAGCGCTTGCCCTCCACGTCCCAGCGCCAGATTTCCTTGACCCGCATCGTGCGCTCGGACTGGGTGTTGTTGTTGATCACCCGCACTTCGGCGTTGCGACCCACCCGGCCATCGGGCATCGGCACGTTGTCCCCGGCGCGATAGCTGGAGATCTTCACCTGCTCGAACCGGCGCAGCTCCAGGTCGGTCAGCGGGTGCAGCTTGGCGTACTCCGGGTCCAGGTACGGCAGCGCGTCCTCCACGGTGCCCCAGCGCAGGGTCGAGTCGTACTTGACCTGGGTTTCTTCCAGTTCCTTGCGCTGCTTCTTGGTGATTTTCTGATCGGCGGCCAAGGCCGTCACGCTGGCCAGCGCCAGCAGGCTCAGCAGCAGGATCTGTAACGTACGGCGCATGCGAATTCCCCAATCGGCAAGGGCCACATCCTACCGCCTTGCGAAGGCGACGAAGCGACCGGTCAGTTCAGCGGCCGGCTTGCCGGCGGCACCGGGCTGCCGGGCGACCAGCCCGATGCGGGCCTTGCCACGCTGGGCGAAGGTGGCCAGGAAGCCGTCCCAGTCGGCCTCGTCGCTGGCCTGCGCCCGGGCGTGCAGGTCCTCATAGACCGGCGCCAGGTAGCGCACGTGGCTGTCGGCGACGTAAACGTCGGCGTCGAACCCGGCCAGGCGCAGGCGCAGCGTCACCAGGGCCCAGCCGGACAGGGTCAGCGCGGAGGCCAGGCTGCCGCCGAAGGCATTGCCCTTGTCGTTGACGTTGGCGGCCAGCGGCGCGCGCAGGTCGAGCACGCCATCGGCGTAGGACTCGACTCGGATCTGCATGGCCGCCACCGGCGGCATGCGGTCCAGCACGTGCTGCAGTTGCGCCAGCTGCGCCGGCAGGAATTCAGGAGTGGACATCGAATACGACAACGTTACGGCGAAGGGCTCGCATAATGCCCGCAATGAACAGCGATGCACATGTGCCGGAATGGACCCTGATTTCCCTGCGCCCGCGCGGCCAGCATGGGCCGCTGCGGCGTGCGGCGCAGGCCGCCGGGGCCGGCGTCCTGGCGCTGTCGCCGTGGGCGCTGCAGGTGCGCGACGATGCCGCCACCCGCGCACAGCTGGCGCGGGCGCTGGCCGCGCAACGGGTGGTGTTCAGCAGCCCGGCCGCGGTGCAGGCCGCCGCCCGCCTGCAACCGTTGAATGCGCCGCACCCGGGCACCTGGCTGGCCGTGGGCGCCGGCACCGCAGCGGCGCTGCAGGCACAGGGCGCCGGGCCCGTGCTGGCACCGGTCCGGATGGACAGCGAGGGCCTGCTGGCGCTTCCTGAACTGGCCGCGCTGGCGGGACTGGACGCCGGCCTGGTCACCGCACCGGGCGGCCGCGGCATCATCGCTGCCACCCTGGTGCAGCGCGGTGCGCGGTTGCAGCGGGCCGATGTCTACACGCGCATCCCGCTGGCGCTGCCCGCGCGTACGCTGCAGCGGTTGCGCCGCAGCCCGCAGCCGTGGGCGCTGGCCGTGAGCAGCGGCGACGCGCTGGCGCTGCTGTTGGCGCAGCTGCCGGCGGACCTGCAGCTGCGGGTGCGCCAGGCCTGCGTGGTGGCCGCCAGTGCGCGCCTGGCCGCGCAGGCCACGGCGGCTGGATTTACCCGGGTAAGCGTTGCCGAGGGCCCCCTACCACGGCAGCTGGTGCAGGCTGCACACACGGCGATCATCACTTCCGCGCATTCCTGAACAGGCGACGCCGTTGGCCTTGCAGGCCGCGCAGGCCGCGGGTGATGCTGTGCACCACGTCGCTCGCCAGCTTGTGGACACCCCGGCGCGACCGACAAGGATGCCCGTATGAATGACGACGTTTCGCCCCCACCCGCTTCCCGCCCCCTGCGCTGGATCGTGCCGCTCGCGGTCGTGCTGGTGATCGGCGCGGGCGTCGCCTGGGGCTGGACCCGCTGGCAGGCCGAACAGGCCCTCGCGCTGCAGCGCGAGGCCGATGCGGGCCTGCAGGTGCAGGCACTGCTGGCCAGCGTGGAGGCACTTCGTCGCGACCAGCGCTCGACCTCGCAACGGGTCCAGGATGCGGCCGCCACCAACCGCGTGCTGCGCGATGAAGTACTGGGCCTGAGCCAGCGCAGCGCGTTGCTGGAAGACAACCTGGCCAAACTGGCCGACAGCACCCGCCACGGCGCGCAGGCCCTGCAGCTGGAAGAAGCCGAGCTGCTGCTCAGCCAGGCCGGCCAGCGGCTGGCGTTCGCCCAGGACGTGGAGGGCGCCAAGCGCCTGTACGCGCTGGCCGCAGCGGCGCTGGACGGTGTGCAGGGCAATGAATACCTCAACCTGCGCCAGGCATTGATGCAGGAGCGCAACGCGGTGGACGCGCTCGGTGCCGGGGTCGGCGCGGGCGTCAACCAGCGCCTGGCCGCATTCACCAAGGCACTGGAAGGGGTCCCCGAGCAGGTGGATGCCGATCCGCAGTCATCGGCGGGCATGCCGTGGTGGCAGCAGGTGCTGGCGCCGTTCGTGACCATCACCCCCACCCGCACCCAAGGCCCGCTGACCGAGGCCGAGCGCGTGGCCGCCTGGGATTCGCTGCAGCTTGAACTGACCTTGGCGCGGGCGGCGGTTGAACGCGCCGACCAAGCCGGTTTCGAGCAGTCGCTGGACCGCGTGGCCCTGTGGTTGCCGCGCCTGTGGCCGGATTCACCCGCCCTGCGCGAGCGCCGTGTTGAACTGCAGCAACTGCGCACAAGCGTGCTGCGCCCGACGCTGCCCGAACTGGGCAGCACCTTGCAGCAACTGCGCTCGATGCGCGATGGGAGATAGTCGATGAAGCCGTTCCAATCCCTTGTGGTGCTGTTGTTGGCCGTGGCGCTGGGCGTGATCGCCTCGCAGTTCCTCGGTGCCGACCAGCTGCGCCAATTTGGTGAAGTGATCTACCGCTACGGCGGCAATGACTACCGTTCCACGGTGCCGCAGGTAGCGCTGATGGTGCTGGTGGGCCTGCTGGTGCTGTGGCTGCTGTGGAGCCTGCTGGCCTCGCCGTTCCGGGCGTGGGGCCGCTACCGCCGCAAGCAGGGCCGTGCGCGCCTGATCGAAGGCGTGCAGGCGCATGAACAGGGCCATTGGCAGCGCGCGGAGAAACTGCTGGTCAATGCCGCCGAAGACAACGAAGTGAGCGCGGTGGCCATGGTGACGGCGGTGCGCAGTGCGCAGGCCCGCGATGACCAGGCTGCGGTCAACCAGTACCTGCAGCGCCTGGCCACCGACGACGCCACCCTGCATGCCCTGCTGCAGGCCGAACGCCTGCTGGCGCAGGAGCGCCCGGTGGATGCGATCAACCTGCTCGACACGGCGGCGATCCAGCCGTTGCCGCCGCGTGGCCTGTGGTTGCGCACTGAAGCGCTGGCCCGTGCCGAACGCGCGCACGAGGCTTACGGCCAGTTGGGTGCGCTGCGCAAGCAGAAGGTATTGCCGGAGGAGGCCGTCGCCGAACTGGAAACCCGGCTGGCCGCCCAGTCGCTGCTGGAAGCCGGTGATGTGAATGCACTGGCCGCACAGTGGGAAATCACGCCCAAGGCCCTGCGCAGCGACCCGGACGTGGTCTCGGCGTACGCCCTGCGGGCGGTGGCGCTGGACTGGGATGAACCAGCCCTGCTCAACCTGGAGCAGGCACTGGACACGCGCTGGGACGAATCGCTGGTGACGCTGTACGGGCAGATGCCGGTGGACAAGCTGGCCACGCGCCAGGCCAACCTGCAGCGGTGGCTGGCCAACCAACCGTCCAGCCCGGCACTGCTGCTGGCGCTGGGCCGCATCGCCACCCGCCAGCGCCAGCACAGCCAGGCCGAGGACTACCTGCACCGCGCGATTGCCGCCGGTGCCGGTCCGGCCGCGTGGGAAGCGTTGGGCCAGTTGTTCATCGACCGCGGTGAACCGGCCTTGGCCGCGCAATGCCTGGCCAATGCGCTGCGCCAGCAGCGTGGCGATGACAGCGTGGCGCTGGCCCGCGCCGAAGTAGCCGCCACGCCGCTGGCCGCCGTGGTACCCGAGCGCGCCACCGTGGAAGAGCAGTCGCTGATGAGCAAACCGGTACCGTCGCAGGACATCATGCGCGAGGAACGCGACGAATTCGGTAATCCGCGCCTGCCCTGAGGCGAGGCAGACGCGCGCGGCACGAACGTCTGACACCGAGTGCGCCGCGTACATGGAAAAGGCCGCCCAAGGGCTTAGTGCTGTTCACTTGAGCAAAGGCTCCGCCTGATGGAAGGAAATGCAGAAGGCGGCTTCTGTCATCGGCTTCCAGGCTGGACCGGGGTGGGTGGGTTTGCGGGACCCTCCACCGCATGGATGCGGTGGCGGAGCTTACAAGTATGTACTTGCAGCGTGTCCCGCAAACCCACCCGCACCGGCCCAAACCAGTATAGGTAAGCACTCGCCGCCCTTGCTTTGGGGGCTTTGACTTGAGCAATCCCCGCTGTAGGGAGAAAAATCAAAAAACGCCGCGATCCCTGATGAGATCGCGGCGTTCTTCTTATTAGGTGAACACCATGACGCCAAAGGGCGACCTCTTGATGTCACCTACGCCAAACCTGATCAGCGTTCGACGATCGCCACCACGCCCATGCCGCCGGCGGTGCAGATCGACACCAGCGCGCGGCCACCGCCACGTTCGGCCAGCTGCTTGGCAGCCGTGGCGATCACGCGTGCGCCCGTCGCCGCAAACGGGTGACCGGTGGCCAACGACGAGCCCACCAGGTTGATTTTCGCCGGATCGATCCTGCCCAGCGGCGCGTCCAGGCCCAGCCGGTTGCGGCAGTAGTCTTCGCTTTCCCACGCCCGCAGCGTGCACAGCACCTGCGCGGCGAAGGCTTCATGGATTTCGTACAGGTCGAAATCCTGCAGGGTCAGGCCGTTGCGCTTGAGCATCTCCGGCACGGCGATGGTCGGGGCCATCAACAGACCTTCGCCATGCACGAAATCGACCGCCGCCACCTGCGAATCGCGCAGGTAGGCGAGCGGCTCGTGGCCGTGCGCGCGCGCCCATTCCTCGCTGGCCAGCAGCACCGCCGAGGCACCGTCGGTGAGCGGGGTGGAGTTGGCCGCAGTCAGCGTGCCGCGCCCGGACACCTTGTCGAAGGCCGGCTTCAGCGTGGCCAGCTTTTCCAGCGAGGTGTCGGCGCGCAGGATGTTGTCGCGCTCCACGCCGCGGAACGGCGCGATCAGATCGCTGAAGAAGCCGCGCTCATAGGCCGCGGCCAGCTTCTTGTGCGAGGACACCGCCCACTCATCCTGCGAATCGCGCGAGATGTTCCATTCCTTGGCCATGTCTTCGCAATGGTCGCCCATGCTCTTGCCGGTGCGCGGCTCGGCCACCCCGGGGAACTCGGGCTTGAGCTCGCTCAGCTTGAAGCCCCGGGTCAGTGCCTTGAGCTTGTCGCCGGTGGTCTTGGCCCGGTTGGCCGCCAGCAGGCGGGCGCGCAGCTTCTTGCCGTACACGATCGGCACGTCGGAGGTGGTGTCCGAACCGCCGCCGATGCCCGATTCGATCTGGCCCAGCGCGATCTTGTTGGCCACCGCGATGATGGTGTCCAGCGAGGTGCCGCAGGCGCGCTGCATGGTGATGCCCGGGGTCAGCGGGGACAGCCCGGAAGACAGCGTGGCTTCGCGGCCCAGGTTCCAGTCGCTGGAGTGCTTGATCACCGCGCCCATCGCCACTTCGCCGAGCTGCTGCCCATGCAGGCCGAAGCGCTCGACCAGTGCGCCCAATGTGCGTACCGACATGCCGAGGTTGCCGACATCCGAATAGGCCGTGTTCTGGCGGCAGAACGGGATGCGGACGCCACCGAGGATGGCGACGGGACGGGCGTTGGGCATGGAGATACCTGGCATGGGAGGGGTGTCTGCAACATGGCCTGCACGAATGAGCAGGCATAATGGGGGCAAGTGTAGCTGCCGCCCTGTGATGGGCCAACCGTGAAACCATGAGCAAACCCGACCCCGGCATGAATGCCCTTGGCGTACTGGCATTGGAACTGGCTGGTGGCGACCCGCCACGCCATGCCGCGCTGTCTTCCGAACAGGCCGGAGAACTGGCCGAACGCGTCGGCCGTGACCTGGCCAAACTGGTGCCTGGCGTCAGCGGGCTGGATTTCGTCTTCGCCGGCGCGCATTTCGACCCGGCCGAAGTGCTGCGCCCGGGCTGGCCGATCCACCGCCGCCTGGAAGAACTGCAGATGCGTGCGCCCGGCCGTAGTGAAGGCGCGCGCCTGTTGGCGTTCGGCGCCGGTGCCGATGGCGATGTGCCGCTGCCCTTCCAGGCCGATGCCGCCCTCACCGGCGGTGGCTTGCGGGTGGTGCCGTTCCTGCTGACCGGTACCGAAGTGGCACGCACCCAGGCCGTGGCCGAGGCGCTGGAGGAGGTGCTGCTGGCGCAGGGCATGGCCCAGGCCGATACCGCGTTGCTGGCCCAGAACGCGTTCGGGGCGCAGATCGAACACGCACGCTTCTTCACGGTGAACGACCTCGCCGCGATGATGTCCATGCAGTACGACAACCAGGGCCTGGCCGCGCTGTGGCCGCTGATTGAAACCGCCTTGATGGCGCCGCAGGACGAGCAATGGCTGGACGCCGCGCCGGAGCCGCTGCTTCGATACGCCGATGGCGAAGTGCGTATGGCACTGTTCGACCCGGCCGGCTGGTGCGCGTTCTACAACCATGGCAGCGGCGACTGCGACCGCCTGCAGGGCATTTACGAGCAGTACCTGATGCGCCAGCGGCAGATGGCCGCCGTGCTGGAATCGCACGGGCTGCCGGTGCTGTTCGTGCATTGCGAAGCCGGCCAGGATGCACGCGAGCTGCTCACCCGGTAACCACGGCCTTGCGGTAGCTCACCACCGTTGGTGGTGACGCAGATACCCTGGTAGGTCACCACCGTTGGTGGTGACGCTCGTGTTGGGTCAGAACCAAAAAAACGCCGGCAGATGCCGGCGTTTTTCGTCCCGCACTACCCCGTGTTACGGCGCAGCGTTGATCACCGCGCAGGCCAGGCGCGCGCCCGCGTTGCCCGTCGGCTGGGTCTTGTAGTCGTCCGCGTCGGCGTGGACGATCAGGCCGCGACCGATGATGTCGAAGTCATCGCCCTTGCCGATGTTGACGTTGGTGGACACGTCCGCGTCGACCACGGCGTTGCCCTGTGCGTCGGCCTTGATGTTGGGAATGTCGCCGCCGTGGTGCGGGGTGGCGGCCACGCTGCCGTGGTCTTCCTTGGACGGATTGAAGTGGCCGCCGGCGCTGGCGCCGTCCGGCGCGCTGCAGTCGCCCTTTTCGTGGATGTGGAAGCCGTGTTCGGTATTTGGCTTCAGGCCACTGACCTCACCCTTCACGTGGACCTTGCCGTCCACCACGTTGAAGGTGACGTTGCCTTTGACAGTGCTGTCCTTGGTCGGCGCCAGTTCGGCGGAGGCACCATGGTTGGCATGCGCTTCGCTGGTCATGGCCGGCGGTGCGTCGGTGGCCGGTGCGGTGTCGGCGGCCGGGGTGGCGGCCGGCGTGGTGTCGGCCGGCTTGTTGCAGGCGCTCAGGCCAAGCGTGGCGATGGCCGCGAACAACGTGGTGTGGATCAGGCGCATGTGTATCTCCTTGCAGGTACGGCAGGTGGGAAAGCGGCGTGTTCCGGCGGCGCGTCAGCGCGTGACCCGGATGACGCCACAGGCGATTCTGGCGCCGGCATTGCCGGCGGGCTGGCTGCGGTAATCATCGGCGTTGGCATGCACGACCAGTGCACGTCCCGCGATATCGGTGGCTGCGCCGCCGCCAAGGGTAACCGCTGGCAGGCGTACATCCACGTTGACCCGGCCCTGCGCGTCAGCGCGCAGGTTGTCCATGTCGCCGGCATGATGCACACCGGCGCTGTTGCGACCATGCGCCTGCGCGGTGGGATTGAAGTGGCCGCCGGCGCTGCTGGCATCCACCGCGCTGCAATCGCCCCGCTCATGCACGTGGAACGCAGCGGTCTGCAACGGCTGCAGGCCACCGATGACCCCGGTGATGTGCACGCCCTTGGCATCGGGCACCAGCGCCAGGCGGCCACTGACCAGGCTGGCCGAGGCCGGTGACAGATTGGCTTCGGCCATCTTGGCGGTGCTGACCATCGGCACCGGCGGTGCGGTCGGGCGCGGCGGCGGGGTAGTGCCGCAGGCGGCCAGGCCAAGCGTGAGCGCCGTCGCGAGGACAATGTGGGAACTGCGCATGGAAAACTCCTTGGTTGCAAACTAACGGCGGGGTCGTCCACAGGCCATGAAAACGGCGCGGACGCCACGCATACACGGTGTGGACATGCGGTTCACCCGCCGCGGCGGCGTCCGGCGCCGAGCTTGCGGGTCAAGGTGTTGCGGCCCATGCCCAGCCGCGCGGCGGCTTCGGCACGACGGCCATGGGTGATCTGCAGGGCCGCTTCCAGCAGGGCCTGGTCGACCCGATCACGCACCTGCGCATGCAGGCCCTCGGCGCCTTCGGCCAGGCGCTGCCGTGCCCAGGCCGACAACAGCTGTTCCCACTGGCCCGGGTCGCCCGCGGCGCGGGCCCGTGGGCCGCCACCGCGATGCAGCGCACTGTCCACGTCGGCCACGCCGATGGTGTCCGACGCGGCCAGCGCGGCGATGCGCCAGCACACGTTTTCCAGCTCGCGTACGTTGCCGGGCCAGTCGTGCTCGCGCAGGGCCTGCACGGCGGCGGCCGTGAGCCGCTTGGGCGGCGTATCGAGTTTGCGCGCGGCCGCGGCGAGGAAGGTCTCGGCCAGCTGCACGACATCGTCGCGGCGCTCGCGCAGCGGCGGCAGGCGCAACCGCACCACGTCCAGCCGGTGCAGCAGGTCGGCACGGAAGCGGCCTTGGGCGACCAGCGATTCGAGGTCCTGGTGGGTGGCGGCGATCACCCGTACATCGACACGGATCAGCTCACGCCCGCCCACCCGGAAGAACTCGCCCTCGGCCAGCACCCGCAGCAGGCGCGTCTGCAGCGGCAGCGGCATGTCGCCGATTTCATCGAGGAACAAGGTGCCACCATTGGCCTGCTCGAAGCGGCCGACATGGCGGCGCTGCGCGCCGGTGAACGCGCCGGCCTCGTGGCCGAACAATTCGCTTTCCAACAGCTCGGCCGGAATCGCGGCGGTATTGAGCGCCACGAACGGCCCACGCACGCGCGGCGACTCGTGGTGCAATGCATGCGCGACCAGCTCCTTGCCGGTGCCGGTCTCGCCGTTGATCAGCACCGACAGCGGCGCCTGCGCCAGCCGCCCGATCGCGCGGAACAGCGCGCGCATCGCCGGGGTATCGCCCACCAGCTGCGGACGCTGGCCCGCGTTGGGTTCCACCGCAGCCGGCAGGGGCGCGTTGGCCAGTGCATCGGGCTCGGGCAGCACGCGCTGGGCCAGGCCCACGGCATCGTCAAGATCGAACGGCTTGGACAGGAACTCCTGCGCGCCGCCCCGGAATGCGCCGGCGGTGCTGGCCACGTCGGTATAGGCCGACATCACGATCACCGGCAACTGCGGGTGCGCGGCCTTGAGCTTGTCCAGCAGCACCAGGCCATCGTCGCCGGGCATGCGTACATCGGTGAACAACAGATCCGGCGGCGGCTGGGTAGCCAGCATCGCCAGCGCCGCGGCAGCACTGTCGAGGCCTTCGACGCGGTAACCGGCATCGCGCAATGCCGTGCACAGCACGAAGCGCACCGCGCGGTCGTCATCGACCACCCAGACGCGCTGGGCGTGGTGGTGGGTGTCATCCCCCATGGGCGACCTCCTCGGCGGGCGTGCCATGGCCAATCGGCAGCAGCACGGTGAATACGGTATGCCCCGGCCGCGAACGGTAGGTGAGCGTGCCACGGTGCTCGCGCGCGACCTGCTGGGCCAGTGCCAGGCCCAGGCCGGTGCCTTCGGCGCGGCCGCTGACCAGCGGCAGGAACAGGTGTTCGGCCAGCTCCTCGGGCACGCCGCGGCCGTCGTCGGCGATCTCCAGGCGCAGCGCCAGCGGCTGCAGGCGATCGCTGATGCGCACGCCGTGTTCCACCCGGGTTCGCAAGGTGACGCTACCGGCACCGGCCTGGATCGCGTTGCGCACCAGGTTCCACACCGCCTGGGTGAGGCGGTCGGCGTCGCCGTCGAATTCAGGAATGCTGGGGTCGTAATCGCGCTGCAGCCGCACCGCCCAGCCGCCTTCGCTCTCGGCCAGGCGCAGCACGCGTTCCAGCGACGCATGGATGTTCAGCGGTGCATGCGGCGCAGCCGGGGCCGGCGACAGCAGTTGTTCAAGCAGCCCGTTGAGGCGCTCGATCTCCGAGCCGATCAGCTCGATCAGCTCACGCTCGTCGGGATCACGCTCGTCCACGGCGCGCTGCGCATTGCGCCGCGCCAGCAACTGGGCCGCGCCCTTCAGCCCGGCCAGTGGATTGCGCAGCTCGTGGGCCAGGCCCTTGAGCGCGGCACTGAGCGCACTGGGCAGGGCCTGGGTCGCATCGAGCCCGGGGAATTCGTCGACCGGATGCGCTTCCAGCAACCAACCGCCCTCATCCCAACGGCTCAGCCAGCCCTCGGCGAAGTGCGGGGCGTCACCGGGCAGGGCCAGGGCCAGCCGATGCAGGCGCAGGGTGTCGCGCTCGCCACGGGCCAGGAAATGCGCCAGCGCCTCGCCCTGCACTTCCAGCGAGGCCAGCGGCTGCCCGACCACGCGGCGGATGCTGACGCCCAGCCAGCGGGCAAAGGCAGGGTTGCAGCCGACCACGCGGCCCGCGCCATCGGCCCAGGCGACGGGGGTGCCGAGGGCATCGAGGGCGGGAGGCGGGAGTACGGCGGTCATTGCACCAATGTAGTGCAAAAGTGCAGGGGGTTGAATCACAAACAGCGGGCAACCGGGGAAGGCACCGTGTCTCACGCGCCTCCATACATCCCGGTCAGCCGACCGGGCGGGTGGGACCCGCGCCAGAACGTCCCCGCACCGGTCGACTTGTCGAGCATGAAAACGTCAAAGGTCGCCGTTACCCGCTCATCAACTGCGCTCTGGGCGGTGTAGAACGCGTCCAGCAGATCAAGGTGGTGGCGGTGGAACGCATCAACCGTCTGGAAGAAGAAGGACGGGCGGAGCAGCGTATTGAAAGTTTGGCATACCGATTCGTCCGGCGATCGCTCTTCCCGCATTGAGAAGCGTGTGCTGATCGGCTCAATCCTCTCGTAGTCGATCTTGCTCTCCCCGATGGAAAGCCCGTGCACAGCGAAGCCATCAGCCCCCGGCAACGAAAAGTAGATGTTCGCCATGGAGTGGCTGCGCGGAATCCCATGACGGGTACGAATATGTTTCGCCTCGCTGGCGACCTGCAGCAGGTCAACCGCCCCGCCCTGCTGTTCATGGTGCAGGAACAGACGACAGAACCACATCGCCAGAAGTACGTCGCCTGATGCCGTGACGGCACCATACTTCCACGGGTAAACCTTTCGATAATTGCCGATTACGACATCAGAATCGGATTCAAATGACACCCGCGACACTACCGCGCAATGATCCCCGGCCAGGATCAGATGATCCTGCACGTCGGCGGCGATAATCAGCGTCATTGCTGGCGAGCTCCCTGAAAGTGCATTCAAGATAAAGGAACTATCTATATGCCGGGCAATTTCATCGTCAAGGCCTCCCAGCACCCGTTTATTGCGGGAGACAGCCTACCGGCCGCGTTGACGGCCCTGCCGCAGGGCCAGGTGCGCGGCGTCCTCGATATAAAGTACGCCTACGCCGATCTGAAGCCTGTCGTGAATGCCCCGTACCGGGTGATGTTCGAGAACGGCACCCAGCTGGAGGGAACGCTGGACGACAAAGGCGAGGCACGCATCGAGAATCCCCCCGGGCCGGGGAAGGTATTCTTCGGCTATGACCAGCGCGACGCGTTTGCCTATCCCGAACGCCCCAGAAATCCCATCTTCGGCTTCAGGCCGACCAGCCCTGAAGATGCCCGGGAGGCACTGGAGCGTTACGCGAAGGCGGAAGCCGACTACATGGAAGACAACTACTTTCCGGACGAAGTGGCGGCCATCTACAGCGGCGACGAAGACTACGACGACCTGTCCAGTGACTACGAGTACGTCGGAGAGTTCGCACCGGACCGCCACGATCACGACGAGAGCCCAGGCACGCATGACGAGGTAGTGCTCACCGGTGACGAAGGCAGGCCAGGAGCACCGGCATGAGCACCAACGTAGCGCTTCAGAAGGCCGAAGATGATGCCTTGGCCGAGATCCTGTCCTGGGTACAGGAAGTAGTCGAAGGACGCGGTGACTCTGCCGCGCAGATGATCGTCACCGTGGTGCTGGGTTGCATTCCCTATGTGGGCCAGGCGGTGGACGTCTACAACATTCTTCGCTGCATCTACGGGTTGACCAAGGCACCTTCCAGCACAGAGAGCTGGATTGCGCTGGTGCTTGCGCTGATTGCCATCGTGCCGCTGTGTGGCGATGCGCTGAAGAACGTATTCATGATGATGCGCAACGGCAAGAAGATGGGGCGCATCCTCGATAGCCTGCCCAACAAGGTACGGGGCAACATCGAAAAGTGGTTCCGTGAACTGAACTGGGTGCAGTACGCCCGCGAGTTGTCCCGTTCGGTGGACGATATTTTCGCCGGCATGATCGACGTGCTGGAGTATCGCGTGACCAAGTGGGTGCTCGGCCGCGAAGGCGTGCAGAAGCTCATTCAACAGCTGCGCAACTTGAAGCAGATGGCTGCCCGCAAGATCAATGAGGCCATGGATTCGCTGCGGCAGCTGCACCAGCGCGCCCTCCAGGACCCGCTGCCCTCAACGTCCGGCCATACGCCCGCACTTCCCCAGCCCAAGGCAGGTGCGCGCCCGACGCCTGGGACCCAGGCACCCACGTCGGTACCGAAGAACACCAGTGGTACACCCACGCCCGCGTCTGGACAGGCGAGTGGCACCAAACGTCAAAGCCAGCGATCGACACAGAGCAAACACAAGATTGGTGTCTCAGGGGAGCACATCGCCGATTACTACTACGTTCGGCGTCAGCACAGCCGGAAGAAGGTGAGTCATCACGGCCATCTGTACGAGATGAGCCAGCCCAACGGGCAGGCTGCGCTTGGGCATCAGGGCATCGATCATGTGTGGCATAGCGGCAAGTTGCCCTTCAGCTACCGAATCAGCGATACCAAAGGTTCTGGAAAGCCATTTCACCGCACCCTTGAGACTGCGCAAACCGTGTGGCAGGGCCTGGAATATGGGATCGATGCATATCTTGGCGAAGAGGACGAAAAGAAGGCGCGAGGAGCAGTCAACTCCCGAACCACAAGGAACGGGAAACAGTTGAGTCATCGTTGGATTGCGGCCAAGATCTACAAGGCGCAGCTGATGAAAGCCGACGAAAAGTACCTGATTGACAGAATCGAAGCTTGGGAGCGCTCTGACTTCCAGCTAGGTGTGGAGTCATCCAGGAGAGACGGACAGCGTCAGCGCGTGTTGGTCAAATGCCCTTACGACCGCAGCCTCATTACCGTGGTCGGCCCAAACCACACCAAACACGAGAATGCACTCGGCAGCACCTCCGCCAACTGCAAGAAGGCTGTCAGCAGCCACCAGATTGGCACAGAGTTCGTGCTACCCAACAGTATTCTCAGAGAGTGATCCTCAATTCATGAACTCGACCTCCCCTGACTGGCAGCGCTGGTTCTCTTGGAAGATTGATGACGCAAAGTTCGCGCTAAAACGCGAACCGTATCTTAATTACGAAACATACGCGGAACGTTTTGAAGTGAAGATCGATGGCATCGAGATGGTCACCACTGACCTGCCGAGGTTCATCGCCAAAGCCAGGCCCGGCGGATTGATGACGTCAACGCGCCGGCGCTTGTGGGATACGCTTGACTGGATGAGCTTTCAATACTCTGCAGGCGCATCCGTGTCGCAATTGGCCGAGGTCTGGCCCTATGCACTCGACTGGGCCGAGGAGTATGGCGATTTCCATGAGAAGTATCACACCTCAGTAGAGAATACGTCGGGCGATATCACACCGCATGTGTCACTGATCTCCGAGGAGTACTGGATTGTCGCACTGCGCCTTGTATGCTTCGGCCTGCTGACCGGTCATGCGGCGCAGATGTCGCGGGTCATGGCATTCCTTGACTACGCCAATGCCGAACTGGATACCTATGACGGTCTGCTGGAGCGCCTCGTTGCCCCGTACGTGAGCGATCGCCCTGCGCCACCTGACTCCGCTACTCGTCATCTGCCGTATCGCAAGCTGTTCAAAGTGTTTTCCGCCCAAGCAGAGCAGCGCCCCGCGCTGATGGCCACCTATCTGGACGAGTGGTATCACGCCAGCCGTCGCGAGCCGTATGTGGGCCAGCACGACAGATCCGGCGTCGCGTTCTACGGTTACTGGTCCTGGGAAGCCGCCGCCACCACGGTGGCGCTGGGCATCGACGACAGCAGCTACCGGGACATGGCCTTTTACCCCAAGGATCTGGCCGACTTTGCCCAGGCACTTGCTGCCGATGTCACCGCACAGGCGGATGCCGCGCCCGAACGCGTACCCGCCGACGAACCAGTCCCCAGGAGTGGCTGGTGGTACACCCCGGCGAAGATCGATTCACGCCGCTACTTCAAACAGGGTGAGGTGTTCCCGACGATCATGAACTCGGACTACGGCGACACGTTCTGGATCTGGGATCGGGATCAGACGCTGCGGACGTTGATCTAAAATCCGGATCTTCTCGCCAATCAGCACGTTTGCGTTCGTTGATGGTGTCGCCTGATTCAGTAAGGACGGCCGTGTAGAGGTTCGGCATCAGCGGGTTAAGGCGCCAGCGGGCTCGACAGATCGTAGATCTGTCAGGCAGCACACGAATACTTCTCGAGTGCGTCAACAAGCTCGACTTCAATCTCCGCAGCCGTGCCGATGATGCCGTTGGCTAACTGGACCAGCTCGTCATCGAGATCGTCGAAAGCGTAGTAGACCTCCTCGGGAAGCCGCGCGGTGCTTGCTACCTGCATGGCGGCCCGGGAAGTTTCGAGTGCTGAACGCCGGCCGGACCGGAACTGCACCAGCAGTTCGCGTAGAAGCCAGCGTCCAGCGGTTTGCCAATCCGCGTCATAGGTGGCGGCCTGCAGCGCCTCCATGGCTGCATCGCGGTCACGCGCCGTGGCAATCTCGATGATCTCGATGGCCGGGGCATCCCGCGCGTCGATCCTGGCGAATGCCCATTCCCTACCGGCATCCACGTGCAGTATGCCCAGCGCCAGCCCGGACCAGAAGAATGCGCAGGCAGTGGCGTCATCTGCGATGTCCACCTACGTCGGATACGTCGCGTCCATGACCGCCTACGCGTGCTGCAGGATATTGACCAGCCGCCCGAACGGGTCGCGCACGTAGAACCGTCGCACGCCCCAGGGTTCATCGGCCGGCCCGTACTCGAGTGCCAAGCCCGCGCCACGCACCCTGCGCAGCGCCTCCTCCAGGTCGTCCACCTCCACGGACAGGTCGGGCACGTCGGTCCCCGAACCACCCTCCTGCGCGACGCTGACCTGCACGGTCATGGCATTCGGGCTGGCGTAGGTACGGATCCAGCCATGATCCATCGCCAGCTCAAGTCCCAGGATGTCCCGATAGAACCGATCGGCGAGCGCGGGGTCTTCGGTGCGGAGATTGGCGATGATGCGTTTGACCTGCATGAAGATTCCTTTCCATCTGCGAGAGCGGGACATGCGCGGGCAGCGTGTACGAATGTAGTGCAGAACGGGGACACGGCGCAGGAAAGGCAATGCCCCGGCCGTGCGATGCCGGGGTCGCACGCGCGCCAACGGCCCCTCAGTCCAACAACCCCACCAGCGAATGATGCACGGCCACACCGGCCAGTGCGCCCTCACCCACCGACAGCGCGATGTTGCCGGCCATGCGGGCCGCGTCGCCGCAGGCGAACACGCCTTCCACGGTGGTCTGTTTGGCCGAATCGGCGGTGATGCAGCCCGCGTCCTGCAGTTCGCAGCCCAACTGCTCGGCGAGGTCGCAGGACAGGCGCGAGACGGGGACAACGAACAGCGCGTCGGTGACGATGCGGCGGCCGTCGGCCAGCACCACGGTCGCCCGGTCCTCCACCCGCTGCACCGGGGCGGTTTCGATCACCACGCCGCATGCATCCAGGCGGGCCTTCTGCTCGGGTTCGATGCGCGCCGCGTTGCTGCAGAACAGGGTCACATTGCCCCAGTCGCACAACAGCAGCGCCTGCGCGGCGCCGCCATCGTCGGAGCATCCCACCCCGCCGATGCTGCCTTCCTGCAGCTCATAGCCGTGGCAGTACGGGCAGTGCAGCACGCTGCGACCCCAGCGCTCGGCCAGGCCGTCGATGGCCGGCAATGTGTCGGTGACGCCATGGGCCAGGATCAGCCGGCGTGCGCGGACATGCGTGCCGTCCTCGCAGCGGACGTCGAAACGCTTGCCGCCCTCCAGCACCGCGGCCTGCACGGCGCGGCGATGTCGGCCGGGGCCATGCCCTCGCGGCCCAGGAAGCCGTGCGCGACCTCTGCATTGCGGTTGCGTGGCAGGCCGCCGTCGATCACCAGCACGCTGCGGCGCGCGCGCACCAGCTGCAGGGCGGCGGACATGCCGGCGTAGCTGCCACCTACGATGATGACGTTGACGTGCTCGGGGAGTGCGTGCATGGAGCGGGGTCGCCTTGCCAGTGGAAGGGGACGCATCGGGGGAGAATGCGAAGCGCGAGCATAGGCCCGGGGCGTGAAATGCGGATCATGCCGGTGTGGTGGCCCCGTCACTGGCAGCGGCTACCGCCGCGCGGGCCTCAGCGCGCTGCCGTCGGCAAGGCCGCGCCCTTGGGCCACAGCAGCCAGAGATTGCCCTTCTGCTTCATGTCTCCGGCGAGTTTGCCCGCCGCATCCCCGGTGCCCCAGAACAGGTCCGCCCGCACCTCACCGGCAATCGCCCCACCGGTGTCCTGCGCGGCCACCGGGCGCACCACCGGGCTGCCGTCAGGGCGCGTTGTGGACAGCCACAACAGGCTGCCCAGCGGCACCACGGTGCGGTCCACCGCGACGCTGTAGCCAGCGGTCAGCGGCACGTTCAACGAACCGCGCGGGCCTTCGTCGCCCACCGGGCCCTTGCTGAAGAACACGTAGCTGGGATTGCTGGCCAACAGCTCGGGCACGCGCGCCGGATGTGCGATGGCCCAGGCGCGGATTGCGTCCATGGTGACGTCTTCCTTTTTCAGCTCGCCCTGCTCCACCAGCCAGCGGCCGATGGGGCGGTAGGGGTGGCCGTTCTGGTCGGCGTAGGCGATGCGCAACTGGCGGCCGTCGGCCAGCTGGATCCGCCCGGAGCCCTGGATCTGCAGGAACTGCAGGTCCATCGGCTGGGTCAGCCAGGCCAGGATGGGGGCCTTGACGCCTTGGGCGGCGATCCGTGCGGCATCGTCATAGGGCTTGAGCACGCGTCCGTCCACGCGTCCACGCAGGCGCTTGCCCTTGAGTTCGGGATAGAGGCTGTCGAGCTGGACGCTGACCATATCGCTGGGCACCCCGTAGACCGGCACCGAAGCCTTGGCGGTGCGGGTGAGGCTGCCGGGGTAGATCGGCTCGTAGTAGCCGGTGATCAGGCCGTCGGCGCGGTTGCCGGCCGCGCGCAGGGCGTAGACATCCAGGCTGGACTGCAGGAACTGGCGGATGGCGGCCGGATTGCTGGCGACGGTAGCGGCAGCGGTGCAGGTGGGCGCCCAGCTGGCATCGGTCTTCAGGCGCGGGCAACTGCTTCGCCACGCCGCGAAGCCAGCCTGCAGGTCGGTGTCGGCGACCGCCGGCAGCGCGGACCAGTCGGCCTTGAGGTAGGTGTTGGTGGGTGCGGTGGGGCGCTGGGGAGCAACGGCGCAGCTGGTCAGCAGGGCCAGGCCGATGAGGATTGCCGCAGGATGTCGGCGTGCGGCGGTGATGCGTTTGATCGTCATGGGCGATGGTCCTGAGGTGGTAGAGCCGACCGTTGGTCGGCTGGCGCGGCGACCGCGCGGTGATGTGATGGGGGAGCAGCCGACCAACGGTCGGCTCTACCGGTTCGCAACCATGCGGTGCCGCGTGGCGGTCACGGCGTCTGCCGCAGCAGGGAGTGCAGGATGCGGGCGTCCTCGGCATCCAGCTGCGGCGGCAGGTCGTCGCGGCCGCGAAAGCGGCGGTGGAAGGCGTTCACGGCGGCGGCGCGGTCGTCGAGCGGGTAGCCGAAGGCCTGCAGCGCCAGCAGCGCGTCGAAGCCGGCCGGTGCGGGCCCATCGCTGTCACGCGGCCATACACCGAAGCCGGCCTGGGCCAACTGCTGCCACGGGAAGAAGCGGCTGGGGTCCTGCTTGCGTGCCGGCGCCAGGTCGGCGTGGGCGATGATCTGCGTGCGCGGGATGCGCAGCCGCGTGCACAGGTCATCGAGCAGGCCGATCAAGGCCTGGATCTGCGCCGGGGCGAACGGGGTGTCGCCATCGTTGTCGATCTCGATGCCGATCGAGGCCGAGTTGAGGTCGGTGATGCGACCCCAGCGGCCGGGGCCGGCATGCCAGGCGCGGCGGTCATCGCCGACCAGCTGGTAGAGGTGGCCATCGGCGCCTACCAGATAGTGCGAACTGACCTTGCCACCGCTGTTGGCGCTGCGCAGGGTGTCCAGGCTTTCCTGCACGGAGTGCTGGTCGGTGTGGTGCAGCACGATGATGACCGGGCTGCGGGCGTTGTAGTTGGGCGACGGTACCCAACTGGCGAGTGGGCTGCGAATGCCGGTGCTGGCGCAGGCAGCGAGCAGCAGACAGGCGAACAGCGGCAGTACGGTGCGGATGGGGCGCATATACGCATTGTGCGGGATTCTGCGCGTGGGTGTTGGTGGTGCCTTTGACCAAGAAAAAGCCGGCGACCCGAAGGTCGCCGGCGAAGGTACTGCGTCTCTCTCTCGTTTCTTGTTTGTTGCGTTGCCGAGCAGAGCCCGGCACTACGTTGGCTGGTTGCCGGGCAGCGCCCGACATTACGTTGCGGGGCGGTCAGACCTCGTAGGCGGACTCGCCGTGCGAGGTGACGTCCAGGCCGGTGCGCTCGGCCTCTTCGGTGACGCGCAGGCCGAACACCAGGCGCACCACCAGCAGGATCGCCACGGTGACCACCGCGCACCAGACGATGGTGAAGCCGACGCTGACCAGCTGTACCCAGACCTGGTGGCCGATATCCAGGTCGGCCTTGGTGCCGCCCAGCGACTGCGCGCTGAACACACCGGTGAGGAGGGCGCCGACGATGCCGCCGATGCCGTGCACGCCGAAAACGTCGGCGGTGTCATCCACGCGCAGCAGGCGCTTGAGCCCGGTGACGCCCCACACGCAGACCACGCCGGCGACCAGGCCGATCACGATCGCACCCAGCGGGCCGACGGTGCCGCAGGCCGGGGTAATGCCGACCAGGCCGGCGACCGCGCCGGAGGCAGCGCCCAGCGCGGACGGCTTGCCCTTGCTGACCGCTTCTACCAGGGTCCAGCCCAGCACCGCCGCGGCAGTGGCGAGGATGGTGTTGATGAAGGCCAGCGAGGCCACGGTGTCGGCGGCGGCGGCCGAGCCGGCGTTGAAGCCGAACCAGCCCACCCACAGCAGCATCGCGCCGATGTAGGTGAACGGCACGTTGTGCGGCTTCAGCGCGGTCTGGCCGTAGCCGATGCGCTTGCCGACGAAGTACGCACCCACCAGGCCGGCGACACCGGCGTTGATGTGGACCACGGTGCCACCGGCGAAGTCGATCGCGCCCATTTCACCGAGATAGCCACCGCCCCACACGATGTGGGCCATCGGGATGTAGCTGAAGGTGAACCACAGCGCCGAGAACAGCAGCACCGCCTTGAACTTGATGCGCTCGGCGAAGGCGCCGACGATCAGCGCGGTGGTGATGCCGGCGAAGGTGGACTGGAAGGCGACGAACAGGTAATCCGGCAACCCGGCGATGGGCGTGTTGCCGACCGAATCGGGCGCGAAGCCCTTGAGGAAGGCGAACTGGGTGAACGAGCCGAAGAAGGCGTTGCCTTCACTGAACACCGCGCTGTAGCCGTAGGCCACCCACAGCATCAGGATCAGCGAGAACACCACCAGTATCTGGCTGAGAATCGACAATACGTTCTTGGACCGCACCAGGCCGCCGTAGAACAGGGCCAGGCCCGGCACCACCATCAGCAGCACCAGCAGGGTGGAGGTAAGCATCCAGGCGACGTTGCCGTGGTCGAAGGCCGGTGCGGCCGCAGCGACGGCCTCTGCCACCGGTGCCGCAGCGGCCTCCGCGGTGGGCAGCGGTTCGACGGTCACTTCGGCCGACGCGGCCGGCGTCACCTGCGCCTGGGCATGGGCGGTGGAGGAAAGCGCACCAACGGCCAGCGCGCTGAGCAGCATCATCAGGCACACGGCATGGAACCGGGCTTGCCACCCGGTGAACAAGGAAGTCTTCATTGTGGGCTCCGAGTGGGGTTAGAGCGCGTCAGCGCCGATTTCGCCGGTGCGGATGCGGATGACCTGTTCAACCGCAGTCACGAAGATCTTGCCGTCACCGATCTTGCCGGTGCCGGCCGCGGTCTGGATCGCCTCGACAACCGCGTCCAGGCGGTCATCGGTGACCACGGTTTCGATCTTGATCTTGGGCAGGAAATCCACGACGTACTCCGCGCCGCGATACAACTCGGTGTGGCCCTTTTGGCGGCCGAAGCCTTTCACTTCGGTCACGGTGATGCCCGACACGCCCGCATCGGAGAGGGCCTCGCGGACCTCGTCGAGCTTGAACGGCCGGATGATGGCGGAGATCAGTTTCATGCGCATGTCCCGATGGTGGATGGAACCGGCCTTGGCGTGCAGGCCGGTGTCAGGTCAGCAGGCGGCCACTTGCACATGGCCGCCTACCGGTGCGCCGAACGTTGCCTGGGCCTGTCCACTGTCGCTGCCCGGGAAGGCGGCGGCAGGGATGACGCGGGAGGGAGGAAGGGCCCATGGCACGCGTCCGGTCTCTCTTGCCCCTGGTGGTGCAGCGGACCAACGGTCCGCTCTACGATTGATGCAGCGGACCAACGGTCCGCTCTACGATTAATGCAGCGGACCAACGGTCCGCTCTACCGCGTGTTGCGTTGCCGGCTCCCCAGCCGACAACGCGGCGGCGATGACGAAGGTGGGAGGGAGGTCCTTCGTCATCGCCACCGGGTGCTCAGTTGGCGTAGTACATCTGGTACTCGAGCGGATGTGTGGCGGCGCGGAAGCGGGTCACTTCCTGCATCTTCAACGCGATGTAGCCATCGATGAAGTCATCGCTCATCACGCCACCGGCCTTGAGGAACTCGCGGTCCTTGTCCAGTGCTTCCAGCGCCTGGTCCAGCGAGGAGCAGACCTGCGGGATCAGCTTTTCTTCTTCCGGCGGCAGGTCGTACAGGTCCTTGTCGCTCGGTGCGCCCGGGTCGATCTGGTTCTTGATGCCGTCCAGGCCGGCCATCATCAGCACGGTGAAGGTCAGGTAGCCGGACTGGATCGGATCGGGGAAGCGCATTTCGATGCGGCGCGCCTTCGGGTTGGACACCCACGGAATGCGGCACGAGGCCGAGCGGTTGCGTGCCGAATAGGCCAGCATCACCGGCGCTTCAAAGCCCGGGACCAGGCGCTTGTAGCTGTTGGTGCCGGAGTTGGCGAAGGCGTTGATCGCCTTGGCGTGCTTGAAGATGCCGCCGATGTACCACAGCGCCATCTGGCTCAGGCCGCCGTAGCCGTCGCCGGAGAACAGGTTGGTGCCGCCCTTGGACAGCGACTGGTGCACGTGCATGCCGCTGCCGTTGTCGCCGACGATCGGCTTGGGCATGAAGGTGGCGGTCTTGCCGTTGCGGTGGGCCACGTTCTTGATGACGTGCTTCATGCGCAGCAGTTCGTCGGCCTTCTGCACCAGGGTGCTGAACTTGGTGCCGATCTCGCACTGGCCGGCGGTGGCCACTTCGTGGTGCTGCACTTCCACTTCGATGCCGACCTGTTCCAGGGTCTTGCACATTTCAGCGCGCAGGTCGTGCAGCGAGTCGGTCGGCGGCACCGGGAAATAACCGCCCTTCACTGCAGGACGGTAGCCGCTGTTGGCGCCGTCGTACTTGTCGCCGGTGCTCCAGGCCGCTTCTTCGGAATCGATCTTGAAGAAGGTGTGGCCCATGTCGTTGGAGAAACGCACCGAGTCGAAGATGAAGAACTCCGGCTCCGGGCCGAAGAAGGCCTGCTCGGCGATGCCGGAGGACTTCAGGTAGGCCTCGGCGCGCTTGGCGATGCCGCGTGGGCAGCGGCCGTAGGGCTGCATGGTGGCCGGGTCGAGGATGTCGCAGCTGATCACCAGGGTCGGGTCGGCGTAGAACGGATCCACATACGCGCTGGCCGGGTCCGGCAGCAGCACCATGTCCGATTCGGCGATGCCCTTCCAGCCGGCGATCGAGCTGCCATCGAACATCTTGCCTTCTTCGAACAGCGCCGGCTCCACGATGCTCACCGGGAAGGTGACGTGCTGTTCAATACCGCGCATGTCGACGAAACGCAGGTCGATGAACTCGATCTGGTTGTCCTTGATCAGCTTCTCAACGTTTTCCACGGAC
Organism: Stenotrophomonas sp. GL_101; assembly: GCF_057835675.1. Lineage (NCBI taxonomy): Bacteria > Pseudomonadati > Pseudomonadota > Gammaproteobacteria > Lysobacterales > Lysobacteraceae > Stenotrophomonas > Stenotrophomonas sp. GL_101. Next base: position 149,195 of record NZ_CM174432.1, on the reverse strand, counting down.
ATCGGTGAAACCCTCGGATGGATGATTGCGTACAGGGATAGAGCAATCGCCGTGCCAACTTCCTGGGGTTCACAAGTTGTTGATTTCACTGGGCCTGCACCCGTTACAGCGAGGTACCCACCGCACCATAACGGTGCAACCACCGCACCATGCACACATTTGGTGCGGCGTTTGATGTTTTATGCTCTACCCCTGTTGTCACGATCCCGAGCCCAAACTTCCCGATGTCCGACCTGCTCTCCGCCCTCCTGTTGGGCATTCTCGAAGGCCTTACCGAATTCCTCCCGATCTCCAGCACCGGCCATCTGCTGATCGCCCAGCACTGGCTGGGCGCGCGTTCGGACTTCTTCAACATCATCATCCAGGCCGGCGCGATCCTCGCCATCACCCTGGTGTTCCGCCAGCGCCTGTGGACGCTGGCCACCGGCCTGCACGAGCGCGCCAACCGCGACTACGTCATGAAGCTGGGCACGGCCTTCCTGGTCACCGCGATCGTCGGCCTGCCGGTGCGCCTGGCCGGCTGGGAACTGCCGGAGACGGTCACCCCGGTGGCCTGGGCGCTGATCATCGGCGGCATCTGGATGATCCTGGTGGAAACCTACAGCGCGCGCCTGCCCGACCGCGACGAAGTGACCTGGAAGGTCGCGATCCTGGTTGGCCTGGCCCAGGTGGTGGCCGGGGTGTTCCCGGGGACCTCGCGCTCGGCCGCGGCGATCTTCATCGCGATGCTGTTCGGCCTGAGCCGGCGTGCGGCGGCCACCGAGTTCGTGTTCCTGGTCGGCATCCCGACCATGTTCGCGGCCAGCGCCTATGCGTTCCTGGAACTGGCCAAGGACGGCAATCTGGCCAGCGAGAACTGGACCGATGTCGGCGTGGCCTTCGTTGCCGCAACCCTCACCGGCTTCGTCGTAGTGAAGTGGCTGCTGGGCTACATCAAGTCGCACAAGTTCACCGCGTTTGCGTTCTACCGCATCGCGCTCGGCGCGGCCCTGCTGCTGTGGTTGCCTGCTGGCAACTGAACACGGCCCCGGCCGCGTGACCCTGTTTTCCCTGTTGCAGCGTTTTTCCCCGGGTTCCCAAGGAGATGTCCATGAACCGCACCCGCACCCTGATGCTGATCCTGCCGCTGGCCCTGATGGCCGCCTGTAGCAGCCCGTCCAACGCACCGGCCGGTACCGGCCGCGATGACCTGGCCCCGGCACCGGCGGCCGCCGCTGACCAGAAGGCCGTCGCCCAGCTGGACGTGCAGCGCCTGCAGGGCAGCCACTGGCTGCTGGACGGCGCCACCGATGCCAGCGGCAAGCGCGTGGATGCGCTGTTCGCGCGCGCCGACCAGCGGGTCACGCTGGACTTCAACGATGGCCGCCTGTCGGTCAGCAACACCTGCAACCGCATGGGCGGTGGTTACACCCTGGCCGATGGCACGCTGACCGTATCGCCGATGGCCTCGACCACGATGGCCTGCACCGACAAGGCGCTTATGGCGCTTGACCAGGCGGTGGGTTCGCGCCTGGAAGGCGCACTCAAGGTGGAACTGGCCGACCAGGGCCAGCTGACCCTGCGCACCGCCGCGGGCGACGTGCTGGTGTTCAACCCCGAGCCGACTGCTGAAACCCGCTTTGGTGGCGAAGGCGAAACCGTGTTCCTGGAAGTGGCCGCGCAGACCAAGCCGTGCTCGCACCCGCTGATCCCGAACATGCAGTGCCTGCAGACCCGCGAAGTGAAGTTCGACGACAAGGGCCTCAAGCAGGGCACGCCGGGCGAGTGGGAAAACTTCTACGGCACCATCGAGGGCTACACCCATGAAGATGGCGTGCGCAACGTAGTGCGGCTGAAGCGATACAAGATCGCCAATCCCCCGGCCGACGCCTCATCGCTGGCCTACGTGCTGGACATGGTGGTCGAATCGGAAAACGTCGGTAAGTAACGACCGTGGGTCGTTACGCGGTGGTCGGCTGACATCCTCCGCGCTGTGCCGACCAACGGTCGGCACCTACCGGTGCGAGCCGCGTTACCTGGGTAGGTAACGACCGTTGGTCGTTACGCGGTAGCCGGCTGACATACCACGCGCTGTGCCGACCAACGGTCGGCACCTACCGGTGCGAGCCGCGTTACCTGGGTAGGTAACGACCGTTGGTCGTTACGCGATGGCCGGCTGACATTCATCGCGCTGTGCCGACCAACGGTCGGCACCTACCGGTGCGAGCCGCGTTACCTCGGTAGGTAACGACCGTTGGTCGTTACGCGGTAGCCGGCCGACATCCTCCGCGTTACGCCAGCGCCGGGTTCAGCGTGTAGGTGCCATGCAGGGTCGCCTCGGCCAATACGTGGCCCTGCATCGCGCGATGCACGTCGGCGGCGGTGAACGGCGTGGGCAGCGCCAACTGCGCCACCTCCAGCGCGAACACGCGGAAGAAGTAACGGTGCACCCGCTCGTCGTTGAAGGGCGGGTACGGGCCGTCGTAGCCCAGGTACTGCCCGGCCATGTCCGGGTTGCCGGCAAACCAGCCGGTGAAATCGTTCAGGCCCTGGCGCGACCCGGCCGGACCGGCCGGCGCGGTCTTGCCCTTGACGGTAAACCCTTCGCTGCAGCTGCCGGCGGCAACGTCACGGACGCTGGCCGGGATATCGGCCATTGCCCAATGCACGAAATCCGCGCGCGGCTGGTCACGCGGCACGCTGCAGTCGCTGCGGCCGACGGTGTCCGGCACGGTCGGCACGTCGGGGTCGATGCACAGCAGCGCGAACGAACGCGTGCCCTCGGGCACCTCGCTCCAGGCCAGCTGCGGGTTGCGGTTGCCGGCAAAGCCGTTGGCGTCGCCGGCGGCGAATTCGGCCGCGATCGGCTGGCTGTTGTGGAGGCTGGTACTGCTCAGGCGCATGCGGGATTCCTCATTCTTCCGGATAACCAAGACGGACCGCGACCGGCGTCAGCAGCGCGAACGCCGGGGCCAACAGCGCGCGGTAGGTGCGCCAGTGCCCGGCATCCATGCGCCACGGGCCCAACGTCGGGGCCGGCGGGAACCGCGTGCCGAACAGCCGTCCCAGCTGCTCGGCCATCATCGCCGCGTCGGTGCCGATATCGTCGATCTTCACCAATGCGTGCGGGTACAGGTCCTGCTCGTGCAGCGTGGCCACCTGGGCCAACGAACGCGCCAGCCACTCGGCGGCTTCGTCGATGGAGGTCACCGCAAACGGGGCCGGTGCGCCGTAGGCCAGCCAGTGCAGCAGCATGTCGCGCGGGTCGCGCAGCACCAGCAGCAGGCGACCTTCGGGCAGCTGCGGGCGCAGCGCCCACAGCAGCGCGTTGTCCCACCACAGCAGCCAGTCGATCACATTGGCATCGGCCAGGCCGCGCGCGGTGAGCTGCTCGCGCCACTGCGCCACCAGTTGCTCCGGGCTGAGCTTGCCGGTGGAGAGGTCCTGCAGGGTGTGGTAGCTCTGGAAGGCATCGTCGGGCGGGCTGGCGCCGAAGCGATCACCACGCAGTACCGGGCTGGCGGCAGCGATCGCGGCGATCACCCGCTCCACGCCCGAGCCCGGCGCGCCCCACACGAACATCGGGCGGGCGGCGGTGGACGCGCTGATCGTGCCTTTGTCCGGCCAGCTCAGCGGTGCCTTGGCCTGCGGTGGCAACGGCAGGCGCTGGGCCGCTTCGTCCACGTGCAGGTCGACCCAGGTGCGCAGCGCGTCGGCCTGCAGGCCGGCCTGGTCCTGGATCGACCCCAGCCAGGCACGCAGGCCCGGCTTGGCCGGGTCCGGTGCACCGTCATGGATGGCCTGCACATGCGCCACCGCAGCACCCGGGTCGCGCGCCAGCAGCGCATCGACGATCCGGGCTTCACCGCTGGCACGGCCCGGCTCGATCGCCACGATACGGCGGGCGACCGCTTCGGCAGCGTCGGCTTCTCCGGCCATGTCGTGCAGGCGCATGCGGGTTTCCAACGCCGGCAGATGGTCGGGCATGGCCTGCAGCCAGCGCTCACCCACCGCGCCGGCCTCGGCACTGCCGACGGTTTCGATCGACAACCGCGCCAACCACAGGTCATGCAGCTGCGGGTTGCTTTCCAAGCTTGCGTCCAGGGTCTCGCGGGCCTGCTGCTCGCGGCCCAGGCGCTGCCAGGCCATCAGCAGCAGCTGCAGGGTCTGGCGGTCGGCCGGCCACTGTTCCAGCACCGGCAGCAGGTGGTCGAGCGCCTGCATCGGCTGCCCGGACTGCAGCGCCAACTCACCGGCCAGGCGGCGCATCGCCGGGGTGTCGCCGTCGGGCTGGGCCAGCATCTGCCCCAACAAGGTGGCGGCGGTATCGGTATGGCCCTGGCGCAGGGCCAGCTGCACCAGCAGGCCCTGCAGCGAGGTCACTGCCGGATTGAGTTCGAGCACGCGGCGGAAGGCCTGCTCGGCAAAGGCCAGCATCTCCTTGCCCAGGTAGGCAAAGCCCAGCGCGTAGAGCACGCGCGGGTCGTCGGGCAGGGCGCGCGTGGCGGTGGACAGCAGCACGACCGCGCGGTCGCTGTCGCCCCGGCGCAGCGCGATCATGCCGTTCAGCGCGGCCAGTTCCGGGTGGTCTTCCTCCACCCGGCTGGCGATGCGGGTGATCCGCTCGGCTTCGTCGATATCGTTGCGGCTCAACGCCATGTGCGCCTGCATCAGGTAGGCGGTGAATTCGTTGGGGTTGAGCGTGGCGGTGCGGTCCAGCGCGCTGCCCGCCGCCTCGAACTGGCGCAGCGCCAGCAGCAGGCCGGCGTGCTGCAGGTGCAGGTCGGCATTGTCCGGGGCCAGCGCCAGGGCCTGCTGCAGGCTCTCCAGCGCGGCATCGAACTGGCCCTGCTGCTGCAGCGACAGCGCCAACCAGCGGTGCGCCTGCGGCTGCTCCGGCTCGGCGGTGGTCCACTGCCGCGCAAGCTGCACGGCCTCATCGGCCGCGTTGCGACGCAGGGCTTGGAGAATGTTGTCTTGCATGACGGTCCAGCTTGGGGTCAAACCCCGATTGTAGAACACGTCCGTCCGGCGCAGGTCGGCGCCGGACCGGTCAACCCGGGGCTTCCTGGCGCAGCCGCTGGGCCACCCAACGCTCGGAGAAGCCATCGCCGCGCCAGTTCTCCAGGAACCCGCAATGCCCGCCCCACGGCGCGATTTCCAGGTGCGCATGGGCCGGCAGCCGCCAGTTGCTGAAGGTGGCGAACGGGATCACCGGATCATCCTTGGCCATCAGGATGTCGGCCGGCACGGTGAGATCGGCCAGGCGATCGCCGGCGATCGAGTAGCCGTCGAAGTAGGCCTGCAGCGAGCCGAAATCGGTGTGGTGTTCGACCAGCCATGCGGTGAGTGCGCGGATGTCGAGCCGGAGCACGCGGTCGTCCCAGTCGCTCAGCTCGGGAAACAGGTCGCGCTTGCGGCGCAGCGAGACGGCCCATTTGCGCCGGAAGTACCAGTCGTACATCGCCGGGCCGTTCTCGATGCTCTCCATGGTGATCGCCGGGTCCAGCACCGGGCATACCGAGGCCACCCGGCACAGCGGCACGCCGGCGGCCGGCGCACGCAGTGCCAGGCGCAGTACGAAGTTGCCGCCCAGCGAGTAGCCGGCGGCCACCAGCGGCAGCTGCGGCCAGCGCCGGGCGATGTCGCCGGCGGCCTGCACCACTTCGTCGATGCGGTTGGAGTGGAAGATGCCGGGGTTGAGGTGGTGGGTGTTGCCATGGTCGCGGAAATTCAGCCGTACCACGTCAAAGCCTTCTTCCAGCATGCGCGCGGCGGTCATGCGCATGTAGCTGGACTCGGCACTGCCTTCCCAGCCGTGCAGCAGCAGGGCCATGCCGATGGGCGCGCGGCCTTCGATGTGGCTGTGCCAGCCCTGCAGGCGGACACCTTCGCCCCCATCGAGGATCAGTTCTTCGGTGACCGCACCGGTGGCGGCAAGCAGTACCAGGCCACGCTGCATGCGCATGCGGCTGGAACTGAGCATCGACTGCAGGTGCGGATTGCGCAGCCAGCGCGGCGGGCGGTAATCGGCAGCGGTCAACATGGGCGGCAGACTGCTCCCGGTTGCGACGCTGGCGCGTGAAGGGCCGCCATCCACTACGGGCTGGACATCGCCGCCAGGATGCTCGCCCGTGAGGTTTCGGCGATGCGGCGACGGCCTTCCAGGTCGTGGCTACCAATGGGCGCGAGGAAATGCACCTCGGCCCGGCGTGCCGGTTCTCCCAGCAGTCGCAGGAAATTGGCAAAGAAGCTTTCGCCCGGACCGAACGCAACGAGGGTCTGGGCATCGCCGCGATAGCCGTAGCGCAGTGCCACCGGCTGCACCGGGACCTGGGTTTCGACCGCGGCCTGGAAGATACGGGCATGGAACGGGCCGACCTCGTGGCCGCCACGGGTACGGCCCTCGGGGAACACCCCGACCGCCTTGCCCTCGCGCAGCCGCACCACCATTTCCTGCATCACGCCCCCCAGCGACTCGGTGCTGCCACGCTGGTGGAAGATGGTCTGCCCACGCGCGGCCAGCCAACCGACCACCGGCCAGCTGGCGATCTCGCGCTTGGCCACGAAACCCATCATGCGCTGGCTGTGCAGCACGTTGATATCGACCCAACTGACGTGATTGGCCACGAACAGCACCGCACCCGGCAGCGGCGTACCGATCCGGTGCAGGCGGAAACCGAAGATCCACATCAGCCCGGACGACCATGCGTTGACCGCGACGTGTTCAAACAGGCGATTGCCCACGCGCATGCCTGCCCATGGCGGCAACATCGCAATCAGCAGCATCGGCAGGAACAGCAGCAGGTGGACCAGCAGCAACGGTACGCGGTACAGGTAACGGCACGCACGCGCCACGCCGCCACGCGAGGCCGGGGTCGGGGAAGTCATCCGCGAACGATACCCGAGCGCCGCAGGGTCTGCCAGCTGAAACCGGACAATTCGATGACAGGCCCGGGCCAGCCGCCGCACCCGGTCAAGCCAGTGCCCGGCCCCGGCACAACGCCCACAGCAACAGTGCGCCGGCGCACGGAGGTGGCCGGTGCAACACAGCATCCACGCGGTGCAGCTATCAGCCCGGGCGCACGGCCGGCACCACCGCCAGGGTCAAGCGCGAGGTGCAGACCAGGCGGCCTTGCTCATCTTCGATGCGGATGTCCCAGACCTGCGTGCTGCGGCCCACGTGCACCGCCCGCGCGGTACCGGTGACCACGCCGCCGCGCTGGGCACGGATATGGTTGGCGTTGATCTCCAGGCCCACGCAGACCTGTTGCCGGGTATCCACGCACAGGTTGCCGGCGCTGCTGCCGAGGGTTTCGGCCAGCACCACCGAGGCGCCGCCGTGCAGGATGCCGTAGGGCTGGCGGGTACGTTCGTCCACCGGCATGGTCGCACTGACCCAGTCGTCGCCGGCGGCGGTGAACACGATGCCGAGGTGCTCGATCAGGGTGTTGCGGCTCATGCTGTTGAGTGCCTCGATCGACACCGCCTCGCGGAATACCTGGGACATGCAGCAGCTCCGTGCAACGAAGGGAATTACAGGATGGGTACCAGGCCGGCGCCAAAGGCGGTCAGCATGCGTACCAGCAACCACTTCGGCCCGACATTGACTTCGGGGAAGTCGCCGACGGCGACATAGCACTTGCTGAAGTCGGCGTGCTGGCGACGCAGCGGCGCGGGGCAGTCCGGGCCGGGCTGGAACTCGTAATCGGTGGCGTAGCGCCATGGCCAGAAGTCCAGCACCGGCAGCGCTTCGGAGGCTTTACCGACGCTGTAGTTCAAACCGGACAGCACCGGCGGCTTGGTCCGCGGCGCCACCACCCAGGAATTCTGCGGATGGATGTCGCGCAGGATGCTCTGCGCCAGCGCCTCGGCGAACACCGGGTCGTCGATGATCACCGCACCTTCGGTGTTGTAGTTTTCGCTGCGCGGGTCGAAGTTGTGCGTGCCGATCACACCGATCCGGCGGTCGACCACCATCGACTTGGCATGCAGGCCCATGCGGGCGCCGGTGCGGGTGACCGGCAGCGGCTTGTTGACGGCCTTGGTCCCCAGGAACGAGGGACGGGTTTCGGCGCGCAGCACGCGGCGTTCGACCACGCTGCCGTCGGTACGCCGGCGCGCGGCGGGGCCGGGGGTGGGCTGGCGCGGCGTGCCCTGCGCTGGATCGGCAGCGGCACTGCGGCGGTCGCTGCTGCCGCTGCCGCTGCCGCGTGCATTGCTGCCCGCCGCGCTGCCGCCGAGCAGGCTGCTGCGTTTGCCGTCCGACGGCGGTGCATCGCCCAGCGGTGCCGGCAGCAGGTTGCGGTAGTCGACCGGGGCATCCAGCGGGAACGGCTTGAATTCGTAGATGTTGAAGCCCAGCTCGCGCATGTTGCGACGCTTGTACTTGTAGGACAGCGCATACACGATCGGGTTGTCGGTGGAGGCCAGGCTGTTGGTGGACACCACGATGCGCGGCGGCGCCTCGCGCTTGCGCAGGTCACGGAACAACTTGCGCGCCGGTTTGGACAACACCAGGTACGGCGTCTGCAGCAGCACTTCGCGCTGCGCACCCAAAATCAACGCGTCCAGCTGCGGTTCGGTGACGTGCTGGCCGTTGGCCGGCTGGCTGGCACGCTCGCGGCGATGCTTGCGCGGCAGGTCGGCGACGTAGCGCACCGACGCGACCGGCAACGCGGTGTCGACCAGCGCGTGGGTGATGTAGGCCGGATCATTGGCCTCCGCGCTGACCCGCTCGACCCGCTCGGGGTGCCGGTAGGCGACCGGCGGCATGGCCGGGGCGCCCTGCTTGAGGAGGGTGCGGCCGACGTCGTTGAGGCGCTCGGCGGCGACGCTGCGCGGCGCGTTCCAGAACGCATCGAAGTTGGCCGCCATCTCGCGCACTTCCGGCCCGGCCAGCAGCACGTCACGGTCGCGGAAGTTGTACTCGCTGTCCCAGTCGTAATAATCGTCCTGGTAGTTGCGCCCGCCGACCACGCCGAGCGCATCGTCGATCACCAGCAGCTTGTTGTGCATGCGCTGGTTGAAACGGCGGAAACAGCACAGCACGCTGCCGACGTAATCGAAGTAGTTCAGCCGGGCCTTGCCGAAGGTCGGGTTGTACACCCGCAGCTCGAAATTCTGGTGGCTGCTGGCCAGGGCGCCGAGGATTTCCAGGTCGGAGATCGCCGAGAGCTGATCGATCAGCACCCGCACCTTGACCCCGCGCCCTGCCGCGACCAGCAGTTCCTCCAGGATCAAGCGGGCACTGTCGTCCTTGTCGAAGATGTAGGTCTGCAGGTCGATGCTGCGGGTGGCGCTGCGGATCAGGTTGAGGCGCGCCACCAGCGACACTTCACCCTCGTCGATGATCGTGGCGTAGTGGCGCGGGGCGGCGTCGGTGGATTCGGTGAAGGCCTTGCCGCCCAGCGCGCGCAAGGGGGAATCCAGCGCGCAACGGTCAGGCAGGGTGCAGTCGACCACGGTCGAGCGCGCCTGCGCGGCAATGCCGGCAGCGCGATCGCGCTCTGCGTTGGACAGCGACGTACAACCACTGACCAGCAACAGGATTGCCAGCACCCACAAACGCATCACTGGATTCACGGTTTCGGCGCCTCACTCAGACGCGCACGCAAGACGAAGGTCACTCGATCACTCAAGGCTAGCTGCCAGCTGTCCATTCCATAGCGGCCACGCTGCACGTTGCCGCGGCTGACCACGTCGCAATCATACCCGGCCCGGGCGCACTCCGCCGGCGCCACCTGCAGCGTTTCGGGATGGCTGACCCCGCGCAGGATCAAGCGCCCCTGTACCCCGCCGCCCTTGTCGACCACGTCGGGCCAGTACGGGATGGAGTCGAACTCGACCACCGGATAGCGCGCCGAGTCGAAGAACTCCTCGCCACGCATCCAGCCGGTGTAGCGGTGCTTGCCGGGGATTTCCACGTAGCGGGTGAACATCCGCAGGTGCACCTGGTGGCGCCCATCGGACAGCACTTCGATGCGCCCCTCGAACCGCGGGAACACCCCTTCGATACGCTGGCCCAGGCGGGTGCGGATCTCGAAGCCGAAGCGCGAACGCGCGGTATCGAACTCCAGCACCTGGTGCGGTGCTGGAGCAGGCGGCTCAGCGCAGGCTGCCCCGGCTACCAATGCCAGCAGGCAGCCCAACAGCGCGCGCACTACCGGCATGGGCTACGGCCACCAGAAGGCGGTCAAGCTGGCAGCGCCGGGCTCGATGCTGGCATCACGATCAAGGGCAAGCACGGCGATACCGCCCGGCGGCATGCCGCGATAGTCGCTGCTGGTGCCTTCGCTGATCAGCGCCACCAGTTGTTCCAGGCCCGGGTTGTGGCCCACCACCAGCAGCCGGTCCACGTCACGGCGGGCGTCGATCAAGCCCATCAGGGTGCCCGGGGTAGCATCGTAGGCGGTATCTTCGAGCCGTTTTTCGACGAAGCCGGTGATTTCCAGCACCGTTTCCAGGGTTTCGCGGGTGCGCCGCGCCGGCGAGCACAGCACGCAATCGGGCAGCAGGTTGTTTTCCTTCAACCAGCGGCCGGCCGCTTCCGCTTCGGCCAGGCCGATCGGGGACAGCGGACGGTCGAGGTCGGCCTGGCCGGTACTGGCGGCTTCGGCGTGGGCATGACGCAGCAGGATCAGTTCTCGCATAAAGGCTCTCTTCCGGATCAGGCTTTCTTCAGCCACTTCAACAGTGGCTCCCAGTCACTCTGGTGCTCGCGCACCTGCGCGGAGCGGTAATCGAACAGGCTGCGTCCCAGCCCGACCATCACCACATAACTCTGGCTGTCGCGCAGTTGCGCGACAACGTCATACGGCCAATCGGCCAGCATCTGGATGGCCTGCTGGGAGGTCTGTGTCCACGGCTTGGTACGGTTGAGCACCAGCCCTACCGGCAGCGCCCGCTTGTGCACGCGCGGCACCTTGGACAGGCTGTTGAGGAAGCCGACAATGGCTTCGATATCCAGCGCGGAGGGCAGCACGGGGACCACCACGGCGTCGGCAACATCGAGAAAATGGCCCAGATCGTCGGCCAATGCACCGGCAGGCGCGTCGATGATGACTTCGTCGGTGCCCTCGGGGATCAGCTTCTCCCATGCCTTCTTCCGGTACACATCCACCGGCAGTACGGCACTTTCCAGGATCGCGCGGCGTTGTGCCCAGCGGGTGCTGGAGCCTTGCGGGTCGGCGTCGGCGAGCACGGTCCGTCTGCCGTCCAGTGCGGCGTGCGCCGCCAGATGGGTGGCGACGGTGGTTTTGCCCACCCCACCCTTGGAACCGGCTACCAGGATCGTCTTCATGCCAGCCTCGCTTCCGGGGAACGTCACCGCAGCGTACACCGCCATCGGTGACGGAGATAGTCGCCCCGCTGAACTCCTGCGGCGGCCGCCGCTTTGCTATCGTGCGCGATCCAATGGACTGCAAGCCGGCATGAGCGAGTTACAGGACCTCAGTGCGCTTATCCGCGCCAATACCCCGCTGATCATCATCGAGACCCAGGATGAAGGCCGCGTCGTCGAGTTGTTCCGGCAGACCCTGATGCATGTATGGCGGGCGCTGCACCGGTGGTCGATCACCGAGGGCCTGCGCCGCATCGACATGGACCGCGAGGACGACCCGATCGGGCCGCCCGATGCCAGCTCGGCGCTGCAGATGATCCGCCAGGCCGAGCAGCGCGGGATCTACCTGCTGCTCGATTTCCACCCCTACCTGGGCTATGCCAGCCACCAGCGCGCGCTGCGCGACCTGATCCAGCGCCGGCACTGCGAGGCCCACGTCCTGGTGCTGATCGGGGCCAAGGTGGAGCTGCCGGCCGAGCTGGAGGCATTGGCCACCCGCTTCAACCCGCGCCTGCCCGACCTCAACGCGCTGCTGAAGATGCTGCGCGAGGAAGCCGAGGCCTACGCCCGCGAGAATGGCGGGCGACGGGTGGAAGTGGACAACGAGGCGGTCAAGAAGATCCTGCACAACCTGCGTGGATTGAGCATGGTGGACGCCCGCCGCATCGGCCGGCAGCTGATCTTCGCCGACGGCGCGCTCAGCCAGGACGACCTGCCGCAGCTGGCCCGGCTCAAGTTTGAACTGCTCAACCGCGCCGGCCACCTGCATTACGAGTACGACACCACCCGCTTTGCCGACGTGGCCGGGGCCAACCGGCTCAAACGCTGGGTCAACCAGCGCCGCCCGGTGTTCCTGGGCGGCCAGGGCCCAGCCGGGCTGGACCCGCCCAAGGGCATGCTGCTGCTGGGTGTGCAGGGCTGCGGCAAGTCGATGCTGGCCAAGGCCACCGCCGCCGGCTTCGGGGTACCGCTGCTGCGGCTGGACTTCGGCAGCCTGTATGACAAGTTCCACGGCGAGACCGAGAAGAACCTGCGCGAAGCGCTGGCCTCGGCCGAGCAGCTGGCGCCGTGCGTGCTGTGGATCGACGAGATCGAGAAGGGGCTGGCCAGCGGCGGCGAGGATGGCGGGGTATCGCGGCGCGTGCTGGGCTACCTGCTGACCTGGCTGGCCGAGCGCAAGGGTGCGGTGTTCATCGTGGCCACCGCCAACCAGGTGCACGAGCTGCCGGCCGAGCTGCTGCGCAAGGGGCGCTTCGACGAGATCTTCTTCGTCGACCTGCCCGACGCCAACACCCGCGTGGAACTGCTGCGCCTGCACCTGGGCCGGCGCCAGCTCAATGCCGACGATTTCGCCCTGCCGGCGCTGGCCGCCACCAGCGACGGGTTCTCCGGGGCCGAAATCGAGCAGGCGGTGGTGGCCGGCCTGTACGCCGCGCACGCCGAAGAGCGCGTGCTGGATACCGACCTGCTGATGGCCGAGATCCGTACCAGCCGCCCGCTGTCGGTACTGATGGCCGAACAGGTCAACGCGCTGCGCGAGTGGGCCACCGGCCGCACGGTCAACGCCGACGGCTGACCGGGCCAGCCCGCTGCTGGCTCAGGGCCAGGCCGGTGGCTTCGCCGCCCAGGCCTGCTGTACGTCGGCCAGGGTGGCGCGCTCGTTTTCGCGCCAGTTCGGCAACAGTTCGGCGTAGCGGCCGGTGCCGCTCCATTGCTGCGGCTCGGTGCGCACGGCGGCGGCGTACCACTGCACCGCTTCGTCCTTGCGGCCCTGCGTCCACAGCGCCAGCGCGAAGGTCGGTGGCACCCATGACGGGTTGCCCCGCATTCCATTCTGGGCGTTGCTCCACTGGTCCAGCGCGGCATCCACCTCGCCCAGCCGGAACAGGTCCCAGCCGTAGTTCCAGCGCACGGTGCGCCCGGCGCTGGAGGTGGCCGGGCTGCTGCTGGTGGCCTCCTCATAGAGGCTGCGACCCAGTTCCGGACGGCCCTGCGCGATCGCCACGCCCGCCAGCTGCACGGTCGCGTCGAGCATCCTGCGGCCGCGCTCGCGCTGCTTCATCAGCTGATCCACCAGGTCACTGCCGTTGCCGGGCACCACCACCACCGGAGCGGCGGCACCGTCCTGGTCGAAGTAGAACTCCTGCACGGCAGGCAGCGGTTGCGCCGCCACCCCGAATACCGCCAGACCCGCCATCATCCCCGCCGCCAGCGCTACGCCGGCCAACGTCTGTCTTGCCACTGCCATGCAAACTCCCCCGGGTTGTCACAACAACCTCCCCTCACGATCCTAACCGCAGGGTGCGCCCGGCGCGAGTGCCCGCGGCCATGGCCGCGCCACCAAGGCCTGCGGCCGCCCCCGTCGCCACACCCGCAGCCGGTTGTTGGCCGGCATCGCCACATCCTCCACCAGGTACAGCGCCTGCGCGGCGGCCAGCGCATCGACCGCCTCCGCGTCGCGGATACCCGAGTGCCGGTCGCGCGCCTTCAGCCAGGCATCGAACTGGCGGTTGCTGTCACTGCTGAAATCGCCCCGGTAGTTGAACGGGCCGTAGATGCACAGCAGCGCATCCTCGGCCAGCACCGCCGGCAGGCCGGCGAACAATGCCTGCACGTGCGCCCAGCTCATGATGTGCAGCGTGTTGGCGCTGAACACCGCATCGAAGTCCATGCGGGCATCCGGTAGCGGGGCCAGGCCGAGATGGGGCACCAGCACCGCCTGCAGCGGCCACGGCGCCGGTGCATTGGGCAGCGCCGCCTGCAACAGGCGCTCACCCAGGCCGGGCAGCTGGTCGGGATGGTCGCTGGCCTGCCACTGCAGGTGTGGCAACTGTGCGGCGAAGTACGCCGCGTGCTGGCCGGTACCGCTGCCGATCTCCAGCACCCGGCGGCGGTCATGCAGGTGGCGGCGCAACACCGCCAGGATCGGCTCACGATTGCGTTCGCAGGCTTCGGACCACTGCGGCTGGCTCATGTCACGCCCAAGATGAATTCGACAATGCACATCCAACCATGACCGCAGTCACTTGTGCCACTGGCGTGCGCCACCGAAAGTCAGCGACTTGTCCATCGCCGTTGGCCACGCGCCGACGACCGTATCCGGGGAATCGCAAGCTGTGCAACGCCGTGAGTTTCTGACGCTGTCTGGAATGGGCCTGGCTGGCCTGATGCTGCCGCACTCCCGCCTGATCGCCGCCGAGCAGTTGCTCGAACCGGCCGATGGGGCCCGCCGCAAGGCGTTGGCCGACGCCGCGCTCGGAACCGCCAAGCGGCTGGGCGCCAGCTACTGCGACGTGCGCATCGGGCGCTACCTCAACCAGGCGGTGATCACCCGCGAGGCGCAGGTGCAGAACGTCACCAACAGCGAATCGTCGGGCATCGGCATCCGGGTGATCGTCAACGGCGCCTGGGGCTTTGCCGCCACCCACCAGCAGACCCTGGCGGCGGTGAAGGCCACCGTCGAGCAGGCCGCGTCGATCGCCCGCGCCAATGCCGGCATCCAGACCCGCCCGGTGCAGCTGGCCCCGGTCACCGGAGCAGGCGAGGTCAGCTGGAAGACCCCGATCCGCACCAACGCGATGGCCGTCCCGCTGCAGGACAAGGTCGACCTGCTGCTCAGCCTCAACGCGGCGGCACTCAACGCCGGCGCCAACTTCATCAACTCCACGCTGTTCCTGGTCAATGAACAGAAGTACTTCGCCTCCAGCGACGGCTCGTTCATCGACCAGGACGTGCACCGCATCTGGTTGCCGTTCACCGCTACCGCCATCGACAAGGCCAGCGGCAAGTTCCGCACCCGCGCCGGCCTGTCTTCGCCGATGGGCATGGGCTACGAGTTCCTGGACGGCGATGCCCGCGGCAAGATCGCCCTGCCGGGGGGCATCACCGCCTACCGCGATTCCTACGACCCGGTCGAGGACGCCATCGCCGCCGCGCGCCATGCCCGCGAGAAGCTCAAGGCGCCGTCGGTGAAGCCGGGCAAGTACGACCTGGTGCTGGACCCGTCCAACCTGTTCCTGACCATCCACGAAAACGTCGGCCACCCGCTGGAGCTGGACCGCGTGCTGGGCTATGAAGCCAACTACGCCGGCACCAGCTTTGCCACGCTGGACAAGCGCGACGCCGGCTACCGCTGGGGCAGCGAGCGGGTCAACTTCTTCGCCGACAAGACCGCGCCGGGCAGCCTGGGCGCGGTGGGCTACGACGATGAAGGGGTGAAGACCAAGCGCTGGGACCTGGTTCGCGACGGCATCCTGGTCAACTACCAGGCCACCCGCGACGAGGTGCACCTGCTGGGCGAAACCGAATCGCACGGCTGCAGCTACGCCGACTCCTGGTCCAGCGTGCAGTTCCAGCGCATGGCCAATGTGTCGCTGGCGCCGGGCAAGACCCCGCTGAGCGTGGCCGACATGATCAAGGACGTCGAGAACGGCATCTACATCCACGGCCGCGGTTCGTACTCCATCGACCAGCAGCGCTTCAACGCGCAGTTCGGCGGCCAGCTGTACTACCAGATCAAGAACGGTGCGATCACCGGCATGGTCGAAGATGCGGCCTACCAGATCCGTACCCCCGAGTTCTGGAACGCCTGCAGCGCGATCTGCGACGAACGCGATTTCCGCTTCGGCGGCTCGTTCTTCGATGGCAAGGGCCAGCCGGGCCAGGTCTCGGCGGTCTCGCATGGTTCGTCGACCACGCGCTTTGATGGCATCAACATCATCAACACCGCGCGCAGCCTGGGATGAGCATGTCGCACGCGCCCCGCACCCTGCTGAACAACCCTTTTTACGGCGACCGGGCGCATCCGGCTGCCACGCTGTCGCCGTTCCCCTGCCACCCCCACACCGACGTGGAGAGCTGCCTTGCAAAGACGTGACTTCCTGGCCCTGACCGGGCTTACCGCTGGCGGCCTGATCGTGCCGGCGTTCTTCGGCAAGGTGATTGCCGCCGAGCAGTTGCACAGCACCCTGGACCTGGGGCTGAAGAAGCGCCTGGCCGATGCCGCGCTGGCGGCCGCCCGCCAGGCCGGCGCCACCTACTGCGACGTGCGCATCGGGCGTTACCTGCGCCAGTTCGTGATCACCCGCGAAGACAAGGTGCAGAACGTGGTCAACACCGAATCGACCGGTGTGGGCATCCGCGTGATCGTCAACGGCGCCTGGGGCTTTGCCGCCACCAACCAGCTGGGCACCGCCGATGTGGCGCGCGCCGCGCAGCAGGCCGCCGCGATTGCCAGGGCCAACTCGGGCGTGCAGACCGCGCCGGTGCAGTTGGCCGCCGCGCCGGGCGTGGGCGAAGTGAGCTGGAAAACCCCGATCCGCAAGAACGCGATGGACGTGCCGATCAAGGAGAAGGTCGAGCTGCTGCTGGACGTCAACGCCGCCGCGCTCGCCGCCGGGGCCAGCTTCGTCAACTCGATGCTGTTCCTGGTCAACGAACAGAAGTACTTCGCCAGTACCGATGGCTCCTACATCGACCAGGATGTGCACCGCATCTGGGCGCCGATGACGATCACCGCCATCGACAAGGCCAGCGGCAAGTTCCGCACCCGCGAAGGCCTGTCCTCGCCGATGGGCATGGGCTACGAGTACCTCGATGGTGCCGCCGCCGGCAAGGTGCTCACCCCCAACGGCGTGGTCAACTACAGTTCTTCCTACGACATGAAGGAAGACGCCATCGCCGCCGCCAGACAGGCGCAGGAGAAGTTGAAGGCTCCGTCGGTGAAGCCGGGCAAGTACGACCTGGTGCTGGATCCCTCGCATACCTGGCTGACCATCCACGAATCGGTCGGCCACCCGCTGGAACTGGACCGCGTGCTGGGCTATGAAGCCAACTATGCCGGTACCAGCTTTGCCACTCTGGACAAGCGCGAGCAGCACTTCCAGTACGGCAGCGACAAGGTCAACATCTTCGCCGACAAGACCCAGCCGGGCAGCCTCGGCGCGGTGGCCTACGACGACGAAGGCGTCAAGACCAAGCGCTGGGACCTGATCAGCGACGGCAAGCTGGTGGACTACCAGACCATCCGCGACCAGGCCCACATCCTGGGCAAGACCGAATCGGACGGCTGCTGCTATGCCGACTCATGGTCCAGCGTGCAGTTCCAGCGCATGGCCAACGTGTCCATGGCACCGGGCAGGACCCCGCTGAGCGTGGCCGACCTGGTCAAGGACGTCGAAAACGGCATCTACATCATCGGCGACGGCTCGTTCTCCATCGACCAGCAGCGCTACAACGCGCAGTTCGGCGGCCAGCTGTTCTACGAAATCAAGAACGGCAAGATCACCCGCATGCTCGAAGACGTGGCCTACCAGATCCGCACGCCGGAATTCTGGAACGCCTGCAGTGCCGTGGCCGATGAACGCGATTACCGCCTGGGCGGATCGTTCTTCGACGGCAAGGGCCAGCCGGGCCAGGTCTCGGCGGTCTCGCACGGGTCGTCCACTGCGCGCTTCAACGGCATCAACGTCATCAACACCGCACGCAGCCTCGGCTGATCGGTCAGGAGCCTTTACACCATGAGTATCTTCACCGAAGCACAAGCCAAGGCCATCCTCGACAAGGTCATCGCGCTGTCCAAGGCCGATGAATGCACCGCCGTGCTGGCCGGCTCGATCGACGGCAACATCCGCTTTGCGCTCAACAACGTCTCCACCAGCGGCATCGTCGACAACACCGAACTGGCGGTCACCGTCGCCTTCGGCAAGCGCGTCGGCACCGCCTCGATCAACGAGTTCGACGACGCCGCGCTGGAACGCGTGGTCCGCCGCGCCGAAGACCTGGCCCGGCTGGCCCCGGAAAACCCGGAGTTCATGCCGGCCATCGGCAAGCAGGCCTACACCCCCAGCCCGACCTTCAGCGCCTCTACCGCCGCCATCGACCCGGCGTTTCGCGCCAAGGTCGCCGCCGATTCGATCGCCCCGTGCCGGGGCAAGGGCCTGATCGCCGCCGGCTTCCTGGAAGACGGCCAGGGCTTTACCGCCACCGCCAACAGCAACGGCAACTTCGGCTACCAGCGCAGCACCAACTTCGATTACACCTGCACCGTGCGTACCGAAGACGGCCGCGGCTCGGGCTGGGTCGGGCGCAACCTCAAGGATGCTGCCAACTTCAAGGCCGACCAGGACATCCAGATCGCGATGCGCAAGGCCACGGAATCCCAGGAAGCCAAGGCGCTGGAACCGGGCAAGTACACGGTGATCCTGGAACCGGCCGCCGCGGCCGGCCTGATCAGCTTCATGATGAATTTCTTCAGCGCGCGTTCGGCCGATGAAGGACGCAGCTTCCTGTCCAGGAAGGGCGGTGGCAACAAGCTGGGCGAGCAGGTCTACGACCCGCGCGTGAACATGCATGCCGACCCGTGGCACCCCGAAGCGCCGGTACTGCCGTGGGACAACGAAGGCATGCCGCGCGGCAAGCTGCCGATCATCGAAAACGGCAAGATCGCCAACCTGGAATACTCGCGGTTCTGGGCGCAGAAGCAGGGCAAGACCGCCAATGCGACGCCGGGCAACCTGCTGATGAGCGGTGGCGACAAGAGCACCGCCGAGCTGGTCCGCGGCACCCAGAAGGGCATCCTGGTCACCCGTACCTGGTACATCCGCATGGTTGATCCGCAGACCGTGCTGCTCACCGGGCTGACCCGCGATGGCACCTTCTACATCGAGAACGGCCAGATCAAGTACCCGGTGAAGAACTTCCGCTTCAACGAATCGCCGGTGATCATGCTCAACAACATCGAGGAACTGGGCAAGCCGGTGCGCGTGGCCGGTGACGAGTCCAGCTTCGTGATGATGATCCCGCCGATGAAGCTGCGCGACTTCACCTTCACCTCGCTGTCCGACGCGGTCTGATGCACGGATGAACCGCGCGCAGTTCCTGCGCCTGCTGTTGGGCAGTGCCGCGTCTGCGGCGCTGCCCTCGCTGGCTCGCGCCCAGGCCGGGCGCTACGACTTCTGGTTCACCCGCCTGAAGTACGACTCCGGCGACTGGGACGTGGACGCGCGCATGCCGTCCAATGTCATCACCTCGCTGATCGATTACACCTCCCTGCGCGTGGACCCGACCGAGCATGTCATCGCCCTGTCCGACCCGCGCATGCTGGAAGCGCCGTTCTGCTACCTGGCCGGGCACAAGCTGGTGGAGTTCAACGCCGCCGAGCGGCAGAACTTCGTCCGCTACGTGCGCAACGGCGGTTTTGTGTTCGTCGATGACTGCAACCACGACATCGACGGGCTGTTCGCCAAATCGTTCGAGGCGCAGATGGCCAAGCTGTTCGGGCCCACCGCGATGAAGAAGCTGCCCAACAACCATGCCTTGTACCGCAGTTTCTTCCGCTTCCCCGATGGCCCGCCGGCCACCGGCTTCGAACTCAATGGCTGGGGCGACGACCTGGTCCACGATTACCTCAAGGGCATCGAAGTGGACGGTCGCCTCGGGGTGCTCTACAGCAACAAGGACTACGGCTGCGAGTGGGATTACGACTGGCGCAACAAACGGTTCCTGGCCGAAGACAACACCCGGTTTGCCGTCAACATCGTCATGTATGCATTGAACAGTTGATGACCTTTCTTTTTTCCGTACAGGTGCCCTGCGCATGACCACTGCCGACATCGATTCCCTGCTGCCCAGGCTGCAGCCGCTGCGCGACGCGCTGGCCGAAGCGGTGGTGGGCCAGCACGCCGTGGTGGAGCAGCTGTTGATCGGCCTGCTCGCCGGTGGCCATGTGCTGCTTGAGGGTGCGCCCGGGCTGGGCAAGACCCTGCTGGTGCGCTCGCTGGGCCAGGCCCTGGAGCTGCAGTTCCGGCGCGTGCAGTTCACCCCGGACCTGATGCCCAGCGACATCCTCGGCACCGAACTGCTGGAGGAAGACCACGGCACCGGCCATCGTCATTTCCGCTTCCAGCAAGGGCCTATCTTCACAAACCTGCTGCTGGCCGACGAACTCAACCGCACCCCGCCCAAAACCCAGGCCGCGCTGCTGGAAGCCATGCAGGAACGCACGGTGAGCTACGCCGGCACCACCTACGCACTGCCATCACCGTTCTTCGTGCTGGCCACGCAGAACCCGATCGAGCAGGCCGGCACCTATCCGCTGCCCGAGGCCCAGCTGGACCGCTTCCTGCTGCACGTGCGGGTGGACTACCCGAGCGAACAGGAAGAGCGCGACATCCTGGTCCAGACCACCGGCAGCCATAGCGGCAGCGTGCCCAAGGTGATGCATGCCGATGACGTGCTCGCCCTGCAGGCGGCCGTGCGCCAGGTGCATGTCAGCGACGACGTGCTGAGCTGGATCACCCGCCTGGTGCGCGCCAGCCGCCCGGGCGACGCTGCACCCGCGGCGGTCAACCACTGGATCCGCTGGGGTGCCGGCCCACGCGCCGGGCAATCGCTGGTGCTGGCAGCCAAGGCGCGTGCGCTGCTGCAGGGCCGCTTCGCCGCCACCCGCGAGGACGTGCACGCGCTGGTGGCGCCGGTGATGCGCCACCGCCTGTTGCTGTCCTTTGCCGCTGAAGCCGAGCAGAAAAGCGCCGACGATGTGATCGCCGCGCTGCTGCAGGCCGTGCCGTTCCCCGCCTGATCCGCACGTGTCGCCGAGCGCACCCATTGCCATCCCCGCCGACGTGCGCAGTCGCCTGAAGGCGTTGCGCCTGCTGCCGCGCCGTGCCCAGGGCGCGCACGGCATCGGCCAGCACGCCAGCCGCAGCCGCGGTGCCGGCCTGGAATTCGCGCAGTACCGTGCCTACGAGCCCGGCGACGAACTGCGCCAGATCGACTGGAAGCTGTATGCGCGCTCGGACCGCTTCTTCGTGCGTGAATCCGAACGCGAAAGCCCGGTCACGCTGTGGATCCTGATCGACGCCAGCGCCTCGGCGCGCCAGGCCGATCGCGCGCGCCCGGACTGGTCGCGGCTGGACCACGCCTGCGCGCTGGCCGCCTGCCTGGTCGAACTGGCCCTGCAGCAGACCGATCGCTTCGGGGTGATCGCCGTCAATGGCGACGGCGTGCAGGTGGTACCGGCAGGCACCGGCCCACGCCAGCGCGACCGCGTGCACCTGCTGCTGCGCCAGCTGCACGCGCGCGGGGCGTGGCCGGCCAGCGAACGGCTGCGACCGGTGTGGGAGCGCGTGCACGCCGGTGATCTGCTGGTCGCCGTTGGCGATGGGTTCGATGAGACCGGCGTGGTGCTGCTGCAACGTCTGGCGGCGGCGCGTCGGGAGGTACTGCAGATCCAGGTGCTGAGCGCCGAAGAACGCGATTTCCCGTTCACCGACGGGCATCTGTTCCGCGACCCGGAAAGCGGCGAAGCGCTGCTGGGCGATGGCCGGGCGATCCGCGCGGACTACCTGGCACGCTTCGCCGAAGCACAACGTGGCCTGCAGGCCCGCCTGCACAGCGCTGGCATCCCGCACACGACGTCCTACCTGGACCAGCCGCTGGATGCTCCGCTGCAGCAGTTGTTTGGCCGTGGTCTTCGCCCATGAACCTGACGCTGCTGTTTCCGTTGGGATTGGTGGCCCTGGCCGCATGGCTGGTGCCGCTGCTGGTGCACCTGGCACGCCGCCATCAATACGCCCCCCTGGAATTTGCCGCGTTGCGCTGGTTGCGGGCCAAGGTGCGGCCGCGCCAACGCATCCGCCTGGACGAATGGCCACTGCTGCTGGTCCGCCTGGTGTTGCTGGCCGCGCTGGCGCTGTTACTGGCACGGCCGATGCTGCAGGGCACGGCCGCGGATACACGCGCGGTGGTCGCCGTGGTGCCCGGGCTGGAGGTCCTGGCGCTGCGTGCACAACACCCCGATGCCGCGTGGCGCTGGCTGGCACCGGGCTTTCCCGCGCTGGACACCCCCACACCGGCCACGGGCGCGCCGCTGTCCAGCCTGCTGCGCGAGCTGGACCAGCAGCTTCCGGCCGGCGCGCCGCTGACCGTGTACGTGCCCGACCCCCTGCCGGGCCTGGACGCACAGCGCCCGCGCCTGTCGCGCAGCGTGCAGTGGCGCCCCATCGCGGTGGCCGCGCCGCACGCGCAGCCGCCGGCCAAGGCGCCACGCCTGCAGGTGGGGGCACCGGCCGATGCGCCGGCCCAGCGCGTCCTCGCTGCGTTGCAGCGGGCGTGGACCGGCCAGCCGCTGCCGCTTGCCACCGCACGCGTACCTGCCGAGGGCGAGATCGGCGTATGGCTGTCTGCCGCCCCGCTGCCTCCAACATGGCAGGCCTGGCTGGCCGACGGCGGTACGCTGCTCGGCGCGCCGGCAGCGGGCACGGACGCCACGGCAACCGTGGTGCTGCGGGATGCGCACGGGCGGGCGGTACTGAGCGAACAGCGGGTCGGCCACGGTCGGCTGCTACGGTTCAGCGCCGCACTGTCGCCGGCGACGCTGCCGATCCTGCAGGACGCGGATTTCCCGCGACGCCTGCTTGGGATTGTCCAACCCGGGGCCGTGCCACAGCTGGCGGCCGCCGCCGCGCATGCCCCGTTGCTGGGGGCCGACGCCCCCGCAGCACAACCGCTCGACCTTGCCCCGTGGCTGCTCGGTTTGATCGTGCTGCTGTTCGCGCTGGAGCGCTGGCTGGCAACGTCGTCCCGGCGCGGGGCACACGCATGATCGCCACGCTGCAACGCGCATGGCAGCGCGCGCGCCGACGCCGCTGGTGGGCCAGCGTGCTGGTCGGTGTACCGCTTGCCCTGACGGCAACCGCACTGGCATTGCGTCTGGGCGGGTGGGACATCGCCACGGCGGTGCTGCTGGTGACCCTGCTGGCGGCGGTGACGCTGGCTACCTGGCGCGCGCGACAGCTGGACCGGCGCTGGCTGGTACGCCAGCTCGATACCCATCCTTCGCTGCAGGACAGCGCGGACCTGCTGTTCGCAGACTCCGCTGCGCTCACGCCACTGCAGCAGCGCCAGCACGCGCGTGTCGCCGCCCTGCTGCAGGCGCAGGTCCCCGAGCTGCGGCCACCGTGGCCGCGCCGGATGTTGCTGCTGGCCTGGAGTACCGCGCTGGCGGTGACGCTGCTGGCGCTGGGCTGGCCACGTGCCGGCGACCGCCTTGCCGCGCCCCCGCCCGGCGCGGCACCGGCGGCCACCGCCACGCTGCCGCCACGTCTGCTTGCCACGCGCCTGGCGATCACCGCACCGGCCTACACCGGCCAGCCCGCGCGCGTGCAGAGCACGCTGGATGCCAAGGTCGCGCAGGGCAGCGAGCTGACGTGGTCGCTGCGTTTCTCCGCCCAACCCACCCAGGTCGCGCTGCAGCTGCACGACGGGCAACGTATCGCCCTGCAACGCGAGGGCGGGCAGTGGACCGGCGCATGGCGCGCCGACCGCGCCACGCTGTACCGCGTGGTCACCGAGCCGGCGCTGCGCGAACAACGCCTGTACC
Source organism: Stenotrophomonas sp. GL_101 (assembly GCF_057835675.1). Taxonomy (NCBI): domain Bacteria; kingdom Pseudomonadati; phylum Pseudomonadota; class Gammaproteobacteria; order Lysobacterales; family Lysobacteraceae; genus Stenotrophomonas; species Stenotrophomonas sp. GL_101. Next base: position 125,493 of record NZ_CM174432.1, on the reverse strand, counting down.
GGCTCGATGTCGTGCCGGACCAACCGCCCAGCGTGCGGGTGATCGCCCCGGACCGCACCCTGGTGCTGGGTACGCCCGGGCAGCGCCAGTGGGCCCTGCAGTTCGAGGCCAGCGACGACCATGGCGTGGCCGCCGATGCGCAGCTGAAGATCACCCTGGCCCAAGGCAGCGGCGAGAACATCACCTTCCGCGAACAGACCTTCACCCTGGCCGGCAGCGGCCCTGCCACCCAGCGTCGCTTCAGCCGCACGCTGGACCTGGCGGCCCTGGGCGCTGGACCGGGCAACGATGTGATCGCGCAGCTGCAGGTCCGCGACCACCGCGCACCCACCCCGCAGACCGCACAGAGCACCAGCGTGATCCTGCGCCTGCCCAGCACCGAACAGGTACAGGGTGCCGAACTGGAAGGCATGGTCAAGAAGACCCTGCCGGCGTATTTCCGCAGCCAGCGCCAGATCATCATCGACGCCGAGGCCTTGATCAAACAGCGCAGGCAACTCCCGCCGGAGGAGTTCGTCAAACGTGCCGATGCGATCGGCGTGGACCAGCGCATCCTGCGCCTGCGCTATGGCCAGTTCCTTGGCGAAGAGAGCGAAGGGGCCGCCCGGCCACCGCCGACCAGCGATGCCTTGCCCACCAGCGACGCACCCGCCGCACACGATCACGACGACGACCACGCGGGGGGCGAGGATCACGCGCAGGCCGGCCACGACGATCACGATCACGCCGCGGCCAAGCCGGAAACCACGCCGGTGTTCGGCAGCGCCACCGACGTGCTGTCCGAGTACGGCCATACCCACGACCATGCCGAAGCGGCCACCCTGCTCGACCCGCAGACCCGCGCCACGCTGAAGGCCGCGCTGGACCAGATGTGGTCCTCCGAAGGCGAGCTGCGCCAGGGCCGGCCGGAAGCGGCCCTGCCCCACGCCAACAAGGCACTGGCGTTCATCAAGCAGGTGCAGCAGGCCGAGCGCATCTATCTGGCGCGGGTCGGCCCGGAACTGCCGCCGATCGATGAGAGCCGCCGCCTCGGCGGCGTGCGTACCGACCTGGCCAGCCGCACGCTGACACTCTCGGCAGTGGAGAGCCCGGACCCGGCCATGGTGAGGGTCTGGCAGCAGTTGGGCTCCGCTGACAGCGCGCCCGACCTCGATGCCATGACCCAGTGGCTGCGCCGCAACCAAGCGCGCCTTTCCGATCCGCTCAGCCTGGCCGCGGCCATCGAGGAACTGCGCATCGCCCCGGGCTGCGGCGACTGCCGGCACACGCTGCGTGCGCAGCTGTGGCGCGCCCTGCTGCGGCCGTCGCCACAGATCGCACGCCGCGCTGCGCCCGACCGCATGGGCCAGGCCTGGCTGGACGCACTGGAGGGCACGCCATGACCGAACCGCGCTGGATCGCGTTGGCCCTGCTTGCCATCGTCCTGGTGGGCAGCGCACGGCTGCTCTGGCAGCACCGTCGCCAACCGCGGCGCAGCGGCGCGGCGCTGACCGCAGTGCTGGTGCTGCAGATCGCCAGCGCAGCCCTGCTCTATCTGGTGCTGGTACCGCCGCCCACGCAGGTGGCGGCCCACACGCTGACCGTGCTCAGCGCTGGCGCCGACAACGCCGCAGCGGCAGCGGCCGATGACCGCAGCACGCTCGCCCTGCCCGAGGCCCCTCCCCGCAGCGGGCGCATGACCACGCCCGACCTCGCCACCGCGCTGCGCCAGCACCCGGGCACGCGTACGCTGCGCGTGATCGGCGATGGCCTGCCCGCGCGCGATCGCGAGGGCGCCTTGCCTGCGCAGGTGCAACCGGTGCTACCGGCTCCCCCGCGCGGCTGGGTCGCCCTGCAGCCACCGCTGATCACCGCGCCCGGTGCGGTGTTCCAGGTCTACGCGCGCGCGCAGGGCGTTGAAGGGGCCAGCGCCGAGCTGCTCGATCCCGCCGGCCAGGTGGTTGACCGCCGCGCGCTTGCCAGCGATGGCAGCCTTCATCTGGACGGGGTGGCACGTGCCAGCGGCCGCAGCGAATTCAGCCTGCGCCTGCTCGACGCCGGCCAGCACGTGGTCGATACCGTTCCGGTGCCGCTGCAGACCCTCGACCAGCCGCCGCCGCGCGTGCTGATCCTGGCTGGCGCACCCGGTCCGGAACTGAAATACCTGCGCCGCTGGGCGGTCGATACCGGCCTGGACGTACATGCGCAGGCCAGTGCCGGGGGCGGGCTGTCGCTCGGCGATCCCCCGCTGTCACTGACGGCGGCACGACTGGCGCAGACCGATGTGCTGATCCTGGATGAGCGCAGCCTCGCCGCGCTCGGTGCCCCCCAGCGCAGCGCGGTGCAGCAGGCGCTGCGCGCAGGACTGGGCGTATTGGTGCGCAGCAGCGGGCCGCTCGGCGATAGCACACGCCAGACCCTGCGTGGGTGGGGGTTGGCGCTGACCGGTAACGGCCAGGGCGCACCCTTGGCGTTGCCGGGCGATCCCGAGGCACCGCTGCTGCAGGCGCGGCGCGGACCGCAGCGTCCGGCCAGCCACGCCACCGCCTACATCGACGAGGCAGACAACGCTTCGCAAGGCAGTGCCCTGCCCGCGCTGGAACAGCTCACCCTGCACGCTGCCGACGCGACCGCGCTGCTGCATGACGCCAACGCGCGGCCGGTGGGCGCGTGGCACACCGTCGGCCAGGGCCGCCTGGCCCTGCTGCCGGTCACCGACAGCTACCGGCTGGTGCTGTCCGGCCGCAGTGATCGCCACGCCGAACTGTGGAGCGGGGTACTGGCGACGCTGGCGCGCCCGCTGCCGGCAAGCGCCGAGCTCCGCATCGGCAGCGCCACCCCCTGGGCCGGTGAGCGCGTCACCCTGTGTGGCGTGGCCGACACCGCCCCGGTGCGCGCGCCCGACGGTGGACGCGTTGCGCTGCGCATCGATCCTGCCACCGGCACGGCGCGGTGTGCCGGCTACTGGCCGCAGCAGCCGGGCTGGCACGCGGTACAGCGCGGCGATGGCATGCAGGCGTTCTACGTATTCGACCCGGACAAGGCACGCGCCATGTACCGCCAACAGATGCGCGATGCAACGGCCCTGCTCGTGGCTGCCGCCGGCAGCACCCCGCTGGCAGGCCACATCGCCGCGCCCGGCCCGCGCTGGCCCTGGCTGCTCGGGTTCGTTCTGGTGGCCGGGCTGATGTGGTGGCTGGAACGACGCCGGGCGCAGCGCGGCGGCAGCTGAGGTGACTGCAGCCTGTGCAGGCGCGCGTTGCAGAGGCGGGCCGGTGCGGGCAGACTTGCCGCCGTATCCGTTGCTCCATTGGAGGGAGCCATGACCGACAGGATGTCCTGCGCCTTGCACGACCTGCTTCTGCTTGAACCGTCCCGGCCCGCTTACCGCTCTGTCGGGGTCATGCGATGACGTTCTGGATCATCGTCAAGGTGTTGCTGCTGGGGGTGGCGCTCTTCAGCTTCCTGGCCTACAAATCGCGCCGCGGCGACAACGCCGATGCGTTGGCACAGCTGCGCCAGACACCGGTGCTGCGTACGCTCACACCCGACGAAACCCTGGCGCTGGAGCCGCTGCGCATCGCCGGCGGGCTGGCCTGGGGTGAGCAGGTCCACGCGTTGCAGGGCGGGTTCAGCCGCCACGGTCTGGACGTCAACGGTTCGGAAACCCTGCACGACACGCTCGGCAATGTGGACGTGGTATTGCCGTATGACGCCCTGGCATTCCTGCAGGAGCACAACGATGCGGAAGTGGTGCTGAGCGCCAAGCAGGCCATCGTGGTGCGGCTCAATGGCTTCACTATCGTCCAGGGCCGTGCGCGCAGCCTGCAGCAGGGCGCAGCGGCGGGCGACGACCCGGACCTGCCGCCACCGCTGCCTGCCAGCGACGGCGATACCGCGCCACAGCCGGAATTGCACGCGCCCGCATCGCCGGTGCAAGTGCTGCAACAGCGCCAGGAAACGGCCGAGGAAGCCGCGCTGCGCCAGCCCGGCTCACGCGGCCTGGTGGTCGCTGGCCTGTGGGTGCTGGCGTTCGGCCTGATGCTGCTGGCGGCCGTGGCCGACCTCGGCGGTGCACGGCTGCCGATCCTGTTGGGGGCGTTGTGCGTGGCCGGGTTGGCGGTGTGGTGGGAATGGCGGCGTGCGTCTGCGGTGGCGCAGCCGGTGGCGGTGAACCGGGTGCAGGGACACCTGCGCCAGGTCGAGCTGCCCAACCCGGTCAACGCGGCATTGCGCAACCACCATTATTTCCTCGGTGATGCCCTGCAGGTACATCCGCCTGCGCACTGGCAGCGCTCGGGCCGTCTGCCACTTGGGCAGCCGGTGCAGATGGACATCATCGCCTCCGATGGCCAGGTGCTTGCCATGGGCAGGGACTGGTCGCAGGCCGATGAAGCGCGCCGCTTCCCGGCACGGCGCTGGGGCCACCACCTCATCCTGCTGATCATTGCACTGCTGGCCTTGCTGGTCGCCGTGCTGTGCAGCGATGGCATCGGCAGGGATCTGTCGCTGGCCTGGCAGGGGCTGCGCGGAGGAGAGACCCGCAGCGATACGACCCCCGCCGCGCTGGTGCAACGGCCGCCCCGCAGTGGCGACCGGGTCAAGCTGCGTGGCCAGGGACAGTGCGAGCTGGCGTTGACCGATCTGCAGGACCTCGATGTTGCCGTCGTGCTGCCCGATTGCAGCCGCATCCGCTGGGGCGGGCAGCCGGTCGCCTTGCCCGCACTGCAGATGCCGGCCGCCTGGCTGTCGTTGTACCGGGGCGACTATGTCAGCGCACGCGAAGACAACGTCTCGGCATTGATGCAGATGCTCATGATGCAGCAGGCCGGTTCCGACCCGTATGCGCAGGCAGCGCTTGCCGCGCAGGGCCGTAGCGAAAAACTGGTCAACGGAATGGGGCACATGGTGGAGGTGGTCGAACAGGCATGCACGGCGGGCATGCAGGACTGCGAGGCATTGCAGCGCGATATCGTGCGCCAGCTGGGTGCCTCGGCCAACGTGGAGGGCCAGGACGTGGAACTGGACAGCTGGGCACTGCTGGCCCGTGAACTGCGCCGTGCCGCCGAAGATGGCAACGACAGCATGCTGCTGCCGTCCGGACAGTTGAACGCGCTGCAGGACACCACCCGCCGCTACGCAGGCGCAGCCATCGCCCTGCAGATGCAGCAACTGGCCCCGCAGCTGCTCGCGTTGCAGCGCGGCGGCGTTGTGCTGGCCACGCCACACGACCTGCGCGGAAATACCGAAGACGCACCGGCCGATGCACCGGGCGTCCGCGCGGGCACGGTACTGGATCGTTGGGAGCAGGCGATGACGACCCTTGCCACGCCCGTCCCGTTCGCGCTGGAGGGCCTGGTCGTGGACCGCCACGAAGACGCGGGCGGGCTGCGCCTGCAGGTGGATACCGATGCCGATGACGGGCGCATCGTCGCTGCAGCGGCCAGCAGCCTGTGGTTCCTGCTGGCCCTGCTGCTGGCCATCACCCAGGCGGTGCTGCTGTGGCGCGGGATTGTCGCCGCGCGCGCACGCCGGCACGCGCTCGATGCGGACATGCGCGTGCGGCCGGCGCCCGGCCTGGCAGGCTGAGCCTGCTCCCGGTGGCGCTTGGCCACGTCCGCGGGGGCGTGGCCGGCGCGCGGTATCAGCGCGCCGGCGTGCGTCGGTAGACGCCGTTGAAGCGCACGTTGGCGCCGCCGCATTGGCTGTTGTCGGACACGACCAGATACTCGCCCAGCCAGCGCGCGTGCAACCGGCAGGCACCCACCGCGTCATCGACGACCTCCAGCGACGCACCGTCTGGCCGCGCGCTGGCCCCGATTTCGCCGTAGTTCGGCCCGTAGGGTCGCTCGGGCGTGGGCGTGGATGAGGGCCAGTAGGCGTCGCCGGTTACCTGCAGGTGATCATCGCGGACGCGCAGTTGCAGCGTGTTGTCGCCGTCGTGCCAGGCACCGGCCCACTCCGGCAGCGTCGGCGCGGCGCGCACCGGCAGCGGTTCGAGGCGTCGGGCGTCTACCCAACCCGCGCTGCCACCGGCCGTAGTGGGGAAGAACACACAGCGATGGCTGCCCAGGTCGCGCCCGGTGATCAGCGTATCGCCGGTCACCACGTAGCTGCGCTGGCGGCAGGCCGGCTCGCCCTTGCCTGGGCATCCCTCCAGGTCGCCGAGCAGGTACAGGCGCGCCGGGCCGGTGACCTTGGCCAAGGCGAAATCGCTTTGTCCGGCGGGGAATGCACCGTTGCGGCAACTGCCGTCGTCGGCCATGTCCACGGCCAGCGCCGGCAACGGAACCAGCACGGCAAGCCAGAGTAAGCGCGGGATCATGGCATCGACGGAACAGAAGAAGTACGCAGGATAGCCGAGCTCATCGCGGGCACCGGCCCGCGGGGTCGCTTTCGCCTCATTTCTCCGCAGGGGTGCCGCAGGCCAGCGGATCGCAGAACTGCAGCGCACGCCGTTGCTGCTGCGCATCCAGCTGCGGCGGCGGACGGGCGATGGCCGACTGGATCTGGTCCGGGCCACCCGTAATTTTGTTGATGCCCTGCGCGGTTTTGACGATGCCGTAGACGATGCCCATCATGATGTAGCCACCGCTCATGCCCACCTGTTCGGGCGTGGGCGGCTCGCTCCAGGACCGGCTGAAACGGTTGGATTCGGCCTGCACCGGACTCTTGAACCGGTACAGGTCCAGCGGCTCATCCTCGGGTTTGATCGCGCGCACTTCGCCCAGCGTGGTCACCTCATCCGCACCCGCCGGTGGCGTGAGCGGCGGTTCCGGCGCCACTGCCGGGGGCTGCTGGGCCTGCGCGTGGGCGGCCAGCAGCATGCCGGCCAACACTGCTGCTTGAGATGCCACACGTGCCACAGCTGCCCATCCTGGTCGGTTGCGTACTGCAAAGAATACCGGGGGCGCCTTCAGATTTCGTTGGACGCGCGCCGCACTGAATGATTCACGCGCACTGCCGGCGTGTCTCAAACATTGAGACGCAATCATGTTTCCATGGCGACCTTTGCAGACCGTCGCCCCCATGGCTTACGAACTCGCCAAACGCACCGAGGACGCCGAGCGCCGCCTGTCCACCACCGACGGGCTGCCCTCGCGCAATGGCGCGCTGCTGACCGCGCGCCTGCAGCAGCGTTACGCCGACCGCATCACCGGCAGCTTCACCCTCCCCGGCCGCGAAGGCCGCTATGCGCCGATGCCGGCCGATGTGCCCGCCGCACTCGCCGCCGCCCTGAAGGCACGCGGCATCGAACAGCTGTACAGCCACCAGGCGCAGGCGTGGGAGGCCACCCAGCGTGGCGAACACGTGGCCATCGTCACCCCCACCGCCAGCGGCAAATCGCTGTGCTACACCCTGCCGGTGGTGAGTGCGGCCATGCAGGGCAAGGCCAAGGCGCTGTACCTGTTCCCGACCAAGGCGCTGGCCCAGGACCAGGTGGCCGAGCTGCTGGAACTCAACCGCGCCGGCGACCTGGGGGTCAAGGCGTTCACCTTCGATGGCGACACCCCCGGCGATGCGCGCCAGGCCATCCGCCTGCATGGCGACATCGTGGTGTCCAACCCGGACATGCTGCACCAGGCGATCCTGCCCCATCACACCAAGTGGGCGCAGTTCTTCGAGAACCTGCGCTACGTGGTGATCGACGAAGTGCACACCTACCGCGGCGTGTTCGGCAGCCACGTCACCAACGTGCTGCGCCGGCTCAAGCGCATCTGCGCGTTCTACGGGGTGGAGCCGCAGTTCATCCTGTGCTCGGCCACCATCGGCAACCCGCAGGCGCATGCGCAGGCACTGATCGAAGCGCCGGTCACCGCCATCACCGAGTCCGGCGCGCCCAGCGGCCCGAAACATGTCCTGCTGTGGAACCCGCCGGTGGTCAACGCCGACCTCGGCCTGCGCGCCTCGGCGCGGTCGCAGAGCAACCGCATCGCCCGCATCGCGATCAAGTCCGGGTTGAAGACGCTGATCTTCGCGCAGAGCCGGTTGATGGTGGAAGTGCTGACCAAGTACCTCAAGGACATCTTCGACCACGACCCGCGCAAGCCCGCGCGCATCCGTGCCTACCGCGGCGGCTACCTGCCTACCGAGCGCCGCGAGACCGAGCGCGCCATGCGCGCCGGGCAGATCGACGGCATCGTCAGCACCTCGGCGCTGGAACTGGGCGTGGATATCGGCAGCCTGGACGTGGTGGTGCTCAACGGCTACCCCGGCAGCGTGGCGGCCACCTGGCAGCGCTTCGGCCGCGCCGGCCGCCGCCAGCAGCCCGCACTGGGCGTGCTGGTGGCCAGCTCGCAACCGCTGGACCAGTACGTGGTGCGGCACCCGGATTTCTTCGCCGACGCCTCGCCCGAGCACGCGCGGATCGCCCCGGACCAGCCGCTGATCCTGTTCGACCACATCCGCTGCGCGGCCTTCGAGCTGCCGTTCCTGGCCGACGACCCGTTCGGCCCGATCGACCCGCTGGTGTTCCTGGAAGCCCTGGCGGAAACCGAGGTGATCCATCGCGAAGGCGACCGCTGGGAATGGATCGCCGACAGCTACCCGGCCAATGCGGTCAGCCTGCGCTCGGTGGCCGACGGCAACTTCGTGGTGGTGGACCGCAGCGACGGCAAGCAGCAGATCATCGCCGAGGTGGATTATTCCGCCGCCGCGCTGACCCTGTACGAAGGCGCCATCCACATGGTCCAGTCCACCCCCTACCAGGTGGAGCGACTGGACTGGGAAGGCCGCAAGGCCTACGTCACCCGCACCCACGTGGACTACTACACCGACAGCATCGACTTCACCAAGCTCAAGGTGCTGGACCGCTTCGACGGCTGCGGTGCCGGGCGCGGCGACGCGCACCATGGCGAAGTGCACGTGGTACGGCGCGTGGCCGGCTACAAGAAGATCCGCTACTACACCCACGAAAACATCGGCTATGGCCCGGTCAACCTGCCCGACCAGGAACTGCACACCACCGCGGTGTGGTGGCAGCTGCCGCAGGCATTGCTGCTGACCGCGTTCGAGAGCAAACAGGAAGCGCTGGACGGCTTCCTTGGTGCGGCCTACGTGCTGCACATCGTCGCCACGGTGGCGGTGATGGCCGACGCGCGCGACCTGCAGAAAGCGGTCGGCAACGGCGACGGTGCGTGGTTCGCGGTGGCCGACCAGAGCGGCCGCGGCCAGCTGCGCGGTGCCGAGTTCGATGCCAGCGCGATCGAACTGCAGCAGCAGTTCGTGCCCACCGTGTACCTGTACGACAACTTCCCCGGCGGCGTGGGCCTGAGCGAGCCGTTGTGGCTGCGGCAAGCCGAACTGCTGCTGCGCGCGCGCGAACTGGTGCAGCGCTGCGACTGCAAGGCCGGTTGCCCGGCCTGCGTGGGCCCGGTGCTGGCCGGCCAGGAAGACCAGGCCAGCATGCCCAAGGCGCTGGCGTTGAAGGTGCTGGACCTGTTCGACGAACACGCCCTGCCCGCCCACGTCACCGCCGAGGTGGTGCCGCAGTGAGCCTGAGCCTGGACAAGCTGCGCCTGCTGCGGCGGCAGGCCGGCGATGCGAGCGCGCCGACAACATCGGCCCTTACGCGCCCGGCCCTTGCTGATCGCCCGTCCATTGCCGACCACCAGCCGGTAGGTGCCGACCGTTGGTCGGCACGCCCCGTCCCACCCACCTCGTCCACACCAGCAACCCCCTCCCCACTCCCCGCCGCCAACGACGCCCACGCCCGCCAACCCGCGCCGGCCTCGGTGTTTGCCTGGGTTGAACAGGAGATCCGCCACAAGCCCACCGGCGGTGCGGCGCCGGCGGCAGCGGCCGCGCCGCCGCTGCGCAAACCCGACGCCAGCGGCCTGCATCGGCTGCTGGGCTTACGCGGTCGCGGCGCGGCGGCGGCGGTGGCCAAACCACGCGGCACTGCCCAGGATCGCAATATCCCTGGCGAAGAAATCGCGCCGGGCCTGTTCCTGATCGAATCGTTCCTGGCGCAGCCCATTCCCACCCAACCGCTGTCGCTGGCCTTTGCCAAGCGCGAGGGCGAACAGGTGCGGCCGCAGGACCTGTTGTTCTTCGACACCGAGACCACCGGCCTGGCCGGCGGCACCGGCACCCGCGCCTTCATGATCGGTGCCGCCGACTGGCACGCCCATCCTGAGCAGGGCGATGGCCTGCGCATCCGCCAACTGCTGATGACCACCATGGCCGCCGAAACGGCCATGCTGCGCGAGTTTGCCGGTTGGCTGCAGCCCACCACGGTGTTCTCCAGCTACAACGGCCGCTGCTACGACGCGCCGCTGCTGAAGACCCGCTATCGGCTGGCCCGGCAGCGGTGTCCGATCACCCCGCTGGACCACGTCGACCTGCTGTTCCCCACCCGGCGCCGTTACCGCGGCACCTGGGAGAACTGCCGGCTGGCCACCATCGAACGCCAGTTGTTGAAGGTGGTGCGCGAGGACGACCTGCCCGGCTCGGAAGCCCCGGCGGCATGGTTGAACTACCTGCGCGGTGGCAGTGCGGTGAACCTGCGCCGGGTCGCCGAGCACAACCACCAGGACGTGGTGACGCTGTCATTGCTGATGCTGCGACTGGTGGCCGAAGAACACCATGCGCGCGAGACGCTGGCCCTGCAGCAGCCCTGAGCGTGCCACGCGGGGCGGCTCTTGACGCGGCGTGAAGCCCGCAGCCACCACACTGCAGGCTACTCACCCGGGAGGATCGCCGCATGCGCCTGACACTTCTGCTTGCCCTTGGCTGTGCATTGCCGCTGGCTGCCTGCAGCCAACCCACCAGGAGCACCGCGACCCCGCCGGCACCGGACCCGGTCGCCGCCGGTGCCGACAGCGCCTCCCGCTGCACCCCGGAAACCCTCACCGGCCTGGCCGGACAGACCGCCAGCGAGGCGGTGATCAAGAAGGCCGTACAGGACAGCGGTGCCAAGCACGCCCGCGTGCTCAAGCCGGGCATGGCGATGACCATGGACTTCCGCGAAGACCGGCTCAGCATCGAAGTAGACGAACAGAACCGCATCGTGCGCGCCAACTGCGGTTGAGCAACCCCACGCTGCCTGCGCCCCTCGCAGGCAGCGTGCTGCAGGCCGCTGCTCAGTCGCGCAGGCGCTGCGCCTTGCCGTCGGCGATGGCCTGGCTGATCGTCAACCGCACCTCGCGCGCGGCACGGGCCGAGGCCACCGCCTGCTGGCGGGCCAGGCGAGCCTGTTCCCTGCCCAGCTCGGCCTGCTCGCGTGCAACGGAGGCCTGGTAGCGCGCCATGACGGCCGTCGCCTTGGCCTGCGCGGCCTGCTGCGCATCGCTGGCTGCACCCTGCGCAGCCCCTCGCGCCGCCTCATTGGCCATGACCGCCACATCCCGGTCCATCGATGCCAAAGCGTCCTGGCTGCCCTGGATGGACAGCTCGGCGATGCGCTCGCCGATGGCGGCCTGGCGGTCGCCCAGGGTTCCCTGTGCGTTGCCCAGCCTGCCCACGGCCTGGTAAGCATCGCCAATGCGGCTCAGCAGCTGCGGATCGCGGATCAGATAGCGCGAATTGCCTTGGCGCACCCACAGCACGTGCTGATTGCCGCTGGCATGGCGCTGTGCCTGCTTGAGGTCATCCATCGAGGCATCGACGAAGTTGTCACCGTCGCCCATCAACACAAACGCCTGCTCGGGGCCCTTGGACAAGGTCAGCGTGCCATGGGTCACCAGGGTGGTTCCATGCGCCACGTCCTGCGGGGGTGCCGGGGCAACCGGCGGTGACGGTGGCGGCGGCAGCGCACGCGGCGCCTTGGCCGGCAAGGGCGCGGTGACCGCGGCGGGGGCGGTCGGCGCACGCGGCGGCGGCGGCGCAACCGGTGCAGTGGGCGCCGGCGGCGGTACCGGCGGCGCGGGCACATCGGCGGCGACCAGGCGCAACGGCGCCACCCCGACCAGAACGAACACGGCGGTGATCGCCATCGATGCCACGCGCGGGAAGCGCCGGGTCTGTTGCAGGGTCAGCAGGCGGCGCTTGAGGCTGCGGAAGTTCGGTGAGGCACTGGCCACACCCGCCGCAGGACGCGGCGCCACGCCCAGCTGCACCAGCAGCCGGCCGTACTCATGCCGGCAATGACCGTGTCCGGCCACCACCGCGCCATCGCACGCTTCCTCACGGGCCAGCGCGTATTCGCGTGCGGCCAGGTGCACCAGCGGGTGGAAGAAGAACAGGTGCTGGGCCAAGGCCGGCACCAGCCCCCACCACAGGTCGCGGCGCTGCAGGTGGATCAATTCATGGGTCAACGCCATGTCCAGGTCGTCGGCCGCCATCGCCGGCATTTCACGCGCGGGCAGCAGCAGCACCGGATTCCACGGGCCGATCAACTGCGGCGAGCGGATCTGCGCGGAGATTTTCAGCGGCGGCGCGCGGCGCAGGCCATGTGCTTCTGCGGCCAGCTGCAATGCCTGCTGCAGCGAGGCGTCGGTGCAGTCCGCTGCGCCGCGCACCAGTGCACGGCTGGCACGGTAGCCGCGCAGGCTGCCCCACGCCATCACCGCGATGCCGGTCATCCAGGCCGCCAGCAACAGCGCCGGCCACGACCACAGCGCGGCCGCCGGTGCGGTCATCACCGCGGCCTCCAGCGCCGTCGGCGCAGCGGCCAGCGCCACGTCCGTTGCCGCGACGGCGCCCAATGGGAAGGCCTGCACCGGCGCTGCCGGCAGCACCGCCAGTTCCAGCGGGCTGTTCCAGACCAGGCCAACCAGTGCCTGCGCAGCCACCAGCCACCACAGGCGCACGCGGGTGGCGGCAGGCAGGGCCGGCAACAGCTTGCACACGCCCCACAGCACCCCCACCAGCACCGCGCTCTGCAGGCTGGTCCAGCCCAGCCGCACCCACATTTCGTTCATCAGCATATCCATGGCTCAGCCCTCCCGCTTGCGTGATTGCAACTGCGCCACCAAGGCTTCCAGTTCGGCCAGTTCCTGGTCGCTGACCTCGGCCTTGTGCGACATGAAGGCCACGAACGGCGATACCGAGCCCTGCAGGGTTTTTTCCACGAAGCTGGCGACCGCGCCCTGCACCACGCTTTCCTGGCCACTGGTGGCCGCGTAGCGGTACACCCCCTGGACCTGCTGGCGCTGCAGATAGGCCTTGCCGCGCAGGCGCTCCATCATGGTCAGCACCGTCGAACGGGCCAGCCCACGCTCCTCGCCGAAGCCGGCCGCCACTTCGCCTACCGTGGCCCCACCCTGTTCCGCTACATACTGCAGCAGGGCCAGCTCCTGGTCCCCGATGGTTTTACCGCGCATGACCCGCTCCAATGACTACACGTGTCGCCATCGTGGTGGTGACTACACGTGTCGTCAAGTGCCGGACGGCATCCGCCGACGAACGGTAGCTGCGCCCACGCGCCCGTCGCGGGCGGCTTAAACCTTTCGGCCCGCTGCCGCATCCAACGCTTCACTCCACTCGATACACCAAGGGACACTTGCATGCGCTTTGCCAGATGCACCGCGATCCTGATGGCCACGCTGCTGGTGCCGTTCGGCAATGCCGGCGCCAACGGGCGGTGGGACGATGCCAACGCAAGAACCCACGCCTTCATCCAGCAGACCCTGCAGAACAAGCGCATTCCGGGGCTGCAGATCGCCGTGGTCAAGGACGGCCGCGTGGTCTTTTCCGAAAGCCTGGGCCTGGCCAATGTCGAAAATCATGTCCCGGCCACGCGCGATACGCTGTTCCCGCTCAACTCGGCCACCAAGTCCTTCACCGGGGTGGCGATGATGCAACTGGCCGAGGCCGGGAGGGTCGATCTGCAGGCCCCCGTGTCGCGTTACCTGCCTGATCTGCCCGAGGCATGGCGCGGGATCCGGGTGCGCCAGTTGCTGGCGCACACCTCCGGGCTGCCGGACATCCTGGATGCGCAGGGACTGCTGGGCGGGGGCTCGGAGCAGGACGCATGGACGGCGGTCACCGCGCTGCCGGTGGAGGCGCCGCCTGGCGAGCGCTTCATGTACAACCAGACCAACTACGTGCTGCTTGCAAGAATCATCGCGGCGCAGGCGAAGATGCCCTACGAGGAGTACCTGGCCGGGCATCAGTTCGCCGTGGCGCAGATGTCGCGCACCACCTTCGGCGACAGTTATGACCTGGTCCCCGGCGCGGCCGCGATGTACAGCTGGTTTCCACGCCGCACCGATGCGGCCGATGCCACGCCCCGGCTGTCGCACTGGTTCTACGACATACCGCCGGGGCTGTGGGCCGGGGGCGGCATCCTGACCACCGCCGAGGAGACCGCGCAGTGGCTGCTGGCGCTGTTGCAGGGCCGGCTGCTCGACGCCACCGGCGCGCGCGCCATGTGGACGCCGGAAACCTTGAACAATGGCCGCGACGGCGACTGGGCAGCCGGCTGGCCGGTACTGCAGCGCTCACCGCAATTGCAGGTGGCCGGCATGGGCGGCGCACGCTCGGCCTTCATCGTGTATCCGGACCAGCAGCTGGCCGTGATCGTGCTGACCAACCTGGTGGGCGCCAACCCGCAGGAGTTCATTCCCACCATTGCCGGGTACTACCAACCGGCGGCGGCAGCGGCGGCACCAGCGGTCAGCCGTGCGGCCCGCCCATCACCGGCAGGATCACCCCGCTGATGTAGCTGGCGGTGATCGGCGAGGCCAGGAACACGTAGGCCGGCGACAGTTCCTCCGGCTGCGCCGGGCGGCCCATGTCGCTGTCCTGGCCGAACCTGGCCACGTTCGGGGCCGGCTTGTCGGCCGGGTTCAGCGGCGTCCACACCGGGCCTGGGGCGACCGCATTGACCCGGATCCCGCGCGGCAGCAATTGGCTGGCCAGCGCCTTGGTGAAGGCATGGATGGCGCCCTTGGTGGCCGAGTAGTCAATCAGCGCCTTGCTGCCGAACAGGCCGGTTTCCGAGCCGGTATTGATGATGCAGTCGCCTTCCTGCAGGTGCGGCAGCACCGCGCGGGCCATCTGGATGTAACCGCCGATGTTGGTCTGCAGGGTCTCCTGCAGGTGCGCGTCTTCGAGGTCTTCCAGGCGCTCGCAGTGCAGCTGGAAGGCGGCGTTGTTGACCAGGATATCGATCCCGCCGAATGCCTTGGCGACCTGCTTGACCGCGCGATTGCAGAACGCGGGATCGCGCACATCGCCGGCAATCACTACACAGCGCTGCCCTTCGGCTTGGACATGTTTGCGGGTCAACTGGGCATCGGCATCTTCGTCCAGGTGCAGCACCGCCACGTCCGCGCCTTCGCGCGCGAACAGCACCGCTACGGCGCGGCCGATGCCCGAATCAGCCCCGGTAATGATCGCGCGTTTGCCCTGCAGCTTGCCGCTGCCTTGGTAGTGCGGTGCCAGGAAGCGCGGCGCCAGCACCAGATCGTGTTCGTTGCCGGGCTTGTCCAGGTGCTGGGCGGGCATTTTCTCCGGCTGCTTGCGGGCGCCGGCCTGGGCGGCTTTCTTTGCCGGCTTTTTTACGGCCGCCTTCTTGGCCACTCGCACATCCTTGGCTTTTTCCTGGTCCTGGAGGCGGCGCTGGCGAGCGGCAACGCGTGCGGCGCGCGGGTCCTTGGCGGCGGCCTTGCGGGTGGCGGTCTTGACCACCGGGGTGCGCTCGGGGCGCGCGGCAGGCGCCGTGTCGGCGATGGCGGGGGTGGGTTTGCGGGTCCTGCGGGTGGCCATGGAAGGCTCCTTTGCGAAAGCAATCAGGTGCACAGGCAGTGTGGCCAATCCAGGGGCTACGGGGCAGTGAGCGCAATGTGGGCATGCCGTGCATGCGCAGGTCGTGCCGATCGGTGGCGGTTTGGGATCCTGTCCGACCGCCGTTCATCCGCTGCATACGCGCACAGAGGCACGCTGCAGGCCGGAACCTGCTGGAGTCACCCCATGTATCGCACCCTGTTCGCGGTCGCCACGATCGCCACCCTTTCCGCCTGCAGCAGCACGCCGATGGCGCAGGTGCAGCCCATCGACGGCGTGATCTCCGGCCAGTGCCATGTAGACATGGTGCGCGGCGCGGTTGGTCTGGCCGCGTCGGCCGCCACGGTTGAACGTGCGCGGGTGGACAGCGACAGCCTGCAGGTCAACGTGGTGCGCGGGCAACGCGCCGAAAGCGGTGCGACCGCCAGCGGCGCGGCCAATCCCACCCCCGGCGCTCACAGCGGCGGGGAGCAGCTGACCATCGAAACCGGGCGCACCAACAACATCACCGCGCTCTACTGCGGCTGATTGCGTAGTGACGCCGCGCGCTGGCTCAGCGCGCGGATTTTTTGCGGGCGCTGCGCCGCGCGGCGTTGAGGAACTTCAACGTGGCCTGCTCCCATTGGCGCTCCCCGCGCAGGCCGCCCAGCGCACTGAGTGAACCGGCGCGCCAAGCGTCGAACACGCACGGGTCGATGTAAGCCTTGCGGCATACCGACGGGGTATTGCCGAGCAGCGCAGCCACCTGGCACACCACCTCGTTCTGCAGGGCCGCCAGTGCACGCTCGCTGGGCGTTTCCGGCAATGCGGTGGCCGCCAGCTGGCGCAGCGCGGCGAGGGTGCCACCCCAGGTGCGGAAGTCCTTGGCACTGAAATCCTCGCCCATCGCCTCGCGCAGGTAGTCGTTGACCCCGCCCGAGTCCACCGGCTGCACCGCGCCGTCGTCGTCGCGGTACTGGAACAGCGCCTGCCCGGGCAGCTGCTGGCAGCGCCGGATCAGCTGCACCAGCCTGCGGTCGTCGACGTCGATCTCCTGGGTCTGGCCGGATTTGCCGCGGAAGCGCATCTGCGCGCGACCGCCCTTGAGCAGGGCCAGGTGACGGTTGCGCAGGGTGGTCAGGCCGAAGGAGTGGTTCTGTCGGACGTAGGTTTCATTGCCCACCCGCGCCAGGGTGTCCGATAGCAACGCCACCACGATCGCGAGTACCTTGTCGCGGGGGAAGCCGGGCAGCTTCAGGTCGCGCCGCAGCCGCCGCCGCAGGGCCGGCAACGCCTTGCCGAAGGCGATCACCCGGTCGAACTTGCCATCGCCGCGCACCCGCGCCCAGTCGGCGTGGTAGCGGTACTGCTTGCGCCCGCGTGCGTCGCGGCCGGTGGCCTGCAGGTGGCCGTTGGCCGACGCGC
Organism: Stenotrophomonas sp. GL_101; assembly: GCF_057835675.1. Classification (NCBI taxonomy): domain Bacteria; kingdom Pseudomonadati; phylum Pseudomonadota; class Gammaproteobacteria; order Lysobacterales; family Lysobacteraceae; genus Stenotrophomonas; species Stenotrophomonas sp. GL_101. The sequence goes on along the minus strand of NZ_CM174432.1, from coordinate 108,438 downwards.
AGATCCACACATCGGTATAGGCCGGCGGAATCGCCAGCGCGCCGATCCGGGCCAGGGTGGCGGCCTGCCGGACCAGCGCGCCATCGGCATCGCGGTAGCTGAAACCCTTGCCTGCCCGGCGCCGCTGCAGGCCGGGCATGGCGTCGCTGACATAGCGCAGGCCTGCCGCGCGGGCGGCGGCAACTTCGGGGGTGGCAGCGGGTCGATGGGCCATCGGCAGGACAGAGGAAGACGGGGGCGCAGTGTGCCGGTTGCCGGTGCGGCGCCGCGTCAATAACACAACGCCAACACCTTGGCGCACGCTTGGCGATATCCTCCGACGTTTCCCTGGTTGGATGTCTGGAGTCTCGATGCCGTCCTTGTCGTTCCGCCGCCTGCGGCGTTCCCTTGGCCTTGTGGCCGTGTTTCCCACCCTGCTCGCGCTGGCGGCCTGCCAGGCCCCGCCGATGGACGAGCAGGAAGCGGTGGGTACCCATGCGCAGAAGGCGGCCGAAGCCGCCGCTGCACCGACCGATGAAGCAGGCAAGGCGCTGGAAGCGCCACCGGTAGGCAGCTGCGATGCCAACCAGGTACAGAGCCTGGTCGGCCAGGTCTACGCCGAGCCGATCGGCAAGCAGGCCGAGCAGGATGCCGCTGCCCAGCAGGTGCGCGTGCTCAAGCCCACCGATGCCACCACCATGGAGTTCGTCGGTGAGCGGCTGAACATCGAAGTGGACGAAAAGGGCGTCATCAGCGGCCTGCGCTGCGGCTGAATTGGAGGCAGCCTGGGAGGCACTTCCAGGCTGTTTTTGAAGGGGTTTGGTTGCGCCTGCAACCGTGTATTGCGGCGTTGCAACAACTGTGATCTAGTCAGGTCATCCGGTGCCTCCAGATGCGCTCAACGGATTGAGCGGGGACGAGTGTCGCCGCTCACCCGACATTGAGGCAGAGATGGCCCCCCGCAACCGCCAAGGGCTTTACGACCCGCAAGATGAGCGCGACGCCTGTGGTTTCGGCATGGTCGCCCAGCTCGATGACCAGCCGTCGCGACTGCTGGTGGATACCGCCATTGCCGCGCTGTCGCGCATGACCCACCGCGGTGGCGTGGCCGCCGATGGCATTACCGGCGATGGCTGCGGCCTGCTGCTGCGTCGTCCGGATGTCTTCCTCAACGCGCTCGCCCGCGAAGCCGGGCTCACCCTTGGCGCGCGCTTTGCCGCCGGCGTGGTGTTCCTGCCCCACGACGAGACCGCCGCGCAGACCTGCCGCGACACGCTGGACCAGCAGCTGCGCGATGCCGGCTGCCGCCCGGTGGGCTGGCGCCAGGTACCCACCGACCCCAGCGTGTGCGGCCAGCTGGCGCGCGATACGCTGCCGCGCATCGAACAGGTGTTCGTCGATGCCGGTGCCGAACAGGACGACGCGGCCTTCACCCTGGCGCTGTTCCTGGCCCGCCGCCGCAGCGAACAGCAGCTGCGCGAGCACGCCGACTACTACGTCACCACGCTCAGCCCGAATGCGATCAGCTACAAGGGCATGGTGCTGCCGGACAAGCTGAGCCGCTTCTACGTGGACCTGCAACGCAACGACCTGGCCTCCAGCGCGATCGTGTTCCACCAGCGTTTTTCCACCAACACGCTGCCGCGCTGGCCGCTGGCGCACCCATTCCGCATGCTCGCCCACAACGGCGAGATCAACACCATCGAGGGCAACCGCCGCTGGGCGCAGGCGCGCAGCAAGGTGTGGAAGACGCCGCGTTTCGACATCGGTGAATTCAACCCGGTGATTTCCATGAAGGGCTCCGATTCGCAGAGCCTGGACAACATGCTGGAGCTGATGGTCAGTGCCGGCATGGAGCTGATCCAGGCGCTGCGCATCCTGGTACCGCCGGCCACCCAGTCGCTGGAGTTCAAGGACCCCGACCTGGCCGCGTTCTACGAGTTCTACGGGCTCAACACCGAGCCGTGGGATGGACCGGCCGGCATCGTCGCCTGCGACGGCCGCTATGCCGCCTGTACGCTGGACCGCAACGGCCTGCGCCCGGCGCGCTGGATGCTCACCTCCGACCGCCACTTCCTGGTCGCCTCCGAAGCGGGCGTGTGGGAAGTGCCCGCCGAGCGGGTAGTGCGCAAGGGCAAGCTGGGCCCGGGCGAGATGATGGCCATCGACCTCAAGCGCGGCGACCTGCTCGATTCGGACGCCATCGACCGCATCAACCGTGGCCGCGCGCCGTACAAGCAGTGGTTGCAGCAGGGCGTGACCTACCTGCAGACCGAGCTGATCGACCCGTCGCTGGTGGAAGAACCGTTCGACGAGCGCACCCTGCGCAGCTACCACAAGCTGTTCCAGCTGAGCACCGAAGAGGTCGAGCAGATCCTGCGGCCGCTGGCCGAGACCGAGCAGGAAGCCACCGGCTCGATGGGCGATGACACCCCCATGGCCGTGCTCAGCCAGCACAGCCGGCCGCTGTACGACTACTTCCGCCAGGCCTTCGCGCAGGTCACCAACCCGCCGATCGACCCGCTGCGCGAAGACTGCGTCATGTCCCTCACCACCCAGCTTGGCAAGGAGACCAACATCTTCCATGCCGGCGCGGAGACGGTGAACCACGTCATCCTCAACTCGCCGGTACTCAGCCAGCGCAAGCTGCGCCAGCTGATCAAGATGGAGCAGTACGTCGAGAAGAACCGCCTGATCGACCTGTCCTACAGCCTGGACGAAGGACTGAAGGCCGGCATCGAGCGCATCTGCGCCGAGGCCGAGGCGGCCGCGCGCGATGGCATCGTGATGCTGCTGCTGAGCGACCGCTACCCGGTCGCCGACCGGCCGATGGTGCATGCGCTGCTGGCCACCAGCGCGGTGCACCACCACCTGTCCAACGCCGGGCTGCGCTGCGAGGTCAACCTGATCCTGGAAACCGGCACCGCGCGCGATGCACACCACATGGCGTGCCTGCTCGGCTTCGGCGCCACGGCGGTATACCCGTACCTGGCCTACCAGACCCTGTTCGACCTGGGCCGGCGCGGCATCCTGCAGCTGAGCAAGGGCGGCGAGCAGTCGCAGATCGGCCGCCGTTACCGCAAGGGCATCTACAAGGGCCTGTCCAAGATCATCTCCAAGATGGGCATCTGTACCGTGGCCAGTTACCGCGGCGCGCAGTTGTTTGAGATCGTCGGCCTCGATGACGAGGTGGTTGACCTGTGCTTCCCGGACACCGCCTCGCGCGTGGCCGGCGTGGGCTTTGCGCGCCTGGACGACGAAGCCCGCGAACTGACCGTGCGCGCCTGGAACGACCTGCTGCGCCCGGATGTGGGCGGCGTGCTCAAGTACGTGCACGGCGGCGAGTACCACATGTACAACCCGGACGTGGTCATGACCCTGCAGCGCGCCGCGCGCAGCGGCGATGCCGCCGACTGGCAGCGTTACTGCGAGGCCGTACACGGCCGCCCGGTGTCGGCGCTGCGCGACCTGCTACAGCTCAAGGCCGCGCCCACGCCCACGCCGCTGGACGAGGTGGCCCCGGCCGAAGACCTGTTCCGCCGCTTCGACACCGCCGCCATCAGCCTGGGCGCGCTGTCGCCCGAGGCGCATGAAGCGCTGGCGATTGCAATGAACAAGCTTGGCGGGCGCAGCAACTCCGGCGAAGGTGGCGAAGACCCGGTGCGCTATGGCACCAACAAGCGCAGCAAGATCAAGCAGGTGGCCTCGGGGCGCTTTGGCGTCAACGCCGAATACCTGGTCAACGCCGAAGTGCTGCAGATCAAGGTGGCCCAGGGCGCCAAGCCCGGCGAAGGCGGCCAGTTGCCCGGACACAAGGTCAACGAACTGATCGCGCGGCTGCGCTACGCCAAGCCGGGCATCGGCTTGATCTCGCCGCCGCCGCACCACGACATCTACTCCATCGAGGACCTGGCCCAGCTGATCTACGACCTCAAGCAGGTCAATCCGCAGGCACTGGTGTCGGTGAAGCTGGTGTCGCATGCCGGCGTTGGCACTATTGCTGCCGGCGTGGTCAAGGCCGGCGCCGACCTGATCACCGTGTCCGGCCATGACGGCGGCACCGGCGCCTCGCCGGTCAGCTCGATCCGTTATGCCGGCGTGCCGTGGGAACTGGGCGTGGCCGAATCGCACCAGGCGCTGGTGGCCAACGACCTGCGCGGGCGCACCCTGCTGCAGACCGACGGCGGACTGAAGACCGGCCTGGACGTGATCAAGGCCGCGCTGCTGGGCGCGGACAGCTTCGGTTTCGGCACCGCGCCGATGATCGTGCTGGGCTGCAAGTACCTGCGCATCTGCCACCTCAACAACTGCGCCACCGGCGTGGCCACCCAGGACGAGCGCCTGCGCGCGCAGTACTTCACCGGCCTGCCCGAGCGCGTGGAGAATTTCTTCCGGCTGCTGGCCGAGGAAGTGCGCGGTTGGCTGTCCTACCTGGGCGTGCGCTCGCTGGATGAGATCGTGGGCCGCACCGACCTGCTGCAGCAGCTGCAGGTGGAGCCGCGTCCCGGGGTCAAGGTCGACCTGTCGCGGCTGCTGCACCCGGCCGACTACGCCGGCAGCCACTGTGCCGCGCAGCGCCTGTACGAATCCCCGGACAGCCTGGCCACGCAGATGGACGGCCTGCTGGCCCCGGCGATTGCCGGCAAACTGGGCGGCGAGCATCGCTTCCTGATCCACAACACCGACCGTTCGATCGGCACCCGCCTGTCCGGTGCCATCGCGCGCGTGCACGGCAACCAGGGCATGAGCGATGCCCCGTTGAGCCTGCGCTTCCGTGGCACCGCCGGGCAGAGTTTCGGCGCGTTCAACGTGGGTGGCTTGAACCTGGAAGTGGAAGGCGAGGCCAACGACTACGTCGGCAAAGGCATGGCCGGCGGCCGGCTGGTGGTGCGCCCGCCGCGTGGCGCGCGCTTTGAGGCGCGCAACACCGCGATCATCGGCAACACCTGCCTGTACGGCGCCACCGGCGGCGAGCTGTTTGCCGCCGGGCGCGCTGGCGAGCGCTTCGGCGTGCGCAACTCCGGCGCGCTGGCGGTGATCGAAGGCGCTGGCGACCATTGCTGCGAGTACATGACCGACGGCATCGTGCTGGTGCTCGGCAAGGTGGGGCTGAACTTCGGTGCCGGCTTCACCGGTGGCCTGGCCTATGTGCTGGACATCGACCGCGACTTCGTGGACCGCTACAACCACGAGCTGATCGACATCCACCGCATCTCCGCCGAGGGCTTCGAGAATCATCGCCAGCACCTGCATACGCTGATCAGCCGCCACCGCGAACTGACCGGCAGCATCTGGGCGCAACAGATCCTCGATGAGTTCCGCGATTACGTCGGCAAGTTCTGGCTGGTCAAACCCAAGGCCGCCAGCATCGAATCGCTCACCGACTCGCTGCGCCGCGCCGCCTGACCCGTCTACGTAATGCCGGGCTCTGCCCGGCAATCCGAACATTCCGTAGCGCCGGGCTCTGCCCGGCGACCGAACAACGCAGGGCCCACCCATGAGCCGCAAGCAAGCCTTCCAGTTCCTCGACCTGCCCCGGACCATGCCGCAGCGCATCCCGGTCGAACTGCGTACCTCCGGCGACTGGGGTGAGCTGTACGGCAAGTTCGGCAAGGAAGACGCGCAGTTCCAGGCCGGCCGCTGCCTGGACTGCGGCAATCCCTACTGCAGCTGGAAGTGCCCGGTGCACAACGCCATTCCACAATGGCTGCAGCTGGTGCAGGAAAACCGCATCCACGAAGCAGCCACGCTGTGCCATTCCACTAACCCGCTGCCGGAAGTGTGCGGCCGGGTATGCCCGCAGGACCGCCTGTGCGAAGGCAGCTGCACGCTGGAGGAATTCGGCGCGGTGACCATCGGCGCGGTCGAGAAGTACATCGTGGATACCGCGCTGGCTACCGGCTGGCGCCCGGACATGACCGCGGTGGAACCCACCGGCAAGCGCGTGGCGGTGATCGGCGCCGGCCCGGCCGGGCTGGCCTGTGCCGACCAGCTGGCGCATGCCGGCATCCAGGCGGTGGTGTATGACCGCTACGAACAGATCGGCGGGCTGCTGCAGTTCGGCATCCCCAGCTTCAAGCTGGACAAGACCGTGATCAGCCGCCGCCGCCACGTGCTGGAAGGCATGGGCGTGCAGTTCCGGCTGGGCGTGGAGATCGGCCGCGATGTCAGCGTGGACGACCTGCTGGCCGAGTACGACGCGGTGTTCGTGGGTACCGGCGCCTACCGCTACACCGACGGCGGGTTGATCGGCCAGGACCTCAAAGGCGTACTGCCGGCATTGCCGTTCCTGGTGCAGAACAGCCGCATCGTCGGCGGCAGCGACGCGCACGGCCGGCCCATTGCCGGCTGGGAAGACCAGATCGCCCTGCCCGACCTCAACGGCAAGCGCGTGGTGGTGCTGGGCGGTGGCGACACCGGCATGGACTGCGTGCGCAGTGCGGTGCGGCTGGGCGCGGCCAAGGTGACCTGCGCCTACCGTCGCGATGAAGCCAACATGCCGGGCTCGGCGCGCGAGGTCGCCAATGCGCGCGAAGAAGGCGTGCGCTTCCTGTTCAACCGCCAGCCGTTGTCGATCGAGGCCGGTGCGGACGACGAAGTGATCGGGGTGATGGTGGTGGAAACCCAGCTGGGCGAACCGGACGCCCAGGGCCGCCGCAATGCGGTACCGATCGAGGGCAGCGAATCGCTGCTGGAAGCGGACGTGGTGATCATTGCGTTCGGGTTCTCACCGTCTGCCCCGGCATGGTTGACCGAGCGCGGCGTGGAAGCCGGCCACAACGGCCGCATCATCGCCGGTGGCATGGGCCGGCTGCCGTTCCAGACCGCCCACCCGCGCCTGTTCGCCGGGGGCGATGCGGTGCGTGGCGCCGACCTGGTGGTGACCGCCGTGGCCGAGGGCCGCGACGCGGCGGCAGGGATCGTGCAGCTGTTGAGCAGCGCGGCGTAACACCGGGCTCTGCCCGGCTGCGGTGGTGTATCGGTGGGCCGATGCCGGGCAGAGCCCGGCACTACGGCTCAGGCGGCGTTGGCCACGCGTACGCCGGCCCGTTCAATTTCCAGCGCCAGCAGCAGCTCGATGTCGTCCAGCTGGTCGCGGATGCGTTCGTTACTGGCGTCATCGCCGTGCCCAACGCCGATGTGCGCGTCCAGCATGCGTGCCAGCCCGACCAGCAGTACGTCGGCGTCGCCCATCGCCGCGTGGCGCAGCAACCGGCCGAGGGCGCGGATGCGGGCGCTGCGGTCGGTAGCCAAGGCTTGGACCGACATCTCATGAAGGGAAAGGGGAAGGGCCATGGCAGGGTTTTCCTGATTGCGGACGAAAACCACTGTCGGATATGACCCGCTTCCACACCATGCAACTAATACGAAAATGCGTGAAGGCAGGTGATGCCGTTCCCAGTTTTGCAGGGCCGGAAGCGGCATAGAATGCCCCCTGACCCCGCCGACCGGTCGTCGGCTCCTACCGGATGATTCCCATGCGCATCGGCCTGGCCGCCAACCGCCTGCACCACCACGACAAGCACGCCGCGCTGTTCCGCTGGCTGCGCGCCTGTGACGGCGGCCTGCGCGAACTGGGGGTGGAGCTGCACGCGGTCGGGCGGACCTTCGATGCAATCCAGCGATTGGGCTTCCTGCCCGACTTCGCCCCGCTGCAGCGCTATCCGAACGGCCGCCAGGGCGGCTTGATGAAGCTGGTAGCCGAGGTGGTGGGCATGGGCTCGCCCGAGCGCTCGCTGGACGGGGCGATCTACCTGATGGACCCGGTCGATCCATCGTCGATCTTTCCCGAAGCCACCGCGCTCAAGCGACAGTGCGTGATCCACGGCAAGCCCTTCATTTCCACCGTGGCCACCGCACGCGACTGGATCGAGGTGGAGCGCGTGCATGCCGGTCTCCCCGCCGATCCCGGCGCTGACGACCTGCATGCCTTCGAGCGGCAGACCCTGGCGCTGATTGCCCACGATGCGATGAAGCCGGCAATCCTCGCCTTTGCCGACGAGCACTTCGACCTGCTCTCGCGGTTCGCCCACCGGGTGGGCACCGGCACCACCGGCCAGCGCCTCAACGAACTGGCGTGGAGCCGTGGTTGGCCGCAGGACCAGCCCTGGGTGCAGCGCTACCAGAGTGGCCCGATGGGCGGCGACGCGCAGATCGCCGACCGCGTGCTGGAAGGCCACTGCCAGCGCGCGATCTTCTTTGAAGACCCGCATGTGGCCCGCCAGCACGAAGCGGACATCCAGCTGCTGGAGCGCGCGGTCACCACCGTCACCGACCAGGCCGTCTGCATCACCGCCCCGCGCGTGGCAGCCCGGTGGGCACAGGCAGCCACCGCGCGCGCCACCCCGTAGAGCCGACCGTTGGTCGGCTGCCAACACACCCGGCACCCCGTAGAGCCGACCGTTGGTCGGCTGCCAACACACCCGGCACCCCGTAGAGCCGACCGTTGGTCGGCTGCCGGCAAACCCGGCACCGCGTCAGCCGACCAACGGTCGGCTCTACGGGGTTGTCAGCATCTGCCGCAACATCGCCTTGAGGCGTCGTCCTTCGAGCTGGAAGTAATCGCGCTCGGCATGCCAGTTGGGAAACCGCTGCTCCACTTCGGCCCAGAACGCCGGCGAATGGTTGGCCTGGATCAAGTGACACAGCTCGTGCACCAGCACGTATTCGAACGCCGATGGCCGCCCCAGCACCAAGGCCAGGTCCAGCGCCATGCTGCCGTCGGGGGCCAGCGAGCCCCACTGCGATGACATCACTTTCAGGCGCAGCCGGGCCGGCGCGCGCGGCAGGCCGGGCAGGTAGCGCGGCAGCCACTGGCCGACGTCGGCGCGGATCTGCGCTTCATAGAATTCGCGCAAGGTGCGCCGCAACGTGGCGTCGGTGCCACGTGCAGGCCAATGCAGGCACGCCCCCTGCGCATCCAGCGTCATGTGGGCGTAGCGGCCACTTTCCCAGCGCAGCGGCAGCAGTTCGCCGCGCAACGGCACCACCCCCGGCGTACCGATCACCAGCGGCGGCGGCAGGTTCTGCGCCTGGTAGCTGCGCAATTGCGTGGACAACCAGTCGCGGTGCTGTTCCAGGAAGCGCTCCCCCATCACCAGGCTGGCGCGCGGCGGCAGGGTCAGGCGTACGCCGCGTTCGTCGACGCTGAGCTTGATCCGGCGCGCCCGCGGATCGCGCACGCGCAGCACGTCGATCTCGGCATCCTCCAGGCGCAGCCGTACCGTATCGCGCTGCAGGGTGGGGGCAGCCGGCGAAATCAGGCGGCGGAGGAATCCAGACATGGGCACAGCATAGCGCTCGTGGTGACCGGCGCATGACTGCGCGCTGTTCATCGCTGCCGGGGGCGTGGGGCGGGGCGCTGCCCCGCTGCCGTTCGCCCCCGCGTAGGGCTCTGCCCCGCTGCTCTTCCGTCCGGTGCCAACGGCGCAAAGCAGCGGGGCAGAGCCCCGCTCTACGGGATGCCGCCGCGCGGCGCCGGGTGCCGTTCGCAGCGGGTGTAGCGTTGCGCGGCGCGGCGGCGCCACGCGCGATGCGGGGCCGCCAGCGTCGTGCCCTCAGTCGGCCTTGCTGAGCTTGAAGGCCTCTTCCAGCAGCAGGAACAGGCGCCGCACTTCGCCACTCTGCAGCGCGAAGCGGGCGTCCAGTTCGGCGCGGCGGCCGTCATCGTCGGCGTGCTCGAGCTGGTCCAGCGCGCCGTCCAGGAACTTCAGCTTGCGCACGATCAGGTCGTCGCCGAGCACGAAGGACAGGTTGTCTTCAAACACCAGTGCCAGCTTGGTCACCTGCTTGCCGGCATCCAGGTGCTTGTCGATCTCGTCGCACCGCAGTTCCTGGTGCTGGCACTTGACCACCGCGCCGCCCTCGGCCGGGTCCTTCATCTCGCACTCTTCGCCCAGGCTGAGCCCGGTCGGCAGCGCTTCGCCGGCGATCCAGCCGGTCAGGATCGAACGCGGCGCCACTTCGGCGTTCAGCGGCATCGCCGGGAAGCTGCCCAGCAGGCCACGGATGTCGGACATGACGTTCTCGCCGGTCTTGCGACTGGAACTGTCCACCGCCACGTAGCCATGGGTGAGGTCGATCAGGGCATCGGTACGCGAGCTTTTCACGAAGGCGCGCGGCATCAGCTCGTGCAGCAGGTCGTCCTTGAGCCGCTTGCGCTCGCGGCCGCCGGGCTTGCGCCCTTCTTTTTCCTCGATTTCCTCGAGTTTGCGCGCCAGCAGGTCGTTGACCACCGCGCCCGGCAGGATCTTGTCCTCACCGCCCACGGTCAGCCACAGCGCATCGCCGATGCGGTGTGAGAACACGGCCTTTTCCTCGCGGCCGAACGGCGAGATGAAGCCGCGGGAATTCATTTCCAGCGGGCCGACCGGCTTGAGCAGCACCTGCGGCAGCAGGGTGTCGATGTCGGAGAAATCGGTGGCGGTCGGGAAACGGAACAGCGTCAGGTTGCGAAAGAACATGGAATTCCGGAATAAGGTCGTGAAGGGAAGGGTGAACGCGGCGGCCGTCAGCCAGCAGCGTCGCCGCGGTCGGTGGACGCCCCGGCCCAGGCCGGCGGGTCGGGCAGCGGGGCAGCGTCGCGTCGCCCCAGTGCCATGAAATCGAACAGCGCCGGATCGGCCAGCTGCGACGGATGGATGTTGCCCAGCGCGCGTGCGATCTGCTCGATCCGCCCCGGCTGGTCGCGCTCCCACTGCTGCAGCATCTGCGCCACCTGACGGCGTTGCAGGGTGTCCTGGTTGCCGCACAGGTTGCACGGAATGATCGGGAAGCGGCGCGCCTGCGCGTACGCGGCGATGTCGCTCTCGGCCACGTAGGCGAGCGGGCGGATCACCACGTGCTGGCCGTCATCGCTGCGCAGCTTGGGCGGCATCGCCGAGAGCTTGGCGTGGTGGAACAGGTTGAGGAAGAACGTGGCCACGCTGTCATCGCGATGGTGGCCGAGGGCGATCTTGCTGAAGCCGTTTTCCGCCGCATGCCGGTACAGCGCGCCACGCCGCAGCCGCGAGCACAGCGAACACATCGTGCGCCCCTCCGGGATCACCCGGCTGACCACCGAATAGGTGTCCTGCTCGATGATCTGGTACCCCACCCCGATCGATTCCAGATAGGCCGGCAGTACGTGCGCGGGGAAATCCGGCTGCTTCTGGTCCAGGTTGACCGCGACCAGTTCAAAGCGCACCGGAGCCTTCTTCTGCAGGTGCAGCAGCACCTCCAGCAGGGTGTAGCTGTCCTTGCCGCCGGACAGGCACACCATGACCCTGTCGCCCTCTTCGATCATGCCGAAATCGGCGATGGCCTGGCCCACCTGGCGGCGCAGGCGCCGCGCCAGCTTGTCCTGCGCGGCATCGTCCGCGCGCGGTGCGCGGGGGATGGGATCGGGCAGGCGAATGACGGCGCTCATGGCGCTCATTCTACCGGCTCGCGCCGACCGTCATGGCCACCGGCAAGTGACTGCGTTCACTCCCGGCGGTCATCGTGGATGTGTATGCTCGACAGCTGTGGATACCATGACACCCGAGCAGATCAGCGCCCGCCTTGCCGAGCTTCGGCAGGAGCACCGCGCGCTGGACGACCAGATCCAGCGGATGGCCGCCAACGGCGAGGACGAGCTGGACGCCAAGCGCCTGAAGCGGCGCAAGCTGCAGTTGAAGGACTGCATCGCCAAGCTGGCGGACATGTTGATTCCCGACGAACCGGCGTAGAGCCGACCGTTGGTCGGCTGCCGCTCGTTCCGGGGGCATGAATTCCTGACGTGCGGCGTCAAACGGTGGTCAGCGTCGGCGAACCGGTGCATGCCGTATTGCCCCGTGCCCGGACGCGTGTGCCGTGCTTGCGCGCGGGTACCGACCAACGGTCGGTACCCACCGGGCGAGGCCCGGTCTGCGGTCAATCCGCGGCGACCGGCTCTTCCGGCTTGGCCGCTTCCGGGCTGACCCGCTCGATGGTGTGGCGCAGCTCGCGGCCGAGGATGAACTTGGCATCCTTGGCCCAGGCGTCCAGACGGTCGTCGAACAGCAGCTTGCTGTTTTCGTCCGGCCAAACCAGCCGCAGTTCGCGCAGCTTCTGGATGAAGCCGCGGAACAGGGTGCGGTCGAAGAACTCCGGCGCCGCTGGCGCGTACAGCAGGCTCAAGCGCTGGGCCGCCTGTTGGCACAGGCTTTCCAGCTCGGCCGCACCCAGCGTGCCCGGGCCATTCTTCACCAGCACCGAGATGGCGATGTAATAGCGCTCGAACGCCTGCTGCAGCGAATGGCCGATCGCCCGCAGGCGGAACACCTCGTCGGTCTGCCCGGTGTTGCGCGCCAGGATGCCGCCGTCGTCGTCATTGACGTTCTGCAGCAGGCCTTCGCGCACGAACACGTTGATGGTCTGCTCGATGCGCTGGGCGAACTCGTCTTCGGTCCACGGCAGGAACAACTCGGCCTGCAGGAACGGGTACACGGTGCGGCCCAGCTGGACCAGCCCGGTGCGGCTCATGCGGCGGTTGTTCTGGAAGCAGCAGGCCACCCACGAGGACGCGGTGAACAGGTGGATCACATTGTTGCGGAAGTAGCTGAGCAGCACCGCGGTGTCGCCGCTGACACTGAGCACGTCGCCCAACGGGTGCTTGATGCGGGTCAGGACGTTGATCTCCTCGGCGTGGGCGATGATCCGCTCCGGCGAGTGCGGGGTCACGGTGACCCGGTCCGAGTACGGCATCTCCACCAGCAGGGTCTTGCACAGCTCGATCTGCGCGATCAGGTCGGCCTCGCCCATCGCGTGCTTGGGCGTGGACAGCAGCGCCAGCGCCAGCAGGTTGATCGGGTTGACGTTGGCGGCGCCGTTGATATGCACCTGGATGCGTTCGGCCAGGTGGTCCACCGTGCCCGACAGCCACGAGGGCTTCTCGTCTTCGGTAACCGGCTGGCCGTCCCACTCCGGCGCCTGCTGGGCCAGCACATCGTTCAGCGCGATCGGCTCACCGAAGTTGACCACCACCTGCCCGTAGTTCTGCTTGAGCACCTTGGGGATGGACCACAACAGCGACCAGATCGATTCCTTTTCCTTGGGCCGGCCGGACAGTTCGTCCAGATAGCTGCCGCCTTCCATCAGCTTTTCGTAGCCCACGTAGATCGGCTGGAACAGCACCGGCTTGCGCGGCTGGCGAAGGAACGCGCGCAGCGTCATCGAGATCATGCCGCCCTTGGGCTGCAGCAGGCGCCCGGTACGCGAACGGCCGCCTTCGACGAAGTATTCGATGGAGTACCCCCCGGCCACCAGCTGCGCCACGTATTCACTAAGCACGGCCGAGTACAGCGCGTTGCCGCGGATCGAGCGGCGGATGAAGAACGCCCCGCCCTTGCGCAGCAGCGTGCCGACCACCGGCAGGTTGAGGTTGATGCCGGCCACGATGTGCGGCGGCACGATGCCACGGTCGTACAGCAGGTAACTCAGCAGCAGGTAGTCCATGTGGCTGCGGTGGCTGGGCACGTAGACCACTTCGTGGCCGGGCGCGGCCGCCTTGAACTTGTCCAGGTGGTGCACCAGCACGCCGGCATAGATGCGGTTCCAGACATGGCTGAGCATGAAGCTGGCCGAACGCACGGCGGGGCTGGAGTAATCGGCGGCGATTTCCCAGGCATAGGCGTGCGCCTTCTTCCAGGCGTCGGCCGGCTTGGAGTTGTCGCGCTTGGCCTGGGAGGCGATCGCCTCGCGCACGGTGTCCGCGTCCAGCACCTTGTCCACCAGCAGGCGACGGGTGGACAGGTCCGGGCCGATCACCGACTCGCGGATGCGGCGGAAATGCGTACGCAGCACCCGCTGCAGCTTGCGCACGGTGCGCTCGGGGTCCAGCCCCTCGTTGATCGTGCTGCGCAGGGAGATTGGCGGGGCGAACCGCACGATGGTGCTGCGGCCATTGAGCAGTACCGCCAGCAGGCGACGGAAGCGGCCCACCAGCGCCCAGTTTTCCGAGAACAGCACCGCGAACCAGCCGCTCTGCTTGTCCGGCGCGCGGCCGACGAAGATCGACACCGGCACCAGGTGCACGTCCAGCTCGTCACGGGCGCGATGCGCCTGCAGCACCTTGGCCAGCGAGTCGGAGTGGGTCTTGGCGCCACGCTGTTCCGGAATCAGCGCATTGCTGCTGCTCCGGCGCGACAGCGCGACGTAGGCGCGTTTGCGCCCGGTCGGGTCGCCGGCAATGGGCACCAGCGGCGAGGGCAGGCCGGCTTGGCGGCAGGCCTTGTCCAGGATCAGGGCGTTGGACAGGCCATAGTCCTCCAGCACGTACACCACCGGGCGGCCATCGTTGTACTGGCCGGGGTGTTCGGGTTCGATCTTCAGCGACAGCCACGGCTCGACCAGGCGGCCCAGCAGGCGCGCCCACCAGGGGCGGCGGCCGACCGGGGCCCGGGTGCCGGGGACGATGGCGCCGGGCGAGCCAGCGCTGGCCTCGGCGTCAGCAACGTGAGCCGGCTGTGCCGCATCGGGCGCCGGGGTGCCAGCCGCGCCGGCCTCCGGGGCACCGGCACCGGCCGCGCTGTCGGGCGACGCGGACGGGGCGTCCGGCGTCTTGGGCGGCTCTTCGCCGGGGAAAGGCAGGGGATTCTGGTTGGGCATCGGCTTCATTATGGCTTAGCCGGTGCAGAAGCACCGTCCTTGACCTGCGCGGCGGCCGCTGCTTCATCGGCCCGGCGGGCCTGATGTTCAGCTTCTGCGGTGTCGGCGGCCTTCAGCAGCGCATCGGCCTGTTCGAGCGTCCGGCTGACATACCAGTGCCCGTCGCGGCGGGTCATGCGCACCTGGGCCTCGATCTGCGCGCCGCCCAGGGGGTACTGCACACGCACCACCGCGTCGTTGCCCAGCGCGGACACCGGTTCGCCGCGCAGCTCGACCAGGGCCCCGTCCAGCGAGAGCCCATAGCTGGCCAGCGCGGTCTTGAACGCCTTGAAGAACGGGCCGAGCCGACGCAGCGATTCTTCCATGCCGGCCGCCTGCAACTGCGCATCGGTGGACAAGCCGGTGGTGCGGGCGGTGGCGGTCAACAACGTGATGGTGGTCTTGGCACGCTGTTTGTCGGTCAGCGGCGCGGCGGCCGCCCATTTGCTCAGCGCATCCACCACCTGGCTGTAATGGGCACGCTGGGCATCGGTGTAATCGGACTGGTTGCGCAGGTACTGCACGCCAAACAGGCCCATGGAATGCGCAGCCTGGCGTACCCCGGTGGCCTGGCCGGCAATCTGCGCATCGAAAGAGCGCTGCAGCCGCTGCGGCGCATCCGGCCGCGACAACGCGGCCAGCATCGGCAACAGCTGCCCGTCCAGTGGCAATTCGGTCAGTGGCCAGCGGCTGTGCCCCTGATCCCACGCCGCCTGCAGGCGTTGGTAGTGGGCCGGCGGCACCGACGCGCGGGCGTAGCCAAGCAGGTCGTTGTCGGCCACATGCCGGGCCAGCTGCTGCAACGCAGCCACCGGCTCGGCGGCCGGCGCGTCCGGATCGATCTGGTCGCGTTTGCACGCGCCGAGCAGCACCGCCCCGCACAGGACCAGGGCCATTGCCTGCCCCCGGTACTGCCACGACTTGGACGACATGGACATGAATTCGGACTCCCCGGGCCGGTCCGCATCTTGCGGCCTGCGCCCCCGCAGCGGCAAGCCGGTGGCCTGCGCAACCGGATGAAATCACCGCACGCCATGGAAGGGAAATAAATAAAGAGGCCCGACCGTAGGTGGTCAGGACCTCTTCAAACCGGCTCCAGCCCGGTGCACAGCGTGCTACCCCATCGGCAGTACGAACCGGAGGGCGGCGACCATACGCGGCATCTAAAGGATCGCAACCGATCGATCCTTCAAGCCAAATGACTGATTCACATCAACATTCAGTCCTTCAACCAGGTGGCCTCGATGAAATCGCGCATGTAGCCATCGCCCAGCCGCGCGTAAACCCCCGGATACCCCGCCAACGCGCAGCCCCGGCCCCAACTGACCACACCGAGTACGGTCCACCGACCGCGGCGCTGCACCAGCAGCGGGCCGCCGGAATCCCCCTGGCAGCTGTCGATGCCTTCGGTGCCGGCGCAGATCACCTTGCCCGCCTCCAGCGCGGGATAGGCCTGCCGGCAGGCGCGGAAGGGCACGAACGGGGTCTGCACGGTCTGCAGCACCGTGGGCGACCCTGCCTCGCCTTCCAGGCCAGTGTCGCCCCAGCCGATCACGGTGAACTGCCGGCCATCGCGCAGGTAACCGACATCGCTGCCCTCCAGCAGCGCGGCCGGGGCGGCATCGGCGAGGGGGGCACTCAACTGGATCAGGGCGATGTCGTTGACCAGGCTGCCGCCGTTGTAGGCAGGGTGGACGTGGATGGCCTTGATGTTGGACGGTCGCGTGCCTGCAGCCGCCTCCAGCGTGGTGACGGCGCCGAGCACCGCGTAACCGGCCGGTGTAGCGCCGTCCACGCAATGGGCGGCCGTCAACACCCACGAGGGCGAGATCAACGTGCCGCCGCACCAATGCCGGGCGTGGTCCGAATTGCCGTAGTCCAACCGTTGCAGGCTGACCATGAACGGGTATTGGCCCGGCGATGCGTTTTCGCCGCCGATGATCAGCGGCCGTAGCGGCGCGCCGCTGGCCGCGTTCGGCGCCGCGTGGGCGGCCAGGGAACAGCCCAGGAGACCGGTGGCCAAGGCCAGTCGGGTGAAGACATGCATGCAGCACCTCCATTGCAGTGATGGGATCACGCCGGCAGCGATGCGCCGGCAGAGTGATTTCATCGCAGGGAGGTGGGCCGAACTGCGCGGTGTTGCCCGATTTACCGGCAGCGAGCAGTTTTCTGAGGCCTGCGCGCGGCATCAGGGAAGGTCACGCCTTCCGTTCGAGGGCCAGGCGTGTCGCCGACGGACCGCTGGCTCAGGCCTGGCGGGCGCGCCAGGCGCCGGTGATTTCCAGCTGGATCGCCTCGGCCGCAGCGCGCGGGTCGCTGGCCAACCGGATCGGGCGTCCGACCACGATCGCATCGGCACCGTCGGCGAAGGCCTGGGCCACCCCGACGGTACGCTTCTGGTCATCACCCACCGGGCCGCCGGGGCGGATGCCCGGGCATACGATCGAGAAGCCGGCACCGGTAGCGGCGCGGATCGGCGCGGCCTCCTGGCCCGACGCGATGACCCCGTCGATACCGGCCGCCTGGGCCGCCTGGGCGCGCTCGACCACCACCTCGACCGGCGTGCGGTCGATGCCCATGCCGCGCAGGTCGCCATGGCCCATCGAGGTCAGCACGGTGACCGCCAGCAGGTGCATGTCGCTTTCGTTGGCAGCCGCGCAGGCTTCCATCATGGCCGGATGCCAGCCGTGGATGGTGGCGTAGCTGACCGGCCACTGCGACAACCGCTTGATCACCGCCGCGGCAGTGGCTGGGATATCGAAGAACTTCAGGTCGACGAACACGCGCTTGTCGCGCGCGGCCAGCGCATCGAGTACCTGGAAATACTCGCCGGAGGCGAGCAGTTCCATGCCGATCTTGTAGAACGACACGGCATCGCCCAACCGGTCCACCCAGGCCAGCGCATCGTCGCGGCCCGGCACGTCGAGCGCGAAGATCAGGCGTTCATCATCACGCAGCGGCAGCGGGGCGCGGCTCACGGCGCGTAGTCCAGCGCGGCGCGCTTGGCGTCGTGGCGAACCTGCCGCGACTGGCTGTAGTCGTTGTTGAACTGCGCCGGCTCGAAGCCGCCGTAGGTCGGGTTGGGCAGCATCCACCAGCGTTCGCCGAACCAGTCGTGGTATTCCTGCAGCAGTGCGTCGCGACCGTCGTTGGTGTTGGCGGTCACTTCAACGAAGTCGCCCAGCTGGTCGCCGAACTGCATCAGCACGCGGTACTTCTGCCCGGCCAGGCGGCGGCGGCAGTTTTTCTCGCTGCCGGCCTGCTCGCAGCCTTCCACCACGGTGCCCAGGCCAAGGAACACGCTGTCATCGGCCACCGGCAGGCCTTCGGCGCGCAGGTTGGCCAGGGTGGCCTCCTTGAGGTGCACGGCGCGGTTGGAGATGTACAGCAGGGTGACGCCGCGGGCGTTGGCAGCCTTGGCGAAATCGACCACGCCCGGAATGGCCTTGGCCTTCTTTTCGGCCACCCACTGGTCCCAGCTCAGTTCGTCGTACTCGCCGCCGTCTCGCACCAGGCGCGCCTGGTAGGGCGAGTTGTCCAGCACGGTCTCGTCCACGTCCAGCACCACCGCAGGCTTGAGGCCCTTGGCATCGTTGCCGCGCTCTTCGGGCACCAGGGCATCCCAGTGGGCCTGCTTCAGCGCGGCATCCAGGCGGTCGGCGGCAGCGCGATAGGTCTGCTCGGTGATGGCCTTGTATTCCTGCGAACGCTGCACCCACAACACCGCGTTGAGGTTGTCGTTGGCGGCCACGGCAGCATCGCCGGTGGCAACCGGCGTGCTGGCCACGGCAGCAGGAGCGGGCGCGGCGGCGTCGGCCGGGGCTTCGGTGCGCTTGCAGGCACTCAGCGCCATCACGGCGCAGGCAAGCACGGACAGGGAAACAGCAGCAGTACGGCGCATCGGGATCACCAGCAACAGAGTCGCGCCAGTTTACCGGCTTGGCCGTCCACGTTCATGCCATTGGCGGGGCTCGGCTATGCTGCATGCCCTGAAATACCCCCGGAGCCCCCATGACCGACGACACCCAGACCCCTGCCCTGCCCGTGCTGAACGCGGCCCAGGCCCGTGCCCTGGGCTGCCTGATCGAGAAGGAGGCGACCACGCCGGACGCCTACCCGCTGACGGTCAACGCCGCCCAGGTGGCGGCCAACCAGAAAACCGCGCGCGAGCCGATGATGGCGCTCTCCACCGGCGATGTGCACCACGCGCTGCGCCAGCTGGAGACGCTGGGCCTGGCTCGCCAGCAGTTTTCCTCGCGCGCCGAGCGCTACGAACACCGCGCCGGTAGCGCGCTGGACCTGACCCGGCAGCAGTTGGCGATCCTGGGCCTGCTGCTGTTGCGTGGCCCGCAGACGGTCAACGAACTGCTGACCCGCAGCGAGCGCCTGTTCCAGTTCCAGGATGCCGAGGAACTGCGCCACCACGTGGAGCGCATGCTACAGCGCGGCATGGCGGTGCTGCTGCCGCGCGCCGGCGGCCAACGCGAAGATCGTTACATGCACCTGCTGGGCGGCCCGGTGGATGTGCAGGCGCTGGCGGAGAGCTACAAGGGTTCGTCGTCCAGCAGTGGCGGTGGCGGCAATCCGGCGCTGGAAACCCGCGTGCAGCAGCTGGAGGCCACGGTGGCCGAGCTGCAGGAACAGTTGGCGGAGCTCCGCGCGCAATTGGGGGGTGAGCAGCAGCCGGCCAGCGGTCGGCTCTACGCTGAGGGGGCCGGCGCACCCGGTGTGGCGAGCAGCAGCACCACGTCCCCGCCGTGCGGCGGCGGCAACCGCAGCTCCCCACGGTCCTGCATGCCCAGCTTGCGCAGCAACGCCGCCGACCGCAGGTTGTCCGGCGATACGATGCCGTACAGGTCGGTGTAGCCCAGCACATCGCGTGCGTAATGCATCACCCCGCGCGCGGCTTCAACGGCATAGCCGTGGCCCTCGTACCGCGCCATCAATGCATAGCCGATATCCGGCGCCGGCAGGCCGTCACGGCGCACCAGCCCGGCATTGCCCAGCCAGGCGCCATCCTCGCGGCGGATGATCGCGTACATGCCGAATCCATTGAGCGCGTAGCTGCCCAGGACGCGCTCGGCGGCGTAGTCGCGTGCCTGTGCCAGCGTGCGCACGCCACGGTCGGCGATGTTGCGGATGAAGCCGGGCTCGTTGAGCAGGGCCAGCATGTCGGCGGCATCGTGGTCGGGGTCGATCAGGCGCAGGTGCAGGCGGTCGGTCTGGATCACGGCGGACATGTGGGTACCGGTAAGTGACGATCCGCTGATTGTGCCGTAGAGCCGACCGTTGGTCGGCTCTACCGGGGGTGGGTCAGTCGAACAAGGCCTCGATCGCCGCCAGCCCCGCGCTGGCACGTTCTTTCTTGCGCGCGGCATCGGCGACCGGGTCTGCCCCGTCGCGCTGCATTTCCTCGGCCGGGATCTCATCGAAGAAGCGGCTGGGCTTGAGCCGCACATGTTCGCCGAACTTGCGGGTGAGCTTGCTGTAGCTCATCCACAGCTGCACCTTGGCGCGGGTGATGCCCACGTACAGCAGGCGGCGCTCTTCCTGCAGGTTGCCTTCGTCCAGGCTGACCTGGTGTGGCAGCACGCCATCCTCGCAGCCGATGATGAACACGTACGGGAATTCCAGGCCCTTGGACGCATGCATGGTCATCATCCGCACCTGGTTGCCGCCATCGTCCTTGTCGTTGCGCGACAACAGCGCCAACTGTGCGGCCAGGTCGGCAGTGGTGGCACCACGGGGGCCACCCTCGAACCACTGCGCCAGTTCTTCCAGATTGCCCAGGCGGCGCTGGTACACCGATTCTTCCTTGCACGAAGCGCGCAGTTCGGACACCAGCCCGGACTCCTTGACCAGCCGCCGCACCAGGTCGCCCGAGCTCAGCCCACCCATGCCTGCGCGCAGGTCGCGCAGGATGTCGGTGAAGCGGCTCAGGCCATTGGCCGCGCGCGGTGGCAGCTGCGACAACGCGCCGATCGCCTCGGCCGCATGCGCCATCGGCAGTTCCTTTTCCGAGGCCAGTTCGGCCAGCTTGGCCAGCGTGCCGGCACCGACTTCGCGCTTGGGCGACTGCACCGCGCGCATGAACGCGGTGTCATCGTCCGGGTTCACCAGCAGCCGCAGCCAGGACAACGTGTCCTTGACCTCCTGACGTTCCAGGAAGGCGGTACCGCCGGTGATGTGGTACGGCGCGCGCACCAGCTGCAGCGCCTTTTCCAGCGGGCGGGACTGGAAATTACCGCGGAACAGGATGCAGAAATCGCTCCACGGAATCTGTTTGGAAGTGGCCAGGTAGGCGATTTCCGCCGCCACCTTTTCCGCCTCGTGTTCGCTGTTGCGGCACTCCCACACGCGGATGCGTTCGCCGTCGGCCTGGTCGCTCCACAGCTTCTTGAGATGCTCGTGCGGGTTGTTGGCGATCAACGCATTGGCCGCGCGCAGCACCCGGTTGGAGCAGCGGTAGTTCTGCTCCAGCTTGATGATTTCCAGCGCCGGGTAATCGCGCGCCATCTGCTGCAGGTTTTCCGGATTGGCACCGCGCCAGGCATAGATGGACTGGTCGTCGTCACCCACGCAGGTGAAGTTGCCCGCGCTGCCGGCCAACTGCTTGAGCAGCCGGTACTGCGCATCGTTGGTGTCCTGGCATTCGTCCACCAGCAGGTAGCCGATGCGCTCGCGCCAGCCGAGTGCGATCTCCGGGTTTTCTTCCAGCACCTGGACCGGCAACCGGATCAGGTCGTCGAAGTCGACCGCGTTGAACGCGGTCAAGCGCAGCTGGTAGCGCTCGTAGACGCTGGCCGCCTCCTTTTCGCGGGTGCTGCGCGCGGCGGCCATCGCCTGTTCGGGCGAGAGGCCGGCGTTCTTCGCGCGCGAAATGAGATTCTTCACGTCCTCGATGTCGTCCGGCTTGGCGCCGTACATCAGGTCCTTGACCTGCGAGGTGGAGTCGTCCGCATCGAAGATCGAGAAGCCGCGCTTCAACCCCACCGCCGCGTGCTCGATCTGCAGGAACTTCAAGCCCAGCGCGTGGAAGGTGCAGATGGTGACCTCGTCGGCATCCCCGCCACGCAGGCGCTTGCCCACGCGCTCGCGCATTTCCTTGGCCGATTTGTTGGTGAAGGTGATGGCCGCGATGCGCCGCGCCGGATAGCGCCGGGTCGCGATCAGCTGGGCGATCTTTTCCACGATCACGCGCGTCTTGCCGCTGCCCGCGCCGGCCAGTACCAGCAGAGGGCCTTCGCAGTGCATCACTGCCGCGCTTTGGGGGGGGTTGAGACCGTGCATGCCATCTCCGGGGGAGCGCCATTGTAGCCGGGTGCCTGCACCGGTCGCAGGCCCCTGGCGGGGCGGACATCGGCGTCCGCCGTGGCCCGGGGACGGCGACGCGGGGCGGCCGGGCGTCTAGAATCGACCGATGGCCAAGCTCTATTTCTATTATTCGGCGATGAACGCCGGCAAGACCACCACCCTGCTGCAGTCGGCGCACAACTACCGCGAGCGGGGCATGCGGGTGGCCATCCTGACCCCGCGCCTGGACGACCGTGCCGGGCGCGGCGTGGTGGCCTCGCGGATCGGGCTGAAAGCCGATGGCGTGGCCTTCGACCGCGATGCCGACCTGCAACGGCTGGTCGCCGATGACATCGCCACCGGCGGGCCGCTGGGCTGCGTGCTGGTCGATGAGGCCCAGTTCCTGACCCGCAGCCAGGTCTGGCAGCTCAGCGAGGTGGTCGACCAGCTGCGCATCCCGGTGCTGTGCTACGGGCTGCGTACCGATTTCCGCGGCGAACTGTTCGAAGGCAGCCAGTACCTGCTGGCCTGGGCCGACGAGATGCAGGAGATCAAGACCATCTGCCACAGCGGCAAGAAGGCCACCATGACCGTGCGCGTGGATGAGCACGGCCATGCGGTGCAGGACGGCCCGCAGGTGGAGATCGGTGGCAACGAGCGCTACGTGTCGGTCAGCCGCGCCGAGTTCAAGAAGATCACCCGTGGCGAAGGCCGTATCGACCCGATGCAGGCGCCGTTGCCGCTGTAACCGGTCCCTTTGGGCCGATTTACAGCAGCGATGCCGGGCTCTAGGCTGACCACACCCATGCCGTGGAAAGGATTCAGGACGATGCGCGCTCTTTTACTGCTGCCCCTGCTGTTGTCGCCCCTGCTGGTGCAGGCGGCCGGGCAGGCGGCGGACTCGCCGGCAGAGGACCGCACCCTGGTGGGTGCCGGCTTCATGGACAGCCATCCGGACCTGATGTACCGGCAGTGGGGCGTCAACGCGCTGCATCGCGGGGAAGTCAGGGTGGCCGAGGAGAACTTCCGGCTGTCGGCGCGCTATGCCGACAAGGCCTCCCAGGGTTATCTGGCCGAGATGTACTGGTTTGGCCTGGAACGGCCCGCCGATCCGGTCATGGCCTTTGCCTGGATGGATGTGGCGGCCGAGCGTGGTTACCCGCTGATGGTCGAGCTGCGTGACCAGTACTGGGCATCACTGCCGCTGGAACAGCACGAACCCGCGCGCGCGCAGGCGCGGGCGCTGCGTGCCGAGTATGGCGACGCGGTGTCCAAACCACGCATCGCAGCCGTGCTCAACAAGGGCCGCCGTGCGATGACCGGCAGCCGTACCGGTTCCATGTCCAACAACGTGGATATCGTCTACAGCGAAGGCGGCATCACCCGGACGATCAAGGCCGACAAGTTGTACGACCCCAAGTACTGGGATCCGGACAAGTACCAGCAATGGCAGGACCAGACCTGGTCGAAGATCCGCCGCGGCACGGTAGAGGTCGGCTCGCCGGTGCAACAGGCGCAGCAGCAGCAACAGCAGCAGCAGGACGGCAGCGACAGCGCCGGCAAGGACCGGTAACGGTCCTCGCCGGCGGCAATCAGTACAGCGTGCGCTCCGGCGCGCCCTTCGGCGGCGGGCTGTACTGGTACAGCCAGGTTTCGGTGAGCGTCTTGCCACCACTGCGCAGGTACAGGCGGATGTCGATCTGCTCGCTGGAATCATCCGGCGGCACCAGGTCGAACATGGCGCGGTAGCCCTTGATCTCGCGCAGCGGACGTGCCGAGACGATCTCGGTGCTGCCCCGGCTGGTCTGGACCACCGCTTCCACCTCGCCCTTGTCGATCAGCGCGGCCAGTTCACCGCCCTCGAAATCAACCGCGAATCGCCAAGAGAAATACTCGCGCTTCTTGCCGATCACCCCGCCCAGGCCGGTACGGCTGGCCACGCAGTGGGCCAGCGGCGGTCGCGCCGGCGGTTCGGCGCCCCAGTACAGGCGGTAACCGAGCAGCAGCTCCTGGCCCGGCTGTGGCTTTGCCTCGGGATTCCAGAACGCCACGATGTTATCGAAGGTCTCATCGACGGTGGGAATCTCTACCAGCTGCACCGAGCCCTTGCCCCACTGCCCTTTCGGTTCCACCCACAGGCATGGGCGCTTCTCGTAGAAGACGCCGTCGTCCTGGTAATGGTCGAAGTTGCGGTCGCGCTGGAGCAGGCCGAAGCCGCGCGGGTTGTTGTCCACGAACATGTTGAAGCGCAGGTTGGCCGGGTTGCACAGCGGACGCCAGATCCATTCGCCCGACCCGGTCCACATCGCCAGGCCGTCGGTATCGTGGATCTCCGGGCGCCAGTCCCAGGCCATGCGGCGGTCGTTCTCGCCCACCTGGTACATGCTGGTGCACGGGGCGATACCAAGGCGTTCGATCGCCTTGCGCGGGTACAACGCGCAGTCGATGTCCATCAGCAGCGTATCGCCGTTGGTGATCGCAAAGCGGTAGGCGCCGGCGACGCTGGGCGAATCCAGCAGCGCATACACCACCAGCGTGTTGGAGTCTTTGGCCGGCTGCTCCAGGTAATAGGCAATGAAGTCGGGGAACTCCTCGGGCTTGCCCATCCCGGTGTCGATCGCCAGGCCGCGTGCCGACTGGCCGTACTGGCCTTCCTTGCCGACCGCACGGAAATAGCTGGCGCCCAGGAACGCGGCGAAGTCGCGGTCGGTGTCCTGGCGGGTATTGAGCCGGAAACCGGCAAAGCCCAGGTCGGCCGGCAGGTGGCTGCCCTTCAGGCCGCTCTTGCCGTAATCGAATGCCGCCGGGTCGTAGGCCAGTTCCTGCGCCTTGCCGTCGACCACGTCGTACATGCGCACCGGGGAATGGAAATACAGCCCGAGGTGGAAGAACTTGGCCTGGTACCGGCCGGGTTTGTCGGCCCACAGCGCGTGGTCCTGGCGGTAACGGATCGACTGGTACTGGTCCCAGTCCAGTGCTTCCAGCGGACCGGGCAAGGTACGCTTGTGCGACTGATAGGCCGCCTGTGACAGCGCGCGTGCCTGGCCCTTGAGCGTGGCGAAATCGAACGGCTGCGGCTGGCCAAGCGGGCGCAGGCCCACCTGGCTGCCCTGTGCGGCACAGGCCGGCAGCGCGGGCAGGCCGATGGCGGCCATGGCCAGGGAGGCATTGCGGATGAAGTCGCGACGTTGCATGCAGGCAGCGCTGGCAGTGAAGGGCCGGCCATCATAGGCAGGCGAACGTTAATTCGCCGAGGTGGCGCGGCGGCGGCGTTCAGCCAGCGCGGCTCAGGGCGTGTCTGCCACTGCCGCAACGGTGCACGCCTGCTCGGCCTGCTCGACCCCGCGCAGGAGCGCGCCGCCCTGCGGACGCTGCGCCTTGATCTCGGCCTGCAGGCGCAGCAGCGCCTCACGGCCGCGCCCGGGCGCCTGCCTGCATTGCAGGGACGCCAGGGTGGTGCGGGCCTGCCAGCGCAACGCGACACTGGCCGGATCCGGCGCGTCGCCCCGGGCCAGCGGCTGCAACGCACGCCGCGCTTCCACGTCCTGGCCCATCCGCACCAGATTGCGGCCCCAGGCCAGTTGCAGGGCCTGTTGCTGCGCGCGGGCCTCTGCACCGCCCTGGTCATTGCGGCGCATCAACCGCGCCAGCTGCGCCCCCGCCTGGCGGGGATCGCCATAGGCGCTGGTGATCTCGGCCATCATCCGATCCGCCCGCTGCACCGAGGGGTCGTAGTCGCCGCGCTGCGCGGCCTGCCACTGACGCCCTTCGTGCAGGGCGGCCAGCGCCGCCTGCCAGCGTCCGACCTCGGCCAGCGCGCTGCCATAGTCATACAGCCCTTGTGGCAGCAATCCCACGCAGTCGGGCTGCCGCCAGATCGCCACCGCGCGCGCGAAGTCGGTCACCGCTTCGGTGCTGTCGCCCCGCTCCAGCGCCAGCCGGCCCAGTGCGTGCCAGCTCAGGCCGGTGTCACGGTGCTGCTCGCCCAGCGCGCGCCGGGTCAGCCGGTGCACGTCCTGCAGCATCGCCCCGGCCTGCTGCAGGTCGCCACGCTGCATCGCCAGTACCGCGCGCAGGCGACGTACCGACAGCGTCTCGGGATGATCCAGGCCGTACAGGCCGACCGCATCGGACCAGGCCAGGCGCAGGTTTTCTTCCGCCGCGTCCAGGTCGCCCTGTGCGGCCAGGGTTTCCCCCAGGTGGCGGTGCAGCGCGATCAGCTGCGGACGCCGATCGCCGGTGCGTACCTGCAGTTGCTGCAGCGCCTGCCGGTAACCGGCCAGGGCCGCCTGCGGCCGCCCATCATCGCTGTCCAGTGCGGCCAGGTCGGCCAGGCTTTCGGCGGTACCGGCGGGGTCGTGCAGCACATCCCGGTGCAGTACCAGTGCGGTGTCGAATGCGGTGCGGGCCTGGTCGCGGTAGCCCAGCAACTGCTGGCAACGCCCGAGCTGGGCGTGGTACCCGGCGACCAGGCTGGGCAGCGCGGCGCGCTGTTGGGCGGCCTGCGCCTGCATCGGGGTGAGGTGGGTGACGCACTCGCGCGAGCGGCCCAGCATGCGCAGCGCACGCCCGCGCTGGGTGACCGCTTCCAGCTGAAGTGCCGGCGGCACGACCTCGACCTGCTCAAGCAACGCGCGCTGGCGATCCAGCGTCTCCAGCGCCAGGCGGTAATCGCCCATGCCGATCCGCAGCCGTCCGATCACCCCTTCCAGGTCGGCCAGCATGAGCGGTTGCCCGGCCAGTTCGGCCTCGCCGCGCTGCTGCCCGGTGGCCAGCAGCTGGCGCAGGTCGAAGCTGCCATGGCGCACCCCGGCGGCGCGGTCGAACAGGCCCACGGTGAACTCCTGCATGGCCTGGGCGCGGGCGATCTCGCGCCGCGCCTGCTGCATCTGCCACAGCGCCACCAGCGCCAGCCCCACCAAGGCCAGCGCGACCAGTGCCCCCAGCGCCACGCCCCAGCGATGCCGGCCGATGTACTTGTGCAGCCGGTACAGCGTGCGCTGCGGCCGCGCGTGGATCGGGCGCCCTTCCAGGAAGCGCCGCAGGTCCTGCGCCAGCGCTTCGGCCGAGGCATAGCGTTGCGCCGGCGCCTTCTGCAATGCCTTGAGCAGGATCGTGTCCAGATCGCCCCGCAGGCGCCGTGCCAACCGTCGTTCCGCGGCGCTGGGTGCAGCACCGGGGCAGCCACGCAGCAACACCGCCGAGGCACGCGGTGCGTTGACCTCCAAAATCGATCGTTCCCACTCGGCATCGCTGTGCCGACGCAGGCGATACGGCTTGCGCCCGGTGATCACCTCAAACAGCACCACCCCCAGCGAGTACACATCGGTCAATGTGGTGACCGGTTCACCCCGCACCTGTTCGGGCGCGGCGTAGTGCAGGGTGAAGGCACGCACTTCGGTGGGCGGATGCAGGGCCCCTTCGCGGTCGTCAGGGTCGTCGATCAGTTTGGCGATACCGAAGTCCAGCAGCTTCACCTCACCCTCGGCGGTGACCAGGATGTTGGACGGCTTGAGGTCGCGGTGCACGATCAGGTTGGCGTGCGCGTGGGTGACCACCGCGCACACCTGCAGCATCAGCTGCAGGCGCCGCTCCAGCGGCAACTGCAGGCGCTGGCAGTAATCGGTGATCGGCTCACCTTCGACATAGGCCAGGGCCAGGTAGGGCTGGCCCTGCAGGTCCACGCCGGCATCCAGCAACTGGGCCAGGTGCGGGTGCTGCAACCGGGCCAGGATCTCGCGCTCGCGACTGAAGCGCTGGCGCAGGCCCGAATCGGCGTAACCGCTGCGCAGCAGCTTCAGTGCGACCTGGCGCTGGTACAGGCCATCGGCACGCTCGGCCAGCCAGACCTCGCCCATGCCACCTTCGCCCAGCGCGCGCAGCAGTCGATAAGGCCCGATCCGGGTGCCGGCGCGGCTGTCTTCGGGGGCTGCCGTCCACAGCGGCTGGGCCATGAATTCCTGGCTTTCCTGTTCGTGGGCGAGCAGCCGCTGCAGATCGTCGGCCAGGGCCTGGTCGGCCGCGCGCAGCTGCGCCAGGCGCAGTTCACGCTGCGCGGCGGTCAGTTCCAGCAATTGGTCCAGCAGCGAAGACAGCTGCCGCCAGCGCAGTGTTTCCATCGATCCGCTCCCCGAACGATGTGCCACCGCCCACGCCGCCACGCGGGTCCGTCATGCCATTGCCATCAGTCCTCGCGCACCGAGGCCAGCAGGAACATGCGCGCCTTCTGCCAGTCGCGGCGGATGCTGCGCTCCGAGCGCTGGCACAGGTCGGCGATTTCCTGCTCGGACAGGCCGGCGAAATACCGCAGTTCCACCACCTTGGCCAGGTGCCCGTCCACGGCCTGCAGGCGCGCCAGGGCCACATCCAGCGCCAGCAGGTCTTCGTCCATGCGCACGCCGCTGCTGCTGTTTTCCGGGATTTCAGCCACCCGCTTGAGATCGCCGCCGCGCTTGCGCGCCAGCCGGTTGCGCGCGTAATCGACCACCACGCTGCGCATCGCCGAGGCCGCATAGGCGAAGAAGTGCGCGCGGTCTTCGAACTTTGCGCTGCCACGGGCACCCAGCAGCTTGAGATAGGACTCGTGGACCAGCGAGGTGGCATCCAGGGTGCGCCCCTGCTGCCCGGCCAGTTGGCGCCGGGCCATGCTGTGCAGTTCCTGGTAAAGCAGGGTCAGTACCCGGTCCAGGGCGGCGCGGTCGCCGGCGCGGGCCGAATCCAGCCAAACGGTGATATCCGGGTCATCGTCCATCGCACACCCCCCGCCGGTGACGTTGCCCGGACTATACCGCCGCCCAAGCGTCGTGCGCGCGATGGTTCAGCGTTGGCAGTGCCCGCACCAGACGCTGGCGCGCTGGCCGATGGTGGCGTGCCGCAACGGCCGCCCGCAATGGCGGCAGGGTTGGCCTTCCCGCCCGTAGACCAGTAGTTCCTGCTCGAAGTACCCCGGTGCCCCGTCCGGGTTGATGAAATCGCGCAGGGTGGTCCCGCCGCGGGTGATCGCATGCCCCAGGACCTGCTTCACCGCCGTGGCCAGCCGCAGGTAGCGATCGCGCGAGATCCGGCCGGCCTCGCGCAGGGGGTTGATGCCGGCCATGAACAGGCTCTCGGCGGCGTAGATGTTGCCCACGCCCACCACGATGCCCTGGTCCATCAGGAAGGTCTTCACCGGGGCCTTGCGGCCTCGGCTGCGCTGGAACAGGTACTCGCCATCGAACTCCCCGTCCAGCGGCTCCGGCCCGAGCCCGGCCAGCAGGTCATGGATTTGCCCGGCCGGCTGCCAGAGCAGGCTGCCGAACCGCCGGGGATCGTTGAAGCGCAGCAGGCGGCCGTTGTCCAGGCTGATGTCGACATGGTCATGGGCACGCACGGGGGTGTCCCCGGGCAGCACGCGCAGGCTGCCGGACATGCCCAGGTGCAGCAGCGCGCTGCCAATAGCGGTATCCAGCAGCAGGTATTTGGCGCGGCGGCGGACCCCGTTGATGGCCTGGCCGGGCAGCAGCGCGGCGATTTCATCCGGAATCGGCCAGCGCAGGTCCGGCCGGCGCAGGATCACCCCATGCACGCGGCGGCCTTCCAGGTGCGGGGCCAGGCCGCGGCGGGTGGTTTCTACTTCGGGAAGTTCGGGCATGCCGCGATTCTAGCCAGGCACCGATACCGCCGCGCGTGACTGCTCAGCGCGGAGGCGCGGCCAGTTCCTTGGCGCTCAGGTAACCATCGCCATTGGCATCCTGCTTGTGGAACCGCTGGACCAGGGTCTGGCGCTGCTGCGCGCGGGTGATCGGGGCACCTTTGCCGCCGGGCAGTTCGTCGGCACTGAGCACGCCGTCCCCATTGCGGTCCATGCGATCAAAGGCGTACAGCATCCATTGCACGTACTCCTCCTCGCTGACCCGGCCATCGCCATCGGTATCCATCCGCTGCAGGTAACTGGCGGTATCGGCCACCTGGGCCTGCAAGGCACCGGCGCACAGCAGCAGTGCCAGGCACGAAAAACGCCGCGCGAGGCGGCGTTTTCCACGCAGGGCAGGCACCCGGCACTGCATCGGTCAGTGCGCCGTCAGTGCGTAGCCCTTCAGGCGGGCCGCATAGGCCTGCAACGCGGCGATGCCACTGGCCTCGGCCTCGTGGCACCACGCCTGCAACAACCGCAGGCGCTCGGCGGCATCGTTGCCACGGGCTTCCAGCAGGGCGGCCAGGCGCGCGCGGTGTTCCACCAGTACGCGGATGCGCGGGCGCTGTTCGACCCAGCTGCTGAGCTGTTGGCGGCAATCGGGCTTGAGCCAGCGGCCGTCGTTGACCAGGCCACGCCGCATGCGCCGTGGCAGCAGCTTGCGCAGCTTGGCACCGGCCATCGCGGCCTCTTCGCGCAGGGCCGGCACGAACACGTTGCGCTGGTAGTCGGTCATGGCCTGGAAGCGGTGCGACAGCAGCGCCTTGAGGGTCTCGGCATCGGGCACGGCGATGTTCGGGCGTACGTCCATGGACGGGGCCACGCGCAGCACCTTGGCCAGACGCAGCGCCTGCAGGCCACGGATGGCGGCCCAGCCGATGTCGAACTCCCAGCGCCGCATCGAGAAACGCGCCGAGCTGGGGAAGGCGTGGTGGTTGTTGTGCAGTTCTTCCCCGCCAATCCAGAACGCCCAGGGCGTCAGGTTGGTGGAGGTATCGGCCGATTCAAAGTTGCGGTAGCCCCACCAGTGGCCGAGACCATTGACCACGCCGGCTGCCCAGAACGGAATCCATGCCATCTGGATCGCCCACAGGGCCACGCCGGGCAGGCCGAACAGCAGGCTGTTGATGGCCAGCAGCCCGACCGGGCCGAGGTTGGCGTGCGGGGTGTAGAGATGGCGTTCGATCCAGTCGTCCGGCGCGCCACGGCCGTACTGCTCGATGTCCGCGCGCATCGCGCGGGCTTCGCGGTACAGCTCCACGCCCCGCCAGAACACCATGCCGATGCCCTTGGTGACCGGGCTGTGCGGGTCTTCATCGGTCTCCACCTTGGCGTGGTGCTTGCGATGGATCGCCACCCACTCCTTGGTGATCATGGAGGTGGTCAGCCAGGTCCAGAAACGAAAGAAGTGTGCGATGACCGGGTGGAAGTCCACGCCGCGATGCGCCTGGCTGCGATGCAGGTACAAGGTGACGGCGAAGATGGTCAGCTGGGTGAACACCAGCAGCACCAACGCCATGCTCCACCAGCCGAGGCCGACGATTCCGCCGGTCAGGAAGTTGAGGAGCGTATCTAGCATCACAGGACTCCGGGCCGCGGCGGGCCAGCAGGGAAACGGTTGAAGGCAGGGACATGATGGGGCCAGACGTTGCAAACTTCACCCCTCTGGTGCGATTTTTGCGCAGTCATTCAGTTGTCTTCCTTCTTCGTGAGCATGCCCCCGCATTCATGACAGTTGCAGCCTCCCCAGCGGTCGCCACCGCCCCTGCCCCCTTGATCGAGCTGGACCGCGCCTGCGTGATCCGCGGCCAGGTCCGGGTCCTGCACGACCTCAGCCTGCGTATCGCCCAGGGCCAGCACACCGCCCTGCTCGGCCCCAACGGCTGCGGCAAATCGTCCTTCATCAAGCTGATCACCCGCGAGCTGTATCCGCTGGCGCATGCCGACGGCACGGTGGCGGTGCGCGTGCTCGGCCAGCAGCGCTGGCAGGTGGACCGGCTGCGCGCGCAGCTGGGCATCGTCACCGGCGATCTCAGCAGCAACCTGGCCGACATGCCCGGGCTGAGCGTGGAGGAAGCGGTGTTGTCGGGCTTCTTCGCCAGCTTCGTGGTGCCTCCGTTCGGCGAGGTCAGCGTCGACATGCGCCAGCGCGTGCGTGACACTCTGGCCCTGACCGGCGCACTGCCGCTGCTGTCGCGCGCCTATGCCGAGTTGTCGGCGGGCGAATCCCGGCGTGTGCTGATTGCCCGCGCGCTGGTCAACCGGCCGCAGGCGCTGCTGCTGGACGAACCCTCCACCGGGCTGGACCTGATCGCGCGCGAGCATCTGATCGCCACGATGCGCAGGCTGGCCGCCGAAGGCATCACCCTGGTGCTGGTGACCCACCACATCGAGGAGATCATCCCGGAGATCGAGCGCGTGGTACTGCTGCGCGGCGGTAGGATCGTCGCCGATGGCAGCCGTGCCGACCTGCTGCGCGACGAGCCTTTGTCGGCGGCATTCGGCGGACCGATCCAGGTGGTGGAACAGGCGGGAAGGCTGAGTGCCGTCGCGGGTTGAACGGCAACCCTCCGCGCAGCAGGAGCGGGACGCAGGCATCGCCTGCGTCCCGCTTCCCTCAGAACGTCAACGCCACCGCGCGTGACTCGATCGGCGCCATCCGGCCCTGGTCCTGCAGCTGCAGGTCGCGCAGCTCGAACGGGGCTGCATAGCCCCTCGGCAATGCCACGCTGGCGAACGGCAACGGTAGCGTCCCGCTGCCGGCCCGATCGAACCAGGCCGCGCTGTGCGCCTGCGCCACCGGATGCAGCTGGCCGTCCGGGCCGGTGGCGTAGAGCGTGCCGCGCACCTCATAACGCCCCGGCGCGCCAATCTGCAACGGCAGCTGCAGCGTACGCGCCGCCGCGTCCACCTCGACCTGCCCGCTGAACCGCGCCGTCGGCTGGGCGACCGCGAAGGCGACCTTGGCATCGCGCTGCACCCCCGTGGCACTGACGAACGCCTGCAACTCCCACAACCCCTGCATCGTGCCGACATCCTGCGGTATCGCCACGCGCGCGTGCAGCCCGTCCTTGCCCGCCACCAACGGCACCGGCCAGCTGCGCCCATCCGGTGCCACCAGCAGTGCCTCGCCGGCGGCTGGCAGTGCCCGGCCGCCCGGCGTGGCACCGTTCAATGCAGCGCGGCCGCCGTCATCGAGCAGCCGTACGCTCAGTGCCATGCTGCCCCCGGCGAGCACCTGCTGGCCGCTTGCCTGCACCTGCAATGCCACCGTGCTGTTGGGCTCCAGCACCTGCACCACGTAGCGGCCCTGGGCTTGTGCACTCTGCAACCGATAGGTGCCCACGGCCGCACTGCGCCCGGTACGCACCATCGCGCTGCCCTGCGCCACGGTCATCCCGGCCGCGCGCAGCTGCTGCGCATCTACTACTTTGTCCACCGCCAACGCGCCGGCCGGATCACGTACCTGCCACTGCTCCGGCGCGAGCGCACGTGCGCCCTGCACCGGGCTGACCTGGATCACCGCGTCCGGCGCGGTGAGCGGCAGGTCCAGGCCGCGCTGCAGGCCGGCGGCGTCCACCATTTCCCAATAGCTGCGGCTGGTCGCCACGAACGGCGTGGGCGCGGCCAGGGCCCGGGTCGGATCCAGCGCCCAGGCGAAGCTCACCGGGGCGCGTTCGATCGCCCCGGCGGGCAGCACGGCGTGCTCCACCCTGGAGGCGACCTGGTCGCTGCTGCGGGCGGGCAACAACGGCTGTGCGGCCTGTAGCGGGAGCGCCACGAGGGCGGCAGCCACGGCAGCGGCAATGCTCAGTCTTGACGTCATGGCGTGCTCCTCAGAGGGTCAGGTCGTTGCGCAGGATCGTGCCGAGGCCGAAGCACTCGCGGCGGCTCTGGTTGTGGCTGAGCGGCTCGGCGCCGTTGGTGCGCGCCTTGTCGGTGAACCACAGCGTGCCGGCGGCTTTCTGGCTGCTGCACTCCAGGAAGCCATCCGAGCAGCTGTTCAACCAGTTCTGGGTGAACTCCAGGCCGACGTTCTGCGCATAGCCGCCGCAGTAGCTGTTGCTGTCCCACACCGCTGATTCCACGTCCGAACCCACCATCGCGCGGAACGGCTTGGGCAACGCCGGCCGCCCGGCCGTGCCGTACAGGTTCTGTGCGTTGTAGGTGGCCATGTGGCCCACCTGCTGCTGGCGCACCGCATCGCTCTTGTAGCCCAGCAACCAGCCCACCGAGGTTTCAAACGTGTTGCCGTTGAGGGCGGCATCGGCCAGCGGCGTGCCGGCCGACGACGGTGCCAGCGCGGTGACCTTGCTGATGGTCTGGATCAGCCTGGGGTAGCGGCTGTCGTAGGTGGGATTGGAGAGGATCCAGCGCACCACGTTGCCGCCGTTGGAATGGGTGATCACCACCAGCTTGGTGATGCCACGGCTGTTGATGAAACTGGTGAGCTGCCCGGCCAGGCAACCGGCCGCTTCGGGCTTCCACATGTACTGTTCAAAATCGCAGTTCACCACCGTGTAGTTGCTGCTGTTGGGCAGCCCCTGGCGCACGGTGTCGATGATTGCCGGCTGCCAGTAGTCCGTACGCGCATCGGTCTGGTTGCCGGTGCCATGGACGAACGCCAGCCCCACCACGTCGGCCGCGTGCGCACCGCCGCAGGCCAGCATCATGCCCAGGGCGATCGTGCCGCCCGTCCTTCCCGCATTGCTTCGCATCCGCTGTCTCCCTTGCAGGTTGTCCCCCTGATCTGCGGCGCTATCGCGTTGCCCTGCGATGGATCTATCCACAGGGATATGACCG
The DNA here is from genome assembly GCF_057835675.1 of Stenotrophomonas sp. GL_101. Taxonomy (NCBI): domain Bacteria; kingdom Pseudomonadati; phylum Pseudomonadota; class Gammaproteobacteria; order Lysobacterales; family Lysobacteraceae; genus Stenotrophomonas; species Stenotrophomonas sp. GL_101. The sequence goes on along the minus strand of NZ_CM174432.1, from coordinate 74,045 downwards.
GTGATGGCGCCTTGGGCGAACCTATGTCGCGCCGCAGTCGAAGTCCGTGAACCAGTTGGGGGTTTTCGTCATCCGCGCACCGGGCATGCCGTCTCTGGCCGCATGACCAACGGCTACTGTCGCGGCCACGTGAAGCTGCGATCATGCCACTCCCCCTTCCCGAGACCTGCCGATGTCCACGTCCCTGCGCTCTCCCGCGGTGCTGCGCCCCGTGCTGGCCACCGCCCTGCTGGCCGCCCTGGCCGGCTGTTCGTCGACCACGGCGCCGCGCACCACGGCCGTGGAATCGTCGGTGACCACCAAGGCGGTGGGCTACCTGCCGCCCGAGGCCGTTCCGGCCAGCCTGGCGTTGGTACCCGCGCCCCCGGCAGCCGGGTCGGCCGGCTTTGCACTGGACGAACAGGTCAGCGTGGAGGCCCGCGCGCTGCGCGGCAGCGCACGCTTCGACCAGGCCCATCGCGATGCCGAGCTGGGCTTCCCGGCCGGTGCCAACCAGTTCACCTGCGCTATCGACGTGGACGTGGACGCAGTGAAGACGCCCGCGCTGTACCGCCTGCTGGAGCGCAGCCGGATCGATGCCAGTGCCGCCACGCGCACGGCCAAGAAGCACTACCAGCGCGCGCGCCCGTTCATGGTCAACGGTGAGCCCACGTGCAGCCCGGAAGATGAGCAGGACCTGCGCGGCAACGGCTCCTACCCGTCCGGCCATACGTCAATCGGCTGGGCCTGGGCGCTGATCCTGTCGGAAATCGTGCCCGACCGCGCCGACGCCATCCAGGCCCGCGGGCGCAACTACGGCGAGAGCCGCCTGGTGTGCAACGTGCACTGGCAGAGCGACATCCTCGAAGGGCGTTTCATGGGGGCCGCGGCGGTGGCACGGCTGCATGACAATGCCGCGTTCAACCACGACCTGGTTGCCGCGCGCCGGGAGATCACCGCCGCGCGCAGGGCCGGGCTGCATTCCAGCCGTGATTGTGCGGCCGAGGAAGCGGTGCTGAAGGTGCGCCCGGCCAGCGCGCTGTAAGCGGCGGGTACGGCGGAGCCTTGTATGACGGCAGAAGGCGCGGATTTCTCCGCGCCTTCTGCGTAGTGCAGCGTACCCACCAACGGTGGGTACCTACCGCTTGAAACGTACCCACCAACGGTGGGCACATACCCGCTTGGGTCGATCAGAACTTCGCGGTGAACTCGACGCCAAACGTGCGCGGTTCGTTGAGGAAGCCGGTCAGGTTGTTGAAGTCGATCGCACCGACCACACGCACCTGGTCGGTCAGGTTGCGGCCGTACACGGCAACGTCGTACTGGCCGTAATCCCAGTTGTAACCGACGCGCAGGCCACCTTCCAGCGATGAGCGACCCCGGAACTCGGGCGACTCGTAAAGGAAGAAGTTGACCTCGCTGCGGTAGGCCCAGTCGGTGTACACATACAGCTCGCTGGCATCGTTGACCGGGAAGCCGGCACGCAGGGTCAGGTTATGGATCCACTTGGGCGCCTGCGGCAGGGAATTGCCGTTGACCAGCGCGTAGGTGGCGCCATCGATGACCGTGGTCGGATCGGTGATGGTGCAGCCGCCGCCGCAGATCGCCACCGCCAGGTCGCGGTCCTTGATCTCGGTATCGTTGTAGCTGCTGCCCAGGGTCAGCAGCACGTGGTCGGTCAGGTAGGCTTCGAAGTCCAGCTCGACGCCCTGGCCGAGGGTCTTGTCAGCGTTGAGCAGGGTGGCGGTGTTGTTGCTGCCACCCACCGCGATCAACTGCTGGCCATCCACGTTGTAGCGGAACACGTTGAAGCCCAGGCGCGCGCGACGGTCGAACAGGTCGGCCTTGATGCCGGCCTCGTAGGAGATCACCTTCTCCGAATCGGCCTGCGACACGCCACCGAAGGCCAGCCGGCCCTGGATGGACGGGGCACGGAAGCCCTTGGCCACACGGGCGTAGGCGTTGAGGTTGTCGGTGATCTGGTAGACACCGCTCAGGTCCCAGCTGACATCGTCAACGTCGGTCTTGGCGATGTAGGGGCCACTCACTGGCGTACCGAACGGCACCGCCTGCAGCACACTGGCGCTGAAGTCCTTCTTGTCCTGGGTGTAACGCACGCCACCGCGCAGCTTGAAGCGCTCGGTCACGTCGAAATCGCCGGAGGCAAATACCGCCCACGCCTTGTTGCGCTGCTGCTGCACCGCATGCCCGGTCTGCGGATTGCCCGGGACCAGCGAGTCGTAGTTGAAGCTGTCGATGGTGACGTCTTCATCGAAGTAGAACACGCCGGCCTGCCAATCGAAGCGACCCCATTCGTTGGATTCCACGCGGAATTCCTGGGTCCACTGGCGGTGGCTGGGCAGGCCATCGGCCGACTCGGAGGCGAACGGAATCACGCCCGGACCGTAGTTGCCCGGGCCCAGGAACGCAGCGCCGTAGCCGCCGTCGATGTCGCCGTGGTTGAGCGATTCGGCGGTTTCATAGCCGGTGATCGAGTGCAGGGTGACCCGGCCCAAGTCCCACTTCAGGCGCGCGCTGCCGCCCCAGGTTTCCAGCTCGGAGAAGTTCTGCCCGTCGGTGGACACTTCATCACGGTCGAAGTTCTCGACCAGCTGGTTGGTGCCCGGCTTGAGGATGTTGGCGCGGAACAGGCGCGCGGTGCCGTTGAGCTTGCGCTTGTGCAGGTTGAACAGCGCCTCGAAATCATCGCCTTCGTACAGGAACTGCACGCGCGCGGCGGCTTCGTCATAGCCTTCAAAACCCTGCGCCGGCGCGTTGGCGCGGGTGTTGGTGACCCAGTCGTCGCGGCGCTGGTACAACGCCGACACACGGGCCGACCAGCGATCGGTCAGCGGGCCACCGTAGGCGGCCTGGGTGTTCCAGGTGTTGTAGCTGCCGTAGGCCACCTTGATGTACCCATCGGCATCCTGCGAGGGGCGCGCCGAATCGAACTTGACCACCCCGGCCGGGGTATTGCGGCCGAACAGCGTGCCCTGCGGGCCACGCAGCACTTCCACGCCGGCCAGGTCGAAGATCGGGAAGCCCTTCAGCAGCGGGCTTTCCTGCACCACGTCGTCATAGATCAGCGACACCGGCTGGGAAGCATTGAGGTCGAAGTCAGTGTTGCCCAGGCCGCGGATGTAGAAGCGCGGGAAGGCACGTCCGTAGGACGATTCGATGTTCAGGCTGGGCACGCGCGCGGACAGGAAGCGGATGTCGTCGCCGGCCGAACCGAGCACATCGAGCTTCTCGCCCTGGATGGCCGAGATCGAGACCGGCACGTCCTTGGCGTTTTCGACGCGGCGCTGGGCCGTCACCTGCAGGGTATCCAGTGCGACCGGATCCTTGGTGGCGGGGGCGTCCTGGGCTGCGGCCGTCAACGGCAGCAGGGCGGCAAGGGCGAGGGCGAGCGGATGCACGGACGCAATACGACCGTGGGCAGTGCGGTTCGGGAACATGGCGATTAGGCTGTGTTGGGAGGGGTGGTGGACCGGCGCTACCAAACAATTGTTGCAGTACAACAACAACGTCGCAAATTCCGGCCATTCATTACCAAGTTCCCGCCCCCCCGATGTGAAGGCCATCGGCGGAGCCAAGTGTGATCCGGATCGCTGAATACCATCGCGACCGGCCCTGCCCGGCCCGCCACCGCTTCGGTATGCTGGCGGCCTCGATGCCCATTCACTTTCTGCCACGCCGATGAAATCACTGCACCGTATTCGCCTGACGCTGTCCGTTGCCCTGCTCGGCCTGCTGGCCGGTTGCGGCGGTGACCCCGTACGCCCGACCCCGCCACCGGTGGCCACGCCCGTAGGCCAGGCCAAGCCGGTCCGGATCGGCATCGCACTGGGCGGCGGCGCGGCCAAGGGCTTTGCCCACATCGGCGTGATCAAGATGCTGGAAGCCAATGGTTTCGAGCCGGTCGTCGTTTCCGGCACCAGCGCCGGCAGCGTGGTCGGCGCGCTGTATGCCAGCGGCATGGATGCTTTCCAGATGCAGTCCAAGGCCGTGGCCCTGGATGAGGCCAGCATCCGCGACGTGCGCCTGTTCTCCGGTGGCCTGGTACAGGGCCAGAAACTACAGGACTACGTCAACGCGCAGGTGGGCAACCGCCCGGCCGAGAAACTGAAGAAGCCCTTCGCCGCGGTGGCCACCAACCTGGACACCGGCGACCGCGCGGTGTTCGTGCGCGGCAACGTTGGTCAGGCCGTGCGCGCCTCCAGCAGCATTCCGGGGGTGTTCGAGCCGGTGAAGATCGGCAAGAACAGCTTCGTCGACGGCGGCGTGGTCAGCCCGGTGCCGGTGGACGCCGCCCGCCAGCTGGGCGCGGATTTCGTCATCGCCGTGGACATCTCCAGCAAGGCCAGCGGCAAGTCGCCGACCGGCATGCTCGGCATCGTCAACCAGTCGATCGCGATCATGGGCCAGCGCCTGGGCGAGCAGGAGCTGGCGCGCGCGGACATCATTATCCGGCCCAAGGTGCTGGATATCGGCGCGGCCGATTTCAGCCAGCGCGGTTACGCGATCCTGGAAGGCGAGAAAGCCGCGATGGCGGCGATGCCGCAGATCCGCGCGAAGGTGCAGCAGTTGCAGCGGGCGCGTGCTGCGGCAGCGGCACCGGCACCGCCGAAGCCCAAATGCGAGGCGCCCTCACGCGTGGGCAAGCTGATGGGCCGCAAGGAAAAGTGCGAGAACTGAGGCGCGGGTAGCGGGCGATTGGCCGCGCCTGACCGGCGTATCGATTGGCGCACCGACGGGGTAGTGCCGACCAGGTGGAGCCGATGTAGAGCCGACTGTTAGTCGGCTGCGCGTCATGCCTGAATCGAGAGCAGCCGACTAACAGTCGGCTCTACATCGGCTCTACGTCGGTTCTACGCCTGAAACAGGGCCGTGCGTGCCATCTGCCGGGTTGTCGACGACCTTGATTGCCGACGCCCGGAGCTTGGCGGCGACCTCCGGGCCGTAGTCATCTGCCGTGGTGAGTTTGGGGACGGGTTCGCCGGGCAACCCTGCGCGACGCATAATCCTGGGCCACCAAGTGGGCCAGCACAGCAGCAGTGATAGCCAGTGGCAGATGCTGTGTAGCAGCAACAGGGGCGATAGCAGCAAAGCGAACGTGAGTAAAAGTCCCTTGTCACCAGTGCGCCACGAAGGGGCGAGGAAGCGCAAGGTTGAGCGAACCGAATCCCAGGGCCAGGGAAACAATGCTCGCAGGCGCGTCGGCGTTGGCACCGCATCGGGGCCTTCTTCCATGTACAGACGAATGTACTCCCAGAGAGCTTCCGCGCTGCCGCGATCGTCCAAGGCACCGCCGATCATACAGAGATCGTCGAAGCCGGCACCGGTGTTCTGCGATGGCCATCCCAAGAGCAACTTGCCGTCGCCTGCCATGCTGCCTGCCTCGCTTCCGCCCATCTCAGGAACGGCCGCTTGCCACGGAAAGGTTACAAGGCCGCCCGCGTAGTTGGGTCGATTTATGTGAACTTGACGAGTAACCCTGTTGAATCGCACCACTAAACGACGCTGGACAAACATCTCCAACCTAAGCCACCGCCAACATTTTCCAAAAAATATGGAATTTGCAGCAACCCATATGATTACCAAAATCGGTATTAACAAATACCCATCCGTTGAGAGCGGGCGCCCCATAGGACTGATACCCGAGAAAAGAACTCCAATGCCTGGAACTACGACGCCCAGCAGGAAAATATACTGCCACGCATACATCAACCCTAGAAATGCGAACGTAAGCAAACCTCGCCTATCCTCTTGCCACGCCCCCTGAAGATCAATGTACCTATGGTTCGTGGAAAATAACGCGTACTCGTCGGATGGCGCCACAGGAGTCTTTCCAGAAACCGAAAAATTAATTTTCGGATCACTCGATCCAACTTCTGCATCATAAACTTTTTCCTGCTTGTGAAATTTTCCCTTCCAGCAGAACATCTCAAGAATGTACATTTATTATTGCCCTTCTTTTGAGAGCTGCACTATCGTCGCAAGCTCTTCTGTTGAACCCCCATATCCTCTACTTCGCCTGTAGCTTCTGAACACACTTTTTCACACCAATTTTCGAAATCGTCGGGAGTAATAAAAACGATAAGAATAGATAGTGCTATCGCGGCCCAGCCTAGCCGCCCACCCCAAACCCTGAGCATCAACATCAAGGCTTCGTGTGCCGCCAAGCGAGCGGCTAAGCTACTTGCAACACGGAGGCAGGCACGGATTGATGCGGTGGGCGAACTTTCCATCCCGCTCCGCGTACAGAAGCATGCGAGTGCCGCGCGTGGGTCATGGCCGCGTTTCAGATGCCGCGGTGTCGATGCACGGGACGGTACTGTCGCAGCCCCTCTCGACGAATTTGGTCGCCGAAGCCCTGAGCTTGGCGGCTACTTCTGGGCCGTAGTCGTCTGCCGTGGTGAGCTTGGGGACAGGCGCACCGGGCAATCCTGCGCGACGAATGATCCTGGGCCACCACGTGGGCCAACAAAGGAGTAGAGATAGCCAGTGACAGACAGCATGTATCAACAACAGCGGAGAAAGCAGCAGCGCGCCCGTCAGCAGGAGTCCCTTGTCTCCAGTGCGCCATGAGGGGGCAAGAAAGCTCAGCGTTGACCGGACAGAATCCCAGGGCCAAGGGAAAGCGGATCTCAGATGCGCCGGCCGCGGCACTGCGTCAGGGCCCTCTTCCATGTAGCGACGAATGTACTCCCAGAGCGCTTCAGCGCTACCACGGTCGTCCAGAGTGCCGCCGATCATGCAGAGATCGTCAAATCCGGCACCCGTGTAATGCGACGGCCACGCAAGGAGCAATGTGCCATCACCCGCACTGCTACCAGGTTCGCTTCCGCCCATCTCTGGGACGACAGCCTCCCATGGAAAGGTTACAAGCCCGCCTGCGTAGTTGGGTCGATTGATGTGGACCTGACGAGTCAGCCTGTTGAATCGCACCACCAGACGGCGCTGAACGAATATCTCCAGTCTTAGCCAGCGCCAGCAGTACCTAAAAAACACGGCGTTGATCGCAACCCACATAAGCGCCAAAAGCGGTATGAAAAAATATGCCTCTGACGACGCCGGTTGCCCGAGAGGGCCGACGCCTCTTAGAAGTCCCACAAGACCTGGACCCACCGTATCCAGCATGAACATGTACTGCCAGACATATATAAAGCCCAGAAAAACAAGAGTGATCAAACCCCGCTTATCTTCCTGCCAGGCGGCCTGAACATCCATGTATCTTTCATTCATGGCAAAGACAGCGTGTTCGTCGGACGGTGGTGTCTGAGTGACATCAGACACCCGGACATGGTCATTGAACTCAGCCAGCTCGACCTCGAGGTCCGCAGTATCTGATACTGCGTGAAACTTACCTGTCCAGCAGAACATCTCCAAAATGTACATTTACGAACCACCTCTACCTAATAGTTGGAAAATCGCCGCAAGCTCTTCTGCTGAATTTTTGTATCCACTTCTTGACCTGTAGCGCCTAAAGACACTTTTTTCGCACCAATCCTCGAAATCGTCGGGGCTGATGAGGACGATCAAGATTGATAGTGCGACTGCGGCCCAGCCAAGGCGAGCGCCCCAAACCCTGAGCATTAGCATCACTGCTTCATAGGCCGCTAAACGAGCGGCCGCATTGCTTACGATGCGGAGAAAGGTTCGGATTGATGCATTGCGGGACCTCTCCATCATTGCTCGCAGGTGCGGTGCAGACCCGGCAAATGCCACGGTGATCGACAGCACAGCAGCAGAAGTTGAAACAACTGCTCGCGATGCATAAGCGACAGTAAGAACGAACTTTTCACGTCTGAACATCTCTCCGAGAGAGGCCGCATCCAGGATTGCGCCCAGCAATCCCGCCAAGCCGACTAGAAATCCGCCGTGCAATCCCAATCGTCCTTTCCATGCGCTGAAGTACAGGGCCATTGGGCTTCCGGGCTGTGCGTTACCCGATATCCAGCCCGCCGCGCCCTCAGCCAACGCGACGACTCCACCGGCCAACACCATCCCCGACGCAATGAGCTCCGCTCCCTCCCGGCTCACCGCATCATCAGCAGTGAGTCGCTTTCCCTTTATGATGAAGTTCACCGACTCAAAGAGCGTGGCCATCAGCAGTACGCGACCTTGATACGTTCCGCCCGTCCTGCCTTTGGCAATTTCGATCCCCACTCCATCGCGAATGGCGGTCCGCACCTGTCCCTGCCAGTACTGTGACATCGCGCCCGCAGTGAGACTGGAGTGGAAGGATCCAATGGGGATCCCTTGCGCGTACGAGCCCATCCTAAGCTGCATGAGCTTGACGAGAACCTTCAGATAAGCCTGATCAGCTTTTGAAGTTGTCGCGGTTGAGAGCAACACGCGCCCCCAACTCGCATACCACGCCATGGATACCCCGATCAGGTTGCGTTTGAACCAGAGGACCTGACCGGCTTCCTCGCATGCACGGAGCACTGCGTCTGCCTTGTCGAACAGCTCAAGTACCTTTGCTGCCGCTCCATTCGTAGAGGCCACTATCGCCCACTCGTCCTCCTGCTTCTTGGAGCCTCGTGCGATCTCCAAGGCGTTGGCGAGTTCCTTTGCGAGCGGCAGGTGGTTGTGTACGAAAACACGCCAGACGAGATTCCTTTCGTCGAGTGCCCCATCACTTCCGTGAGCATTCTGTGCCGCGCTCCACCAGGTATCCACTGCCTGTCTGGACGCTTCATCAGCGTCCATTCCATTGGTCGCCAATCCCACCTGGATGGCGAAGGCCCATCCATATATGAGGTCGTTCTGATCGTAGCTCCGCAATGCGAGAACGAGCATCTGGCTCTGCACCCATGCCAGATGATCCACGGCGCGCGCCTGCATGGCGCGCTCGCAACCTTCAGCCCTCTCATCGAAATCGACAAGAATGCTCACCTGAGTACCATCCAGGCTCGCTTCGGCCTGTTGAAATCGCTTGAGCGCGCGCAGCCTAGCTGCCTCGATCTCGGCAGCTCGGATTCCCAGGGGATCGGCTTCCTTGGTCATCTTGACGATCTCGATCATCGGCCCGGGATCGAGCGCACCTCGCATACCTGCCTGCGCTTCAAGGTCACGAATGGTCCTGTCGTACGCATGGTTGGTGGCATCCGTCGCGGATTGTTCCGCTGCCTTGATTCGCCCAGACAGAAGCCCCTCCCGTATGTCCGCGTACTGTCGCGCAGCCAGGTACTTCCATTGGTTATCAACGCCGTGCTTGTCGACGGCGTGCATCCACTCCTCCATCCCCTCCATGGCGCGGTTGCGCCACGCATTGAGCTCCTGGGTAATGCCGATGGCATCCTGAAGCGCAATGCCAACCCCATTTTCCCGCTGCAGCAACTCAAGGCTCTCCCTCAGAACGGGTAGCGATGCGTTCAAGCGGGATTGATAGAACGGACCGCGCTGGTCGTCGCTGAACATCGGTGGCAACGGAGGGTCTTGTGAGTCGCACAGCGCTGGGAACGCCTGCTCGTCGAGCGCCCGGATCATCGGAACATGTCCCACCGAGTAACCCGCTATCTGCGTGGCAACCGCGTACTCCATTGCGAAGTAGGAAATCGTGGTAGGAGTCAGTGTGTATTGCCCGCTCTCACCTTGATCCACCCACTTCTGCGGACTGAATGCCTGCACGGTTCCATCGGCAAGAAGCGCTTCGGTCCGCGCAAGCAGCGCTTCTTCCTTGCTCGCGGACAGCGGGTCCGGCGTGAACAGCCAATACGTCATGCTGACTTCTTCTGGCGCGTCAATGGCAACCATCAGTGCGTTGGGCGAGCTGGCCATCCGCTGGCAGGCCATATCCGAGGTCTTCCTTCCCGGCGGCGCGCCACGGAAGCGCATCAGGCGACCGCTTGGCCTGATGTAGTAGCTGTCGATGTACTTGAGCCCGTTACGTACAAGTACGATGTAGATGTAGCCCTCTCTCATCATTCGTATGGCGTACTTGCTGCGGCTCAGCGCAGGCAGTGAGTCGCCGGAAGAGGCACTGAGCGCGGGAATCCCATCGAGGATTGCTGCGTCATCACTGCAGAATGCGGAGTATCGGAAGGGATGCACAAGCAATCCTGGCTTGTCGCAGTTCATGCAGGCGCCCTGCTCGCAGGGCGACACCGACGTGACCGCCGATGCCGCGATCTTGTTTTTCATCGTCCACATGTCATCGCCCTCCTTGTCTGGCAACCAATGAGTCCCTCATGTGTGCCAGCTGCGTTTGATCCAGTTTGCCCATCTTTTGTGCCAGCGCCGTCTCGTGACCGGCTGTCTCGCTGAGCATTTTTATGATGATTGGCGAATGATGAATTTCGCAGTCCATTGCAATGTCGTGTGCGAGCAACAACACGTGATCCAGGATGTTGCGGCGAGGCACGCTGGCAATGATCGATTCAGCGAAAGCATGAGCGCGCTCAATGTCCATTCGGTGCACGCCAATTTCGTTAAGAACTTTGGCGGCCTCGTTCACCAGGTTCACCGTGCGTTGCTTGAATGCTCCCCGCGCGTGCATTCGCAAGTTATCTGTCTCGGCATCCGGCAACGCGATCCAGCAGAGCTCTGCGGTAAGATTCAGACAGGCAATCTGAAGTCGCGCGCGCGCGAGCATGTGCCACTGCTGCTCAGAGAGTGCATAAGGCCAATGCGGCAGGGACAAGGAGTCCAGGATGCGCATGCGGTCTTTTGAACCACTGCGCTTTTCGTTCTCAAGCAGTCTGCGAAGCGTTGCACCTACCTCAGCAAGGGTCTGCGGAGTGACAACCCAAGCAGCCACCTGCGAGCGGCGCTGGTCGCTGCGTGCCAGGCGGTACTGCTCGACGGACACGCGCAGGACATCTTCATGGCTTGGGCCAAGCTGCAGGAGTCGGAGAGGTGCTTTGCCGAAGCCCTCGATCTTGATCTCCAGCTGTTCCTCCCTCCGTGCCTGAAACACCGAACTGATTCCGACCGTGGCATCCAGCAACACATAGAGGTGCGCGTACTCCTTCTGCGAACGACGTAACAGGTAGCAGATATCGGCGACCGCGTGTGCTTCGGTCTGAGGGGCGGAAGGGGCGTGTTGGGGGCTCATTCGGCACTGTCCTTGAGGTCGCAGCTGCCTAGCTGTCCATCGCTGTGGTCCGCCTCAGGTAAAACAGTGTCTGGCTCTGTCCACTCCCGCTGCGTGCCCTTGAACTCCACCTTCTCCGGCGCGCCCAGTTCAATGTTGTCGCCTTCAATGCGGATGTAGGCGCCGGCGGCGGTCAGCAGCAGATGCTTGTTCGGCGCCGCCAGCACCACGTCGGCCTCGGTGCTGGCGATCCTGAGGTTGGTCTTTGCCGCAAGAATCGCCTGGTTGCTATGTGCCCGCACACTGACCTTGCCCTGCGCGGCATGCAGCGCGATGCCCTGTTCCTGATTGGGGCTGCCGTGCTTGGGCACGTTGCCCGCGGTGTACAGGGCCAACCCTTCCCTGACCGCTATCGTCAGTGCGCCTTCGCTGAGCCAGTTCAATGCCACGCCGGCGGCCAGCGTGGTATGGGTACCACTCACCCACACCTGGTCGGCCGGGGTCAGGCTCATCACGCCGGCCACGCCGCTGCCCATCAGTACCGGCTTGTTCCACCCCGGGGCGTCACCATCACCGCCATGGATGCTGCCGGCCACGCTGCCGCTCTGGGTAGCACGCAGACTTGCCTGCAGTTGTTCCAGCGCGTCGTGCGCCGGCAGCGTTGCGGGTTCCTCCGGCAACTGCGCCTGCTGATGCGCAGCAGACTCGTTCAGGCTCTGCAGAAGTGCAGCGCTCTCCTGCAACTGGGCCAGCGCCGAGTTTGCCGCCAACTGCGGCTCGCCCGGTTCGGTGCTCAGCAGCAGGCCTTGCCCGGCGCGCAATGAACCAAATGCCTGCGTAGACAGCTCCGCCCCAAACCCACGGTTCGCCCCACGTACATTGTCCTGACCGCCCTTCAAATGCCCCAAGGTCAGCGTAGTGGCGTGCTGCGTAGTGGACAGCTGCGCCCGGCCCTGCCCGGGAGTGTCGTCCAGCCGGAACTGCTGGTACCCGCCCTGCCCATCCTGGCTGTCGGCCAATGCCTGGCTCTTGAAGCCGGTATACACCGCTGCATGGCCGTTGCCCTCAAACCACGCCGGTGCATTGCCGGTGGTGTGGGCTCCGCCGTTGGCGACCAGGTTGTGCGCCGCATCGGCCTGGCCACGCCCGTTGTAGACCGCGCCCACCACGACCGGGCTGTCGATATCGCCCTCAAAGAAGGCCACCAGCACTTCCTGGCCACGCCGCGGCAGTAGCACCCCGCCCCAGTTGTCACCGGCCCACGGCGTCATCACTCGTACCCAGGTCCATGCGCCACTGTCGCCCGGCGCATTGTCGTCGCCGCCTGGATGGGTCAGTCCGGCACTGGAACTGCCACCACGCTGCCACGGGAACTGCACCTTGATCCGGTGGTCGCGGTCGGACAGCAGCGGCTCGCCGTCGCTGACCACGATGGCGCTGAGCGTGCCGGTGATCGACGGGCGCGGGTGCAGCCGTGTGCCATCGCCGTCATCGGTCTGCGGGCGATAGACCACGTCGGCCGGAATGGCCACGAAGCGGTTGTCGTAGAACGGGGAGGTGAGGTCAGGGAATACGCTTGGCACCGATAACCCGCTCAATGCCCCCGGCAGGCTCAATGGCGCCTGCGCGGCGGGCCCCAGCTGTTGCTCCAGCGCATCGAACACCTCGGCCTCGAAGTTGTTGCGTGCGTGGTGTTGCACCGACAGACATAGCCAGGCAGCGGCCGGATCCGCTGCAGGATGCTGCCTCAGCTGGAACTGCGCGCCGGCCGCAAGCTGCCGCCACCTACCCTGCCCGTCAACGGTGTGCGCGCGCACGCGCAGCGCATCCAGGTGCTGCTGCGCGCGGCGCTGGCCGCTGGCGTGATCGGGCCAGCCGTCGGGCCCACAGGTATCGATGTCTTCGCCCGATGCCGGATGGGAGGTCTGGGCTTCGGCGCTGGCCTGGCGCAGCGCCAGGGTGCGGGAGTCCCAGGTGGTGCGGGTCACCTTGGAGACACACCAGCGCCGGGACACCGACCACTGCTGCACGCTGTCGGCACGCTCTGACGCATCACCACGATGGAAGCGCACCGGCCCCAGCTTCTGCGCGGCATGAGGGTTGTCGGCCAGCACAAGGGTATGCGCGCCGAGCGATGCGCTGTCCAGGTCACTGGCATGTTCAAACCAGTAGTAGATGCCCTCTTCAGCCAGCAGGCGCTGCACGAAGGCCAGATCGGTTTCCTGGTACTGCGTGGTCAGACTGCGTTTGGCGTAGAAGCTCCGACACATCAGATCCCAACGCCACGCAGGCACCAGCAAGGCATAGTCGGAGAACACGTCCTCCACGATGTCCACAATGCTGGCGTCATGGAAAACGTAGCTGTCCACGCGCTGCCCAAGGTAGGCCAACCATGGCTGCAGCCGCAGACGGTAGCGCGCCAACCCACCGTTGCTGCCGATCCGCTCGGCAGCGGTGATGCGGCCATGAAACGGGCGCAGGCTGCCATCGGCGCACTCCATCTGCAGCAGCGCCGGCTGGCCGATCAGGGGGGCAAGAGCGAGCCCGGCATCCATCGACAGGGCGGTGATCAACCATGCGAACCCCGACGTCCCCCCGGCTTGAGTAGTGGGCGGGTTTAGAGTCCGGTGCTGATGTTATCTTTCTTCGCCGCCAACTGGGCGGCGTACTGGACGGGTGTTAGACCGCCAAGCGCTCTTTTGGGTCTTTCTTCGTTGTAGTCGCGCCGCCAGCTTTCGATACTGGTACGGGCATGAAGCAACGTCGGGAACCAGTGCTCGTTGAGGCATTCGTCGCGCAGCCGTCCGTTGAAGGACTCGACGTACGCATTCTGGTTCGGCTTGCCCGGTTCGATCAGACGCAGGGCAACATCCTTTTCGTGAGCCCAGGCCACCATCGCCTTACCGCAAAACTCCTTGCCGTTGTCTGTCCTGATCACTCGTGGCAAGCCGCGCTGCATGGCCAGTCTGTCCAGTACCCTGGACACGCCTTGCCCGGAAATTGCCCGCTCCACTTCGATGGCCACAGCCTCGTGGGTGGCGTCGTCGACGATGGTCAGGCACTTGATCACCCGGCCTTCCGCGGTGCGGTCGAACACGAAGTCCATCGACCACACCTCATTGGCAGCGGACGGCCGCAGGAGAGGCTGGCGCTCGCCTATCGGCACCTTCTTACGCTTTCTGCGACGCACCTGCAGGCCCGCTTCCTGATACAGGCGCTCCACTCGTTTGTAGTTCACGACAAGCCCTTTCTGCCGCAGTTTCAAATGGATCATGCCCACCCCGTAGCGTCTGTGCCGATGCGCCAGCGCAGCGATCTGCTCGCGCAGCTCAACGTTGCGGTCGGCCCGAGGCTCATAGCGCAGCGCGCTGGCGCTCATCCGCACCACCGTCAGCGCTCGCCGCTCGCTCAACCCCTTCTCGACCATGCTCCGCACCAGCAGCCTGCGCGCCGGGGCGGTCACCACTTTTTTCGCAACGCATCCTTGATGACGTCGTTCTCGAAAACCTGCTCTGCCAGTAGTTTCTTCAGGCGCGTGCTCTCAGCCTCCAGGTCCTTGAGCCGCTTGGCGTCGGGCACACTCATGCCACCGAACTTGCTGCGCCACAGGTAGTACGAAGCCTCGCTGAAGCCGTGCTGACGGCACAGGTCCTTGATGGGCATGCCGGCCTCTGCTTCGCGCAGGAAGCCGATGATCTGTTCTTCGGAAAAGCGTTTCTTCACGTCCAATCTCCTTGTCACTGAGGATTGGACTCCAAACAGCTGCGCTACTCAATCTTGGGGGGACGTCGACCCCACACCATCGATCTGCTCAACGCCCTGCAGCGTCTCGGCAACCAGTACGGTCGTACCCAGCGCTGTGTGCAGGCGCAGGAAGCGGTGGGCGTCGCCCGCACGCAAGGCCGCCATGAGTGCGGCGATCATCGCGCTGTCCCACTGTGCGTGCCTGCCGGTACATGCGCCGCAAACGTCTGCGCAATGGTGGCGCTACCTGCGCGATGCGCCCGCCGCGTGGCACTCCCCGCATGGTCGCGGTCGATGGCTCCTGCCTGCCCCTGCATCCGTCCTCTCCCTAACGTACGGGCGGATGGTGCGCTGACAAACGTTGGGATTTACAGAGGCATTTGCGTCAACGCTGGTGACACAAAAGCATCAAACCCAACGCTCACAAGGGCAGGCGGCGCGTTATCAGATCAGAACGAAACCGATAGAAAAATGGCACGTTGCGACGCAGCCCACTATTCCAGCTGCGACAACGGCAGCGCGCGGAAATCTTTCACCGTGCGCAATACAAAGCTGGAGTTCACGTCGGCCACGCCCGCAGCAGTGAGCAGTTTGTCCAACAGGAAACTGGAGAAATGATCCAGGTCGCGCACGTAGATGTGCAGCAGGTAATCCATGTCGCCGGTGAGCGCGTGGCAGGCCACCACCTCATCCCATCCCAGCACGCTGTCGGCGAACACGCCGATGGCGAGCTGGTCGTGCTTTTCCAGCTGCACGCGCACGAAAGCCTGCAGGCCCAAGCCGATCCGGCGCGGTTCCAGCCGCGCGCCATAGCCGGCAATCACACCTTCATTCTCCAGTCGCTGCACCCGGCGCAGGCAGGCCGACGGGGAGAGATTCACCCGCGTGGCCAACTCGGCGTTGGTGGCGCGGCCATGCTGCTGGATTTCTGCCAGAAGGCGCAGATCCGTGCGGTCGAACTGGACTTCCCCGGCCATTGTTGCCTCGCAACATGAGGTGTGCGCAACAATCTTGCGCCAGATCGGCATATCAACGCAACTTTGCAAGCCTGTTGCGTGGCCCCTGCCCTAGCATCGACAGATGACTTCCCAGGAGATCCTCTCGATGGAAACCGCCACTGCCCCGCGCCGCGTCGAACACCAGCAGACCGACAAGGGTTACGTGCCGGTATATACCACCGCGCTGGTGGAACAGCCCTGGGACAGCTACACCGCCGACGACCATGCCACCTGGAGCACGCTGTACCAGCGTCAGCGCGCGTTGCTGGAGGGGCGGGCGAGCAAGGAGTTCCTGCAGGCACAGGACGAGATGGGCATGAGCGCCCACATGATTCCGCGCTTCGACCAGCTCAACGAAGTGCTGGGCGCCGCCACCGGGTGGACGCTGGTCGGCGTGGAAGGCCTGCTGCCCGAACTGGATTTCTTCGACCACCTGGCCAATCGTCGTTTCCCGGTGACCTGGTGGATCCGTCGCCCGGACCAGATCGATTATATCGCCGAGCCGGACATGTTCCATGACCTGTTCGGGCACGTGCCGCTGCTGATGAACCCGGTGTTCGCCGACTACATGGCCGCCTACGGCCGCGGTGGGGTCAAGGCACATGCGATCGGGCCGGAGGCGCTGCAGCACCTGACGCGCCTGTACTGGTACACGGTGGAGTTCGGGCTGATCAACACCGACGAAGGCCTGCGCATCTACGGCGCTGGCATCGTGTCGTCCAAGGGCGAGTCGCTGTACTCGCTGGAATCGCCCGCGCCGAACCGCATCGGTTTCGACCTGGCGCGGATCATGCGCACGAAGTACCGCATCGATACCTTCCAGAAGACCTACTTCGTCATCGACAGCTTCGAGCAGCTGATGCAGGCCACCGATCCGGACTTCACCCCGATCTATGCGGCGCTGGAGCAACTGGAGCACCTGCCGGCCGGCGATGTGCAGGACGGCGACACGGTGTTCCAGAAGGGCACCGGTGAAGGCTGGGCGGACGGCGGCGACGTGTAACGGCCACGGGCCAACGGGACGCCCGTGCCCCTTGGATCGCGCGGGAAACCGCCGACCAACGGTCGGCGCTACGGTTGGGTGGGCACAGCGGTGCGTGGATACGCCAGCAGCACCACCAGGTCGTCGTCGCCGCGTTGCTGCAACGCATGCGTGCTGCCGGCGCGGGTCAGCAAGGCATCACCTGCGGCAACCTCGTACTGCTTCCCGTCCAGCACGTACCAACCCTGCCCACTGACGATGTAGTAGATCTCATCCTTGTGCTGCGGATGCAGGCCGATGCCCGCCCCCTTGTGCAACACGCGCTTGCGCAGCACGAACGGCAGGTCGATGTCGTCGGCAAAGAACGGATACGCCGTGGTAGGCCCCGCCCCGCCGTGCGGGCCCGGCTGGGTCACCGCGATGTCGCGTTCATGGATGACGCGTGAGGGTGTCGCCGCCTTGCTGCCCTGCCCTGCGCGTACCTCGCAGTCGATATCACGCTTCAGTACGGTCTTGAGCTCCGGGCGCAGCGACGCCCACTCCCGCATCACAAGACAGGCCACCGCATTCGCCCCGGCGATGCTGAAGTGCGTGCCATCGGCCTTGCCCTGCTCAGGCACGAACAGGAAGTACGGCCGCGCGCCCTGCTCGCCCAGCGCGCGGATCCAGCGCGTGGAGCTGTCGTTGAGGTCGATCAGCGCCACCTGCTCGCGTGTGGCCAGTTGCTTCACGGCCTGGGTGTACAACGCGTGCGTGTCCAGCAGCGCGCCGAAGTCATACAGCAACCGCGCCACCGGGGTGATCAATACCGGCGTGGCGCCCTTGTCACGGGCCAGCTGCACGTAGCGCAGCAGGTACTGCGGGTACTCGGTGGCCGGGTTGGTGTAGCGCGTGGGATCTTCGCGCTTGGCGTCGTTGTGGCCGAACTGGATGAGCAGTACATCGCCAGGCTGGAGATCGCGGGCGATCGCATCCAGGCGTTTTTCATCGATGAAACTGCGCGTGCTGCGGCCGCCCCTGGCGTGGTTGCGGACCTCCCACACGGCAGGATCCAGATAGCTCTGCAGGGCCTGGCCCCAGCCGGCCTGCGGCGCGCGCTCCGGGCCGTACTCGGCCGCGGTGGAATCCCCGGCAATGAAGATGCGGTGTGGGGCGCACAGCGCGCTGGGGGGGGCGAGCAGGAACGACAGGGACAACAGCAAACGCAGCATGGTCGTGCTCCTGGGTGGAGAGCTGCCGGCCAGCGGCCGGCACTACCGGAGTGCATCTGGCGGAAAGCCCCCTGAGTCAGGGGGCGACCGCGAAGCGGTGGGGGTCTGGATGCAACGATTGCTCGGGGCCCACGATCTGCAGCGCAGATCGTGGGAGCGCCAGCGCGTAACGATGGTGTTACCGGGCGAGCCAACCACCATCAACCGGCAACACCGCACCGTTCACATAGTCCGATGCACTCGATGCCAGGAACACCGCCGTCCCGCCCAGATCTTCCGGCGTGCCCCAGCGCGCAGCCGGAATCCGCGCAAGGATCGACGCGTTACGGTCCTCGTCGGCGCGCAGCGCGGCGGTGTTGTCGGTGGCCATGTAGCCCGGCGCGATCGCGTTGACGTTGATGCCCTTGGCCGCCCACTCGTTGGCCAGCAACCGGGTGATGCCGGCGATACCACTCTTGCTGGCGGTGTACGACGGCACGCGGATACCGCCCTGGAAGGACAGCATCGAGGCGATGTTGATGATCTTGCCGCGGCCCTGGGCGATGAAATGCCGACCGGCTGCCTGGGAGATGAAGAACGCGGACTTGATGTTGACGTTCATCACGTCATCCCAGTCCTGCTCGCTGAAATCCACTGCATCGGCACGACGGATCAGGCCGGCGTTGTTGACCAGGATATCCAGCCCGCCCAGGCCTTCGACGGTTTCGCGGATGACCCGCTCCACCGGTTCGATGCTGATCAGATTGGCTTCGATGGCCAGGCAGCGGCGGCCCAGCGAGGTGATTCGGGCGATGGTCTCGGTGGGCGGCTGGATGCCGGCCACGGCAACGTCGGCACCGGCCTGCGCCAA
This sequence comes from Stenotrophomonas sp. GL_101, assembly GCF_057835675.1. Taxonomy (NCBI): domain Bacteria; kingdom Pseudomonadati; phylum Pseudomonadota; class Gammaproteobacteria; order Lysobacterales; family Lysobacteraceae; genus Stenotrophomonas; species Stenotrophomonas sp. GL_101. The sequence continues at coordinate 55,237 of NZ_CM174432.1, read as the reverse complement.
TGCCACCGCGATGCCCTGCCCCAGGCCGGTATTGCCACCGGTGACCAGGGCGACCTTGCCTTCCAGACTGAACGGATTAGCCATTGCGTATGCGGTCCTTTTCCAATGCGGCACAGAGGCCGCCCGCACATGGCGGGCGGCGCGCGGGGGTTACTTGAGCTGGCAGATGTCCAGCACGTGCATGTCGGTGTAATCCAGGTTTTCGCCGCCCATCGCCCAGATGAAGGCGTAGTTGCTGGTACCGGCGCCCATGTGGATCGACCACGGCGGGGACACCACCGCTTCGTTGTTGGCCATGACGATGTGGCGCTGCGCGTGAGGCTCGCCCATGAAGTGGTACACGCGGTCGTTGGCGCCGAGATCGAAGTAGAAATAGACCTCGCTGCGACGGTCGTGCAGGTGCGGCGGCATGGTGTTCCAGACGCTGCCCGGCTTGAGCACGGTCAGCCCCAGCAGCAGCTGCGAGGACTGGCAGGTGGCCGGCACGATGTACTGGTAGATGGTGCGCTCGTTGCTGGTTTCCAGCGCGCCACGGTCCAGCGCGACGGCATCCTTGATCGACAGCTGCTTGGTTTCAAAGCGCGCGTGGGCCGGGGTAGAGGCCAGGTAGAACTGCGCCGGGGTGGCGGCATCGTCCGAGGCGAACAGCACTTCCTTGCTGCCCATCGCCACGTACAGGCCATCCTTCGGGCCGAGCGCGAATACGCTGCCATCCACGGTGACGGTGCCGCTGCCGGCACCGACGTTGATCACGCCCAGTTCGCGGCGCTCCAGGAACGGGTGGCCGGCGGCCGAGGCGGGCTCGGTCTGCACCGGCAGGGCCAGCGGGCCGTTGACCGGCGCCGCGCCGCCGAGCACGAAGCGCTCGTAGTGGGTGTACTTCAGCGTCACCGCATCGGCGTTGAACAGGCCGTCGAGCAGGTACAGCTCGCGCAGGTCGTCGTTGCTGGCGCCCTTGATGGCGTCGGGATGGGTGGCGTAGTGGGTCTTGCAGTACATGGCGTCTCCAGAGCAGGGGTGGGCCGACGGGTCGGCCCCGGCGCGAGTTGAGGGGATTCTAGCCCGGAAGGAAACCGGTGTCATTTTGCGGTGCAGTAGGGGTGAGGCGTCCCGACCCATGGACGTGTCAGAAAAGCGGTGCGATCGGTAACCGGTTGTCCCGGCGCGTGGCGACGCGTTGATCGTCAATGCGCGTTGTTGCCATCGCGGCGCGGGTCAGTCCTCGGGCGGCTGGCAGGAGTCGCGCACGATCAGGTGCGGGCGCACGCTGGCGTGCTGCATCACGGCCTGGCCGTCTGGCTGGATCAGCATGGCCGCTGCAGTACGCCCGGTGTCACGGGTGTGGCGGCGTACCGAGGTCAGCGACGGCCACAGGCGCGAGGCCAGCGGGCTGTCGTCGTAGCCGATGATCGACAGCTGGCGCGGGATGTTGATACCCGCGCGCAGGGCCACCTTGTAGATGCCGGCAGCCATTTCGTCGTTGCCGGTGAAGATGGCGGTCGGGCGCTGCTTGCCCAGCAGCAGCTTTTCCGCAGCGGCCACGCCGGATTCGAAGGTATAACCGGCTTCGACGATGCGGCCCGGCGGCAGCTCGATGCCACGCTGGGCCAGCGCGTCGATGAAACCGGCGGTGCGTTCGTGCGCCGAGCGGTAGGCGCTGGGGCCGGTGACCAGGGCGATGTCACGATGGCCGAGCGACAGCAGGTAGTCGGCCGCTTCGGCCGCGCCGTCGCGGTCATGGGTGACCACCATCTGCGAGGTCTCGTCCAGCGGCAACGAGGCGATACGGGTGAAGCGGCAGCCAATCTCGTCGAGCATGTCCACAAGCGCCTGGTCTTCGGACGCACGCGGTACCAGGATCACCCCGTGCAGCTTCTGCTGCTGCACGAAGCGACGCACGCCGTCGATGTAACCGGGGCTGCGCGAATCACAGGGGTGCACCACCAGCTCGAAGCTGGAGCCACGCAGCGCGTCGAGCGCGCCGTACTGCATGTCCACGATGTACTGCGCGGTGGGATTGTCGTAGACCATGCCGATCAGGAACGAGCGCCGGAACGCCAGCCCACGCGCCAGCGGATCAGGCGTGTAGCCGACCTCGCGCATCAGCGCCTCGACCTTGTCACGGGTGTCTTTGCGCACCAGCGGCGAGTTGTTGATGATCCGCGAGACGGTCTTCTTGGATACCCCGGACAGGCGCGCGATGTCATTGATCGTGGCGGCCTTGCCCTTGGTCAATCCGTACGGTGGTGACGGATCGGTTTTGCTGCGCAATGACATGTCGTTCAAACCGGCGATGAGTCGAAGGAGTCCACCGGGCCGTTCAATCCAGGGCCCGATAGCGGAAATGGCGGAACCGCACCTTGCCGTCACCGGCAGCGTACAGGGCCGGCTTGAGGGCGAGGAACTTGCCGGCCACATTGTGATGGTAGCCGGAGACTTCCATCTGAACCGGGTACTTCTGCCAGTTTCTGCCATCGCCGCTGGTGTGAAGGGTGACGATATGGCGGTTGTTGGTGACCCGCAGCCAGAGCCGGCCGCCCTTGGCGCTTGGCGCCAGCCGGGTCGGGCGCTCCTCGCCATAGCGGTGCATGACCATGGCCTCGCCGTTGCTGCCCACGCCCACGTACAGGCGGTCGCTGTAGAACAGCAGGGCGCCACCGACCGCGCCGGGGGCGATCTCCATCTCGACCTCGAACTGGTAGGCGGTGTCGCCGGCGATGGCGGTCAACGGCGAGCTGTCCTTCGGCGTCTGGCCCTTGCCCTGCAGCAGCAGGCCGTCGCCGCTGAAGTCCAGCCGGCGGTACTCGTCCCGGGTCGGGTTGAAGAAGGCCCATTGCGCGCCCAGGGCCGGGCCCTTGAAGTCGTCCGACAGCGCCATCCCATGCGCGCCGACCACGCTGCCGGAGGGCTTGGCCAACGGCTGGCCGAGGTCGCCGCCCTTGGCCACGAACCAGCCGTCGGCGGTCCACTCGATCGGTTCCAGCAGCGCCTGCCGCCCCAGCGTCCAATACCCGTTCTCGTAGCCGTGGTACATCATCCACCAGCGTCCGTCGGTGCCTTCGATCACGGTGGCATGGCCCCGCGACCACCACGGCTCGGCGGCGGACGCGGTGCGTACGATCGGATTGTTCGGTGCGTTCATCCACGGCCCATGGATCGAGCGCGAGCGCGCGGTGATCACCATGTGCCCGGTCGGCGGGCCGGCGGTGCCGCCCACGGCGGTGGTCATGTAGTACCAGCCATCGCGGAAGTGGATCTTCGGGCCTTCCTGCGCGTAGGCCTCCACGTCCCAGTCTTGCGGATACTTCCAGCCATCGTAGACGTGCGTTGGCGTGCCGACCACGCTCAACCCGTCATCGGCCAGCTGCACATAGGCGCCGCCGCTGAGGAACAGGTAGCGCTTGCCGTCTTCGCCAACCGCATGGCCAGGGTCGATGTAGCCGCCCAGGCCGATGTCGATCGGGTCGCTCCACGGGCCCTCGATGCGATCGGCCCAGAGCACGAAGTTGCTGCGCGCTTCGGCGGTGCGGGCCGGGAAGTAGATGTAGTAGCGGCCCTGGTGCTTGACGATGTCCGGCGCCCAGATCGCACCGACATTGCGGGTGATCGCATGGCCCAGCGGCTGCCAGTTGACCAGGTCGCGCGAGTGCCAGATCGGCAGGCCGGGGTAGGCGTCGAACGAGGACAGGGTGAGGTAGTAGTCCTGGCCATCCTTGAGCACCGAAGGATCCGGGCGGTCGCCGGCCAGCACCGGGTTGAGGAAGGTGCCGTTGCCCAGATCGGCCTGGCGCTGGTGTTCGATGCCACGTGTCCAGCTGACCGGTTCGGCGGCGGGGCAACGGCCGGCCAACAACAGGCACGCGGTGGCCATGGCGGCCAGGGTCTTGCTCATGCGCATCGCAATGCTCCGTGTTGCGGCGCGGGACGTGCGCGTGCAAGCCACATCCCGGCCAGGTCCAGGCTCAGGCGCGCAGCAGCGCGGGCAGCCACAGCGACAGTTCGGGGAAGAAGGTGACGATCATCAGCACGCCCAGCGCGGCGAACCAGAACGGCCAGATCGAACGCATGCTTTCGCCGACGCTGATCTTGCCGATGGCTGTCCCGATGAACAGCACCGAGCCCACCGGTGGGGTCACCAGGCCCAGGCCGCCGGTCAGTACCAGCACCAGGCCGAAGTGGATCGGGTCGATGCCGTAGGCCTTGGCGACCGGCAGGAAGATCGGCGTGCAGATCAGGATCATCGGCGCCAGGTCCATGAAGGTCCCCAGCAGCAGCAACATCACCACGATCATCAGCAGCACCATGAAGCGGCTGTGCGCGAAAGACTGCAGGAAGTCGACCGCAGCGGTGGGCACCTGCAGGTAGGCCAGCAGCCAGCCGAACACCGCGGCGGTGGCGATCACGAACAGGATCACCCCGGTGCTGCGTGCGGCATGGGTAACCGTGCCAAGGAACTGGCGCCAGTCGAGTTGGCGGTACAGCACGGTGGTGACCAGCAGCGCGTAGACCACCGCGATCGCCGCGCTTTCCACGGCGGTGAAGATGCCGGCACGGATACCGACGAAGATCAGTGCGACCAGGCCCAAGCCGGGCAGGGCGGAGATGATCCGCAGCAGCACCGCACGCCAGCCCGGGAACACTTCCACGCCGTAGCCGCGATGGCGCGCGACCGCATAGCCGGTGACCATCAGCGCCAGCGTCATCAGCAGCGCCGGTACGATGCCGGCGGCGAACAGGTCGGCGATGGACAAACCACCACCGGCCGCCGCCGAGAACAGGATCAGGTTGTGCGAGGGCGGCACCAGCAGCGCCACCAGTGCGGCGGTGATGCTGACGTTGACCGCGAAATCACGGTCGTAGCCGCGCTTGACCATCTGCGGAATCATCGTGCCGCCCACCGCCGAGACATCGGCGATGGCCGAGCCGGAGACGCCGCCGAAGAACAGCGAGGACAGGATCGAGACCTGGCCCAGGCCGCCGCGCATGCGCCCGACCAGCGAGGAGGCCAGTGAGATCAGGCGTTCGGAGATGCCGCCGCGCATCATGATTTCACCGGCGAAAATGAACAGCGGAATCGCAATCAACGACGCCGACCCGGTGCCGGCGGAAATCTGTTGCACCAGCACCAGCGTGGGCAGGTCCAGGTACCACAGCGTGGCCAGCGCGGCCGCACCGAGTGCATAGGCCACCGGTACGCCAAGCAGCAGCAACGCAGCAAAAACAACGAACAGGATCGTGATGCCCATGGTTCAGCGGTCTCCCTCGGCGACGACAGCGGCCGGTCGCGCGGCCTGCACCATCTGGTTCACGGCGAATATCGCCATCAGCGCGCCGCCGATCGACAGCGGCAGGTAGTTGATGCTCTGCGGCAGGTTGGCCCCGGCGGTCTTGATGTCCAGCCCGTCCAGCAGCAGCACCGCGGCCCACCAGGCGATCACCGCGCCCAGCACCGCCACCACCAGCGCGGCAAAGGCATCCACTGCACGGCGCAGGCCCGGGGCCATGTACGCGGCCAGCAGGAAAAAGCCGAAATGGCGGCGGGTATGTACGCCGGTGGCCGCGCCCAGGCTCATCGCGGTGGCCAGCAGCAGCAGGGTGACCGGCTCGGTCCAGCTGGGCGAGTCGTTGATGACGTAACGGGCGAACACCTGCCAGCCCTGGACGACCACCAGCCCCAGCAACGCCAGTACGGCAATGTGGATAGCGAAGTCGGCGATGCGGTTGAGCAGGCGCTGTGCGCCGCTCAGGTGCGCTGCAGACGGTTCGGAAGTGGGATCGGACATGCGTGTCGGGCCTCAGGCGAAGTCGCGGATGCGACGGGTGAGGGCGGCCAGCGCGGGTTGCTGCAGGTAGTGCTGCAGCAAGGGGGCGGCGGCCTTGCGGAAGGCCGGCATATCGACCTCGTTGAAGCGGATGCCAAAATCGGTGACCGCCTGCCGGGCGGTACTTTCCGAGGCATCCCACTGCTGGCGCATCACCTGCACCGATTCGCGCGCGGTTTCCAGCAGCAGCTGGCGGTCAGCCGGGCGCAGCGCATCGAAGCTGCTGCGCGACATCAGCAGCACGTCCGGAGCGTAGGAATGTTCGCTCTGCGACCAGTAATGCGCGGCCTCGAAGTGGCGGCTGGAGTGGAAGCTGCGCAGGTTGTTCTCGGCCCCGTCGATCATGTGCGTTTCCATGCCCGAGAAGGTGTCGCCCAGCGACATCGGCGTGGGGTTGGCACCCAGCAGGCGCATCAGCTGGATGAAGATGTCCGAGGAGGCCACGCGCAGCTTCAGGCCGTGCAGGTCCTTGGGTTCGACGATGGGATGCTTGGTGTTGTAGAAACAGCGCGCGCCGGAATCGTAGATGGCCAGGCCGACCAGGTCGCGGCGTTCAAACCCAGCCAGCACCGCCTCGCTGATGCCACCATCCAGTGCACGGCGCATGTGCGCCACCGAGTCGAATACGTAGGGCAGGCACAGCGCCTGGGTCAGCGGAAACGCGTTGTTGAGCGCACCGGAATAGACCCGGGTGATGTCGATCGCCCCGAAGCGCGCCATGTCGATGGCTTCGGATTCACGGCCCAGCTGGCCGGAATGGTACTGGCGCAGCGTGAGGCGGCCGCCGGTTTTTTCTTCCAGCGTCCTGCCGATCCACTTCACCGCGGTGACGGTGGGGTAGTCGGCCACGTGGACGTCGGTGGCGGTCAGCAGGTGCCCCCCTGCCGGCAGGCCGCCCGGCTGCCGCGAACATGCCGACAGCAGGGGCACGCCAAGCGCGCCCACACCGGTGGCAAGGAAACTTCTGCGAGTAATCATCTGCGCCCTCCCAAGCGTGCTCGCCATGTCCCCCAGACTTATCCGGCGGCAATGGCCTTGCAGGTAATGTCGCCGTAGCCGGCGAAACGGATCAGTGCCTGTTGGCCTACGGCGATGTCATGGATGCCGGTGGCGTTGCCGCTGGCGATCAGGTCGCCGGCCTTCAATGGGCGGCCGCGTTGCGCCGAACGCGCCAGCGCGAAGGCATACGCGGTGCGCAGCCCGCCCGGCAGCAGGGTGGCGCCGCCGGTGCCCACCACCTGCCCTTCGATGTGGGTTTCCGCACGCAGGTCGGCATCGTCCAGGCGCGTCCAGTCGGCAATCTCCGCGCCAAGCACCAGGCCGTTGTTGTTGCCGAAATCAGAGACCACCACACGCGGGCCAAGCTGGTTGATGGTGGCCAACGGGCTGCTGGCCACCTCCACGCCGATGAACAGCCGGGCCGGCAGGGCCTGGGCTTCTTCGGCGGTCCAGTGCAGCTTGTCGGCCGGGGCGTCCTGGAGCAGTTGGATCACGAACTCGGCCTCGACCGCCCCAAAGCCGCCGACGAACACCGGGATGTCTACTGTTCCACCGGTAGCATTCCAGAGCCGCCGGGAGAAGATCGGGCCCAGCAGGCGGTCATCGCCGGACGCGTCGCGGCGCTCGGCGGCAATGTAGCCGACCTTCCAGCCCACCACCTGATCGTCCCACAGGCCGATGGCCTGGTCCTGCACGCGGTAGGCGGTCACCAGGTCCGGCGGGACCTCGCCGGGGAAGCCGGGTAGGGCCTTGCCCTGCTGGCGGGCACTGACGAAGGCGTGGGCGATCTCGCCCAACCCCTGGTCTGGCAGGTCATGTGTGCCGTGATCGTTGCTCAAGCGGGTCTCCCGGTGGATGTTGCGCTGCGCATCGACAGCGTCTGGATGAGCTGTATATGGTAAACCGGTGTCATTGGCAATGTGCAGCGCGTCAGACGCGGCACGGTTGAGGCACGATGGCCGTTCCCACCCCGTCTTCTGAAGGACCTTCCGCCCATGCGCCGCGCCACTCTGCTGCCCCTGCTGGCCAGCCTGCTGCTGATCGGCCCCCTGTCGTCTGCGCAGGCTGCCGAGCGCAGCGTGCCGGCCACCGAGCCGGCGCCCGGTAACCCCGACCGCATCGCGCTGTGGCCGGACGGGCAGGTGCCCGGCGAGCACGGACCGACGCGCGTGCCCCACGTGATCGAACGCAGCGATACCCCCGCGCTGCCGGACCGCTACATCGACGATGTCGACGCGCCCTACCTGGTCGCTTACCGGCCCAAGCGCCCCAACGGCACCGCCCTGCTGGTGATCCCCGGCGGCGGCTACGAGCGCATCGTGCTGGACAAGGAAGGCACCGCACTGGTGCCGGCGTTCGTTGACCAGGGCGGGGTAACGCTGTTCGTGCTGCGCTACCGGCTGCCTGCCGGGCGCAGCGACCGCCAGGCCGCCCTGGCCGATGCACAGCGCGCGTTGCGGCTGATCCGCGCCGGGGCCGGGCGCTGGCAGCTGGACCCCGGCCGCATCGGGGTGATCGGCTTCTCTGCCGGGGGCCATGTCGCCGCCCGCCTGAGCACCGGCTTCGACCTGCCGGTGTATCCGCCGCGCGATGCGATCGACACGCGGTCCGCGCGCCCCGACTTCTCGCTGTTGCTGTACCCGGTGATCGACATGGGTCCGCATGCGCACAGCGGTTCGCGCAAGCGGTTGCTGGGCGAGCATCCCGATGCCGCGCTGGTACAGCAGTTCTCGATGCAGGAGCAGGTCCGTGCGGACATGCCGCCGACCTTCCTGGTGCACGCGCAGGACGACAAGGTGGTGGCGGTGGACAACAGCCTGGTGTACTACCGGGCGCTGGTGCAGGCCGGTGTTGCCAGCGAGATGCACCTGTTCCCACAGGGTGGCCATGGCTTCGGCGTCCGCATCCGGCCGGGGCTGACGGTGGCGCAGTGGCCGACGCTGGCGCTGCAGTGGATGGCCGCGCAGCACATCGGCGAGCGCCGATGAGCGATTCACCGGCCGACCTGCAACGCCGCCGCTTCCTGGGCGACAGCGCGCGCTACGCCACGCTGCTGGCCGCTGGCAGCCTGCCGCTGCTGATGACCGCCGGCGCCGCCGTGCCGGGCCCGCGCCACGATGCCGCCCCGGTGGCACGCGGACGCAGTGGCCGGCTGCGCGGGCAATGGCAGCAGGGCGTGCATACGTTTCGCGGCATCCCGTACGGCGCGGACACGCGCACGCGGCGTTTCCAGCCTGCGCTGCCCGAATTGCCCTGGCCGGGTATCCGCGATGCCAGCCACTACGGGGCGTCCGCACCGCAGACCGGCAGCGACGGCCCCGGCAGCGAAGACTGCCTGTACCTCAACGTGTGGACCCCCGCACTGCGCGATGGCGGCAAGCGGCCGATCCTGTTCTACATCCATGGCGGTGCCTACAACAACGGCTCCGGCAGCAATCCGCTGTATGACGGCAGCGCGCTGTGCCGGCAGGGCGATGTGGTGGTGGTGACGGTGAACCACCGGCTCAACGTGTTCGGCTACCTGTACCTGGGTGGCACCGGCGATGCGCGCTTTGCCGACGCCGGCAATGTCGGCCAGCTGGACCTGGTGCAGGCCTTGCAGTGGGTGCGCCAGCATGCCGCGGAGTTCGGTGGCGATGCGGGCAACATCACCGTGTTCGGCCAGTCCGGTGGGGGCGCCAAGATCGCCACGCTGATGGCGATGCCGGCCGCGCGCGGGCTGTTCCAGCGCGCCTGGACCATGAGCGGGCAGCAGGTCACCGCCGCCGGCCCGCGTGCGGCCACGCAGCGTGCGCGCATTGCGATGGACGCGGTCGCCGCGCGCGACGTGGATGCGTTGCGCGCACTGCCGACCGAGGCATTGTTGGCCGCCACGCGCGCACGCGATCCCTCGCCGGTGGAAGACACCGGCCTGTACTTCGGCCCGGTGATGGACGGCGGCGTGCTGCCGGTGCATCCGTTCTGGCCGCAGGCGCCCGCACAATCGGCGCACATCCCGATGGTGATCGGCACTACGCACGATGAAACCCGCGCGTTCCTCGGCAACGACCCGGCCAACTTCGCGCTGGACTGGGACAGCCTGCCGGCGAAACTGCAGAAAGAACAATTCGTGGACCTGCTGCCGTCAGTGGTGATCGCACGCTATCGGCAACTGTACCCGCAGTACACGCCGTCGCAGGTGTTCTTCGCCGCCACCACCGCCGGGCGCTCATGGCGCGGCGCGGTGGAGGAACTGGAAGCACGCGCACGCCAGGGTGCACCGACCTGGGCGTATCAGCTCGATTGGGGCTCGCCGCTGGGCGGTGGCCGGTTCGGTGCTTTCCACACCCTGGACATCCCCTTGGTGTTCAACAACACCGCTCGTCCGGGATCGCGCACCGGTGAGGGCGACGATGCGGTGCAGTTGGCCGGGGTGATGAGTGGGGCGCTGATCGCCTTCGCCCGCCACGGCGACCCCAACCACGGCGGCCTGGCACGATGGGAGCGGTACGCACTGGCCCGCCGCCAGACGATGCTGTTCGATCAGGCATCGCACCAGGCAGATGACCCCCGCGGCGGCGAGCGCGTGCTGTACCAGCAGGTGCCCTTCGTGCAGCGCGGGACATTCTGAGTGTGGCCATCGGTGCGAGCTGTCGCCGCCGTCACCTGCGATTGATAGTTTTTAGCAACCCTTTCGCAGATTTTGATTGGCATTTTCAGTATCGCAGGCGCGTTCGTCGTGAATCCGGTCAAACATGCTGTTCACCACGATCGCCTAGACTGGTGTCATGCAAGCACCCTGCGACCCGTTTCCGCCGTTCCATGGCCGTGATCGATTGATCGCCGCCGTCGACCACGCGGTCCAGCACGACGATGCCCACCAGATCGCCGCCACGCTGCGGCATGCGCTGCGCGAGGCCATCGCCGACAGCCGCATCCAGCTGCCGGCCTGCGTGCACCATCCGATTGCCGACCACTACGCCCGTCGCGAGCTGTACCGCAGCGCCGCGCACGGCTACAGCGTGGTGGCGATGAGCTGGGGGCCGGGGCAGGGCACACCGCTGCACGACCACAGTGGCCTGTGGTGCGTGGAAGGGGTGTGGCTGGGCCAGCTGGAAATCACCCAGTACCAGCTGCTGGAGCGTGATGGCGACCGTTTCCGCTTCCGTGCCCAGCCGCCGATCCTGGGCGACTGCGGCAGTGCCGGCAGCCTGATTCCGCCGCACGAGTACCACACCATCCGCAACACCAGCGCTGACCAGTTGGCGATCTCGGTGCATGTGTACGAAGGCGAGATGACCCAAAGCGCGATCTTCGCGCCAACCGGCAGTGATTGGTACGCGCGGCACCTGCAGGTGATGGAGACCGACGCGGCCTGACCGGGTATACGGCCGTTATGCATAATTTCCGTGCCTTCCGGGAGTTGTCGATGTCCACCCATCCGTTCCACCAGATCAACGTATTCAGCACCGACCCGCTGCTGGGCAATCCGCTGGCGGTCGTGCTTGACGCCACCGGCCTCAGCGACGCGCGCATGGCCGCGTTTGCGCGCTGGACCAACCTGAGCGAAACCACCTTCGTGCTGCCGCCCCTCGATCCACGTGCGGATTACCGGGTGCGCATTTTCACCACGCTGGAAGAACTGCCGTTTGCCGGGCATCCCACGCTGGGCAGCTGCCATGCGTGGCTGGCGCACGGCGGCGTGCCCAAGGGCGAGCACGTGGTGCAGGAGTGCGGGATCGGGTTGGTACACATCCGCCGCGATGAGGACAGGCTGGCGTTCCTGGCGCCGCCACTGCGGCGGGGCGAAGCACTGGAACCTGCCTTGCGCGAACGCGTGCGCGCCGGGCTGGGGGCGCGCGCCGACGATGTGATGGATGCACGCTGGGTGGACAACGGCACCGGCTGGCTGGCGCTGCGCCTGCGCGATCGGGCAGCGGTGCTGGCGCTGCAGCCTGATTACGCACAGCTGGATGGGTTGAAGGTGGGCGTGTTCGGCCCGTGGCGGGCAGCGGATGGCGATGCGGCGCAGTTTGAAAGCCGCGCCTTCATTGCCGGCGACGGCGCGCCGGAAGATCCGGCCACCGGCAGTCTCAACGCGGGCATCGCGCAATGGCTGCTGGCCACCGGTGAGGCGCCCGACCGCTATGTGATCAGCCAGGGGACCGCGTTGGGGCGTGCCGGGCGGCTGCAGGTGGAGCGGGTAGGCGAGGGGTTGTGGATCGGTGGGGCGTGCGTGACCTGCATCGAAGGCACGGTGACCCTGTAGCGCCGGGTTCTACCCGGCGGACGGGATGTTGCCCGACAGCGGGACAGCGGCAGCGGGGCAGGGCAGGGCAGCGGCAGCGGCAGCGGGGCAGAGCCCCGCTCTACAGGGCGAGGCTGTTGTTCAGCCGGGTTACTTCGGCGCCGTCGTCGGCCAGCTGCACGCGCACCCGCAGGCCATGGCGGTTGCCCGCTGGCAATGGCAGGCTCACCACGGTGGTCTTGGGCAGCAGGTCGCTGGGGGCGGCCAGCGCGGGGATGGCGGTGCGCGCGATCTCGCGGCCATGGGCATCTTCCAGTATCGCGATACCCTCGCCGCTGCCCACATGCCCCAGGCTGTGCACGGTCACCTGCACCTGGCGGCCATCCACGCGCAGATCGCCGCGGCCGATGCCCAGGTCCGGGCGTTGCTCGACCGGCGCGCCGGCCTGCAGCAGTTCAAACTCGAACACCTGCGCCTGTCCCGGCAGGAAACGCAGCGACGTGGAAGCACTGCGCTCCAGTGCCAGCTCGCGCACGCTGCTCCTGCCATCGATACGGTCGTCGCCATCGCGGTCGACACCGGCGGTGACCCGCCATTGCCCGGCGGTGACATTCCACGTGGTCATCTGCGCATCCAGCGCGCGCGTGCCCAGGTTGTAGGCAATCACCTTGAAGCGCTCCGGCGAGGGCGCATGCACCAGCAACGCCACCTGTTCGGCGGCATCGGGCTGGACGAAGCGCCAGCTCACGGTGTGCCCGGGCCAGCTCTGGTTGCGCTTGAGCGCGATGCCGCCCAGGCGCGCGCGCTGCAGGAACTCGCTGGGCGCTTCGACCCGGTCCGACCACCAGTGCCCTTCGGTATTCATGTAGTCGCGTTGCGCCTTGGCCTGGATGCCGTCGGCATGCAGTGCCTCCAGGTACGCCTTGTTGCCGGTGGCCTGCCAGGCCATCAGGCTGGCGAAACCGGTATTGCCCGCATCGGCGTCGGCGATCAGGCGCGGGTTCCACTCGGCGCTGCGGCCCAGCACCTCCACGTAGTTCTCGCCAAGGTTGGACAACGCGCCCGGCCCGCCGCGCACCACGCGATAGTCCAGCGCCTTGAGATACTTGTCATCGTCGGTCCAGCGCCATGCGGCCCAGAAGGTGTGCATGACATCGCCGCCGCCGGAGCCGTTGTTGAGCTCGCCGCCGCGGGTCTTGCCGGTGGCCCAGTGGATCTCGTTGGGCAGTGCCCAGCGCCCCTTGTCGTCGGTGTAGGCATGGGCCAGGTAGCTGTCGGCCAGGCCGATGACCAGTTTGCGGCTGGTGGCATCGCTGTTGTACTGGCCCATCAGGAACGCCGGGTGCAGCACCGGGAACGAATACGGTTTCTGCCACTGCCAGTTCGGCTCGCGATACACCTTGTTGCCGCCATACCAGTTGCTGGAGAACAGCAGCTGGCCCTGCGGGTTGGGCAGGACGATGCGTTCGTCGAAGGCCTTCACCGTTTCCATCAGCCGCTCCAGCGTGAGCGGGTCGCCCCAGTTGAGGTAGAGCATCGCGCTGTTGGTGTTGATGCCTTCTTCGTAGGCATGCAGTTCGTCGGTTTCGATGCTGCTCAGGCCGTTGCTGAACATGCCATTGCGGTACACCGCATCGGACAGCGCGGTCAGTGAGGCATTGAGCTTGTCCGGCTGCACGCCCATCAGTGCCAGGCCCGGCCACTGCTGGGTGAGATCGGAATCGTCGGAGATGCCGCCGCCGAAATCGCCGTAGGCGATCTGCCGGTGGTCGATCCACCAGTCGACGAAACGGCGCACGTACTTGAGGTCTTCGGTCTGCCGGAAGGCCCACAGCGGCACGCCCTGGGGCGGCTCGGGCTGCGCGAACGGCGGCCGGCCCTGGCTGTTGTAGCTGATGTAGTTCCAGTACAGCCGGCCCAGCGCGTGGTCCGGGTCGACCCGCAGCAGGTCGCTGAGGTCGGCGTACACACGGGCGTACAGGCGTTGGCGCTTGGAGGTGGTGTGCTCTTCAACCAGGAAGCCCCAGTTGTCGCGGGCCTGGTTGAAGCGGTCGGCGACGTGTTCTTTCTTCGCGTCCTCGCGGTCCTTGTAGACCATGCGGATTTCCGCCCCGTCCAGCGCGCTGGCATTGAACCCGGGGGCGGCCGAGGCGATGGAGATCCACAGGCTGTCGGCCGTGAGGATGCGGTCGCGCAGGTCCAGCCACAGCGTGTGCTTTTCGCCCGGGCGGACCGAGACCGACACGTCGATCATGTCGCGCGCTGGCCAGATCGGGTCCTTGATGCGGATGTTGAGCGGGATCAGGCCCTCGTGGGTGGCCGGCAGGTCCAGGGCGGGCAGGTCGATGGCCACGCCGTCCAGGCCGTCATGCATGTTTTCCCAGCTGTGCGCCCAGCTGCGGATCAACGGCTGCGCAGCGGGCGCGTCGCCAACCCCGGAAGGAATCAGCACGTGCACGATGGGCAGCGGCTGCGCCGGCAGGGTATCGGCGGTACGGCGGCGCGAGCCGGCGCCCTTGGGCAGGGCCATCACCGTGCTGCGTTCGGCGGCCGGATAGCGGCCGTCGATGTACTGCCGCAAGGTGGCGATGTTGAGGTAATCCGGCAGCGCCTGGCTGTCGATCAGATAGCGCTGCTTGACCGTGCCGGCCGGCTCGGGTGCGTCGCTGGCCTGGTAGGCCCAGATTTCCTGGATCGGGGTTTCCTGTTCGGTGTTGCGGAAGTGCAGCACGCCCCCGGTCCGGGTGGGGATGTCATCGACGCTGCGCACCACGCCCTGCGGGCGCTGCAGCAGCGGGCGCGGCGCTTCGCCGCCACTGCTGTGGCTGAGCGAGCCGAACGCCGCGCCGCGTATTTCGATGCGGTTGACGTGTTCGTTGTCCGGCAAGGTCAGGTCCAGCTGCTGGCCGCCATCCACGTAGGTGTTCCAGTCCGGCAGCTGGAAGTAATCGTTGCGGCCGGGCAGGCGCGAGCGGTTGTAGACGCCCGGCCAGGTGGTTTCAGCAATACCATCGGTGGCCTTCCACATCCATTGCTGGTGGTCTTTGGCATCGGCAAATTCAATCTTGCGGATGCCGGTGGTGGCACTGGCCAGCAGCGGCGGTGCCGCGTTGTCCCAACCGAAGCGGTGCCGCCACGCACGCAGCGGGTCCGGTACGGCCAACGCCGTGGTCGGCGTTGCATTGCGCGCCAGCGCCGCCATGCCCGCAGGGTCCAGCAAGCGGTCGTAGACGCGGATCTCGTCCAGGTCGCTGCCGCGCAGGAAGTTGTAACGGCTCTGCACCTGGTAAGGCGCCATCACCCGCCCGGCCAGGCCGAGCTGATCCAATGCAGCGTCGTAGTCGGCGGTGGTGTCCTGCCGCGCGACTTCCTTGCCGTCCACATACAGGCGTACGCCGTGGTCTTCGTCCCAGCCGAAGGCGATGTGCTGCCACTGCTGCGGCGAGGGCAGGTGGTCAAGTGTGAATGACACACGGGTGCGGGCCAGGTTGGCATCGGTCACGAACGCATCGAAGCCGTGCCCGTTCCAGTCGATGCGCAGCCAGGCCATGTCCCAGCTGCTGTGATCGGCATAGCCGACCCGGAAGATCACGAACGGCGCTTCCCCCACGGCATAGCGCGAGCGCCAGAAGAAACCCAGCGTGCCGCGTTGGGCCTGGATGTTGCCCGGGGCGTTCCACGACAGCACGCCGTCGTCTTCCCACTGGATCGCCGCGCCGCGCACGCCATCTGGCACGCGCGTGACCTTGTCCAGGAAATTGGGAACCGCATCGCCTTGTGCGGTATCGGCATCCAGGCCGGTGTCGGCCGATACATGGAACAACAGCTGCGGCGGCTGTGCCCAGGCGCCGGCGCTGCCGCCCATCAGCAGCAGGATCAGGCTGGCCGACAGGCGGGGGCGACGGAGCGAACAGACAGCGTGCAACGGCATGGCAGGTTCCTTTCGACAGCACAACGGCACGGCAGGCACGCAGCTCCCCGCTGCGCAGGCTGTGGCCGGCAATGCACGCTAGCAAAGCGAGGGGAAGGCAACATCTTGCGTCGCAGCAGTGGCGACGCGGTTGTCCGCGTCGCCACCGTGCAGGTCCATCAGAACTTGTAGCGCACGCCCAGCAGGAACTGGCGGCCGGTTTCGGTGTACTGCAGCGGCAGCTGGCCGGTGGTCGGCGAGTACACCCATTCGTCGGAGGCTTCGTTGGTGAGGTTGTTGCCTTCCAGGCTCAGCTCCAGTTTGGCGCTGATCGCATAGCGGATCGATGCATCCAGAACGGTGGTGCCGGTCATGCCGTGGTAGCCGTCCAGGTTGAAGCCGGTTTCCGTCCCCGGTACCTGGGTCAGGTAGTCGTCGCGGTTGGTCGCCGAAACACGACCGGAGAACACCTTGCCTTCGTAGAACAGCGTGGCGTTCCAGGACGACCGCGACAGGCCGAGCAGATCGTTCTTCATCACCGGCTGGCCGGCGGCGTTGATGTACTGGATCTTGGAATCCACCCAGGTGTAGTTCAACTGCACGCCCAGGTTGGACCACTTGCCCGGCAGGAAGGTAAACGGCTGGGTGTAGTTGGCTTCGACGCCGAACAGTTCACCGCCGGGGGTGTTGACCGGGCGCGTATAGGTGAAGTCATCGGTGGGTGAGGCGCCGGTGCCATCCAGCAACGAGGCCGGCAGGCCGCTGTCGGTGTAGGGGTGCACTTCGCGCAGGGTCTGCACCGAGGACTCGATGTCCTTGTAGAACAGGCCCAGGCCGGCCATCGCGCCTTCGCTGAAGTACCACTCGAAACCGAGATCGACGTTGGTGGCGCGGGTCGGGTCCAGCATCGGATTGCCGCTGGAGATGGTGCGCGCGCCGCCGGCGACGGCCACCGTCGCACCGGGGGTCAGGCTGCCCAGGCCGGGACGGGTCATCACCTTGGCCGCACCGAGGCGGATCAGGAAGTCCGGGCTGACTTCGGCTACCAGGTTGAACGAGGGCAGGGTGTCGTCGTAGGTGCGTTCAACGGTGGTTGAGGTGGTCCCGGTGGCCAGCGTGGACAGGCCGGTGGACGACTGCTTGGTGCGCACGTAGCGCACGCCGACGTTGCCCGACAGCGGCAGCGCGCCCAGTTCGGTGGAGAACTCGCCCATCAGGTACACGCCGCGGTCTTCTTCCTCGACACTGCGTACATTGTTGGCGCGTGGGGCGACGGCGAAGGTGCCGCTGTTGCTGTAGATGTCGAACTGGTCGGCGATGGCATTGAGGTCTGGCACCACCCAGTTGGACGGGTTGCCGCTGGTTCCCTTCAAGCCGGCCTGGCTGGTCAGGTCGCCCGGCACGATCTTGCTGCCGTCGGCGAAGTTGGGCACGGCCAGTTCGCTGGCGCGGCGCAGTTCGGTGGTCTTGAAGGTGTAGTTCTTGGCCAGCACGCCGCCCTTGAGGCGGAAGCCGGGGCTGATGTTCCAGTTGAAATCGATCTGGCCGGTGTCGAAGTCGTTGTCGACGTACTGCGGACGCATGCGGATTTCAGCCAGCTCCCAGCCGTTGGGATTGGTCGGGTCGATGCCGTAGTTGAGGATCGGCGCGCGGCTGTTGCCACGGTAGTCGTAGCTGTATCCGTCGACGTCGTACTTGTCCATGATGATGGTGGTCTGGACCGGGTTCTCGTGCCTGGAGCGCGAAACACCGACCTTGCCGGACAGGGTGAAGTCGTCGCCGAAGCGGTGCTGGCCATTCAGGCTGAGCTGCTTGAACTCGGTGCTCCACTCGTCGTGGCGGTTCTCGCTGCGGATGTCGACGTTGTCGAATTCACCGTAGACCAACGCGTTGTTTTCGATCACCCCGTTCTTGACGATCATCGCCGGCTTGCCGGCCAGGCGCGGGGTGGTGGTGTTGGCGCCACGGCTGAAGGAGATCGCCTCGATGTAGTGCTCGTCGCGGGTGGCGTCGATCTTGGAGTACAGCGCGTCCAGCGACACTTCGGTGGCGTCGTTGGGTTTCCATTGCAGGGTGCCGGTCACGCCCAGGCGCTTCTGCTCGTGTTCCATCTGCACATAACGCGGGAAGCGCGGGTGGAACACGCTGGCGCTGCGGGCCTCGGCAAACGGCGAGGACGCGGCAAAATTGCCGTTGCTCGGGCCATTGGCCCAGCGCCCGGTGTTGGAGCCTTCTTCCAGCGCCTGGCGCTCGGAGTAGGCCACCGACATCAGCGCACCGAACGTGCCATCGGCAAAGGTGTTGGAGATCAGTGCGGCCAGGCGCGGGTCGGCTTTTTCGGCCATCGCGTTGTAGCCGGCCTGGCCACTGGCGGCGAAGGTGAAGCCGTCATAGTCGAACGGGCGGCCGGTGCGCAGGTCCACGGTGGCCCCGAGCGAGCCTTCTTCCACGTCAGCCGAGGCGGTCTTGCGCACGATCAGCTGCGAGAACAGGTCCGAGGCGAACACGTTGAAGTCGAAGCCGCGGCCACGGTTGGTGCCGCCGCTCTGGTCGCCGGCGCCGACGGTGGTCAGCGCTTCCATGCCATTGATGCGCACACGGGTGAAGTCCGGGCCGAGGCCCCGCACGGAGATGTTGCGGCCTTCGCCGGCTTCGCGGGTGATGACCACGCCGGGGATGCGCTGCAGCGACTCGGCCAGGTTCAGATCGGGGAACTTGCCGATGTCTTCGGCGACGATCGCGTCGACCACGCCGGCTTCGCCGCGCTTGATGTCCAGCGCCTTCTCGACGCTGGCGCGGTAGCCGGTGACGGTGACGGTGTCCAGTTCGGTGGCGGCCGGGTTGGCGGCGTCCTGGGCCAGCGCGGTACCCCCCAGCGCCAGGCCGATCGACAATGCGAGCAAGGTAACCGGTGTCTTTTTCTGGATGTTTCGAGATTGCATGTTTTCCCTCTCCCAAGGTGCTACATGAAACAGCTATCCGGCGACATGTCAGTGCAATGACACCGCTGGTCAGAGCCGACGTTAACAGTCCGTTCCGGATGGAGCATCTTGCACCGCAACAGATTTGGAATGTCCCGTAGACGCTTGCGGGACAATGCTTCCGACATTCTGGACAGTGGACGACCGCGCTCCCACGGCTAGAATGACACCGCTAGCCATTGAACTCGATAGGGCCTGCCACCGCCCGTACCTTCACAAGGATCCACACCATGAGTCGTGTCGTTTGTTTTGGAGAACTGCTGCTGCGCATGAGCGCGCCGGGGCGCGAGCTGCTGCTGCAGACGGGGCAGCTGGCGGTGCATGCCGGGGGCGCCGAGGCCAACGTCGGGGTGTCGCTGGCCCACCTGGGCCATGACGTGGCGATGGTCAGCACGGTGCCGACCAACCCGCTGGGCGCCTTCGCGCTGGGCGAACTGCGCCGGCATGGCGTGGACACCCGTGGCGTGCAGCAGCGCGACGGCCGCATGGGCCTGTACTTCCTCACCACCGGCGCGGTGCAGCGCGCCAGCGAAGTGGTCTACGACCGTGCCGGGTCGGCCTTCGCCTGTGGCAACAGCACCGACTACGACTGGGACGCACTGCTGGAAGGCGCGGAGTGGCTGCACCTGTCCGGGGTGAGCCCGGCGCTGAATCCGGCGATGGCCGAGGCGACCCTGGCCGCCGCGCATGCGGCCTGCCAGCGCGGCGTGCGGGTGTCCTTCGATGGCAACTTCCGGCCGTCGTTGTGGGCGCGCTGGCAGGGCGATGCGGCCACCCACCTGCATGCGTTGTTTGCCTGCGCCGATGTGCTGTTTGCCGACTACCGCGATATCGGCGTGGTGCTGGGAGGCACGTTCAACCAACCGCACCTGGCCGATCGCGTGGATGCCGCCGCCGTACAGGCCTTCGCCGCCTTCCCGCGCCTGCAGTGGATGGCCTGCACCCAGCGCACCCCGCACAGCGTGGACAACCACGCGCTGGGCGCGATGCTGCTGGGCCGCGACGGCACCCGGGCACTGGCCCCCACGCGCGAGATGCAGGGCATCGTCGACCGCATCGGCGGCGGCGATGCCTTCGCCGCCGGCATCCTGCATGGCATGATGCGCGGCTTCGCACCGGAGGCGATCGTGCGCTTCGGGCTGGCCGCTGGCTGCCTCAAGCACTCGATCCCGGGCGACTTCAACCCTGTCGGCGAAGCTGACGTGATGGCCCTGGTGGGCGAGGAGCGATTCGATGTCCGGCGCTGATCCGCGTGTACGTGCAGTCCTGAAACTGGCCCCGGTGATTCCGGTGTTCACCCCCGAAAACGTGGACGATGCGGTCGAGGTTGCACGGGCTCTGTTCAACGGCGGGTTGCCGGTGATCGAAGTGACCCTGCGCACGCCGCTGGCGATGGACGCGATCAAGGCAATGGTCGAGGCGGTACCCGATGCGGTGGTCGGTGCCGGAACCGTATTGAACGCCGCGCAGATGGAACAGCTCAAGCAGGCCGGCGGGCGGTTCGCCGTGTCGCCCGGGGCCACCCCGCGGCTGTATGCGGCCGCGCGCGACAGCGACCTGCCGTTCCTGCCCGGCGTGGCCACCTCTTCCGAGCTGATGCTCGGGCTGGAGCACGGCCTGGATACCTTCAAGTTCTTCCCGGCGGTACAGGCCGGTGGCACCGCGATGCTGTCGGCGTGGAATGGCCCGTTCGGCGACGTGCGGTTCTGCCCGACCGGCGGGATCAGCGCACAGACCGCGCGCGACTTCCTGCACCTGCCCAACGTGCTGTGCGTGGGCGGCTCGTGGTTGACCACGCGGGCGCTGCTGCAGGCGCGCGACTGGGCCGGGATCGAGCAGCTGGCCCGCGATTCGGCAGCGCTGGTCGGCTGATGGCCACGGGCCATAATGGCGGCACCCCCGCTGCCCATTGATCGCCATGTCCGCGTTGTCGCTCGCCAAGACCGTCGTACTGTCCGTGCTGTGCGTGGTGGTGGCGCTGTTCGTGCTGGGCATGATCAACGGCGCGGCCGGCTGGATCGCGCCGTGGGTGGGGCTGGGCGGCAGCGATGAACTGCGGCTGGCCTGGGACCTGGCCTGGGCGATCCTCGCAGGCATCGCCGCCACCGCCTTTGCCAGCCGTTATGCGCCGGCCTGGCCGTATGTGCATGGCGGCGTGGTGTGGGCGCTGATTGCGACCGCGTCGGTGTACGCGGCCTGGGACCTGGGCAACGATTTTCCGTTCTGGTTCGTGCTGGTGCTGCTGCTGTCGCTGCCGTTGCAGGCCGGCGGCATGTGGCTGGGGGCGCGCTACCGCCCGCATTGACTGCCCTGGCCCTCGTGGTCACTCCGGCAGCGTCTGTTTCACCTGCGCAATCTCTTCCCAGGGGTCGCGCTTCAAGCGTTGCGCGCGCTGCAGCGCCTTGGCCAGAGGGAACGCATCGGCGGCGATGATCCGGGCCAGCTCCTCCCAGCGCAACGGCACCGCCACGCCAGCACCCGGTCGCGCGCGCAACGACCACGCACACACGCTGGTGGCACCGCGTGCATTGCGCAGCCAGTCGATGAAGATCACCCCGTTACGCTTGGCCTTGCTCATCGTGGCCACGTAGCGGTCCGGCGCCTGTGCGGCCATGGCTTGGGCGAACGCCTCGCAGAAGTCCTTGGCCCGCGCCCAGTCAACGGTGGGCTGCAGCGGCACCACCACGTGCACGCCCTTGCCCCCGGACAGCCGTACGAAGCTGCGCAGGCCGGTTTCCAGCAGGCGGTCGCGGATGTCGCGTGCCGCCGTCTTGACCTGGGCCCAGCTCACCCCGTCGCCCGGATCCAGGTCGAAGACCAGCCGGTCCGGGTGCTCGGGGTCCTCCACCGTCGCCCCCCACGGGTGCAGCTCCAGGGTGTTCATCTGTACCAGCTGCAGCAGCCCCTGCACGTCCTCGATGTAGAGATAGTCCTCGCGGCCACTTTTCTGTTCCAGTGCAATCGCCTTGACCGCAGTACCCAGCGCGGTGCCGTGGTGCTTCTGGAAGAAGCATGGGTGATCCACGCCGTCGGGGCAGCGCAACAGCGACAACGGCCGGCGTGCCACTTCGGGCAGTATCCAGCGCGCCATCTGCCGGTAGTAGTCCGCTACGTCGCCCTTGCTGAGCCGGGCCTTGGCAAATACCACGCGCTCGGGATGGCTGATCGCCACGTCGGTGGCGGCGTTGGCAGATGCCCGACGCGTGGTGTTCTTCGCGCGCGCCGACGAGCCCGCCCCCAGCTCCGTCGCCGCCTTGTCCTCACGCAGGCGCTTGAAGCTGGCCTGGCGCAGCAGTCCCTCCTTGGCCCAGCCGCGGAACGCAACCTCGGCCACCAGCACCGGTTTCACCCAGTGCACGCTGTGCGCCTTGAACGGGACGTGCGCGGGCAATGCGACCGGGGCGTGGCTGACCGCCAGCGGCTTCAGCTGTCGGCTGATCGACCGCAGCAGTGCATCATCGAAACCGGTGCCCACACGGCCCACGTAACGCAGCCCGCCTTTGTCTGGCGTAGCCATCAGCAACGCGCCAAAGCCACTGCGTGACCCCTTCGGATCGGTATGGCCAACGATGAGGAATTCGTCGGTGTTCTCGTGCTTGATCTTGATCCAGGCCGGCGAACGTGCGTTGACGTACGCTGCATCGACGCGCTTGCTGATGATGCCTTCAAACCCCGCGCCAGCGCTGGCGGCGAACACCTCCGGGCCGTGGTCGACCACATGGTCGCTGTAGGCCAGCGTGCCGGGAGTATCGCCGAGCAACGCCTTCAACATTTTCTTGCGTGCCAGCAGCGCCGCGCCGCTGATATCCGCCCCGGCAATACCCGGCATGTCGAACACCACGTAGCGCAGCGGTTGCTTCGCGGTGCCGTCGATCACCTTCTGCAGTGCGGTGAAATCACTGCGTCCCATTGCATCCAGGACCACCAGCTCGCCGTCCAGGCGCAGGTCGCGTACCGGCAGCGCGGCAATGGCCTGGACCACCTCGGGGAAGTCGTCGGTCCAGTTCAACCCACCGCGCGACCGCAGCGACACCACGCCGTCGCGCATGCTGGCCAGCAGCCGGTAGCCATCCCATTTGATCTCGTGCAACCAGGCCGCGCCGTCGGGGGCGGTTGCCCGGTGATCGGTCAACTGCGGCTTGAAGTCCTGCCGGTACGGGGTGTCGCGCGCGGCGTGCAGTGCCAGCGCGCGCTTTTTCCAGCGCGCATCTGCCTTGCGCGCGGAGGCAACCTTGCGTGGCCGCTCCGGCGTCCTGCCGGCAGCGACAGCACGACCGCGCGACGGGGCCGCCAGCAGATCGTCAGCCTCGGCATCACGCGCGCCATGGTCATCGCGCTTGATCAACAACCACTGGCGCTGCTTGCCCTTCATCGCGGTGCGCACCAGTTTCCAGCCGCCCTTGAGGCGCGCGCCCTGCAGGACGAAGTCGAGCTTGCCCGCGGCGATCGCCTCCAGCGGATCGCCATCGCAGGCCCAGCTGCCCTGGTCGTACACCTCCACATGGCCGGCGCCATAGTGGCCTTGCGGTATATCGCCCTCAAAGGTCGCATAGGACAGCGGATGGTCTTCCACCTCCACCGCCAATCGCTTTTCGCCTACGCGCAGCGACGGTCCTTTTGGCACCGCCCAGCTCTTGAGCACGCCATCGGCTTCCAGGCGGACGTCGTAGTGGCGCGAACTGGCGTGATGCAGCTGCACCACGAACATCGGGCGTCGTGCAGGGGTACCACGGCGTTCCGTATCCGCATCCGGTTCCGGGGTACTGGCGAAGCGGCGCTTGCGGCGGTAGTCCTGCAGCGACATCCGCGGTCACCCGGCCTTGCGCGGGGTAGCCCGCCTGGCTGCCTTCTTCGTGGCTGCTTTCCTGGCCGTCTTCTTCGCTGCAGGTTTGGCCTTCTTTGCAGCGGTCTTCTTCGCTGGCGTGCGTTTTTTCGCATCCAGGCTCTTCTGCAGCAACGACATGAAGTCCACCACGTTGGTGGCATCGTCCTCGCGCGAGGCGGGTTCCTCCTCGACCTGGGTGGTGCCCCCTTTGGACTTGATGCGCTTGGTCAGCAGGGCCTGCAGGCGCTCGCGGAACTCGTCGTGATAGTCATCGGGCTTCCAGTCGCCGGCCATCGACTCGATCAGCTGCTCGGCCATGGCCGTTTCCTTGCTGCTGATGCGGTAGTCGGCCAGGCTGCCGGTCGGCAGCGTGTAGTCTTGCGGATCCACCAGCTCCTGGGGATAGCGCAGGATCATCAGCACCAGCGCATCGCCGTGCGGTATCACCGCAGACAGATACCCGCGGGTGCGCACTACCACGCGCGCGATGCCCACCTTGCCGGTTCGGCGCAGGGTCTCGCGCAGCAGCACGTAGCCTTTTTCGGCCTTTTTGGCCGGCACCAGCAGATAGGGCTTCTCATAGAAGCGCGGGTCGATCGTGGAAGCGTCGACGAAGGTCTCCACTTCCACTGCCTCATGGCTTTCCGGCGCGGCCGAACGGATGTCGTCCTGCTCCAGCACCACATAGCTGCCCTTGTCGTACTCGTAGGCTTTGACGATGTCCTTCCACGGCACTTCCTCGCCGGTGTCGGCGTTGACCCGCTCAAAGCGGATCGGCTTGCGATCACGTGCGTCGAGCATGCGGAACTGCAGGTCGACCTTGCGCTCACCGGACATCAGCGAGACAGGCACATTCAGCAGCCCGAACGACAGCGTTCCGGTCCAGATCGGTCGGGCCATGGCCGCGCCACTCCAACGCAGAAGGGGAGGGCAGCTTTAGCGCGGCCAACGTGAAACGACCGTGTTCGCACCGTGCAGGCCGCCTTGACGGCCGCGCTACTGCAACAACCCGTGCACCGCCGCGGCCGGCATGTGGTCCAGCGCCAGCCAGGCATCCTCCACGATCGTGCGAGCCTGCACCCAGCCCAGCCGCGACTGCCCCCGCATCTGCTCCCAGTGCTCGGCCAGTTCAGCGTCGGTGTCGTCGTCATTGCCGCGCGGCCAGTCGGCGTAATGGGTGGTCAGTGCGAAGGCGTACGCCGGGTACAGGTCGCGCCAGCTGCGGTGGCCATGGCCCCGGCGTTGCTCGTAATCATTGCGCATGTACTGCAGGTAATCCTGCGCCACCGCCTGGGCTTCCTCGGTGCGGTCGCGACGGGCCCGCCGCGCGGTCCGCGCCGGTTGCAGGTAGGCGTTGAACAGCGCGGGGGCAGCTCGACGGTCCAGGCGGGGCATGGCACGGCTCCGGCAGTACAGGGCAGGCAGGAATAGTCCCGCCGCCGTTAGCCGGCCGTGACAGATCCGTTCGTTGCGGTTCGCGATGACTTCACCCCAGCCGCGCTGTAGTGGTGGCCCCGCACCTGGAGACACGCCCATGCCACGCGACCCCCTGCGCGATGCCACCCCGCCCATCCCGGGTGAACAGCACGCCAAACATGACAACCAGGACGCCGAGGACCGCGGTGCCGGCATGCCTGCGCCCGCCGCGGACGACCACCTGCCGGTCGAATCGGGGATCCGCCACGGCTACCGGGACCGCAAGGACCTGGCCGGCGCGCCCCATCCGGGCGGCCGCGAGAACGAGCAGCAGCGCCGCGACCGCAAGGCGCACGCCAGCGACAACCAGGACGAGGCGCTGGATGAGACCTTCCCGGCCAGCGACCCGACCTCGCCGTTCGTTCCGGCCAAAATTCCCAGATAGCCCTCGGCGGCGTCGCTACGGCGCCCACTGCCACTGCAGACCCACGCTCACCCGTCGGTCCGGGCCCGGCTCGAAGTAGCGCTGGTTGCCGTCATTGACGATGACCGAACCGATGTAGCGCTGGTCCAGCACGTTGTCGACCCGCGCGAAGGCACGCAGCGTGCCCTGCGCCATCTGCCAGCGCCGTGCGGCCTCCAGGTTCAACAGGGCATAGCCGGCTGCTTTCTCGGTGGCCAGGTCGTTGACCACGGTATCGCTGGAGGCCACCAGCTCGGCAGCCCACTGCCATGGCCCGGGCCGGTACTGCAGGCGGAGGTTCCACTGCTGCTGCGGCACGCCCGGCAGCCGTGCGCCGGCCGCCACCGGACTGCAGCCGGCCGTGGCACACAGCAGGTACGGGTCGCGCACGGTCGCCTCGAGGTAGGTATAGGCCAATGCCACATCGACCTGCGCCCCCAGCGGCTGCACGTAGCTGGCCTCGGCGCCCTGCCGGCGGGTGCGGCCGATATTGCGGTAGGTGCTGCGCCCGCCGCTGTTGCTGGCCACGGCCAGTTCGTCATCGGTGTCGGCGCGGAACAGTGCCGCGTCAAGCTGCGCCCCGCTCTGCGCACGCCACTTGCTGCCCAGTTCCAGGTTGCGGCTGCGCGCGGCCGACAGGTCCAGCGCCAACCCGGCCTGGCCGTCGGCGCGATAGCCCAGCTCGTTGAAGGTGGGGGTTTCAAAACCACGCCCGGCCGAGGCGTACACCCGCCACGCCTCGCTGGCGCGGAACACCACCCCGGCCACCGGCGTGGTGGCCTGGTAGCGGCGCGAACCGCTGTCATCGGGATTGGTCGCGGTGCGGTAGCGGTCGGCCGAGCGGAACTGCACCGTGCTGTGGCGCACGCCCAGCAGCAGCGACCAGCGCGGGGCCCATTGCCACCAGGCCTGGGCGAACTGGTCCACGTTCTGCACCCGGTCGCGCTGATCGCGACGCAAACGACCCTTGATGCCGACCTGATCGCCGACGAAGTTCTCATACCCGTGCCGATCCTGCTGCTGGCGGTCGGCATTGGCACCGATCACCAGATCCAGCGGCCGCCCGGCCCATTGGCCATGCCAGCTCCAGCGCGCGTCCACGCCGCCGTAGCCGCCCTCCAGGTCGATCACCCCGCCGGCATGCAGCGGGTTGGCCTGCGGTCCGGGCGGAATGGCCAGGTACTGTTCCACGCTGCGCTGCCCCGCATAACCCATCGCCCGCCAGGTGTGGGCGCCGTCGGTGCGGGTGAAGACCAGCCCGGCCTGCGCCTGGCGTACCGATTTGCGCGTGTTGTACTGCTCGGCCACCGCCGTGGCCTGGCGCGGGTTGTCGCGCACCTGTGCGCGGCTCAGGCCCAACGGGTCCTGCGCATCAGGCGCATCGAAGTAGTTCAGCACCAGATCCAGCGTGCCGCCGCCGACATCGGCGCCCAGCCGCGCATTGACCGACTCCCGGCGCGCCCGGCTGTGGTCGCGCCAGCCATCGGTGCGGAAGTGGTTGGCCGCCACGTTGTAGCGCAGCGGCCCTTGCTGGCCCCGCAGCTGTGCGCCGGCGCTGAGCGTGTTGTCAGGGCCGGCATCCAGCCGCAGCCGCCACGGATCGTCCGTCGCACCGTCGGCGCTCCAGACCTGCACCACGCCG
Organism: Stenotrophomonas sp. GL_101; assembly: GCF_057835675.1. Taxonomy (NCBI): domain Bacteria; kingdom Pseudomonadati; phylum Pseudomonadota; class Gammaproteobacteria; order Lysobacterales; family Lysobacteraceae; genus Stenotrophomonas; species Stenotrophomonas sp. GL_101. The sequence goes on along the minus strand of NZ_CM174432.1, from coordinate 27,952 downwards.
CCGGAGGAGTTGCCGTACAGCGTCGAGAACGGCCCACGCAGCACCTCCACCCGTTGGGCCGAGAGCAGGCTGGCATGCGAGAGCTGGCCCTGCCCGTCGGGCATGGTCGCCGGCACGCCATCCACCAGCACCCGCACCCCGCGCACACCGAAGGTGGAGCGCGCGCCGAAGCCGCGGATCGACAGCTGGGTGTCCTGCGCGTAGTTCTGGCGGTCACGCGCGACCACGCCGGGTATGCCGCCCAGCGCCTCGGACACCTGCGCCAGGGTGCCATTGGCCGCATCGTCCAGCCATACCGTGCTGATCGACGCGGGCAGGTCCACATCGTCCACCTGCTGTACGCGCGCGGCCTGCACCTGAACGATGGGCAGCCGTTCGATGGGCGTGGGTGCCCGCGCGGTCGGCGCGGCCTGTGCCAGGGTCGGCAGTACTGCCGCCGAAAACAGACTGAAGGGCAGGCTCAAGCGGGCAAAACGATGCATGCGTCGGGGCGTCCTCGGCGGTGGGGTGTGCCGCACGCCATGGTACGGAAGCCACCGTGACGGTGGCCGCCGCGCCCTTGGCACAGCTTTGTTACGATGGGCTGGTTTCGGCTGATTCTGCCGCAACCTGCGTCGCGACATCCTCCCCCTTCCGTCATCCGAATGAGTACCGCCGTGTCCTTCTTTGCAAATGTGGAACTGGTCCCAGGCGACCCGATCCTGGGCCTGACTGAGGCATACAACGCCGACAGCCGCTCGACCAAGGTCAACCTGGGCGTGGGCATCTATTACGACGAAAGCGGCCGCATCCCGCTGCTTCGCGCCGTGAACAAGATCGAACAGCAGCTGGCGCTGGACGCCAAACCGCGCGGCTACCTGCCGATCGACGGCCTGCCCGCCTACACCCAGGCCACCCGCGAACTGGTCTTCGGCAAGGAGTCGCCGCTGCTGGCCGCCGGTCGCGTGGCCACCTCGCAGACCATCGGCGGCAGCGGTGCGCTGCGTATCGGCGCGGACCTGCTGCACAAGCTGCTGCCGCACGCCACCATCGCCATCAGCAACCCGAGCTGGGAAAACCACCGTGCCGTATTCGGTGCCGCCGGCTTCGAGGTCGTGGAATACAGCTACTTCGATGCGGCCACCCACGGCGTGGACTTCGACGCCATGCTCGCCGACCTCGGCAAGCTGCAGCCGGGCACCGTGGTGCTGCTGCACGCCTGCTGCCACAACCCCACCGGCGCCGACCTCACCGTCGCGCAGTGGAAGCAGGTGGCCGAGCTGCTGAAGGACCGCCAGCTGTTCCCGTTCATCGACATGGCCTACCAGGGCTTCGACAAGGGCATCAGCGAAGACGGCGCGGCGGTGCGCATCATTGCCGAAGCCGGCATCGACAGCTTCGTGGTCGCCAACTCGTACTCCAAGTCGTTCTCGCTGTATGGCGAGCGCATTGGCGCGCTGTCGGTGGTGGCCCCGGATGCAAACGCCGCCAAGGCCGTGCAGTCGCAGGTCAAGCGCATCATCCGCACCATCTACTCCAGCCCGTCCAACCATGGCGCGGCGCTGGTGGCCGGCGTGCTCAACAGCGTCGAACTGCGCCAGGTGTGGGAAGCGGAACTGACCGAGATGCGCGAACGCATCCACGCGCTGCGCCACGGCCTGGTGGAAAACCTGATTGCCGCCGGCGCGCCCGAGTTCGCCTTCATCAACGACCAGGCCGGCATGTTCTCCTACTCCGGCCTGACCCGCCCGCAGGTGGACCGCCTGCGCGACGAGTTCGGCATCTACGCCGTCGGCACCGGCCGTATCTGCGTGGCCGCACTGAACCAGGGCAACCTGGCCTATGTGGCCAAGGCCGTGGCGACCGTCGCCAAGGGCTGAAGGTCCGCATCGGTGACATGAAGAACGGCCGCCCTGTGCGGCCGTTCTTCTGCCTGCCGCTGGCACAACGCGGTCGCGCGATTTGACAGCGTACCGGCGCCGTCGGTGCTCGGCGCCATCATGATCGGGCACTGTGCTGTGGTAGCGCACGACCGTTGGTCGTGCGACGGCGCAACGCGCCGCGCTCCCGGTCGCAAGGCATAACCGCTTACGCCTGCGCATTGCCTCGTAATGCCAGCGGCAACGGGCGACAATATGGCCCCCGAATGTCTTTGGCAGCCCACCCCATGTCCCGTTCGTCGCTTACCCGGTACCTGATCGAAGAGCAGCACGCCGGCCGCATCAACGCCGACCTGCGCCAGCTGATCGCCGTCGTCGCCCGCGCCTGCACCAGCATCTCCATCGCGGTCAGCAAGGGTGCCCTCGGTGGCGTCCTCGGCGAAGCCGGTACCGGCAACGTACAGGGCGAAGCGCAGAAGAAGCTCGACGTGATCAGCAACGAGATCCTGCTCGAAGCCAATGCCTGGGGTGGCCACCTCGCCGCGTGCGCCTCCGAGGAAATGGACCACTGCCAGCCGGTGCCCGATACCTACCCGCGCGGCGACTTCCTGCTGCTGTTTGATCCCCTCGACGGCAGTTCCAACATCGACGTCAACGTCTCGGTCGGCACCATCTTCTCGGTGCTGCGCTGCCCGCCGGGCACCGAACAGCCCAACGACGACAGCTTCCTGCAGCCCGGTACCGCCCAGGTGGCCGCCGGTTACTGCATCTATGGCCCCAGCACGCAGATGGTGCTCACCGTCGGCCACGGCACCCACGCCTTTACCCTGGACCGCGAAAAGGGCGAGTTCGTGCTGACCACCCCGGACATGCAGATTCCCGAGGACACCCAGGAGTTCGCCATCAACATGTCCAACCAGCGCCATTGGGAAGCGCCCATGCAGGGCTACGTGCAGGACCTGCTGGCCGGCAAGGAAGGTGCGCGCGGCAAGAACTTCAACATGCGCTGGATCGCCAGCATGGTCGCCGACGTGCACCGCATCCTCACCCGCGGCGGCATCTTCATCTACCCGTGGGACAAGAAGGACCCGTCCAAGGCCGGCAAGCTGCGCCTGATGTACGAAGCCAACCCGATGGGCCTGCTGGTTGAACAGGCCGGCGGCGCGGCCACCACCGGCCGCGAGCGCATCCTCGACATCCAGCCCGACCAGCTGCACCAGCGCGTGCCGGTGTTCCTTGGCTCGCGCAACGAAGTGGCCGAAGCCACCCGCTATCACCGCGAGCACGACAGCGCACAGGGCTGATCGCACCGCCCGGGACCGGCGCGCTGCCGGTCCCGTTGGGCCATGAAGAAACCTTACGTGGCAACGGCGTGACATCGGCCAGTGCAGCGGTCACCATCGGGACCAGATGCCCACGGATGACCCCATGACGGCCGATGCCCCGCACGACTTCATCGAAGTAATCCACAACGCGGTTCCCGCCGATGTGTGTGCCGCTATACACGCCAGGATGCGATCCAGTGCGCAGTTGCGGCCTGGCGAAGTAGGCAGCGGTGTGTTCCCGGAACTCAAGCACAGCAAGGATCTTCGCATCAGCGGCGATCCGGCCTGGCGCGATGTCGACATGCAGCTGCAGCAGGCGGTTTTTCGCGGCGTTTTGAGTTATCTACGCCGTTATCCACAGGCACTGATCTCGCCGCTGATGTTGCAGATCCAAGACAGCGACGGTAGGCCGCGTCGATTGGCCGCCGATGATTTCCCCGGCATGGACGATGCCGCGCTGTCGGATCTGGCCCGCACCTGCCTGCGTCCCGGTGCCATCAACCTGCAATGGTATGCGGCAGGCGAGGGTGGCTATCCCTATTGGCACTGCGAACTGTATCCGCGTGATCCGGCCGCCGAGACCCTGCATCGGCATCTGCTGTGGACGCTCTACCTCAACGATGATTTCGAGGAAGGCGAAACCGAGTTCCTGTTCCAGGCGCGCAAGATCGCCCCGCGCACCGGCAGCCTGCTGATCGCCCCGACCGCGTTCACCCATACCCATCGTGGCAACCGGCCGCAGGGGGGGGACAAGTTCATTGCGACCAGCTGGGTGTTGTTCCAGAGTGCGCGGAAGCTGTTCGGGGAGAGCTGACCGGCACTGACGTCGGCAATTCCGTTCTGGCCGGATTGAAGAATTTTATGGCTGAGCTCTCCAATGACGCATCAATCATTCCTGCATACGATAACGCGTCTCATTCAAAGCATCGGATGGCCGATGCGTCAGGAGCCTGGAATGAATATTGATGCGAGTGAATTTCCCATCGTATGGATGCGCAACGACGCCAGCGACACCATGCCAGTGGAGGCTGTCCTGGCGAACATCTCGGCACTGCTCGCCCGTGGTCGACCCTTCGCGTTCATCGGCGAGGGCGCGCCGGACGACGCGGACGGTAATGGCAACGTGGAGGAGCGCCGGCAGGTTGCGCTGTGGATGAAGGCCAACAGGAGCGAGATCCAGCGGCTCATCAAAGGCCACGTGCAGATCGTTCCCGAGCTGGCCAAGCATGCCGCCATGGAGGCACTTTCGACGGCTTTTTCCAGGTTCTGGGGCTATCCCATGTTCGTTGTCGCCAGTATCGATGAAGGCCAGACCAAGGTCCGATCGCTGCTGGCGGACGCCTGAAAACCGCGCAAGGAAACGACGATGTTTCTCACTGGCTTGAGCGGCCTTGCGCCGGATTACCCCGATCAGATCGATCGGCCCGTTACGGTCATTGGACTGGGCGCGAGCACCGATGGCTGGGAATTCCCATTCCACCAGCATCGCAAAGCACAGTTGCTGTTTGCCGACACGGGAATGATCACCCTGGAGGCCGACGCGGGCCTGTGGGTGGTTCCTCCACAGGCCGCGGTTTGGATTCCCGGCGGCCTTGTCCACCGTGGTTACAGCAGCAGTGAGCCGCAGGGGTTCGTTGCATTCGTCGAACCCGATGCCGTCCCCGGGCTTCCCGACACCTGCTGCACGATCTCCGTTTCTCCGTTCATGCGCGCCCTGCTGGGACGTACTGCTGCACTGCCTGAGTACTACGACCTGGACGGCGCCCAGCAGCGCTTGATTGCGGTACTGCTGGATGAACTCGTCGCCGCGCCGCATGAGTGGTTGCATCTTCCGATGCCCTCCGATCCTCGCCTGCGCCAGCTCGCCGATGCGATGCTGGCTTCACCGGCAGCCCAGGCCACCCTCGACCAACGGGCCTTCCATATCGGCATGAGCACACGCAACATGTCGCGCCTGTTCGCTGCCGAGACGGGCTTGAGCGTGAGCCGTTGGCGTCGTCAGATGCATGTGATCACCTCCCTGCCGATGCTGGCGAAGGGGCTGACGATCCAGGCCATTGCCGACGACCTCGGCTACGAAAGTTCGGGGGCCTTCGTCACCATGTTCCGAAAGTCAGTTGGCGCACCGCCCAAGCGGTTTCTGGCCGAACGCACGGCCCAGATCAGCGCACCGTTGGAATGACTCGCTGAGTTCCAGCTCAGGTATTGCTTTCACCGCGACGTGAGCCCGGCATTGCGCCGGCTGCAACGGCCACCAGCCCCACATGACGAACACGAGAATTTAAACACTACGCCTATAGGCCAACACTGATCGACTGGAAGCTATCACTAAACGTCTGGAAAAACTGCTTGCCGAGCAAGTCGGCAAGCAGGCACAGCTGGCTCTACTGAAGTCGATCAAAGGTGTGGGCCCTGCATTGCAGGCTTGCCGGCTAATTACCTGCCTGAGCTGGGCAAGCTAAGCGGTAAAGTCATCGCCAAGCTGATTAGAGTCTCCCCTATGTCCTGCGACAGCGGGACGATGCGGGGCAAACGCCGCATCGGCGGCGGCCGAGCCGAGATCCGCCAGATGCTTTACATCGCCAGCACGTCCACGCTGCTGCACGAACCTCGACTGCGGGAATTTTACCGGTCGCTGCAGGCATGCGGCAAGGAAGTAAAAGTGGCCATCGTGGCCGTGATGCGGAAGATGCTGGTGATCCTCAACGCCCGAGTGCGCGACGCCCAGAGCGAGTCGATTCCCGTCTAAAGCGCACTTAGGAACATCTTCAAAGGCAGCCGGACAGCGGCCGACATTACCGTGCTTGTCCTACTGTGGGGCCGAACCCCCTCCAACAACATAGTTGCTATGGACATATTCCTTCCCAAGCAATTTCGGCACATGCAATGGCATCAGAAACTAGCACTAGGCTCAGCCAGCCATCCTTCCCGCCCCAAAGTCCAGCGGAGACTGCGAGCCATTGCGGCGATATCGCTACAGGCGTCGAACAACGCCTCCCTCCCGCGTCCATATCACGTTCTGCTCATCTCCAAACGTCACCTTCTCAGCGGTTTCATTCAAGACAACAACATAGGCGAAACTTCCAGACAACCCCTTCCTAGCGGGAACAAGCACCACTCTCACCTGAATGGATTCGTCCCCCAACACACTCTCAATTCGCTCTATGGCAAGCGAACTGTGTATGGCTACTCCCGATATCCGCAGCTCTCCCGGCTGGGTCTGCTTGACATTAAAAAATTGCACGTGTTCGAACTTGATCGTTTGTTCGCCATAATAGCCACTGCAAGCCTGCACCAACGCTCCGACAACAATCAATAAGATCCAGCGTCTCCATTTCCTGAAATATGGGTGCGCAATTTCTTTATCGGCGGCCATGAGCTGCTCCTCCATTCGCCCTGATTATCGACTGGGATAGACCCGACGGAGCACTGGGCGCAAATCCTGTCCTGGTGGAAAGCGACTCGCCCGTGACCGCCTCCCATGTATCGGCCGCGAAAGATGAGCAAGGAGAAAGATAACCCCAGCCATCCTCACCTTCGTTTCGCTTCTTCTGAATCCTATCAAAGAGGTTGCGCTCCTGCTCATCGTTCAAATGTGCCGTCCTACTCGCGTCGGGAATGTGTCCACCACGCACCTCTAGATTTGAGTGTAGACCGTTTCCCTTTCCACGAGGATTATTGCCCCAAGTACCATAAGAAGTCGTAGGCCCGTTGCGCCCAGCAGGGCCTTCTGGACCTGCTGGCCTCTGTGGACCGTCCGGAGTGTAAGTCAACCAGCTATGCCCGAGGGTGCCGCCCTGATTTTGCGAATGGATGCCCAACGTTCCCGAAAGACCAAAGGGATCCATCCATGAAATTGGGTTACCACCGACGTATGCATAAGGATTTATTCCTGCCGCCAGTCCAACTGGATCTTCAGAAATAAAGCGCCCAAGCTTTGGCTGATAGTACCGAGTCCGGCATTAGTAAAGCCCGTTGTCGTCACGCTCCCTCCCAGTGTATTGGTACCGGTTTGTGAAACCAGGCTCGGACTCCGTAGCAGCGCCGTACGGGTCATAGTCATAGCGGTTTATGACCTGCCCGTCCGAATTGGTCAGTGCTCGAGTGCTTCCAAGATGATCAGTGAGCAGATAGGTCCGACCGCCCTGTTCGTCTATTGCATATCGCTCGTCGACATGAAGGCCCGTCAGGATTGAATTGCCTATTCCACCCGTGGTCTCCAGGATGACATTGAAGCCATCATGGAGATAGGTGACGAATTTACCACTTTCGCTTCTGTTGACTCTCCGACCCAACCCATCGTAGATGTACTCCGCGATAGTCTGACCATCCGCATGGACGCGTAGCAACTCGTTGCGAGCACCCCACTCATATGTCTTATTTGCATCGGCAACCAGATTGCCATTTTCGTCATAATGGAGCACTTGCCCTTGATGATGCGTCTGACGCTGATTATCGTCGTACGCGTTTCCCGGCGAAGTTACAGCAGGCAGGGCGTTGGGGGCATAGGACCCATTTTGAACAATGAGCTGCCCGTTGTTGTCGTACCCGAACCCAATGGCTCCGATTTGCTCGCAACCTGGTTTACGCCAAGCCAAGCCGGTCAGATCACCAGCAGGCGACCAGGAACCCTCAGCCGCTCAAGAATCCGGCCTTGCCGGGATTGGCGAGACATTATTCAATGACGTTCGACTGGGGGCTGACGGGCGCATAAGTTGCGCTACATGTCACATTTCAGAGCATGCATTTACCGATGCCCGCGCTGTTTCGGTAGGAGCATTCGGACGCAAAGGTACGCGTAATGCGCCGAGCCTGATTGGGCTTGTTGAGCGGGGGCCGCAGTTCTGGGATGGACGTGAGGACGCGCTACCCCAAGCTGTCATGCAGCCTCTTGGCAACCCCATGGAAATGGGTCACGACACGGTGGCAGCTGCAATAGAGCAGATCGCCACTCTGCCGGAATACCGCGCCTTTTTTGGTAAGGACATCAGCGAAACCGACATATCGGCAGCGCTCTCCAGCTATCTTACTAGCTTGGATACCGGCGTCAGCCTGTTCGACCGCGCTCACGCATCCGCCGACTACAGTCTCCTCGGTGCGCGAGCCGAGCGCGACATGCAGCTCTTCCAAGGCAAGGGCCAGTGCGCCAGCTGCCATCTGATGGACAAGTCCAGCTCATTCAGCGATCAGCAGTTTCACCATGCCAGCGTCGGATTTGAGCGCATCGCGGGCAACATCCGTTCGCTACAGGCACGCTTGGAACGGTCGCGAGGCTCTGGCGAGCCCCTTGGTAGGATGATCCTCGCAGATGCCGAAATCGCGGAGCTGGGACGATTCGCGATTACGTCCGATCCGCAGGACATGGGTGCGTTCCGCACACCCAGCCTGCGCAACGTGGCGCGCACAGCGCCTTACATGCACGACGGCAGCATCCAGACTCTCGAAGCGGCCATCGAGCATGAGCTCTACTATCGTGGACTCACCAGCGGGCAACCAATCAGCTTGACTGTTGAGGAACGCAGCGATCTGGCCGCCTTCCTCACCACGCTCAACACGCCCTAGGCGAATAGGTACCATTTACTGCGCGGGAGCCCCATCGTCGGCCGGGAAGATTTCCAGCTCTTGGCTGCCAGCCAGTTTCCCATCCAGCGTGACCTCAAAGAGATAGCGACCGGTTAGCCACATACCGCGCGGCTCAAACTGGAACTTGGGTGCGGCCGAATTGCCGGCGTTGAGTCGAAGCTTGCCTGTATCGACAGTGCTGTCATCGGCCAGAGCGATCATCTTGACCGCCAAGTCCGCCCCCTTCGTTGTGCCCTTGGTACGAATGGCAATCTCCACCGGGTCGGTGGGATGGGTGGGGCGGGCTAATGCGCCAACAGGCTCGCCGGCAGGCCGCGCGACAATCTCGATGAGTTCCATAGCCGGAGCAGGAAGCGCTTGGCCAGAAGCAGCTTTCGGTTCGGTAGGCGACGGGCTGCACCCAGCCAATGCGGCAATTCCGACAAATAGCGCAGTCAATCCAACAACTTTCCCTGTGAACTTCATCGATCGCCTATCCGTTTGGCCAATTGGGCGGTTCTTGCCCCGAACGCCCAGCACACGTCATTGCTGCAGGCGTTCATTCCAATGCGGCGTAGGTCAGCCGGGGCATCTATCATCGACGCCCAACCGGCTTGTCTGCGCAAGCCGGGACGAACTGTCCGGTGACTGCCTAGAACAACGACCCCTGCGGCGAATCCACTCTCGGCGGCAACGGCCGCAGAAACTTCGTGCAATCCAGTTTCGGCCAATGGCTGTTCTGCGCATCGAAGCCCAACCGCTTGCGGGCCAGCTTGAAGCGGCTCGACAACAGATCGGCATACACGCCCTGGCCGCGCATGCGGGTGCCAAACTCGCTGTTGTAATCCTTGCCACCGCGCAGCTGGTTGATGGTGCTCATCACGTGGGTGGCGCGGTCGGGGTGATGGGTATCCAGCCAATCGCGGAACAGGGGTGCCACTTCCAGCGGCAGGCGCAGCAGCACGTAGCCGGCGGAGCAGGCACCGGCGTCGCGCGCGGCTTCCAGCACCGCTTCCAGTTCGGCATCGTTGATCCACGGAATCACCGGCGCGACCATCACTCCCACCGGAATGCCAGCGTCGGACAGCCGCCGCATTGCGCGCAGGCGGGCGTGCGGCGCCGATGCGCGCGGCTCCAGCCTGGCCGACAGATGCGGGTCCAGCGAGGTCACCGAGAAGTGCACGCTGACCAGGTTCTCCGCGGCCAACGGCGCGAGCAGATCGATGTCGCGTTCTACCAGCGCGTTCTTGGTGATCAACGAGAACGGGTGCCGCGTTTCCAGCATCACCTCGATCAGCTGGCGGGTGAGTTTCAGCTTGCGCTCGATCGGCTGGTAGGCGTCGGTATTGATGCCCAGCGCTATCGGTTGCGGCACGTAGCCGGGGCGCGAGAGCTCCTTGCGCAGCAGCTGCGGCGCGTTGGTCTTGGCGAACAGCTTGGTTTCAAAGTCCAGCCCGGGCGACAGGTTGAGGTAGGCATGCGAGGGCCGGGCGAAGCAGTAGGAGCAGCCATGCTCGCAGCCACGGTAGGGATTCACCGATTGGCTGAAGCCCACATCCGGCGACTTGTTGCGGCTGATGATGCTGCGCGCGGTTTCCGCGCGCACTTCGGTGCGCAGCCGCGGCGCCAGGAATTCCTCGGACTCCTCGGCGTCCCAGCCATCGTCCACGGCTTGGCTGACGGTGACCTCGAAACGGCCTACCAGGTGGGTGGTCGAGCCTCGGCCTTTGATCGCAGTTGCCATGGGCGAAGGCTATCGACGGGGTGTCGCAGTCGTTGAGACGACGGGGAGGGAAGTCATGGCCAGGTACCGCGCGCGGGTGGATTAGTAGTATTACTAACCACAGGCCGCGAGGGAAGTGAAATCGCGGCCACCACAGGGTTTGCGGGCTGAACGGGTCATTTGGCCCCCAGCGTTATCCACAGGATGCGGGGCGCCGCCGAACCGACCAACGGCCGGCTCCTACCGTTCAATCAACACCGGTAGGTATCGACCGTTGGTCGATACGCGCATTACAGCAGGGCCAGATAGCCCTTCACGGTGGCATCGAGCCCGTCATACAGCGCCTCACTGATAAGCGCATGGCCGATCGACACCTCCAGTACGTCGGGCACGTGCGCCAGGAATTCGCCCAGGTTGCCCTGCGACAGGTCGTGCCCGGCGTTGACCCCCAGCCCGACCGCCTGGGCCCGGCGCGCTGCGCCGGCGAACAGGTCCAGCATGGCCCGCGCATCGCCGGCGGCATGGGCCTGGGCATACGGGCCGGTGTACAGCTCGATGCGATCGGCACCCACCGCGGCCGCCTGCTCCAGCAACGGATTGCCGGCATCCACGAACAGGCTGACCCGGCAACCGTAGGACTTCAGTTCGGCAATCAGCGGGCGCAGGCGCTCACCGTCGCGGGCAAAGTCGAAGCCGTGGTCGGAGGTGAGCTGGCCGTCGCTGTCGGGCACCAGCGTGGCCTGGGCCGGGCGGGTCTGCGCGCACAGCGGCAACAGGCCCGGGTAACCCTCGCGCGGCGGGGCGAACGGGTTGCCTTCAATGTTGAATTCCACGCCGTGGGCAACGGTCAGCGCCGACAGCGCCAGCACGTCCTCGGCGTGGATATGCCGGCGGTCCGGGCGCGGGTGCACGGTGATGCCATGCGCACCGGCCTCCAGGCAGACGCGCGCGGCCTGCACTACGTCCGGGTCGGTACCGCCGCGCGAATTGCGCAGGACGGCGATCTTGTTGACGTTGACACTGAGCTGGGTCATGGCACTACGGGAGGTCGGAGTCTTCGGCGGTCGGCTGGCGACGGGCATCGCCCTGCTCGCGCAGCCGGCGCAGTTCGGTGGGGTCGATCACGCGGGAGATGTCGCCCTGCAGAGTGCCGAAGCGCGCGACGTACAACCCGCGCACCCAGGCCAGCAGGAACAGCAGGGAAGCCAGCAAGGCAAGCAGCATCAGCCCCCAGTGGGACACGTTGAGCGCCAAGGCGAAACAGCCGAGCGCCAGCAGCAGGAACAGCCAATGCATCGTGATTCTCCCCGTCGATCTGGTCAGTGTAGCGCCGCTGGCTGTCCCGGTTCCACGTGGCCAGTCACAACAACGGCGAGGCCAGGCGGGCGAATGCCTCCGGCACACGGTGCAGCCACAGCGAGCGGCCGCGATCGTTGTGCACGCGGGTGGCAGCGGCGAACTCGGCGGCCAGGATCTGCTCCAGCGCGGCCACGCGACCGGCGTCGACCAGCATCATCGACAACTCGAAATTGAGCCGGAAACTGCGATGGTCGAAGTTGGCGCTGCCGACAATGCAGACGTTGTGGTCGGCGATGAAGGCCTTGGTGTGCAGCATGCGCGGGCCGTACTCATAGATTTTCACGCCCGCCTGCAGCAGCTCGTCGAAGTAGGAGCGCGCGGCCTGGGTGACGAACCACGAGTCGCTCATCTTCGGTACCAGCAGGCGCACGTCCAGGCCGCCCAGCGCGGCGGAGGTGAGGGCCATGCGGGCGGCCTCGCCGGGGACGAAGTACGGCGTGACCAGCCAGACGCGCTCGCGCGCTTCGTGGATGGCCGCCACCTGCAGCCGGTGGATGGTTTCCCACGATGAATCCGGGCCGGACACCAGCACCTGCGCGCTGATCGGGCCGTCGCTGCGGCTGGGCATCTCGTGCGGCCACAGCTGGGCGATCTGGAAGCGTTCGGGCGGCTGCCCGGTCGCATAGATCCAGTCCTCGATGAAAACCAGCTGCAGGCTGCGCACCACGTGTCCAACCAGTCGCATGTGCAGGTCGCGGTAGGCATCCGGGCGACGGCTTTCGTCTTCTTCGTCGGTGATGTTGATGCCACCGGTGAAGGCGACGCGGCCATCGACCACCACCAGCTTGCGGTGGGTGCGCATGTTCAACCACGGGCGTTTGAACGGCTTGAGCAGTTGCCGCGGGTGGAACCAGGCCACTTCGCCACCGGCGTCCAGCAGCGGCTGCAGGAAGCGCTTGTGGATTGCCGACGACCCGACCGCATCCAGCAGCAGGCGCACCCGCACGCCCGTGCGGGCCCGCTCTACCAGCGCATCGCGCAGGGCGGTGCCGGCATGGTCGGGGTTGAAGATGTAGTACTCCACGTGCACGTGGTCGCCTGCCTGGGCGATGGCAGCAAGCAACGCGCGATAGGTGGCCGCGCCGTCCACGAGCCACTCCACTTCGGTGGCCGAACTGGGTGCCAGGCCGGTGGTGGCCTGGGCGATCTTGGCCAGCTCGGTGCAGTCCGCGTCGGGTGGACACACGCTGCTGTAATGCTCCATGCCCGAGCGCGCGCGGCCGCGACGCAGACGTTGTCGTTTTACTTTCTGTGGGCCGAGCAGGTAGTAGATGAACAAGCCCAGGTAGGGCAGGGCGGCCAGCGACAGTATCCAGCTCAGGGTGGCCACCGGCTCACGCTTCTGCAGCATGATCCAACCGATCAGCCAGAACAGGTAGAGCAGGTAGGCGACCACGAGTAGCGGCCGGAGGTGGGGGACGGCATCGAGCCAGGCCGCGAGGGCAGGGTAAGTGGCAAGCATGGGCGGATCATAACGGGCCGTCGCGTCGCGCGCCTGCGCAGGGTCGATGCAGCCGGCACGCAGCAGGAAGGTTTCTTCTCCCATGAGGGGAGAGGTTCACCCAGGGCGCGATAGAAGCAACCGGGTGTGTCTTGGCTTTCGCTATGACGCGGGCGCACTCCTTTGTTTGGAGAAGAGTGACCCGTCCTGCCATAGGTTGACACCTGTGGCGGATGATCTGGCCGCCGTCAGGCGGCCAGAGACGCCCGATGCACCGCATCGGGCGTTTGCATTTTAAGCGACAGGTGCGGCCGCTCGGCGTTATAGATCCCCACCGACTCGGCGACCATCTGGCGTGCCTGCAGCAGGTCCCGGGGCCGGTGCAGCAGGAACTCGCCCTTCAATATCCCATTTACCCGTTCGGCCAGCGCATTCTGGTAGCAGTCGTAGCCATCGGTCATCGAGCAGGTCACCCCATGCCTGGCGTGGATCTTCTGGTAGTAGTCCGAGCAGTACTGGATGCCCCGGTCGGAGTGATGGATCAGCTGCTGCCGCGTTTTTCGTTCCTTCAGCGCCATCTGCAGTGCTTGGGCGACCTGTTCGGTCTGCAGGGTGTCGTGCACGCTCCAGCCCACGATCCTGCGCGACCACACATCGGTAATCAGGCTCAGGTATACAAATTTCCCCTGCGTGGGCAGGTAGGTAATGTCGGCTACCCAGACCTGCTCACTGCCGGTCGGTACCACGCGCCCTTCGCCGGGCTTGAGAAGATTGGGGTGCCGCCGGAAGCGGTGATGGCTGTCGGTCGTCTTGTGGTACGCCCGCCGCATGGGGACCAGCAGCCGGGCATCACGAAGGACGCCAAACAGACGGTCGCGCCCCATTGCCACTCCCGATGCTTGAAGCGTCGGTCCAATCAGATGATGCAGCTTGCGCGTGCCGATGCGCGGCTGGCGCGCTCGATAGCCACCTACCAGCGCGAGCGCCCGAGCACCGTCGGCCAGTTGCCGCTGCTGACGATGGCCTGCCTGATAGTACGCTTGGCGACTGATACCAAAATGGCGGCAAGCCCTTGCCACGCTTACGCCTTGGAGGCGCCTTTGCGTGAGGACTTGCCGGAAGGCTTTTTTACGATGCGCACCCCGTAGTCTTCCTTGAGCACATCCACGATGGCCTCGAAAAGCTGCGCCTTCTCGGTCGCCTCCCGCAGCTGAACCTGCAGGACTTTGATCTGTTGTTCCGGTGTCAGCGGCTTGGCCGTTCCGGACTTGGGAGCTGTGGTCATGGGGGCAGATGATGCCCCACCTGACCAGTCTTGCCGACCATGTCGCCGAAGCCACGACAGCACGGTGCTCCGTCCTTGGATTCCGTAGCGCTCCTGGGCCTGCTTGTAGGTCAGCTCCCCACGCTCGACCTGGTCCACCACCGACAACTTGAAGGCCAGCGAGTAATCCCGCTGGCTGCGCCTGATTGTTGAATTCATTGAACATTCCTCTTCCTGTGGGAAAAGGTGTCAACTCAATTCAGGACGGGTCAGAGCCAAAAAAAACGCCCCTGTTTCCAGGGGCGTTTTCCAGTCGCGTCATGACTGCGTAGTGCGGTTTACTGCTGTACGAAGCCGATCTTCTTCATCTGCGAGTTCTTCGCGGCAGCCAATACCTTGGCCATCACGTCGTACTCGGAGTCCGGGCTGGCGTCGATGCGCAGCTCCGGCTGATTGGTCGGATCACGCTGTACTTCCTGCTCCATGCGCTGCTGCAGCTCACCCACGGCAACCGGGCTGTTGTTCCACGAGACCTGGTTGCTCGCGTCGATCTTCAACTCGATCGGCGGCGGCGGCTCGACCAGCTGCGGCGGTGGGTTGATCACGCGCTGCGGCAGGTCAACGGCGATCGGGTAGGTCATGATCGGCGCGGTAACGATGAAGATGATCAGCAGAACCAGCATCACGTCCACGAGGGGCGTGACGTTGATGTCGGCCATGGGGCCTTTGCCACCACCAGTACTGAATGCCATGGCTTACTGCCCCTTCTCTTTGGTGGCAACAAAGCCAACGTCGAGCATGCCCTGCTCCTGCGCAATCTTCGTCATTTCGTTGATGACGCGCATCTTGGTGGTGCGGTCACCACGCAGATTGAGCGGGGGCTGGGGGGTCTGCTGGGCGGCGGTCGCCAAGCGCGACTCGAGAGTCTGCTTGTCGATTTCCTCGTCGTTCCAGTAGATCGAGCCGTCTTCCTTGACTGCCAGGGTGATCGGGCCCGAACGCTTTTCAGCGTCTTCCGGGTTCTGCACCAGGTTGGCCTCGGGCAGATCCACCTTGACCTTGTGGGACATCAGAGGCGCCGTGATGATGAAGATGATCAGCAGCACCAGCATCACGTCCACGAGGGGCGTAACGTTGATGTCGGCCATGGGGCCGCCGCTGTTACCACTACTGAAAGCCATAACGGGCTCCGTCTAGATCGTGTTGACTACGTTCTTGCCAGGGAAAGCGCGTCGCAATTAGCGAACGCGCGAGCCGGTGGCGAAGAAGTCGTGCAGGTCGTGAGCGAACGTATCGAACTTGCTGATCGTGGCGCTGTTGATCTTGCTGAAGAAGTTGAAGGCGAACACGGCCGGGATAGCCACGAACAGACCGATGGCGGTCATGATCAGTGCTTCACCCACCGGGCCAGCAACGGCGTCGATCGAGGCGGAACCGGTGGCACCGATCTTGATCAGCGCGCCGTAGATGCCCCACACGGTACCCAGCAGACCGACGAACGGAGCGGTTGCACCGACGGTGGCCAGCAGGGTCATGCCCGACTGCAGGTTGTTGCTTTCGCGGGTCACGGCCTGACGCAGGGCGCGATCGACGAACTCCGAACGGCTCAGGTTCTCACCCAGGCCGCCACCGGTTGCGCCGCCTTCGGCACGCTGGTGATGGGCCGCTGCCTGGGCAGCGTCAAGGGCGATCTTCGAGAAGGGCTCCGAAGCCGGCTGTTCTTCCATCGCACGGATGGCGTCCTGGGCGTTCGGGGTATCCCAGAACAGGCTCACGACCTTGTCGGCAGCGCTCTTGAGGCGGGTAGCACGGAAGATGTTGATGACGGTCCAGTACCAGGACATGGCCGACATGATGATCAGGGTCAGCAGCACGACCCAGGAAACGGCGAAATCACCCGGCTTGGTGGTCATTTCGTGGATCAAGTGCTCGAAGCCCATCTGCGAGAGGGCGTTCGACGGGTTGCCCCCGGCAGCAGCGGCGATGAAAAGTTCCTGCAGCATGACGCTTACCTTTGTTGTGTGTGGTGATGAATGATGTTGCTTTGAATAACCGAGGGAGCGGTGGCCGTCAGGCCACCGGCACCATCAGTTCAGCGCAAAGTTGACCGGGACGCGAACGCGACCTGCGACCTTCTTCCCGCCCGACTCCGCAGAACGGAAGCTCCACTTGCGTGCTGCTTCCATCGCGGCGCGGTCGAGGTCACGGTTACGGCTGGACCGTTCGACCGACACATTGGTGACGTTGCCATTGGCGTCGACATCAATGATCAGGATCACTTCACCCTGGATACCTGCACGGAAAGCTGCCGGCGGGTAACGCGGGGGGTTCATGTTCTTCGAGGAGATATCGACACTGGCCTCGATCTGGCTCGGCGGTGCCGGCGGCGACGGAGGCGATGGCGGCGTGACGATATCGGTGGGACGCGGGTCCGGGATATCGACGACCGGGGCCTGCGGCGGCGGCGGTACCGGCGACGGCTTCGGCGGCGACAGATTCTTCACCGGCGGCGGTGGGGTATCGGTCGGCGGCGGCGGCGGCGGCGGCGGTGGGGGCGGCGGCGGGGCGTCCACCAGGGTCACCATGATGTTGCGTTCCTTCTCCGTCGCGGCCTTGGGGGCCACGGCTGGAATCAGAAGCATCATGAAGGCGGCGAGATGCAGTGCGACTACAAAAGCGATACCCACGATACGCGGCCAGCTTAAGCCGGTGTCATCGCGTTGTTCGTACCTGTGAACGACTAGTTGTTCCGTCATGCGCCAAGAGCTCAATAGTGGGGCCGGGATACCCGGGGACAGGTAGCCCATGATCAGCGGTGCATGACACCGCAGGAACCTCCAAGCTTATACCAATCCTGAGCGCCTGCGCATCACTGGTGCAGGCATTCAGGCGTTATTCCTACTTACTTCAGGTTGATGATTTTGTCAGCATCCTTGGGGTTCTTCACACCCTTGGATTTTGCCTGCCGGGCGGCTTCCTTGGCCTGCGGCACACGCCCTTCCTGATACAGCACCTTTGCCAGGTTCAGGTAGGTTTCACCGTCCTTGGAGAGCGGGGCGGCGTTCTGCCACGCTTCAATTGCCTTGTCCGTCTGCTGCGGGTCGGAGTAGTAGTACGCCTGGGCCTGTGCCAGGTACACCTGATAGTCCGGCTTCAGGATGCCCTTCTGCAACCCTTCATTGATAACGGCAATAACTTCCTTTTCTTTGCCCTCGCTGTTGGCGTAGATCGAGTACAGCTGCTTGTACTCACGCTCTTCAGTCAGCTGGCCGGCCGTATACAGCTTGGCCATCACGGCGCCGGCCTTGTCCATCTGGTCGGCCTGCATGTACATGCTGGCCAGGTTGAGCTGGGCTTTCTTGTCGGTGGGGTTGCGCGCGGCGATGGCTTCGGCCTGCTTGACCGCTTCACCGGTCTGGCCGGCTTCGGACATGGCCGCCATCAGCAGCTGGTTCCAGCTGTCCTTGGGCTCGGTGGCGCCGGCAATGGCCTGCTGCAGCACCGGGATGGCCTCGGCGTAGCGCTGGGCCTGGTACAGGGCCTGGCCCTTGGCCACCAGCTCTTCGGGCTTGGTCGACTTGGTTTCGGCGAAGTACTTGCCCAGCGTGGCCAGGCCGGCGACGGTCTCGTCATCCTGCAACTGCAGCTGGCCGAGCATCAGCATCGACTGGTAGTGACCGTTGTTGTCCAGGCCGTTGAACTGGAGCACCTGCTGCAGGTACTTCTTGGCCGAGGCGGTGTCGTCGCTCTGGTAGGCGGCCTGCGAGGCCAGCTGGGCGGCCAGCGACTTGTCGTACTCGTTGGCCGCGCTGTTGGCCAGGATCTCGTCGGCAAGCGCGCGGGTTTCCGGGAACTTCTGGTCGTTGTAGCTGTCAATCATTTTCTGCAGCTTGGCACCCAGCTTCGGCGAGGACTTGGCCTCGGGCTCCTGGCGGGTGGCCTGCGGGTACAGCGGCTCGGCCTTGGTGGCCTTGTTCTTGCCGCCGCGGCGCTCATTGGAGCGTTCAGCCGAGCGCGAGGACTGCGCGAGGGCATCGGTGACCATGGCGCCACCGATTGCGGTCGCGATGAGGACGGAAAGGACGGCTTGCTTGTGGTTGCTGAAAATCATCTTTCACCTCGATCGAACCGCCGTAGCGGCATCAAAACGGACTGTCAGAAAAATCTGAGCCGCCAAACGTATCAGAAACTGGTGGCGTGAGAAATCGTTTCCGATGCTGCAATACAGCATCCTTTGGTCGTATTGCAGCTGTCACCGGCCATCTCAACCACACCTCGGTTTGCGACCGGCCGACTGCGCCTGCTGATAGACACCGGCCAGCGCCGGTGCGTCGCGCTGCAGCTCACGGATGCGGTTGGCGGGGTCGGGGTGGGTGGAGAGCCACTGCGGCGAGCGTCCGCCGCTGGCGGCCATCATGTTCTGCCACAGGTTGACCGCCTGGCCCGGGTCAAACCCGGCCTCGGCCATCAGCCGCTGGCCCACCACGTCGGCCTCGCTTTCCTGGGTCCGTGAGCCGGGCAGCAGGAAGGCGGTCTGCGCGGTCATGCCCCCCAGCTGGTTGACGGTGCTGGCCGCGCCATCGCCGTAGGCGGCGCCGGCCAGCGCGCCCAGCACGGACAGGCCGGTCTGCGCACCCATCTGGCGGGTCAGGCGCTCTTCGTGGTGGCGCGAGATCACATGGCCTATCTCGTGCCCGATCACCGCGGCGAGCTGGTCCTGGTTCTTGGCCACGGTGAAGATGCCGCTGTTGACCCCGACCTTGCCGCCAGGCAGGGCGAACGCATTGGGTTCCTTGTCGACGAACACCGCCGTCTCCCACCGTACGCCACGGTACTGTGGGGGCAGCTGCGCCACCAGCGCATTGACCACGCACTGCACATAGCCGTTCTGGCGGCCGTCGGTGCTGAGCTTTTCCTTCTGCTTGGTCTCGTTGAACGCCTGGGCGCCAAGCTGGTCCAGCTCGGCTTGGGAAACACCACCGATCATCTGCCGCCGACCGGTCGGCGAGGTGGTGGTGGCGCACGCGCTGACCAACAGCGCAAGCGCAACCCCGAACAGCACTGGTTTCATGGCAAGCCCCCCGTGTTCATGTGCCTAGTGTGGAACTGCGGTGCGTAAAATTTTGTTGTCGCCACATCAACGCCGCGCGGTGACAGGCTGGAACCGCCGGCCCTTGCCAGTCTCTTCTGCGCGCGGCAAGGATCAGTGAAGACCAAGGAACACCAGGGCGGCCAAGGCGATCGCGTTGTTCAGGCCATGCGCCACGATCGGCGCCCACAAGGTGCCGGTGCGCTGGTACAACCAGGCAAACGCCGCCCCCATGCCGCCGTAGACCAGCCACAGCTGGGCGATCTCCCACGGGCCATTGGCGCTGGTCCCGGGAATCTCATGGATCAGGGCGAAGGCCAGGCTGCTCAACAGCATGCCCAGCCACATGCGCCCGGCCTGCCAGAGGCGGCCGAACAACACGCGGCGGAACAACAGTTCTTCGTAGGCGGGCGCCAACACGATCGCGAACACCGCCAGGAACCACGGGAAGCGGGTGAGCGCTTGTTCCATCAGGGCCAGGTTGGTCGGCACCGGCTCGATCCCGGCCTGTTTGGCCAGGTAGGCGATCAGGTTGCTGCCAATCACCACGCCGCCAGCCACCAGCAGGGTCCAACCCCAGGTGGACGGACGTCGCGCGGCCTGCAGCGACGCATGGCGTTCGCCGCGGTCGGCGCGGCGGCGCAGGAAGTACAGCAACAGCGCGGCGCCGCCAGTGGCCACCAGCGCCATCAGGATCTGCGCCAGGGCACCGGGTTGGCCCAGTTGCTGGGCCAGGGTGGCCGTATCGATCGCAGCGCCTTCGCGTGTGGCTTGTGCACCCACCACGGCACCACGATAGACGCCCCAGGCCAAGCCGCTGATCAGGCTGATGCCAAACAGCGCGACCGCGGCGATACCCAGGTCGATGAAAAATCCTGCCACCGGTGAACCCGGCTTCCTGCCGGACGCCGAGGATGAGACAGGAGGCAGAGGAGGCGTGCTGGACGCCGGAGCGGTAGCGGACATCGGATTCCTGACATCGGGAGGCGACGGCCGGCCAGGTTGCGCGGAGCAACCGGCCGACACTGTCCCGATTGTGTCAGATATCCAGGTTGGCGACCTTCAGCGCATTGTCTTCGATGAAGTCACGACGCGGCTCGACCACGTCACCCATCAAGGTGCTGAAGATCTGGTCTGCCGCCACCGCGTCTTCGATGCGGACCTGCAGCAGGCGGCGCGTTTCCGGGTTCACGGTGGTGTCCCACAGCTGTTCCGGATTCATTTCGCCCAGGCCCTTGAAGCGCTGGATCTGGCGGCCCTTCTTGGCTTCGTCCAGCAACCAGTTGCGTGCTTCGGAGAAGCTTTCGATCTCGGCGGACTTGGCACCCCGGCTGATCTTGGCACCGCCACGAACCAGCCCATGCAGCAACAGCGAGGATTGGTGCAGCGCACGCAGTTCGCCGGTTTCGAACGCCGACAACGGCAGTACCTGGATCATCTCCTCGCCCATGTGCTTGCGAGTGACCAGCAACGCGGCCGGGCGCTCGTCGGTGGGCTCCTGCAGTTCCAGGCTGAAACGCGGCGACCCCAGGTTGCCCCGGTTCAAGCGCTTGGCCAGCGCGGCCAAGCCCTCGTCGGCACCGGCCTTGCGCAGGTGTTCCAGGTCCATCGGGGTGAAATCGATCAGCGCTTCGAGCACCTGTCGATCATAGCGGTGCACGTTGCGGCTGATGGTTTCCTGCGCCGAAGCGTAGGACAGCAGCAGCTTCTCCAAACTCATGCCTTCGATTCCCGGCTCACCTTCGGCCGGAATCAACGACGCATTTTCCACCGCGCTGCTGGCCAGGTAAGCATCCAGCGCCGGGTCATCCTTCAGGTACTGCTCCTGCTTGCCCTGCTTGATCTTGTACAGCGGCGGCAGGCCGATGTAGATATGGCCACGCTCGATCAGCTCCGGCATCTGCCGGTAGAAGAAGGTCAACAGCAGCGTACGGATGTGCGCACCGTCGACGTCGGCATCGGTCATGATGATGATGCGGTGGTAGCGCAGCTTGTCCGGGTTGTACTCGTCGCGCCCGATACCGGTGCCGAGTGCGGTGATCAGCGTACCAACCTGGTCCGACGCCAGCATGCGGTCGAAACGCGCACGTTCCACGTTGAGGATCTTGCCGCGCAACGGCAACACCGCCTGGTTCTTGCGGTTGCGGCCCTGCTTGGCCGAGCCACCTGCCGAGTCACCCTCGACGATGAACAGCTCGGACAGCGCCGGATCCTTTTCCTGGCAGTCGGCCAGTTTGCCCGGCAAACCAGCGATATCCAGCGCACCCTTGCGACGGGTCAGGTCGCGCGCCTTGCGCGCCGCTTCACGGGCACGCGCCGCGTCGACGATCTTGCCGGCGATCGCCTTGGCTTCGTTCGGGTTTTCCTGCAGGAACTCTTCCAGGCGCTGGCCAAAGGCACTTTCCACCGCCGGGCGCACATCCGAGCTGACCAGTTTTTCCTTGGTCTGGCTGGAGAAACTCGGGTCGGGCACCTTGACCGACAGCACCGCGATCATGCCTTCGCGCATGTCATCGCCGGTCAGGTTGATCTTGGCCTGCTTGGCGATGCCGTTCTGTTCGATGTAGTTGTTGAGCACGCGGGTGAGCGCGCCGCGGAAACCGGCGAGGTGGGTACCGCCATCCTTCTGCGGAATGTTGTTGGTGAAGCAGTACATCGTTTCCTGGTAGGAATCGGTCCACTGCAGCGCCACATCCACGGTGATGCCGTTGGCCTCGCCGGTTACCGAGATCACATTCGGGTGCAGCGGCGTCTTCAACTGCGCCAGATGCTCCACGAAGCTGCGGATGCCGCCTTCGTAGTGGAAGTCGTCACGGCGGCCATCGCCGCGCTCGTCGGCCAGGACGATCTTGACGCCGGAGTTCAGGAAGGACAGCTCGCGCAGGCGACGCGCCAGGATGTCGTAGTGGAACTCGACATTGTCGTGGAACGCTTTCACCGACGGCCAGAAGCGCAGGGTGGTGCCGCGCTTGGTGCTGGCTTCCAGCTGCTTCAGCGGGTACACCGCCGCGCCGTCGGCATATTCCTGCTGGTAATGGAAACCGCCCTGGTAGATGTCCAGGACCAGCTTCTGCGACAGCGCATTGACCACGCTGACGCCGACGCCGTGGAGACCGCCGGAAACCTTGTAGCTGTTGTCATCGAACTTGCCGCCGGCGTGCAGGACAGTCATCACCACTTCGGCCGCAGAGACGTCGCGATCGAGCTTCTTGCTCATCTGCTCGTGCTTGCCGGTTGGAATGCCGCGACCGTTGTCCGACACCGACACCGAACCATCGGCGTGGATCATCACCGACACGTTGTCGGCGTGGCCAGCCAAGGCTTCATCGATCGAGTTGTCGACCACCTCGAACACCATGTGGTGCAGACCCGTGCCGTCATGGACGTCACCGATGTACATGCCCGGGCGCTTGCGAACCGCCTCCAGGCCTTCCAGTGCGGTGATGCTGTTGGCGTCGTAGTTGCCGTTCGTTGCCGGGGTGTTCTGTTCTTCAGTCATTGCGCTTGCCATAGGCTCCGCAGGTCGGGCCGCCGCCGGGAGGGCGGGGCGCCGAGTAATAAGGGGTTGCGACCGCAATTATACCAGTCGGGGCACGGCGGCCCCGTCGACACTATGGCACAGGCAGAATCTGGCCATGTTCCACGTGGAACCGGGTGATTTCACGAATGTCCTGCAGTGCGGCAGGCGTCTCGGTGGCAGTAATGAAGATCTGCGCCGGGCCGGCCATCAGGCGCTCCAACACCCGCCCCTGATGGGTACGATCAAGTTCGGAGGTAATGTCATCCAGCGCGATGACCGGCCACTCCCGGCGTTGTTCGGCATAGTCCTCGGCCTGGGCCAACAGGCAGGTCAGGGCGGTGAGCTTGGCCTGGCCGCGCGACAGCGCATCGCGGCCGGGGATACTGGCAAAACCCACGCTCCAGTCGGCCCGATGCGGGCCCACCGAGGTATATCCCGCCATCCGGTCACGCTCACGCGCCAGCAGCAGCGCATCCGACAGGGAAACTTCGTGCTTTCGCCAACCAGGACTCAAGGTCAGCGACTGTATCTCCAGCGTTGGCGCCAGTGAGGCGGCCAATGCGATGGCGCGGTCCTGCAGGCGCTCCAGGTAATGCTGGCGGCGTGCGGTCAAGGGTTCGCCGGCCTCGGCCAGCTCCCGATCCCAGGCATCCAGGGCATGCGAATGTCCGCCTTGCTTGAGCAGGGCGTTGCGCTGCTTTAGCGCCCGGGAATAGCGTCGCCACAACGCAAGAAAGTCTGGTTCCACGTGGAACAAGCCCCAATCAAGGAAACGACGGCGGGGTTCGCCACCACCGCTGACCAGGGCATGGCTACCCGGCTCGAAGGTCACCACCGCCAACGCCGCGCAGAGATTACCGAGCTGGGCGACGTCCTCGCCATCCAGCCGGCCTTTCCACTCCTGGCCGCTGTGGCGAAGCCCGGCCTTGCGCCGCGTGGGGCTTTCAGCACCTTCGCGCTGTTCGTCCCATTCCACGAACACTTCCAGCGCCTCATGCCCCTGTCGTACCAGGCCATCACGTACCCGGCCACGGAAACTACGGCCATAGGCCATCACATGCAGGGCTTCAAGCACGCTGGTCTTGCCGGCACCGTTGTCACCCGTGATCAGATTGATGCCCGGCTGGGGGGCCAGTTCCACGTTGTCGAAGCGACGAACCTGGTGCAGGGACAAACGTCGAATGTGCATGCGCTCGATCAGCACCGCCAAGGGCGGCAGTCGGGGAAGGGGAGCCGATCAGCTTACTGCATTGGGCTGGTTCCACGTGGTCGGCGTGATGCACCTGGCAGCTACCCGGTAGCCGACGCAGTAACTCCTACAGAAATCGCGTCGGATTTCTTGAAATCTGTTGCGGCAGCAGCAGGGCAGCCGTGCAGATTTCAAAGAATTCGAGGCGTTTCTGCGCGGTATGACTCCGGCGTCCGCCGGCAAACGGCATCGATTTCTTGAAATCTGCGCGGCTGGGCGGAGGCGGCGTATTCAGATAGCGAGCATTTCACAGCGGGTCTTTTTCACTGTCCACAGCAACTCTGTATTACTTATGCACAACCCATGTGCAATCTGTGGATAAAAGGAGGACCTGTGGATGACTCTTGAGATATCCACAGGTTCAACCCCAGGCTCAACACCTGTTTTACCGGGGGTTTCAACCCCTATTTCCCTATGTATTTCAACAAGATAAGGTACTTTTCAACCAAATCTGGCCCTACCACCACCACCTAGCTTTAGATTTATATACAGTTTTTAAAGCATAGAGCTGTGATTCCGCCGTGCAATTCAACGCAGATCCAAGACCGCGAGTCCATGCGCGCCACATCACACCGAACAGCTGACTTCGCTATCGCGCAGTGCACAGCTCTCCAGTCTCAGATCACAGTTGGTGATCGCGTCAGGGCATCACAGCCGACGGCGGGCGCGGCACTGGCGGGGCCTATCTGTGCGCTGGCTCCGATGCGAGCCCGGGAACCGACTGACAGGGAAAAACGAGCGTCCGCGCGAATGCTCCACGTGGAACGTTTGAAACCTCGGAAAAAGAAAACCCGGCACCAGGCCGGGTTTCTTCATCGCTGCGGTTCCACGTGGAACCGCATCGCCTGGTCAGAGGCGCAGCGGCATCACCACATGACGCGACTTCTCGCTGCTGGCTTCACGCACCAGCGCGGAGGAGTTGGAATCACGCAGCTGGATGACCACGTGTTCGTCGCGCAATGCCGACAACGCGTCCAGCAGGTAGTTCACGTTGAAGCCGATGGCCAGATCGCTGACCGTGGTGTCGGCCTCGATCTCTTCCTGGGCTTCTTCCTGCTCCGGGTTGTGCGCACTGATCTTCAAGTTGCCCGGCGAGACTTCCACCCGGATGCCGCGGTACTTCTCGTTGGACAGAATCGCCGCACGCTGCAACGAGGCACGCAGGGCCTCACGATCCACCTTGACCTCGCGGTCGGCACCGATCGGGATCACTGCCTCGTAATCCGGGAAACGGCCGTCAATCAGCTTCGAGGTGAAGGTCACATCGTCGCGCTTGACCCGCACATGGCTGCGGCCCACTTCCAGCTCGATCTCGCGATCGCCGCTTTCCAGCAGACGCTGCAGTTCGGTCACACCCTTGCGCGGCACGATGATCTGGCGCTTGGCGCCACTGGCCTTTTCCAGATCGGTTTCGCACAGCGCCAGGCGGTGGCCATCGGTGGCGACGGTACGCAGGGCATCGCCGCGCAGGTCGAACAGCAGGCCGTTGAGGTAGTAGCGCACGTCCTGCTGGGCCATGGCGAACGCGGTGCGCTCGATCAGTTCCTTCAGGGTGGCTTCGCCGATGGTGACACGCTCGGTGGCTTCCACTTCGTCCACCGACGGGAAGTCGTTGGCTGGCAGGGTCGCCAGGGTGAAGCGGCTACGGCCGGCCTGCACGGTGATCTTGTCACCGGTCTGGGAGACGGTGATCCGGCTGCCATCGGGCAGGGCGCGGATGATCTCGAAGAGTTTGCGGGCGGGGATGGTGGTCTCGCCGTCCTGGGCATCTTCCACCGCGATCCGCGACACCATTTCCACTTCCAGGTCCGTTCCGGTCAGCGACAGCTGCCCGTTCTGCACCTGGACCAGGAAATTTGCCAGAACCGGCAGGGTCTGGCGGCGTTCGACCACGTTGACGACTTGTGCCAACGGCTTGAGAAAGGCTTCGCGCTGCAGTGTGAAACGCATGTGGTTCCGTGCCCCTATGCTTTAAAAAAATAAGGAATAAATCAAAAGCTTGGTGGTGATGGTAGAGCCAGATTCGCGGGAAAACTCAACTAAGTCTTTGTAAACAAAGGAATTTCACGCCTCGAAACCCTCTGCACTACCAGCCCCCAAGGGGGAGGGGAAGTTGTGGATAAATCTACCGCGAAAACAGCCGGCTTTTTTATCCACATCCTGTCCCCTGCTTACTACCGGATTCTGCACCGTTTTATGCGATGACGCCTGTGCGGCGACCATGCACTATTCGCTCAACTTCCGGATCAGCTTGTCCCAGTCTTCCCGCAACTTGCCGTCCGCCTCCATCAATGTCCGGATCTGCCGGCAGGCATGCAGCACCGTGGTGTGGTCCCGGCCGGCAAAGGCATCGCCGATTTCAGGCAGGCTGTGCTCGGTCAGTTCCTTGGTCAGCGCCATGGCAACCTGGCGCGGACGGGCCAGCGACCGGGTCCGACGCTTGGACAGCAGATCCTTGATCTGCAGCCCGTAGTAGTCGGCCACGGTTTTCTGGATGTTCGGAATGCTGATGGCCTGCTGCTGGGCGCGCAGCAGATCGCGCAGGGTTTCCTGGGCGAAGTCAGTGGTGATTGCACGGCCGGTGAAATTGGCGCGCGCAGCCAGGGTATTCAGCGCACCCTCGAGGTCGCGCACATTGGAGCGCATTTTTTTGGCAATCAGGAACGCGACATCGTCAGGGATATCGGTACCCCGTTCACGGGCCTTGGCCAGCACGATCGCCGCGCGGGTCTCGAAGTCCGGCGGTTCGATGGCCACCGACAGGCCCCAGGCCAGGCGCGACTTCAGCCGTGCTTCCAGGCCCTCGACTTCGCGCGGGTACCGGTCGCACGTCAGGATGATCTGCTGCTTGCCGTCGAACAGGGCATTGAACGTATGGAAGAACTCTTCCTGGGTACGGTCCTTGCCGGCGAAGAACTGGATGTCATCGATCAGCAGCGCGTCCACCTGCTGGAACTGGCGCTTGAACTGGTCCATGGTTTTTTCCTGCAGCGCACGGATCATCGCGCTGAAGAACTGTTCGGATCGCAGGTACAGCACCTTCGCCGCAGGATTGGCCTGACGCATCGCATTGCCGGCCGCGAACATCAGGTGGGTCTTGCCCAGCCCGGTGCCGCCGTACAGCAACAGCGGGTTGTGCGCGCGGTCGCCCGGTTTCTGCGCCGCCTGGAACGCGGCGGCCAGGCCCAGCTGGTTGCTGCGGCCTTCCACGAAGTTGGTGAAGGTGTAGTGCGAATCCAGGTTGCCGGCAAACGGCACCAGCGGCCCGGCTGGCACCGACGGCGCGTAAGCGCCCGGATTCGGCGCGATCTGCGCCTCTACGGGGCGGGGGCGCGAGCCGATTTCAAGAAAAACGTCGCCGAAACCGGCGAAGTGCGTCAACAGTTCCTTGATCCGCGGCAGGTACAGTTCGCGTACCTGGTCGACGATGAAGGCATTTGGCGCATAAAGCACCAGGCTGTCCGCGCGCAGATCCGCCTGCAGCGGCTTCAACCAGGTGTGAACATCTTCGGGCGGGAACTCCGCCTCAAGGCGTTCGAGACAACGGGACCAGGCATCCAT